>NZ_CM132916.1:4712500-4770670 GCF_054030835.1 Stenotrophomonas sp. C-A | reverse complement strand
CAGCAATAATCGTCCGGTGGCCGGGGCATGGACGCGACAAGGCGCCCAAACACAGGCCGGAAAGGGGGGAAATGGATGGCTCAGACTACCACCGAGCGCCCGCCTTCGGAATGCTTGTCCCCTACTTATTCACAAAAACATCCACAGCTATTGCACAGCCCAGTGAATTCGCGTAGCTGCCAGGGGTTGACTTGGGGCGGGGTACCTCTCTAGAATTTCCGGTTCTTTCCGTCCCATTCATACGAGAGGCCCCCAATGGCCACGAAGCGCACCTACCAGCCCAGCAACCTCAAGCGTAAGCGCGACCACGGCTTCCGTGCCCGTATGAAGACCGCTGACGGCCGCAAGATCCTGTCGCGTCGCCGCGCCAAGGGCCGCAAAGTCCTGAGCGCCTGATTGCCATGCCGCACATCGCGGCAGACGCAATCCCTTCGACAGTGAATACTGCAGACCCGCGCAAGCGATTCCCTCGCTCTGCGCGGGTTCGCACGCGTGCCGAATATTCAACGGTCTTCAACGGCGCCCGCCGTGTGTCCGATCCGCTGATGACCCTGCACTGGCTGCCGGCTGACCGGCCGGCCAGGCTGGGTCTGGCGGTTTCCCGCAAGGTTGATCCGAACGCCGTTGGGCGTAACCGGATCAAGCGCGTCCTGCGCGACATCCTGCGTCAGACACGTACCGACATCCAGCCAGGCGACTTTGTCGTCGTGGCTCGAAGTGCTGCGCGTTCCGCCAGCAACGACGAGATCCGCCAGGCCTTCCTGCGCCTGCTGCGTCGCCTGCGTGCATTGCCCACGCCGGGCGTGGACGGCACAATGCCGCCGCCTGATGGCATCGCAACTCCTTCTTTGACCGAGCCGGCATCGCGTCCCGGCCCCGCCGAGCCTGTCCGCTGATGAACCAGACCCGCGTATTCCTCATTTTTGCCTGGCTGATGGTGGCCGTGCTGCTGTGGATGGAGTGGAGCCGTGAAAAGGCTGCTCCGACCCCGGCACCGACGACCACGTCGGCCCCGGCCGCTGCACAGAGCGTTCCGGGCGCAACCCCGGGCGCCATCCCCAGCGCCCAGGTTCCGGGTGCGCCCGGCCAGGCCGCCGTGCAGGCGCAGGCCAGCGCCACCCCGGCCAGCCAGCGCGTGACCGTCACCACCGACGTCCTGCGCCTGGTGCTCGATGGCGGCCGCGTGCTCGACGCCGAGCTGCTGCAGTTCCCGCAGACCAAGGACGAAGGCAGCCCGCCGGTCCGCCTGCTGACCGAAGACCCCGCGCATCCCTACAGCGCGATCAGTGGCTGGGCCAGCGAAGACAAGAACACCCCGGTCCCCGGCGCTGACGGCTTCAAGCTGGTGGGTGACACCAAGGACTTCGTGCTGGCCAAGGGCCAGAACGAGCTGCAGATCCCGTTCGTGTGGACTGCCGACAACGGCGTGACCATCAAGCGCACCCTGACCGTCTCGCGCAACGAGTACGCCGTGCGCTTCAAGGACGAAGTCAGCAACACTGGTGCCGCTCCCTGGAACGGCTACGTCTACCGCACCCTGGACCGCACCCCGACCATCCTGTCGCGGAGCATGACCAATCCGGATTCCTTCAGCTTCAACGGCGCCACCTGGTACGACAACGACAAGAAGTACCAGCGTCGTGCGTTCAAGGACTACCTGGAAGACGGCACGCTGAACCAGAACATCACCGGTGGCTGGCTGGCGATGCTGCAGCACCACTTCTTCACTGCCTGGATCCCGCAGAAGGACCAGACCGCACACTACGTGCTGTCGCAGGTGGCCGGTCGTGACCTGATCGAAGCGCGCGGCCCGGCCTTCACCGTGGCCCCGGGCCAGTCCACCAGCACCGAAGCCCGCCTGTGGGTCGGCCCGAAGCTGGTCAACCTGATCGCCAAGGAAGACGTGCCGGGCCTGGACCGCGTGGTCGACTACAGCCGCTTCTCGATGATGGCGGTGATCGGCCAGGGCCTGTTCTGGGTGCTGAACCAGGTGCACAAGCTGGTTGGCAACTGGGGCTGGGCGATCGTCGGCCTGGTGGTGCTGCTGAAGCTGGTGCTGTACCCGCTGTCGGCGACCCAGTACAAGAGCGGTGCCAAGATGCGTCGCTTCCAGCCGCGCATCGCGCAGCTGAAGGAACGCTATGGCGATGACCGCCAGAAGTTCCAGACCGCGATGATGGAGCTGTACAAGAAGGAAAAGATCAATCCGATGGGCGGCTGCCTGCCGATCCTCATCCAGATGCCGATCTTCTTCGCCCTGTACTGGGTGCTGGTGGAATCGGTCGAACTGCGCCAGGCGCCCTGGTTCGGCTGGATCCAGGACCTGACCGCACGCGACCCGTACTTCATCCTGCCGGTGATCAACGTGGCAGTGATGTGGTTCACCCAGAAGCTGACCCCGGCACCGGGCATGGACCCGATGCAGCAGAAGATGATGCAGTTCATGCCGCTGGTGTTCGGCGTCATGATGGCCTTCATGCCGTCCGGCCTGGTCCTGTACTGGGTGGTCAACGGCGGCCTGGGCCTGCTGCAGCAGTGGTGGATGACCAAGCGCCATGGCGGCGAGCCGGTCCCGGCCACCACCGCGCCGGCTCCGGTCAAAAAGAAGTAATCGGTAGAGCCGGCCGCTGGCCGGCTGACCCCAGCAGAAGCCCGCCGCAAGGCGGGCTTTTCGCATCCGGCGTTAGAATCGCCGGCACACCGATCCTGCATCCATTGAGTCCGCCATGCCGCGTGCGTCGTCGTTCCGCCTGTTCCTGCCCTCGCTGTTGTTGACCCTGGTCGTTGCCGGCTGCGGCGACAAGGATGCGAAGGCGCCGGCGACCACCGTCACCCAGCCCAGCGCGCAGGCCGCGGCCGCCGCCGATCCCGCCGCGGCGCCGTTGCTGGCCGCGCTGCAGAAGCAGCTCGACGGCTACCGCCGGATCATCGTGCTGCTGGCCGACGAGGACCAGCAGTCGGCCGCCGACCGCGGTACCTCCACGCGCGTGGGCCAGCAGCTGTTCCACGATGGGCTGGAACAGCGCACGGCCATCGCCGCGCAGTTCGATACGCTGCTGCGCGGTTCCAGCGCCCAGCGCTTCGCCACCCTCGGTACCGTGCTGGACTACATCGAGTCGGCGCCGGAACTGTTCGACGCCGACCGCCTGGCCTTCCGCGAAGTGCTGCGTGACCTGCATGAGCGCGTTGGCACTGACTCGTCGCTGCCGGCGGTGAAGCTGCACCAGCGCATCGGCGAGGACCTGGAAGCGCTTGATGAGATCGAGCGCAACTACAACCAGGAACTGACCCGCATCTTCAGCCGCTTCGAGCGCACCCGCGCCATCGAGCTGAAGCGCGAGAAGTGGGAGGACTACATCGCCCACCTGCACAAGGACTACAGCCGCGAAGCGATCCTGCGCGACTACGGCGTGATCGAGCCGTACCCGATGTCGATGAAGGACAGCGATCGCGAGATCTTCGGCCGCGACCTGCCGGCCAAGACCGTGGTGCTGACCTTCGACGATGGCCCGCACAAGGCCTATACCGATGAAGTGGTGGCCATCCTCAAGCGCTACGACGTGCCGGGCGTGTTCTTTGAAGTGGGCCGCAACCTCGGCAAGGTCGAGGCTGATGGCAAGGTCAGCCTCGGCCCGATGGCCAAGATCAGCCGCAACCTGATGGAAGAGGGCTATGCGGTGGGCAACCACAGCCTGACCCACGCCCAACTCTCGCGCACCACCGGTGATGCGCTGCGCCAGCAGGTGCTCGACACCGACACGCTGCTGAAGGATGTCGACAGCAAGCGCGCGCCGCTGTTCCGCTTCCCCTATGGCGCCCGCAACGCCGAAGGCCTGCAGCTGCTCAACGAAGCCGGCCTGAAGTCGATCATGTGGAACATCGATTCGATGGACTGGGCCGACCCGGTGCCGGAATCGATCGTGCAGCGCGTGCTCGACCAGGTGAACAAGGAACAGCGCGGCATCATCCTGTTCCATGATATCCACGACCGTGCGGTGAAGGCGCTGCCGCAGATCCTCGACCGGCTGATCGCCGATGGTTACCAGTTCGCTGGCTGGAACGGCCGCGATTTCACCGTGGCCCGTGCGCGCAAGGGTGACACCAGCGCAGCCACCGTCACCACCGGCTACGAGAAGTCGTGGGCGATCGTGGTCGGCATCGACAACTACGCCAAGTGGCCGAAGCTGGAATACGCCAGCCACGACGCGCAGGCGGTGGCCGATACCTTGACCGGGCAGTTCGGCTTCCCGTCCTCGCAGGTGATCGTGCTGAAGAACGAGCAGGCCACCCGCAACAACATCCTGGCCGCCTTCCACGACCGCCTGGCCGACGACCGCACCGGAAAAAACGACCGTGTGTTCGTGTTCTTCGCCGGCCATGGCGCCACCCGCCAGCTCGCCTCCGGGCGTGACCTCGGCTACATCATCCCGGTTGATTCGGACCCGAAGGAATTCGCCACCGACGCGATCGCGATGACCGACATCCAGAACATCGCCGAGAGCATGCAGGCCAAGCACGTGATGTTCGTGATGGATGCCTGCTACAGCGGCCTGGGCCTGACCCGTGGCGGCCCGTCGTCGTCGTCGTTCCTGCGCGAGAACGCGCGTCGCAGCGCGCGGCAGATGCTGACCGCCGGCGGTGCCGACCAGCAGGTGGCCGATGCCGGCCCGAACGGCCACTCGGTGTTCACCTGGGTGCTGCTGCAGGCACTGGCCGGCAAGGGCGACCTCAATGGCGACGGCCTGATCACCGGTACCGAACTGGCCGCCTACGTGGCGCCGGCCGTCTCGGCCGTTTCGCACCAGACCCCGGCCTTCGGCAGCCTGCCCGGTTCGCAGGGCGGCGAGTTCGTGTTCCAGGTGCCGGACAGCCAGGAATTCCTCAACGCCGATACGCGCCAGCTGACCCCGGATGCCATCGCACTGAACAACAAGGTCGACGCCGCGCAGGATGCCAAGGGCGCGCAGGCACCGGTGACCGTGGCCGACCTGCAGGGCGGCAAGGCCAAGCTGGTGGTACCCACTGCCGGCCCGGCCTCGGACCGCCAGCGCGCGCAGCAGGCCAACGACCGTGGCCTGCAGCTGTACCGCGAAAAGCAGTACGACGAGGCGGTGGCGCAGTTCACCGAAGCACTGAAGCTGCGTCCGGACTTCGCCCAGGCCGCCAACAACCTCGGCTTCGTCTACTACCGTCAGCAGCGCTACGCCGAAGCCGCACGCTGGCTGGAGAACACGCTGAAGATCGACCCGTCGCGTGCGGTGGCCTATCTCAACCTGGGCGATGCCTACTTCAACGCCGGCGACAAGGCCAAGGCGAAGCAGGCCTACACGACCTACCTGGCGCTGCAGCCGCAGGGCAGTGGTGCCGCGCAGGCACGCACGCAGCTGGAGAAGCTCTGAGCGATGGACGATACCTTTCGCACTGACACCATCGTAGCCATCGCCAGCGCACCCGGTGCAGGCGGCGTCGGCCTGCTGCGCCTGTCGGGGCCGCGCGCTGCGGCCATCGCCAACGCGCTGGGTGCGCCGACGCTGCGCCCGCGCCATGCGCACTACGCACGCCTGCGCGATGCCGACGGCGAGGTGATCGACGATGGCATCGTGCTGTGGTTCCCGGCGCCGAACAGCTTCACCGGCGAGGAAGTGGTGGAACTGCAGGGCCATGGCAGCCCGGTGCTGCTGCAACAACTGGTCGCGCGCTGCATTGCGCTCGGTGCGCGCCAGGCGCGGCCGGGCGAGTTCAGCGAACGCGCGTTCCTCAACGGCAAGCTCGACCTGGCCCAGGCCGAAGCCATCGCCGACCTGATCGCGGCCGGCGACAATCGCGCCGCGCGCGCTGCACGCCGCTCGCTGGATGGCGTGTTCTCGCGCCGCATCGACGCAGTGGTCGAACAGCTGGTGCTGCTGCGCATCCATGTGGAAGCGGCCATCGACTTCGCCGACGAACCGCTGGATACCCTCGGTGGTGCGCAGGTGCGGCGTGGCCTGGAACAGGCACGCAGCGATCTGGCCATTCTGCGCCGCGACGCCGAACGTGGCCGCCGCCTGCGCGATGGCCTGCATGCGGTGCTGATCGGTCCGCCGAATGCCGGCAAGAGCTCACTACTGAACGCACTGGCCGGCAGCGAACGCGCCATCGTTACCGACATCGCCGGCACCACCCGCGACACGTTGCGCGAGACCATCCGCCTGGATGGGCTGGAGCTGACTCTGGTCGACACCGCCGGCCTGCGCGACGGCGGCGACGCCATCGAACGCGAAGGCATGCGCCGCGCCCATGTGGAGATCGAGCGCACCGACCTGGCCCTGATCGTGCTGGATGCGCGCGATCCCGCTGCGGGTGAAGCCGCGCTGGGCGGGGCCGTGGCGGCGGTGCCGCACAGGGTCTACATCCACAACAAGTCGGACCTGCTGGAGGCGTTGCCGGCACTGGACGATCCGGACCGCGTGTTCGTCTCCGCTGCGACCGGTGCCGGCCTGGAGGATCTGCACGCGCGCCTGCGTTCGATCGCATCGGCCGGGGCAGGGGAGCAGGTGGATGGCGAGTTCTCCGCGCGCACCCGCCACGTGGATGCGATTGAGCGCGCGCAGGAACACGCGCAGCGCGCCGATGGCGAGCTGGCGCATGAGCACCTGGAACTGGCCGCCGAGGAACTGCGGCTGGCGCATGATGCACTGGGCGAGATCACCGGGCAGATGAGCGCTGATGATCTGCTGGGAAGGATCTTCTCCAGTTTCTGCATCGGCAAGTAACTGTAGAGCCGAGCCCATGCTCGGCTGGCGGGTAGAACAGCCGAGCATGGGCTCGGCTCTACAGGGACCGGCTTCCCCCACCTGTCACATTGCCGCCGCATACTGACGCCCATCACATACCGCTTGGGGAAGTCGCAGTGAAGTCGTGGGGTTGTGCGTTGCTGTTGTCGCTGGCCGTGGCACCATCGGTGGCCATGAGTGCTGAATCCTCCACCCCGGCCGCGCACAAGGTGTCGGTCTACGGCCATCGCGGCGCAAGCGCGCTGTTGCCGGAGCACACCCTGGCGGCCTACGCCCAGGCGATCGCCGATGGCGCCGACTACATCGAACCGGACCTGGTGATGACGAAGGACGGGGTGATGGTGGCCCGCCACGAGAACGAGATCGGTGGCACCACCGACGTCGCCTCGCATCCGGAGTTCGCCAGCCGCCGCACCAGCAAGGTCATCGACGGGCAGAAGGTCGACGGCTGGTTCACCGAAGACTTCACCCTGGCCGAGCTGAAGACCCTGTACGCACGCGAGCGCCTGCCGGAGCTGCGCAGCACCGCCTACGACGGCCAGTTCCGCATCGCCAGCCTGGACGAGATCCTGGCCTTCCTGGTGCAGCAGGCCGGCCGCGCCAACCGTGGCATCGGCCTGGTACCGGAGATCAAGCACCCGACCTACTTCCAGTCGATCGGCCTGCCGATGGAAGACAAGCTGCTGGCCGCACTGCGCGGCAACGCCTATACCAACGTCGGCCCGGTCACCATCCAGTCGTTCGAGACCGCCAACCTGCGCTACCTGCGCGGCAAGATCCCGCGCGGCAGCAACATCCGCCTGCTGCAGCTGCTGTGGAAGGGAGATACCCAGCCGGCCGACATCGCCAAGGCCGGTGGCACGCTGACCTACGCACAGATGATGACGCCGGCCGGGCTGAAGGACATCGCCAGCTACGCCGACAGCATCGGCCCGGAGCTGCGCTCGATCATTCCGCTGGATGACAAGGGCGCACTGGGCACGCCGACCACGCTGGTGCGCGATGCGCATGCGGTGGGCCTGATGGTGATTCCGTACACGTTCCGCCCGGAGAACCATTTCCAGGCCAGCAACCTGCGCAAGGGCGCCGACGACGCGCGCAATGCAGAGGGATCGATCGCCGAAATGCGTGCCTACCTGGCCACCGGCATCGATGCGTTCTTCACCGATGACCCGGCGCTCGGCCGGCAGGCGGTGGATGGAATGGGCGCGGCGGGGAATGCGGCGGACTGATGCGCCCGTGGTAGGTGCCAACCTTGGTTGGCACACGGCAGGAGCGCCGACCAAGGTCGGCCACTACCGGGTCCTGAGGTTGCCGGCCAGCGGCCGGCACTACCGTCACCTCAACCGCGCGGCTCGTCCGGGCGGCGGAACGGAATCACCACGTAATCCTGTCCTTCGCGCGGCTGCCACAGCACCGGCACGCGTTGCGGTGACGGCGGCTCCAGCTCGTCGTCGGGCAGCGGTTCGAAGTCTTCTTCCTCGTCTTCCCAGCTGTAGCGCGGGCGCGGCGGCAGCGGGTCGGCGTTGCGGAACAGCAGCGCGGCGATGATGCCGGCGAAGGCGCCGCCCATGTGCGACTGCCAGGACACGCCGTCGGCGTGTGGCAGGATGGTCATCAGCATGCCGCCGTAGAACAGCATGCCGATCAGGCCAGTGGCGATCGCCGCGCGATCGCGGCGCAGCAGGCCCAGGCTGGCCAGCAGGAACATCAGGCCATGGGTCACGCCACTGGCGCCCAGGTGCACGCTGCCCGGATTGCCAAGCATCCACGCGCCGATGCCCGAGCCCAGCCACAGCAGGGGCAGCGCGCGAACGGTGGCTTTCGGGTAGACGCTGCCGGCCAGCGTGCCGAGGATCAGGATCGCAATGCTGTTGGCGACGATGTGCTCGACCGAGGCATGCAGCATCGGGCCGCCGATCAGGCCAAGCAGGCCCTTGGCTTCCAGCGGTGCGACCGCCCACGGTCGCCAGTCGAACGTGCCCTGCAGGGCGAACACGGCCACCAGCACCAGCACGGCGGCCAGGCTGACATAGAACGCCCGCAGGATGCGCGAGCGGTCATTGCGGGGGGCCGGCACGTCGCCAGCGGGCAGGGGCGCGTTGTTGTTCATACCTCAGCAATGGCGGTGGTTGGCGCGAAACCAAGGCCACCGCGGCGGGAGAGTGGAAACGGCCGGCGGGACAATCCCACCGGCCGCGTCATCCAGCGGCTCAGGCTCAGGCCTGGCCTTCGCCTTCCTTCGGCGGGTACTTCAGGCTCAGCACCACGGTGGCGGCGATGATCACCGCGACCACGCCCAGCGACACCGGGGTCGGGATCTTGAACAGGTCGATGATCATCATCTTGATGCCGATGAAGCCCAGCACCAGCGCCAGGCCATACGGCAGCAGGTGGAAGCGGTCGGCCATGCCGGCCAGCAGGAAGAACATCGCACGCAGGCCCAGCACCGCGAACACGTTGGAGGTGAGCACGATGAACGGGTCGGTGGTGATCGCGAAGATCGCCGGGATGCTGTCCACCGCGAAGATCACGTCGGTGACCGCGATCAGGATCAGCACCGCGAACAGCGGGGTGAACCAGCGCACGCCATCACGCTTCACGCTCAGCGCGTTGCCAGCGTAGTCCGGCAGCAGGCGCAGGTGCTTGCGCATCCAGCGCAGGGCCGGGTTGGTCTCCAGGTCCGGCTCCTGGCCGGCGGCGAACCACATCTTCCAGCCGGTGAACAGCAGGAAGGCACCGAACACGTAGAGCAGCCAATGGAACTGGCTGATCAGCACACTACCGGCGAAGATCATGATCGTACGCAGCACGATCGCGCCCAGGATGCCGATGATCAGCACCTTCTGGCGCTGTTCTTCCGGCACTGCGAAGTAGCTCATGATCATCAGGAAGACAAAGATGTTGTCGACTGCCAGCGCCTTCTCGACCAGGTAACCGGTCAGGAATTCGAGGCCGACCTTGTTGGCCACCACCTGGCCTGCAGTCTCATTCAGGTAGTACCAGAGGCCCGCATTGAACAGCAGGGCCAGCGCGACCCAGCCGATGGACCACCACAGGGCCTCCTTGAAGGTGACCTTGTGCGGTCCACCATGGCGCATCAACACGAGGTCGACCAGCAGGGCGATGACCACCACCGCTGCGAAGCCGCCCCACAACCACACGTTACCGATCGTCTGCATTGGGAATGTCCGTTGGAAAGATGAATGCCAGGCCGGACGGCGAGGATCTGCAACGGAGGATCGGGAGGGGGATCCAGGGACAGAGCTTCGCCAGTACGGCGAAGGTCTCGCTCGCAGTCCCAGTCGGCTGGAACTGCCGTTGCACCGGAGCCTGCGGGCTCGAAATGACGGCGACAACGTCTGGGAGCTACTCCCCTTCTGGCGCCGATTCTGCCGTCTGGGCGGGCCGCCGTCAAATGGGGCGCGGGCGGAGTCGGATCCCCAAAGGGGCTTCGACCCCGCGTCGTCGCCACACTGGGGTCAGAGCCCCTGCGGGGATCCGACCCCGGCGCCCGGTTTACAATAGGTGGATGAATACCCCCCTTCCGATTGTCCGCCTCAAGAATGCGTGGCGTTCCAGCCACCCGTGGATCTTCCAGAAACTTGTCGAGAAGCCGACCGTCCGGCCCAAGCCCGGTTCCATCGTCGACGTGGTCGGCATCGATGGTGAGTTCATTGGCCGCGGGTTCTACAACGGGCATTCGCGCATCGCCGTGCGCATCCTCGAAACCGATCAGAACGTGCCGGTCGATGCCGGCTGGTTCTCGCGCAAGATCGCCCAGGCGGTGTCGCTGCGCCGTGAGGTGCTGAAGCTCGATGCGGTCTCCGACGCCTGGCGCGTGGTGCACAGCGAAGGCGACGGCCTGTCCGGCCTGGTGGTCGACCGCTACGGCGACCTGGTGGTGGTCGAGTTCTTCGCCGCCGGCATGTTCCGCCACCGCGAGTGGATCTACGACGCCCTGCGCGAGCAGTTCCCGGGTTGCCGCTTCCACAGCTTCGCCGACGAGCACGTGCAGAAGCAGGAAAGTTTCGACTTCCACGGCAACACCACCACCGAAGCGTCGGTGATCACCGAGTACGGCATCAAGTTCCGCGCCGACCCGGCCGGTGCGCACAAGACCGGCTTCTTCGCCGACCAGCGCGAGAACCGCGAGTGGCTGAGCCAGCAGGTGGAAGGCAAGAGCGTGCTGGACCTGTGCTGCAACACTGGCGGTTTCGCCGTGTATGCGGCGGCGCGTGGTGCTTCGGACGTGGTCGGTATCGACATCGATGAAGACGTCATCCAGATCGCCAAGGGCAATTCGCGCCTGAACAACGTGCGTCCGAAGTTCGTCCAGTCCGACATCTTCCCGTGGCTGCGCGATGCCGCCAACCGCGGCGAGCAGTACGACGTGGTGATCCTGGACCCGGCGAAGATGACCCGCGACCGCGACCAGGTCATCACCGCGCTGAAGAAGTACCTGGACATGAACAAGCTGGCGCTGGGCGTGGTCAAGCCGGGCGGCTTGTTCGCCACGTTCTCCTGCACGGGCCTGGTGGCCGAGGACCAGTTCCTCGACATGCTGCGCCGCGCGGCCTATTTCTCCGGTCGCACGATCCAGATCCTGAAGGTTGCTGGTGCGGGTCCGGACCATCCGTTCATGGCCCACGTGCAGGAATCGCGTTACCTGAAGGCCGTGTTCTGCCGCGTGGTGGATTGACGGTCGGCTTCTGCGTTCGCCGGGCATGAATCATGTCCACTGCCCGGCGGCCAGCTTTCCGCGCATTGCGATGCGTTCGTGAGAATGGCGCCCCATTGATGAGGGGGCGCGGCTCGGCTCTACAAAAAGGCCGGCCGCAGCGCTATGGTCGGGCTCTTCCCAATGCCGGTGAGAGCCCATGCCATCGTTGCGCCACCTGTCCGTCGTGCTTGCCCTGGCGCTGTGTGCGCCGCTGTCCGCCCACGCCATCGAGTTCAGCGCGCAGGAGCTGGCGCGGGCCAAGTCCCTGCAGCAACGCCTGGTCACGCTCGACAGCCACCTGGATACGCCGGCCAACTTCGGTCGCAGCGGCTTCGACATCGAACAGCGCCACGACCGCAACGCGCTGTCGCAGGTGGACTATCCGCGCATGGTCGAAGGCGCGCTGGACGGTGGCTTCTGGGCGATCTACACCGACCAGGGCGACCGCAGCGCCGCTGCACATCTGGCCGAGCGTGACCATGGCCTGCAGAGGCTGGTGGAGATCCGCGAAATGCTGGCCGCCAATCCCGAGCGTTTCGCGCTGGCATTGACCGCCGATGACGCGGCGCCGATCAAGGCTGCTGGCAAGCGCGTGGTCTACATCAGCATGGAAAACGCCAGCCCGCTGGTGGCCGATCCCAGCCTGCTCTCGTTCTATCACTGTGCCGGCCTGCGCCTGCTCAGCACCGTGCACTTCGCCAACAACGAGTTCGCCGATTCGGCCACCGACCCCAAGGGTGCGGAGTGGAAAGGCCTGAGCCCGGCCGGCAAGGACCTGGTGCGGCAGGCGGTGAAGCTGGGCATCGTGATCGACCAGTCACATGCGTCGGACGCGGTGTTCGATGACCTGCTGGCAATGATGCCGGTGCCGTTCGTGCTCTCGCACAGCTCGGCCAAGGCGGTCTACGACCACCCGCGCAACCTCGACGATGCGCGCCTGCGCAAGCTGGCCAAGGCCGGCGGCGTGATCCAGGTGAACGCCTATGGCGGTTACCTGATCGACACCGCAAAGACGCCCGAGCGCAAACAGGCAGAGGAAGCGCTCAGCAAGCAGCTGGGCGGTTGGGAAGGCATGGGCATCGAACAGGGCGTTGCCCTGCTGAAGGCCGAGCAGGCGCTGGACCACGAGCATCCGGTACGCCATGCCAGCCTGGACGATTTCTTCGCCCACTTCGAGCACATCCTCAAGGTGGTCGGCCCGGAACATGTGGGCATCGGCCTGGACTGGGATGGCGGCGGTGGCCTGAGCGACCTGCCCGATGTCAGCCAGCTGCCGAAGATCACCGCGTGGCTGCTGCGCAAGGGCTATACCGAGAAGCAGATTGCCGGCATCTGGGGCGGCAACCTGCTGCGGGTGATGCGCCAGGCGCAGGAGTACGCCGGGAGCAAGTAGAGTCGAGCCGCGCTCGACTCTACAGAGGGGCGCCGGGCCATGCCCGGCGGCGCCCTTATTTCGCGATCAACGCATGGCGACGGCTGTACAGGAAGTACAGCACCAGGCCGGCCACGTTCCACAGCAGGAAATACAGCTGGGTGCTGTGCGGCAGGCTGAGGAACAGGTAGATGCAGCCCAGCGCGGCCAGCGGGCCGACCACGAAGGCCAGCGGGGTGCGGAAGGTGCGTTCGCGGTTGGGCTCACGCAGGCGCAGCACCACCAGACAGATGCCCACGGCGGTGAAGGCGGCCAGGGTACCGGCATTGGCCAGTGCAGCGATCTCGTCCAGGCGCGCAACGCCGGCCAGCGCCGACACCACGACCGCGGTGAACAGCGTGGTCGCCACCGGCGTGCCGGTGCGTGCGTTGACCTTGGACAGGCCACGCGGCAGCAGGCCATCGCGGCTCATCACGAAGAAGATGCGGCTCTGGCCGTACAGGAAGGCCAGCAGCACGGTCGGCAGCGCGATGATCGCGATCACGCCGATCACCATCGCTGCGGTCGGATGGCCCAGCTGGCGCATGATCAGCGCCAGCGGCTCGGCGCTGTGGCCAAACACGGCGTAGCTCATCGCACCGACCGCGGCCAGCGCCACCAGCACATAGACGATGGTGCAGCCGATCATCGAACCGATGATGCCGATCGACAGGTCGCGGCCCGGGTTCTTGGTTTCCTCGGCGGCGGTGGAGATCGCGTCGAAGCCGTAGAAGGCAAAGAAGATGATCGCTGCTGCCGCCATCACGCCGTGTTCGACGCCGTCAGGGCCGATCGACTTGGCGAAGCCGTACGGCATGAACGGCTGCAGGTTGGCGCTGTCGAACGCGGGCAGCGCCACGGCCACGAAGATGGCCAGCGCGATCAGCTTGAACACCACCAGGATGGCGTTGAGGGTGGCGCTTTCCTTGGTGCCGGCCATCAGCATGCCGGCTACCAGCCAGGTGATGATGATCGCCGGCAGGTTGATCATGCCGCCTTCCACGTGCGGGCCGGCCGCCAGCCAGGCCGGCAGGTGCACATTCCAGCCGAACTGGGTGTGGACCCATTCGAGGAAGCCGACGAAGTAGCCGGACCAGCCCACCGCCACCGTACTCACCACCAGCGAGTACTCCAGGATCAGGCTCCAGCCCACCACCCAGGCAAACACCTCGCCCAGTGCGCTGTAGCTGTAGGTGTAGGCACTGCCGGCGGCCGGCATCATCGTCGACAGCTCGGCGTAGGACAGCGCCGCACAGGCGCAGACCGCACCGGCGATGGCGAAGGAGATCAGCACGGCCGGGCCGGCCAGGTTGGCACCCACGCCGATCAGCGTGTAGATGCCAGTACCGACGATGGCGCCGATGCCCAGCGCGATCAGGTGCGGCCAGCTGAGCGTCGGGATCAGGCGCCTGCCGGCTTCGTGGACGGTGACGGAATCTAGGGACTTGCGCCGGAACAGGGACATGCAGGCCTCGGAAGGGGTGACTAAGAACGACAAGTTCCCGAGTGTGACCGAACGCAGCGCAGCATTACCACTGACGGGGGTCATGCATGGCGGGGCGCGCGCTGCGCCCCGGCCAGGCTGCCGGAATCGGCACAATCCGGCGACAGCCACCGGTGTGCATTGGTCCCGGCTGCTGCTACGACTGGATGTTGGCCATGCCACTGGCCGAATACCGGTCACCGGCAGCGGCATGCAGCGGGAAGGCCGCATCCAGTGCGTCCAGCGTGGCCGCATCCAGCTCCACCTGCAGCGCACCGAGGTTCTCGTCCAGTCGTGCCCGCCGCGTCGTGCCCGGGATCGGCACGATGTGCTCGTCGCGCGACAGCACCCAGGCCAGCGCCAGCTGCGAGGCGGCGATGCCGCGCTCGGCGGCCAGCGCCTGCACGGTGTCCACCAGTGCCAGGTTGCGCTGGAAGTTTTCGCCTTCGAAGCGGGGCGAGGTGCGCCGGTAATCGTCGGCGTCGAAGTCGTCCGGGCTGCGGATGGCGCCGGTCAGGAAGCCACGGCCCAGCGGCGAATACGGCACGAAGCCGATGCCCAGTTCCGCCGTGGTGGCCAGCACCCCGTTCTGTTCCGGCTCGCGCGACCACAGCGAGTACTCGCTCTGCACGGCGGTGATCGGATGCACCGCATGCGCCCGGCGGAGGGTGGCCGCCGAGGCCTCGGAAAGGCCCAGCCAGCGCACCTTGCCCTGTTCCACCAGGCGCGCCATCGCACCCACGGTGTCCTCGATCGGCACGGTCGGGTCGACGCGGTGCTGGTAATACAGGTCGATGTGGTCCACGCCCAGGCGGCGCAGGCTGGCCTCGCAGGCGGCCTGCACATAGTCCGGGTGGCCGTTGACCTGCCGCGCCTGCGGGTCGGAAGGGTCCAGGCCGATGCCGAACTTGCTGGCCAGGAACACCTGGTTGCGGCGGCCGGCGATCGCGCGGCCGACCAGCACTTCGTTGGTGTGCGGGCCATATACATCGGCGGTGTCGAGCAGGGTCACGCCACGGTCCAGCGCGTGCCGGATGACGGCGATGCCGTCATCGTCACTGCCACGGCCGCCGTAGTAGGCGCTCATGCCCATGCAGCCCAGGCCGAGGGCGGACACGGTAGGGCCGGCGGGGCCGAGAGTACGGGTCTTCATGCGGATCTCCTTGGGGAAGGCGCCACGCCTGGATGGGCAGTGGCGCGGGGCACAGCATCCTCCACGCCATCATGTGGATAAACTGCGTGCCACCGGACTTACCTTGAAGGCTGGCTTCACAATGGATGCCTCCGTCCCCCTCAACGCTGTGGTCGCCTTCGTCCACGTGGCCGAGCACGCCAGCTTTACCCGCGCCGCCGATGCCTTGGGCGTGTCGACTTCGGCGCTGTCGCAGAGCGTGCGCGCGCTGGAAGCGCGGATGGGCGTGCGCCTGCTGCAGCGGACCACACGGCGGGTCAGCCTGACCGAACACGGCGCGCGTTTCCTGCAGCGCGTGCGCGGCGGCCTGGACCAGATCGACCAGGCCTTTGCCGAACTGGACAGCGCGCGTTCGGTGCCTGCCGGGCGGCTGCGGGTGACCCTGCCGCGCATCGTCGCCGATCGCATGGTCCTGCCGCGGCTGCCCGATTTCCTTGCGCGCTACCCGCAGGTGCAGGTGGAACTCTGCGTCGACCCCGCGCTGACCGATCTGGTGGCCGAGGGCTTCGACGCCGGCATCCGCCTGGGCGAATCACTCGCGCAGGGCATGATCGCGGTGCCGGTCGGGCCACCCGAGCGGCAGGTGGTGGTGGCCACGCCGGCCTATTTCGAACGCCATGGCGTGCCGCAGACCCCGCATGACCTGCATGGCCACGCCTGCATCGTGCACCGCCTGGCCAATGGCCGGCTGATGCCCTGGGAGTTCAGCCGCGAAGGCCACGACCTGGACGTGGAAGTAAGCGGGCGGCTCGTGTTCAACGATGCCGGTGTCGCCCATCACGCCGTGCGGGCGGGGCTGGGCATGGCCCAGGGCTTCGCTTCGCTGATGGCCGACGACATCGCCGCTGGGCGACTGCAGAGCGTGCTGCAGGACTGGCAGCCACCGTTCCCCGGCTTCCACCTGTACTACCCCGCGCGCGAGCAGATGGCGCCCAAGCTGCGGGTGTTCATCGACCACCTGCGCGCGGAGATGCACGACCGGTAGATGCCAACCTTGGTTGGCATGCTTCAATCGACCACGCGCGCCGCTACGCCTCCCGGCCAATGGCAGCCATCCTCGTGCCACGCCTCGACGTCCTCGTTGAACTCGGTACGTCGCCCGTCGTGGGCGCGCTCGTAGCTGAAACCGTAGACGTGCGCGCCCTGGGTGCTCAGGTAGTAGCGCCCATTGAGGCGGCCACCGATGCGTTCTTCCCAGACGCTGTCGAACTGGTACGGGCGGTCTTCGGCCAGCACCGTCGTTTCCTGCGACACCTGTTGCACCTGCAGGCGGCCGCGCTGCCCGGCGTACTGCACGTCGGCGCTGCCATCGTCCAGCCAGCGCCACAGCAGGTGGATGCCGTCGTTGCGGCCCCCGGTGAGGCAGCGATGGTCCTGCGCGCTGGCCGCTGCGGTGTCGGCCAGCAGACCGATGAACCCCACCACCAGCAGCCACCGGATCATCCGTTCAACCCCAACCGGATGCCGAACCCCACCAGGAACAGGCCGGCCACCCGGCGCAGCGCATCGCTGATGCGCGGGTGCTGGATCAACCGGCGGCGGGCCAGGTTGCCGACCCCGATCAGCATCGAGCAGTAGGCGATGCTGACCACCAGGATGATGCCGGCCAGTGCCGCGAAGGTGGCGATGCCCTGGTGTGCCTTCGGATCGATGAACAACGGCAGGAAGGCCATGTAGAACAGGATCGCCTTCGGGTTGAGCAGGCTGACCAGGATCGCCTGCTGGAAGTAGCGGCCCGGCTGCATGCGGATCGGGCCGGCGTCACCGCCCTCGTGCTTCGGCGTGCGCAGCAGGCTGATGCCTACCCACACCAGGTAGGCCGCACCCAGGTACTGCACGGCGTGGAACACCAGCGGGTTGGCCTTGAGCAGCGCGGCCACGCCGGCCAGCGCCAGCCACATCAGGATCTGATCGCCGACCAGCAGGCCGGCCAGTGCGGTATAGCCGCCACGCACGCCGCCACGGCCGGTGGCGGTCAGCAGGGTGAAGGTGCCGGGGCCGGGCAGGGCGAGAAATACCAGCACAGCGACCAGAAACGTCCACAGGTCCTGGATGCCCATCCACGGCATGGCGGCGTTCTCTTGTTACGGGGGGCCGCCATTGTCGGTCAGCGCCGGGATTGGCGACAGGGGGGCGTTGGACCCACCAGGCATGCCAGACAGCAGCGGTTGCAGGTGCTGGCGCAGCTGCGCATGCAGTTGCCGTACCGCTGGCGAGAACTGCTTGCGGTGCGGGCATACCAGCTGCAGCGGGATGCTGCTGCCAACACCGTCCAGCAGCAGCTGCAGGCGGCCGGCCAGCACGTCCTCGCGCAGGTCCAGCCAGGACTTGTAGGTGATGCCTTCGCCGGCGACGGCCCAGCGCCGCACCACGTCGGCGTCGTCGCAGACCAGCGGACCGCGCACCGGAATCACGCTGCGGCGCCCGTCAACCTCGAACGACCAGCGATCGTAGGCGCGGCCACTGAGCTGGTAGACCAGGCAGTCGTGCTCGCGCAGTTCGTCCAGGCGTGTGGGCGTACCGCGCCGCTGCAGATAGTCGGGCGAGGCCGCGAGCACGCGCCGGTTGCCTTCCAGCAGGGGCAGGGCGACGTAGTTGGCGTCGTCGAAGTGGCCGATGCGGATGGCCACGTCGACCGGGTCGCGGAACACATCGGCCACCTCGTCGGACAAGCGCAGGTGCAGGCGCAGCCGCGGGTGCGCGGCGCGGAAGGCGCTCAGCCAGGGCAGTAGCAGGTTGCGGCCGAGGTCCGAGGGCGCCGACAGCTGCAGGGTGCCGTGCAGCTCGGTGTCCTCGCCCTGCACGCGCGCCTGGCCCTCGCGCAGGGTGGCCAGCACCTCCTGCGCATATGGCAGGTACAGTGCGCCCTCGCCGGTCAGGCGCAGGCTGCGGGTGGTACGCACGAACAGGCGCAGGTCCAGCTCGCGTTCCAGCCGCGCCACCGCCGCGGCGACCTGCCCCGGCAGCAGATCGGCCTCGCGCGCCGCCTGCGAGAAGCTGCCCAGCGCGGCCGTGCGGACGAACAGCTGCAGATCGTCGAAGCGGATCATCTTCATTGCCAGAGTGAAAGTGCTGCCCGATTCTGCGCCTTTCTGCGGGAGCGCGCGCGGCGCAACCTGTCGCCTCCTTCCCCACTGGACCGCTGCCATGCGCGCCATTGCCTACACCCAAGCCGGCCTGCCGATCGATGATGCCCAGGCCCTGATCGACATCGAACTGGAGCTGCCACAGCCCGGCCCGCGTGACCTGCGCGTGGCGGTGCGCGCGGTGGCGGTGAACCCGGTCGACACCAAGGTCCGCCGTGGCGTGGCCACCGACGGCCCGCGCGTGCTGGGCTGGGATGCGGTCGGCATCGTCGATGCGGTGGGAAGCGAGGTGACCCTGTTCCAGCCCGGCGACGCGGTCTACTACGCCGGCGTCATCGACCGCCCGGGCAGCAATGCCGAGTACCAGCTGGTGGACGAGCGCAGCGTCGGCCGCAAGCCGGCCAGTCTCGACGATGCGGCCGCCGCCGCGTTGCCACTGACAGCAATCACTGCCTGGGAGCTGCTGTTCGACCGTCTGCGCATCCCCGAGGGCGGTGGTGAAGGCCAGACCCTGCTGGTGATCGGCGCTGCCGGTGGTGTCGGTTCGATCCTGGTGCAGCTGGCGCGGAAGCTGACCAAGCTGACCGTGATCGGCACCGCCTCGCGTCCGGATACCCAGGACTGGACGTACGCAATGGGCGCACACCACGTGATCGACCACAGCCTGCCGCTGGCCGAGGGACTGGCGCGGCTGGGCATCAGCGAGGTGCAGCACGTGGCCAGCCTGACCCACTCCGACCAGCACTACGCGCAGATCGTGGAGCTGCTGGCGCCGCAGGGCCAGTTCGGCCTGATCGATGACCCGGGCCAGGTGGATGTGATGGCGCTCAAGCGCAAGGCGCTGTCACTGCACTGGGAATCGATGTTCACCCGGCCGCTGTACCGCACCGCCGACATGCAGCGCCAGCACGACCTGTTGAACCGGGTGGCCGAGCTGATCGACACGGGCGTGCTGCAGACCACGCTGGGCGAGCACTTCGGGCGCATCGATGCGGCCAACCTGCGCCGTGCCCATGCGCTGCTGGAGAGCCATCGCGCCAAGGGCAAGATCGTGCTGCAAGGCTGGTAAGGCTCCTGTAGAGCCGAGCCCATGCCCGGCTGCCGTTCGCGCATGGGCGTCAGCCGAGCATGGGTCCGGCTCTACAGAGATTCATCCACGCATGGCATGGATCAGCCGTGTCGACCAAGGTCGACACCTACCAACAGCTGCGGGAACCACGGCTCACGCCACGCCGTTGTCGACGTGTTCGGCGAAACCGGGCTGCTCTCGCAGGCGCTCGAACCATGCGGCGACGTGGGGCAGCGCGGGCTTGCTGCCCGGCGTGCTGCGCCAGCGTTGGGTCGACAGCCCCAGCACGACATCAGCCAGGGTGAAGGTGTTGCCCACCACGTAGCCGTCGGTGGTGGCCAGCTGTGCATCAAGCATGCCCATCAATCGGTTCCACTGCGCCAGGCTGGCCTCCGCACGGGCGTCATCCGGGTAGTCCGGATGCTGGCGCACGCGCGCCATGAACACGTGCCGCCAGGCGCTGTTGAGGTCGCTGGCCTGCCAGTCCATACACTGCTCCACCCGGGCCCGGTCCTTTGCTGCACGTGGCAGCAGGTCCTCGCGGTCGGCGCGTGCGGCCAGGTAGCGGCAGATGCTGTTGGATTCCCACAGCACGAAGTCGCCATCGCGCAGCACCGGCACCTGCCGGTTGGGGTTCAGTGCGGCCAGCAGGTCCGGCGGGGGTGCCGGTTCGTGGTGCAGGGGCAGATCCAGCCCCGCGCGCAGCCACAGCACCTTGCGCACATTGATGGAGGTGGGCTTTCCGTACAGAGCGAGCATGGTCCTGACGCAGCGGCTGAGACTCGGCCAGCCTACACTTGCTCCATGCAAACCGAATATCTGCTCATTGGCGGTCTTCTATTGGCCGTGCTCATCCTGCAGCTGGTCGCCCTGCTGCGCCGCCCGCCGCACGACCGCCTGGAACAGGCGGTGCGCGAGGAGGCGCGCGCCGGGCGCAGCGAACTGCGCGAACAGCTCGATGGTTTTGCCCGCGCGCTGACCGACCTGTCCACCCGCACCGACCAGCGCCTGGACCTGCTGCGCGAAGCGCTGGGTGAGGACGCCCGCAAGGCGCGTGCCGAAGCGGCCGAGAGCCAGCAGCGGGGAGCGGCGTTGATGGGACAGCGGCTGCAGGAACTGCGCGGCCAGCTGGAGACCTTCGGCCAGCAGCAGGAAGCGCGCATCCATGCGTTTGGCCAGCAGCTGCAGGAGCTCACCGGGCGTACCGATACCCAGCTCGGCGCGCTGCGCCAGACCCTGGTGGACGATGCACGCAAGGGCCGCGAGGAGGGCGCGCAGTCGCAGCAGCGCCTGACCGAAAGCCTTGGCCTGCGCCTGCAGGAACTGACGCAGCGCAACGAGCAGCGCATCGCCGAGATGCGCACGACGCTGGAAGAACAGCTGCGCGCGCTGCAGAACGACAACGCGCAGAAGCTGGAGCAGATGCGCCACACCGTGGACGAGAAGCTGCAGTCCACGCTGGAAACGCGGCTGGGCAATTCCTTCAAACTAGTCTCCGAGCGCCTGGAACAGGTGCAGCGTGGCCTCGGCGAAATGCAGCAGCTGGCCACCGGCGTCGGCGACCTCAAGCGCGTGCTGACCAACGTCAAGAACCGTGGCAGCTGGGGTGAAGTACAGCTGGAGAACATCCTCGAGCAGACGCTCACCCAGGAGCAGTACGCGCGTGCGGTGAAGGTGCGCCCGGATAGTGGCGAGATGGTCGATATCGCCGTGCGCCTGCCGGGCCGCAGCAGCGACGACACGCCGGTGTGGCTGCCGATCGACTCCAAGTTCCCGCGCGAGGACTACGAGCGCCTGCTGGACGCGCAGGAACAGGGAGACGCCGAGGGTGTGCGCCTGCAGGGCATCCAGCTGGAGCGCGCGGTGCGCGTGCAGGCCAAGTCGATCTGCGACAAGTACATCGCGCCGCCGCACACCACCGACTTCGCGGTGATGTTCCTGCCCACCGAAGGCCTGTATGCCGAAGTGATCCGGCGCCCGGGCCTGGTCGACCTGCTGCAGCGCGAGCACCGCGTGGTGGTGGCCGGCCCGACCACGGTCACCGCGCTGCTCAACAGCCTGCAGATGGGCTTCCGCACGCTGGCCATCGAGCAGCGTTCCAGCGAGGTGTGGAGCCTGCTGGGTGCGGTGAAGAGCGAGTTCGGCAAGTTCGCCGGCATCCTCGAAAAGGCCGAGAAGCAGATCACCACGGTGGGTCGCAGCATCGGCGAGGCCAGCCGCAAGACCCGCACCATCGAACGGCGCCTGCGTGGCGTGGAGTCGCTGGCGTCCGAACAGGCGCAGTCGCTGCTCGGCGATCTGGCCGAGGGTGATGCGGCGGGCGAGGACGAAGGCAGTGAAGGCGACGGCGACGAGACCTGAGCCACGCTGACACGCCGCCTGCATCGCCGATGCGTATGCTGGCGGCCTGTCCGCTTCGATCAGGTATCGTCATGCGCCTGCGCCGCTTCACCAGCCTTGTCCTGACCGCGCTGCTTGCCGCCTGCAGCAGCGCACCACCGGCCGCCGATACGGCGGCCGCACCTGCTGCAGCCACCAGCCCTGAAGCAGCCGAGGCCTACCGCGAAGCGCGCGACGTCGACTGCCAGGCCGCTGGCGGCACCCTGCAGCGGCTGGGCCGGCTGCAGCGCGAACAGTGCGTGATTCCTTACGCCGACGCCGGCAAGGCCTGCAGCCGCAGGAGCGACTGCACGGGCCAGTGCCTGGCCGGCGGCGAGGTGACTGTCGGCAGCGTCGCCACCGGGACCTGCCAGCGCGATGTGCGCCAGAATTTCGGCTGCCGCCAGCGCATTGATGACGGCAAGGCGCAGGGCACGATCTGCGTGGATTGAATCCTGCCTGTAGAGCCGAGCCCACGCTCGGCGGCTGTGGCCATCAGCCGAGCGTGGGCTCGGCTCTACAACAGCGCGCGCGGCGCTATGCTGGTGGGCCATTCCCCGCTGTTGCCGGAGCCCCCGCGTGAGCACCCCGATCCAGGACATTTCACTCACCACCATCGACGGCCAGCCGTCCTCGCTTGCCGACTACCAGGGCAAGGTGCTGCTGCTGGTCAACGTCGCCTCCAAGTGCGGTCTGACCCCGCAGTACGAAGGCCTGCAGGCGCTGTATGCGGAAAAGCACGCACAGGGCCTGGAAGTGCTGGGCTTCCCCGCCAACAATTTCCTCGGCCAGGAGCCGGGCAGCGAGGCGGAGATCCAGCAGTTCTGCCAGCTCACCTACGACGTCAGCTTCCCGATGTTCTCCAAGATCAGTGTGGCCGGTGATGACACCCACCCGCTGTACCAGCAGCTGACCGCCGCCCAGCCGCAGTCGATCGGCGAAGGTCCGCTGCGTGAGCGCCTGGCGAGCAAGGAGATTCCGATCCACGCAGCGCCGGCGGTGCTGTGGAACTTCGAGAAGTTCCTGGTTGGCCGCGACGGCAGGGTCATCGCGCGCTTCGCCCCGGACGTGGCTGCCGATGACACGCGCCTGCGCGAAGCCATCGAGGCCGCGCTGGCGGCCTGAGGAAAGCGTGCCAACCGAGGTTGGCACCTACCGGAAAAGAAAAACCCCGCCGAGGCGGGGTTTTTTCATGCACGGGCTGCAGCGATCAGTTGCTCCAGTTCGGCATCGGCATGGCATCGACCGGGATCGGCGAATTGGCATCGTCGTGGCCGCGGTCGCGCTTGCTGCGCAGATCGTTCTCGATCTGGTAGTTGCGGCGCTGCATCCACGCATCGCGTACCAGCGAGTACTCGTCCACGGCGGTGTCACGCAGGTTGTCGATCGCCAGCAGCTGCGCGCGGGTATCGACCAGCTGCAGGCCCTGCAGGCCGATGCGGATCTTGTCCTCTTCGATACGGCGGATCGGCGACAGCGGAATGTCACCGGCCAGGCCGAACACATCGCGCACGGTACGCGGGCCGAAGAACGGCAGTTCCACGTAGCGCGAACGCCGCCAGCCCCAGGCACCCAGGGTCTGGCCGAAGTCCTCATTGCGACGCGGCACCATCGCCTTGCTGGCCGGATCGAACAGGCCGCCGATACCCAGCGTGCTGTTCATCAGGAAGCGGCCGAGGCTGTCCCACGCATCGGCACCGCGGCCCTGCAGCAGCTGGTTGGTGATGGTCACCGGTGCGCGCAGGTTGCTGAAGAAGTTGCTGACGCCGGTGCGGGCGAAGCGCGGCACCACGTGGGTGTAGGCGGTGGCCAGCGGGCGCGCGATGCCGCGGTCAACCGCGTTGTTGAAGGTGTGCACCTTGCGGTTGAACGGTTCCCACGGATCGTAGGCCGCTGCGCTGCCGGTGTTGCCGGCGCCGCCATAGAGGGCATCGAAGTCGTCATCACCACCGGGTGCGGTCGCCGCTGCGGCCCTGGCCGCATCGGTGTCGGCGCTGCGGACTGGTGCGGATGGTGGCGTGGCCGGTGCAGGTGCGGCAACCACGGCTGCTGCCGGCGCGGCGTCGACCGTTCCGGTATCGGCAGTGGGGGCGGAGGCCTCGGCGATGGTGCTGGCCGGGACCACGGTGCTGGCTGCCGGTGCATCGCTGCGTGCGGGCTTGCCGGCGCAGGCGGTCAGGGCGGTGGCCAGGACGATCAGGGGGAAAGTGCGTACGACGTTCATGTCAGCTCGCAGCAGAAGTAGCGTTGAAATCCAGGTCGGGCGACAGCCGGTAGGCTGCGCTCAGCTCGTTGTAGCCGGCCGGTGCGCCGGAGATCGCCAGTGGGTGGCCGGCGTTGCGCGCACGTGCGGCCAGTTCGGCCAGCAGCGCCAGGCCGGCGCTGTCCACGCGTTCGACCTCACCCAGCTCCAGCCGTGACAGCTTCGCCGGCAGGGCCTGCAGCTGCGGCCACAGCGCGATCACCGCGGCACGGTCGAGCACCCCGCGCAGGCGCAGGGTGTCGCCTTCCAGCAGCGCCAGTGCGTTACTTGCCATTGCCCGCGGGCCCGGCCTGCATGCTGCCGCTGTGCAGTTCGTTGGCCACCTGCTTGATGCCCTTCTGGCGCAGCGGGGTATCGAACTGGTTGCGGAAGGTCTGCACGTAGGAAATGCCTTCGATGTTGACGTCGAAGATCTTCCACTGGCCATTCACGTTGCGCATCCAGTACTCGACCGGGGTCGGCTCGTTGCCGGCACGCACCAGTTCGGTGCTCACGCGCACGCCACGATTGCCCGGCAGCGGGCTTTCACCCTTCAGGCGGAAGCTCGGCTTGCCCTGGATGTTGAGCAGGGTCGAGCCGTAGCGCTGCATCAGGCTGTCGGCCATGGCATCGGCAAACAGCTTGATGTCGGCGTCGGAGGCGCCGCGGGCGTGCGGGCCCAGCACCAGGCGCGCGGCGTAGTCGCGGTCGAAGGTGCGGGTCAGCTCGCTGTCAATGTAGCTGCGCAGGCTGGCCGGGTTGCTGGTGAACTCGCTCTTGCGCTGCTGCAGCGTGGACAGGATGCGGCTGCTGGCATCGATCACCACCTTGCCGGCCTGGCTCTGCGTTGCGGCAGCGGCAGGCGCGGCGGCCTGGGCCTGGGCCAGGAACGGGGTGGCCGCCAGCAGCGCCGAGGCGAGCAGGGCCGGGATCAGTTTCATCTTCATGGTTGCGGTTCCGTTGCAGGCGCCTGCGCGCCATCGTTGGGCTTCTGAGCAGCGCCGCCACCGGCGCCGCCACTGAACATGTACTTGCCGACCAGCTGGATCAGGTCCACCGCCGGCTGGGTGAAGACGATCTCGTCGCCGGCCTTCAGCACGTCCGGATCACCGCCCGGCTGCAGACCGATATAGCTCTCGCCGAGCAAACCACTGGTGAAGATGCCGGCCGAGGTGTCTGCCGGCAGGTCCTTGACCTTGCTGTCCATGCGCAGGGTCACGATCGATTCGAACTTCACCGGGTCCAGGTCGATCGACGCGACCTGGCCGACGGTGACGCCGCCGATCTTCACCGGCGCCTGCTTGCGCAGCTGGCCGACCTGGGAGAAGCGCGCCTTCAGGTCATAGCCTTCACTGCCCCAGCTCCAGCGCTGGTTGGTCGAGGCCACGGCCAGCACCATCAGCGAGGCCAGGGCCAGCAGCAGGAAAGCGCCGACGGAGAATTCGAGTCTGGGACCGCGGATGGCCATGTGGATTACCTGATCGAGTCGTGGTGGCCGCGCGCGCCTGCGCACCGCCGGTGGAGGGGTTAGGTGAACAACATTGCCGACAGCACGAAGTTGAACATCAGCACCAGCAGCGAAGCGTTGACCACCGCACGGGTGGTCGCCACCGAGGTGCCTTCAATGGTCGGCTCGGCATGGAAACCAACGTAGGCGGCGACCAGCGCGGCAGTGCCGCCAAAGATCGCTGACTTCAGCATCGCCACGCCGAAGTCGTCCCAGAAGTCCACGCTGTTGCGCAGCGCCGACCAGAACACGCCGTTGTCCAGGCCCAGCACGTGCACGGCTTCGAAGTAGCTGGCGCTGATCGCCAGCGAACAGAAGATGCCGGTCAGCAACGGCACAGTCAGCACCGCCGCCCAGAAGCGCGGCGCCACCGCCTTGGCTACCGGATCGATCGCCATCAGCTCCAGCGCCTTGATCTGGTCGGTGGCACGCATCAGGCCCAGTTCGGCGGCGATCGAACTGCCGGCGCGGCCGATGAACAGCAGCGCGGTCAGCACCGGTGCCAGCTCACGGTACAGTGACAGGCCGAGCAGGGTCGACAGCGCGTCGGCCGCGCCGAAGGTGGTCAGCGTGCGGTAGCCCTGCAGGGTCAGCACCAGGCCGACGAAGGCACCGCCGACGGCGATGATCGGCAGCGAGCGCGCGCCGATCTTGTAGATCTCGCGGGTCAGCTCGGCCAGGAAATCACGCGTGGGCAGCGAACCGCGCAGCACGGTCAGCGAGAACAGGCCGGCGCGGCCAAGCGAGCGGGTGGCTTGGACGAACGGCATCAGGCAACCCTCGCGCGTGGCGCGGCATCGAACGGAATCGGGCCATCCGGCTGGCCGTGCAGGAACTGCCGCAGCAGCGGGTCCTGGCTGGACTGCAGTGCCTCGGGCGTGCCCTGGAACACGATGCCGCCATTGGCGATCGCGATCACCTGGTCGCAGATCGGCAGGGTCTCGTGCACGTGGTGGCTGACGATGATGCTGGTCAGGCCCAGGCTGTGGTTGAGGCGCTGGATCAGGCTCATGATCACCCCCGAGGCGATCGGGTCCAGCCCGGTCAGCGGCTCGTCGTAGATCATCAGCGGCGGGTCCAGCGCCAGTGCACGGGCCAGCGCCACACGGCGCGCCATGCCACCGGACAGCTCGCGCGGCCAGGCATCGGCGGCGGCCAGCAGGCCCACCGCATGCAGCTTCATCTGCACCAGCCGGCGCAGCACGGCGGTCGGCAGGCGGGTGTGCGTACGCAGCGGCAGGACGACGTTCTCGGCCACGGTGAGGTCGGTCAGCAGGCCGTTGCCCTGCAACAGCACGCCCACGCTCTTGCGCATTTCCAGCAGCGCGCCGCTGTCATGCGGGATCGGCTTGCCGAACAGGGTGACCTCGCCGGCGACCGGGCGCAGTTCGCCGGTCAGCGCCGCCAGCAGGGTCGACTTGCCGCTGCCGGACGGACCGAGCACCGCAGTGATGCTGCCCTTGGGCACCTGCAGCGACACGTCGCGCAGGATCGTGCGTCCGCTCCGGTCGATGCGGACGTTGGATAACTGCACCAGACTGGAGGTGGAAGCCGACATGGGCACCATTAACGTTTTTTAGACATCGAAGGATCGGACCCGTCGGCTGAACATAAGCAGACTGGACGGTCCAGTATTGTTGCACGGCAAGGCCTCGCGCAGGCCGGGACAATCACCCGGCAGCCCGGAACAATCCGTACCGGCGATGGGCTGACCATTGAATACTGCCTGCCGTCCTGCACACTGTGCATGATGAGTGACCCAGGCAGCGATTTCCGCCTCTACCATTCCAACTCCCTGGACGTGCTGGCCGCGCTGCTGGCGCGCAACGTGCGTGCGCCGGTACCGGGCCAGCCGCTGCTGGCGCCGGAAGTGGTGCTGATCCCGCAGGTGGCGATGCGCCGCTGGCTGCAGGCGACACTGGCCGCCGAATTCGGTGTCGCCGCCAACCTCGAATTCCTGACCCCGGGTGAGTTCGTGGCGCGCGCGCTGAAGGCCAATGTCAGCGGTGAGCAGGACGATCTGGACGCCGCCGGCCTGCACTGGAAGCTGTACCAGGCGCTACGCGATCCGTCGCTGCTGGCGCAGCCACCGATGCGCGCGCTGCAGTCCTATCTTGCCGGCGATGATGCTCTGAAGCCGTGGGCGCTGGCCGGCGAGCTGGCCTCGGTGTTCGAGAAGTACCAGGCCTGGCGCCGTGACTGGCTGCTACGCTGGGCGGCCGGCGCCGATCCGGCCGATCCACAGGCAATCCTCTGGCGCACCATCACCCGGGGCCACGACTACCGCGCCCGCCGCATCCAGGAGTACCTGGACCGCTTCGAAGGCGCCGGCCAGCCGCTGCCGAAGGGCTTGCCGCCGCGCATGTCCGCGTTCGCAACGCTCAACATCTCGCCCGACGTGCTGCGGGTGATGGCCACGCAGGCACGGGTGGGCGAGCTGCACTTCTATATGCCCACCCCGGTGCAGTCGTACTGGGGTGACCTGCAGACGCTGGCCGAGCGCCTGCGCAGCGGCGCGCCCGATCCCTTCGGTGAAGCGGCCGGCGAGAACCGCCTGCTGGAAGCCTGGGGTGCGGCCGGGCGCGACTTCATGGCGGTGCTGGGCAGCTACGAGGTGGTGCATCCGGCCGGCGAGATCGCCGCCTATTCCGATCCGGAAGAGGACACGCGCCCGACCCTGGACGAAGGCGGCCTGTCCGACAGCCTGCTGCATCGCCTGCAGCGCGATATGTTCCACCGCCGCGCACTGCCCTCGGGCGAGCTGCGCGACGGCCTGCGCAGCGACGATCCCAGCCTGCAGGTACACGCCTGCCATACCCGGCTGCGCGAGCTGCAGGTGCTGCACGACCAGCTGCGCAGCCTGCTGCAGGACCCGCGCTTCGACCCGCCGTTGCAAGCACGCGAGATCGCGGTGCTGGCGCCGGACATCGATCCCTATGTGCCCTACCTGGAGGCGGTGTTCGGCGGTCGCGGCGGCGAGGAGGAGCACATTCCGTATGCGCTGGCCGACAGCAGTCCACTGGCGGGCGAGCCATTGGCCGATGTGTTCGTGCACCTGCTGGGCCTGCCGGTCTCGCGCTTTGGCTTGAACGAAGTGCTGGACCTGCTGGCCAGCGCGCCGCTGGCCGAAGCGGCTGGGCTGGAAGCGGTGGACTTCGATCGCCTGCACGGCTGGCTGCAGCAGGCCGGTGCACGCTGGGGCCTGGATGCGAAGCACCGCAACCAGCACCAGGCACCGGCCGACGACGCCTACACCTGGCAGTTCGCGCTGGATCGCCTGGTACTCGGCCATGCCACCGGCAGCGATGCCGACCTGGCAGGCGTGGCGCCGTGGATCGAACTGGAAGGCGGCGCGCTGGACGCGCTGGACCGGCTGCTGCGCCTGCTGCGCGTGCTGGCGATCTATCAGCGTCGCCTCGGCGAGCTGCTGACCCCGGCGCAGTGGCGGCAGCGCCTGCTGTCGCTGCTGGATGCACTGTTGCCCACCGCGCCCAGCTCGCCCAACAGCCAGCGCGCGCTGGAGCGCCTGCGCAAGCTGCTCAACCAGTTCGCCGACGATGCCGCCAAGGCCGGTTTCGAAGACGGCGTGCCGCCGGAGGTGGTGCGTTCGCACTTCGCTGGGGCGCTGGGTGAGGCCGATACGCGCGCACCGCTGCTGACCGGTGGCATCAGTTTCGGCCGCATGGTGCCGATGCGCCTGCTGCCGTTCCGGGTGATCTGCGTGCTCGGGCTCAACGATGGTGATTTCCCCCGCCGCGACCCGGCCGCCGGTCTCAACCAGCTCACCGCCGAGCTGGATACGCCGCGTCGCCGTCCAGGTGACCGCTCTACCCGGGAAGACGACCGCTTCCTGTTCCTGCAGCTGTTCGCGGCCGCGCAGGAGGTGTTCTATCTCAGCTATCTCGGCGCCGATCCGCGCGATGGCAGCGTGCGGGAGCCGTCGGTGCTGGTCAGCGAACTGATCGATGCCGCCGCCGCGTATCACCTCGATCCGCCTGCGGCGGTCCGGGACTTCACCGTGCGTCACGCCTTGCAGCCGTTCTCGCCAGCCGCGTTCGGTGATGGTGATCCACGCCGCTTCAGCTATCGCCGCCAGTGGCATCCGGCCGCCGGTCGCCTGACCGGCCAGCGCGGTGGCCTGCAGCCGTGGTTCGATGCACCGTTGCCGCCGCCGCTCGACGATGCGGTGGAAGAGGAGGTCGCGCTCGATACCCTGCGCCGTTTCCTGTGCGACCCGGCCGGGCAGTTCCTCGCACAGTCGCTGGGCCTGCGCCTGGCCGACGATGTCGAGGAGGTTGATGACCTGGAACCGCTGGTGCTGTCCTCGCGCGGGCCGGAAAAGCGCAGCGTGCAGGCGGCGGTGGTGCGCGCCACGCTCAGCGGCGATACCGAGCCGTTGTACCCGCGGCTGCGGGCGCGCGGCCTGCTGCCCTCGGGTCCATTGGGCGAGCGCCAGTTCGAGGTGGAGCAGTTGAAGACGCGCCCGTATGCCAGCGCGCTGCTGGGCTGGATGCAGGGCGAACCATTGGAAAGCCGTCGCTACGAAGTGGACATCGATGGCGTGCGCCTGCATGGCCGCGTGGCCGATCGGCATCCCGAAGGGCTGGTGCGCCTGCGTGCCGGCACGCTCAATGGCAACGCAGTGATTCGTCAGGGCCTGGACTGGCTGCTGGCCAACGCCGCTGGCGACGCGCTGCCACTTGTGCAGTTCCACGATGGCGGCGACGCCGGTCCCGGCCCACATGTGCTTCCGGCACTGAGCGTTCCGGCTGCGCGCGCGGCGCTGCGTGCGCTGCTGCAGTTGCGCCAACGTGGCCTGCGTGAGCCGCTGCGCTTTGCCCCGTACACCGGCTGGGTGCTGTACAACGCGCCGACAGAAAAACAGCGCAGCGAAGGCTGGAAGCAATGGCACGGCAGCGACCGCACCTGGGGTGAATCCAGCAGCGACGCCTGGCAGCTGCTGCTGCGCGGCGCAGACCCGTTCGCCAGCGATGCCAGCTATGCCGACCTGCTGCGTAACAGCCAGGTGGTCTTCAGCGCGGTGCGCGAAGGCCGCACTCTCGGCGCCGAAGCACGCCAGGAGGGCAACGCATGAGCACCGCCATCGCCGAAGACGGCATCGAATCCCTCAGCCGTGATCCCTACCTGACCCTGCCGCTGGACGGCATCCGCCTCATCGAAGCCAGCGCCGGCACCGGCAAGACCTTCACCCTGGCCACGCTGTTCACCCGCCTGGTGGTGGAGCAGGGCCTGCGAATCGGCCAGATCCTGGCAGTGACCTTCACCGACGCCGCTACCCAGGAACTGCGCAAGCGCATCCGCGAGCGCCTGGCGCTGGCCGCACTCCTGGTCGATCTGGAACCGGCCGAGGGCGAAGCGCCGGACGTGCGCCTCACCCGCGCGGTGCTGCAGCGTCATCTGCACGAGGGCAGCGAAAGCGCCGCCGCATTGAAACGCCGTCTGCAGGTGGCGGCCGACGAGATCGATCTGGCGTCCATCTTCACCATCCACGGCTTCTGCACCCGCGTGCTGCGCGAGCATGCGCTGGAGAGCGGCCATACCTTCGATCCGCCGGAACTGCTGGCCAGTGACCGCGAGCTGCTGGAGGAGCTGGCGGCCGACCTGTGGCGGGTGCACGCCAACGACCCGGCCACGCTGGAGCCGCTGACCTGGCTGTGGTCCAACCCGGACGCGCTGGCCGCCGATCTGCGCGCGTTGCTGGGCACGCCACCGCTGCATCCGCTGCCACAGCCGGTGACACTGGCCGATCCACACCCGGCATTGCAGAGCGCGGCAGAAGCACTGTCCGCAAGCGTGCGCGAGCATGGCGAGCAGTTCTTCATCGACCTCTGCGATGCGGTCGACAACAAGTGGCTCAACGGTGTGTCCTACAAGTTGGGTTGGCTGCATCCGCTGGGCCGGCAGCTGCTGGCCTGGGCCGGGCGCGCCGATCCGCGTGAGCTGCTGGCCAGCGAGCGCCTGCCGGCGCTGCTGCCGGAGGCGCTGGCCGCCAAGACCAACAAGAAGTTCGCCGAGCGCACGCCGTCATCCGCTTTGCAGGCGCCGTTGGCGCGCTATGTCGCGCTGCTGGCCGAACGCGATGCCTGGTTGCGCGCTACCGCGCTGAATTTCCTGCACGCGCTTCGCGCCGACGCCACGCAGCGGCTGCAGGCGCTGAAGCGCACGCGCCGGGTGCAGACCTACGACGATCTGATCGATGGCGTAGCGCTCGCCCTCGAAGGCCCGCAGCGACTGACGCTGGTCAGTCAGCTGCGCGCGCAGTACCGCATCGCGCTGGTTGATGAGTTCCAGGATACCGACGATCGCCAGTGGGGCATCTTCCACACCGTGTTCGGCGATTCGCCGGAGGTGCGCGAGCTGGGCCTGGCGCCGGCGTTGTTCCTGATCGGCGACCCCAAGCAGGCGATCTACGGTTTCCGCGGCGGTGATATCCACACTTACCTGAAGGCCAAGCAGGTGGCGCAGCAGGCGCCGGTGCTGGACCAGAACTTCCGCTCGCGACCCGCTGTGCTGCGCGCGCTGCAGGCGCTGTACGACAACGCTGGCGAAGACGCCTTCCTCGAACGCGACATCCAGTTCGAGCCGGTGCGGCCCGGTGGCGTGCGCAGCGATGCGGACTACCAGCGCGACGGCCATGCCGCCGCGGCGCTCACCCTGCGCGTGCTGCGTAGTGGCGGTGACAAGGCGATGAGTGCCGACGCCTCGCGTGACGCGGCCACCCAGGCCTGCGTGGCCGCCATCCACCAGATCCTGGTCGAGGCGCGTGCGGGCAATGCCGTGTTGCGTGGGCGCCCGGTGCAGCCCGGCGACATCGCGGTGCTGGTGCGCTCGCATCGCGAGGCCACCCTGGTGCAGCGCGCGCTGGCCGCGGTCGGCATTCCCGCGGTGGCAGCCGGCAAGCAGAGCCTGTTCGCCACCCCTGAAGCGCGTGATCTGCGTGCGCTGCTGCTGGCACTGCTGCAACCGGCTGACGAAGGCCGCCTGCGCGCAGCGCTGGCCACGGTACTGCTCGGCCAGCGTGCAAGTGCGATTGCGGCGATGGAACGCGAGGGCGACCTGCAACGCGGGTTCCAGGCGCAGCTGCTGCATTGGCGCGAACGCTGGCAGCGCGGCGGACCGTTCGCGGTGATCGCCGATGTCTGTGCCGCGCAGGGCGAGCGCCTGCTGGCGCTGATCGATGGCGAGCGCCGCCTCACCAATTACCTGCAGCTGGGTGAACTGCTGCAGGAAGCCTCGGCGCAGGCGCTGGGCATGCACGGCCTGCTGGATTGGCTGCAGGGGCAGATGGCCAGCGCCGATCAGGATGACGAGCAGCAGCTGCTGCGCCTGGAATCGGATGCGCGCCGCGTGCAGATCATCACCCTGCACAAGAGCAAGGGCCTGGAGTATCCGCTGGTGTTCCTGCCCTTTGTCGGCATCGACGGCGGCGCACCGAACACCGCCTCGCACTGCACCGTGCACGTCGGCGGCGAGCGCCAGCTGCACTGGAAGCTGGACAAGGACGAGGCCTGGGAAGCGGCCAGCACGCAGCGTGAGCGCGAACAGCGCGCCGAGGATGCGCGCCTGCTGTATGTGGGACTGACCCGCGCCGAGCATGCGCTGTGGATCGCCGTGGGTGATCTGGCCGGGCTCGGCAAGACACGTCTGGCGCCGCTGCTGGGCGACCTGCAGGCGCTGCGCGCACACGCCGATGTGCACATCGATGACAGTGAGGCACCGGCCGCGCTGCCGCAGCTGGCGGCCGAAGTGGAAGGTGAGCTTCCGGCGGTGCGTGCACTGACCCGGCGCGTGCCGCATGATTGGTGGGTTTACAGCTTCACCCAGCTGGCCCACGCAGACGCCGGTGCCGGCAACGATATCGAAGCGGCCGCCACCGAGCTGCCGGCACCGGCCGCCGACGAACCGGCTGGCCCGGAACTGCCGCTGGAACCGGCGCTGCCGGAACCCGCCGCCGTCGTCGAAGACAGCGCGCCGATCGACCCGCGCTTCATGGGCAGCCGCTTCGGCAATGTGCTGCACGAGGCGATGGAGAACATCGACTTCGCCGCATGGGGTGACTGGCAGCCAGGCCTCGAAGCGCCCGAGGGGCAGGCCGAGGTACTGCGCAAGGCACTGCACGATGAAGGCTATGCCGACGTCGATCTGGACGACGGCGTGGCGGTGTTGGTGCCGTTGGTTGGTCACACGCTGACCGTACCGCTGCCCGAAGGCGGCGCGCTGCACAGCTTGGCCGAAGGTGAACGCCGCGCGGAAATCGACTTCCATTTTGCTATCGAGCCGACCACGGTGCCGGCGCTGCTGCAGGTGCTGCATGCGCATGGCGTTTCCAGTGGTCGTCGAGGCTTCGGCCAGCGCCGTCGGCTGGAAGGGCTGATGACCGGCATGATCGACCTGACCTACGTGCGCGACGGGCGCTGGTACGTGCTCGACTACAAGTCCAATCGCCTGCCCGGCTACAGCCCGGACCTGCTGGCCATCGCCATGCGCCACAGCGAGTACGACCTGCAGGCGCTGATCTATACCGTGGCCCTGCATCGCTGGCTGCGCTTCCGCCTGGGCACAGCCTACGACTACGAGCGCGACATGGGCGGTATCCGCTATCTGTTCTGCCGCGGCCTGGATGCCGCTGGCAATGGCGTGCATGTGGATCGTTTCCCGTTGGCGTTGGTAGATGCGCTGGACGCGCTGTTCGCCGGTGGCGAACAGGCCCAGGCCGAACTGGCCGCACGTGTCCGTGGAGCCAGCGCATGAGCCTGCTGAAGGAGCTGCACAAGAAAGGCCAGCTGCGCACCCTGGACCATGCATTGGCAACCAGCCTGCAGCGGCTGCGCGACGACACGCCCGAGAGCGTGGCGCTGGCGGCGGCGCTGGCCTCGCTGGCGGTGTCGCAGGGCCACGCCGGTTTCGATCCGGCGCAGCCGCAGCGCCTGCTGGAAGGCGTGCCGGAATGGCCGGAGGCGCAGACCTGGCTGGCACAGCTGCGTGCATCGCCGTGGGTGGCGACACCCGAGCAGTCCGACACCATCGCCGAGGATGCGCCGCTGGTGCTGGAAAACGGCCTGCTGTACCTGCGCCGCTACCGCGAGTACGAGCGCCAGCTGGCTGCCGGTCTGCAGCGCATCGGTCGGCATCCGCTGCCGGCGCCGGACATGACGGCGTTGGTGCCGTTGTTCGCGCAGCTGTTCCCGCAGGCATTGAACAGTGAAGATCACCAGGCACGCGCAGCCGGCGTGACCCTGCGCCATCCGCTGGCGCTGGTTACCGGCGGCCCCGGCACCGGCAAGACCACCACCATCGCGCGCCTGTTGCTGCTGTTGGCGGCACAGGCCCGGCATGCCGGCCAACCGCTGCCCGAGGTGGCGCTGGCCGCGCCTACCGGGCGCGCCGCCGAACGCATGGCCGAGAGCCTGCGCGTCGCCGTGCAACGGCTGCAGGAACAAGGACTGGACCCGGCGTTGTGTACGGCGCTGCCCAGTACCGGCACCACCCTGCATCGCCTGCTCGGTGTGATTCCCGATTCACCGCGCTTCCGTCACCACGCCGACAACCCGCTGCCGGTGGATGTGGTGGTGGTGGACGAAGCCTCGATGATCGATCTGCCGATGATGGCCAAGCTGGTCGATGCGATCGCCAGCGGCACCCGCCTGATCCTGCTCGGCGACCCCGATCAGCTGCCGTCGGTCGAGGCAGGCGACGTGCTCAGCGCGATCCTGCGCGCCAGCGGTGATGGCATCGGCACCCGCGCTGATGACGCGCAGGCACTGCATGGTCTGCTGGCGCCGGCCACCTTGCAGCCACAGGCGGCACCACGCGCCTTTGCTGGCCGCCGCGTGCAGCTGCAGCGCGGTTACCGTCAGAGTGATGCGCTGGACCTCGCACCGCTGGCGCATGCCGTGCGCGAAGGCGACAGCAGCACCGCATTGCAGCTGCTGCGTGGCGGTTCACTGGCTGGCGTGCATTTCCATGAAGGCGAAGCCGATCCATTGCGTGGCCAACGCGAGCATCTGCTCGGCCACTGGCGCGCGCTGGCCGAGGCCGCTGATCCGGTAAGTGCCCTGCAGCAGGCCGGGCGTCTGCGCGTGCTGACCGCGCTGCGCGAAGGCCCGCAGGGTGCGCGCGGCCTCAACAGCCGCATCGAACAGTTGCTGGCCGGCAACACCCCGGGCTACTTCCAGGGCCGCCTGCTGCTGGTTACCGAGAACAGCTACCGGCACCGCCTGTTCAACGGCGATATCGGCATCTGCCTGCGCGATGACAGTGGCGCGATGGTGGCCTGGTTCCCGGGCGACAGCGTCGACCAGCCACGCGCCTTCCACCCGGCCGCACTGCCCGCACACGAAAGCGCCTTCGCGATGACCGTGCACAAGGCACAGGGCTCGGAGTTCGATGAAGTGTGGCTGCAGCTGCCACGCCAGGACAGCCGCGTGCTGTCACGCGAACTGGTCTACACCGGCCTGACCCGTGCCCGTCAGGTACTGCACGTAGCAGGCAACGCAGAGGTGCTGCAGGCGGCGTTGAAGCGCCACGCCAGCCGGCTGGGCGGGTTGGCCTGGCGGCTGGGTGCGGAAGAGGTGGCCGAATTACCGGCACGCATCGAACAACCTGCGGTGCAGGGCACGTTGTTTTGACGTGCGCGATGCGCTTCCTGTAGAGCCGAGCCATGCTCGGCTGATGGGCCACGGAGTCGAGCGTGGCTCGACTCTACAAGAGCGCGCGCCGATCGTTTTGGCGTTCATCCACGTATGGCGTGGATCTACGCGATGAGTACCAGCCCATCCGGGAACACGATTGCCGCTTCATCAGCACTTACATCGAAGAAGCCCACGCCGTGCTTCTCGGCCAGGTCCTGCACGCGTCCGTGCGCGCGCTCGGCCACCGAGTACGCGAACGCGCCGTAGATCACCTCGCGGCCGATGCTGTACTCGGTCACCTCGGCACGGTCGTCATCGTCGTTGCTCAATGGGCCGTCCAGGGGTGGAAATTCCTGCGCCATTTCCGCGAACCAGGCCTGCAGCGCCGGGCTGCTGACCGTCGGGTCGTCATACTCGTGGCGTTCGTTCCACTGCGTCTGCTTCTCGAACCAGGCGATGAAGGCCGCCGCCTCACGTGGGGCGGCGCTGGCCTCGAACACCATCATGTCGTAACTCATTGAACCATCCTGCTGGCGTGGCGAAAGGCTGCCGGGCATCGCCCGGCGCCACCGATCATTATCAGGCTGATGCAGCGCCGGCGTCCGCCCACCCCGGCGCCAACGCCTTCGCCTCCGGGAACAACGCGAAGCGCAGGCCGATCAGGCCCATCAGGGCTTCATCGCGGGCCTTGCAGGCGGCCACGCTGCCGACCCGGCCCAGCGAGGTATCCAGCCGCTCGCGCAGCGCCTCGGCCGCCACAATCGGTTTGCGCGCGGCGATCTGACGGCGGTAATGCCCGGCGATCTCTTCCAGGATGTGCTCGACCGCCTCGCGGCTGCGCTCGGGCAGTTCCAGACGGGCGCGGCGCAGCTGCAGGATGTTCAGGCCGATGCGCGCCTCATTGAGCATATCCACCGAAGCGATGTCACTGCCCTCGGGCGTCGCCGCCAGGCGCGGTGCGAGCAGGCCCAGCAGGTCGAGCATGCGCGCGGCGAAGCGCTGGCGGTCCTGCTGGCCACGTCCTTCGGCGGCTTCGGCTAGTGTGGTCCAGCCCTGCCGCACCAGCCGGTGCGCGGTCCATTCGGCACCCACCGAACGGAACAGGCGGGTCATCACCACCGCAAAGCCAATGCCGATGAACATTGCGATGGACGAGTTGAGGAAGGTCTGGATGTTGGCGCTGTAGGTGTTCTGCAGGCTCAGCAGCGCAGCCAGGTTCACTGTCAGCGGCAGCGCGAACAACGCGCTCTTGGGGTGGTGCAGCATCAGCCCCAGGGGCAGGAACGCCACCGCCAGCACCAGTGCCAGCAGGCCGAAGTCGTGCACGGCCGGGAACACGCCGAACAGGTACACGCCGGCCACCACCGAGGCGACCATCGCCCACACCAGGAACGACACCATGCTCGGTGCCGGATCGTCCTGTGCGGCGAAGAACGCGGCGGTCACCGCGGCCATCATCGCGCCGTTGCCGCCGCCTTCCCATCCCAGCGCGATCCACAGCACGCAGTAGCTCATCAGCGCCACGCCGGCACTGAGCGCGGAGAACAGCGCCATGCCGTAGTCGACGTGCTTGTCGGCGGCCACGCGTTCGGTGCGGATGCGGTAGTGCGCGCGGTCCAGCGGCGCGGTGCCGTGGTCGATGGCGTGCTGCAGGGTGCGGCAGTCCTGCCACAGGTCCACCAGTTCTTCCAGGCGCAGCAGCAGGCTGGCCAGCTGCAGGTGCTGCAGGTCGCGGTCCACCTGCGGCTTCAGCGCACTGATGCGCGCGCGCAGGCGGGCGTACTCGCTGGCATTGGTCGGCCCGTCGAGCCAGTCGTGGATGGCGTCGATCAGCTCCGGCAGGCCTTCCGGCAACGCCTGGCCATCGCTGCGCAGCGCACTCAGGCGGTCGGCGATCGAGGACAGCACCGGCAACAGCAGCAGCATGCGCTCGCGCAGGCGCTCCATCGACACCGCTGACCCTGCATGGCGTGGATCATCGCGGCGCAGGAATTCGATCAGCGCCTCGAACTGCACCAGATCGGCGGCCAACCGGTTGCGTGGCGCGTGTGCACGGCCACGTTCCAGGATCTGCCGGCACCACTGCGCGGCGTCCTCCATCCAGTTGCCGATGCGGGCGCGCAGCATCGGGCGCACCGAGGCCGGGAACAGCAGCGAGGCGAACAGCACCGCCACCACCGTGCCGAGGATGATCTCCTCGCTGCGCGCCACCACCGTGTCGAAGATGGTTTCCGGCGAGGTCACTGCGGGGAAGCCGATGAAGGCGGTGGTGTAGCCGGCCAGCAGGAACGCGTAGCCGCGCGGCCCGCGGTTGAGCAGGGCCATGAACAGGCAGCCGGCCAGCCAGATCGACATCGCCGCGCTCAGGACCAGCGGCGTTTCCACCAGTGCCGGCAGCACCAGCAGGGTGGCCAGGCCGGCCACCAGGGTGCCGACGATGCGGTACACGCCCTTGGCACGGGTAGGGCCCAGCAGCGGCTGGCTGACGATGTACACCGTGCCCATCGCCCAGTACGGGCGCGACAGGTTGCCGGCCATGGCGATGTACAGCGCGGCCACCGCGGCCAGGTAGGTCTTGATCGAGAACAGCCAGGCCTGGCGGTCGGTCAGCGCGTTCATGGCTTACTTCGCTGCGGTCGAGGCGTTGGGCGCGGCGGCGCTGGCCTGCCAGCCACCACCCAATACCAGGAACAGGTGGATCTGGTCGCGCGAGACCTGCGCTTCGGCAGCGGCCAGGGTGGCATCGCTGGTGGCCAGGCTGCGGTCGGCATCCAGGCTGGACAGGTACGGCGTGCGGCCACCCTGGTACAGCCGGCGGTTCTGCTCGGCAGCCAGTGCGGCCTGTTCCTGCGCGATGCGCAGCGACTGCAGGCGGCGCAGGTCCTGCGCATAGCGGTCCAGCGCGGTCTGGGTCTCGCGCAGCGCCTGCAGGACCGTGTGGTCGAACTCGGCCAGCGCCGCGTCGGCACCGGCTTCGGCGGCGTGGATGCGCGCGTGCGTGCCCGACGACGGCAACGTCCACGAGATCAGCGGGCCGATCGACCATTGCTGGGTCATCGGCGTGCCGAAGTCTTCCAGCAGGCCGGCGGCACCCACCGAGGCACCCAGGCGGATGTCCGGATACAGCTCGGCGGTGGCCACGCCAATGCGCGCGGTGGCCGAGGCCAGCTTGCGTTCGGCCTGGCGCACGTCCGGGCGGCGCTGCAGCAGCGCACGGCCATCACCGACCGGCAACGGCTGCGCCAGGCTGGGCGCGTGTGCGCAATCGATCACGCCGGCTGGCAACTGGCCCGGGGTCTGGCCCAGCAGTGCGGCCAGCGAATAGGCGGCTGCCGACCGCTGGGCCTGCAGCGGCGGCAGTGCAGCTTCCAGCAGCGCTACCTGGGCATTGGCGCGGGCCAGCTCCGGCGGCGTGCCACGGCCAGCCGCGATCAGGCGCTCGGTAACGGTGCGGCTGCGTTGTTGCAGCTGCAGCGAATGCTCGGCCACGTGCAGTTCGTGGTTGGCATGGCAGATTTCCAGGTAGCTGTCGGCCACCTGGGCGACCACACTGACCTGGGCCAGATCGCGTGCCGCCGCCACCGACTGCTCGTCGGCACGCGCCGCTTCGGCGCCGCGCTTGAGCTTGCCGAACAGGTCGAACTGGTAGCTGACCGCGAACTTGCCATCGGCCAGGTTGATCACCGGCAGCTCGTGCTCCTGCAGGAACGATTCGGCCGACAGCTGCGCGCGGCTGACGCCGGCCTCGGCCTCGTACTCGAAACCACCGGCGTCCAGCGCCTGTTCGTACACGGCGGCGGCGCGGCGCAGGTGCGCATCGGCGGCCTTCAGTTCCACGTTGTCACGCAGCGCCTGGGTGATCAGCCCATCCAGCACCGGGTCGTTGTACAACGACCACCAGCGGTCGGGCAGCGCCTGGTTGGCGGCCACCTGCGGGTTCTGCGTATCGATGAAGGCCGCATTGGCCTCCGGGCGCTTGAACGCCGAGCCTTCCGGCAGCGCGTAGTCCGGGCCGACGGTCCTGCACGCGGCCAGGCTGGCCAGCGCGACGATCAGGCCGAGACGGGGCAGGGTGGCGTTCACAGGCCCGCCTGTGTCGGCGCGGTGCCGACCTTGTCTGCATGCTTGGTGCTGTTGGTCTGTACGGTCACCGTGGCGGTACGGCCGGCAATCAGCTCAACGCCCTTTGGCACTTCGTCGATGGCGATGCGCACCGGAATGCGCTGCGCCAGCCGCACCCAGTCGAAGGCCGGGGTCACGTTCGGCAGCAGGGTGCTGCCGTTGCTGCGGTAGCGATCCTCGATGCCGGCGGCGATGCTCTCGACATGGCCGCGCAGCGGCGCCGATTCGCCCATCAGGCGGATGTCCACGCGCTGCCCCGGGGCCACGCCGCGCAGGCGGGTTTCCTCGAAGTAGCCGTCGATGCGGAACGAGCCGGTGTCCAGCAGCGCCAGCACCGGCTTGCCGGCCACCACGTAGTCGCCCACGCGCATGGTGCGGTCGTTGACCCGGCCATCGGCCGGTGCGCGCACCTCGGTGCGGCCCAGGTTGAGCTCGGCCAGGTCGACCGCCGCCTGTGCGGTGCCCAGCGCAGCCTGTGCTGCCTGCAGCTTGGCGCGGCGTACTTCGGCGTCCTCGGCGGCGACCAGATCCTGCAGGCTGCGGTCACGGCCGATTTCGCGGCGCAGCTGCGCCACCGAGGCCTGGCGCTCGGCCAGGCTGGCGCGTGCCTGCTCCAGCGCGATGCGGTAGCGGGCGCGATCGACCACGAACAGCAGGTCGCCCTTCTTCACTGCCTGGTTGTCGGCCACGTCCACCGTTTCCACCAGCCCGGACACGTCCGGCGCCACCTGCACCACGTCGGTACCCACATGCGCGTCGCGGGTCCACGGCTCATCCATGTAATAGACCCACAGCTGGCGCAGCACCAGCAGGGCGACGATCACCGATGCGCTGGTCAGCAGTATGGGCAGGGTCTTCTTCACGATCTTGTTCACGATTGCATCCAACGCAGGAGGTGGAACAGCAGGCCAAGCACGATCCCGTACAGCGCCAGGTTGAACAGTGGCGGGTGCCAGATATGGCGATAGGCACCGGCACGCTGCAGCAGCGCGTGCAGACCGCTGTTGACCAGGTAGGCCAACAACATCAACCCGAGCAGGGTCGGGACGAACACTCCGTGGAGACTGAATTCACCGGGCATCGGTAGGGGCGGGGGCGAGGTGGGGGAGGGGAGGGACAACAGAACAACGGCAACGGGCAAAAGCCGCTGGCGTATGCACGGCAGCGGCGGTGTTCGGGGGCAGCGCTCTTACGTGATGCGGTCGGCGGCCTCGGCCAGCAGGCGCCAGGCCTTCAGCACGGCGTGCAGTTCATCCATGGAAAGCTCGCCGAACACGTCCTGGCGCAGGCCGATCAGCTGGTCTTCCAGCTCGCTGACCAGCGCCTGCCCGGCGTCGGTCAGCCACAACAGGTTGGCGCGGCGGTCGCTGGCATCGCTTTCGCGGCGGACCAGGTCGCTGGCGCACAGCTTGTCCAGCAGGCGCACCAGGGAGGGCCCTTCCATGCCCAGCTGCTGGGCCAGTGCCACCTGGCGGATGCCACCGCCGGAGCGGCCGATCATCAACAGGGGCATGGTGCAGGCGGTGGAGATGCCGTAGCTGCCGAGCCGACTGTCGGCCAGGCGCTGCCACTGCCGCCCTGCGTACAGCAGGCCGGAGCTGAGCTGCATCTGCAGCACGGTGCGCTCGTCGAGGGGTCGGTCCATAAGAGATAGATAGGATACTACTAATTTCATTCCTATCAATGGTTTTTGCTGAATGGGTGGGTGGGTTGAGGAAAGCGTTGCGCCTGCCTGGTGCCGGGTGGGGCGGCGGGGGCCGGACGGGGCAGGACACGCCGTAAACCCGTCCCTGGGGGCTCGGCCGCGGCTTGCTCGTGTGCGCGTCCTGCGCACACGGCAAGACCGGGGTTGGGCGTCCTGCCCAACCCGCCCGAGGCATGCCTCGGGCCCATGCCGCGGACGGTCCTGCCCCGCCCGGCCCCCGCTGCCCGCCCAACACCCCGCGAGCGCGGTGGGTTGGCTCTTAGAAGCAAGAGCGGAAGCAGTGCGGACCAACGGTCCGCACCCACCAGGGCGGCGGCGGGCCGCCTCCGAGGCCATGAACCCCCGCTTTTGACCCCGCTTTCGGGCGGTCCGGCCGCGCCCGCAGGAAATTGTCGGAGAGGGGGAGGGGCAGGCCGGGCAGGACCGTCCACGGCATGGATGCCGTGGCCGAGCCTACAGGGACGTACTTGCGGCGTGTCCCGCCTGGCCTGCCCCTCCCCCTCTCGCTCAGCTGCAACGAGGCGCTGCAAGAACCCCCCGATGAACCGTCCCAACAGGACGACCCACCCCCCGGTCGGGTACGATGCTCGCCCCCCGTTCGGGACGCTGTACGCAATGAGCAAGAACAACGAAAAGGCCGCCCCGCAGGGCGACGTGACCCAGGACCAGGCCGAGGATGCCGTGCGCACCCTGCTGCGCTGGGCCGGTGAGGACCCGTCCCGCGAAGGCCTGCTGGATACCCCCCGCCGTGTCGCCGAAGCCTATGGCGACTGGTTCAGCGGTTACCGCGACGACCCGCGCGCCTACATGGAGCGGACCTTCGAGGAAGTGGCCGGCTACGACGAACTCATCGTCCTGCGGGACATCGAGTACGAAAGCCACTGCGAACACCACATGGCGCCGATCATCGGCCGCGTGCACGTCGGCTACCTGCCGGCCGGCAAGGTGGTGGGCATCAGCAAGCTGGCCCGCGTCGTCGAAGCCTACGCCCGCCGTTTCCAGGTGCAGGAGAAAATGACCGCGCAGATCGCCCAGTGCATCCAGGATGTGCTGCAGCCGATCGGCGTCGGCGTGGTGGTCGAAGGCGCCCACGAGTGCATGACCACGCGCGGCATCCACAAGCGCGGCGTCAGCATGGTCACCTCCAAGATGCTGGGCAGCTTCCGCGACGACGCGCGCACCCGCGCCGAGTTCCTGCGCTTCATCGAAGTGGGCGGCAAGCGCTGAGCCGCTTGCCCGCACCGCGCCGGCCCCTGCAGGCCGGCATGCCCACGGCTGCCCACGCGGCAGCCGTGCATGGCGGCTCGTCCCTGTCAGCCCTACAGACTTCTTTCGCTGCATGAAGCATCGCGAACGCATTGCCCGTTACCGCCACCTGCGCGAACAGCCCCAGTGGAAGCTGCTTGCCGCCGACCACGCCCCGGAAATCATCGGCCTGTTGCAGGGCCTGCTGATGGACGGCGAGCGCACGTTGCCTTCGTCGGTGCTCAACGAGCGACTGCAGCGCGCGCTGGACCAGCTGGCCGGCGATGAACTCTCGCGCGAGCTGCCGCGTACCGCCCAGGCCTACATCGCGCACTGGCTGGCCCAGGGCTGGCTGGAACGCCGTTTGCCCGAAGGCGCCGACCAGGAGCAGTACGAGCTGTCCACTGCTGCACTGCAGGCGATCCGCTTCGCGGACGGCCTCGAGCAGGCCCGCGTGGCCGCCACCGAAAGCCGCCTGGCGCTGGTCATTGAGCAGCTCTCGGCGCTGGCTGCGCAGACCGAAGCCGACCCCGATGCGCGCCTGTCCGCGCTGCACGACGAGCGCGACCGCATCGATGCCGAAATCGCCCGGGTCGGCACTGGCCGCGTGGTTGCGCTGGACGGCAAGCGCGCGCTGGAACGCACCCGCCAGATCATCGGCCTGGCCGACGAGCTGACCGAGGACTTCCGCCGCGTGCGCGACGACTTCGAGCAGCTCAACCGCGATTTCCGCGAACGCATCATCGACGATGAAGGCGAGCGCGGCGATGTGCTGTCGCAGCTGTTCGAAGGTGTGGATGTCATCGGTGAAAGTGACGCCGGGCGCAGTTTCCAGGCCTTCTGGCGCCTGCTCAACGACGCCGAACAGAGCGCCCAGCTCGACGCCGCGCTGGAAGCGGTGCTGGCGCGCGGCTTTGCGCGCCGCCTGGACCGCAACGAGCGCAACTTCCTGCGCGGCTTCACCAGCACCATGCTGGAGCGTGGTGGACAGGTGCACGACGTGCTGCAGAACTTCGCGCGCAGCCTGCGTGGTTTCGTGCAGAGCCGTGGCTACCTGGAACAGCGTCGCCTCAACCAGCTGCTGAAGCAGGCGCAGTCCGAAGCGCTGGCCCTGCGCGACGAGTTCCCCGCACAGCGTGGCATCGGCCGTGACCTGCAGTTGACCACCAGCCGCCTGCGCTCGTGGTCGCAGTGGAGGCTGCACGATCCGCGCAGCGCCCAGGTCGATGGCAACGTCGAGTACAACGACGCCGCCGCGATCAGCCTGGAAAGCGTGGGTGATCTGGTCGCCTCGTCCGAAATCGATTTCCGCACGCTGCGCCGCGACCTGCACGACCTGCTCGATGCACAGCCGCGGCTCAGCATCGCCCAGGCCCTGTCGCAGCGTGAGGCGCCGCAGGGTCTTGGCAGCGTCATCGGCTACCTGTCGCTGGGCACGCGCTTCGGCAACGTGGTCGCCGGCGAGCAGGAGCTTGCCGAATGGCGTGGTGGCGACGGCCAGATCCGTCGTGCCCGCATCCCGCTGGTTTGGTTCACCCAGGAGAGACGCCATGAGCTGGCATGAAGATCCCATCGACGCACCGCAGGCCGACGTGGCGGAAGACGCCTACGAGGCCGAGCCGGTGGCGGCCGTGGCGCAGCCCCGCCGTGGCAACGACGTGTATTACCTCGGCGATACCGGGCGCCTGCCGCTGGATGCGCGCCGCGCGCTGTGCCAGCTGCTGATCGGCCCCAGCATCGACCAGCTGCGCCACGCCAAGCTGTGGCCGGCGCTGATCCGCAGCGAGGCGGCCATCCGCTCGTCGCTGGCGGACCTGTTCCTGGAACTGGTGCTCGATCGTGACAGCGGCGTGGCCTTCACCCGCCAGGCCGATACCGAAGACGTTGATGCGCCGGTGCTGCTGCGTACCTCGCCGCTGACCTTCATCGACTCGGTGCTGCTGCTGTACCTGCGCCAGCAGCTGGCCGAGGCCGATGCGCGTGGCAACCGCGCGGTGGTCGCCGACGCCGAGATGGCTGAAGCGCTGGCCATCTACGAGAAGAACCTGTCCACCGACCGCGCCGGCTTCAACCGCCGCGTCGCTTCGGCGGTGCAGAAGATGAAGGACAACCACATCCTGACCCGCCTCAGCGGCCAGGAAGACCGCCACGAAGTCTCGCCGGCGCTGAAGCTGCTGTTCTCCGCCGAAGACGTGTCCCAGCTCTCGGCGGTCTACCGCCAGCTGCGCGAAACCCCGGCCGCCGAGGCCTGAGAGACCCGACCATCGCATGGCTATCTCCAAGCACACTCCCGCCCTGTTCAACGAAGGCCTGCCGGACCCGCGCCTGCAGCAGTTCCGCATGCGCCGCCTGCAGGTGCACAACTGGGGCACCTTCAACGGCCTGACCGAAGTGCCGATCGCCGAGCGCGGCTTCCTGTTCGTCGGCCGTTCCGGCTCGGGCAAGTCGACCCTGCTCGATGCCATGTCCGCGCTGCTGACGCCGCCGGCCATCGTCGACTTCAACGCCGCCGCGCGTGAAGCCGAGCGCAGTGGCCGCGACCGCAACCTGGTGTCCTACGTGCGTGGCGCGTGGGCCGACCAGCAGGACAGCGGTACCGGCGAAATCGCCACCCAGTACCTGCGCAAGGGCGCCACCTGGACCGCGCTGGTGCTGGAATACCGCGCCGGCGATGGCCGCGTGGTCAGCCTGGTGCGCCTGCTGTGGATCTCCGGCAACGGCACCTCGGCTGGCGATGTGCGCAAGCACTACATGATCGCCGAGCGCCCGTTCGACATCGCCAAGGATCTTGGTGGTTTCGACCTGGACCTGCGCAAGCTCAAGCAGAAGCTGTCCGACCTGCACCACTTCGACACCTTCTCCGGTTACGCTGAGCGCTTCCGCGACCTGCTCGGCATCGACAACGAGATGGCGCTGCGCCTGCTGCACAAGACGCAGTCGGCGAAGAACCTGGGCGACCTGAACGTCTTCCTGCGCGACTTCATGCTCGACACGCCGAAGACCTTCGACGCCGCCGAGCGCCTGGTCAGCGACTTCGCCGAGCTCGATGGCGCGCACCAGGCCGTGGTCACTGCGCGTCGCCAGGTGGAAACCCTGCTGCCGGCACGCGCCTACTACAACGACCTGAAGGAAATGCATCGGCAGCGTGGCGACGATGAAGCGCTGAAGCTCGGCGTCGACAGCTTCCGCGAAAGCCGCCGCCAGGCGCTGATCGAAGCGCGCCTGCGCGAGATGGACGTGCGTGACCGTGGCCTGCTTGGCGAAGAAGCCCAGCGCCGTGCCGCACTCGACAACCACACCGAGCGCCTGGCCGAGCTGGAACTGCAGCGCCGCCAGCAGGGCGGTGAGCGCATCGAGGAACTGGAACGCGAGCAGGGCCGTGCTGAAGCCGAGCGCGACCGCCGCCAGGCCAAGCGCGAGCAGGCAAGCCAGGCCGCGCAGCAGCTGCAGGCTGAACTGCCGGACGACGCCCACGGCTTCGCCGAACTGGTCGAGCGGGCGCAGAACGAGCTGCAGGATCGCCAGCGCGCCTCTTCGGCACTGGACGATGCGATCAGCGATCGCCTGGGTGGCAAGCGCGATGACGAGCGCCGCTTCGGCGAAGTCCGTGCGGAACTCGAAGCGATGCAGCGCACGCCGTCCAACATCCCTGCGCCGATGCAGAAGCTGCGCGCGCGCCTGGCCGAGGAAACCGGCATCGCCGAAGCAGCGCTGCCGTTCGTTGGCGAACTGATCCAGGTCCGCTCGGAAGAGCAGGGCTGGCAGGGCGCCATCGAGCGCGTGCTGGGCGGTTTCGCGCTGTCGCTGCTGGTCGATGACAAGCATTACAACGACGTCGCCGAGTGGGTGAACCGTACCCACCTGGGCATGCGCTTCACCTACTACCGCGTGCGCCGCAACGATGATGCGTTCGCGCGCGAGCCGTCGGCGAAGTCGCTGCTGCACAAGCTGGAACTGCGCGAGCACGTGTTCGAAAGCTGGCTGCGCCGTGAGCTTGGCAAGCGCTTCGACTACGAGTGCGTTGATGCCAAGCAGCTGCGCAACGTCGATCGCGGCATTACCCGCGAAGGCCAGGTCAAGCATCCGGGCGACCGCTTCGAGAAGGACGACCGCAGCGCGGTGGGCGACCGCCGTCGCTGGATTCTCGGCTTCAACAACCACGACAAGGTCGGCGCCTTCGAGCGTGAAGCGCAGGAACTGGCCAAGCGCATCGCCGGCTGCGAGACCGACATCGCGCGCCTGCGTGGCCAGCGTGATCGCGACAACGAGCGCCGCCTGGCCTGTCACGAGCTGGTCAGCATCAGCTGGAATGAGATCGATATCGCCGCCCCGCAGCAGCGCCTCAGCGATATCGAAGCGACGCTACGCGACCTGCGCGAAGGCAATGCCGACCTCGCCAAGCTGGCCAAGCAGATCGATGCGGTGCGCGCGGACATCGAACAGTCGCGCCGCACCTATGAAGACGTCCGCGTCGAGCGTGGCCAGCTGGTCAAGGAGCGCGATCGCCTCGACCGCGCACGCCAGCAGAGCCGTGCGCTGGTGCTGCCGAGCCTGGCCCAGGAGCAGGAAGCCGGCCTCGCCGAGCGCCTGCAGGAGCAGGGCCCGCTCAGCCTGGAAACGCTGGAAGCGCACATGCGCCAGGTCAGCAACGCGCTGAACGAGCAGCTGTCCTCCTCCCAGCAGGACCTCAACCGCATCGAGAACCAGCTGATCGGCTGCTTCCGTCGCTTCATCCAGCAGTGGCCGGAGGAATCGGGCGACTTCACCGTGTCGGTGGCCTCGGCCGAGGACTTCCTCGCACGCCTCGAACGCCTGGAGCGCGATGGCCTGCCGCAGCACGAAGAGCGCTTCTTCGATCTGCTGCAGAACCAGAGCAAGAACAACCTGCTGGCCCTGCAGCGGCACAGCGCCGAGGCCCGCAAGTCGATCGGCCAGCGCCTGGACGAAGTGAACGCCAGCCTGGAACAGGTGCCGTTCAACCGAGGCACGCTGCTGACCATCGAACTGAACGACCGACGCCTGCCGGAAGTCGGCGAGTTCCACCTGCAGCTGCGCGAAGTGCTGTCGCAGCAGCAGACCGAGCAGCGCGAGCTGGCCGAATCGCAGTTCACCGTGCTGCGCCAGCTGGTCAATCGCCTGGGCTCGCAGGAAGGCGAGGACAAGCGTTGGCGCGAGCTGGTGCTGGACGTGCGCATGCACGTGGAGTTCATCGGCGTCGAGCTGGATGCGGAAACGCGCCAGCAGGTCGAGATCTACCGCAGCGGCGCCGGCAAGTCCGGTGGCCAGCGCCAGAAGCTGGCCACGACCTGCCTGGCGGCCGCGCTGCGCTACCAGCTCGGTGGTGCCGACAGCCAGCTGCCCAGCTACGCCGCGGTCGTGCTCGACGAAGCCTTCGACAAGGCCGACAACGAGTTCACCGCACTGGCGATGAACATCTTCGACAACTTCGGCTTCCAGATGGTGGTCGCCACCCCGCTGAAGTCGGTGATGACGCTGGAACCGTTCATCGGCGGCGCCTGCTTCGTCGAGATCAGCGGCCGCCACGACTCCGGCGTGCTGCTGATCGAGTACGACGAAGAAGGCAAGCGCCTGAAGCTGCCCGAGCGCAGCCGACAGCAGGCCAACGAACCGGAAGAAGCCGAGGCCTGAGCGCCTCGGTCCATCTACCTGTAGAGCCGAGCCATGCTCGGCTGCTGTTCGCGACCGGAACCCACGTGCCAGCCCAGGTTGGCACCTACCGGGTCGTGAGGTTCATTCACGAACCGCGGAACGTATCCCACGCCATCCGCGCGATCAGCACCACCACCAGCCCCACGAACAGCTTGCGGATGAACGGCGTGCCGCCCTTCAGCGCCAGGCGCGTGCCCACCACCGAACCGATGATGTTGGCCGCTGCCATCGGCAGCGCGAACAGCCACAGGATGTTGCCGGTCGGCACGAAGAACGAGATCGCCGCCACATTCGTCGCCAGGTTAACCACCTTCGACGCCGCTGACGCGCGCAGGAAATCCAGCCCGAAGAAGCGTACGAACAGGAAGATCAGGAAGCTGCCGGTGCCCGGCCCGAAGAAGCCGTCGTAGAAGCCGATCGCCGCACCGATCGCCAGCGCGATCGCCAGCTCGCGGCGACCGATCTCCTGCGGGCGGTGCAGCGCGCCGAAGTCCTTCTTCCACAGTGTGTAGGCCAGCATCGCGATCAGCAGCACCAGCACCAGTGGGCGCACCGCGTCCTTGGGCAGCAGGCTTACCGCCGTGGCCCCGGCGAAGGAGAAGATGAAGGCCGTACCGGCCGCGAACAGTACCGGCTTCCACGGGAAGCGCACATTGCGCGCATAGCGCCAGGCCGCCGCACCGGTACCGAACATCGAACTGAACTTGTTGGTACCAAACAGCATCGCTGGCGTCTGCTGCGGCAGCACCGTGAACAGTCCAGGCAGCTGCACCAGGCCACCGCCACCCACGGCGGCATCCACAAGACCGGCGATGAAGGCGATCACCACCAGCCACCACAACTCGGGGGGAACCAGTTCCAGCACGGCGATCAATCAAGGTGGGGGCGCGACAGCATACGCCTGTCCTGTACCCGGCGACCTGTGCCGTGCGTGGATCAATCCGCGCAACCCGGCGACAATGCTGATATGAGCCGAAAACCTGCCGATCCCTGTCCCTGCGGCCTGCCCGCCGACTATGCTGCCTGCTGCGGCCGCTTCCACGCCGGTGAAGCCGCGCCGGATGCCGAGCGCCTGATGCGTTCGCGCTACAGCGCCTATGTGCGGGGCGTGGCCGACTACCTGCGCCAGAGCTGGCACCCGGACACGCGTCCGGCCGAGTTGTCGCTGGATGATGCGCCCGGCCAGCGTACGTATTGGCTGGGCCTGACCGTGCACGAGCACACCGTCACCGGCGCCGACAGCGCTGAGGTCCGGTTCACCGCGCGCTACCGGGTGGGCGGCGGCAGCGCGGTGAAGATGACCGAGCACAGCCGCTTCCTGCGCATCGAAGACCGCTGGTATTACCTCGACGCGCTCTGAGCCTCAGCCACCGCGTACTGCCAGCACGCCCTGCCCGGCATACGCGCGCACCTGGTTGCGGCCTCCGTCCTTGGCGACGTACAGCGCCTGGTCGGCAGCCTTGACCACCGCCGCCGGCCGCAGACCGACGCGGGTGTCGGCCAGACCGATGCTTACCGTTACCTGCACTACCTGTCCGCTGCCGCCGCGCCCGCGCTGCTGGCGCCCGGCGTCATCGTCGCGGCTGCGGGTGCTGCGGTCACGCAGCTGCATGCGGGTCTCCTCGATGCTCTGCCGCAGCGCCTCCACGGCATCCATGCAGGCTGCCGCCGGGCGGTCCAGGAACACCACCGCGAACTCCTCGCCGCCATAGCGGAACGCACGTCCACCATCACCCACGCGCGCCAGCCGTGAGGCCACCAGGCGCAGCACGTCGTCGCCGGTGTCGTGGCCGTGGGTATCGTTGAACGATTTGAAGTGGTCCACATCCACCATCGCGATGCTGTAGGTGCCGCGTGCCCGCTGCAGGGTCTCGTTGAACGCGCGGCGCCCGGGCAGGCCGGTCAGCTCATCGCGGAAGGCCATGTGGAACGACTCCTGCAGCATCGCGCCCAGCATCAGCAGCAGGGCGGCGCTGCTCAGCGCCGGCAGCAGCACCGGCTGCAGGAACACCCTCGGCAGCATCCACCACAGGCACAGCAGGGCCAGCAGCATTGCTGTATGCAGCGGCCTCGGATGCCGCCATGCCTGCCAGCCCAGCGCCGCCGTGGCCAGCAGGAACAGCAGCGCCGGCAGCTGCGCCAGCGCGTTCCACTCGGCCGGGATCCACGCCCAGTGACGGTTCGACAGCAGATCGTGCATGCCGCGCGGCTGCTGCGTGGCCAGCAGCAGGAAGATCAGCAGCGCCGTACCGCTGGCGACGGAGCGCAACAGCAGGTCGTGGCGGCGCCGCCCGCGCTCCGGCCACAACGACAGGCCGGCGAACAGCAATGGCAGCCACGCCGAGATGGCATGGAAGCGCAGGGGTGTCAGCGCGCCGACATGACCGTTGCGCAGGTAGCCGCCGACATCCTGGTGCAGCAGCGCGAACATGACCGCCACCACCAGCAGCAGGCACAGCGACCGTACCTGATGGTAGAGCAGGGCCAGGCCGGCACCGAGGCAGGCCAGCAGCCAGGGCAGGATGCGCTGCGCCGGGCTGGCCACGTCTGCGGTATCCAATGCGGTCCATACCCCCACGGCAACCAGCAGGGCGGGCAGCACGAACAGGTAGTGCGCAGGCTGGCGGAGCGGATGCAGGGGCAAGCAGGAATTCCAGCGCGGTGACGACGCGGCCGCAGCATTGCCGTTAGCGGCGCGCGTGCCTGCATCTTGAATGCGGGGGGCTTACCCATGTGAACAAAGTGACGCCGAACCATGACATCGCACTCACCGTCCTGCGCCGATGCTGCCCACATGGACAGCGTACCCACCGCCGTCGCTGCCCCGCAGCACGATCTCGCCCACCAGTTCGCACGGGTGCGTGCGCGCAGCATGCAACTGGCCGCGCCGCTCAGCGCCGAGGACGCCATGCTGCAGAGCATGGCCGATGCCAGCCCGAGCAAATGGCACCTGGCCCACACCACCTGGTTCTTCGAGCGCTTCGTGCTGGCGGGCTTCGCTGCTGCACCGGCGCATGACCCGGCCTGGGATTACCTGTTCAACAGCTACTACAAGAGCATCGGTCCGGCGCATGCCCGGCCGCAGCGCGGGCTGCTGTCGCGGCCATCGCTGCAGCAGGTGCGCGACTACCGCCAGCAGGTCGATGCACAGGTGCAATCGCGGCTGGCGGCCGGCGACCTTGATGAGCAGGCACTGCAGCACCTGCAGTTGGGCCTGCAGCACGAACAGCAGCACCAGGAACTGCTGCTCACCGACATCAAGCATGCGTTCTGGTGCAACCCGTTGCAGCCCGCCTACCGCGAGGACCTGCAACCTGCCGCCAGCGCTGCCAGTGCGCAGGGCTGGATCGAATCACCCGAGCGCATCGTCACCGTCGGTGCCGCAGCCTGGCCGCTGCATACCGCCTTCGCCTACGACAACGAATCGCCAGTGCATCGCGTGTTGCTCCCCGCGCACGCACTGGCCGAGCGTCCCGTCAGCAATGCCGAGTACCGCGCCTTCATCGACGCCGGCGGCTACCGTGAGCCGCGCTGGTGGCTCAGTGAAGGCTGGGTAGTGCGTGAAGCCGAGGACTGGCGGCATCCGCTGTACTGGGATGACGCCCTGCAGCGCGAGTACACCCTGGGCGGTTGGCGCGAACTGGATCCGCACGCGCCGGTCTGCCACCTCAGCTACTACGAGGCCGATGCCTGCGCCCGCTGGGCCGGCGCGCGCCTGCCCAGCGAGTTCGAGTGGGAGGCCGCTGCCGCGTCGCAGCCGCTGCGCGGCCATTTCGCCGATGACGATCGGCTGCACCCGCAGGCAGCGCGGGGCCGTGGACTGCGACAGCTGTTCGGCGATGTATGGGAATGGACCCACAGTGCTTACGGTGCCTATCCCGGTTTTCGACCCTTCGCCGGCAACCTCGGTGAATACAACGGCAAGTTCATGTGCGGGCAATGGGTACTGCGCGGCGGCAGCTGCGTGACGCCCCGCGGCCATGTGCGCGCCAGCTACCGAAACTTCTTCATGCCACCGGCGCGCTGGCAGTTCTCCGGGCTGCGCCTGGCCAGGGACCTCGCATGAGTACGGTGCAGGACGCGCTGCACGCATTGACCGATCTCACCCCCGGGCGCCAGCAGATCCTGGCTGACGTGGTGGCCGGGTTGTCGCGCACGCCCCGCCAGCTACCGTCCAAGTACTTCTACGATGCACGCGGCTCGCGCCTGTTCGAGCAGATCACGCAGACCCCCGAGTACTACCCCACGCGCACCGAGCTGGCCCTGCTGGCGCGCGTGCTGCCGGACATCGCCCGCACCGCTGGCCCGCGCCTGCACGTGGTGGAGCTGGGCAGCGGCAGCGGACGCAAGACCGCGCTGCTGCTGGCCGCCCTGCACGACCCGGTGGCCTACACACCGATTGAAATCTCGCGTGCCGCGCTGCTGTCCAGCATCGACCATCTGGCACCGGCGCTGCCTGAGGTGGAGATGCTGCCGGTCTGTGCCGACTTCACCCGTCCCGTGGCCGTGCCCCTGCCCGAACGTGAGCCTGCGCGACGGCTGCTGTTCTTCCCCGGTTCCACGCTGGGCAACTTTGAAGGCGAAGACGCGGTCGCACTGCTGCGCGCGATGCGCCAGACGATGGGCCGCGACGGCCTGGCCCTGGTCGGCATCGATCTGCACAAGGACCCGGCAATGATCGAGGCCGCCTACAACGACGCGCAAGGCGTCACCGCCGCATTCACCCTCAATCTGCTGGCGCGCCTCAACCGCGAGATCGGCAGCGACTTCGATCTCGATGGCTTCCGTCATCGTGCCCGCTACAGCGTCGCGCGGCTGCGCATCGAGACCGATCTGGTCAGCCAGCGGGCACAGGACGTCCATCTGGATGGCCGGACCTTCCACTTTGCCGCCGACGAACCGATCCGCGTGGAGTACAGCCACAAGTACACCGACGACAGCTTCGAGTCGCTGCTGCAGGAGGCGGGACTGCAGGTCACGCAGCGCTGGAATGCCGACAGTCCCGCCTACGGCCTGCGCCTGCTGCGTGCCATCTAGGGCGGACGGCCAGCCGGTGCCCCTTCAGGTTCAGCAGTACCGCTACCCCTAAGATGGCCGTGCAACGGCAACACGGAGGACGCCATGCCCATTCTGACCACGCTCGGCCTGGCGGCCGCTCTCGCCTCGCCCCCGGTGCTGCCTGCAGCATCCAATGCCAGCGTCGATCCGGCCTTCAGCCGCTGCCTGGCGGGTCTGCAGGCCACGGCCACCAGCCAGGGCATCAGCGCCGTCCGCTTCAATGAGATCACCGCCGGGCTCACCCCGGACCCCAGCGTGCTCGGCCTGCTCGATGCGCAGCCCGAATTCACCACGCCGATCTGGGACTACCTGGCCGCGCTGGTCGATCGCCAGCGCGTGGCTGATGGTCGCGCCATGCTGCAGCAGCACCGCGACCTGCTCGATCGGGTGTCGGCGCAGTACGGCGTCGATCCGGCCACCATCGTCGCAGTCTGGGGCGTGGAGAGCGACTACGGCCGCGTGTTCGGCAAGCGCCCGCTGCTGCAGTCACTGGCCACGCTGTCCTGCGCCGGCCGTCGCCAACCCTTCTTCCGCGGTGAACTGCTGGCGCTGCTCAAGCTGATCGACCGCGGGGACCTGCAGGCACAGGGGCTCACCGGTTCCTGGGCCGGTGCCTTCGGGCACACGCAGTTCATGCCCAGCACCTATGCGCGCATCGCCGTGGACGGTGATGGCGATGGCCGCCGCGATCTGGTCGGCAGCATTCCCGATGCGCTGGCGTCCACCGCCAACTACCTCAAGCGCGCCGGCTGGCGCAGCGGAGAGCCCTGGGGCATGGAAGTTCGCGTTCCTGCGGGCTTCAACGCCAGCCAGGCGGGGCGTACCCAGCGTCGCGCCCTGGCCGACTGGCGTGCGCAGGGCGTGACCGCGCTGGATGGCAGCGCGTTGGCTCCGGTCAACCTGCCGGCGGATGCGCGCGCCGCCCTGCTGCTGCCGGCCGGCAACAAGGGCCCCGCATTGCTGGTGTTCCGCAACTACGACGCGATCTACAGCTACAACGCCGCCGAAAGCTATGCGCTGGCGATCGCGACGCTGGCTGACCAATTGCGTGGCGGCAACGGGTTGGCCACCGCCTGGCCGACCGATGACCCGGGCCTGGGCCGCGATGAGCGCCGCCAGCTGCAGACCCTGCTGCTGGCCCGTGGCCACGATATCGGTGCCGCCGACGGCATGATCGGTACCGCCACGCGTCGCGCGATCCAGACCGAGCAGCAGCGCCTGGGCTGGAGCGAGGTGGACGGCCGCGCCGGCCAGCGCATCCTGCGCACGCTGCAGGAAGAAGCCGCCGCTATCGCACCCGCTGGGCAGAAGGCCTTGCCGGCGGCACGTTGACCGCGACATCATCGCCGCGGTCTTCAAGGAGCGTCATCGCATGCAGTTGAATCCGGACATCAGCACCGGCCTGTATCACGGCCTGGAGGCCTGGCAGGTGCGAACCGCCAACGCCACGGCGGTCGTCAGTGTGTTTGGTGGCCAGCTGTTGTCGTTCATCCCCGATGGGCAGCCCGATCTGCTGTGGCTTTCGCCCACGCGCGCCGAGCTGCCTACGCCCATCCGCGGTGGCGTCCCGGTGTGCTGGCCGTGGTTCGGCCGCCAGGGCCAGAGCGCCGATGTACCGGCGCATGGCCTGGTACGTACCGCGCGCTGGGAGCTTCTGCAGGCCAGCCAGAGCGATGATGGTGAGGTCGAGCTGCAGTTGGCGCCTGCGCCCTGCGCCGATCCCGGCCTGCGCCTGCAGATGCAGCTGCGCATCGGCCGCCAGCTGCGCCAGCAGCTGGTCACCGAGAACACCGGAACCTCGCCGGTGACCTTCACCCAGGCCCTGCACAGCTATTTCCGGGTGGGCGATGCCAACCGGGTCGAGGTCGAGGGCCTTGATGGCCTGCAATACCTGGACAAGTACGAGGACTATGCGCAGCTGCGCCTGCAACAGGGACCGTGGTCATTGCGCGATCCGCGTGATCCCGGTCGCAGCGATCGCATCTATACCGGTGCCGGCGGCCATTACGTGCTGCGTGATCCCGTACTGCAGCGGCGGATCGAGATCCGCAGCGAAGGCAGCCAGACCCTGGTGGCCTGGAATCCCGGTGCCGAGGCCGCAGCCAGGATGGCCGATGTCGGCGATGGCTGGCACGATTACGTCTGCCTGGAAGTGGCCAACGCAGGCCCGGAGCAGATTACCCTTGCGCCAGGTGCGCGCCATCAGCTGGTGCAGACCCTGGCCAGTACCGCGCTGTAGGCGCTGGCAGCGGTTTCAGTTTGTCGATGCAGGTAGCAAGGACGGAAAACATGCAGGAAGCACAATGGTGGTATGCCAATGGCAGGCAGAGCAGTGGGCCGGTGGATCTGGCCGGTCTTCGCCAGCTGCAGCAGGAAGGGACGGTTACGGCGCGCACGCTGCTCTGGTGCGAAGGCATGCCCTCATGGCGGCCGTTGTCGGAACTGGAGCAGGCGTCCACGCCCATCGAGGTGGCTCCGGCCCCGGATATCGACGCAGCCCCTGCGGTTGAGGGCATCGCGCCGAGTGTCGGCGATCCGTCCGATCCCTATCGTGCGCCGGTCGCTGTACCGGATAGGGCAGTGGCTGCCGGGCTGGAGGGCGAGATGGCCTTGTACGCCAGCGTGGTCGGCGGCAACTTCCCGATCTATCGCCAGCGCTGGCGGCTGGATCAGGGCATTGCCACGGGCAGTGGCACCTGGCACTGGCCGGCCTTCCTGCTCGGCCTGATCTGGATGATGTACCGCAAGATGTACCGCCTGGCGGCGATGTGGGCTGGCCTGCTGCTGCTGATCAGCGTGGTGGAGACCTTGCTGGACGTGCCGGATGGCCTGTCGCTGGTCATCACCTTCGCACTCAGCATCACCACCGGCATCTTTGGCAACAGCTGGTACCTGGCACACTGCCAGCGCCTGATCGCCCAGGCCCGAGCCGTCACCGGCGGCGATGACGCACGGCTGCGCAGCGAGCTGACCGCGCGCGGCGGCACCAGCGTGGTCGCCACACTGATCGCCATCATCATCGCGGTGGTACTGAGCACCGTCGGCGCCGCATTGGCGGGGTAGGGTGGGTCAGCGGTCCTGACGGGGCCGCAGCACCAGCAGGCACAGCGCACCGGCCACCAGGCCCCAGAACGCCGAGCCGATGCCGGCCAGTGAGACGCCCGAGGCGGTAACCAGGAAGGTGACCAGTGCCGCCTCGCGGTCCCGCTCTACCGCCAGCGCACTGGCCAGGCTGTTGGCGATGGTGCCGAACAGGGCGATACCGGCCACGCAGGCCACCAGCTCCTTCGGGAACGCAGCGAACAATGCGGCGACGGTCGCACCGAACAGCCCGATGACGATATAGAAGGCCCCGGCGGCCATGGCGGCGGTATAGCGCCGCGCCGGATCTTCATGGGCATCGCGGCCCATGCAGATCGCTGCGGTGATCGCCGCCAGGTTCAGCGCGTACGCACCGAACGGCGCCAACAGGGTGTTGACCACGCCGATCCAGCCGATCAGGGGAGACACCGGGGCGTCGTAGCCGGAGGCCCGCATCACCGCCACGCCCGGAATGTTCTGCGAGGCCATGGTGACCACGAACAAGGGCAGGGCGATGCCGGCCACCGCAGTCCAGGACAAGGATGGGATCACCCATTGCGGTACCGCCAGCTGCAGTTGCACCTGCTGTGCGTGCAGCAGGCCACGGCTGGCCGCGACCGCGATGCCGACCAGCAGGGTGGCGATGACCGCATAGCGCGGGAACAGGCGGCGTCCGGCCAGCCAGGTGGCGAACATTGCCAGCGCCAGTACCAGTTGGGTGTTCATGGCCACGAACACGTCCAGACCGAAGCGCAGCAGCACCCCGGCCAGC
>NZ_CM132916.1:335000-4702500 GCF_054030835.1 Stenotrophomonas sp. C-A | reverse complement strand
TTGAGAAGTCTGCTGGAGGTATCGGAAGTGCGAATGCTGACATGAGTAACGATAATGCGGGTGAAAAACCCGCACGCCGAAAGCCCAAGGTTTCCTTGCGCAACGTTAATCGGCGCAGGGTGAGTCGGCCCCTAAGGCGAGGACGAAAGTCGTAGTCGATGGGAAGCAGGTTAATATTCCTGCACCTCGCGTAAGTGCGATGGAGGGACGGAGAAGGTTAGGTGTACCAGGCGTTGGTTGTCCTGGGGAAAGGCGGTAGGTTTGGATCTTTGGCAAATCCGGGATCCTTTAAGACCGAGCACCGAGACGAGCCTTTATGGCGAAGTCACTGATACCACGCTTCCAGGAAAAGCTCCTAAGCTTCAGCTTACGCAGACCGTACCGTAAACCGACACAGGTGGGTAGGATGAGAATTCTCAGGCGCTTGAGAGAACTCGGGTGAAGGAACTAGGCAACATGGCACCGTAACTTCGGGAGAAGGTGCACCCTTTTTGGTGGCTCGTGCGAGCTATAGCTGAAGAGGGTCGCAGTAACCAGGCCGCTGCGACTGTTTATCAAAAACACAGCACTCTGCAAACACGAAAGTGGACGTATAGGGTGTGACGCCTGCCCGGTGCTGGAAGGTTAATTGATGGGGTCAGCCGCAAGGCGAAGCTCTTGATCGAAGCCCCAGTAAACGGCGGCCGTAACTATAACGGTCCTAAGGTAGCGAAATTCCTTGTCGGGTAAGTTCCGACCTGCACGAATGGCGTAACGACAGCGGCGCTGTCTCCACCCGAGACTCAGTGAAATTGAAATCGCTGTGAAGATGCAGCGTTCCCGTGGCAAGACGGAAAGACCCCGTGAACCTTTACTATAGCTTTACACTGAACGTTGAGTTCGTCTGTGTAGGATAGGTGGGAGGCTATGAAACTGTGGCGCTAGCTGCAGTGGAGCCATCCTTGAAATACCACCCTGTCGTGCTTGACGTTCTAACCTGGGCCCATTATCTGGGTCGGGGACCGTGTATGGTGGGTAGTTTGACTGGGGCGGTCTCCTCCTAAAGAGTAACGGAGGAGCTCGAAGGTACGCTCAGCGCGGTCGGACATCGCGCACTGTGTGCAAAGGCATAAGCGTGCTTGACTGCAAGATCGACGGATCAAGCAGGTAGGAAACTAGGACTTAGTGATCCGGTGGTTCTGTATGGAAGGGCCATCGCTCAACGGATAAAAGGTACTCCGGGGATAACAGGCTGATACCGCCCAAGAGTTCATATCGACGGCGGTGTTTGGCACCTCGATGTCGGCTCATCACATCCTGGGGCTGTAGTCGGTCCCAAGGGTATGGCTGTTCGCCATTTAAAGTGGTACGCGAGCTGGGTTCAGAACGTCGTGAGACAGTTCGGTCCCTATCTGCCATGGGCGTTGGAGATTTGAGAGGGGCTGCTCCTAGTACGAGAGGACCGGAGTGGACGAACCTCTGGTGTTCCGGTTGTCACGCCAGTGGCATTGCCGGGTAGCTATGTTCGGAAGCGATAACCGCTGAAAGCATCTAAGCGGGAAGCGCGCCTCAAGATGAGATCTCCCGGGGCACAAGCCCCCTGAAGGAACCATGTAGACTACGTGGTTGATAGGTCAGGTGTGTAAGTACAGCAATGTATTGAGCTAACTGATACTAATGATCCGAGAGGCTTGACCATATAACCTCAAGTTGCCTTGGCTTTACGACAGCGTCGTAAGAGCATCCAAGTGCACGCTACGTCACAAGAACTATGCGAGGCTGGCGCCTTGTCCCCCGGGACGAGTGCGACTCTCCAAAAGCCTCCCTGGTGAAATTAGCGCTGTGGAACCACCCGATCCCATCCCGAACTCGGAAGTGAAACGCAGCTGCGCCGATGGTAGTGTGGCTCAAGCCATGCGAGAGTAGGTCATCGCCAGGGTTTACACCCAAAACCCCGCTGCTCACGCAGCGGGGTTTTTCTTTGGGCGCAGGAAACGCCGGTAGTACCGTCCGCTGGCCGGCAAACGCGTTGATGGAACCGCCGCGAGCGGCGGCGCCAACCAAGGTTGGCGACTACCGATGGCAGAGGGATCAGCGGTAGATCCACGCCATGCGTGGATGCTCTCCGCGAGGAACCAAGGCGCCAACCAAGGTTGGCAACTACCCACAGCAGGCCCGCGCCGCAATCGTTTGCCGAATAGGTCCACGCCGCGCGTGGATGCTCTCCGCGAGAAACCACGGCGCCAACCGGGGCGGGCCGCTACCGGCGTGACCCATCACGCACAACACGCAAAAAAACGGCGCCCCGCGGGCGCCGTCTTCATCGGGATCACCTGAAAAACGGGATCAGGCGACCAGAGCCTCCTCATGTGCTTCCTGCTGGCGGAACACCGAGACCGCCTCAGTCAGCGTCCCCGCCTGCGACTGCAGCTCACGTGCGGCAGCGGTGGCTTCTTCGACCAGCGCCGCGTTCTGCTGCGTGGCCTGATCCATCTGCACCACGGTCTGGTTGATCTGCTCGATACCGATCGACTGCTCCTGCGACGCTGCAGAAATCTCGCGCATCAGGTGGCTGACATCCTCCACGCCGCCAACAATGCCCTGCATGCGCTGGCCGGCGTCGGCCACCAGTTGGGCACCTTCGCCCACCTGCCGGCCCGCTTCGTCGATCAGCTTCTTGATCTCCTGTGCGGCCGCCGCCGAACGCTGTGCCAGCACGCGCACCTCGCTGGCCACCACGGCAAAGCCTCGGCCCTGCTCGCCGGCGCGTGCTGCCTCCACCGCTGCGTTCAACGCCAGGATATTGGTCTGGAAGGCAATGCCGTCGATGACGCCGGTGATGTCGCCGATCCGCTTCGAGGCACCTTCGATGGCTTGCATGGTATCGACCACCCGCTGCATGGCCGTGTTGCCGTCACTGGCAGCGCTCTGCGTGGAGGCGGCCAACGCACTGGCCTCACGCGCATGGGCGGCGTTCTGGCGCACGGTGGCGGTGAGTTCCTCCATCGATGCTGCAGTCTCCTGCAGGTGCGCGGCCTGGCGCTCACTGCGCTCGGACAATGCGCCGTTGCCGGCGGCAATCTCGCTGGCGGCGGTACTGATCGACGCCGCACATTCCTGGATGCGACCGACCATGCGTGCCAACTGCCCGGCCGTGGCATTGGCATCGCGCTGGATCGCAGCGAAAGCGCCGTGATACTCGCCGTGCATGCGCCGATCCAGATCACCGTTGGCCAATGCCGAAAGCATCTGCCGCACTTCGTTGACGGTGCTGCCGAGTGTATCGAGCAGCTGGTTGATGCCACCGGTCAGGCCATCGAGGAAGCTGGCACCTTCAGTGGCCTGCAGGCGCTGGTCGAGGTCACCGGCCGCTGCCGCTGCAACGATGCCGGCCACGGCGTTCTCCAGCGCGAGCTCATGGGTGCGGTCATGCCACTCCACGGCGAAGCCCAGGCGCATGCCCTGCGCGTCGAACACCGGGGTGACCACCTGGGCGAAGTGCACCGGTCCGATCTGCACCTTGCCGTTGTGCGTGACCTGCAGGCCGTTGAGGATGGCGCGGATACGGTCCGGGTTGGCATGGAAACGATGGATGCTGCTGCCGACCAGGCGTTCGGCGTCGAAATCGGGGAAGGCCTGTCGCAGCGTCGCCTGCTGGTTGCGCAGCAGGGCTACCACCGAGCGGTTCACGTAGCGGATCACATGGTCGTTGTCGGCGATCATCATCGCGGTGCGCGAGGCATCCAGCGCCTGGCGGATCTGCGCGTTCTCGGCATGCGACGCGGCCTCGCGTCCACGCTGGGCCTGCACGTGGCGCGCAGTGTCGGCCAGGGCGTGGGCCAGTGAACCCGGCGCATAGGCGCCGGTATCGGCATGCGCGCCAAGATCGGCACCGGTGGCGATATCGCGTGCCAGCGCAGCAAGCCGACGCGGGCCGTGACCAAGGGCCTCGGTCTGCTGCCGAAGGCGCAGTGCGACCTGGCCGAGGAACAGGGTCAGGGCCGCGAACATGCCGGCCTGCAGCAACGTTGGCCATAGCGCGGCATCACCCTGCAACGGTGCCAGCAGGGCGAGCGTACCGACGCCACCGGCCAGCCACACCGGAAGGCGATCGCGGTGCCCCAGCAGCACGCCCAGCAACAGCGCAATCGGCAATGCCGGTGACAGGCTGACGATCGCGCACACCACGGCCAGCTGCAGCGACAACAGCAACGCCAGGCCATTGCGGGCTACGGCCCGGCCCGCCTGCAGTCCGCCCAACCAGGCGGCTGGCAGCACGGCGACGGACGCCAACGCGGCGGCCTGCAGCTGCGGGCCACGCAGGGCCAGCACCAGGCCAGCCAGGGCCAGTACCGCGCTGCCGATCAGCAGGTGGCGGTCAGCGCGGCGGGCGAGCTGCTGCAGATGCGGCAGGCGGCCGGTATCGGGGGGACGGGAGGATGCAACGGACATCGGCGACTCCTGGATCAGCAAACGACAACGGCCACGCCGCGGCGCACGCAGGAGTGCGTGACCAGGGCGCGAGCCGGGAATTCGGGGAATGCGACGCGATCAGCGACGCGGAGACGGGACACCGTGACCACATCCTGTGGGTGGCGGTGCAATGGAGCGGGCATGCGGACTTCCTTGCAGAACCAGACACACGCCGCAGGCCCGACCGGACCTGCGTGCTGCGGACGCAGGGGCCCGCAACTGATGTATCGGCCGCAGACGCGCAGAGTGAAGCGCGTCGGTGCCTGCGCTCAGCCGCCGTTGTCGTTGTTGAAGAAGTGCAGGATCACATCTGCGATCTGTTCCGGATCTTCCATGTGCAGGTGATGGTTGCCGGGAAACACCGCCAGACGGCCATCGCGCAGGTGCTGCAGGCGATCGCTGCGCATTGGCTCGGGATAGTACGACTGTGCCGGCGTGGCATAGATCACCTGCGTCGGGCAGGCAATGGCCTGCAGCAGGTTGTCGATCTGGCCTTCGCTGAGGCGGATCGCAGTGGGCAGCATCAGGCGCGGGTCGCTGCACCAGCGGTAGCCGCCTTCGACCGGCTCCACGCCGCGCTCGACCAGCAGCCGTGCACAGCGTTCGCTGAGCTGGTTGGTCATCATCCGCGCGCGGATCGGCGCGGCGAGGTCGGGGAACACGCGCAACTGCTTGCGTGCCAGCCCACGCGTGGCATTTACGTGCTCGCGCAGGCGGTTGGCGGTTTCTTCTTCCGGGCCGCGCAGGCCGCCGAGTGCTTCGATCGCCACCAGCCGTTCGACCCGATCACTGACCGAGGCGGTGAGGCTGGCGATGCCGGCGCCCATCGAATGGCCGAGCAGGTTGAAGCGGTCCCAGCCCAGTGCATCAGCGACATCGAGCACGTGGCAGATCGCGGCGGCTGTGGTGTAGCTGGCACCGGCCGGCAGATGCGCGCTGTGGCCGTGACCGGGCAGGTCGATGGCCACCAGCTGCAGCGAGGACAGGTGCGACGCCAGCGGCACGAAGCTGGCCGCGTTGTCGAGCCAGCCATGCAGGGCGAGCACGCGCGGGCCGTCGCCGTGGTTGCGCAGGCCGGCGACGCGCGCGCCACCGACCTCCAGTTCAAACGGTTGCAGACTCATGCCAGCGAGGCCACGGCCAGCCGCGCCAGGGCGCGAGCGTGTTCCGGATCGGCGTTGAGGCACGGGATGTAGCGCATCGTCGCGCCGCGCTCGGCCAGCGTCTCGGTGAAGCCAAGCGCCACTTCCTCCAGCGTTTCCAGGCAATCGGTGGCAAAGCCCGGGCAGACCACGTCGATCTGCTTCACGCCGGATTCGGCCAGCGCCCACAGGCTGGGTTCGGCATAGGGCTGCAGCCAGCGCTCGCGGCCAAACCGCGACTGGTAACCCATCTGCCACTCGTCCCTGCCCAGTTCCAGTGCCTTGGCGATGGCCTGTGCACTGGCCTCGCAGCGCTGCGGATACGGATCGCCTGCATCGGCCAGGCGCTGCGGAATGCCATGGAAGGAGAACATCAGCTTCTGGCCGCGACCGTGCTGTTCCCAGTAGCGGCGGATCGAGCCGGCCACGGCCTCGACCCAGCCCGGATCGACCGAGTAGTCGCGCACCAGGCTGACGGTTACGCCCGGGTTGCGGCGCTGCCACGCATCGACGCGGTCTTCGACCGAGGCGGTGGTGGTGGTGGAGTACTGCGGGTACAACGGCAGCACTACGATGCGACGCGCGCCTTCGGCGGCGAGGCGGTCGAGCTCGCTGGCCAGGGCGGGTTCGCCATAGCGCATCGCATGGCGAACCTTCAGGGTCGGCAGCAGGGCCTGCATGGCCTGCGCCAGCTGGCGCGTATGCACCATCAGTGGTGAGCCGTCGGGCAGCCAGACCTGCGCGTACTTGGCCGCCGAACGGCTACTGCGCAGCGGCAGGATCAATCCACGCAGCAGCGGCTGCCACAGCAGCGCCGGGATCGAGACCACGCGGGGGTCGGAAAGGAATTCAGCCAGGTAACGGCGAACGGCGGGGGCCGTCGGCGTCTCGGGCGTGCCTAGGTTGACCGCCAGCACGGCGGTATCGGGTGCGTCGAGCATGAGCGGTATTGTCGCCGATCCGGTGCCGTGCCGGGATGCAGGGTTCGGATTGCAGGCATAGCGCGCGTCAATGTGAGCAGGGAACGCTCATTGGAGATTCATGACAACACTACTAATTTCAGTCACTTGCTATATCTTCCTATGGACTGACTTCTGGAGCCTGCCATGCGTCGCCCGATCCAAGCCCTGCTGATCGCCGCCAGCCTGCTGTCCAGCCAGGCCATGGCCGGACCGCAGGAAGACCAGCGTGCGCGCAATGCCGTGCGCGTGCTGGCTGAAATCCAGGAAATCCCTGAACAGGGCATTCCGGACAAATTGCTCGACGAAGGCCGCGCGGTCATCGTCATTCCCGACACGATCAAGGCCGGTCTGGTCATTGGCGGTCGTCGTGGCCACGGCCTGATGTCGGTGCGCATGCCCAATGGTGCCTGGTCCAATCCGGTGTTCGTGAAGCTCACTGGCGGCAGCATCGGCTTCCAGGCCGGTGTGCAGTCCTCCGATGTGGTGCTGGTGTTCCGCAACGACCGCAGCCTGGACAACCTGGTCAACGGCAAGTTCACGCTGGGCGCCGATGCCGGTGTCGCCGCCGGCCCGGTCGGCCGCAATGCCGCCGCTGCCACCGATGGCCAGCTGAAGGCCGAGATCTGGTCCTGGTCGCGCGCCCGCGGCCTGTTCGCCGGTGTCGCCCTGGATGGTGCGGTGCTGCAGATCGATGATGCCGCCAACCTGGATGCATACGGCAGCAACACCACGCCGCGCATGATCTTCGAAGGCCGCGCCGCCGGTTCGCCGTCGATGGATGTGGTCGCTTTCCGCGATCGCCTGGAAGAGGCCACCTACGCTGCGCGCAACAACCGCAGCGGCAACGGCGGCAGCGCCCCGCGTCCGGCAGCGGCCCCGGCGGTTGCTCCGGCGCCTGTTCAGGCAGCGCCGGCCGCCCCAGCCGAAGCCACCACCGCGCCGCTGCAGAACGTGCCGCAGAACCCGCCGCCGCAGCAGCAGGGCTTCCAGCCGGTCAACGACGGCGAAATCCGCACGGAAACGCTGGGCGGAAACTGACTTTCGTCACGCGCGCCGGCTAACACCCGGTGCGCTATGCTCGACAGCCTGATCACTAACGTAACGAGCGTCTTTATGGGCAGTTTCAGCATCTGGCATTGGTTGGTCGTGCTGGCCATCGTCCTGCTGGTGTTCGGCACCAAGCGCCTGACCAGCGGCGCCAAGGATCTCGGTTCGGCGGTCAAGGAATTCAAGAAGGGCATGCGCGACGAGGACAAGCCGAACGCGCAGCTGGGCGATGAGTCGCGCAGCCAGGACGCCTCGCGCACTGCGCAGGACGAGCACGACCGTAACGCTCGCTGATCCGGAGCGGTTGCGGTGTTCGATATCGGCTTCAGCGAACTGCTGGTGATTGCAGTGGTCGCCCTGGTGGTGCTCGGTCCCGAGCGCCTGCCCAAGGCGGCCCGCTTCGCCGGCCTGTGGGTGCGTCGCGCCCGCAATCAGTGGGATTCGGTGAAACAGGAACTGGAACGCGAGCTGCAGGCCGAGGACATCAAGCGGCAGATGCAGGACGTGCGCCAGGGCATGCAGGACACCGAGAACCAGCTGCGCGCCAGCGGTGAAGCGATCCGTCGCGAAGCGCAGGAGGCCCAGCAGCAGGGCGATACGCTGGCGCAGGAGGTTCGCGCACCGGCGCCTGCGGATCTGCCGCCGCATATGAGCGCTGCGCCCGATGCCGATGCGCCGGCACAGGAGAGCGGTGCTCCCGAGCCGACGCCGGCGACACGCCCTGAAGCCGGTGCGCCGCCGCCGCAGAGCAGCCCGGAGCGCCAGCCATGAGTGAACACGATTTCGGCGAAAGCTCGCTGGTCGAGCATCTGGTGGAACTGCGCGGCCGCCTGGTGCGCGCATTGCTGGGCCTGGGCGTGGTGCTGCTGGCGCTGCTGCCGTTTACCCAGAAGCTGTACAACGCACTGGCCGAACCGCTGGTCTCGCAGCTGCCCAACGGGCAGACGATGATTGCCACCAACCCGGCCGGTGCCTTCTTCGCACCGTTGAAGCTGACCTTCTTCGTGGCCCTGTTCGTGGCGGTGCCTTGGCTGCTGTACCAGCTGTGGGCGTTCGTTGCCCCGGGCCTGTATGCGCGTGAGAAGCGCCTGGCGGTGCCGCTGCTGGTGTCGTCGGTGCTGCTGTTCTACGCCGGCTGTGCCTTCGCCTACTTCCTGGTGCTGCCGGCGGTATTCCACTTCCTCACCACCTTCAGCCCGGACGTGATCGCGATCACCCCGGATGCGAACGCCTACCTGGACTTCGTGCTGGCGATCTTCTTCGCTTTCGGCGGCAGCTTCGAACTGCCGGTGGCGATGGTGATCCTGGTGCTGCTGGGCTGGGTGACGCCGCAGCAGTTCAAGGAAGGCCGCGGTTACGCGATCGTCGGCATCTTCGTGGTGGCGGCGGTGCTGACCCCGCCGGACGTGGTGTCGCAGCTGATGCTGGCGATCCCGATGTGCCTGCTGTACGAACTGGGCATCCACGCCGCACGCTGGCTGGTGCCGTCGTCGGCAGTGAAGAAACCCGCTGCCTGAAAAAAGGGGACGGAGGGGATTAAGTCGTTTGTGCCACTGTGCGGCTAACGACTTAATCCCCTCCGTCCCCTTTTTAGTCAGGCGTGGAACACGTCGCTCGAGGTCGGGGTGGTCGGAATCGGCGGGGCGGCGCGGCTGCCGCGGTGCACGAACATCTGCTTCCACGCGGCGTAGACCGCGCCGACATACAGCGGCATCAGCACCGTGGTCAGCACCAGCTGGGCGATGAAGGCCGCGGCCAGCGGGCCACCGATCAGCATCGCGATCTGGATCACGATCACGAACAGGATGTACATGCAGAACGCGGCGATCAGGCCGAGTGCGGCGAACACGAACATCGCGCCGATGTTCTCGATGCAGCCCTGCAGACTCAGGCGCAGCGCATGCATGCCGCTCTGCTTGTCGAACACCACCAGCGCCGGCTGGGTGAACATCGCCAGCGACAGCGCCACCGCGCTCAGGAACACCAGCAGCATCCACAGCGCGATGCGCTTGGCCGGCAGGTTGGCGACCAGCGCCGCTGCTTCGTCCGGCTTGATCTGCTGGCCACTGCGGCTGATCTCTTCCATCTTGGTCATGACCTCGCTGAAGGCGGTGAAGCCCTCGCGGCCGATCATCATGAACAGCAGCGCGCCCAGCAGCAGTACCGCCAGCACCTGGATCGCCAGCGGCACCAGCAGGTGGCTGACGCGGTGGTCGCGGATCGGCTGCAGCAGGTGCGAGGCCAGGCCCGGGCGGCCTTCGTCGATCTCGCCCACGGCATACAGCATGCCGCCGAACATGATCGGCGAGATGGCCAGGGTCATCAGCTGTACGGCCATGCCGGCGGCGCCGGGAATCAGCGTCGACAGCAAGGTCACCACCCAGCTCACCAGCAGCCAGGTCAGGCCGATCCGGGCCAGCTGCAGCGGCGCGCGCCGGTACAGCGAGAACGTATCCAGCAACCACTGGGCGCCCGCCGAAGCCGGCAGCTTGCGAATCTCTTTCATGGACATCCGGGAAGGACAGGAGGGGGCCGGGCGGCTGCCCGTGCCGCCGATTATCCCTGTTTTGCCGCCGGCTGGGCTGAAGACAGCCGCGCCTGGCGGACGAAGCGGCGCAACAGCTGGCGCGCCAGCGGCGCGGCGCTGACCGCACGCTCGATGCTGCGGGCGCAGCCGCCGTGGCGACCGATGCAGTCGGCGCGGGCGCGCACGTAGCCGCGCATGTGGTGGGTGGCGAATTCCGGATGGAACTGCACGCCCCAGGCCTGGCGGCCCCAGCGGAAGGCATGGCAGCCGTCCAGCGGTGAAACTGCCAGCACTTCGGCGCCGTCGGGCGCGCGCAGCACGGTCTGCAGGTGGGTGGCATGAGCGGCGAAATGCTGCGGCAGGCCCTGGAACAGCGGGTCCTGCGCCGCCTGCGGCTGCAGTTCCAGCTCGATCGTGCCCGATTCCCGCCCGGCCGGGTTGTAGGCCACCTCGCCACCCAGCGCATGCGCCAGCAGCTGGTGGCCGTAGCAGATGCCGAACACCGGCAGGTCGTCGTGGGCGGTCTGGCGCAGCCATGCGGCGCTGCGCTCACTCCATTCGGCGTGGTCGGTGACGAAGGCGGCCGAGCCGGTCACCAGCACGCCGGCGAACGCATGTGGGTCGGGCAGGGCGCCACCGTGTTCGACATCGACCACCACCGTTTCGTGTTCTTCCAGCCCGGCGGCGACCCGGATCCAGTGCGGAAAGCGCCCGTAGCGGCGCAGCGACGGTACCGGGCGGCCGGTTTCAAGGATCAGGAACGGGGCTGGGTTCATCCGGGGGCGGCAGGACTGACAGGACTTCCTCGATTGTAGTCAGCCCCTGCGCCACCTTTTCAAGCCCGGCCTGGCGCAGGGTTCGCAGCCCTTCAGCGCGTGCGGCACGGCTGAAACCGGCCAGATCCATGTCGGCACGGATCTGCCCGCGCAGCCGCGAGCCCAATGGCAGCAACTCATACAGCCCGATGCGGCCAAGGAATCCGGTGCGCCGGCACTCCAGGCAACCGACCGGCCGACAGGGCGTGGCGGCATCTGGATATGCAGCATGGCTATCAGCCAGCACCGCCCAATCGGCGGCGCCGAGGCTGTGCGGCTGCTTGCAGTGCGGGCACAGCGTGCGCACCAGGCGCTGGGCGAGGATGCCGTTGAGGGTGCTGGCCAGCAGGTAGTGCGGCACGCCCAGGTCGAGCAGGCGGGTGACCGCCGAGGGCGCGTCGTTGGTATGCAGGGTGGACAGCACCAGATGGCCGGTCAGCGAGGCCTGCACCGCCATCTGCGCCGTTTCCAGGTCGCGGATCTCGCCGATCATGATGATGTCCGGGTCCTGCCGCAGCAGGGTGCGCACGCCGCTGGCGAAGTCCAGATCGATGTTGGTTTGCACCTGCATCTGGTTGAATTCGGGCGCGATCATCTCGATCGGGTCCTCTACTGTGCAGACGTTCACGTCCGGCGTCGCCAGCCGCTTCAGCGTGGAATACAGGGTGGTGGTCTTGCCCGAGCCGGTCGGGCCGGTCACCAGCACGATGCCGTGCGGGCGCTCGACCAGCGCATTCCAGCCGGCGGCCTCCTGCGGGCTGAAACCGAGCTGGTCGATGCTCTTGAAGGCGGCATCGGGGTCGAAGATGCGCATCACGCATTTCTCGCCGAAGGCGGTGGGCATGGTCGACAGGCGCATCTCGACCTCGCGGCCGCCCGGCGAGCGGGTCTTGATGCGGCCGTCCTGCGGGCGCCGGCGCTCGGCCAGGTCCATGCGGCCGAGCACCTTGATGCGGCTGACCACGGCGGTCATCACTGCCGGCGGTACCTCGAACACCTTGTGCAGCACGCCGTCGATGCGGAAGCGCATGCGCCCCATCTCGCGGCGTGGCTCCAGGTGGATGTCCGAGGCGCGCTGTTCGTAGGCGTACTGCAGCAGCCAGTCGACGATGTGCACGATGTGCTGGTCGTCGGCATTGACGTCGCCGGTGCGGCCCAGCTCCACCAGCTGCTCGAAGCTGGGCAGGGTGGTGTTGGCCTCGCCGCGCACGTCGCCACGGGCGCCGCGCACCGAGCGGGTCACCCCGTAGAACTCCATGGTGTAGCGGTGCAGGTCCAGCGGGTTGACCACCGCCAGTTCGATGCGGCGGCGGGTCAGGTGCTGCAGGTCGCGGCGCCATTCCTGCACCAGTGGCTCGCTGGTGGCCACCAGCACGCGCTCGGCATCCACCGCCAGCGGCAGGAAACGGTGGCGGCGCGCGTAGGCGTGGGAGACCAGCGCGGTCACCGCAGCGACGTCGACCCGGGTCGGGTCGATGCGCAGGTAGCGGCTGCCGGTACGCCGGGCCAGCCACTCGGTGAGGCGCTCCAGGGTCAGTTCGCCGCCGCCGGTGGCGGCCAGCTTGAGGTTGGACAGCAGCACCAGCGGATGCACTTCACTGGCGTTGCGTGCGCCCTGCGCGGAAAACCGCATGCGCTCGCGGTCCTGCTCGGCCACCAGGTCATCGGCGACCAGGGCCGCGGCAATCTGCTCGAAATGCAGCCGTCCCCAGGGCAGCGGGACGCCGCCCGCCTCGCCGGGCGTGCCTGCCGGCAGCCGATGTTCCATCTGCCTGCTCCTCCCGGGTACGGAATGCCCCGCAGGTCGGCCGTTATACTAGCGCACCCCCTTGCCGGCCAAGACTCGTACGCATGTCCGCGACCCCGACCGTTCCGATCACCTTCCAGGGCCTGATCCAGACCCTGAACCAGTTCTGGGCCCAGCAGGGCTGCGTGCTCATCCAGCCGCTCGACCTGGAGGTGGGCGCCGGTACCTTCCACCCGGCCACCTTCCTGCGTGCGATCGGGCCGGAAAGCTGGAACGCGGCCTACGTGCAGCCGTCGCGCCGCCCGACCGACGGCCGCTACGGCGAGAACCCGAACCGCCTGCAGCGCTACTACCAGTACCAGGTGGCGATGAAGCCGGCGCCGGACAACATCCAGCAGCTGTACCTGGATTCGCTGAAGGCGCTGGGCATCGATCCGCTGGTGCACGACCTGCGCTTTGTCGAGGACAACTGGGAATCGCCGACCCTGGGCGCCTGGGGCCTGGGCTGGGAAGTCTGGCTCAATGGCATGGAAGTGACCCAGTTCACCTACTTCCAGCAGGCCGGTGGCCTGGAATGCCGCCCGGTGCTGGGCGAGATCACCTACGGTCTCGAGCGCCTGTGCATGTACCTGCAGAACTGCGACAACGTCTACGACCTGGTCTGGACCTACGGCCCGGACGGCCAGCCGGTGACCTACGGTGACGTCTACCACCAGAACGAGGTGGAACAGAGCACCTACAACTTCGAATACGCCGACGTGGAAGAACTGTTCCGCCGTTTCGACGCCTGCGAGCGTGAAGCGCAGAAGCTGGTGGAAGTGAACCTGCCGCTGCCGGCCTACGAACAGGTCATGAAGGCCAGCCACACCTTCAACCTGCTGGATGCGCGCCGCGCGATCAGCGTGACCGAGCGCCAGCGCTACATCCTGCGCGTGCGCGCGCTGGCCCAGGCGGTGGCCAAGGCGTACTACGAGCAGCGCGAGAAGCTGGGCTTCCCGGGCGCGAAGAAGGCCTGACGGCCGCTCCCTCCCTCTCTCAACTTCCGGGGCGCCGGACGCGTCGCGCGCTGCGCCCCCACCACAGGATCGAACCGATGAGCCAATTGTCCCCCCTGCTGATCGAACTGGGCACCGAGGAGTTGCCGGTCAAGGCGCTGCCGGGCCTGGCCCAGGCGTTCTTCGACGGTGTTGTCGAAGGCCTGCGCAAGCGCGGCGTCGCGCTGGAACTGGGCGATGCCCGCCCGCTGTCGACGCCGCGCCGACTGGCCGTGCTGCTGCCGGGCGTCGGCCTGGAACAGCCGGAGCAGCACAGCGAAGTGCTGGGCCCATACCTGAACATCGCGCTGGACGCCGAAGGCCAGCCGACCAAGGCCCTGCAGGGCTTCGCCGCCAAGGCCGGGATCGACTGGACCGCGCTGGAGAAGACCACCGACAACAAGGGTGAGCGCTTCGTGCACCGCGCTGTGACCCCGGGCGCGAGCACTGCCAGCCTGCTGCCGGAGATTCTGCGCGAGGCAATCGCGGCAATGCCGATTCCCAAGCCGATGCGCTGGGGCGACCACGCCTGGGGCTTCGCGCGCCCGGCGCACTGGCTGGTACTGCTGCACGGCGCCAACGTGGTCGAGGCCGAACTGTTCGGCCTGCAGGCCGGCCGCGTCAGCCGTGGCCACCGCTTCCACCACGACCAGACCGTGTCGCTGGCGCAGCCGCAGGACTACGTTGAAGCCCTGCGCGCTGCGTTCGTGCTGGTCGATCCGAGCGAGCGCCGTGCGCGCATCGTCGCCGAGGGCGAGGCCGCTGCGGCCAAGGCCGGTGGCAGCGCCCGCATCACCGACGACAACCTGGAGCAGGTGGTGAACCTGGTCGAGTGGCCGTCGGCGGTGCTGTGCAGCTTCGAGCGCGCGTTCCTGGCGGTGCCGCAGGAAGCGCTGATCGAGACGATGGAGATCAACCAGAAGTTCTTCCCGGTGCTGGATGACAGCGGCACGCTGACCGAGAAGTTCATCGGCATCGCCAACATCGAATCGAAGGACGTGGCCGAAGTGGCCAAGGGCTACGAGCGCGTGATCCGTCCGCGTTTCGCCGATGCCAAGTTCTTCTTCGACGAGGACCTGAAGCAGGGCCTGGTATCGATGGGCGACGGCCTGAAGACGGTGACCTACCAGGCCAAGCTGGGCAGCGTGGCCGACAAGGTGGCGCGCGTGGCCGCTCTGGCCGAAGTGATCGCGCCGCAGGTCGGTGCCGACGCCGCGCAGGCCAAGCGCGCCGCGCAGCTGGCCAAGAACGACCTGCAGTCGCGCATGGTCAACGAATTCCCGGAACTGCAGGGCATCGCCGGCCGCCACTACGCCGTGGCCGGCGGTGAATCGGCCGAGGTGGCGCTGGCCATCGACGAGGCCTACCAGCCGCGCTTCGGCGGTGACGACATCGCGCTGTCGCCGCTGGGCAAGGTGCTGGCGATTGCTGAACGCGTGGACACCCTGGCCGGTGGTTTCGCCGCAGGCCTGAAGCCGACCGGTAACAAGGACCCGTTCGCCCTGCGCCGCAACGCGCTGGGCCTGGCCCGCACGATCATCGAAAGCGGCTTCGAGCTGGACCTCAAGGCCCTGCTTGCAGAAGCTCTCGAATCCGTCCATCGTCAGGGCGAGGCGCGCGCTGTTGAAAGCACGGTCCAGAAGATGAAGCGGCTGGATGCATCGGGAATCGATACGAAATCTGCCAAAGTTGAGTTTCTGAACGTTGATGTAGAAGGCGTTGGACGGGAGCTGTACGACTTCATCCTCGACCGCCTGAAGGGCTACTACACTGATAAGGGCGTGCCGGCCACGCACTTCAACGCCGTGGCCGAGCTGAAGCCCGCCTCGCTGTATGACTTTGACCGCCGCCTGGATGCGATCGGCACCTTCGCCGCGTTGCCGGAAGCCGAGGCGCTGGCTGCGGCCAACAAGCGCATCCGCAACATCCTGCGCAAGGCCGAGGGCGACATCCCGGCCCAGATCGACCCGGCGCTGCTGCAGGAAGACGCCGAGCGCGCACTGGCTGAAGCGGTCACTGCGGCCATTGATGACACCGGCGCCAGCCTGCACCAGAAGGATTACGTGGCCGTGCTGGCGCGCTTGGCGCGCCTGCGCCCGCAGGTCGATGCCTTCTTCGATGGCGTGATGGTCAATGCCGAGGATCCGGCGCTGCGTGGCAACCGCCTGGCGCTGCTGACGATGCTGGGCGAGCGCCTGGGCAAGGTGGCAGCGATCGAGCATCTGTCGAGCTGAGATGCGGTGCCAAGCAAGCTTGGCACCCACCGGTAGTGCCGGTGGATGTCCATCGGGGTCATTGCCGGCATCGCGCACGATGCCGGCATCCTCGGCTGCGATCACGACGATCGCCACAAAGGCGCGTATTTTGACCGCCACTTAACAACCGATCCCCAATGACGTGATGCATTTCGCATCGTCACCTTCGGTCGGTATGCTGTGCCGCATGCAGCCAAAGAAATACGCCCTGCCGCTGATGGTCCTGTCGCTGGCCGCCACCTCTGTGGTCCACGCGCGCGGCACCATCGACAAGGTGGACATCAAGGGATTGGACAAGGGCGACGACGCCGCAATCATCGAGAACATCCAGGAATCGCTGTCGCTGTACGACACGATCGGCAAGGAACAGGGCGAATCGCGCCTGGAGTACCTGCTGTCGCAGGCCGAGCGGCAGACCCGCCAGGCACTGGAACCGTTCGGGTACTACAACCCGGTGATCAAGGTCGAGGCGCCGCGCGAGGACGAGCACGTGCGCGTGCTGATCCGTGTCGACAAGGGCACCCCGGTGACCGTCCGCCGCGAGCACATCGACATCACCGGACCGGCGATGTACGACCAGTACCTGCAGGACGACCTGGCCGCGTTCAAGCCGCGCAAGGGCCAGCGTTTCGAGCACACGCAGTACGAAGCCAGCAAGATCACCATCACCCGTCGCCTGGCCGAGCGTGGTTATTTCGATGCCGACTACACCCAGCGCCAGGTGCAGATCACCCGTGCCGACAACGCCGCCGACATCGACCTGACCTGGGACAGCGGCCGGCGCTACAACATGGGCCCGGTGCGTTTCGAGCAGGACTACTTCGTCGACAAGCTGTTCGACCCGCTGGTGTACTGGGAACAGGGCAGCTACTTCCACGAGGGCAAGCTGGACCGGCTGCGCGAGTCGCTGACCAAGCTGGATTATTTCAGCGTGATCGACATCCAGCCGCGGCCCGACCAGGCCGATGCGAACGGCGAAGTGCCGGTGGATGTGAAGCTGACCCGTGCCAAGCGCACCATCTATACCGCGGGTCTGAGCTACGGCAGCGAGAGTGGTCCGGGTGTGCGCGGCGGCATCGAGCGGCGGTTCCTGAACAACCGCGGCCACAAGATGAACACGCAGCTGGACTATGCGCAGAAGCGCAAGAGCCTGGTCACCAGCTACCGCATTCCGGCCTTCAACTGGCTTGATGGCTGGTACACCTTCGCTGCCAGTGCTTATGACGAGCAGACCGACTACATCGACCTGCGCAACTTCAAGCTGATTGCCAGCCGCAGCGGCGAGATCAACGAACACTGGACCGCGATCGCCTCGATCAACGCGCTGCGCGAGCGCTGGCGCTATGCCTCCGGCACCGAATTCACCGACGCGGTCTACAACACCTCGACGTTGGTCTACCCGCAGCTGGTCGCTGACTACGTCAACGTCGATGACGAACTGTTCCCGCGCAAGGGCATCAGCGGTACCGCGACCATGCGTGCCGGCGTTGAAGGTGCCGGCTCGGACACCAGCTTCGTGCAGGCCAACGCCGTGCTGCGCTGGTACATCCCGGTGGGCGAAAGCAACCGCCTGATCCTGCGCGGCGAGGGTGGCACCACCTGGACCAGCGATCTGGTGGCGATGCCGCCGAGCCTGCGCTACTTCGCCGGTGGTGACCGCAGCATCCGCGGCTATGCCTACCGCGAGGTGGGCCCGCGGACCCCTGCACCGGACAAATACGCGCTGGGTGCCAAGAACCTGGTGATCGGCTCGGCCGAGTACGAGCACTACTTCAATGGTGGCCCCTGGGGTGCGGCGGTGTTCGTCGATACCGGCAGCGCCTTCGACAACACCATTGATCTGCACACCGGCGTCGGCTTCGGCGTGCGCTGGAAATCGCCGGTGGGCCCGGTGCGCGTGGATATCGCGCATGGCTTGAACAACCCCGATTCGCAGTTCCAGCTGTACCTCAACATCGGAGCGGACCTGTGAGTACGCCCGCACCCACTCCGAACCCGACCACGCCGCCGCGCGTGCGCTTCTACCGCCGCCGCCGCTTCTGGGCCTGGTCGGGTGTGGGCGTGCTGGGCCTGGTGCTGCTGGCCCTGCTGGCGGTCTACTGGCTGCTGCAGACCGTGGCCGGCCGCGATGTGCTGCTGGCACAGGTGGTGGCGCGCCTGCCGGTGGGCGCCAGCTTCACCTGGGACAAGGTGGACGGCCCGGTGGCCGGCCCGCTGACCCTGTACAACGTCGACTTCCGCTATGACGACATCCATTTCCACGCCGAGCGTGCGCACCTGGAGCCGGACCTGCGCCCGCTGCTGGGCCGCAAGCTGCTGCTGGACAAGCTGGAGCTGACCAACGCGACGCTGAACCTGGCCAAGAGTGACGAGCCGTTCAAGCTGCCGTCGTGGCCGGATTCGCTGCCGCAGATCGAGATGCCGTTGGCGATCCAGGCCGATGCCATCGCCATCGATGGCTTCCGCATCAGCCAGGCCAACGAGCCGGTGATCGACATCAGCCGCGTGCGTGGCGGCATCGAGATCGCCAATGGCGAGTTCCAGGCGCACAAACTGGTGGTGGACAGCGACATGGGCAATTTCACTGCCCAGGGCCGTTACATTCCGGCCAAGGACTACGACACCGACGTGACCGTCACTGCCGTGCTGCCGGCGCCGCGTGGCCGCACGGCCGCCACCGTCGGCCTGGTCGCCCGTGGCGACCTGTCGCACATGGAAGTGGCCGTAGCCGGGCGCGCGCCGAAGCCGCTGCACGCGATGCTGGTGTTCGATGGCCGCACCGATCCGAGCTGGAGCGCCAGCATCCGCAGCGACGAGCTGGATCTGGCGCTGCTGTCGCCGGCACTGGCCAGTTCGGCGATCGCACCACTGGCACTGGACTTCACCGCTGCCGGCAAGGGCGGCAACGCCAACCTGCGTGGCAAGGTGAAGCAGGGCGATCAGGAACTGGAACTGGCACCGTCGGTGGTGTCGCTGAAGGATCAGGTGCTGAAGGTTTCACCGCTGCTGGTGAAGGGGCTTGGCGGTGAGGCGCGACTGGAAGGTACCGCCGATTTCAGCCAGGAAGACCAGCAGAAGCTCAACTTCTCGGTGGTCGCCCATGATCTGACCTACGTACCGGCGCCCGATCCGAACACCGCCGGCAGCGCACCAGTGCCGGTCACCCTGAAGGAAGCACGCTTCGGCCTGGCCGGTACCCTGAAGGCCTGGGCGGCGATCGGCCGCGCCGAGGTCGAGCGTGACGCGCAGAAGGCACAGTTGCACTTCGATGTGCGCGGCAACGATCAGGCCGCGTCGATCCATCAACTGCAGGCGCAGACCCCGGGTGGCCAGCTGCAGGTGGAAGGCCAGGTGGCGTGGGCACCGCAGCTGGACTGGGATGCCAAGGCCACGCTGAAGGATTTCGACCCCGGCTATTTCGTGCCGGGCTGGAATGGCCGCCTGTCCGGCAACCTGGCCTCCAAGGGCCGCCAGCTGCCGCCGCCGGCAAACGCACCGCCGGGTACCGCCGGCACGCTGGAAGCCACGGTCGATCTGCCGTCGTTGAAGGGCGTGCTGCGCCAGCGCAACCTCGACGCACAGGGCAAGTTCGCGCTGCAGGGCGCGCAGGGCCAGGGTGACCTGAAGCTGTCGCTGGGCAGCAGCCGGGTGACCGCGTCGGGCAAGGTCGGTGATCGCCTCGACATCGATGCACGCTTCGAGCCACTGCAGCTGAGCGATCTGCTGCCGGGCGCCGACGGCGGCCTGCGTGGCCAGGTACAGGTGAAGGGCCCGCGCGATGCGCCGGACATCACCGCCGATCTGGTCGGCAACAACCTCAACTGGGACGGCTACGGTGCCGAGAGCGTGAGCATCAAGGGCCATCTGCCTTGGCGCGGCGACAGCGGCACGCTGGCGATCCAGGGCCAGCAGGTCAACGTCGGCATGCTGCTGGAACGCTTGAACGTGGATGCGCAGGGCAGTGTCTCCAACCTGCGCCTGGCGGCGCAGACCCGCAACGAGATGGGCGCGATCGAGCTGCAGGGCAGCGTCCGCCAGCAGGGCGCGCAGTGGCGTGGCGAGCTGGCCGCGCTGCGCATCGCACCGGTGAAGGGCGATGCCTGGTCGCTGCGTGCACCGGCGGCGTTCGCGATCAACGGCAGCACCTACACCTTGGGCGAGGCCTGCCTGGGCGCGACCAGCAGCGGCACACTGTGCGCACAGGCCAACTGGCCGCGCGAGGGCCTGGTGGTGCGCAGTGACGCGCTGCCGCTGGCGCTGGTGCAGCCGTGGTTGCCACCGCAGTCCGGCCGTCGCATCTACCTGCGTGGCGATGTCAGCCTGGACGCGCAGATCCGCCCGCGCGGCACGGCCTGGGAAGGCCACGTCGAAGTACGCTCGAAGGAAGGCGGCGTGCGCCTGGGCGAGAACCGCAACACCGTGGGCGATACCACCCGTGGCGAGCTGGTGCGCTATGACCAGTTCTCGCTGAAGCTGGACATGACCCCGGCCAGCATCAAGGGCTACCTGGGCATGGGCTTCCAGGGCAACGGCTTCGTCGATGCGAAGATGCAGACCGGATGGGAAGCCAGCGCGCCGTTGAACGGCGAGCTCTATCTCAACATGTCGCGGCTGTATTGGCTGGAGCTCTTCTCGCCGGACATCGTGCGTCCCACCGGCCTGATCGAAGGCCACGTGAGCCTGCGTGGCACGCGCGGCCAGCCCTCGCTGGGCGGTGACGCGCAGCTGACCAACTTCAAGGGCGAATTCCCGGCGCTGGGCCTGACCTTCGACCAGGGCAAGGGCAGCTTCGTCGCCCAGCCCGATGGCTCGGCCAAGATCACCGCGCAGGCCAACTCGGGCAAGGGCACGCTTTACGTCGATGGTGGCCTGTCCTGGTTCGGCGATGCGCAGCCGCTGCAGCTGAAGATCCACGGCGAGAACGTGCTGGTGTCCAACACCAGCGAACTGCGCATCGTCGCCAACCCCGATCTGGACTTCACCCTGGCCAAGGCGGCGATGGAGCTGCGTGGCACCGTGCACGTGCCCGAGGCCGACATCGATCTCGAACGCCTGGACCGTGGCACCTCGGTGTCCGAGGACGTGGTGGTGCTGGACCCGGCCGATCCGGAGGAGTCGCGCACCTCGCCGCTGGACATGGACCTGACCGTCAGCCTTGGCGACAAGGTGAAGATGACCGGCTTCGGCCTGAAGGGTGCGCTGACCGGCAAGATGCAGGTCTGGGCCAAGCCTGGCCGCGAAATGACCGCCAATGGCGGGCTGGAAGTCAGTGGCCGCTACAAGGCGTATGGGCAGGACCTGACCATCACCCGTGGCAACCTCACCTGGAACTACAACGCGGTGTCGGACCCGCGCATCAACATCCGTGCCGAGCGCCGGATCGGTGATGTCACCGCCGGCATCGACGTGACCGGGCGTGCGCAGCAGCCGCGTGCGGATGTGTGGTCCGAGCCGGCGATGTCGCAGTCCGAAGCGCTGGCCTACCTGGTGCTCGGCCGCAGCCTGACCGGTGCCAGCAGCGACCAGACCCAGCAGGTCAACGCGGCTTCGGCGGCACTGTCGGCCGGCAGCGGTCTGCTGGCCTCGCAGCTGGGCGCCAAGCTGGGCCTGGACGATGCCGGCGTGAGCCAGTCGCGCGCGCTGGGTGGCTCGGTGATCGGCGTCGGCAAGTACATCTCGCCCAAGCTGTACGTCGGCTACGGCGTGTCGCTGGTCGGTGCCGGTTCGGTGATCACGCTGAAGTACCTGCTGCGTCGCGGGTTCGACGTGGAAGTGGAATCGAGCACGGTGGAAAACCGTGGGTCGATCAACTGGCGGCGGGAGAAATGACCGGGTCGGGGGCGGTGCCCTTTCGTTGAAAGGGTCCGACCCCCGGCTTCTTCAGCTGCGGCGCAGCCGCTGGCGGTGCCCGGACAGGTCCATGCTCCACAGCAGCAGCGCACCCAGCAGCGCCGGCAGCACGCTGAGCACGGACAGCATCACCAGGAATGACACTGGCAATTCCATGCGGGCGGGCTTGCCCCGGCGCAGCTGGTAGCGGATCCATGCCGTGGCCAGCACGGTCCAGGCCAGCAGCCAGCACAGCGGTGCCAACCACAGCGAAGGCGAGGGCACCCACAGGTAGACGGCGGTACCGACCGCTGCGATGGCTGCGCAGGCGACCGGCAGGGTCAGCCAACGCAGCCGGGAAGGCGGCACGGACGGGTCTTCAGGGGCGCTCTGCCAGACGAACAGATGACGCAGGCCAATGGCCAGCAGCGTGCCGAGCAGTGGCGCCAGCGCTGCCGTGCCCAGCACGATCGCCCTGCGCTGCTCTTCCGACTGGTAGGGCAGCAGCGTGCTGGCGATCTGGGTGGTGGCCAACGCGATGAAGGCCATCAACGTCAGCGCCACGCTTGCCAGCAGTGCACGCAGCAATGACAACTGTGCCGCGGTGAGGCGGGTGACATCGCTGGCGCCGGCCCAGAAGCGGGCTTGGCCCGCATCGATGCCGGGCGGTAGAGGACGGTCCTCCTGGCAGCCCAGTACGTCCATCAACGCTGCGGCCTGGCGCGGCACGCGCAGCGGCAGCGCGGACATCAGGTTGCGCAGGTGCGAACGCGGTTCGCGCAGCTGCTGAAGGCGGCTGGCAGCGTCATCGTGGCTGGTCCAGCGCCCGCCACGCGCCTCCATCTGCTGGGCCAGCAGATCGGTCTGCGCGGGCAGTTGCAGCCAGTCCTGCCAGGCGTGTTCGGCCAGCTCGCGCAGTTCGCCTGGTGCCAGGCCGCAGCCCGCGTCGTCCCAGCCGAAGGCCTGGTAAAGCGCCGCGGCTTCGGACAGGTTCATGGGCGCCTGCCGCGCGCGCAGCGCCTGCAGCACCCTGGCACTGGCTTCAGCGCGCTCGTCCAAGGACCACTGGCTGCGCAGGCCCTGCAGGTACACCGCGAAAGGCTGCGGGTCGGTGGATTTGGCGCGCTCCAGCAGGTCCATCCAGTTGCTCATGGGTTTGCCTCGTGTGGGGGCTGCAGGCTTGAACGATCACTGTGTGCATTGCCGGGGGAGCTGGAAAATGCCCCGCGGAGGATTGCGATGGTGGCCAGCAGGGCGCACGTCAGAAGCAGTGCCAAAGCGACCGTTCGCCGCGTGAAGCGTCTGCGTGACGGCATGGAATGGTGCAGGGCGTCGCATGCGGCCGCCCAGAACATGACCTGCCTGCGCTGCAATGGCGGTGGGAGCGCCACGTGCGCCATCACAGGCACGCCGACAAGGTAATGCAGCGTTTCACGCATTTCGTGCCGCGTGCGCGCGGACAGCGCCTGGATGTGCGCGCGCAGTGGGTGCCAGGGGCCACTGAGCCGGGCGACACGGGTGCGGGCCTGCACCACCGAAACCGGCGCATTCTCGAGATGCATGTAACGGGCGAGCGCGGTCTCGTTGCCTGGCACCAGCAACCAGCACAGGTGCATGCTGTGGCCGAGGGCGGCCATGTCGTAGCACTCGCGGATACTGTCCCGGTCATACCACTGGAAGCGGTCGGCCAGCTGCTCGAAGTTCGCTTGCGGGAACGGCGTAGTGCCCTTCATCAGCCGTTGCCAGGTTGCCAGGTTCACCGCGCCAGCATCCGCAGGGGGCTGCAGTTCCGGGGACTGCTGCAGCCAGGCTGCGAAGTCTGCCGGATCGCGTTGCTGACCGTTGCGGACGATGCGGTCGGCAAGCGCCTCGGCGGCAGATGGCCCTGTCGAATGCGTGGTGCCCAGATCGATTCCTGCGATCATCGGTCCTTCCCTGGTATCCGTGCCTGATTCTAGCCAGCATCGGTGCCCCCAACCATCGGCCGTTGCCCCATCGGCCCCCAGCGGCTATGGTCCCCGGCTGTTCTGTATTGCCGGAAACGCCGATGTCTGCCCGTAAAACCCTTCCTGTCGCCCTGGCCCTGGGCCTGACCCTCGCCGCCGGTGCCCACGCCGATGAAGGCATGTGGATGCCGACCCAGCTGCCGGAGCTGGCCAAGCCGCTGCAGGCTGCAGGCTTCAAGGGCAATCCGGCCGATCTGGCCAACGTCACTGCGCCGCCGCTGAGCGCGGTGGTGCGTGCCGGTGGCGGCACCGGTTCGTTCGTGTCCGCCGACGGCCTGCTGCTGACCAACCACCACGTGGCGATGGGCGTGATCCAGTACAACAGCTCGCCCGAGCACGACCTGATCAACGGTGGCTTCATCGCCAAGGACCGTGCCGACGAGCGTCCGGCCAACCCGGACTTCCGCGTGCTGGTCACCGTCGGCTTCGACAAGGTGACCGACCAGGTACTGGCGCAGGCCCGTGGCAAGACTGGTCGCGCCTACTTCGATGCCGTCGATGCGGCCAGCAAGCAGATCGTGGCCGAGTGCGAGAAGGACGGCAGCGTGCGCTGCTCGGTGGCCAACATGTACTATGGCACCGACTTCTACCGCATCGCCCAGCTGGAACTGAGCGACGTGCGCCTGGTGTATGCGCCGCCGCGTGCGATCGGCAACTACGGCGATGAGATCGACAACTTCATGTGGCCGCGCCACACCGGCGACTTCACCCTGCTGCGCGCCTACGTGGGCAAGGACGGCAAGCCGGCCGCCTACAGCAAGGACAACGTGCCCTACCAGGCACCGGCGCACCTGCAGATGTCGGTGGAAGGCCCGAAGGAAGGCGACTACGCGATGCTGGCCGGTTACCCGGGCATCACCTACCGCCATCGCACCGCCGCTGAATTCGCCGGCCAGATCGATACCGTGCTGCCGCGCCGCGTGTCGGTGTTCCAGCAGATGATCGACACCATCGAGGCCGCCAGCGCCAAGGATGCGCAGGCGCGTACCCGCTACGCCTCGCAGCTGCAGTCGCTGAAGAACAACCGCAAGCGCGCCGCCGGTGAGCTGGAAGGCCTGCAGCGCAGCGACGCCAAGGCCCAGCGTGCCGCCGACGAGACGGCGATGCTGGCTGCCACCGACCGCAAGTACCAGGGCGACATCAAGGCGCTGCTGGCCAACCTGTCGCAGGGTGCGGCGGTGGGCGAGCGTGACCTGCTGCTGGACCAGATGGCCGCGCAGAGCCAGTTGCTGCGTTCGGCGCTGCTGCTGGAGCGCCTGCGCATTGAATCGGCCAAGCCGGACGCGCAGCGCGAGAGCGGTTTCCAGCAGCGCGACCAGGCGATGATCGAAGGCGTGCTCAAGCAGGTCCAGCGCCGTTACGCGCCGGAGGTCGAGAAGACGCTGCTGACCACCCTGCTGACCCGTTACCAGCAGCTGCCGGACGCGCAGCGCGTGGCCGAGTTCGACGCCGCCTTCGGCCGTACCCCGGCCCAGCTGTCCAAGGCGCTGGACACCCTCTACGCCGGCACCCAGCTGGGTGACGAGGCGCAGCGCCTGTCCCGTTTCGCCGCCGCCCGCGAAGGCAAGGCATTGGCCGCCGATCCGCTGATCGCCGTGGCCGGCCCGCTGGTGGCCGCGCAGCTGCGCATCGAGAACGAGAGCAAGACCCGTGAAGGCGAGCAGCTGCGCCTGCGCCCGGCCTACATGCAGGCGCTGTTCGCCTGGCGTGCCAAGCAGGGCCGCGCGGTGTACCCGGATGCCAACCGCACCCTGCGCATCAGCTACGGCAAGGTGGAGGCGCTGCACCCGCGTGATGGCGTGACGTACTCGCCGGTGACCACCGTGGCCGGCATCGTCGAGAAGAACACCAACGCCTATCCGTTCGATGCACCCAAGCCGCTGCTGGCGGCGATCGCCAAGGGTGATTTCGGTAGCACCGCCGACCCGGCGCTGAAGACCCAGACGGTCAACTTCCTGACCAACCTGGATACCACCGGCGGCAACTCCGGCTCGCCGGTGCTCAACGCCAAGGGCGAACTGATCGGCCTGAACTTCGACAGCAACTGGGAATCGGTCAGCGCCAGCTGGTGGTTCGACCCGCGCTACAAGCGCGCCGTGCACGTGGACATGCGCTACCTGCGCTGGCTGCTGGCCAAGGTCTACCCGGCGCCCGAGCTGCTGAAGGAAATGGGCGTGCCGGCCCAATAACGCCGGTGCCTGGCAGGTGCCACCGCTTCCTGGTGGGTGCCCACCGTTGGTGGGCATGGATGCCTCCGTCACGACCAACGGTCGTGACCCACCGCCATGACCTACCCTCACGACCAACGGTCGTGATCTACTGGCCCCTGCCCTGAGGGAAACGCACGCGTGGTCTCCAGCTGGATCCTGCTGCTGGTCTCGGTTGCCTATGCCGCACTGCTGTTCGGCGTGGCGTGGTGGGGTGACCGCCGGCCGATGTATCCCGACCGGCCGTGGCTGCGGCCGGTGGTCTACAGCCTGGCGTTGGCGGTGTACTGCTCGTCGTGGACCTTCTACGGCGCGGTCGGCACCGCCGTGCGCAACGGCATCGGCTACCTGCCGATCTACATCGGCCCGTTGCTGCTGCTGCTGTTCGGCTGGCGCATCATCGAGCGCCTGGCGCTGATCGCGCGCAGCCAGAACGTGGTCTCCATCGCCGATTTCATCTCCTCGCGCTTTGGCCGCTCGCGGCGGCTGGCGGCGCTGGTAGCGATCATCGCGCTGATCGGCATCATTCCGTACCTGGCGCTGCAGTACAAAGCCGTGGCGATGAGCCTGCAGGTGCTGACCGGCAACACCGGCCCGACCGGCTTCTTCACCGATCCGGCGCTGTACGTGGCGCTGCTGATGGCGCTGTTCGCCACCCTGTTCGGCACCCGCCAGGTCGATGCCACCGAGCACCACCACGGCATGATGCTGGCGATCGCCTTCGAATCGGTGATCAAGCTGCTGGCGATGGTGGCAGTGGGCGTGTTCGCCTACCTGTGGCTGAGCAACCGCACCGACGCGGTGGTCGAGTCGGTGCATACGCTGTTCACCGGCCTGCCGCCGGTGGGATTCATTTCGCAGACCCTGCTGAGTTTCCTGGCCATCATCTGCCTGCCGCGCCAGTTCCATGTGGCGGTGGTCGAGTGCGGTGACGTGCGCGATGTGCGCCGCGCGCGCTGGATGTTCGGTGGCTATCTGGTGCTGATCTCGGGCATGGTGCTGCCGATCGCCACCGCCGGCGTCACCCTGTTCGGCACCGGCGGCAGCGTTGCCGACGATTCGATGGTGCTGGCGCTGCCGCTGGCCGAAGGCCGCAACGCGCTGGCGCTGATCGCCTATGTGGGCGGCTTCTCGGCCGCCACCGGCATGGTCATCGTGTCCTCCATCGCACTGGCGACCATGGTCAGCAACGACCTGGTGATGCCGGTGCTGCTGCGCCGCAGTGGCGACCACCAGGAAGCGGCCGATGTCGCCTCGCGCGTGCTGTGGATCCGTCGCCTGGCGATCCTGCTGCTGGCGCTGATGGCCTACAGCTACTACCGCACCAGCAGCAACGACAGCACGCTGGCGTCGTACGGCCTGATGGCGTTCGCTGCAGTGGCGCAGTTCGCACCGGGCCTGATCGGCGGCCTGTACTGGCGCGGTGCCAGCCGTCGCGGCGTCGAGGTAGGCATGCTGCTGGGCTTCGCCACCTGGCTGTACACCCTGCTGCTGCCGGCGATGACCATGGCCGGCTGGGTTGATGCTGGCTGGGTGCAGCACGGCCCGTTCGGCATCGAGTGGCTGCGCCCGCAACAGCTGTTCGGCATGACCGGCTGGGACCCGTTGACCCATGGCACGTTCTGGTCGCTGCTGGTCAACGCGGCGACGATGATGCTGGTGTCCGCACGCTGGCGACCCGGTGTCGACGAGCGCCTGCGCGCAGCACCGTTCCTCGACCCGTATGCCGAACGCCCGTCGGTGGCCGGCGGTTGGCCGGGTCACGTGCATGTGGGCGATCTGCTGGCGCTGGCCTCGCGCGTGGTCGGCGAGCGCCATGCGCGGCGCTCGTTCTTCGAGCAGGCGCAGTCACTGGGCCGTGAACTGCAATCCTCGGCGCCCGCCGACCGGCCGTGGGTGCAGTTCACCGAACGCCTGCTGGCCGCGTCGATTGGCGCGGCATCGGCGCGCCTGCTGCTGACCAGCCTGCTGCGCGGGTCGGGCATGGACCTGGGTGAAGTGGTGGCAGTGCTGGACGAAGCGGGGCAGGAGCTGCGCTTCAACCGCGAGATCCTGTCGACCACGCTGGAGAACATCAGCGCCGGTGTCAGCGTGGTCGATCCAGACATGCGCCTGACCGCATGGAACCGTCGCTACCAGGACATGTTCGGCTACCCCGACGGCATGCTCTATGTGGGCCGCCCGGTGGCCGACCTGATCCGCTACAACGCCGAGCGCGGCGAATTGGGCGAGGGCGATATCGAGGTGCAGATCAATCGCCGCATCGGCTACATGCGTGCCGGTTCACCGCACGTGTTCGAGCGCACCCGCAGCGACGGCAAGGTGATCGAGATGCGTGGGCAGGCGCTGCCCGGCGGCGGTTACGTGACCAGCTACAACGACATCACCGACTACAAGCACGCGGAAAAAGCACTGCTGGAAGCCAACGAGACGCTGGAACAGCGCGTGGCCGAGCGCTCGCACGAGGCCGAGGTCGCGCAGCAGTCGAAGACGCGGTTCCTGGCGGCGATCAGCCACGACGTGCTGCAGCCGTTGAACGCCGCGCGCCTGTTCGCTTCGGCGCTGCGCGACAGCGACCACGTGAGCGACGAACAGAAGCACCTGGCCGAACGCGTGGATGCGTCGCTGCGCGCGGCCGAAGAACTGCTGGATGGCCTGCTGGACGTGTCGCGGCTGGATGCCGGTGGCCTGCACCCGGTCATCGGCGAGTTCGACGTGAGTGCGTTGATGCGCGAACTGGCGGCGCAGTACACGCCGGTGGCTGCAGGTCGTGGCCTGCGCCTGGACCTGTTCGCGCGCCCGGCGTGGGTACGCAGTGACCGCCGCCTGCTGCGCCGCGTGCTGCAGAATTTCCTGGCCAACGCGTTGCGCTACACCCGTCAGGGGCGCATCGTGCTGGCGGTGCGCCATCGTGGCGATGAGGTGGAGCTGCAGGTATGGGATACCGGACCCGGCATTCCCGAGCACCATATGCGGCAGATCTTCGACGAGTTCCACCGCTACCAGCAGCCGTTCGACTGGGGCGAGCAGGGTCTGGGGCTGGGCTTGTCGATCTGCCAGCGCATCTCGCGCCTGCTTGACCATCGCCTCAATGCGCGCAGCCGCGTCGGCAGCGGCTCGATGTTCTCGATCATCCTGCCGCGTGTGGCGCCGTTGCCGGGTTACACCGAGCTGGCCACGCCGGTACAGGCGGTGGCCGCACCGGTGCGCAGCGATTCGCTGGCCGGCCTGCGCGTACTGTGCGTGGACAACGACGAAGAGATCCTGGACGGCATGCGCGCATTGCTTGGCCGTTGGCAGGTGCAGGTGATCACCGCTGCCACCGTCGACCAGGCGCTGGAGAAGATTGCCGAGCGCCCGCAGGTGATGCTGGTGGACTACCACCTGCACGACCGCATGGATGGCCTGGATGCGCTGGTGGCACTTCGCGAGGCTGCGGGCTACCCGTTGCCCGGAGCGCTGCTGACCGCCGATGGTCGCGACGAGTTGAAGCGGATGGCGCGCGAACGCGGCTACCGCGTGCTGACCAAGCCGATCAAGCCGGCCTCGCTGCGCGCCTTCCTGGGCGCGCTGCGCGACGCCGGCAGCAGCGACGCCTGACGGGCAACTGTAGAGCCGAGCCCACGCTCGGCTCCCGCACGCAGTGCGGGCCTGATATAGCCATCGCTATACAAACCAGCCCTGCCTGCGCGTTTCGCTGCAAATGCGCCATGCGCGAATCGCGGTGCTAAGCTGCGCGTCCCCTTGGGGAGTAGCCGGATTCCTTCGCAGGAATCGTCCACGTCAACATACTCGGCCAGTGCGCCGTGGCGTGGACAACCATGATGGTTGGCGAGACCAGCGGCCCGCGCGCGCAACGTCAGGTTGGGCGCGAGCGCGAGCCGTGCGTCCGTCCTTGCCCGACCTCAGCAGCCGCCAATGTCCCCCATTTCGATCCTCCTGATCGGCTTTGCCATGTCCACCGATGCCTTCGCCGCGGCGATCGGCAAGGGTGCGGCCATGCGCAAGCCGGTGTTCCGCGATGCGCTGCGCGCCGGCATCATCTTCGGCGTCATCGAGGCGATTACACCGATCATCGGCTGGTTGCTCGGCCGTGCCGCCCTGCAGTACGTGGAAGCGTTCGACCACTGGATCGCCTTCGGCCTGCTCGGTGCGCTGGGCATCCACATGATCTACAACGGCCTGCGTCCGGACAGCGCCGAGGAAGACGAAGATCCTTCGCAGCATCACGGCTTCTGGAAGCTGGCGTTGACCGGTTTCGCCACCAGCATCGATGCGATGGCGGTGGGTATCGGCCTGGCCTTCATGGACGTGCATATCGGCGTGATGGCTGCGGTCATCGGCCTGTGCACGCTGACCATGGTTACCGTCGGCATCATGCTCGGCCGCGTGCTGGGCAGCATGGTCGGCAAGCGCGCCGAGATCATCGGTGGTGTGATCCTGGTGATCATCGGCGCGACGATCCTGTACGAACACCTGCACGGCGTGGGGTAACGCCCGCCCCTGTAGAGCCGAGCCCATGCTCGGCTGCTTCGCGCGCCAGCCGAGCATGGGCTCGGCTCTACCTCAGGGTGTTGGCTGACAAGCATTGCGGTGTTGCACTGATGGAAGGGCTGTCATGCGTGCCATAGCCTCTTCGCATGGCCAGTCCCGCACTCCGCTTTGGTCGCTGGTCGCAGACCGGCAATGTCTACGCGATCACGGCTGTGACACGCGCACGCCGTCCTTGGTTCGACGACAAGGCCAACGTCGATCTGCTGAACGAAGCGCTGCGCACCCTAGAGCGAACGGGGCGGACCTCCTCCCTCGCCTGGGTGGTGATGCCGGATCATCTGCATTGGCTGTTCGAACTCCGTACCGGCACGCTTGCCGGCTGCATGCAGATCCTCAAATCACGGAGCGGGCGTTCCATCGGCAGGCGCGCTGATGCCAACGCGCCGATCTGGCAGCCGGGATACTACGACCACGCGCTGCGCAGCGATGAATGCCTGCGGACGCAGGCGATGTACATCGCGGCCAATCCCGTGCGTGCTGGGCTGGCCACGCGCATCGGGGAATACCCCTATGTGTGGAGTCGATGGCCGCTTGAAGCGTGATCTGGAACCTGGCGAAGAGCAACCGTGCATGGGCTCGGCTCTACAAAGGCAGGTGCTGTGGAGTCCTGTAGAGCCGAGCCTGCGCTCGGCTCACGCGCGTAGCGCGGGCTTCAGGCGAACAGCAGCCGAGCATGGGCTCGGCTCTACAGCGGAGGTCTCAGTCTTCTTCCGGCGGCAGCACGATGGCGTCGTCGTCGATGGCCAGCTTGCCGGCCATCAGCACGGCCTGGGTGCGGTTGGTCACGCCGAGCTTGCGCAGGATGGCGGTGACGTGGGCCTTGATCGTTGCTTCGGAGACGTTGAGGTCGTAGGCGATCTGCTTGTTCAAGCGACCGGCGCCGAGCATCTGCAGGACGCGGAACTGCTGCGGGGTCAGCTCGCGCAGGCGCTGGCCGACTTCGCGTTCTTCGCTGCCGGTGGGCGGCACGTTGTGCGCTTCCGGCGGTGCCCAGGTCTCGCCATCGAGGATGGTGCCGAGTGCATGGCCGATGGTGTCCGAGTCGGCCGATTTGGGAATGAAGCCGAGCGCACCGTGGTCGAGCGCGCGGCGCATCACCGTGGCTTCTTCGCGCGCGGACACCACCACCACCGGCAGCTGGGGGTGCAGTGAGCGCATGTGCACGAGTGCGTTGAAGCCCTGCGCACCCGGCATGTTGAGGTCCATCAGGACCAGGTCGGCGTCGTTGTGCTGATCGGCCAGCGCGTACAGTGCTTCCACGCTGTCGGCCTCGAACAGCTGCACGCCGGGGATGACCCGCTGCACGGCCCCACGCAGGGCTTCGCGGAACAGCGGGTGGTCATCGGCAATCAGGAGGGTGGTCATGGGTCGAGCTTATCGATCAGGAAAAAGAGCGACGTGATGGCAGGTGCAGGACGGGTCGGACACGGCCGGGTCCCTCCTCCCGGCCACGTCCCTGGCGCGTCCTGCGCCTGCAGTCACGCCATCAGCGCACCTTGCGCTCGTCCACCAGCGACGCCACCACCGACGGATCGGCCAGGGTCGAGGTGTCACCCAGCTGGTCCGGTGCGTTCTCGGCGATCTTGCGCAGGATGCGGCGCATGATCTTGCCCGAGCGGGTCTTCGGCAGGCCCGGCGCCCACTGCAGGTGGTCCGGCGTGGCGATCGGGCCGATTTCCTTGCGTACCCAGGCGACCAGTTCCTTCTGCAGTTCGTCGCTCGGCGCTTCTTCGGCCACCAGGGTCACGTAGGCATAGATGCCCTGGCCCTTCACGTCGTGCGGGAAGCCGACCACGGCGGCTTCGGCCACCTTCGGATGCGAGACCAGCGCGCTTTCCACTTCGGCGGTGCCGATGCGGTGGCCGGACACATTGATCACGTCGTCAACGCGGCCGGTGATCCAGTAATAGCCGTCTTCGTCGCGGCGGCAACCGTCACCGGTGAAGTAGCTGCCCGGGTAGGTGCGGAAATACGTATCGATGAAACGCTGGTGGTCGCCGTACACCGTACGCATCTGGCCTGGCCAGGAATCACGAATGATCAGGTTGCCCTCGGTCGGGCCGTCCTGGATCTCGCCATCGGCATTGACCAGCGCCGGCTGCACGCCGAAGAAGGGCAGGGTGGCCGAACCCGGCTTGAGGTCCATCGCGCCGGCCAGCGGCGAGATCAGGATGCCGCCGGTCTCGGTCTGCCACCAGGTATCGACGATCGGGCAGCGGCTGTCGCCGACCACCTCGTAGTACCAGCGCCAGGCTTCCGGATTGATGGGTTCGCCCACGCTACCGAGCAGGCGCAGCGACGCGCGGGAGGTCTTCTTCACCGGCTCCTCGCCCTCGCGCATGAGCGCACGGATGGCGGTCGGGGCGGTGTAGAAGATGCTCACCTTGTGCTTGTCGATGACGTTCCAGAAGCGCGAGGTATCCGGGTAGTTCGGCACGCCTTCGAACATCAGCGAGGTCGCGCCGTTGGCCAGCGGACCGTACACGATGTAGCTGTGGCCGGTGACCCAGCCGACGTCGGCGGTGCACCAGTAGATGTCGTCCTCGCGCAGGTCGAACACCGCTTCATGCGTGTAGGCCGCGTACAGCAGGTAACCGCCGGTGGTGTGCAGCACGCCCTTCGGCTTGCCGGTGGAACCGGAGGTGTAGAGGATGAACAGCGGGTCTTCGGCGTTCATGCGTTCCGGCTCGCAGCTGGCCGGCTGGCTGTCCACCACATCGTGGAACCAGCGGTCGCGCGGCGCCTGCATGTCCACCGCGCCGCCGGTGTGGCGCACCACCAGCACTGTTTCCACGGTATTGGTGCCGGGCAGCTTCAGCGCGGCATCGACGTTGGCCTTCAGCGGAATCCTGCGGCCACCGCGCAGGCCCTCGTCGGCGGTGATGATCAGCTTGCTCTGGCAGTCGCTGACGCGGTCGGCAATCGAGTTCGGCGCGAAGCCACCGAACACCACCGAGTGGATCGCACCGATGCGCGCGCAGGCCAGCATGGCCACCGCAGCGTCGACAATCATTGGCAGGTAGATGGTGACCCGGTCGCCCTTCTTGACGCCCAGGTTGCGCAGCGCGTTGCCGAGGCGGCAGGTGCGCTCGTACAGCTCGCGATAGGTCACGTGCTGGGCCGGTGCATCCGGGCCGTCCGGCTCGAACAGCAGGGCGGTCTTGTCGCCGCGCGTTTCCAGCTGGCGATCCAGGCAGTTCACGCTGGCATTGAGCTCGCCATCTTCGAACCACTTGATGTGGAAGTCGGACAGGTCATAGCTGACGTTCTTGATCTTCGTCGGCGCGCGCATCCATTGCAGGCGCTCGGCGGCCTTGCCCCAGAATCCATCCGGATCGGTCACCGACGCCTGGTACTGCTGTTCATAAGTCTTCTTGTCGATGCGTGCCTTGGCGGCGAACTGCGGATCGACGGGGTAGATATCAGCCATGGCACCCTCACTTGCACGTTGACTTTGTGTGTGCGGTCGCAGCATCGCAGCGACCGATCCCCCTCAGTTTGCCCCATCCACCCCCGGTCGCGTCACCACTCTGGTTAGACCATGGTCGAAAGTGAGCGCCCAGCAGGGCCGGGTTCGACCAATGGCGAATAGCCGCTATACATAATCGCCCCGCAGTCTCGGCTCGACCGTGCCCCACGCGCGGCATCACCTTGCCACTTGGGAGAGAGGGCAACATGAGCCACCGTACGTTGAAAGCCGTGCGCACACCTTTGGCGGCCTGCCTATTGGTCGCCCTGGTCGCACCGGGCATGGCGTTCGCAGAGACCGCCAAAGAGAAGGCGCTGGAAGCACGCGTTGCCGAACTGGAACGCCAGGTCCAGCTGCTGCTGTCTTCGCAGCAACAACAACAGACCCAGATCAGCCAGACCCAGCAGGCCGTAACCGAAGTCCGCACGGTGCAGGCCGAGCAGAAGCCGGTCGCACAGGTGCCGGCCGGCAAGCAGCCGATCCAGGTCACCACCATCACCCCGGGCGCGGCGCCGGGCACCACGGTCAAGATCGGCGGCTTCATCAAGGCCGACTTCCTGGCCACCCAGACCAGCGATGGCCAGCTGGCCGACGACGCCACCGGCCGCTCGCTGTACCTGCCGGGCCAGACCCCGGTGGAAGGCGCCGGCGGCAGCGGCAAGCGTTCGGGCACCGACTTCAACGCCCACGCCAAGTTCTCGCGCTTCAACCTGGGCATCGACAACGTCAGTGAGTCGGGCAACAAGGCCGGCGCGTTCTTCGAGATGGACTTCTTCGGCAATTCACTGGGCAACCAGACCGCCACCAATACCTACGGCGTGACCCTGCGTCACGCCTACATGTACTGGAACAACTGGATGGCCGGCCAGACCTGGTCCAACTTCATGGATGCCGCGTCGCTGCCGGAAGCGGTCGACTTCGTCGGCCCCACCGACGGCGTGATCTTCGTGCGCCAGGCCCAGGTGCGCTACACCCAGGGCGGCTTCAGCGTCGCACTGGAAAACCCGGAAACCACCACCCTCACCGGTACCCGCAATCCGGTCACCGGCGCCTGGACCAACGCCAGCGCCAACTCCGACCGTGGCAGCCTGCCCGACCTGACCCTGCGCTATGGCTGGAAGGGCAACTGGGGCACCTTCGGTGTCGGCGGCATCGTCCGTCAGCTGAAGGTCGACAACCAGGCCACCGGCGCCAAGGCCGACAAGGTGGCTGGCGGCCTGACACTGGGCGGCAAGTGGGTGATGGGTGACAGCGATTCGCTGCACTACCAGCTGACCGGCGGCGAAGGCATCGCCCGCTACATCGGCCTGGGCATCACTGCCGACAGCGCCTACGACGTGGCCCGCGACGAGCTCAACCCGACCGGCGTGCTTGCCGGCTACGTGGGCTGGCGGCATGCGTTCTCGCCGAAGCTGCGCACCAACCTGATCTATGCGCGCAGCGACTACGACAACGACAGCATCCTCGGCCCGCTGGTGACCAAGAGCGTGCAGAGCATCCGCGGCAACATCTTCTATTCGCCGCTGCCCAAGGTCGATATCGGCGCGGAGTTGATGTACGGCCGTCGCGAGGTGGAGAACGGCAACAAGGGTGACATCACCCGGTTGCAGTTCACCACGAAATACAGCTTCTAAGAGCGTGCCGGCCAACGGCCGGCACCTACCGAATTGAGTGCCGACCAACGGTCGGCACCCACCGACCCAGGTCGGCATCCACAGAGGGAAAGCGTCCCATGTCCAGCACACCCAGCACCGCACACAAAGCGGGCACCCTGACCCAGGGCCACAAGAAGGTCATCTTCGCCTCGAGCCTCGGTACGGTCTTCGAGTGGTATGACTTCTTCCTGTACGGCTCGCTCGCAGCCATCATCGCCAAGCAGTTCTTCAGTGGCGTCAATGAAACCACGGGCATGATCTTCGCCCTGCTGGCGTTTGCCGCCGGCTTCTTCGTGCGTCCGTTCGGCGCGGCCTTCTTCGGCAGCCTCGGCGACCGCATCGGCCGCAAGTACACCTTCCTGGTCACCATCCTGATCATGGGCATCTCGACCTTCCTGGTCGGCGTGCTGCCCAACTACGCTTCGATCGGTTTCGCCGCGCCGGTGATCCTGATCATCCTGCGCCTGGCCCAGGGCCTGGCGATGGGCGGCGAGTACGGCGGTGCCGCCACCTACGTGGCCGAGCACGCGCCGGACGACAAGCGCGGCCTGTACACCAGCTTCATCCAGTGCACCGCCACGCTCGGCCTGTTCATGTCGCTGCTGATCATCCTGGCCTGCCGCTACTTCTTGGGCAACGAAGCCTTCGAAGCCTGGGGCTGGCGCATTCCGTTCCTGGTCTCGATCCTGCTGCTGGGCGTGTCCGTGTGGATCCGCCTGCAGCTGAGCGAATCGCCGCTGTTCCAGCAGATGAAGTCCGAGGGCAAGGGTTCCAAGACCCCGTTCCGTGACAGCCTGAAGGGCGGCAACCTGAAGCTGATGCTGCTGGTCCTGCTCGGCGCCGCGGCCGGCCAGGCCGTGGTCTGGTACGGCGGCCAGTTCTACGCGCTGTTCTTCCTGAGCAGCATGCTGAAGGTCGATGCCACCACCTCCTACCTGCTGATCGCCGCCGCGCTGGCGCTGGGTGTGCCGTTCTTCATCTTCTTCGGCTGGCTGTCCGACCGCATCGGCCGCAAGAAGATCATCCTGGCCGGCTGCCTGCTGGCCGCCGTCACCTACATCCCGATCTTCAAGGGCCTGACCCACTTCGCCAACCCGGCCATCGAAGAAGCCCGCAGCAGCTCGCCGGCCCTGGTCGTGGCCGATCCGAACACCTGCTCGTTCCAGTTCGATCCGGTCGGCCTGCGCAAGTTCACCAGCTCCTGCGACGTGGCTACCGCCGCGCTGACCAAGGCTGGTGTGCCGTACGACGTGCAGCCCGCCGCCGCCGGTTCGCTGGCGATGGTGAACGTGGGCAGCGCCAGCGTCACTTCGTATGAAGCTGCCGGCCTGACCAAGGAAGACGGCAAGGCCAAGGCCGATGCGTTCGGCGCGGAACTGAAGACCGCGCTGACCACCGCCGGCTACCCGGCCAAGGCAGATGGCGCCCGCATCAATATCGCCGGCACCATCTTCATGCTGTGGCTGCTGGTGCTGTACGTGACCATGGTCTACGGCCCGATCGCCGCCTACCTGGTCGAGCTGTTCCCGACCCGCATCCGCTACACCTCGATGTCGCTGCCCTACCACATCGGCAACGGCTGGTTCGGTGGCTTCCTGCCGGCGATCTCCTTCGCGCTGGTGGCCGGTACCGGCAACCTGTACTACGGCCTGTGGTACCCCATCATCATCGCGCTGATGTCGGTGGTGATCGGCGGCCTGTTCCTGCGCGAAACCAAGGACGTGGATATCACCAAATAACCGGCGTGCCGACCAACGGTCGGCACCCACCGGGTTTCAGGGGCCGTGGTGCAGACCACGGCCTTTTCGTTTCCCTGTTTTTGGGGTCAGATCCCTTTCGCTTGCGAAAGGGATCTGACCCCACCGAGACGTGCCGCACCCCGTATAGTCGGCCCATGACCACCACCGTCCCGGCCGAGCTCCCCGCCATCCTGCACACCCTGCGCAGCGCCTGGCAGTCGCAGCGCCCGTCGCTGGACCAGCGCGAAGCTGACCTGCGCCGCCTGCGCGAGGCGTTGAAGCCACGCCTGGACGAAATGGCCCAGGCCATCGCCGAAGACTTCGGCCATCGCGCGCACGTCGAATCGAAGCTGGCCGATGGCATGAGTGTGCTGTCGGCCATCGACCACCTGCGCCGCCACCTGCGGCGCTGGTCGAAGCCGCAGCGAGTCGGCGCCGGCTGGCGGTTGTGGCCGGCACGCGCGCAGCTGCGACCGACGCCACTGGGTGTGGTCGGGGTGATCTCGCCCTGGAACTACCCGGTCACGCTGGCACTGGTGCCTTTGGCCACCGCCATCGCCGCTGGCAACCACGTGCTGCTGAAGCCCTCTGAACACACGCCGCGCACCAGCGCGTTCCTGGCCGATCTGCTGGCCAGTGTGTTCCCGCCCGATCGGGTGGCGGTGGTGCAGGGCGGGGCGGACGTGGCGGCGGCAGTGTCTTCGCTGCCGCTGGACCATCTGCTGTTCACCGGCTCGACGGCCGTTGGTCGCAAGGTGATGGCGGCCGCAGCCGAGCATCTGGTGCCGGTCACGCTGGAACTGGGCGGCAAGTCGCCGGCGATTGTCTGTCGCGATTTCCCGCTGGACAAGGCCGCCGCGCGGTTGGCCACCGGCAAGTGGTTCAACGCCGGCCAGACCTGCATCGCGCCGGATTATGTGCTGATCGATACCGTTCGCCAGCGCGAGTTCGTACAGGCGCTGCAGCAGCAGGTGCGCGAGCGCTACGGCGATTTCAGCGATGCCGACGACTACACGCGCATCATCAACGAAGGCCAGTACCGGCGCCTGCAGGGCTATCTGGCGCAGGCGCGCGAACGCGGTGTGCCAGTGATTCCGCTGGCGCAGGTGGATGATGCGCGTGCTGACCGTGAGCGCCTGCTGGTGCCGACCGTGGTGCTGGACCCGCTGGACGACCTGGACCTGATGCGCGAGGAGATCTTCGGGCCGATCCTGCCGGTGCGGGCCTACCCGGATCTGGATGCTGCGCTGGCCGACGTGCTGTCGCGTGACCGGCCCCTGGCGCTGTATCCCTTCAGCCATGACACGGCGACGGTGGAGCGCATCCTCGGCCAGGTGGTGGCGGGCGGGGTGACGGTGAATGACACGCTGCTGCACTTCGCCGCCGATGGCCTGCCGTTTGGCGGGGTAGGGGCCAGCGGCATGGGCGCGTACCACGGGCAGGCCGGGTTCGATGCCATGAGCAAGCGGCTGCCGGTGTTGTGGCAGTCGCGCTGGTCGGCCAGTGATAGGCTGCGGCCACCGTATTCGAAGATTGCCGGGTTGTTGAGGTTGCTGTTGCGGTGAAGCCATTCCGGTGACGCATTCCCGTAGAGCCGAGCCCATGCTCGGCTGCTCTTGGCTGGTCCAGGCAGAAGCAGCCGAGCGTGGGCTCGGCTCTACACGGGAATCCGGGCCGACCCCCATCCCGCCCACCCGGGTAGAATGCGCCCATGAAGATCGCCTCGTGGAACGTCAATTCGCTCAATGTCCGCCTGCCGCACCTGGAGCAGTGGCTCAAGGATTTCGGCCCGGACATCGTCGGTATCCAGGAAACCAAGGTGGAGGACCACAAGTTCCCCGATTCGGCGCTGATCGCCGCGGGTTACCGCAGCGTGTTCGCCGGCCAGAAGACCTACAACGGCGTGGCGCTGCTGTCGCGTGAGCCGGCGCAGGACGTGCAGATCGGCATTCCCGGTTTCGAGGACGAGCAGAAGCGCGTCATCGCCGGTACCTTCGGCGACCTGCGCGTGATCAACCTGTACGTGGTCAACGGCCAGGACATCGGCACCGACAAGTACGACTACAAGCTGCGCTGGCTGGACGCGGTGCATGCCTGGATCGCCGAAGAACTGCAGCGGCACCCGAAGCTGATCGTGATGGGCGACTTCAACATCGCCCCGGACGCGCGCGATGTGCACGACCCGGAGGTGTGGAACGAAAACCACATCCTGACCTCCACCGCCGAGCGCGGCGCATTGAACAAGCTGCTGCAGCTGGGCCTGCACGATGGCTTCCGCCTGCACAATGACGAGGCGGGTACCTTCAGCTGGTGGGATTACCGCGCCGCCGGTTTCCGCCGCAACCTGGGCCTGCGCATCGACCTGACCCTGGTCTCCGACGCGCTGAAGGGCAGTGCGGTGGCCTCGGGCATCGACCGCGAACCGCGTACCTGGGAACGCCCGAGCGACCATGCGCCGGCGTGGGTGCAGTTGGGTTGAGTTGAGGTAGCGCCGGGCCATGCCCGGCGAGCGCAGCGGCGGCAGGGTGACGCCGGGCATGGCCCGGCGCTACCCCCCAGATCACCGTATGCTCTTGCGGGTGAACAGGTTGACGATCGCCAGCAGGATCACCGCACCGATCAGCGAGAACAGGAAGGTGCGGATGGTGATCGCTTCGTTGATGCCGCCGCCGAACAGCCAGCCGGAAATCAGCGCGCCGACAATGCCGACCACGATGTTGAGGATGATGCCCTGCTGGGCATCGCGCTTCATGATGATGCTGGCCAGCCAGCCTACGATGCCGCCGACGATCAGCCAGATGATGATGCCCATGATCGAACCTCCGGTGGGGAACTGTGACCAGTTGACGCGCAGGGCTGTGAACCCGTCGTGGAATTGCGTGATGGGCGCGTGCGGATGAGCCTGCCAGCGACCTTGGACGGCCCGTGGCGCTTCGGTCCGGTGACGGTCTGGCGGCGCCCGCATGTGCCGGGCCAGCGTGGTGAACCGCAGGCGCGGCAGGTGCTGGCACAGGCACTGGGTACCGATCCGGAGGCGCTGCCGCTGGTCCGCGACGACAAGGGCCGGCCGGAGCTGAGCGGCGCGCTGGCCCACTACGGCACTGGCTGGAGCCACAGCGGCGAGGTGTTGCTGGTGGCGCTGGGCGAGGGTGTGCGGTTGGGCGTGGACCTGGAACTGCTGCGGCCGCGGGCCCGCCTGCTGGAGATCGTGCAGCGTTTCTTCCACCCCGAGGAAGTGGCCTGGCTGGAAAGCCTGGACGAGGCCGGGCGCGAGCACTGGTTCTTCCGCGTGTGGTGCATCAAGGAGGCCATCCTGAAGGCGCATGGGCAGGGCATCTCGTTCGGCCTGCACCGCCTGCAGCTGGCGCCGGGGGCCGATGGCGCCCTGCACCTGCGCTGGTGCGACCCGGAACTGGGCGAGGCCGCGCGCTGGCACCTGCACGAATGGCAGGCCACCGGCCAGTTCCGTGCGGCATTGGCCTGGTATCCGCACTGAAGCGGGGAATCAGCACGCAAAACCGGCGATAATGCCTGCATGAGCGAACACCCACTTCCCGCCAGCGTGGCTGCCACGCTGGAACAGGGCCTGGCCAGCATGGGCCTGGACGCCGCGCTGGCGCCGCCGCTGCTGCGCTACCTGGCCCTGCTGCACCGCTGGAACGGCACCTACAACCTCACCGCCATCCGCGACCCGCAGGAGATGGTCACCCGCCACCTGCTCGATTCGCTGGCGATGCAGCCGTTCGTGGCCGACGGCAGCCTGGCCGACCTCGGTACCGGCCCCGGGCTGCCCGGCATCCCGCTGGCGATCGCCTGCCCGGGCCTGCAGGTCACCCTGGTCGAGAGCAACGGCAAGAAGGCGCGCTTCATGCGCGAGGCCGTGCGCCAGCTGGGTCTGGACAATGCCCGCGTGGCCGAATCGCGCGCCGAGGCGCTGGACGAGGCCGGCCGCTACGACCAGCTGACCGCGCGCGCGATGGACACCCTGGCCGGCATCGTCCGCGTTGGTGGCCACCTGCTGCGCCCCGGCGGCGTATTGCTGGCCATGAAGGGCGTCTACCCGCATGAGGAAATCGCGGACCTGCCGGCTGGCTGGCAGGTGCGTGAGGTGACCCCGTTGAGCGTGCCCGGCCTGGCCGGCGAACGCCACCTGGTCACTGTTACAGGCCCCTGATTCCCGCCGCCAGCCCCTTGTGGAACAACGGGTTGGCGATCCACGATTTCCGCAAGGGGCCGGTTGTACGCATAATGACCGGTCCCAGCACACGTCGACGAGGCACACCCGCATGGCCCGCATCATCGCCATCGCCAACCAGAAGGGTGGCGTCGGCAAGACCACGACCGCCGTCAACCTGGCCGCTTCCCTGGCCAACGCACCCAAGCGCGTGCTGTTGGTCGACCTGGATTCGCAGGGCAACGCGACCATGGGCAGTGGCGTGGACAAGCGTGAGCTGGTCTCCTCCACCTACGATCTGCTGCTGGGCGAGTCCAGCGCCGCCGATGTGCGCGTGCAGACCGCCGAAGGCTATGACCTGCTGCCCGGCAACATCGACCTGACCGCGGCCGAGATCCAGCTGATGGCGCAGAGCGAGCGCGAGCAGCGGCTGAAGCGCGCGCTGGCACCGATCCGCGACGAGTACGACTACATCCTGATCGACTGCCCGCCGGCGCTGTCGCTGCTGACGCTCAACGCGCTGGCCGCCGCAGATTCGGTGATCGTGCCGATGCAGTGCGAGTACTACGCACTGGAAGGCCTGAGCGCGTTGGTGGAAACCATCGAAGCGCTGCGTGCCAACCTGAACCCGGCGCTGGAGATCGAAGGCGTGCTGCGCACCATGTTCGACGTGCGCAACAACCTGGCCAACGCGGTCTCGGCCGAGCTCACCGAGCACTTTGGCGACCGCGTGTTCCGCACCATCGTGCCGCGCAACGTGCGCCTGGCCGAGGCGCCCAGCCATGGCCAGAGCATCGTCGGCTACGACCGCGCCTCGCGCGGTGGCGTGGCCTACCTGGGCCTGGCCGGCGAGATCATCCGCCGCAACAACGAACGCAACAAGGCCGCCAAGGCCGTGGAGACCGTCTGATGACCAGCAGCAAGCCGGCAGCCAAGAAGCGAGGCCTCGGCCGTGGCCTGGATGCGCTGCTGGGTCCCAAGGGGGCGGTCAGCCAGGTGCAGGCCACCACCGCGGTGATCGAGCCGCTGCCGGGCGAAGTGCTGCGCAAGCTGGCCGTGGGCCAGCTGCAGCCGGGCAAGTACCAGCCGCGCCGCGAGATGGACGAGGGCAAGCTGTCCGAGCTGGCCGACTCGATCAAGTCGCAGGGTGTGATCCAGCCGATCCTGGTGCGCCAGCTGCCGGCGGGCAACTACGAAATCGTTGCCGGTGAGCGCCGCTGGCGCGCCTCGCAGCTGGCCGGGCTGGACGAAGTGCCGGTGGTGGTGCGCGAGCTGGAAGACCGCACCGTCATCGCGATGGCGCTGATCGAGAACATCCAGCGCGAAGACCTCAACCCGCTGGAAGAAGCCGAGGCGCTGCAGCGCCTGATCAGCGAATTCACCCTGACCCATGCCGAGGCCGCCGAGGCCGTCGGCCGCTCGCGCGCGGCGGTGTCCAACCTGCTGCGCCTGCTGGAGCTGCCGGTGGCGATCCGCCTGCTGCTGGAAACCCGCCGCCTGGAAATGGGCCATGCCCGCGCGCTGCTGACCCTGGCCCCCGAGCTGGCCGGCAAGCTGGCACAGGAAGCGGCCGATGAAGGCTGGTCGGTGCGCGAGGTCGAGCGCCGTGCGCAGGCCTTCGCCGCCGGCAAGGTGCCGAGCAACCGCCCGCTCGCCACGCCGAAGGTGCAGCAGGCCGACATCGCCTCGCTGGAAACCGAGCTGTCCGAAGCGCTGGGCGCCAAGGTGGCGATCAGCCACGGCCGGGGCGGCAAGGGCAAGCTGATCATCCACTACACCGACCTGGATACCCTGGACGGCGTGCTGGAAAAGCTGCGTACGCGCCAGGGCTGAGCCCGGCGCAGCGCCAGGGGATGCGGCCTGTTCCTGCCGTGTCCTGCAGATGACAGGGAACGCACCGCCGCGCACACCGGGGGATGCATCGCTCTCCGGTCCGTGGCCTCATCCAGGGAGCAGGACATGAGCAACACATTCGACGACGTCAGCCCGGGCGGCAGCCCGATCATGGTGCACAGCCGCCAGAAGGACTTCACCCCGCCACAGGGCGAAGAACACATCGAGGCGATCGGCGCGCACATCGAGCGCCATCTGGGTCCGGTGTCCGGTGTCTTCCACGAGATCATCTCCGACCTGGTGCACATCGACGTGCACGTGGTACCGGCCACTGACCAGTGTCCGTACCTGCGCCTGGTCACCTCCGGCATGAGTGACCTGCCGATGACCGTGCCCGCCGAGGTGGACGCGGACGTGCCCCGCTACATGGAACTGATGGTGACCCTGCCGGCTGACTGGCCGATCTCGCAGGATGCCTTCGAGGACGAACGCAATTACTGGCCGGTGCGCCTGCTGAAGGGCATGGCGCGGCTGCCGCACGAGTACGACACCTGGCTGGGCTTCGGCCACACCATTCCCAACGGCCATCCCAGCGAGCCCTACGCGCCGGGCGTGGGCTTCGACGGTGCCATCGTGCTGCCGCCGGTGACCACCCCGGAAGAATTCGCCACGCTGGAACTGGACGACGGCAAGACCATCAGCTTCATGAGCCTGGTCCCGCTGTATCCGGAAGAGATGGACCTGAAGCTGAAGAAGGGCGCCGAGGCGCTGCTCGACCGCTTCGATGCGAAGAAGATCCAGGATGTGATCGAACCCGGCCGCACCAACGTGGCCAGGAAGCGTTTCGGGCTGTTCTGAGTCTGCGGCGTATCCTCTGCACCTGTATTCATTGATTCCCAGGCAACTGCAATGACCATCCTGCTCACCGGCGCTGCCGGCTTCATCGGTGCCTACACCGCCCGCGCGCTGCTGGAGGCCGGCCAGGCCGTGGTCGGCCTGGACAACTTCAACGACTACTACGACCCGCAGATCAAGCGCGATCGCGTGGCAGCGCTGTGCCCGGCGCTGGACCTGCGCACCCTGGACCTGACCGATCGCGATGGCCTGGCCGCGCTGTTCGACGAGGTGCAGCCGACCGCCGTGATCCATCTGGCCGCGCAGGCCGGCGTGCGCTATTCGCTGGAAAACCCGCACGCCTACGTCGACAGCAACCTGGTCGGCTTCGTCAACATGCTCGAGCTGTGCCGCCACCGCGGCGTGCAGCACCTGGTGTACGCGTCCAGCAGCTCGGTCTACGGAGACTCGGCCACACCGCCGTTCTCCGAGGACCAGCGCGTGGACCAGCCGCGTTCGCTGTACGCGGCGACCAAGGCCGCCAACGAGCTGATGGCCTACACCTACGCGCAGCTGTATGGCCTGCATGCCACCGGCCTGCGCTTCTTCACCGTGTATGGCCCGTGGGGCCGGCCGGACATGGCGCCGCTGCTGTTCTCGCGCGCGGTGCTGGCCGGGCGTCCGATCGACGTGTTCAACGAAGGCCGCATGCAGCGCGATTTCACACATGTTTCCGACATCGTATCGGGTATTCTCGGCGCGCTCGCGCATCCGGCCGAAGGTCCGGTACCGCACCGGGTGTTCAACCTCGGCAACCATACGCCGGTCGAGCTGGAGCGCTTCATCAGCGTGATCGAGCAGGCCGCCGGTCGCCCCGCGCAGAAGGTCTACAAGCCGATGCAGCCGGGCGACATGGTGCGCACGATGGCCGATACCCGGCGCGCCCATGACGCATTCGGCTTCGATGCGGTGACTCCGATCGAAGAAGGGTTGCCCCCCGTCGTGCAGTGGTGCCGCGAGTATTTTGGCGATCGCGCCTGAGGAGGGATCCTCACACGGCCGGATTCATCTTCGGATAACCTCGGCTTCGGAGAATGCGCGGTCTTTGTCCCCCTTTGGCCGAGTGCCTTATGAGCCAACCCGAGCTTTCCGTTGTCGTCCCGGTGTTCAACGAACGCGACAATGTCGCCCCGCTGGTTGCCGAAATCACCGCTGCACTGCGTGGGCGGCTGCCGTTCGAGATCGTCTACATCGACGACCACTCGCGCGATGACACCCTGGCGGTGCTGCAGGGCCTGAAGGCAACCACGCCGGAACTGCGGGTGCTGCACCACGTGGACCAGAGCGGGCAGAGCACCGCCGTGCGCACCGGCGTCAAGTACGCACGTGCGCCGTGGATCGCGACCCTGGATGGCGACGGGCAGAATGATCCGGCCGACATTCCCAAGCTGCTGGCCGCGCGCGATGCAGCCGAGGCACAGGTGAAGCTGTTCGCCGGCTGGCGGGTCAACCGCCAGGACAGCGGCAGCAAGCGCTGGGCCAGCAAGTGGGCCAACGCCATCCGCGCACGCATGCTGCGCGACGATACGCCCGATACCGGCTGCGGCATCAAGCTGTTCGAGCGCAGTGCGTTCCTCGACCTGCCGTACTTCGACCACATGCACCGCTACCTGCCGGCGCTGATGCAGCGCGCCGGCTGGAAGACCACCAGCGTGCCGGTCAACCACCGCCACCGCACCGCCGGCGTCTCCAAGTACAACAACCTCGGTCGCGCGCTGGTCGGCATCCGCGACCTGCGCGGCGTGGCCTGGCTGATCACCCGCAGCAAGCGCACCGCGGTGGAAGAGCGGTGATGGGCCTGGAACTGCACTGGCTCGACCAGCCGCTGACCTGGCTGTACTGGACCGGCCTGCATGTGACCGGCTGGAAGCTGATCGGCTATACCGGCGCGCTGATGTTCGGCGGCCGCTGGCTGGTCCAGTTCGTTGCCTCCAAGCGTGCGGGCAAGCCGGTGATCCCGCGGCTGTTCTGGTACATGAGCGTGGTCGGCAGCCTGATGACACTGAGCTACTTCCTGTTCTCGGCCAAGCAGGACTCGGTGGGCGTGCTGCAGAACCTGTTCCCGGCGTTCACCGCGCTGTACAGCCTGCAGCTGGACATCAAGCACCGGGGCTGGAAGCGGGACAGGGCCAGCCACTAGGTCTCCGGTAGATGCCGACCTTGGTCGGCGCTGGGTTTGGGGCCAACCCAGGTTGGCCGCTACCGGGGCCCCGGTCCGCTGCGCAGGCAGGACCTTCGTCCCATGCCATGGGCCGTGGGCGGTGCCATCATCGGGGTCTGCCTTCCCGGGAACCTGTGCTCGTGAAAACCCGTCTTGCCGTTGCCCTGCTGATCGTCCTGTCCGCCCCTGCTGTGGCCCTGGCCGCGCCGCCCGCCACCGTCGCACCGGCCAGCGTGGCCACCGAATCGCCCGCCGATGCCGCCTTCCGCGCGCTGTACGAGAAGGAATGGAAGTGGCGCCAGGATGGCGGCGGCGAGGCCAGCGAGGACGAAGACGCCCCGGCCAATGCCACCCGCATGCCCGACGTCGGCCCGGCCGCGCAGCAGGCGCGCCTGAAGGTGTGGGACGAGACCCTCGCCGCGCTGAAGAAGATCGATCCGAAGACCCTGTCGCCCGACAACCAGGTCAACTACGCGATCTACCGCGATCAGGTATTCAACCTGGCCGAAGAGACGCGCCTGCGCGGCTACGAGATGCCGTTCAATGCCGACTCCTCGTTCTGGTCCAACCTGTCCTTCATGGCGCGGCGCGAGATGAAGACCGTGCAGGACTACCAGAACTACATCGCACGGCTGAACGATGTGCCGCGTTACTTCGGCCAGCAGACCGAAAACATGCGCGCCGGCCTGAAGCGCGGCTTCAGCGTGCCGCGCGCGGTGCTCGATGGCCGCGAAGTGTCCATCGCCACCGTCGCCGAGTTGAAGGACCCGACCGAATCGCCGCTGTACGCGCCGTTCAAGAAGCTGCCCAACACCGTTCCGGCGGCAGAACAGGCCAGGCTGCAGGCGCAGGCGCGTGAAGCGATCAGTGGCAAGGTGGTGCCCGCGTTCCAGCAGCTGCGCACCTTCTTCGTCAACGAATACGTGCCTCAGGCGCGTACCACCCTGGCCGCCGAAGCGATGCCGGACGGCAAGGCGTACTACAAGCAGCAGATCCACGAATACACCACGCTGGACCTGTCGCCGGACGAGATCCACCGCATCGGCCTGGATGAAGTGGCACGCATCCAGAAGGAAATGAACGACATCATCAAGCAGGTGAAGTTCAAGGGCAGCTTCGCCGAGTTCCTGACCTTCCTGCGCACCGACCCGCAGTTCTATGCGAAGACGCCGGAAGAGCTGCTGTCGCGTGCCGCGTGGATCTCCAAGCGCGCAGACGGCCAGCTTGGCAAGTACATGACGTTGCCGCGCGCGCGCTTCACCATCGTGCCGGTGCCGCCGGACATCGCCCCGTTCTGGACCGCCGGCCGCGGTGGCATGGGCACCTACTGGCTCAACACCTACAACCTGCCGTCGCGCCCGCTGTACAACCTGCCGGCGTTGACCCTGCATGAATCCGATCCGGGCCACGCGCTGCAGGGCGCCATCGCCGCCGAGCAGAAGAACCTGCCCGAGTTCCGCCGCAACGCCTACATCTCCGCCTATGGCGAAGGCTGGGCGCTGTACTGCGAGAAGCTGGGCGTGGAAATGGGCATCTATGAAACCCCGTACGAGGACTTCGGCCGCCTGACCTACGAGATGTGGCGCGCCACGCGCCTGGTGATCGACACCGGCGTGCACAGCAAGGGTTGGACCCGCGAGCAGGCGCTGGCCTACCTGCGTGACCACACCGCGCTGAGCGAGCATGAAGTGACCACCGAAGTGGACCGCTACATTTCCTGGCCGGGCCAGGCGTTGAGCTACAAGCTGGGCGAGATCGCCATCGTGCGCCTGCGTGCGCAGGCCGAGAAGGAACTGGGCGACAAGTTCGACATCAAGGGCTTCCACGACACCCTGCTCAAGCAGGGCTCGGTGCCGCTGCCGGTGCTTGAACAGCAGATCCAGGCCTACATCGCCGAGCGCAAGAAGGCCTGACCGTCGTGTGATCGGGTCAGAGCCCCGCCCGAAGGGCGGGGATCCGACCCTGTCACGGGGTCGGATCCCTTTCCTGTGGAAAGGGCTCCGACCCCCAACCTCAGCCGATCGCCCGCGGCTTGGCCACGCGCGCGGCAAACGTCGGCAGCACCAGCAGGGTCAGCACGGTGGCGGTGATCAGGCCACCGATCACCACCGTCGCCAGCGGCTTCTGCACTTCCGCGCCGGAACCGCTGGCAATCGCCATTGGAATGAAGCCGACGATCGCCACCAGCGCCGTGGTCAGCACCGCGCGGATGCGGCTGGAGGCACCGTTGATCGCCGCCTGCAGCGGCACGTCACCGGCATCCAGGCGCTCGCGGATCGCTTGCATCAGCACCAGGCCATTCAACGTGGCCACGCCGGAGACGGCGATGAAGCCGACCGCCGCCGACACCGAGAACGGCATGCCACGCAGCAGCAGTGCGAGGATGCCGCCGACCAGCGCCAGCGGTACGCAGCTGAACACCAGAATGGCTTCCTTGCCGCTGCGCAGGGCCATGAACAGCAGGCTGCCGATCAGCAGGAACACCACCGGCACCACCGTTGCCAGTCGCTTCTCCGCGCGCTGCAGGTTCTCGAACTGGCCACCCCAGGTCAGGTAGGCGCCTGGCGGCAGCGCTACGTCCGCTACTGCGGCCTGCGCCTCGCCGACGAAGCCACCCAGGTCACGCCCACGCACATTGGCCTGCACCACCACGCGGCGGCTGCCGTTGTTGCGGCTGATCTGGTTCGGCCCTTCGCTAACTGTGATGCGGGCGACCGACGACAGCGGAATCACCAGCCCCGACGGCGTGGCGATCGGCAGTGACGCGAGCTGGTCCGGATCGTTGCGCGAGGCATCGTCCAGGCGCACCACCACGTTGAAGCGGCGATCGCCTTCGAAGATCTTGCCGGCCGCAGTACCGCCGATGCCGGTGGACAGCGCATCACTCACGTCCGCGGCGGTCAGCCCGTACTGCGCCGCCGCCACGTGGTCGATCGCCACGTTCAGCGTGGGCAGGCCGGAGATCTGTTCCACCCGCACGTCGGCCGCGCCATCCACTGCACGCAGCTTCAGCGCCACCTGGTCGGCCACCTTCTGCAGCTGGCTGAAGTCATCGCCGAAGATCATCACGGCCAGGTCGGTACGCACGCCGGAAATCAGCTCGTTGAAGCGCAGCTCGATCGGCTGGCTGAACTCGAAGCTGTTGCCCAGCTGCTGCCCGGCCAGTTTTTCGAAGCGCGCCACCAGTGCGTCCTTGCCCAGCTTCGGATCGGGCCAGTCCTTGCGCGGCTTCAGCACGATCACGCTGTCGGAGATGTTGGTCGGCATCGGGTCGATCGCCGCCTCGGCGGTACCGGTACGCGAGAACACGGTCTCTACTTCCGGCTGCTTGGCGATCGCTTTTTCCAGTGCCAACTGCATCGCCAGCGACTGCTCCAGCGAGGTCGAGGGCACGCGCAACGCCTGCATCGCCACGTTGCCTTCGTCCAGCGTCGGCATGAATTCGCGGCCCAGCAGCGAGAACGAACCGATGCCCACCACCACCATCATCACCGCGCCGGCCAGCACCGTGCGCGGATGCGCCACGGCCTTCCGTACCACCGGCTCGATGCGCGCGCGCAGCACGCGGATCAGCTTGGTTTCGTGCTCGCCATCGTCTGCATGGGCGTCACCGTCTTTCACCTTGGGCTCGCGCACCAGCAGCGCGGCCATCGCCGGCACGAAGGTGAAAGAGAAGAGGAAGGCACCGACCAGGGCCAGCATGAAGGTGGCCGCCATCGGGTGGAACGTCTTGCCCTCCACGCCTTCCAGCGTGAGGATCGGCGCGAACACCAGCAGGATGATCAGCTGGCCGAACGCCGCCGGCCGCGCCATCTTCATTGCCGAATCGGCGGCCACGCGCAGCCGTTCCATCGCGGTCAACGCACGGCCCAGTTCGGCGCGGCGCTGGCCGAGCATCAGCAGCGTCGATTCGACCACGATCACCGCACCGTCCACCAGGATGCCGAAGTCCAGCGCACCCAGGCTCATCAGGTTGCCGCTGATGCCGAAGCGGTTCATGCCGATCACTGCGAACAGGAACGACAGCGGAATCACCAGCGCGGTGATCGTCGCCGCACGCAGGTTGCCCAGCAGCAGGAACAGCACCACCACCACCAGCAGCGCGCCCTCGGTGAGGTTCTTGGCCACGGTCTTGATGGTGGAATTGACCAGCACGCTGCGGTCCAGCACCGGCGCGGCCACGATGTCGGCCGGCAGCGACTTGTTCACCTGTTCAAGGCGTGCGGCCGCGGCCTGCGCCACGGTGCGGCTGTTGCCACCGGCAATCATCAGCGCGGTGCCCAGCACGGCCTCGTGGCCGTTACGGCTGGCTGCACCCAGGCGCGGTGCGCGGCTCAGTTCCACGGTGGCCACATCGGCCACGCGTACCACCACGCCATTGCGGGTGGCCACCGGTGCCTGTGCAAGATCGTCGGTGGTCAGCGCCAGGCCATCGGCACGCACCACCAGGCCTTCGCCGGCGCGCTGCACGAAACCGGCGCCGGCCTGCACGTTGGAACGCTGCAGCGCGGTGACTAGGTCGGCCAGGCCGAGGCCATGCGCAGCCAGCCGCGCGCTGTCCGGATGCACGCCGTATTCCTTCACATAGCCGCCGACCGTATCGACGCCGGCCAGCCCCGGGCTGGAACGCATCTGTGGCGCGATGATCCAGTCCTGCACGGTGCGCAGGTAGGTCGCACGCTCTTCGGGTGTACGCAGCAGGTTGCCTTCCGGCGTGCGGTAGACCTCGCCGGCCTGCCAGCCGGCTTCACCGGGCTTGGCCAGCTTGGCTGGATCGAACGTGGTGAAGTCCACCGTCCACATCAGCACTTCACCGAGCCCGGTGGTGACCGGCGATAGCATCGGTGATGCACCATCGGGCAGGTCTTCCGACGCTTCGCGCATGCGCTCGGCCACCTGCTGGCGGGCGAAGTAGATGTCGGTGGCATCGGTGAAGATCGCGGTGACCTGCGAGAAGCCATTGCGCGACAGCGAACGGGTGGTGGTCAGGCCGGGAATGCCGGCCAGCGCGGTTTCCAGCGGATAGGTCACCTGCCGCTCGATCTGCTCCGGGGTCAGTGCTGGCGCCACCGTGTTGATCTGCACCTGGCGGTTGGTGATGTCCGGCACCGCGTCGATTGGCAGCTTGCCCAGCTGGAACAGGCCCACGGCGGCGATCAACGCGGCCATGAACACCACCAGCCAGCGGTGGCGTACCGCTGTTTCAATGATCAGCTTGAACATGGTCGCCTCCTCAGTGGCCGTGCTCGGCTTCGCCCTTGGCCAGTTCGGCCTTGAGCAGGAAGGCATTGGCACCGACGATGCGCTCGTTGCCGGTCAGGCCACCGAGGATCTCGATGCGGTCGCCGGCGCGACGCCCGGCCAGTACCGGCTGTGCCTTGAAGCCGCCTTCGACGGCAATGAACACCGCGCTGCTGCCATCGACGTTCTGCACCGCATCGGCGGGCACGCTGAGCGAACCGTCCTGGCCTTCGGTGACCACCACTGCCGATACCGGCGAACCGGCCGGCGGCAACGCGGCATTCACCGGCGCGGCACGGATCACCGCGACGCCGCCCTGCTGGCGCACATCGGCGGCCGAGCCGGTGACGGTGGCGGTGAAGCTGCCACCCGGCACACTCACTTCCAGCTTCATGCCCGGCGTGACCTGCGCGGCCAGCGCCGGCGGTGCGGTGAACACCAGCTCGTTCATCGCCGGATCGGCGACGTCGGCCACGGCGCTGCCGGCGGCGACCACACCGCCCGGAGTGACCTGCACGTTACCGACGATGCCGGCCACCGGACTGGTGATGCGCACGCGGCCATTGGCATCGGGCGCGCCGTTGGCGGCGGCCTGGGCCTGCGCGGCAGCGGCCTGGGCCTGTGCCGCCAGCGAACGTGCGCGCGAGGCTTCCATCTCCTGGCGCGCGACCACGCCCTGGTCGACCAGCGACTTGTCGCGGCCATAGGCCAGGCGCGCGGCCTCGGCTTCGGCCGAGGCGGCCAGCGCATTGGCACGGAACACCGCCGCTTCGCCACTGACCACGATGGCCAGGGCCTGGTTCTGCTTCACTGCGGTGCCCGGTGCGACCAGCACGCGTTCGACGCGGCCGGTCACGGTCGACGCCACCGAGGCACGTGCGCCCACCGACGGCTCGACGCGGCCGGACAGCCGCGTCGAGCCACCGCCACCGCGGCCGATGGCGACCACCTCGATACCGGACGCCTTGATCTGCTCCGGGGTCAGCGGCACCACGCCTTCATCGGCGTCAGCCGGCGCCTTGGCGGCTTCCGCCTTGGCTTCCTTGCTGTCGGTCGCGTGGCCGTGGCCATCGTCGGTGCTCGCCTTGGCCGTGGCGGGGTCTTCATTTGCAGGTGTCTGCGCGTTGCCAGCGCAGCCGGCCAGCAGCACGGTCAGCAGCACGCCGCCGATCAGCGGGAAAGTACGGGAGAGAGTCATGGGGCCTCCACAAAAGGTGCGCGCCCTTCAAGGCGGGCAAGATCGATTTCCGCGGCGACGCGCGACAGGCGCGCATCCACGGCGGTGCCGCGGGCGGCGATGAGGGCGCTGCGCGTGCTGCGCAGTTCCAGCTGCGAGATGCGTCCGGCATCGAAGCCGACGCGGGCCAGGCGATACGCCTCTTCGGCGGCGACGACGCTCTCATCGGCGGCGCGGGTACGGCTGCTGGCGGCTTTCAGTCCGGCGACGGCGGACAGGCGTGCGGCCTCGCTGTCGCGGCGTTGCTGGTCCAGGCGTGCTTCGGCCGCGCGCTGGTCGGCATTGGCGGCGCGGATGCCACCGCGGTTGCGGTCGAACAGTGGGATGCTGAGGCTGACCCCGAGGTTGTAGGCACGCTCGCCGCCTTCGCGGAAGCGGGTCTGTGCGGCGGTGACGCTGAGGTCGGGCAGGGCGCGCTTGCGCTCCACGTCGACCAGCTTGCCCGCCGCATCGGCTTCGGCTTCGGCAATGCGCACTGCCAGTGCGGTATCGGTGGCACCGCGCGGCAGCGGCGGTGCGCGGTCGAGCAGGCTGTTGTCGATCGACTGCACCGGCGCATCCAGCAGCGCGGTGCCGGCCAGGCGGGCCAGCGCGGCATCGCGGAACGCCTGTGCTTCATCCAGCGACGCCATGGCATTGGCTACTTCGCTCTGCGCTTGCACCGCGCGCAGCTGTGGTTCGCGGCCCTGCTTGACCATGGCGTTGACGGCGTTGGCGTCATCGCGGGTCAGTGACAGTGCTTCCTCGGCCAGGGTGTAGCGGCGCAGTGCACTTTCCGCCTGTGCATAGACCACCGCCAGCTGGCTGGCCACGTCGCTGCGACTCTGCGCGCCACGCAGGTTGGCCGCCTGGGCCTCGGCACGGGCGGCGCGGACGCGCGCGCCACGCTGGCCCCAGACCTCCAGCGGCTGGGACAGGGTGAGCACGGTGTCGGCCTTGCCCATGCCACGGTAGGTGCCGGAGCCCCAGGCGTTTTCGGCCGACCAGGAAAGGGAGGGATTGGGCAGCGCACGGGCCTGGTCGGCGCGCGCATCGGCGGCCTCGGCCAGTGCCGTGCCCACACGAGTGCCGGGCAGCTGGTCCAGGCGTTCAAGCAGGGTGTCGTAGGAGGGGGCGGCTTGCGCCATCACCGATGCCGCCGGGGCCAGGCCCAGCAACACGGCGACGACCAGCCCGGCCGCACGCGGCGACCGAGGTGTCAGGATCGACATAGGGGGATTCCGGTTGTGAGTGAAACGGGAGCCCGCAATCGCGGGACGCGCTCAACTCACGCCCGGGGTGGACGCGTCAATTCATCCTGGGCGACCGTATAGGCCGCCGCATCGCCCGCACTCATCCAGCGCGCCGGCAGTGGCGCCCCGAAGGCGGCGATCGTGTGCGCCGGCAGGCTCAGGTTGGAGTGGTGGCAGTGGTTGTGGCCACAGGCACCGACATGCTTGCCGTCGGTATCGCCATCGGCATCCGGTGCGGATTCCACATGCACCGTGCTGGCATGCGGTTCCACCGTGCACGCCAGGGCGTCGGCCACCGGCACGACCACGAATGCCGCCATCAGCAGCATCAGCAGGGTCGAACGGAGGTGGCGGGTGATCCAGCGCATGAAGGGCAGGCTAGCAAGCGGTTTTCGCCGGATACAATATCAATGGCCGCTTCGGGAATACGTCGGAATCTTCCGTTCAGGTGGGCGGCCTGGGGGCCTTCTGCCCTGATAGGTGCAGACCTTGGCCGGCACGCCTTTCGGCCCGTGGGGTCGGACACCGGCTGCGCGTCTGTAGAGCCGAGCCTACGCTCGGCTGCTTTCGCACGACCAGCTGAGCATGGGCTCGGTCACGGCAGCTTCGCGATCACCTTGATCTCGAACTGGAACCCATACAGCCAGGTCACGCCGATACCGGTCAGGGTCGGGTGCGGCGCCTCGCCCCAGTACTCGGGCACGATCGCCCAGGCCTTCTCGAAGTTGGTTTCCGGGTCGACCAGGAACACGGTCACGTCGATCACGTCATCAAACGTGCAGCCTGCGGCGGCCAACACCGCATTGAGATTCTCGAAGGCGCGGCGCACCTGCGTCTCGAAGTCCGGCTCGGGCGAACCGTCCTCGCGGCTGCCGACCTGGCCGGAAACGAACAGGAAGCCATCGGACCGGATCGCCGGCGAATAGCGGTTGCGCTGGTACAGGGCCTGGCGCCCGGCGGGGAAAACGACATCACGCTGTGACATGGGGAAGATCCCGTGGGAGAGAACGCCATCCTCCGCGCCAGTGCTGTCTGGATAAACCGCGATGATCGGGCTAGATTGATTGTCAATTCCAAACAATCATGGCCCGCCATGGACCGTTTCGAGGCGATGCGGGCCTTTGCCCGCGTGGTGGAAACCGGCAGCTTCACCCGCGCCGCGCAGACCCTGCAGATCAGTCGCACCACGGTGACCCAGCTGGTGCAGCAACTGGAGGCGCACCTGCGGCTGCGCCTGCTCAACCGCACTACGCGCCGGGTCAGCGTCACCGCCGATGGCGCGGCCTATTACCCGCGCATCGCCCGCCTGCTGGCCGAACTGGAAGAGGTGGAAGGCGGGCTGGGCGACGCAGCTACCCAGCCGCGCGGGCGTCTGCGCGTGGATGTGCCCGGGCCCTACGCGCGGTTGCAGCTGGTACCGGCGCTGCCGGATTTCCAGGCGCGCTACCCGGAGATCCAGCTGGGTATCGGCGTCAGCGACCGCGAGGTCGATGTCATCGCCGACAACGTCGATTGCGTGATCCGTGGTGGCACCCCGGCCGACCCAGCGCTGGTGGCGCGGCCGCTGGCGGCGCTGCCGATCGGTTTCCACGCCAGCCCCGGCTATGTGCAGCGCTTCGGCCTGCCGACAGACCCACGCGCGCTGGAAGGGCCCGATCACCACATGGTCGGCTTCCTCAGCCCGCGCAGTGGCCGGGCGCGGGTGTTCAGCGCGCAGCGCGGCGATGAACGCGTTGAGGTGCAGGGCCGCTATACGGTCGGCTTCGATGACGGCAACGCCTATCTGGCCGCAGCGCTGGCGGGCCTGGGCGTGGTGGCGCTGCCCAGCTACATGGCCGAGCCGCATGTGGCGCGTGGCGAACTGCTGCCGGTGCTGCAGGACTGGCAGCTGCCGCCGATGCCGATGCACGTGATGTTCCCGCCGACCCGGCACATGAGCCAGCGGCTGCGGGTGTTCATCGATTGGGTGGTGGAGGCGCTGGGGTGACACACACGGGGCGTGCGAAAATCACCACAGCACGCAAAAGAAAACAGCCTCACGCATGAGTCGCATCGTCGCACTGGATACCGAGACCACCGGCATCTCCCACCGCCTGGGGCACCGGGTGATCGAAATCGGTGCCGTCGAACTGATCGATGGCCAGCTCACCGGCCGCCAGTTCCACACCTACCTGCAGCCGCAGCGCAGGGTCGATTGGGGCGCGCAGCGCGTGCATGGCATCAGCGATGCGATGCTGGTGGGCAAGCCGCTGTTCTCCAGCAAGGCCGCCGAACTGCTCGACTTCCTGCGCGGCAGCGAGATGGTCGCGCACAACGCCACCTTCGACGTGGGCTTCCTGGACAACGAGCTGCGCCTGGCTGGCATCCCCGGCACGCTGGCCCAGCATTGCCGCATCACCTGCAGCCTGAAGCTGGCGCGGGGGCGCTGGCCCGGCCAGGGCAACAAGCTGGACGATGTGCTGCAGCGCCTGCGCATCCCGGGCAACCGTGGTCTGCATGGCGCGTTGAAGGATGCCCATCTGCTGGCCCAGGTGATTCCGCACCTGCGTTGAGCTGGCGCTACAGGGGGCCGTCGTGTTCAGCCCCGGCCTGTGGGTAACTTGCGCAAGTGCTTGAACCCGTGCATAATGCGCGGCTCGCTGTGTCCGGTTTTCTACCGGGCGGCGCCCCCGGGAGCATGTCCCCGGCCGCCCAACGCCAGCGTAACCCTTTGATTCTCTTGACGTGTGGTGGGCAACCATCGAGGCCGCCGTCTCCCGGGCTACGGGCTGACACAACTTACTATCGAGGTGCGCAATGTCCCGCGTATGCCAGGTTTCCGGCAAGCGAGTGCAGACGGGTAACAACGTCTCGCACGCCAACAACAAGACCCGTCGTCGTTTCCTGCCGAATCTGCACGAACGCCGCTTCTGGGTTGCCAGCGAAAACCGCTGGGTGAAGCTTCGTGTTTCCGCGCATGCACTGCGCACCATCGACAAGAACGGTATCGATTCCGTTCTGGCTGAGCTGCGTGCGCGCGGCGAAAAGGTCTGAGGAGTAGACGATCATGGCAGGCAAGCGCGATAAGGTCCGTATGATTTCGACCGCTGGTACCGGTCACTTCTACACGACCGACAAGAACAAGAAGAACACCCCGGGGAAGATGGAATTCTCCAAGTACGATCCGGTCGTGCGCAAGCACGTCCCGTACAAGGAAGGCAAGATCAAGTAATCCGCAAGGATTGCTGGTCGCTTCCGAAGAAACCCGCCCTCGTGGCGGGTTTTTTCATGCCCGACGGTGGGGCCGGTGGGTGCCTGTGGGTGTCGACCTTGGTCGACACGCTGGTTCAACGCAGTCGAGCGCGGCTCGACTCTACACACCCTGCTGGGCAGAATGGCCCATCACCTCCCGACGGGCGACGCGATGCTGTTCGAGTGGTTGCTGGGTTCCTACCTGCTGCTGATCGACTGGCTCATCCGGCTGGTCGCGCTGTGCTGGATTCCCACCCGCACCACGCCGGGTGCGGCGCGCAGCTGGCTGCTGCTGGTCGGCTTCGTGCCGCTGCTGGGCCTGCCGCTGTACCTGCTGTTCGGCCACCCATGGCTGTCACGCGAGCGCATCCGCCGCCAGGCCGAGGCCTCGCAGGTCATCCGCGAAGAACAGGCGCTGCAGCATCGTCTGCGCTGGACCCCGCAGCCGGACACCGCCTGCGCCGAGATCGTGCCGCTGGTGCAGCGCCAGGGCGACTTCATGCCGGTACACGGCAACGCGGTCGACCTGCTGACCGACTACGACGAATCGCTGCACACGCTGATCGCGGACATCGACCAGGCCGAAGACCGCGTGCACCTGCTGTACTACCTGATGTTCGACGACGCGGTGGGCGAGGCTATCGTCGAGGCACTGCAGCGTGCGGCTGCACGGGGCGTGCAGTGCCGTGTGCTCCTCGACGCGGTGGGTGCCAAGCGCGGCCTGCGCGCCTACCGCAAGCGTCTGGAAGCACGCGATATCGAAGTGCGTGCGATGCTGCCCGGTGGCCTGCGCTGGCGCCGCAGCGGCCGCATGGACCTGCGCAACCACCGCAAGATCGCGGTGATCGACAACGAAGTGGCCTATGTCGGTTCGCAGAACCTGGCCGGCCCGCAGTTCGTGCCCGGCCACCCGAACCGCGAGCTGGTGGCGCGCGTGCGCGGCCCGGCGGTGGCGCATCTGGAAGCGGTGTTCGCCAGCGACTGGTACATGGAAACCGGCCAGCGCCTGGATGTGATCACCGATGTTCCCGAATGCGGCGACGACATCGCCACCCAGCTGCTGCCCAGCGGCCCGGCCTACCCGTACAGCAACGCGCGCGATGCGGTTGCGGCGCTGATTCATCTGGCGCGGCGCCGGCTGGTGATGGTGACCCCGTACTTCGTGCCCGACGAGGCCACATTGAGCGCACTGCGTATCGCCGCATTGTCCGGCGTGCAGGTGCAGCTGATCCTCTCTGCCAGCAACAACCAGCGGCTGACCTCGTGGGCGCAGGAGGCCTACTACGACGAGCTGCTGCGCTGTGGCGTGCGCATTGCCCTGTACGAACCGCAGTTCCTGCACGCCAAGCACATGAGCGTGGACGAGGACATCGCCGTGCTCGGCTCGATCAACATGGATATCCGCTCGTTTGCGCTGAATGCCGAAATCGGCCTGATCTGCTACGACCATGCGCTGGTGAAGCAGTTGTGCGGGATCGAGGATGGCTACCTGCGTGAATCGCGGCAGCTGGATCTGCAGCAATGGCGCAAGCGTCCTGCCTGGCGGCGCAGCCGCGAGGGCATCGCACGCTTGGCCGATGCGTTGATGTAAGGCAATGCCGGCCGCCCATTTCGGCAATCCGGCCTGTCATCGCCGATGGCCTACAATCGGTGCATGACTGATTCACCGCGTAATGGCGAACTGGACCTGGCGATCATCGGTGGTGGTGCGGCGGGGGTGCTGGTGGCGATCCAGGTACTGCGCCAGGCCCACGCGCCGCTGGCGCTGGCCATCTTCGAACCCGCCTCGCAGCTGGCCCAGGGCATCGCCTATGCCACGCCGTGGCCGGAGCATCTGCTGAACGTGCCGGCGGCCAAGATGAGCGCGTTTGCCGACCAGCCCGGCGATTTCCTCGATTACCTGATGGCCGCCAACGCCTACCCGGGCGAGGCGCGCGAGGTGCTGGGCGAGCGCTACGTGTGCCGCCACTTCTTTGCCGCCTACCTGCAGCAGCGCCTGCAGGACACCGTGGCCGCCAGCCCGGCGCAGCTGCAGGTGATCGCGCAACCGGTGCTGGGCCTGCAACCGGATGACCACGGCTACCAGCTGGCACTCGGCGATGGCGGCACGCTGCACGCCGCGCAGGCGGTGCTCGCCACCGGCAACAGCATGCGGCCGCTGCCGGTGGCCGGTGCCGAGGCACTGCCCGCCGACGACGTGATCGAGGCCTGGGACTACGACGGTGTGCGTACCTTGGCCGGCGAACAGGCCGTGGCCATTGTCGGCTCCGGCTTGAGCATGGCCGACACCGTGCTGGCGCTGGTCGCCGCCGGTCACACCGGGCCGCTGCATGTGATCTCGCGTCATGGCCTGCTGCCGCTGCCACACGCGCACGGCGGCCTGCCCAGCTTCGATCCGGCGATGCTGCTGCCGATGAACCTGCGCCAGCGCCTGCGCGCGCTACGTGGGTTCGCGCGTCAGGCGCAGGCCGACGGCTTGCCATGGCAGAGCGTGATGGACCGTATCCGTCCGCACGGGCAGGCGCTGTGGTGCAGCCTCGATGAGGCCGACCAGCGTCGTTTCCTGCGCCATGTGGTGCGCTACTGGGACGTGCATCGCCACCGCATCGCCGAAGAGGTGGACGCGCAGCTGCAGGCCCTGCAGGACAGCGGCCAACTGCGTATCCACCGGTCCCGCCTGCAGCGCGTCTGGCGCGACGGCGATGCGCTGCAGTTGTCGGGCCGCGATGCCTCCGGCAATGAACAGCAGTGGACGATCAGCGGTGTGATCAACGCCACCGGCGTCGAAACCCGCGCCAGTGCGCTGCGCAATCCGTTGCTGCAGCAGCTGCAGGCCGATGGGCTGGCCCGCCCCGGCCCGCATGGGCTGGGCCTGGACAGCACGGTGCCGGGCGGCCGCCTGCGCGCCGCCGGTGGCCAGCCGCAGGCGCGGCTGGGCGTGCTCGGCAGCCTGCGCATCGGCAGCCTGTGGGAAAGCCTGGCGGTGCCTGAACTGCGTCAGCAGGCGCAGGCGCTCGCCACCGAAGTGATCGCAGGAGCCGCGACGGCGATGCCGTAAAATGGGGGCATGGATGTCTCCCACCTGCTTGATGGCCTGAACCCGGCCCAGCGCGAAGCCGTCTCCGCTCCCCCCGGCCACCACCTGGTGCTGGCCGGTGCCGGTTCCGGCAAGACCCGCGTACTCACCCACCGCATCGCCTGGCTGCATGAAGTCGATGGCGTGCCGACCCACGGCATTTTCGCGGTGACCTTCACCAACAAGGCGGCCGGCGAGATGCGCCACCGCATCGACGCCCAGCTGCCCCATGGCAGCCGCGGCATGTGGATCGGTACCTTCCACGGCCTGGCCAACCGCCTGCTGCGCCTGCACTGGCAGGACGCCAAGCTGCCCGAAGGCTTCCAGGTGATGGACTCGGACGACCAGCTGCGGCTGGTCAAGCGCGTGGTGCAGGCGCTGGAACTGGACGACGGCAAGTACCCGGCCAAGCAGATTGCGTGGTGGATCAACGCACAGAAGGACGAGGGCCGTCGCCCGCAGCACATCCAGCCCGAGCCGCACGATGCGTGGCTGGAAACCATGCGCCAGGCCTACATCGAATACCAGGCGCGCTGCGACCGCGCCGGCCTGGTCGACTTCGCCGAGCTGCTGCTGCGTGCGCACGAACTGCTGCGCGACAACCCCGCGCTGCTGTCGCATTACCGCGCCCGTTTCCGCGAGATCCTGGTGGACGAGTTCCAGGACACCAATGCCATCCAGTACGCTTTCGTGCGCGTGCTGGCCGGCGATTCCGGCCACGTGTTCGTGGTCGGCGACGATGACCAGGCCATCTACGGTTGGCGCGGTGCCAAGGTCGAGAACGTGCAGGGCTTCCTGCGCGATTTCCCCGGCGCGCAGACCATCCGCCTGGAGCAGAACTACCGCTCCACCGCCAACATCCTCGGCGCCGCCAACGCGGTGATCGCGCACAACCCCGACCGCATCGGCAAGCAGCTGTGGACCGACAGTGGTGACGGTGAGCCGATCGACCTGTACGCCGCTTACAACGAAATGGACGAGGCGCGCTACATCGTCGAGCGTGCGCGCCAGTGGGTGCGCGACGGTGGCAGCTACACTGAAGTGGCCGTGCTCTACCGCAGCAACGCGCAGTCGCGCGCGCTGGAAGAAGCGCTGCTTAGCGAACAGGTGCCGTACCGCGTGTACGGCGGCATGCGCTTCTTCGAGCGTGCCGAAATCAAGGACGCGCTGGCCTACCTGCGCCTGCTGTCCAACCGCAACGATGACGCCGCCTTCGAGCGCGCGGTCAATACGCCCACCCGTGGCATCGGCGACCGCACGCTGGACGAAGTGCGCCGCGAGGCGCGCGCTCAGGGTATTTCGCTGTGGGAAGCGACCATGCTGGTCACCCAGGGCAGCGCGCTGGCCGCACGTGCGCGCAATGCGCTGGCCGGCTTCCTGGTGCTGGTCAACGAGCTGCAGGCGCAGACCCTGCACATGACCCTGGCCGAGCGCGTCGACCACGTGCTGGCCCGCTCGCAGTTGCGCGAGCACTGGAGCAAGGAAAGCCGCAACGCGCTGGACTCGGAATCGCGCACCGACAACCTCGACGAACTGGTCTCGGTGGCCTCGCGCTTCGTGCGCCGCGCCGACGACATCGAGGAAGTGGGCGAGGACATGGACGAGCTGATCGCGTTCCTGGCCTATGCCGCGCTGGAGGCCGGCGAGGGCCAGGCGCAGGCGGGCGAGGACGGCGTGCAGCTGATGACCCTGCACTCGGCCAAGGGCCTGGAATTCCCGCTGGTGTTCCTGGCCGGCCTGGAGGAAGGCCTGTTCCCCAGCGCACGTTCGCTGGAGGAAAGCGGGCGGCTGGAAGAAGAGCGCCGCCTGGCCTACGTCGGCATCACCCGCGCGCGCCAGAAGCTGGTGCTGAGCTATGCCGAATCGCGCCGTATCCACGGCCAGGACAACTACAGCCTGCCGTCGCGCTTCCTGCGCGAGATTCCGCGCGAGCTGCTGCACGAAGTGCGCCCGAAGGTGCAGGTCTCGCGGCCGGCCTCGATGGGCGCCAGCCGGGTGATGGGCCATGCCTCGATCGAGGCACCGCCGGTCAAGCTCGGTGCGCTGGTCACCCACCCCAAGTTCGGCGAAGGCATGGTGACTGACTACGAGGGCAGCGGCGCGCACGCCCGCGTCCAGGTCGAGTTCGCCGACGCCGGCAGCAAGTGGCTGGTGATGGCGTATGCGAATCTGACGGTGATCTGATCACCATCGAGGGGCGGGAACTCCTGTAGAGCCCGGCCATGCTCGGCTGCTTTTGGCGAAGAAAACCAGCCGAGCATCGCTCGGTGCTACCAAGGTGAGTACGCATGACCCGCAACGTGCTCTTCCTCTGCAGCCAGAACCGCCTGCGCAGCCCGACGGCCGAGCAGGTATTTGCCGATTGGCCGGGCATCGAGACCGCCTCGGCCGGGCTGCTGGCCGACGCCGAGGAAGTGCTCAGCCCCGAGCTGCTGCAGTGGGCCGACCTGGTGTTCGTGATGGAACGCGCCCACCGCAACCGGCTGTCCAGCCGCTACAAGGCCTGGTTGAACGGCAAGCGGGTGATCTGCCTGGATATCCCGGATGACTACGACTACATGGACCCGGTGCTGGGGGAGTTGCTGAAACGCAAGGTGACGCCGTTCCTGCGCTGACGGGCTGTTGTAGAGCCGAGCCCATGCTCGGCTGCTCTTTCCCACCAGAAGCAGCTGAGCATGGCGATGCCGGTCGTCCTGACCGGCACCCTTCGGGCCGTCGCAAGCGACGTTGGCAGCGGCTCCTGCCGCTACCTTCGGCTCTACAATAAGCGGCACTTCTTCCAGGAACGCCCCATGACCGAACCCACGCTGCACGTCACTGTGAAGTTGAACGCCCGGCTGCAGCCGGAGCATCGCCACGAACTGTTCGAGGATCCGCTCGACGCGCTGCTGCAGGCGGCCCAGGTGGGCGAGCTGACTGGCGGCGGCACCGCGATGTCGGACCTGGGTGAGGTCGAGTACGGCGATATTGAAGTTGCCCTGGTGGACGCGGCCGGCGTGCCGAAGCTGATCGATCTGCTGGAACAGCTGGGCGCGCCGAAGGGTTCGCAGCTGCAGGGGGCTGGCGAGGCTGATCGCAGCTTCGGCGTGACCGAGGGCCTCGGCATCTACCTGGATGGCCTGAATCTGCCGGACGAAGTCTACGAACAGTGCGATTCCAACCACGTATTCGAACAACTGTCGGAGAACATCGACGGCCTGGGCGAGATCTGCAGCTGGTGGCAGGGCCCGACCGAAACCGCGCTGTACATGTATGGCGAATCGTTCGAGGCGATGCGTGATGCGATTGCCGAATTCGTGGCCAGCTATCCGCTGTGCCAGAACGCACGCGTGGTGCAGATCGCCTGAGGGCGGGCCTGATGTAGAGCCGAGCCCGTGCTCGGCTCCTTCATCCGCAGCCGAGCATGGGCTCGGCTCTACAGAAGCAGGTTACTTGCCCGCTGCCTGAAGGGCGTTGTCTCGCAGCGCCATGTCCTTGCCGATCTGGTAGCCACCGAAAAGCACCGCCAACGCGACGATCAGCACGACCATGATGGACTTCTGTGAGCTCCAGACCGGGGGCTTGTTGTCCTGCATGTGCGTTCTCCTTGGGGGCAGCGCGGTGCCGCTGGTCCAGCATGCGCCGCGGTCAGGGGGTGTGCAAGCGGACGGTGCGCACACGCCGCTGCGTGGCGCCGGATTGATCCTGCTCAAGGCGCAGCCTGCACATCCGGTGTGTAATGGTGTCGTTCCCATCTGGCAGATCGCCACGGAGCCCCACCATGTACAAGCGCATCCTGATTGCCACCGACGGGTCCGAGCTGGCCGACAAGGGCCTGGCCAAGGGCCTGGAGCTGGCCAAGGACCTCAATGCCGAGGTCGATATCGTGACTGTGTCCGAGCCGTGGGCCGTCGGCATGTACGACGCCATGGGCTGGAGCGTGGGCTACATGAACAGCCCGGAGTACAAGGCCGACCGCGAGGAAGGCGCGCAGAAGGTGCTGCAGCCGGCGCTGGCCAAGGCCGCCGAGCAGGGCATTACCGCCAATCCGGTGCATGTGCTGGACCGCTACGCGGCCGACGGCATCATCGAGACGGCGGGCGAGCGCAACAGTGATTTGATCGTGATGACCTCGCATGGCCGCCGTGGCGTGACCCGCGTGCTGCTGGGCAGCCAGACCGCTGAGGTGCTGGCACGCAGCACGTTGCCGGTGCTGGTCATCCGCTGATTCAAGCGTTCCCGGGGAGGGGACCCGACGCCGGCCGCAGGATGCGCGCCGGCGTTGTTTTTTGTGGGGGGGATGTGAATCCACGCATGGCGTGGATCCACTGGATCGCAGGGATCCGACCCCGGGCACCTCACCAGCTGTACAGCTTCCAGTACACCGGCGACACGCCATCCTTGTCGTTGTCGAAACGGCCGTCGCCGTTCTTGTCGTACATGTAGAACGGAGCACCGCGCGACGGAGTCACCTTGACCATGCGCAGCTGGCCGGACACGCGGTATTCCTCGATGACATCGCCGTTGTCCATGGTGCGCTTGGACACGTCCGCGCCCTTGACGTCCACCGGGGGAGCGCCTGCGCCACCCATGCTGGCGCAGCCAGCGAGCAGGAGCAGGGAAGCCAGCATCAGGGTCTTCATCGGCGGGGGCCTTTGCCTGGAAAGAGCCTTGATTATGCCCCATCGCCGGGCGCCTGCCGTGTCGCCGCGATGCAGGCACGGGCGCGTAGAATCGACCCATGAGCAGATTAGTCCTGATCGACGGGTCCAGTTACCTGTACCGCGCGTTCCACGCGCTGCCGCCCCTGTCCAATGCACAGGGCGAACCCACCGGTGCGCTGTTCGGCGTGGTCAACATGCTGCGTTCGACACTGAAGGAGCGCCCAGCCTACGTGGCGTTCGTGGTCGATGCGCCCGGCAAGACCTTCCGCGATGACCTGTACGACCAGTACAAGGCCAACCGCCCGCCGATGCCCGATGAGCTGCGCAGCCAGGTCGAGCCGATGTGCCGCATCGTCGAGGCGCTGGGCATCAGCATCCTGCGCATCCCCGGCGTGGAAGCCGACGATGTGATCGGCACGCTGGCCCTGCAGGGCGTAGCGCAGGACCTGAAGGTGACCATCTCCACCGGCGACAAGGACTTCGCCCAGCTGGTGCGCCCGGGCATCGAGCTGGTCAACACCATGACCGGCAGCCGCATGGATTCGGACGCGGCGGTGATGGAGAAGTTCGGCGTGCGCGCCGACCAGATCATCGACCTGCTGGCGCTGATGGGTGACACCGTCGACAACGTGCCGGGCGTAGAGAAGTGCGGGCCGAAGACCGCCGCCAAGTGGCTGGCCGAGTATCAGCACCTGGATGGGGTGATGGCGGCCGCGCCGACCATGAAGGGCAAGATCGGCGAGAACCTGCGCGCCGCGCTGGAGCGGCTGCCGCTGAACCGCGAGCTGGTGACCATCCGCACCGACGTGGAGCTGGACGCCAGCCCGACCACGCTGGCCCTGCGCGAGCAGGACGTGCCGGAGCTGACCGAGCTGTATGCGCGCTACGGCTTCACCCAGGCGCTGAAGGAGCTGGGTGCGCCGCTGCCGGCGCCAACTGCCGCCAGCGAGGCCACTCCAAGCCTGCGCGGCACCGCTGCCGGTTTCGCGCGTGGCAGTGCCGAGGCGCCCGCTGCCGGCACGCTGGATCCGGCGCTGGCCGCGCCAGGTGAATACGAGACCGTGCTGACCGCCGAGCAGCTGCAGGCCTGGGTCGAGCGCCTGCAGCAGGCTGACCTGATCAGTTTCGATACCGAAACCGATGCGCTGGACGCGATGCGTGCGCGCCTGGTGGGTATCAGCCTGGCGGTCGAGCCGGGCAAGGCCGCCTACATTCCGGTCGGCCACGATTACCCGGGGGCGCCGGCCCAGCTGCCGATGCAGCAGGTGCTGGATGCGCTGCGCCCGGTGCTGCAGGACCCGGCGAAGAAGAAGCTGGGCCAGCACGGCAAGTACGACCTGCACGTGCTGCGCCGTCACGGCGTGCAGGTGCAGGGCTACCACGACGACACCATGCTCGAGAGCTTCGTGCTCAACTCCACCGCCACCCGCCACGACATGGATTCGCTGGCCCTGCGCTATCTGGGCTACAACACCATCAAGTTCGAGGACGTGGCTGGCAAGGGCGCCAAGCAGATTCCGTTCTCGCAGGTGGGCATCGACGAAGCCAGCCGCTATGCGGCCGAGGACGCCGACATCACCCTGCGCCTGCACCGCGCGCTGCAACCGCAGCTGCTGGTCGAACCGGCACTGGGCAGCGTGTACCGCGACATCGAGATGCCGCTGGTGCCGGTGCTGACCAGCATCGAAGCCAACGGCGTGCGGGTCGACACCGACGAACTGCGCCGGCAGAGCCAGGACCTGTCCTCGCGCATGCTGGCGGCGCAGCAGAAGGCCACCGAACTGGCCGGGCGCAGCTTCAACCTGGATTCGCCCAAGCAGCTGCAGGCGGTGCTGTTCGACGAGCTGAAGCTGCCGGCGGTGGTGAAGACCCCGAAGGGCCAGCCCAGCACCAATGAAGAGGCACTGGAGGCGATTGCCGACCAGCACGAGCTGCCGCGCGTGATCCTGGAGTACCGCGGGCTGGCCAAGCTGCGCAGCACCTACACCGACAAGCTGCCGGAGATGGTCAACCCGGACACCGGCCGCGTGCACACCAGCTACCACCAGTCCGGTGCCGCCACCGGCCGCCTGTCCTCGTCGGACCCCAACCTGCAGAACATCCCGATCCGCACCGAAGATGGCCGCCGCATCCGCCGCGCGTTCATCGCCCCGGAGGGCTTCCAGCTGCTGGCCGCCGACTACTCGCAGATCGAGCTGCGGATCATGGCCCACCTGTCCGAGGACCCGGGCCTGGTGCGTGCCTTCGAGCAGGGCGCCGACGTGCACCGTGCCACCGCCGCCGAGGTGTTCGGGCGTGCGCTGGAAGAGGTGACCCCGAATGAGCGCCGCGCTGCCAAGGCGATCAACTTCGGCCTGATGTACGGCATGAGCGCCTTCGGCCTGGCCCGCAACCTGGGCATCGACCGCGGCCAGGCGCAGGACTACGTGGCGCTGTACTTCAGCCGCTACCCGGGCGTGCGCGACTTCATGGAGCGGATGCGCCAGCAGGCCCGCGACCAGGGCTATGTAGAGACCCTGTTCGGCCGCCGCCTGTACCTGAACGACATTCATGCACGTAACCAGGGGCTGCGCGCCGGTGCCGAGCGTGCTGCGATCAACGCGCCGATGCAGGGCACCGCCGCCGACATCATCAAGCGCGCGATGGTGGACGTGGACCAGTGGCTGCGTGACAGCGGTGCACCGGCGCGGATGATCCTGCAGGTACACGATGAACTGGTGTTCGAAACCGAAAGCAGTTTCGTCGAGGAGTTGCGTTTGCAGGTGGTCGAGCGCATGTCGCAAGCGGCCAAACTGCGGGTGCCGCTGGTGGTCGATACCGGCATCGGCAACAACTGGGACGAAGCGCACTGAGGGTGTTTCAGGCCGAAAACGACGTGAATTCGTTCATTCGTCAGAGGTTTCTGACTCGATCATGAATGTTGCCCTGATCGAGGTTCATTAAATTGGGCCCCTTCACGAACCGTTAGTGTTCGGAGTGCTTCTATAACTCTCGACAGGCGCAACGCCTGTTGTGGATCTCTCCCATCCCCTGGAGCAGATCTCGGAACGGGGACTCCTCCCCAAGTGCCCGTTCCCCGGCCCCGTTGACCTCCCCCTGGTCAGCGGGGCTTTTTATTTGTGCCGTTGCCAGACGCCATGGCCTGCGCCACGCTGGGCCACCGCTCCGCAGGGGAAGACAATGCCCGACCTGTTCGCACTGGCAATGCCGTGGTGGGAGTTCATCCTGCGCGCGGTGGTGGTCTACGTGGTGGTGCTGGGCATGGTCCGGCTCAGCGGCAAACGCCCGCTGGGGCAGATCACCCCGTTCGACGTGCTGCTGGTGGTGCTGCTGGGCAATGCGGTGCAGAACGCACTGCTGGGCACCGACACCTCGCTGGGCGGCGGCCTGCTGCTGGCGGCGACCCTGATCCTGCTCAACTATGGGGTAGGCTGGGTGAGTACCCGCAGCCGGCGGATCGAGCGCTTGGTTGAAGGAGAACCCGTGGTGATCGCGCGTGATGGGCGCCTGTTCGACGCCGTTCTGCGCCGCGAGCAGGTCACACGTGCCGATTTCGAGGCCGCCATGCGCCAGCAGGGCTGCCTGGGCGTGGAGGATGTCGAGCTGGCCCTGCTGGAGATCAACGGGCACATCACCATCATTCCGAGGAAGAGCACCTGACCTTGTAGAGCCGAGCCCATGCTCGGCTGCCTTGCGTCCGGAGCCGAGCATGGGCTCGGCTCTACAGGTGCATGAGCCTCAGGGCGCGGCTTCGGCCTTCAGTGCCGGCCAGTTGCGGGTGGCGTCCACATCACAGGCCACGTGCGTGCCTTTGCCATCCTTCGCGCAGATCGCAGCCATGGCTTGCGGGATCTTCGGGTCTGCGGTGTGCGAATACACCGCTGCCAATGCCAGGCACCCTTCGCGCACGCCCGCGGCGCACAGCGTCTCGAAGTAGGGCAGCGACGCGGCCCATTTTTCGGACTCGAACAGCGCTTCGCCGGCAACCTTGCAGCCCAGCAGCTTGCCATCGGTACAGCAGGCCTTGGCGCCGTCCTTGCGTGCCAGGGTCGGGCAATCCAGCGGCAGCGGGATCTCCACGAAGGCCACCGGCGGCGTGCAGGTGGTATTGCCTGTGGCGGGCTTGCGCTCGTAATAGGCGAAGCGGTTGCCGCCGTCGACGCTGGCCAGGTTTCCGTTCTTCAGCGGCTGCAGTACGAAGTCGCTGCCGACATCGCGACGGATGAAAATGCGGCCGTCCTGCAGGCGCGCGCGCAGGCGCTGGTCGCGACCCTCGGCCTCAACCAGGCCACCATCGAGGAAGCGCAGCTGCGAGAGCACGCCGTATTCGGCTTCAAAGCTGCCACAGGGCAGTGCGGTGGCCGGCACCGGGGCCAGTGCAGCGGCCGGTGCGGCGGCCAGGCTGGCAAGTGCCTTGGCGCGGCCGCAGGCCACGCCGTCCGCGCGCTGCGCGCACGACAGCTGCAGTGCTTCGTGGGCCTGCGAAAGGCGCCCACCGCTCCACAGCACCTCGGCAACGTCGGCGCAGAAGGTCTCGCCGTGCTGCTGCCGGCACAGTGCGGCCAGCTCATCGAGCTGCGCAGACGGCAACGCAGGTTCGACCGCATGCTGCAGCCCGAGCAGGGACTTGCCGATCATCTCCAGCCCGATCACCTCGGCGATCGCCCTGCAGCCCTCGGCGTTGAAGGATGCGGAATCCTCCATGCAGATCTCCGGCTTCGGCGGCTCGGCTCGTGCAGGCGCCGGGGCTGCGTCCTTGGCCTGCTGCTGGTAGGTCTCCAGCAACCGCATGCAGGCTGCGCCCACGCCCTCGGCACACCAGGCGTGCAGTTTCACGGGTGCGGCCTCCGGCAGCGCCTCCAGGCACTCGGAGGTGTTCATCACGCAACCGTCTTCGACGGGCTCCGGCATCGTCCTGCAGGCGGCGGCGTGCTCACGGGTGAACTCGCGATAGGGCGTGCTGATCGTGCGGTCGTTGTCCGAGAAGTACCAATTTTCCAGCTGGCCCGTGGACAGGTTGCCGGTACCCAGCACGTCCTCCTGGCGGGCGATGCGCAGCTCCTCGGTGGCCTGGTAGGGGCCGGACAGGAAGCCGTGGCCTTCGCTCTCAAGGGTCAGCGTGGTGTTGCCGCTGCTGTCCTTGTAGGTGCCGCAGGCCATCGACTGCGCGGCGGCCGGCAGGCTGGCCGAGGCCAATGCAAGCAACAGCAGGGAGCGCCAACCCGCGGCACGGGGGCGGAGGGAAACAGCAGCAGGCATGGGGGTCATCCTTGAAAGAAGTGGGGCAGGGCCTGTCCGGTGCGGGGCGCACCACAGGCGGGGAAGGCGCCACGCGTCAGGCGTGGCGCCGGAAGATCAGAGCCAGTCGCGCGGCACCAGGTAGTCGGCCAGGCGCGCTTCGGCGCTGCCCGCTTCCGGGGTGAAGCCGTATTCCCAGCGCACCCGCGGCGGCAGGCTCATCAGGATGCTTTCGCTGCGGCCACCGCTCTGCAGACCGAACAGCGTGCCGCGGTCATAGACCAGGTTGAATTCCACATAGCGGCCGCGACGGTACAGCTGGAACTCGCGCTCGCGCTCGCCATGGGCGGCGTCCTTGCGCTGCTGCACGATCGGCAGGTAGGCCTGAAGGAAGCCATCGCCGACCGCCCGCAGGTAATCGAAATCGCGCTCGAAGTCGCCGTGCAGGTCGTCGAAGAACAGGCCGCCGACACCGCGCGTTTCATTGCGGTGGCGCAGGAAGAAATACTCGTCGCACCAGCGCTTGTGCGCGGCATAGCGTTCCTCGCCGAACGGCGCACACAGGTCGCGTGCGACCCGGTGCCAGTGCTGCACGTCTTCGTCGAACGGATAGAACGGCGTCAGGTCGAAGCCGCCACCGAACCAGCTGGCCACCACTTCACCGTCGCGCTGCGCCTGGAAGAAGCGCACGTTGGCATGGGTGGTCGGCACGTAGGGGTTGAGCGGGTGGAACACCAGCGACACGCCGGTGGCGCGCCAGGAGGCGCCGGCCAGTTCCGGGCGGTTGGCCGAGGCCGACGGCGGCAGGCGGCTGCCGGCTACGTCGGAGAAGCCGATGCCGGCCTGCTCGAACACCGCACCGTCACGCAGCACGCGGGTACGCCCGCCACCGCCCTCGGCCCGCTGCCACAGGTCTTCCTGGAAGCGGGCCTGGCCGTCGGCGGCCTCGATCGCCGCACAGATGCGGTCCTGCAGATCGGTGAGGTAGGCGCGCACGCGCTCGAATTCGTTCATGGCGCGTACTTTACCGCAGGGCCCGGCCAGGCAAGCTCCCTTACTGCTTGTGGTTGGGGGTGCGTGGGGCCGGTCTGGTCCGATCCTCGTGCGCGGACTGTTCCTGGACCGCGCGGTCCAGAGCCTGGCCGAACTCCAGCAACCCCCAGTTACGCGTCGCCAGCACGTCGCAGGCTACATGGCGGCCACTGCCATCGGCCTCGCAGATGGCCTCAAGCATGGGGCGGACGTCTACCCTGCTGCTGTTCTCCATCACGCTGACCAGGTTCTCACAGCCCTCGCGGATACCGGCCTGGCAGACCTTCTGGTAATGCTGGCTGGCCTCCACCCACTTCCCGTTCAGCGCGGCGCGACTGCCCAGCACGTGGCAGCCCTGCATCCTGCCGGCGGCGCAGCAGGCTTCGGCTTCACCGTCGATGGGCGCGCGCGGGCAATCCTGCGGGAACGGAGTTTCGTCGAACACCAGTGGCGCGCTGCACTGTGCATTGTCCGGCTGCCGCTGGAACCGCTGGAAACGCGTCGAATCGTCCAGCCCCAGCAAGTCGCCGTTGGCCAACGGCTGCAGTACATAGTCAGCCCCACGCTCGTGGCGCATGCGGATCTGACCGTCCTGTACGCGCGCGCGTACTCGCGAGCCGAAGCCAACCTCCACCATGCCACCTTCGCCGAAAGTCAGTTCGTCCATCAGCCCGCCGGAGGCCGCATAGTGGCCGCAGGGCACGGCGGCGGTGGGGTGCTGCACCAGCGCTTCGCCCAGCTGCAGCAACGCGGACGCCTGACGGCACGATCGCTCGTCGCCGCCGTCGCAGGCCGCCTGCAAGGCCGTCCGACCTTCCCTCAGATTGCCGGCGTCCCACTGCAGCATGGCGACCTCCATGCAGAAGCCACTTTCGCGGACCTGCGTGCACAGCCCCTGCAGGCGCTGCAGCCGCGCGTCAGACAGTGCGGGCTTGACTGCAGGCGAGAACACTTCAACCATGCTGGCCGCCATCGAGGCCGTGCGAATGGCGGTGTCGACAGCCTCGACGAGCTCGGGCCGCTCTTCCAGAATGACCATGCAGGCCTCGGCGTCGGCAGCAGGGTCATCGTCGCGGCACTGGGGGGGGAAATCCATCTCGGCCATCGCCTTTTCCATGGTGGCCTGTATCACCGCGATCTGTGCTTCGGTCGGCGTATCGCTGCCGGGGGCCTGGTCGGCCTTGCGATAGCGATCGGGCAGGCGCTGGCAGAGTTGCGGAGCGCCTTCGGCGCAGCCCGATTCCAGTGCCGGAAGGCTCAGCTCATGGTGGTTGTAGAGGCACTGCCGGGCGTCGGCCAGGCAGCTGCCGGGCGTATGTTCGACCGGGGGCAGGCACGCGGCCGGCTGGATCAGGCGGTAGCGTTTGCCGTCCCTATGCAGGGCGCGACCATCGCGCTGGACCTCCAGTTCAGAGACGAGGCCGAAGGTGAGATCAACCAGATTGAGGCTGCCTTCGCTGCGCTGGACAACGAAGGGCCGATCGGAGATGTAGCTGCCCTTCTCGACCCCGCGGTCAGGCCCATCCACGCGCAGCTGGTTGCCGCCGCCTTCGGCCTCGAAAACGCCGCAGCGTGGCAGGCCGGATGCGGCGGCCTGTTGGGCGCAGAACAGCATGGACAGCAACACGATGCAGCGCGGAAGCAGGGTGCGCGGGGTGAATGCAGACATTTCGAGGCCAGGGCAGAAAGACGCGGGCCACGATAGCCAGCCTGACTCGATCTGCAATCAATCCCGCCGGAACGCAGGACCTGCCGTCGCGGCTTCAGCGCCGGGCAGGTCGTTCGCGACAAAACTGCGGGGCGCCCGGCGGGCGTCGGTAACGCTGGTACCCCGTAAACGCGTCCAGCCCCAGCAGATCACCATTGGCCAGCAGGCCCAGCACGTAATCGGCGCCATTGTCGTGGCGTATGTGAAGGGTGCCGTCCAGCAGCAGCGCGCGCACGTACTGCGTATCGACCCTGGCCTGCCCGGCATCGTCGAACGTGAGTGTGTCCAGGCTGCCACCGTCGGCCTGATAGCGGCCGCAGGGCACCTGCAGGGCCGGCACCAGGCGCAGATCCGCGCCGAGATCGCGCAGCGGTGCGATACGTTCGCAGGCGCTGACGCGGCCTGCATCGCAGACCACCTGCAGGGCCTGCACCGCCAATGCAGGTTCCAGTGCGATCAACTGCTGTTCGGCCACTTCGACGCAGAAGCGACCACTGCGGTGCTGCAGACACAGTTGCTGCAGACGGTCGCGTGCAGCGGCCGGAAGCGGTGAATCCAGTGTGTCTTCGTCTTCCTGTTGCAGGCGTTCACCCACCCGGTGCATCGCGGCGGCCAGCGCATCACCGGTCAGCGCCTCGCAGGCCTGCGGGTTATGCCCGGGCGTGTGTTCGCGGCAGGCGGACGGTCGTTCGAAGAGGGCGGCGCCGGTGTCACCAGCGGCTGCGGCGTTGCCATCGCGCAGTTGTCGCAACAGCGCCGAGCAGCCCGCGCCAACGCCTTCGCCGCACGCGCGCTGGGCCTGGCCGGGAGAGGCCGTGGGCAGCTGCGCAATGCAGTGGCTGCCGGCGGCGCGACAGCTGCCGTCCATCGCGCTGGGCTCGACGGTGCAGGCTCGGGACTGGCGCAGGGTGTAGGTCACCACCCCGTCGTCCTCGATGCGCTGGCCATCGGCACTGATCCGGATCGGCTCCGCCACGCCATCGTCGAGCATGACCAGGCGCGTCTGCGCCGCACTGCGATCAACCCACAGCGGCTCCGGTTCGCTGATGTCGTTGTGGCGGTAGCCGGCGCTGGGGGTAGTGAACACCAGCGCCATGCCGCCATCGGTGCTGCGGTATTCGCCACACTGCAACGCGTCGGCGCCGGCTGGCAGCGCGGCGAACAGCAGCAGTGCGGGGAGAAGAGCCTGCAAGCGCATGCGACGGTCCTTGTCGTGCGGGAAAGGGGAACTCAGTGGAAACGTGAGCGGATTTCCGGCCGCAGCAGGCGCCAGGCCAGCCAGCCCTGTGCAACGAGTAGGGCCACGGCGCCTCCGGACAAGGTCAGTGACACCAGGATTCGTTGGACCTGGGCTTCGCGCAGCGTATGTGGATCGACGATATGCGTCATGAGGTCAGCGAAGATGCTGTCCAGCCACCAGACGACCGCGAAATTCGCCACCGCGGACAACCACAGCAAGGCCACGTAGCTCCAGAGTCCCCAGCGACGCTGCCGGTAGAAGCCCCAGCTTGAAAGCACGGCAGGTATGCCGGGTACCGACAGCCATAATGTGGCGGCGACCGGGTCCTTCAGCATCCACTGCACGCTGTGGGGGAAACCCTGCTCAGTGGCCATCATGATCATTCTCTGCCAGAGCGGACTGTCAGCCAGCTGCCAAAGCAACACTGCTTGAAGTGCAATGAGTACGATGAATCCTGCGCAGACCAGCAGGGAAGCCAAGCCCAGCGGTCGGATGAAATCCTGGGCGGCGACTGCGCTGGGAGGACGGCCTTGGGGCGATTGAAGCGACATCCGATGTCCTGGGCAGCAGTGGGGTAATCAGCGGGCCGTCACCCGGGTGGCGACGGCCGGCAGGATATGGTGTTCGCTCAACGGTGCCAAGGGCAGGGCATGCGGCGACTGCAGCGGTACCCAGGCCAGTTCGGCGATCTCGGCGCGCGCCCGTGGCGTGCCGTCCACCTGTACCCACCAGGCCTGTGCCTGTACGCGGTGGCCGGGCTCATTCACCGCCCAGTCCTCGAACGTGCCCAGCGCGTTGGCGGTCCCGGCGCGCAGCTGCACACCGAGTTCCTCGTCCAGTTCGCGGGCCAGTGCCTGCAGCGGTGCTTCGCCGGGTTCGGGCTTGCCGCCCGGCTGGATGAAGCGGCTGGCGCCCTGCTTGCGCACCACCAGCGCCTGGCCGCGGTCATCCAGGATGACCGCGGCCACGATGTGGATCGTGGCCGCGGCGTTGCTCACTTCAGGTTCTGCTCGAACAGCTTGAGGATGCGCTTGTACTGGTCCAGCCAGGAATCGGCACGGGTGTAGCCGTGGCGTTCCAGCGGGTAAGGTGCGATCGACCAGTTGTCCTTGTGCAGTTCGATCAGGCGCTGGGTGAGGTTCACCGAGTCCTGGAAGAACACGTTGTCATCCATCATGCCGTGGGCGATCAGCAGGTTGTCCTGCAGGTTCTGCGCGTATTCGATCGGCGAGGACACGCGGTACGCCTCCGGATCGATGTCCGGGGTGTTGAGGATGTTGCTGGTGTAGCCGTGGTTGTACTGGTGCCAGTCGACCACAGGGCGCAGCGCGGCGCCGGCCTTGAAGGTGCCCGGCGAGCGGAACAGCGCCATGAAGGTCATGAAGCCGCCGTAGGAACCGCCGTAGATGCCGGCGTGGTCGCGGTCACCCTGCTGGGTATCGACCAGCCAGTCCAGGCCGTCCTTGTAGTCTTCCAGTTCCGGGTGGCCCATGTTGCGGTAGATCGCCGTGCGCCAGTCGCGGCCGTAGCCCTCGCTGCCGCGGTAATCCATGTCCAGCACGATGTAGCCCTTCTGCACCAGCAGGTTGTGGAACATCTGCTCGCGGAAGTAGGCCGGGTAGCGCTGGTGCACGTTCTGCAGGTAGCCGGCGCCGTGCACGAACATCACGATCGGGTACTTCTTCCCCGGTTCCTTGTTTTCCGGTTCGTAGTACTTGGCCCAGACCACGCCGGCACCGTGCTTGGACGGCACTGCCACCAGCTTCGGCTGGATCCACTGGCGCGCCTTGTAGTCGGCGGTGCGGGTGTCGGTCAGCACGCGGGCCTGGCCACCGGCACTGGGCAGCACGGCCAGCTGCGGCGGCAGGTAGGCGCCGGAGTAGCGCACCAGCAGCTGCTGGCCGTCCGGCGACAGCGAGAAGTCTTCCACGCCGTTGAGGCTGGTCAGCTCGCGCACCTGGCGGCTGCCGGTATCGACCGCGCAGACTTCGTAGTCATGCGGCGCCTGCTGGTTGCACAGGAAGTAGAAGCCCTTGCCATCAGCCGACGGCACCGGCGCCGAGGTTTCCCACTTGCCGCTGGTCAACGCCTGCGGCTTGGCGGTGCCGGCCTGGGTGTACAGGTGCGAGAAGCCGGATTCCTCGGACAGCAGCCACAGCGTGCGGCCATCGGCCATCCAGCCGAAATCGTTGAAGCCCCAGTTGATCCAGGCGTTGTCGGTCAGGCGGTGGCGGTTCTGCACGCGGCCGTCGGCGGCGTTGACGCTGATGATCCAGCGGTCCTTGTTGTCGTTGGCACGCAGCATCACCGCAGCCTGCTGGCCGTCGGCGCTCCAGCGGATGCCACCGCCCATGAAGTCGCTCATCACCTGCAGGCTGCGCTCGCCCTTCAGCGCGTCCTTGCCGGCCTTGCGGCGCAGCTCGGCCAGCGGATCGGTGCTGATGCCCGGCAGGCCAGCCAGCGAGACCTTCTCGGCCTTGCCGGTGCGCACGTTCACGTACCACAGCGTGTGCGGCTCGAAGCCGTTGCGGCCGACGCGGGTGCGGGTGTCCTCGGTTTCCTCGTATCCCGACTCGGTCACGTACAGCGGCATCTTGCCGCCACGGCCGTCATCGAAGTCCTTCGGCTTGGTCACCACGATCAGGTGGGTCAGGTCCGGCGACAGCACGCTGTCGGCGATCTCCACGTCGGCGCCCAGGTACACCGGGCCCGGCGCGCGGGTCGGGTCGGCCTGGCGCCAGCGCTGGTCCTGGTCCTTCAGTGCTTCGCGCTGGTCACGGTCGCGGCGCAGGGTTTCCAGCGTGCGCAGCTGCTGGTCGCGCAGCACGTCGGCCTTCGGTGCCGTACGCGGGTCCTTCTCGGCCTTCAGGCTGACCACCTGCTGCACGCCGCTGGCGGCGGTCCAGTGGAACCAGTTCTGGCCGACCCGCCAGATCACGCCGTTGTCGGCGGCGAAGTTCACGTTGCCCGCGCGCTCGTTGCTGCGGGTCAGCTGGGTCAGCGCGCCGCTGCGCAGGTCGCGCACGAACACGTCGCCATTGCGCACGAAGGCGCTGCGGCTGCGGCTGCGGTCGTAGACCGGCTCGGCCACGTCCAGGGTGCCGCGCTGGTCATCGGCCACCTGCGCGGCCACGCCACCGGCCAGCGGCTGGCGGAAGGTATCGCGCACCGGGCTGCCGTTGCGCTTGAGCTGGTACTCCACCTGCTGGCTGTTCCACGACCACCAGGCCTTCTCGACCGGCGGACCGATCCAGTCCGGGTCGGCCATGGCCTGTTCGATGGTGATCGGCGTCGGCGCGGCATGCGCAGCCGGTGCGGCCAGCACGGCCGACAGCAGGAGGGACAGGGGCAGCACTCGGGACATGGGCGGACGGCACCAGAAGAGGAAACCGGGCAAGCGTAGCAGCCGCAAGGGCCCGGGGCAGGGGCCACAGGTCATGGCAGCGGGATTGGCAAAATGCTGCAACCGGTTGCCGGGGTCGCGCATCCAATCTCCTGAACCCGCATCATCCACCGAACAGGAGCCCGACCATGCAGGAACTGATCCCGATCACCCTCTTCATCTGCATCGCCTACGCGATCCATGCCATCGCCGATGCGCGCGCGCGCAGCAAGCTGGTGGCTCCGCACCTGCCGGAGGAAGTGATCCGCTCATTGGCCGTGCTGGAAGAAGAACGCCGCCGCCAGGGCGCGCTGCGCTGGGGCATCAGCCTGGTCAGCCTGGCCGTGGCCATGGCCCTGCTGGAGGCGATCGGTGCACGCGAACTGACCTTCGGCGCCGCCGCCGCGATGGTCGGCAGTGCCGGCCTCGGCCAGCTGCTGGCCTGGCACTTCACCCGTCCTGCCGCACGCAAGGGCTGAGCCAGGACATGCCACGGGCACAGGAGGCGCCCCGCGCATGAGCCTGCTCGGCGAAGCGCTGTCGGCACTGCGGGGCCGTCGCCGCCACGATGCAGCGGCGACGGCGGCACCCGCTGCACCGCTGGATGCGGACCAAGCCTTGGTGCGGGCCATCATCGACAGCTCGCAGGCGGCGTTTTCGCAGCTGGTGGAGACCCATCAACGCACCTGCGCGCATGTGATCGGGCGCATGGTGGGCGACCGCGATCAGGTCGCCGACCTGCTGCAGGAAACCTTCCTGGCCGTGTTCCGCCAGCTGCACCGGTTCCGCTTTGATTCCTCTTTGCGTACCTGGGTTTCACGGGTGGCTTACACCACGGCGTTGCAGCACCTGCGCCGGCGACGGCTGGAGGCGCAATGGATGGTGGCGGTGGAAGTACCCGAGGAACTGGGTATTGGCGATGAAGGGCCGGGGCCGGCTGAACTGAGCGAGGCGCTGTAGGCTGGTCGCCATCTTGGCGCGGCGCTGGAACGGCTGAGTGCACCGCAGCGGCTGATCGTCGGCCTGCATTACCTGGAGGATTTCGATCTGGCCGAGATCGAGCAGGTGACCGGGCTGGCACGCGGTACCATCAAGAGCCACCTGTACCGCGCGCGCCAGGTCCTGAAGCAGGAACTGACGCGGCATGCCACCGCTGGAGAACTGCTGTGAACCCACCGACCGACCCTCGCGATGCGGAAAAGCGCGCGCTGGCGCAGGCGTTGCGTGAGCAGGCGCAGCAGGAACAGACACCGGATGTGAGCGAGGCGCTGCAGAAGCGCATCGCCGCTGAGTCGCGCGACAGTGGCGTGGGCTATGTGGTGGTGCAGGTGGCGTCGTTTGGCGCGCTGCTGGCTGCAGCGGGCTGGTACTTCTGGAATTAATCGATTGTCAGTCGTATCCAGCATGAATTTTCCTCCGCCATTTCCAATGTCACTGATTCGGAGAATCCCCCGCACTCGGCGGATTGCGTCATCTCCAGACGCTACGTGAAGGTCCCCGCACTGAGGATAGTTGCAAAGGAATCTGCTGCTATTGATGTCGATGACTCTGCTGGAACAGTCTAAATCGTCAGCAATCGCTGACGCTGGCCAGGAGCCGCGCAAGCTCACGGCCATATTCAGCAGTATCAACTTCAAGGAGCTGAACAATGTCGAAGATCTGCAAGTCCGTGCTTCTTCCTCCGGCACTCATTGCAATGCTTGGTCTATCCGGAATCGCATCTGCGTCGCAGGAAAGTGCGTCCAATGATCTCACGCAGATCCAGAACGCCTCTTTGCTGGACATCACTCTCGTCAGTGGGGCGGAGTTGCGAGAAGGAACCGGCGATAGCGAGATCGCAGGTGTTCAATGTACCAACTACTCAAGCGGTGGTACCCACTGCGGCCACTACTCGTCAGGTGAAGAGCTCCAGTTTGCGCACGTAGTTCCTGACGCCCAGAAGTTCAACGTCTAAGAACGCGGACGGCCGCCCATGGGGGTGGTCGTCCGTCACCAAGGAGAGGTTGATGAGAACTTCCATAGAGGATCTCAGGAGAGCAATTGAAGATCCATGCAAAACGGTTGACGTTTGCTCGGTGCTGCTGGATGCATGGTTTGAAATAACTCCGCGTCGTTTGGGTGAGGCTCTTTCAAAATTCAGAGATGAGCGGCTTGAGAATCAAGAGCGTGTTGAGAGCTTTGAAAGAACATTCAAGCAGCTGGATCCCGCGGCGAGAAGAAGATTGCTTGGCTCCCCGTGGGTTTCCGGATTCATGGATGATCCAGATGGAATCTCCCATGAAGATACAGATGGAAGGCCTGTCACGACCATCGAAGCGCTTCATCTCGCCGCAATGGCGGAGTGTCTAGTTGCTCCCATCCATGAAGAAATGGGCAAATTTCACCAAGGGATAGGAGTCGAAAGCCCTCTTGGGGAGTGGGTGATCAGGCGGCATGAATCCGGATTTGAGAAGGTCGAGCGCGCAAAGGTGGGCGGTGTGATCGCTCTGGACGTGGATAGTGGGCTGGCACGTCGAAACGAGCCAGAGAGCGGAACGTTCTGCAATCCATTCCTGAGCATCTCATCGGAAGAGCTTGCCGTAATCCAGGAGAAGCTGGAAGCGGCCATAAGGCTTGTGGACGAAGCCACTCCACATCTGGGTCTCCTGATTCGAACATTCACAAGGCGTGTGCTCGTGAGGAAGTCGATCGAGTCGGGTGATCAGGCTTCACCTCTGAATCTTGGATCCGAGTATCGACCGATTCATGCAGGTTGTATCCGAATCCTCAATGTCCACAGGCCGGAAATGACCGTGGATATCTGCGCAGAGGCAATTCTGCATGAGTCTGTCCACTCGTACCTCTCCGCCTATGAAGAGGTGCATGGGAAGTTCATGTCAGGTGCAATCAGAGTTCGCCCGGTTTCACCATGGTCAGGTAACTTCATTCCGAACCATTCACTGGCTCACGCGGTTTTTGTTTACTACGCCATCCACCAGCTTCTCGGGAGGTTGGTTGGTATCGGTGCTGGGATTGGAGAGGAAGCCGGGAGGAGAATGAAGCGACGACTGATGCACGTAGCAGGCGGATTCTTCATCGAACGGAAGGTATCGACGCTATTCGTACTGGAGTCACCCGCCTCGTTGCAGCTGATGGCGGTCGTGGATGAAATTCAGGAGGAGATCAGGGCCGGGTACAGCCAAAGAGTGCCAGGGGAAATGCTGGAGAGCGCGGCATGAAGATTCCAACCATTGTTATCCACTCCGATCCGGAAGACGTCGTCGCAGCCGTGCTCGGGGATGTTCGGGGTGTGAGTGTGATCCATCTGGACGAGCTGACTCGAAATTGGCGCGTTCAGGAGGCTGAGATCATTGAACCCGTACTGGAGAAATCGGTTCCGAGCGTGTGTTCTGCCTACATCATCAACAGAGTATTCGATCTCTCCTGCACCGAGATTGGCAAGCGTCTTCGTACATTCCGTCTGCATGAGAACTGGGCATACACGGCTTTGGGTTCGGTTCTGTCGCGAGCGCACGCACTGGCACACGGAATTGGTCCTCGCGGGGTGAGTAGATCGCTCCTCCCCTTGAATGTGCAGTGGAAGCTTCTTTCCGAGCGTATCCCAGACATCAAAACGCCACGGTTCGCTTTTGGGTTCGGTCATCGAATGCCTGATATGTCGCATCTGGAAAACTTCGTACAGAAGTCAGTCTGGTCCTACTTCCGGTGGAATGGTGACTCTGATGTCGCAGAAGGGGAGCAGCAGTGGCATCCATTTTTCGTCGAACAGCCGCAAGGCATCCCAATCATATGCAGTTATCACGGAGAAGCGTTCGCACTGAGTTTCCCAAGGGGGCGACCCAAAGCGGATCTTGGGGATTTTCCAGCCCTTGTTCATGCATGCCGGGAGCTGTTCGACAGCAGGATGGGCGAGATCCTGGTGTACCAAGAGGACGAAAGCCTGACCTTCTGCGCCTGCAGTCCATACATGGCTGGAATAGGTGAGCTGAAAGAAGGAGAGCAACTTCTTTTACGGGGAGTTCCGTCGAGTTGAAGTTGAGGGCTCTGCAAAAGCCAAGGAGGGTACGTGCACGGTTATTACATCAGGATGTCGTTGATCCGTTTCAAGCAACGAATCGGCACTCATCTGGCAATCGCTCTCATGCTGGGTGCGGGGGTAGGGATCACCACCGTGATGCTCTCCATTGTTCTCCAGGCATCGTCGGATCCCGCACCAGGCCGGAGCTCCGCATTGTTCCGCCCGTACCTTGACGCGCGTCCAGATGCCCTGCGCAGTGGTTCCCCGGATCCTGGACAGGCACTGACCTGGCCAGATGCGAAGGCGCTTCTGGGCCAAGGCGGGACGTGGAAACAGGCAGCAATGGCAGGGGGGGCGGTGACGCTCTCCCGGCCGGGAGAGTCCAGCGCAAGGCTGCGTGCGAGGTTCGCTACGTCGGAAGTCTTCAGTGTGCTTGGCATTGCCGTTGTTCAAGGACGGGCATGGACCGCCGAGGAGGGGCATGCTGCGAGTCGAATCGTGGTGCTTTCGCGTGCGCTCGCCTCGCGTGAGTGTGCACAGGACTGTGTTGGTCATCGGTTGGAACTGGGCAGGCGCAGCTATACCGTTGTGGGTGTCGCGGAGGACTGGCATCCGGTGCCGATGTTTCAGGGAGATCTCACACGCCGGCCGTTTGTGGAACCTGACGAGATCTACCTGCCGGTTGAGACCGCAATCGCAGACAGGCTGACTGTTGTGGACGGGACGGCGATCTGGGGGGGGGGACCAGGACACGGATCCTGCAGGGGCCAACGTGTCATGGCTTCAATTGTGGGCGTGGCTGCCCACTGCGGATGATGTCGCCGCCTACCGTGCGAATCTGAATGCCTATGCACAGGCAAAGGGTCTTCGGATCGAACCAGGCACCCAGCAGGTGGCACTCTGGCCTTTGATGGATTGGCTGGACAGGCTGGGATTGGTTCCAGAGCGGGCCAGGATGCAGCTTCGGCTGTCACTGATCCTTCTCGGTGTGTGCATCGTCAACGCGGCGGCGCTGCTGAGCTTCAGTCTGGGGCGCCGTCGGCGGGAGCTCGCGATACGACGTGCACTGGGCGCGCGACGCCGGGACGTGTTCATCCAGCTCATGTGGGAATCCATCGCGGCGGGAGCCGCAAGCAGTGCGCTCGCTGTCGTCACCTATATGCTGGGAATCCGGGTGGTTGCTGCGGGAGACGTTCTGCCCAGCGCGATAACCGCGATGCATGCTGGGGCATTGCTGATGGCCGCTGGCCTGGGAGTCGTCACGACGTTGCTCTGTTCATTGGTCCCGTCGTTTGAAATCTGCAGGGTCAGCTCCCTGTCGAATGCCTTTGCGAAGGGGGCTGCCTGAAATGTTCGAATCGATGAGGGAGATCCGACGGCATTTGGGAAGCGCCGCACTACTTGCAGTGCAGGCAGCGCTTGCAAGCCTGGCATGTGCGTTCGCACTGCAATCCGCGCTGGACAGCTTCGCCAGATTGAACACCGGGAGCATCCGGGAGGCAGCATCGATTGGTGTGGTCAGGGTATCCGATGTTGAAGAAGGCGCGGATGCAGCAGTGCAGCGGGCAGACCTGTCCGCGATCCGGCTGCCCGGTGTTCAGGACACGGTTGTGAGCGACTCTGTTCCGTTCGGAGGAAGAGCCCATCGATACGGCGTATGCACCAGTGAGTCGGCCATGGTGTATTCGATGAATGCGGGTACGACAGACGTTGCCGGATGTGATCGCATTCCCGTGGTAACTGCAAGCTCTGGTCTGCTGGCGATTCTGGGCGCGGGAATCGTCCTGGGGCGGGACGCCATGGAGGACGACATGGTTGAAGGCACTCCGGTGGTGCTGATCAGTGAATCGCTGGCTGCCCGACTGTTCGGAACGGAGAGTGCTGTTGGCCGCCGCCTGTATTTCGGCCCCGGCAGCAGCCGGGTCATCATGGGCGTATTTGCCTCTGTTGCTGGACCGGCACCAGGAGGTAATGAGCGGGACTCGCAGTGGGCGCTACTTCCGGGCCTCCCCATGGGCGCCAGTCGCTACTATCTGGCGAAGTGGAGGTCGGAGGTTGATCGTTCATCGCTTGATCGTACTGTCGATGCGCTGCAGCGGCCTTATCGGATCGTGACTCCGGCCGGTGTCGAGACCCTGGCGGGATATCGCGACGCCTACGTCAAAGCTGATCGCTTTGCTACGACCGTGCTCGCGGTCATGACGGCCGTTGTTCTCGGTGTGCTGATGGCCGGCGTTTCCGGAGTTGTAGGCGCGTGGCTTGACCGGCGCCGGTACTCCATCGGGGTTCGACGGACATTAGGTGCTCGCAGGTCCGTGATCTTCGCCGAAATCATGTTCGAGGTTTCACTGTTCACCACGCTGGGCGCCCTGCTCGGCGCGTTGTCGTTGCAGTGGGTAGGAGCGCCGCAGGACGGCATCACAGGTTCACCGTGGTTCTCGATATCGAGCGCTGTCGTGCTGGTGATGGCGGCGTGCTTGACTGCACTTGTACCCCGGGCCCTGCGAATCGCCAAGGAGCCGCCCTTGGCCTTGCTGAAGCCCCTGTAGCCCATTCATCCTGTCACCCAGCTCCACCTGCGACAAAGTGAAGCAGCGCGTCACCCGGTCGCATCCCACCTTAACGAAATCCTCCTAAAGTGGTCCGGTATCCCACCGGTCACAGGCAGGAGGCGTCCCTTGGACGCGTTGTTGTTGTCCCGGATCCAGTTCGGATTCGTCATCAGTTTCCACGTGCTGTTCCCCGCCTTCACCATTGGCACGGCCAGCTGGCTGGCCTTCATCGAATGGCGCTGGCTGCGCACGAAGTTGCCCGTGTGGCGCGAGCTGTATTTCTTCTGGCAGAAGATCTTCGCGGTGTCGTTCGGCATGGGCGTGGTCAGCGGCATCGTCATGGCCTTCCAGTTCGGCACCAACTGGCCGCGGCTGAGCGAGGTGGCCGGCACGGTCATCGGCCCTCTGCTGACCTATGAGGTGTTGACCGCGTTCTTCCTGGAAGCCAGCTTCCTCGGCGTAATGATGTTCGGCTGGGGCCGGGTCTCACCGCGCCTGCATTTCCTGTCCACCTGCATGGTGGCGCTGGGCACGCTGTTCTCCACGTTCTGGATCCTGTCGTCCAACAGCTGGCTGCATACGCCGGCCGGTTACGAGATGGTCAACGGTATCGTGCATCCGGTCGACTGGTGGCAGGTGGTGTTCAACCCGTCCTTCCCGTACCGGTTGGCGCACATGGCGCTGGGCTCGTTCATCACTACCTGTTTCGTGATCGGTGGTGTGGGCGCGTGGTACCTGCGCAAGGGCACGCACGTGGAAGCGGGTCGGCGCATGCTGATCGCGGCGGTGGCGTTCGCCGCACTGACCGTGCCGGTGCAGATCTTCGTCGGCGACATGCATGGCCTGAACACGCTCAAGCACCAGCCGATGAAGATCGCGGCGATGGAAGCGCACTGGCATGAAACCAAGGAAGGCGAGGGCGTGCCGCTGGTGGTGTTCGCGCTGCCGAACGAGAAGGAAGAGCGCAACGATTTCGAGGTTGCCATCCCGAAGCTGGGCAGCGTGATCCTCACCCACAGCCTGGACGGCACTTTCGATCCTCTTACCTCGGTACCCGCCAGCGAGCGGCCGCCGGTGACGCCGGTGTTCTTCGCCTTCCGCATCATGGTCGGGCTGGGCACGCTGATGCTGTTGCTGGCCTGGGTGTCGGCCTTCCAGTTCTGGCGGAAGAAGCTGCTGGATTCGCCGTGGCTGCTGCGCGGCTGGAACTGGATGCTGCCCAGCGGCTTCATCGCGCTGCTGTCGGGTTGGTTCGTTACCGAGATGGGGCGCCAGCCGTGGGTGGTGTATGGCGTGCTGCGCACCGCTGATGCAGTGGGCCCGCAGAGCGCGTGGATGACCGCGCTGTCGCTGGGCGTTTACGTGGTCGGTTACGCGTTCGTGTTCGGCTGGGGCATCTGGTACCTGGTGAAGATCCTGCGCCATGGGCCGCAGCCGTACGCCGAAGGGCCGTCGCTGGACCACGGCAGCCATACCCCGGCACGCCCGCTGTCGGCCGCCGACGAACCGCTGGAGGAGCGCTGACATGGACCTGATGACCTGGCTGCCGGTGGCATGGTTCGCGGTGATCGGCTTCGGCGTGCTGATGTACGTGGTGCTGGACGGCTTCGTGCTCGGCATCGGCATCCTCGCCCCGTTCGCCGAGGACGAGGAACAGCTGGACCTGATGATGAACACCGCCGCGCCGATCTGGGACGGCAACGAGACCTGGCTGGTGCTCGGTGGCGCCGGCCTGCTGGCGGCGTTCCCGAAGGCGTATGCGGTGCTGCTGTCGGCGCTGTACCTGCCGGTGCTGCTGCTGGTGGTGGCGCTGGTGTTCCGCGGCGTGGCGTTCGAATTCCGCTTCAAGGCGCATCGTTCGCGCCGGCTGTGGAGCGTGGCGTTCGGCCTCGGTTCGCTGCTGGCCACGTTTGCCCAGGGCGTGATCCTTGGCACCCTGGTGCAGGGCATCCCGCTGGTGGACGGTGTCTATCAGGGTGGCCCGTTCGCCTGGTTCAGCCCGTTCGCGATGCTGACCGGTGCCGCACTGGTGGCCGGCTATGCGCTGCTGGGCAGCACCTGGCTGATCCTGAAGACCGAAGGGCGCGTGCAGGCGCTGGCGCGGCAGATGACCCGGCCGCTGGTGGTGGCGGTGATCGCGGCGATGGGCCTGGTCAGCAGCTGGCTGCCGTTCCTCGATTCGCGGTTGATGGATCGCTGGTTCAGCGACGGCAACTTCTGGTGGCTGTCGCCGGTGCCGCTGCTGACCCTGGCGGTAGCCGCCGCGCTGTGGCGCAGTGCCACCCACCCGCGCCGTGACCTGCCGCCGTTCCTGCTCAGCCTGGCCCTGTTCGTACTCGGCTTCCTCGGCCTGGTGCTGGGCATGTGGCCGTATCTGCTGCCACCGTCGATGACCCTGTGGCAGGCCGCCGCGCCGGCGTCGTCGCTGGGCTTCACGCTGGTCGGGCTGGTCATATTGCTGCCGGTCATCCTCGGCTATACGGCGTGGTCCTACCGGGTATTCCGCGGCAAGGTGCACGCCGACACCGGTTACCACTGATCGATTGAAGACGGGGCCTGCGCTTGCCGGGCCCCGTGTTGGGGAATGTGAAACCTGCACACCCCGCGCGGGACGTGCTAGCGTGCGCTCCTTTCCGGCGGCCAGGGGGGCAGCCGGCGACGTCCTGGACGGACGCACGGCTGCAGGAACGGGGGGCCGCCGCGCGTCGCCGTAATGGCTCGTGCCTATCGTTCTCCCGTTGAAGCACCATCGCCAAATGATCGAATTTTCCATCGTCGACTGGGCCGCCTGGGCGCCCGGCCTGAGTGAGCGCAGCCAGTGGCTGGGCTGGGCCGATGCGCCGTACCTGCCGCATGGCGGGGACACGCCGGCGCTGGCCGAAGTGCCGGCGATGCAGCGCCGTCGCATCGAGCGGCTGGGTCGTATGGCGATCCAGGCCGCGTGCTGGTGCGAGGACGGGCAGGGCGCCGACAGTGACGTGCCGCTGGTGTTCGCCAGCCGCCACGGCGACGTGGCCCGCTCGATGGACCTGCTGGGCGCGCTGGTCGGCGACCAGCCGTTGTCGCCGACCGGATTCGGCCTGTCCGTGCACAACGCGATCGCCGCGCTGTATTCCATCGCCCGCGGCCACCGCGGCAACTACCTGGCGCTGGCGGCGGGCCAGGCCACGGTGGAGACGGCCTGCCTGGAGGCCGTCGGCCTGCTTGCCGATGGCGCCCGCGAGGTACGGGTAGTGGTCTACGAGTCGCCACTTCCTGAAATTTACGCGACGTTCGCCGACGAACCCGATCCGTTCTTTGCATGGTGCTGGCGTTTGACCGCTCCGGCAGAGGGCCGGCCGACGCTGTCGCTGCAGTGGCAGCCGGCCGACGGCCAGGCCAGCACTGCGCCCGGCCTGCTGCCGCATGCGCTGGACCTGCACCGGTTCCTGTTGTCCGGCGCGCCGGCACTGGAACACGTGGCCCACGGCCAGCGCTGGTGCTGGAGCCGCCGTGGCTGAGCTGCTGCGCCGCCTCGACCATGCCTGGCGGGTGTTTGGCACCGGCCTCAGCTTCGTCGCGTTTGGCCTGGGCGGGGTGCTGCTCGGCGTTCTGGTGATGCCGGTACTGCTGCTGATGCGTGACCCGGTGGCGCGCCGCCGCCGCGCCCGGCGCGTGGTCCAGGTCGCGTTCGCCAGCCACCTGCGGCTGATGCGCGGGCTGGGGGTGATGACCTACGAGATCGAGGGCGGTGAGCGCCTGCAGCGCGACGGCCTGCTGGTGCTGGCCAACCACCCGACCCTGATCGACGTGGTCTGCCTGATCTCGCTGCTTCCCAACGCCGACTGCGTGGTCAAGCGGGCCGTGGCCTGCAACCCGTTCATGCGCGGTCCGGTGCGGGCCGCCGGCTACATCGCCAATGACGATGGCGCCGGCCTGGTCGATGACTGCGTGGCCGCGGTGCATGCCGGCGGCACCCTGGTCATCTTCCCGGAGGGCACCCGCAGCGTGCCCGGACAGCCGCCGCGGCTGCAGCGGGGCGCGGCCAACATCGCCGTGCGCGGCCGCCTGGACATCACCCCGGTGCGGATCACCTGCAGCCCGCCAACGTTGACCAAGGGGCAGAAGTGGTATCGTGTCCCCTCACGTCGCTTTCACGTTCGGCTGCAGATCGGCGAAGATATCCCGATCGCGCCATTTCTGGCCGAAGACGACTCGCCAAGGGGGGATGCCTTGGCAGCCCGTCGCGTCACCGAGCACCTTTCTCGTTATTTCGACCTGTCTGGAGATCCGAACCGTGCAAGCACTTGAGCACGAGATCAAGGAATTGATCATTTCCTCCCTTTCGCTGGAGGACATCACGCCGGAGGACATCGATCCGACCGCGCCGCTGTTCGTCGAGGGCCTTGGCCTGGATTCGATCGACGCGCTGGAGCTGGGCCTGGCGCTGCAGAAGAAGTACGGTGTGAGCCTCTCGGCCGATTCGGAAGAAACCCGTCGCCATTTCTCCAGCGTGCGCGCGCTCGGCGAGTTCGTCGCCGCCCGCCAGTCGTAACGGTGCCAGGACCTGCCATGACCAAGAATGAACTGTTCGAACGCATCGTCAGCATCCTGACCGACAGCTTCGAGATCGAAACCGCCCGGATCACGCCCGAGGCCCGCCTGTACGACGACCTGGACATCGACAGCATTGATGCGGTGGACCTGATCGTGCAGCTCAAGCCGCTGCTCGGCCGCAACCTGCAGCCGGAAGCGTTCAAGGCCGTGCGTACCGTGCAGGACATCGTTGATGTGGTGCACAGGCTGCTGCCGGACCAGGCAGCCGCCTGACCGCAGCGCCGGCGGCTCCACCATGGCACGCGCACGCACGGTCGTGGTGGCTGCGATCTCGCTGGCCTACCCGGTACTGGTGTACCTGGCGATGGGCCGCTTTGAGCCACGCTGGCTGTCGCTGCTGCTGTTCACCCTGGCCCTGCTGCGCGCGCTGAGTTCGCGCCAGCCGCTGTGGTGGGCCGCAGCGGCTGGCACCGGCTTGCTGGCGGTACTGGCTACCGTGCTCAACCAGGCCCTGCCACTGAAGCTGTACCCGGCGCTGGTCAATGCAGTGATGCTGGCGGTGTTTGGCACCAGCCTGCGTTTCGGCCCGCCGCTGGTGGAACGCCTGGCACGGCTGCAGGAACCGGACCTGCCAGCGTTCGCGGTGGCCTATACCCGCCGCGTCACCCAGGTGTGGTGTGGCTTCTTCGTTCTCAACGGCAGCCTGGCCCTGCTGACCGCGCTGTACGCGTCGGACCGGGTCTGGATGCTCTACAACGGATTGTTGGCGTACGTGATGATGGGCGTGTTGTTCGCAGGTGAGTGGCTGGTGCGGCGGCGGGTGAAGGCGGCGCACGCGCATGGCTGAGTGGATTGCCCTGGACCGGCTGCTGCTGGAGGCGCGGCCGCAGCGCAATGTTGGCGTCTGCGATGGCGAGGTGATCGACCACGCTCGCTTCCGCCAGCGCGTGCTGGCCTGGCGCGCGGCCTTTGCGGCCGCCGAAGGCCGTGACTGGGCCCTGTATTTCGACGATGCCGTGGCCTTTGCTGCGGCGCTGTTCGGCGCCTGGCATGCCGGCAAGCGGGTGTTCCTGGCCGCCGACAACCTGCCGGCCACGCTGCAGGTGCTGCAGCCGCAGGTGAGCGGTTTCGCAGGCGACCTGTCCGCCGATTACCGCCCGCTGGCGGCGCTGGACGCCGCGCTGGACGACGAACTGCAGGCGCTGGACGAGCGCGCCTGCGAACTGTGCGTGTTCACCTCCGGCAGTACCGGCCAGCCGAGCGCGATCAGCAAGCGCATGGACCAGCTGGCGCGCGAGGTGGATGCGCTGCAGGCCGCGTTCGGCGCGCAGCTGGAAGGCGTGCAGGTGCATGGCACGGTGTCCCACCAGCACATCTACGGCCTGCTGTTCCGCGTGCTGTGGCCACTGGCCGCCGGCCGCCTGATCCATCCACGCCGGTTCTTCCATGAAGACCTGGTAGGCGCGCTGGCCGGTACCGACACGGTGCTGGTGGCGACCCCGGCTCACCTCAAGCGCCTGCCCGAGCAGCTCGACTGGGCCAGCCTGCATGGCCGCCTGCGTGCGGTGTTCTCCTCCGGTGGCCCGCTGCCGGAAGACGCGGCGCGGCAGGTGCGGCAGTGGCTGGGCGTGGCGCCGACCGAGGTCTATGGCAGCAGCGAGACCGGCGGTATCGCCTGGCGCTGCTGGGATACCGACCTGCCGCCGTGGCAGCCGCTGCCGGGCGTGCAGTGGCGCATCGAGGACGGCTGCCTGGCGGTGGCCTCCGCGCATCTGGAAACCCCGGATTGGTGGCGTACCCAGGACCGCGTCGAAGCGTTGGCCGATGGCCGTTTCCGCCTGCTGGGTCGCGCCGACCGCATCGTCAAGATCGAAGAACGCCGCGTTTCGCTGGATGCGCTCGAACGCGCGCTGCGCGAAGACGCCGAAGTGGACGACGTGCGCGTGCTGGTCCTGCCCGGCCAGCGCGAGCAGCTGGCGGCCGTGGTGGTGCCGGCCGACCTGGCGCTGCTGGAGGGCGGTGACGCCGCGCGCCGCGCGCTGGGCCAGCGCCTGGGCGCGCGCCTGGCACAGGCACATGACGCGGTCACCCGGCCGCGCCGCTGGCGGCTGGTGCCGACGCTGCCGATCAACGCACAGGGCAAGGTCACCCAGGCGGCGCTGGCAGCGCTGTTCCAGCCACTGATGCCAGTGCCGGTCTGGGACCGCCGCGACGCCGCCAGCGCCACCCTGCGCATGACCCTCGACCCGGCGCTGCGGCCGTTCCAGGGCCACTTCCCGCAGGCGGCGATCCTGCCCGGCGTGGCGCAGCTGGACTGGGCAGTGCGTTTTGGCCGCCAGATGTTCGCGATGCCGGCAGCGTTCCTGCGCATGGATGCGGTGAAGTTCCAGCATGTGGCCCGCCCGGGCGATGAGCTGACCCTGCAGCTGGACTGGGACGCCGCACGCAACGTGCTGGCCTTCCGCTACACCTCCAGCCACGGTGTGCATGCCAGCGGCAAGGTGGTCTTCGCCGATGCGGACTGATCCGGCCGTTGCCAGTGCCGCGTTCGCGCCACTGGTGGTGATCCCCGTCTACGACCACGAGCACGCCATCGCGGCAGTGGTCGACGGCGTGCAGGCCGCCGGCCTGCCGTGCCTGCTGGTCGATGATGGCTCGCATGAGGCGTGCGCGAATGCACTGCGCTCGCTGGCACAGCGCCAGGGCGTCGACCTGCTGCGCCTGGACATCAACCAGGGCAAGGGCGGGGCAATGCTGGCCGGTTTCGCCGAAGCCGGTGCGCGTGGCTACAGCCACGTGCTGCAGATCGATGCCGATGGCCAGCACGACACCGCTGACCTGCCACGCTTCATCGAAGCGGCGCGCGCCCATCCCGAGGCGGTGATCTGCGGCATTCCGGCCTACGACGCCAGTGTTCCGAAGGCGCGCCTGTACGGGCGCTACGCGACCCACATCTGGGTCTGGATCAACACGCTTTCGCTGCACCTGCGCGACACCATGTGCGGCTTCCGCGTGTATCCGCTGCCGGCGGTGCTGCGCCTGATCGATGAAGAGACCATCGGCCGCCGCATGGATTTCGATACCGAGGTGATGGTGCGCCTGTACTGGCGGCAGCTGCCGGTCGAGCACCTGGCCACGCGCGTGACCTATCCCGCCGATGGCGTGTCGCACTTCGATGTGTGGCGCGACAACGTGCGTATCAGCCGCATGCATACCCGCCTGTTCTTCGGCATGCTCTGGCGCGCACCTCGCCTGCTGTGGCGCCGCCTGCGGGGGCGGCACTGAGATGGCGGCCGCGCAGGGTGCCCCGCACTGGGCCGACATCGGCGAATCGACGTCGGTGGCCGGCGTGCTGTTCCTGTGCTGGGTGCACCGCTGGTTCGGGCGCTGGCCGTTCCGCCTGTGCGTGTGGCCAGTGGTGGCCTGCCATTGGCTGGGCAACCGTGTAGGGCGCCAGGCCTCGATGCAGTACCTGCAGCGGCTGCAGGCGCACAGCGGCGCGCTCGGTCGCACGCCGACACGGCGCGACAGCCTGCGCCATTTCTTCGCCTTCGCCGACACGATGCTGGACAAGATCCTCGGCCTGGGCGGGCGCTATCCGGCCGAACGCATCCACCTGCATCGTGACCTGGTGCTGGAGAAGATCGCGCGCCGCGAAGGTGGGCTGATCCTCACCGCGCACATCGGCTGCCTGGAACTGTGCCAGGTGCTGGCCGAACAGGTGCAGGGGTTCCGCATCACCGTGCTGGTGCACACCGCGCATGCGCAGCGCTTCAACCGCCTGCTGCAGCGCTTGGACCCGCTGGCGGCGGTGGAACTGGTGCAGGTCACCGAGATGGGCCCGGCCACGGCGGTGATGCTGGCCGAGCGCGTGGCGGCCGGTGGCTTTGTCGCCATCGTCGGTGACCGCACGCCGGTGCAGGGCGGTCGCAGCGTCACCGCCGATTTTCTCGGCCACCGGGCGCCGTTCCCGATCGGCGCCTACGTGCTCGCCGCCGCGCTGGGCTGCCCGGTCTACACCATGGCCTGCCTGCACCAGGGCGAAGGCTATCGCGTGGCGTTTGAACAGTTCGCCGAACGCATCGTGCTGCCGCGTGGCTCACGCGATGCGGCACTGGCCGAACAGGCACAGCGCTTCGCGCGCTGGCTGGAACTCCAGGTCATCCAGTCCCCGTTGGACTGGTTCAATTTCTTCCCCTTCTGGGATCAGGCTCCGCATGACGACTGACGCCGTACCCGTGTGCCGCTTTGGCGATGCACCGTTGACCATCGAAGACGTGGTTGCCCTGGCCCAGCGCCAGCGCGAGGCCGCGCTGAGTGAGGCGCCGGCGTTCCGCGCGCACATCCAGCGCGGTGCCGACTTCCTCGACCGACTGCTGCGCGAGGATGGCGTGATCTACGGCGTGACCACCGGCTACGGTGACTCGTGCACGGTGAACATCCCGCCGGCGCTGGTGGCTGAACTGCCGCACCACCTCTACACCTACCATGGTTGTGGCCTGGGTCGTTACCTGGACCCGGTCGAGACCCGTGCGGTGTTGGCCGCGCGCCTGGCCTCTCTGGTGCGCGGCATGTCCGGTGTCAGCGTGCCGCTGCTGGAAGGCCTGGCCACCCTGCTGCAGCACGACGTGCTGCCGATGATTCCGGCCGAAGGCTCGGTCGGTGCCAGTGGTGACCTGACCCCGCTGTCGTACGTAGCGGCGGTGCTGTGTGGCGAGCGCGAGGTGCTGCACGACGGCCGCGTGCAGCCGGCGGCCGAGGTGCTGGCCAAGATCGGCATGACCCCGCTGAAGCTGCGGCCGAAGGAAGGCCTGGCGATCATGAACGGCACCGCGGTGATGACCGGCCTGGCCTGCCTGGCCTGGCAGCGCGCCGATTACCTGGCCCGCATGGCCACGCGCCTGACCGCGTTCAACGTGCTGGCCAGCGACGGCAACGCGCACCACTTCGATGTGACCCTGTTCGCGGCCAAGCCGCACCCGGGCCAGGGCCGCATCGCTTCGCGCCTGCGCAGCGACCTGCACAGCGAGCGCCCGCCGCGCAATGAACAGCGCCTGCAGGACCGCTATTCGCTGCGCTGCGCGCCGCATGTGATCGGCGTGCTGGAGGACAGCCTGCCGTTCCTGCGCCAGCTGATCGAAACCGAATTGAACAGCGCCAACGACAATCCGCTGATCGATGCCGATGGCGAGCGCATCCTGCATGGCGGCCACTTCTACGGCGGCCACATCGCGTTGGCGATGGACACCCTGAAGAACACCGTGGCCAATGTTGCCGATCTGCTCGACCGGCAGCTGGCACTGGTGGTGGATGCGCGCTACAACCATGGCCTGCCGGCCAACCTGTCGGCGGCCACCGGCCCGCGCGCGGCCATCAACCATGGCCTGAAGGCGCTGCAGATCAGTGTTTCGGCGTGGACCGCCGAAGCGCTGAAGCAGACCATGCCGGCCAGCGTGTTCTCGCGTTCCACCGAATGCCACAACCAGGACAAGGTCAGCATGGGCACCATCGCCGCGCGCGACTGCCTGCGGGTGATCGAACTGACCGAACAGGTGGTGGCGGCGATGCTGATCGCCGCCCGCCAGGGCCTGGCGCTGCGCGAACGGGTTGGCCTGAACGCGCAGCTGCATGGCAGTCTGGCCGACATGTACGCCGACCTGGGGCAGCGCATCGCCCTGGTTGAAGAAGACCGCGCGCTGGATCGCGAACTGCGGGAACTGCTGGTGGAGATCCGCGCGCAACGTTGGGAGCTGTATGCCGGTGAATGAGGCCATTGAACGGGTTGGCGAGATTGCGTTGACTCCCGCCTTCCATGACTGCGACCCGATGAACGTGGTCTGGCATGGCAACTACTTCAAGTACTTCGAGATCGCGCGCTGCGCGTTGCTCGGGCGCTACGACTACGACTACCCGCAGATGCTCGAATCGGGCTACCTGTGGCCGGTGGTCGATGCACGGGTGAAATATGTGCGCCCGCTGCTGTTCAACCAGGCCCTGCGCGTGATCGCGCGCATCGTGGAATGGGAGAACCGGCTGAAGATCGAGTACGAGATTCTCGATGCGGAAAGCGGCCAGGTGCTGACCCGCGCGATGACCATCCAGGTCGCGGTGGACGCGGCCAGCAAGGAAATGCTGTACCAGTGCCCGCCGGTACTGTGGGAACGCCTGGGAGTGCCTGCGCCGTGACGATGCTTGCCCGTGTTTCGAGCGTGCTGCTGTGCGCGCTGCTGCTGGCGGCCGTACCGCGTGTACGGGCGGCCGACCCCGCCGTCGATGCGGTCACCCAGGCGGTGGCGCGGCCCGACGTGCTGCGTGGCCAGTTCAGCCAGGAAAAACAGGTCAGCGGCTTCAAGAACCCACTGCGCTCGCAGGGCCGGTTCGTGGTCGCGCGCCAGCACGGCGTGATCTGGACCACGCTCAAGCCCTTCCCTTCTGAAGTGGTGGTCACTGCCGACCGCATCCTCAGCCGCCAGCGCGATGGCAGCACCCGCGTCGAGCTCGACGCGCGGCAGCAGCCGGCGATGCGCTCGGTCAACGCGATCATGTTCGCGCTGATGAGCGGCGACGTGCAGGCGCTGTCCAGCCAGTTCAATGTTGCTGCCAGCCGCGAAGGGCAGGGCTGGCGCCTGCGCCTGACACCGAAGTCGGCAATGCTGGCCAAGGCCTTCGAATCGCTGACCTTGCAGGGTGACCGCTATGTGCGCCAGGTGGAGATCGTCGAGGCCAACAAGGACCGCACGCAGATCCAGTTCAGCGCGTTGAGCGAGGCCCCGGCCACGTTGAACCCCGATGAGGCACGCCGCTTTGAGTGAGGCCGTGGCATCGAACGCACCGGACCGGTTGCGGCGCTGGTGGCATTGGCTGGGCATCGCCTGGCTGCTGGTGCTGCTGGTGATGGGCGCGCAGCAATGGCGCCTGTGGAGCCAGGAGTCGCGGATCGACACCGATATCCTCGCCCTGCTGCCGCAGGACGCGCATGACCGCCTGTTGAGCGACGTCACCCGGCGCATCGCCGATGGCAGTTCGCGGCAGGTGGTGGTGCTGCTCGGCAGCAAGGACAGCGCGGCCGCCAAGCGCGCGCAGGCGGCCTTTGCGGCGGCCATGGCCAAGGACGCCGACCACGCCTTGTTGGTGCCCAGTGGTTCGATCGAAGGCTGGTTCGATGAGGCGCGCGCGTTCTACGCGCCGTACCGCGACCGCCTGCTGACCCCGGCCCAGCGCGAGCAGCTGCAGGGCAGTGAACCGGGCGCGTTGGCCGAGCAGGCGCTGGCTGCACTGTACGGCCCGATGGGCGCGCCGCGCCTGACCGACTGGCGACAGGACCCGCTGTCGCTGTGGCCGCAGTGGTGGCAGCAGCAGGCGCAGGGTTCGGGCCTGCGCCTGGGCGATGACGGCCTGCTCGAGGCCGAGGGCAAGCATTGGGCGGCGCTGCAGTTCGATACGCCGGGTTCGGCGTTCCAGCTCGATGGCGAGCGCCATCTTGATGGCCTGCTGGAGCGGGCCGGAAAGGCGGCCAAGACCGCAGCGCCGGAGCTGGAAATCCTGCATGCCGGCGTGCCGCTGCATGCCGAGGCCGCCGCGGTGCAGGCCAATCAGGAGATCAACACCATCGGGTGGGGTTCGCTGGCGGCGGTGCTTCTGCTGGTGTGGCTGGCATTCCGCTCGCTGCGGCCGATCCTGCTGGTCGCCGCCTCGCTGCTGATCGGCTGCGGCGTGGCGCTGGCGGTGACCGTGCTGGTGTTCGGCAAGGTGCATGTGCTGACCCTGGTGTTCGGCGCGTCGCTGGTGGGCGTGGCCGAGGACTACGGCATCCACTGGTTCGCCTCGCGCCAGGCCGAGCCGGCCGATCGCCGCTGGAAACTGCTGAGGCACCTGTTGCCGGGCCTGTGGCTGGCCCTGCTGACCAGCGCGCTGGCCTATCTGGCGCTGGGCCTGGCGCCGTTCCCGGGCCTGCGCCAGATGGCGCTGTTCTCGGTGGTCGGCCTGGCCGCCGCCTTCCTCACGGTGATCTTCTGGTTCCCGTGGCTGGATGGTGGCGAGATCCGCCAGACCCGTTTCTCGCAGTGGCTGGGCAATACGCTTGAGCGATTCCCGCGCCTGCACGGCCGCCGCCCGGTGGCGATCTTCGTGGTGGCCGCGCTGGCGCTGTCAGCGGTGGGCATCGCGCGCCTGCACAGCAACGACGACCTGCGCAGCCTGCAGTCGTCGCCGCCGGCGCTGATGGCCCAGCAGATCCGCCTGAGCCAGCTGCTGGGCATGCCCAGCCCGGCGCAGTTCTACCTGGTGCAGGGCGCGGATGCCGCGCAGCTGCTGCAGCGCGAGGAAGCACTGACCGAGCGCCTGCGTGTACTGGCCAACGACAAGCGCATTGGTGGCTATCGCGCGATCAGCGATTGGCTGCCGTCGCCGGCGCGCCAGCAGGCCGATGCCGCGCTGACCGCGAAGGTGGAACCTGGCGTGCTGTCGGCCGTGTCCGAGGCCGTGGGTGAACCGCTGCAGCGACCGCAGTTCGCCGCCGCGCCGCTCACCGCTGAAGCCTTCCTGGCCTCGCCGGCGTCGCAGCCGTTCCGTCACCTGTGGGTGGGTGAGGTCGGCGGGCAGATGATCAGCGTGGTGATGGTCGATGACCTGTCACGCGCCGATGCACTGACGACCCTGCGTGGCGCGGCCGAGGGCCTGCCGGGCGTGCGCTGGGTCGACCGCACCGCCGATTTCTCGCAGCTGCTCGGCCACTATCGCAAGCTGATGGGTGGGCTGCTGCTGGTCGGCATTGCACTGGTGTTCGGTGCGCTGTGGTTGCGCTACCGCCGCCAGGCCTGGCGCGTGTTTGCCCCGACCCTGATCGCCGGCGCGCTGACCCTGGGCCTGCTGGGCCTGTTCGGCCAGCCGCTGCAGCTGTTCAACGTACTGGCACTGATGCTGCTGCTGGGCATGGGCATCGACTACGGCATCTTCCTGATCGAGCACCGTGGCGATGCCAGCGCCTGGCTGGCGGTGTGCGTGGGTGCGGCCAGTACCTGGCTGTCGTTCGGTCTGCTGGGCCTGTCGCAGACCCCGGCGCTGCGCGCGTTCGGCCTGACCCTGCTGTTCGGCATCGGCCTGGTCTGGCTGATCTCGCCGTTGTTCCGGCCGCCGCCGCATGACCTGCCGCCCGCCTGAACCTGTCTTCCGACTTCCTTCTTTCCACCTGATCGAGCAACAAGGACGCACCGATGAATACTGCTGTGGATGCTGTCGAACGTACTGAGATCCTGATCATCGGTGCCGGCCCGGCCGGCTCCGTGGCCGCGGCGATGCTGCGCCAGCAGGGCCGCCAGGTGCTGATGCTGGAACGCCAGCAGTTCCCGCGCTTCTCCATCGGCGAAAGCCTGCTGCCGCAGAGCATGGAATACATCGAAGCGGCCGGGCTGCTGCAGGATGTGGTCGAGGCCGGCTTCCAGTACAAGAACGGCGCCGCCTTCGTGCACGGCGAAGCGCGCACCGCGTTCGATTTCAGGAAGAAGTTCTCGCCAGGCTGGGGCACTACCTACCAGGTGCAGCGCGCCGACTTCGACAACGTGCTGGCACGCGGTGCCGAGCGCATGGGCACCACGCTGCGTTTCGGTGATGAAGTGTTGTCGGTCGAACCCGGTGAACAGCCCACGGTGAACGTACGCCGCCCGGATGGCAGCGAATACCGCATCGAGGCCGATTTCATCCTCGATGCCTCCGGCTTCGCACGCCTGCTGCCGCGCCTGTTGCAGCTGGAGTCGCCGTCCAACTTCCCGGTGCGCGGCGCGATCTTCTGCCACGTGCGCGACAACATTCCGGCCGAAGCGGACTTCGACCGCAACAAGATCCTGATCACCACCCACCCCGAGCACATCGACGTCTGGTACTGGACGATTCCGTTCTCCAATGGCTGCTGCTCGCTGGGCGTGGTTGCCGAACCGTCGTTCTTCGAACGCTACGAGGGTGACGACCTGCAGAAGCTGCAGGCCATCGTCGGCGAGGACCCCAACCTGACGCGCCTGCTGGCCAACGCCGAATGGGCGGTGCTGCCGGTGCGCCGCATCACCGGCTACTCGGCCAACGTCAGCTCGCTGTGGGGCCCCGGCTACGCGTTGCTGGGCAACGCCGGCGAGTTCCTCGACCCGGTGTTCTCGTCCGGTGTGACCATCGCCTTCAAGTCCGCGCAGCTGGCCAGCGAATGCCTGGCGCGCCGCTATGCCGGTGAAGCCGTCGACTGGGAAGCTGAATTCTCGATCCCGCTGCGTGCCGGCGTGAAGACCTTCCGCCGCTTCGTCGAAAGCTGGTACGAGGGCGGCTTCCAGAAGATCATCTACCACCCGCAGCAGCAGCCCGAAGTGCGCGACATGATCAGCTCCATCCTGGCCGGCTACGCCTGGGACACCAACAACCCGTATGTGGCCGACGAAAGCGGCCGCCGCATGCGCGTCCTGGAGCAGCTGTGCAGCGCGTGATCGCCCGTACCGCAGCACTGCTGCTGTGCCTGCTGCTGGCCGCCTGTGCCGGCCGCATGCCCAAGCCGCAGGTGGAGCTGCCGCCGCTGCGCCTGTCACCGGCCAGCCTGCCGGCGCCGCTGGCCCTGCAGCAGCAGCTGCATTTCCGCTTCGGCAGCCATGAACGCGATCTCGACGCACTGCTGGAAGCCGACACCCAGCAGGTACAACTGGCGGTGCAGGCGATGGGCCAGACCGGTGTGCGCCTGCAATGGGACGGCCGACAGCTGACCCAGCAGCGTGCGCCGTGGTTGCCGCCGCAGGTGCGTGCCGAGCGTGTGCTGGATGACCTGCAGTTCGCGCTGTGGCCGACCGCCGCCATCGCTGCCGCGCTACCGGCCGGCTGGCAGGTCAGCGATGACGGCCAGCAGCGCAGCCTGTCGCGCGATGGCACGGTGTGGCTGCTGCTGCAGCGCCTGGACGATGGCAGCGTGCAGCTGGACAACCGTGCCGAAGGCTATGCGCTGCGCATCGAATCGATCGATATGGCCGGGCAGGACCGATGAGTGCACCGATCTACCTGAACGACCTGGGCGTGGTCTGCGCGCTCGGCGATGGCCGCGCCGCTGTCGCGTCGGCGATGTTCGCCGACGTGCCGGGCGGGCTCAGCGACAACGACAGCCTGCTGCCGGGGCGCACCCTGGCGCTGGGAGAGGTCCGCACGCCGCTGCCGGCGCTGGAAGACCTGCCGGTGGCCCTGCGCGGGCGCAACAACGCCCTGCTGGACGTGGCGCTGGCGCAGATCGCACCGGCGGTGGCCGCGGCGATTGCCCGCCATGGTGCCGAGCGCGTGGCGGTGGTGCTGGGCACCAGCACCTCGGGCATCGGTGAATCCGAGCAGGCCCTGCGCAGCCACGCCGAGCAGGGCCAGTGGCCGCAGGGCTTCGATTACGCCCAGCAGGAAATGGGCACCGCCGCGCAGTTCGTGCGCCAGCGCAGCGGCGCAGAGGGACCGGCGTGGACCCTGTCCACGGCGTGTTCGTCCAGTGCCAAGGCACTGATGTCAGCCGCGCGCATGCTGCGCGCCGGCATCGTCGATGCGGTGATCGCCGGTGGCGCCGATTCGCTGTGCCGCTTCACCGTGGCTGGCTTCAGCGCGCTGGAATCGGTGTCGGCGTCGCGTTGCAACCCGTTCTCGCAGCACCGCGCCGGCATCAACATCGGTGAAGGCGCCGCGCTGTTCCTGCTCACCCGCGAGCCCGGCCCGGTGTGCCTGGCCGGGTGGGGCGAATCGGCCGACGCGCACCACATGTCCGCTCCCGACCCGCAGGGGCTGGGTGCCATCGACGCGCTGCAGCAGGCGCTGCTGCGCGCAGGCTGGGGCGCCGACGAAGTGGATTACGTGAACCTGCATGGCACCGCCACCGGCCACAACGATGCGATGGAAAGCCTGGCGGTCTCGCAGGTGCTGGGCAACAGCGTGCCAGCCAGTTCGACCAAGCCGCTGACCGGGCACACGCTGGGTGCCTCGGGCGCGATCGAGGCCGCGCTGTGCTGGATCCTGCTGGCCGAGAACCCGCAGCAGCAGCTGCCGCCGCACTGGTGGGACGGCGTGGCCGACCCCGCGCTGCCGGTGTTGCCGCTGGTCGCACCGGCCACCCGCCTGGCGCAGCCGCCGCGACGGGTGCTGAGTAATTCGTTCGCTTTCGGCGGCAGCAACGCCGTGCTGGCACTGGAGCGTCGATGAACACGCTGTACGCAATCGAAGACGTGGTGCCGCACCGCCAGGACATGTGCCTGCTGGAGCGCATCATCCGGTGGGACCCGGACACACTTGAGGCCGAACTGGTGGTGCCCGAGGCCGGCCTGTTCGTGGAGAACGGCGAAGTGCCGGCGTGGGTCGGCATCGAATACATGGCGCAGGCCATCGCGGCCTGGGCCGGCTGCCGCGCGCGTGCGGCCGGCAAGCCGCCGCAGCTGGGCTTCCTGCTCGGCAGCCGCCGCTACAGCAGCGCGCGCAGCAGCTTCCCCGCCGGTTCGCGGCTGCGCGTACAGGCGCGCTGCGAGTTGTTGGGTGACAATGGATTGGGGATGTTCGCCTGCCGCATCCTGGCAGGTGAGGACGAATGGGCGACAGCCAACGTGTCGGTATTCGAACCGGCCGACGCGATGGCCTATCTGGAGAGTGGACAGGCATGACAGGGAATCGAAGCGTGCTGGTGACCGGCGCCAGCCGGGGCATCGGCCGGGCCATCGCGCTGCGCATCGCGCGTGATGGCTTCGACGTGGTGGTGCATTGCCGCAGCCGCCTGGAGGAGGCACAGGCCGTGGTGGCCGAGATCCATGCACTGGGCCAGCAGGCCCGCGTGTTGGCCTTCGACGTGGCTGACCGCGAGGCCGCACGCGCCGCGCTGGAGGCCGATGTCGAGGCGCATGGCGCGTACTACGGCGTGGTCTGCAACGCCGGCATCGCCCGTGATGGTGCTTTCCCGGCACTGTCGGCGGAGGATTGGGACCAGGTCATCCACACCAATCTGGATGGCTTCTACAACGTGCTGCATCCGCTGATCATGCCGATGGTGCGTCGGCGCAAGCCGGGCCGCATCGTCACCCTGTCGTCGGTGTCCGGGCTGGCCGGCAACCGCGGCCAGGTCAACTACAGTGCCGCCAAGGCCGGCATCATCGGTGCCACCAAGGCCCTGGCGCTCGAACTGGCCAGCCGCCAGATCACCGTCAACTGCGTGGCCCCGGGCCTGATCGAGACCGAAATGCTCAACGATGAAGTGATCGAGCACGCGCTCAAGCTGATTCCCGCCGGCCGCGTCGGCCGCCCCGACGAAGTGGCGGCCACGGTGGCGTTCCTGCTGTCCGAGCCGGCCGGCTACATCACCCGCCAGGTGATCTCGGTGAACGGGGGCATGCTCTGATGGCCGCCGATCGTCGCGTGGTGGTTACCGGTGCTGCCGCCATCAGTCCGCTTGGCCACGACTGGCCCACCATCGAAGCGCACCTGCGCAGCTGCCGCAATGCCGTGCGCACGATGCCCGAATGGGATGTCTATGCCGGCCTGAACACCAAGCTGGCCGCGCCGGCGCAGGACTTCGAGCTGCCGCCGAACTACAACCGCAAGACCACCCGCTCGATGGGCAAGGTCGCGATCATGTCGGTGCGCGCCACCGAGGTGGCGCTGCGCGAAGCCGGCCTGCACGAGCATCCAGTACTGCGCAGCGGCCGTACTGGCGTGGCCTACGGCTCCTCGTCCGGTAGCCACGAGGCCACCGGCGAATTCGGCCGCATGCTCAACGAATTCACCACCGAAGGCATCAGTGCCACCACCTACCTGAAGATGATGAGCCACACCGCGCCGGTCAACATCGGTGTGTTCTTTGGATTGTCCGGGCGCGTCTACACCACCTCCAGCGCCTGCACCTCGGGCAGCCAGGGCGTGGGCGCGGCCTATGAAGCGATCCGCAGCGGCAAGCAGACGGTGATGGTGGCCGGCGGTGCCGAGCAGCTCGATGCCACCGCTGCGGCGGTATTCGACACCCTGTTCGCCACCAGCGTGCGCAACGATGCGCCGCAGACCACGCCGCGCCCGTTCGATGCCGGCCGCGATGGCCTGGTGCTGGGTGAGGGCGCCTGTACGCTGATCCTGGAAGACCTGGAGCACGCGCAGGCGCGCGGTGCCACCATTCTTGCCGAGGTGGTCGGCTACGGCACCAACAGCGACGGCCAGCACGTCACCCAGCCCAGTGCCGACACCATGGCCCAGGCCATGCGCCTGGCGCTGGAGGATGCAGGCCTGGAGCCGGCGCAGATCGACTACGTCAACGCCCACGGCACCGCCACCGATCACGGCGACATCGCCGAGACCCAGGCCACCGCGCAGGTGTTCGGCAGCCGCATGCCGATCAGCTCGCTGAAGAGCTATGTCGGCCACATGCTCGGCGCCTGTGGTGCGTTCGAGGCCTGGATGAGCATCGAGATGATGCGCGCTGGCTGGTTCGCGCCCACCCTGAACCTGGCCGAGGTCGACCCGCGCTGTGGCCAGCTCGACTTCATCACCGGCCAAGGCCGCGAACTGCAGGCCGAGTACGTGATGAGCAACAACTTCGCCTTCGGCGGCATCAACACCTCGCTGGTGTTCCGTCGCTGGCGCGAGTGATCCACCGCCCCACCGCCGCTGTTCCCGCAACCTACCCGCACCCTCGACAAGGAGATGTTCCGATGCGCCGCACCCTGATGATCGCCACGGCCACCGCACTGCTGGCCCTGGCCTCCACCGCTTCTGCCCGCGATACCCGCGTGGAGCAGTCCCTGCAGGAACTGGTCAGTTCGCAGGCTGCCAAGGACGCCGGCATCGACGGCAGCGTCCGCTTCTACCTGGCCGGCCAGCCGGTGAGCGTGCAGCAGCGCCTGGGCGAAGACGTGACCAACAAGAAGACCAACGCCGCCAACAAGAGCGATGCCGAGGCCTGCCGCTGGGTCGCACTGTCGGCGCTGCGCGCGCTGCAGGACGGCGCCAAGTCGCGCGGCGCCAACGCCGTGGTCGACATCGTCAGCTACTACAAGAAGAACGAGTTCAAGAGCAGCACTAACTACGAATGCTACGCCGGTGCGATCCTCGCCGGCGTCGCGCTGAAGGGTACCTACGCCAAGGTCAAGTAAGCGCCTGCGTGGTGGCGGCCGTGGCTGAACGCCGCCGCCACATTGCTGAACCCCGCCGGGGAAACGCCGTCGATCACGCCGTCATCGTCGGCTGACGGCTTTCCCCGGTGTCGGCTTTCCGACACAATCATGGCTCTTCCCGGGTTATCGTCCCGCGGACATGCACGCCTACGTCTATAAAAGCCAACTCAAGCCGGACACCTACGTCTACGTTCCCCGTCGCGATGATTTCAGCGCGCTGCCTGCGCCGCTGCTCACCTCGCTGGGGACGCTCGCCTTCGTCCTGGACGTGGCCCTGGATGCCCAGCGCCGCCTGGCCCAGGCCGATCCGGAAAAGGTCCGCAGCGAAATGAGCGAGCGCGGGTTCTACCTGCAGGTGCCGCCGTCGGTGGCCAGCCTGATGCCGCGCCACTATGACTGACACGTCCCGTCCGCGCGCCCTGTCGATCGCCTTCGCCGTGGGCGCCGTGCTGGCGCTGGGCGCCGCCGTGGGCGGCGTTCCAGGTGCCATCCTTGCTGCACTGGCGCAGCCGGCGTTCGCGCTGGCGGTGTCGTGGTGGCGGCGCAGCCGCGCGCTGCTGCCGCTGAACGTGGTCGCGCGCCAGGACCTGCCGGCGCTGCTGGCGTTGTGGACGGCAGCGCCGTTGTTGCTGGCGCTGCTGCTGGCCTGGCCGCTGGCCGCACTGCGTGACAGCGGTAGCCTTGCGGCGGTGCTGGGCCTGAGCGTGCTGGTCAGTGCCGGCCTGCTGGCGGCCTGGCGCACCTGGCCGCTGTGGAACGATGTCGAACGCCTCGATGGCAGCCTGGCCCAGCACTGGCAGGCGCTGGCCGGGCGCGACCTGACCGCCTGGCGTGGCCTCGGCGTGGCCGCGCTGGTGATCGCGCTGGCCGCGCTGGTGGTGCTGCCGGCCTGGCCGGGCCTGCTGCCGGAAAGCGCACGCTGGCCCGCCGCACTGGCGGTGATGCTGCTGTCTCCAGTGCTGCACCTGTTGCTGCAGCGGGTCGCGCCGGCACCGCTGGTGTCGCTGCGCGCGAGCCCGTTGGCCACCGCCAGCAACGAGCACGAACCGATGTTCGCCGCCGCGGCCGAAACCGCGCCGCTGGAGGCGATGGCACCGCAGGAACTGACCCCGGCACTGTATGAAGCCGCCCGCCATGGCCGCATCGACCGGGGCCTGCAGCTGCTGCAGGCCGGTGCCGATCCGTATGCGCTGCCGGACCCGAACTGGCGCGACCAGCGCAGCTTGGCGGTGCTGGCGGCAGTGCTGCCGGACCTGCGCCTGCTGCGCGAACTGATCGCCCGCGGCGTCGATGTGAATGCGCCGCACCGGGGCATGACCCCGCTGCTGGCCGCCACCCGCGACAGCTGGCACGGCCGCCCCGAAGCGGTGATGACCCTGCTCGCCAACGGCGCCGACTCGCGTGCCATCGACAGCGATGGCAACACCCCGCTGCACCATGCCGCGCGCAGTTCCGACCCGGGCGTGGCCGCGCTGCTGCGCGATGCCGCCGCCGAAGTCGATGCGTTGAACAACGAGGGCTGGTCGCCGCTGGCGGTGGCCTGCCAGGTCGGCAACTGGCGCCTGGCCCGCTTCCTGCTCGAACGCGGCGCGCGCAGCGAACCGGCCGAGGGCACCCCGGTGCTGCTGGCCGCCGCTGCCACCGAAGATGACGATCCGGCCGGGGTGCAGCTGCTGCTCAAGCACAAGGCGCGCGCCGACGCCCGCGATCGCCAGCGCCGCAGTGCGTTGCATGAGGCGGCGCTGGCCGGCCACGTGGAGATCATCGGCGTGCTGCTCGGCGCCGGTGCCAATCTGGAAGCGCGCGATGCGCTGGGCCGTACGCCATGGCTGGAAGCGGCCCGTGCAGGTCGTGCCGCCGTGGTCGAGCACCTGCTGCCGCACAAGCCGGACCTGGTCGCGGTGGACGGCGAAGGCCGCAACGCGGTGCAGCTGGCGGCGATGGCCGAGGATGTCTCACCGCTGCTGATCAAGCGCCTGGTCGAACTGGGCATCGCCGCCGATGCCGCCGATCCGGTCGGTCGCCGTGCGGTGGACTACGCTGCCGAAGCCGGCCGCTGGGCGATCGTGGCCCTGCTGGACCCGTCCTATCCGTTGCCGGCCGCCGTCAGTGATGGCCTGGCCGAGCGCGGCGAAGCCGCCAGTGCCAGTGGCCTGCTGCCGGACCGTCCGCCGTTGACCCTGCTGCGCGAAGCGCTGGGCTTCGGCAACACCGAAGGCATGGCCGCCCTGGCCAAGCTGTGCCAGCCGGAAGAACTGGGTGGCCTGCTGCTCGATCCGGAACTGGCGCTGGAGCCGCGTGCGGTCGATTGGCTGCTGGCCCACGGTGCCGATCCCTACGTGCGTGACGCCTGTTCCGACACGCCGATGTTCGCGCTGTTGTCGCGCGGCATCGACGCGGTGCCGGCGCTGCAGGTCATGCTGCAGCGTGGCCTGTCGCCGGCTGGCCGGGGCGGGCTGGCGCGCTTCCTCGCCGCGTGTGCGCAGCACGACCAGGCCGCCCGTGGCCTGGAACAGCTGGCACTGGAACTGCTGGAACGTGGCGCCGATCCGTTCGCCGCCTCGCCGGCCGGTGATCCGCCGCTGTCGCTGGCGGTGCGCCTGGGCTGGCTGCGCCTGCAGCAGGCCCTTCTCAAGGCCGGTGTCGATCGCGAAGCGCGCGACAGCCATGGCATGACCGCATTGCATCTGGCCACCGCATTGGCCCGCGAAGGCGCGCTGAAGCTGCTGGTGCAGCACGGTGCCTCGCCGGAAGCCCGTGCCGCCGACGGCCAGACGCCGCTGGGCGTGGCGCTGTCGATTGGTCGCCGCGATCTGGCCGACTGGCTGGACTGGCGGGTGTGGCCGTTGCCGCGCCGTACCCTGCGCGAGGCCGATCTGCCGGCCGCCGCGATGGCCGGTGATGTGGACGCCGTGCGCCGCCTGATCGACCTGGGCTTCGCCGTTGATGCGGTCGACGCACAGGGCTGCACCGCGCTGCTGCGCGCCGCCGGTGGTGGCCATCTGGCGGTGACTGACCTGCTGCTGGCGCGTGGCGCCGATCCGCAGCACGCTGCGGCCAGTGGGGCGACGCCGTTGTCGGCGGCGGTCAGCATGCGCCAGGTGGATATCGTCTCGGCCCTGCTCGACGCCGGCGCCAAGCTGGAACACCGCCTGCCGGGTGGCGTGACCGTGCTGATGCTGGCCTCGGCGCTGGGCCTGCCGGACATCGTCGCGCGCCTGCTCACCGCCGGTGCCGACGTGCATGCCGGTGATGCGCAACAGCTGGGCCCGCTGCACTGCGCCGCGCTGTACGGTTTCAGTGCCCGCGACCGCTCGCGCCTGCTGGCCCTGCTCGACACCCTGCTGCTGGCCGGTGCCGAACCGGACCAGGCCGCTGCCGGTTCGGTGACGCCGCTGCTGCTGTTGCTGGGCGCGCGTGCCGAGCCGGGTACCGCCTGCGACGAGCAGGTGGTGATGGCGGCGGTGGAACGCCTGCTGGACGAAGACGTCAGCCTGGACGTGCGCGACCCGCGGGGCTTCGGTCCGTTGCACCTGGCCGCGCTGCATGGCCTGCCGTTGCTGGTGCAACGCCTGCTGCGCGCCGGTGCCGATCCGGAAGTACGCGACAGCCTCAACCGCAGCCCGCGCGAGATCGCGGTGATGCGTGGCTTCATCGACGTGGCCGGTGAGTTCGAACCGCGCGTGCCGGGCGTTTCGTCGATGGCGCGGTTCCTGCGCGACAACGGCTGAGCCGAGGTCTGCGACATCCACGCGTGGCGTGGATCTACTGCCGGAATCCGCGGTGGGTAGTACCGGCCGCTGGCCGGCAACCTCCTGAAACCTTCGGGATCGCGAGGCTGCCGGCCAGCGGCCGGCACTACCGGGTCCATCTGCCATCGGGTGGGTGCCGACCGTTGGTCGGCCCCCTACTTGCCGTCGCTTTCCGCGTCGGCCTCGAACAGGTGCATCAGGTCGTTGCGTGCGTCGCGCGAGGTCTGGATCACCGCCGCCTCGTCGTCGTACACCAGATACTGGTCGCGCAGCAGCTGTTCGTCGTGCTCGCGGAAGCGCTGCACATGGCGCTCGGCCACGTCCGGTGCCACGCCCAGCGCGGTCAGCACGCGGCCGCTCATCTCCAGGCTGGTGCCGAACACTTCGCGGAACGGCTCGGCCGACATGTCCATCAGGCGCCACGCATGCTGGCGGTTGCGTGCACGCGCCAGCACCGTCGCGTCCGGGTACAGCCGGCGCACCATACGCACCGCGCGCAGGTTGGTCTCGGGGTCATCCACGGTGATCACGAACACATCGATGTGCTCGCCGCCCGCAGCGCGCAGCATCTCCGGCCGGGTCGGGTCACCGTAATACAGCTGGTTGCCGAAGCGGCGCAGGTCGGCCACGGTGTCCGGGTTCGCCTCCAGCGCCACGAACGGCACCTTCTGCGCAGTCAGCAGGCGCGCGATCACCTGGCCGAAACGGCCCATGCCGGCGATCAGTACCTTCGGCCGGTTGTCCGGCGCCACCTTGTCGGCGTCGGCCGGGTCTCGCGGCGCGGCTTTCTCCTGGCCGAGCAGTTTCAGCAGCGCGATCATCAACAGCGGCGTGATCGCCATCGACAGGCCGACGATCGCCACCAGCCGGTCGTGGTTGGCATTGCCCAGCAGATGCGCGCGCTGCGCCTCGTTGAACACCACGAAGGCGAACTCGCCGCCCAGCCACAGTACGCTGCCCAGCAGCAGCGACTGTCGCGAACTGAGTTTGGCGATACGCCCGATCACGTAGAGCAGGCTGAACTTGACCACCAGCAGGATCGCCACGCCGGCAGCGATCAGCCACGGCTCGGCGGCGATGCGGTCCAGATCGATGCCCATCCCCACCGCGATGAAGAACAGGCCCAGCAGCAGCCCCTTGAACGGCTCGATCTGCGCTTCCAGTTCGTGCCGGAACTCCGAATCGGACAGCAGTACGCCGGCCAGGAACGCGCCCAGGCTGGGGCTGAGGCCGGCCTCCTGCATGAACCAGGCGGTGCCGAGCACCACCAGCAAGGCGGTGGCGGTGAACACTTCCGGGCTGCGGGTGCGCGCGATGATGCTGAACACCTTGCGCAGCACCGGTCGCCCGCACAGGATCACCACGGCCAGCGCACCGAGGGCCACGGCGGCGTCTTCCCAGCGCAGGGTCTCGTTCTTCACCCCGCCCAGCAGCGGGATGGCCGCCAGCAGCGGAATCGCGATCAGGTCCTGGAACAGCAGGATGGCGAACCCGAGCCGGCCATGGTCGCTGTTGATCGCCTTGTGCTCGGACAGCAGCTGCAGGCCCACCGCGGTGGATGACAACGCCAGCGCCACGCCCACCACCAGCGCGCTTTTCCATTGGAAATGGTCAAGCAGCAGCAGGCCGCCCAGCACCAGCCCGGACAGCGCCACCTGTGCCGCGCCGGCGCCGAACACCGAGCGCCGCATCACCTTCAGGCGTGCCGGCGACAGCTCCAGGCCGATCACGAACAGCAGCATCACCACGCCGATCTCGGCGGCACCGAGGATGCGGTCGGCGTCCTGCACGAAGCCCAGCCCGTCCGGGCCTAGCACCACACCGGCCGCCAGGTAGCCCAGCACCGCGCCGAAGCCGAACTTCTTGAACACCGGCACGGCGATGACCGCCGCCAGCAGCAGCACCAGGGCCAGTTCCAGACCACCGCTATGCATGGGAATACCTGGTCATCGGGGGAGCCCGCTGTGCGTCCGTTCGGGTGGAGAAAGCGTGGCGAACACCACCGCGCCATTATGCGCGCCGGTCTGTGTACGCACGAGAACAACCTGCGGGGCAGGGTGCTGCCGCGGCGGGACCGGGTTGACCTGCATGGCCCACGGGTCCAGACTGCCCGCCGCTGGCGGCGCGTCCGCCCGCACACGCATCCCGGAGTCCCCAACCCATGTCCAGCGACAGTAGAAGTCGACCTCGTTCGACGCCAGCGATGGCCACCGCCTGACATCGGGACGGTTTGCCTGCGTTGGCGTTGCGCGAGGTCGCACCCCCACAAGGCAAACCCGATGAACCAGAAGCAATTGCTGCGCCCGGTGGCCGATGCCGCCGCACTGGCCGCGCCATTGGCGAACTACAACACCGCCGATGCGGTGGAATTCCTCAACACGCTGGAACTGACCCGCGCTGCGGAAACGCTGGCCGCGCTGCCGTTGCCGCGTGCGGTGAAGATGCTGGAGGCACCGGAACTGCACCGCAGCGGCGAACTGGTGGCCGCGCTGCCGCCGGCACGCGCCGCCGCCCTGCTGGGTCTGATGGCCGATGACCGTGCCACCGACATCGTCCACGAGCTGGACGAGGAAGAACGCGCGCGGCTGATCCCGCTGCTGGGCACCGACGCCCGCCAGGCCATCCAGAAGCTGCTCAGCTACCCGCCGAACACCGCTGGCGCGCTGATGACCACCGAGTACGTGGCGGTACCCGCCAGCTGGACCGTGGCGCAGACCCTGCAGCACATCCGCCAGGTCGAGCGCACCCGCGAGACGGTATACGCGATCTACGTGCTCGACCCAGCCAGCCAGCAGCTGCAGCAGGTGGTGACCATGCGCCGGCTGATCACCGGCCTGCCCGAGGAATCGATCCTGGACGTGGCCCAGGTCAATCCGCCGGTGACGGTGGATGCGCTGATGGACCAGGAAGAAGTGGCGCGGCTGATCCGCCGCCACGACCTGCTGGCGATTCCGGTGGTCGACGACCAGCAGCAGATGCTGGGCATCGTCACCGTGGACGACGTGCTCGATGCGCTGATCGAGGAATCCACCGAGGACGCGCACAAGTTCGGCGGCATGGAAGCGCTGGACAAGCCCTACATGCAGATCGGCTTCTTCGAGATGCTGCGCAAGCGCGCCGGCTGGCTGAGCGTGCTGTTCCTGGGCGAGATGCTGACCGCCAGCGCGATGCAGCACTACGAGGACGAACTGGCGCGCGCGGTGGTGCTGACCCTGTTCATTCCGCTGATCATGAGTTCCGGCGGCAACTCCGGCTCGCAGGCCACCTCGCTGCTGATCCGCAGCCTGGCGCTGCGTGAACTGCGCCTGCGCGACTGGTGGAAGGTGGCCATCCGCGAGATTCCGACCGGCATGGTGCTGGGTGCCATCCTCGGCTGCCTGGCGATCGTGCGCATCGTGATCTGGCAGCTGGGCGGCCTGCATGACTACGGCGAGCACTGGATCCTGCTGGCAATCACCATCGGCGCCGCGCTGGTCGGCATCGTCACCTTCGGTTCGCTGTCCGGCTCGATGCTGCCCTTCATCCTGAAGCGGTTCGGCTTCGACCCGGCCAGCGCCTCGGCCCCGTTCGTGGCCACCCTGGTGGATGTCACCGGCCTGGTGATCTATTTCAGCATCGCCGCGATGATCCTGCACGGCACGCTGCTGTAACAAAAAAGGGGACGGAGGGGATTAAGTCGTTTGTGCCACAAACGACTTAATCCCCTCCGTCCCCTTTTTTGGGTACCGTAGGCGCATGAGTACCTACCACCTGCAGTCTGTGTTCCGTCCGCAGTCGGTCGCGGTGATCGGCGGCAGTCCGCGTGAGCGTTCGGCCGGCCGTGCGGTGATGCGCAATCTGCGCGGCACCGGCTTCCCCGGCAAGGTGGCGTGGATCAACCCGCGGCATGCCGAGATCGATGGCATCCGCACGATCAAGCGGCTGAAGGACCTGGACTGGGTGCCCGACCTAGTGGTGATCACCGCACCGGCGGCGATCGTGCCGCAGGTGGTGCGTACCGCCGCCGAGCGCGGCGTGCAGGCGGCGATCATCCTCACTGCGCACCTGGGCGAAGGCCCGGGTTCGTTGTCCGCACAGGTAGAGGCGGTGGCGCGCAAGCATGGCCTGCGCATCCTCGGGCCGCACTGCCTGGGCGTGATCGCGCCGCACGCGCGACTCAATGCCAGTATCGCCGCACATTTCCCGCAGGCAGGCGACCTCGCCCTGATTTCCGAATCCTCGGCGATCGCCGCCGCGCTGGTGGAGTGGGGCGTAGCGCGCTCGGTCGGCTTCTCCGCGGTGGTCTCGCTGGGCGACACGATGGACGTCGACTTCGGCGATCTGCTCGACTACTTCGCCACCGACTACCGCACCCGCGCCATCCTGCTCTATGTCGAGCAGATCAAGGACGCGCGCAAGTTCATGTCGGCCGCGCGTGCCGCCGCCCGCGCCAAGCCGGTGGTGGTGGTGAAGTCCGGCCGCGCCGAACGCGTGCAGCCGGGCAGTCGTGATACCCATGTGCAGGCACTGGCCCGCGCCGACGACGTGTACGGTGCAGCCTTCAACCGCGCCGGCCTGCTGCGCGTCAGCGCGCTGGACGAACTGTTCACTGCTGCGGAGTCGCTGGGGCGGCTGGGTACATTCCCTGGTCGTCGGCTGGCGATTCTCAGCAATGGTGGCGGTGTCGGCCGACTGGCTGTTGATCAGCTGATCGCACTGCGTGGCACGCTCGCCACTCTGTCCGACAGCACGATTGAAAAGCTCGATTCGGTGCTGCCGCAGGGCTGGTCGCGCAGCAATCCGGTCGACATCGTGGTGGACGCCGATGGTGACCGCTATGCCGCGGCCATCGAAGCGCTGCTGGCCGACAACGAGAACGACGCGGTGATGGTGGTCAACGTGCCCACCGCGTTCACCTCGTCCGCAGACGCTGCGCAGGCGCTGACCCGCACGCTCGGCCTGCGCCCGCGCCATCATCGCGACAAGCCGGTGTTCGCGGTGTGGCTGGGCAACGATGACCAGGCCACCGCCACGCTCAACGCGGCGCGGGTGCCGACCTATCCGACCGAGGCGGAGGCCGTACGTGGCTTCCAGCATCTGGTGCGTTACCGCGAAGCGCAGAACGCCCTGATGGAAACGCCACCCAGCCTGCCGCAGGACTTCAACGTTGACGCGGCGGCCGCGCGTGCCCTGGTTGATGCAGCGCTGGCCAACGGCCAGCAGTGGCTGGACCCGCTGGCCACGCATGAACTGCTCAAGGCCTATGGCATTCCGTCCGCGCCGGTGATGCACGCGCGCGATGCGCACGAGGCGATGGACCTGGCGCAGCCGCTGCTGGAGCGCGGTGCCACGGTCGCACTGAAGATTCTATCGCCCGATATTCCGCACAAGTCGGAAGTGGACGGCGTGCGCCTCAACCTGTCCACGCTGCCGGCGGTGCAGAGCGCGGCCAACGCGATCCTGTCGCGTGCGCGCCAGCTGCGGCCGGATGCGCGCATCGATGGCCTGCTGGTGCAGCCGACCATCGTGCGCCCGAAGGCGCGTGAACTGATTGTCGGCATCGCCGATGACGCGACGTTCGGCCCGGTGATCGTGGTCGGCCGTGGCGGTACCGCAGTTGAAGTGATCAATGACAAGGCACTGGCATTGCCGCCGCTGGATCTGCGCCTCGCCCACGAGCTGATTGGCCAGACCCGCGCCTCGCGCATACTCAAGGCCTACGGTGATGTGCCTGCCGCTGACGAGCGCGCACTGGCATTGGCGCTGGTCAAGCTGGCACAGCTGGCCGCGGACATTCCCGAAGTGCGTACGCTGGACATCAATCCGTTGCTGGTCGACGGCAAGGGCATCCTCGCGCTCGACGCACGTGTGGCTGTGGCGCCGTCGCGCATTCTGCACAAGGGCCGCGGTCATCCGCGCTTCTCGGTGTTCCCGTACCCGAAGGAGTGGGAGCGCACCATCGAACTGTCCGATGGCGGCCGCGCCTTCGTGCGTCCGGTGCGTCCGGAAGACGATGCGCTGTTCCGCGCATTCTTCGCCCGTGTCAGCGACGAGGACCTGCGCCTGCGCTTCTTCCAGTCGGTGAAGCATTTCAGCCACGAGTTCATCGCGCGCCTGACCCAGCTCGACTACGCACGCTCGATCGCACTGGTGGCGATCGAGCCACGCAGCGGCGAAATGCTGGGCGCGGTGCGCCTGCACGCCGATGCCGATTACCACCGTGGCGAGTACGGCATCCTGATCCGCTCGGATCTGAAGGGGCACGGCATCGGCTGGCGGCTGATGGCGATCATGATCGAGTACGCCAAGTGGCTGGGCCTGGACGTGGTCGAAGGCCAGGTGCTGCGCGAGAACAGCACCATGCTGGCGATGTGCCAGAGCCTGGGCTTCAAGACCAAGCTGGACCCGGACGACCCGACGGTGATGGTGGTGACCCTGCCTGTGCAGCAGGTCGAAGTGCCCGACGTGCCGCCGGTGGCGTAATTCCTGTAGAGCCGAGCCTACGCTCGGCTGCTCTTGCGTGCGCTTGGCATCTGCGTCATCGCACCGGCTCCACCACCACCGCCGTGCCATAGCACAGCACCTCGGTCAGCCCGGTCATCACATCGGTGGCGTCGTAGCGCATGCCGATGATCGCGTCGGCACCCAGTTGCCGCGCATGCTTGACCATGTCGCGGTAGGTTTCCTCGCGGGCCTGTTCGCACAGTTCGGTGTAGATGGTGATGTTGCCGCCGAACAGGGTCTGGATGCCGCCGAGGAAATTGCCAACGATCGAGCGCGAGCGCACGGTGATACCGCGTACCACGCCCAGGTTGCGCACCACGCGATGGCCGGGCAGCTCGAAGGCGGTGGTGACCAGCGCATCGTCGAAGCGCAGTGCGGGCGGGGAAGGGGAGCCACTGTTGTAGGGGTCTGCCATGGTCGCGTCCGTATCGCTGCCTTCTGTAGAGTCGAGCCATGCTCGACTGGCTGTGCAGCAGTCGAGCATGGCTCGACTCTACAATGCAACCGCCCGTTGCGGCACGGCTCCGCCACCGTGATGGCGCGACAATACCCCCATGACCAACCGTATCCCCCTGTTGCTGCTCCCCGGCCTGCTCAACGACGCCGAGCTGTGGCGCGCACAGCTGGCCGACCTGGCCGACATCGCCGATTGCACCGTGGGCGACCAGACCCGTGGCGAGAGCCTGCAGGCCGTGGCCGAAGATGTGCTGGCCCAGGCGCCGGAGCGCTTCGCCCTGGCCGGTTTCTCGTTGGGTGGCTTCGTCGCCCAGCAGATCCTGCGCATCGCCCCGGAACGCGTACTGCAGCTGGCGTTGATCGATACCTCGATCCACGCCGACTCGCCGGAACGTGCCGAACAACGCCGCAGCCAACGCGCCAGCGTGCGCCTGCCCGGCAGGTTCCATGGCTTTGGCGATGTGTTGATGCGCAGCTACATCGATGCCTCGCGCTTGGATGATTACGTGCTGGTGCAGCGTGTGCGCGACATGACCGCTCGCTTGGGCGCGGAAGTGTTCCTGCGCCAGAGCGCGCTGGAACGCCGCGATGGCCATGACGTGTTGGCTGGCTACCGCGACCCGCTGCTGATCGTGTGCGGCGCGAACGACCGCATCACGCCGCTGGCAGTGAGCGAGGAAATGCATGCGATGGTGCCGCACTCGCAGCTGGTGGTGGTGCCCGATTGCGGGCACCTGGCCCCGATGGAAAAGCCGGACGAGGTCAGTGCGGCAATGCGTGGGTGGCTGTCTGTGGATTGAAGGGGATCGGTGGCATCGGTGGTTCGTTCCACCCCAGTCTGTTGTAGGCGTGGTAACGAAGCACGCCGATACGTTCGTGCAACATCACCTCAGCCAGCAGCAGGTTGAAGGCCGAGGGGAGCCATCCGGGCGTGGCGCGTAGCCGGTCGCTGGGCAGGCCTTCGGCAATTACGCCGAAATGCTGGAAATAGAGCAGGCTTCGCCTGAGGTGAAGACCCGAGGTCACGATTACCACGCGCGATGGGTCGTGGTGGAGCATCGCGCTGCTGTTCCGGGCGTTCTCCCAGGTGTTGGCGCTGGCATCCTCCTGCTCGATGCGATCCATCGGCACACCCAGACGGACCAGCTCGCGCGCGTAGACGTTGGCCTCGCTGGTATTACGGTTTCGTGAGGCACCTCCGCTCACGATCAACCTGCAGGTCTCGTGCTTCTGCTGGCAGAGCAGATAACGCTGCGCCGTAACCAGCAATCGGCTGTACCCCGCCAGACCCGGGCTGGAGCCCTCGGCATGGTGCTCGATGCCACCGCCCAGCAGCACGATCGTTGTCTTCGGCCGATCTGCAGGTGTCGTGAATGCAGCGCTGGCCTGGGCCCGGTCGAGCATCCACTGCGTTATCGGGCCCGTTGCGCTGGACAAGGCCATCAGGGGCAGCACCGACAGGAGTGCCGCGGTGCGGAATCGGCGTGTGGCGATCAGTGCAGCACATGCCAGCAGAAGAAGAAGGGTAAACGCCAGCACAGTGCACCTCAGGAAAGTTTGAATGAATTCCGATGGCGCGGGGCCTTCGTTGTGTGGATGCTGGATGCCATGGATCTGAAGCGACTGTCACCCTCCGCAAGAGCGGGCGTCATTCTCGGCGGCGTATTGCTTGGATTAGGGCTGGGATACGTGTTTTCCGAACGGTTTCCGGGTTTGTTCGCTCTCATTCATGAGCGGATGCAGTAGCGAATCGGGAAGATGCGTCGTCGCGAATGGCCCTGCACGAAATCGTATTTGGCCGGGAGCGACATGCACGAACAGGTCGCATGCGACATATGGCGGAGACAGATGCACGCAATCGATCGACGTGGCATGGCAGGAACGCAGGCGGCAGGCGCCGATCGCCCTGAGCTTGGCGAGCATTCAATGCTGAAGGTGATTGCTGCGGTGTCACCATGCGAGCTGCCGTCCTTTGTCGCTGCGTTGGATGAAGCGATTGCAAGGTGGAGGGCGGAGTCTGCCTGTACGCCCTGCAGCGATCTGGATGCAGAACTGGCGCGTCTGCACGCGCTCAAGAGCATCACGTCGGCGCTGGGCAGCAGGATGATCGCCAGCGCGTGCGACGACCTGGGTGAGTGCCTTCGATCGGGCGCGGCGGCAGACCACATACGACGCCGCTCCCAAGCCGTGGCGGTAGCTGCGCAACGCCTTCTGCAACGTTCCACCGTTTCTCACAGGTGAAGGAGTCCGGCCATGCCCCATGCACCCCCTGCTCTGCTCGATCTTGGCCCCGACGCACTGCTTCAGGCGGCCCGTTCACTGGAAATGAAACGACTTGCGCTGTTGCTGTCCTGGCTGCAGGAACCGCGTGCCAGCCTGTCCAGAGTGGTATTGCAGGCACTGACCGTGCTGTGGTGCTGGCTCTGGATGGATGGACCACAACCCGTGCTGGCCAACGAGGCGGCGAAGGTGCTGCCTGCGTCGATTGCGCTGCTTGTTGCGTCCGTGGCATGGGCCGCATGGGTGAACCTCCATAAGGATCGCGGTGTGGCATGGCGCGACGCGGTGGGCCTGCTCCTCAGCCTGGTGATGGTGACGGTGCAGGTCGATGCAGCCTTCATTCTTCTGATGACGCTCAATGCAACGCTGCCTTTCCTGGTGATCGCCGCGACGGCTGCCTACGGGCGGAGGGCGATCGCGCCAGCCATCGCTGCAACGGCGTTGGGGCTGCTATGGGCCGCGCCGGAGGGCTATTGGATCTCGCGACCTGCCTACCTGGCCTATGCCCTTGCACTGACGATCCTGCTGCCGGCCGTGGTTGCCTCCATGGTTGCGGCCATGCGCGATATTGCGCTCCGTGCCGTCGCGTCGCGCGAGGCCCAGGGGCGGTTCATCGGAACGATGAGCCATGAGCTGAGGACGCCGTTGAACGCCATCATCAATGGCATCCAGTTGCTGGACATGAACACCGCGACGCCGGTGCAGCGCAGTTCGTTTGCGATGGTGGCCCGGCAGGCAAGAGCGCTGCGGCATCGCATTGATGATGTCCTCGATGTGGCCAGCATCGAGGGTGGAACGCTGCGGCTTCGTCCTCAACCCTGTTCATTGGCGTCCGCTCTCGATGCGATGCGGGAAAGCTGCGCACCGGCTGCTGCGGAGAAAGGTGTACTGCTGACGGTGGAGGACTGCGATCCCGCAGTGTGGATGCTGGTTGACGCAGGCCGGGTCGAACAGGTGATCAGCAATCTTGTCTGCAACGGAATCAAGTTCAGCCCGGTGGGGGGCGAGACCCGCGTGTCCATTGACGCCTCCCGCATCGGTGAGCAATGGCAGGTGCGGGTGACCGTTTCCGACTCCGGGTGCGGTATCGACGAGAGCGACCAGGAGGCGATCTTCTCCCCCTTCGTCCAGGTGAGCGAGGGTGATGCCCGTTGCGAGCAGGGGGTTGGGCTTGGGCTCTACATCGTGCGACTGATTTCCGATGCCATGGGCGCGACGATCGAGGTGGGCCGCAGCACGTGGGGTGGCGCCTCGTTCCAGTGGTGCTTCACCGCTCCTGCCGTGATCGGCGATGCAGCATCACCTTCGCTTGAGGCAGTGTTCAAGGCACATGCGGCGTCGGTACGATCCCTGCATTGCCTGCTGTTCGAGGATGTGGAAACCAACCGGCAGGTGGTCGAGCGGCTGATGGAATGTGCAGGTCATCGACTGAGTTGCCGGCACGACGGGCGCGATGCGCAGGCTGCGGTGGCGTCGCTTGCGCCGGACGTGGTGCTGCTGGACCTTCATATGCCGGGTTGCAGCGGTTGGGACGTACTTGAAGCGGTCGGCTCCAGAATGGACGGTCCGCCCATCCTGGTGATGAGCGCGGACACGCGTCTGCAGGTCATCGAGAGGGCGCGTTCAATGGGCGCTGCCGGCTTCCTGTGCAAACCGTTGGATGTGCACGAGGTGCTGCGGATGCTGCACGAGGTGGTTACGCCGCGGTCCAACCTGTAAAGCAGTGCCGACCAAGGTCGGCACCCACCGGTAGTGCCGGGCCATGCCCAGCGGCCTTTGCTCAATCCCAGGCCGGCGCAATGCCTTCCGGGTTGGCCAGGCGGTGCCCACGATCCAGCTTGGCGATCTGTGCCATGTCTTCGTCGGTCAGGCGGATCGCGGCCGCTTCCAGGTTGCTGGCCAGATTCTCGCGCTTGGTCGAGGACGGAATGACCGAGAAGCCCTGCTGCAGTGCCCAGGCCAGCGCGATCTGCGCGGGTGTGGCCTGGTGGCGGCCGGCAATGGCCTGGATCACCGGGTCCTTGATCACCTCGCCATAGGCCAGGCTCATGTAGGCGGTGATGTGGATGCCGTTGTCCTGCAGGAACTTCACCAGCAGGCGGTTCTGCAGGTACGGATGGATCTCGATCTGGTTGGTGGCGATCGCATCGGCGCCGAGGATCTCGATCGCCTTGCGGGTCTGGGCGATGGTGAAGTTGGAGATGCCGATCGCCCTGGTCAGCCCCTGCGCCTTGGCTTCGGCCAGCGCCGGCAGGTACTCCTCCATCGGCACGTCGACCTTGTCGTTCGGCGAGGGCCAATGGATCAGCGCAAGGTCGACGCGGTCGGTGCGCAGCTTTTCCAGGCTGGTACGCAGGCTGGCCAGCAGCGCATCGTGCTTGAACTCGGAGATCCACACCTTGGTGGTGAGGTACAGATCATCACGCGGCACGCCGGACTCGGCGATGGCCTGGCCGACTTCGGCTTCGTTGCCATAGATCTGCGCGGTATCGACGGCGCGGTAGCCGACGTCCAGTGCATTGCGCACCGAGTCGATCACGGTCTGGTCCTTCAGGCGGAAGGTACCAAGGCCAAAAGCGGGAACAGTCATGGGAAGCTCCAAGGGGGAGGGAGTCGCAAAGGAAAGAGGGTAGGGCAGGTGCCGTATGCATGCCGGCAACGCTGCATTGCATGAATCAATGCGCGGCCACGGCGATGCCATCGGCGCGGTCATCGATGCCGTCGCGGCGGTCCAGGCGGCCGCTGAGCACGGTCAGCGCATACGCGCCCAGCACCACCAGCGCGCCCAGCCACGGCGTGTGCATCAGGCCGATGTTTTCCACCACCAGGCCGCCGAGCGAGGCGCCCAGCGCGATGCCGATGTTGAAGGCGGCGATGTTCAGCCCCGAGGCTACATCAGTGGCCTGCGGCGCATAGCGCTGCGCCTGCTTGACCACATACACCTGCAGGCCGGGTACGTTGCCGAAGGCCACCGCACCCAGTGCCAGCACCGTCAGCAGCATCAACCAGGTGTTGTAGGCGGTGAAGGTGAGCACGAACAGCACGACGGCCAGCAGGGCGAAGATGCGCTTCAGCGCGGGCACCGGGCCCATGCGGTCGGCCATGCGCCCGCCCCACAGGTTGCCGATCGCCACCGACACGCCGTACACAAGCAGCACCAGGCTGACCGCATTGGCGGAGAAACCGGTGACGTCCTGCAGGATCGGCGCCAGATAGGTGAAGGCCAGGAAGGTGCCGCCGTAGCCAAGTGCGGTCATCGCATAGACCAGCAGCAGGCGGGGTTGGGCCAGCACAGCCAGCTGCTGGCGGAAACTGGCGGGCGCACTCTGCGGCACGCTGCGCGGCACGAACAGCAGCGCGCCGAGCAGGGCGATCACGCCGAGGCCGGCTACCGCCAGGAAGGTGGCACGCCAGCCCAGGTGCTGGCCGATGAAAGTGCCCAGCGGCACACCGGTCACCAGCGCCACGGTCAGGCCGGTGAACATGATGGCGATGGCACTGGCTGCTTTCTCCTTCGGCACCACCGCGGTGGCGATGATCGAGCCGATCGAGAAGAACACGCCATGTGCCAGGCCGGTGAGGATGCGCGCGGCGATCAGCGACGTGTAGCCCGGCGCCAGGAAGGCGATGACGTTGCCGACGGTGAACAGCACCATCAGCGCCACCAGCAGGGTCTTGCGCGGCACGCGGCCGGTGAGCGCGGTCAGCACCGGCGCACCGATGGCCACCCCGAGGGCATACAGCGAGACCAGCAGGCCTGCGGAGGGCAGGCTGACCTGCAGATCGGCGGCAATGGTGGGAATCAGGCCGACGATGACGAACTCGGTGGTGCCGATGGCGAAGGCACCGAGGGTCAACGCCAGCAGGGCGAGGGGAATGCCACGGATCATGGCCGGCTCCGGAGGGAAGGAAGGCGCGCAGTGTGCGCGGCGCACCTTTGCCGAAAAACCGGTCTTCACGCCAATCACTATTGCCGTTCAGTCAATAATGGCGGGATGAAGACCACTCTCGACGAAATGCAGGCCTTCCTCGCGGTGATCGACAGCGGGTCGATCAGTGCCGCTGCCGAGCAGCTGGGGCAGACGCCCTCGGGCGTGAGCCGTGCGCTGGGGCGGCTGGAGGACAAGCTGGGGATCACCCTGCTGACCCGCACCACCCGCCGCCTGCACCTGACTGCCGAGGGCGAGGTGTTCCTGCGCCATGCACGGGCGATCATCGATGCGGTGGAATCGGCCGAGGAACAGATGGCGGCGCGCCGCGAGCGTCCGGCAGGGCGCCTGCGCGTGGATGCGGCGATGCCGTTCGTGCTGCACGTGATCGCGCCGCTGGTGAGCGGCTATCGTGCGCGCTACCCGGAAGTGCAGCTGGAGTTGAACAGCTCCGACCGCTACATCGACCTGCTGGAGCGGCGCACCGATCTGGCGATCCGGATCGGGCCACTGGCCGACTCCACGTTGCATGCGCGGCCGCTGGGGCGGTGCCAGCTGCGGCTGGTGGCCAGCCCGGCCTACCTGGCTGCACACGGCGAACCGGCTAGCGTCGCCGCGCTGGGCCAGCACACGCTGCTCAGCTTCAACGAGCCGGAGTCACTCAACCGCTGGCCGTTGCCGGGCGATTCCGATGGCCTGCTGCGGGTGCATCCGGATATCGCGGTGTCCAGTGGCGAGACACTGCGCCGCCTGGCGGTGGAAGGTGTCGGCATCACCTGCCTGTCCGACTTCGTCACCGATCGCGACCGCGCTGCTGGCACGCTGGTGCCGGTGCTGGCGGCGCAGACGCTGGATGTGTACCAGCCGATCCACGCGGTGTATTACCGCAACACGGCGGTGTCGGCGCGGATCAGCTCGTTCCTGGATTACCTGGGTGAAGCGATGGCGCAGAGCGGTTACCTGCGCTGATCGGATTCGGGTGGGTGCGGACCGTTGGTCCGCACTGCTCCTGCCATCGCCCGACCAACGGTCGGGCGCTACCCATCTGACGCTGGCCGGCAACCGGACCAATCAGGCCGCGCGCGCCAACCCGCCCTTCGCATCCGCCGTGGTCGACAGATCGAACACATCCACCGCCTCGATCAACCGGTTCGCCTGCTGTTCCAGGCTGCGTGCCGCGGCGCTGGCTTCCTCCACCAGCGCGGCATTCTGCTGGGTGGTGCCGTCCATCTGGATCACGGTCTGGCTGACCTGTTCGATGCCCGCGCTCTGTTCCTGCGAGGCGGCGGAAATCTCGGCCATGATGTCGGTCACGCGCTGCACCGAGGCCACGATCTCGGCCATGGTGTCACCGGCCTCACGCACGCGCTGTGCACCGTGCCCCACCTGTTCCACCGAGGCTTCGATCAGCGACTTGATCTCCTTCGCGGCTGCCGCCGAACGCTGCGCCAGCGTGCGGACCTCGCTGGCAACCACCGCGAAGCCACGGCCCTGCTCGCCGGCACGCGCGGCTTCCACCGCAGCGTTCAGCGCCAGGATGTTGGTCTGGAAGGCGATGCCATCGATCACGCTGATGATCTCGGCGATCTGCCGTGAAGAGGTTTCGATCGCGCCCATCGTCGTCACCACCTGGCCGACCACGCTGCCGCCGTGAGAGGCAACGGTGTGCGCGCCGATCGCGAGCTGGTTGGCCTGGCGCGCGTGTTCGGCGTTCTGGCGCACGGTGGAGGTCAGTTCCTCCATCGATGCCGCCGTCTCTTCCAGGTTGGCGGCCTGCTGTTCGGTGCGGCGCGACAGATCATTGTTGCCGGCGGCGATCTCCGCCGCCGCCGTGTGGATGTTGCCGGAGGCGTGCTTGATGTCGGTGACGATGGTCGCCAGTTGTGCGGCGGTGGTGTTGGCGTCACCGGCGATACGCGCGAACACGCCCTGGAAATCACCGTGCATGCGCGCGCCGAGACGGCCATCGGCAATCGCACGCAACATGCTGGAGACCTCGCCCAGGTTCAGTTCAGTGGTCTGCATCAGGCGGTTCAAACCGTCGACCATCGCGCGGAAATCATGCTCGAAACGAGCGCTGTCGCCGCGCTGGCTGAAGTCACCGGCGGCCGCCGCTTCGGCCAGGCGGCGGATCTCGCCGTTGATCACACCGAGATTGGCCTTGGCCGTATCCAATGCGTTGGTGATCACGGCCTTCTCGCCGGGCAGGCGTTCCATGTCCTGGCTGAGGTCGCCGACGGCATAGCGGCCCATGATCGCGATCGCGCGCAGCTTCACCTGGATGTGCGCATCGACCAGCGCGTTGCTGTCGGCCACCATCGTGCCGAACGCGCCGGGGAAGGCGCTGGCGTCCATGCGGTGGCTGATGGTGCCGGCCTCATGCGCCTGCGCCATCGCGGCCTGTGCATCCAGCACGCCGCGCAGTGTCGACTGCACCGCCTGCATGGCCTGCGCGAGGCGGCCGATCTCGTCGCGGCTGTGCACCTGCACCACGTGTTGCAGGTCGCCGGCAGCCACTGCACGTGCAGCGGCTTCCACCGCCAGTACCGGCTGCACCACCGCGCGCCGCAGCCACCAGGCCAGGCCCATCAGCAGCAGCACCGCGGCCAGCACGGTCAGCGCCGCGCACAGCAACAACGTCTGCCGTGCCTGCTGAGAACGCGCGGCCACCGCTGCTTCGGCCACCTGCGTGGCGTGCGTGCTCAGCGCATCCAGTGCCGTCGCCACCGGGCGATCCTTGCCGCGCACGAGGTTGTCGCCGGCGGCGGGGTCGTAGCCGGCCTCTGCAAATGCCTGCAGGGCAGCGTGATAGTCCTTCTGCAGCTGCGCATGCAGGCCGATGAAGGCCTGTGCCAGATCACGCGTGCGCGCGTCCGCGCTGGCCAGCAGGCCCTTGGCCAGCTGCTCGACCAGGCGGCCCTCGCTGTCGAAGGCATCCAGATGGCGCTGGCGCAGCGCATCGTCGCGGCCGCGCAGCAATACGTTCTTCCATTCCTGCACCTGGCCGCGGAACTCGCGTTGCAGGCGTTCTGCATCGCGGCTGTGCGCGACTTCGGGTGGAACCTCGGTGGACAGCTTCAACCAGGCGGAGGCCAGGCCCGCCAGTGCGCAGAGCAGGACCACGGCCAGACCAACGGAAACCGCGCCGAGCAGCTTGGACTGCAGGCGCGGAGCACGGACAGACGCTTTCATGGAAGGGACTCTCGGGAAGGGGCAATGCGGTATCGACCCGTGCCCTGCGCGTCTGAAGTGCGACAACGATCACATTCGCGTTCTGTTTAGAGATGTGAAGGAGATGTTTCACGGGACAAATGTGTCCATATGGAACGAATACGGACTCTCGACAGGTGGTTTAAATGTAACTATTGTTGTTACATGAAATCAGCAAACCCGCTTTCCGACGCCCTGCACGTGATGGCGCATCTGGTGGGCCACGCTGCCCCGCGTACGTCCGAGCAGCTGGCGTCGTGCCTGCCGACGCATCCGGTGGTGATCCGTCGCCTGCTGGCACAGCTGCACAAGGCCGGCCTGGTGCGCAGCACCCGCGGCCACGGCGGCGGCAGCCTGCTGGCACGCGATGCGGCAACGATCACCCTGCATGACATCTATCTGGCCGTGGGCGCACCACCGCTGGTGCAGGTCGGCGCCCGCGTTTCCGGCGGCGGCTGCCCGATCCAGCAGCTGGTCAACAGCGCCCTGCTCGAAGGGGCGCGCGAAGCACAGCGCCTTCTCGAACAGCGGCTGCAGGCGACCACGCTGGACCAGCTCGGCGCCGACTTCGCCCGCCATCTCGCCCATCACCGTTCCTTGGAAGGTCACCATGAATCCTGATGTGCTCATCGTCGGCGGCAGCTATGCCGGCATTGCCGCCGGCCTGATCCTCGCCCGCGCCCGTCGCCCGGTCACCGTCATCGATGCCGGTTCACCGCGCAACCGTTTCGCCGGCCATTCGCACGGCGTGCTGGGGCTGGATGGCATCAGCGGGGCCGAGCTGCTGAAGACCGCGCGACAGCAGCTGCTGGACTACCCCAGCGTACGCTGGCTGCACGCCGAGGCCGTGCAGGCATCCGCCACCGCCGAAGGCGTGGAAGTGCATACCGCCGATGGCCAGGTCCTGGCCGCGCGCAAGCTGCTGCTGGCCAGCGGTATTGCCGACCAGTTGCCGGCGTTGCCGGGCCTGGCCGAGCGCTGGGGCAGCACCGTGCTGCATTGCCCGTACTGCCATGGCTATGAAGTGGGTGGTGGTGCCATCGGCCTGCTCGGCGGCCATCCGATGTCCGCCAGCAAGGCGCCGCTGTTCGCCGACTGGGGCAATGTCACGTTCTTCAGCCAGGGCCTGCCGATCACCGATGAGGAACGGGCCGCCATGCAGCAGCGCGGCGTGCAGATTGAGACCTCGCCGGTGCTGGGCGTGCAGGGCGACCAGCCGACCTGGCTGGAAGTGGAGCTGGCCGACGGCCGCCGCATCGCCCAGCGTGCGTTGTTCGTGCCGGCCACCCAGGCGATGGCCACGCCATTGGTACAGCAACTGGGCTGCACATTGGTCGAGAGCCCGCTGGGCGTGCTGATCGAGGTTGACATGATGAAGCAGACCTCGGTGCCGAATGTGTATGCCGCGGGCGATGCAACCACGGTTGGCAACATCACGCTGGCCGCTGCCGAGGGCGTGCGCGCGGGCATTGGCGTGCATCATGCGCTGGTGGCCGAGGACAGCGTGCCGCGCTGACCACCTGCTCTGGTAGATGCCGACCTTGGTCGGCACCGTTCCATTACCCCTTCACGCACAGCACCTGCCGCAAGGTGTGCACCACGTCGACCAGGTCCAGCTGCGCGGCCATCACATCGTCGATCGACTTGTACGCGGCCGGTGACTCGTCCAGCACGCCGCTGTCCTTGCGGCATTCCACGTGCGCGGTGGCCTCGCGGTGCTGGGCCAGCGTGATCTGCTGGCGCGCCGTGCCACGGCTCATCGCCCGGCCGGCACCGTGGCTGCAGCTGTGGAAGCTGTCCGCGTTGCCCTTGCCGCGCACGATGTAGCTGCGCGTGCCCATGCTGCCGGGAATGATGCCCAGCTCGCCCTCACGCGCGCTGACGGCGCCCTTGCGTGTCACCAGCAGCTCCTGGCCGTGATGCGTTTCCCTCTGCACGTAGTTGTGGTGGCAGTTCACCGCCATCGCCGCCAGTTGGAACTTCGGCAGCCGGTGGCGCATTTCGGCCAGCACGCGCGACATCATCGCCTCGCGGTTCTGCCGGGCGTAGTCCTGCGCCCACGACACCGCTTCAACGTAGTCATCGAACAGCGGCTCGCCTTCCATGAAGAACGCCAGGTCCTTGTCCGGCAGGTGGAAGCCGAGCACGCGGCGGGCCAGTTCCTCGCGCGCCTTCTCGATGAAGTAGGTGCCGATCAGGTTGCCGGTGCCGCGCGAGCCGCTGTGCAGCATCACCCACACCGTATCCGTCTCGTCCAGGCACAGTTCGATGAAGTGGTTGCCGCCGCCCAGCGTACCCAGCTGGCGGTCCAGCTTGTCGGTGCGGATCCGGCGGTGCTTGTCCTTGATCTTCTCCAGGCCGTCGGCCAGCCCCGACTGCACCAACCGGGTGTGGATGCTGTCGGGCATGCGGTGATGCTCGCCGCCGCGCCCGTTGCCGACCGGGATGCTGCGCTCGATGCTGCTGCGCAGTTGCCGCAGGTCATCGGGCAGGTCGTTGGCGCGCAGCGTGGTACGCACCGCCGCCATGCCGCAGCCGATGTCGACGCCGACCGCGGCCGGAATGATCGCGCCACGGGTCGGAATCACCGAGCCCACGGTCGCGCCCTTGCCCAGGTGCACGTCCGGCATCACCGCCACCCACGGCCCGACGAACGGGATCGCGGCGATGTTGCGCAGCTGCTCGTGGGCCTGCGCTTCCAGCGGCACACCGTTGACCCAGCCCTTGATCGGCGTGGTGCCCTCGGCGTGCAGCCATTGATAGTTCTGTTGAGTGTCCATGTCTTCGTCTATGTCCTTGATGGGCCGGTGGCGCGTCCCTGCGCCACCGCTACCCCCTACCTGATCGTCACCAGCTGCTTCAGCACGCCATCCAGCCCGCCGAACACGGTGAGCGTGTCGATCTTCTCGGTGACCTTCTCCAGCGCCTCCAGCTCCTTCAAGCGCATCAGCACCGGGTTGTCCTCGATCAGCTTTGCGGTGTTGAGCTGCGAACGCGTGGCGTTGGCCTCCTCGCGGCGACGGATCACGCTGGCCTGGGCCTGCTTCTCGGCCAGCACCACGCCATTGAGGATCTCCTTCATCTCGCCCGGCAGGATCACGTCCTTGATGCCGACGCCGAGCAGGCGCACACCGTGGCCCTCGATCGCGGCCTGCACATGGGCGGCGATCTCGCCGTCCAGCGCCGCCTTGTCACCGAGCAGCTCGTCCAGGCTGCGTGCGGCGATCGCCTGGCGCAGGCCAAACTGCAGCTGCCGATAGATGAACTCATCGGCATTGCTGAGCGTGCGGTGTGCACGCACCGGGTCGACCACCTGCACGGTCGCGGCCAGGTTCACCCGCAGGGTCACCTTGTCGCGGCTGAGCAGTTCCTGGCCGGACACGTCCAGCGAACGCGCACGCAGCTCCACGCGCTCCACCGACACGTTGCCGTTGAAGTTCCAGAACGCGTGCAGGCCGGCGTCCAGCGTCTGCCGCAGCGTGCCATCGATGAACAGCAGGCCGACCGACTCGCTCGGCACGGTGCTGATCACCGCGACACGCGGCAGCATGCCCAGCTGGCCCAGGCGCTGCTGCACGTCCAGCGGGATGCGCGGCTCGTCACCCAGCGCCATCACGCGGACCTGGGTGTCGACCGAACCGCGCCAGTACAGACGGCGGCTGCCCGGCGGCAGGACCTCGTCGATGCGGCCGTTGCGCAGCAACAGGCCGACCTCGCCGGCGCCGACGTTGGCCAGTACGAAGTGCGTGTCCAGCTGTGCGCCCAGCGCTTCGATCAGGCTGTCCTGGTCGCTGCCGGTGTAGGCCGCGCCCTTCGATGCGTTGTGGATGTCCACGTGCGGCCGGCCGCCGAACGGCGACAGGCGGTGCACGCCCGGCAGCAGGATCTGCTGGAAACGACGGTTGCGATACACCAGGCCGCGCTCGCCGTCGCCGATCACGACCTTGATGGTCCAGAACATGGGAGTCTCTCCTTGTATGGCTCTGGTGGTTCGACCCGATGCGGATGAATCACCATGACCCGGGTCGATCAGGTCGTGGCGAGGCCGCCTGCACACCACGTGCAGGCAGCGGAAGAGGGCGGCCATCGGCCGACGGTCCGCGCGCGGAGCCTTCGGTGCGTCATCACCCTTGCGGCCATCGCTGCCGGCAGACAGCACCGGAGCAGAGTGGGGCAGGTAGTGGTGACAGGCCGAGGCCCGGCGTGCGGTCCGTTGCCTTCCACGTTCCTGCCCGAAGGCAATGACGGTGGACGGCGACGATGGCCGCTGGGGCTTGCGCCCCGGGTGTTGCTTCAAGTCATGACGTGACAGGTCATGTGGTTGGAGTGGGAATCGAACCCACGACAGACGGATTACGGATCCGTTGCTCTGACCAAGCTGAGCTATCCAGTTGGGGACCGCGCGGAATCGAACCGCGTACCGGCGAACCGGTGCCTGCCTCCAGCAGGCGATCCAGGCGATGGCATGTCCGCGACCTCCGGCATACGCCACGGCAACGCCGCGCGCACCAGCCCGTGGTGGAAACGGGACCGTTGGAGAATCGAAGGTGCAGGCCACCGACATTATCGGCGAGCGATAATGTTTGGGTGCGATGCAGATAATGTCCAGGTGTTGCCATGCACGCGGAGAAAATCCTCCGGTGTGGCGAAGAAACCTGGGTCAGTGAGCGGCGGGTTGCCGCGCGGGGTGCAGTTCTGGCATCGCGGGTCCTTGTGCCGACGCAAACGAAAACGCCCCCGGGACGTGCGTTCCGAGGGCGTCGTCAGGCCTCGGAGATCGGGGTGGCCGATCTCCGCAGGGCGGGTATCAGGCCGTTGTCAGCTGGTCTTCCTTGCCGAACGCGCGCGCCAGCCCGTCCATGCGCAGGCATGGCAGCAGTTTGGCGGTGGCGACGGAATGCGCGTTCAAGGGAGTTTTCCAGTGGTTGTTGAAACGAGGTGCGCACGATAAACCACGATTTAGTCGCGCGCAACTATTTTGTTCAATTATTTTCTTCGCTGTTGTGCAATGCCGGCCAGCGGCCGGCACTACAACTCAGGCTTCCGCGCTGGCGGCATCCAGCTGCGCGACGTCCTGCACGCTCAACGACAGGTTGGCCGCTGCCAGCAGATCGTGCAGCTGCTCGACGCTGGTGGCGCTGACGATCGGCGCGGTGATCGACGGCCGTGCGATCTGCCATGCCAGTGCGATCTGTGCGGCGCTGGCGCCGTGCTTGCTGGCCACGTCATCCAGCGCCTGCAGGATGCGCAGGCCGCGCGGGTTCAGATAGCGCTTCACCACCGTCTCGCCACGCGCTGGGCTCTTGGCTGCATCGGCCGGCGTGCGGTACTTGCCGCTGAGGAAGCCACTGGCCAGGGCGTAGTAACCGATCACGCCGATCTGTTCGCGTTGCACCAGCGGTTCCAGTTCCTTCTCGTAGCCGGCGCGGTCGTACAGGTTGTACTCCGGCTGCAGGGTTTCGTAACGCGGCAGCTTGTAGTCGGTGGAGACCTTCAGCGCGTCGGCCAGGCGCGTGGCGCTGTAGTTGGAGGCGCCGATCGCACGCACCTTGCCGGCCTCGATCAGGCGGCCGAATGCCGCAAGCGTCGCCTCCAGTGGCGTCGACTCATCGTCCTCGTGCGCCTGGTACAGGTCGATCACGTCGGTCTGCAGGCGGCGCAACGAATCCTCGACCGCCGCATTGATGTTGTCCGGGGTCAGGCCGGGGCGTTCGGCCCACTTGGCCACCTTGGTCGCCAGCACCACCTTGTCGCGCTTGCCGCTGCGCGCGAACCATTTGCCGATCAGCGTCTCCGATTCGCCGCCGGCATTGCCGGGCACCCAGGCCGAGTACACATCGGCGGTGTCGACCAGATTGAAACCGGCGTCGACGAAGGCATCGAGCAGGGCGAAGCTGGCCTTTTCATCGGCGCTCCAGCCGAACACGTTGCCACCGAAGGCGAGCGGACGTACATGCAGGCCGGAACGGCCCAGTTCGCGGGTTGCCGTCATGGGCACGGACTCCTTGGGGGAAGTGCTCCAGAATAGAACGCGATGTGTGACCGTGCTGCGGCGACGACCACAAAACAGTGTTCCGCGGCGCGCACGCAGCTAACGTTTTGTGAACACCTGGGACGCTGCGACTGCTAGTCTCGCCGCATCTTCCGCTGGAGTCGTCCCGATGATGCCTGCTTCGTCCCTGCGTGGTTGCCGACTGCTGCTTGCTTCGGCCCTGCTTGCTGCTGTTCCTGCGTTCGCCGCACCGGCCACGGTAGCGCCGGCGAAGATCGAGGTCTCGCCGGCCATCGACGCGGCGGTGAAGGCGCCCACCCGCGATGCCAACAACGTCAAGCGCGATGGCTTCCGTCATCCGGCGCAGACGCTGTCGTTCTTCAGGGTGGCTCCGGAAAAGACCGTCATCGAGATCACCCCCGGCAACGGCTGGTACTCGGAGATCCTGGCGCCGCTGCTGCATGACAAGGGCCGATACGTCGCCGCCGTGGTCGACCCGATGGCCGTGCCCGAAGGCCGCGGCCGTGACTACCAGCAGCGCAGCCGCGACAGCCTGGAAAAGAAGTACGCCGGCGCACCGGCGCAGTTCGGCAAGACTGCCGTGGTCGCCTACGATCCGGCCAAGCCGGTGTTCGGCCCGGCCAATTCTGCCGACGTGGTGCTGACCTTCCGCAACGTGCACAACTGGCGCAAGGCCGGCCAGGCGCAGGGCATGTTCCAGGGCTTCTTCAACGTGCTCAAGCCGGGCGGCGTGCTCGGCGTGGTCGAGCATCGCGCCAAGACCGATGTGGCCGACGACGATGACACCGGCTATGTCGGCCAGCAGCAGGTGATCGCGATGGCCGAGGCGGCTGGTTTCAAGCTGGATGCGCGCAGCGAGGTCAACGCCAACCCGCGCGACACCAAGGACCACCCGAACGGCGTCTGGACGCTGCCGCCGACCAACCAGCACGACAAGGCCGACGACGTGAAGTACCAGGCGATCGGCGAGAGCGATCGCATGACCCTGCGCTTCATCAAGCCGTAAGAGGGGTGCCGGGCTGGCGCATGCTGACTCTGTAGAGCCGAGCCCATGCTCGGCTCATCGCGCGTAGCGCGGCGCATGGCTGGTCCCAAGGCCGGCCATGCGCCGGAATTGGATCGTATGCAAGGACATGGATAGTTGAAGAAGATTTTTTACATCGCCGTTGCCGTGCTGGTGCTGGCGCGGCTGATTGATTTCGTGTTCTACGGTGGCCATGCCTACGACCTGGTGGCGACGGTGGGGTTTGCCGTGCTGTTCGCCGGTGCGCTGCTGGAGGAACGTGCGCGTGCCATGAATCCGCCACCGGTCCGCCTGCGGCGCCGGGCCAATGTCATCGCGGCGTGCGGCATCGCACTGGTGCTGGGCTCGTTCCTGCTGGAGTGGAAGGTCTTCGGCTGATCCCGCCGCAGCCTCGGCCAAAGGGGTGCCCGGCGAGCGAGCAGCGCGGCGTGGGACAATGCGCCTTCTGCCGCCCGCCGTGCCCGCAATGCTGATTGCCTTCAACAAGCCCTTCAACGTGCTCTGCCAGTTCACCGACCGCAGCGTGCCGCCGCGGCCGACCCTGGCCGGGTTTGGCCTGCCGCCGCGCGTGTATGCCGCCGGCCGCCTGGACCATGACAGCGAGGGCCTGCTGCTGCTGACCGACAACGGTACGCTGGCGCACAAGCTGACCGACCCCAGACACAAGGCCGACAAGACCTACTGGGTGCAGGTGGAAGGCACGCCCAGCGACGAGCAGCTGCAGCGGCTGCGCGACGGCGTTGAGCTGAACGACGGGCCGACCCTGCCGGCGAAGATCGAGCGCCTCGATCCGGCGCCGTCGCTGTGGACGCGCGATCCGCCGGTACGTTTCCGCAAGACCGTGCCTGACAGCTGGTTGGCGATCACGATCCGCGAGGGCCGCAACCGCCAGGTGCGGCGGATGACCGCGGCGGTGAACCTGCCGACGCTGCGGCTGGTCCGCGTGTCGATGGGACCCTACCGGCTGGACGACCTGCAGCCGGGCCAGTGGCGGCAGATCGGTTGAAATGAAAAGGCCGGAGCCCTTCCTGCGGAAGGACCCCGGCCCTGGCAGCGGCCGACGATCTCAGGCGTCGCTGCCGATATCGCTGTGCTCATCCACCACGGTGTCGTTGCGGCGGTCACGCGCATTGATGCGCTGCGCCTGCCCATTCACCACGTGGCCATTGGCGGCCTTCTTCTTCTGCTGCTTGCGGTACAGCGCATAGCCGAGCAGGCCCACACCGACCGCAGCTGCGGCCACGGCTACTGCCGGATTGCGGCGCACGAACTTGGTCGCGGCCTTGCCGCCGGTCTTCACTGCGCCGATGGCGGCGCCGGTCTTGATCCAGTCCGCATTGCGCAGGCTGCCACCGGCGCTCTTCAGGCCATCGCCGGCGGTGTGGGCCAGCTCCAGGGCGCGCTCCAGAGCGCGGTCGGTGATTACGGTCAGCTTGCTCATGCGGGGGGTCCTTTGCCTCGGGTCGAAGTCCAGTGTCGCGTGTTGCCCGTAAACGGTATGTCAGTCGAGGCCGCACGTGGCGTGACTTTACCGCAGCCATTCAGGATCAGGCAGGGTCCGCAACCGGTCGTGCCGGCAGGGCCGGTCAGGTCCCGCGTGGCTTGGCCCGGTGCGTGGCCGTGGCCGTCCACGGGTCATCCGGCCACGGATGGCGCGGGTAGCGGCCCTTCATCTCCTTTTTCACTTCGGCGTAGGTGTTTTCCCAGAAGTTGCGCAGGTCCTGGGTGACCTGCAGCGGCCGGCCACCGGGCGACAGCAGGTGCAGGGTCAGCGGCACGCGCCCATCGGCGATGCGCGGCGTATCAGCCAGGCCGAACAGTTCCTGCAGCTTCACCGCCAGCACCGGTGGCAACGGCTCGCCACTTTCGCTGTCCAACTCGTAGGTGATCGGCCGCTCCAGTCCGGACGGCACGGTGATGCGGGTCGGTGCATGGCGTTCGACCAGCTGCCGCTGCGACCACTCCAGCGGCGACTTCAGCGCCTCGCCGAAGCTGGACTCGTCCAGCGCATCCAGACGGCTCTTGCCGGCGAACGCGGGCTGCAGCCACTGCGCACGGTTGGCCAGCAGGGCCGCGTCGCTGCAGTCGGGCAGATCCAACTCCGGCATCCAGCGCCGCAGTGATTCCACCCGTGCCTGCCACTGGCGCAGGCCTTCGGTCCATGGCAGCGCCTGCAGGCCGAGCTCGGCCACCGCGTCGGTCAGCGCCTGCGCGGCGTGCTGCGGATCGACCCGGCCGGCCGAGCGGCTGTCCAGTACGATGCGGTCGAAACGGGTCTCGCGCAGGGCCACCAGGGCGCGGCGCTCGCTGTCCCAGCGGACCACATCTTCGGTGACGAAGCGCTCCGGCCACGCCTTGCGCAGCTGGCCTTCGTCCACCGGTGCGGCACGCAGCAGCAGCGCATCGCGTGCCTCGAAGCGAAGCTCGCTGGCGACCAGCCACGGTTCGCCACGCAGGTCGCTCAGTTCGTGCAGGCGCGCGCTGCGACCATTGGCCAGCAGGTAGCGCAATGGATCGCTGGGATGCTGGAAACCGATCCGATCAGGGAAGGCGTGTGCGAGCAGGTCGCCCAGCTCATGGGCCTCGATGCTGGCCGGCGGTGTGGTTTCGCAGCGCAGGCGACGTCGCCACTGCTTGGCGGCCGCATCGATGGCGGCCAGACCGCTGCGGTTGGCGTCACCCGGTGCGCGGCCATTGCGGAACGCGGCCAGTGCGCGCCAGCGTGCCGCCAGCGCGTCACCGCCCTGGCGCAATGGGTCGCGCGCCTCCAGCAGGGCGGCCAGATCAGCGGCGAGCGCCTGCGCACGTGCATCGGACGCCGCCAGCAGCATCGCCGCCATCCGCGGATGCGTGCCCAACGCCAGCACGCGCCGGCCAAGTGCGGTGATCGCGCCACTGCTGGACAGCGCGCCCAATCGCTGCAGCAGTTCGCGTGCCGCGCCCATCGGGCCGGCCGGTGGCGGGTCTAGGAAGCGCAGGTCGCTGCTGCCCCAGGCCGCCAGTTCCAGTGCCAGTCCTGCCAGTTCCACCTGGTCGATCTCGGCGCGGCGCTGCGGTTCCAACCGTTGCGACTGCGGCCACAGGCGCCAGGCCACGCCTTCGGCCACGCGTCCGGCACGGCCGGCACGCTGGTCGGCGGAGGCCTGCGCGATGGCCACCACGTCCAGCCGGGTGAAGCCGCTGTTGGGGTCGTAGCGCGGTTCGCGCGCCTGGCCGCTGTCGATCACCACGCGCACGCCGGGCAGGGTCACCGAGGATTCGGCGACATTGGTGGCCAGCACCACGCGGCGGCGACCATCGCTGGCCACCTGCAGCACGCGCGCCTGCTGCTCCACCGGCAGTTCACCGTGCAGGGCCAGCACTTCGGCGTTGCCGTCCAGCGATTCCTGCAGCCCGGCCTGCACGCGCGCGATTTCGCGCTGGCCGGGCAGGAACACCAGCAGGTCACCGGGGTGTTCGGCCAAGGCCTGCTGCACCGAGCGGCGCACCTGCAGTTCCAGCGCCTCATCGCGGCGCGCCGGGAAATGGCTGATCGCGACCGGGTAGCTGCGGCCCTCGCTGCTCAGCCGCGGCGCGTCGAGGAAGCGTGCCAGGCGCTCGCCATCCAGTGTTGCCGACATCACCACCAGACGCAGGTCATCGCGCAGCTGGGCCTGAACGTCCAGTGCCAGCGCCAGGCCCAGATCGCCACTGAGATGGCGCTCGTGGAACTCGTCGAACAGGATCGCGCCGACTTCTTCCAGCATCGGGTCGTCCTGCAGCATGCGGGTCAGGATGCCTTCGGTGACGACTTCAATGCGCGTGCGCGACGAAACCTTGTTCTCGAAGCGGATGCGGTAGCCGACGGTGCCACCCACCTCTTCACCGAGCTGCCGCGCCATGAACAGCGCGGCGCTGCGTGCGGCCACCCGGCGCGGCTCCAGCAGGATGATCTTCCGGCCCTGCAGCCACGGTGCATCCAGCAGTGCCAGCGGTACCTGGGTGGTCTTGCCGGCGCCGGGCGGGGCTTCCAGCACCAGTCGCGGCTGCGCGGCCAGGTGCTGCTGGATCTGTGGCAGCAGCGGGGAAATCGGGAAGAGCGGGGCGTTCATGTGCAAAGGATAAGGGGCCACGGTGGGCGCAGGTACAATGCGCGGGCACTTTTCCCCCGCGATGACCATGCACCTGATCGATATCGGCGCCAACCTGACCCACGATTCCTTCGACCGCGACCGTGACGCCGTGCTGGACCGCGCGCGCCAGGCCGGCGTGGTGCAGATGGTCATCACCGGCGCCAGCCGCGAGCACTCGCCGTTGGCGGTGCAGCTGGCGCAGCAGCATCCGGGCTTCCTGTACGCAACGGCCGGCGTGCACCCGCATCACGCGGTGGAGTACACCGAGGAATGCGATGCCGAGATGCGCGCGCTGCATGCCCACCCGGAAGTGGTGGCGGTGGGTGAGTGTGGTCTGGACTACTTCCGTGATTTCTCGCCGCGCCCGGCCCAGCACCGTGCCTTCGAGCGCCAGCTGCAGCTGGCGGCAGACAACGGCAAGCCCCTGTTCCTGCACCAGCGCGACGCGCACGCCGATTTCATGGCGCAGATGAAGAACTTCGAAGGGCGCATCGGCCCGGCGGTGGTGCATTGCTTCACCGGCGAACGCGATGAGCTGTTCGACTACCTCGACCAGGACTGGTACATCGGCATCACTGGCTGGCTGTGTGACGAGCGCCGTGGCGCGCACCTGCGCGAACTGGTGAAGAGCATCCCGGCCAACCGCCTGATGATCGAGACCGACGCACCGTACCTGCTGCCGCGCACGCTGAAGCCGATGCCGAAGGACCGCCGCAATGAACCGATGTTCCTCTCGCACATCGTGGAAGAGCTGGCGCGCGACCGTGGCGAGGACGTGGCGGTGACGGCGGCCAATGCCACGGCGGCCACGCGCACGTTCTTCCGCCTGCCCGAGGTGGGTTGATACGTAGAGCCGAGCCCATGCTCGGCTTATCGCGCGCAGCGCGACGGACACGTAGAGCAGCCGAGCATGGGCTCGGCTCTACAAAGGGCTGTCCGGTAGCGCCAGGCCATGCCCGGCGAGCGAAGCGGCCAGCGCCTGCAGTCCTTCCCGATACGTCGGAAACCGCGGTGCCCACCCCAGCGCCGCACGCGTGCCACGGCTGTCGATGCGCTTGTTGCTCTGGTAGAAGCGCTGCAGCGTCGGGCTCAGCGCTGGATCGTCCCAGGCCACGGCCGGCGGCATCGCAAACCCGCCCAGCTGCGCGGCGAGGGCCAGCACATCCTGTGGTGGTGCCGGCTCGTCGTCGCTGGGCAGGTACAGGCCCTGGTGGGTCGGTCGCTGCATCGCCGCGATGATCACTGCCGCAAGATCCTCTACGTGCAGGCGATTGAACACCAGGCCCGGCCGAATCACATGGCGGGCACGGCCCTCGGCCAACTGCAGCAGTGCGTTGCGTCCGGGCCCGTACAGGCCAGGCAGGCGGAACACCGCCGAGGCGATGCCACGTTCTTCTGCAAGTGCACGCCATTGCACTTCGGCACGCAGGCGCTGCACGCCGGGTGCTTCAGTGGTATCGGCTGCGCTGCGCTCGTCAACCCAACCGCCGGCCCGGTCGGCATACACCGACGTGGACGACAGATAGCCCACCCAGCGCAGTGCCGGGCTGGCCTGCAGTGCCGGCAGCAGCAGGCGCAGTGCCGGGTCGCCCTCGGCATCTGGCGGCACGCTGCACAGCACGGCCTCCGCCTGTGCAATCTCATCGAGCAGGGCTGACGACGGTGGCGCGTCGGCGCGCAGCTGATGCCGCAGCCGGCCATCGTCCGGTGCCGACGAGGGGTCGCGCGCGGTGCCGACGACCCGTACGCCCGATGCCTGCAGATGTTGGGCCAGCACGCACCCACTCCAGCCCATGCCAAGGATCAGCACCCGCGTAGGCAGCGCGCTGGCCTGCAACGGGAGGCTCACGCGCCGCGCAGTGCCTGGTAGGCCTGCAGGCTGCTGTACGCCACCTGCAGCAACAGGCCTTCCTGGTCGGCCTTGCGTGCACGCGCCAGCATGTCGCCGACGATCTGTTCGGCTTCCACTTGCTGACCGGCTTCCAGATCGCGCAGCATCGACGCCTTCAGGGCAGATCCGGCCTGGGTCAAGGTGCCGCGTGCGGTGTCCTGCGCGGCATCGGGAATCGGTTCACCGGCGGCTTCTGCCACGGCCAGGCATTCGTCATACAGGCCGCGCACGATCGCCTCGCCATCGTGGGTGGCGACGATGGTGCCGATGTCGGCGCGCAGCAGGCAGGTAGCCGCGGCCAGCGCGGTCAGGAAGGTGTACTTGACCCACTGCTCCTGGCCGATGCGTTCGCTGGCCAGGTGATCAAGATTGGCCTGTGCGCAGGCGGCGGCGAAGGCGCGCACGCGTGCGGAGATCGCGCCGCCATCGCGTTCGCCGAAGGTGAGCTTGGCCGGCTTGCCCAGATGCAGCACGGCGCCATCGGGTGCCTTGGTGGCGCTGATGAAGCACAGGCCGCCGAGCACGGCGTCGCGGCCGAAGCGCAGGTCCAGCGCGTTGTAGTGGTGCAGGCCGTTGAGGATCGGCAGCACGGAGGTGCTCGCGCCCACGGCCGGAGCAATGGCGTCGATCGAGCTGTCCAGGTCGTAGGCCTTGCAGCTGAGGATGACCAGATCGAACGGCTTCCGCGCGGCCAATGCGGGCAGCGCATCGGCGGTGACGTGCTGCACCGGGAAGCTGGCATCGCCGAGTGGGCTGCGGATGACCAGGCCATCGCGGTCCAGCTGTGCGGCGCGCGCGGGGCGTACGAGGAAGGTCACGTCCACGCCGGCCTGGGCCAGGCGACCACCGAAGTAACCGCCGGTACCGCCGGCGCCAAGGATCAGGATGCGCATTGCAGGTTCACCGTGTTCTGGGGGAATCATGAGTCCGATTGTGCCGGAGATTGCGGCCAACGGCGGTGCCCCTCGTGGTGGAAGAAGTACGCGCCTCTGCCAACGTCGCATCCGACGGTCCGAAGGATACCGGTCAGGACGGCCCGCATGACCCACGCTCGGCGGCTCTGCTCAGGACAGCTGTTGGCTGAAGTCTTCGGTGTATCCCAATAGAAGCGTGGTTCGGGTGGCCAGCGTTGCAGCCAGTTGTGACCAGGTTTCGTGTGTTCCGGCAGCGTAGACACGCTGCAGGTCAGCGACCAACGCGTTTGCCTCTGCTGGCGGTGGCGCCCGGTTACGCTGGAAGCCAAGCCACGATGCGCCGAGTCCGAACAGGCGGTAGTCGTAGCGCTCCTGCAGGTGCCGTATCAGGGCGTGGTTCTGGAAGATGTCCCAGTCCGCGCTGAAGTAGCCGTTGGGCAGGGCGGCAATCATCAGGTCATCGCGGTCCACCGGCACCTGCTGCACGCAGACGGTCTCGTCGACGATGAGGTCGGGTGCGGCATTGGCCGCGACCAGCGCCTCGATGTCTGCGTCACTGCACAGCAAGGTACCCGGCAGGGTGGTCCATTCCAGCCGATGAGAGGAATGTTCGAGCTGCGCGACGACATGCGCCAGCAACCGCTCGCGTGCCGCCAACGCATCTTCGGGGGTTGCCGGGTCTTCGTCCTCATACAGTGCGATGCGCTCGTCGTCGGACGCGTGCATGCTGGTGTAACGGCACTGGCCGGCATCGTCGAGCGTGCACAGATAGCGATACCGGGGATCAGCCGTGCGTAGTGATGCCAGGTATTCCAGCATCTCATCCAACGAGGGTGAATCGCCCAGCAGCGCATGGCTGAAGGCATCGATGGGGCCGTCCGACACGGCCTTGTCCAACGGAACGGAAGTGATCTTCATGACCACAGCCTAGCCGCAATCCCGAACGAGAAGAGCGGAGCATCGGCCTTACCGTGAACGCTCCATCCACGCATGGCGTGGATCTACCGTGTCGACCAAGGTCGAAACCCACAAACAGCAGCGCAGAACGACTCCCCGGCAGATCGCAGAAATTTGTCGAAGGCGGGGTGGGTCCGGTTGCGGGGGCGTGAGCCGCATGGATGCGGCGACCGAGCCTCCATGGACGGATTCACGGCGTCCCCCGCAACCGGACCCACCCCGCCATCCCCCGGATAGCCAGCTTTTGCCGTTGAAGTTGACGTTGACGTTGATTCGGCGGGTGCAGGGCCGCAGGCCCTGCACGCAAAACTCAGCTGCGCATGCCCACGCCACGGCGCAGCAGCCACAGCGCCAGCGCCGTCAGCACCACCACGAAACCGATCATCAGGCCGTAGGCCACCGGCAGCGGTACATCGCTGCTGCCCAGCAGGCCATAGCGGAACGCATTGACCATGTAGAAGATCGGGTTCGCGTGCGTGGCCGCTTCGGCCCAGCCCGGGAGCAGCTTCACCGAATAGAACACGCCACCCAGATAGGTCAGCGGGGTCAGGATGAAGGTCGGCACGATCGCCACGTCGTCGAATTTCTTCGCATACACCGCGTTGATGAAGCCGGCCAGCGAGAAGATCGTCGCGCCCAGGATCACCGTGGTCAGCATCACCAGCGGGTGCGGGATGCGCACCGGGGTGAAGAACATCGCGATGATCAGCACGATCACGCCCACCATCAGGCCGCGCAGCACCGCGCCGGCCACGTAGCCCCACAGGATCACCCAGTTCGGCATCGGGCTGACCAGCAGTTCTTCCACGTGACGACCGAACTTGGCGCCGAAGAACGAGGAGCTGATGTTGCCGTAGCTGTTCTGGATCACGCTCATCATCACCAGGCCAGGCACGATGAACTGCATGTAGGTGTAGCCACCCATGTCACCCACGCGCGACCCGATCAGGTTGCCGAAGATCAGGAAGTACAGGGTCATGGTGATCGCCGGCGGCACCAGGGTCTGGCCCCAGATGCGCATGATGCGGGCGACTTCGCGGCGCACGATGGTCATCAGTGCGACGCGGTTGCGCTGGCCGTCGGTCAGCTCGGTGGTGCTCATGCAGGCTTCTCCAGGTTGCCGGTGAGGCGCACGAACAGCTCCTCCAGGCGGTTGCTCTTGGTACGCATCGAACGCACGCGGATGCCGGACTCGTTGAGCGTGGCGAACACGCGGTTGAGGTCCATTGCGCGTGGCATGTCGATGTCCAGCGTGTGCGGGTCCGGCGCGGTCAGCGTCGCGCCTTCGATCACCGGCAGCTGCGCCGGCAGCTCACCGTCGATGTCCAGCAGGAAGCCTTCCACGTCCAGCTTGGCCAGCAGGGCGCGCATCGGGCCCTGCTCGACGATCTGGCCGTGGTTGATGATCGCCAGGTGCCGGCACAGGTACTCGGCCTCTTCCAGGTAGTGCGTGGTGAGGATGATCGTGGTGCCGGCGGCATTGATCTCCTTCAGCACGCGCCACATGTCGCGGCGGATCTCGATGTCCACGCCGGCGGTCGGTTCGTCCAGGATCAACAGGCGCGGGCGGGTCATCATCGCGCGGGCGATCATCAGCCGGCGCTTCATGCCGCCGGACAGCGTGCGGCTCATCACCTGGGCCTTTTCCCACAGGTGCGCGCGCTTGAGTTCCTCTTCGGCGCGCTGCTCGGCTTCCTCGCGCGGCACGCCGTAGAATCCGGCGTAGTTCACCAGGATGTCGAAGGGCTTCTCGAACAGGTTGAAGTTGATTTCCTGCGGCACCAGCCCGATCAGGCGCATGGTGGCGCTGCGGTTGCGCACCAGGTCGCTGCCGAACACTTCCACCTGGCCCTCGCTGAGGTTGACCAGGGAGCTGATAATACCGATCAGGGTCGACTTGCCGGCGCCGTTGGGGCCGAGCAGGGCGAAGAAATCGCCCGGGGCCACTTCCAGGGAAACCCCCTTCAGGGCCTGGGTGCCATTGTCGTAGGTCTTGCGCAGGTCGCGCACGCGCAGGGCGGGCGCCATATCGTTCTGGGATGCCAAGCTCGAAGCCTTCGCGCCCATGGGCTGGCGCTGGAGAGGGGCGGGGAGGGGCTATTATAGAAGACCCCGAGGGCTTGCCCCGGCTACACACTGTCCCGAAAAGTCGTGCCTGTTCAATTCCCCCTCAAGCTGGTCGGCTGCCGCATGCTGGCCCCGACCGTCGGCCACTACCAGTTCGTGCGTGACGATGGACAGCCGCTGGATTTCCAGCCCGGCCAGTTCATCCAGGTCCATTTCAGCTACGCCGACGGCACCGAAACCAAGCGCAGCTACTCGCTGGCGACCATCCACGACCACGCGCTGGGCCCGGGCGAGGCGGTGGATATCGCGGTCAGTTTCGTGCCTGGTGGCGCCGCCACGGCCCTGTTCGAGGCGCTGGAGCAGGGCGGCCAGATCAGTGCGTCCGGTCCCTATGGCCGGTTCTGCCTGAACCCCGGCGACCACAACGCCCGCTACCTGCTGATCGCGACCGGTACCGGCGTTACCCCGTACCGCTCGATGCTGCCGCTGCTGGAAACGGCGATGGCCGAACGGGGCGTGCAGATCGTGCTGCTGCAGGGCGCGCGCAGCCCGGGTGAGCTGCTGTACAGCGAAGACTTCTACAGCTTCGCCGAAAAGCACCCGAACTTCCGTTATGTTCCGTGCCTGTCGCGGGAACTGCCGGCCGATGCTCACCCGGACGTGCAGCATGGCTACGTGCAGCAGGCGTTGGCCGCCTTCACGCCGGACCCGGCCACCGACATCGCCTACCTGTGCGGCAACCCGGACATGGTCGATGCCTGCGCCGAGCTGCTCAAGGCGGCTGGCCTGGGCAACCCGCAGATCCGCCGCGAGAAGTACGTAAGTTCAACCCCTTCAAAGGCTTAAGTGGCCTATTGACCTTGGCGAACAGCGGGCGTACCGTCCGCTGCAGGTCAGCTCGGAGTCAATCCGATGCAAGTGGTTATGCCCCCTGAGGGAGCCTTTGCACACGCGCCTAAGTTGCAGCATGTACCGATTCTGATCGGTGACGATGGCTCATACCCAATTGAAGCCAACCGCTACCTCGATGAGCGCAGCAACGGGGAATGGCAACTTCCTCGCGACCGATCAAAAGCAAAAGCTGAGAGTGAGCTCTTTTACGGGCCCATCCCAACCTTGCGCTCGCGAAGAAACATGGCCGCAAGGCTTTCTATTTTTCTCGAATGGTGCATAGACCAAGCCACTGATTGGCGAGAAATTTCCTACAACGAGAATATCCTTCATCAGTATCAGCCGGCACTCCTGAGTGGAGACGGCTCCCCGAGTGGGAGGCAGTTGGATCCCGCTACAGTTAACCTCTACGTCAATGAGGCGTGTCTATTTCTGACCTGGGCCAGCGAGCGCGGCTATCGCCTGCCCATGCAGATACCTGTAAGAAAAGTTGCATACACCTACATATCGCCCACAAGCTCGCAAAGCGGAACACTGCGCTCAAAGACTGTGCGGATCGGGTCTCTAACTGCGCCGGAAGCTCCGATCATCCTCCCTCCTGACAGGGAGGTTGAGATGTGGTTGAAGTCGATTTCGGTGCGTGCGCCCGTAAAAATTCTGATCTTCGAGCTGATCATCCGTTCTGGCCTCAGGATCTCGGAAGCCAATCAACTACGGGTCACCTGTTTTCCAGCAAAAAGAACGAGCGAGAGAACCAACTGGCAACCCGACTGGATATTGGCTGGTGAGGTTCCGCTAGTGCTCAAGTATGGCACTAAGGGAGGCAAGGTCAGTCCTGGGTCAGACCTTGGCACAAGATGGCGTACGGTATTTGTGCCACTAGATCTTGCCGAAAGGATCTGGCACTACATTTCGGTGATTCGACCGACCCAGCTGACGAGATATCACATTGGTGATAGGAAACACACCAAGCGGACAGATCGTCTGTGGCTTGGAGAAGGTGTGAACCGACCTGTGAGCAATGAGATGCTTCGCCGGATTTGGACTTCCGATCGGCATTGTCCCAAAGGATGGCACCCTCATACAGGAAGGCACCATTTTGCGGTGGAGAAGATCTGCGCCCTGACGCGGGCGCAGTTGGCCCTCGCAGGCAACTCAGAGCTGAGTGGTGCTGACTTCGGTTGGTTGCATGGGCTCATGGCCGGACAGGTAAAGATGCTTCTCAGTCCGCTTATGGGGCACGTTGATGAGCGCACGACGATGCAATACTTGCGCGCTGCGGTAGCCAAAATTGGTCGTGATCGAGGGCATCCAGCAATTCGTTGGAATGCGATCATCGACGAGGCATTGACGTGAGAGCGCGTGAAGATACAGGGGGAATGCCTGGGAAATGGGTGGTGCCCTGTACACATCCGGACCTCATTAGCACGGGGAAGATCTATGACTTCTCGATTCTGGCGACTGGTGCAAGTGATGCCCCGCCCATTGCCGCAGTCAGGCATTCCTGGAAGGGGGGATTCACTGGTAGGCCGGAGCTGCTGCGCGATCTATGGCCTACGCTGAGCGCGAGTATTGAAGGCATCGCATCAGACGGTGCAGCTGCAAGAAGGGGGGCACTGGTGTCCTTCTGGAGATTCCTCGATGCACTTGAGGGATACATGGCCTCAAATGGAATTCCATTCAAACGGGTGGTTAGACTTCGCGATCTGACATCCCGGCACGTTGCCCTCTACACAAGCCCGGGTCCGGAGGGTGCATGGGATGCCACTATGGACAGCAGAGCTGCCGTCGTCCGCGCGATTATAAAGACCGCGATTAGCTACCATGAACTTCCAGAGCTAGTACTTCCAGTTTTCAGGATAGCCTCGAATCGCCGCGAGACCCCATCCGAAGAGCACGGATTGGCCGTCATTAGGCTGCTACGAGCGGAGGCACTGAAGGTTCTACAGCGGTGGAGGAGAACGGACAGACTCATTCCTCAAGGACGCGATCTGATCGAGTTGTACAGAGAGAATCCTGAGTTCATGAATGCCCCCGACTTCGTATGTACGGAAGCGGATGCGCACGCGACCTATCGCGCGCTCATAAGGCTGACGGGAAATCCAGTGCCTCGGCGATCTCAGTTGTTGGCGATCTTCGGCAAGCGCATCAAAAGACTCCCAAGCTGGTGGGCGCACTACCCCGATGACCACGAACGATCAGGAAGCGAGGTCGGCTGGCACGATCTGGTTGCCGGAACCTATCCTACTAGCGCAGATGTCTCAATTTTCTTCCTGCTCTTTGTAGCGCGGAGCGCCTGGAACCCCGCAACCGCAGCATCCATGAACTTGAGCGACTGGACGGCAGTCTATGATGAGCAGCATGCATGGATCTATGCGCCTAAGGACCGGGCCAAAGGGACCGCGCAATGGACTGTGTCACGGGTAGGCGATGCGACGGGCTGTCATTCGTTAGTTGAGCTTCTTCTGAAGCGGACAGAAGGGCTTCGAGGCCATATCGAAAGAAACCCGCGCCTGTGCCCTCTCCCAGACGTTGTCGCTCGTAGTCCATGGGTGGGCGTAACAGTGCGCGGACGGCGACAAGGGGTGTATGTAGTAAATCCCCGCACAACTCGAACTGCAAACAACTGGCTCGCCTCTCTGATAGAGCAACTCGATGACGGCACCCGTACAGCTTCCGAGACCATGTCAATTGGACAGTTCAGAGATGTCGCCGCGGCTGCGATCTTCAAGGATTCTCAATACTCGAACTGGGTAATGATGGTACTACTTGGTCACAAGAACCTCATGACCACTAGGCACTATGGCTACCGAAGATCTTCTTTTGAGGAATCCTTCTCGCTTGTGTCCGAAGTGATTGATGACTTGTTCTCCCAGCTTCGGGTCAATCGTGTGTTCGACGTAGCCTTGACGAGGGCGAAGCTCGCAAAGTTGGACGTCAGTGAAGCCGAGATCGAAAAGCTGAATCAAGCACGCCGTCATAAGACCTACGACGGAAGCGGATGTGCAGATCCTTACAGCCCGCCAGCAGTCATTGATCCAGGCAATCCGAGAGATGGATGCACTCTATGCGTCCAGCAGCATAGGTGTGCTTCCAGCGGCTGCCCCAACTGTTTTGTGTTCACGGACAGCCTGGACTTCATCTGCCGGCGTGTGGCAGAGCTAGAGGCAGTTCGGACCTCCGTAGGAATGGTTCGGTTCGATGCTGGATCAGATGCAAGTGACCTGGCGCGGCTTCGCCTAACCGTTCTTCAATGGCCAGCAGATGCAGTGAAGTTCGCCATTGATAAGTGGGCGGCAAGGATAGCCTCCGGTGAGCACATGCCAATCTACTTCGCAGGGCAGCACTGATGAAAATGGTCAACCGGTCTCTAGTAGCAGGCAACCATGAACTCCTAGCTCCTGACGTGGAGGTGTCGCTACTGTCGATTAGTCCGAATGAGCTGAGGTTGGCGCCGGAGGCAAAGCTGAAGCAGCTTCAGAAGCTTGTTGGAATGGGGGACAACTGGGGCGTTCTTCGTATTGACGACGAACATCAGTCTGGCCTACGGACCTCTGATCTCGATCTAAGGCTCTATTCTGGAAGGGGCAAGACGTGCAAGGGGAAGCACTCACCCTTCGTAGTTCGAGAGCTTATGAGGCTGGCGATCACGATGGCGATAATTCCAGGCAAAACCGGGAAGGTGTATAGATACACAACGATCCGGACGCTCATTGCCAATCTTAAGAGGGCGATCCAGCGTACAAATGTACGTCCAAGCTCCAAGAGACTCTGGAGCCTGGTCGAACGCGCTGGCCTGACGCAGAAGTACTCTGACTGCCTTGGGGTGGTTGAGTACTACCACCGACTGGGGTGTCTTCCCGATGGCCCCGCGCCCATGCGTCCAACGGTTCATGGAATGAAGGCTGCGCGAGATCGAACGGGTGAACCTGAGCATACAATCCCGGTCAGCATAGCGAAACCTCATCAGCCATACTCAGATGAGTTCGTCTCTGAAGCAGGCTCGATGGCACTGGTGATGATCGAAGTCGTTGGTCCTACTTTGTTGGATGCCGTAGAGGCCGCACTCGCCGCTACTGAAACTACTCGTGATCTGAAAGACGGTCCCTCGCCATCTCCCAGTCGCCGAGCTGCTCGCGTAAGCAATGCTGTGATCCGGTCATGGGAATGGCGGGGGCCTGACGGGGAGCCGCTTAGGGATGCCCCGCTTCAATTTTCGATGAAATCCGGGCGAAGTGGAAAAACCGTCGCATGGCCGCCTCGGACGTTACCCCAGGCCTTGCGCCTGATAGTGGTTCTACAGGGTGCACACGCTTTTCCGGTGGCTCTTTCTGGCGGTCCCCGACATGGTGAACTGCTAACGATGCAGATCGGCTCGCTTGGCAAGCGAGGTGGTTCCAGTGTTTACGAGTTCAGAACCTGGAAGTTTGAGAATCCCGGAGGGAGGCAGAGTGAAGCGCCAGCGCCGTCAATTGCCATTCAAGCGATTCTGCAGCAAGAGCGCCTAGCGAACATTTTTCGACGGCACCACGGCCTAAAGGGGAACGGCCTGTGGGTTTCCCCAAGATATCCAGATAAGGTGCCGAGCCTTGCGCATGTGTTCAATAGCTTCGTGGAGATACTTGGCCTGGAGCGCTGGCTCACCGATGGTGGTATGAACCCGCATCGATTCCGAAAGACCCTCGCTCGAATTGTTGCTCTAGCGCTTGTCCATGCGCCAAAGATTTTGATGGATGTCTTTGGGCACAGGGATGAACAAATGACAATCATGCGCTACATACTTTCGGATCCAGGAATTCTTTCCGAAGTACAGCAAGTTGTACGTGAGATGCTTATTCTAAAGGGAGTGGAGGCGATCAATAAGGCTGATGAGGTTCAGGGGGCCGGCGCAGAGAAGCTACGGGGGCGTGTGGCGCTGTTCGCGCGCCGGCTGGGTAAGTCCGCCCTTGATCCGCAGAACATCAGGGAGTTCGCCCGCGCGATGACTGCTGAGGGCTCTTCTTGGGCAGTTGTCGCACCAGGAATAGTGTGTACGAACTTCACCGATGGAGGCCTTTGCAACAAGGGGCATGGTCAGGCTAATCCACACTACTGTCATCCTGCATGTGAGAATCAGTTGATTCTCCCTGACGACGAGGATAAGGCGTCCAGAAGCGTTGTTCAGGCCATCGAGACAGTTCAGTACAATCTTGAGTTGCTAGAGCACGCTTTCGTGGATGATGACGTTATGCTCATTGCTCAGTTCCGGGGGCAGATCAAGTCCGTGCTCGGCAGGTGGAAGAAGGTGGACGAATACTTCTCGAAGAGCAGTTTGCTGACGCGCCTCGTACCCAATGTGGTACTTCTGAAATGAGACAAAAGAAGAGTCTTGCCGAGCTTGGAAAGGAGCGGACGGAGGCGTTCGTTGCACGCCTTCGATCAACTATGGCCGAGATTGACAGGGAGATATCGGAGAACGACGGAGTGTATCCACGGAACTCTGGTCGGCTGAATGTTGCAGAGCTGTGTCGGCGGGCAAAGGTAACAGCGGTATCGCTGCACGGAGAGAAGCATGCCGGCACCACAAAGCTCGAGGTGCAGGCCTGGCTCACGAAACTTCGAGTGGACGTTCCTACGAGCGTGAAGGCCGCCAGACGAAAGTCCTACTCACAAAGGCTGGGATGGAAAGAGAGGTACGACGGTATTTCTGCGCAGTTCAAGAACATGTACTCGATCGAGGTGGTGCAGCGAGATGCAAAGATCGCCGCCTTGAAGAAGGAGATTTCTGAGCTGAAGTCACAGATCAAGAAGCAGCGCGAGGCGGGCTCAAGGGTGGTTGGAATCGAGAGCGGGAGAAGGAGAAAAGCGAGTTCGTAATAGGGCATCTCGCAAGCTTCGAATGATGCCCCGCCAGAACTCTTAGGAGCGCGTTCGCACCAGCTCCTCAAGTCGATGAAACTGGTTGTTTCGCTCTAGGTCGGGAGCGGCGGCCCTTACTTGAGCTAGGCATTCATTCAGTCCTAGAGGCGCCCATTGTTGGGATCCAACAACGGCACCCAGCAAATCTAAAGCCTCAGTTGGCGACTGGCTACAAAGGCCAGATTCTAGTAGAAGATGGACGATGTAGTCCGAATTCGCTACCGGCTGAAGCCAGTCACGTACCGCCTTCAATGCGGAAGGGAACTCAACCCGGGCCGCGATGGCGAGTCGAGCTAAGGAGGCAGCAATGCTGGGTGTAGCTAGATTGCGCGATTTTGGCCAAATCTCCTGCCAGAAGGGTTGGACTCGATTTCTCCAGAAGTCTTCGCGTTGATCGCCTGCGGCCTCCAGTGCTTGGGAGAGCGATTGTGCGGACTTCTCCAGTCCATCCTGTGGAAGCTTGCCCAATGCAGATCTAAAGTCGTCCCGAGAGTAGCCTTCCAATTGCCCTAGGGCTGAGTGCGTTAGGAAAGCAGAGAACTGTCCTCGGTGTTCACCAAGGTCGGCGTAGTGACCGGCCGTCAATAGGAACTGCGACTTCAATGCCACCATCAATGGCTGGTACAGTCGCGGTGACCAAAGAAATCCTTCCCAGGCTGCTTTCGCTTCGACAGGGTTGGACCAATCGAAGAGCGGTAGTAGCGTCGCTTCGGTCCACGCCCGGTCTACGCGATACAGGGCGATGAGTCTAGATGCGAGCAACACCCTGCCATGGCGGAATCGATCTACTTCAACATCGCATATGGCGGAAAATGCCGCCTTAAGTTCAGGGGGAAGTAGGTCTCCATCGTTGGGCGCCCTCTTGAACCATAGATTGAGCAAGGCGCGCGTGGCATGCCCAATGGGGTGATTAATCGCCTCCGAGACAGGGTTATCGATTGGCTCGCCGTTCCTTGTCATGCCACTACTCAAGGGGATCGGAAGCGCAAGCACTCGACCGGCGAGAGTCAATAGGAGGTTCTCGCGATTCGCGCCGCTTCTTGAAGTGGCCTCCATCCACCACGCTACTGCAGGTGCGATCTCGGACAGAACTTCATCAGGCATTAGCAGTACCAAAGGCGATGCGTACTGCCAGGAGCGGGCTGCCATTGAATCGTCCGACCAAACCTGAAGCGCCTCGCGCCACCGAACTGCGGGCCAGACGTCTTGGTGAGCGAGGTCGCAGAGCGCGGCAAGGCTATGGAAGAAGCGAGTACGGCAGACATCCCGCCAAGTGTCCTCATAGAACGGTCTATGGGCAGGCCTCGGCGATTCAAGCCATTCAACTAGCTCCTTGCGAGTGCGAGGGGCGACATCGACCTCTCTGCCGTCCTCGAAATCCGGATCTCCGGTGCCGCTCATCCAGTGTGAGAATTCGTCCTTCTCGTTAGGGTCCAATCTCAACTCAGGATGCGCGATGGATATCTCCGCTAGGCGCCTTGCTGCAGACACACCAAGATGTAGGCCCGAGGACTCCAGCTTCGCTAGACGAATCCATACTGCGCGAGCAACCAGGCGATCCCAGCGTTCGGACTCCAGATCATCGCGATACATCTCGCGGGGAGGTCCTGCCAAGATGACATTCTCCAAGCGTGCTTGAGACGCGTTGTCTAGAATTCACCCCTGGAGAACAAGAAGCCTCAGCACTTCGCGTGCGGTGCACTGCGACCACAGCCACCGCCCCTCATCCAGTAGCAGCCAATCGACCCACTGCTCCTGCTCGATGCAATTGTCCTGGCTGGCCGCAAACAATGCCAGCCGCTTGAATGTGGGATACGGGATCTCGAACCATGCCTGAGCCATGAGCGTGGATCTCGACTCATCCGTAGCTCGAACTGCTAACCAAGCGTCGCGTAGCAGTTCAATCAGGCTAACCCAGTCTCGGAAGGACCGGTTCTGCCAATGGGGCGTGATTGATGGAAGGTCCCAGTAGGATCTATCGACAAGGTCATCTGCCTCTCCTAGATCTCGAAGAAGGCCCAGCGCGTCACAGAGCAGTTGCTGTAGGTCCGAATGCAGGAGCGGGAGTGCCTTCTCCCACTCACCCTTAGACTGATCCTGGAGGACCGCATGTACATTGTCCTCCGCAAGCACAAGGTCCCAGTCAACCAACTGCTTAATTCGCACTGTCTCGTCTGCACCATCGGCCACTTCGCCGTCCCAAACAAATGGACGCCTTAGTGTGATCTTTGGGCTGAGAAGGCTACGAAGTTCCATCCGAAGAGACGTGTTCAGTCCCTCACGTCTAAGACGCTTGATCCAACGATATAGCAGCCCCCCTGACAGTGGGGTCTTGAGTCGGCCACCGAGCACGATTCTCCAAAGAGTTCGCATCTTTGGATCGGGCACACCCTTTGGGGCGTCCAGGCGAATAAGATCCAGCTCCGAGACTTTGCCATCCCGTTCCAGTGTGGCCAGACGCTCAAGTTCGGAGTCGACTAGAGAGATCCAGCGACTATCCATCTGCCCGCCACGCTCTGCAATCCATATGATCAATCGTGGATCGTCCAGATGACGCACAAGCCAGCGTGCGAGCTGGAACATCAATCCATCCCATCGGCTGGCCATACTTCCAGAAGACGCCAGTGTCATAGGAGGAGCGTGATCATAAGGCGCAGGCCTACGAACCAAGCTGAATCTGAGTTCTGCATCCTCCTCCTTAACCGAGGAGAAGCCAAAGCGGGCTAGATCCCTCTGCAAGAATCGCTCATGGGAAAATGCCTCGAGGAGCCACTCAAGCGGGGGAACTGGATTGAACTCCGCGAAGCGCTTCGCGGGGAGGCCTGACTTGTCTGAAAGAGCCCACAGCATTCGTCCAACAAAATCGTCCTGGAGCGTGCTGTCCTGAGGTTGGGCCATGGCGTGCTTCGCAACAATGGCCTCTTTACCTTGAACTCCATCGCGATAGACATCTGCCCAAGTCCTGATTGTGTCGTGCAACGCAGAGTGGTCATGGGTAGCAGGCTGAACCCTGTAGAGGATAGGTCTAACGCCCTTAGCTTCCCATTCAATAGTCTTCAGATGCTCTTTCCCGGCTTCGCAATCTCCGAACGCCCACGCCTGCGGGGTAACCTCACCGAGCATTCGATCTGCTGCTAATGCGTCCATCATGTACCGGAGGACCGGATCGTCAATGCTGTATCCAATGAAGCAAACGACATAGTTGCGAAAAAGTTCGCTGACGAACCGCGCGGCCCAGCGTTCGGTCAAGTAAGCCAAGCCGAAGTCACCACTGGTGGCCACTAGTCGATGGAGTGCTGCATCATCCTCACTCTCCGGAAGCAGGCCATGCAGAAAGACAAGCCCATCCCAGCGGCTGCTCTTAGGGATCGGCAGCATTGGAGCGGGATAGGCCGGAAATGGTTGGCCCATGCGCTTCGCCGCCGCGTGGAAGGTTCGATCGAAGTTGGTAGTCACCAACCGCAACGCGCCATCCCGGCTTCGTGCTAACCGAAGAAGCGCTGCTTGGGTGTCAATTGCTCCCTTCCGACGAAGCTTGGGTCTCAACGATTTCGCTAGGGCGCGCCGAACCGCCAATCGCTGCCCAGGCAGTCGCCTTTCAAGTAGATCGAGAGTCGCGTCGAACTTTGAATGATCGAAGGCGGCACGCTCGATGTCCGTGAATGATGTCCCATTCGACGCATAGATTTGCTCAACCAGTCCTTTGAAACCAGGTAGTCCTGACGGGTAGGAGACTCCGGCGCCGCAGAAGAAGACTACTCGTCCTTCTTCGTGTGCCTGTAGAAGTGCTTCTGGGATGTCTGGCCCGTCGACGATGAACTGCATTGCAACTCCCTCTGAATGCTCTCGAACAGAGTGTAGGTTCAAATCAGATGGAATTGGCCAATCGCAGCGTCCAATTAAGTTCTTCTTTTGAAGTTTGTGCGGATTCAGTCTGATGGTCCAAGAGGTGAGATCTGTCCGAGCCCGCTCAACGCCTCGTCGTGGCAGTGCCAATCATTCTTCAGTAAATTCGGCTTCGAACTCGTGCTGATGTGGCAGTATTGAAGGTAGGGTTTTTGGTCTCATCCGCGTTTAGGAATGTTAAAGCCAACCACAGCGGAGGACCGCAACTTCAGCGCCTCAACAGTGGTTGGCAATTGAACGCTTCCATATGAAGGGACTGCATTCCGATACCCACTCATATGGACGAGGTGCTTATGGAACTAGCGAGTCCAGGGCATCCATTCTCGGAGTCCTCCGGACTGGCTCTGTCTGATGCCGGTGGCAAGAAGCGCTCTCATTGCCTCACAGCAACCTACATATGTGATCCAGAGGGAGAGTCTGGAGAGCACTCCGGTATCGAACTGGTGATGGAGTACGTTGGCAGACCATTCATGTCGATCCCAACTCCATAGTTTGGAGCATGTTTTAGCATGCATCGATCATCTGTGTCCGAATTACCTCCGCTAGCCCCTTGAGGCCGGGCAGGGATTGGCGACGAGTGGGGTAGTACAGCATGAATGGTGCGCCCATTGATGCCCAGTCTGGCATCACAACTTCAAGTGCGCCGGACGAGATTTCGTCCTGCACTCTGAGTTCCAGACAGTATGCCAACCCCAATCCCTGCAACGTTGCAGCGAGCAGAGAGTCGGTGCTGCTCACCCTCAGCATTCCGCTGGGAATTACCTTGACCATACGATCACCGTCGCCAAGTTCCCAGCGATAGATTGAGCCGTCGCCGATTCTGTTCTCAATACAAACATGCCGCCGCAGATCGCTTGGATTCTCAGGTCTCCCAGCATGTTGCAGATAGCTGGGCGCTGCCACGACCACCCACTTAAGCGGATGTGTAAGCTCCAGACCAACCATCCCCTCTGGCACTCGGTCACCGTATCGAATGCCGCCGTCAAAGCCTTCCGCTACTAAGTCCACCAGGCGTTCTTCTATCACTAGATCAAGATGGACGTTAGGCCAGCGTTGCTGAAAGCTCCACAGCACTGGCCAGAGTAGGAGGCGCGCCGCATCGTGTGATAGCGAGATCTTGAGCATCTGGATCTCTGACTGCTTCCGAGCCCGAATCGCGGCTAGACCCTCTCCAATTGTATCTAGGCCAGTGGCTGCATAGCGTTCCAGTTCGCGTCCTTCAACGGTGATCGAAAGCGCACGGGTCGTACGATTAACGAGACGCACACCCAGTCGATCTTCCAGCCGCTTTAAGGCGTGACTTAGAGCTGAGGCAGATAAGCCAAGTTCGAGGGCGGCGGCGCGCATTGATCCATGCCGAGCGATCTCGATGAACGCAGCTAGATCTGAAATGCTTATTCTCTCTAGATCACCTTTCAAGACACTTCACCCGGGTATCGATTACTAAACGTGCCAATGATCCGCCGCACAAAGCATGATTTATGGATCGAACGCAGTGCAGATGCTTCCCCATTATCGCCGAGGATGGCATGGCAAGAAGCTGCGCCGTCGACGCTTTCGATCATTTCTGAATTGAAAGAACTTCAGCAATAAAATTGCTACTTGCGCATGTTCGCCGCAGTAAAGTTGCGTCTCCTCCACGGTCGCTGTACTCAAATTTGCTTGGGCCAGAGTGACCAATCAACTGGGATGAACATGTCAAATTCGAATAGTGATTTGCCTGAGCACGACGATGAAGCCACGCCGGTCATCGGCCGCAGACAGTTTATTGCGGGAAGCAGTGTGGCCATCGCCAGCGGAATTGCTGCTTCCTCGGCATTCGGTGCTGTGCCCGCTGCGGTACTCTCGGAGGCGCAGGGTCAGGGCCGCCCGCGAGCCGGCCTGATCGACCCTCGGCAGGCATATCCTCGGCCACCCTACCCGCGCCAAGAACAGCCTTGGCCGGGGCTTGCGTCGAAGATGCGTCCGCTGCCGGACCACGGTGAGAAAACCTATCGAGGCAATCGGCGCCTTGAAGGCCGCAAGGCACTGATTACGGGAGGAGACTCAGGAATCGGTCGGGCCGCTGCCATTGCATACGCCCGCGAGGGTGCCGATGTGGCCATCAACTATTTGCCTGAAGAAGAGGAAGATGCGCGTGAAGTTATTGCGCTGATACGCGCAACCGGCCGTCAGGCATACGCTTTACCTGGTGATATTCGCAGCAAAGACTTTTGCCTGGATCTTGTGCGCAAGGCGGCATCGGCGTTGGGCTCGATCGACACCTTGGTGCTGAACGCGGCGTATCAGCAGCAGGAGCCGGACATTCTAAAGATTACCGACGAACACCTCGAGAACACCTTCCTTACCAACATCAATGCAATGGTATGGATGACCCAAGAGGCACTGCGTGTGTCTCTTCCGCCTGGAAGCGTCATCATCGTTACTACGTCTGAGCAGGGCTACGATCCGTCCCCCTACCTGGTCGACTATGCGATGACGAAGAGTGCGCAGGTTAGCTACGTTCGCTCGATGGCTAAGCAGCTTGGCCCTAAGGGGATTCGGGTAAACGGAGTTGCTCCAGGTCCTATCTGGACTCCGTTGCAGATCAGTGGCGGGACTGCATCCGAGAAGATTCCGAACTTCGGGGGGGACAAGCCGCTAGGACGCGCAGGTCAGCCTGCTGAGCTGGGTTCAATCTTCGTCCAACTTGCGGCAAGCGACGCCAGTTATGCGAACGGCCAGGTGTATGGGGCCGAAGGTGGCGCTGCACGCCCCTAACTTGCGTCACAGACGACCCCAACTCCTTTCATGACTCAACTACACCTGGTCGCCAACGAACGTAGGAGATAGACCTTGACAGAAGCAAGTTACAGCCTTAGAAACCGCTGCGTTGCCATTACTGGCGCCGGTTCGGGGATCGGACTGGCAACGGCGGAGATGATCTTACGCAGTGGTGGAAGCGTTCTTGGAGGATCCAGGCGTTTAGGTGACTTCAAGCGGCTACAGGATGAGTTCGGCGCTGATCGCGCCTACTGGATGCGTCTGGATGTGCGCGATCCGGATAGCGTGGGTGCCTTCGCATCTTGCGGCATTGATCACTTTGGAAGCGTACATTCGGTAGTGGCCAACGCCGGGGTTGGCTACTACGGCGGAGTCGCTGACGCAAGCGATGATCAAGTCATCGAAATGTGTGAAATCAACTATCTCGGAACGGTCCTCACGGTACGTGCTTTCCTCCCTCATCTTCGTAGCGTTGGTGGCGGGGATATTTTGATCGTATCGAGCGTCGCAGCTCATCGCAGTGGGGCGGACGAAGCCGTCTACGCAGGTACCAAGGCCGCCCAGCTCATTTTTGCGGGCGGCTTGGACCGAGAAGTAAGGAAAGATGGGATTCGCGTGAGTGCCATCTGCCCCGCAGGTACTCATACATCTTTTGCCGTGGGTCACGGTCGCACGGCCGACGATCCCCGTTTGAGCGAATTCATGGCCGCGCAGGATGTAGCCTCGCAGATTGTCTATTGCTTGCAGCAACCGCGGACCTTGCGGACCGGCGTATGGACGACTTGGAGCATGAGCCAGTCCAGCTGAGGTGCTGCCCAGACAGCATCGGTCGGCCACAGTTTGATACCTGACCTCAAGACGCAAGCCAGCCCTCGACCCGATATGGGCGTTTTCCGGAATCAAGCGAGGCAGCCATTCCCCAGCAATAATGCCCGTTACCGGATTACCCCGAGATGTCGCACACATACCTGAAGTCACGACTTGCTCTTCCCACGCTGACAGTTGCTATTGGTCTGGCCCTTTCTTCGCATGCCAGCGCTGAAGCTTTGACGCATGCCTCCTCCGTCAAGCAGTTGGACACCTTGGTCGTTACCGCCACCGGTGCCCAGCAGTGGATCAGGGATGCGCCAGCCAGCATTAGCGTTATCAGCCGCGAGGAGATCGAGCGTAAGCCGGTCACCAGCATCGGCCAGCTGCTGAGTACCGTCCCTGGAGTGACCGGTGGCTATGCACTGTCCGGAGCGCAGTCGAAGATCCGCCTGCGTGGACTGCCCGAGCAGTACACGCTGATCCTGATCGACGGCCGCCGCCAGGGCAACTCCTCCGGCGTGAACTACCGCGACGACCTGGGTCCGCAGGATCTGAACTGGCTGTCGCCGGACATGATCGAACGAATAGAAGTGGTGCGCGGCCCGATGTCGTCGCTATACGGTTCGGATGCGATGGGCGGCGTGATCAACATCATTACCCGCAAGATTTCCGACCACTGGGGCGGCTCGGTCACCTTGAACCACAGCGTGCCCGATTCATCCACCCGCGGTGATACCACGCAGATGGGTGCCCTTTTCAGCGGCCCACTGACCGACAACCTGGGGATCCGCATCGGGGCCAACGTGACCGACCGCAAGTCCGATCGCCTTGAGGGCCAGACTCCGGGCAGCAAGGCGGAGAATGCCAACCTGCAGTTCCACTGGCGCCTCAACGATGACCACGCACTGACCATAGAAGGGTCGCGCGGCGTGCAGCGCAACACCGGCAGCGGTGATGTATATGCCTGGGGTCTGTCCAAGCTGGTACAGACCGGTTACGTGCTGGGCCATGATGGCCGTTACGGCGACTCCACCACCTCCAAGACCACCCTTGTGCGGAACGACTACCAAGACAAGGGCAGTGCGGTGGGCAACCATTCGAAGGAAACGGTGTTCGATACTGCCTTCACCACCGCTTTCCATTGGGGCTTCGAGCACAGCCTGAACGTGGGTGGTCAGTGGAAGCGCGAGCAGCTGGAAAACAGCGACACCATCGGTACCGTACCTGTGACTTGGACCGGCAGCAGCCGCATCAGCCCGACCAGTGAAGCGGACTCATGGGCCTTGTTCGCCGAAGACCACATCACCCTGCACGAGCGCTTCGTGCTGACTCTGGGCGTGCGCTGGGACAACACCGACAACTACGACGACAACGTGAGCCCGCGCATCTACGGCGTGTGGCACCCGGCAGACGCATGGACAGTACGCGGCGGTGTCTCCAAAGGGTTCCGCGCGCCCAATCTTAAGCAGGGCACCGCTGGTGCGGCCACCCAGTCTCTGGGACGCGGCTGCGGCAGCCTGACCCCGGAAGGCTGGAACAGCCGGCTGATCAACGCCGACGGCACGACCGGCTGCTACATGGCCGGTAACCCGAACCTGAAACCGGAAACCAGCACCAACTATGAGCTTGGCGTGGGCTTCGACCAGAACGGCTGGTCCGCATCGGCCACCTACTTCCTGACCAACTTCGACGACAAGATCGAACAGGTGCCGCTGCGCGAGATCCCAGGCCAGAACACTAGCTTCGTAAACGGCTTCTGGTGGACGGTGGCGCAGAACATCCAGAAGGCTCGCACGCGAGGCGTGGAAGCCAGTGTGACCGTGCCGCTGCACGAGCGACTGAGCTGGACCACCAACGCCACACGCATGTTGGAATCGAAGAACCGCACCACCGGCGCCAGCCTGCTAGTGGTGCCGAAGATCACCGCCAACACTTCGCTGAACTGGAGCGTGTCCGATGCATGGTCGCTTAACCTCAGCGCGCAACACATCGGGAAGCAGCTTGTGTCTTCGTCCAGACCTACCTTCGCCAAGGCATACACCACGGTGGATCTGGTCACCGCTCTCGATGTGAACGAAAACCTGACCTTGCGCGTCGGCGTACTGAACTTGGGTGATGTTTCCACGCTTGAAGAAGGCAATAATTACGACGGCGGCGCACGCACGCTCTTTGTGGGCGCGACCGCGCGCTTCTAAGGCGGGTTGATCAGGTCAGGAGATTGCGTTCGGTTCAGCACGTTCGATCACGTCGATGATTGCAAATGAACTTTGCCGCACTCGGGTTTGGAGAATGTAAGCCCGAGTGCGGCTCTAATCGCAATCCTCCGGTCAAACGCTAGCATTCGAGAGCGAGCCTGTTGGAAGAATGAGGGTCTAACCGAGGTCTATTTGTAGGACGACGCTGGCACTATTCGCTTGGCTCAAGGGTAAAGACGAATGGTCCGACTTCACCCAAGCCGGACCATTCGCCGCAATCAATTACTTCTTCTTCGCAGCCGACTGCGCCTGAGCGTCGCACCTGTCCTTCAGCGCCTTGGTCTGAGGATCGGCAAGATCCACCTTGAACTTCGTCCGGTCAGCCAGCTGTTCACACGTAGCAGGCTTTGCCTTAGGCGCCTCCTTCACTTCCGACTCGGCATGAAGCGCCGGATCATGTGCGAAGGCCGATGCGGACGCTGCAATGGAAGCGAAAAGGACGCTGATGAGGGCAAAACGATTCTTCATGTTGCTTCTCCTAGGTTGATTTCGGCGTTATGCCGGGTGTCACGGCTGGTAGAGGTCGGCTTGGTAGCCGGTAATTTGCACCTCGATGATCACGGGGGTGCTGCCGCGGTTCTGCCAGTACCACCCATGGGTACCTTCAAAGGGAGCAATGAACGTTCCCTCGGCCTGACGCTGGGCGCCTTCAACGGCGTAGCTGGTCCAGGGGCCCTTCACGTCGGGACGCTCGCCGTGCATGTCCACGGCAACATCAGACGTGGCCTTCCAGCTGAAAACCATCCCAGCGCCCTGAGCCATATGGGCCTTCACCTCCTGGCCCTTACCAGGGGCAAGCTCGATCGTCAGTGAGTCCTGCCGTAAAGGAGTGCTGGCGAGAGAGACAGCGGCGGGTTCGAAGGCCTGCTTGCCATTGCTCCCGAAGGCAACCTTGGCCTTCTCGAACAGCGCCGAGACGGCTTCGGCGCTGCCAGCAGATGCCGGAACTGGGGGAGCTACGGCCTCTACCTGGTCAGTGGAGGCTAGGGCGTCCAGACCCAGAACCTTACCTACGCCCGTAGGGTCGATTCCGTACTCCGCGGGAAGCACGGTGGTGAGCAGAATCACCCCTGCAACGGCAGCGGCCAGGGCGGTGGATTTCAGCAGCTTGCGAGTGCTGGGCAGCTGATTGGAAAGCGTGATGGACATGAGTACCTCTGTAGATTCAGGAAACGAAGTAGCCGGTGAGCTGCATGCCAACAAGCACGAAGCCGGCGCACATAAGGGCGGTGTTGATGCTGTACGCCTGTCGATGGAATGACGGCAAGCGGCGCCAGAAGCCCATCACGATCAAGATGCCTGCGAGCGCGAGCAGCTGTCCGATCTCGACCCCCACGTTGAAGGCGAGCATGTTTGGGACAAGCCCGTCAGGTGAGAGCGAGAAATCCTGCAGCTTTGTCGCTAGACCAAAGCCATGGAAGAAGCCAAAGATCAGCACGGCGGCTTTGGTGTTGGGCTGTACCCCAAACCAGCGCTTGAACGCGCCCATGTTGTCCAGCGCCTTGTAGACAACCGACAGGCCAATGATTGCGTCGACCAGGTACGCATTCACATGCAATCCGCCCAGGACACCTAGCAGCAAGGTGGTGCTGTGGCCGATCGCGAACAACGTCACGTAGATGCTGACATCACGCATCCGGTACAGGAAGAAGATCACCCCGAACAGAAACAGGAGGTGGTCGTATCCAGTCACCATGTGCTTGGCGCCGAGGTACGTGAACGCGATGAGCTGCAGGCCGGTACTGTCTTCCAGGAAGGCCTGGTCGCCTTCACTGACGCCATGCGCCCAAGCAACGCAAGGCAGAAGGATGGCTGCAAGCAGGTAGAGCCACGCTTGGGTTCGTTTGGAAATGGTCAACTGCATGTTCCTGGGAGGGGTTGAGATGGACGGGTTCACGCTGCGTCCTCCTTCCGCTCATCCCCTTCGCGGTGGATGAGGCGATAGAGCGCCGGCAACACCAGCAAGGTCAGCAGCGTGGAGGAGATGATTCCGCCGATAACGACCGTCGCCAGCGGGCGCTGAACTTCCGCGCCAGCCCCAACGTTTAGGGCCATTGGCAGGAAGCCCAGGCTGGCAACCAGGGCCGTCATCAGCACGGGGCGCAGCCGGGTCAGTGCACCTTCGGTTACCGCTTGGTGCAGGGGAGTGCCCTGTTCCCTAAGGCTCTTGATGAAGCTGATCATGACCAGGCCGTTGAGCACGGCGACGCCCGACAGCGCGATGAACCCCACGCCTGCAGAAATGGACAGGGGTATGTCACGCATCCACAGAGCCACCACGCCACCGGTCAACGCAAGTGGAACGCCGCTGAACACGATGGCAGCATCCTTGCCCGAGCCGAACGCCATGAAGAGCAAGCCGAAGATCATCACCAGGACGACCGGCACGACCACGGACAGCCGCTTGCTGGCAGAGATGAGCTGCTCGAAGGTACCGCCATACTCAATCCAGTAGCCTTCCGGCAACTGCACCTCCTGACCAACCTTCTCTCGCAGCTCCTCTACGAACGAACCAAGGTCGCGACCACGTACGTTGCTGGTGATGACGACGCGACGCTTGCCGTTCTCGCGACTGACCTGGTTTGGGCCTGGCGCAACTTCAACTTTAGCCAGCTGCCCCAGCGGAACGAACGCTCTCTGTTCGCCGGAACTGGCCCCGACGGCGACGGCTACCGGTAGCGATGCGAGCGTCCGGGTGTCCTGACGCAGGTTCTCGGGCAGACGAACGACGATGTCGAAGCGACGATCACCCTCAAAGACCTGACCGACCGCCTCACCGCCCAGCGCAACAGAGATGGTCTTCTGGACCTCGTCGATCGAAACGCCATAGCGGGCCAAAGCACCCAGGTCAGGCGTGATGGTCATAAGAGGCAGACCACTGATCTGCTCTAACTTCACGTCTGCGGCGCCTGGGATGGAACCTGCGGCGTCCTCGATCTGGCTGCCGATCTGCGCCAGCTGATCCAGGTCGTCACCGTACAACTTCACCGCCACCTCGGCGCGTACACCGGCAATCAGCTCGTTCATGCGCATCTGCACGGGCTGGGTGAACTCGTAGTTGTTGCCGGGAATTGCTCGGACAGCCTTCTCCAGCTCAGCAATGAGCTGCGCCTTTGGCTTGCGGGGATCAGGCCATTGGTCGCGATCCTTGAGCATGATGAAGGTGTCTGCGACCGACGGTGGCATGGGGTCGGTCGCTACCTCTGCTGTGCCGATCTTTGCGACAACCTCATCCACCTCGGGGAACTTCTTGATGGTCGCTTCAAGCTGGCGCTGCATGCCGATGGCTTGCGTCAGACTAGTGCCGGGAATGCGCAGCGCGTGAAGCGCAATATCACCTTCGTCCAGATTCGGAATGAACTCAGTGCCCATGCGACTGGCCAGAAGACCCGCCAGTACGGTGAGGACGGCTGCACCACCCACAACCAGTTTGCGAGCACTGACTGCCCGCTCCAGCATCGGGCCATACAGCTTGGTTACGCCCCGCATAGCCTTGGTTTCCTTCTCCGAGACCTTGCCCGTGACAAACTGAGCAACCGCAGCGGGAACGAACGTGAGGGACAATGCCATCGCACCAGTCAGCGCGATAACGACGGTCAGGGCCATCGGGTGGAACATCTTTCCTTCCACGCCGGAGAGCGCAAAGATCGGGATGTAGACGGCGGCAATGATGAACAAGCCGAACAAGCTGGGCTTGATCACCTCGGCACTGGCGCTGGCGGCCAAAGCAAAGCGCTCATCCCGGGTCAACAGACGCCCCAGGGCGTGCTGACGCTCGCCGAAGCGGCGCAGACAGTTCTCAACAATGATGACCGCGCCGTCGACGATCAGACCGAAGTCCAGCGCACCCAAGCTCATCAGATTTGCTGAGACACGGTTCTGGACCATGCCGGAGATGGTCAGCAGCATGGTCAAAGGAATGACCGCGGCCGTGATCAGTGCGGCGCGAAGATTTCCGAGCAGAAGGAACAGCACCGCAATGACCAGCAGGGCACCTTCCAGTAGGTTCTTCTTGACGGTTTCAATGGTGCGGTCGACCAGCTCCGTACGGTCATAGACCGCATGCGCGCGGACACCTTCTGGAAGCGTCTCGTCGATCTCCTTCAGCTTGGCAGCGGTTCGCTGAGCGACTTCGCGGCTGTTCTCACCAATGAGCATGAATGCAGTACCAAGTACCACTTCCTTGCCATCTTTGGTCGCTGCACCCGTTCGCAGTTCGGTGCCCTCGTGAACGTCTGCGAGGTCACCGACGCGAAGCGGCAGCCCCTCGCGATTGGCGACCACGATCTTGCGCAGGCCGTCCATGTCCGCCACTTGGCCAGGAACGCGCACAAGGTACTGTTCACCACTCTTTTCAATGTAGCCGGCACCCACGTTCGCATTGCTGCGCGCCACGGCCTCCATCACATCCTGCATGGTCAGCTCGTACGCCTGAAGCTTGCGCGGGTCAGGCGTGATGTGGAACTGCCGCACATAGCCACCGACGGTGTTGACCTCTGTAACACCTTTCAGATGTCGCATCTGGGGGCGTACCACCCAATCCTGGAGGGTACGAAGCGCCATCGGCGTCCAGGTCTCTTCAGCACCCTTCTCGGCTTCCACGGTGTACATGAAGATCTCACCGAGACCGGTGGCGACCGGGCCCAGCGTTGGCTTCAGCCCAGTTGGGAGCTGGGATGCGGCTTGCTGCAAGCGCTCGGCCACCTGCTGCCGCGCGAAGTAGATGTCGGTACCGTCTTCGAATACAACGGTGACCTGGGAGAGACCATAACGCGAGATGGACCGCGTGTACTCCAGCTTGGCTAAGCCGGCCAAGGCTGTCTCGACGGGGAACGTTACCCGCTGCTCTGCCTCCAGTGGAGAGTAGCCCGGTGCTTCGGTGTTGATCTGGACCTGGACATTGGTGATGTCAGGGACGGCGTCGATTGGCAGCTTGCTGTAGTTCCAGATGCCCAAGCCTGACAGCGCCAGGACCAGAAGCAGCACAAGCCATCTATGCGCGATGGACGCGCGAATGATTCGCTCTAGCATGATGGATCCTTAGTGGTCGTGGCTGGCGCCAGACTTCTCGATGTCTGCACGGATCAGATAGCTCTGCTCGGCGACGTACCGCGTTCCGGGCTTCAGTCCGCCAAGAACCTCTGCCCACTCGCCATCACGCTTTCCAAGCTCAAGCATGCGCACCTCATAGGTATCGCCCACCTGCGCAAATACGACGGTAAAGTCGCGAAATCGCTGGAGCCCTGACTCTTTGACGGCCAGTGGAACAGGTGTCTCGGCAATGATGACCTCGGCCGAGACAGCCATTCCTGGACGCCACTTGCCGTCACCATTGGGGATACTCACGCGCGCAACCACGCTTTGGCCGCTGCTTGCCAGCGGAAGCAGGCTTTGGAGCCTACCTTCAGTCTCCAAGGCACCCGTGGCGGAACGGATCCGCACTGCTTGACCTGGAGCGAGACGCTCGGCGTCAGTGCCCAGAGCTCGTAGATCGACCCAGACCTCTGACAGATCGGCAACGTCGAACAGTGTGTTGTCGGCGGCCACATCACCAACACTGGTGTTGCGCGCAAGAACGATGCCGCTGAAGGGAGCAATCACCGCGTAGGTGCGCATGCTGTCATTGCCTTCAACCGTCGCCAGCGTCTGCCCTGCGGAAACGCGTTGGCCCATCTCGACCGACACGCTGCGGACAATACCTGGGAATCGTGCTTTGACGGCGGCCTGGCGGCCAGTGTTGACCGCGATGTTCCCCATCAGCGTGACCGTATCGCGGATAGTGCCAGCGGTAGCCTCTTCCACCACCACACCCGCATCCTTGGCAGCGCTTGGCTCGATGGTGGTACGGCCCTCATAGGACTGATAGGACCAGGTGTGTGTCTTTCCTCCTACCACTGCGTCTGCCTTCACGTCGAAAGAATGAGGTTCCACGACCTCGCCGTTCCCCACGAGATAGTCGTTTTCGGCGGTGAAAGTGAAATCATTGACCTCACCGTCGAGGCGCTTCAACTGCATTGTTGCCTTCACCTCATTCGGTGAGATCGGCTTGTCATTTCGATAGGCGTAGAGGCGGAACTGAGGAGGCGTGTTGGTTTCATAGACGGTGACTTCAAGTGCGAAATCACCATCGCGGAGCATGCGACCGCGGTTGGGGCCGCGCTCGTAGTCGCCGGCCGCGGCGGTGGACTCTGCGGCTTCTTTCTCAACCGGCTTTTCACCGCCACAGGCGGCCAGTGCCAGCGGAAGCAACATAAGAAGGGCGTAACGATTCATGGGCGGATATCCTGGGCGGAGGCGGTGAGGCGATCTGCCTCGACCAGCAATCGGAGATAGAGTGCGGCGGACTCGACTTCGCGCTCACGAAGGTCGAACAGCGTCTTCTGCGCCTGGCTCAATGCGAGATAGGAGAATCGACCCTCCTCGAAGCCACGACGGCTCTGATTCATCGCCTGCTCCGCCTTGGGGAGCTGCCGCTCACGAACGGAGGTGACCTCCAACTGCGCTTGGCGCAGCTGTTGATAGACTCCGAACAGCTCCTGGTTGAGCTCCAACATTTGTGCTTCACGGCGTGACTTGAGCGCACTCAGTTCGTAGTCGACTTCGGATACCGAGTAGGCTGATCGACGCCGGGTTCCCAAGGGAACCGAGATCGACATGACCAAGCCACTGTCCTTCGTTGCTTCAAGACGGCGAAGTCCAAATCCAACACTCACGTCAGGCTTCGCGCTGGAAACGGCGACATCGCGGCGCGCGGCAAGAATTCTGGACTGGGCATCGAAGGCACGTTGCTGTGGCGCGTTCTGAAGGCGTTCGGACAGCGTCTGGTAGTCATCCAGCGGGGGGAGGATGTTTGTATCGCCGGCGACGGTGTCGAAGTCAGCGGTGAAAGAGCCCCAGGAAGACGCAAGCGCCATGCGCGATGCCTCCAACCGCTGGACTGCTTGATCACGCTTGAGCTCTGCATCGGCCAGGGCGATTTCAGCGGCCCTCAGGTCTGAGTCCGGGTTCCGTGCCGCAGAGACCCAGCGGGCCACCTCTCGCTGGAGCGCGCGGGCCATACGAATCCGCTCTTCCGCATGCTCGACATGCTCCTGCGCCGCAAGCACGTCGATGAATCGACCAGCGGTGCGTGTGGCGATGGCCACCCGGGTCACATCAGCCTCTCGCTGGGCTGCATCGACCTCCGCGCCGCCAAGCGCTTGGCGGGCCGCCCGCTTGCCACCCAGTTCCAGAATCTTGGATACCCGGAACGTTGCCTCGGCAGCGTCCATACCTCGCACGCTGCCACTACCGGCCACGTTCTCCAGTTCTCCGCCGAGCACCAACGGGGCTGCTAAGCCCTCTCGCGCCGCACGGTTCTTTGTCGCCTCTATTTGTGCGGCATCTGCCTGCACGCTTGGGTGAGTGCCAAGGGCGCGGGCAACCGCATCCTCCAGGCGCAGCACTTCGGCGGCGTGGCCAGGAAGGGCCACACCGCAGGCGCCGGCAACAGCCAGCGCCCACACACTACGGAATTTCACGGAAGCCTCCGGAAAGAAAGTCAGAACGACGCGCCGCGTCCCGCTACACGGGAGGCGCGCTCAGGCTGCTAGAGCGCAGCTAGGGTCGTCAGACGATCGGAGGTCGGAAGGGTGACGCCGGGTGCCCTGCAGGCACCCTCAGAAGTCGCAGAGCATGGACTTCACCGGCCAGCGGTAGTGAAGCCAGGTAGACGTGGGGCGTGAACAAGCTTCCAGCGAAACTCGCGTCTGCCTGATGCAGTACCGCATGAGCGCCAGTGGCGTGATCCGGGTCCAGATTGTCGCCCGCACCGCCGGCATGTGAATGGCCATGATCCACCGCTGCTGCGATGTCATGTTCCAATCCGTGCAGTTCGCTGAGCTGGATCACCATCGGCCGCGCAACGACACTCAACAGCATCAGCGCAAAGAAGCTGATCCTGAGGGCAAGGCCGTGGCGGGCGGAAAGACGCATATGGGTTAGCTTAAGCGGGGCTGGCTGGGGTTGTCGAGGGGCCGAAACTGGGCGCAGCCCATCGGAAATACCCCACATAGGGCGGTGGCCGGGCCTTAAGCGCACCCGGCCACCGCTCACCGCTGCGGTTTACATCTTCTTGATCAACTCGTACTCCCCTCCGGTGCGGAGCAGAAGCGTTACGGGCTCCTCGCCCCTGTTGCGCCAGAACCATCCGTGGTTGCCATCGAAGGCAGCCAGGAGCACCCCCTGCTTGGTGGCTTCCCCTCGACCCTTCTCATAGCTGATCGCTCGACCGCCGCCGTCTCCGTGGGTGTCGAAGTTCACGACGCCGCCTTCAACAGACCACTGGTAGCTGGCGCGCTCGCCCGCCTTCATGACGAGCTTGATCTCGGTGCCCTGGCCCGGCGTCAGGACAACCTGTTCTTCGTCCCGCCATTCGGCAGCGGTGGCCGCATTACTCGCGGCAGGCTTCTGAGCAACTTCAACGGTCTTACGGTTCTGCGTGGACACCTGCGTCAGCAGGGCGGCTGCCTCGTCTTCGGCGGCCTTTGCGTCCATCGCAGCGTCAGCTGCCGCTTCCTCGGCAAGCTGTTCCTTGATCTCCCCCATTTCCTTCAGACCAAGTACCCGACCAACACCAGTGGGATCGATTCCGTACTCAGATGGCATCACCACTCCAACCAGGAGGATGATGGCGATGCCGGCGGCAATTGCGGTGGTGCGTCCCAGCTGGCGGCTGGTGGGAAGGTCGCCTTCGGCGGGCTTACTGTTGTACATGATGTAGTTCTCTTGAAAGTCAGGAAACGAAGTAGCCAGTGAGCTGCATGCCGATCAGAATGAATCCGGCGCAGAGCATGGCGGCATTGGCGGTGTAGGCGTGCTTGAAGAAGCTGGGCGTGCGGCGCCAGTAGCCCATTGCGATCAGAATCGCGCCAAGCGAGAGGATCTGGCCGATCTCCACGCCGACGTTGAACGCAAGCAGGTTGGGCAACAGACCATCGGGTGAGATGTCGTACTCGATGATCTTGGTTGACAGACCAAAGCCGTGGAACAGGCCGAAGATCAACGTCGCAACCTTTGTGTTTGGCTGGAAGCCGAACCAACGCTGGTAGGCGCCCAGATTGTCCAAGGCCTTGTAGACCACAGACAGACCAATGATTGCGTCGATCAGGTAGCTGTTGATGCCCACGTTGAACAGCACACCCAGCAGCATCGTTGTGGAGTGCCCGATCGCGAACAGCGTCACATACAGCGCGACATGCTTCATCCGGTACAGGAAGAACACCACGCCCAGGAGGAACAGGATGTGGTCATAGCCGGTGGCCATGTGTTTCGCGCCCAGATAGGCGAATGCGATCAGATTTACTCCAGATATTTCCTGGATGTAGCCCTTGTCGCCTTCGGCGATCGCGTGAGCCAACGCCCCGTCAGCTGTGAGTAGCAGCATGAACAGGGAAAGCAGTGCGAGTAGAGTTCGCGGCCAGTGCGACAGTAGTGGGGGTTGGAGAAGGACGCGCGAGAGCGTCCCGGATTCAGAACTGGGGATCATGATGAGGATCTACGAATGCGGTCAGCGGACCTCCGCCAAAGCTATCCGCTACGACACTGGGAACCGGCGCAACGTGCTACGAGTGCGCAGAAGGCGCGCACGGCACGTCACACGGATCACTGCGCGTAAGCGGGGTCCGGGCGGGGAACGAATGAATAATTTCTTGCAGCGACGAACGTCCAGTAAGGATTGACTGGACGGGCGCTGCCAAGCCTCTGCTCAGTGCGAGCACGATGCCTGGGTCTCAGGCGATAGGAGGCCTGAACAGGGATGAGCGATGATGCTGAAGCTCTGCCGCTGGCTGGTGCCAGGGATGGATATCGCTCAGATCAACTCGAGCGGGTCCAGCAAGGCTGGCCAAGATGCCTACAGAAGCCGTCAGATCGGCCTGGTGCAACAGGCTGTGCAATCCAACCGCGTGTTCAAGATCACGGTCTGCGGCATCACTCACCCCAACATGGGGGTGACCATGTTCCACCGCAGCCTGCACGATGTGCTGCAAGCCGTGCAGCTCACCCAGATGATTCAGGACGGGTCGCACGAGCAGACTCGCCACCAGCATCATGAAGATGCAGCTGCGCAACAGCACGCTGGTTGGTAGACGAAGGGATCGCACGGGCAAAGACTAGAGGCTTGTTCTGGCAAAGTCGATATGACAACGTCGGGCGCGAGCGGTGAAAATGCCCTCTCGCGCCCCTTGTTCAAGTTTCCGTCATCCAGGCCAACGAGGGTGCACGTCGTCGATGACATACCGATGTGAATGCTTGCCGTTGGAAGAGGCGTGTTCCGCCCAGTGGGGATGGTCCGCAGCCAGATCGTCGTGACCGTGGGAAATCTCGTCCGGGTCATGGGCGGGCCAGATTCTCCAGGCGAACACGAATCCGGCGATGCCGACTACTGCCAGTGCCATGATCGCCACTGGCATTCCAAACTTCGCACCCACGGTTCCCGCCAGAGGGTAGGCAATCAGCCAACACACGTGGGAGAGAGAGAACTGCGCTGCGAACAGGAATGGCAGATCGGTGGATTCCGCTGATCGTCGCAGCAATCTGCCGCCAGGAGTCACCAGCCCCGCATAGCTCATCCCCAACAATGCCCAGCCGGCGAGCACGATGGGCCAACCTATGGAGGAGGGCGAGAGCAGCCAGGTAAGACTGAGGGTCACAAGTACAATGCACATTGCAAGGGCTGCGGAGAGCATCACACGCCTGTCAGCCACCCGATCGAGAACCTTGGGGAGGACAAGCGCCGTCAGCATCGAACCGCCACCGAAAGCTGCCAGCGCCCATGCCACCTGTGACTCTGCTCCGCCGAGAACGTTGCGCACCACGACGACAGTGTTCACGAACACCATGGCGCCGCCGGCGGCCGCACACAGATTAAGGGCAAGCAACCCTTTCAGCCTGGGCGTCTTCAGGTAGATCCGCATTCCTCGAATCGCGCGGGCGTAGGGACCGTCCTTTCTCAGGGAAGGAGCAACGAAGGGGAATGCAGTTGAGAACACCAGCATGGCGGATATCACGAAGCCTACGGACGTACCAGCGAACAGGCCGTGGAAGCTGATCAGCGTCAGCAGAGCAGCGGCCAACGCGGGACTCAGCAGGCTCTCCAGGTCATAGGCCAGGCGCGACAGGGACAGTGCTCGGGTGTAGTCGCGTTCCTCCTTCAGGATTTCCGGGATCGTCGACTGGAACAGAGGGGTGAAGCACGCCGAGGCCGACTGCAGCAAGGCAATGAGCAGGTACACCTGCCAGATCTGGTTGACGAACGGCAGACAAAGCGCCGCGCCCGCCCGCACCAGGTCGAGGGCAATAAGCACCGGTTTGCGTAGATTTGCCGGGACGATCGCTCCGGACAGAGGGGCCAACAGCACGTAGACAATCATCTTGATTGCCAGAGCCGTACCTAGCACAGCGCCCGCCTCAGCCCCCGCCAGGTCATAGGCCAAAAGAGAGAGCGCCACGGTAGCCAAGCCCGTGCCGATCAGCGCGATAACCTGCGCAGCGAACAGGTTCCTGAATGTTGGAAAGCGTAGGACCTCGATCATGGCTCACCTCTAGATGGAACAGTGGAAAGCGCCGCTGCCCTGCGGATCGTAATCCGATCCGTAGGGCAGGACGTGAAGCCGTGGAAGGGGCTTGTGCTCAATCGACTTCGGGTACCGGCAGGGGGTCTTCAATGCCCGCGGCCTTCCTGCGCGCAGTTCTTCGGAGTACCAGCCCGCACAGCGCAGGCAGCACGAACAGCGTCAGTACGGTTGCCGTGGCAAGACCCCCGATAACCACTGTAGCCAGTGGCTTCTGCACTTCGGCGCCCGTACCCGTTGCAATCGCCATCGGGACGAAGCCCAGGGAGGCAACCAGCGCGGTCATAAGAACCGGTCTGACGCGCTCCATTGCACCCAGTTCGACCGCCTCATCTGGCGGAAGCCCCTCGTGCAGGCGTTTCTTGATCGCGGAGATCAGAACCAGGCCGTTGAGCACCGCGACACCAGATACCGCGATGAAGCCCACAGCGGCTGAGATCGAGAAGGGGATTCCTCTCAACGCCAATGCGAAGAATCCACCGGCCAGAGCAAGTGGCACTGCAGTCAGTACCGTACCTGTCAGCAAACCGTTGCCAATCGCCATGTAGAGGACGGCCGCAATGAGGATGAAGCAGAGAGGCACAATGATCGCCAGTCGCTTCGTTGCTGCCTGCAGATTTTGGAACTGCCCGCCCCATTCGATCCAGGAACCGGTGGGCAACTGCACCTGCTGGCCAATAGCCGCCTTGGCGTCGTCAACGAAGCTACCCAGGTCACGCCCGACCACATTCGCTTCCACATAGATTCGACGTTTGCCATTGTCGCGGCTGACTTCGTTCAGACCCTGCGTGAAGCGGAAGCTGACCAATTCACGAAGCGGAACAGACTGACGGCCTTCCTGACTGCCTGGCGGCAGCATGACCGGAACGGCTCCCAGTACATCGAGATCGCTGCGGTCCACACGGGGCAGACGAACCACTACGTCGAAGCGCCGATCACCTTCGAAGATCTGGCCCGCCATGCGACCTGCCAGCGCAGCAGACACTGTGTCGGCCACTTCCTTGACGGTCAGTCCGTAACGGGCGATCGCGGCCCGGTCGAATGCCATGTCAAAGGTCGGGAAGCCTCCCGTTTGCGCCACACGGACATCCGATGCGCCCGGAATCTTCTTGAGGACGCTCGCAATCTTGTCAGCGCTGCCGGCAAGCGCCGTCAGGTCTTCGCCATAGATCTTGACTGCAACGTCGCTACGAACGCCGCCGATCAGCTCATTGAAGCGCATCTCGATGGGCTGGGTGGCGTCATAGTTGTTACCAACAAGAAAGGCTGTCTTCTCTCGAATCCTCTCGATCACCTGCTCTTTGGTCTTCACTCCATCCGGCCATTGGTCCTTGGGCTTGAGGATCACGTAGTTGTCGGACGCGTTGGGCGGCATGGGATCTGCGGCCAGGCTTGCGGTACCGGCCTTGGAGTACACCGTCTGTACCTCCGGCAACGTCATCAGTGCCTTCTCAAGAGGAAGGTCGATGGCGACGGACTGCTCGATCGATGTGGACGGGATGCGAACGGAGGACAGGTTGAGATTCTGCTCATCCAATGTGGGCATGAACTCCCGACCCACAAAGCCAAAGGCCACAACGCCGGCCACCAGGACGCCAAGACCACCGGCCAGGTAGGGCATGGGTTGGCGGATTGCGCTGCGAAGCATCGGCTGATAGCGGCTCTTGGTGGCAGCGACTACCCGTACTTCTTTCTCGGAAATGTGGCCCTTGAGCATGACCGCCACCATCGCCGGAACGAAAGTGAGGGAGAGCACGAATGCAGAGGCCAGCGCCAGCATCAGGGTAATTACCATCGGGGAGAACATCTTTCCCTCGACGCCCTGGAAGGTCAGGCATGGCACGAAGACCAGGAAGATGACCGCCTGCCCATACACGGTCGGGCGGACCATCTCCTTGGACGAGGCGATCGTTTCATGCAGCCGCTCCGATAGATTGAGTGGGCGCCCAAGTGCATGCTGTCGCTCTGCCAAACGGCGCAGCGCGTTCTCGACGATGATGACCGCGCCGTCGATGATCAGGCCAAAGTCGAGCGCACCCAGACTCATCAGGTTGCCAGAGATCCCGAGCTTGTTCATGCCGATCGCGGTGATCAGCAGGGACAACGGAATCACCAATGCAGCAATGACAGCAGCTCGCCAGTTTCCGAGCAATGCAAATAGGATGACCACGACTAGAAGAGCGCCTTCGGCCAGGTTCTTGGCGACGGTCTTGATCGTTGCGACAACCAGCTGGGATCGGTCCAGCGTGGGAACAATCCTCACGCCCGGCGGCATGGTCTTGCCGATCTCCTGCAGCTTGTCACCCACTGCGGCCGCCACAGTTCGGCTGTTGGCGCCAACCAGCATGAGTGCGCTGCCAACGACGGTCTCGTAGCCATTGCGGCTGGCGGCACCGCGGCGGAGCTCACCGTCAACGACCACACGTGCGACGTCTCCCACTGTTACGGGAACTCCGTTGCGATTGCCCACAACGGCACGGGCAATCTCGTCCACGGAGCGGATGCGGGCGTCTGCGCGCACCAGATAGGACTCGCCCGACCTCTGGATGTAGTCTGCTCCGACCGACAGGTTGGCATCCTGCAACGCGTCGGCTAGGTCGGTATAGGAGAACCCGTACTCTGCGAGCTTGCTCGCATTGGGCTCAACGACATACTCCTTGACGTAGCCGCCGAGGCTGTCGACGTCTGCTACGCCCGGCGTCGTGCGCAGCTGAGGCCGCACAATCCAGTCCTGGACTGTGCGCAAGTAGGCCAGACGTGCCATGTTGTCCGTCAGCCGTTCCCCCTGATCAGTCAGGAACGAACCGTCGCTTTGCCAGCCAGGCTTACCATCATTTCGCGGGGCATCTTTGCCATCTGGGTGGGTGAATTCAACGCTGTAGTGGAATACTTCGCCCAACCCGGTCGAAACCGGGCCCATCAGCGGTTCGGCACCCTCCGGCAACTGGGGCCGAGCCTGAGTCAGTCGCTCGGTGACCTGTTGGCGCATGAAGTAGAGGTCTGCGCTCTCATCGAAGATCACCGTGACCTGGCTGAAGCCGTTGCGCGAGAACGACCGGGTGTTCGCGACGCCCCGAAGTCCTGCCATCGCGGTCTCGATCGGGTAGGTAACGCGCTTCTCGACCTCCACTGGACTCAGCGTCGGGATGACGGTGTTGATCTGGACCTGCTTGTTCGTGATATCCGGAGTCACGTCGATCGGTAGCAGGTTCAGTTGCCACCCGCCGATCACCGCAATCACCAGTGTGATGAACAGAACCAGCCAGCGGTGCCGTACGGCACCCGTAAGTACTTGCTCGATCATTACTCGTCTCCGCCCGACTTTTTCATCTCGGCCTTCACCAGAAACGCATTACGGGTAGCAACCGGGGTTCCCGCAGTGACGCCAGAAAGGATCTGCGCCATACCACCGCTACGGAGGCCAATGAAGACCGGCTGTGCAGTGAACCCCTTACTGGTTCTGACGAAGAGGACGTCTTTTCCGTCGATGTTCTGGACCGCCTCTTCCGAGACAGACAGCCCCTCACCCGATCCGGAAGCGGTGACCAGCCGGACCTGCACACCGTCACCCACAACCAATCCGTTCGCCTCTGCGCTCGGGGTGATTACGACTGTGGCAGCCCTTGTCAGCCCACCTACGGCGGCAGCAACTGAACGGACCTTGCCTGAGGTGACGCTTCCGTCGGAGCGGGTAATGGACGCGCTGTCGCCGGCCTTGATCCGACCGGTGTCACCCGCACGAACGGAGGCCTGAATCTCCACGCCATTGGAACCTGTGACCCTATAGAGGGAGGCCTGCGGCTCGACGAAAGCGCCCAGAGTCACTTGCGAGCTGCTGATGGTTCCATCGATAGGGCTGATGACGTTGACGCTACCTCCTCCATCCACATTGGCGGTGCGTGCCACCAGGGCAGCGCGTTGTGCTTCTGCTTGCGCTGTGAGATAAGCGGCGCGACTCGCCTCGGCCTCTTGTCGTGCCAACACGCCCTGTGCGAGCAACGACTCATCGCGCTTGACGTTCTTTTCGGCGAGGGAGAGGCTGGCGCTGGCCACACGAAGGTCAGCCGCAATACGGGCCCCATCAGGGCTGGCTACGCGTGCCAGCACTTCGCCCTTCTTCACCTTGTCGCCCACCTGCCGGATGACATCGGTGACGTTACCGGCCGCACGTGCCACCACGACGGCCTCACCACCGGGGATTGCCACGACCGAACCCGATGCGGTGATGTTCGCCGCTACCTGAGCGGAAGTGACGGGCTCCACCGAGATCCCCGCAGCGGCAACATACTCCTTGGGAATCGCGACTTCCTGAGCCGCCTCCGCCGGCGCACTGGCGCTGGCTTCGTCTTTCGCGGGGTCGACCACCGTCTCTGAAGGGGCGGATAAGCGTGCAATGCCAAATCCTGCGCCAAGCGCCAAGGTAGCCACGCCGATCATCGTCAGGGTGTTAACAGCCGGAATACTTCTCTTCATCTACATGTCTCCAAAGGCAATCTGACCGCTGGCCACGGCGAGCGATGCGTAGGCGGCAACGCGTGCGAGTCGTGCATCCACCACGCTCAGCCTCGCGTCCGTCAGCGTGCGACGGCTAAGCAGCAGCTCAACCAGTGGGGTTCTACCGGCCTCGTATCCCAAGCGCGCCATTCGGTAGGCTTCCGTGGCTGCTTCCTCTCCCTTGGAGGCAGCGATCAGTCCTCGCTTGGCGGCGTCAACACGCGCAAGCGCAGTCGCACGGTCCGCCTGGCTCTGGAGGCGTGCGGCATCCAATCGAGCACGGGCGGCGTCGCTCCGTGCTCGAGCCGCGCTGATCCCGCCACTGTTCCGGTCAAACAATGGGATGCTCAGAGACACGCCGACGACCAATGCGTCCCCACCGGCGGCGAAGTTGCGACGGCCTGCGGTGAGGTTCAGGTCCGGTGCCCGCTTGAAGCGTTCAGTGCGCAGAACCGCATCGCTCGCGTCGACGTCTGCCTTCGCAGACAGGACAGATGCCGAATCGACGTTCGCAATTGCGGGCGCAACCCACTCGCGCACCAGGAGTGACTCGGACGTGCCTGAGTAGGGTTCCGCTCTTCCCGCCAGTACTGACAGTTGCTCGAGAGCTGCAGCCGCCTCTGCCTCTCTTGAGGCGGCAATCGCTTCTGCTGAGCTCAAGCCTGCCTGGGCTTGTGCTACGCGCAGGCTGGCCTCCTTTCCTGCGTCAACCAGCGCCTGAGCTGCCTTCAGGTCGCCTCTGGCGCGATCAACATCTTCGGCAGCAATGTCGCGCCGTATCAGCCCAGCTTCGGAAGACGCGTAGGCAACAGCCAAGGCTGCGGCGAATTCGACTTGCGCCTGGTGCTGGCGAGCTTCGGCCGCCTGCAGCCCTTTCTCTCCCGCCTGGATTCGAGCCCCACGTTGGCCAAAGATCTCGAGTGGCTGGCTGATGGTGTAGGTCGTCTGCCGCTGGCTCGCGCCATTGCTGGGGGGAGCGTTGAGATTCTCTGCGAGGGCATCAATGGTGGGGTTACGTAGCGCTCGCGCTTGGCGGGCTTCGCCCGCAGCGGCAGCTGTGTCGAACCCCTTTTCCTGAAGGAAGGGGGATTGGGCCCTGCTCTGCTCGAGCAACGCGCTGAAGTTCGGGGCGTCCGAGGCATAGGCCGCAGAGATACTGGTCAGGGCCAGCATCACCGTCAGGGCAAGCAATGATGGTTTCATGAGGATCCGGTGCAGTGGGGCCGCAATCTCGGCCGTCTTTCTGCACTACGCGGCCTGCGCGGCCTTCCCCTCGAATCCGGCGAAAATTTATTTCCCGCGGCTCAGTGCATCTGTCAGTTTGGCCCGCGCTCTCAGGACGCGACCCTCTATCGTTTTGAGACTGATACCCAGGGCGGAAGCTGCTTCAACCTGGGAAAGGCCGACGAAGGCAGTCAGAACCAGAGCTTCACGCAGGCTCGGGTCGATCGTGTTGAGAACCCTTCTTACTTCTGCGAGCTCAAGCTGAGAACCGGCAACCTGCTCTGGCCCGGCCTGCTCGGAATGCAGGGCGCGTCCTTCCTCATCATCCAAAGGCTTGGCCCGAAACAGGAAGTGGCGGACGCGTCGAAACCGTTGCGTATCACGAACCTTGTTGATTCCAATACGCATCAGCCAAGGAAGTACCGAGCGCGTCGGATCGTACTCTGACAGGCCTCGCCAAGCGGCAACGAATGTCTCCTGCACGACATCATCGACGTCGGTTTCGGGCAGACCCATGCCTCGAACCATCTGCTTGATTGCTGGCGAGTGACGGCGGACCAGGCGAGCGAAGGCCTCAGCATCACCCGCCGCAGCTTCAACTGCCCAGTTGTTGTCGTCCTCGATGGTCACAACGTTTGTGGGGCTCAGGGAGAGTCGGTGCGAAGTGCTTCAAGGAGTGCCTTGTCGTAGGCCGGCCGGTGCTCGGGTTTCAAGCCCTCGCGCATCTCGAACACATGCTCGAGCGTGATGCGCTGGAGATCGCCCGCAGCCCGCTCCACCTCACGACTTGCACGTTCCACCTGGGGGTTCCATTTGGGGTCAGCCGCGATGGCGTCCGCCAGCTGGCGGTTGGCAATCCGCAGGCGCGCTTCGATCTCACCTCGCCTTGTTGCGAACAGCTGTTCCTTGGCCTGGAGGATCTGCTTCTCCGAGTCGTCCAGAGGCACCACGGCGTGAAGGCGTTCATGGAGATCGCTGTGCCCAGGATTGAGCGAGTGCCAGATCCAGCCGATAGCCAGCGCGCACACTACGCCAATGATGGCGCCAGCGATTGTTGCCAGCGGCAGCCTCATGAGGGGTCCGATTGCCATCAGCGTTCCACCAGTAGAGCGTATGGGGACATGGAAGCTGGGGCCGCGACCCATGTCGGGCGCGAGGGTGCCTGGGTGACAAAGAAGGCGGAGCCTACTCCTCCGCAGGTAAGCACCGCCGCGAGCGCCGCGCATGCGAGTGCCCGGCGGAACTCTCGCTTACCGGCCCATTGCGAAGGGGAAGCTTCCTGGGACAGGCGTCGGACCAGGCTATCGGTGGCCCGATCATGGCCGTCTGGCCTTGTAGCTGCCGAGGCTCTGGACAGCCAATCGTCTAGATCATTCATGTGGAGATCTCCTCATCCTTCCCTACTTATACGCCTGCCGTGGGGAGATCCCCTCAAACCTCTGATTGCTGACCTCCCCGCGGGTTCTCAGATTCACCGATGAGCACCGGGGCGAAGCTGATCCGGCACTGGGAGGTTCACAGGTCTGGACGTGATTAGTGCCGTGTCAAGAGTTCAGAACGGATGCTTCAGCGCACACGGTTCTAGAGCATCCGAGAAGCCCAGTGAAGAAGGAAGCGCTCTTGCTCCGCCGTTTCCACGGCTCCGGGACGAGCACTCCGAACTCTGGCCATAGCTTCTTCAGCGCTTAGGCATGATCTGCTCTCGAGCAGTAGCATCGAAGCCACGGTGCCCGCTCTGCCAAGCCCTCCTTTGCAATGAACGACTACTTTGTCACCGCGGAGCAAATCGTCAGTGAGGACGGGGCCTAGTCGTGTCCACTCGTCCAAGAACTGAGGATCCGGCGCTTCTCCATCACGAATCGGAAGACCATGCCAGTGCAGGCCATGAGCGCGCGCGCGTTCGGGTAGCGACCCTATCCCGAGATCGTCGAACTCCCACGGTTCAATCAAGGAAAGCAGATGGCGACATCCCCAAGCTGAGACGGACGCTAGATCGAGCTCGAGATCTCTACACCACGAGCCCGTCATTGCAACTTTCTGATGCTTACCGGGGGCAAAGGTAACGCCTATGGTTCCTCCGTTGGCACCGACGGAAAGTCCCGCAATCTGCAACGGATGAGACAAGCTAGTTCTGTGCACAGAATCCTCGAGTATTGGGGGCTGGCGGTGTCTCACTGCGGCGTCCGAAGATTGCATCCACGGCACACTCCATCCACTAAGGCCGCGCCTTGGGCTTTGTGCTGCCTGGATTGAGGCGCTCCTCAAGACGCTGGATCACCAGCTGCAGCCCCTCGTCTCCATCAGAATATGGTGCAGCGAAGAGAGGGGCTTCAATCCAGAGGAAGTGTTGGCCGGGATGCACGTAGGCCCCGTGATCATCCAGCAACAGTGCCTCGCCAAGTTCTGCCGAAACGAATCGAAGGTCCTTCGTCGGACCGTCCCATTCGATGTATGGGAGATGTTGAGACCATTCGGGAGCGCGTCCCTCCAGCACCAAGAGGGATGTAATCTCTGCAACAACCTTTTGGGGTACAGAGGTGAACATGACGATCCGATTGAAGGTGCTGCTGGCATAGTTTAGGAACTCCATCAGGCCGGGTCGGGGTATTTGACTGACGGCATTGGAGATAAGTGTTCCCTCAAGGTCCAGTGCAAGAATGATTGGACGCATCTATCAAGTCTCGTGATTCTTGGTTCAGCTGAGCCAGGGAAGTGGGTAATCGAGGGCCTCTGTTTTGACTAGATTTCGCCCAAGGATGGAGCTGCAAGCCAGTAGTCATCGCCTATCTTCAGTATGCTTTCCAGCGCTACATCGATCATCAGTGGTCGTCGCCAACCTGTGTCAGGAAGGAAGCAATAGTCGGTTCTTCGAAGTTCACCCGCGGCCGCCTTTACTACCAGCCAGCGCGTCCTCCTTCGCATCTCTCGGGAAAGCACTTCTAGTGCGGCGTCCTCGTTGCCACCGCTACTAAGGAACTGGCTCGCTGCTCCCCTTACAGATGACCAGAGCACGTATCGTTTCCGCCCCAGGCTCAGACGAGTCCACTCCTCATCCTGACTTCTCAGGATTTCATCTACGCGGTGCACTCCGATACGGTGACGGCGCAGCAATGATGTGAGATAGGCGCTTGCCTCTCGATCCGCTAGCTGGCGCCAGATCCAAAGTCTTGCGTGTTTATCAAGCGTCGGGCGCCAAGCATCAAGCATCCCCTTGAGCGCTGCATCAAGGTCATCAGGAAGAATCAGGTCATCGACGTAGGACCAACTGACCGGTTCGTAGAGAGAGCGCTTAACGGCTCCGTTGCCTGAACTGGAACCGGTCACAACACCTGCGCTTTTTAGGAATTGCAGGAGTTGCTGGGCGACAGCAGGGTCTGAGGAAACGGGCGCGCTAACGGAAGTGGAGCGTTCAAGCGCACACCAGGCGCAGGTGTAGAAAGGACCAAGCGATACGACAAGTGAGTCGAGCTCGGGCCACGAAGGAAGGAGGGTCTGTTGGCTACGGCCATAGATCACTCGATCCCCGGCAAATTAACCAGTCCGGATGCTACCAAGGCGGCACGATGTCGTCTACATGATTTTCATGTATGCCGTGCCCCGGTCATAGATTTCCATCCGCTCCTTGAGGCGGACCGGATGGCTACGAAGACGATCTATCAGAACCCGTACCTCCGTTTGGTCGGAAAGCTTCGGGAGCATCGGGAGATCTTGGGCATCAGTCAGACTCAGCTTGCTGCCCATCTGGGGTGGCCCCAACAGCGCATTTCTTCAATAGAGTCTGGATCACGTCGTCTAGACGTTCTCGAATTCTGCCAAATGGCATCTGCGCTGGGTGTCTCTCCAGCTGAGGTGTCTGATTTGATCTGCAAGGCTCTAAAGGCAGTGCGAGTCTCGAGGATCAATTGACAAGGCTCACATAAGTCGAAAGTCTTATTTCAAGCATAAGTAATTGATTTATATGCTTTAAATAAGTTTTCCGTTGTTATTTAGTCCTTCAGCAGCAAATAAACCCGGGTAGTGCCGGCCGCCGGCCGGCAACCCGATGAACCGGAGGCGGCCACAGGCCGCCCCCGGAACCTGCCTCAGTACGCGATCCAGGCATCACGCCAGGCAGCGCCGGTGCCAGGACGGTACGCCTCTGCATTGACGTTGCACCACGCGCCTTCCGGGAACGGGCGGCAGGCGTAGAGCCTGCCGTCGGTGCCCTTGACCACGGTTTCGCCCGGCGTGTAGCTGCCGATACCGGCCGGATACACGAAGTCGTAGTCGTCGCCCGGCGGCGGATCGATCGGGCCCGGCACACGGGTATCGATCTGGAACAGGTTGCCCGGCTTCAGGTAGACGCGGTTCTCGGTGGCCGAGGCGACCGGTGTGATCACGCCGTTCTTCATCACGCCTACGCGCGCCTGCTGTGCACTGGCGTTGACCTTGCGGGCCAGCGCCAGCGGCCACTGGTTCGCAGCGGTCTGACCTGCGGCCAGGGTGATCTCCGGGCGCTCCAGATCGTTGCCCTGGGCGTTGAACACGCGCAGGGTCACGGTGGAGCCCACGTCCAGCGCACCGCGGGCGGTGACCGGGCCGGCATCCTGCCACTGCGGCGGCGGTTCGACGCCACCACCGCCTTCGAAGCGCACGTCCGCGCAGGTATAAAACGCTTCACCGGAATCCGAGCGCTGCCAGGTGTTGTAGATGATGTGCTGGCCGCTGCGCTTGGGCAGCGGGCAATCCAGCTTGTAGACGTCGCCGGAGACCGGCACGTTGCCCACCGTGCAGAATTCCTGCAGGTCGGCCCAGCGCAATGGGCTGTCCGGCTGCCAGCCGTCGCGGGTGACGTAGAACTTCCACTCGCGGGTGGCATGCGGGGCCGGGGCCTTGAACTCGAAGGTGTAACGCCCGCGCGAATCGGCATGGATCGGAGAGGTCGGCCAGTCACTGCGGTTCAGATCGAGGCCGCGGTACTTGCTGTTGCCGCCGCTGCACAACTCGCCATCTGGAACCACCGCTTGATGGTTGCCATTGGCGTTGGCCTGATTGACACCGGCCCAGTCGTAGAAAGGCTGGGCGCCACCGACGGCCTTGGCGGCGGCACAGGCCGGGTTGGTCGGATTTTCGGGATTGCCCTGATAACAGGAATAGACGCGGCTGGAGGGTTTGGACATGGTGCCGTGGGCGAAAGCGCTGCCAGCGGTGGCAATGCCTGCAATCACAGACAGCGCGATGACAGTCCGATATGACAGATGCATGGAGATCTCCTGTGGGTGGTGAAACCCCGCGAAGTCTCTGCATCCCACCCGCCCGCATCCATAGGATTACTTTGAAAGAAGCATCGCGTGGTTCCGTATGGGAACGGCTTCACACTCACGCGCTGGCGCGTCTCACGCTATGCAGGGAACGGCGCTCTGCCACCGTTCCCTGCACCCGGTCTCAGTACGCGATCCAGGCATCGCGCCAGGCGGCACCCACACCCGGCCGGTACGCCTCGGCGTTGACGTTGCACCACGCGCCCTCCGGGAACGGACGGCAGGCATACAGCTTGCCGTCGCTGCTCTTCACCACCGTCTGGCCCGGTACATAGCTGCCGATGCCCGCCGGGTACACGTGGTCGAAATCACCGCCCGGCGACGGCGTACCCGGGTCCGGCACCCTGGTATCGAGCTGGAAGCGGTTGCCGTCCTTCAGGTACACGCGATTGTCGGTGGCCGACGCCGACGGCGTGATCACGCCATTGGCAAGCACGCCCACACGCGCATGCTGTGCACTGCCATTGACCTTGCGCGCCAGAATCAATGGCCATTGCGTGGCAGACGTCTGGCCGCTGCCCAAGGTCGTTTCCACACGTTCGACATCGTTGCCGTTGGCGTTGAATACGCGCAGTGCGAGCGTCGTTCCCACCGGCAGGTCGCCGCGTGCGGTGACCGGGCCAGCATCCTGCCATTGCGGTGCCGGTGTCGTACCACCACCGCCTTCAAAACGCACGTCCATGCAGGTGTAGAACGCTTCGGTCGAATCCGAGCGCTGCCAGGTGTTGTAGATCACATGCTGGCCGGTGCGCTGCGGCAGCGTGCACTGCAGCTTGTAGGTGCCATCGGCCGACAGCGGCGTATTGCCCAGGGTGCAGAACTCCTGCAGATCGGCCCAGCCCAGCGGGCTGCCCGGCTGCCAGCCTTCGCGGGTGACGAAGAAGCGCCAGTCACGCGTGGCATGTGGCGCGGTCGCCTTGAACACGAAGGTGAACTTGCCATTGGCATCGGCGTGGATGGGCGTGGTCTGCCAGTCGCTGCGGTTTACATCCAGGCCACGGAAGGTCGGGTTGTTGCCGCTGCACAGCTTGCCGTCGGGCACCACGGCCTGGTGGTTGCCGTTGGCGTTGGCCTGGTTGATGCCGTTCCAGTCGTAGAACGCCTGTGAGCCGCCGATGGCCTTGGCCGCGGCACAGGCCGGGTTGGTCGGGTTCTCGGGATTGCCCTGGAAGCAGGCATAGACGCGGCTGATCGGCGTGGTCATGGTGCCATGGGCAAATGTATCGCCGGCCAGCAGCAGTCCAGCGGCGGCCAGTGAAGTGGCCAGCAACAGCGGTGTGGATCGGAATGACATGGCGCTTCCTTGTGGTCGTCGAAAGAGAGCGGTGACCGCAGGAGCTGCGCTGCACGGCGGACTTTCGGCGGCACCACGGCGAGTATCGAGTCGCAGCGCAGGGTGCGGAACCATGGAAATGCCGATCCGTGACTGTGGGTGTGAAGCCCTTCCCGCAGGCTTCACGCGGGACTGAACGGATGCGCTGACGATCACGTCTTCGGCGTGGCAACGATCACGTCGTGGAGATCCTGCTACGTCGGCGCCATGCCCACGCGATCCGCCTGGCATGAGAAGCAGCCGTGCGCCGCGTTGTGCAGCTGCACGAAGGCCACGGCAGGATCGGCAAACAGCGCGTCCAGCCGAGCGGAGACGTCCGTGCCCGCGCTGATCTCTGCGGCCAGCATCCATGCAGCCTGGTCATAGGCGCGCAACGAGATCATCCGGCGCTGTACGTACGGCGGTACTTCACCTGGCGGCAGCACGCATCGGGTCACGCCACGCTGCACGAAGATCGGGCCCGAGGCGTGATAGGGCGAGTGCAGGGGCAGGTGCACATGGGACAACAGCAGCAGCTCGCTGCCACCGGGCGGATCGCTCAGGCTGATCCGGCAGGGGTGTCCTCCTGTTTCGCCGGCCCAGCGACGCTGGATGCCCAGCGCAGCCAGCGCGGTGTCGCTCTTCTCGAACAGGTGCAGGAACGGGCGGTGGTCGATGCCACCGAGGTACCACGCTTGCATGAGCGTCTCCTTGGTTTTCCGCGGATTCTGCGCATACGCCGGCCGCCGTGCTCGCCGTTTTCAGACCCCGCATCGCCATCGGGGCGGGAAGCGCCGGGGGGATCGCACCACAAGGCGCTAAGATGCGCGCGCCGCCCCGGCCGATGAGCGCCGCATGTCCCTGGATTTCCCGACCATTACCGTGCTTGGCTTCCTGCTCTGCATCGGCATTGCCGTGGGGTTCTCATTGTTGCTGGTGGTGCTGCGCGGGCAACCGGTGCTGCGCCTGTGGACCGCCAGCCTGTGGCTGCTGACCCTGGGTGTGACCCTGCTGGCGCTGCGACCCTACCTGCTGTTGGCGCCGGCCATACTGGCCGGGAACGCGGCGATGGCCGGCTGCGCGGTGCTGATGCTGCGCGGCGTGGCGCTGCATCTGGAACAGCCGCTGCCGCTGTGGCGTCCATTGTTGATGGCGGCCGCCTTCATGGCCGGCATCTTCGCCTTCCTGGTGCTGTGGCCGGACCTGGGCGTGCGCCTGCAGGTGTTCAGTGTGTTCACGCTGCTGGTCGATGGCTGGATCGCGTGCTTGCTGCTGCGGCATGCCCCCGTGCAGCAGCGCAACAGCTGCCGCCTGGCGGCGGCGGTGTTCCTGGCCGAGGCGGCCCTGTACGCGGTGCGCCTGTTCCTGCCGGTGGCACCCGATGCCGGCGAGGACATCATGCGCACCGGTACACCGATGTTCGTCACCTACCTTGCCGGCGTGATGCTGGAACTGGCGCGGTGCTTTGCGATGGTGCTGCTGCTGGTCGAACGCATGCTGGTCGATCTGCGGCGTGCGGCGCGCACCGATGGGCTGACCGGGCTGCTCAACCGCAGCGCGGTGCTGGCCGATGGCCAGGCACAGTTGCAGCGGCTGCGTCGGCAGGGCCGGCCACTGGCCCTGTTGCTGGTCGACGTCGATCACTTCAAGCAGATCAACGACCGCTGGGGCCATCTGGCCGGAGACCAGGTACTGCGCCACTTCGCTGCGCTGCTGCAGCACGGTTTGCAAGGCCAGGACACGCTGCTGGGCCGCTACGGGGGCGAGGAGTTCGTGCTGGTGCTGGCCGGCAGCACGCAGGACGAAGCGATGGCGTGGGCTGCGGCGATCCGTACCGCTCTGCAGCAGAAGCCGGCGCGGCTGACCACCGGGCCGGTGGCGGTCACCGCCAGCATCGGCCTGGCCATGGACGACGGCCACGGCGACCTGTCCACGCTGCTGGCAGCGGCAGACGCGGCGCTGTACCGGGCCAAGGCCGCGGGCCGCGATCGCCTGGCCTGCGCCACGCCGGCGGAGATTTCGCTTCTGCCCATCGCCGACGACGCCGTGCCCGTGTAAGTTGGGTCACATCTTCCGCGGCAGCCCGTCGTGGTTGCCAGGAACGTCCTCCAGGGGAAACGAGCACGATGCAAAGACACCACCTCGCGTTGGCCGCAGCGTTGGCCAGCCTGATGCTTGCCGGTTGCAGCCAGTCACCGTCACCCGGTGCCGAAGGCGCCAGCGATGCACCCAGCCGCCGCTTCGGCAGCATCGATTTCCAGCCCTGCACGCTGTCCACCGAAGGCGCCAGCGCCAACGTGGAGGCGCAGTGCGCCACCCTGCAGGTGCCGGAGGATCGGGCCCAGCCCGATGGCCGACGCATCGGCCTGCGCATCGCCTGGCTGGAATCGGGCAGCAGCGGCTCCAGCCAGCCAGATCCGGTGTTCTTCCTGGCCGGTGGTCCGGGCCAGGCCGCCAGCGAAGTGGCGGTCATCGTCGATACGGCGCTGCGCCAGGTGCGCAAGCAGCGCGACGTCTTCCTCGTCGACCAGCGCGGTACCGGCGGCTCCAATCCCCTCAACTGCCTTGGCGCGGATGGCAAGGACCTGGCCATGGACGAGGATGCCGCACCCACTGAAGCGTCGCTGCGCGATTACGCCGAGCGCTGCGCCGCTTCGCTGCAGGGGCGGGCCGATGCGCGCTTCTACACCACCACCGAGGCGATTGCTGATCTGGATGCGGTGCGTCAGGCGCTGGGCGTCGAGCGCATCAACCTGGTCGGCGGCTCCTACGGTACCCGCGTGGCCCAGCGCTATGCCGGTGCCTATCCACAGCACACGCGCAGCATCGTCATCGATGGCGTAGTGCCGAATGAGCTGGTGGTCGGCGGCGATTTCGCCACGACGTTCGAGGATGCGATCGCCCTGCAATCGGCGCAGTGCCGCAAGGATGCCGCCTGCAGCAAGCGCTTCCCGACCGACACCCGCGCGCAGCTGCGCAGCGTGGTCGAGACCCTGCGCCGTGCGCCGGTCTCGGTGGAGTATCGCGACCCCGGCACCAACCAGACCCGGCAGGATGTACTGAGTCCGGACAGCGTGATCGGCCTGGCGTTCGCCTTCTCCTATGTGCCGCAGTATTCCTCGCTGCTGCCGCTGGTTCTCGATGAAGCCGCGCATGGCCGCTATGCACCGCTGGCGTCGCTGGCACGTGGTGCGAACCGCAGCATGGATTTCCAGATCAATCGTGGCATGCAGTGGTCGGTGATCTGCAGCGAAGATGCGCCGCGCTACCACGCACCGGCCGAAGATCCCGAGCGCCTGTTCGGCAACGACGTGGCCAGTGCCTTCTTCGCCGCCTGCCCGGTATGGCCGCACCGGCCGGCACCGGCAGGCAATGCCGTGCCGCTGCGCAGTGACGTACCGGCGCTGCTGCTGTCCGGTGAGCTGGACCCGGTGACGCCGCCGCGCTATGCCGAGCAGGTGCTCAAGGGCCTGCCCAATGGCCGCGCGCTGGTCGCCCGCGGCCAGGGCCACGGCACGCTGACCGCCGGCTGCATGCCGCGCCTGCTCGGCCAGTTCATCGACAAGACCGATGCCAAGGCGCTGGATGCCGGCTGCCTGGACACGCTGAGCTACGTGCCGGCGTTCACCTCGTTCAACGGATGGGAACCATGATCGTCGCCGACAACCTGCACAAGGCTTTCGACACCCGCACGGGCCGCATCCAGGCGGTCTCCAACGTCGGCTTCCGCGCCGAGGATGGCCGCATCACCGGCCTGCTCGGCCCCAATGGTGCCGGCAAGACCACCACCATGCGCATGCTGTACACGCTGATGACCCCCGACCAGGGCAGCATCAGCGTCGATGGTGTCGATGCTGCGCGCAATCCGGTGGAAGTACGCCGCCACCTTGGCGTGCTGCCCGACGCGCGCGGTGTCTACAAGCGCCTGACCGCGCGCGAGAACATCGCCTACTTCGGCGAACTGCATGGTCTCTCGGCCGAGCGCATCCGCGAGCGCATCGAGGTGCTGTCACATGCACTCGACATGGGCGATATCCTCGACCGCCAGACCGATGGCTTCTCGCAGGGCCAGCGCACCAAGACCGCGATTGCCCGCGCGCTGGTGCACGACCCACGCAACGTCATTCTCGATGAGCCGACCAATGGCCTGGACGTGATGACCACGCGCGCACTGCGCCGCTTCCTGCTGGGTCTGCGCGAAGAGGGCCGCTGCGTGATCCTGTCCAGCCACATCATGCAGGAGGTGGCCGCGCTGTGCGATCACATCGTGATCATTGCCAAGGGCACGGTGATGGCTGCCGGCAGCGCCGATGAACTGCGCGCGCAGGCCGGCGAATCCAACCTGGAAGATGCGTTCGTGAAACTGATCGGCAGCGAAGAGGGCCTGCACGCATGAGCATGATGTCGACCCTGATGACGGTGATGCGCAAGGAACTGCGCGATCTTTCCCGTGATCGCCGCACGCTGCTGCTGACCCTGCTGTTCGGGCCGCTGCTGTACCCGGTGCTGCTGCTGGGCATGGGCAAGCTGGCCGAGAGCCGGGTACGCACCCAGATTGAACAACCGCTGCAGATTCCGACCATCGGTGCGGACAACGCCCCTAATCTGGTGCGTTTCCTTGCCGCGCAGGGACTGAACACCGCACCGGCACCGAAGGACCTGGCCGAGGCCATCCGCAGCCAGCAGATCGACGTGGCACTGCGCATCAGCGATGACTTCGGCAAGGACTGGGCCGATGGCAAGCCGGCGCTGGTGGAGGTGATCAAGGACAGTACCCGTCGCGCCGCAGAAGTGCCCAGCGCGCGGCTGGAGGCGGCACTGGCGACCTACAATGGCCAGGTCGGTGCGCTGCGCCTGATGGCGCGTGGCATCGACGCACAGGTCGCGCGGCCGCTGGACGTGGCGCGCCAGGACCTGGCCAGTGCCGAAGCCAAGCGCGGCATGATCCTGTCGATGCTGCTGCCGGTGCTTCTCACACTCACCTCGTTCATCGGTGGCGCCTACCTGGTGATGGACGCTACCGCTGGTGAGCGCGAGCGGCAGTCGCTGGAGCCGCTGCTGGCCACGCCGGGTTCGCGCAGCGCGATCGTAAGCGGCAAGATCGCCGCCGCCTGCGTGGTCGGGTTCGTGTCGCTGCTGCTGACCCTGGTGGCGTTCAAGGTGAGCGCACAGATCGCGCCCGGCAACATCGGCCGCCAGTTCAACATGAATGTCGGTTCGATGCTGCAGATGCTGCTGGTGATGTTGCCGATGCTGATGATCGGCACCTCGCTGCTGACCTTCCTGTCCGCCGCAGCCAAGAGCATGAAGGAGGCGCAGAGCCACATGACCTGGCTGATGCTGCTGCCGATGATGCCCGGTTACGCGCTGGTGGCCTACCCGTTGAAGAGCGAGCTGTGGCAGTACGCCGTGCCGTTCCTGTCGCAGAACCAGATGCTGCTGAAGGTGATCCGCCACGAGCCGATCACGCCGGCAGTCTGGGCCATCTACCTGGGCGCCAGCCTCGGCCTGGCCGCACTGCTGTGGTTCGCCGCAGTGCGGCGTTACCACAACGAGCGTCTGGCCATCTCCGGCTGACATGCAAAAAAGGGGACGGAGGGGATTAAGTCGTTTCCAGCCCTCCCGTCCCCTCTTTGCGCGGGCGCCCCCGCTTGCGCAGCATCGCAGGTCGCCCAAGTGTCTGCTCCACCATCCGCAGGTACGCTGTACTTCCCAATGGATGCTGCGCAGCACTGTGAGCGCGGATTGCCTGCAGGTCAGCGGACGCATTCAGATCCCGCAGGAACTGCCCATAGAGCGTCGCACGCTGTCGCTTGCTCGCGGCCAGTGCCTGAAATGCAGGATGCTCTGTCAGAATCGGGTCGTGCCGTCGCTGCAGGTTCCCATGCACACTCGACCATGGGTGATCTTCCGGGCCGGCTGTCATGCCTGCACGAACCGGATTGAGTTCGATGTAGCGATAGACGCTGAGCAGATAGGCGTCGCTGTCCACCATTGAAGAATGGAAGCGGCCCTGCCAGAGCGGTCCGCTGCGCCCATGTCGCTGATTGAAGGCCTGGACGTAGTTGTTGCCCTGCATCCGCATCGCATTGGCTAGGCCCACACCCGTGGAGGGTGTGGCCAACAGATGGACGTGATTGCCCATCAATACGTAGGCATGCAGCGCGATCTGATGCTTCAGGAAGGCGCTGTGCAACAGGTGCAGAAACAGTTGGCGGTCGATATCGTCAACGAAGATAGCCCCCTTGTTCACACCGCGCTGGGTCACGTGGTATGGCTGGCCGGCCAACATCAGGCGTGCTTGTCGAGGCATGGGAGTTCAGGGATTCAAGGAATCATCAGCCTGCCGCCAACGTGGCTGCGGTGGACATCAGGCGATGCCGCGAGAAGATGTGGGGTAGGGCAGAAGCGACTTAATCCCCTCCGTCCCCTTTTCCGTACCGCGCAGGCGTCACGCCCATCTCGCGCTTGAACACGGCGATGAAGGCGCTGGGCGTCTCGTAGCCCATCGACAGCGCGACGCTGATCACCGGCTCGCCCGCCAGCAGGCGTGGCAGCGCCAGCAGCACGCGCAGGCGTTGCCGCCACTGGCTTGGCGACAGGCCGGTCTCGGCCAGCCAATGGCGGGCAAGGCTGCGGCCGGACAGGCCGCTGCTGGCGGCCCAGTCCTCGATGCTGCGGCCGTCTTCGGGTGCGCGCGCCAGTGCGGCGGCGATCTTCTGCAGTCGCCGGTCACGCGGTTGTGGCAGGGCAAGCGGCAGGGGCGTGCTGGCGGCAATCTCATCGGCGATCACACCGGCCAGTCGAGCCTGTGCAGCATCCAGTGGCTGATGGGGCCATCGCAGCGCACGTGTTGTCGCCGCCTGCAGCAGTGCATTGGGCTGGAAAATGCGCGGTGTGGCGGGTAGGCCCAGGCAGGCCTCGGCGTTGAAGTACAGGCTCCAGCCATCGAACGCGTCTGCGCTCAGCAGCGCGTGGGGCAGCAAGGGCGGTATCCAGGCGACGTGACCTGCGGGCAGCAGCCAGTGCAGGTCGTCGGCGGCGATCCGCAGCAGCCCCTGATGCGCACCCAGCAGCTGCCCACGGGCATGCCGGTGGCGGGCTGTGCGACGTATACCGCGTTGGCGCAGCCCGGCCGCCAGCACCACCGGTCCGTCGGCGGTATCGGCCAACACGGGGTCGAGCAATCCGCTGGTTGTCTGATCTGCCATATTAGTTGGCAGTTATACGGCAGAAACGTCGCGTCCGCGTCCCGACACTGGAGCCTACTTCAACGGAGCGCTTCCCCATGCAGCCACAGGACATTCTTCCCGATCATCAGAACGACGTGCAGGTGAACGGCGTCACCGTGCGCAAGGGCAGCGTGGGTGCTTTCCTGGCCAGCGTTCGTGACTGGCAGGATCCGTCCAGCGATCCCGCCTTCCGCGCCACTGCCGAAGCCGACCTGCGTGCGTTGCTGCCGGGCCTGCATGCGCTGGGTCTGTTCCAGGTGCTGGTCGCGCGCGATCCTGCCCTGCAGCGCCTGATTGATGGCGCGGCCTGAAACGGACAAGGCCCGGACGAACCGGGCCTTGGCGTCACGGAGGCGGCAGAAACGACTTAATCCCCTCCGTCCCCTTTTTTGCGGTCAGCCGCCCGGCGCGAACACCAGGGTGCGGCGCGTGGTGACCGGCGCGTTGACCGGCTCGAAGCGCCAGCGCTTGACTGCGTTCAGGGCTTCGCGGTCGAAGGTCCGTCCGGACGTTGCGCGCAGCACGCGGGCGCTGACCACTGAGCCGTCGGTGCCCACGGTGATCTCCACCAGCACTTCGCCCGACGTTCCCGAACGCAGGGCTTCGGCCGGATAGCGCGGCGCTGGCGTACTGACCGGGCGCAGGGTGGGAGCTGCGACGGCGGCTGCCTGGCGCGCGGCGCTGGCCTGCTGGGCGGCGGCCTGCTGCTGCTTCTGTTCGGCATCGCGACGGGCCGCGGCCTGGCGCTCGGCCTCCTGGCGCTCGTTGTCGCGGCGTGCGGCATCCTGCTGCGCGGCGATCTGCTTGGCCGCGTCGGCTTCCTTGGTGCGTTGTTCGGCCAGGCGCTGCTGTTCGATCTGCTGCTTGCTGCGGTCCTCGGCGTCCTTCTTTGCCTTCTCGGCTTCGGTCTCGGTGCGCTTGGCCGCGTTTTCCACGCCCTTGGCCAGGCCTTCCTTCAGGCGCGGAAGTGCGGGGGCGGAGGCATCCACCTTTTCGATCAGCGCCACCAGGCGCTGCGCCTCGGTGTAGTCCTCACGGCCCAGGTGCTGCTCGGCGGCGATCAGGGTGTAGGGCAGCAGGTCGGTCAGCGCGCTCTTCACCGAGGCGTCGTCCGGCGTCTTGTCACGCAGGGCGAGGTAGTACTCGATGGCGTTGTCGCCGGCCGGCGCATACATGCGGTTCTCGCGCAGCGCCTGGCTGGCCGATTCGCGCAGCTGCTCGGTGCCCATCGACTGCACCTTGGCAGCGACCACCGGTGCGGCGGGTGCAGCAGCGGCAGGCGCCGTGGCGGCAGCAGGCGCTGCGGATTCTTCCTTGCCCGAGCAGGCGGCCAGTGCCAGTGCCAGGGTAACCGGCAGCCACCGGCGCGCGGCGGTGATCGTTGAGACGTGCGACATCCTGCTCCCCTCTAGAAGACGACGTGACGTAAATCATTGATACGCATGGCCGGGACCTGTGGTCCGGGCGCGGAACGATGACGTTTCCCGACGCCACCGCCGGCAACGGCGAGGGTGCAATCTAGCATCCCGGCCACCGCCGCGTACAAGGGGCGGTGGCCGGGACGGGCAACGGCGTCATGCCGCTGCTGGCAACGACATCAGTGGTCGTGCGACTTGTCGTGGGACTTGCTGTGGCTGTTGGACATCAGCTTGTCGGTCCAGGCGATGCCGATCGCCGACAGGATGAACACGCAGTGGATGATGGTCTGCCACAGCACGCCTTCCTGGGTCATGGTCGTGCAGGTATCGACGCCAGCGTTGTAGAAGCTGGTCGAAGCCGACGACACTGCAGCGGCCCACTGTTCCGGTTTGCACAGCGGCAGTCCCTTCAGCGCGCTGGTGGCGATGAAGGTCTTCAGCAGGTGGATCGAGGAGATGCCGATGATCGCCATCGCCAGCTTCACCTTCAGCACGCTGGCGTTGACGTGGCTCAGCCATTCCGGCTGGTCAGGATGGCCTTCCAGGCGCAGGCGCGAGACGAAGGTCTCATAGCCGCCGACGATCACCATCACCAGCAGGTTGGAGATCATCACCACGTCGATCAGGCCCAGCACGATCAGCATGATCTGCTGCTCGCCCATCGAGACCGAGTGGGACAGCAGGTGCCAGAGTTCCTTGCCGAACAGGAACACGTAGACGCACTGGGCAAGGATCAGGCCCAGGTACAGCGGCAGCTGCAGCCAGCGCGAGGCGAAGATCAGCGAGGACAACGGGGACAGGGGGCGAGGACTGTGGCTCATGCAGGACAGTGCGTTTCGGGGGAGCCGCGAGGTTACCGGCCTGCCGTGACGGTGCCAACCCAACTCACGCACTAGACTTCAGGTTCCTTTCCGCACCCCGAGCCGCCGCCATGATCGACCTGTATTACTGGCCCACCCCGAACGGCCACAAAGTGACCCTGCTGCTGGAAGAAGCCGGCCTGGAGTACCGCATCCACCCGGTCAACATCGGCTCGGGCGACCAGTTCAAGCCGGAATTCCTCGCCATCTCGCCCAACAACAAGATGCCGGCCATCGTCGACCAGGCCCCGGCCGATGGCGGCGCCCCGCAGAGCGTGTTCGAGTCCGGCGCGATCCTGCTGTACCTGGCCGAAAAGACCGGCCAGTTCCTGCCCAGCGATCCGCGCGGCCGCGTCACCACCCTGGAATGGCTGTTCTGGCAGATGGCCGGCCTGGGCCCGATGAGCGGCCAGATGGGCCACTTCAACGTGTATGCGCCGGACAAGATCCCGTATGCCATCGAGCGCTACGACAACGAAGTGCGCCGCCTGCACGGGGTGATGGACAAGCGCCTGGCCCAGCACGCCTTCCTGGCCGGCGACGACTACACCATCGCCGACATGGCCAGCTATCCGTGGATCGGCGCCTACGACAAGCTGCCGGTGGATTTCGCCGCGTTCCCGAACCTCAAGCGCTGGCACGACGCCATCGCCGCACGCCCGGCCACCCAGCGCGCCTATGCCCTGCGCCAGCAGGTGAACCCCAACGCCGGCAAGCCGCTCAGCGACGAAGAGCGCAAGCACCTGTTCGGCCAGCGCTGACCCGGTACGGTGGGTGCCGACCGTTGGTCGGCACTCGTCAGCACGCCTTATGGGCAAAAGGTCATGCTGCCTTCCTGCACGGGCTTGGTTAGGATGGGGAACGACCGCCCCGTGCTCCGAGCCGGGGTGGACCTGCCGTTTGCCGGGATCCTCCATGCGCCACCTGTTCGCTTCGCTCGCCCTCATGCTTGCCACTACAACCGCCGCCCACGCTGAAAAGCTGACCCTGGAAGCCATCACCGGCCCGCTGCCGTTGTCCGGCCCGACCCTGATGAAGCCGAAGGTGGCGCCGGATGGTTCGCAGGTCAGTTTCCTGCGTGGCAAGGACAGCGACCGCAACCAGCTGGACCTGTGGACCTATGACATCGGCAGCGGCCAGACCCGCCTGCTGGTCGATTCCAAGGTGGTGCTGCCCGGCACCGAGACCCTCAGCGATGAGGAAAAGGCACGCCGCGAGCGCCAGCGCATCGCCGCGATGACCGGCATCGTCGATTACCAGTGGTCGCCGGACGCGCAGCGCCTGCTGTTCCCGTTGGGCGGCGAACTGTATCTGTACGACCTCAAGCAGCAGGGCCAGGCCGCGGTACGCCAGCTGACTCACGGTGAAGGTTTCGCCACCGACGCCAAGCTGTCGCCCAAGGGCGGCTTTGTCAGCTTCATCCGCGGCCGAAACCTGTGGGTGATCGACCTGGCCAGTGGCAAGCAGCTGCAGCTGACCCGTGATGGCAGCACCACCATCGGCAACGGCGTGGCCGAGTTCGTCGCCGATGAAGAAATGGACCGCCACACGGGCTACTGGTGGGCACCGGATGATTCGGCCATCGCCTTCGCCCGCATCGACGAGGCACCGGTGCCGGTGCAGAAGCGCTACGAGGTCTACGCCGACCGCACCGATGTGATCGAACAGCGTTACCCGGCCGCCGGCGACGCCAACGTGCGCGTGCAGCTGGGCGTGATCGCACCGGCCGCCGACGCGCAGCCGCGTTGGGTCGACCTCGGCAAGGAACAGGACATCTATCTGGCCCGCGTCGATTGGCGCGATGCGCGGCACTTGAGCTTCCAGCGCCAGTCGCGTGACCAGAGGCAGCTGGACCTGGTGGAAGTGGCGCTCGATTCCAACCGTCAGCGCGTGCTCGCCCACGAGACCAGCCCGACCTGGGTGCCGCTGCACAACAGCCTGCGCTTCCTGGAAGACGGCAGCGTGCTGTGGTCGTCCGAGCGCACCGGCTTCCAGCACCTGTACCGCATCGACGGCAAGGGCAAGGCCACCGCGCTGACCCACGGCAACTGGCCGGTGGACGAACTGCTGGCGGTCGATGAAAAGGCCGGCAAGGCCTACTTCCGTGCCGGCATCGAGACCTCGCGCGAAAGCCAGATCTACGCGGTGTCGCTGCAGGGCGGCGAGCCGCAGCGCCTGTCGAAGGCACCGGGCATGCACAGCGCCACGTTCGCCCGCAATGCCAGCGTCTACGTTGACAGCTGGTCCAACAGCACTACGCCGCCGCAGATTGAACTGTTCCGCGCCAACGGCGAGAAGATCGCTACGCTGGTGGAGAACGACCTGGCCGATCCCAAGCATCCGTATGCGCGCTACCGCGATGCGCAGCGCCCGGTCGAGTTCGGCACGTTGACGGCTGCCGATGGCAAGACCCCGCTGAACTACAGCCTGATCAAGCCGGCCGGCTTCGATCCGTCCAAGCGCTACCCGGTGGCGGTGTACGTCTACGGCGGCCCGGCCAGCCAGACCGTCACCGACAGCTGGCCCGGCCGTGGCGACCACCTGTTCAACCAGTATCTGGCCCAGCAGGGCTACGTGGTGTTCTCGCTGGACAATCGTGGCACCCCGCGACGTGGCCGCGACTTCGGTGGTGCGCTGTATGGCAAGCAGGGCACGGTGGAAGTGACCGACCAGCTGCGCGGCGTGACCTGGCTGAAGCAGCAACCGTGGGTGGACCCGGCGCGCATCGGCGTGCAGGGCTGGTCCAACGGTGGCTACATGACCCTGATGCTGCTGGCCAAGGCCTCGAACCAGTACGCCTGTGGCGTGGCCGGTGCGCCGGTGACCGACTGGGGCCTGTATGACAGCCATTACACCGAACGCTACATGGATCTGCCGGCGCGCAATGAAGCGGGTTACCGCGAAGCGCGCGTGCTGACCCATATCGACGGCCTGCGCTCGCCGCTGCTGCTGATCCACGGCATGGCCGACGACAACGTGCTGTTCACCAATTCGACCAGCCTGATGAGCGCGTTGCAGAAGCGTGCACAGCCGTTCGAGCTGATGACCTACCCGGGTGCCAAGCATGGCCTGTCCGGCGCCGATGCCCTGCATCGCTACCGCGTGGCCGAAGCCTTCCTGGGACGTTGCCTGAAGCCCTGATCCGCAGCCGGGAAGGAGCCCGCCGATGACCCTGCCACCACCGATTCCCGCCCATCGACAGACGTCCGCCGGTTGGTGGTGCCGTCATTGGCGCTGGGCGATGCCGCTGACGGTGGTGCTGGTGCTGGGCGGCGCAGGTGGCGTGGTGACCTGGAGCGTGCTGCGCTGGAGCGAGGCGGCACGCGAGAGCCCGCCGATGCGCGAAGCTCTGCGTCGCGCGGGCTGCAGCATCGAACTGGTGGAAGCCTTCGGCGAGCCGCTGCATATCGAATCGATGCCGCTGGGCAGCATGCAGACCGCGATCAACGGCCAGCGCGATGTCGGCCTGACCGTGGCCCTGGAAGGACCGCATGCGCACGGCCGGTTGTTCGTGCAGGGCAGCCGTCGCGATGAAGTCTGGGATTACCCGGTGATGTATGTACTGGCCGAAGACAAGCAGACCTTCGATCTGACCGCGCTGGATGACGACGAGGCTGCGGGAGAGTGCGAGTTGCAGGCCTGCCGTGATCGCGGCGAATGCCCGCTGACCGCGGCGTTGTGACCTCCGCTTGAAGCGGCGGGAGTAGCGCCGACCGTCAGTCGACTGTCGCGCGCAGCGCGGGGCTTTGGCTTGGTCGCCGTGTCGTAAGCGGGACCTCCTACATCGGGGTGCTGAGCCGTGAGAATGCCCTGCCACACATGCTTGGCTGGGGCTGTCGCGGTTGACCATTGCGACCTTGCCCGCATTCCTCTAGAGATTGATCGAAACGTATCGTGCTGCCCCAGGCAGCCGACGTCGGTCCTGTCCCGGAGGTCCATGCAATTCGAATAGAAGCGATCAGGATGCTGGCGGCGTTGCAGCTCTACACGCCGGTATGGCTCTCGCAGACCATGGCCGCTGAGCCATTCGTGGAGGCGCTTGCCGATACATCGGTGGTACAGGCAGAGCAGCGCCTGCGTGCGAGTGGCGACACCGTGGAATGGGTGCGTCTGGTTCGAGTGAATGAGCTTGCGTCGGCCGCAGACGAGATTACCGTCAACCTGTATGACGTTGTTCTCCACCTTGTCCGCGATCCTTCCGTCCCTTTGTTCGAAACCGCGGAAGAGGTCATGTACCGCCCTGATGGTGCGCAGGGCGTCCATCGCGAAGTTGTCACGATGTCCAGCGTGCAATGGACGGGAACGGCGAAAAGCACGTCCCCGGATGCAAACCCAAGCTCAGCCAGCCGCAGCGCATAAGCATCAGATTGAGTGCCTCGGGCGCATGCGCGGGGTTCAGGCACGGCGTCTGGCGCTATACCCTCAACGATGATCAGCTGGTGAAGCGCGATACGCGCCGCGCTGTGTTCAATGAGCGCAATGATGTGAGGGACCGGCGGCCAGACTATCAGGTGTCGCAAGCGCCAGTTATTTGAGTATCGCTGGCATGGCGAGGCCGAATTTCAGCGCTTCAGATCTGACCAATCCTGAGCTTGCATAGGGAGATTTTGTCGCATGCTACTCGACATCGCTGTCTCCCACAGCCTATGTGACGAAAGTCTCCAAGTGGTCAGTAGCAAGGCCGTAGCGTTCGTCATGCCATGTGGCACCGATACTACGAGTAGATCATGAAAACAGATCTATTCTCTCTGGCCGTCGTGCTATTCAGTAGCGCATCCTGGCCTGCGCAGGCGGCATCCAAGTTCATTGAGATTCCTGTCGGCGGATGGGATCCCGGTATGCAGATTCGTAAGCAGCACGAGGATAGCATTGTCGACTGGATTCGCCGTGTCGACGTTCACCCAGAGGCATTGACCGACAATGTGATCGAAGTGGATCTCTTCGATGCAATCGTGCGATTGAAGCGCACTGCAGGCCCGCGATTGAATGCGGCTCCAGACCCGGTCTATGTCCCGGCGGGCACGGATGCAGGAGCAGTGGCCGCGATGCCCTCTGCCCGGCTTCGTTGGACCGGAACGATGGCTACTTCTACATCTAAGGCACCATCTTCGTGCATGGATGCGGAGAGAGCGGTTCGGATCACCGAGGCTGCTGACGGACAACTAAGGGCCATCTTTGACATTGGGAGCTTTCGATACGAACTGCGAGACGGTGTGCTGATTCGAAAGGATTTTCGCCGGCTTCCACACGAGGCACCGGTTCGTGATGTCAGCCCGGATGCACTCGATGCGGTCAGTTCTGACGACGTTGAGCAAGAGGCGAAATCGACAGTACGTGTTCTGTTTGGCTACGGAACTACGGCCCTCGGCGATGACCGCGAGGTGGTCTTCGCAGAAATGCGGGGGGCCGTCTGTTTAGCCAACGAGAGTTTCTCTCATAGCGGAATCAAGGTTGAACTCGAGCGCGCCGCCAACGTCCTTTCCGGCTATCAGGAAACCGGTGTTACTCAGACGCTTGACGATCTGGTTGCCGGAAGAAGAGGCGCACTCGGCGTCATGCATCAGGTTCGTGATATTGAGAAGGCAGACATCGTCCTGATGATCATTGATACCGGTCCGTCACGGTCGGTCTGTGGGCAATCGCAGCGCGTGCTTGCGACGAAGGAAACCGCATTCGCGGTAGTGGAACGAAATTGTCTCGGTGCCACGACCAGCAGCCTTGCCCACGAGATCGGGCACCTGTTCGGTGCAGATCATGAGCCCGCGAACGCCACCGTACGTCCCCCGAGATTTTCTTATGGCCATGGCTATAAGGCGCCGGAAAATGCGCCTGGACGATGGAGGACACTGATGTCCTATGAATGCTCCGGAGCACCATGTGGACGGATAAATCTCTGGTCGTCACCTGACCTCAGTCATAACGGTTTGCCCGCAGGGACGAAAGAGACCCATCACAACGTCAGAGTGTTGAATGAGACCCGAGGGGTGATTGCCAATTTCTACCCCGAGCCATGACCGGATACCCGAGCGGGCGGGCGCATTCATGCCGGTCCGCCCGTGACCTCCAGCCGATTGTCGGCATCGCCGAGAGCGCGTAGGGTGCGGGCAACCCTGTCCTGGAATGCACCATGAAGCCAATCGCGTTGGCCGTTGCCCTGGCCCTGACTGCCGCACCTCTGCTGTCCGCACCGCCGGCCCTGGCTGCGCCGGCTGCCAAGGCCACTACTCCGGCCAGCCCGGCCTGGGTTGCCCGCAGCAATGTGCTGGCGCAGATCCTGCTCGATGCACAAGGCCCGTTCCAGCCGGAGGAAACCGGCTTCTTCGGCGTTCCCGGCTACGACGACAAGGTCGCAGACCTTGGCCCGGACAACGGCAAGCGCTATCGCGCCGCGATGGCCAAAGCCCGCGATGAACTCAAGGCAAAGCTGGTCACCGAGAAGGATCCCAACGTCCGCCAGGACCTGGAGATCATGATCCACGCCGCCAGCCAGAACATCGAAGGCAGCGAGCTCAACGAAAAATACCTGCTGCCGTGGAGTGATGCGCCGCAGACCGTGTTCAGCGGCCTCAACCTGCTGCTGTCCGACCAGGTGCCGGCCGAGCGCCGGGCCAAGGCGCTCGACCGCCTCAAGGCCTATGCCGGCCTGCAGCCGGGCGGCACCGCCTTCACCACGTTGGCCCGCCAGCGCTACGAGGAACGGCTGAAGGACAGCAGCCTGCTGCAGCCGACGAAGATCGAAGTGCAGCAGTCGCTGGATAATGTCGAAACCTACATCACCGGCATCGAGTCGCTGCTGAAGAAGTACCAGATTGCCGGTGCCGATGAAGCGATGAAGACCCTGGCCGGGCAGATGAAGGACTACGCCGCCTGGACCCGCAAGGAGGTGCTGCCGAAGGCGCGTGCCGACGCACGCCTGCCGGCGCCGCTGTATGCCTACCAGCTCAAGCAGGTCGGCATCGATATCGATCCGAAGCTGCTGATGCAGCGCGCGCAGCTGGAGTTCATGGAAACCCGCTCGGCGATGCAGCAGCTGGCGCCGCTGGTGGCGAAGGACAAGGGCCTGAAGGTGGCCGACCCGAGCGATCCGGTAGCGGTGATCCGCGCACTGAAGGCCGACAAGATCGCCGACGACCATCTGGAAGGCCACTACCGCAAGGTGATCGATGCGATCGACCCGCTGATCCGTGAACACGCCATCGTCGACGTACCCAAGCGTGCCATGCAGATGCGCCTGGGTTCGGCCGCCGAGAGCGCGGCCAGCCCGGCCCCGCATTTCCTGCCGGCGCCACTGGTCAACAACACCGGACAGCAGGGCACCTTCGTGCTGCCGCTGGGCAACCCAGCCGCAGGACCGGGCGCACAATACGACGACTTCAACTTCGGTGCGGCGGCATGGACGCTGAGCGCGCATGAAGGCCGCCCCGGCCACGAGCTGCAGTTCACCGCCATGGTCGAACGTGGCGTGTCGCTGGCACGCACGATGTTCGCGTTCAATTCGGTGAACGTGGAAGGCTGGGCGCTGTATGCCGAGGCCGAGATGGTGCCGTACGAGCCGCTGGACGGTCAGATGATCGCCCTGCAGTTCCGCCTGCTGCGTGCCGCGCGCGCGATGCTGGACCCGATGCTCAACCTCGGCCTGACCGACCGCGCCAACGGCGAGCGTGTACTGATCGAGCAGGTTGGCCTGTCCAAGGCGATGGCCACCCAGGAACTGGACCGCTACATGGTGCGGATGCCGGGCCAGGCCGGCAGCTACTTCTACGGCTACACCCGCATCCTGGAGCTGCGCATGCAGACGGAGCTGGCACTGGGCGCGAAGTTTGACCGCCTGGCGTTCAACAACTTCCTGCTCGACCAGGGCCTGCTGCCGCCGGACCAGCTGGCCGATGCGGTGAACAAGGTGTTCGTGCCGAAGTACAAGCGCTGAGCATTACGGGTAATGCCGGCCGCTGGCCGGCACTACCCGCGGTGACGCTGCCGCGTCACCGCTGCGGGGTGATCACCTGTGTCGGCAATCGCGCCGGCGGTGCCGGATTCGGCACCCAGATCGCGACGCCGGCGGCGCGCTTCTGCGTCGTCGGAATACCGATGCCGACGCCGCCACCGACGTGCGAACCGAACGTGCCGGCGCCCACCGACATGCCCACCGGCGAGCCGCTGCTGCCCACGCCCATCAACACCACGCCATTGGCGCCGAGCGCGGCGGCCTCACGCTTCAGGCGTGCCACGGCGGCATCGGTCTGGCCCTGGGTGCCGAAGCCGACGGCGGACGCCGATTCCAGCTGGGCGATTTCCTGGGAACCGGCCGGCGGAGTCGAATAGATCTGCACCAGCGCCGGATCGATCGGTGCGCGGGCGTGGCCCAGCATCACCTTGGAGGTGCTGGCACAGCCAGCGGCGACCAGCAGGATGGCCGCCAACGCGGCCCAACGGATGTTCATGGCACGACCCCTGTAGGACTGGTTGCGATCATCGGCGGGCCACTCTGAATCGGCGCCAACACCCGGGCCAGGGCACGCACGGCAGCACGCTAGCACGGTGCGGGTGACAGCTCCGCCAATGGCAGTAGGCGGCGGCAGCGGGAACGTCTATGGTTGGAGCAGGAACCAACTGCGGGAGAGCGGCATGGGTGTGATCAGTCTGTTGTGGGGCGTACTGGCGCTGTTGTGGATGATCCTGGCGCTGATTCCACTGCTCGGCTGGGGCAACTGGTTCCTGATCCCGTTCGCTGCGGTGGGCGCGGTCATCGCCGCGCTGGGCATCCTGTTCACCCACCCGAGCAAGCGTGGCCGGGCCTGGGCCGGCCTGGTCCTGAACGGCATCGTGGTGGTGGTCGGCATCCTCCGCCTCGGCCTGGGTGGCGGCGTGATCTGAGCCTGCGCCCGGGTGCGACAGGGCGTCGCAGGCGCACGGCCGATGGCCGGGCAGGGGCGTACAATGAATGGCTGCGCGAGCCCCCCGCGTGCCTGTGAATCCGCGCCCGGCGCGGCTGCCCCATGATCATCCGACCCCGTCCCCACGGCTGGCAACTGCTGTACATCCTGCGCGGTTCGATCGTCAAAGCGATCGCGCCCAAGGTGCTGGCCATCCTGATCCTGTCCATCGCCGTGGCCGCGGTGGTCGAGCTGGCGCCGCCCACCGGCATCGAACGCGTGTCGGTCACGCCGTTCACCCTGCTTGGCCTGGTGCTGTCGATCTTCCTCAGTTTCCGCAACAGCGCCTGCTACGAGCGCTGGTGGGAAGGCCGCAAGCTGTGGGGCCAGCTGGTCTACGAATCGCGCTCGCTGGCCCGCCAGGTGAACCTGCTGCTGGTCGATGACACCGGCCGCCGTCGCCGCATCGCCTACCTCACCACCGCCTTCGCCCATGCCCTGGCCGGTCGCCTGCGCGGGCGCATCGTGGCGCTGATGGCCCTGCCGTGGCTGGACAAGCGCCAGCGCGAACAGCTGGGCCAGCGCGAGAACGTGCCCGACGCGCTGCTCTCGATGATCGCGGCCGAGCTGGCCCAGGCGCTGCGCAGCGGTGAGCTCGATCCGATCCTCTACACCCAGCTGGAAGAGCGCCTGCACGCGATGTCGTCGATCCAGGCTGGCTGCGAGCGCATCCTCACCACCCCGCTGCCGTTCGCCTACACCCTGCTGCTGCACCGTTGCGCGTGGATGTTCTGCGTGCTGCTGCCGTTCGGCCTGGCCAGTTCGCTGGGCTGGGGCACGCCGGTGCTGTCGGCGGTGCTGGCCTATGCCTTCTTCGGCCTGGACCAGCTGGGCGAAGAAATGGAAGACCCGTTCGGCCTGGAGCCGAACGACCTGCCGCTGGACGCGCTGGTGCGCACCATCGAGATCGACCAGCTCGACGCGCTCGGCGAACGCCCATTGCCCGAACCCCTGCTGCCGCAGGGTTACCTGTTGCAATAGCCACTCCTCGGAGCCTGCCATGTCCCACCCGCTTTACCGCCCGCGCCGCATGCGCCATGACGAGTTCTCACGCCGCCTGATGCGCGAGAACACGCTGACCACCGACGACCTGATCTACCCGGTGTTCGTGCACGAACTGGCCGGCCGCACCGCAGTACCGTCGATGCCGGGCGTGGAGCGGCTGTCGATCGAAGAACTGCTGAAGGTGGCCGAAGAGGCGCTGGAGCTGGGCATTCCGGTGATCGACCTGTTCCCGGTGATCGACCCGTCGCTGAAGTCGCTGGATGCATCGGCGGCGTGGGCCGAGGACGGCCTGGCGCAGCGTGCGATCCGCGCGCTGAAGTCGCGCTTCCCGGAGCTGGGGGTGATGACCGACGTGGCGCTGGACCCGTACACCACCCACGGCCAGGACGGCATCATCGATGACAAGGGCTATGTGCTGAACGACATCACGGTCGAAGCGCTGGTCAAGCAGTCGGTGTCGCACGCCGAGGCCGGTGTGGACATCGTCTCGCCGTCGGACATGATGGACGGCCGCATCGGCGCGATCCGTCGTGCGCTGGATGCCGACAATCACATCAACGTGCGCATCATGGCTTACTCGGCCAAGTACGCCTCGGCGTTCTACGGTCCGTTCCGTGATGCGGTGGGCAGCGCGGCCAGCCTCGGCAAGGCCGACAAGAAGACCTACCAGATGGACCCGGCCAACGGCGACGAGGCCCTGCGCGAGATCGCGCTGGATCTGGAAGAGGGCGCCGACATGGTGATGGTCAAGCCGGGCATGCCGTACCTGGACCTGGTGCGCCGGGTGAAGGAGAAATTCGGCGTGCCGACCTTCGCCTACCAGGTCAGTGGCGAGTACGCGATGATGAAGGCGGCCTTCGCCAACGGCTGGCTGGACGAGCGCGCCTGCGTACTGGAGTCGCTGCTGGGCTTCAAGCGGGCCGGTGCCGACGGCGTGCTGACCTATTTCGCGCCGCAGGTGGCGCGATGGCTGCGCGAGCGCTGACAATAGCGCCACGATAGACGGAGGAATACGCGATGGGACCCGAACTGGGATGGATGCAATGGTTGATCTGGGGCATCGGTACGCTGGTGTTCGGCGCCATCATCGTCGGTGTCTTCATCGCCGCCTGGCGGGCTGGCAAGCGCCCGCCGGAGCAGCTCTCCGCCGCCCGCCACGTGGCCCGTGAGCAGGCCCTGCCGGACAGCGTGCAGGCCGAGCTGGCCGCCTTGAACCAGCGCAAGGACAACGGCCAGCTGAGCGAACTGGAATACGAACAGTTGCGCGCCAAGGTGTTGTCGCGCTGACGGGTGGGTGCCAACCTTGGTTGGCACTTTCCTGCATGCCAACCAAGGTTGGCATCTACCGAGCGGCAGGCACGCACCCCGCAACCGCCGCCACTTTCGGCACCGCCAGCCGGTACACATCCACGCCACCGGCACGTGGCGCCTTCGCCGCGCTGCTGGCGACCATCATCTCGCCCGGCTTGGCGTTGTCGATCACCGGCGCGCCGGTCCAGCCGCCGGCCTGGTTGAATGACAGCCCCAATGGCTGCAGCGCCGCGCCGGTCCACGCACAGCCGCTGCTCCACACCTGCGCGGTCGCGCCGCTGCCACGACTGAACACCACGGCGCCATCCTGGCCCAGCCAGTCGCCGTCGGTCTCGTCGTCTGCACTGTTCAATGTGGTCAGTGCGATGGCCGGGCCACGCAGGCCCTGCGCATCCAACGTCGCGACGAACAGGTCCCAGCCCGTGCTACCGCCCTGCTGCCGAGCAAACAACAGCCGCTGGCCATCCGCGCTCAGGGCCGGCCCGCGCTCTTCCCGGCGCCCGCCATCGCCGGCCAGGGCCTGCGCGCTGCCCAGCCGGCCATCGGCGGCCAGCGCGGCCCGATACAGCGCCAGCTTGCCCTCGCGGCCGGCCGCGAACAGCAGCCAGCGGCCGTCACGGCTGAAGTAGGGATCACGGGCCTCACCGGCCACACCTACCGGCAAGGCCTGCGCCTGCTGCCAGCGGCCGTCGACCACGCGCGCCTCCCACAGGCCCCAGCCAGCTTCGCTGCGGCGGGCGAAGACGATGCGCTGGCCATCGGCGCTGATCGTGGCGCGGCCCTCGTCGGCACGGGTGGAGACCACGCCCATGCCTTCGATGCCGTACTCGTTCAACGCCATCGCCACGGGGGCAGAGAGTAGACTGGCGGCAAGCACCAGCAGGGGCGGGGTGATGCGCATCATCCGGGTCCGTGCACGAAAGAGCATCAGTCTAGCCAGCTTGAGGATTCCATGACCGACCGTTACGCCGTCTTCGGACACCCCGTTGCCCACTCGAAGTCGCCGCAGATCCACGCGACGTTCGGTCGCCAGGAAGGCATCGCGGTGGATTACCGCGCGATCGACCTGGCCCCGGATGCGTTCCTGGCCGGCCTGGAAGCCTTCGCCGCCGACGGCGGTGTCGGCGCCAACGTCACCTCGCCGCACAAGGAAGCCGCATTCTCGGTGTGCACCACCCTGACCGCACGTGCGCGCCGCGCCGGCTCGGTCAACACGCTGCTGCGCAAGGGCGACCGCTGGCATGGCGACACCACCGATGGTATCGGCCTGGTGCGTGACCTCACCGACCGTCATGGCCTGGACCTGCGTGGCCGCCGCATGCTGCTGATCGGTGCCGGTGGCTCCGCGCGCAGCGTCGCCCCGGCCTTCCTCGATGCCGGCATCACCGAGCTGATGGTGGTCAACCGCACGCCGGAACGCGCCGATGAACTGATCGACGCGATGGGCGAACCGGGCCGCGCGATCAGCCGCTACTGGGAAGACCTGCGTGACCTGGGCGACTTCGAACTGATCGTCAATGCCACCTCGGCCGGCCGCGACCGCGACGTCGAGTTCAAGCTGCCGCTGTCGCTGGTCAATTCGATGACCACCGCCGTCGACCTGAACTACGGCGAGGCCGCCATCGCCTTCCTGGCCTGGGCGCGTGCGGCGAACTGCCGCAATACCGTGGATGGCCTGGGCATGCTGGTCGAACAGGCGGCCGAGAGCTTCCTGCAGTGGCATGGCGTGCGCCCGCAGACCGACGAGATCTACCAGTCGCTGCGGCAGGGCTCGGCGGTGCTGGCCGGCGAGGACTGATCGATGGACAGCACAACGTTGATGGTGACCGTGCTGAGCATGGTCGGCGTGCGCCTGCCGGTACTGATCGCGCTGTGCATCGGCCTGGTCTGGGTGGTCGGCGCACCGCGCGATGCCACCCGCACCGGCGCCCTGGTCGGCCTGGTGCTGTTGCTGCTGTCCAGCCTGGGCGGCCTGGCGGCGGGCATCCTGCCGATGTGGCTGGTCAGCAGTGGCAACTTCAGCGCCATCTCGGGCATGGGCACCATCCTCGGCGTGCTGCATTTCGCGCTGGCGATGGTCGAGGCCATCGGCGTGGTGCTGCTGGTGTGGGCACTGGTGCGCCTGCTGCGTAGCCGTACGATCCCGGTGGCCTGACCGGTAGCGCCGGGCCATGCCCGGCGTATCTGGCCCTTGGGCGGTCCGGCTACCGGACCGTGACCGCCGCCAGACGTCGTCGCTGGCCCGTTCAGGGTGCCAGCGGCGGTGAACGTGGCTGGCCATGCGACAATGACCGGCCTGATCCAGCCACGGTACTTCCCGGCGTGACCGAAACCGTCGCCGCTCCGCGCACGCTTGATGACGCCTTGAAGGACGCGATCCGCAAGGCGTACACCACGCTGCAGGCCAATACTCCCGGCTTCTCCACCCGCCGCTCGCAGAGCCAGATGATCGGTGTGGTGTCGCGTGCGCTGTCGAAAAGTGGCGGCGTCGGCGTGGTCGAGGCGCCCACCGGCGTCGGCAAGAGCCTGGGCTACCTCACCGCAGGTGTACCGATCGCGCTGGCCAGCAAGAAAAAGCTGGTGATCAGCACCGGCACCGTGGCGCTGCAGTCGCAGCTGGTCGAGCGCGACATTCCGAATTTCCTCAAGGCCACCGGCCTGGAAGCGACCGTGGCGCTGGCCAAGGGCCGCACCCGCTATCTGTGCACGCGCAATGCTGCCGAGGCACAGGGTGAGGGCGCGCAGGGCGGCATGTTCGAGGACGACGCGCCCTTGTTCGACCGGCCGCTGGCGCCGATCGAGATGGACATCGCCAAGCGCCTGACCGATGCCTTCACCGACGGCAGCTGGGACGGCGACATCGACAACGCACCGGAGACCATCAGCCCCGGCCTGCGCAGCCGCATCACCACGCCGGCCTCGGGCTGCGCCGGGCGCCGCTGTGCCTATTCGGCGCAGTGTGCGGTGCTGCGTTCGCGCAACACCGTGCGTGATGCGCAGATCGTCGTTACCAACCACGCGCTGCTGCTGTCGGCGCTGTCGATCGGCGACAGCGACAACGGCCAGCCGTTGATCGCGCCGCCGTCGGACATGCTGCTGGTGCTGGACGAAGGCCATCACATCGGCAACGTGGCGATCGACCAGGGCGCGGCCAGCCTGGCGCTGGATGAAATGGCCAAGCGCACCGGCCGCCTGCAGATCCTGATCGCCGGTGCCTACCGCGCGGTCGACAAGGACCGCCTCGGCAACCTGCTGCCGAACGAAGCGATCGAAGTGGCCAGCAACGTGGCCAAGCAGTTGCGCGCGTTCCGCGATCATATCGAGCGCGTGTGGATGCCGGCGCCGGCGGACGAAGAGCCGATGTGGCGCGCGGCCAATGGGCGACTGCCCGAGGCCTGGCGCGAGCCGATCGAGGCGCTGGCTGACGATACCCGCAGCCTCTACAACTGGGCGCATGCCGCCACCGCGCAGGTCGCCAAGGGCAAGCCGGACGATGCCGCGCGCGAGCGCCTGCAGCGCAACCTGGGCATGGCGCTGGAAATGATCGAGCAGCAGTACAACCTGTGGCAGGCCTGGCGCCGCGAGGACAAGGACGGCGCGCCGCCGATGGCGCGCTGGGTCACCGCCACCCGCGACGGCGACCTGGTGCTGCACGGCTCGCCGGTGTCGGCCGCGCACGTGCTGCGCAAGCTGCTGTGGGATGAAGTGGATTCAGTGGTGATGACCTCGGCGACGCTGACCGGCGGCGGCGATTTCCAGTCGCTGGCGATCGACAACGGCATCCCCGAAGAGGCCGAGATGGTCTCGCTGTCGTCGCCGTTCGACCTGCCCAACCAGGCCGAACTGATCGTGCCCAGGTTCCCGGTCACCCCGGACGACCGCGAAGGCCATCCGCGCGAAGTGGCACGCTACCTCGACACCGAGCTGGATTGGGCCAAGGGCTCGATGGTGCTGTTCACCTCGCGCTGGAAGATGGAGAAGGTGGCCGGCCTGATGTCGGCCGCGCGCCGCAAGCAGGTGCTGGTGCAGGGCGAGATGTCCAAGACCCGGCTGATCGACGAACACCTGCGCCGTGTCGCGGCGGGCGAGGGCTCGGTGCTGTTCGGCCTGAACTCGTTCGGCGAAGGCCTCGACCTGCCGGGTGAGGCCTGCACCACGGTGGTGATCACCCAGGTGCCGTTCGCGGTGCCGACCGATCCGCAGACCGCCACGCTCAGCGAATGGTTCGAGGGACGCGGGCTCAATGCGTTCAACCTGATCGCCATTCCGCACGCGCTGCGCACGCTGACCCAGTTCGCCGGCCGCCTGATCCGCACCTCCACCGACACCGGCCGCGTGGTCATCCTCGATTCGCGGCTGCTGACCCGCCGCTACGGCAAGCGCATCATCGACGCGCTGCCGCCGTTCAAGCGCGTGATCGGCTGAGGCGCACGGGTAGCGCCGGGCCATGCCTGGCGGATACTAGGCTTCCGGGCAGGATTGGGAGGCAAGCGCGTAGGGTTGGTACATGCAGCGGATCAGTGAATCCACGATCTGCAGTCGCGGTGGCCATGCGGATCGCCGATCATCGCCCTGCTCACGCGCGCTGCCTGCGGGCATCGGGAGTTTCGCGAGCCGCGCACGTGCCCGTTTCAGTGCCGGCAGATCATCATCGAGGAAGGCGATGGTGGCATCGACATAGTGATTCCATCCCTCCGGATCGGCACCGTGGGGCTTGTAAGTCAAGCGCATCAGGGCAATGGCAGGATCGCGCTGTCCTGCATCGGCGCGCATCGTTGCCTCATGCCAGGCCAGCCCGCTATGCCCAGCCGCTTTCGCCTGCTGGCGATAGGCAGCGAACAACCCGGCGATTTCCAGCTGGCAGCCTGCACGCTCGGCCAGCGCATCCCAGCCCTCGCCTGGGCCATGGTTGAACGCCTCTGGCGACATCGCCAGCAGTCCGGCGCGATCGTCGAACCGGCAGTCGTCGGCCAGCGCGGGCGCGGAACTCACGGCGAGCGCCAGGGCCATCAGGTGGCGGAAATACATCGTCACGTCCTTGTGCGGAGCCACACATGGTGAAGGAAAAGGGGACGGAGGGGATTAAGTCGTTTGTGCCACAAACGACTTAATCCCCTCCGTCCCCTTTTTGATCAATCGCCGAGCAGGGCGGTGTTGCGAACGGCCCCCTTGTCGGCGCTGGTGGCGAGGAGGGCGTAGGCTTTCAATGCACTGGTGACCTTGCGTGGGCGCGGCGCGCGCGGCTTCCAACCACGCGCATCGGCGTCGCTGCGGCGCTGGGCCAGCACGGTCTCGTCCAGCAGCAGATCGATGCGGCGGGCAGGGATGTCGATGCGGATGCGGTCGCCATCTTCCACCAGGCCGATGACACCGCCGCTGGCGGCCTCCGGCGAGACGTGGCCGATCGACAGGCCCGAGGTGCCACCGGAGAAGCGGCCGTCGGTCAGCAACGCGCACTGTTTGCCCAGCCCCTTCGACTTCAGGTAGCTGGTCGGGTACAGCATTTCCTGCATGCCGGGACCGCCCTTCGGGCCTTCGTAGCGGATCACCACCACCTCGCCGGGTTGCACTTCGTCGGCGAGGATGCCGGCGACGGCCGCGTCCTGGCTTTCATAGACGCGCGCAGGGCCTTCGAACACGTGGATTGATTCGTCCACGCCTGCGGTTTTCACCACGCAGCCATCGACGGCCAGGTTGCCGCGCAGCACGGCGAGGCCGCCTTCCAGTGAGTACGCGTGCTGCAGCGAGCGGATGCAGCCTTCAGCGCGGTCGATGTCCAGCGTCGGCCAGCGCGTGGCCTGGCTGAAGGCCTCCTGGGTGGGAATGCCGGCCGGGCCGGCCTTGAAGAAGGTGTGCAGGGTGTCGTTGTCACTGCGCACCACGTCCCAGCGTTCCAGCGCGTCGGCCAGGCTGGTGCTGTGTACGGTCGGCACCGTGGTTTCGAGCAGGCCGGCGCGGTCCAGCTCACCCAGGATGCCGAACACGCCGCCGGCGCGATGCACGTCCTCGATGTGGTACTTCGGCGTATTCGGCGCCACCTTGCACAGCTGCGGTACGCGCCGCGACAGCGCGTCGATATGGGTCAGGTCGAAGTCGACCTCCGCTTCCTGCGCGGCGGCCAGCAGGTGCAGGATGGTGTTGGTGGAACCGCCCATGGCGATATCCAGGGTCATTGCATTGGCGAACGCGGCCTGGGTGGCGATGCCGCGCGGCAGCGCGCTCGGGTCTTCGCCGCCATACCAGCGATGGCAGAGTTCGACGATCAGGCGGCCGGCACGGCGGAACAGCGCCTCGCGGTCGGCGTGGGTGGCCAGCGTGGTGCCGTTGCCGGGCAGCGACAGGCCCAGTGCTTCGGTCAGGCAGTTCATCGAGTTGGCGGTGAACATGCCCGAACAGGATCCGCAGGTGGGGCAGGCGCTGCGCTCGAACGCCGCGACCTTCTCGTCGGAGGCGCTGTCATCGGCGGCCACCACCATCGCATCGACCAGGTCCAGCTTGTGCTCGGACAGTTTGGTCTTGCCCGCTTCCATCGGCCCGCCGGACACGAACACCACCGGGATGTTCAGGCGCAGCGCGGCCATCAGCATGCCGGGGGTGATCTTGTCGCAGTTGCTGATGCACACCAGTGCGTCGGCGCAATGCGCGTTGACCATGTACTCCACGGCGTCGGCGATGATCTCGCGGCTGGGCAGCGAATACAGCATGCCGTCGTGGCCCATCGCGATGCCGTCGTCCACGGCGATGGTGTTGAATTCCTTGGCGACGCCGCCGACCTGTTCGATCTCGCGCGCGACCAGCTGGCCGAGGTCCTTCAGGTGCACGTGGCCGGGCACGAACTGGGTGAAGGAGTTGGCGATGGCGATGATCGGCTTGTGGAAGTCGCCGTCCTTCATGCCGGTGGCACGCCACAGGGCGCGGGCGCCGGCCATGTTGCGGCCGGCGGTGGAGGTGCGGGAGCGGTATTCGGGCATGGCTGGCGGAACGGGCGGGCCGTACGACGTGGGGGTCAGCCGATCATGGCCAATTTTTTCGGTTGCTGCTGCAACCACCGGAGGTGGTCCGGCCGGGCTGCGCCCGGCACTCGCCGAAGCAACGTCAAGGTCAAGGGCGGGCGCTCCGTGGGATGGCGGGGTGGGTCCGGTTGCGGGGGACGGCGCAAGTACGTCCCTGTAGCCTCGGTCGCGCCTTGCTCGTGTGCGCTGTCCTGCGCACACGGCAAGACCGGTGTTGAGCGTCCTGCCCAACCCGCCCGAGGCATGCCTCGGGCCCATGGCGCTCACGCCCCCGCAACCGGACCCACCCCGCCTTCGACAGTTTCCTGCGATCTGTCGGGGCCGGCGCTCTGCTCTTGGTAGGTGTCGACCTTGGTCGACACGATGGATCCACGCGATGCGGGGATGATGGGGAACGACGAAAATGAAAGGCCGTTCATCTTTCCCACTTTGCCGATTACGGTTGCTGGCCCGGATTTGGCATCATTGGGGCATTGATCCGTCGACAGGGCATGAGGCCATGAAACGTTCCCGCACCACCGCGCTGCTGCTGATGAGTGCCGCGCCGCTGCTGTTCACCGCCTGCCAGAAGGAGCCGGAGGTGAAGGTGCAGGAAGGCCTGTACACCTCGGTGGAGGCCTGCACCGAGGCCACCGGCGATCCGTCGTCGTGCCGCAATGCCTTTGCTGAAGCGCAGAAGCAGGCCGCCGATGCCGCGCCGAAGTACGCCAGCAAGGAAGCCTGCGAGAAGGACTACAAGCCGGAACAGTGCGTGCAGCAGCACACCTCGGCCGGTACCTCGTTCATCGGCCCGATGATGATGGGCTTCTTCATGTCGCAGATGCTGAGCAACCGCGGTGGCCTGGCCCCGCAGGCGCCGGCGGCGTCGCCGGCCTACCAGGACAAGAGCGCCGGCTGGGCGCGCCCGGCTCCGGGCGGCAGCGGCGGCCTCAACACCGCCAGCGGCATCGGCGCCGGCAAGGCCGGCCTGGCCCCGGTCACCAGCGAGCCGAACCGTGCGGTCACTGCCAGCCGTGGTGGCTTCGGCAACACCAGCGCGCGCCGCAGCACCAGCGGCAGCTACGGCGGCTGATCGACCCATGCAGCGTATCCGGATTGCCGAGCGTGCCCAGTGGCGGGTACGCGCGGACGAAGCGGGTTTCCGCTTCCACACCCTCGACGGCCAGCCGTACTGGGATGAAAGCGCGTACTACGCGTTCACCCTGCGCCAGATCGAGCAGGACATCGAAGACCCCAGCGCCGAGCTGCACCAGATGGCGCTGGATCTGGTCGGGGATGTCATCGGCAGCGAGCGCCTGATGGACCAGCTGGCGATTCCGTCGCACTACCGTGACTGGATCGCCGACAGCTGGCGCCAGCGCCAGCCGCACCTCTATGGCCGCCTGGACCTGGCCTACGACGGCACCGGCCCGGCCAAGCTGTACGAACTGAACTACGACACGCCGACCTCGCTGTTCGAGGCCAGCTTCTTCCAGTGGCAGTGGCTGGAAGACCAGCGTAATGCCGGTCGCCTGCCGCAGCATGCCGACCAGTTCAACGCGATCCACGAGGCGCTGGTCGAGCGTTTCGGCGAACTGGCCACGCAGCTGCCGCCGCCGCTGTACTTCAGCGCGGTGGGCAGTTCCGAAGAAGACCGTGGCACGGTTGACTACCTGCGCGACTGCGCCTCGCAGGCCGGCCTGCATGGCCAGGCCATCGCCATCGAGGACATCGGTCTGTCCGAGGACGGCCGCTTCACCGCGTTGGATGATTCGGTGATCGGCACGCTGTTCAAGCTGTACCCGCTGGAAGACCTGATGGCCGAGGAATTCGGCCGCGCGCTGCCCGGTTCGGGCGTGCAGCTGCTGGAACCGGCCTGGAAGGCGGTGCTGAGCAACAAGGGCATCCTGCCGCTGCTGTGGCAGCGCAACGTGGGCCATCCGAACCTGCTGGAAGCGCATTTCGACGACGGCAGCACGCTGGCGTCGGGCTGGGTGCGCAAGCCGCTGTTCTCGCGCGAAGGTGCCAACATCGAGATGCACCTGGCCGATGGCAGCACCCAGCGCAGCGACGGTCCCTACGACGGCCCGGCAATCATCCAGCGCGCGCATCCGCTGACCCGCTTCGAAGGCGGCTACCCGCTTATCGGCAGCTGGGTGGTGGGTGACCACGCCTGCGGCATCGGTATCCGCGAGGACGACAGCGCGATCACCCGCGACAGTGCGCGCTTCGTGCCGCACGCAATCGTGGATGAGGCGCCGACGCGGATCTACGTCTGATGGCGGTGCGGCGCAATCGCGACCTGCGGCCTGCGCCACTGCCGGGTCGGCATCTGGATGACGGCCACGCCCTGTGGCGCTATTCGGACCGGATCGCGGTGCGCTGCCATCGCTGCGATACGCCCGGCTGGGTGGTGGGGATGTCGGAGTCGCGACGTTTCCGCTGCCTGGGCTGCAGCGCATCTCTCGACAGTGGATGCAGCTGTGGTTGCTGTGTTGCGGGCGACTGGGTCGGACCGGTGCGCTACAGCGGCTATCGTCCCTGCGGATACTGTGGGCACAAATGGGTCCGCGTCGAGCTGCACCGCGCGCGTGCAACGTCGCCATTGCGGACGCTGGCGGCGGACTGCAGTCAGTGCGGACGCAGCAGCGAGGTGGAGGTCACGCTGTCGCGGTGGCGTGGCAATGAGGCGATCGACCCGCACTTCGGCTTGCCGCTGCGGTTGATCGAAAAGACCGCGGCGGGCGTGCTGTGGGCCTACAACGAGGCCCATCTGCAGTCACTGCACGATTACGCTGCCGCGCCTCTGCGCGAGCGCGCGGGCGTCACCAATGGCTCGATGTTTTCGCGCCTGCCGCAGTGGATGAAGCTGGCCCGCAACCGGGTGCTGCTGCAGCGTGCGGTGGAGCGGTTGCAGCGTCGGTTGTTGCAGGGGTAGTGCCGGCCGCTGGCCGGCAGCCGGTGTTGGTATATGCCGGCCTTGGTCGGCGCTGTGGGGTTCGTGCCAACCAAGGTTGGCACCCACCAGAGCGATCACTGGTATCAGAGCAGCCCTTCGCGCTTCACTGCCAGGTAGCGCTCCACCAGCGCGCCGGGCAGTGCATCGGCGGTCACGTCCAGCACCATCACCTTCTCGCTGCGCAGTGCCTCGTGCGCCTTCGCGCGCTGCTGCAGGTACAGCGCCGCAGCGCCGGCCTGGGCGGCGTCTTCCAGCGACTGCACCTCGTCATCGAGGACAGCATCCAGTTCGCGCTCACGCAGGCTGGCCACGCACACCAGGTGGCGTTTCTGCAGCAGGCGCACCGCCGCCAGCAGATCCTCGATGTCTTCGTCGCGCACGTTGCTGACCAGCATCACCAGTGCGCGCCGGCGCTGGCGCAGCGACACCTCGGTGGCGGCGGCCAGGTAATCGGTGGCCACCGCACGCGGCTGCAGGTCGTAGCTGGCACGCAGCAGGTGCTCGACCGTGCCCATGCCACGCTGCGGCGCCACCCAGCGGCGCTCGCCACCGGCAGCGAACAGGCCGGCGGCATCGCCCTGGCGCAATGCCAGGTACGCCACCACCAGCGAGGCGTTCAAGGCGTGGTCGAAATGCGAGAGACCGCCTTCGCTGGCCAGCATGCGCCGGCCACTGTCGAGCATCAGCAGCAGCTGCTGGTTCTTCTCGTCCTGGTATTCGCGCGAGATCAGCTTGCGCGCACGTGCGGTGGCCTTCCAGTCGAGCTGGCGCAGGCTGTCGCCGATACGGTACTCGCGCATCTGGTGGAAGTCGGTACCTTCACCACGGCGGCGCTTCACGTGCGCACCGACCAGCCGCGAGGCCTGGTCGGCACTGAACAACGCGAAGCGGGTGAGCGGCACGAAGTTCGGATAGACACGCACGTCCAGCGCGGGGGGCAGCGTGCGTTGCTGCCACCACAGGCGCCACGGCGAGCGCATGCGCAGGTGCACGCCCTCGAAGCGGAAGTGCCCACGCTGCAGCGGCTGCAGGTGATAGTGCAGGGTGGAGGCGCTGCCGGCCTGCAGGCGCACGCGCTGCGGCAGCGATTCCAGCGGCCAGCCGCCGGGCACCAGGTCGAACACCTGCACCGTCATCGACGCGTCTGCCTGCAGCCGCAGCGCGGCCTCGCGGCGCACGCCCAGTGCCAGCGCTTCGGGCAGTTCGCGTTGCACCTGCGGCGACGGACGCCGCGACTGCCGCCACAGGTCCCACAGGGCGGGCAGCGCGATGGCCACGGCCGCCAGCGCCCAGCTCCAGCGCGGGAGCAACCCGCCCAGCACCAAGCCGCCCAGGGCAGCCCAGGCCAGCAGCAGCGCCAGCAGCAGCGGGGCCGGCCTCATCGGCGCGGCGCTTCCACCTTGGCCAACAGCGCGCCCAGTACATCGTCGGCGTCCTGGCCTTCGATCTGCAGTTCCGGGGCCAGCGCGATGCGGTGGCGCAGCGCCGGGCGCGCAATGTCGCGCACGTCGTCCGGCGTGACGAAGTCGCGGCCGGCCAGCACCGCCTGCGCGCGCGAGGCACGCACCAGCGCGATGCTGCCGCGCGGACCGGCACCGACCGCGATGCCCGGCCACTGCCGGGTGGCGGCAACGATGCGTACCGCGTAGTCGATCACTTCGTCATCGACGGTGATCGCCGCGGTGGCGCGCTGCAGCTCCAGCAGCTCACCGGCACCGAGCACGCGCGGCACCTGGCTCAGGTCGAAATCGCTGGCGGCACGACCACTGGTGATCGCGGTCACCATGCGCTTCTCGTCCTCCAGCTGCGGGTAATCGATCAGCACCTTCAGCAGGAAACGGTCCAGCTGTGCTTCCGGCAGCGGGTAGGTGCCTTCCTGCTCCAGCGGGTTCTGCGTGGCCAGCGCCATGAAAGGCGGTGCCAGGGTGAAGGCCTTGCCCTCGATGGTCACTTGGCCTTCCTGCATCACTTCCAGCAGCGCGGACTGGGTCTTGGCCGGGGCGCGGTTGATCTCGTCGGCCAGCAGCAGGTTGGTGAACACCGGGCCGCGGCGGATCTTGAAGCTTTCGCTCTTCGGGTCGTACACCGCGTGGCCGCTGACGTCGCTGGGCATCAGGTCGGGGGTGAACTGCACGCGGCCATAGTCCAGCTCCAAGGCCTGGGCCAGCGCGCGCACCAGCAGCGTCTTGCCCAGCCCGGGCACGCCCTCGATCAGCACGTGGCCACCGGCCAGCAGCGCCACCAGGATCTGGTCCAGCACATCGGCCTGGCCGATGAAGGCGTGTCCGACGGCGGTGCGGATGGCATCGACGCGTTCGATCAGGCGGGCGTTGGCGGCCGCCGGCAGCTCGGGGACTTCGGTCATAGCAGGGATCTCATCTGGAGCAGCAAGCGGATGCGCTCGCGCAGGGCGGAGGAATCGTGTGGCGGAGGGGGAGTGAGCGCGCTGGCGACGCGGGCCTGCGGCCATTTCAGCAGCTCGGCGATGGCCTGATCGCGTGGCGCACCATCCAGTGCGGCGGCAATCGGTGCGCGCAGGCGCAGGCGGTGCAGGAACAGGGCGAGCACGGCCTCGTACAGGCGTATGCCGTGACCGAAGCGCAGCAGCAGTTCGCCACTGGCGCGCACGTGCTCCAGCAGCGAACGGCGTTCCAGCACCGGTGACGGCAGCAGGCTGCCGAAGCGCTGCGAGCGACTCCACAGCCAACCCAGCAGAGCCAGCAGCAGCGGTGCCCACAGCGGCCAGCCCTGGTAGAACATGCGCGACCATAGCGACGGCGGGCGGCTGGCATAGACCAGCCAGACCGCACCCTTGCCGTAGTTCGGATCGAGCAGGTAGCGGGTCAGGTCGCGATGGGCAGGATCGTGCAGGCCGTCGCTGGCCTTGCCCGCGGCAGAGGCCAGGCGCGCTGCCGGTGAGTCCACTTCGCTGCGCATGAATTCCATGTCGGCCAGCACGCTCACCTTGCCCTGGCCATGGCGCAGGCGCGCGAACACCAGGTCGCGATCAGTGCCCCAGCGGCGTTCGGCCTGCGCACTGGCCGCAAACCCCAGGGTGAAGCGGCGGCCACCACAGAATTCGACGTGACCCGGATCGTCGTCGACATGGAAGGCCTGGCAGTCGCTGCGCTGGAACAGGCTGTCCACGCCCAACTGGTCCAGCAGGGGGCCCTGCGTGCTGCTGGCATCGTCCTCGGCCGGTGGCGGCGTACGCACCAGCAAGTGGCCGCCCTGGTCCACCCAGTCCAGCAGCTGTTTCATCGCCGGCACCGGCAGTTCGCTGCTGTCCTGCAGCAGCACCACCGTGTCATGGCGCCCCAGCGTCATCTGCCGCAGTTCCAGACGCGGCCGTGAGTGCACCTCGATGCCATCGGCGCGCAGGGCCTGGCTGAGTACATACAGCGGGTTGTAGGCGGCCTCGCCCTGTGGCGGCAGCCGGATCGTTTCGGTCACCCGCTCGTGCGTGCGCAGGTAGAGGATGGTCAGCGGTACGCCGAACAGCACCAGTGCACCGAGCAGCAGCGACCAGAACAGGCGCGGACTCATGCCTGCCACCCGAACTGCTGGCGCAGGGTATCGGCCAATGCATCGAAATCGGCACGACTGGGCAGGCGGCCACCGTAGGCGGCGTACTGCCACATGCGCACGATGCGTGCGAACAGGTCGCGGTCACTGGCCTCGGGCATGCGCCGCGACGCGCGCAGGCATTGCGCTTCGGTGGCACCGGGTGGAAGCGCGATGCCGCTGCGCTCGCCCACCGTGCGCACGCTGGCGCGGTACAGCAGGGCCAGCGCCTGCCGCGGCCGGCCCTGGTCCCACAGCAGGCCGGCCTGGGTGGCCACGTCCGGCGGCAGAACCACCGGCAGTTCCACCTGTTCCTCCAGCACCTGCGGTGCTGCCTCGGCCTTGCGCCGGCCACTGCCCCGCAGCCACGGCAGCCACAGCCGCGCGGTCAGCAGCAGCACCAGCAGCAGGATGCCGAGCAGGCCCCACAGGCCCCATTCGGCCAGTCGCGCCAGCCAGGCGATGCCGTCCTTGCGCGCTTTGCGTTCACTTTTGCTGTTGGTGTCACGCTGCAGCTGCTTGTCTTCCTTCTTCTCTTCCTCGGCCTGTTCGATCGGCTTCCAGCGGGTGACCTGGCGGGTCGGGCGCTGCAGCGGATCTTCATAGGCGCGGTTCACTGCCTGACGGAAACCGGCGGTGTCCACCGGCGTACCGCCGAAGATCGTTGCCGGGGTGTTGGCCGGGTCGATGGTCGGTGCTTCGTCGCCTTCCTCGGCGTCGATGCCACGGTCGTTGGGCTTGCCCATGGCTCGTTCGGGCTCGGCGCCTGTGTCCTGCGCATGCACCGGTGCGGAGACCAGCGGCAGTGCCAGGCACAGCAGCAGGGCCAGCGTCGATGCCGCCGGCAGCAGCCGCTCGCGCAGGCGGCGCAGGGCGATCTCCACATCCCAGGCTTCCATCTGCGTGCGCCGGTTCAAGTACAGGCCAAAGCCCGCACCGACGAAGAACGGGCCGATCAGCACCGAGGCCAGCCAGCACGCCAGGTTGAAGCCCAGCCGTGCCCATGCGGGTGTGTCCTGGCCGATCATGTCCCATGCGGCGCGCCAGGATTCGGACATCAGCTCCAGTGGCATGAACATGAACACCGCACCGATCGCGCCGGACACCAGCACGGCTTCGAACGCCATGCAGGTCACGGTCAGTACGAGTGCCGCGCCCGCTGCGCCGGCTGCCACCGCACGACGGCGTGGGCCGCGCTGGCCCGGTGTGTTGCCTTCCAGCAGGTTCACCGGCAGGCACAGGCTGCGCAGCACGCTGAAACGACGCCAGCCCAGGTAGCCCCAGAATCCACTGTTGCCCCAGTGACGTTGCGCACGCAGCGCGGCCAGCGTGCCGACCGGCTCACCGAAGATGCCGCGCGACAGCACATACAGCGGTGCGCGTTCGAACAGCGGCTTGCACCACCACATCGCCAGCCAGGCCCAGCCGAAGGCATCCAGCCACCAGCCAAGCGCGTTGAAGATCACGAACAGCGGTGCACTGGCCAGCAGCCAGCTGCCCCACAGCGCACGCGCGTGGCGGCGGGACAGCGCGGTGCCCAGCTCCATCGCTTCCCAGCCACTGCGGGCACGCAGCGCCACGTCCAGGTGGTCAATGCGCATGGCCAGCTCCACGTCCGCCGCGCCACAGCCACAGCAGCACGCCGGCCCACAACACACCGGCCACGCTGAACTTGCCCCATGCAGGTACTTCGGCGATCGATGACCAGAAGGCTTCGATGAAGGCGGCCACCAACAGCATGAAGGCGACGCCGAGGCACAGCCGCGCGCCGATGCGGCCGCCGTCGACCAGTGCATCCAGGCGGCTGCGCCGGCCCGGCGCCAGCAGCTTCATGCCCAGCTGCAGGCCGGCACCGCCAGCGATCACGATCGCAGTCAGCTCGAAGGCGCCGTGGCCGACCACGAAGCGCCAGAACGGGTCGCCATGGCCGATGTGCTGCAGGTGGCCTGCCACCGAACCGATGATTACGCCGTTGAACAGCAGCACCAGCAGCGTGCCCAGCCCGGCCAGCAGTCCGCTGGCGAAGGTGCGCAGGGCAATGCTGATGTTGTTCATGATGTAGTGGCCGAACATCATCCAGTCAGTGCCGCTGTCACGCCCCAGGCGCTCGGCGGCGGGATCGTACATGCGCTCCATCTCGGCGATCTGGCGGTTGTCCATCAGCATGTGGATCAGATCCGGATAGACCTGCACCAGCACGAAGCAGGCCACCGCCGGCAGCGCGAACATCGCCAGCGCTACCCACATGCTGCGCGCCTGGCTGCGCACCAGCAGCGGGAAGTCGGCCACCAGGAACTCCAGGGCACCCCGCCAGCGTGTCGGCGGCGTGCGGTACAGCACGCTGTGGCCCTGCTGCATCAGCTGCTGCAGGCGCTGCACCAGCTGCGGGCTGTAGCCGCGCTCGCGGGCCAGCGCCAGCTGCTGGCACAGCCGCCGGTAGCGCTGCGGGAAGGTCGTGTCGTCCAGTGCCAGGCCGCTGGCCTTGCGGCGCGTGCGGCGTGAGGCGCCGGCACGCAGCAGCAGCCACTGCTCCAGGTCCTGCCATTCCTGCTGGTAGCGGGCGACGAACTGCTCCTGTTTCATCGCCGCCCCAGCAGCCAGTTGGCCATCGCATACAGGCGCAGCACGCCGACCTGGCCGTGGGTGCCGGTCAGTGGTTCGGCAATACCGGCCAGCTCCTGCTGGCGCGCCGCCGACAAGCGGGGCGCGCGCTCGGCGAAGGCCATCAGCGCGGCCTGTTCCTCTGGTCGCAGGGGCTGCGGCGGGGCCAGCACGCTGTCGATGGTCGGTGGCGGTGGCAGGTACTGCGCGGGTGCATGCACCACCACGGTGCCGGCCACCAGGTCGCCCAGGCGGCGGCCATGCGGATCGAACAGGCTGCTGATCAGGCCCAGCGCATAGCCGAAGGGCAGCATGTCCACCGTGCGCAGCAGGTTGCGGGTGATCGCCGCCATCCAGCCCACCGGCGCGCCATCGCGGGACAGCACGCGCAGCCCCAGCGCACGCTTGCCCAGGGTGCGTCCCCACACTGCTTCGCAGACGATCGGGTAGGCCCAGTAGACCAGGAACATCAGCACCAGGTAGAGGCCGGAGCCGAACTTGTCCAGCAGCGCCAGCGGAATCGACACCAGCACCAGTGCCGCGATGCGCACGCCGAGATCGACCAGCCAGGCCATCGCCCGCGGTACCGGGCCGGCGGCAGGCAACTGCAGCGGCACACCCTCCGGCGTCACCACCTCGCGGTAGGTATCGAGCATCGGTGCGGCCATCAGCGCGATGGCCTTCGTTGTGGGCGCCGGAGTCCTCTCCGGCAGGCAGCCACAGGCATGGGGGGTCTCGACAGGTCCTGGTCGGGCCAAGACTTTAGCAGAGCCGCATGGCGGCGTCGGGGGCTCAGCCCCGGTATTCGTCCTTCAGCCGCACGTAGTGGTCAGCCGAGTAATGCAGCGCCTCGATCTCCTTGTCACTCAGCGTGCGTGCCGGCCGGGCCGGGTTGCCGACCCACAGCTCGCCTTCGCCCACCACCTTGCCGGGGCCGATCACCGCACCGGCGCCGACGAAGCCATGGCGCTCCACGCGGGCGCCGTCGAGGATGCAGGCGCCCATGCCGATCAGGCTGTAATCACCGATGGTGCAGGCGTGGATGATGCAGCCGTGGCCGACGGTCACGCCTTCGCCGATCAGGGTCGGGTGGCCGGCCTTGTTGTACGGGCTGTGGTGGCTGACATGGATGATGGTGCCGTCCTGCACGTTGGTGCGCGCACCGATGCGCACGTAATTGACATCGCCGCGGATGACCGTGCCCGGCCACACCGACACGTCGTCGGCCAGCTCCACGTCACCGATGACGGTGCAGGCCGGGTCGATGTACACGCGCTCGCCGAGGACGGGCATCTTGTCGCGGAAGGGGCGCAGCGGGTTCATCGAAGTCTCCGGAAATCAGGGCGTTCGCGACGATGATACCTGCGTGGTGCGTTGTAGAGCCGAGCCCATGCTCGGCTCCCAGCACAGCCGAGCATGGGCTCGGCTCTACAGGGAGCTCAGGGTTCGTAGCTGTAGCCCATGCCGTACACCGAACGGATCGGCTCGCCTTCCATGCCGGCGTCGGCCAGCTTGCGGCGCAGGTTGCGCACATGGCTGTCGACAGTGCGGTCGACCACCACGCGATGGTCCAGGTACAGCCGGTCGAGCAGTTCATCGCGCGCCCAGATCCGGCCTGGCGTGGCCAGCAGCGTGCGCAGCAGGCGGTATTCCACCGGAGTCAGGTCCAGGCCCTTGCCGTTCCAGGTGGCGCGTGCGGCCGGCTCGTCGATGTGCAGGCCGCCGTTGGCGCGCGCACCGGGGTCTGGGCGGTAGCGGCGCAGCACCGCCATTACCCGCGCGACCACTTCGCGCGGACTGAACGGCTTGCAGATGTAGTCGTCGGCACCGATCTCCAGGCCCAGCAGGCGGTCGATCTCTTCCACCCGTGCGGTGACCATGATGACCGGCACATCGCTGTTGGCGCGCAGTTCGCGGCACAGGTCCACGCCGTCGCGCTGCGGCAGCATCAGGTCCAGCAGCACCAGATCGGGCTGGTAGCGCGCGAACGCGTCGATCACCTGGCCACCGTCGTCCACCCACTCGCTGGCCATGCCGGCAGCGGCCAGGTAGTCGCGCAGTACCGAGGCCAGGCGTGGCTCGTCCTCGACGATCAGGATCTTCGCGGACGTGGCGGGCGACGTGCTCATGCAGGCTCCGGCAGGGTGATGACCACGCGCAGCCCGCCCAGTGGCGAGGGCTCGGCGTGGATGACGCCGTGGTGGGCGAGGATGATGTTGTGGCTGATGGCCAGGCCCAGCCCGCTGCCACCACTGGCACGATTGCGCGAACTCTCCACGCGGTAGAAGCGTTCGAACAGCAGCGCGCACTTGTCGGCCGGCACGCCCGGCGCGGTGTCTTCCACGATCAGCCGCACCCCTGCAGGCACGTGCGCTGCCTGCACGAGTACGCGGCCACCGGCCTGGGTGTAGCGCAGTGCATTCTCCAGCAGGTTGGCCAGCACCTGCTGCAGGCGCCGTTCGTCACCGGACACCTGCAACGGCATGGCGGGCAGATTTTCCTCCAGCGCCAGGCCTGCATTGGCGAAGCGCACGCGCATGCCGTTGAGTTCGCTGCGCAGCAGTGCCGCCAGGTCCAGTGGCGCGAAGCGGTACGCCAGGCCGCCAGACTGGGTCATCGACAAGTCGTGCAGGTCGTCGATCAGCTTGCCCAGCTGGCGGATCTCGCCCTGCAGGCCCACCAGGTTGGCGCGGTCCAGCGGACGGATGCCATCTTCGATCGCCTCCAGCTCGGCGCGCACCACCGCCAATGGCGTGCGCAGCTCATGCGAGATGTCGGCGATGAAGGCGCGGCGGTTGCGCTCGGTATCGTCCAGCGCCTGCGCCATCCGGTTGAAGTCGTTGACCAGTGCGTCCAGCTCATCGTCGCTGGTGCGCTCGATGCGGGTAGCGTAGTCACCGGCCGCCAGCCGGTGCGTGGCCGCGGCCAGCTTGGCCAGGCGCTGGCGCAGCGCCCGCGATACCAGCCAGGCCAGCAGTACCGTCACCAGCAGTAGGGCGATGCCGATCACCCACCAGGCGCGCACCTGGGTGTTGTAGAAATTCAGGTCGTTGGTGGCGATGACGGTCTGGAACGGCACCATGCCCAGCCAACCTACGGTCTGCCCGTCGACCTGCACCGCATGCGGCTCGTCATCGCTGGTGGCGTCGGGGTTGCCGGCCACGAAGTGGTGCTGCGCATCGAACAGGCCCAGACGCGACGGCACGCCGGTCTGGTCGGACAGCGGCGGCACCGGTCCTTCGTGCCGATGGGCCAGATCCGGGCGCAGCAACCGCGCCCAGCGGTCGCCATCACCGTGCAGATGTCCCCAGCCACCGTGCTCGCGGTACTCGCGTTGCAGGTGGGGCATCAGCCGCTGCATGCGCAGGTCGCCCTGGTCGTTGAGGTAGTCCAGGAATCCGGTCTGGAAGGCCACGCGGCTGGCAATACCGTTCACTGCCAGCACCAGCAGGCAGGCGGTGAAGATCGCGAGGAAGGTCTTCGCGGTCAGGCCGAATTTGAGTCGAATCTTCGCCATCGCGGAGGCCATTAGCGGCGCATGCGGCGCCGAAAGCAAGCGCCAGCTGAGCCGGTCGCACAATCTCCATATTCTCTGCACAGTTCCACGGCAGCGTGCACGGGTCAACGCAAGGCCCCCACGCCCCCCATGTCACTCCTGCGCCCGCTGTCCCGTTCCCCGCGTCCCCTGCTGCTGCCCCTGCTGCTGGCCCTGGCGGCCTGTTCGGCGGGCAGGACTGAAGCACCGGCCATGCCCGAAGTGGGCGTCATCACGGCCAGCGCGCAGCCGCTGGCACTCCAGCAGACCCTGCCCGGCCGCGCCGTGCCGTTCGAGATCTCCGAGGTGCGGCCGCAGATCGGCGGCCTGATCCGCCAGCGGTTGTTCACCGAAGGCCAGCAGGTCAAGGCGGGGCAGCTGCTGTACCAGGTCGATCCGGCGCCATACCAGGCGGCCTTCGATACCGCCCGCGGGCAGCTGGCGCAGGCCGAGGCCACCGTGTTGTCGGCACAGCCGAAGGCCGAGCGCACCCGCGCGCTGGTGAGCATGGATGCGGCCAGCAAGCAGGATGCCGACGACGCCACCTCGGCGCTGAAGCAGGCGCAGGCCAACGTGATTGCCGCGCGCGCTGCGTTGCAGGCCGCCCGCATCAACCTCGACTACACCCGGGTGACCGCGCCCATCGACGGTCGCATCGGCACCTCCAGCGTGACCGCTGGTGCGCTGGTCGCGGCCGGGCAGGACGCCGCGCTGACCACCATCCAGCGGCTGGACCCGGTGTACCTGGATGTCACCCAGTCCAGCACGCAGATGCTGGCGCTGCGCAAGCAGCTCGATGCCGGCCTGGTGAAGGCCATCGATGGCAAGGCACAGGTGAAGGTGCTGCTGGAGGACGGCAGCACCTATGCGCACGAAGGCACGCTGGAGTTCGTCGGCAGCGCGGTCGATCCGGGTACCGGCAATGTAGTGCTGCGTGCGGTCATCCCGAACCCGGACGGCCTGTTGCTGCCCGGCATGTACCTGAAGGCGGTGCTGCCGATGGCCACCGACGCGCGCGCGCTGCTGGTGCCGCAGAAGGCGGTGACGCGCAACGAACGCGGCGAGCCGCTGCTGCGCCTGCTCGACGCCAGGGATCATGTGGTCGAGCGTCGGGTCAGCACCGGCCAGGTGGTCGGCAACCAGTGGCAGATCACCGATGGTCTTAAGACCGGCGAACGGGTGATCGTCAGCAACGGCAGTGCGGTATCACTGGGCCAGCAGGTGAAGGCGGTGGCGGCCACGACGGCGCAGCTGGCGGCGATGCCGGCGATCGACCCGAACGGCAACACCGACGAAAAGTCGCACTGAGGCCTGCCGCGCATGGTTCGTTTCTTCATCGACCGGCCGATCTTCGCCTGGGTGATCGCCATTGCGGTCAGCCTGCTCGGCCTGCTTGCGATCCTGATCCTGCCGGTGGACCGCTACCCGCAGATCGCCCCGCCCACCATCACCATCCGTGCCACCTACACCGGTGCCTCGTCGCAGACCGTGGAAAATGCGGTCACCCAGGTCATCGAGCAGTCGCAGCAGAGCCTCGATCACCTGATGTACATGACCTCGACCAGTGCCTCCGACGGCTCGGCGCAGGTCAACCTGGTGTTCGCCACCGGCACCAATCCGGACACCGCGCAGGTACAGGTGCAGAACCAGCTGCAGGCGGCCATGGCCACGCTGCCGCAGGCGGTGCAGCAGAACGGCCTGACCATCACCAAGTCCAGTGGTTCGATCTTCGAGGTGCTGTCGTTCACCAGCGAAGACGGCAGCATGGACAACTTCGATGTCGCCAACTTCATGGAAGCGCGCATCGATGACCAGATCAGCCGCGTCAGTGGTGTCGGCAACATCCAGCCGATCGGCCAGGAGTACGCCATGCGCATCTGGCTGGACCCGGAGAAGATGCGCCAGTACGCGCTGATGCCGTCGGACATCGAGACCGCGCTGCAGGCGCAGAACACCGACGTATCGGCCGGTGAACTCGGCGGCCAGCCGGCGCTGAAGGGCCAGCAGCTCGACGCCACGGTGACCGCGCGCAGCCGCCTGCACACGCCCGAACAGTTCGCGCAGGTGGTGCTGAAGGCCGACGCCAACGGCAGCGTGGTGCACCTGGGCGACGTGGCGAAGATCGGCCTGGGGCCGGAGAGCTACGACAGCATCAGCACCTTCAACGGCAAGCCGTCTGCGTCGCTGGGTATCGAACTCAATGCCGGTGCCAACGCCATCGCCGTGTCAAAGGCCATCGATGCACGGCTTCAACAGCTGCAGAAGTATTGGCCGCATGGCTACACCGCCCACGTGGCGTTCACCACCACGCCGTTCGTGACCATCTCGCTGAAGGAAGTGGTGATCACCCTGATCGAGGCGATCATCCTGGTGGTGCTGGTGATGTACCTGTTCCTGCAGAACTGGCGCGCCACCCTGATCCCGACCATCGCAGTGCCGGTGGTGCTGCTGGGCACGTTCGGCGTGCTGGCCGCGTTCGGTTATTCGATCAACACGCTGACCATGTTCGCGCTGGTATTGGCCATCGGCCTGCTGGTGGACGATGCCATCGTGGTGGTGGAGAACGTGGAACGGGTGATGACCTTCGAAGGGCTGGCGCCGAAGCCGGCGACGCTGAAGGCGATGGGCCAGATCACCGGCGCGCTGGTCGGTATCGTGCTGGTGCTGACCGCAGTGTTCCTGCCGATGGCGTTCTTCAGCGGTGTCACCGGCGTGATCTACCGCCAGTTCTCGGTGACGATTGCGGCAGCGATGATCCTGTCGGTGCTGGTGGCGATGACCATCACCCCGGCGCTGTGCGGCAGCATCCTGCACCAGATTCCCAAGGGCGGCCATCCGCACGGCGGCCACGACGGCGAACCGAGCCTGCTGGGCAAGTTCTTCATCTGGTTCAACCACCGTTTCGAGCACACCTCCAACGGCCTGCGTCGTCGGGTGGATGGCTTCCTCGGTCGGCGCACGCTCGGCGTAGTGTTCTACCTGGTGCTGAGCGTGGTCACCGGCCTGCTGCTGTGGCACCTGCCCGGCGCGTTCCTGCCCGACGAGGACCAGGGCATGCTCAACGCGCTGGTGAAGCTGCCGGCCGGCGCCACGCTGGAACAGACCCGTGCTGTGATGGATCGCCTCAGTGCCGCCGCAGTAAAAGACGACAGCGTGCTGTCGATCCAGGCCACCGCCGGCTTCAGCGTGACCGGCAGCGGCCAGAATGTCGGCCAGGCCTTCATCCGCCTGAAGGACTGGGATGACCGCAAGGATGATGCCGATACCATCGCCGCACGGTTGACCAAGGCCATGGCCAGCGTGCCCGATGCGCAGGTGTTCATCACCTCGCCGCCGGCCATCCTCGGCCTGGGTGATGCGGGCGGATTCACCCTGGAACTGCAGGACGAAGGCGGTGCCGGCCATGCCGCCGCCGTGGCTGCACGCAACACATTGCTGAAGGAAGCTGCCAAGGATCCGAAGCTGGTCAACGTGCGCTATGCCAGCCTGGAAGATGCACCGGTGTATGCGGTGAAGGTGGACGACGCCAAGGCGCAGGCGATGGGCGTGAATCCGCAGGACATCAATGACACCTTGAACGCGGCGCTGGGCGGCGACTTCGTCAACAACTTCATCTACAAGGGCCGCATCAAGAAGGTGTTCATCCAGGGCACGGCCGAAGCGCGCATGCAGCCGCAGGACATCGAGCGCTGGAGCGTGCGCAACCAGGCCGGGCAGATGGTGCCGCTGTCATCGCTGGTCAGCGCGCACTGGTCCAGCGCACCGGCCGCGCTGCAGCGCTACAACGGCATCTCGGCGATGGAGATCACCGGCCAGCCGGCGCCAGGCGTCAGCTCCGGCGAGGCGATGGCCGAGATCGCGCGCCTGGCCGATACGCTGCCGGAAGGCTTCAGCCACGCGTGGTCGGACATGGCCTACCAGGAACAGCTGTCGGGCAACCAGGCGCCGATGCTGTACGCCATCTCGCTGCTGTTCGTGTTCCTGTGCCTGGCCGCGCTGTATGAAAGCTGGGCGGTGCCGTTCGCGGTGATGCTGGCGGTGCCGGTGGGCGTGTTCGGCGCGGTGCTGATGATGAACCTGCGCGGCCTCAACAACGACGTGTACTTCCAGGTCGGCCTGTTGACCACGATTGGCCTGGCGGCCAAGAACGGCATCCTGATCGTCGAGTTCGCGCGCATCCTCGAACAGCAGGGCAAGAGCACCCGCGAGGCGATCCTGCAGGCGGTCTACCTGCGGTTGCGGCCGATCGTGATGACCTCGCTGGCCTTCCTGATGGGTGTGCTGCCGCTGGTGTTCGCCACCGGCGCCGGTTCGGCCGCGCGCCGTTCGCTGGGTACCGGCGTGGCCGGCGGCACGGTTGCCTCGATGGTGCTGGGCATGTTCTTCGTGCCGTTGTTCTACCTGCTGGTGCGCCGCCTGTTCCCGGGGCGCGCAGCGACTCACGCCACTGCCCAGGAGGCAAGTCCATGAAGCCGATGCTGCTGCGCGTCCTGGCGGCCGCGACGATGACCGCTGTGCTCGGTGGCTGCGTGAGCATGGCGCCGCGTTACCAGCGCCCCGAGGCGCCGGTGCCGGTGCAGTTCGGCAATGCCGCCACTGGCGAGGCTGATCCTGCGCTGGCGATGCCGGCATGGCGTGAGGTGTTCCTCGAACCGCGCCTGCAGCAGGTGATCGCGCTGGCGCTGCAGAACAACCGCGACCTGCGCGTAGCGGTGCTGCAGGTGGAGAAGGAACGCGCGCAGTACCGCATCCAGCGTGCGGCGCTGCTGCCGCCGGTGGATGCCAGCGGCAGCGTCACCCGTTCGCGGGTCAGCGATGCGAACAGTGAGACCGGTGCCACCCAGGTGACCGAATCCGACGCGCTGCAGGTCGGCATCAGCAGCTGGGAGCTGGACCTGTTCGGGCGCATCCGCAGCCTGAAGAACGAGGCCCTGCAGAACTGGTTGGCCAGTGCCGAGAACCAGCGTGCGGCGCGCACCAGCCTGGTCGCCGAAGTGGCGACGGCGTGGCTGGCGCTGGCGGCCGATGGGCAGTCGCTGGCATTCACGCAACAGACCCTGGACAGCCAGCAGCAGACCCTGCAGCGCACCGAGGCCCGCCATGCGCAGGGGCTGGCCTCGGGGCTGGACCTGTCGCAGGTGCAGACCAGCGTGGAAGCCGCGCGCGGCGCGCTGGCCAAGCTGCAGACGCAGCAGGCGCAGGATCGCGATGCATTGCAGCTGTTGGTGGGGGCGCCGCTGGATCCGGCCCTGCTGCCGACCGCGCAGGCGCTGGAGGGCAGCGTGGCACTGGCGCCGTTGCCGGCCGACCTGCCCTCAAGCGTGCTGCTGCAGCGCCCGGACGTGTTGTCCGCCGAACACGCGCTGCAGGCGGCCAATGCCGATATAGGCGCCGCGCGCGCCGCGTTCTTCCCGACGCTGACATTGACTGCCAACTACGGCCACAGCTCCACCGCGTTGTCGACGCTGTTCTCGGCTGGTACCCGTGGCTGGTCGTTCGCGCCCAGTATCACCGCTCCGATCTTCCATGCCGGCGCACTGAAGGCGTCGCTGGATGCGTCGAAGATCGGCAAGGACATCGGCATCGCGCAGTACGAGAAGGCGATCCAGCAGGCTTTCAGCGAAGTGGCCGATGCGCTGGCCACGCGTGACCATCTGGCCGCGCAGATGGACGCGCAACGCGCGCTGGTTGCTGCCAGCCAGCGCAGCTACATGCTGGCCGATGCGCGTTACCGCACCGGGCTGGACGGCTACCTGCAGTCGCTGGACGCACAGCGCAACCTGTATGCCGCGCAGCAGGACCTGATCGCACTCCAGCAGCAGGAAGCGGGCAACCGGGTGACCTTGTTCAAGGTGCTGGGCGGCGGCGCCGACGCACGGTAACGCGATCTGCTCTGGTAGGTGCCGACCTTGGTCGGCACGAATCATCAGATCGCGACACTCCATGCTTCCGTGCCGACCAAGGTCGGCACCCACCAGGGCAGATTCATGTGCCGACCAAGGTCGGCACCCACCAGAAGCGGACGGTCCCGCGTTACGCCACGCGGCCCCGGCGTGCGCGCTCCAGATGCACCAGCAGCAGCGAGATCGCTGCCGGGGTCATGCCGGGAATGCGCTGTGCCTGGCCGATGGTCTGCGGTCGCACGCGTTCCAGCTTCTGCAGCGCTTCAGCCGACAACCCACGCACGATGGCGTAGTCGAAATCGCCGGCAATCGGCGTTGCTTCATGCCGCTGCTGGCGCTCGATCTCCTCGCGCTGGCGATCCAGGTAACCGGCGTACTTCACCCCGATCTCCACCTGCTCGGCCACCTTGCCATCGGCCACGGCCGGGCCGAGCGAGGGCACCTGCATCAGCTGCGCGTAATCCAGTTCCGGGCGCTTGATCAGGTCCAGCACGTTGGTTTCGCGGCTGACTGCCACGCCGAGCGTTTCCTGTACTTCGCGGCCCAGCGCATTGGCCGGCGTGGCCCACAGCGCGCCCAGGCGGGTGCGCTCGGCGGCCACGGCGGCCTGCTTGGTCTCGAAGGCACGCCAGCGGCGGTCATCCACCAGGCCCATGTCGCGGCCGGCCGGGGTCAGGCGCTGGTCGGCATTGTCTTCGCGCAGCTGCAGGCGGTATTCGGCGCGGCTGGTGAACATGCGGTACGGCTCGTTGGTGCCGTGGGTGATCAGGTCATCCACCAGCACGCCGAGGTAGGCTTCGTCGCGACGCGGGCACCAGCCCTCCAGGCCACGCACCTGGCGAGCGGCATTGAGGCCGGCCAGCAGGCCCTGTGCGGCAGCCTCTTCGTAACCGGTGGTGCCGTTGATCTGTCCGGCGAAGAACAGGCCGTTGACCAGCTTGGTTTCCAGCGAGGCCTTCAGCCCGCGCGGATCGAAGAAGTCGTATTCGATGGCATAACCGGGGCGGGTGATGTGCGCGTTGGCGAAACCGCGGATGCTGCGCACCATCTCCAGCTGCACGTCGAACGGCAGCGAGGTGGAAATACCGTTGGGATAGATCTCGACGATGCCCAGGCCTTCCGGCTCGACGAAGATCTGGTGGCTGGCCTTCTCGGCGAAGCGCACCACCTTGTCTTCGATGGACGGGCAGTAGCGCGGGCCGATGCCCTCGATCTGGCCGCTGTACAGCGGCGAGCGGTGCAGCGCGTCGCGGATGATCTGGTGGGTCTGTTCGGTGGTGTGGGTGATCCAGCAGCTGACCTGCTGCGGATGCTCGTCCACCGAGCCGAGGAAGGACATCACCGGGCGCGGCGTGTCGCCCGGCTGCTCGTCCATCACGCTGTAGTCCAGCGAGCGGCCATCGATGCGCGGCGGCGTGCCGGTCTTCAGGCGGTCGACCTGGAACGGGCGCTCGCGCAGGCGCGCGGCCAGCGTGGTGGCCGGCGGGTCGCCCATGCGGCCGGCGGCATACTGGGTCGGGCCGACATGGATCTTGCCGGCCAGGAAGGTGCCGGCGGTCAGCACCACGGCTTCCGCGTCGAAGCGCAGGCCGGTCTGGGTGATGACCCCGCGCACGGCGTCGCCTTCGATGACCAGGTCATCGACGGCGGCCTGGAACACGGTCAGGTTGGCCTGGCCTTCAACGATGGCGCGGATCGCCATGCGGTACAGGTTGCGGTCGGCCTGGCAGCGGGTGGCGCGCACGGCCGGGCCCTTGGAGGCATTGAGCGTGCGCCACTGGATGCCGGCGCGGTCGGCGGCATGCGCCATCGCACCGCCGAGGGCATCGATTTCCTTGACCAGGTGGCCCTTGCCGATGCCGCCGATGGCCGGGTTGCAGCTCATCGCGCCCACCGTTTCGATGTTGTGGGTCAGCAGCAGGGTGCGCACGCCGGTGCGGGCCGCGGCCAGCGCGGCTTCGGTGCCGGCGTGGCCACCGCCGATGACGATGACGTCGTAACGATGGAAGGACGGGTTCATGGGGGCTGTTCAGCTGGGGGCGGGCGCGGCCGGGGGGCGGCGCCGGGGTGGCGATTTTAGCGCCATTCGGGGCCGGGACGCCGGTGCAGGCCGGTTGGCGGCGAAATCAGCCCTAAAGTTGGCAGGATTTTTGCAGATAACCCAATAGCACCCACCGTGGCTGGCGCCGTAGGCGCCCGTGACCGGAATTGGAACAGGGGCCGGTACAGGCGCACGGTGGGGGAGCAGAGGGCCGGCAGTCGGGGGACTGTCCGGCCCTGTTTTTTTGGGCTGTCGGGAAGGCGCCATCCACGCATGGCGTGGATCTACTGAAGCTGGGGCCTTCGCCGGTCGGCGACCCGACAAAACAGACGGCCCCGCATTGCGGGGCCGTCTGCCTTCAGAGGTGCCGACATCCGACAGGGCCGGAACAGGGGGGATCCAGATGTTCCTGTCGGATATCGACGTAGAGCTTTTTGCGGCGGCCCGTGTCGTTTTTGTCACTTTGTGACGCGGGCCGTCACTGTCCGCGTAGATTGCGGCTTAGACCGTGTGAAATGCAAGACGGTTCAGCGCTCAACTGTGCGCTGCGTCGCACGATCCATGTTGCGCCAGGGGGAACCGTTCATCCTCGGCGCACTCGGTGCCGGTGCCGGACGGGCCTGCGGCGGGGGCGCCGACGGCTGCGCGTTCGACTGCGGCGGACGGCGCATCGAGTCCATGTTCCGCCACGGCGAACCACCGTTGTACGACGGTCGCGACGGCGGCGGACGGTGCTCGCCACCATTGCCCGGGCGCGGCGGCGGGCGATGGTTGTGCGGCGGGCGGTAGATCGGGCGCGAGTAATACGGATTGCCGTAGCCGCCGTAGTAGCCGCCATAGCCACCGTAGTAGGGGCCGTAGTTGTAGGGATAGCCGGCTGGGTAGCGGTACTCCACCGACGGCGCACCGTGGTAGTAGCTGCCGCTGCGGCCGCCGCCGACATAGTCGTAGGTGGTGCAGCCGGTCAGGGCCAGCAGCAGGCCACCGGCAAGCATCAGGCGCATTTTCATGGTGGGTCCCCCCAGAGGACGGGTGTGCAGTCAGCTTCGGGCGCCAGCGTTGAATCGGCCCTTAATTCCGCCGGCCAGGATGAATGGAGGCGTAGGGCTGCATGCTGGCATGACCTGTGTCCCGGTCGCCAGCGCGAAGCCATACGTTAATCTTGCGTCATGAGCGATTCACTGTTGCCCCGCGCCGATGACGTCCTGCTTGCTGCGGCGAGGATCGCCCCGCACGCCAGCGTGACGCCGGTGCTGCGCTCGCGCACGCTCGATGCGCTGGCCGGCGCGCAGCTGGCGTTCAAGGCCGAGCACCTGCAGCGCGGTGGCGCATTCAAGTTCCGTGGTGCCTGCAATGCGGTGTGGTCGCTCGATGCCGATCGCGCCAGTGCCGGTGTGGTGACCCATTCCTCCGGCAACCACGGTGCCGCGCTGGCCCTGGCCGCGCGCACCCGTGGCATTCCCTGCCATGTGGTGGTGCCGGAAGGGGCGGTGGCGGCCAAGCTGGCCAACATCGCCCGCCACGGCGCCACGCTCTGGCGCTGCCCGCCGACCATCGCCGACCGTGAGGCCACCTGCGCCAGGGTGCAGGCCGATACCGGCGCGACCCTGGTCCATCCGTATGCGGACCCGGCGGTGATGGCCGGGCAGGGCACGGCGGCCTTGGAACTGCTGCACAGCGACGGTCCGTTCGATGTGCTGGTGGTGCCGGTGGGCGGCGGTGGCCTGGCCAGCGGTACCGCGCTGGCCCTGCAGCACGCCAGTCCGCACACGCGGCTGGTGCTGGCCGAGCCGGCCGGTGCCGATGACACCGCGCGCTCGCTGGCCGCTGGCGTGCGCCAGGGCGCGTTCACCCCGGACACGGTCTGCGATGGCCTGCGCACCCTGATCGGTGCGCCCAATTTCGAACTGCTGAGTGCCGCCGGTGCCGAGGTGATCGTGGTCGATGACACCGCGACGCTGGCAGCGATGCGCCTGCTGTGGGAGGTGCTCAAGCAGGTGGTCGAGCCGTCCTCGGCCACCGTACTGGCCGCGGTGCTGGCACAGCCGCAGCGTTTTGCCGGCCTGCGCGTGGGTCTGGTGCTGTCCGGCGGCAACGTCGACCTGCCCGCGTTGCGCTGGGGGGCGCCATGAGCCGCGACCGGCATCGGCCTCGCACCGGCCTGCTGGGCTGGCTGTGGCGGCTGTTTGTCCTGCTGGTGATCTGGCTGCTGGGCGTGACTGCCTGGATTGTCTGGGTCGGCGAGCGCGACCAGGCCGCCAAGGCCGATGCCATCATCGTGCTGGGTGCGGCCGCCTATGACGCCAAGCCATCTCCGGTGTTCGAAGAACGTATCCGGCATGGACTGGACCTGTACGAGGCCCAGTACGCGCCGCTGCTGATCTTCACCGGCGGCTATGGCGGCAGTGGCGCGCGCTTTTCCGAATCACAGGTGGCGCGGCGTTATGCGCTCAAGCATGGCGTGCCGGACGACGCGATCCTGATCGAGACCGCGTCGCGCAATACCGTGCAGAACCTGGTGGAAGCCAAGCGCCTGATGGACCAGCGCGACCTGCACCGCGTGATCATCGTCAGCGACCCGTTGCACATGGCGCGCGCGCTGCGCCTGAGCAAGGCACTGGGCATCGATGCGCTGGCCTCGTCCACACCCAGCACGCGCTTCCGCAGCTTCCACACCAGCTGGCGCTTCCTGGTGCAGGAAATCTATTTCTTCCACCGCGACCTGGTGCGCCCGCCGCTGAGTTCGCCGGCCAATACCTGAGGCGGAAGCCTGCATTGGGTGGGTGCCGACCTTGGTCGGCACAATCTGTCAGATCGCGATGCCGCCGGCACTGTGCCGACCAAGGTCGGCGCCTACCAGAGCGGGTTCCGTGCATGAATCGGTAGTCGCCGACCGTGGTTGGCGCATGACCTGCGGTCGCTCGATCAGGTCTGCTTGCGCCGGATCGGAATCGCCGACACCGGCACCGAGGCCACGTCATGCCCGCCTTCGCGGATCGGTGCGCCCGGGTCCGGTGCCCAGGCGTGGGCGTAGATCACTTCCCAGCTGCTTGGCAGCTTGCCGTCGGCGCGCCGCATCGGTTCATACGCCGCTGCCGCCGCCGCGAAACGGCCACGCCCGGTCAGGGTATGGCGGCGGTCTACCCGCGCATTGGTCGCACCCATCGCGCGCAGCTCGCGCATCAGCGACGGCAGGTCGTCGTAGGTCAGGGTGAACAGATCGCGGTCCAGCACCGGGTCGCGGAAGCCGGCCATCATCAGTGCGTCGCCGAACTGCGCGATCTGCGCGAAGCGGCTCACGTGCGGGCGGTCGTCGGCGGCGGCAAACGCCTCATTGAGTTCGATCAGCGTTTCCGGGCCGAAGGTCGAGCACAGCAGCAGGCCACCTGGCTTGAGCACGCGGCGGAACCCGGCGAACACTGCCGGCAGGTCGTCCACCCACTGCAGGCACAGGTTGCTGAAGATCACGTCCACGCTGTTGTCGGCCAGCGGCAGTGCAACGGCATCGCCACACAGGCGCTGGAACGGCTTCCACCAGCCGGCCTGGCGCTTGGCCTGGTCCAGCATCGGCAGCGCCACGTCCAGCGCGATCACCTGCGCCTTCGGCCAGCGCTTCTTCATCAACGCGCTGGCGTGGCCGGTGCCGGCACCGATGTCCAGCACCACCTCGGGCTTGCGCGCCTCCAGGTAGTCCAGCGACTCGATCAGCCGCGACTGCACCTCGCGCTGCAGGGCGGCGGCAGCGTCGTAACTGGTGGCGGCACGCGCGAACGCGCGACGGACATGGCGGGCATCGAAGTGGGACGGCATTGCGAAAGTCTCTTAGAACGTACCGGGGTAGGCGCCGCCGTCGATCAGCAGGTTCTGCCCGGTGAGGTAACCGGCCTGTGCACTGCACAGGAAGGCGCAGGCGGCACCGAATTCGTCCGGCGTGCCGAAGCGGCCGGCGGGAATCTGCTGGCGGCGGCGTTCAGCGACTTCGCCGGCATCGCCGTCCTTGCCCGCGCTGTGGGCGAAGTTGGCGCGCAGGCGGTCGGTATCGAACTGGCCGGGCAGCAGGTTGTTGATGGTGACGTTGTGGGCCACCGTGCGGCGCGAGAGGCCAGCGACGAAGCCGGTCAGGCCGCTGCGCGCGCCGTTGGACAGCGCCAGGATGTCGATCGGGGCTTTCACCGCCGACGAGGTGATGTTGACGATGCGGCCGAAGCCGCGCTCGATCATCGCGTCGACGGTGGCGCGGATCAGCGCGATCGGCGCCAGCATGTTGGCATCCAGCGCGGCAATCCAGTCGTCGCGTTCGAAATTGCGGAAATCACCGGGCGGCGGACCACCGGCGTTGTTGACCAGGATGTCCACCTGCGGGCAGGCGGCCAGCGCCGCCGTACGGCCGGCCTCGGTGGTGACGTCGGCGGCGACGGCGCGTACCTCACCGGCACCGGGCAGTGCACGCAGTTCGTCGGCAGCTATCTGCAGTGCAGCCTCGCCACGCGCCACGATCACCACGTTGACGCCCTCGCGTACCAGCGCACGCGCGCAGCCCAGGCCCAGCCCCTTGCTTGCGCCGCAGACCAGTGCCCAGCGGCCGTTGATACCCAGATCCATGCGTCAATCCTGCGGAATTCGGAGGGGGCTCATTGTCCGCCATCGGCCGGTGACAGGCCGGCAACGAAGTGTTGCAGGGCGGCGGCCACTTCGTCGGCATGGCCGAGGAAGGGCGCATGTCCGCCGTGGGCGATGGTCAGTGCCTGCGCGCCCGGGGCCAGTGCCGCGGCGGCCTGCATCGCCGCCGGTGAGACCAGCCGGTCGCGCTGGCCGGCGATCCACAGGCTGGGTTTGCCCAGCGTGGGCAGTGCGCCGCGCAGATCGGTGCTTTCCAGCAGGCGCAGGCCTTCCAGCAGGGCGCGTTCGGTAGGCGCACCGCGCTCGACCAGCCGCTGCCGCAGCGTGCGCAGCTCCTCGCGGGCGTGTGCCGAGCCCATCACGTCCAGCGCCAGGAAGCGTTCCAGCGTGCCGCCGAAGTCGGTGGCCAGCTCTCGCCCGAACTGCTCGAACACGGCCGGCTCCACTGCGTGCGGCCAATCCTCGCCACGCACGAAGCGCGGCGTGGCGGCGATCATCGCCAGCCCGCGCACCTTCGGCAGCGTGGCCGCCGCGTGCAGTGCGAACAGGCCGCCCAGCGACCAGCCGCACCACACCGCTGGCGGCGTGGCGGCCGCGATGGCGCTGACCACGAACGGCAGGCGCAGTGGCGTGGTGTCCTCGCGGCTGTGCCCATGGCCGGGCAGGTCGACCAGGTGCAGGGTGAACTGGTCGGCCAAGCGCTGCACCAGCGGCACGAACACACCGCCCTGCAGGGCCCAGCCGTGGATCAGTACCAGGTCCGGCCCACGGCCGGTGACGTCAATATGCATGGGCAACGACACGGAACTCAGGCAAAAGCGGGCAGCGGCGGTGGTGCGGCTTCACGCACGGCCAGGGTCACGCGATCGCGCGCGCTGGCGATGGCGTCCACCAGATCGCGCACCTGTTCCGGCGTGTGCAGCGCGGACAGTGTCACGCGCAGGCGTGCCTTGCCTTCCGGTACCGTCGGCGGGCGGATTGCACCGACCAGCCAGCCGGCCTGTTCCAGCGCCGTGGACATCGCCATGGCGCTGTGATCATCGCCGCACAGCAGCGGCTGGATCGGTGTCTCCGAAGCCATCAGGTCCAGGCCATGGCGACGCGCTTCACTGCGGAACAGCGCGATCAGGTCGGTCAGCTTGGTGCGACGCCAGTGGTCGCGGCGCGCCAGGCGCACTGCTTCAAGCGCAGCGGCGGCCATCGCCGGTGGCACGGCGGTGGTGTAGATGTACGGGCGCGCGGTTTCGGCCAGATGCTCGATCAGGTCGTCGCGGCCCAGCACCAGCGCACCGGAACCGCCCAATGCCTTGCCCAGCGTGACCAGCTGCAGCGGCACGTCGTCCACGCCCAGCCCTGCGGCGGCCACGGCACCACGGCCATCACCGACCACGCCGACACCGTGCGCATCATCCACATAGAACAGCGCCTGCTGCAGGCGTGCCACAAGCGACAATGCACGCAGCGGTGCGATGTCGCCATCCATGCTGAAGACACCGTCGGTGGCCAGCATGGCCGCGCCATCGGGCGCGTGCTTGAGCTGGCGCATTGCGCCTTCCGCATCCAGGTGCGGATAGCGGCGCAGACGTGCACCGGCCAACCGGGTCGCATCAAGCAGGCTGGCGTGGTTGAGCTTGTCCTGCACGCACACGTCGTTCTCTTCACTCAGCAGCGCCTGCTGCACCGCCAGATTGGCGGCGAAGCCACTGCCGAACAGCAGCGCACGCGGGTAGCCCAGCCACTCCGCCACCTCGCGTTCCAGCGCCTCATGCAGCGCGTGGTGGCCGCAGACCAGGTGCGAGGCACCGGCGCCAGCACCTTCGCGTGCGGCGGCGTCCTGCAGCGCGTTGACCACGCTGAACTGCTGGCCCAGGCCAAGGTAGTCGTTGCTGCAGAAGCCGGTCAGCCACTGGCCGTCCACTTCCAGGCGCACGCCATCACGACGGCTGACCGTGCGTCGCGGGCGGCGACGGCCTTGGGCATCGCGCAGAGCGCGCTGGGCGTGGAGGCGGGCGGTCAGGTCGGGGCGGGCCATGGTGGCTGATTGCGTCGACGGGGCGGCTAGGGTAGCGCGTTGCCGCGGCGCCTGCTTGCGGCCCGTCTCAGGCCGCGTGAGCGCAGCCGCAGCCGGGCGTATCGGCACTGATATCGGCGTGAACGGTACCGCCGTGGTCGTGGCCTTCGGCATCCACCTGCACCGCCATCGGCTGCAGCCCCAGGCGCGCGAACAGGGCCAGGTCGCGCTCGCTCTCCGGGTTGCCGGTGGTCAGCAGCTTGTCGCCGTAGAAGATCGAGTTGGCACCGGCCACGAAGCACAGCGCCTGCAGTTCGTCACTCATGGCTTCGCGCCCGGCCGACAGCCGCACCATCGAACGCGGCATGGCGATGCGCGCCACCGCGATCATGCGCACGAACTCAAACGGGTCCAGCTCGGCACTGCCATGCAGCGGCGTGCCCGCCACCTGCACCAGCTTGTTGATCGGTACTGAATCGGGATGCGCCGGCAGCGTGGCCAGTGCCAGCAGCAGGCCGACGCGCTGCGCGCGCGTCTCGCCCATGCCGACGATGCCACCGCAACAGGTTTTCAGGCCTGCATCGCGGACGTGCTCCAGCGTATCCAGACGGTCCTGGTACTGGCGCGTGTGGATGATCGAATCGTAGTAGTCCGGCGCGGTGTCGAGGTTGTGGTTGTAGTAGTCCAGGCCGGCGTCCTTCAGCGCACGCGCCTGCTTGCCGCTGAGCATGCCCAGCGTGGCGCAGGTTTCCAGACCCAGCGCCTTCACCCCGGCGATCATCGCCGCCACCTTCGGGATATCGCGATCCTTCGGTGAACGCCATGCGGCGCCCATGCAGAAGCGCGATGCACCGGCGGCCTTGGCCTGGCGTGCCTTGGCCAGCACCGCATCGGTGTCCATCAGCTTCTGCGCGTTCACCCCGGTGCTGTAGCGCTGTGCCTGCGGGCAGTACGCGCAATCCTCCGGGCAGCCGCCGGTCTTCACCGACAGCAGCGTGGACACCTGCACCTGCGATGGGTCGAAGTGCTCGCGATGGACCGCTGCGGCGCGGAACAGCAGCTCGGGGAACGGCAGATCGAACAGCGCCTGCAGTTCGTCGTGTTGCCAGTCGTGGCGGATGGCAGCAGCCATGGCGGGACCTTGGGTACGAGTGGAGCGAGGGCGGCAGTGTGGGTGGCTCGGCGAAGGCTGTCAACCATATGTATTCTAATTTGGTTTACGGTCCGTTCGTGCAGTCGAGCATCGACCGAAGCGCCGCATTTCACCGCATGCTGCAAGGCGTCTAGCCACAGTGCCTGCTGCCCAACGCAAGCGCTGGCGCGCAGACTCTCTCCCATGATTGGTCTTCACCGACTCCGCGGCCGCATCACCGCGCTGGTTCTCAGCGAGGCCTGGCGCCGCCGCGCCGCGCTCTGGGGCGGCGCCGTGGCCGTGGCGCTGGTGGCGATCCTGTTCGCCAAGGCCAGCGACGCGGCGTTCCATCTGTTCCAGCGCATCACGTCGCACTCGCCGTGGTGGGCCCTGCTGCTCACGCCGGGCATCTTCGCGCTGCTGGCCTGGTTGACCGCCGGTGTGCTGAAGCCCACGCGCGGCAGCGGCATTCCGCAGGTCATCGCCGCGTTGGACAAGGCCGATGAGCCGTTCCGGAAGACCAACCTTTCACCCGCGGTTTCGGCCGGCAAGCTGCTGCTGACCTCGCTGTCACTGCTGGGTGGCGCCTCGGTGGGCCGCGAGGGCCCGACTGTGCACGTAGGCGCCAGCTTGATGTACCTGTTCGGCCGCTGGTTCGGTTTCAAGGATCCCCGCGAGCTCTCGCACTTCCTACTGGCCGGTGGTGCGGCGGGTATCGCGGCGGCGTTCAACACGCCGCTGGCCGGCATCGTCTTCGCCATCGAGGAGCTCAGCGGTCGTTTCGAGCATCGCTTCTCAGGCACCCTGCTGACCGCGGTGATCGTCGGTGGCGTGGTGTCGCTGGGCCTGTTGGGCAACTACACCTACTTCGGCCATGTGAGCGCACGCCTGCCGCTCGGCCAGGGCTGGCTGGCAATCCTGCTGTGCGGCGTGGTGGCGGGCCTGCTGGGAGGCCTGTTCGCGCGTGCGGTGCTGGCCAGTGCGGCGGGCCGCCCGCGATGGCTCGGGCAACTGCGGCAGCGGCATCCGGTTCTGTTGGCCGCAGGCTGCGGCCTGGTGGTGGTACTGCTCGCCCTGGTCTTCGGTGAAGGCGCGTTCGGCACCGGCTACGAGCAGGCGCGCAGCCTGGTGCAGGGGCAGGCGGTGGTCGGTCACGAGTTCGGGTTGATGAAGCTGCTGGCCAATCTGGCCTCGTACGTGGCCGGTATTCCTGGTGGCTTGTTCTCACCCGCGCTGGCGGTCGGCGCGGGACTGGGCCACAACCTGGCGGTGCTGATGCCGGGCGTGGACCCGCGCGCGTTCGTGCTGCTGGGCATGTGTGCTTACCTGACCGGCGTCACCCAGGCGCCACTGACCTCGGCGGTGATCTCGCTGGAGCTGACCGACAGTGGTGATCTGCTGCTGCCGATCCTGGCCACGGTGCTGATCGCCCGTGGCGTGTCCGGGCTGGTCTGCCGGGTGCCGATCTACCGTGGGTTGGCGGAGTTGTTGATGGCACCGAAAGCAGAGCCAGCTGATAGGCAACGCTGATTGCCTTGAGCAACAGGATCAATCATCTCGAATCTTCACTCCTGCAGTGAAGCTGATTCCCCGTTGCACCGTCTACCCGATGCCAGGTGCGCCGCTGAAGATGCGTCGCCCCCCGGGGCTGCACCCGGACCTGCATCGAGAGCAACCATGATCAACTGCCGTATCCGCAGCCTGGCGGCTGCTGTCCTGGCCCTGGCCAGTTCCCCCGCGCTGACGCTGGCCGGAACGCCCCTGCTGCCCAGCGAGCGCAGCATCGGCATCATCGAGCCGGTGGCGCGTTTCGAAGGTGCCATGCCCACCAGCGTGGCGGTGTCCGAGACCGGGCGGATCTTCGTCAACTTCCCGCGCTGGGGCGATGAAGTGGCCTTCAGCGTGGCCGAGTGGCGTGATGGCCGCGCCGTGCCCTATCCGGATGCGCGCATCAACCGCAAGGACGGTCCCGATCCGGCGGCCCACTTCATCAGCGTGCAGAGTGTGGTGGCCGATGGCCAGGGCCGGTTGTGGGTGCTGGACACCGCCGCGCCCGGGTTCTCTGCCCCGCAGGCCGGTGGCGCCAAGCTGGTGGCAATCGATCTGGCCACCAATACCGTGGCCAAGACCCTGGTGTTCCCGGCCAACGTCATCGACGCGCGTACCTACGTCAACGACGTGCGCTTCGATTTCCGTGTCGGCCGCGAGGGCGTGGCCTACGTGACCGACTCGTCACTGAGCGGCATTGGCGGCATCATCGTCATCGACCTCGCTACGGGGGCGGCATCCAAGCGTCTGATCGGTCATGTATCCACCTCGGCCGATCCCGCGTTCGTGTCGATCGTGGAGGGCCGGCAGATGCGGTTGCGCAAGGCCGACGGTTCGTCGGCACCGTTCACCGTTGCCGCCGATGGCATCGCGCTTTCGCCGGATGGAAGTACGCTGTTCTACACGCCACTGTCCAGCCGCCATCTGTACAGCGTGCCCACCGCACTGTTGCGCGATCCGAAGGTGAGCGAGGCGGCGCTGGCTGCTGCGGTCGTTGACCTGGGCGAGAAGGGCGCCTCCGATGGCATGGAGATGGACGCCAACGGGCGGCTGTACGCCAGCGACTACGAGCACAACGCCATTCATGCCCGCGATGCGCATCGGCGATGGACGACCGTGGTGCACGATCCGCGCATCCTGTGGCCGGATACCTTGTCGATGGGGCCGGATGGCTACCTGTACTTCACCGCCAACCAGCTGCATCGGCAGGCCGGATTCAATGGCGGCGTTGATCGCCGGCAGACGCCGTACATGATGTATCGCACCCGGGTGGATGCGAAGCCTGCGCCGACGCGGTGAGGTGATCGGGGCAAAAGCTGGGAGATGAAAATGCCTACGGGTCGTTGAGGGCCCCCCCGATGGCAACGCGCTGACGGCGGCGACATGCTGAAGCGCATGTCTGCCTTCTTCGACGTGGGCCGCCACGTGCAGGCCGCACTTCGTGTGCTGCTACCGCTCCGTTGCCTGGTCTGCGGTGACCCGGGCCACGATGGACTCGATCTCTGCGATGCCTGCCTGGCCGGACTGCCCTGGGCCGGCCGGGCCTGCCTGCGCTGCGCGCTGCCGTTGCCGGACACCGCATTGATCGTCTGCGGCACCTGCCGCGAGGAGGTACCGCCACAGGCCGCCACGCATGCGAGCCTGCTGTACCTGCCGCCGGTCGACCAGTTGCTGGTCCGCTACAAGTTCCATCAGGATCTGGCGGCGGGGCGCCTGCTGGCGCAGCTGATGCAGCGCGCGCCGCCGCCGTGGTGGTGTCCGCCGCTGGTGCCGGTGCCGCTTCACAACCGTCGGCTGCGGCAGCGCGGCTACAACCAGGCCGCAGAGCTGTGTCGCCTGCTGCCGATGCCGGTCTGGCAGGGCCTGTACCGGCGTCGCCACACCGCGCCGCAGTCCGAGCGCACGGCCGAACAGCGCAGGGAGAATCTGTTCGATGCGTTTACTGTCCGTGGTCCGGTGCCCTCGCGGCTGACCGTGGTCGATGACGTGATGACCACCGGCAGCACGGTGATGGAGGTCGCCGAGACGCTGCGCCTGGTCGGCGCTGGGGAGGTGCGCGTGTGGGTATGTGCGCGGGCGCCGTGATCGCCCTCTTCATCCACAGGGGCTAGGATGAGGCCGGTTCCGGATCGAAGGAGTGGTCATGAATTCCCCCTTGTCTCCCTTGTTGTCGGCGGTTGGGCGCAGCTGGTGGATCCTGCTGCTGTACGGGCTCGTCGCACTGGGTTTTGGCATCGTTGCCATTGGCTGGCCGCTGTCCGCAGCGATGGCACTGGCGTGGACACTGGGCGTGATGGCCATCGTTGAAGGCGTCATCAGCCTGTTCGCACTGGTCAGCGGCGGCAGTGGTGCCTCGCGTGGCTGGTTGGCGCTGTATGCCATCGCTTCGCTGGGCTTCGGCATCCTTGCGGTGATCAACCCGCTGGCCACCGCCAGCGTGCTGGTGCTGTTCCTGGCCGCGTGGCTGCTGGTGGCCGGCATCTATCGCATCGTGTTCGCGATCCGCGTGCGCAAGCAGATCCAGGGCGAGTGGCTGCTGATCCTCAGTGGCGTGCTGGCGGTGGTGCTGGGCCTGCTGTTTGCCGCAAATCCCTATGCGGGCGTGGCGGTGACCACGCTGTGGATCGGTATCGGCAGCTTGCTGTATGGGCTGCTGCAGGTACTGGTGGCCTTCAAGCTGCGGAAGCTGAAGTGAGGGCTGTGCTTCCCCTGTTGCTGGGCGTGGCGTTGACCCTGACCGGATGCATGCCGGGCGCCACACCCGGTGCCTTGGCAGGCAAGGATCATGCGCCACGCCCCGGCGTGGATGTGCGCCTGAGCGCGGTCGATGCAGCCGGCAAGGGCAGACCGGTGCAGTGGCAGGGCGAAACCCTGGCCCTGCGCGAGCCGCCGATTGCCGGCAGTGCCGACATCGCCGATGTGCGCTACGTACTGGACGAGGCCAAGCAGCCCGGCCTGCAGATCCGCTATCGGCCCGAAGCGCACCAGCGCATCCACGATGGCACGGCAGCACTGGTCGGTCAGCGTGCGGCGCTCAGCGTGGATGGCCGCGTGCTGATGGTGGCGACGGTGCAGGGACCGTTCGGCGAATCAATGATGCTGAGCGGGTTGCCCAGCGTTGCCGAGGCGCAGGCGCTGGCCAAGCACATCACTGGCGAGTGACGGGCGCGCCAACACCCCCCACGCTGCGCGCGGAGGTCGACCGCTACCGGGCGAACCGGGCTTCGATCTCTTCCAGTGACTTGCCCTTGGTCTCCGGCAGCCAGAACGCGGCCACCAGGAAGAACACGAAGGTGCACGCCGCCCAGAACACGAACATGCTGGCGTAGCCGTAGTGGCCCACCGTGGGCAGGAAGATGGCGGCGATGGTGGTGGACACGAACTGGTTGATCAGCAGCGCGATGCTCATGCCATTGGAGCGGATGCGGTTCGGCATCAGCTCCGACAATGCCAGCCACACGCATACGCCTGGGCCGACGGCGAAGAAGGCGACAAACACCAGGATGCAGGCGGCCACGGCCCAGCCGTGTGCCGGTGGCGGCACCGGGCCAATGCGGGCCTGCTCGATGCGCAATGGCGCCTGGCTGGCGCTGGCCGGGTCGGCAAATGGATTCAGGTGGAGTTTGCGGAAGAACGCACCGATCACGCTGTCCGGCTGCACGGTGCCGGTGCGCTCGATGCGCAGTTCGCGATCAATCAGGTTGTCGCTGCGCAGGGCGCGCACATTGGTGAAATCACCATAGGCGTACGACACGGTCAGCTGTATCGATCGGCCCTGGCTGTCGATGCCATTGCTCAGGCGCTGCCACTGCGCGTCATCCAGCACCAGCTGCAGGCCGTCGCCGCTGACCGCCGCCTGCAGTTGCGGCTGCACGTCGGCACGACCGCGCTCGGCCTGGAAGAACAGCGTGGCCGCCGCCAGCAGGGCCACACAGATACCGCCACTGCCCAGCATCAGCAGGAATTTGCGGCCCTTGCGGTCGACCAGCAGCAGCGCGACCACGGTCATCACCGCGTTGAGCAGCTTGATCGCCACGTCTGCACCGTTGGCCACTGAACCGGACAGGCCGGCCTGGTTGAGGATGTTGACCGCGTAGGCCAGCACCGAGTTGATGCCGGTGGCCTGGGTGCATGCCAGCACCACGCAGGCCAGCACGAACGGCACCACGTAGCGGCGGCTGAGCAGCGGGTCGCGCTTGCCGTCGCTGCTGCTCGATTCCGGCGCCTGGATCTGGGCCAGCGTAGGCTCGACGTCTGCGGCGGGAAGGACGCGCTGCAGGCTGCGGCGCGCTTCGTCGATGCGGCCGCGGCGCACCAGCCAGCGTGGCGATTCGGACAGCCAGAAGATGCCGGCGCAGAACAGCAGGCCTGGCGCCAGGCAGGTCCAGAAGATGGTGCGCCAGGCGTGGTCCTTCACCGTGAACAGTTCCTGCGCCTGCTGCGCGACCGGCAGCGAGCGCACGGCCTCGGCGGCGGCATCCACGGCATGGGCGTGGTACAGGCCGATCAGGGCTGCCAGCACCAGGCCAACGGTCAGCAGCAGCTGGAACATGGCCGCGCCGCGCCCGCGTCGTTCGGGGCTGAGCACTTCGGCCAGGTACAGCGGAATCACGACGCCGATCAAACCGCCACTGATGCCCTGCAGCAGGCGACCCAGCAGCAGCGGCGTGTAGCCGGAGGCCAGTGCCATGATCGGAATCGAGGCGGTGAACAGCAGGCCGGCCAGCAGCATCGCGCCGCGGCGGCCGATCAGGTCGGCAATCATGCCGGCGAACAGCGAGGACAACACGCTGCCCAGCAGCACCGCTGCCACCACGAAGCCGAGCTGCTGGCTGCTGAGCTGCCAGGCGTGGCTGGCGGTCGCTTCAAGATAGGGCAGGGCACCGGCGATGATGCCGATGTCGATGCCGTACAACAGGCCACCGAGGCCGCCGATGAAGAGCAGGTAACGTACGGGCCAGCGCGGGGCGGTGCTTGCGGTCATCGGCAGTTCCTGTGGTAGCGCCGGGCCACGCCCGGCGGCGGTTCGTCGCAGAGTGCTTTCTGTAGAGCCGAGCCATGCTCGGCTGCTTTCCGTTCCGATATCGAGGTCCCCCATGCCGCGCTTCGCGCGGTGAGCCGAGCATGGCTCGGCTCTACAGGGAGCCTGCGCGGCGTCCGGGCCGCATGGCGTGCGTCAGTTCAGATCGACCACCCGCCCGCCAATGACCACCTGCTGCAGGCGCAGTTCGGCGTCCAGCACCACCAGGTCGGCGCGGGCGTCGGGCGCGATGCGGCCGCGATCGCCCAGGCCCAGGTAGTCGGCCGGGAAGGTTGAAACGCGATGCGAGGCATCGGCCAGTTCCAATCCCACACGCACAAGGTTGCGCAGCGCCTGGTCCATGGTCAGTGCACTACCCGCCAGAGAACCGGTCGCCAGGCGCACGCAGCCGCCGCACTTGTGCACGCGCTGTTCGCCCAGCGCATACTCGCCATCGGGCATGCCGGTGGCGGCAGTCGCGTCGGTCACCGCGTACAGGCGCGGGATCGCGCGCGCGGCCAGGCGGATCACGCCGGGGTGGATGTGCTGCAGGTCGGGAATGATCTCGGCGTACTGCGCGTGCGCCAGTGCCGCCGCGGCGATGCCAGGCCGGTAGTGGTCGACGCCGGTCATGCCGTTGAACAGGTGAGTGAAGCCGGAGGCACCCGCCTGCAGGGCAGCAACACCCTCTTCGTAAGTGCCGGCGCTGTGGCCGAGCTGCACGCGAATGCCCATTGCCGCCAGCGCGGGAATCAGTGCGGTGTGCTCGCCGATTTCCGGCGCCAGCGTCATCACCCGGATCGGTGCCAGCGCGTGCAGCTGCTGCACCAGCGCCAGCGTCGCCTCGATGGTGCGGTTGGGTTGCGCGCCCAGGCGCTGCGGGCTGATGAACGGCCCTTCCAGATGTACGCCGGCAATGCAGGCGGCGTCGGCATCGGGCGCTGCCATGGTCGCGGCCACGCCGTGCAGCGCGTGCTCGATCTCATCCAGGCCGGCGGTCATGGTGGTCGCCAGCAGCGTGGTGGTACCGAAGCGCAGATGGGTGCGGGCAATGGTGCGGGCCACGTCGCCGCCCTGCATCAGGTCGACGCCGGCCGCACCATGCACGTGCAGGTCGATGAAGCCGGGCAGGATCACCGGCAGCTGCAGGTCGTCAGCGCCGCTGTGGTCGTCCACCTGCAGCTGGCGGATGTGCGAATCGAAGTGGACGTGGCCACGCCGCCAACCCAGCGGCGTGAGGATGCGGCCATGCAGGGTGCGGGTGTCGGTCATGCAGTGGGCTCGGCGATGATCACTTCGATGCCCAGCCGCTGCAGCCCTTCACGGGTTGCGTCGTCGATGCCGGCGTCGGTGATGATGGCGTGGATCTGATCGAGAAGTGCGATGCGGTGCAGGCTGACGCGGCCGAACTTGGAGGCGTCGGTCAGCACCACGATGCGGCGCGCGCGCTCGACCATGCGGTGGTTGAGGCGGGCTTCGGCTTCATCGTGGGTGGTCAGGCCGAACTGCAGGTCCAGGCCGTCCACGCCCAGGAACAGGGTGTCGAAGCTGTAGGAGTTGAGGCTGGCTTCGGCCTGGCTGCCCTGCAGCGACAGCGACTGCTGGCGCAGCAGCCCACCGGTCAGCAGCACGTTGATGCCGGGCGCGTTGGCCAGTTCCCAGGCGATGTTCAGCCCGTTGGTCATCACCGTCACGTCGCGCTGGCTACGCAGGTGGCGGGCCAGGGTCATCGTGGTCGAGCCAGAGTCGATGATGATGTTGTCACCGGGCCGCACCAGGCGCGCGGCACAGGCGCCGATCGATTCCTTCAGCGGCAGGTTCAGTGCGTCCTTTTCGTGGATGTCCTGTTCCTGCGGCGGCGTGCGTACCAGCGTCGCACCGCCGTGGGTACGGTTGGCCAGGCCCTGCGATTCGAAGTGGGTCAGGTCGGCACGGATGGTCACCGCCGACACGCCGAAGCGCTCGACCAGATCGGCCACCTGCACCGAGCCGTGCTCGATCAGCAGCTGCAGGATCTGTTGCCGGCGGGAGCGGGTGTTGCGCATGGCCATTCTCGGTGTCGCGGGGAAAGGTAGAGATTAGCCGTTCGCAGCAACGGCGGCAGCCGCGTCTGCGTGATGCGTGCGGGTTCCGGCCTGGTTGGCGCTGCACGCACGGGCGTACTCGCCCAGGCACAGGCCGACGCGATGCTGCGCCAGCGCGGTAGGCGTATTGGCCAAGGTGCCCTCGCGCACGGCGCGGTACTGCTCCGGCAGGTACTGGCTGAGCAGTACCAGCGGCGGCGCATGCTGTTCCAGGTTGGCGAACAGGGTCTGCACCGCCTTCACCAGCGCCGGCTCGCCCCAGTAGTAGCGGCAGCGGTCGCTGAAGGAATAGCTGCGCAGCAGGCGCAGCGCTGCCTCATCGCCCTGGTAGTAGGACTGCCAGTACTTCGGCTGCGCCACCATCACTTCATCCAGCACCTGCGGCAGGCGCGAGCACTGCGCCGCCGGCAGCAGTTCGGCCTCGATCGCGGCCAGCGCGAACAGCGCTTCGCGGTAGGCGAAGGTCGCCGCCGGGCCGACCTTGAGGATGGCGAAGTGGTCGCGCACCAAGGCGTGCAGGCCACTTTCGCGCTGGTAGTCGGTGGAATGCGCTTCGAACACGATGCGCGGCTGCTGTTCGAGGAAGTCGGCCAGCGTGCTGGCGGCGGCCGGGTCGTACTCGTGCACGCTGCTGTGATCGAAATCCACGCCCGGTTGCACCACCATGGCGATCACGCGCTGCCACGCATCGCGCAGCTGCGGCGTATCGAACGCCTGCTGATGAATCGCCAGTGTCTGCGCGGCAGCGGCGGGCGTGGTCACCTGCAGGCCTTCGGCCAGCGAGGCTTCGCCACCGGGAATCGGCACTTCGGTACCGATCACGTAGACCGGCGGCGGCAGGCCATGATCGGCGGCGGTGCGTTCGGCGATCTCGGCCAGCTCGGCCGAGCGCGCGGCGACGATGGCGTCGGGCAGCGGCACCGGGTCATCGGCGCAGGACATGCTGCAATCGAGGTGGATCTTGTGGAAACCGGCGGCGACGTAGGCTTCGATCAGCACGCGCGCGTGGGTCATCGCTTCGGCGGCCGGGCGCTTCTGCCAGGCATTCGGGCCGAGGTGGTCGCCACCCAGGATCAGCCGCTCGCGAGGGAAACCTTCTTCATCGGCCAGCGTGCCCACGTAATCGCGGTACTGCGGCGGGGTCATGCCGGTGTAGCCGCCGAACTGGTCGACCTGGTTGGAGGTGGCCTCGATCAGCAGCACGGTGCCGTGCGCCAGCGCCACGTGCATGGCCGCCCGCAGCACCTGCTCGTTGCTGCAGCAGACGCTGTACAGGCCGACGTTGGCACCGGCGCGGTGGGAGGCAAGCAGGGTCTGCAACGGGGACATGGTCAAGCTCCGGTCAATCAGGAAAACGAGGGTTGGCAGGCGAGCAGGGCGGCACCACGTGCGCCACCGGCATCACCGAAGCGCGGCGGCACGATCGGCGGAACCTGCACGCCGTTGAACAGATGTGCGGCGATGGCCGCCGGCAGCTGCTGGTACAGCGGCGCGTACTGCGACAGGCCACCGCCGAGCACGATCACGTGCGGGTCCAGCGCCAGCACCAGCGCGGCCAGGCTGTGGCCAAGCAGGTCGCGATGGATGTCCAGCGCCCTGCGCGCACGCACATCACCGGCTTCGGCCAGTGCGATCACTGCGCTGGCGTCGGTGGCGCTGCCACCGAGGTGACGCTCGATCATTGCCAGCCCGCTGCCGGACACGTAGCGCTCCACGCAGCCCTGCAGGCCGCAGGCGCAGTCGATGAGTGGCAGGCCGTGGCGCTGCAGCAGGTGGCCGGGCACGCTCCAGTGGCCCCATTCGCCGGCCAGGCCGTTGAAGCCGGACAGCAGGCGGCCCTGCAGGCAGAAGCCGCCACCGGCACCGGTGCCGAGGATGGCGCCGAACATGCTGGGGTAGCCGTCGGCGGCCCCGCCATGCGCTTCCGACAGGGCGAAGCACTGCAGGTCGTTGCCGAAGTGCAGGGGGCGTTGCAGGCGTGCCTGCAGATCCGCCGCCACGCTGTGGCCGGTCAGTGCAGGCACGTTCGCGCTGAGCTGGCGGCCGCTGCGACGATCACGCACACCGGGCAGGGCGATGCCGATGGCGGCATCACCGCGGCCCAGCGCGGCATCGGCCTCGGCGACCAGTGTCACCACCGCCTGCAGGAAGCCGTCGTAGTCGCCCTGCGGCGTGCTGACCCGGCGGCGCCAGGTGACCTGCGTCGCCGCATCGCACGCCACCAGCTCGATCTTGGTGCCGCCGATGTCGATGCCGTAGCAGGCATGGGCGATCAGCTCAGCCATGGTGGATGGTGACACCCTTGACGACGCGGTTGACGGTGCCGTCCGGGAACGGGTTGTCCGGGGTCAGGCCGAGTGCGGCCGAGCGCTGCAGCGCGAACAGCTGCGCGAAGCCCAGCCATACCGGCGCCAGCCACGGGTCGTCCAGGGCCGGCACGGTGAGGGTGTACTCGTCATCGGCACCGATGTCCGAATGCGGGCCGATCGCCAGTACCTGGCCGGCCACGCCATCGCGGCGCAGTTCTTCCAGCAGGTCCTGTTCGTAGCGGCGCGCCAGCGGCTGCACGCTGCGCAGCACCACCACCAGGGTGTTGCCATCCAGCGTCGACTTCGGGCCATGGCGGAAGCCCAGTGGTGTGTTGGCCAACGCCAGCACGCGGCCGGCGGTCAGCTCCAGCACCTTCAGCGCGGCTTCGCGTGCGAGTGCTTCCAGCGGGCCGCTGCCAAGGTAGATCACCCGGTTGAACGGGCGCTGCGCCAGCGCGGCTACCGGTGCGTCCCACTGCGCCTGGCCTTCGCGGGCGAGACCGGCAATCTGCTTCAGGCGCGCCACGCGCGCATCCCACGGCGAACGATCGAACACGGTCAGTGCGGCCAGCAGCATGCAGGTCAGGCTGCTGGTCATGGCGAAGGCGCGATCGCAGCTGGCCGACGGCATCAGCAGCGTGCAGGTATCGGCACGGCCGGCACCACGACGGGCGAGTTCGCCATCGGCGTTGCAGGTGATGTCGAGGAAGCGTGCCTCATCCACATCGGCGCGCACGCGGTCCACCGCGGCCACGCTTTCCGGACTGGAACCACTGCGGCCAAACGAGACCAGCAGGGTGGGGCGGTCGCGCTGCAGGTACAGCGCCGGATGGGTCAGCAGGCTGGTGGTGTGCACCACGCGCACCTCGGCCGGCCACTGCGCGTTGATCGCGTCGGCCACCATCTCGGCGATGAAGCCGGAGCTGCCGGCGCCGGTGAACAGCACGCGCTGGTTGGGATCGTTGAGGCTGTCGCCGAGGAAGGCCTGCAGGCGGTCGCGGGCACGCGACAGGTCCTGTGCGAGGGCTTCCCACAACGCGGGCTGCTGGGCGATTTCGGTAGCGGTATCGGCTCCGCCAAGGCGCTGCCAGGCGGACACATCGGAAAGCAGGGTGACGTCCATTCGGAGGTTCCAGTTGGGCCAGCGCACCATCAGCGTTTTCTTTCGAAATGTCAAATAGCGAAAGTAAAAAGAAAGAAAATGGGTGGATGACTTTCCAGTCGCGACGTGCATGGAAAAACGAAAGGATCGACGAAATGCCGTATCGCACAATGCTTAACAGGCGACTGCAAGCGCTTACACAAAGTATTGCAATGCACCAACTTTCGTTTCAATGGAATATATCTTCCTTTTTCCTTTCAATTTGTTGACATCTTTCGAATCGCTGCCCTAGAGTCGGCCCAACCGCTTTCGAAACGCCCGGTGAACGGGTTGGGAGTCCGTGTGGAAATCTGCGTTCGTCGCTCGCCGCTGATGCTGGCCCTGTTGCCGGCATTGATGTTGGCGTCCATGCCGGCCCAGGCCGAGCCGGTGGGCAACCTGCGTTCGGTTGCCGCCAGCGCCAGCCGCGACGGCGTGCAGGGCTGGGACCTGCAGACCGACAAGGGCGCGCGCCTCCGCATCGAACTGCCGGCCACCGACATCATCCGCGTGCAGGCCGGCCGCAACGGCACGCTGACCGGCGCCGGCGACAAGGCCGCGCCGATCGTACTGCCGCAGCCCAAGGCCAACGTGCAGGCGAAGCTGGAAGAAGACGCGCAGGAAATCCGCGTGCGGACCGAGTCCCTGGTGCTGCATGTACAGCGGCAGCCGCTGCGCATGCGCCTGGAACGGCTGGACAACGGCCAGCCCACCGCGCTGTGGCAGGAACTGCAGCCGCTGGACCTGGATGCCACGCAGAGCGTGCAGGTGCTGTCCTCGCAGGCCGATGAGGGCTACTTCGGTGGCGGCCAGCAGAACGGCCGCTACCAGTTCAAGGGCCGCGAGCTGGAGGTGTCCTATTCCGGCGGCTGGGAAGAGGGCGACCGCCCCAGCCCTGCACCGATGCTGCTGAGCAGCCGTGGCTGGGGCATGCTGCGCAATACCTGGAGCGATGGCAGCTACGATCTGCGCCAGAGCGACCAGTCCACGCTGCTGCATCGCGAAGACCGCTTCGATGCCTATTACTTCGTCGGCGCCGACCTGCCGAAACTGATCGAGCGCTACACCCAGCTGACTGGCCGCCCGAACATGGTCGCGCGCTGGGCGCTGTCCTACGGCGACGCCGATTGCTACAACGATGGCGACAACAGCAAGAAGCCCGGCACCGTGCCCGAAGGCTGGAGCGACGGCCCGACCGGCACCACCCCCGATGTGATCGACAGCGTGGCCAAGCAGTACCGCGCCCACGACATGCCCGGTGGCTGGATCCTGCCCAACGACGGTTACGGCTGCGGTTACAAGCAGTTGCCGGAAACCGTGAAGGGGCTGGCCGGCTACGGTTTCCACACCGGCCTGTGGACCGAGAACGGCGTCGACAAGATCGCCTGGGAAGTGGGCAAGGCCGGCAGTCGCGTGCAGAAGCTGGACGTGGCCTGGACCGGCAAGGGTTACCAGTTCGCGATGGATGCCAACCGCCAGGCCTTCAACGGCATCCTCGACAATTCCGATTCGCGCCCGTTCCTGTGGACGGTGATGGGCTGGGCCGGCATCCAGCGCTACGCCGTCGCGTGGACCGGCGACCAGAGCAGCAGCTGGGATTACATCCGCTGGCACGTGCCGACCCTGGTCGGGTCGGGCCTGTCCGGCATGGCCTACGCCAGCGGCGACGTCGATGCGATCTTCGGCGGCAGCGCCGAGACTTTCACCCGCGACCTGCAATGGAAGGCGTTCACCCCGGTGCTGATGGGCATGAGCGGCTGGTCGTCGAACGCACGCAAGCATCCGTGGTGGTACGACGAGCCCTACCGCAGCATCAACCGCGATTACCTGAAGTTGAAGATGCGCCTGACCCCGTACATGTACGGCCTGGTGCACGAGGCCGCGCAGACCGGCGCGCCGCCGGTGCGTGGCCTGATGTGGGACAACCCGCGCGATCCGCATGCGCAGGATGAAACCTACAAGTACCAGTTCCTGCTCGGCCGCGATCTGCTGGTGGCGCCGGTGTACCGCAGCCAGGCCGCCAGCCGTGGCTGGCGCCGCGAAATTCACCTGCCGGCCGGCGGCTGGATCGACTACTGGGATGGCCGCCGCGTGCAGGCTGGCGCCGACGGCCGCCAGCTCGACCGCCAGGTGGATCTGGCCACGCTGCCGGTATTCGTGCGTGCCGGTGCGATCCTGCCGATGTACCCGTCGATGCTGTTCGACGGCGAGAAGCCGCTGGATGAAGTGACGTTCGACCTGTATCCGCAGGGCGAGTCGCAGTACACGCTGTACGAAGACGATGGCAACACGCGCCGCTACCAGCAGGGCGAGTCGAGCACGCAGGTGATCCGCGTGCAGGCGCCGGCGCAGGGCAGTGGCCCGGTGCAGGTACAGATCGATCCGGTGCAGGGCCAGTACAACGGCCAGCTGCCGCAGCGCCGCTACGGCCTGCGCGTGCTCAGCCGCCAGGCGCCGCGTGCGGTGCAGGCCGCTGGCCGCGCGCTGCCGGCGCTGGCTGATGCCGCTGCGTTCAACGCTGCTGCTGAAGGATGGTACTTCGATGCCGCCGAACGCCGCGGCACGCTGCATGTGCGCACCGCCACCCAGGACATCCGCCAGCCGCTGCAGCTACAGCTGGACTTCGCGGTGGCTGCGGCGGTCGCCGACGATACCTATCCGGCCGCACCCGTACTCGGCCGCGAACTGCCGGCCGACAGCCTGCTGGTGGTCAACCGCCCGGCCGAAGAGCCTGGCCATGCGCTGGAAAATGCCTTCGACGACGATCCGGCTACCTGGTTCCGCAGTGTGCGCAACCAGGCCGTGCGCACCGGTGCCCACGAATGGGTGGTGGGCTTCGGCGAGCGGAAGATGATCGATGGCATCGACATCGCGCCACGCAACGACAAGAACTGGAAGCACGGCCAGGTACGCGACTACGAGGTCTACCTGGGCGACAGCAATGGCGAGTGGGGCGAGCCGATCGCCCGTGGCCGCCTGCAGCTGAAGGAAGGCGTGCAGCGCATCGACTTCCCGGCCCACGCCGGCCGCCTGCTGCGCTTCCGCGTGCTGAGCGTGCAGAACCCCGAAGGCGACGGTGCCAGCAGCACCGACCCGATGGTCACCGCCGCACAGGGCAGTGCCCGCGCCTTTGATGCGCTCCAGCCGCGCGACGTCGGCCCGATCGCACTGTCCACCTTCCACATTCTCGAACACCAGGAACCGGAGCGACCGGCCCGGCAGCGCTATCTCTCCGAGCTGCCGGTGCCGGCCGCGCTGGCCAGCCAGGTGCGCGCCGACCAGTCGTTCCGTGGCGATGCCGGCATGCGCATGAACGGCCTGCAGTTCCGCCGTGGCCTGGGCGTCGGCGCCAACAGCCGCATCGACCTGCGCCTGCAGGGCGGCTGGCACCTGCTGCGTGCCGACCTCGGCATCGACGACGCCTGCCGCAACGCCGTTGGCCTGCAGTTCCAGGTCTGGGGTGACAACCGCCTGCTGTACGACAGCGGCCTGGTGAAGGCACCCGGCGTGGTCAAGCCGGAGCTGGACATCCGTGGCCTTTCCAGCCTGAGCCTGCGCACGCTGGGTGCGCAGGGCAGCCAACCCGCCCAGGTCTGTGCCAACTGGGCCAACGCCGTGCTGATCGGCCAGGAGGGCGACTCCGCCAGCATCGTCGCCCCATGACCCCCTCGTAACACCGCTCCTCCCCCCGCCCATTCCGACTACGGCCCTCATGGCCGTGGCCCGGGAGCGTTTTGCCCGCCGAACGCCCACGCGCTCACCATTCGCGCCGCACCCCTGCCAGGAGAGAACCCCGATGTTGCCCGCCCGCCACCACCGCCCCCCCTGTCGTTCGATCGCTCCGCTGTCGCTGGCCATTGCCGGCGTGCTGCTGTCGGTCGCCGTTCCTGCCTTCGCCCAGGAGAGCAAGGACAAGGCCACCGACCTGGCCCGCATCGAGGTCACCGGCTCCAACATCCGCCGCACCGACGTGGAAACCGCGTCGCCGGTGCAGGTGATCAGCAAGCAGGACATCCAGAACATGGGTGCGCGCACGCTGCTGCAGGTGCTCGACAACCTGCCGGCCGCACGCCCGGCGCAGCAGGATGCGCGCTCGCTGTTCACCGGTTCCGACGGTGCTTCGCAGGCCAACCTGCGCGGGCTGGGCGCGCAGGGCACGCTGGTGCTGCTGAACGGTCGTCGCCTGTCGTACTACGGTGCACCGGCCGGCTTCCAGACCCAGTTCGTCAACATCGACGCGATTCCGGCTGCGGCCATCGAGCGCATGGAAGTGCTGACCGACGGCGCCTCGGCGGTGTACGGCACCGACGCGGTGGCCGGCGTGATCAACGTGATCACCAAGCGCAACTTCCAGGGTGCCGAGGTCAGCTTCACCAACGACACCTCCTCGCGCATCGACTCCTACGGCGAGCGCCAGGCCAGCATCACCGCCGGCTTCGGTGACCTGGCCGAGAACCGCTTCAACATCTACGGCGCGGTGAACATGTACCGGCGCGACGCGATTCCGTTGAGCGATTTCTACGACAAGCGGCCCGACCAGTACTACGTCAACAATCCGAACTACCTCAACAACCTGCGCCTGGGCGTGGGCAGCAAGCCGGGTGAATTCAATCCGGGCACTTACTTCGCCTTCGATCCGGTGACCGGCCGCCGCGTGCAGGAAGCTGCGCCCGGCTGCAAGAACGTGCTGACCAGTGAAGCGGCCGGCCCGCGTTGCGTCTGGGAAACCTGGATGAACAACGAGATCGATGCCGGCGCCAAGTCCGAGCGCAATACCGCCTACCTCAACGGCACCTTCCTGGTGGGTGACAGCACCGAGATCTTCGCCGAGGCGACCTACACCGACATCGACCTGCGCGCCAACGGCGGCACGCCGCGCACCTACGGCACCACCACCGGCAACCCGACCAGCTGGTTCTCGCGCAACACCGGCAACACCGTCAACCAGTTCCTGTACCCGTTCCTGGGCCCGAACAACGAGTACAACCACGCCAGCCCGCAGATGAAGGCAATGATGGGCGGCGTGGTCGGCCTGAACTACCTGCTGCAGGATGCCGGCCCGAACTACTTCGGCCAGCGCAATACCGACAAGAGCTACCGCGTGCTGGCCGGTGCGCGTGGCAACCGGGGTGACTGGAACTGGGAGACCGCCTTCGCCAGCGCCGGTACCCACTCCACCACGTACCAGACGATCAACGTCAACATCAAGGGCTTCGAGAAGGCGTTCGGCCCGTACTCGGTCGATCCGACCACCGGCCGCGTGATCATCTCTGACCACCCGGCATACAAGTTCGGTGAGATCAGCGAAGCCAACGCTGCGTTGATCCGTGAAGCGTTCCCGACCTTCGACATCCAGTCGTGGACCCGCCTGCACACCCTGGACGGCAAGATCGAAGGCCCGCTGTTCCAGCTGCCCGCCGGTGAAATGCGCGCCGCGTTCGGCTTCAACGCCAGCCGCGAGACCTTCTACACCCCGGGCAACGCCGATGCGGCCAACGGCCTGATCTCCCAGCAGGGCGGCTCCTGGTTCGACGGCAAGCGCAACACCTATGCGCTGTTCGCCGAGACCGTGGCACCGATCACCGACAAGCTGGAACTAGATGCGGCGGTGCGCGTGGACAAGTACCCGAACTTCAGCGCCAACGTCGCGCCGAAGATCGGCTTCAAGTACCAGGCGTTCGACCAGCTGATGCTGCGTGGCACCTACTCCACCGGTTTCCGTGCACCGAGCCTGGCCGAATCCGGTAACGGCGGCGTGTTCGCGCAGCTGGGTGGCTACCGCGACGAGCTGCGCTGCAACGAGACCAACGCCATCGCCAACCTGCTGCTGCGCTCGCAGCGTCCGGGCGATGTCGACCTGGGCAAGAACCTGCTGAACGTCGATTGCAGCCGCACTGTGGCCCGCATGACCCAGCCGAACAAGAACCTGAAGCCGGAGAAGGCGAAGATCGCCACCCTCGGCTTCGTCTACGAGCCGGCGACCTGGCTGTCGGTGTCGGCCGACTACTGGTTCATCTATCGCGACAATGAAATCGTCGCGCCGGACTACCGCCGCATGGAAGACATCATCTCCTCGTCGCGCTCGCCGATCACCGACAGTGACCGCGCCAACCTGGCACAGCTGGCGGCGATGTGTGCCGACCCGGCCAGTGGCGTGAGCTGCCCGTCGGTGCTGCCGGGCTACTCTGCCGGCAACGTGGCCAGCGTGGTGGGCCAGTACAAGAACCGTGGCAAGACCCTGATCGACGGCTTCGACATCGATGCGCGCAGCCGCTTCTCGCTGGGTGACTGGGGCAACCTGAACATCGGCCTGGCTGCCACCATCGCCAACCGCAACCGCTTCTACATGGATGAAGCCAACGGCTGGTACTACGGCGACGTGGTGGGCTACTACAACAACCCGCGCCTGCGTGCCACGCTCAATGCCGACTGGACCTACAAGCAGGTCACCACCAGCATGTTCGTCAACTACGTGGGCGGCACCAAGTGGGCCACCGACCAGGTTGATGAGGTGAGCAACAACAAGGAAACCTGCACCGGCGGCTACCTGGCCCTGCAGAAGAGCAAGTGCGACGGTGCGCCGTCGTGGTGGACCGCCAACATGAGTGTCACCTGGCGCCCGGATGATGCGTGGAACCTGAGCTTCACCGTCAAGAACCTGTTCGATCGCCTGCCGTTCTACGATCCGAACAGCTTCCTGGGTGACTCCAGTGACTACGCAACCATCTTTGGTCGTGGTTACAGTGTGACCATCGGCTACCGGTTCAAGTAATTCCGTTTGCGTGACCTGGCGTGCCGGCTGCGGCCGGCACGCTGCCAAGAGGAGAGATGTTTGCCATGAAGCGTAGGGAATTCATCGCGGCCAGTGCCGCTGTCGCCGCCAGCAGCCTGCTGCCGCAGACCCCGGCATGGGCACGCGGGCGCAAGGTGCGCCTGGCCATGATCGGTACCGGCATGCGTGGCCTGGTGCTGCTGAAGGAACTGGTGCGCCGCGACGACGTCGAGGTGGTCGCCGTCTGCGATATCGAGCCGATCATGCTCGGCCGCGCCGTGGAGATGGTGACCAAGGCCGGCAAGCCGGCCCCGAAGACCTACGGCCAGGATCGCGACACCAATGCCTGGAAGCGCCTGCTGGATCAGAAGGGCATCGATGGCGTGATCATCGCCACGCCGTGGGAATACCACGCGCCGATGGCGATTGCCGCGATGCAGGCCGGCGTGGCCGTGGGCTGTGAAGTGGTGGCCGGCATCACCCTGCAGGACCACTGGGACGTGCTGAAGACGCAGCTGTCCACCGGCACTCCGTACATGCTGCTGGAAAACGTCTGCTACCGCCGCGATGTGATGGCCGCCCTGCAGATGGTCCGGCATGGCCTGTTCGGCGAACTGGTACACCTGCAGGCCGGCTACCAGCACGACCTGCGTGGCGTGAAGTTCAATTCCGGCGACCCGAACCAGCCCTACGACAGCGGCGTGGAATTCGGGCCCAAGGGCTGGAGCGAAGCCCGCTGGCGCACCGAGCATTCGGTGGAGCGCAACGGCGAGCTGTACCCCAGCCACGGCATCGGCCCGTGCGCGATGTACACCGGCATCAACCGTGGCAACCGCTTCACCCACATCAACGCGTTCGCGACCAAGGCACGTGGCCTGCACGAATACACCGTGGCCAAGAGTGGTGGCACCACCCACCCCAGCACCAAGGTGAAGTTCAAGCTCGGCGATATCGTCACCACGACGCTGGCCTGCGAGAACGGCGAGACCATCCTGCTGCAGCACGACACCTCGCTACCGCGCCCGTACTCGATGGGCTTCCGCGTACAGGGCACCAAGGGTCTGTGGATGGACGTGAACCATTCGATCCACATCGAAGGCCGCAGCCCGCCGCACCAGTGGGAAGAGTTCAAGAAGTACCAGGACGAATACGAGCATCCGCTGTGGAAGCAGAATGCCGACACCGCCGCCAGCGCCGGCCACGGTGGCATGGACTGGTTCGTCATCCACGCGTTTGTGGAAGCGCTGAAGGCCAAGGCGCCGATGCCGATCGACATCTACGACGCGGTGACCTGGAGTGCGATCACGCCGCTGAGCGAGCAGTCGATCGCCAATAGTTTCCAGACGCTGGAGTTCCCGGACTTCACTGCCGGCGCGTGGAAGCAGCGCAAGCCGATCTTTGCGTTCGATGGTAAGTACTAATCTGCTTTTTGTAGAGTCAAGCCATGCTCGACTGATCTGAAAGCAACACCGGGCACTGCCCGGCGTTGCTGTTTGTGGCGCCCCCCCCTGCCAAGCGCATGCTAGGCTCGGCTTCGTGCCCGACAGTTGATGTCAATCGACAGAGAGGAGCTGCCTGATGCGCCTGCTGACCTTCACCTGTCCACTTTGCGGCGCAGCAGGGCAGCGGTTTCCACGGCGTTCCGCATGGAAACGCCAAGCGAGGGTGGCTTGCCGTGGGTGTGGCGTGGTGCTGCGCTCGGATCCCCGCTTGGGTCTGCACACGCTCTACCTGCTGTATACGCAGGTCATCGTAATGCTGGCTGCGTTGCCCATGATCTGGGCCTATGCCTCGGGCCGTTGGCTCTGGCTGGCTGCGATCTGGGCCGTGGTGTTCGCGTTGTCCTGGTTCCCCGGCGTGATCAGGCACGCACGAAGCCCGATCGTGCGCGCCTGGCGCGATCCCGATTACAGCTATGCGCGCAGGCCGGGCGCTACCGCTGCGTGCGCCGCTGCAGACCCTGGGCGGGGTAGCGATGTGCCAGGTGCCAGCCCATGATCCGGCCGAACATTCTGCTCCTGACCGCAAGCGTGGCCGCGTGTGCATCGCACCCGGCCGATGCGGTGCAGTGTCCCGAGGCCACGATCACCTACATCGGCAGTGAAACCGTGGATGCCGTGGTCCTTGGCAGGTTCCAGATCGCTACGGAGGGATCGCAGGCACTACGGCTGCCACTGGCCAGCGTGGATCGGCAGGCGCATGCACACGCGGTATCGACCGATATCCGCGACGAACACGGCCTGGCCTGGCGTCCCTTCAGTGTTGTTCTGGAAGAGCTCAAGCCGCCGGCTGCGGACCTGGTGGTTACACGTGGTGAGATTGAAACCTTCCTGTACGACGGCAAGGGCGCCTTCCTGCCCGGTGCCGTGCAGAAAGGGCAGACGCTTTCCATCGTCGTGCGCGATCTTCAAGGTTGCGCACATCGCTCGAAGCCGTTCGCTCCTGAACCGCGTTGACGTGGAAGCGCAAGCGAGAGGCCCGGAGTGACGGGTACGAGCAGGGGAAGATGGCGCGCCCGGAGGGATTCGAACCCCCGACCAATGGCTTCGGAAGCCACTACTCTATCCGGCTGAGCTACGGGCGCGTTGTATACCGCCTCGCCCTCGGAACCTGCCGGGACGGGCATCAAGACACCCGGAAGGGGCCGTGAGGAGGGCATTCTATCTGGTTTCCCCGGATAAATCTCAACCCACCCGTCATCAAGGCCGGCCTGACCCGAATGGGGTTGAGGCCGTCTGCTAAAATTTGACCCCTGACTCAGCAGTTGAACGGAAAGGGCATGGACAAGCACGATAAGATTTTTGTCGCAGGACACCGGGGGCTGGTCGGTGGTGCTGTGGTACGCCGTTTGCAGGCGTTGGGATATGACAACCTCTTGCTGGCAGGGCGCGAGCGCGTCGATCTCAGGGATCGCGCGTCGGTCGAAGCGCTCTTTGAGGCCGAGAAGCCGGCCATCGTCATCTTGGCTGCGGCCAAAGTAGGCGGCATCCATGCAAACGATGCGTACCCTGCCGAATTCTTGTTTGAGAACCTGCAGATCCAGAACAACGTGATCGACGCGGCATACCGCCATGGCGCCAAGAAGCTGACTTTCCTGGGTTCGTCGTGCATCTACCCCAAGTTCGCCGAGCAGCCCATCCGTGAGGACTCGTTGCTGACGGGGGGGCTGGAGCCTACGAACGAATGGTATGCGATTGCAAAGATTGCCGGCATCAAGATGTGCCAGGCGTATCGCAAGCAGTATGGGTTCAATGCAATCAGTCTGATGCCGACCAATCTTTATGGGCCGGGCGACAACTTTGATCTGCAGAACTCGCATGTGCTCCCGGCACTGCTGCGAAAGTTCCATGAAGCTGCCGAACGCAATGACAGCGAGGTTGTCATGTGGGGTACGGGAACACCCCGCCGCGAGTTCCTCCATGTCGACGACATGGCCGCTGCAACGGTCTATCTGACTGAGACCTACGAAGGCTCGGACATCGTCAATGTTGGTGTCGGTGATGACATCAGCATTCGCGAGCTTGCAGAGCTGGTGAAGGACATCACAGGTTTCAAGGGCGAGATCCGCAATGACACCAGCAAGCCGGATGGCACCCCGCGCAAACTGCTGGATGTCTCACGGTTGAATGGACTGGGCTGGAAGGCCTCGATCGAGCTTCGGGAAGGCGTCGAGCAGACGTATCGCTGGTTCCTCGACAATCAAGGCCGCCTGCGCGCCGCTTGAGATCGTAGACGAAAGGGCCAGCGTTCGCTGGCCCTTCTCATTTGCGAGCGTATGCTTGGGTATTGGGGTGGATCGAGGCATCGGACAGAGCCTCATCTGCCGTTACCCAGCGGTACTCTGTGTGCTGCTCCTCCGGCAGAGCCATTCTCGTCGGATCCACGCTGATGGAGTACGCCAACACTACGTAGTGCGTGCCTGCATCCGATGCGCCGGTAAAGTCTTCGGCGTAGAAGTGCTCATACGCTCCAACGAAGGTGGCTTCGCTGATATCCAGCGATTGCCCGAGCTCAGCCTCAGTCAGCCTGCGGAAGGCCTGGTTGAAGTTCTCGCCTTTGCGGATGCGACCACCCGGAGCAAACCAGAATCCGCGTGCAGGGTCATTGGTACGCAACCCCACAAGCATACGTTGCCGCTGATCCATGATCAGAAGATCGATCGACACGAGAGGCGTGTCCCGAACCACGGCCTTGAAGTCAGCTGCATTCAAGTGACGTGGTGGAAGCTCGGTCAAATGGGTCATTTCGACTGCGCCGTCATAAGCTGGCGCGCAGCGTGCCAAATGAAGAGGGTGTTGGTGACGAAGTAGCGCTTCCAGAGCCGACGAGGCTCGCTCGCAAGCCTGTGCAGCCATTCGAGGCCATTGTTCTGCATCCAGAGCGGGGCCCGGGAGATAACACCCGCATGGTAGTCGAATGCCGCCCCGACACCGATCATCACGCCATTGATGCGGCCACGGTGCGCCGCCATCCACTTCTCCTGCTTCGGACAGCCGAGGCTGACCCAGATTGTTCCGGCACCAGAGGCGTTGATGTCGCGCACGATGGCAGCATCCTCGTCCTCGCTGAGGGCGCGGAAGGGCGGTGAGTGGGAACCGGCAATGACCAGGCCAGGGAATCGCTTGGGCAGCTGGTCGCGAAGAATGCCCAAGGTCGTCTCAGCACCGCCATAGAGGTAGATGGATTCGCCACGCTTGGCGGCGGCCTCGCAGTACTTGAGCATCAGGTCGGGGCCATTGATGCGTTCCTGGCCGGAAGCCCCCAGGCGCCTCATCAACCAAGCGACTGGGGCGCCATCGGGTGTGGCCATATCGGCAGAGTTCACGGCTGCTGCGAACTCCCCGTCCTGACGTGCGGTTACGACGGAGTGGGCGTTGCAGATGCAGACCACGCGGCTTTCATGCTCGGACGCCCATGACTCGATGCGCTTCACTGCACAGGTCCAATCGAGGACGTCGATCGGAGAGCCCACGACCATTTTTAACTGTCTAGCGCTAGGATTCATTATTATCAGCCGCGTTCTCATTGATTGCCTGCTGGTATATTTCTTTCAGCATTGATTCGTTATGGTGCGGAGTATAGAGGTTCTCATATCGGGATCTTGCCTCTCTGCCCATGCGGACGAGCTCATCTGGATTGGCTTTTGCCCAAGCAATCTTCTCCGCAAGATCATCACTGTCGCCGGGCTCAAAGAAAATTCCTGTCACGCCCTCAATCACAATGTCGCGAAATGCACCCACACGACTCGCAATAACGGGTAGGCCGCATGCATATGCCTCTATTATGACGAGGCCGAAGGTTTCATGGCATTGGCTAGGGACAATAAGAGCCGCTGCGCGGCGCATCATGTCCTCGACACCCTGTGGAGATAGGGCGCCCACAGTGGTCAGCCCCGAGGATGCACATGAGGGGGCTTCTGGTCCCTCTCCGACAATTGTAAATTCACTCTTATGAGTGGCTTCGCAGGATACAAGCTTCTTGGCCGCAGCTAGAAGTGTATGGATGCCCTTTTCAGGGGAAAGTCTGCCGACAAATAGAAATCCACTTCGTGAACGTTCTGGCGAGAGAGGGATATCGACGAAATGGGGTTTTGTTGTAATTTTGTTCCCAGAGATTCCCGCTGCAACGAAGTGCTCGCGACCTGTTTCACTGGGTATGATGAATCGATCAACGAATCTCGCCCATGTGCCGATGCGCCTGTGCATCGATATCATGCTGCAGAGGACGAAAGTGCCAAGCAGTGATCCTTGAAAAACGCGGTGGCGCAATGCCCACCACGGGCCATTATATATACTTTTGGTTGACAGTTTTCCCGCGTGCTCCAGAGTGGAAGTGGGGCAAATAATCCTGTAGTTGTGCAGCGTCAGTACTACCGGCTTGCGCATTGAACGGCATGCATAGAACACTGACGGGGAAAGTATCGGGAAAAAATTGTGCACATGAACGACATCCGGATTGAACTCGGATATCATCCTTCGCAATTTTCTGTAGGAAGAAATGGAGAATAATGTGCCTATGGCTGTCTTTATCTTTCCCGCAGCGCCAGATATCGAGTCGTTCGCGGCGATGTATATCTCGACTTCATGCCCGGATTTCCTGAGCAGGTTGAGCTCGCGTTCAACGACTACGTCTTCTCCACCACGCTTTCTGTAGGAGTTGTGAAGAACTAGGATCTTCATTTCTGACTTCGTAGTGGTGCTGAATTTAGACAGCTGATGATGCCGTCCGCGAAGTTGGCTGCCATGTTCTCAACCGTGTAATGAAGGGCGCTCTTCTTGCATCCATTCACCAGGTGATTGCGATATTTCGCATCCTGAAGCACGCTTACTGCTTCACGGACGAAGGAATGGATGTCATCATTAGTCATGACTCCATTTTCTCCGTTTGCTAGATAGGAAATCTCAGGGCTGTGAATTCCGCAGTCAGTTGTTATCATCGGAGTCTGGCAGACGAAAGAATCTAATATTCCCAGGCCGACGAGACCGGGATTGAGCAACACCTTAGATTCAGCAAGTATCAAGGCTTTATTCTGGTCATCGACTGGTCCAACATAGCGAACCCAAGGATTGCGCCCGACAAAACTTTCGACTATCTCTTTGTCTGGACCCGCTCCTGCAACAATCAGTCTAAACTCAGGAATTATGTCTTTGATTCTTACGGCAGCTTCAAAGAGGAATTCCAGTCGTTTCTCTTTATAGAGCGATCCGATGTAGGCAGCGGTGGGTGCCTCACATGCCATCTCAGTTGAGATAGCATTGTTAAGCTTTGCATCCAAAGCAGCCGTGTACTCCGTCGCTAGCGCGAGCGAGTCGATGGAATTCTCAACTATACTGATTCGATCAGCAGGGTAGCCGGTGGACAGGATAAGGCCTCGGCTCATCTCTGTGTATCCAAACCACCAATCGGCGCGCAAGGCGGTGCGTCGTTTGAAGATCTCTCGTATGGAATTCTTGCTCCCCTGGAGATTAGCGCCATGCCCCCACAGGCCTACTCTCAGGTTGCTCATCGCATACTGTGCCCATAGATTTGCAATGAGCTTGTTCTCATGAGTGAGAATTACCAGATCAGCGTTCTTTGCCTGGGGCACAAACCACTGGAGGCAAAGTCGATCAGAGAGAAAATACTTGCACGGTACCTTTATTCCCCACGGAAGATCGGCGCCATCATCCTTGCTGGCTTCTCTGCGAGTGGGATTTCCGTAAACGAGAGTTAGCTTGATGTCACGAACAGCTAACGCTCTACGCAGCTCCTCAAAGAAGGGTACGCGATAGTGCGTTAGCCGTCTCTGTACAATAACGACGTGCTTTGCATTGTTGTCCGCGCTGGGCATGCCAAAATTCCTTTTCATGTGTTCCGGCTATATCGGTCGCGCAAAGAAATAATCAACAAATTCCCCGCCGAAATAGAATGGCGAGTTATCCATTCTGAGCGACACGTAGTAGAAACCCACTACGGATAGAATGGAAAGTACGATAAATGCTCTGTTTGCGGCCAGCCACAGGCAGATTAGAGTAACCCCGACCACGCGAATCAATTCGAAATAGAAATACATTCTCAGGAGCGCAAGGGGCTGCTGGGATGCACCAATGACGGTCAGGCTATACATTGCGACAAATGGGATGAAGAAGGATTTTACTAGCTTTCCCACCGACTTCGTGTTGAGAAGCGATGAGGCTCCTATGACGATCGCCGCGTCGAGTACATACGTGAGAAGGCCAATTGCGCCGTCGTTCTTGTCTCCAAATCTGTAAATCTCATCGCTGGTAGAGAAGTAATAGCCAAACCCAAGTAGTGCCAGTGAAGCTGCGCCGATCAAGCTTTTCCGTATAACGGAGTTTCGGATCAGCTTTACCTGGACGATGAATATAAGCACGAATGCGGGAATGATTGCGGAGTTGTGCGTCAGGACAGCCAGCATGGCCAGTGCCAGAGCGGGTCTCCGTCTCATTTTCATTTCCAGACATAGCGATCCAAGCAGGAACGCGATTGCGAGCTCTTGTCGGACGAGATGAGTGGTCAGGGTGAACGTGATGCCAATTGTCGAGGCACATATGATTGCAAGCGCAACATAGACGCCAGACAGTCGCGTGGCGGTTAAGGCGGCTGCAGTGCCGGTAACAAAATATGCAACTGATCCGTAGATGATCGCAGTGACAACAACAGCAAGTACCTCAGGCTGGGCACTGGTTGTAATGGATAAGATCCATGCAAGAACGTGGTAGACCGGCTCGGTTAAGCGAGCCGAGACTCCCATATGTACTTGGCCGAAGTAGTCATAGATTGGAATGTCCTGCAGCAGCTGAAAGTGATACAAGTACCAGGACCAGTCACCGTCGGGTACCTTGTTCGAATTGATCCAGCCGAATAGGAAGGTAAAGAAAGCAGCGCATGCAACTGCGGGTGCGCGGCCAGACTTGATTGTGCTTACCGCGACTGAGAATATCAAAAGAAATAGAACTGGTGCCCAAATGAATATGGAGCCCAGCACCGCAAGCGAAGCTACGATGACGTAACGCCAAATTTCCAAGGATTGGTTATGGGCTCGCATTCTATTGAGCTCCCGTATGTTTGCTAAGATCCATTGATTTTCTGATACTGCTCAATCTACGCGCATAGGTAAAGGTAACAAATATCTCTGCTGCGGCCATTGAATAAAGTGCTGCTGGTGGGCCGGCCAAATTTGACAATGCGAGCCAGGAAAGAGCCATGATAGCGAGGGACAGGCCGTTTCCTGATGCAATGGCGCGGAATTCATGCAAGGCCAGGAGAGTAGTTGAGAATGCTGCGCGTGCACCGATTGCGCAAGTTATCAATCCCCAGCCGGCCAGGTAGGGGAGCGCGCCTCTGTAATCTGATGGGATCCAATGCTCTGGCACCACTAGTGACGCAATGAGTATTGCCACGCCATAAAGAAGTAGCGGAACTACGGAGATGACTACGACCTTGTTTCCGGATTCGATTGCAGACTGCTTGCTCTCTTCTCGCTTCTTGCTGGTTGTGCTCAGCCCAACCTGCGATATTACTGGAATTATCTGGAATATCGGCATGAACAGCAATCGCGCTGCGTTAACGTCCGCGATCGTGCTCATTCCAAGTGGGGCTAGAATGAGGCTGTGGGCCTGGTTTCGGGCAGAGAAGAAGATGTTGCTCAAAATCCCCCATTTCCCGCCGCTCCACGAATCCCTCAGCGTGCGTACCAGTGCCGAGGGGGAAACTTGCGCTGCGTAAGCCAATTTGGTTGGCCTGCAGGCGAGCAGGCTTACGACTGTGGCGGCCGAGTATGTAAAGCCCGCCCACACCACTTTGCTGACTGAGGTTGGCGCGAGGACAATAAGTAGAATTGTCGTGAGCAGCAGAACTGCGCTCGATGCTGTAACTTTTGTGTTTTCTTCAGCAAAGACGAGGTATCGAACTACCAATTCCCTGCAACTCATTGCACACGCCATGCTCGCCGCGATCAGCACTGCAGGGACGTCCAGTTGCCAGTTGATTATGGAAAGGGCGGGTGCGGCAGTTGCACAGATGGCGGCAGCCCCCAGGGTTGCAGCGACAATTATGTAAATCAGAGAGAGGAGTTCAATTTCTCTCTCGGGAGTATTTCGACTCGGTAGGTTTACGACGAACTGGACGGTGAGGCCGGAGGAAATCATTCCGGCAGCTACCAATGCTATGGAAAAGCACAGGCTATAAAGCCCAAAGTTCTCCTTGGTCGCGGCAAGCAAGAGCCAAGCCGAGACAAGCAAGCTTGACAAGCTTGAGCTTGCTTGACCCAGGAGCGCCGCAAACACGGTCCGCGATCTTGAAAGTAGTTGGACTAATTTCTGCTTCATCTGCAGGCGGTCGTGAGCTCGGCGGCTAGGGTGAGGCTTGAGTATCCCCCAATGCTCCTCCATAGCCGCGAGCTATTGCGGAGATAAAGCGGATCGCTATGACGGCGGTGCCTTTAACTCCCCTTGCCGAGAGCAACCGGGAAGCCGTGACTCCGAAGGAGCGCGTGTTGCCTTGCTGCGGTGAGATCGGACTGAACCATCTCCTTGACCATATCCTGCAGAGTGATCTGAGGTGTCCAGCCCAACTCGGCCTTTGCCAAGGAGGGATCCCCCAGCAGTGACTCAACCTCTGCTGGTCTGTAGTAGCGCGGATCTATGCAGACGATTGCATCTCCGACCTTGACGGACGGAGCGGCATCGCCCGTGATGGATCGGACAATCGCTCGTTCATTGACGCCTGTTCCCTCGAAACTAAGTTCGATTCCGAGTTCTTTACATGCCATCACTATGAACTCGCGAACGCTGTACTGCACCCCAGTGGCGATCACGAAGTCTCGAGGTTCGTCCTGCTGAAGCATCATCCACTGCATTCGGACGTAGTCCTTTGCATGACCCCAGTCCCGAAGTGCATCGAGATTGCCCATGTACAAGCAGCTTTCAAGCCCTTGAGCGATATTGGCCAGTCCGCGCGTGATCTTTCTGGTTACGAAAGTCTCGCCCCGGCGCGGGCTCTCATGATTGAACAGGATCCCATTACAAGCGTACATTCCGTAGCTTTCACGGTAATTGACAGTAATCCAATACGCGTAGAGCTTCGCAACGCCGTAAGGGCTGCGCGGATAGAAGGGAGTGGTTTCGCGCTGCGGCGTTTCCTGAACCAGCCCGTACAGCTCAGAGGTAGAGGCTTGGTAGAAGCGCGTTCTGTCCGTCAATTTAAGGAATCGAATCGCTTCCAGGAGACGTAGTGTGCCGATGGCGTCTACGTCAGCCGTATATTCGGGTGCTTCGAAGCTCACCGCGACGTGACTTTGTGCGCCCAGATTATAGACTTCATCTGGCTGTACCTCGGCGAGAATTCTCGTCAGGTTGCTGGTGTCAGTGAGGTCGCCATAGTGGAGGTGGAATCTGGGGTTCGAATCATGAGGATCTTCATAGATGTGATCAACTCGCTGCGTATTGAAGAGGGACGCACGGCGCTTTATGCCATGAACCTCATAACCCTTATCGAGAAGCAGTTCCGCCAGATAAGAGCCATCCTGGCCAGTAACGCCGGTGATCAGTGCGCGTTTCGTCATTTATTTCTTTCCCTGCAGTATGCGGTTTCTTCAGTCGGCCCCAAACAGGTCCCGGCTGTACACCTTGTTGGATACGTCGGCGATCAGTTCGGAGGCTCTGTTCGCAAGAATCAGGTCCGCCTCCACTTTGAAGGCATCAAGATCCTTTACAACTCTGGATCCATAAAACGTTGAATCATCCAGCGTTGGCTCATAGACGATCACTTCAATTCCTTTTGCCTTAATGCGCTTCATTACACCCTGAATCGCGGAAGCTCTGAAGTTATCTGATCCTGATTTCATAACCAGGCGATAAATTCCTACAACCCTGGGTTTTAGAGAAATAACTTCATCGGCAATAAAATCTTTACGCGTGCCATTTGACTCGACAATCGCACGGATTAGGTTCTGGGGAACATTCTGGTAGTTTGCCAGCAGTTGCTTCGTGTCCTTGGGCAAGCAATAACCCCCGTACCCAAAGGAAGGGTTGTTGTAATGACTCCCAATGCGAGGATCGAGGCTGACGCCTGCAATGATCTGTCGAGTGTCCAATTCGTGAGTGGCAGCGTACGTATCCAGCTCATTGAAGTAAGCGACACGCATTGCCAAGTAGGTGTTCGCAAAAAGCTTTATCGCCTCTGCTTCAGTTGAATCAGTGAGCAGAGTGGGTGCGTCTTTGCTTATCGCTCCTTCTTTCAGCAAGTCTGCAAACACCCTCGCTCGATCAGATCGCTCACCCACGATAATCCGACTGGGATGGAGGTTGTCGTAAAGCGCCTTGCCTTCACGGAGGAACTCAGGGGAAAATATTATTCGATCCGTTTCAAAGCGTGTGCGAAGCTCTTTGGTGCATCCAACCGGAATGGTGGACTTGATCACCATGACGGCTTCAGGATTGATCCGCAGTACGTCTGCAATGACCGATTCCACCGAGCTTATGTCGAAGCAATGACTCTGCGTGTCGTAGTCGGTGGGGGTGGCGATCACAACATAATCGGCATTCGTGTATGCCTCTTGCTTGTCAATAGTTGCAGTAAGGCTTAGGGTTCCCCTTGCCAAATACTCGCCAATCTCCCTGTCTTCCAGTGGAGTGCGTCCACTATTGATGAGCGCTACGCGTGCCGCGTCAATGTCAAGTGCGAGAACCTGATGATTCTGTGCCATTAGAACGGCATTGGAGAGGCCCACATAGCCAGTTCCGACAACAGCGATCTTCATTGCAAGTCCTTTTGTACCAGTTCAAACACAGTGGGTGGTGCAAGCGAGTCAGGCATATCTACATTGTCAAATCATTCCGAAGCCCGCAGTAGACTGCCTCCCAGGGCGGTATCGTCACTGGGTGAGAATGTAGTCATCTAGCTGATCCGGCTCAGACTGCAACCCGCAGCTCATTCGCATCGCCAGCTACATAGCATAGCAATTCTGCCGCTGCTCGAAGAGAGATCGGATCTTGGTAGCTTGTGGTGCCAATCTCCGCTTTGGCTAATCCGGAGCCTGCAATCGCGGCCATCAGTTCGATTGGCGTTCAGAAATTGGTATGCTGAGAGGCTTGGTCGGGCGAGGGCGCTAGCGCGTTTGAACTTCGTGAGGCCGCCAGACCATCGTTCTCGAACGGAAGTGGAAGCTATGAGGAGTCAAATGGAGTCCCGGGTAAGCAAGGATGACGAGATTGATCTGCGGGAAGTACTAGGTGCGGTGCTTGACCGTAAATGGTTCATCTTCGCAACCACGGCTATCTTCATGGCTGCTGGGCTGCTGTATGCCTTGCTCGCTCGACCGATCTACCAAGCGCAGTCATTGGTTCAGGTTGAGTCAAAAGTGCCAAGCATCCCGGGTCTCGCTGATCTTGCCTCGTTGGGCGGCAGTGGCAGTACCGCTGCTACCACCGAAGTTGCGCTCCTGACTTCGCGTTCGGTGATTGGCGCTGCAGTTGATCAACTCAACCTGGAAATCCAGATTGAGCCGCGCCGTTTTCCCTTGCTAGGCAACTTCTTTGTGCGCCGTTACAAGCCACAGGAAGAGGGGGATGTATGCCCGCCGATGTTCGGCCTTGCCCGGTATGGCTGCGGCGGAGATGTGCTCGGTATCCATCGGTTGGACGTCCCTGCGTCTCTGATCGACTCTACCCTGATTCTAAAAGTTGGAAGCATGGGTAAGGACTTCACGCTTCTTGACGAAGACGGTGAGATGCTGCTTCGTGGTCAGGTCGGTGTACCTGCAGAGGGCCGTGGAGTGAGGTTGGAGGTGGATGAACTGCGTGCGAATCCTGGCATGCAGTTTGAAGTGACCCGGTTGCGCCGCCTTGACGTCCTAGCGTCCCTGCAAAAAGAGCTGAAGGCTACCGAACAGGGCAAGGAGTCCGGCATCCTGAGACTTGTCTATCAGGACACCGACCCATCTCGGGCTGAGTCGTTCGTGCAGCGTGTTGCTGACGCATATGTCCGTCAGAACGTCGACCGGAGCTCCGCCGAAGCCGCGTCGCAGCTCCAGTTCGTCAAGGACCAGCTACCGACGATCCGCCGCCAGGTGGAGCAGGCGCAGGCGGCGATGAGCGCGTACCAGTCGCAGTCTCGGTCGGTGGACATCACCATGCAGACCAAGGGTCTGCTGGAACAGGAAGTAGCCGTCGAAGCCAGCATCCAGCAGCTGCGCTTGAAGCAGGCCGAAATGGATCGGAGCTTCACGCGCGAGCACCCGGCCTACCGCGCGCTTATGCGTCAGATCGGCGATCTGGAAAGCCGCAAGGGCGGTTTCCAGAAGCAGGTCGGTGATCTCCCGGAAACCCAGCAGGAACTGCTTCGCCTCACCCGCGACCTTCAGGTCAGCAACGAGCTGTATACGGCGCTGTTGAATCAGGCACAGCAGCTCGACGTGGCCCGCGCGGGAGCGGTCGGCAATGTGCGTATCGTCGATCCGGCCATCGTTGACATCGCCAACCCGGTTGCACCCCGCAAGGCCTTGATCGTCGCCATCGCCACACTCCTTGGTGCCTTCCTTTCGATTGCCTTCGTCTTCCTCCAGCGCATGCTCAACCCGGGCATCGAAGACCCGGCAGACATCGAAGCCCTTGGCCTGCCGGTCTACGCCGCCATCCCGCTCAGCGTGTCCAACACGCTGCCCAAGCTGCGCAAGGGCAAGCACGGCACGCGCGTGGTGGCCGACGGTCGCCAGCACCTGCTGGCGGTATCCGCGCCAGCCGACCCGACTGTGGAGGCACTGCGCAGCCTGCGTACCAGCCTGCACTTCGCGATGCTGGAAGCGAAGAACAACATCCTGACCATCTCGGGCCCGCGCCCGCGCCCGGGCGTGGGCAAGACCTTCGTGTCCACCAACCTGGCCGCGGTCATCGCGCAGGCGGGCCAGCGCGTTTTGGTCATCGACGCCGACATGCGCAAGGGCACTTTGCACAAGATCCTGGGTGTTTCGCACCAGAAGGGCCTGTCGGACGTGTTGGGCGGCAAGCTCAGCGTCGATGACGTGATCCATCCGGTGTCCGGCCTGGACAACATGCACTACATGGTGCGTGGCGACATCCCGCCGAACCCGGCCGAATTGCTGATGCACCCGCGTTTCGCGCAGCTGCTGCAGGACATGTCCGGCAAGTACGACTTGGTGATCGTCGATACGCCGCCGATTCTGGCCGTGACCGACCCGGCGCTGGTCGCCACCCATGCCGGTTCGAGCCTGCTGGTCACCCGTTTCGGCGTAAACCAAGCCAAGGAAATCGAGCTGACCCTGCAGCGCTTCGAGCAGAACGGCGTGCAGATCAAGGGCGCGATCTTCAACGCAGTCGAGAAACGTGCCACCGGCTATTACAGCTACGGCTATTACGAGTACAAGTCCGACGAGAAGGCCTGACCACTTCGCATGGCAGGATATCGGGGCCCGGTGCGCGCAGGCGCATCGGGCCCTGTCGTTTCTGAGTCTCGCCCCCGGCGCAGGAGTATCCTATCGCCATGGCTGATACCCCCCTCACTTCGCCGCAGTCGCCGGCGACGCCGCGTTGGCGGCATTACTGGAGTCTGATGCGCGCCGATCGCCCGATCGGCACGCTGCTGCTGCTGTGGCCCACGTGGTGGGCGTTGTGGCTGGCCGCAGGTGGTCTGCCGCCGCTGTGGACGCTGTTCGTGTTCACCGCCGGAGTGTGGCTGACCCGCTCGGCCGGTTGCGTCATCAACGACTACGCCGACCGCTGGCTCGACCCGCACGTGGAGCGCACCAAGGCGCGCCCGTTGGCCACCGGTGCGATCAGTGGCCGCGCCGCGCTGGCGTTGTTCGCGGTGCTGATGCTGGTGGCGTTCGGCCTGGTACTGACCCTGAACGGGCTGACCATCGGCCTGAGCTTCATCGGCGTGTTCCTGGCCGCCAGCTACCCCTACCTGAAGCGCTACACCCATCTGCCGCAGGTCTACCTGGGCATGTCCTTCGGCTGGGGCATCCCGATGGCCTTCGCCGCCGTGCAGGGCGAGGTGCCGATGCTGGGCTGGCTGCTGTATGCCGGCAACATCCTGTGGTCCACCGCCTACGATACCTGGTACGCCATGGTCGACCGCGAGGACGACCTGAAGATGGGCTCGCACTCCACTGCAATCCTGTTCGGCGACCTGGACCTAGTCATCCAGGGCGTGCTGTACGCGCTGTTCCTGGCCACCATGGCGCTGGTTGGCGTGCGTGGCGGGCTGGGTGGCTACTACCTGGCCGGCGTGGCTGCGGCCACGGTGCTGGTGGTCTACGAATTCTGGATCTGCCGCAACCGCGAGCGCGGCCCGTGCTTCAAGGCGTTCCTGCACAACAACTGGGTGGGTGCCGCGCTGTTTGCCGGCATCGCCGTGGATCTGGCGCTGCGCTGAGACGCGCAGCCGAGCGTGGGCTCGGCTCTACAGGTGGCAACCCCGAAACCGGATATCCGTAGCGCCCGAGCCCATGCTCGGGCGGCGGTGCGTAGCGCCGGGTATCCCGTCGCCTACGACCAATAGGTGGCAGACAGCCCGCACCCCACCGCCCAGAATCGGGCCATCGAACCTGGGAGGGTAGGCGATGGCCTCGACGGCAGCAGTACAGGACGGCTGGATGGCGCGCGCGGCGCTGCGCTCGGCCGCCTGGGCGGAAAAGTGGTTCCCCGATGCGTACGTGTTCGCGGTGCTGGGCGTGGTCATCGTCGCGCTGGCGGCGATGGGCTTCGGCTCGACCCCGCAGGCCACCGCCAGCGCCTTCGGCGACGGCTTCTGGAGCCTGATTCCCTTCACCATGCAGATGGCCTTCGTGGTCATCGGTGGCTATGCCGTGGCGACTGCGCCGGTGGTCGCGCGCTTCATCGACTTCCTGGCCCGGGTGCCGCGCACCGGTCGTGGCGCGGTGGTGTACGTGGGCCTGGTCAGCATGCTGGCCTCGCTGCTCAGCTGGGGCTTCTCGCTGGTATTCGGCGGCCTGCTGGTGCGTGCGCTGGCACGCCGCACCGAGCTGCGCATGGACTACCGCGCGGCCGGTGCTTCGGCCTATCTGGGGCTGGGCGCGGTGTGGGCGATGGGGCTGAGTTCGTCGGCTGCACAGCTGCAGGCCAACCCGGCCAGCATGCCGCCGGGGCTGGTCGAGATCACCGGCGTACTGCCGTTCACCGAAACCATCTTCCTGTGGCAGTCGATCGCGCTGACCTCAGTGCTGATTCTGGTTTCGCTGCTGATCGCCTGGCTGACCGCACCGGCCGCCGGCAGCGCTCGCACCGCCGAAGACTTCCCCGGTGCCGCGCAGGCCGAGCCGGAGCCGCTGCAACGACGCACGCGCCCGGGCGAGTGGCTGGAATACAGCCCGCTGCTGACCGTGCTGCTCTCGTTGCTGGCGTTCGGTTGGCTGTTCAACGAATTCGCCAACAAGCCGGTGGTCACCGCCATCGCCAACCTCAACACCTACAACTTCCTGTTCATTTCGCTGGGCCTGCTGCTGCACTGGCGCCCGCGCAGCTTCCTCAACGCGGTGGCCAAGGCGGTACCGAGTACCACCGGCGTACTGATCCAGTTCCCGCTGTACGGTGGCATCGCGATGATCCTCACCCACGCTGTCGGTGGCGATGGGCAGACGTTGGCGCACCGGCTGTCGAGCCTGTTCGTGCACGTGGCCAGCACCGATACCTTCGCGCTGGTGATGGGCGTCTATTCGGCCGTGCTGGGCTTCTTCGTGCCCTCCGGTGGTGGCAAGTGGATCATCGAGGCGCCGTACGTGATGCAGGCCGCCAACGAACTGAAGGCGCACCTGGGCTGGGCGGTGCAGGTCTACAACGCGGCCGAAGCGCTGCCGAACCTGATCAATCCGTTCTGGATGCTGCCGCTGCTGGGCGTGCTGGGGCTGAAGGCACGCGACATCGTCGGCTTCACCTTCATCCAGCTGCTGGTGCACATTCCGCTGGTGCTGGGCCTGTTGTGGCTGCTGGGGATGACCCTGGCGTACGTGCCGCCGGTGATGCCCTGAATGCAGCGTTGGCTTCCCTGCGTGAGCCGGGAAGCCAGCCTCGTTCAGCGCGTGTTTCCGGCTGCGAGCGCCATGAATGCGTGCAACGCCGATGTCGGCATGAGCACATGCCGAACCCGCATGAATCCTTCAGCCGCTTGTGCCACAAGGGCTTCTGCGCGTTCATTCACAGGCGTACACACAGATGTAGCCGCCCACCCACGCGTGATTAACCATTCGCTGCAGACGATGGCCACGTCCACCGCATTCCGCGTGTGGCTTTGGAGATCGGACATGGCACAGCAGAACCAGAACCCGAACCAGAAGCAGCAGGGCCAGCAGAACCAGCAGGATCAGCAGCAGGGTCGTGGCCGCGACCAGCAGCAACAGCAGCAGGAACAGCAGAAGCGCAACCAGAACCAGCAGCAGGGCGGCCACGACGAAGAAGAATGATCGCGTTGCGCGTGCAACGTGACCGGCGAAGCCCCGCCCCGTGCGGGGCTTTGCTTATTCCAGCACGCCGATACGCTGCAGCACCGGCGCCGCCGACATGTCGTTCGGATTGGTGCCCGGCTGATCCTGCGGCACGTCCATGCCCATGCCGCGGTAAAGATCGACCCAGTGCTGGGCGATCTGCCCGGTCTGCGGGTTGCGGAAATTCATCGGCTGCAATGCGAACACGTGGTGCGCACGGAACGCACGCTCGATGAAGTCCGAACAGTAATAGCTGTCCTCGTTCAACACATACGACGTGTTGTAGGGCTTGCCCAGCATCGTGCGCGCGGTGGCGACCGCATCCTTGATGGCCGCCTGCTGCGGCGCGCGCAGGCGATAGACCACGATCTGCCGCTGCTTGGCGCGCGCCTCCTGGCGGAATTCGATCAGTGACTGCCGGCGCGACCCCTTCTCGTCGGCGTGCAGCACATCCCAGCCTTTCGGCGCCGAGGCGACCAGGGCGACGTGATCGAAGCTGGGTGCGCCCTGCGTGCCGGTAGCATCGTCGATGGCCGCGCTCAGGCCGCTGCGGCCGGCGGTGACGAACAGCAGGTCGCCTTCGTGGACATCGACGGCCAACGCCACGGCCGGCCACAGGGCGGGCAGCAGCAGGCCGATCAGGAGCAGGAGGCGATGCATGAGGACTCTCGGACAGGCGGAATGCCGGAATTGTAGGGTGCGCGGTAGCATGGAGCGACCGGACCGGATTCAGGATGAGCCCATGCGTCGATACCCTTCTCCTGCACTGCTGGTGCTTGCCTGCGGCGCGGTGCTGGTTGCCTGCACGCCAGCGCCGCAGCCACCACAGACAGCGGCCGAAGCCGTGACTGCCGCAGCGGCGCCGGCGACCAGCGCCACCGAGCCCACACCTGTGGCTGCAGCCAGTGAATGCCCCTACCCGGAATTCGATACGTTCCTGAAGCATTTCGGCAACGAGATCACGCTGCAGGAAAAGGCCACGGCCGATCCGCTGCTGGACAGCTACATCGATGCGGAGGCCGAGCCGGAACCGCGCAAGGTGGAAAGCCGGTTGGCGCTGGCCGATGTCGAGTGGCCGGTGATGCCCGATCCTGCCGCGTTGGCCGGGCAGGGCCGCGAAATGCAGGTCAGCCCCCTGGCCGATGGGCAACGGCAGGTGCAGATCCGTACGCCGGACAGCAGCGACCAGCAGACCTATACCTTCGCGCAGACGCCTTGCTGGACGCTGGTCAAGCGTGAAGACGAGTCGATCTGAGGCCTTATCCGGCACAGGCGCGGCGGGCCAGTGGCTGCTAGGCTCGATCCCTGGTCCAGGCAGGGAGACGCCGATGCAGGCTTTCAGGAAGCGCACCACCACCGCCGCCGTCGTCGCCGTATTGGCGATAGCTCCCTTCAGCGGCGCCCAGGCACAGTCGGTGCATGCCGATGACCGCGCCTACTTCGCCAATACCACCGCCGAACAGGCCGCGCGTGTCACCTTGGGCAAGCGCGTCGAGGCCCTGCAGCAGGCGTCCGCCCTTGCACCGGCGGAACGCTTCCAGCAGGCCGAGGTACTGGAAGCGCAGTGCCTGCGTCATCTCGGCTACCTGCACCTGCAGTCCGCCCGCAACGCACGCGATCTTCGCCCGGCACAGGCGATGGAGCAGGCAGCGGGGCTGTGCAGCCGTATCGCTCGCAGTGGTCGCGCCGCACTGCGCGAGGCACCCGCAGATGCAGCGTGGGCAGCACCGTATGGCTTCCTGCGCGCACGCGCGCTGAAGGAAGCTGCCACCCCGGCCAACGCCGCGCTGGATGAGGCCGTGGAGGCACTGGCCGATCCGGCGCTGGACAGCTTCGCGCGCCTGCGCGGGCAGATCCTGCGCAGCGCCGAGTACCCGCAGATCGAGCACGGCGGCCGGCACTGGGACACGGGGCGCGACAAGCAGGCGCTGGCCCAGCAGCCCGACCGTGCCCTGCGCGAGGCAGGCTGGAAGGGTTACTGGCAGGGGCTGCACTCGCGCCGTGAGCCGATGGCTTCGGTGCTGCTGGGGCTAGTGCAGGTGAATGACGCGGCCGCACGCCTGCAGGGCGATGGCTCGGCGCCGGCACACGGCTACCAGCGCATGGGTCTGGATACCGCCGTAGTGAATGCAACGCTGGTGGCGATCGAGCAGCACGCGGGGGACCGCCGCGCCTACCAGGACATGCTGCTACGCCACGCTGCGCGATCGGGCATCGACGCGCCGCAGATCTGGGATACCACCGTGCCCGATGCCGGCTACACGCCACCAGTGCTGACGCTGGCGCAGCTGCGCGACAACGCCGCCGATGCCATGCAGCATCTGGGGCCAGCGTACGTCGCCGAACTGCGCGCGCTGCTCGATCCAGCCAACCAGCGCATGGACCTGGCCACCGAACGCGGTGACCGCAGCCAGGACGCGTTCTCGGTGAGCGCTCCCGGTGTGCCGGCAATGCTGTTCGTTGGCGTGCGCCGTGGCGATCTGGAAAGCGATGTCGAAATCGCGCATGAAGCGGGTCATGCCGTGCATGGCGAGTGGATGCAGCGCGGTCATGCGTCGCCGCTGCAGCGCAATGGCAGCCAGTGGCTGACCGAGGCGTTCGCGATCTACAACGAGCTGCGCTTCCGCGACCAGCTGTACCAGCAGGCACAGGACCCGCGTGCCAAGGCCTATTACCTGAAATCGCTGCTGGACGACATGGTGCTGCAGCTGTTCACCTCCTCCGAGGAAGCGCAGCTCGAGCAGTCGATCTACCAGGGCGTTGCCGCCGGTACGCTGGGCACCGCCGATGATCTGGACGCGCTGACCGGGCAGGTGCTGGCGCGCTTCGGCCAGCAACCGGAGCGCTACCCGCAGCTGCGCAACACCTGGATCGGCAAGCGCCTGATGTATGAAGACCCGAACTATCTGGTGAACTACCTGTATGCGGGGCTGCTGGCCGTGCAGCTGTATGTGCAGGACCAGCGCGACCCCGACGGGTTCCGTGAGCGTTATCTTGCCGTGCTTGGCGAAGGCTTCGACCGCGCGCCGGACGAGCAGGTGGCGCAGCTGCTGGGGCACGCGCCAGACTGGGCGGCCCTGGTGGATGCCGATCTGCAGGTGTTCAACCAGGCGGTGGCACAGCTGCAGGCGCTGCATGCGCGGATCGAGGCAGGGCAGGGTACGTGAGCATGCTGCGGGCAGGACAGCGGACTGCAGCCATGAGGTGGCTGTTGTTGCTGCTGTGCCTGCTGCCGATGGCGGCGCTGGCGGCAATCCCGGTCCCGGCGCTGGACGATCCCGTGGTGGACACTGCCAACGCGCTGTCCGCTGAAACCCGCGCCACCCTGCGCAGGCAGGCGCTGCAGCTGCAGGTGCAGAAAGGTGCGCAGCTGCAGGTACTGGTGGTACCCAGCGTGGGCAACGAGGGCATCGAGGCCTACGCACAGCGGGTGTTCGATCAGTGGCAGCTGGGTCGCGCCGGTGTCGACGACGGTGTGCTGTTGCTGGTGGCGGTGCAGGACCGCCGCGTACGCATCCAGACCGGCTATGGCCTGGAAGGTGCGCTACCGGACGCGTACGCCGCTCGCATCATCGACAACGCGATCGTGCCGCGCTTCCGTGAGGGTGATTTCGACCAGGGCGTGCTTGATGGCACGACGATCATGGTGGCGCTGATCGAAGGCGAGGACCTGCCTGCATGGGAAGCGCCGTCGGCCAGCAATGTGCTGCCTGCGGACTGGCGCCGCGCAGACTCGGTGGTGGCGTTGACCCTGCTGGCCGGCTTCCTGGCCGGGCTGTGGCGCTCGCCGCCGCCCCTCCCGCCAGCGAAGACCGAGGACGATTTCAGCGGCAGCCGTCGGGAGCGGCGGCGCAAGGCACTGGCCGCCAATGCGTCGGCACCGAGGCCGAGCTGGCCGACCTTGCCGGCCTGGGGGCGTCCGATGCTGCTGACAGCGGTGGTTGCCGCAGGGGTGCTGTCCGTGGCGTTGCTGTTGCCACGCCACCTGCTGGCGGGCCTGTGCTTTGTGATGGTGCTGGGCGTGCCGGTGGCGGCCCTTCTCGGCTGGTGCTGGCGTCGCAGCCAGGGGGTGCGCATCGTCCTGTGCGGCATGCTGGCACTCAGCGCGGTCTTGCTGGTGCAGGCGCTGCTTCGTGGCCAGCTGCCACCGAGCCTGGCCCGGCACCTGCTGCTGCAGGCGGCCGCGGGCGTTGTCACCCTGATGGTGTTCCTGCTGGTGCAGGCCTGTCGCACACGCTGGAAGAAGAATCGCAGCAGCTTCGTCGTGCGCATGACGGTGCTGGTGCTGTTGACCCTCGGTTATGCCGCGGGCGCGTTGCTGGCGATCCATCGTGCCGAAGGTGACGATCCACGGCTGCTGGCGATGATTGTGTCAGGTGTGTGTGGCGTGCTGCTGTACTTCGTAGGGTTGTTCACCATGTTGCCGGGCGAGCGCGCACGTGGCCGGGTTTCGTCACGCCGCGAACGCAGCGCGTCCAGTTCGTCATCCGGCAGTTCGTCGTCGAGCAGCTCCAGCAGCTGGTCCGGAGGCGGTGGCCGCAGCGGCGGAGGCGGCGCGTCCGGCAGCTGGTAGCTCAGATCGCCTGTACCCGCCAGCCGAGTGCAGCGTCCTCCACAACGCCCGGGCCGGCCACGTCGCCGACCTGCAGCAGCAGGCCCTGTGCATTGGGCAGGTCCTTCTGCTCGGGGAACCAGCGTCGGTCCGCAGCGACCACGATCAGCAGGCCCTCGTCGTCGCCCATCGGCGCGAACTGCGGCGAAGGCGGGCTGATCGGTTGCAGGCCGAACCGCAGGCTGGACTGTTCGCGCACAGCGTCGACATCGTGGCTGGGCAGGCCGACCTCGCTCAGGCAGGTCAGCTCGCTGCCGTGGAAGGCGCCCTGATGCGCACTGGCCGGCAAGCGGCGGCGGCCGATCAGTTCCAGGATCAAGCCATCGGGGCCGGTGAAGTACACCGACTGCGACTGCCAGCTGCTCTCCAGCGCGAAGTAGTCCAGTCCCGCCGGATTGCGCTGCAGTGGCGTGCGTTCGCGCAACCAGGTCATCGCCTCGCCGAAGCGGTTGTCCGGCACGTTGAACGCCAGGTGCACGCCACCGAGCGGACGTCCTTCAGCGGGCTGCAGTTCAATCGTGCTCCAGCCGATGTGCACATGGGTACCGACCACGCGCTGCTGCAGCACATCGTGGAAGTAGCTGGCCACGGCACCCACGTCAGATACCGGCAGAGTGAGGTGCAGCAGGCGCATGATCGGTTCTCCGTGGACGCGTCCACTGTAGCGCCAGGCCATGCCCGGCGGCCACTAGCGCAGTGAATGGTCAAAGAACCGTATCGCTGCATCCACTGCCTGCGCGTGGGTCTGTGCCTTTGGCACCGACGTAGTGCACAGGTCCTGCAGCCGCTGCTGCCCGGTCGCGGTACACGCGGCCAGGAAATCATAGTGGCCCACATCGGCCAAGCGCTGCAGTTCCGCGCCCGGAATCAGGGCCCCGGCGGCCGCGCCATTGGTCTGTGGCGGCGCAACCGTGTCAGCCTCACCCAGCACGATCGACACGGGCAGCCGCAACGAGGACAGCTGCTCGGGCGCGAAGGCCTGGATGATCGCCGGAGCCAGCAGGAATGCCGCCCGCACGCCGGGAATCGCGCGCGCGTCGTTGGCCTGGGAGATCCATGGCGCCAGTGCTGGAGAGGCCGCAGCGGCAACGCGCGCTTCCATTGAGTGCGTTGCGGCCTCCTGTTGAGGCCGGCAGACGCCGTCATCCGGATGTGCGGTGCAGAAGGCCAGCAGTCGCTGCAGGTCCGGTCGTGCACCGGCTGCCAGCAGCGCCGTGTAGCCACCGGCCGAGAACCCGGCAACACCCAGGCGTTCAGGATCGACGTGCGGGCCCAGCACTGGATCGGCCCGCACGGCCGCCAGGGCGGCGCGCAGGTCATCCGCACGCAACCAGCTCAGGATGCTGCCGGGCAGGGTCATCGTGTCAATGCCGTTGTTGCCTGGATGATCGACCGCGATCACCAGATACCCGGCCCGCGCCAGCGCGGTGCCCAGCCAGCCCATCATGCGCGCACTGCCGCCGTTGCCATGCGAGAGCAGCAGCGTTGGCAGGCGATCACCTGCGACGGGAGCCTCCATCGCGGCACGTCCGACGTCGAACAGCGGCGCGTCGGGCGGGCCGATGGTCAGGGCGGTTTCCCGGCTGCCGGCCAGCGCTGGGTACCAGACCGTGTAGCGCAGCGCGTCGTGGTGCTGCGCATCGCGTACAGCCGCGCTGGCCACCGTAGTGGCGCCGTGGCGCTCGCCGGCTGCCTGCGTCTCGCTGGCATCGGCCACGACAGTGAAGACCATAAGGATCATTCCCAGCACAGCAACCGTCATGCGCATCTTCAGTTCCTTGTCAGTTGGGACGTTCGTCGACTGGCAGCCAGATCTCCACGCCGCCGTTGCCGGTGTGCTCATCGAATCGGGCGTCGTAGCATTCCAGATCCGGTGCATCGGCAAGGCTGAGGTTGGACGCAGGAAGATAATGATCCAGCAGCCAGAACCAGGTCGAGCGGATGGCCGAGATATGCCCACCATGCCAGGCCACCAGGTAGCGCCGCGCGGGTACACCCACGCGCTGCCAGTGCGCAGGCACATTGCGCAGCGAACTGACCGGCAGCGCGGCGACGTAGTCGAAGCCACCGTCGTCATCACTGTTGCAGCACACACCGAAACTGATCGGGGCCGGCGCCGGCCATTCGCGATTGAGCTGTGCCCACTGCCCGGGAATCGCACCGCCGCTGTCGCGCGTGTGGCGCATGCCGATCCCGGCCAGCTGGAACGCCGGGGTGTCGAGCAGGCGTGGTGCCTCACCGCAGGCCGCCGGTGCATCGTCCACGCGGATCGCCTGCACCAGTGCCAGTCCATCGGTGCCTTGCTCGCGCACCCGCTCGGGCGTCTGCCCGAACTGTTCACAGAAGGCGCGGGTGAACGCGGCATGGGTGGTATAGCCGGCCCCCAGCGCGACCTGCAGGATGTCGCCCGCACCGTTGGCCAATCGTTGCGCGGCAGCGGTCAGGCGCCGTCCCCGCAGGTAGCGCACCACCGAGGTACCGGTGCGGGCCTGGAACAGGCGTGAAAGATGGAAGGGTGACAGTCCCGCCGCAGCGGCGATATCGGCCAGTGCCAATGGCCGGTCCGCATGGGTTTCGATGTACCACAACGCCTTGCCCGCCGCGCTCATCTGCCTTTCCCCGAATCCAATGCCGGCACAGTAGCGGATCGGCAGGCGCGGCGCTTAGCAGTTCTTGCGCCTGTGCGCCATCAAGCTGTCGTACTGACGTCATGCCTCCTTCACACATCGGGCCGAGACTGCGCGCCTTGTCCAAGCCTGTTGTGTCCGCACAGGTGCTGGCCCTGTCGCGTCCTCCCGGAGTCCTGCTGTGCATCGTTCGAAGCTTTCGCGCTCCATCCTCCTTGCCCTTTCCATGGCCAGCGCAGGAGGCGCGATCGCAGCGGAGGCCGATGCGATCGACGCCGCAGGCGGTAGCCGTGCCGCGCCCACCCAGCTCGACGCGATGCTGGTCACCGGCACCCGCGCGTCCAACCGCACCCAGTTCGAAACGCTGGCGCCGGTGGACGTGTTCACCAAGGAAGACATCAGGTCCGTTGAATCCACCGACCTGAAGGACGTGCTGGCGCAGCTGGTGCCGTCGTTCGTGGTGCAGCGCCTGCCGATGGCCGACGGGCAGGTGTTCGTGCGTCCGGCCACCCTGCGTGGCCTGTCGCCGGACCAGACCCTGGTGCTGGTCAACGGTCGTCGCTTCCACCGCAGCGCGCTGCTCGGCAACCGTGGCGCGCAGGCCGCCGACCTGGCGCAGATTCCGACCAGTGCAATCAAGCGCATCGAGGTACTGCGTGATGGTGCGTCTGCGCAGTACGGCTCGGACGCCATCGCCGGTGTCATCAACATCATCCTCGAAGATGGTCCGGGCACCGAGATCACCGCCGGCTATTCGCAGTACGCGCAGGGCGACGGTGCCTCGCGCGACTTCAGTGCGCGCACCGGCTGGTCGCTGGGCGACTATGGCAGCCTGGTGCTGTTCGCCGAATCGTCCAACTCCGACGCCACCTCGCGCACCCGCCAGCGCCCCGATGCCATCGCCTTCCAGGCGGCCCATCCGGAGCTGGAGGTACCCAACCCAGTGCAGCGCTGGGGCCAACCGGAACTGGAGAGCCGCCGCGTCGGCTTCAACGTCAAGGCCAACGCCAGCGATACGCTGGAGATCTACGCCTTCGGCCTGTACAGCCACAGCGACGGTGTCAGCGATTTCAACTGGCGCAATCCCGATACCACCACCGGCGCTTATCGCACCACCGCGATCTTCCCCGGCTGGAACCTGCGTTCGATCTACCCGGTGGGTTTCAGCCCGCAGTACGGCAACGTCCAGAACGATCTGCAGCTGGTCGGCGGCCTGCGCGGTGAGATCACGCCCAAGCTGCGCTGGGATGTCAGCGCCTCGTACGGCCGCAATGCCATCGACTACAGCCTGAAGAACTCGATCAATGCTTCGCTGGGTCCGGCCAGCCCGACCGCGTTCGACCTCGGCCGCCTGACCCAGACCGAGAAGAACGCCAACGCCGACTTCAACTACGAGTGGGACGTGGGCGCGCTGTCCAAGCCGATCAACGTCGCCTTCGGTGGCGAGTTCCGCCAAGAGACCTACCAGGTGCGCGCTGGTGATCCGGCCTCGTACGCGGTGGGCCCGGGCGCGGCCGCAGGCCTGGAGGCCAACTCCAATGGCGCACCGGGCTTCTCGGCCAGCCAGGCCGGGCAGTGGAGCCAGCGTAGCAAGGCGGCCTATGTGGATATGGAAGTGCCTCTGGGCGAGCGTTGGAGCATCGGTGCGGCCAGCCGCTACGAGGATTTCTCCAGCTTCGGCAGCACGCTGGACGGCAAGCTCTCGGCGCGCTTCGCGATCACCCCGGACGTGGCCCTGCGCGGCACCGTGTCCACCGGCTTCCGTGCGCCGACACCCGCGCAGCTCAACACCACCAGCACCACCCAGGGGCTGGATACGCGCACGCTGCAGATCTTCACCAGTGGCCGCTTGTCGCCGAACGATCCGCTGGCGCAGCTGCTCGGTGCCAGGCCGCTGAAGCCGGAGGAATCGCGTACCGCGTCGCTGGGCCTGACCTGGCGCACCGACCTGGGCCTGTCCGGTTCGGTGGACGTCTACCAGATCAAGCTCACCGACCGCTTCAGCCAGTCGGCCAGCTTCGCCATTCCGGCCGGTACTCCCAACCCGCTGGGCTATACCTCGGTGAACTACTTCACCAACGACTTCGATACCACCACCACCGGCGTGGACGTGGTCGGCAATTACCTGCGCGATCTTGGCGCAGGCCGCATGACGTTGACCCTGGCCTACAACTACAACCGCACCCGCGTGGACAACGGCAGCACCTCGGTGGCCACCAACGAGACCCAGCGCGTGCTGTTCGAAGACCGCCTGCCCGAGCACAAGGGCAGCCTGACCGGCAGCTGGGATGTCGGCGCCTGGTCGCTGATGGCGCGCATGCGCTACTACGGTGCCTGGACTGATTCCAGCGGCAATGCGGTGGGCGACATCTACCAGCGCTTCGGTGCGATGAGTTTCCTCGACCTGGCCGTGGGCTATCGCATCAACGAGCATCACAGTCTGCGCGTGGGTGCGGACAACGTGTTCGACCGCTACCCGGATGAGGCCACCTTCCAGGCCAGCCGTGGCCTGGTCTACTCGCGTAATGCACCATATGACACCGACGGTGCCAACCTGTACGCACAGTACCGGTTGAGCTTCTGATGGACCCGGCCCGCCGCTCCCTGTTGCGTGCCGGCACCCTGCTGCCGGCCGCAGCCGCCCTGTCTTCACTGCCGGCCAAGGCGTCCGCGCGTTACGCTGCGCCCATGCAGATTCCCGCAACGACCGCGGCGCCGGACGTGCTGGCCCGCGATGAAGGCTACTGGGCCGCCGTGGCCAGCCACTTCGACATCACCGATGAAGTGAACCACCTGGAGAACGGCTACTGGGGCGCGATGGGCCGCGAGACGCTGGCCAGCTACCAGCGCCATACCGCTGAAGTGAACCGTGGCAACGCTTGGTACGGCCGTCGTGAGTTCCCGGCGCAGTACATGGCGGTGCAGCGGCAGGTAGCCGAACTGCTGGGCGTGGGTGCGGATGAGATCGCACTGACTCGGGGGGCCACGGAGGCGATGCTGGCGTTGATTGGCGGCTACAACCGCCTGCAGCCCGGCGACCAGGTGCTGTATGCCGACATCGACTACGACAGCATGATCGGCGCGATGCGCTGGCTGCAGCAGCGTCGCGGCGTGCAAGTCGAGCGTATCGCGCTGCCGGCGGTGCCGGACCACGCGCAGATCCTGCAGGCCTACGAGGCCGCATTCGCGCGGTTGCCGCGCCTGAAGCTGGTGCTGCTGACCCAGGTCAGCCATCGCCATGGGCTGGTGCTGCCGGTGGCGGAGATCGCCGAGCGTGCGCGCGCACGCGGTATCGATGTGATCGTCGATGCTGCGCATGGGTTTGGCCAGATCGACTACGCGGTGCCACAGCTGAAGGCCGATTTCGTTGGAATCAACCTGCACAAATGGATCGGTGCGCCGGTCAGCGTCGGCGCGATGTATGTGCGCAGGGGCCGCGTTGCGGACCTCGACCCGTACATGGGCGAGACCGACGACGGCCGCGTGGGCAGCCGCGTACACACCGGCACGGTCAACTTCGCCGCCTACCTGGCACTGCCGGAAGCGATCGCGCTGCACCAGCGCATCGGCGTGGCCAACAAGCAGGCGCGCCTGCGCTACCTGCGCGAGCGCTGGACGCTGCCGGCACGGCAGATGGCGCATATCGAAGTGCTGTCTTCGCCGGATCCGGCGCTGGCCAGCGCATTGGCCAGCTTCCGTTTGCGTGGGCGCACCAGCGTGGCAGACAACATGGCGCTGCAGAAGCGCCTGCTGGACGAGCATGGCGTGTTCACCACGCATCGCGACGGGTTGGACTCCGGCGCCTGCGTGCGGGTGACGCCGTCGGTGTTCACCCGGCCGCAGCAGATGGATGCGCTGGTGCAGGCGCTCTCCGCCCTGGCCTGACCCTGCTTTGGTAGGTGCCAACCTTGGTTGGCACATTCCAACCGTGCCGGGGAATCTTCCGCCGGCCAGCGGCCGGCACTACCGATCCTCCTCCAGCCTGGTGGGTGCCGACCGTTGGTCGGCACATTCCATCCACGCGTGGCGTGCACGGGCATTGCCAACCAAAGTTGGCATCTACCGAAGCGGGTCCCGTAGATCCACGCCCTGCGTGGATGCTCTTCGCCTACCGATCAATCGCTGGCAACGCATCCGACAACAACAACCGGTCAATCCGCCGCAGCGCACTTTCCAGCTGCCGTCGGTCCGCGGCCAGCCCCAGCGACAACCGCACGCCGCACTGGTGCGAGACCCCCGGCGGGCAGAACGCCGATGACGGCGCAATCGCCAGCCCCTGTAGCTGTGCGGTACGCACCAGCGTGGCGTCGGTCCACGGCGCCGGTATCCGGCACCACGCATGCAGGCCTTCCGCGCGCTGCAGCAGCGACGGTGCCAGCAGGTAGCGCGCCATGCGCGTGCGCTCGCGTGCCTCGGTGCGCACCTGGGCCAGCAGCGACTGGGCCGAACCATCCAGCAGCAGTTGGCTGGCCAACGCCGAGACCAGCGGATGCCCCATCAGTCGCGTCGCCCGCAACGCCGCCGTCATCGCCTCGGCATGCGCCGCGCTCGGGCAGCGCACGAACGCGGTGCGCAGGCCGGGGCTGATCACCTTGGACAGCGTCGCCACGTAGAACACATGACGCGGTGCCAGTGCCGCCAGCGGTGTAGGTGCATCTTCGGCAAGGTGCCAGTACGGATCATCCTCGATCGCCAGCAGGCCTTCGCTCTCCAGTACACGCGCCAGCGCCTCGCGCCGCTGCAGCGGCAGGGTCAGCGCGGTCGGGTTCTGGCAGGTGGGATTGAGATAGACCAGGCGCGCGCCGCTTTCGCGTGCCTGCCGCAGCAGCGCTTCAGGACACATGCCGTGTTCGTCGCCGTCCACCGGCAGCAGCCGCCGACCCAGTGCGGCGGCGGCCTGCAGCAGGCCCGGGTAGACCAGCGCATCGCAGAGGATCGTATCGCCATCGCGGCCCTGGCTGACCAGGATCGCGGCCAGCGCCACCTGTGCGCCTTCGGTCAGCAGCAGGCAGTTGTCAGCCACGACGCCCAGCATCGGCTGCAGCCAGCGCGCCGCGGCATGGCGATCAGTGGGGTTGCCACCCCCCAGGTGATAGGTCATCAGGTTCGGTGCGTTGCTGCGCGCAAGCACGGCGGCGGCACCACGGCGCAGCGTCTCCGCCAGCGCGTCGGCATCAGGCACCGGCGGCACGTTCATGCTCAGGTCCACCACCTGGTCGAAGCCGGCCTTGGGCGGTGCGATGAAACTGCCTTGTGGCCCGCGCGCTTCGATCAGGCCGCGCTTGCGTGCTTCATCGAAGGCGCGGGTGACCGTGGTCAGGTCGACGCCGAGCTGCTGCGCCAACGCGCGCTGCGAGGGCAGGCGCTGTCCGGGTGCGAGGCCGCCACGACGCACCGTGCGTTCCAGCGAATTGACGATGCGCAGGTAGATCGGCCCGTTGTGCGCGAGCACGTCCTGCACCCATTCGCGGGCTGCGACATCCGGTCGCGGCATGTACGGAGCATGTCGGGGCGTATCGTTGCTTCCAACGGCGGGAGCCTGTCCATAACCATCGGTCGGTTCGGACAGGTGACCGCCGTTGTTGTTTGCGGCGGCTACGTCGGCCAGCGTCAGTGATGTCATTGCGCGTCCTCAGCGCTTGGCCTGCCAGGGGCAGTAGCAGCCCACGGCAAGCAGTCCTTTCGGGCGTACGGTCTCACCACGTACCAGCTTGTCCAGCAGCGGTTCGACGAAACTGTTGGCCGAGTTGCAGACCATGCCGATGCTGTACGGGCCGGCGTACGCCAGATGGCCGTGCCGGTCCCAGATGGCTACGGCAGGGCTGGCCGGGATGTGGTCGATGCCATCGATGGTCGGCAGGTTGATCACCTTGTTGCGCAGCGGCTCGGGCAGCTCGCCCTGTGTACCCGGGCGGCGGATCGCATAGAAGTCGATGCCGGCGCGGCGATACATGCTGATCAGGTAGCTCAGGTGCGCACCGGTCTCGCGGTTGCACACGCCGCAGGCCGGGTCCCAGAAATGCACCACGCGGATGCGGCCGGTATCTCCGGCCAGATCGGCCGGCAGGCGCAGCTGCGAGTCGTCGAAGACGATGGCCTGTTCGGTGAACGTGGACTGCGCGCTGTAGCCGAAGTATTGCCACAGCGCAGCCGCCACGCCGGCCATGAACAGGCAGGCGAGGGCGATCATCGTCGGCAGCAGCCAGCGGCGACGCGGCGCGGCTGCGCCCATCAGGACGCGTCCCCGCCAAACTTGTGCACGTACTGCTTGCGCATCTCGCGGCAGGAGTCGGCCTGGGCGCGACGCTGGATCTCGCTACGCGACGGATCCTCGCTGCGCTGCAGGCACTGCTTGATGGCATGGCGTTCGGCGGCCTGTACGTCCACGGTCTGCGGCTGCAGGCAGACCCAGGCCAGCGCGGCCAGCATCAGCACAACAAAGCCACCGCACCCGGCCATCACCAGGTGGAACTTCAGTTTCTCGGCGCGCATCGATGCACGTCCCTTCATCCATACATTGCATACAAAATATCATCTTGTATGGATGTCGTGCCACGTGGATGGCTCAAACGATGGCGTTATGCCGGGCCTCGGGGGCTTCAGACAGGATCTCGTTCAGCTTGGCCAGCGCCCCGGCCAGCGCGCCCTGGTCGACCGCGCCGCCTAGCGACAGGCGGATCGCGTTGCCCGGCGGCGGTTCTTCCACGCTGAAGGCGTCGGAACTGGCGATGCCCAGCCCCTGCTCCTGTGCGGCCTGGATCAGCCGGTACTGGTCCAGCCGCGGCGGCAGCGGCAGCCACACGTGCAGGCCGGCCGGGTGCGCCCGCGCGCGGGACGGCAGGTACCGGGCAGCAATGGCCTGGCGCTCGCGCAGCTCCTGCTGGAAGCGCAGCACCATGTCCTGGGCCTGGCCGCTGCGGATCCACTGCGAGGCCACCGCCACCATCGACTGGGTCGGCATCAGCGCGATGGCGCGCAGCGCGTCCAGCACCGGTTCCATCGGCTCGCCGGCCGGTACCACCAAGTAGGCGGTGCGCAGGCCCGGTGCCAGGCACTTGGACAGGGTGGAGATGTAGTAGACCGGGCAGCCAGCGTGGCGGTGGGCGGCCAGCGGCGGCGCGGCGTCCCCAGCCAGCAACCAGTAGGGATCGTCTTCGATCACGGTCAGATCGTGTCGCTTCGCGACCTCCAGCAGGGTCTGCCGGCGTTGTGCCGACATTGTCGCGGTGGTCGGGTTCTGGATGGTCGGCACCAGGTACAGCAGGCGCGGGCGCCGCAGTTGGCAGGCCTCTTCCAATGCATCGGGCAGCATGCCTTCGGCGTCCATCGCCACCGGCACCACGCCCCGCTGCAGCACGCGCGCGGCCGCCAGCAGGCCCGGGTAGGTCAGCTGCTCGGCGGCGATCAGCTCGCCTGGCTGGGTACGGGCCAGGATCAGCGCGCACAGCGCGGTCTGCGCGCCGGGGCAGATCACTACCTGGTCGGCACCCACCGTGCCCAGCATCGGCGCCAGCCACTGCACCGCGGCGGCGCGGTCCTCGCGGGTGCCGGCGCCGACGTGGTAGCTCATCAGTTCACCCTGGCCCAGCTGCTGGCCCACGTGCTGGAAACCGGCCTCCATGCCCTGTGCAAAGGGCGCGCTGCCCAGCAGCGGCGGGATGTTCATGCTCAGGTCGACCGAGGTGCTGCGGTTGCCGGCCGACAGTGCGATGAAGGTGCCGCCGGCGCCCTGGGCGTCGAGCAGACCGGCCTGGCGCAGCTCGGCGAAGGCACGGGTGACCGTGGTCAGGTCCACGCCCACCTGCTGGGCCAGGTCGCGTTGTGGCGGAAGGCGGTCGCCCGGGCGCAGCACGCCGTCATCCACCGCCTCGCGCACCTGCTGGGCAATCTGCAGGTACAGCGGGCCGGCGCCCTCGCGGAAGGGGCGGACCCAGGTGCGATTGGGATGTTTCAGGCGGCGGCCGGCGGCAGGTGGCGTCATCGGTCAGATTTTTCCATACGTGCAGATGCACAAGTCCATACAATGATGTATCTTGTATGGGCTTGATTGGAGTGGTTCGCCTTCTTGTAGGCGGCCTCGTACCCACAGTGTAGCCGCTCCACGCCCGGGCGCTGCGCAGGCGAGCCGGTCAAGCGCGCTTCTTCAACAGGGTTGACCTCCAATGAATATCTGCTGGAACCGCATCCGCCTGGCGCTGGTCGCCCTGGCCTGCGTCGGCCTGTCGGGCTGTGACTGGGTGCTGCTGGATTCGAAGGGCATGGTCGGGCTCGCCCAGCGCGACCTGATCCTGATCTGCATCGGCCTGATGCTGATCGTGGTGATACCGGCCATCGTGCTGACCTTCGTGTTCGCGTGGCGCTACCGCGCCGGCAACACCAAAGCGAAATACATGCCTGACTGGTCGCACTCCACCAAGGTGGAGATCGTGGTCTGGGGCGTGCCGCTGATCATCATCGCGGTGCTGGCGGTGATCGTGTGGAAGTCGACCCACGAGCTGGACCCCTACAAGCCGCTGGACGTGGCTGGCGAACCGCTGCACGTGGACGTGATCGCCACCGACTGGAAGTGGGTGTTCGTGTACCCGGACCTGGGCATCGCCACGGTCAACCAGCTCAACTTCCCGGCCAATCGTCCGCTGGCATTCAACATCACCTCCAATTCGACGATGAATACCTTCTTCATCCCGCAGCTGGGTGGGCAGATCTACGCGATGGCCGGCATGCGCACGCAGCTGCACCTGATCGCCAACGAACCCGGCCAGTTCCGTGGCATGTCCGGCAACTACAGCGGGCATGGCTTCTCGAACATGAAGTTCATTGCCACTGCCAGCAGCAACGAAGACTTCGAGCGCTGGGTGGCCGAAGTGCGCAGCGCGCCCGACGCGCTCAGCTTCACGCAGTTCAAGGCGCTGGCCGCGCCGTCGAAGAACGCACCGGTGCAGCACTTCTCCAGTGTTGAACCGCTGCTGTTCAAGAAGGTCATCGACCAGTTCATCGGCGTCGGTGAGAACACCGCTGCTGCTACCCCGGCGGGCGCTGCCGGCGGTGCCCAGGTTTCCCAGGAGTAACGAACATGTTGGGTAAATTGACGTGGGAGGCCGTGCCGCTGCACGAGCCGATCGTCGTGGTCACATTGGCGGCCATGGTGCTGGGTGGCCTCGCGCTGCTCGGTGCGGTGACGTACTTCAAGCTGTGGGGCCCGCTGTGGCGTGACTGGTTCACCACCGTGGACCACAAGAAGATCGGCATCATGTACGTGGTGGTGGCGCTGGTCATGCTGGTGCGCGGCTTCGCCGATGCACTGATGATGCGCGCGCAGCTGGCCGCGGCCGGGCCGGGCAGTGACGGCTTCCTGCCACCGGAGCACTACGACCAGATCTTCACCGCGCACGGCGTGATCATGATCTTCTTCGTGGCCACCCCGTTCGTGGTCGGCCTGATGAACATCATCGTGCCGCTGCAGATCGGCGCACGCGACATGGCGTTCCCGTTCCTCAACGCCTTCAGCTTCTGGATCTTCGTGGTCGGCGCAGCGCTGATGATGATCTCGCTGGGCGTCGGCGAATTCGCCATGACCGGCTGGGTCGCCTATCCGCCGCTGTCGGGCATCGAGTTCAGTCCAGGCGTGGGTGTCGACTACTACATCTGGGCCTTGCAGGCGTCCGGCATCGGTACGTTGCTGACCGGCGTCAACCTGTTCATCACCATCCTGCGCATGCGTGCGCCGGGCATGACCCTGATGAAGATGCCGGTGTTCACCTGGACCGTGCTGGTCACCAGCGTGATCATCATCGCCGCCTTCCCGATCCTGACCGTGGCGCTGGGTGCGCTCACCCTGGACCGTTACCTGGACTTCAACTTCTACACCAACACGTTGGGTGGCAACCCGATGATGTACGTGAACCTGGTGTGGGCCTGGGGCCATCCGGAGGTGTACATCCTGGTGCTGCCGGCGTTCGGCATCTTCTCTGAAGTGACCGCCACGTTCTCGCGCAAGAAGCTGTTCGGCTACAAGTCGATGGTGGGCGCCACGCTGGCGATCGGCATCCTGTCGTTCATCGTCTGGCTGCACCACTTCTTCACCATGGGCTCCGGTGCCAGCGTCAATGCCTTCTTCGGCATCATGACGATGATCATCGCCATTCCCACCGGCGTGAAGATCTTCACCTGGCTGTTCACCATGTATGGTGGCCGCGTCGAGTTCAGCGTGCCGATGCTGTGGACCATCGCCTTCCTGGTCACCTTCACCATCGGTGGCATGACCGGCGTGCTGCTGGCCATCCCGGGCGCGGACTTCCTGCTGCACAACAGCCTGTTCCTGGTCGCGCACTTCCATAACACCATCATCGGCGGCGCGCTGTTCGGCTACCTGGCCGGCTTCGCCTACTGGTTCCCGAAGGTGTTCGGCTTCACCCTCAACGAGCGCCTGGGCAAGTGGTCGTTCGCCTGCTGGGTGATCGGCTTCTACCTGGCCTTCATGCCGCTGTACATGCTGGGCTTCATGGGCATGACCCGTCGCATGAACCAGTACGACAACCCGGCGTGGACGCCGTACCTGATCGCCGCCTTCATCGGCGCGCTGTTCGTGTTCGCGGGCATCATCCTGATGCTGGTGCAGATCTACGTGAGCGTTCGCGACCGCAAGCGCAACCTGGACCTGACCGGCGACCCGTGGAATGCGCGCACGCTGGAATGGGCCACGCCGTCGCCGCCGCCGTTCTACAACTTCGCGGTGGTGCCCAAGGCCGATGAGCTGGACGCCTTCCACGAAGCGAAGAAGCGCGGCCTGCCGCCGCCGCCGAAGACGTACGCGCCGATCCACATGCCGAAGAACACCGGCGTGCCGCTGATCCTCAACATCTGGATCCTGGTGCTGTGCTTCGCCCTGGTCTGGCACATCTGGTGGATGGCCGCGGCCAGCTTCATCGCGATGATCGTCACCCTGATCGTGCGGTCCTACGACGAGGACGTGGACTACTACGTCAGTTCCGAAGAGGTGGCGCGCACTGAAGCGGCCAACCTTGCCAAGCTGAAGGAGGTACGCGCATGAACCTGTTGACCCGCCCCGAGCTGGCCACCGGCACGCAGGCACACGAGGACCACCACGAACACGACCACAGCCACGAGCAGGGCGGCATGAAGGTGTTCGGCATGTGGGTCTACCTCATGTCCGACCTGGTGCTGTTCGGTTCGCTGTTCGCCTCGTACGCGGTGCTCAGCACCGCCTACGCCGGCGGCCCCACCGGCAAGGAGCTGTTCTCGCTGCCGTTCGTGATGGCGGAGACCTTCCTGCTGCTGGTCTCCAGCATCACCTACGGCCAGGCCGTACTGGCGATGCACCGCCACGACACCTCGGCGGTGCTGCGCTGGCTGGGCGTGACCTTCGTGCTCGGTGCCTCGTTCATCGGCATGGAGATCTATGAGTTCTCGCACCTGATCCACGAAGGCGCAGGCCCCAGCACCAGTGCCTACCTGTCGGCGTTCTTCGCGCTGGTCGCTACCCACGGCCTGCACGTGGCCAGCGGCCTGATCTGGATGGCCGTGGTGATGCACCAGGTCTACCGCCGTGGCCTGACCCCGACCAACATCACCCGCGTGTCGTGCCTGAGCCTGTTCTGGCACTTCCTGGACCTGGTGTGGATCTGCGTCTTCACCTTCGTCTACCTGATCGGAGCCTTCTGACATGGCCCACGTCGAAACCTCGCGCGCCGGCAATGCGCACGGCTCCACCAAGTCCTACCTGATCGGCTTCGTGCTGTGTGCGCTGCTGACCGTGGTGCCGTTCGCGCTGGTGATGAACCCGGTGCTGTCGCGGCCGCTTACGCTGTTCCTGCTGGTCGGCTTCGCGGTGGCGCAGATCCTGGTGCAGCTGGTCTATTTCCTGCACATGGACCGCAAGTCCGAAGGTGGCTGGAACCTGGCCAGCTTCGTGTTCACCCTGGTGATCCTGTTCATCATCGTCGCGCTGTCGGTGTGGATCATCTGGAGCATGCACTACCACATGATGATCAACTGACCGTGGCCGGGGTGATCGGCACGGATCGCGCGATCACCCCGGCACCTCAGCCCTCTTTTCCCCCAAGGGCAGGCCTGACCGAGACCCCGCCCGCATCTGCGTTGGTGGTACCCGTGAAGCGTCCTGCTGCTGTTGTCCGTTCGTTGTTCTCTCCCCGTTTCCGCCTGCCGCTGCTGGCAGGCCTGGCCATCGGCCTGCTGGCCGGCTGCAGTGCGCAGTCGCGCATGGACTTCTATTCCAAGGACATCGCCTGTGAAGAACTTGGCCAGCAGTGGTCGATGCCCGACAGCCACGGCACCGTGCGCGGCCCGAAGGACCTGCAGGGGCAGGTGACCTACCTGTTCTTCGGTTTCACCAGCTGCCCGGATGTGTGCCCGACCACCATGGTCGAGTTGAGCCAGGTGAAGCACCTGATGGGCAAGGATGCCGACCAGCTGCAGGTGGTGTTCGTCAGCGTCGATCCGGCGCGTGATACGCCGGAGGTTGCGCGCACCTATGTGGAAGCCTTCGACCCCAAGGCGATCGCACTGGTCGGCAACGAAGCGCAGTTGGCCGCGATGGCCAGCGACTTCAAGGCGTTCTACGAGAAGGAACCCGGCCAGGTGCCGGAGACCTACACCATGAGCCACATCGCCGGTGGCTACGTGTTCGACCGCCAGGGCCGCCTGCGCCTGTTCGCGCCCTATGGCATGCCGGTGGACAAGCTGTTCTCCGACGTGCAGCGCCTGCTGCTGGAACCGGCACATCCGGCGGCAGGCAATGACGCGCTGGCCAGCTGCAGCCGCAAGCACAGCGACACACTCGCCGCGCGCTGACGTCACCTCCACCGCTGTGGGTGCCGACCGTTGGTCGACACGTGATGCATGAATCCGGTGGGTGCCGACCGTTGGTCGGCACACCCTGACACCAATCCCCCGGCCGGCCAGGAGAGCCAACCGGCCGGGGGCACCACTCAACGCCTTACTTGGTTTCTTCCCACTGCACCACGTCCGGTTCGGCCGCCTTGATGCCGGCGGTCGACAGCAGCTTGGTGGTCGCATCCAGCGCCGCGTTCACCGACGGGTACTCCACAATCGCGCGGCCCGAGGCCTTGGATACCTTCACCACGGTGCCGCCGGTGGCGGTGGCCGCACGCTGGGCCGAGGCCGCATCGGTGAAGAACACCTTGACCCGCGAGGTCGCCACTACCGGCGCGCCATCGTTGGAGACAGCGGCCGCAAACTTGCTGGCACCGGCATCCGCACGTGCGGCCACACCGGTAGACGCATCGGTGGACCGCTTGCTGCGGGTGCCGACGGCCGCCGCGCTGGCATCAGCCCCGGTGGTGATCCGGAACTGACCGCCGCTGGCCGGCTGCACGGTTGCCGACGGCGCCAGCTGGAAGCGCGCGCCGCCCACATTGAACGAACGGCCGGTGGCCTCCGCCTTCAACTGCTGCGTGTCTACGGTCGACAAGGTCTTCGCCGGAGGTGTCTGGCCCGAACTCTGTGCCCAGGCGGTGGTGGTCATCGCCGCGAGGGCGAGGGTGCTCAACAGAATGGTCGTCTTCATCATCAGTGCCCCAGAACGCGGATCTTGAAGAATTCGAGGTTGCCACGCGATGCAGCGTTCGCGGCCTGCCCCAGGTCGGTGACTTCCAGCGTCCAGGTGCCCGTGGCGTTCTCATCCAGGAAGGCATTGCTGGACAGCAGGTCCCAGTTGGTGAAGTTGCGCTGGACACCATTGAGGCCAGAGCCGATCGCGGTGAATGCCGGCTGCACCACGCTGCGCGTGCCACTGGGCGAGACCAGCACGAACTGCAGCTGGCGGGTGTTGCTGTGATTGACCCGGAAGCCCAGCTGCACGCTTTCGATGTTGCGCGCGCCATTGGCCAGCTGGAAGGTCAGACGTGCAGCAGCGGCCGAGGTATTGCCGATGGCCACGGTGCGCGTCGTGTTGCGCCAGCCGCTGTCCACCAATGCACCCAGCGACTGGAAGTTCTCGGCGACCTCGACTGCACGGGCGGCGTTGACCACGCCGAAGCCGTACCAGTTGCTGTAGGCGCGGCCGGCGGCATTCACCGTCCAACCCGGCACCAGCACGCGGCCATCGGAGTGCGTGACCGCCGCCCGGTTCGGGTCATTGCGGGTGGCGGTGGTGGCCAGGATGTACTTCACATCGCGGTAGGACAGGTTTGGATTGGTTTCCAGCAGCAGTGCCGCCACGCCCGACACCATCGGCGTGGCCGCCGAGGTACCGTTCATCTTGCCGGTGTAGTTGCAGGTGCTGTCGATGGCGGACTGGTCGCCGTCCAATGTGTTGCGCAGGCTCGTATTCTTGTTGCTGCCCTGCGCGCAGCCGGTGACGTCGGTGGTGAGAATGGCCGGATCGTAGCGGATCGCCAGCTGCCCCGGCACGACCTGCCGCTGCCAGCCGTTCTCGCCGCCGAAGCCGGACACCCACAGCGCCGAGCCGGTGGACGAGTAGGACGAGCGCACGCCATCGGCGCGCACGGCGGCAACGGTGATCACGTTGAACAGGTTGTTGCGCGGATCGCGGCCGGCCGGAATGCAACCGGTGTTGCGGTTCTTGGTGTCTGCAGAGCAGATGTCGGTGCCATCCGAGCGTGCGCCGTTGTTGTGGTTGTTGCCGGCGGCTTTCACGTAGATGCCACCGCGCCCGCCACGGGTGCCGGACATGGCCTGCTCATAGGCGGTGATGTCGTTCTGGCTGTAGGCCAACGGCAGGTTGGGGTTGCCCGGGCTGGAGCCCCAGCTGTTGTTGAAGACCCCCACGTCGGCCACTTCGGCGCCGTCCCACCACGAGTACTCGATGTTGGAATTCGAGTTGCCCTGGGCATTGGATGCCAGGAAATTGAAGCCCTTGAGTGTGGCGGCCGAGGCCACGCCGCGCACGCCCAGGTTGTTGGCACCCACCGCACCGGCGATGCCGCCGACCATGGTGCCGTGATTGTCGCGGTCGGGATTGGACGGTGAAGGGTTGTTGCTCTGGTTGGCGAAATTCTTGCCCGCGACTGCCGCGACGTTGGCAGCCAGGTCCGGGTGCGCGATCTGCAGGCCGTCATCGACGATAGCGATGGTGACGCCCTGGCCACGGATGCCATTGCGGAACAGGCCATCCACGTTGAGATCGTTGCCGGCCACCGGCAGGGTATCGCCCAGTACGGCCTGCCCGGTGTTGAGCAGATGCCACTGACGCCCGGCCAGCGGATCGGCCTGCTGGGCCTGGGCGGTGACGGCCAGGCTGCCCAGCACCAGGGCAGTGGCAAGGGCCAGGCGCGCGGAGCGCGGTGGCGCGGAGCGTTGCGTGTGTCGCTTCATACACGAATCCTTCTGTTGTGAATCGGCATGGCAGGACGGCGGGGCGGAACTGCCCCATCGCAACGAGCCAAACGCGACACAACGAACAACCCCCTACCTCTTCACACACCCAATCTGCAGATGTGCCGATTGCGTCACAAACGCTTATGCCGCGGGGTAATGACGACTGCGCGTTCCTGTAGAGCCGAGCCCATGCTCGGCTGATCGGACGGTCCCGTGTGTAAAGCAGCCGAGCATGGGCTCGGCTCTACACAAGCAGTGTCATCGCGCGCCCTCACATCCGGCTGTGCTACTACAGCCCGTGCACCCTTCCGCGTCGGAGCACGATGATGGTCAATCCGCTCGCCCAGGCCCATCGCGGCCTTGGCACCACGCTGTTCAGCCTGTTGAACCCGATACCTTTCGGCTTCTTCGTCGGCGCACTGATCTTCGACGCGATCTATCTCAACAGCGCCGAGGTGATGTGGGGCAAGGCCGCCGCCTGGCTGATCACCTTCGGCCTGCTGATCGCCATCCTTCCGCGCCTGATCAACCTGTTCACGGTCTGGCGCCGCAACGGCACGGCCACCCGCATCGATCGCATCGACTTCTTCCTCAATCTGGTCGCAGTGGTGCTGGCCATCTGGAACGCCTTCGTGCACAGCCGCGACGCCTATGCCGTTGCGGTGCCAGGCACGATCCTGTCGGCGCTGACCGTGGCCCTGATCGCACTGGGCCTGATCCTGCTGTCACTGCAGCCGCCGGTGCTGCAGGGAGGTCGTCATGGTTAAGCACATCCTGCCCACCGTGGCCGCGCTGGCTCTGGCCGTCACCCTGTCGGCGTGCGCGGGCAAGGCCGAATACCACCCCACCGACCAGTCGGGTGCGAAGCCACCGCTGCCGGCACCGAAGAACTTCCTGATGCCGCCGATGCAGGTGCCACGCGGCGTGGGCTGGGCCGATGGCCAGTCGCCCACGGTAGCCGAAGGCCTGAAGATCGAGCGCATCGCCGCCAACCTGCAACATCCGCGGCGCCTGCTGACCCTGCCCAACGGCGATGTGCTGGTGGTGGAGGGCAATGGCCCCGGTGAGGAACCGGTGACCACACCCAAGCAATGGATCGCTGGCAAGGTGAAGGCGCGCTCGGGCAAGGCCGGCAAGGGTGGCAACCGGGTCACCCTGCTGCGCCGCACGCCGGGAACGAACACCTGGACCCAGCACGTCTACATCGAGGGCCTGAACTCGCCGTTCGGCATCCAGTTGATTGGTGACACGCTGTACGTGGCCAACACCGGCAACATCATGCAGTACCACTACGTGCCCGGCGAAACCCGCATGTCTGACAAGGGCCGCGAGTTCACCGACCTGCCCAGCACCATCAACCATCACTGGACCAAGGAGCTGCTGGCCAGCCGCGACGGCCGCAAGCTGTACGTAGGCGTGGGCTCCAACAGCAACATCACCGAGAACGGCCTGGCCGTGGAATACCGTCGCGCGGTGGTGCTGGAAGTGGACGTGGCCACCCGTGGCAGCCGCATTTTCGCCTCGGGCATCCGCAATCCCACCGGCCTGGATTGGGAGCCGAGTACCGGGAAGCTGTGGGCGGTGGCGAACGAGCGCGACGAGATCGGTGCCGACCTGGTGCCTGATTACTTGACCTCGGTGAAGGAAGACGGCTTCTACGGCTGGCCCTACAGCTACTACGGCCAGCACGTGGACGAGCGCGTGCAGCCGCAGCGACCGGATCTGGTAGCCAAGGCCATCACGCCCGACTACGCCATCGGCTCGCACGTGGCACCGCTGGGCCTGCTGTTCTACACCGGCCAGGCACTGCCGGCGCAGTACCACGGCGGCGCCTTCATCGGCGAGCACGGCAGCTGGGACCGTTCGCCACTGAGTGGCTACGAAGTGGTCTACGTAGCGTTCAAGGACGGCAAGCCGACCGGGCGGCCGCAGACCGTGGTCAGCGGTTTCGCCTCGAAGGACGAGAAGACCCTGATGGGCGCACCGGTGGGCATGGCCATGGATGCAGAGGGCGCGCTGCTGGTCGCCGACGACGTGGGCGACGTGGTGTGGCGGGTGTCAGCCAAGTAGTTCTGTAGAGCCGAGCCCATGCTCGGCTTACGCGCGCAGCGCGGGGATTTCCGTGCACCGAACGAATGGCAGCCGAGCATGGGCTCGGCTCTACAGTTCCGCGGTACTGCTGCGGAACCCGCTGAACACCGATTCGGCGGCAAACCCCACGCCGCCCAGCAGCACGCCGAAATACACCATCGTGGCCACCACGAAGCCGTAACCGGCGGCCACCGCCGCGCCATCGCGCTGGATGAAGCCAATCGCAAAGGACATCAGCGCCAACGCCGGCAGCGTGTTGCTGAAGGGAATCGGCCCGGCCGGCGCCATCAGCAGCAGGGTCGCGAACACCAGCATCAGGTTGTTCAGGCGCATCATCTTCTTCGAGCGCACCATCACCGCCAGCCGCATCGGCCGCGACAGCCGCTCCATGCGGTGCACCCACTTCAGCGCACGGCCCAGGTTGGCCTTCAGCTTGTCGGTGGCGATCTCGCGGCCCGCCAGCTTCTGTGGCACCCACAGCGGGCGGTTGCGCACGCGACTCAGGCCGATCAGCAGGATCGAGGCGCCAAACACGGTACTCAGCCCGGGAATCGACACCGGAATGATGAAGATGGCCGAGAGCAGGATCACGATCAGCAGCAGGCCCTCATCGCCCAGCGCGCTGAGCAGGGTGCCGACGCTCACCTGGTCGCCGGGCAGCTCGTCGATCATCTGCTCGATCTGCTGGGCCAGGGGCGCGCTGTCATTGGTTTCGGGGGCACGGTAGGTCATGCGTCGCAAGGTTCTCCAGGGAAGGGCGGTCAGCGGGCCGTCCTGCGGTGGGGGACGCACAGGCTCCCGCAGTATCCCGGCCAACGTGGGCAAAGAGGTGAACCGGGCATGAGGGGTTAAACTGGCGTGCCCCGCACGAGTTGAACGCAATGGACATGGGCCGCAGGCAATCGACCATCGAACTGGTCGCCATCGATATGGATGGCACCCTGCTGGACCCCACCCACACGCTCACCGCACGGGCCAAGCAGGCGATCGCACAGGCGCGCGCGTTGGGCGTGCACATCGTGCTGACCAGTGGTCGCCCGGTTCCGGGCCTGGTGCCGTTCCTGCACGAGCTGGGCATCACCGGCGACGACGACTACTGCATCGCCTGCAATGGCGGCCTGGTGCAACGCATCGGCACGCGCGAAACCGTGGTCGAGTATCCGCTCAGCTTCGACGATTTCCTGTTCTGCGAGCAGGTGGCCCGCGAAGTGGGCGTGCATTTCCAGGCGCTGGACAGCCAGCGCATGTACACGCCCAACCAGGACATCAGCTACTACACCGTGGCCGATTCGCATCTTTCGCGGATGCCGCTGTCCTACCGCCGGGTGGCAGACATGGACCCGTCGATGTCCTTCATCAAGCTGATGATGATCGACGCGCCGGACGTGCTGGATGCCGCCATCGCGCGCCTGCCCAGCGAGCTGACCGAGCGCTTCGCGGTACTGAAGAGTGCACCGTTCTTCCTGGAAGTGTTCGACCGCCGCGCCGGCAAGGGCCCGAGCCTGCAGAAGCTGGTCGAGCACCTGGGCATCGACCGCGCCAACGTGATGGCCATCGGCGACCAGGAAAACGACCTGACCATGCTGCAGTACGCCGGTACCAGCGTGGCGATGGGTAACGCCATTGATGCAGTGAAGGCGGTTGCCCGGTTTGAAACCACCAGCAATGCCGATGAAGGCGTGGCGCGCGCCATTGAGCGTTTCGTCCTGCAGTAACCACGCGTCCAGCTGCCCCGGTAGATGCCAACCTTGGTTGGCACACGCAGACCGTAAGCACCGACCAAGGTCGGCCTCTACCAGACCCCATTCGCCCCGGTAGGTGCCAACCTTGGTTGGCACACGTAGACCGTAGGCGCCGACCGAGGTCGGCCTCTACCACGCCTCATCCGCCCCGGTAGATGCCAACCTTGGTTGGCACACGCAGACCGTAAGCACCGGTCAAGGTTGGCCTCCACCACGCCGGGGCTATACCCACGTATAACCCACCCATCCCTATCGCCATTCGCGCTGTACCACCGCGCAATGGCGAATGCGGCAGTGCGATGCAAGAATTTCGCACGTCGAAATCACCCCACCGAATCCCACGGCAGATGATCGTCTTCGTCTGCTGACCGGCGCGCACTGCGTCGTCGCTCCCTCAACGCAATCGCATCGCCAGCCAGGGCGCCGACACCGGCGCTGCAACGCGCTGGGCGTGCGCCTGCGCCGCTCTCTCCCTGCACCCTGGATCTGCCCATGAACACCCCACCCACGACGCGCCTCGCCTTGGCCATCATCGCGGCCATCACCGCACCTGCGTACGCCGCAGAAACGCACGACGCTGCGCTCGACACGCCCACCACGCTCAATGCCCTGCAGGTCATCGCCACGCCGCGCGGTGCGGCCGTGGCACCGACCCAGGTGGTCGGTCCCAACCGCTACATCATCAAGGCCGAAGACCTCGACGCGATGGTCACCGGCAACAACGGCCTGGCCATGCTGAAGCAGGTACCGGGCGCCAGCTACACCGCCACCGACGGGCTGGGCCTGGATATCTCCGCCACCAGCTTGTTCGTGCGCGGCTTCCGCATGAATGAAATGGGCATCACCTTCGAAGGCGTGCCGCTGAACGACAACGGCTTCCTCTCGCTCACCGGCACCAGCGTGGTGAACGTGGGCGTGCCTGATGGCATCGGCGCGATCACGGTCAGTCCCGGTGGCGCACCGGTCAGCGTGTTCTCCAGCAGCGTCAACGGCGGCAGCCTGGAATACCGCCTGCGCAACCTGCAGGACACGCCCAGCCTGCGCGTGAAGCAGGGTTTGGGCAGCAACAACACGCTGGTCACCACCGTGTCCGGGCAGAGCGGCCAGCTCGGTGAGCACGGCCCGAAAGTACTGGTCGACCTGCAGCGTGTATCGGCCGACAAGTACCAGGGGGAGGGCACCCAGAACTTCCTGCGCGGCGACCTGAAGCTGCAGCAGGACGTCGCCTGGGGTGACTTCACCGTGTTCCTGTCCGACAGCAAGGCCAAGGTCTGGGGCTACAACAACATCTCCTTCGACATGATCCGCAAGCTGGGCTGGAAGGCCGACATCTTCTATCCGGACTACGCCTGGGCCTGGTACGTGGCTTCGCCGGAGAATGCGGACAAGTCCTGCGGCGCCTACACCTGCGGTGAGCTGTCCGAACTGATTCCGTACGACACCGGCCAGACCACCCGCGACCGCGTGTCCTCGATCAACCATCGCTTCCAGATCACACCCGCACTGCGCGGCAACGTGCAGCTGTACAACGCCAACAGCCACACCCAGGCCACGCTGACCGACCCGACCGTACCGTCGCCCAACGGCGCGCCATTCTCCGAACAGGTGCAGACGCCGCGCCTCAACCGGCTGGGCGGCATGCTCAACCTGCAGTTCGAGACCGGCGCGCACACCTTCACCGCCGGCTTCTGGCAGGAGAAGAGCAAGGCTGCGGCCAAGACCGAGTGGTACCAGCAGCCACTGCTGGGCGAGGGCCCGCCGCTGAAGGCCACCGGTCCGTTCGATGTGTACGGTCCGGCGTTCAAGACCGACAACGCATCGAGCTGGGTGACCCGCTCGCGCCAGTTCTACCTGCAGGACGACATCGTGTTGAACGACACACTGAAGCTGGGTGTCGGCTTCAAGGCTGTGGACTTCCGCACCCGCGGTGGCGGCCTCGGCAATGCCGAGGATCGGCCGGTGAACGGTACGCTGCGCGCGAAGAGCAACTTCCTGCCGCATGTCTCGCTGTTCTGGAGCCCGACTGAATCCACCGACGCCTTCATCGACCTGGCCAACACCATGAACGGCTACCGCGTCGCCCAGCGCGGCAACATCGGCTACACCGCCTCGGCGTGGACCATCACCGACCAGGAGGAGTTCGACCGCGTGGCCGGCACGCTGCGCCCGGAAAAGAACTGGAACCTGACCGTGGGTGCATCGCACCGCTTCGATCGGCTGACGATCACCGGCGACGTGTTCTACAACGACATCCGCAACCGCCTGCTGTCGGCCGCCATCGGCACCCAGTTCGCGCAGATCAACACCGTGCGGTTGATGCCGAAGATGCATGTGATCGGCGCAGACCTTGGCATCACCGCCGACCTGACCGACCACCTGCAGTTCTACCAAGGCGTGGCCGTGGCCCGTTCGTACTACGACAGCGATTTCGTAGTGGGCGAGACCGTGTACCCGATCAAGGGCAATGCCCAGCCGGGCTACCCGCAGATCTCGCTGGTGAGTGACCTGTCCGCGCACTTCGGTGACTGGCGCTTCGGTGCCACCAGCACCTCGTACCTGCGCCAGCCCTTCACCTACGAGAATGACATCCGCGTGCCGACCTTCTGGCAGGTCAACACCTATGCCGCGTATCGGTTTGGTGCGGACAGCGTAGTGCCAGGGCTGGAACTGCGGCTGGACGTGAGCAACCTGTTCAACCGCCACAACATCGGCACCGCCACCATCGCCGGCTCGTCGTTCTCTGGGGATTACCAGACCCTGCAGCGCAGCGCGCCACGGCAGCTGATGTTCAGTACCTCGATGACCTTCTGAGTAGATCCACGCCATGCGTGGATAGCTGACCCCTGCCAGAAACACGCCTTGCGCAATCAACAGGGATTTTCTGGCGGCGACGCAAGGTTCCCACAATGTTGCTGGGTCATGCTGTCGGCATGGCTCAGTACAACCCGCGATCACCGTTGTTCGACATCCGGAGCCCGGGACGGCCCCGGCAGGCGCCGTCCGTGACGCCTGTGATCGACCTGCAGGCCGAGTACCAGTTCTGGCACGTGTACGAGCGCGTGGTCCGTCCGTTGCCCGGTGGGGGGCTGCGGCTGGCCTGGCTGGTGTGCCAGAAGGTGTACCGGGACCGGTGGCAGCACCCGTACGACAGCGACGAGGCGGCGTTGTCGCGGGTGCTGTTTGGCGGGAACATGACGGCTGACCGGGCGTCGGAGCTGGCGGAGCTGCACGCGCTGGTCAGCCGTCGGGTGGCGTTGCTGGCGAAGCGGGGTGTACTGTTCGGACGCGGCCACTGAGCCGCGAATCTGCCGAGAGTTCCGATGGTTCTTCTTCCGGGGCAGTACCGCATCCTGGCGTATCGCGGATTCCATGACCTGCCGCGAATGATGCTGGTAACCGATAGCGCATCAAAGCGCTGGGTGCTTGACTGTCCGTTCGAGGACGAACGGGATGACTACGCGCGGGTGTATCGCATTCACGCCGTGGATACTGATATCGCGGGGCCTTCGGAGGTATGGGAGCGTCACACTCTTGGGCTACTGCCCGACATTGGCGCCCTTTCAGTGAATAGCCTGCAGTTTGACGAGACGAGGCGCGCCTTCTTCATCCTGATGTGATCTTTCGTCATACCCCCGGCTTTCCCCGATCCAACTGCCGGTAGCCGATCGCCTCAGCCAGATGCGCGGTCTGGATACCCTCGCAACCCGCCAGATCAGCAATCGTGCGCGCGACCCGCAGAATCCGGTGCATGGCCCGCGCGGAAAGTTGGAGGCGTTCAATCGCCTGCTCCAGCAGATCCTGGTCGGCCTCACTCAGTTTCGTGCACGCACGCAGCACTGCCGGCGGCAGATGGGCATTCAGCCCACCACGTGCGTGCTGCCGGCCATGCGCGGCTTCCACCCGCTCACGTACCGATGCACTGGGCTCACCCAGCGGCGTGCTCTCCCGCAGCTCCACCGCGTCCATACGCGCCACGCTGATATGCAGATCGATGCGGTCCAGCAACGGGCCGGACACTCGCGCACGATAGCGGTTGATGCGCTCGTCGCTGCACAGGCAGCGATTGCTGCGGTCACCGGCCCAGCCGCACGGGCAGGGATTCATGGCCGCCACCAGCTGGAAGCGAGCGGGATACTGCACGCTGCGCGCCGCGCGGGCGATGCGGATGTGGCCGGACTCCAGTGGCTCGCGCAGGGTTTCCAGCGCGCTGCGGTTCCACTCTGGAAGCTCGTCGAGGAAAAGGACGCCATGATGAGCCAGCGAGATTTCGCCGGGGCAGGGTGGGTTGCCGCCCCCCACCAGCGCCGCCGCACTGGCACTGTGATGCGGCGCCCGAAAGGGCCGCTGCCGCCATCGTCTTGGGTCAAGCCCTTCGCCACTCACCGACGCAATCGCGGCAAGCTGCAGCGCCTCAGTCTCTTCGGTATCCGGCAACAGGCTGGGCAGGCGCGAGGCCAACAGAGTCTTGCCGCAGCCAGGACTACCGATCAACAACAGATGGTGCCCACCGGCAGCGGCCACTTCCAACGCGCGCCGTGCATGCGCCTGCCCGCGCACATCGGCCAGATCCGGCAGCGGCAACTGCGTCGTGTCCACGCGCTCCACGGGCGGCAACAGGCGCGGGTTGCCCAACCCGGCGCAGCACTCCAGCAGCGTGCGCGCCACACGCACATCCGCGTGCTCGGCCAACGCAGCCTCTGCGGCATTCCCTGGCGGCACCACCAGGATGCGCCCGGCTTCAGCGGCCGCGATCGCGGCCGGCAGTGCACCGGCCACCGGCCGCAGTTCGCCGGTCAGGCCAAGCTCGCCCAGAAACTCGTACTGCAGCAGCGACTGAGGATCGACCTGGCCGCTGGCCGCGAGAATGCCCAAGGCAATCGCCAGATCGTAACGCCCACCTTCCTTGGGCAAGTCAGCGGGCGCGAGGTTCAACGTGATGCGTCGCTGCGGGAAGTCGAAGCGCGCGCAGAGCAGGGCGGCCCGTACACGCTCGCGCGATTCGCGCACGCTGGTCTCGGCCAGGCCGACGATCTGGGTGACCGGCAGACCGCCAGAGAGATGCACTTCCACCCGCACCAGCGGGGCATCGACCCCGGCGCGGGCACGGCTGTGGACCAGCGCCAGGCTCATGTGTGGTTTCCTGCAGAGGGGCGCTTGATGGTGCGGCGGGCGGTCCGCGCGGGCTATCGGGAATTGCTGGTGAAGCGGCTAGGGGGATTCCGGCAGACCCTTGGAGTGTGCCTGCGTGCTTCGTAGCGGCCGGTGTCCACGATCGAGTGTCGGAACTTAACCGGTATGGCGTGGAACAATGCCGGGGGATGGGCTGTTGCCGATCGCCCGGACCGGTCTTTCACCTCGTTGGATCTGCGCCCGGGAGACTGCGGAAACTCAATAAAATTCTCCACAAAGTGCTTTTCGTACAGGCATTTACGATTCACCGGAACTACACAGATTTACTTGAAAGTAAGCAGAAGGGGCGCTAAAATTCATCCAACACACCCGCCAAGCCTCTGACGCGCTAGTTCGCGACATGCTCAAATTGGCGGGTTTTTTTTGCCTACTGATTGGAGTCAGGATGACTCGCTACCGCAAACCGCCCTTGTCGATTCAGGAGCAGTTGGATCTACTCCAGCAACGCGGGCTTGCCATTGGCGATGCCGCTAATGCCAATCGATATCTGCAGCGTGTCGGCTACTATCGTCTCATGGGCTATCTCTACACACAGCGTGTGCCCGGTAGCGACAACTTCTGCGATCAAGCGACACTCGAAGAAGCGATAAGCCTCTATGAGTTCGATAGAGGGCTTAGACAACTGGTGATGGAGGCCGTCGGCCATATCGAGGTAGCAACGCGGACCGTTCTCACGTACCACTTCGCGCATGCGAACGGCGCTTTCGGCCATCTGGAAGCGCGTAATCTGGCCTTCGCTGGGCAGGAGCATGCAGATTGGCTGGATGGCGTCGAGAGTGAAGTGACGCGCTCCAGGGAGACGTTCATTCGGCACTACCGGGACAAGTACACCGCACCGGCGTTTCCCAAAGTACCGGTTTGGATGGCAACGGAAGTCATGTCGCTGGGGTCGCTCTCCCGCCTCTACAAGGCGCTTCGCACCCGTGAGCAGAAGGCTGTTGCGGGAGAGATGGGCCTGGCAGCCCCCGTCTTCGCGAACTGGCTGCACGTCACCAGCGTGGCGCGAAACGTCGTTGCACACCACAGCAGGCTTTGGAACAAGGAGCTCGGTGTTTCGGCGGTTCGTCCTCGGTCGGCGGGATGGTCTGAACATGAGGCACCCTATGCACCGAACCGCTCCTTCTTTCTGTTGCTCCTGCTTCGCAAACTTCTTGAAGCGACAACCGCTGATTCCAAGGATTGGCGTGAACGTGTCGATGCCCACCTCGCGGCTGGCCTGACGAACGAAGTTCGAGTGAAAAGCCTCGGGGCTGCGGCAGGGTGGCAGGGGCACCGCCTGTGGCGCGGGTGAGACCAGGAGTCGCCTTGGCTGTCGAGAGAGCTTTCGGTGGCTTCGTGTTATGGACGGCCGGTCAGGGGGATTCTCGTCAATCGCGGTGCGGCGCCCCAGGTAGACACCGCTGGTCATCAGGCACCGACCTGTCAAGGCGCCCAAACCGCGCCTCAACCCACGAAGGCCCCGCACTTTCCACCAGCAACCTTCCCCGGCTCTGGTGCAGATCCAGCCAACGCTCGAAGCTGATGCGCAGACGCTCGATGTCCGGCGCCCGCCACCGCGCATCGGCAGGCATGCGGATCAGTACGCGGGAGGGCGCGTTCTCCACGTCCAGCACCAGAACGCCCTTGCAGCGGATCTCGAAGGACGTCACCCCGGCATAGCGCGTGTGCAGTTCAAAGCCTTCCTGCGCCTTCGCAGTGACGAAGCCCAGCGCATCACTGTGCAGCAACCGGTAATCGGCCGGTTGCAGCTTCTGGTAGGCCCACACCTGATCGCCCGCGGGCTCGGGCCATGCTGCCCATACTGCGCCGATCACCGCGATGCACGCCGCCACAGCGGCAAGACCGTACCGCTTCATTCGTCACCCCGCACATAGGTAGAAGGGCATGCGTTGCTGGCGGGGCGCTCAGTCCCTTGGCCGAACTCGCTCGTGGATGAAAGCGGTAAGTGCCAGGTCGGCCATCACCAGCCCCTCCATCACCCGGTCGCCCACGTACTGCTCGGGCTCGCCGTTCTGGCGCGTGCGTTCTGCGGCCAGCAGGATTTCCTGCACGATGCGCTGGCCGGTGAGCGCGCAGTCGGCGTCGGACAACTGCATCTGTCGGCTGCGCAGGTGATGCCGCTCGGGCCAGGGCTGTCCGTCGGCCGCAGCGCCCGCGCCGATGGCGTGCAGGATGGCGATGAGGCTGTTGGGGTCCAGGGCCGGGGCGGCCGAGGGCGCTTCCTGGATGGGGCGCGGGGGAGGGGAGTGCGGTGTGGTCATGGCTGGCTCCGTGCATGCAGGCGGAAGCCGCCACCGATAAAGGTGGCGGGCAGAGCGTGGCTCGAAAACCGGGCTACTAGGAAGAAACCGGCGGGCACGAGGCCCCCACGCCCCGCCCGCCATAGCCGGCAGACGGAATGCCAGCCGGCACCACGCAAGGTGATGCCGGCTGGCAAGTGCAAACAACATCCTAATAGCTCGGGTTTTCGAGGCCCGGCCACCCGTTTTCGGTGGCGATACCAGAGTTGCCTGACGTAGTTGGGAATGCCAAGGGGTAGGGGTCAATGCCGCCAAAACCCGAGACGCTTTTGGCATTGTCGCATAGCACCGGAAGCGGCGAGAGCCTTGGCGTGCTTGGCGCAGCGGCACTTCTGGAACGGAGTCGTCAGAAACTTCCGTCAGAGATGTAAAGCGCGGCAAATGCGACAGCACTCGCCCATCGGACATGTGTGATCGCTCATGCAACCAAACCGCTGCGACACCCGCTAGATGGTTTAAATGACTTCCTGCCTATTGAACCTACCGAGTGCCGCGCGCAATCTGACTACCGCTGTAGTCACTCAAGGCCATCCTGCCCGCAGCAGCAAGGTTCTGCAGCGTTTGAACGGATTCCCTCCACTGGCTCAGGCCAATACAAGGATCACTGCACGTGCAACGCCGCAGCCGACTGCTTCTCTGCGCGGGTCTGGTCCCGCTTCCGTGGTTCCTGTTCTGGACCAGTGTTGCCGCCGTGTTCGCGCCGGGCTACAACCCGCTAGCGCAGCACGCCAGCGAACTGCTGCAGGCGCCCACGCTTGCAAGCATCTGCGGCAGGATCGCCGCCATCGGCTCCGGTGTGGGCTTCGTGGCGTTCTCCATCGGGGTATGGCGGGATTCCGGCCGCCGGATTGCCGTAGGCGCGATCTGCTGGATGATCTTTGGCATCTCCATGCTGACCAACGGGCTCTGGCCCATGGGCCATCCGATGCACGGCTTCTACACCATCGGTATCGCAAACATCATTGCACCGGCGATGTCGCACATTGAATTGAGCGCGTGGTCTGCCAACCGAAGGGCGTACGCCGTGACCGCGTTGGTGAGCATCGCGAGCATCGTCTATCTCTGGTTGAACGTGGTGGGAGCGGATCCGGAAGGGTACCGGGGGCTGACCCAGCGCGTGTTCTCGTCGATCAACTCGCTGTGGCCATTCCTGGTTGCGCTGTACCTGCTGCGAAGGGGTTCAAGCGCGCTGAAGGCGGAGCCTGCGCATTGATGGATAGGCATGCAGTTGCATGGATGGCTGTTGAGCGCGTGGCTTTGAGATGGGGATGAAGATCTTTCGCCGTCAGCTGATCTACGTTCGAGTGCACCAGGACCACTTCATTGCGCGCGTGGTGGGTGGAGACAGGACCATCCGTCGTCAGTGTCATGCCCTTGGCAATCGCGCGGGCCCGATCAAGGACTTTTCGAGTATCCGGCCCCTGCTCAAGGCGATCTTCTCGGAACTCCTGCCTGGGTTCTCTCTCGTCAAGCCGTGGGGGATTCTGCACTTTGATCCGGTTGAGTACCCGGTCACGAAGGAAGAACTGGCCGGGTTCCAGAAGGCTGCCATGCGAAGTGGTGTGAGCTTCTGTTTTCTCTCCACGTGGGAGCAGCGGCATGAAGACAAGGATCTGTTGGAGATGTTCAAGTAGGGCCGGCCAACTGTTCATTTGCAGCCAAGCCGATTCGATGCTTGGCTCGATTTTCAGATTGCGAGCGCCAAGCCGCGGCTGGGGGCGGACATTGCTACTGGGTCCCTAATCAACTTCCTTGATGAGTTCTCTCACGACATGCAACAGCGCACCTGATCGCTCTGCAATCATGCGAGGAAGATCTGCGTGCAAGTTGAAGGTCGGCTAGCGGACCGGTTCGAACGCCTCGTTGAGGCGATCGAATCCCCGTTCTTGATCGTCAGCTGGCTACATCAACAGACTACGCTGCTGAGTATCATCACCATCCAGCTATCCAGCTATCCAGCTATCCAGCTATCCAGCTATCCAGCTATCCAGCTATCCAGTCATTCAGCCATCAGCGTGATGGTTTCGCCATTCTGGTCCCGATGCTGAGCCCCGGTTCTGGCTTCGCATTGATCCTGAGAGCATCAGGCAGACCCGAGCAGGTAACATCATGATCCACAGGTGTAGTGCTGATGCCGGAAGCATCGGTCAATGTGGTACGCAATCTGACCAGAGTAGGAGGAGGGGGTTGGGTGTTCCAGGCGCAGGTCCAGCTGTAGTTCAACGGCGTTGGCGCTTTCTCGTGAAACACCACTTCCCACTTTCCGCAGGGGGAGATTGGGCAGACAATAGTTTCAACCGTCAGTGTTATCGGGAACTTTGGGATGCCGCTGTAGTGCACGTCAATGGGGAGCGGGACATAGTAGTTTCCTTGTATGTCTGCAACTTCCGTCGTCTCGAAGGGCTCGGTCAGCACCGAGATCCCGAGACTCGAGATTCTCTCGATGGGCATGAAATAGAGATCATTCGGATACGGGCCAGTAGAGTCTCCGTGACCATGATTGATGCCCACGGCAATATCGCCGATGAATATAGGCCCACCGCTGTCTCCTGCGACTGACATCAAGGCACCGCTGTCACTTCGTACGCGGACATAGCTCCCCACTGTCCCGTTCCACTCCGTCTGGGCGTTCTTGTCCTGTATCGTCCCGCACATGTAGTGGCCGGCCGTGCCGCTCTTGCAAACGGCTGCATTGATCGGCAGCGTAGACGCGGCCCTCACGCTCTTTATCTCCTGTTTAGGGACAGGGCCGCCAATCAGAGTGATCTCATTCGGCTGCGCCTGTCTTGCTCCAGAAGCCGCCTCTTTGTTCCATTGAACGTCAAACCCCCCCGAGTTGAGCTCGCCCTGAAAGGTAAGATGGGTTCCCGAGCTAGTGATCAGGGCGTTGTCGCAGTGACCTGCGGTAACGATTCCAAGCTCAAGGTTCGCGTCTTTGACGTTGAACCCGGTGGTGCAGTTCTGCGAAACGCCTGGTATTACCGGATGGCCGTTGACGTGGCTGCCACCAAGAAGGGCGGTTGGGGTAATTCGACCTTGGACTTTTATAAGATTTATGAAATTGGTACTTCTGATTAGTTTGGCCAGGGCTGATGATGCCGCCTGTGGATCGTCCGTTAGAAGATTTACTTCCGACTTTCTGATGTCTATGCCGGTCTCGAAGTTGATCTTCCGTGCGCTTAGCTGCGCGGCAATCTCATCTTGAACCGCGAGCAAAAGCTCGAGAGACCGTGGCGCTTGCTCGGCGACGTAGATGGGGTCATTGGTGAATCGTGATAGCTGAGTTTCCGCATTCCCCGTGAACCGAACAACCACCCTGAACCTTGGTGAGTGCTGGATATAGAGCCCCGCGAAGGTATCGGGACTCTTTGACTCGATAACGCGTTCAAGCGTGCCTGCTTCAAGGGTGCGTGCCTGTCTTGCCTCTGCCTCCCGAGCGTCTACGCCATATGTCCTAGCATATGTGATGGTTTGGGCTGAAAGCCCTTCTTGGCCGTCTGCAGCCATGGCGGTTGGCGGCAGCGACGTGAGGAATGTGACGACTAGGACTCTATGCACAATTGATCGAATCATGATCCTTGTCCTTGAGTGGTGCCGGTTTTCAGGTCGAAGTTTGTCCCTTGACTTCTACTGCATTAGATGTTCATTGATTCCGCTGCATTCTGGTTCCTTCCATAAACCACAGTCGGCCGGTCATTGGCTCCAAACGGTTGGTTGCTCGGTGCTCGTTCGTATCCTTTCTGGAGTCAGATCGATAGCAGACGGACATTCTCAGTCGGGTTCGGAAACGTCAATAGGAGCATTTCCGGTAGTAATGTGGGCATTTACCTACGTGGCCATTGGGGCCATTGCAGGATGCTGTGTCCAGATAGCACAGCCAGATGTCACGTCCCGGAAGCGGGGCCTGTCCTTCGTCGATCGCGAAATAGCGAGCGCCTGACGTGACATTTTAGTGATGGCAGAGCGTGTCCACCCTTCGAGGGGAGGCCGCCGTCGATTGTCATGAGGGGATTTCAAGCAGCAGATGAGGGAACGCTATCGTGGGAAGCGCGTGCGTCTGCTTCTAGACGGAAGTGGAGGTTAAGTACGGCAGTGGGCCAAGGCGATTGCTGGTCGATGGAGATGCCCACTATCGAACGCGGATATAGTTCGAAAGCCTGCTCTATTGCTCTTCCGTCAGCCAAAGTAGGTACGTTCTCTTCATCAATTGATGATCTCCCCACTCCCCGAAGCAACAAACGCCCTCAACTGCCGAACGAACTCCGCGTCATACAGCTCCCACTCCACAATCTCCCCAACCACCCGCAACGGCTGCGCACTCCGATACGACCGCGTCGGGTTCCCGGGAAACTTCTTGTTGGTCACGTTCGGGTCGTCCTCGAACGGCCCGGTTGGCTCCACCACATACACGCGCGGCCGCCCTTCACCGCGAGCCATCTCCGCAGCCAGCCCGGCGCCCTTGGCAATCGTGGTGAAGTAGATGTGGTTCATCACCACGCTGTCGCGATAGTTGGAGCGGAAGCCCGCGCTCAGTAGCTCGCCCACCGCAATATCAGCGCGGGTGCCGTGATAGAACGGCCCGGCGATCTGGTCGCAGGTGTCATGCGAAACGGGTGTCCATTCGGTGTCCTGCGCCATCGGCACTGCCCCTGCGTGTCCTGCCGGATCGACAGGCCGGCGAGTCTAGGGCGCCGGCAGGGCCTTGCTGCAAGGCCCCATCCGGGAAATACTCTGTAGTGGGAGGCGCGATGCGCCTTTTTTCATTCTGCCTTGCTGCGGCTTTCCAGCTCGCGCACCGCTGTTTCCAGCGCATCCAGCTTCTCGCGGGTCTTCAACAACACCGCGCGCTGCACTTCGAACTCCTCGCGGGTGACCAGGTCGAGCTTGGCCAGGCCGGCCTGCAGCGCGCTCTTGAAGGTGGCCTGCAGTTCCTCACGCGATTCGCGCAGGCCCGGCGGCACCAGGTCGCTCAAGCGACGGGCAAGGTCATCCAGTTGGTTCAGGTCGATCATGGGAGTACTCCGTGGTGCGGGCGGGCCGTGCAGGCCACAAGGATACTGCTGGGCCGGTCGCCCGCACAGGCATGGGCTGTTTCGCACCGGGCGCGTTCAGGCGCTATCCTCCACGCCGGAAGACAGGAGATAGACGATGAAGATGGTCATGGCGGTGATCAAGCCGTTCAAGCTCGACGACGTGCGCGAAGCGCTGGCCGAGCGTGGGGTCACCGGCATCACGGTGACGGAAGTGAAGGGCTTTGGTCGCCAGAAGGGCCATACCGAGCTGTACCGTGGTGCGGAGTATGTGGTCGATTTCCTGCCGAAGGTGAAGCTGGAAGTGGCGGTGACCGATGACCAGGTTGAGGCCGTGGTTGAGGCCATCGTGAAGGCGGCGGGCACCGGCAAGATTGGCGACGGCAAGGTGTTCGTGTACGACCTGGGCAGCGTGGTGCGTATCCGCACCGGTGAGCTGGACGCGGACGCGTTGTAACCCGTTCGGCGGGATGTTGTAGAGCCGAGCCGATGCTCGGCTGCATTTCGCGCGATGCAGGAACAGCAGCCGAGCGCGGGCTCGGCTCTACAAAGAGCGGTAAAGCGGTCGAGCGAGCTCGACCCCTACCGGCGCTTGGCCCACTTGTAGAACCGCTTCCAGCCCTGGCGCACGGCAGCGACCCAGCCGGGGTCGGCCACCAGTGCGGCCTGCGCGGCACTCGGGGCCTGGCCGGTCATGCGCTGGCGGATCTTCAGCAGGTTCTTCATGTCGCTGCGGCGCATCTGCCGGCTGAGCGGGTTGCGGCGCAGCCAGCGCGGGGCGCGCCAGGCGGAGGTGAAGTCCAGCAGCACCGGCACGCCGCCGCTGACCACCACGTTGGTGCCATGCAGGTCGTTGTGGGTGATGCCGGCGGCATGCAAACGGCTGAGCGCGTGCTGCAGCTGCTCGAACACTTCATTGCCCACGGCCTGCGCGGTGCTCAGGGTCTGGCCGGGAATGAACTCCATGCCCAGTGCCAGGCCACCCAGGGTGCCAAGCAGCGCGGGGGCATGCTTCCAGCCGCCCAGGCGCTGCAGCATGCGGGCCTCACGGCGCACCATCAGCCGCGCGATCAGTGAAACGGGGGTGCCGCGGTAGCGGGAGTAGTCCTTGATGACCGCCTCGCGCCCGTCCAGGCAGGTGCGATAGACGTCGGGGGCCAGGAAGCGTTCGCCGCGCTTGAGCAGCAGCGGGGAGGCGGCGTCATTGCCGCAGGAGGAGGGGGGGAGAGCAGGAAGATACATGTCGGGGTCTCGGACGACCCGGTGGGTGGCGCAAAGCGTCAAGCGAACCGGTGTTACAGGGAGTTACTAAGTTTTCGTTAATTTTAGTACTCGCCAGTTCGCTATTCCACGATTTGTCGGAGAAATGTCGGGGCCGTGGCTGGAACAGTTCGTCACGCAGAATCGGACAATTCCGTCTCACTTATAAGGGTTGCCCTTCTGGATCAATGAGTTGGGCGCGATTCCAGCCCAGTCATCGGCGCCGCGCTGAACGCCACGCACGTCCGGCTTGACCCCGGCGCACGCCCTGCCGACCATAAGCTGTTAACCCGCGACATCGGCGGCCGCCCCCTCCGGCACGTCCCCGTCCCCTGCCGCGTTCCCAATCGGTGCTGGCCGCCAGGCCGTGCATCGCCCCGTTTCCCATTCCGGCTGCGGCTGGAGGAAAGTGTTTTGATCATCAAAATCGTCATTGCAGCGCTGTTCGTCGCCTGCGTGCTGTACATCCACTTCCGTGGCAAGGTTCGCGCGCGCTGGTCGCGCCAGCTGCTGGACCACTCCAGTTTCATGGCCCCGATCAACGTGGTCATGTACATGTTCTCGAAGGTGCCGACTACGCCGTTCCTGGACCCGGCCAAGGAGTTCCCGCAGCTGGAGCCGCTGCGCCAGAACTGGCAGATGATCCGCGACGAGGCGCTGGCGCTGCGCGATGCGCAGAAGATCGCCGCCTCCAGCACGTTCAACGATGCCGGCTTCAATTCGTTCTTCCGTCGTGGCTGGAAGCGCTTCTACCTGAAGTGGTATGGCCCGTCGCACCCGTCGGCGAAGGCGATGTGCCCGAAGACCACCGCGCTGCTGGAGTCGCTGCCGGACGTGCGTGCGGCGATGTTCGCGCAGCTGCCGTCGGGCAGCGAACTGCGCCCGCACCGCGATCCGTTCGCCGGTTCGCTGCGCCTGCACCTGGGCCTGGCCACGCCGAACAACGACGGCTGCTACATCGAAGTGGACGGCATCAAGAAGAGCTGGCGCGATGGCGAGTGGATGATGTTCGACGAGACCTACATCCACCACGCGCACAACGAGACGCCCGATGACCGCGTGATCCTGTTCTGCGACATCGCCCGCCCGCTGCGCTTCGGCCTGCCGAGCCTGTTCAATCGTGCGGTGGCGGCCACGCTGCTGGCCGGCGGTGCCTCGCCGAACCTGCCGGGTGACCCGACCGGTGGCGTCAACAAGGCGTTTGGCAGTGTCTACAAGGTGCGCCTGAAGGCCAAGGCACTGCGCGAGCGCAGCGTGGTGGCCTACCAGGTGATCAAGTGGGGCCTGGTGGTGGCGGTGATTGCCGGTATCTGGGCGCTCTGAGCGAACCGCCGCCGGGTCGTGCGCGGGGGATGTTGTAGAGCCGAGCCCATGCTCGGCTGCTTCTGCGCGAAATGCAGCCGAGCATGGGCTCGGCTCTACAGAAAGCAAAAACCCGCGCTGTCGCCAGCGCGGGTTTTTCATTGGGTGGGTGCCGACCGTTGGTCGGCACGCCTTACTTCAGTGCCGCCTGCACAAATGGCGGGGTCACCAGCACGCCGGTGTGCAGCGCGGCGGTGTAGTACAGGGTGTTGAAGGTCTTGGCGGCCGAGTCGGCCTGGCGGAAGTCGAAGCTGCTGTCGCCCTTGCGCGCCATGGTCACGCTCCACCAGCCGGTGGGGTAGCACGGCTGCGGGAACGGCAGGGTCTTGAACGAACCGAAGCCGGCCTTGCCCATCTCGGTGCGCATTTCGTTGATCAGCTCCAGCTGCATCAGCGGCGACTCGGACTGCTGCACCAGGATGCCGTCGTCCTTCAGGGCCTTGAAGCAGCTCTCGTAGAAGGCCTTGTTGAACAGGCCTTCGCCGGGGCCGACCGGGTCGGTCGAATCGACGATCACCACGTCCACGCTGCCGGCCGGGCAGTTGGCCATGTAGGCCACGCCGTCGTCGAACAGCAGTTCGGCGCGGGCGTCGTCGTTGGAGTCGCACAGTTCCGGGAAGTGCTTGCGCGCCATCACGGTGACCTGCTCGTCGATATCGCACTGGGTCACGCTCTCCACGCCGGTGTGCTTGAGCACTTCGCGCAGGGTGCCGCAGTCGCCGCCACCGATGATCACCACGCGCTTGGGCGCGGCGTGGGTGAACAGCACCGGGTGGCTGATCATCTCGTGGTAGAAGAAGTTGTCCTTGCTGGTCAGCATGATGGCCCCGTCGATGGTCATCAGGTTGCCCCAGTCGGTGGTCTGGAAGATCTCGATCTTCTGGAACGGCGACTGCACCTTGTCCAGCTTGCCGGTGATGCGGTAGCCGATGGCCGAGCCGGTGCGCTCGAAGTGTTCGATGTACCAGTTGTTGCTGTCAGTCATTGGAAAACAGTCCTGTTCGGAGGGGTGGAGCCGGGCTGGCGGGCGGGGCCGCGTGGCACAGATGCCACATCCGGACGGATCGGCCCGTTCAGGTTGAAACCTGTCACGGGCGCGGGCGCGCATGATAACGAACCTGTGGGCATATAGGCGTTATCATGCCCCCCCTTTTATTGCCAACAAGGCCGACTGAAATGACCGATTGGTCCCTCGACCAAGCCCGCAAGACCTACTCGATCCCGCATTGGGCGGACGGTTACTTCGACGTGGATCAGGCCGGGCACATGGTGGTGAGACCGACCGGGGCGGACGGCCCGGTGGTGTCGCTGCCCAAGGTGGTCGACGCTGCGCGCGCGGCGGGCGCCAAGCTGCCGCTGCTGGTGCGCTTCCCGGACATCCTCGGCCAGCGCCTGGGCAAGCTGCAGGCGGCCTTCGGCCAGGCCCAGCAGGACTGGGAATACAGCGGCGGCTACACCGCCGTGTACCCGATCAAGGTCAACCAGACCCGCGGCGTGGCCGGTACCCTGGCCAGCCACCACGGCGAAGGCTTCGGCCTGGAAGCGGGCAGCAAGCCGGAGCTGATGGCCGTGCTGGCACTGTCGCGCCCGGGTGGCCTGATCGTCTGCAATGGCTACAAGGACCGCGAGTACATCCGCCTGGCCCTGATCGGCCGCAAGCTGGGCCTGCAGACCTTCATCGTCATCGAGAAGCCGTCCGAGCTGAAGCTGGTGCTGGAAGAGTCCAAGGCGCTGGACGTGAAGCCGGGCCTGGGCGTGCGCATGCGCCTGGCCTCGCTGGGCGCCGGCAAGTGGCAGAACAGCGGTGGCGACAAGGCCAAGTTCGGCCTGTCGCCGCGCCAGCTGCTGGACCTGTGGAAGTCGCTGCGTGACACCGAGTACGCCGACTGCCTGAACCTGCTGCACTTCCATATGGGCTCGCAGATCTCCAACGTGCGCGACATCGCCAACGGCATGCGCGAAGCCACCCGCTACTTCGTGGAGCTGTCGCGCCTGGGCGCGAAGATCACCCACGTCGACGTGGGCGGTGGCCTGGGCGTGGATTACGAAGGCACCCGTTCGCGCAGCTTCTGCTCGATCAACTACGGCCTGCATTCCTACGCCAGCAACATTGTGCAGCCGCTGGCCAATGCCTGCGAAGAGTTCGGCCTGACCCCGCCGCGCATCGTGACCGAGTGCGGCCGCGCGATGACCGCGCACCACGCGGTGCTGATCGCCAACGTGTCGGAAGTGGAAGAGGCGCAGGAAGGCCGCGTGCCGGACCAGCACGACGACGAGCCGGCGGCGATCCGCCACCTGCGCGAGATCCACGACGAACTGGACGTGCGCCCGGCGGTGGAGCTGTTCCAGGAAGCGCAGCATTTCCATGCCGAAGGCCTGGCCAGCTACGCGCTGGGCCAGATCGACCTGCCGCAGCGTGCGCGCATCGACGATCTGTTCTACGCCATTGCCCACGGCGTGCGCGCGCGCCTGAGCTACGACGAGAAGAGCCATCGCCCGGTGCTGGACGAACTGAACGAGCGCCTGGTCGACAAGTACTTCGTCAACTTCAGCGTGTTCGAATCGATCCCGGACGTGTGGGCGATTGACCAGGTGTTCCCGATCGTGCCGATCGAGCGCCTGGACGAGACCCCGGACCGTCGCGGCATCATCGCCGACATGACCTGCGACTCGGACGGCATGGTGGAAACCTATGTCGAGAACGAGAGCCTGGACAGCTCGCTGCCGCTGCACAAGATGAAGCCCGGTGAGAGCTACCGCATCGGCTTCTTCATGGTGGGCGCCTACCAGGAAATCCTGGGTGACATCCATAACCTGTTCGGCGACACCGACGCGGTGGAAGTGCTGGCCGATGCCGATGGCTATGCCATCACCCAGCAGCGCCGTGGCGATACCACCGATGTGATGCTGGATTACGTGGGTTACCGCCTGGACGAACTGCGTGCGACCTATGCGCAGCGCGTGGCCGAGGCGCAGCTGTCGCCGGAACGCGCACAGGAGCTGTCGGAGGCGCTGGAAGCTGGCCTGACCGGTTACACCTACCTGTCCGACGAACCGCTGGTCTGAGGTAAACGGGAACGCCGGGCATAGGCCCGGCGCTACCGGTCCCGATGAGCGCGCGCGCGATCTTCCACCTGTTCCTGCATGCCGCCGTGCCAGCGTTGCTGGCATGGCTGTTCTGGCGTAAGCGCTTTGCCTCGGCGTGGCTGCTGATGCTGCTGGGCTGGATCATCGATCTGGATCACCTGCTGGCCGATCCGATCTACGCGCCGAACCGCTGCAGCATCGGTTTCCACCCGCTGCACACCGCACCGGCCATCGCGGTCTATGCAGGGCTGTGCGTGCCGAAGAGAACGCGGTTGTTCGGCATCGGTTTGATCATCCACATCGTGCTGGACGCGATTGACTGCTGGTGGATGCACCACCGTTGATGCTTGATCGATGCTCTTGATGCGTGTCGACCAAGGTCGACACCTACCGGGTGCACGATGGCCGACGGAACCGATGCACTGCTTTGGTAGATGCCGACCTTGGTCGGCGCTTTTGATGCGTGTCGGCCAAGGTCGACACCGGGTGCACGATAGTCGGCGGAACCGATGCACTGCTTTGGTAGATGCCGACCTTGGTCGGCGCTTTTGGTGCATGTCGACCAAGGTCGACACCTACCGGAAGCGCGTGAACCGGTAGCGGTGCGTCACCCCAGCGGCAACCACACCGTCGCACGCAGTCCGGGCTGCGCATTTTCCAGCGCCAAACGCCCGCCATAACTGGCGGCGATATCGCCCACGATTGCCAGGCCCAGCCCGCTGCTGCCCTCGCGCTCATCCAGCCGCACACCGCGCTGGGTTACCCGTTCCAGGGCGTCTGCAGCCAGGCCAGGTCCGTCGTCACGTACTTCGATGCGCAACTGGCCTTCGTCGGCCTCCGCGCTGACGTGGACCTGCTGTTGCGCCCACCGCCCGGCGTTGTCCAGCAGGTTGCCCAGCATCTCTTCCAGATCCGCACTGGCACCGGCGAACTGCAGCACCGGATCGATACCCACCGCCGTGAACGCAATGCCGCGTTCGCCATGCACGCGTGCCATCAACCGGCATAGCGCTTGCGCGACAGTGGCCACGTCGGTGCGCTGGCGATGGTCTGCGGCCAACCCTGCAGCCAGGTAGCGGTCGACGCTGGCCTGCATGCGCGCACTTTGTTCGCGCACAGTGGCACGCCAATGCGTACCGTCGCCGTCGGCCTCGGTGGCCAGCACGCTCAATGGGGTCTTCAGCGCATGCGCTAGGTCCTGTGCACTGGTGCGTGCCCGCGCGACCATGCGTTGCTGGTGCTCCAGCAGTGCGTTGAGTTCTTCACCCAGGGGCGCGACCTCCGCGCCCAAACCGCGCGTCTCGATGCGCTGCGCATCACCGCGCCGCACCCGTTCCAGCTGTGCACCGAGGCGGTGTAGCGGACGCAGGCCGAAGTGCACCTGGCTGGCCAGCACCGCCAGCCACGCTACGACCAGCACACCCAACGCGATGGCGGTGCGCTGCCGGAACGCGGCAACATCGGCATCCAGCGCGCTGCGGTCGGTGGCAACCACCGCCACGAACGGTTCACTGGCGCGCGGCAGGCGCACCTGCTGCACGCGTGCGCGCAGCGATTGCTGCAACGGACCGGTCAGGTTGCGCGTGGCCGGACCGGTGACCGCAGCGGGAAGCGTTTCATCCCACAGCGAACGCGACTGCAGCAGCACGCGGCCATCGGCACCGGCGATCTGCCAGTACGCACCGGAGAACACGCGCTGGAAGCGCGCATCGTTCGGTTCCTGGCGCAGCTGCAGCTGGTGGTCGGGGGTGACTTCCATCTGCGCGACCAGGGTCAGCATGTCCTGCTGCAGTTCGTGGTCCAGCCGATCACGCGCGCTGCGCTTGAACAGTTCGCCCAGCAATGCACTGGCCAGCAGCGAGACCAGCAGCAGGCCAACGCCGCCGGCCAGCAGCAGCCGCCGCCGCAGCGAGGGCTGGCGCGTCACGGTGCCGCCAGCCGCCAACCCTGGCCGCGCACGGTCTGGATCAGATCGATGCCGAGCTTGCGGCGCACGCGCCCCAGCAGCACATCCAGCGCGTTGGAGTCGGGATCCAACCCGCCCTCGAACACCTGTTCGCCCAAGCGGTCGCGGCCGATCACCTGGCCGCTGTGGTGGATGAAGTAACTGAGCAGGCGGAACTCCTGCGGGCTTAGTGCCAGCGGCTGTCCGTCCAGTTCGAAGCGGCCGGCGTTGACGTCCAGCTGCAGCGGCCCGCAGTGCAGGCGCGGGCTGGCATGGCCATGGCTGCGGCGGATCAGGGCGCGCAGGCGCAGCACCAGTTCGTCGGCCTGGAACGGCTTGGTCAGGTAGTCATCGGCGCCGGCATCGAAGCCGGCCAGCTTGTCGTGCCAGCGCCCGCGTGCGGTCAGCACCAGCACCGGAAAGCTGCGGCCATTGCCGCGCCAGCGCTCAATCACGCTCAATCCGTCCAGGCCGGGCAGGCCGAGGTCAACGATGGCCGCCTGCAGGTCCTCGATCTGGCCGATCTCCTCGGCCTGGCGGCCATCGGCAACCACGTGCACCACGTAGCCGGCCTGTTCCAGCAGGGGCACCAGGCGCTGTGCCAGTGCGGCATCATCTTCGGCCAACAGGATGCGCATCAGTCGTCGAGCTCCGTCTTCAGCAGCTTTCCGCTGCGCGCATCATAGTCCAGCTCTACCACTACGCCGTCGCCGCGCAGGATCTCCACTTCGTAGACGCCATCGTCCAGCTCCACTTCCAGCAGTTGCCCCGGAAAGCGCTTGAGCGCATCGCGCACCACGCTTTCCAATGGCACGTAGCGGCCCTGCTGCACCGCGCGGCGCGCGACCTGCTGCGCCGGGTCCTGAGCGGGCGCGGCGGCGGTCGGGGCGCTGGCCAGGGCCAGCAGCAGGGGCAGGGTGGAGAGCATCGGGGCGCAGGGAGGGCTGTAGGAACAGGCGTGAGTGTGCCGGGGGTGACTAACAGCTGGCTAACAGTGCCGGCTAAGGCGCTGTTAACCACGGGGTGCATTGTGGCGTTGCCGGGATGGTCCGGCCACGAACACGAACAGGAGAACCCCCATGTTGAAGTCGCTCACCCTTGCCACTGTTGCTTTGCTGGCCATCGCACCGGCCGTACAGGCCGCGCCGCTGGGCATGGCCCAGGTCGAACAGACCCTGCGCAAGGCCGGTTACACCCAGATCCACGAGATCGAACGCGATGATGGCCTGTGGGAGGCCGACGTGAGCCGCGCCGATGGCCGCTTCAGCGAGGTCTACGTGGACCCGAAGACCGGCGAGATCTTCGACGAGCACAGCAGCCGCGCGCTGTTGACCACCGAGCAGGTGCTGGTACGAGCACAGGCGAATGGCCTGCGCGAGATCCATTCGCTGGAACGCGATGGTGCGACCTGGTCGCTGGAAGCCCGCAATGCACGCAATCAGAAGGTGGACGTGCGCCTGAGCGGTTATGACGGCCGCATCCTGCACAGCGAGCGCGATGGCTGGCTGGATTGACGTTGGCCCATGTAGAGCCGAGCCCATGCTCGGCTTTGCGGCCAACCGTAGCCGAGCATGGGCTTGGCTCTACAGGAGCTGGCTTACCAGCCGTACGGCGGCGGGTAGTCCCAATAGCCCGGGCCGCGGCCGTAGTACCCGCCATACGGACCGAAGAAGCCCGGGCCCTTGCCTTCGCTCACGTGGATGTTGACGTTGACCCCGTGGGTCTTGCCTTCATCGGTGGTGTAGTTCTTGCTCAGGTTCAGCGTGGCGGCGTTGTAGTGGCTGTTGCCACCGTTCTTGGAATAGCCGATGCCGGTGGTGAAGCTGCCGGATACCTTGACCTTGTCGTCGGTGACGTCGGCGATCTTCGCGTCGTCGTGCACGCGCGGACCGCTCTTGTCACCGTAGTACGTGCCCGGCGGGTCCCGCTGCAGAGCCGGGTCGTTGAGGTAGCGCATCGGCGCCTGCGGCAGCGTCAGGTCCAGGCCGGCGGCCTGCGGCGCAGTGGCGCCAGCAGCGGACTGGGCCAGCACGGTTCCCGGCAGGGCCAGGCACAGCAGCAGGGTCAGGGGGCGGATCATGACGGCGCTCCAGCGGACAGGTGGCCACGCAACACGCGGCGGTACAGGCCGACGCTAGCAGGGGTTGCTTGAATGATGCCTGTCGGCGCCCCGTGGAGTCGAGCCATGCTCGGCCGCGGGTGGCAGATGCAGTCGAGCGTGGCTCGACTCTACAAGAGGCGGGCGCTACGGCAACCGCCCGAACCCGAACAGCCCCGTCAGCGGATGCCCGCAGCGCTCGATCCGGGCCCGCAGCAGCTGCGCGCCGATCATTGAATAGGTGATGCCGTTGCCGCCGTAGGCCATGGCGAAGTGCACCCGCGGGCCCCACTGATCGTGCGGGCCGAAGAAAGGCAGGCCGTCCGCCGTTTCGGCGAAGGTGCCGGCCCAGGAAAACGCCGGTACCGGGTCCAGCCGTGGGAACCAGTGCTGCAGCTGCTTCATCAGCTGGTCGGCCTTGCGCTGCACGCGCCGGTCGCGGCGGGCCGGGATGTCGATGGCATCGTCCAGTCCACCCACCAGCAGGCGCCGGTCGCCGGTGGCGCGCAGATACAGGTAGGGGCGTGCGCTCTCCCAGACCATCGTGTTGCGCAGCCGGCCCAGCACGTCCGCATCGATGGGGTCGGTGATGAAGGCATAGCTGCTGCGGTTGCGGGCGACGCGTTGATCGAGCCAGCGCTGGTTGGCATAGCCCATGGCCAGCACGACGTGGCGTGCGCGGACCGTGGCACCGGCTTCGGTACGGGCGGTCACCCCGCGCGCGGTGGCATCGAGGCTGTGCAGTACGGTGCGGTCATGCACGTGGCCGCCGCGCCGGCGCACGCGCTGCAGCAGCGCATAGGTCAGCCGATACGGATCGACCCGCGCCGCCTGCCGGGTCAGCAGGGCGCCGCCGGCCTCAACGTCGAAACGTTCCCGCAGTGCCTCCGGGCCCAGCCAGCGGGCATCCAGGCCGATGCTGCGCCGCGCCCCACCTTCGGCCATCAGGCGCGGCACGTCGCGATGGCGGCTGGCCAGATACAGGCTGTCCATGCGCTGGAAATCAACGTCTTTCAGGCCGCGAGCGACCTCGCCCAGCGCCGGGATTGCCTCGGCACAGGCAAGGTAGGCCCGTGCGGCGGCGTCATGGCCGTAACGCTGTGCCAGCTCCAGCAGATGGGTATCGATCTCGTACTGCAGCAGCGCGGTGCTGGCGGCGGTACTGCCCCAGCCGATGTCGCGCTGCTCGATGACCGCGACTTCTTGGCCGTGGGCGGACAGTTCATCGGCGATGAGCGCACCGGTGATGCCACCGCCGACCACCAGCACGTCGCTGTGCAGGTCCATTTCCAGCGGTGGGAAGGCGTGGATCAGGCCGTTGCGCACCGCCCACCACGGATAGCCACTTTTCAGGTCCATGCGCAGCTGCTCAGGCGGTCGGGTGGCCGGTATGTGGGGTCTGGATCAGTTCGGACAGATCGAAGCCCTGCAGCCGGGCGGTGGCCAGATAATGGTCCTGCACGGTGGCGTCCAGCTGCGGTTCGCGGGCCAGCAGCCACAGGTACTTGCGGTCCGGGCTGCCGACCAGCGCCACGCTGTAGTCCGGAGCGACCTGGATCACCCAGTAGTCGCCCTTGGCGAACGGCAACCAGCGCAGGCCCTTGGGCAGGAAGCTCACCTCCAGGCGCGCGCTGTCGTTGTCGACGGCACAGGCCTCGCCGGTGGCTTCCTCGACCTCGCCGTCCATACGGCAGCGGTTGGTGACGCCGACGTTGCCGTTGTCGAGCAGGGTGTAGTGCGCCGACACGTCGGTGCAGCCTTCCGGTTCATGGCGCATCGGCAGGCGTGTGATCTCGTACCAGGTGCCCAGGTAGCGGGGCAGCTTGAGGTCGGCAACGGTCTTCAGCGGCGGGTGCTCGGTCATCGGCGGTCGTGGCAGGGGTGGGCCTCCACGATGCCGATGGCCTTGCCATGGGCGGGTGAAGCCGGGGCGATGGCCGTGTCCAGAACGTTCCGTCGCCGCTGCGGCGTGCCCGTTGTCACCGGTGCGGCGGTATGCTACCGCCAGCGCCGTGTTTTCCTGATCCAACCGAGGTGGAGGTGCCGATGTACCAGGTGATCCTGTTGAAGAGTGAATCCGCGTTCGCACGCGAACAGTGGCCGCAGGTCGATGACCTGGTGGACTACGAAGGCGTTGCCTACAGCTTGCGTGCCGGCCCGCGCCAGCCGCTGCCGACCGACCACGACTGGCACCCGGTGGCGGTGTACGCGCCCGATGAGATCACCGAGGAAGAGTTCCAGGACTGGTACGCGCTGCAGCAGCCGGCCGTGGAAGAGCTGCGCCTGAAGTACTGAGTACCGCCCATCCGCCCTTTACCGCCTGTGCCGTATAGTCGCGCGCAGGCGCGGTGGTCCGCGCGAACCGGTGTGGCTGGCGTGTCTTCTTTCCTGCGAACGATCCGTGCACGTGGGCCCTGGTGGGTCCTGACGCTGTGCACCGCCCTCCTGCTGTCCGCGCCGGTGCTGGCACAGGATGAGGACCCGACGCCAAAGCAGCAGCTGGCGGATATCGATTCCAGGCTGAAGGAGATCGATCGCAAGCGTGGCGATGCTGAAGCCATCGAGACGCTGGCGATGCTGTCGGAGAATGCCTCGCAGGCACGGCGTGATGCTGAGGCGCTGGAAAAGGCGCTGCAGCCCCAGCTGGTTCGCCTCGACGAACAACTGGCGCAGCTGGGCACGCCTGTCGAGGGCACCACCGAGCCGCCCGAACTGGCGGCGCAACGGCGCACGATCAACAAGCAGCGCGACGGACTGGCCGCGTCGGTGGCGCAGGCCAAGACCAGCGCCGTGCGTGCCCAGCAGCTGGCAGCCGACATCGACCAGCAGCGCACTGCGCAGCGCGCCGAAGACATGGGGAAGAAGGTCGCCTCGCCGTTGTCTCCGGCACTGTGGAGCAAGGTGGCCGAGCGCCTGCCGATCGATATCGCACGCGTCGCGCCGTTGGCCGAGCAGGGGCGCGATACGTTCGTTGCCGGCATCCGGGCCAATGGCTGGGGCACGCCGTTGCTGGGCCTGATCGCCGCGCTGGTGATGATGTTCCCGCTGCGGTTGTGGCTGCGTAGGCTGGGGCGGCGCTTTGCGGCGTCGGAGCGTGCGCCCGATGGTCGCCTGCGCCGTTCCGGCCTGGCCATGTGGTTGTTGCTGGTCGGCACGTTGCTGCCCGGCTATGCCGTAGTGGTGCTGATGGCGGCGCTGGACGCCGTTGATGCGATCGCACCGCGCCTGCAGGTGGTGGCCGACGGTCTGGAAACCGCCACCTTCCGTGCGGCCTTCATTGCCGCGCTCAGCGCCTGCCTGCTGGTGCCCAAGCGCCCCTCATGGCGATTGTTGAATCTGGACGACACCGCCGCACTCAAGCTGCGCAAGTACGCGTGGGGCGCGGCGGCACTGGCCTGGCTGAGTACGGTGCTGGTCGCCCTCGATCAGGCTACGCGTACCAGCGACGTCACCACGGTAGCGCTGGATGGCCTGATTGCCCTGACCTACCTGGGCCTGATCATGGCCATGCTGGTCACCCTGGCACGCCTGCATCGCCGGCAGACCGCCGAGGCCGAGGCCAAGCTGGAGGCACAGGCCGATGGCGTGGGCGCGGCCACGCCGGTGCGCCGCAGCAGCTGGCTGGTATTGGCACGCGTGGCGGGCAACGTCGCGGTGGTGGCCGCCATCGTCGCGACGTTGCTGGGCTACCTGAATTTCGCCAAGTTCGTGAACCAGCAGTTGATTGGCGGCAGCATCGTGGTGCTGGCGGCGACCCTGCTGTTCAAGTTCGTCGATGACTTCAGCACGTGGATGCTCAATGCCGACAGCAAGGTGGGCCAGACCATCCTGCTCAGCACCGGCCTGAGCGTGTCGCGGCTGGAACAGGCCGGCGTGCTGCTCTCTGCAGCCCTGCGCACCATCGTCGTGCTGATCACATTGCTGGCGCTGGTGGCACCTTTTGGCAACATCGGCGCGGTGGTGGAACGCTTCTCTTCGCTGCTCACCACGGGCATTCCGTTGGGTGGAACCACTCTGAAGCCGATGCAGATCGTGCTGGCGATTGTGGTGCTGCTGGCCGGCCTGGCGATCACCCAGCTGGTGCAGCGCTGGCTGACCGACACCTACCTGCCCAAGACCGAACTGGACCTGGGTGCACGCAACTCGGTCAGTACGGTTACCCGCTATGTGGGCATCATCCTCGCGGTGATCTGGGCGCTGACGGCGATGGGCCTGGAGCTGAGCAAGCTCGCGTTGCTGGTCAGCGCGCTGTCAGTGGGTATTGGTTTCGGCCTGCAGGTGATCACCCAGAACTTCGTTTCCGGCCTGATCCTGCTGGCCGAGCGCCCGGTGAAGATCGGTGACTGGGTGAAGCTGGGTGATCAGGAAGGCGACATCCGCCGCATCAGCCTGCGTTCGACCGAGATCCAGGTGGGGGACAAATCGACCCTGATCGTGCCCAACTCCGAGCTGGTCACCAAGACCGTACGCAACATGACAATGGGCAACAACCAGGGTCGCATCCAGATCCAGTTCGCGGTGCCGCCCAGCACCGATGTCGGCAACCTGCGGCAGGCGCTGCTGGATGCGTACACCGCGCATACCAACGTGCTGAAGCAGCCGGCACCGACGGTCTACATCGACAGCATTGCCGGTGGCCAGATCACCATCAACAGCTTTGCGTATGTAGCCAGCCCGCGGCAGGTGTATGCCACCCGCAGCGATCTGTATTTCAGCCTGCTGCAGATCCTGGCGGAGCGGAACATCCCGCTGTCGACCCCGACCGACATCCACATCACCCGCGATCCGCAGGAGTAGGGGGTGTTCTGCAGGGCTGCGCCCTGCACCCGCCGAAGCAACGTCAACCGCAAGAGCAACAGCAAAAGCTGGCATTCCGAGGATTGGCGGGGTGGGTCCGGTTGCGGGAGACGCCGTAAACCCATCCTTGGGGGCTTGGCCGCGGCATCCATGCCGCGGACACTCCCGCAACCGGCCCCACCCCGCCTTCGACAGATTTCCGTGATCTGTTGGAATTGCTTTTGGGGTCAGATCCGTTTTCCGTAGGAAAACGGATCTGACCCCATTTTGATTTTCGATATCTGACAGATTGTGTCGACCAAGGTCGACACCTACCGACAGCCGCAGGAATCTGTCAGAGGTGGGGCGGTGTCGGAGTGCGGGGTGTCAGCCGCATGGATGCGGCTGCCAAGCCTCCAAGGACGGATTCACGGCGTCCCCGCACTCCGACACCGCCCCACCCAACCACGGAATGCACGCTGTTGCCGTTGCTGTTTCTCCGGCTTGTAGCGGGTGGCAGGGCGCAGCCCTGCAAAGAAACCCCTACCCTCGCGGTCGGCTGCGCGAGGGCACCAGTGCGAACGTATCCACCGCCAGTTTCTCGGCATGATTCAACCACGCGCGGATCTCCAGATCATCCACTTCGTGGTCCAGCCCGAACGACACGTTGATCTTGCCGTTGGCATCGGGCTGCACCCACTGCTGGGCCAGCACCACCTTGCGCTGCGAGGACACCGCCTCGATCCAGAAGCCGCGATCCGGGCGCGTGCTCGCCACCAGCTGCAGCATGTACTGGCCGGCGCGGGTACGGCGGCCCTTCTGGGTGATCATGTGTGCCTGGCGCACGCTCGGGCGCGGGCCCTGGAATGCATCCAGCGGTGCATCCACCGCGATGCCGCCACGCAGGTCGTTGTCGCGGTACAGCTTGATGCCGTTGTCGCGGTTGACCAGCAGGGCGCACCAGTCACCGTCGGCCGAGCCGTCCTCGAACGCGGTGCAGCGGTCGACATAGGCCAGGGTGTTGTCCGGGTTGGCATCATCGAACTGGCGCGAAGTGTTTTCCAGATACACGGACTTCAAACCCCAGTCCTTGTCGTACTCCAGCAACACCGGTGGCTGCACATGCTGCAGGCCGACCACCACCTGGTCATCGCCATCGATCTTCAGTTCGCGGGTCGGTTCGCCCAGCCACAGCGAGCGGGCGAAGGCGAGGTACTGCGGGTAATCGCGGCCGCCATCGCGCTGGGTGGCCACGCTGGCGCTGGGCGCGCGCTGGGTATCGATCAGCGAACGGCCAAAGCCCATCGTCTTCAGGTTCGGGTCCAGCAGGCTGAGCAGGGTCGCACCCGAATCCAGGGTGGTGCCGGCGTCGGCGCTGAGCTGCTGCGGGGCAATGCCATCGCCCAGGAACAGCAGCAGGTTCTCGCGCTTCTGCCGGGTCAGGATGTGGGTCAGATCGTTGGGCATCGCCAGGTGATCGGAGGCGATCACGATCAGTGTGTCCTTGCCGTACGGGCTGGCCTGGATGCGCTGCACCAGCTGCGAGATCAGCCGGTCGCTGCACTTGAGCGCGTTGAGCATGTTGATGTTGCCGTACTGGCTCTGGTAGCGCTCGCCCTTGCACGACACCGGCAGATGGCCGGCTGGGTGATGGGTATCCATGGTCAGCGTGGTCAGCATGAACGGCGAGCCGGCGCGCGAGAGCTGCTCGAAGCGCTGGTAGGCGGTGTCCAGCAGCACATCGTCATGCACGCCCCAGGCCGAGTAGTGGATGCGGCCGATCTTCTTCTGCTGCTTGAACCAGGCCAGGTCATGCACTTCATCGAAACCGTGGCTGGCCAGGAACTGGCCCTTGCCGGCGAACTGGCCGTTGGCACCGCCCAGGTAATGGTTGGTATAGCCCTGCTGTTTCAGGTAGTCGCCCAGGCACACCGCCTTGGGCAGGAAGCTGCCCATGCGGTCCATGCTGTTCTCATCGCCCTGCGAGGTGGTCAGCGGTACGCCGCACATCGACGACACCAGGCCGGCGATGGTCCAACCGCTGCCTTCGGCCGAGGCCAGCCCGCGCACGTCCAGCGACTTTGTGGCCAGGCGGTTGAGATTGGGCATCAGGCCCGGGAACACGTTCTCATCCAGGTAAGTGCGCTCCAGGCTTTCGCCGTAGATCCAGACGATGTTGCGCGGGCGCTGCAGCCGCTGCGTCGGCACCTGGTACTCGGGGGCGATGCGCGCGAAGTCGACCGGGCGCAGCTGCTGGTACAGGCGCTGGCCGTCGCGGGCCAGCGGGCTGATCATGATCGTGGCCACCCACACGGCCGCGAAACCGGCGAACAACGCGCCACCGTGGCCGGGCCGGCGCCAGCGCTTGACCCGCGTGGCGAACAGCGGCAGCAGCGAGACCAGCGCCAGCACGATGAAGCCGGCGATATAGCCCTTGAAGTCGGAGACACCGGCGCCTTCCATGTCGGCGCCCAGGTGGTACAGGGTGGCGGCATTGAGCCCATCACCGGACAGCTTGTCGATCAGCCACCACGCGCTGAGCGTGAGCAGCAGCAGCGAGAACGCACCGGCCTTCCACCACACCCACTTGTCGGACGCGAGGAACAACCAGCACAACAGCAACAACGACAGCAGCAGTATCCAGAGCATAGGCAGCTTCGGCAGTGACGGGGTGGTGGTGATGGACGTCGTACCGACGCGTGTCCATCCGACCAGCGCTGCCGCAAGCACATGCATGTGACAGGCCGATGACCCGATAGTGCATGCACGAACCTGACTGAAATGTTTGTTGAAATGACGCGCGCGCAATCGCGCTCAGAAGGTAAAACGAGCGTGAAAGGCTGCGTTGGATTGCATTAAAAACCGCATGAATACGGCGTTTTCGTTGATGCGCTAGCGATGCCCGCGTTCCTCGCGTGCCCGTGCGCGACGATCAAACAGCAGTGCACTGGTTACGATGCCAAGGCCGAGCACCACGCCGATGAACAATAGGATCAGCGCAATCAGCGGGTAGCCGAACAGATGCCAGCCGGTGTCGATCTTCATCATCATCGCGGCGGCCATGATCAACGCGGCGCTGATGATGCCGGCCGCTACGCGGTTGGCGATCTTCTGCAGGTTCTCCATTAACCGCGATTCTTCCAGGCCGGTCACCTTCATCTGCAGGCGGTTCTCGGCCAGCAGCGCCATGATGTCCGACAGCTTGCGCGGCCCATCGCGCAGCAGCTGCTGCAGCTCCATCGCCTCGCTGGCGAGGTTGGCGGCAGACAGCGATTTCTTCAGGCGTGCGCGCATCACGTGCTGCAGCTGGCGCTCGACGATGCGACGTGTTTCCAGCTCGGGTGCCAGCAGCCGGCACACGGTTTCCAGGTTGAGCAGTGCCTTGCCCAGCAGGCTCAGTTCCGGCGGCGTGCGCAGCCCGCAGGCGGTGGCGATGCGCACCATGTCCAGCACCACGCGGCCCTCGGAGAAACTGCCACTGGCGGCGTAGCGCGCGATCAGCTGGCCAGTTTCGCGCAGGTAGCGCTCCTCGTCGAAGGCCTCCAGCCGCGTGCTGATGCTGATCAGGTCGTCGGCCACTTCCTCGCCACGGCCATCGACCGCGGCGAACAGGATCTTCAGCAGGCGCTCGCGCAGGCGCGGTGGCATATGCGCGACCATGCCCAGGTCGAAGATCGCCAAGCGGCCATCAGGCATCACCCGCAGGTTGCCCGGATGCGGATCGGCGTGGATCTCGCCATGCACGAAGATCTGGTCCAGGTAGCCGCGGATCAGTGCCGCCGCCAGCGGATCCATCGATTGCTCGGTGCGGCGCACATCGGGAATTGCATCCACGCGCACGCCGGTGGCCAGTTCCATGGTCAGCACGCGCTGGCTGCTGTAATCCCACAGCGGCTGCGGAATCCACAGGCGGCGGAATGGCTTGAGGTGGCGGCCGAAACGGGCCAGGTTCTCGGCCTCGGCGTGGTAGTCCAGCTCCTGCATCAGGGTCTTGGCGAACTCGTTGAGCCAGTCGCGCAGGCGCACGCGGCGGCCGACCTGGGTCAGGTGGTCGGCGGCCAGCGCGAAGCTGCGCAGCGCCTCCAGGTCCGAGCGCAGCTGTGCGGCGACTTCAGGCTTCTGCACCTTCACTGCTACCTGGCGGCCATCGTGCAGCACCGCGCGGTGCACCTGCGCGATTGACGCGCAGCCCAGTGGCTCGGGATCGAACGCAGCGAACAGCTTGTTCACCGGGGCGCCCAGTTCCTGCTCGACGATGGCATGGATGCGCTCGACCGGAATCTCGGCCACCTTCTCCTGCATGCGCTCCAGCGCCGTGGCGAACTCCACCGGCACCATGTCCGGGCGGGTAGAGAGCATCTGGCCCAGCTTGACGAAGGTGGGCCCCAAGGCTTCCAGGTCACTGACGAACTGTTCCGGGTTGCCATCTGCCGGTACGTCGGCCGGATTGCCCGCGGCATCCAGGTTCATGCCGGAAAACACGCCTGAATGGCGGTAGCGCATCAACAGGCGCAGGATCTGGCTGCGCCGGTTCATGCCTTTGACCAGCGGGGGATTGCCATTGGCGGTGGGCGGATTGCTCAAGCGGAACTCCCATGCGGCAAAGACGGTCGTGCCGGCCCCTGGCCAGCAATGTCCGGATTCCGCAGTGTCGCCGGGGGGCGGTAGGCACGCAGTGAACCCGACCGCTTCCGCAGCCGCCCCGGTATCGGTCAGAATCCGCTCATTCCCTCTCTGGACTTCCCATGGCCGGTGCCAGCCTGTTCGCCCTGCTCGACGATATCGCCACCCTCCTCGACGATGTCTCGGTGCTGACCAAGGTCGCGGCGAAGAAGACCGCTGGTGTACTCGGCGACGACCTGGCGCTGAACGCGCAGCAGGTGACCGGGGTCAACGCCAACCGCGAGCTGCCGGTGGTGTGGGCGGTGGCCAAGGGCTCGCTGGTCAACAAGGTGATCCTGGTGCCGGCGGCTCTGGCGATCAGCGCGCTGGAGGCCTGGCTGCACAGCCGCGGCTGGAACGTGCCGCTGATCGTGCCGCTGATGATGATCGGCGGTGCCTTCCTGTGCTTCGAGGGTGTGGAGAAGCTGGCGCACCGCTACCTGCATTCCTCCGACGACGATGCCGAGCGCCAGACCGAGCGTCGCAAGGCGCTGGCCGATACGCAGGTGGACATGGTGGCGTGGGAGAAGGACAAGGTGAAGGGCGCGATCCGCACCGACTTCATCCTCTCGGCCGAGATCATCGTGCTGACCTTGGGCGTGGTCGCCACCGCGCCGTTCACCAACCAGGTGGTCACCCTGGCCGTGGTTGCCTTGGCGATGACGGTGTTCGTCTATGGGCTGGTGGCGGGCATCGTGAAGCTTGATGACGTCGGCCTGTACCTGTCGCGCAAGGGCGGTGCCATTGCCGCCTTCGGTCGCGGCCTGGTGGCCTCGGCGCCGTGGCTGATGAAGTTCCTGTCGGTGGCCGGCACCATCGCCATGTTCCTGGTGGGCGGCGGCATCCTGGTGCACAACGTGCCGGCGCTGCACCATGCGGTGCAGGCATTGGGCGGCGAAGGGCAGTGGGGCTGGCTGATCAGTGCTGCGGCCAACATGGTGGTCGGCATCATCGCTGGCGCCATCGTGCTGGCGGCGGTGACCGGGTTCCAGAAGCTGCGCGGGAAGTAAGCGAAGGGCGTGCCGACCAACGGTCGGCACCCACCAACCGCCGCCGCCGGGCCATGCCCGGCGGAGCGGACTACCCCGTCTGCACCCGGTTCTTGCCCTGCCGCTTGGCTGCATACAGCGCGTCATCGGCGCGGCGCAGCAGGGTCTCGGTATCGTCACCGGGCTGCCATTGCGCCAGCCCGGCGCTGAAATGCACCGGCACGCGTCGGTCCTGCACGGTCAGCACGCGGTGCGCCAGTGAACGTTGCAGGCGCTGCACGGTGGCCATGCTGTCGGCACCCTGGGTTTCCGGCAGCACCAGCACGAACTCGTCGCCGCCCAGCCGCGCGATGCCGTCGGTGGCGCGCAGCAGCAGCTTGCACACGGCCACCAGGTGCTGCAGCAGCGCATCGCCACCGGCGTGACCGTGCGCCTCGTTGGTCAGGTGGAAATCATCCAGGTCGATCACCGCCACGCCCAGCGGCGAGTTGTTGCGCATGGCACGCGCCAGCTCACGCTGCAGCAGTTCGTCCAGGCCGCGGCGGTTCAGTGCCTGGGTCAGCGGATCGATACGCGCCAGGTCACCAGCAGCACGCAGTTCCTGCTCCAGCTCGGCAATGCGCTGCTCTGCGCGTTCTACTTCCTGTCGCGCGCTGGCCAGATGATCGCGGGCCTGCGCGGCCTGCTGCTGCACCTTGCCGGTATCGCGCATCACCTCCTGCAGCAGCTGGTTGAGGTCGGCGATGCTGCGCGCCTCACGCAGCTGCAGCGCGTAGCTGCCGATGCGGTCGTGGTACTCACCGGTGCTGGTGGCCATGCCATCCATGCGCTCGATGAACTCGCCCATCAACCCGCGCATCGCCGCCTTCGAATCGTCGATGCCCTGGCGCAGCAGGCCCTGCTTGTAGATCACTTCGCGCAACTCGGCGCGGGTGCGCTCGACCGCTTCGGCTTCCAACGGACCGTCCAGCAACTGGCGCACCGCCGCGATCTGGCCCTGCAGCCAGCTGCGGTCATCCAGCAGCTCGCTCACGTTCTCCAGCAGCAACGCGAACAGCTCCAGCAGCAGCGCCTGCTGCTCCTGCCAGCTCTCGGCACGCACACCGACCTGGTGGCCGAGTTCGCGCACGCCCTGTTCGATCGGCTCCAGTGCGGTACCCGGTTGCCACTGGCGGAGGCGCGTGGCCAGGGTCTGCGCTTGTTCGCGCAGATCCGGGTCGTGCTGCAGCAGGGCCACCACCGCACCGCCCAGCAGCAGCCGCAGCTGCTCGGACAGGCGCAGGCTTTCCGGCTGCCCGTCCGGGGAATGCTGCTCGATGGTGCGGATGTACTTGTCGATCAACTGCCGCATCGCGCGGCCGTAGCGCGGCCAATCGGCGCTGGCCTGCGCCGATTGCAGGCGGTCGCCCATGTCGCCCAGTTCGCCGGGCAGGGTGGCCATGCCGTTGGCGAACGCCGCCAGCAGCGGTTCCGGCGCGTCGGCGCCTGCGAACAGCTGCTGCAGGGCCACGCCACCGCCGCCCTGCAGCACCACGCGGTCGCCCAGGCCATCGTCCACCACCGCGCGCACGCGTGCCGGCGGCCCAAGGGCGGTACCGGGGGCAGGGCGGTGGTCGGGCTGGTCCGTCATGGAGCGAATCCTGGGGCTGGCAGGGACTGGTTCCAGCATATCGGCGCGGCTGCCGATGGCTTGAACGGCTACGATGGGCGACAGAATGCCGCAGTGGAGGTGGTGATGCGCGTGATGTTGCTGGGGGCGACCGGGCTGGTCGGCGGGCTGACCCTGTCCAGGCTGCTGGACGACCCACGCTGCAGCGCCGTCGTGGCGCCCACTCGCCGCCCGTTGGGCGTAACTCTCGGGAAGCTGGAGAACCCGGTGCTGGCCTTCGATGCGTTGCCGGCCGCACCGGAGTGGGCGCGAGTGGATGCGGTCATCTGCGCACTGGGCAGCACCATTGCCCAGGCTGGCAGCCGCGAGGCCTTCCATCGGATCGACCATGACTACCCGCTGGCGTTCGCCCGCTTGGCGCAGGGACAAGGTGCTCAGACGTATGTGCTGAATTCCGCAGCCGGTGCCAACCCGCAGTCGTCGATCTTCTACAGCCGGGTGAAGGGCGAGCTGGAGCGCGACCTTCGCACGTTGGGCTTCAATTCGTTGACCCTGGTCCGCCCAGGGCTGATCGGGGGCGAGCGCAGCGAGGTCCGCCGCGGTGAGCGCCTCGCATTGAAGGTGCTGGGCGTGCTGGGGCCGGTGCTGCCGCGGGCGTGGCGGATCAATCCGGCCGCTGAAATTGCCAAAGCGCTGGTCGAGGCCGCGTTGACCCCGCAGCCGGGCGAGCACGTGGTGGCATCGAGCGCACTGGTCGGCTGATGTCACGTGCGCTGCGCCTGACCCAGTTGCTGCAGCTGCTGCGCCGTCATCGACGTCCGGTGGCGGGGCAGGCGCTGGCCGACGCGCTGGGCATCAGCTTGCGCACGCTGTACCGCGATATCGAGACCCTGCGCGAGCAGGGCGCTGACCTGCGTGGCGAGGCCGGCGTCGGCTACCTGCTGGCACCGAGCGATACCTTGCCTCCCATGACCCTGCCACCGGCCGAGATCGATGCGCTGGTGCTGGGCCTGCGCTGGGTTGCCGCGCGCACCGAGCCGGCGCTGGCCGAGGCTGCGCGTGACGCCCTGGCGCGTATCGCGCATGTGTTGCCTGCGGCGCGCCGCGAAGCGCTGCGTGACAGTGGTCTGCGCGTGGGCCCTTCGCGCGCTGGGAGCAAGGTTCCCCCCGCGCGCCTGCAGGCCGTGCGTGAAGCCGTGGGTTCGCAGCAGCGATTGAAGTTCGGCTACGAAGACGCGCAGGGCCAGCGCAGCGAGCGCATCGTCTGGCCGTTCGCGCTGGGCTATTTCGACGAAGTGCCGATGCTGGCGGCGTGGTGCGAAGGCCGCGAGGACTTCCGGCATTTCAGGCTGGACCGGATCCGTCAGGTGCGCGTGCTGGAGGATCACTACCTCGTGCCACGCGCCACCCTGCTGCGGCGCTGGCAGAAGGCGCAGGGCATTGCGCCGGATTGGCTGGATCGTTCGTAGCGTCGGGTTTTCCCGCCTGCTTCCGCACTTCGCTTTCTGCTGCTGGTGGGATGGAGTGGTGGCCTTTGCTCTTTGCTCTTTGCTGATTGCTCTTGGTAGATGTCGAGCTTGCTCGACCGCCTTGGATCTTCGCGAACAGCAGTCGAGCAAGCTCGACCTCTACCAGGGCAATGGCAACAGCAGTCGAGCAAGCTCGACGCTGCTGACAGAATCTGTCAGCAGGTCCGTACCACCATGGACGCTCCCAACAACGGAGCTTCCCTATGTTCAAGCCCAGCACCCTGCTGCAGTACGTGCGCGACGTCGCCGCCAGCGCCACCTTCTACAGCGGCATCCTCGGCAAACCGCCGGTCGAGCAGTCGCCCGGCTTTGCGCTGTTCCTGCTCGGCGATGGCGCCGCACTGGGCCTGTGGCAGCGCGATGACGTGCAACCGGCGGTGTCCGCGCAGGCCGGCGCTGCGGAACTGGCGATGTTGGTCGCCAAACCCGAGACGGTGCAGCAGACGCACGATGCGTGGCGCGCGCTCGGCGTGCAGATTCTGCAGGCGCCGGTGACGCTGGAGTTCGGCCACACCTTCGTTGGAGTGGATCCTGACGGGCACCGCCTGCGTGTCTACAGCCGCGCCGAGGGCATGGTGGCGCGCGATTGATCGCCCGCGTTATGTAGATCCACGCCATGCGTGGATGCGGGCACAAAAAAACGCCGGGCAGTGCCCGGCGTTTCTCCAACTCATGTGCCAACCAAGGTTGGCACCCACCGATCAGCTGGCCAGCGCCAGATCGTCCATCATCGCGCGCAGGAAGCGGGCGGCTTCACCACCCGTAGCCGCGCGGTGGTCGAAGGTGACCGACAACGGGATCACCTTGTGCGCTTCCACGCCGCCCATCACCGGGGTCATCTGGTGGCGGGCACGGCCGGCACCAACGATCGCCACGCACGGCGGCACCACGACCGGGGTCGCGTAGCGGCCGGCGAACATGCCGAAGTTGGACAGCGAGATGGTGTAGCCGCTCAGTTCCGAGGCGGCGATCGAACGCGATTCCACCTGCTCGCGCAGGCGGTTGACGCCTTCGCGGATGCCACGTGCATCAAGCATGTCAGCATTGCGCAGGGCCGGCACGAACAGGCCGTCGTCGGTGTCCACGGCGATGCCGATGTCCACCTGCGCATGCAGGGTGCGGGTCAGTGCTTCGCCGTCGAACCAGGCGTTCATCGCCGGCACCTTCTGCGCGGCGACCACGATCGAACGCACCAGGCGCGCGGTGACGTCGTTGCCCGGCAGCCAGGCATGGATGTCGGCGTCGTCGTTCAGCGTGGTCGGCACGACCTTGCTGTGCGCATCGGCCATCACGCGGGCCATGTTGCGGCGCACGCCCTTCAGCGGTTCCGGCTGGCCCTTGGCGATCACGCCCGGCGGCTGGGTGCGCATCGGCTTGCCGGCGGCAGACAGCGGGGTGCGGGCTTCGCTCTGCACCGGGGCAGACACCTGCGCCGGGGCCGGCGCGGCATACGCGGCGGCAGCGACCGGCGCCGGAGCAGCGCCCAGCTTGGCGCTGCCGTTGGCGGCGGCCTGCTTGACGTCGGCCATGGTCACGGCGCCATCGGTGCCGGTGGCCGGCACGCGGCTCAGGTCCACGCCCAGCTTGCGCGCCATCGCACGCACGGCCGGCACGGCCTTGACGCCACCGACGGCCAGCGCCTGCTCCGCGTGCACGGCATTGGAGCTCTGCATCGCGCCGACCACGGTACCGGCGTCATCACGCTCGGCCGCGGCGGGCTTGGCTTCTTCCACGGCGACCGGTGCGGCAGCGGCCGGCAGCGGCGGCGGCGTCGGTGCAGCGGCAGGTGCGGCGTGACCATGGCTGTGGCCGGTGTCCTGGCCATCGGCACGCTGCGGCAGGTTCGGGTCCAGTTCGAAGCTGGCCAGCACCGAGCCGGTCGGGATGATGTCGCCGGCGCCGCCGGACAGCTTCAGCACCTTGCCGGAGAACGGCGAGGGCACTTCCACCACGGCCTTGGCGGTCTCCATCGAGACCAGCGGCTCGTCCAGCTTGATCACATCGCCTTCCTTGACGAACCACTCGACGATGGTCGCGTCCGGCAGGCCTTCGCCCAGGTCGGGCAGGTTGAAGTTCTTGGTCTGGCTCATTTGCAGTTCTCTTCCAGCAGTTCCAGTTCGCGGGCCGGCAGCCAGCCCGTCGCGCCATTGGCGCGCTCGGACCACCACCACCCACCGTGTTCGTGATGAAGCTTCACCATCTCGCCGCTTTCCACATCCAGCTCGCGGGCGTCGTAGTCGCACAGGGCTTCGGCGCGACCCTCGTCCAGCAGCTGCAACCAGGCGATGGGCGCCCATCCAGCGCGCCCATCGTTGGTGCGTACCCAGGCAAACGCCGGCCATTCCTCGTCACGGACACCTACTTCGACGATCTGGCCGGTGTGGAACCGGAGCGGGTTGGGATACTGGCTGCGGTAAGCCCCCAGAAGGCGGGCCCGCATGTCAGCCGGCCGCCACCGCGCGCTTGGCTGCCGCCACGATCCGCTCAACGCTCGGCAGGTACTTCATTTCCAGGCGGAACAGCGGAATGTGGGTGTCGTAGCCAGTAACGCGCTCGACCGGGGCCAGCAGGTCGTAGATCGATTCCTCGGCCAGGCGCGCGGCGATCTCGGCGCCGAAGCCCGCGGTCTTCGGGGCCTCCTGCACGATCACGCAGCGGCCGGTCTTGGCCACCGATTCGGCGATGGTGGCGAAGTCCAGCGGACGCAGCGTGGCCACGTCGATGACTTCGGCGCTGATGCCTTCGCCGGCCAGCTTGTCGGCCGCTTCCAGCGCTTCCTTCACCTGCGCGCCCCAGGTCACCAGGGTCACGTCGGTGCCGTCGCGCAGCACGAAGCAGACGTCCAGCGGCAAGGCCTCGCCGTCGTTGACGACCACTTCCTTGTACTGGCGATAGATGCGCTTGGGCTCCATGTAGATCACCGGATCCGGCTCGCGGATCGCGGCCAGCAGCAGGCCGTACGCACGCTGCGGCGAGGACGGCAGCACCACGCGCAGGCCCGGCACGTTGGTGAAGATCGCCTCGTTGGCTTCGCTGTGGTGTTCCGGCGCGCGGATGCCACCGCCCCACGGCACGCGCAGCACCATCGGGCAGTGCAGGCGGCCACGCGTGCGGTAACGCAGGCGTGCGGCGTGGCAGACGATATGGTCGACCATCGGGTACATGAAGCCGTCGAACTGGGCTTCTGCCACCGGCTTCATGCCCTGTGCGGCCAGGCCGATGGTCAGGCCGGCGATGGTGGTTTCGTCCAGCGGGGTGTCGAGGATGCGGTCCGAGCCGAAGCGCTGCTGCAGACCGGCAGTGGCGCGGAACACGCCGCCGTTGACGCCCACGTCTTCGCCCAGCACCAGCACCGACGGGTCGTGCTCCAGCTCCCAGGCCAGCGCCTGGGTGATGGCTTCGATGAGGGTGATCGGCGTGGTGGTCATGCTCTCTTCTCCGCGCGCGACAGCAGCGCTGTCGGCGGCGTTGGTGTGCGCGCCGGGCGCGCCGTTCTTGATCTCATCCATGGCGCTTCTCCAGGGCGATCGCCTGGGCACGCTGGGCCAGCAGGTCCGGCGGCGGATCGGCATACAGGAAGTCGAACATCGCCTCGACCGGCTGCACCGGCGTGTTGAGGTACAGGTTCACTTCCTCGTCCACGCGCGTGCCGCACTCGGCAACCCAGGCGTTTTCCTCTTCTTCGCTCCACACACCGGCGTTGATCAGGTACTTGCGCAGGCGCAGCATCGGCTCGCGCTGCCAGGCATCCTTCACCTCGGCGTCGTCGCGGTAGCGGCGCGCGTCATCGGCGGTGGTGTGGTCGGACAGGCGGTAGGTCATCAGTTCCAGCACGGTGCCACCGTCGCCGGCCAGCGCACGTTCGCGCGCCTGCTCCATTGCCGCCAGCACCGCGATCAGGTCGTTGCCGTCCACCTGCAGGCAATGCAGGCCGCCGGCCAGGCCCTTCTGCGCCAGCGTTTCGGCACCGGTCTGGGCCGAACGCGGAACCGAGATGGCCCAACCGTTGTTGACGATGCACAGGATCAGCGGCAGCTTGTAGGCGCCGGCCGAATTCAGTGCCGCGTAGAAGTCGGTCTTGGAGCTGCCGCCGTCGCCGCACACGGCCACCGCGATCTGCGGTTCCTTGTTGAGCTTGAACTTCAGCGCGGCACCTGCGGCGTGCAGGCACTGGGTGGAGATCGGCACGCAGAACGGGAAGTCCTTGGCCGCGTTGCCGCCGTAATCGTTGCCGCGTTCGTCGCCGCCCCAGTACATCAGCACGTCGTGCGGGCGCACGCCGCGCATGAACATCGCGCCATACTCGCGGTACGACGGTGCGAACACGTCGTCCTTCTGCATCGCAGCACCGATGCCCACGTGCGCAGCCTCGTGGCCCAGGCAGGCGGCATAGGTGCCGAGCTTGCCGGTGCGCTGCAGCGCGATGGATTTGCTGTCGAACGTACGTACGAACAGCATCTGCTTGAACAGCGGTACCAGGACCTTGGGGTCGCGCAGCGACGCGGGCAGGTCATCGCGGACGAGCGTGCCGTCCGTATCCAGGTACTGCAGGTATTCGATCTTGAATTCAGCGGCAACCGTCATTGCGTACTGCACCTTCGACAGAGAAGTTACAAATGATATGAATCGCCATGTTAAGGAACGCGTACGGAATAGCCTTCCTGCGCCGCAACACGGCGATTCCCCGTTTTACCCCTGCCGGCGGGTGGGGGGCCAATAACAACAACGTATTCAGTCGTTGCTGCAAAGCATCAGAATACGCCTCTGGCTGACCGCCAGTACAACGGCCTGGACGGTTCCACGCGCAGGCCCGGGATCGGCCGATGCTCCACGGCCAACCGCACGCCCGGGTATGGGCCCGGCGGCTGCCAGCGCGGCGGCAACGCGCTACCCTTGCCGCCCCCGATCTGGTCCCGCCCATGTCCGTCGACAACAACCAACGCGATCTCGAAGCCGGCATCCACACCGACCTGCAGGGGCGCCTGACCTACGGCGGCTACCTGCGGCTGGACCAGCTGCTCAGCGCGCAGCAGCCGCTGTCCAACCCGCCGCACCATGACGAGATGCTCTTCATCATCCAGCACCAGACCTCGGAGCTGTGGCTGAAGCTGCTGGGCCATGAGCTGCGCGCCGCAATCGGCTTCCTGCAGCGCGATGAAGTCTGGCAGTGCCGCAAGGTGCTGGCGCGCAGCAAGCAGGTGCTGCGCCAGCTGACCGAGCAGTGGTCGGTGCTGGAAACGCTGACCCCGTCCGAGTACATGGGCTTCCGCGACGTGCTGGGCCCGTCGTCGGGTTTCCAGTCGCTGCAGTACCGCTACATCGAGTTCCTGCTGGGCAACAAGAACGCGCAGATGCTGCAGGTGTTCGAGCACGATGCGGCCGGACAGGCGCAGCTGCGCACCGTGCTGGAGGCGCCCAGCCTGTACGAGGAATTCCTGAAGTACCTGGCCCGCTTCGGCCACGCCGTACCGGCCGTGTATGAAAACCACGACTGGACCCAGCCGCATGTGGCCGACGACGCACTGCAGCCGGTCTTCGAACGCATCTACCAGGACACCGACCGCTACTGGCGCGAATACGCGCTGTGCGAGGACCTGGTGGACCTGGAGACCGCCTTCCAGCTGTGGCGATTCCGACACATGCGCACCGTGATGCGGGTGATCGGCTTCAAGCGCGGCACCGGCGGCTCGTCCGGGGTGGGCTTCCTGGCCAAGGCGCTGGAACTGACCTTCTTCCCCGAGCTGTTCCAGGTGCGCACCAGCCTGCAGGCCGGGCCCCCGTCAGCACAGGGCTGATCCGTATTCAGCTTGGATCCCGGCCACTGGCTGGATCGTTTCAGATGCAAGTTCAGCGAGCAGGCTGGCACCTGCCTCAAACGGCGTGTATTTGACGTGAACGCCAGAAGTCGGTGATCCTCGCGCGTTGCTCCAACTGCACAGCGGACGTGCTCGTCATCCACCGAACCAGGAAACCCGCATGAGCGTAAACGCCACTGCGAACACCCCAGAGCCGGCGCTGCCGGACTTCAAGACCACGCTGGGCCACCCGCGCCCGTTGTGGATGCTGTTCATGACCGAGTTCTGGGAGCGCTTTGCGTTCTATGGCATCCGCTGGGCCTTGGTGCTGTACATCGTTGCCCAGTTCTACAACGGCAGCGCTGCCGGTGAAGGCGACGCCAGCCGCATCTACGGCGCCTACCTGGCCCTGGTGTATGCCGCAGCCATCTTCGGTGGCTACGTGGCTGACCGGGTACTGGGCTATCAGCGATCGATCCTGACCGGCGCGATCATCATGGCCGCCGGCCTGTTCATGATCTCGCTGCCGCAGGAGCACATCTTCAAGCTCGGCCTGGCCACGATCATCGTCGGCAACGGCCTGTTCAAGCCCAACATCTCGACCATGGTCGGCAAGCTGTACGGCCTGAAGGACGAGCGCCGCGATTCGGGCTTCACCATCTTCTACATGGGCATCAACATCGGCGCGATGATCGCCCCGGTGCTGACCGAGTACCTGGCCCGCAAGGTGTTCGGTACCGATGCCATGCCGTCCTACAAGGTCGTGTTCATCGCTTCGGGCGTGGGCATGCTGATCTCGCTGGTGTGGTTCTACATCGGTCGCGCCGGCCTGAAGGGCATCGGTGCACCGCCGGCCGGCGCTGAAGGCTTCGGCCGCATCATCATGGTGCTGGCCGGTGCCGTGGTCGCCATTCCGGTCGCGTACTTCCTGCTGGCCACCGGCGCCACCGCGCTGGCCTGGATCCTGGGTGCGATGTTCACCGCCCTGGCCATCCTGCTGCTGGTCGAGGGCATCCGCGAGGGCAAGGTGCAGCGCGATCGCGTGATCGCCATGCTGATCATCTTCGCGTTCAACGTGATGTTCTGGATGTTCTTCGAACAGGCCGGCAGCTCGTTCACCTTCCTGGCCGAGAACATCGTCAACCGCCAGTTCGGCGACTGGACGTTCCCGACCGCGTGGTTCCAGTCGGTCAACTCGGTGGCGATCATCACCCTGGCCCCGATCATCGCCTGGATCTGGGTGGCCATGGGCCGCGCCAATCCGTCCATCCCGCGCAAGTTCGGCCTGGGCCTGCTGTTCAACGGTGCCGCCTTCGCGCTGCTGATGTTCGCCCTGTCGCAGATGGTCGTGGACGGCAAGATCCCGTTCTGGACCCTGTTCATGGTCTACGTCATCCAGTCGGTGGGTGAGCTGTGCCTGTCGCCGATCGGCCTGTCGATGGTGACCAAGCTGGCCCCGGTGCGCCTGGTCGGCTTCGGCATGGGTGGCTGGTTCCTGTCCACCGGCATCGGCAACAACCTGTCGGGCATCTTCGCTGGCGTTGTCAGTGGTGAAGGCGGCATGACGGTCGAGTCGGCCCTGAAGGGGTATACCTTCGGGTTCTGGGCCTTGATCGGCTCCGGCGTGGTGCTGTTCCTGGTCGCCCCGCTGATCAACAAGCTGATGCACGGCGTCAAATGATGATGAGAGGGTAGAAGGCATGCGCAGCAAGCTCGGTGGTGCAATGGTGGTGGTCTGTGCGGCGCTGATCGGCGCCTGTTCCGAACCGCAAGCGCCTGCCGCCGCCGAGCCTACGCAGCCCCTGGATACCCGACCCACCGAGCCACCGGTCGCTGACCCCAGCGAACCGGTGGCCTCGGGCAACACCCCGGTGGCGGCGGACATCGCCGCCATCGCCGGGCTTGGCGCGCAGTTCGACCCGGCCCGCAACCCCGCCGACGATCTGGCCACCGCCAAGGTGGAAGCCCAGCGCGGCAAGAAGCGCATCCTGCTCGAGGTCGGCAACGCCGCCTGCGATCGCTGCCGGGCGCTGGACGAAGTGGTGGAAGGCAACGGCGACCTGCGCCGCTTCCGCGATGCCCACTACGTGTGGGTGAAGGTCAACGCCAGCGACGAACAACCCAACGCCGCCTTCTTCGCCCACTACCCGGTGATGGAGCGCGACTACCCGTACCTGCTGGTGCTCGACGCCGATGGCGGCCTGCTGGTATCGCAGGCGACGGGTGAACTGCGCAAGGGCGAAACCTTCCAGCCCGCGCGCGTGACCGCGTTCCTCAAGCAGTGGGCACCTGACAAACCGGAATAGGGTAGTGCCGGCCGCTGGCCGGCATGCTCTGGTGGATGCCATCTGCTGGCCACCAACCCGGTGGGTGCCGACCGTTGGTCGGCACTGTGGCGCATCCACGCCCCGCGCGGATCTACTGCGCGCGCCGTCACACTCTTCGAATCGGCATCTCAACTTCACCGCACGTACGCCGTTACCGGCAAGGACCTCAGTCGACGCCCCGTCGATGCAACCTACCGGAACGCCCATGCACAGCGACCACGCCGAACGACTGCCCGAACCTGCCAGTACTCTGGCCGAAGGCGAAGCAGGCGAGGGTGTGACCCTGCCGCCGCAGGAGGTGCTGCTGGATGACGCCGGTACCGGCGAGGACAGTGTTGAACTGGCCCCGCCGCGCCATCGCCTGCCGCAGATCGCGCTGCCCGACAACGTGGTGTTGAAGGGTGCGGTGCAGAAACTGGTCGAGCAGAAATCACGGCTCGATGCATTGGCCGCCGACGGCCAGCTGGCCGGGTTGCTGCCGCCGGAATGGCAGGGCCATGGCGTGCGTGCGATCGAACTGTCCACCTTCATCCAGGGCGTGTTGCCGTTCCTGCAGCCGGGCGAGCGTGGCGAGACCGCGCCCGCGCGCCTGCCAGTGCGCCATGTGCTGGGGGACGACAGCCGCTGGGGCCTGGACGATGTGTCCGAACCGAAATCTCTGGCCTGGTACCTGGCTAGCGACGAACGCGCCACCGCCGGCAGCAAGGACGTGGCCGAGGCCTATCTGGTGGGTGCACTCGGCCTGGCGTGGATGCAGGAGGGGCGCAGCCGCCCCGGTTTCCTGCGCGCGATGGGCCAGGACAGCCTGGCGGCGCGAGTGACCATGCTCGGCTATCCGCCGGCCAACGAACTGGCGCTGTACAGCGTCACGGCGCACGGCCAGCCGCAGATCTGGTGCGTGCACGGTCGCCGCCGCATGCGCCCGCTGGTGGCGCCGTGGCTGAGTGTGCCGCTGCTGACCGCCTACGGCGTGCCGGCCCCCGTCGCGTGGCCGTCCAGCTTCCCGCCGGTGGAGGCCGTGGCCGAGCTGCTGGCCACCGCACGGCAGGGGCGCGCGCTGCCGGAAGTAGATCTGGCCAAGGCCGTGGCGAAGATCGCCGAAGATGCCGCATCCGATGCTTGGCAGCCGGTCAGCCTGCTGCAGCTCAACACCTGGTCGCCGCGTTGGCACTTCTTCCTGGGCACCTTCGTCGGCCTGCCGTCGCTGCTGTTGGTGGCTGCGGCGCTGGCGTTGCCGGGGGCAGTCGAAGCGGCCACGGTTGCCGCCTCGCTCGGCTTCGCCGGCGGTGCCATTGCCGCGCTGGCGGTGCCGTGGATCCATGCGCGCCGCAAGCATCTGAGCTGAGGCGTGGGCGCCATCCACGCACGGCGTGGATCTACAGGGAGCTGGGTGCCGCGGTCTGCAGCTGTTGCCTGGCCCGCTCCATGGCGGTCTGCAATCTTTGCTTGAGGACCTCACGAGAGGGCAAGGTGGTCAGGTATTCCGCAACATGGATGCCTGAGCGGTCCAGCTCCAGCAATTCGATCTGGCCGGCCTTCTTCCCTGTGCAGAGGATGATGCCCAACGGCGCCTGCTCGCCGTCCTCACGTTCGTAGCGGTCCAGCCATCGCAGATAGAGTTCCATCTGCCCTTTGTAGGCGGGCTTGAACTCGCCGATCTTCAGTTCGATGGCGATCAGCCTGCGCAGGCGGCGGTTGTAGAACAGCAGGTCCAGGTGGAAGTCATCACCGTCGATCTGGATGCGTTTCTGGCGGGCGACGAAACTGAAACCCGTGCCAAGTTCGAGCAGGAAGCCCTGCATCTCGCGAAGGATCGCGCTTTCAAGGTCCTGCTCATCCCAGCTGTCCTTCAGGCCAAGAAAATCCAGTACGTAGGGATCACGCAGTACCAGCCCCGGAGACAGCTGCTGGTTGCCACGCAGTGCTGCCAACTCATCGGCGATGGTCTGCTCGGGTTGACTGGAAAGCGCCGTGCGCTCGTACAGCATCGAATCGATGCGTTGGCGCAATGTGCGCACACTCCAGCCCTCGGTGGCGGCCATCTGCGCATAGAAGTCGCGCTTGAGCGGATCCGCCAGTGGGATCAGCGCGATGAAGTGGGTCCAGCTCAATTGTCGTATCAGCGATACGACAATCTGCTCATCTGCAAATGCAGTGGAGAACTGCACCATCCTGCGCAAGCTTTTCTCACCGAAGGAGGTACCGAACTCGGCGGACAGCGCCTTGGCTATCCGGGGGAAGAGGACCTCTCCGTAGCGCGCACGTCGCCCAGCCATCTGGTCCACATGGATGCGACGCCCGATTCGCCAGTACAACAGAGTGAGCTCGGTGTTGATGGTCCTGTGCATCCTGCTGCGCGCCGCGCAGATCAGCTCTCTGAGATCGGCCAGCAATTCCTGGCCATGCGGCAGCGTTGAACGCGAGTCATCCATGAGGGAGCCCGTCCGATGTGGATCCATGGCCGGGCTGATACCCGTTGAACGCTTACCGTCAGGCCGTACACACGGACAGTCCAATAGGAGAACTCACTGGAACAGCCCGTTTCGATACACCAGCCTCGCGGAAACGGGCCGTATCAGGCCAATGCGGAAATGCCGCCGGGCGAGGGCGACACTTCAGGACGGGTTCTGCGGGAAGTGAATGTGTCCGATGGCCTTGTTTGTGGCCGGCCCACAGCCCGCCAAAGAGCGGGTCCCGTCAGATCAAAGGTGGCGGACGACAATCGCCCAGCCGCTGTTCCGCTACCGGCCAGGGTCGGCTCCCGCGACTTGGGGCCCAAAACGGCTTGATCCCCACCGTCCCCTTTTTCTTTCAGACCCCTTCGCCCATCCGCTCCAGGCCGTCACCGGCCAGGCGAAGGATCAGCTTTTCCAGCACCTGCTCCTCCTCCTCGCTCAGCACCGACATCAGCTTGCGGGTGATCTCGATCACCATCGGCGCGATGGTCTCGTAGACCTCGAAGCCGGCTGCCGACAGCGCCAGCACCGAGCGGCGGCGGTCGTCGCCGTGGGTCTCGCGCTTGATGAAGCCGCGTTCCAGCAGGCGGGCCACAGCGCGGCTGACCGCCACCTTGTCCATCGCCGTGCGGTCGGAGACCTCGCTGGCCGAGGAGCCCGGGTACAACGCCAGGATGGTGATGACCCGCCATTCGGGAATCGCCAGACCGTAACGATCGCCGTATAGCTTGGCGATGTTGCCGCTGACCCGGTTGGACAGCACGCTCAGCCGGTACGGCAGGAACTGTTCCAGGTCGAGCAGGACGTGCGAAGAACGCAGGCGGGTCGAAACGGGGTCGGCGGGGCTCATGTTGCGGTGCACCTTGCTGGTGGTTTCAAGTGTAACTATAAGGGGTAGGTCCAGACCCTGCATTCTCGCCGGGTCCCTACCTGCCCGCACCTGGTTTGTACCGATGCGGTACCGATTCGGAGCCACGCCATGAATACCGCAGTCCCGACCGCCTCGCACCCCAACCCCGGCATGCAGGTCACCACCTTCGAGAACCCGATGGGCATCGACGGCTTCGAGTTCGTCGAATTCGCCGCCCCGGCCGGCCGTGGCCAGGAGCTGCACGAGTACTTCCGGAAGATGGGCTTCAGCGCGGTGCTCAAGCACAAGCAGCGTCCGATTACCGTCTATCGCCAGGGCGACGTCAACTTCCTGGTCAATGAAGACCCCGATTCGTTCGCCGCCGACTTCGCCGAGAAGCACGGTCCGTGCGCCTGCGGCTTCGCCATCCGCTTCAAGAAGCCGGGCCAGGAGGTCTACCAGACCGCGCTGGGCAACGGCGCTGAAGCCATCGCCTTCAAGCCGGCCAGCAAGGCGGTCAGCGCCCCGGTCATCAAGGGCATCGGCGATTGCATGCTGTACCTGGTCGACCGCTACGGTGCGGCCGGCAGCATCTTCGACGGCGACTACGAGCCGATCGCCGGCGCCGACCTGCGTCCGTTCGGCTTCGGCCTGACCTTCATCGACCACCTGACCCACAACCTGTACTTCGGCAACATGCAGCAGTGGTCGGATTACTACGAGCGTCTGTTCAACTTCCGCGAGATCCGCTACTTCGACATCAAGGGCCTGAAGACCGGCCTGGTGTCCAAGGCGATGACCGCGCCGGACGGCATCGTGCGCATCCCACTGAACGAATCGTCGGACCCGAAGAGCCAGATCAACGAGTACCTGGACGCGTACAAGGGCGAGGGCATCCAGCACATTGCCTGCTTCACCGAGAACATCTACGAGACCGTTGAAGCCATGCGCGCGCAGGGCGTGGATTTCCTCGACACGCCGGAGACCTACTTCGATGTGATCGACCAGCGCGTGCCGAACCACGGTGAAGACGTGCCGCGCCTGGCGAAGAACAAGATCCTGATCGACGCCGATCCGGAAACCCACCAGCGCAAGCTGCTGCAGATCTTCACCCAGAACTGCATCGGCCCGATCTTCTTCGAGATCATCCAGCGCAAGGGCAACGAAGGCTTCGGCGAAGGCAACTTCACCGCGCTGTTCGAGAGCATCGAGCGCGACCAGATCCGCCGCGGCGTGCTGTAAGGTCATCGGTAGCGCCGGGCCAGTCCCGGCGCCTGCCCCTCTGTAGAGCCGGGCCATGCTCGGCTGCTTTCCGTTCCGGTCTCGCCGTACCCAGGAGCCCCCATGTCCCCCGCCATCACCGCCCGCGGCTACCAGTCCGGCTTCGGCAACGAATTCGCCACCGAGGCCGTCGCCGGCGCGCTGCCGGTCGGGCAGAATTCGCCGCAGAAGGTGGCCCACGGCCTGTATGCCGAGCAGCTGACCGGCACCGCCTTCACCGCGCCGCGTGGCAGCAACCGCCGCAGCTGGCTGTACCGGATCCGCCCGGCGGTGACCCATGGCGAGTTCACTCCATTTGCGCAGTCGCAGCTGCAGTGTGATTTCGGCGCACAGCCGGCCTCGCCGAACCAGCTGCGCTGGAGCCCGCTGCCGCTGCCGGAGCTGCCGACCGACTTTGTCGAGGGCCTGTACACGATGGGTGGCAACGGCTCACCCGACGCGCATGCCGGTGTCGGCATCCATCTGTATGCGGCCAACCGCGACATGGTCGGCCGCTACTTCTACGACGCCGACGGTGAACTGCTGATCGTGCCGCAGCTGGGCGCGCTGCGCCTGCTGACCGAGCTGGGCGTGATCGAGATCGAGCCGCAGCAGATCGCGGTGATTCCGCGCGGCGTGCGTTTCCGCGTCGAACTGCCCGATGGCCCGAGCCGCGGCTACATCTGCGAGAACTACGGTGCGTTGCTGAAGCTGCCCGACCTCGGCCCGATCGGTTCCAACGGCCTGGCCAACCCGCGCGACTTCGAAACCCCGCACGCGGCGTTCGAGGATATTGATGGTGATTTCGAACTGATCGCCAAGTTCGAAGGCCGACTGTGGCGTGCGCCGATCGACCATTCGCCACTGGACGTGGTGGCCTGGCACGGCAACTACGCGCCTTACCGCTACGACCTGCGTCGCTTCAACACCATCGGATCGATCAGCTACGACCACCCGGATCCGTCGATCTTCCTGGTGCTGCATTCGCCCAGCGACACACCGGGCACCAGCAACATGGACTTCGCGATCTTCCCGCCGCGTTGGCTGGTGGCGCAGAACACGTTCCGCCCGCCGTGGTTCCACCGCAACATCGCCAGCGAGTTCATGGGTCTGGTGCATGGCGCCTACGACGCCAAGGCCGAAGGCTTCGTGCCCGGCGGTGCCTCGCTGCACAACTGCATGAGTGGCCACGGTCCGGATGCACCGACCTTCGACAAGGCCTCCAACGCCGATCTGTCCAAGGCCGATGTGATCAAGGACACGATGGCCTTCATGTTCGAGACCCGTGCGGTGATCCGCCCGACCGCACAGGCGCTGGCCGCCGGCCACCGCCAGGGCGATTACCAGCAGTGCTGGAACGGCCTGCGTAACAACTTCCGTTGATCAAAAAAGGGGACGGAGGGGATTAAGTCGTTTGTGCCACAAACGACTTAATCCCCTCCGTCCCCTTTTTTCAGGCCGTGGCCGCGAACGCGTCGCAATGCTCCAGCGGCAACGCCTCCAGCAGGCGCTGCCGCACGCGTTGGCAATAGCCCTCCGAGGTCAGCCCGGGCAGCATCTGCATCGCTGACTGCAGCCGCTGCAGCACCTCTTCATCCGCACGCGCCTGCTGCAGGTCGCGGAACAGTGCTGCCGCCTGCGGGTGGCGCTGCATCTCCAATATGCCCAGCACGTAGATGCGCGCGGCCACCAGCGAACGGCGACGTTCGATCGCGGGTGCAGCAGGCGCCGCTGCCGGTGCTGTGGGCACCGACGCTACCGCGGCTGCGGGCGACGGTGCCGGGGCTGTGGCGCCAGTGCCGGTGCTCAGGTATCCCGCCTGCACCAGCTGGATGACCATCGCCGGTGCTTCCTGGCCGAGCAGGCCGGTCAGGTCGGCAACGGTGCGCTGGCCGTCGCACAGGATCAGCAGCCGGCGCTGGCGCATGTCCAGCGGCGCGCGGTGGGCCTGCAGCGCGGTTCGGGCGAGATCGGTCTTGCGCGGTTGCATGGAAGGGACAGCCAGGTCGGTGCTCGCCGAGCCTGAACGAAGGCGATGAAACCGCGATGACAATGCAGCATCTGCACGTGTGCTGCGCTAGCGTGCAGCTACCTTCGTGCCAGGGAACCGCACCGATGAAGCACCTTCCGATTGCCGGTCTGTTGTTGCTGTCACTTGCCGCTTGCAACCGCACGCCTGAGACACCTGCTGATGCCCCGGCCAAGGGCGCTACGCCGGCTGCTGCCACAGCTGATGCCGATCTGGCGACCCAGTCGCCGGCCGATCCTCGCACCGACAGCCCGGCGCAGCTGGATGGCTTCGCCGGCGTAAAGCTGGGCGCTGGCATTGCCGAAGTCCGCAGCGGTTTCGGGAAGCCCCTGCAGGGGCTGGGCACCGATGCCGCCGGCAAGCCGCTGCCGGCTGACGATGGCAACGATGGCTGTTACTTCCTGCGCCCGCAGGATGCCGAGGACCCGCGCCTGATGATCGAAGGCCGCAAGCTGGTGCGTTACGACGTGCGCAGCGCCGCCATCACCGCACCAGGCAGCGGCAAGGTCGGCATGACCCTGGGTGAGCTGCAGGTGCTGTACCCGGAGCGGGCCGATGTCGGCCCTGACAAGTACGACGAGAAGGCCCAGCACCTGCGCGTTCGCCCGGCGCAGGAGGGCGGGGCGGTGATCGACTTCGCGCTCGGTGCCGATGGCCGGGTGGGTGCCTGGCGCGTCGGGCAGACCCCGCAGGTCGATTATGCGGAAGGGTGTGGCTGATCCTTGATCCACGGCCCAGCCGCGCGTGCGGGCCAAGCGTAGAATCGCGCCACCACTGCTGGGGGGAGTGCTCGATGATCGCCATTGCCATTGCCTGGTTCCTGCTCGGCCTGCTGCTGCTGGCGCTGGGCGGGGACTCCATCGTCAAGGCCGTGTCCGGCCTGGCCCAACGTTTCGGGGCCAGCCCGTTCACTGCCGGGCTGCTGCTGCTCGGGGTAACCACCTCGTTGCCGGAACTGGCGGTCAATGCGCGCGCGCTGGCGGTGGGCCAACCGGAGCTGGCCCTGGGCAACGCGGTGGGCAGCAGCATCGTCAACCTGGGCCTGACCCTGGCCGCGGCGGCCATGGCTGCGCCACTGCTGCTGCGCGCGCGCCTGCAGACGGTGCTGTGGTGGTCGCTGCTGGCGGCCGGCGTGCTGCTGATCCTGTTCGGTCTTGATGGCGGCCTGGCACGCTGGGAGGGCGGCGTACTGCTGGCCGGCTTCATCGTGGTGCAGGTGCTGCTGCTGCGCCGTGGCCGCGGCGAGAGCGCCGAGGTGCAGGCGGCCATTGCCGAATCCGCACTGAGCCGCACCAGCCTGCCGTTGAACGTGTTGCGGGTGCTGATCGCCGCGCTGGCCCTGTACTGGGGCGCACGCCTGGTGGTCGGGGCCGCGGCGGACTTCGGCGTAGCCCTGGGTTGGACGCCGCTGCTGGTCGGCCTGCTGCCGGTAGCGATCGGCACCGCACTGCCGGAGGTGGCCACCGCCATCGCCGCCGCCCGTCGCGGGCATGGCGACATGGTGCTGGGCCACGTGCTGGGTTCCAGCGTGGTCAATCTGCTGCTGGTGATCGGTGCGATGGCGGTGCTGCAGCCGCTGGCGCTGCCGGCCTCGTTCGTGCGCCTGGAACTGCCGGCGCTGCTGGCGTTCGCGCTGGTGCTGTACCCGATGCTGCGTGGCGACCTGAAGATCAGCCGCGGCGAGGGCGCAATCCTGCTGGTCGCGTTCATCGGCTGGTTCGTGCTGGAGCTGCTGCTGGTCGGCGCCCCGTCGTTGTAGATCCACGCCATGCGTGGATGCGGTTGTTTCCGTGCCGACCAACGGTCGGCACCCACCACCGATCTCCCGGTGGGGGCCAACCACTGATCACCTGGTGGGTGCCAACCTTGGTTGGCACTCGCGAAAACAATGCGCCGACCAAGGTCGGCCGCTACCGGATTTACCGGCTCTGCGAACCTTCTTCCTCGCGCACCGGTTCCGGCGGCGGCAGCTGCTCTTCAGCGGCCGGCTCGTTGCCGGGCAGGCTGGGGCGGGTCTCCATCAGCAGCGACAGCGCGGCCTTGGCCATCATGTGCGCGCTGATCGGCGCGGTGATGAACAGGAACACGGTGATCAGCAGCTCGCGCGGCTGCGGGTCCTGGCCGAGGAAGATGTGGTAGCAGACCGAGCACACCAGCACGCAGCCCACGCCCAGCGTGCTGGCCTTGGTCGGTGCGTGCAGGCGCTTGAAGAAGGTGGACAGCTTCACCAGGCCCAGTGCGCCGACCAGGATGAAGAAGCAGCCGAACAGCAGCAGGATCGACAGGCCGATCTGGATCGCGGTGATCATTCGACGATGTCCCGGCGCAGCACGAACTTGCTCAGCACCACGGTGCTGCCGAAGCCGAGCATGGCGATGATCAGCGCGGCCTCGAAGTAGATCGGCGAGTTGAGGTACATGCCGAACAGCATCAGCTCGGCGATCGCGGTCACCGACAGCGTGTCCAGCGCGAGGATGCGGTCGGGCACGGTCGGCCCGCGCAGCAGGCGCCAGGTGGCCAGCAGCATGGCCAGGCCGACCACGTGCATGCACACCACCAGGGTGGTCTGGATGACTTCAAAACCGGTCATGGGAAGATCTCCATCAACGGCGCCTCGTAACGGCGCTTGATCGTATCGATCAGGTCCTGTGGGTCCTCCAGGTGCAGCACGTGCACCAGCAGGTACTTGCGGTCGTCACTGAGCGCGGCCGAGACCGTGCCCGGGGTCAGGGTGATCATGCTGGTCAGCGCGGCGATGCCGTGGATGTTGGCGATGTCCAGCGGCAACCAGATGAAACCGGGGTGGATGTTCTTCTCCGGGCCGAGCACCTGGATGGCGACGCGGATGTTGGACATCAGGATGTCCCACAGGGTCACGCACAGCAGTTTCGGCAACGGGCGCAGGGTGCCGATGCGCGCGAACTCGCGGTCCAGGCGTGCAGCGAACAGCGGCACCACCACGCCCAGCACCAGCCCCAGCACGATCTGGCCGAGGGTGAAGCTGTCGGACATCAGCAGCCAGAACGCCACCACCATGATGCTGAGCATCGGCGAGGGAATGACGCGGCGGAACAGGGAGCGCTGGGCGGTCATGGCTGGCGGATCTCCGGCGTGGTCGCACGCAGCTGCTGCACGTACTCACTGGGGTGCAGCAGCTGTGCGGCGGTGGCCTCGGTGTAGCGCATCAGTGGGGCGGCGCCCAGGGTCATGCCGATGCCGTAGCCCAGCAGGATGCAGGCGGCGTAGAGCTCGACCCGGCGCAGGCGTGCCTTGCGCGGCTTCGGTGCCTCGGGATCGACCGGTGGCACGCGCCAGAACAGGCGGATGCCGCCGCGGGTCAGGCCCATGATCACCAGCAGGCTGCTGACCAGCACCGCGGTCCAGACGGGGGCGGTGTACTGTGCCGGCATGCCAGCCAGCAGCGCGGCCTTGGCCAGGAAGCCGGACAGCGGCGGCAGGCCGGCCACCGATACCGCGCCGATCAGGAACAGCACCGCTGGGGTTTCCTTGCCCGGCATCGGTGCCACCACTTCCTTGCGGTCGCTGGCGCCACCACGTCGGCGGCGGATCAGGTCGGCAATCAGGAACAGCGCGGCGGCGACGAAGCTGCTGTGTGGCAAGTAGTACAGGCCGGCTGACAGCACCTGCGGCGTGCCTACCGAGAAGGCGATGAACAGCGTGGCTGCCGACACGATCACCAGGTAGGAGATCAGCACGCGCAGGCGGGTTGCGGCCAGCGCACCCAGGCCACCGAGCACCAGCGTTGCCACGCCGGCCCACAGCAGCCAGTCGCGGCCATAGCCGGTCATCGCGCCGGCATCGTCGCCGAACCACAGCATCTGGATGCGCAGCACCGAGTACAGGCCGACCTTGGTCATGATCGCGAACAGCGCAGCCACGGCGGCCGGCGCGCGCGAATAGGCTTCCGGCAGCCACAGGTACAGCGGCATCAGTGCGGCCTTGGCGCAGAACACCAGCAGCAACAGGCCCATCGTCGCCTTCACCAGGGTCAGCTGCGCCGCTGGCACCTCGGCGATGCGCTGCGACAGCTCGGCCATGTTCAGCGAACCCAGCGAGGCGTACAGCAGGCCCAGCGCGATCAGGAACAGGGTCGAGGCGGTGACGTTGAACACCACGTAGTGCAGGCCGATGCGCATGCGCAGGCCGCGGCCACCGCTGAGCAGCAGGCCGTAGGAGGCGATCAGCATCACCTCGAAGAACACGAACAGGTTGAAGATGTCGCCGGTCAGGAACGCACCGTTGAGGCCCACCAGCTGGAACTGGAACAGTGCATGGAAGTGCGGTGCGCGGCGGTCCCAGCCCGAGCAGGCATGCAGCAGGCAGGGAATGGCCAGCAGCAGGGTGGTCAGCAGCATCCACGCCGACAGCCGGTCGGCCACCAGCGCGATGCCCAGCCGCGATGGCCAGTCTCCCAGCAGGTAGACGTTGATGTCACCGCTGGCCGTGCTGGCAAACAGCAGGCCCACCGCCAGGGCCAGCGCCGACAGCGCGGTCCAGGCCACCGCGCGCTGCACCCTCGGGCCGTAGCGACGGTGTTCGACGAACAGCGACAGCGCAGCGCCCAGCAGGGGAATCAGGATCGGCAGGATCACCAGGTGGTTCATGCGCGGTCCTCGCCCTGGCGCGGCGGCACGCGCTCATCCTGCAGGTCGTCGTCGGGCTCGTGGGCGTCCACGTGGTCGCTGTGGTTGTCGCTGCGGCTGCGCATGGCCAGCACGATGCTCACCGCAGTCATCGCGAAGGCGATCACGATCGCGGTCAGCACCAGTGCCTGCGGTAACGGGTCGGTGTAGTTGCCGAGATGGCTGTCCACGCCTTCCTGCAGCACCGGCGCCTTGCCCAGCACCACGCGGCCACCGGCAAAGATCAGCAGGTTGGTGGCGTAGGACAGGAAGGTCATGCCGAGGATCACATCGAAGCTGCGCGCACGCAGCAGCAGGTAGATGCCGATGGCGGTCAGCACGCCGATCGCGGTAGCCAGGGCCAGTTCCATCAGTGCATCTCCCCGGTGCGGGCCGAACGGCGTTGCAGGTCGATCTCACCCTTGCGGGCAGTGCGGGTACGCGACGGCTTGATCGTGCCCATCATCGACAGCATCAGCATGGCGCCGCCGAACACCACCAGGTAGACGCCGATGTCGAAACCGATCGCGCTTGCCAGCGGCACGTCGCCGATCAGCGGCAGGTGCAGGTCGAGGTGGCCGCTGGTCAGGAACGGCACGCCGAACAGCATCGAGGCGCAGCCACTGAGCAGGGCGATCAGCAGGCCCATGCCGATGCAGCGGATGTAGTCGAAGCCGAAACGCGATTCCACCGACGCGGTGCCCTGGATCACGTACTGGATCAGCAGCGGCACCGCCAGCACCAGGCCGGCGATGAAGCCACCGCCCGGCGCGTTGTGGCCGCGCAGGAACAGGAAGATCGAGACGGTCAGGGTGAGCGGGAACATGATCTGCGCCAGGTCGGCCGGCACCGGCAGCTTGATCGGCGGGCCGGGCATGATCTGCTCAGGTGCCATCCGCGTACGCCGCAGCAGCGCGTGCACCACCAGCGCAGCGATGCCGAACACGGTGATCTCGCCAAAGGTATCGAAGCCGCGGAAGTCGACCAGGATCACGTTGACCACGTTCTGGCCATATGCCTCGGGCAGGGCACGGGCGAGCAGCTCGCCGGCCATGGTGTTGGGCGGCAGGGTCATCGCGGAATAGGCCAGCGCGCCAAGCCCGGCACCGGCGATGATGGCGATCACCGCATCGCGGCGCTTGCGCCAGCGCGGCCGCTCCGGCCCGGACTGCGCGGGCAGGTAGTTCATGCCCAGCAGCATCAGCACCAGGGTCACCATCTCCACCAGCAGCTGGGTCAGGGCCAGATCGGGTGCGGACAGGAACACGAAGGTCAGTGCCACCATCAGGCCGACACCGCCCACCAGCAGCACCGCCAGCAGGCGCTGCTTGTAGACGCGCAGGGTGGCAACGGCGCAGGCCATCATCACCAGCCACAGCACCCAGCCCAGCAGCGGGATCGGCTGCGGCGCGGTCCAGTTCGGCGAGGCCGGGTTGGCCACGAACGGCGCGGCGGCGACCACGATCGCCACCAGCACCAGGCCCAGCAGCATGCGCTGCAGGCTGCCATTGGCGATGCCATTGGTCAGGCGCATGGCCAGCGCGGAAAGGGCATCCAGCTGCGCATGGAACACGTTGCGGCCGGTGGTGCGGGTTTCCACGCCGTGCAGGTTGATCAGCTTGCGCAGGCCGAAGTACAGCGCCACGCCACCGACTACGCCGATCGCGCTCATCGCCAGCGGCAGGTTGAAGCCGTGCCAGACCGCCAGGCTGTACTCGGGCATGGCGTTGCCGAGGATCGACGCCGCAGCGGCATGCAGCACCGGCGCCACGGTCAGTGCCGGGGCGATGCCTACCGCCACGCAGATGACCACCAGCAGTTCCACCGGCACCTTCATCCAGCGCGGCGGTTCATGCGGCACGCGGTCCAGGTCGTGCGGGCCAGGGCCGAAGAAAGTGTCGTGCACGAAGCGCAGGCTGTAGGCCACGCCCAGTACGCCGGCCAGCAGCGCGGCGACCGACACCGCCGTGCGCATCGCACCCGGGCCGCCACCGGCGGTCAGCGCTTCGGCGAACAGCATTTCCTTGGACAGGAAGCCGTTGAGCAGCGGGATGCCGGCCATCGCCAGCGAGGCGATGATCGCCAGCGCGCTGGTGAACGGCATCAGCTTACGCAGGCCGCCGAGCTTGCGCATGTCACGGGTGCCGGTTTCGTGGTCGATGATGCCGGCGGCCATGAACAGCGAGGCCTTGAAGGTGGCGTGGTTGAGGATGTGGAACACGCCGGCCACCACCGCCATCGGCGTGGACAGGCCGAACAGCAGGGTGATCAGGCCCAGGTGCGAGATCGTTGAATAGGCCAGCAGGCCCTTCAGGTCGTGCTGGAAGATTGCGTTCCAGGCGCCGATCAACAGGGTGATCGCGCCGATGCCGCTGACCGTGTAGAAGAACAGGTCGCTGCCGGCCAGCGCCGGATGCAGGCGCGCCAGCAGGAACACACCGGCCTTCACCATGGTGGCCGAGTGCAGGTAGGCCGAGACCGGGGTGGGCGCCGCCATCGCGTGCGGCAGCCAGAAGTGGAACGGGAACTGCGCGCTCTTGGTGAAGATGCCGGCCAGCACCAGGAACAGGGCATACGGGTACAGCGCGCTGGCGCGGATCTGCTCGCCGGCGGCCAGTACCACGTCCAGGTCGAAGCTGCCGACGATGCGGCCGATCAGCAGCACGCCGCCGAGCAGGGCTAGGCCGCCACCGCCGGTGATCACCAGCGCCATGCGCGCGCCTTCGCGGGCGTCCTGGCGGTGCGACCAGAAGCCGATCAGCAGGAACGAGCTGATGCTGGTCATTTCCCAGAAGATCATCAGCAACAGCAGGTTGCCCGACAGCACCATGCCCAGCATGGCGCCCATGAACAGCAGCAGGTAGCAGTAGAAGCGGTGCGCGTTGTCCTGCTGGCTCAGGTAGTAGCGCGCATACAGCACCACCAGCGCGCCGATCCCCAGCACCAGCCCGGCGAACATCCAGGCCAGCCCGTCCAGGCGCAGGGTGAAGTCCAGGCCGATCTGTGGCAGCCAAGGGACCATCGTCCGCACCACCTGGCCGTCGAGTACGGACGGGGTCAGCCAGCCGAGGATGGCCAGTCCGCCCAACGGCGCCAGCGCCGCCAGCCAGGCAGCAGTCGAGCGCGAACTACGGGGGAAGGCCGCAACAGCCGCTGCCATCAGGAACGGCAGGGCCAGCAGCAGGGGCAGGCTGGGGAGCATGCAGGGAATCCATGATTCACGAGCAGGTCAGGGAGGATAACAGGCTGCGAAATGTCGCCGAAACCCATCGAACAGCGATCAATTGCATGTAACGTTCGCTGATTCATTTTTTCTGCGGTGCAGCATCGCGTTCCTGCATCTCTTCCCCGCTAGCCCTGGGAGGACACCCTACGCCCACGCAGGGAGACCGCAGGCCCTGTCGCACAGGGGCTGCCGTCGACGGGCGGGAAGTGGGGAGCGAGTCACCGGGGCAGGCTGGCAGGGCCGTCGTGGAGTGCGGGTGACGGAATCTGCCCGTTCAGGAAACGACGGTCGCCGTCGGCCGGCCGCAGTTCAATAGCGCCAGTCGAGCTTGCGGTAGAACTTGGCCATCACCCAGGCCGGGCCGATCAGCAGGTAGGTCAGGTCGGTCAGGAAGCTGGGCTTGCGGCCCTCGAACGTGTGGCCGATGAACTGCGCGATCCAGGCCACCACGAACACGCCCACCGCCAGCCAGCGCAGGGCCTGCAGGCCGATCTCGGCCTCCAGCAGGCGGCACAGGCAGCCGAACACGAAGAACTGGATGAGCATGCCGATGCCCAGCGGGCGCGACAGCTTGTTGTAGAAACACCACGCGCTGAACATCGCGAACGCCGACCAGATGCCGTACTGGAACCAGGTGATCAGCGGCGGCAGGCACCACAGCAGGGCCACCACCGACCACAGGATCGCCGGTACCGCCACCACGTGGATGCGCTGGTTGATCACATTGCGGTGGTCGTCGGAGTAGCTGGCGAAATAGCGGTCGATCGGCCGCGCAAGCTCGGTGGATGTCTGCATGCGGCCAGCATACTCCCGCCAGGGCCGACAGTAGAGCCAGGCCATGTCTGGCTGCGGATTCGCCGAGGTTGCCGGCCAGCGGCCGGCACTACCACCAAAATGAAACGCCCCCGGCGGGCCGGGGGCGCAGGCGGATCAGTCGACGCTGATCCCGGCCAGGCGCTGCAGCGCCTCGGCGTACTTGGCGCGGGTGCGCTCGATGATCTCGGCCGGGATGCTCGGGCCCGGGGCGGTCTTGCCCCAGTCCAGCGTCTCCAGGTAATCGCGCACGAACTGCTTGTCGTAGCTCGGCGGGCTGGTGCCCACTTCGTACTCGTCGGCCGGCCAGTAACGCGAGGAATCCGGCGTCAGCATCTCGTCCATGATGTACAGGCGGCCATCGGCGTCGGTACCGAACTCGAACTTGGTATCGGCCAGGATGATGCCACGCTCGCGGGCGTAGTCGGCGGCGAACTTGTAGATGCGCAGGGTGGCATCGCGCACGCGCTCGGCCAGGTCCGCACCGACCTGCTTCACCATCGCATCGAAATCGATGTTCTCGTCATGGTCGCCGACGGCGGCCTTGGTCGAGGGGGTAAAGATCGGCTCGGGCAGCTGCTCGGCCTGGCGCAGGCCGTCGGGCAGGTCGATGCCGCTGACCTTGCCGGTGCGCTGGTAATCCTTCCAGCCGCTGCCGATCAGGTAGCCGCGGGCGATCGCTTCCACCGGCACCGGCTTCAGCTTGCGGGTGACCACCGCGCGCTTTGCATACAGGGCCGGGTCCACGCCCTCGGGCAGCACGCTGGCCACGTCGATGCCGGTCAGGTGGTTGGGCATCAGGTGCGCGGTCTTGGCGAACCAGAAGTTGGACACCTGGCAGAGCATCTCGCCCTTGCCCGGAATCGGGTCGGGCAGGACCACGTCGAACGCCGACAGGCGATCGGTGGCCACCATCAGCAGGTAGTCGCCCGGTGGGGTCCCTGCGGGCAGCCGCTCGCGCGGGATATCGAACACATCACGCACCTTGCCGCGATGGCGCAAGGGCAGGCCGGGGAGATCGGATTGCAACAGCGTGGTTGGCACGGGCACTCCTGGGGCGTTGTCGATACGGCTGCCCAACGGACCCGGCGGGCCCGCTGACCAGCGGGCGGCCTAGTGTAAAGCCGTCCGGGCCCGCTGTGACGTAAAATGAGCGTCCATTTCGTCGGTCGCCCCCGGAGCGCCATGCGCTGGTACGGAAAACTGCTCGGATTCATCGCCGGCGCCCTGCTGTTCCGGCCCAATCCGCTGTTTGGCGCGGTGGTCGGCCTGTTGATCGGCCATGCCTTCGACTCGGACTGGTTCCGCCTGAACAAGGAGAATCCGTACCGGGAGCTGGGGCTGACCTCCGAGGCCACCGATGCCGAGGTCGAGCGCGCCTATCGCAAGCTGATCTCGCAGTACCACCCCGACAAGCTTGGCGGCGCCGCCCCCGAGCTGCAGCAGCAGGCCGAGCAGAAGTCGCGGCGGATCAACGCCGCCTACGATCGCATCAAGACCCTGCGCAAGCGCTGACCCACTTTCCCCTCGTTGCAAGGCCCGGCCATGTCCCACTGCCTCATTGCCCCCTCCATCCTGTCCGCCAACTTCGCCCGCCTCGGCGAGGAAGTCGACAACGTCCTCGCCGCCGGTGCGGACTGGGTCCACTTCGACGTGATGGACAACCACTACGTGCCGAACCTGACCATCGGCCCGATGGTCTGCCAGGCCCTGCGCAAGCACGGCGTCACCGCGCCGATCGACGTGCACCTGATGGTTGAGCCGGTGGACCGCATCATCCCGGACTTCGCCGAAGCCGGTGCCACCTACATCAGCTTCCACCCGGAGGCCAGTCGCCACGTGCACCGCACCATCCAGCTGATCCGCTCGCTGGGCTGCAAGCCGGGCATCGTGCTGAACCCGGCCACCCCGGTGGACATCCTCGACTGGGTGCTGGATGACCTGGACCTGGTGCTGCTGATGTCGGTCAACCCGGGCTTCGGCGGCCAGGCCTTCATCCCGTCGGCGCTGGACAAGCTGCGCGTGGTGCGCAAGATGATCGACGCCAGCGGCAAGGACATCCGCCTGGAGATCGACGGCGGTGTGAAGGCCGACAATATCGGTGAGATCGCCGCCGCCGGTGCGGACACCTTCGTCGCCGGCTCGGCCATCTTCAACGCCAAGACCAGCTACCAGGACGTGATCGCGCAGATGCGCGCCAACGTCGCTGCGGCGCGCTGACAAAAAGGGGACGGAGGGGATTAAGCTCGCCTGATCCCCTCCGTCCCCTTTTCCGCCCATGGCACTGTTGAACATCCGCGCGGCCACCGTGGCCGACGCCGGCCTGATCCTGCACTTCATCCGTGAGCTGGCCATCTACGAGAAGGCCGAGCATTCGGTGCAGACCGATGAGATCGGCATCGCCGAGAGCCTGTTCGGTGCCGACGCCACGGCGCGCGCGCTGATCTGCGAAGCCGACGGCGAGGCCATCGGCTATGCGGTGTACTTCTACAACTACTCCACCTGGCTGGGCCGCAAGGGCATCTACCTGGAAGACCTGTACGTCAGCCAGGAAAAGCGCGGGGCAGGCGCCGGCAAAGCGCTGCTGAAGTACATCGCACGCCAGGCCGTAGCCGAGGGCTGCGGACGTTTCGAATGGTCGGTGCTGGACTGGAATACTCCGGCCATCGAGTTCTACACCGCCGCTGGTGCCAAGCCCCAGGACGAGTGGACCGTGTACCGGCTGCAGGGCCAGGCATTGCACGACTTCGCCAACGGTTGAAGTGAAGTGCATCCACGCATGGCGTGGATCTACCAACCAGCTGGGAGAAGAACCAAAAAAAAAGACCACGCCAATCACTGGCGTGGCCTCGCTGCATGCGTGGGAGGCTGATCCTGCCTCCATCCGTCGTCCCTGCTATGGCCTTCCATTCTCCGGTTGCTGAATGACATCTGCGTGACATTCACCGCGGACAAACAGCGCATTGCTAGCCTGTGCGCCCCCGTCCTGGAAGCACCACATGGCCGCACCGCGCTGGCGCCTGATCCTCAATGGCAAATCCGCTGGCAACGATGAGTTGCGCGACGCCGTCGGCCATTGGCGCGGGCAGGGCGTGCAGCTGGAAGTGCGGGTGACCTGGGAGGACGGCGACGCCGAACGCTACGTGGCCGAGGCGATTGATCATGGCGTGGACGTGATCGTGGCTGCTGGTGGCGATGGCACGCTCAGTGCGGTGGCCGAGACCCTGGCCCACCGTGAGGAACCGGCGGATGCGCTGCCATCACTGGCGCTGATTCCGATGGGGACCGCCAACGACTTCGCCACGGCTGCCGGCATTCCCACCGAGCCGAAGGAGGCCTTCGGATTGATCGGGCAGGCAACGCCGCATGCGATTGATCTCCTGCGCGTGGACGCCGATGGCACCCACTGGTGGTGCGCCAACCTTGCCAGCGGTGGTTTCGGCACACAGGTGACGGTGGAGACCGATGCCGGCTTGAAGAAGATGCTGGGCGGGCTGGCCTACGTGATCACCGGCATCGCCAAGCTGGGTCGCATCGAGCCGATCACCGCACGGTTGACCGGCCCGGATTTCACGTGGGAAGGCGACTTCATCGCGCTCGGCATCGGCAATGGCCGCCAGGCCGGCGGAGGCCAGCAATTGTGCCCGCAGGCACTGATCGATGATGGGCAGCTGGACGTGACGGTGCTTCCGGAGCTGGAGGGGGAAGTCACCGCCACGCTCGGCCAGATGCTGAAGTCCGGCACCCAGGCCGCACTGGAACAGCTGGCAACGCGCGCGCGGCTGCCATGGCTGCAGGTGGAGTCCGAGCGCCCGCTGACGCTCAACCTGGACGGTGAACCGGTACAGGCGCGCCAGTTCCGCATCGCGTGCGTGCCGGGCCGGGTGCGGATGCACCTGCCCGTGGGCTGTGCACTGTTGTCCGAGCCGCGCTGAGCCGGACCGGAACTCCTACAACGGCGGTATGTCCTGCTCCTTCGCCGGGAACCCGAATGCTTCACGCTTCTCGCGGATGTACTGCGGCAGCGGCGGCCGGGCAATGCCGTGATCGATCAGCCACTGCTGGCACTTCTTCTGCCACGGCAGCAGGTCCGGTGTGGTGATTTCCCAGTAGATCGCTTCGACCATGGCCATCCGATCGGGCGCGCCCGGTTGCGCCGATGACGGCGATGCAATCGTGGGGTCCGCACCATGTTCAAGCAGCCAGTAGGCCTGCTCGAAGCCGCCACGGCCGGTGTACCAGCTGAGAACGGTATCGGCCTGGCCGATGTTGGATTCGTTGACGTGTGCGCCTCGCTCCACCAGCAGCTGGATGTTCTTCCACAGGTTGCCGGAAATGAAGGCCTGGAACAGCAGCGTTTCGGTATTGGAGGTGCGCGTGTCCGGGTCGCCGCCATGATCCAGCAGCAGGGCCAGGTAGCGCGGATCGTCCATCTTCGCGGCATAGACCATGGCGTTGTTGTGGCGGAACGTCTCGCCGTCCAGCGTTTCAATACGCCGTGCATTCGGGTCGGCGCCGTTGTCGAGCATCGCGCGCAGGCCTTCCAGGTTCTGCGCGCGCAACGGCCACGCGATGAGCGGAATGCCATCCTGCTTCGAGAACTCCTTGTCGGGGTTCACGCCTTCGGTCTTGATCAGGCGCGTGATCGTCGCCGCATCACCCTGTTCGGCAGCGATGGCCAGCTCCAGGGCCTTGCCCTCGAAATAGCGCTCCGCGCCATGTGAAGACGTGCGCGCGCAGGCACTCAGCAGCATCAGCAGCATCAGCGCCAGGCAGGAAAATGGCGTAAAGGAACTGTGAGGGTGACGGTGCATGTGATTCCTTGACATGGACGCGTTCGGGGGATGATAGCGTTGGCCGTGGTCATTCCAGCAGGTCCTGGATGACCGCGTCTTCACTGATGAGCAATGGAGTCTGCCATGAGCGGTCACGATCCCGAGCAGCAGGAACGCCTGCTGCAGGCCCGCGCCAGGAGCGTCCAGGCGCAGCAGCACCTGGTCGAGCAACTGCAGGGCGGTGGACACGCCACCGAAGCGGCGCGCTTGCGCGAGACCTATCACGCCCGCGAGCTGGGTTCGCTTGCTGATGATGTGTATGCCTCGGCAAAGGGCAAAGGAGAACCGCCGGTCGGGTGGACGCGAGCCAGTGCCGTGACCGACCCGGACACGCTCAAAGCGGCGGGCATCAGCCTGGGTGCAGCCGACCTGAAGAAGCTGATGCGGCCGAACGACTCGGGTTTCCGCGCAGAGATCTACATTCCGGACAAAAGAGTGTTCGGTGATGACGCCAAGCCGGTGCTGGTGTTCAAGGGATCCACGGGCGAAATCATCGATCCCCGGGCGAAAGGCGGGCGGCGTGAGTCCGGAGGCGAGGATTTCCTCAACAACGGACGCCAGGGCGTGGGCATGCAGAGCGACTACTACGATCGGGCCATGGCACTGGCGAGTCGCTTGAAGACCTCCGGTACCCACTTTGAACTCGCCGGTCATTCGCTTGGCGGCGGCATGGCCTCTGCCGCTTCGGCGGTGACCGGTGTACGTGCGACCACCTTCAATTCGGCGGGCCTGCATCCGGCCACCGCCGATCGCTACGCGAAATCCCACGGATTGCCGGTGTTCAACACGCGCGACACGGTGCACACCTACCAGACCTCGGGTGAAGTGCTCAACGATGTGCAGAACGGATTGAAGCGACTCAACGAGCATCACCGGCAGGGCTTTGGCCTGCTGGCCAGCGAGACCAGCCAGCTGCTGCGCCAGCCGGGCGTGCAGCAAATGGTTACCCGCAAGCTGCAGGAGATGATGCCGGCCGGTGCGCAGACGGCCACCGCCCAGCTGGTTGACCAGCTGGCGTCGAAATCCGGGGCAGAGGCATTGCGCAATGTTCCGGTGGCCGCGGGCAGGATGGAACTGTTGCTGGACGCCAAGACCGAAGTGAACGGAAAGGTGGTGGACCGCCGCCATCGAGAAGCGCCAAGCCAGCTTGCCGAATACGGTGGCCCACTGGCCGAGGTGCTGATCGCAGGCGCGCGCGGCATGCGTGCCGGACGGGTTGCCGGTGAGCATGTCGAGCAGGTCGGCGCGCTGGCGGGCCGGGGCATGAGCCTGTCCGGCGTTGCCGTCGAGCGTGCGTCGACCCTGCAGGGAAATGCGATCGGCACCGTGGTCGACTACGGTGGAAAGAGCATGCGGGTGGGCATCGAAGGCGGCGCGACGGTCATTGCCAAGGGTCGCGAGCTGCAGGGTCTGGTCGAATCGGTCAGCCACCGCGTGCAGGCCAAGGGCAGTTACGGCTGGAACATCGGGGCCAGCGTGCTGGGTGCGCTCGGTGCCGACGACATGGCCAGGCAGATGCGCGAGCACGGTGACGCGGCCCGCAATCAACACGAAACCAAGGCCCGTGAAGCCACCCGTGAAGCGGCCGCCGATGCCGGCCGCATCCGCGCCGGCGGCCATCATCTGGGCGGCCAGCTGCAGCAGGGTGTGCATGGCGTGGCCAATGTGCTGCGCAACGGCTATACCGTGTACGGCGCGACTTTCCACATGGGCATGAACTGGAGCAGCCATCAGATCACCGGGCTGACCTCGCAGGCGCCGGCCGTGCTGGCCGGTACCGTGGGGCTGGGCGCGATGGCCAACAAGGGCATTGCCACGCACCTGCCCACGCCGGCATTGCCGCAGAACCTGGTCAACCTGGCCAAGACGTCGTGGGTGGTTGGGCGCGGCAGTGCGACCCTGGGGGAGTCAGTGGACCGGCATGGCATGAGCGAGACGATGAACCCCAGTCTCGACGCGGCAATCGCGAGCCAGGAGGCGGCCGCGCGCAAGCTGCTTGGACGGCCGCATGCGCAGCTGCAGGAGGGGGCCGCGAAGATACCCGCGCTGAACGATCCGGGGCATATCGACTTCCATCTGTTCAAGGGCGCGCAGACCGGCGTGCACGGCCTCGATGTGGCACATGGCCGCATCCCGAACCTGCAGAGCGACCAGCTGGCCGGGGCGTTGGCTGCGCAGGCCAAGCGCGATGGGCTGCAGGCCATCTCCCATGTGCTGCTCAGTGACGACCGCACGCGGGCATTCGCGGTCGACACCCCGGATCTGCAGGCGGCCCATCGCCGACATGCGCACGTGGACGTGGCGGCCGGCATGGCCCAGCCGCTGGCCGTGAGCACGGCGCAGGTTGACGCCCTGAACACGGGTCGCGAACAGGCGACGGCGGCTGGACTGGCCCAGCAACAGGGGCTGGAGGCCCAGGAGAACGCCCGGCGGATGGGCTAATGGCCGAATGAACCGCGACGCCGCGGCGGGGTTCCCCTCCCGCCCCGGCTGCGATACAGTCAAGGGGTGTCCAGCCTGACGACCCCGCATACCCTTTCTTCCGCACGCCGTTGGTGGCGATGGTGGCCCGTTGCCGTCGTCCGCCCCCATAACGCTGTGTCCCGGAAGGAAAGTCGTCTTGAACTCGCACGCTCAGTTTCAGCAGCAGGCCGCTGAAGGCCACACTCATATTCCCGTCGTCCGCGAAGTGCTGTCCGACCTGGACACGCCGCTTTCGGTCTATCTGAAGCTCGCCGACGGCCCCAATACCTACCTGTTTGAATCCGTCGAAGGCGGCGAGCGCTTTGGTCGTTACTCGATCATCGGCCTGCCGGCGCGACGCGTGTACGCCTTCCACGGCCATACGCTGACCGTGCGCGAAGACGGCCAGGTGGTGGAAACCCGCGAGGTGGCCGACCCGTTCGCCGAGGTCGAGGCGCTGCGCAGCGCCCACTCGGTGCCGAAGCTGGACGGCCTGCCGGGCTTCACCGGTGGCTTGGTCGGCTGGTTCGGCTTCGAGTGCATCGGCTACATCGAACCGCGCCTGGCCCCGCCGGCCGGCCGCGATGAGCTGGGCACGCCAGACATCCTGCTGCTGGACTCCAACGAGCTGGCGGTGTTCGACAACCTCAAGGGCCGCCTGTACCTGATCGTGCATGCCGACCCCCGGGTCGAGGGCGCCTTCGAGCAGGCCCAGGCCCGCCTGGATGCACTGACTGCCAAGCTGCGCGCACCGGGCGCCGGTTATCCCGCACCGCTCAACAGCGATGTGCTGGACGAGTCCGATTTCGTCTCCGGTTTCACCCGCGAAGGCTTCGTCGATGCGGTCCAGCGCAGCAAGGAATACATCCGCGCCGGTGACATCTTCCAGGTGGTGCTTAGCCAGCGCCTGAGCGTGCCGTTCAAGGCGCGCCCGGTGGACGTGTACCGCGCGCTGCGTGCACTGAACCCGTCGCCGTACATGTACTTCCTGGATGTCGGCGACCTGCAGGTGGTCGGTTCGTCGCCGGAAATCCTGGTGCGTCTGCAGGACGGCGAAGTGACTGTGCGCCCGATCGCAGGCACCCGTCCGCGCGGTGCCACCGTCGAGCAGGACCTGGCGCTGGAAACCGAACTGCTGGCCGATCCGAAGGAACGCGCCGAGCACCTGATGCTGATCGACCTCGGCCGCAACGATGCCGGTCGCGTGTCCAAGGCCGGCACCGTGGAAGTGGGCGAGCAGTTCGTGATCGAGCGCTACAGCCACGTCATGCACATCGTCAGCGAAGTGACCGGACAGCTGCAGCCGGGCCTGAGCTACGCCGACGTGCTGCGCGCCACCTTCCCGGCCGGTACGGTCAGCGGTGCGCCGAAGATCCGCGCGCTGGAAGTGATCCGCGAGCTGGAACCGATCAAGCGCAATGTCTACGCCGGCAGCATCGGCTACATCGGCTGGCATGGCGATGCCGATACCGCGATCGCGATCCGCACCGCGGTGATCAAGGACGGCCGCCTGTACGTGCAGGCCGGCGCCGGCATCGTCTACGACTCGGACCCGGACAAGGAATGGGACGAGACGATGAACAAGGGCCGCGCGCTGTTCCGCGCCGTCGCCCAGGCTGCCAAGGGCCTGTGAGCCTTTCCGTGCCGTGGCCTGCGCCGCGGCACCTCCTGCTGTTCCCATTCAAGACAAGGAGTACCGCATGAAGCTGCTGAGCGCATTGCTGTGGTCGTCACTGCTGGCCACGATGGCCCCGTCTGCGTGGGCGCAGGCCAATACCATTCCTTCGCAGCCGCACCTGCTGGTGAAGGGCGAGGCGCGCCGCGTGGTGATGCCGGACCGGTTCGGCCTGCAGTTGAACATCGAAGAGACCGACATGGATGCCGACGCCGCGCGCCACCGCGTGCAGGACAACGTCGCGCGCGTGCTGGCGCTGTTCAAGCAGCACAAGGCGGTGGAAGGCAGCGTGCGCGCGGACAACCTGCGTATCGGTCCGGCGACGCGCTATGAGCAGAACCGGCAGGTCTTCATCGGCACCCGCGTGTCGCGCCAGCTGCGTGCCAGCTTCGCCAGCGTGAAGGCGATGCAGGACGTGCTGGGTGCGCTGAAGGCCAACGAGAACGTGCAGGTCAGCAGCGTGGCCCCGACCTACTCGGGCGAAGTGGCGCTGCGACGCGAACTCAAGGGCGAAGCAGCGGCCAAGACCCGCGAGTCCGCGCAGGGCCTGGCCAAGGCCTATGGAACGAAAGTGCGTGGCCTGTACAGCATCTCCGACGTGGCGCCGGACTTCGCCTACGGCATCCAGGCCGGGCAATGGCCGCAGCCGGGCGAGGATGGTGAGTATCTGGACAGGATCTCGGTGACCGGCAGCTATGCACCGGCCTCGGCACCTGCGCCCGGTGCACCGGAGTCCATTGAAGCCGGCCCCATCACCTACACCGAAAACGTATACGCCATTTTCCTGATAAGCGACGGAACCTGACCATGTTGTGGATGATCGACAACTACGACAGCTTCACCTACAACCTCGTGCAGTACCTGCAGACGCTGGGCGCCGAAGTGAAGGTGGTGCGCAACGATGCGATGAGCGTGGACGAGATCGCCGCGCAGAAACCCGAGCGCATCGTCATCTCGCCCGGCCCGTGCACGCCCAACGAGGCGGGCGTGTCGCTGGAACTGATCGAGCGCCTCGGCCCGACCACGCCCATCCTCGGCGTCTGCCTGGGCCACCAGGGCATCGGCCAGGTCTACGGTGGCACGGTCATCCGCGCGGGCAACATCATGCACGGCAAGACCTCGCCCATCCGCCATGAAGGCAAGGGCGTGTTCGCCGGTCTGCCGGATCGTTACCAGGCCACCCGCTACCACTCGCTGGTGGTGGACAAGCACAGCCTGCCCGATGTGCTGGAAGTGACCGCCTGGACCGAGAACGAGGACGGCTCGATCGAAGAGATCATGGGCCTGCGCCATCGCCAGTTCCCGGTGGAAGGCGTGCAGTTCCACCCCGAATCCATCCTCACCGAACACGGCCACGCCCTGCTGCGCAATTTCCTGCAGCGCCCGGCGGCCTGATCCAAGGAGCATTCCCATGAGCTTCTCCCCCCAGGAAGCCCTGCAACGCACCATCGAGCACCGCGAAATCTTCTTCGACGAAATGGTCGACCTGATGCGGCAGATCATGCGCGGCGATGTCTCGCCGATGATGACCGCCGCCATCCTCACCGGCCTGCGGGTGAAGAAGGAAACCATCGACGAGATCGCGGCCGCGGCCACGGTCATGCGCGAATTCGCGCTGGCGGTGCCGGTGGCCGATACCACCCATCTGGTCGACATCGTCGGTACCGGTGGCGATGGCTCGCATACCTTCAACATCTCCACCTGCGCGATGTTCGTGGCGGCCGCAGCCGGTGCGCGCGTGGCCAAGCATGGCAACCGCAGCGTGTCGTCCAAGTCCGGCAGCGCCGATGCGGTCGAAGCACTGGGTGCCGCCATCGAACTGCAGCCGGCCCAGGTGGCAGCGGCCATCGAACAGACCGGCATCGGCTTCATGTTCGCGCCGATCCATCATCCGTCGATGAAGGTGGTCGCGCCGGTCCGCCGCGAGATGGGCGTGCGCACCATCTTCAACATCCTCGGTCCGCTGACCAACCCGGCCAGCGCACCGTCGGTGCTGATGGGCGTGTTCCATCCTGATTTAGTGGGTATCCAGGCACGCGTGCTGCGCGAGCTGGGCACCGAGCACGCCATGGTGGTCTGGGGCCGCGACAACATGGACGAGATCTCGCTGGGTGCCGGCACCCTGGTGGGCGAGCTGCGCGACGGCAAGGTGCGCGAGTACGAGATCCACCCGGAGGACTTCGGCATCGCCATGTCGGCCAGTCGCAACCTGCGCGTGGATGGCCCGGAGCAGTCCATTGCCATGCTGCGCGCCGTGCTGGACAACCAGCAGGGCCCGGCACTGGACATCGTGGCGCTGAATGCCGGCGCCGCCCTGTACGTGGCAGGTGTGGCCAGCGACATCGGCGACGGCCTGGCCCGCGCCCGTGCAGCCATCGCCAACGGCAGCGCCCGCCAGCGCCTGCAGCAGTATGTGGAGACCACCCGCGCGCTGGTTGCCTGAGCGCGCGGTTCAGCCTGACCCTCTTGATGGCCGATAATGGCCGTCCTCACCGCCCCCGCACCGAACCGACGACGATGAGCGACATCCTGCAGACGATCCTGGCCCGCAAGGCCGAAGAAGTGGCCCAGCGCCGCGCCCAGCGCCCGCTCGAGGCGCTTCAGGCCGCCGTGGCCAGCGCCCCGCCGGTACGTGGCTTCGTGCGCGCGCTGCAGGCGGCGGTGGCCAACGGCGACCCGGCGGTGATCGCCGAGGTGAAGAAGGCCAGCCCGTCCAAGGGCGTGATCCGCCCGGACTTCCGCCCGGCCGACATCGCCGTCAGCTACGAGTTCGGTGGCGCCAGTTGCCTGTCGGTGCTGACCGACGTGGATTTCTTCCAGGGTGCCGACGCCTACCTGCAGCAGGCCCGCGAGGCCTGCACGCTGCCGGTGCTGCGCAAGGACTTCGTGATCGATGCCTACCAGGTGTACGAGGCGCGCGTGCTGGGCGCCGATTGCATCCTGCTGATCGTCGCCGCGCTGGACGACACCCAGCTGGCCACCCTGTCCGAACTGGCGCTGTCGCTGGGCATGGACGTGCTGGTGGAAGTGCACGACATCGACGAACTGGAGCGCGCGCTGCAGGTGCCGGCGCCGATGATCGGCATCAACAACCGCAACCTGCGCACCTTCGATGTGTCGCTGCAGACCACGCTGGACATGCAGAAGGCGGTGCCGCGTGACCGCCTGCTGGTGACCGAGAGCGGCATCCTCGGCCCGCAGGACGTGGCGCTGATGCGCGATGCCGGCATCCATGCGTTCCTGGTCGGCGAGGCCTTCATGCGTGTGGAAGAGCCGGGCGAGGGCCTGCGTCAGCTATTCTTCGCGGCATGAAAACGCACTATCCGACGCCGCGTGACGATGCGCCGCTGGTGGTCTTCGATTTCGACCACACCCTCTACGACGGCGATTCGGGCACCCATCTGTTCGCCTCGCTGATCAAGCGCAACCCGCTGCGGATGCTGGCCGCGCTGCTGGTCACGCCGATCGCCGGGCCGCTGGTGGCGATGCTGCCGACCCGTCGTACCGGTATTTCAGTCTATGTGTGGATCGGCAGCTTCGGCCTGCACCGCGCGCGTGATTTCAACAAGGTGATCGACGCCTATGTGCTGCGCAATGAGGCGCAGATGCGCGCCAAGCTGCTGCCGCAGGCGCTGGAGGTGTTCGCCGCGCACCGCGCCAAGGGCGACCGCGTGGTGGTCGCCACCGGCGCGCCGCCGGAGCTGGCACGGGCGATCCTGGCCTTCGTCGCCCACCAGGACGTGCCGGTGATCGGCACCGAGGTTGGCCCACGGCTGGGCGGCGTCGGCCCGACCCGCCACTGCCACAACGAAGAGAAGATGCGCATGCTGCGCGAGCGCGGCTATGGCGACATCGATATCGCCTACTCCGACAGCACCGCCGACCTGCCGTTGCTGCTGGCGGCCAAGGCGCCGGTGGTGGTGAACCCGAAGCCGGGCCGGGTGGACTTCTTCCGCCGCGTGCTGCCGGCCGGCACCCGCATCCTCAACTGGGGCTGCGTGGACCGTGGTGGCGACAAGGCCTGATCCGAGCCTGCTGTAGAGCCGAGCCATGCTCGGCTCTACAGGTCCTGCGCTCAGCGATACAGGTGCCCGTACACCGCGTGGCCGATCTGGAACAGGCTGATGCCCAGCACCAGCACGCCAACGGCCACCAGCACCCAGCGCTCCTTCACCCGCTTGACCAGGATCGCCGCCACCGGCGCGGCCATCATGCCGCCGATCAGCAGGCCGGCGACGATCTGCAGGTGCTGCACCCCCATCGACAGCAGGAAGGTCGCCGACACCGTCAGCGTGACCACGAACTCCGCCGCATTGACCGTACCGATGGTGGTGCGCGCCTGGCCACCACGAGCGAGCAGGGTGGACGTGGCGATCGGCCCCCAGCCGCCACCGCCGCTGGCGTCGAGCAGGCCCGCGAAGAAGCCCAGCACCGGTACCCGGCGGATTTCGCCCTTGGGCATCCAGCGTCCGGCCGCGCGAGCCAGGATGATGATCGCCAGCACCAGCAGGTACAGGTAGATCAGTGGCCGGATGATCTCGCCCGGGATCTGGGTGAGCACGTAGGCGCCCACCGCGCCGCCCACCGCGCCGGGCAGGGCCAGGCGCAGGAACAGGCGTTTATCGACATTCCCGGCGGCGAGGTGCGACACACCCGAGGCGCCGGTGGTGAACACTTCCGCGGTGTGGATGCTGGCGCTGACCTGCGCCGGCGGCAGGCCCATGCTCAGCATCACCGACGATGAGACCAGGCCGAAAGCCATGCCCAGCGCGCCGTCGACCAGCTGCGCGCCGAGGCCGATGAGGATGAACCACCAGAATTCGCTGCTCAGCTCCATGCCCCGAGCCTAGCGCGCGAAGGAGTGCGGACCAAGGTCCGCACCCACCGGGTGCTCAACGGTCAACGGGTGCCGTACAGCACCACGGTCTTGCCGCGCGCATGCAGCAGGCCGTCGGTCTGCAGCTTCTTCAGTACGCGGCCGGCCATTTCGCGCGAGCAACCCACCAGGCGTGCCAGTTCCTGGCGCGAGACGCGCAGCTGGCTGCCCTGCGGATGGCTCATGGCCTCCGGCTCCTGCGCCAGGTCGTGCAGGGTGCGCACGATCCGGTCGGTAACGTCCAGGAATGCCAGTCGGCTGGCCTTGCGGCTGGTGTCGAGCAGGCGCTTGGAGATCTGCTGGCCCAGCGCGTACAGCAGGCGCGGGGCATCGGCCGACAGCGGGCCGAGGAACAGCTGGTGCAGGCGCTCGTAGCTGATTTCGGCCAGCTCACAGGCGGTGCGGGTCCGCAGGATCACCTCGCGGCGGTCCGATTCAACGAACAGGCCCATCTCGCCGACGAACTCGCCGGCACCGAAGTAGCCCAGCACGAGCTCGCGATCGTCATCTTCCTCGGCCATGATCGAAACCGAGCCGCTGATGACGTAATACAGGGTTCCCGCCGGGTCACCGGGTCGGAAGACGTCGGTACGGGTGGGGTATCGACGCCTGTGGCTGTGCGCCAGGAAACGATCGATGGTGGCGATATCCAGGGCCAGTGGACTGCTAGCTAGGCGCACGGTTGACACGATAGGAGCGCTCCCTCTGCGCATGAACGGATTCACGGGGTCGATAGCGGAGCTTAACCAGCGCAATTGTTAAGGGCAAACAGTGTGCCAGATGTGAGCGATCTTCACGTTCCCCCCGGGGACAGTTTGCCCCATAATTCCCCCTTTCCCTTCTTACACAGGAATCGACCGCCGTGGTCAAGCCGTTGCCTCGCCTGAGGCTGCAGGGTTTCAACAACCTCACCAAGGCGCTGAGCTTCAACATCTATGACGTGTGTTACGCGCGCACCGAAGAGGAGCGTCAGCGTTACATTGAATACATCGATGAAGAGTACAACGCCGACAGGCTGACTCAAATCTTGACCGATGTCGCCGAGATCATCGGCGCCAACATCCTGAACGTGGCCCGCCAGGACTACGACCCGCAGGGTGCCTCGGTGACCATCCTGATCTCCGAAGAACCGGTGATCGACAAGAAGCAGGCCGGCAAGGAGCTGATCTCCGACGCCGTGGTCGCGCACATGGACAAGTCGCACATCACCGTGCACACCTATCCGGAAACGCACCCGCAGGAAGGTATCGCCACCTTCCGCGCCGACATCGACGTGGCCACCTGCGGCGTCATTTCGCCGTTGAAGGCGTTGAACTACCTGATCGAAAGCCTCGAGTCGGACATCGTGATCATGGACTACCGCGTCCGTGGCTTCACCCGCGATGTGAAGGGCAAGAAGCACTACATCGATCACAAGATCAACTCGATCCAGAACTTCCTGGCCAAGAACATCAAGTCGCGTTACGAGATGTTCGACGTCAACGTCTACCAGGAGAACATCTTCCACACGAAGATGCACCTGAAGGACTTCGACCTGGACCAGTACCTGTTCGAGGAAAAGGCCAAGAACCTGTCGTTCAAGGAACGCATGAAGATCGAAGCGCTGCTCAAGCGCGAGATCGAAGAGCTGTTCCACGGCCGGAACCTGTCCGAGTAAGCCCCGTGTGCGATGCCCGCAGGCATCGCCACCCAGGCGGGACGACCCGCCCCGTGGAACTGGTGTCGCGCAAGCGACATGGTTCCACGGTGATGTACCGACCCACGGCCCGGTGTGAAAACACCGGGCCGTTTCGTTTTTCTCAAAAAAGGTAAGGAGCCCCCACCCATGCCCTGGATCTACCTGCTGCTGGCCGGCCTGTTCGAGATCGGTTTCGCCCTCGGAATGAAGTACTCCGAAGGCTTCAGCAAACCCCTTCCCACTGCTGCCACGGTCGTGTCCGCGCTGATCAGCCTGTACCTGATGAGCCAGGCGATGAAGAGCATCCCGGTCGGCACGGCCTACGCGATCTGGACCGGTATCGGCGCCCTGGGCGTGGCGGTGCTGGGCATCTACCTGTTCAACGACAGCGCATCGCCGGCCCGCCTGGCCTGCGTGGGTCTGATCGTGGCCGGTGTGATCGGCCTGAAGCTGGTGTCGCCGAACTGATTGATGGCCCGACCAACGGTCGGGCCCCACCGTCAGGCCCCGCCGCACCTCTTGGTAGGCCCACGCCGTTGGTGCGGGCAAACCCTTCAGATGCGGTAGGCGATGGTCTTCATCACCCTGGAGGCCAGCGCCATCACGCCCGGGATCGGGAACGGCAGGCGGCGTGCGCCGGCCTGCTCGGCGTGCTCCGCATGGCGGGCCTCGTCTTCCTTCATCACCTGGATGACCGCGCGGCTGCGCAGGTCGCTGGCCGGCAGGTCGACCAGGTGCTCGTCCAGATGGGCTTCCACCTGGCGCTCGGTCTCGACCACGAAGCCCAGGTTCCAGCCATCGCCACGCAGCCCGGCCAGGGTGCCGATGGTGTAGCTGCCGGCATACCAGAGCGGGTTGAACAGGCTCGGACGGCTGTCCAGTTCGCCCAGGCGGGTGGCGCACCAGGCCAGGTGGTCGGTTTCTTCCTGAGCCGCTTCCAGCAGGTGTTCACGCGTGGCCGGGTCGCGCGCCACGGCGGCTTGGCCGAAGTACAGGCCCTGCGCGCAGACCTCGCCGACATGGTTGATCCGCATCAGCCCGGCCGCATGGCGGCGTTCGGTGCGGGCCATGCCCGGCTCGTCGGTGTCCGCAGCCGGGTAGGGACGGGCCGCCGGCGGGTTGCCGAACACCGTGTCCAGGGCGCGCTGCGCCTCGGTCAGCAGGTGGTCCATCGGGGTGATCTGGCGGAGCACGGTCATGGCGGTACACGGTGGGGCGGAAGACCCCGCGATTCTCGCCCGGCCCCGTCCCCCTGCCAACCCGGTCAGGGGCTGGCTTGCAACGGGGGTCTGACCTGCGTACAATCCCGCCTCTTACGCTTCACCTTTTCACAACGCGTGGCAGAGTTCCGGTGAGCCTTTCGCCGCAATGAGCCCGACCTAACCTAGAGTTCTTCATGAGCACTTTCACTGCCAAGAACGAGACCGTCCAGCGCGACTGGTACCTCGTCGACGCCGAGGGCAAGACCCTGGGCCGTCTCGCCACCGAGCTGGCCCGCCGTCTGCGCGGCAAGCACAAGCCGGTCTACACCCCGCACGTTGATACCGGCGACTACCTGGTCGTCATCAATGCAGAAAAGATTGCCGTCACCGGCAAGAAGCTGCAGGACAAGATGTATCACCGTTTCACCGGTTACATCGGCAACCTGAAGACCGAATCCCTGGCACAGGCGCTGGAGCGCCACCCGGAGCGCGTGATCGAGATCGCCGTGAAGGGCATGCTGCCGAAGGGCCCGCTGGGTCGCCAGATGTACCGCAAGCTCAAGGTCTACGCCGGCACTGAGCATCCGCACGCCGCACAGCAGCCGCAGGTTCTGGATATCTAATCATGGCTATCACTCAAAACTACGGCACTGGCCGCCGCAAGTCCTCCACCGCTCGCGTGTTCCTGCGCAAGGGTTCGGGCAACATCACCGTCAACGGCCGTCCGCTGGACGAGTTCTTCGGTCGTGAGACTGCGCGCATGATCGTGCGCCAGCCGCTCGAGCTGACCAAGAACACCGAAAGCTTCGACATCCTGGTCACCGCCGCTGGCGGCGGCACCACCGGCCAGGCCGGTGCGATCCGTCTGGGCATCGCCCGTGCTCTGGTCGAGTACGACGAAACCCTGAAGTCCGAGCTGCGCAAGGCCGGCTTCATGACCCGTGACGCCCGTGAAGTCGAGCGTAAGAAGGTCGGTCTGCACAAGGCCCGCCGCGCCACCCAGTTCTCCAAGCGCTGATCTACCGCGCCTGGTTGGGCTCCTTTGGGAGCCCGCTGGATGGAAAAGCAAAAGCCCGGCTTCGGCCGGGCTTTTGTCGTTCTGGGGTGTGCATTTCCAGGGTGCCGGCCAGCGGCTGGCACTACCCGGGGCGTCGCATGTCAGCAGGGGGGGGGGGGGGGGGGGGGCGGAGCCCTTTTCTCTGAAAAAGGATCCGGCCCCGGACCTCTTTCTGGAGAAGAGCCCCCTTGTTGTTCAAGGGGGTGCGCCGACAGGCGCGGGGATAAGGTGGAATGCGTGACCAAGCAAAAAAGAAAAAAGCCTGATCTTTCGATCAGGCTTTTTTCTTTTTTGTTTGGCTGCCCCGGATGGATTCGAACCACCGAATGCCTGAGTCAGAGTCAGGTGCCTTACCGCTTGGCGACGGGGCAAAACGTGCAACTATTTTCTCACTTTTCACACTGAAAAACAACTTGATTTTCAGTGTGGTGGCTATGGGTGGACTCGAACCACCGACCCCAGCATTATGAGTGCTGTGCTCTAACCGGCTGAGCTACATAGCCTTGGTGAGCCCGCTATTCTGCGGATGTGTATCGACCCTGTCAACACTTTTGTGTCGTGCTTGTGGGCCGACAGAGGGCATGGGATAGTCCCGACCAGTAGATTTTCTTAGGAGTCCGCATCGTGATCGATCCGGACGGCTATCGACCGAACGTCGGCATTGTGCTGATGCGGCAGGACGGCCAGGTGTTCTGGGCACGACGTGTGCGCCGGGACGGCTGGCAGTTCCCGCAGGGTGGCATGAACACCGACGAGACGCCTGTCGAGGCCATGTATCGTGAACTGCAGGAAGAGACCGGCCTGCTGCCTGAGCACGTGGAAGTGCTCGGGGCGACGCCCGGTTGGCTGCGCTACAAGCTGCCGGCGCGGGCCATCCGCCGCAATGAGCGGCAGGTCTGCATCGGCCAGAAGCAGGTCTGGTTCCTGCTGCGCCTGACCGGCGACGAATCGCATGTGCAGCTGGACCATACCGATTCGCCCGAGTTCGACCACTGGCGCTGGGTGGACTTCTGGTACCCGGTGGAGCACGTGGTGATGTTCAAGCGTGGCGTCTATGCGCGTGCTCTGCGACATCTGGCGCCGTTGGCGCGCGGGGTGGCCGGGCAGGGCGTCACCGCCATGCCCAAGAGCGCTGCGGAAGCCTGGATGCCGGGCCATACCGCCGGGCATGACCGCCCACGCAAGCGCCCGCGCACCCGCGGCTACTGGCCGAAGAAGGCCACCGGCGATGGTCCGGCCACCTGACCGGCTGAACGGTATCGAGAATGGTTCAGGTCTCTGATTGACAACCATTCTCGTTTCCATTGGAATAGCCAACAGGCCACTCTTGGCCTGTCAGCCCGGTTCACGCCTGTGTACGTCTGCATCTGCAACGGAGTCACCGACCACCAGATCCGCGAAGCCGCCAGCCATGGCGTCAGCACGGTGGCCGAACTGACCATGCGTACCGGTTGTGGTGCCACCTGCGGTTCCTGCCTGGACATGGCCGGCGACCTGCTGGCCAAGGCACGTGCGACCCACGATCTGCCGCTGCCGGTATTGGGCCTGGCCCAGGTCGCCTGATCGTCTCTTTCGCGGCGCGTTGACGCCGCGCTTTCGCATCCTTCACGCGTGGCCGCACAGGCCAATGCGCACGATTCGCGTTCCTTCACGACCGCACGCAAGGCGTTAAAGTGCCTGCGTTTTCAGCGTGCAGGAGCATCCCCATGAAGGGCGACACCAAGGTCATCGAATTCCTCAACAAGGTCCTCTACAACGAGCTGACCGCGATCAACCAGTACTTCCTGCACGCCAAGATGCTGAAGAACTGGGGCATCAAGGAACTGGCCGAACATGAGTACAAGGAATCGATCGACGAGATGAAGCATGCCGACATGCTCGCCGACCGCATCCTGTTCCTTGAAGGCCTGCCGAACTTCCAGGCGCTGGGTAAGCAGCGCATCGGCGAGAACCCGACCGAGATCCTGCAGTGCGACCTGTCGCTGGAACGCGACGGCGTGGTCACCCTGCGCGAGGCCGTGGCCTATTCCGATTCGGTGGGTGACTACGTCAGCCGCCAGCTGTTCGTGAAGATCCTCGACTCGGAAGAAGAGCACATCGACTGGCTGGAAACCCAGCTCGACCTGATCGAGCGCATCGGCGAGCCGAAGTACCTGCTGAGCAAGCTGGAAGAGTGACTCAACCGGCCTGGCCGGCGCGATGCTGTGCCAGGTAGCCCGTCAGTGCCACGCGCGCACGGGCGAATTCGGCAACCAGCAGCGCCACTGCCACCGCGGGGCGCTGCAGGCTGCCACTGCGGGCTTCGTGTTCGATCCGCTGCGCCACCGCCGACAGCGACAAAGCCCCCACGTTCGCGCTTGATGATTTCAGGCTGTGCGCGACCGCCTGCAGGCGGGGTTCGTCGCCGTTCTGCGCGGCCTGCTGCAGCTGCTGCACCATCGCCGGCGCATCCTCCAGGAACACCGAGACGATCTGGAGGGTGGTATCGCCGATCACCGCGTGCAGTTCGTCCAGCACATCACGGTCGAGCACCGGTTGCGGTGCTGGCGCCACCTGCTTTTCCGGATTCTGTAGAGCCGAGCCATGCTCGGCTGATGGCGTGCGACTGCAATTGGCCGTCAGCCGAGCATGGCTCGGTTCTACAGAAGGCTGTCCAGGTGATGCAGCTTTCCCGCCACCCCAGCGCTGCAACAGCGCATGCAGCGTGGCACGTGCGATCGGCTTGGACAGATAGTCGTCCATGCCGGCCTGCAGGCAGCGCTCGCGATCACCGGCCATGGCGTTGGCCGTCATCGCGATGATCGGCAACCGCGTGCGCCCGGTTTCCGCTTCTTCCGCACGCCAGTGGCGCGTGGCGGCGTAGCCGTCCAGCACCGGCATCTGGCAATCCATCAGCACCACATCCACGCCGCCTTCGCGAAGGGCGGCCAGCGCCTGCTCGCCATCGGCGGCGTTGCGCACCTCGCACTGGAATACGCGCAGCAGATGCTCGGCCACCATCCGGTTGACCGTGTTGTCTTCCACCAACAGTACGCGCAGGTGCAACGGCGGCAGCGTGGGCGTGGGCTGTCCCTGTTCGGCGTTGGCCAGCAGCGCGGCAGGGCGCGCATGCGCGACCGGTGCAGCCAGCAGTGCATGCAGCGCAGCGTCGTCGAAATGCGAGGGTAGCTGCCGCTGGCGCGGGCGTGCCGGAAGGGTATCGTCCTGCAGCCACAGCACCTGCAGGGCATCGTCCTCGCCACGTTCGGCCAACGCCTGTTGCAGCGTCGCTTCACCGATGCGGCGCGCACGTGCATCGACCAGCAGCCAGGTCGGTGCCGGTTGCCCGGGCCTCGGCACCGCGCGCAGGCGCTCGACCACGGCATCGAGCTGCGCCATGGCGTGTACCAGCAGGCCATGATGGGCCGCGATGCGCTCGATGCGTGCCTGCAGCGTTGCATCGGCACTGAACAGCAGCAGCGGTGCCGGCGCACGCGCCATCGCCGGCAGGTCGCCAGGAACCTTCAGCAGCGGGATCTCGAACCAGAACGTAGCGCCCTGGCCAGGCGTGGACTGCACGCCGATCTGCCCGTGCATCAGGTCGATGATGCGCTTGCAGATGGCCAGGCCCAGGCCGGTGCCGCCGTAGATGCGGGTGGTGGATGCATCGGCCTGGCTGAAGGACTGGAACAGGCGTGCCTGCAGGGCTTCATCGATACCGATGCCGGTGTCGATGATCTCGAAGCGCAGCTGGTGCTGCGCGGGGCCTTCACCCAGCCGTTGCACGCGCAGCTGCACCTGCCCACGCGCAGTGAACTTGATCGCGTTGGCCAGCAGGTTGCTCAGCACCTGGCGCAGGCGCACGGGGTCGCCGCGCACCGGCAGGCGCACCGATGGGTCAAGCTGCAGGCCCAGGACCAGGCCCTTGGCGTCGGCGGCCCGCTGCATCAGCTGCACCACGCCATCGAGCAGGTCGCGCAGGTTGAAGCTGGTGATCTCCAGTTCCAGCGCCTGTGCTTCCAGCCGGGAGTAGTCGAGGATGTCGTCGACGATGCGCAGCAGCTGCTGTGAACTGGCAGAAGCGGTGGCCAGCATCTGCCGCTGGTCCTCGCCCAGCGGCCCGCGCGCGATCAGCTCCAGCATCGGCAGGATGCCGTTGAGCGGGGTGCGGATCTCGTGGCTCATCGTGGCCAGGAACTCGCCCTTGGCCAGCACGGCCGCTTCGGCGGCCTGCTTGGCCTGCAGCAGCTGCTGTTCCAGCTGGCCCTGGCGTTCGGTGGTATGGCGCAGCTGGTCGCGGTCGGCGGCCAACGCGCTGTGCTCGCGCTGCAGCTGGGCCAGTGCCCGGCCGCGCGTGCGCAGGCGCAGGCCCAACAGCATCGCCATGGCGGCCGCGGTCAGGGCAACCAGCAGCACGCCCCACAGCGGCACGTCAGAGCACCGCGTTGTGGAAGTCGAAGTTCAGGTCGCTGCCGGCCGACTGCACCATGTTGCCCTGGATGTAATCGACGCCGCCGACCCACATCGCGGCCGCGGCCTGCGGGTCTTCGATCTGCTGGCCGATGATCTGCAGCCCGGCCGCATGCGCCTGTTCGATCGCCTTGCGCAGTTCCTCGCGCGTGGCCGGGTTGGAATGGCCGCTGGAGAAGCGCGCGGCCATGCGCACGAACGACAGCGGCAGCTGGGTCAGCAGTGCATCGGCTTCGCCGCTGGGCTCGAACTGGCTCAGGCAGAAGCGCACGCCGGCGCCGGCCATGCGCTGGCAGAACTGCTGCAGCGGCACGGTGTGGATCAGCGCGTCGGGCAGGCGCACGTCGATCACCAGCGCACTGCCGGGCAGGTCACGCTGCTGCAGTGATTCCAGCAGCCAGTCGCCAAAGGCATCGCGCTGCAGAGTGCGCAGCGACTGCGAGACGAACAGGTTCAGCGGCTGCGTTGCGTGCCGGTACAGGTCCAGCAGGCCCAGCGCATGGTCCATCACCTGCTGGTCGAGGTCGGCGATGCGGCCTGCCGCCTCGGCGGCGGGAATTACCTGGCCGGCCGCCAGCACCGTGCCATCGGCCTGGCGCAGGCGCAGCAGCAGCTGGTACTGCGCGGTGTTGCCACCGGCGACGGCGACGATCGGCTGATAGGCCAGCTCCAGCTGGCCTTCCAGCAGTGCCAGGTGTTCCTGTTCGGTGACGGCCTGGCGGTGCACGTGGCCCGCCACGCCGGCGCTGAGCAGGCGTGCCTGCAGGGTGGTGCGCTCGACCGCTTCCAGTGCAGCGTTGGCATCGTCGAAGCCCGGCGACAGCGGCGCGTAACCTACCACGCCGCGCAGGTGCACCGATTCATCGTCGCGGATCACGAAGGCGCGCGCCGAGAGCTGCTCACGCAGGGTCGCGGCGATGCTTTCCAGGCTGTCTTCATCGGTATTGCGGGCCAGCAGCAGGAAGCTGTTGTCGTTCAGGCGTGCCAGCAGGTGTGGATGGCCGGCCTCGGCCAGGCGCTGCCCGGCCTGCACCATCAGGCGCTCGAAGGCGGCGTAGCCATAGCGTTCGCGCAGGCCCAGCGCGCTGGCCACTTCAACGAAGAACACGCCACCCCGGTCGCGATGGGCGAGGGCGGCATTGAGCTGCTGCAGCACGTGGTGACGCGTCGGCAGGCCGGTTTCCGGATTGCTGGTGGCCGGTGCGCCGGTTGCACCGGGCAGGGTTGCCGCCTGCGCACGTGCGCGACGGATGCGGTTGGCCACGGCGGCGATCAGGTGGCGCGGCCGGATCGGCTTGCTCAGGTAATCGTCGGCGCCGCTGTCGAGCACTTCGAACTGGCGCTCCGGATCCGGATCGCCGCTCAGGAACACGATCGGCAGCAACTGCAGGCCAGGCTGCTGGCGGATCAGCGCGGTCAGGCGCATGCCGTCCAGGCCGGGCAGGTGCAGGTCCATCAGGATCAGGTCGGGGCGATGCTCCTTGATCGCCTGCAACGCACCGTCGGCATCGCTGTGCACGATGGCCTGCATGCCGGCGCCATGCAGCACGCTCTGTGCGAACAGGGCCTGCGCGCGGTCGTCCTCGACGATCAGCACGCGGTAGGGCGAATCGGAGGGCGGCGGCGCCTGGTCGTTGTTGCCAGCCTCGGCCAGCACGGCCGGGCCCGGCAGCGGCGGTGGTGCGCTGCCGATCGATGCAGGTGCGTCGGAGGCTGCCAGCGGCGGAACTGCTGCCGGCGCTGCGGCGACGGCGTTCGCCGGTTCAGCAGTCCAGCGTTGCCAATGATCGGCCGGAGGGGTTTCAGCGCGTCCCGGGCGGGCGCCCGCGGGGGATTCGTTTGCGGCCATCGGTGCTCCTGGTGTTCGCGTCCATTATGCGACAAGCCCGGCGATCAACCGGTACCGGGCTGGCGTGGACTGTCGGGCGACGCACCGCGTGCCAGCCAGCGCACACCCTTCCACAGGGCGCGCCAGACCAGCCACACCAGCAGCGCACCGGCCAGGCTGCAGGCCAGCACCACGATCAGCGCGATCCACGGGTGTGCCAGGGCGAGGGCCAGGCCACCGACCACCACGGTGTCCTCGGCGGCGGAGGCCACCCAGTTGCTGGCAGGCTCGGGCGAGGTATTGAGCAGGGCGCGGGTGCCGGCCTTCAGGCCATGACTGGCCAGTGCCACACCGGCACCGGCGGCAAGCGCACCGGTGCCCAGCTGCCCATCCGGCGACAGCGTGGCGGCGGCGAGGAAAGCCCCCGCTGGCACGCGTGCCAGGGTCTGCACCAGATCCCACGCCGAGTCGACGCCGGGAATCTTGTCGGCGAAGAATTCGGTCACCGCCAGCGCCGCCGAGGTGCCCAGCACCCACCACGATTCAGTGGCCTGCAGGGCCGGCGGCAGGTCGACCCAGCCGAGCAGGCCGGCCAGGCCGACACCGAACACGGTGAGGTAGACGCGGATGCCGGCCAGCCAGGCCAGCAGGATGCCGATCACGAACAGGTGGGCTTCGGTCATGGCGATGCTCCGGCGACGGAACTGTGCAGGGGACCACACTATCAACGATGGCATGCCTGAACGCCACAGACCGTGGCTCGCCACTGCGCAGGAAACCCACCCGTCCTGTCATACACTAGCCCGTCGTTTGCCACAGGGGCCGTACCGGTGTCGCCCTCGCGATGCCCCGGAATCCACCCATGACCAACCGTCCTCCCATGCGCGTGCAGGTCCGCCTGCCCGGCGCACCACAACCGCCGGCCGACCGTCGCCGCCTGCTGGTGATCGGCGGCATCTGGCTGCTCAGCCTGGTGCTGGCGGTGCTGGGTGGCTGCTGGATGGCAACGCCGCGCGACGCCCAGGGCCAGCGCTTGCAGGCTGCCGAGAAGCGTGCCGAGACGTTGCAGGCGCAGCTGACCGAACTGCGCCAGAAGCAGGCCACGCTGGAAGCCTCCGACCGCATCAGCCGCGCCGCCAACACCGAGGTGCAGTCCTCGCTGGCCGAGCGCGATGAAGAGATCGCCGGCCTGCGTGCCGACGTCGCCTTCTATGAGCGACTGGTGGGTTCCACCAGCCAGCGCAAGGGCCTGAACACCCATTCGATCGAGTTCAGCCCGGAAGCGGCCGGCACCTGGCAGTACACCGCCGTGCTGACCCAGAACCTCAACCGTGGCGCCATCAGCCAGGGGCAGATGCGTTTCACCGTGGAAGGCGTCAAGAACGGCAAGCTGGCCACGATCAGCTGGGATGATCTGCACCAGCGCAGCAAAGTGCCGGGACAGGATTACTCGTTCCGGTACTTCCAGCAGCTCACCGGCAGCGTGATGCTGCCGGCTGACTTCACCCCGCAACGCGTGCGGGTGACATTGGGGAGTGGTACGGGGGGTACCACCCAGGTATTCGACTGGAAACAGGCCGGTGCGCCGGCCAGCAAAGGGGAGTAGGCAGATGTTCGGAAGCAGCAAATCCAACCGTGAAGGCCAGCTGGTGGTGGATGCCCTGATCGGCAACCAGGTGGTGATCCGCGGTGATGTGGAATTCAGTGGGGGCCTGTATGTGGAAGGCCGCATCCATGGCAAGGTGATCGCCGCCGAAGGCGCCAGTGGCGCGACCCTGACGGTCGCCGAGCATGGCGTGATCGAGGGCGAGATCCGTGCCCAGGTGGTGGTCATCAGTGGCCGCCTGGACGGCGACGTGCATGCCACCGAGAAGGTCGAACTGACCCCGAGCGCACGGGTCAATGGCAACGTCCATTACCAGGTGGTGGAGATGAATGCGGGCGCCCAGCTGAACGGTCGCCTGATCCATGCCAGCGCCCCGATGGCCGCCCTGCCGGCTCCGGAAGGCGAAGAGGCCAATGGTGGCAAGGGTGACACCGCCGCACGCCGCAAGCTGGCCGAGGCGATGGCTTGAAAGCCATCCTCGGCACCCCCATGCTGACGGCATGAGCACGCTAGTCTCCCTGCCCGGCACCACCCCGGTTGCCGCGCCCGATTACCAGTCGCTGGAGCGCCCGCTGAACTTCACCGAGTCGGCGGCCGCCAAGGTCAAATCCCTGATCCAGGAAGAGGGCAACCCCGACCTGGCCCTGCGCGTGTACATCGAAGGCGGTGGCTGTTCGGGCTTCCAGTACGGGTTCGAGTTCGACGAGAACCGTGCCGAGGACGACCTGGCGGTACAGACCAGCGGGGTGACCCTGCTGGTCGACCCGCTGAGCCTGCAGTACCTGATGGGCGCCGAGGTGGATTACACCGAGAGCCTGACCGGTGCGCAGTTCGTGATTCGCAACCCGAACGCGAAGACCACCTGCGGCTGCGGCAGCAGCTTCAGCATGTAAGCAGGCGCGGGGCCTGCGTCCCGCGCGACAAGGTGTGTGGAGCAAGCTCCACACCCACAGCTGGTTTGCGCAAAGCCTGCGGCTTGCCACCCGCATCGATTGGCGGCACGCTTGCCGGATGCCCAATACTTCTTCGCCGCTTTCCGGTTTCGCCTTCGTTGGCGAACCGCTGGAGCGCGCCGATGCCCTGCGCGACGATGCCGATGCACTGGCGCGCCTGTGGCCGGGTGCGCGCATTCTCGTGCTCGATCAGGACGGCAGCGCCTTCACCGGCGATGACGACCAGCCGCTGGCGCTGACCGGCGCCGACATCGGTGGTGGTCCCGGCTCCGCGATCTTCCTCGGCCTGCGCGGGGAACAAGCGTGGTTCTCGGTTGAAGCCGCCGGCGTCACGGTCACCGCACCACGTCGCCTCGACCTGCGCCAGGCCGCTCTGCTGTGGTCGATGGCCGATGCGACCGCCTTCAGCTATGCCCGCGGCATGTCCTACTGGCATTCGCGCACCCGCTTCTGCGGTGTGTGCGGCGGCGCCGTGGCGTTTGCCCGTGGGGGTTTCGTCGGTCGTTGCGCGCAGTGTTCCACCGAGCACTACCCGCGTGTCGATCCCGCCGTGATCGTCGCCGTGGAAAACCAGGGCCGGCTGCTGCTGGGCCGGCAGTCCAACTGGGCACCGCGGCGTTACTCGGTGCTGGCCGGCTTCGTCGAACCCGGCGAGACCTTCGAGCAGACCGTGGTGCGCGAAGTGCACGAGGAGAGCAAGGTGCGGGTGACCGCCTGCCAGTACCTCGGCTCGCAGCCGTGGCCGTTCCCGGGTGCGCTGATGATCGGTTTCCGTGCACAGGCGCAGGATGACCTGCCGACCGTGGATGGCGAGCTGGAAGACGCGCGCTGGTTCAGCGCCGACGAGGTGGGCGCGGCACTGGCACGCGATGTGGAGGACGATGGCCAGGGCATCCGCCTGTCGCCGCCGATCTCGATTTCGCGCGGCCTGATCGAACACTGGTACCGCCAGCAGTAAGGGCTGAACCCGAACCGCTGCCGGTCCGTTCGTGGCAGCTGTATTGCCGCCACCTGAACACGGCCCGGGTTACAGTCCGGTTCACCGCTGAGGGCGCCGCTGCGACAGGTAAGGTAGCGGCGCCGAGCGTTCTGTTTCGTAGGGAGACCTGCCATGTTCACCACTCTGGCCGCCGTGCTGGTGGCACTGGCCCTGGGCCATGTTGCCCCGGCCGCTGCCGCCTCGCTGCGCCGTTTCGACGGCTTCCGGCGCTGGCTGGGCTGGCTGGACGCGCGCGGCGGCAAGGCCTGGCAGGGTCCGGCAGGCGTGGCCCTGGCATTGCTGCCGCCGCTGCTGCTGATGGCGCTGCTGGCGTGGCTGCTGCGCGGGGTGCTGTTCGGTCTGCCGTCGCTGTTGCTGGGCGTGGGCGTGCTGGCCTGGTGCTGGGGGCCACGCGACCTGGACCGCGATATCGAGGCCATCATCGATGCCGATGACGCGGCGACGCGACAGGCGGCCGTGCGCAACCTGCAGTCGGCCGGGGGCAGCCTGCGCGAGGACGTGCCCTCGCTGGTCGAGGCGACCGTGCTCAATGCACTGCGGCGCTGGTTTGCGGTGCTGTTCTGGTTCCTGCTGCTGGGCCCGGCCGGTGCGCTGGGCTATCGCCTGCTGGCATTGATGGCGGAAAGCCCGATGCGTGCCCGTGTGCCGGTGGAGCCGCTGGCGCTGGCACAGCGGCTGCTGGGCTGGATCGAGTGGCCGGTGGCACAGCTGATGGCATTCTCGATGGCGCTGGTGGGCAACTTCGATACGGCGTGGAAGGCCTGGCGCCAGGCCCATGGCGAGCGCTTGGCCGGCAACATCGGGTTCCTGGGCGCGGTGGCGCGGGCCAGCGTCAACGCCGAACTGCGCGAGGACGCGCACGATTACACCGAGGCGGGGCTGTTGCCGGTGTGGCAGCGGTTGCCGGACCTGCGTGATGCGATGAGCCTGGTGTGGCGGATGCTGCTGCTGTGGCTGGCGATCCTCGCCCTGCTGGTGATTGCAGGCTGGGTGACGTAGTGGTTTTTGCAGGGCTTGCAGCCCTGCACCTGCAGAGGCAACAGCAACAGCAACAGCAACAGCAACAGCGGCTCTGGGTTGCTGAGGGTTGGGCGGGGCGGTGTGGGGCTGCAGGACACGCCGTAAACCCGTCCCTGGGGGCTCGATGGCGCCATCCATGGCGCCAACGGTCCTGCAGCCCCACACCGCCCCACCCCCGATGGTTTCCCGGTGGCGGTGGGTGACCTGCGATTGCGGGTAGGTGCCGACCTTGGTCGACACGGTAGATCCACGCCATGCGTGGATGCAGAGCGAAGCGATCCGCTTCCGCTTTTGATCTTCTCTTTCTTTTCCGTGGTGGACGCACACGGAAACTGTCCGTGGCCGGGCGGGTGGGCTGCGCAGGGGCGTGAGCCGCATGGATGCGGCGACCGAGCTTACATGGACGTACTTGCAGCGGCCCCTGCGCAGCCCACCCGCCCGGCCAACCCCGGCGCTTTTGCCTTCAGATACCGGCCCACCACGAGGGGCTGCGCCGTTGGCTGGAAACCTAGATCGGCGCCAGCGCGGTAAACGGTGCCCACGGCAGGTTGCGCAGCAGCGCATACCCGGGCAGCACCCAGAGCCAGAACACGGGATTGGCCAGTACCCGCATCAGCGGGTCGAGCACGCGCGGGCGGATGCCGGCGATGTTCAGCAGCATCAGCAGCAGGAACGGCAGGCTGATGACCAGCAGCGGGTTCATCGCCATCGCGCCGGGCAGGTCGAAGTGGACCAGGGAATACAGGCAGCGCGTGCTGCCACAGCCCGGGCAGTACAGGCCGGTCAGGGCGTACAGCGGGCAGCTCGGCAACGGATTGCCGGCGACATACGGATTGACGTTGCGCAGGACCACTGTGGCACCCACGGCCAGGCCGGCGGAAACCAGCAGCGGTGCCCAGCGGGCGAGTCGGGAAGGAGCGGGAAGCGCGGACATGCAACAACGGATCCGGCGCAGGCGCCGGATCCGTCCAGGCGCATCAGTAGCTGCTGTTGCTCATCGCGCCCATGCCGCCGAGCACAACGAAGAACAGCACGTACAGCACGACCACGACGACCCAGGCGATGGCCGACCAGATGGCCCACTTCTTGGCCTTGGCAGCCGAATCCTGGGCGCCGGCGATGTCGCCAGCGGCCAGCTTGCCGTTGACCTGGGCGGCGTAGACGATCGACACGATGCCGGCCGGCAGGCAGCAGAACAGGGTGGTCAGGATCGCCCAGACCAGGTTGTTCGGGACCTGCGGAGTAGCGGTGTTCATGGGTTCAAGCTCCTTGATGGGTGGTGGTGGTGAATCATTGGTCGGAAAGAGCGCCCAGTACGGCCAAGCCGCCGAACAGCCCGAACCACAACAGCAACAGGACCGGCAGGGCCACGGCCGAAGCCACTGCCCACCAGCCCGCCTTGCGCGACGCGCTGTAGGCCCCCGGCAGGTCGCCGGCCGCGCGGCGGCCATCGACCTGGGAGGCATAGACGATCGACACCACGCCCAACGGCAGGCAGCAGAACAGCGTCGTCAGGATCGCCCAGACCAGATGGTTGGGGATGTAGACCGGACGGCTGAGCGGTGGCGGTTGATTCAAAGCGAGACTCCATTCCTTGGTGGCCGGCCGTGATGTATCGGCCGGACCTCCCCCCTGTGGGTGCGTAATCTACCGCAACCGACGTTGCATGTATGCGTTTACAGTCACGACATGTCGCGTACGCCACTGGACGGTGACGTATGTGGGGGAGGTTGCCGGGCCCGCCTGGCGGGCCGGTACCGTCAGGCGTGATCGCCGCGCAAGGCCCGCACCTGGGCCTCCAGCACCGGAGCGCTGGTGCTGTGGCCATCCACGGCCGGTGCGGCCACCACCTCGACGGTGGCACGGAAACGGCGTGGCACGCGCATCCGGCCAAGGCGGCTGTCGCGACGGCTCCACATGCTCGACCACATGCCGCGCAGCGCCATCGGCACCACCGGCACCGGCCGCCGTTCCAGGATCTTCTCGACGCCGGACTTGAACGGTGCCATCGCACCATCCCTGGTCAGCGCACCTTCCGGGAAGATGCAGACCAGCTCACCTTCGGCCAGTGCGGCGTCGATCTCATCGAACGCGCGCTGCATCAGCGCCGGGTCCTCGCGTGCACCGGCAATCGGGATCGCCTTGGCGGTGCGGAAGATCCAGCGCATCACCGGAATGTTGAAGATCCTGTAGTACATGACGAAGCGCACCGGGCGCGGAATCGTCGCCGACAGGATCAGCGCGTCCATGTAGCTGACATGGTTGCAGACCAGCAGCGCGGCGCCTTCGTCGGGCACGTTCGCTTCGATGCCGTGCGGGCGCAGCCGGTACAGGGTGCGCACCATCAGCCAGCTGAGGAAGCGCATCAGGAATTCGGGGACGATGGTGAAGATGTAGATCGCCACCAGCGCGTTGGCGATGGCCAGCGCCAGGAACTGCTGCGGAATGGTCCAGTGCAGCAGCTTGTGCGCGGCCAGCGACAGCAGGGCTGCGCCGACGATGAAACCGGAATTCTGTATGTTCAGCGCGGCGAACACGCGCGACATCTGGGCCTTCGGTGTGCGGCTCTGGATCAGCGCGAACAGTGGCACCACGAAGATGCCGGTGAACAGGCCGATGCCGATCAGGTCGATGACGATGCGGATGCTGCCCGGCTGCTGCAGGAACGCGCCGATGGTCAGCCCGTGCACCGTTGCTTCGCCACTGCGGGCGAAGTACAGGTCGAGCAGGAACGCGGTCATGCCGAACGCACCCAGCGGCACCAGGCCGATTTCCACCGTGCGTGCCGACAGCTTCTCGCACAGCAGCGAGCCGATGCCGGTGCCGACCGAGAACAGGGCCAGCGCGAAGATGTACAGGGTCGGCTCACCGCCGAGGTTGGTCACGGCATAGGCTGGCAGCTGCGAGGTCAGCACGGTGCCGACGAACCAGAACCAGGACACACCCAGGATCGAATTGCGCACCGCCTTCTGCTGGCGCGCCATGCGCAGCACCGCAAGCGACTCCGGCAGCGGGTTCCAGTTGATCTTCAGGTTCGGGTCGCCGGCATCGACCTTGGGAATCAGGCGCGCGGCGATGTTGCCGCAGATGGCCAGCGCGATGATCGCGCACGCTGCCACTACGGTGCCGTGGCTGCCGGCCACGGTGAACACCAGGCCGCCGACGATCATGCCGGACAGGATCGACATCGAGGTGCCCATTTCAACCAGACCGTTGCCACCGGTCAACTCTTCGGGCTTGAGTACCGAGGGCAGTACCGAGTACTTCACCGGTCCGAACAGGGTTGACTGCATGCCGGTACAGAACAGCGCGACCAGCAGTACCGGCAGGCTCTGGGTGAGGAAGCCCGTGGCCGCCAGCGACATGATCACGATCTCCATGGTGGTGGTGATCACGATCAGTCGCGATTTTTCCAGTTTGTCGGCGATCTGCCCGGCCAGTGCCGAGAACAGGAAGTACGGCAGGATGAAGATGGCAGGTGCCAGCGTGGCATACAGCCCCAGTTCTTCCTCCGGTACGGCCATGAACAGCAACATGCTGATGATCGCCTGCCGGTACACGTTGTCGTTGAACGCTCCAAGTGCCTGGACGACGAAGAACGGCAGGAAACGGCGCTGGCGCAGCAGGGCGAACTGGTTGTGACCGGACATGGAGCCTCCTTGACCGGCGCAGCCTAGCATTCCTGCCCATCCGCTGTGGGTGCGGACCTGTGGGTGCGGACCGTTGGTCCGCACACTTTGAAAGATCTCAGACGATATCGTCGACCACGCCGCCATCCACGCGCAGTGCCGCACCGGAGGTGGCGGAGGCCTGCGGCGAGGCCAGGTACACCACCATGTTGGCTACTTCCTCGACCGTGGCGGTGCGCTGGATCACCGAAGACGGCCGGTGTGCCATCACGAACTCGCGGCCGATCTGCTCCAGTGGCTTGCCACTGCGCTGGCGTTCATCTTCGAACATCGCCGCAAAGCCGTCGGACAGGGTCGGGCCGGGCAGCACCGCGTTGACGGTGACGCCGCTGCCGGCCACGCGCTTGGCCAGGCCGCGCGACAGCGACAGCTGCGCGGTCTTGCTGACTCCGTAATGGATCATGTCGGCCGGAATGTTGCGTGCCGATTCGGAGGAAATGAACAACACGCGGCCCCAACCGGCTGCCACCATCGCCGGCAGCAACGCACGCGACAGGCGCACGCCGGACATTACGTTGGTCTGCCAGTAACGCTCCCAGGTGGCGTCTTCGGTCTCGAAGAAGTCCTCGGGGCCGAAAATGCCGGCGTTGTTGACCAGGATGTCGACCTTGGGCAGGCCCGCCAGCAGCGTGTCGACGCCGGCCGCATCGGAGAGGTCGGCGGCCACGCCGAGCACGTCGGCACCCGGAACGGCGGCGAGCAGGCGCTGGCGGGCGCGTTCGACGCTGTCGGTGCTGCGGCCGTTGAGAATGACCCGCGCACCCGCTGCGGCAAGACCCTGGGCGATCGCCAGGCCGATGCCGGCGGTGGAGGCGGTGATCAGCGCGGTGCGGCCACTGAGTTCGATTTTCATGACGATGATCCGGAGCGGGGGATTGCCCAGTATCCGCGTGGCGGCGTGATCGAACTGCAGCGCCAGGCGCAACGCGCCGTTGCACACGGCGCAGTAGATCCACGCCGTGCGTGGATGAAATGCCTGATTCAGCGGTGAGGGATCAGGTCAGGCTGGTCACCGCCTCATTCGCTGCCGCCCGCACCTTCGGCAGCATCCGCAGCACCAGCGCCATCTGCGTGCGGATCAGCTGCAGCTTCGGCGGCATCGCCTCATCGATCTGCTCCAGCTCGGCGGCCACCGCGCGGTCGGCGTCATTGTCGTCCTCGCTGACCGGCTGCCGTGCGGCCAGGGCCGAGGACAGCTGCTGCAGCGCCTTTCGCACGCGCTCACCGGCGGCCAGCGCCAGCGGATCACCGGCGTAGCTGTCCACCTGGTCGCGGTGCGCACCCAGCGCCGAGAGATGGCCGAGCAGCATGTTGGACAACGCCAGGAAATGGAAACCGGCATCGAGGTTGCGGCGCACGTGGCCCGGCTCGCGCAGCATGTTCGACAGCGCGGTGGACAGCGCGGCATCGGCGTTGTGCATGTCGCGGCGGGCGATGCGGTAGGCCAGGTCATCGCGCATGCCGCTGCGATACTGGCCCAGTACCGAATCCAGGTAGCGTGCGGCGGTGTCCAGCACGCGCGCCAGCACGAGGTGCAGCTGGCGGCCCTGCCAGTCGGGCAGGATCAGGAACGCAGCCGCGGCGGCGATTGCGCAGCCCAGCAGCGTATCGACCATGCGCGGCACGATCAGCACGAAGCCATCGCCGATCAGGTTGAAGCAGGTCAGGGCCATCACCGTGATCGCCGCCGATGCCACCAGGTAGCGGTCGGTGCGGGTGAAGAAGAACAACAGCGCCGACAGCAGCGCGATCAGCAGCTGCACGTGCAGCTGCGGGAACAGCTGCAGCAGCGCCCAGGTCAGTACCAGGCCGGCCACGGTGCCGACGATGCGTTGCGCCAGGCGCTGGCGGGTGGCACCGAAGTTGGGGCGGCAAACGAACACGATGGTCAGCAGCACCCATGAGCCGTTCTGGGCATTGAACAGGCGGATTGCCGCGAAACCGGCGATCAGCGCCAATGCCATGCGCAGGCCGTGGCGGAACAGGACCGAACCGGGCGTGAGCTGCTGGCGCACGCGCACGCCCATCTCGCGCAGAGTGTGCGGGTTGCTGTCGCGCAGGCGCGTATCGACGTTGTCCAGGCTGGCCTCGGAACGCTCCGCATCCAGCAGGCGACGCTCGATGCTGCGCAGGTTGTGCACCAGCAGGTCGAGCGAGCCGAGCAGTCGCTGCCACTGCGGCCGCTGCTGGTCGCGCAGGTAGGCCAGCGCATCGGCCAGATCGCGTCCGGCCTGCTGGTTGCTTTCGCCATACACGAATGGACGGCGCAGGCGGATCGCCTCGCCCAGCCGCGCGCAGGCCTGGCCCTGCAGGTCGAGCAGGCGCTGGCAGCGGTACAGCACATCGCTATGGAAGAAAGCATCGACCAGCGCACCGTACGGGTAGTGCGAGGAGCTGGCGCGCTCGTGGAAATCCTGTGCCATGTAATAGAGGCGCAGGTACAGGCCGGAGTTCACGCCTGGCCGCCCGGAACGGCCGAAGCGGGCCAGGATCGCGGTCTTGGCCTCGTTCAACGCACCGACCACGCGCCGGTTCTGCTCGGCCAGGTCGAGCTGGCGACGTTGCAGGTCAGCCTCGCGCACCGGCTCGAACAGTGTTGCCTTCAACTGCAGGTAGCGGCCCAGTTCAACGTACAGGCGCGCCACGCGTTCGCGGACCGGGCGGTTGGCGAACAGCGCGGTCCACAGGATCGACAGCAGGCCGTACCAGACCGCACCGGCCAGCAGGTGGCTGACCGCTTCCAGCGCGCTGTGCAGGTCGCTGGCGCCATGCTGCTCCAGCCCGATCATGGTGTAGATCGCCAGCGTTACCGTGGCCTGGGCGATCGACGCGTAGCGTTCGCCGAGCGCACCCAGCAGGGTCAGCCCGAACGTGGACAGCGCCAGCGCACCGATGAAGATCCATGGCCAGGGGAACAGCCAGATCACCGAGGCGGCGGCGAGGCAGAAGCACAGCAGCGACAGCAGTACCGCCTTGGTACGCCCCCACCAGTTGTCATCGGTCTCGGCGATGGCGCTGGCGATGATGCCGAGGAACACGCCGGGCAGGGCGGTGAGCGCATCCAGTTGCCAGCACACGGCAAGCGCTGCGGTCAGGGCGATGAACACGCGCAGGCCGTAGCTGGCCTTTTCGTGGGCCCACAGGCGGCTGAGGCGGGATTCGCGGGCGGACATGCAGGCTCGGTGGAAGGATCGAGCTTCATTATTGCGGGGTGCGCGTGAAATATGGAGTGCGGACCGACGGTCCGCACCCGCCGGGCATGGCCCGGCGCTACCGTTTCAGTCGATCCGCGCCATGCGCGGATGGGCCCTTCTACGCCCGCTGTGCGCGCTTGAGCAGCTTCGCTTCGCGCCTGCGTGCGCGACGTGCCCGCCAGCGCTCGGCCAGGCAGGAGAAGATCACGTACAGCGCCGGCGTGCTGAGCAGGGTCAGGCTCTGCGAGAACAGCAGGCCGCCGATCATCGCGATACCCAGCGGACGACGCAGCTCGGACCCTTCGCCCAGGCCGATCGCCAGCGGAACCGCCGCCAGGATCGCCACCATCGTGGTCATCATGATCGGGCGGAAGCGCACGATGCTGGCCTCGCGTGCCGCCTCGCGCGGTGCCAGTCCATGCTCGCGCTGCGCCACCAGCGCGAAGTCGATCATCATGATCGCGTTCTTCTTGACGATGCCGATCAACAGCACCAGCGCGATCATCGAGATCACCGACAGCTCGGTGTTGGTGGCGAACAACGCCAGCAGCGCACCTACGCCCGCCGCCGGCAGCGTGGACAGGATGGTGACCGGATGGATCAGGCTCTCGTAGAGCATGCCCAGCACCAGGTACACGGTCAGGATCGCGGCAAACACCAGGATCAGCATGTCGCTGGGATCGGAGTTGAACCCGAACCCCGCATCATCGGCCAGGCGGATGTCGCCGGGCATGCGCATGCCGGCCACGGTGGCGTCGATGATCGCCTTGGCTTCGCCCATGCTCACGTTCGGCGCCAGGTTGTAGCTGAGGTCCATCGTCGTGTACTGGTTTTCATGGGTGATCTGCGAAGGCGCCAGCCCCGGCACCTGCTTGGCCACCGCAGTGAGCGGCACCATGTCGCCGTTGCGCGCACGCACATGCACCTCGTCGAGCGCCGCCGGCGTAGCGGTCTGCGAGGGCAGGGCGTTGACCACCACGCTGTACTGGTTGATGTCCGAATAGATGGTCGAGATCTGGCGCTGGCCGAACGCGCCGTACAGGGCGCCGTCGATGGCGCCGACCGAAACACCCAGGCGGGCTGCCTTGGCACGGTCGATCTCGATGTTCTGGCGCAGGCCGGCATTGTCCACGTCGGTGCCGACGTCGCGCAGCTTCGGGTTCTTCTTCAGCTCCGCCTGCAGCTTGGGCAGCCATTCCTGTAGCGACGCCAGGTCATTGCCCTGCAGCGAAATGCGGTACTGCGCGCCCTGGCTGGAGCCACCGCCATCGTTGCTGGGCAGATCCTGGATCGCGCGCAGGCGCAGTTGCAGGTCGGGGTAGCGGTCGGCCTTCGCACTCAGTCGCGCCAGGGCATGCGCGGTGGTTTCGCGGCGGCCTTCCTTGCGCGACTTCAGCTCGACGTTGAACTGTGCGCTGGAGCCCTGGCGGCCGCTGCCCAGGCGCACGCCCACTGTCTTCACCGCCGGGTCGGCCATCAGCATGTCGGTGATGCGGCGCTGGCGGCTGACCATGTCCTCGAAGGAGACCGTAGCGCTGGAGTTGGCGCGGCCCCAGATCAGGCCGGTGTCCTGCGGCGGGAACGCGCCCTTCTTCACTGCACCGAACAGGAAGATGGTTGCACCGATCAGCAGCAGCGGTGTCAGCGACAGCAGCAGCGCGTGGCGCAGCGAGAAGTCCAGGAACACGGTGTAGATGCGCAGCATGCGCTCGTGGCCGGCATCCAGCCAGCGGCCGAAGCGTGACGGCGGCGCCGTGTGGTCGTGGGCGCTGAGGAAGCGGCTGCACAGCGCCGGGGTCAGCGTCAGCGAGACGATCATCGAGACCACGATCGCTGCCACCAGGGTGACGGTGAACTCGCGGAAGAACGCGCCCATCATGCCGCTGGCGAACAGCAGCGGGATGAACACCGCCACCAGCGAGGCGGTGATCGAGACGATGGTGAAGCCGATCTCGCGGGCACCGGTCAGTGCCGCCTGCATCCGCGGCATGCCCTCGTCGAGGTGACGCATGATGTTCTCGATCACCACGATCGCATCGTCGACCACGAAGCCGATCGCGATCACCAGCGCCAGCAGGCTCAGGTTGTTCAGGGTGAAGCCCATCACGTACATCACCAGCGCGGCACCGGCCAGCGACAGCGGCACGGTTACGGCGGCGATCAGCGTCGGCGCCAGCCGGCGCAGGAACAGCGCCATGGTCAGCACCACCATCGCCAGGCTGATCAGCAGGGTGATCTGCACCTCATGCAGCGACGAGCGGATGGTCGGCGTACGGTCGAAGTACGGCGTCATCGTGGTGCCGGGCTGCAGGTAGTCGCGCAGGGTCGGAATCTGCGCCTTGACCCGGTCCACGGTCTCCACGATGTTGGCGCCGGCACGGGTGAACACGTACATCACCACCGCCGGCTTGTGGTCGAACCACGCGGCCTGGTAGGCATCCTGCTGGCCGTCGTAGACGTTGGCGATGTCCTTCAGGCGGATCACCCGGCCGTCACCCTGGGTCTTGACCACCAGGTCGGCGAAGTCGGCCGCACGCGCGACCGAATCGTTGGCGATGATCGCGGTGGTGGTATTGCCATCGCTGAGGAAGCCGGTGGGCGAGGTGACATTGGCTGCGCGTACGGCGTTGCGCAGATCATCGGCAGTCAGGCCGAGGGCGTTCATCAGGCGCAGGTTGACGTCCACGCGTACCGCCGGCGTCGAGGCACCGGCGATGTCGACCGAGGCAACGCCGCTGATCTGGCGGATGCGCTGCGCCAGCAGCGAGTCGGCGACGTTGTACAGCTCATCGGCCGACTGCGTCTGCGAGGTCAGCGCGATGGCGATGACCGGGTCGTCGTTCGGGTTCGCCTTCTGGTACATCGGCGAGCCCATGCCCGAAGGCAGGTCGGCCTGCGCCGAGTTGATCGCGGTCTGCACGTCCAGCGCGGCCGAATCGATGTTGTGGCCGCTCTGGAAGATCATGAACACCAGCGAGCTGCCTTCCGAGCTCGACGAGCGCATGCGGTCGATGCCCGGCAGCTGGCCGAGGTGGCGTTCCAGCGGCGCGGTGACCGTAGAGGCCATGGTCGCCGCATCGGCGCCGGACTGGCTGGCGTGCACGAAGATCACCGGGATCTCGATGTTCGGCAGCGCCGACACGCCCAGCCGCAGGTAGCAGATCAGGCCGACCATGAACAGGCCGATGGCCAGCAACGCGGTACCGATCGGACGGCGGATGAAGGGGCCGGACAGGTTCATCGTGCGGCCCCCCGCAGCAGCGGGGCGTGGATCATGCCTGCGGCTCCTGCAGCGAACCGTTGCGCAGTGCGCGCTGCTCGCGGCGGCGGGCAAGCCATTCGGAGAAGCGCTCCATGTACAGGTAGATCACCGGCGTGGTGTACAGGGTCACCAGCTGCGACAGCAGCAGGCCGCCGACGATGGCGATGCCCAGCGGGCGGCGCAGCTCCGAGCCGATGCCGGTACCCAGTGCCAGCGGCAGCGCGCCGAGCATCGCCGCAGCCGTCGTCATCATGATCGGGCGGAAGCGCAGCAGGCAGGCGCGGCGGATCGCTTCGTGTGCGTTGGCACCGGCGCGGCGGGCCTCGATGGCGAAGTCCACCATCATGATGCCGTTCTTCTTGACGATGCCGATCAGCAGCACGATGCCGACGATGCCATCCACCGACAGGCTCAGCCCGCACAGCATCAGCGCCAGCAGCGCGCCGACACCGGCCGGCGGCAGCGTGGAGATGATCGTGATCGGGTGGATGTAGCTCTCGTAGAGCACACCCAGCACGATGTAGATCACCACCAGCGAGGCCAGCAGCAGCCACACCACATCGGTCTGGCTGCCGGTGAATTCGGCGGCCTTGCCGATGAATTCGGCATGCAGGTGTGCCGGCATGTCCAGGCTATCCTTGGTCTCCTGGATCGCACGCACGGCGTCGGACAGCGAATAGCCCGGCGCCACGTTGAACGAGACCGTCACCGCTGGCAGCTGCTGCTGGTGGCTGACCACCAGCGGCGCACTGCTGACCTTGCCTTCGGCCAGTGCCGACAGCGGAATGATGCTGCCGGCGCCGACGGTGATGCCGGTGTTCTGCGCGCCGATGCCGGTAGCCGTCGATGAATTCGACGAGGTCACCTGGCCGAAGCTGGTGGCATTGGTGCCGGTCAGCGCACCGGCACCATTGGAGGCAACGGCCAGCTGTTCCATCAGCGCGGTGCTGGTGCGGAACTCCGGCGCCACTTCCAGCACAACCCGATACTGGTTGAGTTCGGTGAAGATGGTCGAGATCTGGCGCTGGCCAAACGCATCGTAGAGCGTGTCGTCGATGGTCTGCATCGGCACGCCCAGCACGCTGGCCTTGTCGCGGTCGATGTTCAGCTCGAGGGCGCGGCCCTGGTTGGACAGGTTGTTGTCGACGTCAGCCAGTTCCGGGCGATTGCGCAGCGCTTCGGTCAGGCGCGTGGCCTGGGTGGCCACCGTCGCCGGATCGACGTCCGACAACGAGTACTGGTACTCAGTGGCGGCCACGCGGGTGTCCAGGGTCACGTCCTGTACCGGCTTCAGGTACAGCGCCACGCCCGGAATACCGGCTACCGCCTTCTGCAGGCGCGGCAGGATCTCATCCAGGCCATCGCGCTCGCCGCGCTCCTTCAGCACGATCGACAGCTGGCCCTGGTTGAGCGTGGGATTCATGCTGCCCGCGCCAATGAAGGCCGACACGCCGGTCACATCCGGATCCTGGCGCAGCGCTTCGGCGACCTGCTTGGTGCGCTGCTCCATCTGCGGGAAGGCGATGTTCTGGTCGGCCTGCACCACGCCGGTGATCAGGCCGGTGTCCTGTTCGGGCAGCAGGCCCTTGGGAATCAGCACGTACAGCAGCACGGTCAGCACCAGTGCGCCGCCGGCCACGGCCAGGGTCAGGCGCTGGTGGTCCAGCACCCAGTCCAGGCTGCGCTCGTACAGGCCGACGGTGCGCGTCCACAGGTTCTGCGTGCCGGCCGCCGCCGCACGCTCATGCGCGTCCTCGCCCTCGGGCAAGGCGTCGGGCTTGAGCAGGTAGGCGCACATCATCGGGGTCAGCGTCAGCGAGATCAGCATCGACAGCACCACGGCGATGCTCAGCACCCACGCGAACTCGTGGAACAGGCGGCCGGTGACGCCGGGCATCAGCAGCAGCGGCAGGAATACCGCCACCAGTGACACGGTCAGCGACAGCACGGTGAAGCCGATCTGGCGCGCACCGATCTCGGCCGCTTCCTTGCCACTCTTGCCTTGCTCGATGTAACGCACGATGTTCTCGATCATCACGATCGCATCGTCGACCACGAAGCCGGTGGCCACCACCAGCGCCATCAGCGAGAGGTTGTCCAGCGACATGCCGGTGAAGGCCATCACCGCGAAAGTGCCCGCCAATGACAGTGGCACTGCCACCGAGGGAATGATCGTGGCCCACAGCCGGCGCAGGAACACGAAGATCACTGCGACCACCAGGCCGATGGTCAGGATCAGGGTGAACTGCACTTCATGCACCGAGGCGCGGATGGTCTCGGTACGGTCGTTGAAGATCTCCAGGTGCACGTCGGCTGGCAGCACGCCCTGCAACTGCGGCAGGATCGCGCGGATGCGCTCGACGGTCTGCACGATGTTGGCGCCGGGCTGGCGCCGCACTTCCAGCAGCACCGCCGGCTTGCCATCGGCCCAGGCGGCCAGCTGGTCGTTCTCCACGCCATCGACCACTTCGGCCACGTCGGACAAACGCACCGGACGGCCGTTCTTGTAGCTGATGATGGTGTCGCGGTACTCGGCGGCACTGGTGAGCTGGTCGTTGGTACCGATGCTGTAGGACTGGGTCTTGCCGTTCAGTGAACCCTTGGGTGCATTGACGTTGGCCTGGGTCAGCGCGCTGCGCAGCTCTTCCAGGGTCAGGCCCATGTTCGAAAGCTGCGCCGGATTGACCTGGATGCGCACGGCTGGGCGCACGTTGCCGGCGATCGAGACCAGGCCGACGCCCTGCACCTGCGACAGGCGCTGGGCCAGGATCGAGTCGGCGTAGTTGTTGACGTCGCGCAGCGGGCGCGTGTCAGAGGTCAGTTTCAGGGTGACGATGGCTGCGTCGGCTGGATTCACCCGGTTGTAGACCGGCTGGTAGGGCAGCGACGAGGGCAGGGTGGCCTGGCGGATCGCCGCCTGCACGTCCTGCGCGGCGATGTCGATGTCGCGGTCCATCGAGAACTGCAGGATGATCGTCGACAGGCCCGCCGACGAATCCGAGGTCATCAACTCCAGCCCGGAAATCTGCCCGAACTGGCGCTCCAGCGGGGTGGTGACCAGCGAAGCCATGGTGGTGGCATTGGCACCGGGGTACTGGGTGGTGACCACCAGGCTGGGTGCATCGATTTCCGGCAGCGCCGACACCGGCAGCTTGCGGTAGCCCAGGATGCCGAGCAGCAACAGGCCCGCCATCAACAGCGAGGTGGCGATCGGGCGGCGGATGAAGATCGTCGAAAAGCCCACGGACTGATCCTTGCTGGCACTTCAATGTCGGCGCCGGCAGGTGTGCCGGCGCGAGGGAGAACTGTGGCCTGCGCTCAGCGCGGGCCACCACCGCGACGGCCACTGCCGCCACCGTTCTTCTGCTCGGCCGCCTTCAGTTCGGCCTCGGTCGGTGCGACCGGAGTCTCGCCCGGCTTCAGCGCGGTGACCTTGCTGCCCGGCTTCAGGCGGAACTGGCCTTCGCTGACCACGCGCTCGCCGCCCTTCAGGCCTTCGGCGATCTGCACCTGGCTGTCGCCTACTTCCACTCCGCTGCGCACGGTCTGCATCTTCACCGTGCTGTCGCCCTGCACCACATAGACGTACTCGCCATCCGGCCCGCGCAGCACCGCCTGGGTCGGGATGACCACGCCGCCGGCAATCGTGCGCAGCTGCATGCGCACGTTGACGAACTGGCCCGGCCACAGGCCGTTGTCGGTGTTGTCGAAGATCGCGCGTGCCTTGAACGTGCCGCTGTCGGCACTGATCAGGTTGTCGACCACGTCCAGCTTGCCGTCACCGGACAGCACGTGCGAATCGGCGCGGTCCAGTGCCGCGACGGGTACCGCACCGGCGGCCTGCGCCTGGCGCACATCGCCGAGCTGGCGCTCGGGCAGGTTGAACAGCACGTGGATCGGATGGATCTGGGTCAGCGTGACCAGCGCGGTGCCGGCGTTGACCACGTTGCCGGCGTCGACCGCGCGGATGCCGGCGATGCCGGTGATCGGCGCGGTGACCTTGGTGTACTGCAGCTGCACCTGCGCCGAGCGCATGCTGGCCTCGTTCGCCGCGACTGCGCTTTCGTACTGTGCCACTTGGTTTCGCTGTGTATCCAGATCGGTCTTGGCGACGAACTGGCGATACTCCGGCGCGTTCGAGCGCTGGTAGTTGGAGCGCGCGGTGGCCAGCAGCGCCTCGTTCTGGCGCTTGGATGCCACCGCCTGGTCATAGCTGGCCTGGGCGGTGCGCGGGTCGATCACCGCCAGCACATCGCCCTTCTTCACTTCCTGGCCTTCGCGGAAGTTCAGGCTCATCAGCTGTCCGCCCACCTGCGGGCTGACGGTGACGGTGTTCATTGCCGTCACCGTGCCCAGCGCGCTGGCAAAGACCGGCACGTCCTGACGTGCCGCATCCACCACGGTTACCGGTACCGGGCCGGCATCCGGGTCTTCACCGCCCTGGCGCGCAGCTGCTGCCGCGCCACCGGCCTTGTCCTTGCCCCCGCCGAGTACGCGCAGGCCGACCACGGCCAGCACCAGTACCGCCACGACCAGCAGCACGATCTTCCAAACACGTGACATTCAAGGACTCCAAGAGGACTGGACGGGGCGCGGCCCCGGTTGGCAATGCGCAAAGCATACCTGCGCCACATCACGTTTCCTGCATGACGGATGGGACGGGCGCTATGACCGGATCTGGCCGCGGAGGTTCCCGTGGCGGCGGCGTTGCCCTACATTCAGCTGGAACCCCCTTTGCCGTGGAGATTGCGATGCGCCGTTCGCTGCTGCTGTCCGCCCTGCTGCTGGCCCTGCCGGTCCTTGCCCATGCCCAGGACGGGCAACGTCCCGAAGTGACCGCCGCCGCCCAGCGCCTGCAGGCCAAGGTGGTCGAATGGCGCCGTGACTTCCACCAGCACCCGGAGTTGTCCAACCGCGAGGTGCGAACCTCGGCCGAGGTCGCCAAGCGCCTGCGTGCGATGGGCCTGAAGCCGAAGACCGGCATCGCCCACCACGGCGTGGTGGCGATCATCGAAGGCGGCAAGCCGGGCCCGAAGATCGCCCTGCGCGCGGACATGGACGCGCTGCCGGTGACCGAACAGACCGGCCTGCCGTTCGCCTCCAAGGCCACCGACCAGTACCGCGGGCAGACCGTGGGCGTGATGCATGCCTGCGGCCATGACGCGCACACCGCCACCCTGCTGGGCGTGGCCGAAGCATTGGTGGCGATGAAGAAGGACCTGCCGGGCCAGGTGATGCTGATCTTCCAGCCGGCCGAGGAAGGTGCACCGCCGCCGGAAGAGGGCGGTGCCGCACTGATGCTGAAGGAAGGCCTGTTCGCCGACTTCAAGCCGGAGGCGGTATTCGGCCTGCACGTGTTCTCCAGTGTGCAGGCCGGGCAGATCGCCGTGCGCGGTGGCCCGCTGATGGCAGCGTCGGACCGCTTCGGGATCAAGGTGATCGGTCGCCAGACGCATGGCTCGGCCCCCTGGAACGGCATTGACCCGATCGTCGCCACCGCCGATCTGGTCGGTACCGCGCAGACCATCGTCAGCCGCCGCGCCAACCTGTCCAAGCAACCGGCGGTGCTGACCTTCGGCGCGATCAACGGCGGCATCCGCTACAACATCATTCCCGATGAAGTGGAGATGGTTGGCACCATCCGCACCTTCGACGAAGGCATGCGCCAGCAGATCTTTGCCGACCTGCGCAACGTGGCCGAGCACACCGCCGCCGCGCATGGCGCCAAGGCGGTGACCGAGATCTACGAGGCCGATGGCAACCCGGCCACGGTGAACGACCCGGCACTGACCGCGAAGATGCTGCCGAGCCTGCAGGCGGTGGTGGGCAAGGACAACGTGTACGAGCCGCCGCTGCAGATGGGTGCGGAGGATTTCTCGCTGTACGCGAAGGAAGTGCCGGGCATGTTCTTCTTCGTGGGTTCCACCAGCGTGGGCATCGACCCGGCGACGGCACCGGCCAATCATTCGCCGAAGTTCCTGCTGGATGAGAAGGCGCTGGATGTGGGATTGCGCGCGTTGCTGCAGGTGAGCCTGGATTACCTGCACGGTGCCGGCACCCCGGCGGGGTGAGGGTTACCGGCAGGGCTTGCAGCCCTGCACCCGCCGAGGCAACGGCAACAGCCGGAGCAACGGCAAAAGCTGGCTATCCGTGGGATGGCGGGGTGGGTCCGGTGGCAGGGGACGGCGCAAGTACGTCCCTGTAGCCTCGGTCGCGCCATCCATGGCGCTCACGCCCCTGCCACCGGACCCACCCCGCCTTCGACAGTTTCCCGCGGCTGTCGGAACGACATCCTGCTTTGGTAGGTGTCGACCTTGGTCGACACGGCGGACGTCATGAACGTCTGAAGGATCGGCTTTTGATTTTGATTTTTCTGATCCTTCCCGTGGTGGCGCAGGAAACTGTCCGTGGCCGGGAGGGTGGGTTGGCTGGGGGCGTGAGCCGCATGGGCCCGAGGCATGCCTCGGGCGGGTTGGGCAGGACGCCCAACCCTGGCCTTGCCGTGCGTGCAGGACTGCGCGCACGAGCAAGCGGCGACCGAGCTTACATGGACGTACTTGCAGCGGCCCCCAGCCAACCCACCCTCCCGGCCGACACCGAGATCCTGCCCTGAACCACCACGGAGGGGCTCCGCCGTTGGCCGGCCCGCCCGAAGGCCCGCCCTCCGCGCGATACAATGACCCCCATGAACACCCCACAGGATTCCAGCCTCGGTCGCGAGGTCAGTTACCCGTCGCAGTACGATCCCGGCCTGCTGTTTCCCATCCCGCGCAGCGGCGCCCGCGCCGAGATCGGCCTCGACGATGCCGCGCTGCCGTTCGTCGGCCACGACCGCTGGCACGCCTTCGAGCTGAGCTGGCTCGACCCGCGTGGCAAGCCGCAAGTCGCCGTCGCCACCGTGCAGGTGCCATGCACTTCGCCGCGGTTGATCGAATCGAAGTCGTTCAAGCTGTACCTCAACTCCCTCAACAGCACCCGCATCGACAGCGCCGAGGCACTGCGCGAGCGCCTGGTGGCCGACCTGTCGGCCTGCGCCGGTGCGCCGGTCCAGGTCGAGTTCGGCCTGCCGGGCCTGCGTGAGACGCCGCTCGGTGAATCCATCGACGGGCTGGACGTGGAGATCGACTGTTACGGCCCGCCGCAGGCGGGCTTCCTCGCCGCCGATGCGGGCGAGGTGGTGGAGGAGACTCTGGTCTCGTCGCTGCTGAAGTCCAACTGCCCGGTCACCGGCCAGCCGGACTGGGCCACGGTCAGCCTGCGTTACCGCGGGCCGAAGATCGACCGTGCCGGCCTGCTGCGCTATCTGGTCAGCTACCGCGAGCACGCCGAGTTCCACGAGCAGTGCGTTGAGCGGATCTTCAGCGAGGTGACTTCGCGTTGCCAGCCGCAGTGGCTGGAAGTGGAGGCCCGCTATACCCGCCGTGGTGGCCTGGATATCAATCCCTGGCGTGCCAGCGCCGGCATCACCGCCCCGGCTGCGACCTACCGCGAACTGCGGCAGTAACCCAGCAGGCGGTTACCGGTCGTGCCGGCCGCTGGCCGGCAACCACGTGGAACCGGTGTCCAGGGCAAGCCGGCCAGCGGCCGGCACGACCGGATACCTTCTCTCCCGATTGTTCAGCCGCCCCCGGGGGCGGCTTCACATCTGCACCATCCCCATTTAACAACCTCCATGGCACCGTGCGAACCACGTAGTCATGCAGACGGGAGTTGTGGATGAGTACCGAGAAGAAAGCCGATTTCTCCGGTGTCAGTGGCAGTGTCGACAGTACCGCCGAGCAGGTGCCGAAGGCGGACTTCTCCGGCGTCAGCGCCTCGGTGGACAGCACCGCAGACGTTGTCAGCGGCGGCACCTACACCGTGCAGAAGGGTGACTCGCTGTCGAAGATCGCCAAGCAGCATCTGGGCGACGCCAACGCCTGGAAAAAGATCTTCGAAGCCAACCGCGATGTGCTTGATGACCCGGACAAGATCTTCCCGGGCCAGACCCTGAAGCTGCCGCCGAAGTAAGCCGGCCATCGAACGCCGTCCGACAATCCCTGGGAGGAACCCCGAATGATCAAGACCACCCCGCTCCAGACCGCCCTGATCGCCGCCCTGCTGGGCAGCGTCGCCTTGGTCGGTTGCAAGAAGAAAGAAGAGTCGACCGACACCAACGCCGCTCCGGCAGCGACCGCCCCGGCCGAACCGGCTGCACCTGCACCGATGACCGGCGCACCGCCGCCGATGGCCGAAGCTGCTGCAGTGAGCGTCTCGGCGGTCACCGTCGGCAAGACCGCAGCCGCCGACAAGTCGGTTGCGACCACGGCATTGTTCGCACCGAAGGACGACGTCATCGTCTCGGTCAAGACCGACGGTGCCGCCAACAATGTCACCGTTGGCGCGAAGCTGACCTACCAGGACGGCCAGGTGGCCGGCGAACAGAACGCCACCCTGAACACCAGCGGTGCGGAAACCACCAACGTCACGTTCAAGAATGCAAAGGGCTGGCCGGCCGGCAAGTACCGCGCCGAGGTCACCGTCGATGGCAAGGCGGCCGGAACGCCGCAGGAGTTCGAGGTCAAGTAAGTCCTGCCGACTCTCTCCCGGCAGGGCTCACGATGGACGCAGCCGCGAGGCTGCGTCCTTTTTTATTGCGCGATGCCCGCTTTGGGGGGCTAGCGGGATACGCTGAACGGAACACGGACAGGTCGGGGGACAGGATGCTCAGCTGGATTGCGCTCACGCTCGCAATGGGACCTGCGAATCTCTGGAGCTACAGTTGCGACCACTTCCTATACGGCGCCTGTGTGCGCGTGCCGACAGGCATGTCCGTGACCTACGAGGCACCTGTTGACTTTGGTCTGCACCGCATCAGGCATGATAGTAGGGAAGTCGCCCTGATCTACGAGGGCGACGCCCCCGAAAAGCCTGCGTCAGGAAGCACGCCGGATCTGCGTTTCACGGACGGCGGATATGCCGTGTCGGGATACGTAAGGTCGGAAGGACGTTCCACCCGGTACGATGTCTACGTTCGGCCCGGATCGTCTGGCGCCGGTTCGCTGCACATCCGAGGTGCTGCAGCGACGGCTGATGAACTCGCCAGCCTGGCCGCCGTCGTTGGGGGATTCCGTGTCTGCAACTTCCAGCAAAGCAAGCGCGCGCAGACGTTGACCTGTCCGAGGCGTGCCGAGTGGGGGCAGCGATTGTCGGAGTGGGTCATGCGTGCCTCCACGAGCGGGAAGTCGAACTAGCCATCAAGCCTCAGCTTCCAGACCGGAAGCGAGCCAACGACGAAACACAGCGGTCCAGTACCGCCGCGTATGGCGCGGCTTTGCCCCGCGCGGCTGAAAACGCGACAATGCAGGGGTTTCCCCGCCGCGCGCGCGCCCTGACGGCGACGGGGGAAAGCGACACGGTTGCACGTGGCCCGGCGCTGGCGCCGGCCTTCCCCTGAGCATTGCTACAGAGTCCAAGTCCCCCATGTCCAAGATCCTCTACACGCTGACCGACGAAGCCCCGTTCCTGGCGACCCAGTCGCTGCTGCCGATCGTCGGCGCCTACACCGCCACCGCCGGCATCGTGGTGGAAACCCGTGACATCTCGCTGTCCGGCCGCATCCTGTCGCTGTTCCCGGAACTGCTCAGTGACGCGCAGAAGGTCAGCGACGACCTGGCCGAGCTGGGCCAGCTGGCGACCACCCCGGACGCCAACATCATCAAGCTGCCGAACATCTCCGCCTCGGTGCCGCAGCTGAAGGCGGCCATCAAGGAACTGCAGGACCAGGGCTATCCGCTGCCGGATTACCCGGAAACCCCGGCCGACGACCAGCAGCGCGACTACAAGGCGCGCTACGACAAGGTCAAGGGCAGTGCGGTGAACCCGGTGCTGCGCGAAGGCAACTCCGACCGCCGCGCACCGCTGTCGGTGAAGAACTACGCGCGCAAGCACCCGCACCGCATGGGCGCCTGGGCGTCGGATTCGAAGTCGCACGTCGCGCACATGGCCGCCGGTGATTTCTACGGCAGCGAGAAGTCGGCCACCCTGGCCAACGCCGGTGCGCTGAAGATCACCTTCCACGGCAAGGACGGCAGCACCGTCGTGCTGAAGGAAAAGACCGCGGTCAAGGCGGGCGAGATCGTCGATGCCGCCGTGATGAGCCGCAAGGCGCTGGCCGCGTTCATCGCTGAGCAGATCGCCGATGCCAAGGCCCAGGGCGTGCTGTTCTCGCTGCACCTGAAGGCGACCATGATGAAGGTCTCCGACCCGATCATGTTCGGCGTGGCCGTCAACGAGTTCTACAAGGACGTGCTGGCCAAGCATGCCGACGTGCTGAAGCAGGCCGGTTTCGATGCCAACAACGGCATCGGTGACCTGGCTGCGCGCCTGCCGTCGCTGCCCGAAGCCACCCGCGCTGCGATCGAAGCCGACCTGGCTGCCGAGTACGCACAGCGCCCGGGCGTGGCCATGGTCAACTCGGACAAGGGCATCACCAACCTGCACGTGCCGAGCGACGTGATCGTCGACGCCTCGATGCCGGCGATGATCCGCGACTCCGGCAAGATGTGGAATGCCGAAGGCAAGCTGCAGGACACCAAGGCGGTCATTCCGGACCGCTGCTACGCCGGCGTGTACCAGGCCGTCATCGACGACTGCAAGGCGCACGGGGCCTTCGACCCGGCCACTATGGGCTCGGTGCCGAACGTCGGCCTGATGGCGCAGAAAGCCGAAGAATACGGCTCGCACGACAAGACCTTCCAGATCGCTGCCGATGGCGTGGTCAAGGTCACCGACGATGCCGGTACCGTGGTGTTCGAGCACGCTGTGGAAGCCGGTGACATCTGGCGCATGTGCCAGACCAAGGACGCGCCGATCCAGGACTGGGTCAAGCTGGCCGTCGAGCGCGCCCGCCTGAGCAGCACCCCGGCCGTGTTCTGGCTGGATGCCGCCCGCGCCCACGACGCGCAGGTCATCGCCAAGGTCGAGCAGTACCTGAAGAACCACGACACCAACGGCCTGGACATCCGCATCCTGCCGCCGGTGGAAGCGACCGCGTTCTCGCTGGACCGCATCCGCAAGGGCGAGGACACCATCTCGGTGACCGGCAACGTGCTGCGCGACTACCTCACCGACCTGTTCCCGATCATGGAGCTGGGCACCAGCGCCAAGATGCTGTCGATCGTGCCGCTGATGGCCGGTGGTGGCCTGTTCGAGACCGGTGCCGGTGGTTCGGCCCCGAAGCACGTGCAGCAGTTCGTCGAAGAAGACTACCTGCGCTGGGATTCGCTGGGTGAGTTCCTGGCCTTGGCCGCCTCGCTGGAACACCTGGGCAACCGCTACGACAACGCCGCCGCCCGCGTGCTGGCCAAGGCGCTGGACGAAGCCAACGGCCAGTTCCTGGACAACGACAAGTCGCCGTCGCGCAAGCTGGGTGGCATCGACAACCGTGGCAGCCACTTCTATATCGCGCTGTACTGGGCCCAGGCCCTGGCCGCGCAGGACGAAGATGCTGCACTGAAGGCGCGCTTCGCTCCGCTGGCCAAGGCACTGACCGACAACGAGCAGAAGATTGTTGAAGAGCTGATCGCGGTGCAGGGCAAGGCCGTGGACATCGGCGGCTACTACCGCCCGGACGTGGCCAAGGCCAGCAAGGCGATGCGCCCGAGCGCGACCTTCAACGCCGCGCTGGAGCAGCTGCGCGGCTGATCCATCGCCGTTCGGTCGTGACCCCGGAACCCGCGCTTCGGCGCGGGTTTCTTTTTGGGCGGCCCCATTCGACCCGCGTCCAGAACCGTGACACCCGTCGGCTGTCGGAATGCCGTCAACGAGGCATGAAACTTGCCCGCGATGTCCGTCGCAGAACCGATCGGACACCGTCTGCAACCGCTCCCGATCTGAGCAGTCGATCACGACGGCTGCCGCTGGCGATGTCCTAGCCTTGGCGACGCGAGGCCACCGGGGAGGTGGCCGCACGGGGAACACGGATGGCACGCGTGCTGGTAGTGGGAACCGACATCCAGGGCGAGCAGGCCCTGCTGCAGCGGCTGCGCGTGGCATCGGCGCTGCCGGACGGCCAGATCCGCCGCAGCCAGGATCTGGACGACTGCGACCTGCTGGTCATCCGCGATACGCCGGCGCTGCGCAACGCGGCCCTGCGCATGCGCCAGCAGCGCCCGCGACTGCAGTGCTGGATCGAGGATCTGGGGGGCCAGCTGCGCGACGGCGATGGCCATCAGGACATACTTGATGACGGTGCCATCGGCCGCGCCCTGCGCGGGATGCAGTTGGCAGTGGAGCCCCTGGCCATGCACGCACCTGCACCGATCCGCCTGGCCGATGGTGCACATGCCATTACCCGCCTGCTGCGCGAGCGGCTGCCGCTGCGCCAGGGGCAGGCACTGCTGAGTGACGCGGGTGACCCCGTCCTGCTGATGGACCTTGAGCATGATCAGGCCGTGCTGCTGCAGGAGCCGGCGAGCGCGCTGGTGGAGCGCCTGGCCGATGCCTTCGAACGCCTGCAGCTGGATGCGCTGACACCCGCACGCCTGCAGGCGCTGGCCGGTGAGCGGCCCCGCCAACCACTGCGGCCGCTGCTGTGGCAATGGGCGCAACGCAGCCGCCATTGGCAGGCACTGGACGAACGCCTGCGTGGCGCCTCGGTGAAGCTGCTGCGCTGGCCGGACTTCCGCGTGCTGGGCCACGACCACGATGGCTTCCGCCTGTGCTCGCTGCTGCTCAAGCGCGCGTGCACGGTTGAAGAATGCGCGATGCTGCTCGAGTTGCCGGCTGCGGCGGTGCGCGATTTCATCCATGCCGCCTATCTCTGCGGTTACGCGCAGTTGCAGAGCGCCCCGGCGGCACCGATGACGGCGCTACGCGGCAGCGGCACCGACAACGGCCTGCTTGCCCGCCTGTGGCGCCACCTGCGCGGGAGCGAGCGCAATGCGTGAGCACAAGGTGGTCGTGCTGGGTGGCATGGGCAGCGGCAAGTCGACCCTCGTGCGCAGCATCGCGGCCGGCGCGGTGATCGACACCGATGTGGCCAACAGTGATCGCCTCGGTGCCGACAAGGCCTCCACCACCGTCGCGCTGGACTACGCAGACATCGACCTGCCCAACGGCGAACGCCTGCGGCTCTACGGAACGCCCGGCCAGCAGCGCTTTGATTTCCTGTGGCCGATCCTGCTGCAGGGCGCACGTGGCGCGGTGCTGCTGCTGGACGCGCGCCGTGCCGGGTTGGCCACCGAACTGCAGGGCTACCTGCAGGTGCTGCAGCCGTTCGCAGCGTCATTGGCGCTGGTGGTGGCGGTCACCCATCTCGACCAGGCGCCGCACGCTGCGCTGGACGACTGGGCTGCACGCGCCAGCCTGAATGATCAACCGCTGCCTTTGCTGGCGGTGGATGTCCGCGACCGCGAACAGGGATTGCTGCTGATGGATGTACTGATGAGCGAAATGGAAGCGCACGCACTGGTGGCCGCGCATGGCTGACGGGCAGATGGCGGTGCTGCCCGATGCCGGCCAGCGTGCGCGCCTGCAGCCGCTGCTGCAGGACCTGCAGCAGCGGGTGGAAGGCGTGCGCACGGTAGTGCTGGCCAGTGTCGATGGCTTCGCCCTGGTCAGCGCTGGTGCCGAAGGGCGCGGCGAACGGCTGGCGGCGATGACCAGCGCGATGCTGGCGCTGGCCGCAGCGGTCGGGCGCGAACTGGTGCTTGGGGATCTCCAGACGCTGATGCTGGAGGCCGCAGGCGGCAAGGTGCTGATGCTGGCGATCCAGGCCGAGGGACGTGCACCGCTGCTGCTGATGGCGGCCTGCGACCAGCGCAGCGTGATCGGCCAGGTGCTGTGGCAGAGCAGGGAATGTGGCCAGGCGATCCTGGCCGAACTCGGCGGATCGTGAGCCCGGCCGCAGGGGAACGAGGGGCTCGAACCAACATCGACAAGGGGTGCGACGTGGCTGGATTGAATGAATCGTTGAACGCACTGATGGGCATCGACGGCGCGCAGGCAGTGGCGCTGGTCGACTACGAAAGCGGCATGCTGCTGGGCGAGGCCGGTGCCGGCATGGACATGGAAGTGGCCGCCGCCGGCAACACCGAAGTGATCCGCGCCAAGATGAAGACCGCCGCGTCGCTGAACCTCAACGACAGCATCGAGGACATCCTGATCTCGCTGGGCAAGGCGTACCACATCATGCGCCCGGTGGCGAAGAAGAAGGGCTTGTTCTTCTACATCGTGCTGGACCGTACCAAGTCCAACCTGGCGCTGGCCCGGCGCAAGGTGCAGGACGTGGAGTCCGAACTGGCGATCTGAGCCATTGGCTTCGGTAGAGTCGAGCCCGCCCGACTGCTCTTTGCAACTGTAGAGCCGAGATCCTATGTTCGCGGTCAAGCCTGCTGGAAGCAGGCTTGACCCATTTTCAGCATGGCTGGGTCAAAGTCCCGGCCGCTCTTGAAGACGCCCCAGGCGATCTTGGCTAGTTTTCTCGCCAGAATGTTGAAAGTGGCAGTACTGCTGTGGCCGCGCTCGCGGATGGCGTTGTAGAGAGGCTTGCCACCCTTTGAGCGGGTCAGGCCCATGGCTGCCATGTAGAGGATCTGACGCAAACCGGCGCTGCCGCGTTTGGACAGGCGACGCCGACCGATCCGTGCGCCGGATTCGTTGGGTCGCGGATCCAGGCCGGTGCAGGCAATCCAGGCGTCCGAGCTGGCCAAGGGCCAGCGCGTGATGTGATGGGTAATGAACGCCGCCACCGTCGGTCCGATCCCCGGAATGGTCATGATTCGTCGATACAGATCGTGCTGTTCACCACTGCGGCACAACCGTTGGATCTCTTGATCCAGCAGGGCGATGGCCTCTTTCAGGCTACTGAAAACCCCTCCGAAGAGTGCGGATTCTGATGCTCCCGACCCCAGCGAGAGATTGAGCTTCGTCTTGCTCCTGACCAAGCTGTCACGTTGCTGGAGCAGTACATGCAGCCGCTCCTGCGCAGGCGAACGGGCGACATGCTCGTGCAGATTGTCGGCCTCCTTGGCGATGTAGCGCGCGATAACCTGTGCGTCGCCAGAGTCGGTCTTGCCGCGGCAAGCCACCCCCTTGGCGTAATGCTTGATGTCGCGCGGATTGAGCACAAAGACCGCGTGGCCGGCCTTCTGGGCAGATTGAGCCACAAGCTCGTGGTAGCGATTGGTCGCCTCCACCCCAATGCGAGTCCTGGTCGGCAGGCCGGACAGCCACTTACCGATGGCCGACGCTGAATTGGGGATTCGAGTGCTGCCCTTGGTGCCATGGCGCGCCACCACAAGGCTCTTTGAGTCGGCATCGATGCCGACGGCCAAACGATCTGACATCTGCGTAACTCCCAGCTATTGTTGAGGGGCTGGGGTGGTACCGCACCACGTTGGCTTGCCTACATCGGCGGTCCTCAAAGGCCGCTAGATCCTTTATCGACGTTAAGGTGCGGGATGGGGATCGCTCGGCTCGTCTGTCGGCTGCTACCCGCAGATATCATGTTGACGGTCCCTCCACCCTGGCTCCTACATACCGCGTAGGAGCCGGGAGGAACATACAAGCCATGCTCGGCTGCTTCCGCCTGGATCAGCCGAGCCTGGCTCGACTCTACACAAGCCACCCCACGCCAGCGTATGGTAAAGCCGGTCCTCCCGGGTGAGTCATGCATGTCCAAGCCTGACATCGCTGCCGAGCTGGCGCCGCGTATCGCCGGTGCCATCCGCGATGGTTTCGAGCAGTACCATGCCCGCTTCGCGGCGATCACCGCGCGGGCGCGGCAGCGCTTCGAGCAGCGCGACTGGGCCGGTGCGCGACAGGATGCGGTTGAGCGCATCGCCCTCTACGACCTGTGCATCGCCGAGCAGATGGATGCGTTGCGCCGCCTCGCCGGTGACGCGATCGGCGAGCGCGCGTTGTGGTTGCAGGTGCACGCCGGCTACAGCGCGCTGCTGCAGGGCCTGATCGACGCAGAGCTGTACAAGACCTTCTACAACACGCTGTCGCGGCGCCTGTTCGCTACCCGCGGCGTGGACCCGGCGCTGGAATTCATTGCTTTCGACGTCGAGCCCTCCGATGCCATCACCCATCCCGTCGCGCGGCATACCTATGCCGTCTCGCCGACGCGGCCGGTGGAGGCCCTGCAACGCGTGTTGGCCGACTATCGCTTCGACATTCCTTACGCGCACCAGCTGCGCTGCGCGGCGGCCATCGCCGTGCGTCTGCAGGACGACCTCGCCCATTGGGGTGACACGCCGGTACGCAGCATCGAACTACTCGACACCGTGTTCTACCGCGAGCGCCGCGCCTACCTGGTCGGCCGCGTGTTCGGCGAGCACCGCTTCTCGCCCTGCGTGATTGCCCTGGTCAACGACGCGCGCGGCCTGCGTGCCGATGCGGTGCTGACCCGGCGCCGTGATGTTGCCCATCTGTTTGGCGTGTCGCGCAGCTACTTCCAGGCCGATCTGGGTACGGTGGGCGATGCCGTGGTGTTCCTGCGCAGCCTGCTGCCGGGCAAGCCCATCGATGAGATCTACACGGTGCTGGGACGTGCCAAGCAGGGCAAGACCGAGCGCTACCGCACGTTCTTCCGCCACTTCAACGAGCACCCGCAGGAGCGGCTGGTGCATGCCGAAGGCACGCCGGGCATGGTCATGGCGGTGTTCACCCTGCCCAGCTATCCGCTGGTGTTCAAGCTGATCCGCGACCGTTTCGCGTGGCCCAAGGCGATGTCGCGGCAGCAGGTGGAAGAGAAGTACGCGCTGGTGTTCAATCTCGATCGTGTCGGCCGCCTGCTCGATGCGCAGCCCTATCGTCACCTGCGCTTTCCGCGCGCGCGTTTCGCGCCGGCCCTGCTGGACGAACTGCTGCAGCAGTGCGCGCAGAGCGTACGCGTCGATGGCGATGAGGTGGAGATCGCACTGTGCTACGTGCAGCGCCGTTTCCGTCCATTGAACCTGTACCTGCGCGAGCAGGGCGGGGAGGCGGTACGTGCAGCGGTGCTCGACTACGCGCAGGCGATTACCGACATGGCGCGCAACAACATCTTCCCCGGTGACATGCTGCCGAAGAACTTCGGTGTATCACGGCACGGCCGGGCCGTGTTCTACGACTATGATGAGCTGTGCCTGGTCAGCGACTGCGCGTTCCGTGCGTGGCCGCAGCCGCGTACGCCGGAGGAGGCCATGGCCGACGAGCCCTGGTTCCATGTTGGCCCGCGCGATGTGTTTCCCGAGCGCTTCGGTCCGTTCATGGGCCTGCCGGCTGCGGAGCTGGCAGCCGTGCGCGAGCACTACCGGCACCTGTTCGACCCGGACTGGTGGCAGGGCCTGCAGGAACGCTTCGCACGAGGGGACTATCCGGATACGCCGCCCTATGCGGGCGCACACCGGCTGGCCTGAGCCGGCTGTCATGGGTGTTGGGACTGAGGTACGCTCGCTGTTCATCACCAAGGATCCGGCAATGATGCGTTCCCCACTGTTTCTCGCCCTCGCGCTGGCCGTCGGTGCCGGCGCCCCCCTGCTTGCAGGCGATGCCACTGCGCAGACCGCACGTGCTGTACGTGCGACTGCGGAAATGAGCATGGTGCTGTCCGGTCATATCGAGGTCACGCCGGAGGGCGCGGTCAGTTCGCTGGTGCTGGACCAGAAAGCCATGGTCGCCCCGAGCATTGCCTCCTTCGTGGAAGGCACCATCGGTGGCTGGCGCTTCGAGCCCACGCTGCGCGATGGCCAGGCGGTGGCCACGAGGGCCCCTTTGCGCGTTCGCCTGCGCGGCAAGGCTGCGGCCGACGGCGGTTATGAAATCAGCATGACCAGTGTCGACTTCAGCGAGTACGATCCGAAGGCCACTGATTCGGTGACCCAGCTGCACATGACACCGCCGCGCTACCCGGAGGCGGCCTACCGAAACGGTGGCCAGGGTGAGGTGCTGCTGCTGGTCAAGGTGGCGCGCGACGGAACAGTGGCCGACGTGGCCGCCGAGCAGGTGAACATGGCCGTGGTCGCATCCGAGCGGACCCTGGCCAAGATGCGCGACATCCTGGCCAGAGCCAGCGTCAGCACCGCCCGCACGTGGACCTTCAAGCCGCCGACCACCGGCGAGGACAGCACCCGGGACAGCTGGACGGTTCGCATCCCGGTGAACTTCGCCCTGAACCATGATTCCAATGCAGAGGCGGAACGTTATGGCCGCTGGCGCGCTTTCATTCCGGGGCCGCGGCAGAGCGTGCCGTGGCACGAGGCGGACCCGGTCGAGCAGGCCGGCAGCGATCTGCTGCCGGAAGGCGGCGTCTACATGGTGGACGCCGCCAAGCGCGGCCTGCGCCTGTTGACCCCGCTGCAACAGAGTTGAGACCCGCTGCGGAGCCGGGCAGCCCGGCTCCGCGTCAATCGGCGTACGGGTAGACCACCACCCGGTTGCGGCCCTGCTCCTTGGCCAGGTACAGCGCCTTGTCGGCCAGCCGCAGCGCCTGCTCGGCGTCGATGTGGAAGCTTGGGAAATGGGCCACGCCCAGCGAGACGGTGATGGTGCCGACCGGTTCAAACGGATGGTCGGCAATGTGCTGGCGCAGGCGCTCACCGGCCTGTCGCGCCGACTCGGCGCTGATGCCCGGCAACAGCAGCAGGAACTCCTCGCCACCGGCGCGGCAGAGGATGTCGCTGTCGCGGGAGTAGCGGCGCATCTGGTCGGCGATATGGACGATGGCGGCGTCGCCGACATCATGGCCGTGGTTGTCGTTGATCGACTTGAAGCGGTCGATGTCCAGCGCCAGGATCGCGAAGGGGATGCCCTGTACCTGCAGGGCGTCCAGCGCCTGCTGCAGGCCGCGGCGGTTGAGCAGGCCGGTCAGCGGGTCGGTGCGGCTGGCGCGGTTGAGCGTGCCGATGCGGTCCTGCAGCGCATTGAAGCTGTGCAGCACCGCCTGCTTCAGCTGCGCGACCTCGAAGTACCACGCGCGGATGCCGCTGACGTGGTTGATTGCGTTGCCGGTATCCTCGCCGCCCTGCACGTTGCGTGCGAGCTGCCACAGCGGCATCGAGATGCGACGGGCGAACCACCAGGTGATCAGCAGCGACAGCAGGCCCAGCGGGATCGCGTTCCAGATCACGGCGGTCATCAACCGCGACAGTGGCTGCAGCGTGGCCTCGGTCGGCCGCTGGGCGATGATGCCCCAGCCGGTGGCCGCCACCGGTGCATAGCCGGCCAGCATCGATACGCCCAGGTTGTTGCGCACCTGCTGCGCGCCGCGCTCACCACGCACCACAGCCTTCACTGCAGGGTTGCCGACCACGTAGTCGCCCACCCGTTTGCCATCGGCGTGGTACAGCAGCCGGCCATGACGGTCGACCACGTACAGGTAAGAGCCGTCGCGGTAATAGTGCTTGCCCAGCAGCGTGTGCAGCGCGCTGCGCTGGCGCAGGTACAGGGTGCCGCTGACGTAACCGCGGTAGTGGCCGCTGCGGTCGAAGATCGGATGCGACAGCGAGACCAGCAGCTTGCCGGTGGCCGACTGGTACGGGTCGCTGATCATCGGCTGGCGCGCGGCCAGCGCGGCGTTGTTGCCCACGCTGTGCAGCACCTCGCCCTGCAGCTGCAGGGTCTGCGGCGAGGTGGCGATCACCAGGCCATCGGCATCCACCACCAGCGAGGAATTGAAGCTGTTGGTCTGCAGCTGCAGGCGGCTGGCCTCGTCCTGGGCCTGCGCCGGATCGAGGTTGCCCTGGCCGAGCCGGGTGGCGGCGTAGGCCAGTTCCTGCTGGGCGGCCAGCAGGAAGTTCTGGGTGGTCTCGGCCAGCTTGGTGGCATAGACGCGGTTCGCTTCCAGGGTGTTTCCAACCAGCTGGTCGCGCTGTACCCGGTAGCTGGCCAGCAGGGTGTTGGCCAGCGCGATGATGGCACTGAGCAGGGCCAGGGCGAGGATCAGCTTGCCCAGGTTGAGGCGGGGCGAAATCAGGCGCATGCGGAGCAGAGTCGGGCGGAGGGCGCGCAGCGCGCGCGGGCGCCGCCGGGTGCGGGGCTGCATTATCGCCACAAACCGGGCCGCTGCGGGTGAAGCGCGCCGCCGCTGCGAGGGTCAGCGCTGCAGGCGGCGCTGCAGGGTCTGGCGGATCTGTTCGGCGCTCTCGGCCTGCAACGGGGCCAGCACGCCACGCACCTGGGGCGGAATATGTGCGCTGGTCGACAGATCGGCGTCGAACACGTAGTGATTGAACAGTGCATGCCAGTGCGCGCGCTGCGCTTCGGGCAGATCACGCAGCGCGAGGATCGACAGCATCAGCGCGTTCATCGGCGAATCCATCCAGGCCGGCACCGGGCGCCACCAGCTGTTGACCAGCACGTTGAATGCCTCCAGCCCTTCCATGTGGTGCCACCACAGCGAGGGAATGTAGATCGCATCACCGGGTGCCAGCTCGGCCACCTGTGCGTGCGCCAGCGCCTCGCGGAAGCGTGGGAAGCGCTCGAAATCCGGTGCATCGAAGTCAACCAGGCTGATCGCCTGTCCTGCCGGAGTGAAATCGAGCGGACCGATATACAGATTGCGCACCTGTTCGGGCGCAAACAGGGTGACGCGGCGGCGTCCGGCGGCCACGCAGGCCAGGTTGTCGGGCACATCCTGATGCGCGGCAATGCGCGAGCGGTTGCCGATCCAGATGCTGGTGAGTGGATCGGCAACGCCCAGCGGCAGCGGGTTGTGCGCGCTGAAGCCGGGCAGGAAGCTGTCCAGGGTGGTCGAGGCCACGTAGATCGACGGCGGCGACGGATGGCCGGCGTACTTCAGCAACGTGGCCAGCACCACTTTCAGCGGCACCTGTTCGCGGCGGAAATTGAAGCCGCTCATGTCCTCGTTGTAGAACAGCCGGCCGCCGGATCCGGGCGCCGCCGTGGTGGCGGTGACCGGCATCTGGCCCGGGTCGAAGCCCGCCAGATGGGCGGCCACCGCGGCAGGCGATACGTGTGCGGCGGAGACCACAGGCCAGTGCGACACCAACCCTCGGATCACCTTGGGCGTGGTCCAGCCGGGCAGGTGCGCGGCCAGGTCTGCCGGTTCCAGGCCGTGGATTTCTTCGATGGGGCGGGGCAGGGGCAGCATGCGTGGGTGTCCGGGGCGGCGTGGCGACAGGCAGGGGCCCGGCGCCACCGAAGTGCACGTGCCGGCCCTGTGCAGCCAAGCCCGTGCTTGGCTGCACAGTACCGCAGCCGGTCAGAACTTGTAGCGCACCCCGAACATGTAGCGCGGCCCGGTCTGGGTCGCATAGCGCAGCATGTTGGTGTGGCGCGCGTAGGTGCGCATGGTCTCGTCGGTCAGGTTGATCGCTTCCAGGCTCAGCGTCAGCTGGTCGCTGACCGCATAGCTGATGTTGAGATCGACCTGGCCGTAGGCCGCGGTGTAGTTCGGGTTCGGGCCCTGGCCGCCGATGCCGTTGAGGAACTTGTCACGCCAGTTGTAGGCCGCACGGATCTGCCACTTGTACTTCTCGTAGAACGCCACGACGTTGGCCGAGTCGCTCAGGCCGATCATCGGGTACTGGTCGCCCAGGCTCAGATTGTCAAAGGTCAGGCCGGACTTCACCTTGGTGTAGTTGGCGGCCACGCCGAAGCCGGACTGGCCGAACAGGTGCTGCACCGCCACTTCCCAGCCCTGCAGGTGGTCGGAGTGCTGGTTGGCCGGCACGGTGGTATCGAAGCCGGCCACCGGATCGCCGGGCTGGCCGGTGATTGTGCCGGTCATCTGTCCGGCCGAATTGCGGCCGGTGTAGTTCACGCCCGGTGCGCCGGCATGGTTGGTGAAGATGTAGTCGCGGATGCAGGGCATGTCGGTGGCGCCGCAGCCCGAGGCCAGCGCTTCGTTCCAGTAGGCGCCGCCTACCGGCGTGTGCAGGGTGCCGGTGTTCTCGCGCACGATGGTGTTGCTGATGAAGTTCTTGATGTTCTTGCGGAAGAAGCCGACCGAGGCATAGCTGGATTCGCCGTAGTACCACTCCAGCGACAGGTCGAAGTTGTCCGATACCAGCGGCTCCAGTGCGGGATTGCCGCGCGAGCCGGTACCGCCCTGGGTACGCACGATGTCATCCACGCGCGACCCGCTCTGGATCTGCGTCCAGCCCGGCCGGCCAATGCTGCGGCTGTAGCTGCCGCGCAGTGCCAGTGCATCGTTGATGTCCAGCTTCAGGTCCAGGTTCGGCAGCACGTAGTCATACTTGCCCTTGCCACCGACGAACGTTCCGCTGGGCGCGTAGGTGATGTTGAACTCGTTGGCCGAGCCCCAGCTGATGCCGGTGGGAACGCGGACCAGTGCCAGCGATTCCACCTCGGTCTGTTCGTAGCGCACGCCGGCCGCCACGTGCAGCGGCATCGACCAGTCGAAGCTGGTGCGGTACTGCATGTAGGCACTCTTGGACTTCTCGGTGGTGCGGATGTCTTCGGAATATTCGGTCGGCGCCACATAGCAGGTCGGGCAGGCCGGATCGGCTTCGGTGCCGACCTGCGCCGCGCGCTCGCGCAGGCGGTCGAAGTCGAACACCAGGAAGCGGCCGGTCATGCGCGGATCGTTGTGCCCGGAGAACGACTTGAAGTAGCGGCTCATGTCGTCGGCATACCAGATGCTGTCATCGTAGTCCGCCGGCGTCCCCAGCCCACCCCAGCTGTTGCGCTGCATGATGGCCGAGGCCGAGCGGTTCTCGACCTTGGCGAAGCCGGCGCCGAAATCCAGCGCGGAGTAGTCGGCGAAGCGGAACGTACCGCGGCCCTGGTATTGCTGCACCTTGGATTTGTTGTAGCTGTTCTGGAACACCGAGCCGGTCACCAGCGCCTGCGAGGGCTGTACGCCACCGGGCGGCAGCTCCATGTGGATGATCGGCAGGTCGCCGCTGTAGTCCACGGTGGTCTTGCCACGCACGAACGCGGCCACACCGAGCACGCCGGCCGAGCCGTAGGGGCCATCCGGCTGCGATTCAGCGGTGGAGTTGTGCGCGTCGAAGGACAGGTCCAGCGCGTCGTTGACTTCCCAGTCGACGTTGAAGCCCAGCGAGTGCATGGTGTTCTTGGTGGCCAGTTTCATCCCGCCCATCGACACGTCCGAACCGGTCATGTCCTCGCTGTAGATGATCGGCGCCGACACCGGGCCGCTGGTCCAGGTGCTGTCGCCGGGACCGTAGTTGAACCACACCGACAGCTCGCTGCGCTGCTGCTGCACCTTGTTCTCGACATAGGTGTAGTCCAGCGTGGTGGTCACGTTGTCCGCCGGCTTCCACTGGAAGGTGGCCTGGCCGTTGGTGCGCTGGCGCTGCACGGCGTTGACGTTGTACGCGGTGTTCTGCGGGCGGCCGTACACATCGTTCGGGCCGGGGCGATTGGTGATGCGGTCCGAATAGCCCTGGCCCGGCAGCGGCAGGGCGCGGCCATCGCTGGCGTCGTTGCCGCGGAAGGTGGCCCAGCCCTCGGCCACGGTGGCCTGGTTGAAGCCCGAATCGCGTTCCTGGTGGCTGGCGCTGAGGGCGACGCCGAAGCGGTCGTCGGCGTAGCGCTGGCTGAAGATGCCGGACAGTTCACCGGTCACGCTGGAGCCCTGCAGCGTGCGCGGCAGGTTGTCGTTGGACGAATCGTTGACCGCCTTCATGCCCAGGCTGATCACCGGCTCGGCTTCCAGCGGGCGCAGCGTCTTGATGTTGATCGTGGCGCCGATGCCACCGGCCGGATTGTCAGCGCGGCCGGTCTTGTAGACCTCCACCGCCGACACCGATTCGGAGGCCAGGTTGGCGAAGTCGAACGAGCGCGAACTGGACAGGCCGGCACCGCCGATGCCGAGGTTGGACGCCGGCATCTGCCGGCCGTTCAACAGCACCAGGTTGTAGTCCGGGCCGATGCCGCGCACGGTCACCTTGGAGCCTTCGCCGCTGGAGGTGCGGTCGATCGACACGCCGCTGATGCGCTGCAGCGATTCGGCCAGGTTGGTATCAGGGAACTTGCCGATGTCCTCGGCGACGATGCCGTCGACCACACCCTGGCTGTCGCGCTTGAGGTTCATCGAAGAGGTGAGGCTGCCGCGGATGCCGGTGACCTGTACCGTATCGAGCGTGGCCGGGTCGGCCGGAGCAGCACTGGCTGCGGGTGTCTCCTGTGCCCAGGCGGGCGCGGCCAGGGCTGCGAGCAGCGCGGACGTGAGCATCGTCTTGCGAGGTACGGCCGTGTACGTCTTCATGGAAGCTCCCTCCCCAGGGAATTCGGTGGTGGCGATCCTGCGTCGTCTCAATCACGGGTTGGTGCGTGTGGCCGGATTGGAGCCACGGTTGACAGCGTTGTCAACAAACTGCCATCAAGAGCGCCGCGCGAGCTGCCTTCCTGGCGTACATGTAACCGTTGCCAGGACGACGCACGCATCGACGAATTGGCTTGTATGCAGGCATCCGCAGCGTTTTTTCAGGGATGACAGCGCTGCCAATGCACGTGCGCAGAAGTGTTGTGCGCTGCAAAACAAAACTGCGCGGAGGAGGCTGCGCGGAAGAACGGGTAGGGGAACTGTCGAACTGACAGCGCTGGACAAACTGGATCGCGCGTCACATGTCGCGCATGACCGCTCGATGGCTTCAATCACTGACCTGGAGGACAGACTTTGGACATGGCAACGACCGTTCGTGGACACCACGTGCAGGGCTCGACCCGTGCACTGATGGTGGTGACTGCGATCTTCTTCATGTGGGGATTTCTCACCTGCCTCAACGACATCCTGATTCCGCACCTGAAGGCGTCCTTCGCCCTCAGCTGGGTGCAGGCGATGCTGATCCAGTTCACGTTCTTCGGTGCCTATTTCCTGATGTCGCTGCCGGCCGGCTGGTGGCTGCGGTCGGCTACAAGCGCGGCATCGTCGCCGGCCTGGCCATTGCCGGTGTGGGCGCGTTGCTGTTCTGGCCGGCGGCAGCTGCGCATGTGTATGGCCTGTTCCTGGCGGCGCTGTTCGTGCTGGCCACCGGCATCACCGTGCTGCAGGTCGCGGCCAATCCGTACGTCGCCCTGCTGGGCGACGAACGCACCAGCTCCAGCCGGCTGACCCTGGCGCAATCAATGAACTCGCTGGGCACGACGCTGGCGCCGCTGTTCGGCGGGCTTCTGATCCTGTCGGCGCAGCCGCGCAGCGAAGCGCAGCTGGCGTTGCTGTCGCCGGCCGAGGCACTGGCGTATCGGGCTGCGGAGGCGCACTCGGTGCAGCTGCCGTACTTCGGTCTGGCCGTGGTGCTGTTCCTGCTGGCCGCGGCGATCTGGATGTTCCGCCTGCCCGCCATCGCCGGCGTGGAGGGCCGCGGCAGTGCGCAGGGAAGCGTGTGGGAGGCACTGCGCCATCGCCATGTGCGGCTGGGGGTGCTGGCCATCTTCTTCTACGTGGGGGCGGAGGTATCGATCGGCAGCGTGCTGGTCAACTTCCTGTCCTCGCCCGGCATTGGCCACGGCATGACCGAGCAGGACGCCACCGGCTACGTGTCGCTGTACTGGGGCGGCGCGCTGGTCGGTCGCCTGCTGGGTGCTGCGTTGCTGGCGCGGTTGGATGCACGCCATCTGCTGGGCGGATTCGCACTGGTCGTGGTCGTTCTGCTCGGCATCACCGTCACCACCCGTGGCGGCGTGGCCACGTGGGCCGTGGTCAGCATCGGCCTGTTCAATTCGATCATGTTCCCCACCATCTTCGCGCTGGCCATCGCCCGCCTCGGGGCGCTCACCGGGCAGGCGTCCAGCCTGCTGGTGATGGCCATTGTCGGAGGTGCGGTCATTCCGCTGGCGATGGGCTGGCTGGCCGACCAACACGGCCTGCAGCTTTCCTTCCTGCTGCCGGTGCTGTGCTACGCGTACATCGCCTTCTACGCATGGAAGGGCTCACGGCTGCCGGCGCCATGAGCCATCGGCCATGCAGGTCAGCGCTTGCGCGGTGGCGCGGTGGATTCACGTTCCAGCACCGTGTGCTCGACGGTGATCATGCGTCCGGCGCGGTCGGCACGGATGCGCTCGATCAGCTGTTCGGTGGCCAGCCGGCCCATGTGCGAGGTCGGCTGCCGCACGGTGGTCAATGCCGGGTAGATGTGGCCGGCGATCGGCGTGTCATCGAAACCGCATACCGACAGATCGCGTGGGACACGCAGCCCGCGTTCCCCGGCGACGCGATACACGGCGGCCGCCATGTCGTCGTTGGCAGCGAAGATCGCCGTCGGCGGGTCACGCAGGTCCAGCAGCACGTTGGCGGCGTCCAGGCCGGATTCGAACGAGAACTGGCCGTTGACCACCAGCGTCGGGTCGTAGGCGATGCCGGCGGCGCGCAGCGCTTGCCGATAACCGGCATGGCGCCACTGGCAGGCACCGTGCGTGCGCGGGCCCTTGATGTGGCCGATGCGTCGGTGACCCTGGGCCACCAGACGCCCGATCAGCTCCACCACCGCGGTGGTTTCATCCATGCGTACGCCGATGCGGCCGTCCGGGTGCCGCGGCGCGATGCAGGCATATGGAATCTCGTGTTCTTCCAGATAGGACAGCACCACCTCGTCGTCGGTCAGCGGCGGGATCAGCACCACCCCGTCAGGGCGCGAGTTCTCGAACAGAGCAGCCAGGTCGGGCAGGGTACGGCGGCCGGTTCCGACAGGTCCGAGGATCAGGTTGTAGTGCTGTACATGGCAGGCGTCCAGCATGCCGCTCTGGATTTCCATCAGGTAGTTGCGCGAAGGATTGTTGTAGACCAGCGCCAACGCGTACGAGCGCTGGCCAGCCAGGCTGCGCGCCGAAGGGTTGGGCTTGTAGCCCAGCCGTGCCACCGCCGCGAGTACCCGTTCGCGCGTCTGTTCGCGCACGTTGGGCTCGTGGTTGAGCACGCGGGACACGGTCTTGATCGAAACCCCGGCAACGGCGGCGACATCCTCGATTCGACTGCGCATGATGCGATGGATCCTCCTGGAAGGCGGCGTGCACGCGGCGATGGTAGTGCGTGGTGGCCTGGTCGGTGTTGCCGAAGCAGGCGGATGTTGCCACGACGCGAGGGGCGCTGGCACGTCCCGATTCCTTGTCGCGATGCAGCACCCTGGCGCCACTGTAGCGCGCCGTTGGTGCGTCCGGGCCCGTCGTTGCGCGACCCGTGCCGCAACCTGCATGTACACCGATTGACAGCGCCAGGGCAGGCTTATATGACAGCGCTGTCAGGAAGAACGCCACAGCGCCCGCGCCGATGTGCCGGCGCGGTCCCGCACGCCAGGAACTTCATCCACGGAGGTAGAACCCAGTGATCCGCCCCAGCCAGACCCTTCTTGCCAGCTGCCTGCTGGCCGCCCTTGCCTCGCCGGTCGGCGCCGTTCCGGCTGCGGGCGAACGCCTGCAGGACTGGCCGCGCGTACACAGCGCGATCGCCACCGACGCCGCCATCGAACACCGTGTGCAGGCGATCCTCGCGCAGATGACGCTGGCGCAGAAGATCGGGCAGATGACCCAGGCCGAGATCAAGACGATCACCCCCGAGCAGGTACGCCAGTACTACATCGGTTCGGTGCTCAACGGCGGCGGCTCGTGGCCGGGCATGGACAAGCATGCCAGCGTGCAGGACTGGCTGACGCTGGCCGATGCCTACCATGCGGCGTCGCTGGCGACCGATGCGAAGACGCCGGTGCCGGTGATCTGGGGCACCGACGCGGTGCACGGCCACAACAACGTACTGGGCGCCACCCTTTTCCCGCACAACATCGGGCTGGGTGCAGCCGGCGACCCGGAACTGATCGAACGCATCGGCGAAGCGACCGCGCGCTCGGTGCGTGCCACCGGTATCGGCTGGGTGTTCGCGCCCACCCTGGCCGTGGCCCACGACCCACGCTGGGGCCGCACCTATGAAAGCTATTCGTCCGACCCGACGGTGATCCGCCGCTTCGCCCAGGCCTATGTCAAAGGTGCGCAGGGCGCGTTCAAGGAGGACGGCAACGTGGTCACCACCGCCAAGCACTACCTCGGTGACGGCGCTACCGACAACGGCCGTGACCAGGGCGAAGCGCTGGTCGACAAGGCGACGATGATCAACGTTCACGCGCAGGGCTACTACGGCGCACTCGCCGAAGGGGCGCAGACAGTGATGGCCTCGTTCAACAGCTGGAATGACGTGGCCGCAGGCGTTGACTACGGCAAGATGCATGGCAGCAAGGCACTGCTGACCGACGTGCTGAAGCAGAAGATGGGCTTCGATGGCTTCGTCGTCTCCGACTGGAACGGCATCGCCCAGGTGCCCGGCTGCCGCAACGACAGCTGCGCGCAGGCGATCAACGCCGGTATCGACATGGTGATGGTGCCCGACGACTGGAAGGCATTCATCGAGAACACTACGGCGCAGGTGAAGCGCGGCGAGATCCCGATGGCGCGCATCGACGATGCGGTGACGCGCATCCTGCGGGTGAAGCTGCGCGCCGGCCTGTTCGAGCACAAACCGTCGGACAGCCGCTATGCCGGCGATGCCCGCGCCGTGCAGCACCGCGACCTGGCCCGTCGTGCAGTGCGCGAATCGCTGGTGCTGCTGAAGAACGAAGGCCAGGCCCTGCCGCTGCGCCGCGACGCGCGCGTGCTGGTGGTGGGCAAAGGCGCCGACAACATCGGCGACCAGTCCGGTGGCTGGTCGTTGACCTGGCAGGGCACCGAGAACAGGAACGCCGACTTCCCCAACGCCGATTCGCTGCTGGCCGCGTTGCGTGCCGAACTCGGTTCCGACAAGGTCAGTGTCAGTGCCGATGGCCAGGGTATCGACCCGAAGGCCTTCGATGTGGTGCTGGCGGTGATCGGTGAAACGCCCTACGCCGAAACCAACGGTGACATCCTGCCCTCCGATACGGTCAGCCACAGCCGCGCCTACCCGCAGGATCTCGCAACGCTGAAGGCCGCTGCGGCCACCGGCAAGCCGGTGGTGACGGTCTACCTGTCCGGGCGGCCGATGTACACCAACGACCTGCTCAACCTGTCCAGCGCCTTCGTTGCAGCGTGGCTGCCCGGCACCGAAAGCAAGGGCGTGACCGATGTGCTGGTGGCCGGCAAGGATGGCAAGCCCGCGCACGACTTCCGTGGCCGCCTGAGCTTCCCGTGGCCCGGGGTGCCGTGCCCGGCACCGATTGATCGCCCGGATGCGAAGAGGCCTGCGCTGTTCGCGCTTGGCTATGGCCTGAGCTACGCGAAGGGTGGCAAGGTCGCCAGGCTCGATGAAGCTACTCCGGACAGCTGCGGCGAAGTAACCGTGCTGCCGATCTTCAATCGTGCCGACACGCCGCCGTTCGCGCTGCACGTGGCAGCGGGCGGCGCCACCCAGCCGCTGGGCAATGATCTGAATGCCACGCTGCGCTGGCCTGCCACCACGCCGGTGGTGCAGGTGCGTACCGTGCAGGTGAACACCCAGCAGGACGCCAGGGAAGTGACCTGGCTGGCACCGGCGCAGCTGATCGCGCGCAGCACCTCGCGTCGCAATCTGGGCGCGCTGGAACGCAGCAATGGCGCGCTGCAGTTCGACGTGCAGCTGGTGAAGCGCCCGGTCTCGGCGGTGAAGGTGACCATGCAGTGCGGTACCGGCTGCGAGGGTGGCGTGGACATTGCCCCGTTGCTGGGCAAGCTCTCTCCCGGCCAGAAGCAGACGGTGACCGTGCCGTTGGCGTGCTTCGCCAAGCAGGGGGTGGACCTGGGCGCGGTGGAAGCACCGTTCGTGGTGAGCGCGGACAAGCCGTTCGCCGCAGCCTTCACCCAGGTCAAGCTGACCGCCAACACGGCCAATGCCGAGGGCGCGGTGGCCTGCCCGTAAGCCGAAGGTAGCGCCGGGCCATGCCCGGCGTGTCCGTGATCGCGCGCGGGGATGCGCCGCTCCCGAGGCAAAAAAAAGCCCCGCAGTGCGGGGCTTTTCTCTTAGCGCTTCATCGAACCGAAGAACTCGTCGTTGGACTTGGTGTTCTTCATCTTGTCGAGCAGGAACTCCATCGCAGCCATTTCATCCATCGGATGCAGCAGCTTGCGCAGGATCCAGATCTTCTGCAGCAGTTCCGGTTCGATCAGCAGGTCTTCGCGGCGGGTGCCGGAACGGTTGATGTCGATGGCCGGGAACACGCGCTTCTCAGCGATACGGCGGCTCAGGTGCACTTCGCTGTTGCCGGTGCCCTTGAACTCTTCGTAGATCACCTCGTCCATCTTCGAGCCGGTGTCGACCAGCGCGGTGGCGATGATGGTCAGGCTGCCGCCTTCTTCCACGTTGCGCGCGGCACCGAAGAAACGCTTCGGGCGGTGCAGGGCGTTGGCGTCCACGCCACCGGTCAGCACCTTGCCCGAGCTCGGCACCACGTTGTTGTAGGCACGGGCCAGGCGGGTGATCGAGTCGAGCAGGATCACCACGTCCTTCTTGTGCTCGACCAGGCGCTTGGCGCGTTCGATGACCATTTCGGCCACCTGCACGTGGCGCGCGGCCGGCTCGTCGAAGGTCGAGCTGATGACCTCGCCGCGCACGGTGCGCTGCATTTCGGTCACTTCTTCCGGGCGCTCGTCGATCAGCAGCACGATCAGGTGCACGTCCGGGTGGTTGGTGGTGATGGCAGTAGCGACCTGCTGCATCATCATGGTCTTGCCAGCCTTCGGCTGCGACACGATGAGCGAGCGCTGGCCTTTGCCCTGCGGGGCCATCAGGTCGAGGATGCGGCCGGTGATGTCTTCCGACGAACCGTTGCCACGTTCCAGGGTGAAGCGGCGGCGCGGGAACAGGGCGGTCAGGTTCTCGAACAGCACCTTGTTCTTCGACGCTTCGATCGGCTCACCGTTGATGGTGTCGACGATGTTCAGCGCGAAGTAGCGCTCGCCGTCCTTCGGGAAGCGGATGCGGCCGGAGATGTGGTCACCGGTGCGCAGGTTGAAGCGGCGGATCTGGCTGGGCGAGATGTAGGTGTCGTCCGGGCCGGCCAGGTAGCTGGCTTCGGCCGCGCGCAGGAAGCCGAAGCCGTCCGGCAGGATTTCCAGCACGCCATCGGCGGCGACGCCGTCACCGTGGCGGGTCAGCACCTTCAGCAGGGCGAAGATCACATCCTGCTTGCGGGCGCGCGCCACGCCTTCGGAGATCTGCAGCTGCTCGGCGATTTCCAGCAGCTTCTGCGCCGGCATGCGCTTGAGGTCGCTCAGCGAATAGACCGGGAAGCCCTCGGGCACGTTGGCGTGCGGGCGCGGCACGAACGGCTGCTGCTCGCCGCCATCGTTGGGCAGGCCGTCGTCGCGGAAGCGGTTGTTGCGGTCACGGTCGCGGCGGTTGCGGAAGCGGTCGCGGCGGTTGCCCTGACCTTGCCCCTGGCCCTGCTGGCCGTTCTGGTTGTACGGGTTCTGGCCCTGGTTCTGGCCGCCCCCCTGGTGGTTCTGCTGCCGCGGCTGGCCGGATTCGCGACCCTCACCGCTTTCGCCACCGCCACTGCTGGCAGGGGCCTCGGCGGCGGGCGCGCTCGGTGCGGGGGCGGTTGCGGCCGGTGCCGGCGCTTCGGGCGCGGCGGCCAGCGGCAGGGTCGGCTGCGCCGGAGCGGCGCTGGTTTCGGCGGCTGCCGGAGCGGCGGCCTTGCTTACGCGGGGCTTGCGCACGCGCTTTTCGGCGGGCGCATCGGCGCTGCCGGTTTCGGAAGTGTTATCGGACAAGAGCGTTATTCCTCGCTTGAAGGTGCGAGCGCCCGGCTGGGGCGGCGAACGTTGGGAATGGGTCTGGAGGAAACTGCGTCCAGAGGGTGCGGCACGCGAACGCGGCCGGATATGCCGACACTATCATCGGCCTGCGGCGCCGTGCAAGGGCTGCCGGGAACAGCATTCATCATGGGCGCGGGGCGCCCGCCGGCAGCCGTGGTCGGCGGCTGCCGGAGAACAGCAGGATCAGGCCAGGGCCTTGTCCAGCAGGCCGGCCAGCTGGGCCTTGCCCACCGCACCGATCTGCTCGCCAACCTTCTCGCCGTCCTTGAACACGACCAGGTACGGAATCGAACGCACGTGGTACTTGGCAGCCAGCGCACGATTGTGGTCAACGTTGACCTTGGCGATCTTGGCGCGGCCCTGGTAGGCATCGGCCAGCTCGTCCAGCGCCGGGGCGATCATCTTGCACGGGCCACACCACTCGGCCCAGAAATCGACCAGCACCGGTTCCTTGGAATTCAGCACTGCGCTATCAAAGTCGGCGTCGCCGACATGTACAACCTTGTCGCTCATCTTGGTTTCTCGTCTTGGATTGCACCCGGCCATGCCGGAGGTGGGTGAACTGGGCCATGCCCGGTGGCGCGACCCTCGTCGTTGCCTCGCGGCGCACTGCCGCGGTGCGTTCGGCGGGATGCCTGGACGCTCACGGCCGGCAGTGTACCCCTATCGCAGGGCGGGGACAGGCGCCGGCTGGAACCCAGCGTATCGTGATCGCTTCGATGCCTGGTATGTGTCGGATTTCACTGTCTTCCTGTACATGGGGCTGGCAGTGGGCGACACCAGCGGGCCTGGCAGGGCTGTTCAAGTCCGGTGTGGCTGGGTGAAGGGCCCCGTCTCTTGACTTTATGAGACAGGTCATTCCGGTTTGCTGGCCCGAGTGCGTTAAACTGGGGCATTGTGCGGCGCGCGGACCGGGTGGTCCCAGCCTGCCAACCCGCCGCAGGGGCCGCAGTTTGCGACGGTGCCCCTAGACGCTGAAGTGCCAGCCGCCCCACGGGCCGGCGGCCATACCAAGACGGACTCATGAGCGACAAACCGCTGACCGATTTGACCTTTTCCTCCTTTGAGTTGCACCCGGCCCTGCAGGCCGGCCTTGAAGGAGCCGGATTCACCCGTTGCACCCCGATCCAGGCGCTGACCCTGCCCGTCGCGCTGCCCGGTGGTGACGTTGCCGGCCAGGCCCAGACCGGCACCGGCAAGACTCTGGCCTTCCTGGTCGCCGTCGTGAACCGCCTGCTGACGCGTCCGGCCCTGGCCGACCGCAAGCCGGAAGATCCGCGCGCGCTGATCCTCGCCCCGACCCGCGAACTGGCCATCCAGATCCACAAGGATGCAGTGAAGTTCGGTTCCGACCTGGGCCTGCGTTTCGCGCTGGTCTACGGCGGCGTGGATTACGACAAGCAGCGCGAACTGCTGCAGCAGGGCGTGGACGTGATCATCGCCACCCCGGGCCGCCTGATCGACTACGTCAAGCAGCACAAGGTGGTGTCGCTGCACGCCTGCGAGATCTGCGTGCTGGACGAAGCCGACCGCATGTTCGACCTGGGCTTCATCAAGGACATCCGCTTCCTGCTGCGCCGCATGCCGGAGCGCACCACCCGGCAGACGCTGCTGTTCAGTGCCACCCTCAGCCATCGCGTGCTGGAGCTGGCCTACGAGCACATGAACGAGCCGCAGAAGCTGGTGGTCGAAGCCGAGACCATCACTGCCGCGCGCGTGCGCCAGCGCATCTATTTCCCGGCCGACGACGAGAAGATTCCGCTGCTGCTGGGCCTGTTGTCGCGCAGCGAAGGCGCGCGCACCATGGTCTTCGTCAACACCAAGGTGTTCGTCGAACGCGTTGCCCGTTCGCTGGAAAAGGCCGGCTACCGGGTCGGCGTGCTGTCCGGCGACGTGCCGCAGAAGAAGCGCGAGAGCCTGCTCAACCGCTTCCAGAAGGGCCAGCTGGAAATCCTGGTGGCCACCGACGTGGCCGCGCGCGGCCTGCACATCGACGGCATCAAGTACGTCTACAACTACGACCTGCCGTTCGACGCCGAAGACTACGTGCACCGCATCGGCCGTACCGCGCGCCTGGGTGAAGAGGGTGATGCGATCAGCTTCGCCTGCGAGCGCTATGCGATGGGCCTGCCGGACATCGAGGCCTACATCGAGCAGAAGATTCCGTCCGAGCCGGTGACCAAGGAACTGCTGACGCCGCTGCCGCGTCCGGAACGCCCGGCCCCCGCAGCAGGCGAGGAAGGCGAGGATAACGAAAGCGTCGGCCAGATCTTCCGCGAAGCGCGCGAAGCCCGCGCCGCCGAGGAAGAGCGTCGGGGCGGTGGCCGTAGTGGCGGTCGTTCAGGCGGTGGTGGCCGTGGTGGTCGCGACGGTGAGCGCAGCGGCGAGCGCCGTTCGCGTGGCCCGCGCAAGCCGCGCGTCGAAGGCGAACAGGGCGCTGCCGCCCCGGCCGCCGGTGCCGAAGGCGCCGTTGCCCAGGCCCCGCGTCCGCCGCGCCCGCCGCGCGCCGAAGGCGCACCGGAAGGTGCGGTGGACGGCGAGCACAAGCCGCGCAAGCGCCGTCGTCGTCGCCACGGCCGTCCGGTCGAAGGTGCCGAGGGCGTGCAGAGCGCCGCCGGCAATGGCGCCAGCCCGGTCACCCCGGTACAGGTGGTGGCCAAGCCGGTGCGCACGGCTGCTGATACCGGCGATTCGTTCCTGACCCGCATTGGCCGCAAGATCCGCCGGATGCTGTCGGGCAACTGATCGGTACTGCCGATCAGCGGGTAGCACCCGACCGTTGGTCGGGTGGCTTTAAGGGTGTGCCGACCAACGGTCGGCACCCACCAGGCCGGACCGGTGGCACCCACCATCTCCACGCCGTCGCGCCGGTCCTGCATAATCGGGGCATGAGTGTCCTGCGCTTCGACAATGTCAGCAAACAGTACGCCGGTGGCCACGAGGCACTGACCGATGTCAGCTTCGAGGTCGCGCCGGGCGAGATGCTGTTCGTCACCGGCCATTCCGGTGCGGGCAAAAGCACCCTGCTCAAGTTGATCCACCTGGACGAGCGGCCCAGCCGCGGTGCGGTGGTGTTCGACGAGCGTAACCTGCTGAAGGTGCGTGGCGGCGACGTGCCCCGCCACCGTCGCGCGGTGGGTGCGGTCTACCAGGACCATCGCCTGCTGATGGACCGCTCGATCGCCGAGAACGTGGCGTTGCCGCTGATCCTGCGCGGCACCCGCCGTGGCGACATCAACAAGCGCGTGCGCTCGGTGCTGGAGCGGATGGGCCTGGGCCATCGCGAGAAGGCGCTGCCCTCGCAGCTGTCGGCCGGCGAGCAGCAGCGCGTCGGCATCGCCCGCGCCATCGTCGGCGAACCCAAGCTGCTGGTGGCCGATGAGCCGACCGGCAACCTCGACCCGACCCTGGCGGCGGAGATCATGGCCCTGTTCGCCGAGCTGCCCGCGCGCGGCACCAGCGTGCTGGTGGTCAGCCACGACCTGCCGCTGCTGCGCCGCATGCGCAAGCGCGTGCTGATCCTTGACCACGGCCGGCTGGTGGATGACATCTCGCCGCAGGACCTGGCGGAGTAATCGATGGCGAAGAACGAAAACAGCGAAGCCGCCGCCCCCTCGCGCGTGGGCGTCTGGTTCCAGCACCACGTGCACAGCGTGGTGTTCAGCCTGGGCCGCGCCTGCCGCAAGCCGTGGGCGACCCTGCTGACGGTGATGGTCATGGCGCTGGCACTGGCCCTGCCGCTTGGCCTGTCGATCGCGCTGGACAACCTCAAGCAGTTCGCCGGCAGCGTGCAGCAGTCGCGCGACATCAACGTGTTCCTGAAGGGCAACGTCGATGGTCCCGGCGCGCTGCGCCTGGCCGGCCAGCTGCGCGACCGCGACGACGTGGCCGAAGTGAACGTGCGCACGCCCGAGCAGGGCCTGCAGGAACTGCGCGATGCCGGCCTCGGTGAGGCGATCGACGCACTCAACGATAATCCGCTGCCCTCGCTGCTGGTGATCACCCCGGGCCAGGGCAAGGACGACGCACGCCTGGCGCGCGCGCTGGAAAGCCTGCCCGAGGCCGACCTGGTGCAGCACGACGCACTGTGGCGCCAGCGCCTGGATGCCTGGCTGGCGTTCGGCGCACGGCTGGTGCAGGTGCTGTCGGTACTGCTCGGCGTGGGCGCCGCGCTGGTGGTCGGCAACACCGTGCGCCTGGATATCCAGGCGCGTCGCGAAGAGATCGGCGTGCTGCAGCTGCTCGGCGCCAGTGATGGCTTCATTCGCCGCCCGTTCCTGTACCTGGGCGCGTGGTATGGCCTGGGTGCCGGCGCGGTGGCGCTGGCCCTGATTGCTGCGGCCGGCGCCGCCCTGCGCGTGCCGCTGGCCGAACTCTCGCGCAGCTACGGCAGCCCGTTCGTGCTGCATGGCCTGGATCTGCTGCATGGCGGCCTGGTCCTGCTCGGCACGCTGCTGCTGGGCTGGCTGGGGGCATGGCTGGTGACCGGCCACTTCCTCCGCCAGACCCGCCCGACCGACACCTGAGACCGGCATGCAACCGCAAGTGTTGAAGCACCTTGAAGGGCCCGCGACGCGGGTGATGGTGGTCGATGGCTCGAAGCTGGTGCGAAAGCTGATCGCCGACGTCCTGCAGCGTGACCTGCCGGGCGTGGAGGTGATCGGCTGCGACAGCATCGAGGAGGCGCAGCTGGCGCTGGCGCAGGGCCCGGTGGATCTGGTGACCACCTCGCTGACCCTGCGTGATGGTGACGGCCTGGCACTGGCGCGGATGGTGCGCGAAGCCGCTGGCCAGGCCTACGTGCCGGTGATCGTGGTCTCCGGCGATGCCCAGCAGCATCTGGAGCAGCGCCGCTTCACCGAGTACGTCACCGACTATTTCGACAAGGCGCTGGGCCACGAGGCACTGGCCACCTTCGTCCGTGGCTATGTGCAGCCGCAGACCATTCCCGGCGCCACCATCCTCTATATCGAGGACAGCCGCGTGGTGGCCGAGGCCACCAAGCGCATGCTGGAACGCCAGCAGTTGAACGTGCTGCACGTGGTCAGCGCCGAAGAGGCGTTCACCCTGCTTACCGCCGAGTCGCTGGGCCGCAGCCGCCACCGTATCGACCTGGTGCTGACCGATGTCACCCTGAAGGGCGAGCTGAGCGGCCGCGACGTGGTGCAGCGCGTGCGCGTGGACTTCGGTTACGGCAAGCGCCGCCTGCCGGTGCTGGTGATGACCGGCGATGGCAATCCGCACAACCAGACCGGGCTGCTGCAGTCCGGCGCCAACGACCTGGTGCTCAAGCCGATCGAAGAACGGCTGCTGGTCACCAAGGTACTGTTCCAGCTGCGGCTGGCCCGATTGAACGATGGACCCCTGATTCGATGATGGATGAAGTAGCCGGCACCCCGACGATCCAGCTGGAACCGAGTTGGAAGCAGCATGTCGGCGATTACCTGCTGCAGCCGCAGATGCGCGAGCTTTCCAGCTTCCTGCGCCAGCGCAAGGCCGCTGGTGCGGCAGTGTTCCCGCCTGGCCCGCAGATCTTTGCTGCGTTCGACGCCACGCCGTTCGAGCAGGTAAAGGTGGTCATCCTCGGTCAGGACCCGTACCACGGCCGAGGCCAGGCCCATGGCCTGAGCTTCTCGGTGCAGCCGGGCGTACCGGTGCCGCCGTCGCTGCTGAACATCTACAAGGAGATCGAGAGCGATCTCGGCCTCCCGCGCCCTGACCATGGCTGCCTGATTCCGTGGGCGCAGCGTGGCGTGCTGCTGCTCAACGCGGTGCTGACGGTGGAAGAGGGCAAGGCCGGTGCGCACCAGGGCCGTGGCTGGGAAGGCTTCACCGATCACGTGGTGGACGTGCTCAACCGCGAACGCGAAGGCCTGGTGTTCATGCTCTGGGGCGCCTATGCGCAGCAGAAGGGCAAGGTGATCGACACCCGACGCCATCGCGTGCTGAAGTCGCCGCACCCGTCGCCGCTGTCGGCCCACCGAGGCTTCCTCGGCTGCCGGCATTTCTCGATGGCCAACGAGTACCTGCAGCGCCGCGGGCAGGCCCCGATCGACTGGTCGCTTCCACCACGTTCGGCGCTCTGAGCACGGGCGCCCGGCCCGGGCTGAACGTCGGGCAACGTTTCCGGCCCTGAATGGGCCTTCGGGATGGCCTGTTCAGCTCCGCTTGACCCGATTCGGCCGGTTTCCGGTGGGTAATTGCTTGAATTCCAAGGGATTGTGAATCCCGAAAAGCGTGCTCGCCACTGTCATCAAATCGCGCTACGGTAGGGCTCTGTTTGGGACCAGTGTTGCATCAATAGGATGCTGGAACTTTTTCCTCCTTTAGCAGTCCAAATCCCGGACTGCTAAGATGGGTGCCTATGAGCCAGAACACCTCTACTGCCCTTGTGGCAAACAATCTCCCGATTCCCAGTGCGCTCGGTTCGCTGGACGCCTACATCGGTGCCGTGCACCAGATCCCGGTGCTGTCGGTCGATGACGAACAGGACCTGGCCCGTCGCTTCCGCGACGGCAACGATCTGGACGCCGCCCGCGAGCTGGTGCATTCGCACCTGCGCTTCGTGGTGCACGTGGCCCGCGGCTACAACGGCTACGGCCTTGCCCTGGGCGACCTGATCCAGGAAGGCAACATCGGCCTGATGAAGGCGGTCAAGCGCTTCGACCCCGAAATGGGCGTGCGCCTGGTGTCCTTCGCCGTGCACTGGATCCGTGCCGAGATGCACGAGTTCATCCTGAAGAACTGGCGCATCGTCAAGGTCGCTACCACCAAGGCGCAGCGCAAGCTGTTCTTCAACCTGCGCAAGTCGAAGACGCGCCTGGGCTGGATGAACGCGGCTGAAGTCAGCGCAGTGGCCAAGGACCTGAACGTGTCCGAGCGTGAGGTCATGGAAATGGAATCGCGCCTGTCCGGTCGCGATATCGGTTTCGATGCGCCCACCGACGAGGACAACGAACATGCGCCGCCGTCGCCGGCCGCGTTCCTGGTTGCCAACGACGAAGATCCGTCGATGGCCTATGAGCGTGCCGACAGCGAAGACAACCAGATGCAGCTGCTGCGCGAAGGCCTGGCCGAGCTGGATGCCCGTTCGCGCGACATCATCCGCCGCCGCTGGCTGGATGCCGACAGCAAGGTGACGCTGCAGGAGCTGGCCGACGAGTACGGCGTGTCGGCCGAGCGTATCCGCCAGGTGGAAGCGAACGCGCTGAAGAAGATGAAGGCGCTGTTCACCGCGTAAGGCATAGATCTTTGGTTCGGTTCCTGTTTCCGGCCCCCGTTCTGATGAAAAGCCCCGGCGTTGGTCGGGGCTTTTCGTTTGACCGGCATGGCTGTTGGTAATGCGGGCCGCTGATCGGCTGCTTCAGTAGTACCAGCCCATGGCGGGCAGTCATGCGCTTCCGGTAGCCGTTCAATCCCTCGAGAGGTTTATAGCCAAGGGCCTGGTCCAATTCAGAATGGTCCCTCTGGCCTCAGTCCTGGAGTTGGACTCCGATGACTGCCTTCCTGTGCTATGAATGCCAAGCCTTGCTTCAAGGCTCTTTCATGGATTGGAATGATGCGCAGGTTCGGGGGAACTGCAGGCGGTGTGTCGACCCGCCTCGGGGGATTTGAAGATCGAACTCGCAAGCTGGGTGCCATAGGCGTCTGGCTGTGCTGCGTGCTGCTAATGGGCCTTGGCCTGTCACCATCCGCAATCGCCCAGACAACGATCACATACATTCACACTGATGCCCTCGGCTCGGTTGTGGCGGAAAGCGATGCCAACGGCAACGTCATCAAGCGATATGACTACGAGCCCTACGGGGCCGTGGTAGGCGGTCAGGTCACGGATGGACCTGGGTACGCCGGACATGTGAGCGACTCGGCTACAGGGCTGAGCTACATGCAACAGCGCTACATGGATCCACAATTGGGCGTGTTTCTGTCGGTAGACCCAGTCACCGCTCACCAAATGCCAGTTGAGCAGTTCAATCGGTATCGGTACGCGAACGGGAATCCGTACAGGTTCGTCGATGCGGATGGAAGGCAGGCCGCAGAGCGATTCGTTGAGCAGCATCGGAGAGATATTGCTGCCGGAAATGGCGCCGTATACGAGCCGATGAGACCGGCCGCAATCGCCGTTACAGCGGCAATGGCTGCCCCAGTGCTGATCGAAGCTGGCATGGTTGCGATGGCCAATCCAAGTGTCGTATCGGCAGCTACCAGTATCGCTGCTGATATCGCAGGAGTTACAGGTGCCGGTGGAGCAGGTGTTGCGGCATCCAAAGCTCTGAGTGCAGAAGGTCGGGCACTTTTGAATTCCCGGCCTGTTGGAAGTGCACTGAAAGCGGACGCTGGGCACAATTCAGCGACCTTTATGCGAGAGACCGCTGCAGAAGCAGGTGTTCATACTCCATTGACAGGAGGCGACGGCGTGGTTCGCACTCTGACTCAGCTACCCGGTGAACTCAATGGAAAGGCTGGTCGGTTTGAATACATAGTCGACAAGGCTGGCGACTTGACCCATCAAAGATTTGTGGAAGGTGGCAGCATGAACGGAATACCAAACAAGAAGTGAGTGTCTACATGAGAACGTATGACTGTATTCAACCCTATGGGCCCTGGAGTCAGGCCGAGGTGGCGTGGGCACTGGGGCGCCATCTGATTGACTTTGAGGTTGCGAAGCACTGCGCGTCGGAGCAGAAGGGACTGGAAGAGAAGTTCAATCTGAACTCCTTGATTGAAAGACTTGAAGGGGCTTTTCCCGATGAGCGTAATAGCGTAGCTGCGCAGTTGGCGGCATTCGACAAGAACTCAAACGAGGATGAGATTTTCAGAAGATGGCTGGTTGCATTTCTCGCGGACGCTTACGCTAAGCGCGATGAGATTGCTGATCCGCTCGGAGAGGTTGAGAGGATCTACGCTGATTTTGATTACCCGGAGTCTCTGGAGAGCTTTGTCAGGTACATGCCAGCTTCTGATGGGTATGATCCGGCTGCGCACTCACATGAGCAGAATGTTGCGCGGCTCTTCGAGAACTGGAAGCGTTATCTTGACTCGGCGAAGTAGCAGATTCACTCAGCGTAATTTCCTTCGCTTGACGTGCGTCGCTTCTTCCCGAAGCGCACCGTCCCGGCTTCCATGCCGAGGACGGTGAAGACTCCCAGAATCCGTGATCTGGTTCCATGCAGGAAGCTGTGTAGTGGATCTACCAGGTCTCACCCCTCGCGCGCGATCGCGCGCCAACCAATGTCGTTGCGGTGGAACTCGTTGGCCCACGTCACCTTGGCCACGCCGGCATAGGCATTGGCCTGTGCGTCGCGCACGCTGTCGCCCAGTGCGGCCACGCACAGCACGCGGCCACCGGCACTGAGCACTTGGCCCTGCGCGTCCAGCGCGGTGCCGGCATGGAACACCTTGGCGCTGGCCGGCACATCGGCCAGACCGGAAATCACATCACCGGTGATCGGCGATTCCGGGTACGGCTTGGCGGCCAGCACCACGCCCAGCGACGGGCGCGGGTCCCACTGCGCCTCCACCTGGTCCAGACGGCCATCAATAGCCGCTTCCACCAGGTCCACCAGGTCCGACTGCAGGCGCAGCATCACCGGCTGGGTTTCCGGATCGCCGAAGCGCACGTTGAACTCGATCACCTTCGGCGCGCCGCTGGCGTCGATCATCAGGCCAGCATAGAGGAAGCCGGTGAAGGGAATCCCGTCGGCGATCATGCCCTGCACGGTCGGGTTCACCACTTCGCGCATCACGCGGGCATGCACCTCCGGGGTGACCACCGGGGCCGGCGAATAGGCACCCATGCCACCGGTGTTCGGGCCGGTGTCGCCGTCGCCGACGCGCTTGTGGTCCTGCGAGGTGGCCATCGGCAGCGCGTGCACGCCGTCCACCATGGAAATGAAGCTGGCTTCCTCGCCATCGAGGAACTCTTCGATCACCACGCGGGCGCCGGCATCGCCGAACGCGTTGCCCGAGAGCATGTCACGCACGGCGTCCTCGGCTTCGGCCAGGGTCATCGCCACGATCACGCCCTTGCCGGCGGCCAGACCATCGGCCTTGACCACGATCGGTGCGCCCTTCTCGCGGATGTAGGCCAGGGCGGCGTCCACATCGGTGTGCACGGCATAGAACGCGGTGGGGATGTTATGGCGGGCCAGGAAGTCCTTGGCGTAGGCCTTGCTGCCTTCCAGCTGCGCGGCGGCGGCGGTCGGCCCGAAGATGCGCAGGCCGGCGGCACGGAAGCGGTCAACCACGCCGGCCACCAGCGGTACTTCCGGGCCAACCACGGTCAGCGCCACGCCTTCGGCCTGGGCCAGCGCCAGCAGGCCTTCAATGTCAGTCACTTTCACCGCCACGTTGCGGCACTTGTCTTCGCTGGCGGTGCCGGCGTTGCCGGGCGCAACGATCACTTCGGTGACACGGGAGGACTGGGCCAGCTTCCATGCCAGGGCGTGTTCGCGGCCGCCAGAGCCGATGACAAGTACGTTCATCACGAGATTCCAGATTGCGTGGGAAGGGAAGGTCGATGTCCCCGTCGGCGCGCGTTGCTCACTCGCAGCCTTCGCGTCGCAGCGATTCGGGGAAGGAATAGGCCCAGGTCTTCGGGTCCAGGGTAAAGCGGTGTTCCTGCCGGACCTGCTTGCCGCCGCAGGTGGTGCCGGTTTCCTCGATCAGCAGCGGCCAGATGCGCGCGCTGCGATCGCTGTCGTCGAAACGCAGTGCGAAATCGATGCTGAAGCGGCGGGTACGGCAGTCCTCGACGGTCTCCGGGTCGCTGCTGGCCCCCAGGTTGTCGCACTCGTACTGGGCGTCATTGTCGATATGGCTGCGCACACTGCCACTGGCAACCAGGCCCTTGGGGCCTGGCAGGATCAGCGACTGTGAGAGCAGCGAGAAACCCTGCCCGAACCAGCCGTCTTCGACCCGGAAGCCATAGAAGTCACTGCCGGCGCGGATGATGCTGGCGGTGCCGGGCTGGCCACCGCTGCCGAAGCGCTCGCCGGTCAGTTCGCTGGTCACTTCGAAGCCATCGCCCTTCGGGCGCAGCACATAGAAGTCGATCGTGCCCGGGTCGATATGCGCGCCTTCGGACAGTGCGCCGCAGACCGCCAGCAACTGCTGCCAGCTGTCACCGCTCACCACCGGTTGCTCGGCGCAGAGCTGCCAGTCCATCGGACGGGTTTCGCCATCGTCGACCCAGCTGCCGTGCCATTCCCCGGAGAGCCTGGCGTTCTTGCCGTAGCGCTGGATCAGGAAGGCCTGCAGCCGCGCGGTGCGGCTGACCTGCTGTTCTGGCGCGGTGGGTGCCACCGCAGGCGCATCCACCTTCGGCGCCATGCTGGGCTCGGCAGCAGGCTTGCAGCCCGCCAGCATGGCCGCACCCGCGAGGGCGAGCACGGCCAGCGATTTCATTGAAACTGTGGACATCCGTGTCGCTCCAGCATCAGTGGCGGAAGTGGCGCACGCCGGTGAACACCATGGCCAGGCCATGTTCGTCGGCGGCGGCGATCACTTCGGCATCGCGCATCGAACCGCCCGGCTGGATCACCGCCTTGATGCCGGCGGCAGCAGCGGCGTCGATGCCGTCGCGGAACGGGAAGAACGCATCGGAGGCCATCACCGAACCCTCGACCACCAGGTTCGCATCGGCGGCCTTGATGCCGGCGATGCGCGCCGAGTACACGCGGCTCATCTGGCCGGCGCCGACACCGATGGTGCGGTTGTCCTTGGCGTAGACGATCGCGTTGGACTTCACGAACTTGGCCACCTTCCAGGCAAACAGCAGGTCGGTGAACTGCTTGTCGGTCGGCGCCAGCTTGCTGACCACCTTCAGCTCGTCGCGGGTCATGCCGCGGTTGTCCGACGACTGCAGCAGCAGGCCCGAGCCGACGCGCTTGCTGTCGAAGTTGTTCAGGCCATCGCCATGCGGGATGCGCAGCACGCGCACGTTGGCCTTCTTCTGCGCGTATTCCAGCGCGGCCGGCTCGTAGTCCGGGGCGATCAGCACTTCGACGAACTGGCGGTCGAGGATCACCTTGGCGGTGGCGGCGTCCAGCGGCGTGTTGAAGGCGATGATGCCGCCGAAGGCGCTGGTCGGGTCGGTGGCGTAGGCCAGCTCGTAGGCATCGCCGTTGCCGGCACCGACGGCCACGCCGCACGGGTTGGCGTGCTTGACGATCACGCAGGCCGGCGCCTCGAACTGGCGCACGCATTCCCACGCCGCATCGGCGTCGGCCAGGTTGTTGTAGCTCAGTTCCTTGCCCTGCAGCTGCTGGAACGTGGCCAGCGTGCCCGGCACCGGGTACAGGTCGCGGTAGAAGGCGCCGCTCTGGTGCGGGTTCTCGCCGTAGCGCAGGTCCATCACCTTCACGAAGGTGGAGTTCATCTGCGCCGGGTACTCGGCACGGGCCGGCACGGCCGCGTCGGTGGCGGTGACCGCCGACAGATAGTTGCTGATCGCTGCATCGTACTGGGCGACGCGGTTGAACGCGGCCACCGAGAATGCGAAGCGGGTGGCGGCCGTCAGCTGGCCGTCGTGGGCCTCCAGCGAGGCCAGCAGCTCCGCGTACTGCGACGGATCGGTGGCCACTGCCACGCGGGCGAAGTTCTTGGCTGCCGAACGCAGCATGGCCGGGCCGCCGATGTCGATGTTCTCGACCGCATCGGCCAGGGTGCAGTCGGCCTTGGCGGTGACCGACTCGAACGGGTACAGGTTCAGCACCAGCAGGTCGATGGCGCCGATGCCGTGCTCGGCCATCACTGCATCATCCAGGCCGGAACGGCCCAGCAGGCCGCCGTGCACCATCGGGTGCAGGGTCTTGACCCGGCCGTCCATCATTTCCGGGAATCCGGTGACCTCGGCCACGTCCTTCACGGCCAGGCCCGCATCGCGGATCGCCTTGGCGGTGCCGCCGGTGGACAGCAGCTCCACGCCGCGTGCCGCCAGCGCAGTGGCCAGCTCGACCAGACCGGTCTTGTCGGAAACGGAGAGGAGGGCCCGGCGGACGGGCAACAGATCAGCAGTCATGGGACAGAATCGGCAGCGGAGCGGGGCCGATATTGTAGGCGGTGGGGGCCCGTGGCGGGCGCTGGAAGGGGTAATTTGCCGTGGCAATCGGTGTAAGGCCGGGTCGGGCACACCGATCCGGCCCGATCCGGAGTCTGGGCTGCGGACCAGAGCCGGGTTGTCGGAATCTGCCAACGATGGGGTAGGCTGTGCCCGCACTGCCAAGGATCAGCGGGTACGGATCATGTCGATCTATGCATTGAAGGGACGTTTCCAGGACCTGTTGCGTCCAGCCGTACGCGGTCTGTTCCGCATGGGGATCACTGCCAATACGGTGACCGTGGCCGCTGCCGTGGTCTCGCTGCTGGTGGCCGCGGCCGTGTGGTGCTGCGCGCCTGCCCAGCCTCTGCTGTACCTGCTGCTGCCGTTGTGGATGCTGCTGCGCATGGCGCTCAACGCCGTGGACGGCATGCTGGCGCGCGAATTCGGCCAGCAATCGCGGCTGGGCGCCTATCTGAACGAAGTGTGCGATGTGATCGCCGATGCGGCGCTGTACCTGAGCCTGCTCAGCGTACCTGGCGTGCGCCCGGAGGCGCTGTGGCTGCTGGCCTGGACGGCGGCGCTGAGCGAGTACGCCGGCGTGCTGGGGCTGATGGTCGGTGCCAGCCGCCGCTATGACGGCCCGATGGGCAAGAGCGACCGCGCCTTCGTGATCGGCGCGCTGGGCTTGCTGCTGGCCTTCGGCTGGGGCGGTGCACTGACGGTCAGCGGCGTGGCTGCAGCCATGGCAGTGTTGTGCGTGCTGACGATGATCAACCGCGTCCGTCGCGGACTGCGGGAAGCGGCGGTTTCGCCGAATTAATCAAGCAGATACAAAAAGACAATCAGGAGATTGCATGCGTCAGGCGCAGGAACGGGAATTCCACAGCTTCGACCAGGTACCGCTGTTCTACCGGTACTGGGCGGGCACCACCGCAACCCCGGCCACCAAGGCCATCGTGCTGCTGCACCGCGGCCACGAGCACTCCGGCCGGGTCACCCACCTGGTCGATGAGCTGGACCTGCCCGACACCGCCTTCTTCGCCTGGGATGCGCGCGGCAATGGCCGCTCGCCGGGTGCACGTGGCGATGCACCGGGCTTCCCGGCGCTGGTGCGTGATCTGGACAGCTTCATTGCCCACATCGGCGCCGAGCACGGTATCGCGGTGGAAGACATCGTGGTGATCGCGCAGAGCGTGGGGGCGGTGGTTGCCGCGACCTGGGTGCACGATTACGCGCCGCGCCTGCGTGCGCTGGTGATGGCTTCGCCGGCGTTCAAGGTGAAGCTGTACGTGCCGTTCGCACGCCCAGGCCTGGCATTGATGCAGAAGCTGCGCGGCAATTTCTTCGTCAACAGCTACGTCAAGCCGCAGTGGCTGACCCACGACCCGGCACGGGTGGAAAGCTACCGCACCGATCCGCTGATCACCCGCCCGATCTCGGTGCGCGTGTTGCTGGGCCTGTACGAGGCCGCCGACCGCATCGTGGCCGATGCGCAGGCGATCAGCGTGCCGGTGCAGCTGCTGGTGTCCGGCTCCGACTTCGTCGTGCATCGTGGCCCACAGGACCGCTTCTACGAGCGCCTGTCCAGCCCGATCAAGGAGCGCGTGCACCTGCCGGGCTTCTTCCACGACACCCTGGGCGAACGTGATCGCGCGCCGGCACTGGCGCGCATCCGCAGTTTCATCCAGGCGCGCTTCGCCGAACCGCTGCGCGAGTTGTCGCGTCGTGACGCACACCGGCATGGGCCGACCTTCGAGGAATCGGAGATCCTGGCGTGGCCACCGGAACGTAACAGCCTGGCCGACCTGCGCTGGCGCGTGGTGCGTGGCGGCCTGCGTTTCGGCGGCACGTTGTCCGAAGGCATCGCACTGGGCCTGCAGACCGGTTTCGATTCCGGCAGCACGCTGGACTACATCTATCGCGACCAAGCGCGCGGCAAGGGCCCGCTGGGGCGCATGGTCGACCGCAATTACCTGGACGCAATCGGCTGGCGCGGAATCCGCATCCGTGGCCAGCACCTGCAGGAACTGCTGCGCGATGCTGCCCAGCGCCTGCGCGGGCAGGGCACACCGGTGCGCGTGCTGGACGTGGCCGCCGGGCATGGCCGCTATGTGCTGGAAGCGCTGGGCCAGGGCGAACAGCGCGCCGACCGCATCGTGCTGCGTGATTTCAGCGATCTGAACGTGATCCAGGGCCAGGCCTTGATCGAGCGCCTCGGTGCGGCCGACATCGCACGCTTCGAGCAGGGCGATGCGTTCGATCCGGCGCAACTGGCGGCGGTGGACCCGGCGCCGACGCTGGCGGTGGTATCGGGCCTGTACGAACTGTTCCCCGACAACGATGCCGTGCTGCGCTCGCTGAAGGGTATTGCCGCAACGGTGCCGGTGGGCGGCTACCTGGCCTACACAGGCCAGCCCTGGCACCCGCAGCTGGAATTCATCGCGCGCGCGCTGACCAGCCACCGCGGCGGCGCCGCGTGGGTGATGCGCCGCCGTACCCAGCAGGAGATGGATGAGCTGGTGCGCCTGGCCGGGTTCGAGAAGGTGGCGCAGCGCATCGACGACTTCGGCATCTTCACCGTGTCGCTGGCGCGCCGGACCGCGTGATGGCGACGCTTGCTGCAACCCCGCTGGCCGCGGAAGGGCGCCCCTGGCGGCGCGCCCTGCTGTGGCTGGCCCTGCTGGGCCCGTTCTTCTTCGCCAGCTATGGCTTCGCCAACTGGATGGCCGGTCGCCACACCGCGTTGCCGGTGATGGCGTTCGTGTGGGAGGCGCACATTCCGTTCGTGCCGTGGACGATCGTGCCGTACTGGTCGATCGACCTGTTCTATGCGGTCTCGTTCTTTCTGTGCCGACAGCGCCTCGAACTGGACCGGCATGCGCTGCGCCTGCTCAGTGCACAGCTGATCGCGGTGACCTGCTTTCTGCTGTGGCCGCTGCGCTTCAGCTTCGAACGGCCGGAGATCGGCGGCGTGTTCGGTTGGCTGTTCGATGTGCTGCTGGGCTTCGACAAGCCGTTCAACCAGGCGCCATCGCTGCACATCGTGCTGCTGATCGTGCTGTGGGTGAAGTTCGCGCAGTACCTGCACGGCATGTGGCGTTGGGTGCTGCATGTGTGGGCACTGCTGATCGGTGTCTCGGTGCTGACCACGTTCCAGCACCATTTCATCGACATCCCGACCGGGCTGCTGGCCGGCTGGCTGTGCGTGTGGCTGTGGCCGGGGCAGGGCACGCCCCCCTTGCGTGCCTGGCGCACCGCGCGTGATGCCAAACGGTGGCGATTGGCGGCGTTGTACCTGCTGGGGGCAGTGCTGTTGTTGGTGCCGGTGGTGATGCTGCGTGGCGCGGCGTTGTGGCTGCTGTGGCCGGTGGTGTCGCTGCTGCTGGTGGCGCTGGCGTATGCCGGGCTGGGTACGGCGGTGTTCCAGAAGCGCGCCGATGGTCGCCTGACCATGGCGGCGCGCTGGCTGCTGGCGCCGTACCTGGGCGCCGCCTGGATCAACTCGCGGCTGTGGACGCGACGTGCGCCGCAGCCAGTGCCGGTGCTGGATGGCGTGTGGCTGGGCCGGATTCCCTGCACGGCATTGCCGACACCTTTGGTGGGCGTGGTCGATGCCTGCGCCGAGCTGTCCTGCTGCGCGCCGGGTGCGGCGTACGCCGGTGTGCCGATGCTGGACCTGGTGGTGCCGGAACCGGAGCAGCTGCGCGAGGCAGCCGAGGCCATCGCGCGCCTGCGGGCGCAGGGGCCGTTGCTGGTGTGCTGTGCACTGGGCTATTCGCGCAGTGCCGCCAGCGTGGCGACCTGGCTGCTGCGCAGCGGTCGTGCGGCTGATGCCGATGCGGCGGTGGCGATCGTGCGTGCCGCGCGTCCGAGCATCGTGCTGGGCAAGGCGCACCTGCGCGCGATCACCGTTGCCGCCGGAGACCCTGCATGAGCACGACGCCTGACATTGCGACCATGCAGCTGCTGTTGCGGCAGGGGCGTTGGCCGGCAGGCCTGTCGCTGGGGCTGCTGCTGGTCGCATTGCTGCTGCTCGGCACCGAGCCGGGCCTGGCGATGATCGCTGCAGGGTTGCTGCTGGCCAGCATGTTTGCGGGGGTGGCTCAGACATACCACGCGTGGCGGGTGGCGCTGGACGCCAGCCTGCTGCAGCTGCTGCGCGATGAGGGCCTGGACGGCGATGCCGCCGCGCGCCGCACCGATCAGCTGCTGCAGGACAGCGGCCTGCGTCGCGCGTCGCCCGATGCGCCCCTGCGCGGCTGGGACGCGCGCTGGGCCGGCATGCGCCGCCTGCTGTTGCGCCAGTACCTGCTGACCGCGGTGCAGTTCGCACTGCTGGTGCTGGCCGTGTTGTGGCCGCAGACGTGAACGGGAGGGACCAATGTTCGCCGAACTGATTGCCCGCGCCTGCAGTGGTGCGATCCATGTGGTGACTGGCGCCCGCGCGCTGTGGATCGGTTGCGCGCCGTCCAGCGAGCGACGCGTGTATTACGGCAACCATGCCAGCCATGGTGACTTCGTGCTGATCTGGTCGTCGATGCCACCGGCATTGCGGCGGCAGGTGCGCCCGGTTGCTGCTGCCGAGTACTGGCAGCGCGATGGGCTGCGTCGCTACCTGATCGATGCGGTGTTCAACGGCGTGCTGGTCGAGCGCGAGGCCGGTCATCGCCAGCAGGATCCGCTGCAGGCCCTGCGTGACGCGGTGGACGAAGACTGCTCGCTGATCCTGTTTCCGGAAGGCACGCGCAACGTGTGCGATGAGCCGTTGCTGCCGTTCAAGAGCGGCATCTACCATCTGGCCCGGCAACGGCCGGAGCTGGAATTCGTGCCGGTGTGGATCGACAACCTGAAGCGGGTGATGCCGAAGGGCCGGTTCCTGCCGCTGCCCTTGTTGTGCACGGCTACCTTCGGTACGCCGCTGCGACTGCAGGCCGACGAGGACAAGGCCGCCTTCCTGGCCCGCAGCCGGCAGGCGCTGCTGGACCTGGCGCCGAATGGAGGTCGTGCATGAGTTTCGTGTTGGATGTATCTGGCGATCTGGCAACGCAGAGTGTCGGCCAGCAGACCGGCCTGCTGTTCGCCGGTGTCGGCGCGGTGCTGGTGCTGGCCACGCTGGTGGCCGAGACCCTGCGCTGGCGCCAGCGCGGACAGCCCAGTGCGGTCATCGCCAACCTGGTCTCGCGCATCCGCGCCTGGTGGGTGATGGCCATCGTGGTCGGGCTGGCGTTGTTCTTCGGCCGTGCCGGGGTGATCGTGCTGTTCGCGATCATCTCGCTGTTCGCGCTGCGCGAGTTCATCACCCTGGCGCCGACCCGCTCGGGCGACTACTACGCGCTGCTGGCCGCGTTCTACGTCGTCCTGCCGTGGCAGTACTACCTGGTGTGGATCGACTGGTACGGCATGTACACGCTGCTGATTCCGGTCTATGCGTTCCTGTTCCTGCCGATCCTGTCGACCATCGGTGGCGATACCACGCACTACCTGGAGCGGACCGCGAAGGTGCAATGGGGGCTGATGATCTGCGTGTTCTGCATCTCGCATGTGCCGCTGCTGCTGAACCTGCACGTGCCCGGCCATGATCCGTCGCGCAACGTGCTGCTGTTCGCCTTCCTGGTGATCGTGGTGCAGTCCTCGGACGTGCTGCAGTACATCTGGGGCAAGCTGCTGGGCAGGCATCTGATTGCACCGAAGCTGTCGCCGTCGAAAACAGTGGAGGGCTTCGTGGGCGGCGTGCTGAGTGCCAGCGCGCTGGGTGCGGCGCTGTGGTGGGCCACCCCGTTCACGCCGCTGCAGGCGTTCGGCCTGTCGCTGCTGATCAACCTGATGGGGTTCTGGGGCGGCCTGGTGATGTCGGCGATCAAGCGTGATCGTGGCATCAAGGATTGGGGCCACATGATCGAGGGCCATGGTGGCATGCTCGACCGGCTGGATTCGGTGTGTTTCGCCGCGCCCGTGTTCTTCCATGTGGTGCGGTACTACTGGAAGGCGGGCGGGGGTGGCTGATTCCGCCGGGCATCCATCCACGCATGGCGTGGCTCTACTGGAACGGCATTGACCCGCTTCTGTAGCGTCGAGCCATGCTCGACTGCCTTTCACGGGTAGCCCGGCGCAGGAGCAGTCGAGCATGGCTCGACTCTACACATCGGTGCGCTCAGGCGCTGATGCCGTATTCCTTCAGCTTCTTGCGCAGGGTGGCACGGTGGATGCCCAGCATCGCCGCGGCGCGGCTCTGGTTGCCTTCGCAGTGGTTGAGCACTTCCACGAACAGCGGGATCTCCATCTCGCGCAGCACGATCTCGTAGACATCGTCCGCATCGCAGCCATCAAGGTCACGCAGGTAGCGGCGCACGGACTGGGCGACGTGTTCACGCAGCGGTGGCCGGGGAGCGCCACGACTGTTGTCAGGACGAGAAAGGACAGCGTTCAAGGGGGTTCCCGATTCGGTTGGCCCGTGCGCGCGGAGCGCGCGGCCGGACGAGGTGGTGGCGGCCAGTCTAGCGCGAGCGTGCCCGGCCTGCCACGGCTGGTCGCCTCACCCCGGTCAGAGGAAGTCGAAGGTGAATGCGACGGTGGATGCAGCAGGCTCCTGTACCCGGAACGCGACGCGCGCGCTCTGGCTCGGTTCCAGCAGGGCTGTGCCGGGGTTCTCACCCAGGTACTGCGTGGGCGTGAACACGCCGCTGCCGATCACCCGGCCATCGGCATCGGACAGTGACAGGCGCAGGTCTGGCCACGCCTGTGCCCAACGTGCGTCGTTACGGATGCTGGCCTGCACCTGCAGCACGCCGGCCTGCCCGGGCAGCGGCCGGATCTCGCGGCTGGTCATGGTGAAGGCGGTGGGTTCGTGCCAGGCCGGCAGGCTGCAGTGCAGTACGCCGCACAGCGTGCCCAGCCACGCGCGGTTGCCGGCGTCGGCGGCCAGCCGCGCGCGGTCGGCCAGCACGCTCTGCAGTAGCAGCAGCAATGCCAGCCCTCCGACCAGCAGCCAGTGCCAACGGGGTGCTGGCAGCGTGCGTGCGCGCGTGCTGCCCAGGAAGCTGGGGGCATCACTGGCGGCCGCTGCTGCCTGCACCGCGAGCGGCGCCGGTTCGATGGCCGCTGCTTCATCAACGATGACAACGTCATCGTCGTGCCGCATCCCTGTCGCCGAGGGGGGGGCCAGGTCGATGGGCTCGACGGGCATCTGCTCCACAGGTGCTGTGTGCCCGGCTTCGTCGTGCGTGCGCGCATCGGTCGCAGGCGCGGGCTCACCTTCCGGCGCGGTGCGCAGGAAGGTGGCCAGGGGACGGCGCGGTGGGTTCGGCTCGGACATGCTCAGGGCGCGGGCTCGGATCCAGCGGTCATTCAACCACGATCAGGCGCGGCGCACGCCGGTGATGCGCATCCAGTCGCCATCCTGGGTGGCCTGCAGATTGTCGAACCAGGCCGCATAGCGCTGCAGCAGTTCACCTTCCTGGCCATGCAGGATGCCGGACAGGGCGATGCGGCCACCGGCAGCGACGCGCGCGGCCAGCAGTTCGGCCAGCGCATCCAGCGCCGAGGCGAGGATGTTGGCGACCACGATCGGATAGGTCGCGACCGGTTCGTCCTGCGGCAGGTACACGTGCATGCGGGCCTGTTCGCCGTTGCGTTCGGCATTGTCGGCGGTGGCGACCAGGGCCTGCGGATCGTTGTCCACGCCGATGGCTTCAGCGGCGCCCAGCTTCAGCGCGGCCAGTGCGAGGATGCCCGAGCCGCAACCGAAGTCGAGCACGCGCTGGCCCTGCAGCAGGCCATCGACTGCCAACTGGTCCAGCCAGCGCAGGCACAGTGCGGTGGTCGGGTGGGTGCCCGAACCGAACGCCAGGCCCGGGTCCAGCCGCACCACGGCGGCATCGGCGGCCTGTGCGGCATCGGGCAGTTCATGGTTCCACGGCACGATCCAGGTGCGGCTGCCGAAATCCATCGGCTGGAACTGGTCGATCCAGGCGCGTTCCCAGTCTTCATCCTCGACCGCGCGGAAGCTGCCGCTGCTCCAGTCCAGTTCCGGATCGAAGGATTCCAGTGCGGCCAGCAGCAACAGCGCGTTGCTGTCGGCGGGGAACAGCGCGCTCAGCACCAGCGTGTCCCACAGCGGGGTCTCGCCCACGCCCGGTTCGAGAATGGCCTGTTCGTTGCTGGTATCGGCCTCGGCATCGAGCAGGGTCACGGCCAGTGCACCAACGTCCTCCAGCGCGTTTTCATAGCGGGGCTGGGTGGCTTCAGTGCAGCGCAGGGTCAGTTCCAGGAACGGCATGGTGGTGGGGGCAATCGCGGGAAAGGGGGCCATGCTAGACCATCGGGGCGTCTCCGTATTGCCTGAGATGCCGCTCCGAGATGAACGAAGCCCGTTCAGACAGGCCCGTCGGGCCTTGCTAAACTTCGTGCTTTCCTGTCCGCCGCATCGCTACCGCCGCCGATGGCCTTCGCTCCGACCCTGAAAACCTGGTTGCTCGTACTGCCGGCCGTGGCCGTGCTGGGCGTGGCCGGTTATCGGGCCAGCGGCCATGCTGCGACGTCTTCGCTGGCCTCGGCGGATCTGGCGGGCAGGGTGGCGGTCACTGACAGCGCGGCGCCGCTGCCGGTGATGCCGGAGGCGCTTGCGCGCCGCCTGGCGCCCTTCGAGCGTGGCAATGCATTGCCGTCCGGGCTGCCCCTGGATCTACGCGCCGACATTGAAGACGCCACCGACCTGTATGCCTATGCACAGCGGTTGCGTGTGCAGGCGGACGAAGGCAACCACGAGGCGCGCTGGATGCTCAGCCGTGTCTATGACTATTGCGCGCAGTACGCGGTCGATCCGGGTGGCTACCGCCTGGACAACAACGTGCTGGCCGGGCTGGGCCTGACCGCCGCGCCGGCGATGGTGCAGGCGCGCGAACGCGTCGCGCAGCGTTGTGGTGGTTTCGTGCCGGGCGACAAGCTGGGCACGGCCTTGGTGCTGTCCGAACGTCGCAAGGCGGCCGCACAAGGCAATCTGGCTGCAGAGGCTGCGTTGTTCGCCGAGGGAGAGCCGCTGCAGGACAGCCCCGAGTACCGCCGTGACCTGGTTGAACGGGTGCGCACCTCGCGCGATCCGGAGGCCTTCATGGCGATCGCACCGGGCATGGGCGTGCGCGCCTCGGGTGACCGTGCGCTCAACGGGCTGGTGGCGGGCGAGCAGCTCAGTGAACTCGCATGGCGGCTTGCGGCCTGCGAACTCGGTCTACCGTGTGGGGCAGACAGTGTGCTGGTCAACAGTTTTTGTGCGAACGGAGGGATCTGTTCGCAGGATGGTACGCAGGATTTCCGGGATTTCGTGTATGACGCTGCGGTATCGCGGCAGGGCGCTGGGAAGATGAAGGAATGGATCAAGCGATTGGTTGGAAAGAGGAACGAGCAATGAACTACCGCCGATTCCTGCACGGGGCCAAGTTCTGGTTCTGGGTGGCCCTGTTCGTGGCCTACTCGGCCGGCGCGGTTGGCCTGTTGATGATCGATACCTATGAAGATCGCTACCGGCATCTGTCGAAGGTGGAACTGACCACGGTAAAGGCGCAGGAAGACGTGCGCCGTGCCGGTGCCAGCCAGGTGGCCGCGGTCTATCGCGCGCAGAGCGGCATGCCGTTCGCGTCGCTGCCGGCGGGCAGCACCTTCCAGGTGGTGTGGCCGGATGGTTCGACCGAGACCATGGTGATCGTCGACCCGACCTCGCCCAATGGCGTGCGTCCGCTGGCGAACTCGCAGATTCCAGCCGAAGCGGCCGACAAGCGCTGATGCGCCTGCTGTAGAGCCGAGCCCACGCTCGGCTGCTTTTCCAGCAAGCCGAGCGTGGGCTCGGCTCTACAGCAACAGAAAAGGGCGGGGATATCCCCGCCCTTTTCATGTCCAGCACCGGCCGCCGATCAGGTCAGCGCGATCGGCTTGTTCTTGCGTTCGGCCAAGCGCTTTTCCAGGTAGTGGATGTTCTGGCCACCGGCCTGGAACCCCTTGTCGCGCATGATCCGCTGCTGCAGGGCGACGTTGGTCTTGATGCCATCGACCACCATTTCGCTCAGTGCCACGCGCATGCGGGCAATGGCGGTTTCGCGGTCCGGGCCGTGCACGATCAGCTTGCCGATCATCGAGTCGTAGTTCGACGGCACGCGGTAGCCACTGTAGATGTGGGTGTCCACGCGCACGCCGGGGCCGCCCGGCGGATGGAAGCCGGTGATGGTGCCCGGGCTCGGCACGAAGGTTTCTGCATCTTCGGCGTTGATGCGGCATTCGATGGCATGGCCGGTCAGCACCACGTCACTCTGCTTGATCGACAGCTTCTGGCCGGCGGCGATCTTCAGCTGCTCGGCCACCAGGTCGATGCCGGTGACCATTTCGGTGACCGGATGCTCCACCTGGATGCGGGTGTTCATTTCGATGAAGTAGAAGCGGCCGTCCTCGTACAGGAACTCGAACGTGCCGGCGCCACGGTAGCCGATACGCACGCAGGCTTCGGTGCACACCTTGCCGATCTGCTCGCGCTGCTCGGCGGTGATGCCCGGCGCCGGCGCTTCTTCCACCACCTTCTGGTGGCGGCGCTGCATCGAGCAGTCGCGCTCACCCAGGTGGATGGCGTTGCCCTGGCCGTCGGCCAGCACCTGGATCTCCACGTGGCGCGGATTCTCCAGGAACTTCTCCATGTAGACCTCGCCATTGCCGAACGCGGCCTTGGCCTCGCTCTTGGTGGTTTCGATCGAGGTCTTCAGCGAGGCTTCGGCGTGCACCACGCGCATGCCGCGGCCACCGCCGCCACCGGCTGCCTTGATGATGACCGGGTAGCCGATCTCACGGGCGATCTTGGTGTTGGCGACGATGTCCTCGCCCAGCGGGCCGCCCGAGCCGGGCACGCACGGCACGCCGGCGGACTTCATCGCGCGGATGGCTTCGACCTTGTCACCCATCATGCGGATGGTGTCGGCCTTGGGGCCGATGAAAATGAAGCCGGACTCTTCCACGCGTTCGGCGAAGTCGGCGTTCTCCGACAGGAAACCGTAGCCCGGGTGGATGGCCTGGGCGTCGGTGACTTCCGCCGCAGCGATCAGTGCCGGGATGTTGAGGTAGCTCTGCGGCGACGGCGCCGGGCCGATGCAGACCGACTCGTCGGCCATGGCCACGTGCTTGAGGTTGCGGTCGACCGTGGAGTGCACGGCCACCGTGCGGATGCCGAGGGTGTGGCACGCGCGCAGGATGCGCAGCGCGATTTCCCCTCGGTTGGCGATGACGACTTTGTCGAGCATGGCGTGCCCCTCAGCCGATCACGAACAACGGCTGGTCGAATTCCACCGGCTGGCCGTTCTCGCCGAGGATGGCGACGATGGTGCCGGACTTGTCGGCTTCGATCGGGTTGAACATCTTCATCGCTTCGATGATGGCCAGAGTCTCGCCTTCCTTGACCTGCTGGCCAACGCTGACGAAGGCCGGCTTGTCCGGGGCGGACGACGCGTAGAAGGTGCCGACCATCGGCGAGCGCAGCACGTGGCCTTCCGGCAGCGCCGGGCCCGGCTTGGCGGTGCCGCCGGTGGACGCTTCAGTCGGCGACTGCATCGGCATCGCCTGCGGCGCCGGGGCGGCCGGAGCGGCATACACCGGGGCGGCGACCGGGGCGGCATAGCCGGCCACCGGGGCGCGCGACAGGCGCACCGACTCTTCGCCTTCCTTGATTTCGATTTCAGCCAGGTTCGACTCTTCCAGCAGGTCGATCAGCTTCTTGATTTTGCGGAGATCCATGGTGGCCTCTTTGCTCTTGATGTCAGTGTGGTGGGAAGCGCATCGCGCTCGGGTCAAAGCAGTTCGTAGAACTCGCGCAGCTGCCGTGTGCGGTCGCGCGCGAGGGTGATCAGGCAGCGCATCTGTGCGCCGTTGCGCGCCGTGCCATCGGAATTGAGGGCATAGACGGCGTTGCAGTCGTGGTCGCGCAGCTGCATCCAGGCACGCTGGGCCAGGACCAGCTGCTGCTCGGCATCGCCGCAATAGCTGCAGGTGCCGCCGTTGGCGGGTGTGCGCAGCTGGCGCCGGGCTTGTGCATACACCGCATTGAGTTCGACATCAGCGGCTGCGGCTACGTCCGAGGCGCACAGGTCGCTCTCCATCGTGGTGGTCGGACGTGCGCAGTCGATGCCTTCGTCCTTGCGGTCGAACGCCGTGGCCGCGCCGCAGAGACCGGCCCACGCCAGAACGCCGGCAAGCACGCGCGGCAGCACGTTCACGCGCGGGCCGCCTGCACGCGCAGCAGCGCCGCGTCCATCGCGTAGCGGTAGCTGTCGGCGCCGAAGCCGCAGACCACGCCCACGGCCTTGTCACTGAAGTAGCTGTGCTGGCGGAACGGTTCGCGGGTATGCGGATTGGACAGGTGGATCTCGATGAACGGCACCGCCACCGCCGCCAGCGCATCGCGCAGGGCCACCGAGGTATGGGTGAAGGCGGCGGGGTTGATCAGGATGAAAGCGGTTCCGTCGTCGCGCGCGGCCTGCACGCGGTCCACCAGTACGTGCTCGGCATTGGACTGCAGGCTCTCCATCGCGTGCCCGGCGGCCGAGGCCTGGGCCGCCAGCGCCTGGTCGATGTCGGCCAGCGTGGTGTGGCCGTAGACCTCCGGCTCGCGGGTGCCGAGCAGGTTGAGGTTGGGGCCGTGCAGGACCAGCAGCTTCGCCATGGGATCCGGAAGACGGGAAAGGGCGGCAGTCTGGCGGAACCGGCGGATGCTGTCCAGTTCGGCGAAGTTTGCTGTGTTTCAATCGATTGTTTGAAATCTGCCGAAGCGCTTGCGGCCCTATGCGGGGCGGCGGATCAAGGCGCGCTGAACGCCGTGCGGGCGGGGGATGCGTGCACGTAGGGCGACGATGGCGGCAAGAGCCTTGTCGGGGGAGCCGCGCCACGCGTGGAAGAAGGAAGTTCGGTGCGCAGCAAGCTACGCACCCACCGGAGGGGGCTCAAGGTGCGCAGCAAGCTACGCACCCACCGAAGGGCAGCCCAAGGTGCGCAGCAAGCCACGCACCCACCGGAAAGGCGGGTCAGGTCTCCAGCGGCACCGTCGGCACCACGTTCGGGAACACCTCCTCCAGCGGCTCCCGTTCCCCCGGCTTCGGCGCCGGCCAGTTGTAGGCGTTCACCGGCTGCGCGCGGTTCACCCACAACGCGTAATACAGGTGGTCGGCGCGGCCATCGCCGGTGTTGGGGTGGATCAGGATGGTCAGTCCCAGGCTGTTGAGCTGCAGCCAGGGCACCAGTACCGGCAGCAGGTCGTTGGTGAAGCCGAAATAGAACGACGGGGTGACGTGTGGTCCGCGTGGCTCCAGGTTCCAGTTGCCCAGCTCCACCGGGAAGCGCTCGGCCGCCCAGCGCCGCAGCAGCGCAGCCTTCTCGAAGCTGTCCTCGTCGAAGTAGATATGCGCGTGATAGCTCTTGATGTCGGTGTAGGCGCGTGGGGTCGCGGGTAGCGTGGCCTCGCCGGGACGCACGCTGGCCGGGCGCGGGGTCGGTTCGCTGGCCGTGGCCTGGCCCCAGGGGCTGCGCCCTTCCGGCGCTGGCGGCACGATGGCACGGAAGCCGGAGCGGCCAGGCTCGGTGGTGTTCACCGCGTCGTTGCCGCGCGGTGCTGCGGTGCCGGTCGACGCACTGGCCAGGCCGCCGGCGGCCAGACCCGCCGAAGCGATCAGGCGGCGCCGTGCCGGCGAGAGCAGGTCGGCCCAGTGGGCGTCATCATCGCCGGCGTCGATGAGGGGCTGCGGGTCAGGCGGCATGAAGGGCTCCGTGGCGGCACTGGTGTGGACAACCACGTACGCTCGGGCAGGGCCGCCGGTGGCGTCCAATAAGCAGGGGGCATCACTTCATGCATGGCCGGCTTCGATGCCATTGAGCGCGACCGCACCGCGGGCTAGGGTGCAGGTCTGCCGCCCCGGAGCCCTGCCATGACCTCGCCCGATGCCGACACACAGCACAAGCGCGCGTCTTTCCGCCAACTGCACGCGCAGGGGTGTTTCGTGCTGCCCAACCCGTGGGACGTGGGCAGTGCGCGCTACCTGCAGCGGCAAGGCTTCCTGGCGTTGGCCACCACCAGTGCCGGCTGCGCCTGGAGCGAAGGGCGGCCGGATGGCGCGGTTTCGTTGCCGGCCACGCTGGCGCATCTGCGCCTGATGGCGGCGGCGACCCCGTTGCCGTTGAATGCCGACTTCGGTGATGGTTTCGGCGTCACGCCGCAGGCGGTGGAGGAGGCGGTGGCTGCAGCGATCGACACCGGCATCGCGGCTTTGTCGATCGAGGATGCCAGCGGCGTCGCCGATGCACCGCTGCGTTCGATCGACCAGGCGGTCGAGCGCCTGCGCGCTGCCCGTGCAGCCATCGACCGCGCAGGCGGTGACGTGCTGCTGGTCGGGCGTGCGGAGAACTTCTTCGTCGGCGTGCCGGATCTGCAGGACACCCTGCAGCGCCTGCGGGCCTATGCCGAGGCCGGTGCCGATGTGCTGTATGCGCCTGGCATCAGCACGCGCGAGCAGATCAGCGCGGTGGTTGCCGCTGCAGGGTCAAAACCGGTGAACCTGCTGGTTGGTGGACCGACACCGCTGAGCCTGCAGGACATCGCAGCACTTGGCGTTCGCCGGGTCAGCCTGGGCGGTGCGCTTGCGCGTGCGGCATGGGGTGGGCTGATACAGGCCACACAGCCGATCGTGCAGGAGGGGCGTTTCGATGGGCTGCAGCATGCGGCTTCCGGGGCCGCGTTGAACGCGTTGTTCCGCTAACGGACAGCCGGTAGATCCATGCCATGCGTAGATGGATGCGCCGGAGCGTACCGACGCCCAGCAATCGCGCTACAGCGTTTCCACTCCACCCTTGGGCAGCGTCACGCCAGGCTCCAGCGCTGGCAGCAGTTGCCAGAGCAGCTCAGGGTTGTCTAGCAACCCGGCGCCATCCAGATAGCTCCATTGCGCGGCGCCGACGCGGCGCACGGCGACCATGAACGAGGTGCTGCGGATCGGGGATTCACGTACGCGCAGCAACGAGTAGCGCGGGACGAAGCAGACCTCCTCGTCGCCGGCGGCATAGGTACGGGTCGGTACCCCAGCTTCGTCGCTGATGATGGTGACGCCGGCCTCGTGCAGCGCCTTGACCGTGTCGCGGGTTGATCGGGCGTATACCTCATCACCGCCGGCCAGGCGTTTCAGGCTGGGATGCGTGCGGGCGATGATCAGCTCGGCATCGCCGCGCGCGAACGCGGCCAGCATCCCCTGCACGTCCTGGCGCAGGGCGGCCGATTCGGATGGGGTGAGCTCGCCGGCCACGGCCGTCGGCGCCATCGTGGCCAGCAGCAGGAACAGCAGGAACAGCAGGGGAGCAAGCAGGCGTCGGTGCATCGTCGGGGACCTCCACGGGATGCGGCGCACTATACGGTGAACGCAAAAACAGCGTCCCATCGGTGGCGCTGGTGATCCGGGAATCATTACTTACCATTGGTAGGTAATGATTCCTGGAGATTCACCCATGCACAGTCTCATCGTCACCACCCACCCGGAAATCGGATCGCTCACCCATGCCATCGCCCAGCGCATCGGCGACGCCATCCGGGCCACCGCCGGCAACACCGTAACCCACGCAGACCTCGTCGCCGAAGGCTTCGATCCGCGCTTCAGCCGCGAGGACCAAGCTCTGTTCCGCGGGACCGGCCCGGTTCCGTCCGATGTGGCGGCCGAGCATGCGCGGCTGGATGCCATCGATACGCTGGTGCTGGTCTACCCGCTGTACTGGTGGTCGTTCCCTGCCTTGCTGAAGGGATGGATCGATCGCGTGTTCACCCAGGGCTGGGCGTACCAGGACGGCGCCGATGGCAAGGTGCAGAAGAAGCTGCAGCGCCTGCGCGTGCATCTGGTCGGCGTTGGCGGTGCGGGCGCGGAAATGATCGAACGGCGCGGCTATGGCACGGCGATGAAGACCCAGATCGACATGGGCATCTTCGACTACTGTGGCGCGCGCGTGCTGTCGTCCGAACTGCTGCTCGACGCCGACAGCGGTGCCGCGCAGGCGCATCTGCAGACCGCCGTGGAAATCGGCCGTAAAATCGGTACTCCGATGAGTTGATCACCCTGTTCCGCCGATGCCTGCCAACGCCGCTCCCACGCGCCGCCGATTGACCCGCGAGCAACGCGCCCGCCAGTTGCTGGATGTGGCCTGGGCGCTGGTTGGCGAAGAAGGCACCGACGCGTTGACGCTGGGACGGCTGGCCGAGGCGGCGGGCGTGACCAAGCCGGTGGCCTACGATCACTTCGTGACCCGCAACGGCCTGCTGGCCGCGCTCTACGATGACTATGACGGGCGGCAGACGGTGGTCTTCCACGAGCGTATCGGCCGCGCCCGGGCGCAGCTGGCCGACCGTGCGGCAGCCATCGCCTCCGGCTACATCGACTGCATCCTCAGCCAGGGCAGTGAAGTGCAGGGCATCCTCGCCGCGCTGGTGGGCGCGCCTGAACTGCACGAGGTGCGGCGGCGTTACCAGCAGGACTTCATCGACAACTGCGACGCCTGGCTGGGCCCGTTCGCCAGCGACGGCTCGGTGCCGCTGGCGGGACGCTGGGCGATCCTGGGTGCAGCTGAAACCCTGTCCGAGGGTGTGGCCGCGGGCGCGCTGGACAAGACCGACGCCGAGGCCGAGCTGCAGCGGCTGATCGTGGCGACGGTCAAGCGTCGCTGAGCCGCTCAGGCGTCGGCGGTGCTGTCGGCCAGCGCCGCGAACCCGGCGGCCAGCCGCTCGCGCACAAGGGCATCGCGTGCGTCGCGGCTGTCGGAGCCCAGCACCACCGTGATCAGCCGAACCGGATGCGCACGCCCCTGCACCGGCTGGAAGGCGGTAGCGGCCAGGCAGAAGCCTGCGGCCTGGGTGTAGCCGGTCTTCAAACCATCCACGCCGTCATCGCCAAGCAGGGCGTTCTGGTTGTTGCGGCTGAAGCTGCCGTGCGCGAACGCGCGCTGCGCGGTGACCGCCAGGATCTGCGGATGATCGTTCAACAGGCACGCGGCCAGCACCGCCATGTCGCGCGCGCTGGACGCATGGTGCGGCGTGGTGATGCCGGAGACGCTGGCGAACCAGGTGCTGCGCAGGCCGAGCTGGCGTGCGTGCCGGTTCATGCGCTCCAGGAACGCAGGCTGCGATCCGTCCAGGTGGCGCGCGACCGCCAGCGCCGCGTCATTGCCGGAGACGATCATCAAGCCTTCCAGCAGGCGCGCGAGGGTGACCGTTTCGCCGGGTACCAGGCCCATGCGCGTTTCATCGTCGGCGACCGCATGCACGTCGTCGGCGGCGATGGTGACTTCGTCGCCCCACGAGCGCCCGCGCTCCTCGACACATTCGTAAGCCGCGTAGGCGGTCATCAGCTTGGTCAGCGAGGCCGGTTGCCTGGCGATGTCCGCGTTGTGCTGGTGAATCACTGCGAAGGTTGCCGCATCGAGGGTGATGGACGACAGCGGTGCACGCGCAGGAGCAGGAGACGGCATGGAAACGACGATGGCAGTGGGGCTCTGGAGGATAGTGTGCGGCGGCTGCACGAAGCTGAAATATTGCAACGATATAACGTATCGTCAATGTGGGCCGCCGATGGCCCGACGGGACATCCGATGACTGCACGCATTCCACGCCGCTGGCTTCATTCTTCGTTGCTGCTCGCGGCGGCCGCACTTGGCGGCTGCCAGCCCAATCTGCGCACCGAGGCTGTTTCCTCCGCCGAAGCCGGTCCGCTCAATGTGATCGTGATGATCAACGACGGTGCCGGCTGGGGTACCTGGGACGCAGCGGCCTACTGGCAGTACGGCAGCCGCGAAGGCGCACCCTATGCGGATTTCCCGCTGCGCCTGGCGGTAACCACCTTCCCGTTGAACGCCAGCAGCCAGCCGACCCGCGACAACGTACAGACGCTTGGCTACGACCCGGGCAAGGCCTGGGATGACACGCCGGTTCCCGCGCAGGACCTGCCGTTTACCGGCTACCAGTACCTGGCCGCGGTGGCTACCGACAGTGCGGCGGCGGGCACCGCGTTGTCATCGGGCATCAAGACCTACAACAACGCCATCAACTACAGCAACGATGGCCAGCCGGTCGAGTTCAATACCCTGCGCGCCAAGCGCCTGGGCATGGCGACCGGTGTAGTGACTTCGGTACCGTTCGCGCACGCCACACCCGCAGCATTCGCGGCGCAGAACGAATCGCGCAACAGCTATCACGCCATTGCGCACCAGATGCTGGCGCAGGGCCACCTGGATCTGGTCATGGGCACCGGAGGCCCAGGCTACAGCGTCGACGGCCGCGCCTGCAACGAAGGCACGGACGCCGCAAAGGCAGAGGGCTGCGCGAATCCATGGGAGTGGGTGTCGCAGCAGGATTGGCAGCAGCTGGAAGCGGGCAGCACCATTGCCGGCAACCCGGCGGGACCGTGGCGCCTGATCCGCAGCAAAGAAGCGTTCACCGCACTGGCGCAGGGACGGCTGCCGGCCGACCGGCCGCTGATCGGCGTGCCGCGCGTGGCCAACACACTGCAGCAGGCGCGCCGCCTGCAGGTGCTGGGCAAGGATGCAGCCACGCCTTCGGGAGTGAGAAAGATCGACAGCGTGCCCGATCTGGCGATCATGACCCGCGGCGCGCTGCAGTTCCTGCAGCAGCGCTCGTCCAAGGGGCTGTTCCTGATGGTGGAAGGCGGCGCCACCGACTGGGCCGCGCATACCAGCGCCTGCGGCACCGAATGGCATTACGGCCAGTGCAGCGATCAGCCGCAGTACGGCCGGCTGATCGAAGAGACCGTGGAGTTCAATGACGCGGTGACGGCGGTGGTCGACTGGATCGAGCGCAACGGTGGCTGGGAGCGCAACCTGCTGATCGTCACCACCGACCACGACAACAGCATGCCGATGGGCCCGGATGCGCAGAACGTCGCCTTCGCGCCGGTGCGCAACAACGGCCGCGGCCGCATGCCCGGGATCAGTTTCCGTCCCACCGGCAACCATTCCAATGCACTGGTGCCGTTGTGGGCCAAGGGTGCGGGGTCGGAGCTGCTGGGCCAGCGCGTGCGCGGTGTTGATGCCGGCTACCGTCAGCACGTGCGCTGGAACGACGGCAGTTACATCGACAACACCGACGTGGCTGCGGCGGTGCAGGAGGCGCTGCAGCGTCCACGGTAACGCCCGGTTGCACCCGGGCTGTTGTCGAGGCAGCCTGCGCACATGCAGTCGGATATCCGCATCGACGGTCGTGTCTTCGCCTACGTCTTCCCCTGTGCGTGGGAAGACTACGCGAAGATCGGTTTCTCACGTGATCCGCTCGGACGCATCAGCGCATTGCACCGGCGTTGGTTCGAGTTCTTCGACCTCGACGCCGGTGCACTGGTGGAAGCGGAAAGCGAGCGCGATGCGCGAGATCTGGAGCTGCAGCTGCGTTCGCCGTTCAAGGCGCACCGCGCGCCGGCGCCGATGACGGTCCAGGACAAGGCTGGAGGTCGCACCGAATGGGTACGTGGTGCCAACCAGGCCTTGTCGCGTGCAATTATCGCGTTGGGCGAACAAGGCTATCGCTGCTATCCACTGAAGGCGTGGCTGCGGGCCGCCCTGTGCCTGCACATGGACCAGTTGCACGACTGGGCTGCGGTGCAACTTCCGGAGGAGGAAGGCCTGCGGCTGCCCAGTGGCCCCGGCGAGCGCGCGCTGCGTGACGCCCTCGACGGTTGTCGGGCATTGGATATCGATCCGATCCCGTGGCTGCCTGAACACGTCCAACGCTGGTATGCAGGGTGAGGAGCGTTCAACGGGTTCTCGGCGGCTGAACTGGCGCAGCCGGTTGCTGCCCGCACTGCGGGGCAGGTGTGGAAGGGCTGGCCAGCTGGCGTGCCAGCTCGGTGCTGGCCACATGGCCGTGCAGGAACAACAAGCCGCCGAAGATGTTCATGAGCGTGCCTCCACTTGAGTGGATTGCACGATACGGGCAGCATGGACGGGCAAAAAGCGACATTTCCGCGAGCGTGTCTTGAGAGGAATTCAAGCCTGATGTCCCGCCCACCGCTCCATGCCCTGCAAGGCTTCGTGGCCGCCGCCCGGCTCGGCAACCTGTCGCGCGCGGCGGCGTCGATGAACCTGACCGTCAGCGCGCTCAGCCACCAGATGCGGCAGCTGGAAGAACGGCTCGGGCAGCCGTTGCTGATCCGCCAACCGCGTGGCGTCACCCTCACCCTTGAGGGCCAGCGCCTGCTCGATCAGGTGGGTCCGCATCTGGATGCGATCAACGAAGCCTTCCAACCCTATGCCGCGCGCGCCGAGCACGTGCTGACGATCAGCGCGGTGCCGTCGATGGCTTCGGCCTGGTTAGTGCCGCGGTTGGGGCATTTCGTCGCCGCGCACCCGCAGATCGAGATCAACCTGCAGTCGAGTGAACGCCTGATTGATTTCGAGCGGCAGCGCCAGTTCGACGCCGCGCTGCGGCTGGGCAGCGGGCAGTGGCCGGGCCTGGTGGTGGAGCCGCTGTTCGACGAGTGGCTGCTGCCAATGGCCAGCCCGGCGCTGATCGAACGCATGGGAGGCGTCGACCGCGTGCCGTTGACCCAGTGGCCGCTGCTGGGTGATCCGGACGGGGCATGGGGCGCCTGGTTCGCGTTGAGCGGGCAGAGGCCACCGTCGCGCTTCGTGGCGGTGCTGGATGATTCGGAGGCGCACCATCGCGCCGCTCTGGATGGCGTGGGCGTGGCCCTCGGGCGGGTGACGCGGGCGCGGCTGCTGCTGGATTCGGGCCAGCTGGTCGCACTGTCCAGCCAGCGCCTGAAGACCGACTGGCCGCATTGGCTGGTGTACCCGCAGCGCTCGGCCAGCCATCGTGGCTTCCTCGCGTTCCGCGACTGGCTGCATGCGCAGGCCGCCGAGCACGTGCGGCACATGGCAGACGCGCATCTGTAGCGTCGCGCGGTGCTCGATCTCGCATCTGTAGAGTCGAGCCATGCTCGACTGGTCTTTCGAAGAAGCAGTCGAGCATGGCTCGACTCTACAGTCACCGCACCAGCGTGACCGCCTGCCCGGCACGGGCGAACGCTTCGCCCAGCAAGGGGCCGGTCTTGATCGCCTCTACCTCGTCGAACAGCGCCCGCAGCGCGTCGGCGGGGCGTGAGGCCGGCGCCGCCACGGCCTGCTGGATCGCGGTGAAACGGTCGGCCAGCACGCGATGGCCGGGATGCGCCTGTGCCCAGGCCACCAGCGGCTGGCGCACGCCGGCGGCGGCATCCAGACGCTGCTGATCGAACAGGGTGATGGCCGCCGCCGAGGTCTCCGCCCGCTCGATCGTGGCGTTGCGCAGTTCACGGCTCAGGAACAGGTCATAGGCCGCGCCACGCCCCACCGCGATGCGCAGCCCTTCGCGGTCGAGGTCGGCCACCTGCTGCGCAGGGCTGTCCTCTCGAACCAGATAGGTGCCTTCGATCTCCACGTACGGGGCACTGAAGGCGATGCGGTCGGTGCGTGCCGGATCGATGGCCAGGAAAGCCAGGTCCCAGCCGTCTTCGCCCGCTGCGGCGACCACCGAGGCTGCGGCATCGTGGCAGGTGAAGCGTGCCTGCACCCCCATCCGTTGCGCCAATGCGGTAGCCAGTTCCAGCGAGGGGCCGCGCGGTGAGCGCGCATCGCCCTGTGCCAGCACCGGGTTGCCCAGGTTGATCGCCACGCGCAGGAAACCGTGCGGTGCCAGCGTACTTCGATGGTCGGCCAAGGACATGCAGGACTCCACGGGGCAGGGGAGCCCCAGCATGCCAACAACGGTGTCCGCGTGGCGTGGAATCAGCCGCGCGCGGCGAAGGTGCCGTGGAAGCCCAGTGGCACCGCATACGGCAGCCAGGCCTGTGCCAGCGGGCCGTCATCCACATGGCGCGCATCCAGCACCGCCAGGCCACTGCGCTTGTTGACCGGGTCAAGCAGGGTGCCGATCAGCCAGCCATCATCAGCTTCTCGGCTGCCGGGGCGCGGTACGAACACATGCTCTTCGGCCATGATGTCCGGCCCGTAGTTCCACCGCTGGCGGCGCCCGCGATCGATGTCGAACGCAGCCACGGCGTTGAAGTACGGTGCGGTGGCCGGGCCGTCGATGGTCGGCGCATACAGCCGTGCGCCACGTGTGTTCGTCGAGCGCGGGTCGAACAACGGGAACTCCACCGCGCCGATGCCCAACGTCTCCCAGCGGGCCTGTCCACGACGCACGTCCAGATGCAGCTCGACCAGGCTGGCGCCACTGTTGGCCGCATGTGCACCGTCACCGGCCATCGCTTCCTTCATCGGCGAGCGCGCCTCGTTGATGTCGTCATGGCGTACTGCGCGCAGCACGATGCCGCCATCGCGGGTGAACGCGTCGCCGAAGTGATAGATCGCCGCGAACGGCGCCTCGAACCATTGCGCCTTGTCCGGTGCATCCTTGGCGACCACCGCGATACGCACAGGACGCTGCGGTGCGAACTGCATGCGCTCGAAGAAGCTGCCACCTGCGCCGGTGAAATCGAACGGCATCATCACGAACACCAGGTGCTGGTCGGTCATTGCGAAGGCATGCAGGTAGCCATGCTCGGGTGTTTCGATCACATTGGCGCTGCGCAGCTGGCCGTCCGCACCGATGTGCCAGACCAGCAGGCCATGGCCCCCCATCAGGCTGATCGAGCCGAAGTTCCAGAGGCTGCCGTCGCGGTCGGTCAGCGGGTGCGCCGAGAATGGTAGTGCGGCGAGGTCCGGACGCCAGGTGACAGGACCAAGTGTCTGCAGCGAATCGGGGTCCACTTCGAACGCAGAACCGGATTCGCACAGCGCGAACAGGCGGCCATTGATCAACGTCACCGAGGTGTTGGCCACGTTGGCATCATCGTTGTTGCGTACCGCCAGCGCACCGGGAACGCTGGTGCCGGCAGCCGGATACTGGAAGCGGCCGGCCTTCTGTTCACGGGTGAATTTCGGCGTGGCGACCATGCGCCCGTGATGGGTCAGGCTGCCATCACCATTGAAGCGCCAGCCATGCACCATGCCGTCGCCGTCGAACCAGTGGTCGTAGCGGAAGCCATCGCGCTCGGTCCACGCCGGGCCATTGCGGTACAGCGTACCGGCCAGGCCTGACGGCAGCTTTCCGTGCAGCTGCACGGTGGCCGGGCCGAGGCTTTCGCTGCCGACGCTGCGCCAGCCGAGCAGCCATGGGTGTTCCTGCATGCCCTGCGCGAACCGCGCCGGGTCGCCGGCGAAGGCGGGAGCGCTGCGCAGCGCAGTGGCGCCCAGGGCCAGGCAGGCACTGCTGCTGAGCAGGGTACGAAGGAAGCGGCGACGGTCCATGGTGGCCTCGGGTCTGGATGCGGAATCAGCGCAGGGTGATGTCGATGGCGGTGCCAGCGGCCGGCACGTCGACGCGCGCCTCGTCGAAGGTCGGCTTGCGCATCACCTGCGGGTTGTTGCTGAAGCCGTAGCCTTCCACCGGCATGCCGACCAGGTTGGTGTCGAGCTTGCCGTTGTCGTTCTCGTCGTGGGTGAGCAGCACGGCGTAGTTGCCGGCCGGTATACGCTTGAACGTGAAGTGGGCGCTGTCGCCGCTGGGCGCCGCCTGCTGGGCCTGCACGGGCTTGGCCTTGCCGTCCCAGGCGGCAGCGCTGTCGACCAGCGCAACGCGCAGGGTGCCGGTCTGCACGCGGACGTCGTGCACGGTCACGGCCAGGTCGGCGGCGTGGGCACTGGCGGCCAGGGCCAGTGCAGTCAGGGCGGTGCTGAGCAGGGCGGTGCGGATCATGGCAGTGGCTCCGGAAGTGTGTGTGGCGATGTGGCGCCAGTCTGCGTGGGGCGGTGCACGGGGTTCAGGGCCAGTGGTCATCGATTCGACGTGCCAGAAGTCACTTTCTGCGGCGGACCCATTGCCGCCGGCGTGCGCGCCGGTCAGCATCTGGCCATGCCCAGCCTGTTCCGCCATCTGTTGCGTCCCCTCAGCCTTGCCGGCCTGGTCACCGTGCTGGCGGTGGGCCTGTCGTTCGCTGTACAGCGCAACGGTGCCGGGCTGAGCCTGCTGCTGCTTGCCGTGTTCCTGTTGCTGTTCGTGGTGCACGGCTGGGCGTCGATGCCATCCCGCGTGCGCGCCGTCGCTGCGGTGTTGCAGGCGCTGCTGGCGGTTGCGCTGGTTGCGCTGCAGCCGCGTACTGGTACTGCTCCGGTGCTGCTGGTGGTGCTGGTCGCACAGCTGGCCGAGCACTGGCCGCCGCGCTTCGTGCTGGGCGTTGCGCTGCTGGCCAACCTGGCGGTGTATGCCGCGCTGCGCCACAGCGGCTTCAGCCAGCCGCTGCTGGTGGTGCTGCTCTATGGCGGCTTCCAGGCCTTCGCCGCACTGACCGCCCACTATGCCCGCAGCACGGCGCTGGCCCGCGATGACCTGGCCCGGGTCAACGCTGACCTGCTGGCTACCCGCGCGCTGCTGGCCGACAGCGCACGCGATGCCGAGCGCCTGCGCCTGGCGCGCGAGCTGCACGATGTGGCTGGGCACAAGCTCACCGCGATGCGGCTCAACCTGCGCGCCCTGGCCGCTGACCCTGCGCTGGCCGGTCGCGAGGGACTGGTGCTGGCGGAACGGTTGTCTGGCGAGTTGCTGGCCGACATCCGCCAGGTGGTGCAATCGATGCGCGATGATCGCGGCCTCGATCTGGCCACCGCACTGCATGCGCTGGCCGCACCCTTCCCACGACCGAAGCTGCAGCTGCAGATCGGCGACGGGGTGCGCGTGGCTGACCCGTTGATGGCCGAGACCGTGCTGCGGCTGGTGCAGGAAGCCCTGACCAACGCCGCCCGCCACGGCAATGCAGACACCGTGTGGCTGACGATCAGTGAAGAGGATTCCCAGTTGCGTATCGATATCCGCGATGACGGCCAGCGCGCTGAACGCATCCGCGAGGGCAATGGCATCGCCGGCATGCGCGAGCGCCTGGCGGCCGTACAGGGGCGTTTGGAGCTGGCGCGAACCGCGCAGGGCGGCATGCACTTGACCGCATGGTTGCCGGCATGAGTGGCGCCGCGATCCGCGTTGCCCTGGCCGATGACCAGGCGCTGGTGCGTGCGGGTCTGCGTGCGCTGCTGCAGGGCCTGGGGGTAGACGTGGTGCTGGAGGCCGAAGAGGGCCAGACGCTGCTGGACGCGTTGGCCGCCCAGCGCGTGGATGTAGTGCTCAGTGACATCCGCATGCCCGGGATGGACGGCATCGAGGCACTGCGCCAGCTGCGCGCGCGCGGCGATGCCACGCCGTGGCTGCTGCTGACCACCTTCGATGAAAGTGATCTGCTGCTGCGTGCCAGCGAGGCCGGCGCACAAGGCTTCCTGCTCAAGGACGCCGTGCCCGCAGACCTGCGTGAAGCGATCGAGCGCGTCGCCGCGGGTGAAACCCTGCTGTTGCCGGTCAGCACCGAGCCGGTGCGCGCCCGTTACCGCTTCCACGACGAAGCACCGCCCACCGATACCTTCGGGGAACGCGAAGTGGCGATCCTGCGCCTGCTGGCCGGGGGATACAGCAACAAAGAGATCGCGCGCAGCCTGTTCCTGGCCGAAGGCACGGTGAAGAACTACGTGTCGGCCATACTCGACAAGCTGGGCACCCGCGATCGCACCCGTGCAGTACTGAAGGCGATTACCCTGCGCATCATCTGAGTGGACCGAGCAAGGAGTGCCAGTGAACCCGATCCTGCATGTGGAAATCCCGGCCAGTGACCTGGACCGGGCCATCACGTTCTACCAGCGGTGGCTGCAGGTCGCGGTGGACGAACCTATCGTGCTGCACGACTGCCGGATGGCCTACCTGCCGTTCTCCGATGACGCCGCCGGTGCCAGCATTGCGCTGGTGCACGGCGCGGACTACCGGCCCTCCGAGCAGGGCGCGCGCATCTACATCGGCGTCGATGACCTGGATGCGAGCCTCGACCGTGCGCTGCAGGCCGGGGCCGAGCTGCGCTTCGGCCCGGCTGATGCGGGTGGCTGGCGTGTGGCCGAGATCCGCGACAGTGAAGGCAACCGGATCGCGGTGCAGGCGCGCGCGATTCTGTAGAGCCGAGCCCATGCTCGGCTGCTGTTGGCCCAGCCGCTCCAGCTCAGCCGAGCATGGGCTCGGCTCTACAAGAGCGCGGCGCGCGAGCGCTGCAGCCAATCATTGATGGCCGGGTCCAGTCGCGGGTCGTCCGGCAGCTGCATGCCGAAGCGCTGCTGCAGCACGTCACGCACATCACCCACATCATGCAGCGGGCGCTTGTCCGGCGCCTGCCCGGGGCGGTACTCGGTGTAGTTGCCGCTGCCGATGGTACGGCGCCAGTCCGGTCCGGTCAGTGATGCACGCAGCTGTCCGGGAAAACTGGAATCGGGATGGGTGCACACGTACCAGTTGCCCACCACGTTGTCGATCGGTGCCGGCGCCTGCAGGTCGAACCGATACATCGCCCGCCAGCCATCGTTGGACTCGGCCGACAGCACGAAATCACCCTCGTCGGGCAGGCGTTGCAGCAGATAGCGTTCATGTGGCGTGGCCTGCGGCTGCGGATCATGCAGGCGCAGCGGTACGGTCGGGGTCAGGCTGCCGAATCCGGCATCCACCAGCCAGTCGTCCCCATCCACATGCACGCGCAGCAGCAGATGGGTACGCGCGGTCAGCTCGCCGTCCTGGGCTGCTAGCAGCACGCGCGCACTCAGCGGCTGCGCATCAAAGCCCAATGCCTGCAGCAGCGCCAGCAGGCCACCATTGAGTTCGAAGCAGTAACCACCGCGGCGGTCGTCAAGCAGCTTGCGTTGCACGCTGTCCAGGTCGATCGGCACCGCATCGCGCAGCAGGCAGCTGAGGGTCTCGAAGGGCAGCAGTGCGTTGTGGCGCTGCTGCAGCAGGGTCAGGCCGGCCAGGGTCCGCGGTGGCGGCGCATCCAGCTGCAGGCGTTGCAGGTAGCGGGGGACATCGAGCGTCGTCATGGAGGCACCGGGCGGGGAGGAACGTCCACTGTGCTCCCCCAACCGGGGTTGAGGTCAAGCGCGGCGCCCGTGTCATGCCCCCGTCGCTTGCACCCGGTACAAAGGCCGCGTCCACCCGCGACGGGGGGACCCGGACGAAGAAGGCGCTAAAGTTGCCCTGAATCAGGCCGATACAGGTGCGTCTTTCCGCCTGGAGTCTGTCATGTCGGCCGTTGTCCCCCACCTCCGGTCCCTGCGCACGCGCCTTGCCGCGTTGCACTCGGCGTCCCCCGGCCTGCTGCGCTGGCTGCAGCCGCATCGGCTCAGCGTGGCCAACAAGCTCAAGGCGACCCTGTGGGTCTGTGGCCTGGGCCTGGTCGCGATCGCCGCTGTCTACGCCTGGACCGGCCATGCCAACGCACTGGCTGCGCGCAGCCAGGCCAGCTACCAGCGCGGCAGCGATCTGGCCGCCAGCCTGTCTACGCGGGTGGCCGAAGCGCGTCGCCTGCAGACCCAGTATGCACGCAGTTTCGATGATGCCGACCGCGCGCAGCTGCTGGCCACGCAGAAGGCATTGCAGGCCGATCTGCAGGCGCTGCGCGCGACGCCGATGGATGCTGGCCGGCGCAAGGCCCTGCAGGCGCTGACCGAAGCCGCCGACGCGTTCTCGCAGGGTGTGGCTGCCCTGTTCGAACGTGTCGACGAGATGGGTCGTGGTGATGCCGGCCTCGCCGCGCAGCTGCAGCAGGCCGCCGATACCCTGCAGGTACAGGTGGATGCGCTGCAGCGGCCGCCGCTGGCGTTGTCACTGCAGAAGATGCGAAGGCAGGAGGCACTGCTGCTGCTCGACGGTGACTCCACTCACGCCGACCGCGCCAGCGAGGAGAAGCTGCCGTTCGATCTCGCGCTGGCCGGCCTGCCTACCGATGTGCAGGATGCCTTGCGCGGCGGGATGGAGGGCTATCAGGGCGCCCTGCTGGGTTACACCGCCGCCCGCGTCGGCCTGGACGTGGAGGCGCAGTCGCTGCTGGATACCGCCGCGGGCGTCGCACCGGCGTTGGCCGCCTTCCAGCAGGCGCAGGTGGCGGCGCTGGCCAAGGCGCAGGCGCGCCAGCAGGCCGGCGCGCGCACGATGAGCGTGCTGTTCGCACTGACCCTGCTGCTGGTGGCCGGCGTGCTGATCACCAGCCTGGTGCTGGTGCTGCGTGCGGTGCGCCAGCCGATCCAGGACACCCTGCGTTTCGCCAGCGATATCGCTGACGACCGCCTCGACACCACCCTGCGCGTCTACAACGCCAACGATGAGATCGGCCAGCTGGCCCAGCGCCTGGTCGACATGCAGCAGCGCCTGCGCGCGCGCATCGAGACCGAGCGTGCCGTGGCGCGCGGCAATACCCGCGTGCGCCAGGCCTTGGACAGCGCGCAGACCGGCCTGATGGTGATTGATGCGGAAGGGCAGGTTGCCTACGCCAATCCGGCGCTGCTGGAGCAGCTTGACCTCCGGGTTGAAGATCTGGTGGCGAGCGATGCGGTGCGCCTGCATCCGGCACTGGCCAGCCTGGCCGGCGTGCGCCAGCGCGAGGAGCGCGAGATCGGCCATGCAGGGGTGCGCTACCAGCTGATTGCCAACGCCATCATCGACGAAGGTCAGTTCCTTGGTGTGGCGGTGGAGTGGCGCAGCCGTGCGCTGGAAACCCTGTTGGAAACCGAAGTGGCCGCACTGGTCGACGCCGCCGCACATGGCGACCTGCACGGGCGCATCGCGCTGGAGGGAAAGCAGGGCTTTGTGCGTACGTTGTCGACCAGCATCAATCGCCTGTTGACCACCTTCGAGACCAACCTCGGCGATCTGCAGGCGCTTCTGGCCGCGCTGGCCCGCGGCGACCTCAGCGTGCGCATGGAAGGTGAGCTGCAGGGCGTGTTCGCACGCATGCGCGACGATGCCAACGCCACCGTCGCGCAACTGGGCCGCATCGTCACCCGCATCCAGCACGCCACGTCCAGCCTGGATGCCGGCGTTGGCGAGATCGTTGCCGGTCACCATGACCTGTCGCAGCGTACCGAACAGCAGGCGGCCAACCTGGAAGAGACGGCAGCGTCGATGCACGAGCTGACCCACACAGTCGGTCGTAATGCCGATGCCGCGGGCCGTGCCGACGGGCTGGTCAAGGGCGCGGCGGCAGTGGCCCAGCGCGGTGGCGAGGCCGTTGGCCAGGTGGTCGCGACCATGCAGGGCATCAGCGAGGCCTCGCGACGGATCGGCGACATCACCCAGCTGATCGATGGCATCGCTTTCCAGACCAACATTCTCGCGCTGAATGCTGCGGTGGAAGCCGCGCGCGCGGGCGAGCAGGGCCGCAGCTTCGCTGTGGTGGCCGCAGAAGTGCGCCTGCTGGCACAACGCAGCGCGGAGGCGGCCAAGCAGATCAAGGGTCTGATCGAGGATTCGGTGGCGCGTGTGGGCCAGGGCAACCAGCAGGCCGAACAGGCCGGCACCACGATGGGCGAGATTGTCGGCAGCGTGCAGCAACTGGCGGATCTGCTGGCCGGTATCCGCAGCGCGTCGCAGGACCAGCATGCCGGCATCGCCCAGGTGAACCAGACCATCGTGCAGATGGAAGCCAGTACCCAGCGCAATGCCAGCCTGGTGGAAGAGGCCGGTGCCTCGACGGCGCAGATGCAGGCGCAGGTGCATGCGCTGGCGGAAGCCGTTGGCGCGTTCCGGCTGCAGTCGATGCCACAGGCGCGCGCTGCGGCGGCCTAGCCTGCGGTTCCTTGTCGGCTGGCGGGGAATCAGCCGAGCGTAGGCTCGGCTCTACATCAGCTGCAGGAACACTGTAGAGCCGAGCCCATGCTCGGCTCACGCCAGCGTTCGGAGGCAGGAATCAATACACGTCGCGACGGTAGCGCCCGGTTTCCAGCAGCGTTTCCACAACATCATCGCCCAGCGCAGCGCGCAGCACCTGGTCCACGCCTTCGGCCATGCCCTGCAGCGAACCGCACACGTGGATGACTGCACCACGCTGCATCCAGTCGCGCAGGGCATCGGCCGCCGCACGCAGGTGATCCTGCACGTAACCACCTTCGCCATCGCGCGAGAACGCCAGGTCCACCCGCGCGAGATGGCCATCGGCCTGCCACGCTTCGATCTCATCGGCGAACAGGAAGTCATGCGCGCGCTGGCGTTCGCCGAACAGCAGCCAGTGCCCGTGCTCACCTGCATGCGCGGCTTCGCGCAACAGACTGCGCAGGCCCGCGATGCCGGTGCCATTGCCGATCAGCACCATCGGTGCACCGGCGACGCGGTGGAACCCGGGATTGCGGTGCACGCGGGCGACGATGCTGGCACCGACCGGCGCATGCAGCGACAGCCAGCCCGAACCGAGCCCGGCGCGGCCTGTGTCGTCGTGCACCAGTCGCACCACCAGTTCCACCGCGCCATCCTCGGTGCACGAGGCGATGGAATATTCGCGTCCGGGCAGCATCGGCAGCCCTGCCAGCCACAGGCACGGATCCTGTACCGCCAGCGCAGCATCGGCCTCGGGCAGCTCGCGTTCACTGGCCAGCGCCAGCAGGGTGCGTGGGTGGCCGTCCACCAGCAGCGGCTGTAGCGGATCCAGCCCCTGTGCCTTCAACACCGCGCTGGCATGCCGCGCGTTGTGCCGGGGCGCGATATGCAGGATGTCGCCCGCCTGCCACTGCACCTCGGCCGGTGGCGCAAGACAGATGCGCCAGATCGCACCGCCGATGCTGCCCGGGTTGAGCCGGTCGCGGCCGAGCAGCCGCCACTCATGCATCTGCGTGGCCGCCGGCAGCACGCTGTCATCGGTGGCGATGCCGGTCAGCGCGCCCAGCTGCAGCTGCCATTGGCGCAGCGCCGCGACCGAGGCGGCATCGACTTCGATGCGGTCGAACAACGGGCGCGCGCCGTTGCCGAGCAGCCAGCCATCAACCTGGCGGCCGAAGCCGCAGTAGTGCGGGTACTGTCGATCACCCAGCGCCAGCAGTCCAAACTGCAGGCCTGACAGGTCGAGTGTCTGTGCCATCAGCCTTCGTGCAGCACCTCGCGCCGCATCCGGTGGTTCGCCATCGCCGAAGGTGCTCAGTACCAACAGCGCCTGCGCGGTGCGTGCCAGCTGCACGGCATCAATGCGGGCCAGCGGCAGCACCTGCACCGCATGACCGGACGCCTGCAGCTGCGCGGCTGCGCGCCATGCGAGCTGTTCGCCCAGTCCGCTCTGGCTGGCATGCACCACCAGCCACGGCGTGCCACCGCCATCGGCAGGCGTTGCTGGCAGCGACTGGCGCAGGCCACGCGCGGCGCGCTGGCTGCGTCGGCGGTCCAGGTAGAGCATCCAGCCGGTGATGAAGAACAGGCTCATGCCCAAACTGCTGAGCATCACCACGACACGCCCGGGCACGCCGAAGTAGCTGCCCGAGTGCAGCGCGAACACGCTGGTGGCCAGCTGCGCGCCGACACCCTGGCGTGCATAGGGGCGGGCATCGAGTGTGGCACCCGTGCCCGGGTCGAGCTGCAGCAGATCATGCGCGCGGTCATGCTGGCCACCGCGCTGCGACGGATCACCGGCCATCACGCGTACATTCAGTGCCTGCCCGGGCTTTTCCGGCAGGCGCAGGTCGATGTAGCCGGTGCGCACGCCGGGCAGTGCATACAGCGTGGCTTCGATGCGCTCCAGGTTCAGGGCGGCGCCGGTGGCCACCTTGTGCTTGGTGGCCGGTGCGACGCCCAACAGGGTGTTGGCGGCACTGCGATACCAGTCGAAGGACCACCACAAGCCGGTCAGCGCACTCATCAGGTAGATCAGCAGCACCCACGTGCCGACCACCGAGTGCAGGCTCCACAGGAAGCCACGGCCGCTGCGTTTCCATTCCACCGCCAGCCAGCTGCGCCAGTGCCACCAGCGTCGCGGCCAGCGCAGATAGAGCCCGGACAAGGTGAAGAACAGCAGCGCGATGGCGCAGCTGCCGGTGATCCATTTGCCACGCTCGCCGGCGGCGAGGTGGCGATGCAGGTCCTCGACGAAATCGAAGAACGCCTGCCCGCGCAGGGCGCTGAATCGTTCGCCGCTGTACGGATCGAAGTAGACCCAGTGTTCCTTGCCGCCGGCGAAGCGTGCCACCGAGGGCCGTTGCCCGGTGGCATCCACGCGCAGGCGCTGCAGCGGGCGTTCACTGCCGGCCTGCAGCAGCGGCACCAGTTCGCTCAGTGCAAGTGGAAGCTGGCCATCGGCATGGTGCTCGGCAATCTCGGCGAAGCCGGGATTGGCGGCGCGCAACAGCTCGTCCTCGAAGGACAGTACGGCGCCGCTGAGGCCCATTACGGCCAGTACGGCACCGGCGGTGATGCCCAGCAGCCAGTGCAGTTGGAACAGGACGTTCTTGAACATCGAAGGAGGAGGGCCCGGAAGGCTGCCGCCCGCATCCTGCGCAACAGCAAATGAGAATTAGTCGCGGAATTCTCCGTGGCGGACGGGCTACGGTCAAGGAGGGTTTTGTTGCAGGGCTTTGCAGCCCTGCACCCGCTACAAGCCGGAGCAACGTCAACGTCAAAAGCTGGCTTTCCGTGGGTTGGCGGGGTGGGTCCGGTTGAGGGGGACGCTGCAAGTACGTCCATGTAAGCTCGGTCGCCGCATCCATGCGGCTCACGCCCCCTCAACCGGACCCACCCCGCCTTCGACAGTTTTCCGCGATCTGTCGGAACGGCGTTCTGCTTTGGTGGGTGCCGACCGCTGGTCGGCACGGGGTCTGATTCCGTTCTGAATATCGATATCTGACAGATGTGCCGACCAACGGTCGGCACCCACCAACAGCCGCCGCGGGGATCTGTCGGGGGTGGGGCGGTGTGGGTGGTCAGGACCGTTGGCGCCATGGATAGCGCCATCGAGCCCCCATGGGTGAGGGCGCTTTGCTTGCGAAGCATTGCTTCGCAAGCGCCCGAACGCACAGCCGCCAGCGGCTGGGCCCGACCCCGGAGGGGGGGTTACGGCGTGTCCTGACCACCCACAGTGCCCCGCCATCCCACGGAATGCCCGCTTTGGCTTTGGCTGTTGCCGTTGCATTGAGCAGGGTGCAGGGCTGCAAGCCCTGCAAAGAACACCCTCACTCCACCCAGCCTGCAATCTCACCGTGCTCGAACGGCCCCAGCTTCGCTTTCACCATCCGCCCCTGCGCATCGAACAGCACGCTGTAGGGCAACAGGCCCTGTGCGTTGCCCAGCTGCACGCTTGCGTCGCGTGGCCCCGGGGTCTCGATCACGATCGGGTAATCCACCGGGACACGCTGCAGGAAACCGCGCACGTCTTCCGGGGTATCCAGTGCCAGGCCCAGCACCTGCACACCGCTGTCGCCCTGTGCATGGGCGAAGCGGGCAAGCTCCGGCATTTCTTCCACGCACGGGGCGCACCAGCTGGCCCAGACATTGATCAACAGCGGGCGACCGGCAGCGTGCTGGCGCAGGTCCAGCGGCCGGCCTTCAAGATCGGGCAGCGACAATGCGGGCAGGCTGTCGCCAACCTGCAGGACCGGCGCCGCGGCCGCAACGGCAGGCTCCGCCGGCACGGCCTCAGGCGTCACCGGCGCCGGTGCCAATCGATGCCCGGCCCACAGTCCAAGGCCGGCGGCCAGCACCGCTGTCCACAGCAGCGCTGGCCGTTGCCACTTCATCGTGCGGTGCGCAGCAGCGCTTCCTCGACCACCGCCTGGGTCAGCAGGGTCGGCAGCACGGTCGGCGGTGCGCCCGGACCGTACACCACGTACAGCGGCACGCCCACGGCCTTGTGCTCTTCCAGGAACGTGGTGATCTGTGGATCGACGTTGGTGTAGTCCCCGCGCATGTACACCGCGTTGGTGCGCTTGAGCAGTTCCTTGAACTCTGGCCGCGACAGCACGGCGCGTTCGTTGGCCTTGCAGCTCACGCACCAGTCGGCGGTCATGTTGACGAACACCACGCGGTTGTCGGCGCGCAGACGGTCGAGCAACTGCGGCGAGTACTCGACCACGTTGTCGCTGGCGGCCTGTGCGGCGCGTGCCGGCGGTGCCAGCTGGGTCACGCCCCAGGCCGGTATCAATGCACCGATCGCCAGCAGCACGCCGAGCAGGGTCACTGCACGCGAGCCGGTCCAGCGGTTGCGTTCAAACAGCCACAGGCCGAAGGCCAGCAGCAGCAGGCCACCCAGCACCAGCGCCATGCCGTCCACGCCACGCTGCTTGCCGAGCACCCACAGCAGCCACAGCACGGTGGCATACATCGGGAAGGCCAGCACGTGCTTGAGGGTTTCCATCCATGGGCCCGGCTTGGGCAGGCGGCGCGCCAGCGCCGGCACGAAGCCGATCAGCAGGAACGGCAGCGCCAGGCCCAGGCCGAGGAACAGGAACACGGTCATCGCCTTCAGCGGCGGGGCAATGAACGCGTAGGCGATCGCGCCGCCCATGAACGGGCCGACGCAGGCACTGCCGACTACGCAGGCCAGCGCGCCGGTGAAGAAGTCACCGGCCGGGCCGCTGCGGCTGGCCAGCGACTGGCCCAGGTTGCCGATGCCGCCGCCCAGGGTGAACACGCCGGACAGGCTCAGGCCCACCGCGAACATGATGTAGGCCAGCACCGCGACCACGCCCGGATGCTGCAGCTGGAAGCCGATGCCGACGGCGTTGCCGATCGCGCGCAGGCCGACCATCAGCGCACCGATCACCGCGAACGCGACCAGTACGCCCAACGTGTACCAGAGGGCGTGGCTGCGCGCGCGCTGCGGGCTTTCGCCACTCTGCGCCAGGCTCAGGACCTTCAGCGAGAGGATCGGCAGCACGCACGGCATCAGGTTCAGTACCAGGCCACCGGCCAGGGCCAGCAGCAGCACCCATACGAACGAACGGTCCGGATTCGGCGTGGTCGCCGGCGGGCGCGTGCGCAGCGCGTTGTCACCGCGCGCGTCGGCAGCGAACTCATTACCGTTTTCGGCGCCTGCAACGGCCGGGGTGGTGGCATCCGTATTGGGCACCGTCGGCAGCAGGCGCAGGGGGGCACCGTTGGCGCCTTCGCGTGGCGCCGCAACCAACGGACTGATCACCTCGTTGCGCGGCGGCGACTGTTCGGCGCTGGCGTTGATCTTGCCGGCCGGGATCGACAGCTTCACCCGGCGGGTCATCGGCGGGTAGCAGATGCCATCGGTCTGGCAGCCCTGGAAGGTCACCACCAGTGTGCTGTCGACCGCATCGGCGACGGAGCGGCGCAGCGGCAGCGGCACTTCCACCTGGTTGAAGTAGACCGAGACATCGCCGAAATGCTCGTCGCGATGCGATTGTGCAGCCGGCCAGCGCAGCTTGTCGGCCAGCACGCCGGTGCTGCCTTCCAGCTTCAGCGAGGTGCGGTCGCGATACAGGTAGTAGCCCGGCGCCGGGCTGAAGCGCAGCAGCAGGGTGTTGCCGTCACTGGCGATGGCGTCGAAGCCGAACGCCTGCTCCGAAGGAAGCGGCAGCGCCTGGCTGTTGCTGGCGGCACCCGGCAGGCGCAGGCCGCCGCTGTTGCCGGCACCGGCCAGCGGGTTGTTGAACGGGCTGGCGGCGCCGGTACGCGTGGCCGGCGCCGCGGCCTGTGCGCCGCTACCGGGCAGGGTGACCTGCACCACGCGCTTCTGCGGCGGGTAGCACACACCGGCATCGGCGCAGCCCTGGTAACGCACTTCCAGGCTGATGGTGCCGGCGGCGTCGGTCGGCGTGCCAGGCAGGGTGGCCTGCAGGCGCTCGCGATAGGTTTCGACTTCGCCGAAGAAATCGTCGTGGTGCTTGTCGCCCTTGGGCATCTGCAGCGCGCCGGCATTGAAGGCCGGATCGGCCTTGACGCTGGTGCGGTGGCGATACAGGTAGTAGCCGGGTGCGATCTTGAACTGCAGTTGCACCTGGCCGCGCTCGGGGGCGGTGGCGGTCAGCGCGAACGCCTGGTCCACCGGCAGCAGGTCCTTCTCATCCAGCGCGAACGCTGGCAGCGAGAGCCACAACAGGGCGCACAGGGCGGCGCCACGCGCAAACAGAGTCTTCAATCAGTGTCCTCCCGGGTCTGTGCCCGGATCCAGTCCAGATACGCCGGCAGGCCGGCCCGGGTTTCGACCGCGATGCACTCCGGGAGTTCATACGGATGCAGTTCGACGATCCGGGCAATCGCGTCATCGACGCGGCTTGCGGTGGTCTTCACCAGCAGTTGCAGCTCGGCGTCGGTGGTCACCTCGCCCTGCCAGCGGTAGGTCGACTGTGCGCCATCGAGGCGGGTCACGCACGCGGCCAGGCGCTCGCCGACCAGCGCGTGCGCGATGCGCTCGGCACTGGCCCGGTCCGGGCAGGTGGTCAACAGCAGCAGGACGGGATCGACGGTCGACATGACCGTCGAGTATAGGGCCGCCGCCGGGTCAGAGCCCGGCGGCGGCGATGGACCGCTGCGTTGCGCGGTCAGTTGGCCAGCTGGCAGGTGGCCGGCTTGGCCGAGGTGAACAGGGCCGGGGTCGCCCACTCGGGGTGATCGATGAACGGGTTGCGGTTGCCCTGGAAGCTGTAGACCACGTCATTGCGTGCACGTTCGGCATCATCCGGTGGGTCGGACAGGTGCCAGTCGATCAGCGTGGACAGCAGCCCCATGTAGGCCGGCGAACTGCTGGTCTTGACGATCTTGCTGCGGTCGTCGGTCAGTTCCAGGTCCGGTTCGGACTGGCCGGTGGCCGCATCCTTGCCCCCTTCATAGCGGATGGCCATGTACATCACCGCACGTGCCATGTCGCCCTTGCGATGGCCCCACACCTCGAAGGTGCCGGTGTTGCCGTCCGGCGTGCGTACCCAGTTGGAGTTGCCCGGGTAACCGCCGCTGCCGCCGCCCTGGCCGTTGTTGGCCTCGGTGGCGCGCTCGCCGCAGTTGGCGTCGCACTTGGCGAACGGCTTGTTGCCACGGTCGGCGTTCCACTGTGCATCGGTCAGGTACAGCATGTGGGTGTCGGTGTACGGCGCGTACGGCAGGCCCTTGTCACCGGTGGTGCTGGCAAAGCCCAGCGAGTTCGGCCAGGTGTGTTCGCGGTTGTACTTCAGGCCACTGCCGCTGCCGGCGCGATCGGTCACCTTGGCGTAGCTGCGGTTGCGATACGCGTCGAGGATGCGGTTCGGGTTGTTCGGGTCCTCGTCGGCGATCTCCAGGATGGTCCAGGTGCTGGTGCCCGAGCCGCTGTACGGGTAGGCGGTGTGGCCCTTGATGGTGGCGTGCAGCGAGCAGCGCAGCTGGCTCGGGCTGGAGGTGTTCACCTTGGAGTAGTAGCCGGCCGGCACGCCCGGGTTGCCCGGGTCTGGATTGCCGCCGGTGCTGGCCACGGTGAACGCGATGCGGCTGTCGGCCGCCGGATGCGCGCCCTGCAGGTCGGTGATGCGCGCGGCGCGGATATCGAAGCGGCAGGCCTCACCGGCCACCAGCGCGGTGTTGGTGGATAGCTTCACGCTGCGGCCGCTGGCCGGGAACGTGAGCGGCACGCTGCCGGAGGTACCGCAGCTCAGCGCGAAGGCGCCGCTGGCCAGGTTCACCGTCTCGCTGAACACCACTTCCAGATCGGCCGCGGCCGGGAAGGTGCTGCTGCCCTGTGCCGGAGTGGTGGTGGACACCGACGGCGGCGTGTTCGGGCCCGGGGTGCCGCCGCCGCTGAAGGTCTGGCCGTTGTTGCAGCTGCCGAAGGTCTGCCTGGCCGACTCGGCCCAGGTGAAGTGGGCGTACTGGCTGCCGCTGCCGGTCAGCTGCAGCGAGGTGCCCGGCGCTGTGCTGTTGGTCTCGGCCACCGGAATGTTCTGGCTGGTCATGCCGGCGGCAGGGCCACCGGAGGCGGTGATGGCGCCCTCGTAGCTGAGGAACTGGACCACCTTGCCGCTGGCATCGACCAGGGCGATGCCGTCGTTCGGGCCGTTCTGGAGGCCGTTGGTCGGGTAGCTGACCACGGCCAGGGTGGCGCTGCCGCAACCGGCGGCGGTGCCGGCCGGAACCGGGTTGTTGGCGTAAACCGTGGCGGCAGAAGGGTTGCTGCCGTTGTAGAGGTAGAGGCGGTAGCCGGACAGATCCTCACCGGCGGTGGCTACGACCTCGATCGCTTCGCCGACGTCACCGGCGGCGGTGCTGTCGTCGTAGTGCAGTTCGTTGATGAAGACCTCGGCCTGGGCCGGCGCGGCGGCCAGCGCCAGCAGGCAGGCGGCGGCAAGCGGGGACAGCAATCGCATCGACAACTCCTTGTGATTGGGAATGCGCGGCCGAGCCTAAGGCCGATCCAGTGACACTTTGTCGTAAATGAACGTCAGATATCTGACAGTGGGACATTGGTCACCAAATGTCACCCGTTCCCCCCTTGGCTTGCCGCGTTGCATCCCTATACAGGCGTCCACGCAGGGAAGGAGGTTTCCGGGTCCGGAGAAAAATTTCGGGATCGGCCCTTGAAAGGCCTGTGGAGGTCTCCATCTCTGTCGTGCTCCCGACTTGTCGGGCTTTTTCACGCGCGTTGCTGGCACTCGCCTGGTGTGACTGCTAACATCGCCGGACTTTTTCAGACCAATCAATAACTTAAGAGGTCTCTCATGAGCATCAAGCCGCTGCACGACCGCGTTGTGGTCAAGCCGATCGAAGCCGACGAAATCTCCGCCGGTGGCATCGTCATCCCCGACTCGGCCAAGGAAAAGTCCACCAAGGGTGAAGTTGTGGCCGTCGGCCCGGGCAAGCCGCTGGACAACGGCAACGTGCGCGCGCCGTCGCTGAAGGTTGGCGACAAGGTCATCTACGGCCAGTACGCCGGCAGCTCGTACAAGAGCGAAGGCGTCGAGTACAAGGTCCTGCGCGAAGACGACGTGCTCGCCGTCATCGGCTGAGCCTCGGCGCGACCTGCTTCATCCCCTGATTCCAAACACCCAGCCGCCGGGCATGGCCCGGCGCTACCAATGAGGTAACTGCAATGGCTGCCAAGGATATTCGTTTCGGTGAAGACGCCCGTTCGCGCATGGTGCGCGGCGTCAACGTTCTCGCCAATGCCGTCAAGGCCACCCTGGGCCCGAAGGGCCGCAACGTCGTGCTGGAAAAGAGCTTCGGCGCGCCGACCATCACCAAGGACGGCGTCTCCGTCGCCAAGGAAATCGAACTGGCTGACAAGTTCGAGAACATGGGCGCGCAGATGGTGAAGGAAGTCGCTTCCCGCACCAACGACGACGCCGGCGACGGCACCACCACCGCCACCGTGCTGGCCCAGGCCCTGATCCGCGAAGGCGCCAAGGCTGTGGCCGCCGGCATGAACCCGATGGACCTCAAGCGTGGTATCGACAAGGCCGTCGTGGCCGCCGTTGCCGAACTGAAGACCATCTCCAAGCCGACCGCCGACGACAAGGCGATTGCCCAGGTCGGTACCATCTCGGCCAACTCGGACGAGTCGATCGGCCAGATCATCGCCGACGCGATGAAGGAAGTCGGCAAGGAAGGCGTGATCACCGTTGAAGAAGGCTCGGGCCTGGACAACGAGCTGGACGTGGTCAAGGGCATGCAGTTCGACCGCGGCTACCTGTCCCCGTACTTCATCAACAACCAGCAGTCGCAGACCGCTGACCTGGATGACCCGTTCATCCTGCTGCACGACAAGAAGATCTCCAACGTCCGTGACCTGCTGCCGGTGCTGGAAGGCGTCGCGAAGGCCGGCAAGCCGCTGCTGATCGTGGCCGAAGAAGTCGAAGGCGAAGCGCTGGCCACCCTGGTGGTCAACACCATCCGTGGCATCGTCAAGGTCGTGGCCGTCAAGGCTCCGGGCTTCGGCGACCGTCGCAAGGCGATGCTGGAAGACATGGCCGTGCTGACCGGCGGCACCGTGATCTCCGAAGAAGTTGGCCTGTCGCTGGAAAAGGCCACCATCAAGGACCTGGGCCGCGCCAAGAAGGTGCAGGTTTCCAAGGAAAACACCACCATCATCGATGGCGTGGGTGACAAGGCTGCCGTCGATGCACGCGTCGGCCAGATCAAGACCCAGATCCAGGACACCTCCTCCGATTACGATCGCGAGAAGCTGCAGGAACGCGTGGCCAAGCTGGCCGGCGGCGTTGCCGTGATCAAGGTCGGCGCTTCGACCGAAATCGAAATGAAGGAAAAGAAGGATCGCGTCGACGACGCCCTGCACGCGACCCGTGCAGCCGTTGAAGAAGGCGTGGTCCCGGGCGGCGGCGTTGCCCTGGTCCGTGCGGTCACCGCACTGGCCGGCCTGAAGGGTGCCAACGAAGACCAGAACCACGGCATCCAGATCGCCCTGCGCGCGATGGAAGCCCCGCTGCGCGAAATCGTTGCCAACGCCGGTGAAGAACCGTCGGTCATCATCAACAAGGTCAAGGAAGGCACCGGCAGCTTCGGCTACAACGCCGCCACCGGCGAGTTCGGCGACATGCTGCAGTTCGGCATCCTGGACCCGACCAAGGTGACCCGCTCGGCCCTGCAGAACGCTGCCTCGATCGCTGGCCTGATGATCACCACCGAAGCCATGGTTGCCGAAGCTCCGAAGAAGGACGAGCCGGCCATGGGTGGCGCCGGTGGCATGGGCGGCATGGGTGGCATGGGCGGCATGGACTTCTAAGTCCCCGCTTTCACCCCGTAATGAAAAACCCCGCCGGAAGGCGGGGTTTTTTTGTGGCCGGTCGGAATCAAAATGGATCCACGCCACGCGTGGATGCCGCTGCCAGGTGTAAGTCTACCCGCGGCCCTCGCGCCGCTGCAGCCACAGGTGGGCCGCCAGCAGGGACAGCGCGCCGCCAGCAATCATCCCCTGTACCCACGGCAGCCCCGTGATCGGCGCAAGCAGCAGGCCCCCCGCCATCCCGATCAGACTGGCGCCGGCTGCCACCCGCTGACGTCGCTGCCGATGTTCAGCCTGGCGATGGCGTGCAGCGATGCGCAGACGCCGTGCATCCGGCTGCAACACCGCTTCGGCAATGGCATCGATCTCTGGGCGATTCATCCTGCGTCCTGCTTGGGGTATGTGCCTGCATCCTGGGTCATCATCAGTGCCGCGCGCAACCAGGCCGTGAATGCGGGTACTGCCGCGTTGGATTCGCCGTCCGCACGCGTCACCGCGTAATAGGCGAAGGCCTGCGGCCAGGGCCGGTCGATCACCACCTGCAGTCGGCCATTGGCGAGTTCTTCGGCCGCATGGATGTCGCGCACCAGGGCGATGCCTTGCCCGGCCACCGCCGCGCGGATCAGCAACAGATCGTCATCGAAAGCGGGGCCGCGCTCCAGTCGTTCATCGACAGGCAGATCCAGTGCCTGGAACCACAGCCGCCAGTCGCTGCGGTCGGCGTCCTGCAACAGGGGCAACTGCAGGCAATCCTGTACCGAGCTCAGCGTCGGTATGCTGGCCAACAATGCGGGACTGGCTACCGGCAGCAGCACCGGTGCCATCAGGTGCTCAGCGTGCAGCCCCGGGTAGCGGCCCAGGCCGTGGCGGATGGCGATGTCCACTCCCTCGCGGCGCAGGTCGACCAGCGCTGCGCTCGAGTCCAGCTGCACGTCCACCTGTGGATGCAACGCACTGAACGCGCCCAACCGCGGTGCCAACCATTGTGCGGCGAAGCTCGGTGCGGCGCTGATGCGCAGCGTGCGCCGCGTTTCCCAGCGTTCCAGGGTCTGCAGGCTGTGCGAGATCTGCTCGAAGGCCTGCAGCAGTTCCGGGTATACGCGAGCGCCTGCGGCGCTGAGCACCACGCCATGCCGGGTGCGGTCGAACAGGCTCACGCCCAGCCGCTCCTGCAGCTGCCGTAGCTGCTGGCTGATCGCACCAGGTGTCACCCCCATCGCATCGGCGGCGGCGGTCAGGCTGCCATGGCGGCCGGTTTCAACGAAGGCCCGCAGGCCCAGCAGCGGCAGCACCGCACTCATGTCCATTCTCCTGTAGCCACGTCGGCACGCGCCGCGCTGCGACAGCATATCGAGCGTGCCGCAGGCTGTCGCGCGACTGCCGGTCACGTTGAGCTGCGCTCAACTTCCCATGCAGGAGACATCGTTTCCTTCCCGCGCCAGCGCTTCCTAGACTGGTTGCACGGCTGCTGCAGCGCCCGTTTCCGCATCGCCCGGTCAGTTTCGTTGAGGACCGGTGCGTGCCGTCGCTCCCTGCCGTCCAGGAACCCCATGAACGAGCCTTCGCTGCACCTGTATTCCGACAGTTCTCCCAATGGCTTCAAGGCCACCATCGCACTGGAAGAGCTGGGTCTTCCCTATCGCCTGCACCACGTGCGCATCGTAGATGGCGAACATCGCCATCCCGATTTCCTGCAGCTCAATCCGCATGGGCGCATTCCCGTGCTGGAGGATCGCGCGCGCGGCATCGTTGTCTTCGAATCGGCAGCGATCCTGATGTACCTGGCCGAACAGGGCAATGCGTTGCTGCCTTCCGAACCGGCTGCACGCTGGGAGACACTGACCTGGCTGATGTTCCATGCTGCCAGCGTCGGCCCGATCCTCGGCCAGCGCGTGCATTTCGAGCACTTCGCGCAAGCACCGGACGCTGGGGCGATCGAACGCTACCGCCGCCTGAGCGACGACCTGTTCGCCGTACTCGACCAGCGCCTGCAGGGACGTGAGTGGTTGGCGGGTGATCGCTATTCGATCGCCGATATCGCTCACTTCGGATGGCTGCATATCGCCCGCATCATCGACATCGATTCCTCGCGGCATCGCCATCTGGATGCGTGGTACGCGCGGGTTGCCGCACGCCCTGCGGTACAGCGCGGCGTGCTGCTGCCCGAGCCGGCCACCGGTCCGTAAGGAGGCCATGCTGATGAATGATTCCATTGTGATGCCGGGCGCGTCGGCGCCCGCCTTTGCCACGCATCCTGGCTACCAGCGCATGTTCCGTGCCGATGCACTGACGCTGGGCATCTACCTGCCGTTGCGTTTCTACCAGGGCGACATGAGCGTGCTGCAGGGTCAGGCGCGGTGGGTGGAGCAGATCGATCGCCACGGCTTTGCCGCGGTATGGGTACGGGACGTGCCGCTGTTCGATCCGATGTTCGGTGATGCGGGCCAGCTGTTCGATCCATTCACCTACCTGGCGTGGCTGGCGGCGCGCACGCAGCGCATGGCCCTGGCCACCGGCAGCGTGGTGCTGCCCCTGCGCCACCCGATCGATCTGGCCAAAGCGGCGGCGTCGATCGACCAGCTGTCCGGTGGGCGGCTGGTGATGGGTGTGGCGTCCGGCGATCGACCGCTGGAGTTCCCAGCCTATGGACTGGAACACGCGGCGCGCGGAGAACGTTTCGCCTCCGCAATGAATGAGATGCGCCGTTGGCTGCAGCCGGGTACGGATGGGCGGATGACACACGCCGGCGCCGAGCAGGGCGTGCAGTTGCTGCCGCCCCCAGTCAGTGGTCGCGTCCCGCTGATCGTCACCGGCGGTGCGCGCCAGTCGCTGGAGTGGATCGGCCAGCATGCCGATGGCTGGCTGACCTATCCCGAGGCCACCCACGACGCCGCCGGCCCGCAGCGGCTGGCCGCGAAGATCCGTGCCTGGCGCGCGCTGATTCCGGAAGCGGGCTTCCGTCCGCACATGACCAATGAATGGATCGACCTGGTGGATGACCCGGATCATCCCCGCACGCCGCTGCAAGGGGGCTATACCCTGCGCACCGGCCGCAAGGGCCTGATCGAGCTGCTGCAGGCCTGGCAGCACGCCGGCGTGAATCACGCGGCACTGGGTATCCAGTTCGCCGAACGTCCTGCCGGCGACGTGCTGCAGGAGCTGGCCGAAGAGGTGCTGCCGTTGTTCCCGTCACATCCGGGGCCGGCGCCGCAGGTGATGGACTGGTAGCGCAAGGGCAGGCGGCGGCAGATGCTCAACTGGCTGGCCGGCGCAGCAGATCCGGGCCGCGCCGGCACCGATGTCCACCTGGCCGCCGCGCATTGCATCCGCACCAAGGATCAGCGCCGGCCGACCCTCCAGGCCGATCGCCTTGAACACTGGCAGTTCGCTGATGCGGACCTCCATCGACGGGTGCTGCCAGCCGCCGCCGGTCATGCCGGGCAGGGTGTACAGCCAGGTTGCCTGCCTTCCGCCGCCCAGGCCTTCGGTGCCCTTTTCACGCACCCGCACCCGCGCGTCGCTGCCGTCGGTGCGCAGCCCCAGTGCGCGGGCTGCTTCGGCGTTGAGGACGGTCTGCGCGGCACCGGTGTCGACCACGGCGATGGCGTCCACCGCAGGCGCGCCCAGTGCAAGCGTGATGAAGCCGAACTGGCGCAGGCCGTCAGTGCGGCCGGGCAGCGCATTGGGCTGGCAACCCGGTCCTTCCAGGTTCAATCCACCGGGTGTCCACAGCGCCAGTTGATTGCGGCCGAAATCCCAACGGGTGTCCCAGCGTCCGGTGAGATCGTTGCCGATCAAGCCGTCAATGGCCGGATCATCCTCCTTCGGCAACGACGACAGATCGACCTTCATGGCTTGGGCCTGCAGCTGCCAACTGCCCAGCTGCCAGGACGTGCTGCGTATGCGCTGCAGCCGCGCGGACGCTGCACTGGCCCCTTGGGCCTGTGATACCTCTGCATCCGCATCCTCCAGACCATAGCGTCGCACGACGCGGTCATCGACCAGAGTGGCGCCTGCCGCGCTGTCGACCACGAAGCGCAGCGGTTCGGCACGCCCGTCCAGCGACACGGCCACGGCCGGATGACCGCCCTGCATCCACATCGGCAGGATGTGTTCGGGGGAATCGGAGGCCAGCGCAGGCAGCGGGGCAGCAAGCAGGAAGAATGGGATGAGGCGCAAGGCAAGTCTCCGCAGTGATCATGGGTGACCATTGGCGCGCAGCGGCGTATCGCGGGAATATCGGCGTTGATACCGTCCTGATACAGACCTGCCTGATACTGCCCGCATGACGACTCCCGCCCGTGTCATCGTTGTCGACGACGACGCCAGCATCCGTGATGCCATCGCCGATTGCCTGCTGCTGCACGGCTACCAGGTGCGAGTGGCTGCCGACGCAGCGGCGCTGGATGTGCTGCTGCAGGTCGAACGTCCGGACCTGATCGTGCTCGACTGGATGATGCCCGGTGAGGATGGCCTGTCGGTATGCCGCCGGTTGCAGGCGCGGGCCATCCCGATCCTGATGCTGTCGGCGATGGGCAGCGCACCGGACAGGGTGATCGGCCTGGAGATGGGCGCGGACGACTATCTGGCCAAACCGTTCGATCCGCGCGAGCTGCTGGCGCGGGTACGTGCGCTGCTGCGCCGGCAGGACAAGCTGCGCGCGCAGGTCGCCAGTGAACTGCGCTTTTCTGGTTGGCGGTTGCTGCCGGAACAACGTCGCCTGCTGGCCCCGGATGGCAACGAGCTGGTGCTCAGCCGTGGTGAATTCAGCTTGTTGCTGGCGCTGGCCGAACGCCCCGGGCGGGTGCTGGGGCGCGAGCAGCTGCTGCAGCTGAGCCGTGGCGAGCCCAGTGACAGCGTCGACCGCGCGGTCGACCTGGCGATCAGCCGCCTGCGCCGCAAGCTCGGGCAGGCTTCACCCGGTGCGGAATCGCTGGTGCAGACATCGCGTGGCGAAGGCTATCGCTTCGACGCCGAGGTACAGCTGCTGTGAGCAGCCGGTGGCCGACCGCGCGTTGGATCACGATGCTGGCCCTGGCCAGCCTGCTGCTGGCGACACTGGTCAGCGTGGCCGTGGTTGGCTGGATGCCTCGGCCCGCGCCGCCACCGATGCAGTTGGACCAGGCCGTGCAGGTGCTGCGAGGGGAACAGGCCGCGGCACCACTGGGCCTGCATCTGGCGACGCAGGATGCGCCACCACAGGGCAGTGCCAGTGACTGGCTCACCCAGTTGGCGGCGCTGCAGATGGGTTTGCCGGTGGAGGATGTTCGGCTGGTATGGAGCGGACAGGGAAAGGCGCCTGATGTGCAGGTCATCGAAAGCGGCGCCCTGCTCGACGCCACGGCGCGGGCCGGGGTACTGAAGGCGCAGGCTGCCGTGCTGACCGCGATGCAATGGCCGCCATTTGAACTGGGCATGCGCCAGGCCGATGGCCGATGGCAGGTGGTCGGCAGCGATCACAGTGATCTGGCAGCTTGGCGGCGACAGGTGATACTGGCGCTGCTGGGCGGTGCCGTGTTGTTGGCGCCGCTGGCGGCGTGGGCATCGATCCGGCTGGGGCGCCCATTACGACGCTTGGCCGATGCCAGTGCACGTGTGGACCTGCAGGCCGAAACGCCCCTGCCGGATGATGGCCCTCGCGAGGTACAGATGCTGGCCGCCGCGATCGGCACCGGTCGAGAGCGCCTGCGTGCGCAGGCACAGGACATGACCCATATGCTGGCTGCAGTGGCGCATGACCTGCGCACACCATTGACCGGCCTGCGCCTGCGCGCCGAGTTCGCGCCCACACCACAGGCGGCCCGGATGGTGGCGGACATCGAGCGCATGGACACGATGATCGAGCAGGTGCTCGACTACGCACGCGGTGAACTGCAGCCGTTGCAGATGCGCCCGCTGGATCTGGCCGCGCTGCTGGAGGAGTGCGTGCAGGCAGCGTTGCTGCGCGGTGTAGAGATCTCCATCCAGGGGCCGGACAGTCTGCCCTGGCACGGCGACGCGCTGCTGCTTCGGCGTGCGTTCGACAACCTTATCGACAACGCCGATCGCTATGCCGGGGCGGTGGAGCTGCGGGTTGCCGTGGTTGAGCGAGGGGTCCAGCTGGAGGTGATGGATCGCGGCCCAGGTATCGCCGAGGGCGACCGAGTACGCCTGCTGCAGCCCTTCCAGCGCAGCGAGAGCTCGCGCAGCCGCGCCACGGGTGGGACCGGGCTGGGCTTGGCGGTCGCCGCCAATGTGGCGCGGCGGCATGCGGGCGAACTGCAGCTTCTGCACCGGGAGGGAGGTGGACTGATCGCGCGCGTGCTGCTGGGAAGGCTCCCCTGATATCGGCTGTGGTTTACAGGCTTCGGCTATTTTGCCGTATGATTAGGCGCCTAACAATATCGCGTGCGTGAGATGATCGAAGCCAAGCACCATGCCCTGATGGATGAAGCACAGCGACGCGGCCATGCCAGCACCGCGCAGCTGCGCCTGTGCTTCCAGCTGCTCTCGCTGTCCTCGACAATCGATCGCGACTGCGCCGCCCGGCTGGCACCACACGGGCTCAGTGAGGGTCGCTTCATCGTGCTGTTCCTGTTGCATGGGGCCGGCGGCACGTTGCCGCCCCACGTGCTGGCCGAGCGCGCAGGCGTGACCCGCGCCACCATCAGCGGCCTGTTGGATGGCCTGCAGCGCGAAGGACTGCTGCAGCGTCGCTGCGATGCCGAGGATGGCCGCCGCCTGCAGATCGTATTGACCGCACCGGGAATACGCTTGGCCGAGACCTTGTTCGACCAGCACACGCAGTGGATCGGTGGGCTGTTCAACGGCCTGGATGCTGATGAACAGCAGCAGCTGTCGCAGCTGCTGCACAAGATCTGGCAGCACACGGATGCCGGGCGGGAATCCGCAGCATGAGTACGTCCATTCCTGCGGAACGTCGGCAAGCACTCAACACCGGCCGCGTCGCCGCCAGCCATCTGGCTGAATGCCTGGCGGTGGATTTCGCCGCGCTGCTACAGGTGGTAGCGCCTGCGCTTGCACCGGAAGCGCTGCAACGCATGCAGGATGCTTCAGGCAAGGGCATCACACTGCGCATGGCCTTGGCTGCGCAACTGCTGCGTGAGGCGGGGCAGGGCGATCCCGTGCAATGGCAGGACCATGCGTCCGATACCGTGCGCGGCTGGGCCTGCTACCTGATCGGCAGCGATGCCCGTGCAACGTTGGCAGAGAAGCTGCAGCACATGCGCACGCTAGCCGATGATCCACACTTCGGTGTGCGCGAATGGGCGTGGCTGGCGCTACGCACGGACATCGTTGCCGTGCCAATGCAGGCGCTTGAGAACCTGCAACCGTGGACACAGGAAACATCGCCGTACCTGCGCCGCTTCGCCTGCGAAGCACTGCGTCCGCGCGGTGTCTGGGCCGCGCATATCGCGCTGTTCAAGCAGCACCCTGAACATGCATTGCCGATGCTGGAAGCACTGGCTGACGACCCGGAACGCTACGTGCAGGATTCGGTCGGCAACTGGCTCAATGATGCCGGCAAGACTCAGCCGAAGTGGCTGCGCGAGCTGTGCACGCGTTGGCAGCACGAGCGCCACAGCGACGCCAACGCCTACGTCCGCAAACGCGCACTGCGCTCGCTCCGGTAGTGCCGGCCGCTGGCCGACAACCCCGCAACCTCGTAATCCTCAAGGAAGAACCACCATGTCGCACACCTTCATCGAGCTCTATACCGCCACGCCGGCCTGGACCACACTGCCGCCCGAGCAGCGGAATGCCTTCTTCGCCCGTATTGGCGCCGGCATGCAGCAGTTCGATCCAGCCCGCATCACGCCGCTGGCGATGGGCCGCATTGCCAGGGACGTACCGCACAGCAGCGATGAACAGTTCTATGCGGTCTGGCGCTGCGCGAGCCGCGAGGAGGTCGATGCGCTGGTGGCTGGCATTGCCGCTACCGGCTGGCATGAGTACTTCACCACCACCCATGCGGTAGGCGCGATGGACAGCATGGCCCAGCACCTGGCCGACCTGGCCGCCTTGTAGCGGGGCGGCAGACGCCGGCAGTTCCCGGCCCTCGGCATGGGTGGCACATGCGCCTGTCACCCGGACGCGGTAAACAGGACATTGCCCATGTCCATCCGCAGGGAAGTCGATCATGCAGAGCACGCTCCAGGTCACGCTGTTCGGCCCTCTTGGCGACAGCCCGGCGTTGCAGTTGCCGGGGCTGGAGGGGCCGTCGGTGGCCATCCAGGAATCGGCCCTGCGGCGGTTGGTTTCCGACCTCTACACCGCGCGTTCCCTGCTCAACCCCGAGCAGCTGGACGAGGCCCGGCAGGAACTGGATCGCGTGCTGGAACGCTGGGCCGACATCCATGAGGGTCTGCTGCTGGACGTGGAAGTGCATGGGAAATGAGCGACGTTGCGTGGTTGCCGCCGCGTAGGCCGGGCCGGCGCGCACCTCGCTGAACCGCGTCCCCAGTTGCGGATGAAACAGTTTGCACTGCGCAAAAGCTGTGCTATCAATAGATCCCATGAACGCAGCCCCCACCAGCTTTTACTGGTATTACTTTCCGAAGCCACTGGCGGAGGAAGGACTGCGCTCACCCTGAAGAAAGCTTCAGACGCATTCCCGAAAGCCGCCAGCGAACCTGGCGGCTTTTTTCATGCCGCCACGCTGGGGACCCCCAACGTTCCGGAGATCTCCCGCAATGCCCCCGCACACCGACGACCTGCGTATCCGCACCATCGAACCGCTGACACCGCCTGCCCAGCTGCTGGCGATGCTGCCCTGTGACGATGAAGCCTCCGACACCGTCAGCGCCTCGCGCGCGGCCCTGCACCAGATCCTGCATGGCCGCGACGACCGCCTGGCAGTGGTGGTCGGCCCGTGCTCGATCCACGACCCGAAGGCCGCCATCGAGTACGCCCAGCGCCTGAAGCCGCTGCGTGACGCGCTGGCCGGCGAACTGGAAATCGTCATGCGCGTGTACTTCGAGAAGCCGCGCACCACGGTGGGCTGGAAAGGCCTGATCAACGATCCGGACCTGGATGGCAGCTTCAAGATCGACAAGGGCCTGCGCATCGCACGCGGCCTGCTGCGCGACATCAACAAGCTGGGCCTGCCGGCCGGTGTCGAGTTCCTCGACGTGATTTCGCCGCAGTACATCGCCGACCTGGTGGCATGGGGCGCGATCGGCGCACGCACCACTGAAAGCCAGGTGCATCGCGAGCTGGCCTCGGGGCTGTCGTGCCCGGTCGGTTTCAAGAACGGCACCGATGGCAACGTGAAGATCGCCGCTGACGCAGTGGGTGCGGCGTCCAATCCGCATCACTTCCTGTCGGTCACCAAGCAGGGCGGCACCGCCATCGTGTCGACCACCGGCAACCCGGATTGCCATGTGATCCTGCGCGGTGGCAAGCAGCCGAACTACGACGCAGGCAGTGTTGCCGAGGCCTGCCAGGTGCTGGCCAAGGCCAAGCTGCCGGCGCGCCTGATGATCGACGCCAGCCATGCCAACAGCCTGAAGAACCCGGAGAACCAGCCGAAGGTGATCGACGACATCGCCGTTCAGCTGGAAGACGGCGAACAGCGCATCGTTGGCGTGATGATCGAGAGCCATCTGGTCGGTGGCCGCCAGGAACTGGTGGAAGGCCAGCCGCTGGTCTACGGGCAGAGCATCACCGATGGCTGCATCGACTGGGACACCACCGTGACGGTGCTGGAGCGACTGGCCGCGGCCGTGCGTGCCCGTCGCGACGTAAAGGTGTCCGAAGCCGCTTGAGTGCGGCACGTGTGTGGATGGCGGCCAGCGCCTGCGGGGGGGCGGCCGCGATCAGGGCCGGTCGGAGTTGGAGACCGGCCCATCTGCACCGGCGATGCGCCTGGCGCTGCGCATGAGCGACAGCGCCAGGTACATCGCCGGGGTGGTGAGACCGATGGATGGGGCCTTCATGCAGCGTCGAGCCCGCGAAGCGCGGGGCTTTGTAGAAGATCCGCTCCACGTACGCTCCAGGTCACGTCACAATGCCACTTCCTGTTTGGTGGCCGCAGCCATGAAAGAACTGATCATTCCAGAAGCCGCACAGCGCGATGAGGATTCCATCGAGATGATCCGCGTGTGGATTGCCGAACGGGGATTGCATGCTTCGCTGAACGTTGGCCTGTATGGCGATCGTCCTGGTGTTCGAGAGGAGCATGCGTGGGGACGTATCCTGGCAGACGTTGCCCAGCATGTCGCAGATGCTCTGGTCGTGGATGGCGGGATGGACCGCGGCGCGGCGATCAACGCGATCAAGGATGCATTCGATGAAGAGCTGCGGGCGCCGTCCAGTGGGCGCTCCGGGGGATTCGTGGTCCGCCACTGAGGGACCAGATGGGCGCCGCGGCGCTGGAGACAGCGTCCCAACGCAACACGGCAACAAGCGCTGGGCCACGTCGAGAACGCGAACCTCAATGCACTTCGTCGTGATAGACGAATTTCGGCATTTCCCAGCGGTAGTGGATCGCCAGCAGGCGCAGCGCGAAGCCGCCGCCCAGGCAGCACAGGATCGCGGTGGCGTCGGCCACGCCCCAGTGCAGCAGCAACAGGTAGGCCGCGCCGGTCAGCAGCGCGATGATCGCGTACAGCTCCTTCTGGAAGATCAGCGGCACCTCGTTGCAGAGGATGTCGCGCAGCACGCCGCCGAACGCGCCGGTCAGCATGCCGGCGATCAGCACGATCGGCATCGCATGGCCGGCTTCGCGCGCGATCGAGCAGCCGATCAGGGTGAAGGCGATCAGGCCCAGACCATCGAGTACCAGGAAGGTGCGACGGAAGTGGTGCATCCAGCGCGCCACCCAGGTGGCGATCAGCGCCGCGCATACGGTGAAGCCCAGGTACTCGGGATGCTTCACCCAGCCCAGCGGGTAGTGGCCGAGCAGGATGTCGCGCAGCGAACCGCCACCGAGTGCGGTGACGCAGGCGATCATGACCACGCCGAACAGGTCCATGCGGCGGCGGCCGGCGGACAGCGCGCCGGTCATGGCTTCGGCGGAAATGGCGATCAGGTAGATGATGGACAGCAGCATGGGACAGGCTCCGGGCGCGGTGGGGCCGGCCATGCGCGACTACCGCCACTGCCTGCGCAATGACGGGATGACGATGACCGGTGCCGCTCCCGCTGTCCTTTTGCCTGAGAGTTCAGCGGCATGGGCCGCGTGCCCCTTCGGCGGATCGTCCCGGGCGTGCCCGGTGACCTCTCTCCAGCTCGGCGAGTCGAATGCATGGTTGGTGGGATTCCAGCCCACCGGCCTGAGCGATCATGGGAGCCTGCGCCTTCGGCGGGCGCCAGCGCGGCGCCTCTCTCCTGCATTCGGCCGCCAGTATATCCGCTGCAGTGCAGCACGGCATAATCCGGGCATGGCCCCGTCCCTCCGCCCGTGGTTCCTGTACCTGCTCGAATGCCGGGATGGCAGCTATTACGCCGGCATCAGCACTGATGTGGAGGCGCGTTTCGCCGCCCACCAGGCGGGCAAGGGCGCGCGCTACACCCGGGCCCGGCCGCCGCTGCGCGTGCTGGCCGTGCGCGAATACCCGGACCGGGCCGCCGCCTCGCGGGCCGAGTGGCAACTCAAGCAGCAGTCGCGCGAACGCAAGCTGGCCTGGCTGCAGGCGCCGGATCCTGCGCTTCTGTAGAGCCGAGCCCACGCTCGGCTGTCGTTGCTGCTGCCTGATGGTGAAGCCGAGCATGGGCTCGGCTCTACAGTAGATCCACGCCCTGCGTGGATGGGCGCTTCCAGCCATGCCATGATCGCCCCGCGCCCAGAGCTGGAGACCCGGATGTCCACGATCGCCCTGCTGTTTGCTCTCTCCGCAGCAACGAGCCCTGCCGCCGATCCGGCCACCCTCGCGGCCATCGAAGCCACCTGCCACGACTACGTCGACGGCCAGCTGGAGGCCGACCCGCAGCGCGTCGCCCGCTCCCTGCATCCGGACCTGGCCAAGCGCGCGGTTCTCGGCGATACACCCGACGAACGACTGGGCCTGCGCCGGATGTCGAAGGAAGAACTGGTCTCGTTGACGAAGCAGGGCGCGTTGAAGAACCCGAAGGATCAATGGGACCGCCGCTGCACGGTGCTGGATGTGACCGGCAACGCGGCGTCGGTGCGGCTGGAAACGCCGTGGTTTGTCGACTACTTCCACATGGGACGCTTCGACCAGCGCTGGGTCATCGTCAACGCGTTGTGGTACCCGAAACCGAAGGCGCCGTAGAGCCGAGCCCATGCTCGGCTTCTGCAATCCGCGCGAAGTGCAGCCGAGCATGGCTCGGCGCTACAGGAGCATGCGTGCGCTCCTAGCGCTTCGGTCGCCGGTCGTCCTGGTCATCACCGAAGATGATGCGCGCGCTGCGCTGGTAGCTCCAGTACGCCACGGCCCAGTTCAGCAGCACCACGATGCGGTTGCGGAAGCCGATCAGGAAGAACACGTGCGCGGCCAGCCAGAACCACCACGCCAGCACACCGGACAGCTGCAGCCGGCCCAGATGCACGATCGCAGCCATGCGGCCGATCGTGGCCAGGTTGCCGAAGTCTGCGTACTTGAACGGGCCGGGTTCGGGCTTGCCGTGCAGGCGCGCGCGGATCACCTCGGCCACGTACTTGCCCATCTGCTTGGCCGCGGGCGCCACGCCAGGCACCGGCTTGCCGTTGGCCTGGTTCAATACGGCCAGATCGCCAGCCACGAACAGTTCCGGGTGGCCAGACAGGGTGAGGTCGGGTTGCACCTGCACGCGCCCGGCGCGGTCCAGCGGCACCTCCAGCGTGCGCGCCAGCGGTGAAGCGGCCACACCGGCGGCCCACACCACCGTGCGTGCCGGCACGAACTGATCGCCGAGCCTGAAGCCCTGGCTGTCGATGTCGCTCACCGGAGTGCCGGTCAGCACTTCCACGCCCAGCTTTTCCAGCTGCCGGCGCGCCTTCAGCGAAAGTACTTCCGGGAACGAGGACAGTACGCGCGGACCGGCCTCGACCAGCCTCACCTTTGCGCTGGCCGGGTCGATGTGGCGGAACTCGTTGCGCAGGGTATGGCGCGCGATCTCGGCCAGCGTGCCGGCCAGTTCGACGCCGGTAGGTCCACCGCCAACCACGGCGAAGCTCAACCATGCGGCCTTCTTCGCCGGGTCCGGTTCTGCCTCGGCGCGCTCGAACGCCAGCAGCAGCTTGCGGCGCAGCGCGATGGCATCGTCCAGCGTCTTCAGCCCGGGCACATCATCGGCCCATTGGTCGTTGCCGAAGTAGGCGTGGGTGGCGCCGGTGGCCAGCAGCAGGCTGTCGTAGTCCAGCGTGCTGCCATCGGCCATGCGGATCTGCCGGGCCTGCTTGTCGATGGCCACCACTTCGCCGAGGCGGACTTCCACATTGCGCTGGTGTCCGAGGATGTGGCGCAGCGGTGCGGCGATATCCGGGGCGGACAGGCCGGCGGTGGCCACTTGGTACAGCAGCGGCTGGAAGAGGTGATGGTTGCGGCGGTCGACCAGGGTGATGCGTATGCGCTCGCGGGCCAGGGCACGGGTGGCCCAGAGACCGGCAAAACCGCCGCCGACAACAACCAGGTGGGGAACGCGCTCGCGACTCATCGACTCACTCCAGTGGGGGCATTGGGGGAAGCGCCTGGCATCTTCGCATGATGGCCCCCTGTCACGTCAGCGCCCGCGTGGATCGGCGATACTCGGGTTCAGGCAACGGCCCGTGAGGAGCCCATGAGCGAACCGGAAAAGCGCATCGCCCTGTTGATCGACGCCGACAACGCGCCGGCCTCGAAGATCGACGAGGTCCTGGCCGAAGTCGCCCGCTACGGTGTGGCCAACGTACGCCGCGCCTATGGCAACTGGAAGAGTCCGCGGTTGAAGGGCTGGGAGGCGGTGCTGCACGAGTACGCGATCCGTCCGATCCAGCAGTTTGCCTACAGCAAGGGCAAGAATGCCTCGGACATGGCGATGGTGATCGACGCCATGGATCTGCTGTACGCGCGCAATCTGGATGGTTTCGCCATCGTCTCCAGTGATGCCGATTTCACTCCGATGGTGATGCGCCTGCTGACCGACGGCGTGAAGGTGTATGGCTTCGGCGAGAAGAAGACGCCCGAGCCATTCGTCAACGCGTGCTCGAAGTTCACCTATCTGGAAGCGCTGGGCCAGACCCATGCCAGCGTGCCGGATACCGAACAGGCCTCCAGCGAACAGGCCTCGAACGAGCCGGTGGCCAACGACGATGCCCGCCCGCGCAAGAGCGGTGCGGAAATGCGCAGCGATACGCGGCTGGTGAAGATGCTGCGTCGCGCGGTTTCGGCGGCCGAAGGTGAGGACGGCTGGTCGCACCTGGGCCCGGTTGGCAGCCAGATCGGCAACCAGGCTTCGTTCGATCCGCGCAACTACGGTTACGGCAAGCTCAGTGATCTGCTGGCAGCGATCGGGTTGTTCGAGCTGAAGAAGGACGGCAAGTCGTCCTACGTGCGCGCGTTGCCGAAGAAGAACAGGTAGTGCCGGCCGCTGGCCGGCAACGCCCGGATGCCAGATCCGGCATCCGGCGCGCACACACCCCACCCGATCAGGCGTATCGTTGCCGCTCGCATTGCCAGCAAGGAAAAAACCCGCATGTTGAAGATCTGGGGCCGCCGCAATTCCAGTAACGTCCGCAAGGTGCTGTGGTGCGCCGAGGAGATCGGCCTGCCGTATGAATCCATCGAAGTCGGTGGCAGCCACGGCGGCACGCAGACGCCGGAGTACCAGGCGATGAATCCCAACAGCCTGGTGCCGGTGATCGAAGACCACGGCCTGCCGCTGTGGGAATCGAACGCCATCGTGCGCTACCTGAGCGCCCGCTACGCGCTGGGCACCCTGTACGCCGAAGACCCGATGGAGCGTGCCCAGGCCGAGAAGTGGATGGACTGGAGCACCTCGCGGATGGCGCCGCTGTACACCGATCTGATCTGGGGCATCATGCGCACCGCCCCGGCCGACCGTGACGAATCGCGCATCAATGCCGCCATCGTGCGTGCCGGTGACTACCTGGCGATGGCCGATGCCACGCTGGCCAAACAGCCGTGGCTGTCGGGTGAGAAATTCGCGATGGGTGACATCCCGCTGGGCTCGCTGATCTATGCCTGGTTCGAACTGCCGATCCAGCGCCCGGAACTGCCGCACCTGGCCGACTGGTATGCCCGCCTGCGCGAGCGGCCGGCCTACCAGCGCGGCGTGATGTCGCCGCTGACGTAAGCGGGGCCGGGTCTTTTCCTGGAAAGAGAAGCAGCCGAGCATGGCTCGGCTCTACCGTAGTGCCGAGCCATGCTCGGCAGCACCGACCGGATCAATACAGGTCCGTCGGATCCACATCCAGCGACCAGCGCACCTTGCGTGCTTCCGGCAGCGCATACAGCTGCGGAACCAGCTGCGAAAGCACCCCATGCAACGGCGGCCGCTGCAGTGCCGAAAGCAGCAGCTGCGTGCGCTGGTAGCCGGCACGCCGTGGCATCGGTGCCGGCATCGGCCCGTAGGCCTCCACCACGTTCTGCTCGCCCAGCAGTTGCCGGGCCGCCAGCAGGAACGCATTGGCGTGCTCCACCTGCTGCGCTTCGGCACGCATCAGCGCCAGATGCGCGAACGGGGGGAATCCGGCCGCCTGGCGCTGGTTCAACTCGGCCTGCGCGAACGGGTGGTAGCCACCGCTTACCAGGGTTTCCAGCAGCGGGTGTCCGGGGTGATGGGTCTGCAGCCAGACTTCGCCGGGGTCACGTGCACGTCCGGCGCGGCCGGCTACCTGGATCAGCTGCTGTGCCAGTTTCTCGCTGGCGCGGAAATCGGCCGAGAACAGGCCCTCGTCGATGCCGACCACCACTACCAGGGTCAGCTTCGGCAGGTCGTGGCCCTTGGCCAGGATCTGCGTGCCGACCAGGATGCCGGGCTGGTCGCCCAGTTTCGCCAGCTGTTGTTCCAGGGCATCGCGGCGTGAGGTGGTGCCGCGGTCGATGCGCACCACCGGGAAATCGGCGAAGGCGGCGGTGAGATGTTCTTCCAGGCGCTCGGTGCCGATGCCCTGCGGTTGCAGCGCCAGGCTGCCGCACGCGGGGCATGCCAGCGGTGCCGGTTGCCGCGCGCCACAGTGATGGCACTGCAGGCGACGGCCGCCGCCATGCACGGTCATCGGTGCATCGCAGCGGTTGCACGGTGCGGTCCAGCCGCAGTCGTGGCACAGCAGCACCGGCGCGTAGCCACGGCGGTTCTTGAACACCAGCACCTGCTGGCCGCGCTGCAGGTGCTCGCCGATGCCGGCCAGCACATCAGCCGAGAGGCCATCGTGCAGCGGCCGCTTGCGCACATCGAGGATGCGCACGCGCGGTGGCCGCGCATCACCGGCACGCTGCTTCAGGCGCAGGTGGGTGTAGCGCCCGGCATAGGCGTTGTGCAGGGTTTCCAGCGAAGGGGTGGCACTGCCGAGCAGCACCGGAATGCCCAGTGCCTTGGCGCGCACCAGAGCGAAATCGCGCGCGTGATAGCGGATGCCGTCCTGCTGCTTGTAGCTGCCGTCGTGTTCCTCGTCGATGATCAGCAGCCCGGCCTGCGGCAATGGCGTGAACACCGCCGAGCGGGTGCCGACGATGACCCGTGCCTCGCCACGCGAAGCCGCAGCCCAGACGCGCGCGCGCTCGTTGTCGTTCAACCCCGAATGCAGTGCATGCACGGCGATGCCGAGGCGGCCGCGGAAGCGTGCCAGGGTCTGCGGGGTCAGGCCGATTTCCGGCACCAGCACCAGCGCCTGCCTGCCCTGTGCCAGGCAGTGGATGATGGCCTGCAGGTAGACCTCGGTCTTGCCGCTGCCGGTCACGCCATCCAGCAGGAAGGGTTGGAAGCCTTCGGCAGCGTTGATCGCGGCCACGGCCTCGGCCTGGTCCGGGTTGAGCGTGGGGCCGGGCAGCGGCTGCGCATGCTGCGGTGCCACCGTCATCGCCACGCGCTCGGCCAGCGCACGCTTGGCCAGGCTGCGCGCGGCGGTCCGCCAGTCCTCCATGCGTTCGCCCAGCACGTCCTCGTCCACGACGGCTTCGGCCAGCAGTTCTGCCAACTGTCGCGGGCGGCTGCCGGCGCGCAGCTTCCCGCGCTGGGCATGGCCTTCGGGGGTCAGCTGCCAGCCCCAGTGATGGGTGTCAGGCAGGGTGTCGCCATGGCGCAGTGGGCCGGGCAGGGCGGTGCTGAGTACTTCGCCCAGCGGTGCGTGGGTGTAACGCGCCAGCCATTGCAGGCTCTGCCACAGCTCCCCCTGCAGCAGCGGCTGCGGGTCGCACCAGGCCAACGCCTGGCGCAGTCCCTGGCCGTCGTCGATCTGGCCGTGCCCCACCACCACCCCGACCAGCTCGCGGTTGCCGAACGGCACCTTCAGGCGGCAGCCGACCGCAACCGTAGGGCCATCGCCCTGCGGCGACAGGTAGTCGAACAGGCGGGGCAGGGGGACGGGCAGGGCAACCTGCAGGGTCGGAATCGGTGAAAGCATCGGGCCAGTGTACCGGGCCATGCGCACGCGAATGGCGGGGTGGGAGACGGCGGAGCGGCGCCCGTTGAATCATAAATGTCACCTAAATATCGGTGTCCATTGGAGATTCAGGCTTATCCACATGTTCTGTGGATAACGTTGTGCGTTACCGGTCGACGGGAACGCAGGAGGCCGATGGCGACGAGCTCACGCTTGGGTTGGTCAAAAAATCGCCATACTTAAAAGGAATTCAAAATCAAGGGCTTAAGTGTGAAACATTGCTGAAACAGAGTGAATTCAGCTGCATGCCGCAGTTTCCCGCGCCGGGAGCGTGGTGCTGTGCACAACCTGCAGCACGAAGTATCCGTGGGCGCAAGTCCTACGGGCGTCGATTGCCTGCCGCTATCATTCCCCCAGACCTTTGGAGTGACCGATGACGGCTGTGCCCGCCCCTGTTTCCTCGACCGCGGCCGGCGCGCTGTCGGCGTTCCTGCGTGGCGTCGAGCGCCGCGCCCTGGTGGTGGCTGAGCTGCAGTGCGGCGATGCCGCGCGTGCCGAGCAGACCCTGGTGGCGGTGATGCGTGCCTTTGCCGCGGTCGCCAGTGACCTGCCGATGGCGCAGTGGCCGACCCGCTTCTGGACCCTGCTGGGCCAGCGCCAGGCGCTGCGCGAGCCGGTGGGCGGCCAGTGGGAACCGCCGCTGGCCGCGCTGGGCGAGATGGGACCGTTGCCGCGCATGGCGCTGTTGCTGCGGGTGGGCGGCAGCCTGGATGAAGGTATCGCCATGCGCGTGCTCGACCAGGATGAAGCCGGCTACCAGCACCTGCTGGCCGAGGCCTGCCCGCGTGACGCGCACGGCCAGCCCGATGCCTCGGCCTGGCGCCAGCTGGCCGAACAGGTGCAGTTGCGCATCCGAGACCTGCCCGCCAAACGCCTGCAGCAGCTGCAGCAGCCGGCCGCGCCGGCGGCCAACAATGAAGCCCCGACCTCCGGCTGGCGTGCGCCGCAGCGTGAAGATCGCACGGCTGCCAATGGTAAGCGCCGCCGTTCGAACGCAAAGCCGCGCTGGCGCGGTCCATTGATCCTGCTGGTGACCGTGGTGGTGCTGTTGGCAGCCGCGCTGGGCTGGCGCTATTGGCAGGGCCATTCGTCTGGCAGCGACGCACCGCTGCCGGACGGCGTGGTCGGTGAGGCGGGCCCCGTCACGGTGGAAGCACTGCCGCCAAGCGAGGTCAACGCCACGCCGGACGCGACCCCTGCGCAGGCTACGGACGACGCCACCATGCTGGCCGACCGCGACTATCCGCTGGTGGCCGATGCTGATCTGTATGCGTGGACCGCTGCTGGCGGCCCGCTGCCGGTGGACGAATCACAATCCAAGCCGAGCCGGCCCGAGCCGGCCAGTGCCACGCTGGAAACCGCTGCCGCCGATGAATAAGACCCTGCTCGCCAGCCTGCTGCTGGCCCTGCCGTTGTCGCTGTCCGCCGCGCCGCAGACCTTGAACGTGCCGCTGCCGCCGCCAGTGCCGGGCAGTTCACCGGCGGCTACGGCCCCGGCCACCACAAGCACGACACCCGCCGCGTTCGCCCAGCTTGACGCCCCGCAGCAGCGCCAGCGTCGCGCCGATTACGCGGCCTGGCGCGCCCTGCCGGAGGGCGAGCGCGAGCGGATCCGTCAGGCCGCTGCGCGATTCAATGCACTGCCAGCCGACCAGCAGCAGCGCCTGCGCCAGCAGTTCCAGGCGCAGGACCAGGCGTTCCGCGAAGGCTGGCGGTTGGGCCCGCAGCTGGGGCTGGAGTTCCCCAAGCTGCACGGCCTGTTCGGGTTTGTGCCGCCGCAACAGCGCGAGGCCGCGCTGGCCGTGCTGCGCCAGCTCAGCCCGGCGCAGCTGGCCCAGCTCACCCTGGTCGCGCAGCGCACGCCGCCGCAGGAGCGCGACACGGTTCGCAGCGCGTTCCTCGCGGTGCCGGCCGCCGAGCGCGACACCTGGCTCAAGCGCCAGGCGGGTCAGTAAACAAAGGGGACGGAGGGGATTAAGTCGTATTCGGCACAGTCGGGCTTGAAACGACTTAATCCCCTCCGTCCCCTTTTTCTGTTCGTAACGCGATCGCAACGCGTGATGCCGGGGCCTGCCGGAACCCAGCATTCACGCCATGTCATGGGAATGCGCGCGCGGCGCGCGTAAGATGACCGGCCGCAACCCGGTGCCTGTGCCCTTCGCGCGCAACCGTAGTTCGCGTCAAGCACCTTATGTCTACTGCAACCTCCACGCCGCGCTTCAGCAAGGAAGTCGGCGCCACCGGTCTGCTCGCCCTGCCGCTTGTGCTCGGGCATGTGTCCACCGGTCTGATCTCCTTCGTCGACAATGTGATTGCCGGCCACCACGCCACCGCGACCCTGGCCGCGGTGACCATCGGCACTGCGCTGCTGTGGCTGCCGATGCTGATCCCGATCGGCACCCTGATCTCGCTTACCGCCTCGGTGTCGCAGCTGCATGGCGCCGGCCGCGAGCGCGAGATCGGCCCGCTGTTCCGCCAGGCACTGTGGCTGGCATTGGCCCTGGGCCTGATCATGTTCACCTTCCTCACCGTGGTGCCGCCGCTGCTGCCGGCCTTCGGCATCGCGCCGGACATCGTGCCGGGCGCCACCGCGTTCCTGCATGCGGTGCGCTGGGGTGGCCCGGCGCTGACCCTGTACTTCTGCATGCGCTACCTCAGCGAGGGCATGCACTGGACGCTGCCGACCATGCTGCTCGGTTTCGGCGGCCTGCTGGTGCTGGCGCCGATGGGCTACGTGCTGGCCAACGGCAAGCTGGGTTTCCCGGAAATGGGGGCCGAGGGCCTGGGCATCGCCTCGGCGGTGATGATGTGGCTGCAGGCGATCGCCTTCGCCACCTACCTGTGGTTCACCAAGCGCTTCGCCCACCTGCAGCTGTTCTCGCATTTCGAGGGGCCGCGCTGGAAGGCGATCTGGGATCTGCTGCGCACCGGCCTGCCGATCGGCATCACCGTGCTGATGGAGGGCGGCCTGTTCATCGTCACCGCGCTGCTGATCGGCCGCCTCGGTGCCAATGAAGCAGCCGCGCACCAGATCGCGATCAACGTCGCCCAGCTGTGCTTCATGATCCCGATGGGCGTGGCCGAGGCCACCACCGTGCGGGTCGGCCATGCGGTCGGCCGTGGCGATGGCTTCGGCGTGCGCCGTGCGGCGTGGGCTGGCTACGCGATCATCATGGGCACGCAGACGTTGTCGGCGGCGGTACTGCTGTTCGGCCACGATGCCATCGTCGGTGTCTACACCAACGACCTGGCGGTGGCCGGCCTGGCCTCCACCCTGCTGCTGTACGCGGCCACCTTCCAGTTCCCGGATGGCATCCAGGTACTGTCCGCCGGCGCACTGCGCGGCCTGAAGGACACCCGCGTGCCGATGTTCATCGCCATGTTCGCGTACTGGGGCCTGGGCATGCCGCTCGGCGCCGGGCTCGGCCTGGGGCTGGGCATGGGCCCGCAGGGCATGTGGATCGGCCTGATCGTCGGCCTGACCGCCGCCGCCATCCTGATGGGCTGGCGCCTGCGCCGCAGCAGCCTGCGCATCGGCCAGTCCGTACTGTCCTGATTTGCCCCGCCCGCCGCGATGACCCGTGGCGGGCGATCCCCTGACTTGTGTCCGATGCCGCATCACGCGGCACCGGCTATGCTGGCACCACGGCAAGAAGCCATCCGGAGCGTTCCATGAATCAACCCGTGCCCCCGCTGCCCCCGGCGCGTCGCAACCCCGTCGCCAGTTTCTTCATCGGGCTGTGGGACGTCATGAACTTCACCCGCCGGTTGATCCTCAACCTGGTGTTCTTCGGCCTGCTGTTCCTGCTGCTGGTGATGTTCGTCATCGCCGCCGGCATGGGCGCCGGTGCCAGCAAATCGCTGCAGGACCGCACCACCCTGGTGATCGCGCCGGAAGGCCGCCTGGTCGAGCAGTTCAGCGCTGATCCGGTCAGCCGTGCGCTGGCCAAGGCGGTGGGCGACAACGGTGCCGAAGAGATCCAGCTGCGCGACCTGCTGCGGGTGATCGAGTCGGCCAAGGAAGACAAGAAGATCGAGCGCGTGGTGCTGGAGCTGGACAAGCTGCAGCCGTCGGGCTTCGCCTCGCTGCGTGAAGTGGCCGCCGCACTGCAGGACCTGCGTGCATCCGGCAAGCAGCTGGTGGCTTACAGCGAAAGCATGGGCCAGTCGCAGTACCTGCTGGCCGCACAGGCCGACGAGGTCTACCTGGACCCGATGGGGTCGGTGGTGCTCGAGGGCCTGGGCCGCTACCGCCAGTATTTCCGCACCGGCCTGCAGGACAAGCTGGGTGTGGACGTGCACCTGTTCAAGGTGGGCGAGTACAAGTCCGCGGCCGAGCCGTACGTGCTCGACGCCGCCTCGCCGGCCTCCAAGGAAGCCGACCTGTTCTGGATGAACGACGTGTGGCAGCGCTACCTGGGCGACATCGCCAAGGCGCGTCGCCTGGACCCGGCACAGCTGGCCGCCGGCATCGACACGCTGCCGGAAGGCATCGCCGCTGCCGGTGGTGACCTGGCCAAGTTCGCCCTGCAGCAGAAGCTGGTGACCTCACTGAAGACCCGCGAGGAATTCGAGGATCTGATGATCGAGCGTGGCGTGGCCGACGAAGATGCCGACGGTGGTTTCCGCAACGTCGACTTCGGCACCTACCTGGGCCAGCTCGATGCGCGCCGCAACCCGGTCGACAACCGTCCGCAGGTGGCGGTGGTGGTGGCCGCCGGTGAAATCAGCGGCGGCGATCTCCCGGCCGGCCGCATCGGTGGCGAATCGACCTCGGCGCTGCTGCGTGCCGCGCGTGACGATGAGAACGTGAAGTCCGTGGTGCTGCGTGTCAATTCGCCGGGTGGTGAAGTGTTCGCCTCCGAGCAGATCCGCCGTGAAGTGGTGGCCCTGCAGGCCGCCGGCAAGCCGGTGGTGGTGTCGATGGGCGACCTGGCCGCCTCCGGTGGCTACTGGATCAGCATGAACGCCGATCGCATCTATGCCGATCCGTCGACCATCACCGGTTCGATCGGCATCTTCGGCATGGTGCCGAACTTCAGCCGCGCGCTGGACAAGATCGGCGTGCACACCGATGGTGTCGGCACCACCCGTTTCGCCGGTGCGTTCGATGTCACCCGCCCGATGGAGCCGGCTGTGGGCCAGGTCATCCAGTCGGTGATCAACAAGGGTTACGCCGACTTCACCGGTCGCGTCGCCGACGCCCGCAAGAAGCCGGTCGAGGCCGTCGACGAAGTGGCGCGTGGCCGCGTGTGGAGCGGTGCGCAGGCAAAGGAACGTGGTCTGGTCGATGCCTTCGGTGGCCTGAAGGATGCCGTGGCCGATGCCGCCAGCCGCGCCAAGCTGGGCAAGGCCGATGCCTATCGCGTGCGCTACATCGAGAAGGCGGCAACGCCGTTCGCGCAGTTCGTCAGCGGTTTCGCCGGCAGCCGTGCCGGTGCCTGGATGCTGTCCGACTCGGGCATGGCGCGGATGGTGCTGGCGCGCACGATGCCGGAAGTGGATACGCAGCTGCGCTTTGTCGAGAACGCGGCCCGCGAGAAGGGCAACGGCACGCCGGTGAAGGCGCTGGCGTACTGCTTCTGCGGGTTCTGACCGGAAGCCATCCACGCATGGCGTGGATCTACTGGAAACGCCCGGCCTTGGCCGGGCGTTTCCGTTTGCGGGGTTACTGCGTGGCGTCAGCCTCGGCCTTGCGCTCGCTCGCAGCGGCGTCATCGACGGTTTTCTGCACGCGCTTGGCGCGGTCCAGTGGTTGCTGGATCGCGCGGGCCATGGCCTGCGGTTCCGGCGGCTTCTCCGGGTTTGGTGTGGGCGGGCGCTGGCAGGCGGTCAGCAGCACGGTGGCCAGCAGGGACGTGGACAGGATCAGGATGCGCATGGCGGCACTCCGTGATGGACGTGCGGGCAGTGTCGCATCCTCGGCAGGGGGCGGCCGTGAGCGCGTATCCTTGCCGCATCGAAACACAGCGGGCGCGGCCCCGGAGAGCACATGACCCAGCAACGGTGGCGCCTGGACGGCCAGACCGCCTTGATCACCGGCGCCAGCGCCGGCATCGGCCTTGCCATCGCGCATGAACTGGCTGGCTTCGGCGCCGATCTGATGATCGTCGGCCGTGATATCGACATGCTGGAGACCGCGCGCGACGAACTGCTGGACGTGTATCCGCAGATGCAGGTGCATGCACTGGCTGCCGATGTCTCCGACGACGAGGACCGCCGCCAGATCCTGGACTGGGTGGAGGACCACAGCGATGGCCTGCACATCCTGGTCAACAACGCCGGCGGCAACGTCACCAAGGCGGCCACGGAGTATTCCGAGGATGAATGGCGGAAGATCTTCGAGACCAACCTGTTCTCGGCATTCGAGCTGTCGCGCTACGCGCATCCGTTGCTGGCCCGCCACGCGTCGTCGTCCATCGTCAACGTCGGCAGCGTGTCCGGCCTGACCCATGTGCGCAGCGGCGTGGTCTACGGCATGACCAAGGCGGCGATGCACCAGATGACCCGCAACCTGGCCGTCGAGTGGGCCGAGGATGGCATCCGGGTCAACGCGGTGGCACCGTGGTACATCCGCACACGGCGCACGTCCGGGCCGTTGGCGGACCCGGACTACTACGAGGAAGTGATCAACCGCACGCCGATGCGCCGCATCGGCGAGCCGGAGGAAGTGGCTGCAGCCGTGGGCTTCCTGTGCCTGCCGGCGGCCAGCTATGTCACCGGCGAGTGCATTGCGGTGGATGGTGGGTTCCTGCGCTACGGGTTCTGATCGCTTTGCTGTAGAGCCGAGCCCATGCTCGGCTGCATTCCGCCAACGGCAGCCGAGCATGGCTCGGCTCTACAACGGATCCACCTCATGGGCAGGTGCGGCCATGCCGCCGCTGTCACCCCGGTACCGGGCAGTTGCTGGCTTCCAGCACGTCCTGCAGCCGTTTGCGTTCTCCGCGCGCGGTATCGCGGTTTTCCGGCGCGGCAAAGCGCTCACGGCCGCGGGCATCGCGGAAGCGCTGCTGCCAACCACCGCAGCGCTGCGCTTCGGGAAGCGCTTCGCAGTGGTCGCGCACTACTTCACAGCTGGCGGCATTCACCGGCGTCACTCCGCCAAGGCCCTGTACCGTCATCAGCTCGCAGCGGCCGGGCGCGGCCTCGTACTCGTACAGGTAGCCGCCGCCCTGGCTGTCGGTGCACTGGAAGATCGGAGGAAGCGGCGGCTTCGGTGGACCATCACCTGCGGCGGCGCGGGCCTCGGCATCGCGCCGCAGCGTCGCGCTGTCGAGGATCTGGTCGTCTCCTTCGTGTTCGACCATGCCTGCTTCCATGATCGTGCGTCCTTCATCCGCGCGTCCTGGTTTCGCTGGGGCCGCAGGGGCAACGGCCGCTCCGGCCGGCACCGGCGCGGGTGTTTCGACAGGGGCGGGTGCAGGTTCGGCCGCCACAGGTGCAGCGGCGGCCGGCTGCGAGTTGGCCGGGTCGGGTATGCGCAGCACCTGCTGCTTGCTGCCGGTGGGGCACGGCGTGCGCTGCAGGGTAGGGACGTCACTGCTGCTGGAGGTACAGCGGTAGATCACGCCCTCTTCGGCCAACGCGCTTTCAGGCAGCAGCACCAGAAGCAGCCAGATCACTCGGTTCATGCGCACAGCGTACAGGCTGCGACGGCCTGCTGCGCTCAGCGTTCGCAATCGCGTGACAGGCGCGCATCGATGCCGCGCTGTTCGTTGCTGATGGCGGTGCGTTCACTCTGCAGCGCGCTGTTGTAACGGCGATCCAGCTCCCAGCGGCGGTCACTCAGTCGCGCGCAGACTTCCTGCGGCGGCAACGCATGGCAGCTGTCGCGAACCAGCACGCTGCCGGCCGGAACCTGCACGCCCATGCCGATCGAGGGAGGGCGATAACCCGCGCCTTCGCCGATCGGCGTGCCGATGGCCGGGCGCGGACCCGGGTAGGCCGGGCCCCGATGCCCGTGTGGCAGCCAGACACTGGTCCACAGCGGCACCCAGCGCGGATTGCCTTCGTTGTTGTCGCTGGTATAGCGGCGGCCATCCTCGCTCACGCATTCGTACATCGGCTGCGGCGGCTGGATGTAGACGTGGCGGACTTCGCGCTCGCGGATGACCGGGGTTTCGCTGGGCGGCGGAGGCGTGGCATCACTGCGCACCACCCGTGGAGCGGGATCGCGCGGGCGCTGCAGGTCGCGCACCTGCTGGCGGCCGCTGTTGCAGGGCGTGTCCTGCAGGGCAACGGCGCCGTTGCTGGCAACGCAGCGGTACACCCGCACGTCGGCGGCGGCGGGCGCCGTCCACGGCAGCAGCAGGCACAGGCTGAGGGTGGCGCGCAGCAGGGTCATGGCGGCAGGGTGCGTGATTGTCTGCAGCAGCGCAATCGCCGGCTCAGGAGCGCAGCACGTTGCCGCTGAGCGCGTCGCGGATCGGGGTGGGCTGGGCCAGGCCACCGGTCTGTCCATCGAGGATGCCGTCGAGCAGGCGCAGCAGGCGTGGGTCCAGTTCTTCGCGGCTGCGGGCCGGCGGTTCGCCGGCCAGGTTGGCGCTGGTGGAGACCAGCGGGCCGCCCCAGGCGCGGCAGAGTTCGGCCACCAGCGGGTGCGCGCTGATGCGCACCGCGATGCCGCTGTGCTCGCCGGTGACCCAGGGCTGCGCGCGCGGGCCGGCGGGCAGGATCCAGGTGTTGGCGCCGGGCCAGCTGGCCAGTACCGCGCGCTGGCGGGCGTCGGGCAGCGCCTGCAGGCGCACCCAGCCTTCCAGCTGCGCCAGCTCGGCCGCGACCAGGATCATGCCTTTTTCGATCGGGCGCTGCTTCAGCCGCAGCACCATGTGCACCGCAGCTTCGTGCGAGGGATCACAGCCCAGGCCCCAGACCGCTTCGGTCGGGTAGGCGATCACGCCGCCCGCGCGGAGCGTGGCGACAGCAGAGTCCAGGGTGAGTTCTTTCATGGCGGCGACCGGCCCGGCGTGGGCCTCCATTATCCCCCTGCTGCGTGCAGAAGGGGTGGTCGGCGCGGACGGTAGGTGCGGACCGTTGGTCCGCACACCTTGCCCCTCATCCACGCACGGCGTGGATCTACTTCTTTGCAGCGGCCTTCTTCGCCGGGGCCTTCTTGGCGGCGGCCTTCTTTACTGCTTTCTTGGCCGGGGCCTTCTTGGCAGGCGCTTTCTTTGCAGCGGCCTTCTTCGGCGCGGCTTCCTTCTTCACCGCTGCTTTCTTGGCCGGGGCCTTCTTCGCGGCGGCCTTCTTGGCGCCAAAGCCCTTGCGCACCGGCTTGCCGGTTTCTTCCATCAGCTGCTGCACTTCGGCCAGGGTCAGCGATGCCGGCTCGCGATCCTTGGGGATCTTGCCGTTCATCTTGCCGTCGCTGATGTACGGGCCGAAGCGGCCGTTCAGCACCTGGATGTCGCTGCCTTCGAATTCCTTGATGATCCGGTTGCGCGCGATCTCTTCCTTCTCTTCGATCAGGAACACGGCGCGGGCCAGGTCGATGGTGTACGGGTCGTCTTCCTTCTTCAGCGAGGCATAGGTGCTGCCGCGCTTGGCAAACGGGCCGAAGCGGCCGATGCCGACGCTGACCGGCTCGCCCTTGTCCTCACCCAGCGCGCGCGGCATCAGGAACAGTTCCAGCGCGTCTTCCAGGGAGATGGTGTGCATCGACTGGCCGGGGCGCAGCGAGGCGAACTTGGGCTTCTCCTCGGCATCCTCGGCGGTGCTGCCGATGGCGGCGTACGGCCCGAAGCGACCCAGGCGCACGCTGACCGGCTTGCCGGTCTTCGGGTCGGTGCCGAGCTCGCGCGCGCCACTGGCCTCGGCACGGTCGACCGATTCCTTCTTGTCTTCCACCAGCTCCTTGAACGGCTCCCAGAAACGGGCCATCAGCGGGATCCACTCTTCTTCGCCACGCGAGACGGCATCGAGCTCATCTTCGAGCTTGGCGGTGAAGTCGTAGTCCACGTACCGGGTGAAGTGGCTGGACAGGAACTTGGACACTGCGCGGCCGACGTCGGACGGGCGGAAGCTGCGGCCTTCCATTTCCACGTACTTGCGGAACAGCAGGGTCTGGATGATCGAAGCGTAGGTCGAGGGACGGCCGATGCCGTACTCTTCCAGCGCCTTCACCAGCGCCGCTTCGGTGTAGCGCGGCGGCGGCTGGGTGAAATGCTGTTCGGCCTGGATGCGTTCCAGCGGCACGCGGTCGCCGGGCTTCATCGCCGGCAGCTTGCGGCCTTCGTCCTCGTCCTCGGCGCTCTTGTTGTCCTTGCCTTCCTCGTACACGGCCAGGAAGCCGGGCACCACCACGGTGGTGCCGCTGGCACGGAACACGTGCTCGCTGCCGGCCGACAGGTCGACGCTGACGGTGTTGAGCGTGGCCGGGATCATCTGGCAGGCCACCGCACGCTTCCAGATCAGCTCGTACAGCTTGCGCTCGTCATCGGTCAGGTAGCGCGCGACCTGCGCAGGCGTGCGCAGCGCCGAGGTCGGGCGCACCGCTTCGTGCGCCTCCTGGGCGTTCTTGGACTTGGTCTGGTAGGTGTTCGGCTGGTCCGGCAGCGAGGCGATGCCGTAGTCGCGGGCGATCACATCGCGGATCTCGGCCAGCGCGTCCTGCGACAGGTTCACCGAGTCGGTACGCATGTACGAGATCAGGCCGACGGTGCCTTCGTCGCCAATCGCCACGCCTTCATACAGCTTCTGCGCCACCTGCATGGTCTTGCGGGTGGTGAAGCCGAGCTTGCGTGAGGCTTCCTGCTGCAGGGTGGAGGTGGTGAACGGCGGCGCCGGGCGGCGCTTGCGCTCCTTGCTGGCCACATCGGTGACATGCAGCGAGCCCTGCGCGGCCTGCTGGATGCGCATGCGCGCCGCTTCAGCGGTGTCGCCGTCGGTGATGGTGAACTGCTCGAACTTCTGCCCGTCCAGCTTGATCAGCTTGGCGTTGAAGTGCTGCGACGGGTGTGCGCACTCGGCGGCGATCGACCAGTATTCGCGGGCGATGAAGGCTTCGATCTCTTCCTCGCGCTCGACGATCATGCGCAGCGCCGGGCTCTGCACGCGGCCGGCTGACAGGCCGCGCTGGACCTTGCGCCACAGCACCGGCGACAGGTTGAAGCCGACCAGGTAGTCCAGCGCGCGGCGCGCCTGCTGGGCATCGACCAGGTCGCTGGCGATCGCGCGCGGCTGGCTGATCGCTTCCTTGATGGCGCGCGGGGTGATCTCGGTGAACACCACGCGCTGCATCGGCTTGTCCTTGACCAGCCCGCGTTCCTTCAGGATCTCGGCGATGTGCCAGCTGATCGCCTCACCCTCGCGATCCGGGTCGGTCGCCAGCAGGATGTCGTCGGCGCTCTTGGCGGCCTTGGCAATCGCATCGACATGCTTTTCGTTCTTGTCGATCACGTCGTAGTGCATGGCGAACCCGTTGTCCGGGTCGACCGCGCCTTCCTTCGGGATCAGGTCGCGCACGTGCCCATACGAGGCCAGGACCGTGTAGTCCTTGCCGAGGTATTTGTTGATCGTCTTGGCCTTGGCCGGCGATTCGACGATGAGCAGGTGCTTGGGCATGTCAGGAAAGGTCTGTGGGCGGACCGGGGGAGAGGGGCCGCTAGGGTGGAGCAAACGGCCGCATTAGTGAAGCGGCCACGGGCAAATCCATAAACTGAACGCCCGGTAATGTGCCGGGCGTTCAGGTTTCACCTTATTAGAGGAATCACGCCCGGCCAGCCCATGTCAAGCAGCCAGGCGTGAGGATGGCCGTTCATGAGGCCATCTTGGCGATGAAGCCGACCGCGAACACCAGCAGGACCAGGCCCGCCAGCGACAGCAGGCCGGTCAGCACGAGCACCAGCACGGTCACCGTGCCCAGCTCGCGGCGCTGCAGCTGCGGCTGGTCGGTGTAGGCCCAGCGGTCGACCACCAGGGTGTCGCAGATCATGTCGTGCAGGCCCTGCTTGCGCTCGGTGAAGGCCGCCATCAGGAAACCGATGCCGAGGGTGAAGCTGCTCAGCAGCATGGCCCAGTAGCGGCCAAATGCGCGCGCCTTGGTCAGGCGCTCGCCGTTGCCGCGCACGACCTTGATGCCGACCGCCATCTTGCCCAGCGTGGCGCCGCCCTGCGAGGCGTGGAACCAGGTGTAGTAGGCCATGCCGATGCAGAGGTTGATCAGGGCACTGGCCAGCTGCGCCACGATCTCGATGGCCGATTCGCCACTGCCTACCGCGCCCATGCTGGCGCCGAGGATCGCACCGAGGATGGCACCGATGATGCTGCCGGGGATGACCAGCACGAAGTAGTCGATCATGTAGGCCGCCACACGCTTCCAGAAGCCTGCGTAGACCACTTCACCGCCAACCACCGGCTGTGCGTGGCCACCGCTGCCGGCGGCGGCTGGAGCGCTGTAGGGCGAGCTGCTGAGTGCGCCGGTGCCGGGCAGGGGGGCGCTGCCGTTGTCGATGGCGGCATAGTCGCCACGCAGGTCGAAGCCGCCGCTGCTGGTGGCCGTGCTGGCATCGGCCAGCGTCTGCAGGCCGAGCTCGTCGACCACCTGGCGCAGTGCAGCCCACTGGGCCATGCCCTCGCGCCAGACCAGGGTGTCCAGGTTGAGCTGGCCACGCTGGAAGCGCTGGCGGATCTCCTGGACCGGCAGCGGGCCCTGGCGTTGCTGTCCTTCGGCGTAGTACCACTCAGTCATTGCATGTTCCCTGTTGAATCATCCTTGGAGGTGCTGGCGTGCGCGTGGCTCAGCCGCGGCACGACGGCGGCAGGTACTTGTCGTTGCTTTCGCCACTGCATTCCCAGCGGCCGCTGTCGCGATCGTATTCCAGCCACAGCAGGTCGCCATCGAGGCTCTTGCCGGGCAGCGCCAGGGTGGCTTCGATGCCACAGTGGCCATTGTTGAAGCGACCGATGTTCACCGCCGACAGCCCTGCATGGGCGAAGTCACCCGGGGCCGGGAAGCCGGCGTCGTTGGCACCGGGGCAACGGCCTTCGTCATCGGCGAAATGCTGCACCTGGTCCTTCAACGGCTGCAGTGCGGTCACTGCGCCGGCGACCTTGGCGCGCACGGTGTAGTCGTTGTAGGCAGGCAGCGCGATGGCGGCCAGGATGGCCACGATCGGTACCAGCACCAGCAGCAGGCCGCCGCCGATGATGGCGGTCAGGGCGCAACCGGACAGCTTCTTCTTCGGCGCCGGCAGGGCGGTGGCCGATGCACTGGTGGTGTAGGGGGTGGACGGCGGCAGTACCGGCGGCTGCGGCGGAGGCGGTGCCACCGGTTCCGGTTCGGGCTCGGGTTCCACGGGTGGCGTGGCAGCGTCCAGCGCCGGCACGATCAGGCCGAGTTCGTCGACCACGGTGCGCAACGGCTGCCATTGCGGCAGGCCGTCGCGCCAGACCAGGGTGTCCAGGGAGATCTGGTTGTTGCGGAACAACTCGACCAACTGTTCCGCCGGCAGCGGACCCTGCTGCCGGTTGCCTTCTGCATGGAACCACTCGCTCACGGGGACGCTCCTGAATGCGCTATGCCCCCAAGTGTACGGTCAGTGCAGGGGTTCTGGCTCGTCCATGAACATCTGCGTCTCCATCCAGGCATACGCCGCCTCGGAGCCGGGCTGGTTGAACAGCACCATCAGTACGACCCATTTCAGGTCGTCCAGGTCCAGTTCGTCCTGGTCCAGGGCCATCGCCCGGTCCAGCACCAGCTCGCGCTGGTCGGCGTCGAGGATGCCGTGCTGTTCCAGGTACAGCAGGAAACCACGGCATTCCACGTCCAGCTTGTCCAGCTCGGGGCCGTGGTAGACGCGCACGGGGCCATCGACCCGCGCCTGGGCCACGCTCGGCCGCTGCGCGGCCAGGGCATCGAGCCAGTCGAATGCCTTGTTGATCTCGGTTGGGCTGAAACCGGCCTGGATCAGGCCGTTCTGGAGCGAATCGCGGTCACGGATCAGGTCCGCATCTTCGCTGAAATAGTGTTCAAACAGGTACAGCAGTACATCCAGGATGCTCTCTTTCATTGCCCCTCGGCCTGCGTCGCGCGACGCTGTGGAGGTGAAGAAACTAGGGAGTTCGACAGTAGCGGCCGTGTACGCACACCACGATTCCCGCCAGTTCCATGGCCAGCAGCATGGAGGACACCTGGGGCGCCGTCAATCCACAGCGCGTGATCAGTGAATCCATACTGCTTGGGTTGTGGTCCAGGGCCCGCCACAAGCACTGGTAGTCAGGGTCGTCGGCCCAGCGCGCCGGCAGGAGTACCGGCGGTGCCTGTTCAGTGGGGGTGGCCAACCGTGATTGCAAGCCCGGCAGCTGCTGGCGGAGGGCGGGGGCCAGCAGTTCCAGGACCTCCTCCGGGCGCTCGACCAGTGCAGCACCCTCACGGATCAGCCGATGGCAGCCCGCCGCGCGTGGATTGAGCACCGAGCCGGGCAGGGCGCAGACCTCGCGACCGGCCTCGGCAGCCAGGCGTGCGGTGATCAGGGCGCCGGAGCGCTGGGCGGCCTCGACCACCACCGTCGCCAGTGCCAGCCCGGCCACCAGCCGGTTGCGGGCGGGAAAGTGGCCGGGGCGTGCCGGCGTTCCCGGCACGTACTCGCTGAGCACCGCGCCTTCGGTGGCGATCCGGGCCTGCAGGCGGGCGTGGCTGTCCGGGTAGGCCCGGTCCGGGCCGGTGCCGATGACCGCCACGGTGCAACCACCGGCGTCGAGTGTCGCCTGGTGGGCGGCGGCGTCGATGCCCGCCGCCAGGCCGCTGGTCACCGTCAGTCCGGCTTCGACGAAACAGCCGGCAAAGCGGGCTGCCAGCGCGCGTCCGCCCGGCGTTGGCGAGCGGCTGCCGACCAGCGCCACCGACGGGCGCCAGGCCAGGCTGGGGTCACCGGCGATGAACAGCGCAAGGGGTGGGTTGGGGACATCCAGCAGGGCCGGGGGGAATGCTGGATCGGTGAAGGCCAGCAGGTGCTGGTTGTCGTCTTCCAGCCAGCGCCGTGCCACGGCCGAGGCCCGGGCGTCCGGGCGTTCCAGTGTGGCGCACTGCTCTGGCGTGCAGCCGTGCGCGCGCCAGTTCGCGGCGCCCTGCGCGATCGCGATTTCCGCATTGCCTGCGGCCTCCAGCAGGGCCCGCCGTGGTGCCAGCGCGCCGCCTGCCATCAACAGGCGCAGCAGCGCCTCGTCAGTTGGGTTGGTCATCCCCCCACTATCGAGCGCATACAACAAAGGCGCCCTAGGGCGCCTTCGCATGTGGCTGTCAGACTTTGCCGGAGGTGCCTGCCCGCCAGAGGCCGGCACTACACGCAGTGGCCGGGCCGCCTGGCGATGGTTACTTCGCGTCCGGGTGCAGTGCGTTGAACCCCACGCGTACCGGCTTCACGCCCTGCATCACCAGCGCGTAGCTGACGTTGTCGAAGGTACGGAACACCATGGCGTGCGCGGCGTATTCGTCCGGCAGCGAGACCCGGCCTGCGCCGGTGCTGAGCGAATCGTCCATGCGCGACGAGGTCGGGTACTTCATGCGGTGCGCCACGTGGCGGCCTTGGCGCCACAGCGAGAACACGGTGCCGTTGTCCACGCCCTGCGCGCGGCCTGCCGAGATCGCGATCACATCGCGCGGGCCGGCGGCGGTGAACATGTCGGTGACGGCCAGCACGCGCACGTCGACACCCTCCACACCGGCGGCCGGGACATGGGGGATGAACTGCAGGTCGTACGGCTTGGCCTCGACCGGGACCAGGCGGTCGCCGGCACGCACCTCGCGGCCGCCCTCGTTCTTGTCCAGCACCAGGGTGGACGCCTCGACCTTGCCGCCGGCGACATGGGTGATGGTGCCGGTGGCGACCTGGGCCAGCTCATAGCCAAGCACGCCGCGGCGGTGGTTGGGGGCGTTGTAGGCCCGCCACAGGTTGCCGCTGCCCGGGGTGACGTCGCCGTTGGCGGTCAGGTCCTCGGTCGGCTTGGGCTGGGCGTAGCGCACGGTCGGGCGGACCACGGCCCAGCGCTGCCCCAGCTGGGCGTCGGCCAGGCGCACGTACACCGCGCTGCCGCTGGTGACGCGCAGGCGTTCTTCCTCCAGGCCGGCCACGTAGGGTAGCTGCTCGATGCTGTCGACCACGCTCAGCTGCTTCAGGAACGGCTCGACCTGGGCCAGCGGAATGGCATCGATCGGGGCTTCCTGGCGCGGGCCGGGCTTGGCAGCGACGGTCACCCGGTCCAGATAGGCCAGGCTGAGCACGTCACCGGGATAGATCAGGTGCGGATTGGCGATCTGCGGATTGGCCTGCCAGATCTCCGGCCAGAGCCACGGCTTCTGCAGGAAACGTGCGGCGATATCCCACAACGTATCCCCTTTTCGGACCACATAGGTGTCCGGGTGCCCGCCATTCACTTCCACGGCGGTAGCATAGGCAGCCACGGTCAGCATCGCCGCGGCGACGACCGTACGAAAACGAAGCAACATAGGTGTGAAGCCCTGATTCCCCAACAGGTTCGCGCACTATAGTCCAGAAACCGGGGCGCAAGGCAAGCGTTGGAGCTAGAATCTGCGACGTATGCCGGCGTGCCGGCCCCCTATCCGGAAACAGCCATGGCCCTTCTCCCCATTCTCGAGTTCCCCGATCCGCGCCTGCGTACCAAGGCTGCGTTGATCGAAGCCGCCGAAGTCACCACGCCGGCCTTCCAGGAACTGATCGACAACATGTTCCTGACCATGTACGACGCCCCGGGCATCGGCCTGGCCGCCACCCAGGTGGACGTGCACAAGCGCTTCATGGTCATCGACGTCAGCGAAGAAAAGAATGAACCGCATGTGTTCATCAACCCGGAAATCATCGCCAAGGACGGGGGCCGGGTGTACCAGGAAGGCTGCCTGTCGGTTCCGGGCATCTTCGCCGACGTCACCCGTGCCGACACCATCACCGTGAAGTACCTGGACCGCAACGGCCAGGAACAGCAGCTGGAGGCCGGTGAAGTGCTGGCCACCTGCATCCAGCACGAGATGGACCACCTGGACGGCAAGCTGTTCATCGACTATCTGTCGCCGCTCAAGCGCGAGATGGTGCGCAAGAAGCTGGCCAAGCAGCGCAAGCACGTGGCGTGATCGCCAATCCGGGCCACCCTTCGGGTGGCCCGCGCCTGCGCGGCACGCGCGGGCTGTACGGCGCCGGCCGACGGCGCCGTTTTCTTTCCTGCACGAATCCATCCTGCAAGTGGGGTAGCCATGAGGATTGTCTTTGCCGGTACGCCGGAATTCGCGGTGTCATCGCTGCGCGCGGCTGCGCGCCATCATGAGGTCGTGGCCGTCTACACCCAGCCTGATCGTCCGGCCGGCCGTGGCCGTGGCCTGGCGCCGTCGCCGGTCAAGCTGGAAGCCGTGGCCCGTGGCATCCCGGTCTACCAGCCCGAGTCGTTGAAGGACGAGGCGGCCCAGCAGCAGCTGCGCAACCTGCAGCCGGATCTGATGGTGGTGGTGGCCTATGGCCTGATCCTGCCCAAGGCGGTGCTGGCCATTCCGACCCACGGCTGCTGGAACGTGCATGCCTCGCTGCTGCCGCGCTGGCGCGGTGCCGCGCCGATCCAGCGCGCGATCCAGGCCGGCGACGCGAAGACCGGCGTCTGCCTGATGCAGATGGAGGCCGGCCTGGATACCGGCCCGGTGCTGCTGCATCAGGAACTGCCGATCGCGGCCACCGATACCGGTGGCCAGCTGCATGACAAGCTGGCCGAGCTTGGCGCACAGGTGCTGTCCGACGGCCTGGGCCTGCTGCGTGCCGGCATCAAGCCGATCGCGCGGCCGCAGCCGGAACAGGGCGTGACCTACGCGCACAAGCTGGACAAGGCCGAAGCGAAGCTGGATTGGGCGCAGGACGCCGGCGCGCTGGCGCGTACCGTGCGCGCGTTCAATCCGTGGCCGATCGCCGAGGCGACGCTGGCCGGTGAACGCGTGCGCATCCATGGTGCGGTGGCGCTGGAGGCGGACCACGGCCAGGCACCGGGCACCGTACTGGCGGCCAGCCGCGATGGCATCGACATCGCCTGTGGCCAGGGCGCACTGCGCCTGCGTGTGCTGCAGCGGGAAGGTGGCAAGGCGATTACTGCGGCCGACTACCTCAACGCCCGCCGCGATCTGCGCGTGGGGGCATAAGCGGTGTCCAAGCAGAACGATTTCTCCGTCGCCAAGGCGGCGCCGGGCGCGGCCACGCGCATGCTGGCCGCACGTGTGCTGGCACAGGTGTTCACCCGTGGCCGTTCGCTGAAGGCCGAGCTGGCCTGGGCGCTGCCGAAGCTGGCCGACAGCCGCGACCGCGCGCTGCTGGAAGCCCTGTGTTTCGCCGTCCTGCGTCGCCGCAGCACCTATGACGCGGCGCTGCAATCGTGGATGCAGAAGCCGTTGTCGGCGCGTGATGCCGACCTGCGCACGCTGTTGATGGTCGGGTTCGCCCAGCTGGACGTGCTCGAGCTGCCGGCGCACGCGGCGCTGTCGGCCACGGTCGATGCAGCGCGTGCACTGGGCCGTGAGCGCCAGGCAGGCCTGGTCAATGCGATCCTGCGCCGTGCGCAGCGCGAAGGTTTCCCGGAACAGCCCGCGCGCGATGCCTTCCCGGAATGGCTGGCCGATGCGGTGGAACGCGATTGGCCGGCGCAAGCCGACGCGATCTTCAGCGCCAGCCTGCAACCGGCGCCACTGTGGTTGCGCGCCAACCGCCAGCAGGGCGGCCGTGACAAGGCACTGGCAGCGCTGGCCGAAGCCGGCATTGCCGCGGAAGCCAGTCCGCTCAGCGCCGACGCGTTGCGGCTGGCCTCTCCGGTTGCCGTGAATCAGCTGCCCGGCTTCGCCGAGGGCGCGATCTCGGTGCAGGACCTGTCGGCGCAGTGTGCGGCCGATGCGCTGGCCCCGGCGGCCGGTGCCCGCGTGCTGGACGCCTGCGCGGCACCCGGCGGCAAGTCGGCGCACCTGCTGGAGCGCGACCCCAGCCTGCGCCTGCTGGCGCTGGATATCGACGCGCGCCGTCTGGCCCGCGCACGCGATACCTACACCCGCACCGGCGTGGGCGAACATGCGCAGACCCTGGCTGCCGATGCCAGCGATCCCGGTGCCTGGTGGGATGGCGTGCCGTTCGACGCGATCCTGCTGGATGCGCCGTGTTCGGCGACTGGCGTGATCCGCCGCCAGCCGGATGTGATGTTCCACCGTCGCGCTGAAGACATTGATGCACTGGTCGGCGTGCAGGCGCGCCTGCTGGAAGCCTGCTGGTCGATGCTGCGCCCGGGCGGCGTGCTGCTGTATGCCACCTGTTCGATCCTGCGCGCCGAGAACATCGATCAGGTGCGCGCGTTCCTGAAGTGGCATCCGGATGCCGTGGCGCAGCCACTGGGCGACGCGTTCGGCGTGGATTGCGAAGGGGTGGCACGCCAGCGGCTGCCGGGTGAAAACGATGCTGACGGTTTCTTCTACGCGCGTCTGTTAAAAGCAGCCTGACCCCCGCTGCCGTTTCGAGTCCCATGCTGAAAACCCACGCGTCGCGCCAGACGTGGTTGTTGGTGGTGATGGCCCTGCTGGTGCTGGGGGCCGGCCTGGGCCTCCGTGATCCGTGGCCATCGGATGAGCCACGTTTCGCGCTGGTGGCCAAGCAGATGGTCGACAGCGGTTACTGGTTGTTCCCGCATCGCGGCCCCGAACTGTATTCGGACAAGCCGCCGATGCTGATGTGGTGGCAGGCCGCGCTGTACAGCCTGGTCGGCCACTGGCGGTTTGCGTTCCTGTTGCCCTCGCTGCTGGCCGCGCTGGGTACGCTGTGGTGCGTGGTCGATCTCGGCCGCCGCCTGTGGACGCGGCAGGTGGGGCTGTACGCCGGCTGGGCACTGCTGTTCGCGCTGCACTTCACCTTCCAGGCGAAGAAGGCGCAGATCGATCCGCTGGTGGTGCTGTTCATCACCCTGGCCAACTACGGACTGCTGCGCCATCTGCTGCTGGGCCCGGCCTGGCGATGGTGGTGGATGGGCTGGTTCTTCGCCGGCATCGGGGTGATCACCAAGGGCGTAGGCGTGCTGGCGCTGATGATGATCGTGCCGGCCGCAGTCGCATCCATGCTGCATTGGCCGCGGGTGAGCCTGCACGTGCGTGACCTGCGCTTCTGGCTGGCACCGCTGGCCTTCCTGCTGGCGGTGTCGTTGTGGCTGGCGCCGATGCTGCTGGCCGGCCTGGCCACCGGCTCGGAGCCGTACCGCGCCTACATGGACGACATCCTGTTCCGGCAGACCGCACGGCGCTATACGCAGTCCTGGGACCATCACCAGCCGTGGTGGTACTTCCTGGCGATCATGCCGTCGATGTGGATCCCCGCGTTCCTGCTGCTGCCGTGGGCGCTTCCGGCCTGGTTCCGGCGGCTGCGCCGGCGCGATGCGCGCTACCTGCTGCCGTTGGCCTGGTGGCTGCTGGTCGTGCTGTTCTTCTCGATCCCGCACGGCAAGCGCGACGTCTACATCCTGCCGGCATTGCCGATGTTCTGCCTGGCGTTGGCGCCGTTGCTGCCGGGGCTGCTGAGGCGGTGCGATGTGCAGCGTGTGCTGGGCGCATTCACCGCGTTGCTGGCACTGGCGCTGGGCCTGGTCGGTGCGCTGGCGCTGCTGGGTGATCCGGATTTCGAAGTGCGTCTTACCCATGGCCGCGGGTTGCTTCCCGGTGCCACCGATGCGCTGGCCTGGACGGCGCTGGCGATGGCGGTCTGGTCGGCCTTGAGCCTGTGGGTGTGCGGGCGCCGGCGTCGGCACGTTGCCCTGGTCGCTACCCTTGCCGGGGTCTGGGTGCTGTACAGCCTGGTCGGTTATCCGGTGTTGAACGATTCCAGCTCGGCCCGTGGCCTGATGCGCGAGGTCAGCGCACGCATCGGCCCGCAGGCCGAGCTGGGACTGGTGGCATGGAAAGAGCAGAACCTGCTGATGGCCGATCGTCCTGCGGCCACCTTTGGATTCGAAGCGCGTTGGCATCAACAGCTGCAGGCAGCCGTGCGCTGGCAGCGGCTGGTTCCGCAGCACCGCTGGCTGCTGGTGAACGAGGATGCGATGCAGGCCTGCATTGATCGTGCGCAGGCCGAAATGGCGGGCATTTCCAATCGTCGCCGCTGGTGGCTGGTACCTGCCGACGCGGTCGCCGGCACCTGCCGGCCGTCGGCGGCGGAACTCGAGCACGAGCGCCGCCTGCAGGGGCCCGGCATCACCGATTGAGCGTTCGGGCAACGTGGCTCAGGGGCTGGCCAGGGCGGCGTGATAGCTGGCCAGCGTGGCGTCGGCGAATGTCTGCAGGCCGAACTCCCGCTGTGCATGGCGGCGTGCTGCCCGGCCATGCTCCGGCAGCGCATCGCGCTGTGCGTACAGCGCCTGCACCTGTGCGGCGATGGCGTCGATGTCGCGGGTGGCAACCACCCAGCCATCGACGCCTTGTTCGATGTTTTCCGGCAGGCCCGCGTAATCGCTGACCAGCATCGGCTTGGCGCTGGCCATCATCTCGCGGCAGGCGAAGGAGATCGTCTCGACGTCATGGGACAGCACGAAGCCAGCATCGCCGGCCGCGATCAGTACGCGGGTATCGGCCAGCAGGCCGGTGAAGTGCACCTGCGCGGCCACCTCGCCCAGCGCCTGCACCTGTTCGCGCTGCTGTGCGCTGGGCAGGTGGCCGGCCACGGCCATGTGCACGTGCGGGCGTACCGCATCGGGCAGCCGCGCGATGGCCTGGGCCAGGTCGATCCAGCCCTTGTAATCGTCGGTGCCGGCATTGCTGACCAGCACCAGCGCCTGTGGATCCTGCGTCCATTGCTGGCGCAGCGCGCTGCCGGTGCCGGCCGGCTGTGGCGAGTAGCGCTCCAGGTCCACGCCGTTGCGGACCACGTCGATCGGGCAGCGACGGTATGGGCCCTGTTCCAGCAGGCGCTTGGTGTCGGCCGAGACCGCGATCAGCCGATCGGTGGCCCAGCGTGCGCGCAGCGCATTGCCGAAGGTGTCGGTGGGTTTGCTGTTGTGCTTGGTCAGCACGATCGGCGGGCGGCGCATGCCAAGCAGCCCCTGCATCACGAAGCGGTGGTCGCGCGCACCGTTGACGTGGATCAGGTCGATGCCTTCATCGCGCACCAGCCTGCGCAGCGCACGCTGTTCGGCCAGCTGCCGGGGCAGCGTTGGCAGGCCGCTGCCGAACGCAATCGGCAGTGTGCGGGCAATGCCCTCATCGGCCATGGTCCGCAGCAGGCGGCTGTCGGCCGGCGCGGCGACATGGAGCGTGTGCTGGCCGTGCAACGCACGCGCCAACGAGACGATGTACGTGGTGTGGCCGCCACCGTCGCCGTAGTGGAAGTTGGTGTACAGGATTTTCATGGGGGGTCTTCAGGCAACGCCCGCGCAGTGTGACACAGCGTGGTCACGGCCGGTCCGCGGAAGGCGCCGGGTCGGCCACCGCCTGTCCATTGCCCAGCATCCACAGCATGATGGTCTTCTGCCGCACGTAGTTGGCGCGTACGTAGGCATACACCAGGCCATGCCAGCCATCGCGGAAGCCGCCACGGAACAGGAAGCCGCGCCAGAACCGCCAGGCCGGCGCCAGTACCAGCTTGCCCAGGGTGGCCCGCTTGCCGCGTGCGAACTCGTGCTCGGCCATCATCCGCGCGTATTTCTCGGTCTTGGCCAGCTGCTGCTGCAGGGAGCGGTAGGGGTAGTGGATGAGGTCGCCGCGCAGGGTGCCGACGTTGCCATCGACGCTGGCCGCTTCGTGGATCTCGCGCTTGCCGCGCCAGCCGCCCTGGCGGCGGTCGAACAGCCGCAGCACCCGGTCCGGGTAGGCATTGCCGTGGCGCAGGAACTTCCCGAAATATTCCGAGAGGCGGGCGAAACGGTAGCCGGCGTGGCCGCTGAAACCGCCGTCGCGGGCCTGCTCGATGGCCGTACGCAACTCGGGGCTGATGCGTTCGTCGGCGTCCAGGCACAGCACCCAGTCGTGGCTGGCCTGCTCGACGCAGAACGCCTTCTGGCTGCGGAAACCCTCGAACCGGCGCTGCAGCACGCGGGCACCGGCAGCCTCGGCGATGGCCACGGTGGCATCGGTGGACTGCGAGTCGACCACCACGATCTCATCGCAGAAGGCCAGCGAGGCCAGGCAGTCGCCGATGCGCCCGGCCTCGTTGAACGCGATAATGCACGCCGAGATGCGAGGCCGTTCGATGGGAGCGGTCGTGGAGGACATGATGGCCGGGTACCTGTTGTTTGCGACGGAGCGCTATGCGCTGCCTATTCTCGCCCCGTTGGCGCAGGCCTTGCACGCGTCCGGGCAGGAGGTGGCCGCCTGGTTCGAGGGCGGAGCGGCCGGCAGCAGCCTGCCGGGGGTGCCCAACATTGGCCTGAAGCAGGCCCTGGCGATGCGCCCGCGTGCGGTGTTCAGCGCCGCCAACTGGGTGCCGACCTTCCTTTCCGGGGCCAAGGTGCAGCTGTTTCATGGCTTCAACGTGGAGAAGCGTGACAGTGCCCGCGGCCACTTCAGGGTGCGCGGCATGTTCGACCTGTACTGCACGCAGGGGCCGGCCACCACTGCGCCGTTCCGCGAGATCGCTGCCCTGCAGGGCCATTTCGCGGTGGCAGAGACCGGCTGGCCGAAGCTGGACCCGCTGTTCCGCGATGACGGTGGCGAGAGCGCCGCGTTGCGTGCTCCGGCCGGCGAGCGCCCGGTGATCCTGTTCGGCTCGACCTTCACTGAACGGTTGAGCGCGGCCCCGCACCTGCACGCGCAGATCGCCGCCGATATCGCTGCTGGTGATCACTACTGGCTGCTGACCCTGCACCCGAAGTGCCCGCCGGAACTGTTCGAACGCTACCGCGCGCTGGCCGGTGCCAATGCCCGCTTCATCGAGCCCGAGCAGGTGATGGCCGCGCAGCGCGCCGCCGATGTGCTGGTATCGGATACCTCGTCGATCGTTTCGGAGTTCATTGTCCAGCACAAGCCAGTGGTGACTTTCCGCAACCGCGTGCCCAAGCCGCACATGATCGACTTCGATGATCCTGCGCAGCTGCAGGCGATGCTGCAGCGCGCGCTGCACCCGGACGAGGCGCTGCAGGCGGAAATCGTGCGCTACGCCGATGCCATCCACCCGTACCGCGATGGCCTGTCCAGCGAGCGCGTGATCGCGGCCACCGAGGATTTCCTGTCCGGCGAAATGGGCGCGCTGCGGCGCAAGCCGTTCGGCAGCTGGATGCGCGACCTGCAGATCCGCAAGGACCTGGGCTATTGGGGCCCCTCGCAGCGGTAACCGGGGGGGGATGTAGCGCCGGGCCCATGCTCGGCTGCGGCAAGCCGAGCGTGGGCTCGGCTCTACAGTAGATCCACGCCATGCGTGGATGCGCGGCCGGGATCCGGCCCCGCCGTCACCAGCGCAGCTTGCGCCGCGCGAGTGCTGCGGCCAGCTGCTCCATCACCTGCTGCGCCTGTGCCTGCGGCAGATGGTGCAGGGTCAGCGCCACATCGCCATGCGCGCCGGCGGTATCCAGCTGCAGGCTGCTGGTGCCCAGCAGCCTGTCCAGCGGCGAGCGCTGCAGGCGCAGGCCCTGCACCTTGTCCAGCTCGGCCCAGCGCCACCAGCGCTTCCACCAGCCGCCGCGCACCGCCACATAGTGCTCGTCCAGGTACCAGCCCATGCGCGCCATCTGCCGGTGCGCGACCAGCAGCGCCACCGGCAGCCACGCCAGCACCAGCAGGCCCCATGGGCCCCAGCGCCAGTACGCGGCCGCAGCCAGCAGCGGCACCAGCAGCAGCGCGCCCAGGCACAGCCGCCACCAGCCGCGCTGCGGAATGGACTGCCACTGCGCCGGTGGCCACTGCAACTGTGGCAGCAGGTGCTGCACCAGCTGCTCGCAACGCGTACTTGACGCCAGCGGTGCAAGTTCGCGCAGGGCGCGGTCCTCATCGCGCGCAGGGCCACCGGCGGCGCTGTCGATGCGCAGCTGGCGCAGCCCGAACCAGCGCTGCACCGTACCTTCGCGCAGCGTCCAGGCCTGGATGCGCCGGCGCGCCACGCTGCTGCGGGTGCGGCTGAGCAGGCCAGCCGAAACGGTCAGGCGGCGATCCTGCTCGCTGAGGGTGAAGCCGTGGTAGCGCAGCAGCGTCAGCACCACCGACAACACGCGCAGCGCCAGCCAGCCCAGCAACAGAGCCGCAGCCAGCAGCAGGAACGCGCCGGCCACGCCGGGGTGCAGGTGGCTGGCGTAGCCGAAGGCCTCGCGGCCACCGCGCTGGAGGGCATCGTCCATCACCGGCCGCGGCACGGTCTGGAACAGAACACCGAACGCGGCGATCGCCAGCGCCCAGCCACGGTTGGAGAGCAGGCCCATGCGCACCACGTCCCAGCTCGACAGGCGCAGCAGTACCTGTTCGGTGTCGGCCTCGGTGATCGAGGGGGCGGCGACAACGTCGGCGGCCTGCGGTGCCTGCCCACGCTGGCGCACCAGTCGTTCCAGTGCCAGCGCCTGGTCCAGCTTCAGTACCCGCATTTCGGCTTCCGGACGCACGCCGCCGGCCGATTCCAGGCGCAGCTCGGCCACGCCGAACAGCCGGTGCAACGGATTCTGCCGCACTTCCACGTTGTGGATGCGGGCGAACGGGATCTCGCGGCGGTTGCGCGCCAGCAGACCGCTGCGCACGGTAATCGCATCACTGCCGATACGGTAGCGGTAGCTGAGGTACTGCAGCACAGACACCAGTACCAGTGCGGCAATTGCCGTCAGCGGAATCAGCTGCGCCCACATCGGGTCGCGGTCACCCCGCTGGCCGAACACCAGCAGCGCGACCAGCGGCAGGAAGTAATGGCGCAGCTGCATCAACAGTACGAACAACCATGACCACGGATGCAGGCGGTGGTCCTCGCCACCGGTGGGCAGCGCTGCAGGCAGAGGGGGTGGCAGGCTCACAGGGCGTCGGCGTCCTGGTCGAGCTGATGGGACAGGGTGTCGCGCAGGCGCTCGGCATCCGCCTCGTCCAGGCCGCTGACGGTCACCGCGCTCATGCGGGTGCCGGCCGTGTGCACGATCAACGTGGCCAGCCCGGCGCGGCGTTCCAGTGGCCCGCGGCGCAGGTCCAGGTGCTGCACGCGCGACAGGGGAATGCGCGTTTCCAGCTGCCACATCAGGTCTCGCCGCAGGCCCAGGCCCTGTGCGTCCAGCCGCCAACGGGTGCGGACCAGGCGGCGGTGGCCGAGCCACGCACCACATGCAGCTCCCACCAGCAGCCCAAGGGCTGCGACCCACACGCCACCGGGCAGATCGAAGAACCACCATGCAGCGGCCAGTGGGAGGCCCGGCACAAACAGGCCACCGAAGGCACCTTCCAGTGCGGCCAGCCGCGAGGCGCGGCGCGGCAGCGACTGCCAGGCATCGGTGGGCGGAGCAGTAAGGGGAACGTCGGTCACGCGGGCTCCGTCAGGTGGCAGGGCGGGCGGTGGCGGCCGTGGCCGCACCGCGCAGACGGTAGCAGGTCGGCTGCGTTACTGGGCAGCCTGGATCAGCGCGTCCACATCCAGCAGGTGGCCGGCACGATCGGCCTTGGTGCGCAGGTAGTGTTCGTTCTCGGCGGTGATCTCGCCGGTGACCGGAATGCAGTCCAGCACTTCGATGCCGGCATTGCGCAGGCGCTGCGCCTTGGTCGGGTTGTTGCTGAGCAGGGCCACGCGCGAAATGCCCAGGCCACGCAGCATGGCCACCGCGCTGCCGTAGCGGCGCTCGTCGGCACCGAAGCCCAGCTGTGCGTCGGCGTCGATGGTGTCCAGGCCGTCGTGCTGGTAGCCGTAGGCGCGCATCTTGGCGGCGATGCCGGTGCCACGGCCTTCCTGGTCCAGGTACAGCAGCACGCCGCCGCCCAGTTCCTTCAGCTTGCGCAGGCCGCGCCGCAGCTGGTCGCCGCAGTCGCACTTGAGCGAGCCGAACAGGTCACCGGTCAGGCACGAGGAGTGCACGCGCACCGGTACCACCGCCGACAGGTCCGGTTCGCCGACGATGATCGCGACCTGGTCACGCTGGGCGACGCCGCCACGGAACACCGCGAACGTGGTCATGCCGACATCGCGCAACGGCACCGGTGAACGCGCCACCAGTTCGTAATCATGCGCGGCATGTGCTGCGCCTTCGGCGAGGTCGCACAGGGCCACCTCGGCCGCGCCATCGAAGGTGCGGTCTTCGGCGTCCAGGCGCACCGCCACCATGGCCGGCAGCAACAGGCCAAGGCGGGCCAGTTCCACGGCGCCTGCGTCGAAGGCGTCACCGGCACTCCAGCCGTCCGGCATCGGGCCCGGTTCGCGCAGATAGCCCAGCGAGGGCAGGGCGTCGAAGGCAACACCGGCCAGCGGCAGGCGCGCACCCTGCGGGGCCTCCACGCCAAGCACGCGGGCGCGGGTGGCGGTCAGGAACAGGTAATGCCGCTCGTGGGCGGCATTGGCGAAGGCAGCGAAGCTGCTGGCCGTGGCGCTGTCCAGCGCGATCACCGCCAGGCGCTGGCCCTGGCCATCGTGGAGCAGCACCGGGCGACCGGCACGCAGTTCGGAAACCGCGCGCTCGCAGCGGATCGCGGCCGGATCGCCGAACAGGGAAGAAGCAGCAGGCATGGCAGGACCGGGGGAGGCGGACATCGCAGTCTCTATGGGGGCGCCGGCGTCGTATTCAACGTGGTGCGGCCGCCGGTCGCAGGGGCCGGTGGCCTGAGTGGAGCGGCCGTCAGTGCGGGTGTTCCTCGGTCGCGTAGGGGTCTTCCTCGCCACTGCCCGATGGCCGCAGCGTATAGCGCTTGTAGGTCCACTGGTACTGCGCAGGGTCGCGGCGGGCGATGCGCTCGATGCCTGCATTGAGCGCGGTGGCGGCCACCTGCGGGTCCGGGTCGGCCACGGCGGGGTCGGTCGGTTCGATGTGCAGGGCGAACTCCATGTCCGGCCCGATGCGCTCGCACCAGCCATACAGCACGGTGGCGCCGGTACGCTCGGCCAGCCGGTTGACCAGGGTCATGGTCAGCGCCTGCACGCCGAAGAACGGCACGAACACGCCATCGCCGGCCTTGGGCTGCTGGTCGGGCAGGATGCCGGTGGCACCGCCGTCCTTGAGCACCTTGAACAGCTGGCGCACGGCCGGGCCTTCGGCACGCACCTGCTGTACGTTCTGGCCGCCCCGCACCAGCTGCAGGAAGGCATCGCTGGCCTCGTCCTCCGGTGGCTTGTAGACGATGGCGATCTGCCCGCGCGAGGCCAGCCACTGGTTCAGCAGCTCCCAGTTGCCGAAGTGCGGCGCCGCCACGATTACGCCCTTGCCGCTGGCCAGCGCCGCGTCGTACAGGGCCTCGCCGTGGCGATGCTTCAAGTGCAGGCGCAGGTTGTCGGCCGGCGCTTGGCTCCACAGGCGCAGGGTTTCGATGGCCTGCAGGGCGGTGGAGCGCAGCAGCTCCCGGTGCAGGCGGTCGCGCGCGGCGCCCTCCAGGTCCGGGTAGGCCAGCTCCAGGTTGCGCCGGGTGACGCGGCTCTCACGGGCGTTGAGACTGATCCAGGTCCAGGACAGGGCACGGGCGATTCCCCGCAGCAGCGGCCAGGGCAGGCGGGCGAACAGGGTGGTGGCGCGGTAGACCAGCCGGGCTTTGCGTTGCGGATTCATCGGCGCCAGTTTAGCCAAGGGCGCTGCTATCGTGGCCGGCCGTGTTCATTGGAAGCCCCCGCATGCTCGTCCTGATCCAGCGCGTCAGCCAGGCCGCCGTCCACGTCGAGGGCGAAGCGGTGGGGCAGATCGGCCCCGGCCTGCTGGCGCTGGTCGGCATGGAGCCGGGCGACAGCGAGGCCCAGCTGCAGCGAATGGCCGAGCGCCTGCTGGGCTACCGGGTGTTCGCCGACGAGGCCGGGAAGATGAACCGTTCGCTGCGCGACACCGGCGGCGGCCTGCTGCTGGTCAGCCAGTTCACCCTGGCCGCCGACACCCGGTCGGGCATGCGGCCCAGCTTCACCAGCGCCGCGCCGCCGGCCGAGGCTGAACGCGGGTTCAATCGATTTGTCGAGATCTGTCGTGAAAATCACGCGCCAGGGGTGGAAACGGGCCGATTTGGTGCCCATATGGTCGTCAGCCTGGTCAATGACGGTCCCGTGACCTTCCTTCTCAGGCCCTAAGCCGCCGGGACCACCGCCCGGCAGGCCGGGCCCCGGGCTGGTATAATGCTACGTTCCCTATTTCTCCCTAGCCGGTGGCGCGAGCACTACATGGCCAACGAACGTCCTGCCCAATCCGAAATCAAGCAACTGATCAGCAAGGGCCTGGAACAGGGCTACCTGACCTACGCCGAAGTCAATGACCATCTGCCGGACGACATGGTCGACCCGGAACAGATCGAAGACATCATCGGCATGATCAACGGCATGGGCATCGATGTCCATGAAGTTGCGCCGGATGTGGAAACCCTGCTTCTCAACGACGGCAACACCGGTAACCGCGAAGTCGATGACACCGCGGCCGAAGAAGCCGCCGCCGCACTGAGCGCGCTCGACACCGAAGGTGGCCGTACCACCGACCCGGTGCGCATGTACATGCGCGAAATGGGCACCGTCGAGCTGCTGACCCGCGAAGGCGAAATCGCCATCGCCAAGCGCATCGAGGAAGGCCTTTCGCAGGTCCAGGCGGCCCTGGGCCAGTTCCCGGTCTCGGTCGAGTCGCTGCTGACCGACTACGAAGCCCACAAGGAAGGCAAGAAGCGCCTGGCCGAAGTGATCGTCGGCTTCAACGATCTGACCGATGAAGAGCCGGCACCGCCGGCGGCCGCTGCCGATGACAGCGCCGATGCCGACGCCGAAGGCGACGAGGACGAGGACGACGATGTCGACGGTGGCGATGAAGAAGCCGCACCGACCGGTCCGGATCCGGAGGAAGTCGCCGCGCGCATGCAGGCGCTGAGCGATGCCTTCAACGCCTTCAAGAAGGCCGCGACCAAGGGCGACAAGAAGAACCTGCCGCGCCTGCGCGAAGAGATGTCGGCGGTGTTCGTCACCCTGAAGCTGCCGCTGCCGCTGACCGACGTGCTGACCAAGCAGCTGCGCGACACCATGGCGTCGATCAAGGCCCATGAGCGCCGCGTGCTGAACCTGGCCACCGTCACTGCACGCATGCCGCGCAAGGACTTCATCCGTTCCTGGGAAGGCAACCAGACCAACCTGGAGTGGGTGGAAGACGCACTGAAGCGCAAGCAGAAGTGGTCGTCGGCCCTGCGCGAAGTGAAGGACCAGATCATCGCCGAACAGCAGGCGACGATCGACATCGAGAAGCTGACCCAGCTGGACCTGGAAGAGCTGAAGGAAATCAGCCGTGCCATGGCCTACGGTGAAGCCAAGGCGCGCAAGGCCAAGAAGGAAATGGTCGAGGCCAACCTGCGCCTGGTGATCTCGATCGCCAAGAAGTACACCAACCGCGGCCTGCAGTTCCTGGACCTGATCCAGGAAGGCAACATCGGCCTGATGAAGGCCGTGGACAAGTTCGAGTACCGCCGCGGTTACAAGTTCTCGACCTACGCCACCTGGTGGATCCGCCAGGCGATCACCCGCTCGATTGCCGACCAGGCGCGCACCATCCGTATTCCGGTGCACATGATCGAGACGATCAACAAGTTGAACCGCATTTCCCGCCAGATGCTCCAGCAGTACGGCCGCGAGGCTACGCCGGAGGAGCTGGCCAAGGAAATGGACATGCCGGAAGACAAGATCCGCAAGGTGATGAAGATCGCCAAGGAGCCGATCTCGATGGAAACCCCGATCGGCGACGACGAGGATTCCCATCTGGGCGACTTCATCGAGGACACCAACGTGGAGTCCCCGATCGAGAACACCACCAACATCAACTTGTCTGAAACCGTGCGCGACGTGCTGGCCGGCCTCACCCCGAGGGAAGCCAAGGTGCTGCGCATGCGCTTCGGCATCGACATGAACACCGACCACACGCTGGAAGAAGTCGGCAAGCAGTTCGACGTGACCCGCGAACGCATCCGCCAGATCGAAGCGAAGGCCCTGCGCAAGCTGCGTCACCCGAGCCGCTCGGAGCAGCTGCGCAGCTTCCTGGATATCGATTGACCGGTATCCGCTACATATGAAGCACCCGACAGACCCCGCGCAAGCGGGGTCTGTTTTTTTGCCTGTGGACGTCCGCGTTGCGTACGACGGGATAGGATGCGTGTCCTGTTTTTGTACTGGTCAATGGAATGCCGATGAAACTGCCGATCCTGCTGCTCTCGCTGTCACCGCTGGTTGCCTGGGCGGATACTCCACAACCACCGGCATGCAATGCCGAGAGTTTCTTCAGCAGCCAGTTCGACTATGCCGTGGGTCGCGTGGTCGACGCCGGGCAGGTGCTGCTGCTGGGCGAGGCAGAAGGCTGCCTGGACGAGGAACGGGAGGGGTGCCGCAGTGGCGAGGAGATGGAACCGGGCACCGGCCTGGTGATCGGTGACCGCTGGAACAGCTACTACTGCGTGAAAGCACGTCCGCCGAGCAAGGAAGTGGTGGGCTGGGCGCCGGAGTCGCGCGTGATGAAAACGAGCAACTACTACGAGACCAACCTGACCAGCTGGGTCGCTCATTGGGAACGCAGTGACGGAAATGCCATCGACATCGCAGCCAAGGGGGACGCATTCGAGCTGAGCACGCAGGAGGGCGGCGAGGGGGCGGCACCGCGGTTCCTGGGGCGCGCTGCACCGGAGGAGGACGAAGACGTGCTGCATCTGCGCCAGGGTGACTGCACGACACGTGTACTGCTGCGCGGCGCCGACCTGGTGGTGGCTGACAACGGACAGTGTGGCGAGCGCGAGCGCCGCCTGCGCGGTGAGTACCACAACCGCGCGCCGTTGGATCGGTTGATGCAGCGCCTGGGGCAGTAGTGGCGCGCAGTGGAAACCATTTGCCGGCCTCACTACACTGTGAGGCTGCGCCGGGCCTATAGCTCAACGGTTAGAGCAGGGGACTCATAATCCATCCTCACCCCGTTTCAGGGTGTCGCCGGATCTCTCCATTTCCCTCGGAAATAAGCCTTTTTCCGGCGCATGCCGTGCATCGCTATTTCAGCAGATTGCACCGGGTACCCCGGAATTTCCGTCACGGTTACACAGGAATTACACGTATGGATAGCCAAGAGAGGCAACGGATCGCAGCCGAATGGGAAGTGCTCATAGGCCGCTTCTCCTTGGCGATGGGAGAGGTCGAGTTGAACGTGTCCCAGATGTTGATGCTGATCGGGAGAAGCACGCGGGGACTTCTCAACGAACGGTTGAAGCGGCTTTCCGACAATCTCCAGGATATGGAGCCGTCTCTTGTCGAACCATGCCGGGATTGCATCGAGGAAGTGAAGCGGCTCAAGAAGCACCGCAACGAGATCCTACATTCGGCGCTCAGCATCTACGTGTTTTTCGACGGGATACCGTTGGAAGCAACGGTGAATGCGGAGGAGATCGGCGACAAGGAGCCGTTGCTGGGCTCCAAGATCATCAGTTTTGACGAGCGCCGGTCAGAAATAGATCCGGAGGCGATGAGGACGTTCATCTCCGACGTCCGCACCCTCAATCGCGAAATGACCCACCTGCTCCTGCGTCAGCTTGAATTCAATCCCGGCCCTACTACAGGTCCCGTGGCTAGCGAGCATTAAGCGACGTGCGCGAAGCGCTGCTGCTGGTAGCCGCCGTCTTGCTGCTGGCCGCCTCGATCCGGTCCAACCCATCTACCACTTGGGCGAGTGGGGTATTGCTCTGTTGCACCGCCGCCGTGGTCGCGGCCTGGCCATCCTTGTCCACCACCAGGTCGAACACTGCGCGCGCGAAGTTGTCCGGCAGTGCCTCGATGGTGTCGGCCAGCTCGCCCATGCCGACGCCACCCTTGTCCAGGTCGCCCACCTACATCTGGTCCATCAGGCTCGTCACCTGACGATCGCGTTGACGTAGTCTCGGGCTTGCTCCTATGGCGCCTCGCCACGGGAAAGATATCCACAGGCTTGTCCATGGCCGGCCTGGCTCCGGGAGTACTATGATCCGGCCAACCTCAGTTTGGGTCTGGCAATGCTAGCTGTGTACGTGGACGAAAGCTGCGCGGACGGTAGAAACCGTTACCTGATCCATGGAGCGCTGTTTCTTTGTGGAGAGCAGATTGGTGATCTGCGCGCTGCGATCGAAGCTACGGTCGCAGCTAGCGGCTTGTCAGACGAAGTGAAGTGGAGCGGCATCTCCAGAGCCAAGCGAGCGCGCGAGCTCGCGATCGCTGATCGATATTTTGATGGAACCAATGATCAGGAACTTGCGGCTGGCCGTTGGTTTCAGTCGATGGTGATCGATCAGCATCAGTTGGACGTCCGGGGGTATCACGACGGTGACAGAGACGTTTGCTTCTACAAGTGCTTGTACAACCTTCTTGTAAAGCGCATCGCTCAGTACGCGTTGCCTGATGAAGACGTGCACGTCGTTCTAGATCAGCGCACGACGCTCAGATACGACCTGGAAGATCTCCGGGCAGTGTTGAACAACGCGCTAAAGCGAGACCTCGCTAATCGATCCCCTCACGTTCGCACCGTGATTTACAGAGACTCGCGCACCTGCCGACTACTTCAGCTGTCCGACCTTCTGACTGGTGCTGTTGGCTTCCATCAGAACCGTATGCATTTGGTGCCAACTGCATCTCCGCACAAGCGTGCTGTGGCAGAGCATATTGCCAGGCGGGCCAACATGGAGTCGTTGCAGATCGCCAACAGTTGGTCGCCGCATATGGGCATATGGACGCTTCGGATGGGTGAGCGCCGCAAATAAAAAAAGGCCGAGCGATCTAACGGTTTCCCGTATCCACGTCCGTGGCACTCGGATCTCCGAGGGGTTCGATCGGCTGGGCCTCAGGGGCGAGTGTGGCATGTCCTGGCCCTAATGCAAACGGGCCTCGTTCAGCATTTCTGGGGGCGTTCTCTGCCGGGCATAGCCGCCGCCCACTTGGCTCGTCGGGCTAGGCGACCGTTATCACTGCTGATCCTCCGCATAGATGCCGCCGCTGATCATCGCCGAGCCGACCAGCATGCCCTTCGTGTCGTGGCCGCCGAACGCATACGGCACAGGATTGCCCTGCGCCTGGCAGTTGACGACACCGCTCAAGCCGTAGCTCGGAGCGTTTCCTGCGCTGTCCTTTGGCCTCCAGCTCTTTAGGCTGTGCTGACAGCATGTGATCTACTCCGCCCACCGCCATACCGATGCCCAAGTCACCAGAGGCGCTCCAAGTTGGGTAATAGATCGGTTTATTCCACATGTGTACTACATCGGCCGATTTAGTACTATTCCAGAACCTGACGATGACCCCAACTAGGCGTCTTCGCCGCTCGGACTAAATCCAACTCTGGAATGGGAGCATCCTGTGGAAGCTAAGGCAAAATACAAAGTGGGCGACAAAGTAAAGCTCAATGTTGGCGGACCCGACATGGCTGTGAACGAGGTGCACAGTGGGCTGGACCGTACAAGCTACCGGTGCAAATGGTTCGCCGGAAAGAAGCTTGAAGTGGGCTCCTTTGCGGAAGAGATGCTTGATGCAGTCCCCGGGAATGAGGAGTGAGGATCGATGAGGTGGTTGAGTGGATGCAGTCCGCTCTTGAAGCAGAGGGCTGCCTCTACCAGGACGACGTAGTCGATCATTTGGTCAAAGCAAATTGCGAAGAATTCCTTAAAGAAAACGCCGACGGCAACGTTGTTCTATCAACTTCGTTGCTCACTGGCTTCCGGAGGCGCAATGCGGATTCTGTGGTGTGGGTAAAGCCTGACCGGTACTGGCGGTTGCGAGTTCCAGAGGATGAAGTGGGCCGAGAGGCTAGGGGGTGATCATCTTCTGAGAACTGCTGCCCGGTCACCAGCGTGAGGCATGCGGATACGCAGAACTCTGGTCCATCCAGGAAGGGAGGGAATGAGTTGGCTCTCATGAACTGCAGGGAATGTGGCAAATCAATAAGCGATCAGGCAGCGGTCTGTCCGCACTGCGGGGCACCGGCCTTGGGGCGCAAAGAGCGAAACACCAGGAAGGCGATGTGGACCTTCATCGCGGTGGTGGGGCTGCCGATCGTTTTGTTCTTTGGCTCAGCAGTCATCGCTGGCATCGCGGAGAGCGTCAGCGGTGCAGGCTCTTCTCCGAAGCTACAGCGGTCCTATACCGGTCGGATCCGTGGTGAGGGGATCGAGTATGAGCTGAGCCATGCAGCTTCATCGGCCGGCGGAGAGTGTGAGGGCTGGAGCACCGTCTCCGTGCAGAAGCCTGGCGATCCCTCATCCGGGATGCTGGATCTGATGTGCTGGCGCCAGGTGGGGGACCAGATCGAGGTCAATACGGCCACCGGTCAAGGTCGAAGGAAAGACCCGCAGTCGACCTACGTGGATTGACGATGCCGCCCCTGGATCAGGGGCGGTACCGGTCGCCTCTCGCCGGCATGAGAACGGCTCCGCGACTGCCGGTGTTGTTACGGACACTCTCCGGCTGGTCCGGCGCAGCCCACACACCGCGCAGCGAATTCAGTGATGCCTGCGCCTACCGGCCGACAGCATCGGGGTCGGCGGTGCCTCTCGCTTCTCCAGAACGCAGATGGCGAAGAGCCCAGACACATACTCATCGCATCTGCCGTCCGTCCAGTCAGACCCCATGACTGCGGTCACGGCGCGCTGGCGGATGCTCTCGTTCGTCTCGTCATCCTGAATGTCCACGCCCGGCGCCATGCGGGCGGCATCGATTATCAGGCGGGCCCGGCTCATGCCTGCCACTCCGCGCGAGCGACGTCGTTCACTTCATCACGGCTGATGCCAAGATTATCGACGTGCACGTCCGGGCGCCACCTCGTCGTGGATGCCGCTGGCCAACGGCTGCTGGTAGACGGCTCCATGCGCGCGGCCAGGACGCCGACCTGGCGGTAGCAGCAGGCAGTCTGCGGCGTCGAGTCAGGGCATGTTGGTGGCGCGTTCGTCCAGACGCACCTGAGCCGCAATGAAGAGAGGAGGGGCGGCGATAGTCGCCGCCCCTCCGCTGCCGGCTCACCCCGTGATCAGGGCGCCGGCTGCCAGTGTTGTTACAGACACCGCTGGCTGGTCTGACTCCACTGTTCCGCACATGGGATACGTCGGATCAGCTAGTTCAGCGGTACTCGCACCGCGCCACGCCAATCCAGCCATCGTGCGCCGAAAACGTGCCGTACCTTGTATTTGCGGGAGTCGTTGTTGAATCCCTCCTCCTCGGTGATGCGAGGGCCGTTGTCCTCTTCCAGGTGAGCACGTTCCAAGGTGTCCACCGAATCAGGCGAGGTGAGCAGCCAGAACGCGTCATCAGTCAATCTGGCCTCGACTACCAGTTCCAGCTTAGCTAGCCAAGCTGGGATGAGTGCATTCTCTTCCCCCTGGGAAAGACTACGGGCAGCGGCTGCCAGAAGAACTTCCGCAGCCTGTTCGTGCTCGGGCGCAACAAGGAGGAATCGCGGCGGGAGGTTGAGAGCGCCGCCGCCGATCGCAGTCTGTCTACGGAGCAGCACCCGCGCAGCGCCAAGCGCGTCAGCGCTAATGACAGTAGCTGGCGTGGCTAGGTTCTTGTGATCGGAGTGGAAAAGAGGCTTCCCATCCTGCATCAGCACGCCTGCTCCATCGCTCTCAGAGAACGTGCGATACACCGCATCACCTTCGGCACGCGCTGCAGCCTGACCCATGGCCTGGGTGATCCGGAGAAAGGCGCTCAGGTCGTCGTTGACCAGCGCTTCCCAAGTCAGCTGCACAATGCGTCCGAACTTGCTGACCTTATAGGGAACGGACTTGTCCTCATCCATGCTGCCGAGGGTGTAGTCCGCCCCTTCCGGCACCAGCAGTAGCTCTGGCGCACTGCCGAGTAGAACGCGAGATTGTTCCTTGAAGTCAGGGACCAAGACCCGACGCGTCCACGCCTGGTAGGTCGCAGGCTCCGACTCGTAGCCACCCCTCAGAGCTTTTCCGAGCGTGTTCTCCAGAATCGCGGGGAAGTCAGAGGTGCTCATTGCAGCACGAACGAGTGCTGAGCGGCCACCAGTGGATGCATCGGCCCAGCGGCCACCGCGGCTAACGCAGGCACGCATGATGTCGCTCAGCGACATGCCGCCGATGTCCCTGGCTCCGGCATGAGGATTCTCAATCCGAATACCCGCACGAATCACCAGGGCGTCACTCGCCGCGCCAACAAAATCAGAGCCTGTACCACCAGAGTGCCCCCCAAATGCAACCCGGATTCCATTGCCGTGCCCGCCACCGAGCGGTTCAGATCCGCGTCCCAGCGCAGCGAGCATATCGGCCCGGAACCTATCAATCGACATCCCAGGATCCGCGAGAGCGACTCGGGCTAAGCTCTGGACCTCAGGGTTCAGCGGGAAGCTCCGAGACAAGCCGGCTATCTCGTCATTGCGTGCGCGCTGAGCGGCGAGGAAGTCCGCGTGAGATGCTGGGTTGGGGGCGGCACCTTGTGGTGCGGACTCGGCGGAAGGCTGCTGCGGAGCAGCGGCCGCGCAACCTTCCGGACGCTGGGGCGAGTGAGTTACGGAAGTGCTTCGGGTCATGGTGATGAGTTCCTGTGGCGTTCGCCGATAGGCCAAGTAGTTGGATTCAGAGTGAGCTGCGTAGGAGATTGCCTCGGCGATTTCATCTATGAAGCCGAGGCGCAGTGCCTCGCTAGCATTCATCCACGTCTCTTCCGCGAGCATCTGGATCAATTCCTTTCTACTGATCCCGGATCGGTCGTATGCAGTGAGCATCGCGTCGCGATGCAGGTCTAGCGTCTCGGCCTCCCTTCGCAACTCAGCGGCGTTCCCTGAAGTGCTGGGAATCCAGGGATCGTGGATCATGAAAATCGCATTCTCAGCCGCGACGACCCGCTGGCCGGCCATCGCAATAACACTGGCTGCGGATGCAGCAACGCCGTCGATGTAGACGGTTGGCTTTCTCGGGCGCAGGGCGTTGAAGATTGCCAATGCCGCGTGCACGCTACCGCCCGGTGAGTTGATGCGAACCTCGACCGCATCGCGCGGATCGGAGCGGCGTTGATTCAGCACCAACTGAGCATCTTCGGGTGCAATTTCGCTGTAGAAGGTGAGGTTGATCATCGTGGAAGTAGATTCCCTCGCCGACCACTGACAAAACAATATGAGGGTGTGTCAGTGACCTTGAGCGGTGAGGACTCGATAGAACTGTCGTTGCGATCCAGGCAGCCGGGCGAGCAAGGAAGCGGCATAGAGGCATTCTCGTGGCGTGGCCGGTTCACCTACCGTGGCTGTAGTGCTGCCCCGTGTCCGCATGCGACAGAGAGTCTTTGCCTCCCTGGACAACACACCAGCACGCTCAAATTCGCTTCCGGTAGGAAGTAGGAGCGCCGCTCGCCGTATAAAAGCATCGCGACGCCTACGCAGTGCTGCTCCGCCGACTGTTGCCTCCAGGCATTCGAGTATTTCGTCCTGCAGCTCGGCGGAGGGCGCCACCCCGGCGGCTCGACAAACCCGCAGCCGTGATAGCGCCTCATCAATCCTGTTAACCATGCGATCGGTCTCCGCAACTCAGGCGGGTAGGCTCAGGTTCGTAGCGTCGTGTTTCACGGGAATCAAAGCCATGGGAGGCATAGTCACACGCTCCCCCGCCCCCCATCGTGGGATGCAGTCGGCGGATTTTTTGAACTCCGCAGGTCGATTCAAGTAACAGCTCCGGAAGAGCGGTAGCGCGAACGGAACGGGCCAGGACAGTTCTGCTCTCCCTCAACTCTTTCTTCAAGAAGAAGGTTAGGTAGTAGGAGCGCGCGAACGCACGGGTAGGTGCGGGCAGTGCGGGCGGATGTGCGGCCGCGCTACGCCCGCGATGCGTTGGCGCAGTGGGTGTGTGCGGCGTGTGCGGGCTGTGCGGGCATGTATACGTGTGTGCGCGCCTGCATGTGCGTGTGCGCAGGCACGCGCCCGCATGCGCATGTACGGGGAGTGTCCCGCACAGCCCGCACGCGCCGCACATGCCCGCTGCCGCAAGGGTTCTCTGCATGCGCCGTGCCCGCACACATCCCCGCACAGCCCGCACATGCATGAACGTACAGGGGCGACCGATTAAGTCCGGCTGCGGATACCAAAGGGGGTATCGCCTGGCAAGTGCGTTGTGATGCTCGAAGCATATGGACAGGATAGCTGATCTCCTGGGAGGCTTGTCGGTCAAGCAGCAGGAAAGCAACGTTCTTGCATCAATTAAGTAAGGCGGCAGATCACTATCTACCGAGGAATTGCGCGTCCGATTACCCGCGATGGGTGCCGCCAGGGAGGACCCAACACCGGATTGAGAGCGGCGCCACAGCGCCTGATTGGCTCTCAGGTACTCGGCAGACAGTGGCGCGCTTCTAGCCCTCACGGGGGGGATGGGGGCTGTCATGGGGCGTTTCCTGCGTCCTTAGCGGCCGTTTGGAAGGCTGATATGCAATCCCCTAGCCAATCGGTGAGTGAGCTTGGTCGCTTGGCGTCCACCTTGGGAACTAGCAACATGGAGGGGCCATTGAGGCGCCCTCCATGCCGCCACCGCTTGCGGGCAGTGCTCACACGCCCGCATTTGATTAAGGCAGGCACAAACTGAGCGATGTAGGCAGGGCACTGTCCCTCGGCGGTGGCCCATGTTTGGTAGAAGGCGTACACGTCGACAGACAGTGCCGGCGACCACGGCAAGCCGAGCGAGCCACTCTCCCATGCATCGAGAAATTCCTCGACTGCTGGCGAACCCAAAGGCCTGCCTCTATCTTCGGGCAAGGCTTCCACCTCCTTCCCCAAATCAACGCCCGTCATGCGCCTCGTGTGCTCTAGCGCGAAGCGTAGTCCCCGCTTCTTCCCTAGGCTCATCCGGTCCGCGATTTGCATTGCGCCGGCAAACGCACGAGCTGCCGCCTCCGTACGTTCGACTCGTCGCTCCAGATCCAACGGTAGCGAGAGCGACAATTCGGTTAATCGCAACGACTCTTCCAGGCGGTGCTGGACTTCGCAGGCCAGCGTGTGATTCTTTTGGGATGCTGAGTGGACGAGTCGTTTTGCCAAGCGTGTCGGCAATTCCACGGAAACGCTCATTGCTCCCCCAACCTGGCGCGGAGGCTGTCTATTGAATTCTCTGCAGAGTATGCGAGCGCCCTTGCCGCCCTCGAAAGGCGATCATGCGCCACGGAACCGAGAGCCGACTTGAACTCATCACAGGCCATCTGCCCGGCATGCATTACTTCGAGGACTCCAATCAAGCCGGACAAGCACTGATCGATGTTTGCAAGGTCGATGCTGTCACGGCTGAAGCCGTGCACCCCCCGGGACCAGGCGCTGCCGTCGCTGCCGTCGTATATGTATCCATCGCGGATGCCTGCTAACAGGCGAACCGCTGTGTCTGTGCTCTCTTCCTCATTGCTGGGCGCCAATCTGGACGCCGCGATACTGGCGTTCTTGAGTGCGCTTTCAGCGGCCATTGAGGCCAGGGGCTGGGTGGGCTTGTTTACAGCGGCGCGTGCTGTAGCATTGCTGGCCATAGTCGTGTCGTTCCTGTAAGAGGGTTCGGTATCGATTGCAACGGTCCGGGAGTTCGCGCTCCCGGGCCGTTTTTATTTCTTTTGCCCACGACTGTCGGTCGTCTCAACTACGGCCCCGCCGATGTAGGCATCAAGATCCGTGCGGCGATAGAAGCACTGTCGACCAAGTCTTACGTAGCGAGGGCCGCGTCCATTTGCGCGCATTTTTTCCAATGTGCTTTTGCTGATTCCTAGGTATGCAGCGGCCTCCACACCTTTGAACCGTTCGGGCGGGATTGCAGTAGCGCTTTTCATCTAATCCTCCAGATGGCCCACAATGGGCCATTCGTTGCAATGTCCCACAGTGGGTCATTGCAGTCAAGGCCCATTCTGGGTCACTCTTTGCAAATGGCCGCAACAGACCCCCATTTCAAAATCAGGCTGCCTGAATGGCTTAAGGCGCGATTGGACGAGGCCGCTAAGGAGGCCGGGCGCTCTCTGACCTCAGAAATCGTGCTCCGGCTAAGGCAGAGCGTGGATACGCTCGATGACTTGATGCTGGCGAACCGAACTGCAGAACTGACCCAAGCTGGCCGGGACCTCAGGGATGCTCGAATGCGTCTGGAAGACGCTGAGGACAATCCGGGCGCACCGGACCATCTCAAGGCCGTTCTGCGCTTAGCTGTCGAGGTCGAGGAGGCTAGGTACTTGGCATGCAAAGCGCGCCTTGATGATCTGGCTTCGAGTATCGAAAGGCACTTGGTCGGCAAAGGAAAGATCTCCGCCGATAGCGCCGAGAAGTAGCTGCTATGGCGACCTTCCTCAAACTCACGCGGCCAGCTACGCGGGCCTTGAAGCCCAATCAATCGATCAGTGAGCAAGGGATCACCTTCACCCGCACCGCGAACGGCGACGGGCGGTGGTCGGTCAACGTGATGGTGGCCAGGCGCCGGCATCACCAGGTGGTGGGCCTGGAGTCGGAGGGATACACCCGCACGCAGGCGGAGGACGTGGTGGCCGCGCTCAAGGCCGCCAAGCGCAGTGCGTCCCACGGGGTACAGGGGAGCAAGGGCAACGCCTCGCAGACGGTAGCGCAGGCTGCTGACGACTACCTGGACTATCTGCGCCGGCATGACGGCAAGGACATTGACACCAAGCAGCGGCGGTTCCGCGATCACATTAAGCCCCACCTCGGGCGCCGACCCGTGGCTAGGCTGACCGATGATGATTGGCTCGCCTACGTGGCGACCCGAAAAGGCGAGGGTGCCAGCCCGGGCACGATCAACCGCGAGCGTTCCGCCCTGCTGCACATGCTCAACACCATGCGTCGGCGCAAGCTTCTCGCTGCAGCGCCGCTGCTGGCCCGACAGCGCGAACCCCAAGGAAAGCTGGTCTACCTGACCCCGGAGGAGTCGCAGCGGCTGCTGCTGGCCGCACAGGAGGATCTGTCGCCATTGGCGCACCGGTTCGTGATGGTGACGCTCTACACCGGGCTGCGGCACAGCGCTGCGCTCAACCTGTGCGCCGGCGATGTCGACGTGCAGCGGCGCATCCTGTGGATCGGCAAGGACAAGGCTGGCCGGCGCGAGCAGCCGATGCCGCAAGTGCTGGCCGAATACCTGGCCAAGGTCATCGAAGGTCTCCAGGCCGATGACTTCCTCTTCCCCTCGGCACGCGCGGGCAGCGGCCGGGCGTACCAGATGAATGCCGTGTTCGCGCGATGCGTACGAGCCGCGGGCATCACCAAGCACGTCACCCCGCATACCATGCGGCATACCGCAGCTACCAACGCTGCGCACGCCGGGCTTGATGCGGCCACCATCCAGGCAATGGGCGGCTGGAAGACAAGAGCCATGGCCGAACGGTACACTCACGCGGCTTCGATGCAGGACGCAATGGCGGCCCTACAGCAGCATCTTTCAGGCGACGCGGTTACACCGGAATTACCACGGCCCCCGCGCAAAAGCGCCTGAAACCCTTAAAGGGCCTATAGCTCAACGGTTAGAGCAGGGGACTCATAATCCCTTGGTTCCAGGTTCGAATCCTGGTGGGCCCACCACATTGACGTCCAGCGAAGTCCAGAGACGTCCGCAAAACTCTTGATTTGCTTGATTTAAGCCCTGCGAGGCATCCAGCGCCGTCCAGCGGCATCCACGCGCGCTTGCGCGCGCTGTCCGAAGAACGCCAAAAGGAAGAACCAATGGTGACTGCTGCATCTGCGTACTTGGCGGCGCTCACCGGGCAGGTGGCTTGGAGTGCAGCCGAGCGAGCCGAGACGCCGCTAGTGCAGGTGCTGGAGACCAGCTCGCGGAAGGTTCGGGTGGAGGACCTCAAAGGAGGGTGCCGCGTCTACTGGCTGTTTGTCTCCTAGCGCGGCCTACGCCGTATAGGTGGTCGGACGGGCATGGCGAAACAAGTACGCGTTGCTGCAACCCTTTAGGAACCGTTCTCCAGCCGTTCGCCGCTGCGCTGTCGTCGCGTTTCCCGTGCCGCCCGTAGGAAGCCTCACAACTCGAGGCGGGCATTCGCGAAGCATGCGCCCCGCAAGCAGATGGAGCGGGCCACACGCAGCCTTGTTCGCTTGATCTGGTCACCCTAAGATCGGACCCTGTCCAAGGGGCGGCCCGCGAACCAGTGCACGGTAAATTAGTGGCATGCCCAGATTCGACTGAGGGCTTGTGACGTGGTTAGGCAGGCTTCAAAATTTGTTGATCGCTGAGGAGTTTTTATGGAAAAGAACTTCCCCCCCCCCGAATTTCTGGTCAATGAGATGGGGGAGCTTGTTGAGCAGTTCACTGTCGCCATCATCTCAATTCCCCCTGGAGACAGCCGGAAGCCGCCTGGCGACCACCACGGCACCGGGTGGCTCATCGATATGGATGGTCAGCCTCATATTTGCACATGCGAGCATGTGGCAAACTTTCAGTCCAAAGGTAAGCTTGCCTATAGCTGTTACGGCTCGGAAGGTGGCGTTTCTGTAGAGAGGGATTTTTTACTTAAGCCGCTACCTATGGACTTCGCTATCGCCTCATTGGCTAGCTCGTGGGACGTTGTTGAGCATAAGGGTGTGTGCATTCCGGAAAGCATGATCGCCACCCAGCATTGCCCTGTAGAAGGCGAGTATCTTTACTTCTACGGATTCCCTGGAAGCGACGCTAAGGCCTGCTTTGAACAACATTACATCCAAGGAACTGGAGTGTTCCTACATGAGGTCGAGTTTGTCCAAGATGTCCTTGACGAGGAGTCTAGAGCTGATCCGGCGATGCATATCTGCATGTCACTCAGCCCGACAGAAGCAGTACCACTGACTGCTCAAACGGGGGAACTGCCACTCCCCCATGGAATGAGCGGCTCAGCACTTTGGAATACGCGATACCTCGAAGTCACAAACGCCGGGAATACTTGGAGTCCGGAAGATGCGAGGCTGACGGGCATAGTTTGGGGTGCATCTCAGAAGGCGGGAGTTGTAGTCGCGACGCCAATTGAGCGCTTTAGGAATCTGCTTTTCTGATGAAGCCTGCGCCTGGCCGGAAACCACCAGCGCTGCTGTAGGTGAAGCCTTACTGCGCGATGCGAGAACAGTCGCGCGGGCCAGTCTGAGCGGTTAAGGCTGATAGTTGATCGAATCGCAGCGGTTGAGACGTCCAGTCGTATCCTTCCGGCCATGCTTCCCTCGCACGGCTACCAAGGCTTCCGAACCGCCCCGATTCCCTCTGGCTGGGTCCAGACCGGTGAGCGCTGGGCTCTTTGGTACAACGGCCGGGAGACGGCCAGCGTCACGCCCGATGGCGGGCCTGGTGTCCGGCTTTGGATGGAAGGCCAGAAGATGTGGCAGGTGAAGGAAGTGCGCGCCGCCAACGTTCGACAGTCGAAGCGGTACGCCGAGCGCTGGTGTGCAGTCCGGCTGTATCCCGACCTGCCTCTGCGTGAGGCGGTCGCCCGACTGACCGACAGCACGCCGATCCAGCCGGAGCCGCCGCTGCCCGGCCTGCTGCCAACCCGTGAGCAGCAGCAACAGGCACGGCGCTTGGAAGCAGCGAGCATCGCCGCTGCTGCGCGATTCAATGATGCGCTGGAATCAAGCGGCCGTTGGCGCGCTTGAAGTTAGCTGAGTTAGCCAACCTCCTCATCCCTGTTCAAAGACCTGCTCAGGCGAATCACAGACTCGATATAGGCAGAGGAATCAAAGCCTCGTAACTGATTGCACCTGGCCAATGAGGTGGCTGCTGCGAGCACGCTAAGGTTTGCGCCTGCGCTGGATTCTCTGACCTTCTTTCCCACTGTATGGAGTGCATTTCTCTGATTGGCTCGGTTTCCAACAAACATATCCAGGACTTCGTTATAGTTTTGAGCAATCAGGCAGTTGAGATCATTTTTAGGGCCGCTGGAAATGGAATGGGCGCTAGGGATAGAAATTACACCTGTCGACGACAGTTGGATGTAATTTTGCGGTGATCCGAATCTAAGGCATGCGATAAAGCAATCAAGGAGCGGGATTGTGACGAACGACTTCGGACGCGTTATATAGAACGCATATATCAAAGTGAATGCTCTAATCTGATCGCGAGGGGAGAGTTGAAAGGCTGAAGACATCGCGGTGAAGAAGGAGCCATACTCAATTCTATCGAGCTCTTCGACCTGTTCTTCATTGAGTTGCTTGATGTCAAAGGCCGAAGGGTGTCCAACGATTTCTTCTAAGGTGCTCTTACTCTCTAAGCCAAGTCCGGCACTGCTGAGTAAGTATTTCGTTACCGCATCACGTGATGCGGGGGAAAGGTGGTATTCAAAGTCAAAGAACTTTCGAAGGTACTCCTCCCCATTTACGTGAGCTCCGTAAACAGTTTGCACGGCAGCAGGGAGATTTCCGTGGTCCGTTGCAACTATGAATATTATTCCTGGCACATCAAAGTGGTGTTTGATTCGCTCAAGCGTTTGAATCGCGTAGTCGGGTCGGCAGCGGTCTAGTTCGTCAATGATGAAGAGGATCGGCCGGATCGGACCTGTCGGCTTGCGAGCGGAGACCGCATCTCTAGCCGCCTCAAGGGCAGATCTGAAGGCTGGCTCAGCGTTCATCAATTCTCTTTGCCTCTCCAAGAGGCTTGCCGCAATCTTTTCGGCGCCTTCCACCAACGAGGCATAGCCGGGTACTGTTACCTTGGCTGTAGCACTTAGCGCGGGCAGGATGTACTTGGCGCCCGTAGCCGCTAATTGGGAGCCAACCTTTTCTAATTTATTTCGGAGCGCGCTTTGGGGGTGTTGTTTTTCTGCTCGTTCCTCAATTACGTCAAGAAGCTGCGCAAGAATTGGGGCAAGAGGATCACCGTGATGATCATATTTCCATGTGTCGACTGAAATGGCCTTAATTTTGAACTCATTCTGGATGTGCGCCTTTAGGCGTTGGAGAAAAACCGTCTTGCCACTGCCCCAAGGTGCCTGAAGAGAAATGGTGAGTGCCTGGTCAGCACTCTTCGCAATTAGGTTGGACAGAACTCTGCCGTCATGTGCCCGGTCGAAAATGTCTCCCTTCCAGGGTGAAGCCGGGTCTACAACAGGGGGGGCTTCCTTTCTAATCATTGGAATGTCCTTGCCTCAGATTGACCAGAGTCTATCCATCATCTGCCTTTTCAGACATCGTTCCGATCTAAGTGGACCCGCAACTGGGCGTAGATGCGCGTGCGCAGCGGCTGGATCCCGAGACTGTCCAGTTCTCTTATGTCCAGCGGGAGAGTTTGGCGAGGAATCCTTCCGGCTCGGAAGTCAGGCCATCTTTCTGATGGCATCTGACAGGTGTTCCGGCGACAGGTGAGCATAGCGCCGGGTCATCGCCATAGAGCTGTGTCCAAGCACCTCCGACACCGTATGCAGGGGCACATCCGGCTAATCTGCCGCAGGATTCGCCCCTTGTGGTTGACTGTGGCCGGAGCTTTGCCGATTTCTGCAGCCTTCACTTCCGCCCACACCTGGGCAATCTCCCCCAGTTTCCGACCTGCGATATAGGGTAGAAGCGCCCGAACGTGGGCCTTCGTCTTGGTAGCCGAGCGCAGGCGCGGCACGTGGTCGATCAGCCAGCGCTCGACTGCATCGGCGATCACTCGTTCCGGTTCTCTACCGGCCGCAATGTCCTTGAGCGCAGAGATGTACCTGCGTTCGTACTCTTTCGCGTCTTTGTACGACCAGAGTCGAGAAGTCTTGCGATGCGTTCTTCCGCCGTATCCGACGGTAACTTGATAGTGGCCATTGGCGCGCTTGGTGATAGGCATAGCGTCTTGGCCCTGCACTTATCCAGCCATGCGGCCAGATCTACGGGGTGAATCCTGTCTGACTTCGGGCCTTGGCCCAATCGGCAGGCTGCCAACTCGCCATTGTCGATGGCGCGGCGAAGGGTTCGGGGGTGGCAAGCGCAGTGTTCTGCCGCCTGCGCCAACGTCATCAGCTTGCCGTCCGGATCCATCAGCGCTTCCCTCTGCGCTGGTCAAAGCGCCGTAGACGGGCAAGAGCTTCCTCCATCTGAGGGGACGTCGCCACCAGGGGGGGGCAGCAGTCGATGATGGGCGCGCCCAAGCCTTGGCGCCGTAGATTGCCTGATAGAGGGCAGACTTCTCGTAGAGCTTCTTGCCCATGAATTTGCGTGGATGGAGGTCGTATTCATGCGCCCTCGCATTGAACTGGCTAACTGACACGCCGCAGTAGTGGGCGGCCTCATCCACGGTCAGCCAGTCTTTGCCTGAGAGATCGACACGCATGATCGATAGCTGAGATCTCAGGCCCTCAATTTCTGTGGACAGATTCTGGAGAGTTGGTTGAATCCAGCTGATGTCAATGTCAGCCATGAGTATGCCTATTAGATTCTGGATGTCGGGAGCGCCGCGTCTCAGCCTATGAGTATCGCGCGACCTAAGCTGGCAGAGCCCACTAGGGGTGAAGCTTGGGAGTCTAAGATGACGAATGTGACCTTCTACGTTGGACCGCATCAGGATGACTGGCAGCTGTTCCGTGGGGAGCAGGCCTATCTCGATATTCAATCAGGCGCCAGAGTGGTCTTTGTCTACCTCACGGCTGGCGATGCAGGAGGCGGACCGGTTCCTGGATGGTGGAGTGCACGAGAGCAGGGAGCATTGGAGTCTTGTCGCTTGGCTACTGGACCAAATCCACTGATTTGGGGGGTGAACTGGTTCAATGGCCGACCCATTACTGGATGCGACTGTGGGAATACGACAAGCTACTTCTTGCGGCTACCAGATGGCTCGCTGGATGGGCTGAGAACCAACAGCGCACCAATCAGCGCTATTGATGGCTCGACCAGCTACCTTGGCTGGGAGGATGTCTGCCAAACACTCAAAGCTATATTGGACGAGCACAAGGCGGCTTCAACGAGTGTGAGGCCGTACGTGAACGCTCCGGACTATGACGTTGCATTGAATCCTGAACCCAACACGGATCACACCGCCACCGGCTTCGCGGTGCTGGCTGCCACGCCGACGGGATACAACCGTGCCTGGTGGGTGGGTTATGACATTGGAGAAAGGCCAGAGAATCTTGACTCGCTGGCGGCCGGGCGAAAAAGGGAGCTGCAGCAAGCGTACACAGGCCGAATTCTCAAAGAGACAACCGACGCGGGGTCACCCTATGACGATTGGGCAGGGGCCGGCAGCATCTATGAGGCTTGGATAAAGCGAAGCTACTCCCGCTCTGATTCTGGTGGCTGAGGACGGCTATCCGAGGTCAATGGATTTGGGGGCCTGCGTGTCTCCAGATCCGTTCACAGCCAACCAGATGCCGGAGGCAGGGGGGTGATTAGTGAGTCGATTAGTGAGTCGATTAGTGAGTCTAAAGTAGATAGAAGTAGATTGAATATTAATAAAAGCAATCACTTGTGACTTCTTTTTGGTTGCTGGTGGGCCATCGCGGTCGACAATCCTGTTCGCAGGCACTCATAGCCGGTGCCTGGCCATGTCACCGATTGTCCTGACGGCGGCAGCCGCCATGCGGCTGCCGCGCATGTGGACGTCCTGCTACATGCAACTACTTCGGCATCAACACGGTGTCGATCACGTGGATCACGCCATTGGACTGGCCGACATCGGCAATGCTGATTCCCGCCTTGCCGCCCTTGGTATCGATGACCCACAGCTTGCCATCGTGCAGAGCGACGGTGAGGGGTTCACCTTCAACGGTCTTCAGCATGGCCTTGCCGCCGTGCTTCCTGGCATCGGCCATCAGCTGCGCGGAACTGTAGTTGCCCGGTACCACGTGATAGGTCAGGATTTTGGTCAGTTGTGCCTTGTTTTCAGGCTTCACCAGCGTATCGACGGTACCTGCGGGCAGCTTGCTGAAAGCTGCATTGGTGGGCGCGAAAACGGTGAAGGGGCCGGCTCCATTGAGAGTATCGACCAGGCCCGCCGCCTTGACCGCAGCGACCAAGGTCGTGTGGTCCTTGGAGTTGATGGCGTTCTGGACGATGGTCCTGGTGGGATACATCTCCGCTCCGCCGACCATCACGGTACTGGCGGCGAAGCTCATTGAAGTGGCTGAGACGAGTACGGCGAAGCTTACTGTGGCGGCTATCCGCTGAAGAGCTTTCACGGCGCGTTCCTCTGTGGGATGCCCGCAAGGCGCGGGCATCTCACATACGCGCTGGCGCGGCAGTTGGATGCAGGTGGATGCGCCCGGGGGCTTCCTGGCCTGGAGCGGCGATGCGTTGTAAAAGCCGAGTGAACGTTTGCTTCTGCCGGTTCGCTACGCAGTACGAGCCCGGTGCCCTTCAGCGGCGCGGATGGCGGATGTCTGATGGGCAGATCGAAAGGCGCGCGTTGCTGATGGCCTGGCGGACACCACAGGTGCGGCATGAGAGGACGGTTCCACCGGCAACGTGTTCCATCTCATGCTCGCGCCAGATGCTCGTGGATCCGCACGCGGTGCAGGTGGCGACGATCTGCAGTGCGCGGGCCAGCGTGCCCTGCTCTCCAGCCGTGTAGGTGAGATCGGTGATCTGAAAAATGCCGGTATGACTCATGGGAATGCCGGGATGGTGCCTGTTGACGAACGATAGAGCCAACCAGGTATCAGTCGTGTCGGTGCCGCGTTGATGGATGGTTGAAGTGCAGGCTATTCGTCGTTGCGTCGATTGAGCTCTTCAAGCCGTGCGCGACTGACTGACTGGTGATTGCCGCAGGTTGGGCAGCTGAGCGCCGCCGCACCGTCGAGATCAACAAGGCCATGGTTGGGAATGGCCCTGAACTGCCAGGAGCACTTGATGCAGGAGCAATCGATTCGGGTGACCTGCAGCAGGGTGCCGTCTGCCCGCGTCACTCCCTCGACGCTGATTACGTAGAACTGTCCGATGTCACGCATGAAGATGAACGAGAACCCTGACTTTCCTGGGGCCGCCCATCATGCTGCTTTGCCGGTCGCATGGCACGAAGGGCGCTCGATCGAATTCTGAAGAGTTAAGAATGCACGTCCCGACCTGCACGTGGCGCCGGTGCTAGAGTGCCGGCAGGTGCCTACCCGGCACATATTTCAAGGCAGAATCCATGCCCCTTCGGGCTGTTGTCTACGCAAGTCAGGTTGCCGCGGATCTTTCCGCGGAGCGTTTGGAGTCGCTCGCTGCGGACGCCGCCAGGTTCAACAGGATGGCCGGGGTTACAGGTGTCCTGCTGCACGACGGTGATCGCTTCGTCCAGTACTTCGAAGGACCTGAAGACGGCGTTGCGAGTGTCTACGAGCGTGTGATGCAGTCGACGAGTCACACCGACATTGTTGAGCTGGCGCGAGGTCGCGTGTCTTCGCGGCAGTTTCCCTGTTGGGCGATGCATCGCCTGCCGGCAGATCAACTGCTGGTGGGGAAACTGGCGAGGGCGGATTGGTCGCGCTTCAAGAAGAGCGGGCCAGACGACATCGCCGGGTCGATGTGGGGGATCGACGTGCTGGCCGTTGCATTAGCACCCTATGTTGAAGCTGCGTAGGGGCTGACCTGGTTCCAGAGATGGGAGGGCTGGTGTGTGTGTGGCAGCCGCTCTTGCCATCCCCGTCCGGGAAGTGCCGGAAGCACTTCCCGGATCCTTCACGATCAGCTTTCCAGGAACGCCAGCAGGTCGGCGTTGATCCGGTCGGCATGCGTGGTCGGAATGCCGTGCGGCGCACCTTCGTAGGTGATCAGCGTGCCGTTCTTTACCAGCTTCGCGGAGAGAACACCGGAGTCGGCATACGGCACCACCTGGTCGTCATCGCCATGGATCACCAGCACAGGGATGGAGATGCCCTTCAGGTCTTCGGTGAAGTCGGTCTGGGAGAACGCAACGATGCCATCGTAGTGCGCCTTGGCCGAACCCTGCATGCCCTGCCGCCACCAGTTCCAGATGACCGCATCTGAAGGCTGCGCGCCGGGCCGGTTGTAGCCGTAGAAGGGACCTGCGGGCACGTCGTGGTAGAACTGCGCGCGGTTGGCCGACAGCTGCGCCTGGAAATCGTCGAAGACCTCCTTGGGCGTGCCCTGCGGGTTTGCCGCGGTCTTGACCATCAGCGGCGGCACCGAGCTGATCAGCACCGCTTTGGACACGTTCTTCTCGCCGTGGCGAGCGATGTAGCGGACCACCTGTCCACCGCCGGTGGAATGGCCCACGTGCATCGCGCCGTGGGTACCCAGGTGCTCGACCACCGCCGCAACATCGTCCGCGTAGTGGTCCATGTCGTGGCCGTCCCACACCTGGCTGGAGCGACCATGCCCGCGGCGGTCGTGGGCAACCACGCGATATCCCTTGTTGACGAAGAACAGCATCTGCGCGTCCCAGTCGTCGGCGCTGAGGGGCCAGCCATGATGAAAATGAATGACCTTGGCGTCGCGCGGGCCCCAATCCTTGTAGAAGATTTCGACGCCGTCTTTCGTAGTAACCGTAGCCATTTCCGGGTTCCTCGCAGTTGGGGTTGGGGGCGTCCTGCCTACCGGCAACCTTGCATCGGTGCAGGAGGAAGGACGCTGTCAGTGTGTGTTGCAGAAGTGGCCCCAGGGCGGCATTTCCTTCTATCCTGAGGCGGCCATCACTCCGTCCGAATCCATTCTAGGAAGCGCTGCATCAATTGAAATTGGCGGAGGTGACATTCATGGGTATCGAAACTGACAAGCGGGTCGAAGTGGCCCTGCTGATCTATCCGGATTGCCAGATGGCAGCGATCCATGGCCTGACGGATCTGTTCCGGATTGCAAATGAGTGGGCGGCGTATCCCCACGAAGATGACCGGCGGTGTTCCCTGCGGGTAACGCATTGGCAGCTGGACCCGGTGTCGGCGCAAATGGAATGTTGCTGGGACAGCGATCCAGGCGAGGTGAACGCCCCCGCGTTCGTGATCTCGCCGCCCAGCGTCGCGATGCCCGAGCGGATGTCGGCGATGCCGCGTGAGGCGCAGTGGCTCAAGGAACTCCATGCCGGTGGCGCAATCATGTGCTCGGTCTGCGCAGGGGCGTTCGTGCTCGCCCAGACCGGCCTGCTTGCGCGACGGCGGGTTACCACCCACTGGGCCTTTGCAGGGCTGCTCGCCAGCGCGTATCCGGATGTCCAGGTGACGACCGAGAATGTCGTCATCGATGACGGTGACGTCATTACCTCCGGGGCGATTCTCGCGTGGAATGATCTCGGCCTGCTGATCGTCGATCGCGTCATGGGCCCCAGTGTCATGCTGGCCACGGCCCGCTTCATGCTCAGTGACGGCATCCGGCAGGACCAGCGTCCCTTGCAGGGATTCCTGCCCCGGCTCGATCACGATGATGCCGCCATCCTGGCGACCCAGCATCTGATCCTTGCAGAACCTGGGCTGCGCCACACCGTGGCCGGGCTTGCCCAACGTGCCCATTTGACCGAACGAACATTCATCCGGCGCTTCCAGAAGGCCACGGAACGCAATCCCGCCGACTACATCCGTCAGGCCAGGATGGCCAAGGCCAAGGATGCGCTGCAGCTCGGCGATCTTCCCATCGCACAGGTGGCCTCGCGCCTGGGTTATGACGACGCGGCTTCATTCCGCAAGGCATTCCAGAGCATTGTCGGCATGTCGCCGTCCGCGTATCGCGATCACTTCCGGATCAGGCGGGGCGGGCAACGCTGAGCCACGCCAGTGTTGATGCAATGTGTCCCTTGTCAGTTCCCGGCACTTTCAGGAGGTGGCGCTTGGCATTTCAACTGCCACTACACGTTTCGCACTTGGAAAGTGTCTGGAAAAAGATATTGCGAGCTGGATTGATGAAGCCAAGCGTGCGAACAAGGCTGCTCGCGACGAGATGGAGGCATTTTCAGAGTTCTTTCGGGAACATGGGCCAGAGGGTGTGCTGATAGCGCGAATCTGGATGAAGGCATCTCACACGTACGACGAGAAAATCGGGCAGGCGCGCGAGACCATCCTGTTGTGGAATGAACAGGATGGCGCGTTTTCGGAAGAACTCCTACAGGAGGATCTCAGGATTCCCATAGTGGATCTTCCAAAGCACCTGATTGAGTTGCGCAACAAACTGCTCGATGACGTTGCGTCTGCAACGCACTGGTCAAAACACATGAATCAGCTGCTGAAGGACCTGACACGATAATGGCGGCTCGCCACCCACGCGCTCATTGCTCTTGACAGATCACCCTGCCGGAGTGGACCTTTCCCGCCATGACTATCGATATCGAATCGCTCAGCCTGCGGGAGCTGGGTGCCTTGGTGGTTGCCGCTGAACAGCGCAGGCAGCTCATTTCCAGCCGTCGTCCGGCCAGTGCGGTGCGCCGCATGCTGAAGGCGGCGGCCGCCGAAGCGGGCTATACGCTCGAAGAACTCTTTGGCGATGCGTCCGTCGAAGAACCCGCAACGCCGCGGAAATCCAGCCGCCGCAAAGCCGGCAAGGTCGCTGCCAAATACCGCGACCCGGAATACAAGCGCCTGACCTGGTCCGGCCGCGGGCGCATGCCGCGCTGGCTGGCCGCCAAGGTCCAGAAGGGCCAAAAGGTGACGGATTTCCTGATTCCCGGCCTGGCCCGTCCAACCGCCCGCAAGGGAAGCCCGATCGGCCAGCGCACCGTGTTCAAGAAGGACTGAGGCTCGCAAGGCGACGCCTGCCGCGCCCGTGTCCGCTTCACGCTACCCTGCACATGGGTCCGCACTGGAGGGAGGCACGCAATGGCACATAACGGCAGCACGGCGATGGCGCCGAGGGTCCTGTACGTCGCGGGGGCGGCAGCGGTGCTGATCAGCCTGTTGGCCTGGTCGGTGGAATGGAGTGGGCTGGCCTATGTCTGCCCTTACTGCCGCGTGCAGCGCACCGTCATCGGCGTGCTGGGTCTACTGATGATGTTTGCACGGCCGGGTGGCATCGTCGTGCCGTGGCTTTCGAACGCAATGGGTGGTTTCGCGTTCGTGGTCGCGGCGATGCAGCACTTCAACGGCTGGAAGCGTATCTCCGCCGGTGAATTCAGCTTCAATGCCCAGTGGTACATCGACCCATGGCTGCTGTCCGGCTGCGCGATGCTGATCCTGGTGGCACAGCTGATGCTGGTGCAGGCCGCCTGCCGGCGCCCGGTGCACGCCGCTCTGGAGGCCGCATGATGCGCCCTGTCTGCACGCTGGTCCTGCTCATTGCATTCCACAGCATTCCGGCGCGTGCGGCCGAAGATGCCGGAGCGCCCAAGCGGCCTTCGGTGGAAACCCTGCAGCGCCTGATCGTGGACAAGGCTCCGCAGACGCGGATCGCGACGCCCGACAGCGAGCGCATCACCGCGCGTCGCATCGATATCGTCGATGACCAGGGCGTGATCCGCATGACGTTGTCCGGGAAGACGCCGGCGCCGATCATCGATGGCATCCAGTACAAACGCGCCTTCAACGTGGCCGGCATGGTGCTGTACGACGACAAGGGCAGCGAGCGCGGTGGTTTCGGCACCGCTGATGTCGACGGCGGCATGGCGGTGCTGGCGCTGGATCATCCGGCGATGGATGCGATCGGATGGCGGGTGTCTCCCGATGGCCAGGTGAGCTTCTCGATCAACCAGGCACCGAAGCTGATACGCGAACCCACGCTCGGGAATGCGCTGATTCCCGGTGTGCAGGCACCGACCCGCATCGGCCTGGTGGTCGGCGCCGATGGAACGCCGGCCATTGCATTGAACGACAAGGCGGATCGGCCGCGGCTGCGGCTGACCGTCACGCCGGAAGGCTACGGGGCGATCGAGTTCCTCGATGCGCAGGGCAAGGTGGTCCACACGCTGGCGCCGGAGGCGGAGCTCCGTCGCTAGCGTGGCGAGCCTGCTGGCCGGTACCTATGCGCGGCGTCCCCGGCCGTCGATGCTGTAGCGCCCGGCTCCGGTGCAGGCCAGCAACAGGAACCCACCGGCCAGGCCCAGATTCTTCAGGAACATGATCTGCTGGGTCTGGTCGCCGAAGTTGTGGTGGAAGATGAAGGCGGTGACCAGGCTGAAGCCCACCAGGACGATCGATACCAGCCGGGTCTGGAAGCCGAGCAGGATGCACAGGCCGCTGCCGATCTCGAAGGCGATGGTCGGCCACAGCAGGATGCCGGGCACTCCCATTGCTTCCATGTAGCCCTGGGTACCACTGAGGTCGCCGAGCTTGCCCAGGCCGGAGACCAGGAACAGTGCCATCAACAGGATGCGCGCAAGCAGGAAAGCGAGCGAGTGCGAGGAAGTGCTCACAGTGAAGTCCTTGAGGGTGTCCGACCCCCGCGATCGGAGCCCACAGGCAGTGAAGCCCGTGTATACACGACACGGCTGCCTTCCGGTTTCCCGCGCGGCCGGGGACCTTCGAGTGCCGAAGGAGGCTGCCTCAGTCATCCTTTGGTGATGGCGCGTCTGCGCTTTGCCGGAACACCTGCAGCTGCGCGGCAAACGCACGCTGGTAGGCGGGGCGTTGCGTTGCACGGCCCACATAGGCGACAACCTGCGGGTACTCGTCGAGGAGGCCGCTGCTCTTCAGGCGCAGCAGCACCGAGACCATCATCAGGTCCCCCACGCTGAAGTCGCCATCCAGCCACGCCGCCGTGCCCAACCAGGCCGACAGCTGTGACAGCCGCGTACGCACGCGCTCTTCAAGCATCGGAAGACGCTGTGCATACCAGGGTTGTTCGCGCTCCAGCACCCAGACCATCGAGCGCTCGACGATGGGCGGTTCCACCGTATTCAACGCAGCGAACACCCACATGATCGCGCGCATGCGTGCGTCCGGATCAGCGGGGAGCAGGCCGGCATGCTGTTCGGCCAGGTGCAGGACGATTGCGCCGGATTCGAACAGGACCTGGTCGCCGTCCTGCCAGGTGGGGATCTGCCCGAAGGGGTTGCGCGCCAGGTGGACGGGCTGCTTCAGCTCGGCAAAGCTGAGCAGCTGCACGTCATAGGGCACGGCCAGTTCCTCCAGCGCCCAGCGTACGCGCATGTCACGGGCCAGGCCCTGGCCGCGGTCGGGAGAGGTGGCAAAGGCGGTGAGGATCGGGCACATCGGGGCACTCCTGGAGGCTGAAAGACCCGCCTTTCCTTCTCCGACGAACGACGGGGCGGGAAATCGACAACCTTCCCGGGGCGCCGGGCGATACACTGCCCGCCACCCATCAATCCTGTGCCTCCTCATGTGGCAGCGCCGCACCTCCCTGGCCGAACTGCAGCGGCAACGCGATGTGCTGCAGGCTGAGATGGATGCGGACGCCCTGCGACGGGTCTCACGGCTTCCGCCGGATGATCTCGTGGCAGCGCTGATGCCGCAGGCGCGCCGGCTCCAGGAGCTCAATCAGCTGATCCTGCGGGCTACACCGCCGCGTGAACTGATGAAGCGCCTGAAGGCGCTTGAGCGACAGCTGCTCGAACCCGGTGCACAGAGCGCAGGCGTGCGGAAGGAGCTGGAAGACGAACTGCGCGATCTGCACCTGTACTTCAGCAATCCGCGCCGTCGCCCCTTGACGGCGAAGGTCCTGCTGATCCTGTTGGCCAGCGTTCTGGCCGCCTTGTTCCTGCCGAGGCTGCTTGTGGACCTGCTGGTCGCTCTCTAGGCCGCGCTCACCCCGCCCGATGCAGCTTCCTGTACTGATCCGGCGTGCACTGCGCGTGCCGCTTGAACATCTCGGCGAAGGCGCTGACGCCGGAATAGCCCAGCTCTTCGGCGATCCGGCTGATCGGCCGGCGTGTACACAGCGCCTCGGTGGCGCGCACGAACTTCACCCGCCCACGCCAGTCGCCCAGCGACATGCCCAGTTCGCTGCGTGCCAGGCGCTCCAGCTTGCGCACGCTCATGTGGTGCCGCCGCGCGATCTCGGCAACCGATTCGGCCGCCGACAGGTGTTTCTCCATGTACGCCATCACCTGCTTCAAGGCATCGCTGCTGGCGATCGGCAGGAAACTGGGCAGCACAGCGGCATTGACGATCTGGTCGATCACCACGGCGGCCATGCGCCGCTGGACCGGTGTCTGCGGATCGGTCACGCCCTGTCGTGCCAGTTCATGCAGCAGTTCGCGCAGCAGCGGGCTGACTTCCAGCGCACTGCAACGCGTGGGCAGCCGGCGTGAAAGCGCCGCCGACAGATAGGCCGAGCGGTAGGCCAGCTGCGAGCGGTTGCGCGAATAGTGCGCCATTCCTGGTGGAATCCAGATCGCGTAGTGCGGCGGCGACACCATCCACTCGCCGTCGATCTTCATCTCCATCACCCCCTGCGCGACGAAGTTGAACTGACCCCACGGATGGCTGTGCGTGCCCCAGTCCGTGGGCTCCATCGCGCCCTGCCGGAAGTAGATCGGGCCAGGCAGCTGGCGGAAGGTGGGGATCGGCTCCATCGATTGCCGCAAGCCGGGGTCGGGGTGGCGCATTTTCGGGATGTCCTCAATATACGCCAAGCGTACGCTGGCCATTCCCCCACGTACACCTGCACGCGTGAACTATCTCTTCCCGATCCTCGCCTGCCTTCTGTGGGGCGCGAACACCATCGTGACCAAGCTTGCTTCGGGCTCGGTCGGTCCCATCGATATCGGCTTCTTCCGTTGGCTGGTCGCGGCGGTGGTCCTGCTGCCATTCGCGCTGCCGCGGCTGCGCGGCAATCTGCCGACCGTGCGCGCCAACCTCGGGCGCTTCCTGGTGCTGGGCTGCCTGGGTGGGGTGATGTACCAGTGCCTGGCCTACTATGCGGCGCACTTCACCTCGGCCACCAACATGGGGGTGATCCAGGCGCTGATTCCGTTGATCGCGCTGGCGTTGTCACGCGTGTTCATGGGCCATCCGGTGCGTGGTGCTTCCATTCTTGGCGCGGTGATCTCCACCGCCGGCGTGGTGGCGGTGGTATCGCAGGGCGACCTGGCACGGTTGGCGGCGCAGGGCCTGAACCGCGGAGACGCGATCATGCTGATCGGCGCATTGGCCTTCGCCGCCTACAACGTGCTGATGCAGCGCTGGAAGATTCCGCTGTCGGTGCTGGAGTCGCTGTTCCTGCAGGCCACGGCGGCCTCGCTGATCCTGCTGCCACTGCAGTTGCTGGTCGGTACCGGGGTGAGCAATCTGACCGCCGTCGGTTGCATCGGCTTCGCGGCGGTCTGTGCCTCGATCCTGGCGCCGCTGACCTGGATGACTGGACTTTCACGCCTGGGCGCTGCGCGCGTCTCTGGCTTCTTCAATCTGGTGCCGATCGTGACCGCCGCGCTGGCCGTGCTGCTGCTGGGCGAATCACTCAGTGGCTGGGTCCTGGGCGGTGGCCTGCTGGCGGTGTCCGGCGTGGTGTTCGCCGAGTACGGTGCCAGGCGCGCCGCTGCAGTGCCGGGCGAGCAGCCCGCATAGGGCTTCGGTCATGCGGGGTATGTGTCCCCGCTCAGCGCCTGTTCCACCCGCTGTTCCAGCGCGTCTGCATCATGGCCGCGTTTGCCCTGCAGGCTGAGATACAGCGAAAGCGGGTCAACCACATCGCCGATGCTGGTGAATGCCGGCGGATAGGCCCAGATCTGCAGCCGTGCGCTCTGGGCGCAGTCCGGGCCGGGCATGGGAAGTGCACCCAGCAACCGCCACGCATCGATGTGCAGCGCGCGGGTGCCGCCGATCGCGGGCGGTGACGTGTCAGCAAGCGCATCGAGGCCCGCCGTCGGCGCCGGGTGCCCGGCATCGCGGAGCGCCTCGGCGGTCGGGCCCCAGCAGACATCCACTTCCTTCAGGATGGGGGAACGCAGGAACGGCTGCGCCCTGGCCCAGACCTCGTCGCGGTTGCCGGCCAGCTTCAGGAAGCGCTCGCGGCCACCGGTGGAGCGTTCAACCAGGCCGCGACCAACCAGTTCGGCAGACAGGCGCGACGCAGTCATCGAGGTGTAGCCGGCGGCAGCACTGATCTCGCGCGGCGACCACCAGCGCGACTGGCCGCTCAGCAGCACGTGGATCAGCACGGCCTGCGCCGAAGGCAGCAGCGAGATGGCCTTCTTCTCATGATCAGGGTCGTCGCGGAACTCAATGGCCAGGCTGGGCGCGAACAACTGGGTGTGCGGGACCACGAAGTCGATGTGGTTCTCGACCAGGAAGCGACGCTGGGTCGGCGTGAGATAGGGCGAGACGTACAGCACCAGTGCATTCGCAGCAGAACGCAGGCAGCGTACATCCTGGATCACACGGGTGCTGGATTCGCCGGGCTCGCGGGCCACGGCGAGCATGGCGGGGGTTTCCCCGTACAGCATCAGTCCGGCGAGGTGGTAGCGCGATGCCGTTGCGTGGGGAATGGCATGCAATGAAGCAAGTGGATGCACCGCCGAGGCGAGCCCGGGGAGAATCCTGCGCAGGTACCGCTGCGCGTCAGCGACCAGGTCGGTCAGGCCGGTGCGAACTGCCGTCGTCATCTCGTACTTCCCTTGCGGCGTCACGTCCGGAGGGTCGGAACCCGGCCACATCGCCACATTCAGTGGTGAACCTGGAGACGGGTGTGCAGTGTCGGGGCGCGTGGCGATCCATGCGGTCCTGCTCCTTAGCCGTCATGACATCAAGTGTTGCCGGGAACCTTGGAGATTCCGTCGAAAAACGATGGAGATTGGGTGGAGGTGGTGTGCATCGTGGCCGGCGGACTCCCCTTCCGCCGGCCACGAGCACGGACATGCCCGTCAGAAGCGCTGCGAGTACTTCACGTACACGGTGCGGCCGATATCGAAGCCGCCGTAGTAGGGGAAGGAGCTGGACGGCTTGGAGAACATGATCGGGCCCTGGTGGTTGAACACGTTGTTCGAACCCAGCGCCACGGTACCGTCCCACGGCAGCCTGTAGCTGACCTGGATGTCATGGAAGGCATTGGAGCCCACCTTGCGCAGAGCATCCGGTTCTCCGTAGGCGTAGCGATCGGGCAGCGAGCACGGACGGTTCGGCACGCAGCTTTCGGCCATGCCGGAGTAGTAGCGCACCGTGTACTGCGTGCTGAAGTTGCCAAGCTGCCAGTTCACACCCAGGTTCGAGCGCAGGCGGAAGATGCCCGGCCGACCGATCCGGCCCATCATGATGGTGTCGCCGGCCGAGTTCTGGTTCTCCTCGTCGTACTTGGAGACATAGCTGTTCTGCAGGTCGATGGTGAAGCGGCCGAACGAGAACTCGGGCAGGCGGTAGTGGATGCCCAGATCCCAGCCTTCGGTTTCCATCGAGCCCAGGTTGGCCAGGCCGTAGAACATGCTGGTGATGTGGCCATCGCCAGCGCGCCTGATGCTGCCACAGCGCGAGGAATTGCCCAGCACGTAGCAGTCACGCAGGATGCGGTCGACGCTGTCCTCGATGATCATGTTGGTGATCTTGTAGCTGTACCAGTCGAGGTTGATGTCCAGGCCATCGACCCAGCGCGGGCTCCAGACCACGCCCACGGTCTTGCTCTTGGACTCCTCCGGTCGCAGCTTCGCGTTGGAGCCGGTGGTGAATTCGTCGGGCGTGGCACACGGATAGCTGGCACAGGGCTTCAGGCTCTGGTTCAGCTGCTGGTAGCCCAGCGGGACGCCGGCAGCGTTGCAGGCAGCGTTGCCGTTGACGCTGTTGGTGGCGCCGGTGCCGCAGGGATCGACATAGGTTTCGAAGCTGGTCCCCATTCCACCATACAGGTCGGAGATGCTCGGGGCGCGGAAGCCTTCGGCGAAAGTGCCGCGGATCATCAATTCCTCGATCGGGCGCCAGGCGAAGCTGGCCTTGGAATTGGTGGTGTTGCCGAAATTGCTGTAGTCGGAATAGCGCGTGGCCAGGTTCACGGTCAGTTCCTTGGCGAACGGCAGGTCACGCAGCACCGGCACGTTCACTTCGGCGAAGAACTCATTGAGACTGTACTCACCCGAGGTGGTGGATGCGCCCAGTGCCGTGCTCTGGCGCGACTGGGCAAAGGCGTCGGGCACGAAGCGGCCTTCTTCCTTGCGATACTGGTAACCCAGAGCGACGGACAGGTCACCGGCAGGCAGTTCGATCACTGGCCCGGAGATATTGGCGAAATAGCTGCGGGTCTTGGTGATGCCGGTATCGTTGAACGTCGGGAACAAGAAGCGCTGCAGTTCGGGATCGGAGAGAGAGCCAGCCCCCGCGACACCGTATGGCAGCAAAGGATTCCAGGCCAGGCAGCCCGTGACCGGCGATGCCGCCGTGCCACACCGGGCCACACCGTTGGCATCGAGGTAGGAGGGCCCCAATGCCTGCCGGGAAGCGATCAGGCTCATGTCGCCACGGCCTGTTTTTGTGACTTCATTGCGGTTGAACAGCGCACCGACTTCCCAGTCGTACGTCTTGGCGCCCAGTTCGAAGTAGCCGGACAGGCTTGGTGCAATGCGCAGCGACTTCAGCTTGCTTTCGGTCGTGCGCGGCACTTCCCACAGGCGGCGATTGAACGCGATGCTGTGGTCGAGCGGGTTGAAAACGCTGCCTGCGTCCAGGGGCGTGCCGAACTTGGTCGACTGATACGGGTAGCCCGCGATCTGCTGGTCGGTGGTGCGCTCGTTGTAGCCGATGTCGGCGGCGAACTTGATCTGGTCGGTCAGCGCGTAGTCCGTGCTGAGGAACAGCGAGCGACGCTCGATGCCGGTCTGCAGGTGCATCTGGTCGTTGCCGTTGGCGAACTCGGCCGGCGTGATCGGGTGGTAGTCGTTCGGATTCTTCGGGTCGCCGCCACGGTTGAGCGTCTTGAACACCGCGTCACCGGTGTTGCACTTGTAGAGCGCCGGGTCGCACCACGAACCGTTCTGGCTGATGTTGCTCCAGTCCGCGCCCGGGTAATTGGGGCCGGCGCCGCCGTACCGGGAGAACTCGCGGTCGCGGGCAAATACCGGGTCCGACTTCTGGTATTCCAGTGCGAGGGTGTATCCGCCACGTTCTCCACGGGCGCCGGTCACCAGCGAGAACGTGCTGTCCTTGCCATCGCCCTGGCTGAACTGCCCGTGCTGCATGGACACTTCCAGCCCTTCGTAGTTCTTGCGGGTGATGATGTTGACCACGCCAGCGATCGCATCCGAACCGTACAGTGAGGAGGCGCCGTCCTTCAGGACATCGATGCGTTCCACCGCGCTCATCGGAATCTGGCTGAGATCCTGCAGGCCACTGGTGGTCGCGCCCAGGCGCTTGCCATTGACCAGCACCAGCGTGCGCGTGGCGCCCAGATTGCGGATGTCGACGTAGTAGCCGCCGACATTTTCACCGGACGACAATGCGCGTGCACGGGAGATCGCCGGCGCGCCCGTAGACGTCAGGTTCTGCAACAGGTCGGCGATCGTGGTGAAGCCCTGCTGCTCGATCATCGTGCGGGTGATGGCGATGATCGGCTGCTGCGTTTCGATATCCACGCTGCGGATGGCAGAGCCGGTAACCTGGATGCGATCGAGGTTCTTCGGCGTCTTGTCGCCGTCATCCTGCGCATGCGCGGCCGGTGACCAGGCGGCGGCCAGGGCCGTTCCCACTGCCAGGGAAAGCAGGGTGTACTTGTAATGCATTTGGCTCTCTCCAAATCCAGTTGAATGGGTTTCCGCATTGCTGCGTGGAAACCGATCTGAAACTCCGCCGTGCGGAATCGGAAGGAACCTAACATTCCGTTTACAACTCGATTACGTTATGGACGCGTTATCGTCGCGCGCCGGCTACAGCGTTCATGCACAAGCCATGCACGAAACCGCGACGCGCACCGGGGGTGCTCTGCTTCAGTCTGGCTGCGGGCCGATGACAGACTCCAGGAGACATCCGATGAATACCCCCGGCAAACCAAAACCCACGTGGAAGCAGTGGCATGTGCTGTTGCTGGTGCTTGCCATCGCACTGCTGGTGATGCTGATCATCGTCATAGCGCCCTGGTGAATCGTGGGCATTCTGCTCAGGTGCCGTGAACGTGGAAATGCGATGGGATGAAGGAGTCAGGACGCGTTGAGGGTGGTGATGCACGCATCAATTCGTACTCACCCAGCCGGCACATTCAAACCTCCACAGTGGTCCCGAAGGCAACGCACTCGCGCTGTCATTCTCCATAGACCATCGAGCACACAGGAGCGATTCCATGAGCACCCAGTCCACCATCGAACATCGCCTCAACGACCTGATCGAGATTGCCCGGGACGGAAAGTCGTTCTACGAAGAAGCTGCGACCAAGGTGAAGGATGCCGAACTGTCGGCCCTGTTCACCCGCATTGCCGGCGTCAAGGGCCGCATCGTCGCCGCGTTGAGCAGTTCGGTCGCCGCCAGCGGCGGCAAGCCCGCCGAGCACGGCACCATGGTCGGGTCGATGCAGCAGTTCTACGGCAAGGTGCGCGCTGCATTCGGCGACACCAACTACGGTTACGTGGCCGAGCTGGAAGAGTCCGAAGACCGGCTGCTTGGCGCGTTCAAGGACGTGCTGAAGGACAACGAACTGCCGCCGGCCGTGCGCCAGGAAGTTACCCAGATGCTGCCTGAAGTGCAGGAATGCCACAACGTGATGCGTGCGCGCAAGCACGCGATGAAGGCGGCCTGACGATCATCGGCGGCCTTCTCCCCGGGGCCGCCACGGCCGGGGCAGCGTGGCTGCCCCGGCCAACTTCGAGGTGGCGTGCAGGACTCAGCGTGGCGCATCGGGCGCGATGTCCTGCGGGTGCAGCACCCGCCCCATCAGCTCGCTGAAGATGGGGGCGGCGACTGCTCCGCCACCGTAGCCTCCGCGGCGTGTATCGGGATCGTCCACCACCACGGCGACCGCATAGCGTGGATGTTGCGCCGGTACGACCCCGGCAAACAGGGACATGTAGTGGCGCGCATACCCGCCGGCAGCCGCCTTGCGCGCGGTACCGGTTTTTCCGGCGATGGCATAGCCGTTGATGCGGGCCCGCGTCGCGGTGCCACCCGGCTCGCTGGTAGTGGCAATCATGTCCAGCACCTGGTCGGCCACGTCTGCGGGCATGGCACGGCTCACCACTGTTACGCGGCCATGCTCGAAGGTCGGTTGTACGCGCAGGCCATGGTTGGCCAGCGTCGCGTAGGCATTGGCCAGCTGCAGCGTGGTCATCGATAGCCCGTATCCATAGGCCAGGGTCTGCTTGCCGGTGCCACTCCATGCAGCAGGCGCGGCCAGTACGCCGTTGCGCTCGCCGGGAAATCCGCTCCCCGAGACATGCCCGGCGCCCAGCGCGGCAAACATGGCGTGCAGCTGTTCCCGGCTCAGGCGGTGCGAAATCAACGAGATGCCCACGTTGGAGCTTTTCTTCAGGACCCCGGTGGTATCCAGTACGCCCAGATTCCGATAGTCACGGGTGGTGAAGCGCCCATTGCGGATCCAGCCGGGGTGGGTGTCGAACGTGCTGGCAGACGTGGTCACGCCGGCCTCGAGCGCGGCGGCGACGGTGAAGGGTTTCACCGTGCTGCCGGGCTCGAACACATCGGTCACCGCACGGTTGCGGCGTGCATCCGCGGCGCCGGTGCCGGGCGCATTGCTGTTGTAGGTGGGCCAGTTGACCATCGCCAGGATCTGGCCGGTGCCGACTTCCAGCACCACGATGCTGGCGGCAACCGCGCCGTGGCGTTGTACTGCCGGTCCGAGTCCAGCATGGAGGATGTGCTGCATGCGGCTGTCCAGCGACAGCACGATGTCCTCGCCGGGACGCGCCGGACGGCCGCGGTCGCGCAGCTCGACCGGGCGACCCTTGCGATCGATGATGACGTCACGGTAGCCGGCCTGTCCGCTCAGGCGCGCATCGAACAGGTGCTCAAGGCCTTCAAGGCCACGGCCCTCGATATCAGTGACGCCGACGGTCTGCGCGAATAGTTCCGACTGTGGGTAGAAGCGTTTGAACTCCTGCTGCAGGTGGACCCCGATCGGCGCCTTGGCCTGCAGTGCTTCAAGGCGGGCGGGATCGCCGCGACGGAAGCCAGGCAGGTAGACGAAGCGTCGCTGCCGGCTGCGCGCCAGCACTCTGGTCAACGCCTTCGCGTCAGTATCCAGAACCGTGGCCAGCTGCTCGACTGAACCTGATGCGTCGAAGAAGGCGCGCGGGTCGATCCACAGCGATGCCACGGGAGCCGATCCGGCAATGACGATGCCGTGGCGGTCGTACAGCGTGCCGCGATGCGCGCGCAGTGGATGGTGGCGGAGTATCCGTGCTTCGGCCTGGTGCCGGTAGAAGTGATGATGAACGATCTGGACGTCGGCGGCCCGCGCCAGCAGCAGGCCCGCCAGTATGGCCAGTGCGGCGCAGGTCAGGCGGTAGCGGCGGCGGAAGTCATGGGCACGCGTGCGGCGTGGCGCCATGGTGGGTGTGCGCATGCGATGGAGCATCGAGACAATGGTTACAGCGGTTGCCCGGCGATGTAGGCCAGCAGCGCGGAAGCACGGTCGATGACATTTGCGTGGCTGCGGCCATCGGCAACAGCCATGCAGGCGATTTCCGCATCGCGCAGCGTGGCCAGCCGGTCCTGCAGGGCCGGATAGGGTTCGGCCGTGCGATAGGTCGCGGTGTAGCCTGCATCCAGCAGCGGTTGTACCTGCACGGGGTGGCTGTGGTGCTGGTTGCGCAGGGTGTGGTCGATCCGTGCGACATCGCAGGAGGCGATGGCATTGAACGCGTACTCCCAGGCCACGGCATTCGCCATGCCCTGGTCGATCTGGCTGAGCAGCGCTGCACGTGGCGGCTCGACGGGGAGATTGGGCGATGCCGCCTCTGTGGTGGCTGCCAGCATGGCGAACAGCAACAGGATCAGGGGTAGGTTCAGTCGCATGCGCGCGATTCCGGGTGTTGCGGGAGGGACGGTGCTTCCGCCGCAGACCGGCTGCGGCCCAGCAGCAACACCGCAAGGCTGGCCAGCAGTGCGGCAATGGCCGACGTCCACAGTGCACTGGCAAATCCGTAGCTGTAGATCGCCTGTGCGAAGGCCACGGTGCGCGCATCGGCGAAGGTGCCGGTAGCGATCGCATCGGCCATCGGCAGTACATCGCGCGCGGGAACCACAGCCGACAGTGCGTTGCGGATGCCCAGGCTTAAGGCACTGGACAGCACGGTGAATCCGAGCAGGATGCCGACAAAGCGCGTGGTCGCGCTGATGCCGGAGGCCATGCCGGCCCGCTCGCGCGGTGCCGCGCCGATGATGGCTTTGGAGGTCTCGCCATTGAGGATGCCGCCGCCGGCACCGATCACCACCATTGCGACGAATGCCAGCCACGGCAGGTGCTGCCACGCGGCCAGTCCGGCCACGGCATTGCCCGCGGCCGTGATCGACAGCCCGATCGCCAGCATCGCCGGACTGTTCAGATGGCGACCGAGCCGCCGGCCCACGCTGGGAAACAGCAGCATCGCCGCAGCGAACGGGAGCATGCCGGCACCCGCAGCCAGTACGCCCAGGCCGATGCCGTTCTGCAGGTACTGCGGCAGCATCGACGCCATCACCTGTGCGCTGACCGAATAGCCGACCATGGCAATGAGTGCGCCGACGAAGCGCGGACTGGCCAGCAGCCCGAGATCGACCATGGGATGTGACCGTGCCCGTTCAACGATGACGAAGGCGGCGGCCATGATGATGGCCAGGCCGAGCCCGCTCAGCGCTGGCGCCGATGACCATCCTTTTGCCAGTCCTTCCACCAGGAAGAACACGATGCCGAAGATGGCAACGCTGAAGGTGATGATGCCGGGCGGATCGAGCGGGCGGACCACGCTGTCGGACGACTCGGGTATCCAGCGCAGCGTGCCGTAGCCGAGCAGGCCCAGGAACGGCAGGATCGCGACGAACACCGCGCGCCAGCCCCAGAGCGCGGACAGCAGGCCGCCGATCAGTGGCGAGAGCACCATCATCACGCCCATGGCTGTGCCCCAGAACGCCCATGCAGTGTCTTTGGCGGCCCCCTGGTGGTAGGTGTGGCCGATGATCGACAGCGAGGGCGCCAGCAGGAAAGCAGCACCGATGCCCTGCAGTGCCCGCGCCAGGTAGAGCAGGGTGGCACCGGGCGCCAGTGCACAGAGCAGAGAGGTGATGGCGAACAGGCTGATGCCGATCAGCAGCACCCGGCGGCGGCCGTAGCGGTCGGCGACGGCACCGGCGGGCAGCAGCAGTGAGGTGAAGGACAGGATGTAGGCACTGATCACCCACTCGATATCGGCGAATCCGGCGTGCAGGTCGCGCGCGATGCTGGGCAGTGCGACCGCTACGGCATTGGTCTCCAGCACGGTCATCGTGCAGCCCAGCGAGGCCACCAGCAGGATCGCGTCAGGCAGCGTGTGCCGTGCAGGCGAAGAGGGAGGGGAGGGCGGCACCGGTCACTCGCAGGAAGGGAGGACGGCCATTCCAGCAACGATCGGTGTTTGTTTCATTCTCGGTGTTTTCTGGTTACGTTAGCTTGAACCTAACGAAATGCCGCCCATGGAACGCCGTCACCTGGAGTACTTCGTCACCCTGGCCGAGGAACTGCACTTCGGTCGCGCGGCCCTGCGGCTGGGGATCGCCACTCCCACGCTGAGCGTGCAGATCCAGGACATCGAGCGTCGCCTCGGCACGCGCCTGTTCGACCGCGGCCGGCGCGAAGTGTTGCTGACCTCCGCAGGCGAGGTGTTCCTGGCGGAAGCCCGCGATGTGCTGCGCCGGTTCGAACAGGCCGAAACCCTGGGCCGGCGCGCCGGGCGGGGTGAGATCGGCAAGATCGAGATCGGCTACGTCGGCTCCGCGCTGTATGCCGGTGCGTTGCAGGATCAGCTCAGCCGGTTCCGCAGCCGCTACCCGGGCGTGGACCTGCAGGTGAGCGAATGGCCGATGGGCGAGCTCCCGCAGCTGCTGCAGGAAGGCCGGGTGGATGTGGTGTTCTGCCGGCCTCCGATGGATGTACCCGACAGTTTCGGCGAACACACCCTGGTCGAAGACCAGTTCTGCGTGGCCCTGCCGGAAACCCATCCGCTGGCGCAGGCCCGCGCGCCGGTACAGCCGGCGTCATTGGCCCGGGAAAGCTTCGTCATGCCGGAGCAGCCGGTGGGCGCAATGGAAGTCGGGCGCCGCGGCGGGTTCATTCCACGTATCCGTTCCCAGCCCGGGCATCTGGCGGCGGTGTTGGCCGAGGTGTCGGTCGGCGTTGGTTCGGTGGCGATCGTGCCATCGGTACTGCAACGCACGCTGGTGCTGCCCGGAATGATCTATCTGCCACTGGCCGGCCCCACCATCGTCTCGACCATCGCTGTGCAGTACCGGCGGGCGGAGACCTCGCCTGTGGTGCGACGGCTGATCGAGCAGGTGAAGGAGACGCCGTGCAGGCGCATCGACATGTTGCCCCTGGCCTGAGCGCCGCGCGGCAGGTGGACGATTGCTACACTTGCGCCACCTGCATACGCATTCGATGGACATCATGAACAACGGGAACGGTCCGCAGACAGTTCGCTGAGCCGCAACAACGATGCAGACGTTGTTGCGGTGATCATCCCTGCGATGCACGCGAAGTGGATGGATCACCGCCGGATTCACTCTGGGCGGAGACTCCCCATGTTCAATCGACAGGCCCCGCGTTGGGCCCACCCGCTGCCATCGGCCATTGTGCTGATGGCGCCGTTTGACCTCCTGGCCTCGCTGGCCATGGATATCTATCTTCCTGTGGTGCCGGTGATGCCGCGGGCACTGCAGACATCACCGACGCTGGTGCAGCTGACGTTGAGCATCTACCTGCTGGTGCTCGGCCTGGGCCAGTTGCTGTTCGGCCCGTTGTCCGACCGCATCGGGCGGCGGCCGGTCCTGTTGCTGGGGGCGTTGCTGTTCGCGCTTTCGTCGTTTGCGCTGGCCATGTCCAGCAGCGGCGCAGCATTCCTGGCCTGGCGAACCGTACAGGCGGTGGGGGCGTCGGCGGCATTGGTGGCGACCTTTGCCACCGTCCGTGACGTGTATGCCGATACGCCCGAAGGTGCGTCGCTGTATGGGCTGTTCGCCTCGATGCTGGCCTTCGTGCCGGCGCTGGGACCGATCTTCGGCGCACTGCTGGCAGGCGCGGTTGGCTGGCGCGCGATCTTCGTTCTGCTCGGCGCACTGGGCATGATCGCCGGCATGCGCGCGGTACGGCATTGGCAGGAAACCCGCCCGCGGTGCCATGACACGTCGCGACCGTCGGTACGACGCATCCTCGGCAGCGGGGCGTTCTGGGTCTACACGCTGGGCTTCAGCGCGGGCATGGGCACGTTCTTCGTGTTCTTCTCGGTCGCGCCCCGGCTGCTGGTCGGGCGCATGCAGTACTCGCCGCTGTCGTTCAGCCTTGCCTTCGCCACGGTGGCGCTGGTGATGATCGTCACGGCGCGGATGGCGCACGTGTGCATTGCCCGCTGGAACGTGCGCGGTACCTTCCTGCGCGGCCTGTGGGTGATGGTGGCCGGGGTGCTGCTGATGGCGTTGGCCGCAGCGTGGCCTCCCTCGTTCATCGCGGTGGTGCTGCCCATGTGGGGCATCGCGGTGGGGCTGGTGATGGTGGTTTCGGTGGCCGCAAGCGGCGCGCTGCGTGATTTCGCCGATGCGTCGGGTACGGCGGTGGCTCTGTACTACGCGGTGCAGAGCCTGATTGTGGCAGGCATCGGCACGCTGGTTACCGTGGTGCTGCCCGGCGATACCGTGTGGCCGCTGGTGGCCTATGGCTTGCTGCTGCCACTTGCCAGCCTGGCAGGTACCGCCGTGCTGCGGCATCGCACATAGCGCTGGATGGCGGGCAAAAAAAGGGGCGGCCGCGAGGCCGCCCCAACCCGTCAAGAGAACACGTGTTTAGAAGCGGACGGACCAGCGTGCAGTGGCGCCATGGTCGCGGCTTTCACTGCCGAACTGACCGCTGTAGCCCAGCTCCAGCTGCTGCCGCGGGGTCAGCCACGCCGCCAGGCCCAGCTCGGCCACGACGGCGTTGTCGGCAATCGGAGCACCCTCGACCGCGAACGTGGTGCTGCTGTTGGCGAAGGCGAGGTTGGCCACCTGGCTGCGGTCGCCGGAGGCACGGCGGTAGCCGACACCGCCACGCAGGTGCAACCAGCTGTCCTGCTGGAATGATGCCTTCAGACCCTTGTCGAAACGGAGACCGGCGGTGGCGATGGTGGTGCCGGTGTCGTCCACCTTGCCGTGCAGTGCCGCCGCGCCGCCACGCTCGTTGATCTGCTTCAGGTCCACTTCCACGCGGGCGACCTGAAGGTACGGCTCCAGCCCACCTTCCGCATTGCCGAAACGGTAGCCCGCTTCGATGAAGGCCTGGCGTGTATGTGCGTTGTAGCGCGCGCTCAGGCTGTCGCTGAAGCCTGCGAAGGCAACATCACGCGTGCTCTTCACTTCATTGCGGCTCCATGCCACGCCACCGCGCAGGCCGAACCCGCCCCAGGTGTGGCTGGCGTAGGCGCCGAAGTGCGTGTTGTCGATCTTCGACTTGGCACGACGCTCCTGCTGCTTCACGTCGGTGCGGCCGGTGCCGGCCAGCACGCCGATCTGCCAGCCACCGAACTCGCGGTCGATGCCGACCAGCAGGCCATTGCTGTTGGCTTCCGTGCGGGCGGTGTTGGCGTTGCCATCCAGCTTGCTGTTTCCGCCCAGGGCCTGCACCCAGGCGCCGGTGGCATCACCCGTATCGGATCCCGGTGCGGCCGCACCGGCACGGCGTGACAGTGCGGCGTCGCGCACATGGCGGCTGCCCTCGACCAGGGCCAGCGACGTGGCCGCGTGCAGTTCACCGCTGAGGCCATCAAGCACGCCGCCGACCTGTTGCGGGAACAGTTGGGTCAGCGGCTTGGGCAGGCCCTGGTTGATTGCCAGTCCATCGGCCGCCGCCGCGGCCGCACGCTGGTTCGGCGTGGCGGCGGCACTGGCGAGCGACGCACCACGGGCCACGTCGATGCGGGTGCCATTGGCACCGTAAGCCAGGCTGAACTGCAGGAACGGCGAGAACGCGCTGAAGTCGGTTTTCGCGAACTGGCCGCTGACACCGCCGTCGGCGCGGATGAAATTGAACTGCTCGCCGAGGTAGTAGGTACCCGGCTCCGGCAGTGCGATCAGGGTGCCGCCGAGGGTGGCGGTGCCGGTCACGTGCAGCTGGTCACTGCGCCCGCCCGGAGCAAGTTCGGCAGCATAGACGCCGGTTGCACCCTGTACGTAGTTGCCGTTGATGGTCAGCGTGCCGATCGAATTGCCGGGCGCGATGATGCCGTCGACGTGGGTGCTGCCGAGCGTACCGACACCCTTCAGCAGGCCGTTGGCACCGACCGTGGTGGTGCCGCCGGTCTGCGTGCCGTTGAAGGACACCACGCCACCGTTGACGGTCAGGTTGCTGTCCTTCAGCAGGCCGCTGCTGCTGACCGTGCTCACGCCCCCGGTGGTGTTCAGCGCGGTGGAGACCAGGCTGCCATTGAGCAGGAACTGGCCACCCTGGACCTCGACCGCAGACGTGAGCGTGTTGGCGCCATTCAATTCCAGCGTACCGTCCTGCAGTACCGCGCCGTTGAAAGTGTTGTCACCGCTCAGGCGCAGCCAGCCGATGCCGGACTTGGTCAGCTTGCCGGGGCCACCGATGTCGTTGGTCCAGTCGTCCCAGGCATCGCCTTCCCAGACCTTCAGGCCACCGGCCTTCTGGTTCATCACCACGTTGGTATCCACGCGCAGCGAGCCGTAGCCTTCGATGGCCTTGCGCAGGTCGACCATGCCCCAGCCGTAGATCTCGTCGACGCCCGGTGCGCCAAGATCGCGCGCGGTGGTCAGCAGCACGTCGCGGACCTGGGCGTTGTCCAGATAGGGGAAGCGCTCCATCAGCAGGCCGAGCGCGCCGGTGATGTGTGGCGCCGCCATCGACGTGCCCGTCTTGGTGCCATAGACGTACTGGGTGTTCTCGCTGTCGATGATCAGGCGGACATAGGCGGAAGTGTTCTCGACGCGCCCCTGGATATCACCGGACACGATGGTGCTCAGGATGTCGGTGCCGGGTGCCGAGATGCACCAGTTGGCGGCGACGCCGCAGATGCTGGAACTGCCATCGATCACGTAGTCGGTTTCGCCCGCAGCAGCGTTGGGCCGGCGGACGTTGGCCACGGCCAGCCAGTACGGTTCCAGTTCCGGCTTCCAGCGCGGCATGGCGGCCGTGATTCCGGCGACGGCGCCGCTGCCGTTACCAGCCGACCACACCTGGATGAGGGTGGAGCCGGGAGCATCGCCATCGCTGGCGTAGATGCTGCCATACACGCCGTAGCCGTCACCGATCGCTGCATACTGCGCATCCAGCGCGGCAGCAGTCATGTTGCGGGTAGAGATACCCCAGCTGTGGTTGATGGCGCGCACGCCCTGCGCCTGGATCTGCGCATACATGTCCAAGGTAGCGGCGTCATCGGGATCGGTGCGATATAGCGCGCGCGGACGATAGAAGTTGTCCGGATCCAGGCGCCACTCATAGTAGGTATCACCAAACACACGGGCTGCGGTCAGGTTCGAACCGAATGCTACGCCATGCATGCCTTTGCCATCGCGGTTGGCACCGATGGTACCCAGCACGTGGGTGCCGTGGTCGGCGTAGCTGAAGCCATAGGGCTGGCCTGCCGCGATCAGGCGTGAGGCCAGTGCGGCGGGAACGCCGGGGCCAAGGCCATAGTAGTTGTAGCCTGGCTGCTCGCCACGGGTTTGTTCGCAGGCACCGGTACCGGCCACCACGCCTGGCGTGGCGCAGTCCGCGCCGATGGTGATGCTGGACGTATTGCGCCCCGCAAATTCCTGATGGGCCAGTGCCGAGCCCGAATCGAACAGGGCAAGACGTACGCCCTGGCCGGTCAGTCCACGTGCATAGGCGTAATCGGCCCCCATCGCACCCAGCCCCCAGTCAGCGTTGAATTCATCGCTGCGCCAACTGGCCGCATCCCCGGGGTTGCCGAGAACGGACGAGTTGGCCGCCGCTGGCGTGGTGGCCGTCGGTGCTGCGGACGCGCCGCCGCCTGGTTGCGCCCAGGCCGCCTGCAACTGGCGCTGCTGCTGCCAGGTGTCGAGTGATTCGCTGGCGATGGCGGGCGTGGCAGCCACCAGCAACAGGGAACTGGCCACAGCCAGCGCGAGGCGGCTGTGCAGGAGAGAACGGGAGCGGGACGAACGGCCGTGCAGCGGGTGATTCATCAGACAACTTCCTTGATTGACGGACAACAAGGCCGTTAACCCCGCAGCGCGCCGATCACCCCCAGTGGTGTGAAGGAAATTTAATGAACAGGTTAATGTTCCGTGACGCGCGTGTTCACTCCATCTCCCGGAGACCCCGCTACCGTGGCCCGGCCTGGGGTCACCAGGCCTATCAAGGAGTGATGTCGATGCGTACTTTCAGGAAAATGATCGTGGGTGCCGTGTTCGCCTTGGCCTGCAGCGGTTCGGTTGCTGTGGCCGGGCCGATTCCGCCATGCGATCTTCCCTGTTGGAAGGCTTACCAGGCCTGCTTGTCCGGTGGCGGTGATGCGATGGAATGCCAGTACGAATACGATCGTTGCGTCATGGATCGCTGCGGCGCTGTGTAAGCAGTGGCAATGCAGGACTGATGACGAGCCCCGTCACCGACGGGGCTCTTCTGTTTCAGCGCAGCCCGATTGCAGGCCATGCACGCAGCGGCGAGGATGGGGAATCGCATCGGAGCCGCTGCACATGGCCGTCAAACGTGTCGTCGCCAACATCGCCACGCCTGATCCTGCGCGTGCCGCAGTGTTCTATGGCGAGCTGCTGGGCATGCCGGTGGTGATGGACCACGGCTGGATCGTCACCCACGGCGGCGAGGGCAGCGCGCTGGCGCAGGTCAGCTTTGCCAGTGAAGGGGGTTCCGGCACCGCAGTGCCGGATCTGTCGATCGAAGTGGACAATCTGCAGCAGGTACTGGAGCGCATGCGCGCGGCCGGCATCCCGCTGGAATATGGCCCGGCCGATGAGCCCTGGGGAGTGCGTCGCTTCTTCGTCCGTGACCCGTTCGGGCGGTTGTTGAACATCCTCGCCCATACCTGAGCGACAGACGGTTCGTCAGCGCCGCTTTGCACCGGCCGGTGGCACGCCGAGCATGCGCAGGCAATCGGCCTGCACGGCTTCGATGAACGCATCGGCATCCTGTGCCGGTGTGGCGATCAGGTCGTCGGTAGCGCCGTGCACACCGGCGTAGATCAACGAGGCGGTAACCTGCGGCGCCGGAAGCTGCCACAGACCGGCGGCGTTGCCCGCTTCGAGGATGCCCAGCAGCTGCTGCTGGATTGCATTGCGTTCGGCGTTGCCGCGCTGGTGGTGATGATGGTTGGCGTACACCACGTCGTGCAGTGCATGGGTGCGCACGTAAAGTTCGATGTTGGCGCGGATCCAGGCGCGCAGGCGTGCTACGCCATCGCCGTCGGGGTGCTGCTGCACGGCCTGGTCGACCGCTTCCATGAACTGCCGCGTGTAGCGCTGCGCCAGCGCCTGCAGGATCTCGGTGCGCGAGGCGAAGTAGGTATAGAAGGTGCCCTTGGCCACATCAGCCGCGGCGACGATGTCGCTGATGGTGGTGGCGTCCACTCCCTTTGACAGGAACAGTGCCTGCGCGGCGTCCATCAGTTCTTCCTGGCGGGTTTCCGCAGGCTTGGTGCGAGGCCTGGCGACAGCTGGGGTCTGCATGGTGGGCAAGGTCCGGGTGCGACGGTGGCCATTCTAGCTGTCCCTTGGCATTGACTGACCGTCGGTCATTGACCGACGGTCAGTCAGTGGCTACGATGCGCGCACGTCCTCCCCCGGGATCCACCCATGCAGCGTTTCCAACGTCCGGCCCTGGTGTTGGCCGCCTACCTCGGCACATTCCTCGCCTCGCTGGACATCAGCATCGTCAACGTCGCCCTGCCGACCCTGCAGCAGGCGTTGCACACCGACATGGCCGGCCTGCAATGGGTGATCAATGCCTACGCGATCGCGTTGTCGGCGCTGATGCTGTCGGCGGGGCCGCTTGGGGATCGTTACGGTCATCGGCGGATGTGGCTGCTCAGCGTCGCCACCTTCACGCTGGGGTCCCTGCTGTGCGCTTGTGCCGGCAATCTTGGAACCCTGGTGGCCGGGCGCGCAGTGCAGGGCATCGCGGGCGCATTGTTGATTCCCGCCGCAATGCCGATCCTCAGCCACGCGTTTCCCGACCCGCGCCAGCGTGCACGTGCGATCGGCGGCTGGTCGGCGTTCAGTGCGCTGGCCCTGGTGCTTGGCCCGCTGCTGGGCGGCGTGCTGGTGCAGCGCGCCGGATGGCCCAGCATCTTCCTGATCAACCTGCCGATGGGCCTGCTCGCGCTGGCGCTGGGCGCATGGGGAATTCCCGAGCGGCGGCATCCGCAACACGCCGCACTGGACCCCGCCGGGCAGCTGCTCAGCATCGTCGCGCTGGGTGCGCTGAGTTATGGCCTGATCGCGATCGGCGAGCATGGCCTGCTGTCCCCGGTGACCCTGCTGGCGCTGGGCGTCGCAGCCGCCGGACTGATCCTGTTCGGCATCGTTGAACGCCGGGTGGTACGCCCATTGCTGCCGCTGGACCTGTTTGCCGACCGCCGCTTCGGCATGTTCAACCTGGCATCGTTCGTGCTGGGCTTCACTGCCTATGCCAGCCTGTTCTTCCTGTCGCTGTTCTTCCAGCAGGCGCAGGGCCACAGCGCTGCGCAGGCCGGCTCCCAGCTGGCTCCGCAGTTCCTGTTGATGGGTGTCATCTCGCTGTTGTTCGGTCGTCTGGTCGCCCACCTCGGGCTGCACGCTGCGCTGGTGCTGGGCTACGCCCTGGCCGGGATAGCGCTGTGCTCGATGGCCACGTTCGAACCGGCTACGTCGCGCGCTTTTGCCAGCGCTGTGCTGGTGCTGCTTGGCATTGGCATGGGGCTGGCAGTGCCGGCGACCGGCATGGCGGTCATGGCCAGCGCGCCGGTCGAGCGCGCGGGTATCGCCTCAGCCACGATGAACGCATTACGCCAGGCAGGCATGAGCCTGGGCATCGCGCTGCTGGGCAGCTTGATGGGCCAGCGCGCCGTGCAGCACTTCGCCGTTTCCGCGCAGGCGGCCGGGCAGCGGGGGCTGGTGGCACAGGCGCGCGAACTGATCCTGCAACCGAGCTCGATGCACGCCACGCCGCAGATGCTTGCGTGGTATCGCAGTGCGATGGCCAGTGGTTTCGGCTGGGCGATGGCCGTGGCCGGTGCGCTGGCCCTGCTTGCTGCGCTGGGTCTGTATCGCCAGCGCGCACCGGCCTGACGCGCAGCATTCAGCCCTGCTGGCGTTGCGAGCCCTCTGCCGTGCGTTCGATCTCCTGTGGCTGCTGTTGCTGCTGGCGCGCATTGGCGTGGCGAGCGTGCCCACCCTCACGACCGATCGCGGCCATGTGCTGGCGGTTGCGGCTGATCGCCTCGCCGCCCTTGCGGCCTGCGACACGTGCTTCGGCCGGACTGAATTCATGCGCGTTGCCGGAGGCATGTGCGGCACGCCCGCCCTTGGCAGCGATCGCGCGCTGCTTGTCCTGGTCCATTGATGCAAAGCCCCGGTTGGAGCTGCGGGGGTTCTGCTCAGTCATGTGAAATCTCCTGCAGTGTGGACGCCGCCTTCGTAGACGACGGCCTCCATGCTTGGCCATCGCACGCTAAGTCCAGGTCGCCATCCTCGCGGCCGTCTTCACGCGGCCTGCGCACACGGTTGATGGTGTGGCTGTTCAGGCGGGCGCCGCCTTCGCTGCGGCCAGCGCCATGCCACTGACCACCGCCGCGATCATCTCCACGTCTGCGGTGGGCGCTTCCTGCTTCAACCGTGCCTGCAGCGCTCCATGGGACACGGCGAAGACGATGGCCTGGCCGAGCAGGGCGTGAGTACGCAGCAGTGTTTCGATGTCGGATGGCCCGCTGCCGCGCAGGCACGCAACACAGCCGGCCAGTGCCGCGTGCAACGGCTCGAACAACGTACGGTGTGCACTGGCGAACGCGGCCGTCGGCTGGATCTGTTCGCGTGCCAGCAGCAGCGTGCGCGTGCCGGCATCCGGTGCCGACAGCAACGCGTGGACGAAGGCCCGCATCAACTGCTGCAGCTGCTGCGCCGCCTGGCGCGTGCCGGTGGGTGGCGTGGCTGGCAGTGGCAGGTGTTCGACGATGGCCTGCGCGCAGCGCGCCAGTACGGCGGCATACAGTTCCTGCTTGCCGCCGAAGTGATACGGAATGGCTGACTGGCTGCAGCCGGCCATGTCCACCAACTGGCGGGTGCGCACACCGTCCACGCCGAGTGTGCTGAACAGCTGCAGCCCGGCCTGCAACAGGCGGGCCCGGGTCTGTCCGCTGCGCGTCTCGGCCGCGCGCCGCCGTGCCGGCGTCTGCAGGTGGGCGGTGAACTCAGGCATCGGCCCGCATCAGCCAGGTCGAGTTTTCGTTGAGCGCCGCACCCGCATGCTCGCCGACGATGACCGTCCCGCCGATGTTGGCCATGTGCCGGCCGAACGCACAGTTCGGCTCGAAGGCAAAACACATGCCGGCCTGCAGGGGCAGCTCGCGCCCGACCGTCGGCAGTGGCGTGATGCGTGCATAGCGTGCCGCCTCGGGCAGCACTTCGATGCCCGGTGCGCGACCGAAGCCGACCGGCCCGTAGGGGTTGAGGCTGTGGACCAGCGGGTGCACGTGCCAGCCGCCTGCCTCGAGCAGGGGCGCCTCCATTGCGTCGACGACATCGCCGAAGGTATTGCCCACGCGCAGTGCGGATAGGCCCGCCTCGTAGCTGGCCCGGGCCACGACGGCGGCACGGTGGATGTCCTCGTGCACCTCGCCGATGGCAACGGCGGCCTGGTGCTGGGTTTCCATCAGCCCATACAGCGCGAAGATCTCGGACAGCACCAGGTCGCCGTCGCGCAGGATGCGCGGCGGCTGCGCACGGTACTGCCATGCGGGTGGTCCCCAGCCGACGTACTCGGGGCCCGAGCCGAGCAGTACCTCGGCGGTATAGCCTCCCAGCGAGAAACAGGTAGCGGTCACCGCGGCCACCAGCTCGGCTTCGGAAACGCCCGGGCGGGCCGTGGCGCGCAGTGCCTCGCTCATCGATTCACCGATCCAGGCGGCATGCGCGATCAGTGCCAGTTCCTCCTGGCTCTTCACCGAGGCGCGCTGGAAGAAGGCGCGGTAGACCGGTACGAATTCCGCGGCGGGCACCGCGGCCTGCATGCCCTGCAGAGTGCGTGCGGGCATCGCGCCGTCGAAGTAGAACGGCGGGTACGGTTCCAGGCCCAGCACGCCGATACGTGCCGAATGCAGGCCACACTGCTGCAGCCAGCGGCCAACCTCCTGGCCGGATTTGCCCACCCACAGCTGCTCGGGTGCGATCCACTGCAGGTCGCCTCGCAGGCCGGCCTGCAGGTGGTCGGCGATCATCAGCGAGGCGAAGGTGAACACACGCGGGACCGCGTCACCCAGGAACACCACGATCGAGCCAGGCCGGTCATTGGTGAAGTAGCAATCGGGTGAGAAGCCGGCGGGTGCTGCGGCTTCCCGATCGCCATGCACGACCAGTGCATCCAGCCGTTCGCTGGCCATGATGTCACGGGCAAGGGCCCAGCGGCGGTCACGTTCCGCCAGGGTGAGCGGTGCGGGCGGTGTACGCATGAGGGGTGCTCCAGGGGGAAGGAGCGCGCAGGCTCGATCACGCAGATGAATGAATCAACCGCTTGAATCGACTTTGCATGGGCATTGCTGCGGGAGCAGTGGAAGTCGGCGCCTGCGCAGCGCTGCAGGTGATCGTGGCGTGCTGGCCGCTGTTGATAGGATGAGTGACAACGCCACTCGCCTGGCCACGACAGGGACGTAGAAGATGAACAGGATTGGATTGATCGCCTTGCTGGCGTGTGCCGGCTCCGTCCATGCAGCCAGCCCCCTGTTGTCCGGCAGCTTCGTCCACGTCGGCTATTCGGCCAGCGATGAACAACTGCCGGCCGCGCAGCTGCCGCTGTTCCTGGATGAGCTGCAGGACCTGGGCAACGACACGATCATCCTCGGCCAGACCCGTGCCACCCGGGCCGGCGTGGGTTGTGCCAGCGGCGAGCAGGATTTCGAATGGATTGCCGGCTTCCCCGGCAAGCTTGGCACGGTGCTCGATGCAGCGGCGGCGCGCGGCATGAAGGTCGTGGTCGGCACCACCTACAGCTCGGGGCAGTGCGCCACCTTCTGGCAGGGCCGCAACGCAACGGCAGTCGCGCAGGATGCCGCGCAGTCGCTGGCCCAGCTGGGCCAGCAGTACGGATCGCATCCGGCGTTCGCAGGCTGGTACATCACCGACGAGCCGGCCCAGGTGCCGGCTGAGCGCGCGTCCTTCTACCGCGCGGTCGTGGCTGCGCTCAAGAGCAGCACGCCTTCCCGGCCGGTGATGGTGGCACCTTACCTGGCGTCATCCAGCGTGGATCCGGCCAGCGTGGGCCGGGCTGCTGCACAGTTCCGTACGGCCACCGGCGTGGACGTGCAGATCTGGCAGGACGGTATCGGTGCGGCCTCGCATGCTCGATTGTTCCAGTGGGATCGCGCGGGTCATTCCACCGAGGCGTACTACGAGGCGCTGTCGGCGGCGCTGGGTGCCAGCGGCCTGTGGGCCGACATAGAACTGTTCAACCATGGCAGCCCCTTGTTCCTGGACACCGGCAACGGGCTGTCCGGTGCCTATCGCCCGGCCTCGGTACAGCGCATCAACCAGCAGTTGTGGAGTGCGCGCTCGGCCGGCAAGCGCGTTGCCTGGCTCAACCAGTACCACATGTCCGAGGTCGTCGGTCCCGGCCAGGGCTATGGCGAATCGCCGCGGCTGATGAACACCTATCGCGGGTTGTATGGCCTCGGTGCGTCCTACAGTGTCGATCCGGTGCAGACCACCTACAGCTACAGCGTGGCGCCGGATGCGAACTATCCGGACAGCAGCGGTCACGAGCTGTTCGATCGCCGCGTGGGAGATCCGCGCAATCCGATGGATGCCGGCTGGGTGGGCGTGCACGGCAACGTCAGCATCACCATCGACCTGGGCCAGCGCCGGCGGGTGGACTGGATCGGCCTGCATACGATGACCCGCCCGGCGTGGGGCATCGTCACGCCGACGTCGGTGGAGGTGATGTGCGCTGAGCCGGGAACTGCCGCAACCAGCATCGGCGTGCTGTCGGCACCATTCACCCAGGCCGGGCTGAGCGGTTCGACCGAAGAGGAGTACGTGGTGGGCAATGGAGCGCCGCTGGCCGCGCAGTGCCGCACGCTGGAGCTGCGGTTGGCCAATGGCAGCTGGACCTTCCTCAGCGAGATCGAGATCGCGGCCGAGCAGTAACGACCTCAGTGTTGACGTGCGTCGTGCAGTCGCTGTGCGAACGGCCGCTGCTCAAGCGCCTGCAGTGCGTCGCGCAGCACCTGCTCCAACGGTTGTCCAAGATCGGCATCGAGGCTGCGCGCCGCGCGTGCCGTGGCCTGCCACTGCGCCTGCAGCGCCGGCAGCGCCTGCAGTGCGCGCGGGCTCAATTGCAGGATGCGCTCACGGCTGTCTTCACCGACCGCAGCGTGCAGCCAGCCGTCGCGCACCATTGCTGAAACCGTCTGGCTGAGTGCCGAATGGCTGAGCCCGCAGGCCAGTGCGAGGTCCTTGATGCGGCAGGGGCCTTGCGCCATCAGCGTGCGCAGCACCGGGGTGTAGCGCGGGCGGTAGTCCAGTTTCAGGTCGCGGTAGGCCTGTTCGACCGCCGGGTCGAGCTGGTCGAGCAGGGCCCGCAGCAGCGTTCCCAGGGTGGCGTGTTGGAGATCCATGCTGGCGATGATATATAAGCACTTACATATCATCAACATGGGGTGCGGTCATGGCGGTTTCGTGGATGCTGGGCGCGCTGCTGGCGGCGTCCTGCCCGGTCCAGGACGCGGTGCTGCAGGCGGCGGCCACGGCGATACAGGCGCAGTACCTGGACGTGGCCGAAGGCGCGCGCATTGCCGAGGCAGTGCGCGGCTGGTCCGCCCAGCAGCGCTATGCGGACAGCTGCGCGGACCCGAAGGCGTTCAGCGCACGCCTGAACCAGGATCTGGACGTGTTCGATGGCCACTTCCATGTCGAGCGCGTGGATGCCAGCGCCGGCCAGGACGACTGGCTGATGGCCTGGCGCGCGGATGCACGCAGCAATGGCGCGGGCGTGCGCGAGGTGCGGGTGCTGGAAGGCAACATCGGCTACCTGCGCCTGAGCACCTTCTATCCGCTCGATCTGGCCCGGCCGAAGCTGGCCGCGGCCTTCACCCTGCTGGCCGACACCGATGGGCTGGTGCTCGATCTGCGCCAGAACGGTGGTGGTGATGACGGCAGTGCGGACCTGCTGGTGCGGACCCTGCTGGCGGCGGAGATCACCCAGGTGCAGTCACTGCAACAACGTGGCCAACGCAGTCCGGTACCGTTGCCACCGGCGAGCCTGGGGCTGTACCTGAAGCCGCTGGTGGTGCTGATCGACCGCCGCACCGGCTCGGCCGCCGAATTCGTCGCGTACTCGCTGCAGGCGCAGGGGCGGGCACGTGTCGTTGGGAGTCGAAGTGGCGGCGCGGCACATATGTTCGATGATCCTGTGCTGCTGCCGGAGGGCTATCAGATCAGCATTCCCGACCGGCAGCCGATCAACCTTCGTACCGGAACCAACTGGGAACGTACCGGGGTCACGCCTGATGCGGCAGGCGGTGACGATCCGCTGTTCGTCGCCCGGAAGCTGCTGGCCCGATCGGCATCGCCAAAATGAACGCACAATTGCAACCGCACCCTATCGCAGACGACATGCAGCGTGCCTAGAATCGAAGCATCCCGGTAGTTCCCGGGCGCTTCGAGTGAATGGACTCAATGAAGATTCTGTTGACCGGCAGTTCCGGGCGGATCGGGCGTGCGATCTTCGGCGCGCTGGCGGCGGCCCACGAAGTGGTGGGGCTGGATCGCAGCCCATTTGCCACCACCCGCATCATTGCCGATGTCACCGATCGTCAGGCCGTGACGCGGGCGGTGCAGGGGGTCGATGCGGTGATCCATACCGCCGCCCTGCACGCACCTCATGTCGGCCTGGTGCCGGATGCGGTATTCCAGCAGATCAATGTGGAGGCGACCGCACACCTGTTGCAGGCTGCCCGCGAGGCCGGTGCACGTCGCTTCGTGCTGACCAGCACCACGGCGCTGTATGGCCATGCGGTAGTGGCGGGCGGATGCCGCTGGATCGATGAAGATACCGAGCCGTTGCCGCGCACGATCTACCATCGCAGCAAGCTGCAGGCAGAGGCGTTGGCCGAAGCCGCCGTGGCACCGGGCTTCAGCGTGCGCGTGCTGCGCATGGCCCGCTGCTTCCCCGAGCCACCGGAGCGGATGGCGATGTTCCGCCTGCACCGCGGCATCGACGCGCGCGACGTGGCCAGTGCACATGCCGCGCTGCTGCACGATGAGGGCGCTGCCTTCGCACGCTACATCGCCTGCGCACCGACACCGTTCCTGCGCGAGGATTGCCTGGAACTGGCGACCCAGCCCCGCCGGGTACTGGCCCGCCGCGCCCCGCAGCTGCTGGCCGAGTTCGAGCGCCGCGGCTGGCCGCTGCCGTTGAGCATCGACCGCGTCTACGACAGTGCACTGATGCGCAGCACACTGGGCTGGCAGCCGCGCTTCGGCCCGGACGACGTGCTGCAGCAGTACGCGGCTGGCAGCATCGAGGTGCTGCCTCGGGCGCAGTGGATCAAGGATCGGGTTGCCGAATAGGACGGAACGGGGCGGGTTCCTGACCCGACCCTGAGCAGGTTCAGGAATGTGCAGGCGGAGCGCCTCAACCTCGTTCGCAGGCGGCCGCTAACCCGGTGCGCTTCCAGCGCCGGGCGGGTCCCGGCGGCCGGTGGCCTGCGCGACGGATCGCGCACCTGCGCGGTGCCCTCGCGGTGCCGGTCGTCCTGAACTGCCTTGCGGACCCTTCCATGCCTTCTCCCCGTTCCGCCGCTGCCCGCCGCCCGGGCAGCATCGCCCACAAGCTGATGCTGGGCACCGCTGTGATCGCGCTGCTGTGCTTCGGCCTGACCGCGCTCCTGATCTACCGCCAGGCCAGCGCCAGCCTGATCGATGCCTCGCGCCAGACCATGGCCAGCGAGGCCACCGCCGAAGCCCGCCAGGTCGCGGCCGATCTGGGCACCGCCTTTGCAAGCAACGACGCCATGGTCGAGGCCGTGCTCGCCCAGCGTGCGCGGGGTGACGCGCCTGATCGCGCCAGCCTGGCGGCCGTGCTGGGCGAGCAGCTGCGCAGCCATCCCGAATGGCTGGGCAAGAGCACCATGTGGGAAGCCAACGCCTTCGACGGCAAGGATGCCGAGTTCGCCAATACCGAGATGCACGATGCCAGCGGCCGCTACATGAGCTACTGGGCCTGGCATGACGGCAAGCCGCAGCAGTCGACCATGACCGACTACACCGAAGCCGCTGACGGCTCGGCCGACTGGTACGTGGTGCCCAGCCGCGACAAGCTGCCCAAGGTCAGTGAACCTTATGCCTACGACATCGCCGGCCAGCAGGTGCTGATGAGTACGCTGAGCACTCCGATCATCGAGAACGGCACGTTCCTCGGTGTATTCACCGTCGATTTCTCGCTGGCGGCGCTGCAGAAGCACCTGGCCACGCTGAAGCCGATGGGCGCCGGGCGCGTCGAACTGCTCTCGCCGAACGGCGTGGTGCTGGCCTCGGCGAACGCCGCCGAGATCGGCAAGCCGCGCAACGACGCATTGACCCGCAGCATGCTGGCCGACATCGCCGCCGACCGCCGGTTCGAAGCCTTCACTCCGGATGCGGCAGGCAACGTGCGCGTGTACGTGCCGCTGCGCGTGGGCGATGCGCCGCAGCGCTTCGCGCTGGGCGTGGTGATGCCACACGCGGTGATCGTGGCCGAGGCGCGCCAGCTGCTGTGGTTGACCCTGCTGGTTGGCGTGGTGGCCGCGCTGACACTGAGTGCCGGTGTCTATGTGCTGCTGCGCCGGTTGGCGATCCGCCCACTGGCCGAAGCCGTGCGCGTGGCCGGCGACGTCGCCGCAGGCAAGCTGGACAGCACCCTGCCGGCACGCAGCAACGACGAAGTGGGCCGCCTGCTGGATGCGATGCAGGGCATGCGGGGTCAGCTGCAGTCGGTGATGGCGGCGCAGGCGGAGATGGCGCGTCGCCATGACGCCGGCGAAATCAGCTACCGCATGGACGCCGCGGCGTTCCCGGGCGAATACGGCCGGATGGTGGCCGACAGCAACCAGCTGGTGGCCTCCAGCAACGCCGTCACCCAGCGCCTGGTCGACGTGATGCAGCGTTATGCGGTGGGTGACCTGAGCGTGGACATGGAAGCGCTGCCGGGCGAGAAGGCGGTGTTCACCGCTGCGATGGCCACCACCAAGAGCAACCTGGCGGCGATCAACGATCAGATCCAGCAGCTGGCCGCCGCCGCCGCCGCCGGCGATTTCGCGGTGCGCGGCGACACGCTGCGCTTCGACCACGACTTCCGCCGCATGGTGGAAACCCTCAATACCATGATGCAGGTCAGCGACCACAACCTGGCCGAGCTGTCGACGCTGCTGCGCGCGATCGCCGCAGGCGATCTCAGCGCGCGCATGCAGGGCGACTTCCACGGTGTGTTCGCGGTGATGCGCGACGATGCCAACAGCACCGTGCAGCAGCTGACCCAGATCGTCGGCCAGATCCAGCAGTCGGCGGCCAGCATCCGCCTGGCGGCGGGTGAGATTGCCGCGGGCAACAGTGACCTGTCGCGCCGTACCGAGCAGCAGGCAGCGAACCTGGAAGAGACCGCGGCCTCGATGGAGGAGCTGACCTCCACGGTGCGCCAGAATGCCGATCACGCGCTGCAGGCCAACACCCTGGCCGGCTCCGCAGCGGGTGTGGCCAGCGAAGGCGGGCAGGTGGTCAGCCAGGTGGTGCAGACCATGGAGCAGATCGAGGCCTCGTCGCAGCGCATTGCGGAGATCATTTCGGTGATCGACGGCATCGCGTTCCAGACCAATATCCTGGCGTTGAACGCGGCGGTGGAAGCGGCGCGTGCCGGCGAACAGGGCCGTGGATTCGCCGTGGTCGCCAGCGAAGTGCGCGCGCTGGCCCAGCGCTCGGCGGGCGCGGCGAAGGAGATCAAGGAACTGATCGACGCCTCGGTTGCGCAGGTCGGTGCCGGTGCGCAGCTGGTGCACGGCGCGGGCCGCACCATGCAGGAAATCGTCGGCCAGGTCGGTCGAGTGAACGAGATCATGGCCGAGATCTCGGCGGCCTCCCGCGAGCAGTCGGCGGGTATCGAGCAGGTCAACCAGACCGTGGTGCAGATGGACGAGACCACCCAGCAGAACGCCGCGCTGGTGGAGGAAGCCAGTGCCGCCGCGCGTGCGATGGAAGAACAGGCCGAGCAGCTGGCGGTGGCGGTCTCGCGCTTCCGTCTGCACGCCGAACCGGCAGCCGTGGCACGCCGCGCGGCCTGACCCCGCAAACGAAGACGCCCGGCGGGGGCCGGGCGTCGATTGCATCCTTGCCGCGCATCCGTGCGCAGTTCTGAGGGCTCAGAACATGCCTTCAAACGGGTTCCAGCTGGCGCGTCCTTCCACCTTCTCCAGGTAATAGCTGTAGTTGGTGCTGGAGGCGACCAGCAGGTTCATGGCGATGAACAGCATCCGCCCCACGACGTCCGGAAGGAACATGGAGACGATGGCCAGCACGATGTTGATGCCGATCAGCACCAGTGCCTTGCGCCACATGCCCAGGATCAACAGGTAGATGGCGCCGAAGAACAGCGCAAAGAAGTTCAGGTTGATCTTCAGGCGGTCACCGAAGGACAGCGCCTTCCAGGCCTGCTTGAAGCCGGGATTCTTGGGGGCGCCGTGCTGGCGGAAGAAGTTGAAGCGGAACTGCCACTTCGGGCTGAACTGGGACAGGTCAGTGGTATTCATGGGAAACATCCCTGTTGGAAAACGTTTTCATGATAGGACAAGTCCTATTCAGGATCCAAGCTCCGGCGTCAAAAATGTGACGCCTGCCGTGTTCCACGTGGTGTGGCGGGGCGCCGCTCCGTCACCCATCCGCCTTGTTTTTAGGATAGGGTGCGCAGTTCCGCTGCCGCCCCTGCTGGATCTGGGTGGCAGCGGGATGTCCATGGAGGTTGCATGACCACACCTGCTACACCGGAAAACGCACCGGGACCGGTGCTCCTGCCGACACCTGAAGTGGTGCAGGCACAACAACTGCTCGCACGCCAGCAACTGGCGGTAGCGATGGACCGTGCACGCACGGCCGCTACGCAGAACGCGGCCGCGCTGGAAAGCGAGTAATCCGCAACACCGCCGATCGCGCTGGCGTGCTGCCAGCGCGATCGCGGCGCGCGCCGCCGGTCAGAACCGCGCTGTCATGCTCATGAAGTAGCTGCGCCCGGCCACGAAGTAGTCGGTGGAGCCTTCGGCATACAGCTTCTTGTCGGCGAGGTTGCTGACGCCGCCACGCAGGGTCAGTACCTCGTTGACGTTCCAGGCCGCAGTCAGGTCGTACAACGTGTAGGCCTTGAGGAAGGTCGTCGCCGTGCCGGTCTGCTTGCCGGTGTACTGCGCCGACAGACTGCTGGAAAACACCGTACTGGGCGTCCAGTCCAGCGACGAATAGCCAGAGAATTCCGGGGTATCGATCAGGTTGCGGCCGGTGGTCAGGTTCTTGGCTTCCTTCATCCAGGTCGCCGAGGTGCGCCAGCGCCAGTGCTCGCCGAAGCGGAAATTGAGGTTGCCTTCCATGCCGCTGGTGCGTGCGCGCTGCACGTTGCTCATGCGCGTCCACCAGATGCCGTTGAACTTGCCCAGGGGCGCGTACTCGATCTTGTTCCTGAAGTCGGTATGGAAGTAGGTCAGGCCCGCATCGACCAGGTCGTTGTCGAAGCTGATGCCGATCTCGCGGTTGGTGCTGGTTTCCGGATCCAGGTCCGGGTTGCCGGCCATGTAGCAGCCACCGCGGGTATAACCCAACGGGATCAGCGAGGTGCAGCCTCGGCCGCCGGACTGGGTGGCGGCGGTCGCCGAATTCTCGGTCAGGCTGGGTGCGCGGAAGCCTTTGGAAACGCCACCGCGGATGGTCCATTGCTCGGCCGGGTGCCAGACCAGGTAGGCACGCGGGCTGACGTGGCCGCCGAACTTCTCATGGTGGTCCAGGCGTGCGCCCAGAGTCAGCGCCAGGGTGCGGTGCAGCTTCAGCTCGTCTTCGACGAACAGGGCCCAGGTATCCACTTCCAGATCGGAGCCGCTGACGGCATTGCCGGCATAGTCGATCGGCGCGCGGCCGATGGTGTCGGTGTTGGTCAGCTCCTGACGCTTCCATTGGCCGCCCACGGCGAACTGGTGTTCAACCCCCAGGGTGAAGGGCGTGGTCAGGCTGCCCTCGATGATCGTATCGGTGGCTTCGGAGCGGCCTGTGGCACCGATGTCGTTCTTGTACTCGGTCCAGTACGCACTGATCTTCGAGTTGCCGAAGCTCCACTTGCCGTCGTGGTTGAGCGCCAGCGAACTGCGCTTGAGTTCGCTGGCACCCCAGGCGCCTTCGTCCTGCTTCTCCAGAGAGGCATCGATGAAGGCCTGCTGCACGCCATGGCCGGCTTCCAGCGACAGTTCCTGCGCATCGCTGAGCTTCCACTGCAGCAGCGCGTCGACGTTGCGGTCCTTCTCGCCGGCGTAGGCGTTGCCGTAGACACCGCCGTTGGAGCGGTCCGAGTCGCGGCGCATGCTGTTGGCACCGATGCGCAGGCCGAAGCGCTCGCCGAGCGGGCCGGAGAAGGTCGCACCGATCTGCTGGGTATCACCGCGCTTGCCATCGCCCGGGCGGGTATAGCTGTGCGTGGCGCTGCCGTTCCAGTCATCACCGATGCGCTTGGTGATGATGTTGATCACGCCGCCCATGGCATCGGAGCCGTAAAGCGATGACATCGGTCCGCGCACCACCTCGATGCGTTCGATCTGGTCGGGCGAGATCCAGTTCAGATCCTGGCGGCCGAGGTCGGGGCGGTAGTTGGTCGAGGCCGAGCTGCCCATGCGCTTGCCGTCCACCAGCACCAGCGTGTAATTGGACGGCATGCCGCGCAGCTTGATCTTGGACTGCTCGCCGACCGCACTGAGGCCACCGGTCACGCCCGGCACGCGGCTGAGCAGGGTGGCCAGGTCGTGCACCGGCTGGCGCTCGATGTCCTCGCGGCTGATCACGCTGATACTGGCCGGCGCATCCTTGATCCATTGCTGGTTGCCCGGGGCGGTGACCACCACGGTATCCAGATCCTTGGTGGAGGCATCGGCGCTGGCCTCTGCAGCGGCCAGGCCGGGCAGGGCAAGTAGGCAGGCGGTGGCCAGAGCGCGGGACAGGCGGGTGCGCGGCAGGCGCGCGGAACGGGTACGGAACGGCAGGGACATGACGGCTTCCATCGGAGGAGGGGGACCCGGTGGAAGCAGCAGGCGCGCACGCAGACAGCAGGCAGCCCCCTTCCATGGGTCGTTGGGCGCTGGGTTGGAACCGGCGCAGCTGGGTGGGTCTCGGCCGTGCGGAAGACGGTGACCTGCCTGGTTAATGAAATGATAACCGTTCGCGTTTGTTACGATCCAGTACCTGGGGCGACCAAGTGACATCCGTACCCATGCCCCGGCACTCGCCTGCTGTTTGCTGAATGGGGGTAAATCCCGGCGTAGACCTTCGCACTCGGCTTACATCCGGCGCCCTAGACTGAGCCGCATTTTCGATTCCGCCCCGTTGGAGATCGTGTGGGTTCCGGTAGTGACAGACAGCGACTGCGTGGCGTGAGGCCGACGCAGCCAGGACAAGTGCGGGCGCCGGGAAAGCGCGCCGGGAACCTTGGTGCATGCAGCCCGGCCGGGATGGCCGGCCGTGCCGACTGCGCGGAGTAGGCGGCAATGGGGGTGCAGACCATCCATGCGGAAGCAGATACGTCCCGGCGTGATGCCGGCTGGACGCTGCTGCCGGCCGAATCGCCGTTGCAGATGCCCGAGCAGACCCTGCGCGAAGGCCAACTGAAGGTTCGCCGCCACCGCACCTCGCCGCGTCTGATCGGCCTGCGCCGGTTCTACATCTTCGGCGGCACGCTGGCGATGACCGCCATCGCCACCCGGATGATGTGGCGGGTGCTGTCGGCCAATGGCATCAGCGTGCTCGAAGCCTGCCTGCTGGTCCTGTTTGTCGGCCTGTTTGCCTGGATCGCGCTGTCTTTCGCCAGTGCAGTGGCCGGCTTCCTGACTGCCGTGTTCGACCGGGGTTACCGCCTCGGCATCGACCCGGACAAGCCGCTGCCGGCGGTGCACAGCCGCACCGCGCTGCTGATGCCGACCTACAACGAAGACCCGCGCCGGCTGCTGGCCGGCCTGCAGGCGATCTACGAGTCGGTGGCCGCCACCGGCCAGCTCGACCGGTTCGACTTCTTCGTGCTCAGTGATACCCGCCGCGAAGACATCGCACGGGCCGAGGAGCAGGTGTTCGCCGAACTGCGCGAGCGCGTGACCGATGGCCAGGCGCGGCTGTTCTACCGCCGCCGTGGCGACAACAGCGGGCGCAAGGCCGGCAACATCGCCGACTGGGTCCGTCGCTTCGGCGGCGCCTACCCGCAGATGCTGATCCTCGACGCCGACAGCCTGATGACCGGCGACAGCATCGTGCGCCTGGTCGCGGGCATGGAACACAACGCCGATGTCGGCCTGATCCAGACCCTGCCGTCGGTGATCGGTGGGCGCACCCTGTTCGCGCGCATGCAGCAGTTCGGCGGCCGCGTGTACGGTCCGGTGATCGCCCGCGGCGTGGCCTGGTGGCACGGTGCCGAGAGCAATTACTGGGGGCACAACGCCATCATCCGCACCCGCGCCTTTGCCGATCAGGCCGGGCTGCCGGCGCTGCCGGGGCGCAAGCCGTTCGGTGGCCACGTCCTCAGCCATGACTTCGTCGAAGCGGCGCTGATGCGTCGGGGCGGCTGGGCCGCGCACATGGTGCCGTACCTGGGGGGCAGCTATGAAGAAGGTCCGCCGACGCTGACCGATCTGCTGGTGCGCGACCGCCGCTGGTGCCAGGGCAACCTGCAGCACGGCAAGGTGGTCGGCAGCCGCGGCCTGCACTGGATCAGCCGCATGCACATGCTGATCGGCATCGGTCATTACTTCACCGCGCCGATGTGGGCGATGCTGATGCTGATCGGCATCGCCATCCCGCTGTTCCAGGAAGGCATCGATTTCAACGCCCTGCTGCACCTGTCGCCGAGCGTGTACTGGCGGGCCCAGGACGAGCAGCAGGTGGTGCGCCTGTTCGCGGCGACCATGGCGGTGCTGCTGCTGCCCAAGGTGCTGGGTTACCTGGCGATGCTGCTGGACCCGGTTGACCGCCGCGGGTGCGGTGGCGCCGTGCGCGCGTTCGTCTCGATGCTGGTGGAAACCGTACTGGCGGCGCTGATGGCACCGGTGGTGATGTACGTGCAGTCGCGCGGCGTGGCCGAAGTGCTGTCCGGTCGCGATTCCGGCTGGGATGCACAGCAGCGCGACGATGGCGGCATCTCGTGGTTGGCGCTGATCCGTGGCTACGGTGGCCTGGGGGTGTTCGGTGCCTTCATGGGCTTGCTGGCCTGGGCGGTATCGCCCTCGCTGGCGGCGTGGATGGCGCCGGTGGTGATCGGCATGGTGCTGGCGGTGCCGGTAGTCGCCCTGACGTCTTCGCGCGGCCCGGGCGCCTTCCTGCATCGTCTCGGCCTGCTCGACATTCCCGAGGAGAACATTCCGCCGCCGGTGCTGGTACGTGCTGCGCAGCTGCGCCGGGAAGCCGCCGAACAACCGCCGCTGTACTGATCGTCCCGCGGCAGCGGCATAATGCGGCTCGAACTTGAAGGAGCCGCATCATGCTGCAAACGGTGGAACAGGAAACCGGCGTCTCGCCGCAGTGGTCGGTGATCTGGCTGCACGGCCTCGGCGCCGACGGCCACGACTTCGCACCGATCGTGCCGGAGCTGGTGCGTCCGCATTGGCCGGCGCTGCGCTTCGTGTTCCCGCATGCACCGGTGCGGCCGATCACGATCAACAACGGCGTACCAATGCGTGGCTGGTACGACATCGTCGGCATGGATTTCCGTTCGCGCGCCGACATGGCCGGCGTGCAGGAATCGGTGGTGCAGCTGGATGCGCTGATCGCGCGCGAGATCGAGCGCGGCATCGCACCGGAGAAGATCTTCCTGGCCGGCTTCTCGCAGGGGGGCGCGATCATCCTGACCGCCGCGCTGTCGCGCACCGCGCCACTGGCTGGCCTGATCGCACTGTCCACCTACCTGCCGGAAGCCGAGAGCGCCAAGCGCGTTGACGGAGCGGTGCAGGTGCCGGTGTTCATGGCCCATGGCAGCAGCGACCCGGTGATTCCGCAGGCGGTGGCCGTACACAGCACGCAGGCCCTGCAGGCGATGGGCCTGGAGGTGGAATGGCACAGCTACCCGATGGCCCACCAGGTCTGCGCCGAAGAGATCCAGGCGCTGGGTGACTGGTTGCAGGAACGCCTGGGCGCCGCCTGAGCCATGTCAGCGGCCAGCGCCCCGCCCTGGATGCCGGAACTGTGCCGCCTGCCGCGGCTGGCGGCGATGCTCGGCCTGGCCGAACTGGTGGTGGTGGTGCTGGCCCTGGCCCCGGATGGCAGCCGCCACTGGACCGTGGGCGAACTGCTGTCGGCCAGTGGTTTCGCGCTGTGGCTGGCGCTGGCCGTGACGGCCAGCCTGTGCCTGCTGCGGAACGCGTTGTCGCGGTTGCCACAGGTCCTGGGGGCGGTCTCGGCCATCGCACTGGCAACGCTGATCGCGGTGGTCTGCGCGGGCATCGTGCATGCCCTGTACGCGGTGCTTGGCGACAACTTCGCCCGCGGCATCAGCTTCTGGCGCTTCACGCTGGGCAGCGCCGCGACGACGGCGCTGATCACGGCGTTGGCACTGCGCTACTTCTATGTGAGTGATCGCTGGGCCGCGCAGGTACAGGCCAACGCACGCGCACAGGCCGACGCGCTGCAGGCGCGGATCCGCCCGCATTTCCTGTTCAACAGCATGAACCTGATCGCCAGCCTGCTGCATCGCGACCCGGTGGTGGCCGAGCGGGCGGTGCTGGACCTGTCCGATCTGTTCCGTGCCGCGCTGGGGGCGGGCGAGGGCGATTCCACCCTGCGTGACGAATGCGAGCTGGCCGAGCGCTATCTGTCGATCGAATCACTTCGACTGGGTGAGCGCCTGCAGGTGCGCTGGCAGCGCGACGAGCCACTGCCCTGGGATCTTCCCCTGCCTCGCCTGGTACTGCAGCCGCTGGTGGAGAACGCCGTGCTGCATGGCATCTCGCGGCTGCCCGAGGGTGGCACCATCGAGCTGCAGCTGGCGCGCGAGGGCAATGAGCTGCAGATCCGCGTGCGTAATCCGGCGCCCGATCCGCAGGCCCCCGGGCTGGCCCTGGCGCGCGGTGCCGGCCATGCCCAGCACAGCATCGGCCATCGGCTGGCCTGGCGCTTCGGCAGCGCCGCGCGGATGACGGCTGGCTGGAGCGAGGGCTACTATGCCTGCCAGGTGACAGTGCCGATCCAGTGAGGGAGCGATCGTGAGGGTAGTCATCGCCGATGACGAACCGCTGGCGCGCGAGCGCCTGCGCAGCCTGTTGGCCGCGCAGGACGGCGTGGATGTGGTGGCCGAGGCCGGCAACGGCGAGCAGGCCCTGCACGCGTGCGCGGAGCTGCAGCCGGACCTGGTTCTGCTGGATATCGCCATGCCCGGGCTGGATGGCCTGGAAGCGGCCCGCCACCTGGCCAGCTTCGAGCCACGCCCGGCGGTGGTGTTCTGCACTGCCTACGACGCGCATGCACTGTCGGCCTTCGAAGCGGCAGCGATCGATTACCTGATGAAGCCGGTGCGTGCCGAGCGCCTGGCTGCAGCGATCGCACGCGCACGCACGTTCCTGGCCGGCCGCGACGGCCAGCCGCAGGACCACCGCGGGCAGCAGGCCCGCAGCATGCTGTGCGCGCGCCTGCGCGGCAGCCTGCGCCTGATTCCGCTGGACGACATCCACTACCTGCAGGCCGAAGAGAAGTACGTGGTGGTGCACCACGCACGCGGCGAAGACCTGATCGAGGAGTCGCTGAAGTCGCTGGAAGAAGAGTTCGCCAGTCGCTTCATCCGCATCCATCGCAATTGCCTGGTGGCACGCCACGAACTGGTGGAGCTGCGTCGTGGCACGGGCGGCCAGGTGCAGGCGATGCTGCGGCATGGCAAGCAGCCGCTGGAAGTGAGCCGCCGCTGCGTGGCGACGCTGAAGCAGGAACTGCGGCATCTGTGAGGGTTCCGCGCGGCCTGCGGCCGCGACTGCTTCGAGATCAACAGCAACAGCAACGGCAACAGCAACAGCGGGTCATGGCTCGGTGTTTCTACGTGCGGGGTCGGGCCGGGGTGGGGTGGCGGGACACGCTGCAAGTACATCCCTGTAAGCTCGATGGCGCCATCCATGGCGCCAACGGTCCCGCCACCCCACCCCGGCCCAACCCTCTCGCTTTTCCCGTGTCGGACGGCAAAGGCATTGTTGTTATCGGGTGGGGGGAAGAGGGGTCAGATCCCTTTTCCTGCGGAAAAGGGATCTGACCCCGGAAGCCGACGGCTTCTGCTTCTGCTTCTGCTTTTTTCTTTTTTCTTTTGATCTTCCGTGGCTGACGCACACGGAAGCTGTCAGAGGCCGGTCGGGGTGGGCTGCGCAGGGGCGTGAGCCGCATGGATGCGGCGACCGAGCTTACATGGACGTACTTGCAGCGACCCCTGCGCAGCCCACCCCGACCGGCCAAGCCCAGCTGCTGCTTCAAGCCACGAGGGGCTCCGCCGTTGGCCGTATCCCGCCGATAGGCGCGATAATGACCGGATGGAAACCGTCCGCATCGCCACCCGCAAGAGCCCGCTCGCCCTCTGGCAGAGCGAACACGTCGCCGACCGCCTGCGCCAGGCCCACCCCGGCCTGCATGTGGAACTGGTGCCGATGAGCACCCGCGGCGACGAGGTGCTCGACCGTTCGCTGGCCGCGATCGGTGGCAAGGGCCTGTTCCTGAAGGAACTGGAGCTGGCCATGCTGCGTGGCGAGGCCGACTGCGCCGTGCATTCGCTGAAGGATGTGCCGATGGAACTGGACGCGCCGTTCGCGTTGCCGGCAATGCTGACCCGCCACGATCCCGCCGATGGCTTCGTCTCCAATCTGTACGCCTCGCTGGACGCGCTGCCGATCGGCGCGCGGGTCGGTACCTCGTCGCTGCGTCGTCAGGCCCAACTGCGCGCGCTGCGCCCGGACCTGGAGCTGCTGGACCTGCGCGGCAACGTCAACACCCGCCTGGCCAAGCTCGACAACGGCGGCTACGACGCCATCGTGCTGGCCGTGGCCGGCCTGGAGCGTCTGGGCCTGGGCGGGCGCATCGTCGCGCGCCTGCAGCCGCCGCAGTGGCTGCCGGCCCCGGCGCAGGGCGCGGTGGCAGTGGAGTGCGATGGCGGCAATGCGCGCCTGATGGCGTTGTTTGCCCCGCTTGATGACGCGGCCACGCGTGCCTGCGTGGAGGCGGAGCGGGCGATGAACCGTGCGTTGCATGGCAGCTGCCACGTGCCGGTTGCGGCCATCGCGCAGTGGCAGGGCGACGACCTGCACCTGCAGGGGCTGGTTGGCAGCGCCAGCGATGGCCGTGCGGTGCGTGCCGAGGCGGTGGGCCCGGCCAGTGACCCGGAAGCGCTGGGCCAGCGCGTGGCGAAGATGCTGCTGGATGATGGCGCCGGCGAGCTGCTGAACGTCTGAGCCATCGCAGGTAGTGCCGGCCGTTGGCCGGCAACCTCGTGGCCCAGTTGAATGCAGTTGCCGGCCAGCGGCCGGCACTACCGGAAGAAGAACGGGCGCCCTCGGCGCCCGTTCTGCTTATTTGAACTTGTAGACCACGTTCATCGTGGTCAGCGTATCGGTCTTGCGCTTGTCCTCGGCCACGTCACTGTTGTAACGCGCCTGCCAGCCGGCCTTCAGCGCCAGATGTTCGTTCATGCTCACCGAAACACCGAAGTCGTTCTGGCCGAAGGTGTTGTAGGAACCCGATTCGACCAGCAGGGTGTTGACCAGGTCGGTGTTGTCGGTCAGCGAGTACTTCATGTCGAACAGGCCGCGGCCGATCATGCCGGTGCGGGTGCGGTCGTCCTCGGTGCTGTGGGTGCGGCGCACACCGGGGCCGATCTGCGCGTCGAACGAGAAACGCTCGGTGTTCCACAGGCGAGTGCCGTAACCCAGACCGAACGAGCTCTGGCGGTCGTAGGTGGCGAAGTCATCGCGCTCGGTACGCACCGTGGCCGTCAGCTGGCGGTGCTCGCCCAGTTGCAGCGCGCTGCCGGCACTGCCGGTGTAGCGGTTGGCGGTGGTGTTGTTGCGGCGGCTGGTGGAGCCGTCGTCGCGGGTCTCGATCACCTTGGAGCTGGAACGCAGGCCGGCCAGGTCCATGCTGTGCACCCAGTCGCCATCGGTGTAGCGCAGGCGCAGGCGGCCGTTGAAGCTCTCGGTGCTGCTGTTGCCGCGTGCCGAAGCGAAGCCGAGCTCGCCGCCACTGCCGCTCCACGGCGAGGACATCGCCGCCAGTTCGGAGGCATCCTGCGCATACGCGAGCGGTGCGCACAGCAGCAGGGGGATCAGCAGGGACACGCGCAGGGACATCGGGGCTTCTCCGAAGCGGTTGACAGCCGGTGATGATACTGGAAGCGTGATGGCGGTCCGAATCGATCCAAACGGTTTCTTCAGCAGACGTTGCCGCGATCGCCTATTCAGGGCAGATCGACGCGCAATGCCGGGTCGTTGAAGCGCGAATAGCGCAGGCGCAGCTGGAAGCTGCGGCCATTGCTGCTGCCGCTGCGGACGATCTGCCGCGGCAGGCCCTGCGCGTCCACCCAGTACTCCAGGCGTTCGCCGGGCTGCGCGCCACGCAGGCGGTAGTGACGTGTCTCGACCCCGTCCAGCGACTGGCTGCCCAGGTCTTCGGCCTGCAGATCGGCGGGCAGGGCATCGGCCGGCAGCGGGTTGCGCCATTGCTCGAGCAGGCCCGGTGGGGTCGGCACCTGCCGGATCGCGTCGTCGGCCTGCAGGAACATGGTGTCGCCGATGATCGTCTGCGGACCGGCCGGGGTCTGCACCCGGAAGCGGTCGGGGGCGACGAAGTCCATGGCGCTGCGCACCGGCTGCGGCGCACCCAGCACCTCCAGTTCGGCGTGGAAGCTGCGCAGGGCCGAGAAGCGCTGGCTGGCCTCCAGCACCGCCTGCGCCGGATCCGCTGCCGGCACGGGCGCTTCGGTGCTGGCCGGCGCGGGCGCGCGATCACAGGCGGCCAGCAGCAGGCAGGCCAGCAGGGACAGGGCAGGCAACCGGCGCATCGGGTGTTCCAGAGGGGTGGGGGCGACCACGATAGCCCAAACGTCCCACACAAGACCCGCGACTCGGACATAATCGGGGGTATGGACCGATACGAACGCATCACCGCCCTGCATCGTCTGCTCAAGTCCGCACGCTATCCGGTGACGGTGGCGACCCTGCAGGACAAGCTCGGTTGCTCCCGTGCCACCGTCTACCGCGATCTGGCCTTCCTGCGCGACGCGCTGATGGCACCGATCGAGGGCGACGGCGAGGCCGGCTTCCGTTACCAGGCCGACGAGAGCGACCGCTTCGAGCTGCCCGGCCTGTGGCTGAGCTCGGAGGAACTGCATGCCCTGCTGGCCTCGCAGCACCTGCTGGCGCGGACCGGCGGCGGCGTGCTGTCCTCGGTGCTGGCGCCGCTGCAGCAGCGCATCGAGAGCCTGCTGGCGGCCCAGGCTGGCGTTTCCAGCTGGCCGGTGGACCGCGTGCGGGTGATTCCGCACCGTGGCCGCAAGTTCGATGAAGGCAGCTTCCGCAGCGTGGCTTCAGCGGTGCTGGAGCGCCGCCAGCTGGCGTTCGAGTACCGCGCCCGCTCCACCGACGAGCCGACCAAGCGCACCGTTTCGCCGCAGCGCCTGACCCACTACCGCGACAACTGGTACCTGGATGCCTGGGACCATGACCGCGAGGCGCTGCGCAGCTTTGCCGTGGACCGTATCCACAGGGCGCGGGTGATCGACAGCACCGCCCGTGACGTGGCCGACAGCGAACTGGACGAGCAGCTGGGGGCCAGCTACGGCATCTTCTCCGGCGCGCCGAAGGGCTGGGCGACCATCCTGTTCAGCGCCAAGGCCGCGCGCTGGGTGGCCGACGAGCACTGGCATTCCAAGCAGCAGGGCCGCTTCCTGGCCGACGGCCGCTATGAACTGAAGGTGCCGTACAGTGTCTCGCGCGAGCTGCTGATGGACGTGCTGCACTACGGCTCGGATGCCGAGATCGTCGAACCGGTGATGCTGCGCGAGCAGGCCAAGGCGCTGCTTGAGCTCGCCCTGAGCAACTACGACAACTCCTGACACTCCCCCCGAGAACCCTCCCGCCCATGAAGAAGACCCTGTTGCTGCCCCTGCTCGCCGCTGCGCTGGCCCTGACCGCCTGCGGCACGTCCGGCGAGCCCTCGCAGAAGCTGGTGGTGGCCGCCACGGCCGTGCCGCATGCCGAGATCCTTGAAGTGGTCAAGCCGATCCTCAAGCAGGAAGGCGTGGACCTGGACGTGCGCGTGTTCAACGACTACGTGCAGCCCAACGACCAGCTGGTGCAGAAGCAGGTGGACGCCAACTACTTCCAGACCGAGCCTTACCTGGACGCCTACAACCGCGACCGCAAGACCGATCTGGTGAAGGTGATCGGCGTGCACATCGAGCCGTTTGGTGCGTACTCGCGCAAGATCAAGTCGCTGGCCGAGCTGCGCGAAGGCGCCGACGTGGTGATCCCGAACGATCCGAGCAACAACAGCCGTGCGCTGATCCTGCTGCACAAGGCCGGCGTGATCGAGCTGAAGGATCCGACCAACGCGCTGTCGACCCTGCGTGACATCACCGCCAATCCGAAGAACCTGAAGTTCCGCGAGCTGGACTCGGCGATGCTGCCGCGCGTGCTGGACCAGGTCGACCTGGCCCTGATCAACACCAACTACGCGCTGGACGCCGGTCTCAACCCGACCAAGGATGCACTGGCGATCGAGAGCAAGGACTCGCCGTACGTGAACTTCCTGGTCGCGCGCCCGGACAACAAGGACGACGCCCGCGTGCAGAAGCTGGCCAAGGCCCTGACCAGCCCGCAGGTGAAGGCCTTCATCGAGACCAAGTACAAGGGCGCGGTGCTGCCGGCGTTCTGATTCCCGGCGCCAATGTCCCTGTAGAGCCGAGCCCATGCTCGGCTCTGCTTTTTTGCGGCGCCCCACCAACGGCAGCCGAGCATGGCTCGGCTCTACAAAGTCAGTCGACGTGGAAGGCGAGGGTGGCGGCAACGGCCTGCTGCCATCCTGCATACAGTTTCTCACGCCGGGCCACGTCCATCTGTGGCTCGAAGCGCCGGTCCAGGCCCCATTGCGCGGCGATCTGTTCGCGGCTGGACCAGAACCCCACCGCCAGCCCGGCCAGGTAGGCCGCGCCCAGCGCAGTGGTCTCGGTCAACCGCGGCCGCAGCAGTGGCACCCCAAGGATGTCGGCTTGGAAGCCGGCAAGGAAGTCGTTGCCGATCGCGCCGCCATCGGCGCGCAGTTCGGTCAGCGCGATACCGGCATCGGACTGCATCGCATCGAGCACGTCGCGGGTCTGGTAGGCCATCGCTTCCAGTGCCGCGCGCACGAAGTGCGCCTTGCCGGTGCCACGGGTCAATCCGAACATCGCACCGCGCACATCACTGCGCCAGTAAGGCGCACCCAGGCCGACGAAGGCGGGAACCAGATAGACGCCGCCGCTGTCGGGCACCTGCGCGGCCAGCGCCTGGCTGTCACTGGCGCGCTCGATCATCCGCAGGCCGTCGCGCAGCCACTGCACCACCGAGCCGGCGATGAAGATCGAACCTTCGAGTGCATATTCCACGCGCCCGTCCAGGCCCCAGGCGATGGTGGTCAGCAGGCCGTTGCGCGAACGCACCGCCTGCGTGCCGGTGTGCATCAGCATGAAGCAGCCGGTGCCATAAGTGTTCTTGACCATGCCTGGCTGGAAGCAGGCCTGGCCGAACAGCGCCGCCTGTTGGTCACCAGCGATGCCGGCGATCGGGATCGGGTGGTCGAAGAAGAACTGTGGCCGGGTGTGCGCATACACCGAACTGGAATCGCGCACCTGCGGCAGCATCGCGCGCGGGATGTCGAGCAGGGCCAGCAGGTCGTCATCCCAGTCCAGCGTGTGGATGTTGAACAGCAGCGTGCGCGCCGCGTTGCTGTAGTCAGTCACATGCGCCTGGCCACCGCTGAGGTTCCACACCAGCCAGCTGTCGATGGTACCGAATAGCAGTTCGCCACGCTCGGCGCGCTGCTGCGCACCTTCCACGTGGTCGAGGATCCAGCGCACCTTGGTCGCAGAGAAATAGGCATCGATCAGCAGGCCGGTCCGCTCGCGGATCAGCGCTTCATGCCCGTCGGACTTCAGCCGCTCGCAGATGGCGTGGCTCTGCCGCGACTGCCAGACGATGGCATTGTGGATCGGCTGGCCGGTGGCACGGTCCCAGACCACGGTGGTTTCGCGCTGGTTGGTGATGCCCAGTGCGGCGATGTGGCGCGGGTCGATCTGACCACGGCTGAGCAGTTCGGTCAGCGTGGCATAGACGCTGGTGAGGATCTCGCGTGGGTCATGCTCAACCCAGCCCGGTTGCGGAAAGATCTGCGCGAACTCGCGCTGCGCACTGCCGACGATGTCGCCAGCGCGGTCGAACAGGATCGCGCGCGAACTGGTGGTGCCCTGGTCGATGGCCAGCACGTAGCGGGGCGTCATGCAGCGTCTCCGGTAGAACGGTCAGGGTAACTTACCTTTCTCTCTGTAGAGCCGAGCCATGCTCGGCTGCATTTGCACAGCGCAGCCGAGCATGGCTTGGCTCTACAGGGTGGGTTGCTCCATCCACGCCTGCAGCCGCGCCACCTGCGCCGCATCCAGCCGCAACCCCAGCTTGCTCCGCCGCCACAGCACGTCCTCGGCATCCAGGGCCCATTCGTGCTCACGCAGGAAAGCCACTTCCCGCGCATGCAGGCCCCCGCCAAAGTCCTCACCAAGATCGTTCACACCCTGCAGGCCATGCAGCAGCTCCGCGCTGCGGCTGCCGTAGGCGCCGGCCCAGCGGCGTGCGATTTCCTCGGGCAACCACGGTGCCAGCGCCTGCAGGCGGGAGCGCGCCTGTGCGGCGTCACCCCAGTCGCTGCCCGGCAGCGGGTCTCCACCTGCCGTCCAGGCCGGTCCCATCTGTGGCAGGGCAGGGCGCAGCAGGTTCAGCGCTTCTTCGGCCAGCACCCGGTAGGTGGTCAGCTTGCCGCCCAGCACATGCAGCGCCGGTGCCGGGTAGGACTGCAGCTGAAGTCGGTAGTCGCGGCTCAGCTTCGCCGCACGCGGGTCCGGGTCGGCCAGCAACGGGCGCACGCCGGCGAACTGCCAGGCCACGTCTTGCGCAGTGATCGGCTCGCGCAGATAACGGTTGGCGGCCGCGCACAGGTAGCTCACCTCGGAAGGCAGCACGCTGCAGCGTGCCGGATCGCCGCGGTAGTCGGTGTCGGTAGTGCCGACCAGCAGATGATCGTGGGCGAAGGGCAGCAGGAACACCACGCGGCCATCGGGCTGCTGCAGCAGGCACGCACTGTCGTCGGGCCAGGGACGGCGCAGCACGATGTGGCTGCCTTGTACCAGCCGCAGTGAGGGGCCGCCGCTGCGTGCCTCCATCTGCTCCAGCAGGCCGCCGGCCCATGGACCGGCCGCATTGGCGACGGCGCGCGCGGTCACATGATGCTGTCCATCGGCAGATTCCAGCACGGCCTGCCAATGGCCCTGTACAGGGCGCAGCTCGATGCAGCGGCTGCGCACATGTACCTGCGCGCCACGCTGGGCAGCGTCCAGGGCGTTGAGCAGCACCAGGCGCGCGTCATCGACTTGCGCGTCGGCGTAGCTGAAGGCCTGCCGCAGGTCCGGAGAGAGCCAAGGGCCGAGCGGATCACGCTGAAGGTCCAGGGAGTGCGAGGCGGGAAATGCCGGGCTGCGCCGGCCCAGGTGGTCGTACAACCACAGTCCCGCGCGCAGCATCCAGCGCGGACGCAGGTGGGGTTCCCACGGCAGTACGAAGCGCAATGGGTGGACCAGATGGGGCGCCTGCCGGCGAACCACCTCGCGTTCGCCCAGCGCCTTGCGCACCAGGCCCAGCTCGCCCTGTTCCAGGTAGCGCAGGCCGCCGTGGACCAGTTTGCTGCTGGCACTGGAGGTATGCGCGGCCAGGTCGTGCTGTTCGCACAGCTGCACGCGCAGGCCGCGGCCGCTGGCATCACGGGCGATGCCGGCGCCGTTGATGCCGCCACCGATCACCAGCAGGTCGACGTCGTGCATCGTGCCTCCGCATCCTGTTTATGTAGAGCCGAGCCGCGCCACCATTGACCGTGGGCGCCATTGAACGTAACGCATCGCAATGCGCGCGGAGCCCGCCGCTTGACTCGGGATAGGGGCTTGGCTCGACTCTACATAAAAGCCGCCGAGCATGGGCTCGGCTCTACAGGTGGAACGCGGGTGACAGAAACGACGACGGGCCCCGAAGGGCCCGTCGCGCTACATCAGTGAAGCAGGTGCAGCCTGGATCAGAAGCGGGCGCCGATGCCGAAGCCGACGGTCCACGGATCCATCTTGGCTTCGCCGATCTTCTCGCCGCCCACCTTCACGTCCGGGCGCGAACGCATGTAGCGGGCGTCAGCACGGGCGAACCAGGTGGAGTTGATGTTCATGTCCACACCGACGGTGCCGATCACGCCCTTGGCATCCTTGAAGCGGATGTCGGTGTCAGCGCCGTTGCCCAGCTTCTCGTTGCTGAAGCTCGACTGGTAGTAGCCCACGCCCACGAACGGACGGAACACGTTGTCAGCCTGGCCGAAGTGGTACTGGCCGCTCAGCGCGATCGGCTGCTGCTCGACCGAGCCCAGGCGGGCGTTGTCCGGGCCCTTGAACTTGTTGTCGAACTTGTCGGCAGCGCCCCACAGTTCAACAGCCCAGTTGTCGTTGATGTAGTAGCTGAAGCTGACGGTCGGCGCCGGGCCACCATCGGTCTTCTTCACGCCGGTGATCGGGTCGTTCTTCGGTTCCAGCAGCGAGATGCCGCCAACAACGGCAAAATGCTTGCCCGAAGCGGTGTCGGTGCTGCTGCTGTCCTGGGCGAAAGCGGCCGGCGCGAAGGCGGCGGAGGTCAGCAAGGCGAGACTCAGGATACGGATGGAGCGCATGGGGGTATCTCCTAATGTTTCTTGTTTTGGGCCCCCGGTTGCGGGGCGAGCACACCGTAGTCGCCCCAACATGAATCGAATCCGACGCACGTTAAAAAATAGTTTTCCTTGTTCAGCGACCGGAGCGAAAAGCCTGTTTTCATGGGCTTTTCGGCCTTCGGCGACATTCATGCAGTTGGAGAAGATGTGAGCGAAGCAACGGTGTGCATCGGCCTGCAAGCGCAGGTGAACACGAAGTGCAGGGTGTTGCTGCTGGGTTCGATGCCCGGCGTTGCGTCATTGCAGGAGCAGCGCTACTACGCGCATCCGCGCAATCGCTTCTGGCCTGTGCTGGCCGATATCTGCGGCTTCGACGCGGGTCTGCCCTATGCGCAGCGACTGCAGGCACTACAGGCGGCAGGTATCGGCCTGTGGGATGTGATCGGCCAGTGCGAGCGGCGTGGCAGCCTGGATGCCGACATCGTGCGTGGCACGGAAGTGCCCAATGCGCTGCCGGCATTGATCGCTTCGCTTCCTGAGCTGGAGCTGATCGGCTGCAACGGTGCCGCTTCGCTGAAGGCATTCCAGCGTTGGGTGCTGCCCTGCCTGGAGACTCCGCCAAGGCTGCTGGCACTGCCGTCCACCAGCCCGGCCAACGCGGCCTGGTCGCTGCCGCGGCTGCGCCAGGCCTGGCAGCCGGTAGCCGACGCACTGGCGACATGAAGCGGACATCGTCCGGACAATACGCTACCGACTGGTCGCGGCCGCAACCCATGAGCAACAGCGTGTCCCGGCTGCGTGAGTACTGAAAACACCTGTAACGGTTGGCGCTGGCCCCCGCTGGCCGCACAATAGACGTTTCCCTACACCAGATTGCCGGAGTTATCCCCATGGCCGAAATCAAGGAAGCACTTGTCCCCGATATCGGTGACTACAGCGATATCCCGGTAATCGAGGTGCTTGTCGCCGTCGGCGACACGGTCAAGAAGGACCAGGGCCTGGTGACGCTGGAAAGCGACAAGGCGACCATGGAAGTGCCGTCGTCGGTGGCTGGCGTGGTCAAGGAACTGAAGGTCAAGGTCGGCGACAGCCTGTCCGAAGGCAAGGTCGTGGCGCTGATCGAAGTGGCCGAAGGCGAAGCCGCCAAGCCGGCCGCTGCTGCTCCGGCACCGGCCAAGGCCGCTGCCCCGGCTGCCGCTACCCAGAGCGCGCCGGCTCCGGCCGCTGCTGCACCGGCTGCCCCGGCCGCCAGCGGTGGCGCGGTGGAGGCGCTGGTGCCGGATATCGGCGATTACTCCGGTATCCCGGTCATCGAAGTGCTGGTCGCCGTCGGCGACACGGTCAAGAAGGACCAGGGCCTGGTCACGCTGGAAAGCGACAAGGCCACCATGGAAGTGCCGTCGTCGGTGGCCGGTGTGGTCAAGGAGATCAAGGTCAAGGTTGGCGACAATCTGTCGCAGGGCAATGTGGTCGCCATCATCGAAGCCGAGGGCGCTGCCGCACCGGCGCCGACCAAGGCGGCCGCTGCGGCCGCTCCGGCTGCCGCCGAGACCGCCACCAAGGTCGAGCCGGTCGCTGTGCCGGCGCAGCCGGACAAGCTGGCGGCCCGTGAGATCGCCTCGGCCGGTACCCCGTCCAGCCCGCCGGTGCAGTTCAACGCCGATGGCGTGCTGCCGGCCAAGGTGCCGTATGCCACCCCGGCGGTGCGTGTGTTCGCCCGCGAACTGGGCGTGGACCTGCTGCAGATCAACGGCACCGAGAAGGGGGGCCGCATCACCAAGGGTGACGTGCAGAAGTTCGTCAAGGCCGCACTCAGCGGTGGCGTGCCGGCTGCCGGCGGTGCTGCTGTCGCTGCCGGTGGTGGCCTGAACCTGCTGCCGTGGCCGAAGGTCGACTTCAGCAAGTTCGGCGAGACCGAAGTCCAGCCGCTGTCGCGCATCAAGAAGATCTCGGGTGCGAACCTGGCCCGCAACTGGGCCATGATCCCGCACGTCACCCAGTTCGAGCAGGCTGACATCACCGATCTGGAAGGCCTGCGCGTGGCGCTGAACAAGGAAAACGAGAAGGCCGGCATCAAGCTGACCATGCTCGCCTTCCTGATCAAGGCCAGCGCCGCGGCGCTGAAGAAGTTCCCGGAATTCAACGCCTCGCTCGATGCCAGCGGTGAAAACCTGACCCTGAAGAAGTACTTCCACATCGGCTTTGCCGCCGATACGCCGAACGGCCTGGTGGTGCCGGTCATCCGCGACGTGGACAAGAAGGGCGTGGTGCAGATCGCCCAGGAAACCGGCGAACTGGCCAAGAAGGCGCGCGACGGCAAGCTGGGCCCGGCCGACATGAGCGGCGGCTGCTTCTCGATCAGCTCGCTGGGCGGCATCGGCGGCACCGCATTCACCCCGATCGTCAATGCACCGGAAGTGGCCATCCTCGGCGTGTCCAAGTCGTCCATCCAGCCGGTCTGGAACGGCAAGGAATTCGCACCGAAGCTGATGCTGCCGCTGTCGCTGAGCTACGACCACCGCGTCATCGACGGCGCTCTGGCCGCACGCTTCACCACGTACCTGTCGCAGGTACTGGCCGACATGCGCCGCGTGCTGCTGTAAGGCACCGCTTCGCCCCCACCGTGTGGCCGCAGCCCCTGGCGCGGCCGCGTGAACAGATGCAGTGACAGCCCGCCGGCCATGCCGGGCGGGCACGAGGAAAACCCACCATGGCCACGATTGAAGTCAAGGTTCCCGACATCGGCGATTACAGCGATGTGCCGGTGATTGAAGTGTTGGTCGCCGTTGGCGACACGGTGAAGAAGGATCAGGGTCTGGTGACCCTGGAATCGGACAAGGCCACCCTGGAAGTGCCGTCCTCGGCCGCCGGCGTGGTCAAGGAAATCAAGGTCAAGCTGGGCGACACCCTGTCCGAGGGTGCCGTGGTCGTGGTGCTGGACGCTGAAGGCGCCGCCGAAGCCCCGGCCAAGGCCGCTGCGCCGGCTCCGGCAGCAGCTGCTCCGGCCAGCAAGCCGCCGGTGACCCCGTCGCACCGCGCCCCGGCCGAACCGGCCGCACCGAAGCCGGCGCTGTCCAGCGGCAAGCCGGCCGACATCGAATGCGAGATGGTTGTGCTGGGCTCCGGTCCGGGCGGCTACACGGCGGCGTTCCGCGCCGCAGACGTGGGCCTGGATACGGTGCTGGTCGAGCGCTACGCCAGCCTCGGCGGCGTCTGCCTCAACGTGGGCTGCATTCCGTCCAAGGCACTGCTGCATGCTGCTGCGGTGATCGACGAGGTCGCCCACGCCGGTGATTTCGGCGTCGAGTTCGGCAAGCCGACCATCACCCTGGACAAGCTGCGCCAGTACAAGGAAAAGGTCGTCAACCAGCTGACCAAGGGCTTGGCCGGCATGGCCAAGCAGCGCAAGGTCCGCAACGTGCAGGGCGTCGGCAAGTTCGTTTCCGCCAACGAACTGGAAATCACCGCAGCTGACGGCAGCACCCAGCTGCTGCGCTTCCAGAAGTGCATCATCGCCGCCGGTTCGCAGGCGGTGAAGCTGCCGAACTTCCCGTGGGACGACAAGCGCGTGATGGATTCCACCGACGCGCTGGAGCTGGCCGAAGTGCCGGGCTCGCTGCTGGTCGTCGGTGGCGGCATCATCGGCCTGGAAATGGCCACCGTGTACGGTGCGCTGGGCAGCAAGGTCACCGTGGTCGAGTTCATGGACCAGCTGATGCCGGGCGCCGACAAGGACCTGGTCAAGCCGCTGGCCGACCGCCTGAAGAAGCAGGGCATCGAAGTGCACCTGAAGACCAAGGCCTCGGGCGTCACCGCCGATGCCAAGGGCATCACCGTCACCTTCGAAGCTGCCGAGGAAGGCCAGGCGCCTGCGCTGGCGCAGGGCACCTTCGACCGCGTGCTGGTGGCCGTGGGCCGCTCGCCGAACGGCAGGAAGATCGATGCGGAAAAGGCCGGCGTGCAGGTCACCGACCGCGGCTTCATTCCGGTCGACCGCCAGATGCGCACCAACGTGCCGCACATCTTTGCCATCGGCGACATCGTCGGCAACCCGATGCTGGCCCACAAGGCCACGCACGAAGGCAAGCTGGCCGCCGAAGTGGCTGCCGGCCACAAGAAGGAGTGGGTGGCCCGTGTGATTCCGTCGGTGGCCTACACCAACCCGGAAATCGCCTGGGTCGGCGTGACCGAGACCGAAGCCAAGGCCAAGGGCCTGAAGGTCGGCGTGGCCAAGTTCCCGTGGGCCGCCAGTGGCCGCGCGATCGGCATCGGCCGTACCGAGGGCTTCACCAAGCTGATCTTCGACGAAGAGACCCACCGCATCATCGGTGGTGCCATCGTCGGCGTGCATGCCGGTGACCTGCTGGCCGAGATCGGCCTGGCCATCGAGATGGGTGCGGAAGCCGAAGATATCGGCCACACCATCCACGCGCACCCGACGCTGAGCGAGTCGGTGGCGATGGCCTCGGAAATCTACGACGGCACGATCACCGATCTGTACATGCCGAAGAAGAAGTAAGGCGCCTGCGCCTTCGCGAACGAAAAGCCCTGGCATCTGCCGGGGCTTTTTGTTTCTTCGTTCGACGCCGTTGCGAGCGTTCGGGCCGCTGCGCGGGTGGCAGGCATTTGGACAAATGTCCCCCGTCGCCCGCCTGCGGCGGTCGCCTCCTTCTTTACTTTGTCCAAACGCCTGCCACCCGCGCAGCGGCTCGGCTTGCGGACAGTCGAGAGCCACTGCCTGGGCCGCCTGGACGCCTGATACGCGGAGGGAGAGGGGGCTGGGTGCGAAGTAAAGGAGGAGGTGACGGCCGCAGGCCGGCGCCGGGGGACATTCGCACCCAGCCCCCTCTCCCTCAAGCGCTCGACCCAGCTGCTCTTGCTTCTGCACGCAGGGAAAAACAGCACAAAAAAGCGCGGCCCCGATGTTCCGGAGGCCGCGCCAGGAGAGAGAGCGTGTGGAAGGAGCGGGGGATCAGAACACGAAGCTGACGCCGGCCACCGGGCCCTTGAATTCCTGCTTCAGGCCGATGGTGCCGTCGCTGCCCTTCTTGTCCGCGTCCAGCTTGAACCAGTCATAGCCGGCGAACACGCCGAAGTTCTTCGTGAAGCGGTAATCGACGATGGCGTTGGCGCGGCTCAGGTCGCCCTTGTAGTCGTCGAAGCTGCCCCAGCGCGTGTTGAGGTACTGGCCCTGCAGCGTGATCATCCACTTCTCGGACGGGGTGAAACTCAGCCGCGCACCGACCACCGGCGCCACGCCGTCGGTCTTCTCGTTGAGGAACTGGCCTTCATAGACGGTGCCCAGATCGGCGTAGGCCTTGGTGCTCACCTTGGCGTACTCGGCACCCAGCTGCAGGCCGAGGTCGAAGGTGTCGGTGTCCACCACCGAGTAGTCATAGACCAGGCTGGCGACCTGGTACTTCAGCTCGCCCTTTACGAAGCTGCCCGACGGCACGTTGACGTCACCGAAGGAAATGTCCTGGCCGAGGGTCTCGCGGCGGTCCTTGTCGTACTTGAAGTAGTTGAACAGCAGGCGCTGGCGGTTGCTGATGCGGAACATGCCGTCGATGCGCGGCTCCCACTCCTTGCCACCCAGCTTGAAGTCCTCGGAGAAGCCGATGTCCTGGCCGGCGACGTTGGTCTTGCCGCGGAGGGTATTGTCCGAGTCGATGTTCATCGCACCCAGGCGCAGGGCGAAGCGGTCGTCGCCTTCAGCGGCGTGGGCGGCAGTGGCGAACGAGGCGCCGACGGCGAGCAGGGAGAGGGCGAGCAGGGTGGGTACAGGGCGCATCGAAGAGTCCTTGCAGTGGTTCATCAGAATGAAGACCACTGTGCCGGACGCGCCCGTCCACCATCCGTGAACGTATGGTCCATGGCATGTGTACGGTTCAGCGCTGTCGCGACGATGCAAAAAGATGGCCCCGGAGCCGGGCTTCGGGGCCATCGTGGGACCTGCGGGGCGAAGCGTCGACGAGGTTGCTGCAGGCAGGTCGAAAGATCGGACCGGTGCGTTGGGCGAAAGTTCCGCCGGATGCGACCAAAGTTCAATATTGCGCCGCAGCATCATGCGGACGTCATTGTCCCCCGGGTGGCGCGCAAAAATGTAACCGTTACCGCAACTTGCGGCTTCCAGGGATGAACAGGGAGCGGTTGTCTCGCAAATTGTCCCATTGCTATAATTTGGCGGCTCGATGAGGCCCCCCTGCTGTAGCCGCCTCAGCCCTCCACTTGCAACCACGCGGGACGTCCTGTGCTGAACTCCGTTGATGCGGGTCGGCGACTGATGCTGCGCGCCGCGGTCTACCCGCTGGCCGCGGTGGCTGTCCTGGCCCTGGCCTTCCTGCTGGTAGGTCCGAAGTATGCCCTCGGCGCGCTGGCGTCCGGTGTGGCCATTTCGGCCGGTGGCTGGGTGGCGGCACGGATGGCACTGGGCGGCGGGGCACTGGCCGCAGGATCGGCGATGGCTCGCCTGATCATTGCGATCGTGGCCAAGTGGGTCGTGGTTTTCGGCGTCCTGCTGGTGGGGTTCCTGGTCTTCAAGCTGCCTGCGTTGGCGCTGTTGGCCGGTATCGCCGTCGGCTTGATGTTCCAGGTCCTGGCCATGGCCAGGCGTTGACAGAATTCAATTAACTAAGGTTCCGGACACATGGCGGGCGAGGCTCTAACCCCTACCAGCTACATCCAGCATCACTTGCAGAACCTGACCGCTCCGGTCGGCAAGGGCGAGGGTATGTTCTGGCATATCCACGTCGATACCTTCCTCACCGCGGTCCTGATGGGCCTGGTGATCGTGGTCGCCTTCTGGCTGGGCACCCGCAAGGCCACCGCCGGCGTGCCGGGCAAGTGGCAGGCCTTCGTGGAAATCTGCCTGGAGTTCGTTGACCGCCAGGCCAAGGACACCTACCACGGCAAGAGCAAGCTGGTCACGCCGATCGCCATCACCATCTTCTTCTGGATTCTGCTGATGAATCTGCTGAAGATGATCCCGGCCGATTTCATCGCCAAGCCGCTGGAATGGGTGGGCGTGCACTACTGGAAGCCGGTCCCGACCGCTGACGTCAACGCCACCCTGGGCATGGCCATCAGCGTGTTCTTCCTGATGCTGTTCTTCGCGCTCAAGTCCAAGGGCCTGGGCGGCTTCATCAAGGAATTCCTGACGGCGCCCTTCGGCAAGTGGATGATGCCGTTCAACCTGATTCTCAACATCGTCGAGTGGCTGAGCAAGCCGATCTCGCTGGCGATGCGACTGTTCGGCAACATGTTCGGCGGCGAAATCGTGTTCCTGCTGATCTGGGTGCTGGGTGGTGCCGGTTTCTTCGGTGCCATTGCCGGTGGTGTGTTCGGCCTCGGCTGGATGCTGTTCCACCTGCTGGTGATCCCGCTGCAGGCCTTCATCTTCATGATGCTGTCGATCGTGTACCTGAGCCTGTCGGAAGACGCTCACTGAGTTTCAAGCTTCAACGCGTTTCAACCTTCATCCGTTTCATCACCCTTAGCAACTTAAGTTCCTGGAGATAACCATGTACTTCGCCGTCCTGACCAACTTCGCGCAGATTCAGAGCTCCACCGCCCTTGCCGTCGGCATCATGATCGGCCTGGCCGCGCTGGGCGCCGGTCTGGGTCTGGCCATCATGGCTGGTAAGTTCCTGGAGTCGGCCGCCCGCCAGCCGGAACTGATCCCGGTCCTGCAGGTCCGCATGTTCATCACCGCCGGCCTGATCGACGCCGCGTTCATCATCTCGGTCGCCGTCGGCCTGCTGCTGGCCTTCGCCAACCCGCTGTCGGCTGCCTTCGCTGGCGCCGTCACCAAGGCTCTGGCCGGCTGATACAGCGGTTTGAGACGACCGGGTGCTGATGCACCCGGTTTCGGATGAAGGCCGGATGTGCCGCTTCGGCGGCACGTCCACCCCGAAACCAGCGATCGAGCTAACCATGAATATCAATTTCACCCTTCTTGCGCAGGCGCTCGCCTTCGCTGGTCTGATCTGGATCATCGCGACCAAGATCTGGCCGCCGCTGATGAACGCGATCGAAGAGCGCCAGCAGAAGATTGCTGAAGGCCTCGCTGCTGCCGACCGCAGCCAGAAAGACCTGGCCCAGGCGCAGGAGAAGGTCAACGAAGCGCTGAAGGAAGCACGCACCAAGGCCAACGAGATCATCGATCAGGCCCACGCACGTGCCAATCAGATCGTTGATGCTGCCCGTAACGAAGCGATCACCGAAGCCACCCGTCAGAAGGAACTGGCCCAGGCTGAAATCGACGCCGCCGCCAACCGTGCCCGTGAAGATCTGCGCAAGCAGGTGTCCGCGCTGGCCGTGACCGGTGCCGAAAAGCTGCTCAAGCGCGAAATCGACGCCAACGCCCACAAGGCGCTGCTCGACGAGCTGGCCTCGGAGATCTAAGGATGAGCCAGGCCCTCACGCTTGCCCGCCCGTACGCCCGCGCCGCGTTCGCGACCGCGCGCGACGAAGGTGCGTTCGCGCCGTGGTCGGACGCCCTGGCGTTCTCCGCCCACGTCGCCGCCGATCCGCGCGTGGCGGCCCTGCTCGCCAACCCGGAGCTGGGCCGTGACGACGCCGTCGCCCTGCTGGCGCCGGTGTCCCACGGCGAGACCTACTCGCGCTTCCTGGCCATCCTGGCCGAATCGCATCGTCTGCCGCTGCTGCCGGAAATCTCCGGCATGTTCGACGCCCTGCGCGCCGAAGCCGAGCACGTGGTCAAGGCCACGGTGACCTCGGCTTCCGAGCTGTCGGCCGGAGAGCTGGACGCGATCAAGGTTGCGCTGCGCAAGCGCTTCAACCGCGAGGTCGACGTGACCACCGCGGTCGATGCTTCGCTGATCGGCGGCGCCGTGATCGACGCCGGCGACGTGGTCATCGATGGTTCGCTGAAGGGCAAGCTGGCCCGTCTGCAGACCGCGCTCGCTAACTGAATTCATTTAACGTCCGGCCCCGCTGCCGGCACTAGGACTTGACGATGGCAACCACGCTCAACCCCTCCGAAATCAGCGAACTGATCAAGAACCGCATCGAGAAGGTCAAGCTGGCCGCGGAATCGCGCAACGAAGGCACCGTGACCAGCGTGTCCGACGGCATCGTGCGCATCTTCGGTCTGGCCGACGTGATGCAGGGCGAAATGATCGAACTGCCGAACAACACCTTCGCCCTGGCCCTGAACCTGGAGCGCGACTCGGTCGGCGCCGTGGTCCTGGGTGACTACGAAAACCTGCGCGAAGGCGACGTCGCCAAGACCACCGGCCGCATCCTGGAAGTGCCGGTCGGTCCGGAACTGCTGGGCCGCGTTGTCAACGCGCTCGGCGAGCCGATCGACGGCAAGGGCCCGCTGGGCACCGACCTGACCGCTCCGGTGGAGCGCGTTGCTCCGGGCGTGATCTGGCGCAAGTCGGTCGACCAGCCGGTGCAGACCGGTTACAAGTCGGTCGACTCGATGATCCCGATCGGCCGTGGCCAGCGCGAGCTGATCATCGGTGACCGCCAGACCGGCAAGACCGCGATGGCGATCGATGCGGTGATCAACCAGAAGGGCACCGGCATCAAGTGCGTGTACGTTGCGATCGGCCAGAAGGCTTCGACCATCGCCAACATCGTGCGCAAGCTGGAAGAGAACGGCGCGCTGGCCCACACCATCGTGGTGGCCGCGACCGCTTCCGAATCGGCTGCCATGCAGTACATCAGCGCCTACTCGGGCTGCACCATGGGTGAGTACTTCATGGACCGCGGCGAAGACGCGCTGATCGTGTACGACGATCTGTCCAAGCAGGCCGTTGCCTACCGCCAGATCTCGCTGCTGCTGAAGCGCCCGCCGGGCCGTGAAGCCTACCCGGGTGACGTGTTCTACCTGCACTCCCGCCTGCTCGAGCGCGCTGCCCGCGTGTCCGAGGAATACGTCGAGAAGTTCACCGAAGGCAAGGTCACCGGCAAGACCGGTTCGCTGACCGCGCTGCCGATCATCGAAACCCAGGCCGGCGACGTGTCCGCCTTCGTTCCGACCAACGTGATCTCGATCACCGACGGCCAGATCTTCCTGGAAACCGACCTGTTCAACGCCGGCATCCGCCCGGCCGTGAACGCCGGTATCTCGGTGTCGCGCGTCGGTGGCTCGGCCCAGACCAAGATCATCAAGAAGCTGTCGGGCGGCATCCGTATCTCGCTGGCCCAGTACCGTGAGCTGGCTGCGTTCGCGCAGTTCGCCTCGGACCTGGACGAAGCGACCCGCAAGCAGCTGGAGCGTGGCCAGCGCGTCACCGAGCTGATGAAGCAGAAGCAGTACGCGCCGATGTCGATCGCCAACCAGGCGCTGTCGATCTACGCCGTCAACGAGGGTTACCTCGACGACGTGCCGGTCAACAAGCTGCTGGCGTTCGAAGAAGGCCTGCACGCCCACTTCGCCAACACCCAGGGCGAACTGGTCAGCAAGGTCAACGCCACCGGCGGTTGGGACAACGACATCGAAGGTGCCTTCAAGAAGGGCATCGCCGAGTTCAAGACCACCGGCAGCTGGTAATCCAGCGCTCGTAGAGCGGGGCTCGCCCCGCTCAAACGGTTGAACAACGCGGGGCAACAGCCCCGCGCCACGGGAAACAAGAGATGGCAAGCGGACGCGAAATCAAAACCAAGATCAAGAGCGTGCAGAACACCCGCAAGGTGACGCGCGCCCTGGAAATGGTCTCGGCCTCCAAGATCCGCAAGGCGCAGGATCGGATGAAGACCTCGCGTCCGTACGCGCAGGCGATGAAGCAGGTGATCGGTCACCTGGCCCAGGCCAGCACCGACTACCAGCATCCGTTCCTGGTCGAGCGCGAGCAGGTCAAGCGGGTCGGTTTCATCGTGATCTCCTCCGATCGCGGCCTGGCCGGCGGCCTGAACAACAACCTGTTCCGCAAGATGCTGGGCGAAGCCAAGGCATGGCAGGACAAGGGTGCGGAAGTGGACCTGGTGACCATCGGCCAGAAGGCATCGACCTTCTTCCGCCGCGTGAAGGTCAACATGGTCGGTAGCGTGACCCACATCGGCGATGTGCCGAAGCTGGAATCGCTGATCGGTGTGATCAAGGTCATGCTCGACGCCTTCACCGAAGGCAAGGTCGACCGCGTGTACCTGGTCTACAACCGCTTCGTGAACACCATGACGCAGAAGGCCAGCTTCGATCAGCTGCTGCCGCTGCCGCCGGCTGAGAAGCAGGTCGCTCACCACGACTGGGATTACTTGTACGAACCCGATGCCGCGACCGTGCTGGAGCACGTGATGACGCGTTACATCGAGTCGCTGGTGTACCAGGCGCTGCTGGAAAACGTTGCCTCCGAACATGCTGCACGCATGGTCGCGATGAAGGCGGCGAGCGACAACGCCAACAAGCTGATCGGTGAGCTGCAGCTGGTCTACAACAAGGCACGCCAGGCAGCGATCACCCAGGAAATCTCCGAAATCGTCGGCGGCGCGGCAGCAGTCTGACCGCGTTCGTTCAAAGCACACATTTAGAGGATGCAGCAATGAGTCAGGGCAAGATCGTTCAGATCATCGGCGCGGTCGTCGACGTCGAATTCCCGCGTGAGTCGGTGCCGAAGGTGTACGACGCACTGAAGGTCGACAACACCGAAATCACCCTCGAAGTCCAGCAGCAGCTGGGCGACGGCGTGGTGCGTACCATCGCCCTCGGTTCCACCGACGGCCTGAAGCGCAACCTGGTTGCCACCAACACCGACCGCGGCATCTCCGTGCCGGTCGGCGCTGGCACCCTGGGCCGCATCATGGACGTGCTCGGCCGTCCGATCGACGAAGCCGGCCCGGTGGCCGCCAGCGACAGCTGGGAAATCCACCGTGCGGCCCCGTCGTACGAAGACCAGTCCCCGGCCACCGAACTGCTGGAAACCGGCATCAAGGTCATCGACCTGATGTGCCCGTTCGCCAAGGGCGGCAAGGTCGGCCTGTTCGGCGGCGCCGGCGTCGGCAAGACCGTCAACATGATGGAACTGATCAACAACATCGCCAAGGCGCACAGCGGTCTGTCCGTGTTCGCCGGCGTGGGTGAGCGTACCCGTGAGGGCAACGACTTCTACCACGAAATGAAGGACTCCAACGTCCTGGACAAGGTGGCGATGGTGTACGGCCAGATGAACGAGCCGCCGGGCAATCGTCTGCGCGTCGCCCTGACCGGCCTGACCATGGCCGAGTACTTCCGCGACGAGAAGGACGAAAACGGCAAGGGCAAGGACGTTCTGCTGTTCGTCGACAACATCTACCGCTACACCCTGGCCGGTACCGAAGTGTCGGCACTGCTGGGCCGTATGCCGTCCGCCGTGGGTTACCAGCCGACCCTGGCCGAGGAAATGGGCGTCCTGCAGGAGCGCATCACCTCGACCAAGAACGGTTCGATCACCTCGATCCAGGCCGTCTACGTTCCCGCGGACGACCTGACCGACCCGTCGCCGGCGACCACCTTCGCCCACCTGGACTCGACCGTCACCCTGTCGCGTTCGATCGCCTCGCTGGGTATCTACCCGGCCGTCGATCCGCTGGACTCCACCAGCCGCCAGATGGACCCGCTGGTCATCGGCCACGAGCACTACGACACCGCCCAGCGCGTCCAGCAGACCCTGCAGAAGTACAAGGAACTGAAGGACATCATCGCGATCCTGGGCATGGACGAACTGTCCGAAGAGGACAAGCAGGCCGTGTCGCGCGCCCGTAAGATCGAGCGCTTCTTCAGCCAGCCGTTCCACGTGGCTGAAGTGTTCACCGGTTCGCCGGGCAAGTACGTGCCGCTGAAGGACACCATCCGTGGCTTCAAGGCCATCGTCGATGGCGAGTACGACCACCTGCCGGAGCAGGCGTTCTACATGGTCGGCGGCATCGAAGAAGCGGTCGAAAAGGCCAAGAAGATGGCCGAGAAGGCCTGATCCGGGACGGGCGGGAGCGATCCTGCCCGACCTGACGCCGGCGCCGGGCAACCGCCCGCGCCGGTGGACTCCCACGGTGGCATTGCGCCGCCGCGAACAGCGAAGAGATTTGCATGAGCACGATCCGTTGCGACATCGTCAGCGCCGAGCAGGAAATCTTCCGTGGCGAAGCGACCCTGGTCGTGGCCACCGGTGAGCTGGGCGAACTGGGCATCGCGCCCAAGCACGCGCCGCTGATCACCCGCCTGAAGCCGGGCAAGGTGGTGGTGACCACGCCGAACGGCGAGCAGCTGGATTTCGCCATTTCCGGCGGCATCCTGGAAGTGCAGCCGCAGGTGGTGACCGTGCTGGCCGACACCGCGATCCGCGCGCAGGACATCGACGAAGCCTCGGTCCGCAAGGCCAAGGAAGAAGCCGAGCGCATCCTGGCCAACCGCGGCGAGGCGATGGAAGTGGCTGAAGCCCAGCAGAAGCTGGCCGAAGCCGTCGTCCAGTTGCAGGCCCTGGAACGCCTGCGCAAGAACCTCAAGCACTGAACTGTGCCGAGGTGACACCTCTGCCTGCAAGGCATGGGGGAGTGCAGGAACGCCGGCTGCCATGCCGGCGTTTTTGTTTGTTTTCCGCTGCCGCATGCCCGGAGCAGGCAGCCATCAGACGCTGTCGCGCTACAGCCCGCTGAGTTGTGGCGCGTGGGATTGAGCATGCATCTGGCCGGTGACGATGGTCGTCAATGAATCCGGTCAGCGGTACACGACGTGCCGCAGCAGCACGAATGTCACCAGGGCCAGGCCGCCTTCCACCAGCGGCTTGGCGAGCCACGCGTACTGCAGCCCCAACCCAAGGTCGACCACCGTCACCAGCAGGGTGCTGGTCGCTGTGAGCAGAATCCAAAGCAGGAAGAAGCGCGCGAAGCGCTTCCAGCCCAGGCGCTGTTGGCCGGCGTCAGCAAAGGTATAGCGGCCGTTGAGCCAGAAGCCGAGCAGCATGCCGGCCAAACGGCCGACGATGTTGGCAGGAGCGACCGACAGCCCGAGTGTGGTGCTTCCCACGAACACCAGCCAGTCCAGCAGCAGCTGCACCAGGCCGATGACGATGTATGCGCTACCCTGGCGCAGGAGGGTCATTGCCGAGGTTTCCTGATCACGCTGCGCAAGTCCTGTTCGACGCCAAGCAGACGATGCACGGGTTGCAGCGGTTCGCTGGCTTCATCGAAATTGAGCCAGGACAACAGCATCTGCATGCCCATGATGATGGGCAGGCCGGCGATCATCACGGTACCCGCAGTGGCCGGTACACCACTGTCGGCGGAGAGGCACCACCGCCACCACAGGCCAAATATGCCGCCGCCAGCCAGTAGAACGCTGCCAAGCAGCAGTTCTACGCGGGCCTGCGAGAAGCTGCGTATGCCGTAGCTGTAAAACCGGCGACGCAGTGCAATACGCAGATGCCCCAGCAGGAAAGGGCCAAGGATGCGTAACGGGCTCAGGCTGCTGGTCTCGTTTTCATAGCCGGCGCGCATCGGCACATCGATCACCACAGCACGCACTTGGTTGAGGTGATACAGCAGGTCCGATTCGAAGAAATAGCGCTTTGCGATCCCCTCGAGCTCCAGCCCGTACAGTACTTCACTGCGGATCGCCGTATAGCCGTTGGTCGGATCAGAGATCCGCCAGTATCCGCTGGACAGCTTGGTCATGAACGAAAGCGCCGCATTGCCTGCCAGGCGCACCCAAGGCATGCCGCGCACGAAGCCGACGCGATGGAAACGGTTGCCCTTGGCGTAGTCCGCGTGACCGGACAGAAGTGGGTTGGCAAAGCGGGGAAGCAGACCGGCATCCACCTGCCCGTCGCCATCGAGTTTGACCACCACATGGGCAGATGCCTGCAGCGCGTGGTGGTAGCCGGTCAGCGTGGCACCGCCCACTCCCTGGTTCTGCTCGTGCTGGACCACGATGACGCGCGGATCGGTGCAGTGTGCGCGAATCCAGGCGCCGCTCGCCTCGGGACAAGCATCATCGACGGCGATGATCCGGCCGACTTCCGGTCCGATGCCAGCGATGAACTGCAGGGTATGCGTGCGGACGCGATAGCACGGGATCACCACTGCGATGTGCTGCGAGTCGTCGGGCCGGACCTCTCTGGTGGGGGGGGCGAACAGGTGATGCTCATCGCGATGGCATTCCTGGGGGCGCCGGGAGGCTCAACCATTGGCGGCCACCGGCTTCTTCGCGCAGCTGGGCACCTGCCAGCTCAAGTGCGAGTTTCTGTGAAGGTGTGAGCGTTTCAATGCGGAGGATGACGTGCCTGACCTGCTGTTGCTGCAGCATCGCAAGCCAACGCTTGCCGCTGGGATCCAGCTCGGCGCTGGCCGCGGCCGCCTGCAGGCTGGCCGAGTACCAGCTGACCGTGCGCCCACGGGTACCGAATTCGGCGGAGAACGCGTCACGCGGATCCAGCAGCAGCACGCTGCCCTCATCCTCGCCCGATGCACGGATGGCCGCGGCCAGTGTGCGCTCGGGTGCAAAACGCTGGAACAACGGAGCATCGCGGCCAGCTGCCTTTAGCGTGTCCTTCAACGCCCCGCTACGCAGCATCCAGTATCCGGTGGATTGGAAGCCGACATTGAGCACGCACAGCGCCACCAGCAGTCCAATGAGAGACCGGCGCAAGGGGCCGGCGCCGAGCGACGCCACGGCGACTACGCACAGCAATGCCATGCCAGGATAGGCGTAGCGCAGGTACTGGATCGGCAACAGCGGCAGTGCCAGTGCGGCCAGTGCCACCAGTGCCGCCGCGCGAGTTGGCGGACGCAGCACGGCCAGCAGCCACAGTCCGGCCAAGCCGATCAGGACCACGCCCGCCGCACCATCGTCCGATTCGAAGTAGCGCGATGAATGGAAGGTCAGTGCCCATGGCAGGTCAGGACCGAAGCCGATCCTGTACTTCAGGTCGATGAAGTTCATTGGAGGGAAATAGGGAGACTGGAAGATGCCGTTGAACAGCGGCAGCACCGGATTGCCAGCAATCCACTGCGCGAACACGTAGTTCGCACCACCGACCAGCAGTCCTGCCAGCAGCACCAGGCCGATGCGCGGCAACGACGGCCACGGATGGCGGATCAGGGCCCAGGCCAGGACAGGTAGCGCCATCACCGCACTCATCAACTTCATCGCCAGCAGTCCACCGGCCAGCACCGCCAGCAGCATCCAGTTGGACAAGCGGCCATCACGGGGCGCGGCAGCCAGCGCACTCATCCAGAGCAGCACTGCAGCGGTTGGCAGCTCGGTCTGCATGCCCCCCGCCAGGCCGGCGGTCAGCGGCAGGCTGGCTACCATGGCAACCGCCAGCCAGCGCAGCAGCGCGCTCGCGCCGAGCTGCGCCGCAAGCTGCCAGGCGCCCGTGGCCAGCAGCAACAGCCAGATCGCGTTGACCGGGCCGCGTGCTTCAGCTCCTGCGATTACCTGCGGTACTGCCTGGATGATATCCGTTGCCCAGGGCGCCAGCGCCCAGATCTGGTGCTGGGGAGCCGGTTGATAGACGCCTTGTTCCAGCAACTGCCATGGCAAGCGCAGGTGGTAGGTGAGGTCGTCGTACTGCAGGGTCGGCAACCAGCAGGTGGTACTGGCCAGGCCCACCACCAGCACAGCGAAAGCAGCGCTGCGCGGCGCGTTCGCCACGGACTGTCGCCACTGTGCCACGCCCGCCCGCAACGATGTCCACAGCAGCGAACGGCGCCATATCACCACGGCAAGGCCCACCGGCAGATAGACCCAGCGGAAATGGATCGGGACCAGCAGGGCCCAGCCCAGCACTGCCGAAAGTCCCAACAGGCCAGCCATCGTCTGCAGGGCCAACGAGCGCTGCGCGAACAGCGCCTGACCGATCACGATCGCAACCAGCAGCAGCAAGGCCGTTGCCAGCAGCGGAAATACACTGGTGAACAGGGGGAGCAGAAGTATCCAGAGCATCGCCAGGCAGCTGGCCATGGACCAGCCACGCAGGCGCCGCATCAGCCATGCCAAGGCGCAGGTCAGCAGACCCAGTACGACCAGTTCACGGAAGCGACCTGATGGCAAGCCCCTGAGCAGTGGCGTGATGGCCAGGCCGATGAGCAGCAGGAGTGGGCCCATCCAGGGCAAAAGATCGAGGAATCGCTTCTTCAAGGAATTCTCGGTTCACGTCAGGCAGGGAAGGAGCTCGGCTATCCTATCAGCCAGTCCTCAGATTGCCGCCGCTGCGTGGCCCCTCTCCATGACCCAAGCCTTGCACATCATCATCCTCGCCGCCGGTGCAGGAAAGCGCATGAAGTCGGTGCTGCCGAAGGTACTGCAGCCGATCGCTGGCCAGCCGATGCTGGCGCATGTGATCGACGCCGCCCGCGAGCTGCAGCCGGCCGCGATCCACGTGGTCTACGGCCATGGCGGTGAAGCGGTACGCCAGCACTTCGCCGACCAGCCCGACCTGCAATGGGCTGAACAGGCGCAGCAGCTGGGCACCGGCCATGCGGTGGCCCAGGCGATGCCACAGGTGCCCGACGCCGCACAGGTGCTGGTGTTGTACGGCGACGTGCCACTGATCCGCGCGCAGACCCTGCGCGACCTGCTGGCGCAGCCGGGTCGACTGGCGGTGCTGGTCGCCGATGTCGATGACCCGACCGGTTACGGCCGCGTGCTGCGCGATGCCGAAGGCAAGGTCGGCTCGATTGTCGAACAGAAGGACGCTACCGACGACCAGCTGCGTGTGCGCACGATCAACACCGGCATCATCGCCGCCGAGTCGACCGCGCTGCGGCGCTGGCTGTCGCAGCTGTCCAACAGCAACGCGCAGGGCGAGTACTACCTGACCGACGTGTTCGCCTTTGCCGCGCACGAGTACACTCCGGCCGAGATGGCGCCGGTGGCCGACGCGCAGGAGGCCGAAGGGGCAAACGATCCCTGGCAGCTGTCGCAGCTGGAGCGTGCCTGGCAGCGTCGCGCGATACGGGCCCTGTGCGCGCAGGGTGCGCGCGTGCGCGACCCGGCACGCCTGGATATCCGTGGCACCGTCACCGTGGGCAGCGACGTGCTGATCGATGTCGATGTCGTTCTGGAAGGCAACATCGTGCTCGGTGACGGCGTCACCGTGGGCCCGTTCAACCGGCTGAAGGACGTCAATCTTGGCCCGGGCACCGAAGTGCGCGCGCATTGCGACCTGGAAGGTGTGGTCACCGAAGGTGCTGCGTTGGTGGGGCCGTTCGCACGGCTGCGCCCGGGTACCGTGCTCGCCGATGGCGTGCATGTCGGCAACTTCGTCGAGACCAAGAAGGTCACCCTCGGTGTTGGCAGCAAGGCCAATCACCTGACCTACCTGGGCGACGCGGTGATCGGTAGCAAGGTGAATATCGGTGCCGGCACCATCACCTGCAACTACGATGGCGTGAACAAGTCGACCACCACCATCGGCGACAACGCCTTCATCGGTTCCAACAGCGCATTGGTGGCACCGGTGCTGATCGGTGAGGGCGCCACCATCGCTGCCGGTTCGGTCATCACCCGCAACGCCCCGGATGGCAAGCTGACGCTGGCACGTGCACGACAGGAAACCATCGATGGCTGGAAGCGCCCGCTCAAGAAGTCCTGAGCCACGCATCCCGCACGCCGACGAACTCGGCATGCTGCCGGCAATTGAACAACGTGCCGGTGAGCTGCTGAAGGGACACCAGGCCTACCCGGTATTTGCCGGGCATGGCCTCGACCTGCCGACGCTGCAGGATGGCCTTCAACGTGGCCAGTTGTGGGTGCTGGATGCGGCTGACGGTGGCATCGCGGGCTACCTGCTGGCCGGCGAGCTGTGCGGTGACTTCCATGTGCTGCAGATGGACGTGGATCCCGCGCACGCGCGCCGCGGTCATGGTCGCGTGTTGTTGCGCCATGCGTTGGCACAGGCCAGGGCCGGCGGCTACGCGGCAGCGGTGCTGACCACGTTGTCCGACGTGCCGTGGAATGCGGCCTTCTATGCCAGCGAAGGGTTCGAGGTAGTGCCCGAGGCGCAGTGGAACGATGGTCTGCGCGCGGTGATGGCCGAAGAAGCCGCGCTGGGGTTCCCGATGCACCTGCGGGTGGCGATGCGGCAGGCCTGGTAGGTGCCGACCTTGGTCGGCACATCCACGCATGGCGTGGATCTGCCCGCTCAGCCCACCGGCAACAGAATCGACACGCACAGCCCGCCATCGCCGCGGTTCTGCAACGACACCCGACCACCGTGTGCCTCCACGATTTCGCGGGTCAGCGCCAGCCCCAGCCCGGTGCCATTGCGCTTGGTCGAATAGAACGGCATCAGCGCATTCTGCAGCACCTGCTCGTTCATGCCCTTGCCGCGGTCAAGCACATCCAGGCGCAGCCACTGCGGCAACCGGGTCAGCTGCACCTGTACATCATCGTTCGGCGGCTCTGCTTCGGCGCAGGCTTCGTGCGCGTTCTTCAACAGGTTCAGCAGCGCCTGCCCGAACTGCGCGATGTCGATGCGGCTGCTCAGTTCTTCGTCCGGCTCGCGCTCCATGGTGAACGGGATCTGCTGGCGCAGGCTGGACAGGAAGGGGGCCCAGTGCACGGTCTGCAACTGCGGCTGCGGCAGCTTGGCAAAGCGTGCGTAGCCACGGATGAAGCCTTCCAGGTGACGCGCCCGGTCCTCGATGGTGGTGAAGATCTCGGGCAGCCGGTCAAAGCGCTCACGCTGCACCAGCACGCCGCCGGAATGGGCGAGCGAAGCGATCGGCGCCAGCGAGTTGTTCAGTTCGTGGCTGATCACCCGGATCACCTTCTTCCAGGTCTGTACTTCCTGGCGGCGCAGCTCGGCTGTCAGCAGACGCACCAGCAGCAGGTCGTGCGGGCGCCCGTTGAGCTGGAAGGCGCGGCGCGAGAGGTGGTAGACCTGCTCGTCATCCTCATCGCCGTCTTCGCCTTCCGCATGCACCGCGAACAGGCTGTCACCGCCACGGGCGATGGCATCGCGCAGCTCCACCGGCACCTGCTCCAGCACATCTTCCAGACGCTGGCCTTCCAGCTTCCAGCCGCCATGCAGCAGCTTGCGCGCGGCCAGGTTGGAGAACACCACGCGGGCGATGCCGTCGCCGCCGGATGCGATCAGCAGCATCGCCACCGGCGTGTTCTGCACCATGGTGTCCAGCAGCAGCTCGCGCTGCACCAAGCCCTGCCGCTGCGCACGCAGCACGTCACCCAGTTCGCGGTGCGCCTGCACCAGGTCGCCGAGCTCGTCATTGCCGGGCCAGTGCACACCGAAGTTGTATTCGCCGTCGCGATAGCTGCTGGTGGTGCCCGCCAGGGCCCGCATCAGTGACCGCACCGGGGCGGTCGCCCGGCGCAGGGTCCACCACATCAACGACAGCAGGATCAACGCCGAAACCGTGGTCACCACCCAGCCATGGTCCATCCAGTAGGCCAGCAGCCACGGCAGTGCCGCCGCCAGTGCCAATACCGGCAGCAGGCGCAGGAACAGGCGGAAAGTGAACGAGCGCCGTTTCATTCGCGCGGAATACCGTGGCGGTCCATGCGCCGGTACAGCGCCTGGCGGCTCAGGCCGAGTTCGGCGGCGGCCTGGGCGATGACGCCATGGTTGCGCGCCAGTACATCCTCGATGCGTGCGCGGTCGGGATCATTGCCCGCACTGGGGGCCGGGCGCGGTGTGGCGGGTGCGCGCGGCAGGTTGAGATCGGCCACTTCGATGCGGTTTCCGGTGGCCAGCAGTTCGGCGCGCTGGATCACGTTGCGCAGCTCGCGCACGTTGCCTGGCCACGGGTGCCGCTGCAGGGCCGCGGTGGCAGCACTGGACAGCGCCTTGCCGGCGGTCAGGAAGCGCTCGGCCAGCGGCACGATGTCGCCCGGTCGTTCGGCCAGTGGCGGCAGCACCAGTTCCACCGTATTGAGGCGGTAATAGAGGTCTTCGCGGAAGGTACCGTCGCGGATCATCGCCGGAAGGTCGGCATTGGTCGCGCTGACCACGCGGACCTTGACCTGGCGCTCGCGGTTGGAGCCCAGGCGCTCGAAGCGGCCGGTTTCCAGCACGCGCAGCAGCTTCATCTGCCCGCCCAACGACAGGTTGCCGATCTCATCCAGGAACAGGGTGCCACCATCGGCGGCCTCGAACTTGCCTTCGCGCGCCTTGTTGGCGCCGGTATACGCACCGGCCTCGGCACCGAACAGTTCGGCTTCGATCAGTTCCGAGGGCAGCGCGCCACAGTTGACCGCCACGAACGGACCCTTGGCCACAAGTGAGTTGGCCTGGATGATCTGCGCGATTTTTTCCTTGCCGGCACCGTTCGCGCCGGTGATCAATATCGGCAGTTCCGAGCGTGCGACCTGGCAGGCCAGCGCGATCACGCGCTCGCTGGCGGGGTCGGCGAAGACCGCGCCGCACAGGTCGTACTTCTCTTCCAGCGCGTTGCGCTGGCGCAGTTCACGGCTGCGGCGCCGGTCCAGTTCGCGGCGCGCCTCGGACAGTTCCAGCAGGTTGTTGACCGTGGTCATCAGCTTGCGGTCGTCCCAGGGCTTGGCCAGGTAGTCGGCGGCACCGGCCTTGACCAGGTCCACGGCGCTGCTCAGATGGGTCCACGCCGTGAGCAGGATCACCGGCAGGTCCGGATGGCGCGCGCGGATCTGCGCGAACAGGGCCTCGCCTTCCTCGCCGGAGGTGGTGTCCTCGCTGAAATTCATGTCCTGGATGACCAGGTCGACCGGCTGAGATTCGAGCAGCGCCAGCCCGTCGGCGGGCGACTGCGCCTGCAGGGTGTCGATGTCGTGCAGGGAGAACAGTACGTCCAGCGCGGTACCCACGCTGGCGTTGTCGTCGATGATCAGGATCGCAGGCATCAAACGGTTCTGCAGAAAGGGATGGGCGGCGCCGTTGGAGCCGTTCGTGTCCACGCACCGGGAGAGCCCGGCGCCACCCATCAAGCATAGCCAAACCCGTGGCTGTGCAGGAGCGGCCCCCGCTCAGTGCCGGGGAGGCGCCGGGGGCGCTGGCGGCGCAGGTGGCAGCGGCACTTCCAGTGCCTGGCGCCAGGCTGCGGCGTCGACCGCCACCGTTAGTTCGCGTCTGTCGCGGCGCAGCAACAGATAGGCGGTGGCGGCGTGGGAATGGCGCAGGGCCTCGGCAAGGTGTTCGACCCGACGCACCGCCGTGTCGTCCACGCGGAGGATGCGATCACCGCTGCGCACGCCGAAGCGTGCTTCCGGGCTGGCAGCCTCCACGCGCACCTGGCCCTCGGTCGAGCGCAGTGACAGCCGCGCGGCATCCTGGCGCCATTCCAGTGTCTGCGCGTTGCCACCGCCGGCCAGCGCCGGCAGTGGCAGGAGCAGCATCAGGCACATCGCGCAGGCACGCATCTCAGGCGCCCCGCGTGGCGACCGCAGGCGGTACCGCCGCCGCACGCCGTGCCGGACCGAACACCGCGATCTGGCCCAGCACCCACAGCAGCAGTGCACCCAGCGGCAGGTAGTACAGCGGCATGCGCGGCAGCTCGTACAGGTTCATCAGGGCCAGGTTGATCGCATACGCCGCCAGCATTCCCAGCACGATGCCCAGCGAGGCGAGCAGGAAGTTCTCGGTCTGGAAGTAGCGCAGGATCTGCCCACGGGTCGCGCCCAGCGCACGGCGGATGCCGATCTGCTTGCTGCGCTGCTGCACCCAGAAGCTGGCCAGGCCGATGATGCCCAGCGCCGTGACCACCAGCAGCGAGATGCTGACGGTGATCAGCAGGCCGACCATCGCGCGGTCGTTCTTGAAGAAGTCCTTGCGCTGGTCTTCATAGGTCAGCTTGTCGCGCATCAGGCGGTTGGGGTCGTTGCGTTCCAGCGCGGCGGCACCGGCATCGAGGACCTCCTGGCGGCGTTCCGGCGAAGTGCGCAGCACATAGGTGCCACCTTCGTCGAAGGTGCGCCGCATGGGCAGCAGCATCGAGTTGGTCCAGTTGTCATTCCAGCCATTGGGCGTGCTGAGCGTGTCGACGATGCCGACCACATGCAGCGGCTGCTTGCCCATGTAGTAGGTCTTGCCCAGCGCACTGCCGTTGGGTTCCATCTTGGCGGCGGTGGCCTGGGTGAAGATGACCGGAATCGCCTTTTCCTTGGCGCCGCCCTTGCTGGCGTCTTCGAAGTTCTGGTACTCGTCGGGCAGGAAATCGCGGCCTGCGATCAGGTTGATGCCCATCGTGGCCAGCCCGTTCTCGGACAGGGTGTACATCGAGGCGTTGGTGGTCGGCCGTTCCTGGTCGACCTCGCGCGAGATGCTGCTGCTGGAGGAGCCGTTGCGGAAGGGAACCTGGTTGATGATGGTGACGTTGCTGACGCCGGGGATCGCGCGCAGCGAAGCGAGGTCTTCGCGGGTGCGCGCCAGGGCATCGGTCTGCTTGCCGATGCCACTGACACGCAGCATCACCAGTTCATTCTCGGCGATGCCGCTGGGCATGCTGATCTTCTCCACGCGCTGGCTGACCAGGAACAGCGCGTTGCAGACGATGGCGCAGGTCAGTGCGACTTCCAGCACGATCAATGCAGCAGCGGTCTTGTGCCGGCGCAGCGTGCTGAGGATGGGGCGGATGTCCATGATGGGAGTCCTCGTTCGAGTGCTTACTGCGATTTGAGCTGGATGGCCGGGGTGACCTGCATGGCGCGCCAGGCGGGCAGGAAACCGGCGGCGAGGCTGGCGAACAGGGTCAGGCCCAGTGCGAGCAGCAGCATGTTGCCGTCCAGGTGGGCCAGCTTGGCGTACTCCACCGGTTGCTGGCGCACCGCGAACAGGCCGAGCAGGGCCAGGCCGATGCCCAGCACGCCACCGACCACGCCCACCGCGCCGGCTTCCACCAGACACTGCAGGAAGATCTGGCCGCGGCTGGCACCGAGGGCGCGGCGCACGCCGATCTCACCGCTGCGACGCAGGAACTTGGCCAGCAGCAGGCCCACCGTGTTGACCAGGCAGACACCCAGGAAGCCCAGCGCCAGCCACAGCTGCAGGCGCACGTCGCTGGGCACCGCACCGTTGAAGTCCAACCATTCCATCACGGTGCGTAGGCGCACGTTCGGCGGGTGCTTGAAGCGGCCGGCCTCGCGCTGCTGGGTCGAGTAGTTCTCCAGGTAACGACGGTAGTCGCCGGCCTTGGCCGGGTCCATCTCCACCCAGTACTGCAGCCACGCGCACGGTGCATTGAGCGAGTAGCTGTTGCCGTCGGGATTCTCGCCGAAGCAGTTCATGTTGCCGTTGTTGCCCAGCTTCAGGTCGAACGAGGTGGAGATCGGCAGCAGCAGGTCTTCGTTCTTGCCGTAGCTGCCGGTGGTCAGGTCGTAGAAGTGCGGCTCCGGGCTCCATTCCTTCATCACGCCGACGATGCGGTAGCTCTGGCCCTCCATGCGCAGGTCGCGGCCCACGCTGTTGGCGCCCTGGTACAGCTTGTCATTGAGCGCCTTGGAGATGACCACCACGCGCGCACGGCCTTCATCGTCCTCGCGCGTCCAGGGGCGGCCGTACTGCATGGGCACCTCGAACATCGGGAAGAAGTCGGCCGAGGTCCAGCGGGTGTCGATGCTGAAGGGCTTGAGGGTGCTGTTGTCCGGTTCGATGGTGCCGCCGCCGCCGCTCATCAGCGCCTGGCGCTCGCCCTTGGCTTCGCGCAGCAGGGCTTCACCGTCGAAGCGGGTCAGCTGGGTTTCCGGTTCCTCGCCGGCGACGTAGGCGCCGGTCGCGGCATCGAGCTGGACGTAGAACAGACGGTCGCTCTTGCCGGGAATCGGGTCACCGGACAGCACATGGAACACGGTCAGGGTGGTCATCGAGGCGCCGATGCCGAGCGCGATGGCAACCACCATCAGCGCGGTCAGGACCTTGTTGCGGCGGAAGCTGCGCACCGCCAGTCGGGCGTAGTAGGCGAACATGGTGGGGCCCCTCACTCGTTGACGGCGACGATGTGGCGCGGCGGCGTGGCCAGCACCGGCTCGCGCACCAGGTCGGTCACCTGGCCATCAACGATGTGCACGTTGCGCTGCGCGCGCGCGGCCAGTTCCGGGTCGTGGGTGACCATCACGATGGTGGTGCCGGCGGCGTTGATTTCCTCCAGCAGTTCCATCACGCCGCGGGCCATCTGCGTGTCCAGGTTGCCGGTCGGTTCGTCAGCCAGCAGCAGGCGCGGGCTGCCGGCCAGCGCGCGCGCGATGGCCGCGCGCTGCTGCTGGCCGCCGGACAGTTCATTGGGGTAGTGCTTCATGCGCGAGCCGAGGCCGACCTGGGTCAGCGCCTTCTCGATGCGTTCGCGGCGCTCGTTGGCGCTCATCTTGCGATAGCGCAGCGGCACGTCGACGTTGTCGAACAGGTTCAGGTCGGGAATCAGGTTGAAGCCCTGGAAGATGAAGCCGATCTTCTGGTTGCGCAGGCGGCTGCGCGCATCATCGCCCAGCGTGCTCACGTCCTGGCCATCCAGCATGTAGGTGCCGCTGGTGAAGGTTTCCAGCAGGCCGGCGATGTTGAGGAAGGTGGTCTTGCCGGAGCCTGACGGGCCGGTGACGGCGACGAACTCACCTTCCTTGACCTGCAGTTCCAGCGAGCGCAGTGCGTGGGTTTCCACCTGTTCGGTGCGGAAGACCTTGGCGACCGAGCGCATTTCGAGCATGTACATGGGGTGTCCTCTCTCCAGGATTCAGGTATCAGTTGACGGAGACGCGTTCGGCGTCCTTGAACAGGTCGCTGCCGGAGACCACGATGCGGTCGCCCGGCTGCACACCCGACTTGATTTCCACTTCGCCCAGGCTGCTGACGCCCAGTTCCACCGGACGGCGCACGGCGGTGCGGCCATCCATCACGTAGGCCATGCCGTTGCCCTGTTCGACGAACGGACCGCGCTCGACCTTCAGCACGTTCTTGCGGGTATCGAGCAGCACGCGCACCGACATCCGCTGGCTCTGGCGCAGGCCTTCCGGCTGCGCGCTGGCAAAGCGCACGCGGGCGTTGACCTCGCCGTTTACCACTTCCGGCGACACCGCGCTGATCTCACCCGGGAACGGCTGGCCATTGCCGCCGGTCAGCTGTGCCGGCATGCCGATCGCCAGGTCGCGGGCGAAGCTCTCCGGCACCTTGATCTCGACTTCGAACTTGGACAGGTCGACCACGCCCAGCACCGGGGCGTTGGCGGCCAGGTTGGTGGACTGCACCGCCTGCACCTGGCCGACCTGGCCATCGAACGGGGCGCGCAGCGTCAGCGCATCGACCTGGCGCTGCACTTCGGCCACCACGGCCTTCTGGCGGTCGGCCAGAAGGCGCTTGTTGCGGGCATCGAGGTCGGCGCCCTGGCTCTGCAGGCGCGCATCGGTGGTGGCGTTGGCCAGGGTGATGTCGGCCTTCTTCAGCGAGTCCTTGGCCTTGGCCAGGTCGATCTGCGGCACCGCACCGCCGTCGTAGCCGCGCTGGTAGCGTTGCAGGTCGCGGTCGGCGGCCTGCCGTTCGATGGTGGCCTGGTCGGTCTCCTTGCGCGACTTGGCGCGGGCCAGGGTGGCGTCCAGCGCGGCGCGGCTGGCCTCGGCTTCCAGGCCGGCCAGAGTGGCCTGTTCCTGGGCCAGCTTGCTGCGCAGTTCCGGGCTGTCGATGACCGCCAGCTCCTGGTCCTTCTTGACCACGTCGCCGGCGACCACCTTCAGGTCCACGGTACCGGCCGAGATGGCGTACAGGATCGGGCTGTTGGCGGCGATCACGCGACCGTCGGCGGCGATGTCGCGGACCAGGTCGCCGCGCTTCACTTCGGCGATGCGCACGCGGCTGCTGTCGAAGGAGCGGCTGGCGTTGGACCAGGCGTGCACGGCCCAGCCGATGCCGGCGAGCAGCACGATGGCGCCCAGTGCCGGCCAGCGGTAGCGCTGCCAGTTGGCGCGGGTGGTGCCGGCCGGGGCGGAGGAAACGATCTGGTCCTGTGCGGAAGTGTCGCGGATCATCGGGTGCGTGCCTGACGGTGGTAGCCAGTACCAAGCACGTAGCGTGCCAAGTTTATTTCCTTTCAGGTCAATGAGTTGGGAGGCGTGCTGAAGTGTCCGGGTGTCCGCGGACACCTTTCCGGACACTTTCATTAAGCGGACAGGAGGGGGAGCGCGGGCCCGCAGGCTAGAATGCGCCGATCGTCTTCAAGGAAACGCGTGACATGTGTGGAATCGTGGGTGCGATCGCTGATCGCGACGTAGTGCCGGTGCTGATCGAGGGTCTGAAGCGCCTTGAGTACCGTGGTTACGATTCCTCGGGTATCGCGGTGATCGACCACGCCGAGCGGTCCGAGGTGCGTCGCGTGCGTCGTACCGGGCGTGTGTCGGAAATGGCGACTGCGGCCGAGGCCGAGGGCTTCAATGCGGTGCTGGGCATCGGCCACACCCGCTGGGCCACCCATGGCGGTGTCACCGAGGCCAATGCGCATCCGCACATCAGCCACGGCGTGGCGCTGGTGCACAACGGCATCATCGAGAACCACGAAGAGCAGCGCGAGAAACTGCGCGCGCTGGGCTATACCTTCGAGTCGCAGACCGACACCGAAGTCATCGCGCACCTGATCCACCATCACCTGAAGGACGGCGACGACCTGCTGGTGGCGTTGCAGCACACGGTGAAGGAACTGACCGGTGCCTACGCGCTGGCCGTGGTCAGCCGTGCCGAGCCGGAGCGCTTCGTCTGTGCGCGCATGGGCTGCCCGCTGCTGGTCGGCCTGGGCGAGGGTGAGAACTTCGTCGCCTCCGACGTCTCGGCGGTGATCTCGGCCACGCGCAAGGTGATCTTCCTGGAGGAAGGCGACACCGCCGAAATCCGCCGTGACGGCGTGCGCATCTTCGATGAGCATGACCAGCCCATCGAGCGCGACGTGCATCTGTCCGATGTGTCGCTGGCTTCGCTGGAGCTGGGCCCGTACCGCCACTTCATGCAGAAGGAAATTCACGAGCAGCCGCGCGCGCTGGGCGACACCATCGAGGCGGCGATCGACGCCGGTGGTTTCCCGGCCGAGCTGTTCGGCAAGAATGCCGAAGCCGTGCTGTCGGGCATTGAAGGCGTGCAGATCATCGCCTGCGGTACCAGTTATTACTCCGGCCTGACCGCGCGCTACTGGATCGAGGCCATCGCCGGCCTGCCGTGCAGCGTGGAAATCGCCAGCGAGTACCGCTATCGCGCGGCCTATGCGAACCCCAAGCATCTGATCGTGACCATCTCGCAGTCCGGTGAAACGCTGGATACGATGGAAGCGCTGAAGTACGCCAAGTCGCTGGGCCATAAGCACACGCTGTCGATCTGCAACGTGCCGGAAAGCGCGATTCCGCGCGCCAGCGAACTTGTCTGCTACACCCGCGCCGGCGCCGAGATCGGCGTGGCCTCGACCAAGGCCTTCACCACCCAGCTGGCCGCGCTGTTCCAGCTGACCGTGGTGCTGGGCAAGCTGCATGGCCGCATCGACGCCGCGCAGGAAGCGGACTACCTGGAGCAGCTGCGCTTCCTGCCGGGCAGCGTGCAGCACGCGCTGAACATGGAGCCGCAGATCGCTGCCTGGGCCGAGCGTTTCGCGCGCAAGAGCAGCGCATTGTTCCTGGGCCGCGGCCTGCACTACCCGATCGCGCTGGAAGGCGCGCTCAAGCTCAAGGAAATCTCCTACATCCACGCCGAGGCCTACCCGGCCGGTGAGCTGAAGCATGGCCCGCTGGCGCTGGTGGACGAGGACATGCCGGTGGTGGTGATCGCGCCCAACGACAGCCTGCTGGAAAAGGTGAAGTCGAACATGCAGGAAGTGCGTGCGCGTGGCGGCGAGCTGTTCGTGTTCGCCGACCAGGACAGCAACTTCAACGAGTCCGAAGGCGTGCACGTGATTCGTACGCCGCGCCATGCCGGCGTGCTCAGTCCGATCGTGCACACCATTCCGGTGCAGCTGCTGGCGTACCACACCGCGCTGGCACGTGGCACCGACGTGGACAAGCCGCGCAACCTGGCCAAGAGCGTGACGGTGGAGTAAAGCACTCCCGGCTCTGTTGGATGCTGTATGCGAAAGGGGCCTGCGCGGCCCCTTTCGTTTGCGTCGGTCGCCGTGGAAAGTGGGACAGCCGCCGCGTGCTTTGTCCGCCTTCGGCAGGGCGCAATCAATCTTTAACGCGTGGCACCGCCAGTATTCAGCGGCGGTTTCAGCCGCGGTGCCATTCTCTGGATCGTCAGTTGGTTCCCACGACGAACTGTCCTATCGATGCCGGTAGTGACCGATGGTCGCAGTCGTAGAATCGATTCGACCGAGGTCCGGGTTGAGCGGTTGAGCCCACCTCGTTCGCGTTGCAGCACGTCGTCTGCCGATCCATTCCAAGCGGCAGCCGGGTGCGCCAGACGTGCGCTGAAAGGTCTGTTCCCGGGGAGGGGGCGTATCGGAAGAGCACACTTTTTGACTTAGTGACCTGCACCAGGAAACAAGAATGAACGTCCGCGAACTCCTGCAATCCAAGAAAGAAGCTGTCATCACCATCGACGCCGAAGACACCATCGGTGCCGCCGCCCACAAGATGAGCGCGAACAAGATCGCTGCGCTGGTGGTGATGAAGGACGATGCCCCGGTCGGCATCATTTCCGAAAAGGACATCGTGCGCACCCTGGCCGACGACGGCCCGCAGGCCGGCCGCCGGGTGATTGCCAGCGTGCCGTCCACCGGCCTGGAAGGTATCGCCCCGGAGGCCACCCTGAAGCAGGCCATGTCGTTGATGACGTACTCGCGGCGCCGTCATCTGATGGTCACCGAAGGCACCCGCCTGGTCGGTATCCTCAGCCTGGGCGATATCGTGAAGAACCTGCTGGGCGAGCTGGAGCTGGAAAAGGCCGTGCTGCAGGACATCTACATGGCGGCCCACTGAGGGCTGGACCCTTGGACGCAGAGAAGCCGGGCATTGCCCGGCTTCTTCGTTCACGGCTTCGGTGATATCAGAAAGTGACCTTCACCGAGTCGGCGCTGTAGCTGGCCGGGCCGTGGTAGACCACTTCGATGTTGTTGCCATCGGGATCGAGCACGAACGCGCCGTAGTAGCCCGGATGGTAGGGGCGTTCGCCCGGTGCACCGTTGTCGGTGCCGCCAGCGGCGATGGCTGCAGTGTGGAAGGTATCAACGGTGGCGCTGTCGCGCGCTTGGAACGCCAGGTGGTGGCGGCCGGTCAGCTGGCCGGCGGCAGCCTCGCTGCTGGCGCTGGAAATGAACAGCTCATCGGCCCAGAAGTAATCATCGCCTTCGCCGGCAATCGGAATGCCGATCGTATCGAACACCGCCTGGTAGAAGCGGCGGCTGGCGGCCAGGTCACGTACCACCAGCTGGATGTGGTCGATCAGGCGGCCACGGTGCAGTTCCATCGTTTCCATACGAACCTCAAAAAGGGGACGGAGGGGATTAAGTCGCTTCCAGCCCAATAGTGCCAGAAACGGCTTAATCCCCTCCGTCCCCTTTTCGGGTCAGTTGGCGATGATCTCGACCCAGTAGCCGTCCGGGTCCTTGATGAAGGCCAGGTTCTTCATGCGGCCGTCGGTCAGGCGCTTCTGGAAGGTCACTCCAAGGTCTTCGAAGCGCTGGCAGGCCGCCTCGATGTCCGGTACCGACACGCAGATGTGGCCGAAGCCGCGCGGGTCGCTGTTGCCGTCGTGGTAGACCGCGCCGTCCTGGGTCTCGGTGCCGTGGTTGTGGGTCAGCTCCAGCACGCCCGGCAGGCCGGCCATCCACAGGCGGCGCTGGTTGTCGTCCTCCGGCACCGTGACGTTGGCCGGCACGTAGGCCAGGAAGTACAGGCTGAACTGGGCGTCCGGGAAGTCGCGCTTGTCGATCAGCTGGTAGCCGAGCACGCGGGTGTAGAAGTCCAGCGAGGCGGTGATGTCCTTGACCCGCAGCATGGTGTGGTTGAACACGAAGCCGGTGGTTTCGGCCGGGGCCTGGGCGGCGACGCCGGGGACCTGTTGGAGGGAATGGAAGCTCATGGATCGCATCCTTGTCAGGTGGAAGGGAAAACAACCCGCGGAAGGCGTGCCTGGAAGTTGCATCTGAAACCGGTAGTTGCCGGAGCGAGCGCTGCCATTGCATCCTCCCAGCCGTTCACGGATCGGCGGGTCATGCTGCAACGCAGGATAATCGTTGTGTACCCGCAATGGGATCCGCGCAGCTGCAACGCTGGGAGAAATGCCTGCAACGATGGCATTGGAAGGTGGGAAAGCGGTGTTGGGGAGTTCGGCACGGACGGCGATGCGCAGGTACTTCGTCAATGACGGTTGACAGCGTCTCACTGGCCACGCTATTGCTTGTATGTATATACAAATAACCGAGGGTCTCCAGAGCTCCCATGCCGTACCGCCGATGGCTGCCGCTGCTGCTGATGGCCGTGCTCCTCTCCGAAGGCATCTTCGGAGCCTGGGCGGGGACGCGCATGGCCCTGCACGGCGCAGGCGGCCAGAATTCATCTGCTCGCGTGCAAGTGGGATGCCAGGTTACGCCTCGCACGACAGTGGGGGCACCTGCGGCGGCACATGCCTCCCATGAGCAGGCCCCAGCTGCCGCCGGCTCCGGGCATGAAGATCACTGCACCTGCGTTGAAGCTAGCGGTTGTGACTGTCGTTGCCTGCTGAGCCTGTATCCGCCGATGCCACCCTTGCTGTTGGCGACGGCCCATCCGCGCATCACGTTGGATCTGGCGTTGCCATCGCTGATTCTGCCTGCCAGCAAACTCTCACGGGTATTCCGACCTCCCATCGCCTGAGCGGCTGTCCCTGCGTCCACAGGACGCCATCGTGTCCCTTGCCCTCAGCGTAGCGAGGGGCACCCAGAGACAGTACCCCTGCGGGAGAGAGAGCATGTACCTCAAGTCCAATGCCCTGGCTGCGGCCATCGGCAGCCTGTTGTGTTTCTCCGTCATTCACTCCGCCGCCGCGCAGGACGCGCAACCTACCGATGGAAGCGCACGCACGCTCGATACCGTGCAGGTTACCGGCAGCCACATCAAGCGTGCTCAGCTGTCAGGTGTCGGCCCGGTGAGCGTGGTCGATGCCGAGGCCATCGAGCGCTCCGGCGCCACCTCGGTGGAGACCCTGCTGCAGCGCCTGCCGGCATCGGCCGGGTTCGCCGGCAGCCAGAGCAATGCCTACTGGGCCGAGAACGGTTACGGCACCACCCAGGTCAATCTGCGCGGCCTGGGTATCAACCGGACCCTGGTCCTGCTCAATGGCCGGCGCATGGTCAACGGTGGTACCGGCGCCAACAGCTCGGTCGATCTCAACGTCATCCCGGTGTCGTTGATCGAGCGGGTGGAAGTACTCAAGGATGGAGCCTCGGCAATCTATGGCGCCGATGCGGTGGCCGGTGTGGTCAACATCATCACCAAGCAGGGCTTCGACGGTGCCGAAGCGGCGGTGCGTTATGGTCAGACCAGCCAGGGCGACGGCGAGGAAACCTCGGTCGACATCAGTTGGGGCATCCGCGGAGAGCGCGGCTCCCTGATGGCTGCGGTCAGCTATTTCGACAGTGGTGCCGTCAACATGGCCTCGCGCGCACCCTGCGGCCTCATCGAATCCGATGGCCGGTTGGTCTGTTCCGGCAGCTCGACCACGATCGGCGGCCGTGCATTGCTGGCCGATGGGCAGCGCGTCAACTTCAACCAGGTTGCTGGCGGCGATGGCGATTTCTACGAGCCTTACTCGGCAGCCAAGCACAACTACAACGGCAATCCCACGCTCAATGCGGTCAATCCCATCGAGCGGCTCAGCCTGAGCGTGTTGGGCGACAGCCAGCTCAATGACAGCACGCGCGTTTTCATCGAGGCGATGTACACCAATCGCCAATCCAGGCAGCTGGCTACTTCGGGCGGGCTGGGCGTGTACCGGCCGATCAACATCGCCGCCGATCATCCAACCAATCCCACCGGGCAGGATCTGCTGCTGCAGCGCCGGCGTCTGGAAGAAGCCGGCCCACGGCACTTCTTCCAGGAGACCGATACCTACCGCGTGGTGGCAGGCCTGAAAGGCCAGTTCGGCACCAGCTGGGACTGGTCGGTGGCCCTCAACTGGGGACGCAACACGGGCGTGGATGGCTCGGACAACGTTGCCAATCTTGATCGCGTCGACCAGACCCTGGACCGCGCGCTGTGCAGCACTGCGCTCGGTGCCGCCATTCCCTGCGGCGACTATCTGGGCTATGGCGACCTGAGCCGCGAGGTGCTCGACTACATCCTGTACACCTCACGCGATACCGGCGGCAACGAGCAGAAGAGCTTCACTGCCAACCTCAGTGGGCAGATCTTCGAGTTGCCTGCGGGCTGGGTGGGTTTCGCCGCTGGCGTCGAGGTGCGCAGGGAGCGCGGTTGGCGCGACCCTGACCCGCTGACCGTGCTCGGAATCGGCAACACGAACCAGCAGGATCCGATCGCCGGGCGATACACGGCCAAGGAGGCCTACGTGGAGCTGGCAGTGCCGCTGCTGCAGGACGTGGCCATCGCCGATTCCCTGTACCTGAACCTGGCCGGCCGCGTGTCCGACTATGATCTGTTCGGCCGCGACTTCAACTACAAGGTCGGCCTGGACTGGCAGGTCACCCCTTCATTGAAGCTGCGCAGTACCTATGCCACCGCATTCCGCATCCCCAACATTCCCGAACTGTTCGGTGGCGTGGCCGAAGGCAATCTCACCACCACCGATCCCTGCAGTGGCTGGAGCAGCCTTCCGGCCGACTCGGTGGTGCGTGCGAACTGCCAGGCGCATGGCGTACCGGCGGGCTATGTGCAGCCTGGCAACACTATCCTCACCACCTCTGGTGGCAACGCGGATCTCGAACCCGAGGACGCTACCTCCTTTACCGCAGGCGTGGTGTGGACGCCCACGTTCGCGTCAGGGCTGACCCTGACCCTGGACTACTACCGCATCCGCATCGAGAACGCGATCCAGCGCATCGCCGGATCCACCAAGCTGGCCATCTGCTACAACACGCCGGCATTGGCACACCCGTTCTGCAATGCCAGCAACTTCACCCGCAATGCGCGTACCGGTGAAGTGGACTACCTGTCGTCGCAGCCGGTGAACACGGCCGATGAGGAAGTCAGTGGCATCGACCTGGGAGCCCTGTACGAATTCAAGCCGTGGGGCATGGATGCCAGCGTCAGCGCTGACGTCTCCTACCTCCAGCGCTATGACGTGCGTCCATACGCAGGGGCGGAAGTGATCACCTATGCGGGCCGGATCACCGGCGGTCGTGGCAGCTATGCCCGGTGGCGCGGTCTGCTGTCGCTGAACGCCGCACGCGGGCAATGGTCAGGCACCTGGACCACCCAATACATCGGCCGGGCCGACGACATCAATGCTGCACGCGGTGACATTGGTGATCATGCGCCTTCGGTGTTCTATCACAACCTCCAGCTCAGGTATGCGGTCAGTAAGGCACTGGATGTGGCGATCGGCGTGGACAATGTACTTGATCGTTCCGCGCCTTTCATCCAGAGCTACACCGACGCCAACACCGACACCATGACGTACGACCTGCTGGGTCGTCGCTGGTACGCACGCATTGGCTATCGCTGGTGAACGCACCGCCCCGCCGTCTGCGGCGGGGCGCCCTGCAAGGGAGAATAAGTAGATGAAACCCGCATTCTGGGCGCGTCGCGCCCACAAGTGGATCGGCCTGGTGATCGGTGTGCAGGCATTGCTGTGGATGCTCAGTGGTGTCTACATGACCGTGGTGCCGCTGGAGGTGATCCATGGCGATCACCTCGCTCATGTGCGTGGCGAATCGTTGGCACCTCAGCGTGAGCGTGTCGGCGCCGATGTGCTGGTCACGCGCTATCAGGGGCTGCAGTCGTTCCGCCTCAAAAAGGTACTGGAGCGTGAGGTCTATGACGTCAGGCGCGGAAAGGAGCGCTTCCTGGTCGATGCCGTCAGTGGAGAGCGCCTGCCGCGGCTGGACCGCGCGGCGGCCGTCGCGCTGGCGCAATCGCTGTATCAGGGCACGGGCAAGGTCGCGGGGGCCGATTGGCTGACCGATGCACCTTCCGAGGTGAAGACCCGGCCAGTACCAATGTGGGCGATCCATTTCGCTGATCGTGGAAGCACCACGCTTTACCTGTCGCCGGACAGTGGCGAACTGCTGGCGCGCCGGCACAGCCTGTGGCGCTGGTTCGATTTCCTGTGGATGTTCCACATCATGGACTACGAGCATCGCACCGACGTCAACATCACGCTGCTGCGTGCCGCATCAGTGATCGGGCTCGGGTTCGGGCTCAGTGGCGTGTGGCTGCTGTTCTACAGCTTCGGCCAGAGGAGGCGCGCATGACGCCCTGGTTGCGCCGATTGCACAAATGGATCGGAGTGCTGGTCGGGCTGCAGTTCCTGGTCTGGCTTGGCAGCGGGCTGGGCATGAGCCTGCTCGACCCGGATCGGATCGCTGGCACGTCGCAACGGGCGGGACCGTTGGAACCACCGGCCTGGCCGACGGCCACCGTGTCGCCGGTCGATGCGCTTCGTGCTGCAGGGCGGTCGACGGCGACCCTGGACAGTGGTTGGTTGCTGCAGCAGCCGGTGTATCGCTTGCAGTCGCCGCAGGGAACCGAAGTGATCGACGCGCGTGATGGCCGGCGCATCATCATCGATCCGGCAATCGCCCTGCGTGTGGCGCAGGCCGCCTATCGCGGCGAAGGAGCAGCGGCTGCGCCGGTACATCTGCCGCACAGCCTGGAAACCCGGGCCCACCCCGATCCGGTCTGGCGGGTGGACTTCGGCGATGCACAGGACACCACCATCTACGTCTCCGCCGACAGTGGCCAGGTTCTGGAGCACCGTACTGCAACGTGGCGGTTGTTCGACGTGTTCTGGATGCTGCACATCATGGACTATGCCGCACGGGTGAACTTCAACAACCCGTTGGTGGTCGGCATGGGAGTGGGGGGGCTATGGATGGCCTTGAGCGGGGTCTGGCTCCTGCTGGCGAGCTTCCGCCTGCACGAGTTCGTTCCGCGGCGGTGGCGCGGTCATCGTCAGTTGAGGGTATTTGCGCAGGGCGGTGTCCATCTGCGCACTGTCGCTGCGGCCCGTGGTGACAGTGTCTATCTGGCGCTGGCACGCGAGGGCGTGAACCTGCCTTCCAACTGTGGCGGCGGCCAGAGCTGTGGCTTGTGCGAAGTGCGGGTTCGAGGGGATGCGGGTGTACCTACTGCTGCGGATCGTGCACATCTGGCCGGATCGCGCTTGAAGGTGGGATGCCGGTTGGCCTGCAATCTGCCGGTGGACTCGGATCTGGAGATCGAAGTCGCCGGCGGTCCGAGCCTTTGGACCGAACTCTGGGCAACCGTGGAAAGGGTCGAGGCGGTGACGCCGTTCCTGCGCGAGGTCCACCTGCGCCCTGATAATGCAGCCGACACGCTTTACCAACCGGGTTGCTATCTGCAGGTGCATGTACCCGAATATGACGTGCCACGCAGCGCACTCTGGCACCCGGACGAGCATCGCCTGGATTGGGGACCGCTGCCGTTGCCGGCGACCCTGCACAACAAGGCCGCCGTTCGACGCTCGTACTCGCTGGCGATGCCGGTTGCCGCTGCGGATGGGCAGTTGGTGCTGCTGGCCCGGTTCAGTCCAGGTTGGCAGGATGCAAAGCGGCACCCTCCGGGCAAGGGCTCCACGTATCTATACACCCTGCGGCCTGGAGACCGCGTCCGCTACAGCGGACCATTCGGCGATTTCGCGCTCAGCGGTGTGGCCCGGGAGAAGATCTTCATCGGCGCGGGTGCTGGCATGGCACCGCTGCGGGCGATGATCGAACAGCGCCTGGCCGAGGGCGGTGATGAACGCATTCATTACTGGTACGGCGCCCGCAGTCCTCGCGACTGTCCCTATGGGGCACGGATGCAGGCCCTGGCGGCAGCGCACGCGAACTTCAGCTGGCACCCGGTGTGCTCGCAGGAAGGGGAGGGTCGGCGGGTGCATGACGCCATCCACGAGGACCTGCTGCGGCAGCACCCGGACCTGTCCGCGTGCGAGTTCTATCTGTGTGGTCCACCGCCGATGCTGGCGGCGACCCGGCAGCTGCTGCGCCGGCTGGGTGTGACGGAGGAGCGGATCGCGTACGACGACTTCAAGATCTGACGCGGAGGGCATCGTGGTTGCGGGGTGGCCACGGTGCCCGCCTGGGGCGTGCAGGCGGAGTAGAATGCGCGGCTGTACTCACCGAAGTGGCGTTCCATGTCCCAGCGCGCTTGGGTGGCTGCCGCCATCCGCAAGATCGAAGCCGATTTCAACCGTTCCGCCGATACCCACCTGATCCCGCTGGCGCTGCCCGGGTTCGAGGGCATCGACCTGTACCTGAAGGATGAATCGAGCCATCCCACCGGCAGCCTCAAGCACCGGTTGGCGCGCTCGCTGTTCCTGTATGCGTTGACCAACGGCTGGCTGCGCGAAGGGCGGCCGGTGATCGAAGCATCCAGCGGTTCGACGGCGGTGTCCGAGGCCTATTTCGCGCGTCTGCTGGGGGTGCCGTTCATCGCGGTGATCCCGGCCACGACCTCGCCGGAGAAGATTGCCGCCATCGAGTTCCACGGGGGCCGCTGCCACTTGGTCGAGCGCGCCTGCGAACTCAACAGTGAATCGGAGAAGCTGGCCCGCGAAACCGGTGGCCACTTCATGGACCAGTTCACCTACGCCGAACGCGCGACCGACTGGCGCGCCAACAACAACATTGCCGAGTCCATCTTCAAGCAGATGGCGGAAGAGCCGAGCCCGGTTCCGGAATGGATCGTGTGCAGCCCCGGTACCGGCGGTACTGCAGCGACGCTGGGCCGCTATGTCAGCTACCGCCGGCATGACACCCGCATCCTCTGTGCAGACCCGGAAGTGTCGGTGTTCTTCGACGGTTACCAGGCCGCCGTGGCTGGTGAGCCCGACTGGCGTGGCCTGACCTGCAGCGGCGGTTCGCGCGTGGAAGGCATTGGCCGGCCGCGGGTGGAGCCGAGCTTCATCCCGACCAGTGTGGATGCGATGGTGAAGGTGCCCGACGCGCTGAGCCTGGCCGCGATGCGCCATGTCAGCCGCCAGCTCGGCCGCCGCGTCGGTGGCTCCACCGGCACCAACTTCATTGGTGTGCTGCAGGCCGCGCAGTGGATGCGCGAGGCGGGCCATCAGGGCAGCATCGTCAGCATTCTGTGCGACAGCGGCGAGCGTTACGCGCAGAGTTACTACGACCCGTCGTGGTACGCGCGCCAGGGCATCGACGTGGACGGTGCCGACGCACAGCTGGCGGCGGCAGTGGCCGGGCAGGGGTTGCCGGAACTGCCGTGGTGCAGCCTGGAAGTGCTTTAGGACGATCGACGTTGTCGCCGGGCCACGCCCGGCGATCACGATGGCGTCTCAATACCCCGCTGCGGTGAACGCATCCAGCACCGCATCGCGCAGCGCATCGGGCAAGGCCTCGATGTCCATCGCGCGATCATCCAGGTGCAGGCTCGGGTCCAGCATGCTGGCGCGTCCCTGGGCCAGCGCCTGCAGCCACAGCAGCACGCAGATCACGAACTCGCGCTCATGGCCCAGCCGCAGCTGGCTGGCGCCGCGTTCGATCACTTCGAACGGGTACCACTCCTGGGCATCGCTGAACGTGCCGCCCTGCTGCAGCACAGCCTGCAATTGATGCAGGTGACGCGGGGCGTCGTCGCCGGCATCGCACAATGCGGCGATCCAGGTCAGTTCGGCCGGGCTGGCGGACAATGCCAGTGACCGGGCCGGTGAGGCGGATGCAACTGCAGCCAGACCTTCCATGTAGGGCCTCGTTCGGTGCGTACCGCTGCGGACTCCCCCGCAGGCAGAGCTTCGAGCCGCGACCGTAAGGCCGACGTGAATGCCGGGCCGTGCCCCCTTGTCAGCCCCGCCTGCCAGCGCCATATCCTGCATGCTGCCCGCCTGCCGGGCCCGTACCCTGGAGATCTGCCGTGACCGTTGCCAACCCCCTGCTCGATTTTTCCGGCCTGCCGCGCTTCGAGGCCATCCGCCCCGAGCACGTGGCGCCGGCGCTGGACGTGCTGCTGGCCGAGGCCGAGGCCGCCGTCAGCGCGGCCGAGCAGGTGCAGCCGGTCACCTGGCAGACCTTCGTTGCCCCGCTGGACGATGCCACCGAGCGGCTGTGGCGCGCCTGGGGCCTGGTCGGCCACCTGCAGGGCGTAGTCAACACCCCGGAACTGCGTGAGGCCTACAACAGCAACCTGCCACGGGTGACCCGCTTCGCCAGCGCGCTGGGCCAGAACCTGGCGTTGTACCGGCAGTACCAGACGCTGGCCGACAGCCCGGAAGCCGCAGGCTTTGACGAATCCCAGCGCAAGGTGCTGGACAACACCCTGCGCGATTTCCGCCTCGGTGGCGCCGAACTGGCGCCGGAGGCGCAGCAGCGCTTCGCGGCAATCAAGGAAGAACTGTCGGCATTGTCGGCGAAGTTCTCGCAGAACGTGCTGGACGCTACCGATGCGTGGTCGCTGATCATCGAGGACGAAGCGCGACTGAAGGGCCTGCCGGAAGATGTGAAGGCCGCCGCGCATGCCGCAGCACAGAAGGATGGCAAGGCCGGCTGGAAACTGACCCTGCAGATGCCGTGCTACCTGCCGGTGCAGACCTGGGGCGAGGACCGCGACCTGCGCGAGATCCTGTACCGCGCCAGTGCGCAGCGCGCATCCGAATTCGGCGACGACGCGCTGGACAACGGCGGCAACATCGACCGCATCCTGGCCCTGCGCGCGGAACTGGCCGCGCTGCTCGGCTTCGGTTCGTATGGTGATTATTCGGTGGCGACCAAGATGGCGCAGGACCCGGCCGAAGTGCTCGGTTTCCTGCGTGACCTGGCTTCGCGCGCCAAACCGTTCGCGGCCAAGGACCGCGCCGAGCTGGAGCAGTTCGCACGCGAGCAACTGGGCATCGACAGCCTGCAGGCCTGGGATCTGGCATTCGCCGCCGACCGCCTGAAGCAAGCGCGCTACAGCTATTCCGAGCAGGAAGTGAAGCAGTACTTCACCGAGCCCAAGGTGCTGGGCGGCCTGTTCTCGGTGATCGAGCAGCTGTACGGCCTGCGCGTGCAGGAAGACAGCGCGCCGGTGTGGCACGAGGATGTGCGCTTCTTCCGTCTGGTCGATGCGCAGGGCGCGCTGGTGGGCCAGTTCTACCTGGACCTGTACGCACGCGAAGGCAAGCGTGGTGGCGCGTGGATGGACGATTGCCGCAACCGCCGCGTGCGCGCGGACGGCAGCGTGCAGACGCCGCTGGTCTACCTGGTGTGCAACTTCGGCCGCGGTGCCAATGGCAAGCCGGCTACCTTCAGCCACAATGAAGTGACCACGCTGTTCCATGAGATGGGCCATGGCCTGCACCAGCTGCTGACCCGCATCGGCGAACTGGGCGTGGCCGGTATCAATGGCGTGGAATGGGATGCAGTGGAGCTGCCCAGCCAGTTCATGGAGAACTTCTGCTGGGAATGGGACCACCTGCAGGCGATGACCGCGCACGTGGACAGTGGCGAGCCGCTGCCACGCGCGCTGTACGAACGCATGCTGGCTGCACGCAACTTCCATAGCGGCATGGCGACCGTGCGCCAGCTGGAGTTCGGCCTGTTCGACATGCTGCTGCACAGCCAGTTCGAACCAGCGCAGGACAGCGTGCTGGCATTGCTGGATCGCGTGCGCGCGGAAGTGGCGGTGAACCACCCGCCGGCCTGGAACCGCTTCCCGCACCAGTTCAGCCACATCTTCGCGGGGGGCTATGCGGCCGGCTACTACAGCTACAAGTGGGCCGAGGTGCTGAGCGCCGATGCCTACGCCGCGTTCGAAGAAGCGCCGCAGGCGCTGGCGGAAACCGGTGCACGCTTCCGCGATGAGATCCTGTCGCGAGGTGGCAGCCGCCCGGCGGCGGAGAACTTCAAGGCCTTCCGTGGGCGCGCGCCGCAGATCGATGCGCTGCTGCGCCATTCGGGCATGGCGTAAACGCAAAAAAAAAAGGGGACGGAGGGGATTAAGTCGTTTGTGCACAAACGACTTAATCCCCTCCGTCCCCTTTTTCTATTCGGCGTAGATCATCTTCCGGGTCATGCCGCCATCCACGATGAAATCCTGGCCGGTGCTGAAACCGGACAGCGACGACAGCAGGTACACCGCCAGTGCACCGATGTCTTCGGGGCGGCCGACCCGGCCGACCGGATGTTGCGCATGGTCGATGGCCGAGTACTCAGGCTCATGGCGCCGTGAGGGTGCCTGCCACGCCGTGGTGCCGATCCAGCCGGGGCTGATGCTGTTCACCCGCACCGCCGGGCCGCTGCTGATCGCCAGCGCATGGGTAAAGGCCACCAGTCCGCCCTTGGCCGCGGCATAGGCTTCGCTATGTGCTTCGGATTGCCAGGCGCGGGTGGAGGCGATGTTGATGATCGCACCGGCAGCGCTGGCGGTCAGCGCGGACAATGCATGCTTGCTGCACAGGAACGCGCCGTGCAGCGAGGACAGCCGGCGCTGCCACTCGTCCCAGTCCATGTCCTGCAGCAGCGTGCCGTGCGGGCCCGCGATCCCCGCGTTGTTGACCAGGCCATCAATGCGGCCGAAACGCTGCAGCGCCACGGCGATGAAGTCGCGCACGCTGGCTTCGTCGGTGATGTCCAGGCGCTGGAACGCGGCGTCATCACCGCGCTGCCATTCCGCCAGGCACGCTTCGCCGGCCTCCACGTCCAGGTCGCCGATCAGCACGCGGCCACCGGCACCGAGCACGGCCTGGGCGATGCCGCGACCGATGCCGTTGGCACCCCCGGTGACAATCACCACCTTGCCCGACAGCGGCGCAGCCGGCCATGCGGCAATCGGCGGCACGCCGCTCATGACAGGTCGTCGCCACGCAGGCGGCGATGCCAACCGTCCACGCCGATGCGGTCCAGGGTCTGGATGTTGCGCTCGACGATCACGTCCGGGTCCGGATAGACGTCCACCGCGCGCGCCACGCTGTCCTCGCGCAGCAGGTGCAGGGTGGGGAAGGGGGCGCGGTTGGTGTAGTTGCTGGCGTCGTCGGCAGCCACGCCCTCGAACTGGTAATCCGGATGGAAGCTGGCCACCTGCAGGATGCCCTGCAGGTCCAGTGCCTCGATCGCCGCGTCGGCGTTGTCGAGGAAGTCGTTGTAATCGAGGAAATCGGTCAGCACCTGCGGATGCACGATCAGCGTGGTATCGATCTGCTCGGCCGGCGTATCGCGCAGCAGCACCAGCTCCTCGGCCAGCTGTTCGACCAGCGCTTCCGGCGTGGTCGCATCGCTGAGCACAATGCGGACCTGGTCCTTCACGTACACCGCCTTGGCGAACGGGCACAGGTTCAGGCCGATGACGATGCGCTCCAGCCACAGGCGGGTGGCGGCGATCGGGTCATCGGTGGGCAGGTGGGAATCGGTCATGGCGGGCACGTCGGCTGGCGGGGCCGCCATTGTAGGCAGTGTGCCGGTGCTGCGCTGTCCACTGTGCAGGAACTGGACAGTGGCGAAGCGGGAAATCCCTGACGATTCAAATCGTTGCGCGCTATCGATGGATGGCCGATTGCCAGCCCGGGGCGACGGGCGTGGAATGGATGCACGACACAGGAGGACACCCATGACTGCATCTTCCCCGTGGCTGCCGGACGCCCTCTGGGCCGGCGCCTTCTTTGATGGCCACTGGCAGGCTGCCCCACAACGGCACCCGGTGATTGAACCGGCCACCGGCCAGCAGCTCGGCGAGATCGGCTTGGCCGACCCGGCGCAGGTCGCGCGTTCGGCCGCCGCCGCGGCGCAGGCCCAGCAGGCGTGGGCGGCGGCGCCCTACGAGCAGCGTGCCGACGTGCTGCGCAAGGCTGCGCGTCTGGCCGAAGAAAACATCGACACCCTGGTCGAGTGGCTGGTGCGCGAAAGCGGCTCGACCCGCCTGAAGGCTGGCTTCGAAGCCAAGGTGACCATCAAGGCACTGCATGAAGCTGCGGCGCTGCCGTCGCGCAGCACGGGTGAGATTCTGCCATCCGAACCGGGCAAGCTGAACCTGGCGCGCCGACGCCCGCTGGGCGTGGTCGGGGTCATCTCGCCGTTCAATTTCCCACTCTACCTGGCGATGCGCGCGGTGGCCCCGGCAATTGCGCTGGGCAACGCCGTGGTCCTCAAGCCGGACCCGCGTACGGCGGTATGTGGCGGCGCGGTGATCGCACGCTTGTTCGAGCAGGCGGGCCTGCCGGCAGGCGTGCTGCACATGCTGCCCGGTGATGGCGCGGCCGGTGCCGCACTGACCAGTGACCCGCACGTGGCGATGATCCAGTTCACCGGTTCCACCGCCGCTGGCCGCAAGGTCGGAGAGGCGGCCGGCAGGCATCTGAAGAAGGTCTCGCTGGAACTGGGCGGCAAGAATTCGTTGATCATCCTTGATGATGCAGACCTGGACCTGGCGGTGGCCAACACCGCGTGGGGCGTCTACCTGCACCAGGGCCAGATCTGCATGGCGACCGGCCGCGTGCTGGTGCACCGGAAGATCCACGACACGTTCCTGCAGAAACTGGTGGCCAAGGCCAATTCGCTGAAGGTGGGCGACCCGGCGCGCGAAGACGTGGCGATCGGCCCGCTGATCAATGCCGGCCAGCGCGACCACGCCGCGCGCGTGGTCGAACAGGCGGTGCAGGCCGGTGCCTCGCTGGAGGCGGGCGGCACCCATCGCGATCTGTTCTTCGCGCCGACGGTGCTTGGCAACGTCTCTGCCGACAATCCGGCGTTCAATGAAGAGATCTTCGCGCCGGTGGCGGTCGTGGTGCCGTTCGACGATGACGACGAAGCCGTGCGCCTGGCCAACGACAGCGAGTACGGGCTGTCGATGGCGATCGTGTCCAGCAACGTCGGCCGCGCGCTGAAGATAGGCGAGCGCCTGCGTACCGGCCTGCTGCACATCAACGACCAGACCGTGAATGACGAGGTGATCAATCCCTTCGGCGGCGTCGGCGCGTCCGGCAACGGCACCAGCATCGGTGGCCCGGCCAACGGCGAGGAGTTCACCCAGTGGCAGTGGTTGACCGTCAAGGGCGAAGCGCCCGCTTACCCGATCTGATCGAAGGAGCCATCACGATGAACGACAACAACGCAACGCGTGAGATCACCGCCGCCGTGGTACGCGGCAAGGAGCAGCCCTTCGTCATCGAGCAGGCGACGCTGCGCGGCCCGCAGGACGACGAGGTGCTGGTGAAGGTGGTGGCCACCGGCCTGTGCCACACCGACCTGATCGTGCGCGATCAGTACTATCCGGTGCCGCTGCCGGCGGTGCTCGGCCATGAGGGTGCGGGCATCGTCGAAGCGGTTGGCCCGAACGTGCGCGACCTCAAGGCGGGGGATCACGTGGTACTGACCTACGGCGCCTGTGGTCACTGCAATCCCTGCCGGGGCGGACACGGTGCCTATTGCAGGGATTTCTTCGCCCTGAATTTCGGTGGCGACGATGGCCACGGCCATACCGCCATCACCGATGCGCAGGGCCAGCCGCTGCACGATCACTTCTTCGCGCAGTCCTCGTTCGCCACCTACGCGCTGGCCCGCGAGATCAATGCGATCAAGGTGCCTGATGACGCACCACTGGAATTGCTGGGCCCGCTGGGGTGCGGCATCCAGACCGGTGCCGGTGCGGTACTCAACTCGCTGCAGGTGCGCTCGGGCAGCAGCTTTGCAAGCTATGGTGCCGGTGCGGTGGGCCTGAGTGCGGTGATGGCGGCCAAGGTGGCCGGCGCCACCACCATCATTGCCATCGACGTGGTGCCTTCGCGCCTGGAGCTTGCGCTGGAACTGGGGGCCACCCACGTGGTCAACAGCCGGGAGACCGATGTGGTCGAGGCGGTGCGCGCGATCACCGGTGGTGGTGCTGACTTCGCGCTGGAATCGACCGGCCGTCCGGACGTGCTGTCCGCCGGCATCGAGGCACTGGGTGGGCTGGGCATGATGGGCGTGGTCGGTGCGCCGAAGCTGGGCACCACCGCCAGTTTCGATGTGAACAACCTGCTGCTCGGCGGGCGCAGCATCCGCGGCATCGTCGAGGGTGACAGCGTGCCGCAGGTGTTCATTCCGCAGCTGGTGACCCTGTTCCAGCAGGGGCGCTTTCCGTTCGACAAGCTGGTGAAGTTCTATCCGTTGGAACAGATCAACCAGGCGGCCGAAGACAGCACGAAGGGAATCACGCTCAAGCCGGTCCTGCGGATCGCGGCGTAAGGGTGGGGTGGGTTTGCAGGGCTGCGCCCTGCACCCGCCGAAGCAATGGCAGCCGCCAGAGCAACAGCAGAAGCTGGATTCCTGAGGTTGGCGGGGTGGGTCCGGTTGCTTTTGGTGGGTGCCGACCGTTGGTCGGCACGGGGTCGGAGCCGTTCTCCAAAGTAAAACGGCTCTGACCCCTTGTTTGAACCGCTGGCGGAAACATTCCGTTGTCGGAACGTAACGTGGCGTTGCCGCAGACGGGTGTACGCTGCCTCCATGATGGCCACGACAGTCGGGCAGCAGCAGTTGGTGGCGGCACGTGCCGCTTTCGCCGAGGGCGATGTGCGCTCATTGGGCGTGTTGCCGCTGCCGCTGCAGCAATCATGGCTGCGTTCGCGCGCGGCGGGCCTGCAACCGGGGCAGGAGCCGGACTATCGGCCGCTGCTGGGGGGCGGACAGCGTCTCCCGCATCCCGACGACCGGCGCCTGGCACGTTGCGTGCAGCCGGAGCTGGAGCAGCTCTGGGCGGCCTTCGGTGGGCGCGGCTGGACGATGTTCTGCGCCAACCGCGACGGCATGGTGATCGCGCAGCAGGCCCACGGCCTGGAAGATGCTCCCTTGCTGCGGCCGATCCAGGTCGGGCGACAGCTGGGCGAGACGGAGATCGGCACCACCGCGCCGGCGGTCAGCCTGGCTGACGATGTGCCGGCACTGGTACGCGGCAACGAACATTACCTGCAGCGGTTCGCGCCGGTGTTCTGCCTGAGCGAGCCACTGCACGATCTCGACGGTCGGGTCTGTGGGGTGATCGACATCACCGGTCTTGGCGAACGCGATCCCGCCCTGCTGCAGGGCTATTTCCGGCAGGCTGCGCTGGCCAGCGAAAATCGCTTGTTCCATAGCCTCACCGACGTGCACCTGCTGGCCGTACAGCATGATCCGCGCTGGCTGGCGTCACCGCTGCAGGGACTGCTGGCGGTGCAGGAGGATGGCCAGCTGCGTGCAGCCAACCGCGTTGCACGGCGCCTGCTGGGCCTGCCACGGCGGGGGCCATTGCCGCTGCTGGATCTGGAGGCGCTGTTTGCTCGCGCCAGTGCGGCGCAACGGCGTCGCCTGCTGCAACCGGGCGCAGCGCATCGGGTCCGGTTGGGCGAGGGTAGTGCGGTGTACCTGCAGCGTCTGCAGGGGCCGCGGGGCGGGGCGCACCGGTCTACTCAGCGGAGCACCCCGGCAGATCCGGTCGCGCCGCTGCTGCGTGACCAGCAGCGTGAGGCCGCGCGCCGCGCGGCCCAGGCCGCTGACGGCAACCTCAGCCTGGCTGCACGCCAGCTGGGGATCTCGCGCACCACGCTGTACAAGCTGCTGCGCGATTGACCGCGTAGTCCGCCGGGCATGACCCGGCGGGGGCATCAGTCGCGGAAGTTGTTGAACTGCAGCGGCAGCTCGAACTTGCCGGCCTTGAGTACGGCAATGGCGTCCTGCAGGTCGTCGCGCTTCTTGCCCTGCACGCGCAGCTTGTCGCCGTTGATCTGGCTTTCCACCTTCAGCTTGGCGTCCTTCAGTGCCGCCGCGATCTTCTTGGCGATCTTCTGCTCGATGCCCTGCTTGACGGTGATCTTCTGCCGGGCCTGGGCCAGGTTGGTCTCGATGTCACCGAACTCCAGGCTGAGCACATCGATGCCGCGCGCGGCCAGGCGTGCACGCAGGATGTCGTTCATCTGCTTGAGCTGGAACTCAGTCGGCGCAGTCTGGTTGATGACATCGCCATCGCGCTCGAACTTGGCGTCCACGCCCTTGAAGTCGAAGCGGGTGGCCAGTTCGCGGTTGGCCTGGTCGATGGCGTTGGTCAGCTCGTGGGTGTCGACTTCGGACACGACGTCGAAGGAAGGCATGGGCGTGGCTCCGCAGAATTCAGTGGCGGTCATTCTATCGCGGCGCCCATGCCCGGCGCCCGGCGGGGCGCGCGGTCGGCGATAATGGGCCATGAACCTGCAACGCTCCCCTTCGCGTGCGGTGGCCTGGATGGTCGCTGCGGTCGCCTGTTTCTCGCTGATGGACGCTGGCATGAAGCAGCTGTCGGCCAGCTATCCCACGCTGGAAGTGACTTTCCTGCGCGGTGCGGCCTCGTTGCCGTTCGTGCTGGTCTGGGTGCTGGTCAGCGCCGGCCCGCGCTCACTGATCCCGCGCCGCTGGGGCCTGCACCTGCTGCGTGGCGGGCTGGGCATGGCGATGATCGGCTGCTTCGTGTTCGCCCTGCGCGACCTGCCGTTGTCCACCGCCTACACCATCTATTTCGTTGCCCCACTGCTGATTGCCGCGCTGTCGGTGCCGTTGCTGGGTGAGCGGGTCGGGCCGCGGCGCTGGGTCGCCATCGGCATCGGCCTGGTGGGCGTGCTGGTGGTGCTGCGGCCGGGCGTGGACGGCTTCATTTCGGTGCCCGGCCTGATGGTGCTGGCGGCGGCAACGGCCTATGCCGTGGCGGCGATCACGGTCAGCCTGCTGACCCGCACCGATACCTCGCAGTCGATGGTGGTCTGGTTCCTGGTGATCATGGCCATCGGTGCCGGGCTGCTGTCCATTCCCGGTTGGGTGCCGCTGCAGCTGGCACATGCCCCGCTGATCGCTGGCATGGGCCTGGCTGGGGCACTGGGCCAGATCGCTCTGACCAAGGCCTTCCAGCTGGGCGAGGCCTCGATGATCGCGCCGTTGGAGTACAGCGGCCTGGTCTGGGTGATCGGCTGGGACCTGGCCTTCTGGGGCCAGCTGCCGGACGGCTATACCTGGGTGGGTGCGGCAATCATCGTGGCCTCGGGGCTGTACCTGCTGCACCGCGAGCGGGTGAACCGGCAGGAACCACCGAAGCCGCTGGATCACCCCTGAGCCTGGAGTGGTGCCGGCCGCCGGCCGGCACTACCGGGGAGGGCGGCGGCTTAGAATCAAAAGGAATAACATTCTGGCCCATGGCGCGGGCGCGCGACCGCCTGCGCTGGTAGGCTGCACGCCCCCTTCCGTCACCCAGCCGGTGAGCCACGCCCGTGATCGAGTTCCAGCGCCTGCACAAATCCTATGCCGTTGCCGGCCGCGCAGTCAGCGCGCTGCAGCCGCTGGACCTGACCATCGAGGCCGGTGAGGTCTTCGGCATCATCGGCCATTCCGGCGCCGGCAAGTCGACCCTGATCCGCATGATCAACCGCCTGGAAGAGCCCAGCGGTGGTCGCCTGCTGATCGGTGGCGAGGATGTCACCGCACTGGATGCGGACGGCCTGCGCGCACTGCGCCGGCGCATCGGCATGATCTTCCAGCACTTCAACCTGCTGTCTTCGCGCACGGTGGCCGGCAATGTCGCCTTCCCGCTGGAGCTGGCCGGCACGCCGAAGGCGGAGATCGACGCGCGCGTGGCCGAGTTGCTGCAGACGGTAGGCCTGGAGGCGCACGCGCAGAAGTACCCGGCACAGCTGTCCGGTGGCCAGAAACAGCGCGTCGGCATTGCGCGTGCGCTGGCAACGCGTCCGCAGATCCTGCTGTGCGACGAGGCGACCAGTGCGCTCGACCCGCAGACCACGGCCTCGGTGCTGTCGCTGCTGTCGAAGATCAACCGCGAGCTGGGCCTGACCATCGTGCTGATCACCCACGAGATGGACGTGATCCGCCGCGTCTGCGACCGCGTCGCCGTGCTCGATGCCGGCCAGATGGTCGAGACCGGACCGGTCACCCGCGTGTTCCTGCACCCGCAGCACCCGACCACGCGCCGTTTCGTCAGCGAATCGGAGCAGGTGGACGAAGGTGCGCTGCACCGCGATTTCGATGCCGTCGGTGGCCGCATCGTGCGCCTGACCTTCCTCGGCGGCGACACCTACGAACCCCTGCTCGGCAGTGTCGCGCGGCAGACCGGGGTCGACTACAACATCCTGTCCGGCCGTATCGACCGGATCAAGGACACCCCGTATGGCCAGCTGGTGGTCGCCCTGGTGGGCGGCGACCAGTCCGCCGCGCAGGCCGCATTCGTGGCCGCCGGCGTGCACGTTGAGGAGCTGCGTCGATGATCATCGCCACTGCCGGCGGATTCTTCCGTCACCTGGATGCGGGCAAGTGGGCCGACATCGGCCAGGCCACCATCGACACCCTGCTGATGCTGCTCGGTTCGCTGCCGCTGACCCTGGCCATCGGCCTGCCCCTGGGCGTGCTGCTGTACCTGTTCGGCGCGCCGCAGATGAAGCGTCGGCCGTTCGCCTATGGCGTGCTGGCGCTGGTGGTGAACCTGCTGCGCTCGGTGCCTTTCATCATCCTGATGATCGTGCTGATCCCGGTCACGTTGTTCCTGATGGGGACGTCGCTGGGTGTACGCGGTGCGATCGTGCCGCTGGTCATCGGTGCTGCACCGTTCTATGCGCGCCTGGTCGAGACCGCGCTGCGTGAAGTCGACCGGGGCGTGATCGAGGCGACCCAGGCGATGGGTGCCACCACCTGGCAGCTGGTCACCTGCGTGCTGCTGCCCGAAGCGCGCCCCGGCCTGATTGCCGGTGCGACGGTCACCACGGTGGCGCTGATTGGTTTCACCGCGATGGGCGGTGCGATCGGCTCCGGTGGCCTTGGCGACCTGGCCTTCCGCGACGGCTACCAGCGCTCGCACACCGACGTGGCCCTGGTCACCGTGGTCCTGTTGCTGATCCTGGTGCAGCTGCTGCAGATGCTCGGCGACCGCCTGGTCGCGCATTACAGCCGCAAATGACGAGGCGCTCCACCCGCATCAGGTAGTGCCGGCCGCTGGCCGGCAGACTCGCGATGCGTCCGGATGTGGCAGGGTTGCCGGCCAGCGGCCGGCACCACCGGAATGTTGGCCCGGAGGCGCTCATAGCGCTTGGCTCTGGACACAGCCGCATCGATCAGGAATCGATATCGCCAGACTGGGACTGGCAGCACATCACGTTCCTTGGTATGTTCCGTTCAACGTAATACGTTTTACGGAATGATCCGTTCATTCCGCTGCAAGCAGACCCGCGCTCTGTTTGAAGGAACCTGCCCCCGCGCCTGGCGCCCGATCCGGCGGGCTGCTGAGCGCAAGCTGCAGTTGCTCGACTCGGCACAGACGTTGGCCTTCCTGCGCAGCCCGCCGGGAAACCGGCTGGAGGCCCTGTCAGGTGATCGAAGGGGGCAATACAGCCTTCGCATCAACGATCAGTGGCGGCTCTGCTTCACCTGGACAGACAACGGTGCCGATGCCGTGGAAATTGTTGACTATCACTGAGGTGCCCGCCATGAAGCGTCCCTACAACGGCATGCGCGCCATCCATCCTGGCGAGGTCCTGCGCGAAGAGTTCCTGATACCGCTGGGGCTGAGCGTGAACGCGCTGGCGAGGGCCCTGGATGTTCCCGCAACGCGGCTGCATGCCATCGTGCATGGCGAACGCGGCATTTCGGCGGACACCGCCGCACGGCTGGCGCGCCATTTCGGTGGGGATGCCGCGTCCTGGCTTGCGATGCAGGCGGCCTACGATCTCAAGACCTTGCCAACGCGCAACGAGATTGAGCGCAGGGTGCAGCCGCGGGCGGCCTGAGGTTCAATCGCGCGGATCCAATGCCCGCAACCACAGGCGCGATCAGCGCACGTTCGGTACTTCGTAACCCAGTTTTCCGACCTGCTCGGGGTGCTGCGGCACGCGCTTGAGCTTGTCGGTGTTCACGCCGTACTCGTCACGCAGGCGCTCGGCCAGCTCCTTGTACAGGGCTTTGTCCATGTCCGGCGTACGCGAAAAGATCCAGGCCATTTCGCGGCCGGGGTAGCCGATCAGCGCCCACGAGTAATCCGGCGCCACTTCCAGCACCCGCGAATGGGTTGGCACGACGCGGTAGAACCAGGTGCGCCAGCCGTGGTTGCCGCTGTCCGGGTCGACGCTGGCGCGGGCACGCACTTCCTGCAGCGGTTCGCCGAAGCCATCACGGTAGCGGTAGGTGATGCCGACCTTGTGCGCGTCGCGCAGCTCGTACTCGTTGACGCTGGCGACATGGCCACGTTCGATGAAGTTCGGCACGCGGCCGATCACATACCAGGTGCCCATGAAGCGCTTCAGGTCGATCGGTGCGTCCAGGGCAGCTGCACCAGAGGCACTGGTACGGGGCGACGGCGGCTCACTGGCGGCCACGGCGGGGCCGGCCAGGGAAAGGGCCAGCAGCGCGGCGCAGAGCGGGCGGATCGAAGTCATGCGGGAGCGGGCTCCAGTGGGCTTGCACGCGCATGGTCGACTGTGTGCACGCGATCCGTCAATGGTGTCGCAACCTGTGAGAAGGGCCTTGCCCAAGCTGTGTTGCATTGTCCACCGGAGAAGCCCCATGAACGCACGTTCCGTTCGTCGCCCTGCAACTGAACGCGTCATCATTGAACGCGCCGATCCACGCCTGCTGCGCAGCGTGCAGCAGGTGGCGCTGGCCGGCCTGGCGCTGGTGCTGGTCTGGCCAGCCGCGCGCGGCAGCAGCGCCTGGCTGGGCTGGCTGCCGATGTGGCTGGTGGGCATGCCGCTGGTGGCCTGGTGGGCGTTGTTGCGCTTCCCGCTGCCTGGGCTGTCGTGGCTGCGGCTGGCCAGGCGTACCGGTGGACAGGCCCGTCGCCGCGCCGGCGGCACGACCCGTGGCCGGCGCAGCCCCGCAGCCACGGCCTGACCTTCGACACGGGGGCGGCCGCGACATTCCGTGCTAGCGTTCCAAGGCTTATGACTGCCTGGAGCTGCAATGTCACGACTCGCTTCCGCCTGCCTGCTGGCCGGCATGATGACCGCTGCCTCGGTGGGGACCGCCGTGGCCGCTGAAGATACCGACCGTTACGCCTGGCTCGAAGACGTCACCGGCGACAAGCCGCTGACCTGGGTCAAGGAACAGAACGCCAAGTCCGAGGCGCGCCTGGCGCAGACCCCGGCCTTCAAGCAGATGGAGACCAGCATCCGCGAGGTGCTCGACTCCGATGCCAAGATTCCCGCCGTGCAGAAGATCGGCGACTACTACTACAACTTCTGGAAGGACCAGCAGCACGAGCGCGGTCTGTGGCGGCGCACCACGCTGGCCGAGTACCGCAAGGCCTCGCCGCAGTGGGAAACCGTGCTCGACCTGGATGCGTTGAACAAGGCCGAGGGCGAGAACTGGGTCTGGCATGGTGCCGACTGCCTGCGCCCGGACTACAGCCGCTGCCTGATCGCGCTGTCGCGTGGCGGTGCGGATGCCGACGTCACCCGCGAGTTCGACCTGGCCAACAAGACCTGGATCAAGGATGGCTTCTTCCGTCCCGAGTCCAAGGGCGGCCTGAACTGGGTCGACCGCGACACCGTGTTTGTCTACACCGACTTCGGTGCCGGCTCGATGACCACGTCGGGCTACCCGCGCGTGGCCAAGCTGTGGAAGCGTGGCACGCCGATGACCTCGGCCACCCTGGTGTACGAAGGCAAGCCGGAAGACATGTACATCGCGGCGATGCACGATGACACCCCGGGCTTCGAGCGCAACCTGGTCAGCCGCACCCTGGCCTTCTACAACAACGAGATCTACCTGCGTGGCGACGATGGCACGCTGACCAAGATCGATGCGCCGAACTCGGCCGAGAAGGGCCTGCACAAGCAGTGGCTGACCCTGGAACTGCGCGACCCGTGGACGGTGGGCGGCAAGACCTATGCCTCCGGTTCGCTGCTGGCCACCAAGCTGGATGATTTCCTGGCCGGCAAGCGCGACTTCGAGGTGCTGTTCACCCCGACCGCGACCACCTCGCTGGCCAGCGCCACCTGGACCAGGAACCATCTGGTCCTGAACGTGCTGGACGACGTCAAGAACCGCCTGTCGGTGCTGACCCCGGGCGCCGATGGCTGGCAGACCAGCCGCTTCGTCGGCGCGCCTGCCTTCGGCACGCTGGGCGTGGCCGCGGTGGACAGCAACGACAGCGACGCTGTTTGGCTGACCGCCACCGACTACCTGACCCCGACCACGCTGGCACTGGCCGAGATCGGGCAGGCGCCGGAAACGCTGAAGACCATGCCGGCCTTCTTCGATGCCAAGGGCAAGGTGATCGAGCAGCACTTCGCCACCAGCAGGGACGGCACCCGCGTGCCGTACTTCGTGGTGCACGACAAGGCGATGAAGCTGGACGGCTCCAACCCGACCCTGCTGTATGGCTACGGTGGTTTCGAGATCTCGCTGACTCCGAACTACTCCGGTGGCATGGGCCGCGCCTGGCTGGAGAAGGGCGGTGTGTACGTGGTCGCCAACATCCGCGGTGGCGGCGAGTACGGCCCGCGCTGGCACCAGGCAGCGCTGAAGCAGAACCGTCACAAGGCCTATGAAGACATGGCCGCGGTGGCGCGCGATCTGGTCAAGCGCAAGATCACCAGTGCCAAGCACCTGGGCGTGCAGGGCGGCAGCAACGGTGGCCTGCTGACCGGCAACATGCTGACCCAGTACCCGGAACTGTTCGGTGCAGTGGTGGTGCAGGTGCCGCTGCTGGACATGAAGCGCTACAGCCATCTGCTGGCCGGTGCATCGTGGATGGCCGAGTACGGCAACCCGGATACAAGCGACTGGGAGTTCATCAAGACCTTCTCGCCGTACCACCTGTTCAACGCCAAGAAGAACTACCCGCCGGTGCTGTTCACCACCTCCACCCGCGATGACCGCGTGCACCCGGGCCACGCCCGCAAGATGGCGGCGAAGATGATCGACGCCGGCAAGGACGTGACCTACTACGAGAACATCGAAGGTGGCCACGGCGGTGCAGCCAACAACGCGCAGGCCGCACACATGTCGGCGCTGGCCTACAGCTTCCTGTGGGAGCGGTTGGGCGGTAAATAAGCAGAACGGAAAACGCCGCCCCAGGGCGGCGTTTTTCGTTGGGTCCGCGCATCTACGTGGCGTAGGGCCAGTAGATCCACGCCATGCGTGGATGCCGTTCGCGCAGATCGATCAGGCGCCCCAGCTCCGCAATCCACGTGCAATCCGCGCCACCGCTTCCTGCAACCGCGGCACTTCCTGGGTATAGGCCAGGCGCACGTGCTGGTTGGCGCGATGGAAGCCGAAATCCAGCCCAGGGGTGAACGCCACGTGCTCGGTTTCCAGGAAGTGCGCGCAGAACGCCTGCGCGTCGTCGGTGAATGCGCTCACATCGGCGTACAGGTAGAACGCACCCTGCGGCTCGACTTCGATGCGGAAGCCCAGTTCGCGCAGTGCAGGCAGCAGGAAATCACGGCGTTGGCGGAACGCTTCACGGCGCTGTTCGAAGATCGCCATCGATTCTTCGCTGAAGCAGGCGAGTGCGGCGTGCTGGGCGATGCTTGACGCGCTGATGTACAGGTTCTGTGCCAGCTTCTCCAGATCGGGCACCGCCGCCGGCGGTGCCACCAGCCAGCCCAGCCGCCAGCCGGTCATGCCGAAGTACTTGGAGAAGCTGTTCAGCACGAACGCGCTGTCGTCCACCTGCAGCACGCTGGGCGCATCCAGGCCGTAGGTCAGGCCGTGATAGATCTCGTCCACCACCAGGTGGCCGCCCCGCGCGTGCAGGGTCTGCGATAGTGCAGCCAGTTCGTCGGCGGAAAGCACGGTGCCGGTCGGGTTGGCCGGCGAGGCGACCAGCGCGCCGACGCTGTCGGTATTCCAGTGCTGTTCCACCAGCGACGGGGTCAGCTGGTAGGCGGTGTCCGGCCCGACCGGCACCAGCTGTGCGCCGCCTTCAACGAGGCGCAGGAAATGGCGGTTGCACGGATAACCGGGGTCGGCCAGCAGCCAGTGGCGACCGGGATCGACCAGCAGGCTGCTGGCCAGCAGCAGCGCACCCGAGCCGCCGGGGGTGACCAGGATGCGTTCGGGATCGATATCCAGCCCGTAATGGCTGCGATAGAAGCCGCTGATCGCCTGGCGCAGGGCCGGCAGGCCACGCGCGGCGGTGTAGCGGGTATGGCCGGCGGCCAGTGCGGCCTGGCCGGCACGCACGACCGGTTCGGCCGTGGTGAAGTCTGGTTCGCCGATTTCCAGGTGGATCACATCGTGGCCGGCCTGTTCCAGCGCCTGTGCGCGGGCCAGCAGGGACATCACGTGGAACGGAGCGATTTCATGGCTGCGCCGGCTGTAGCCCGGCGTGTGGGGCAGGGTACTCATGTGCCCATGGTACGCCGGTCGGCATGACCCATGACGATCCGCAGGGTTGCCGCATTGCAGGGATTGGGGTCAGATCCCTTTTCGGGAAAAGGGATCTGACCCCGCCGAAGACCATTGCATTGATGCGCCTGGAGCCTTATCTCATGAAATCCACCCTCTGCCTGTTGCTTGCCAGCCTGATGACCACCACTGCCACCGCCGCCACTCCGCCCGTTCCGCCGGATGCCGCCAAGCATCCGCATGTGGTCAAGGCGCCGTTCGGCGCGACCCGCAACGATGACTATTACTGGCTGCGCGACGACAAGCGCGAGAACAAGGACATGCTGGCCTACCTGCAGGCCGAGAATGCCTATGCCGACCAGCTGCTGGCGCCGCTGAAGCCGCTGGAAGACACCCTGTACAAGGAGATCGTCGGCCGCATCAAGCAGGACGATTCCAGCGTGCCGGCGCGCGAGCGTGGCTACTGGTACTACAGCCGCTTCGAGACCGGCCAGGACTACCCGATCCACGCGCGCCGCAAGGGCAGCATGGAGGCCGCCGAGGAAATCCTGCTGGACGTCAACACGATGGCTGCCGGCAAGGGCTACTTCAGTGTCGGCTCGATGGAAGTCAGCCAGGACAACCAGCTGCTGGCCTGGGCCGATGATGATGTCGGCCGCCGCCAGTACACGATCCGCTTCAAGGACCTGGCCACCGGCAAGGTGCTGCCCGACGTGATCACCGGCAGCTCCGGCGACCTGGTCTGGGCCGACGACAACCGCACCGTGCTGTACGTCGAGAACGATCCGGAAACGTTGCTGACCGTGCGCGTGAAGAAGCACGTGCTGGGCACCCCGGCCAGCGCCGACACCGTTGTCTACGAAGAGAAGGACGACAGCTTCTACATGGGGATCGGCCGCACCCGCGACGATCGCTTCATCACCATCGGCGTGCACAGCACCGTGTCTTCGGAAGAGCGTTACGCGCCGGCCAGCGACCCGACGAACTTCACCGTGCTGGCGCCGCGCCAGCGCGACGTCGAGTACGACGCCGACCACTACGATGGCCGCTGGGTGATCCGTACCAACGACGGTGCGAAGAACTTCAAGCTGGTCACCGCACCGACCGATGCGGCCTCGCGCGCGCAGTGGAAGGACTGGATCGCGCATGATGATGCGGTGTTCATCGAAGGCTTCGAACTGTTCGATGGCTACACCGCCATTGCCGAACGTTCCGAGGGCCTGGAACGCATCCGCCTGCTGTTCAAGGATGGTCGCAGCGACTACGTGAAGGCCGACGAGCCGGCGTATTCGATGGGCCTGGGCGACAACACCGAGGCCGATACGCCGTGGCTGCGCTACGTCTACACCTCGATGACCACCCCGACCACGGTGTTCGAACTGAATACCGCCACCGGCGAGCGCCGCCAGCTGAAGGTGCAGCCGGTGATCGGCTATGACGCCTCGAAGTACGAAACCGATCGCGTCTGGATCACCGCGCGCGATGGCGTGAAGGTGCCGGTGTCGCTGGTCTACCGCAAGGGCTACCAGAAGGATGGCAAGGGCGCGCTGTTCCAGTACGCCTATGGCAGCTATGGCATGTCGATGGATCCGTACTTCAACCAGACCGCGGTGAGCCTGCTCGACCGTGGCGTGGTGTATGCCATCGCCCATATCCGCGGTGGCCAGGAAATGGGCCGCGACTGGTACGAGAACGGCAAGCTGCTGCACAAGCAGAACACCTTCAACGACTTCATCGACGTCACCCGAGGGCTGGTGGCACAGGGCTGGGCGGCGAAGGATCGCGTCGCCGCGTCCGGTGGCAGCGCCGGTGGCCTGTTGATGGGCGCGGTGGCCAACCAGGCGCCACAGGATTACCGGGTGATGGTGGCGCAGGTGCCGTTCGTCGACGTGGTCACCACCATGCTCGACCCGACCATTCCGCTGACCACCAACGAGTACGACGAGTGGGGCAATCCGGAGCAGAAGCCGTACTACGACTACATGCTGTCCTACTCGCCCTATGACAACGTGAAGCAGCAGGCCTATCCGGCGCTGTTCGTGGGCACCGGCCTGTGGGATTCGCAGGTGCAGTACTGGGAACCGGCCAAGTGGGTGGCCAAGCTGCGTGACGACAACACCGGCCACTACCCGATCCTGTTCCGCACCAACATGGAAGCCGGCCACGGCGGCAAGTCGGGGCGCTTCCAGCGTTACCGCGAGCTGTCCGAGTCGTATGCGTTCGTGCTGCAGCAGCTGGGCATCGCCCAGCCGTGATGGCGACAGGGTGCCGGGCATTGCCTGGCACCCTGAACCGGTATCCTTGCGGCCATGAGCACGCCAGATCCTTCCGCCCCTCGCGACGCCACCACGCCACCGCGCGTGGTGCGTTTCCGCTGGGCGTGGTGGCTGCTGGCGTACGTCAGCCTCGGTACCGGCATCGTCGGCATCTTCGTGCCGGGCCTGCCGACCACCGTATTCATCCTGATCTCGGCGTGGGCCGCCTCGCGCGGCTCCGAGCGCCTGCACACCTGGCTGCTGCAGCATCCACGCTTTGGCCCGGCCATCGCCAACTGGCAGGCGCATGGTGCAGTCAGCCGCTACGGCAAGTGGATGGCCACGATCACCATGGCGGTATGTGCCGGCATCATGTTGTGGTGCGTGCCGATCGCCTGGGTGAAGTGGTTCTCGATCGGCAGCATGACCGTGGTGGCGATCTGGCTGTGGACCCGGCCGCTGCCGCCGCCCGCGGATTGAACCCCTGCGGTGGTGCCGGCCGCTGGCCGGCAACCCGATCCCCTGCACCAACCGCTCAGCCGCCAGTGGCTATACTCGGGGCATGAAGACCCCCCATCGAAACGCCATCCTGATTCCGCTGGCAGCGGCTTCGCTGCTGTTCCTCGCCGCCTGCGGCAACAAGGGCCCGCTGGTACTGCCGCAGAAGCCGGTGCCGGTGGAAGAAACCGTCGAACCGGTTGCCGAGCCCGCGACCGAAGCGACCCCGACCGAGACCCAGGGCAGCGGCACGCCGGCCACGACCGTGGACCCGGCTGCACCGACCACTCAACCGGCGCCTGCGCCTGCGAAGAAGGTGGGCGGCGGGAATGAGTAAGGCCGGTTCCAAGGCGCTGCGCTTCAGCAAGATGCATGGCGCGGGCAATGATTTCGTAGTGATCGACCTGCGTGGCGGCACTGCGCCGCCCACGCCTGAACTGGCCGCGCGCCTGGCCGACCGCCACACTGGCGTCGGCTGCGATCAGATCCTGACCATCGAAGCACCGCGCGCGGAAGGCTCGGTGGCGTCGTACCGCATCTGGAATGCCGATGGTTCCAACTCTGAGCAGTGCGGCAACGGCGCGCGCTGCATCGCGGCCTGGCTGGTGCGCGAAGGCAGTGCGCAGGGCGATGCATTCGTCATCGACAGCCCGTTGGCCAGCCACGAAGTGAAGGTGCTGGGCGAGGGCCAGTTCGCGGTAACCATGGGCGTGCCTGCCTTCGATCCGGCCAACGTGCCGCTGATGGGCTTCGCCCACGCGCGTGAGGAATACCTGCTGCCGTTGCAGGGGGAAAGCGTGCGATTTGCCGCGGTGTCGATGGGCAACCCGCATGCGGTGATCGAAGTGGGCCTGATCGATGCTGCGCCGGTCGAGCGCGTCGGTGCGCTGCTGCAGCAGCATGCATCGTTCCCGCGCTCGGTGAACGTGGGTTTCGCCCAGGTGATGGGCCCGGCGCATGCGCGTCTGCGTGTGAATGAGCGCGGCGTCGGTGAAACCCTGGCTTGTGGCAGCGGTGCCTGTGCCGCTGCGGTGACCCTGATGCAGCGTGGCCGCCTGCAGCGTGACGCGCGCATCAGCCTGCCCGGTGGTGACCTGCGCATCCAGTGGCCGGGCGATGGCCAGCCGGTAGTGATGGCCGGCCCGACCGCATTCGTCTTCGAAGGGGAGTGGATCGCATGACCGAAACCGTCGACAAGCTCGGAGCCCATGAAGTCGCTGCCTGGTTGCGGCGTCATCCGGGCTTCCTCAAGCAGTTCCCGGACCTGGCCCTGACCCTGGTGGTGCCGCGTGACGACGGTCCGACCGCGTCGCTGGCCAGCTACCAGCTGGAAGTGCTGCGCGAGAAGAACCGCGAGCTGGCACGACGGTTGGCCGATCTGGGCGCCACCGCCCAGATCAATGAACGCCTGGCAGTGCGCACGCATCAGCTGACCCTGGCACTGATGAAGCAGGACAACGCCGCCGATACCCTGCGTGCGATGGCCGCCTCGCTGCAGGAAGATTTCGCCGGCGACCTGGTACGGCTGGTGGTGCACACGCCGGTGGCCGGGCTGGAGCAGGCCGACTGGCTGCAGGTGATCGCCGCCGATGATCCGCAGCTGGGCCCGTTCCGCGACTGCCTGAAGGACGGCGAGCCGATCTGCGGCCGCCTGCAGCCGGAAAAGAATGCCGTGCTGTATGGCGTGCGCAGCGAGGAAGTGCAGACCACCGCACTGCTGCCGCTGCCGGGCATGGGCCTGATTGCGGTCGGAAGCCACGACCCGAACCGCTTCTATCCGGGCATGGGCACGCTGTTCCTGCGCATGATGGGCGATGCGTTGGTCGCCGGCCTGAAGCGCTTCCCGGGCTGAGCAGGACACGACGATGAGCGCGGTACAGGCCTTCCTGCAGCACCTGCAGGTGGAACGGCGGATGTCGGCGCATACGCTCGATGCCTACCGCCGCGACCTGGACGCGCTGTCGGTCTGGGCCGAGCCACGTGGTGTAGCGGTGGAGGCGCTTGATGCTGACGCAGTGCGCCAGTTCGTCGCCGATGAGCACCGCCGCGGCCTGTCGGCCAAGAGCCTGCAGCGCCGCTTGTCCGCCTGCCGCAGCTTCTATGCCTGGCTGCTCAAGCACGGGCGCATCGAGGTCAGTCCGGCGGCGACGCTGAAGGCGCCGCGTGCGCCGCGCCGGTTGCCGCAGGTGCTTGACGCCGACGAAGCCGTGCAGCTGGTCGAGCTGGAACCGGAAGGCGAGCTCGGCCGTCGCGACCGCGCGCTGCTGGAACTGTTCTATTCCTCCGGCCTGCGCCTGAGCGAAGTCTGCGCGCTGACCTGGCGCGATCTGGATTTCGACAGCGGCCTGGTCAGCGTGCTGGGCAAGGGCAATCGCCAGCGGCGGGTGCCGTTCGGCAGGCCTGCGCGCGAAGCGCTGCAGGCGTGGCGTGCGGAAAGTGGCGGTGGCCCGGCCTCGCCAGTGTTCCCCGGCCGCAACGGGCCGATCAGCCAACGCGCGGTGCAGATCCGCATCCGCCAGCTGGCGCAGCGCCAGGGCCTGTTCAAGCACGTGCACCCGCACATGCTGCGGCACAGCTTCGCCAGCCATATCCTGGAATCATCCGGTGATCTGCGTGGCGTGCAGGAGCTGCTTGGCCATGCCGACATCGCCACCACCCAGATCTACACCCACCTCGATTTCCAGCACCTGGCCAAGGTCTACGACGCCGCGCATCCACGCGCGAAGCGCCGCAACAAGGGCGACACGGCTGAATAGCCCGCCCTTGATCTGGATCAGGGCAGAGCGGGCGCTACCGGCGCATCGTGGCCGCAGGCCACGAGGAACCCGCCACCATGGCGAAGCCCATTCCGCTGCATCCGAAGCATCCCGAGCGCATCTGCTGGGGCTGCGACCGCTACTGCGCAGCTGACGCACTGGCCTGCGGCAATGGCTCCGGTCGCACCCAGCATCCGATCGAGACGCAGGGCGAAGACTGGTATATCGCCTGGGGCATCGAGCCCAATCCGGATCGGCCATCGCAAGCCAAGCGCTGAACGGCAGCCATCCGCACAGGCTTGATCGCACCCGGCGCTGTCCCCATGTCCCGGGAACAGCTATCGGAGGCCGCATGGACCCCAGTCAGAATCCCAACGTTTTCCACGCCACCACCATCGTCTGCGTCCGTCGCGGCGAGCACGTGGCCATTGCCGGCGACGGCCAGGTCACGCTGGGCCACACCGTGATGAAGGGCAACGCGCGCAAGGTGCGCCGCCTCGGTCGTGATGGCCAGGTGCTGGCCGGCTTCGCCGGTGCCGCCGCCGATGCCTTCACCCTGTTCGAGCTGTTCGAGGCCAAGCTGGAAAAGCACGGCCAGCTGCAGCGCGCTGCGGTCGAACTGGCCAAGGATTGGCGCACCGAGCGCCGCCTGGGCAAGCTCGAGGCCCTGCTGGCAGTGGCCGACAAGGAAACCTCGCTGATCATCAGCGGCACCGGCGATGTGATCGAACCGGAGGACGGCATCATCGCCATCGGTTCCGGTGGTTCCTATGCACTGTCGGCCGCACGCGCGCTGATGGCGCACACCGAACTGGATGCGCGCACCATCGCCAGCGAAGCCATTGGCATTGCCGGCGACATCTGCATCTACACCAACCGCAACGTGGTGGTCGAGGAGCTGTAAGGCCTCCCGATCCGCCGGGCATGGCCCGGCGCTACCGACAACGAATCCGTGAGCACATCCATGTCGAAGATCGAAGTTTCCTCCGCCACCATGACCCCGCGCGAGATCGTGCAGGAACTGGACCGGCACATCGTGGGCCAGCACGACGCCAAGCGCGCCGTGGCCATCGCCCTGCGCAACCGCTGGCGCCGCATGCAGCTGGTGCCGGAGCTGCGCAATGAAGTGATGCCGAAAAACATCCTGATGATTGGCCCGACCGGCGTCGGCAAGACCGAAATCGCGCGCCGCCTGGCCACGCTGGCCAACGCACCGTTCGTGAAGGTTGAAGCCACCCGCTTCACCGAAGTCGGCTACGTCGGCAAGGATGTCGAGCAGATCATCCGTGACCTGGCCGACACGGCCGTCAAGCTGTACCGCGAACAGGCCAAGGTGCGCGTGCGTACCCAGGCCGAAGAACGCGCCGAAGACCGTATCCTCGATGCGCTGCTGCCGCGCCGCAGCGGTGGCATCGGTTTCGATCCGGAAGTCGCCCGCAACGAACCGTCGGCGCAGGACAACGAGACCCGCATCAAGTTCCGCAAGATGCTGCGCAACGGTGAGCTGGATGAGCGCGAGATCGAGCTCGACCTGGCCGCGAACGTGAGCATGGACATCATGACCCCGCCGGGCATGGAGGAAATGGGCCAGCAGCTGAAGTCGATGTTCGCCAATCTGGGCGGCGGCGCCAAGGCGCACAAGCGCACGCTGACCATCAAGGCCGCGCGTCCGCTGCTGGTGGAAGAAGAGGCCGGCAAGCTGGTCAACGAAGACGATATCCGCACGGCGGCGATCGAGGCCTGTGAGCAGCACGGCATCGTCTTCATCGACGAGATCGACAAGGTCGCCAAGCGGGGTGATAACGTGGGCGGTGGCGATGTCTCCCGCGAAGGCGTGCAGCGCGACCTGCTGCCGCTGGTGGAAGGCTCCAACGTGTCCACCAAGTACGGCACGATCAAGACCGACCACATCCTGTTCATCGCCTCCGGGGCGTTCCACCTGGCCAAGCCCAGCGACCTGATTCCGGAGCTGCAGGGTCGTTTCCCGATCCGCGTGGAACTGGGTGCGCTGAGCAAGAACGATTTCGTGCGCATTCTGACCGAGCCGAAGGCCGCGCTGACCAAGCAGTACGAAGCGCTGCTGGCCACCGAGGGCGTCAAGGTCAGCTTCACTGCCGACGCCATTGATCGTCTGGCCGAGATCGCCTTCCAGGTGAACGAGCGCCAGGAGAACATCGGTGCCCGCCGCCTGCATACCGTGCTGGAGCGTCTGCTGGATTCGCTCAGCTACGAGGCACCGGACCGCGACGGCGAAACCCTGGCCATCGACAGTGCTTATGTCGATGCGCACCTGGGTGAGCTGGTGCAGGATCCGGACCTGAGCCGCTACATCCTGTAATGCCCGACTCTGCAAAGCCATGGGGCCGCCGAAAGGCGGCCTTTTTGTTGGCGGTCAGTGCGGGTGCCGGGCGCGGTAGGCCTGCAGTACCTGATCGATCACTGCGCTGGTGCGCGCAGCGCTGATGCCGGTCGACGGTGAGCGCCCGTTGCCGCGCAGCTCGTCCGCGATGGAAGCGATCAACGGCTGCTGGACCGACGGCGGGTTCGGGATATCGAACGCCTGCACGCCCGCTTCGGTCTCCAGAACCACCGGAACGTCCTCGAAGGTGGCAAAGCGCAGCTGCCCGCGGTCGCCGGTGATCTCGATCTCATCCTGGCGGCGGAAGGCGCAGAAACTCCATTGCGAGATGCCGTGCGCCCCCGCCCCGGTGCGGAAGCACATCGAGACGCTGTCCTCGGCGGCGTAGGCGCCGGTCAACGAACTGGCCAGGCCACGCACATCGCTCAGCGGCCCCAAGAGATGGTCGAGCAGGTCCAGGGTATGCGAGCCCAGATCGACGAACAGCCCGCCGCCGGCGATCGCCGGATTGGTCCGCCAGAAGTCCGGCGAGGCGGCATTCGCCGAATGCGGCCGATGCAGGGTGGCGCGCACGCTGCACGGCGTACCGATTGCGCCGCTGTCCAGCAGCTGCTTCACCTGTGCGAAGCGGGGCAGGGCGCGGCGGTAGTAGGCCACGAATACCGGCACGCCGCTGCGCGCGCTGGCCTCCAGCACGCGTTCGCATTCCGCGTGATCCATCGCCATCGGCTTTTCGATGTAGACCGGCTTGCCCGCGGCGATCGCCTGCAGCGCGTACTGCATGTGCGTGGAGGGCGGCGTTGCGACGTACACCGCGTTGACTTCCGGATCGGCGATGAGCGCATCGGCGTCCGCGTACCAGCGGGGAATGGCATGGCGCTGCGCGTAATCCTCGGCCAACGCCGCATTGCGACGCATGACCGCTGCCACGCGTGAGCCGGGTGTGCTGGCCAGGGCGGGGCCGCTCTTCTTCTCGGTGACACTGCCGCATCCGATGAAGCCCCACACCACATTGTCCAGGATCATGGGTCTGTCCTCAGATGGGTGCGGCGGCGGTGGCGGCAGCGCCGCTCACGCTTCCGGCAACGGCTCGGGCACCGTTCCGGGCACGAACACGCCATCCTTCACGTAGGCGGCCAGGGTCATGTCCAGCGCGAGCATGCCGTCGCGCTTGAGGTCCATCAGTTCCGGTTCGACCATCGCGCCGTGCAGCACGCCCAGCACGGTGGCGTGCAGCATGCGTGCGGCGATCTTCGGGTCGGCACTCTCGCGCAGCTGGCCCAGATCGCGGGCGCGGCGCAGGGCGCGCTCCATCCGGTCCAGCGCATCGCGGAAACCGGCCTGCTGCAGTTCGGTCAGCACCCTGGTGTCTGCCGATGCGTCGCTGCGCAGCATGATCTCCATGGTCTTGCGCAGGCGCTCATCTTCGGACAGCTCGATGAACGAATGGATCATCACCGCGCGCAGGTCGTGCACGGGGGTGTCGCGCTGGTCGCTGGAGGTGCGCTCCAGTTCCTGCATGAAGGGCAGATGCACCCGTTCAACGATCGCGGCCAGCACCTCGCTCTTGTTCTTGAAGTGCCAGTAGACCGCGCCGCGGGTGTAGCCGGCGCGGGCACCGATCATCTCCAGCGTGGTACGGGCCACGCCGTGTTCATGGAAGCAGGCTTCGGCGGCGTCAAGGATGCCTTCCCGGGTTGCCTGGGTGTCCTCTTTGGTCTTGCGGGCCATGGGTAGGGTACGAGTGCGGGTGAAACGTGGCTGAATTGTACCTGTTTACAAACAAACACGCATGTATGTATATTTCCGTCCCATCATTCCCGCCGTGTGCGTGGCAGGCCGTTGCCGGCTGCTTCTCCCCGCCGGTGAGCGTTGCCTGCTGGCGCTTTCGGCCTGTATCAGCGCGTTTTGAGATTCCTTCCCCTGAGAGCCTTTCCGTCATGTTGCTGAGCCGAATCCGACCCATCGCGCTGTCGCTGGCCATCGCCGCGACCGTGGCTGCCTGCGGCGGCCAACCCCAGGCCCCCGAACAGGGCCCCGGTGACGTCACCGTGGTCACGCTGAAGTCCGAGACCGTGGGCCTGACCCGCGAACTGCCGGGCCGTACCACTGCCTTCCTGGTCGCCGAAGTGCGCCCGCAGGTCAATGGCATCGTCGCCAAGCGCCTGTTCACCGAAGGTGGCATGGTCAAGGCCGGCGAGCCGCTGTACCAGCTCGACGACGCCAGCTACCGCGCCCAGGCCAACAACGCCCGTGCCCAGCTGGCCCGCGCCGAAGCCACTGCCAATGCCGCCCGCCTGAGCGCCAAGCGCATCACCGAGCTGGCCAAGGTCGACGCGGTCAGCCAGCAGGATCTGGAAAACGCCGTGGCCGCGCAGAAGCAGGCCGAGGCCGACGTCGGCGCCGCCAAGGCATCGCTGGATGCGGCCAACGTCACCCTCGGCTACGCCCGTATCACCGCGCCGATCAGCGGCCGCATCGGCAAGTCCAGCGTCACCCAGGGTGCGCTGGTCAACGCCGGCCAGGCCAATGCGCTGGCCACCGTGCAGCAGCTGGATCCGATCTATGTCGACCTGACCCAGTCCTCGGCCGAGCTGCTGCAGCTGCGCCGCGAACTGGCCGCCGGCCGCCTGCAGGACAACCAGACGCTGCCGGTCAGCATCCTGATGGAAGACGGCAGCACCTTCGAGCACAAGGGCACGCTGGAGTTCTCCGAAGTCAGCGTCGATCCGGCCACCGGCAGCTTCGGCCTGCGCGTGAAGGTGGACAACCCGGACGGCCTGCTGATGCCGGGCATGTACGTGCGCGCAGTGATCGGCGGCGGCGTGCGCAGCGATGCGGTGCTGGTACCGATGGCCGGCATCGCCCGCGATCCGAAGGGTGACACCTCCGCGATGGTGGTCGACAAGGACAACAAGGTCGAAGTGCGCCCGGTCAAGGTCAGCCGCACGGTTGGCGACAAGTGGCTGGTCGAGGACGGTCTGAAGGCCGGCGACAAGGTCATCGTCGAAGGCCTGCAGAAGATCGGCCCCGGCATGCCGGTCAAGGCCACCGAGAAGGGCGCTGCTCCGGCCAAGCCGGCAGCGGCCGCCCAGCCTGCCGCTCCGGCCGGCGACGCGAAGTAAGCGGAGAACCCCATGGCACGCTTTTTCATCGATCGACCCATCTTCGCGTGGGTGATCGCCATCATCATCATGCTCGCCGGCGGCCTGGCCCTGTTCAAGCTGCCGGTCTCGATGTACCCCAACGTCGCACCGCCGGCGGTGGAAATCAGCGCCACCTACCCGGGTGCATCGGCCAAGGTGGTCGAGGACTCGGTGACGCAGATCATCGAGCAGAACATGAAGGGCCTTGATGGCCTGATCTACTTCTCCTCCAACAGCTCGTCCAACGGCCAGGCCACCATCACCCTGACCTTCGAGAGCGGCACCAACCCGGACATCGCCCAGGTGCAGGTGCAGAACAAGCTGCAGCTGGCGATGCCGCTGCTGCCGCAGGAAGTGCAGCGGCAGGGCATCAACGTGGCCAAGTCCAGCTCGGGCTTCCTGAACGTCATCGCGTTCGTGTCCGAGAACGGCAGCATGGACGCCAACGACATCGCCGACTACGTCGGTTCCAATGTCGTCGACCGTCTGAGCCGCGTGCCGGGCGTGGGCAACATCCAGGTGTTCGGTGGCAAGTACGCCATGCGTATCTGGCTGGACCCGAACAAGCTGCATACCTATGGCCTGTCGGTTGCCGAAGTGACCGCAGCGATCAAGGCACAGAACGCCCAGGTCGCCATCGGCCAGCTCGGCGGTGCGCCGTCGATCAAGGGCCAGCAGCTCAACGCCACCATCAACGCGCAGTCGCGCCTGCAGACCCCGGAACAGTTCCGCAACATCATCGTGCGCGGTGCGCAGGACGGTGCCGAGCTGCGCCTGGGTGATGTCGCCCGCGTCGAGCTGGGTGCGGAATCGTACGACTTCGTCACCCGCTACAACGGCCAGCCGGCCAGCGGCCTGGCGGTCACCCTGGCCACCGGCGCCAACGCGCTGGATACCGCCGCCGGCGTGGATGCCGCGCTGGAGGACATGAAGAACTTCTTCCCGGCCGGGCTGAAGGCCGAGATCCCGTACGACACGACCCCGTTCGTGCGTGTGTCGATCAAGGGCGTGGTGCAGACCCTGATCGAAGCGATCGTGCTGGTGTTCGTGGTGATGTACCTGTTCCTGCAGAACTTCCGCGCCACCCTGATCCCGACCATCGCCGTGCCGGTGGTGCTGCTGGGTACCTTCGGCGTGCTGGCGATGCTGGGCTTCTCGGTGAACATGCTGACCATGTTCGCGATGGTGCTGGCGATCGGCCTGCTGGTGGACGATGCCATCGTGGTGGTGGAGAACGTCGAGCGCATCATGTCCGAGGAAGGACTGTCGCCGCTCGAGGCCACCCGCAAGTCGATGGGCCAGATCACCGGCGCGCTGGTGGGTATCGGCCTGGTGCTGTCGGCCGTGTTCGTGCCGATGGCCTTCATGAGCGGTTCCACCGGCGTGATCTACCGCCAGTTCTCGGCCACGATTGTCTCTGCGATGGCGTTGTCGGTGCTGGTGGCGATCGTGCTCACCCCGGCGCTGTGCGCGACCATGCTCAAGCCGCTGAAGAAGGGCGAGCACCACGTCGCCCACCGTGGCCTGGCCGGTCGCTTCTTCAATGGCTTCAACCGCGGCTTCGACCGCACCAGCGAAAGCTACCAGCGTGGCGTGCGCGGCATCATCCATCGTCCGTGGCGCTTCATGGGCATCGTTGCGGCGCTGTTCGTGCTGATGGGCGTGCTGTTCGTGCGCCTGCCCAGTTCGTTCCTGCCCAACGAAGACCAGGGCGTGCTGATGGCGCTGGTGCAGGCGCCGGTGGGTGCCACCCAGGAACGTACGCTGGAATCGATCGCGGCACTGGAAAACCACTTCCTGCAGAACGAGAAGGATGCGGTGGACTCGGTGTTCTCGGTGCAGGGCTTCAGCTTCGCCGGCATGGGCCAGAACGCGGGCATGGCATTCGTCAAGCTGAAGGACTGGAGCGAGCGTGACGCCAACAATGGCGTGATGCCGATCACCGGTCGCGCGATGGCGGCCCTGGGCCAGATCAAGGATGCCTTCATCTTCGCCTTCCCGCCGCCGGCCATCCCGGAGCTGGGTACCGCTTCGGGCTACACCTTCTTCCTGAAGGACAACAGCGGCCAGGGCCACGAGGCACTGGTGGCCGCGCGCAACCAGCTGCTCGGCCTCGCCGCCGGCAGCAAGAAACTGGCCAACGTGCGCCCGAACGGCCAGGAAGACACGCCGCAGTTCCGCATCGACATCGACGCGGCCAAGGCGACTTCGCTGGGGCTGTCGATCGACCAGGTCAACGGCACGCTGGCCGCCGCATGGGGCAGCTCGTACATCGACGACTTCGTCGATCGTGGCCGCGTCAAGCGTGTGTTCGTGCAGGCCGACCAGCCGTTCCGCATGGTGCCGGAGGACTTCGATCTCTGGTCCGTGAAGAACGACAAGGGCGAGATGGTGCCGTTCAGCGCGTTCGCCACCAAGCACTGGGACTACGGTTCGCCGCGTCTTGAGCGCTACAACGGTGTGTCGGCGATGGAAATCCAGGGTGAACCGGCCCCGGGTGTCGCCTCCGGTGACGCCATGGCCGAGATCGAACAGTTGGCCAAGCAGCTGCCGGCGGGCTTCGGCATCGAGTGGACGGCGATGTCCTACCAGGAACGTCAGGCCGGCTCGCAGACGCCGCTGCTGTACACGCTGTCGCTGATGATCGTGTTCCTGTGCCTGGCCGCGATGTACGAAAGCTGGAGCGTGCCGACGGCGGTGCTGCTGGCGGCCCCGCTGGGCATCCTCGGCGCGGTGCTGGCCAACACCTTCAAGGGCCTGGAGCGCGACATCTACTTCCAGGTGGCGATGCTGACCACGGTGGGCCTGACCAGCAAGAACGCGATCCTGATCGTCGAGTTCGCCAAGGAGAACCTGGAGAAGGGCGCCAGCTTGATCGAGTCGATCATGCATGCCGTGCGCGACCGCTTGCGTCCGATCGTGATGACCTCGCTGGCCTTCGGCATGGGCGTGGTACCGCTGGCGGTCTCCACCGGTGCCGGTTCTGGTGCAAAGCAGGCGATCGGTACCGGCGTGCTCGGCGGCATGATCGTCGGCACCGTGCTCGGCGTGTTCTTCGTGCCGCTGTTCTTCGTGGTGGTGCAGCGCGTGTTCAAGCGCAAATCTGCGACGTAAGCGAAACGGTAGTGCCGGCCGCTGGCCGGCACTACCTCCTGCCATCCGGCAGTACCGATGGAAGTCATTCCCATGAAAAGTGCATCCCTGTTCCTTTCCATTGCCGGCGTGCTCACGCTCGCTGGCTGCTCCACTCTGGTGCCGAAGAACACCGCTGTCGCTCCGGCGATTCCGGCGCAGTGGCCGGCCGAGGCCGCGCAGGGCGAGGTGGCCGATGTCGCCGCCGTCGGCTGGCGCGACTTCTTCACCGATGTGCGCCTGCAGCAGGTGATCGACCAGTCACTGCAGAACAACCGCGACCTGCGCGTGGCCGTACTCAATGTTGAACGCGCGCGCGGCCAGTACCGCGTACAACGCGCCGACCGCGTGCCCGGCGTGGCCGTCACCGGCCAGATGGAACGTCGCGGTACCGATGCCGGCGTCACCGAGCAGTTCACTGCCGGCGTCGGCGTGGCCGAGTTCGAGCTGGACCTGTTCGGCCGAGTGCGCAACCTCAGCGAAGCGGCACTGCAACAGTACTTCGCCGTGGCCGCCAACCGCCGTAACGCGCAGCTGAGTCTGGTGGCCGAGACCGCGACTGCGTGGCTGACCTACGGTGCCGACGCGCAGCGGCTGAAGATCGCCGATGCCACGCTGAAGACCTACGAGGATTCGCTGCGCCTGGCCGAGGCTCGCCACGAACGTGGTGGCAGTTCGGCGCTGGAGCTGACCCAGACCCGTACCCTGGTCGAGACCGCACGTACGGATGCTGCACGCCTGCGTGGCCAGCTGGCCCAGGACCGCAATGCGCTGGCGCTGCTGGCCGGTGGCCAGCTGGATCCGGCACTGCTGCCGGACAGCATCGAACCGCAGCTGCTTGCTCTGGCACCGCCGCCGGCTGGCCTGCCCAGCGACGTGCTGCTGCAGCGTCCGGACATCATGGCCGCCGAACACCAGCTGCTGGCCGCAAACGCCAACATCGGTGCGGCACGCGCAGCGTTCTTCCCGAGCATCTCGTTGACCGGCAGCATCGGCAGTGGTTCGAACGAACTGTCCAACCTGTTCGACAGTGGCACCCGCGTGTGGAGTTTCCTGCCGAAGATCACCCTGCCGATCTTCCAGGGTGGCAAGCTGCGCGCCAACCTGGCCATCGCCAACGCTGATCGTGATATCGCACTGGCGCAATACGAGAAGTCGATCCAGGTTGGCTTCCGCGAAACCGCCGATGCGCTGGCATTGAACGTCAGCCTGGATGAGCAGGTGAGTTCACAGCAGCGCCTGGTGGATGCGGCCGAACAGGCCAACCGCCTGTCGCAGGCCCGCTACGACGCGGGGCTGGACAGCTTCGTCACCCTGCTTGATGCGCGGCGTACCGCCTACAACGCGCAGCAGACCCAGCTGCAGGCCCAGCTGGCGCAACAGGCCAACCGCATCACCCTGTACAAGGTGCTGGGTGGCGGCTGGCACGAGCGCGGGTAGTCCGCGCTTCCGGTAGGTGCCAACCTTGGTTGGCACGGATGCGTCAGCGCTGGTGGCTGGCCCTGTGCCAACGAAGGTTGGCACCTGCCTTGATGATCGATGGTAGTGCCGGCCGCTGGCCGGCATTGTCATTTCCGGACCTGCTACACCGCTTCATCGTCGCGCCGCGCTGCATGGCAGGCGCGCACCCGCGCCAGCGCGTCGCCGGCTTCGCGTGCCATCTGCTCGTACTCGCGACGGATCTCTTCCAGCCGCTCTTCGTCCAGTTCTTCCAGATCCAACAGTTCGTTGTTGGCTTCGGCCGTCGCCCGGATCAGCTCGTCCAGCTTGATCTGCATCGCGGCGGTATCCGCGTTCTGCGTGTGCTGGATCAGGAACACCATGAGGAAGGTGATGATGGTGGTGCCGGTGTTGATCACCAGCTGCCAGGTGTCGTTGAAACCGAATACCGGGCCACTGATGCCCCAGATCACCACGATCGCCACCGCTGCCAGGAAGGTCCACGGCGAGCCGGTGGCGGCCGCGGCCTTCTTGGCGATCGTATTGAACAGGTTGCGTGCTTTCATCGTCGTCGTCCCACTCAGGTGACGAGGATGATCGGCAGTGGCGGCTCGTGCAGGGGCCGTGCAGCCGCCCAGGTGTAGATCAGGCGCGCAGGCGTGGCGCGTCCTGCAGGCGCACCGGACTGGTCTGGTAGACGTGCTGCCAGCAACGATCAACGAACTCGCGGGCCTGGGCTTCGCTCAGGCGCGGCATGATCTGCAGGGCGTACTGGGTCTGGAACATCTCGTCGCGCTGCGCATTGCTGGCGCGCGGCTGGGTGATCAGCGAATCGCAGGCGAACTTGATCCACGGTACGTAGGAGCCGAACGAGTTGTGCGGTAGTGCGCCATCGGCATGCTGGCGGCGCCAGTGGTCAAGCTCGGCGTCAACGTTGATGACCGGGGGAATGGTGGGGACTTCGGCGTGCATGACAATCCAGTTCGGTTGAGTGGAAAGGGAGTGGGGGTTCATCCGAGTGTGGCCGATGAGGCAGTGGAAGCCGCGTCAGCGCGATGTGCAGCCGGCGTTGCGATTGCCTATCAACTGCGCATGCTCGACCGCGCCGAGGTCTTCGGCCATGTCAGCCATCGCATTGCACAGGCGCTCATGGTCGAGCGGGTGGCCGCGTACCAGTTCCAGCTGCAGGCTCTGGTAGGCGGTCCAGAACAGCGCGCCACGCTGGTGCAGCGCGTACTGCTGCCGCAGGCGCTTGCGGATGGCGTCGAGGATCGGGTCGGGCGTGGGGCGTACGGCGTGCGCGCACATGGCTGGCTCCGCCGGGGAAAGGAGTCCCGGTAACCCCACCCTAGGCGCGGCGGCCGGGTGGGGTGTTACCGCAGCGTGTGCACGTTGCGTAGCTGACTGTGCACGGGTTCACGGCAATGGCCGCAAACGCTGCCGGCACTAGGGCGTGCCGGCACTGAAGCGTTCATTAAGCGGGTTCAACAGGACACTGCGTGGTGTTCATTCACCGATGTCTTCGTTCCAGATCTCCGGGTGCTGCGCAATGAAACCGCCCAGCAGGTCCACGCATTCCTGGCTGTCCAGGTCGATCACGTTGACGCCGTTTTCCCGCAGCCAGTCGATGCCGCCCTGGAAGGTGCGCGATTCGCCCACCACCACGGTGCCGATGTTGAACTGGCGCACCAGCCCCGAGCAGTACCAGCACGGAGCCAGGGTGGTGACCATGATGGTGTCCTGGTAGCGGCGCTGGCGGCCGGCCTTGCGGAACGCATCGGTTTCGCCATGCACCGACGGATCGCCTTCCTGCACGCGGCGGTTGTGGCCGCAGCCGAGCAGGCGGCCGTCGTTGTGGTACAGCGCCGCGCCGATCGGCACGCCACCTTCGGCCAGGCCCTGGCGGGCTTCGGCGATGGCGGTCTGCAGCAGGGCCTGGTAGTCGGGCGTGGTGATCATGCGGGGCTCCGGTAAGTCGTGGCCCGCCATGATACGGGCAGGGGGTGCCGCTGGCCCCCGGCGGTGCGATAATCGGGGCCATGAGCGAATCCCCCTACAAAGCCGGTACCACCCATTTCGGGTTCCGCGACGTCGCCGCCAAGGACAAGCAGAAGCTGGTCGGCCAGGTGTTCACCTCGGTCGCGCGCAACTACGACCTGATGAACGACCTGATGAGCCTGGGCGTGCACCGGGCGTGGAAGCGCTACTACGTGGCGACCGCGCAGGTGAAGCCGGGCGACCGCGTGCTCGACCTGGCGGGCGGCACCGGCGACATCGCCGCCCTGCTGAAGGAGCGCGTTGGCGCCGAGGGCTCGGTGGTGCTGGGCGACATCAACGCCGGCATGCTGTCGGTCGGCCGTGACCGCCTGACCAACCGCGGCCTGGTGCTCGGCCTGGACTACGTGCAGTGCAACGCTGAAGCCCTGCCGTTCCCGGACAAAAGCTTCGACCTGGTCACCATCGCCTTCGGCCTGCGCAACGTGACCGACAAGGACGCTGGCCTGCGCGAGATGTACCGCGTGCTGAAGGTGGGCGGCCAGGCCCGCGTGCTGGAGTTCTCCGAAGTCACCGCGGACTGGTTCAAGCCGATCTACGACTTCCACTCGTTCAAGATCCTGCCCAAGCTGGGCAAGTTGTTCGCCAATGATTCGGACAGCTACCAGTACCTGGCCGAAAGCATCCGCAAGCACCCGCCGCAGGATGAACTGAAGGCGATGATGGGGCAGGCCGGTTTCGAGCGCTGCCACTACAAGAACCTGACCGGCGGCATCGTTTCGATCCACTCCGGCTACAAGCTGTAAGCCTTGCCCTGGTGGGTGCCAACCTTGGTTGGCACTCGGCCGCTGCGGTCATCCGCTCTGGTAGGTGCCGACCTTGGTCGGCACGGGTCTGCCACATGCGTTGATGGATCCGTGCCAACCAAGGTTGGCACCTACTCAGGGAGCAGCCGCAGGATCGGCCTTGGCCGCATTACCCCGCACCGCGCAACGCCTGCGGGGCCGGAGGGAGGTACCATTGGGGTTTGATCCCCGTAACGGTCCCGATTCATGCGTAATCCGCTGATGCTCCTTCCGCTGGCCGTGGCCCTGGCCGCCGGCTGCTCCCAGGAGGCGGCCGCGCCCGCCGCTGCCCCGACTGCCGAAAAGGCCCCTGCCGCCCCCGTGAACGCCGAGAACCGCAGCCACGACGAAAGCTCGTATGCCGAGCCGGACAAGGTCGTCATCAAGGACATCGCGCTGGATCTGAAGCTGGACTTCGACCAGAAGCAGATCGGCGGTACCGCCACCTACACGCTGGAATGGAAGCAGAAGGATGCCAAGCAGCTGGTGCTCGACACCCGCGAGCTGACCGTGTCCAAGGTCGAGGCCGTCGGCGCCGATGGCGCGCGCAGCCCGCTGCAGTTCGCGCTGGCTCCGGTCGACAAGGTGTTCGGCAGCAAGCTGACCATCGAGGCCCCGGCGCAACCGGCCAAGGTGGAAGTGACCTACCACACCGCACCGACCGCCTCGGGCCTGCAGTGGCTGGCGCCGTCGATGACCGAAGGCAAGAAGCTGCCCTTCATGTTCAGCCAGTCGCAGGCCATCCATGCCCGTTCCTGGGTGCCGCTGCAGGACACCCCCAGCGTGCGCTTCACCTACAGCGCGCACGTGGTCTCGCGCCCGGACGTGATGGTGCTGATGAGCGCCGACAACGATCCGAAGGCCGCGCGTGACGGTGACTACACCTTCAAGATGCCGCAGCCGATTCCGTCCTACCTGCTGGCCATTGCCGCCGGTGACCTGGTGTTCGAGCCGATCTCCGGCCGCTCTGGCGTCTGGGCCGAGCCGACCATGGTCAACAAGGCCGCCAAGGAATTCGAAGACACCGAGAAGATGATCGGTGCCGCCGAGAAGCTGTACGGCGAATACCGCTGGGGCCGTTACGACATGCTGGTGCTGCCGCCGTCGTTCCCGTTCGGCGGCATGGAGAACCCGCGCCTGACCTTCGCCACCCCGACCGTGATCGTCGGCGACAAGTCGTTGGTCTCGCTGGTCGCCCACGAACTGGCGCACAGCTGGTCGGGCAACCTGGTGACCAACGCCAGCTGGAAGGACATCTGGCTCAATGAAGGCTTCACCACTTACGTCCAGGGCCGCATCACCGAAGCCCTGTACGGCAAGGAGATGGCCGAGATGGAGAAGCAGATCGACCAGACCGACCTGCTGGCCGAAGTGAAGGACATGAGCCCGGCCGACCAGGCGCTGGCGCTGCCGCCGCTGAACGAGCGGGACCCCGACGAAGCCCTCAGCCAGGTCGCCTACGTCAAGGGTTCGTGGTTCCTGGAATTCCTGGAGCAGCGCTTCGGTCGCGAGACCTTCGATCCGTTCCTGCGTGGCTGGTTCGATGATCACGCCTTCCAGAGCGCCAACACCGACCAGTTCGTCGAGTACCTGAAGAAGAACCTGCTGCCGAAGAATCCGTCGGCCGTGACCGAGGCCGAACTGAAGGCGTGGCTGGACGAGCCGGGCATTCCGGCGTTCGCTGCCAAGGCGCAGTCGCGCAACTTCAGCAGCGTCGATACTGCGCGCATCGCCTTCGCCAGCGCCGGCACCGTGCCGAGCAGCCAGGTCATCGCCGACTGGAGCACGCAGGAATGGGTGCGCTTCATCGACGGCCTGGGTGCCACCCAGCCACTGGACAAGCTGGCCACGCTGGACAAGGCCTTCCACTTCACCGGCACCCCGAATGGCGAGATCGCCATGCGCTGGTACCCGCTGGCGATCCGCAGCGGCTACGAGCAGGCCAATGAAGGCGCGGCTGCATTCATCGAGCGCGTCGGCCGTCGCAAGCTGATCCTGCCGATCTACGCCGAACTGGTGAAGACCCCGAAGGGGCTGGAGCTGGCCAAGCAGGCCTTCGAAAAGGCCAAGCCGGGCTACCACCCGATCACCACTGCCTCGGTCCAGGACATGCTGGCCAAGGCTGAAGCCAAGTAAGAAAACGCGCCGGGCATCCCCCGGCGCTTTTTTTGTAGAGTCGAGCCATGCTCGACGGCTGTTGGACGGCCAGTCGAGCATGGCTCGACTCTACAGAATCGCGAAAACACGAAGGACCTCCGCCATGAAACGACTGATCCTGCTCACCGCCTGCACCCTGGCCCTGGCTGCCTGCAGCAACCCCGAGGAAGAGCGCAAGGCGCAGGAAGCCGCCGCGGCCGCCGTGCAGGCGCAGAAGGAAGCCAAGGCCGAGGACGTCGCCAAGCAGTACGACATGGCCGTGGCCGCGCAGGACTGGGAGCGCGCGCGCCTGCATGGTGCCTCGCTGCTGGACCAGTACAAGGACACCGCCGCCGCCGAGCGCATCGCCGCAGGCTTCGACGAGGTCAAGGCCAAGGGCGATGCCGCGCGCGACCTGCGCCGCATGCAGGCGCTGTGGCAGTACAACCAGATCCCGGTGGGCAACAAGGGCAACCAGGTTTCGGCGCAGGTCTACAGCAAGGAACGGGTGGACGTGGATGGCAGCGGCGCCAAGCCGGTGCAGCTGGTGTTCCGCGATCATCCGGAGTGGAAGCGGCATGCCTACCTGGTACTGCAGGCCGGCGATTTCCGTTGCCCGCAGTGCACGGTGAAAGTGACCGTGGACGACGGCAAGCCGGTGTCGATGGCCGCGTGGCGTCCGAAGACCGATGAAGCCATTGCCCTGTTCATCACCGACCAGAAGGCGCTGTGGAAGCTGGCGCGCAAGGGCAAGTCGATCAGCATCGAGTTCCCGGTCAAGGCCGGTGGCACCCGCACCGCCGTGTTCGAAACCGGTGGCGTCGACGCCAGCCGCATGCCGCAGTGGTGGCAGTGATGGTTGCGGCGGGCAGCGCAGTGCACGCGTTGTCCGCGATCCGGCACTGGGTGTTCGACATGGATGGCACGCTGACCGTCGCCGTGCATGATTTCGCCGCGATCCGCCGCGCACTGGAGATCGCGGCCGAGGAAGACATCCTTGACCATATCGCGGCGTTGCCGGACGCACCGGCGCAGGCCAAGCGCGAGTGGTTGCTGGATCATGAGCGCGCGCTGGCCGAGGACGCGCTGCCGGCGCCGGGCGCGGTGAGGCTGCTGCGCGCGTTGTCGGCGGCAGGCTGCCGGCTCGGCATCCTGACCCGCAATGATCATGCGCTGGCGAAGCTGACGCTGGACGCGATCGGGGTCGGGGCGTTATTCGACGATGCCGACATCATCGGCCGCGATGAAGCGGTGCCCAAACCCTCACCGGATGGCCTGCAGCAGCATCTTCGTCGCTGGGGGATCGGGGCTGCGGAGGCGGTGATGGTCGGTGACCACGCCTACGACCTGGAGTGCGGCCGTGCGGCCGGCACGCATACCGTGCTGGTCAACCTGCCGGAGAACCCGTGGCCGGGCCGTGCCGACTGGCATTTCGCTGATTGCCGCGCCTTGCTGGCTGCCTGGCAGGGCGCTTGCTGATGTAGAGCCGAGCCCACGCTCGGCTGCTCTCCGGTCAGATCGCGCTGGCGCGCGCAAGCCGAGCATGGCTCGGCTCTACAGGAATCAAACAGCGTGTCGACCAAGGTCGACACCTACCAACGGCATTCCCAGCAGCGCACGCGCCGAAGGCGCGGGGATAAGGTGGAATGCGCGGGCAGTTCGGCTTACGCGCTCAGCGCGTAACCGAACTGCTGCTTGAACTGCTCGTTGAACTCATCGAAGGTGAAACGCTGGTTCTGCGTGCCCGGATGCTCGACCTTCAGCGCGCCCATCAGGTTGCCCATGCGGCCGATGGTCAGCCAGTCGTAGCCCTTCTGGATGCCGTAGATCAGGCCGGCGCGGAAGGCGTCGCCACAGCCGGTCGGGTCGACCACGCGGCGCTCGTGCGCCGGCGGGATGTCGTAGCTCTTTTCCGGGGTGTGGATGACCGCGCCCTTCGGGCCGCGGGTCGTGATGTAGGCCTTGACCCGGCTGACGATCTCTTTCTCGTCCCAGCCGGTGCGTTCCTGCAGCAGGTTCGACTCGTAGTCGTTGACCACCACGTAGTCGGCCTGCTCGATGAACTCGCGCAGTTCCGGGCCGTTGAACAGCGGCATGGCCTGGCCCGGGTCGAAGATGAACGGGATGCCGTCTTCGTGGAATTCCTGCGCGTTCTGGATCATGCCTTCGCGGCCGTCCGGGCCGACCAGGCCCAGGGTCACGCCCGGTACGCCACGCACGTGGTTCTCGTAGGAACGCATCATCGCGCCCGGGTGGAAGGCGGTGATCTGGTTGTTGTCGTGATCGGTGGTGATGAACGCCTGCGGGGTGAACAGCTCATCGATCACGCGCACGCGCGACAGGTCGATGCCCAGCCCGTCGAAGTACTCGCGGTACGGACCGAAGTCAGAACCCACGGTGCCCATCGGGATCGGCTGGCCGCCCAGCAGGTGCAGGTTGTAGGCGATGTTGCCGGCGCAGCCGCCGAACTCGCGGCGCATGCGCGGCACCAGGAAGGACACGTTCAGGATGTGCACCTTGTCCGGCAGGATGTGATTCTTGAACTGGTCCGGGAACACCATGATGGTGTCGAAGGCAAGAGAACCACAGATCAGAGCGGACATCGATGTAAGCCTATGCGGTGAATTTTGGGGTGGGCCGGCCCGGTTCGGCGGGCAAGCAAACGGCGCCCTTGGGCGCCCGACGGCGCAAAGGTTACCCGCTGGTGCCGCTCAGGGCCAGAACCGGGTGAGACCCGATCAGGCCGAAAGCCTGTGAAGACGCGGGTTCAGCTAGTTTTTTCCTTGCTCGGCGGCAGGCGGGTTGCTAGGCTTGTCGGCCTCGATTTCTGCCCATTTTTTCGCCATCCCGCGGCGGGCACGACACCCCTCAGGACTCCTTCCTCAGATGTTCAAGAAACTCCGTGGCATGTTCTCCAACGACCTGTCCATCGACCTGGGCACGGCCAACACCCTCATCTACGTGCGCGGGCAGGGGATCGTGCTGAACGAGCCATCGGTCGTGGCCGTGCGTCAGGACCGTGCCATCGGTGGCACCCGCTCGGTGGCAGCCGTAGGCGCCGAAGCCAAGCAGATGCTTGGCCGTACCCCGGGCCACATCACCACCATCCGCCCGATGAAGGACGGCGTCATTGCCGACTTCACCTATACCGAGGCGATGCTCAAGCACTTCATCAAGAAGGTGCACAAGTCGCGCGTGCTGCGCCCGAGCCCGCGCGTGCTGGTCTGCGTGCCGGCCGGTTCGACCCAGGTCGAGCGCCGCGCGATCAAGGAATCGGCCGAGGAAGCCGGTGCCCGTGACGTGTTCCTGATCGAAGAGCCGATGGCCGCCGCGATCGGCGCCGGCATGCCGGTGACCGAAGCGCGTGGCTCGATGGTCATCGACATCGGCGGCGGCACCACCGAAGTGGCGGTGATCTCGCTCAACGGCATCGTCTATTCGGCGTCGGTCCGCATCGGTGGCGACCGCTTCGACGAGTCGATCACCAACTACGTGCGCCGCAACCACGGCATGCTGATCGGTGAAGCCACCGCCGAGCGCATCAAGGTCGAGCTGGGCTGCGCCTACCCGCAGGCGGAAGTGATCGAGATGGAAATCTCCGGCCGCAACCTCGCCGAGGGCGTGCCGAAGATGATCAAGATCAGCTCCAACGAGGTGCTTGAAGCCCTGCACGAGCCGCTGTCGGGCATCGTCAGCGCGGTGAAGCTGGCGCTGGAGCAGACCCCGCCGGAACTGTGCGCCGACGTCGCCGAGCGCGGCATCGTGCTGACCGGTGGTGGCGCCCTGCTGCGTGACCTGGACCGCCTGATTTCCGAGGAAACCGGCCTGCACGTGCAGGTGGCGGACGATCCGCTGACCTGCGTGGCCCGCGGCGGTGGCCGTGCGCTGGAGCTGGTCGACATGCACGGCAACGAGTTCTTTGCGCCGGAATAAGCCGTCCCGGCTGCCTGCGCCCGCAGCGCCCCTCCGGGGTGCGGCCCACCACGAGGGTGGGCCGGCACCGGCGGGGCGCCCGCGTGTTTCCCTTCCGCCTTCTGCCAGTTGAATCGTTGCCGTGCCGCCCTACGCCGGACCTCCCGTTGCTTCCCGATCCGGTGATGCCGCCAGCCCGCTGCGTCTGCTGGCATATCTCGCACTGGCCATCACCCTGATCGTGCTTGACGACCAGGCCGGCTGGCTCGCGCAGCTGCGCGGGCAGGCCAACAGCCTGGTGCAGCCGGTATGGGCACTGGCGGGCCTGCCGGGCAAGCTCGGCAACCAGGTCAAGGACTCGGCGGCCAGCCATGGCCAGCTGGTCAACGAGAACCGTGAACTGCGCAACCAGCTGTTGCTGGCCAACGCGCGCCTGACCCGCCTGCAGACCGCCGCGCTGGATAACGCCCAGCTGCGCGAACTGCTGAACGTGGCCGAGCGCAGTGGCCTGGACGTGCAGCTGGCGCCGATCCTGGACATCGACCTGGACCCGGTGAAGCAGCGCCTGGTGCTCGACGCCGGCAGCCGCGAAGGCGTGCACGTCGGCCAGGCGGTGATCGATGCTGGCGGCCTGATGGGCCAGGTGATCAGCGTCACCGGCGGTACCTCCACCGTGCTGCTGCTGACCGACCCCGACCATGCCGTGCCGGTGACTGTGGCCCGCAACGGCGTGCGCCTGATCGTCTACGGCCGCGGCGACAAGCTGGAACTGCGCGACATCCCGCTCAGCGCCGGCGTGGAAGTGGGCGATGAGATCGTCACCTCCGGCCTCGGTGGCCGTTTCCCGGCTGGCTTCCCGGTCGGCACCATCACCGGCCTGCGCCCGGACGACACCCATGCCTTCCTGGTGGGCGAACTGAAACCGGCCGCACAGCTTGATCGCGGCCGCGACGTGCTTCTGCTGCGCCCGGGTGCAGCGATCCGCATTCCGCCGGAACTGCGCCTGCAGCTGGAAGAAACCGCCCCGGGTGGCCCGGCCAGCACCGCTGCCGCGCCGGCGGGAGCCGCGCCTGCTGCAATCACGCCGGCCACCACCACGCCGGCAACGCCTGCACCGGCTGTGGGCCGATCATCCGCTCCGTCTGCGACGCCGACGGTGGCCCCCGCATCCTCGCTTGATCCTGCTGCTCCGGTAGTGCCGGCCGCTGGCCGGCAACCGACCACGCCGGAGGCCCAGCGATGAGCCGCCTGCGCGACAATCCGTGGGTGCTGCCGGCCAGCCTGGTGGTGGCGCTGCTGCTGGGCCTGCTGCCGCTGCCGGCGCTGCTGCAGCCGTTGCGCCCGTACTGGCTGGCGCTGGTGCTGGCGTACTGGGTGATCGAAGCGCCCGAGCGCGTCGGCCTGGGCGTCGCTTTCGCCAGTGGCGTCATCGCCGACCTGCTGTACGGCGGGGTGCTGGGCGAACAGGCACTGCGCTTGGTGATGCTGGCCTTCATCCTGCAGCGCTTCCGCGCCCGCATCCGCTTCTTCCCGATGTCGCAGCAGATGCTGGCCATAGGCGGCCTGCTGTTCAACGATCGCATCGTCAGCGCCCTGGTGCACATCCTGGTGGGTGAACCCACCCTGCCGTGGTCGTACTGGTGGGCACCGCTGCTGGGCATGGGCCTGTGGCCGCTGGTGTTCGTGCTGCTGGATGCGGTGCGCTTCGGCAAGCGCGGGCGCTGAGCCATGATCCCGCGCCGCCAGGTCAAGAATCCGCACGCCGAAGCCGAACAGTTCCGGCGCCGCGCGGCGCTGGGTTTCCTGGGCGTGCTGGTCTGCCTGCTGGGCCTGGGCGGCTGGTACTTCAAGCTGCAGGTGCTGGACCACGACGTCTACGCCACGCGCTCGGAAGCCAACCGCATCAAGCCACGGCCGGTGGTGCCCGGGCGCGGCATGATCTACGACCGCAACGGCCGCCTGCTGGCCGAGAACGTGCCGGCCTTCCGCCTGGACGTGACCCCGGACAAGGTCAAGGACATGGACGCCACCCTGGAAGGGCTGGCCAAGATCATCAGCATCAGCCCGGAAGAGCTGGAAGCGTTCAACAAGTCGCGCAAGGCGCGCCGCAAGTTCCTGCCGGTCACGCTGAAGCTGCGCATGAGCGACGAGGAGATGGCACGCTTCGCCGTCGACCGCTGGCGTTTCCCCGGCGTCGAGCTGGAGCCCTACCTGACCCGGCGCTACCCGTATGGCGACCTGTTCGCGCACATCATCGGCTACGTCGGCCGTGTCGACGACAAGGATCTGGAGATCCTCGGCGAAGGCAATGCCGCGCTGACCCATATCGGCAAGTCCGGCCTGGAGCGCTATTACGAGCAGCAGCTGCGCGGCAAGGTCGGCTACGAGCAGGTCGAGACCAACGTGCAGGGCCGTGCCATCCGCACCATCGGCCGCGTTGCCGCGCAGTCCGGCGCCGATCTGCGGCTGTCGATCGACGCTGACCTGCAGCGCGCCATGGTGGCCGCCTTCGGTGACCAGGAAGGCTCGGCGGTGGCGATGGACCCGCGCACCGGCGAAGTGCTGGCGATGGTCAGCCTGCCGTCGTACGACCCCAACCTGTTCGTCAACGGTATCTCGCATGCCGATTTCAAGGCACTGAACGACAATCCGTCGCGGCCGCAGTTCAACCGCCTGGTGCTCGGTGGCGTCGCGCCCGGTTCCACGCTCAAGCCGCTGATCGGCCTGGCCGGCCTGGATTCGGGTGTACGCCGCCCGGAAGACAAGGTGTTGTCCACCGGCATGTTCTACCTGCCCGGCACCTCGCGTGGCTGGGGTGACTCGCACCGCGGTGGCCATGGCTGGACCGACCTGCGCAAATCCATCGCGCAGTCGGTCAACACCTACTACTACAAGCTGGCGCTGGACCTGGGCATCGAGCGCTTCGACCATTACATGGAGTACTACGGCTTCGGCCAGCCGACCGGTATCGACCTGACCGGCGAGATCGGCGGCATCCTGCCGTCGCCGGCCTACAAGCGGAAGAGCCGCAAGGAAGCCTGGTACCCGGGCGATACAGTCAACATCAGCATCGGCCAGGGTGACTGGAAGGTCACTCCGCTGCAGCTGGCGCGGGGTGTCAGTGGACTGGCCAACGGGCAGCTGCGCACGCCCCATCTGGTGATCCAGCAGCGTGCGGGTTTCGACCATGACTGGATGGCGACCGACCCGGGCGAAAGCAAACCGGTCAGTCCGAACCCGAACAATCTGCAGGCGGTGCGCGAAGGCATGATGGCCACCATGCTGCCTGGCGGCAGTGCGGCACGCATGGCGGCCGGCGCGCCGTACACGATGGCCGGCAAGACCGGTACCGCTCAGGTCATCAGCCGCAAGGGCACGGCCGCGGTGAATCCGAAGAGCCTGCCGATGCACCTGCGCCACCGCGCGCTGTTCGTCGGTTTCGCGCCGGTGGACCAGCCGGTGATCGCGCTGGCGATCGCGGTGGAGGGCGGCGGCTACGGCGGTGCGGCGGCTGCGCCGATCGCACGCAAGGTGTTCGACGCCTATCTGCTGGGCAAGATGCCTGAAGGCATGCAGCCGCTGGACAGCGAGCGCGGCACCACCGCCATCGGTGCCACCGCGTTCGACAACGAAGATGTGGGCGCGCGCCAGGCCGGTGACCTTGCTGCGGCACAGCTGGGCGAGCACCCGGTGCTGGTCGGCGTGCCCGCGCCGGAACCGGCGCCCGCACCGCCGCAGCCGGGGGCGCCGGCTGCTGCCGCGCTGCCGGCCACGTCACGCCCTACCGCCGCGGAGCCCGCACGATGAGAGTGTTCCTGCGTTGGGCCGGCGACATGCTGCGCCGCTTCTTCAGCACGCTGGACTGGGTGCTGTGCCTGGCTTTGGCCTCGCTGATGGTGATCGGCCTGGCCACGCTGAAGAGTGCTGGTGGCGACGGCCTGGTGATGGCCCAGGGCGCGCGCTTCGCAGTGGGCATGGCCGCGTTGTGGGGCATCTCGCGGGTGCCGATCCTGCGGATCCGCTCGGCCACGCCGATGATCTACGCAATCTCGATGATCCCGCTGCTGGCGGTGTTCGTGCTGGGCACCGGCAAATATGGCCGGCAGTGGCTGGACCTGAAATTCTTCTACCTGCAGCCGGCCGAGCTGCTGAAGGTCAGCCTGCCGATGATGGTGGCCTGGTACCTGCACAAGATGCCGTTGCCGCCGCGCTTCAACACCGTGCTCGTGGCCCTGGTCATCATCGGCGTACCAACCGGCCTGGTGATGCTGCAGCCGGACTTCGGCACCGGTGTGCTGATCGCCGCCAGCGGCGTGTTCGTGCTGCTGCTGGCAGGCCTGCCGTGGTGGTGGGTCGGCCTGGGCGTGGGCGGCGTGGCCGCGGTCGCGCCGGTTGCCTGGTTCTGGCTGCTGCGGCCGTACCAGAAGGACCGCATCATGATGTTCCTCGACCCGGAGATGGATGCGCTGGGTGCTGGCTGGAACATCATCCAGTCGAAGATCGCGATCGGTTCCGGCGGCTTCGATGGCAAGGGCTGGGGCGAAGGCTCGCAGTCGCACCTGAACTTCATTCCCGAGCAGACCACCGACTTCGCGTTCTCGGTGCTGAGCGAGGAATTCGGCTGGATCGGCGTGGCCACCGTGCTGGCGCTGTACCTGGTGGTGATCGGGCGCTGCCTGTGGATCGCCAGCCAGTCGCGGGATTCCTATTCGCGCCTGCTGGCCGGCGCTACCGGCCTGGCGTTCTTCGTCTATGTGCTGGTGAACGGCGGGATGATTTCCGGCCTGCTGCCGGTGGTGGGCGTGCCGATGCCGCTGATCAGCTACGGCGGTACCTCGGCGGTGTCACTGCTGGCCGGCTTCGGATTGGTGATGGCCGTGCGAAGCCACAACCCGGTGCACGGCGGCTACGGGTAGCACCGGCTGCGCGCTTCTGTAGAGTCGAGCATGGCTCGACTCTACAAACGCATGACCACCATGACAGCTTCACGCAAGCACCCGTTGTTACCGTGCTGCGCGTGGAATGGAAACGACTGCTTGGCGGCTGCCGTGAGGCGGTGCGCACGATCGACCTGCCGTTGCTGGTCGCGTTGTTGATCCTGATGGGCGCGGGCCTGGCGGTGCTGCACAGCGTGTCCGGGCCAGTGACCGGGCAGGCGGCGCGCTTTGCCGGTGGCCTGGTGGCGATGTGGTTGCTGTCGCGTGTTTCGCTGCTGCGCCTGCGCGCGTGGACACCGGCGTTGTATGCGCTGTCGATGCTGCCGCTGATGGCGGTGTATGTGATCGGCACCGGCAAGTACGGGCAGCGCTGGCTCAACCTGGGTGTCTTCTACCTGCAGCCGTCGGAGCTGCTCAAGCTCAGCCTGCCGTTGATGATGGCCTGGTACCTGCACCGGCAGCCGTTGCCGCCCTCGCCACGCACGGTGCTGACCGCCGCAGTGTTGATCGGCGTTCCTGCCGTGCTGATCCTGATGCAGCCGAACCTCGGCACCGCCACCTTGGTCACTGCCAGCGGCGTGTTCGCGTTGTTGCTGGCCGGCCTGCACTGGGGCTGGGTGGCAACGGGCGCGGCGGGGCTGGCGGTGGCCGCACCGCTGGCGTGGTTCGGGCTGTTGCGGCAGTACCAGAAGGATCGCGTACTGACCTTCCTCGACCCGGCGGCAGATCCGCTCGGCACCGGCTGGAACATCCTGCAGTCACGCATCGCAATCGGTTCTGGTGGCTGGCAGGGGCGTGGCTGGGGGCAGGGCACCCAGGCCACGCTGGATTTCCTGCCCGAGTACACGACCGACTTCGCGTTTTCCGTGCTGGCCGAGGAATTCGGCTGGATCGGGGTGGCGACGCTGTTCGCGCTGTACCTGTTCGTGGTCGGGCGCTGCCTGTGGATCGCAGTGCATGCGCGCGACACGCATGCACGATTGCTGGCCGGCAGCCTGGGGCTGGCGTTCTTCGTTTACGTACTCGTGAACGGTGGCATGATTTCCGGCCTGTTGCCGGTGGTGGGCATTCCGATGCCGTTGATCAGCTATGGCGGGACATCGGCGGTTTCGCTGTTGGCTGGCATCGGGTTGGTGATGGCGGTACGCGGGCACCGGCCCGTGCACGGGGGATAGGGTTTCCAGCCAACGGCGCAGCCCCTCGTGGGGGGGCGCGTAAAGCACTTCATGGGTGGGGCCGGGTAGATGGGCTGCGCAGGGGACGCTGCAAGTACGTCCATGTAAGCTCGGTCGCCGCATCCATGCGGCTCACGCCCCTGCGCAGCCCATCTACCCGGCCACGGACAGGTTCCGTGCGCGCCTACCCACGGAGAAGAAAGAGAAGATCAAAAGCAAAAGCGGCCTGGCGGGTCGCTTCATTGCCTTGTGTAGAGCCGAAGGCAGCGGCAGGAGCCGCTGCCAACGTCGCCCATGGCGACGGTCCGAAGGGTGCCGGTCAGGACGACCGGCATAGCCATGCTCGGCTCACGAGCAAGCGCAGCGCCGCGACCCGCTTTTGATCTTCTTCTTCTCCGTGGGTGGCAGACCTCCGAAATCTGTCAGAGGGCGGTCGGGTCGGGTACGCGGGGGGGGGGGCAGCCGCATGGATGCGGCTGCCAAGCCTCCAGGGACGGATTCACGGCGTCCCCCGCGTACCCGACCCGACCGGCCCACCCGCGGCTTCTGCTTTCCGCGACCACCCAGACACCCCCCACGAGGGGCTGCGCCGTTGGCTGGAAACTTCCTGACTCTGCGCAACGCCCGTTGTGGAAGCGTTCTCACAACGATGCACGGCAGCACACCTGCTGACCAAAGTCCGGAAAAAACGTTAGCTGGTTCACACTTTTACAGCGCGTTGATCTTGATCAATGGACTTGTCGTAATCGGCCTGCACAATGGCGGCCCGTTCGGCACGGCGCGCCGTCAATCGTTGCAGCGCGAGGGGGCGTCGGGCGGGAGCAGTACTGATCCAACGGATACAAGGAGCGCGGGGTACTGCCACTGGGGAGCGGCAGCCGCGCGGGTATCGACCGGATCCGGTTGCCGGTTGCGTCTGCGGGGATGGGGACGCAACCGGCCACCTCTATCTGAATGGGGAAGCGCGATCACGACGCCTTCACATTTCCCGCTGAACGCGGGCAAATCGTTGTGATTCATGGTGTTAGGGGTTTTAATTCATCCATGACCTGCTAACCTGCGACGATGATTCGACGCACTCTGGCCTGCATGCTTACCCTCGGCCTGGTCGCCTGCGCGACCCAGCCGAAGTCCCCACCGTCTTCGCCCCAGGCCAGCAGTACGCCGCGCCAACCCGCCGCCAGGGCTCATGGCCCGGCCGAGGCCGCGCCCGAAGCCGCCGCTGCCACCGCACCGCCGGTCGATCTCACCCCGGTGCCGTTCGAGGTCGCGCGGGCCCGCTTCATTGCCGATACCGCCAAGCGCTATGGTTTGAAGCCGGAGCAGATCAGCAGCGTGCTCGACCAGGCGCAGGTGCGCCAGCCGATCATTGCCGCGATGTCGCGCCCGGCCGAACGGGTCAAGCCGTGGAACGAATACCGGCCGATGTTCATCAGCAAGGCCCGCATTGATGGCGGCCGCGCGTTCCTGGCCCAGCATCGCGCCGAACTGGATCGCGTGCAGCAGCGTACTGGTGTGCCGGCCGAGGTGATCGTGGCGATCATCGGTGTGGAAACCAGCTACGGAAAGAATGCCGGCAGCCATCGCGTGCTCGATGCGCTGTACACGCTGGCCTTCTATTACCCGCGCAGCGGCGACCCGGCCAAGCTGGAACGCGAAGTGCGCCGCGAGCTGTTCTTCCGCGATGAACTGGCCAAGCTGTTTGAGCTCGGCCGCGAGGAAAAGCTGGACATCACCACGCTCAAGGGCAGCTACGCCGGTGCGATGGGCATGGGCCAGTTCATGCCCTCCAGCTACCTGGATTACGCGGTGGACGGCAACGGCGATGGTCGCCGTGACCTGTTCACCAGCTACGACGACGTGTTTTCCTCCATCGCCAACTACTTCGTGAAGAAGGGCGGTTGGGTGCGCGGCGGCCAGGTCGCCGTGCCGGCCACGCTGGTCACTGGCCGCGAAGAGTTCAACCCGACCGAGTGGATGCCGACCTGGTCGCTGTCCGATCTGGCCCAGCGCGGCTACCAGCCCAGCGCTGCAGTGCAGCCGGGCGCCACCGCCACCCCGATCACGCTTGAAGGCAGCACCGGCAAGCAGTACTGGCTGGGCTTCCAGAACTACTACGCGATCACCCGCTACAACCTCTCGAAGATGTACGCGATGGCCGTGTTCCAGTTGTCCCAGGCCATCGCCGGACAGGAGCTGCCCCCGGCATGAACATCAGATGGCTGGTCCCAGGCTTGATCGTTCTCGCGCTGGCTGCCTGCAGCAGCGCGCCGAAGAAGCCGGCCACGGCCGGCCATGGTGGCAAGTCGGGCGGCACGCTGGTGCAGGGGCGCGGCTCGCGCCCGGCACACTGCCCGGAAGGCTCGCCCTACGCGGCGGCCAAGGAAGACCTGAGCACCCGCGGCAACTACACCGCCGGTGGTCTGTACAAGCCGGGCGTGCGTGACAGCACCCCGGATTACATTCCGAACGTGGCCTGCATTCCCGAACCGGAAGTGACCGCCGAAGAACGCTCGGCGATCGGCAACAAGACGCCCTACGTGGTGCTGGGCAAGTCGTACAAAGTGCTTGATGACACCCGCAACTATGTCGAGCGCGGCACCGCGTCGTACTACGGCGCCAAGTTCCACGGCCGCCTGACCTCGAACCGTGAGGTCTACGACATGTACCAGTTCACCGCCGCGCACAAGACGCTGCCGCTGCCCAGCTTCGCCCGCGTGACCAACCTCGACAACGGCGAGTCGGTGATCGTGCGCGTCAACGATCGCGGCCCGTTCCATGATGGCCGCGTGGTCGATCTCAGCTACGCCGCCGCCGTGCGCCTGGGCATCACCCAGCGCGGTACCGGCAATGTCGAGGTGCGCGCGCTGCAGCCGGGCGAGGGCAACCTGCTGGCGCAGAAGCCCTCGCGCCGCGAACGTCGTGCTGCCGAAGCGGCCGTAACCACCGCCGTGGCCAGCGCGCGCCCGGCGCCAGCCGCACGCGCCAACGTCGACAGCGACATCGATCGCCTGGTCAAGCGCCTGCCGGGCGACAGCATGCCTGCGCGTGGCCAGCCGGCCACCACCCAGGGCGTGGCCAGCACCATGCCGGATGTGGCGGTCAGCAGCCTGCCGCCGAGCGCGCCGCCGGTGCGCAGCACGGTGCCCGCTCCGGCTGTCGTGGCCAGCACCACTCCGCGCGCGGTGGCGCCGGCACCGGTGCGCAGCGCATCGACCACGCCGGCCGCACCCAGCCTGTCGCAGCAGGTGGTGGGCGCGGTGATGGTGCAGGTCGCCAGCTTCTCCAGCCGTGACAACGCCAACCGCGCGATGGGCCAGCTCAACGCCGCCGGCATCGTCGGCGCGACCATCAGTGACATCGCTGCCGGTGGCCGCACCCTGTTCCGCCTGCGCGTTCCCGCCAGCGACCATGCCAGTGCTGCGGAACTTGCCGGCCGCATCGCCGGTCTGGGCCTGGGTTCGCCGCAGATCGTCAAGGATTGATCCGCCCGGGCCGGTGCTGCCGGCCCATGCTCCCCCGGCCTTACAATGGCCGTTACGTTCCACCCTCCATTCCCGGCCGTCCCCTGGAGCCTGCTGTCCAATGAAATTCCGTTCCGCCGCCACCGCCCTGGCCGCCACCCTGGTGGTGGGCCTGGCTTCCGCCCAGACGCCGCTGCCGACCCCGGCCACGCCGACGCCTGCCGCCGCTGCCGCCCCGGCCACTGTTGCCACTCCGCCGGCGCCCGCGCCCAGCGTGTCCAAGGCCTGGGTGCTGATGGATTACGCCACCGGCCAGGTGCTGGCCGGTGAAAACATCAACGAACAGCTGGCTCCGGCCAGCATCACCAAGGTGATGACGTCCTACGTGATCGCCGCCGAGGTCAAGAACGGCAAGGTCCGTGCGGATGACCAGGTGATGATGAGCGAGCGCGCCTGGCGCGAAGGTGGCGCCGGTACCGATGGCAGCTACAGCGGCTTCCCGGTCAACCAGACCGCGCGCCTGGAAGACATGGAAAAAGGCATGGCGATCCAGTCCGGCAACGACGCCGCGATCGCCCTGGCCGAACACGTGGCTGGCAGCGAGGAGGCCTTTGCTTCGCTGATGAACAGCTATGCCGCCAAGATCGGCATGAAGAATTCGCACTTCGTGAACGCCCATGGCCTGACCGCTCCGGGTCACCACAGCAGCGCCTACGATCTGGCACTGCTGGGCCGCGCGATGGTGCGCGATTACCCGGAAACCTACGCGTACAACAAGATCAAGGAATTCCAGGTCGGCAACATCAAGCAGCCGAACCGCAACCTGCTGCTGTGGCGCGATGGCAGTGTGGACGGCATCAAGACCGGTCACACCTCGGAAGCCGGTTACTGCCTGATGAGCTCGGCCCAGCGTGGTGACCAGCGTCTGGTGGCCGTGGTCCTGGGCGGCCAGTCGGAAAAGCAGCGTGCCGATGACAGCCTGGCGCTGTTGAACTGGGGCTTCCGCTTCTTCGAGACCCACCGCCTGTACGAACCGGGCAAGGCCGTAGCCGAGCACAAGGTCTGGAAGGGTACGACCGACAAGGTGCAGCTGGGCGTGGCGCAGCCGATGCTGGTGAGCGTGCCGCGCGGCCGCTACAACGACCTGAAGCCGAGCATCGATGTGCCCAAGACCCTGGAAGCACCGTTCACCGCCGGCCAGCAGATCGGCACCGTGAAGGTGATGCTGGATGGCAAGCTGGTGGCTGAAGCGCCGCTGGTGGCGGTGGCTGCCGTTGAACAGGCCGGCTTCTTCAAGCGCCTGTGGGACAGCTTCTGGATGTGGTGGGAATCGGAATGATCCACGCCCCGGCGTGGTGAAGGAAAAGGCCGGCGAATGCCGGCCTTTTCGTTCTGTAGAGTCGAGCCATGCTCGACTGTCGTTGCCATCAACCGGTGTGCCGACCAACGGTCGGCACCTACCTACAGCGACCGGCTGATGGTGAAGCTGCCGAACACCGGTGCTTCGCGCTGGCCGTTGAACTCGCGCGTGCTGTGGTAACGCGCCGCGGCGAACTTCCAGCGTCCGTACATCACGGCCACGCCGTAGCCGCCGTAAGCCACCACATGGCGCTTGTCCACGCTGTGACTGTTGCGGAACGTGTTGCCGTCCAGCGTGATGTCGCGGATCACCCAGGCAGCGTCCGAGGTCGCGAACAGGTGCCAGGACCAGCCATTGGGACGACCGCCGCGGGTCGGCGCAGTGTTCTCGCCGGCCGGGCGCAACGGCGTGCTGCCGAAGTCGTCCGGCAGCTTCCAGCCGAAGCGCACTTCACCGCCGAGGTTGGCCTTGGTTTCCAGGTTGCCGATCGATCCACCGTAGTGGCTGATGGCGTCCCAACCCCAGCCGTCGGCATTGACGCTGGCATCGCCCGGCCAGCGGCGCATGCGCTCATGGGTCAGCATGAACAGCGGCTCGTTGTGCAGCTGGTTGTCCCAGCCCTTGAATTTCTCGTCGCCCAGCACGTCGTGCACGGCGTTCTGCACCTGCTTGCCCTGTGCCCACGGGCCGACCACGCCCAGCGTCAGCTGGGTGGTCTGCAGGCGGTCGCCGCTGCGCGCATTGAAACCGAAGTTTGCGATCAGTACGCCAGCGTAAGGGCGGTCGTCCTCGATCAGGTCCCTGCGGCTGAAATCGGTCGGCGTGAAGATGCCCTGGCCGATGCTGAAGATCATGTTCTGCTGTTCGAACTTGCCCGGGTGCAGCCCTTCCAGGTACTGGTTCACCCAGCGCGCCATGCGCGGTAGGCAGGGGTCGTCGGTGTAATCGACCAGATTGGGCGAGACCAGGGTCAACAGTGCACCGTTGGTGTAGCCCTGGTCCTGGTGGCGGCCGCCGAACAGGTCATTGTCGACGCGGAAATTGACCTGCGGCGGGTGGTCGCGCATTGCGTCCGGACCACATTGTTCGGCCGCCTGGGCGGCAAGGGGGAGGGCAGCAGCCAGCAGGCCGGACAGCCCGAGGGCTGCAAGGCGGCGTTGGGAAGGGGGGCTCATGGGAGAAGTTGTTTCTGTCTGTCGTTAGATGCTGCGACACGGTACTCGCGCGAACGTGATGGAACGAGCGCGTTCGGATCACTTGTCTGTTCCGAAAACGACATTGTCTCGTGAAGACAATGCTGCACTGTCCTGCGGTGCGCGATGGGGCCAAGGCTGATGCTGAACGGCCGTTCAGCTGCAACGCAGCGACTCACCGGTGCACTGTTTGACGTTGATGAATACTCTTGGGTTTGTTGCCCTGCGGCCCGATAATGGGGGCATGGAAATCAAGTCCGACAACCCCGACCACGGCTTCCAGTTCCCCGGCCAGTTCGAGCTCAGTGCCATGGGCCCGGCCAACCGCGGCCTGGAACATGAGCTCCCCCGCCTGCTGCTGGCTGCCGGCATCGATGTCGTCAACGAACGCATCAGCTGGAAGCATTCCTCCAACGGCAAGTACGTGTCCGTCCGCATCGTGTTCAAGGCCGAGAGCCGCGAACAGTACGACCTGGCGCACCAGGCGCTGCGCGACCATCCGGAAGTGAAGTGGACGCTGTAGCCGACCGCTGCCCGGCCGAAGCCGCCCCGGAAGACCGCGCGCCGCGTCCGGCGCTGGTCCGCGACCTCGGCCGCCAGGCGTACGAGCCGGTGTGGCGCGCCATGCAGCGCTTCACCGATCAGCGCAGCGAGGCCGACGCCGATGAGCTGTGGGTGGTCGAGCACGACCCGGTATTCACCCTGGGCCAGGCCGGCAAGGACGAGCACGTGCTGGCGCCGGGCGAGATTCCGGTGCTGCATGTGGACCGCGGTGGCCAGGTGACCTATCACGGCCCCGGCCAGCTGGTGGTCTATCCGCTGCTGCGCCTGCCACGGCTGGGCATCGGTGTGCGCGACTACGTATGCCGCATCGAGCAGGCCATCATCGATACCCTGGCCGAGTGGAACATCGGTGCCGAACGCCGCGAGGGCGCCCCGGGCGTCTACGTCGGTGGCGCCAAGATCGCCGCGCTCGGCATCCGCGTGCGCCGCGGCTGTACCTTCCATGGCCTGGCCTTCAACGTGGCCATGGACCTGGAACCTTTCCACCGTATCAACCCCTGTGGCTATCAGGGGTTGCAGGTGACCTCGGTAGTAGACTTGGGCGGGCCCTCCGGGATGGAGGCCGTCAAGCCGGTGCTGCTGGGCCACCTGGCCCGCCAGTTTGGCCTGCTGCTGCAGCCTACGTCCGAACTGCCTGATCTTTCTGCGGCCGCCTGACCGCCCCCCGGAACTGCCATGACTGAAACCACCGCCCGTTCCATTCCCCTGCAGATCGTGCAGGGCGACTCTCCGTCCGCCGCGCCGTTGCAGGCCGGGGTCAAGCAGCTGGGCGGTGACAAGATCAACCGCTCGCCGGTGCAGTTCGCCGACGCGCCGGTGCTGCGCAAGCCGTCCTGGATCCGCGTGCGCATTCCTTCGGGCAACGCCGTGCAGAACCTGAAGGCCAAGCTGCGCGAGAACCGCCTGGTGACGGTGTGCGAGGAAGCCAGCTGCCCGAACATCCACGAGTGCTTCGGCCACGGCACCGCCACCTTCATGATCCTTGGTGAAGTCTGCACGCGCCGCTGCTCGTTCTGCGACGTGGCCCACGGCCGCCCGAAGCCACCGGATGCCAACGAACCGGCCAGCCTCGGCCAGACCGTGGCCGACATGGGCCTGAAGTACGTGGTGGTGACCAGCGTCGACCGCGATGACCTGCGCGACGGCGGTGCCCAGCACTTCGTCGACTGCATCAGCGCCATCCGCGAGAAGTCGCCGGGTACCCGCATCGAAGTGCTGACCCCGGACTTCCGCGGCAAGGGCCGCATGGAACGCGCGCTGGAGATCCTGGCGCAGAACCCGCCGGATGTGTTCAACCACAACATTGAAACCGTGCCGGACCTGTACCGCAACGTGCGCCCGGGTGCGGACTACCAGTGGTCGCTGAACCTGCTGAAGAACTTCAAGGCGCAGCACCCGGACGTGCCGACCAAGAGCGGCATCATGCTGGGCCTGGGCGAAGACTTCGAACAGATCAAGGCCACCCTGCGTGACCTGCGCGCGCACGACGTGGACATGATCACCATCGGCCAGTACCTGCAGCCGACCGCGCACCATCACCCCGTGCTGAAGTACTGGACGCCCGAGGACTACAAGGCGCTGGAAGTCTACGGCTACGAGCTGGGCTTCAGCCACGTGGCCTCCGGCCCGATGGTGCGCTCGTCGTACCACGCCGACGTGCAGGCCAAGGGCGCCGGCGTTTCCTGACACCCTGCCGGTGGGTGGGAGCTACTTTTCCTGTGGGTGCGGACCGTTGGTCCGCACACCTCTGCCTGCCGTAGAGCCGAGCCCATGCTCGGCTGCTTGCTGCCGGCCAGCCGAGCATGGGCTCGGCTCTACATGCATTCACAATTTGCTACACCGGCCCCGCTAGGCTGGTTTTCCACCGAGCGCGGCCGGGTGACAAACCCGGCAACTTTCGGCACTGTCGTGGTGTCTGAACACCACGCAGTCTCCCCCTTGGCAAGGCGCCTTCGAGCACGTCAATGAAATTCAAAGCCCCCGCATTCCTGATGGCCCTGGCGCTGGTCGCGCCGCTGGCGCTGGCGGCCAAGGCCGACTCGCCGGCATTGCCCGCCGCGGCAACCGCCGATCAGGTGACCACCTCCAAGCTGGTGTACGGCCTGCTGTCCGACAGCCGTTACGCCTACCGCCCGCGCGCGTTGGACGAGGCCACCTCCAAGGACGTGTTCAAGCGCTACCTGGAGACGCTGGACGGCGGCAAGCAGTACTTCACCCAGGCCGACGTGGCGCGCTTCGCGCCGTTCGAAGCCAACATCTCCTCGGCCATCCGTGGCGGCGAGCTGGAGCCGGCGTTCCAGGTGTTCGCGGTCTACAAGCAGCGCGTCGGCGAACGTGTGGCCTATGCGCGCAAGCTGCTCAAGCAGGAGCCGGACTTCACCACCGACGAGCGATTCGAATACGACCGCAAGAAGGTGCCGTGGGCGGCCAGCAGCGCCGAACTGGATGAGCTGTGGCGCAAGTCGGTGAAGAACGACTGGCTGCGCCTGAAGCTGGCCGGCAAGAAGCCGGACGACATCCGCAAGACGCTGGACAAGCGCTACGCGACGCTGGAGAAGTCGGTCAATGAACTGAAGGGCGAAGACGTCTTCCAGTTCTTCATGAATTCGTACACCAGCGCGGTCGATCCTCACACCGATTACTTCACTCCGCGCACCGCCGAGAACTTCAACCAGGCGATGTCGCTGTCGCTGGAAGGCATTGGCGCGCAGCTGCAGCGCCAGGACGACGTAGTGGTGATCCGCGAGATCATCGCCGGTGGTCCGGCTGCGGTGGACGGCACGCTGAAGCCGGGTGACCGTATCGTCGGCGTCGGCCAGGGCAAGTCCGGCCTGGTCGAGGACGTGATCGGCTGGCGCATCGACGATGTCGTGGCCAAGATCCGTGGCGCCAAGGATACCCAGGTCAAGCTGGAGTTCATCCCGGCTGCTGAGGGTGCCGACGGCAAGCACCACACGCTGGTGCTGACCCGCCAGAAGGTGCGCCTGGCCGAACAGGCTGCCAAGGGCGAGACCATGACCATTCCCGCCGCCAACGGCGAGCCGGCACGCAAGGTCGGTGTGATCAAGCTGCCGACCTTCTACCAGGACTTCGAAGGCCGTCGCCGCAATGCGGCCGATTACGCTTCGGCCACCCGCGACGTGGCCAAGCTGCTGGCCGGCTTCAAGAACGACAAGCTGGATGGCGTGGTGCTGGATCTGCGCAACAACGGCGGTGGTTCGCTGGACGAAGCCATTGAACTGACCGGCCTGTTCATCGAGCAGGGCCCGGTGGTGCAGGTGCGCGAGTCCGGTGGCCGCGTCACCGTCAACAGCGACCGCAACCAGGGCGTGGCATGGGATGGCCCGCTGGCGGTGCTGATCAACCGCGGTTCGGCCTCGGCTTCGGAGATCTTCGCCGGTGCCATCCAGGATTACGGCCGTGGCCTTGTGATCGGTGAGACCAGCTTCGGCAAGGGCACGGTGCAGAACATCGTCGACCTCGACCGTTGGCCGAGCGGTGAGACCCAGCGCTTCGGTCAGGTCAAGCTGACCATCGCCCAGTTCTTCCGCATCAGCGGCAGCAGCACCCAGCACAAGGGTGTGGTGCCGGACCTGGCCTTCCCGGCCAGCGTCGATGCCACCGAGTTCGGCGAGAGCACCTACGACAACGCGCTGCCGTGGACCCGCATCGCCGCCGTGCCGCACACCCAGTACGGCAACTTCGCGCCGCTGCTGCCGAAGCTGGAAACCCGCCATGACGCGCGCATTGCCGCCGACAAGGAATTCCAGTGGTGGAACGAGGACGTGCAGCAGTTCCGCACCGAGGCCGCGAAGAAGTACATCTCGCTCAACGAGGCCACTCGCCGCGCCGAGCGTGAGCGCCAGGACACCCAGCGCAAGGAGCGCCAGGCGATGCGCAAGGAACTGGGCCTGGCCCTGGACCCGCTGGCCGATGACAGCAACGACGACGGCCTGACGGGCAACGAGCGCGACATCGTCAAGGATGCCGCCCGCGAGAAGGCTGCCGAGAAGCGTCCTGACCCGCTGCTGCGCGAGTCGGCCTCGATCCTGGCCGATGCGGTGAACCTGCTGGCCAACGACCGCCCGCTGTCGGCGCAGGTGCTGCCGCAGTCCACCGGCGCCGGTCGCTGGGCGGACTGAGCCGGAGGCGGCATGTGAGATACCCGAGGGGCCGGCATTGCCGGCCCTTCTGCTTGAAATGGGGACGGAGGGAATTAAGTCGCTTGTGCCACATGCCACAAACGACTTAATTCCCTCCGTCCCTTTTTTGTGCATGAACAGGCAGCAACGGGGTGGCCCGGTCATGCCGGTTTCGACCCGCCGCACACGGCCGCAGGACTACCCTTGGCGGTAACGTCCTCGCAGGAGTACCCATGCGGGCCTCCCGTCTTTCCAGTGCTGTTGTGGCGCTTGGCAGCGCCCTGATCCTGTCGGCCTGTGGTGGCCGCGCCGCCGACAGCACGTTGCTGCGCGAATCCTTCGATTCCGGCGACACGTTCTCGCGTACGGTCGACGGTCGCCCGGGCGACGCCTGCGAAGCGGCGCGGCGCACCCTGCTCAGCCAGGGCTACGCCATCGCCCGTTCCGACGAAGCGCAGGTGGAGGGCAACAAGAACTTCCAGCCGCGCGAAGACGACCACGAGCAGCTGGTGCTGCGCATTTCCTGCGCGCCGCGTGGCAGCCAGACGTTGGTATTCGTCAGCGCGGTGCAGGACCGCTATGCGCTGAAGAAGAGCCCAACGTCAGCCAGTGTCGGCGTCGGTGCGCTGGGCTCGGTGTCGCTGCCGTTCGGCAGCAATGACGACTCGCTGGTGAAAGTGGCCAGCAGCACGGTCACCGATGCCGGGTTCTATCAGCGCTTCTTCCAGCGCCTGCAGCAGTACCTGCCGGCGACTGCAGGCACACCCGCACCACCTCCGGCCGCACCACCGGAACCTGCACCGGCCAGCACGGACCAGAGTTGAGGGTGCGCGCCAGTTTGATCGGCGTGGTTCTGCTGCTGGCGCCTGCGCTGGGCAGCGCGGCCATGGCGCCGGATTGCAGGCAAGGCCTGCTGCAGCGGCTTGGATGGCGCTTCGACGAGGCGATGGTCAGTGCACCCCAGGTGTACGGCGGTCCGGTATGCGCGCGCGCGTCGCTGGCTGAAGCACAGGCGGCGGGCGATCTGCGCGTGCAGTGGCCGGCCGGAATGCCCGCTGCGGCCCGCCAGGCAGTGCTGCAGGAGCTGCTGGATGACCCTGCGACGGTCTGTGCCTATGCCTTCCAGTTGGGCGCAGCCACGCAACGTGCAGCCTCGGCATTGCAGGCCAACCCCACCTTCCGCTTCTCCGGCCCGCAGCTGGGCTGGATCGGCTTCGGCCTGCAGGGGCCGCGCGCGCAAGGCTGGCAGCGCACGCGCAGTTTCGGCCGCGGCTTCGTGCCCAGTGCAGGCAACAGTCAGGCGCTGCAGGCGTTCTACAGCGGTGCCGTGCGTGCCGAGTGCGGGGTCGGCCGCCAGGTCGCGCAGCTGGCTACGCAACGAGAGCTGTATGGTGATGCCGCGTTCGATACGGAGTTCGCTGCGGATGAGCTGTCGATCGGCACCTTCCTCGCTCTGCATGGGACCGACAGCATCCTGCTCGGCGCGCATGCCGGCGACTTCTTCGCTGATGGCAAGGCGGTGCGTACCTCGGCGATGGGGCGGCAGGCGTTCGTCGGCGTGCCCGGTTTCATCGAACATGTGTACGACAAGGGCACGCTGGACGACCTGAGCAACCAGGCGGAAAATTTCGTGGTGGTGTCGGTGGGCGAGGAGGCCGCGCAGGCCCTGGCTGCGCACGGCGGCCTGGCCTGGTACGACCAGCGCAATGTCGAACTATGGAAACTCGCGCAGGACATCCCGCGTATCGGCCAGCGCTACTTCGAGCGCCTGCTGTTCGAGCGCGATCCGGACCTTCGTGCACGGCTGGAACCGCGCTACCACGCCACGCTGGCACGCATGGACCAGCTGCTGGACGATCCGTTCTACCAGCAGTTCGTGATCTATGTGCACCCACGCGGTATACGTCCCATCGGCTACCACGTCGCCCGCCTGCTTGATCGCAACCCACGAACGCCGTTTTCGATCGACCTGGCGGTGCACAATCTGCATACCACGCTCTACCGGCGTTGGCGCGAGGCGCAGCTGCGCCACTGCGCGGCTACCGGCAGGCCAGGCAGCCTGACCCTAGACCCCAACTGAAGGTGAAACAATGGACATTGCAATGATCGGCCTCGGCCGCATGGGCGCCAACATGGCCCAGCGCCTGCATCGCGGCGGCCACCGCGTGGTTGGCTACGACCCGGGCGAAGGCGCCCGCCAGCGCGCCGCCGAGGCCGGCTTGGAAGTGGTCGATTCGCTGGCAGCTGCCGTGGCGGCGCTGCCGGTACCGCGCGTGGTGTGGCTGATGGTGCCGGCCGGCGAAACCGTCGACCAGACGCTGGGCCAGCTGACCCCGCACCTGGCCGAAGGTGACATCGTGATCGACGGCGGCAACTCCAACTACCAGGACTCGATCCGCCGCGCCAAGACGCTGGCCGAGGATGACCTGGGCTACGTCGACTGCGGCACCAGCGGTGGCGTGTGGGGCCTGCAGGAAGGCTACAGCCTGATGGTCGGTGGCGAAGCCTCGGTGGTGGAGCAGATCGCACCGCTGCTGCGCACGCTGGCACCGGCCGAAGACCGTGGCTGGGCACGTGTCGGCCCGTCCGGCGCTGGCCACTTCACCAAGATGGTCCACAACGGCATCGAATACGGAATGATGCAGGCCTACGCCGAAGGCTTCGCGCTGATGGAGCGCAAGCAGGAGATGGAGCTGGACCTGGCCCAGGTGGCCGAGGTGTGGCGTCACGGCAGCGTGGTGCGCTCGTGGCTGCTGGACCTGAGCACCGAAGCCCTCAAGCGAAATCCGTCGCTGGATGGCATTGCGCCGTACGTGGAGGATTCCGGCGAAGGCCGCTGGACCGTGGCCGAAGCGATCGCGCTTGACGTGCCGGCACCGGTGATCACCTTGTCGCTGCTGGAACGCCTGCGCTCGCGCGAATCCAATTCGTTCACCGACCGCCTGTTGTCGGCGATGCGCAACGAATTCGGCGGCCACGCCATCAAGAAGTCGTAAGCACGAAGCCGGGGTCGGAGCCCTTTCCGCAGGAAAGGGCTCCGACCCCATCAGGAAAGCTGTCTCCGATCGTTTCCACGTCATCCACGCATGGCGTCGATGTGTCGACCAAGGTCGACACCTACCAACAGCCGCAGGAATCTGTCGAAGGCGGGGTGGGGCCGGTTGCGGGGGCGTGAGCCGCATGGATGCGGCGACCGAGCCTACAGGGACGTATTTACGGCGTCCCTCGCAACCGGCCCCACCACGTCATACACGGAATGCCCGCTTTTGACGTTGCTGTTGCCGTTGATTCGGCAGGTGCAGGGCGCAGCCCTGCCGATCACCCCAACGCGATTCGCCGCCCTTCGCGCGCACTGTCCATGCCGGCCTGCAGCAGCCGCATCAGCTGCAACGCCTGCACCGGGCTGACCGTGGCTTCTCCGTCGCCATGCATCGCCGCCGCGAACTCTGCATACAGCCACCGGTAGTCACCGGGCAGGTTGTCGACCGTCGTGCGCTGCACGTTGTCTTCGGCATCGCAGCGCACCAGCTCACCGTGCCGCGGATCGATACCCCAGCCCGGCGCACCGGGTGCCACACCGCGGCGCAGCTGCGCCTCCTGCACGTCCAGGCCGTGCTTGATCCAGCTGGCCTTGCTGCCATGCACGCTGAAGTGCGGCGTCTGCGCCGCCACCAGCGAACCGGAATGGATGATCGCGCGATGCCGCGGGTAGTGCAGCACCGCGTGGAAGTAATCGATGCCGCTGCCACCTTCGCGCTGCACGGCCAGATCGGCATCGATCGCCTCGGGCCAGCCGAACAGCACCAGCATCTGGTCCAGCAGGTGCGGACCCAGGTCGTACCACAGGCCACTGCCGGGGCCATCCTGTTCGCGCCAGCGGTCGCGTACCTGTGGACGGTAGCGATCGAAGTGCGCATGGCACTCGGCAATGTCGCCGAGCGTCCCGTCCGCAAGCAGCGCCTGCAGCGTGAGGAAGTCGGCATCGAAGCGCCGGTTCTGGAACACGGTGGCGATGCGTCCGGCATCGCGTGCCGCAGCCAATACCGTTTCCGCTTCGGCCACGTCCAGCGCGAATGGCTTGTCGACCAGCACATGCTTGCCCGCAGCCAGTGCCGCGATTGCCAGCGGCGCATGCTGTTCATTCGGCGTGGCGATCACTACGGCATCCACGGCCGGATCGTCGAACACCTCCTGCGGCGTGGCACGCACGTGCACGTCGCTGAACGCGCGCAGCAGCGTGTCGCGCTGCGAACTGACGATGCTGTGCAGCGCTAGGCCCGGTGTGTGCTGGATCAGCGGTGCGTGGAAGACACGGCCGGCGAGGCCGTAGCCGATCAGGGCCAGTTGCAGGTCGGGGCGCATGACAGAGCTCCGGCAGTGGGAAGGGCAGGGTAAACGACGCGGGGCCACGGGCCAAAGCTGAACGGTTGTCGTTGCAGATGCCCCGATTCACGGCGGCATGACCGCAACGCCACGCCTGCTCTACGTCGGTTTGTCCAGACTGGCAGCACATTCCGAAGGAGTACGACACGATGAGCAATACGACCCGCACGCTGATTGCCTCCGCCCTGACGCTGGGCCTGGCGCTGTCCTCCTCGGCCGCATTTGCCAAGGACCCGGCCGCAAAGAGCCCGCCGACCAGTGCGCATCCGGCGACCCATGCTGATCGCCACGATTCCAACGAGCCGGTGACCGATACCTGGATCACCACCAAGGTGAAGGCCGACCTGCTTGCCAGCAGCAACGTTCCGGGTACCGAAATCAAGGTGGAAACCGTGAACGGCGTGGTCAGCCTGAGCGGTGCCGTGGCCACCCAGGCAGAGAAGGACAAGGCGGTCACCACCGCCAAGGGCATCAAGGGCGTGACCCGCGTTGATGCTGCCGCATTGAAGGTCAGCGCTGCTGCCAAGCGCTGACCCCGGTGGGCGCCCCCATGCGGGGCGCCCACTGACCTGTAGAGCCGAGCCACGCTCGGCTGGAACTCCAAGGCAGCCGAGCATGGGCTCGGCCCTACAGGTCTGATTGCCAACCCGTTCAGCCAACCGCGCTGGAAATTCCAGAGTTGTGACCGCCTGCGCTATATTGCCGGTTCCGCCGCAGTGGGGCCGGTAACGGCAGACGCTTTGCGGCTGTGCTGACGAGGAACTATGGCGCTGGTTTTCAGTGATGACATCTGGGACCGCTGGCGGTTGCCGGCCCTGGCGCTGGCCGCTGCCGCGATCATCGCGGTGCCGTGGTTGACCCTGCGCAAACTGCAGCAGGACAGCGAAGATGCGATGGCCTGGGTCAACCATACCCAGGCTGTCGGTGTGGCCCTGCAACAGCTGCAGGCCGATGTACGCGATGTCGAATCGGCTGCGCTGACCCTGTCCAAGGGCGTGGACGCACCTGGCCTGCGCGAGCGCATGGCCAAAGCCAATGACCTTCCCGGGCGCCTGGCTGAACTGGGGCGGATGACCCGCGACAATCCTGATCAGCTGATCCGCATCGGCCGCATCGAGTCGATGCTGGAAGGGCGCATGGCGCTTGCCCGCGAACTGGCAAAGTCCGAGCCCAACAGTGATCAGCGCGAGCTGGTGCAGGATCTGAGCACGCGTTATCCGATCCGTGGCCTGGTGGAGGAACTGCAGGCCAGCGAGCAGAAACTGCTGACACAGCGTGCCGAGCAGGCTGCCCGCCAGCGCAAGCAGACCGAGCTGGTATCGTGGAGTTCGCTGGTGATCCAGCTGTCGCTGCTCGGCCTGGTGCTGTGGCTGCTGCAGCGGCAGATTGGTCGACGCCTGCATGCCGAACGGCAGTCGCTGCGCTCGGCCGCACGTGCAGCCTCGGTGCTGCAGACCGTGCGTGAACCGATCGTGCTGCTCGACCGCGACCTGCGCGTGCAGCTGCACAACCCTGCCTTCGCCGAGTTGTACGGGCTGCAGGATGAACGCGCCGATGGCCTGTTGCTGGACACTGTCGGCGACGGCGCGTGGAAAGATCCCGTGATGCGCCAGCGACTGTCCGATGTGCTGTTGCGCGGCCGCGAACTGTGGGACTTCGAGCATGAACAGCGCGCTGCCGATGGCATGGTGCGCTACATGCTGCTCAACGCACGGCGCATGCCGCTGCCGGACACCGACGACGAAGTGGTGTTGCTCACGGTCAGCGACGTCACCGTGCAGCGTGCCGTGCAGTTGCGGGTGGAGGAACTGAACCGCCAGCTGGAAGGCAAGGTTGCGCAGGTGTCCGAGGTCAACAGGGAACTGGAAGCCTTCAGCTATTCGGTCTCGCACGATCTGCGCGCGCCGCTGCGCCACGTGGCCGGATTCTCCGACAAGCTGTCGCGCCATCTGGGCGACGCCGCCGATGACAAGAGCCGCCATTACCTGGAGGTGATCTCCAGTTCGGCGCGGCGCATGGCGGCACTGATCGACGACCTGCTGGTCTATTCGCGGCTGGGCCGCGCGGCAATGCGCCAGCAGGCGGTGGACATGCAGTCGCTGGTGGCCGATACCCGTGCCATGCTCGATTCCAACCTGCAGGCCGAGGCCGAGAACAGCGGCCATGCGCACCATGTGGAGTGGAGCATCGCACCGCTGCCGATCGTGGTGGGCGATGAGAACATGATCCGCCAGGTCTGGCTGAACCTGCTCGGCAACGCGGTGAAGTACTCGGGCAACCGCGAACCGGCGAAGATCCGCGTGGACTACCAGCCGCAGCCTGACGGCGGTCATCAGTTCACGGTCAGCGACAATGGTGCAGGCTTTGACATGGCCTACGCCGGCAAGCTGTTTGGTGTCTTCCAGCGCCTGCACAAGGCCAGCGACTACCCGGGTACCGGCATCGGCCTGGCCAGCGTGCGCCGCGTGCTCACCCGTCATGGTGGCCGTATCTGGGCCGAGGCTGAACCGGACGTCGGCGCCACTTTCCACTTCTACCTGCCTCCCGCGACCGATGCGGACAAACAAGGGCCTTCTGCATGACCACTCTGCGCACCATTCTTCTCGCCGAAGACAGCCCGGCTGATGCTGAAATGGCGATCGACGCCCTGGAAGAGGCGCGTCTGGCCAACCCCATCGTGCACGTCGAGGATGGCGTGGAGGTGATGGACTACCTGTTGCGCCGTGGTGCTTTCGCCAACCGTGAGGAAGGCCTGCCGGCGGTGCTGCTGCTGGACATCAAGATGCCGCGCATGGATGGCCTGGAAGTGCTGCGGCAGATCCGCGAGCACGAAGAGCTCAAGCGCCTGCCGGTGGTGATCCTGTCATCCTCGCGCGAGGAAAGCGACCTGGCCCGCAGCTGGGACATGGGCGTGAACGCCTACGTGGTCAAGCCGGTGGACGTGGACCAGTTCTTCGGCGCGGTGCAGACCCTGGGCAAGTTCTGGGCGTTGATCAACCAGGCACCGGAACTCGAGTGAGCCCATGCCCCTGACCGGTCCCGCCCTCGGGGCGCTGCGCATCCTGCTGGTGGAGGACTCACCGGAAGATGCCGAGCTGATGTCCGAACAGATGCTTGATGCGGGCCTGGAGGCCCGTTTCGAGCGCGTCGAAAGCGAGGCCGAACTGCGCCAGGCACTGGTCGCGTTCCAGCCGGACATCGTGCTGTCCGACCTGAGCATGCCGGGGTTCTCCGGTGACGATGCGCTGCGCATCGTGCGCGAGACCTCACCTGAAGTGCCCTTCATCTTCGTCTCCGGCACCATGGGTGAGGAGAACGCGGTGGCGGCGCTGCAGAAGGGCGCCAACGATTACATCATCAAGCACCTGCCGGCGCGCCTGCCGTCGGCGGTGGCGCGTGCGATCCGCGATGCCCGCAGCGCCATAGAGCGCGCACGGGTGGAAACCGAACTGATGCGCGCACAGCGCCTGGAAAGCCTGTCGCTGCTCGCCGCCGGCCTCAGCCACGACCTGCGCAACATCCTGCAGCCGCTGCTGATCATGCCGGACCTGCTGAAGGCGCGAACCGACGATCCGCAGCTGCACCATCTGGCCGATGTCATCGCCGAGTGCGGCCGCCGTGGCCATGAGATGGCCGAATCGATGCTGTCGTTCGTGCGCGGTTCGCGCAAGCCGAGCGAACGCATCGAGATCGATGGCCTGTTCGATGCGGTGGCGCTGCTGTTGCGCAGCAACGTGCCCGACGCCGTGCGCCTGGAACTGCAGGTGCAGGACGAAGGCCTGGTGGTCGATGCCAACTACACCGAACTGCAGCAGGTGATGCTGAACCTGGCGCTCAACGCGATCCAGGCGATGCCCAACGGCGGTCGCCTGAGCCTGACCGCCAGCCATGCCGGCCAGCGCGATGGCGTGGACTGGATGCATATCCGGGTCGCCGACGAAGGCATCGGCATGGATGCGGACACGCTGTCGCATCTGTTCAATCCGTTCTTCACCACCAAGGCCGATGGCACCGGCCTGGGCCTGATCTCCTGCAAGCGCATTGTTGAAGGCGCCGGCGGCAGCATCCACGTCAGCAGCCAGCCGGGGCAGGGCACCTGCTTCGAACTGCGTCTGCCGATGCACGACGCCATTGATGGCAGTGAGCCGATCGAACAGCTGGTGGCCTTGGGCAGTGGCCAGTCGATCCTGGTGGTCGATGGCGAAGCCACGCGCCTGTCGCTGCTGGGCAATGCGCTGTCCAGCCAGGGCTACCAGCTGCAGCTGGCGTCCGACGGCCCGGCTGCGCTGCGCTGGATGCAGCAGGAGGCGTTGCCGGCACTGGTGATCGCCGACGCCGGCTCCAAGCTGCTGCCGGCCAGCCAGCTGCTGGGCGAGATGGCAGCACTGGGCTATCGCGGCCCGGCGCTGGTGCTGGAAGACCCTGCGGTGCCGGTCTCGGCCGATGCATTCCCGGCCGGTGTGGAGGTGCATGTGCTGCGCAAGCCGCTGCAGATGCAGCAGGTCTTCCGCGCGGTGGCCGAAGCGCTGGGTTGATGCCGCTGGGGTTCTGTTGAGCCGAGCCTATGCTCGGCTGCTGTTCGCATTGACCTCGACAGCCGAGCATGGGCCCGGCTCTACAGGGCGGTTTCCCAGGGGAACCGCGGCAGGGCGTCCACCGCCTGTTCCAGCCGCCGCGACCAGTTCTGATGGATGTCGGCATACAACGCCGAATCCGCGCCCAGCCGTAGCTGCTGGCCGATGCGCAGCTCACCGTCGCGCAGCAGCGCAAGATCGATCGGCAGGCCCACCGACAGGTTGGAACGGATGGTGGAGTCCAGCGAGACGATCGCCGTGCGCGCTGCATCCTCCAGGCGCGTGGCCGGGCTGAGGATGCGGTCGAGGATCGGCTTGCCGTACTTGGACTCACCGATCTGCAGGTAGGGGGTTTCCGGCGAAGCAGCGATGGCGTTGCCAAGCGGGTAGATCATGTACAGCCCGGGCCGCTCGCCGGCGATCTGGCCGCCGAAGATCAGCGTGGCCTGGGTGTTGACCCCATCGTGGCCATGTTCGCTGTGGCTGCTGTGCACCTGGCTGTCCACCAGCAGCTGGCCGACATACTCGGCAGCCTCGAACAGGTGGGTCATGTCGTGCAGGTTGGGCGTGCGTCGTTCACTGGCGTCGCGCCCCAGGCGCGACACCAGCAACTGGGTGGTGGCCAGGTTGCCAGCCGCCATCAGCACGTAGGCTGCCTGGCCGGGGTACTCGAACACGTGCAGCTTGCGGTGCACGCGCACATCGTCCAGCGAGGCATTGGTCCGGGTGTCGGCAGCGAAGACCAGGCCCTCGTCCACCTCGATTCCAACGCAATAGGTCATGTCGGTGCCCTATCATGTGCGTCCCGGATTGTAGGCAGGCCGCCGTGACGACGGCATGTCCACGCCCCCCAAGCACTGTCACCTGAACCGCATGACCACCGTGCTCCTGAGCCTGGGCAGCAACGTCCAGCCCCGCCGCTACCTCCACGCCGCGGTGACCGCCCTGCGCGAGCGCTTCGGTGCGCTGCAGGTGTCACCGGCCTACCGTACTGCCGCGGTCGGCTTCGACGGCCCAGCCTTCCTCAACAATGCGGTGGCGATCGAGACCGACCTGCCGCTGCAGGAACTGGACGACTGGCTGCATGCGCTGGAAGACGCGCACGGCCGCGACCGCAGCGGGCCGCGCTTCTCCGACCGTACCCTGGACATCGACGTGGTGTTCTACGGCGACCTGGTGGTGGAAGGCCCCGGCCACCTGCGCATTCCACGCCCGGAGCTGAAGCATGCCTTCGTGCTGAAGCCGCTGGCCGACATCGCGCCGGACTTCATCGACCCGGTCAGCGGGTTGGACCTGGCCACGCTGTGGCGTGCGCACACGCAGTTTGGCGAGGCGTTCGAGGTGGTGGACCTGGAATGAGGGAGGTTGCCGGCCAGCGGCCGGCACTACCTCAACTTACCGTGCGCCCGCCATCCACGCGCAGGGTGTGGCCGGTGACGAAGCTGGCTTCGGCCACCAGCCAGTACACCGCTTCGGCAATCTCCTCGACCGTGCCGATCCGCGCCAGCGGCGTGCGCGCCAGCAGCGCCTCGCGGGCGAAATCGTCCTTGCCCTGTTCCGGCCACAGGATCGCGCCGGGCGCCACCGCATTGACCCGCACCTTCGGCGCCAGCTCCAGCGCCAGCGAGCGGGTGGCCATTTCCAGCGCAGCCTTGGCCATGGTGTAGGCGATGTGGTCCCGCATCGGGTCGGTGCCGTGCAGGTCGGTCAGGTTGACGATGCAGCCCTGCTGGCGGCGCAGGTAGGGCGCGGCGGCCTGTGACAGCAGCAGCGGCGCGCGTGCATTGACCGCATACAGCTCGTCCATCGCCTCGGCGGTGACCTGGCCGAGCGGGGTGGGGAAGAAGTTGGAGGCGTTGTTGACCAGCGCATCCAGGCGGCCGAAGTGGGTGACGGCCTGTTCCACCAGGTCAGGCAGGGCGTCGGCGTCACGCAGGTCGGCCTGTAGGGCCAGCACGCTGCCCGGGCGCACGTTGTCGAAATCGAACGCGGCCTGCTGCAGCTCGGCGCTGGAGGTGTTGGCATGCAGCACCACCGACCAGCCACAGGCGTGGAACTGGCGGGCGATGGCCGCACCGATCCGGCGCGCGCTGCCGGTGATCAGGACCACGGGGTGGGTATCGCTCATCGAGGGTCCTCCAAGGCTCGGCTATCCTGTACACCATTGTCACCGCATTCGAAGACGCCATGCAGCCCACCTTCCCCCTGCCCGAAGCCGATGCCCTGGCCCACAGCGACCAGCTGGCCGCCGCCCTGCGCGCCGAGATCCTTGCGCAGGGCGGGGCGATGCCCTTCTCGCGCTTCATGGAGCTGTGCCTGTATACCCCTGGCTGGGGTTACTACAGCGCCGGCGCCAGCAAGTTCGGTGGCAGCGGCGACTTCACCACCGCGCCCGAGCTCGGCAGTCTGTTCGCCGGCAGCGTAGCCAATGCGCTGGCACCGGTGTTCGCGCAGCTGGGTGCGCAGGCGCGGATGCTGGAACTGGGCGGCGGTACCGGCGCCTTCGCCGAGGCGGTGCTGCTGCGCCTGGCCGAGCTGGACGCACTGCCCTCGCGCTACGCCATCCTTGAGCCCAGTGCCGACCTGCGCGAGCGCCAGCAGCAGCGCCTGCAGCAGAACCTGCCGGCCGAGCTGGCCGCGCGCGTGGACTGGGTCGACCGTCCGTTCGAGGAGGACTGGGAAGGCGTGGTGTTTGCCAATGAAGTGATCGACGCGCTGCCGACACCGCGCTTCCTGATCCGCGATGGCGAGGTCTACGAGGAAACCGTCGAGCTGGACGCCGAAGGCAACTTCATCCGCGGCGCGCAGCCGGCCGACATCCTGCTCAACGGTGCGGTGCGCCACATCGAACGTTATCTGGAGAAGCCTTTCGCCGAAGGCTACCGTTCCGAGGTGCTGCCGCAGCTGCCGTACTGGCTGCAGGCGGTGGCGGGCGGCCTGCAGCGCGGCGCGATGCTGTTCGTCGACTATGGCTACAACCGCGGCGAGTTCTACCAGCACGACCGTGACGATGGTACCGTGCGTGCGTTCTACCGCCACCACGTGCACAACGACGTGCACCGCTGGCCGGGCCTGCAGGACATCACCGCCTCGGTGGATTTCACGGCGATGGCCGAGGCCGGCATGCACGGCGGCTTCGAGCTGGCCGGCTACTGCAGCCAGGCCAGCTTCCTGCTCGGCAACGGCCTGGACCAGGTGCTGCTGCTGGCCGAGGAACGCACCGACGAGGTCGGCCGCATCCAGCTGCGCGACCAGGTGAAGAAGCTGACCTTGCCGACCGAGATGGGCGAGCGCTTCCAGGCCATCGGCCTGCAGCGTGGCGTCGACTTCGAGCCGGCCTTCGAGCTGGGTGACCTGAGCTGGCGCCTGTGAGTGAGGTGTTGCCGGTGATCAAGCCGCTGCGGCGGCCGCGGTTGTGGGGCGCGCTGTGGGCGCTGGCGGTGCTGGTGGTGATCGTGGTCTGCCTGATCCCGCCGCCGCCGATTCCGCTGCCGGAAAACAGCGACAAGGGCGAACACTTCCTCGCCTATTTCATCCTGGCTGGCAGCGCGGTGCAGCTGTTCCGCCGCGGGCGTCCGCTGCTTTGGGTAGGCGTGGGCCTGGTGCTGATGGGGATCGGCATCGAATTTGCGCAGGGCGCGCTGACCAGCAACCGCATGGCCGACCCGATGGATGCCGTCGCCAACACGATTGGCGTGCTGGCCGGTATGGCCACTGCATTGACCCCGATGCGCGACCTGCTGCTGCGCTGGCGCGGGTGAGGTTCCTGTAGAGCCGAGCCCATGCTCGGCTTTCCGGTTGAAAAGCAGCCGAGCATGGGCTCGGCTCTACAGTAGATCCACGCCATGCGTGGATCCGGCCGCAAAGCGCCAACCAAGGTTGGCACCTACCTGAGCGTGACCTCATCCAGCACCCACATCGCCGGACGCGTGTCGCCGGTGAAGTTGATGCACAGATCGCCGTTGCCAGCGGTGCCCTTCGGCAGCGCCGCGCGCAGGGTCACGAAGCCGTCGGCATCGGTCTGCGCCGGCAGCGGCACCTGAGCCAGCACCTTGCCCGTGCAATCACCGCGGCGGATCAGCATTTCGCCGTGTGCGCTCCGGGCCTTTTCGAAGCGGCGCTTCGGCTCGTCGTGGGCCAGCTGGAAGTAGTACGGAATACGCCCCGCACGCACTTCCACGTTGCCGATGCCGTCCAGCTGCGCCTGCGGCCAGCGCCAGCACGGCTGGAAGATGTCCACGTTGAACACCGCACGCGTTCCCTCACGCGGGCCATCGTCTTCCAGGCGCAGCACCAGCCCCTTCTTGCCCACGCAGCTGAGCAGCTCATCGCTGCGGCGGTTGAGCAGCGACTGCGCGGTGAATGCGGCGATGGTCGGCTTCGCGGCCAGCATCTGGCCCTGGTAGAACGCGGCAGCCTGCACGGTGGTTGGCAGCTTTCCGGTCAGCGGCTGCTGGTACAGCGGCGACTGCGCGGTCACCGGTTGGCCATCGGTGCTGTAGCGCACTTCATAACCCAGCGGATTGGCCAGCGACAGGGTCACTGTGTCGGCCGCGCGGTTGTCGGTGTAGTCCACGCCCACCTCGAACGGGGTCTGCGCATAGGCCAGGCCCCAGGCACGGTAGCGCTGCAGCTGGGACGGCAGGCGCGCGAGGAAATCGCGGAAGTCGCGATGCTCCGGCGTGCTCCAGCCGGTCTCGGCCACCGCGGCCAGGCGCGGGAACAGGTTGTGCTGCAGGCGTGCATAGCTGCGCGTGTGCTCGGTGAACATGTTGGCCTGCAGGCCCAGGATGTGCCCACGCTTGTCGGCGGCCAGCTCGGCCGGCACCGGCTCGAAGTTGTAGAGCTTGCCGAGATTGACCTGGGTCGGGCGGCCCGGTGGTTCATTCGGCGAGGCCGTCTGCAGGTAATCCAGGTACAGGTAGCCGACCGGCGACATGATCACGTCATGGCCGGCGCTGGCCGCAGCCAGGCCGCCTTCGGTGCCCTGCCACGACATCACTGTGGCCTGCGGCGGCAACCCGCCTTCGAGGATTTCATCCCAGCCGATCAGGCGCCGGTCGTGCTCCTCCAGGAAGGTTTCCAGGCGCTTGATGATGTGGCTCTGCATGGCCATTTCATTCTTGATGCCCAGCGCACGCATGCGATGCTGCACCTGCTTCGACGCTTCCCACTGGTCCTTCACCGCCTCGTCGCCACCGACGTGCACGTACTTGGCCGGGAACAGGTCGATCACTTCTTCCAGCACGTTCTCCAGGAAGGTGACGGTGCTGTCTTCAGTGTTGAACAGGTTGGGGAACACGCCCCATTCGCTGATCGGCTTCAACGGCGTATCGATGGTGCCCAGCTCCGGATACGCAGCAATCGCAGCAGTCGCGTGGCCCGGCACATCGATTTCCGGAATCACCTGGATGTGCAGCTTTGCGGCATAGGCGATCACTTCGCGGATCTGGTCCTGGGTGTAGAAGCCGCAGTACGGATGCTCCTGGCCGCTGACCGGATCGATGCCGCCGTCACCGGCCGGCAGGCGGCAGCTGCCCACTTCGGTCAGCTTCGGGTAGCGCTTGATCTCCATGCGCCAGCCCTGGTCGTCGGTCAGGTGCCAGTGGAAGGTGTTGAGCTTGTGCGCGGCCATCGCGTCGAGCACGCGCTTGATCTCGTCCAGGCTCTGGAAGTGACGGGCGGAATCGAGCATGAAACCGCGCCAGCTGAAGCGCGGCGCGTCCTGGATCTGCACTGCCGGCAGCACGCCGTTGCTGCCGCCGGTGGCGAGCTGGGCGAGGGTGGTCGCGCCGTAGAACAGGCCGGTTTCGTTGCCGGCCTGGATCAGCACGCCCTGCGCGGTGCTTTCCAGCGTGTAGCCCTCACCGCTGTCGCGGAACGTCGGCACGATCTGGAAGCGGATGCTGCCGGCCTTGGCGCTGGCTTTGCCCTTGGCCAGTGCCAGGCGCGGGCCACCGCTGCGGGCCAGCAGGTCGGCGAACTGGTTGGCGACGCGCTGCGCGGCTTCGCCTTCGGCCTGCAGCACGGTATCGGCGCGAACAGTGATGCCGCTGCCCTGGCCGCGCTGCACGTTGGCCGGGGCGGGAATCAGCATCAGGCTGCCGGCGCGCAGCTGCGGGCCGGGTGCTTCAGCGGCAGGCGTGGGATCGGCGGCGAGTGCCGGCAGTGCTGGCAACAGGACGAGCAGGCTGCCCAGCAGCACTGCGCTGCGCATCCGGGCGCGGGAAGGCTTGACCATCGGTACGACTCCTTGGAACGGTGCGATGAACGCTATACATGAAAAACGCCGGGCCCGGAATGACCCAGGCCCGGCGTGCGTGCACGACTCGGCGATGCTGCCGCCGCTGGATCAGTACTTGAAGCGGAAGTTGAGGTAGTACTGGCGACCGTTGCTGTAGAACGAGGTCGGGATGGCCGCGGTCTGGTAGTACTTGTAGGTCGGGTTGTTGAGGTTGAGCGCATCGAAGCTGATGCTCAGCCAGTCGGTGGCCTTGTAGCTCAGCGATGCCGACAGCGTGCCGAAGTCATCCTGGTAGTACGGGTTGGCGCCGGACAGGCCGATCAGGAACGACGAACGGCGCGTGTAGCTGACGCGTGCACCGAAGGTGTCATTCTCGAAGTAGGCACCGACGTTGTAGGTGTTCTTCGAAGTGCCGAGCAGGTTGTCGGTTCCATCGGCCCAGGTGTGTTCGGTGCTGCCATCGGCGTAGGTGTAGTTGGCATTGACGCCGAAGTACTCGCCGATCGGCTGCTCATAGGCCACTTCGATACCGCGGACCTTGCCGTCGGCGTTCTTCGGACGCGAGATGTCGTATTCCTCAAGCTGATTGGTCAACTCGCTGAACAGCATCTGCTTCTCGGTGCTGAAGGCCACGTAGTCCTTCAGGCGCATCGAGTACGCACCGACCGACAGCATGCCGCGCGGCATGAAGTACCACTCCAGGTTGGCGTCGAAGTTGGTCGAGATCACCGGCTTCAACTTCGGATTGCCGCCGCCGCCCTTGCGGTTCAGATCCGAGCCGTACGAAGACGCGCCCAGTGCGGAGTAGTCGGGCAGGGTCTGGGTCTGGGAGGCGGCGAGGCGCAGCACCAGGTCATCGCGCAGGTCGTACTTGAAGTTGGCGCTCGGCAGCACGCGGTTGTGCTTGTTCTCGAAGGCTTCGCGGGTCCACGCACCGAACAGGCTCTTCACGTCGGGCACGGTCGAACCCGTCGCCGTGGCGTAGGTGTCGATATCCTGCTTGATGTTGACGTAGCGCAGGCCGACGTTGCCGCTCCAGCGGTCACCGCTGAAATTGCCCTGCACGTAGGCCGCGAAATTCTTCTCGGTGACCTTCCATTCGGCGCCGTAGTTGTGGCGGCCGTCGGGGCCATCATTGCCGGACAGCCATTCGGAATTGTTGGTCACCGCGTTGCGCAACGCAGCCGGCGTGTAGTACCAGATGTTGCGCGGGAAGCTGCCACCGATGTCGCCGGCGAAGCCACCCGGGTAATTGGCGGTGGGGCTGCCGCGCAAGGCGTCCCAGATATTGCCCGGGGTGGCGCCTTCCGGCGACTTGGCCTCGCGCTTGTGGTCGGCGTAGCGCGCGCCGAAATCGATCGAGCTCAGTACGCCCGCGTTGAAGTACTGGCTGAAATCGACGTTGGCCCACTTTTCCTTGTCGATCGCGGTGACCTGCTGGTTACCCCAGGTGCCGCCCCAGCTGGCGCCGGCAGGGCTGATGTCGCCCCCCACATTCCAGTCCACCGGCGAGCCGTTGCCGTGCGTGGTCCAGCTGGCGCCACCACCGTTTGCGGTCAGCAGCTCGGCGATGTACTGGCGCGGCGTTTCGCCAGTGCCCTTGGTGGTACCGGCCTGGAACTTGGCAGTCAGGTTTTCGCTGAGCTGCCAGTCGGCATCCAGGGTGATGTAGTTGGTCTTGGCCGTCGACTCGCGGTAGATCATGTCGTACACCGCGTAGTTCGTGCCTGGCTTGCCGGCATAGCTGGCCTGGGTCAGCACGCCATCCTTGACCACGTAGCCCGGATCAGGCGCCTGCGACTTGCCGAAGCTGTTGCCGAACATCATGAAGTTGCGGTTGTAGTTGTTCGCTTCCAGCTTGGAGCTGAAGCCGCTGAGTACGAAGCTCAGATCGTCGGTCGGCTTGAACTGCAGCGAAACCAGACCGCCGGTGCGCTTGCGGGTCTGCTCGAACAGGGTTGAGCCCAGCAGGCCCGGAACCTGCACGCCGACCAGATCCGGATTGGTCTTGGCCACCGGATCGTTGGCTTCAATAGTGAAGAAACCGCCCGGGATTTCCTGGGCTTCACGGCGCAGCTCGCGCTTCTGGCTGAAGGCCTGCAGCATCACGCCGAAGGTGCCTTCATCGTTCTTGTAGTTGAACAGGGCCGACAGCTGCGGGTCATTCGACTTGGCCTGGTCCGAGCGCACCGCGCCGATCGAACCTTCCGCGGTGAACTGCTTGGAGAACTCCAGCGGCTTGCGGGTGATGATGTTGACGGTACCGGTGGTGCCGCCGTCCTGCAGCTTGGCCTGCGAGGACTTGTTCACTTCCACCGAGCTGACCAGTTCCGACGGCAGCAGCGAGTAGCTGACGCTGCGGCCGACGTTGTTGCCCTGGCTGAGCACGAACCAGTCGGCCGAGCCGACGGTGTGGCCGTTGATCAAGGTCTGGGTCAGGCTTGGGCTGGTGCCGCGCAGGCTGACGCGGTCGGCTTCGTCGAAGCCGCCTTCGTCTGCGCTGGACGAGCTGATGTTCACGCCCGGCAGGCGCTGCAGGGTATCGGCGACGTTGTGCGCGGGCAGCTTGCCCACGTCTTCGGCGGTGACCACTTCCACGCGCGCATTGGCTTCGCGCTTGGTGTCCAGCGACTTTTCCATCGAACCACGGATGCCGGTGACCTGCACGGTATCCAGGTCGGTGGCGGTCTGGGCGGCCTGCTGCGCGTGCGCACTGAAGGCGAGGCAGCTGACGATGGCGGCCGAAAGCAGGGTCTTGCGGGTGTTCATGATGTCTCTCCTCATCACTCGATTGGATGCCGGCGGCGGTGTTCGGTTACGGTTGCGATGACATGCGCGGGGCGGCGGCAAAGTCCCGTGCGTTGGCGTGCCACGTACTGCGTGCTGCGATTGCGTTGAAGCCTGTTGCGGTGTCAGGCGGCCGACTGCTGCAGGTACCAGCTGGCAGCGCCGACCACGCCCAGCTGGCCGTGCTCGACCACCTTCACCGGGATGCGTGCCAGCGCTTCGCCCATCGGCCCCTTCTGCAGGTAGCGCTCGACGAAGGTGCTGGCGTGCAGGTATTCGCGGATCTGCGGCAGGATGCCGCCGGCCAGGTAGACGCCACCGTGGGCGCCGTAGAACAGCGCCATGTCGCCGATGGTGCTGCCGAGCAGGCCGCAGAACACATCCAGCGCCTGGCGCGCGTGCGCATCGGTATCGGCCATGGCGGCGGCGGTGACCGCATCGGGGCTGGCCAGCGTCGGTGCCTGTCCCTGCAGTGCGCACACCGCACGGTACAGGTTCATCAGGCCCGGGCCGGAGATCGCATGTTCGATCGACACGTGCGCGCGGTCGCGCTGCATGTGGCGGACGATGGCCATTTCCAGCTCGGTGCTGGCGGCCAGGGTCGGCTGGCCGGCTTCGGTGGGCAGTACCACCGGGCCATGCGCAGTGGGAATCCACAGTGCTGCACCGAGGCCGGTACCGGGGCCGACCACCAGGGTCGGACCGCGCGTGGCGGTGTCCGGCCCGCACAGGTGCAGCACGCCGCTGGCGTCCACCTGCGCGGCGGCATAGGCCACCGCTTCGAAGTCGTTGACGATGTAGACCCGCTGCAGGCCGACGTCGGCCTCCACCTGGCGCGCCGACAGCGGCCACGGCAGGTTGGCGGTGATCACCGTGCCGTCCTCGCGGGCGTAGCCGGCGCTGGCGACCACGCAGTGCGTGGGCCGCGGGCCTTCGCCCAGGAAATCGGACAGGATCGCGCTGAGGCCGGCATGGTCGGCATTGCGGTACTTGCGGTACTCCAGCACCTGCACCGGGTGGGCGGCATCACCGCTGGCCTGGACCCGGGCCACGCGCACATGGGTGCCACCGACGTCGGCGGCCAGGAACGAGGGCGCGACTCGGGACAGGACATGGGCCGGGGCGGGGTGGCTGGCGGTCACGCGGGCTCCTGCTGCAGATGGGGCCGGCCCGGGGATCGGGGGCGGCGATTGGGGCGGAGTCTGTAACCCCGCTGACAACGATGTCAACGAGTTCGTGACACTTTCGTTGCTGCATCGCAACGAATGCGACATGCAGTAAACGTTTACATGGCGTGAGTGCGGGTTTCACGTTGGAAGCATTGCCGCACATGGGCCAAGGCCTCCGGCGCATTCAGCACGATGCGTTGCGATCGGGTTGCGCAGTGCAGCACGAGGTTCACGGGGCTGCGCGTGGAAGTTGACAAACCGCGGCTGTCCATCGAAAGAATGTGACAACGTTGTTCCCAGCCACTCTCCGACGCCGCGTTCTGCGGCCGTCGCCGCAGGAGCCCTCCTGATGTCCGCCGTCCCCGCTGCAAGCGCGCGCCCGAACGTGGCCACCTCCATCGCCATCGTTGGCGTGCTGTTCTTCCTGATCGGCTTCTTCACCTGGCTCAATGGCCCGCTGATCACCTTCGTCAAGTTGGCCTTCGAACTCAGCGAGGTCGGCGCCTTCCTGGTGCTGATGGTGTTCTACCTGTCCTACTTCTTCCTGGCCCTGCCGGCGTCATGGATCCTGCGCCGCACCGGCATGAAGAAGGGCCTGAGCCTGAGCCTGCTGGTGATGGCCGGTGGTGCCGCGTTGTTCGGCGAATTCGCCACCCAGCGCTGGTACCCGGGCGCGCTCGGCGGCCTGTTCGTGATCGGCAGCGGCCTGGCCCTGCTGCAGACCGCGATCAACCCCTATATCTCCATCCTCGGCCCGATCGAGACGGCGGCACGCCGCATCGCGCTGATGGGCATCTGCAACAAGATCGCCGGCATGCTCGCCCCGGTGCTGATCGGTACCGTGGTGCTGCATGGCATCGGTGATCTGTCGGCCACGGTGGCCGCTGCCGATGAAGCGACCAAGGCGCAGCTGCTCAACGAATTCGCCGCCAAGATCCATGCGCCGTACCTGGCCATGGCGGGCCTGCTGGTGCTGCTGGCGGTGGCCGTGCTGTTCTCGCCGCTGCCGGAAATCAAGTCGTCCGAAGCCAATGCCACGCCGGTTGCGGCCGGTGCTGCCGAACGGCGCAGCATCTTCCAGTTCCCGCATCTGTGGCTGGGCGTGCTGTGCCTGTTCGTCTACGTCGGCGTGGAGGTGATGGCCGGTGATGCGATCGGTACCTACGGCCATGGTTTCGACCTGCCGCTGGACCAGACCAAGATGTTCACCTCGCTCACCCTTGGCGCGATGCTGGTTGGCTACGTGGTCGGCCTTCTGCTGATCCCCAAGGTGGTCTCGCAGTCGCGCTACCTGACCATTTCGGCGGTGCTGGGCGTGGTGTTCTGCCTCGGCGCCTGGGCCACCCACGGCTACGTGTCGGTGGCCTTCGTGGCCCTGCTGGGCTTCGCCAACGCCATGATGTGGCCGGCGATCTTCCCGCTGGCGATCCGCGGCCTGGGTCGCTTCACCGAGACCGGCTCGGCCCTGCTGGTGATGGGTATTGCCGGCGGCGCGATCATTCCGCAGCTGTTCGCCGTGCTCAAGCAGCACATCGACTTCCAGCTGGTGTTCGTGCTGCTGATGGTGCCGTGCTACCTGTACATCCTGTTCTACTCGGTGATCGGCCATCGTGCCGGCCTGCCGCAGGACAAGGCCTGATCGGCGATGATGGACGGCAGCCAACCCCAGGGAAAACCCATGCGCAGAGCGACCATCAAGGACGTTGCGGAGAAGGCCAAGGTCTCGTTGAAGACGGTCTCGCGGGTGATCAACAACGAGCCCTCGGTGATGCAGGCCACCCGTGCGCGGGTGCTGCGAGCCATCGCCGAGCTGGACTACGAGCCCGATCCGTCGGCGCGCAACCTGCGCAGCGGCACCACCTTCGTGATCGGGCTGGTCTACGACAACCCGAACCCGTACCACATCATCGGCGTGCAGAACGGCGTGCTGGCCGCGTGCCGCGAGACCGGTTTCGGCCTCCAGATCCACCCCTGCGATTCCAGCTCACCGCTGCTGGCCGATGAGCTGGCCGACTGGGTGCAGCGTTCGCGGCTGGCCGGGCTGGTGCTGACCGCGCCGATGTCCGAGCGCCGCGACCTGATCCAGGCGCTGACTGCGCGCGGCATCAAGCTGGTGCGCATCATCGCCGCCACCGAAGACCCGGCCGACGGTGCCTGCGTGTTCGTCGACGACCGCGAGGCTGCCTACGAGATCACCGAGCACCTTATCCAGCTCGGCCACCAGCGCATCGGCTTCCTCTGGGGTGGCATCTCGCACCGCTCGTCGGGCGAACGCTACGCCGGTTACGAAGCCGCGCTGAAGGACTACGGCATGACCGTGGACAAGCACCTGGTGGTGCAGGGCGATTACACCTTCGACGACGGTTTCCGCGGTGCGCGCCGCCTGCTGGCGCTGCGCGAGCCGCCCACCGCCATCTTCGGTTCCAACGACGAAATCGCCGCTGGCGTGCTGGCCGCCGCCAAGTCGGCCGGCATGAACGTGCCCTACGATCTGTCCATCGCCGGCTTCGAGGACAGCCCGTTCTCGCGCCAGTCGTGGCCGCCGCTGACCACCGCCAAGCAGGCCACCGAAGACATTGCCCGCCATGCCGCGCGCCTGCTGATCGCACAGCTGCGCAGCGACGCCTACGACGACGCGCCGGCACCACTGCACAACCAGGGCTTCGTGCCGCAGCTGGTGGTGCGCGGTTCGACCGCGCCGATGCGCCCGGCCGGCGCACGCCCCCTTCCTTCCGATCCTGCCTGAGCCTGCCATGTCGCTGTCAGACCCCACTTCCACCCTGATGTTCGCCGAGGCCGCTGAAGCGGCTGACGTGGTTGCCCGCCAGTTCTCGCGCAACCACGCCACCATGGAATCCCTGGCCGCCAGCCTGCGTGCTGCGCCACCCCCGTTCGTGGTCACCTGCGCACGCGGCAGCTCCGACCACGCTGCCACCTATGGCAAGTACCTGCTGGAAACCCAGCTGGGCCTGGTGGTCGCATCGGCCTCGCCGTCGGTGGGTTCGGTCTATGCCGCACCCCTGCAGCTGCGCGGCGCACTGTTCATCGTCATCTCGCAGTCGGGCAAGAGCCCCGACCTGCTGCGCAACGCCGAGGCCGCCAAGGCGGCCGGCGCCCGGGTGATCGCGCTGGTCAACGTCGAGGATTCGCCGCTGGCGCAGCTGGCCGATACGGTCATTCCGCTGCATGCCGGTGCCGAAAAGAGCGTGGCGGCGACCAAGAGCTACCTGGCGTCGCTGGCCGCACTGCTGCAGCTGGCTGCGTACTGGAAGCAGGACAGCAGCCTTCGCGCCGCACTGGACCTGCTGCCGGACGCGATGCGCGAGGCCTGGCAGTGTGACTGGAGTGCGGTGACCGAAGGCCTGGTCGAGGCGACCAACCTGTTCGTGCTCGGCCGTGGCCTGGGCCTGGGCGCAGCCCAGGAGGCTGCACTGAAGTTCAAGGAAACCTGCAGCCTGCATGCCGAAGCCTACAGCTCGGCTGAAGTGAAGCATGGCCCGATGGCGCTGGTTGACCGTGGTTTCCCGGTACTGGCCTTTGCCCAGCCCGACGAGACCGGCGCCGGGACCCGTGCTGTCGTCGAAGAATTCACCGCGCGCGGTGCACAGGTGTGGATGGCCGGTGCCGGTGGCAACCTGCCGGTGGCGGCCGCACCGCATCCGCTGTGCGCACCGCTGCTGACCGTGCAGAGCTTCTACCGCGCGATCAATGCGCTGGCGCTGCGTCGTGGCTTCAACCCGGATCTGCCGCCGCATCTGAACAAGGTTACGGAGACGGTGTGATGGCCACGGTCCTGCGCAATGCCCGGATCCTGGCGGGCGACGACTTCCGCGACGATCTGGCGGTGGTGATCGAGGACGGTCGCATCAGCGCGCTGCTGCCTGACGCTGCACCGCAGCTGGGCCAGGCGGCTGAGCAGGTGGATCTGGGCGGCGGCTGGCTGCTGCCCGGTTTCATCGATGTGCAGGTCAATGGTGGTGGCGGTGCGCTGTTCAACAACACGCCCGATGTCGCCTCGCTGCGCACCATCGCGCAGGCGCACCGGCGCTTCGGCACCACCGCGATGCTGCCGACGCTGATCAGCGACGATGTGGGCGTGATGCGCGAAGCGATCGCCGCGATGCGCGAGGCGATCGCGCAGGGCGTGCCCGGCGTGATCGGCATCCACCTGGAAGGCCCGTACATCGCGCCGGCGCGCAAGGGCACCCACGATGCCAGCAAGTTCCGCGTGCCTGACGAAGAAGAGATTGCACTGGCCGCCTCGCTGGACAACGGCGTGACGCTGCTGACACTGGCACCGGAACGCGTGCCGCTGGAGACCATCCGTGCGCTGGTCGAACGTGGCGTGATCGTTGCTGCTGGCCACACTGCTGGCACGTACGAAGAGATTCGTGCCGGACTGGATGCTGGCGTGCGTGGCTTCACCCATCTGTACAACGCGATGTCGCCGCTGCAGGGCCGTGAGCCCGGTGCGGTGGGCGCTGCGCTGGAAGACCGCGACAGCTGGATCGGCATCATTGTCGATGGCGTGCATGTGCATCCGGCCAGCCTGCGCGTGGCGCTGGCAGCCAAGCCGCGCGGCCGTCTGCTGCTGGTGACCGATGCGATGCCGCCGGTCGGCGCCGACGATCCCAGCTACGTGCTGTATGGCGAAACCATTACCGCCATCGACGGCGTGGTGCGCAATGCTGCCGGTTCGCTGGCCGGCTCGGCGCTGGACATGGCCACCGCCGTGCGCAACACCGTGCAGCTGCTCGGCCAGCCGTTGGCGGAAGCCGCGCGCATGGCCTCGACCTATCCGGCACAGTTCCTCAACGTCGATGATCGCCTGGGCCACATCGCCGAGGGCTACCAGGCCGACCTGGTGCTGCTGGATGATGCCCTGCAGGTGCGTGGTACCTGGATTGCCGGACAGTACGAGGCCGCCTGATGAACAGTGCGCCGCCACGCCGGCTGGGCTCGATCGATGCCCTGCGCGGCATCACCGTGGCGGCGATGCTGCTGGTCAACAATCCGGGCGACTGGAGTGCGGTGTTCGCACCACTGCGCCATTCGGAATGGCATGGCTGCACGCCCACCGATCTGGTGTTCCCGTTCTTCCTGTTCCTGGTGGGCGTGTCGATGGCGTTCAGCGTAGCGCCGCGCGCGCTGGACGCGTCGGTGCGGCCTGCACTGGCGCGTGGCGTGCTGGAACGCGCGCTGCGCATCCTGCTGGCCGGTGCGCTGCTGCACCTGCTGATCTGGTGGGCGTTGGATACCCATCACTTCCGCATATGGGGCGTGCTGCAACGGATCGCGGTGTGTGCGGCGTTGGTGGGCGTGCTGGCGGTCTATGCGCGGCCACGCGTGCAGGTGAGCGCTCTGATCGCGCTGCTGGTGGGGTACACCGTGCTGCTGCTGGGCATCGGTGATCTGGCGCCATGGACCAACCCCGCCAGCCGTCTGGATACCACGCTGTTCGCCCCGTGGATCTATCAATGGCATGCCGATACCGGACTCGGCCATGACCCGGAAGGATTGCTGAGCACACTGGGCGCGTTGGCCAGCACCGTGCTTGGCCTGCTGGCCGGGGGCCTGTTGCGCAATGGGCGTGCTGCCGCGCTGGCCGGGCTGGGCTTGGCGACCGCCGTGCTCGGCCTGCTGCTGGCCATCGTGCTACCGCTGAACAAGCAGCTGTGGACGCCCAGTTACGTGCTGTGGACCGGCGGCCTGGCGGCGCTGGCGCTGTGGCTGGGCCACCTGTTGATCGACCAGAAGGGCTGGCCGGCGCTGGGCCGGCGCTTCGGCGTCAATGCGATCACGGCGTATCTGGGCGCATCGGTGATGTCGGTGGTTCTGATGGCTACCGGGGTTTGGGGGTGGGTCTGGCAGCAGCTGGCCACCGCAATGCCGCAGGCGCTGGAGCTGGTATCGATGCTGCAGGCGTTGGCGTTCGTCGCGCTGTGGTGGGGCGTGGCATGGTGGCTGGACCGGCGGAAGATCTATCTGAAGATCTGACGGCACCTCATCTACGCCATGCGTGGATGCTCTCCGCGCGGCCTTTGACCGCCGCAAAGATGAACAATTTCAGCCACGTGGAGGTGAGGTGATGCCCGGTCAAGTTCGCAACTGAACTGTGATAGCCGCCACGCAATTTCACCTATCGAAACCGTTCACCACACGGCAGACTGCCTGCGCAGTAGCGCATATCCGCAGTTCCTGATCCCTTGTCCAGGAGTGCCGTATGTCCCGTGCCGTTCCGCGCGCTTTCCGTCCGCACCGCCTCACCGTTTCCGTGCTGCAGGCCCTGGCTGTCCCGTCCGTCATACTGCTGAGTGCCAGCGTCGCCTGGGCCGGCTGTAACAGCGCCGCCCCCGTCGCCGGCCAGACGGTCACCTGCGATGCCAATGCGCCGAACCCGCAGACTGTTCCCATCACCGCCAATGGCGCGGCCGGCATCACCATCAATATCGCCAGCACGGCACAACTGCAGCAGAGCGGTGGCAGCAGCGCGATTTCGCTTGTTGGTGCCGGTGGGCACCTGTTGTCCAACCTGGGCACGATCAGTGCGGTGGGCGGAGTGGCGGTCCAGCTCGGTGGCGGCAGCCGTGTCGAAAATGCGGGCAGCATTAGCACGGGCAACAACACCGCCCTGCAGTTCGTCGGTGCGGGCGACAGCGTTCTGGTCAACCGCGGAACGATCAGTGGCCGCACGGGTGTGCAGTTCGGTGCGGGCAACGACCGCCTGGAGATGCAGGCAGGCAGCATCTCCGGGGGCGTCCAGCAGGGCGATGGCAATGATGTGCTGCTGTTGAGCGGTGGCACGATCGACAGCGTCGACCAGGGCAGTGGCGATGACCAGATGACCGTCACCGGCGGCACCATCACCGGCCTGGTAGCGCAGGGCAGTGGCCGTGATGATTTCGTCATGAGTGGTGGCACGATCGGCGCGCTGCAGCAGGGCGACAACGTCGATACCTTCCGCATGAGCGGTGGCCGCATCATCGGCGCGTTCGAGGATGGCGACCAGGCCTGGATGACCGGTGGCCGCATCGGCCGCGTCAACATGAAGCTGGACAAGAACCTGTGGGACCAGTCCGGCGGCACCGTGGATGGCAACGTGGTGACCGGCTTCGACACCGACACGATCATCATCTCGGGTACGGCCTACGTCGGCGGCAACATCAGCGTCAGCGGTGGCAACGACAGCGTGACCATCACCGACGGCACCGTGCGTGGGCAGGTACTGCTCAGTACCGGCAATGACACCTTCAACTGGAAGGGTAGTGGCATCGTCTACGGCGCGATCGACATGGGCCCGGACAACGACGTGGCCAACCTCAGCAACCTCAACCAGGGCAACCTCGGTGCGGTGCCGCTGTTCGACGGTGGCGGTGGCATCGACCAGCTCAACCTGAGCAACGTCAAGACCACGGGCGTGGGCCGCTTCCAGAACTGGGAGGCGGTCAGCCTGGCCAACAGCACCGAGCTGAGCTTCGATGGTGATCTGGTGCTGGGCGACAACGGTAGCGGCACCGGCACGCTCACGGTGGATGACACCAGTACCGTCTACGCGGGCAGTGGGGGGCATGCCATCCGCCCATTCAACAGTGGTGCACTGGTGGAGATGGTCAATGCCGGGCGCATCGACCTGACCGGTACCGGCGCTGGCGACGTGTTCACCGTGCGTGGCAACTACCGCGGAGACGGTGGTGGCCTGTACCTGCGTACCGTGCTGGGCGCGGACAACTCCACCAGCGACCGTCTGGTGATCGACGGCGGTACTGCCACCGGGACCACCGGCATCGGCGTGCTCAATGCCGGCGGCAGCGGCGCTGCCACGCTGGCCGACGGCATCCTGGTGGTGCAGGCCTTGAATGGTGGCCGCACCGCGCCGGGCGCGTTCTCGCTGTTCGCACCGGTCGCGGCCGGTGCCTACGAGTATTTCCTGTTCAAGGGCGGTGTCAGTGCCGGTACCGGCGAGAACTGGTACCTGCGTTCGACGCTGGTGACCGGGCCGACGCCAGCACCCAACGGTGGCGGCAGCGTGACACCGCCACCGCTGACGCCTCCAGTGGCCCCACCGCCGCCGATCACCCCGGCACCGCCGCCGCCGCCCGAAGGCGCCAGCGATCCGGATCTGACCGCGGGCGAGACCGCGCCGCCGCCACCGCCACCGGAACCCGCGCCGGTGGCGCCACCCAGCGATCCGGCCGTGCCGGACGTGCCCGTGGCCGGCGGTGCACTGCCCGGAACCGGTGCGCCGCCGACGCCGGGTGCACGCCCCGGCGAGGGCGCAGTGGTGCCGCTGTATCGCGTGGAGACTGCCACCTATGCCGTGGTGCCGCCGCTCCTGCGCGAGACCTCGCTGGCCAGCCTCGGCACCTTCCACGAGCGGCAGGGCGAGCAGCGCCTGCTGTACAACCAGGGCGCATTCCGCACCGCCTGGGGCCGCTTGGTGGGTCAGAGCAGCGAGATCCATTGGAAGGGTGATGCGCAGCCGGGCTTCGATGGCGATGTGATGGGCCTGCAGGCTGGTCTCGACGTGTGGGCTGCGGCGTCTGACAACCACCGCAACCAGATCGGCGTATTCGTTGGCCGCACCCGCGCGCAGGGCAAGACCACCGGCCTGGCACTGGGCTGGGAGAACGTACAGGTGGGACAGAACCGCCTGGACGACAAGCACGTGGGCCTGTACTGGACGCTCACCGACAGCAGTGGTGGCTATATCGACGCCGTAGCGATGCAGAGCCGCTACGACGGCCGCGTGCGTTCCTCGCGTGGGCTCGGCTTCGGAATCAGCGGCGATGGCACCAGCGTGTCGGTGGAGGCCGGCAAACCGCTGCTGCACTTCGGTCAGTCCGCATGGTGGCTGGAGCCGCAGGTGCAGGTGATCTGGCAACGCACGTCGCTGGACGACCGCCGCGATGAGGTATCGAGCGTGCGCTTCGACAACGACAACGCCTGGACCGGCCGCATCGGCCTGCGTCTGGCCGGCGACTACCAGCTGGCCGACAACGGCTGGCAGCCGTATTTCAAGCTCAATTACTGGCATGGCCGCTCCGGCGAGGACCGCATCCGCTTCGACGACGACACGATCATCAATTCGCAGCGCTCACGCGCGCTCGAAGCCGGTGTGGGCGTGGTCGGGCGCTTCAACCGCACCATCAGTGCGTACGCGGTGGCCGACTACACGCGCGAGCTGGGCGGTGACCGCAACGAGAAGCGCCGCATCATCGAAGGCAACATCGGCTTGCGTGCGGACTGGTAGCGCGCGGTGCAGATGTCATGACCCGCTCTGGTGGGTGTCGACCTTGGTCGGCACGGTGCTTTCCGCCGCCATGACCTGCTCTGGTAGGTGCCGACCTTGGTCGGCACGAATCCCACCGACGCCATGACCTCCGCGCAGTCGAGCATAGGCTCGGCTCTACAACAGTGGTGCGCACGCATCCGGTTCCACCAGCGCCCCGGCATGATCGGCCAACACCACCACCGCATGCAGCAACCCTTCCTCCACCTGCGGCGGACACTGCGCCTGCGCATCGTCCGTCTCGCGCGCCGACTGTGCAGCCAGCAACACGCCGCCGCAGGCGGACAATGCGGCAAGGCAGCGCGTTGCCTCGGCCAGTTCCCGACCGCGCGCCTCGCTGAGTTGCCGCTCGCGCCACGGCTGACCATCGGCAGCGTGGCTGTGCGTGATGCCGCGCAACCGCGCGAAGAATGCGGACGGCGGCGCCTGTTCGTTGGCTTCGGTGAGCGCATCTTCCAATGCCTCGGCTACGGCATTGGAGAGCTGCAGGCCGGGCAACGCGGCGCCGAGCAGTGCCTGCAGGCGTGGATAGGTGGGGAAGGGTTTGTTCATGGCGGCAACCTCACGGAGCAAGGCCACCTGCGGCATGCAAGGTGGCGGGCGGTGCGGGTTGGCGTGCCGGTCAAAATCAAAGAGAAAAAAAGCCGACGGATCACGAGGATCCCCACGCACCGCCCGCCATAGGCGAGCCGGTGCATTGTCGTGATTGCCGCAACGACGGCAACCCGTTCTCTTTGATGTTTGATTCAGGACGCCAATCCCGGCCAGCGCAGGAGGCGCCGACGGAGGCAACCTTCTCGCGTTCTACATGGCAATGACATGGGCAAAGTTGCAATTTACTGATCGCGTGCACGCTGTCTTGCTGCAACCCGCGGCGGGGCCAGATACGACAGTTCGCGCATGGCGAAAGCCATCACCTGCGGGCTATGCTGTGCGCCTGCCTCAACGACAAGGAAACGTCACATGCAGGTTCGCAAGGGAGTGCGTCGCATTGGTGCGCTGGTGATCGCGCTGGTGGCTGCCAACGCCATGGCCGATACGCCCAAGGCAATCGAAGTGCCCTCACCGGAGGCGGAGGCCGAGATCCTCAACCTGCTTGAACGGCAGGCGCTGTATCGCGACCGGGTGGACTGGCCTGGAACCCGCACACGACTGCAATCGGTGCAGGGCGACCCCGTGAAGCGGCTGGCGTTACTGCGCGAAGCCATTGCGGTCAGCACGGGCAATCATGGCGTATGGACGACGACCCAGCGCCAGAGCGAATCCCTTGCGCGCGCGCAGCAGGTCGGCGCCGCCGCCGTGGAAAGGGCCAAGGCCGCCGATGCGGTGGATGCTCGCATCGGCTGGCTGGTCATCGAGGGATATGCCTCCACGCCCGGCGCGACGCCACAGGAAGCGTTCCGTCAGACCATCCAGCGCGCCGCGCGGTGGCAGCAGGTCATCCGCAGCAAGGACGACGGCATGCGCTGTGGCTGGATCGTCGACCTGCGTGACAACAGCGGTGGCAACATGTGGCCGATGCTGCTGGGCATGGCACCGCTGCTGCGCACCTCGGTGGTGAACAACGAAGATGTGGGGTCGTTCGAAACCGCACAGGGGCCGGAGCGCTGGACGTTGACCGCGACCGCCGTGCAGCGTGCAGGCAAGCCGGTGCTGGACTTCGGCCAGACCGGCTATGTGCTGCGGCAGCCTGGCGCGCCGGTGGCGGTGCTGTTCGGACCGCGTACCGGCAGTTCGGGCGAGGCCTCGGCACTGGCGTGGCGTGGCCGCGCGCAGACGCGCAGCTTCGGCCAGCCGACGGCAGGGGTCTCGACTGGCAACAACGTGCGCACACTGGCCGATGGCAGCCGCCTGTTGTTGACCACCACCGTGATGCGCGACCGCAATGATCGTGGTGATGGGTTGAAGATCGAGCCCGACCAGCGCATCGAGGGTGATCCGGCCACTTTGGCCGCCGCCCAAGCCTGGCTGCTGGCCCAACCCGCCTGCCAGGGCCGCTGATACATGTTGCTGATCGGCCAGCAGGAGCGGGTGGTGGTGGTCGGCCCAAGCGAAGCCCACCACTGCCTGCGCTGCCAGACGGAAACCAAGTTCGCGCCCCAGCTGCGCTACAAGATGGCGCGCATCGACCTGCTGTTCGGCCTCACCTACCATCGCCGTTATGAGCTGGCCTGCACCCGGTGCGGGCACGGCTGGGTGCTGGATACCGACACCATGGACCAGCAGCTGGGTGGGGTGCCGATCCCGTGGCGGCATCGCTTCGGCCTGCCACTGATGCTGGTGGTGGTGGCCGGTCTGGCGGCGTTGGGCTGGCTGTGGCGGCACGGATTCCTCGGTTGAGGACAGGGCCTGTTAAAGTCTGTCCTGCAATCACGTACCGGAACCGACCATGGACCACGACACCCCGTTCGAACCCCTCAACGACCTCGAGGAGCGCCTGCTGCAGGCCCAGGACGGCACGCTGACCGCAGCGCAGTTCCTCGATGGCCTGCTGACCTCGACGGCGTTCGTGCTGCTGGACAAGGCCATCGGTGAAGATGGCGCCTGGGACGAGAGCATCTCGCCGCTGGTGCTGACCAGCGAGAGCGGCGAGCCGATGTTCGCGGTGTTCACCGCCCCCGAGCGCGCGGGCCTGTGGCACGAGCAGCTGCCGCAGTTTGCGCATGCCATGCCGATCGCGGTGCACGCGCTGCTGGCCGGTATCGGCGACGGCGTCGGCCTGGTGCTGAACCCGGGCCTGGACGTGGGCATGGAGATGATTCCCGATGCGGTGGCGCAGCTGAAGCAGCGGGCTGCGGCGATCACCCGTGGGATGGCGCACTGATCCCGCGAGTGTCTGGTTGCCGGCCAGCGTCCGGCACTACCCGTGGTGCCGGACGGCGGCGATGGCTTGCAAGTGCGTCCTGTTCAATGGAGAGGAGCATCGTGGGCAGGCGTTCTAACCGATCGCTGTGGGTCTATGAGATCGGCCTTGTTGCGGGTTTGGCACTGGTAGCTGCGTTCATCACCCGGTTCAATCCGGTGGAGACACTCCGGCTGGGTGGATGGCTGTTCCTCTTGATGCAACCCATCTTGTTGGGTGCTCATGCTGTCGACCACTTCTCGCGTAAGCGTCGTCGATAGACGGGCGATCGGTGCCGGCCAGCAGCCGGCATCACCAGGTGCTTCAGCGGGCGGCGGCGATGGCTTTCACCCGCGCCTTGGCCAGCGCCTCGCCAATGGCCGGCCCCTTCAGGTGCGTCGTATCCAGATCCCGCGCCTGCACTGACAACGCCGCCTGGTGCAGGCGCTTCAGCGTTTCGCCCTGCGGGTAGTCGGCGTCCTCGAAGCCGAGCCGCCCGCGCTTGTCGGCCTCGCAGCACAGTGCGATGCGGGCCACGCGCTCCGGCCGACGCAACGCATCACAGCGGCCCAGTAGTTCCAGCACGGTGGCATCGCGCAGTTCGTCGATGCGGTGCACGTTCAAGTGCTCGCGGCACACCGCTTCGGCCAGCTGCTGGTGCTCGGTGGGAATCTTCAACCGCGCGCACAATGCCTTCAGCGGTTTGATGCCGCGCTGCTCGTGCATGATGTGGCGCGGCCATTCCTCCGGCGGTGTCAGGCCCTTGCCGAGGTCGTGGGTGAGGGCAGCGAAGCCGACCAGGTCATCGCCCGGCGCCAGCCTGGCAGCCATGTCGCTGACCATTTCCTGGTGGATGCCGGTGTCGACTTCCGGGTGGAATTCGGCACGCTGCGGCACGCCGTACAGCGCTTCCAGCTCGGGCAGGATCGGACCCAGCGCCTGCGCATCGTGCAGTGTGCGCAGGAACGCGGAGGGCCGCTCACTGACCAGCGCCTTGCGCAGCTCCTGCCAGACGCGCTCGGGCACCAGCGCGTCCAGCTCGCCACTGGCGGCGACCTCGCGCATCAGTGCCATGGTCTCATCGGCGACGGTAAAGCCCAGCGATGCAAACCGCGCCATGAAACGGGCCGCGCGCAGTACGCGCAGCGGATCTTCCACGAACGCAGGGCCGACATGGCGCAGCACGCGTTGCTCGATATCGCGCACACCGCCGTAGGGATCGACCAGCGTGCCGGTGTCTTCGTCGCAGGCAATCGCGTTGATGGTGAAGTCACGGCGCTGCAGGTCCTCTTCCAGCGTCACCGCCGGATCGGCATCGACCACGAAGCCGCGGTAGCCACGGCCGGATTTGCGCTCGGTGCGCGCCAGCGCGTATTCCTCACCGGTCTTCGGATGCAGGAACACCGGGAAATCGCGGCCGACTGCGGTGTAGCCCTGCGCTTCCATCTGCGCAGGCGTGGCGCCGACCACCACCCAGTCGCGGTCGCCGGCAGAGCGCTGCAGCAGGCGGTCGCGCACGGCGCCGCCGACAAGATAGATCTTCATGGGGGGATGATCGCATGGCCGGCCCAGATGTTCCGGCACGACCGATGCAGAGCCATCACGGCAGGCCGCGCCACTCCGGCACGAACAGGCCGGCCAGGAACCACAGGCCGTAGACGATCCACAGGCAGAGGAAATACAGCTTGATCTGCGCTTCGTCCCACAGGCTGCCCCAGCTGTCGACGAAGGCCAGCGACTTCCAGCCTTCCATCCAGGCCGCGCCACCCCAGCGCAGCACCCAGGTGGCGAACAGGCTCCAGGCGGCGAATATCCCGATCCAGGCCAGCAGGCTCATTGTTTTCCCCTCCCCTGGGTGATCATGTAGAGCCGAGCCCATGCTCGGCTCATCGTGTGGCAACGCGACCGGAACGAACCGCAGCCGAGCATGGGCTCGGCTCTACAGATGCAGTGCGATCAATCGCCGCCCTGGTCGGCGTTGGCCGCGCAGCTGAAGCTCTTGCGCTTGTCCACCAGACGGCCCATCAGGCGGTCACTCAGCGGCAGCGCATCGCCATTGAGGCGCCAGTCGTAGATCACGCTGAAGGCCAGCACACGCGCGACGTATTCGCGGGTTTCCTTGTAGCTGATCGTCTCGATCCACAGGTCCGGATCAAAGCCCGGGCGCTGGCCCTGCCAGCGTGCGGTCGGGGTCGGGCCGGCGTTGTAGGCGGCGATGGTCACGTACGGCAGGCCATCGTACTTGTTCATCAGCTGGCGCAGGTAGGCGGTGCCGATGGCAATGTTGGTGTCCGGGTCGTAGAGGCTGTCGGCACCGCCGTAGCCGGTCAGGCCGATCGACTTGGCCACACCGGCACCGGTGGCCGGCAGCACCTGCATCAGGCCCATGGCGTTGGCAGGCGAGCGCGCACGCGGAGTGAAGGTGCTCTCGGCGCGGATTTCCGCCGCTACCCAGGCCGGATCGATCGCGTTGCGTGCCGATTCGCGGCGGATGGTGGCGTCGTGGTGCAGCGGGAAACGCAGGTCGTACAGGCGCTGTTCCTGCGGCTGCTTGCCGAGCGCGAACACGGCGCGGTCGAACCAGCCGTTGTCCTGCGCCACGCGTACCGCCAGGCGGCGCTGGGTGTCATCGAAGCGCGACAGCGCGCTGTTCCATTCGGCCACGGCCCAGCCGGCGCGGTCGATCTGGTACAGCGCCATCGCGCGCTGGATGGCCGGATCGCGCGCGACCACTGCCTGTGCCTGCGCGCTGTCATTCGGCTTCCACGGGCACAGGGTGTAGCCCTGCTGCAGCTTGTCGGCGGCCAGGAAACCGTGGAAGGTGGGGGCACGCGCCGCATCGCGGAACAACGGCTGCGCCTGTTGGGCCTGCCCGGTCTTCTCCAGCATGCGGCCTTCGAAGTAGCGCCAGCGCGGGTCGCTGCGCTGCTTGCTGGCCATCTTGCGGATCGCGGTCAGCGCCGCCGGCCAGTCACCGCGCGACATCGCTTCGCGCACGCGCCATTCGTGCAGGCGTTCGTCATACGCCGATTCCGGCACCGCGTTGAGGCGGCGCGCCGAATCGGGCAGGTAGGAAGCCACCGTCCACAGTGCGATCTGGTACAGCACCTGGCCCTGCTGCTCGGCACTCAGGCCCAGCGCCTGGGCATACTGCGGCAGCTGCTGTTCGGTGGCGGCCGGGTCGGCCTTGGCCAGCTTGGCCAGGCCATCGGTGGCGATGCGCCGGCTGCGCTCGTTGCGCGGCCAGTTCAGGGCGCTGGCATTGGGCCTGTCGACAAAGGCGGCGTAGGTGTTCGCCAGCGCCAACTCGGTGGCAGGCAGGCCACGTGCAGCGCTGCGCATCACGGCCGGCTGCTGGGCGTCGGCGGCGGCATCGATGCGTTCCCAGCGCAGGGCGTCGCTCAGGCCACCTTGCGCCTGCAGCACGGCGAAAACGGCATCACAGCCGTCCGGCAGCGACTTGCCGTTCTTGCGCCACAGATCCTGCGCTTCACTGATCCACTGCGGATCGACCTTGCCCGTCACCTGGCGCGCGGTCAGCTGCGCACAGCGCAGGCCGGCGTTGTCGGTGGGGACCCAGTTGGCGAGCAGGGTAGGCCAGTCCTGGCGGCGTGCGACCGAGGGCAGCCACACGCTGCGGAACGTGCTGGCCACGGCCTGGCCGTCATAGCGCTTGAGGAAGGCCTGTGCCTGCGCGGTATCGACGGTGTCGATGTTGCGGCGCAGGTTGGCGTACTCCAGCCATCCGTAAGCCGGATGGCGGCTGAGTGCAGCGGCCTGGCCGGGATCGAACTGGCCGCGTTCGGCGGCAGCGATCGCAGCCTTCAGCTGCGCGTTCTGGGCGTCGAGGGACTGGGCGTTGGCGCAGCCGATCAGCAGCGTGGTGGCCAAGGGCAGCAGGGACAGGGCAGTTGAAGTGCGTCGGGTCATGGCGACCAGCATAGCGGGCGATGGCTGAATTCAGTTTCGCATTGCGTGCACGCCGAGCGTCGGCAACGACAGCTGAATGACCCCGCGCAGGCCACTGCCGCAGCGGATGGGAGGCGTCGTAACGTCGGCCTTGGGCGAACGGCCCGGCTGCAGGGAGCGGCACATGGCGTTCAGTAGCGCAGGAAGAAGCGGACCGCTGGCGGACATCAATGTCACGCCACTGGTGGATGTGATGCTGGTGCTGTTGATCATCTTCATCGTGACCGCGCCGATCGTGGCCCGGCCGATTGCCGTGCAATTGCCGCAGGCCACCGATCGGGTGGTCGACCGTCCCGAACCGCCACCGCCGATCGAGCTGCGCCTGGACGCTGCCAACCAGCTCAGCTGGAATGGCCAGCCGATGGCGATCGGCGAACTGCAGGCGCGCCTGCAGGCACAGGCGGGTGAACATGCCGGCAACCTGCCGGAGCTGCGCATCGCCACCGATCCGGCGGCCGAGTACGAAGGCATGGCGCGGATATTGGCTGCGGCCGAAGCCACTGGCATGGAGCGCATTGCTTTCGTGCGATAGCGTATCTAAACCGCCGCTCATGGGGAGATTGCGACATGAGCGGCGGATGAGGGTGTCAGTATTGCTGGCAGTAGACTGTGCGACCATCCCAGCTGCACGAGATGCGGCTGCTGCTTCCGCGCTGGACGGGGACTCCATACATCTGTGCGGATCTGACCCAGTTGTCCAGGTCGCCATGCTGGCCGAAATAGTATTGTCCGGCGTACGAAGGGGCGGAGATCGGGTCGGCGATGGATTCGTCAGGAACCTTGTTGCCTGTGCTGTCGCGACTTTCGCCCTTCTGATACTTCGCTTCGGCAACGTTGTCCGGTGTTACTCGATAAAGCGTCTTCGATCCGTCACGCCATGTGATCATTATTGTTATGGATCCGCCACCTTTGAGGCCTGCCCAGTTCAGGGCCGCTTGTTGAATCGAGAGCGCAATACTGTTCCAGGTTGGGCTTCCCGTATTGGCTCCTGCCAGTTCTGTGGCTAGATACTGGCCAAGTCGGGTTCGCAGTGTGGCTGAGGCGACGATGTCAAAGGTATTGGAGGACTTGTAAGACTCGGGGAACCTCACTCCATTGGAGTTTCCGGGGTTGTCTGGATGCAGCACGACCACTGATCCGCCTCCTGCCATCGCGTGGGCCCCTTCAGGTGGCCCTCGAAAGGCTGACGTCGAATCCAGAATCCGTAGGAAGGCCATTTGAATCTGTGCGGGAACCGGTGTCGAAAGTGCGCGCCACTTTCTGATCTCGCGATCATATTCAACTTCGAAGGCGCTCAGTCGGGCTTTTTCGAAGTCCATTACAACCGCCAACCCGGAGCCTGACATCAGGGCTGCATCTTTGGGAGAGGCACAGTTGTTGCATTCAATCAGGCCCCCCGCTCTCGATTCGCTTGTAGGGAACAGAAGCAATGCCGTGACAACCGCGACATGGATCATGACGGTGATTGTTTTCACAATTGAGCCTCATGAGAATGACTGGGGCTCTCAGTCTCACCTTGGTTGGCCCCGGAAATTCGTTTGACGGGCAGTTTTCAAACTATTCCTAAGCGTTGTCTGAATTTGCTTCGTAGATTCAAGCTGGTCGATGCATGTGGCTCTGTCATCGAGATGGCAGCAGCCAAAAGAGCAGCCATTGAGTGCCTCAGGTTCGCACGGTGATCCCGGCGATCTGCAGTCCGTCATTGCAAGGGCTCCTGCCTATGGATTACTCGCCATCTTGGTATGAGTTCCAGCTCAAATGCGATCTGTTCGACGCCGTCAACCGACGGCAACGGCGATGATCATGCTGCCGATGGCACCGGCGCATTGTCGTTGGACGGATCGGCAAGAGCACTTGCCCAATTGCGGGAAAGCCGGGAAGCCGCTGTCGCAGCCTGCATCAAGGCTGCCTGCGGTGAACAGTATCGTCCGGTCATAACCTGCAGCTATCTGACGCAATCGGCCTGCAATTACGTCAATTCCGCGTGAAAGAGTGTCGATCATCACGCCGCGATTTTTACCACTTGTTTACAAAGGAGACGGCGCCGCCATGCAGGGAGGGAGTGCGGCGGCCCATGTCCCGACATTCCTTTGGAGAGAGAGCGAATGAATCACCTGCACCACCGCCCTTTGGCGGTTGCCGTCGCGCTGTGCGTGATGACCCTGGCACCGTTGGGTGCCGCTGCACAATCCACCACCAACCTGGATGCGGTGGAAGTCACCGGTACCCGCATCAAGCGCGCTGAGGTGGAGGGCCAGGTGCCGATCCAGACGCTGACGCGCGGCGATATCGAACGCACCGGCCTGACCTCGATCGGCGAAGTGCTGCAGCAGCTCACCGGTTCCGGTTCGGCGCTCAACGCCAAGTTCAACTCGTCCGGCAACTTCGGCTTCCCGCCCGATGGCAGTGGTGTAGGTGCCGGCTCGGCGCAGGTGGACCTGCGCCACCTGGGCGCCAAGCGCGTGCTCGTGCTGGTTGACGGCATCCGCTGGGTCAATGAGTCCTCCGCATCCGGCGTCGGCTCGGCCACCGATCTCAATACCATTCCGCTGGCCATCGTCGAGCGCATCGAAGTGCTGGAAGATGGCGCGTCGTCGCTGTACGGCTCCGATGCCATTGCCGGCGTGGTCAACATCATCACCCGCCGTGACTTCGATGGCGGCCAGGTGACCCTGAACTATGGCGAGTACAGCAAGGGCGATGGCACGCAGAAGGGCGTGGACCTGGCCTGGGGCAAGAGCGGCGACCGCTTCAGCCTGTTCCTGGGCGCCAGCTGGACCAAGCAGGATCCGGTGTTTGCCAAGGACCGCGAGCAGTCGCGCTTCCCGATTCCCGGCACCGGGCTGGCGTTCGGCAGCGGTGGCATTCCGCAGGGTCGTTTCATGTTCACCGACCCGAACACCGGCGCGGTGCAGAACATCGTTCCCAATACCGGCGTGAGCAACCCGCGCTACGACGGCAGCGCCGGCTGCGCGCGCACCGATGACTATCACTGCTTCACCAGCGCCGACCGGTTCAATTTCGCCGAGTACAACATGGTGCTGACGCCCTCGGAGCGTAAGGGCCTGTTCGGCCAGTTCCGCTTCGACATCACCGACAACGTGCAGTGGTACGTCAAGGCACTGGGCAACCGTCGTGAGTCGACCAACCAGGCCGGCCCGGAGCCGCTGTTCTTCGGCCCCGATGGTGCCACCGGCAATCCACTGGCCGACAACATCACCGTGTCCGCGCGCAATCCGTACAACCCGTTCGGCTTCGACCTGGTCTCGGGTGACAACCTGAGCCTGATCGGCCGCCGCCCGGTGGAAGGCGGCGCGCGCGTGTTCAAGCAGGAAGTGGACACCACGTATTTCGCCACCGGCTTCGTCGGCAACTTCCAGGCGGCTGACCGCAGCTGGTACTGGGACGTCAACGGCATGTACAGCAAGAACAAGGCCGAACAGACCAACTACGGCAGCTACAACATCTACAACGTCAACATGGCGCTGGGCGATCCGTCGGTCTGTGCGGCGACGCCGGGCTGCGTGCCGCTGAACATCTTCGGCGGTGTCGGTTCGATCACCCCGGACATGCTGAAGTGGATCCAGCCGGTGGTGCGTGACCGCAGCCAGAACGAACTGAGCCTGTTCACCGCCAACCTGTCCAGCGACCTGTTCACGCTGCCGGCCGGCCCGGTGTCGTTCGCTACCGGCTTCGAGTATCGCAAGTACGAGGGTTCGTACCAGCCCGATCCGCTGACGGTGGCCGGCCACTACAACGGCGTGCCGTCGCAGCCGACCTCGGGCTCCTATGACGTCAACGAGGCGTATCTGGAGTTGAGCGTGCCGATCTTCGCCGATTCGACCTTCGGCAAGAAGCTGGACCTGAGCCTGGCCGGGCGCTACTCGGACTACTCCACCTTCGGTGGTGAATTCACGCCCAAGTACGGCCTGCGCTGGCAGGTGACCGATGACTTCGTGCTGCGCACGACCTATGCCGAAGGCTTCCGTGCACCATCGATCGGTGAGCTGTACGGCTCGGCCGCGCGTGCCGACCTGCAGCTGTTCGATCCGTGCTCGGTGGGCCTGGGCGGTACGCCGCCGCGTGGCAGCGCGGCCAACTGTGCTGCGCTGGGCGTACCGGCCGGGTTCCAGCAGGCCAACTCGCAGATCTCGGTGACCACTGGCGGCAACCGCGAGCTGGATCCGGAACGCTCGCGCAGCTTCAGCGCAGGCTTCGTGTGGAGCCCATGGTTTGGCAGCAACAGTTCGTGGTCGGAGCGCTTCGATGTGGAAGTGACCTTCTACCGCCATGCCATCGACGGCGCGATCCAGGCAATCAACGCGCAGACCCAGCTGGACCTGTGCGTGGACACGCTGGACCCGATCTACTGCAACGGCATCACCCGTGCCAGCACCGGTGCGGTCAGCAGCTTCAACAACCGCCTGACCAATCTGGGTTCGATCAAGACCGATGGCTGGGATGTGGATCTGTTCTGGACGTTGCCGCAGAGCTCGATCGGCCAGTTCAAGCTGGGCTGGAAGAACACCTTCGTGGGTCGCTACGAAGCCACCGGTGCGGCGGGCCAGAAGCAGCCGCAGAAGCCGGGCGTGGAAGTGGCCGACAGCTCGATTCCGGAATGGACCAGCAATGCCAGCATCGGCTGGACGCTGGATCGCTGGAGCGCCAACTGGACCGTGCGGCATATCTCCGAACTGACCGAAAACTGCGGTGACGCTTCCGTGTTCCCGGTCTGCAGCAACCAGGCTGCGGGCACCAATACGCTGTCGGCCACCACCTTCCATGACATGCAGGTGGGCTACAAGATCGACTGGATGAAGGGGCTGCAGCTGACGGCCGGCCTGAACAACGTGTTCGACAAGGATCCGCCGATCTGCCTGTCGTGTTCGTTGAACGGTTACGACGCCTCGACCTATGACATCCCGCGTGGCCGCTACTGGTACCTGCGCGCGGACCTGCGCTTCTGATGTAACGGTGGCAGTGCCGGTCAGTTCCGGCGCCGCCTTGCTGGTGTAGAGCCGAGCCCACGCTCGGCTCAGAGAATCAGCCGAGCGTGGGCTCGGCTCTACAGGTGCGGGGCGATCGTGCCCCGCGCCTGATCAGAACGCCCAGGTGAACGTCAGCGAGCCATTGCGGCCGTCGCCGTATGCACCGTAGCCGGTGATCTGCGAGTAGTACTTCTTGTCGAGCAGGTTGTTGAGGTTGGCCTGCACGCTGAACTCCGGCGAGATGCGGTAGCGCACGAAGGCACTGACCAGCGCATAGCCTTCCTGTTCGAAGCGGCCCACCACCGGTGCGGCGTAGTAGATGCGGTTCTGCCAGTTGGCACCGCCACCGACGGTCAGCGCCTGCAGCGACTGCGGGGTGTAGCTGGTGAACAGCTTCAATGCGGTCTGCGGCAGGTTGGTGTTGATGTCGGCGCCGTTGATGTCCTTTGCCACATAGCGCGAAGCACCGAAGGTCGCGTTCCAGCCGGGTGCCAGTTCGCCGTTCACTTCGAACTCGAAGCCACGGCTGACGGTACCGCGTGCAGCGATCGAGGCGAATTCACCCGGGCGGCCGATGATCGGCTCGCTGGTGACCTGGGCGACGTTGTCCTGCTCGATGCGGAACACCGCCAGCGAGGCGTTCAGACGGTTGTCGAACCAGGCGCCCTTGACGCCCACCTCGTAGCTCTTGCCGTCTACCGGATCGAGATAACGGCCGTTGCGGTCGCGCGCGGTCTGCGGCTGGAAGATCTCGGTGTAGCTGGCGTACGCGGAGTAGGTGTCGTTGATGTCATACACCAGGCCGGCGTACGGGGTGGTCACCTTGTGTTCGCGGTCGTCGTTCTCGCCTTCGCTCTTCCAGTTGGTGTAGCGCGCACCGAGGATCAGCTTCAGCGGATCAGCCAGCGACAGACGGGTGGCGGCATAGCCGGCCTTCTGGGTGATGGTGCCCTGGCTGGCCAGCGCCAGCGGGTTCCAGTTCGGCTGGGCGATGTTGCCGGTCCAGTCGAGATAGGAGCTGAAGGGGTTCCAGCCGGTGCCGGGGCCGCCCATCTGGAAGTCACCGTAGTTGGCGAACTCGCGCTTGTTGTAGCTCAGGCCGGCCATGAACTGGTGTTCGCGGCCGAACAGCTGGAACGGACCGTCGATGTAGCCATCAATGCCGTCGACCTTGCGCTCGGTGTTGTAGAAGCCGGCCATCGGCGTGACGCCTGTGCCCGTGGCCTTGTCGAACGCGGTGTAGGCCGGATAGAACAGCTTGTCATCGGCCTTGGTGCGGTCGTGGGTGGCGCCGATCTTGAACTTCCAGCCATTGCTGAAGGCGTGCTGCAGGGTGGCGAACGGACGCTTGCTGGTGGTATCCCAGTAGGTCCAATCCGGCGACGGATTGAACGAGGTCGGATAGTTCGTCGGGCTGCCATCGGCGTACCACATCGGGAAGCCGCCCCAGGTCGCGCCATTGGCGCGCTTCTGCTGGTAGTCGTAGCCCACGCTCAGCTGCGTATCCGGGGTCAGGTCGGCGTCGATGACGGCGTAGCCCAGCGTCTTGCGCTGGTTGTAGCGGTCCATCTGGCCATCGGTGTCCAGGTAGCTGCCGATCACCCGGCCGCGCACCGTGCCACTGGCGTTGAGCGCGCTGCCCACGTCCACGGTGGTGCGGGTGCGGCCCCAGCTGCCGACGTTCACCGAGACGCTGCCGGTCAGTTCGGCGCTGTCGGCATGCTTGCGGATCAGGTTCACCGACGCCGACGGATTGCCGGCACCGCTGAGCAGGCCGGTGGCACCGCGCACCACTTCAACGCGGTCATACAGCGCCAGGTCCAGGCCGGAATCGCCGTAGCTCCAGTTCTGCACCATCTGCGTCGGCAGGCCGTCGAACTGGTAGGCATCGATGTAGAAGCCGCGCGCGTAGAACTCGGTGCGCTCGCTGTCGGACTGGGTGCTGGTGACGCCGGTGGTGTTGGCCAGCACGTCGATGATGTCGTCCAGCTTCTGATCTTCGATGCGCTGGTGGCTGATGATGCTGACCGACTGCGGGATCTCGCGCGGCGCCAGATCGAAGCGGGTACCGGCCGAGGTGCGGTGCACCGAGTAGCCTTCGGCGCGTTCGCCCTTGACGACGACCTTGTCCAGCGTGGTCGGGTCGGCGGCGGTGTCGGCGAAGGCGGCCGGGGCCACGGCGCAGAGAACGGCGAGCACGGCAACGGACAGCCGCTGCGGCGGCGGGGTACGGAAGGCGGAACGGTTCATGGGGGTCCTGGGCGAGCACGCGCGATCGGCCGGCATCCAGGAGGCGAGGCGCTACGGGTAGGGAGAGGACGGGCAGGCCGTCCTGGCACCACCGGAAACGAAAGAAATGGTAATACGAACTATTCCTATTTACAAATCATGAGCGGATCAGTGCGCGGGTACGCAATGGCGGTCAGCGCAGCAGTGGCAGCGGGTCGCGGGTGCCGTCGGTGCCGTAGATGCCCCAGTGCAGGTGCGGCGGCGTGCCCTTGGCGTTGCCGCTGTCGCCCACATGGCCGAGCAGGTCGCCGGCCTGGACCACCTGGCCACGCGCCAGGCCATCGGCCCAGCTTTCCAGGTGCGCGTAGTAGTAGCGCTCGCGTCCGGGCCCGATCACCCACACCTGGCGCCCGCCGAGCCCACGTTCGCTGACATCCGCGACGACACCGGCCGTGGCGCTGCGCACTGGCGTGCCGCGCCTGGCGAAGATGTCGATGCCGGCGTGGGAGCGGTCACGGCCTCGCGGCGCACCGAAGGTATCGGCAATCTGGCGTGGCCGCACGCCGTCCACCGGTACCGGCAGCTCGGCGGCTGGCGGCATCCGTGAGAGTGCCCACAGCATCTTCGGTGCGGCGGCCCAGGGACTGTTCCACAACGCCATCATCGCAAGGACGGCAATGGTCAGCCACAGGCCGCGCAGCAGCCAGCGGCGCAGGCGGTGGGCGGGGGAGGGCGATGTGCTCATGGTTTCGGAGTGTAGAGTCGAGCCATGCTCGACTGCTTCAGCTTTGCGGTCAAAAGGCCGTCGAGCATGGCTCGACGCTACAGGACCGGCAGCAGCGGCACTTCGAAACTCCGCTTCAACGTGCCCAGTGCCACCGAGGTGCGGAAGCGCTCGATGTTGTCATCGCCGCCGAACAACCGCTCGGTGATCGCCTCGTATTCTTCCATCGACGCCGCCGAAAGCAGCAGCAGGAAATCGCCATCGCCGGTGATCGAGTAGCACTGCTGCACGGCGGGGTCCTCCTGCACGCGGCGCTTGAACGGCGCCACGCGTTCGCGTTGCTCGCTGACCACGCGGACCTCGACGATGATGGTCAGCGGCCGCCCGACCTTGGCCGCGGCGACCACCGCCACATTGGCCGCGATCACGCCGCTGTCCTGCAGGCGCTTGATGCGGCGTTGCACGGCCGGGGTGGACAGGTGCACGGCCTCGGCGATTTCGCGCTGCGGCAGGGTGTTGTCCCGCTGCAGCAGGTCGAGGATGGCGCGGTCGAAACTGTCGAGCACGGGGGCGGTGGCCATGGCGAGCAGAAGTTGCACGAACGGGCTGTCAATTGAGCCAAGTGCTCGGCGCCGGCGCAATAGACTTTGCGCATGCAGACCTCACGACTCGCGCCGATGTTGCCGGCGCTGGCGGTGCTCGGCTCGGTCACCTCGCTGGCCATCGGTACCTCCTACGCAAAACACCTGTTCCCGCTGATCGGCGCCCAGGGCACCAGCGCGCTGCGCGTGGGCTTCTCGGCGCTGTTGCTGCTGCTGTTCTGGCGGCCATGGCGCTGGAAGACCAGTCGCGTGGATGCGATCACCATCCTGCGCTACGGGCTCACCCTGGGCCTGATGAACCTGCTGTTCTACATGGCCCTGCGCACGATTCCCTTCGGCATCGCGGTGGCCATCGAGTTCACCGGGCCGCTGACGGTGGCGATGCTGTCGTCACGACGCCCCATCGATTTCGTCTGGGTGGGCTGTGCTGTGGTCGGGCTGTTGCTGCTGCTGCCGCTGGGCGGCGGCCCGGCGCTGGATCCGGCCGGTGTGCTGTATGCGATGGGCGCAGCGGCGTGCTGGGGCCTGTACATCGTGTTCGGCAAGCGTGCCGGTCATCTGCACGCGGGGCATTCGGTCTCGCTGGGGCTGCTGGCCGCGTCGCTGGTGGTGGTGCCGGTGGGCGTGGTGCATGCCGGCGCCGCGCTGCTCGACCCGAAGATCCTGGCGGCCGGCCTGCTGGTGGCGCTGGTCTCCAGCGCGATCCCGATGTCGCTTGAGATGATGGCGCTCAAGCGCCTGCCGAAGGAAACGTTCGGCATCCTGATCAGCATGGAACCGGCGGTGGCCGCGCTGTGGGCGATGCTGCTGCTGCACGAGCACCTGCACGGGCTGCAGTGGCTGGCGATCGGCTGCACGGTGCTGGCCTCGGTGGGCAGCACGATGACCGCGCGGCGGTTGAAGGTGCCAGTGGTGCAGGCCGGGTAGCGGCGGAGAGCGTGCGGACCAACGGTCCGCACCCACCAGAGCGGCGTGCCAACCAAGGTTGGCACCTACCAGGAGCGTTCAGCGCAGGGCGTCGGCCGGGACGTCGATCTGCATCGCCAGGGCGAGGTGATCGGAGAATGCGGCCGGTACGGCTTCCACGGTGCGGGTCTGCAGGCCGCTGCTGACCAGGATGTGGTCGATGGCGCGGTCGGGGCGCCAGCTGGGGAAGGTCGGCACGATGCAGCCCGGGGGCTGCAGCCGGGTCTTCTGGTACAGCACCTGCATTTCCGGGCGCTCGGCCAGGCAGTTGAAGTCGCCCATCAGCACCGCGTTGGGGTGGTCGGACAACAGCTCGGCGATGAAGCCCAGCTGCGACATCCGTGAGCCCGCGCCCAATGACAGATGGGCCACCGCCACCGCCAAGCCGTCGGCACCGTCGCCGAACTTGGCCAGCAGCACGCCACGCCCACCGATGCGGCCTGGCAGGGCGTGGTCCTGCACTTCCACCGGTTCGAGCTTGCTCAGCAGGCCATTGGCGCTGGACGCGACCCCGCCCATGCGCCGGTTCGGCTGGTGGCTCCAGTAGTTGAAGCCGGCACGCTGGGCCAGGTAGTGGGTCTGGTTGGTGAAGCCCGAGCGCAGGCTGCCCGGGTCGGCCTCCTGCAGGCCGACGATGTCATGTTCGCGCGCCAGGGTGGCGATCGCGTCCAGGCTGCTGCGCTTGCGACCCGCCGGCAGCGCATGTGACCAGCTGCGGGTCACATAGTCGCTGTAGCGGCGGGTACTTGAGCCGGCCTGGATGTTGGCCGTCAGCAAGCGCAGGGTCCGTGTACGGGGGGAATTCACGGCCGGGAAACGCTTCTCTTGGATCAGTGAGCCTGGGCCGCACCGCGTTCGCGGGCGATCAGGTGGTCGGCAATGCGCAGCATGTCCGGGAAGCTCTTGCCCTTCACCAGGTACTTGCCGTTGACAATGATCGAAGGGGTGCCGCTGATCTGGCTGCGCTGCGCGAACTGCTTGGCCGAGTTGGTCTTGGCATTCACTGCGAAGCTGCCCATGGTGGCGGCGAACTGCTTCGGATCCACGCCGTAGGCACCGTAGAACTTGGCGATGTCGTCAACCGAATCGGTGCCGCGCTCGCCCTTCAGGGTCTTCTGCGAATGGATGGCAGCGTACAGGGCTTCGTGGGTCTTCTCCTGCACGCCCAGGGTCTGCGCGGCGTAGAAGGCACGGGCGTAGTTGTCCCAGGTGCCGCCGAACATGGCCGGCACGTAGACGAAGTTCACATCGCTCGGCAGGCCGGCCTTCCACGGGCCGACCAGCGGCTGGAACGCGGCGCAGGCCGGGCAGACGTAGCCGAAGATCTCGGTCACTTCGATCTTGCCGGCGGCCGGCTGGAACGGCTGGCCGTTCGGGATCACCTGGTAGTCGGCGCCTTCCACCGGGGCCGGGCCGGTCAGCGCGGCGGTGGTCGGGGCCGGTGCAGTGGCCGGTGCGGCTTCAGCCGAGGCCTTCTCGCCTTCGGCAGCGGCCGGTGCGGCGCCTTCGGTACCCGCGGCCGGCGCAGCCGGTTCGGTGGTCGCCGGAGCTGCAGCCGGTTCGGCCGGGGCCGCGGTGGTGTTGGTGCTGCCGTCGTCGGCCTTGCAGGCAGCCAGGATTGGCAGCAGCGCTGCGAGGGCGAGGGCGTAACGGATCTTCATGGAAACGTCTCCAGCATCTGGAAAGGTGGGGCCGGCGTCATGCGCCGGCCAGGGGGAAATGATGACACGCGGCGGCGACAGCGCCGTGTCGGTGGTGGGTGTTGGTTCAGCGGCCGCGGGCGGCGCGGGCCTGGGTGATCAGCGCCGAGGCGATGCGCAGCTGGTCGTCGAAGCTGTCGCCACGGACCAGGTACTGGCCGTTGATGATCAGCGCCGGGGTCCCCGGGATCCTGGTGCGCTGGGCGAACGCGCGGGCGGCATCGACCTTCTTCTGTACGGCATCGCCGCGCAGGGCCTGCAGGTAACGGTCCGGGGTCACGCCGTAGGCCTTGTAGAAGGTGGCGAGCTCATCGGCCGAAACGTTCTGCATCGGCAGCGAGCCGTCCTGGTGCAGGGCCTTGAACACGGCGCCGTGGCTGCGCTTGGCCACGCCGACTTCGTCGGCGGCGTAGTAGGCCAGGGCCCAGGCGTCCCAGGCGCCGCCGAAGGCCGCCGGAACCGGGGTGAAGCGCACGTCGGCCGGCAGCTTGGCTGCCCAGGCTTCCAGCTGCGGTTCGAAACGGGCGCAGTGCGGGCAGGTGTAGCCGAAGACTTCGACCACCTCGATCTTGCCGGCCAGCGGCTGGAACGGGCCCGGCTGGGCGATGCGCTCGTAGTCTTTGCCCTCGACCAGCGGGGCATTGGCAGGGGTTGCGGCGCAGGCTACCAGCGGCAGCAGCACCAGCACAGACAACAGCAGGCGGGAAATCAACCTCATCGACACGCATCTCCGTTGAAAAAAGCAACGCCGGCGCGGTCGCCGGCGTGAAGGAAACATACCGCAGGCGAGGGCCGCGGTGGCGGCCCCGGCCGACCAAAGGTGCTCAGGGGGCGGCAGCCGGTTGTGCCGGCGTGGTGGCAACGGCCACGTCGTCGGCCTTGTTGTGCAGGCCCTGCAGGTAGCTCGACAGCGCCTGCACCTCCTGTTCGCTCAGCTTCTGCGCAACCGCAGCCATGATCTGGAAGTGCGCCTTGTCGGTCTCGTTGGTCTGGCCGGCCTGGTATTCCTGCAGGCGGCGCGCGACATAGCTGGCGTGCTGGCCACCAATGTGCGGATAGGCCGGGCCGGGATTACCGGCCCCGCTGGGGCCGTGGCAGGCCATGCAGGCCGGCAGGCCGCGCTTGGCGTCGCCGCCGCGGTACAGCTGCTGGCCGATCTCGTAGAACTTCATGCCCTTGTAGGGGCCGTCGGTGACCGCCGTGTCATCGGCGATGCCGGCGGTGGCCTTCTGGGTGGCGAAGAACGCGCCGATGTCGCGCATGTCCTGCGGGGTGAGGTTCTGCACGAACGGCACCATCGCCACCGCCGCACCGGAGCTGCGCTGGCCGTTGGCGATCAGGGCCATCTGCTGGGCGACGTAGCGTTCGCTCTGGCCGGCGATGGACGGGTACATCTCCACTGTGGAATTGCCGTCGGCGCCATGGCAGGCCGCGCAGGCCGAGGCCTTGGTCTGGCCGGCCTTGGCGTCGCCCCAGGTGGTCTTGCTGAAATCCACTTCCAGCGAGGCGGTGCGGATCGGCCCGTTGTCGGGCAGCGGGGTCAACGTGGTCTGCGCGAACGCAGCAGCGGCAACGACTACAGCAGTGGCAAGGGCGGATACGGCAAGAACGCGAGCGTGGCGCATGCTGAAGCTCCGTATGGACCGGGCCGGGCGGTGGCCGCCGGCATCGCCCGGATTATCAACGCCGTTTCCGCGCACGGTCAACGCAGCAGTGCAGCAAAATGCCCGCAACGGCCGCCGGCACGGGCGCGCGGCGCCGCAACATGCGATCCTAGGCACATGTCATTGCTCATCGAACGCGCCCGTTACCACCTTTCGGCCCACAACGTGCGGCAGCTGCCCCCCGACGAAGGGGCCGAAGTGGCCTTCGCCGGCCGCTCCAACGCCGGCAAGTCCAGTGCGCTCAACGCGCTGACCCGCCAGAACGCCCTGGCCCGTGTCTCCAAGACCCCCGGCCGTACCCAGCAGCTGGTGTTCTTCCAGGTCACCCCGGAAGCGCATCTGGTCGACCTGCCCGGTTACGGCTACGCCAAGGTGCCGCTGGACCTGCAGGCGCACTGGCAGGCCTTCATCGACAGGTATTTCCGCACCCGCGAAGCCTTGAAGGGCCTGGTGGTGGTGATGGATATCCGCCATCCGCTGAAGGACTACGACCGGCAGATGCTGTCCTATGCCGTGCAGCGTGGCCTGCCGGCGCACGCGCTGCTGACCAAGGCCGACAAGCTCAGCCGCAGCCAGCAGATGCAGTCCCTGCAGAAGGTGCGCAAGGAGCTGCAATCGGCCTATGGCGACAGCGTGAGCGTGCAGGTGTTCTCAGGCGAAGACCGTACCGGTGTGGACGAAGCCCGCGGCGTGATCGGCGGCTGGCTGGGGCTGGAATAAGGCTTCCGGTTTTCCTGTAGAGCCGAGCCCACGCTCGGCTGCCGCGCGCAGCGCGGCCAGGCCCGGTAGCCGAGCATGAGCTCGGCTCTACAAGGGCTCATCGGCTCATTTCAACGGCGAGTACTCCGCCGGCACCCACGCATAGGCCTTACCCTCGCCACGCACGTGGCCCAGGCCGGGGAACGGCAGATGCGCACCGGCCACCCACCAACCGTTGACGGTGGCCTGCTGCAGCAGCCCGCGCCGGCTGGCGATGGCCGCCTTGCGGTCCGAATCGGCCTCGAATGCCGCCTCCGGATGCGCGAACTGCACCGCATGGAAGTGCAGCACATCGCCCCACACCAGCAGTGACTGGCCCTGGCTGTCGAACCGGTAGGAGACATGGCCGGGCGTATGGCCATGGGTGTCCATCGCCACCGCGCCACCGGGCAGGGCATCGCCGGGGCTGAAAGTGCGCAGGTGGCCGCTGGCCTGGTAGGGCGCCACCGCGTTGCGTGCCAGCGGGAAGGCGAAGCGCACGCCCTTCGGCGCGGTGGCCTCGCTGGCCGGGTTGAGCCAGTAGTCGGCATCGGCCTTGGACAGCCACACCGTGGCATTCGGGTAGGCGGGCTTGCCCTGCGCGTCGAGCACCCCGCACAGGTGGTCCGGATGGGCATGGGTCAGCAGCACCTCGTCCACCTCGGCCGGGTCCACGCCGGAGGCGCGCAGATTGCCCAGCACCTGGCCCAGGCCGGGGCCGAAGCACTGCGCGGTGCCGGTATCGACCAGGGTCAGGTGGTTGCCCTGGCGCACCAGGAAGGCGTTGATCGCGGTCTGCAGGCCTTTCTTGTCTTCGGGCACGTAGCGGCCTTCCAGCAGGCGGCTGACCAGCGTGGGCGGCACGTCCACCACTTCCTGCCGGCCCAGTGCGACCACGCCGTCGAACAGGGCGGTGACCTGCAGTGCGCCGACGCGCTGGTGATAGACGCCCGGCACCTGCTGGGTGGGAGCGGGCGAGGTGGCTTCGGCCAGTGCGGCCAGCGGCAGGGACGACAGGGCCAGCAGCAGGGCGGAGCGCAGGGGCAGGTGGCGCAGGGTCATGGTGGTTCTCGGTGGGCGACGGACGGTTCCGTTACCGCATAGCGTGGCGTGGCTGGCGTGTGCGCGGCGCTCAAACCACTGCGCGGAATGCTCAGGGAAGGGGGGGGTCTGCAGGGCTGCGCCCTGCACCCGCAGAGGCAACGGCAACAGCCGAAGCAATAGCAGCAGCCGAAGCAACAGCAACAGCGGGCTATCTGTGGGATGGCGGGGTGGGTCCGGTTGCGGGGGACGCTGCAAGTACGTCCATGTAAGCTCGGTCGCCGCATCCATGCGGCTCACGCCCCCGCAACCGGACCCACCCCGCCTTCGACAGTTTTCCGCGATCTGTTGGAAATGCTCTTGGGGTCAGATCCGTTTTCCGCAGGAAAACGGATCTGACCCCAGATCGATTTCGATATCTGACAGAAAAATCGTGTCGACCTAGGTCGACACCTACCAACAGCCGCAGAAATCTGTCAGAGGTGGGGCGGTGTGGGTGGGCAGGACCGTTGGCGCCATGGATGGCGCCATCGAGCCCCCATGGGTGAGGGGGCTTTGCTTGCGAAGCATTGCTTCGCAAGCGCCCGAACGCACAGCCGCCAGCGGCTGGGCCGGACCGCGGAGCGGGGTTTACGGCGTGTCCTGCCCACCCACACCGCCCCGCCATCCCACGGAATGCACGCTGTTGCTGTTGCTCCGGCTCTTGCTCTCGCTTCGGCGGGTGCAGGGCGCAGCCCTGCCGAACCCCCTCAAATGTCGGTGGGAGCCAGTCCGTACTGCTCGGCGAAGCGCTTGCTGAAACTCGCCGCGGACCGATAGCCCGCGCGTGCGGCCACGGTCTTCAACGGCAGGTCCGTGGTGTAGAGCAGCTGCATGCCATGCGCCAGCCGTGCCTCGGTGAGCAGCTGGCGCAGGCTGGTGTCCTCGGCGGCGAGTCGACGGCGCAGGGTCGCACCACTCAGCGCGAACTGTTCTTCCACATCGCGCGACTGCCAATCGCGTGCCGGTTCGGCGGCGATGCGGTCGCGGATCTGTTCACCCAGGCTCGGCGCCTGCGGCAGCAGCAGGTTGCCGTGGCCCTGCCGGCACAGGGTTAGTACCAGCGAGGCCAGGGCCAATCGTGCTTCGCTGTAACGCCCGTCCTGCAGCGACTGGCGCCATTGGCGCAGTACCGCGCCATGTTCGATCAACGGCAGTCGCGCCATCGCCTGACCAGGCGCGGGAAGCCCCTCGCTCCACAGCGTGCGAGCGGCCGCCAGCACTTCGGCACACAGCGGCACGATGGCGCTGAGGTAACGGCCACTGCGCGGGTCGGGGGTGTTGACCACATCGATGCGGCAGCGCTGGGTCAGCAGCAGGATGTCGCCGGGAACGAACGCCAGAGACTGATGAGCGGTACGTACCTGCTTGCGGCCTTCCAGCAGGATCGCGAACTGCGGTTGCGGAATCTCCACCGAGCTGGCGCCATGCTCGCGACGTGCGGTGATGCAGGCATAGCCGTCGGCGCGCTCGCAGCCGGCCAGGCTGGCCATCTCGGCCAGCAGTGCGGTGGCCGCGGGCAGCATGGCGGTCATGTCACGTGTGCGCCGAGCAGGCGACCGACGCCGGCGGCCGCGGCCATCGCCAGCGCGCCCCAGAACATCACCCGGATCGCGCCGCGTACCGGCGGTGCGCCGCCGGCCTGGGCTGCCATTGCGCCGGTCAGGCACAGGCCGAGCAGGGTGCTGGCGGTGGTCATCATCGCGACCTTGTCGACCGGCGCGAGCAGCGCGGTCAGCACGGGCAGTGCCGCACCGCAGGTGAAGGCGCCGGCCGAGGCCAGCGCTGCCTGCAGGGGGCGTGCGCGCAGGGTATCGGTAATGCCCAGCTCGTCGCGGGCGTGGGCACCGAGCGCGTCGTGCGCGGTGAGCTGTTCGGCCACCTGCCGTGCCAGCGCCGGTTCCAGTCCGCGGTGGCGGTAGATCGCGGCCAGCTCTTCCAGCTCGCTGTGCGGGTCTTCGCGCAGCTCGCGCTTTTCCATCGCCAGGTCGGCGTCTTCGGTGTCGGCCTGGGTCTGCACCGAGACATACTCGCCGGCGGCCATCGACATCGCGCCGGCCACGGTGCCGGCCACGCCGGTGGCCAGGATGGTCGCAGCGGAGGCGCCGCTGGCGGCCACACCGACCACCAGGCCGGCCACCGAGACGATGCCATCGTTGGCCCCCAGCACGGCGGCACGCAGCCAGCCGACGCGCTCGGAGCGGTGCAGTTCGGGGTGTCGTGAATGGCGGCTCATGCCCCCGAGTGTACGAGGGTCAAGAGGGCGTCGGTAGGATGCTGAAACCCGTCACCGTCGCATGACGCAGCAGAGTGCCACGCTATAGTGCGCCCTTGCGATGGAAGGCCCTGGGCCCCACATCCCCTGCCACTGTCCAGCGAGCCACCCCCTTGTCGAGCCCCAGCCACGTCGCCGATACCCCCATTACCGACCGCTCGCAGCTGGTGGAGGTGATCGCCTCCGGCGAGAAGCCCCGCGCGCAGTGGCGCATCGGCACCGAGCACGAGAAGTTCGGGTTCCGCCTGGATGACCTTCGCCCGCCGACCTTTGAAGGCGAGCGCGGCATCGAAGCGCTGCTCAATGGGCTGGTCCGCTTCGGCTGGGAGCCGGTGCAGGAAAACGGCAACACCATCGCCCTGCTGCGCGATGGCGCCTCGGTGACGCTGGAACCGGCCGGTCAGTTGGAACTGTCCGGAGCGGCGCTGGAGACCATCCACCAGACCTGCGTGGAGACCGGCACTCATCTGAATGAAGTGGCACAGGTGGCCGGTGAGCTGCAGCTGGGCTTCCTCGGCATGGGCTTCCAGCCGAAGTGGAAGCGCGATGAGATGCCTTGGATGCCGAAGGGCCGCTACAAGATCATGCGCGCGTACATGCCCAAGGTCGGTTCGCTCGGCCTGGACATGATGACCCGCACCTGCACGGTGCAGGTGAACCTGGACTACGCGACCGAAGCGGACATGGTGAAGAAGTTCCGCGTGTCGCTGGCGCTGCAGCCGATCGCCACCGCGCTGTTCGCCGATTCGCCGTTCACCGAAGGCAGGCCCAACGGCTACCTGAGCTACCGCTCGCACATCTGGACCGATACCGATGCCGACCGCACCGGCATGCTCGACTTCGTGTTCGAGGATGGCTTCGGTTACGAGCGCTATGTCGATTACCTGCTCGACGTGCCGATGTATTTCTCCTACCGCGATGGCATCTACCACGACGCCAGCGGGCAGAGCTTCCGCGATTTCATGCAGGCCAAGTTGCCGGTGTTGCCGGGTGCGCTGCCGACTCTGCGCGACTGGTCGGACCACATGACCACCGCCTTCCCCGAAGTGCGCCTGAAGAAATACCTGGAAATGCGCGGCGCCGACGGTGGCCCGTGGAGCCGCCTGTGCGCGCTGCCGGCGTTCTGGGTGGGCCTGCTGTACGACGACACCGCGCTGGATGCCGCCTGGGACCTGGTGCGTGACTTCACCCTGGCCGAGCGCCATGCACTGCGCGATGGTGTACCGAAGCATGCGATGAACCTGCCGTTCCGCAACGGCACGGTGCGCGACCTGGCCCGCGAGGCGGTGAAGATTTCAGTGGAAGGCCTCAAGCGCCGTGCCGCGCGCAATGCCGATGGCCAGGACGAGAGCAAGTTCCTGGACGTGCTTCAGGAGATCGTCGAATCCGGGCTGACCCCGGCCGAGCGCAAGCTGGCGCTGTTCCATGGCCGCTGGCACGGCGACGTCGATCCGGTGTTCCGCGAGTTCGCGTATTGATGATGTTGGGTGGGTGCCGACCTTGGTCGGCACGCGATGAAAAAACCCCGGCACTGCCGGGGTTTTTCTTTTTCACACCTGCCTTGGATCAGGCCGCGTTCTTCATCGTCGCCATGTCGATCACGAAGCGGTAGCGCACATCGTTCTTCGCCATGCGTTCCCAGGCTTCGTTGACGTTCTTGATGTCGATCATCTCGACGTCGCTGACGATGCCGTGCTCGGCACAGAAATCCATCATTTCCTGGGTCTCAGCCATGCCACCGATCGCCGAGCCGGTCAGGTGCTTGCGGCCGAAGATCACGCTGCCACCGGTCAGCGGCGGGTCCAGTTCGGTCAGCACGCCGACCAGGCACATGGTGGCCTCGCGCTTGAGCAGGCCCATGTACGGGTTGGTGTCATGGCCGACCGGGATGGTGTTGAGCAGGAAGTCGAAGCTGCCGGCATGCGCCTTCATCTGCGCGGCATCGCGCGAGACCAGCACTTCATCGGCGCCCAGGCGCTTGGCATCGGCACCCTTTTCCGGGGTGGTGGTGATCATCACCACGTGCGCGCCGAGCGCCTTGGCGAACTTCACGCCCATGTGGCCGAGGCCACCGAGGCCGATCACGCCGACCTTCTGGCCCGGGCCGACCTTCCAGTGGCGCAGCGGCGACCAGGTGGTGATGCCGGCGCACAGCAGCGGCGCGGCCGCCTTCAGGTCGAGGGTGTCGGACACCTTCACCACGAAGCGCTGCTCGACCACCACGTGGTCCGAATAGCCACCGTAGGTCGGTGCGCCGCTTTCGCGTTCACGGCCGTTGTAGGTCCAGGTCGCGCCTTCGGCGCAGTACTGCTCCAGGTCGTGCTCGCAGGCATCGCAGTGACGGCAGGAATCGACCATGCAGCCGACGCCGGCGTGGTCGCCGACCTTGAAGCGGGTGACGTTGCTGCCGACCTCGGTCACGCGGCCGATGATCTCGTGGCCCGGCACCATCGGGTAGATCGAGCCACCCCAGTCGTCGCGGGCCTGGTGCAGGTCGGAATGGCAGATGCCGCTGTAGAGGATCTCGATGCGCACATCGTCCGGGCCGACCGCGCGGCGTTCGAATTCGTACGGGATCAGCGGATCGGTATGTGAATGGGCGGCGTAACCACGGGCGAGGGACATGGGGAATCCTTGGCAGGGTTTGTCGAAAGGCGTTTTACAATACGCCCCGTTCCCAGCGGCAGAAAGCGCGGATATCGGCATGATTCATCAAGTGGAACTGCACAATCATGGCCACTGACAACCTCACTCACCTGGCCGCGTTCGCTGCGGTCGCTCGTCACCGCAGCTTCCGCCGTGCCGGTGCCGAGCTGGCGCTGTCGACCTCGGCGGTGAGCTATGCGATCCGCGCGCTGGAAGAACGGTTGGGGGTGGGCCTGTTCCATCGCACCACCCGCAGCGTGGCCCTGACCGAGGCCGGGCAGCGCCTGCTGGAGCGCCTGCAGCCGGCGCTGGGCCAGGTGCATGACGCGCTGGAAGAGATGAACCAGTTCCGCGCCGCCCCGGCCGGCCTGCTGCGCATCAACGCCACCCGCGCGGCGGTGTCGACCCAGCTGGGGCCGCGGCTGGCGCGCTTCCTGCGCGCTCATCCGGATGTGCGGGTGGAGCTGACCGAGAACGATGGCCTGGTCGACATCGTCGCCGAGGGCTATGACGCCGGCGTGCGCCTGCACGAGTTCGTGCCCGAGGACATGGTGGCGGTGCCGATGGGGCCACCGCTGCGCGGGCTGATTGTCGGCTCGCCGGACTACCTGCGGCGACACCCGGCACCACAGCATCCGCGGGACCTGGCGGCACACGAATGCATCCGCTTCCGCTTCGCCAGCGGGCATCTATACAAGTGGCAGTTCGAGCGCGGTGGGCAGGCGCTGGAGATCGATGTGCCGGGAAGGCTGACGCTGGGCGAGCAGGGCACCGTGGTCGGCGCGGTACTCGATGGCATCGGCCTGGCCTACGTGCTGGAAGACACGGCAAGGCCTTACATTGATTCGGGGCAGATGGTGGCGGTGCTGGAAGACTGGAGCGAACCGTTCGCCGGCTTCGCGCTGTACTACCCGAAACAGCGGCAGATGCCCGGTGCGCTGCGCGCGTTCGTGGACATGCTGCGCGAGTGAGCTGTGATGGAGGATGCGGTGCCGACCAACGGTCGGCACCCACCGCTGTCGTCCATGCGCGGATGGGCAACGCTACGGCCCCCGCAACACCGGCCCCAACAACGCCAGGCAATCACGCAGGTGCATCTCCACCGGTGCATCGTCGGCCACCACGCCGATCACACGCTCGCGCAGCGGCTCGGCCACGGCCATCGCCAGCAGCAATCGCGCCATGCGAACAGGATCCCCCTCACGCAGCAGGCCACGCTGCTGCTGCCGCGCCAGCCAGTCGGCCAGCAGCGCACGGCCACGTTCGATGCCGTTGTCCAGGTAGGCCTGCAGCAGTGCGTCCTTGCCGGGGAAATCGGTGGCCAGCAGGCGGAACACCTGCACCGCCTGCGCCGACAGCGCCTGTGCGCACACCGCGTGGAGGATGTTCTCCAGCAACGGCAGCACCTCGTCGGCATTGCGCGCATCGCGCTGCAACTGTGGCGCGAAGCCGTCGGTCCACTCGCGCACCGCCAATCCGACCAGCTCCTCGCGGTTGCTGGCGTGGCGGTACACGGTCTTCTTCGCCACCCCGGCATGTGCTGCCACCGCTTCGATGGTGGTGGCCTCGTAACCCTGCGCCAGCAGCAGCTCCAGCGTGGCCTGCAGCACGGCGTGGCGGACTTCGGCTTCCGGGCGCGCAGGGCGGCCGCGGCGGCGGGTCGGCGTTGTGGGCTCGGGCAGGGTGGTGCTGTTCATTGCCCCCATCTTACCGCATTTGGTTAATTGCGAAACGCTATACGTTTCCGTATTGTCGGGTCTCCCAACCCATAGGAGACCCCGATGGATACCGCTGTAAACGCCCACGCCTGGCTGGACCACCACGATCTGCTGGTCCCGGCGCCGATGCGCCTGGAAACCGGCATCCAGCGCCGCGAAGACGGCACCCTGCTGGTGGCGGTGCGTACCGATCTGCACGGCTGCAAGGGCCGCATGCTGGACTGGTGGTTCACCTTCTTCGAGACCACCCAGCACATCCGCTGGTGGCATCCGGTTGATCATGTCGAGCATCGCGGCTGGGACCCGGCGTGGCAGCGCGGACGCAGCTACCACGGTGCCAGCATTCATGCCGTGGAATCGCTGGCTGACATTCCGCCGGTGGCGGCGCGCCTGAAGTTCCATGATCCGCGCACGTTGTTGGTGCCAGAGCGCCTGCAGGCGGCACAGGATGCCGGCGATGTATCGGCGGTGATTGCCGCGCGCATCGGCTTCGGCGACCACGTGCGCCTGGATGCAAACGGTGATCCTTGCGACGGGCAGATGCTGCACGTGGCACGCGATACGCCGTTTGGCTGTGTGCTGCGCAGCCGCTTCGTGCTGGGCCTGGACAGCGCCGATCCGCACCGCGAGGCCGGCGATGCGGTCGGCCTGGGCCTGCTCAAGCACTGCTACACCGAGTTCAGTTTCCTGTCGCGGCTGCTGCCGTCGCTGTACTACGGCGAGCGCGCCAACGGCGAGGCGGTGCCGTTGCCGTGGTGAATGGCGCAACGGTCATTCGACCAGCGCGTCGTAGCCTTCAGCACTGAACTGGATCAGGCAGAAGCCGTGGCCGAACGGGTCGGCCAGCACGGCGATGCGGCCCCAGCGACGCTCGCGCACGGACTGCTCGAGTGTCGCCCCTGCTGCAACCGCACGCGCCAGTGCGGCTTCGATGTCATCCACCACCCAATCCAGGTGCAGCGGCGTCCAATGGCGCTCGTAGTCGCGCACCTCGCCGTCTTCGGTGGCGGCGCTGCCGGTCTCGTTCTGCAGCAGGTACAGCGGCGCTGGCCCACCGAGCAGTTCCACCGCGCCCGGGCCGAGACGGCGGCTGATGCGCAGGCCGAAGGCTCGGATGTAGAAGTCTTCGGCAGCGGCGAGATCGGGGACATCGAGGTTGACGATGAACGACGCGGTGGGCGTATCCATGGGCAGATCCGGTGGATGCGGGCGGGCAGTGTACGCCCGCATCCACGCGTGGCGTGGCTCTATTGTGCGCGCGGGTAATCGAGGTAGCCTGCCTCGCCGCCACCGTAATAGGTGTTGCGGTCCGGCGTGGCCAGCGCGACGTTGTGCTGCAGGCGCTCGACCAGATCCGGGTTGGCGATGAACGGCTGGCCGAACGCGGCCAGGTCGATGGTGCCGGCGTCGATCAGCTGCAGGGCGCGTTCGCGGGTCATGCCACCGGCCAGGATCACGGTGCTACCGTAGGCCTGCTTGAACTGCTGCAGGAACGCCTCGCCCAGCACCGACTGGCCCGCCTGCTGGTTGTCGTTGAGATGCACATAGGCCAGGCCGCGCTTGCCCAGTTCCTCGGCCAGGTACAGATAGGTGGCTTCGTTGTCGGGGTAGAACGGCATGTCGAAGGTGAGATTGTTCGGTGCCAGGCGCACGCCGATGCGATGCGCACCGATACGCTGCGCCATTGCATCGACGGTGTCCAGGATCAACCGCGCACGATTGGGCAGCGAGCCACCGTAGCGGTCTTCGCGCTGGTTGATGAGCGGGTTGAGGAACTGCTCGAACAGGTAACCGTTGGCGGCATGCAGTTCGATGCCGTCGAAGCCGGCCGCAATGGCGTTGTCCGCCCCGCGCACGAAGTCGTCGACGATGCCGGGGATCTCCGCGGTCTCCAGTGCACGTGCCGGGGTGGGATCGGCATGGCCGCGGCTGCCATCGGCCAGATACACGAACGAGGTGTTCTTCGGTGCGCTGGCCACCGGGCGCGTGCCGGCGCTGACCGGTCGCCCACCATCGGGCTGCAGCGAGCTGTGCGACATGCGGCCGACATGCCAGAGCTGGGCGAAGATCCTGCCCTGGGCGGCGTGCACCGCCTCGGTGACGAGCTTCCAGCCGGCCACCTGTTCGGCCGACCAGATGCCGGGCACGTCGATGTAGCCCTGGCCCTGCGGCGAGACCGGGGTGCCTTCGCTGATGATCAGGCCGGCGCTGGCACGCTGCCGGTAATACTGCGCGGTCAGTTCGTTGGCCACGACGCCGGGGTTGCGGGCGCGGGTCATCGGGGCCATCGCGATGCGGTTGCGCAGGGCGGTTCCTGACAGGTCGAACGGGCGGAAGAGGGCGGCGGTCATATCAGTCATCTCGGTGCGGGGGAGGCGCCAGCGGCGCGATGCCCACAGGATGGAGTTGACATGCAGGCGCATAAAGCGCTTCGATCTCCCTTGGTGCGGGACTATTTGTCCCCAATGGAGTGCGAACGATGCTGCCGCTGGAATCCTTGAATGGCCTGGTGACCTTTGTCACCACCGCACGCTCGGGCAGCTTCACCGAAGCTGCCGATGCACTGGGCATCTCGCGCTCAGCAGTGGGCAAGGCCATCGCGCGGCTGGAAACACGGCTGGGTGTGCGCCTGTTCCATCGCACCACGCGGCGCATCGCGCTGACCACCGATGGCGAGGCGTACTACGCCTCCTGTGCGGCGGCGCTGGAAGAGATCTCCGCGGCCGAGGCCTGCCTGGGTTCGGCCGGCCTGCCCAGCGGGCGGCTGCGCATCGACATGCCGTCCTCGTTCGGGCGGCTGGTGGTGTTGCCGGTGCTGCTGCGGTTGTGCCGGCAGTACCCGGACCTGCAGTTGACGATGACCTTCACCGATCACTTCGTCGATCCGGTCGAGGAAGGCATCGACCTGCTGATCCGTTTCGGTGGGCTGCACCAGGCAGAGCATCTGGTGGCGCGGCGGCTGGGGCGCCAGCGGCTGGTCACCTGCGCATCGCCGGAATACCTGCAGGCACACGGCGTGCCGCGCGCAGTCGAGGAACTGGCGCAGCACCGCAGCATCGTCGGCTTCCGTCATGGCCAGCCGGTCTGGTGGCGGATCGGCAGCGAGCAGGACGAGGGAACATTCATTCCCGGTGCGCCCTATCAACTCAATGATGGCGATGCGGTGATCGAAGCGGCCATCGCTGGCCTTGGCATCTGCCAGATGCCCATTTCACTGGTGCGCCGCCATCTGGATTCCGGCGCGTTGCAACTGGTGCTGGACGCGCACATGCAACGGCACATCGACATCCATGCGCTGTGGCCACCGACGCGCCACCTGCGGCCCAAGGTGCGCTATGTGGTGGAAGAGCTGACGCGGTTGGGGGAACAAGGTCTGTTTGATTGAGCGGGGCCCGTACAGCGGGCCCCGCCTGTGAAACCGCTGTGGCTGGCCTACTTGAAGTTGTAGCGCAGGCTGGCCATGTAGCGACGGCCCAGTGCATCCAATACATAGGGGAACGGACCGATGTCGTCGCCCACGTTGATTACCGACAGCGTCACGCGTGCGGCATCGGTGATGCGATAGGTGACGTTGGCGTCCCAGGTGGTCCAGCTGTCGCGGTAGAAGTACTGACGGCTTTCCGGGGTATCGGTCATCGTGTACTGGGCGCGGCTGGTGTAGTTGGAGGCCACGCCGTAGTTCCAGTTGCCGATGCGATGCTGGGCGGTCCAGCGGAACTGGCGCTTGGGCTCGTTGAAGCTGCCCGCCTGTTCGACGAACGGCACGTCCCGGTTCGCGGCCTGGCCACGGTTCTTCGGCATGTAGCCGTAGAAGTCCAGGTCCAGCACGCCGAAGCGCGACAGGTCCCAACGGTAGCCGACTTCGGCGGTCCAGCCGCGGAACATCAGCACCGGGCCGTTGCCATACTCGGTCTTGATGCTGGTAGCCACGCCGGTGTTCGGATCACGCGTCACCAGGCCGCAGAAGCGGTTGGCGTTGGGCACGTTGGCGGCGTTGAAGTCGGCAGTGTCGAAGCAACCGGTGATGATGTCGTTGGCGCTCAGCGACGTGATCACGTTGTTGATCTTGATGTCATACCAGTCGGCGGCGACGCGCAGGCCCGGGATCCACTCCGGCGCGAACACGATGCCGGCCGTCCACGACTTCGCCGTTTCGTTCTGCAGGCGGGTGCTGCCGTTGGTCGAGCCCAGCGTATTGGTCGGCTGCTGGCGGAAGGTGTTCGGATCGGCGCCCGGGTAGGCGGCGAAGAACGCCTGGCAGTTGCGGCGACGCACCGCCGGATTGGAGCCGCCGCTGATGTTGTCCAGCGAGCACACTTCCGGGATGTTGTAGTAGGCCGGCTGCTGGGTGGTGTAGAGCTCGGCGATGGAGGGCGCACGCAGTGACTGGGTCTTGTTGCCGCGCAGCTGCAGGCCGGCGATCGGTTCGTACTGGATGCCGTAGGTGAACGCATTGAACGCGCCGGCGACGGAATTGTCGACGCGGCGGAACTTGGCGGTCAGGTCCAGGCGATGCAGGCCCGGGATGTCCCAGTCGGGATTGAACAGCGGTGCCAGCACTTCGGCGAACACTTCATTGGTGTGGTATTTGCCTTCCGCCGCCTGGGTCGGCACCGAACGACCCTGGCCCAGGCGCTGGTACTCGCTGGGGGTGAAGGAGCCTTCTTCGCGGCGGTGTTCGAAGCCGGCCGCGGCGGACAGCTCGCCGCCGGGAAGATCGAACAGGCCGCCGGATACCGACGCGTTGATGACGGTCTGGCGGGTCTGCGCCTTGGCCACGGTCCGGGTGGAGACGTAGTCCAGGGCTTCGCGCGACGCCTGGTTCTCGCCGAACAGATTCAGCGGGCGGCAGTTCGCATCGGCCGTGGTGCCCGGGCGGGTGGCATCACAGATGATGCGCCCGCTGGCGTCGGTTGTGACGTTGATCGCATTGATGAAGTTCTGCTGGATCAGGCCGGTGCCGAGGTAGTCGAAGTCACCGCGGCCATGGGTGACGCTGGCTTCCCAGTTGAAGCTGCGCTTTCCAACCTCGAAGAAGCCGTTCAGCCCGAGCACCGCGCGGGTCAGGCGGGTCTCGGTGCTGGCGTTGTTCATCGACAGGTCGCGCGAAGAGCGCGACAGGCGGAACGAGGTGATGCCGTTGTCGGCGAGGATCTTGCGCGTTTCCGCACTCAGGAACGGATTGCTGGCGCTGAAGGTCAGCGCACCGCTGGCGGTACCGCCGCCATCCAGGCGTGCATTGCCGAAGGACACGGCGTTGTAGACGTTCTGGTCCAGGGTTTCGCGGGCGGTCGCTTCGTATCGCGATAGCTCGAAGAAGCCGCGCACGTTGTCGGTGAAGTCGAAGCTGCCGGTGGAGAACACCGAGCGCCGTTCGAGGTCGGCGATCAGCGGCACCGTCTCGAACAGGTTCAGGCCGTCACCGCCGGAGGCGTTGCCGCCCGCATAGCTGGTACCGGGATTGAACTCGACCAGCTTGCCCTCGTTGTTGAACTGCCACAGTTTGTCTTTGTTCGGGCCGAAGCCAAGGATGTCGCCCAAGCCGTTGCGCGTGTAGCTGCCGGTCGCCGGCATCACCAGGCCACCGAAGGTCATGCTGGCGATGCGCCGGTTGCGGATCCAGACCTGGTCGGGGATGCCGTCGGCCGGTCCGGTATTGAAGGGAATGCTGCCGTCGATGCGGCCATCATTGGTTGGCCGGCGCAGGGGCTGGAAGTTGCCAGCATTGGCTGCAGTGGGGTTGGCCTGCAGGCTGTAGCCCTGGCGGTAGAAATCACGTTGCAGCGCGTTCACGCCGTCGGCATTGTCCAGTTCCGCGGCCACCACGATGTGGCCACGCCCATCGGCGAATCCGGTACCAAAGATGGCCGACCAGGAGTAGCGCTCGTTGTCGTTCTTGCTGGTTCTGCCATAGCCCAGTTCGACTTCGGCGCCATCGAACTTGTCGCGCAGGATGATGTTGTTGACGCCGGAGATCGCATCCGAGCCATAGGTGGGGGCACCGCCAACGCTCAGGCTTTCAATGCGTTGCACCATGACGCTGGGAATGGCGTTCATGTCGACCTGGATGCCCGAGCCGCCGCCGGCACCGAAGATGGTGGGCGGTGTAGAGGTCACGAAGCGGCGTCCATTGACCAGGGTCAGCAGGCGATTGCTGCCCAGGCCGAACTTGCTGGCGAAGTTGACGCCCGCGCCGAAACCGGCCTGGTCGCCGCGCGAACTGACGCCGGCACTGACCCCGGGAATCCGGGTCACCGCGTCGATGAGGTTGGTGTCGCCATAGTTCTCGATCGATTCACGGCTGACCACCGCAGCGGGCTCCAGCGTGTCGAAGCCGGCGCGGTAGATGCGCGAGCCGGTGACGGTCATCCGGTCCAGCTGCACGGGGGTCTTGCTGCTGGCGGGCTCGGCCTCCTGTTCCTGCGTGGCGGCCTGCTGCGCCATGGCCGGTGCGGCGGCCACCAGCACCAATGCCGAACCCAACGCGACAGACAAGCGACTGCGGGCGAACAACGGTCGGTACATGATCTCTCCCTGGTCACGCCAATGTGACTCAGGGGTAAACGCAGGGGCGAATACGACACCCTAGGTCATGAAAAAGTAACAAATGAATCTATTCACTGTTCATTCATGTTTTGGGGCTGATCTGTCGATAGCGCACGCGCCGGCAGCACGATCTGGCTTCCTTCGTTCGCCTGTGTATACTATCCCCCAGTATAGTTCCGAGGTGGCCCCGCCATGCCGCACTCCCCCGAAGAGAAGAAGAAAGTCCTGGCCCGCGTGCGCCGCATCCGCGGCCAGTGCGATGCGCTGGACCGCGCGCTGGAAGCCGGTGCCGACTGCGGGCCGGTGCTGCAGCAGATCGCGGCCATCCGTGGCGCGGTCAACGGCCTGATGTCCGAAGTGATGGAGGCCCATCTGCGCGAGGAGTTCGGGCAACCTGCAGCCTCCGACGAACAACGCGCCGAACGCGTGCGCGACATGAGCGCGTTGATCCGCTCGTACCTGAAATAAGCATCGGCGCCACATCGCGCCGATCGTCCTGCCATCCCATTCCCGCCTGATCCTGGAGAAGCCACCATGAAGTCCCGTGCCGCCGTCGCCTTTGGTCCCGGCCAGCCGCTGCAGATCGTCGAGATCGACGTCGCCCCGCCGAAGGCCGGCGAAGTGCTGGTCAAGATCACCCACACCGGTGTCTGCCACACCGATGCGTTCACCCTGTCCGGCGATGACCCGGAAGGCCTGTTCCCGGTGGTGCTGGGCCATGAAGGCGCCGGCATCGTGGTGGACGTGGGCGAGGGCGTGACCAGCGTCAAGCCCGGCGACCACGTGATTCCGCTGTACACCGCCGAGTGCGGCGAATGCCTGTTCTGCAAGAGCGGCAAGACCAACCTGTGCGTGTCGGTGCGCGCCACCCAGGGCAAGGGCGTGATGCCCGACGGCACCAGCCGCTTCAGCTACAACGGCGAGCCGCTGTACCACTACATGGGCTGCTCGACCTTCAGCGAGTACACCGTGGTGGCCGAGGTGTCGCTGGCGAAGATCAACCCGGACGCCAACCCGGAACACGTCTGCCTGCTCGGCTGCGGTGTCACCACCGGCATCGGCGCGGTGCACAACACCGCCAAGGTGCAGGAAGGCGACAGCGTGGCGGTGTTCGGCCTCGGCGGCATCGGCCTGGCGGTGATCCAGGGTGCGCGCCAGGCCAAGGCCGGCCGCATCATCGCGGTGGACACCAACCCGTCCAAGTTCGAGCTGGCGCGCGAATTCGGCGCCACCGACTGCATCAACCCAAAGGACTACGACAAGCCGATCCAGCAGGTCATCGTCGAGATGACCACCTGGGGCGTGGACCACAGTTTCGAGTGCATCGGCAACGTCAACGTGATGCGCGCGGCGCTGGAATGCGCGCACCGTGGCTGGGGCCAGAGCGTGGTGATCGGCGTGGCTGGTTCGGGCCAGGAGATCTCCACCCGTCCGTTCCAGCTGGTGACCGGCCGCAAGTGGATGGGTACCGCGTTTGGTGGCGTGAAGGGCCGCAGCCAGCTGCCGGGCATGGTGGAAGACGCGATGAAGGGCGATATCGAACTGGCCCCGTTCGTCACCCACACCATGGACCTGGACAAGATCAACGAAGCCTTCGACCTGATGCACGAAGGCAAGTCGATCCGTTCGGTGGTCCACTACTGAGCCGCGTCATGGGCTGGCTGGATGCCCTGCGTCGGCCGCGTGCGGAAGACCCGCGCGCGGCCCTGGTGGCCCCGATCGAGCAGGCGTTGCGTGCGCTGGGCTGGGTAGTGGGCGAGGTGGGGCCAGCGCGTGCGGTGACCTCGGCCTTCGGCAGCGACGATGGCATGCCGTTCGAGCAGTGGCTTGCGCAGGTATTCCTGCCGCGCCTCTACGAGGCGCGCGCGGCCGGGCAGTGGCCGCCGCGCAGCGATGTGGCGGTGGCGGCCTCTCGCAATCTTGATGGGCAGCCTGGCGTCGAACCATTGCTGCGCCTGTTGGCGCAGCTGGATGAACTGATCAACAAAGGCATCCACGCCGCGCGTGGATAAGCCGACCAAGGTCGGCATCTACCAGAAGCACGCGTGCGCTGGCGCGCCGCGCAGGAGAGCACCATGGAACGCATTGAACACCGCGCCTGTTTCGGCGGCTGGCAGGACGTCTACCGCCACCACTCGGCCACGTTGGGCTGCGACATGCAGTTCGCCGTGTACCTGCCGCCACAGGCGGAAGCGCAGGCGCTGCCGGTGCTGTACTGGTTGAGCGGCCTGACCTGCACCGAGCAGAACGTCATCACCAAGGCCGGCGCGCAGCGCTATGCGGCCGAGCACGGTGTGATCATCGTTGCGCCTGATACCAGCCCGCGCGGCGATGACGTGGCCGATGCCGAGGGCTATGACCTGGGCAAGGGGGCGGGGTTCTACCTCAATGCCACCCGTGCGCCGTGGGCGAAGCACTACCGCATGCACGACTATGTGGCACAGGAGCTGCCGGCACTGATCGAGGCGAATTTCCCGGTCACCGATGCGCGTGGCATCAGCGGCCACTCGATGGGCGGTCACGGTGCGCTGGTGATCGCGCTGCGCAACCCGGGGCGCTACCGCAGCGTGTCGGCGTTCTCGCCGATCGTTGCACCCAGCCACGTGCCGTGGGGGCAGAAGGCCTTCCACGCCTACCTGGGCGACAACCCGGCGGACTGGGCGCAATGGGATGCCAGCGAGCTGGTCGCCGTGGCCCGTGAGCGCCTGCCGTTGCTGGTCGACCAGGGCGAGGCGGACGAATTCCTGCAGACCCAGCTGCAGCCGCAGCGCCTGCAGCAGGCCTGCGATGCCGCCGGCCATCCGCTGACCCTGCGCCTGCAGCCGGGCTACGACCACAGCTACTACTTCATCGCCAGTTTCATCGGCGAGCACATCGCCCACCACGCCCGCGCCCTGCACGGCTGACGGCCCCCGGAAAAGGGGACGGAGGGGATTAAGTCGCATTTGCCGCTGTGCCGCAAACGACTTAATCCCCTCCGTCCCTTTTTTACGTGGCCGTGGCGCGGGCGGGGCTATGGTGCACCCATACGGCTTTGCCGATCGGGGGATGCATGCCGGTAGTGCTGGCGCTGCTGTATGTGCTGTGCCATGGCCTGGTCCTGGCCATGTGGCCGGGTCCAGCCGGTGCGGGTTCCTTCGTGTTCCTGACCGGCGCCCCCCTGCTGGCCGCCGCCGCCTGCCTGTGGCGGGCCCGCCGCGATGGCGCCGCGCTGGGTTGGCGTGCCACCGCACTGGCCCTGCTGCTGTGGGGCGGAGGCATGGCCTTCAACATGGTCGATGCGCTGGGTGCTGGCCGTGCCGATGTCACGCCGCAGGTCAGTCTGTTCCTGTATGTGCTTTACGGTGTGCCGCTGGTGTTCATCCTGGCCCGTGCACGCCGCGAACGGCTCAGCATCAGCCTGATCGACGCGGCCATGGCCGCACTGCTGGGTGTGCTGTTCTTCGTGCACGCGCAATCGTTTGCCGCCCGCATCGATGTTGATGACCACGCGATGGCCAACATGCAGCGCATGTTCGATATCCAGAACCTGTGCATTGCGGCGTTCGCCGTGGTGCGCTGGCTGGTCGGCGACGTTCCTGAGCGGCGCAACTTCTTCCGTGCGCTGGCGATGTACGCCGTCGTCTACCTGCTGGTGGCGTACTACATCAACCACTACACCGAGGAGCAGTCGTTCGGTGCCTACAACGACCTGCTGATCGACCTGCCGTTCCTGCTGCTGGCACTGCTGGCGCTGAGCCGGGCGCCGGCGCCGACGTTCGTGTTGCACCCGAGGCTGGCCAGAACGGTGCAGGCGGCGGGGCCGATGATCCTGCCATTGCTGCTGCTGGTGGTCGGTACCCTGGTGGTCGACCACGCGCGACCGTTGGCGGTCACCGGCTTCGTGGTGGCTACGCTGGGCTTCGGCGTGCGCAGCATCCTGCTGCAGGTGGACCTGATGGAGCGGCAGGCATCGCTGGACCAGCTGGCACGGCAGGATGGCCTCACTGGCGTGGCCAACCGGCGCGAGTTCGATGCACTGCTGTTGGCCGAATGGAACCGCGCGCGGCGGAGTGGCAGCGAACTGGGCCTTCTGTTGCTGGACATCGACCATTTCAAGGTCTTCAACGACCGGCACGGTCATCCTGCCGGGGATCGCTGCCTGCAGGCCGTGGCGGCGATCCTGAAGGCCAGCGCCGGCCGCGCCGGCGACAGTGTTGCGCGCTATGGCGGCGAGGAATTCGCAGTGATCGTGCCGGGAAGCCCGCTGTCGGGCGTACTGGCGCTGGCCGAACGCCTGCGCGAGGCGGTGGAAGCACTGCCACTGCCGGAAGGGTCGGTCAGCATCAGTATCGGTGTGGGCTACCTGCATCCGCCGGCCCTGGCCAGCGCCGACCAGCTGCTGGCAGACGCCGATGCGGGGCTGTATGCGGCCAAGCGTGCCGGCCGCAACCAGGTGATCCTGCATGCGCACGTGCTCGACGACGAAGGCAGTGCGCACGGCAGGATGGATTGCTGAGGGCGACGCGTGATCAGCCCTGATGCAGCATCGCGCACCTGTGGTGCCGAACGGTCATCGTCGCCGCAGCCAGCCGGTGGGGTCGAGCAGCCTCAGTCCGACAGGTGACAATGATCGCTGCCGCAACGGCAGCTTCGCTGCCTGCACGGCGACAGCACAGCGTGCCAGCTGCCGCCGCAGCGGTGCCAGCGAGTCGTCTTCGCGGGGCCGTGCATGCCGCCACTGGGCGATGCGCAGCAGGCAGACCAGCAGGTCCAGTTCGCTGGCGGCAATGAACGGAGAGCCGGCGGGCAACAGGTCGATCGGTGCCGCCGGCGCGGCCAGCAGCGGCAGCAGGTTGATGAACGCGTCGCAGCCTTCAGGATCAAGGCCGAGGCCGCTCAGCTGTGCGAGTCCATCGGCTACAAGATCGGGGTCACGCAGCTGGCGTATCGCCGCCAGCAGCGCCTGCTCGCCACGACCGAACTGGCGGCCGAAGGCACGGTAGCTGACCCGGGTGGGAAACAACGGGGAACGGGAGGCCATGGCAGCTAGGGTTGTGGGTCGCGGGTTTCCACCAGCACGGGGCAGGGGGCGTGATCGATGGTCCATTGCCCGATCGAGGGTTCGAACAGGCGCTCCAGCCGGGACAGGTGGCGGTGGCCGATCACGATCAGGTCGCACTTCAGGCGCCTGGCCTGGTCGCTGATGACTTCGCCGGGGTCGCCGGAGGGGATCTGCGCGATGGCATCGACGCCGCGCTCGCGCAGTTCGGCCAGGGCTTCGGCCAGCACCGCCTCGGCGCGGGAGCGCTGGCGGGCGGCTTCCGGATACTCGATGCGGTCGGCTTCGCTGGCATCGGCCGCCAGCGCGAATTCGGGGTCGAGCACGCACAGCAGGTGCAGGCGGCTGCGGGGGCCGGCAATGGCCGCGGCCAGGTCCAGCACGCGCGCGTGCTGGGGGCCACCGTCCAGGGCGACCAGCAGGGTATTGAACATGGATGTCTCCTTTGCAGGCCGGGGATGGTCGCCGATGTCATCGCGCGCACCCATGCCGTGCGCGGCAGTCAATGAATGCACCAGACGCAATCCATGGAGGCCAGGAGTGCCGTAGAGTCATCCGGCTTACTGGAGAATGCTTCACTGGAGACTGTCATGCCCCTGCCGGACCTGAACCTGTTGCTGGCACTGGACGTGCTGATCGACGAATGCAGCGTGGCCGCCGCCGCGCGGCGGATGAACCTGAGCGCGCCGGCGATGAGCCGTACCCTGGGCCGGATCCGCACCGCCCTGGGCGACCCGGTGCTGGTGCGTGCCGGCCGCGGGCTGGCGCCCACGCCGCGCGCCCTGCAGCTGCGTGAGCAGGTCCGCGACGTGATCGAGCAGGCCCACCGCGTCTTCAATGCCGGTCGCGAGATCGACCTGCGCACCCTGGAGCGCACCTTCAATGTCCGCGCCAATGATGTCTTCATCGGTGGATTCGGCGGACGCCTGCGTGAACTGTTCCGCCAGCAGGCGCCGCGCGCGGTGCTGCGCTTCGTGCCCGAGGGCGATACCGACGACGATGCGATGGCGCAGGGCCGGATCGACCTGTACATCAGCACCGCCGGCAAGCACGCGCCCGACACCAAGGTGCAGAACCTGTTCAGTACCTCGTTCATGGGCGCCGCGCGCGAAGACCATCCACTGTTCGACGAGGAGATCAGTGCCGAGCGCTTTGCCGCGTGCGACCACATCGCGGTGTCGCGCCGTGGCCTGCCACGTGGGCCGATCGATGATGACCTGGCCACGCTCGGCCTGCAGCGCCGCGTGGCGCTGATCAGCCCGACTTTCCACGGTGCGATCTTCGCGGCGGCCGAATCAGACCTGATCCTGCCGCAGATGCCAAGCGTGATGCTGGAGCGGATCGTCAACATGCGCCTGCCGTTGCGCCTGTTCCCGCTGCCGATTCCGGTGCGGACCGCGGCCATCGTGCAAGCCTGGCATCCGCGCCTGGACAACGACGCCGCGCACCAGTGGTTGCGGCGCTCGATCAAGACCATGTGCGAAAGCGCAGGGGAGGCCTCGCGCTGACATCTGCATGCGTGCGCCTGGTGCACGCCTGGGATGCGGGTCGCGCCATTTTTCGCAGGGTACCGGCTCCCTAGACTGCGCTCCCCGGAGTTTCACTGAGCGCATTCCAATGACCCCCAACATGCCGTGCACTGCACGGATCGGTGCCCGGCGATGAGTAAGCCGGCCGCCGCTGTCCCGGCCGCCGCAGCGCCCCGTCCTGCCGCCGCCCCCGGGCTCGACCGCCGCGTCCTGGTCGGCCTGTGTGGCGTGCTGCTGGCGGTACTGGTGTCGGGCTTCAACGAGAACATCACCAAGGTCGCATTGGCCGACATCCGTGGCGCGATGGGTTTCAGCGTCGATGACGGCAGCTGGATCGTCGCCCTCTACAGCGCGATGTCGGTCAGTGCGATGGCCTTCGCGCCGTGGTGTGCCGCCACCTTCTCGCTGCGTCGTTTCGCGCTGGCGATGATCGGTGGCTTCATGGTGCTGGGCGTGCTGTGCCCGCTCGCCCCGAACCTGCAAGTGTTCCTGCTGCTGCGTGCATTGCAGGGCCTGTGCGGTGGTGCACTGCCGCCGTTGCTGATGAGCGTGGCGCTGCGCTTCCTGCCGCCGGGCATCAAGCTGTACGGCCTGGCCGGCTACGCGCTGACGGCGACGTTCGGCCCGAGCATGGGCACGCCGCTGGCCGCGTTCTGGGTCGAGCAGGTGGGCTGGCACTGGGCGTTCTGGCAGATCGTGCCGTACTGCCTGGCCGCCATGGCGATGGTCAGCTGGGGCCTGCCACAGGACCCGCTGCGGCTGGAACGCTTCGCCCAGTTCGATACGGTCGGCCTGCTGCTCGGCCTGCCAGCGCTGGTGCTGCTGGTACTGGGCCTGGTGCAGGGCCCGCGCCTGAACTGGTTCGACTCGCCGATGATCACGTTGATGATCGGAGGCGGTGCCGGCCTGATGGTGCTGTTCATGATCAATGAATGGTTCCACCCCTTGCCGTTCTTCAAGCTGCAACTGCTGGCCAACCGCAATCTCAGCTACTCGCTGGTGACGCTGGGCGGCGTGCTGTTCGTGCTGCTGGCGGTGATCTCCATCCCGTCCGGCTTCCTGGCCAGCGCGCAGGGCTACCGGCCGCTGCAGACGGCACCGATGCTGCTGTGGGTGGCACTGCCGCAGGTGATCGCGCTGCCGCTGGTGGCGGCCCTGTTGAACATCCGCGCGGTGGATTGCCGCTGGGTGCAGGCCGCCGGCCTGGCGATGCTGGCCCTGGCCTGCTGGCTGGGCTCGCACCTGGACGTGGCCTGGATCCGTGACAACTTCCTGTGGGTGCAGCTGCTGCAGGTGTTCGCACAACCCATGGCAGTGCTGCCGCTGCTGATGCTGGCCACCGGCGGCCTTGCGCCGCAGGACGGCCCCTTCGCCTCGGCGTGGTTCAACACGGTCAAGGGTTTTGCCGCGGTGCTTGCCAGCGGCGTACTGGATGCCGTCGCCCAGGGCCGCCGTCATTTCCATTCCACCGTGCTGGTCGACCGCCTGGGCGAGCAACCGTGGCTGGCCGATGGCCCGCAGCTCGGCGCGCGCCTGCATGCACAGGTGCAGGCGCTGACCTCGGCCGACCTGTACTGGGTGGTCGCGCTGGTGGCGCTGGCCTTCATTCCCCTCATTGCCTGGATGCCCACCCGCATCCACCCGCCACGTGCCGTGGCCTGAACCTTTCGCAGGAACCCCTCATGACGATCAATCGAACCACTCTCCACACCGGCCTGGGCCTGGGCGTACTGGCCCTCGCCATCGGCGCCTGGCTGCTGCTGCGCGATGGCGGCCACCAGAGCACCAACAATGCGTACGTGGTGGCTGACTACACTCTGGTGGCGCCGAAGATTCCCGGCTTCGTCAGTGCCGTGGAAGTAGAAGACAACCAGTCGGTGAAGGCCGGCGACGTGCTGGCCCGCATCGACGACCGTGACTACCAGGTCGCCCTGCAGGCGGCCCGTGCCGACCTTGCCAATGCCCGGGCACAGCTCGCCAACGCGCAGGCCGCACTGGCCCAGCAGGATTCGCTGATCGAGCAGGCCAAGGCCAGTGTCGATGTCAGCCGTTCCGAACTGACCCTGGCCAGTGCCGACCAGCAGCGCTACCGCGAACTGGCCCGTGACGGCGCCGGAACCGTGCAGAACGCGCAGCAGGCGCAGTCGAAGCAGGCCGTGGCCAGTGCCCACCTGCAGCAGGGCCAGGCGGCGCTGTCGACCGCGCGCCAGCGCACCGACATCCTGACCGCCGGTGTGCAGGCCGCGCAGGCCGCGGTGCAACGTGCTGAAGCGGCGCAGGCCCGCGCCGAGCTGGATCTGTCGCACACCGTGCTGCGTGCACCGATCGACGGCATGGTCGGTCGTCGTGCAGTGCGCGTAGGTGCCTACCTGACCCCGGGCACCCCGGTGGCCGCAGTGGTGCCGCTGAAGCGTGCCTTCGTGGTCGCCAACTTCCAGGAAACACAGATGACCCGCATGCAGGCCGGCCAGCAGGTCGAACTGAAGGTGGACGTGTTCCCGGGCAAGCCGCTGCGCGGGCACATCGACAGCATCGCGCCGGCCACCGGCGTCACCTTCGCCGCTGTCGCACCGGAAAATGCCACCGGCAACTTCACCAAGGTGGTGCAGCGCATTCCGGTGAAGATCGTGCTGGAGCCGGGTCAGCCGCTGCTGGACCAGCTGCGTGCCGGCATGTCGGTGGAAGCCAGTGTCGACCTGGGCAGCCGGGCACGCGCGCAGAGCGTGCAGCACAGTCCGGGCCATGCGGCCGGGGAGGGTGCATGAGCGCAGTCACCTTGTTCCGCACCTTCGTTGCGGCCAGCCTGTGCACGGCCCTGGCTGCCTGCACGATGGGCCCGGACTTCGTACGCCCACAGGCGGAACTGCCCAGTCACTGGCAGGGCGAGGCCGTCGCCGGCAATGCCATCGATCAGGACGCCGCCTGGTGGGCTGGTTTCGACGACCCGTTGCTGGGCCAGCTGGCCAGCCAGGTGCTGGAGGCCAACCTGGATCTGCAGCTGGCGGCCAACCGCGTGCAGCAGAGCCGCGCCGCGCGAGGCATCAGCGCCGCCGACCGTCTGCCCAGCGTCAGCGCAACCGCCAGCGGCGCACGCGCACGCAACAGCGAGGTGGGCTTGAACGATCCGTCCGGCAACGGCGGTCGTGATGACTATGGGCTGTTCCAGGCCGGCATCGGCCTGAGCTGGGAACTGGATCTGTGGGGGCGCGTGCGCCGCCAGGTGGAAGCCGCCGATGCACGCGTGCGGATGGCCGAGGAGGATGCACATGCAGTGCGCATCGCGCTGCTGGCGGAAACCGCGCGTGATTACCTGCAGCTGCGCGCGACGCGGCAGCTGCTGGCGATCACCGAGGACAACCTCAGCATCGCCCACGACATCAAGCGCCTGACCGAAGCACGCCAACGCCAGGGCGTGGCCAGCACGCTGCAGGTGTCCAGCGCGTCAGCGCAGGTAGCATCGCTGCAGGCACGCATCGCGCCGCTGCGGCATCGTGAATCGCAGCTGCGCAATGCACTGGCGTTCCTGCTGGCGCAGCCTCCGCAGGCACTGGATACGCAGCTGCAGAATGCATGCCGTGACTGGCCTGCACTGCCGGCCGTGGCGGTGGGGCTGCCCAGCGAACTGGCCGAGCGTCGCCCGGACATCCGCCGTGCCGAAGCGGCGTTGCATGCCGCAACGGCCGGCATCGGCGTGGCCAAAGCCAGTTTCCTGCCGCGTATCACCTTGAATGGCGACGCTGGCTTCCAGGCCAAGCAGCTGGATGATCTGGATGGCTGGAACGCACACCGTTTCAGCATCGGGCCGTCGATCAGCCTGCCGATCTTCCAGGGCGGCCGGCTGAAGGCCAACCTCGCGTTGAGCAAGCTGCAGCAGCAACAGTCGTCGCTGCAGTTCCAGCGCACGGTGCTGCAGGCCTGGCATGAAGTGGACGACGCCATCGATGGCTACGCCGCCGAACAGCAGCGCACCGTGCAGCTGCACGTGGCGGTGGACGAAAGCGAGACCGCGCTGGGTGCGGCGCGCCGGCAGTACCAGGCCGGCGTGGTCGACATGCTGGACGTGCTGACCACCCAGCGCATCGCACTGGCCAACCAGGCCGCACTGGCCAACAGCCAGGCTACGGCGGCAATCGCGCGGGTGGAGCTGTACCGCGCGCTGGGCGGTGGCTGGTAGGGAAATGGAAACGCCGGGCCGTGCCCGGCGCCTCGGTAGTTGCCAACCTTGGTTGGCAGCTTTTTTCAGAAGCGCCAACCAAGGTTGGCAACTACCAGAGCATGGCCTCAACGCACGTCGCGCAATTCCCAATGGTGGCCGGCCAGCAGGCGCAGGCGCTGCTTGAACACGTCACTGTCGATGCGGGTGGTGGCGACGAGGTTGATGCGCAGGTCCTTCTGCTCGCCGGTCACGGTGGCATCCGGGTCGGTCACGCCCCACTGCGGTTCCACCGCATCCGGGTCGGGCTGCTTGGCCTTCCAGCGCTCGAACAGCGTGCCGCTGCGCAGGGCGTCCTGCAGCTCTTCGGCGAAACCGGCGGCGCCCTGCGAATGGAAGGACAGGTCAGGATCGTTGCCGCGGGCCTTGGAGGGATCGGGCAGGCTGATGTGGTACTGCGCAGGCATGGAGTTCTCCTTGAAGTGCGGCAAGACTGGCACAACCGCGGTGGAATCGATGTGCAGAATCCGGCCGTGGCCGGCGCTCACTCGAACCGATGCGGCCCATCGGCGAAGCCCACGGTGACCGCGCCCTTGCCGACGTTGACCATGCCGGTCAGGCTCATCACCGATTCGTACACGGCCACGCCATGGGTGGCGCAGACCTCCTTCAACTGGGCGTAGCCGGGCAGGGTGCGCAGCTCGTCCAGCTCACCGCCGTAGCTGACGCACACCGTCGGTGTCATCAGCCCGGCACGCACGCGCTGGCCGACCACCGCGAACAGCTTCTGCACGGCGTTGTCGAAGCCTTTGATCTTGGCGACCGGCCCGGTCTCGCCGCGGTAGCCATGCAGCACCGGCTTGATGTCCAGTGCGCTGCCCAGCGCGGCGCTGAGCAGGCCAACGCTGCGGTCACCTTTGTGCCGCGCACGCGCGCGCATGTAGTACAGGTCACGGGTGACCATGTAGCCGTGCACGTTGCTGGCCAGTTCCTCCAGCCGCTCACGGATCTGCTGCACGCTGGCATTGCTGTCGCGCAGGCGCACGGCTTCCACCGCGGTCACCGCCTGGGCAGCGAACAGGTTCTGGGTATCGAGCACGCGCAGCGCGAACGGCGAGTTGTAGCCTGCTGCCTGACGCACCGGCTTGTAGTCGTTGAGGATGGCGAAGCTGGCCTGCAGCGCGTTGTCATGGATCGGGCTGCGGGTCTTGGTGATGGTCATGCAGAACACGTGGTCGTAGTCGATCACCAGCTGCTGCAGGAACAGGTCGCGGATCTGGTTGACGCTGAAGGGGATGGTTTCCGCCTCCGCGCCGTGCTCGGCCACGTGCGCGTGCAGGAAGCTCAGCGTGGCCTGCTCATCGCGGTGATCGGCCAGCACGGCTTCGCCGATCCGTACGGTGATCGGCAGCAGCACGATGTTGTGTGTGGCGATGAAGTCCGGCGGCAGGTCGCAGGCCGAGTCGACGACGATTCCGATGCGCATCCGCGGCTCCCCCTCCAGGGCGGTTGTAGGTTCGGAAACGTGAAATCTATCTCAAATCCCAGCGCGGCGCGCGAGGGAAACGCGCCACGCCCTGTTCAGCGACTGCGCTGCACCGCCACCGGCAGGTTGGCCAAGCGCTGCCATTCGGGCTGCCGCAGCAGGCCCGGATCGGCCAGCACCGCTGCCATCAGCGGGTGCGCGTCGTTGCCCCAGAACAGGTCGTCGCCGATGGCCAGGGTGGGGACCCCGAACACGCCGGCCGCGATCGCGGCCTCTGTGTTGCGCCGCAGCTGCTCCTTCACCGCCGGGTCGGCGATGGCGGATGCGACATCCTCGATGCCCAGCCGTGCGCCGGGTTCGCGCAGGGCTTCGGCGCTGTCGGCCGCGTTGCCGTCGCGCCAGATCCAGTCGAACAGCACGTCCACGGCCTGCACGCTGGCGCCGGCGGCCAGGCACAGGCGCAGGGCGGACAGCGGGTTGAACGGATGGCCGGGCGGGAACCGCAGTGGTGTGCCCTCGGTCTGTGCGGTCCACAGCAGCTGGCGGTAGATGAAGCGGCGCTTGGCCGGAATCTCGGCCGGCCCGAGGTTGCCCAGGTGATGCAGCACCGCACCGAAGGCGATCGGCACGGTCTGGATCTGCGCGAACTGCGGCAGCTGCTTCAGCTTCTGCCAGTGCAGGTAGGAGTAGGGCGAAACGAAGTCGAAGTACCAGCGCAGTGTCGCCATCGGTGTGTCCTCGTGTGCGGTCAGGGCTGTGCGTTGCGCTGCAGGTAGCGGTCGCGCAGGTCGGTCTGGCGCGAGCGCATCGGCATCGCACGGCCGCCCAGCCAGACCTGCTCGGCATAGTGCGCCACGTCCAGCGGGTCGCCCTCCCACAGCACCAGGTCGGCGCGCTTTCCAGGCTCGATGCTGCCGATCTGGTCGGCCACCCCGAACGCCTGCGCAGGCACCCGGGTCAGCCCGGCCAGGCCATCGGCCCACGGCAAACCGTTGGCCACCGCGTTGCCGGCCAGCTGGCGCATCTTGCGCGCGTTGTGGGTGGCGTCGCCGCGCTGCACGAACGACACCGGCACGCCGGCGCGTTGCAGGCGCGCGGCATTTTCCAGGGTGGCGCCGATCTGGTCGAAGCTGGCCGGCAGGTTGGACAGCACGTCGACGAACACCGGCACCTGTGCGGCGGCCAGCTCCGGCGCGACCTGCCACGCTTCGCTGGCACCGGCGATCGCGATCTTCACCTTCTCGCGCGCGGCCCAGCGCAGCAGCTGGCGGATGTCCGAGGCACGATCGACCTCCACCACGATGCGGCCCTGGCCGGCCAGATAGCGGCTGAGCGTGCGGCGCCCGGCCGCGGTCAGCAGCGCATGCGGCGAGTCCGCTGCCACCTGTCCGCGTGCTTCATCGACCATCTGCTGCAGCAGCATCCATTGCGCGGCGCGCGAATGCCCGGTCAGCTCCGATGCCGCCGAGCCCAGGCGCAGGAACAGCGCGCGCGGACCGATGGGGTCGACGCTGCCGTCCAGCCGCATCACGCCCCCCTGGCCGGCCACGAAGCCGCCACCGGTGGCGGCGCCGAGTGCGGTGAAGCCAAAGCCCTCCAGCCGCGTCACCGGGATCAGCACCGAGGCCGGGTTGTAGGCCAGGGTGACGTCGAATTCCGGGCGCAACGGCTGCTCGCCGAGCTTCAGCGAACTGTCCACCGTGCTTGATTCACCCGAGACCTCTTCGATGCCGGTCTCGGTGATACCGCCGAACAGCGCCGGCGTCAGGGGGCGGCCATTGGCCTCGATCACGGTGGCGCCGGCAGGCGCTGACAGGCCGTTACCCACCGCGCGGATGATGCCGCCCTGCACCAGCACGTCCGCGTTCTGCAGGCTGCCGCGCGCACTGGCGGTATGCACCGTGGCGTTGCGCACCAGCAGGTCCTGCGCCTGCGCGGATGCGCAGATGCAAGACAACGCCATGACTGTAGAACCGAGCCATGCCCGGCTGCCCTTCGCGGCAGACTGCACCAACTGCTTGAGCGCGACCATCAGCGCACCTCCTGGCCAAGCTGGAAATCGGAACGCGGCGTCGCTGCCGGTGCACTGCGGTCGTACAGCCTGCGGCCATCAATGAAGACCTGCTCAGCCAGTGCGTACGAACTGAAGGGGTTGCCGTTCCACACCACCACATCGGCCATCTTGCCGGCTTCCAGGGTGCCGGTCTGGCCCTCGATGCCCAGCGCCTTGGCGGCGTTGGCGGTCATCCAGGTGATGGCGTGCTCGGGCGTGATCTCCGGCATGCGCGCGCGGCGCGCGGACGCCATTACCTTGGCCGCTTCCTGGTTGAGGCGCTGGATGCCTTCGGGTGAATCGGAATGGACGATGGCACAGCTGTTCTTCGGCCGGTCGACCAGCGCGATGTTCTCGGGAATGCCGTCGAAGGCTTCCATCTTGAAGCCCCACCAGTCGGCCCAGAGTGCGCCGCAGACGCCGTCGGCGGCCAGCCGGTCGGCCAGCTTGTAGGCCTCCACGCCGTGGTGGAAAGCGGCCACCTTGAAGCCGAATTCCTTGGCCAGATCGAGCATGGTGGCCATCTCGTCGGCGCGGTAGCAGTGGATGTGCACGCGGATGTCGCCTTCGATGGCGCCGGCCAGCGTGTCCAGCTTGAGATCGCGCTTGCCGCCTGCATCCCCGGCGCTGTCGCCCTTGTCGCTGCCGAACCAGCCCTTGCGCTTGGCCGGCTTGGGCGTGTTCTTGGCGATGTAGTCGGCGGCATCGATGAAGGCGGCACGGTAGCCGGCCACGTTGCCCATTCGCGTGGCCGGTGTGACGCCCTTGCCTTCGCCATAGACCCGCTTGGGGTTCTCGCCGCAGGCCATCTTCAGGCCCCACGGTGCGCCGGGGAACTTCATCGCCTGGTAGGTGATGGCCGGGACGTTCTTCAGGGTCACGCCGCGGCCACCCACCAGGTTGGCCGAGCCCGGCAGCACCTGCATGCTGGTCACGCCGCCGGCCAGTGCCGTGGCGAAGCCTGGGTCCTGCGGCCACACCGAGTGTTCGGCCCAGACGTTGGCGGTGACCGGTGCGGTCATCTCGTTGCCGTCGCTGTGCGCGCCGACGCCGGGGCTGGGGTATACACCCAGATGCGAATGCACGTCGATCAGGCCGGGGGTGACCCACTTGCCCTGCGCATCGATGCGGGTGACACCGGCATCGGCCTGCAGCTGGCGGCCGACGGCGACGACGCGGCCGTCGCGCAGCAGCACGTCGGCGTTGTCCAGGCGCTGGCCCGTACCGGTCAGCACCGTGGCGTTCTGGATCAGCACCGGCGCATCAGGATGGGCCTGGTACGTGCTGGGGTAGGGATCGGCGACGAAGCGCGAGGCGCCCACCGCCGGAGCCGTACTCAATGAAAGCAGTGCCAGGGCCACCCCGGCGCGCAACAACGTCGATGCCATGCAGTTCCCCTTGCAGCCTGGTCCAACCGCCGACGCTAGCCCGGAGGCGGCGGGCTTGCCAAGTGACCTTCTTCACAGGCCTGCCGACGGTAGCTCGACGGCACCGGCCGGGTGGCTGAAAATACCCGGTCCCCCGCCGTACCGGACCGCCCATGAAGAGCAAGCAGGAAATCGTCGACAACTGGCTGCCCCGGTATACCGGCGTGCCCTTGGACCAGTTCGGCCAGCACATCCTGCTGACCAACTTCGGGGGCTACCTGCATACGTTCTCCGAGCTGACCGGCGCGCCGGTCATCGGCCTGGACCGGCCGATGGCCAGTGCCACCATTGATGGCATCACCATGATCAACTTCGGCATGGGCAGCCCCAATGCCGCGATCATCATGGACCTGCTGTCGGCGGTGATGCCCAAGGCGGTGCTGTTCCTGGGCAAGTGCGGTGGCCTCAAGCGCAAGAACCAGCTGGGTGACCTGGTGCTGCCGATCGCTGCGATCCGTGGCGAGGGTACCTCGGGCGATTACCTGCCGCCGGAAGTCCCGGCCCTGCCGGCCTTCGCGCTGCAGCGTGCGGTTTCGACCATGATCCGCGACCTCGGCCACGACTACTGGACCGGCACGGTCTACACCACCAACCGCCGGGTCTGGGAACACGACGAGGCCTTCAAGGAACGGCTGCGGGCGATGCGCTGCATGGCCATCGACATGGAAACGGCCACGGTGTTCGCCGCCGGCTTCGCCAACCACATCCCCAGTGGCGCGCTGCTGCTGGTCTCGGACCAGCCGATGATCCCCGATGGGGTCAAGACCGAAGCCTCCGATGCCAAGGTCAGCTCCCAGTTCGTGGAAAACCATATCCAGATCGGTATCGAGGCGCTTAAGCTTATCCGGCGCAACGGCAAGTCGGTCCGCCACCTGCGCTTCGACGAATGATGATGAAGGCCGGGCGCGGGGCGTCCGGGCCTGGGAGTAGGTAATGGACGTTGCCGCGCAAGTGGTGGAATTCTGGAAGGAGGCGGGCCCTGCGAAGTGGTTCGCCCGCGACGACGCGTTCGACGCGCAGTTCCGCCAGTTGTTTCTGGATGAGCATTTCGCCGCCGCGTCGCGCGGGCGTGAGCATTGGCTGGGCAGTGCCGAAGGGGCGCTGGCCCTGATGCTGCTGCTGGACCAGTTCCCGCGCAACTGCTTCCGGGGCACTGCCCATTCCTACGCCACCGATGGCCTGGCCCGGCATTACGCCATGCGCGCCATCGAGGAAGGCCTGGACCTGCAGCTGGTGCCGAAGCTGCGCGCCTTCATCTACCTGCCGTTCGAGCACTCCGAGGATCCGCTGGACCAGGATCGTTCGGTAGCGATGTTCGACGTGCTGGGTGACAAGGAATACCTGCAGTACGCCGAACTGCACCGCGACATCATCCGCCGCTTCGGGCGCTTCCCGCATCGCAATGCCGTGCTGGGCCGCATCCCCACGCCGGAAGAACTGGATTACCTGGCCGAAGGTGGGTTTGCCGGCTAAGAAAAAGGGGACGGAGGGGATTAAGTCGTTTATGGCACAAACGACTTAATCCCCTCCGTCCCCTTTTTCAGTGCCGATCAGTACTTCGGCACGCCGTTGTCCACCTCTTCGGACCAGGCGTTGATGCCGCCGGTGACGTTGAACACCTTGGTGAAGCCGAGGGCGCGGAACTGCTCGGCGGCCTGCGCACTGCGGCCACCGTGGTGGCACATGAAGGCCAGTGCGGTGTCCTTCGGCAGGGCTTCCAGCTCGGCACGGCCGTTGCCGTCGAAGCTCTTGAACGGCACGCCCACGGCGGCGATCTCACGCTCGTCGGCCGGGCGCACGTCCACCAGGGTGATGTTGCCGGCACGCACCAGGTCATCGGCATCACGCACGCTGATTTCCTGCACCGGCTTCGGCGCGTTCGGGTTGTCGATGGCCAGGCCCTTGCCGCGGATGTCGTCCACCCAGTCGATGGTGATGCCGTTGGCGCGACGGGCGCTGGACAGGTCGAACTGCACGCGCAGGCCGTTGGATTCGGCAGCGATCGCGCCTTGGTCATGCGGGGCAAGCTGGAAGTTCGGCTGGAAGCCGGCGTCGATGGTCAGCTGCAGGGCAGCGCCCGGAGCGTCGGCCAGCGCGCCCTTGAGCATTTCCACGGCGGCCGGGGTGACGGTGATGCTCGGCGGGGTGCGGTCCGGTGCGGCCAGGCCCAGCACGCTGCTCAGCTCACCGCTGGCGGCCATCTGCAGCACGATGTCGCTGCCGCCGACCAGTTCGCCGTCGATGTACAGCTGCGGGATGGTCGGCCAGTCGCCGTAGGCCTTGATGCCTTCACGGATTTCCTGGTCGGCCAGCACGTTGACGTGGGCGAACTCGACGCCGAGGTCCTGCAGGGCGCCCACGGCCTTGGCCGAGAAACCACACTGCGGCATCGACGGCTGGCCCTTCATGAACAGCACGACGCGGTTGGCGTTGAGGATGGATTCGATGCGCGAACGCAGGGCGGGATCGAGGGACATGGACGTCGGGGTTCCGGGAATTCGAATCATCAATTCTAACCCCCATGGCATCATGGGGGATGAGCAACGCAGGAACATTGCATCGCATCCCGGCCCGCCCCTGGCGCTGGCTGCCCTGGCTGGTGGCGTCGCAGCTGGCCGTGATCCTGGTCTGGGTACAGGCTGGGTGGCACTGGGGGCTGCCGCTGATGGTGGCCAGCCATGCGCTGTTCATGGTGCCGGTGTTCCTGCCCAACAGCCGTTTCTACGCATCGGTACTGAGCCGGGTGCCGGAGGCTGGCAACAGTGTCTGGTTGACGATCGATGACGGCCCCGGCCCGGAAACCCGTGCCGTGCTCGATCTGCTGGACCGCCACCAGGCACGTGCGACCTTCTTCCTGGTGGGGGAACGTGCGCTGGCACAGCCGGAACTGGTGGCCGAGATCCTGCGCCGTGGCCACGATCTCGGCAATCACAGCCACAGCCACCCGCAGGCCCGCTTCTGGCGGCTGGGCCCGGCTGCGATGCGCGCCGAGATCGAAGGCTGCCAGCATGCATTGCAGGCCCTGAGCGGGCATCCGGTGCGCTGGTATCGCTCGGTGGTGGGCATGACCAACCCGTTCGTGGCGCCGGTGTTGAAGGCGCTCGGCCTGGTGCGCGTGGGCTGGAGTGCCCGCGGTTACGACGGCGTCGGCTGCACGCCGGAGGGCGTGCTGGCGCGTTTGCTGCCCGACCTGCAGCCAGGAGCCATCGTGCTGCTGCACGAAGGCGCCGCCCACGGCCACAATCTGGTGATCATCGAGCGCGTGCTGCAGGCGCTGGACGAGCGCGGGCTGAAGGCGCAGCTGCCGGCCCCGTAGTGCCGGGCTCTCGGCGCATGGAGCAGCCGAGCGTGGGCTCGGCTCTACACCTCAGGGCGTTCGGCCACCAGCAGCCAGCTGTTGAACGGCGTACGCCCATGCAGCGGCCGGGGGGCGGTCACCTGCAATCCCGCTTCGGCAAGCGTCGTCTGCAGCACCTCTGGATCGGGGTAGTGGCGCGGCCGCGTGCCCATCCAGCCGACCAGCCAGGCCAGCCGGTCCGCCACCCGCGTGGTGCGGTCGCGGCCATCGCCGGTGGCCAGCGGCGTGCGCAGCAGCAGGCAGCCGCCGGGGGCCACCCGCGCACTGGCCGCGCGCAGCAGTGCCTGCTGTGGGCCCGCATCCAGGTACTGCAGCACGTCCAGCAGCAGGACGTGGCCGGCCTGCGCCGGCAGCGGCGCCTGCACATCCACGCAGTCGAAGCGCACGTCATGCAGCTCGACGGCAGCACGTTGCGCGCGGGCGATCTTGCCCGCATCCACGTCCACGCCCAGGTAGCGTTGGGTGCCGCCGCGCTGGCGCAGTACATGGGCGAACAGGCCCAGCCCGCAGCCGAGGTCCAGCACCGGCTGCCCGTCGTCAGGCAGATGCTGCAGCACGCCGTCGTACAGCGGATCGCTGCCGAGCTTGCTGCGGGTGTAGTAGTAGTCGCGGCGGCTGCCCCAGGCCTGCGCCGGGCGGAACGCTTCGGCGATCAAGCGGGCCTGCGGGGATGTCAGGGGAGTACAGGGCAGGGGCGGGCCGTTCCGTGGCGTGCCGTCCATCGCTTCAGTCCGTGCCGCCAAGCAGATGCGCGGCAACCGGCAGCGCGCGCGCGCTCCACTGCGCGTACATCCGCGCTGAAGGATGCAGGCCGTCCTCGGCAATCATCGTCGGGTCTTCGCCCTGTGCGCGGCTGATGTCGGTGATGTCGACGAAGGCCACGCCGTGCCGGGTACTGATCACCTCGGCGGCGGCATTGAACTCGTCGGTCTGGATCTCGATCGCGGCCAGGTCGCGGCCACTGCCGGCACCGAACGGGGTGGCACCCCAATCGGGGAAGGACAGCACCAGCACGCGGCCGGCATCACCGCCGGCGAAGCCGATCGCCCGCTGCAGCAGGGCCTGGAACTGGCAGCGGTATTCGTCCAGAGGACGCCCGCGGTACTGGTTGTTGACGCCGATCAGCAGGCTGACGAAATCGAACGGACCCTGCGGTGCGGCCGCGTCGATACCCGCGTCGAGCTCGTCGGTCGTCCAGCCGGTGGTCGCAATGGTCTGCGGGTCGGACAGGTCGATGCCCTGCGCACGCAGGGCGGCGGCCAGCTGGTGCGGCCAGCGGCCTTCGACTGCAACCGCTTCACCGATGGTGTACGAATCGCCCAGCGCCAGGTAGGACAATGCCACGGCTCAGGCCACCGAACGGCGGGGCTTCAGCGGCACGACCTTGGTCGCATCCTCGGCACGGCGCGCCAGCACACGGTCGATGCGGGCGAACACATCGCGCATCACCGAAGCTTCCGGCATCAGGGTCACACGGAAATGATGGCGGTAGGGCACGTTGAAGCTTGAGCCCGGCACCACCAGCACGCCTTCGTTGTTCATCAGGTCCAGCGCGAAATCGTGGTCGTCGAAGCCCTTCGCAGCGGCACCGACCACGGCCGGGAACGCATACAGCGCGCCGGCCGGCGCGACCAGTGACAGGTGCTCGCTGGCTTCGCAGGCCTCGATCACCGCGCGGCGGGTTTCATACAGGCGGCCGCCCGGCGTGCACAGCTCGGAGATGGTGTCCGGACCGTTCACCGCCGCCTCGATGGCGTACTGGCCCGGCACGTTGGCGCACAGGCGCAGCGCGCCCAACAGGTCCAGTGCCGCGCGGAAGTCACCCAGGCGGGCATCGTCGCCACTCAGGTGTGCCCAGCCCACGCGCCAACCGCAGGCGCGGTGCACCTTGCTCAGGCCACTGAAGGTCAGGCACGGATGATCACCGGCCAGCGGCGCGACCGGCTGGAACACCGCATCGTCGTACAGGATCTGGTCGTAGATCTCATCGACCAGCAGCAGCAGGTTGTGGCGGCGCGCGATCTCGACCACGCGCTCCAGCAGTTCGCGCGGGTAGCTGGCGCCGCTGGGATTGTTCGGATTGATCAGCACGATGGCGCGCGTGCGCGAAGAGACCAGCGTCTCGATCTCGCTCGGGTCCGGCTGGAAGCCGTTCTCCGGCGCGCAGCGGTAGTACACCGGGCGGCCATCGTTGAGGATGGTCGAAGCCGACCACAGCGGGTAGTCGGGCGAGGGCACCAGCACTTCGTCGCCCGGGTTGAGCAGCGCACGCAGCGACAGGTCGATCAGCTCGCTGACGCCGTTGCCGAGGAAGACGCGGTCCGGGTGTGCATCGGGCGCGCCACGACGGGCGTAGTAGCTGGCGATGGCCTCGCGCGCCACCGGCAGGCCCTGCTGGTGGGTGTACGGGTCGGTGCGGCCCATGTCGTCGGCGATCGCGCGCTGCAGATGCTCGGGCGCGCGGAAGCCGAAAGCACCTGGATTGCCGATGTTGAGCTTGATCAGCTTGCGGCCCTGCGCCTCCAGCTCCCGGGCTCGCCGCGCCAGTTCTCCGCGGATTTCGTAGCGCACTTCGGAAAGGCGCTCGCGGATGGCCAGGGGCTTGGGCGAGGTGGTGGACATGGGAGACGGGCCGTCAAAAGGCATGGGGCTTCCATCCTACCGGAATTGCTGCACTGCATGGCAAGGGCTCCGGGCCCGTCATTGCTGGGCTGGCAGGGCGCCGGCACAGGTAGAATGGCGGCGATGACCCAGACCCCCGATTTCATCGCCCTGCAGACCATCGGCTGGCCCTGGCCGGGCCCGGCGCAGCAGGCCGACTGGCAGGCCGCGATGGCCGCGCACCCGCAGGCCCGCCCGGCACGGGTGATCGAACAGCACCGCACCCACTATGTGGTGGCCGATGGCCCGGATGCATCGATCAAGGCCGAGTCGCTGCCGGAATGGCAGCGCCCGCGCTTCCCCAGCCATGAACGGCCGGCGGTGGGCGACTGGGTGCTGCTGGACGGCATCCGCATCGTCGCCCTGCTGCCGCGGCGTACCGCGATCAAGCGTGGTGCCGCGGGTGAGCACTACCACCAGCAGGTGATCGCGGCCAACATCGATACGGTGTTCATCGTCTGCGGCCTGGATGCCGATTTCAATCCGCGCCGCATCGAGCGCTACCTGCTGCTGGTCGGCGGTGGCGGTGCCGAACCGGTGGTGGTGCTGACCAAGGCCGACCAGACCGAATACAGCGAGGATGCGCTGGCGGTGCTGGAAGAGCTGGAGATGCAGGGCATCGCGCTGCATGCGATCAACGGCCTGGATGCCGACAGCGTTGCCGTGCTGCAACCGTGGCTGGGCCCGGGCCGCACCGTGGTGCTGGTGGGCTCGTCCGGTGCCGGCAAGTCCACGTTGACCAACACCCTGCTCGGCGAGCAGCGGATGAAGACCAGCGCGGTGCGTGCCAACGATTCGCGCGGACGACACACCACCACCCATCGCGCGCTGATGCCGCTGCCGACGGGCGCCTGCCTGATCGACACCCCCGGCATGCGCGAGCTGAAGCCGACCGGTGAAGAGACGCTGTCCGAAGGCGGCTTCGCCGATATCGAAGCGCTGGCCGCACAGTGCCGCTTCAACGACTGCAAGCACCAGCAGGAACCGGGCTGTGCCGTGCGCGCAGCGATCGACGCAGGTGAGATCGAAGAGAGCCGGCTGCTGAACTACTTCAAGCTGAAGGAAGAAGTGGCCGCCGCCGCCGCCAAGCTGGCCGTTCGCCAGGCCGAGACCGCGCAGGAGCGTGGAGGCAGGAAGGGCAAGGGCCAGCAGTTCCGCCCGGCGAGCAAGAACCGCCGGCGGTAGCACAGCAGCCGAGCGTGGGCTCGGCTCTACAGTGGGTCCGCGGCGGAGTCATTTCCTGTAGCGCCCGAGCCGATGCTCGGGCGGCGGCGCGCAGCGCCGGACACAGCAGGGCGCTATAGTCCGCCCATGGAACCGACCGCGACGCTGGACCGTGACGTGGCCCACCATGCAGCGCTCGATGCGCGCCTGGTCGAGGCCGTGGGGGGCATCCGCCTGCTGGGCCTGACCAGCTGGCCGGCCACGCTGCAGGCACCGTTCCTGGACAGCGTGGCACGTGGGCAACCGATGCTGCCGAAGGTGGACTACCCTCGGCTCGACTTCAGCGAAGAGCGCCGCGCGCTGGCCGCGATCGCTGCCGACTGCGATGACACTCATCCGCTGGGCCACTACGTACGGCAGTCGGCACAGAGTTGGGACCTGGCCGCGCAGCTGCTGGAAGGGCTGGGCACCGCGGCGGTCGATACCTGTTCGGTGCAGCTGTTCGGCGCCCCCGAGCAACCGCTGCCGGGCAATGGCCCGAGCACGCGCGAAGCGGCGCGTCACTTCATCCAGATTGCTGCCGAACTCGATCACGAACTGCTGGCGCCGGAAGAGCAGGTGCCGGTCTCGGCCATCGCCCTGCAACTGCAGCTGCAGAATGACCTGGATGCGTTCTTCGAATCGCGCATCATCCAGGTGCAGCTGGATCCGGAACTGGTGTCCAAGGCCGCTGCCGGCCCGACCCGCATCCGCCTGCGCACCAGTGCGCGCTTCAGCGCCTACGACCGCGCGCAGCTGTTCCACCACGAAGCGCTGGTGCATTCGCTGACCGCATTGAACGGCCGCGAACAACCGGTGTTGCCCAGCCTGGCGTTGTCCTCGCCGCGGGTGACGGCCACCCAGGAAGGGCTGGCCACCTTCGCCGAACAGATCACCGGCAGCATCGACATCGAGCGCCTGAAGCGCATCAGTCTGCGCACCGAAGCGATCGCGATGGCCCGCGAAGGCGCCGACTTCATCGAGGTGTTCCGCTACTTCTGCGATGCCGGGCAGAACGCCGAAGAGAGCTTTGCGTCGGCACAGCGCGTGTTCCGTGGGGTGCCGCCGAGTGGCGGCCTGGCCTTCACCAAGGACACGGTGTACCTGCGCGGCCTGGTGTCGGTGCACACCTTCTTCCGCCACATGCTGGCCGAGGACCGACTGCAGGTCTGCCGCTGGTTGTTTGCCGGCAAGATGAGCCTGGCCGATGCGATCGCGTTCGCGCCGCTGTTCGAAGCGGGTGTGCTGAAGCCGCCGCGCTGGCTGCCGCACTGGGTGAGCCGAGCGAACGGCCTGGCCGGCATGCTGGCGTTTTCGCTGTTCGCCAACCGGATACGGATGGACCAGCTGGCGCCGGAATGAAATGCGCTGGCGGGATGAAGCGCTGGCGCCTTGATTGATATCGCTGGGCGGCGGTGGGACACCCTGTCCAGGACACGCCGTAAACCCATCCATGGGGGCTCGATCGGCGCATCCATGCGCCTCACGGTCCTGGCCAGGGTGTCCCACCGCCGCCAGACAGATTCCCGCGCGGGCGGCAGCACATCACCGCGCCGAAGGGATTGCGCTTGAAAAGCTTGAAAAGCAAAGAGCCGGGCAATGCCCGGCTCTTCGCTTTTTGCTCTTGCTTTCCATTGCCTCCGCGCCGGCGCGGGGAACTGTCCAGCGGGGGTAGGCAGGCCCATGCAGGACCGTGAGGCGCATGGATGCGCCGATCGAGCCCCCAAGGACGGGTTTACGGCGTGTCCTGCATGGGCCTGCCTACCCACGCCATGCAGGAACAATCAACGCGCCGCAGCGCCTGCTTTCGATTTAGAACTCCGCCGCCACCGTCATGAACAACTGCCGCGGCGCGCTCGCATGGATCGCATACCGCGTGCCCTTCGGATCGGTCGGTGCGAACGAACTCAGCTGGCCCGCATAGCGCTTGTTGGTCAGGTTGGTCGCATTCAAGGACACCCGCACGTTGCGCAGGCCCAGGCCCGGGCCGAAGTCGTAGCCCGCACCGGCGTCGAAGGTGGTCACGCCCGGCACCGACTGGTCGTTGGTGTAGGTGTAGTAGCGCTTGCCGGTGTACTTGGCACGCAGGCTGGCGAAGAAGCCGTCGCGGTTCCAGCTGATCTCACTGGAGGCCATGCGCTGCGGCGTATCCACCGTGATCTTGCCGGCCACCGGCACGATCGCGCCGCCCGAGGTGTAGTCATCCTCGTAGGTGGTCTTGTTCCAGGACAGCGCGTTGTACCACTGCAGGCCGTCGATCGGCTTGAGGATGAACGTCAGCTCCGCACCGTGGCTCTTCACCGAACCGACGTTGATGAAGCGTGTCACGCACTCCGGACGCGTGCCCACTTCGATGCTCGAACACGGGTTCAGTGACAGCAGGCGGTTGTCGAACTTGACGTTGTACGCGGCGATCGAGGCCTGGTACTTCTCACCGAAGGTACGGAAGCCGGCTTCCAGGCTCTTGGACTTCTCCGGCTCCAGGCCGGCGCTGGCCGCGAACGATTCCGGCGATACCTGCAGCGGGCCACCGCTGCCGCCACCGACGAAGGCGGCGATGTTCTCTGCGTACGAGGCGAACAGCTCGTTGTTGGCGTTGAGCTTGAAGCCCAGGCCCACCTGCGGCAGCACCGACTTCTTGGCGGTCAGCGTGCCCGAGGCGATGCTGGTTTCCACGCCCGGCTGTGCGGTGGCGCGCATGCGGGTGTTCGGGCTCTTGATGCCGACATCCACGGTCAGGCGCTGGTCCAGGAAGCGCATGCGGTCCTGCACGTAGAACTGGCGCGTGCGGATGTCGAAGTCCTGGTTGAACAGCAGGCGGTCCGGGTTCTTCAGGTACAGGTCGTCCAGGAACGGGCCGCTGATGTAGTAGAAGTTGCGCGACACGTTATGGTCGTTCTGCTCGTACCACAGCCCGGCTTCCAGTTCGTGGATGCCCACCGTCCACGACAGCGCGGCGGTCAGGCCATCACGGTTGATCGTGTAGTTGGTGCTGCGGATCGAGATCGGCAGCATCTTGTCGGTGCCCGGGTAGGACGGCTGGCCCGGTGCCCACCAGTGGCCCTGGCCACGGTTGTCGTGGTGGTAGGCCAGCAGCTTCAGGCGGCCCTGCTCGCCCAGGCGCAGGTCGGCATCGACCGAGTACAGGTTGTCGTCGCGCAGTGCGCGGCTCTGGTAGTAGGCGTCGTCGATGCTGCGGACATTGCCGCTGTACTTGCACTTCGAAGCATTGAAGGTGCCGGGCGCGCAGTACGCAGCGGCGACGGCGCGATCCCAGTCCGGCGCATAGATGTTCCAATCCCAGCCCAGGCCACGTGCCAGCATGTCCTTGGACAGATAGGCGTAGTTGGCCTGGCTGGCGCGCGAGGTGGCCACGAACGCGCCGAAGCGGTGGTCGCCGACATTCCATACCGCCTTGGCGTTGAACTGGCGGGTGGTCTGGTTCTGGTACGGCGCGGCCCACATGTCCTGGTCCTGGTGCACGCCGGACACGTAGGCCGAGAAACCGTTGATGTCGCCGGTATCCACGCGCAGGTAGCCACGGCGCTGGCTGTCGTCGCCAACGGTGACGCTGGCGCGGCCACCAAACTCGGTGGACGGATCCATCGAGAAGTACTGGATGGTGCCGCCCAGGTTGCTGGTCGAGGCCACGCCCAGCGAACCGATGCCCTGCGACAGCTCTGCGCCGGCCAGGTTCTCGGCGATGATCGCGCGGGCGATGCTCAGGCCGTTGTAGTTGCCGTAGCTGTTGTCACCCAGCGGGATGCCATCCAGCGTGTAGCCCAGGCGGCTCTTGTCGAAGCCGCGCAGGCTGATGGTCTGCGATTCTTCGTTGGCACCGAAGGCGTCGTTGGACTGCACCGACACGCCCGGCAGGCGGTCGAGGATCTTCTGGCCGCTGGTGCCCGGCGGCAGCACCTGCTTGTCGACGGTGGTGATGCGCTGCACCTGGCGGGTCTCGCCCTGGCCGATCACGGAGACGGTATCCAGCGTCTGCGCGCTCAGCGCGGCATCGGTGCTGGCGCCGGTATCGGCGGCGGGAGCGGCATGGGCGCTGGCGGCGGCGGAGAGCGCGATCGCCACGGCGATCGTCAGGTGTCGGGTCTGCATGGTGGTCCGTTGCATTGGGGGTGGTCACCGGCACGCGTGCGCGGTGCATGGCCACTATGCGAACGGAACATGAAACCTTCTTTACGAAAATCCAACGAACGAGGCAGGGGCGTGATGCATGCCCTGCAACACCACTGTCATGGAGCAGACGCCTCGGTCGGCCTGAGAACCACCTGCGAGGCACAACGGTGATCCACGCCGGGGAACAGGTAGCTGATCCAGCGATCAACTTCGGCGTAGCTCAGCGTCAATGCCTGTTCCGGCGCATGACCGCTGGGCGGAAGTACCCGATCGGGGCGGCCGAAGCGTTGATTGATCTGCTGGCGGGTCACGCAGGCGCCGCCGATGTCCAGGCGCACGGACTGCACGCGTTGATGGTCCGGGTACAGCGTCACCACGCCGGCGGTGACCCGCAGCGGCGGTGAAAGCGGCATCGCGGGCAATGTGAGCTGCGGCGCTCCACGCATTTCGATGCGGGTTGCTGATGCAGGAATGCCGCATGCAGGTCGGCGAGTCGTGGTGTGCGCGGCCATGGCGCGGCCCAGTGCCGGCTCAGTTCCACCAGCCGGTCGGCCTGCATTTCATCGGCCATCGGCAACGCCGCCGGTGTTGCCGCCACGCACAGCGCGGGCAACAGCATCACCGCGATGGTCCACTTCCAGCGCTGCGCGCGCGCACTCCCTGTGCCTGGTTCGTCGCCGGTATAGCACGGGTGCGGTGCAGGCAGAAAAAAGGGGCCGGATCCCCCTCGCATGCGAAGGTTCTCCGGCCCCGGCGCACTCCGTGGGGGAGGGCTTAGCCCATGTACAGGCCACCATTGACGGCGTAGTCGGCACCGGTCACATACGAGGCTTCATCCGAGGCCAGCCAGGCACACAGGCCGGCCACTTCCTCGGGGCGGCCCAGGCGACGCACCGGCACCGACGCCGCCAGCCGGTCCAGCACATCCGGCGGGAAGCTGCTGATCGCCTGGCTGGCGATGTAGCCCGGCGACAGCGTGTTGACGGTGACGCCGCGCGAGGCCACTTCGGCAGCCAGTGCACGGCTGAAACCGTGCATCGCGGCCTTGGCGGTGGCGTAGTTCACCTGCCCGATCTGGCCCTTGTGGGCGCTGACCGAACCGATGTTGATGATGCGGCCCCAGCCACGCGTGGCCATGCCGTCAACCACCTGCTTGGTCAGGTTGAACAGCGCATTGAGGTTGGAGGCGATCACCGCGTTCCAGTCTTCCACCGTCATCTGCCGGAACAGCAGATCACGGCTGCCACCGGAGTTGTTGACCAGCACATCGACCTCGCCCACTTCCGCACGCACCTTGGCGAACGCAGCGCTGGTCGAGGCCCAGTCGGTGGCGTTGCCTTCGGAGGCGATGAAATCAAAGCCCTGTTCGCGCTGCTCGCGCAGCCAGTTGGCCTTGCGCGGCGAGTTCGGCGCGCAACCGGCGACCACGGTGTGGCCACTGCGGGCCAGGCTCTGGCAGATGGCAGTACCGACACTGCCCATTCCACTGGTGACGTAAGCGATTCGAAGCGTCATTGCAGAAGGCTCCTTGGTAGAGGGTCAGGCAGCGAGCGGGTACAGGCCGAACAGCAGGCTGCCGATCATCAGCAGCATGGAGATGGCGATGGCCCACTTCAGGGTGAACTTCTGGTGGTCGGCGAATTCGACCTTGGCCAGGCCCACCAGCAGATAGGTGGACGGCACCAGCGGGCTGAGCAGATGCACCGGCTGGCCGGCCAGCGAGGCGCGCGCCATTTCCACCGGGGTGATGCCGTAGTTGCCGGCGGCCTCGGACAGGATCGGCAGCACGCCGAAGTAGAAGGCGTCGTTGGACATGAAGAAGGTGAACGGCATCGATGCCACGGCGGTGATCACCGCCAGGTACGGGCCCCACGATTCCGGAATCACCGCCAGGAAGCTGTGCGACATCGCTTCGACCATGCCGGTGTTGTTGAGGATGCCGGTGAAGATGCCGGCGGCGAAGATCAGCGACACCACCGACAGCACGTTGCCGGCATGGTTGACCACGCGGCGGCGCTGCTCGGCCAGGTTCGGGTAGTTGATCACCAGGGCGATGGCGAAGCCGACCATGAACAGCACCGGCATCGGCAGCACGCCGATGATCAGCGCGGTCATCAGCGCCAAGGTCAGCGCCAGGTTCACCCACAGCAGCTTCGGGCGCTTGATGTCTTCGGCGTCTTCCACGGTCGGCAGCGGGTTGCTGTCATCGGACACGCTGTTGTCCATCCAGCTGCCACCCTTGGGCAGGGTCACCACGCCAAGGCGACGGCGTTCCTTCAGGCCCAGGTACCAGGCCAGCAGCAGCACGCCGGCACAGGCGATCACCATCGACGGGATCAGCGGCACGAACACGTCGGCCGGGTCCACGTGCAGCGCGGTGGCCGCGCGTGCGGTCGGGCCGCCCCACGGGGTCAGGTTCATCACGCCGCCGGCGAGGATGGTCACGCAGGTCATGTTCAGTGCGTTCATGCCCAGGCGCTGGTATAGCGGCAGCATCGCCGAGACGGTGATCATGTAGGTGGTCGAGCCATCACCATCGAGCGAGATCAGCATCGCCAGCACCGCGGTGCCGAGCACGATCTTCATCGGATCGCCCTTGACGAAGCGCAGGATCACCCGCACCAGCGGATCGAACAGACCGGCATCGATCATCACCCCGAAGTAGAGGATGGCGAACATCAGCATCACGCCGGTCGGCGCGATCTTCTTGATGCCTTCCAGCATCATCTCGTCGATGCCGGCGCCGAAGCCGCCGATCAGCGCGAACAGGATGGGAATGGTGATCAGGGCGACGAGCGGCGACAGGCGTTTGCTCATGATCAAGTACATGAACGTAATGACCATGCCAAAGCCGAGGATGCTCAGCATCATCTGCGGACTCCTTGCGAATACAGGACGTGGGGGAGTGGAAGGGGCCCGGGCGGCATGCCCGGGAATCCGGGCTTAGAAGTCGTACTGCAGGCGTCCGGTGACCGCGCGCGTGCGGTCCACCGTCACCCCGGCCAAGCGGTCGCGGTTGCGGCTTTCGATCACGTTGAGCATGAAGCGCAGGTTGTCGCGCAGGTACCAGTTGCCACCCAGCGTCCAGGCTTCGGTGCTGCCACGGCGCAGGTCTGGCGCGCCATCGAGGTGCTGCGCACCCCACATCTGGTCGTAGCGCAGCGCTACTTCGAAGGCACCGGCCTTGTGGCGGATGTCCTTCACCCGCGCAAAGCGGCCGGTCTTGCGGTCGTAGGCGCGGCTTTCGCCGGTGACGAACCAGCTGAGCATGCCGTAGGCGGCCATCACGTCGCCACGCTGCGCACCGTCATCGAAGGTGGCGCCACTGAACTCGCCCTGCCACGAGAGCGGGCCGCGCACCTGCGCGTATTCCAGCGACCACTTGTTGACGTCGGTATCGCGGCCGGCGGAAAAGTCGACCAGGGTCAGGCGGCTTTCATCGGACAGGTGGCCGGCCGGGCGTGGTCGGATCTTCAGGCCCGGAACGCCGTTCGCGCCGGGGTTGTCATAGGCCTCGCGGGCCAGCGACAGGCCCAGGTGCAGCACGTCGCCGTCGCTGGGCGAGGGCGCCCAGGTAACGCGGCCACCGGCGGCGCGGCCCTTCACCTGCCAGGCATCGATGCTTTCCAGGCTGTAGATGCTGGCGGCCCAGGTGAAGTCACCCGGATTGGCCTGCCACGACGCGCCCAGCCGGTACAGCGGGGCCAGCGTGGTGCCGGCGTTGCCGCGCTCCAGGAAGCTGCCGTAGTTGGAGCTGGTACGGTCATCCAGCGAGAAGTACTGCTTGAACTGGCCGACGGTGAGCTTGCCGGCCTTGCCGAAGCTGCGCGCCAGGTACACGTCCTTGGCCTCGACGCGGTCGCCGGAGAAATCGGCCTCCAGCTTGTAGTCGACCACGAAGAACTTGCCGGATACGTCAACCCACGCGCGGCGGATTTCGGTGTCGTCCTTGTTCGGGGTGCCGCGGTTGTCGTTGTCGAAGGTAGCGAAGTCCAGGTGCAGGCGGCCACCGAGGGTGGCCGTGACCGGGCGGTCGTCTTCGGCAGCGAAGGCCGGCGCCGACAGGGCAGCCAGCGCCATCATGGCGGCAGGACGCCGCCAGGCAAACGTGAATTCCACAAACCCTCCCAGGTGCGCGCCAGGCGCGCGGCAATCGTGGGCACCGGACGGTGCGCGGCCGCAGTCTGGGTCGGGCAAGCTGTCATCGTCCTGTCAACGGATTGTGCGGTGCAGCGTAAAGCGGCTCGCTGCTGCCTCCTGGCAGGGCCCGGCGAGCGCGGCAGCGGCATGCGGTAGCATTCGTTTCCCCTCCCACCCCCGTGCCCATGCGCCTGCTGCTGGTCGAAGACAACCCGGATCTGGCCGATGCGATCATCCGCCGCATGCGCCGCAGTGGGCACGCCGTGGACTGGCAGGCCGATGGCCTGGCCGCCGCCAGCGTGCTGCGCTACCAGAGCTTCGACCTGGTGGTGCTGGATATCGGCCTGCCCAAGCTCGATGGCCTGCGCGTGCTGGCCGGCATGCGCGAGCGCGGTGACAGTACGCCGGTGCTGATGCTGACCGCACGGGATGGCATCGAAGATCGCGTGCAGGCGCTGGATGTCGGCGCCGACGACTATCTGGGCAAGCCCTTCGATTTCCGCGAGTTCGAAGCGCGCTGCCGCGTGCTGCTGCGGCGTGCACGAGGCCAGGCCAGCGAAGTGGTGCAGATCGGCGGCTTCCAGTTCGACAACGCCGCGCACCGGGTCACGCTCGACGGCGAGCCGATCGAGCTGCCCAACCGCGAATATCGGCTGCTGGAGATCCTGGTCGGGCGGCTGGGCCAGGTGGTGGGCAAGGACGAAATCGGCAACGGCCTGTTCGGCTTCGACGACGAAGCCGGCCCGAATGCGATCGAGCTGTACGTCGGTCGCCTGCGGAAGAAGCTGGCCGGCGCACCGTTGCGCATCACCACGGTGCGCGGTGTCGGCTACCTGCTGGAAGCCAGCGATGGCAGCGCCGACGCCGATGGCTGACGTACGCGCTGCGAACGCAGCGCCAGGTTCGCTGCGGCGCACGCTGCTGCTCTACCTCGGTGCGTTGCTGGCGGTGTTCGCGGTGGCGCTGCTGTTCGCCGCGCGCGACTATGGCCAGCGTGCGGCGAACCGTTCCTACGATCACCTGCTGGTGTCTTCGGCGCTGTCCATCGCCGATTCGGTGGCGCTGGTCGACGGCCAGTGGCAGGTCGATCTGCCCTATGCCGCGCTGGACCTGCTGGCGATGGCCCCGGAAGACCGCGTGTTCTATCGGGTGGCCGACAGCCGCGGCAACCTGATCACAGGTTATGGCGATCTGCCGTCGCCGCCGCGCCGTCCGGGCACGCAACCGCAGCTGTTCGACGCCGCCTACAGCGGCGAAACGGTGCGCTTCGTGGTGGTCGGCCGCAGTTTCGCCGCGGCCTCGGCGCAGGGCGAGGTGCAGGTGCAGGTGGGCCAGACCCGGCGTGCCCGCGAAGCCGTGGCGCAGGACATGGTCAATCGTGCGCTGCTGGCGATCGGCGTGCTGTCCGGCCTGCTGCTGGCGCTGGTGGCCTTCGGGGTGCACCGTGCGTTCCGGCCGCTGGTGCGGGTGGAGCGCGAGCTGTCGCGCCGCGAACCGTCCGACCTGAAGCCCCTCGACGCGCGCGTACCGCGTGAGATGGACCAGATGGTGGCGGCGCTGAACCGCTTCATGGAACGCCTGTCCAGCAGCAACGAGACGCTGCGCGCGTTCATGGCCGAGGCCGCGCATCAGATGCGCACGCCGCTGGCGGCACTGCGTGCGCAGGCACAGCTTGCGCTGGATGACGACGACCCCGAAGACATGCGGCGCAGCCTGCAGGCGATCGAGCGCAATGCCACCCATATGAGCCGTCTGCTCAACCAGCTGCTCAGCGATGCCAGCGTGATCCATCGCTCGCACCTGCAGCGGTTTGCGGCGGTGGACCTGGCCGAGACCGTGCACCAGGCCCTGCATGAAGCCCTGCCGCAGGCCGGCCCGGCACCGCGCGTGCAGCTGGCGATGACCGCCGAGCCGGTGCAGGTGCACGGTGACGCGCTGCTGCTGCGCGAGGCGATCAAGAACCTGGTCGACAACGCACTGAAGTACGGCGGCGAGGGCCCGTTGCAGATCGCGTTGACCGTGGAAGGCGGGCAGGCGGTGCTGACCATCGCCGACCATGGCGCAGGCATCGCGCCCGCTGATGCCGAGCGCGTGTTCGAGCGCTTCGCCCGTGGCGAAGGCGCGCCGTCCGGCGGCGCCGGGCTGGGCCTGGCCATCGTCAAGCGCGTGGTCGACAGCCATGGCGGCCGCATCGACCTCAGCAACCGCCCGCAGGGCGGGCTGATCGCTACCATCCGCCTGCCCCGGAGCAGTCCATGATCCGCCTGTTCGTTGCTGCCGTCGCCCTGCTGCTGGCGCTTCCGGTACTGGCCGCGCCCGGCGACGTACGCCGTTTCCCGGCCCAGGCAAAGGCCACTGCGCAGCTGCGCATCCACGGCACCACCGACATCGAAGTGTTCGCGGTGGTGATCGCCGATTACCAGCGCCTGCATCCCGGCACCGAGGTGGTGTACGAGGACATCATCACCCAGGACCTGTACGCGCGTTACCTGCATGACCGCGCCGGGCAGGCATCGCCGGACCTGCTGATCTCCAGCGGCATGGATCTGCAGACCAAGCTGGTCAACGATGGCCACGCGCTTCCACACCGTTCGGCGCAGACCGCTGCACTGCCGGCCTGGGCACAGTGGCGCAACGAGGCATTCGGCATCAGCTACGAGCCAGTGGTGATGGTCTACAACACCCGCATGCTGCCGGCAGCGAAGGTGCCGCACACGCGTCGGCAGCTGCTGGACCGGCTGCGCGCCGAAGGTGCGCCCCTGCGCGGCAGGGTCGGCACCTATGACATCGAGCGCAGCAGCGTCGGCTACCTGCTGTCTACCCAGGATGCGCAGCGTGGCAGCATCGCCGGTGCGTTGCTGGGCGCGCTGGGTGACAACGACGTGGTGCGCGAGGAGCGCACTGGCGTGCTGCTGGACAAGGTGGCCAGCGGACAGCTGTCGCTGGTCTACAACGTGCTCGGCTCCTACGCGCAGGCGCGCATCGACGCGGGTGCCCCGCTGGGCATTGTGGAGCCCGAGGACTACACGCTGGTGGTGCTGCGCACCGCAGTGATCCCGCGTACCGGCCCACACCCGGAAGAAGCCCGGCGCTTCCTCGATTACCTGCTGTCGCCACGCGGCCAGCAGGTACTGTCGCGCGAAGCGAGGCTGATGCCGATCGTGACCGGCAACGCGCGTGGCGACGATGCGCCCGGCCGCAGCCGCCGCCCGATCCAGCTCGGCCCGGGCCTGCTGGTGTATCTGGACGCGCTCAAGCGCCGCCAGTTCCTCGACGCCTGGCGCAGCAGCGTGGAGCCGGCAGGGCGCTGAGGCTCCGGCCTGCCCGTACAATGGCGGCATGAGCGAATACACCATCCTGATCGCCGATGACCATCCGCTGCTGCGCTCGGCGGTGGTGCAGTCCTTGCGGCAGAGCCTGCCGCTGGCGCAGGTGCGCGAGGTCGCCAGCGCCGAGGCATTGGCCGAAGCACTCGACGCGCACCCGGACGTGGACCTGGTGCTGCTCGACCTGACCATGCCAGGCGCGCACGGTTTTTCCGCGCTGCTGCACGTGCGCGGCTCGCATCCGGACATCCCGGTGGTGATCCTCTCGTCCAACGACCACCCCCGTGTGATCCGCCGCGCGCAGCAGTTCGGTGCCGCCGGTTTCATCCCGAAGTCGGCCCCGGCCGAGACCATCGGCGAGGCCGTGCAGGCAGTGCTGGATGGCGGCCTGTGGTTCCCGGCGATGGCGGCCGAGCGTTCGGAGGCCGACGCACTGCTGGCCAGCCGCCTGGCGCAGCTGACGCCGCAGCAGTTCCGGGTGCTGTTGTGCCTGGCCGATGGCCTGCTCAACAAGCAGATCGCCTATACGTTGGGGTTGGCTGAGAACACGGTGAAGGTGCATGTCACCGCCATCCTGAAAAAACTCGAGTGCCATAGCCGAACGCAGGCAGCGGTGCTGGTGAAGGCGCTGGAGCCCGAGGGCGACGCCGGCATCGGGTTGTAGTTTCCAGCCAACGACGCAGCCCCTCGTGGGTGGACACGTAGAGCAGTTCATGGTTGAGGCCGGGCAGGTGGACTGCGCAGGGGCCGCTGCAAGTACGTCCATGTAAGCTCGGTCGCCGCTTGCTCGTGCGCGCTGTCCTGCGCACACGGCAAGACCCGGGTTGGGCGTCCTGCCCAACTCGCCCGAGGCATGCCTCGGGCCCATGCGGCTCACGCCCCTGCGCAGCCCACCTGCCCGGCCACGGATGGGTTCCGTGCGCGTCCACCCGCGGAAGAGAAAAGAAGATCAAAAGCAAAGGCAGCCTGACAGGCTGCTTTTTGTAGAGCCGAGCCCACGCTCGGCTGCTTTCTGGACGGTCCGTGAAGCCGAGCATGGGCTCGGCTCTACACGAGCAAGCGCAGCGCGCGACCCGCTTTTGATCTTATTTTCTTCTTCGTGGGTGCAGGCCACCGAAATCTGTCGGAGGCCGGTCGGGTTGGGTGCGCGGGGGTGTCAGCCGCATGGATGCGGCTGCCAAGCCTCCAGGGACGGATTCACGGCGTCCCCCGCGCACCCAGCCCGACCGGCCCACCCACGGCTTTTGCTTTCCACGACCAACCAGACACCACCCACGAGGGGCTGCGCCGTTGGCTGGAAACTACCCGCGATGCCGGATCAACAACTGACTCATCAGCGCCCGCAGCGCCGGCGGCTTCACCGGCTTGGCCATCATTCCCCAGCCACGCTCGGCAGCCATCTCGCGCAACCCTGCATCGCGCTCGGCGGTGACCAGCACCACCGGCGGACGGACCTGCCAGAGTTCGGCCAATGTCTCGTACAGCACCGGCCCGTGGTGATCGCCCATGCGCACATCCAGCAGCACCAGCTCCGGTACCGCGCCTGTTGCCGCCAGCTGCAACGCGGCCTGCGGGCCATCGGCCAGCATCACCTCGCAGCCCCAGCGTTCCAGCAGCGCGCGGCTGGCGGCGCAGACGTGCGGATCATCATCGATCACCCACACCCGGCGCCCACGCAGCGGATTGTCCGCCGCCGGTTCCTGCACCAGCACCGGCGCAGGCGCCGTAGCAGGAATCGCGCTGGCTTCGCCGAATGGCACGCCCACCGCGAACACGCTGCCCTGGCCCAGCTGCGAACGCAGCCGGATCGGATGGCCAAGCAGGCGGCCGATGCGGTCGACGATCGCCAGGCCAAGGCCGGCGCCGCGCTGCTGGCCGTCGTGCAGGCGGCGGAATTCCTCGAAGATCTCGCCCTGCAGCGCATCGGGAATGCCCGGGCCCTGGTCGTGCACTTCGATCCACAGCAGACCGTCGCGACGGCGACAGCCGAGCAGCACGCGGCCGCGTTCGCTGTAGCGCAGTGCGTTGGACAGGAAGTTCTGCAGGATGCGCCGCAGCAGCGCTTCATCGCTGACCACCACCGCAGCGGTATCGACCCAGTCGACGACCAGCCCGCGTGACTGCGCGGCGATGCCGAACTCGCGCGCCAGCGTCTGCAGCAGCGGCCCGAGCCGGAACGCCTGCACGCGCGTGGGCAGGCTGCCCGATTCCAGTCGCGCGATGTCCAGCAGGCTGTTGAGGATCGCGTCCTGCGCGGCCAGCGCAGCGTCGATGTGGTCGCTGGTCTGCTGCTGCGCCGGATCACTCAGCTTGCCGCGCAGCACCGAGACGAACATGCGCGCTGCGTTGAGTGGCTGCAGCAGGTCGTGCACCGCCGAGGCGACGAAACGGGTCTTGTAGCGGTTGGCCTGCTCGGCTTCGCGGCGTGCCTCATCCAGATCATGGGTGCGCTCGGCGATACGGTGCTCCAGCGCATCGGCCAGCGAACGCAGTTCGCGCGCCGCGTTCTTGTAGCTGGTGATGTCGGCGTAGCTGGTGACGAAGCCGCCATCAGGCAGGGGATTGCCGCGGATCTCCAGCACCGTGCCGTCGTCCTTTTCGCTCTCGCGCATGTGCGGGCGGCCGCTGCGAAGGTGGTTCAGGCGACGCTCGATGGCCTCGTCCACCGGGCCGGGACCGAGCAGGCCACGGCGTGCATTGAAACGGAACAGTTCCTCGATCGGCCGGCCGACGCGAACCAGGTCTGCCGGGAACCGGAACAGTTCCAGATAGCGCGCATTCCATGCCACCAGCCGCAGCTCGCGGTCGATCACCACCACGCCCTGCGGCAGGTGCGCCAGGCTGCGGCTGAGGCCGCTGTCAGCGTCGGTTGCGGCCTGCAGCAGGCCATCCTGTGCGGTGCGCAGTTCCTGTGCATGCTGCTTGAGCAGGGTTTCGAGTTCGCGGCGGCTGCGCAGGCGGTGTTTGGCCAGGCGCCGGCGCTGCTGCACGAACAGCACCAGGAAGCCCAGCGCCAGCCATGCGGCACCGCCGGTGAGTGCGGCCGCGCGCCCGGCAGATGTGGCTGCACTGGCATCGTGCAGCAGGTGCAGGTTCCAGCCTTCGGCGGGCAGCGCCAGGCTCTGCCACAGCATTGGCTGCGGCAACGCCGGGTCCAGCAGGCGCACCATGCGGCCGCCGTCGGCCAGCACGTCCTCGGTACGCGCACGCAGTGGCTGCAGGGCGCGGTCGGCGTACTGGCGGGCATCGAGCATCTCGCGGCGTTCGTCGGCGCCCAGCGAGCGCAGCAGGCGGTAGCGCCAGTTGTCTCGGTTGGCCAGGAAGACCACATCGTGGTCGTCACTGGCCAGCACCACGTCCGGGCTGCTCAGCCATTCCTGTTCCAGCGCCGACAGCTCGACCTTGATCACCACCACGCCCAGCCGCTGGCCACCTTCCTCGATGGCCTGCGACAGGTAATAGCCGGGCACACCGGTGGTCATGCCGATGCCGTAGAAGCGACCCCGGCCCTTGGCCAGCGCCTGCCGGTAATACGGGCGGTAACTGTAGTTCTCGCCGACATTGGTGGTCGGCTGGTCCCAGTTGCTGGCTGCCACTGCCACGCCGTCGTGGCCCACCAGGGTCAGGGTCGAGGCGCGGGTGACCTCATTGGCGCGTTGCAGCTTGAGGTTCAGCCGCTGCCGTTCGGTGGGCGAGGGCGGCACGCGCAGCGCGTGCAGCAGGTCCGGATCCAGTGCCAGCACCTGCGGCAACGTGCCGAAGCGGTCGATGCGCTGCTGCAGGCCCTGGCCATACAACTGCAGCTGGCGTTGTACCTGGCTGCTTTCCTCGCCCAGAGCACGCCGCCAGGCGTAGTGGCCGGCGGCGACCGCACACAGCACGGTGCCACCGACCATCACCAGGATGGTCAGCAACAGCATCCGGTGGCGGCTGAGCCAGTACATGGCGGCAGTCTACGCAGGGCCGGCGGGCGTGGCGTGCACGCCCGCCGGGATCTGACGTGGAAGGGGTCAGAAGTGCATCTGCGCGCGCAGTTCGAAGATCTCCGGCGTGCTGTGCACGCCACGACGGCTGGCGTCGACCTTGACGTAGTTGGCCTGGAACTTGAAGTGGCTGGTCAGGTACCAGTTCGCACCCAGGGTGAGGTCGTGCTGGCGACCGCCGAGGATGCTGCCATCGTCGAGGTCCATGCGGCTGTAACGGGCCACCAGTTCCACCGCGCCGTAGTCGTGCGCCGGCTTGATGTTGGCCACGGCACCTGCGTTGTACGGACGCGATTCGCCGGTCAACACCCAGCTGGCCATCGCGTACTGGCCGCTGCCGGTGTAGTCGGGCTTGCCGTCATGGCGGGTGACCGTTGCGCGCAGGGCTTCGGCCTGCAGCGAGAACGGGCCGCGGATCCAGATGCCTTCCAGGCCGGTGCGGCGGATCTGGTCGGCGGTGACCAGCGCGCCGGAATCGACATAGCGGATGTCGGTCAGGCCGGCTTCCGGGCGTGCGCGCAGGCGTGCGCTGGCCTCGTGGTGCACGTCGCGGCCATCGCTGTAGCCACGCGGATTTTCCTGCGAGTAGGCCAGGCCCAGGTGGATTACATCACCCGGCGCCTTCACCGGGGTCCACACCGCACGCACGGCCTGGGTGGTGCCGGGATTGTCACCCTGCAGGTCCTTGCCGCCATAGGCGCCGGCCTGCAGCAGGTACTGCGGGCGCTCCAGCACCCATTCCACACCCGTGCGGCGGCCGGCGTAGAAGGCCTGCACGGGCAGTGCGGTTTCCAGGAAGCTGCCGGCGCGCGAAGACGTGTTCGCGTCCAGGCCAACCGGGGTCTTCATGTAGCCGAAGCGGAAGCGGCCGATGTCGCGGCCGAAGAAGGCCTTGCTTTCGAAGCGCACGAACACGTCCAGCCAGGTGTCGGACTGGAAGTCGTAGTAGACCATCGCGTCATAGACGCCCTTCTTCTTCAGCGTCGCACCGAATTCCTTGCGGCGCACGGCGTCGTCGTCCTCAAGACCGCTGCCCGAGGAAAAATCGTTGTAGTCGTAGGCGATGTTGGCGGTGGCGGCCAGCTCGGTGCCGTCGCCGAAGGTGTACTTGGTCGGCCAGTTGTCGAAATCGGCAGCCGAGGCGAAGGCGGGAAGGGCGGCCAGGGACAGGGCCAGCAAGGTGGGAATCGGGCGCATGTTGGGTGCGGCTCTCTCAGATTGCGTGTGGACAGGACAACAACGGCCGCGGGGGCCGAAACTTTCGCAATGACGCGCCCAGCTGTTCAGCCCGGGCCACCGGCCTCCCCGTGATCGGGCGGTGCGGCGCCAGTGTAGGCATCGCGGCCACCTGAACCGGGGGGCTAGTACCAATAGGTTATCTGCGCCAGCGTGCCCGGCGCGTACAAAGGCGTCCATTGGTCGCACCCCCTGCGCGTGCAGCACAGGGCCTGCGATCAGTTTCCACGGTAACGGTTCCCGTGCAGTCCCGGGGCCGTACGTGCCTGAAAACGCCCCTTCCGGAGTCCGCCATGCACATCCCGACCGCAGCACCGGTGCCTGCAAAGCCGTTGCCGATCTATCGCCAGCTGTACTTCCAGGTGATCGTGGCGATCGTCCTGGGCGCCATCCTCGGCCACTACGAACCGTTGATCGGCGAGAAGATGAAGCCGCTCGGCGATGCCTTCATCAACCTGGTGAAGATGATCATCGCGCCGGTGATCTTCCTGACCATCGTCACCGGCATCGCCGGCATGACCCACCTGCGCACGGTGGGCCGCGTGTTCGCCAAGGCGATGGCGTACTTCCTGTTCTTCTCCACGCTGGCACTGATCGTCGGCATGATCGTGGCGCACGTGGTGCAGCCCGGCGCCGGCATGAACATCAACCCGGCCGAGCTGGACCAGACCGCGGTGCACAGCTACGTCGAGAAGTCGCATGACCTGACACTGGTCGGCTTCCTGATGGACATCATCCCGAAGACGCTGCTCAGCGCGTTCGTCGATGGCAACATCCTGCAGGTACTGTTCGTGGCTGTGCTGTTCGGCATCGCGCTGGCATCGGTGGGCGAGAAGGGCAAGCCGATCGTGAACTTCCTGGAGGCGCTGGTCGCCCCGGTGTTCAAGCTGGTGCACATCCTGATGAAGGCTGCCCCGATCGGTGCCTTCGGCGCGATCGCCTTCACCATCGGCAAGTACGGCGTCGGCTCGCTGATCAACCTGGCCTGGCTGGTGGGCTCGTTCTACCTCACCGCGTTCCTGTTCGTGGCGGTGATCCTGGGCCTGGTCTGCCGCCTGTGTGGCTTCTCGGTGTTCAAGCTGGCGCGTTACCTGAAGGCCGAACTGCTGCTGGTGCTGGGCACCTCTTCGTCGGAGTCGGCGCTGCCGTCGCTGATGGAGAAGATGGAACGCGCCGGTTGCAGCAAGTCGGTGGTGGGCCTGGTGGTCCCGACCGGCTATTCGTTCAACCTGGACGGCACCAACATCTACATGACCCTGGCCGCGCTGTTCATCGCCCAGGCCACCAACACCGAACTGACCCTGGGCCACCAGATCGCCCTGCTGCTGGTCGCCATGCTCAGCTCCAAGGGTGCCGCTGGCGTTACCGGCGCCGGCTTCATCACCCTGGCCGCGACCCTGGCGGTGGTGCCGGAAGTGCCGGTGGCCGGCATGGCGCTGATCCTGGGCGTGGACCGCTTCATGAGCGAATGCCGCTCGCTGACCAACTTCATCGGCAATGCCGTGGCCACGGTAGTGGTCTCGCGCTGGGAGGGTGCGCTGGACCGCAACCGCCTGCAGCTGGCGCTGGATGGCCGCGAAAGCGAACTGCCGCCGCTGATCGATGCCGTGCCCGAGGCGCTGCCGGCCAGGGGCTGATCCAGGTGTGTGGTACCGCGGGGCCGATCACGACAGTGGTACGGCCCCGCGGCGTTTCAAGGCGTCCCATGGCTGTCATGGCAGACGCCGAAGCTGGTATCCCGGTACCGTCGCATACGGCACGGAATTGTGCGGTCGCAGCATGCCTGCGACAGGATAGCGACAGGTCCAGACGCTCCAACGGGGGTATCATCCCCTGTCCCTTCTGCCCATTCATGTAACCCACATCGATGTCCAACGAAGATTTCAAACAGGCCGCCCTCGATTACCACCGGATGTCCCCGCCGGGAAAGATCAAGGTTTCCGCTACCAAGCCCATGCTGACCCAGCGCGACCTGTCGCTGGCGTATTCGCCGGGCGTGGCGTACGCCTGTGAAGCGATCAAGGCCGACCCGCAGCAGGCCAGCGAGCTGACCGCCCGCGGCAACCTGGTGGCGGTGATCTCCAACGGCACCGCGGTGCTGGGCCTGGGCAACATCGGCGCGCTGGCCGGCAAGCCGGTGATGGAAGGCAAGGGCGTGCTGTTCCAGAAGTTCGCCGGCATCGATGTGTTCGACATCGAAGTGGATGAAACCGACCCGGACAAGCTGGTCGACATCATCGCCTCGCTGGAGCCGACCTTCGGTGGCATCAACCTGGAAGACATCAAGGCGCCGGAATGCTTCGTGGTCGAGCGCAAGCTCCGCGAGCGCATGAAGATTCCGGTGTTCCATGACGACCAGCACGGCACGGCGATCATCGTCGGCGCGGCCGTGCTCAACGCCATGGCGATCACCGGCAAGAAGATCGAGGAAGTGAAGCTGGCGACCACGGGCATGGGCGCAGCCGGCATTTCCTGCGTGAACATGCTGGTGCAGCTGGGCCTGAAGCCGGAGAACATCCTGGCCTTCGACCGCGAGGGCGTGATCCATACCGGCCGTACCGACCTGGACCCGGAAAAGCAGCGCTATGCGCGCGACACCGACAAGCGCACCCTGGCCGAGATCGTCGACGGCGCGGACATCTTCCTGGGCCTGTCGGCACCGGGCATCCTGACCGCCGACATGGTCAAGACCATGGCGCCGGATCCGGTGATCTTCGCGCTGGCCAACCCGACCCCGGAAATCATGCCGGAACTGGCGCGCGCCGCGCGTCCAGACGCGATCATCGGCACCGGCCGTTCGGACTACCCGAACCAGGTCAACAACGTGCTGTGCTTCCCGTACCTGTTCCGCGGTGCGCTGGACGTGGGCGCGACCGCGATCAACGAGGAAATGAAGATCGCCTGCGTGCGCGCCATCGCCGCGCTGGCCCGTCGTGCGGCCACCGACATGGGCTCGGCCTACGGCGGCGAGACCCCGAGCTTCGGCCGTGAATACCTGATTCCGCGCCCGTTCGACCGCCGCCTGCTGGTGGAGCTGTCGGCCGCCGTGGCCCAGGCCGCGATGGACTCGGGCGTGGCCTCGCGCCCGATCGACGACATGGGCGCCTACCGCGACAAGCTGGCCCAGTTCGTCTACCGCACCAGCCTGATGATGAAGCCGGTCTACGACCGCGCGCGCAGCGACAAGCAGCGCGTGGTGTACGCCGAAGGTGAAGAGGAAGTGGTGCTGCAGGCGGTGCAGAACGTGGTCGACGACGGCTTGGCGCACCCGATCCTGATCGGTCGTCCGGAAGTGATCGAATCACGCATCGAACGCCTCGGCCTGCGCCTGAAGATCGGCGAGAACGTTGAAGTCACCAACATCAACGACGACCCGCGCTTCAACGAATACTGGCAGTACTACCACGGCCTGACCGGTCGTCGTGGCGTGACCGTGGCCGCGGCGAAGAACCTGATGCGTTCGCGCCCGACCCTGATCGCGGCGGTGATGGTGGCCCGTGGCGAAGCCGATGCGATGCTGACCGGCATCGTCGGCCGCTTCCACAAGAAGCTGGGCTACGTGCGCAGCGTGCTGCCGCTGGAGCCGAAGGTCACCTCGACCTCGGCGATGACCGGCGTGATCAACCAGCAGGGCGTGTTCTTCTTCGTGGACACCCACGTGCAGGAAGACCCGACCGCCGAGCAGCTGTGCGAAGCGACCCTGCAGGCGGCCTACCGCATGAAGCTGTTCGGCATCGAGCCCAAGGTGGCGCTGCTGTCGCACTCCAACTTCGGCAGCCATGATTCGAAGGATGCGCTGAAGATGCGCCAGGTGCGCGAGCTGCTGCTCAAGCGCAACCCGCGTCTGAACGTGGACGGTGAAATGCAGGGCGACACCGCATGGGATGAAGCGCTGCGGCAGAAGCTGCTGCCGGGCTCGACCCTGCAGGGCCGTGCCAACCTGTTCGTGCTGCCGAACCTGGAAGCGGCCAACATCGCCTACAACCTGGTGCGCGTGTTCACCGACGGCGTGGCGATCGGCCCGATCCTGATGGGCGTGAACAAGCCGGTGCACATCCTGACCACCAGCGCGACCTCGCGCCGGATCCTGAACATGACCGCGATCGCCGCGGTTGATGCGCAGATCCGCAAGCAGCTGGAAGCGGAAAAGAAGGCATAAGCCTTCTTTCCCACTTCCACTGCCCACGCATTCTTCCTCTACCCCCGCCTTCGGCGCGCCCCTTCAACAAGAAGGGGCTGCTGGTCGGAAGAATGATGGCGCTGGCGCGGTTGGACGTCGGCGCAAATGAAAACACCGGGCATTGCCCGGTGTTTTCATTTGCCGAAACGGGCGCCGAACCTGCCACACACGCTACGCAACCCGGTCATTTCCCTGCAACGCCGTTGCGGCCCAATACGCCCACGCGGCCCGGCCGTGGGAAGGGACCGGACCGGCCTTCCCACCCTGGGCCCGACCACCTCCCCATCGGCGAAAGTGTCATGCGCAATCGAGTGACCCGGCGGTATTTCCAGCAGCTTTTCGCGCTGTACGCAGGTTTCGTGCAGTCGCGCTGAGGCAGCGATGCGGTAGCGCCGGGCAATGCCCGGCGAATGCGTGGTGCCTGGGCGTCAGTGCCGCTTGCCGCGGCGTGCCGGGGCAGGCGGTGGTGCATCCGAACGCGGCTTGGCGTACTGCACCCACAGCGCTGGTAGTGCCTTGCCGGTGTGCTTCTGCCACAGCGCAGGCGTATAGCGGCCATCACGCAGGGCCTTGTCCAGCGCCAGCACCAGGCCGGGATGCTCGCTCTCCGCCCACTTCAGGAAGGCGCCGGTCACCCGGTAGCCACTGTCGACGTTCTGCCCCTTCTCGACCTTGACGGGCAACGCCCAGCCGGCGGCGGCGTTGTCCATGCCATAGCGGTCGCGTGCGTAGTCGGCGATGCCTTCCACCAGCCAGCCCGGCACCCGCGCGTCGCCGTAGCCCGGATAGCCCTGCACGATGTGCATCGCCTCATGGGTGACCAGGTCGATGTCGTTCGGGTGCTGCGCCAGCCACCCCGGGTTGATGGTGATCGTCGCTGCCTGGTCCTTGTCGCCGACGAAGGCGATGCCGGTGTAGGCCGGATCGATCACGATGCGCACCCTCGACGGCGCCGCCGGATGGAAGTCCGCACGTTCGCGCAGATAGGCGAAGAAGAACGTATCGATCACCCGCTTGCGCTGCGGCGCGGCCAGCGCGCCACGCGCGTCCTGGTAGTTCAGTGTCACGCCGTCGCGGGTCAGCTGCGTATCGAACGCCTGGGTCTGGCCGAAACTGGAGAAGGACAGGGCAACAAGGGCCAAGGGCAGAAGACGGAAGCGCATGCCGCTCATTGTACGGTGCCGGCCGCCAGCAGTTCGATCTCCGCCAGCGGCAGCCGTGCCGGTGCCGCCAGGCGCAGGCGGTACTCGCTGTAACGACCGGGTTTGGCGATGCGGAACGGACGGGTCTGGCGGGCGGATTCGAAGTCTTCGCCGCTGCGCTGGTCGAGCACGGCCCAGCTGCCGCTGCCGTTGCGCGCTTCCAGCGTCCACTCACCGCCCTGGATGCGGCCGTCGCCGCTGGTCAGCGTGTACATCGTCGGAGTGCCCTCGGCCAGGCCGGTCAGCGCGATGGTTGCACCGCCGCCCAGGCCCACCGTCGTGCCGGCATCGTCATCGAGCAGCGCGGGCAGGGCACGGCCATCGGCCAGCGTCGCCTTGGCGCCGCTGCCGAGCAGGTCGTGCAGCAGCTGAGGTCGTTGGCCACGGGCGGTCAACGAGCGCGGCACATCATCCACGCCACTGCCCCAGCGCGAGGGACGGGGGGCCATCACGAAGTCGAGGGTCGCGCCCTTGGCGATCAGGTCGTGCGGCACCCAGGTCTTCGTCCACGGCGCACCGTTGATCTTCAGCGACTGCACGTAGACGTTCTCGCGCGAGTTGTTGGCCGCGTTCACGGTCAGCACCGCGCCACCCTGCAGCTCCACCCGTGCATGCTCGAATGCCGGCGAGCCGATCACGTATTCCGGGGCGCCCATGCGCAGCGGGTACAGGCCCAGCGAGGCCAGTACGTACCATGCCGAGGTCTCGCCATTGTCCTCATCGCCCGGGTAGCCCTGGCCGATCTCGCTGCCGACGTACAGCCGCGACAGGATCTCGCGCACATGCTGCTGGGTCTTCCACGGCTGCCCGGCGTACAGGTACATCCACGGGATGTGGTGCGCCGGCTGGTTGCTGTGCGCATACATGCCCATGCGCACGTCGCGTGCTTCGGTCATCTCATGGATGGTGCCGCCATAGGAACCGGCCAGTGCCGGGTCCGCGGTCTCCGGTGTGGCGAAGAAGGTATCCAGCTTCGCCGCCAGCTTCTCGCGGCCACCGTACAGCGCCGCCAAGCCCTCGCCATCGTGGGCGGCGGTGAACGCGAACGTCCAGCCATTGGATTCGGTGTAGTCGTGGCCCCACACGCGTGGGTCGTAGGCCTTGGCGTCCACGCGCCAGCGGCCATCTTCCCTGCGGCCCTGGAAGAAGCCTGCGTCCGGGTCGAACATCGTCGCGTAGCTGGCCGCGCGGTGGCGGAAGTAGTCGGCCTCGGTGCTGTAGCGCTCGCGTGCCGCCGGCGTGGCCGCGCGCTTGGCCAGGGCGTCGGCCATGTTGGCGATGCCGAAGTCATTGAGCGCGCCTTCCATCGTCCACGACATGCCTTCGTGCACGTCGGCGCTGGCATAGCCACGGAAGGTCGAGCGGTCCATGCCCTTGCGGCCGACATGGCGGTCAGGCGGGACCACGGTCGCGTTCTTCAGCGCGGCCGCGTAGGCCTCTGCCGGATCGAAGCCGCCGACGCCTTTCAGCCACGCATCTGCAAATGCCACGTCCGAGCTGGTACCGACCATCAGGTCGGCGTAACCCGGCGACGACCAGCGCGCGATCCAGCCGCCGGCGCGGTACTGCTCGATGAAGCCCTGCACCAGCTGGCCGGCATCGTCGGGCGTGAACAGCGCATAGGCCGGCCAGGTGGTGCGGAAGGTGTCCCAGAAGCCGTTGTTGACGAATACCTTGCCGTCGCGCACGGCGGCGTAGCTGCGGGTCGCGCTGCCCTCGGTGTTGTCATCGCTGGCGCTGGCCTGGTTGGCGTAGCGCCACTCCGGTGCGGCGGCGCTGCCCACGTTCTCATGGCCGGAATTCGGGTACAGGAACAGCCGGTACAGGCTGGAATACAGTGTGGTCTTCTGGTCGTCGCTGGCATCGCCGATGTCGAAGCGGGCCAGGCGTGCGTCCCATGCATCCTGCGCACGGCCGGACACGCTTTCCAGCGTGTCGGCCGCGTCGATTTCCAGTGCCAGGTTGTGCCGCGCCTGCTCCACCGAGATCAGCGAGGTGGCGATGCGCATGGTCACCCGCCGGTCGCTGCCCGCGTCGAACTTGATGTAACCGGTCGGGCGGCCGGTGTCGAGGCGCCCACTGCTGCGCCAGGGCTTGTCGAAGCGGGCCACCACGTACATGCGGCTGGCGCCGTTGGACAGGCCACTGCGCGTGTCGGTATAGCCGGACAGCGTCTGCGTGGCGGCGTCCAGAGTCAGGCCACCGCGTGCATCGACATTGTCGAACAGCAGGTTGGCGTCGCCGCCCTCGGGGAAGTCGAAGCGGAACAGCGCCGCATGATCGGTCGGCGCGATCGATGCTGCGACGCCGTTGTCGAAGCGCACATCGTAGCGGTAAGGGCGGGCGCTCTCGTGGCTGCGGTCGAACGACAAGGCACGCTTGCGGCGATCAGCCTCCGGCACGCCACGGCTGGCCGAGGGCATCACCTGGAAGGTCTGGCGGTCGCCCATCCACGGGCTGGGCTGATGGCTCAGCGCAAGTGCCTGCAGCTGCGGACGGTTCCGTGCGTCGTTCTGTTCGTTCCAGCGGTACAGCCAGTTCAGTGCGCCGGCATCGGTCACCGGGGTCCAGAAGTTGAAGCCGTGCGGCACCGCGGTGGCCGGGAAATTGTTGCCGCGCGAGAAGGTGCCGTTGGCCTGGGTGCCACGGGTGGTCAGCACCCAGTCGGAGACACGCGCTGGCTGCTGACGTGGCACTGTGTCCAAGCGAACGTCATCGATCCAGCCGGTGACCGGTGCACCGTCGGCACTGGCCACGTCCAGTTCGATCGCCATCACGCGGCGACCCTTCAGCGCGGGCACGTCGCCCAGCCGCACCGCCTTGCGCGCCCACTGCTGCGGATACAGCGTCTTTGACTTGCCCTGCGCGCGTGCGCCGAGAGCCACCCCATGCTGGTCACGCGCAGCGCCGGCCGAAACCCGGCTGCCATCGTCCAGCAGCAGGTCCAGTGACACATAGGTCGAGGCCACGGTGTCCTTGCCGACGATCTCCGGCAGCACCAGCCACGACAGGGTGGTATCGGCCTCGATGGCCATGTCCACCTTGAACAGCTCGCGCCGCGCCCTGCCGCCTTCGCTGCTGTAGCGCAGTGCATGCAGGCCGCTGTAGCCCGCATTGCGCTTGGCGGCGTAAGGCGCCGCAGGGCCGTTGCCGATCGTGACCTGCAGTGCACCCGCGGCCTGCGACGGGGCAGGTTCGCCGGGCTCGAACGAGGTCTGCAGTCCCTGTGCCAGCACCGGCATCGCGGTAGTCGCACAGGCCAGGGCCAGGGCGAGCGGAAGCAGGGCGCGGCGTGGATCGGACAGGGTCATGCAAGGGTCTCCCGGAAGGGCAGGCGGCGGGCAGAACCCGCATCGGCGGACACCACGGACAGCATCGCTCCGCCCGCCGGGATGGCAGTGGAAGAAGCGATGCCGGTCCGGTGGGGGCGGGCCATGCGATCGGGTCGGATTGGGGCAGGCCGGTTCACGACCTGGCCCGATCCTGCAACAGCCGTGGCAACCTGACAAGTGCCATTTAGTTCGATCCAAATGCGGGAAATATCGTTGTCGGCGGTTTCCCGGCGTGATCCTGCTGGTTCGGTCGGGAATTTCCACCGGCACTCCATCCCGAGGTGGCATGCAAGGTCGCAGGCAATCGGCCCGGTACGCGTAAAGACCCGTTGCGGCGCAATGTCGGGGCGGCCCAGATGCTAGAATCACAGGCCTCGCAACCCGTTCATCGACATCCGCCATGAGCCATACCGCCACTGCGCCCGCCAACGCCGAGAAGCGCTACACCGTGCACCGCAGCGATCTGCCGCTGAGCTGCCCGACCCCGGAAATGGCGCTGTGGAACTCGCATCCGCGCGTGTACCTGCCGATCGAAGACGAGCCCAATGGCGAAGCGCAGTGCCCGTACTGCGGCTCCGTGTTCGTGCTGGCCGACTAAGCGGCCGCCCCTTCGATGCGCCGATTGACCGTGGTGCAGTTGCTGCCGGCGCTGCACTCCGGCGGTGTCGAGCGCTCGACCCTGGAAATCGCTGCGGCCCTGGTCGCCGCCGGCCATCGTGCGCTGGTGGTCTCCGCCGGTGGCCGCCTGGTGCAGCCGTTGCTCGATAGCGGTGCCGAGCACCTCACCCTCGACATCGGCCGCAAATCGCTGCTGACCCTGCGCCACCTGCCGACCCTGCGCCGCCTGTTCGCCGAGGTTGGCGCGGACATCGTGCATGCCCGTTCGCGGCTGCCGGCCTGGCTGGGCCTGTACGCGATCCGTGCCATGCCCGCCGCACAGCGCCCGCACTGGGTGACCACCGTGCACGGATTGAATTCGCCCAGTCGCTACAGCGCGGTGATGACCAGCGGTGAACGCGTGATCTGCGTGTCCAACAGCGTGCGCGACTACGTGCAGCGGCACTATCCGACAGTTCCCGAAGCGCGGCTGCAGGTGATTCCGCGCGGCGTCGATGTCGCACAGTTTCCGCGCGTGGCCCGCGCCGACCGCCGGCCACGACTGGCGCTGGCAGCCGACTACCCGTGGCTGGCGCAGGTTGAGGGCCCGCTGCTGCTGTTGCCGGGGCGGGGCACCCGCCTGAAGGGCCATGCACATGCGCTGCAGCTGCTGGCCGATGTGCGCGCCGCGGGTGTGCCGGCGCAGCTGTGGATGCTGGGCACTGATGAACCCGGTCGCGAAGCCTACGTGGCCGACCTGCGCCGGCAGGCCGCTGCTTTGGGCGTCACCGACGCCGTGCAGATCAGCACGCCAACCGCGCGCATCGCCCAGGCATATGCGGCCAGCGATCTGGTGCTGCAGCTGTCGGACAAGCCCGAAGCATTCGGCCGTACTGTGGTCGAGGCGCTGTCGGTGGGCCGCCCGGTGCTGGGCTGGGATCATGGTGGCGTCGGCGAACTGCTGCGGCAGCTGCAGCCCGCTGGCGCGGTGCCGCTGGGCGATGCACGCGCGCTGGGTGAACGTGCGCTGGCCCTGCTGGCGCAGCCGCCGTCCTTGCCGACCCGCATCCCGTTTACCCTGCAGGCCATGCAGCGCGATACCCTCCGCCTCTATGCCGACCTCGCCGGCTGACCCCGCCTTCACCGTGCGCGACGACCGCGCCGGACGCTGGGCGCCCTGGTGGGTGCTGGCGTACGTGGCGATGTGGCCGTTGCCGGGCATCGCCGAAACCATTCTCGGTCTTGGCGCGGTCTACGCCGCCGCGCGCATGGTCATGCGCCGACTGCAGCGTCGTCCGCATCTGTTGAGCACGGCAGCCTGGGCGCTGACCTCGATCCTGTTCCTCGGCTATTGGCTGCCGCAGGCGTTCTCGGCGTTTGATGCGATCGATCCGACAGCGTCGTGGACGAAGGCGGCCGCCGGCCTGCGCTACCTGCCCTTCATGTGGCTGGTGGCGATCGCGGTGGCCACGCCCGAACGGAGGCGGCTGACCTTCGGTGGCCTGGCGCTGATCACCGGCGCATGGACCCTGGATGCGCTGGTGCAGGCGGTGGCCGGAACCAGCCCGTGGTTCTGGTCGCTTGAGCAGCTGAAGCTTGCGGTGAGTGGTCACGCGTTGTGCCCGGCCACTGAGGCGGCCGTGGTCGATCGCCTCAGTGGGGCACTCGGGCCGTGCAACCTGAAGTTCGGCCAGGTCCTGGCCAGTCTCTCACCGTTCCTGTTGTTGCCGCTGGCGCGTCGCTTTGGCAATCCGGGTTGGGTACTGGCCGCAGCGGCGCTGGGTTGCGTGCTGCTGCTGGCCGGCTCGCGCGCATCGTGGATCACCTTCGCGCTGGTGCTTGCCTACAGCGGCGTGCGCCAGTTCGGCTGGAAACGGTTGGTGCTGCTGGCGCTGGTTGCTGTCCTCGGCGCGGGCGCGCTGACCGCCAGCGTGCCGCAGCTGCGCGAACGCTTCGCGCGAACGGCGTTGGCCTGGGATGGAAGCGAGCGCGGTGTCGACGAGGCACTGTCAGGGCGTGCGCGGATCTGGGACGCCGCGGCCTGCATGATCGAGGAACATCCGCTCAATGGCGTCGGTGCACGCGGCTTCCGCGATGCCTATCCGGCCTGCGTGTCTGGCGACGAACCGGCGGTGTGGGGCGATGCCCCGGCGTTGCATGCCCATCAGATCGTGCTGGAAATCCTGGCGGAAACCGGCGTGCTCGGCCTGCTGCTGTGGTTGGCAGCCGTGGCCCAGGCCTGGCGGGCCTGGCGCTATGCACCGGTGGCCGCGCGTGAGCGGGCCCGCCCGGCGATGCTGGCGCTGGCGGTCACCGTGTTCCCGTTCAACACGCATCTGGCGTTCTATTCCGCGTTCTGGGGTGGCCTGACCGTGCTGCTGGCGGCGTTGTTCGCCGGCAGCCTGTTGGCCCGCGAATCGGATGAATCTCCGCCGATGCAGTAGTTGCCAACCTTGGTTGGCGCCTCGGGACCGGCCTCGGTTCATCGGCGTCAACCAAGGTTGGCGACTACCATGAGCACGCCGGACCTTCCACCGCATCCCGTTATTTGTAGAAATCGCTCCGCCCGCCCGGCTGGCGCTTGAAACGGCGGTGGATCCACAGGTACTGGTCCGGTGCCTCGCGCACCATCTCCTCGATGGCCTGGTTGACCCGCGTGGTATCGGCTTCCACATCCTCGCTGGGGAAGTTCTCCAGCGGTGCGCCGATCTTCAGGAAATACTTCCCGCCCTCGCGGCGGTGGAAGTATGGAATCACCGCGCAGCCGGTCATCCGCGCCAGCTGGTGGGTGGCGGTAATGGTGGATGCGGTATGGCCGAAGAAGGGCACGAACACGGTGTCCTTGCCGCGCATGTCCTGGTCCGGCGCATACCAGAGGAAGCCGCCCTTCTTCAGGTGGCGCACGGTCGCGCGGATGTCTTCATTGGCGAACATCGCCTTGGCATAGCGCAGGCGGCCGAACTTCACCGCCCACTCGTACACCGGGTTCTTGTGCTTGCGGTACATGCCTGAAAGATCGACGTAGTCGCACAGCAGGCGGCCGCACATCTCCAGGGTCATGAAGTGGCCGGACACCAGCAGCACGCCGCGGCCTTCGGCCTGCATCTGCCGCAGATGCTCCAGGCCTTCGATCTTCACCTGTGGGCGGATGCGGTCGATGCTGCCCCACCAGGCGCGGATGCACTCAAGCACGCCCACGCCCAGCGCGTCGAAGCTGTCGCGCACCAGGCGCTGGCGCCAGGCTTCGTCCTTCTCCGGGAAGCACAACTTCAGGTTGACCTCGGCGGCGCGACGACGGCTGCCGAGCAGGCGCCAGCTGATCCAGCCGACGCCACGGCCGAGCGCACGCTGCAGCATCCACGGCAGGCGGGCGATGGCGAAGGCGCCGAGCATGGCGGTGAACATCGGCCAGTTGCGGGGATCGCGCAGCGACGGGCGGATGGCGGTGGTGGCATCGGACATGGCGCCATTCTACCAACCCGGCTGCGTGTCTTTCCCGGGGGGCTCCCGTATCCTTGCCGCATGCGTAAAGACCCTGTCGAATGGATCCTGCGCGGCCTGTATTCGGCCGTGCTCTACATCCTGCTGCCGATCACCGTGTACCACCTGGTCTGGCGCGGTTTCCGGGTCCGTGAATACTTCCGGCGCTGGGATGAGCGCTATGCCTCGTATCCGCAGCCGACAGGCCAGCCGCGGGTCTGGCTGCACGCGGTCTCGGTGGGCGAGGTCAATGCCGCCGCGCCGCTGGTCAATGCCCTGCGCCAGCAGCGTCCGGACATCCGCTGGGTCATCACCACCATCACCCCGACCGGTTCGGAGCGCGTGCGCGCGCTGTGGGGCGATGCGCTGGACCACGTCTACCTGCCGTACGACGTACCGGGCAGCGTCAACCGCTTCCTCGGCCACTTCCAGCCCAGCCTGGCGCTGATCCTGGAAACCGAGCTGTGGCCGAACATGCTGTTCGGCTGCCGCGACCGCCGCATTCCGGTCTACATCCTCAACGCCCGCCTGTCAGCGCGTTCGCTGCGCGGTTACCGGGTGCTGGCGGCGCTGATCCGCCGTGCGCTGCGTACGGTTACCTGCGTGGCCGCGCAGTCGCAGGACGACGCCGAGCGCTTCGTGCAGCTGGGGGCTGCGCGGGAACAGGTGCAGGCGCTGGGCAACCTCAAGTTCGATATCGCCACGCCGGATGTGCAGGGCTTCGTCGAGCAGTTCCATGCCTGCGTGCCCGCCGGGCGCCCGGTGTGGATCGCGGCCAGTACCCACGATGGTGAGGAGCAGGCGGTGATCGACCTGCATCGGCGCCTGCGCCAGCAGCACCCCGACCTGTTGTTGCTGTGGGCACCGCGGCACCCCGAGCGCTTCCCGAAGGTGGAGGCGCTGGTGCGCGAGCAGGGCTGGAACGTGGCGACCCGTCGCGCGAAGCAATGGCCGGAGGCCGGCACGGATGTTTTCGTCATCGACACCCTGGGTGAGCTGATGCCGTTCTATGCCTGTGCACAGGTCGCCTTCGTCGGCGGCAGCCTGCAGCCGATCGGTGGCCACAATCTGCTGGAGCCGGCGGCGATGGGCACTGCCGCTGTGACCGGTCCGCACCTGCACAACTTCGCCGAGATCTCACGGCGCATGCGAGAGGCCGGTGCCTTGCTGATCGGCGAGGACGTGCAGGCGGTAGGTGACCTGCTGCAGCACCTGCTGGGCGACGCCCAGGCGCGCGAGGACATGGCCCGTGCCGGTTGCACGCTGGTCAGCAACGGCCGCGGTGCCCTGCAGCGCACGCTGGCGCTGGTCGCGCCACACCTGCCGCCCCCGCGCAGCTGAGCCGGGCAGCAACACCGCCAGGGCGGATGCTACGCGGACCGACTGACGTGATCGACTGCATCAATTCTGCTTAGCAGCCGGATTCCTGTCGCAGCAGGACCGGATGCGTGGCTGCGAACGTGTTTGTGGTCACATCGCGGTGCGCACAGTACGGATTCTGATACCGCCACTTGGCGCACGCTGCCAGCCTCCTGTCGACCGCGCTTGTGCGGATATAAAGGGGACTTGCGATGGACAGCGACAACAGCTGCGACCGGGATGCCTGCCTCGGCAGGGATCACGTCGCGACGGTGGCACTGACGCTGCTGCTGGGGGGCAGCGTGATCGCTCTGGTCGGTCAGCACACCGCCGCGCAGGCGGGACCGGCCATCGTACTGAGCCTGCTGGTGGCCGCGCTGGGCACCGTGCCCCTGCTGTGCTGTCTGCACGTCCTGAACCAGCAACTGTCCGTCGATGGCCTGCAGGGTCTGCTGCGCGCGGGATGGGGCAGGGTATCCGCCGGCCTGCTGGGTGGCATGTTGCTGCTGGAGCTGGTGGTGACCAGTGCCGGCGCGGCGCAATCCATGGCCAGTCATCTGCGCGTGTTCCTGCTCCGCTGCGGTATCGATGCCGGCAACGCGATGCCGGATCAGCTGGCGGCGGTCTTCGGCCTGCTTCTGCTGGGCGTGGTCGGGTTGCTGCCGCCACGTCGTTTGGTGTTGGTTGCCTGTGCGCTGCTGACGATGAAGATCGGCATCGGCCTGCTCCTGCTGGCCCTGGCGGCGCGTTACGTGCACTACGCACTTTGGATTCCATGGTTGCCGGAAGCAACGGCGCCTTATCGTTTCGGACTGGGTGGGGTGCTGGCGGCAAGCGTACCGCTGCTCGGTGTGTTCGCCAGTGTTGGCCTTGCACTGGGGTTTCCCGGCATGGGCCGGCAGGAGAGGGCACGACAGCCGCTGCTGCTGGCGGGCATGCTGCTGCTGGCGGGCATGCTGCTGCTGGCCATGCTGCTGCTCATCGTGCTGGCCGCGCTGCAGGCAGGCCTGGTGGAGTTCCCTGCATTGGCCAGTACGCGACCGTTGTCGGTGGCGCTGCAGCAGCACCAGCAGCTGCACTGGATGATGCCGTTGCTGCCATTGGCCGGTGCGGCAGGGTTGGCTGCGTTGCTGCTGGTCTTGATGAGGGTGGCCGTGCGCCTGGCGATGCAGCTGTGGCCTGCGGCCAGCCATGCAGCGCCAGGATTGCGGGCGCGACTGGCGTGCGCCGCTGTGGTGTTGTTGGCGGCGATGCTGGCGCTGGTGCTGCCCGTCGGTGCGCTGCCGGTGCTGCCTGGCCCGGCAACCCTGCTGGTGATGGCGGCCTTGTGCCTGGCCGTGCTTCGCGTGCACGCGTCACCCTCTCGCGTCTTGCCGGTGCTTGCGCCCGCGGCTGCGGCACTGTGCGTGTTGGCCGCCGTGGAGCGGATGCGCGTCTGGCCCGGCTGATCGCCGTGCAGCGCCCACAAAAAAGCCACCCTCGCGGGTGGCTTCTTCGTTGCCGGCAGGGCGACGACTCAGTGCGTGGTCGTTGCCGGGTTGCCGGCGTCCTGGGTCAGCAGGCGGTTCACGTCCTGCAGCTCGGCCACGTCCAGCGCACCCAGCGACTGGCTCAGCAGCAGACGGTTCTGCAGGAAGGTGTAGCGGGCCTGGGCGTAATCCAGCTGCGCCGAGAACAGGATGCGCTGGTTCTGGATCACGTCCAGCACGGTACGGGTACCGACTTCCAGGCCAACCTGCGACGCGTCGTAGGCACTCTGCGCCGAGACTACCGCAAGGCGGCGGGCCTCCACTTCGCTGATGCCCTGCACCAGGGTCTGGTAGGCATTGCGGGTGTTGCGGTCCAGGGCACGCTTCTGCTGCTCGTAGCCATCCTGGGCGATGTCACGCTGGGCCAGCGCCTGGCGCACGTTGGACTGGGTGGCACCGCCAGCGAAGATCGGCACGCTCAGGGTCAGGCCGATGCTGTTGGTGCGCGCGTCCGGCGACAGCGAGCCGGCGCCGGTGCTGTCACCCCAGGTCGCGGTCTTGCCCCAGCTGCCGCCCAGCGACAGGGTCGGGTAGTGGCCACCACGGGCGGCCTGCACACCAGCTTCGGCGGCACTGACCTTCAGTTCCTGCGCCTTCAGCGCCGGATTCTGGGTGGTGGCCTGGTGCACCAGCTCGTCGATGTTGCCGCGGTTGGCCGGCACTTCCGGGCGGAAGTCCGCCGGCAGGCCACGCAGGTTGACCACCGGCTGGCCGGTCAGTTCGGTCAGGGCCTGGTAGTTATCGGCCAGGGTGTTCTGCGCAACGATGGTGTTGGCGCGCGCCTGGTCGTACTGGGCGCGGGCTTCGTGCACGTCGGTGATCGGCGCCAGGCCCACTTCCAGGCGCTTGTCGGCGAAGTCGAACTGCTTCTTCGCGGCCGCTTCGTTGGTCTGTGCGGCGTTCAGCGATTCGATCGCCACCAGCACGTTGAAGTAGGCCGCCGAGGTGCGCACGATCAGGCTGTCGTTGGCCGAATCGAGGGTGAAGTCCGCCGCCTTGCTCAGCTCACGCTGCGAACGCAGGTTGTTGATCTGGGTCCAGTTGAACAGCGTCTGGCTGCCATCGATCGTGTAATTGCGGCGCTTGTTGGTGAACGAGCCGGAGTTGATGTCGGCGTTCGGCTCGCTGCGCGTGCGGTTCAGCGTGGCCTGGCCGTTGATCTGCGGCAGCAGGGCGGCGCGCGCCTGCACGGCGCCTTCCTTGTCGACCAGCCGGGTCGATTCGGCGGCGGACAGCTGCGGATCGCCGTTGCGCGCCATTTCGTAGACCTGCAGCAGGTCGGCGGCATGGGCGGACAACGGCAGCAGGGCAGTGGCCAGCGCAACAGCGAGGGATCGGCGGATCATTGCGGCTTCCTTGGACTCAGAGGTGGAACTGGGGTGCCGGGGCGGCACCGCGCAGGTAATCGATATCGGTCTCGAACAGGGACTCGGTGCTGCCGTCGGCCTTGACCAGCAGGGCCTCCATCGCCGGCGAGCGGCCGTGGATCACGAACAGGCGACCACCCGGACGCAGCCACGAGGCGAACTGTGACGGCACCACGTCGACCGCACCAGTGACACAGATCACGTCAAAGCGGCGTTCGGTCTGCCAGGACAGGGCGTCAGCCACGTCCACGCGGACGTTGGTGCCCAGGCCGGAAGCATCCAGGCGGGCACGCGCGGCGGCGGCCAGTTCCGGGTCGATCTCCAGGCTCAGCACGTCGCGCGCCAGCGCGCCGATGCAGGCGGCCAGGAAGCCGCTGCCGGTGCCGATTTCCAGCACTTCGTCACCCGGCTGCAGATCCAGTGCCTGCAGGGTACGGCCCTCGATGACCGGCTTCATCATCTTCTGGCCATGGCCGATCGGCAGTTCGACATCGGCGTAGGCCAGCGCCCGGTGTGCATCGGCGACAAAGGCCTCGCGCGGCAGGCGGGCCAGGACGTCGAGCACCTTGATGTCCAGCACGTCCCAGGGACGGATCTGCTGTTCCACCATCAGTTCGCGGGCGTGGGCGTAATCAATCGTCATGAGGTTCAAATCCAGCGCAGTGGGCCGGCCATTTTACCGGTGCCGGAGGCCGGCGGCGCGCCCAGAGCATCAGCTGCCGGGTGGCCGGGGTCGCAGTGCCGGAAGTCATCGCGACCTCCGGTTCGTTCAGTTTTGGTTATTCAGCCGTCCCGGCCCCTCGCGGCGCATAAGCGCGCAGGAAGAAGTCGATGCTGGCGGTCACATGGGCAAGAGGGTCGCACTCCACCGGTGACAGTGGCATGCCGCACATCATATGCATGTGCACTTCGCCCTTGACCAGGGTCAGGAACTGCTCGCCAGCCAGCGAATAGTCGGTGATGTCCAGTTCGCCGCGCTCGGCGCGTGCCCGCAGGAAGTCAGCCAGGGCCTCGCAGGTGCGCTCCGGGCCTGCCTTCCAGAACAGCTCGCGCAGGCGTTCATCGGTCTCCGGCGCCATCATCATGCGCTGGATCGAGATCGCCGCATCGGAGGTGATCAGCTCGAAGAAGGCCAGGCCGATGCCGATCAACTGGTCGCGCAGCGGGCCGTCCGCGTCGGCCACGAACAGGGCATCGGGCAGCATTTCAATGCACTTGGACTGCACGGCCTCGGAAAACAGGGTTTCCTTGTCGCCGAAGTGGCTGTACACGGTCAGCTTCGAGACGCCGGCCTGGGCGGCAATGGCGTCCATGCTCACGCCGGTATAGCCCTGTTCGATGAACAGTACCTTGGCTGCTTCAAGGATCGCCGCGCGCTTGCCCAGATCCTTGGGGCGCCCGGGTCCGGCGGCCTTGGCAGCAGGCTTGGCCGACGGCTTGCGGGAAGTGGAAGAACTCATCGCAACAATACTAGACCAAGCGGTTCGATATTTATACTATACCGGCCGGTTTATTAAATTGGGCCGGCAGTCGCGGCTCCCCCTTGTTGCAACCCTGCGTTTTCAGGACGTTGACCGATGAAGATCGTGCGCTGGATGGGCGGTATGGTGTGGGTGGCTGCGCTGGCAGCCTGTTCGGGACAGGAACAGGCGCCGCAGGCGGCCGTGCCGGTACTGGTGGTTCACCCCGGCGAACAGGCCGGGCAGGCGCCGGCGGCGTTCCCGGGCACGGTGCGTGCCCGGCAGGAAAGCCCGCTGTCGTTCCGCGTCGGTGGCAACCTGGTCAAGCGCCACGTCGATGCCGGGCAACGGGTGAAGAAGGGCGACGTGCTGGCCGAGCTGGATGCAGCCGACTTCGCATTGCAGGCCCGCGCTTCGCAGGCGCAGCTGGCCGCAGCTGAAGCCGACCTGGTGCGTGCCCGCGATGATCTCAAGCGCTACCAGGTACTGGCCGACCAGCAACTGGTCAGCCGTTCGCAGCTGGACCAGCAGTCCGCCGCCTTCAAAGCGGCGCAGGGCCAGGCCAACGCCGCCCGCGCCAACCTCGATGTGCTGCGCAACCAGGCCGACTACGCGCAGCTGCGCGCACCGGCTGACGGCGTGATCGCCAGCCGCGAGGCCGAGGCCGGGCAGGTGGTGTCCGCCGGACAGACCATCTTCAACCTGGCCGCCGACGGTGGCCGCGAAGTGCTGATCGACCTGCCCGAAGCCACCATCCGCGACTACGCGGTCGGCCAGCCGGTCGAGGTGGAGTTGTGGAACCGCCCGGGGCAGCGCCTGCCGGGCACGATCCGCGAGATTGCCGCCGCCGCCGATCCGCAGGCACGCACCTACGCGACGCGGGTCAGCCTGGCCGCCGATGCGCTGGCCGATGTCGAGCTGGGCCAGAGCGCGCGCGTCTACAGCAGCGCCGGCCGCCACGGCACCCTGCAGCTGCCGCTGGGCGCACTGCAGCGCGGCGCCAACGGTGCCGCCAGCGTGTGGGTGGTCGATCCGGCCAACAGCACGCTGAAGGCCGCCACCGTCACCACTGGTGCGTTTGGCAGCGAGGCGGTACCGGTGCTGTCCGGCGTGAACGCGGGTGACTGGGTGGTTGCCGCCGGTGGCCACCTGTTGCGGGCGGGCCAGCCGGTGATCGCCGTAGACCGGCAGAACCGCCCGGTGCTGAAGCCGGCCGCGCCGGCGGCAGCCGCCAAGGCCAAGGAGTAAGCCGGTGCGCCGCTTCAATCTCTCCGAGTGGGCGCTGGCCAACCGACCCCTGGTGTTGTTCGCGATGCTGGCGTTCGCGCTGATCGGCGCGTGGTCGTACAAGCATCTGGGCCAGTCCGAGGATCCACCGTTCACCTTCAAGGCGATGGTGGTGCGCACGCTGTGGCCGGGTGCCACCGCCGAACAGGTCTCGCGACAGGTGACCGAGCCGCTCGAGAAGGCGCTGATGAACACCGGCGAGTACGAGTTCATCTGCTCGTACTCGCGGCCGGGCGAGTCGCAGATCATCTTCATGGCGCGCGACAGCCTGCGGTCCAAGCAGATCCCCGACCTCTGGTACCAGGTGCGCAAGCGCGTGGGCGACATCCGCCCGACGCTGCCGCGCGAAATCGTCGGCCCGTTCTTCAACGATGAGTTCGGCGATACCTACGGCAACATCTATGCGTTGACCGGCAAGGGCTTCGACTATGCGGTGATGCGTGATTACGCCGACCGCATCCAGCTGGAACTGCAGCGCGTGCCCGACGTCGGCAAGATCGACCTGGTCGGCCTGCAGGACGAGAAGGTGTGGATCGAGCTGTCCAACACCCGTCTGGCGACGCTGGGCGTGTCGATGCAGCAGGTACAGCAGGCGCTGGCCGACCAGAATGCGGTGACCGGCACCAGCTTCTTCGAGACCGCCACCGATCGCGTGCAGCTGCGCGTGACCGGCCAGTTCAACGACATCGAAGCGATCCGCCAGTTCCCGATCCGCGCCGGTGACCGCACCGTGCACCTGGGCGACATCGCCGAGGTCAAGCGTGGCTTCGCCGATCCCGCGTCGCCGAAGATGCGCTTCATGGGTGAAGAGGCGATTGGGCTGGCGGTGGCGATGAAGGATGGCGGTGACATCCTCAAGCTCGGCGCCAACCTCGATGCCGAGTTCGAACGCCTGCAGAAGACCCTGCCGGCCGGTATGCAGCTGCGCAAAGTGTCCGACCAGCCGCAGTCGGTGGAAGAGTCGGTCGGCGAGTTCGTGCAGGTGCTGACCGAGGCGGTGGTGATCGTGCTGCTGGTCAGCTTCTTCTCGCTGGGCCTGCGCACCGGCCTGGTGGTGGGCGTGACCATCCCGCTGGTGCTGGCGATGACCTTCTTCGTCATGCACTACTTCGACATCGGCCTGCACAAGATCTCGCTGGGCGCGCTGGTGCTGGCGCTGGGCCTGCTGGTGGACGACGCGATCATCGCGGTGGAGATGATGGCCACCAAGATGGAGCAGGGCTACGACCGCCTGCGCGCGGCCAGCTTCGCCTGGGAGTCGACCGCGTTCCCGATGCTGACCGGTACCCTGATCACCGCGGCCGGCTTCCTGCCGATCGCTACGGCCGCCTCGAGCACCGGTGAGTACACCCGCTCGCTGTTCCAGGTGGTGACGATCGCGCTCGTGGTGTCGTGGATCGCGGCGGTGCTGTTCATCCCGTACCTGGGCGACAAGATGCTGCCGGACCTGTTCAATCCGCAGCCGCCGAAGCCGGGCAGCCTGTCCGCGCGCTGGCATGCCAAGCGCCAGCAGTGGGCCGACCGCTACCCCGCGCTGGCCAACCTGATCGCGCCGCCGCAGCACGGGCATGACCATGATCCGTACCAGCGCCCGTTCTATCGCAGCTTCCGTCGCTTCCTGGACACCTGCCTGCGCCGGCGCTGGTGGGTGATCGCCGCGACCATCGCGTTGTTTATCGGTTCGCTGATGCTGTTCCGCTTCGTGCCGCAGCAGTTCTTCCCGGATTCGACCCGGCCGGAACTGATGGTGGACATCGAGCTGGCCGAGGGTGCCTCGCTGCGCTCGACCCAGGCCCAGGCCGAGAAGCTGGAGAAGCTGCTGTCCAGCCGCGAGGGCATCGCCAACTATGTGTCCTACGTGGGCACCGGTTCGCCGCGCTTCTACCTGCCGCTGGACCAGCAGCTGCCAGCCACCAACTTCGCCCAGTTCGTGGTGCTGGCCAAGGACATCAAATCGCGCGAAAGCACCCGCGACTGGCTGCTGCATGAGGTGATCCCGAAGTTCCCGGACGTGCAGATGCGCGTGACCCGCCTGGAGAACGGCCCACCGGTCGGCTACCCGGTGCAGATGCGTATTTCCGGCGAGCACATCGAGAAGGTGCAGGCGATCGCACGCCAGGTCGAGGCCAAGGTGCGCGAGAACCCGCACGTGATGAACGTCAACCTGGACTGGAGTGAGCCGAGCAAGGTGGTGCGGCTGGTGATCGACCAGGAGCGTGCCCGCGCGCTGGGCGTGAGCAGTGCACAGGTCAGCCAGTTCCTGTCCAGTTCGCTGGCCGGGCAGTCGGTGAGCGTGTACCGCGAAGGCAACCGCCAGATCGAGATGCTGCTGCGCGGGCCGGCCGATGAGCGCAACCAGCTGGAGCTGCTGTCGAGCCTGTCGATGCCGACTGCCAACGGCGGCAGCATCACGCTGTCACAGGTGGCGACGATGGAGTACGGCTTCGAGGATGGCATCATCTGGCACCGCAACCGGTTGCCGACGGTGACCGTGCGTGCCGACATCAGCGATGGCATGCAGCCGCTGGACGTGGTGCACCAGATCCTGCCGACGCTGGACGGGATCCGCGCTGAACTGCCCAGTGGCTACCTGCTGGAAACCGGCGGTACGGTGGAGGATTCGGCCCGTGGCCAGAACTCGATCAAGGCCGGCATGCCGCTGTTCCTGGTGGTGGTGGCCACGCTGCTGATGCTGCAGCTGCGCAGCTTCTCGCGTGCGGCGATGGTGCTGGTAACCGCGCCGCTGGGCATCATCGGTGCGACGTTGTTCCTGCTGCTGTTCCGCGCGCCGTTCGGCTTCGTGGCGCTGCTGGGCACGATTGCACTGGCGGGCATGATCATGCGCAACTCGGTGATCCTGATCGACCAGATCCAGCAGGATATCGATGCCGGGCATGACCGCTGGCATTCGATCATCGATGCCACGGTGCGCCGTTTCCGCCCGATCGTGCTGACTGCGCTGGCGGCGGTGCTGGCGATGATTCCGCTGTCGCGCAGTGCGTTCTATGGCTCGATGGCGATCTCGATCATGGGTGGCCTGATCGTGGGCACGGTGCTGACCCTGGTGTTCCTGCCGGCGCTGTATGCGGCATGGTTCCGGGTGAAGCCGGACGAATCCGGGGCATAACGCCCCGGGTTCTACGGCCACCGCCTCTGGTAGGTGCCAACCTTGGTTGGCACTGCGGCTTGCATCCACGCATGGCGCGGATTGATCTGCTCACGGGATCTGCTTTCTGTAGAGCCGAGCCATGCTCGGCCGCTCTTCGCGCGATGATGGGATGAGTCGAGCATGGCTCGACGCTACAGAAGCATCCACGCATGGCGTGGATCTACCGCAATTCGCCACCGCTCGGTGGGTGCCAACCTTGGTTGGCACGGATGCATGCATCCACGCGTGGCGTGGATCTACTGCAACTGCAGGCCCGTTCGCAGCACTGGCAGCAGCCATTCGATGAACACCTGCACGCGCAGCGCACGGTGGTGCCGATGCGGTTGCAACAGCGTCACCGGCAAGGGCTGCGCCACGAACTGCGGCATCACCTCCACCAATGCGCCTGATTGCAGTTCGGCCTGCACGTCGTAGCGCGGAATCTGCAGCAGCCCCAACCCCGCCACGCAGCACGCGATCGACGCCTCCGCGCTGTTCACCCGCACCCAGCCGGGCATCGGTAGCGTGCGCAGCGGGCCGCCGTCCTGCCACTCCCACGGCTCCACCCGCGCCGTGGTCGGCGACGCATAGTTCACTGCGCGGTGCTGCTGCAGGTCGGCGGGATGCTGCGGCACGCCGTGTTCGCGCAGGTAGGCCGGCGCCGCAACGTTGACGAAATCCAGCTGCCCCAGCGTGCGCGCCACCAGGCTGGAGTCACCCAGCTGGCCGACCCGCAGCACCGCATCGCAGCCGTCTTCGATCAGGTTCACCGCGCGGTCGGTCATGCCCAGGTCGACTTCCACCTGCGGATACTGCGCGAAGAACCCGGGCAGCGCCGGAGCGATGATGCGACGGCCGATGCGACTGGGTACGTCGATCTTCAGCAAACCGACCGGTTGCGCGTCGTCCTGGCGGAACAGCGATTCGGCGTCTTCAACCTCGGCGATCAGGCGCAGGCAGCGGGCATGGAACACGTCCCCATCATGGGTGGTGGACACCCGACGGGTCGAGCGCTGCAGCAGGCGGGTGCCAAGCCGCTGCTCCAGCTCCGCAATGGCTGCCGAGACGGTGGAGCGGGGCAGGCCGAGCTGGTCGGCGGCGCGGGTGAAGCTGGCGCACTCCACCACCCGGGTGAAGATGCGGAAGCGATCGATCCGGTCCATTGTTCGCTGGCTCTGGAAAGTTAAGTCAAAGTAGCGGGCTTTATCCGCATTTTCTGCACGATATCGTCGTCAGGGCAGGGTTGCCACCCCGGGCAGCCTCCTCCCCGAGACCGAAGCCATGACCGACCATTCCCTCAAGGGCAAGACCGTGCTGATTGCCGGTGGCGCCAAGAACCTGGGCGGCCTGATCGCCCGCGACTTCGCTGCACAGGGCGCCAAAGCCATCGTCATCCACTACAACAGCGCCGCCACCCAGGCCGATGCAGAGGCGACCGTCGCCGCCGTGCAGGCCGCCGGCAGCAAGGCGGTGGCCCTGCAGGGGGACCTGACCTCGGCGGCAGCGATGGAGCGCTTGTTCGCCGATGCCGTGGCCGCAGTCGGCCGTCCCGACATCGCCATCAATACGGTCGGCAAGGTATTGAAGAAGCCGCTGCTGGACATCAGCGAAGCGGAGTACGACGAGATGAGCGCGGTCAACGCCAAGGCCGCGTTCTTCTTCCTCAAGGAGGCTGGGCGCCACGTCAATGACGGTGGGCGCATCTGCACCCTGGTCACCTCGCTGCTGGGCGCGTTCACGCCGTTCTATTCCAGCTATGCCGGTACCAAGGCGCCGGTCGAGCACTTCACCCGCGCGGCGTCGAAGGAGTTCGGTGAGCGCGGCATTTCGGTGACCGCGATCGGCCCCGGTCCGATGGACACGCCGTTCTTCTACCCGGCCGAGAGTGCCGATGCGCAGGCGTATCACAAGACCGCGGCGGCGCTGTCGGCGTTCACCCGCACTGGCCTGACCGATATCACCGATATCGTGCCGTGGATCCGCTTCCTGGTCACCGATGGCTGGTGGATGACCGGGCAGACGATTCTGGTCAATGGTGGGTACACCACCAAGTAAGGCAGCCACGCATGGCGTGGCTGCCTGCTACCTGTAGCGTCGAGCCATGCTCGACTGCTGTTGAATGAGCCGAGCATGGCTCGGCTCTACAGGCGTTGCCCGATGGGTCAGCGCAGCTTGGCCAGCACCGCGTCGGTGGCTGCAGCGGTGCTGACCGCCTGGCCCTTGGCCGCGAGGTCGGCGGTGAACACGCCGTCATCCAGCACCGCATGCACGGCCGCTTCCACCGCGGCGGCTTCGGCTTCCAGGCCCAGCGAATGGCGCAGCAGCATCGCCGCGCTGAAGATCGTTGCGTACGGATTGGCGATGCCCTTGCCGGCGATGTCCGGGGCCGAACCGTGGATGGGCTCGTAGATGCCAACCGCGCCCGGCTTACCCAGCGAGGCCGACGGCAGCAGGCCCAGCGAACCGGCCAGCATCGAGGCTTCATCGGTGAGGATGTCGCCGAACATGTTCTCGGTCACGATCACGTCGTACTCGCGTGGCTTGGCCAGCAGGTGCATGGCCATCGAGTCGACCAGTTGGTGCTCCAGCGCAACGTCCGGGAATTCCTCGCGGCCGATGCGCGCGGCGACGTCACGCCACAGGCGCGAGGTTTCCAGCACGTTGGCCTTGTCCACCGAGGTGACCTTGCCGCGACGCTGCTGCGCCAGGCGGAAAGCGCTGCGCAGCACGCGCTCGATCTCGGCCACGGTGTAGCGGCACAGGTCGCTGGCGCTGTCCGCATCGCGGGTCTTGTCGCCGAAGTAGATGCCGCCGGTCAGTTCGCGCACCACCACGAAGTCCACGCCCTGCAGCAGCTCGGCCTTGATCGGCGACGCGTGCAGTGCGGCCTCGTGGGTGCGCACCGGGCGCAGGTTGGCGTACAGGCCCAGCGCCTTGCGGATCGCCAGCAGGCCCTGTTCGGGGCGCACCTTGGCGTTCGGGTCGGACCACTTCGGGCCGCCGACGGCGCCCAGCAGCACGGCGTTAGCGGCCTGGCAGGCGGCCAGGGTCGACGCAGGCAGCGGTTCGCCGTGGCGGTCGATGGCGATGCCACCGATATCGTGCTCGCTGAAGGTGAAGGTGTGATTGAAGCGGTCGGCGACGGACTTCAGTACAGCAACCGCGGCGGCGGCCACTTCCGGGCCGATGCCATCACCGGGCAGGACAACAATTTCAGCGTGCATGCTCACTCTCGTAACGTTCGATTTCAGGGACACGGCCCAACAGATACCCCAACTGGTCGACACCTTCCAGCAGGCAGGTCTGCGAGAAGCCGTCCAGCGGGAAGGAATAGACGCGGCCCTCGGGGGTGCGCAGTTCGCGCGCGGCCACATCGATGGTCAGCGCGTCGTCCGGGCGCTGCATCAGCGCCTGTACGTGGGCCTCGTCCAGCACGATCGGCAGCAGGCCGTTCTTCAGCGCGTTGCCGCGGAAGATGTCGGCGATTTCGCTGCTGACGATGGCGCGCAGGCCCAGGTCGGTCAGCGCCCACGGTGCATGCTCGCGCGAGGAACCGCAGCCGAAGTTGCGGCCCGCCAGCAGGATGCTGCGGCCGGCGTTGTGCGGCTGGTTGAAGGCAAAGTCGGCCACCGGCGAACCGTCGGCCTGCCAGCGCCAGTCATTGAAGGCGTTGCGGCCGAGACCAGCGCGTTCGGTGGTGGACAGGAACCGCGCCGGAATGATCTGGTCGGTGTCGATGTTGGTCTGCGCCAGCACAACGCTGGACGAGGTCAGCGTACCGAAACCGGCCATCACGCCACCTCCTGTGCGAACAGTTCGCGGGTATCGGCGACGTGCCCGTTCACCGCGGCCCACGCCGCGCTCATCGGCGAGGCCAACAGCGTGCGCGAACCGGGGCCCTGGCGGCCTTCAAAATTGCGATTGCTGGTGCTCACGGCCAGCTGGCCGGGCGCGACCAGATCGCCGTTCATGGCGATGCACATCGAGCAGCCTGGCTCGCGCCACTCGGCACCGGCCGCGCGCACGATTTCGTGGATGCCTTCGGCTTCGGCCTCGCGCTTGACGATCTCCGAGCCCGGCACCACCAGCATGCGCACGCGGTCAGCGACGCGGCGGCCGCGCAGGACCTGCGCGACTTCGCGCATGTCGCTCAGGCGGCCATTGGTGCACGAACCGACGAACACCACGTCCACCGGCGTACCGGCCAGCGCCTTGCCGGCCTGGAAGTGCATGTAGTCCAGGCCCTTCTGTGCAGCGGCATCGTTGGCCGCCGGAATCGGCGCGTCCACGGCGATGGCCGTGCCCGGATGCGTGCCCCAGGTCAGGGTCGGGCGGATGTCGCCAGCGTCGATGCGTACTTCGCTGTCGAAACGCGCGCCCTCATCGCTGCGCAGCTGCTGCCAGCGTGCGACGGCGGCGTCGAAGTCGGCGCCCTTGGGGCCACGCGGCGTGCGGGCGACGAAGTCGAAGGTGACCTGGTCCGGCGCCACCATGCCGGCACGCGCGCCGGCTTCGATCGACATGTTGCACAGGGTCATGCGCTGTTCCATGTCCATCGCTTCGATGGTGCTGCCACGGAACTCGATGACATGGCCGGTGCCACCGTTGACGCCGATCACGCCGATGATGTGCAGCACCACGTCCTTGGCACCGACGCCTGGCGCCAATGGGCCATCGACGGTGATCCCAAACGTCTTGGCCTTGCGCTGCAGCAGGCACTGGGTGGCCAGCACGTGGCCGACTTCGCTGGTGCCGATGCCGAACGCCAGCGAGCCGAAGGCACCGTGGGTAGAGGTATGGCTGTCGCCGCAGACGATGGTCATGCCCGGCTGGGTAAAGCCCTGCTCGGGCGCGATCACGTGGACGATGCCGCGGTTGTCCGAGGCCATGTCGAACAGCTCGATGCCGTGCTCGGCGCAGTTGCGTGCCAGCGTGGCGACCTGTGCCTCGGAGGCGGCGCTGGCATAGGGCAGCGTGCCGTCGGCGGCGGCCGGCAGGGTCGGCGTGGAGTGGTCCATCGTCGCCTTGGTGCGGTCTGGGCGGCGCGGCGACAGGCCGCGCCCGCGCAGCTCGGTGAATGCCTGCGGCGAGGTGACCTCGTGGATCAGGTGCAGGTCGATGTACAGCACGGCGGGCGCGCTGTCGGATTCGGGAACCACCACGTGGGCGTCCCACAGTTTGTCGTACAGGGTGCGGGGTGCGGAAGTCATGCGTATGCCTGGCAGAAGTACGGAATAGCGAACATCAGTAAAGAAAGCGGAACGGTCAAGTCAGCGACGGCGTGCGAGCACGCGCAGCCGCACGTAGTCCGCCAGCGGCTGGCCGGCGGCATTGCGCGGCAGCTCGGCCAGCAGCGCGGTGGCGGCCTCGCGCACAGTAGCGCGTGCCTCGGCTGGCAGGTCCTCCAGCAGCGGCGCGGCGAAGACGCGCAGCCAGCCGGCCACGCCGGTCGGCAGTGCCGTTGGGCGCGGCGTGCACTCGATCAGTTGCACCTGGAAGCCATGCTGGCGCAGGCGGTCGGCGTAGGCATCGGCCGTCGGGAAGTACCACTGGAAGGCGCTGGCGCCGTGGCCGTGGGCCACGCGCGCGGCCTGCACCGCCGCAATGATCGTGGCCACGTTGCCATGGCCGCCGAACTCGGCGACGAAGCGACCACCGGGGCGCAGGGCGCGGCGGACGCCTTCCAGCACGCGGTCAGGGGTGCCCATCCAATGCAATGCCGCGTTGCTGAACACGGCATCGAACTCGCTGTCGAACGACAGTGCGTGGCCGTCCATCACCTGGGCATCGACACCGCGCGCGCGGGCGGCGATCACCAGTTCCGGCGAGGCATCCACGCCGTGGATGCGTGCGCCGCTCAGCGCCAGTTCGGTGCTGAGCACGCCATCGCCACAGCCCAGGTCGAGGATGCGCTCACCGGCGCGCGGATCGAGCAGGCGCGATACCGCACCGCCGAGCAGCGGCACGAAGCCGGCATCGATCGCATAGTCCTGGGCGTTCCACTGCTGGCCAGCGGCGCTGGCCGGGGTGGGGGTGTCGAAGGCGCTCATGGCGGGTTCCTCAGGCGGTGGCGGGGGTGGGAACGTCGGTGCTGCTGTGGGCGGCGGCCTGGCGCTGGCGCAGCAAACGGTTGGCAACATCCAGCCAGGCCAGCGCGGAGGCTTCGATGATGTCCTTGCTGGTGCCGGTGCCGTCGTACTCCACGCCTTCGTGGCGCACGCTCAGGTTGGCTTCGCCGCGCGCATCGGCGCCGATGCCGACGCTGTGCACGTGGTAGCTGTCCAGCATCAGCTGCACGCCGGTAGCGGCCGACAGCGCGCCGAACAGCGCATCGACCGGGCCATCGCCCTGCGCGGTCTCGGCCACGCGGTTGCCGTCCGGGTCGGACAGTTCGACCAACGCGTTGGCGCGGCTGCCGACATCGCTGATGGTCATCGAGGCCAGGCGGTAGCCCTGCGCGTTGGAGCCGCCCTGCATCAACGTCTGCAGGTCGGCATCGGTGACCACGCGCTGCTGTTCGCACAGGCCTTTGAACTGCTCGAACACCAGCTTCAGCTCGTCCTCGTCCAGCCAGAAGCCCAGTGCACGCAGGCGCGCTTCGACGGCGGCGCGGCCACTGTGGCGGCCCAGCACCATCTGCGAGTCCTCCCAACCCACGTCTTCCGGGCGCATGATTTCGTAGGTGCCGCGATGGCGCAGCATGCCGTGCTGGTGGATGCCCGATTCGTGGGCGAACGCGTTGGCGCCGACGATGGCCTTGTTGCGCTGTACCGGCATGCCGACCAGGCGCTGCAGCAACTGCGAGGTGCCGACGATGCGCGGGGTGTTGATCGCACTGTCCTGCTCGTAGAAGGCCTGGCGTACCTTCAGCACCATCGCGATCTCTTCCAGCGAACAGTTGCCGGCGCGCTCGCCGATGCCGTTGACGGTGCACTCGACCTGGCGCGCGCCGCCTTCGATGGCGGCCAGCGAGTTGGCCACGGCCAGGCCCAGATCGTTGTGGCAGTGCGCGCTGAAGATCACGTTGGCCGCGTTCGGTACATCGGCGACGCCGGCGATGACCTGCTGGAACATCGCGCGGATTTCTTCCGGCGTGGTGAAGCCGACGGTGTCGGGCAGGTTGATGGTGGTGGCACCGGCGGCAATGGCCACGCGCGAGACGTCGATCAGGTAGTCCAGCTCGGTGCGGGTGGCATCCTCGGCCGAGAACTCGACATCGTCGATGTACGAGCGTGCCAGCGATACATGCTTGCGTACCGATTCCAGTACCTGCTCGCGGGTCATGCGCAGCTTGTGTTCGCGGTGCAGCGGGCTGGTCGACAGGAACACGTGCAGGCGCGGGTTGGCCGCGGCTTCCAGTGCACGTGCCGAGGTCTCGATATCGGCCTGCAGGCAGCGCGACAGCACCGCCAGGCTCAGGCTCGGTCGGCGCAGTTCGCGGCCGATCAGTGCCATCGCTTCGCGGTCGGACTGCGAGCTGGCCGGGAAGCCGGTCTCGATGATGTCCACACCCAGTTCGTCCAGCGCACGCGCCATCACCAGCTTCTGCGGCGGGCTCATGCTGCAGCCGGGGGACTGCTCGCCGTCACGCAGGGTGGTGTCGAAGATGCGGATGCGCGGGGTGGTAATTCGTTCGATGGTGGTCACAGGGAAATCTCCTCGACAGCGGGTGCGACGGCTTGCAGGGGGGAAGGGGAAGAGGTGGGGGAAGCGGTGGCGCTGGCCTTGCCGGGCGAGCGCGGTGTTTCGCTGCGCCGTCGCCGCGGTTTGCGTGGCGGGCGCGGACGGATGTCGGTGAGCAGGCCGGCCAGGACACCGGCATCGATGTTCCCGCCGGACACCACCGCGCACTTGCGGCGGCCGGCAACGCGGCGGCCGGCGGCCAGCGCCAGCGCACCGGCGCCCTCAGCGATGATGTGTTCTTCCAGCGCCAGCCGCACCAGGGTCTCGCGCAGCTCGGCCTCGCGCACGATCACCACGTCGTCCAGCAGCGAGGTGCACAGGCGGCGGGTCAGGAAGCCGGGGATCTTCACCCGCACGCCATCGGCCAGCGAGGCGACGGGGGCGATCTCACGGACATCGCCACGGATCGCGCGCGCCATCGAGTCAACGCCTTCCACCTGTGCACCAACCACGCGCACGCCCTGTGATTTCAGTGCCAGTGCAACGCCGGAGGCCAGGCCACCGCCGCCGATCGGCACGATCACCACGTCCGGCGCGTGCGCGGCCAGCTCGATGCCGACCGTACCCTGGCCGGCAATCACATCGGCATCGTCGAACGCGGACAGGAAGCGGTAGCCATGGCGTTGTGCCAGTTCGACCGCGAAGGCGTAGGCCTCGTCGTAACTGTTGCCATGCTGACGCACGGTTGCGCCCCAGTGGGCAACACCGGCGATCTTGGTGGCCGGTGCGCCGTGCGGCATCACGGTGATGGCCGGCACATCCAGGCGATAGGCCGCCCACGCCACGCCCTGGGCATGGTTGCCGGCCGAGGCGCAGATCACTGGCCGGGTGTCACCGCGCTCGCGACCGGCCAGCAGCGCATTCAATGCGCCGCGTACCTTGTAGGAACCGGTGCGCTGCAGGTTCTCCAGCTTCAGCCAGGTGCCGAAGCGCTCGGCATGGTGCAGCGGGGTGGGTGGCAGGAAGCGGCGCAGGCGGGCCTGCGCGGCCAGGACGTCGGCGACGCTTACGTCGCCGACATCGCTTTCCTGGCTGGCATCAGCGGCCGGCATGGGCCACCAGCGGTGTGCGGTCGACCGCCGCATGCGGGCACGGGCGGCGAAGAAGACGCCTCCGTACCGGCACCGTGGTCGCTACGGTACGGGTGTTCATGGCGATACTCCTTCCACGGCGGTGACCTGCACGGACACGCAGTCGTAGATCTTCTCGATCTGCCGGCACAGCGTTTCCGCCGGGCGCTGGCCATCGACGACCAGCTGCAGGTGCCAGCGGCCGTCGTCGGCGGCCACCGGCGCACCGCTGATCGCGCGTGGCGCGAAGCCGCGACGCTCGGCCATGCCGATCACGCGCAGCAGCGCGCCTTCGGCCGGGTGCAGCACCAGGTCAAGCCGGTATTGCATTGGGGGTCTCCTGGCGGGCGTGGGCAGGGTTGCTTTCCAGCATCGTGCTGTTGGCGGTGTTCGGCGGCACCAGCGGCCACACGTTGGCGCGTGCATCGATGGCCACGTGCAGCAGCGCCGGGCCCGGCTCGGCCAGCAGCGCGGCCAGGCCACCCTCGACGTCGTCGCGCGCGTCGATGCGGGTGGCAGCAATGCCGAACACCTGCGCCAATGCCACGAAGTCCGGGTTGTCGGACAGATCGATCTCGCTGTAACGCTCGGCAAAGAACAGCTCCTGCCACTGCCGCACCATGCCCAGCGAGCTGTTGTCCAGCAGCACGATTTTCACCGGCAGGCGGCAGCGCGCGATTGTGGCCAGCTCCTGTACGTTCATCATGAAGCTGCCATCACCGGAGACCAGCACCACGGTGCGGTCCGGGCAGGCGAACTGCGCGCCCATCGCGGCCGGCAGGCCGAAGCCCATGGTGCCCAGCGCGCCACTGGTCAGGTGGTTGCGCGGGTGGTTGAAGCGGCAGTGCTGCGCCACCCACATCTGGTGCTGGCCAACGTCGCAGGCGATCACCGCATCGGCCGGGGCCAGCTCGCTCAGACGCTTCAGCATGGCCGGCGCGTAGATGTGCTGGCCCGGCGCGTCGTAGCGCGCAGCGAAACGATCGCGATGCTGCGCACAGCGCCTGCGCCATGCGTCCTGGTGGGCCTTGGGGGAGGGGAAGGCCGCACGCAGGGCGCGGATGGCGTGACCGACATTGCCGGGCACGGCAACATCGGCACTGCGCAGCTTGGAGATCTCGTAGGCGTCAGCGTCGATATGGACCACGCGGGCGAACGGGGCGAACTCGGCCAGCTTGCCGGTGGCGCGGTCATCGAAGCGGGCACCCAGCACCAGCAGCAGGTCGCTTTCCTGCACCGCCATGTTGGCCGCGCGGGTGCCATGCATGCCCAGCATGCCCAGCGACTGCGGGTGGTTGGCCGGCAGTGCACCCAGTCCGCGCAGGGTCATCACGGTGGGAATCGCGCTGGCTTCAACGAAGTCGCGCAGGTCCTGCACGGCATCACCCAGCGCGATGCCTCCACCGGCGTAGACCACCGGCTTTTCGGCCGCCGCCAGCGCGGCGATGGCCTCGGCGATGGCGGCCTCGGCCGGCGCCGGCGGCGGTTCGACGCTGCTGGGCACATGGGCCGGCAGGTGGCTGGCATCGGCCAGCTGCACATCCTTGGGCAGGTCGATCAGCACCGGTCCGGGACGGCCCTCGCGGGCGATGCGGAACGCGTCGGCCACCACGCGCGGCAGATCATCGACGCTGCGCACCAGCCAGCTGTGCTTGACGATCGGCATCGTCAGCCCGAACACATCCAGTTCCTGGAAGGCATCGGTGCCCAGCAGCGGGGTGCCGACCTGACCGGTGATGCAGACCATCGGCACCGAATCCAGCATCGCGTCTGCGATGCCGGTGACCAGGTTCGAGGCGCCCGGGCCGGAGGTGGCCACGCAGACGCCCACCTGGTTGCTGGCGCGGGCGAAACCATTGGCGGCCAGCGCCGCGCCCTGCTCATGGCGTACCAGGATGTGCTTCAGCGACGAATCCACCAGCGCGTCGTAGAACGGCATGATGGTGCCGCCGGGATAGCCGAACAGCGTACGGACACCCTCGGCCTCCAGCGCCTGGGTCAGCCAGCGCGCGCCGTTGGGCGGCGCGCTGCGGTGTGTGGGAGAGTTCATGGGGGACCTTGCAGAGCGGGTGGGGGTGCCGCGTTGTTACGCGGCTTGACCTTGCAACCAGACCATCTTGGCGCGCAGTTCCTTGCCTACCTTCTCGATCGGATGCTCCAGGTCGGCCTGCTTGAACTTGTTGTAGTTCGGCAGGCCCGCTTCGTACTCGGCCACCCAGTTCTTGGTGAAGGTGCCGTCCTGGATGTCCTTCAGCACTTCCTTCATGCGTGCCTTGGTGCCGGCATCGATCACGCGCGGGCCGCTGACGTAGTCGCCGTACTGCGCGGTTTCGGAGATGAATTCCAGCATGCGCGAGATGCCACCTTCGTAGAACAGGTCGACGATCAGCTTCAGCTCGTGCAGCACTTCGTAGTAGGCGATTTCCGGCTGGTAACCGGCTTCCACCAGGGTCTCGAAACCGGCCTGCACCAGCGCCGAGGCACCGCCGCACAGCACCGCCTGCTCGCCGAACAGATCGGTCTCGGTTTCTTCCTTGAAGGTGGTCTGGATCAGGTTGGCGCGGGCACCGCCGAGGCCACCGGCATAGGCCAGGGCGTAGTCGGCGGCCTTGCCACTCTTGTCCTGGTAGACCGCCCAGATGCACGGCACGCCACGGCCGATTTCATACTCGCGGCGGACCAGCGCGCCCGGGCCCTTCGGTGCGACCAGTACCACGTCGAGATCGTCACGCGGCTTGATCATGTCGAAATGAACGTTCAGGCCGTGCGCGAACAACAGCACCGCCCCCTGCTTCATGTTGGGCGCCAGCACGTCGTCGTACAGCTTCTTCTGCACCATGTCCGGGGTCAGCACGGCAACCAGGTCGGCATCCTTCACTGCATCGGCCGGGGCCTTGACGGTGAAGCCATCGGCCTGTGCCTTGACCTCGGTCGGGCCGCCCGGGCGCAGGCCTACCACCACGTCGAAGCCGGATTCGCGCAGGTTCAGTGCGTGGGCGCGGCCCTGGCTGCCGTAGCCGATGACGGCGATCTTGGTCTGGGGCAGGTCGTTGGTGCTCATGGGGGAGGTTCCTTGCGGTGGGAAGAAAAAGAACGGCCGGTCGTCGAGGTGACGTGCCGGCCGGTCAGGGGAAAGCGGTGGGGGAGGCGCCATGCGTCGCACAGGCACAGCCACCACGAGGCGTCGTGGTGGTGCTGGTCCAGGTTTTGACGGTAGCGTTGTTCATGGTGGTTGCGTCTGAAACCAGGTCCTGAAATGAAAAAACCCGCACCTGGGCGGGTGCGGGTTTTGATGAGTTCCGGTGTGTTTGTTGCTTACACGCTGGCTCGTCCCGCACCTGTTGGTTGGGTAATAAGTACGAGCACAAGAATCGAACGCAGCGAGGCGGCGCCGGTGTCGGCGGCTTCGATGTGGGTTCGCGGTGGCGTGTTGTGATGCAACATGTGATCGAGAGAAACACAGCCATTTCGGCGCTGTCAACCCTCGCGACGGATTTTCTATCGGTTTCCGCTGCATCCAGCGCAATCGCTTGCGGCACAAGGATGGTTGCTGCTGAAAGTGTTTCGGTGAACCCGAATTCACTCCTTTCACTGCGTTTTTTGCGCGGATTCCGGGCTGTTTTCGCCTTGATGGGTGCGGACCTGGGTCCGCACCCACCGAAAGACCATCGCCCATGACCTCTGCCCGATACCGCGTGAAGGCCGCAGCGGCGAAGATCGGGGCACCACCCTTCCATCGGAACCCGACCGTGTCCCGACGCCTTGCCCGTTCCCTGCTCGCCACCGCCGTGCTCGCCGCCGTGCCTGCACTGTCCTTCGCCGCCGACCGCATCACCGGCCAGACCTTCGCCACCCGTTCGGAGGTGATCGCCCCGCACGCGATGGCCGCCACCTCGCAGCCACTGGCCACCCAGATCGCGCTGGACGTGATGAAGGGCGGCGGTTCTGCAGTGGACGCGGCGATTGCCGCGAACGCCGCGCTCGGCCTGATGGAACCCACCGGTAATGGCATCGGCGGCGACCTGTTCGCCATCGTCTGGGACCCGAAGACGCAGAAGCTCTATGGCTACAACGGCTCGGGCCGCTCGCCGAAATCGCTCACCCTGGCCGAGTTCCAGCGCCGTGGCCTGAAGGACATCCCGGCTACCGGCCCGCTGCCGGTCTCCGTGCCTGGCGCGGTCGATGGCTGGTTCGCCCTGCACGACCGCTTCGGCCGCAAACCGATGGCCGACAACCTGGCGCCGGCCATCCGCTACGCGCGCGAGGGTCACCCGGTGGCCGAAGTGATCGCCTACTACTGGGACCGCTCTGTGCCCAAGCTGTCGCAGTACCCGGGCTTCAAGGAGCAGTTCACGATCAACGGACACGCCCCGCGCAAGGGTGAGATGTGGAAGAACCCGAATCTGGCCAGCACGCTGCAGAAGATCGCCGACGGCGGCCGCGACGCCTTCTACAAGGGGGACATCGCCCGCACCATCGGCGACTACTTCAAGGCCAACGGTGGCTACCTGAGTTACCAGGACATGGCCGACCACCATGGTGAATGGGTCGAGCCCGTCAGCAGCAACTACCGTGGCTACGACGTGTGGGAACTGCCGCCGAACAGCCAGGGCATTGCCGCGCTGCAGATCCTCAACGTGCTGGAAGGCTACGACTTCTCGAAGATCCCGTTTGGTTCACCGGAGCATGTGCACCTGTTCGTGGAAGCGAAGAAGCTGGCCTTCGCTGACCGTGCGCGCTTCTACGCCGACATGGCGTTCCAACCGGCACCGGTGCAGAAGCTGATTTCCAAGGAGTACGCGGCGCAGCGCCGCGCGCTGATCTCGATGGACAAGGCGTTGAAGGAAGTGCAGCCGGGCACGCCGAAGCAGCTGGAAGAGGGCGACACGATCTACATGACCGTGGCCGACGCCGACGGCATGATGGTCTCGCTGATCCAGTCCAACTATCGAGGCATGGGCAGTGGGATGGCTCCGCCCGGACTGGGCTTCATCCTGCAGGATCGTGGCGAGATGTTCGTGCTGCAGAAGAACCATCCCAACGGCTACGCACCGGGCAAGCGCCCGTTCCAGACCATCATTCCGGCCTTCATCACCAAGGGCGGCAAGCCGTACGCCAGCTTCGGCGTGATGGGCGGCGCGATGCAGCCGCAGGGCCACGCGCAGATCGTGATGAACCTGGTGGACTTCGGCATGAACCTGCAGGAAGCCGGCGATGCGCCGCGCATCCAGCATGAAGGCTCAACCGAACCGACCGGGCAGGCCACGGCGATGACCGACGGTGGTGAAGTGAATCTGGAAACCGGCTTCCCGTATGAAACGGTGCGCGCGCTGATGCGCAAGGGGCATCGCATCGTGTTCGCCGACGGCCCGTATGGTGGGTATCAGGCGATCATGCGTGATCCGGAGACGGGCGTGTATTACGGCGCGTCGGAGAGCCGCAAGGATGGGCAGGCGGCGGGGTATTGAGGTTTTCCGGCCACCGGGCTGAGCCCCCTCTGCGGTGATGGCAGTGATATGGGGCTTGGCCAGGCGGGTGGATTGTCTGGGGGCCGCTGCAAGTACGTCCATGTAAGCTCGGTCGCCGCTTGCTCGTGTGCGCTGTCCTGCGCACACGGCAAGACCGGGGTTGGGCATCCGGCCCAACCCGCCCGAGGCATGCCTCGGGCCCATGCGGCTCACGCCCCCAGCCAACCCACCCGCCCGGCCACGGACAGTTTCCTGCGGCCGCCACCGCAGGAAGAGAAAGAAGAAGATCAAGAGCAAAGGCAACAGCAACAGCCGCGCGCTGTGGGTTGGGGTCGGATCCGTTTTCCGAAGGAAAACGGATCCGACCCCTTCTTGTTTTCCGACACACCTGATCCACGCATGGCGTGGATCTACTGCCGTCACCGGGAAATTGTCGGAGGCGGGGAGTTGGCCGATGGCGGGACCGTCCACGGCATGGATGCCGTGGCCGAGCCTACAGGGACGTACTTGCGGCGTGTCCCGCCATCGGCCAACTCCCCGCCAGACCAGCAGAAATCCAGAGCCGCTTTTGAAGTTGCTGTTGCCGTTGCCTGAGAAAAGCGGTGCAGCCGCAGGCTGCAAAACAACCCTCAATCCTGATCGTGCGCGCGCGCTGCCTCCGCCTGGGTCTCCTCCTGCGCCGCCATCTCGCGTGCGATCCACGCATCGATCATGTGCCGCTGGCGCTGCGCCTGCCGCCGCTCCCGCGTGTACTCCTGGTCCAGCACCCGGTACAGCGACACCATCACAAGAAGCATCAGCAGCGCGAACGGCAGCGCTGCGATGGTGATCATGCCCTGCAGCGCCTCCAGTCCGCCTGCCAACAGCAAAGAACCCGCCACGAGCGCAATGCCGACACCCCACGCCACTTTGTGCTTGCCCGATGGCTCGCCAGCGTCGTCCGTGGACATGCTGGCCAGTACCAGTACCGCAGAATCAGCCGAGGTCACGAAGAAGATCATCAGCAGCACCAACGCGATGCTCGACAGAAGAAGAGGCAACGGAAGGCTGTCGAACATGGTGAACAGCACCGTCTCGTAGCCGTTGCCCAGTGCCTGCAGGAGGTCGGCCTGGCCGAAGATCTGCATCCAGATGGCGGTGCCGCCGAACACCGAGAACCAGAAGAAACCCAGCAGCGTCGGCGCCAACACCACGCCGATCACGAACTCCCGAACACTGCGGCCTCGCGAGATGCGCGCGATGAACGAGCCCACGAACGGTGCCCAGGAAATCCACCAGGCCCAGTAGAAGATCGTCCAGTCGGCCACCCAGGTGCTGGACGAGAACGGCGACATGCGCAGGCTCATCGTCACCAGCTGATTGAGATAGGAGCCCAGCGTGGTGGTGAAGGTATTGAAGATCGCGCCAGTCGGGCCGAGCACCAGCACCAGTGCCAACAGCAGCGCCGCCAGTGCAAGGTTGAAGTTGGACAGCCATTTCATGCCGCGGCCGACGCCACTGAGCGTGGACGCCATGTACAGAACGAAGGCCACCGCAATGATGGTCAGCTGCAGCGGAACGCCCGCCTGCACCCCGAATACGCGTTCCACGCCGGCTGCGATCTGCACCGTGCCAAAGCCCAGTGCTGTGGCCACGCCAATCGCAGTGGCAACGACCGCGGAGATGTTGACCACACGCCCGATCCAGCCACGATGGTGACGGCCGATGATCGGTTGCAGCATGTCACTGACCTGGCCACGGCCGTTGCGGTTGAACTGGAACCAGGCCATTGCCAGGCCGATCAACGCATAGATGGCCCACGGGTGCAGGCCCCAATGGAAGAACACGTAGCGCATGGCAGCACGCGCAGCGTCCATGCTTTCAGGTGCCAGCCCTTCCGGTGGTTTGCTGAAATGCGAAATGGGCTCGGCGGCGCCCCAGAACACCAGGCCGATGCCCATGCCGGCGGCGAACAGCATCGACATCCAGCTGGCCCGCGAGAATTCCGGTTCGGCGTCTTCGCCACCGATGCGCAGGTTGCCGAAGCGGCCGAAGGCCAGGTACATCAGAAATACCAGGGCCAGGAACACGACCAGCAGGTAGAGCCAGCCGATGCCGCGGATGAGTTCGCCGAGGATGCTCTGCACCACGGTATTGAAGGGGCCGGGTGCAACACCGGCGAGCAGCACCAGCAGCAGAACCAGTGCAATGGAAACGCGAAACACCATGAAGGGGCTTCTCCGATCAAGGGATTGAGGGGAGCGAGCAGAGCTTGCTGCGAGGGGCCGGCGACATGCAGCACAGGCCGGGCAGGGGCCGCGAAGGCGGCGAGGAAACACCGGCCGCAGCGGCACGATGCGCGTGCACGTTACTGAATGCGATGTCACGGTTCTGTTAATACAGAAACAGCGGATCCACGCCGTGCGTGGATGGAACAGCCAGGAGCTGCGGTGCGTTCTATGGTCTAATGCGCACCAAGAAGCGGGGGTACCGCGGCCATGTGGCCACGGTTGAGACAGTCCCTTGGAACCTGATCCGGCTCATACCGGCGTAGGGAAGCTTTGCAGTGCAGCCATGCCCGGACTCCGCCCAAGGACCGTCCGGGAGCGGCAGCAGTGCGCCGCCGCTTCGTCCCTGACCTTCCTGGACGATGCCCGATGAACGCACAGCTCTCTGCCCTGCAGCAACAGGCCCAGCAACTCTCCGAATCCGTGACCCGGCCCATCCCCGGCTCGCGCAAGATCCACGTGCCCGGCTCACGTCCGGATCTGCAGGTACCGATGCGCGAGATCGCGTTGACCCGCACGCCGACGCTGTTCGGCGGCGAAGAGAACGCACCGGTCACGGTCTACGACACATCGGGCCCGTACACCGATCCGGAGGTGCGCATCGATCTGTCGGCCGGTTTGCCGGAACTGCGCCGCGGCTGGGTGGAAGAGCGCGGTGATACCGAGCAGCTCGAAGGACTGAGTTCTTCGTTCGGCCGCGATCGCGAGCAGGACCCGAAGCTCGATGCGGTGCGCTTTCCCGCGCGCAGCCTGCCACGCCGTGCGCGTGCAGGTGCCAACGTCACCCAGATGCACTACGCGCGCCGTGGCATCATCACGCCGGAGATGGAGTTCGTCGCCATCCGCGAAAACCAGCGCCTGGACGCGATCCGCGATGCCGGCCTGCTGCAGCAGCACCCGGGCGAGGCATTTGGTGCCTCGATCCAGAAGATCATCACACCGGAGTTCGTGCGCGATGAGATCGCACGCGGCCGCGCGGTGCTGCCCAACAACATCAACCACCCGGAAAGCGAGCCGATGATCATCGGCCGCAACTTCCTGACCAAGATCAACGCCAACATCGGCAACAGCGCGGTGTCCTCGGGCATTGCCGAGGAAGTGGAGAAGCTGGTGTGGGCGATCCGCTGGGGCGGCGACACAGTGATGGACCTGTCCACCGGCAAGCACATCCACGAAACCCGTGAGTGGATCATCCGCAACTCGCCGGTGGCGATCGGTACCGTGCCGATCTACCAGGCGCTGGAGAAGGTCGACGGCCGCGCCGAGGCGCTCACCTGGGAGATCTTCCGCGACACGCTGATCGAGCAGGCCGAGCAGGGCGTGGACTACTTCACCATCCATGCCGGCGTGCTGCTGCGCTATGTGCCGCTCACTGCCAAGCGCGTGACCGGCATCGTCAGCCGCGGTGGCTCGATCATGGCCAAGTGGTGCCTGGCGCACCACAAGGAGAATTTCCTCTACACGCATTTCGAAGACATCTGCGAGATCATGAAGGCCTATGACGTGACCTTCTCGCTGGGTGACGGCCTGCGCCCGGGCTGCATCGCCGATGCCAACGACGCCGCGCAGTTCGGTGAGCTGGAAACGCTGGGCGAGCTGACGAAGATCGCCTGGAAGCATGACGTGCAGACCATGATCGAAGGCCCCGGCCATGTGCCGATGCAGCTGATCAAGGAGAACATGGACAAGCAGCTGCGCGAGTGCGGCGAAGCGCCGTTCTATACGCTGGGCCCGTTGACCACCGACATCGCGCCGGGCTACGACCACATCACCAGCGCGATCGGTGCAGCAATGATCGGCTGGTTTGGTACCGCCATGCTCTGCTACGTGACGCCGAAGGAACACCTCGGCCTGCCCAACCGCCAGGACGTGCGTGACGGCATCATGGCCTATCGCATCGCCGCGCACGCGGCCGACCTGGCCAAGGGCCATCCGGGCGCGCAGGTGCGCGACAACGCGCTGAGCAAGGCGCGCTTCGAGTTCCGCTGGGAGGACCAGTTCCATCTTGGCCTGGATCCAGAGAAGGCCAAGGAATTCCATGACGAGACGCTGCCGAAGGATGCGCACAAGCTGGCGCACTTCTGCTCGATGTGCGGTCCGCACTTCTGTTCGATGAAGATCACCCAGGACGTGCGCGATTACGCCGAGGCCGGCATGAAGGAGAAGTCGGCGGAGTTCCGCGCGGCCGGTGCCGAGGTCTACCGCCAGGGGTGATGCGGAAGCGGGGGTGCCGGCCAGCGGCCGGCACTACCGCTCATCACGCCGCTCCCGGCTATCCTCGGCTCATCACCCTGGGGAAAGGACGCCATGCCCGTTGCCATCACCACCCGCTGGCTGGCCATTGCCCGCCGTCATCCTTCGGCCTGGCTGCTGGGGGCCCAGTTGATCGCCGTGCTGCTGTATCCCGCGCTTGATGACACCGCCGGTGGCCGTGCGGCGCTGGGCATGTTCGGCATGGCGGTACTCGGCCTGGCGCTGTGGGTGGTCCAGCGCAGCCCGCTGGGCACCTGGCTGGCGCTGCTGCTGGCCATTCCTTCGGTGGTGTTCTCGCTGGCCGGTGCATTGCTGGATCGCAGTGCGCTGCTGACCACCGCGCAGCTGCTGGAAAGCCTGCTGTACTTCTATACGGCCGGTGCACTCATCGCCTACATGCTCCAGGACCATAAAGTCACCCGCGATGAACTGTTCGCGGCAGGTGCGACATTCACCTTGCTGGCCTGGGCCTTCGCGTTTGCTTTCGCCGTGTGCCAGCAGTGGTATCCGGGCAGTTTCCAGGGCACCGGTGGTGGTGCGCAGCGCACCTGGATGGAACTGCTTTATCTGAGCTTCAGTTTGCTCTCGGGTGTCGGCTTGAGCGACGTCGTGCCGCTGCATCCGCAGGCGCGTGCATTGGTCATGCTGGAGCAGTTTTCAGGCGTGATGTACGTGGCTTTGGTGGTTTCGCGACTGGTCGGATTGACCATGCTGCGGCGCATGTGAAAATGAACGCCAGATAAAAATTTCGCGCCCCGCAGGGCGCGAATGGTGCAGCAAATTATGTGAATGCGTCGGCGAGAGAGAGCCTGGATGTCGACCACGCGATAGGCGAGGTAACCCGCATAGGCTAGTATTCGCCCGCTTCATTGTTTTTGCGGTATGCGCCGATGCTTTGTGCGGAGTCTGGCTTTTTGCTGTTCCCAGGACGGGAGGGTATCGAAGGCAAACGCTGCCCCGGACCTGTCTCTACTGTGTAGCGGAAAATGAACAGCAGTGAAAACCAGCCCCCCGGATTCGATCGGATCCGGATCGGAGAGTGCACTGTCACTCTGTCCTCGCGAGAAGTCGAGGTCGTCGGTGCGCGTCGCCCGCGTCGGCTGACGCCGAAGGCGCTGGGCGTGCTGCGTGTACTGCTGCGCCAGCCCGGGCGCGTTGTCACCCGCGATGAACTGTTCGCGGAAGTCTGGCCGGACACGCTGCCGACCAATGATGTGCTTACCCAGGCCGTCACCCAGCTGCGCAAGGCGTTCAGCAACGACGACGACAACGGCCAGGCCTATATCGAGACCATCGCCAAGACCGGCTATCGCCTGCTGGTGCCGGTGCAGGTACTGGACGATGTCGAGCCGGCGCCGTCCGCAGGAGCCGATGACGAAATCGCGGACCTGCAACCGGTGATGGTCATCGCCGAGGAGAAGCCGGCACACGTGCAGGCGTCGCGCCGCCGCTGGCGCCACGTCCGCCGGCGCGTGCTGCTGGTGCTGGGCGTGCTGATGCTGGCCACGGTGGTGGTGCTGGCCGCGCTGCTGCTGCGGCGGGCACCGGCCAGCAGTTCAGCGGTGGATGCGGCCGTGGAGAACGGCACGCGCGTGATCGGCAGCCCGCAGCGCCCCTATCGGTTGATCACCGCAACCAGCGGTTTTGAAACCTATCCCACGCTTTCACCCGATGGTTCGTTGGTGGCCTATGAAGGCGCCAACGAAGACGGGCAAGGGGGTGGGGCGATCAAGGTGCAGACCTCCGGCAACGCGCCAGCGCGGCAGCTGCTGGCTCCGCCGGCCGGCTCGGTTGACCGCTTCCCGAGCTGGTCGCCGGATGGACGCGAGATTGCCTTCGCGCGGTTCAGCAACAACGGCGGCTGCCAGGTGCTGATCGCCAGCGCGACCGGTGGTGCCCTGCGCCAGGCCACGCGGTGCGATGGCACCGAGCTGCTCAGTTTCGACTGGACGCCGGACGGCCGTGGCCTGGTGTTCGGCAGCATGGTGGGGCGCTATGCCCATCGGGGCATCCGCAGGCTCGATCTGGCCAGTGGCCAATGGGAGGCGCTGGACTACGGTGTTGCCGAGGATGACTTCGACTATGCGCCGCGCTACTCGCCTGATGGCAAGTGGCTGGTGTTCGTGCGCAATCCGCAGCTGGGCGACCTGTGGCGCATGCCGGCAGCGGGTGGCACGCCCGAACAGCTGACCAGCGAGGCCGCTGAACTGCGTGGCTGGGCCTGGTTGCGTGATGGCCGGACGATCGTGTTTGGACGCCGTGTCGACAGTGAAGTGCGCCTGTATTACCTGGACGTCGAGAGCCGCACGCTGCGCGATGCCGGGCTCGACGACGCACAGTGGCCGGCCACTGCACGCCGCGCGGGCATGCTGGCCTTCGTCCACCGGCGCGCGCAGTTCGGCATCTTCAAGGTGCCGATGGAGGGCGGCTCGCCGCCGCAGCGCTTGTTTGCATCCAGTGGCCGGGACGGGCAGCCGATGGCGGCGCCGGATGGACGCCAACTGGTGTTCACGTCCGATCGTTCAGGCAGCTTCGCGCTGTGGTGGGCGGACATGGAGCGCCCCGATTCGCTGCGGCCGATCGAAGGCTTGCGGCCCGAGGCACGTCAGGCACCGGACTGGTCGGCCGACAGCCGGCGATTGCTGGTGGTGGGGCGCGACGAGCACGGACGCACAGTGGTCTATGAGATCGCCCCACGTGACGAACGCGTCCAGCCGTTGCCTGTCCCGTCGGAGCAGCCGCTGCAGGCACTGTACGGGGCAAGCCCGGACCAGCTGCTGGTGGTCGAGCGCGATGACCAGCAACAGACCCGGCTGAGCCTGTTTGATCGAAGCGTGCAGCCCTGGCGCCGCCTGGCCAGCATCGACGGTGTTTCGCAGGCGCGGTTCGATCGCAGCAGCGGGCGTGTGCTGTTCACCCGCCTGGCCGCAGGAGGCCTGTGGTCGGTGGATGCGGCGTTGGCACCGGCAAGTGTGCAGCAGATCAGCGATGACCGGCCCAGCCGGTGGCGGTACCGGGCCTGGACCGTGGCCGGCAACAACGCGATCGGCTACCTCGGTACGTCCACCCGTTGTGGCACGACACTGGTGCTGATCCAGGCCGGGCGCGAGGAACCGGAACGCTGCCTGGATGCGGAACGCCTCAGTGCCGGCAACGGGCTGAGTGCCGGCGCCGATGGGCACACGCTGTTCGTGGCAATGGCGGTCAGCGACGGTGCCGACATCGGCGTGATGCGCTTGCCCGAGCGCTCACCGACGCTGCTTCCGGCGTTCTCCAAGTTGTTGTTGTTCAACGGAAATGGGCCTTCGTAATTTCTTCGTGGCGACCTCGCCGCGAATTCGTGGCGATCTCGTCTGACTTTCCTGACGTGGTGCCGCCTGATTTGGCAAAACGGAGGCCTGTACTAGGCAAACCGTGGTGCCCCCCATGCGTCAACTCTCGCTGGCCGATCGCGGCCAAACCGTCTCTCTGGACCGGTCGCTCGACGATGCTGCGCCGACCTGCCTGGGCGTGGCCCGGCTCGGTAGCCTGCAGACCGCAGGCAGCAGCTTCACTGTGTGGATGCAGGTGCGCGGCAGCTCCTGGGTGGAAGCCAAGGAAGGACGCTTCCGCTTGCGCCAGGGCGAGTGGATCGCCTTCGAGAAAGAGTCGCGGCCGCTGGTGCAGGCAGGCCGCAACGGCTTGTGCGTTGGCCTGAACCTGACTGTCGAAGCGCTGCGCGTGCTGGCCGAGATGGCCGACTGCGGCCTGTACGCCGGGCGTGGCCGCATGAGCCGTGGCGATGCCCGCGTTGCGTTGCGCCTGTGGCGCGATGCGCTGGCCAGTGGCCAGCCGGCACAGGCACTGCGCCCGCTGCTGCTGCATCTGGCGGGCCTGCAGCGTGGGCTGGCCGACAACGTGCAGCGTTGCCCGGGTCGCTCGCGCAGCCGCAAGCGCCAGGTATTCGGCCGCATGCAGCGCGCCCGCCTGTACCTGGAAGGCAACAGCCACCGCGTGGTGCGCATCGGTGAACTGGCCGAGCTGACCAACTTCTCCAGCTGGTATCTCTCCAAGACTTTCCAGAGCCTGTACGAGGAAAGCCCGCAGTCGCTTTCAGCACGTTTGCGCCTGGAACGGGCGGCCGACCTGCTGCGTGACACCGACATGATGGTTGGCGAGGTCGCTGCGGCCAGTGGCTTCGACAACTGCTGCAGCTTCGCGCGTGCGTTCCGCGCCCGCTACGGCCAGTCCGCATCGCGCTTCAGGGAAAACGGCGGCTTGCTGCCGCCACAATCTGCAAAGTCTCCGGTTGGCTCGCGCAAATACAGCGCTGCAACGCAATCGTAACGTGCTGGGGTGTTTTAACACGCTGCTAACACGTACCTTGGAGAGATAGATGAACGTTCGTAATCCCGCAGTGCGGCTGGGCCTTCTGCCGGCTGGCATTGCGTTGGCGCTGACGCCCGCCTTTGCTTCTGCGCAGGAAGCAAAGGATGCGACCACCCTGGATCGCATCGAAATCACGGGCTCGCGCATCCGCGGCGCCTCGATGGAGACCCAGCAGCCGGTCCTCACGCTGAGCCGTGAGAACCTGGAAAAGCAGGGCTACACCACCGTCGCCGATGTCCTGCAGAACCTGACCTCGGCAGGTTCGCCGGCCATTTCCCGCGCGGACTCGCTGTCCTCCGGCGAAAACGTTGGCGGCTACTACGTCGACCTGCGCAACCTTGGCGCGCAGCGCACCCTGGTGCTGATGAACGGCAAGCGCCTGGGCGCGACCACTGCCGGCTACCAGGATCTGAGCCAGATTCCGATGGCCGCCGTCGAGCGCATCGAAGTGCTGAAGGATGGCGCCTCCGCCATCTACGGTTCGGACGCCATCGCTGGCGTAGTCAATGTGATCACCCGCAAGCGCTTCGACGGTGCTGAAGCCAGCGTCTACGTTGGCCAGTACGGCCGCGGCGACGGCGACACCAACACCTACTCGTTCACCCTCGGCTCTGAAGGCGAGCGTGGCGGCGTGACCCTGTCGGCCGAGTACTCCAAGCAGGATCCGGTGTGGGCGAAGGATCGTTGGTTCAGCCGCGACGGCGGCCTGGGCCCGAATTCGACCTCTGCCGACTGGAGCCCGCTGAGCCAGAACAGCACCTGGTGCGACCCGCGCGTGTGGGGCGACTGCAAGCCGCGCGCTGCAGGCCAGCCGCAGCCGGAGTGGAAGACCCTGAATCCGGGCGGTGACCCGAAGAATGCGGCCGACTACCACCTGCTGACTCCGGCCGAGTACTCCAACGCCAACCAGCAGATGATGGTGCAGACCGGCATCGAGCGTAAGTCCGTGTATGTCAACGGCAGCTACGATCTGGCTGACTCGATCACCTTCAATGCTGACGTGCTGTACAACCAGCGCACCACCGACCAGCAGATCGCGGGTTACCCGTACCAGTCGCTGTCGTTCGGTACCCCGCTGTCGAAGGACAGCGCGTTCAACCCGATCGGCCAGGACGTTGAGTTCCGTCGCCGCCTGTGGGAAGTGCCGCGTACCACCAAGAGCGACCTCAAGACCCTGCGCTTCGCGCCGAGCCTGAGTGGCTTCTTCGAGTTTGCCGGCAAGACCTGGGACTGGGACGTTGGCGCGCTGTGGAACCGCAACGAGCTGACCAAGACCGGCTACGGCGACATGAGCCTGATCGCTTCCGAGCAGGCACTTGGCAAGTCGTTCATCAACGGCCAGGGCGTTGCTCAGTGCGGGACCGCCGCCAATCCGATCCCGCTGAGCCAGTGCCGCCCGTGGAACCCGCTGCTGCCTTACGGCGTCAACGGCCAGGGCTCGCTTGCCGACCGTGATCTGCAGAACTTCCTGTTCCCGACCTACACCGACACTGGTGTGACCAAGACCACCAGCTACACCGCCAACCTGTCCGGTTCGCTGTTCGAGCTGCCGGCCGGTGACCTGGGTGTGGCCATGGGCTACGAGCACCGCAAGGAAGAAGGCCGCTTCGTGCCGGACGCCTTCCGTCAGTCGGGCCAGTCGACCGGCCTGGCGTCGACCACCACTTCGGGCAACTACTCGCTGGATGAGTTCTACCTGGAACTGAACGTGCCGATCCTGTCGGACCTGCCGTTTGCCAAGGAACTGACCTTCAACGTCGCAAGCCGCTACTCTGACTACAGCAACTTCGGTGACACGATCAACTCGAAGTTCGGCCTGGTGTGGCGCCCGATCGACGAACTGCTGGTCCGCGGTACCTACGCAGAAGGCTTCCGCGCACCGACCGTTGACGATCTGTACGGCGGCACCAACTCGAGCTTCGAGCGTTATACCGATCCGTGCGGTTCGACCTCGCCGGGCAACGTCGCTGGCAATGCTGCCTGCGCCGCGGCTGGCGTGCCGGCCAACTACGTGCAGGTCGGCCAGGGCTTCGCGCCTTGCAGCACCTTCCCGTGCGCGACCCCGGACCAGTTCGTCAGCGGTTCGAATTCGGCTCTGAAGCCGGAAACCTCCAAGAGCAAGACGGTTGGCCTGGTCTGGAGCCCGCGTTGGGTGCAGGGCCTGGACATCTCGCTCGACTGGTACCGCTACGAGTTGAAGAACATGATCATCGCTGACAGCGTTGATCGCATCCTGCGTGACTGCTACGTGCTGGGCAACGCAGCTCGCTGCGAAGGCGTCACCCGTGCCGCTGATGGCCATATCGAGGCGCTGACCTACGGCCTGGCCAACCTCGGCTCGATGGAGACCGAAGGCTACGATCTGGGTGTCAAGTACCGCCTGCCGGAACTGTCGATCGGCAAGTTCAGCATCGACTGGCAGACCAGCTACCTGGCCAAGTACGACGAAGCCGGCCAGAACAAGAAGGGTGAGAACATCACCATCGGTCGCGTTGGTGAGCCGGGCCTGTTCCGCGTCCGTTCGAACCTGGGTGTCAACTGGGAGCTGGGTGACTTCGGCGTCAACTGGACTGCCCGCTACTACTCGGGCATGAAGGAAAGCTGCATCGATGACGCATGGTGCGACGCTCCGAACCACTACGCCAATGGTGAGCCGGATCCGCTGCGCCACACCGGCTCCAACACCTTCCACGACGTGCAGGTCAGCTGGAAGGCTCCGTGGGATGCCACCATCGCCCTGGGTGCGAACAACGTGTTCGATCACCGCGGTGCGCTGCAGTACTCGGCGCCGAACTCGAGCTTCGCCTACTACGGTGGCTTCGACGTCGGTCGCTTCCTGTACATGAAGTACACCCAGCGCTTCTGATAGTTCGAAGTGCGACAGCAGTACCGGGAGGGCGGACCGCAAGGTCCGCCCTCTTTCTTTGTAGGGGAATTCCGAAATGTCTTGGAAGGTGAGGGAAGTCACGTTCCGGTCGTGTCGTAATCAACACGGTTGCTGGGTCCACTTGCGGACACTTGCACCTGGAGAGAGCGATGAAGAGCACGCTGTTGCACAAACTGTCTGCTGCTGCACTGATCTATGCAACATTGGTGGGTGCAGTGTTTGCCCAGACCGGTGGCGTCTGTGGGGGCGGGCTGTACTGCCAGGAGCTGCGTCAGGAATGCCTGGCTGCAGGCAAGTCGAAGGTCCTGTGCGATCTGCAGTATCGCCACTGCGTGCAGGATGCCTGCGGCGCGCGCTGATGCAAAAAAGGCGCGCCTTTGGGCGCGCCTTCGAGGTTCTTCCTGCGTTGACAGCTCAGGTCTCGCTGGGTACCAGTCCCATCAGGCTGTTGGCATGCTCCCGCCACTGCGGCAGCCTGTTGAGAACACCTGCGCGCTGCAGGTAGTCCTCGTCCACCGGATCACCATTGACCAGTGCCAGTGCCACGTGCACCGCGCCGGTCACCCAGAAGCTGCGCGTATTGGCACGCTGCGGCTGCAGATGGAACGCGACCGCTTCGATGATCGGCATCGGCAGGCCCCACAGGCCGAGCAGGTAGGCGCCGGCTTCGGCGTGGCCTGGGCGCGTATCACCCGCCAGCGACGGTTCGCTGCGCTCGTTGCGCACGCCGGGCAGCAGCAGGCCGATGTCGGCAAGCAGCGCGGCGGTCGCGCCCAGTTCGGCGCTGGATTCGGGCAGCAGGCGTGCCGCCAGGCGCGAGGCAAGCAGGGCGCGTTGCTGTAGTGAATTGCGCTCGGCCGTGGACAGTGTCGGTGCCGAGAACACCTCGCTGGCCAGTACCAGATCGCGCAGCGTCGACAGGCCGAGGCGGGTCACGGCGGTGCGCAGGTCGGCGATGGTGCGGCCTTGGCTGAAGAACGCCGAGTTCGACAGCTGCAGCACCTTGGCCGCGATCGCCGGATCAGCGGCCACCAGCTTGGCGACGTCGGCGCTGTCGGCGTCGTCGTCATGTTCCAGTGCCTGGGTCAGGCTCAGGTACAGGTGCGGCGGCGACGGCAGCTTCTCGATACGGCCGATGGCGTCGCGCAGGCGAGGGCTGTCCAGCACTTCGCGCAGCTCTTCCAGGCTGGTCAGCGCTTCCAGCAACACTTCCGGTGCCAGCGGCAACGGCAGGAAGCGGTGGGCCACGCCGATCAGGCGTGCCGGCGGCGGCCGGTTGCCGTGCTGGGCGTCCACCAGCGCAATGCGGATGGTTTCCGGGCGCAAGGTCCGGATCTGGCCCAGCAGCGTGGTGGCATTGAGATCCGGCAGCTGAGGGCAGACGATCACCGCATCCACACCCTGCGTGGCCACCGCGGTCATCGCGGTCTGGCCATCGGTGGCGGTCAGCGGCTGCCAGTCTTCCCCAAGATCGGCAATGAATTCGGTCAGCTCAGCCGGCAGGCTGGCTGCATCCCCAACAAGCAGAATACGCACGACACATTCCCCTGGCTGTCTCGACGATGGATGTCGACGACGTGTGAAGTGACGCAATTTACCTAATACGGCGGCAGGAGTGATGTGCCGTCGTCATGAAACGTGACCCGCATCGCTCCGGCGGGGTGCCGCCGGAGCGATCCGGTTCAGGCTCAGGCCTTGCTGTCGAGATGGCGCTGGTGCGCCTCGATCAGGATCTGCTTGGCCTCAGCGGCGCCGCCCCAACCGTCGAGCTTGACCCACTTGCCCTTTTCCAGGTCCTTGTAGTGCTCGAAGAAGTGGCCGATGCGCTCCAGCCAGTGGCTGGACACCTGGGCGATGTCTTCGACGTGGGCGTAGCCACTGAAGATCTTCGACACCGGCACGGCCAGGATCTTCTCGTCGCTGCCCGCCTCATCGCTCATCTTCAGCACGCCGACCGGACGGCAGCGCACGACCGAGCCCGGCACCAGCGGCAGCGGCAGCACCACCAGCACGTCGGCCGGATCGCCGTCGCCGCACAGGGTGCTCGGCACGTAGCCGTAGTTGCAGGGGTAGCGCATCGGGGTGGACAGGATGCGGTCGACGAAGATCGCGCCGGTTTCCTTGTCCACTTCGTACTTCACCGGCTCCGAGTCCTTCGGGATCTCGATGATGACGTTGATTTCTTCCGGCGGGTTCTTGCCGGGCGAGACGAGTTCCAGACCCATGGTGTGCTCCAGGTGGGGGATATAGACGGATAGCCCCCCATTTTATGCCTTTGCCGGGCGCTGTGCAGGGGCGGGGGCTGACGGCAGGGCGCGGAAGGCACCGACCCGGCGGGCCGGGGTTGACCGATGGGGCCGGGCGGCGTGCGCGCGCAGGCTGGATGCACCTACCCGAGGAGTTCCCGCATGAAGCCATCGGCCCTGTCACTCGGCCTGTTCTGCGCGCTGCTGATCGCGCCCGCCGCCCAGGCCTTTCCCTACGTGGACCTGATCGACTACCCGCACCAGGAAGCCAACTGGGACCGCTTCTTTGCCCTGGAAGGCCGGTTGCAGCATGGCTTCGACAGGATCTGCGGCGACACCTTCTGCGAGGGCGAGTACAGCGACATCCAGGCGCTGCGCCTGCGGTGTTCAGTGGATGCGGTGCGCGGCACGGTGCGTGAGTGCCTCTGGGCATTTGCCGCCAGTGACCTGGCCGTGTCGCGGAACGACGGTGTGATCGTGGCCCGGCAACCGACCTGGCTATGCCGGCTGCCGCTGGTGCCTGGCACCCCGGTTGAGGACTTCCATGCGGCGCTGGCGGCCCGTAATCCGCTGCATGATCCGTTGCCCGGCACGTCGGAGAGCGTCTATGACGGGCTGACCGGCTGCATCCACTGATGCGAACGTGACTAATTCTCATTAACGGAGTAGCATGCGCGGCGCCTTCCGTCTGTCGTCCCGGTTCCGCGCATGTCCTCCAATGCCGCCTCCCTTACCGAACTGCTGATCCGTGAGCGGCCGGCACTGCTGCGCCGGGTGCAGCGCATCCTCGGCGGAGACAATGGTGCCGAGGATGTGATCCAGGCGGTGTGGTTCAAGGCCCGTGGGGTCGACGACAGCCAGGCCATCGACAACCCGCGGGCCTATCTGTACCGGCTGGCCGCCAACCTGGCCACCGACCACGGCCGCGAATCGACCCGGCGCAACCGCCTGCTGGCCGACCACTACCTGTGGGGGCCGGACGAGGTCATCTCGACCGAGGAACAGGCCGTGGCCCAGGACGAGCTGCAGCGTGTGCTCGACGCGGCGGGGCACCTGCCGGAGCCGACCCGCACCATCTTCCGGCTCAACCGCCTGCAGGGCCTGACCCAGGCCGAGATCGCCCGCCACCTCGGGGTGTCGGTGACGACCGTCGAGAACCATGTGCGCACCGCCCTGCAGCGCCTGGCCTGGGCACGCAGCGGCCGATGATCGCCCCGGCTTGGGGCTGGCCCTCGCTGAAACGTCTTGATCACTGGACCGTGGATGCGGTCTAGTTCCTCCGCCCGCGCTTGAATGCGCCTGTCCGCCAGCCGATGAGCCCGCCGAACACGCTGCCCGCCGCCAATGACGATGCCCTGGCCGAACAGGCCCGGGGCTGGATCGCGTGGCTGGCCTCGGGTGACATCGGCGAGGGGCGCATGCACGAGTTCGAGCGCTGGCTGGCACAACCGGGGCACCGACGCGCCTTCGAACACGAGCGCGCGCTGTGGCGCAGTGTCGGGCCACGCCCGCAGGTCCGGCCCGCCGAACGCCCGCGGCCGCATCGAATGCGCTGGGCAATGGCCGCTGCAGCCGCGCTGGCGATGCTGGTGGCATGGCCGGAGGCCTGGTTGCGGCTGCAGGCCGACCATCGCAGCACGCACGTCGTGCAGAACGTGCAATTGCCCGATGGCAGCCGCGCAGTGCTGGATGCGGACAGCGCGATTGCCGTGCGCTTCAATGCACATGCACGCGAGATCGAGCTGCTGCGTGGGCGTGCCTGGTTCGAGGTCAGCCCGGATGCGCAGCGACGTTTCAGCGTGCGTGCGGGCAACGGCGTGATCGAGGACATCTCGACCGCGTTCACCGTCGCGCGCGGCGATGACCAGGTTGAAACCCAGGTCGGGCAGGGCAGGGTGCGCGTGGCCAGCCCGGCCGACGGTGGCTGGACCTATCTGCAGGTGGGCCAGCGTGCGGTCTATGGCGAGCACAGTGGCGTGACGCGCCTGCAGGACGTGGCCGCCGACAGTGTCGGCGCGTGGCGACAGGGCGAGCTGCTGCTGGAGCAGGCCAGCGTCGCCGACGCCGTGCAATGGGTGGGGCGTTACCGCGCCGGCCCGACCTTCGTGCGCGGCGATCTGTCGCGACTACCCGCGGTGAGTGCCGCATTGCGCATCGATCGCCCGGAGCAGGCGCTGGATGCACTGGCGGCAACAGCAGGTCTGCAGGTCACCCGCCTGCCGCTCGGCGTCGCCATCATTCACCAGTAGATCCACGCCCTGCGTGGATGAAGGTCCCAGTGTGCCGACCAACGGTCGGCACCCACCACGATCACCGGCCGGTCGGCACCTGTCGCGACCGCAAATCGCTCTTGGGGTTGCCGCGCGCCCAACCGTCTTACCCCGCGAACGTACCCGCCGCCGCCACGTACGTCGCCGTGTCCGCCTGTGTTGCGGATGACGCCGCGCCTGCGGCACCGATTACCTGACAGGTTCCCCATGTTCGACTCCCACCGCCCGGGCCGTGTGCTGCGCCCGTCCCGCCTGTGCATCGCCCTGCTGGCCGCCGGCCTGGCCAGCGCCGCACCGTCCGTGCTGGCACAGAGCGCCACCGGCAACCACGCTGCCGTGCAGCGCTTCGACATTCCAGCGCAGCCGCTGGATGAAGCGCTGCGCAGCTATATGCGCCAGTCCGGCGTGCAGGTCGTGTATCCGGCCACCCTGGCCCAGGGCGTAACCTCGCGTGCGGTCAATGGCAGCCTGCCGGCCAACGAGGCGCTGCAGCAGCTGTTGCAGGGCAGTGGCCTGGCGGTGCGCCGGGTCAGCGCAGATGCAGTCACTCTGGAAGCGGCGACGCCGGTGCAGGCCGACAGCGGTGTGATCGTCACCGACACGCTCAGCGTGGCCGGCGATCGCGTCGACAGTGGCGCGACCAGCGATGAGGCGCGCCTGCTCGACAGCTATCGCAGCGTCGGTTCCACCACCACGCTCAACCGCACGCACCTGGAACGCTTCCGCGGCACCTCCAATGGCGACATCATCAAGGGCGTGGCCGGCGTCACCGCTGGCGATCCGCGCGTGGGCAACGGCTTCGACGTCAACATCCGCGGCATCCAGGGCCAGGGCCGCGTGCCGGTGATCATCGATGGCGGCCAGTCCAGCATGGATACCTACCGCGGCTATGCCGGCCAGTCACAGCGCACCTACCTCGACCCGGACCTGATCTCCAGCCTGACCATCACCAAGGGCCCGAGCCTGCAGGCCAACGCCTCCGGTGGCATCGGTGGCGTGGTCGAGATGGAGACGCTGAAGATCGGTGACGTGCTGCGCGAAGGCCGCGACTTCGGCGTGCGCGTGCGTGGCGGCCTGGCCAACGCCAGTGCCAACAACCTGCCGTCCTACAGCGCCGCGCCGCGTTCCGACCGCAGCGCCATCGGCAGCCAGTTCTTCAACGTGGCCGCAGCCGGTCACTGGGACCGTTTCGATCTGGTCGCCGCCTATGCTTACCGCGGCAACGGCAACTATTTCTCCGGCAAGCACGGTTACGACGACTTCCCGCAGACCCGGCGTACGCTGGCGCCGCTAAACCCGCCGCGTACCGAGGTCTTCAATACCTCGGCGCGCTCGAAGTCGGCGCTGCTCAAGGGCACCTGGCGCATCGACGATGCGCAGACGCTGGAAGCGGGCTACCGCCGCTACGAAGGCACCGCCGGCGAGATCATGGCCTCGCAGATCATCCGCGTCGACCGCGATCGCATTCCGCAGTGGGACCCGGGCCATGTCGACATGGACAGCTACACCCTGCGCTACCGCTTCAATCCGGACAGCGATCTGGTCGACCTGCGTGTCAACGCTACATACACCGATACCGACAGCGTGATGTACAACAGCTTGACCGGCATCACCCCGTGGTACTTCGACCGCCGCACCGAGTGGTATGACGCGCCCAGCTTCAGCGGCGACCCCGGCTACAAGGATGCCTACCGCAATCCGCTGCGACAGAAGCGCTTCGGACTGGATGCCAGCAACACTTCCAAGTTCGACACACGTGCTGGCGCGTTCACGCTGGACTACGGCCTGTCCTACAGCGACGAAGACATCGCGCCGGGCAGTTCGGGACCGGTCATGCACGACGATCTGGTCAACAACCGCTTCCTGCGCAACGCCGAGCGCAAGGAATACAGTGCCGTGGCCTCGCTGAAGTGGCAGCCCGATGAGCATTGGGAACTGCTGGCCGGCGGACGCTGGAACCGCGTGGATGTGCATGACCGCAACCGCCTGGCCACGCCCGATGCCTATGAGGTGCAGGGCCAGTACCGCTATACCGAACTGCTCAATGGCAACCCGGCGCTGCCGTCGTGGCGGGCCAAGCGCATCGCGCTGCTGAACTGGTATCCGGATGCCAACGGCAACTTCACCCAGGAGTCGCTGCTGGCCTCACCGTACAAGAAGGGCACGGTGGGCGACATCGGTGGCTGGAACTTCTACGACGCCGGCAAGCCGCAGGACCTGGAAGTGCCGGTCAGCTGGACGTGGTCGCAGCCGATCCGCCGTCGTGACACCGCGTTCTCGCCGACGGCCAGCGTGGCCTATCGCTTCAGCGAAGACACCATGGTCTACGTGAAGTACGCCGAAGGCACCAAGCTGCCGAGCCTGTTCGAGACCACGCTGGGCCTGTTCACCGCCGCCAAGCCGGTGGGCGAGCTGAAGCCGGAGCGTGCGCGCAGCTGGGAAATCGGTGCCAGCACCCTCCGCTACGACCTGTTCACCGCCGGCGACCGCCTGGCGCTGAAGCTGGCGTACTTCGATACCCACATCGACGACCTGATCACCCGTGACTACCGCACGCTGTCGGCGGGCCTGATCCGCAACGTCGACCAGTTCAAGGTCTCGGGCATGGAGTTCCAGTCCAGCTATGACAGCGGCAAGGTGTTTGCCGATCTTTCCGCGCACTACTACTTCAACGCCAAGACCTGCGCGCCGGACATCGCCGCAGAGCGCCGCGCCTATGGTGCACAGCGCAAGAACGATGAACTGGCCAACACGCCCAACTGCGTGGACGGCGGCTTCGAGGGTTCGTACACCAATACACAGAATCCGCCGCGCTACATGGTCAACCTGACCCTGGGCTCGCGCCTGTTCGACGAGCGCCTGACCTTCGGCACCCGCGTGGTCCACAACGCCGGCCCGATCAGCAAGCTGGACAAGGACTGGAACGTGGGCCTGTCGGCGATCCAGCAGCTGTACCGGCCAACCACGCTGGTGGACCTGTTTGCCAGCTGGAGCTTCAACGACCAGTTGTCGGTGGAAGCGGGCGTGGACAACCTGACCGACCGCTACTACCTGGACCCGCTGGCGCTGGGCGTGATGCCGGCACCGGGCCGCACCGCGCGGCTGGCGTTGACCTGGAAGTACTGATCGACAGCACAGAGCGCCCTCGGTGGGTGCGGACCTGGGTCCGCACCGCCTTTGTAGTGCGGAAGACTTCGCACCGCTTCCGCCGTGTGATCGCCAGCGCCGGGCCATGCCCGGCGTCTGTTTACAGCCCGGTCGAAGCCTTCACCGCATCTTCGTGCAGCGACTCGTTCAGCTCATCCACCACCGTGCTCCATGCCGCATCGGCCTGCAGCGATTCGGACAGAAACTGGCGCTGGGCATCGTTCCAGTAGGGCGCCTCGACCACTTCAACGTCGGTGGCCAGCTGGTGCTCGCGGATGAAACGGGCGATGGCCTCGGCGCTGGCGTCCAGGCCCAGCTGCAGGAACAGGTTGGTCATGCGCGGTTCGGTGGTGATCATCATCGGTTCCTGCTGGAAGAAGGGATGGTCCATTATCGGCGCACACGGCCTTGGGGAAAGCCCCGCGGCGAACGTCTACAGCACGACGACCCCCTTGGCATCCCCCATGAACGCACACATCGCTCCCGAAGACAGCCGCAGCCTGCGGCTCAAGGCCGCCACCCGCGACAGCCACGGTGCCCTGGACAAGCGCATCATGGCCGGCGACATCTTCGCCGACCGCAGCAATTTCGCCCGTTTCCTGCGCGTGCAGTATCGCTTCCACCGCAGCATCGATGCGCTGTATGCCAACCCTGCGCTCGACGCACTGCTGCCCGATCTCGGTGAGCGCCGCCGCCTGACCCAGGTCGCGCGCGACCTGCAGGACCTGGAGCAGACCCTGCCAGGATCGGACATCGACGCGCTGCCCGCGGACCTGGCGCTGCCGGCCGCCCTTGGCTGGCTGTACGTAGCCGAAGGCTCCAACCTCGGCGGCACCATCCTGTACAAGATGGCCGCCAAGCTCGGGCTGGACCGTGACTTCGGCGCCCGCCACCTGGCCGCGCATCCGGATGGCGCGGCGCGCCACTGGCGTGAGTTCACCGCCGCGCTGGACGCGGTGCCGCTGAGTGCCGAGCAGGAGCAGCAGGTGATCGACGCAGCCGATGCCGCATTCCGCAGCGTGCACGGCCACGTCGAAGTGGAATTCGCCTGATGCACGGCGCGCGCCCACAGGCGCAACGCTGATGCGCTGGCTCTGGTTCGCGCTGGGCTGGCTGATGGTCGGCCTCGGGGTAATCGGCGCGTTGCTGCCGGTGATGCCGACCACCATCTTCCTGATCCTGGCCGTCGGCTGCTTTGCGCGCAGCTCGCCGAAGTTCGAGCAGCGCCTGCTGGCGCATCCGCGCTACGGCCCGTCACTGCGGCTGTGGCGTGAGCAGGGGGCGGTGTCGCGCAAGGGCAAGGCGTTCGCCAGTGCCGGCATGGCGGTGGGCTTTGCCCTGTTCTGTTGGGGCGCGCACCCGTCGTGGCGCTTGTTGTTGGGCGTGGGCCTGTTCTTCGCGGTCAGCGCCGGCTACGTGCTCAGTCGACCTGCACCGCGGCTGGAGCCCAATCCGGTCGTGGAAGTGGACGACGCCAATGATCCGCGCGCGGCCCGTCGTCGCGCAGCGACCTCTGATGCTGATGGAAACCGAGACGATGCTGCCTGCTGACCTGGCCCCTGTGGCCGCCCCTGCACTGACCCCGTGGGGCATGTACCTGGCCGCCGACGTGGTGGTGAAAGCCGTGATGATCGCGCTGGCATTGGCGTCGCTGGCCACCTGGACCGTGCTGCTGGCAAAGGGCTGGGAGCTGGCTCGCCAGGCCCGGCAGCTGCGGGCGGCGCGCGCGCTGTTGCTGCAGGCGCCGAGCCTGCCCGGCGAGAGCGCTGACGCCAATGTGCAGCAGGGCATCGCAGGGGCGATGCTGGATGCGGCCCGTACCGAACTGCGCCTGTCGCAGGATCTGGAAGGGCGCGACGGCATCAAGGAACGCATTGCATCGCGCCTGGACCGTATCGAGCTGGAGACCGCGCGCGTGCAGCGGCGCGGCATCGGTGTGCTCGCCAGCATCGGCGCGGTGGCGCCCTTTGTCGGCCTGTTCGGAACGGTGTGGGGCATCATGAACAGTTTCATCGGCATCGCGCACAGCAACACCACCCACCTGGCGGTAGTTGCGCCCGGCATCGCCGAGGCCCTGCTGGCGACGGCACTCGGCCTGGTCGCGGCGATTCCCGCAGTGCTGGTCTACAACCACTTCAGCCGTGTGCTGGCCGGCCTGCGGGGGCTGCTTGGTGATCTGTCGGCCGCCGTTCAGCAGCTGGTCTCGCGCGATCTTGATCGTGCTGTGCCGCGTAGCGCAGCGACGCCGCTGCGCGCGGTGCACTGAGGCCCGGCGATGGCGATCAGGACCGCGTCCGACCGCGACGACACGCCGGAAGAAGCGCACGAGATCAATGTCACGCCCTTCATCGACGTGATGCTGGTGCTGTTGATCATCTTCATGGTGGCCGCACCGCTGGTCACCGTATCAGTGCCGGTGCAGCTGCCGGCCAGCAGCGCCAGGGCCACGCCGCCGGACCAGGCACCGGTGTATGTGACCGTGCAGGCCGATCTGTCGCTGCGTGTTGGCGAACAGTCCGTGGCGCGTGACGGGCTGGCCGCTGCATTGCAGGCGGCCACCCACGGCGACACCGCGCAGCGCATCTACCTGCGCGCCGATACCCACGTGCCCTACGGCGAACTGATGGCGACGCTGGATGCATTGCGTGCGGCCGGTTACCTGAAGGTGGCGCTGGTTGGCCTGGAGCAGGGCGCACGATGAGTGGACTGCGGCGCTGGGCGACCAGCCTGGCGATCGTGCTGCTGGTGCATGCGCTGCTGATCGTTGCGGCCTGCTGGTGGGCGACGCGTGCACCGGTGCTGGCTGCGACGGCGCCGCCCGCCGCGCTGATGCTGGAACTTGCGCCGATGGCACAGGCACCGCCGGTGCCGCCGCGCGAGGTGGCAACCGGGCCCCTGCAGCAGCAACAGCAGCGACAGGCGCCGAAGCCGGCCCTGCGCGAGCAACCCAAGGCACCGGTGCAGCCACAGGGTGACCTGCCGCCGCCGCGCACACCTGAGCCGACGCCCTCGCCGGACACCGCCGAGGCCAACGTCACGCAGACCAGCGCGCCGCCGCAGGTGGCGGCCGCCGCGGCCGCACGCTACACCGCACCGCAGACCACGGCCGGCGAACGCAGTCGCGCCGAGGCAACCTGGGAAGGGCGCCTGCTCGGGCATCTGCAGAAGCATCGGCGCTATCCGCGCCAGGCCGAGCGGCTGCGTCAGCAGGGTGTGGTCTACGTGCGCTTCGCAGTAGCCCGCGATGGCGCGGTCTCAGGTTTGAAACTGGGCCGCAGCAGTGGCTTCGCGCTGCTCGACCAGGAGACGCTGGACACCGTGCAGCGGGCCAGCCCGGTACCGGCGCCGCCAGCCGAAGTGGCCGGCGACCCGGTGGAAGTGATGGTGCCGGTGTCCTTCTTCCTGCGCGGCCGGTGACGTTGTAGAGCTGAGCCTCTGCCTGGCTGTTCTCCGATCCCGCGAAGCCGTTGAGCCGGGCATGGTCTCGGCTCTACAGAAGGCCTTTACAGCAACGGCACCAGCAGCAACGCCACGATGTTGATGATCTTGATCAGCGGATTGATCGCCGGGCCGGCGGTGTCCTTGTACGGGTCACCGACGGTATCGCCGGTCACCGCGGCCTTGTGCGCTTCGCTCCCCTTGCCACCGAAGTGGCCGTCCTCGATGTACTTCTTGGCGTTGTCCCAGGCGCCGCCGCCGGTGGTCATCGAGATGGCAACGAACAGGCCGGTCACGATCGTGCCGATCAGCAGGCCGCCCAGTGCGCGCGGCCCAAGCAGCAGGCCGACCACCACCGGCACGGCGACCGGCAGCAGTGACGGCACGATCATTTCGCGGATCGCCGAACGGGTCAGCATGTCCACCGCCTTGTCGTACTGCGGCTTGCCGGTGCCCTGCATGATGCCGGGGATCTCGCGGAACTGGCGCCGCACCTCTTCCACCACCGCCCCGGCCGCACGACCGACCGCTTCCATCGCCATCGCACCGAACAGGTAGGGGATCAGGCCGCCGATCAGCAGGCCGATGATCACCGTGTGGTCGCTGAGATCGAAGCGGAATTCCTGGCCCGGGTTGGCGGCCTGCAGGTTGTGGGTGTAGTCGGCGAACAGCACCAGTGCGGCCAGCGCTGCCGAACCGATCGCATAGCCCTTGGTCACCGCCTTGGTGGTGTTGCCCACCGCATCCAGCGGATCGGTGATGTCGCGGATCTCCGAAGGCAGCTCGGCCATTTCGGCAATGCCGCCGGCGTTGTCGGTGATCGGTCCGTAGGCATCGAGGGCGACGATCATGCCAGCCATCGACAGCATCGCGGTGGCGGCGATGGCGATGCCATACAGGCCGCCCAGCGCGAACGCACCCCAGATCGCCGCACACACCGCCACCACCGGCAGCGCGGTGGACTTCATCGAGACGCCGAGGCCGGCGATGATGTTGGTGCCGTGGCCGGTGGTCGAGGCCTGCGCCACGTGCTGCACCGGCTTGTACTGGGTGCCGGTGTAGTACTCGGTGATCCACACGATCAGGCCGGTCAGCACCAGGCCGATCAGCGCGCAGCCATACAGCGCCATCGGCCCGTGCACGTTGTCGGCCATCAGCCCGGTGGTGATCGGGTAGAACGCGATCGCGGCCAGCACGCCGGAGACGATCACGCCCTTGTACAGCGCGCCCATGATCGAGCCGCCAGGCTTCACCTTGACGAACAGCGCACCGATGATCGAGGCGATGATCGACACCCCACCAAGCACCAGCGGATACAGCACCGCATTGGCGCCTGCCTCGGCCAGCATCAGGCTGCCCAGCAGCATCGTTGCGATGACGGTGACCGCATAGGTCTCGAACAGGTCGGCGGCCATGCCGGCGCAGTCGCCGACGTTGTCACCGACGTTGTCGGCGATCACCGCCGGATTGCGCGGGTCATCCTCGGGAATGCCGGCTTCGACCTTGCCGACCAGGTCGGCGCCGACGTCCGCGCCCTTGGTGAAGATGCCACCGCCCAACCGCGCGAAGATCGAGATCAGCGAGGAGCCGAAGGCCAAGCCGACCAGGGCGTGCAGCGCCTGTTCCATCGGCAGGCCCATGCGCAGCAGCAGTGCGTAGTAGCCGGCCACGCCCAGCAGGCCAAGCCCGACCACCAGCATGCCGGTAATGGCGCCGCCGCGGAAGGCGACGTCCATCGCCGCGCTGATGCCGTGGCGCGCCGCCTCTGCGGTGCGCACGTTGGCGCGTACCGACACGTTCATGCCGATGTAGCCGGCCGCGCCGGACAGCACCGCGCCGACCGCGAAGCCGATCGCGGTGTACCAGCTGAGGAACACACCGACCAGCACGAACAGCACCACGCCGGCCACGCCGATGGTCAGGTACTGGCGGTTAAGGTAGGCACGCGCACCTTCCTGGATCGCGGTGGCGATCGCGACCATGCGTTCATTGCCGGTGGGTTGGCGCAGGATCCAGCGCGCCGAGACGATTCCGAACAGGATCGCGAGAATGGCGCAGCCCAGCGCCAATGAAAGCCCGTGACGTTCCAGCATTAGACCCCTCCGCAGAATGGATGTAGGCATCCAGTGGCGATGAACGGCACCACGAGGGGGACGACGGGCTGCAGCCTGGAACCAACCCGTACCGACCTTGGTGGTCGTCCGACGTATGGCGGTGTTCAGCATTCCCTGGTGCCCGCAGTATGCGTTCGGCGCACTGTAGAGTCGAGCCGTGCTCGACTGGCTCCTGCGAGCCGCGGCGCATGGCGCCGGGCCAGGGGCAAGATTCGAGAGCCGCAGGCCTTTGCACCCCGTTAAGCCAGCCTCTGCAAGCCTGCGCACAGTCCCGTAGGAGATTCCCCATGCGCCTGTCCCTGTTGATGCTTGCCGCCCTGGTCCCGGCCGTACCGGCACTCGCCGCGGAAACCCCGGAGCTCCAGCGCGCCGTGGGCGCTCCCCAGGCAGTGGGCGCAGTGCACACCCTGCGGCAGATCCCCGAGGCCTGCGCGCGCCTGGAAGGTGCCTTCACCGGCCAGGCGGCCGAGCCGTACCGCTTTGCGCCGGTGCGGACCAGCGAGCAGTGCCAGCCACGCGCGCGCTTCGTCGACTACGCCAAGGCACAGCCAAGTGCCGACAAGGGCTGGAAGCTCAATGATGTGATCCGCGTGCCCAGCGCAGCATGCCCGGCACAGCAGGCGGTGGTGCGCGTCTGGCGACTGCCGTCGAGCAACAAGGTCGAGCTGGACGGTCAGGGCCAGTCGCGCATCTATCTGGAAGAGGCCAAGAAGCAGGCCGCGGCCGGCCAGATTCCGCAGGTGACCATGTTCGCCGCGCAGCTGCAGATGGAAGGCAAGGCCTGCAATTGAAGTTGCGTGGGCGGTGCACCCACGCAGTCATCCACCGGTAGTGCCGGCCGCTGGCCGGCATCTGGGTGATCACTCCGCCAGCATTGCTCCCCGCGCTACCAGCAACTCGCGCAATGCCTTGCGATGGCAATGCGCTTCATCCTCGCAGTAGCACCCTACGCTGATGTCGCTGTGCCGTGACATCGCGGCCAGCAGGTCCAGCGCGTGGGCCGCATCCGGCGCCCTCATCTCGGCCTTGTAGTGGCGGAAGAACGCAGTCCAGTCGGCGGCCGACTTCGCCTCATGCGCCTGCTTCACCAGCTCGGCGCTGGGTGACAGGGTCGGGAACCAGACGTCATACCAGTCCTGCCGGGCGAACTCGCTGCGCGGTACGCCTCGCGGCGGGCGCCGCACGGTACCGATACGCAGCCCCTCGCTGGGGTGGCGCGGCGTACCCAGTCGAACAACACGCAATGCCATGATGATCTCCAGGCGGCGCATCCATCATCCAACGATGCACGTGCGCCAGGCGTGAACCGCTGTGGAAACGAAAAGGCCCGGGCGCCTGCGCACCCGGGCCTTTTCCAATGCCGGCAGCGGATCAGTTGCCGCGGCAGTCCTTCAGCCACAGCACACGACCAATCTGGTCGTAGCTGTCGACCACGCCGGTCAGCGTCACTTTCTCGCGCGGGCGCAGGGCCAGCGCATACGCGGCCTGGTTGGCTGCGAACGAGCAGGAAATGGCCACACGCTCAAAGTCGATGCTGCCATCGCTGGGCAGGTCGAAGCTGGTGTTGTAGGTGCCGCCACTGCGCAGCACGGTGGTGATGCGACCGGTGATGGCGTAGGTCTTGCCCTTGTAGCGCGGCTCGACCGCGGCCGGGTTGTCCTTGTTCTGGTTGCGCAGCTGGAAGCCGAAGCGGTCGGCGGCAATCGTTACCACCGACGCCTGCGGAGTGGCCTTGGCTGCCTGTTCGCCAGCCTTGCCCGGCTTGATCTGGTTGAGCAGCTTGCACATTTCTTCACGCACGCCATCGGCCGAGGCAATGGCGCCCTTGTTGACCTTCACCACCATGCCGACGGTGCCCTGGCCGCCTTCGGAAGTGGCGCTGATGATCATCGGGATCGGCTTGTGGGCCATGGATTCCGGCTCTTCGATCAGCATCGAGCCGCCTTCCACGTCCTCGCTGAGGACGTCCATGTTGGCGTTCTTGGCGATCACCCGCATCTGGCCGATGGCACTCGCCACGGTCAGGTCCGGATGGGTGACCGATGAAGTGAAGGTCGTGCCGACGAAGGGATTGCCCTTCTTCTGGAAGTTGCTTTCGCAGGTCGCAGCGAAGGCGGGTGCGGCAGCACCGCACAGCAGCGCGGCGATCAGGATCGGGTGCTTCATGATTACAGTCCTTGTGAAATGGCAGCACAGGCCCAGGCCAGGTGGCCGGGCAGCGTCGAATCTGGCTTGCGGCGGCCCCTTTGCCCCGGGCCGGAGCCCGATTGTGGGGTGCTTCGGTGGTCGCTGCAATGTGCCCTGCGCTCCGCACAGGGCTCAGCACAGAGGGGCGTATACGACTTAATCCCCTCCGTCCCCTTTTTCGGCTCAGCCTTCGAAGGCCGGCAGCTTCTGCTTCACCGCCACGTTCTTGAGGGTGACGTACTTGGGCAGTCCATCGGTGCCATACGGCAGCGGGGCTTCGCCCTTGATCAGCGGCGACAGGTAGGCGCGTGCCTTGGCGGTGATGCCGAAGCCATCGCGGCGGATGAAGCTGGCGGGCATCTTCTTCTCGTGGTTGGCGATCTTCGACAGCGGTGCTGCTTCGATCTTCCAGCGGTAGGGCGCGTCGCTGCTGCGCACGATCACCGGCATCACGCCGTTCTGGCCCTTCAGCGCCAGCTGCACCGCGGCCTTGCCGACTGCCTGTGCCTGTTCCCAGTCGGTCTTGCTGGCCAGGTGGCGGGCCGAGCGCTGCAGGTAGTCGGGCAGCGCCCAATGCACCTTCAGGCCCAACTGGTCCTTGACCCGTGCGGCCAGGTGGGCAGCCACGCCGCCCAGCTGCGAGTGCCCGAACGAGTCCTTGCCGCCACCGGCGTCGGCGACGAAGCGGCCATCGGCGGTGGCGATGCCTTCCGACGCCACCACCACGCAGTAGCCGACGCGGTCGACCACGGCCTTGACCTTGGCCAGGAACGCCGCCTCGTCATAGGCGCGTTCGGGCAGCAGGATGATGTGCGGCGCTTCGTCATCGCCGTTGCCGGCAAGGCCGGCGGCCGCAGCCAGCCAGCCCGCATGGCGGCCCATGGCCTCGTAGATGAAAACGCGGGTGGAGGTCTCGGCCATCGCCGCCACGTCCAGCGCCGCTTCGCGCACCGAGACGGCGGTGTACTTGGCCGCCGAGCCGAAGCCGGGGCAGGTGTCGGTCACTGCCAGGTCGTTGTCGATGGTCTTGGGCACGCCGATGCAGGTCAGGTCGTAGCCGGAGGCCTTGGCCAGCTGCGAGACCTTCAGTGCGGTATCGGCCGAGTCGTTGCCGCCGTTGTAGAGGAACCAGCGAACGTCGTGCGCGCGCAGCACCTCCAGCAGGCGGTCGTAGCGGGCGCGGTCGGCGTCCAGCGATTTCAGCTTCACCCTGCACGAGCCGAAGGCGCCACCCGGGGTATGGGCCAGGGCGCGGATCGCGGCGGCGCTCTCCTTGCTGGTGTCGATCAGCTCCTCGCGCAGCGCGCCGAGGATGCCGTTGCGGGCGGCAAGGACCTTGATGCCCTTGGCCCGGGCCTGCTCGATCACCGCTGCCGCCGTGGCATTGATGACCGCGGTGACACCGCCGGACTGGGCGTAGAGGAGAGTACCGTTGCGCATGCTTCTACCTGCTCGGGGGAGGGGACATTGCAGGGACATTACCCGGATGCGGTAAAGTGGCGCTATTGCGGTGCAGCGATACCGGTCCGTCCGGGACGCGAACCTTCTTTGTTTTCAACACGTTGGAGTCAGGTCAATGCGATTGGTTCTGTTGGGACCGCCCGGTTCGGGCAAGGGGACACAGGCGACGCGCCTGAAGGAAAAGCTGGGGATCGCCCACATTTCGACCGGTGACATGCTGCGCGCGGAAATCGCCGCCGGCACGGAGCTGGGCAAGCAGGCCAAGACGGTGATGGATGCCGGCAACCTGGTGTCGGACGACATCCTGCTGGGCATGCTGGAGTCGCGCCTGACCCAGGCCGATGTCGCCAAGGGCTTCATCCTCGATGGCTACCCGCGCAATGTGGCCCAGGCCAATGCGATGGACGGCCTGCTGGCCAAGATCGGCCAGCCGCTGGATGCCGTGGTGCAGCTGGACGTGGCCACCGAGCTGCTGGTCGACCGCATCGCCGGTCGCGCCAAGGAGCAGGGCCGCGCCGATGACACGCCGGAAGCGGTGCGCCAGCGCCTGCAGGTCTACAACGACCAGACTGCCCCCGTGGTGGACTTCTACGCCGGCCGTGGCACCCTGGCCCGCGTCGATGGCGTCGGCGAGCTGGACGAGATCGAAGCCCGCATCCTGGCGGCGATCAAGGGTTGATCCTGCAGGGCCGGTGCACTGCCGGCCCTTCGGGCGCAAAAAACACAGGCCTGGTCCGCGAGGACCAGGCCTGTGTCGTTTGATAGGCGCCAGCAGAGGGCTTGCTCAGGGCCCCGCAGCATGAGCTCCCTTGGGGATGGCCTCTTGGGGAGTAGGACCGGTTCGGGTACTGCGGCTGGCAGTTCGAATTGTGTCCGGGTTCACAGAACATCGCTATCGGGATTTCCCTGACAGAAGATTGGAGTTTTCTCACATCCTGTGTAGGACTTGTCTTACCCCGGATCGGACATTGGCCCTATACAGCCGTCATCGGTCACAATCCTCGGTCATGAGCAGCGTACATATCCTTGCAATCGCCGGCACCTTCATGGGCGGCGTGGCCGCCCTGGCGCGGGAACTGGGCCATACGGTCAGTGGCAGCGACCAGGCCATCTATCCGCCGATGTCGACCCAGCTCGAGCAGCTGGGTATCACCCTGGACCAGGGCTACCGCGCCGACAGCGTGCCACCGGGCACCGACGAGGTGGTGATCGGCAACGCACTCTCGCGCGGCAATGCCGCCGTTGAGGCCGTGCTCGACGCCGGCCAGCGCTACATTTCCGGTGCCCAATGGCTGTCCGAACAGGTGCTGCCGGGCCGCGACACGCTGGCCGTGGCCGGTACCCACGGCAAGACCACCACCACCACCATCCTCACCTGGCTGCTGGAAAGCGCCGGTCGTTCTCCCGGTTTCCTGATCGGCGGCGTCGCCGAGGATTTCGGCGTCTCCGCCCGCCTGGGCCAGGGCCGCGAGTTCGTGGTCGAGGCCGACGAGTACGACACCGCATTCTTCGACAAGCGCAGCAAGTTCGTGCACTACCGGCCGCTGGTGGCCATCCTCAACAACCTTGAATACGACCACGCCGACATCTTCCCGGACGTGGCCGCGATCCAGCGCCAGTTCCACCATCTGGTGCGCACGGTGCCGGCGCGTGGCCGACTGATCGTCAATGGCGAGGATCAGCATCTGGCCGAAGTGCTGGCGATGGGCTGCTGGACCCCGGTCGAACGCTTCGGCTTCGATCCGTCGCTGGAATGGCATGCCGAGCTGCTGGCTGCCGATGGCAGCGCGTTCCGCGTGCACCATCGCGGGCAGGCGCTGGGCGACGTGCAGTGGTCGTTGCTGGGACGCCACAACGTCCTCAACGGCCTGGCGGCTCTGGCAGCCGCACATGCGGTGGGTGTCGCGCCGGCCGAGGTGATCCCGGCGCTGGCGCGCTTCCGCAGCGTCAAGCGGCGCATGGAAGTGATCGGCAGCCACGAGGGCATCACCGTCTACGACGATTTCGCCCACCACCCGACCGCAATCGCCACCACGCTGGAAGGGCTGCGCGCCAAGGTGGGCGATGCGCGCATCGTGGTCGCGATGGAGCCGCGCAGCAATTCGATGCGGCTGGGCGCACACGCGCAGGCGCTGGCACCCTCGCTGGCGCTGGCCGATGAAGTGGTGTTCCTGCATCGCCCGGAACTGGCCTGGGATGCTGCTGCGGTGATCGCCGCAGTGCGTGGCGAAGCGCACGCGGTGCCCGATACCGACGCGCTGCTGGCGCAATTGCAGGCCAGCGCGCGCAGGGGTGACCACGTGGTGTTCATGTCCAACGGTGGCTTCGACGGCGCACCGCGCCGCTTCCTTGCCGCGCTGCAGGCCCGATGAGCGTCGACGGTTCGCTGCCGCTGTTTCCGCTGCACACCACGCTGGTGCCAGGTGCGGCGGTGGGCCTGCGCGTGTTCGAACGGCGCTACCTGGATCTGGTACGCGACAGCGGCCGCAGTGGTGAGGGCTTTGGTGTCTGCCTGATCCTCGACGGCCAGGAAGTGGGAGCCCCGGCAACGCCGGCCGCGTATGGCGTGCAGGTGCGCATCGAAGACTTCGATGTCGGCGCCGACGGCGTGCTGCAGTTGCGTCTGCGCGGCACCCGCCGTTTCCATGTCGAGCGCACCCGTGTGCGTGACAACGGGCTGGTGGTAGCCGATGTGCGCTGGTGCGATGAAGACCCCGACGACGAACTGCGGCCGCAGCATGCGCTGCTGGCCACGGTGCTGGGGCACATCATCGAACAGGCCGGCGAGGCCTATGCGCCGGCCAACCCGTCGCTGCTGGACCAGGCCAGCTGGGTCGGCTGGCGGCTGGCCGAGCTGCTGCCGCTGAGCGAGCAGCAGCGGTTGCAGTTGCTGCAGCTGGACGACCCGCACCAGCGGTTGCAGCAGTTGCTGGGCTGGATGCCGTAGCAGCCTGCCCCGGGTGGGTGTGCACCATGGTGCACACGCTGGGGGATGCGGGGAATGCCATCCACGCATGGCGTGGATCTGCTGTAGAGCCGAGCCCATGCTCGGCTTGATGGATCCCGCGAAGGGCAGCCGAGCATGGGCTCGGCTCTACAGTGGGTGGCCGCGCACCGGTACCGGTCAGGGCGTGGTGGTCTTCAACCGCAGCACCGGCAACCCGGTTTCGCTGTGCACATCCTCGCGCTGCGGCAGGTCCTGCACGGCGTCCTTCACGGCATTCAATGCCGGGTCGACACCACGCAACGGGTGCCACATGCCGATCCATTCGAAGTGGCGCTCGTAGCGCAGGGTCTGCGCGCTGCCCAGCCACAGCGGCGTGCTGCCCGGCTGCAGCTGCGCGGGCGCCGGCCACAGGCGCATCACATAGCGCTCATCCGGCTGCGCGCCCTGGCGCACCATCAGCAGTGCTTCCACGCGGGTGTCCAGCGTGGCCGGCAGCACCGGCAGTTCGTCGGCGCCGGTGTTCTTGTCCAGCATCAGCAGCGCCTGTTGCCAGCCCGCCTGTTCCTGCCGCTTCCAGCCGCGTGCTTCCAGCTGCGCCTGCAGCGGTGCCAGCGGCCCGGCCACCTGCACGTCCAGCGGCCAGCGCTGGTCGTCGTCGAACTCATTGCGGCGCGCCGGCAGCGTCACCCAGTCGTGCTGCCACCAGGCCTGCATGTCCATCGCCTGTGGTGCCGGCAGGGTCGGTTCGAAGCGTTCCAGCTTCACCGGGATGTTGCGCGGCGCATAGCACATGGCCGCCACGGCGAAGACGCAATAGAACAGCCAGGCCACCGGTTTCACCCAGAACGAACGGTTGAAGCGGCGGCGGTAGGCGATGCCCAGCACCAGCAGCCAGAACGTGCCGAACAGCATGCCGCCGATCACGTCGCTCAGCCAATGCGCACCCAGGTACAGGCGCGAGAAGCCGATCAGGCTGACCACGATGCCCGACACCAGGTAGGGCCAGACGCGGGTGCGGCCGGGCATCTCGCGGGCGATCAGCACCGCGAAGAAGCCGAAGGTGATGGTGGCCATGGTCACCGACACCGAAGGGAAGCCGAAGCCACTGCTGGCGTCGACCGGGCGCACCACATCCACGGTGGCACCCAGCAGCATGGTCAGCGCCAGGCCGAAGGCGAGGGCAGCCAGCCAATGTGCGGCCGCCATCCAGCGCCGGCGCCAGATCAGGTAGCCCATCGCTGCAGCGGTGGCCGGCAGCAGTACCTGCCAGGCGCCCAGCGACGCCAGCGCGGCCATCGGGTAATCGGCCAGCGGGTTGCGCAGCGCCAGCATGGCCTGGTGCACCAGCAGGTCGATCGCCAGCGGCTCGCCGTGCGCGACCACCACGGTCAGCAACGCGAACCAGCCCCAGCCCAGTACCAGCAGCATCAACGCCAGCATTGCCAGCGGCACCGATTCACGGCGCTTGGGATCAAGCACGCCGACGGTATAGCGGCCCAGCGTCGGGTGGCGGTTGGACCAGTCCAGCAGGCGTGCCAGCCAGTTGTCCATGCGCGCGGCCGACCAGCGGTAGCCGTACAGCACGATGGCCCAGACCAGGCCAAGGATCACCGCCAGCAGGCCGACCACCACTACCAGTCGCCCGGCCACGGCGGCCACCGCGTCATACGCCTCACCGAGGATCCAGCCCGGGGCCAGGAACAGTACGGCCCAGGAGATGCTGGCGATGCCGCTGGCCTGCACGTAGCGGCTGGCCGGCATCTTCATCATGCCGGCGATGGCCGGCACGAATGGGCGGATCGCGCCGACGTAGCGTGCGATCAGGATGCTTTTGAAGGCGTTGCGGCGGAACAGGTTCTCGCCGCGGTCGAGCAGCTGCGGGTAGCGGCTGAACGGCCACACGCCACGCAGCCGGTCGCCCCAGCGGCGGCCGATCCAGTAACTGATGCCGTCACCGGCGAACGCGCCCAGGGCTGCCGCCGCCACCGCGTACGGCCCGGAGATCTGGCCCAGGCCGATGAACACGCCCACCGCGAACAGCAACGGAAGCGCCGGCACGATCGCGCCGAGAATGATGACCGCATCGCAGAAGGCGATCAGAAAAATGACCGCACCCGCCAACACGGGATGAGCGGCAATCCACGCGAGGGTGGCGTCGATCCATGAAGAGTCCATTGCCCGATTATAGGGGCGTGAAGGTGACTGGTTCCCAGCCGCTTCGTGACCGTTTGCAACCAGTGCCATCGCCTAGAATGGGCCCATGCCGCATACGCCTGACGCTCAACCGCATGCTTTGAAGGCCGACAGCTTCGGCCGGATCCTCCTTGTGAAAGGGCCTGATGGCCCCTTCGTGCGCCGTGATCTGGGCGCCACGCCGCTGTGGTTGCGGCTGCCTGCGTGGTGGCTGGCCCGCCGTGAAGCCCGCGCGCTGAAGCACATTCACGGCATGGCCGACGTACCGCAGCTGCTGGCCTGGAATGGCCATCACCTGGATCGCAGCTTCATGGCCGGCGACGCCATGTACCAGCGTCCGCCGCGCGGCGACCTGGCCTGGTTCCGCGCCGCGCGCCGGTTGCTGCAGCAGCTGCATCGCAAAGGCGTGGCCCACAACGATCTCGCCAAGGAAGCCAACTGGCTGGTCACTGAAGATGGACGGCCGGCGCTGATCGACTTCCAGCTGGCGGTGATCGGCAACCCGCGCTCGCGCTGGATGCGGCTGCTGGCGCGCGAGGACCTGCGCCACCTGCTCAAGCACAAGCGCATGTATTGCCGTGAATCGCTCACCCCGGTGGAGAAGCGCGTGCTCAAGCGCACCTCGTGGGTGCGCGAACTGTGGTTTGCTACCGGCAAGCCGGTCTACCGCTTCGTCACGCGCCGCATCCTGCATTGGGAAGACAACGAAGGGCAGGGGCCCAAGCCGTGAGGGCTTCGCGGGTAGTGACCGGCCCGCCGAGCGCGGGCAATGTGTTGCGTGCGCAGTTGCCTGGTGCCGACTTCGTGCACGCCTGTCAGGCCACCACCCGGCGCGACGGGCGTACCGCACTGCAGGCCTACCGCGACATGGCGGCGACCATTCCCGGCTGGTTCGATGGGCTGATGGCGCTGCGCAACCACGGCATGCGCCTGCTCGGCATGAAGCATCTGGGCTCGTTGCGGGCGGTGCAGGTTGTCGAAGATCCTCAACCCGGCCAGCGGCTGGGCATCTTCACCCTGCAGTCGATGGATGACGATGCCATCGTGCTGGAGGACAACGACCGCCACTTGCGTGTGCAGCTGGCCCTGCAGTGGCAGGGCGACGTGCTGGAAGTGGCGACCGTGGTGCATACGCACAACGCGTTCGGGCGCGTGTACATGCTGCCGGTTGCGCCGGTGCACCGGTTGATCGTGCCGCATCTGCTGAAGAAGCAGGTGCAGGCGTACCGGTGACGCGACACTGCGTCCGCCGGGCGTGGCCCGGCGCTGCCTGGATGGCACGTTTCGCATCGGTAGCGCCGGGCCATGCCCGGCGACACGCGGCGTTTCCGGGTTACGGCGTTGCCGGCACCACCTGCTGGCCGATGAAGTTGCGCTTGGCGTCGAAGTCATAGGCGATCTGCAACTGTCCCACATCCGGGCAGGCGTGGCAGTCGCGCAGCGGCGTGCGGTACAGCAAACGGATGCCACCGTTCTCCAGCGGCGAGGCGCCGGCCGACTGCGCCGGTGCGAACGGCGTGGCTTGCGGGTTGGCCTTCAGCAGTTCCTGCACAGTGGGGTCGGCACGCAGGGTGTCGTCCAACTGCACGGCATCCACATCGATGCGCTTGCCGCTGGCATCAACCAGACGGGTACCTTCATTGGTGTTGGCGCGGAACGGATACTCGACCGTGGCAATGCCCAGTCCTTCGTTCTCGTGCCAGGCGGTCACATAGGCCAACTCACCGCCGGTGGACAACTGCTCGGCGGCGGTGATGGCCTCGGCACTGGCGCCACCGGCGCGCATCGCGTCGCGAAGGCAATCCCGGGTGGCCGCATTCTCGCCCTGGCGGCAGGCGTTGAGGTCGCCATCCCAGACCACCGCCTCGCTCCAGCGCATCTTGCCGTCGGCGGCGGCCTTCTCCGCACTCGGCGCGTCACCGGCGGGCGGCTCCTTTCCGGGTTCCGGCGAACGGCCCTGGCAGGCGGTCAGCAGGGCAAGCCCCAGGGCAGGCAGCAACAGGCGGGAACGGCGCATGGCGTGGACCTCGTGCGTTGTCTGGAGGCCCGAGTATCGTCAAGGGCGGGTGAACTCCGCGTCGGCGCGGCATACTAGCGGCTCATTGCATACGCTGGAGTGTGGAACGTGGGCAGTCTGCAGGGCAAAACGCTTTTCATCACCGGTGCCTCGCGTGGCATCGGCCTGGCCATCGCACTGCGCGCTGCGCGCGACGGCGCCAATGTGGCCATTGCGGCCAAGTCGTCGGTGCCGAATCCGAAGCTGCCGGGCACCATCCACACCGCCGCCGAAGCGGTGACGGCTGCAGGCGGGCAGGGCCTGGCGCTGAAGTGCGACATCCGCGAGGAAGAGCAGGTGCAGGCGGCGGTGGCGGCCACGGTCGACACCTTCGGTGGCATCGACATCCTGATCAACAACGCCAGCGCGATCTGGCTGCGCGGCACGCTGGATACGCCGATGAAGCGTTTCGACCTGATGCAGCAGGTCAATTCGCGCGGCAGCTTCCTGTGCGCGCAGGCCTGCCTGCCGTACCTGCTGCAGGCGCCGAACCCGCACATCCTGACCCTGGCACCGCCGCCGAGCCTGGAGCCGAAGTGGTGGGGCGCACATACCGGCTACACGCTGGCGAAGATGGGCATGAGCTTCGTCACCCTGGGCCTGGCCGCGGAATTCGGCCCGCAGGGCGTGGCGGTGAATGCGCTGTGGCCGCGCACCGTCATCGCCACCGATGCGATCAACATGATTCCGGGCGTGGATGCGGCTGGCTGCCGCACGCCACAGATCATGGCCGATGCCGCACACGCGGTGCTGGTGCGCGAAGCGGCCGGCTTCCACGGCCGGTTCCTGATCGACGATGAAGTGCTGGCGCAGGCCGGTATTACCGATCTTTCGGGCTATGCGGTGGATCCGTCGCGCGCGCTGTTGCCGGATCTGTTCCTGGAATGATCGCGCATCGCGGGAAGAGGCCGAGGGCTGCGACCCTTGGCCTGCTGCGTTAGAATACGTGGCTGTAATCGTTTTCAACAGGGATGTGAACACATGTCACGCACTCTTTCCGTCGCGGCGCTGGCCGCTTCGTTGTCGTTGATCCTGACCGCCTGCGGTGGCAAGGCCCCCGCAGCTGCGGGCGGCGCCGCTGCCTCCGGCACGCCGGACGCCAGCGCGGCGCCGTCCGACACACAGCAGCAGTTGACCGCCAAGCTCAACGCCTACATCGGCTGCTTCAACGCGCTGGATTCGAAGACCCATGGCAGCATCCAGTCCTACACGCGCTGGATCAAGGACGTCGACGCTGGCCCGACCGGGCGCGAGACGCACGTGTACGGACCGTTCGAGATCAGCGATTACGACATGAAGCAGTGCGACGCTCCGGTGACCGGGGCGATCGCTGCCAAGCCGGCGCTGGCCGAACTCGATGCTGCTGCAGGCCATTACCAGCAGGCGCTGAAAGCGCTGGTGCCGGTCAGCAAGGACGCGCACGACTACTACGATCGCCAGGACTACGAAGACGACCAGTTTGCCAAGGGCAAGCAGCTGCACGCGCCCTTGATGGCCGCCTTCAAGGATTTCGTGGCTGCCAGCGAAACGTTCAATGCCGAGCTGGAGCGCCAGAACGACGCCGCCCAGCGCGAGCAGCTCAAGGCGCTGGAGCAGGCTGAGGGGCGCACGCGCGAGTACTACCGCCTGGCGATGATGCTGGAGGCCAAGGCCATCATGGATCTGATGAGCGAGGATGATTTCGATCAGGCCAAGGCCCGCGAACGCCTGGATGCCTTCAACCGCATTTCCGATGAAGCGCACGCCAAGGTTGCAGACCAGGAGCCGGGCAAGTCGGACTGGGAAGGCTTCGAACGTGGGGCCGAGAATTTCCGGCGCGAAGGCAAGGAGCGGCTGCAGCGCGTCAGCGAGAAAAAGCCTTACACCGATTTCGAACGACGCATGCTTGATTCGCCGTCGATGGCGCCGCGCGGTTCGGCCAGCAAGCTCATGCAGGAATACAACTCGCTCGTTTTCCAGAGCAACCGCCAGTGACCGGCGCGCCAGCACTCATGCGAGAGACCAGGACGACGTCCTGTCTGCGTATCGCGCCGCTGCTGCTGATCGGCGCTGTGGCGGGCCTCAGCGGCTGCGACAGATCGGCAGGGCTGGGCGTGGCCGACCCCGGGCTGGAGAAGGTGAACGCCTACATCGAGTGCTACAACGGCGTTGAACAGCCCATCCACGAGGGCTTCCAGGCCTACACCAGCTGGATGAAGGACCCCGAAGCCGGCCCGACCGGCAAGGAAGCGCAGCCGCGTTCGCCCGGAAAGGTGCTGTCGCACCGCGTCGAGTACTGCGGCCAGCCACTGACCGACGCGCTGGCGAAGACCCCGGCACTGCCGGTGGATGGCCCCGCGCGTGACTATCAGCAGGCCTTCCAGGCATTGAACACCCTGGTCGAGCGCGCCGATGGCTACTTCACCCGCGAGGACTATCGCCGTGATGGCGGCGAGGGGATGCGCAGCCAGCATGCCCCGCTGATGCAGGCCTACGCCGATTTCTTCAAGGCCAGCGAAGCGATGGATGTGGCGCTGGAAAAGAACGAGAACGATCGCCGTGCCGCGCAGCTGAAGCAGATCGAGGAAAGCGAAGGGCGCTCGCTGGCCTACTACCACCTTCGCCTGCTGGGCGACGGCAAGCGATTGGCCACGGCGTTCCAGGACGACGCACCGGACGTCGCGGCGCTGCGCGCGCAGCTGGCTGACTATCAGGCACTGGTGACGGAAATCCAGAACGGCGGTGTCGGCAAGGACGACCCGATGTGGGGCCACGTGCAGCGTTCGGCGGACAAGCTGGTCCGTACCGCGGGACGCGGCGTCGAGCGCCTGGAGCAGCACAAGCCGATCACCGCCGAAGCGCTGGCGGCAGAGCGGAAGGCGTCGGGCAGTTGGCTCACCACCGACCCGGAGGGAGCGCAGTCAACGATCCTTGCCGCATACAACGATCTGGTGACCACCAGCAACCGCATGCGATGAGCAACGGCGCACGCATCCATGCGTAACCGCCAAGGGGTAGTGCCGGCCGCTGGTCGGCATGTGCCTCAATGGTTGAACGCATCCGGCAGCTTGCCACCGCACTTGCGGCAGTGCAGTGCCTCCGGCTCATGGCCTTCCAGCCCACAGTCCGGGCAGCCACGCGCATCGCGGCGCGCGGCCTGTTCGGCTTCACGCATTGTGCTGGCCAGTTCGGCGGTGTAGATGCCGGTGGGCACGGCGATGATGCTGTAGCCGATCAGGATCAGTACCGAGGTGACGAAGCGGCCGAGCACGGTCTGCGGCACGATGTCACCGAAGCCGACCGTGGCCATGGTCACCACCGCCCAGTACATGCTGGCCGGGATATTGGTGAAGCCGTGTTCGGGACCCTCGATCACGTACATCAGCGCACCGGCGATGATGGTGATGGTGATCACCGTGAACAGGAACACCAGCACCTTGCGCCGGCTGCGCCACAGCGACGTCATCAACACGCCGCTTTCCTCGATGTAGCGGGTCAGCTTGAGGATGCGGAATACGCGCAGGATGCGCAGTGCGCGCACCACCAGCAGGCTCTGCGCGCCGGGGATGAACATCGACAGGTAGGCGGGCAGGATCGACAGCAGGTCGATGATGCCCCAGATGCTCACCGCATACCGCAGCGGGCGCTTGACCACCGCCAGCCGCAGCAGGTACTCGGCGGTGAAGATGATGGTGAAGCCCCATTCCAGGATGTACAGGCCGGTGGACCATTCGGCGTGCAGGTGCTGCACGCTGTCGATCATCACCACCAGGATGCTGGCGACGATCGCCACCACCAGGATCAGGTCGAAATTGCGCGAAGGGCGGGTGTCGTGGCGGTAGATGATGTCGAACCACCGACGGCGCCAGCCGGTCTCGGTGGCGGGGTTCAGCTGGGGGGCGGAAAACGGTCGCATGGGCGCATTGTGCCGCAGGGGTTCCGGCGCGAGAATGGGGATTCCTGAATCCTGCCGACTGCCATGACCGCCGCTACCGATCCGCTGATCTCCCTTTCGCACTATTACCTGCCGGTCTACAAGCCCCGCCAGGTGGTACTGGAGCGAGGCCAGGGCGCCCGCGTGTGGGACAGCCAGGGCCGTGAGTTCATCGACCTGGCCGCCGGCATCGCCGTGTGCGGCCTGGGCCACAACGACCCGGACCTGGTGGCCGCGCTGGTCGAACAGGCCGGCAAGCTCTGGCATACCAGCAATGTGTTCTACAGCGCGCCGCCGCTGCACCTGGCCGAGGAGCTGGTGAAGGCCAGCCGCTTCGCCGAGCGCGTGTTCCTGTGCAATTCCGGCGCCGAAGCCAATGAAGTGGCGATCAAGATGGTCCGCAAGTGGGCCTCCAGCCAGGGCCGCCCGGCCGACAAGCGGGTGATCATCACCTTCCGCGGCAGCTTCCACGGTCGCACCATGGGCGCCGTGACCGCGACTGCCCAGCCGAAGTACCAGGAAGGCTACGAGCCGCTGCCGGGTGGCTTCCGCTACATCGATTTCAACGATGAAGTGCAGCTGGAAACCGCGATGGCCGCCGGTGACGTGGCAGCGGTGATGCTGGAGCCGATCCAGGGCGAGGGCGGCGTGATGCCGGCAAAGTCCGGCTTCCTCAAGCGCGTGCGTGAGCTGTGCGACCAGCACAACGCGCTGCTGGTGCTGGATGAGATCCAGGCCGGCATGGGCCGCACCGGCACGCTGTTCGCGCACTGGCAGGACGACGTGGTGCCGGACATGGTCACCCTGGCCAAGGCGCTGGGTGGCGGCTTCCCGATCGGTGCGATGCTGGCCGGCCCGAAGGTGGCCGAAACCATGCAGTTCGGTGCACACGGCACCACCTTCGGTGGCAACCCGTTGGCCGCTGCGGTCGCACGCGTTGCGCTGCGCAAGCTGGCCTCGGCGGAGATCGCCGCCAATGTCAGCCGCCAGTCGAAGGCGCTGCGCGATGGCTTTGCGCGCATCAACGAAGAATTCGGCGTGTTCAGCGACGTGCGTGGCCGTGGCCTGATGCTGGGCGCGGTGCTGAGCAAGGACTTTGCCGGCCAGGCCGGTGCGATCCTCGACCACGCCGCCGAGCAGGGCCTGCTGACCCTGCAGGCCGGCCCGGACGTGCTGCGCTTCGTGCCGTCGCTGAACATCACCGACGAAGAAGTGGCCGAAGGCCTGAAGCGCCTGCGCGCAGCGATTGCTGCGTTCATTGCCGCGCGCTGACGCCGGCAGAGGCATCTGTAGAGCCGAGCCTACGCTCGGCTCATCGCGATGTCAGGCAACAGGAGCCGAGCATGGGCTCGGCTCTACAGCGGGTCACGCGATCCGATAGCGCTTCAACACCTTGCCCAATCCCCGGCCATCGCGCACGGTTTCCGCGTGCAGGCTGGCAGCGCGTGCGCCGCGCACATTGGCGAACAGGTCATCGACGAACAGCGTGTGCGAAGGCGCCACGCCGAGTACCTCAAGCGTGCGCAGGAAGACTTCCGGTGCGGGTTTGCGCAGGCCGAAATCGGCGCTGCAGAACACACGCTCCCGCAGGGCCGGGAACAGTTCCGGCAGCAGGGTGGGCAAGGCCTGCCGCATCAGCGCGCCGTTGTTCGTCAGCACCGCCATCGGCAGCTGCAGGGGCTGCAGCCGCTGCAACACGGCAGCCTGCGGATGGCTGGCGGCCCGCCGTGCCGCGGTCCATGCAGCCACATCGACCGTCGTGCCCAGACGCTCCCCCAGCTGCGCCAGATAGGCCGGGCCATCCAGCGTGCCATTGTCATGCGCCGCTTCCAGTCCGCTGTCATACAGCGCGGCCTGCACGGCCTGCGCCGGAACCTGCAGCGCCTGGGCCAGGTGCAGCACGCGTTGCGCGCGCTGGTACTGCACCAGCACGCCATCCACATCCAACAGCAACAGATCGATCCGCATCGGCCGAGCATGCCATTGCAGTGAACACGCGGGAAACCCTGGAGCAGCCATGCGACAGACGGTCGCAGACGCGGCCACAGGGGCCTGCCTAGAATGGCGCTTGAATCCGCAGGAGATGCAACGATGAAGGCTTGGAGGGTGGCAGTGGGACTGGGCGCGCTGATGCTGGCGCCGTCGGCGATGGCGCGGGTGTGTGCGGTGAGCATCGACAGCACCGACCAGATGAGCTTCAGCAGCCGCGAGATCAAGGTCGCCGCCGACTGCACCGCCGTGGACCTGACCCTGCGCCACACCGGCAAGCTGGCCACTACCGCCATGGGCCACAACTGGGTGCTGACCCGCACCGCCGACTACCAGCCGGTGGCGATGGCGGGCATGCGCATGACCCTGGCCGACAGCTACCTGCCGAAGGCCGACAAGCGCGTGCTGGCTCACACCAAGGTGATCGGCGGTGGCGAGACCACGCGTGTGCGTTTCTCTACCCAGGGCCTGCAGAAGGGCGGTGACTACACCTTCTTCTGCTCGTTCCCGGGCCACTTCGCGATGATGAAGGGCAAGTTCGTCTTCGGTTGAAAAAAGGGGACGGAGGGGATTAAGTCGTTTGTGCACAAACGACTTAATCCCCTCCGTCCCCTTTTTGCGATCAGCCCTTGGCGGCCTTGAACGCCACGCGTGCAGCGGCCAGCGTTGCTTCGATCACGGCATCGTCGTGCGCGCTGGACAGGAAGCCTGCTTCGTACGCAGACGGTGCCAGGAACACGCCCTGGTCCAGCATCGCGTGGAAGAAGCGGTTGAATGCCGGGATGTCACAGGCAGTGGCCTGCGCGTAGGTCTCCACCTTCTCGCTGGTGAAGAACAGCCCGAACATCGCGCCCACGCGGGTGGTGGTCACGGCCACGCCGGCTTCGGCGGCGGCGGCTTCCAGGCCGGCACACAGGCGTGCCGTGCGCTCGGCGAGGTCGGCGTGGAAGCCCGACTGCTGAATCAGTTCCAGCATCGCCAGGCCAGCGGCCATCGCCACCGGATTGCCGCTCAGCGTACCGGCCTGGTAGATCGGGCCGGCCGGTGCGATCTGCTGCATCAGCTCGCGGCGACCGCCGTAGGCGCCCACCGGCATGCCGCCGCCGATGATCTTGCCGAAGGTGGTCAGGTCCGGGGTGATGCCGTAGTGCGCCTGCGCACCGCCCAGGGCGACGCGGAAGCCGGTCATCACTTCATCGAAGATCAGCAGCGCGCCATGCTTCGTGCACAGTTCACGCAGGTGCTGCAGATAACCGTCGCGCGGCGGAATGCAGTTGGCATTGCCGACCACCGGTTCGATGATCAGGCCGGCGATGTCGTCACCCTGCTGCTCGAACAGCGCAGTCGCGGCTTCGAAATCGTTGTAGGGCAGGGTCAGGGTCAGCTCGCTCAGGCCGGCCGGGACGCCTGGCGAGGTCGGCACGCCCAGCGTCAACATCCCACTGCCGGCCTTGACCAGGAACGAGTCGCCGTGGCCGTGGTAGCAGCCTTCGAACTTGACGATGCGGTTGCGGCCGGTGGCGCCACGCGCCAGCCGGATCGCCGACAGCGTGGCCTCGGTGCCGGAGTTGACCATGCGCACCATCTCGCACGACGGCACCAGCCGGGTGATGGTTTCGGCCATGGTCACTTCGGCCGCGCACGGCGCACCGAACGACAGCCCGTTGTCGATCGCCTTCTTCACCGCCTGGCGCACCGCCGGGTGGTTGTGGCCGACGATCATCGGGCCCCAGGAACCGACGTAGTCGATGTAGCGGTTGCCGTCGACGTCGTACAGGTAGGCGCCGTCGGCGCGTTCGACGAAGAACGGCTCGCCGCCGACCGACTTGAACGCGCGCACCGGCGAATTGACGCCGCCCGGCAGCAGCTGCTGGGCACGGGAGAACAGGGCGTGGGACTGGTCGTGGTTCATGCGGATTTCCTGGGCATTACGCGAACTGGGCGAGGTAGGCGCGCTGGGTCGCGACCGGGTCTTCGGCGGCGAACACGCTGCTGACCACGGCGACCAGATCGGCGCCGGCGTCGATGATGGGACCGACATTGTCCGGCGTCAGGCCGCCGATCGCCACCCGCGGCACGCCCAGTGCGGCGCTTTGCCGCAGCAGGTCGGTATGGGCGCGGCTGCTGGTGACCTTGGTGGTGGTCGGGAAGAACGCGCCGAAGGCCACATAGCTGGCGCCGGCGGCCACGGCCTTTTCGGCATTGGCCAGCTGGTCGTAGCAGGAGGCGCCGATGATGGCGTCCGTGCCGAGCAGGGCGCGCGCGCTGGGGATGTCGCCGTCGGTGCCGCCCAGGTGCACGCCGGCCGCGCCCACGGCCTTGGCCAGTGCCGGGTCGTCGTTGATGATCAGCGGCACGCTGTGCCCCGCGCACAGTGCCTGCAGCGCCATGGCCTGCTCCCGTCGCAGCGCGTCGCTGGCGGTCTTGTTGCGGTACTGCAGCCAGGTAGCGCCAGCGGCCAGCAACGGCGCGGTACGGGCCAGCAGGCGCGCGGTATCGGGCTCGTCCGGGGTGATCAGGTAGACGCCGCGGGGCGCCGGGGAAGCAGAAGTCATTGATGGCTACCGGTGAGTGGACCGCGATGGGACAATGGCGGCCCGTGAATCCAGCCCTGATTATCCGATGAGCGATGCCACCCCCACCACCTTGCGCACCTGGATGTGCGTGGTCTGCGGCTTCCTTTACAGCGAAGCGGAAGGCTTGCCGGAGGAGGGCATCGCGCCGGGGACGCGCTGGGAGGACATCCCCGAGACCTGGACCTGCCCCGATTGCGGGGTGACCAAGGCCGATTTCGAGATGGTCGAAGTCGATTGACCGGTGGGGCCTGCAGGCCCTTCTGTGAGTGCGGACCGTTGGGGTGGGTGTGGACCGTTGGTCCACACACCGACTCCCTCAATGCAGCCGCGGTACCGGCCCGCCCAGGTCGATCAGCTTCTCACGCAGCCACTGCGCGTCGCTGGCCTCGGGATTGCGCTTCAGGTACTGCCCCAGGTCATGGCGGGCGCCGGCCAGATACTCCAGCTGCAGATAGGCCAGGCCGCGATCCCGCAGCGCGTCGTCCTGCTCGGGGGCCAGCTTCAGCAGGCGATCGGCACTGCGTGCAGCGCGGTCCCACTCGCCGGCCTCGGCGTACACGCCATGCAGGTTACGCAGCATGCGCATCAGGATCGCGCGCGCCGGCGCCGGGTCAAGGATCTGCGCCAGCACCTGGTCGTCGGGCATCTGCCCACCCAGGTGTGATTTGGCCCGCTCGCGCAGTTCGTCCACGTCCAGCGGGCGGCCACCGTTGAACGGGTCCATCACCAGCACGCCATCGTCCACCGGCAGACGCACAAGGAAGTGGCCGGGGAAGGACACGCCATCGAGCGGAATGCCCAGTCGGCGCGCGACTTCCATCTGCACCAGCGCCAGCGAGATCGGGTTGCCCAGGCGCCGCTCGAATACCTGGTTGAGGTAGCTGTTGCGCGGGTCGTAGTACTCGTCGTGGTCGCCGCTGTAGCCCAGCTCGTCGAACAGGTGGCGGTTGATCGCCGCCATCTTCAGCGGGCTGTTGTCGATGCTGTCCACTTCCGAGCGGAGGTGGTCGACATGGCTCTGGATCAACGCGTCGTAGGTGGACGGCTGCAGATCGGGGTATTCATCGCGCGCGATCAGCAGTGCGGTCGGCAACAGTGGCAGCGCCTCGTCTTCGAGGTCGGCCAGTGCATCCCAGTCGGGGAGAGAGATCCGGTCCTGCATGACCACAGACTGGCGTCATTCGCAGGCGGTTTCAAGCGGTGCCGCGTGAAAAAGTCACGGCCTGGGTCGATGGGCTTGTCGATGGGCTTCCGGTGGGTGTGGACCTTGGTCCACACCACAGCCAGCCAGCGCGCGGCAGGTCAGTGCCGACCAAGGTCGGCACCTGCCGGTCCTCCTCAACGCAGGGCGAGGATCTACTCGATGCCCGGGCCGAAGGTCAGCTGGGTGCCGTCCTTCAGCTGCAGCTTCTCGGCCTGGCCGGCGTTGAGCTCCAGCACATAGCGTGCAGGGCCGCCGCTGGGGTAGGGCGGGCACATATCGCCGGCCGAGCACGGCGGCACGTCGCGCTGCTGGCTGACCAGCTTGCGCTGGCTGTCGAAGTACAGGATGTCCAGCGCAAGCTTGGTGTTCTTCATCCAGTACGCCTGCATTTCCTCGCGGTCGTGGATGAACAGCATGCCGTGGTCGGCGGCCATCTGGTCGCGGAACATCAACCCGCGCGCGCGGGTTTCATCGTTGGTGGCCAGCTCGACCTGGTAGCGGGCGCCATCCAGCTCGACCCAATGGCGGGCCGCATCGGTGGCGCAGCCGGCCAGGGCCAGCAGCGGGAGCATCAGCAGCGAACGCAACAGCGACATCGTCAGGATCCTTCGAAAGGGTCAGAGCACGACCGGCGGCTCGCCGCCGACGATCACCACATCGGCGCGACGGCGCGCGAACAGGCCCACGCAGACCACGCCCGGCAGCTGGTTGAGCTCGCGCTCCAGCTTTTCCGGATCGGTGATCTGCAGGTTGTGGATGTCCAGGATCTGGTTGCCGTTGTCGGTGACCACGCCTTCGCGCCAGGTCGGCTGGCCGCCGGTCATGTCGCGGATCTGGCGGGCGACCAGGCTGCGCGCCATCGGGATCACTTCCACCGGCAGCGGGAATTTGCCCAGCACCGGCACCTGCTTGCTCGGGTCGACGATGCAGATGAAGCGCTCGCTGGCCTCGGCGATGATCTTCTCGCGGGTCAGCGCGGCACCGCCGCCCTTGATCAGGCACTTGTTGGCGTCGCACTCATCGGCGCCGTCCACGTACAGCGACAGGTTGCCGCTGTGGTTCAGCTCGATCACCTCGATGCCGTGCTGCTTCAGGCGCGCGGTGCTCTGCTCGGAGCTGGACACGGCGCCCTTGATGCGGTGCTGGATGCGGGCCAGGGCATCGATGAAATAGGCCACGGTGGAACCGGTGCCGACACCGACGATCATGCCGTCTTCTACGTACTCGATGGCTTTCTCGGCGGCCAGGCGCTTGGCTTCGGACATGGGAGAACTCTCAGGCAGGGAATCAGGATTTCTTTTCCAGCGACAGCAGCAGCTTCCACTGCGCGGCCGTCACCGGGAACACCGACAGGCGGTTGCCCTTGGCAACCAGCGGGAAGCCTTCGCCGAGCGCTTCGGCGTGCAGCTTGATCTCGTCCAGCGCGATCACCTGCTTGAGCTTGCGGTCGAAGGCCACGTCCACCAGCATCCAGCGCGGGTTCTCGCGCGTGCTCTTGGGGTCGTGGTAGTCGGATTTCGGATCGAACTGGGTGTCGTCCGGGTAGGCCGTGCTGGCCACCGTGGCCAGGCCGACGATGCCCGGCACCTTGGTGTTGGAGTGGTAGAACAGGATGCCGTCGCCCACCTGCATGCCATCGCGCATGAAGTTGCGCGCCTGGTAGTTGCGCACCCCGTTCCAGGGTTCGACCTTGACCTTGGCCAGGTCATCGATGGAGAAGGCGTCCGGTTCGGACTTCATCAGCCAGTAGCGCTTGCGGGCGGTCATGCGTTCACGGGGGCAGCGGAGGGGAACAGGGTGCCGTCTTCGGTGCAGATCGCATCCACCGGCACGTCCCACGACGCCACCGGCAAGGACTCGACCTGCTGCACCGCAAACGCAGCACCGACCAGCCAGGGCGGCGCCGGCCGATCGTGGCGGAAGGCGAAGCTGCGATCATACCAGCCGCCCCCCATGCCCAGCCGCCGGCACTGCGCGTCGAAACCCACCAGCGGGGTCACTACCAGCGCCATCTGCGCTGGTTCCAGGGTGTCTTCCACCGCCACGTCCGGTTCGGGAATGCCGTAGCGGTTGCTGGTCAGCGGCTGCCCCGGCCGCCACGGTGCGAAGCGCAGCACCTCACCGGCCAGCACCGGCAGGCAGTAGGTGAGGCCTTCGGGCAGTTGCAGCTGCCAGCGGTGCAGGGCGATTTCGCCATCCAGCGCCCAGTAGCCAGCCACGGCGCCTTCGCGCGGGGCGAACGGCAGCGCCAGCAGGGCATCGGCAAGGGATTCGGCGGCGGCGATGCGCTCAGCGGCGGAAAGGTCACGGCGGCGTTGCCGCAGGTCGTGGCGCAGGGCCTGGCGCGGGTCGGTCATGGCAGCGTGCGGCAAGGATCAGCCGTCATTGTGCCGCAAAGAACAAGGGCGACGCCCGAAGACGCCGCCCTTGCTGGAATATTGCATTCTCCGCAATGTCGATGCATGCGAAACGACCTTGAACCCGGGGGCTCAAGTGGGAACGCTGGAGAACCATCGGGCTTCCCGCTACAAGGCGGACCTGCACTCCCGGCGCTGTCGCGCTCCCGGTGTCGTTCTTAAGGGACAAGGCGAATGTTTGCACATGCCGTCGAGTACCGCAGAGAACGCGTGGCCATTATAGCCAGCACGCAGGATCTGGATAGGCCGTTCGTCGGCAACAGTCCGTGCCAATTCAGATATGAGAAAAGGGGACGGAGGGGATTAAGGCGTTTCCGGCACGGAAGGGGCGAATGCGCCTTAATTCCCTCCGTCCCTTTTTTCTACGGGGTGCCGTCGATGGCGCGGTCCAGGCGCCGGTTCAGATCGGCCAGCGTCTGCTGCAAGGCCACCGCTTGGCGGGCGTTTTCGTCGCGCAGCAGCTGCAGTTCGTGGGCCAGGTTCAACGCGGCCAGCACGGCGACGCGATCGACCGCGGCCATGCGGTTGCTGCCGCGGATCTCGCGCATGCGCGCATCCAGCAGGCGCGCGGCGGCCATCAGGCTGTCGCGTTCATCGCCGCCGACGCCCACGGTGTATTCACGATCGAGGATGCGGACACTGACCGGTTCGGCGCTCATGTGTGCTGCTCCAGGGATTTGAGCCGGCTGATCATTGCTTCCACCCGCGAACGTGCCTGCTCATTCTTGGCCAGCAGCGTCGAGCGCTCGGCCACCAGCTGTTCCTGCTGGTGGCGCAGGCTGCGGTTCTCCTCGGCCAGGCGCTGGTTGCGTTCAAGCAACGCTTCCACGCGGGCGGCGAAGTCCTGCAGCTGGGCAAGGGGATCGGCGGGTTCCATGCGGGCACGATAGGCAAGCCGGGTAAGGGCGGTCAAGCGTTGTCGCAGCAAGGCTGGACGGCTGCGGAGAGGATGCCGTCGGGTTGCTACACTACGGGGTCTCACGGGCGCGCGCGTGCGCGCCCCGGGTTTCCTTTCCGAACGAGCCGCACGATGACCGAACTTCCCTCCGTCGACGACGTTACCCGCGCCAGCCAGGAACTGGGCCTGGGCGCCACCGCTGCCGAGCTGCACGGCGCGCTGTGTGGCTGGCTGGCCGCCGGCGGCGCCCCCGGCAACGACTGGCCGGCGCGCGTGCTGGCCGACGACAACCTGGCGCCGGTGGCTGCCGACAGCGTGCTGGCGCAGCTGCTGCAGGTCACCATCAAGCAGCTGGAAGACCGTGACTTCGCCTTCGAACTGCTGCTGACCGACAACGATGACGTGTCCGCGCAGGCCGATGCCATGTTCAGCTGGACCCGCTCGTTCCTGGGCGGCTTCGGCCTGGGCAGTGGTGGCAACCGGCCAGCCCTGTCCGAAGAGGGCGAGGAAGCGCTGACCGACATGGCCAGCCTGGCCCGCGCCTCCAGCGAGGATTTCGAGGCCGGCGGCGATGATGACGACGAAGCCCTGTCGGAGATCGAGGAATTCATCCGCGTGGCGGTGCTGCTGCTGCACGGTGACGTGGTGCTGGCTTCGCGCCATCGGCAGCGCCTGAACTGATGGACATCAAGCAGCGCACCGGCATCGCGGCCGGCGAATACAAGCGTCGCCGCCGCCAGCTGATGGACATGGCCGGCGAGGACGCGATCCTGGTACTGCCGGCCGCAGCCGAGAAGGTGCGCAGCCTCGATACCCATTACCCGTTCCGCCAGGATTCGGACTTCCAGTACCTGAGCGGCTTCCCGGAGCCGGAAGCGGTGCTGGTGTTGATCCCGGGCCGCCGCCACGGCGAGGCCATCCTGTTCTGCCGCGAGCGTGATGCCGAGCGCGAGGCCTGGGACGGCAGCCGCGCCGGCCAGGAAGGCGCGGTATCGCAGTACGGCATGGACGATGCCTACCCGATCGACGATCTGGACGACATCCTGCCGGGCTTGCTGGAAGGCCGTTCGCGCGTCTACTACCACTTCGGCCGCGACGCGGATTTCGACCTGAAGCTGATCGGCTGGGTCAACCGCGTGCGTTCGCAGGTGCGCCACGGCGCGCAGCCCCCGCACGAGTTCCTGGAGTTGGGCCACCTGCTGCACGAGCAGCGCCTGTTCAAGTCCGGAGCCGAAGTGGCGTTGATGCACCACGCCGCGCAGATCAGCGTGCGTGCGCATCTGGCGGCGATGAAGGCTGCCAGGGCGGGTATCCACGAGTACGAACTGCAGGCCGAACTGGAACGCGTGTTCCGTGCCAGCGACGCTGTGCCGGCCTACTGCAGCATCGTCGGTGCCGGTCGCAACGGCTGCATCCTGCATTACCGCGACAACAACGCGCGTTCGCGCGATGGCGAGCTGGTGTTGATCGACGCCGGTGCCGAATACCGCGGCTATGCCAGCGACATCACCCGCACCTTCCCGGTGAATGGCCGCTTCAGTGCCGAGCAGCGTGCGCTGCACGACCTGGTCGGCGATGCGCAGGCCGCCGCGTTGGCCCAGGCCAAGCCGGGTGTACCGTACGAGGCCGGCCACCTGGCGGCGGTACAGACCCTGACCGAAGGCCTGCTGCGGCTGGGCCTGCTGAAGGGCACGCTGGAAAAGAACCTGTCCGAAGGCCTGTACCAGCGCTTCTACCGGCACAAGACCGGGCACTGGATCGGCATGGACGTGCACGACGTGGGCGACTACCGCTTGGCGGGCGATTCGCGCCTGCTGGAGCCGGGCATGGCGTTCACCATCGAGCCGGGGCTGTACATCGGCGTGGACGACACGACGGTGGAGCCGCGCTGGCGCGGCATCGGCATCCGCACTGAAGACGATGTGCTGATCACCGATGATGGCCATCGCGTGCTGACCGAAGGCCTGGCGCGCAGCGCCGACGAGATCGAAGCGGTGATGGCGGGGTAAGGGGGGTCGGCAGGGCTTGCAGCCCTGCACCCGCAGAGGCAACAGCAACAGCAACAGCGGGCTATCCGTGGGATGGCGGGGCACTGTGGGTTTGCGGGGACGCCGTGAATCCATCCCTGGAGGCTTGGTCGCCGCATCCATGCGGCTCACACCCCGCAAACCCACAGTACCCCGCCTTCGACAGGTTCACGGGGCTGTTGGTGGGTGCCGACCGTTGGTCGGCACATCTGTCAGACATCGAATGAATCATCCACGCATGGCGTGGATCTACTGGCAATTGCGGTTGTTGGTTCGCGCGGCTGTTGGTAGGTGTCGACCTTGGTCGACACAGAGCGAGCGCAGCACGCGATCCGCTTTTGCTTTTCTTTTTTCTTTTCCGTGGTTGGACGCGGCAGGAAACTGTCAAAGGTGGGGCGGGTGGGCCATGCAGGGGCGTTGGCGCCATGGATGGCGCCATCGAGCTTACAGGGACGTACTTGCAGCGTCCCCTGCATGGCTCACCCGCCCCGCCAAGCACGGCATTTTGAATTCAGCGCCCAACCACGAGGGGCTCAGCCGTTCGCCGCCGCAAACGCCGGCCGCGTCAGGTTGTCCGCCTCGCCCTCTGTGCACAGCACTTCGTCTTCGATGCGGATGCCGCCATACGGACGGAAGAAGTCCACGCGGTCCCAGTTGATCGCATCGCCATGGCCGGCGTCCTTCACTTCATTCAACAGCATGTCGATGAAGTACAGGCCCGGTTCGATGGTCACCACCATGCCCGGTTCCAGCACGCGGGTCAGGCGCAGGTACGGATGGCCGGCCGGGCGCTCGATGCGGCCACCTTCGTCACTGGCCGCGAACCCCGCCACGTCGTGCACCTGCAGGCCGATCAGGTGGCCGATGCCGTGCGGGAAGAACGCGGCGCTGACGCCGGTCTCCAGCGCGGTCTGCGGCGACACCTTGATCACGCCGAAGTCCTTCAGCACGCCCATCAGCGAAAGATGCGCGTCCACGTGCAGCTGCTTGTAGTCAAAGCCCGGCCGCACCGCCGCGCACATCTGCTGCTGGGCAGCGTCGACGGCGGCGATCATCGCCGCGAACTCGTCGTGGCCCTGCGCGGCGTAGGTGCGGGTGATGTCGCTGGCGTAGCCGTAGGCGCTGGCACCGGCATCGATCAGGAAGCTGCGCAGCGGCTGCGGCGCCTTGCGGCCCAGCTCGGTGTAATGCAGCACGGCGGCGTGTTCGTTCAGGGCCACGATGTTGCCGTAGGGCAGTTCGTTGGCATCCTGGCCGACGGCCTGGCAATAGGCCATGTGGATGCTGAATTCGTCGGCGCCATTGCGGAACGCGGCTTCGGCGGCACGGTGGCCGCGCACGCCCAGCACCTGCGCCTGGCGCATCAGCGCGATCTCATACGGCGTCTTGCTGCCGCGGTGCCATTCCAGGTAATTCACCACCGGCGCCGGGTTGTTCGGCACGTAGTTGCCCAGCGCGCTCTGCGGCTCGCCGAGGATGGCGCAGCGCGCCGGGTCGGCCGGCAGCAGGGCCAGCGCCTCTTCGGGCTTGCGGATGATGTGGATGTCGAAGTGCTCCACCCACCAGCCGCTGGGGGCGTCCGGCACCACGTGCCAGTAGTCGAAGGGCTGGTGGAAGATCACGGCCGGGCGCTTGCCCGGGGTGAACACGATCCAGCTGTTGGGCACGCGGGTCAGCGGCAGCCAAGCCTTGAACTGCGGATTGACCGCATATGGGTAGTCGCGGTCGTCGAACACCTGGTAGTGCAGGGTGCCGCTGGGCACCACCAGGTGATCGAAGCCACCGCGGGCCAGCGCCTGTTCGGCACGTCGGCACAGCACGGCCAGGTGGTCGGAATACAGGGCGCCGGGGTCTTGCTGGATCATTGCGGTGGCTCGACACGGAAAACGGCCCTAGATTCTGCCGCATACCGCGAAAAACCGCTGTGCCGGAACCGGCACTCAGGCCGTCGAAACCGGTCCCTCGTCGCTGTCCTCGCCCACCCACTGCCGCAGCAGCTGCCGATGCTCGCGTGACAGGGTGAGGAAGCGGAAGCCGGTCCAGCTCTGCCCGGGAACGTGCGCGGGCTCGCTCCACAGCAGATGCACGCCCACATCGATGTCCTGCTGGCGGCCGTCACCCAGTGGCAGCGGGAAGCGCAGCTGGTACAGCGCATCCTCGCGCAACGGTGCGCTGGCCAGCATCAGCATGCCGGTTTCGGAGACATTGCCGAGGCGCCCGACCACGCACTCGCGCATCTGGTCGGTGACCGGCACCAGGTCCGAGACCTGGCGGCGCGGCGCGCGGCGGGTGTCCTGCGGCGGTACGGCTTTCATGCGGGGGTCTCCTGTGCGCGGCCCGTGGCCAGTGCACGCAGTGCACCGAGGCTGGCTTCCCAGGCACGGTCGACCAGCCGGCCCTTGTCTTCGGTGACCAGCTGCGCGCGCCCGGCACTGATCTGCCGTGCCAGCGTATCCAGGTCGGTATCGGTGATCTTCTGCCCGCGCGCATTGACGAACAACGCGTGGCCGGTCAGCAGGCTGTACCAGGACAGGCGCTGGCGGCGCAGCGTGCCATCGCCCGTGTCGATGTCGAACCAACTGCCGAACGGCAGCGTGGACAGCTGCTGGTAGGCCGCTTCTTCGGCGCTGCTGCGCGGTGTGGCAGGTGCGGTGCCACTGTTCGTGCCGGCGTGCTCGCCCAGGCGCGCACGTGCCTTCAGGCGTGCGCTGAGCTCGGTACGCGAGGTGCTTTCATCCTCGCCGCCGGGCGTTGCCAGCCTGCGCGCGACGGCGGCGGCTTCCTCGGCGTGGTAGCCGACCTGCAGCAGTGCGGCCTCCACGTCCGCTGCCAGCGCGGTATCGGTGCCGCCAGGGGCGTCGACGGCCTGTGCGGTGATGGCAGCGATGCGCTCGGTCTGTTGCAGGCGCTCCTGCCACTGTGGCGAATCGTCACCATGGCGCAGGCGGGTGAGGGTCAGTGCATCGGCCCAGGCCTGGCGCAGCAGGGTCTGCACGAAGCGCGGCGGCGACTGCGTGTCGCAGCACTGGTCGATCTGTGCGGTGGCCTGGCGACGGGCCAGTTCCAATCGTTCCTTGCCGCGGGCGGCTTCCACATGGCGGCGCTCGGCCAGTTCGGCACGATGGGCCGCCGCGCGCTGGTGCTGCTGCACGTCTTCGTTGGCGGCGGCAAAGGCCTCCGGCACACGCGCATCCTGCCCCAGCAGGCCCTGCACGCTCTGCGCCATGCGCTGCAGCAGCTGTGGGTCCACATCGTCATCGCCCAGCCAGTTGGCGCCGACTTCGGCGATCTGGTTGAGCAGCTCACGCGCGGGGTGTTCGTCGCGCACGAAGAAGCCCGGGTCGGCCATGGCCGCGCGTGCCAAGGGCACCTGCAGGCGCGCCAGCAGGGCGGCCGGCACCGGATCGGGACGCTGCTGCTGTTGCACCTGCTGCATCAGCATGCGCAGCAGGTCGAGGTTGTCACGGTCGTGACTGCCCAGCTGGGCCTGCGCACCATGCTCGCTGCGCAGCTGCGCGACCACGGCAGCCTGCAGGTCGGCCACTCCGGTTGCGGCACTGGACTGGGCCTGCAGGCGCGCGAGGACCGCGTCGACTGCCGCGCTGGGCACCGCGCCGCTGTCCGCCGGGGCAGGGCTGGCGTGCCGTGCCTGCTGCAGCAGTTCATGCAATGCACCGCCGGTGGACGTGGTTACGCCCGGCGTGGCGGGGCCGGTTGCGCCGCCCCCGTGGAAGGCGTCCTGTACCAGGCTGGACCAGGAGCCGGCCGGTGCCGAACCGTTCCAGCCGGTCAGGGGGGCTGCGGCGCGCTTGGCCGGCTGCGTGGTGCGGCCGCCCCCCACCGACTGGGTGATGATCCGCCGCGTGCTCGACGAGCGTGCCAGGTAGGGGGTGTAGACCAGCCCCGGCAATACGCCGGACTGGGCCAGCAGGGCATTGGCACGGTCAAGGATATCCCCCAGCCGTTCCAGCACCTGCCGTTCGAAACTGCGATACAGCGCCAGCTGTACCTCGACGCTCAGCGCGTCCTGTTCGGCAATCCGGCGCACCATTGCGCACAGTGCCTGCGGTGCCAGCGGCAGGGTGTCGGCCTCGAAGGCCGGCGCCGCCGCCAGTACGCCCAGGCGTTGGCCCAGCAGGTTCAGTGTGTTGGTTGAACGCAGGGTCTCGCGCCGCACCATCTCGGTCAGCAGCAGGTCGCGATCCACTTCATGCTCATCAACCAGCGACAGCCCGAGCATGCCCGGCAGCGCGGGCGGCGTAGCCCTGGTGCTGACACCGCTGGCCGGTTCGCGCAGCCGTGCGAGGGCATCGGCCACGGCATCGAGCATACGGTCGGCGAAGTGGCCGGCGAAGGCGTGCAGCTGTCCACGCTGGGCCATCAGCTCGGCCTGCTGCTGCGGATTACGTGCGCGGTCGGCGTCGTGCAGCAGGGTCTGCTCCAGCGCCTCCACCGTCAGGATCAGGGGCGCGGCCAGCGTCTGCCGGCACAGGCCGATCAGCGCGCCCAACAGCTCACGTACCCGCGGTGGCAGGTCGCTGGCGGCCAGTCGGTTCTTGTCGGCAGGAGTGATGGAAAAGACGGCTGACATCGGCAGGCGGTACCCGGATTCCCGCGGATCGATCTGGTGAATCTACCGTGTCGGCCGCTGTCGGCGCTACTTTAGGGTGGATGTGCCTTCCGTTCGCCAGGCATGGCCCTCTGTCACGCGAGATCAATCTTCCAGGAACAGGCTCACCACATCGTTGGTGAAGCGGCGGCCCAGCTCGGTCGGCTGCACATGGCCATCCGTCACGTCCAGCCAGCCGCGCTGCACGGCCTCGGCCAGCGGTGCGTCCAGTACGCTGCGCGGCAGGCCGGTGCGCGACTCGAAATCGCGCAGGCCGAAACCTTCGTGCAGGCGCAGCAGATTCAGCATGTACTCGAACGGCAGGCGCTCGGGCGCGATCACATCGTCACCACCGAACGAGGCCGGGGTACCCGCGCTGTCCAGGTAGGCCTGCGGATGCTTCAGCTTCCAGCGGCGCAGCACGTGTTCTTCGGCGCCTGAACTGATCTTGCCGTGCGCACCGGCACCGATGCCCAGGTAATCGCCGAAGCGCCAGTAGTTCAGGTTGTGTGCGCTCTGCCGGCCGGAGCGCGCATAGGCGCTGACTTCGTACTGGCCGAAACCGGCCTGCGCGAGCAGTGCCTGGCAGTGTTCCTGCATGTCCCAGGCGTTGTCTTCATCGGGAATGCCCTGCGGCGGCCGCGCGAAGAACACCGTGTTCGGTTCCAGGGTCAGCTGGTAGTGCGAGATGTGCGCCGGCTGCAGCGCGAACGCGCGTTCCAGATCGGCCTCGGCGCCGGCCAGGGTCTGTTCCGGCAGCGCGTACATCAGGTCGATGTTGAAGTTGTCGTAGCCCGCGTCCTGCGCCATTTTCACCGCGCGCTCGGCTTCGCCACTGTCGTGGATACGGCCCAGGCGCTTGAGCATCGCGTCGTCAAAACTCTGGATGCCGAAGCTGAGGCGGTTCACGCCGGCCGCGCGATAGCGGTCGAATCGACCGTGCTCGGCGGTGCCCGGGTTGGTCTCCAGGGTGATCTCGGCATTGGGCGCGAAACGCAGGCGCGCGCTGGCCTGCTGAAGGAAGCGGTCGATCGCTTCCGGCGGGAACAGGCTGGGCGTGCCGCCACCGAAGAACACGCTGTGCACCACCCGGCCCCAGACCAGCGGCAGGTCCTGGTCCAGGTCACGCAGCAGCGCGTCGATGTAGGCATCGAACGGCAGTTCGCCCTTGGCCTGGTGCGAATTGAAATCGCAGTACGGGCACTTGCGCACGCACCACGGCAGGTGCACGTACAACGACAGCGGTGGTGGCACCAGCCGGGGCGGGCTGTCGTGGTCAGCGGAGCAGGCTTCGCCGGGCAGGTGGTTGCAGTGGTCGTGGGCGTGCGGCATGGGCTTCTTCGGTAGTGCCGGCCGCTGGCCGGCTTCCCTGGTTCGATCGGGTGGCGTCAGTACAGCGTCGCCAGCTGTTGCTTGAGCTGCTGCAGGGCAATGGCGCGGTGGCTGATGGCGTTCTTCAGCGCTGGCTCCATTTCCGCGGCGGTCAGGCCGTGGGTGGTGTCAAGGAACACCGGGTTGTAGCCGAAACCATTCGTGCCGCGCAGCTCGCGGATGATCTGGCCCTCCCAACGGCCTTCGCAGATCAGCGGCTGCGGGTCGGTGGCGTGGCGCAGCAGCACGATCACCGCATAGAACCGGGCGCTGCGCTGGCCGTCGAGAACATCGGCCATCGCGTCCAGCAGCTTGGCGTTGTTGGCCGCCGCGTTGGTCGGGTGACCGGCATAGCGCGCGCTGTACAGGCCCGGCGCACCGCCGAGGGCGTCGACGATCAGGCCCGAATCATCGGCCAGCGCCGGCAGGCCGGTCGCTTCGCAGGCGGCGCGCGCCTTCAGCAGCGCGTTCTCGACGAAGGTCAGGCCGGTCTCTTCCACGTCACCCAGGCCGAGTTCGGCGGCCGAGGTGATCTGCAGCGGCAGGTCAGCAAGGATCTCCTGCATCTCCACCAGCTTGCCGGCGTTGTGGCTGGCCAGTACCAGTTTCTTCATTGACGGGGCTCCAGCAGGTCCCAGGTGTTGCCATACAGATCGCGGAACACCGCGACCGTTGCATAGGGTTCTTCGCGCGGCGCTTCCAGGAACTCGACGCCGGCGGCCAGCATCGCCGCGTGGTCGCGGTGGAAGTCATCGGTGTTGAGGAAGAAGGCGACCCGGCCACCGGTCTGATTGCCGATGCGGCTGCGCTGCTCCTCATTGCTGGCACGGGCCAGCAGCAGCGCGGCGGCGCTGCCGTCGGTCGGGCCGACCACCACCCAGCGCTTGTGGCCCTGGTCGATGTCCTCCAACAGTGCGAAGCCGAGCTTGCCGGTGTACCAGGCGATGGCTTCGTCGTAATCGGCCACCACCAGGGTGGTCAGGGCAAGGCGCCGGTTCATGCCGACAGCGCTGCCTGCTGCGCGGCCAGCAGCTCGCGCACGCCCTTTTCGGCCAGGCCCAGCAGCGCGTCCAGCTCGTCGCGACGGAAGGCATGGCCTTCGGCGGTGCCCTGCAGCTCGATGAAGCCGCCACCGTCGTTCATCACCACGTTCATGTCGGTGTCGCAGTCGCTGTCTTCGGCGTAGTCCAGGTCCAGCACCGGGGTGCCGCGGTAGACACCCACTGACACGGCGGCCACTGCGCCGAGGATCGGGTTGCGCTTGATGTCGCCACGCTTCATCAGCACGTTCACCGCATCGACCAGGGCCACGTAGGCACCGGTGATGGCGGCGGTGCGGGTGCCACCGTCGGCCTGCAGCACGTCGCAGTCGAGGGTGATGGTGCGTTCGCCCAGCGCGTTGCGGTCGACGCAGGCGCGCAGGCTGCGGCCGATCAGGCGCTGGATCTCCAGCGTGCGGCCGCCCTGCTTGCCACGGGCCGCTTCACGGTCACTGCGGGTGTGGGTGGCGCGCGGCAGCATGCCGTACTCGGCGGTGACCCAGCCTTCGCCCTTGCCGCGCAGGAAGCCCGGCACGCGGTTCTCGACGCTGGCGGTGCACAGCACGCGGGTTTCACCGAAGCACACCAGCACCGAACCTTCGGCGTGGCGGGTGAAGCCGCGTTGGATGACGACCGGGCGGAGCTGGTCGGGCTGGCGGCCGCTGGGGCGGGAATCGGACATGGTGCGGGTTCCGTAATGGCGAGGGAGTACGCCGCCACGCCCGCGGCCTTCACGGGGCGGGCAAGGGGGCTCTGGTGAGGGCGCTAGGGTACCATTCCCCCTTTGCACGCACCGGACACAATCCATGATTCGAAGCATGACCGCCTATGCCGGCGGCGAGCGGGTCACCCCGTGGGGCACGCTGGGCTGCGAGCTGCGCTCGGTCAACCACCGCTTCCTGGAGGTCGGCACCCGCCTGCCCGAGGAACTGCGGGCGCTCGAACCGCAGCTGCGCGAGCGCATCGCCGCGCGCCTGAGCCGCGGTAAGCTGGATCTGGTGATGCGCCTGCGCGCGCCGGAAGCGGCGGCCAACCTGCAGGTGGACGAGGCCCTGCTGGGCCAGCTGGGCCGCCTGGCCCACCGCCTGACCTCCGATTTCCCCAACCTGCAGGTCAGCTTCACCGACCTGCTGCAGCTGCCGGGCGTGACCCGTGGCGAGGCCACCGATGCCGCCGCCCTGCAGGTCGAGGCACTGGCCCTGCTGGACCAGGTGCTGGACGGCTTCGTCGAGGCCCGTGAGCGCGAAGGCGGCAAGTTGTCGGCCGCCATCAGCGAGCGCGTGGACGGCATCGAACGCATCGCCACTGAAGTCCGCACGCTGATTCCGGCCATTCGCGACGGCCAGCGTGCCAAGCTGGCCGCACGCCTGGCCGACCTGCCGCACCCGGTCGATCCCGGCCGCACCGAGCAGGAACTGGTGCTGTGGCTGCAGAAGCTGGACGTGGATGAAGAGCTGGACCGTCTTGGCAGCCACATCGTCGAGATCCGCCGCGTGCTCAAGCAGCGTGAGCCGGTCGGCCGCCGCCTGGACTTCCTGCTGCAGGAGTTCAACCGCGAAGCCAACACGCTGGGCTCGAAGTCGGTGGACAGCCGCACGTCCAATGCCGCGGTGGAGCTGAAGGTGCTGATCGACCAGATCCGCGAACAGGTGCAGAACATCGAGTGATGCTGCACCCGGCGAAACGACAAGGGCGCCTTTGGGCGCCCTTGTCGTTTCCGCGCATCAGCGCACGCTGACGCCCGGCGCTCCTTCGCCCAAGCGCCCCACCACGGCCGCCTGGACGAACCCTGCGTCGTGGAAACAGGCCAGCACCGCATCCACCGCTTCCGGGGCACAGGACACCAGCAGGCCGCCACTGGTCTGCGGATCTGTCAGCAGCGGCTGCCAATGTGCTGGCAAGCCCTCGGCGAAGCGCACCTCGGTGCCATAGGAAGCCCAGTTGCGGTGGGAGGCGCCGGTCACGCAGCCACGCTGCAGCAGCTCCAGTGCCTGTGGCAGCAGCGGCACCTGTGCACTGTCCACCTCGGCGGCAACGCCACTGGCACGGCACACTTCCAGCAGGTGGCCGAGCAGGCCGAAGCCGGTGACGTCGGTCATCGCATGCACGCCGTCCAGCGCGGCCAGCGGCACGCCCACGGTGTTAAGTCGGGTGGTCGACTCGATCATCTGCCGGTAGCCGTCGGCGTCCAGCACTTCTTTTTTCAGTGCTGACGAATACACGCCCACGCCCAGCGGCTTGCCCAGCACCAGCACATCGCCGGCGCGGGCATCGGCATTGCGCTTGAGCCGCTGCGGATCGAGCACGCCGATCGCGGCCAGGCCGTAGATGGGTTCCACCGAATCGATGCTGTGGCCGCCGGCCACCACGATGCCGGCATCGGCGCAGGCGCGTTCGCCACCTTGAAGGATTCCGCGGATGGTGTCCTGCGGCAGGCTGTTGATCGGCATGCCGACGATGGCCAGTGCGAACAGCGGGCGCGCGCCCATCGCATACAGGTCCGACAGCGCGTTGGTGGCGGCGATGCGGCCGAAGTCGAATGGATCGTCGACGATCGGCATGAAGAAATCAGTGGTGGCGACAATCGCCTGGCGGTCATCAAGGCGGTACACCGCGGCGTCGTCGCTGGTCTCGCGACCAACCAGCAGCTCAGCCGGTGCCGGAAGCGCCGGCACGCCGCGCAGCAGTTCGGTCAGCACGCCCGGCGCGATCTTGCAGCCGCAGCCGCCGCCATGCGCGAGAGACGTCAGTCGTTGTGGGGCATCGGCCGTCGAAGGGGCGGGGGACTGCGCGTGCGTGGCCATGCCGACATCTCCTGCGGAAACACGAATGGCGGAAGGCAGCAGGAGTCGAACCTACCAGGGAACGATCGACGCCCCCTACTGGGTTTGAAGCCCAGCCGCATGCCCGGATGCGCATGCCTTCCGAAAGTACGGCGGTAGCGGTGGGCTCAATCGCGGACTGCGTTCCACTGCAGGTCGCCACGCGGCCGATGCTGGTCACCGACGCGTCGAGTGTAGCCAACGCGATTGAAGAACTCCAAGATCTGGATGCTGCGTTTGCGGCCCAGGCCGATGGCATCGCGGAAGGCCGCCGCATCCACCGTGCCGCTGGCCTGTGACAGCTGCGCGACGATCGTGGCCAGCTCGGCGATGCGCGCCGGTGCGTAGAACAGGTCCGGCACCACCTGGAACAGTTCGCCACGTGCGGCGGCGCGGCGCAGGACGGCGCGGACCTCGTCTTCGGCCAGTCCGAAGTCGGCGGCCAGGGTGCGCACCCATGGCGGATCGAAACCGCCGTCATGCAGCTGCGGCAGCACACGTTCCAGCAGGAGGCGTTCGCGTTCCGGCGGCGCATGGTCATGGCCGGGCAGGCGCCACCAGGCGCCCACGCGTTGCACGCTGCCGTCGTCCAGCAGGTCCTGCAGCAGCGCATTCCAGAGGCTCACTGCAAGTGAGGGCAGGGTGCTGCGCTGCAGGCGCCCGCTGTCGACACCGGGTTCGTCGGGGCGTCGCTCATGCCAGCCGCGCAACGACGTGGTCACCTGCTCGCGCAAGGCCTGCCAGTGCGAGGCAAGGATGACCACCGTGTCTTCGCGGGTAGCGATGCGTTGCGCGTCCTCGGGTAGTTCGATCTGGTCGGCCGCGCGCCGGCAGTAGCGTTGCAGCGCGGCCATGGCAATGCCGAAGGGCGCCTGCTGCAACAGTGGGCCGATTCCCGCACCCGCGGCCAGTTGCTCCAGGGCTCCCAGCCACGCGAGCCGTGCCGGGCTGCGCCGGCGCCGCTGTGGCGGGTCCGGATCGAGCACGATGCCGCCGCCCAGCGTGTGGGAGGCCGCTGAATCGCGGGCGATGAAGCGATCGCCACACATCGCACAGACCGGTGCATCGAACACCAGCTGCACCAACTGCCCATCGCCTTGGTCCGGGTCCTCCAGCAGCACCACATGGGCCTGCCGGTGCATCGTGCCCCAGTGGATATGCAGCGGCGCCCAGTCGCGCAACGGTGCGGCCAACGCGGACAGCCGCAGCCGCACATCAACGCGGGTGGTGGCCAGCAGTGCGCGCGGGTCGGCGATCCAGTCGCCACGGCGGATGTCGTCACGGGCGATGGCTGCCAGGTTCAACGCGCAGCGCTGCCCGGCCATCGCGTGGTCGCTGGCCTGGTTCTGCGCGTGGATGCTGCGTATGCGTACTTCAGTGGCGGCCGGCATCAGCTGCAGATGCTCACCCACCAAGGCGATGCCGCCATGTACCGCGCCGGTCACCAGCGTGCCGTGGCCGGCCAGCGAGAACACGCGGTCCACCGGCATGCGGAACAGTTCGCTGCGCAGTGCGGCCTGGCGTGCGCTGGCGTCGTTCGCCGCCCACGCGTGCAGCTGGGTACGCAGTGCACTGATGCCGGCATCATCGGCTGAGGTGCTGTTGCAGGCGAATACAGGGGAATCCTGTAGCGGCGTTCCGGCCAGCAGCGCAGCGATCTCGATCTCGACCCGGGCGATGCGCGCTACATCCACACGGTCGATCTTGGTCAGGGCCACCGCACCCCGGTCCACGCCCAGCAGTTGCAGGATGGCCAGATGCTCGCGGGTCTGTGGCATCACGCCGTCGTCGGCGGCGATCACCAGCAGGGCGACATCGATACCCGTGGCGCCGGCCACCATCGTGTGCACGAAGCGCTCATGGCCGGGCACGTCGACGAAACCCAGCATCGCGGCCGGGCCTTCGACGTCCCTGCTTTCCACGGGGACATAGGCGTAGCCCAGTTCGATCGATATGCCGCGCGTACGCTCTTCCTGCAGGCGATCGGTTTCGATGCCGGTCAGTGCGCGCACCAGGCTGGTCTTGCCATGGTCGATATGCCCGGCGGTGCCGACGATCATGCCTGCAGCATGCTCCATTGGGCCAGGAAGACCGCTTCGTCGGCGGGTTCCAGGCAACGCAGGTCCAGCCACAACGCGTCATCGGCGATGCGGCCCAGCACCGGCCGCGGCAGCTGACGCAGGCGCTTGGCCAGGCGATCCAGTCCGCCACGGCGTGCGCTGGCAATGCGCAGTCCGGCACTGGCCAGCTGCGCCTGCGGCTGCGCGCCGCTGCCGATCTGGCTGTGCATCGACGCAGGCTCGAGGGTGTAGTCCGCCGCCAGCGAGGCACGCATCGGTTGCAGCAGGCGCTGGGCCTGTGCATCGATGTCGTCCTGCGTGCGCGACAGGGTGCGCAGGGTCGGCAGGCGCTGTGCCAGCAGCTCCGGTTCGCGATACAGGGCCAGCACCGCTTCCAGCGCGGCCAGTCCCATCTTGTCCATGCGCAGTGCCCGCTTCAGCGGGTTGCGGTTGATCCGTGCGATCAGGTCGGCGCGGCCGGCGATGATGCCGGCCTGAGGCCCGCCCAGCAGCTTGTCGCCACTGAACGAAACCAGATCGGCGCCGGCTGCCAGCGTTTCCTGCACGGTGGGCTCGTGCGGCAGGCCGAACGTGGCCAGATCGCACAGGCTGCCACTGCCCAGGTCCACCACCAGCGGCAGGCCATGTTCGTGCGCGATTGTCGCCATCGCCGCGGTGTCGACCTTGGCGGTGAAGCCGGTGATCGCGTAGTTGCTGGCGTGCACCTCCATCAGCAGTGCGGTGCGCGCGCCGATGGCGTTGGCGAAGTCAGCCGGATGGGTACGGTTGGTGGTGCCCACTTCCAGCAACCGCGCACCGGCGCTGCGCATCACGTCGGGAATGCGGAAGGCGCCACCGATCTCCACCAGTTCGCCGCGCGACACCACCACGTCGCGGCGGTTGGCCAGGCTGTTGAGCAGCAGCAGGACCGCCGCCGCATTGTTGTTGACCACGGTGGCGGCTTCAGCGCCGGTCAGTTCGCAGATCAATGCCTGCACCCGTGCATCGCGGTCGCCGCGACGACCACGGATGACGTCGAACTCCAGATCCACCGGCGCGGTCATCGCGCGGCTGACCGCGTGCACGGCGGCATCGGGCAGCAATGCGCGCCCGAGATTGGTGTGCAGTACGGTGCCGGTCAGATTGAACATCGGCTGCAGATCCAGCCGTGCATCGGCCGCCAGTGCGGACTCGATCTCCGCGACCAGCGCCGGACCGGCAATCGCTTCCTGCAGCTGCGCGGCCGAAAGCTGGCCGGCGCTGATACGGTCGCGCAGCACCTGCAGGTGCGAACGCAGCAGCTGGGTGATGCGGCTGCGGCCGTGGCCCTCGATCGGTGCTGCCAAGGCAGGCAGGCGCAGCAACCGGTCCAGCGAGGGCAGGGCGGAAACCGATGCCGGGGTGGGGGGCGTGGCTGTCATCGCCTCACTCGCCGTCGGATTGCCACAGCAGCGGATTCTGGCTGGCGCGCGCATAACCTTCTTCGCCCAGCAGCAGATCCAGCGCCAGCGTGCCGAGGTCATCGGCGACCGGTTCCAGTGAGGGATCCTTTTCCAGATACAGGATCTTGCGGTAGCTGTGGCAGTGGTCGCAGGTCTCGGCACGGACTGCGCTCTCGCGCACGGCCTCGCCGCTGTCGCCATCCACATCGGCCAGGGCGCGGTAGGCGATGTCCTTGCCGGCGGTGCCACACTGACTGCACTGCACGCGCACGTAGTGCCACTGGCAAGCGCACAGCGAGCACGACAGGTAACGGTAGGACGCATAGGGTGGGCGTGCCTGCACCACGCTGACCACCGGTAGCGAGCCGCACAACGGGCACAGGCCGGGTGCATCGGCCAGCGGTTTCAGGTCGGTGGAGCGGAAGCTGTCCGCCAGCACCGCCCAGTAGACCTGCAGTGCGTTCATCACCAGCAGCGCCGCGACCGCGTCCACCGATGGTGCATCATCACGCTCCAGCACGGCATGGGCCTGCGCCTCCAGCCAGGCATCGTCGGCCGCGGCGACGCGCTGCAACTCCTGGCGGGTTTCCGCCGGCAGCCCGGCCTCGTCGGCACAGTGCTGGCACAGCGTGCGCAGCCAGTCGCGCCAGCGTCCATCCAGGTGAAGCGTGTTGGCCGGCCGCAACGGCATGCCGGCACCGGCCGCCGCACTCGACTGCTGCGCACGTGCCTGCGATTGCAGCGCTTCGCGTTGCTGTGGTGTCAGCTCGTCCAGCAGCGCCTGCTGTGCATCGGCCAACGCCGCCAACAGCTGCAGGTAGCCGCCGATGGCACTGTGCGCGGCCAGGCTGCGCAGGCGCGTCGCGCGCTCGGCGAACAGGGACGCGACATCGGGCAGGATGATGCGCGGAACATCGCGCGAGGCCAGCGTCTCGATCTCACCGGGTTCAAGGATGCGTTGCGCCATGCAGGGCCAGCCAGAAGAACCAGGCTCCATCCTCGCCGTTGTCAGCGCTGGCGTCCAGCGTGTTGCCGGCCATTTGAAAGGTTGGGGTCAGATCCGTTTTCCGTAGGAAAACGGATCTGACCCCATCGGCTGGTTGAAAGTGGATCCCGACCGTTGGCCGGGATTCGATCAGTGCCGACCAACGGTCGGCACCCACCATCAGATCGCAGGAAACTGTCGAAGGCGGGGTGGGGCCGGTTGCGGGGGCGTGAGCCGCATGGGCCCGAGGCATGCCTCGGGCGGGTTGGGCAGGACGCCCAACCCTGGTCTTGCCGTTTGCGCAGGACTGCGCACACGAGCAAGCGGCGACCGAGCTTACATGGACGTACTTGCAGCGTCCCCCGCAACCGGACCCACCCGCCATCTCGCAGGAGACCTGCCTTTGACGTTGACGTTGATCCGGCGGGTGCAGGGCCGCAGGCCCTGCCGCTACCCCTCTTCCCGGCGCCCGCGCAGGATGTCCCGGAACCACTGCCGGTGATGCTTGTACGCCCACCCGTAGGTCACCTTGCCCTGGGTCATCGCCCGCACCGACCCCTTGATCCAGATCGCCGCATAGATGTGCACCACGATGGCGCAGATCAGCACCCAGCCGAACAGCGCATGGGCAAGTACCGAGAAGCGGATCACCCCGATCGGGAAGAAGTGGCTGAAGTACTGCCGCCAGATCACGAAGCCGGTCAGCAGCAGCGCCGACAGGCATCCGATGATGGCCCAGAACAACAGCTTCTGGCCGGCATTGAAACGGCCCACCGGCGGCAGCTTCTCATCCTCGTTGCGCAGTACATCGCGCATGCCGCGCATCCACGCGCGGTCGTCGGCGGTCGGCAGGTTATCGCGCCACATGCGGAAGGCCAGCAAGGCAAAGCCCACCACCATGGCCAGGCCAACGAACGGGTGCAGGATGCGCGTCCACGGTCCACCACCGAACAGCTGGGTCAAAGGGAACAGAGCAGGGTGGAACAACGCCAACCCGGACAGCGCGGTCAGCACGAAGCAGATCGCCACGACCCAGTGGTTGATGCGGGTCGGCGCGCGGTAGCGGATGATCTGTCGCGGGTGCGGTGCGTACTTCATGGCCGCTGCTCCTCTTCGATCTGCTTCGCCTCGTGTTCGGCTTCCTCTTCTTCCTCGTCATTGACCGTGTTGCGGCCGATGCCGATGTAATGCAGGAAGCCGGCGAAGGCGGTGGCGGCGATCGCCAGCACGCCCAGCGGCTTGGCCACGCCCTTCCAGACCTCCACCATCGGGCTGATGCGTGGGTCCTTGGGCAGATCGGCGTACAGCTCGGGTTTGTCCACATGCTGCAGCACGTACATCACGTGGGTGCCACCCACGCCCTGTGGGTCGTACAGGCCGGCGTTCTCGTAGCCGCGCGATTTCAGGTCTTCCACACGGCCGGCCGCATGCTCGGTCATCGCCTGCTTGCTGCCGAAGGTGATCGCACCGGTTGGGCAGGTCTTCACGCAGGCCGGCTCCTGGCCTACCGCCACCCGGTCCGAGCACAGCGTGCACTTGTAGGCCTTGTGGTCCTTCTTGGAAATGCGCGGCACGTCGAACGGGCAGCCGGTCACGCAGTAGCCGCAGCCGATGCAGTTCTCTTCCTGGAAGTCGACGATGCCGTTGGCGTACTGGATGATCGCGCCGGGCGATGGGCAGGCCTTCAGGCAGCCCGGGTCGCTGCAGTGCATGCAGCCTTCCTTGCGGATCAGCCACTCCAGCTTGCCCTTCTCGTCCTCGTACTCGCGGAACTTCATCACCGTCCACGACTGGTCGCTGAGGTCCGGCGGATTGTCATAGCTGCCAACGCAGCTGCCCACTTCGTCGCGCAGGTCGTTCCACTCCATGCACGCGACCTGGCAGGCCTTGCAGCCGATGCATTTGCTCACGTCGATCAGCTTGGCGACCTGGCCGGTGTGCGCACCGCGCGCTTCCGGCGAGGGCGTGGTGGTGGCCGAGCGGCGGATGATGTCCAGCGATTGCAGTGACATGGCGTGTCTCCTACACCTTCTCGACCTTGACCAGGATGCACTTCGATTCGGGCGTCTGCGAGTTGCCGTCACCGATGGCGTTGGTCAGCGTATTGGCGATGTAGCCGGGTTTGGCCGCACCGAGGAAACCCCAGTGGATCGGAATGCCCACCTGGTGCACGGTCTTTCCATCGATCTGCAGGGCCTTGATGCGCTTGGTCACCATCGCAACGGCTTCGATATGGCCGCGCTTGGAACTCACGCGCACGCGGCTGCCGTTGTTGATGCCCAGCTCGTCGGCCAGTGCAGCACCGATTTCGACGAACTGTTCGGGCTGGATGATGGCGTTGAGCTTGCCGTGCTTGGTCCAGAAGTGGAAATGCTCGGTCAGGCGGTAGGTCGTGGCCACGTGCGGGAACTCGTCCGGCGAACCGATCTGGGCACGGTCGCTGGCGAACACGCGCGCGGCCGGGTTGTTGAGCGTCTGCGCCTGGCCCGGGCTGAGCGGGTTGCTGCGCAGCGGAGTATCGAAGGGCTCGTAGTGCTCCGGGAACGGGCCTTCGGCCATGCCGGCCTTGGCGAAGAAGCGGGCGATGCCTTCGGGGTTCATGATGAACGGGCCCATGCCGCCGGCTGGGTCTTCGTCGGCCTTGAAGTCCGGCACGTCCACGCTGCCCCAGTTCTTCCCGTTCCAGGCCAGCAGGGTGCGCCGCGGATCGAACGGCTGCCCGGCCACGTCGCACGAAGCGCGGTTGTACATGACGCGCCGGTTGGCTGGCCACGCCCAGGCCCAGCCCAGCGTATTGCCGATGCCGGTCGGGTCGCTGTTGTCACGCCGTGCCATCATGTTGCCGGTCGGGCCCCAGGCACCGATGTAGATCCAGCAGCCGGAGGACGTACTGCCGTCGTCGCGCAGGTCGCTGAACGCGGCCAGCTGCTCGCCGGCCTTGCGCACCAGTTTGGTCGGGTCCTTCGGATCGAACACATCCACCAGCGCCTTGCCGTTGTATTCCATCGCCAGTTCTTCCGGCGTTGGTGCCTCGGGGTTGGAGTACTTCCAGGCCAGGTCGCGCACCGGGTCCCACCACGCACCGCCGTCCTTCTGGTACATCGCTTTGATGCGGTGGAACAGCTCGGACATGATCTCGATGTCGCTGCGCGCTTCGCCCGGCGGATTGGCACCCTTCCAGTGCCACTGCAGCCAGCGCGAGGAGTTCACCACCGCGCCGTTCTCCTCGGCGAAGGACGTGGTCGGCAGGCGGAACACCTCGGTCTGAATGGCGCTGGGATCGACATCGTTCAACGCGCCGTGGTTCTGCCAGAACGCAATGGTCTCGGTTTCCAGCGGGTCCATGCTGACCATGAACTTCAGCTTGGAGAACGCACTGATCAGCTTGCCCTTGTTCGGCGCCGAGGCCAGCGGGTTGAAACCCTGGCAGATGTAGCCGTGGATCTTGCCTTCGTTCATCAGCTCGTACGCCTGCAGCATGTCGTACGGCTTGTCGAGCTTGGGAAGGTAATCGAAACACCAGTTGTTGTCGGCGGTGGCGGCGTCGCCCCACCACGATTTCATCAGACTGACGTGGAACTTCGGGTAGTTCTGCCAGAACGACATCTGGTTGGCGCGCAGCGGTTTCTGCGTGCGCTTTGCGATGTAGGCGTCGTAGTCCTGCTCGTCCTGTTTCGGCAGCGTGAGGTAGCCGGGCAGCAGGTCGGACATCAGGCCGATGTCGGTCAGGCCCTGGATGTTGGAATGCCCGCGCAAGGCGTTCATGCCACCACCAGCCACGCCGATGTTGCCCAGCAGCAGCTGCACCATGGTGCCGGCACGCACGTTCTGCGCGCCGATCGAGTGCTGCGTCCACCCCAGCGCGTACAGGATGGTCATCGCCTTGTCCTTGCCGGCGGTGGACGCGATCATGTCCCAGATCTGACGGATGCTGTCGGCCGGCGTACCGCAGATGCGCTCGACCATCTCCACGGTGTAGCGCGCGTAGTGCTGCTTGAGCAGGGTGTAGACGCAGCGCGGGTCCTGCAGCGTCGGGTCGCTGCGCACGAAGCCATCGTCACCGTAGGCGTAGTCCCAACTGGAACGGTCGTAGCTGCGCTTCTCTTCGTTGTAGCCCGAATACAGGCCGTCCTTGAAGGCGAACTCGTCCTTCACCAGGAACGACATGTCGGTGTAGTTCAGCACGTACTCGTGCTGGATGCGGTCCTCGGTCAACAGGTAGTTGATCAGGCCGCCCAGGAACACGATGTCGGTACCGGTGCGGATCGGCGCGTACACGTCGGCCACCGCAGCCGAGCGGTTGAAGCGCGGATCGACCACGATCAGCCGGGCCTTGTTGTGTGCCTTGGCCTCGGTCACCCATTTGAACCCGCACGGGTGCGCCTCGGCGGCATTGCCACCCATGATCAGGATCAGGTCGGCATTCTTGATGTCGACCCAGTGATTCGTCATCGCACCACGGCCTAGCGTCGGGGCAAGACCTGCCACCGTCGGGCCGTGTCAGACACGTGCCTGGTTGTCGAATGCCAACATGCCAAGGGAGCGCACGACCTTGTGGGTCAGCACCGCGGTTTCATTGCTGGTGGCCGAGGCTGCCAGCATGCCGGTGGTCAGCCAGCGGTTGACCGTCTGCCCGGCTTCGTTCTTCTGCACGAAGTTGGCATCGCGGTCGTCCTTCATCAGCCGCGCGATGCGGTCCAGCGCATCGTCCCAGCTCAGCCGCTTCCACTCGTTCGAGCCCGGCGCGCGGTACTCGGGGTAGAGCAGGCGCGACTTGCTGTGGATGATGTCGGCCAGGCCGGCACCCTTCGGGCACAGCGTGCCGCGGTTGACCGGATGGTCCGGGTCGCCTTCGATATGGAAGATGCTCGGCTCGGCATTCTTGGCGCCATCGCCGAGGCTGTACATCAGGATGCCGCAGGCCACCGAACAGTAGGTACAGGTGTTGCGGGTCTCGGTCGCGCGGGTCAGCTTGTACTGCCTGACCTCCGCGAGCGCGATGCCGGGCGCGAAGCCCATCAGTGCCAGACTGGAGCCGACCAGGGTTGTCCCGGTCACTTTCAGGAACTGGCGGCGGCTCATCGATGGCATGCCGTTCTCCTGGGATGGCGGGGAGGCGCAGGCCTCCGGGCTGTCGTTGGGTACGGCCCGGTTATAGCACAGGCCCCCGCACGCCCATGTGGCACAAGGCCCGGCGCCTGCCGGGCGGGCGCGCAGCGGGGCCGCTCTGGTAAAGTTGCGTGCCCGCACCCCGGGGAAGCGTCTGCCGGGCCTGGTTCCAGGATGTTCCGCGCAGCCCCCGCCGTCCTGGCGCGATCCTCCGCGCCGGATCTGGAACACCGAGGAAAAATTTTGCGAAATCAACCCGTTGGATCCCCCGCATGAGCGCTCCGTCGAAGCCGTCGGACGCCGTTGCGCGCGGCACGCTGTACATCGTTGCCGCCCCGTCCGGTGCCGGCAAGAGCAGCATCGTCAATGCCACCCTGGCGCGTGACCCGCAGATCGCCCTGTCGATCTCCTTCACCTCGCGCGCGATGCGCCCCGGTGAAGTGAACGGCCAGCACTACCATTTCGTCTCTGCGGAGAAGTTCGAGGAAATGATCGCCGCCGGCGACTTCTTCGAGCATGCCTGGGTGCACGGCGACTGGAAGGGCACCGCCCGCCAGTCGGTGGAGCCGCAGCTGGCCGCCGGCCAGGACGTGCTGCTGGAAATCGACTGGCAGGGCGCCCAGCAGGTGCGCCAGCTGGTGCCGGGCACGGTCACCGTGTTCATCCTGCCGCCGTCCAAGCAGGCCCTGCAGGACCGCATGCGCAAGCGCGGCCAGGACAGCGAGGCGGTCATCGCCCAGCGCCTGGGCGCGGCCCGTGACGAGATGCTGCACTTCAACGAGTTCGATTACGTCATCGTCAACGAGGTGTTCGACACCGCCGTGGACGAGCTGTGCGCCATCTTCACCGCCAGCCGCCTGCGCCGGGAGGCCCAGAAGGTCCGCCACGCCGGCCTGATCCAGGCCCTGTTGACCCCTGATTCGGGCGCAACTGACTGATTCCAAAAGAATCGGGTGAGGGTTGGCTTGATTTTGTCCAGCCCCTGCCAGTACACTCCGTCCCCTTTCCCTCATTCGACTGAGCGGCCGACCGGTCGCCGGGAGCCCGTATGGCCCGCATCACCGTAGAAGATTGCCTGGAAGTCGTTAACAACCGTTTCGAACTGGTCATGATGGCTTCCAAGCGTGCCCGCCAGCTCGCCAACGGCGTGCAGGCCACGCTGGACAACAGCGAGACCGAGGACAAGCCGACCGTGCTGGCGCTGCGCGAAATCGCCGCCCGCAAGATCGACAACGCGCTGATCGACGAAGTCGAGAAGGCCGAGCGTGAGCGCGCCGAGCGCGAAGCGCTGGAGTGGGCCGCCGCCGAAGTGGTCGCCGACGAAGACATGTCCAAGAACGACGATTGATCGCATCGATCAACGTCATTGCTGGATCGCCGAACAGCCCGCCCAGTGCGGGCTGTTTCGCATTCAGGATTTGCCGTAAACGTCGCGCTGGAATAGGCTTCGGGCATGAACCCAGGCCCCACTGCCAAGGTCGCCGCAGCCCCCGCTGCCGCCGTACCCGACTACGTCCTCCAGCTTGAACGCGCCGCCCATTACCTGCCGCCGGAACAGCTGCCCCTGCTGCGCCGTGCCTGGGAAGTCGGAGCCGCCGCGCACGCTGGGCAGACGCGCAAGTCGGGCGAGCCCTATATCACCCATCCGGTGGCCGTGGCCCAGGTGCTGGCCGAGCTCGGCCTGGACGTGGAAGCGCTGATCGCCGCGATCCTGCACGACACCATCGAAGACACCCCGCTGACCCGTGAGGCGCTGGCCGCCGAGTTCGGCGAAGCCGTGGCCGAACTGGTCGACGGCGTGACCAAGCTGGACAAGCTGAAGTTCCGCGACCGCCAGGAAGCGGCCGCCGAGAGCTTCCGCAAGATGCTGCTGGCGATGTCGCGCGACCTGCGCGTGATCATGATCAAGCTGGCTGACCGCCTGCACAACATGCGCACGCTGGGCGCGCAGAGCCGCGAAGCGCGCGGCCGCATCGCCCGCGAGACGCTGGAGATCTACGCGCCCATCGCCCAGCGCCTGGGCATGAGCCTGGTCAAGAGCGAGCTGCAGAACCTCGGCTTCAAGGCGCTGTATCCGTGGCGCCACGCGATCCTGGAAAAGCACATCCGCAGCCAGCCGGTGGTACGCCGCGAAGCGCTGGCGCAGGTGGAAGTACAGCTGTCGCAGCGGCTGGCGAAGGAGGGCATCGAGCACCGCCTGGTCAGTCGCATCAAGACGCCGTGGAGCATCTACAACAAGATGCGCGACGAGAACAAATCCTTTGACCAGGTGATGGACGTGTTCGGCTTCCGTCTGGTCGTGCGCAGCGTACCCAGCTGCTACCACGCGCTGGGTTCGGTGCACGCCACCTTCAAGCCGCTGGATGGCCGCTTCCGCGACTTCATCGCCATTCCCAAGGCCAACGGTTACCAGTCGCTGCACACGGTGCTGTTCGGGCCGTATGGCTCGCCGATCGAAGTGCAGATCCGTACCGAGGAAATGGACCTGATCGCCGAACGCGGCGTGGCCGCGCACTGGACCTACAAGTTCGGCGGCGATTCACCCAACAGCGCGCAGAGCCGTGCGCACGCCTGGATCGTCGAACTGATCGATTCGCAGCGTGCTGCTGGTTCCTCGCTGGAGTTCCTCGACAACGTCAAGGTCGACCTGTTCCCGGACGAGGTCTACCTGTTCACCCCGAAGGGCAAGATCCTGGCGCTGCCGCGCAACTCCACCGCGCTCGATTTCGCCTACGCCGTGCATACCGACGTCGGCAACATGGCCGTGGCCTCGCGCGTGGACAAGAAACTGGTGCCGCTGCGTACCAAGCTGGTGTCGGGGCAGTCGGTGGAGATCATCACCGCACGCTCGGCCACGCCGAAACCGCAGTGGCTGGAATTCGTGGTCACCAGCAAGGCACGCACCGCCATCCGCCACCAGCTCAAGCAGCTGGAGCACGAGGACGCCGTGCAGCTGGGCCACCGCATGCTCGACCGCGCGCTGGAAGCGATGGATTCGTCGCTGGAACGGCTGCCGAAGGGGCGCCTGGATGCGTTCCTGGCCGAGCATCGTTTCCCACGCCTGGAGGCGCTGCTGGCCGAGGTCGCACTGGGCAACTGGATGCCGACCCAGGCCGCGCAGGCGCTGATGGCCTACGCCGAACTGCGTGGCGGCCCGCATTCGCGCCACCACTCGCAGGAAAAGATCCTGATCAACGGCAGCGAGCGCGGCGTGGTCACCTTCGCCGGCTGCTGCCAGCCGATTCCCGGCGACGAGATCATGGGTTACCACACCGCCGGCAAGGGCATCGTGGTGCACCGCATGGACTGCCCGAACCTGGCCGAGCTGCGCAAGTCGCCGGAGCGCTGGGTGCCGATCGGCTGGGACACCACCGTTTCCGGCGACTACGACACCTCGCTGGTGGTGGAAGTGGAGAACGGCACCGGCGTGCTGGCGCAGCTGGCCGCCGCCATCGCGCAGAGCCACTCCAACATCGAGCGCGTGGATTACCTGGACCGCGACTTCAACGCCGCCGTGCTGGCGTTCAACATCCAGGTACGCGACCGCAACCACCTGGCCGAAGTGATGCGCCGCCTGCGCCGCCTGTCGGTCGTGCAGTCGGTACGCCGCCAGTAGGTCCACGCCATGCGTGGATGATGTTCTGCGCACACGACGTACGGGGTCGGATCCGTTTCCCGGCGGGAAACGGATCCGACCCCAGCCGATGCCGCGCCCACCCGGTACAATCACCGCTCTGTTTTCCCCCAAGCACCGGAGCGACCCATGTCCCGCCAGATCATCAACACCGAAAAGGCCCCCGCCGCCATCGGCCCGTACTCGCAGGCCGTGCGCGCCGGCAATACCGTGTATTTCTCCGGCCAGATCCCGCTTGACCCGGCCACCGGCGACATCGTCGGCGCCGGCGACGTCGAAGCGCAGGCCCGTCGCGCCTTTGACAACCTCAAGGCCGTGGCCGAAGCCGCTGGCGGCTCGCTGGACAAGGTCGTGCGCCTGGGCCTGTACCTGACCGACCTGGGCGAGTTCGCCAAGGTCAACGCGGTCATGCAGGACTACTTCCAGGCCCCGTACCCGGCCCGTTCCACCATCGAAGTCTCCGGCCTGCCGAAGGGCGCCAACTTCGAGGTCGACGCGGTGATGGTCATCGACTGACCGCCACGTGGCACGCAAGGCGGCGGTCACCCCGGTCCTGTCACCGTCCGGCGAAGCATCCCTGGCGATGCTCGCGGGCGTCGGTCCGGCCGTGGCCGCCAAACTGCAGGCGCGTGGCCTGGCCACCCTGCAGGATCTCTGGCTTCATCTGCCGCTGCGTTATGAAGACCGCACCCGGCTGACCCGCATCGAAGACCTGCGCAACGGCGTGCCGGCGCAGGTGGAAGGGCGGGTGGTCGCGGTCGAGCGCGGCATGCGCTACCGGCCGATGCTGAAAGTAGCGGTGGAGGACGAAGGGCAGGGCACCCTGGTGCTGCGCTTCTTCCATTTCCGCCAGCAGCAGGTCGGCCAGTTCGCGGTCGGCAACCGGCTGCGCTGCTTCGGCACGCCCAAGCCGGGCCACCTCGGCCTGGAAATCGTCCATCCCAGCTACCAGGTGCTGGGCCGCAACGACGATCCCGAACTCGGCGACCGCCTCGACCCGGTGTATCCCACCGTCGAAGGCGTGGGCCCGATGACGATGCGCAAGCTGATCGGCCAGGCGCTGGACCGCCTGCCCGAGGAAAGCACGCTGGAACTGCTGCCCAGCGGCTGGCTCGATGGCCTCGGCCTGCCGTCGCTGCGCAGCGCGCTGCTGACCGTGCACCGGCCGCCGCCCGATGCCGACCTGGCCGCGCTGGCCGCCGGCACTCATCCGGCCCAGCGCCGCCTGGCGATGGAAGAGCTGCTGGCCCACCACCTCAGCCTGCGTCGCCAGCGTATCGCGCTGCAGGCGCATCATGCGCCGCCGCTGGCCGGCCCCGGCAAGCTGGCCAAGGCGCTGCTCAAGCAGCTGCCGTTCGCGCTGACCGGCGCACAGGCGCGCGTGTTCAAGCAGATCCGCGAGGACCTCGCGCGCCCCAGCCCGATGTTGCGGCTGGTGCAGGGCGATGTCGGCTCCGGCAAGACCGTGGTCGCCGCGCTGGCGGCGATGCTGGCGGTGGAGCAGGGCAAGCAGGTCGCATTGGCCGCCCCCACCGAACTGCTGGCCGAGCAACACCTCAACAACCTGCGCGGCTGGCTGGAACCGCTCGGCGTGCGCATCGCCTGGCTGGCCGGCAAGGTCACCGGCAAGGCGCGCGCCAAGGTGATGGAGCAGGTCGCCAGCGGCGAAGCGCAGGTGGTGGTCGGCACCCACGCACTGATGCAGGAGGCGGTGGTGTTCCAGGATCTGGCACTGGCCATCGTCGACGAGCAGCACCGCTTCGGCGTGCACCAGCGGTTGGCGCTGCGCGACAAGGGCGCAGGCGGCAACAGCGTGCCGCATCAGCTGGTGATGACCGCAACGCCCATTCCGCGCACGCTGGCGATGTCCGAGTACGCAGACCTGGATGTCTCGGCCATCGACGAACTGCCGCCGGGCCGCACGCCGGTGCAGACCGTCGCCCTCAACAATGACCGTCGCCCGGAACTGATCGAGCGCATCGCCCTGGCCTGCCAGGAAGGGCGGCAGGTGTACTGGGTGTGCACGCTCATCGAGGAAAGCGAAGAGCTGGATGCCACGCCCGCGCAGGCCACCTACGAATCGCTGCAGGCGCTGTTGCCCGGCGTACGCGTGGGGCTGGTGCATGGCCGCCTGAAAGCCGCCGAGAAGCTGGCGACGATGGTCGCGTTCAAGGCCGGCGACATCGATCTGCTGGTGGCGACCACGGTGATTGAAGTGGGCGTGGATGTGCCGAACGCCTCGCTGATGGTGATCGAGAACGCCGAGCGCCTCGGCCTGGCCCAGCTGCACCAGCTGCGCGGCCGCGTCGGTCGTGGTTCGGCGGTATCGCGCTGCGTGCTGCTGTACCAGGCACCGCTCTCGCAGATGGCGCGTGAGCGCCTGCAGACCATGCGCGAAACCAACGATGGTTTCGTCATTGCCGAAAAGGATCTGGAACTGCGCGGCCCCGGCGAACTGCTAGGCACGCGCCAGACCGGCCTGGCCGGTTTTCGCATCGCCGACCTGGCCCGCGATGCCGGCCTGCTGCCCGGCGTGCACGACCTGGCCGAGCGCCTGCTGGCCCAGCAACCCGCGTTGGCCGATCGTGTGGTGCAACGCTGGATCGGCACCGCCGTGCGTTACGCCTCGGCCTGATCCCTGTAGAGCCGAGCCATGCTCGGCTGCCGTTCGCGCTGCGCGCGGGAGTCGAGCATGGCTCGACTCTACAGACATCGCTTTCGATCATTTCCATGTTCATCCACGCATTGCGTGGATGTGTCGACCAAGGTCGACACCTACCAGCAGCGGTAGCTATCTGTCGAAGGCGGGGTGGGTCCGGTGGCGGGGGTGTCCGCGGCATGGATGCCGCGGCCAAGCCCCCATGGACGGGTCTACGGCGTCCCCCGCAACCGGATCCACCCCGCCAACCCCAGGAAACCAGCTTTTGCCGTTGCTGTTGATGTTGCCTCGGCGGGTGCAGGGCGCAGCCCTGCCGAACCCCAACACCCCGTACTTGCAACGGTCATCAACCCGGTCCACACTTCGTTGCCGATCTGAAGACGGCAACGATGACCCACAAGATCCCGCTGTTGATCGACACCGACCCCGGTGTGGACGACGCCCTGGCCCTGCTGATGGCCTTCGCCGATGAACGGCACGACGTGGTCGCCCTGACCATCGCCGCCGGCAATGTCGGCCTCGAGTACACCGTTCGCAACGCCCTCAAGCTCTGCGACATCGTCGGCCGCGCCGACGTGCCGGTGTTTGCCGGCAGCCCGGATCCGCTGCTGCATCCCTCCGTTGACGCTGCCCACGTGCATGGCCGTGACGGCTACGGCGACGTGGACCTGCCGCCGCCGAGCCGCCAGGCCGAAGCCGAGCACGCCGCACTGGCCATCCTGCGCCTGTCGCACGAGCACGCCGGCGAACTGATGCTGGTGATGCTCGGCCCGCTGACCAACCTGGCCCTGGCGCTGAAGCTGGACCCGACCCTGCCACAGCGCATCAAGCGCATCGTGGTGATGGGCGGCGCGGTCACCTGCCACGGCAACATCACCCCGGCGGCCGAATTCAACATTGCCTTCGACCCGGAAGCGGCGCACGTGGTGTTCACCTCGTTCAAGCACCTGCTGGTGTCGGACTGGGAGGCTACCGTCGCCCATGGCCTGCCGCTGCAGGACGCCGAGAAGTGGCTGCAGGCCGATTCCGATCGCGCCCGCTTCTACGAGCTGATCTCGCGCAAGACCCGTGGCCTGTCCGAAGACAGCAAGGGCGGCCGCTGGTACACCGCCGATGCGGTGGCCATGGCCTGGGCGCTGAACCCGGAAGGGCAGCTGCGGGTCGAGTCGCGCCCGCTGAACGTGGAGCTGAACGGCACGTTCAGCCGCGGCGCCACCATCGTCGACTGGAACCGCCAGACCGGCCAGCCGGACAACTGCGATCTGCTGATGGCCTACGACCAGCAGCGTTTCGAGGCCCTGGTGCGCCAGGCCCTGGGCGCGGACTGAAGCCGATTGACCCGCACCGGTTGCCCCGAGCGGCAACCGGTGCTTATAATGCCGCTCTTGACCACCAGCCCATTTACGGTGTGAGCCCATGAAGGCCGATATCCATCCGAACTACCGCGACGTCGTCTTCCATGACGTCACCTCCGATTTCAAGATCCTGACCCGCTCGACCATGGCGACGAAGGAAACCATCAAGTGGGAAGACGGCAACGACTACCCGCTGGTGAAGGTTGAAATTTCCTCGGCTTCGCACCCGTTCTACACGGGCAAGCACAAGGTCATCGACACCTCGGGCCGTATCGACAAGTTCCAGAAGCGCTACGCGCGCTGATCTGTCGATCCAGCTTCGAACCGACGGCCGCGCTCTGCGCGGCCGTTTGTTTTTCCCCAACGCCAACCCAACGGGCGTTTGGATGGACGGAACACTGCGTTCGTGTGACAACACTTTTGCCGATCCGGGCCGCTCAACGGCCGGCGTCTGGTCGCCTGTCGTATACGACTTCTGTCTAGCGCCGGGCAAATGCTGCTGTGCGATAATGACCTGATCCCCGGCACAGGCCGAGGACGTCATTCACGTGCCTGACCAATGCGCTTGGGCAGGCGCCTTCCCATGAAGGAGCGCACACAGTGTCCGATCTTGATCAGGTCACGCTCAACGCCGGCGATAAGTCGGTCGTTCTGCCCGTCATCAAACCCACCCTTGGCAACGACTGCGTCGACATCGCGAAGCTGACCAAGGAAACGGGGTATTTCACCTACGATTCCGGCTTCACCGCGACGGCCAGCTGCAAGTCCGCCATCACCTACATCGATGGCGACAAGGGCGTGCTGCTGTACCGCGGCTACCCGATCGAACAGCTGTCGGAAAAGTCGAGCTACGTCGAAGTGGCCTACCTGCTGATCAACGGCGAGCGCCCGAGCGCCGAGCAGCTGAAGGCCTTCACCGATGAGCTGGCTGCCGAAGCCAACGTCGACGAGTCGATCAACACCCTGATCGGCAGCTTCGCCAAGGATGCCCATCCGATGGCGATCCTGACCGCCGCCATCGCGCAGCTGTCGGGCATCTATCACGCCTCGCTGGACCTGTCCGACGCCGAACAGCGCCGCCAGGCCGCCGTGCGCCTGATCGCCAAGGTGCCGACCCTGTCGGCGCTGATCTACCGCCACGGCAAGGGCCTGCCGGCCAACAAGCCGGACACCTCGCTGGACTATGTCAGCCGCTTCCTGAAGCAGACCTTCGAGTCGGCTGACGGCCAGTACGATCTGAACCCGGACGTGGTCAAGGCGCTGGACCTGCTGTTCATCCTGCACGCCGACCACGAGCAGAACGCCTCGACCTCGACCGTGCGCCTGGTCGGTTCGACCGGTGCCAACCCGTACGCGTCGGTCGCCGCTGGCGTCACCGCGCTGTGGGGTCCGGCCCACGGCGGTGCCAACGAAGCCGTGCTGAAGATGCTGGAAGAGATCGGCACTGCCGACAACGTCGAGTCCGCCGTGGTCAAGGCCAAGGACAAGACCTCCGGCTTCCGCCTGATGGGCTTCGGCCACCGCGTCTACAAGAACTTCGACCCGCGCGCCAAGGTCATCGGCGAGATGACCAGCAAGGTGCTCAAGCAGCTGGGCGTGCAGGATCCGCTGCTGGACGTGGCCGTGAAGCTGGAACAGGCCGCGCTGCAGGACGAGTACTTCGTCGCCCGCAAGCTGTACCCGAACGTCGATTTCTACAGCGGCATCATCTACAAGGCGCTGCAGATCCCGACCGAGATGTTCACCGTCATGTTCGCCCTGGGCCGTACCTCCGGCTGGGTGTCGCATTGGCTGGAACAGCAGGTTGACCCGGAAATGAAGATCGGCCGTCCGCGCCAGGTCTACACCGGCAGCGACGTGCGCGACTACCAGGGCTGATCGCCCGCGTAGGTTGTGCTGAGAACGCCCCGCATCCGCGGGGCGTTTTTTTTGCGCGGACCTGGTAGGTGCGGACCGTTGGTCCGCACGATTTCGGCGCCCGCGAAAAATCATCTACGCATGGCGTGGATCTGCCACCGCATCCGCCTTCGGTAGGTGCCAACCTTGGTTGGCACGCGCTTCACCGCGCCAAGACCGCGTGATTCAAGGGTCTCGCCAGCTTCACGACCGCTCGCGCAGCCTCAGGGCGCCAGCTGCATCCGCAGCACCTGAAATGGAGCGTCCATCCCGATGAGTACCCGATTCGACCCACCCGAGCGCGGCCCGCTTGGTCCCGACGTCGCCACTGTCGTCACCGCCCCCATCGTCGCCCCTCCCAGCGAAAGCGCCGTTTCCTGGGGCGCGATTTTTGCCGGTGCCGCCGCTGCCGCCGCACTCTCCCTCATCCTGCTCATCCTCGGTGTCGGCCTTGGCCTCTCCTCGGTGTCGCCTTGGTCGTTCGAAGGCGTCAGCAAGGAAACCTTCGGCTGGTCCAGCATCGCCTGGCTCACCTTCACCGCACTGGCCGCTTCCGGCCTGGGCGGCTACCTGGCTGGCCGCCTGCGCACCAAATGGACGCAGATCCATGGCGATGAAACCTATTTCCGCGATACCGCGCACGGCTTCGTGTCGTGGGCCGTGGCCACGCTGCTGACTGCGGGCCTGCTGACCTCGGCCATCGGCGGCGTGCTCGGCACGGGCGCGAAGGTGGCCGGCGCCACTGTGGGCGCCGCTGCATCCACGGCCGGCGTTGCCGCCGCAGGTGCCGGTAGCGCTGCCGGCGCGGCTCCGGAAGGCGACCTCAACTACTGGGTCGATTCGCTGTTCCGCAGCGCGACCAGCGCAGGGCCGTCTGATCCGACAGCGCCGCCGCCGGGTGCGCCGATGGATCCGAATGCTCCCTCGCCGCCGCCGCCGGCCGCTAGTGTCGGCCCGCGCGACGCGCGCATGGGTCCGTCGCCACGCCCGATGCCGGGCAACGGCCCGGTGGGCGACCGCCGCGAAGTCCGTGCCGAAGTGAACCGCATCATCGTCAACAGCCTGCAGGGCGAGGGCCTGGACCCGGCCGACACCCAGTACCTGTCGCAGCTCATCGCGCGCGAAACCGGCATGAGCCAGGCCGAAGCGCAGGCCCGTGTGACCGACGTGCAGACCCGCATGCGTGCCGCACTGGAGAAGGCGAAGACCACCGCCAAGCAGGCGGCCGACGATGCCCGCAAGGCCGCAGCGTATGCCGCGCTGTGGCTGTTCATCACCCTGCTGATCGGCGCGTTCTTCGCCAGCCTCAGCGCCACCTGGGGCGGCCGCCGCCGCGACCTGTAACCCGCATTCCATGCAAGGAGACCTGCCATGAAAATGATTCTGCTCTGGCTGTTGGGCGTGCCGATTCCGCTGCTGATCCTGTACGCAATCTTCTTCTGAGATTGCATCGTTGAGTGGGATCCGTCAGGCCGCCGTAAGGCGGCCTGATGCCATCCCGCTGTGCGTGTGCATGTGTCTGCAGCGTCGAGTCCTGCTCGACGCTACAAAAGCAAGACGCGGCAGCTGAACTATGACTCCGCGTACTGGCTCGGCGAACACCCCAGCGCACGCCGGAAGGCCGCGGAAAACGCACTCGGGCTTGCATAGCCAAGGTCCAATGCCACACGGGTCACCGCCTGCCCCTGTCCCAGCCGCTCGATGGCCGCCAGCAGGCACACCTGCTGCCGCCACTCGGCAAAACTCACCCCGGTATCGGCGCGGAACAAGCGGGTGAACGTACGCCGGCTCATGCCTGCGTCGGCCGCAACGTCATTGAGGCGGGCCGCCAGCGAGGGAGTATCGAACAGGGCACGGCAGACACGTGCAAGGCGTGGATCCGAAGGCAGGGGTGCGTGCAGGGAAAGTGCCGGCATCGACGCGATCTCCGCTGCCAGCAGCTGCATCAGTTTGCCTGCCCGCCCGTCCTCGTCGTACAGCGCAGGCAGATCCACGGCGGCCTCCAGCAACTGTCGCAACAACGGCGATACCGCATACACGCGGCACTGCATTGGCAGCGCCACCGCCATCGCCGTCCCGACAGAGAGAAAGGCATTGAGCATCGTCACCGGACCGCGCATCGTCATCTCATGCGCCAGGCCTGCAGGCACCCAGCAGGCACGCTGCGGTGGCACCAGCCAGCGTCCCTGTGGCGTCGTCACGCTGATGGTGCCGCGCGCAGCGAACGCGAACTGCCCGCGTCGATGGGCATGGCGGGGAAACGTGAACTCGGCTGCGTAGTCGTTCGAGGTGACCACGACATCGCGTGGCAGGTCTTCGTACGGATCAAGCAGCGAATTGCGCATGGCCCGGATTCTATAGTCATTGACCCGTCATCGACAGTGGGCCGGATCCGCGCTGCCTAGCATCAGCACTCCTCTCAGCTGCAATGGAACTCCATGGCCAACACTTTCCATCGCGTGGGGCACGGCCCTCACGCTGTCCTGGTGCTGCATGGCTGGTTCGGCGACGCGCACGCGTTCGAGCCGATCGAGCCATGGTTGTCACGCGACGACTTCAGCTACTTCTTCATGGACTGCCGCGGCTACGGCGGCATGCGCGATGCGCAAGGGGCCTACACCATCGACGAGATTGCATCCGACGCATTGGACCTGATGACGTCCCTCGGCCTTGAACACTTCAGCCTGGCAGGTCATTCGATGGGCGGCATGGCCATTGAACGCGTGGCGGTGCTTGCGCCGGAACGTGTGCGCGGCATGGTGGCCATTGCGCCGGTGCCCTGCGGCGGCATTGCCTACGACGCTGCGACGCGACGCCTGCTTGAAGCGGCAGCCGGGGACGTCGGCATCCGTCGGACCATCATCGATCGCAGTACCGGCGGACGGCTGCCGGCGCAATGGCTCGACTGGAAGGCCGCGTACTCGGCGGCACACGCTTCACCTGCAGCATTTGCTGCCTATCTTCCTGCGTGGGCGGATACCGATTTCAGCAATGAGATCGTCGGCAATCATCGGTTGAAGGTACTGGTAGGTGGTCACGATCCCACCTTCAACCGTGCACTGATGGAGCGCACCCATCTGCGCCGCTACCGGCAGGCCACGATGGAGGTCCTGGCCGATGCCGGGCATTACCCGATGAACGAGACGCCGCTGGCCCTGGTGGCGGCCATGGAATCGTTCCTGAAAGACGCGTCGGGTCCGGAATGAATGGCTTCTGACACGGGATGTCGTTTTCAGATCTTTTCGGATTTATTGCATGGGCGTCACAGTCGAGGCGATAGAAGCTGAGGGCACTTATCCCTGCATGGAGACCACCATGAACCGACGACTCACCCTTGCGCTCATCGCCACTACGTTAAGCCTGCTCAGCGCTGGGGCCTTTGCCCAGTACACCGGCCCGGGCGCCACCCATGCCGTCACCACGGTTGCCGAGGCGCGCGCCCAGCGTGACGACCAGCCGGTGGTGCTGCGGGGCACGCTGGTGGCCAGGATCGGCCATGAGCGCTACCGCTTCAAGGACGCCACCGGCGAGATCGATGTGGAAATCGACGACAAGGATCTGCCCAGCCACCAGGCCGTCAGCGCGACCACCGTGGTGGAGCTGCACGGTGAGGTGGATACGCACCGCTTCAAGCCGACCGACATCGACGTGGAGCACGTCACCGTAGTGCCCGTGCGTTGAAGGTCGTTCGCGATTTCTACACGTAGCGTCGAGCGGTGCTCGGCTCATGCGCACACGGTGCGCCTCAAGCGATAGTCGAGTATCACTCGACGCTACAAATGCAACGCAATGAGGTTTCTTGCATTCAAGTCGTGAGGAAATTTGCATAATCCTCAAACATTGAAAGCCCTCAAGAATTCTTCTTAACGTTCAGTTATTTAGGAATTGTTGCATGGCCTGCGTGCGGTAGGCCTACCTACCATTCTCTCGTCGCCCGTGACCACCTCCACGGGCGGCGCCTCCCTCCCTTTCTCCTTGGGGAGGGGGGCTTTCATATTCCCCCCTGTCCGAGAGAGACACACATGCACGCCATTCTGAAGAAGGCCACGCTCGCTGCAGCGCTGGCCACCGTTTCGCTGTCCGCCAACGCCTTCGACGCCGACATCAAGGTCTGGGCCAACGTCGACCCGACCCTGGCTCTGCTGAAGGCCGATGGCACCGCACTGGATTCGGTCGTCAACATGGTCCACAACCCGGTCACCGGCCTGGTGCCGTGGACCCAGCAGGTGCGCATCTACTCCAATGATGAAGACAAGGACATCGAAGTGCGGGTCGGCAGCGCTCCGCAGCTGCTCAATACCGATGGCAGCGGCGCCCCGGTACCGCTGACTGTCAGCCTCAACGGTAAGGCGCTGACCGTGGCCGCACAGGACTTCGCCGCGTCCGACCTGTTCGACGGCGCACTGGAGGGCGCATCGATCCCGATGCCGCTGCGCATCGCGCAGACCAACCAGGCGCCGATCACCAAGGGCGGTACCTACGAAGGCATCGTCACCATCGCCATGCAGCAGAAGACCACCAGCCCGTAAGGCGCCCGCGCCGGCCCGCGTAACGGGCCGGCCGCTTCCGGTAACACCCCCATGAAATCTCCCGCACCCGCCGTCACCCGGCTGGCGGTCGCGCTCGCCCTGTCGTTGGCCACGCCCTTGGTCGCAGCGCGCGGCGTTCCCGCCGGTTTCGAGGATCTGGTCGAAGGCCAGACCGAACAACTTGAGGTGCGCCTGTTCGGTCGCTCGACTGGGCTGGTGTCGGTGCGCGTGACTCTGGAACACGTGCAGCTGGAAGCCCCGGTCGAGGCGCTGCAGGCATTGCAGCTGCCCGCCGAGGCACAGGCCGCGTTGTTGCCAGCGCTGTCGCAGCCGCTGCCGCGCAACAGCCATCTGGCCTGCCGTTACGGCGGCGCCAGCGCCGGTTGCGGTTACATCGATCCCCCCGAGGAGCCCACCGCCGTGCGCGCGCTGTATGACGAAGGCGAGGGCGCCGTGCGCCTGTTCGTCGCCCGCCAATGGATTCCCGGCGAACCGGCCGCCGAGCGCTACCACCAGGTCAGCGCCACTGCCGAAAACGCCTTCCTGCACCAGCACACGCTCAACGTCAGCGGCGGCCGCGGCTACCAGTCGCTGGCCGCGCAGGGCATGGGCGCACTGGGCGTGTTGCAGCGCGGGCACCTGTCTGCCGATTGGACCTTCAGCCAGCAGCACTATCGCGGCGGCCGCGCCAACCGCGACTTCCAGCTGGACAACGCCTATTACCGCCATGACCTGGGGCAGCAGCACTACCTGCAGGCCGGGCGCATGGACCGCCGCAACCTGAGCAGTCCGCAGGGCGGCACCTTCAGTTTCAGCATGCTGCCGATGGATCGCTTCCAGGGCCTGCGCCTCGGCACCACGCAGGCCTACGTGGATGCCGCCGCCGCCGTGCAGGCCACGCCGCTTACCGTGCTGCTGGCACGCGACGCACGCGTGGACGCGTTCGATGGCGAGCGCCTGCTGCAGACCTTCTACCTGCAGGCCGGCATCAACCAGCTCGATACGCGCCGGTTCCCGCTGGGCAACTACACCGTCACCCTGCGCATCTACGAAGACGGCGTACTGGTGCGCAGCGAGGACGCGCCATTCGACAAGGGCGGCGACTGGACCGACAGCAGCGTGCAGTGGTTCATGCAGGGTGGCCGCCGTAACGAGCGCCGCAGCGACCGTTTCAACGACGAGCTGGCAGCGATGGCCGGCCTGCGCGTGCCGGTATCGCGCAACGTGGCAGTGACGGCCGGTGTCGCCGACCTCGGTGGCTTCAGCTATGGCGAACTGCGGCTGGACCTGCGCCATGTGTTCGCCACCCAGGAGATCCGCGGCACCTTCAGCGGCATGCACGGCAGCGACGGCAGCCGTGGCCAGCAGCACCAGCTGTCCTACCGTCGCCGCGCCTCGTGGAATGTGTACCACCAGCGCATGCGCGGCCGCGCCTGCCAGTTCGAGGACGACGCGCGCGACCGGCTCGGCTGTGCCGACTCGCTCAGCGCCTCGATGGCGCTGCCGGTGGCGGGCGGCAATGCCTACGTGGCCTACACTCGCCGCCAGACCTGGCGCGCAGGCACCGTGCAACCAGGGCTGGGGGATGATCCGCTGGCTGGGCTGGACCCGCTGTTGCCGCCGTGGATTCCACATCCCACGCGCGTGCCGCAGCTCAGCCGCACCTGGCAGGCCAGCTACAGCCGCAGCCAGCGCTGGGGCGAGTTCAGTGTCTCCAGCCGCATCGGCGTGTGGCAGCAGACCAGTGGCGGCGGCCTGCGCGATGGATGCGATCGCGGCATCTATTTCAACTTCAGCCTCAACCGCCTGCAGCGCGGTGACCGCGGCAGTTCGCAGCGTCGCTACGGCCTGGATGTGCGCCAGCCGCAGCATGCACGGCCGGACGTCAACTACAGCGCCGGCCAGACCCTGCGCCAGGAATACGAAGACCAGTACCGCGAAGTGTCGGGCGAACTGCGCGGCAACAACAACGAACGCTACAGCGCCACGCTCAGCGGGCAGCTGCAGAACCGCATCGGCCAGACCGGTGCCACGGTATCGCGCTACCAGCACCAGGGTGGCAATGAAGTGGCGTACAGCGCTACGCACAGTTCCGGCCTAGCCATCGGCTCGCGTGGGCTGTACTGGGGCGCAGGCGTGGGCGCCGATGCCGGGCTGGCGGTGCAGGTGGATGGCACCGACGACCTGGACCTGACCGGCGTTGCAGCCGAACTGCAAGTGGGTGGACTGCGCCGGCAGCGGCTGAAGCTGGGCGAACGCCGCCTGCTGCCGGTGTCCGCCTACCAATCGCACCGCGCCGAAGTGCAGGACGCCAGCGCACTGGACAGCATCGCCGCCGTGCGTGTGAGCGGTGTGGGCGGTGCGCGCCCGCTGTTTCTCTCGCCCGGGCGGCTGGTGCGCATGCCGGTGCCGATTGAAGTGACCTACACCTTCATCGGCAACGCCCACGACATCGCCGGTGCACCGCTGCGCGGCGCCCGCATTCTCAACGCGCCGGTGCCCGGCACCGGCAGCAACGGAGGCTTCGTGGCCGACTTCCCACGACGCGAAAAGACCCTGTACCTGCTGCAGGACGACCGGCTGCTGCACTGCCCGCTGCAGGTGCGCGAGCGCCGCAGCGTGGTGATGCTGGTGGGCGCCGTGCAGTGCGAGCCCCTGGCCGTGGCGCAGCTGCCCGCCGACATCCGCCATCAGGCACGGGTGACGCGACTGCTGCAGGAGCAGGCATTGATTGCCGCCACGCCGCAGACCGCGGCCGCGGGAGGTGCGCAGTGAGCCGCCGGGTGTGGTGGGTGATGGCGGTGCTGTGTGCGCTGGTGGTGCTGGCGCCGCGGGCGATGGCGCAGCGGCCGCCGGAAACGCATCCGACGAGTGAGCATCGCGACATCGTGATGAGCTGGGATCGCGCTGCGATGCCCGGGGATATCGAGTTGTGGGCGCCGAGGACGGTTATGGGCTACAGCAGGGATCAAAGTCTGCAGTACGGTCGGATCCATCTGACATGCGAATCGAACTCGACCACGAGTACAGGCTTGTGCCCGACTAGTGGACTAGAGAGCCTCGAAAGCGGGCCGGCGCCCATTCTGACGCGGATGGTCGAGGAGCGCAGCGGTTTGACTGCAGACCTTCGCATCATGGCGGCTCTAAGTCGAGCGATTGGCGAACGTGCCTGTGGTCCAGAGTTCTGGCTTGGCTGGAAGCGACCGATCTGGACCTCGCGCCAAGAGGAGTGTGGCGGCGAGAAAGCAATAGGGACCTCTGTTGAACTGCTTCTTCCGGAGAGCGAACTGAATCAGCTTGTCGCTGGTCGTTGGCACGGGAAGCTGATCTTGAACTTGAGGACTGATCCAGCGGGCTCCGTTCTTGCTGTGAACACTTTCAATCTTGCGTTCACCATCACCGACTACAACGCGGTCTCCATCTACTTCCCGCTCTTCGACCAGGTCACCCCGCACGTCGGCCTGAACCTGCAGTACGACCCGATCGCCCAGACCGTCGGCGGCCGAACTCAACTCGACATGTGCCTGTATGACGGTCTGGGCTCGCAAAGCCAGTACCTGGGCGTCACCGTGCGCGACAGCGGGCCGCGTCCTCCGGGACCTTCCGGCTATTCGGTCTGGCACACCGATGGCGGCAGCGACGCCACGCAGCGCGTGGACTACACCGTCACCCTCGATCACAACGGCAGCGCCATACCCCTGCGCAACGGCGTGGAGCAGCTGCTGCATGGCATCGATACCGCAAAGCTGCGCCTGGTGCTGCTACCCGGCATGAAGCAGCCGGTGTTCTGCGTGCCCACGCCATTGACGCTGGAAACCCCTCGCGTGCCGGTCAGCAGCAAACGCCCCGGCTATTACGACGGCGATCTCAAGGTGGAACTGCGTGTTCCCACTGTCACGCCCTGATTCCCATGGAGCCCCCGATGAAGCCTCTCATTCGCTGCCTGCTTCCCTTGTCGCTGCTGATGGCGATGCCTGCCCACGCCAATCTCACCGTGCACCCCATGCGCACGTCGGTGGACGTGAAGAAGGGTGCGCAGATCCGCATCTATTCGCAGTCCACCCAGCCGCAGTACGTGCAGGCCTCGATCAAGCGCATCGTCAATCCCGCTGGCGCAGACGAGCAGGAGGTTGAGGTCGAGCCCGGCGAAGCGGCCATCGCCATCACCCCCGGCAAGTTCGCGCTGGCCGGTGGCGGCAATCGCCTGATCCGGGTGATTCCGCTGCAGCCGGTCGAGAAGGAAACCGCCTACCGCGTGTACTTCGAAGGCGTGCGTGGCCCTGACGCCATTGAACGCGCAGGCGAGGGCGAGCGCGCACAGGCCAATGTCGGTGTCAGCCTGATATGGGGTGCGCTGGTCAATGTGCTGCCCGCGCAACCGGCCATGGCGGTGCAGGTGGAAGGCAACCGCCTGCGCAACACCGGCACGGTGCGCGTGGGCATCACCAGCATCGCCGACTGCGATGGCGCGCGCTGCACCGCGCATGACGTATCGCGAAGCCTGTATCCCGGCAGCGCGTTGGAGCTGCCTTTCCCCGTGCAGCCGGGGCACACGCTGCAACTGCGTTACCGCCTGACCCGCGATGGCTATCGCGAGCACGTACAAACCTTGGCGCCCAGCGCCGGTTGATTCCCCAGCCCCGCCAGCGGCGCTGGTGGGGTTCTTTCTGACATCCCTGTTAAGGAGATCCAATGAATCGTATCTATCGTCGACTGTGGAACCGCGTTCGGCAGTGCTGGGTGGTTACCAGTGAATTGGGGCGGACAAAAGGCAAGTCCGCCCGGCAAGGTAGGGTCGCACCCGCGTTGGTGCTGTTGACTCTGGCCGGTTCAGTTGGCGCTTCAGTCGATGTAGAGCGGGATCGCGGTGATCACGTCGATTGGCGTGATCCCATGTCGTTGATTGGATCACCTCTTGCCTTGAGGTCTGCCGTCAGTCCGATGGCGACGTACAGGCAACTAGCCATCGTGAACGACCCCAACTATCGCGATTCGACCGTGAGCGGGGATTTCTCGATGATCCTTGGCTCGCGCTCGACGGCAACAGGTAAGTCATCTGTTGTGTATGGGACGCTGGCAATTCTTGATGGTGAAAGCTCCGCCGCCATTGGTTCGCATTCCACGGTGAGGGGGAGCTTCAGTGTCGGCGTTGGTGCAGGTTCGTACGTCAATGGTTGGGGCTCGACTTCACTCGGTGCGTATGCGAGGACTGTTGGCGACAATGGAGTGGCGATCGGAAGGGCGGCTCAGGTGGATACTGGCGCTGGCATTTCGGGCGTGGCCATCGGTGCTGATTCTCGAGCTGGTACGCCCGGTTGGACGGGGGCTGTAGCGGTGGGTGGAGAAGCTCAGGCGGGCTACGATGGCGTGGCGCTCGGGTATGCGTCGAAAGCCAACGGTGCAGGCGCATTGGCCATGGGCAGCAGGGCCAATGCGACCTCTAATGATGCCCTCGCCTTCGGAAGGAACTCCAGATCGAGCGGCGCCGGTGCAACTTCGCTCGGGGGCTACGCCTCTGCCAGCGGCACGGGAGCGACGGCAATCGGGCTTAACGCCTCGGCCACAGGCGAGTTCGCAATGGCCTTCGGTTACGAGTCAAAGGCGAACAGCACTCACACGACCTCCTTGGGCAGTCGCTCCAGAGCCAGTGGAATTGGCGCCACCGCCTACGGCAACTCGTCATACGTGAGCGGACGCAATGGTATTGCCGTGGGCAGTGGCTCCCGTGTTGACAGCGGAAGCTCGGAGGGTGCCATCGCAATCGGTGGCGATTCCCGTGCCGGGGCCAATGGCTACAACGGTGGCATCGCATTGGGAGGCAAGGCCAACGCCAGCCACGATAGTGTAGCCATCGGTTACGAAGCTGCTACGCGAGCAAACAATGCTGTTGCGCTGGGGCGTGGCTCGATTGCGACCGAGGCCAACACGGTCTCAGTGGGAACCAGTAGCGCCAAAAGGCGCGTTGTGAATGTGGAGGACGCGCGTCTGTCGACCACCAGTACCGATGCGGTTACCGGCAAGCAGCTCAATTCCACCAACACCAACGTGACCAGAGCCCAGACCGCTGCCGATGCAGCGAAGACGACAGCCGCGGCAGCACAGTCCACTGCCAACACGGCCAACACCAACGCCAATACAGCGCTGGCCAAGGCCAATACGGTCAGTGGCCTGGTCAGCCAGGTATCGGCCAGTGGCAACGTGCGCCTTGGCGGCGAGAACACCGGTACCGTGATGGATGTCCGCAACAAGTCCAACGCTGTTCGCAGCATCACCGGCCTGAAGGATGGGGCGCTTTCTACATCCAGCACTGAAGCTGTGACGGGCAAGCAGCTCAATGCAACCAATACCAATGTGACGACTGCTCAGACGGCGGCCGACGCCGCGAAGACGACGGCCACGGCAGCGCAGACCACGGCCACTACGGCCAACACCAATGCCAATACAGCGCTGGCCAAGGCAAATACGGTCAGTGGCCTGGTCAGCCAGGTATCGGCCAGTGGCAACGTACGTTTGGGCGGCGAGAACACCGGCACGGTGCTGGATGCCCGCAACAAGTCCAATGCGGTGCGCAGCATCACCGGCCTGAAGGATGGGGCACTGAGCACGTCAAGCACGGAGGCCGTCACCGGCAAGCAGTTGAATGCCACCAACAGCAACGTTGCCGCCGTGAAATCCACGGCAGACGCAGCGCAGGCGCGCGTGGCGGTACTGGATGGCCTGGTGGGGCAGGTGTCGGCAAGCGGCAACGTGCGCCTGGGTGCGGACAACACCGGCACCGTCATCGACGTGGCCAACAAGGCCGGCGCCAAGCGCAAGCTGCAGAATCTGGCCAACGGCGTGCTCAGTACGTCCAGCACGGATGCAGTGACCGGGCAGCAGCTCAATGCCACCAATAGCGAAGTCACCAGCGTGCGCACGGCGGCAACCGCGGCGAAGACGGCGGCCGACGCTGCCCGTGGCGTAGCCGATGGCGCTGTGCTGAAGGCTGATGCCTTGGGCGGACTGGTCGGCCAGGTGTCTGCCAGTGGCAACGTGCGTCTGGGTGCGGAGAACACTGGGACTATCGTGGATGTTGCGAACAAGAGCGGTGGCAAGCGGCGCATCTACAACATCGCCAACGGCACGCTGAGTACGGGCAGCACGGATGCGGTGACCGGACAGCAGCTGTTTGCGACCAATACCACGGTGGAGACTCAGCGACAGGCTTTGGCTGGGCACGCGCAGCAGCTGACGGATCAGGACGGGCGTATCGCCGACAACCGGGTCGAGCTGGATGCGCTGCGTACGGATTTCGACAACTTCGATCCGGATCTGGAGGGCGTGGTCAAGTTCAGTGCTGATCGTCGCTTGGTGGATATGGAGGGCGCCCGCGTGTCGGGCGTGGTAGCGGGGGATATCAGTTCTGCGACCAGCACGGATGCGGTGAATGGCGGGCAGCTGTTTGCGACTAACGATCGGGTAGAGAAGATCGAAAAATCAAATGGCTACCTGAGAGTTGGAGTGGATGATGAGAGCAATTACGCGCAGGCGGGATTGATGGGTGTGGCGATTGGAGATTCGGCAGAGGCAGCCATTCACTCTGATGGGGCTACCGCAGTTGGTTCATTCGCGCGCGCTCGTGGGCAGGGCTCCGTGGCTCTTGGCAGGGGGGCGCTTGTCGACGCCGCAGCAAAGAGTGGATTTGCACTTGGGACGGGTTCTAATGTCTACGCATCGGGAGGGGCAGCACTGGGTTCCTTCAGTCAGATTGAATCAGGAGCGGAAAACTCAGTTGCGCTAGGCACCGGTTCCGTAGCCGAGGACGCAAACGTTGTGTCCGTTGGGAACTCTCGGCTTATGCGGCGGATCGTCAATGTGGGGCGAGGGGTGAACTCCAGTGATGCAACTACTGTTGGGCAACTGAGCGAAGCTTTGGCTGCTCTTGGCGGGGGCGCAGGTCTGGATCGAAATGGCGATGTCGTTTCTCCGACCTACAACCTCCAGGGGGGAACACAGAAGAACGTTGAAGACGCCTTAGTTGCGTTGGATGGTGCGGTGGTAAGGGCTGACAGTCGCGTAGATGGCCTCGAAGGCCAGCTGCGTGCGACATTCCAACAATCACCCTCGACCCGGGCGGATGGAGTTGGCCAGCTGAATCTGGCAGGTGCGCAAGGCATGGTTCTGTCGAATCTGGCTGACGGACGTATTGCAGCAGGCAGTCGCGATGCGGTGACTGGCGGCCAGTTGTATGCAGCCAAGCAGGATATCGCCGAAAACAGAAGCGAGATCGATCAGATGAAGGAGCAGCGAAATGGCCTGGCTGGCTTTGCTCGCCAAGGTCCGATTGACTTCGCTGGCGCTCGGATCACCGGTCTGGCTGATGGTGATATCAGTTCTGCATCGAGCAGTGATGCCGTCACTGGCGGGCAGCTGTATACGACAAACAGCAGGTTGAATGATCTGGAAGATTCACAAAGGTTCCTGTCGGTAGGCTCCGCCGGTCCGGCAGTTTCCGCCAAAGCTGGTTTGGTGGGTGTTGCGCTAGGTGATTCGGCCGTGGGAGTTGGCGAGGGCGCGATTGCGTTGGGTAGTTTCTCCCGCGCAGGAGGCAAGAACTCTGTAGCTCTTGGCCGTGCAGCGCATGTCATGGAATCTGCGGAGGATGGCTTCGCGGTGGGTGTAAGGTCGGTGGTTGACGCGGAGAAGGGCATTGCAATTGGCGCTGCGAGCTCAGTCCAGGCGGGTGCCGCCTATAGTGTTGCCATTGGCAGTGGCTCTATCGCCAGAGATACTCTTACTGTTTCGTTCGGGGAGGGAGCACTCCAGCGCCGCCTCGTCAACGTAGCCAACGGCCGCAACACCAACGACGCAGCCACCATCGGCCAGCTCCGCGGCGCCCTGTCCACCCTTGGCGGCAACATCGACGCCAACGGCAACGTCACCACCCCCGGCTTCAACGTCCAGGGCCAGCACCAGAGCACCATCAACGACGCACTCACCACCCTCGACTCCGCCGTAGTCACCACCGGCTCCCGCATGGACCGCGTCGAAACCCAGCTCCGCTCGGTCTTCCAGGAAACGCCCTCCACCCGCAGCGACGGCACCGCCCAGCTCACCCTGGCCGGCGCCAACGGCATGGTCATCTCCAACGTGGCCAACGGCTTGATCGCGGCCGGCAGCCGCGAGGCGGTCAACGGTGGTCAGCTGCATGCCGTACAGCAGCAGCTCAATGGCCGCATGGACGGGCTGGAGCAGCGCGTGGATGGCCAGCCGCAGTCGCGTGCGCTGTCCACGGCTTCGGCCGCGCCCACCGAACAGGTCACGCCAACGCCGGAAGCCAGCGATTCGCCGCAGGTGGCCTCTGCAGGCGAGGGCACGTCGCCCACGCCGCAGCCAAAGTCGAAGAAGGACGACACGCCGTCGCCCACGCCGCAGGTCGATACCGCTGAACTGGAGAAGATGCTGGCCCGCGCCAACGAATACACCGATGGCGCCATCAGCAACTTCGAACGCCGCCTGGACAAGGTGGACAAGCGCTTCAACCGCATGGCCGCGATGAGCAGTGCGCAGACGGCCATGGCCATGAACACCGCTGGCTTGGCCACCTACAACCGCCTCGGCGCGGGCGTGGGCTATGCCGAAGGCGAATCGGCCATGGCGGTGGGCTACCAGCGCGTGCTCAACGAAAAGGGCTCAGCCACCTTCAGCCTCAATGGTGCGTTCACCAATAGCGGTGAACGCAGCATGGGCGTGGGTGTGGGCATCGGCTGGTAAGCGATGGAGCCCCGGCGTGACGCGCGTAATCCACCCCGTCGCGCCGGGGTCCTGGCCAAGGAGATGGCAATGTACAGATGGGTAAGCGGCTTCATCAGCTATCGCACGTTCTATATCTGGCGGGCGCGTTATCGCTACTACACACGGAACCTGGATCTGTGGACGCTGATGAGCGGTCTGTGCATCGTCGGTCTACTGCTGGTCCTGTGGTACATGTGGCAGATGCTGGGCGTGCCGCCGCCGCGCATACATCCGGATACAGCGGCGCTGCGCATCGAGGGCGTCACCCACGAGGCGATCCATCGCATCGTGCTGGTGCGCCACGCTGGCAGCACGCGGGGGGCCGAGTTCACCACGCCGGAGGACGTGCGGGCGAGTACGCTGCGCACGATGCGGGTGCGGCAGGTGATGGACAGCGAGGTGGTGTGGCGTCTGAAGGCCGACATGCTGGCGGACATTGCTGACTACATCAACGTCACAGGCGGGTGCTTCCCCTACGACTGCCGGCAGATTCGGGATCGGTTGGATCCTGTGCGCAAGGCCGCTGTGGAGAATGCGCAGATCAATGCCTCACTGGCGACGATCCTGGACGTGCCGCTGGACCAGATGCCGCTCTTGAAGGGCGGCGAGCGTGAGCGGGTGAAGAGTGGGTGGTCGGATACGTTCAACGACGTCTACTTTCAGGCCGGCTTGCTGCGGGACCTGCAGGCCATGCATGCGCAGATGATGCGGGAGTATCCGGAGCGAGCCCCCGCGCCCTGGTTGCCGCGGTTGCTCAGCGACCCGCTGCGCGATACCCGTTTCGTCTGGTAGCGGGAGCATGATGGGCGCCATCTGCCAGAGCAGGTAGCGCAGCTCTTGTAGAGTCGAGCCGCGCTCGGCTGCTCTTCGGTCGGCAATCGGTTGCCTGAAGCACGGTGCGGACCAACGGTCCGCACCCACCAAAGACAGGTACCGCTGCGCTACCGTCACCCGCCGATGTACGCGGTGATCTCCGCCTCGGCCAGCACCTGCCGCAACTGCGCGACAGACGCGCGCCGCATCGGCTTCTCATCCACTGGTGACAGCGGTGCTTGGCGCAGGGCGTCGTACGGCAGTACGGCCAGGTCGAAGGTCAGTTCCTCGGCACTGAACACCCACACCGGCACATCCAGGCAGCGTTCGCGGTCCATGCGCAGGCGGCGCGTCCGTGATTCGGCTGGGATGCCGTGCTCGTCCAGGAAGCGATGCACGGCCTCCGGGTCGTCGCTGTGCAGGTGCAGCTGCACGGGGCTGTTGGCGTCGGCGGTGCCATCCAGCACCGGCCCGGCCAGGCGAGGGGCGAAGCCGTGCAGGAACTCCAGCGCACGCATCGCGGCCTCGCGGCGGCGTTGCAGTTCGTTGCCGTGCTGGGGCCCGGAGAACAGCCGCTGGTACTCGCGCAGGGCGTCTTCGATCTCGGTGTTGCGGGGCAGGGAGGCATCGTCGTGGATGCCGAGCCGGCTGGCGGCCTTCAACTTGGCCTGGTGGTAGTCGCGGATGCCGCCTTCGGCCATCAGGCGGGCGGCTTCGTGGGCGAGGCGGTGGCGACGCTCGCGGGTCTGGCTGGCAGCATGCTGACGGGCGCGATGCATGCGATGACTCCCTGTTGCGACCTGGGTACAGAGTAGCGCAGGGATGTGACATCTGCGTGGGTATGGCGCAGAGATGCCAACCAACGGTTGGCAGCTACCACGGCAAACGGGTGCCGTTGATCCTGTAGAGCCGAGCCCATGCTCGGCTGCTCTATCGCGAGCGCCCGGAGCCGAGCATGGCTCGGCTCTACAAAGGCGGCGCCAACCAAGGTTGGCTGCTACCAAGGCAAAAGGGGGCCGTTGATCCTGTAGAGCCGAGCCCATGCTCGGCTGCTCTACCGCGGGCCACCGGAGCCGAGCATGGGCTCGGCTCTACAAAGGGCAGTGCCAACCAAGGTTGGCACCCACCTGTCCCTTCCTCAGAAGATATCGAACGCGGCGGCGTCGGCCTGCGGCGTATTGAGGTTCAGGTCGTAGTCGGTCAGGCGGTCCATGTCTTCCACCTTCACCCATTCGGTCGCGCCGTTGAGGGTGGCCTGGACCATGCCGCTGGGCGGCTCGTTCTGCGCGATCGGGGTGTCCTTCAGCGCGGTGCGCATGTAGTCGATCCAGATCGGCAGGGCGGCCTTGCCACCGTATTCGCGGTAGCCCAGTGAGCGGAAGTCGTCGCGGCCCACCCACACGGTGGTCACGTACGGGCCGCCGAAGCCGGAGAACCAGGCATCGCGGTGGTCGTTGGTGGAGCCGGTCTTGCCGCCCACGTCCTCGCGGCCGAGCACCTTGGCCTGGGCGCCGGTACCGCGCTGGACCACGTCGCGCATCATCGACACCAGCTGGTAGGCGGTGCGGGCGTCGATCGCGCGCGGGGCGGTGCGGGCATCGGGGTTGACCGGCGCGGCCGGGGTCTCGGCCTTGGCTTCGGCCTTGGCCGCAGCAGCCGGGTCCACCTTCGGGGCCGGGGCGCCGAAGTTGAAGCCGTCCACCACCTGGTTGACCGGCTGGTCGCTGCTGCCGGCGCAGTCGCGGCAGGCCATCGCCGGGTTTTCCTTGAACACCAGGTTGCCGTCGCGGTCGTTCACCTGGTCGATCAGCCAGGTGTCCACGCGCGAGCCGCCGTTGGCGAACACAGCGTAGCCACGGGCCACCGATAGCGGGGTGAGCGACGCCGTACCCAGCGACATCGACAGGTTCGGCGGCAGTTCCGATTCGGCGAAACCAAATTCGCTGATGTACTTGCGCGCGTAGTCCACGCCCATGCCATCAAGCAGGCGCACCGAGACCAGGTTGCGCGACTGCACCAGTGCTTCACGCAGGCGCATCGGGCCGCGGAAGCCGCCGCCGTCGTTCTGCGGCGCCCAGGTCTTGCCGCGGCGGTCGCGGAACACGACCGGGGCGTCGAGCACGATCGAGGCCGGGTTGTAGCCCTTGTCGAAGGCGGCCGCGTAGACGAACGGCTTGAAGCTCGAACCCGGCTGGCGGCGGGCCTGGGTGGCGCGGTTGAACTTGTTGCCGGAGAAGCTGAAGCCACCGACCAGCGCCTTCAGCGCGCCGCTGTGGGCATCCAGCGAGACCAGCGCGGACTGGCCGCGGGGGAGCTGGTCCAGCAGCCACTCACCTTCCTTGGCGCCAGCACGCACGCGCACGATGTCGCCGCGCTGCACCAGCTTGCCCGGGGTCTTGTTGGTCCACTTGGCGGCACCGGCCGGCAGCACGATCTCGCTGCGGTTGGCCAGCACCACGGTGGCGCTGCCATCGGCACCGGTGCTGGCGACGATGGCCGGCAGCAGGCCAGCCTGCCCGAACAGGCCGCGCAGGTGCTCAGCCAGGGCGGCGGCATCTTCGCCGGCACCCACCTGGACCTGCTTCTCCACGCCGTGCCAGCCGTGGCGGTGGTCGTACAGCAGCAGGCCGTCGCGCACCGACTGGTTGGCGGCGGTCTGCAGGGTGGCGTCGATGGTGGTGGTGACGTGGTAGCCCTTGTTGACCACATCGCCGCCGAAGCGGGCGATCATTTCCTGGCGCACCAGCTCGGCCACGTACGGGGCATCGACCTGCACCGGCGGCTCATGCGCGGTGGCGTGCATCGGCACGGCCTTGGCCGCGTCGGCCTCGGCCTGGCTGACGAACTTCAGGTCGGCCATGCGCTGCAGCACATAGTTGTCACGACGCTGGCGGGCACGTTCCGGGTTGGAGATCGGGTTGCCCGAGGACGGGAACTTGGGGATGCCGGCCAGCGAGGCCATTTCGTCCAGGTCCAGCTCGTTCAGCTTCTTGCCGTAGTAGAACTCGGCGGCGGCGGCCACGCCGTAGGCGCGGTTGCCGAAGAAACTCTTGTTCAGGTACAGCTCGAAGATCTCGTCCTTGCTCAGCTCGGACTCGATCTTCCGCGCCAGCAGGATCTCGGCCAGCTTGCGGGTGTAGCTGTACTCGGAGCTGAGGAAGAACTGGCGGGCCACCTGCTGGGTGATGGTGGAGCCACCCGGCACGCGCTTGTCGTTGGTGGTGGCCAGCAGCCACACCGCACGGCCGATGCCCATGTAGTCCACGCCGCCGTGCTCGTAGAAGCGGGCGTCCTCGGTGGCCAGGAAGGCCTGCTTCAGGCGCTCGGGCACGTCCTTCATGGTGATCGGGGTACGCCGGGTCTCGCCGAACACCGCCATCAGCTTGCCGTCGGCAGCGTAGACGTACATCGGCTCCTGCATTTCCACGTCGCGCAGGGTCTGCACGTCGGGAAGCTTGGAGGACACGGCGTAGTACAGACCGCCTACGGCGGCCGCGCCGATCAGCGCCAGGACCAGGACAATCAGGAAGATCCAGCGCAGCCAGCGGCGGAGTCGAGTCATCGGGTTCAGATTCCGATTGCGAATTTCGTGGTCGCAGAGTATAGATTACGCAAGGTGGCGGCTGGGGTCGTCGCCGGGGAGCGCAAGGGGAACAGTCAGGGGCTGCATGGTGAATCCGTGAGGGACTTCACAGCAGGGCCGTTGCCATTTGCTAAGAATACGTTATTAATGCTCGGGCGCAGGTCTTGCGTCCAAGTGCCCGTCGGCAGGGGAGAAACCGTGGGGCTCATCCCAAAAAGTCAGTCGCCGCTTGTGGGCGTCGACATCAGTTCGACTGCGGTAAAGCTTTTGCAGCTGTCCCGCAGTGGCAACCGTTTTCGTGTGGAACATTACGCCGTGGAACCTCTTCCGCCGAACGCGGTGGTGGAGAAGAACATCGTGGAAGTGGAGGCCGTGGGTGAGGCCATCCGCCGTGCGATGAACCGCTCGGGGAGCAAGGCCAAGCTGGCCGCTGCCGCCGTCGCCGGTTCGGCGGTGATCACCAAGGTGATCCCGATGCCGGCCGAGCTCGACGAAAACGACATGGAAGCCCAGATCGAGCTGGAAGCGGTCAACTACATTCCGTACCCGATCGAGGAAGTGAACCTGGACTTCGAGGTGATCGGGGCGATCCCGAACAACCCGGAGATGGTCCAGGTGCTGCTGGCCGCGTCGCGTTCGGAGAACGTGGAACTGCGCCAGTCGGCCCTGGAACTGGGTGGCCTGCAGGCCAAGGTGATGGACGTGGAGGCCTTCGCGGTCGAGAACGCCTATGCCCTGGTGGCCAGCGAGCTGCCGGTGTCCGTCGAGGGCGTGGTCGCGCTGGTCGACATCGGCGCCACCATGACCACCCTCAACGTCCTGCGCGGTGGCCGCAGCCTGTACAGCCGCGAACAGGTGTTCGGTGGCAAGCAGCTGACCGACGAGATCATGCGCCGTTACGGCCTGAGCTACGAGGAAGCCGGCCTGGCCAAGCGCCAGGGCGGGCTGCCGGAAAGCTACGAGATGGAAGTGCTGGAGCCGTTCAAGGAAGCCACGGTCCAGCAGATCAGCCGCCTGCTGCAGTTCTTCTATGCAGGCAGCGAGTTCAACCGCGTTGACCACATCGTGCTGGCCGGCGGCTGCGCCGTGCTCGGCGGGCTGCCGGAAATGGTCGAGGAACAGCTGGGCGTGCCGACCGTGGTCGCCAACCCGCTGGCGCAGATGACCCTGGGGCCGAAGGTGAACGCCCATGCGCTGGCCCAGGATGCCCCCGCGCTGATGATCGCCACCGGTCTGGCGCTGAGGAGCTTCGACTGATGGCACGCATCAATCTATTGCCCTGGCGCGCCGAGCGGCGCAAGCAACGCCAGCGCGAGTTCTACGCAATGCTGGGCATGGCCGCTGTCGGTGGCCTGCTGCTGTCGCTGGTGATCTGGTTCTATTACGACCGCCAGGTGAGCGGCCAGATGGACCGCAACGCCTATCTGGAAGCCGAGATCGAAAAGGTCAAGGAACAGAACAAGGAGATCGACCGCCTCGACGCGCAGAAGGAACGCCTGCTGGCCCGCAAGAAGGTCATTGAGGAACTGCAGGCCAAGCGCTCGCAGATGGTGCACCTGTTCGATGCGCTGGTGCGCACGATTCCCGATGGCCTGGTGCTGACCGCGCTGAAGCAGGAAGGCGACGTGCTGACCCTGGAAGGCCGCACCCAGTCCAACGCCCGTGTTTCGGCGTACATGCGCAACCTGGAGACCTCCGGCTGGATGACCAACCCGGAACTGTCGATCATCGAAGCGCGTGATCCCGAGAAGGACAAGGACGGCAAGGTTGGCCCGCTGGCCGACATCAAGGCGCTGCCCTATGTGTTCGTGGTCAAGGTGAAGCTGCCGGCGCAGAGTGAGGAAGTGGCCGGTACGCCAGGCCTCAACGCGGACGGTTCGGTGGCAACGCCGGCTCCGCCCGCAGTGGCCCCGCTTGCCGCCGGCCCGGATGCAGCGGCGCCCGCTGCACCGGCCGCAGGCCAGCCCGCTGCTGCTCCGGCTGCACCCGCCCCCGCCGCCGCTCCGGTCAATGCACCTGCTGCCACCCCGGCCGCGCCGAACCAGCCGGCAGCCCCGGCTGCCAAGCCTGCGCCGAAGCCCGAGGGCAGCCGCCTGGCGCAGCCGCCGCAGGCCTTCAACGCCCCGCTGCAGGGGGATCGCGCATGAGCCAGAAAATCGATCTGAAGAACCTGGATTTCAACGACATCGGCAACTGGCCGCAGAAGGCCAAGATCGTCTTCTGCTCGCTGTTGGCGCTGGTGATCATGTTCGTTGCGTGGATGCTGCTGATCAGTGGCAAGCGCGAGGAACTGGCCGGCCTGGAATCGAAGGAAGTCGACCTGCGTGCCGAGTTCACCAAGCAGCAGGAGCGCGCGGTGAACCTGGCGCCGCTGAAGCAGCAGCTGGCACAGATGGAACAGGTGCTGCAGCAGATGCTGCGGCAGTTGCCCAGCAAGACCGAAATGCCGGACCTGATCATCGACATCTCGCAGACGGCGTTGTCCAGCGGCCTGACCAACGAGCTGTTCGAGCCGGAGCAGGAGCAGGTCAAGGAGTTCTACGCCGAAAAGCCGATCAAGCTGCGCATGGTGGGCAGTTACCACCAGTTCGGTGCTTTCGTCAGTGGCGTGGCGTCGCTGCCGCGCGTGGTCATCCTGACCATGCACGACATCAACCTCAAGCCCAAGGACAAGGCCAGCGGCAACGCCCGCAGCGGTGCGCTGGAGCTGTCCGGCACGGTCAAGACCTATCGCTATCTGGATGAGACCGAGGTGCAGGCACAGCAGGCGGCTGACGCCGGCAAGGAGGAGAAGAAGTGATCCGTTCCCTCTTTGCGCGTTGTGGGATGGCTGCCGTCGTTCTGATGCTGGCTGCGTGCGGCCGCGATGTGACCAGCACGCCGGGTGATGCGCCGAACCTTGAAAAGTGGGTGGAAGGCGAGCGTGCCCGACCGGCGCAGCCGCTGGAGCCGCTGCCGGTGATGCAGCAGTTCGAAACCTTCGAATACTCCGCACAGGGTCTGCGCGACCCGTTCACCGATGCCTGGACCAATCCGCAGCAGGGGAATGGCGGATTGCGTCCGGATCCGAACCGGCGCAAGGAGCCGCTGGAAGGCTTCCCGCTGGATGCACTGGACATGGTCGGTACCATCGGCACCGGCGCCGCTACCGTGGCGCTGGTGATGGGGCCGGACAAGGTGACCTACCGGGTACGCCCGGGTGGGTACCTTGGGCAGAGCGACGGGCGGGTCACGGCGGTCTTCGAGGACCACGTGGAGCTGATCGAACTGGTGCCGGATGGCGCGGGCGGCTGGCTGGAACGGCCGGCAACGCTCTCGCTTGAAGATCAATGATCGTTTACTGGGGATAGCACGATGACCTTTCACCAAGCCAAGGGGCTGCGTCCCATCCGGCGCTCTACCTTGAACCGTGTCAGCGCGTTGGGAGTCGCGCTGATGCTGGCCTGCGCTCCGGCGCTGGCCGCCGCACCGGCCGAGAAGCCGGTGGGCGCCACCGTGGCACCGGCGGCAGCGCCGGCGGGCCTGTCGGTGGCCAAGATCGATTTCAAGCGCGGCGATGATGGCGCCGGGCGCCTGATCGTCCAGTTCGACGGCCAGGGCGCGGTGCCGGACCTGCGGACGCAGGGCAACAGCGTGGTGGTCGATGTCGGTAACGCCCGACTGCCGGCCAACCTGCAGAAGCCGATGAACGTCACCGACTTCGCCACGCCGGTGCAGCGCATCGACGCCAAGCCGTCCGGTGCCGGTACCCAGCTGGTGCTCAGTACCGGTGGCGCGGTGGAGTCGCTGGCCTACCAGAGCGGCAACGAGTACGTGGTGGAGATCAGCCCGCGGCAGGCGCCCGCCGCGGTGGGCGCGGTCACCGCCGGCAGCGTCACCCAGGCCGCCAAGGCGGTGGGGCAGCGTGGCTTCACCGGCAAGCCGGTGACCTTCAACTTCCAGGACGTGCCGGTGCGCACCGTGCTGCAGTTGATCGCCGAAGAATCCAATCTCAACGTGGTGGCGTCCGATTCGGTACAGGGCAATGTGACCCTGCGCCTGGTCAACGTGCCGTGGGACCAGGCGCTGGACATCGTGCTGCGTGCCAAGGGCCTGGACAAGCGTCGCGATGGCAGCGTGATCTGGGTCGCTCCGCAGGCTGAGCTGGCCAAGTTCGAGCAGGAGAAGGAAGACGCGCGCATCGCCATCGAGAACCGCGAAGACCTGGTCACCGATTACGTCCAGATCAACTACCACAGCGCCACGCAGATCTTCAAAGCGCTGACCGAGGCCAAGGGCATCGGTGGCGGCAGTGGTGGCGGCAATGGCGGTGGTGGCGGTTCGTCGCAGGAAGACAGTGGTTTCCTGTCCTCGCGCGGCCGTATCGTGGCCGACGAGCGCACCAACACGCTGATGATCAGCGACATCCCGAAGAAGATCGCGCGCATGCGTGAGCTGATCGGCGTGATCGACCGCCCGGTCGACCAGGTGCTGATCGAAAGCCGCATTGTCATCGCCACCGATACCTTCGCCCGCGAGCTGGGTGCGAAGTTCGGCATCAGCGGCAGCCGCGACAACGTGTACTTCAGCGGCAGCCTTGCTGCCAACGAGGAAACCCGCAAGTCGCAGGTCGATACGGCACTGGCCAACGCCAAGGCGGTCCGTGAGTGGCAGGCCGGTGGCAGCGTCGGCCCGGCGCCGGTTCCCAGTGGCCCGACCATCAAGCGCGGCCTGAACTGGAACCTGCCGGTGGCTACGGCCAGCAATCCGGGTTCGTTGGCGCTGTCGATCCTCAACGCTGGCTACCTGCTGGACGTGGAGCTGTCGGCCATGCAGGAAGAGTCGCGAGGTGAGGTGATCTCCAACCCGCGCGTGGTCACCACCAACCAGCGCGAGGCGATGATCAAGCAGGGCAAGGAAATCGGCTACGTCACCATCAGCGGCACCGGTGCTGCCGGTGGCGCCGGTTCCACCCCGAACGTGCAGTTCAAGGAAGTGGTGCTGGAACTGCGGGTGACCCCGACCATCACCAACGACAACCGCGTGTTCCTCAACATGCAGGTGAAGAAGGATGAAGTCGACCGCCTGATCGAGCTGCAGGGCTACGGCACGGTGCCGTCGATCAACCGCCGCGAGGTCAACACCGCGGTGCTGGTCGAGGATGGGCAGACCGTGGTCATCGGTGGTGTGTACGAGTTCACCGACCGCAGCAGCATCAGCAAGGTGCCGTTCCTGGGCGACGTGCCGTTCCTGGGCAACCTGTTCAAGAAGCGTGGCCGCAACAAGGACAAGGCCGAGCTGCTGGTGTTCGTGACGCCGAAGGTGTTGCGCGTGGCCAAGCAGAACTGAGCCCGCGCCACCCGCGAAACGAAGAAGGGCCGCCATGCGCGGCCCTTCTTCGTTTCCACCCTTAGATCCACGCCATGCGTGGATGGGCCGTTCAGCCGTTCTTGATGCCAATCGCAGGGCACCCTGCGATGATGTCGGGAACCCGTGCCGTCCCGCGCCGGTCAAAGGCCCCCATGAACCTGCCACCGCCGATGCCCGAAACCGTCTCGCCGCCGCCCGCGCCGGCCACCTCCCGCCTGCATGGCGCCTTCACCCAGCTGCGCGATGCCCTGTCGGCCGAGATCGTCGGCCAGGCGGCACTGGTCGAACGCCTGCTGATCGCGCTGCTGGCCGATGGCCACCTGCTGGTGGAAGGCGCTCCGGGCCTGGCCAAGACCACGGCGATCCGCGCGCTGGCCTCGCGCCTGGAAGCTGACTTCGCCCGCGTGCAGTTCACCCCGGACCTGCTGCCGGCCGACCTGACCGGCACCGAGATATGGCGTCCGCAGGAAGGTCGCTTCGAATTCGTACCCGGACCGATCTTCCACCCGATCCTGCTGGCCGATGAAATCAACCGCGCGCCAGCCAAGGTGCAGTCCGCACTGCTGGAAGCGATGGGCGAGCGCCAGGTTACCGTTGGCCGCCACACCTACGCGCTGCCGCCGCTGTTCCTGGTGATGGCCACGCAGAACCCGATCGAACAGGAAGGCACCTTCCCGCTGCCGGAAGCACAGCTGGACCGCTTCCTGATGCATGTGCGCATCGGCTACCCGGACCAGGCTGCCGAATCGGAGATCCTGCGCCTGGCCCGCGAGCGCGCCCGTGGCGCACTGGGCGAAGCCGCACCGGCGCCGGAAAAGCTGCCGATGCAGGATGTGTTCGATGCCCGCCGCGAAGTGCTGGACCTGCACATGGCGCCGGCGCTGGAGCGCTACCTGATCGAGCTGGTGCTGGCTTCGCGTGATCCGGCGCGCTATGACGCTGGCCTTGGCCGCCGCATTGCCTGGGGCGCCAGCCCGCGCGGTTCCATCGCACTGGAACGCTGCGCGCGTGCGCGCGCCTGGCTGGCCGGCCGCGATTTCGTCACCCCTGATGATGTGCGTGCGGTCGCTGCCGACGTGCTGCGCCATCGCGTGCTGCCCAGCTACGAAGCTACTGCCGAAGGCTGGGATGGCGAACGCCTGGTGCAGGAGCTGCTGGCCCGGGTGCCGGCACCCTGAGCCTGCGCATGACCGATCCATCCCTGCACCACGCCTCCTCCGTCAGCGACGGTGACGGGCTGCGCCCGCAGCTGTCCGAGCTGGTGGCGCTGCGCCGCCTTGCACAGCGTCCGCCGCCGCCACGCCGTGGCCGTGCCGGCAACGTCGGGCAGGCGCCGTCACCGCTGCGTGGGCGTGGCATGGAATATGCCGAGTCACGCGAGTACGTGGCCGGTGATGATGCGCGGCATATCGACTGGCGGGTGACCGCACGGACCGGTCGTGCCCACACCAAACTGTTCCAGGCCGAACGCGAGCGGGTCAGCCTGATCGTGGCCGATACCTCGCCGGCCCTGTACTTCGGCACCCGCGTGCGCTTCAAATCGGTGCAGGCCGCACGTGCAGGCGCCGTCGCCGCGTGGTCGGCGCAACGTCGTGGCGATCGCATCGGAGCCCTGCGTGGCAGCGACCGTGAACCACCGATCGCACCGGCAGGAGGCCCGCGCGGCGTGCTGCGCGTGCTGGATGCGCTCACCCGCTGGTATGCGCAGCCCCCGGCCGATGACCTTGGCCTGGAACGCGCGCTGGACCATGCCGGTCGCGTCCTGCGCCCCGGTGCACGTGTGCTGGTGCTGGCCGATCCGCAGCAGGCCATCCGTATTCCGCCTGCGCGCTGGAGCGCGTTGGCCCAGCACCATGACCTCAGCCTGGTGCTGCTGGTCGATCCATTGGAACTGCAGCCTCCGTCGGCCGCGCTGCAGTTCCAGACCCTGCACCAGCGCATCGGCCTCGACCTGCGCCGCAGCGAAGTGCAGGCGCACTGGCAGGCGCATTTTGTCGAGCCGCTGCAGGAACTGCGGCGCCAGCTCGGCGCGCGCCGCGTCGACGTACAGGTGCTGTCCACCGATGCGCCTAGCGATGCCTGGCTGGCACCATCACCCACCGAGGTGCCGGCATGAGCGCGAACCTGCCGCTGCGCGATGTGCAGCTGCCGCCGGCCCCATCGTGGTGGCCACCGGCACCGGGCTATCTGATGATCGGCGGCGTGGTGCTGCTGTTGCTGGTGGCGATGGCCTTCCTGTGGTGGCAGCGCCGCCGACGCCGCCAGCGCTGGTTGCAGCTGTTTGATCAGGAGCTGGCAACCACCGCCGATGCGGCTGCCGAACTGGCGGCGATCGCAGGGCTGCTGCGTCGCGCTGCACGCCAGGCACAGCCCGGCAGTGAATCCCTGCGCGATGACGCCTGGTGGCAGCGCGTGGATCCGGAAGGCACGCTGCCCGCGGCACGTCGCAGTCTGCTGGCCGAAGGTGCCTATCGCCCGCGGGTGGACGCCAACGATGTGGCGGCGCTGCGCAGCTGGGCGCGCGAGCGCTACCTGGCCATGCTACTGGAGCGCCGCCGATGAACCTGCTGGCAAGTTACTGGCCATGGCCGGACCTGCAGCTGGCGTGGCCGCTGGCCCTGCTGGCGCTGCCGTTGCCGTTGCTGATGCGCTGGTGGAAGCGTCGTGCCGACCCCGGCGCTGCGCTGCGCGTGCCCTATGCAGCGACGGAACTGGAAGCGCTGGCCGGTGGCGGCCGCGTCGATGTGTCGTGGCTGCGCACGCTGCTGTTGTGGCTGGGCTGGTGCGCGCTGTGCATCGCACTCACGCGCCCGCAGCAGTTGGGCGAGGCCATCACCCCGCCGCAGCAGGGCCGGCAGATGATGCTGGCGATGGACGTGTCCGGCAGCATGGGCGAGGGCGACATGGTGCTGGGCGGGCAGGCGGTGGATCGCCTGACCGCGGCCAAGGCCGTGCTCGCCGATTTCCTTGATCGTCGTGCCGGTGATCGCATCGGCCTGCTGATCTTCGGCGACCGCGCCTACACGCTTACGCCGCTTACTGCCGATCTGGCCAGCGTGCGCGACCAGCTGCGCGACAGCGTGGTCGGCCTGGCCGGGCGCGAGACGGCCATCGGTGATGCCATCGGCCTGGCAGTGAAACGCCTGCGCAGCCAACCGGAGGGGCAGCGCGTGCTGATCCTGCTGACCGACGGCGTCAGCAACGCCGGGGTGCTGGAGCCGCTGCGTGCGGCGGAAGTGGCCCGCGCCGAAGGTGTACGCATCCACACCGTCGCGTTTGGTGGCGATGGCAGCATGCGCCTGTTCGGCATTCCCATTTCCGCCGACCAGGATCCGGTCGACGAGGCCACGTTGAAAAAGATTGCCAGCATGACCGGTGGCCAGTTCTTCCGCGCCCGCGATACCGCGCAGCTGGCCGGCATCTACGCCGAACTGGACCGGCTGGAGCCGATCGCGGCGAAGGGGCCAAGCCTGCGACCGCGCGAGGAGCGCTATGCCTGGCCGTTGGGCCTGGCGTTGTTGCTGGGTGCGTTGGCATGGGTGTGGCCGGAGCGCCGCCGATGATCGCGTTGGCATCCCATCTTCCCGACTGGAATGCGCTGCACTTCCTGCGCCCGGAATGGCTGTGGGCCTTGCTGGCATTGCCGCTGATCCTCGCGCTGGCGTTGTACCGGCAGCGGCGCAGCGATGTGTGGCGAACAGCAGTCGATGCCCACCTGTTGCCGCATCTGCTGGCTGCGGGCACGCGCCGCCGTGCACGCCTGCCCTGGGCCGTGCTGCTGGGCGGGACGCTGGCCTCGCTGGCCATGGCCGGGCCGAGCTGGCGCCAGCAGGCACAGCCGATGTTCCAGGCCAGCGCACCGCTGCTGGTCGTGCTGGATCTGTCCAGCCGGATCAATGCCACCGACCTGCCGCCGTCGCGCCTGCTGCAGGCCCGGGCGAAAGTGGGTGAGCTGCTGCGTGCCCGCCAGGGCGGACAGGTGGGCCTGGTGGTCTACGCCGAGGATGCCTACACCGTGGCGCCGCTGACCGACGACGGCAGCAACGTTGCGCTGTATCTGGACGCGTTGTCGCCGGATGTGATGCCACGTGACGGCCAGCGTGCCGACCGCGGTATCGACTGGGCGACGCGGTTGATGCGCCAGATCGGGGCATTGCGGGGGCAGATCCTGCTGGTGAGCGATCAGGCGGATGATGAAGCGGCACTGGCCGCCGCGCAGGCGCGCAGCCTCGGCCTGCAGGTGTCGGTACTGGGCCTGGGCACAGCTGCCGGTGCGGCGTACCGGGATGGCAGTGGGCAGATCCGCCAGGCTGCGCTGGATGAAGGCAGCCTGCGTGCGGTGGCTACCGCCGGTGGTGGCCGTTATGCACGCATCGCCGCCGATGACAGTGATCTGCGCGCACTGGGTGTACTGGATGCACGCGAAGGTACTGCGGCGCAGCGGCCCGGCGAGGGCAAGCAATGGCGTGATGAAGGGTTCTGGCTGCTGCCACCGGTGATGCTGCTGGCGCTGCTGGCCTTCCGCCGCCGCGCGCTGCTGGCGGCGGTGCTGGCGGTGGGCCTGCTGCCGTGGATGAGTGATGTGCAGGCGCAGGCACCCGCCGTGCCGGCTTCACCGCCAGCGCAGGGCACACTGTGGAAGCGCGCCGACCAGGTGCAGCACCAGCGTCTGGCCGAAGGTGCGCAGGCGTACCGCAATGGCGATTTCGCCAGTGCCCGCAAGCAGTTCGAGGGCATCGACAGCGATGCGGGCTGGTACAACCTGGCCAATGCACTGGCCCGCCAAGGCAACTACGACGAAGCCATTGCCGCCTACGACCGCGCGCTGGCACTGCATCCCGGCATGGCCGACGCGGTCGCCAACCGTGCCGTGGTCGATGCCGCGCGCAAGCGCAAGCAGTCGGGTGGCAAAGGCCAGGATCAGCAGAAACCACCGCAGAACGGGCAGCAGAAACCACCGCAGAACGGCCAGGGGCAGCAGAATCCCCAGGGCCAGCAGCCGCAGCAGGGCCAGCAGAATCCCGGCCAGGGCCAGCCGCAACCGGGCCAGCAGGGGCAGCCCAGGCCCGGTGACGACAAGAACCCGTCGAGCCCGCAGCCCGGCGAGCGTGGCCGCGATGGACAGCAGGCGCCACCCCAGGTGGAGGATGCCAAGGCGCAGGCGCAGGCGGATGAGCAGCAGCGCCAGCGCATGCAGCAGGCAATGCAGCAGGCACGTGAAGGCAAGGGCGAACAGGATGGCAAGCCCGTGCCGGGTAGTGACGGCAGCACCCCGCGCCAACGCGAGGAGCAACAGGCGGTGGAGGCATGGATGCGGCGCGTGCCGGATGATCCGGGCGCACTGCTGCGGGCCAAGTTCCAGCTGGAAAACGAACGCAGGAAGAGGGAAGGGCGATGACGCGGGCGATCAACATGCACGGGCGCTGGCCACTGCAGGTACTGGCGGCACTGCTGCTGTGGCTGCCGATGCTGGCCTGGGCGCAGCCGCGCGCGTGGCTGGACCGCGACCGCATTGCGATGGGTGAGACGGTCACCCTCAATGTCGAGAGCGATCAGGGCGCACCAGACTTCACGCCGTTGCGTACCGACTTCGATCTCAGCGGCCAGACCAGCAGCCGTCAGGTGGAGTGGAGCAATGGCAGCATGCAGCAGCGCAATCTGTATGGCGTGGCACTCACGCCGCGGCGTAGCGGTGCACTGGTGGTGCCGGGCCTGCAGGTGGGCAGCGTGCGTACCGCGCCGCTGACCCTGCAGGTGGATGCCGCTGCCGTGGCCGGCCCCGACAGCAACGCGGTGGCCTTCATCGAAACCGTTGTCGATGACCAGACGCCGTATGTGCAGCAGAGCGTAGGCGTGGTGGTGCGGTTGTATTTCGCCTCGCAGCTGGCCTCCGGCGAACTGGTGCTGGATACCCCGGCAGGTGCGTCGTTGCAGCGGGTGGGCGATGACCGCACCGATGTGCGGCAGGTCAACGGCCGCCGCTACAACGTGGTCGAACGGCGCTTCCTGCTGATTCCTGAGCGCAGCGGTGCACTTCGGCTGGCCGGTGCGCGTTTCAGTGGACGCAGTGCCGGTGGCTTCTTCGACGACTTCTTTGGCGGCGGCGACGGGCGGATGAATGCCACCGGCGCCGACCGCACGTTGCAGGTACAGGCACAGCCGGCACAGGCGCCGCAGCCGTGGCTGCCGCTGCAGGGCCTGCAGCTGCGCTACACCAGTGCACCGACCAGCGCACGTACCGGTGAGGCGGCCAACGTGGTGGTCGAGGCGATTGCCGACGGTGCCACCCGCGCGCAGTTCACCGACCTGCCGGTGCCCGACGTTGGCAGCGCCGCGCAGGTGTTCGCCGAACCGGCGCAGTACGAAGAGACCTTCAACGGCAGCACGCCGCGGCTGAAGATCACCCGCCGTTACTCGATCGTGCCGCGCCAGCCGGGTTCGCTGGTGGTGCCGGGGCCGCGCCTGCCGTGGTGGGATGTGCGTGCAGGCAAGCCACAGGAAGCGAAGCTGCCGGACCTGACGCTGGCGGTTGCCGCTGGCAGTGGCGGCGGTAACGCTTCACCTGCATCGCTGCCACCGATCGACACCACGGCGGCGCTGCCGGGCAGTGATGACCAGGACAGCCGCATCGCCGCGACCGATCCGCGCGCCAGTGGCCTGGCAGAGCGTCCGTGGCCATGGATGGGCGCCGCCATCGGTCTGGCGCTGCTGTGGCTGCTGACCCTGTTGTGGGGCTGGCAGCGTGGCCGTCGCCCGCGCGTGGCGTCGCCTGAGGCGGGCAGGGGGGCTGTGCCGGCTGTGGCGACTGGACGTGCCGGCCTGGCCGAACTGCGCCGCGCGCTGGATGGTGAAGGCTTCGATCAGGTAGAAGCTCAGCTGTGCGCGATGGCCGGCGTTGAACGCATCGAGCAGGTCATCGCGCGGTTGGATGACCCGGCCCAGCGCCAGGTGCTGCAGGACCTGCAGCAGGCCCGCTGGGGCGGGCAGGGTGATCTGGCGCCGCTGCGCACGCGCCTGCGCGAGGTCTTCCGTGACGGACCGCACTGGTCGGCGGCGGCGATCACCGCTGACACTGGCCTGGCGCCGCTGTATCCACCGCGGCGAACCTGAACCGGCGCCGCTTGCGCGCTTTGTTAGAGTGCATTCATTTTTCGAGGAAACCCGCGCATGACAGCAGCTGCTGCCGACAAGAAGAAGTTGCCCCTGCATTGGAAGATGGGCATCGGCTTTGCGATCGGCCTGATCCTGGGACTGATCGTGCACGCCCTGGGTGGCAGCGTCGATGGTCTGCAGGCCGGTGCCAAGTGGGTAATGGACTACATCACCACCCCGGCGTCGGGCCTGTTCCTCAACCTGATCTTCATGCTGATCGTGCCGCTGATCTTCTCGGCGCTGATCATGGGCGTGTCGGAGATGGGCGACATCCGCGCCCTCGGCCGCATCGGCTGGAAGACCCTGGCGTATACCGTGCTGCTGTCCGGCATTGCCGTGGGCATCGGCCTGGTGCTGGTCAACCTGCTCAAGCCGGGCGCGGGCGTCGATCCGCAGGTCGCCGCGATGATGCTGTCGGAGAACGCCGAGCGCAGCAAGGAAATCGTTGCTGGCATCCATGGCACGCCGAAGGGCATGGACATGCTGCTGTCGATCGTGCCGAGCAACGTGCTGCAGGCGGCGTCTGACAACGGCGCGATCCTGTCGCTGATGTTCTTCGCGCTGATGTTCGGCATCGGCATGGTGCTGACCGACAACGAGAAGGTCGCACCGCTGCGCCGCGCCATCGAAGGCGTGTTCGAAATCTCGATGACCCTGATCAACCTGGTCATCCGCCTGGCCCCGTATGCGGTGGCCTGCTTCATGTTCAACCTGGCCGCGCTGTTCGGCTTCGAGCTGATCATCCGCCTCGGTGCCTACGTGGGCGTGGTGGTGCTGGCGCTGGGCCTGCACATGATCGTGACCTACGGCACCGCCGTGTGGCTGTCCGGCCGTTCGCCGCTGTCGTTCTTCCGCGATACCCAGGAAGCGACGGTGATGGCGTTCTCCACCGCCTCCAGCAACGCCACCCTGCCGACCGCACTGCGCGTGGCCGACCAGATGGGCCTGCCGCAGCGCGTGTCGCGCTTCGTGCTGACCGTGGGCGCCACCGCCAACCAGAACGGCACCGCGCTGTTCGAGGGCGTGACGGTGATCTTCCTGGCCCAGTTCTTTGGCGTGGACCTGAGCATCGGCCAGCAGATCATGGTGATGGCGGTCTGCATCCTCGGTGGCATCGGTACCGCTGGCGTGCCGTCCGGCTCGTTGCCGGTGGTGGCGATGATCTGCGCGATGGTGGGCGTGAACCCGCTGGGCATCGGCCTGATCCTGGGCGTGAACCACTTCCTGGACATGTGCCGTACCGCGCTGAACGTGACCGGCGACCTGGCCCTGACCACGCTGGTGGCCAAGGGCGAGTCCCACGATGGCCCGGCGCTGGGCCCGCAGCAGGACTGAGTCCGGAGCCACTGCTGGTGACCTGATCGGGGTCGGATTCCTTTCCGCAAGGAAAGGGATCCGACCCCTTTTCACATGCGGAATCCGGCAGAGATCACGACGCTGCCGGCCAGCGGCCAGCTCTACCGGGCAAGTGGAACTGACCCCCCGCCCGGCGACTATGGGACAATAGGCCGCCCGCACGTCCGCGGCCGCCTCCCGATTCCGACAGAACCATGACGCAGCCTACCCGTCGCCAGTTGGCCAACGCCATCCGCTTCCTTGCCGCCGATGCGGTTGAAACCGCAAAGTCCGGCCACCCCGGCATGCCCATGGGCATGGCCGACATCGCCGAAGTCCTCTGGAACGACTACCTCCGCCATAACCCGAGCAATCCGCACTGGTTCAACCGCGACCGTTTCGTGCTGTCCAACGGCCACGGTTCGATGCTGCAGTACGCGCTGCTGCACCTGAGCGGTTACGACCTGCCGATCGAGCAGCTGAAGCTGTTCCGCCAGCTGGGCAGCCACACCGCCGGTCACCCGGAACGCCACGAGACCCCGGGCGTGGAAACCACCACCGGCCCGCTGGGCCAGGGTTTCGCCAATGCCGTGGGCTTCGCCCTGGCCGAGAAGCTGCTGGCACAGCGCTTCAACCGCCCGGAGCTGGAAGTGGTCGACCACCGCACCTGGGTGTTCATGGGCGATGGCTGCCTGATGGAAGGCGTGTCGCATGAAGCGGCGTCGCTGGCCGGTACCTGGGGCCTGCACAAGCTGGTCTGCTTCTGGGACAACAACCACATCTCCATCGACGGCAACGTCGAGGGCTGGTTCACCGACAACACCCCGGAGCGTTTCGAAGCCTATGGCTGGAACGTGGTCCGTGACGTCGATGGCCACGACCCGGAAAGCATCAAGGCCGGCATCGAGGCCGCGCTGTCGCAGAGCGACAAGCCGACCCTGATCTGCTGCCGCACCACCATTGGTTTTGGTTCGCCGAACAAGGCAGGCAAGGAATCCAGCCACGGCGCACCGCTGGGCAAGGACGAGCTGGAAGCCACCCGCAAGCAGCTGGGCTGGGAATACGGTCCGTTCGAGATCCCGCAGGCGATCTACGACGGCTGGCGTGCCAATGGCGCCGGCACCCTGCGCCAGGCCGAGTGGGAACAGCTGTTCGACAAGTACGCCAGCCAGTACCCGGGCGAAGCGGCCGAACTGACCCGCCGTTCGCATGGCGAGCTGCCGGCCGACTTCGTTGCCAAGGCCGATGCCTACATCGCCCAGGTGGCGGCTGAAGGCCCGACGATTGCCTCGCGCAAGGCCTCGCAGCTGGCCATCGAAGCCTACGCCCCGCTGCTGCCGGAAATCGTCGGCGGCTCGGCCGACCTGGCGCACTCCAACCTGACCCTGTGGAAGGGCAGCACGTCGGTCGCCAGCGACGACGCCAACGCCAACTACGTGTACTACGGCGTGCGCGAGTTCGGCATGACCGCCATCGCCAACGGCCTGGCCCTGCACGGTGGTTTCATTCCGTTCGATGCCACCTTCCTGGTGTTCAGCGACTACGCCCGCAACGGCGTGCGCATGAGCGCGCTGATCCCGGCCCACGCCATCCACGTCTACACCCACGACTCGATCGGCCTGGGCGAAGACGGCCCGACCCACCAGCCGGTGGAGCATCTGGCCTCGCTGCGCTACATCCCGAACAACGACGTGTGGCGCCCGTGCGATGCGGTCGAGTCGGCAGTGAGCTGGAAAGCCGCAATCACCCGCCAGGACGGCCCGAGCTGCCTGGTGTTCAGCCGCCAGAACCTGCCGCACCAGCCGCGCAACGCCGAGCAGATCGCCCAGATCGAGCGCGGTGGCTATGTGCTGGCTGATGCCGCCGGCACTCCGGACGTGATCCTGATCGCCACCGGTTCGGAAGTTTCGCTGGCCACTGAAGCCAAGGCCCAGCTGGATGCGGCCGGCCTCAAGACCCGCGTGGTCTCGATGCCGTCCACCGACGTGTTCCTGCGCCAGGATGCGGCCTACCGTGAATCGGTGCTGCCGAACGCCGTGCGCAAGCGCGTGGCCGTGGAAGCCGGCGTGACCGGTTTCTGGCGCCAGTTCGTCGGCCTGGACGGCGCGGTGATCGGCATCGACACCTTCGGTGCCTCGGCCCCGGCCGACCAGCTGTACAAACACTTCGGCATCACCACCGCCCACGTGGTGGAAGCGGCCAAGGCGCTGTAAGCAGCGTCGCAGCGTGATGAAGGAAAGGCCGGCGCACGCCGGCCTTTCCTTTGCTGCAAGAAAAAGGGGACGGAGGGGATTAAGTCGTTTGTGCATAAACGACTTAATCCCCTCCGTCCCCTTTTCTCAGGCAGTGCGTGCCAGCGCCAGGCGCAGCAGTCGCGCGTCCAGGCGCTCTGCGAAATCCGTCGGAGCCTGCAGGCCCATGCGCTGCAGGTACACCGCATCGCCGTCGCCGGCCGGTTGCCGCAACGCTGCCCAGACGGTACGCAGCTTGTCGCCGCGGGTCTGGGTGTTGGCCTTCAGCCAACCCAGCGCTTTCACCAGTACCTGCTCGATGTCGTTGAAGTCGCTGCCCAACGGATAGTCCGGCAGGCTGCCATCGGCGCGGAACGGTGCCAGCGTTGCCGCCAATGCCTGCGGCGTGTTGCGCTGCAGGCGCTGCGGGTCGGGCGGGGACGCCGCCAGCAGCTTGCGCGCGGCATGTGCCTGCTGCAGCAGATCGCCCTGGAACGGGGCTTCGGTGATCGCGGTCATCGCATGCACGCAGTCCTCGTCGGTCAGTCCGCGCAGGTCGGCGATGCCGTACTCGTTGAGGTAGATGTCGCGCAGGTGACGCGGGATGGTGGTATGCCCGTAGTTCCAGCGAACGTTCGATTCGCGCCGGCCCTTGTCATCGCGCGCGGCGCGGAACATCAGCACGCTGCGCGCTTCCGGCAGGGCATGTGCCATCGCCACGAAGTTGTACTGGCCACCCACGCCGGACACCACGCGGCCATCGTCCAGCGCGTCCGACACCGCTGCACCCAGCGCGGTGGCCATCATGCAGGAATTGAAGAAGCGCGCGTGCCGGCGCTGCAGGCGTTCTAGCGTTTCGTTGCCACCGTACAGCTGGTTGATCTCGCTGATGCGGCGCATGCCGATTGCACGGCATTCGTCTTCCGGCAGCGTGCGCAACCACTCGTAGAACTCCGGCGAACCCAGGTAGAACGCGCCATGCAGGTACTCGCCCTCGGCGGCCAGGGTGGCGTGGTCGATGGACAGCGTGCTGCCATTTTCGATGCGCTGCATCAGCGCCAGGTCGTCGTGCACCTTGCGCTTGATCACCCCGGTCTGCACCAGCCGGCGGAAGCCCTCGTTGAGCATCTCGCTGCAGCCGTACAGGCCCACTTCGAACGGATCCAGCCCGCCGATCTCCTGCACCAGCGGGTGGCTGGCCAGCTGCGGATCCAGCGCGTGCAGCACGCGGCGGTAGCGGGCGTTGTCGGTGTGGCGCAGCACAAGCGCATGGCTGAGTGCATCGGCCAGCGTGCCGATACCGATCTGCAGGGTGCCGCCGTCGCGCACCAGCGTGCTGGCGTACAGGCCGATGGCGTAGTCGGCATCGCCGACCGGCTGCCGCGGCAGCCCGAACAGCGCCGGGTACGGCGGTGGCGGAGTGATCACCAGATCGAAGAACGACACATCGACCGTCGCCGAGCCGCCCAGATAGGGCAGCTGCGGATCGATCTCGGCGATCATCAATGGGCGCGGCAGGCCGCGCGCGGTCATCGCATCCAGGGTGTCCTGGGTGATGTCGTTGTTGCACGACAACGACAGCCGGCGGTCATCCGGCCGCATCGCCACCTTCTGCACGATCACCTGCGGCGCGCGCTGGGCGACCGCATCGGCGGCGTGGGTGTAGTTCAGGCTGGTGTAGCTGGACTGCGCCTGCCGCGAACCGAGCAGGGCGCCGGACTGCATGTAGAACTCTTCCACCTGCACATGTGCCGGCAACGCGTCGCGCGCGATCGCATCGGCATAGGCCAGGCGCGGGAAATCGTCGCCGAAATGGCGCTGCGCGAACGGTGCCATGAAGCGCGCTTCCAGACCGTTGCCGCGCGCCTTCGGCGGATTCAGCGACAGTGCGGTATACAGCTGCAGCGGCCGCGAAGGGTCGTGCTCGACGCGTGCGTAGAGGGCATTGAGCAGCCGGTGTGGCTTTCCCAGTGCCAGCGGTGCCCCGATCCGCAGCGGCCCGTCCACGCGCGCAAACAACCAGTCGACGGCGGCGTCCAGGTCGGTGAGGTGTTCGGTCATGCGCGGCGGTCCTGCGTGTGGGGGAGTGCTGGCATTACAGCATGTCGGGCTTGAACCGCCGTCGACGCGAGACTTCGGCGCCGGACACCATGAACTGCCCATCGCCCCGGTAGTGCACCGTGCGCGGCAGCTTCGGCCGGGGCGCGACGTGGGCGCGCACGATTTCCCAGATGAACAGGTTGCTCGATTGCACCTGGCTGTCGTCGTAGAGACGGCATTCGAAGCAGGAATGGCATTGCCCGACCAGCGGCGCGCCGACCTCGCGCGCAGGTACTGCATCCAGCCCGAAACGCGCGAACTTGTCGACCTCGCGGCCGCTGCAGTTGCCGATGTCGACCACGGTATCGAGCAGCTCCACGCCGGGTACGTTGATCACGCACTCGCCACTACTGACGGCCAGTGCATGGCTGTGGTTTTCATTCCACAGGTAGGTGGCGACCAGCGACGGCGAAAAGCCCATCACCATGTGCCAGCCCATCGTCATCAGGTTGCGCTGGCCCTGCCACGCGGTACTGACCAGCACGATCGGGCCGGGTTCGAGCAAGCGGCGCGCCTGCTCGACCGGGAAATCCTTCTTGGGCAGCGCTTTCATCCAGGGCCTGGGGCGGGAGGAACCGATGCTGGCGCAGCCGGGATGAACCCGGAGTCGAGGGGCTTGACAGACGATTCGATTACGCGCGTAATCGGGCTGTCGATTACGGATGTAAACCATGACCCCGATCAGCGAAGCCGAAGCCGTTGTGATGGAGGAGCTGTGGCAGCAGGCACCGCGTAGCGCCGATGACGTGGTGGCCGCGCTGGCCCACCGCGACTGGGCCGAGCCGACCATCAAGACCCTGCTCAACCGCCTGCTGACCAAGGGCGCGATCGCTGCCGAGCGCGATGGCCGGCGCTACCTGTACCGGCCGCTGCTGCAGCGCCAGGCATGGGTGGAGGCGCAGAGCCAGGACTTCATCGGGCGTGTTTTCGAGGGGCGCGTGGCGCCGCTGGTCGCGCACTTCAGCGAGCGCGGCCAGTTGAGCGCGCAGGACATCGCCGAACTGAAGAAGCTGATCCGGGAGCTGGACCATGACTGAGCTGCTCGACGGATTGTGGCAGGCCAGCCTGTGGCTGGCGGTGGGCGCGGTCCTGCTGGCGGTAATGCGACCGCTGCTGGTGCGGATGGGCGGCGCGGGGCTGGCCTACCGCAGCTGGTGGCTGCTGCCGATGCTGCTGGTGGCACTGATGCTGCCGTTGCCGCAGGTTGCGTTGTTGCAGCAGGTGCCCACGCTGCCGCTGAAAGTGATGCCCGGTGCCATCGATGCCCTTAACGGGCCGTCGTTGCCATGGGCCGGGCTGTTGCTGGTGCTGTGGGCACTGGGCACGGGCCTGTGCCTGCTGCGCGACCTGCGCGCACAGCGTCGTTTCGAACGGCGGATGGGCCCACTGAAGCCGCGCGCCGATGGCAGCTGGCAGGCCAGCGGCGACCCCGGCCTGCCGGCGCTGGTTGGCCTGTGGCGGCCGCGCATCGTGGTCGGTCCGGCATTCGACCAGCAGTTCAGCGCACAGGAACAGGGGCTGATCCTGCAGCACGAGCGCAGCCATCGCCGCCATGGCGATCACTGGGCCAACGGCGCGCTGCTGCTGGCGCGCGCGGTGTTCTGGTTCCACCCGCTGCTGCCATGGGCGGCACGCCGCTTCCTGCGCGATCAGGAATTGGCCTGCGATGCCCGCACCATCGGTCCGCAGCCTGCGCTGCGCGGCCTCTATGCCAGCACGCTGCTGAAGGCGCAGCTGGTCCACCCGGTTGCGCCCGCGGTTTGCCATTGGCGCAGCCAACCCGTGTTGAAGGAGCGTATCGCCATGTTGAAGCAGTCCAAGCGGAAGGCATTGCCGTGGGTGTCCGGGCAGGTGCTGGTGGTCGGGTTGTGTGTGGGCATGGGGGCGGTGGCATGGGCCAGCCAAGGCGGTGCGGCCGGTGGCACCCGGATCGGTGTCGAGCCGTTCGAACATGCGCAGGACGATGCGGCCAAGGCGGGGTTGGACCGGCCGATCCAGGTGGACAAGATGCCGCCGCCGTCCTATCCGAAGTCCGCCGTCGAGCAACGCCAGGTAGGCGTGGTCAATCTGCGCATCGAAGTGGATGCACAGGGCCATCCGACCGATGTGCGGGTACTCAGTGCGACCAATCCGGGGGTGTTCGACGCCGTCTCCGTCGCCGCCGCGCGCAGCTGGACCTATCGTCCCGCGGTGAAGAACGGCAAGCCGGTGGCCGGTGCCGTACGCATTCCGATCACCTACGCCATGGATGACACCGAGGACGCGAAGTGAAGTCCGCGCCGCTGTTGATGATGGCGGCGCTGCTGGTGGGGTGTGCAACCCAGGATCGCCTGACCACCGTCGATACCCGCAGCGAGAATGTCGGTCACCAGCGCCTGCAGCCGCAGACGGGCGGCGGCAGTGGGCAGCTGCAGGTGTATTCGCTGGGTGCGACCGAGGGCTACAGGATGCCGCAACTGTACGCGGCACCGGACCCGGAGGTCGGTGATCGCGACCCGCGCGCGGAACTGGCGCCGACCACCATCTGCCTGCAGGTGGTGGTTGATGCCAACGGCGACGTCGAGCGCAGCCTGCCATTGACCGATCGCCCGGAGTGCGCGGCAGGGGCTGCAAGCGAGAACGCGCCCCTGCTGCAGGCTGCGCAGGAAGCCGTGGCGATGTGGAAGTACTCGTCCGCAGCGGTCTGCCACTTCGCGGCCGGCAAGGTGCCTGCCGATCGCGGTGACTGCCGCGGCGCCGAGCGTCTCGAACCGGTGGCCGTCACCCTGCAATATGCCTTTACCTTCGAGATCGTGAAGGGCCAGCACGTGGTGCGCACGCAGGGAAAATGATCGCTCGCGATGACCAGGGGAGCGCCGGGCCATGCCCGGCGGGCGCTGCGGCGTGGATCAGGCTCCGCCCTGGATGTTGGCCTTCACTGCGGGCTGCATCAGCTTTGGTTCTTCCAGCGTCGCATCGCGGGCCTGGCGCACGCTGACGAACTCTGCCTCGGCCACGCCGTCGTGCACGTGGATGTTATGCGCGCGCTGTTCGCCGATGGTGGTTTCGTTGGCGAACCCGCGGCCACCCGGGCCGTAGTCGTGGCAGACAAACACGCGCGTCGCATCGGGCAGGGCCAGCAGGCGCTGGATCGAGCGGTACAACTGCGCGGCATCGCCGCCCGGGAAATCGCAGCGGGCAGTGCCGCCGTCGGGCATGAACAGCGAGTCGCCGGTGAACAGCGCATTGTCGATCAGATAGGCGATGCTGTCGCTGGTGTGGCCGGGCACGGCGATCACCTGGCAGCGCAGTTCACCCAAAGCGAAGGTTTCGCCATCGCTGAACAGGTGGTCGAAGATCTCATCGGCCGCGGGAAGCTGCAGGCCATAGCGCGGTGCAAACGTGGCCTGCACCGCGCGGATGCCTTCACCGATGGCCAGCGTGGCCTGCGGGAAGCGTTGCTTGAGCCGGCGCCCGGCCGACACATGGTCGGCGTGGGCATGGGTTTCCAGCAGCCAGCGCAGCTGCAGGCCCTGTTGTTCGATGGCCTGCAACGCGGCATGCAACGGCGCTTCACTGCTGGCGTCGGTATCCGGGTCGTAGTCCAGGACCGGGTCGATCAGCGCCGCCTCGCCGCTGGCCGGGTCGCTGACCAGGTAGCTGAAGGTGTTGCTGTCACGGTGGAAGAACGACTGCACCTGGACCGACATCGGAACTCTCCTCAGCGCGTGCCGAGCACGCGGTTCAGTAACTGCGCCAGGTTCTCACCGGCCAGTCGCAGCTGCGCTTCGGCCAGCGGCCGGTAGCGTTCGGTGTATTCGTCACCGATTTTACGCGTGGCCGGATAAACGCCAGCTTGCATGGAGATGCGGCAGCTGGCCTCGGCCCACGTCTGCGGGTCGCGCTGCGGGTTGGACTGGCGCGCCAGCTTCGGCGCGCGCTGGCTCTGCAGCAGCGGCAGATAGCCCGCATCGTCCAGCTTGCGGGTATTGAGCATGCCGCTGTCCCACAGCGAGTGCAGGTTGGTACCGCGGTTGCCGAACTGCAGCTGGAAATCGTTGCCGCCCTTGTCGTGGGCGTAACCGGCGTGCATCGGCTGGTGAATGTCGCCGACCAGATGCACCACGAACTTCAGCGCCTGCAGGCGCTCGCCGTCGGTCAGGCTGCGATCGCCGAGGATGGCGCTCTGTGCCTTCAGGGCCTCGACGATGCAGTTGCCGTTTTTGCAGTGTTTCGGTGCTTCGTAATGGCAGTTGTCTTCGGCAATGTTGACGTAGTGCCAGCCGGCCGAGCGGCGGCCCAGGCCCGGGTCCTTGGCGCGCAGCTGGTCGGCCCACGGCGCGATGCTGGCCAGCGTGGCGTCCGGTTCGGTGGCCAGCAGGCGGTCCACTTCGGCGCGGGCGGCGGGGTTGAGGCGGGCGTCGGCGACTTCGGCAACCAGGCGGTGGCCTTGCGCGCCCCAGGCATGTGCGGGGGCGGAGACGGACAGCAGGGCCGGCGCCAGGGCGGCGGCGAGGAACAGGGAGTGCAGGGCTTTCATGCGCACATTCTAGCGGGGTAGGTGGATTGAAGAGCGGCGCGTTCCTGTTCCGAAGTGGGAGCGCAGAGGGATGGGTTTACGGCGTGTCCCAGCTCCGCTCCCCGCCTTGCCCCAGCTCCGGAACCGCTTCAGTCCCAGGCACAAAAAAGCCCCGGCAATCACCGGGGCAACATGCTGCGAGGGTTTTGCGTGCGGCGGGGGAGCGGGGGCGAAGCCCCCGCGCTCAACACACCGCTTTAGAACTTGAAGACGTACGAAGCGCCATAGACCAGCGGATCGATGTTGACCGTGCCGATCTTCTCGCCGTTCAACTTCACCTTGCTGTCGATGTCGATCCAGCGCATGTCCACGCGCAGCGCGCCCTTCTCGCCGATCGCGAAGTCCACGCCCGCATGCGCGGCCAGGCCCCACGAATCCTGCAGCTTCAGGCGGCTGTCCTTCAGCGCACCGGTGGTGTCTTCGCTGAAGAAGGTGGTGTAGTTCACGCCCGCACCGATGAACGGCGACACCTTGCCCTTGCTGTTGAAGTGGTACTGCACGGTCACCACCGGCGGCAGCTGCTTGGTGCTGCCCACGCGGCCCAGGCCATTGATGTTGATGTCGTGCTTGAACGGCAGCGCGGCCAGTACTTCGATGCCCAGGTTGTCGGCGATGAAGTACTCACCGGTGATGGTCGGCTTGACGTCGTTGTCGACGTCGACCTTCAGGGTGTGGTTGGCCAGCCAGCCATTGTTCGACTTCGGGGCCACCTGGTGCACGCCGGCGGAAATGGTCCAGTCGCCCTTGGACTGGGCCATGGCCGGGGCGGCGGCGAGCGACAGGGCGGCGGCCAGGCTGGCCACGATCAGGGGGGAGGTCTTGCGCATGGGGGTGATCTCGTTGCTGGGTGGATGTGGCCAGTCTCGGCCTCACATCGCGCTAACGCTTTGATCCGGATCAAATCCTGTCTGCCGGCCCGCTGCCCGCGGGGGCTGGCCCGCGGTGGCCAGCCCCGGTTTGCTAGACTTGTGGGCCCTATCCATCCCGCCGCACCCGTCGCGGCCGCAGGAGCTTGAGAACATGGCAATCAAGGTTGGTATCAACGGTTTCGGTCGCATCGGGCGTAACGTCCTGCGCTCGGCGGTGCTGAACTTCGGCGACGACATCGAAATCGTGGCCATCAACGATCTGCTGGAGCCGGACTATCTGGCGTACATGCTCAAGTACGACTCCGTGCACGGTCGTTTCAAGGCCGACGTGGCGGTGCAGGGCAACGACCTGCTGGTCAACGGCAAGAAGATCCGCCTGACCCAGGAACGCGACCCGGCCAACCTGAAGTGGAACGAAGTGGACGTGGACGTGGTGATCGAGTCCACCGGCCTGTTCCTGACCAAGGAAACCGCGCAGAAGCACATCGATGCCGGCGCCAGGAAGGTCATCATGTCGGCCCCGTCGAAGGACGATACGCCGATGTTCGTCTACGGCGTGAACGACAAGACCTACGCCGGCCAGGCGATCGTCTCCAATGCTTCGTGCACCACCAACTGCCTGGCCCCGCTGGCCAAGGTCATCAATGACAAGTGGGGCATCAAGCGTGGTCTGATGACCACCGTGCATGCGGCTACTGCCACCCAGAAGACCGTCGATGGCCCGTCCAACAAGGACTGGCGCGGTGGCCGTGGCATCCTGGAAAACATCATTCCGTCGTCCACCGGTGCGGCCAAGGCCGTCGGCGTGGTCATTCCGGAACTGAACAAGAAGCTGACCGGCATGAGCTTCCGCGTCCCGACCTCGGACGTGTCGGTGGTCGACCTGACCGTCGAGCTGGAAAAGGAAGCCACCTACGCCGAGATCTGCGCTGAAGTGAAGGCACAGAGCGAAGGCCCGCTGAAGGGCATCCTCGGCTACACCGAAGACAAGGTCGTGGCCACCGATTTCCGCGGCGAGACCTGCACCTCGGTGTTCGACGCCGAGGCCGGCATCGCCCTGGACGGCACCTTCGTCAAGCTGGTCACCTGGTACGACAACGAGTGGGGCTACTCGAACAAGTGCCTGGAAATGGCCAAGGTCGTCGCCGCCAAGTAAGGCCGGCCAAGATCGCACGCGGACCCCGGCCTGGCCGGGGTTCGTCGTTTATGGGGCCAGCCCTGTCGTAGCATGGGCCGGTCGACCGCTGCCGCTGGGGCGCGGGATTGCAATGGAAGCATGCAATGGAAGCATTGATCGCCCTGGTGGTACTGGTCCTGCTGGCCATCCCGCTGCTGCTGGTGGTGGCGCTGGTGATGATTGCCGGCCTGCGCCGCCGTGTGGCCGCGCTGGAAGGTGCCCTGGCCGCCGCGCCGGCCGCCCGGCCGGTTGCAGCCGAGCCTGCGCCAGAACGGGCTGCGCCCATGCCTGCGGCCGGCGCCGATCCGCCGTTCCTGCGGCCGGTGGCGGCTGCCGCACCGCCTCCGCCCCAGCCAACGCCGCCGCCGGTGCGCGAAGTGGTGCCTGCGGCAACGGAGGCGCTGCGCCCGGTCGCACCACCGCCGGTGCCACACGCGCCGGTGCAGCCGCCGTTGCCTTCCGAACCGGCGCTGCCCAACTTCATCGAGCGCGGCATCGGAGCGGTCAAGCGCTGGTTCACCGAGGGCAACGTGCCGGTCAAGATCGGCATGCTGGTGCTGCTGGCCGGTGTTGCCGCGCTGTTGAAGTACGTCAGCGACCAGGGCTGGCTGGTGCTGCCGATCGAGCTGCGCCTGGCCGGTGTCACCGTGGGTGCGCTGGGCCTGCTGGCGTTCGGCTGGCACCAGCGTGAGCGCCGGCGCCTGTTCGCACTGGCGCTGCAGGGCGGTGCCATTGGCGTGTTGCTGCTGACCATCTTCGCCGCCTTCAAACGGTTCGAGCTGCTCAACCCCGGGTTTGCCTTCGCCAGTTCGATCGCGCTGGTGGCTGGCCTGTGCGTGCTGGCGGTGGTGCAGAACTCGCGCACGTTGGCGGTGCTGGGCATCCTCGCCGGCTTCATGGCACCGCTGTGGCTGTCCACCGGCAGTGGCAACCACGTGGGTCTGTTCAGCTACTACGCGGTGCTCAACGCTGGCATCTTCGCCATCGCCTGGTTCCGTCCGTGGCGTGCGCTGAACCTGCTTGGCTTCGCTTTTACCTTCGGCATCGGCACGTTCTGGGGCGTGTTGCAGTACGCGCCGGACAAGTTCAGCAGCACCGAGCCGTTCCTGCTGCTGTTCTTCGCCTTCTACCTGTTGATCCCGCTGCTGTACGCGCGCCGGCAGCCCGCCGGGCGACGTGACCTGGTCGACGGCAGCCTGGTGTTCGGCACGCCCTTGGTCGCCTTCTCGATGCAGGCGGGCATGCTGCACGAGCAGCCGATGACGCTGGCGCTGTGCGCACTGGGCCTGGCGGCGATCTACGCCGTGCTGGCGCGGGCACTGATCGCGCGCGCGTCTTACACCGTGCTGGCGCAGTCGCATGCGGTGCTGGCGGTGGGCTTCGCCACGCTGGCGGTGCCGCTGGCATTGTCTGCGCGTGCCACCGGCGCGGTGTTCGCGCTGGAAGGTGCGGGCCTGGCCTGGCTGGGCCTGCGCCAGAAACGCTGGCTGCCGCAGGTGTCCGGCGCGTTGCTGCAGATCGGTGCTGCGTTCGCCTTTGTGGCCGGCGCCGACCACTGGCTCGAAGACGCACGCTTCCTGCTCAACCCGACCGCCATCGGTGCACTGCTGCTGGCCATTGCCGGTTTCGCTTCGGCATGGAGTTACCAGCGCAGGGAGCGCCATGAGATCGCACTGGTCTACTACCTGTGGGGCCTGCTGTGGTGGCTGGGCGGCCTGGTGCACGAGATCTTCCGCTTCTTCCCGCACCGCACGCAGGCCGATGCGTTGCTGGTGCTGGTCGCGGCCACGGCCTGGCTGGCGGCTGAAATGCAGCGCCGCCAGCCGGCACGCGCGCTGGGCGTAACCGCCCTGGCGATGCTGGCCCTGGGCTTCCCGCTGGCGCTGATGCAGAGCGATGCGCACCAGCAGCCGTTCGCCGGCTATGGCGCACTGGCCTGGGCGGTGTTTGCGGCGCTGGGCGTACGTACGTTGCTGTGCCTGCGCCAGGGCGGCAACACCGTGGCACGCATCGCGCAGTTCCTGTGGTGGCTGCTGTGGCCGTCGCTGCTTTCGTTGCTGGCCCTGTGGGGCGGCGGCGAGGCCGGGCTGGCACAGGGCTGGACGCTGCTGTTGTTCACGCTGCCGTGGCTGCTGATGGCGGCGCTGTCGTTGTGGCGCTGGGATGCACTGCGCTGGCCGTTGGGGGCTGCCTTCGACAGCGTGCGCCTGCCGTTGCAGTGCGTGCTGTTCGGCCTGCTGTCCGCAGGCTGGCTGTTCGGCCAGTTGCTGCCGGGTGACGCAGCGCCGCTGCTGTGGCTGCCGGTGTTGAACCCGGCCGAGCTGGGGCAGTGGTTGAGCCTGGCGCTGCTGGCGCGCTGGCTGTACAGCGGGCAGGCGCCGCAGGCACTGGTGAAGATCCGGCTGCCGCTGTTGGCATTGGCCACCTTCGTCGCGCTGACCAGCCTGGTGCTGCACGGCGTGCATCAGTGGGGCGGCCTGCCGTGGAGTTCGTCGATGATGCGTTCCAGCCTGGCGCAGACCAGCCTGACCGTGCTGTGGAGCGTGCTCGGCGTGATCGCCTGGGTCTGGGGTTCGCGCCGCGGCCAGCGCGTGCTGTGGATGGTGGGTGCGGTGCTGATGGGCGTGGTGCTGGCCAAGCTGGTACTCATCGATCGCCAGCACCTGGGCAACCTGCTGGGTATCGCATCGTTCATCGCCTACGGCCTGCTGTGCACGGTCGTGGGTTATCTGGCACCGGCACCGCCGAGCGCGGCGCCGACCGTGGAGGAAAAACAATGAAGACGTGGAGCAGGGCGCTGCTGCCGGCGATGTTCGGCATGCTGGCCGCCGTCACCGCACAGGCCGCCGATTACCGTACCCAGTACGCCGAACAGTGGCCGCTGACGTTGTCCAGCGCACAATCGGGTGCCTACCGTGTTGTGCTGGAACCGGCGATCTACCGTCGCGCCGGCAGTGCGGACCTGGGCGATGTGCAGGTGTTCAATGCCGCCGGCCAATCGCTGCCGTCGGCATTGCTGGCGCCGGATCAGCCGCTGGCACAGCCGCCGGTGCAGCGTGAGCTGCCGTGGTTCGCGTTGCCGCCACTGGCCGAAGCACAGCGCAACGACCTGCAGTTGCTGACCGAGCGCGATACCGATGGCCGTGTGCGTCGCGTGGAAGCCCGCGTGAGTGGTGGTGCGGCGGCGAGCGGGCAGGGTGGCTGGCTGATCGACGCCAGTGTGCTGGGCCAGCAGCCGCTGGCGGCCCTGGTACTGGATTGGGCCGACAGTGGCCAGCCGTTGCAGGCTCAGGTGCAGCTGGACGTCAGCGACGACCTGCAGCACTGGCGTGCGATTGGCCGCGACATTCCGCTGGTGGATCTGCAGCGCGCCGGCAAGCGCCTGCTGCAGCGCCGCCTGGAGGTGGATGGTGAAGCGCGCTATCTGCGGGTGCTGGCGCAAGGCGATGCGCGTCTGCCGACGCTGCGCAGCGTACTGGCCGAGCTGCCGCCGGCACCGGCCACACTGCCGTGGGAATGGTTGTCGCTGGAACCGACCTCGAAGGGCAAGGGCGAATACACCTTCGAGATGGATGGCCGCTTCCCGGCGGCACGTGCCGACGTGGCCAGCACCGACAACAGCCTGGTGCAGTGGACATTGTTCAGCCGCGATGACCAGAGCGCGGAATGGCAGCGCCGCAGTGCGCCGTGGATTGCCTATCAGCTGCAGCAGGGTGCGCAGGGCCAACGGCAGCAATCGGCCGCGCAGCCGCTGGGCGGCGTGCATCGGGATCGTTATTGGAAGCTGGTGGCGAACCCCGCCGAAACGGCCACCGCACCGACTCTGCGCCTGGGTTACCAGCCCGAAGTACTGGTATTCCTGAGCCAGGGCGCGGCGCCCTACGCATTGGCGGTGGGCAGCTCGACCGCGCGCCGCACGGAGGCGCCGATTGGCGTGCTGATCGAGGAACTGCGCTTGCGCAACGACCCGTCGTGGCAGCCGACGCTGGCACGCCTGGAAGGCAGCCCGGAGCCGCTGGCCGGCGAGGCGGCGCTGAAGCCGCAGCATGATTGGAAGTCGTGGTTGCTGTGGGCGTTGCTGGGTCTGGGTGTGCTGGTAGTGGGCGGCCTGGCGGTCAGCCTGCTTCGGCAGAAGCCGGCGCCTTCGGCGTAGGTTCCGGCGAACGGCGCAGCCCCTCGTGGGTGGGGGTGGTCGTGCAAAGCAAAAGCAAAAGCCGCGCTTGGCCGGGCGGGGTGGGTTCGCGGCGGACGCCGCAAGTACGTCCTTGTAGGCTTGGCAGCCGCATCCATGCGGCTGACACCCCCGCGAACCCACCCCGCCCGGCCTCTGACAGTTTCCGGTTGCTTCCACCCACGGAAGAGAAAGAAGAAGAGCAAGAGCAAAGCAGCTTCGCTGGGCGCTTCTTGTAGAGCCGAGCCCACGCTCGGCTGCTCTCCGCGAAATCTCCAGCCGAGCATGGGCTCGGCTCTACGTTCCTTCTCCGTCCGACATCAGAAACCGCTCTTGCCTTTTGCCATCCGCTCCACCTCGTGAACCTGTCGAGGCCGGGGCGGTGTGGGCTGGCAGGGGTGTCAGCCGCATGGATGCGGCTGCCAAGCCTCCATGGACGGATTCACGGCGCCCCCTGCCAGCCCACACCACCCCGGCCCACTCACAGCACCACGAAGCGCCAGCGCTTTGGCAGTTGCTGTTGCCGTTGCCGTTGCCGTTGCCGTACGCCTCTGCCTGCCGCAGGCATCGACCCTCCCACCACCCGCACCCGATACAATGGCCGTCTGCCGTACCCCGGCATCCCGTCCCTGAGCCAAAGAGTTGCCCATGTCCATCGTCCGCATGACCGACCTCGACCTCTCCGGCAAGCGCGTGCTGATCCGCCAGGATCTGAACGTGCCGATCGAGAATGGCCGCATCACTTCCGAACAGCGCATCACCGCTTCGCTGCCGACGCTCAAGCGCGCGCTGGAGCAGGGCGCGGCGGTGATGGTCACCTCGCACCTGGGGCGCCCGAAGGAAGGCGTGTGGAGCGAAGCCGAGTCGCTGGCGCCGGTTGCCCAGCGCCTGTCCGAGCTGCTCGGCCGCGAGGTTCCGCTGGTGCGTGACTGGGTCGACGGCGTCGACGTGCAGCCGGGCCAGCTGGTGCTGCTGGAAAACTGCCGCATGAACGTCGGCGAGGGCAAGGACGATGAAGCCCTGTCGAAGAAGTACGCGGCGCTGTGCGATGTGTTCGTGATGGATGCCTTCGGCACCGCGCACCGCGCGCAGGCCTCCACCCACGGTGTCATCCGCTTCGCCCCGGTGGCGGCCGGTGGCCCGCTGCTGATGGCCGAACTGGACGCGCTGGCACAGGCGCTGGATGCACCGGCCAAGCCGCTGCTGGCCATCGTCGCCGGCAGCAAGGTCAGCACCAAGCTGGAACTGCTGGCCAACCTGGTCGGCAAGGTCGATCAGCTGATCGTCGGTGGTGGCATCGCCAATACCTTCATTGCTGCCGCCGGCTACAACGTCGGCAAGTCGCTGTACGAGCCGGACCTGCTGGATACCGCCAAGAAAATCGTGGCCGATGCCAAGGCGCGTGGCGCCGACATTCCGCTGCCGGTGGACGTGGTCACCGCCAAGCAGTTCATGCCGGACGCGGTTGCTGAAGTGAAGGCGGTCGACGCGGTTGCCGAAGACGATCTGATCCTGGACATCGGCCCGCAGACCGCTGCGCAGTACGCGCAGCTGATCGACAAGGCCGGCACCGTGGTCTGGAACGGCCCGGTCGGCGTGTTCGAGTTCGAAGCCTTCAGCAAGGGCACCGAAGCGCTGGCCCGCGCCATCGCCAGCTCGCCGGCATTCTCCATCGCCGGTGGCGGCGACACCCTGGCCGCGGTCGACAAGTTCGATATCGCCCAGCAGGTCAGCTACATCTCCACCGGTGGCGGTGCGTTCCTGGAGTTCCTGGAAGGCAAGACCCTGCCGGCGGTGGCCGCACTGGACGCGCGCGGCGCATGAGTGCCGAGCGCAGCAAGGATGTGCTGTTCTTCGACCTTGATGGCACGCTGATCGATTCGCAGGTGGGCATCACCACCTGCATCGCTTACGCGCTGCAGAAGATGGACCATCCGGTGCCGCCGCAGGAGACGCTGCTGGGTTGGATCGGTCCGTCGCTGCGGACCACCTTCGCGCCGCTGTTCGTTGAACCGGCGCGGGTGGAACAGGCGGTGGGCTACTACCGTGAGCGCTTCGATGCCGAGGGCTGGCGCGAGCATACGGTGTACCCGCAGGTGGAAGACACCCTGCGCACGCTGCACGGTCGTGGCCACCGCCTGGCGGTGGTCACGGCCAAGAACGAGCCGCATGCGCGCCGCATCCTCGCCCACCTGCCGTTCGGCGGGCTGTTCGAGGAGATCGTCGGTTCGACCCTGGACGGTTCGCGCAGCCACAAGCCGGAACTGGTGGGTGAGGCATTGCGCCGCCTGCAGGTGCAGCCCGCGCAGTGCTGGATGATCGGCGACCGCCGCATGGACATCGAAGGCGCACACCACCACGGCCTGCGCAGTGTCGGCGCGCTGTGGGGTTTCGGCGGTGAGGCCGAACTCACCGAAGCCGGTGCCGGCCAGCTGGCCCGTGAGCCAGCACAGCTGACGACGCTGTTGGCCTAGGCTCCTGTAGAGCCGAGCCCATGCTCGGCTGCTTCGGCGTGTGCCCAGCCGAGCATGGGCTCGGCTACAGCACGCCCTGCGCCAGCGTATGTCCGGCCGATGTCCGTTCCATGACCCGCGAAGTCAGGCAGCACAAGGCTGTAACCGTATACATGCGGCGTGAAGGATGTGCTAATTTCCGTTCTTTATCGGGAGAGGCCCATTCACCATGTTCGAGCGTCAGCGTCGCACCAAGATCCTTGCCACCCTCGGTCCGGCCACTGATCCGCCGGGCGTGCTGGAGGATCTGTTCCGCGCCGGCGTCAACGTGGTGCGCCTCAACTTCAGCCACGGCGATCCCTCCGGCCAGGCCAAGCGTGCCGCCGAAGTGCGTGCTGCTGCGGCCCGCGTGGGCGTGGAAGTGGGCATCCTGGCTGACCTGCCGGGCCCGAAGATCCGCATCGAACGCTTCGCCGAAGGCAAGGTGCAGCTCAAGGCGGGTGACCGCTTCGACCTGATCGCCAGCGCCAATGCCGGCCCCGGCGATGCGACCCAGGTGGGCGTCAGCTACCTCGGCCTGCCGCAGGACGTCGGCCCGGGCGATGTCCTGCTGCTCGATGATGGCCTGATGCAGCTGCAGGTGGTCGAGGTGCAGGGCGAGCGCATCATCAACACCGTGCTCAATGACGGCGCGCTGTCTGATCGCAAGGGCCTGAACAAGCAGGGCGGTGGCCTCTCGCTGGGCGCACTGACCGAGCGCGACAAGGAGCTGATCGGCATCGTCGCCAAGATCGGTGTCGACTTCATCGCCGTGTCGTTCTGCCGCAACGCGCAAGACATGAACGACGCGCGTGACATCGCCCGCTCGCATGGCTGCGATGCTGCGCTGGTGTCGAAGATCGAGCGCACCGAAGCGATCGAGAACCTGGAAGAGATCGTCGAGGCCAGCGACGTGGTGATGGTGGCCCGTGGCGACCTCGGCGTGGAAATCGGCGACGCCGAACTGCCCGGCCTGCAGAAGAAGATCATCAAGGCCTCGCTCGCACAGAACAAGGTGGTGATCACGGCCACGCAGATGCTGCAGTCGATGGTCGAAAGCCCGATCCCGACCCGCGCCGAAGTGCTGGACGTGGCCAACTCGGTCATCGACGGCACCGACGCGGTGATGCTGTCGGCCGAAACCGCTGCCGGTGCGTACCCGGTCAAGGCGGTGGAAGCGATGGCGCGTATCTGCCTGGGTGCCGAGCGCCAGTTCCAGACCGAGACCGACTTCAACGCCTCGCCGCGTAATCTGGAACGTGCCGACCAGGCGATTGCCATGGCCACCATGTTCCTGTCGCAGCACGTGGGCGTGCGTGCGATCGTGGCGATGACCGAATCCGGTGGCACCGCCCGCTACCTGTCGCGCTTCCGCGCCAAGGCGCCGGTGTTCGCAGTCACCCGCCACGACGGCGCACGCCGCCAGATGGCCCTGATGCGCGACGTGTTCCCGATCAACTTCGACAGCCGTGGCCTGACCCCGCGCGAAGCCGCGCGCGGCAGCATCCGCCTGCTGGTGGAAGCCGAACTGCTGCAGGCCGGTGACCGCGTCGTGTTCACCAGCGGTGAGCACATGGAAACCCTGGGCGCGACCAACACCCTGCGCCTGCTGGAAGTGGGTGAAGACGGCCGCGCCAGCGGCCTGGGCGATCTGTAAACCCCGTCGGCCCCGGGTCGGAGCCGCTGTGCGGATCCGGCCCAGGGTCAGATCCGCAAAGGGGCTCTGACCCGGCGCAACAGGACATCGCCTGTCCGGTGCGGACATTGGAATCGTTTCCAGACTGGCCTGCACGTCGGCGCAACGGGCGGCGGGGCTATACTTACGTTTTTCCCGCACCCGCCACAGGAAGTACATGAGCATCGAACAGCTGGCTGAAACCGCCCAGGCCATGGTTGCCCCGGGCAAGGGCATCATCGCGATCGACGAATCCACCGCTACCATCGCCAAGCGTTTCGCTGGCGTCGGTATCGAGAACACCGAGGAGAACCGTCGTGCCTACCGCGAACTGCTGCTGACCACGCCGAAGCTCAACGAGCACATTTCCGGCGCCATCCTGTTTGACGAAACCATCCGTCAGTCGACCAAGGACGGCGTGCCGTTCGCCAAGTACATGGCCGACCACGGCATGATTCCGGGCATCAAGGTGGACAAGGGTGCGCACCCGCTGGCCGGCTGCCCGGGCGAGCTGGTGACCGAAGGCCTGGACGGCCTGCGCGAGCGCCTGCAGGAGTACTACAAGCTGGGTGCGCGCTTTGCCAAGTGGCGTGCGGTGATCAACATCGGCGAGAGCATTCCGTCGGGCACCTGCATCGAGTCCAACGCCCACGCGCTGGCCCGCTATGCCGCCCTGTGCCAGGAATGTGGCCTGGTGCCGATGGTCGAGCCGGAAGTGATCATGGACGGCGACCACGACATCGAGACCTGCTACGAAGTCACCGAAGCCACCCTGCGTTCGCTGTTCGACGCCCTGTACCAGCAGAACGTGCTACTGGAGGGCACCATCCTGAAGGCCTCGATGGTCATCTCCGGCAAGGGCTGCGATGAGCAGGCCGACGTCGAGGAAGTGGCCGAGTCGACCGTGATGTGCCTGAAGAGCACTGTGCCGGCGATCCTGCCGGGCGTGGTGTTCCTGTCCGGTGGCCAGAGCGACGAGCAGTCCACCGAGCACCTGAACGCGATGAACCAGCTGGGCAACCTGCCGTGGCCGCTGAGCTTCTCCTACGGCCGCGCCATGCAGCAGGCCGCGCTGAAGCTGTGGGCCAAGGACATGAAGGGCAACTACGCTGCTGCCCAGAAGACCGTGTACGAGCGCGCCAAGGACAACGGCCTGGCCGCGCTGGGCAAGTGGAACGGTTGATCCGTCCCATCGCTGGATGAACAAGGCAACGCCGGCATCACGCCGGCGTTTGCTTTTGCGGGTATCGTTTCCGCCCCCACGCGCCCGGCCGGTGCGTGGGAACCACATGGAAGGCCAAGGAGAAACAACATGCGTTTGGCAGCAATCACACTGGCCGTCGCCACGGTCCTGGTCGCCGGCGGTTGCAACCGTCTCGGCGGCGGTGGTGACGCAGGCAAGGCCGCGTCGCTCGATTTCGACAAGCCGGTGTCCGGCGAGATCACCTCGCGCAGCGGCATCAACTACAACGACGGCAGCCATCACCAGCTGTACCAGATCAAGCTGGAAGACAAGGACCTGGTCGGCCTGAAGCTCACCGGCGCCCTCACCGGTTCGATCGCGGTGTTCAACAACGGCAGCCTGGTGTCCACCAGCAATACCGGTTACGAGCGCGAAGGCGACGTCTCGCTGGCCTTCCGCGCCAACGGCGGCGGCACCTACCAGGTGGCGGTCAACGCCAACGGTCCCAGCGATTTCGGTCCCTACCGCCTGCGCGCCGAGAAGCTGAAGCCGTATGACGGCAAGCCGCTGGTGGGCAGTGGCGAGATCGTCGACATGCTGGCCAGCAGCTCGCAGGACTACACCCTGCAGGTGGAGAAGGCGGGCCTGTACGAGATCCGCCTGGTCTCGGATGTCTTCGATCCGGTGCTGAAGCTGTCGGGCCAGGGTGTCGATGCCGAGAACGATGATGGCGGCGACAGCACCAACTCGCGCCTGACCCTGTCACTGAAGCCGGGCAAGTACACCCTGACTGCACGCGGTCTGGGCGACGGCGTCAGCGGCATGTTCACCCTGTCGGCCAACCGCATCGAGCTGCCCGGCAATCTGGTGGAACGCGATGGCACAGCGCTGCCGAAGTCGGGCAGCGTGTACACGATGCTCGACAACGACGGCCGCCGCCGCTTCCTGCTGACCCTGGATCGCCCGGCCGACGTGCGCCTGGATGCGGTTTCCAGCCAGATCGATACCGTGCTTCGCGTGGTCGGCGGCGACGTCGAGCTGACCGACGATGACGGTGGCAGCGGTACCAATTCGCGCCTGGAAGAGACCCTGCCGGCCGGTCACTACACCGTGGACGTGTCCAGCCTGAACAATGGTGCGGGCATGGTGGAAGTGCGCGTGCAGGTGGATGGAGCCAGTGCCGACGGTACTGCCGCCTCGGCCGCGCGTGCTGCGGCCGAGGCTGCCGCTGCTGTGGCCGATGACGCCGCTGCTGCGGTGGAAGCCGCCAGCCGTTGAGCGTGATCCACGCCGCGCGTGGATGACGACAACGATGCAACGGAAAAGGCCGGGCAATGCCCGGCCTTTTCCTCTACCTGCAGCGCTGCGGTTCAGTGCGCAGCGGCGAAGCCCGAATCGCCCAGAGGCGGCAGCACCGACCCGCGCGGTTCGTTGTCCGTACTTTGCCCGGCGGCGCTCAACGCCTGCTGGTAGGCCTTCGCCGTGGCAGTGTTGAACGCCACCAGCACGATGCGCATCGGCTGTGCATGGCTGCGCTGCCATGCCAGCGTTTCGGTCACCGCGATCTGCGCGGCCTGGTACAACGGATAGCCGTATACGCCACAGCTGATGGCCGGGAACGCGATCGACTGCACGCCCAGCGACTCGGCCAGCTGCAGCGATTTCCAGTAGCAGTTGGCCAGCAATGCCGGTTCGTCGCGCTGGCCGTCATGCCAGACCGGGCCGACCGTGTGCAGCACATGCCGCGCCGGCAGCGCGTGGGCATCGGTGGCGCGCACTTCGCCGGTCGGGCAACGCACGCCCGGGCGCAGCTCCGGCAGTTGCTCGCACTCGGCCAGCAGCGCAGGGCCCGCAGCACGATGGATCGCACCGTCGACACCGCCGCCACCGAGCAGCGTTTCATTGGCCGCGTTGACGATCGCATCCACCGCCAGGGTCGTGATGTCGCCCTGCCAAACCTCGATCTTCATGCGTCCGTCTCCTGCCTGTGAGGTGTTCCGCGCAGCATCTGCGCCGGCTGTTCCCACGGTAGGAGACAGGGCATCGATACTGCGTCATGACCGTCTCACGCGCTGCGATCCGACGGCCTTCACGCACGATGGCGGGCGACGCCTTCACGCAGGCTGAAGCAGAAGCGGGGCAGGGCCTTTTGCCGACGGAAAAAGGATCCGGCCCTTGAATTACGGCAGGCCGGCCAGCCAGTCGTCGTCGGAACCCTCATTCACATCGGCGAACAGCGGCGTGGAGAAATAGCGTTCACCGGTGTCCGGCAGCATCGCCAGGATCACCGAGCCCGGTTCAGCACGGGCCGCCACGTCCAGCGCGCTGGCCACGGTAGCGCCGGCGGAGATGCCGACGAAGATGCCTTCTTCTGCAGCCAGTCGGCGTGCGGTGGCGATGGCGCGGTCATCGTCCACCGTCACCAGTTCATCCACCACAGCGCGGTTGAGCACATCCGGCACGAAGTCCGGGGTCCAGCCCTGGATCTTGTGCGGCTTCCAGTCATCGCCCTTCAGCAGTGCGGCACCGGCCGGTTCGGTGGCGATGATGCGGGTCTGCGGGCGCGCGACCTTCAGCACTTCGCCAACACCGGTGAGCGTGCCGCCGGTGCCCCAGCCGCTGACGAAGTAGTCCAGCCGCTTGCCGGCGAAGTCGCGCAGGATCTCGGCGGCGGTGGTGTTGCGGTGGTACGCCGGGTTGGCCGGATTGGCGAACTGGCTGGCCAGGAACCAACCGTGCTGTTCGGCCAATTCAGCGGCCTTGCGCACCATGCCGCTGCCACGTTCGGCGGCCGGGGTCAGGATCACCTTGGCGCCATAGGCGCGCATCAGCTTGCGGCGCTCCACCGAGAAGGTTTCGACCATGGTCGCCACGAACTTGTAGCCGCGCGCGGCGGCGACCATCGCCAGTGCCACGCCGGTGTTGCCTGACGTGGCTTCGACGATGGTGTCGCCCGGCTTGAGCACGCCACGCGCTTCGGCGTCGAGGATGATCGCCAGCGCCAGGCGGTCCTTCACCGAGCCGCCCGGGTTGAACGACTCGACCTTGGCGTAGACGCTGACCTGCAGGGGCGCCAGGCGCTGCAGCCTGACGATGGGGGTGTTGCCGACGGTATCGAGGATGGAGTCGTACAGGGCCATGGAAGCGCTCCGGAAACGGGGCCGCGCCGGGCTTCGGCGGGCGAAGGGGGGAGGGCTGGCTGTTCAGGCCAGCGGCTGCCGGCTGACCGTAGCGCCGGCATATGACGCCCGGAAATGACCAGATACCTTTCTTAAACAACCTTTGGTTATAAGCTGGTGACGGCAAATGACCCTAGAGTGGACTTCCGCCCCACGCCGCCTGCCTCCCATGACGCTGACCCAGCTGCGCTACCTGGTTGCCATCGCCGACGCCGAGCTGAACATCACGCTCGCCGCCTCGCGCGTGCATGCCACCCAGCCTGGCCTGTCCAAGCAGCTCAAGCAGCTGGAAGACGAGCTCGGCTTCCTGTTGTTCGTGCGCAAGGGCCGCAGCCTGGAGTCGGTCACTCCGGCCGGCACCGAAGTGATCGCCCGCGCCCGCGCGGTGCTGGCCGAGGCCAACAACATCCGCACCTACGCGGCCAACCAGCGCCGCGAGAGCCAAGGCCAGCTGATCCTGACCACCACCCACACCCAGGCGCGCTTCGTGCTGCCGCCGGCGGTGGCAGCGATCAAGCAGGCCTACCCGCAGGTCAGCGTGCACCTGCAGCAAGCCGGCGAAGCCGACGCGCTGGACCGCCTGAACCAGGGCGATGCCGATATCGCGATCATCAGTACCGCCGGCGGTGAGCCCACCGATGGCATCGCGGTGCCGCTGTTCCGCTGGCGGCGTCTGGTGGTGGTGCCGAAGGGCCACCCGCTGGACCGCGCCGGCCGCGCCCCGGACCTGGCCGCGCTGGCACGCCAGCCATTGATCAGCTACGAATCCTCGACCCGTCCGAACTCGTCGCTGCAACGCGCCTTCGCCGCCAATGGGCTGGTGCCCGACCTGGCACTGACCGCGCTCGATGCGGACCTGATCAAGACCTACGTGCGTACGGGTCTGGGCGTAGGCCTGCTGGCCGAGATGGCGGTCAGTTCCAACGATGAAGACCTGCGCTCGTGGCCGGCGCCTGAGCCGATCACCGAGTGCATTGCCTGGGCGGTGCTGCCGCGTGACCGCGTGCTGCGTGATTACGCGCTGGAGCTGGTGCATGTGCTGGCACCGCAGATTGATCCGCGCGACCTGCGCAGGGTGCTGGATGGCAACCAGGCGGCGGCGTGGCCGGTGCCACCGACGTGGGAGTCACTGACCCAGACCATCACGGTGTGAGGTGGGTCGAGCAGGGCTTGCAGCCCTGCACCTGCTGCAAACCGGAGCAACAGCAACGTCAACGTCAAAAGCTCGCTATCCGTGGGATGGCGGGGCGGTGTGGGCAGGCAGGACACGCCGTAAACCCATCCTTGGGGGCTCGATGGCGCCATCCATGGCGCCAACGGTCCTGCCTGCCCACACCGCCCCACCTCTGACAGATTCCGAGGGCTGTTGGTAGGTGTCGACCTTGGTCGACACGGTAGATCCACGCCATGCGTGGATGCTTTTCGATTCCAATTCGAAATATTCGATTCCGATGGAGATTCATCCACGCATAGCGTGGATCTACGACAGATCGCAGAAATCTGTCGAAGGCGGGGTGGGTCCGGTTGCGGGAGTGTCCGCGGCATGGATGCCGCGGCCAAGCCCCCAGGGACGGGTTTACGGCGTCTCCCGCAACCGAACCCACCCCGCCATCCCACGGATTGCCCGCTTTTGACGTTGACGTTGACGTTGATTCAGCGGGTGCAGGGCTGCAAGCCCTGCCGATAAACCCTCTCCTGCGACCGTTCGTCGCACGAGCAACCCTGGACCCGCATCTACACTAGCGGGGTGACCCGCCTGTCCCGCCCGCAGCGCCTTCTGCTCCAGTTCGCCGTCCTGGCGACGCTGCTGATGGTGCTTGCGCCCCTGGTCAGCCGCGCGCTGCAGGCGCCGCCGATGGAGCACGCCGCGATGGCAGGCATGGACCATGCCGCCATGGGCCATGACATGCACGACATGGCCATGGCCGGGCACGCTCAGCATGGCGCTGCGCCGGCAGCGCCCAACCATCCCGCCGATCCCCACGCCATGCACGGCGAAGCCTGCGAATACTGCGTGCTGGCCATGCGCCTGCTGCCGTGGCTGGCGGTGCTGGTGCTGCTGTTGCCGCTGCTGTGGCGGCCGCGCCTGGTGTTCCCGTGGTCGCAACAGGTGCTGCCGGCACTGCGTTGGCCGGCGCACGCCGCGCGTGGGCCACCGCGCCCCTCCATCGTCCGCTGATGTCCCTATCGAATCTGCCGCACGACGCCTGACCGGGCGCCGTGCGCGCGTGCGTACTCTGGAGCTGTTCCGATGAAAATGACTTCCCGCCCCGCGGGCGCCTGCGCGCGCCTGCCGGTTGCCCTTGGCCTGGCCGTGGCCGCGTCACTGGCCCACGCTGCGCCTGCCGAGCAGGCGCGCACCCTCGACACGATGGTGGTCACCGCCGCCGCACCGTCCTCGCCGCTGCACTGGGTGACCGATCCGCGCCTGCCGCGGCAGCCGGTGCCGGCCAGCGACGGTGCCGATTACCTGAAGACCGTCCCCGGCTTCTCCGCCATCCGCAATGGCGGCACCAACGGCGACCCGGTGCTGCGCGGCATGTTCGGTTCGCGGCTGAACATCCTCAGCAACGATGGCAACCTGATCGGTGCCTGCCCGTCGCGCATGGACAATCCGCTGTCCTACATCGCGCCGGAGAGCTTCGACCGGCTGACCATCATCAAGGGGCCGCAGAGCGTGCGCTGGGGTGCGGGTGCATCGGCCGGCACCGTCCGTTTCGAGCGCGATACGCCGCGCTTCGACGAACCGGGGCTGCGTGCCGATGCCAGTGCGCTGGTTGGTTCGCGCAACCGCAATGACCAGGTGCTGGACCTGACCCTGGGTAATCCGACCGGCTATGTACGCGCAAGCGGCAACCGTTCCGAAGCCGATGACTACAAGGACGGCCACGGTGATGTGGTGCCGTCGAAGTGGCGCAAGTGGAACGGTGACGTGGCCATCGGCTGGACGCCGGATGCCGACACGCTGTTGGAAATCTCCGCCGGTGCCGGCGATGCCATCGCGCGCTACGCCGGGCGCGGCATGGACGGCGCCGCGTTCGAACGCACCAGTTACGCGGCACGCTTCGAGAAGCGCAACCTGCCGGGCGCGTGGGATACGGTGCAGGCCAACGTGTACTACAACGAGGCCGATCACGTGATGGACAACTACACGCTGCGCACGCCGAATCCGAACAGCATGATGCCGATGCCGATGGCCTCGAACGTGGACCGCCGTACCCAGGGCGGCCGGGTCAGTTCCGAGTGGCGCTGGCAGGACGTGCAGCTGGTGGCCGGTGTGGATGGCGAGGACAGCCGCCATCGTGGCCGCATGGGCATGGGCCGCGACACCTACCGGCAGGCCGCCTGGGAGACCGATGCCAACTTCCGCCGCTATGGCGTGTTCACCGAGTTGACCCTGGGCGCCGGCACCGACCAGCGCTGGATCAGTGGCCTGCGCATCGACCGTGCCAGCGCCCGCGATGAGCGGCAATCAATCCGCGGAATGATGGGCAACCGGCCCAATCCGACCGCCGGGCAGACGCGCAAGGAATGGCTCGGCAGCGGTTTCCTGCGTTACGAGCAGGACCTGGCCGATGGCCTGACCTGGTACGCCGGTCTCGGCCACAGTGAGCGCATGCCCGACTACTGGGAGCTGTTCTCGCCCAACCATGGCCCGGCCGGTGCAGTGAACGCGTTCACCGGCGTGCAGCCCGAGCGCACCACCCAGCTCGACGTCGGCCTGCAGTACAAGGGGCCGCGTGTGCAGGCGTGGGTTTCGGCGTACGCCGGGCAGATCCAGGACTACATCCTGTTCACCTACCACGGCAGCGGCATGATGGGCATGAGCCAGGCCCGCAACGTCGATGCGCGCATCGCCGGTGCCGAAGCCGGGCTGGAAGTGAGCCTGGCCGAGCAGTGGAAGCTGGGTGGCACGCTGGCCTATGCCTGGGGCGAGAACCGCGACCAGCAGCGTCCGTTGCCGCAGATGCCACCGCTGGAAGCACGCCTGAGTGCGAACTGGGAAGGCGAGCGCTGGAGTGCCGGTGCGCTGCTGCGCGCGGTGACCCACCAGCATCGCGTCGCCGATGGCCAGGGCAATGTGGTCGCGCAGGACCTGGGGCCGAGTGCCGGCTTCGCCACCTTTGCGCTCAACGCAGCCTACCGCTTCAGTTCGCAGCTGCAGCTCAGTGCGGGCGTCGACAACCTGTTCGACCGCGCCTACAGCGAGCACCTGAACCTGGCCGGCAGTGCCGACTTCGGTTTCCCGGCCGATCCGGTGCGCATCAACGAGCCGGGCCGCAGCCTGTGGATGAAGGTGAACTACCGGTACTGATCCGCCGGGTGAAAAAAACCGGGGCCGGATCCCCGCCAGGATCCGTCCCCGCCCGACGCCCTCTGTCGGGCAGCTTCGACTCTACGATGGCAACGCCTGCGGTGCACGGCTGGATACACCTCGACACATGCCGACACCGCTGCTGCCAGCCTTGCACGGAACGGGTTCAGGGCGCTATCGCGACGCCGGTTCCACGCTGGTAAACGCTTGGCACATATCGCTTCTGTGGGCGCTTGCCTACACTCGGCGGCCGTGGATCACTCAGGACCGTTCATGTTGGCTCGCATCGCTTCGACCCTGGCCCTTGGCCTCTGCCTGGCCGTGCTGGCCGGGTGCGCGGGCAAACAGGAGGCCGCCGCCCGTCGGCAGGGAGAAGCGGTGCCGGTCACCGCGCAGGTCGTGCAGTCCACGCAGTGGAACGACACGCTGCAGGCACTGGGTACGGCCAAGGCGCGCGAATCCATCAGCGTCACCGCCAAGGTCAGCGAGATCGTCGAGAAGGTGCACTTCGAAAGCGGCCAGCATGTTGCTGCCGGTGCGCCGATCGTAACCCTGCGCGGGCAGGCCCAGGAGGCCGCGCTGGTGCAGGCGCAGGCCACCTTCCATGAGGCCGACCAGCTGTACAAGCGCCAGCGCGAGCTGGCCGCGCAGCGGCTGGTGTCCAGCGCCACGCTGGATACGCAGAAGTCGATCCGCGATGCCGCCGAGGCGCGTGTGGCGCAGATGCAGTCGGACATCGGTGACCGTCGCGTGCGTGCGCCGTTCGCCGGTGTGCTCGGCATCCGCCAGGTCAGCCCGGGCACGCTGCTGACGCCGACCACGGTGATCGCCACGCTCGATGACATCGAGCACATGCACATCGATTTCCAGGTGCCGGAAGTGGAGCTGGCCGCGCTGGGCGTCGGTGACAAGGTCAGTGCCACCAGCGTGGCGTGGCCGGGCCGTACTTTCGAGGGCGTGGTCAGCACCATCGACGCACGCATCGATCCGGCCACCCGCGCGGTGACCGTGCGTGCCGACTTCGCCAACGGTGACCATGCCCTGCGCCCGGGCATGCTGCTGGACGTGCGCCTGTTCCACCCCGAGCGCCCGGCGCTGGTGATTCCGGAAATCGCCGTGGTGCAGGTCGGTCGCGATACCTTCGTGTACCGCATCACCGCCGACGACAGCGTCGAGCGCGTGGACGTGATCACCGGCGCACGCCGTGCCGGCGTGGTCGAGATCAAGCAGGGCCTGGAAGCAGGCCAGCGCATCGTGGTGGACGGTACGGGCAAGCTGCGCCCGGGCTTGAAGGTTGCGGCCAAGGACGCGGCACCGGCCAGCGGTGCGAAGCCGGCTGACGCGCCGGCGCCGGTCGCGGCCGAGGGCCACGGCGGATGAAGCTGTCCGACATCTCCATCCAGCGGCCGGTGTTCGCCGTGGTGATGAGCCTGCTGTTGCTGGTGCTGGGCGTGATGTCCTTCACCCGCCTGACCCTGCGCGAACTGCCCGCCATCGATCCACCGATCGTTTCAGTATCAGTGGATTACACCGGTGCCTCGGCGGCGGTCATCGAAAGCCGCATCACCCAGGTGCTGGAAGACGCGCTGGCCGGCATCGAAGGCATCGATACGATCAACGCGCGCAGCACCAACGGCCGCTCGCAGGTCAGCATCGAGTTCACTTCCAACCGCGATATCGAAGCGGCGGCCAACGACGTGCGCGATGCGGTCAGCCGTGTCGCCGACCGCATGCCGGAAGAAGCGCGGCCGCCGGAAATCGCCAAGGTCGAAAGCGATGCCGACCCGATCATCTGGTTCAACATGGTCTCCTCGACCATGGACACGCTGGAACTGAGCGACTACGCCGACCGCTACGTGGTCGACCGCTTCTCCAGCCTCGATGGCGTGGCCCAGGTCCGCATCGGCGGCCGCCAGCGCTATGCAATGCGCATCTGGCTGGACCGCGACCAGCTGGCCGCACGTGGGCTGACCACCGGCGACGTGGAAACCGCGCTGCGCAACGAGAACGTGGAACTGCCGGCCGGCCGCATCGAGTCGGCCGACCGCGATTTCACCCTGCGCGTGGAGCGCAACTACATCAAGCCGGAAGACTTCGCGACCATCCCGCTGGGCAAGGGCCGCGACGGCTACGTGGTGCGCATGGGCGACGTGGCGAAGATCGAACTGGCCTCGGCCGAGCGCCGCGCCTACTACCGCAGCAACGGCGAGCCGGGCATCGGCCTGGGTATCGTCAAGACCTCCACCGCCAACTCGCTGGACGTGGCGCGCACCGCGCGCGCTGAAGCCGAGCGGGTGGCGCTGACCCTGCCCAAGGGCACGCAGATCTTCGTCGCCTTCGACAACACCACCTTCATCGAGGCTGCCGTGGACCGCGTCTACGCCACGCTGGTGGAAGCGATGATCCTGGTGCTGGCAGTGATCTGGCTGTTCCTCGGCAGTTTCCGCGCCGCATTGATTCCCGCAGTGACGGTGCCGGTGTGCCTGGTCGCCGCGTTCATCGCGCTGTATGCGTTCGATTTCTCGATCAACCTGCTGACCCTGCTTGCCCTGGTGCTGTGCATCGGCCTGGTGGTGGACGATGCGATCGTGGTGGTGGAGAACGTGCAGCGCCGCATCGACCTGGGCGAGCCCCCACTGGTGGCCTCCAAGCGCGGTACCACGCAGGTCGCCTTCGCGGTGATTGCCACCACTGCGGTGCTGGTGGCGGTGTTCCTGCCGGTCGGTTTCCTGGAAGGCAACACCGGGCGCCTGTTCCGCGAGCTGGCGGTGGCGCTGGCGGCGGCGGTCGCGTTGTCCGCGTTCGTGGCGCTGACGTTGACGCCGATGATGGCCTCCAAGCTGCTCAAGCCGCATACCGGACAGGCACCGCGGGGCCTGCATGGCTTCATCAACCGCAATCTGGAGCGCCTGGCCTCGGGCTATGGCCGCGTGCTCGACCACCATGTCGACCGTACCTGGATCTACCTGCTGGTGATGGTGGCCGCGCTGGCCGCCAGCTGGGGCCTGCTCAAGCTGCTGCCGTCGGAGTTGGCGCCAGCCGAAGACCGCGGTTCGTTCCAGATCATGATCGACGGCCCGGAGGGCGCCGGCTACGACTACACCGTGCAGCAGGTGCAGCAGGTGGAAGCGATGCTGGCACCGCATGTCGGCCCGGACAAACCCATCGTGCGTGCCAACCCGCGCGTGCCGGGCGGCTGGGGCGCCAGCGAGGAAATGCACACCGGCCGCGTCAGCATCTTCCTGCAGCCCTGGCGCCAGCGCAGCGAGGCCACGCCGGATGTGGCCAATGAGCTGCAGAAGGAACTGGACACCATCCGTGGCGTGCGTGTGCGTACCCAGGTCGGTGGTGGCCTGGTGCGCAGCGGCGGGCAGCCGTTCCAGATCGTGCTGGGCGGGCCGGAGTACGCCGAGATCGCGCAGTGGCGCGACCGCATCCTGCTGCGCATGGCCGACAATCCCGGCCTGGTCGGCCCGGATTCGGACTACAAGGAAACCCGGCCGCAGATGCGGGTCAACATCGATCGCCAGCGTGCGGCGGATCTCGGCGTGCCGGTCACCGCGATCGGTTCGGCGCTGGAAACCATGATGGGTTCGCGCCGCGTCACCACCTTCGTCGACAACGGCGAGGAGTACGACGTGCTCGTGCAGGCCGGTCGCGATGGACGCGCCAGCCCGGCCGACCTGGCCGCGATCCGCGTGCGTGCCACCTCCGGTGAGCTGGTGCCGCTGTCCAACCTGGTCACGCTGAGCGAAGTGGCCGAGGCCGGCACCCTGAACCGCTTCAACCGCCTGCGCTCGATCACCATCAACGCTGGCCTGGCGCCGGGCTATCCACTGGGTGAGGCCATCGCCTGGGCGCAGCAGGTCACGCGCGAAGAGCTGCCGCAGTATGCGCAGGTGAACTGGAAGGGCGAATCGCGCGAGTACCAGAGTGCGGGCGGCGCAGTGCTGCTGACCTTCGCGATGGCCCTGCTGGTGGTCTACCTGGTGCTGGCCGCGCAGTTCGAAAGCTTCATCCACCCGCTCACCATCATGCTGACCGTGCCGCTGGGTGTGCTCGGTGCGCTGGTCGGATTGTGGGTGAGTGGTGGCACGGTGAACCTGTTCAGTCAGATCGGCATCGTCATGCTGGTCGGCCTGGCAGCGAAGAACGGCATCCTCATCGTCGAATTCGCCAACCAGCTGCGCGACGACGGAAGAACCGTGCGCGAGGCGATCATCGAATCGGCGATGGTACGCCTGCGCCCGATCCTGATGACCTCCATCGCCACCGTGGTCGGCGCGATCCCGCTGGTGGTGGCCGGTGGCCCCGGTTCGGCCAGCCGTGGCACGATCGGCATTGTGATCATCTTCGGCGTGACTCTCTCGACGTTCCTGTCGCTGTTCGTGGTGCCGGCGTTCTACGCGCGGCTGGCCCCGTACACCCGTTCGCCTGAAGCGGTGAAGCGCGAGCTGGAGAAGCAGGAAGCGGAATCGCCCTCGGTGGGTGGCCATGCCTGATCCGGCCACTTTGCTGCGGGGCGATGGCTTCCAGCTGCGCCCCTGGCGCGCGGATGATCTGGAATCGCTGCTGCGCCATGCCAACGACGCCGAGGTGTCGCGGGGCCTGCGTGACCGCTTCCCGTATCCGTACACCCGCGAGGATGGCGAAGCCTTCCTGGGCGGGCGCGTGCTGGCCCCGGGCACGCTGAACCTGGCCATCGAGATCGACGGCCAGGCCTGCGGCAGCGTCGGCGCCCAGCAGGGTGTGGCCGAGCGCGGACACATGGCCGAGCTGGGCTACTGGCTGGGCCAGGCCTACTGGGGCCGGGGCCTGATGACCCGGGTGGTTGGCCTGTTCGCGCCGTGGGTGATGGACGAACTGCGCCTGTTCAGGCTGCAGGCCGGGGTGGTCGACTTCAACCTCGGCTCGGCACGGGTACTGGAAAAGAACGGCTTCCAGGAAGAGGGCGTGGATCGCTGCGCGATCTACAAGCGGGGTGAGCTGCACGACCTGCGCCGCTTCGCCCGGGTGCGCACGCAGCTGCCCTGAACACGCGGGCGGGCCGCTGTAGAGCCGATCCCATGCTCGGCTTGGGCCCCTGACGGCAGCCGAGCATGGGCTCGGCCCTGCAAAACAGCGCTACCGCAGCGGCCTTCGATCAGGGAGAATCGACCGGTCCCCTCCAGCCGACGGGACGTCCTTACAACCCGCCGACTGGAGAGAGCGCGCGTGGAAGCTACCGTACATTTCATCAACAGCATCATCTGGAGCAAGGCGCTGATCTTCATGTGCCTGGCCGCCGGCCTGTTCTTCAGCCTGCGCACGCGCTTCATGCAGATCCGTGGTTTCGTCGAGATGTGCCGCCTCACCGTCAAGGGTGAGAAATCCGACGCCGGTGTGTCCTCGTTCCAGGCCCTGGCCATGTCGATGGCCGGCCGCATGGGCATCGGCAACATCGCCGGCGTGGCCACCGCCATCGCCTTCGGCGGCCCTGGTGCGATCTTCTGGATGTGGGTGATGGGCTTCCTCGGCGCGTCCACCTCGTACGTGGAATGCACCTTGGCGCAGATCTACAAGACCAAGGATGCCGAAGGCTGCTACCGCGGTGGCCCGGCGTACTACATCGAAAAGGCCATGGGCCTGAAGTGGTACGCGCTGGCCTTCGCCATCGCCACGATCATCGCCGCCGGCTTCCTGATGCCGGGCGTGCAGGCCAATGCCATCGCCGACAGCATCATCAACGCCTGCCGTGGCACCGCGCTGTGCGGTCCGCTGGATGGCCAGGCCTTCGGCATGGAGTCGGTGCAGGCGCTGAAGCTGGGCATCGGCATCGTGGTGGCGCTGCTGCTGGGCGTGGTGATCTTCGGTGGCGTCAAGCGCATCGCCAACTTCGCCGAAGTGGTGGTGCCGTTCATGGCCGCCGGCTTCATCCTGATGGCCATCGTCATCATGATCATCAACTACGACCGCGTGCCGGAAATGTTCGGCATCATCTTCAAGAGCGCCTTCGGCACCCACGCCGCGTTCGGCGCGATGATGGGCCTGGCAGTGGAGTGGGGCATCAAGCGCGGCATCTACGCCAACGAAGCCGGCCAGGGCTCGGGCCCGCACGCTGCAGCCGCCTCGGAAGTCTCGCACCCGGCCAAGCAGGGCTACGTGCAGGCCTTCGCCATCTACTTCGACACCATGATGGTGTGCACCGCCACCGCGTTCCTGATCCTGGCCAGCGGCACCTACAATGTGTACTCGCCGGTGCCCGGCGCCGCGCCGATCTTCCAGGGCCTGGCCGGCATCCCGGAAGGCGCAGGCTACGCGCAGGCCGGCGTTGAAGCCGTGCTGCCGGGCTGGGGCTCGGCGTTCGTGTCCATCGCCATCTTCTTCTTCGCCTTCACCACCATCATGGCGTACTACTACATGGCCGAGACCAACCTCAGCTATGTGAACCACAACAAGAAGCGCCCGCTGACCGTGCTGCTGCTGCGCCTGGGCATCATCGGCATGGTGGTGTTCGGCGCGTTCCACAATGCCACCCTGGCCTGGGCGCTGGGTGACATCGGCGTGGGCCTGATGGCCTGGCTGAACATCATTGCCATCCTCATCATCCAGAAGCCGGCCATGCTGGCCCTGCGTGATTACGAACGACAGAAGAAGCTCGGCCTCGATCCGATCTTCGACCCCGATGCCCTGGGCATCAAGAACGCCGATTTCTGGCGTCAACGCAAGCTGGAGTTGTCCCGTAGTGAATGATCCCTGGAAGAACGCCCGCCGCCCGTCGTCGCGACCGCCGCGGGCCACCCCGCTGCCACCGCGTGAGGGCGGCACCCCGCCACCGCCGGGGCGTGGCAATGACGAGCTGCGCCTGTATGGCTGGAACGCCGTGCAGGCCCTGTTCGCCAAGCGCCCGCAGGCGCTGCGCAAGCTGTACCTGGTGGACGCGCTGATTCCGCGCATGCAGCCGGTGCTGAAGTGGTGCGTGGCCAACCGCGTGGGCTATCGCGTGGTGGAGGAGGGCGACCTCAACAAGCTGGCCGCTACCACGCACCACGAAGGCCTGGTGGCCGACGTGCTGCGCGCGCCGGTCGTGCCGCTGGCACAGTGGTTGGCCGATCTGGGCGAAGGCCCGGCGCTGGCGTTGTGGCTGGATGGCGTCGGCAACCCGCACAACTTCGGCGCGATCCTGCGCTCGGCCGCGCACTTCGGGGTCAAGGCGCTGCTGCTGCCGGCCGGCAGCACGCTGGCGCTGTCCGGCGCTGCCGCACGCGTGGCCGAAGGCGGTGCGGAATCGGTGCAGCTGGTGCAGCTGCCGGAGACTGCTCAGGCGATGGCGCAGCTGCGTGCGGCCGGCTTCGGGCTGGCCGCGACCCTGGTGGAGGGCGGTGATGACGTGTTTCGCGCGTCCCTGCCGGACAGGCTGGTGTATGTGATGGGCGCCGAAGGCGAAGGCATGGACCGCAACCTGGCAGGGCAGTGCGATCTGCAGGTCTCCATTCCCGGCAGCGGTGCGGTGGAGAGCCTCAACGTGGCCTCGGCCACGGCGGTATTGCTGGCGCAGTGGGCCAGCCGCCGCAGCTGAGTGGCGCCCGGTGGGTGCGAACCTTGGTTCGCACCGCTCCTGCTGCTGCGCTCGCCGGGCATGGCCCGGCGCTACCGCATCATTCGTTCGGCGGCGTGGTCGCCTTGGCTTCGCTGCCGAAGTTGCCATCAGCCTCCGCCGCCAGGTACGCGAACACGGTATACGCGGCCACGTTCTGCGCCAGTGCCTTCGGGTCGATCTTGTCCAGCGTGTCGTCGGCGGTGTGGTGCAGGTGGAAGTAGTCCGAGCCATCCTGCGCCAGCCACGCCCACGCACCGCCCTTGGCGGCCAGCGGGCCGACGTCCGGGCCCGGGCCACCCTTGTCGGCCTGGTACTCGATGCCCAGCGGCTTCATCACTTCGGCAATCTGCCTGGTCGCTTCGCGCGAGCCTTCCGGGTTCGGCGAACCGGTATTGAAGGCGTAGATGCGGCCTGCGCCGAAGTCGCTCTCGGCAGCCAGCTGGTGCAGGGCCACGTCCTTTGCATGTGCTTCGGCGTAGGCCTTGCCGCCGTACAGACCCTGTTCTTCGTTGGCGAACGCGATCACGCGGATGGTGCGCTTCGGTGCCTGCTTCAGCAGGCCGATCAGGTGACCAGCAGCCATGGTGATGCCCACGCCTGCGCCGTCATCGACCGCGCCGGTGCCCAGGTCCCACGAATCCAGGTGACCACCGATCACCACCACTTCCTTCGGCAGGCTGCGGCCGGTGATCTCGCCGATCACGTTGTACGAGGTGGCAGTGCCATCCCAGCCGCAGTCCAGCGCCACCTTCACCGTGGTACTGCCACGGGCCAGCAGGCGGGCCAGCTGGTCGGCATCGGGCACCGACAGCGCCGCCGACGGCACCGGGGTCAGGCCCTCATCGAAACGGGTGATGCCGGTATGTGGCACGCGGTGCGAGTCGGTACCGGCCGAGCGCATCAGGAAGCCCACCGCGCCCTTGCGGATCGCCTCGGACGGGCCCTTGCTGCGGATCGCGCCGCCACGGCCGTAGTCGCGGCCATCGCGGAACGGCAGCATCTGGTAATCGACGAAGGCGATCTTGCCCTTCAGCGAACCGGCCGGTGCGGCCTGCAGCGCGGCCAGGTCGGCGAAGCGCACCACTTCGGCTTCCACGGTGCCGCCCGGGCTGCCGCCCAGTGCGGTGATCTGCAGCGGCTGCGGGTTCTTGCCGGTCACGGCGGCGTGTTCGCTGCGGCGCTCCCACTTCGGGAAGGTCACCGGCTCCTTCCAGACTTTGTCGAAACCGAGGGCCTTGAACTTGGCCTCGGCCCAGGCCACGGCACGGGCGTCAGCCTCGCTGCCGGCAATGCGCGGGCCGATTTCGGTGGTGAGCGATTCGACCACCTTCCAGCCGGTGTCGTCGGCCAGCGCCTGGTCGCGCAGCTGCGCAGCGGTGGCCAGCGACGCCGGGGGCAGGGTGGTGGTGTGCGGCGCCGCGAAGGCCGGGGCGGCCAGCAGGGCGAGGGAGGATGCGATGGCAAGGACGCGGCGACGCATGGACAGCTCCGGGAAGGGACCAAGCCTTGGAGCTTAACAGTCGTTCAGCCCGGCGCATGGGCGGGAGGTCATGGCTGGCGCGAACGCTGTTTTCCGCCATGACGGGCAAAGCGAAAGCCCCGCCGGGGCGGGGCTTTCGCCTGCTTCTGTAGAGCCGAGCCAATGCTCGGCTGCCTTTTGCAGATCAGCCGAGCGTGGGCTCGGCTCTACAGGTGGGAGGGGCGCCCGTAGGCGCCCGATACCTTATTTCTTCAGGCTGTCGCGGATCTCGCGCAGCAGCACCACTTCTTCCGCCGGTGCGGCCGGTGCAGCTTCCTTCTTGCGCGACAGGCGGTTGATCACCTTGATCACCAGGAAGATGGCGAAGGCCACGATCACGAACTGGATCAGCGTATTGATGAAGTCGCCGTAGCCGATCACCACCGCCGGAATCTCCTTGCCGTCCGGCCCGATGCGGGCCGGCGACAGCGTCCACGCCAGCTGCGAGAAATCCACCTTGCCGATCAGCATGCCCAGCGGCGGCATGATGATCTTCTCGACCAGCGCCGTCACGATCTTGCCGAAGGCCGCGCCGATCACCACGCCGACGGCGAGGTCGATGACGTTGCCGCGCATCGCGAATTCCTTGAACTCGGTGAGCATTCCCATTGTTGTTTTTCTCCGGTGGGGGAAGTGGACAGCGCGCAGGGTAGCGCAGGTGATGTCAGCCGGCGATCACGCCGTGGCGCTCGGCCACGTTTTCCAGGCGGGCACTGAAGCGGTCGCCGGGCTTCAGTGCGGCCACCCCGGACGGGGTGCCCATGAACACCAGGTCGCCGGCACGCAGCTGCCACAGCTTGGACAGCTCGTGCAGGATCTCCGGCACCTTCCAGATCATCTGGTCCAGCAGCGCCTGCTGGCGCACCTCGCCGTTGACCTCCAGCGACAGGTTCAGCGCGGCCAGGTCGCCCACTTCCTCGGCGTGGACGATTTCGCTGATCGGCGCGGAAGCATCGAAGCCCTTGGCCGCGTCCCACGGGTGGCCCTTGTCCTTGGCGGCGGCCTGCAGGTCGCGGCGGGTCAGGTCCAGGCCCACGGCGTAGCCGTAGACCAGTGCATCGGCATCGGCCACGGCCAGCTCACCGGCAGGGGCATCGCGGCCGATCGCCACCACCAGTTCCACTTCGTGGTGCAGGTTGGCAGTCGCCGGCGGGTAGGGGATGGCATCGTCGTGGCCGACCACGATCGCATCGGCCGGCTTGCTGAAGAACATCGGGCGGCCGCGGTCATCGGCCGCCGGCACCGCTGCGCCCATTTCGCGGGCGTGGTCGGCGAAGTTGCGGCCGACGCAGTAGATGCGGTGCACGGGGAAACTGCCGCCACCGGCTACCGGCACACGCGGCAGGGCTACGGCAGGGATCACATCGGAGACATCGGACATGCGGGCATCCAGGAAGGGCGTGCCCGCAGTCTAGAACGCATGGCGCCCGCCGTCAGCGGGCGCGGATGGCGCAGGTCAGCGCGAGACCGGCAACACCGGCTTGCGCACCACGCGGTACTCGCCCTCGACCACGGTCGGGTCGACCGGACGCGCGGCGCCCGGCTTGCGCGAGGCCAGCAGCTTCCACGCCAGGCCGACCATGATCATCGCCGCACCAACAAACACGCCGATGAACACCATCGCGGCCAGGATCGCCAGGCCAAGCAGGCCCACGGCAACGCGCACTAGCGGGTGGCGCGGCTTGCGCGGCGCGAACAGGGTGCGGAACTGGTTGAAGGCGGATGCGCGATTGAACATGGCGGCTCGATAGGCTGGGATCAGCGAAAACAGAGTATCGGGACGCGCCACTGTCATTGAGTGAAAAACTCGTTAAATATAGCCTGTGCTTATTACGGATCAATGACTTGTGTTCATGTCGCAGCCAGTCACCTGAGTGGGCATGCGACAATGCGGGTTTACTGTCCGAGCCTTCGCCATGACTGCCGCTGCTGCCCTGATCGCCCTTGATGCCATTGCCGATGGCGCGTTTGCCGAGGTCGAAGCGGTGGTCGATGGCGATGCCGAGTCGCTGGTGCTGTACCGCGACGGCGCGCAGGTGCGTGCGTTCCTGAACATCTGCCCGCACGCCGGCCGACGCCTGGACTGGGCCCCGGGCCAGTTCCTGAAGAGCCGCGAAGGCCACCTGGTCTGCGCCGCGCATGGCGCCTCGTTCGCGCTGGACAGCGGCGACTGCATCGCCGGTCCCTGCAAGGGCGACCGCCTGCGCGCAGTGCCGGTGGACGTGCGCGACGGGCAGGTTTACCTGGTTTGATGTATCGGTGTGCGGACCAACGGTCCGCACCCACCAAGCCAACAGTCCGCACCCAACAGATCAACAGGTATCCAGATCCATCCACGCATGGCGTGGATCTACTGCAGATTGCAGCGATCTGTCGAAGGCGGGGTGGGGCCGGTTGCGGGGGCGTGAGCCGCATGGATGCGGCGACCGAGCTTACAGGGACGTACTTGCAGCGTCCCCCGCCACCGGACCCACCCCGCCATCCCACGGAATGCAGGCTGTTGCCGTTGCCGTTGCCGTTGCCGTTGCTACTGCGGGTGCAGGGCGCAGCCCTGCCAACAAACCCAACCCTCAGAACATCAGGTTGATCATCAACACCACCACGCAGGTGTAGATCAGCGACAACGGTCCGCCGACCCGCCACATCTCGCGCGGGGTGTAATTGGCCGGGCCGGTGATCATCGAGATCACCGGGTTGGACGCCGTCATCAGGTTGTTGGACGCCGACAGCGCCACGATCAGCGCGAACGCCGTCGGGTTGCCACCCGCCGCCAGTGCCAGGTTCACCGCAATGGGCACCATCACGATGGTCGCGCCCACATGGCTGATCACCAGCGAGAACGCCGTGGTCAGCAGCGCCAGCGCCACCTCCAGCACCCACACCGGGATGCCGGTCGGCAGCTTGTCGATGGTATGGCCGGCCACCCATGCCGCCGCACCACTGGAATCCATCGCCCAGCCGAGTGGAATCAGCCCGGCCATCATGAACACCGTCTTCCAGTTGATCGAGGCATAGGCCTCGTCCATGCGCAGCACACCGGTCAGCAGCATGCCGGCCACGCCGGTCATCAGCGTCAGCGCCACCGGCAGCTTGCTGGTCAGCGCGATCAGGATGGTCAGCGCGAAGATCGCCATCGCGATCTTGAACTTGTGCGGGCGCTGCTCGCCGGTCGGGTAGTCGGTCACCACCACGAAGTCACGGCTGCGCGCGGCCTGCGCCAGGTCGGTCCAGATGCTGTGGAAGACCAGCATGTCGCCGGCGCGCAGCTGCACGTCGCGCACGTCCTCGCGGATCACCTGCTTGTCGCGGTTGATCGCCAGCAGGCTGATGCCGCGCTCCTTGCGCAGGCGCAGGTCGGCCGCGCTCTTGCCGATCACGTTCGAGGTGGGGGGCACCACCGCTTCGGAAATGCCGGCACGGCTGGGATTGAACAGGTCGCCCAGGTGCTTCAGGCGCGAAGACATGCGCAGGAACTGGTTCTGCGCGAAATCGTGGATCTGCTCGCGCGGGCCCATCGCACCGAGCACGCTGCCGACCCAGATGCGCATTTCCGCCGGCGGCGCCAGGCGGGTGTCGTTGCCGGTTTTCAGGGCCAGCAGCAGCGGGGCATCGTGCAGGTTCTCGGCCTCGCCCAGGGTCATGCCCACCAGCGGGCTTTCCGCGCTGACCACCAGCTCGAACACATCGCCTTCGATGCCGTAGGTCTTGGCGAAGTAGCTCTCGGTGCGTGCGGGCGTGACCCCGTCGTTGACCAGGTTCTCTTCCTCGATCAGCTTGCGGTCGCCGTAGTAGCGGAAATACAGCAGCGAGGCGATCAGCAGGGCCACGCCGATCGGCAGCGGTGCGAACATGCGCAGCGGCTCGATGGTGGCCAGGCCGGAGGGCAGGTTGTTGTTGGCCGAGGCCAGCAGATCGTTCAGCAGGATCAGCGGCGAGTTGCCGACCATGGTCAGCGCGCCGCCCATCACGATCGCCGCCGAGATCGGCAGCAGCAGGCGCTGCAGGGTCAGGCCGGTGCGTGCTGCCAGTCGCGAGGCGACCGGCAGGTACAGCGCCATCACCGACGGGTTCTGCATGAAGGACGAGTTCAGGCCGGCGATGGCCGTGGTCATCATCAGCAAGCGCTGCTCGACGCCATGGCCGCGCCGCAGCAGCCAGGCCGCCAGCCGGTTCAGCGCCCCGGTGCGGTCCAGGCCCGCACCGAGGATGGTGGTGGCGATGATGCTCATCACCGCGTTACCGGAGAAACCGCCGAAGATCTCTTCCGGCGCGATCAGGCCGGTGACACCCAGCACCACCAGCACCACCAGCGCGACCACGTCGGCGCGGATGCGCTCGAACAGGAACATCGCCATCGTGAAGCCGACCAGCCCGAGCACGAGCTTCATGTCGTTGGTCAGCGTCAGCGCGGTATCCATGTGGGGCGCGGCGTCCTCAGGCGATCGTCAGGTGCGGTCGTACAGCAGGTCCCAGACGCCGTGGCCGAGCTTCTGGCCGCGGGTCTCGAAGTGGGTCTGCGGGCGCCAGTCCGGGCGCGGCACGCTGCCACGCGGGCCGGCGCGGTTGACCAGGCCGGCGGTGGCATCGAGCACGTCCCACATCTGCTCGGCGTAGTCTTCCCAGTCGGTGGCGCAGTGCAGGCGGCCACCCGGGCGCAGCTTGCGTACCAGCAGCTCGGCGAACGCCGGCTGCAGCAGGCGGCGCTTGTTGTGGCGCTTCTTGTGCCACGGGTCCGGGAAGTAGATGCGCACTTCATCGAGCGCGCCATCGGCGATCTCGTTCTGCAGCACTTCCACCGCATCGTGGTGGTACAGGCGCACGTGGTCGGCGTTGTCGTCGGCCAGCGCGTTCAGCAGGCGACCCACGCCGGGTGCGTGCACTTCGATGCCGATGTAGTCGCGCGACGGGTCGTGCTGGGCAGCAAAGCGCAGCGCGGCACCGTTGCCGAAGCCGATTTCCAGCACCTTGTGCGCCGGGCGCCCGAAGGTGGCGTCCAGGTCACGCGGCTGGCCGTTGTAATCGATGCCGAAGCGCGGCCAGCGTTCGTCGAACGCGCGCTGCTGGGCGGGGGTGAAGCGGCCCTGGCGCAACACGAAGCTGCGCACCTCGCGGCGGCCTTCGCTTACGGTGAAGGGCTTGGGCGGAGCCTTGGAGCCGGCGCTGTCGAAAGGATTGGTCATCAGCCGATCAGCCCATCCACCGGAGAGGAGGCGCTGGCGTAGCGCTTGCGCGGGATGCGCCCGGCCAGGAAGGCCTCGCGGCCGGCCTCGACCGCCTTGCGCATCGCACTGGCCATCAGCACCGGGCTGCGTGCACCGGCAATGGCGGTGTTCATCAGCACGCCGTCGCAGCCCAGCTCCATCGCGATTGCCGCGTCCGACGCGGTGCCCACGCCGGCGTCGACGATGATCGGCACCTTGGCGTCTTCGATGATCTGCAGCAGGTTGTACTTGTTCTGGATGCCCAGGCCCGAACCGATCGGTGCGGCCAGCGGCATCACCGCAGCGCAGCCGATCTCTTCCAGGCGCTTGGCCAGGATCGGGTCGTCGGAGGTGTAGACCATCACCTCGAAGCCGTCCTTGACCAGCTGTTCGGCGGCCTTGAGGGTCTGCATCACGTCCGGGTACAGGGTCTTCTGGTCGCCCAGCACTTCCAGCTTGGTCAGGTTGTGGCCGTCCAGCAGCTCACGCGCCAGCCGGCAGGTACGCACCGCGTCTTCGGCGGTGTAGCAGCCGGCGGTGTTGGGCAGGATGGTGTAGCGCTCCGGCGGCAGCACGTCGAGCAGGTTGGGCTCGCCCGGGTTCTGCCCGATGTTGGTGCGGCGGATGGCCACGGTGACGATCTGGGCGCCTGCAGCCTCGGTGGCCAGGCGGGTTTCTTCCAGATCCTTGAACTTGCCGGTGCCGGTGAGCAGCCGCGAGCCATAGGTCTTGCCGGCGATCACCAGCGAATCGGGGGAGACATGAACGTTCATGGCGCGATTATCGCCTATCCGCCTGAAGATGGGATCACGCAATGGCGTGCCGGCCGCTGGCCGGCAAACCCGCACAGGTCTCAGCCCCCGCCCAGCGCGTGCACGATCTCCACGATGTCGCCTTCGGCCAGGACGTGCTCGCCATGGCGGCTGCGGCTGACGATCTCGCCGTTGACCTCCACCGCCACCCGGCGCTGCAGCAGCTGCTCGGCCTCGAGCAGGTCGTGGAGGGTCGCCGAGGCGGGCAGGGTGCGGGGTTCGCCGTTGAGCTGGATGTTCATCCCTGCATTGTCGCTGATAGCCCGTCGGGATCGGAACGTTTGCAATTTGAACCGGGCGCCAGCTCCAGCACAGCGGGTTCCGGCGTGATCAGGCGACAATCCATGCGGCGGCGCAGCGTGAGCAAACCGCGGCGCGGTGAAACCATTCACCGTGCGCCGGCGTACGTGCGCCGGATCCTCAACGATATCCCCACAGGAGTTTCTTACATGTTGCTCAGCAAACGCCCGATCCGCTCCCTGATGGCGGCCGCGATCGCGCTGGCCGCGCTTCCGGCCATGGCAGGCGAAAGTCCGTATTCCAAGGCGGTGTTCTTCGGCGACAGCCTCACCGACGCCGGCTATTTCCGCCCGCTGCTGCCTGAGGCCACCCAGGGGCTCTCCGGCCAGTTCACCACCAACCCGGGCTGGGTGTGGTCGCAGCAGGTCGCCAACTACTACGGCCTCAACAAGGACCCCAACGGCAACGGCCAGAACGGCGACAACTACGCTGTCGGCGGTGCCCGCGTGTCGGTCGAAGGCGGTGGTGCCCTCGGCGCGATCCCGTCGCTGAAGTCGCAGGCGGCCCGTTACCTGGCCGCAAACGGCGGCAAGGCTGATCGTAATGCCCTGTACACCGTCTGGGGCGGCGCCAACGACCTGTTCGCCGCGGCCGGTGCTGCCGGCGCGGGCGCGTCGCCGGCCCAGGTGCAGGGCATCATCGGCGCGGCGGCCACCGACCAGATCGCGCTGGTCGGCGCCCTGAAGCAGGCCGGCGCCCAGTACGTGCTGGTGCCGAACCTGCCGGACGTGGGCATCACCCCGCAGTTCCGCGGCCCCAACGCGGCAGCCGCCACCGCCATGTCGGTGGGCTACAACAAGGCGCTGTACGGCGGCCTGAAGCAGGCAGGCATCGAGTTCATTCCGCTCGATACCTTCAGCATCCTGCGTGAAGTGACCGCCAACCCGGGCATGTACGGCTTCACCAACGTCACCGGCACCGCCTGCAAGATCAACCCGGCCAACACCACGGGCAGCATCATCGGCTGCAACCCGACGACCTACGTCAGCCCCGATGCGTACCAGACCTATCTGTTCGCCGATGGCGTGCATCCCACCGTGACCGGTCACCAGCTGCTGGGCCAGTACGCCGTCTCGGTGCTGGAGGCTCCGCGCCTGCAGCAGGTGCTGAGCCACTCGGCACAGACGGTCGGCCGTTCGCGTGCCGACCAGGTCAGCAACCACCTGGGCGCTCGTCCGGCCGATGGCCTGTCGTGGTGGGGTGGCGTGCGCGGTGACATGCAGCGCTATGACCACGCCGACCTGTACGACGGCGTGGCGCCGGCCGGACTGTTCGGTGTCGACTGGGCACGTAACGGCGTGGTGGTCGGCGGCTTCGCCGGCTTCGGCCGCATGAGTGCCGACTTCGGCAACAGCCGTGGCGACTTCACCCAGAAGGACACCACCGCCGGCCTGTTCGCTGCCTGGTATGGCGACCGCGTCTGGGTCAACGGCCAGGTCAGCTACACCTGGTTGTCGTATGACGTGAACCGCAAGGTCCAGCTGGGCCCGGCCACCCGTGAGCATGGTGGTTCGCCGGATGGCAGCAACCTGACCGCTGCACTGAATGCCGGTTACGAGTTCGGCACCGAAGGTGGCTTCCGCCACGGCCCGATCGCTTCGGTGATCTGGCAGAAGGTGAAGATCGACGGCTACACCGAAAGCGCCACCGCCGGCACCATGGCCACTGCGCTGGGTTACGACCGCCAGAACGTCGACTCGACCGTCGGCCGCGTCGGCTGGCAGGCCCGCTTCGATGGCGGTACCGTCAAGCCCTACGTGCAGGTGACCTACGACCACGAGTTCGAGGACACCAAGCAGGCCAGCGCCTGGCTGCAGACCCTGCCGGAACTGGGCAGCTACCGCGTGCCGGGCCTGGACTTCGACAAGAACTACGCCACCGCTGTTCTGGGTGCGCGCATGGACCTGTTCGGCCTGCAGGGCAATGTTGGCCTGAGCACCACGGCCGCGCAGAAGCGCGCCCGTGACGCGACGATCTTCGCCACCGTGGGTGGCAGCTTCTGATGAATGCAACATCCCGGGCACCGCAAGGTGCCTGGGATGCCTGCACGGCAGCGCCGGGCCGTGCCCGGCGGGTGCGGCGGCCACCATTGCGCAACACCGGCCGCTCCGCATAGACTTTCACCCGCAATGCGGGCGTAGCTCAATGGTAGAGCTGTAGCTTCCCAAGCTACTGACGAGGGTTCGATTCCCTTCGCCCGCTCCATGTCTCCCAAAGGTTTGCGGAGATTTGGTTGCTCCGCAATATGCGAGCCGCTCCGCAAATTGATCTTCTGCTTAGGGCTCATCATCCAGCAGGCGCTGTGCCTTTCGGGCGTTTTCGGCATCTGCCGCCTGGAACCAAACCAGCGTGTTGACGTAGCCGGATTTGCTGGCCGATGGCGGAGCGTCAGAAAAGCCATGCACTGCGCATTTCTCTTCTGATGCGGTTCCCCGCACGTCGCCGGCGCGGAAAATCTTCGCAACTGTAGGCCACTGCTCTGCCTCGATCAGTAGCGTGTTGATTCGAGAAAACTCGAGTCTGATAGTTTGGAAACTGTGCATCATCATGCTGCTGATCTCGCGATTGGTTGATGCGACCAATTTCGCTTGATTTGCAGGCAAAATCACCATAATGCTCCCGTAACGCTTTATTCAGCGTACATCGAACGCTCTCCTGTCGAGTCGGGGTTGCTTTCGAGCCTCTCTTCTTTCGCACGTAGATCTCGGTCGTGGTGACCGACGAATGCCCGAGCTGGGCCTGCGCCTCGCGAATGTCCGTTGCCGAATCTGCCTTGTCCGTACCCGCCTTTGCGCGGAGATCGCGGAACTGGAACTCCCCCTTTGCAATACCCGCCGCTTCCCTGGCCTTGTCGAACCGGTAGCGCAACGCTGCCCGGCCGAGGGCCAAGCCGTCATCGTGCACACCGGCGAGCTGGCATTCGCGTCCTGGGCAAAGCCCCTTCGCATTGTAGGCGTGACGACTGCTCCGTTCGGAGCGGCCGAGGGTGCCTATATGCAGGTCCCGGCTGGTAGGCGCTACGCGGTGATCTCGTCTCGTTCGTGTCAGCGGATTGAGCGTGGCGTGGGCTTTCGCCTGACCGGGCCGCAGGGGGATGCGACCGGTGGGGGGAGTTCCGGGCGCTTCTACTATGCCGGCGCTGCCGCCTTAATCCCGCAGTCCGACAATGCGACACAGTTCAGTGCATCCGGCCACTTCGTGTTGATCGACGTGACTGGGCATTGAACGGCCGCGCCACGGCGGATGAACGAAGGCGGCCTAGAAAGGCCGCCCATTTATTCAGATAGTCGCAGGCACTTCAGTCTTCGTTTGTAGGGCGACCAACAGGCTTAGGTCCACCGACGCTGACGCTACCAGTGCGGCCGCCGCTGCCGTAGCTGCCGCCGCCTACGTCGGCGCCGCCACCATTGCCTACGCCCTGACCCGCTCCATAGCCAGCACCTGAGCCGATGCCGCCACCATTTCCACCTGACGTCGGAGGAGTGGTACTGGTCTGGGTTTCATATTTGACTCCTATGTATCCGTCTCCGCCCAGGGTAACTTGATATCCAACACAAGCACTTCCGTTGCACATTGTTATGATGTCTCCGGGGGCAATTGCGAGATTTTCCAAGACAACAAGTCTGTTGAAGCTCGCTATTGCGAGAGTAAGTTCATTTGAAGTCTGAGGGTCGATTCTAGGGTAGCCAAGCATGCAGTTGTTGCAAGGATAGGTTCCGATGCTTCTCGTTCCTTGAACTTGTGCATGCACATAAACCGTTACTGCTAGCAAAAAGACCAGCAGGATTGCTGCTGTATGCCTTATCTTCATTTCCTGCTCCTCTGTGCCAGCGTAGCGGCCACTTGATTGGCCTTCCTTAGATCAGACGGAGACATGGACTGCGCCATGATGTCCAATATTTGGTCGTTTCCACCAATGGGGGTCAGCTGCCCTGCAGCTTTTCTGTAGGCGTAGGCAAGGACTGGGTCCTTCGGCGTAATGATTCCGCGCTCATACGCAGTTCCTAGAGTGAAGAGCCCATCCGGATTGCCGGTGTCAGCAACACTTTTGATGTACCGATATGAGTCTTCATTGAACTGCTTAACTTTTTCGGCCGATACTGTTTGTTCTTGCTGATCACCAACGATGACGTCCTGATAGTTGTAATAGGCTAGCCGCGCGTAGGTGTCGCCCCCTTCCGCCGCCTCCTTGAGCCACCGGGACGTTTCCTTTAGTGCGTCGCCTGGAATGCCCTCACACTGCTTGAGCTTCTCTTCAGTGGAAGCAAGAGAGCGCAATTGCTGATCTGCCAAGAATTGTTCTTGTGTCTTTCCGCTGGCTTTGAGGATGTCTGGAGAGACTTGGCTATCAGAGTAGTCAATGGGCCTCTCTGGTTGCATTGCAACGCGGCATTCGTTGAGTACCAAGAACAGCTGTCGTTTTGCTTCCAGATCTCCAGCTTCTGCTCTATTGCGAAGGGACGGATACAGGTCTTGCACGGGAACATCTGGTAAGCGCTGTGCAGATTGGAGGTCGGCATCGACTGCTGTCGATTTTGGAGTGAGACTTCGAATCTCTGCCGATGTCGCGGGTGCTTCATTCGCCGATGCATCGCTAACTTGCTGAACATCATTATTTTTATTGGAGCATGAGGTGACCATGCCGGCGATGAGTGCGAACTTTGACAGGCGTACGCACTGGTAGATAAAGCTGTACTTTGGGGAGGGATGTGGCATCGGGTTCTCCATACGCGCCAGTGGGTAGATGGGCAAGCATGCCATCCCGACCATCGCAGCACTCAATCAGTTCCCGCAATAGGTAGACATCCAGCTCGCTTGTAGGGAATTATCCACAGTCGCCAAGTCTTGCTTCGCCGCGCGGCACAGAGTCGACTATGACTCGACTCTGCCCGAACGATTCAGGCAGGTCGCTGCCGCGTTCGCAGGATCTGCGACGGTCGGTCGTATCCTTCCGGCCATGCTTCCCTCGCACGGCTACCAAGGCTTCCGCGCAGCACCGCCACCCTCTGGCTAGGTTCAGATGGGAGACGGCTGGGTGCTGTGGTGGAGTGGACGACAGATTGCCCAGGTCACGCCGGCCAAGGACCGTGGGGGGGGGCGTGTGCACCTCGACGCCTGGAAGATGTGGCAGACCAAGGGCGAGCGCGCCGCCAGCATCGCCCAGGGCAAGCGCTACGCCGAACGATGGTGTGCGGCCAGGCTTTACCACGAGTTGCGCCTGCGTGCGACCGTGGTCCGGTTGCTGGCCAGCACGGCGAGCGAGCCGCTAGAACCGCTGCCCGGCTTGCCGCCAACCCGCGAGCAGCAGCAACAGGCCCGGCGCTTGGCCGAGGCTGGGGCGAAGGAGATCGAGCGAATCAAGGAAGCGTTGGAACCGCGCAAGCCGCCGGCAGAGACGAAGCCCCGCCCGAGGGACGCCCGCAAGGCGTGGGTGAGGGCAGGGCTGCAAGAGATAAGCAGGGGTGTTTGATGCCGCCAGTCTGCTCCGCAATCAAAGAAAACCCCGTGTTTCCATCGGGATAAAGTCCTCTATCAAGGAGTCGATTACGGAGCGAAAAGTGAACATAAAGCATTGAATCTATGGCATTCCTACGGAGCTTCCCAAGCTACTGACGTGGGTTCGATTCCCATCGCCCGCTCCATGTCTCCAGGGTATTCACCCCAGGCAGGCGCGGCGCACTCGTTGAACCACACCCAGGTCGAGCGTGTGGCAGCCGCGCCGGACTCTCTTTCCCCAGTGTTGGGCTGTGGCTCCTCCGAACCACAGCCCGAGTGGCTTATGCGCCCGCTTGCGCAGCCGCGTCCTTGGCCGCGGCAGTTACAGAGCTCCCGAAACCGGTATAGGTCGATCCGTTGCAGTGCAGGTATGCGCGGAAGACGACGCCATTCAACTCGGCGTTGTCAAAATAGCAGTGCGTACCGGTCTTGGATGATTTCTTCACAAGCCGCATTGCCATCGCGTTTGAATCGTCGACGCTGGAGCCAAGGCCGGCAACGCTCCAGGATTGGCCCGGGCGAGTGCAGCTGTAGGGATACTTATAGCCATGTGCCGACCCATAGTAGTAGTCGACATTGCACCGCGCCTGCGTCGCCGCCAGGGTGATGGCCAGCTCAAGCAGGTTCTGTCCCGCAGTGGTGGTCGTCATGCCATAGGCGGAAATCGGAGTGGAACTGCACTCTCCTTTGATGCCCACACCCGGTGCCGGGATGCTGACATAGGGATCGCGTGCGAAAACACTGCATACCGGGCCTTCCTCTGCGACGGCCAGGAAGCCATTGGTGTTGGCCGTCGCAGCATCGATATTGCTGCCAACGCCCGCGACCGTACCATTCTTGCCGCAGCGCCGGATCACCACGCCTCCGCCGTTCGGCAGCATGTCCATGCCGGGGTCGCAGATGCCCGGCCCGATCGATGCTGCTGCGGCTCTGGCGTAGTCACTTTCTGCGTTTGCGGCCATCGGGGCCTGGGTGGAAAGCAGTGCAAGCATCAGCGGAAAAGAAATCGCAGCCATTCAAAACCTCGAATCCATGAGTGAGCAGTGACGCTAGCAGAGGCGCCATTCTGGAAAACTGGAATTCGACCAATCCGCCACTGCTGCAGGCCAGTGATTCGATTCAGAATGCCCACGTCTGTGAAAATGTGCGGTAGTTCGCGCTGCGTCTCCGGCTGCGCGGCTGCTGCGGCGGGCTCCTGCAACCTCCGCTGTCTGCCGGGCCCGTCGGGCCGCAGGGTTCAGTTGGTGCTGGGCTTGGGGATGCTAAAAGATCGTTAACCGTTGACCCATCGTCCGCTGCCCGGAGCGCGAATGATCCCCGCACTTTTGCCCCTCAGGCGTTGCTTTGATTTTTCAGGGCGATCCAACCGGAAAGAGTTCTGGTCGTACTCCCTGTCTGCTGCGCTTGTGGTGGCAGCGAGCTACACCTTGATGGACGGCGGATACTGGCTGACGGGCACCGTGCTGCTAGATGGGGAGGCCTTCGAGCCGTTCCGGACGCTGGGGTGGGGCATGACGGTCTGCGCGGTCATCGTCCTCCTTCCGCCGATGCTGGCCCTGGCCGTTCGACGACTGCATGACATCGACGAGTCTGGCTGGTACGTCGTGATCGCCTTCATCCCGTTGGGCGTATTCGTCCTCTTCCCGGTCATGCTGCTGCCGGGCAACGAGGAAGAGAATCGATTCGGCGGCATTTCCGGTCTGCCGGGCGCCTGACTCAGCGCCGGGCGAAGTCCACCAGGTCGGAAGGGTAGTGCGGGCAGGTGCGCAGCGCGTCATCGTCGCCGCCATACAGCACCACCAGCGCTGCTACCTCAAGCGCCCAGTAGCCCCAGGCATTCGGTCCGGTCAGGCGTCGGGTCCGCTTCTGGGCTTTGGGCGACAGCAGGAAGAAGTCGCGGTACTGCACCTGCAGGTAGCCGGCCAGCAGTGAAGGGTCGAACGCTTCACCGTCGCGCAATGGCGCGAACAGCTCGGCGAACGGGCGCGGATGGAATATCGCATCGCTGGCTTCGGCAAGGCCGAGTGCCGGTGCGCTGAGGTAGTCCAGCACGCGGTCGGTTTCGAAGCAGAGCACCTGCTCCACCAGCGCCGGAAGACGATCCTGCGCATCCAGCAGCACGCCCAGTGACAACAGCTGCAGGGCGTATTCGTAGTGCTGCGTTGTACGCGGTTGCAGCGGTGCGGCCAGCGCGATGTCGTGGCCTTGCTGTTGCAGGCTGTCCCGGGCTACCGCCAGCAAACGTGCGTGTTCCAGCCACAGATCTGTCAAGTCGGCATGCATCTGCTGCAATGCCGTGGGGGCGAAGCCGCGGTCGGTGCCTTTCAGCAGCAGGTTGCTGCCGGTCTGGGCAACCGCTTCCCAGCCGTAGGCATGTTCCAGTGCCGCATGCCCCTGCAGCGGTTCCTCCGCAGGTTCACCGCCATTGCGCGCATGACGTGCAAGCAGGGCCATGCCCGCGTTCCAGTCTGCCTGCCAGTCCGGCAGGCGAAACATGCGGCGCGGTACTCCCGGATCCTTGGCCAGTGCTCTCCACCGCGGTAGTACGTCCAGCAGCAGATTCCGGCGCTTCACGGCAGTCATTGGTTCCATCATCAGGAAAGTCTAGCGGCAATGCCGGTTCGAACCCCATTGCCTGGCACCGCGTTGAAGGTTTGAATGGTGCGCAATCGCAGCCACCATGCCCGCATGACCGTTGATCGAATCGCTCTCCGCCGTTTCACCCAGTGGCTGCCGTTCCTGGTCCTGGTCGCCATCTGCGTGGCCTGGTGGTCGCCGCTGGGCGTGGTTGTCGCCCTGGCCGCGTGCCTTGCAGTGGGCGGCGTGCTGCAGCGCTTCGATCTGGTCGGCGATGCCGTAGGCGGCGCACTGCTGCGCTCGCGGGCGACGCTGCCCTTTGCCACCCGGCCGCCCACGCATGATGTCCTGTTGGATTGGGGTGAGCTGGGCATGGGAGGGCCGGCCTACAGCACCCAGATGCTGCGCGATGGCGCCATTGTCGAGGGCGTATCCACCGGAGGCAGCCACGATGCCAGTGGCGAGTGGCAGAGGCTGGCGGGAAGCGCGCTGCGTGTGGCCAGTGGCTACATTGATCGCAGCGAGGCCGTGATCGTCTACGACGAAGCGGACAAGAGCGTGATGCACCTGCTGGCGATTGTTCCCAGCCTGTTCTGGCAGGAGCTGCACGAGCGCCGGCAGCTTGGCGGGGATGCCGAAGCCGCGATGTGGTTGCGGGATCTTCCCTGTCGAACGACCACGCTGCGCCCCTGCCGGGGTCTATGGCTGGAACCGGAGCATCCGGCGCTGGCCGCCGGGCTGCCGCAGGCATTGCGGCATGTCCTGCCGGATGCCCGGGTGCTGCAGGCCATCCCGCTGCTTCCCGACGATCTGCGCCTGACCGCGCATCCGACCCTGTTCGCGCGCATCTGCCCGTATGCACTCTGTCTTGATGGCGGGCCCAGTGACCGTCACGCCTGCGATCTGGAGACGGTGATCACCAGCCCGTCCGGACGATGCGTGGTGGTGGCGGGCAGCGTGCTTGATGGGGATCTGCGTCCCATCGAGGGCGTATGGCTCGTCCACTGGCAGGGGCGTTGGCAGGCCATCGGCCGCCGTGCGATGGGCGGCAGCGGCAAGGCCCGCAGTGGGGCCTGGATCGATGTGATCGAGGCTGGCGATGACGGTACGCTTCGCTGCGACGCCTATGAGGAACACTGGACGTTCGACGCGATCACACGCATCCCCACCCCACACACGGCACTCGCCCTTCCTGTGGAATGGCGGGAAACCGCACTGGCCGTGCGTGTCCGCGATGGGCACTTCTCGTTGCGCCTGCCCCGCGCGGATCAGCGGACGTCAGTCACAGGTTAGACAGCGTCGAATCGAACAAGGAGGTTCCGGCATGCGTTGTGGATGCATGCCGGGAAGGCGCTGGAAAAGCTCAGGAAATGGGCTGCGGTCAGTACCGAGTGCGGATGGCTCATGCGCCTGCCGCCTGCACCCGCTGCGCATACTCCTCGGTAAACAGCCCGGACAACGCCCGGCGCTGCTCTGCATCGATCGCGCGCGAGGCGTTGGCGGTGTAGTCGAAATGCACCATCACGCAGCGCCCGGTGGCCACCAGGGCCTCGAACTGGAACGCCTGCTGCACGATCGACAGCGAGGAGCGGCCGATGTTCTCGATGCGGGTCTCGATGCGCACTTCGTGCCCGGCCTGTATCTGCTGCAGGAAGTCGATCTCGAAGCGACGCAGGATCAGCGTCAGGTCGCGCATGCTGGCCTCGCGGCTGAAATGCCGGAAGATCTCCTGGCGGCCTTCCTCGAACCAGACGGGCAGGGCGGTGTTGGTGACGTGGCCGAGTACATCCACTTCGGAGAAGCGCGGAAGGATCGTCAGCGGCATGAAGTCTCCGGGGCGTAGTGGGTGGAGTCTCCGGCGACGGTGCGGCCATCGCCGGAGACGGTGCGGCGGCTACCGGCCGTCAGTCAGAGTAGAAGCCGTTGCCGAGGGTGCCGGGCAGGCCGGGTTCCGGCCATGGCATCAGTGACGTGCAGGCGTCATACAGCGTGCAGAAGTCCTGCCGCAGTTGCGCAGGCACCCAGCTGCCGTAGGAAACGTCGGTCGAGTCGCCCTGGCAGGCGTAGGAAACATCGATCCAGCGGCTGTTGGCGTGTGAGGCAACGCCCTGGTGCTGTGTCTTGCCTGTGCAGTAGCGCAGGCCCTGGCCGATCAGCGTGTTGTTGGCATCGAAGTAGAGCCGGGAGACTGCATGGGTCGGTGCAGCCTGTACGTCTGCGGCGCCTCCCACCAGGCCAAACAGCAACAACAGCGGAATTCCCATTCGCATCTGTGGTTCTCCTTGGGTTGTGTAAACCGGCCGTGTCCTGTCCTTTAGCCGGCGAAAGGCATCTTCGCACAGCCCTGGCAGGCACGCAGATGCGATGGCCTGCAGGGCATCATCCACCCGCCACACGCCCGCGCTATGCTGCGCGCCTGCCGTCCGATCCTGCCGCGATGAAGCTCGCCATCCTGTCCCGCAACAGCTCCCTGTACTCCACCCGCCGGCTGGTCGAGGCGGCCCGCGCGCGCGGCCACACCGTACGCATCCTCGACCCGCTGCGCTGCTACATGCGCATTGCCGCCGATGGTTTTTCGATGCACTACAAGGGCCGGCCGATGACCGGCGTGGACATGGTCATCCCGCGCATCGGTGCCTCCATTACCCGCTATGGCACCGCCGTGCTGCGCCAGTTCGAGCTGATGGGGGCGCGTACGCCCAACCCCTCCGACGCGATCCTGCGTTCGCGCGACAAGCTGCGTGCGCACCAGCTGCTGGCCGCCAAGGGCATCGACATGCCAGTCACCGTGTTCGGCGACAACCCGGATGACACCGTCGACCTGCTGTCCATGCTCGGCCCGCCGCCACACGTGGTGAAGCTCAACGAAGGCACCCAGGGACGGGGGGTGATCCTCACCGAGAAGGCCAGTGCATCGCGTGGCATCGTCGAGGCCCTGCGGGGCCTGTACGCCAACTTCCTGATGCAGGAGTTCATCGGCGAAGCCAAGGGTGCCGACCTTCGCTGCTTCGTGGTCGGTGACCAGGTGGTGGCGTCGATGCAGCGGCAGGCGCCGGAAGGGGACTTCCGCTCCAACCTGCATGCCGGCGGCACCGCGGTGGCGGCCAAGGCCAGCCGCGCCGAACAGCAGGTGGCGGTGCGCTCGGCCAAGGCGCTGGGCCTGTCGGTCTGTGGCGTGGACCTGATCCGCTCCGCGCGCGGCCCGCTGGTGCTGGAGGTCAACTCCACGCCAGGGCTGGAGGGCATCGAAGCCGCCTGCGGGGTGGATGTGGCCACGCGCATCATCGAGCACGTCGAGAAGCTCAAAAAACCATGATCAATCAATGGCTTGAAATTCTCATGGGCAAATGAGGCCGGCTTTAACATGCCTTTAATCGGCGCCGGCGTAGCCTTCAGCGAACCGCAGCTCTGCCTCTCAGCAGGATCGGTATCGGGATACGACTTCAGACCCAGGCGGGGCACCGCCTGGGTCTTTTTTATGCCTGCCGCAGGTCCCTTGTGGAGGCAACGTGACGGCCGTAGAGTGGCGCCCATCGTTCCTGGATGGATCCGGAGGCTGGCGATGTACCGCATCACGATGATCGCGTTGTTGCTGGGGCTGTCTGGTGCTGTCTCCGCCAAGCCGGAGAAGACCGCCATACAGATGGACGGGCAGGCACCGGTGGCCGAGCAGGTCCGGCGGGTTGAAAAGGCCCTCGATGACGGCGAATACAGCGAGATTTCCGCTGACGACCGTGCCCAGGTGCAGCAGGCACTGGCGCGCATCACCCAGCGCATGGGTGACCACCGCACGCTTCAGGAGCTCCCGCCGCAGGTCCAGGCGGAGGTCTTCAACGACCAGGAGCGGATCAACACGGTTCTTGTCCGCGCCCATGAAGACAGCCGCCAGATCTGCCAGCACACCCGCACCACCGGCAGCAACATGCCTAAAAGCCGCTGCCTGACCGTGGCCGAGCGCCGCCGGATCGAGGAGAAGGGCAAGGCCCTGCTCAACGACCAGCGCACCTTCAACAACTTCAACCCCGCCACCAACCACTAGGCCGTCCGATGCCCCTGCGCATGGCACTTGCTGGCGTGAAGGTGGTGCGAATACAGTCAGCACTCAACTCAAACAAGGATTCGTTTGTCATGAAGTCCCTACTGATGTCGGCGGTCCTGATCTCGGGCCTGACCCTGGCCACCGCCGCGTCTGCATCGAACCAGGCCGGTGAGGTCTTTATCCCCGGCAAGCCGCTGCAGCAGCAGATCGAGCGCATCGAAATCGAACTCAACGATGGCGAGACCTACAGCGAACTGAAGCAGACCGACCGCAGCCGCGTGCGCGAGGCGCTGGTACGCATGCGTACGGCTGTCGAGCAGCACCCTGACCGCGATTCCATGCCTGAACAGGTACGAACCGATGTCTTCAACGACCAGCAGATCGTGAACACGGTTTTGACACAGGCACGTGAAGATAGTCGTCTAATATGCCAACGTGAAAAGGCCACGGGTTCGAACCGGGCCACGACGCAGTGCACTACCGTTGCCGAGCGCGCCCGGCGGAAGGACAAGGCACAGCGTGATATGGGCCAGGCCCAGCGCATCGGCAAATTCGTAAATTAGAGGTGACAGTGAGAATCCTGGTAATCGAAGACAACAGCGACATTGCGGCCAACCTGGGCGACTACCTGGAGGACCGGGGCCACACCGTGGACTTCGCGGCTGACGGGGTTACCGGTCTGCACCTGGCCGTGGTGCACGAGTTCGACGCGATCGTGCTGGATCTCAATCTGCCAGGCATGGACGGCATCGAGGTCTGCCGCAAGTTGCGCAATGAAGCGCGCAAGCAGACCCCGGTGCTGATGCTCACCGCCCGCGACTCGCTGGACAACAAGCTGGCCGGCTTCGATTCCGGCGCGGACGACTACCTGATCAAGCCGTTCGCGCTGCAGGAAGTGGAAGTGCGTCTGAACGCCCTGTCGCGACGCGGCAAGGGCGTGCAGACCCGCGTGCTGGAAACCGGCGATCTGGAATACAACCTGGATACGCTGGAAGTGCGCCGCCAGGGCAAGCTGCTGCAGCTCAACCCGACCGCACTGAAGATCCTGCAGGCGCTGATGGAAGCGGCCCCGGCCGTGGTGACCCGGCAGGAACTGGAAACCCGTGTGTGGGGCGAAGAACTGCCTGATTCGGATTCCCTGCGCGTGCACATCCATGGCCTGCGCGCGGTGGTCGACAAGCCGTTTGAAGTGCCGCTGATCCAGACCCGCCATGGCATCGGATACCGCATCGCCACCCCGGAAGCCTGATTCGGTGGCAACCAAGGGGGAGCGCCGGCGCACGCCTTATCGGCGGCGCCTGCGCAGCCGCATCATCGTTTCGTTCGTGTTGTTGGGCTTCTGCCTGACGACACTGTTCGCGTTCGCCACCAACTGGGCCCGCCTGCGCGTGGAAAACCAGCTGGTGGAAGAGCTGATGAACCGCAACATCGACGAGTATGCGCGCCGCTATTACGAGCACCCCGGGCATAACCCGGACGCGCCGGTGCTGCAGATCAGGGCCTATGCCTATTCCAAGGACAAGTTCGACCGGGTGCGCGAAGAACGCGCGCAGTGGGCGGGCTTCTCCGATGGCATCCACAGCGTCAGTGGCGATGAGCACGGCGAGCCGTACTCCTACAAGCTGGCCGTGCGCAAGACGCCCGACGCCTGGTTCTTCCTTGCCTATGACATGACCGACAGCGTGCGCGGCGGCAAGCAGCTCAACCGCGCGCTGGTGCTGTCGGTGCTGGTGTTCAGCGTGCTGTCGCTGGTGCTGGGCTGGTGGTCGGCCTCGAAGGTGATGAAGCCGGTGTCGGATCTGGCCGCGCGGCTGCGTGCCTATCGTGGCGGCACCAGCGATCCCGAACCGCTCGCGCCACGCTTCCCCGACGACGAAGTGGGGCAGCTGGCCCAGGCGCTGGACGACTATTCCTCGCGGCTGACTGAAGTGGTGCAGCGCGACCGTGAATTCAATGCAGACGTCAGCCATGAGCTGCGCACGCCGCTGGCGGTGATCCGTGGCGCCACCGAGCTGCTGCTGACCCGGCCCGGCCTGGACGAGAAGGTGCTGCAGCGCCTGCAGCGCATCCAGCGTGCCGAACAGCAGTGCAGCGACCTGATCGGCGCGCTGCTGCTGCTGTCGCGCAACGAGCGCGGGCAGGGCACCAGCAACGTCGCCCGCGTGGCCGAGCAGCTGCTGGACGCGCATCGTGCGCAGCTGGGTGGCAAGCCGCTGGAGCTGCTGCTGGAAGGCGAGCGCAACCTGGTGATCGATGCGCCCGAGGCGGCGCTGTCGGTGGCACTGGGCAACCTGATCGGCAATGCCGTGAAGTACTCGCAGGACGGCGAGGTACGCGTGTTCGTCGGCACCAATTCGGTGTCGGTAACCGACAGTGGCCCGGGCCTGAGCGAGGAAGACGCGGCCAAGCTGTTCCAGCGTGGCTACCGCGGCACCCATGCCGGCCATTCGCAGGGCGGCGGCATCGGCCTGTCGATCGTCAGCCGCCTGTGCGATCTGTACGGCTGGCAGGTGAGCGTGCGCCCCGGTGGCCAGCGTGGTGTGATCGCCACCCTGACGTTCTCGCCGAAGCCGTTGTAAGGGCCCGTGCTTTGGTGGGTGCCGACCTTGGTCGGCACGAACCCTGCCGACCTTTGCGCTCTGTGTCGCTTGTGCCACCGAATCCCCCTCCCGCGACGATAGGGCCTCAGGCCCAACACGACACAACCGTGATCGCTGCCGCGCCCCGCGCGTGTCCCAGCGCACGCATTGGCAAGCCCATGCCGCACTTGGGAATTTCCTTACAGATCGCCGCGTGCGGCGATGGCCTGATGACCTGGCCGGGGCAGGTGCCTTGGCCGGGATTGGCGTCCTGAAAAAAACCAACATTCAGCAAACTTCCGGCTGGCGTCGGCCTGTCGTGGAAAATGCACGGCGTGCCTTGTTTCGGCGGGCGGTGCGTGGGGATTCGCCAGAATCCGCTGGAGTCTTTTTGCTGATTGTTGGGTCTCCGGTACGCCAACCCGCACCGTCCGCCACCTTGCATCTGCAGGTGGCCTGCCGACTGCGAGGAGCTCCACCATGTCCACCCGCCCGCTGTTCCCCCAGCTGCACGCCCTGATCGGCGATGCGGCCAACCTGCTGCCTGCCGACGTCGCCGAGCGTGTCGAAGTTCTGCTGGATGACCCCAAGGACCTGCTGCCCGCCCTGCTGGCGCGCATGGATGGCCGCGACGCTGCCGACGGCCAGCCGCTGGACGTGCAGGGGGCCAGCCCGGCGCAGGCAGCCACGATGGCAGGCCTCAGCCGCACGCTTGCCGGTCTGAATACCCTGATCCAGCTGCTGCACGCCGCCGAACTCGCGCGAGAGCAGGGCGGTGTGCACCAGCAACTCAATCCCGATGTGGTCGACGGCCTGCTGCTAGGCGCGCGCGAACTCGCCCGCTACGCCCGCCTGCAGCTGGAGTAGATCCACGCCACGCGTGGATGCAGAGCGTTTTGTAGAGCCGAGCCGATGCTCGGCTTGATGGTCGCAGCCGAGCATCGGCTCGGCTCCACAGCAGATCCCCAGATCCACGCCATGCGTGGATACGCTTCGGTAGTGCCGGCCGCTGGCCGGCAACCCGGCCTCAACCCCCGGCCAACCCCAGATACCGCGCATGCAGCTGTTCCACCTGCACCTGCAGGTCCTCCGGCTGTCCATCATTGACCACCACGTCATCGGCCAGCGCCAACCGCTGCGCGCGGCTGGCCTGGGCAGCAATCATCCGGTCGGCCAGCGCGGCATCAATGCCATCGCGCCGCATCAGCCGGGCGTGCTGCACGGCTTCGGGCGCATCCACCAGCAACACCCGGTCCAGCCATGGGTAGGCCTTCCGCCCACCCACCTCGGTCAGCAGCGGAATCGCGGCAATCGCATAGGGGCTCTCAGCCTGCTCGCACTGCTGCTGCATCAGCAGGCGGATAGCTGGGTGGGTAATGGCTTCCAGCGCCGTCCGCTCGGCCGGGTCGGCGAACACGTGAGCGCGCAGGCGGGCCCGGTCCAGGCTGCCGTCGGCCAGCAGTATGTCGGCGCCGAAGCGCTCGGCAATGCGGGCCAGGGCGGGGCTGCCGGCGGCTACTACGGCGCGTGCGGCCAGATCGGCGTCGGCCACCACGATCCCCAGCGCCTCGAAGCGCCGGGTAACTTCGCTCTTGCCGGAGGCTATGCCCCCGGTCAGGCCAACCACATAGCGGCTCATGGGGACTCCCCTCAGCGCAGCCCGCTCATCACCAGGTACTGCTCCACCAGTGGCGCACCCCACATGAAGTAGAGCCAGCCGGCGATGGCCAGGTACGGCCCGAACGGGATGGGCGTCGCCCGGTCACGACCGCGGCTGTACAGCCAGATCGAGCCGATGATGGCGCCCAGCACCGACGACAACAGGATGATCGGCAGGATGCCCTTCAGCCCGCACCAGGCGCCCAGCGCCGCCAGCAGCTTGAAGTCGCCGTGGCCCATGCCTTCCTTGCCGGTCAGCTGCTTGAACAGCCACCAGACCGTCCACAGCGACAGGTAACCCACCGCCGCACCCACCAGGGCGGGCTTGGCCGGCATGTACAGGTTGTCGATGCTGCCTATCAGCCCCAGCCACATCAGCGGCAGGGTGAGCTGGTCGGGCAGCAGCTGCGTGCGCAGGTCGATACCGGACAAAGCGATCAGGAAGCAGGTCAGCACGATGGCACCGAAGCCCTGCCAGCCGAAGCCGAACTGCCAGACGCAGGCCAGCACCAGTACCGAGGTCAGGGCCTCCACCAGCGGGTACTGCAGCGAGATCGGCGCCTTGCAGTGGCGGCATTTGCCACCCTGGATGATCCAGCTGAACAGCGGGATGTTCTCGTACCAGCTCAGCTTGTGCTTGCAGTGCGGGCAGTGCGACGGCTCCACCACGATCCCCGGTGGCGGGGGCTCATAGAAGTCCGGTTCCTCCAGGACTTCGCGCGCATCGCGCTTCCACTGCCACTCCAGCCGCTTGGGCAGGCGCAGGATGACCACGTTCAGGAAACTGCCCAGCAGCAGTCCCAGGGCGGCCGCGGCGGGGTAGCCGAGGCCGGGGTGCTGGTCGAGAAATGCCATTGATACCTTTAGCCGACGACGGCGCCGAGTTTGAAGATGGGCAGGTACATCGCGATGACCAAGCCACCGACAATGGTACCAATGAACACCATGATCATCGGTTCCAGCAGGCTGCTCAAGGCATCCACGGCATTGTTCACTTCCTGCTCGTAGTATTCAGCCACCTTGAACAGCATGGCGTCCAGGGCGCCCGCCTCTTCGCCGATGCCGGTCATCTGGATGACCATGTGCGGGAACAGGTTCAACTGCTTCATGGCCATGTTGACCGGATAGCCCACCGAGACGTCGTCGCGCATCCGCAGGACGGCTTCGCCATAGACCTTGTTGCCGGTGGCGCCAGCCACGATGCCCAGCGCCTCCACCAGCGGCACGCCGGCCTTGAAGGTCACCGCTGTGGTCCGGGCGAAACGGGCAATCGAGCTGTTATGCATGATCTGGCCGATCACCGGCACCTTCAGCACCAGCCGGTCGACCGTATGCTGCATCTTCTCCGAGCGCCGGTAGGTCATGGCGATGGCCACCACCGATCCGATCATGACGATGGCTATCAGCCACCACCACGACACCATGAACCGGGACAGGTTGACCACCATCTGGGTGAAGGCCGGCAGGTCGGCACCGAAGCTCTTGAAGACTTCCTCGAACTGCGGCACCACCCAGACCAGCAGAATGGTGCTGACCAGGAAGGCCACCACCAGCACCATGGCCGGGTAGAACAGGGCCTTCTTGATCTTGCCCTTCAGTGCTTCGATGTTCTCCTTGTAGGAGGCGATCGTGTCCAGCACCGTTTCCAGCACACCGGCGCTTTCACCGGCGCGCACCAGGTTGCGGTAGAGTTCGTCGAACTGCACCGGATGCCGACTGATCGCTTCATGTAGCGAAGAGCCGCCCTCGATGTCAGCCCGGATCCCATCCACCATCTTCTTCATGCGCGGGTTCTTGTGCCCGCTGCCGATGATCTCCAGCGCCGAGACGATCGGCACGCCGGATTTCATCATCGTGGCCATCTGCCGGCTGAAGAACGCGATGTCCTTAGCGCCCACGGGCTTGCCGGCCGCGCCGAACAGTGGCTTCGGCTTCGGCTTGACCTGGCCGGGATTGATCCCCTGCTTGCGTAGTTCAGCGCGCAGCAGATTGGCGTTCTTCGCCAACTGCTCGCCCTTCATCTTGATACCCCGCTTGTCGGTCCCCTCCCAGACAAACGGCTGCAGCTCCATGGTGCTACGCGCCACGGGCTCTTTCTTGATCGCACTGCGACTGACAGACATGTTGGCTCCCCAAGGCCCGCCATCCCCAGGCGGGCATCCTGACCGGCGATGGTAGCCGGTTCAGGGCCATCCGGGGAGCCTGCGGACGTGACGCCGCGCAGGGTTTTCGACCTGACGAGACGAAAGGTGACGTACCGCGTCACATTGCCGCGTCCATCGCAGATTCGCTTCTGGGGGGTTCCCATCCGCGAAATTGCTGCCATCATTGGCGCGGGGAAATCGGGGAGACGCTGCCATGGGAGATTGGCACGTAACCTGCGTTGATCCACCCGCGGGGAAGGGCAGACTGCTCATCCGGTCATCTGGCCGGCCGGCAGCCGCCCCCGACATCAACTACCACTTATCTTGGGGATGTACCACCATGAAGAACCAGAAGGGCTTCACCCTGATCGAACTGATGATCGTCGTCGCGATCATCGCCATCCTGGCTGCCATTGCGCTGCCGGCATACTCGAACTACACCAAGAAGGCCAAGGTCTCGGAAGTGATCCTTGCGGCTTCTTCGCTGCGTACCGATATCTCGGAGTACGTGGCAAGCAACAACAAGCTGCCGGACAACAAGTGGCAGCCGGACTTCCAGCCGACCAAGTACGTCAAGACCTTGGCATGGGATGGCACCTCGATTATTGCCACCGCTCAGAATATTGGTGACACCAACATCGACACCAAGAACATTACTCTGACTCCGGACGCAACCAATGTGAAGAACGGCGTGATCCCGGAATGGACCTGCGAAGGTTCGATCGACACCAAGTTCCGCCCGGGTTCCTGCCAGGGCAAGCCGGCGAAGGAGTAAAACGTTCTAAACAAGCACGTTGGAGTTGCAAGGACGGGGGGCGAAAGCCCCCCGTTTCTGTTTGGGTGCATCCTTCGGTCACTGCAGAGCTATCGACGCTGATTCTCCGCCGATATCGAGTTGTACCCACAGGGCTTGCATGGTGTAGCCCGATAGTGTCTTGTTCACGGTTGAATTATGCGGCTGGGGAGCTCGCAATGAACCGCATCACCAACGGTCACGGTCCGTGGCTGCTTCTGATCTTTGTTCTTTCTGGGTTCGCCGGGCTGATCTACCAGTCCATCTGGACGCAGTACCTGGGGTTGTTCCTTGGGCATTCCTCGCATGCGCAGTCTCTGGTGCTGATCCTGTTCATGGGCGGCATGGCGTTGGGCGCGTGGCTGGTCAGCCGGCGCAGCGCGTTGCTCCGGCGGCCGTTGATGGCCTATGCCGTCATCGAACTGGTGATCGGTGTGCTCGGCATAGGCTTCGACGGGCTGTTCCAGGGCGTGACTGGTTGGGCATACACCCACCTCATGCCCGGCATGGAAGGGTCGTCCTCCACGGCGCTGCGCTGGGTGCTAGCGACCGCGTTGGTGTTGCCGCAATGCGTCCTGTTAGGGGCGACCTTTCCGCTGATGAGCGCCGGCTACATACGCCTGCAGCCGATGGCACAGGGCGAGGTACTTGCTGGACTGTACTTCTCCAACAGCCTGGGCGCGGCGGCCGGTGCTCTGGCGGCGACCTACCTGCTGCTGCCGGTCGTAGGTCTGCCTGGCACCGTGCTCAGTGCGGGCCTGCTCAACATCGTCGTAGCCATCGTGGTCTATCCCTTGACTCGCGACGCCAGTGCCCCGGCCGTGATTTCCAGTCCGTCGCTCGCGCCGACGTCCGACGGGCCCCGCCGCAGTGCGGTGCCGGTGCTGTTGGTGCTTCTGGTGGCCGCCGGTACAGGTGCATCGTCGTTCGTCTATGAGATCACCTGGGTGCGCATGCTGTCGCTGGCACTGGGCACCACGCTGCATTCCTTCGAACTGATGCTGGCGGCCTTCATCCTCGGTATCGCCTTTGGTGGGCTGTGGCTGCGCCGCCGTGCCGACCGCATGCAATCACCGCTGCGGGTGGCCGGCTGGGTGCAGGTCTGGATGGGGCTGGCCGCGCTGGCCTCGATGTTCGTGTACGCCCAGGCCTTTGACTGGGTGGGCTGGTTGATGCGGGTCATCGTGCGCAGCGCCGACGGATACGTGCTGTACAACCTGGCCAGTGCGGTAATTGCCGGGCTGGTGATGTTCCCGGCCGCGTTCTTCGCTGGCATGACGCTTCCGCTGCTGACGCTAGCGCTGCTGCGCAGCAGCCACGGCGAGCGCTCGATCGGCCAAGCCTATGCCTCCAACACGCTGGGCGCGATAGTGGGTGTGCTGGCGGCCATCCACCTGTTGATGCCCCTGTTGGGCTTGAAGTACGCCTTGCTGGTGGCCGCGCTGGTGGATATCACGCTTGGCTGGGTGCTGCTGCAGCGCGTGCGAGCGCCGCATGAGGGCGGGCTGCGTTCGCCGGCATGGCAGGCTGGTGCCTTGGGCATCGCCGGCATGATCGCGGCGGTGCTGCTGGTGCGGTTCGACCCACTGGTACTCAATTCCTCCGTCTACCGCCATGGCAACGTGCGCTTGGCCGATACCGCGCGAATGCTGTTCTCCCGCGATGGGCAGACCGCCACCGTGGCGGTCTACGAGAATCCGCACGCGGGCGGCCAGATGCGTGCCATTGCCACCAACGGCAAGGTGGACGCGGCCATGTCGGTGTCGATGCAGCAGGCGCCGACCAGCGACGAGTCGACCATGATCCTGCTGGCGGCACTGCCGCTGGCACTGCGCGAGGACTACCAGCGCGTCGGCGTGATCGGCTTCGGTTCCGGGCTCAGCACGCACACGCTGCTGGGCGATGGTCGCGTTGGTCGGGTGGACACGGTGGAGATCGAACCGGCCATGGTCGAGGGCGCACGCCTGTTTGGTAAGCGTGTCGAACGTGCCTTTAAGGACTCGCGTTCGCATGTGGTGATCGACGACGCGAAGTCCTATTTCGCTGCGAGCCCACGCAAGTACGATCTGATCATTTCCGAACCCTCCAACCCGTGGGTAGGCGGCACGGCGGCGCTGTTCAGCGATGAGTTCTATGCGTTCGTGCCGCAGCAGCTCAACGAAGGTGGCGTGTTCGTGCAGTGGCTGCAGATGTATGAGATCACGCCCGAGCTGGTCAGTTCGGTGCTGGCAGGCATGTTGGAGCAGTTCTCCGATGCGCGCGCCTACCTGGCCAACCGCGGCGACCTGATCCTCGTGGCAACGCCGAAGGGCAAGTTGCCGCCGATGAACGACAGCCTGTTCCAGCAACCTGCACTACGTGCAGAGCTTGCGCGCATCGGCGTGCATTCGCTGGCGGACTTGCAGGGCACGCTGTCGATGGACGACGCTGCGCTGAGAGCCTTCGTGCCGTTGTATCCGGCCGCGCGCAATTCCGACTACTTCCCTACGCTGAGGCTGAAGGCACCCGTGGCGCGCTTCCAGCGCGCGTTCACCCGTGACTTCCAGGAAGTGATGGTGGCGCCTTGGGCGGTCGTGGCTCGGGCCGATGACACGCGTGTGGGTGGCGAAGCGCAGGATCGCGCCCAGCCCGCATCGAGCCGCGATGACAAGCGTCCTGCCGCGCGGGCGCTGGCCGCTTTCCTGCAAGGCAATGCCGGACCGTCGCAGGATGTCAGTGCCGCTGACTGGCTGCGTGCCCAAGCGCTGCGTGGGCTTGCAGCTCGCTGCGAGCTGGACAAGGCGCCGCTGGAAAGTACTCAGTTGTTGTTCGCGCTGTTCAGTGATACCTCGCCGTTCCTGGCGGCCGAGCAACGTGCGGCGCTGTGGTCACAGCGAGCGTGGATGGACTGCTCGCCGCAGGATGCGACCGTGTCTGCCAGCCTGGCGCTGGTCGCTGCGGCGGCCACCGACGATCACCACACCGTACTAACGGAAGGACGTCGATTGTTGCAGGGCGAGCATGGTCCGGCTCTGCTGGCCGATGCCGGCTCGGGCTATTATCTGTTCGGTGCAATGCAACATGCCGCACGGTCGCTGGGGGATACCGCAGCGTCGCGGCAGCTGACGGACCAGTACTGGCAGGCGCTTGCGCCTGACGCTCGAAGGAACGGGCCACTGCGCCTGCTGAGCTACCTGGCCTCCACCGGCCCGGTTCCGGCTGCAACCGCTGATTCCCAGCCGTCAGGGCAAAAGTGATACGAGGAAGACCATGAGCGTTGTTTCCCCTCCCAACCTCGTCGGCATCACCGGCCTGGCCCGCCGTCTGGTCCAGGACGGTGCCCTGGATGAGGCCTCTGCCCGCGACGCCATGGCCAAGGCCACGGCGGCCCGTCAGCCGCTGCCGACGTGGTTCGCGCAGAACAAGCTGGTCAGTGCTTCGCAGCTCGCTGCCGCCAATGCGGTCGAGTTCGGCATGCCCCTGTTCGACGTGTCCACCTTCGATGCCAGCCAGAACGCGATGAGCCTGGTCAGCGAAGAGCTGCTGCGCAAACACAGCGTGCTGCCGCTGTTCAAACGCGGCGGCAAGCTGTTCGTGGGCACTAGCAACCCGACCCATGCGCTGGATGAGATCAAGTTCCACACCAATCTGGTGGTGGAGCCGATCCTGGTCGATGAAGACCAGATCCGCCGCACGTTGGAGCAATGGCACGCCAGCCATGACACCATCGGCGACGCGCTGAGCGGCGACGACGATGGCATGGCCAACCTTGACGTTGGCCTGGGTGACGAAGACAACGCGGGCGGCGACTCCGGCATCGACGCCAAGGGTGACGACACCCCGGTGGTGAAGTTCGTCAACAAGGTGCTGGTCGATGCCATCCGCAAGGGCGCATCAGACATCCACTTCGAGCCCTACGAAGACGATTACCGCGTGCGCCTGCGCATCGACGGCCTGCTGAAGATGGTGGCGCGCGCGCCTGTGAAGTTGAACCAGCGCATTGCCGCGCGTTTGAAGGTGATGGCGCAGCTGGACATCGCCGAGAAGCGCGTGCCGCAGGACGGACGCATCAAGCTCAACCTGTCCAAGACCAAGCAGATCGACTTCCGCGTAAGCACGCTGCCGACCCTGTTCGGTGAAAAAGTGGTGCTGCGTATCCTCGATGGCAGCGCGGCCAAGCTGGGCATCGACAAGCTGGGCTACGAACCGGACCAGCAGAAGCTGTTCCACGACGCCATCCACAAGCCGTACGGCATGGTGCTGGTGACCGGCCCGACCGGTTCGGGCAAGACCGTGTCGCTGTATACCGCGCTGGGCATCCTCAACGACGAGACGCGCAACATCTCCACCGCCGAAGACCCGGTGGAAATCCGCTTGCCCGGCGTCAACCAGGTGCAGCAGAACAACAAGCGCGGCATGACCTTCGCCGCGGCACTGCGCTCGTTCCTGCGACAGGATCCGGACATCATCATGGTCGGCGAAATCCGCGACCTGGAGACGGCCGAGATTGCGATCAAGGCGGCGCAGACCGGCCACATGGTGCTGTCCACGCTGCATACCAACGATGCGCCGCAGACCATCGCGCGCCTGATGAACATGGGTATCGCCCCGTACAACATCACCAGCTCGGTGACGCTGGTGATCGCGCAGCGCCTGGCACGCCGGTTGTGCGGCAACTGCAAGCGCCCGGCCAACCTGCCGGATCATGCGCTGCTGGCCGAGGGTTTCACCCAGGCGCAGCTGGACGCGGGCATCCAGTTGTACGAGGCGGTGGGCTGCGATGAGTGCACCGAGGGCTACAAGGGCCGAACCGGCATCTACCAGGTGATGCCGATGACCGATGAGATCGCCACCATCGTGCTGGCCGGTGGCAACGCGCTGCAGATTGCCGAGGCGGCGCAGCAGATCGGGGTGAATGACCTGCGGCAGTCGGCGTTGAAGAAGGCGGCCGCGGGTGTGACCAGCCTGGCCGAGATCAATCGCGTTACCAAGGATTGATGTAGAGCCGAGCCTATGCTCGGCTGATGGCCCGAAGAGCAGCCGAGCGTGGGCTCGGCTCTACAGTAGATCCACGCCATGCGTGGATGATCGGCCACGGATCCCATAATAGTTCCACGCCATGCGTGGATGGCGCGGTCCCGACCACCGCGCAGCCGAGCATGGGCTCAGCTCTACTCCATTCCCAGCTTCTTCAGCTTGTAGCGCAGCGCGCGGAAGGTGATGCCCAGCTGCGCGGCGGTCCGGGTCTTGTTCCAGCGGTTCTCTTCCAGCGCGCGCTGGATGGCGCTGCGTTCCAGCTGCTCGATGTATGAGGGCAGGGCGGCGCTGCCGGGTTGCAGGTCGGCCACGGCTTCGGCGGGCGCGGCACTGCCCGGCGCACGCGGGGCGTGCTGGGGCAGGCGCAGGTCGTCGGCACCGATGCGGTCTTCTTCGGCCAGTGCCAGCGCGCGTTCCAGAATGTTCTCCAGCTCGCGCACATTGCCCGGGAACGCATAGTGGGCCAGCGCCTCCAGCGCCGACGGCGCCAGCAGCGGGGTGGCACGGCCGTGGCTGCGGGCCAGCCGCGCCAGTACGGCGGCGGCCAGTTCCGGCAGGTCCTGGCGGCGCTCGCGCAGCGGCGGCACCTTCAGTTCGATCACGTTGATGCGGTAATACAGGTCGTGGCGGAAGCGCCCGTCCTCGACCAGTTCTGCCAGGTCACGGTGCGTGGCCGAGAGAATGCGCACGTCCACTGGTTCTTCGGTGGGGGCACCCACCGCACGCACCGACTTCTCCTGGATCGCGCGCAGCAGCTTGACCTGCATCTGCAGCGGCAGCTCGGCCACTTCGTCCAGGAACAGGGTGCCGCCGTGCGCCGCCTGGAACAGGCCGGGCTTGTCGGCATGCGCGCCGCTGAAGCTGCCTTTGCGGTGGCCGAAGAACTCGCTCTCCATCAGCTCGCCGGGAATGGCGCCGCAGTTGACCGGCACGAACGGGCCGGCGGCACGCGCGCCCTGGGCGTGGATGGTGCGAGCGACCAGTTCCTTGCCAACCCCGGATTCACCGAGGATGTAGACCGGCGCCTGGCTGCGCGCGACCTTGCCGATGGTGGTGCGCAACACGTCCATGGCCGGCGAAGCGCCCAGCAGGCGTGCAGCCTGTTCGGTGGCGGGGCCGGGCGCAGGGCGTTCGGTGTTGTTGAGTTCCAGCGCGTGCTTGACCAGGCCACGCAGCACCGAGATGTCCACCGGCTTGCTGACGAAGTCGAAGGCGCCGGCTTTCAGCGCTTCCACGGCCAGGTCCATGCTGCCGAACGCAGTGATCATCGCCACCGGCGTGCGCGGGTAGTGCTGGGCGATCTCGCTGACCAGCTCGATGCCGTTGCCATCCGGTAGGCGCATGTCGGTGATGCACAGGTCGTACGGATTGCTGGCCAGCAGCTCGCGTGCTTCGGCCAGGTTGGCGGCGGTACTGATGCGCAGCCCCATGCGGCCGAGGGTCAGTACCAGCAGTTCGCGGATGTCGCGTTCATCGTCGACGACGAGGGCGCTGCGGGTTTCGTTCATGGGCGTGAAAGATAAACGAGGGGGCTGGAAGCGACAAATGTTTGACGCACAGATTTGGAATCAGGTGGGCAACAGCGTGTGCGGGCCGGGCAGCACCAGGCGGAAGCAGGAGCCACCGGCGGGCACCGGGATGTAGTCGAGCCGTGCTTGGTTGGCGCGGCACAACTCGCGGGCGATATACAGGCCCAGCCCGGTGCCGTGCTCGGAGGTGGTGAAGAACGGACGGAACAACTGCGCGGCCACGCTCTCGGGAATGCCGGGGCCGCGGTCCATCACGTCGATCACCGCGCTGCGCTCGTGCTGCGCCACGCGCAGGCGCACGCGCGCCGGCTGCTGGCCGATGCGGCCGTACTTCAGTGCGTTGTGCACCAGCACGGTCAGCACCTGGTAGAGGTGCTTGGTATCGACCTGCGCCATCACCGCCGTGTCGCTGATGATCGGTTCGATGCTGTCGGTTTCCAGCGTCTGGCCCTGCTTGTACTCCAGCACGAAGCGGCGCACGAAGGCGACCAGGTCGACGTTCTCGGGCGTGGCGCGTTCGCGCCGTGCCAGCCCCAGCACGCTCTCGACGATGCCGTTGGTGCGCTGGCATTGCTGGCGGATGATCTGCAGCAGGCGGCGGTCGCTTTCGTTGAAACCGGTGCCTTCTTCCAGCAGCTGCACGGCGTAGTTGATTGCCGCCAGCGGATTGCGGATCTCGTGGGCGAGGCTGGCCGAGAAGCGGCCCATCGCCGACAGGGTGAGCGATTCGGCGCGCCGCGAGACCACGCTGGAAACGTCCAGGAACACCAGGGCCAGCTCGCTGCCGGCCAGCAGGCGGGCGAAGCGTGGTTGCACTTCCGGCTGGTCGGGGTTGAGCTGCAGCGGCAGTTCGTCCTGCGCCCAGCCGTTGCGCCAGCGCTGCAGGCGGCGCGCCAGTTCCGGCGCGGCACTGGCCAGATCCAGGCGTCCTGTCTCACCGATGCCGTCGTTGTCGCCGAGCAGCATCGAGGCCGCTTCATTGGCCAGGGTGATGCGGTTGTCGGCGTCCACCACCAGCACGCCGGTGCGCATGCGGCGGATGATCAGTTCGTTGATCTGGAACAGGTTGGCCACTTCGTCGCCGCGCTGGTTGGCCAGCTGCTGGTTGCGGCGCGCGCGGTTGCCCACCTGGTAGCTGATGAAGGCCAGCGCCAGGTAGCTGGTGGCGAACATGGCCAGCTCGGCCAGCGTGCGGGTGGGGTCGCCGCCTTCGAGCACCTTCCAGAGGTATTCGGTACCGGTGGCCAGGCTGGCAACGATCGCCAGGCCCAAGCCCCAGCTCAATGGCAGCAGGGTGGCGGCAGCGGCGATGTTGAACAGCAGCGACATCGAGATGCCGGCGCTGGCACCGGGCAGGGCATGCGCCAGCAGGGTGGCGGCGATGATGTCCACCAGCACGCTGCTGACCACGATCGGGCGCAGCCAGCGTTCGTTGCGGCCGATCGCCAGGGCCAGCAGCGACAGCAGCAGATAGATGGCCGCGACGGTATCGGCCAGGCGCGGGTGATGGGCCTCGCCGACCATGCCGGACAGGGGGCTGTAGAGCAGGCCGGCGATGACCGCGGCGATCAGCACCCGGTACAGCGCGAAGAAGTACAGCTCACGCCGCGGAATCGATTCGATGCGGTCGATCAATGAAGCACTGGGTGACACGCCGGAACTCCCCTTCTGGCTGCCTGGGTCTGGAATCTGCGGCGGCCCTGCCTGGCATCCCCTGAAGCCGGGCGGGTACGTCGCTTCTCTGTGGCCTGCGGTGGAAGCAGCCGGGCAGGCCCGACACTACACACCTTGGTTGACCAGTATAGGGCCCCCGGCAGGACGCCGCCGGAGCCGCCCGGATCGCGCATTTGGCCCGCCGTGGATACCGGTGGCCAACGGCGGCCCGGGCGCAACTGCCTGAATGACGGTGGAAATCTGGCCGGGTCTGGCGTTTTGTACAGACTTCTTTGCGCCCCGGCGCTCGCTCGGCCACAATAGTGGGCCCGCCGCGGTCCATGCCGGCGCCCCGCCGGGGCCCTGAGGAATTGCGTGCGGTCGTTCCTATTCCCACGGTGACGCATGAATTTCCACGAATACCAGTCAAAACAACTGCTTGCCGAGTACGGCATCCCGGTCCCGGCCGGCAAGGTCGCTGCGACCCCGGACGAAGCGGTTGCCGCTGCCAACTCCCTGGGCCAGGGCCCCTGGATGGTGAAGGCGCAGATCCACGCTGGCGGCCGCGGCAAGGCTGGCGGCGTCAAGTTCTGCAAGACCACCGACGACGTGAAGGCCGCTGCGGCCAAGATGCTCGGCACCAAGATGGCCACCTACCAGACCGCTGGCGTTGAACTGCCGGTCAACCTGGTGCTGGTGACCACCGCCGGCGAGATCGTCAAGGAACTGTACCTGTCGGTGCTGGTCGACCGTGGCACCAAGACCATCACCTACATCGCCTCTTCGGAAGGCGGCGTGGAAATCGAGCAGGTCGCTGCTGAAACCCCGGAGCTGATCCACTCGCTGAACGTCGACTTCGTCGAAGGCGTGCAGGGCTACCACGGCCGTGATTTCGGCTTCAAGCTGGGCCTGACCGCCAAGCAGGCCGGCCAGTTCGCCAGCATCATGGTGAACCTGTACCGCCTGTTCAACGAAAAGGACCTGGCCCTGGTTGAAATCAACCCGCTGGCCATCCTGGACGACGGCAACCTGTACGCGCTGGACGGCAAGTTCGACAGCGACGACAACGCCGCGTTCCGCCAGAAGGCCCTGGTCGCCATGCGCGACAAGACCCAGGAAGATCCGACCGAAGTGATCGCTTCGGAGCTGGACATCAACTACGTCACCATGGACGGCAACATCGGCTGCATGGTGAACGGCGCCGGCCTGGCCATGGCCACCATGGACGTCATCAAGCTCAACGGCGGCGAGCCGGCGAACTTCCTGGACGTGGGCGGCGGTGCCAACAAGCAGCGCGTCATCGAAGCGTTCAAGCTGATCCTGTCCTCGGACAAGGTTGAAGGCATCTTCGTCAACATCTTCGGCGGCATCGTCCGCTGCGACATGATTGCCGAAGGCATCATCGCCGCCGTGAAGGAAGTGGGCGTCAAGGTTCCGGTCGTGGTGCGCCTGGAAGGCACCAACGTGGAAGAAGGCAAGCAGCTGCTGCGTGACAGCGGCATGGCCATCATCCCGGCTGACAACATCAACGATGGCGCCAAGAAGATCGTTGAAGCTGTCAAGAACGCTGCCTGATTCGACACCAAGGAATTCCCATGTCTGTTTTGATTAACAAGAACACCAAGGTGATCGTGCAGGGCTTCACCGGCCAGCAGGGCACCTTCCACGCCACTCAGATGATCGAGTACGGCACCCAGGTTGTTGGCGGCGTGACCCCGGGCAAGGGTGGCACCACCCATATCGACCTGCCGGTCTTCAACACCGTTGCCGACGCCGTGCAGAGCACCGGCGCCAACGCTTCGGTCATCTACGTGCCGCCGCCGTACGCGGCCGACGCGATCCTGGAAGCCGCTGCTGCCGGCATCAAGGTCATCGTCTGCATCACCGAAGGCATCCCGGTGCTGGACATGCTGCGCGTCAAGAACGTGCTGACCCGTTCGCATCCGGACACCGTGCTGATCGGGCCGAACTGCCCGGGCGTCATCACCCCGGGTGAGTGCAAGATCGGCATCATGCCGGGCCACATCCACCAGCCGGGCAAGATCGGCATCGTGTCGCGTTCGGGCACCCTGACCTATGAAGCGGTCAAGCAGACCACCGAAGTCGGCCTGGGCCAGTCCACCTGCATCGGCATCGGTGGTGACCCGATCAACGGCCTGAACTTCGTCGACTGCCTGAAGCTGTTCAATGAAGACCCGCAGACCGAAGGCATCATCATGGTTGGCGAAATCGGCGGTGACGCCGAAGAAGCCGGCGCCGAGTACATCAAGAACCACGTGAAGAAGCCGGTCGTCGGTTTCATCGCCGGTGCGTCGGCTCCGGCCGGCAAGCGCATGGGCCACGCCGGTGCGATCGCCTCGGGCGGCAAGGGCACTGCCGAAGGCAAGTTTGCTGCAATGGAAGCTGCTGGCGTCGTCACTGTGCGTTCGCCGGGCGACCTGGGTGCGGCCATCGCCAAGCTGGTGAAATAAGATCGACTGCCTCTGGCAGCCGATTCTGTAGAGCCGAGCCCACGCTCGGCTTGCTTTGGAAAAGCCGCCCTCGGGCGGCTTTTCTGCGTCTGGCGGCCGCCTGGTCGGCCCATCCACGCACGGCGTGGATCTACTGAGCCAGGGCTGTCCACGCAGTGAGCGCGCCCGGCGCGCGCATGGCACAGCGCTACAATGGCGGCATTGCAACCACAGGCTGGATTCCCAATGGCTTCGATCCGCATCGCGATGGCGCAGTTCGACTTCCCGGTCGGCGATGTCGCCGGCAACACCGAGCGCATCATCGAGATGATCGGCCAGGCGCGCGACGAGTACGGCGCCGAGCTGGTGATGTTCCCCGAGCTGGCGGTGAGCGGTTACCCGCCGGAGGACCTGCTGCTGCGCCCGGGCTTCCTGTACGAGTGCGAGCAGGCGATGACCCGCATCGCTGCCGCCTGCCGTGGCATCACCGCCGTGGTTGGCTGGCCGCAGGCGGCCGGCGCGGTGGTCTACAACGCCGCCAGCGTGCTGCGCGATGGCCTGGTCGAACAGACCTACCGCAAGCGTGAACTGCCCAACTACGCGGTGTTCGACGAGCGCCGCTACTTCGATGTCGATCCGGATGGCGGCAGCTGCGTGTTCGAGGTCAACGGTGTGCCGGTCGGCCTGCTGATCTGCGAGGACCTGTGGTTCGCCGAGCCGTTGGCCGACACCGTGCGCGCCGGCGCGCAGCTGGTGGTGGTGCCGAATGCGTCGCCGTACGAGCGCGGCAAGCATGCCCAGCGCGATGCGGTGCTGGCCGCGCGCACCCGTGAGAGCGGGGCGGCGATCGCCTACCTCAATGTGGTCGGTGGCCAGGACGCGCTGGTGTTCGATGGCGCCTCGGTTGTGGCCGATGGCGACGGTACCGTGCACCCGGCCGCCGCCGCCTTCGTCGACCAGTGGCTGGTGGTGGAGTACGACGGTGAAACCCGCCGCTTCATGCCGCACGTGTGGATGGACGATGGCGACGAGAGCATGGACGCGCTGGCCTGGCGTGCCGTGACCCGTGGCATCCAGGACTACTGCCGCAAGAACGGCTTCAAGAAGGTGTGGCTGGGCCTGTCCGGTGGCATCGATTCGGCACTGGTGCTGGCCATGGCCGTGGACGCGATGGGCGCCGAGAACGTCACCGCCGTGCGGTTGCCGTCGCGCTATACCGCAGGCCTGTCCAATGACCTGGCGGCCGAGCAGTGCCAGGCACTGGGCGTGAAGCTGGAGGCGGTGTCGATCGAGCCGGCGTTCAAGGGCCTGATGGAATCGCTGGCGCCGATGTTCGAGGGCACCACGCCGGACGTGACCGAAGAGAATCTGCAGTCGCGCAGCCGTGGCGTGATCCTGATGGCGCTGGCCAACAAGTTCGGCGGCCTGCTGCTGACCACCGGCAACAAGAGCGAGTACGCGGTCGGTTACGCCACCATCTACGGCGACATGTGCGGTGGCTATGCGCCGTTGAAGGACCTCTACAAGACCGAGGTGTTCGGGCTGTCGAAGTGGCGCAATACCGTGGGCGGTGCACCGGTGATCCCGCCGGCGGTGATCAGCCGCCCGCCGTCGGCCGAGCTGCGCGAGAACCAGTTGGACCAGGATTCGCTGCCGGCCTATGACGTGCTGGATGGCATCCTGTACCGCTACATCGACCAGGAGCAGTCGCGCACGGAGATCGTAGCGGCCGGTTACGACGCGACCGTGGTCGACCGCGTGCTGCGCCTGGTGCGCATCAGCGAGTGGAAGCGGCATCAGGCCGCGCCCGGGCCGAAGGTCTCGCGCCGGGCGTTCGGCCGTGAGCGTCGTTACCCGATCAGCAACGGCTACAAGGGCTGAGGTCCGATCCAGCAGACGACAGGGAGTGCCGGCCGATGGCCGGCAACCCGTTGGCCCTCTCCGGTGGGTGCGGACCCTGGTCCGCACGATGGTCGAAGATCATCCACGCATGGCGTGGATCTACCGGGCTTCGTCGAGCAGCTGTTCGAGGCCGGAGGTTTCCGCAGCTTCGTTGAAGTGGCCGTCCTCAAGCCGTGCACGCACAAATGCCAGGCCATCCGCCGCCGCCGCATCCAGCGTGCCGCGGTGGTCGACCGGGTAGCGGCGGAACGCGACCGGCTCGCCTCGCAGGGCCAGGCCTGCGGCGTACAGCAGCGTGGTCAGATAGGGCACATCGCGGTCCGCGCTGCCATGGCCCAGCATCAGTGGTTGGCTGAAGCCGCGGCGCGGTACGCCGAGATAGTCGTACAACACCGCCCAGATGCCCGGCACGCTGGTCAGCGCTGCAGTGAACATGCTGCCGGTATCCGCACCGTCCAGGGTGGCGGCCAGTTCGCCCAGGCACTGCTCACGTGCCACTGCCACGCGGGCGCGGCCGGTGTCGCTGAGGACGCGGTCGATCTGCGGCGCGACCTGCAGCAGGCCGTCGAGCAGATACGCGTGATACGCGTTGACTGCACCGGGATTGGCGGTGCGGTTTTCGGGCTTCATCACCAGCGCGGTCAGCTCGACGGCGGTGGGCGTACCGGTGGTGAAGCTGCCGCGGTAGTGCAACGCCGGCCCGCCATAGGTAGGGGCGATGTGGCCTGCCGTGAGCGCGGCGGCGCCACCCTGCGAATGGCCGACCGAGACCCAGCGCGGCGACAGCGCTGCGTTGCCCAGGTACTGGCGGCTGGCTTTGACGAGGTCGATGGCGTTGCGCGCGGCAGTGCGCACATGCAGATAGGCATGGTCACCTGGACTGCCGAGGCCCTGGTAGTCCGCGGCGACCACCGCATAGCCCTGAGCCAGGAACTGATCGAGGAAGCGCCCGTCGCGTTCGGGTTGGTAGGGGCCGGACACCGAGGGCGCACAGCGATCCGCAATGCCCTGGGTGCCATGTGCCCAGGACACCACCGGCCAGCCGCCTGCAGGAGCCGCGCCGGCGGGCAGGTAAAGCAGGCCGGTGCCTTCGGCCAGCTGGCCGCGATGATCCGGGGTGCGGTAGTGCAGCTTGTAGGCCTGCGCGGCCTTGGACGGCACCCATGACGCGCGATAGGGGGCAGCAGACAGCAGATCGCCCGGTGCAACCGGTGCGGCGGCCAGGGGGGGCGAGGACAGCGCCAGCAGGGCGGTGGCGAGGAGGCCGGCGAGGGGCCGGAAACGGCGGGGCAGTGGGGTCATGGGGCGCTCCTTGACGGCCGGGATGGCCGTTGCGCCGCAGTGTGGAGGGCCTTGCCCGCGCCGATTGGGACCGGCGTCGCATCCGCCGGGGATTCGTAGAATTCCTAGGTGCCGGCCCCGGTGCGGGTAGGCTGATGAGGAGGGCAGTCCAGCATGGCTCGACGCTACAAAAGAAGAAGGGCCCCTTGCGGGGCCCTCTCTTATTTCTTTTCCAGTCGCGCGTTGCGCTGGCCGGTGCTGGCGGACTTTTCGCCGGCGAACGGGTTCAGCTTGCGGATCATCCACGGGTACTTCGGCCACTTGCCTTCCAGCCACGGGTGGTCCGGCTGGTTCAGCTGCAGGACGCGGCGGGCGTCGTCGGCCAGGGTCTTGTTGCCCAGGTGGGTGTAGGAATCGGCCAGGACGGCGACGGCGTCGTACTGGAACGCGCTCTGCGGGTAGGTTTCCAGCAGGTAGTTGGCGCGGCCGGCGGCCGAGACCCAGGCGCCGCGGCGCATGTAGTACAGGGCGTTGTCGAGCTCGTGCTGGGCGAACACGTCACGCAGCTCCAGCATGCGCTGGCGCGCATCGGCGGCATAGCGGCTGTTCGGGTAGCGGTCCACCACGATGTTGAAGTCCGAATACGCCTGGTGCGGCGTGGACAGATCGCGGCGGCTGGCATCCAGCGACCATACGCGACGCAGGAAAACCGTACTGCGGTTGGAGTTGGCCAGGCCGCGCAGGTAGTACAGGTACGCGATGTTGCGATGGGTCGGGTAGGTACGGATGAAGCGGTCGATGCTGGACACCGCGTCATCGTGCTTGCCGGCCTTGTACTGGGCGTAGGCGGTCTCGATCATCGCCTGCTCGGTGTACGGACCGTACGGATACTGGGCCACCAGGCGGCGGAAGCTGGCTTCGGCGCCGCTCCAGTTGCCACCCTGCATCAGCTTGTGGCTCTTCTCGTACAACTGTTCGACCGGCGTCCCTTCATCGGGGCGATCACCCTTCTTGGCACCACGGTGGCAGCCGGTGGCGGCGATGACCAGCACCAGCAGCAGGGCGGTGAGGCGGACGGGCGCGGAGAGCATGGCGGAGCGTCGGATCATGGGGTCGAGGCGGGACGCGGCTGGAATACGAAGGGTCGATGATAGCCTAGTGTCCTGTCCAGCGACTGAAACCGGCCGCCGGGACCCCAAAATTTCAAAGAATGCCCCCTGCCATGTCTGAACAACCCTCTGAATCGGCCCGCCAGGCCATCGTCCCCGACACCGCTGCCGGCCGCCGTTTCGACGCCGTCGTGGCCGAACTGTTCCCCGAATACTCGCGGTCGCGCCTGACCGAGTGGATCAAGGCCGGTGAGGTCCTGCTGGACGGCGCCCAGGTGCGCCCGCGCGATCCGCTGCGCGGCGGCGAGGTGGTGACCCTCAACGTGGTGCTGGAAACCCAGACCGACGCGCAGCCGGAGGACATTCCGCTGGACGTGCTGTTCGAGGACGAGCACCTGCTGGTGATCAACAAGCCGGTGGGCCTGGTGGTGCACCCGGGCGCCGGCAACCACAGCGGCACCCTGGTCAACGCCCTGCTGTTCCGCGACCCGTCAGTGGCGGTACTGCCGCGCGCGGGCATCGTGCACCGCCTGGACAAGGACACCAGCGGCGTGATGGTGGTGGCCAAGACCCTGGAAGCGCAGACCGCGCTGGTCGAGCAGTTGGCCGCACGCGACGTGCACCGCCAGTACCTGGCCATCGTGATGGGCGCGCTGGTGGCCGGCGGTACCGCTGATGCCCCGATCGACCGCCACCCGCGCGACCGCCTGAAGATGGCCGTGCGCGAGGACGGCAAGGAAGCGATTACCCATTACCGCCTGCGCGAGCGCTTCCGTGCGCATACCGCGCTGGAGTGCCGCCTGGAAACCGGCCGTACCCACCAGATCCGCGTGCACATGGCGCATGTGCGCCATCCGATCATTGGCGACCCGTTGTACGGCGGTGCATTGAAGCTGCCCAAGGGCGCCAGCGACGAGCTGGTGGCCGCGCTGCGCGGCTTCAAGCGCCAGGCCCTGCACGCCGAGACGCTGGAGTTCACGCACCCGATCACCGGTGAGCCGGTGCGCAACACCGCGCCGGTGCCGGACGACATGCTGCACCTGATGAAGGTGCTGCGCGAAGACAGCGAAGCCTTCGCCGCGCGCGAGCGGGACCGCTGGTGATGGCTGCCGCGCTGCCCTTGCTGCAGGCGGACTGGCCGGCGCCTCCGGGCATCCATGCGCTGACCACGCGCCGGCACGGTGCGGGCATTTCGCCGGCGCCGTTCGCGCAGTTCAACCTGGGCAACCGGCACGCGGCCGATGGTGATACCCCCGCCAACGTGGAGCACAACCGCCAGCTGCTGCAGCAGGGGTTGGCGCTGCCGTCGGCCCCGCACTGGCTGCGCCAGGTGCACAGCAGCACCGTGCTGCGCTTCAGCGCGCCGCCGGTGCCCGGCGCCAGCGAACCGGTGGCCGATGCCGCGGTGACCTCGGTGCCGGGCGTGGTGCTGGCGATCCTGACCGCCGACTGCCTGCCGGTGGTGTTCGCCGCCGCCGATGGCAGTGAGGTGGGCGCGGCCCACGCAGGCTGGCGTGGCCTGGCCGACGGCATGCTGGAGGCCACGGTGGCCGCCATGCAGACGCCGCCGGCGCAGCTGCGGGCCTGGCTGGGCCCGGCCGCCGGACCGGCCGACTACGAGATCGGCGAGGAGGTCTACCACGCCTTCGTCGGCCATGATCCGGCCGCCGAAGCGGCGTTCGTGGCGACGCGCTCCGGTCACTGGAAGGTGGACCTGTTCGCGCTGGCCCGCCAGCGCCTGCAGGCGGCGGGCATGGACCCGGCGCAGGTGCATGGCGGCACGGTGTCGACCATGGCCGATCCGGACCTGTATTCGCACCGGCGTGACCGTCGTACCGGGCGTATGGCGACGCTGGCCTGGATCGCGCCCTGACTCCGCCGCTGTTCGCGCGCGTGCTGGGGCCGGCCTTTGCCACCCTGGCCGCGCCGGTGCAGGCGCTGCATGCCGCACCACTGCCGTGCCGCTACGTGGGGCAGGCACGGATCGAGCGGGGACGGCACTGGCTGGTGCCGCTGCTGGCTGCGTTGGCGCGGTTGCCAAAGGACGGAGACGCGCTGCCGACCGAAGTGGCGTTCAGAGCACACGGGCAGGGCGAGCAGTGGGCGCGGCGTTTTGGCCGCGGGCCGATGGTGTCGCGGCTGTGGGCGCATGAGGGATACCTGCGCGAGCAGTTGGGCGCGGTGCGCTTCGAATTTGATCTGCAGGCCCGCGAGGGTGGCATCGACTGGCCGGTGCGGCGGGTCTGGGCGTTCGGGCTGCTGCCGCTGCCGAGGCGCTGGTTTGGTGGCGTGCGTTGCCGCGAAGCCTGGCAGGGTGAGCGTTACACTTTCCTGGTCGATGTGACGCTGCCCTGGGTGGGAGCCCTGATCCGCTATGAAGGCTGGCTCGAACCGCAGTGAGGTTTCCACCGAGACCGGCAGCGCGGTGATCGTATTCGATGGCGTATGCGCGCTGTGCAACCGCTGGGTGCGCTTCCTGCTGCGCTTCGACCGCAGGGGGCGCTATCGCTTTGCGGCGATGCAGGGCGCGCAGGGCAGCGCGATGCTGCGCGCGCATGGGCTGGACCCGCAGGACCCGATGTCGTTCCTGCTGCTGGACGCGCAGGGCGCCTGGACCGATACCGATGCGATCCTGCGCGTGCTGGCGGGGCTGGGCGGCGCCTGGCGTTTGAGCGGCGTGCTGCGGGCAGTGCCGCGCGGCTGGCGTGATGCCGCGTATCGCGCGCTGGCGCGCAACCGTTACCGCTGGTTCGGGCGGCATGACGCCTGTTACCTGCCCGCACCGGAGCAGGCCGCGCGGTTCCTGGATTGAAGAAAAAAGGGGACGGAGGGGATTAAGTCGTTTGTGCACAAACGACTTAATCCCCTCCGTCCCCTTTTTCCCTCAGCCTTCCAGCGCGTCCAGATAGCTGCGGCGCCAGTGGTTGATGTCGTAGGTGCGCAGGTGATCCATCATCGCGTGCCAGCGCTCCTTGCGCCTGCTCAGCGACATCGTCGCTGCCGTGGCGATGGCGTCGGCCACGCCGTCCAGATCATGTGGGTTCACCAGCAGCGCCTGCTTCAGTTCGTCTGCGGCGCCAGCCAGCAGTGACAGCACCAGCACGCCCGGATCTTCCGGGTCCTGCGAGGCCACGTATTCCTTGGCCACCAGGTTCATGCCATCGCGCAGCGGCGTGACCAGGCCGACCGCCGCCGCCCGGTAGAAGCCGGTGAGGGTGGCGTGCGTGAAGTTCTGGTTGACGTAGCGCAGCGGCGTCCAGTCGGGTTCGGCGTGGCCACCGTTGATGTGGCCGGCGATCTGTTCCAGCTGGCTGCGCAGCTGCCGGTACTCGGTGACGTCGCCGCGCGAGACCGGCGCGATCTGCAGGTAGGTCAGCGAGCCGCGCTGGTCGGGGTGGCGCTCAAGATAGCGCTCGAAGCCGAGGAAGCGCTCGGGCAGGCCCTTGGAGTAATCCAGGCGATCCACGCCGATCGCCAGCTGGCGATCACGCAGGCTGTTGCGCAGGTTCTTTACCGCGGCCTTGGTGGCGGCGGTGCCGGCCTGCCGTGCGATCAGCTCGGTGTCGATGCCGATCGGGAAAGCCGCCGCACGGAAGCGGCGCCCGCCCGGCGCTTCCAACTCACCGTTGTCGAGTACGCGACCGCCACCGAACAGGCGCAGGTAAGTCTGGAAGCGATCGGCGTCGCGTTGGGTCTGGAAGCCGACCAGATCGTAGGCGTACAGCGCGGAGAACAGCCGCAGGTGGTCGGGCATCGCCTGCAGCAGGTCGGCCGACGGCATCGGGATATGCAGGAAGAAGCCGATGCGGCAGCCGATTCCACGCTCGCGCAGCAGTGCGCCGAGCGGGATCAGGTGGTAATCGTGGATCCAGACGATGTCGTCCTCGCGCAGCAGTGGCGCCAGCTTGTCAGCGAACAGCGCGTTGACCTTATGGTAGGTCTCGCGCGTGCCACGGTCGTAGTCGACCAGATCAAGACGGAAATGCAGCAGCGGCCACAAGGTGCGGTTGGCAAAGCCGTTGTAGTAGCCGTCCACCTCGCGCTTGCTCAGGTCGAGGGTGACGAATTCGATGTCACCGTCCTTCTGCGTGTGCAGCGTGCCGCTGCCATCACGCACGCTCTTGCCACTCCAGCCGAACCACATGCCGCCGCGTTCCTTCAGCGCGGCCAGCAGGCCCACCGCCAGGCCACCGGCACGGTTCTCGCCCGGCACCGCCACGCGGTTTGAAACCACCACCAGACGGCTCACGATGCCTCCTGCCAGGACCGCGACAGGCGCATCGCGGCGGTGATCAGGCCGACGTGCGAATAGGTCTGCGGGAAATTGCCCCAGGCCTCGCCGCTGTCGAAGGCCAGATCCTCCGACAGCAGGCCCAGGTGGTTGCGCTGCTTCAGCAGCAGCTCGAACATCTCGCGTGCTTCGTCCATGCGCCCGATCGCCGCCAGCGCATCGATGTACCAGAAGGTGCAGATGGTGAAGCTGGTTTCCGGCTCGCCGAAGTCATCCGGCGCGACATAGCGGTACAGCGAATTGCCATGCTTGAGGTCGCGGCCGATGGCGTCGACGGTGGCAATGAAGCGCGCATCCAGCGCGTCGATAAAGCCGATGTCGGCCAGCAGCAGCAGCGAGGCATCCAGCCGGTGGCCACCAAAGGTATCGGTGAAGTGGCCCAGCTCCTCGTTCCAGGATTCGGCCATGATGCGGGCGTGGATGGTGTCGGCGCGCTCGCGCCAGTAGCGTGCGCGGTCATCGCGCTTCAGGCGCACGGCGATCTTGCACAGGCGGTCGCACGCCGCCCAGCACATCGCGCTGGTGTAGGTGTGCACTTCGGTGCGGCCGCGGAACTCCCACAGGCCCGCATCGGGTACGTCGTGCAGGGCGAACGCCTGTTCGCCCAAGGGTTCCAGGCGGGCGAAGGTGTGCGCATCACCCGGGTCCTGCAGGCGCCGGTCGAAGAACAGCTGCGTGGAGGCCAGCACCACGCTGCCGTAGACATCGTGCTGGCGCTGCACCCAGGCCAGATTGCCGCGGCGCACCGGTCCCATGCCGCGGTAGCCGGACAGGCTGGGTACTTCGTCCTCGTCCAGCTTGGCCTCGAAGCCGATGCCATACAGCGGCTGCAGCGTGCCGTCGGTGGTGGCCAGGTTGAAGATGTAGCCGAGGAACTGTTCCATCGTGCGCGTTGCGCCGAGGCGATTCAGTGTGCGCACCACGAACGCGGCATCACGCAGCCAGCAATAACGGTAGTCCCAGTTGCGCACGCTGCCGGGGGCTTCCGGAATGGAGGTGGTCATCGCCGCGATGATCGCGCCGCTGTCTTCGTACTGGCACAGCTTCAGGGTGATCGCACTGCGGATCACCGCATCCTGCCATTCCAGCGGAATGGACAGGTAACGCACCCATTCACGCCAGTAGTCGCGGGTGCGCTGGAAGGCTTCCTGCACATAGCCACTGATCGAGCGGTTGAGCGATTCATCCACGCCCAGGATCAGGTGGATGGGATGGTTGAGTACGAACGGCAGGCCGTCGCGCACGAAGCGCACCGGCACGTCGGTGGTCAGACGCAGCACATGCTCGGGCAGGATCCAGCGCACGTGGTTGCTGCCCCAGGTGGACTCCGGCACGCGCGCGCCCCAGTCGGCCAGCGGGCGTGCGCGTACGGTGATGCGCGGGCTGCCGGCCAGCGGACGCACCTGGCGGATCAGGCTGACCGGGCGGTAGAAACGGTCGTTCTGGCGCCAGCGCGGGGCGAAATCGAGGATTTCCAGTTCGCCACCGTGCGCGTCGCGCAGGACGGTGCGCAGGATCGCTGTGTTGGTCAGGTATTCCTGCTCGCTGCTGGCGAAGTCCTCCAGCTCGATGGCGAAGTCGCCACCGGTCTGCTGGTTGGGACCGAGCAGGGCACAGAAGGTGGGGTCGCCGTCGAAGGTGGGCAGGCAGCTCCAGACAACGCGGGCACGTTTGTCGACCAGGGCGCCGAAGCTGCCGTTGCCGACCACGCCCAGATCAAGATCGGGTTGGGTCATCACGCGGTACATCTCGGTTGCGGCCGTGGGGTGGCCGGGTCAATAGGCATTCTCACGCAGCCAGGCGTGCACGCTGCGTATGTCGGGCAGCGCGAACACCGCCTTGCTGGGTTCCCGCTCGCCCACCAGCACGCTCCAGCCATGCTGGACGTTGGCGGCGTCGAAGCCGAATTCATCGGTGAGGTCATCACCGATGAACACCGGCAGGCGGCCGCGGAACGGCAGGTACTGCATCATCCGGCGCACGGCACGGCCCTTGTCGGTGCCGACGGGCACGAACTCGACCACATGGTCGCCAGGTTGCAAGCGGTAGCTGGCACGACCACGCACGTGGCGGTCGGCGAAGGCGCGGACATCGCTGGCGGCATGCGGTGCGCCGCGCCAGTGCAGGGCCAGCCCGACGCCCTTGTCTTCCACCAGCACGCCGGGATGCCCGTGGGCAAAGCGCATCGCCTGCTGGTGCAGTGCGTGCAGCCATTCGGCGGTGTCGTCGTCGTGTTCGTCGCGCAGCACACGACCATCCTGGCCACGCAGCTCATGGCCGTGCAGGCCGGCGGCAGGCAGTTGCAGGGGAGCGAACAGTTGATCCAGCTGTTCAAGCGGGCGACCACTGACCAGTGCCACGGCACCTTCCAGGCGGTCGCTGATGCGGCCGATGGCTTCACGCACATCTGGCAGCAGCTGCACGGCATCCGGGCGTGCAGCGAATTCGATCAGGGTGCCATCTACATCAAGGAACAACGCGCAGGCATCGTCCAGCAATGGAGGTGGCGGACGCAGGGGGAGCGGTTCAGCCATGACGCCCAGCTTGCCAGCGTGGGCGTGTACGTGGGGTCGAGGGCAGGCTACGGCCTTGCTGCGGTGGGTGCCGACCGTTGGTCGGCACAAAGGGGCAGCCTGCATTGAACCCAGGCAGTGCGGACCAACGGTCCGCACCCACCGAGAGCGATCACTTCCGGTGGGTGCCGGCCGTTGGTCGGCACAAAGGGCAGCCTGCATTGAACCCAGGCAGTGCGGACCAACGGTCCGCACCCACCGAGAGCGATCACTTCCGGTGGGTGCGGACCGTTGGTCCGCACAAAGGGTCAGCCTGCATTGAACCCAGGCAGTGCGGACCAACGGTCCGCACCCACCGAGAGCGATCACTTCCGGTGGGTGCCGACCGTTGGTCGGCACAAAGGGTCAGCCTGCATTGAACCCAGACAGTGCGGACCAACGGTCCGCACCCACCGAGAGCGATCACTTCCGATGGGTGCCAACCGTTGGTTGGCACAAAGGGGCAGCCTGCATTGAACCTAGGCAGTGCGGACCAACGGTCCGCACCCACCCAAGGCAATTACACCCAGAGCAATCAGAAGGTATAGCGGACGCGGCCGTAGTAGTACGCACCGTTGCTGCCGATCGGCGACAGTACGTCGTACGGCAGGTTGCCGAAGTAGTGGATATCGCTGTTGGATCGATCCGGGTAGTTGTCGGTCAGGTTCTGGCCGCCGATGGCCACGCTCCACTGCGGGGTGATGCGGTACTCGACCTCGGCATCCAGCTGCCACTCGGCCTGGTAGGTCTGGCGCGGGATGTAGCCGTCACCGAAGTTGAACACGCGGGTGGCGCTGCCGTAGCGGTTCACGCGGCTGCTCAGCGACCAGTGGTCGTTGCTCCAGGCTGCCGAGAAACTACCGCGCGTGCGCGGCGTGGCGTCGGTGAGCGTGTTGGTCTCTTCGATGCCGAACAGCACGTAGTCCGGGTTCAGTGCCCGCAGCTGCGCGGGCGTGGCCAGCACGTTCTTCAGCGTGGTCTTGGTGTAGGCGTAGGTGCCGGTCAGCAGCAGCTGGCCATCGCCCAGCGACTGGCGCCAGTTGCTCACCAGTTCGGCGCCGCGGGTGCGGGTGTCGGCGGCGTTGACGAAGAAGCTGGCGCTCTGCAGGCCACTGACGCCGTAGTTGGCGGCCACATAGTCGGTCAGTGCGTCGCCAGTGATGCTCTCCGACAGCGCGATGCGGTCGTCGATGTCGATCTGGAAGAAGTCCAGCGACAGGTCGAAGTGCTCACCGATGCGGCTGGTGAAGCCCAGCGAGGTGTTGATCGATTTTTCCGGCTTCAGGTCCTGCGCACCCAGGCCGCGCGCGATCGGATTGTTGACCGACAACAGGCGGCCCTGCACCAGCTGGCCGCCAGCGTTGTAGCCGGTGGAAGTGGATTCGTAGCCGATCTGCGCCAGCGACGGCGCACGGAAGTTGTTGGAGATGGCGCCACGCAACGCGAACGCCGGGGTGAATTCGTAGCGCAGGCCGAGCTTGCCGGTCAGTTCACCGCCGAAATCGTCGTTGTGCTCGTAGCGCGCGGCCAGATCGGTAGAGAACTTCTCGCCGAACTGGCTGGACAGGCTGGCATAGGCGCTGGCGACATCGCGCGACAGGCGCGCCGCATCCTGCGGGGTCAGGCCGCCACCGGCCTGCGAACCGGTCGGGCGGTCGGTGTACGGGCCGGCCGCATAGCTGGCCGGGTCGCCGGGACGGGTCTGGTAGCGCTCATGGCGCGCTTCCACGCCCAGTCCCAGGGTGTGGCTGATGCTCTCGCTCTGGGTGAACACGCGACTCAGATCGAGGTTGCCCACGGTCTGCGCGTATTCGTAGTCAGCGGTCTTGAAACGGGTCGGGCTGGTCGGGCCCAGGGAGGCGTTGAGCGAATCACGCAGGCGGTAGGTGAAGTCGTTCTGCCCGTAATCCAGGCTGCCGTCGTAGCTCCATTCGCCCCACTGCCCACGCACGCCGGCCACGGCCTGCACGTCGCGGTTCTCGCCTTCGGAGATCGGCCGGTAGCCGTTCGGATAGATATCCTTCCAGTTGGCATCGCCATCGGGGTAGCGGAAGTAGTTCGCGCCTTCGGTATCGCGCTGGTTGAAGGTACCGAATGCGTAGAACGTCGAGGTCTGGCCCACCGGGATCTCGGTGTTCAGCCACAGATTGATGTCCTTGCTCTTGCCATCGCCCAGCACGTAGTTGCGCTTGCCCTGCAGCGCCAGGTTGCCCGGGGTCTGGTCCCACGGCGGAATCTGGTCGAAGCCGGCGCGGTTGGTGCCGTTGCGGTGCTTGTATTCCAGGCCGACGCGCAGGAAGCCACCGTCTTCGCCCAGCGAGGTGCCGACCTTGGCGCTGATGTTGCCGGTCTGGCCGTCGGTGAGGGTGCGTCCGATCGGCTTGAGGTCGGTGTGGTTGGCACCGTAGCTGGCCTCGATCTCGCCACCGTCGCCGCCGTTGTCGAGGATTACGTTGATCACACCGGCCACCGCATCCGAGCCGTACAGCGCGCCGGCACCATCACGCAGCACTTCGATGCGCTTGATCGCACTGACCGGAATCGAGTTGAAGTCGACCGGGGTGGTGCCCTTGCCGATCTTGCTGTCGGTGTTGACCAGCGCGGTGTGGTGGCGGCGCTTGCCGTTCACCAGCACCAGCACCTGGTCCGGCGACAGGCCGCGCAGCTGCGCGGCGCGCACGTGGTCGGCGCCGCCGGAGTTGGACTGGCGCGGGAAGTTGAACGATGGCAGCAGCGCCTGCAGCGCGCTGCCCAGCTCACCGTTGACCACGCCGGCCTTGCGGATGTCATCGGCGGTGAGCACGTCTACTGGCGAGGTGGATTCGAGCACGGTGCGGTCGGCGGCACGGGTGCCGGTGACGATCACCGTGTCCAGGTTGGTGGCGTCCTGGGCCAGGGCCGGGAGGGCGGCGGAGGAAAGCGCGAGGGCGATGGCGAGGCCGAGCGGCGACGCGGGCAGGCGGACGGACATGGGGACTCCAGCAACAACGACGGCGGGGAAGGGGGAGATAGTTTCACTTACATCCATCCGGATGAAGCGATATATTATCTTCGCGTGATGACCGGTGCCGATGCAAGCCCCTGCCGGTCCGGCATGAGCTGATGCCCGGTTGGCATCAGCACGCCGGGCCAGTGGCGCTGTACGCTGCCGGCTCGCCTTGTCCCCCTTCCCCGGAGCTGTACCGATGAAACACCTTGGCCTCGTCTTCGCCGTGCTGCTGGCCACCAGCGGCTGTGCCAGCCTCTCTTCGCAGGCGCCCAGTGCCTATGCCACGGCCACTACCGCCGAACTGAAGGGCGATGCCGCACGCCCGTCCGATGGCCACGGCTGGGTACGCAGCGAGCTGTATTTCGGCGTGGGCGAGGAGCAGGGCGCGGGCAACCGTCCGCAGGCGGACACCATCAGCGAGGCGCAGTGGCGCACGTTCCTGGACAAGGAAGTGACCCCGCGCTTCCCGGATGGACTGACCGTATTCGATGCCTATGGCCAGTGGCTGTTCCGCGGCGATGCCTCGCCCAACCGCCTGCGCACCAAGGTGCTGGTGGTGCTGCATGAGGACACCCCGCGGCGTCGCGCCGATATCGAAGCGATCCGCCTGGCGTGGAAGCAGCAGACCCAGCATCAATCGGTGCTGTGGTCGCGGCAGCCGGTCGAGGTATCGTTCTGAGTTGAAGGCACCACCGCGGTGCCGCAGGGACCGATGATGAAACACAGGGAATGCGTGCTGGGCCTGGTGCTGGCGGGATTGCTGGCACCGTCGGCGCAGGCCAGTGGCGACGACGTCGAAACACTGCGGTTCCAGGTGGCCGCGCACGTGCAGGCGCACGCCGATCCCCAGCAGGATGGCAGCATCGCCGTGCAGCTGTCGCCGTCGGGAAAGCGCCAGACGCTGGCGGGCGCGGCCGATGCCGACGGCAATTCGCGCTGGGGTCTGGAGGACGTCGATTTCGATGGCTACCCGGAACTGGTCGCACGCGCCTCGGTGGGCATGGTCAATGAAGCGGTGACGGTGTACCGCTTCGATCCGGCCAGTGCTTCGTATCGCGTGCTGCAGGCCGACACCCACGGCAAGGACAGTTGTGGTGACCTGATGGGGCTGAGCGTGGAGGTTGCCACCCGCACCCTCACCAGCAGTTGCCGCAGCGGGCCGATGTGGTACGCCGACCAGTACCAGTACCGGTTCGCGGGTGCGAAGCTCTACCTGTACCGCGCCGAGAGCGTGTTGATGCTGGGCGATACATTGAACGCCGCGCTGCAGTGGGAACAGACCGACGAGCAGGGCCCGTTGGCGGTCTGGCGCACCTATGACCCCGCCGGTCGTGTGCTGGAGAGCGCCATTGCCGATGGCCTGGGTGCACCACCGGATGGGCCGTTGCGTGGTCAGCAGGCCACCGTGGTACCTGCGCGCCTGTTCCTGTTCGACCGGCCCGGTGCGTCCAGCACCAAGCGTTACCTCGTGCAGGGCGACCGCGTGGAAATGCTGGATGAACAGGACGGCTGGGTGAAGCTGCGCTACCGCAACCCGAAGCACGTCGCGGTGGAAGGCTGGATCAACGTCAACGACTGAAAAAGGGGACGGAGGGAATTAAGTCGTTTGTGGCACACACAACTTAATTCCCTCCGTCCCCTTTTTTTGCGGAGGCATCACTTCTACGGGTCTAGCCTCGGACGTTCCCCCGTTCGAGGATGTATCCGATGAGCAAGCGCGTGGCCGAAATCGTGGTGGACGCCCTGCAGCAGGCCGGTGTCCGCCGTTGCTACGGCATCGTGGGCGATACGCTCAACCATGTGACCGATGCGATGCATGGTAGTGACATTGCCTGGGTGCACGTGCGGCATGAGGAAGTAGCAGCCTTTGCCGCCGGCGCCGATTCGCTGGTCAGCGGCGAACTTACCGCCTGCGCCGGCTCCTGCGGCCCCGGCAGCCTGCATTTCATCAACGGCGTGTTCGAGAGCAACCGCAACCGCGCGCCGATGGTGCTGATCGCCAGCCAGGTGGTGACCAGCGAGCTGGGCATGGAATTCCCGCAGGAAGTGGACTTCAAGGCGGTCTACGCCAGTTGTTCGGTGTTCTGCGAGCAGGTGCACAGCGCCGAACAAGCGCGACGCGTGGTCACCCTGGCCTGCCAGGCCGCGATCAGCCGCCGTGGCGTGGCGGTGGTGATCCTGCCAGCCGACATCAGCCAGGCCGAGGTGAAGCACGATGTGCCGTTCTCGGTGCACTACACGCAGCCGGTGCTGCGCCCTTCCGACGCCGAACTGCAGCGCATCGCCGAGCTGCTGGGGCAGGGCAAGCGCATTGGTGTCTACGCGGGTGCCGGTTGCCAGGGCGCACACGCGCAGCTGCTGGAGCTGGCCCGGCGCCTGCAGGCGCCGGTCGCGCACACCTCGCGCGCCAAGGATTTCGTTGAGCCGGATAACCCGTACAACATGGGCATGACCGGTATCTTCGGCATCGAGTCCGGCTTCCACACGCTGATGGAATGCGACACGCTGCTGCTGCTCGGCGCCGATTTCGCCTGGGGCCAGTTCTACCCCGACAAGGCCACGATCATCCAGGTCGACCGCGATGGCAGCCACCTCGGCCGCCGCCACCCGGTGAACCTGGGTGTGGTGGGCGATATCGCGCCGACGCTGGATGCGCTGCTGCCGATGCTGCCGCCGCGCGAGGACAGCAGTTTCCTGGACGAATGCATCGAGCGTCGCGACAAGGCGCTGAAGAAGCGCGAACAGGAAGAACAGCCGGGTGAAGGCGAGCTGATCCACCCGCAGCACTTGACCGCGTTGCTGTCGAAGCATGCCAGTGACGATGCGCTGTTCACCGCCGACGGCGGCTCGCCGATGGTCTGGGTGCTGCGGCATATCCGGGTGAATGGCCGCCGCCGCACGCTGACCAGCTTGCTGCACGGCACGATGGCCAACGCGATGCCGCAGGCGCTGGGCCTGCAGAAGGCGTTCCCAGGCCGCCAGGTGATATCGCTGTCCGGCGACGGAGGCCTGGCAATGCTGCTGGGCGACCTGCTGACGGCAGTGCAGGAAAACCTGCCGATCAAGGTGGTGGTGTACAACAACAGCTCGCTGAACTTCGTCGAGCTGGAGCAGAAGGTGGAAGGGCTTCTGGACAACTACACCGATCTGAAGAACCCGGATTTCGGCCGCCTTGCCGAAGTGATTGGTTTCCACGGACGCACCGTGACCCGCAGCGAGGATCTGGAGGAAGCGGTGCAGGACTTCCTGTCGCAGCGTGGCCCGGCATTGCTGGACGTGCATACCAGCCGCGCCGAACTGGTGATGCCGCCGCAGATCGAGGCCAAGCAGGTGGCCGGAACGGCGCTGTATGCGGCCAAGGCGGTGTTGAACGGCCGCTTCGACGACGTGAAGCATCTGCTGGTGGACAACTTCCTGAAGAAGTAGGGGGGGGGGGGGGCGATGCAGGGCTGCGCCCTGCACCCGCCGACACCACGGCAACCGCCGAAGCAAGGTCAAAAGCAGGTTTGCCGTGGGTCGGCGGGGTGGGGCCGGTTGCGGGGGACGCTGCAAGTACGTCCATGTAAGCTCGGTCGCCGCATCCATGCGGCTCACGCCCCGTAACCGGACCCACCCCGCCTTCGACAGCTTCCTGCAATCTGCCGGAACGGGATATTGCACTGGTGGATGTCTACCTTGGTCGACACGGTGGATCCACGCCATGCGTGGATGAACGAAAGAATGATCGGAATGATCTTCTGTAGAGCCGAGCCATGCTCGGCTGAGAGGCTTCGCGTACAGCAGCCGAGCATGGGCTCGGCTCTACAAAGAGAGCCTGCCTTTGCTTTTGATCTTTTGATTCTTTTCCGTGGCTGGCACGCGCAGGAAACTGTCAGGGGCCGGGCGGGTAGGCTGCGCAGGGGCGTGAGCCGCATGGATGCGGCGACCGAGCTTACAGGGACGTACTTGCAGCGACCCCTGCGCAGCCTACCCGCCCGGCCCACCCCCTGAGGTCCGCTGTCCGCGACCAACCCAGCCACGAGGGGCCCCGCCGTTGGCTGGAACCCATCATTCCACCGCGGAATTGGCGCCCGGGCCCCGCTGGGCCTACCATCGGCGGTCCCCACCCCCACCACCCCTTCCATGTCCGCTCCCGCTTCCGCCGCACCGCGTCGCTGGTTCGTCTCCGGCGACTTCAACGGCTTCTTCGGCCTGGTCGTCGACAACCTCTCCATCCTCGGCTTCATCGCCATGGCCCTGGTCGGGATCTTCCAGTTCCCCGCCGACGTGGTGTTCGGCCGCATGTTCCCCGGCACGGCCTTCGGCGTGCTGGTCGGCAACCTGCTGTACACCCTGATGGCGCGCCGGCTGGCCGCACGTACCGGCCGCGACGATGTCACCGCCATGCCGCTGGGCCTGGATGCGCCGACCAGCATCGGCATGGCGCTGCTGGTGCTCGGCCCGGCCTTCCTCGCCTTCAAGCAGCAGGGCATGGACCCGCACGCGGCGGGCATCGCCACCTGGCAGCTGGGCATGGCCGCGCTGGTCATCATGGGCGTGCTCAAGTTCGTGCTGTCGTTCTTTGGCGAAGCGGTCACCCGCGCGCTGCCCCGTGCGGCGCTGCTGGGCTCCATTGCCGGCATCGCGCTGGTGCTGATGGGCCTGCTGCCGCTGCTGGAAACGCTACGCTCGCCGCTGGTCGGCTTCACCACGCTGGGCCTGCTGCTGTATGTGCTGATCGCCAAGGGCAAGTTGCCGGTGCGTGGCCCCGGCGTGCTGCTGGCCTTCGTGTTCGGCACCATTCTTTATTACGGCCTCGGCCTGGCCGGGTTGGGCGCGCCGGGCTTCCACGTGCCGGAATGGGTGCCGCCGCAGGTGGTGCTGCCGCTGCCGACGCTGGGCTTCCTCGACGGCCTGCCCACCGCGATGACCTACCTGCCGCTGCTGCTGCCGTTCGGCCTGCTGATGGTGGTCGGTGGCATCAACGTCTCTGAAAGCGCACGCGCGGCCGGCGATGACTACCGCACCCGCGACATCCTGCTGGTGGAAGCGGTGGCGACGCTGGTGGCCGGTGTCTGTGGCGGCGTTGCGCAGACCACGCCGTACATCGGCCAGCCGGCCTACAAGCACATGGGTGCGCGCAGCGGCTACACACTGCTGACCGGCCTGTTCGTCGGCATCGGCGGCATGCTCGGCATCATTTCCGGGCTGGTGCAGTGGCTGCCGCTGGCGGTGCTGGCACCGATCATCGTCTACGTGGCCATCGACATCACCACCCAGGCCTTCCAGGCCACGCCACGTCACCACACCGGTGCGATGGTGTTTGGTTTCCTGCCGTCGGTGGCCTACCTGCTGGCGATCAAGGCGCCGGGCTGGATCGCACCGGACCAGCTGCCGCAGCTGCTGACCAAGCTTGATGGCCATGGCCTCCCGGAACTGGCGGTGATCTTCACCCTTGGCAACGGCTTCATCATCACCTCGATGCTGTGGATTTCCGCCGTGGCAGCGATGGTCGATGGCCGCCTGCGTCGCGCCTGCGGCTTCCTGCTGGTGGCGGCGGTACTGACCCTGTTCGGCCTGACCCACTCGGTGGACCCGCGCGGCGGCATCTATCTGCCGTGGGATCTGGAAGGCCTGGCGCGCATCATCAGCTGGCAGTTCGCGGGCGCCTATGTGGCACTGGCGGTGCTGCTGGGGTTGTTGTCGCTGCAGAAGCAGGCGGTGAAGCCGCTGGGTGACGGCACCGATCATTGACCGGGGACGCTGGGCATGGCCCGGCGCTACCGATCTCTTTCCGCCTCGGGATGTTGTAGAGCCGAGCCTGCGCTCGGCTGCTCTGAGCCGAGCATGGCTCGGCTCTACAACAGGACTTGCAGGCGGCGGTATCAGCGCGCTCCATCCAGCTCGGGGTAGTGGCGGAAGATGCCTTGGGTGTTGAACGCCAGCCGCCGCTCCGAGCGCAGGTAGGCGGCGATGTTCGGCCGCTTCGCCACCCGCTCCTGCAGTGCACGCAGCAGGGGTAGGGTGGGGCCGAGTGCCTGCATGCGGCACGGGAACATGTAGTCCAGCCCGCTCAGCAGCTGGAACAGCGACAGATCCACATAGGAATGCTCGCGCAGCGCATGACGGCCACCGTTGGCGGCCAGCACCTGCTCGAAGTAGCCGAGGAACTTCGGCAACCGTTCGCCGCGCAGCGAGGTCGCACGTGCCTTGGCCTCGGTCTTCTGCTCTTCGTAGTACTTCGATGCAGCGATCGGATGGTGGGTGTCGTGCACCTCGGCGACCAGATCAGCGATGGTCAGCTGCAACTGCAGTGCCTGCATCCGCCGCGAGGCCGCTTGTGGCACCAGGTCCAGCGTCGGGCCGAGAAAATCCAGGATGGCCGCGACCTGCGCGATGACCTGGCGGCCCGCCTTCAGGAACGGCGGCGCGAAGGGCTGCGCACCTTCACTGCTGCCATCGAGAAACGGCTGCATCACTGCATCGCCGTGCACCCGCGCCATGTCGATGTAGTCGGCGCCGGCATCTTCAAGCGCCAGGCGCACGAACTCGCCACGGCCCTGGATGCCGGTCCAGTAATACAGCGCGTACTGCATGGCAGTGCCTCCACAGAACAAGACCCACAGCGTCGCGCGGGGCGTGCAAAGCAGGCGTGAGCGCGGCTCTGCTGCAGGCCCGAACCCGAACGGCAGCGGAACAGGTGGGGAACCCGTTGCAATCGGTGGGGTCACACCTTCTCCATGCGTGTGAAACGAGGTGCTGCATCATGCAGAGTGGAAAGGCGGTATGGCCCTGGGTGCTGGGTGTGGTGGTGATCGGTGGCGCGGGCGGTTGGTTGTTCCGCGATCAGCTGAAGAGCCTGGCAGACGGTGTCTCGGTGCCGGTGCAATCCTCCCCCGCCAGTACCGGCGCACCACCACAACCGCAGGCGGCCGCGGAACCCGCGCCAGCGCCACCGCCGATCAAGCATCCGCTGGATACTGAGGCCGCAGCTGATCCGGCGCTGCCGAAGCTGGCTGACAGCGATACCGCCGCCTGGGGGGCGTTGAGCCAGCTGTTCCAGGGCGAGGGACCGCTGACCTTACTGCTGCGCGATCACCTGATCCAGCGCCTGGTCACCCAGGTCGACAACCTGGACAAGCCCAGTGTGCCGCCCACTGCGCTGGCCGCACGGCCGCTGCCGGGCAGTCTGCAGGTCGAGCCCGCTGAGGGCGGCGAACGCATCGCCGCCAGCAACGCGGCTCGCTATGCGCCCTATGTGCAGGCATTCACCACGCTGGACCCGGCGGCGACGGCGACCGCCTACAAGCGCTTCTATCCGCTGATCCAGCAGGCCTATGCCGACCTTGGCCGGCCGGAGGGCTATTTCAACGACCGCCTGGTCGCGGTGATCGACCACCTGCTGGAGACCCCGGAACCGGCGCGGCCGGTGGCGGTGGTGCGTGATGAACGGGGCCGCTACCGCTTTGTCGATTCCGATCTGCAGTCGCGTTCAGTGGGGCAGAAGGCACTGCTGCGCATGGATGCCACGCAGGAGCGTGCGGTGAAACAGCAACTGCGCGCGATCCGAAGTTCAATCACACGTGGCTGAAGGCTGCAGCGGCAGATGTCATCGCCACCGTGATACGGTCGGCGTCGGGTAGACAGGAGTAACCTCGATGCATCGAATGTGGTTGGGAGTGAGTGCGTTGGTTGCCACGGCAGTGGCTTCGGCTGCCGCCGTGGAGATGCCGGACGGCGAACTGAGCGATCCCTATCGCTACACCCGCAGCGTGCGCCTCGCGGAACTGGGAAGGCTGCAGGCGCTGGGCAAGGCCCAGGGGGCAAAGGGACTGCTTGGCCAGGCGGGCTTCTACCGGGTGCGTGGTGAGCTGGAACGCTCCAGCAAAGCCGCCCAGCAATGCCTGCAGGCCGTGGCCAGTGAACCGGCCGACAGCGTGAAGGGGGTTGAGTACCTGTGCTCGGCCACCCTGGCCGGAAATCTGCTGCTGCAGGGCGATATCGCCGGATGGGCAACGCAGATGCTGCAGGTCCGCACGCTGCTGGAGCGCGATATCCGGCCGTTGTTGAAACGCCAGGTGGGCGACATCCATCTTGCCGGCATCAGTGAGCCGCATTTCGAGCGCTTCACCGCCTGGCCGCGCAATGCGCTGGCAGTGCCGGCGCCAGCCAGCGATGTCAGCGTTCCCCTGCAGATGAACAACGAACTGCCGACGCTCGCCCTGAAGGTCCGTACCGCCACCGGCGAACGCGAGGTGCGCGTGCATCTGGACAGCGGTGCGGCGCATTCGCGCATCGGGCGCACACTGGCGGCCGAACTCGGGCTGGCGCTGACCGAAGGTTTCATGGTGGCCGATGGCAAGCCCGGGCAGTTGTACGCGCTGGCGGCGCCGGCCGATCTCGAGATCGGCGGTCTGCCGGTGCGCGGCGTGTCCTTCGCAGTGCTGGGCCAGGACGACCTGCCACGCATCGGCCTGGACGTGCTGCGCGCGCTGGGCCGGGTGCGCATCAACAAGGATGCGCTGCTGATTCAGGCCACTGCCACCCCGGTGCCGTGCACGCGGCGGATGGCCACGCTGTCGACGCTGTGGGGGGATGCATATGACGTCCGTTATCCGATCCGCGCCGGCAAGCAGAACGTGCTGGTCAAGGTGGATACCGGCTTCAATGGCGCCTTCCAGGCCCGTGGAACGCTGCCGGCAGCGCCGCCCGCGTCTGCGATCCGGCGCAAGAACGTGATCACCACTGCGGGCAGCGAAGACATCCAGTACGTAGAGGCGACCACGCCGGTGATGATCGGCGAGGAAGTGCTGAACCTGCCGGTGGACATCGGCCTGACACCGGGGCCTGACCCCCTGTTCAACCCGGACTGGCGGGTGGGTTTCGCCGCGACCCAGCGCTACAGCCTGTACATGGACGTTGCCGGCACCTATGGCTGCCCGGTTGCCATTGCTGCCGCGCCGCCGCTGCTGCCACCGAAACCGGCTGCAGCGCCGCCTGCCGGCGGCTGATCGCAGCTACAGGGTCCGCAGGAACGCCTCGATGTCCTGCAGGTCCTGGCGGCTGAGCCCGCGCGGCCGCAGCAGTGGATCAGGCGCAGGAAAGGGCGCCGCATCGGCCGGAGGCGAGGCCGGTGCACGCGGGCGCGCGCCGCCGACGTTGTAGAACACCAGTACGCCGGACAGTGTCGGGATCATGCCGTTGTGCATGTACGGTGCAGTAGCGGCAACGCCGCGTAGCGAGGGCGTGCGGAAGCGCCCACTGTCGGCGGGATCGCCGGTCACTTCGTAACGCCCCAGATCCTGCCGCGCGCGCCCATGAAAATGCAGGCCCAGGTTGTGGAAGCCGTTGTCGGTGAGCGCCGCCCCGCTGTGGCAGTTCATGCAACCGGCTTGCGTGCGGAACAGGTGCAGGCCACGCAGCTGGGCATCGTCCAGCGCACGCGCATTGCCACGCAGAAAACGATCAAAGCGGCTGTCGCGAGGAGACAGGCTGCGCTCGAAGGCGGCAATGGCCTGGCCCAGCTGCGCGGCATCGATGCGTGGCTGCGCGAACACCTCGTTGAACGCATGGCGGTAGGACGCATCGCCGCGCAGGCGACGCACGGCGCCCCGCGTGGTGAAGCCCATTTCGATGGGGTCGGCGATGGGATGCAGCGCCTGCGCCTCCAGCGTGGCCGCGCGTCCATCCCAGAACAGCGGTGCCACGTGCGCGCTGGTGGCCACGCTGGGCGCATTGCGGCGGCCGGGCTGGCGATCATGACCGAAGGACAGGCGACGACCGTCGGCCCAGCCCAGGTCCGGATCGTGGCAGCTGGCACAGGCCAGTTGTCGCGATTTCGAAAGAACCGGATCGAAGAACAGCCGCCGTCCCAGTGCCACCTTGGCTGGCGTGGAAGAATTGTCCGGTGGATCTAGGGGCGACGGCAGTGGGGCCAGTTCCTTCCACGCCACGCCGGGTTCGACCTCCGGCGCGGGCCAGCGCGTACTGGGGCTGCTGTAGAGCGCACGCAGGCAGGCGCCATCCCAGCGTTCCGCCTTGCCCGGAGCAGGCGCGCAGACTGGCTGGGAAGGACGTGGCTGTGCAGCGCTGGCCAGTACTGCGCTGACCAGCACTGCAATCCAGCCAAGCCTGCGGCGGCGCGCGGGCCTCAGAAGCGATATCCCACTTCGAGCCAGAACGAGCGTCCCATTTCGTAGTACGGCGTGCGGCTGACGCTGCTGGATACGCCATTCACCGCGCGCCGATCCAGCACGTTGAACACATCCACGTTGGCGAACACCGTGCCCATTGTCGACAAGGGCTGCTCCCAGCCAATGCGCATGTCCCAGATCAACGAAGGGGCAAACCGCCGTCTTTCCCAGACCGCAACACTCTGGCCGTCATGGACATCCTTCAGTCCGGTGTCCCGTATCGCGCGATAGCCGGCCCGGTAGCGCAGCGTATTGCCCCAGGTCAGCCGAGCTGCCGGGATATGCGTGGTCGTGGCCAGTCGCGCGGTCCATGGGCGAGTGAAGTTGTCTGCCGGACGATCGCGGTAGCGGATGTAGCTGCCGTCGTAACGGATGATCGGATTCTCGTAGTACGCGGTGCTGAAGTCGTCCTCGTAGTCGGGCGCAGAAGAGCGGCTTTCGGTCCAGTCCAGCGCCAGCAGGCCCGTGGTGCTGGTTGCTCCGAACTGCAGGCGGCGCAGGGGGCGCACGGTGAGGCTGATGATCTGCGTCTCGCTGCGGCCGTCGTTGCTCCAGGTTTCGTAGTGGGTGGCCAGTGAAGGGTCATCCGCGCGTTCGTCCTGTACCCGGCTGCTGGAACGCACGACCTGGTCACGCCCCTTGCGGCTGACGACCTTGCCGAGGAACTCCCAGCCCTTCCATTGCTGCTTGACGCCCAGCGTCAGCTCATCGTCGTAGGCGATTCTCAGGCGATCGAAATGCAGGCCGTTGGCGGTCTGCGTGCCTGCGGTCCACTCGCTGTCGAGGGTGGGGCGGCGCTGGTTCCTGTATTGCAGCCGATCAAGGCCATCGCGCAGCCGCCACGTGGCCGCGTTGCGGCCGTAATAACGGTTGGCACCCGCGATCAGCTGGGTGTCGCCGGCGGCGTCGAGATCCAGTGACATCGCCAGGCGCGGTGCGACCGTGGTGTGCCGCATGTAGCTGTCATGGTCGATGCGCAGGCCGGGGCGCAACGACAGGCGCCCCGCGCGGATGTTGTCTTCGGCGTAGGCGCTCCAGCTGTCGATCTGGAAGTCTAGCCGGCCGCGCGTGTAATAGGTGCGGTTGGTGAAGAACTGTCCGGGCCAGTTGCTGGTGTTGGTGCGGCCGGTGCGGGTCAGGCCCATCCAGCAGGTCTGAGTGTCGGTGATGCCGGCCTTGTTGGTACAGCTGGTGGTGCGCGCCGGCGAGACATAGATGTAGGTGTCGTCCAGGCGCTCGTAGTCGACATCCTGGTGCTGGTACTGGACGCCTGCCGCGAAACGATGCTCCATGCCCAGCCAGCGCTGCGGTGCCAGTATCAGATCGGCACGGTACTGGAGCGTCTTCTGTGCCTGGTCAATATCGCCGAATTCACCTTCCAGCGAGCTGCCAGCGGTTCCCCAGTCCTTGCCCTCGGCCCAGTGCCAGCTCATGTAGTCCGCAGACTGTGGATGGCGGGACTGCTCGGTAGAACTCCAGCCCACCTGCTGGGTCAGATTGCCCCATTGCGGCGACCACGTCGCCTTGAGCATCGCCTGGCGGCCACCGCCAATGATGTCGATGCCGGCACCGGGGACGTTGGAGCGGAAGTAGTGGGATTCCTCCGGCGCACGGGTAAAGCTTGCCTCGATGTCGAGGGTGTCGCTCGCTTCCCAGACCGCCTTGACGAACAGATTGTCGATGCTGCGCCGCTGGATCTGTTTCTCCGGATGCGCGTCGTCGACCAGGTGCGACTGCAGGTTGTAGGTGGGAATGGTCGAGCGCTTGCGGGTGAAACTGGCCAGGACGCCGATGCGGTCGGTCAGATAGCCTTCCAGATCAGCGCGCGTGGTTGTCTTCTTGAATTCCGGCTGCCCGTCGTTCGCGCCGGACGCCTTCTGGTAGCTGTCTGCGACGGTGGAGTCCAGGTGGTAGCGTGTCCACGAAGATCGCGAGGACTGGGTGGACAGGCGGCCGCTGAAGGCGCGCGATGGTCGTCGGGTGCTGGCTTCGACCACGCCGCCGTTGAATCCACCATAGGCGGCCGAAACGTTGCTGTCATGCACGGTGATGCCTTCCAGCAGGCTGCTGTCCAGTGCCAGCGCCTGCGAGCCGCCTGGAACGGAGAACAGCCGGTATACCTCCGGATCCGCACCCGGGTCGATGTCGTTGTTGAAATTCATGCCATCGACGATGAACGCGTTCTGATAGAACTTCGCACCATTGATGCTGATTTCCGCAGGACGGATTTCGCCGGGGCTGAAGCTGCCCTGGTCGGCATTGTCGAACTGCACGGCGGGATGGATGCGCAGCAGCCGGGTGATGTCACCGTTGCCGGCGGCCTGCGCCGCGACGTAGCTGCGGTCCAGTTGCAGGCTGCCTCCGAAGGTCGAACCGGTGTCCTGCCCCGGCACGTGCAGGGTACTGGTGCGTCGTGCGCCTGCCGACACCTGCGCACGCTGCAAGGTGTAGCTGCCATCGGCGCGCCGCACCGCGCGCAGCCCGCTGCCGTGCAGCAGTGCGTCGAACCCTGCGTCCACGTCCAGCCCTATGGTAATCGATGGAGCCTGGCGGCCACGGGTCAGCGCGGGGTCGAAGGACAGGGCCACGCCATGCTCGGCGGCGAACGCGCCCAGTGCACTGCCCAGCGAGACGGTGCTGCGCTGGACGTGCAGGGATTCATCGGGCGGTGATTGAGCCAGCGCGGGTGTGGCGGCGAGCGCGGAGGCGAGGAGGCTCAGTCGAAGCCGGGGCAGGTTCACGGTCATGGGGAGGAAAGTGAGGGGTTCATACCCTCTGCCACGCGACGCTCGGAAAAGTGTCAGCCGCGATGTCCCGCAGCCGACACGTGGATCCATAGCCCCTGCTCGATCCGCAGCTCATGGGTGGCGGCAAGCATCGACAGGCTGCGTTGTAGGTCGTCCAGCGGGAATGCGCCGGACACCGGCAGGCCGGCGACGCGCGGATCCACGCGCAGCCAGCGGTGCTGATAGCGCCCCAGCTCCTGCAAAACCTGCTGCAGCGGCATTGCATCGGCGACCAGCATGCCCCGGACCCACGCGTCAGCGCCGGGTAACGCAGGTACGGGCAGTGGCAGCCGGGTCAGGTTCCAGCACAGCTGCTGCCCGGCGTCGACCTCGCGCTGTTGACCCGGTATGGAGATCCGCACCGCGCCGTGCTGGACCACCAGCAGGGCATCGTCCCCGAACAGGCGCACGCAGAAACGGGTGCCAAGTGCCTGCAGCGTGCCGTAGGGGGTCGTAACCCGGAACGGCCTCGCCGGGCGTTGTGGATCAGCGGCTGTCTCCACCAGCATCTGCCCATGCCGCAGCCGCAGAAGGCGCGCATGCGTATCGAATGCGACGTCGACCGCAGTGCCGGTATCCAGCTGCAGTACGCTGCCATCGTCCAGCACCCGCTGTGATCGTTCGCCCACGGCGGTACGGACGCTGGCATCCCACGCCGCGTCGTCCCACAACCGCCATGCCAGCCAACCACCGAGTGGAGCCACCAGCAGTGCGGCAACGCTGCGCAGCACGGCGCGCCGGCCGGCAGACGCAGGCCGCTGCAACGTGCGTTGGGCCAGCGGCGCAGGCACATGGGAGGTCAATGCCAGCAAGCGTTCCGCACGCTGCCACGCGCGGGCATGCTCGGGGTCGGCATCGTGCCAGCGCTGCCACCGCGCGCGCTGCGTTGCGTTGCCGTCTTCGTGCAGGCGCATCAGCCAGTCGGCTGCCTGTTCCAGTACACGGGGCGGAAGTGCCGGTTCGGCGGTGGTCTCAGCCGGCATGCGCAAGGCAGCCCAGCAATGCCCGTTTCATGTGCCGCTTCACCGTGGACAGCGACAGCCCCAGCTGTTCGCTGATGGCTTCATAGCGGAGCCCATCGAACTGCGCCAGCAGGAACACCCGGCGCGCCATTGCGGGTAACCCGTCCAGCATCGCATCGATCTGTTGCAGGGCCTCACGTACCAGGGCCTGTTCTTCCAGCGAGGGCAACACCGGCTCTGGGAACTGCGCCAGGTATTCCAGGTAGGCGCGCTCCAGCGCCTGGCGGCGGAACCAGTTGGCGGCCAGCCCACGCGCCACGGTGGTCAGGAACGCACGCGGCTCACGCAGCGCAGCGAGATCGCGTCCCTGCAGCAGCCGCGCGAAGGTGTCCTGGGTGAGATCGTCGGCCACATCGCGATTGCCCACGCGCCCGCTCAGCCAGCCGTGCAGCCAGACGCGATGATCGCGGTACAGCATGCCCAGTTGTTCGTGGTGGAGGCCCATGAAAGGGGATGTGCGGCCTTGATCGAAATGAGAATGATTCGCAAGTATCGCATCCGCGATGTCCGGATTCCAGTGCCAGGCGCGCAGTGGCTTGCGCAGGATCAACGCGGCGGCAACATGCGTTCCGGCATGCTGGCCCCAGGCTGACTGGCCTCGGGGTGCAGTCGCAGTCACCCTTGAAACGGGGTGGGGCAACCGCATCTTTCCAGCATCGCCGGCGCGGGCCGGCTCTGATGACCGATGAGGATTCGCAATGCGGATGGACAAGCTCACCTCGCGTTTCCAGCAGGCGCTGGCAGACGCACAGTCGCTGGCCGTGGGCCGCGACAACAGCATCATCGAACCGGTTCACCTGTTCAGCGCGCTGCTGGACCAGCAGGGTGGCAGCACGCGCCCGTTGCTGGCCCAGGCCGGGGTGAACGTGCCGGTGCTGCGCGAGCGCCTGACCGAGGCGCTGGATGCGCTACCCAAGGTGTCCGGCCAGGCCGGCAACGTTTCGATGGGCAATGACCTCGGCCGCCTGCTCAATCACACTGACAAGCTGGCCCAGCAGAACGGCGATGCCTTCATTGCCAGCGAGTGGTTCGTGCTGGCCGCGCTGGAAGACAACGGCACGCTGGGCATGGCGCTGCGCGCCGCCGGTGCCGACAAGACCCGCCTGCAGGCTGCCATCGACAAGCTTCGCGGCGGCGAGAACGTGCAGTCGGAAAATGCCGAGGAACAGCGGCAGGCGCTGGAGAAGTACACCATCGACCTGACCGCGCGTGCCGAGAGCGGCAAGCTTGATCCGGTGATCGGCCGTGACGAGGAGATCCGTCGCACCATCCAGGTGCTGCAGCGCCGGACCAAGAACAATCCGGTGCTGATCGGCGAACCCGGCGTGGGCAAGACCGCGATCGTGGAAGGCCTGGCCCAGCGCATCATCAACGACGAAGTGCCCGAGGGCCTGCGCGGCAAGCGCGTGCTGTCGCTGGACATGGGCGCGCTGATTGCCGGCGCCAAGTTCCGTGGTGAATTCGAGGAGCGCCTGAAGGGCGTGCTCAACGACCTGGCCAAGAGCGAAGGGCAGATCATCCTGTTCATCGATGAGCTGCACACCATGGTCGGCGCCGGCAAGGCCGACGGTGCGATGGATGCCGGCAACATGCTCAAGCCTGCACTGGCACGCGGCGAGCTGCACTGCGTGGGTGCCACTACGCTGGATGAGTACCGCAAGTACATCGAAAAGGACGCCGCGCTGGAGCGCCGCTTCCAGAAGGTGTTCGTGGGCGAACCGTCGGTGGAGGACACCATCGCCATCCTGCGCGGGCTGAAGGAAAAGTACGCGGTGCACCACGGCGTGGAAATCACCGACCCGGCCATCGTCGCGGCGGCCACGTTGTCCAACCGCTACATCACTGACCGCCAGCTGCCGGACAAGGCCATCGATCTGATGGACGAGGCCGCCTCGCGCCTGCGCATGGAGATCGACTCCAAGCCGGAGGAACTGGACCGCCTGGAACGCCGGGTGATCCAGCTGAAGATCCAGCGCGAGATGCTGAAGAAGGAAAAGGACGAGGCCTCGCGGCAGCGCCTGGCCGATCTGGAGAACGACATCGATGCGCTGGAGCGCGAGTTCTCCGACCTCAATGAAATCTGGAAGTCGGAGAAGGCGGCGCTGCAGGGTGCAACCAAGATCAAGGAGCAGGTCGAGCAGGCCAAGCTGGAGCTGGAATCCGCGCAGCGCCGCCAGGATTTCGCGCGCATGAGCGAGATCCAGTACGGCCTGCTGCCGCAGCTGGAGAAGCAGTTGGCCGCCGCCCAGGAAGCCGAGCACAAGGACTTCAAGCTGGTGCAGGACCGGGTCACCGACGAGGAGATCGCCGAGGTCGTCTCGCGCTGGACCGGCATTCCGGTCAACAAGATGCTCGAAGGCGAGCGCGACAAGCTGCTGCGCATGGAAGAAGTGCTGCATAACCGCGTGGTCGGCCAGGAGGAAGCGATCAAGGTCGTCTCCGATGCCGTGCGCCGTTCGCGTGCGGGCTTGTCCGATCCGAATCGTCCGGCCGGCTCGTTCCTGTTCCTCGGCCCAACCGGTGTCGGCAAGACCGAGCTATGCAAGTCGCTGGCCGAGTTCCTGTTCGACAGCGCCGACGCGATGATCCGCATCGACATGAGCGAGTTCATGGAGAAGCACAGCGTCGCCCGCCTGATCGGTGCGCCCCCGGGCTACGTTGGCTACGAGGAAGGCGGCTACCTGACCGAGGCCGTGCGTCGCCGCCCGTATTCGCTGATCCTGCTGGACGAAGTGGAAAAGGCGCATCCGGATGTGTTCAACATCCTGCTGCAGGTGCTGGACGATGGCCGCCTGACCGATGGCCAGGGCCGCACCGTGGACTTCCGCAACACCGTCATCGTGATGACCTCGAACCTGGGCTCGCACCAGATCCAGGACATGAGCACCGACGACAGCCCGGAGGCCTACACGCAGATGAAGGCGGCGGTGATGGGCGTGGTGCAGGCGCACTTCCGCCCGGAATTCATCAACCGCCTGGACGACATCGTGGTGTTCCACCCCCTGGACAAGCAGCAGATCAAGCAGATCGCGCGCATCCAGATGCGTGGCCTGGAAAAGCGCCTGGCTGAGCGTGGCTTGAAGCTGCTGGTGTCCGATGCAGCGTTCGACCTGCTCGGCAACGTCGGTTTCGATCCGGTGTATGGCGCGCGTCCGTTGAAGCGGGCAATCCAGGCACAGCTGGAAAATCCGCTGGCGCAGAAGATCCTCTCCGGTGCCTTCGTCAACGGCGACACCATCGAAGTCGGCAACGACGGCGGCCATCTGGTGTTCGCCAAGGCCTGAATCGCCACGGGGCGCTGCCTGACCGCAGCGCTCCGTTTCCTGCGAAGTACGCCGGGCCATGCCCGGCGCTCACTCAGAAGCGGTGCGTATAGCCGCTCATCAAGCCGAACTGGTTCGCCTTCTGCACGATCGGGCTGTCGGCGGCATCGCCAAGCAGGCGCGTGCCTTCGGCCGAGATGTACCAGTTGCCGTTGCGGCCCACGCGGTGGCTCCACTTCAGGCCGAGACCGGCGCTGACCAGGCCGGCCTTCGGCTTGTGCTCGGCAAAGCCGGTGCGCGCGGCCTGTTCCGGACTGACGCCGTACCAGGTCTGCATGTAACCGCGGTTGCCGTAGTCGGTGGAGACGCTGCCGCTGACCACGCCACCGGCCAGGTCGAACAGCGGCAGGGTCAGGTTCAAGTGCACCTGCTGGGTGGCCAGGCCGTTCTCGGCCTTGTCCTCATCCTTGCGGGTGAACTGCCAGGAACCGCTCAGCACGGCTTCGCCCAGCGTATAACCAGCCGAGACGCCGACCAGGGGACGGGCATCGATATCGCCCATGCCGCGCAGGAAGTCCGAACCACCGAGCAGGGAGTCCTTTTCCTTGCGGATGCCGCTGGCGCCGACGTAGGCACTCACGCGCGTGTGCTCGCCGATGGACGTGCCCCAGCCGATGCCACTGGTGCCCAGAAACCAGCCCCCCGGCGAGGTGACATCGAAGGACAGCGAAGGCGTCGCACGATACTCCTCGCTGCCGCTGTAGCGAGGCGTCACGCCACCGCCAGCGGCGAGCTCGAAGGTCCAGTGGTCATCCTTGGCGTGGGCGATCGGGGCCGCGAACAGCGGCGACAGGGCCAGGCAGAGCAGGGCGGGGGAACGGCGAAGCTGGGACATGGAAACTCTCGACAATGGGAGGAAAGCAGCACGCGCATCCGGCGTGTGCTGCAGGGTTGCCAGCGTGGCGATATGCCGGCGACCGATCCGTCCGCAGTTGTGCGGGAGTTGTAATCAACTGTAATGGCGCCCGTGGGCGTTCAGCTGGCAGCCAGCGGCCAGTGCATTTCCAGGCGCGCGCCGCCCAGCGTGGCGCGGCTGATGCGCAGCTCGCCACCGTGGCGGGCGGCGATGCGGCTGACAATGGCCAGGCCTAGTCCGAAGCCGCCGGTGTCGCGGCTGCGGCTGTCGTCCAGGCGGGTGAATGGACGCATCACCTTCTCGCGATCGGCTTCGGCGATGCCGGGGCCGTCGTCATCCACACGCAGGCAGGCGCGGCCGCCGACGCCGACCAGCGAGACTTCCACCTGCGAATGCGTGTGGCGCAGCGCATTGCCGACCAGATTGCTCAGTGCCAGTTGCAGCAGGCGCGGCTCGGCATCCACCCGTGGCAACGCACTGGGTTGCACGCGCAGGACCACGCCGCCGCGTTCGGCATCACGGCGTGCATCGGCCAGGCAGGCCTGCAGCCAGTCGTTGGCTTCGATGCGCTGTAGCGGTTCGCCTTCGCTGGGATGTTCCAGGCGCTCATAGGCCAGTAGTTCGCTGACCAGCCGGTTGAGTTCGGCCAGGTCGCCGTGCAGGCCCTGTGCCAGCCGTTCGCGGCGCTCGCGGTCATCGCTGTCCTGCATCAGGTCCAGGCCGAAGGCCACGCGCGCGATCGGTGTGCGCAGCTCATGCGAGATCGCATGGGTCAGGTCGCGCTGGCGCTGCACCAGTTCGGCTACGCGCGCCGCCATGCGGTTGGAATGGTCGACGATGACCCGGATCTGCGAGCGTGGTGAAACCTGTGCGCGTGCCTGCAGATCACCGGCGCCGATGCGGTCGGCGTGCAGGCGCAACGCTTCGAGGTCGCGCCAGAGCAGGCGCACCCAGGCATACAGGCTGGCGCCCACCAGCAACAGGATGCTGAGATAGACGGCGATGGTCATGTACGTCGTCATCTGCACCGCGCCAGGCAGGCGCAGGTGCATCCAACGGCCGTCGAGGCCCTCGATCGGCAGCAGGACCTGCTGGTACTGATCGCGCATGATGAAGCCATCGGCCTGCACGGCTGCCTGTTCCTGCGGGTCGAGCGCGGGGGGACTGTCGAGCAGGGTGAGGGCAATGCCGTAGTGGGGCTGCCACTGCTGCAGGCGCTCACGCTGCTGCCCGGCGTCCAGCCCGGTCAGGCCAGTGCGCAGGGCGTACACCTGTCCGCGCACCTGCTGGACGAAGACGCGATCCTGCATGGGCGTGTAGATGCCGTCCAAGATGCGGTTGAAGAAGAACACCGACACCAGGAAGCAGGCACCAGTGACAAACCACAGCCACAGGAACAGCCGCTTCATGCGGTCCAGGCCGACGGATTGAACTGGTAGCCACGGCCCCACACGGTCTTGATCCGTCGCGGTTCGCGCGCGTCATCGCCCAGCTTGCGGCGCAGCTTGCCGATGCTGACATCGACACTGCGGTCCAGGCCGTCGAAGCCGATGCCGCGCACCGCCTGCAGGATCTGGTCGCGCGACAGGATCTGCCCCGGCTGGCTGGCCAGCAGCCACAGGATCTCGAATTCGGTGGTGCCCATGTCTACCGGCTGGCCATGCAGATGCACCTCGCGCTGCATGCGGTCGATCAGCAGTTCGCCGTGCATCAGGCGGCAGGGCGTGCCGGTGTTGCTGCCGCCATGGCGGCGCCGCAGCAGGGCACGCAGGCGGGCCAGCAGCAGGCGCGGTTCGATCGGCTTGTGCACGTAATCGTCGGCGCCGGATTCCAGGCCCAGTACCTGCTCGATGTCGTCCTCGCACGCGGTCAGCATCAGGATCGGCACATCGGAGAAGCTGCGGATCTGCCTGCACACGTCGATGCCGCCGAGGCCGGGCAGCATCAGGTCCAGCACCACCAGTTCCGGCGCGTGCTGGCGGCAGGCCGCGCCGGCCAGGTCGCCACGGGCGACGTGCTGCACGGCAAAGCCATGCTCGTGCAGGTAGTCGCTGACCAGTTCGGCCAGGCGGCGATCGTCTTCCACCAGCAGGACCGGTGTCGGCGTGCCGTTGGCGGTGGGTGTCCAAGGGGATGGCTGCATGCGCGTAGGGCCTCCGTGCCCGGACAGGAGCGCCCGGCGGCGAAGCCTAGCAACGGCCCATGACGGCTGCCTGAATCGCGGCCAACCTGATAACCGGCGGTACTGGCGTCATCGCCAGCGGCTCTCAGTGCCACGCCGTGCCTGGCCTATCGTGGCGGTTTCCCCGGATGGAGCCTGGCGCAATGAGCGACCCGCAGTGGCAACTGGAAACCCTGGCCGTGCACGGCGGCTACCGTCCCGACCCGACCACCCGCGCGGTGGCGGTGCCGATCTACCAGACGGTGGCGTATGCCTTCGATGACACCCAGCACGGCGCCGACCTGTTCGACCTGAAGGTGCCCGGCAACATCTACACCCGCATCATGAACCCCACTACCGACGTGCTGGAGCAGCGCCTGGCCGCGCTGGAAGGTGGCATCGGCGCGCTGGCACTGGCCTCGGGGCAGGCCGCGATCACCTACGCAATCCAGACCATCGCCGAGGCCGGTGACAACATCGTCGCCTCCAGCGCGCTGTATGGCGGCAGCCTCAACCTGCTGGCCCACACGCTGCCGCAGTACGGCATCCAGGCGCGCTTCGCCGACCCGGCCGATCCAGCGGCGTTTGCCGACCTGATCGACGAACGCACCAAGGCGGTGTTCGTCGAATCGATCGGCAATCCGCGCGGTAATGTCACCGACATCGCCGCCATCGCCGAAGTCGCTCACGCGGCTGGCGTGCCGCTGATCGTCGACAACACCGTAGCCACCCCGTTCCTGCTGCGCCCGTTCGAGCACGGCGCCGACATCGTGGTGCATTCGCTGACCAAGTACCTGGGCGGCCACGGCACCAGCCTCGGCGGCGCGATCATCGATTCCGGCCGCTTCGACTGGGCCGCGCAGCCGAAGCGCTTCGCCCGCCTCAACCAACCCGATCCGAGCTACCACGGCGTGGTCTATACCGAAGCCCTGGGACCGGCTGCCTACATCGGCCGCGCGCGCGTGGTGCCACTGCGCAATACCGGCGCGGCGCTGTCACCGTTCAACGCGTTCCTCATCCTGCAGGGCATCGAGACGCTGGCACTGCGCATGGAGCGCATCAACGCCAACGCACTGGCCGTCGCGCAGTTCCTGAAGGCGCACGCCAAGGTCGCCTGGGTACGCTATGCCGGGTTGGCCGACGACCCCGAGCATGCCGCCGCGCAGCGCTACCTCGGTGGCCACGGCTCGGGCGTACTGACCTTCGGCCTGCCCGGCGGCCGTGAAGCCGGCGCGCGCTTCCTTGATGCGCTGAAGCTGTTCACCCGCCTGGTCAACCTGGGCGATGCGAAGTCACTGGCCACCCATCCGGCCTCGACCACCCATCGCCAGCTGGATGCCGCCGAACTGGCCAAGGCCGGCGTCAGCGAGGACACCGTGCGGCTGTCGATCGGCATCGAGCACATCGGCGACCTGCGTGCCGACCTGGAACAGGCCCTGGCCGGCGCCTGATAGCCACGCGCTTGGTCGTCATCGCTACAGGCGATCACCACCGGCACCGCGATGCGCTACGGTGGAACTGCCTCTCCAAGGCATGGCAACGTGGCGATCCAGATCCCCGGTCGATGCGGGTCGACCGGGGATTTTTTTGTGCAGCGGTGTCGACCAAGGTCGACACCCACCAACAGCAGCGGCGAACTGTCGAAGGCGGGGTGGGTCCGGTTGCAGGGGCGTGAGCGCCATGGGCCCGAGGCATGCCTCGGGCGGGTTGGGCAGGACGCCCAACTCCGGTCTTGCCGTGTGCGCAGGACAGCGCACACGAGCAAGGCGCGACCGAGCCTCCATGGACGGATTCACGGCGTCCCCTGCAACCGGACCCACCCCGCCATCCCACGGATAGTCAGCTTTTGCCTTTGCCTTTGCTGTTGCCTTGGCAGGTGCAGGGCTGCAAGCCCTGCCGCACCCACACTCCTCACACCACCGGAATGCTGTGCTGCCCAAGATTCCGGTACGGCGGCGTGGACATGATCATCTCCGCCAGCGAGTACGCCAGCTCACGTTCGGCCATCACCGTGCCATCGGCACCGTGTTCCAGCAGATGCTTCACTTCCGCATCGCTGTGCGCGCGCGCCAGCAGGGTCAGGTCCGGGTTGATCGCCCGCAGCTTGGCCAGTGCCTCACCGGCTTCCAGCGGCTGTGGAATTGCCAGCACCGCAATCTTCGCGCGCTCCGGATGGGCCTCGGCCAGCACCCGGTCGGCAGCGGCGCTGCCGCGGATCGCCGCCAGGCCCTTGGCGTGCGCCTGCTCGACGTGTTCCTTGTTGTCATCGATCACCAGCACCGGCACGCCACGGTCGCGCAGCACCTGGGCCAGTTCGCTGCCCACGCGGCCATAACCAATCACGATGGCGTGGTCATGCAGGTCACGCGAGGGACCGGTGGCCTCTTCGGGCTCGGCGGCCTGGGGCGACTGTTCCTGCTTGGCCTGCCAACGGTCGAGCAGGCCGAACACCAGCGGGTTGAGCATGATCGACACCAGCGCACCGGCCAGTACCAGCGACTGGCCTTCCTTGGGCAGGATCTGCAGTGCCACGCCGAGGCCGGCGATGATGAAGGCGAACTCACCGATCTGCGCCAGGCTGGCCGAGATGGTCAACGCGGTGCTGGTCGGATGCCCGAACGCGCGCACGATGAAGAACGCAGCGGCCGACTTGCCGAACATGATGATCAGCACCGTGGCCAGCACCTGCCACGGGTGCTGGACGAGGATGTTGGGGTCGAACAGCATGCCGACCGAAACAAAGAACAGCACCGCGAACGCATCGCGCAGTGGCAGCGAATCGTGCGCGGCCTTGTGGCTCAGCTCCGATTCGTTGAGCAGCATGCCGGCGAAGAACGCGCCCAGCGCGAACGAGACACCGAACAGCATCGCCGAACCGAACGCGACGCCCAGCGCGATCGCCAGCACCGACAGGGTGAACAACTCGCGCGAACCGGTACCTGCGATGCGTTCCAGGATCCACGGAATGACCCGGCGGCCGACCACCAGCATCACCGCCACGAACAGGCCCAGCTGCACGAAGGTCCAGCCGATGTCGGCCAGCACGCTGCCCAGCGAATGCGATTCCTTGGCCGCGTCGGGACCGAACACACCGGCCATCACCGGCATCATCACCAGTGCCAGCACACAGGCCAGGTCTTCCACGATCAGCCAGCCGACCGCGATCTTGCCGCGCATGGTCTCCAGCAGGCGGCGTTCTTCCATCGCCCGCAGCAGCACCACGGTACTGGCGGTGGCCAGCGAGAAACCGAAGATGACGCCATGCAGGGCAGGCCAGCCCATCAGCGAGGCCACGCCCCAGCCGAGCAGGGTGGCCACCGCGATCTGGCCGATGGCACCGGGGATGGCGATGGCCTTGACCGCCATCAGGTCCTTCAGCGAGAAGTGCAGGCCGACGCCGAACATCAGCAGCATCACGCCCAGCTCGGCCAGCTGGTTGGCCAGCGCCTGGTCGGCGACGAAGCCGGGGGTGAACGGGCCTACACAGATGCCAGCAACCAGGTAACCGACCAGAGGGGACAAGCGGAGCTTGTTGGCCAGCGCGCCGAAGATGAAGGCGAGCCCCAGGCCAACGGCAACGATGTTGATCAGGTCGGTGTCATGGTGCATCGGCACTCGCAGGAAATCGGGGGGATGCCCCGATTTTCACCTAATGCGCCAGATGCGGCAAACCTTAAATGCAAATGGGGTCAGATCCCTTTTCCTGCAGGAAAAGGGATCTACCCCACCCGCGCCACGGAATGCCGGCCAGCGGCCGGCACTACCGCTTACCAGGTGTACTTGATGCGCCCATACACATACGCGCCGTTGAAGCCGAACGGCGAGTAGTTGCTGTACGGCAGCATGCCGAAGGTGGAGTTCTGCAGGTCTTCGGTGCGGTCCGGGTACTTGTCCAGCAGGTTGTCGGCACCCACGGTGAGGGTCCAGTTGCTGCTCGGCTTGTAGCTGGCCGAAGCATCCACCACCCAGGCGTCGCCGTAGGTCTGGTCGCGCAGCGCGGTGGCCGAGTTGCGCACGGTGAACTTGCCGTAGCGGGTCGCCGCCAGGCCCAGTTCCCAGTGGTCCGAACGCCAGGTGCCGCTCAGGATCGCCTTGTCGCGCGGGTAGCTGTCCTCGATGCGGCCGATCTCATCGCGGCCGATCAGCGACTGGGTCAGGCCCAGCGTGCCGAACACCGCCGGGGTGCCGCCGACGCGGCGCACTTCGGTGTCGTTGTAGCTGTAGGCGGCGGTCAGCTCCAGGCTGCTGGCGCTGAACGGCACGGTGTAGCTGGAGACGAAGTCGACGCCGCGGGTGCGCGTATCCAGGCCGTTGGTGAAGTACGAGAACGCGGTCACCTGCGGCAGGCCGAGGGTGCCCAGCAGCGCGCTGGTGGCGGCGTTGGTGGTGATGCTGGACGACAGCGCGATGCGGTCATCAATGTCGATCTGGTACGCATCGACGGTGATGTACAGGCGGTCCACCGGCTGCAGCACCAGGCCCAGGCTGTAGGAGGTGGAGGTCTCGGCCTTCAGCGGCGAGGCGCCCAGCGCCTGCGCGGCCGGGCTGGTGGTCGGGAAGGTGCCACGCTCGACGAACACGCCATTGAGGAACTGGCTGGTCACCGCCTGGTAGCCCTGCTGCGCCAGCGACGGTGCACGGAACCCGCTGGAGGCGGTTGCCCGCAGCGCGACCTTGTCGGTGAACGCGTAGCGCGCCGACAGCTTGCCGGAGAAGCGGTCGCCGAAGTCCGAGTAATCCTCGTAGCGCCCGGTGATGCCGGCCGAGAACTTCTCGGTCAGGTCCGCTTCCAGGCCGGCGTAGACCGCGTAGTTGTGGCGATCGGCATGCACTTCATTGGTCGGGGTGAAGCCACCGAAGCCCTGCGCGCCGCTGCCGGTGTACGAGTTCAGTTCGCCTGGCTTCTGGTCCCACTTCTCCTTGCGGTACTCACCACCGAAGGACAGCGTGACCGGGTAGGCCAGGCCCCAGTCCAGCGACTTGGTCAGGTCGGCGTTGAAGATGTCCTGCTGGTACTTCAGCGTGCCGTCGTAGAACGAGCGCGGGCTGGTCGCGCCGAGGCTGTAGTTGATGCTGTTGCGGGTGTGGAAGTCCAGGGTGTTCTCGCCGTGGTTCAGGCTCAGGTCCCAGGTCCAGCCGTTGTCGGTGTTGCCCTTGACCCCGGCCACCAGCGAGCGGTCCTTGGAGTACTGGTTGATCTCCGGCACGAAGCCGTCCGGGTAGGTCTGCGCCAGCAGCGCGCTCTGCCCGTTGTGGTTGCGCGAACGGTAGAACGCGAACGAGGTGATGTCGCGGTTGCTCAGCAGCGCGCTGGCGTAGCCGGTCACGTGGTCGCTGAAGTCGAAGCTGGCGTTGGCCGATGCCGCGGTCGCATCCACGCGCGGGTCGCCGACGATGAAGGTCTTCTGGCCGATGCTCGGGAAGTTGCCGGTGTTCGGTGTGGTGCCGCGGTACGGGCCGGCGCGGTTGCTTTCGTCCTGCTGGCTGATCTGGCCGGCCACGTGCACGCGGCCACGGCCGTTGCCGAACTCGACGCCGGTATCGCCGGAGAGCTGGTACTTGTTGCCGTCACCGGCCGAGTACTGGCCGTAGTCCACCGCCAGGCTGCCGCCACTGCCGCTGCCCTTGAGCACGATGTTGATGACGCCGGCGATGGCGTCCGAGCCGTATTGCGCCGACGCACCGTCGCGCAGCACTTCCACGCGCTCGATGGCGGCGATCGGGATTGCATTGATGTCCACCGCCGACGAGCCACGGCCGATGCTGCCGTTGACGTTGATCATCGCCGAGGTGTGGCGGCGCTTGCCGTTGACCAGCACCAGCACCTGGTCGGGTGACAGGCCGCGCAGCTGCGCCGGGCGCACGCCGCTGGTGCCATCGGTCAGGGCCGGGCGCGGGAAGTTCAGCGAGGGCAGGGCGCGCGACAGCGCGGTGGCCAGCTCGCTGGTGCCGGTGGACTGCAGGGCTTCGGGGGTGATGATGTCGATCGGCGACTGCGATTCGGCGACGGTGCGGTCGGCCACGCGGGTGCCGGTGACGATCACCGTATCCAGGGTGTTGGCGGCGGTGCCGGCCTGCTGGGCAGCGGCAACGAACGGAGAGCCACCGAGTGCGACAGCGACGGCGGCGGCGATCAGGCTGGTCTTGCGGGTCATCGGGATGGGGCTCCGGTTGGCGGGGGCGGCACCGGAATCGACATCACGGGGGTGAGCGGACGGCGGTTGTTGCGGTGCGCAAATCAGGAATTAACGGGAAATTAAGCGCCTGTCAAATGCCGGTCATCGGAAAAAACGTTGCAGCAGCAACCATTTAGCCCGAATTGGCACTGGCGGGGGAGGGAGCCCGGGACGCGCGCGGCGAGGACGTGGGAGAGAGGAACGCCGGCCGCCGCGCATCCCGGGGCGCGTCAAGTATTCGTTAACGCTAGAATTGCGTCGCAGGAACAGTGCTCACCAGCACATTCCATCTTGTTATATGGACGCCTCCCCCGATGATTTCCCTTCGTAATTTCGCCTTGCGCCGCGGCGAGCGGCTGCTGTTGTCCAATGTCGACCTGACGCTGCACGCCGGTTATCGGGTGGGTGTGGTCGGCCGCAACGGTGCTGGCAAGTCCAGCCTGTTCGCGGCGGTGAAGGGCGAGCTGGAGGCGGACAAGGGCGACGTCGACCTGCCCGGCAAGGTGCGCATCGCCAGCGTTGCCCAGGAGACCCCGTCGCTGCCCGACCCGGCGCTGAGCTTCGTGCTCGGCGGCGACATCGAGGTGGCCGCGGTGCTGGCCGCCGAGGCCGAGGCCACCGCCCGTGAAGACTGGGAAGCGGTGGCCGAAGCCCACACGAAGATGGCCGAGCTCAATGCCTACGATGCCGAAGCGCGCGCCGGCAAGCTGCTGCACGGCCTCGGCTTCCCGGCCGAGACCCACCACCGCGCGGTGTCCTCGTTCTCCGGTGGCTGGCGCGTGCGCCTGAACCTGGCACGCGCGCTGATGATGCCCAGTGACCTGCTGCTGCTGGACGAACCGACCAACCACCTGGATCTGGACGCGGTGTATTGGCTGGAGCAGTGGCTGCTGAAGTACCCGGGCACCCTGCTGCTGATCTCGCATGACCGCGAGTTCCTCGACAACGTGGCCACCCACACCCTGCACCTGCACGGTGGCGGCGCCAAGCTCTACCCGGGCGGCTACACCGACTTCGAGCGCCAGCGCGCCGAACAGCTGCGCCAGCAGCAGATCGCGCACGAGAAGGAACAGGCCGAGCGCGCCCACCTGCAGAGCTTCATCGACCGCTTCAAGGCGCAGGCCAGCAAGGCCGCGCAGGCGCAGAGCCGCATGAAGCGCCTGGCCAAGCTGGCCGGTACCGAAGCGGTGCGTGCCGAGCGCGAGTTCCGCATCGAATTCGCGCCGCCGGCCAAGCTGCCGTTCTCGCTGATCCGCCTGAACCACGTCGAGGCCGGCTACGGCAAGGACGCGGTGATCCTGCACAACGTCGGCTTCGGCCTGGAAGCGGGCCAGCGCATCGGCCTGCTCGGCCCGAACGGCGCCGGCAAGACCACGCTGGTGAAGACCCTGGTGGGCGAACTGGCACCGATCGTCGGCGAGCGCATGGCGCATCCGGATCTGAAGATCGGCTACTTCGCCCAGCACACGGTGGAGTCGCTGCACGAAGGCCAGTCGCCGATGGAACACTTCCGCGAAATCGCCCCGGATGCGCCGAACCAGTCGTTCCGCGATTTCCTTGGCAAGTGGAATTTCCCGGGCGACCGCGCGTTCGAGCCGGTCGATGGTTTCTCCGGTGGCGAGCGTGCGCGCCTGGCGCTGGCGCTGATCGCCTGGCAGCAGCCGAACGTGCTGCTGCTGGACGAACCGACCAACCACCTTGACCTGGAAATGCGCGAAGCGCTGGCCGAAGCACTGGCCACCTTCGAAGGCGCGATCGTGATGGTCTCGCACGACCGCCACCTGATCGGCCTGGTCTGCGATACCTATTGGCGCGTGGCTGATGGCGTGGTCGAGCCGTTCGACGGCGATCTGGATGCCTACGCCGCGTGGCTGCGTACCCGCCCGCAGGCACAGGGCACCAAGGCCCGCATGGAGCAGGTGGAAGAGCCGGTGGTGGTCAAGACCGCGCCGGTGGCGCAGGTGGTGCAGAAAAAGCCGGTGAACCCGCACAAGCTGGCCGCCGCCGAGGCCAAGGTGGCCGAGCTGGAAGGCGCAGTGGCCGAGCTGGACCGCCAGCTGGCCGACCCGGCCAACTACGTCGATGCCACCCGCATGGCGGTGATCGGCCGCGACCGCGAAACCGCCGCCGCGCAGCTTGAAAAGGCCGAAGCGGCCTGGATGGAACTGCTGGAGTCCTGACCGGCAACCGAAAAAGGGGACGGAGGGGATTAAGTCGTTTGTGGCACAAACGACTTAATCCCCTCCGTCCCCTTTTTCATCCCTGCGCCTGCAGCCATTCGCGGAATCGCTTCGCCGGTTCACGCTCGGCGCGCGAGCGCAATCGCGTCAGCCAGTAGCGCCCCAGCTCCAGCGTAGTGCTGAACGGCTGCAGCAGGCGGCCCTCGGCAAGTTCCTGCTCGAACATGCGCAGCGGCAGCAGCGCCACGCCGGCGCCGCCGACCGCGGCCATCGCCACCGTCAACGACGAATCAAACACCGGCCCGCGGGCTTCCACGCCACTCACTCCTGCCGCCTTCAACCAGCGCGGCCATTCGTCGCTGCGGTAGGAGCGCAGCAGCGACAGCGTGCCCAGGTCGCGCGGCTGTTTCAGCCGCCGCGCCAGTGCCGGCGCGCACAGCGGTGCGAAGGGCGCATCGAGGATCGCCGTACAGGCTTGACCCTGCCAGTCGCCATCACCAAACCGGATGGCCAGGTCCAGGCCTTCGCCGGCCAGGTCGATACGGTTGTTGTGGGTCTGCAGGCGCAGCTCGATGTCCGGATGCGCGGCCTCGAACGCGGCCAGCCGTGGCAGCAGCCAGCCGGTGGCGAAGGTGCCGACCACGCCCAGCGTCAGCACTTCACGGGCCGGCCCGCCGGTATAGCGCGCAATGCTGGCGGAGATGCGCTCGAACGATTCGTTGAGCACCGGATACAGCGCCGCGCCTTCGTCGGTGAGCGCCACGCCGCGAGGCAGTCGGTGGAACAGGCGGATGCCGAGCCGGTCCTCCAGCCCACGGATCTGGTGGCTCAGCGCGGCCTGGCTGACACACAGCTCCAGTGCGGCACGGGTGAAGTTCTGGTGGCGGGCGGCGGCCTCGAAGGCGCGCAGCGCGTTCAGCGGCAGGGTGGGGTGCAGCATCGTCGAGTCGTGAGCCTGGATGATGGCTGATCCTAACGCCTGGGCAGGGAAGGCCGCTAATCGCAGGAATTGATGCAATAGACATCAATAAATCTAATGGCTGGTGCTGAATTTTCGCGCTGGTCGTCCTGGCCGTGGGTTCCAATAATCGAACGGTCCCCAGGAGAACCCTCGCATGCTCGCCCGTCGCCGATTCCTGCAGTTCAGTGGTGCCGCTGTTGCTTCCTCGCTTGCCCTGCCGCTGCTGGCACGTGCTGCGGGCAAGACCACCGCGAACGCACCCACCGATGCCGCCATCACCGCCGCCAGTGATTTCGCCGCGCTGGAAAAGGCCTGCGCCGGACGCCTCGGCGTGACCCTGCTGGACACCGCCAGCGGTCGCCGCGTCGGCCATCGCCAGGACGAGCGCTTCCCGATGTGCAGCACCTTCAAGAGCATGCTGGCCGCGACCATGCTCAGCCAGGCCGAGCGCGCACCCGCGCTGCTCGATCGGCGCGTACCGGTGCGCGAGGCCGACCTGCTCTCGCACGCACCGGTCACCCGCCGTCATGCCGGCAAGGACATGACCGTGCGCGACCTGTGCCGGGCCACGATCATCACCAGCGACAACACCGCCGCCAACCTGTTGTTCGGCGTGGTCGGTGGCCCGCCGGCGGTGACCGCGTTCCTGCGCGCCAGCGGTGATGCGGTCAGCCGCAGCGACCGGCTGGAGCCGGAAATGAACAGCTTCGCCGAAGGCGACCCGCGCGACACCACCACACCGGCGGCGATGGCTGGTTCGCTGCAGCGTGTGGTGCTGGGGAAAGTGCTGCAGCCGGCATCGCGGCAGCAGCTGGCCGACTGGCTGATCGACAACGAGACCGGCGACGCCTGCCTGCGCGCGGGCCTCGGCAAGCGCTGGCGCGTTGGCGACAAGACCGGCAGCAATGGCGAGGACGCGCGCAACGACATCGCCGTGTTGTGGCCGCGCGCGGGCGGCGCACCGTGGGTGCTGACCGCCTATCTGCAGGCCGGTGCGATCAGCAATGAGCAGCGCGCCCTGGTGCTGGCCCAGGTGGGCCGGATCGCCGATCGACTGATTGGATGAGGTAACCGGGGTCATTCAAACGTGGCTTGCCGGATCGGTTCGGCGCGCGCATCCTGCGCGCGTTCGAACCCCACGGAAGACCCCGATGAGCCATGAGTTGATCTACCTGCTGCTGATCTTCGCGCTGCTGGTGATCCCGCGCGCGCTGCAGCGCTTCAGCCTGCCCGCACCGCTGACCTGCCTGCTGTTCGGCATCATCGGCATGCTCTGGCTGGGCGACCAGGCCCACGATGCGGTGATCGGCCTGCTGGCCACGCTGGGGATTTCCTCGCTGTTCCTGTTCGCCGGCCTGGAAGTGGACCTGCAGGCGCTGCGCCGTGGCATGTGGCCGCTGCTGGCGCATCTGGTGATCCGTACCGGCACGCTGTTCGGCGTAGGCTGGCTGGCCTGGCGCTACGCGGGATTGCCCTGGCAGGCTGCCGGCCTGCTGGCCCTGGCGCTGCTGACGCCCTCTACCGGTTTCATCATGGATTCGCTGTCGCGGCTGGGCCTGAGCGAGGACGAGCGGTTCTGGGTGACCAGCAAGGCCATCGCCGGCGAACTGCTGGCGCTGGCGGCGTTGTTCATCGTGCTGCAGGCAGGTGATCCGGGGCATATGGCGCTGCCCAGCCTGGCCCTGCTGGCGATGATGGTCGGCCTGCCGCTGCTGTTCATCGGCCTGGGCCGTTGGGTGGCGCCGCACGCGCCGGGCTCGGAATTTTCGCTGCTGGTGATGGTGGGCATGGTCGCGGCCTACATCACCTACCTGCTGGGCGTGTACTACCTGGTCGGCGCGTTCATCGCCGGCCTGGTCGCGCGCCTGCTGCACCAGCGGATGCCGCTGCTGGCCTCGCACGAGAACCTGCACGCGCTGCGCCTGTTCGCCTCGTTCTTCGTGCCGTTCTACTTCTTCAACGCCGGCACCAAGGTGCCCGCCGAAGCGCTCAGCTTCGAGGCGCTGGGGCTGGGTATCGTGATCACCCTGGTGGTGCTGCCGCTGCGCATCGGCGTGGTCTGGCTGCAGCGCCGGGTGATGTTCGGCGAGAGCTTCCGCAGCAGCCTGCGGGTCTCGCTGGCGTTGGCTCCGACCCTCATCTTCACCCTGGTGCTGGCGGCGATCATGCGCGAGCGCTTCCAGATTCCGGCGGTGCTGTTCGGTGCGCTGCTGCTCTACGCGGCGCTGACCACGCTGCTGCCGTCGCTGGTGTTCCGTACCCCGTTCGATGTCGATCCGGTCGAGCAGGAACCTGCGGGTGAAGGCGAAGCCGCGCCGGTGGCAGCCACAGAAACACTGCCGGCGGCATCTGCCCTCGATCGCTGAGCGGATGCTGCGCGTGCGGTTTGCGCACTTCGGCCATGGCCGTTAGGGTTGGGGTATGAAACTGCCTGCCGCCGTCACCGCTTCCGTCCTCCTGCTCAGCCTTGCTGCCTGTACGCAGCGCTCCGACACGGTCGCCCATGATCTGGCGACCGCACCGGCCGATGCCTTCATGGCCGCCATCGCCGCGCATTGCGGCCAGGCATACGCCGGCAAGGTGGTGGAGGACACGCCGGCACCGACCGGCAAGGATCCGTTCGCCGGGCAGCGCCTGGTGATGCATGTGCGCGGCTGTGCCGACCCGGCACATGAGCTGCGCATCCCGTTCCACGTGGGGGATGACCACTCGCGCACCTGGGTGCTGACCCGCACGCCGAACGGGCTGCGCCTGAAGCACGACCATCGCCACGAAGACGGCAGCCCCGACGCGATCACCCTGTACGGTGGCGACAGCACGCCGCCGGGCACCGCCGAGCGCCAGCAGTTCCCGGCCGATGCCGATTCGGTGGCGATGTTCCGCCGCGCCGACATGCTGGCCTCCACGCACAACACCTGGGCGATGGAAATCGATCCCGACCAGACGTTCGTCTACGAGCTGACCCGCCCGGAGGGCCGCCGCTTCCGCGTGCAGTTCGATCTGAGCAAGCCGGTCGACCTGCCGCCTGCACCGTGGGGTGACGACAAAGCACCCGCGCCGTGATCCCGGGGTCGGATCCCTCCTGCGGAGGGTTCTGACCCCGACCCTGCAGTCACCGCGTGCCGAAACGCGCCCGGCAGCCGTTGCTCACCCACACCTGGCCACGTGAGTAGCCCCAGCTGCGGCCTTCCTGGCAGGCACTGCCGGACAGCTGCTGCTGCAGTACCGGGCGGCCCTGGCGCTCATCCCAGTCGCAGGTCTGCGAGCGATTGTTGTTGCTGCTGCAGGTCACCGTGTAATTGCTGTTTCCGCCGCCCCAGCCACCGCCGCCACCGCCCCAGCCACGGGCTTCGGCGAATTCGGCACGGCAACCGCCACTGACCCAGACCGCGCCATTGCGCACGCCCCAGGTACGCCCTTCGTTGCAGGGGCTGCCAGACAGCTGGCGGACCAGGCGGGCATTGCGCCAGCCGACCGGGCAGCTGCGCTCACGGTTGTTCTGGCTCTCGCAGCGGATGGTCTCGCCGGGTCGGCCGTTGTTGCCGCCCCAGCCACCGCCATTACCGCCGCCCCAGCCACCGCGGGCCTCGACGAACTCCGCGCGGCAGCCGTTGGTGACCCAGATGCTGCCGTTACGGCTGCCCCAGGTTCGTCCTTCATCACAGTCCGAGCCGGACAGCTGGCGCACCAGCTGCGCATTGCGCCAGCCGGTGTTGCAGACCCGTTCGCGGTTGTTCTGGCTTTCACAGCGGACCACGCCGCTCTGCGCATGTGCGGAAGGGGCGGGCAGGGCAAGGGTACCCAGGGCACCCAGGCTGAGGGTTACGGCCAGGCTGGCCAGGGACAGCGGTTTCATGGCGGCATCCCATACGGTGGCAGGTGCCCGACTATAGGGAGGGGGCCGATCAAGCCAGTGTGACTGGCCGGATTTGCCCCGGCCGGGGCCTCGGCCGCAGAATACGAGGCTTTCCGGCCCCCATCCGGTGCCGGCGTTCTCCAGCGGAGCTTCCCCCCATGCGTACCCACTTCTGCGGCCTGGTCGATGAGACCCTGATTGGCCAGACTGTCACCCTCGCCGGCTGGACCGACGTGGCCCGTAACCAGGGCGGCGTCTGCTTCATCGATCTCCGGGATCATGAAGGCATCGTGCAGGTGACCGTGGAAGTCGACAACGCCGACGTGTTTGCCGTGGCCGCGTCGCTGGGCTACGAGGACGTGCTGCAGGTGGAAGGCGTGGTGCGTGCCCGCCACGCCGTGAACGACAAGATGCGCACCGGCAAGGTGGAAGTGATCGCCACTGCCATCACCGTGCTGAACAAGGCCGCGCCGCTGCCGTTCCACGCCCATGAGAACCCGGGCGAAGAAACCCGCCTGAAGTACCGCTACCTGGACCTGCGCCGCCCGGAAATGCAGCGCATGCAGCGCACCCGCATCAAGCTGGTGCAGGCCCTGCGCCGCCACCTGGACGAAAAGGGCTTCCAGGACATCGAAACGCCGATCCTGACCAAGGCCACCCCGGAAGGCGCACGCGACTTCCTGGTGCCGGCGCGCATGCACCCGGGCGAGTTCTACGCCCTGCCGCAGAGCCCGCAGCTGTTCAAGCAGATCCTGATGGTGGCCGGCTTCGACCGCTACTACCAGATCGCGCGCTGCTTCCGCGACGAGGCCCTGCGCGCCGACCGCCAGCTGGAATTCACCCAGCTGGACATGGAATTCGCCTTCGTCCGCGAGCAGGACGTGCAGGACTTCGTCGAGTCGATGATCCGCGCGATCTTCAAGGAAGTGGTCGACGTCGATCTGGCCGCTACCTTCCCGCGCATGACCTGGGCCGAGGCGATGCGTCGCTACGGTTCGGACAAGCCGGACCTGCGCATCGCGCTGGAACTGGTGGACGTGGCTGAACTGGTCAAGGACAGCGAGTTCGCCGTGTTCACCGGCCCGGCCAACGATGCCGAGGGTCGCGTTGCCGCGCTGCGCATCCCGGGCGGTGCATCGCTCAGCCGCAAGCAGATCGACGAGTACGCCGCGCATGCCGCCAAGTACGGCGCCAAGGGCCTGGCTTACATCAAGATCGCCGACAACGGCGAAGTCAGCTCGCCGATCCAGAAGTTCTTCAGCGAAGCCTCCTTCGCCGCGTTGGTCGCGCACGTCGGCGCAGGCAACGGCGACATCGTGTTCTTCGGTGCCGGTGGCTACAACAAGGTCTCCGACTTCATGGGCGCGCTGCGCCTGAAGGCCGGCAAGGACTTCGGCCTGGTCGCCGACGGCTGGGCACCGCTGTGGGTCACCGACTTCCCGATGTTCGAGTGGGACGAGGAAGAACAGCGCTACGTCGCCCTGCATCACCCCTTCACCGCACCGGCCGTGGACGACATCGCCGACCTGCGCGCCAATGCCCGTACCGCCGTCTCGCGCGGCTACGACATGGTGCTCAACGGCAATGAAATCGGCGGTGGTTCGATCCGTATCCACCGTCCGGACATGCAGAGCGCGGTGTTCGAGCTGCTCGGCATCGGCGCCGAAGAAGCCCGCGCCAAGTTCGGCTTCCTGCTCGACGCGCTGAACTACGGCGCGCCGCCGCACGGTGGCATCGCCTTCGGCATCGACCGCATCGCCGCGCTGATGGCCGGCACCGAGTCGATCCGCGACGTCATCCCGTTCCCGAAGACCACCGGTGCACAGGATCTGATGACCGACGCGCCGTCGCCGATCGTCGACGCGCAGCTGGCCGAAGTGCACATCCAGGTTCGCCCCAAGACCAACTGATCAGGAGATCCAGGCAATGACCGAGTTCGCGTTTTCGCTGGAGTGGGAAAAGCTGGGCAATGAAGGCGCCGAGGCCAATCTGGTCACCGAGCGTGCACGCGTGTTCGGGGGTTGGCTGGTTCGTGTGGGTACCAACCCGGCGGCGATGGCCCTGACCTTCGTCGCCGACGGCGAAGGCCGTTGGGACGGTGAAGACTTCGGCGTCGAGGATTACGAGGACGACGAAGAGGAAGAGTACGACGAGGACGAGGAAGGCGAGGAAGAAGAGGACGAGGACGAAGAGGAATACGAGGAAGAGGACGAGGAAGAAGAAGCGGAATCGCCTGAAAAGGCTTGACCCGCCCTTCGCACTGACGTCAACTTCCTGCATGTATTCGATCCGCCGCGCCACTGTGGACGACGCGCCGACCCTGTCGGCGCTGGCTGCCCGCACGTTCACCGAAACCTTTGGCCATCTGTATCCGCCGCAGGACCTGCAGGCCTTCCTCGAGGAGGCCTACACGGTCGAGCGCCAGCGCGTGATCCTGGCCCACCCGGATTACGCGGTGTGGCTGCTGGAGCTGGACGGGGAGGCGGTCGGCCATGCCGCCGCCGGCCCCTGTGGCCTGCCGCATCCCGAGGTGAAACCCGGTGACGGCGAACTCAAGCGCCTGTACCTGATCAAGACCCAGCAGAGCTGTGGCTGGGGCAGCCGCCTGCTGGAAACCGCGCTGGCCTGGCTGGAGCACGAAGGCCCGCGCACGCTGTGGCTGGGCGTGTGGTCGGAGAACTTCGGCGCACAGCGTTTCTACGCCCGCTATGGATTCGAGAAGGCGGGCGAATATCTGTTCCCGGTCGGCGACACCCACGATCTTGAATTCATCCTGCGCCGCACACCGCGCGCAGCCTGACGTTCACCGCCGCTTGCTGCGCGCGCGTGTTCAATCACCGTACGTTCCCGCCCCGCTGACCGCCAGGCTGTTTGCATGACTCCCCCCGTATTGCTGCTGCATGGCATCTGGAATGCCCGTGCCTGGGTCGGGCCGCTGGCCTGGCGCCTGCGCGCACGTGGTTTCCAGGTGCACGCGTTCGGCTATTCCTCGGTATTCGGTGGTCCCGACGTGGCCGTGCCGCAGCTGCTGGAGCGGCTGGCCGATGCCGGCCCGTTGTCGCTGGTCGGCCACAGCCTGGGGGGATTGCTGGCGCTGGAGGCCCTGCGCCGCCAGCCGCAGCTGGATGTGCAGCGCGTGGTCTGCCTGGGCTCGCCGCTGCGCGGCAGTGGCACTGCGCGTTCGCTGTCCGAGCACGGCTGGGGCCTGGCGTTGGGGCGCAGCAGCGACCTGCTGCTGGATGGCCTGCCGGACTGGCAGGGCAGGGCTGAGGTTGGCCTGATCGCCGGTTCGGTGCCGCATGGGCTGGGCAGCCTGCTGGGCGCCATCGACGATGCCTCCGACGGCACCGTGGCCCTGGCCGAGACCCGCCTGCCGGGGCTGGCCGACCATTGCGTGGTACGCACCAGCCACAGCGGCCTGGTGGTGTCGCCCGATGCCGCGCGGCAGACCGCGCATTTCCTGCGCCACGGCCAGTTCGACCACAGCCGCGACGCCGCCGCCGCGTAATTTGGTGGGGGCGACCGGCCTGCCTTGGTGGGTGCGAACCGTTGGTTCGCACGCTCTTCGCCGGGCCATGCCCGGCGGCATCCCTCCGCCCTAGACACGGTTGCCGCCCCCGATCAGGTAGAATCCGCGCCTTGATCCTGAAGCAGCCAGACGGTAGCACCCATGGGTAGAGGCCCCTCCATCGAAGCCCGCAAGAACGCGTCCGACGCGAAGCGTGGCAAGATTTTCACCAAGATCATCCGCGAGATCGGCGTTGCCGCGCGCGGCGGTGGAGGCGACCCCAACAACAACCCGCGCCTGCGCGCGGCCATGGACAAGGGCCTGGCCGTGAACATGTCCAAGGACGTGATCGAGCGCGCCATCAAGAAGGCCACCGGTGAACTGGAAGGCGTCGATTACGAGGAAATCCGCTACGAGGGCTATGCCCCGGGCGGCGTGGCCGTGATCGTCGACTGCCTGACCGACAACCGCGTGCGTACCGTGGCCGATGTCCGCCATGCGTTCAGCAAGTGCGGCGGCAACATGGGCACCGAGGGCTCGGTGGCCTTCATGTTCAAGCGCCTGGGCGTGCTGCATTTCGCCGCCGGTGCCGATGAAGAAGCGATCACCGAGGTCGCCATCGAGGCCGGCGCCGACGACATCGTGGTCTACCCGGAAGACGGCGCGATCGACGTGGTCACCAGCCCTGACGCGTTCAACGCGGTCAAGGACGCGATGGCCGCCGCCGGCCATGTCGCCGACCACGCCGAAATCACCTTCCGCGCGGACAATGACATCAAGGTCGAGGGCGAGGTCGCCCTGCAGGTCAAGAAGCTGCTGGACATGCTTGAAGACCTGGACGACGTGCAGGACGTGTACTCCAACGCCGAACTCGGCGCCGACGCCTACGCCTGAGCCGTCCACGACGGCCTGGGCGCGGGCCGTTGAACGGTCACCGCGGACAGTCATGAGCCCATACGCCTGCCAGCGCTTCCCGTTCTGCCCCGCCAGGAGTGCAGCATGACCCGCATCCTCGGCATCGACCCCGGTTCGCAGCGGACCGGGGTCGGCATCATTGATGTCGACGCCACCGGCAAGGTCAGCCACGTGCATCACCAGCCGCTGGTGCTGCTGGGCGCCGACGACTTCCCGCAGCGCATGAAGCTACTGGTGCTGGGCCTGGCTGACCTGTGCCGCGAGTACCAGCCGCAGGAAGTGGCCATCGAACGCGTGTTCATGGCCCGCAACCCCGATTCGGCACTGAAGCTGGGCCAGGCCCGTGGCGCGGCGATTTCCGCCGTGGTGCTGCGCGACCTGCCGGTGCATGAATATGCCGCCAGCGAGATCAAGCTGGCGGTGGTCGGGCGTGGTGGCGCCGAAAAGCAACAGGTTCAACACATGGTCGGGCTCATGCTCAACCTGAAAACCAAGCTGCAGGCCGACGCGGCCGACGCGTTGGCGGTGGCGATCACCCATGCCCACGTAAGGGCGACGGCCAACCGCCTGGGGCTCAGTGCCCGCCAGGCGTGGGGCCGCAAATGAGGAGCTGCACGCAATGATCGGTCGACTGCGCGGCATCGTCGCCTACAAGGCGCCGCCGTGGCTGGTGGTGGACGTGAACGGAGTGGGCTACGAGCTGGAGGCGCCGATGAGCACCTTCTACGACCTGCCCGAGCTCGGCCGCGAGGTCACCCTGTACACCCATTACTCGCAGAAGGAAGACAGCGTTTCGCTGTACGGCTTCCTGCGCGAGGGCGAGCGGCGCCTGTTCCGCGACGTGCAGAAGGTCAGTGGCATCGGCGCGAAGATCGCGCTGGCCGTGCTGTCCGGCGTCACCGTCGAGGAGTTCGCGCGCATGGTCCAGGCCGGTGACATCACCGCGCTGACCCGCATTCCGGGCATCGGCAAGAAGACCGCCGAGCGCATGGTGCTGGAGCTGCGTGACCGCGCCGCCCAGTTCGGTGCAGGCGGCGCGCTGCCCACTGGCAGTGGCCCGGCCCCGGCCGACCCGCTGTCCGATGCCACCGTGGCCCTGCAGCAGCTGGGCTACAAGCCGGCCGAAGCGGCGCGCATGGCCCGCGATGCCTTCAATGAAGGTGACGAAGTGGCCACCGTGATCCGCAAGGCGCTGCAGTCGGCGCTGCGCTGACCTGCCTTTCTTTCCCCCAACCCACCGCCTGAGCTTCGCCAGGAGTCCCATGTCCAGCAGTCAAACCCCGCACGCAGCCGCCCCAGGCGGCCATGGTCACGCCCCTCCAGCCGGAGGCCTGGCGCTGATCATTGGTGCGATCGGCGTGGTCTTCGGCGATATCGGTACCAGTCCGCTGTACACCCTGAAGGAGGCGTTCTCGCCGCACTACGGGCTCAACAGTGACCATGACACCGTACTGGGCGTGCTGTCGCTGGCGTTCTGGGCGCTGAACATCGTGGTCACGCTGAAGTACGTGACCATCATCATGCGCGCTGACAACGATGGCGAAGGCGGCATCATGGCGCTGATGGCGCTGACCCAGCGCACGCTGCGCAATGGTTCGCGCTCGGCCTACGTGGTGGGCATTCTCGGCATTTTCGGTGCCTCGCTGTTCTTCGGCGATGGCGTGATCACGCCAGCGATATCGGTGCTGGGTGCGGTGGAAGGCCTGGAGGTGGCCGCGCCCGGCCTGCATGCCTTCATCGTGCCGATCACCGTGGTAGTGCTGCTGGCGGTGTTCGCCGCGCAGCGCTTTGGCACCGAGAAGATCGGCAAGGCCTTCGGCCCCATCACGTCGGTCTGGTTCATCTCGCTGGCGGCGATCGGCATCTACAACATCGTCGACGCGCCGGAAGTGCTGAAGGCCTTCAACCCGTGGTGGGCGATCCGCTTCTTCATGGAACACAGCTGGCACGGCATCTTCATCCTCGGCGCGGTGGTGCTGGCGGTGACCGGTGGCGAGGCGCTGTACGCCGACATGGGCCACTTCGGTGCCAAGCCCATCCGCCACGCCTGGTACTTCTTCGTGCTGCCGTGCCTGGTGCTGAACTATCTGGGGCAGGGCGCACTGGTGCTCAACCACCCCGAGGCGCTGAAGAATCCGTTCTTCGAGGCGGTGCCGCCGTGGGCGCTGTATCCGATGATCATCCTGGCCACCATGGCCGCGGTGATCGCCTCGCAGTCGGTCATCACCGGTGCGTTCTCGGTTTCGCGCCAGGCCATGCAGCTGGGCTACATCCCGCGCATGCGCATCAAGCACACCTCGCACGACACCATCGGCCAGATCTACATCCCGGGCATCAACTGGGGCATCGCGGTGATGGTGATCGGCCTGGTGCTGGCCTTCCGCAGCTCGTCCAACCTGGCCGTGGCCTACGGCATCTCGGTGTCGGCCACCATGCTGATCGACACCCTGTTGCTGGCCCTGGTGGCACGCTCGCTGTGGCCGAAGGCCCGCAAGTGGATCCTGCCGCTGTGCGTGGTGTTCTTCATCATCGACCTCGGTTTCGTCATCGCCAACGGCGCCAAGCTGCTGCAGGGCGCCTGGTTCCCGGTGGTGCTGGGCATCTTCCTGTTCACCATGATGCGTACCTGGCGCCGTGGCCGCGAGCTCCTGCGCGATGAGATCCGCAAGGACGGCATCCGCCTGGATACCTTCCTGCCGGGCCTGATGCTGGCACCGCCGGTACGCGTGCCAGGCACTGCGGTATTCCTCACCGCCGACCCGACCGTGGCCCCGCATGCGCTGATGCACAACCTCAAGCACAACAAGGTGCTGCACGAGCGCAACGTGTTCCTGCACGTGGAAACCCTGCCGATTCCGTATGCGATGGAAGGGCAGCGGCTGAAGATCGAATCGGTAGGCGACGAGTTCTATCGCGTCTACGTGCGCTTCGGTTTCATGGAGACGCCGGACGTACCGCTGGCGCTGATGCGCTCGTGCGACCACGGTGGCATCTACTTCGACCCGATGGACACCACCTTCTTCGCCAGCCGCGAGACCATCGTCGCCACCGCCAACCGCGGCATGCCGATCTGGCGCGACAAGCTGTTCGCGCTGATGCACAGGAATGCTGCTCCCGCGACAGGCTTCTTCCGGATTCCGGGCAATCGTTTGGTGGAGCTGGGCGCGCAGGTGGAGATTTAATCTCCACCGTCGATTCATCCAGAGATCCATCCACGCATGGCGTGGATCTACCGTGTCGACCAAGGTCGACACCCACCAAGAGCAGGCAGAGCCGGCCATGCCATTCCGGCAGATTGCGGAGATCTGTCGAAGGCGGGGTGGGTCCGGTTGAGGGGGTGTGAGCGGCATGGATGCCGCGACCAAGCCCCCATGGATGGGTTTACGGCGTCCCCCGCAACCGGACCCACCCCGCCAATCCCCAGGAAGACCGCTTCGGCTGTTGCTCTGGATGTTGACGTTGCCTCTGCGGGTGCCGGGCGCAGCCCGGCCGAAACCCGTACTTTTGCCGCATAATCAGCACATGACCGACGACCGCATCATCGGCGCCGGCGCCACCCGCGAGGATGACGCCGCCGACGCCAGCATCCGCCCCAAGCGCCTTGCCGACTACCTCGGCCAGGTGCCGGTGCGCGAGCAGATGGAAATCTACATCCAGGCGGCCAAGGGGCGTGGCGACGCGCTCGACCACGTGTTGATCTTCGGGCCGCCCGGCCTGGGCAAGACCACCCTCAGTCATGTCATCGCCAACGAACTGGGCGTGGCCCTGCGCGTGACCTCCGGCCCGGTGATCGAGAAGGCCGGCGATCTTGCCGCGCTGCTGACCAACCTGCAGCCGCACGACGTGCTGTTCATCGACGAGATCCATCGCCTGTCGCCGGTGGTCGAGGAAGTGCTGTACCCGGCGATGGAAGACTTCCAGATCGACATCATGATCGGCGAGGGCCCCGCTGCCCGCTCGATCAAGATCGACCTGCCGCCGTTCACCCTGATCGGCGCGACCACCCGTGCAGGCCTGCTGACCGCGCCGCTGCGCGACCGCTTCGGCATCGTCCAGCGCCTGGAGTTCTACAGCGTCGAGGAACTGACCCGTATCGTGCGCCGCTCCGCCAGCATCCTCGGCATCGACTGCACCGCCGATGGGGCAGGGGAGATCGCGCGCCGCGCGCGTGGTACCCCGCGTATCGCCAACCGCCTGCTGCGACGCGTGCGCGACTATGCGCAGGTCAAGGCCGGTGGCCACATCGACGAGCCCGTGGCCCAGGCCGCGATGAAGATGCTCAAGGTCGACCCGGAAGGCTTCGACGAGCTCGACCGGCGCCTGCTCAAGACCATGGTCGACTACTTCGACGGCGGCCCGGTCGGCATCGAATCGCTGGCCGCAGCGCTGTCCGAAGAGCGCGGCACGCTGGAAGACGTGGTCGAGCCCTACCTGATCCAGCAGGGCTTCCTGGTGCGCACCGCGCGCGGCCGCATGGCCACCCACAAGGCCTACCGGCACATGGGCCTGAAGCCGAAGAACCCGCCGCAGGACCTGTTCGCCGAGGTTCCCGATGTCGGTTGAGCCGCGATTCAGTTGGCCGACACGCATTTACTGGGAAGATACCGATGCCGGTGGCGTGGTCTACCACGCCCGGTACGTGGCCTTCATGGAACGGGCCCGGACCGAATGGATGCGCGCGCTGGGCTACGGCCAGGAGCGCATGCGCATCGAGCACGGCATGATCTTCGCGGTGCGCTCGATGCAGATGGATTTCATCAGGCCGGCACGGCTGGATGACACCCTGCAGGTGAGCGCCCGCCTGGTCCAGCTGAAGAAGGCCAGCATGGTCTTCGACCAGCAGATCCTGCGCGACGGCGAGCTGCTGCTGTCGGCGCAGGTCCGCATCGCCGCACTGGAAGCGGCCAGTTTCCGCCCGCGTGGCATGGACGAGGCCGTCCTTGCCGTGCTGCAACCCCACCTCCACCCCGAATCCGAACACTGAGGAACAACGGATGATCGCAACGCTCCTGGCCCTGCAGGCCACGGTCACCGAGGCACTGCCGGCCGACGTCAGCAACGCCGCGACACAGACCCTTGCCCAGGCCACCACCGGCGGCGGCATCAACTACCTCGAACTGATGGCCAAGGCCAGCCTGCCGGTGAAGATCATCGTGCTGCTGCTGCTGGTCGGCTCGTTCGTCAGCTGGGTGATCATTTTCCGCAAGGCCCGCGTGTTCAAGCAGGCCACCCGCGAAGCCGACGAGTTCGAGAACCGCTTCTGGTCCGGCGCCGACCTGGGCAAGCTGTACAGCTCGGCCACCGACCGCAGCCGCAATGTCGGCGGCCTGGAAGCCATCTTCGAAGCCGGTTTCCGCGAATACACCCGCCTGCGCGACAAGCGCCGCCTGGATGGCCGTGCGCAGCTGGAAGGCGCGCAGCGTGCCATGCGCACCACCTACACCCGCGAAGTGGACCAGCTCGAGCGCAACCTGGAACTGCTGGCCAACATCGGCTCGACCGCCCCGTACGTGGGCCTGGTCGGTACCGTGTTCGGCATCATGGTGACCATGCACGACATGATCAGCAGCGGTGCGCAGGCCGGCATCGCCGCCGTCGCGCCAGGCATCTCCGAAGCCCTGTTCGCCACCGCCATCGGCCTGTTCGTGGCGATTCCGGCAGTGTGGGCCTACAACCGCTTCACCACCCGCGTAGAGCGCATGTCGGTGCGGTTCGAGACCTTCGCCGAAGAGTTCAGCTCCATCCTGCAGCGCCAGAGCGCTGGCGACGAGTAAGCGCCTGACCCGGGAGTCCAAGCCATGTCCGCTGCCATCGGTCGCCGCAAGCGCCGCAAGCTGAAATCGGAAATCAACGTCGTTCCCTACATCGACGTCATGCTGGTGCTGCTGATCATTTTCATGGTCACCGCGCCGCTGCTCACGCTGAGCTTCGACGTCGACCTGCCGCAGTCCAACGCCAAGGCGCTGGAGAGCAAGCAGGACCCGGTGATCGTCTCGGTGCGCCAGGACGGCCAGCTCAGCCTGAAGCTGCCCGACGCCAAGGAACCGACCGCCGTGTCGGCCGAGGAACTGGAAGGCCGCCTGGCCGGCATCGCCGCCCAGGACAAGGGCGTGCGCGTGATCGTCGCCGCCGACCGCGCCGTGGCCTATGAAAAGGTCATTGCTGCGATGGATGTGATCAAGCGCGCCAAGGTAGACAAGGTAGGCCTGGCCACCGATGCACGCTGACGCCCTGCCACCTCCACAGCAGCGCGAACCCGGCTGGGGCCTGCCCCTGGCGCTGGCGTTGCTGGTGCACCTGCTGGTCGCGCTGGTCTTCATCGTGGCCTGGTTCTGGTCGCCCGAGCGCAACACCGACGCCGCCGCCGGTGATCCGTCGGTCGAGGCCAGCCTGGCGCTGTCCGCGTCGGAGGCCTCCGCCGCGCGCCAGGCCCTGCGCCAGTCGGAGAAGCTGGAAGACCTGCCGCCGCCGGTGGCCGAGCCGATCCCGGTGCCGGAAGACACCATTCCGCCGCCGCAGCCGATTCCCGAGCCGCGCCCGCAGGACGCCCCCACGCCGCAGCAGCAACAGGCGCAGGAGCGCGTCGCGCAGCCGGACACCAAGGACCAGGAAGCGGTGAGCGCACTGGCCATCTCGCAGGAGAAGGCCAAGCAGGAGCAGGAAGCCAAGCGTCGCCAGGAGCAGATCGACCTGACCGAACGCAAGCGCCAGGAAGAAGCGGAGCAGAAGCTGCGCCTGGCCAAGCAGCAGGAAGCGGACGAGAAGAAGAAGCTGGCCGAGCAGGAGCGCGTGGCCGCTGACAAGGCCGAGGCCGAGAAGCAGAAGAAGATCGCCGAGATCCGTGCCCGCCGCGAGCAGGCCGAGAAGGAAGCCAAGCTGGCCGAGCAGAAGCTGCGCCAGGTGGCCGCCGCGCGCAATGCAGCCGGCAGTGCCGCTGCCGGTTCCAGCGGTGTGTCCCAGTCGGCCGCCGGTGGTGGTGGCAACAGCGACGATCTTTCGGCCAAGTACGCAGCCGCGATCCAGGCCAAGGTGCTGTCGCAGTGGGTGCGCCCGGATACGGTGCCGCTGGGCCAGCGCTGCCAGATCACCATCACCCAGATTCCGGGCGGCACGGTGATGCAGGCCAAGGTCAGCCCGAACTGCCCGTACGACGAGGCCGGCAAGCGTTCGATCGAGGCCGCCGTGCTCAACGCGCAGCCGCTGCCATACCGCGGCTTCGAGTCGGTATTCGCGCGCACGCTCAACTTCACCTTTACCGCCCAGGATCGCTGAGGCGGGCAGGGCAGGGTGGCTCCCGGGCCACCTGCGCCCACGGATGTCGCGCTCGCCTCTGGCAGGTCCGGTTTCGGCCGGGCAGGCTGTGGGCTGCTGTCGAACACCGTCCTACAGGGCGGCGTGACCGGGGCAGGCGAGTGCGATGTTAGCCACGACGTTAACGGTGCGTGAGAGGACGGGCTGGAACTGACCCGGAATTCACGTACCCTTGGTTCATGATTGCGAAGCGGTTCACTTCCGCTTTGTTATCCCTCGTTCCGGTTTCCCCCTATTGAGCGCTCCATGAAAAAGATGCCTCGCTGGCTTGCCGTGTTTGCGGCCCTGTTGCTGCCCTTTGCTGCCGTCGCGCAGCAGAAGGGGCTGGATATCGACATCATCGGCGGCAATGCCTCCGCGCTGCCGATCACCATCGTGCCGATGCCCTACCAGGGTTCGGCGGCTGCACCGCAGACCGACGTCGCTGGCGTGGTCCGTGCCGACCTGGAGCGCTCGGGCCAGTTCCGCACGCTGCCCGAAGCGCAGATCGTCGAGAAGCCCGTGCGTGGCGGCGACATCCAGTTCGCCACCTGGCGCGCGCTGAAGCAGAACTACATCGTGGTCGGCCGCGTGCTCGACGCTGGTGCCGGTGCCTACCGCGTCGAGTACGAACTGTTCGACGTGCCCAAGGGCGAGCGCCTGCTGGGCCTGGCGATGACCGCCCGTGGCAATGCCATGCGTGATGTCGCCCACCAGATGGCCGACGCCATCTACGAGAAGATCACCGGTGTGCGCGGCGCCTTCTGGACCCGCATCGCCTACGTGACCGCCAGCGGCAAGGGCGACGCCATGCGCTATGCGCTGATGGTGGCCGACTCCGATGGCTACAACCCGCAGACCATCGTGCGTTCGGCCGAGCCGCTGCTGTCGCCGTCGTGGAGCCCGGATGGCAGCAAGCTGGCCTACGTCAGCTTCGAGCGTGGCAATTCGGCCATCTACATCCAGAACATCGGCACCGGTGCGCGTGAGCTGGTCACCAGCTTCCGCGGCATCAACAGCGCCCCGGCGTTCTCCCCGGACGGCCGCAAGCTTGCCCTGACCCTGTCGCGTTCGGGCAATCCGGAAATCTACGTGATGGACCTGGGCAGCAAGCAGCTGACCCAGCTGACCAACCACTTCGCCATCGATACCGAGCCGACCTGGGCGCCGGACGGCAGCGCGGTGTACTTCACCTCCGACCGCGGCGGCCGTCCGCAGGTCTACAAGGTCGGTGCGGGCGGCGGCAGCGCCGAGCGCGTGACCTTCCAGGGCAACTACAACGCCAAGCCCTCGGTGTCCTACGATGGCAAGAAGATCGCCGTCGCCCAGGGCTCGGGCAACAGCTACAAGATCGCGATGATGGACAGCTCGCTGGGTTCGCCCCGCTGGAGCACGCTGTCCCCGGGCTCGCTGGATGAATCGCCCAGCTTTGCGCCCAACGCAAGCATGGTGCTGTACGCCGCCCGCGAAGGCGGCCGTGGTGTGTTGTATGCCGTTTCGGCCGATGCGCGGGTTCGCCAGCGCCTGGTCCTGGCCGATGGTGATGTGCGCGAACCGGCATGGTCCCCATACCGTACCCAGCGCTAAAAGAGTGTTAATATTTTCGCTGTCTTGAACCCCTCATCGGCCTAGGAGCCACAAAGGTATCGCCATGAACAAGTCCACCCGTGTTCTGCTTGTTTCCCTGCTGTCTGTGGCCGTCCTGGCCGGTTGCTCGAAGAAGGTGAAGGAAGAGCCGGCAGCCCCGGTTGACACCGGCACCTCGACCACCACCCCGACCGGTCCGTCGACCTCCGGCCTGTACGGCCCGGGCGACCTGGACACCGACGCTTGCCTGCGCCAGCGCGTTGTCTACTTCGACCTGGACAAGGAAGACGTGAAGCCGGAATTCCAGGCCATCATGGCTTGCCACGCCAAGTACCTGCGTGACCGTCCGTCCTCGCGCATCACCCTGCAGGGCCACACCGACGAGCGCGGTTCGCGCGCGTACAACCAGGCCCTGGGTGAGCGTCGTGGCAACGGCGTCAACTCGGCCCTGCAGGCCAACGGTGGCTCGGCTTCGCAGCTGACCGTCGTGTCCTACGGTGAAGAGCGTCCGGTCTGCACCGAGTCGAACGAGTCCTGCTGGTCGCAGAACCGTCGCGTCGAAATCGTCTACACCGCGCAGTAATCCATGCGCATTGGCATCAAACTGATGCTGGTCGTTGCGGCAGCCCTCGTGGCTGCCGCACCGGCGCATGCACAGCGACAGAGCCTGGCCGACCGCGTTGGCGCGATCGAGCAGCAGATGTACAACAACAGTGCCAACCAGGACCTGTTGAACCAGATCAACCAGCTGCGGCAGCAGGTCACCAGCCTGCAGGCCTCGATCGAGCAGTTGCAGCACGACAACGCCCAGCTCAAGCAGTCCGCCCAGGATCAGTACCTGGATCTGGACAGCCGCCTGAACCGGTTGGAAGGGGGCAATGCCGCCCCGGCCCTGCCGCCCGTTCCGGCGAGCGCGCCGAAGGCCGCTCCGGCCCCGGCAAAACCCGCAGCGGCGGCCACTTCCGAGCGGCCGCCTTCCGTCCATGGTGATGCCGGCAGCCTTGCCGCCACCGGCGACGAGCGCACCTCCTACAACGTCGCCTTCGATTCGCTGAAGGCCGGCAAGTACGATGACTCGGCGCAGCTGTTCCTGAGCTTCCTGCAGTTGTATCCGAACGGCGTCTACGCGCCGAACGCGCTGTACTGGCTGGGCGAGAGCTACTACGCCACCCGCAATTTCCCGATGGCCGAGACCCAGTTCCGTGAACTGCTCGCGCGCTATCCGACCCACGACAAGGCCGCTGGCGGCCTGCTCAAGGTCGGCCTCTCGCAGTATGGCGAGGGCAAGGTCGACCAGGCCCAGCAGACGCTGGAGACCGTCGTGGCGCAGTACCCTGGCTCGGACGCCGCGCGCACCGCGCAGGACCGTCTGCAGTCCATCCGTCTCGGCAAGCAGATCCGCTGATCCGCTGACAGGGCGTACAATGGGTGCCCTGTAGAGCCGAGCCCATGCTCGGCTGCTTTCGTTTCCGGACCGGCAAACCCGTCCGGTTGCTGTTGTAGAGCCGAGCCATGCTCGGCTGCTTTCGTTACCGGCCACGGTAGCCCGCCCGCCACGTGTCCCACCAAGAACTTCCCGCCATGACCGCCGTTACCCCGTCCAGCGCCGCCGCCACGCCCAGTGAGATCGTGCAGTCGCCCCTGCCACGCCTGAAGATAACCGAGATCTTCACCTCGCTGCAGGGCGAAGCCGATACCGCCGGCTGGCCGACCGTGTTCGTGCGCCTGACCGGCTGCCCGCTGCGCTGCCAGTACTGCGACACCGCCTATGCCTTCCACGGCGGCACCTGGTGGGACATCGACGACATCGTGGCCGAGGTGCTGGCCCAGGGCGTGCGCCACGTCTGCGTGACCGGCGGCGAGCCGCTGGCGCAGAAGCGTTGCCTGGTGCTGCTGCAGAAGCTCTGCGATGCCGGCATGGACGTTTCGCTGGAGACCTCCGGCGCGCTGGACGTCAGCGCGGTGGACCCGCGCGTATCGCGCGTGGTCGACATCAAGACCCCGGGCTCGGCCGAAGCCGCCCGCAACCGCCTGGAAAACCTGCCGCTGCTGACCGCCCGCGACCAGATCAAGTTCGTCATCTGCAACCGCGAGGACTACGAATGGGCCAAGGCCATGGTCGCCGAGCACGGCCTGGTGAAGCGCTGCACGGTGTTCTTCTCGCCCAGCAAGGGCGAGATCACCGCGCGGCAGCTGGCCGACTGGATCGTTGAAGACCGGCTGCCGGTGCGCTTCCAGATGCAGTTGCATAAAATCCTGTGGAACGACGAGCCGGGCCGATGAGCCTGCGCAGCGTTCCCTGATGTAGCTCCGGCGCGGGACAGCGTGCTGGCTTTCCCCTCCCAACCGGATGTTTTACCCATGAAGAAGGCAGTCGTGCTTCTCTCCGGCGGCATGGATTCAGCCGCCGTCATCGCCATGGCCCAGGAACAGGGCTTCGCCGTGCATGCCCTGAGCGTGCGCTACGGCCAGCGCCACACCTCCGAACTGGATGCCGCCGCCCGCGTGGCCAAGGCCCAGGGCGTGGTCGCGCACAAGACCGTGGACGTGGACCTGCGCAGCATCGGCGGCTCGGCACTGACCGACGACATCGACGTACCCGAGGCCGGTGGCGCCGGCATCCCGGTCACCTACGTGCCGGCGCGCAACACCATCATGCTGTCGCTGGCGCTGGGCTGGGCCGAAGTGCTCGGTGCCAATGACATCTTCTGCGGCGTCAACGCCGTGGACTACTCCGGCTACCCGGACTGCCGCCCCGAGTTCGTGGCTGCATTCCAGGCACTGGCCAACCTGGCCACCAAGTCGGGCGTGGAAGGTGCGGGCATCAAGGTGCACGCGCCGCTGCAGTTCCTCAGCAAGGGCCAGATCGTCAGCGAAGGCGTGCGCCTGGGCGTGGACTTCGGCCTGACCGTGTCCTGCTACAACGCCGACGCCAATGGCGCCGCCTGCGGCCACTGCGACGCCTGCCGCCTGCGCGCGCAGGGCTTCACCGAGGCCGGCGTGCCGGACCCGACGCTGTACGCCTGATCGCTCGGTAGAGCCGGCCGCTGGCCGGCTTCCCTGTGGGTGCGAACCCGATGGACCTGGTGGGTGCCAACCGCTCCCTCGGTGGGTGCGAACCTTGGTTGGCACTGTCCGCCAGACACGGTCCGGCGCTACTGGGGGGCTGACTCTGGTGGGTGCGAACCGTTGGTTCGCACTCCCTGGCCCGCAAGGCATGGCCCGGCGCTACCGCTGCCGCAACCATCCCGACGCGTCAATAAACGCCCGCACCGCCTTCGGATCGGCATAGTCCAACTCGATCATCCGCGCGATCCCCGCCTTCTCATCGGCCTGCTGGCGCATGTAATCCTGCGCGATGCGATACCCGGCGTAGTAACCCACATCACTCACCCCGAATGGATTGCGGGCGCTGTTGTAGAGCCAGTTGTCGAGGTTACCCCCGTCCATCTCTGCAATGAAACGCGTGCGGATGTCCGCCTCATGCGCGGGTCCGTAGCTGTACAGCGGAAGCGCCGGCCGACGCCCACTCAGTCGTTCGGCCACGTACTCGGCAACACCCTCGCGTACCGCGTACTGGGCCAGGCTGCCGGTGGTCTCGCGCTGCTGGGTATGCACGTACTCGTGCAGGTTGTTCTGCGCGTTGTTCGCCCCCGGACGGCTGTCGTAGAAGATCCGTAGCCGGTCGCGCATCTTTTCGGGCAGTTCGCTCACGTCCACGCGCTCATCGCCCAGCGCCATCTCGGCACCGATCAGCACCTTGTCACCCAGCGTGGTGCCGCCGGTGCGCAGCACACCGACTGCGTAGGTGATGGTGGCCGGACGCAAAGCCGGGTAGAGCGCCCGGAATTTGGAAAGATCCCGTTCCAGGGGGGCGCTGGCCTGCTGCGCGTTGGCGGTCAACGGCCGAACCGACGTCCAGAAGCGCGGCCACGCGCGCATGGCCTCGGCGTATTCGCGGGCGGTATAGTTGCGGACCTGCATCAGCGCATGCAGGCCGGGGCTGCCTGGATCGATGTAGCGCTCCTGCACGAGTGCGACCTGGCGGTCAACGTCTGGCTCGGCGCGCACCGCGTCATAGGTGGCCCAGAAGCGGCCGATGTCGTCGGTGACGACCTGGGGCGGGGCGGCCAGTGCCGCGCAGGGCAGCAGCAGGGCGGCAACGAGGCAGAGGGGCAGGCGCATCCGTGGCTCCGGGGAAGGATCACAGATGGGATGCGACGACGGCCCGGAAGGTTTAAGCCGGCGGTCCAGATCGGGTAGTGCCGGCCGCTGGCTGGCAACCTCGACGCACCAGGGTTTCACCCGGCCCGGCAAAGTAGGGTAGAATGCCCACCCCGCCGAAAGGCTGGGGCAGTGCAATGGGCCGTTAGCTCAGTCGGTAGAGCAGAAGACTTTTAATCTTTTGGTCGAAGGTTCGAATCCTTCACGGCCCACCAATTGCATCCAATGACCCAGGTCATTCAGAAGGGCACCGCAATGCGGTGCCTTTTTTGTTGCGCTTCTCCACGGCAACTACTTCGTCCGCGCAGTCTTCGCTTTAGCCGCCGCCGCGTCAGCAGCCTCCTGTGCGGCCGTTGCTGCTGCATTCGCAGAACGTGCCGCCTCCGCTCTTGCCGCCTCGAAATAGGTGAGCCGCTGCAGACTGGTTCTGCGTTCCAGCTCCATTGCTGCGGCGAAGCTCTCCGGATGCTTTGCAGCACAGGCCTCCTGCACCAGTTGCACGGCACGATCAGACAGCCCGGGCTGGATGTTGCCGAGCAGGCAATCGGCATACGGAACGGGCGCGGCCGAGCTGGCGGCCAGCGCGGCGATGAGCAGGGCACTCAACATGCAAACCTCCTTGTAGGTTTCGAAGGGACTGGCAACCAGTCCGTCCCAAGTATGGACCGGATCTGGGTGAAACGGCGGCTACGCCGGCCGGATATCCCGGCACACCAGTTCCGCCAGCCCGCGGCAGGCGAAGAACAACCCATCGATTAGCCCCTCATCCAGATGGCGGTCGGGCGTGGCCATCGACCGGCAGCGTTCGGCGGCGTGCAGCATTTCCGCCACGATCAGCATGCCAACGGCGGCACGCTCCGCGTGTGCCATCGCCTGTTCCCGCCCGGGCGGCAGATCGGTTTCCGGGCAGGGCAGACCGTCGGCGCCGTCGCCATCGCGGATGCGCTTGAGGCATCCCCAGAATGCGCATCCACGCATGGCGTAGATCTACTTTCGCCTGAGAACAATCGCTGCGATGACGGCTGCGATGCCGACCGGGACCAGGACGACCGCCAGAAGAATGATCCAGTGCCAAATGCTGAATCCCCCCATGTCCCAACTCCTTGTAGGAAACGATGAATGTTAGCAAACGCGATTGCAGTCATTTCCCGATACAGTTCAAGCATCGCGCAGCGCCGTAGCATACGTGCAGGCATGCCGAATCGGCCGACGCCTTGGCCTTGGCGTTATGCTCGGCACTTTCCCAGGATGGGCCGCTCCATGCGCTTGATCGTGCTGTCGCTGTTGTTGTCCGCTGTCTCCGCCGCGCCTCTGATGGCCGCCGAAACCGCGCCGCCCGCTGCCGCCTCGCCTCTGGTCATCGGCGAGACCTTCACCATCGAATCGAAGGCGCTGGGCGAGACCCGCCGTATCAATGTCTATCGCCCGCAGCCGTGGGGCCTGGACCCGAAGGCGCCGCTGCCGGTGCTCTACATGCCCGACGGCGGCATCGGCGAGGACTTCCTGCATGTGGCCGGGCTGGTGCAGGTGCTGACCGGCAACGGCAGCATGCGCCCGTTCCTGCTGGTCGGCATCGAGAACACCGAGCGCCGCCGCGACATGACCGGCCCCAGCAACGACCCGCAGGACCAGAAGATCGCGCCACGCATTGGTGGCTCGGCGGCCTACCGCACCTTCCTGCGCGATGAACTGATGCCGCAGGTGCGCCAGCGCTACCCGACTACCGACGAACGCGCGTTGATCGGCGAGTCGCTGGCTGGCCTGTTCGTGGTCGAAACGCTGCTGCAGGAACCGACACTGTTCAACAGCTACATCGCGCTGGACCCCAGCCTGTGGTGGAACCGTGGTGCAATGCTGGCCGGGGCGGCCAAGCAGCTGCCGGCGGTGACGCGTGCGCAGCCGCGAGTATTCCTGGCCAGCAGTGGGCAGCCGGAGCTGGCCGCATCCACTGCACGACTGGCCGAGTTGCTGCAGCAGGCTTCGCCGTCGCCGCTGGTGAAGTACCTGCCGCTGCCCGAGGAAACCCACGCCACGATCTATCATCCGGCCGCGTTGCAGGCGCTGCGCACGCTGTTCCCGGCACCGCCGCCGGCCACGCCCTGACCCGGCGTAGCGCTGCAGGACACGACATGTGAGGATGCGGTAGCGGCGCCACCTGGGTGCGCCGCCCGCAATGGGAGCGTGTGGATGCAGCGTGTGCGTGGATGGAGTGTGGCGGCCTGCCTGGCCGTGAGTGGCTGTGCGATGTCGGTGGCGCCGCCGGCAGCGCAGAGTGACGCGAAGGAAAGCACGGCCACTGCCGTACCGGGCGTGGTGCTGCCGGACACCGAAGCGCTGCGCGTACATGACCCGGTGGGGCGCGATTACCCGATCTGGGTGGCGCTGCCGGCCGACTATGCCGCGCACCCTGAAAAGCGCTATCCAGTGCTGTACGTGACCGATGCGTTGTACAGCTTCCCGCTGGTGCGCAGCGTGCGCAATCTGGTGGGACAGCAGGGCGTCAACATTGAGAATTTCATCCTGGTCGGGCTGCCACCACAGGAAGGCCTGACCTCGAAGCAGAGTCGATCGCGCGATTACACGCCCAGTAATCCGGCGCGTACCGAGGGCTACTACAGTGATGACGTCACCTACGGCGGTGCCGCGCACTATCGCGATTTCCTGGCGGCGCAGGTGCTGCCGATGGTCGATGCACGTTATCGCACCGATCCCGCCCGGCGCATGTTCGCCGGTCATTCCTATGGTGCTCTGTTCGGCGCCTACGTGTTGACGACCCGGCCGGACATGTTCAGCACCTATGTTCTGTCGAGCCCGTCGTTGTGGTTCGACCACCTTCTGCTGCCGCGGATGCAGGATGCCGCTGTGATTCCGGCGCAGCCGACGCGGGTGCTGCTGTCGGTGGGAAGCTATGAGACGGACAAGCCAGGGCCGCGTTACTCAACCGGGAACGACATGCTGCGGCAGACTGCCGACTTCACTGCCCAGCTTGAGCGCAAGGGGCGCGAGCTGAAGGTGGACAACGTGGTGATCGACGGTGAGGACCACCTGACGGTATACCCGCGGGTGATCAGCCGTGCGCTGCTGGAAGTGTTGCCGGGTGAGGGGCCGTATACCGGCGGCTGATGACCCGTTCAATCCACGCCGACGAGAAGTGAAATCAGTAGATCCACGCATGCGTGGATGAATGCCTCACGCGGCCTGTGCATCCGGCCCGGTCAACACGCCCACATCGGCGTGGCGGAAGCACAGGCGGATGGCATCGAGCAGCTCGCTCATGCTGTACGGCTTGGGCAGGAAGTGGATGCCGGCGCGCAGCTGCGTCAGCACGCGATGCTGGTCCATGCCGGAGGTGACCAGGATCGGCAGCTGCGGCAGGTGCTCGCGCACGCGGTTGGCAGTTTCGATGCCACTGATGCCGCCCAGGCAGACGTCGGTGAACAGCAGGTCGAACGGTTCACCGGCGTTGAGCAGGCCCAGTGCGGCCTCGGCGCTGCTGACAGCGGTGACCTGGCAGGCCTGGCTTTCCAGGGCGAGACGGCTCAGTTCCTGGGTTTCCTCGGCGTCCTCGATCAGCAGGACGCGCGGTTCCACAAAGCGCTTGGACAGCAACATGACGCGGCAACTCCGGACAACAGGGGGAGCGAAAGGCGCGCAAGTATGCGCAAGCCGGTAGTGATCCCGGCGTGCACGGCAAGCTAAGTGGGCGTTACAACACGCGTCTGGCGCCGGCGACGCACGTGCCAGGCCAGGATCGCGACCGCGAGCAGGGCGGTGCCGATGCGCAGGCCGGTGGCCTGCCAGCCCAGTGCAACGGCGTCATCAAGGCTGAACACGTTCCAGGCCAGGTTCATCGATACGTGCAGGACCAGGCCGCACCACAAGGTGTCACCGTCGAGGTGGTCGAGCCAGGCGAAGATGAAGCCGCCCAGGGCGATCACCGCGCCGACGAACAGCGCGAGGCCGCCACCGTCGAAGCCGCCGAAGCCCAGCCAGTGCACCATGCCGAACAACAGCGCCTGCGGCAGTGCGAGCCATGGCCAAGGGCCGCGCACGATCTTCACCAGCAGTACGAAGCCCAGGCCGCGGAAGAGCACTTCCTCGGCCAGCGGGAACAGCACCGCCAGCATGGTGGCATCCAGTGCGGTCAGTGCCTTGTTCGGCGTACCGAGCAGCGCCAGGCCCAGCCAGCAGGGCAGGCTGGCCAGCAGTACCCAGAACGGGCCGCCCCAGCCGTTGCCGCGCAGTCCCAGGCTGGCCATCAGGCCCATCCCGCGTGGCCGCAGCAGCGCGGCCAGCAGGAGTGCCACGAGCACGGCCAGCGCGTTGTCGAGCAGGCTGCCGCCGTAAGCAATGGGCAAGGCGGGAATCGGCGTGCCTGCGGCGGCTGCGATGTCGCGCAGATTCAGGCCAACGCCGGCGCCGAACAGCACCAGCAGCAGGCGCGCGGCGCTGGGCAGGCGGGACAGGACGGTCATGCACGCACTCCCTGCGGAACCAGCATGCAGTGTGGAAGGGGCCGGGCACGCTGGCACGCGCCGGAAGTCCCTGTGCCATCGGTCATGTGTTGCCGCACAGTCATCACAGCGCAGGTACAGTCGCTACCAGACCGACAGGAGCAATGCCAATGCTGTGCCCCGTGTGCAAGACCCAGACCCTGCAGATGGCCGAACGCCATGGCATCGAGATCGACTATTGCCCTGGTTGCCGTGGTGTCTGGCTGGATCGTGGCGAGCTGGACAAGATCATCGAGCGCGCGGGTGCGGGTAGTGCGGTACCGCCGCCCGCCCCGGCGCAGTCGCAGCCGGCCGCCGCGCCGCCGCCGGTGATGCATCGCGACACCCGTCATCTGGGCCAGCGCTACGAGGACAACCGGGGCCAGCAGTACAGCCACGGCTACAAGAAAAAGAAGAAGGACAGCTTCCTGTCGGAGTTGTTCGATTTCTAGTTTGTAGCGTCGAGCCATGCTCGACTGGATGTTGCAGGCCATAGTCGAGCATGGCTCGACGCTACATGGAGCGCGTGATCACGGCCGCCGCAGGATGAGCTCGCGGTCATGCGTGTCGCCGACGATGAAGTCGTACTCGCCGACCTTGCTGCACCCATAGCGCGCGTAGAAGCGCTGCGCGCCGAAGTTTTCTTCCCATACGCCCACCCACAGGGTGCGGCGCTGCGGCTGGTCCAGCCAGGCCATGAACGCGTCCATCATGCGTGCACCATGGCCGCCGTTCTGGTGTGCAGCCAGAATGTAGAACCGCTTCAGTTCGATGTCGCCCTCGCATGCATCCGTGTGCGGCAGGGTGTTGGCACCGGCGGCCAGATAGCCGACCACGGCGTCACCGTCCATCAGCAGCCAGATGGCACTGCGTGGGTCGGACAGTTCGATGCGCTGCGGTTCGCTGCTGTAGTGATCCTGCAGGAAATCGTGCAGGTCCTGCGGCGGATATGAGTCGCCCCAGGTCTCGGTATAGGTGGCGATGGCGATCGCCGAAAGCGTGTCGACGTCGGCGAGGGTGGCGCGGCGGATCTGCAACGACATGGCGGTGCCTGCATTGGAACGTGGCGCAGTGTAGCCGGCCCCGGCGGCTGCCGGGGCTGGCCACTGCTCACGTAACGCTGCTCAGAACCACATGCGCACGCCAGCGACCCAACGCGTGTCGCGCGCGTGGTCACCGGCATAGTCAGAGGTGTCGCCGAAACTGCGTTCGTGGCTGATGCCGATGTACGGCGCGAAGCGGCGGCTGAACTCATAGCGCAGTCGCAGCCCGGCTTCGACATTGTTCAGGCCACGGCCGATGCCGTACTCCGGTTCATCCTTGGCTGCCACTGTGGCTTCCAGCAGCGGCTGCAGGATCAAACGGTTGGTCAGCAGCACGTCGTACTCGACTTCGGCCTTGGCCAGCACCTGGCCGCCGGAGCCCATGTACAGCGTGGCCGAGCTCTCGAACTTGTAGGGCGCCAGGCCCTGGATGCCGATGGCCGCCCACGTGCGGGAGTCGGCCGGTCGGAAGTCCTGGCGCACACCGACCAGCACGTCCCACCACGGCGACACGCTGCGGCCATACAGTGCTTCAAGCGACGATGATTCGGTGCGGCCACGGCTGCGTTCGCCATCGGTGCGCAGCCACAGGCGGTTGATGTTGCCGCCGATCCAGCCCGTGGCCTCCCAAGCCTGGCCGTTGCTGCTCTTGCCATCCCAATGCTCGAGGCGGTCGATCAGCAGCAGGCTGTTGATCTCCGGCGCATGCTCCATCGCACCGTGGGCGATGGGCGGGAATGCAGCGGCACGGTCGGCATCGGTAGGCACCGGGATCGGTTCGAGGGGTTCGGTCGGTGCGGGCGTGCCGTGACCCATCGCCGAATGGTCCATCTTCGAGTGGTCCATCGTGGAGTGGTCCATCGTGGAGTGGTCCATCGTGGAGTGGTCCATCGTGGAGTGGTCCATGCCGGCGTGATCCGCCGCACTCATGTCCATCTTCAAATGATCCATCTTCGAATGATCGACCGGTTCGGCCGGCGTCTTCGCGGCCTTCGCAGGCGCGTTCATCGCGCCCATGTCATGGCCCGCGTGCGACTGCGCGAACACCGGCAATGCGGCGGCCAGGCCCAGGGCCAGCAGGCTGGGGGAAAGCAGTGAGCGGCTCATTCTTCGATCCTCACTTCGCGCATCATGCCCGCTTCCATGTGGTACAGCAGATGGCAGTGGTAGGCCCAGCGGCCGAGCGCATCGGCGCGCACGCGATAGCTGCGGCGCGTGCCCGGCGGCATGTCGATGGTGTGCTTGCGCAGCTGGAATTCGCCCTGTGCGTTTTCCAGATCGCTCCACACGCCGTGCAGGTGGATCGGGTGCTGCATCATGGTGTCGTTGACCAGCACGATGCGCATGCGCTCCCCGTAGTTCAGCCGCAGCGGCTCGGCGCTGGCGAACGGGATGCCGTCGAACGACCAGGAGAATTTCTCCATGTGGCCGGTCAGGTGCAGCTCGATCTCGCGGCTCGGCTCGCGGCCATCAGGATCCTCGAACAGGCTGCGCATCGCGCCGTAGGTCAGCACCTGGCGGCCGTTGTCGCGCAGGCCGATGCCGGGGTCGTCCAGCTTCGGTTCGGTGGCCGAACTCTGCATGTCCACCAGCGGGTTGTTGCGTTCGCTGGCCGGATGCTTCGGTGCCTTGCTGGCGGTATCGCCGCCGTGGGCGCCGTGGCCCATGCTGGCGCCGCAGCCGCCTTCCATGCCCTTCATCGCGGCCATGTCGTGGCCACCGTGGCCACCACTGCCCATGTCGTGCCCCATGTCGCTCATCGTCAGCAACGGGCGTGGGTCGCGCGCGGGAATCGGTGCCTGCAGGCCATGGCGAACCGCCAGCGTGCCGGCGGCGTACCCGGTGCGGCCCATGTCCTGGCAGAAGATCGTGAAGGCGTCCTGGCCGGTGGGTTCGACCAGCACGTCGTAGGTTTCGGCGGGAGCAATGCGGAATTCGTCGATGCTGACCGGGTGGATGTACTGGCCGTCGGCGGCGACCACGGTCATCTTCAGGCCGGGGATGCGCACGTCGAAATAGGTCATCGACCCGCCATTGATGAAGCGCAGCAGCACCTTTTCGCCGCTGCGGAACAGCCCGGTCCAGTTGCCGGCCGGCGCGGTGCCGTTCATCAGGTAGGTGTAGGTGTGCGCGTTGATGTCGGAGATATCGGTCGGCGTCATCCGCATCCGGCCCCACATGCCGCGGTCGGACAGCGCGGCCGACCAGCCGTCGCGCTTCACGTCACGCAGGAAGTCGGGCAGCGTGCGCTTGTAGTAGTTGTCGTGCTCGGCAAGCTTCTTCATGCGCCGGAACAGCGCGCCCGGGTCCATGTCGGTCCAGTCGGACAGCATGATCACGTGCTCGCGGTCGTGGTGGTACGGCGCCGGTTCGGCCGGATCGATGATCAGCGCACCGTACAGGCCGGCCTGCTCCTGGAACATCGAGTGGCTGTGGTACCAGTAGGTGCCCGACTGCTTCAGCTGGAAGTGGTAGTGGTAGGTCTCGCCGGGGCCGATGCCGTTGAAGCTCAGGCCCGGCACGCCGTCCATGTTGGCCGGCAGCAGGATGCCGTGCCAGTGGATGGAGGTCGGGTGGCGTCCCAGCGTGTTGCGCACGAACAGGTCCACGGTCTGGCCTTCGCGCCAGCGCAGGATCGGCGCGGGCAGCGAGCCGTTGACGGTGATCGCCGGGCGGGTGCGGCCGGTGAAATTGGCCAGCGATTCGCCGATGGCCAATTCGATGCGGGTGTCGCTGAGCACGGCGGGGGCGCCGGCCAGGCGTGGGGCAGCCGTGGCGGCGGCGAGCGCGCGCTGCGGCACGCCGACAGCGGCGATGCCGGCAACCACGCCACCGGCGGCCAGGCCCTGCACGAACAGGCGGCGCGACGGCATGGGCACAGCGCCCGGACCGGGGGGAATGCGGGTATTCATGGTGGTGACTCCAGACACGTAAAGACGCCGGCAGGTGGCCGGCTACGGTGCGCAGGGCGCACGGTGTGTGTGGAATCAGCCGATGGGAGGGCGGGAGATCGGCGGCAGCGGCGGCGCCGGCCGGCCAGTGGCCGGCATCGGCTGCGGCGCCAGCGACAGTGCCGGGCCCGCCAGATACGGCAACGGCTGCACCACCAGCAGCGGGTGCTGGGCGCAACTGCGCACACAGTCCTTGATCTGGCAGTGGGCGTCGTGCGCGGGGGCCTTGGCCTGCGGGGCCTGGTCGGCCTGCATGGCGGCGTGGTGGTGGCAGTCGGCATCGCCGCCATCAAGGGCGGCTACCGCGTGGGCCATCCGGCCCATTTCCTCGTGACCACTGGCCATGGCCGCGTTCAGCCCGTTGAGCAACAGGCTGAGCATGAGCACGACACGGAGCAGGGTCGAGGCCAGGGACATGGCGTTAATCTAGCTGCAAGTGGGCGCGGATGCACTTCCGGCTGAATGGCCGGTTCAAGGTTGGACCAGCATCAATGTAGAGCCGAGCCTGCGCTCGGCTGCTGTTCGCGCAGAGGCAGCCGAGCGTGGGCTCGGCTCTACAGGGGCCCGCCGCTAGCCTTCTTCGCGAACGATTTCGACCAGGCGTGGGCCGTAGCGGCTCAGCTTGGTGCCGCCGATGCCGCCGACCCGCGCCAGTTCGTCGAGGCTGGTCGGGCGTTGCTCGGCGATGTTGCGCAGGGTGCTGTCGTGGAAGATCACGAAGGCCGGCACGTTCTGTTCGCGGGCCAGTTCGGCACGCAGGCCGCGCAGGGCGTTGAACAGGGCCAGATCCTGCGGCAGTACCGACAACCCGGTGCGCTGTGCGCTGCGCTCGCGTCCGCTGGTGCTGCTGGCCGGGTCGCGGCGCATGCTGATCTGGCGGCGGCCGGTCAGCACGTCGCGGCTGGCATCGGTCAGGCGCAGGCCGCCATGGCCCTCGCTGTCCACTTCCAGCAGGCTGGCGGCGACCAGCTGGCGGAACACGCTGCGCCAGGTGCGTGCATCCAGGTCGCGGCCGATCGCATAGGTGCTCAGCTTGTCGTGGCCCTGCTGCTTCACCTTCTCGTTCTCGCTGCCACGCAGGACGTCGATCAGGTGACCGACGCCGAAGCGCTGGCCGCTGCGGTAGACGCAGCTCAATGCCTTCTGCGCGGGAATGGTGGCATCCCACGAAGCGGGCGGGGTCAGGCAGTTGTCGCAGTTGCCGCAGGGCTGCGGATAGGTCTCGCCGAAACCGGCCAGCAGCACCTGGCGGCGGCACTGCATGGATTCGCAGTAGCCCAGCAGGTGATCGAGCTTGCCCCGCTCCAGCTGCTTGCGTTCTTCGCCGGCCTCGGACTGCTCGATCATCTGCTTGAGCAGCACCACGTCGCCCAGGCCGTAGCACAGCCAGGCTTCGGCGGCTTCGCCATCACGGCCGGCGCGCCCGGTTTCCTGGTAGTAGCCTTCCATCGACTTGGGCAGGTCGGTGTGCGCTACGAAGCGCACGTCCGGCTTGTCGATGCCCATGCCAAAGGCGATGGTTGCGCACATCACGATGCCGTCCTCGCGCAGGAAACGGCGCTGGTTGTTAGCGCGCACTTCCGGCGGCAGGCCGGCATGGTAGGGCAGGGCGTTGAAGCCTTGGCCGCAGAGGAATTCGGCAGTCTCCTCGACCTTGCGCCGTGACATGCAGTAGACGATGCCGGCCTCGCCACGGTGGCCGCGCAGGAAATCGGTCAGCTGCTTGCGGGCATTGTCCTTCTGCACCACGGTGTAGCGGATGTTGGGGCGGTCGAAGGAGCTGACGAAGTGGCGTGCTTCCTGAAGGTCCAGGCGCTCGGCGATCTCGCGCTGGGTCGGCGGGTCGGCGGTGGCGGTCAGCGCGATCCGGGGGATCTGCGGCCAGCGCTCGTGCAGCACGGTCAACTGGCGGTATTCGGGGCGGAAGTCATGGCCCCACTGCGACACGCAGTGTGCTTCGTCGATGGCGAACAGGGCGATGTGGCTGCGTGACAGCAGCGACAGGAAGCGGCCGGTCAGCAGCCGCTCGGGGGCGACATAGAGCATGTCCAGCTCGCCCGCGAGCAGTTCGCGCTCGACGCGGCTGGCGGTCTCGGCGTCAAGGGTCGAGTTCAGGTACTCGGCACGCACGCCGAGCTGGCGCAGGGCTTCGACCTGGTCCTGCATCAGCGCGATCAGCGGCGAGATGACGATGCCACATCCGTCACGCAGCAGGGCCGGCACCTGGTAGCAGAGCGACTTGCCACCGCCGGTGGGCATCAGCACCAGGGCATCGTGACCGGCAGCCACATGCTCCACGATGTCCTGCTGGGGACCACGGAAATAGTCGTAACCAAAGACGCGTTGGAGCAGGTCGTGCGCGGGACGGGAAGCCATCCGGTTAGTTTACCCCGGAGGGAGGGGTAGGGGTTCGGCAGGGCTGCGCCCTGCACCTGCTGCAAGCCAGTGCAACGTCAAAGGCAACAGCCGGCTCTGGGCTGTCTGCTTATTGGGCGGGGCGGTGTGGGCTTGCAGGACACGCCGTAAACCCGTCCATGGGGGCTCGATGGCGCCATCCATGGCGCCAACGGTCCTGCAAGCCCACACCGCCCCACCCCCGACAGTTTCCCGGTGACCGTTGGGCCATCCACGCCATGCGTGGATCAAAATCCATCGAAATCGAATATTTCGAGATCGAAACGAAAAGAGCCGAGCATGGCTCGGCTCTACAAGGGCAGGCAGATCGCGGAAATCTGTCGAAGGCGGGGTGGGTCCGGTTGCGGGGGCGTGAGCCGCATGGATGCGGCGACCGAGCCTACATGGACGTATTTACGGCGTCCCCCGCAACCGGACCCACCCCGCCAACCCACAGGAAACCAGCTTTTACTTCGGCCGTTGCCGTTGCAGTGGCCTCTGCGGGTGCAGGGCGCAGCCCTGCCGAACCACCCCCAACTCTTACTGGAGCAGCGAGCGCAGCATCCAGGCGTACTTCTCGTGCGTCTGCAGCCGCTGGGTCATCAGATCCTCGGTCGGGGCATCGTCACCCTTGGCTGCCACGTCCAGCACTTCACGTGCCGTACGGCAGACCGCTTCGTTGGCGACCACCAACTGGCGTACCATTTCACGCCAGTCCGCACTGTCGGTCAGGCCCGGTTCCTCGGCGATCGAGGTCAGCGCAGCGAATTCCCGGTAGGAGCCCGGGGCATTGAAGCCCAGCGCGCGGATGCGCTCGGCCACGTCGTCCAGTGCCGCCCACTGCTCGGTGTACTGCGTCTCGAACATGGTGTGCAGCGAGTTGAACATCGACCCGGTCACATTCCAGTGGAAGTTGTGCGTCTTCAGGTAGAGCGTGAACGCATCGGCCTGGAAGCGCGACAGACCGTCGGCGATCTTCTTGCGGTCGCCCTGGGTGATCCCGATATCGATGTTCGGCGCCGACGGTGCCGCCGCTGCAAGCTTCTGCTTGCCGGTCTTGGCCTTGGTCGTGCTCTTGGTCTTCGCCATGGGGTTCCTCCTTGTGGAATCGTTGGCCTTCACAATAAACCGGTCGTGATGACTGGTCGCTTTCAAAGTTTTGAACGAACCGATTGATGAACTCTATCGATAAAAATCCATCGCCCCGCCTGCGCCAACAGCGCGCCGCCATCGACGGCGCCATGAGCCGCGACCGGGGCCGTTTGCTGGGGATGCTCTCGCGGTGCCAGGCCAAGCCACAGGATGCGGCACTGGCCGCCACCTTCGAGCAGGCCTTGCAGGCGTCGGTGCAGCGCCGGCAGTTGCGGGCGCAGCAGCAGCCGTCCATTACTCTGGACCCGCAGCTGCCGATTGCGCGTGAAGCCGACGCCATCATCGGGCTGATCCGCGACCACCAGGTGGTGGTGATCGCCGGTGAAACCGGCTCGGGCAAGACCACCCAGCTGCCGAAACTGTGCCTGGCCGCAGGCCGTGGCCAGGCCGGCATGATCGGCTGCACCCAGCCGCGACGGATTGCCGCACGTGCGGTGGCCAGCCGCGTGGCGCAGGAACTGCAGAGCGAACTGGGCCAGCTGGTCGGCTACCAGGTGCGCTTCAACGACAAGGTCAGCGAAGACAGCCGCATCAAGTTCATGACCGACGGCATCCTGCTGGCGGAGATCGCCAGTGACCGCTGGCTGTCGAACTACGACACGATCATCGTCGACGAGGCGCACGAACGCAGCCTCAACATCGACTTCCTGCTGGGCTACCTGAAGCAGCTGCTGCGCAAGCGCCCGGACCTGAAGCTGATCGTGACCTCGGCCACCATCGACACCGAACGCTTCGCCCAGCATTTCGACAATGCGCCGGTGATCAGCGTCGAAGGCCGTACCTACCCGGTGGAAGTGCGCTACCGCGCGCTGGAAGGCGAAGGCGAAGACCAGGGCGAACGCACCGTCAACGACGCCATCGTGTCGGCCATCGACGAGATTACCCGCCTGGATGCGCGCGGCGACGTGCTGATCTTCCTGCCGGGCGAGCGCGAGATCCGCGATGCGCACCAGTCGCTGGAACGGCGCAAGTACCGCAATACCGAGGTGCTGCCGCTGTACGCGCGGCTGTCCAACCAGGACCAGGATCGGGTGTTCAACCCGGGGCCGAACCGGCGCATCGTGCTGGCCACCAACGTGGCGGAAACTTCGCTGACGGTGCCGCGCATCCGCTATGTGGTCGATCCGGGCTTCGCCCGCGTCAAGCGCTACAGCCCGCGCAACAAGCTGGACCGCCTGCACATCGAGCCGATCTCGCAGGCCAGCGCCAACCAGCGCAAGGGCCGCTGCGGTCGTATCGCCGAGGGCATCTGCTACCGCCTGTACGCCGAGGCCGATTTCCAGGCGCGGCCGGAGTTCACCGATCCGGAAATCCGCCGTTCCAGCCTGGCCGGGGTGATCCTGCGCATGCTGCAGTTGGGCCTGGGCCGCATCGAGGAATTCCCGTTCCTGGAAGCACCGGACGAGCGCGCGGTAGCCGATGGCTGGCAGCAACTGACCGAACTGGGCGCTATCGATGCCGAGCGGCGCATGACCACCATCGGCAAGCAGATGGCGCGCCTGCCGGTGGACGTGAAGCTGGCGCGCATGCTGGTCGCCGCGCAGGCCGCCGGCTGCCTGCGCCCGATGCTGGTGATCGCCTCGTTCCTGGGCATCCAGGACCCGCGCGAACGCCCGCCCGAAGCCCGCGGTGCAGCCGACAGCGCGCATGCGCAGTTCGCCGATGGACGTTCCGAGTTCGTCGGTGTGCTGCGCCTCTGGGATGCCTATCGGCAGGCCCATGAAGATCTGACCCAGTCCAAGCTGCGCGACTGGTGCGGCCGTCATTTCCTCGGCTTCCTGCGCATGCGCGAGTGGCGCGAGCTGCACCGCCAGCTGCGCCTGCTGTGCGAGGAACTGGGCTGGAAGGAAGAGGCCAACGAGGCGTCGATGGCGCCGTTGCTGGCCGGCAGCAGCGCGCCGGCGCCAGCGCGTGACGATGCCGCCGCAGTGAAGGCCACCCGTGGCCAGCTGCACCGCGCCGCGCGCCTGGCCCGCGAAGGCAAGACCGAGGCCGCACCGGCGCCGGTGGCCGTGCGCGCGCAGAAGGAGCAGGCGCCGGTTGGCGGCGGTTTCAGCGAACGCGTGCGCGCCGCCGCCTACCAGACCCTGCACCGCGCGCTGGTGGCGGGCCTGCCGACGCAGATCGGCCACCGTACCGAGAAGGGTGATTTCCAGGCACCACGCCAGCGCCGCTTCCTGCCGTTCCCGGGTTCGGCGCTGTCCAAGCGGCCGCCGCCGTGGCTGCTGGTGGCCAACCTGCTGGATACGCAGAAGGTGTGGGGCATGACCCTGGCCGCGATCGAGCCGGACTGGGTGATCGCCGAACTGCCGCACCTGCTGCTGCGCAAGCACTTCGATCCGCACTGGTCGCGCGCGCAGGGACAGGTGCTGGCGTCCGAGCAGATCAGCCTGTTCGGCCTGGTGCTGGCGCCGAAGAAGCCGGTGCACTACGGCCGCATCGCACCGGGCGAGGCACATGACATCTTCGTGCGCCAGGCATTGGTGACCGGCGAGATCAACACCCGCGCCAGCTTCGTGGCCGACAACCAGAAAGTGCTGGAGACCGCTCGCGAGGAAGAAGCCAAGCTGCGCCGCGCCGGCATCGTCGCCGACGAGGACTGGCAGGCGCGCTGGTACCTGGACCGGGTGCCGCCGCAGATCCATTCGGCCGCGGGCCTGGATTCCTGGTGGAAGGGGCTGGCGCCGGAACAGCGCAAGACCCTGCACTGGTCGCTGGCCGACCTGCTGCCCGGCGAAGGCAGCGAGCAGGAGCGCTACCCGAAGTACCTGGCGCTGGGCCAGGCGCGGTTGCCGTTGCACTACCGCTTCGAGCCGGGTGCAGACGATGACGGCGTGACCCTGGATGTGCCGCTGCACCTGCTCAACGCGTTGGACCCGGTGCAGCTGGGCTGGTTGGCGCCGGGCTTCGTCGCCGACAAGGCCTCGGCATTGATCCGCAGCCTGCCCAAGGCGATGCGTCGCAACTACGTGCCGGCACCGGATTTCGGCCGCGCGTTCTACGAGGCGTTCCCGCAGCCCAGCGCCGATGCCATCACCGGCGAACTGGCGCGCTTCCTGTCACGCGCAACCGGCGCCACGGTGACCGCGCTCGATTTCGAGCCCGGTTCGATCGAACCGCACCTGCACATGAACCTGCGGCTGCGCGACGAGCAGGGCAAGGTGCTGGCGACCTCGCGCGATCTGGATGCACTGCGCGCCAAGTTCGGCGGTCGTGCCGGCGATGCGTTCGCTGCACGCGCCGGCCGCGAGATGGCGGCCGATGGCCTGCGTACGTTCCCGGCCACGCCGATTCCGCTGCAGGTGCCCGGTGAAGCGGGCGTGCCGGCCTATCCGGCATTGCTGGACGAGGGCGACAGCGTGGCGCTGCGCATCTTCGCCGACCGCCAGCAGGCGCTGGAGGCCCATCCGCTCGGCGTGCGCCGCCTGCTGGAAATCGCCTTGGCCGAGAAGGTGAAGCAGGCGCGCAAGCAGCTGCCGGTCGGTGCCAAGACCGGCCTGCTGTATGCCGCGATCGAATCGCAGGAGCGCCTGCGCGGCGACCTGGTCGATGCAGCGATGAACGCAGTGCTGGCCGAGGGCCTGGAAGACATCCGCGATGCGGCGACCTTCGAGCAGCGACGCGAGCATGCGGCCAAGGCCCTGTTCGGTGAGGCGATGTCGCGGCTGAAACTGGCCGAAACCATCCTGGCCCTGGTGGCGGAACTGAAGCCGATGCTGGAAGCGCCGTTGATGGGCTGGGCGCGCGGCAACCTGGACGACATGGAAGCGCAGCTGGCCGGCCTGATCCATCCCGGCTTCCTGCGCGACACGCCGGCTGACGCGCTGGCGCAGTACCCGCGCTATCTGAAAGCGATGATCCTGCGAACCGAGCGTGCCAAGCGTGATCCGCCACGTGACCAGGCGCGCATGCTGGAACTGCACCCGTTCCTGGAAGCGCTGGAAGTGGGAGAGCGGCAGGGACTGCGCGAGCGCCCGCAATGGCAGGCGCTGCGCTGGGATCTGGAAGAGCTGCGGGTGTCACTGTTCGCGCAGGAGCTGGGGGCACGCACCGGCATCTCGGCGAAGAAGCTGGCACAGCGGGTGACCGCATTGCGCCAGGCGTGACGTCGTTGCTGTGGAGCCGAGCCCACGCTCGGCTCCACAGCCAGGTCACGGCGTTACTTGGTACGGCGGACCTTCGGCTGGGTGTTCACGCCGTCGACCTTCAGGTACCACACGCCCATCACGCCGGGCTTGATGCTGACGGCGGGGGACTGCTTGCGCACACCGGCCAGGGTGCTTGCATCGGTCTGTTCCCATTCCTGGCCGTTGTCCAGCACGTAGACGCGGCCTTTGCCGAAGCCGCGGAATTCGCCCTGCAGCACACCGACAATCGGCTCGCTGCTGCCGAAATCGAAGAAGCCGCGATTCTTCACGATCACTTCCTGACGGCCTTCCTCGCGCGCCGATTCCCGTACGGCGGCAACCGCCTGGGTGGTGGCCGCTTCGACCTTGCCCTGCAGCCAGCGGTTCAGCGTGGCCAGTTCCTGCGCGCTGAGCTTGTCCAGGCCAGCAGCCTTGAACTCGGCCGGTGACATCTGCTGCTGCAGGTCCCCCTCCACCACGCGCTGGGCCAGCGCAGGCGCCGACAGGGACAGCAACAGTGCGGCACAGGCCAGCAGCCGTAGGCGGAAACGCGGGGCGATCGAGGACATGTCGGGACTCTCCTGGGTTTGCCCGCGAGTGTAGCGGCATGTCTTCATGCCGGGTGATGGTGGCCGCGGTGATTGTCCCTGAACGGCGCCGGCGCTAGTGTAGAGGCCTCTGTCTTGCCTGCTCGATGCTGTGAACCGCGCTTCCGTCCCCGGCCTGGATGCCTTGTTGAACCGTCCCTCGGCAGCCGTGCTGCCTGCTCCGCTGCGCCAGGCCCTGCGCGGGCACTGGGAAGCGCCGGAATGCGACCACCAGATGCGCGCCAGCTGGTCGGTGCTGGGTGACACCCTCGACGCACTGGCGATGCTCTCCGCCGACGAAGGCGCGGTGGTCGCGGCCCTGCTGTTCGACCTGCCGGGCCTGCGCGCCAGCCTGGAGCAACTGCCGCTGGGCAACCACAAGGCCGCGGTGATCGGCCTGCTGGATGGCCAGGACGCCGCCGACCCGGTGTGGGCGCTGCATGCCGGCCGCGAGGCCGGGCGCAACAGCGAAGGCCTGCGCCGCCTGCTGCTGGCGATCATCCGCGACCTGCGCGTGGTGCCCATCCTGCTGGCCCGGCAGCTGGCGCGGATGCGCGCGGCCGACAAGCTGGATGACGAGCAACGTCGCGCCCTGGCACAGCTGACACGCGACATCCACGCGCCATTGGCCAACCGCCTGGGCATCTGGCAGCTGAAGTGGGAGCTGGAGGACCTGGCGTTCCGCCACCTGGAACCGGAGACCTACCGGCGTATTGCGCGGGAGGTGGACGAAACCCGCATCGCCCGCGAGCGTTACGTCGAGAACGTCAAGAAGGTGCTGTCGCGCGAGTTGGTCGCGCAGGGCATCAAGGCCGAGGTCAGCGGCCGCCCAAAGCACATCTACAGCATCTGGCGGAAGATGCAGAAGAAGCGGTTGGCGTTCGACCAGCTGTACGACATCCGCGCGGTGCGCGTCATGGTCGATGACGTCGCCGCCTGCTACGCCGCGCTGGGCGTGGTGCATGCACTGTGGGCACCGGTGCCGAGCGAGTTCGACGATTACATCGCCCGGCCCAAGGCGAACGACTACCGCTCGCTGCACACCGCCGTGGTCGGCCCGGAAGGCCGCACCATCGAAGTGCAGATCCGTACCCACGAAATGCATTCGCAGGCCGAGCTGGGCGTGGCCGCGCACTGGAAGTACAAGGAAGGTGGCAAGGGCGCGGAGAAGTCCTTCGACCGCAAGATCACCTGGATGCGCCAGCTGCTGGAGCAGGCGCAGGACGGGCAGGGCAATGAGCTGGCCGGGGCGCTCGACGCCGAGCTGACCGAAGACCGGGTCTATGCACTGAGCCCGAAGGATGAGGTGCTGGATCTGCCGCAGGGCGCCACGCCGCTCGATTTCGCCTACCAGGTGCACACCATGGTGGGCCACCGCTGCAGGGGCGCCAAGGTCAACGGTCGCATCGTGCCGCTGACCTATCGCCTGCGCAGCGGCGACCGCGTCGAGATCCTGACCGGCAAGGAGGCCGACCCCCGCCGCGACTGGCTGATGCCGGCCAACGGCTTCCTGGCCAGCAACCGCTCGCGCGAAAAGGTACGCAGCTGGTTCCACAAGCTGGACCGCGCGCGCAACGTGCAGGCCGGGCGCGAACTGCTTGAGCGCGAGTTGAAGCGTCTGGGCCTGCAGCACTCGGATCTGGCGGTGGCGGCGAAGAAGTTCCATGCCGACAGCGTTGACGACCTCTACATCCAGGTGGCGCTGGGCGATACCGGCCCGAACCAGGTCAGCCGTACCCTGCTGGAAGCCGAACGTGCAGCGAGCCAGCCGGCGCCCGCGCCGACCCTGCCGCGGCCGACCGCGCGCCGCGAGAACCTGGGCAAGTCCAAGTTCACCGTGCAGGGCGTAGGCAACCTGCTGGTGCAGCTGGCACGCTGCTGCCAGCCGGTGGCTGGCGAGCCGATCGTCGGCTACCTGACCCGTAGCCGTGGTGTCACCGTGCATCGTGCAGACTGTGCCGCGCTGGCCCGGCTGGCAGCCACCAGCCCGCAGCGCATCCTGCCGGTGGAGTGGGGCCAGGCCGGCGGCGGCTACGAAGTGGACGTGGTGGTCACTGCGGTCGACCGCCGCTGGCTGCTGAAGGACATCACCAACCTGATCGCCCAGGAAGACGCCTACGTGCTCGACATCCACAGTGACAACGTGCGCAACAGTGGCCGTGCCCATCTGCGCCTGCGCCTGAAAGTCAGTGACTACGGCCAGCTGTCGACCCTGCTGGGCAAGCTGGACGCGCTGCCCGGCGTGAGCGAGGCGCGTCGCCTCGGCTGAGCTTCACGCTGCCCCGGCTACCCTGCACGCATGGAACGCGAGCCCCCGCATCGCCCGCATGGCGCTGAACATCCTGCGCTGGACCGCGTCCGCCGCGAAGGCCGTTGGTGGTGGCTGCAGGCACGCCACGCGCGCCGGGTGTGGCGCTGGGCGCTGGTCGCGGCGCTGGCGGTGTTCGTGCTGCTGGTGCTGCTGCGCAAGCCATTGGCCGACTGGTTCTGGGATGAGCCGCAGATCGAACAGTTGCTGGCCGAAGGTGACCGCGCGCTTGCCACCGGCCGGTTGAGCGCGGCCGACGGCAGTGGCGCGCGCGAGCGCTACCAGGCCGTGCTGGCGCTGGATGGCGATCGTCCGCAGGCCCGCGAAGGCCTGGCCCGTACCGGCGCCGCGGCCCTGCAGCAGGCCAGCGAAAAACTGCAGGCCAACGACCTCGAGGGCAGCGCGCAGGCGCTGGCACTGGCCCGGGAACTGCAGGTGCCGCAGGGCGAAGCGGACGCCGTGGCTCGCCAGCTGCAGGCCCGGCGCAGTGCAGGCGCCGGCATCGGTGCACTGCTGGCGCAGGCGCGCAACGCCTTTGCAGCGGGCCGGCTGGACGAAGGTGACAGCAGCGCGCTGCCCCTGTTCCAGCGCATCCTGGCATTGCAGCCGGACAATCTGCCGGCGCTGGAAGGTCGCGAGGACGCACTGAGCGATCTGCTGCAGCAGGCCCGTATCCTGGCCGGGCGCGGCGAGCTGGCCGAGGCAGCGACGATACTGCAGCGTGCGCGCCAGTTCGATGCCGGCCACGCCGATCTGCCCGCAAGCCAGGAAGCATTGGCACAGGCTGTCGACCAGCGCCTGCGCCAGGCCCAGCGCGCCTTGCAGCGGCGGCAGCTGGAATCGGCAGCGAAGGGATTCCTCGCCGTGCTGGCAGTGGCGGTTGATGATTCCAGTGCCCAGCGCGGCCGCGAACAGACCTTGCAGGCAGTGCTGGTACGCAGCCAGAAGCAGGCCGACGACTTCCAGTTCGAGGCGGCGCAGGCCGATGCCGCGCTGGCGGAAGCGCTGGGCGCTTCGCCGGCCGCGCAACAGCAGCTCGCGCAACGCCTGCAGCGTGCACAACAGGCGCAGAAGGCGCTGCAGCAGCCGGCGGTCAGCAACACGCAGCGCGAGCGCCACCTGCGCGACCACCTGCGCAGGATCGAGCGCGCCGAACGTGCCGGGCAATGGATCAGCCCCCCCGGCCACAGTGCGTTCGACGCGTTGCGCGAAGCACAGTCACTGGCGCCACGCGATGCACGGGTGAAGGCTGCCGCAGCGCGGCTGCTGCCCGCCAGTCGCCGCTGCTTCGACGACAACCTGCGGCAGAACCGCGTGCAGGCCGCAGGTGCCTGCCTGCAGGCCTGGCAGACCCTGTCGCCGACCGCGGCCGGACTTCCCTCGGCACGCCTGCGCCTGGCCCAGCGCTGGCTGGCGATCGGCAGCGAACGGCTCGGCAACGGCGACCTGGCTTTCGCGGCGCATGCCGCCGGACAGGCCCGTTTGCTGCAGCCGGACCTGGCCGAGCTGCCAGCGTTCGAAGACCGCCTGCGCCGCGCAGGCGGGCGCCCGGATTAGGTAAAGAACACCCGCTGCACGGTTGCCCGGGCAGCGTCCAGCGAGAAGTGCTCTGCGATGTTGGCCAGGCCGGCATCGGACAGCTGCTGCCACAGCTGCGGATCCTGGTACAGGCGGACCACCGCATCGGCGAAGCCCGCCGCATCATCGGCCACCAGCACGTCCTGGCCCGGGCGCAGGTGCATCCCTTCCACGGCGCAGGTGGTACCTACCACCGGCTGGCCATGGGCCATGCTCAGGTTGATCTTGCCTTTCACGCCGGCACCGAAGCGCAGCGGCGCGATGGAAATGCGTGCGCCGTCCATGTAGGGCGTGATGTCCTCGACGAAACCGTGCATCTGCACGCCGGGCTGGCGTGCGGCCAATGCCAGCAGCGAATCGGGTGTGGCGGCACCGATGCAGTGCAGGCGTACATCGGGCAGACGGGCGCGGATGCCGGCGAAGACTTCGCCGATGAACCACTCCATGGCATCCAGGTTCGGCGGATGGCGGAAGCCGCCGACAAACACCAGATCATGGCGCTGTTCGAACGGCCTGCCGGCGCCGGCGACGTCGTGCAGGTTGGAGATCAGTTCCACCTGCACGGACGGGGCGTCGGCCTGCAGCTGCTCGCGCTCGGCGGCACTGACCAGCACGGTGACGTCGCACTGCTCCATCACCGCCAGCTCGCTGGCGCGGGTACGCTCGGCGGCGCGCAGCAGCCCGGCATCACCGGCGACTTCGGCACCACGGCGTTCGCGCAGGTAGTGCAGGTCCACGGTGTCGAACACGGTGCGTGCCTGTGGCGCATAGCGCTCCAGCAGCGGCAGGCACTCGTGGGCGACATGGTGGCGGACCAGCAGCGCCACATGGAAGCGTGCACCGTGCGTTCGCAGCCAGCTGGCGACGCCATCGAGGAACGGTGCATACCAGACTTCCACGCCCATCCGCTGCAGTGCTTCGGTGGCGGCACCGCCATGTTCGCGGCGGGTGGGAACAAACACCACATGAGCGCCGCCCTGCAGCAGCAGGCGGATCAGGTTCACCTGGCGCAGTGACGCGGAATCGCGATCCGGTTGCGGTACTTCCTCGTCCAGGATCAGCACCTGGCGTCGGCCACGCAGCAGCAGCGCCGGTGACGGCACTTCGCCCACCGCCGGATGGCGGGCCAGCTCGGTGGCCCAGCGGGCGGCAAAGATGGCCTGGTTGCGCACCTGGTAGGCCTTCACCCCACTGCCGGTGTCGGTGCCGTTGCTGGTGCCCTCGTCGTGGATCACCCGGCTGGCCGGCTGAACCAGCACGCGCAGGCCCTGTGCACGCACGCGGAAGGCCAGGTCGGTGTCCTCGTAGTAGGCCGGCTTGTAGCGGGTATCGAAGCCGTCCAGCTGCTGCCAGAGGGCACGCGGCAGCATCAGCGCCGCACCGGAGCAGTAGTCGACGTCGCGCAGGCTGGCATAACGCGGGTCGTCCGCCGCCTCGAAACGGCCGTAGCTCCAGCCGCTGCCGTTGGCGAAGATCACCCCCCCTGATTCCTGCAGGCGGCCATCCGGGTACAGCAGCTGGCTGCCGACCAGGCCGGCGCCGGGCGTGCTGGCGAACGTGTCCAGCAGAGCGTCGAGCCAGCCCGGCTGCGGCACCGTATCATTGTTGAGCAGCACCACGTAGCGGCCGCGTGCGCGCGACACGCCATCGTTGCAGGCCTCGATGAAGCCGCCGTTTTGCTCGCGCACTTCGTAGCGCAGTCCGGCTACCTGCGGCATCCACTGCACGGTGGCGTCGCTGCTGCCGTCATCCACTACCAGGATCTCGCACGCGGCCAGCGGCGGATGTGCCGCCAGGGCGCGCAGGCAGGCCAGGGTGTGGCCGGCGTGGTTGTAGACCGGGATGACGATGCTCACTTCCGGCGTCTCGCTGAACGGCACCGTGAAGGGGGCGAAATCCTGTGCCGGCGGCAGGAACAGTGGCGTTCGCGGCGCGGGAACGGCGCGCTGGGTATGCACGCGGATACGCTGCCAGGTCGCCCGCCACCCACGGGTACGCAGGCTGGCCAGGCTCCGGCGGGCCAGGCCCGTGAGGCGGTTGATCAGGTATCGGATCTCGGCCAGGGACATCGCCATCCGGTTGCAACTCCAGCTTAAGCAGGGGAACCCGGGAGAATCCGCCAGCCGCAGCGGCTGGGGTAGACTCGCCAGACCCTACATTCTCGCATTCCCGTGCCCCGACGCTACGATTCCGACGACATCGACGATTTCGACGACGACGACCAGCAGGACAACGGCCCGCTGTGGCGGCGGCGCCTGATCACCTGGAGCATGGCTGCGGTCGCGTTGGGATTGGGTTTCCTCATTCCCTATACGCTGTACCTGAACCAGCAGGTGACCCAGCGTTTCGGCGAACTGCGCTGGCAGATCCCGACGCGTGTCTATGCGCGCCCGCTGGTGCTCACCCCCGGCAAGGCGATGGATGCGTCCACGCTGAAGACCGAGCTGGCCGCCTCCGCCTACCGCGATGACGGCCAGGGCAAGGAGCCGGCCACCTATGCGGTGAACGGCGGGCGCTTCGTCATCTCCAGCCGCGGCTACAACGACGTCGATGGCCGGGTTGCCCCGCGCCGGCTCGAGCTGTCGCTGGCCGATGGTGCGGTCGCCTCGCTGCGTGACGCCGACAACCGCAAGGCGTTGAAGGCCGCACGGTTGGACCCGGCCCGCATCGCCACCCTGTACGGCCAGAAACAGGAAGAACGCCGCCTGATCCGCATGAACGAGGCGCCGGACCTGCTGGTGACCGGCCTGCAGGCGGTGGAGGACAAGGACTTCAACCGCCATCACGGCATCGACCTGTCGGGCATCGCGCGCGCGGTGTGGGTGACCATCCGCTCCGGTGGCCAGAGCCGCCAGGGCGCTTCGACGCTGACCCAGCAGCTGGCCCGCAGCGGCCTGCTCGGCATCGGCAAGGAACAGACGGTTACCCGTAAGTTCAACGAAGTGCTGTACGCGCTGATCATGGAAGCGCGCTACGACAAGCGCACCATCTTCGAGGCCTATCTCAACCAGGTGTACCTGGGCCAGCGTGGCAGCCAGGCGATCCATGGCATGTCGTCCGGCGCCGAGTTCTGGTTCGGCCGCGACCTGCAGTCGCTGGAGACCGAGCAGATCGCGTTGCTGATCGGCCTGGTCAAAGGCCCGTCCTTCTACGACCCGCGGCGCAATCCGGAACGCGCGTTGGATCGCCGCAACTTCGTGCTGGGCAAACTGCACGAGGCCACGCTGATCGATGACGCCGAGTACCAACGTGCGTTGAAGGCCCCGCTGGGCGTGCCCAAGACGCCGGGCCTGGTTGCCGCCAACCGCTTCCCGGCCTATGTCGATCTGGTCCGCCGCCAGCTGGGCCATGACTATCCGGAATCGGCGCTGCAGGGCGCGGGCCTGAGCGTGATGACCGGCATGTCGCCGTCCGCGCAGGCCTATGCCGAAGGCGCGGTGACCCGCACCATCAAGTCGCTGGAAAGCAAGCGCCGCCCCGAACTGCAGGCCGGCATGGTGCTGACCGACGTGCACAACGGTGATGTGCTGGCGGTGATCGGCAGCCGTGAGGTGTCCGAGGTCGGCTTCAATCGGGCGATCGAAGCACAGCGTCCGGTCGGCTCGCTGCTGAAGCCGTTCGTCTACCTGCTGGCGCTTGCGCAGCCGGACCGCTACTCGCTGGCCAGCTGGGTCGATGATTCACCGGTGACCGTGCAGCTCGGCCGCGGCCGCAACTGGAATCCCGGCAACGCGGACAACCGCAGCCACGGTACGGTGCGCCTGATCGACGCGCTGGCGCATTCCTACAACCAGGCCACGGTGCGCGTTGGCATGCAGGTCGGCCCCGAGCGCGTGACCCAGCTGATCCACGTACTGGCCGGCATCAAGGCCGAGGCCAACCCGGCGGTGATCCTCGGCTCGACCGACCAGAGCCCGTACGCGATGGCACAGCTGTACCAGTTCCTCGCGTCCGGTGGCGAGATCCAGCCGCTGCATGCGGTGCGTGGCGTGCTTGATCCGCAGGGCAAGCTGCTCAAGCGTTACGACAAGACCCCGGCACCGGCCCAGGAAGGCGACTCGATTGCCGCCAACCTGATCAGTGTCGGCCTGCAGCAGGTGGTTGCCAGCGGCACCGCGCAGCGGCTCAACGCCGATGGCCTCGGCCGCCTGCAGCCGGCCGGCAAGACCGGTACCACCAACGATGGCCGCGACAGCTGGTACGCCGGTTACACCGGCGATCATCTGGCGGTGATCTGGATCGGCAACGACCAGAACGAGCAGGCCGGCCTGTACGGTGCCACCGGCGCGATGCGGGTCTGGTCGGGTATCTTCCAGCGTCTGCCGAGTGCTCCGCTGCGGGTCAGCAACAAGGGCCTGGACTGGCAGTCGGTGGCGCCCACCGGACTCAACAGCACGGATGAAGGCTGTCCGGGCGCGCGTCGTTTCCCGTTCGTGGTGGGCTATGCACCGGCCTATGCACCGTGCGCGCCGGCGGTGTCGCCGGACGGGCAGGGTGCCGAAGGCGAGGGCGGTGGCTGGCGCAGCTGGTTCGGCCTGGACCGCAAGCCGGAAGCGCCTGCTGAACCTGCCGCGGCGCCCGCCGCCGCCACTCCTCCCCCGAGCCGATGATGCCGATGAACATGCGATCCCTGCTGCAGCCCCTGGCCCTGACGGGCCTCAGCCTGGCCCTGGCCGCCTGCGTGACCAGCGCGCCGCCGGTGGTCAAGCCGGTCGATACCACTACGCCGGCACAGCGCCTGGCTGCGGTGGATGCGGCCGCAGGTCCGGACGACAAGGAGCTGTCGGTGCAGCCGCTGCGTGATTCGCAGGTGGAAGACCTGCGGGTGACCGCGCAGGCGCAACGCCAGGCGAACGACCTGGCCGGTGCCGCCAGCAGCCTGGATCACGCGCTGGAAATCGTCGCCGGCGACCCGGCGGTGCTGCAGGAACGTGCCGAACTGGCGCTGCTGCAGGGGCAGTGGGCGCAGGCGGAGACGTTCGCGCGCAAGGCGGTGGATCTGGGCTCGAAGACGGGGCCGTTGTGCCGGCGGCACTGGGCGACGATCGAGCAGTCGCGCCTGGCGCGGGGCGAGAAGGAAAATGCGGTGTCGGCGCATGCACAGCTGGAAGGCTGCACCGTGCCGGGGATCAAGCGGTACTGAATTTCCAGCCAACGGCGCAGCCCCTCGTGGCTGGCCGCAAAATGCGGGTCATGTGATTGGGCCGGGCGGGGGGGCTGCGCAGGGGACGCTGCAAGTACGTCCATGTAAGCTCGGTCGCCGCATCCATGCGGCTCACGCCCCTGCGCAGCCCACCCGCCCTGCCCCTGACAGTTTCCGTGTGCGTCCAGCCACGGAAAAGAAAAAAACAGATCAAAAGCGGGTCGCGCGCTGCGCGCACTCGCCGTGGGGTCGGAGCCGTTTTCCGCAGGAAAACGGCTCCGACCCCTTCTTGTTTCCGTTCGACCCACCGCTTCTGAATCCAGTCGAGCAAGCGCGACGCCACGAAGCACGTCCATCCGTCACCGGGAAACTGTCGAAGGCGGGTCGGGAGGGGCAGGCAGGACCGTTGGCGCCATGGATGGCGCCATCGAGCCCCCAAGGATGGGTTTACGGCGTGTCCTGCCTGCCCCTCCCGACCCGCCCAGCATGTAGAAACCCAGAGCCATGAACCAAGCTGTTGCCGTTGCTTTTGCTGGTGCCCTGGCTTGAAACGGGTGCCGGGCAGCGCCCGGCCGGGTATCCTTTCCCTCTGATGTCCGACCTTGTCCATGCCAGCCGCGAAGCCCTCAGCGACGGCGGCGCGCTCGCCTCGCACCTGGATGCATTCGTCCCGCGTCCGGCACAGCTGCACCTGACCGAAGCCATCGCCGATGCGCTGCAGCAGCGTGATCTGCTGCTGGCCGAGGCCGGTACCGGCACCGGCAAGACGTTCGCCTACCTGGTGCCGGTGCTGCTGTCCGGGTTGCGCACCATCATCTCCACCGGTACCCGCGCGCTGCAGGACCAGCTCTACCACCGCGATCTGCCACGGGTGCGCCAGGCACTCGGTGTCGGCCTGCGCAGTGCGCTGCTGAAGGGACGTGCGAACTACCTGTGCCGCTATCGCCTGCAGCAGGCGCGGGGCGAGCCGCGTTTTTCCAGCCCCGAACAGGCCGCGCAGTTCCAGCGGATCCTGGCCTGGTCCGGTCGTTCGGAGTTCGGTGACATCGCCGAACTGGAAGGCCTGGCCGATGATTCGCCGCTGCTGCCGATGGTCACGTCCACTGTCGACAACTGCCTGGGTACCGACTGCCCGTTCTGGGATGACTGCTTCGTGGTGCGCGCGCGGCAACGTGCGCAGGCCGCCGATGTGGTGGTGGTCAACCACCACCTGCTGTTGGCCGACCTGGCACTGAAGCAGGACGGCTTCGGCGAGCTGCTGCCGGGGGCGCAGGCCTTTGTCATCGACGAGGCACACCAGCTGCCCGAGATGGCCGCGCAGTTCTTCGGCGAAGGTTTTGGCATGCGTCCGTGGCAGGAACTGGGCCGCGACTGCCTGGCCGAGGCGCGCGGAGTCGGGGGCGCGCAGTCGGCGCTGCAGGAACCGGTCGACCAGTTGCAGCAGGCGCTGCTGGCGCTGCGTTCGGCGATGGAGGGATTGCCGCCGCGTGGCACGCAATGGCGCGCGCTGGCGATGCCACAGGTGCGCGACGGGTTCGATACGGTGATGGCGGGGCTGGTGACCCTGGAGCAGGCGCTGCAGCCGCTGCGCGAAGCCGCGGCGGGCCTGGATGCCTGCCATGCGCGGGCGCGCGAGGCGGTCTCGCGGCTCAGTCGCTGGCTGGGCGATGACGAACCCACCCTCGATTTCGATACCGATCCGGCGGAGACCGCCAGCGCCGCCGATGTGCTCTGGTACGAGCTCACGCCGCGTGGTTTCCGCTGCCAGCGCACGCCAATGGATGTGTCCGGTCCATTGCGCGAGCATCGCGAACGCAGCCGAGCCGCATGGATCTTTACCTCGGCGACACTGACCGTGGGCGGTGGTTTCGATCACATTGCCACCCGCCTGGGCCTGGACGATCCGCATACGCTGGTCCAGCCCAGCCCGTTCAACTGGCCGGAGCAGGCGTTGTGCTATCTGCCCGAGGGCCTGCCTGATCCGGCCGCGCGGGGCTTCGGCACTGCGCTGATCCAGACCCTTCGGCCGGTGCTGCAGGCGTCGCAGGGCAGGGCGTTCCTGTTGTTCGCCTCGCACCGTGCATTGCGCGAGGCCGCCGAGGCACTGCGTGATGGGCCGTGGCCGTTGTTCGTGCAGGGCGAGGCCCCGCGCGCGACGCTGCTGCAACGCTTCCGCGAATCGGGCAATGGCGTGCTGCTGGGCTCGGCCAGTTTCCGCGAGGGCGTGGACGTGGTGGGTGAGGCGCTGAGCGTGGTGATGATCGACAAGCTGCCGTTCGCGGCACCGGACGATCCGGTGTACGAGGCGCGGCTGGAGGCGATCCGCAGCCAGGGCGGCAATCCGTTCCGCGATGAGCAGCTGCCACAGGCGGTGATTGCGCTGAAACAGGGCGTCGGCCGCCTGATCCGCAGCGAGAGCGACCGTGGCGTGCTGGTGTTGTGCGACCCGCGCCTGCTCAACCGCGGCTACGGCCGGGTCTTCCTCGATTCGCTGCCGCCGTTCCGCCGTACCCGCAACCTGACCGATGTGCAGGCCTTCTTTACGCCACAATGGGCGCCCGTGGCCGATGATGCGGCTGCCCCGACCGCTTTTGTGACCGGCCCCGAGCCGGCGCCCGGTGCCACGTTCCCCCTGTTCTGACCCGATCCGATGAAACTGCTCGCCTTTGAAACCGCCACCGAAGCCTGTTCCGTTGCCCTGCATGTCGATGGGCAGGTGCTGGAACGCTTCGAGATCGCCCCGCGCCGGCATGCCGAACTGAGCCTGCCGTGGGCCGAGGCGCTGCTGGCCGAGGCCGGCATCAGCCGTCGCCAGCTGGACGGCATCGCGCTCAGCCGCGGCCCCGGTGCGTTCACCGGCGTACGCCTGGCGATCGCGATTGCCCAGGGCATCGCACTGGCGCTGGACCGGCCGTTGTTGCCGGTCTCGACGCTGCAGGTGCTGGCGCTGCGGGCGCCGGCAGAAGAAACGCAGATCCTGTCGGCGATCGATGCACGGATGGGCGAACTGTATGTCGCCCGCTTCGAGCGTGTGGACGGCCTGCCGGTGGCGCGTGATGCCGAACGCGTGTGCGCACCTGCTGCGGTGGCGCTGCCGGAAGGGATGTCGGCCTACGGTGTCGGCACCGGTTTCGGTGCAGCTGAAGGGGCACTGGTGACCCAACTGGGCACCGGCCTACGCGGCTTTGATGCCACGGCGCTGCCGCGGGCGTCGGACGTATTGGCACTGGCAGTGCCGGCGTTCGCGCGTGGCGAGGCGATCGCACCGGAGAAGGTCGAGCCGGCGTACCTGCGCGACAACGTGGCACTGACCCTGGTCGAGCAGCAGGCCGCGCGCGAGGCGAAGGCGAAGGCCAACGGCTGAGCCCCTCGTGGCGGCTCGCTGATCGCGGATTCGTGGGGTTGGCCGGGCGGGTGGGCTGCGCAGGGGGCGCTGCAAGTACGTCCATGTAAGCTCGGTCGCCGCATCCATGCGGCTCACGCCCCTGCGCAGCCCACCCGCCCGGCCACGGACAGTTTCCGTGTGCGTCCGCCACGGAAAATCAAAAAAGAGAATCAAAGTCAAAAGCGGGTCGCTTCGCTCGCATCCACGCGTTGCGTGGATGTGTGTCGACCAAGGTCGACACCTACCGATGATGCGCCGCGATCTGTCGGAGGTGGGGCGGTGTGGGCTTGCAGGACCGTTGGCGCCATGGGCCCGAGGCATGCCTCGGGCGGGTTGGGCAGGACGCCCAGCGCCCCGGTCTTGCCGTATGCGCAGGATGGCGCATACGAGCAAGGCGCTATCGAGCCCCCAGGGACGGGTTTACGGCGTGTCCTGCAAGCCCATACCGCCCCGCCAGGTTCAGCATCCCCGCCGCCGCTTCTGCTGTTGCTTCGGCTGTGGCCGTTGCCTCTGCGGGTCCCGGGCCGCAGGCCCGGGCAACAAAACCCTACCGGTCGTCGTGCAGGGTGCCGCCAGGCAGGAACACCCACGTGCGGGTGACCTGCAGGATGTCGATTTCGTCTTCGGTCTTCGGCAACGGAGGGAACGGCTGGGCCAGCTTCACCACCCGCAGTGCCGCCTCATCCAGCAACGGCGTCCCGCTCGAACGCAGGATCCGGCTGCTCTCCACGCTGCCATCGCGGCGCACGCCCACGCTGATCACCACCTGGCCACCGAGACGGCGCTGCCGCGCCTCATCCGGGTAATTCAGGTTGCCTACGCGCTCGGCGCGATCGACCCACGCGCGCAGGTAATTGGCATAGGCATATTCGCGCGTGCTGGCCGATACGAACTTGCGGTTCGGGCGCTTGGCGTACTGCGCCGAGCGCAGATGCACTTCGGCAGCCAACCGCGCCATCTCCACATCGCGCTGCTCGCGCGCGCTCAGCGGTGCGTCCGGTTCGGGCTGATCCGGCGTGGGGCGGGACTGTGCCTGCGCCACCACCTCTTCGCCATTGCGGCTGCTGACCACCCGTGCCTGCGGCGGCGGAACCGGCGCGGCCGATTGCTGCTGCTGCGGCACCGGGCTCAGCCCGGACTGGGCCTGTGGGACGATGCCGGCCTGGTTGTCGCGTGGACGCTGTGCGCGGTCGTGCTCGCCACCGCCTTCTTGGTTGGCCGCGGCCAGGAAATCAGCCTGCTTCGGCGTCAGCGCGGTACGGGTCTGGCTGAAGATCACTTCCAGCGTCGGCACCAGCGGTGCATCGCCCTTCACGGCAAAGCCCACGCCCAGGATCAGCAGGGCGTGGACCAGCACAGACAGCGCGATGGTCGCCCCCAGCCGTTGCGCTTCGCGCGGCGGCGGGGGCAGGACGGCAGGTGCGGCAGGCATCAGCGCAGGCCGGCCTCGAGTGCGTCGAACAGGGTGCCAGCGATGTTCAGGCCGTACTGGGCGTCCAGTTCGCGCACGCAGGTCGGGCTGGTCACGTTGACCTCGGTCAGGTAGTCGCCGATCACGTCCAGTCCGACGAAGCGCATGCCACGACGCTTCATCTCCGGGCCGACCTGGGCGGCGATCCAGCGGTCGCGCTCGCTCAGCGGGCGGCCTTCGCCGCGGCCGCCGGCGGCGAGGTTGCCGCGGAATTCGTCCCCCTGCGGGATGCGCGCCAGGCAGTAGTCGACCGGTTCGCCATCGACCAGCAGGATGCGCTTGTCGCCGGCGGTGATGTCGGGAATGAACTTCTGCGCCAGTGCCATCCTGTGGCCGCCGTCGGTCAGCGTTTCCAGAATCACGTTCAGGTTCGGGTCGCCCTGGCCGCTGCGGAAGATCGAGCGGCCGCCCATGCCATCCAGCGGCTTCAGGACGGCTTGGCCGTGCTCCAGCGCAAAGGCCTTCAGCGCCTTGGCGTCGCGGCTGACCAGGGTCGGCGGGCAGCATTGCGGGAACAGCAGGGCGGCCAGCTTCTCGTTGTAGTCGCGCAGGCCCTGCGGGTTGTTGACCACGCAGGCGCCGGCCGCTGCGGCCACGTCCAGCACCTGGGTGTCATAGATGTATTCGGCGTCGACCGGCGGGTCCTTGCGCATCAGCACGATCTGGCCGGGGCCGAATTCGGTGCGGCTGAATGCGCCCAGCTCATACCAGCCGGCCGGGTCGTCGCGCACCTGCAGCGGGGCGGTCTGGGCCACCGCTACGCCACCCTCCAGAGCCAGGCCGCCCGGGCGCACATAGTGCAGGGCATGGCCGCGGCGCTGGGCTTCCAGCAGCATGGCGAAGGTGGTGTCCTTGGCGATCTTGATGTGGGCGATGGGATCCATCACCACGATGACGTTCAACGGCATGGGCGCACCTGTCAGGCAAGGCGTTGATGGTAGCGGCAACGCCGCCCGCGCGCCTCCCCGCCGTACTGCAACGCAGCGTCCGCCCGGCGCCCGCGCACGCATTGCGAAACCCGTCACGTTCAGGAGGGTGCCATGCCCCGCGCCATGGGGCGGCCTTGAAGCGGGCGCGGAAAGTGCGATATAGATACGCTTTCGTAGCGGCCCCCGCCAGAGATCGGGCCGTGCGCTTGGGGATAGGCAATGACTGAAAACACGACTGCGGGCGGGGAACTCGCAGGACTCCGGGTGATGGTCATCGATGATTCGAAGACCATCCGCAGGACTGCGGAAACGCTGCTCAAGCGCGAAGGCTGCGAGGTGGTCACCGCCACCGACGGCTTCGAAGCGCTTGCGAAGATCGCAGACCAGCAACCGCAGATCATCTTCGTCGACATCATGATGCCGCGCCTGGATGGGTACCAGACCTGTGCGCTGATCAAGGGCAACCAGCTGTTCAAGGCGACCCCGGTCATCATGCTCTCGTCCAAGGATGGCCTGTTCGACAAGGCGCGGGGACGCATCGTCGGCTCGGAGCAGTACCTGACGAAGCCTTTCACGCGTGAAGAACTGCTGGGTGCCATCCGCACATACGTCAACGCCTGACCAGGGGGGAAAGGCACAATGGCTCGTATCGTTCTGATCGAGGATTCACCGACCGACCGTGCGGTGTTCACCCAGTGGCTGCGCCGTGCCGGCCACGAGGTGCTGGAAGCGGACAACGCCGAGGATGGACTGCAGCTGGTCCGCGACCAGGTGCCGCAGCTGGTGCTGATGGACGTGGTCCTGCCCGGCATGAGCGGCTTCCAGGCCACCCGCGCGATGGCCCGTGATGCAGCGATCAAGCACATCCCGGTGATCATCGTCAGCACCAAGGCGATGGAAACCGACAAGGCATGGGGCCTGCGCCAGGGCGCGGCCGATTACATCGTCAAGCCGCCGCGCGAGGATGAACTGATCGCGCGGATCAACGAACTGGTGGCCTGATGCGCTCGCCCTTCGACATTCTCGAAGCCTACGAACGGCGCAGCCTGGCCCACGCGGTGCAGCTGCCCGAGCGGCAGTTCGCCCAGGACCTCTGGCGTGGCGTGGGTTACCGCGTCGGCCAGCGCCGGCTGGTGTCCGATTTCCGCGAAGTGGTGGAAATCGTGCCGATGCCGCCGGTGACCCCGGTGCCGTGCGCACAGCCGTGGCTGCTGGGCGTGGGCAACCTGCGCGGCAACCTGTTCCCGGTGGTCGACCTGAAGTACTTCCTGGAAGGCACGCGTACCGTGCAGCAGGAAGGCCAGCGCGTGCTGATCATGCGCCAGGCCGGCGGCGACGTCGCGCTGACCATCGATGAACTGTTCGGCCAGCGCAGTTTCGAACTGGACCAGCAGATCGAAGCCGGCACGCTGGCCGAAGGGCGTTACGGCCACTTCGTCGATCGCGCCTTCCACGCCGACGGCCACGACTGGGGCGTGTTCTCGCTCTCGCTGCTGTCGCGTACCCCTGAATTCCGGCAAGCCGCGGCCTGAGGCCGGGCAACGCCCCCTGCATTGAAGATCGAGGTTGAACGATGAGTACTGCTTCGGACGCCACCAAGACCGGCAAGCTGCGGCTGGGCGGCAGCAACCTCTGGCTGTTCCTGCTGCTGGCATCGATGATCCTGTTCGGCGTCAACACCGGCGTCGCCACCTGGCAGGGCAGTCGCCTGGCCGATGCCGGTTCCAAGGCGGCCGACCTGCAGGTGCTGTCACAGCAGCTGGCCAACCAGGGCCGTGACGCGGTGGGCGGCAACGCGCAGGCGTTCACCGCCTTCAAGGCCACCCGCAACGCGATCGAACAGAACGTGTCGACCCTGCAGGGGCGCTACGGCAAGGAACCGGGCGTGTCCGGTGCGATCGCCACCCTGGGCGAAACCTGGGCGCCGCTGGGCAAGCAGGCCGGGCAGCTGGTCGCCAGTGAACCGGCGGTGCTGGCCCTGGCCGGCAACGCCAACAACTTCACCGGCGCCGTGCCGGGGCTGCAGGCCCAGCTGAACGAGCTGGTGCGTGCGATGTCCGCTTCCGGCGCCCCGTCGTCGCAGGTGTACAGCGCCCTGCAGCAGGTGGTGGTGGCCGGCTCCATGGCCCGCCGCGTGACGGAAATGCGTGCCGGTGGCAGCGCCGCTGCCACCTCGGGCGACGCACTGGCCCGTGACATCACCGTGTTCTCGCAGGTGCTCGACGGCCTGCGCAACGGCAACGAGGAACTGGGCATCACCGCCGTGCGCGGTGCCGCCGCCGTGGCCGCGCTGGAGCAGTCGCAGCAGAAGTGGGAAGCGATGAAGCAGGACGCCGACGCGATCCTGGCCAGCTCGCGCCAGCTGTTCGCGGCGCAGTCGGCGGCCACCGCACTGGGCCAGGGTTCGGCGCACATGCTGGACGACAGCCGCAAGCTGTTCGAGGCGTTCTCCTCGTTCGGTTCGGTGTCCGATACCCGCCTGTTCCCGAATTTCTGGATCGGCGTGGTCTCCGGTGCGCTGTCGCTGATTGCAATCATCGGTTTCGTCTCCACCAACGTGCGCAGCCGCTCGCGCGAGCAGGAACTGCGCTACCAGACCCAGGTGGAGTTCAACAGCCGCAACCAGCAGGCGATCATGCGGCTGCTGGACGAAATTTCCTCGCTGGGTGAGGGCGACCTGACAGTGAAGGCCTCGGTGACCGAGGACATGACCGGCGCCATCGCCGACGCGATCAACTACGCCGTCGACGAGCTGCGCCACCTGGTGACCACCATCAACGACACCTCGGCCAAGGTCGCGCTGTCCACCCAGGAAACCCAGGCCACCGCTATGCAGCTGGCAGAGGCGGCGGGCCACCAAGCCAACCAGATCACCTCGGCCTCGGACCGCATCGGCGAAATCGCGGCGAGCATCGAGCAGGTGTCGCGCAACTCGGCTGAGTCGGCCGACGTGGCACAGCGCTCGGTGGTGATCGCCGCCGAGGGTGCCGGCGTGGTGCGCGAGACCATCCAGGGCATGGACCAGATCCGCGACCAGATCCAGGAAACCTCCAAGCGCATCAAGCGCCTGGGCGAGTCGTCGCAGGAAATCGGCTCGATCGTGGAACTGATCAACGACATTTCCGAGCAGACCAACATCCTGGCGTTGAACGCTGCGGTGCAGGCAGCGTCGGCCGGTGAAGCGGGCCGCGGCTTCGCGGTCGTGGCCGACGAAGTGCAGCGCCTGGCAGAACGTACCTCCGGCGCGACCCGACGCATCGAGAACCTGGTGCAGGCCATTCAGGCCGATACCAACGAAGCGGTCACCTCGATGGAACAGACCACCGCCGAAGTGGTGTCCGGTGCACGCCTGGCCGAGGACGCCGGCACCGCGCTGACCGAAATCGAACGCGTGTCCAATGCACTGAACACCCTCATCAAGAACATCTCCATCGCCGCCCAGCAGCAGTCCGCCGCGGCCTCGGACATCACCCGCACCATGGGCGTGATCCGGCAGATCACCGGCCAGACTTCGCAGGGTGCCGGGCAGACCGCCGAATCGATCGGCCACCTCGCGCAGCTGGCGGCCGACCTGCGTCGTTCGGTCGCCGACTTCAAGCTGCCGGCGTGACGCAGGCAGGGCGGCGAGCAAGGAACCAGTCGATGAAGCATTTCCATTTCCCACGCCAGAACTCGCGCGGCTTCCGCGCGGCGGCGAACGGAGCGCGTCCATGAGCAGTCTGCGCGATGCGATGAGCCACGCAGCGCTGGGTTGGGTCAAGCCTGAGCTGGACGAGACCCTGCGCCAGGTACGCAACGAGGTCGAGTACTACGCGGAAGACCCGGCCGATGCCAGCCGCATGCGCATCTGCGCCGGCTACCTGCACCAGGTGCAGGGCACCCTGCGCATGGTCGAACTGTATGCCCCGGCGATGGTGGCCGAGGAGCTTGAACAGCTGGCCAATGCCATCGGCGCTGGGGGTGTGGCCGATCGGGATGAAGCCTGCGCGACCCTGATGCGTGGCAGCGTGCTGCTGCCTGACTACCTGGAGCGCCTGCAGAACGGGCATCGCGATATCCCGATCGTGCTGATGCCGCTGCTCAACGAGATCCGTGCCGCACGTGGCGAAGAAGGCGTGCATGACAGCGTACTGCTGGCATTCGCACCGGACAGCGTCACCGCCACCGAGGCCGAGCTGGACCATGCCCGCGGCAGTCTGAGCGGGCGCAACCGCGAGCTGCTCGATACCGTGGGCAGTGCAGTGAAGGAAGAACTGCTGCGCATCAAGGATGCGCTGGACCTGCACCTGCGTACCGGCGGTGCGCCGGAGCAGCTGCAGACCCAGGCCAACGAGCTCGGTGCGGTGGCCGATACGCTGGGCATGATGGGCCTGGGCGTTGCCCGTGGCGTGGTCGTGCAGCAGCGTGATGCACTGCGTGGCGTGGTCGAAGGGCGCCAGCAGATCGACGAGAACCTGTTGCTGGATATCGCCGGGGCACTGCTGTACGTGGATGCCTCGCTGGATGACCAGGTTGCTCATCTGGGCGCCGGCGGCAGTGGCGCGGACGATCCGAGCGCGGTGGAGAACCGGCGCACGGTAGAAGTGCTGGCGCATGAGGCCATCGCCAACTTCGCCGCCGCGCGTGAGCACTTCGTCGCGTTCATTGAAACCAGCTGGAACCATGCCGAGCTGCAGGACGTGCCGCGCCTGCTGGGCGATGTCTCCGGCGCGCTGCGCATGCTGGATCTGGGCACGGCTGCCGATTACCTGCGCGGTGTGCAGCAGTACATCGAAGCCGAGCTGATCGGTCGCCAGCGCGTGCCCAGTGGCCGTCAGCTGGACACCCTGGCCGATGCCATGGCCAGCCTGGAGTACTACCTCGAAGCACTGCGCGACCGCCGCCCGGGCCGCGAGGACATTCTCGACATCACCCGCAGCAGCCTTGAAGCGCTGCGCTATTGGCCGTTGCCGGACCGCAATGCGGTGGAACCGGTTGCCGCCGCGCCGATTCCGTTTGCATCGCTGCTGATCGAACGCGAGCCGGTCGCGCTGCAGGCCGAGCCGTTGCAGCCGGAGCGCATCGAGATTCCGGTGCAGCCGGCCGCGCCTGCCGCCGGCACTGTGCCGGTGCCGCTGCCGGACTTTACCTTTGATCCGCCACCGGCCACGCCTGCACCGGAGGTGGTGGACAACAGCTTGATGTTCGGTGCGCTGGGGAGCGCTGCATCCGCACCGCTGTCGTTGCAGGACGACGCAGATGCGCCCTTGGTCTTCGCCGCCTCCAGCGCGCCTGCACCCGACGTGCCGCAATGGGATCTCGCACCGTTCCATTCCGACTCCGATCCGGCCGCGAGTGCCGAAGACGAGCGCAGTCCGACCTTCGCCAGCTTCGACCCGGTCAGTTTCGAACGGGCCGAAACCGGAGTGGGATCGGCGCCGCAGTGGACACTGTCGGAGGCAACGCCGCCGGCAGTGGCCGATGTGGCCGTGATGGCTGTCGAGGACGACGTCGAAGCGTCGGTGCCCTTCGACACCGCTGACTTTGCCGCGCCGGTGTTCGACCCGGTCGCTGCCGAGCACGATGCGGTTGCCGCCGGTGAGGACGTGGTATTCCGCTTCGACGCCGATGCGCTGGACAATGCCGACGACGTGCTGTCGCTGCACGCGATGGAGACGCTGTCGCTGGACGACGACGCCGGATTGCATCCGTCGCTGGAGATCGTCGATGCCGCCACGCCCCTGCGGGTAGACGAAAGCCCTGTGGTTGCCGGAGTGGACGCCGTTCCGGCGGATGTGCCGGAGGACGTGCCCGCGCCGATGGCCGAGGTGCTGGCGCCGGCCTCCGATGCACCGGCACCGGCGGTGTCGGTGATTGATATCGACACCATCGCACCCATCGATTTCAGCGAAGCCGACGCGCAGTTCTTTGCCGAGCTGAGCGCCGCGGCGGCCGACTTCAATCCGCAGGCCATGGCGGCTCCGCCCGCTGCGGACATCCCGGTCGTGGCTGGGACCGAGGCCGGCTTCGAGGCGGGCTTCGACGACGATGCCGAGAACATCGACGAGGACATCCGCGAGGTGTTCCTGGAAGAGTTCGACGACGAGCTGGCCAACCTTGGCACGCTGCTGCCGACATGGCGTGTGCAGCTGGACAACATGGACCGGCTGCGGCCGATCCGGCGCATCTTCCACACCCTCAAGGGCAGTGGCCGACTGGTCGGTGCACGCACCCTGGGTGAGTTCGCCTGGAAGATCGAAGGCATGCTCAACCGCGTGCTTGATGGCAGCCGCCCGGCCACTCCGGCCGTGCTGGCGATGGTCGATAGCGCACATGCCGCGCTGCCGCAGCTGAACGCCGCGCTGCGCCATGGCCAGCGCATCAGCGTGGACCTGCAGGCGATGCAGGCCATCGCCGATCGTGTCGGCGCCGGTGAGGAAACCTATTACGTGCCGCTGCCGGTAGCGGCCGCGCCTGTGGCACCGGTGGCCGAAGGCGAGGACGAGATCAGCCGCATCCTGGCGGCCGAAGCCATCGCGTCGGTGCAGGACGAAGCCGAGCCGGTGCCCGAGGCCGTGGGCACGCCAGCCAACATCGACAGCGTGCTGCGCGAGATCCTCGAAGCCGAAGTGGAAGTCCACCAGGCCACCCTGCAGGACTGGCTGCGCTCGGCGCAGCAGGCACCGCAGCCGGTCAGCGACGCGCTGCTGCGCGCAGTGCACACCATGAACGGCGCCTTCGCGATGACCGAAGTACCGGAAATCACGGCGGTCACCGGCGGTGCCGAGTCCTACATCAAGCGCGCGCTGGCCGCCGACGTGGTGCCTGGCGACGAAGGCGTTGCCGCACTGGATGCGACTGCGCAGGCGATCACCGCGACCATGGAGGCGCTGCAGGCCGAACAGCCGCGCATTGTTCCGCAGGGCGCGTTGGTGCAGCGGCTGCAGGCATTGGCCGGCGAGCTGCCGGAAGCACGCTGGCCGCTGTTCGCGCTGGAAGACGAGGATGAGGAGGGCGTCGAGCTGGCGGCTGATGTCGAGCAGGCATCCGAAGCCGAAGCGCCGCTGTCTGGGCTGGACGCGCTGGACGAAACCGGCATGCCGTCCGCTTTCGATGCGGCGCCCGATCTCATTGCCGAGCCGCAGCTGCTTGCCGAAGATGCGCTGGAACCGGTTCCAGCTGCAGCCGAGCCGCAGCCGCTGGATGTCGCGGCCGACAGCGGCCTGGACGTGGGCGAGCTGACCGCCAGCGACGATCTTTCGCGTTACTTCGACGCCGGCTGGGCGTCGGTGCCAGGCGAAGATGAACCTGCCGTGGCGGACATCGGCACGATTGAATCGATCCAGCCGGTCGAGAGTGCGCCTGTTGTCGAAGTGGCCGACGTAGATGCCGTGCCCACGATCGCGACGGTCGAAGACGCTGATCTGACCATGGCCGACGATCTGTCGCCGTACCTCGACGCCAGTGCGCTGCCGGTGGATGACCGTGACGCGGAAGAGCTGCCGGTGTCTGCGGATGTTGACGCGATCGACCTGAATACGTCGCTGTCATTTGATTCGGGCCGTGGCGATGACCGCGTCATTGACGACGCTGCTGCACTGCCACTCGACAGCGAGCTGTCGAGCCTGCAGGATGAAATGGCTGTGCCGGGTTTTGCAGAACCGGTCATGCTGGCAGCCGCGCTCGAGGCCGGCCTGCACGTGATCGAGGAAGAGCAGACCCTGGACGACGACGGGCAATGGCCCGTGATCGGCCTCCAGGCCAGCGAACTCGCGCCGGGCGAGGCAGATGCCTTTGCCGAGGATGCGGACGTCGGCGGGGAGGCGGCGGTCGGTGAAGGAGAGAGCGCCGATCAGCCGTCCCCGGCGACGGTGATTGAGGAGATCACCGCGGAGGCCCCGCAGGGCAGCGCTGCTGCGGTGCGCTTCTTCGAGATGGAAGAGGCGCCGGGCCAGGGCATGGTTGAAGCCGATGCCGACGCCGATGCCGAGATTGCAGAGGCCGACGTCACGCCCCGTGCGCCGCACCTCGAGCAGGCGCCTGATGCGGCCGATGCCGAAGACGGCGCCGACGCACTTGACTTCAGCGTGTACGACCGCGAGCTGGTCGATATCTTTGTCGATGAAGGCAAGGACCTGCTCGACCACTGTGATGGCCTGATCAGCGAACTGCGCGATGCACCGCAGGATCGCGAGGTGCTGGCCGGCCTGCAGCGTGACCTGCACACCCTCAAGGGGGGCGCGCGCATGGCCGGCATCAACGCCATCGGCGATCTCGGCCACAGCATCGAATCGCTGCTGGAAGCCGTCGCCGCCGGTCGCACCGAGATCGAGCGCCGTGATGTGCAGCTGCTGGAGCGTGGCTTCGATCGCCTGCACCAGCTGCTCACCCGCACCGGTGATCATCGCGTGGTGGAACCGGCGCAGGACCTGGTCGACGCGTTCGAAGTGCGTACCACCACCGATATCGCTGCGGCAGCGGCGGCCAACGTGGCGAGCGTCGCAGAAACCGACTCGGCACCGATCGCCAGCCCGGCTCCGGCACTGCTCGATGCGCCGTTGTCGGCACCGCTGCCGGCAGAAGGCGTGGTCGATGAAGATCCGCTGGCGCGTCCGCAGCAGGAGCAGGTGCGCGTGCGCGCCGACCTGCTCGACCGCCTGGTCAACCATGCCGGTGAAGTGGCGATCTACCGCTCGCGGCTTGAACAGCAGCTGGGTGCCTTCCGTGGTGCCATGGGCGAACTGGAGCGCACCAATGCGCGACTGCGCGACCAGTTGCGCCGACTCGACCTGGAAACCGAGGCGCAGATCGTCGCCCGCTACCAGCGCGAACAGGACCAAGCCGACCAGAAATTCGATCCGCTGGAACTGGACCGCTTCTCCACCCTGCAGCAGCTCAGCCGTGCGCTGAACGAGTCGGCGGCCGACCTGGGGGGCCTGCAGGGCGTGCTTGACGATCTGTCGCGCCAGTACGATTCGCTGCTGCAGCAGCAATCGCGCGTCAGCTCCGAGCTGCAGGATGGCCTGATGCGCGCGCGCATGGTGCCGTTCGACGGCCTGGTGCCGCGCCTGCGCCGCGTGGTCCGCCAGTCCGGCATGGATACCGGCAAGCAGGTTCACCTGACCCTGGAAGGTACCCACGGCGAACTGGACCGCAACGTCCTCGACCGCATGGTCGCGCCGCTGGAACACATGCTGCGCAACTCCGTGGCCCATGGCCTGGAAGCGCCGGAACAGCGCCGCGCCGCCGGCAAACCGGAGGAGGGCGAGATCGCCATCCGCCTGCACCGCGAAGGCTCGGAAATCGTGCTGGAAGTGGCCGACGACGGCGCTGGCCTGGACCGCGAAGCGATCCGCCGCCGCGCCATCGACCGCGGCCTGCTGGCCGCCGATGCGCAGCCGAACGAGCAGGAGCTGGACAACCTGATCTTCGCCTCCGGCTTCACCACCGCCGACCGGGTCAGCCAGCTGGCCGGTCGCGGCGTGGGCATGGACGTGGTGCGCAACGAAGTGCGCCAGCTCGGTGGCTCGGTCGACATCCAGTCGGTGCGTGGCCAGGGCGTGCGCTTCACCTTGCGCCTGCCGCAGACGCTGGCCGTCACCCAGGCGGTGTTCGTGCAGATCGGCGAAACCACCTTCGCCGTGCCGGTGGCCTCGGTCAGTGGTATCGGCCGCCTGTCGCGCGAGCGCTTCGAAGCCGCCGACAGCAGCTACCGCTACAGCGGCGAAGACTATCCGCTGTACGACCTTGGCAGCCTGGTCGGGCAGGCCCCGGCGCGTGCCGATGGCCAGGACCAGGTGCCGCTGCTGCTGGTCCGCGCCGGCGACCTGCGTGCTGCCGTGGCGATCGACCAGGTGCTGGGCAACCGCGAAATCGTGGTCAAGCCGGTCGGCCTGCAGATCGCATCGGTGCCGGGCATCTACGGCGCGACCATCACCGGCGATGGCCGCGTGGTGGTGATCCTGGACGTGGCGCCGCTGGTGCGCCGCTTCCTCGCCAACCCGACGCTGCCGGTGCTGGCCAACGCACCGCGCCAGGAGCGCCAGGTGCCGCTGGTGATGGTGGTGGACGACTCGCTGACCATGCGCAAGGTCACCGGCCGCATTCTCGAACGCCACAATTTCGAGGTCAGCGTTGCCCGCGACGGCGTGGAGGCGCTGGAGCGCCTGGAAGAGCGCGTGCCCGACCTGATGCTGCTGGATATCGAGATGCCGCGCATGGATGGTTACGAGCTCGCCACCGCGATGCGTGCCGACCCGCGCTACAGGGACGTGCCGATCGTGATGATCACTTCGCGCAGTGGTGACAAGCACCGCCAGCGCGCCTTCGAGATCGGTGTCCAGCGCTACCTGGGCAAGCCGTACCAGGAACTGGACCTGATGCGTAACGTGTACGACCTGCTGGGGATCGCCCGTGTCCGTGAGTGAAACCCAAACGGCTCCGGCCGTTGCCCTGCTGGCCCGTCCCGGCGCGGCGCGTGAGCGCCTGCGCGAGGCGTTGTCGCACGCCGATGTGCAGCTGGTGCTGGAAGATGATCCCAATACGCTGGACGTGCGGATCCTGCAGGAGGCGCGCCCGCAGTTCGTGGTGATCGCGCTGGAAGCCGCCATCGAAGATGCATTGGAGCGCCTGGAAGCGGTGCTGTCCGCACCGGGCCTGACCCTGGTCTTCGACGAGGCCGAGCTGGCCGCACGTCGTGATGGTTGGGAGGCTCAGCGCTGGGGCCGTCATCTGGCCGCCAAGCTGCATGGCCACCAGCAGGTGTTGCCGCCCGGGGCCGAAGAAGAACCCGGCCTGCAGCTGGAGCCGGGCCACCCGGCACCGCCGCCGGCGCCACAGGAAGAAGCGCTGCAGCCGCACCTGGACCAGGCATTGAGCTGGGCCGACGAGGTCCCCGCTGACAGCCTGTACTCTCCGCCCGCGCAGCTGCACGAACCGATCGCGCTGGAACAGGCACTGGCGGCGTTGCAGCCGGTCGTGCCTGAGCCGCTGGAGACCTCCGCACTGCCGTCGCTGGCAGAGACCGCACACGCAGCACCGCCCCTGCCGCCGGTCTCCTTCGACCACACCGCCTGGTCGCTGGTCGAGGATGGGGCCGATGCCCCGGCCGCCGCTCCGCACCACGCTGCAGTGGAGGCACCGCTGCCTTCCTTCGATACCGGTCATCTGAGCCTGGTCGATCTGGATGCCGCAGCGCCCGTGGGCGCACGCGCCGGATCGCTGCTGGTGCTGGCCGGCATCGGTGGCCCGGACGCGTTGCGTCGCCTGCTCGGCGCGCTGCCGTCTTCGCTGAGCGTGCCGGTCCTGGTGCACATGCGCCTGGATGGCGGGCGCTACGGCAACCTGGTCAAGCAGATGGCACGCGTGTCGCCGTTGCCGGTGCAGCTGGCCGAAGCCGGCCAGCGTGCAACACCCGGTGAAGTGCACGTGCTGGCCGATGACATTGGCGTGCAGGCAGCCAGTGACGGTCTGCATTTCGTCAGCGACGCGCAGGGTATTTCGATTGCCGCGCTGCCTGCTGACCACACTGCGCTGGTCCTGCTCAGCGGTGCCGATCTTGCGCATGTTGGTCCGGCGTTGGATCTGGCCGCCGCCGGCGCCTGGGTGGCCGGGCAGGTCGGCGAGGGCTGCTATGACCCTGCCGCAGCCACGGCGGTGGTCGCCGCTGGCATGGTGGCGGGTGAGCCACAGGAACTGGCGCAGGCCATCGCCTCGCGCTGGGGCTCGGAAGACGATAACGGAGAGGCACCATGAGCTATGCCAGCAATGACGAAATCCGCGGCGTCCTGATCCAGGCCGGCAACGAGCGCGTTCTGCTGCCCAATGCCACCGTGGCCGAAATGATGTCGCGCGTGCCGGTGCAGCCGGTCTCCGATGCGCCACGCTGGCTGGTTGGCGAAATCGGCTGGCACGGCTGGCAGGTGCCGCTGGTGTCGTTCGCACGCCTTTCGGGGCTGGGCGAAGAGGCGGTGGCCGGCCACAACAAAGTGGTGGTGCTGAAGGCCCTGAGCGGCAACGCACAGCGCCCCTACTATGCGCTGCTGACGCAGAATTTCCCGCAGCTGATCTCGGTGCCGCGCGACGGCCTGCTGGCCGACGCCTCAGAAGAAACCCTGCCGCAGATCGTGCACATGCGCGTGCTGCTGGGTGAGCAGAGCGCGCTGTTGCCGAACCTGGACGCACTGGAAGCCGCCCTGGATTCACTGGCGGCCTGATCCACCAAACGGTAGTGCCGGCTGCCGACCGGCACCGAGCCGAGCATGGCTCGGCTCTACAAGGAAACTGCAATCTGGCGCGGGCCCTGTAGAGCCGAGCCTACGCTCGGCTGCTGCCCTGGACGCGCTCGTCGCGGTAGTGCCGGCCGCTGGCCGGCAACCTCATGATCCCGTGGATGCCGGCCAGCGGCCGGCACTACAACGAATCAGCCTTATCCCAGATCGCCCAACCGCGCCTGCAGTGCCGCGATCGCGGCCAGCCCGGCGGTCTCGGTACGCAGGATGCGCGGGCCCAGCTGCAGGCCCTGGAAGCCTGCAGCCGTCAGCTGATCCCGGTCACGCGGCGACCACCCCCCTTCCGGACCGATTGCAATCACGATTCCCGCTGCAGGTGCAGCGTCCAGCGTCGACAGGCGATGGGCACCGAGCGGGTCCAGCGTCAACCGCAGCGTATCCACCGGTAGTGCTGCCGTCGCCTGCGCCAGCGACAGCGGCGAACCCACCTGCGGAATGCGCGCGCGCCCGGACTGGCCGCAGGCCGAGGTCACCACGTTGTTCCAGTGCGCCACGCGCTTCTCCGCCCGAGCTGCATCAAGCTTCACCTCAGTGCGCTCGGCGTTGACCGGAATGATCGCCGCCACGCCCAGTTCGGTGGCCTTCTGCAGGATCAGGTCCATCTTCTCGCCGCGCGCGATGCCCTGCAACAGGGTGATTGCCAGCGGCGATTCATTGTTGATGGCCTGCACGGCGTCGATGCGTACCTGCACCTCGCGTTTGCCGGCCACGGTCAGCGTCGCGCTGTAGTCGTTGCCATCGCCGTTGAACAGCACGCAGGTATCGCCTTCGCGCAGGCGCATCACACGCACCAGGTGGTTGGCGGCCTCTTCCGGCAGGGTCACGGTCTGGCCGCTGTGCAGCGCCAGGTCGATGGGGCAGCGGGTCACGCGCATGCAATCGCCTCGTCAATCGCCGCCAGCGTGGTATGTGCCAGCAGCTCCAGTTGTTCGTCGTCCACGCAGTAGGGTGGCATCCAGTACAGCACGTCTCCCAGCGGGCGCAGCACCACGCCGCGCTTCAAGGCGGCCTTGTAGGCGTGCAGGCCCAGCCGCATGGCCGGGTCGAACGGCGTGCGCCTGTTACCGTCGCGCGACAGCTCGAAGGCCACCACCATGCCGGCCTGGCGCACGTCGGCCACGTGCGGATGGTCGTTGAACGGTGCCGCCAGCGTACCCATCACGGAAGCGATGCTGCGGTTGCGGGCGATCACATCGTCGTCGCGGAAGATGTCCAGCGTCGCCAGCGCGGCCGCGCAGGCCAGCGGGTTGCCGGTGTAGCTGTGCGAGTGCAGGAACGCGCGCTCGCGCGAGTCGTCAAGGAAGGCGTCGTACAGCGCCTGCGTGGCCAGCACCGCGGCCAGCGGCAGGAAGCCGCCGGTCAGGCCCTTGGACAGGCACATCAGGTCCGGCATCACCCCGGCCTGTTCGCAGGCGAACAGGGTGCCGGTGCGGCCGAAGCCGGTGGCGATCTCGTCGGCGATCATGAACGCGCCATGCGCATCACACAGTTCGCGCACGCGCTGCAGGTACACCGGATCGTGCATGCGCATGCCGCCGGCACACTGCAGGCGCGGTTCCAGGATCACCGCGCAGATCTCGCCCGGATGCTGGTCGAACAGGGTGGCCAGGCCATCGGCGGCCTGGCGTGCGCGATCTGCTGCACTCTGGCCGGGCTCGGCCAGGTAAGCGTCGGGCGAGGGCGCGAACAGCCCCTCGGCCAGCAGCGGCGCGTAGACACGGCGATACAGCGGGATGTCACCCAGCGCCAGCGCGCCCAGGGTTTCGCCGTGGTAGCCGTTCTCCAGTGCGATGAAACGCGTGCGCCGCGATTCCCCACGGTTCTGGAAATACTGGAAGGCCATCTTCAGGGCCACTTCCACGCCGGCCGAGCCGTTGTCGGCGTAGAACACCTTGGCCAGCGGTTCGCGGCCAGGCTGGCGCGGGGCCAGGGCCAGCAGGCGTTCGGCCAGGGTAATGGCCGGCTCATGGCCGAAGCCGGCCAGCATCACCTGTTCCAGCTGCGTGGCCTGCGCCGCGATGGCGCCGCCGATGCGCGGCTCGGCATGGCCGAACAGGTTGGTCCACCAGCTGCTGACCGCATCCAGATAGCGATTGCCATCGTGGTCGATCAGCCAGGCACCTTCGCCACGGGCGATCGGCACCAGCGGCAGGGTGTGCGGATGCTCGCGCATCTGCGTGCAGGGGTGCCACAGCACCTGCAGGTCGCGCTGCCGCCAATGGTGGGCCAGCGGGGAGGGGGTTGGGTCTGCTAGCATTTCGGGCTCATGAACATGTTGCTGCCTGCACATTCTATCGGCCCCGGCGCAGGCGCCGGCCGCCGCGGAGATTCCGCATGAACGATGACCGTGCCGGCCGTCGCTTGCCGATCATCCATCGGATCACCGATGAGGAGAACGGTCCCTTCCAGCGCCAGCACCTGGACCTGGAGTTCTCCAACGGCGAACGCCGCCGCTTCGAGCGCCTGGTCAGCCGTGGCCATGGTGCGGTGGTGGTGGTGCCGATGCTCGACGACGAGACCGTGCTGCTGGTACGTGAATACGCCGCAGGCATGCACCGCTACGAACTGGGCCTGGTCAAGGGCCGGATCGATGCCGGCGAGACTCCCGAGCAGGCTGCGGACCGCGAACTGAAGGAAGAGGCCGGTTACGGTGCGCGCCGGGTCGACGTGCTGCGCGCAATGACCCTTGCCCCGACCTATATGAGCCACCAGTCGTGGCTGGTGGTGGCGCGCGACCTGTACCCGGAAAAGCTGGCCGGCGACGAGCCGGAAGAACTGGAAGTTGTCCCGTGGAAGCTGGCCGAGCTGGACCAGCTGATGCTGCGTGAGGACTTCTCCGAGGGACGCTCGCTGGCGGCGCTGTTCATCGCCCGCCAGTGGCTGCAGGGATTGCGATGATCAAACTGACCACGGACCTGCGCGAGACCGCCATCGCCATCGCCCAGGAAGCCGGACAGGCCATCATGCAGGTCTATGCCGATGGCTTCGACGTGCAGATCAAGGACGACAACAGCCCGGTCACCGGTGCCGACCTGGCGGCCAACCAGGTCATTGAACAGGGCCTGCAGCAGCTGACCCCGGACCTGCCGATCCTGTCCGAGGAATCGGCGCAGGTGGGCTGGGAGCAGCGCCGCCACTGGGGGGCCTACTGGCTGGTCGACCCGCTCGACGGCACCCGCGAGTTCGTCAAGCGCAACGGCGAGTTCAGCGTCAACATCGCGTTGATCTACCAGGGCGCACCGGCTTTCGGCGTGGTGCTGGCCCCGGTCACCGGCATCGTCTGGCATGCCATGCGCGGCGAGCTGGCCTATCGCCGGCAGGGCCTGCACGACACCGTGCTGCGCACCCGTACGCCGGCCACCGCACCGTTGCGGGTTGCCGCCAGCCGTTCGCACCGCTCACCGGAAACCGAGGCGCTGCTGGCGAGGATGGGCCGCATCGAGACCATCGCGCAGGGCTCGTCGCTGAAATTCTGCCGGATCGCCGAAGGTGGCCTGGATGTCTATCCGCGGCTGGGTCCGACCTCCGAATGGGATACCGCCGCCGGCCAGTGCGTTCTGCACGCCGCCGGTGGTGCGGTACTGTCGGCCGCGACCGGCAAGCCGTTCCGTTACAACCGCCGCGAAACCCTGTTGAACGGCGATTTCATTGCCCTTGGTGATACCAGCCTGCCGTGGCGCGACTGGTTGTCCGATTGACCCTGGAGGCCGCATGAGCGCGCATGACACCCCCACCGCCGGTAGTGCAGCCAGCAACGAACTGGAGCGCCTGCTGGCGATCATGGCGCGCCTGCGCGACCCGCAGGGCGGCTGCCCGTGGGACCTGGAACAGAACTTCGCGACCATCGCGCCGTACACCATCGAGGAAGCCTACGAGGTGGCCGATGCGATCGACCGCGGCGACCTCGACGACCTGTGCGACGAGCTGGGCGACCTGTTGCTGCAGGTGGTGTTCCATGCGCGCATGGCCGAAGAGCAGGGCAGCTTCGCCTTCGCAGACGTGGCCCGCGCGATCAGCGACAAGATGCAGCGCCGCCACCCCCACGTGTTCGCCGAGGTCAGCGTCGATGATGCCGACGGGGTGATGCGCAACTGGGAGGCGATCAAGCGCGCCGAGCGCGCCGCCAAGGGCGAGCAGGACACCTCCGCGCTGGCCGGCATCTCGCGCGGCCTGCCGGAATGGCAGCGGGCAGTGAAGCTGCAGTCGCGCGCGGCCAAGGTCGGCTTCGACTGGCCGGGCCCGTTGCCGGTGCTGGACAAGGCTGCCGAGGAACTGCAGGAGCTGCGCGAGGAGTTCGAGCGCGGCGATATCGCCGGCAACAAGGCGCGCCTGCAGGAAGAACTGGGCGACCTGCTGTTCGTCTGCGCCAACCTGGCGCGCCACGCCGATATCGATCTGGGTGCGGCGCTGCGCGGGGCCAACCACAAGTTCGAACGTCGCTTCCGTGCGATGGAAGCGCAGGCCGATGCGCAGGGTGGGGCGCTGGCTGCGATGGACCTGGAGGCGCAGGAAGCGCTCTGGCAGCACGCCAAGGCGGCGGAGAAGGCGTGAAGACACTCGGCCTGTTCCTGCTGACGGCGCTTGCCGAGATCGTCGGCTGCTACCTGCCGTGGTTGTGGCTGCGCAAGGGCGGCAGCATCTGGCTGCTGCTGCCGGCGGCCGCCAGCCTGGCCCTGTTCGCCTGGCTGTTGACCCTGCATCCGACCGCCAGTGGTCGGGTCTATGCCGCCTACGGTGGCGTCTACATCGGCACCGCGCTGTTCTGGCTGTGGCTGGTCGATGGCATCCGTCCCAGCCGCTGGGACCTGTTCGGCGCCGCGCTGTGCCTGGCCGGCATGGCGGTGATCATGTTCGGGCCGCGCACCTCATCGGTGTAGGTCCGGGCAAGGCGGTTCTGTAGAGCCGAGCCCACGCTCGGCTGCTCTTCTTTCCGACCGCGCTGGCACGCGCAAGCCGAGCATGGTTCGGTGCTGCAAGGCAGCGCAGCGCCCCCCGAAAGGCGCATGATGGGCCTGACCACGGCCCCCGGAGCATGCGCATGTCCCGCTTCGCCAGCTTCCGCGAGTTCTATCCGTTCTATCTCAGCGAGCACCGCCACCCGGTATCGCGCCGGCTGCACTTCATCGGCAGCTGCGGCGTACTGCTGCTGGTCGCGGCAGCGATCCTGCGTGGGCAACCGATGCTGCTGCTGGCCGCCCTGTTCTGCGGTTACAGCTGCGCCTGGGTCGGCCATTTCTTTTTCGAGAAGAACCGCCCGGCCACCTTCCAGCACCCGCTGTACTCGTTCATGGGCGACTGGGTGATGTTCGCCGACATCCTGCGCGGGCGCGTGCCCTGGTAGCGCCGCTGTGAATGCGGCCTTCACGCGCTATGCTGGGGCCTGGACGTCATCGATAAGGAAAGCAAGATGTTCCCGACCATGTTCTTTACCGTGGTACTGGCCTTCGTGGCCGTGGTGATCCTGTTCAAGGCGGTACGGATGGTGCCCCAGGGCTACGAGTGGACCGTCGAGCGCTTCGGGCGCTACACGCACACCATGACCCCCGGCCTGCATTTCCTGATCCCGATCGTGTACGGGGTGGGGCGCAAGGTGAACATGATGGAGCAGGTGCTGGATGTGCCCAGCCAGGAAGTGATCACCAAGGACAACGCCGCCGTGCGCGTGGACGGTGTGGTGTTCTTCCAGGTCCTGGATGCCGCCAAGGCCGCCTATGAGGTGGCCAACCTGGAAGTGGCGATGATCGCCCTGGTGCAGACCAACATCCGTACCGTGATCGGTTCGATGGACCTGGACGAATCGCTCAGCCAGCGCGAGGTGATCAATGCCCAGCTGCTGAGCGTGGTCGACCATGCCACCAATCCCTGGGGCGTGAAGGTCAACCGCATCGAGATCCGCGACATCCAGCCGCCGCGCGATCTGCTGGACGCGATGGCGCGGCAGATGAAGGCCGAGCGCGAAAAGCGCGCGCAGATCCTCGAGGCAGAGGGTTCACGCCAGTCGGAGATCCTGCGCGCCGATGGCGAAAAGCAGGCGACCGTGCTGGAGGCCGAAGGCCGTCGCGAAGCTGCATTCCGCGATGCCGAGGCGCGCGAGCGCCTGGCCGAGGCCGAAGCGATGGCGACCAAGGTGGTGTCGGCGGCGATTGCCGAGGGTGACGTGCAGGCGATCAACTACTTTGTTGCGCAGAAGTACGTGGAAGCGTTCAAGGAACTGGCCAGTTCGCCGAACCAGAAGCTGGTGCTGATGCCGATGGAGGCCAGTGGCGTGATCGGTTCGATCGCGGGCGTGGCCGAACTGGCGAAGCAGGCGCTGGCCAGCCAGGACAACAAGGCCGTCGGCAAGCGGCCGCCGCCGCTCGGAGGCTGACATGCGTTGGGAAGTCGTCGGTTGGGGCGCGTTGGCGCTGCTGCTGTTCGCGGCCGAAGCGCTGGCGCCGGGTGCGTTCATGCTGTGGATCGGCATTGGCGCGGCGGCGGTGTTCGTACTGGTCGCGGTGTTCAGCGACATTCCGCTGCTGTGGCAGGTGATCGCTTTCGTCCTGCTGAGTGTGGTCTCGATCCAGTGCTACCGGCGCTGGGGGCGGCCGCGGGCACGGCCCAGCGATGCGCCGTTGCTCAACCGCCGCGCCGAGCAGCTGGTCGGCCGGGAGGTGGTACTGCAGCAGGGCATCGTCGGTGGCCAGGGACGGGTCAGCATTGACGATGCGTCCTGGCAGGTGAGCGGTCCGGAGCTGCCTGCGGGTACGTGGGTGCGGGTGCGCAGCGTGCAGGGCACGGTGCTGGTGGTCGAGGACGCAGGCCGCCCCCTGTAGAGCCGAGCCCACGCTCGGCTCCCACACGAAGAGCAGCCGGGCATGGGCTCGGCTCTACAGCGCCGGCGCTGCGCTGCGGCACGCCTGCGGGCGACCGATCTGGGATAATGGGGATTCTTGTTTCCTCTGCTGCCGGACCCGGTCATGACCCAGAAGACGCTGCTCAACGATACCCACCGCGCCCTTGGCGCCAAGATGGTCGATTTCGGGGGTTGGGACATGCCCATCCACTACGGCTCGCAGCTGGACGAGCACCACCTGGTGCGTCGCGAGTCCGGTGTGTTCGACGTCAGCCACATGACGGTGGTCGACCTGCGCGGTGACCAGGTCAAGCCGTTCCTGCGCCGCCTGCTGGCCAACTCGGTCGACAAGCTGAAGGTGACCGGCAAGGCGCTGTACTCGTGCATGCTGAACCCGCGCGGCGGCGTCATCGACGACCTGATCGTCTACTACCTGGGCGACGATTTCTTCCGCATGGTGGTCAATGCCTCCACCCGCGAGAAGGACCTGGCCTGGCTGCGCGAGCAGGCTGCGCCGTTCGGCGTCACCGTCGAGCAGCGCCCGGACCTGGCCATCCTGGCCGTGCAGGGACCGCAGGCGCGCGACATCGTGATCGGCCTGGCGCGTGATGCGGACCGTCAGGCGCTGACCAAGCTGGGCCGTTTCGCCGCCCTGCAGGTGCAGTCCGATGACGGCGTCGAACTGTTCGTCGCCCGTACCGGTTACACCGGCGAAGACGGTTTCGAGATCCTGCTGCCGCAGGACGCCGTGGTCGCGTTCTGGAACCGCCTGCTGGCGGCGGGCGTGAAGCCGGCCGGCCTCGGCGCACGCGACACGCTGCGCCTGGAAGCCGGCATGAACCTGTACGGCCAGGACATGGACGAAGAGATCAGCCCGTACGAAGCGGCGCTGGCCTGGACCGTGTCGCTGGACGAAGGCCGCGACTTCATCGGCCGCGACGTGCTGGAAGCGCAGAAGGCCGCCGGCACCGCACGCCAGATGATCGGCCTGGTGATGGACGAGAAGGGCGTGCTGCGCCACGGCCAGGCGGTGACCACCGCGGGCGGCCAGGGCGAGATCCTGTCCGGCACCTTCTCGCCGACCCTGGCCAAGGGCATCGCCTTCGCCCGCGTACCGGCCGGTGAACTCGGCGAGGTCACCGTCGACATCCGCGGCCGGCAGGTACCGGTACGCGTGGTCAAGTTCCCGTTCGTGCGCGAAGGCCAGGCCCAGCCCGGCGTGCTCGCCGACGCCTGATCCGAAACTGCCGATCGTCACTGACAGCAGTGGCGGCCGGTTGGTTACACTAGCCCCGTTTTTTCCACCCCTGCATATCTCTGGAGCAGTCCCATGAGCGAGATCCCCGGCGACCTCAAGTTCCTCAAGTCCCATGAGTGGGCCCGTGTCGAAGGCAATGGCCGTGTCACCGTCGGTATTTCCGACCACGCCCAGGGCCTGCTGGGTGACCTGGTCTACGTCGAACTGCCGGAAGTCGGCGCCGACGCAAAGGCTGGCGAGCAGATCGCCGTTGTCGAGTCGGTGAAGGCCGCCTCGGACGTCTACAGCCCGATCAGCGGCAAGGTCGTCGAGGTCAACTCGGCGCTGTCCGACAAGCCGGAAACCATCAATGAAGATGCCTACGGCGAGGGCTGGATGTTCGTGGTCGAACTGACCAACGCCGAAGAGCTCAACGAACTGCTGGATCCGGACGCGTATGCCGAAGCCCTGGAAAACGACGACCACTGAGTCGTCACTTCCGGGTTCTGGAACGGCCACCTTCGGGTGGCCGTTTTTGTTTTGGCGAGTGCGTTGGACTCATGACGGCGGGTTCGCTCTGCACCCTCGGCGTGGCATCAGCCGACAGACGAACGGCGCTGATCGGCGTGCGCAGTTTTGCGCAAATCCGCGTTTCCACCCCGCGCCGAAGCGATCAGATGTGAAAACTTTTCGCCCCCCGTTGCGGCCCCGTTGTGCTGGCGTTGGCGACGGTGCCGGTGACCATCGGCGATGCGCTCGCGCTGTTGCGCCTCACCTGCGCCTATCTGCGCGGAGTGCTTATTTCAAGTGTTTTTTGATCAACGTCTGCATCGACATCGATGCAGACAACGCGCGTGCGCGCCGCTTCCACCGTCGTTGCAGGCCGTGCGGAGCGGTGGTGCAGGCGGCGTCCGGGATGGCGCGGATGTGAAAATTTTTCGCGGGGGTTGTTGACAGTAAAAAAAACCGTGATTAGGTTTCGCCTCAGCAGACCTTGCCTGCCCAACCGAGTGCGCAGAATCAATCGTCCGATGCGAAGCAGCCCCTTCAAGACCACCGCGACCCTGATGACGGTGGACATGGCCCCGCTTCCCCCGGAGAAATGCAAGGCAACTCCCATTCCGATGTCCGCTCCGCCGATCGAGGCGGGCATTGCCGCATCCGTAACGGCGCGCCTGACGCGCCGGCGGTCCCCGCACGCAGCATCCGCGGGTTTGATCCAACTGGGCGTTTCAACTCCCTATCACTGACGAGGAGCCATCCCATGGCAACCAAGAAAGCTGCGAAGAAGAAGCCCGCCGCCAAGAAAGCGGTGAAGAAGGTCGCGAAGAAGGCTGCTGCCAAGAAGGCAGTGAAGAAGGTCGCGAAGAAGGCGACCGCCAAGAAGGCAGTGAAGAAGGCTGCGAAGAAGGTCGCCAAGAAGACCACTGCGAAGAAGGCAGTGAAGAAGGCGGCGAAGAAGGTAGCCAAGAAGTCCACTGCCAAGAAGGCCGTCAAGAAGACCGCGAAGAAGGCGGTCAAGAAGGTAGCCAAGAAGGCCACCAAGAAGACTGCCAAGAAGGCAACGGCCCGCAAGCCGGCCAAGAAGGTCGCGAAGAAGGCGACTGCCAAGAAGGCCGTCAAGAAGACCGCCAAGAAGGCAGTAAAGAAGACCGCGAAGAAGGCCACCAAGAAGGCTGCCCCGAAGAAGGCAGCGAAGAAGGTTGCCAAGCGCAAGCCGGCCGCCCGCAAGAAGAAGGCCGCTCCGGTCGCTCTGCCGGCAACCCCGGCGCCGCTGATCTAAGTACTTCCCGATAGCCGCATCCTGAAACCCCCTTCCCTGGCTGCCCAGCGGGGAGGGGGTTTTTTTATGGAGCGGTTTGTAGCGTCAGGCCATGCCCGACGGCTTTTCTGACGGTCGACGCTAGCGGTGCGGCGCCGGTGGAAAGCGCTCCACCAGGAAGTCCAGGAAGCTGCGCAGGCGGGTCGAGTGGTAGCGATCGTGGGCGTAGACCACGTGCATCGGCCGACCGGTCTGGCCATGTTCCGGGAACAGCTGCACCAGGCGTCCGGCGTCGACGTCGGCAGCCAGCAGCAGTGCCGACTGCAGCACGATGCCCAGCCCATGCAGCGCCGCCGTGCGCAGTGCTTCGCCGTTGTTGATCTGCAGCCGGCCGTCGGGCACACGCTCAAGCCCGCCAGCATCGACCTGCAGCCACTGCGCCAGTGCGCTGGGTTCGAAGGACAGGCATTGGTGCCGGGCAAGCGCCTGCAGGTCGGAGGGCGTACCGTGCCGGGCGAGGTATCCGGGCGATGCGCACATCATCAAGCGATACGGTGCCAGCGCACGCGCCACCAGCATGCTGCTGTCGGCCAGCGTGCCGATGCGCAGCGCTGCTTCGAAACCCTCCTCGGCGAGGTCGACCACGCGGTCGGTCAGCGTGGCTTCGACCCGGACCTCCGGATGGCGCGCCATGTACTCGGCCAGTGCCGGTACCAGCGCATGCGTGCCGAAGATCACCGGCGCACTGATGCGCAGCGTACCCGCCGGTGCCAGTTGCTGGTGCTGCGCCTGCGCGTCGGTTTCTTCCACCAGGCGCAGGATCTCCCGGCAGCGGATGTAGTAGTCCTCGCCGAAGGGCGTCATATGCTGGCGCCGGGTGGTACGGCTCAACAACTGCATGCCCAACCGTGCTTCCAATGCACGCAGGTGCTTACCGGCCATCGTCGCGGAGATATCCATCGCCGCCGCCGCTGCACTGAGACTGCCCTTGTCCACGATCAGCACGTAGACCTGCATGCTCTCCAGCAGGTTCATCTGACACTCCGGGTGTTGAATGCTGAAACCTGCGCGGAGTTTATCAATCAGGGGTGATCAAACAGCATGTCGTGCAAGGGCTGGATTGGCCGGCCACGTGGACAGGAGAACACCATGGACTTGAATCTTGCAGGCCGTACCGCATTGGTGACGGGCGCGGCCAGCGGCATCGGTGCCGCCGTCGCCAGGCAGCTGGCTGCCCAGGGCGTGCGCGTCGCCATCACGTCGCGGCAGCGCGACCCCCTGCAGGCGCTGGCAGCGCGGATCGAAACCGAAGGCGGCGCGGCACCGGTCATCGTGGTCGGCGATGTCACCGTCGCCGGCGACGTCCGGTCCATCGCGGAGGCATCCCGGGAGGCATTGCAGCACGTGGACATCCTGGTCAATGCCGCAGGGGGCTCCCGGCCGACCACGGTTGATGCCGATGACGAGGTCTGGGAGGAAGCGATCGCCCTGAACTTCTCCGCCGCACGACGGCTGACCCAGGCACTGCTGCCAGCGATGCGGGCGCAGGGATGGGGGCGGGTGATCAATTTCAGCGGTTCGATGGAGCCACGTTCGGTGAATGCCGCCACCGCAGCGAAGGCGGCGCTTCATCTGTGGAGCAAGGGGTTGTCGTCGGAGGTGGCCGGGCAGGGCATTACGGTGAATGCGATTGCACCGGGGCGCATCAACAGCCCGCAGATCCTGGACCGCCTGCATCCCACCGAGGAAAGCCGGCGCGCGTTCATTGCACGCAACATTCCGATCGGGCGCTTCGGTGAGCCGGACGAAGTGGCGCCGCTGGTGGCCTTCCTGGCTTCGCCGCTGGCCGGCTACATCACCGGCGCGGTGATTCCGGTGGATGGCGGCATGCACTACTTCGCGCACTAGCGCTCCGGAACTGCTCTTCGCATTTGTAGCGTCGAGCCGTGCTCGACTGCTTTGCCCGAACAGTCGAGCACGGCTCGACGCTACAAGAGCCAACAAAAAGGGCGACCCGCAGGCCGCCCCTTCCACTCACGGTCGAGCCCGCCAACTCAGCGCGGCGAGGCCACCGCGCGGTTGCTCGAGGCACCCTTGCCCTTGCGCTTGTCCTGCTGCGCCGGGCTTGCGCCCTCGGCCATCAGGTTGTCGCTGCCGAAGTCGGTGTCCACATCCAGCCAGCGCTGCGTCGGCAGGCCGAGCGCGGAATCGAGCACGGTCGGCAGCAGGCCGCTGGGCAGGCCGCTTTCGCCGTTCCACATGATGGCGATGCCGAGATCGCGCTCCGGCACCAGCGCGACCAGGCCGCGATATCCCTGCACGGCACCGGCATGGAACACCACGTCGTGGCCGGCGTAGTCGAAGGTGCGCCAGCCCAGTGCGTAGCCGGCCGAATGCAGGCGCTCGCGGCGCCAGCCCGAACGCATTTCGCCCGGGGTGTTGATCAGGCTCGAATGCAGGGTGGCCAGCAGCGGTGCCGGCAGCACGTCCGGGCGGTGGCCGGTGTGGGCCAGCAGCCATTGCGCCATGTCGCTGGCGCTGGCGTTGACGCCGGCGGCCGGGGCGACGCGGTAGTAGGTCGGCTTCGGAGTCAGCGACACCCAGCCATTGCGGCTGCGCACGTGCGGACGCGCCCAGCGCGAGCTGGCCTGGATGCCGGCCAGGCCAAGGCTGGCATCGTTCATGCCCAGCGGCTTGAAGATGCGGCGCTCGACCGACTGCTCGTAGAAGCTGCCGGAGGCCGCGTAGACGACGTCGCCGATCAGGCTGAAGGCCACGTTCTGGTAGGCGTAGCAGTCGCCCGGCAGGCACTTCAGGCTGGTGTTGGCCAGTTTCTGGGTCAGCGAGTAGTACTCGGCGTTGCCTTCGATGTCGCGGTCGTAGGCGTTGTAGGGCAGGCCGACGCGATGGCTGAGCACGTCGGCCACGGTCAGGCGATCGGTCGCTTCCGGCGAGTTCAGGCGGAAGCCCGGCACATAGTCGGTGACCTTGCTGTCCCAGCGCAGCGTGCCGTCGTTGACCAGCAGGCCGGCCATGGTGCCGGCGAAGGCCTTGGACAGCGAGGCCAGGCGGAACACGGTGTGGGCGTCGACCGGCAGCGGGTTGTTGACGTCGGTGACGCCATAGCCACGCGCGCTGAGCACACGGCCACCCTGCACGATCGCCACCGCCATGCCGGGCACGCGCTCGCCATAGGTGAGCTGCTGCGCCATCGACTCGATGTTGGCCACGTTGAAGCCGGCCGCCGGCAGCTGCACCTGCGGCACCAGGCCGGTGCGGTAGGCCGCCGGTTGGGTGTGGGCGACGGCGGAGGCCGCAGCGGACTCGATGTTGGCCGGCATCGGCGGCAATGGCGGCGGGGTCTGCGCGGTGGTGGACAAGGCAACGGGCATCAACATGCCCAGCAAACCGGTGGCCGCCGAACGGATCGGACGACGCAGGCTGTTCTTTTTCATCGTGGAGACCCGTGCGCGACTGCTGATGGCGATTCTAGCGCCGCTTTTCCCTTGTGCACAAACAAAGCGAAGATGAATGCGCATCTCGTTGAAAAAGTTGGAATTTTGACGCCCCGAAAGCATGTATCGGAACGTGTCGTACGGGTGGGGCCGTGACACTGCGTTGCAGGTTTCTGCGTGGCTGCTGCTGGCGATGTTGCAGTGCATTGGCTAACGTACGCGCTTCACCGCCCCCGGAGCCTGCCATGCCGCTGTCCAACCGCCGTCTTCTGGCGAGGGACGCCGCGTGAGCGCGGTGAAGGGCAAGGGGCCGCTGCGCGGGCTGACGGTGGCACTGCGTGAGTCGCCGGCGCTGTGGTGGTCGTTCCTGTACTTCTTCTGCCTGCTCAGTGGCTACTACGTGCTGCGCCCGGTGCGTGAGGCGATGGCTGCCTCGGCTGACCTGGATACCGTGTTCCCGCCGATGCTGATCGCCTGGTTTGCCAGCCATGGCATCGCGCTGAAGGACTTCGTCCTGCAGTTCCTGTTCTCCTGCGTGTTCGTGATCATGCTGGTACTGCAGCCGGTGTACGGCTGGCTGGTCAGCCGCTTCCCGCGGCGGGTGTTCCTGCCGGCGGTGTATGGGTTCTTCATCGTCACTCTGCTGGTTTTCTATGCGTTGTTCGATAGCAACGTGCCGGGGCGCGGCATGGCCTTCTTCTTCTGGATCAGCGTTTTCAACCTGTTCGCGGTGGCGGTGTTCTGGAGCTTCATGGCCGACGTCTTTTCAAACGCGCAGGCGCGTGCCTTCTACGGATACATCGGCGCGGCCGGCACCATCGGTGCCTTCCTCGGGCCGTTCATCACCAGTGTGCTGGTGCAGCGGGTGGGTATTGCCAACCTGATGCTGGTATCCACCGGATTCCTGATGGTCTGCCTGTTCTGCATCTGGCGCTTGCGGCACTGGGCGGTGCTGCGCGAGCGTGAGCAGCGGCTGGTGTCGGGAGAAAAACCGATGGGCGGTAGTGTGCTCGACGGCCTCAAGCTGATCGTTCGCGAACCCCTGCTGCGTTGGCTGGCGATCATGGTGCTGTTCGGTGTGGGCATTGGCACCCTTCTGTACAACCAGCAGGCCACTATCGTGCGTGCCTCATTCAATGATGCAGGCGCCGCCACCGCGTTCTTCTCGCGCATCGACCTGGCAGTGAACGCACTGGCGCTGCTGATGCAGCTGGGCCTGACCCGCTGGCTGCTGTCGCGCCACGGCATCGCGCCGGCCCTGTTGATCCCTGGCTTTGCGATCCTGATCGGCTTCTCGGTGCTTGCCGCTTCACCCATGCCGTTGATGGTGGCCGTGGTGCAGGTGATGACCCGCGCCAGCGAGTTCGCATTGGCCAAGCCGGCACGTGAAACCATCTATACCCGCGTGGACCGGCAGTGGCGTTACAAGGCCGGCGCGGCCATCGATACGGTGGTGTACCGCGGCGCGGACCTGAGCTTTGCGTGGGTGCACAAGGGCTTGTCGCTGTTTGGTTCACATGTGGTGTTCATCGGTGGCGTGGTGGTTGCCGCGTGCATGACCGCCGCCGCGTTTCGTGTACTGCGCGAAGAAAAAAAGCTGCCGCGCGACCGCTGATCCCGTCCAGTCATTTCGAGGAGAGAAACCATGTCGCTGATCGCGCTGCTGCTGACCGTGCTGGTCGCGGTGCTGCACCTGTACTTCCTGGTGCTGGAGATGTTCCTGTGGACCCGTCCGCTGGGCTTGAAGACGTTCCGCAACACGCCGGAGAAGGCGGAGACCACGCGCGTGCTGGCGGCCAACCAGGGCCTGTACAACGGCTTCCTGGCGGCGGGCATCGTGTTGGGGCTGGTGATCAATCAGCCGGTGCTGGTGACGTTCTCGCTGGCCTGCGTGGTGGTGGCCGGGTGCTATGGCGCCTACAGCGTGAGCCGCCGCATTTTCATGATCCAGGCGGTGCCTGCGATCCTGGCGTTGGTGTTTCGCGCGGTAGCGTAGTTTCCAGCCAACGGCGCAGCCCCTCGTGGGTTGCTCGCGTAGAGCTTGTCATGGGGTTGGCCGGGCGGGTTGGGTTCGCGGGGGACGCCGCAAGTACGTCCCTGTAGGCTTGGCCGCGGCATCCATGCCGCGGACACCCCCGCGAACCCAACCCGCCCGGCCTCAGACAGGTTCCGTGCGCGGCCAGCCCACGGAGAAGAAAAAAGAAGATCAAGAGCAACAGCGGGTCGCTGCGCTCGTGGGCTCTGCGCGCATGAAAAAAGGCGGCCATTGGGCCGCTTTTGCTTCTGCTCTTCTTTTTTCTCTTGCGTGGTGGACGCCGCAGAGATCTGTCAGAGGCCGGAGGGGTGGGGCCGGGCGGGGTATCCGCGCCATGGATGGCGCGGCTAAGCCTACAGGGACGTACTTGCGGCGTCCCCGCCCGGCCCCATCCCTCCGGCCCAACCGATAAACCGCTTTCGCCGCCCACCCACGAGGGGCTGCGCCGTTCGCCGGGACACTACTTTGCCGGCGACATCCACATGTCGATGATCGCGCTGAACACCTCGGTGCCCGCGCGGTCGCGCACGCTGACCGTCACCGGCAGCGCATAGCCCTCGGCCGCGACCACAATCGGCTGTGCCGGCAGCGCCACCGCCTGCAGCGTGCCACGCGCCTTGGCCAGGTACTGCACCTGCATCCCCTTCGGGATCCAGCGCATGCCCTTCGGCAGCGACGCGTCCACCATCAGCCCGGCGGTCAGCTCCGCCAGGTTGCACATCGCGATCGCATGCACCGTGCCGATGTGGTTGCGCACCTTGCGGCGATCGGCCAGCGTGCCTTCGCAGCGGCCGTGTTCCAGGCGGGTGATGCGCGGTGCGATGCTGGCGAAGTAGGGCGCCTTGAAGCAGACCGCGCGCGAGAACAGCCAGGTGCCGGCGGGCCAGCGCTGCAGGCGGTGGTAGAGCGAAAGCAGGGGCGTGGACATGAGCGGTTTCCGGTCGGCGGATAGAACGACGGCGGGCCGAGGCCCGCCGTCGAAGGCAACGCGTGTCGCGGGCAATCAGGCCGCCTGCGAATGCGGATCCTTGTGCTGGCGGTCGTAGTAGCTGGCCGCGCGCAGCTCGTGGGTGTCGAAATCGTCCACGGTGATGGTGTCCAGGGTCAGCGTGCGCAGCTCTTCCAGCAGGCTGCGCTCGTCCTGGGTGATCACGCCCTCGGCCACGGCTTCGTCCAGCTGGGCCTTGAAGTCCAGCGCTTCGATGCCCTTGCTCTTCAGCGCCTTGAGGAACTTGCGCTCCACCGGCTCGGCCATGATCGCCTTGCTCAGGTAGCTGTTGATGCGGCCACCCGGGTTGTTCTCGCACGGGGTCAGGAACACGCCGCTGGCCAGACGATCACGCGCTTCGTTCGGCGCCATCAGCAGGGCGGCGACGCGGCGGCTCAGACGGTCGCCCGGAGCCTCGGCACGACGGCCCAGCGGGAAGATCAGCGCCCACATCAGCCAGCCGATCGGACGGATCGGGAAGTTGCGCAGCGCGGCCGACAGCGATTCCTCGATCTTGTGCACGCTGTCATGGAAGGCCCAGGCCAGCAGCGGCTGGTCGGCCTGCGGTGCGCCTTCGTCGTGGTAGCGCTTGAGCATGGCGCTGGTCATGTAGACGTGGCTCAGCACATCGCCCAGGCGGCCTGACAGCGATTCCTTGAACTTCAGCTTGCCGCCGAGGGTCATCATCGAGATGTCGGCCATCAGCGCCAGGTTGGCCGAGTAACGGTCCAGCTTGCGGAAGTAGCGGCGGGTATAGGCGTCGCCCGGGGCGGCGCCGAAGCGCGCGCCGGTCAGGCCGAACCAGAACGAACGCACGGCATTGGAGATACCGAAGCGGATGTGGCCGAACAGGCTGCGGTCGAACTCCTGCAGGCCGGCACGGGTGTCCGGATCCTGCGCGGCCTTCATTTCCTTCAGCACCCACGGGTGGCAGAGGATCGCACCCTGGCCGAAGATCAGCAGGCTGCGGGTCATGATGTTGGCGCCTTCCACGGTGATCGCGATCGGCGCGGCCTGCCAGCTGCGGCCGGCGAAGTTGCGCGGCCCCAGGATGATGCCCTTGCCGCCGATCACGTCCATCATGTCCGAGATCACCTCGCGGCTCATGTTGGTGCAGTGGTACTTGGCGATCGCCGACGGCACCGATGGCACGTCACCACGGTCGACCGCGGCGGCGGTGGCCTGCGACAGCGCGCTGATCTTGTAAGCCTTGCCGCCGATGCGGGCCAGCGCTTCTTCCACGCCCTCGAAGCGGCCGACCGACAGGCCGAACTGCTTGCGGATGCGTGCGTAGGCGCCGGTGACGGCGGCACCGGCCTTGGCACCGCCACTGGCGGTGGACGGCAGCGTGATCGAGCGGCCCACGGCCAGGCACTCGTTGAGCATGTTCCAGCCCTTGCCGGCCATGGCTGCGCCACCGATCAGCTGGGTCAACGGAATGAACACGTCCTTGCCGCGGATCGGACCGTTCTGGAAGGTCGAGTTCAGCGGGAAGTGGCGACGGCCGATTTCAACACCAGCGGTGTCGCGTGGCAGCAGGCCCAGGGTGATGCCGATGTCGCGGGTATCGCCGATCAGGCCATCCGGGTCGTACATGCGGAAGGCCAGGCCGATCAGCGATGCGACCGGCGCCAGGGTGATGTAGCGCTTGTCGAAGGTCAGCTTGACGCCGAGCACCTGCTCGCCGTTCCACTCGCCCTTGCAGACGATGCCGTAGTCCGGAATGGAGGTGGCGTCGGAACCGGCGAACGGACCGGTCAGGCCGAAGCAGGGCACCTCGCGACCATCGGCCAGGCGCGGCAGGTACTGGTCCTTCTGTTCCTGGGTGCCGTAATGCACCAGCAGTTCACCCGGGCCCAGCGAGTTCGGCACGCCGACGGTGGAGCTGACCACCGAAGACACCGAGGCCAGCTTCTGGATCACCTTGTGGTGGGCCAGTGCGGAGAAGCCCAGGCCGCCGTATTCCTTCGGGATGATCATGCCGAAGAACTTGTTCTTCTTGATGAAGGCCCACAGCTCCGGCGGCAGGTCGGCATGGACGTGGGTGATTTCCCAGTCGTTGACCATGGTGCACAGCTCTTCCACCGGGCCATCGAGGAAGGCCTGTTCTTCGGCGGTCAGCTGCGGCTTGGGATAGTTGAGCAGGATGTTCCAGTCCGGATCACCGGTGAACAGTTCGCCCTCGAAGCCGACCGAGCCGGTTTCCAGCGCAATGCGCTCGGTCTGCGACAGCGGCGGCAGCACCTTGCGGAACACCTTCATCATCGGGCCGGTCAGCAGCGGCTTGCGGATGAACGGCAGCAGCAGCGGCACGGCGATGACGGCAAGCACGGCGGCCGCGACGATCGTGGCGGTCTGGTTGACGTAGGGAATGAACCAGCAGGCGGCCAGCAGGGCCACGCTGATCAGCGTCCAGGTAACCAGCCGCATGCGGTGGTAGGCGACGAACGCGCCTGCCAGCAGCAGGGCGAGGAAGGGAAGAACGATGCTCATGAGCGTGCTCCGGTGACGTGCTCGTTTGTGGCGGACGAAGCCGCAGCGTCTGCTGCGGGCAACACGTCCAGATAGTCCAACACAGTAGCGGTAAAGGCGTCGTTGTCATCGCCGGCGACCATGTGCGTGGCCTGCGGCAGCTGTACATGGCGCGCGTGCGGCGCCAACGCCAGGAATTCGGCCACGGTCTGCGGCGTGACCAGGTCGCTGCGGCCGCCGCTGACCAGCAGCAGCGGGCACTTCACCTGCCGTGCGGCCTCGGCCAGTGCATCCTGGTGCTGCTCGCTGTCGCGGGCCAGTTCGGCCACCAGGCGCGGATCCCAGTGCCAGCGCCAGCGGCCATGGCCGTCCTCGCGCAGCAGCGCACGCAGCGACTGCTCGGATTTGCGCGGGCGGTGCGGCATGTAGGCCGAGATCACGTCGGCGGCCTGGGTGAGCGAGGCGAAGCCGTCGGGATGGGCGGTCATGAAGGCCAGGATGCGTTCAACACCGGCGGTATCCCAACGCGGCGTGATGTCGACCAGCACCATCGCCGAGAACAGGCCCGGCCAGCGCGATTCGGCCAGCAGGCCGAACAGGCCGCCCATCGAGGCTGCGACCAGCACCGGCGGGCGCGGCTGCTCGCCGGCCAGCACGATCAGGTCATCGGCGAACTGTTCGCCGTGGTAGGGCAGGTCGGCGGCATTCCAGTCCGAATCGCCGTGGCCGCGTGCGTCATAAGCCAGGGTCTGCAGGCCGGCTGCAGACAGGGCACGCGCGGTGGCATTCCAGGCATGACGGGTCTGGCCGAAGCCGTGCGCGAACAGCACCCGGCCACGGCGACCGTGGTCGCTGGCAGTGGCGGCGAGGCGGGCGCCATGGGCCGCCTCCAGGCGCAGGTCATGGAACGCAGCGGGAGTAGGGGACGTAACCATACTTGCTAGTATGGATCGCCTGTGAGGGAAGTCAATACTGCATCGTATGGTGCAGTGCGACAGGCCTGCAGGAGAGGCCTTTGACGGTTTCGACCGCAACGGCGTACTGCAACGAACCCCGGCGTATGGTTAAATCAGCCCATGAATCAACCTGACGCTTCCGCCGGCGAACCGCGCGCCGGCCGCAACAGCCGCCTGAGTGCCGAAGACTGGGCCCAGGCGGCCCTCGACCTGATTGCTGAACAAGGCGTAGGCGCCGTTGCGGTGGAACCGCTGGCGCGGCGACTCGGCGTGACCAAGGGCAGTTTCTATTGGCATTTCCCCTCGCGTGACGCCTTGTTGCAGGCCGCGCTGGAACGCTGGGAACTGTTCGAACAGGAACAGGTGTTCGGCAGCCTGGAAGACGTACCGGATCCGCGCGTGCGCCTGCGCCAGCTGTTCCAGATGGTGGCGCATGAAGTGCAGCCGCACATCATCTACAGCGAGCTGCTGAAGGCATTGGACCATCCGATGGTGCGGCCGGTGATCGACCGCGTGTCGCAGCGCCGCCTCGACTATCTGATCGCCTCGTTCCGCCAGGCAGGGCTCAGCTCGACCGATGCACGCCATCGCGCACGCCTGGCCTACGCCGCCTATGTCGGCTTCCTGCAGCTGTCCCTGCAGCTGCAGCAGCCCAAGCAGGCGCGCGAGGATTTCGAAGCCTATGTCGAGCATCTCATCGAGACGCTGATTCCGAACGGTTGAGCGTCGTTGCTGCGTTGAGTACAGAAAGGCCGCGGCAATGCTGCGGCCTTTTCCGTTGGTGCTGCCGCAACCTGGAACGCACAAAAAAACAACGGCCCCTTGCGGGGCCGTTGCTGCATCAGCTGATCAGCGGATCGATCAGAACTTCTGCTTGTACTGCATGTACATGTAGCGGCCCGGCAGGTCGTACTGCGGGTCGAACATGTTGTACGAGGTGTAGTACGAAACCGGCGGACTCTTGTCCCACGCGTTGTTCAGGCCGACCATGATGGTGCCCTTCCACGGCGTGTTGTAGCGGAACTGGATGTCGTGGTAGGTGGTGGCACCAATGTGGTTTGTGCCCTTCGCGCCATCGGAGCAGTATGCGAAGGTTTCCGGTTCCTCGTCTGGATCAAACGGGCACGGTTCGGTCATGCCGGACTTGTAACGAATGCCGTAGTTGACCCCGAAGTCCCCATAGGACCAGTCGACATACAGATTGGAACGGATGCGCCAGTACGGATCCTGGTCGAGATAGCGTCCCTGGCGGCCCTCGATCGGAGCATCCTGAGTCGACTTGGTATCCCACTTGGACAGGTAGGTGCCATCCAGGCTGATGGTGAACTGGCCGATCGAAGTTTCCGGCAACTTGTACAGGATGCCCAGATCCCAACCTTCCACCTTGTACGACGCCAGGTTCTGCAGCGGCATGTTGACGTTGGTAATGGTGTAACGCTGGTTGGTGCTGCCGTAGTTCGGGTCACGCGTGATCAGGCCGCAGTTGGCTGCCTGCTCCTGTGCGGTGCCGCCATAGCAACGATCCATGATGTCCTGGATGGCCGGACGGGTGATGGCGTCCTCGATCTTGATCTGCCACCAGTCCAGGGTCACGTTCAGACCCTGCACGAAGCTCGGGCTCCACACCAGGCCCAGCGTCTTGCTGGTCGAGGTTTCCGGCTTCAGGTTCGGGTTGGCCTGCCAGGTGAACGGCTCAGGAGTCTGCTTCGCACCACTACCAGCGCCCGGCTGAACGAAGCCGATCGGCACGCCTTCTGCCGCACATTGTGCAGCGACAGCGCCGGTACGGCGACCAGACGTTGAGGAACACGGATCGATGTAGGTCTCGAACGAGTCAGCGTCGCCGCGATACAGGTTGTTGATGCTCGGGGCGCGGAAGCCTTCCGAATAGTTACCACGCACCATCAGGTCGTCGATCGGCTTCCAGCGGAAACCGAACTTGTTGTTGGTGGTGTTGCCGAAGTTGCTGTACTTCGAGTAGCGGGTCGCCGCGCTGAAGTCGAGCAGCTTGGCGCCCGGCAGGTCGGCCAGCACCGGGATCGACAGTTCCAGGAAGAACTCGTCCAGGTCATAGCCACCCTTGGTGGGCGCCGCTCCGTTGCCGGTGCTCAGGCCAGAAGCAATGAAGGCGTCCGGATCGAACTGACCGGATTCCTTACGGTACTCGTAACCAGCTGCGAAGCCCAAAGCACCAGCCGGCAGCTGCACGATCTCGCCGGAGATGTTGGCGTAGTAGCCCTTCGATACCAGACTGGCAGAGTCATGCGCGGTGAACGAGGTGTAATCCAGTGCCTCCTGCGAGATCGAGCCCATCCCACCCAGCGGGTTGATCGGGGCGCAGCCCGCAATGATTGCACCAGCGGAGTTGAGGCAGACGGTCTTGCCATCGCGGATCGCCGAGGGACCATATGCCTCGGCCAGACGCTGCTTGTTGAACAGGCCGTAGGTCAGATCGTTCTGGTCGGTCTTGTCGTAGCGGTAGCCGACGTCCCAGTCGAAGTTGCGATCGGCGAATTCGAAGAAGCCCTCGAAACCACCGTAGAAGTGCCAGTTCTTGACGTTCTGGTTGAACGAACGTCCACCGGTTTCGTTGAAGCGGCGCGCGACGCCAGTCAGGTCAACGCCATACGGATTGTACATGCTGCCAGCGCTGAGGCGCTGACCGGTAACCGGCATGGCAGCCAGCAGCTGTTCGGACTTGCGTTCGTTGTACATCGCCTCGGTGCGGAAGGTGATGTTGTCAGTAACGTTGTAAGAACCCACCGCGAACAGCGAGGTGCGTTCGTTGGGGGTCAGCAGGTAGTTGTCCGGCGCGGTGTTGTAGCCATGAACATTGGGATCGAACGGCGTTTCCACGCCGTTGAGGATGACGTATCGCTCGTCATTGCGCAGATACGAACCCGGAATGCCGGTGCTGCTCTGACCGCTGAAGAACGGCGGGCCACCGGCGGAGATCTTGCGATCGCCGGCCATCACGGCCTTTTCGTTGACGTAGGACACGCCCAGCACCAGCGACGCGCGATCCGTGGTGGTGCCGAGGGTGAAGTCGGCGGCTTCGCGTTCGCCGTCACCAGCGCTGTACTGGCCCTTGTAGAAGTTGGCTTCCGCGCCATCGAAGCTCTGCTTGGTGATGATGTTCACCACGCCGGCGATCGCGTCCGAACCATAGATGGTCGATGCACCGTCCTTCAGGATGTCGATGCGCTCGATCATCGCGGTCGGGATGGTGTTCAGGTCGACGCTGCCATCCAGGCCGGTGGTCCAGCGGCGGCCGTTGACCAGCACCAGGGTGCGCTCGGAGCCGAGGTTACGCAGGCTGACGCCGGCCGAACCGTCACCGCCGTTGTTGTAGGTACGGTTCAGGGCGGCACCGTTGGCGGCAACGCGCTGCAGGATGTCGGCGACCGAGGTCACGCCCTGCTTTTCGATATCGGCGCGGGTCAGGCTCAGGACCGGCTGCGAGGTTTCGATGTCGGTGCTCTTGATGCGCGAACCGGTGACCGAGATGCGGTCAAGGTTGGTCGCTTCCTGAGCCTGGGCGGTGGCAGTGGACGCCACACCGGCAACGAGCGCGACCAGAACGGCATCGCGCAGCTTGTTGGACTGGAAATTCATTGGCTCTCTCTCTCCAAGAAATCTTGGCTGGGTTAATGCCCGGCGGGGGAGCGAAAAGCGCTCCCAAATCGCGAGGGCTGAGCCGATAGTAGCGGGCGTTCGCCAAGAATTAAAGCTGCGTTAATCAAGTCTGTGTTTTTGGTAAAGATGAAAATTAATGAGCAAAATCAACGAGTTGAATTGCATCTGCGATCACAATGTCTCGTTTGTTAGCGCAAAGTGATGAAAAAAGTTTCCATTGATGTGTATCGCAGTATGTCGACATGAATTGCGCGGTATCCAATTCGTCGAAAAGCGCTTGACGTGTATCACGATCGCGCATATGCAACGGGCGCCTTTCGGCGCCCGGGAGGAGTCACTGCAGGAAGACCCGCGTGGTGGGGTCAGAGATCCTGTTCGTAACGCACGTACGGCACGGTGCCGTCGTCGTTGCTTTCATTGCGTGGGGAGAACGGATTCTTGCCGCGGCTGATCACGTTCTCGGCGCCAACGGTAAGCTGGCCGGACCACGGGGTACGCCAGGTCAGGCCGATGCCCAGGCCTTCCCACTTGCCGGGCTTGCCCGGTACGTCGATCACGCGGCCGATGATGCTGCCGGTGAAGTTGCCGTAGCCGGCGCCGATGCTCAGGCTCTTGCTGTCCCAGCGGTCGACGATGGACGGCGCGGCGTCGGCCAGCGGTACCAGGCGGGCCTTGGCGTAGGTACCGGCAATCGAGACAAAACCCTCGCGGCCGATGTTCTTCTGCGCGAATACGGTCAGGTCGTTCTGCTCGGCGCGCAGCGAGGGTGTCTTGTTCGGGCCGGACAGCCACGCCGGCAGCGTTTCACGGCCGGTGCCCGCGGTGATGCCGAGGCGGCTGTTGCCGCGGTTCAGCGCGGCGGTGCCGGTGAAGCGGCGGCTGTTGAGGTCGTCGTCGTCACCCAGGCTGGCCAGCATGCAATGACTGGCCAGGCCGCTCATGCTGGTCCCGCTGCTGCTGTTGCAGAGCAGGCCCAGTGAATCGCCGGAGGACAGGCCGAAGGCCGCATCCAGCGAGTTGCGGCCGAAGTGCCAGCGGGCGCCGGCGGCCTGTTCACCCGTGGGCTCCAGGTACAGCAGGGCCTCGACCTTGCCGCTGCCCTTGTTCCACACCGGCAGCACGGTCCGGGTGTCCTTGCTCTGCGCGTGCACGCCCGTGATCGCGCCAAGGGCGATCAGCAGGGCCAGCGGTAGACGCAGGAAGGTACGCATCGGACCAGTTCAGACAGGGACGGACAACGGAAGTTCCCGCAGAGACGGGAACTTGATCCTAGGGTGTTTATGAATTCTTAACAAGCCTTGATCCCCCCAGATGCAAGACAAGCCGTTTACTGAAGCCGTTCAGGCGCCGGTACAGTCCCCTCGGCACCGTGGAACAGTATGCCGAACTCCGTCAAAGGAAAGTGATACTCCCGCCCGCAGAATTCGCAACGGACCTCGACCGCGCCGGTGTCCACGGCCGCGGCACGGGCCTCGTCCTCGCCCAGCGACTGCAGCATCGATGCGACCCGCTCGCGGGAACAGGAGCAGGCGAAGGACAGCGGCTTGTCGCCCATCAATTCCGGCTTCTCTTCGTGGAACAGGCGGTGCAGCAGCTGCTCGGCCTGGGTCGCCAGCAGCTCGGCCTTGCCCAGGGTCTCGAACAGGGCGCTGGCACGCGCCCAGCCGTCCTCGTCACCCTCGTCGCCCGGCAGCTTCTGCAGCAGCAGGCCGGCGGCGCCATTGCGGTCGGCGGCCAGCAGCAGGCGGGTCGGCAGCTGCTCGGACTGGCGGAAGTAATCCTCGAAGGCCTCGTCCAGCTCCGGTGCGGTCAGCGCGACCAGGCTCTGGTAGCGCTGCGGCTCGCGCGGGTCCAGGCCCGGGTTCTCGATGGTGATCGCGAGCAGGGCGTCATCACCCAGGCGGGACAGGTCGCGCGGCGCATCGGCGCCCTCGCTGAGCTGGGCGATGCCGCGCAGGGTACCGGCGGCGGTGCACTCGGCGAACAGGGTGCGCAGGGCGGTGCTGCTGCGCAGCTGGATCGAGAGGCGGCCATCGATCTTGGTGTGGCCGGTGAACAGCGCCGAGGCCACGCAGGCCTCGCCGAGCAGTTCGGCGGCGGTATCCGGGTACTCGGCGTGGGACAGGATCTCCTGCCAGGTGGCCTGCAGGCGCACGTGGACGCCACGGACGCCAGCGTCGGGAAGCAGGAAGCGGATCAGGGAATCGGGGTTGGCGGTCATCGGCTCACATCGCGCGTAAACGAGGACGGTTGCCGGATAATGCGCCGACAACCAGATAGAAGAAGGATGCACCAGTAATGGGGGCAGGGGGAGAGCAGCACAAGGTGGAGGCTATCGCGGAAGTCCCGCGCCGCAGGCGCTGGCGCTGGAAACGGCTGCTCTGGCTGCCGCTGCTGCTGGCCGCTTTCAGCTGCCTGCAGGTACTGGTGCTGCGGTTCATCGACCCGCCGGTATCCACGGTCATGCTGTGGCGCTATGGCGAGGCCTTGGGCGAGGCCGACTGGTCCTATCGCCTGCACTACCAGTGGCGCGACCTGGACCAGATGGCAGCGAGCCTGCCGATCTCGCTGGTGGCCGCAGAGGACCAGCGCTTTCCCGACCACAACGGCTTCGACCTGCAGGCCATCGAGAAGGCCCGCGACCACAACGCCAAGGGCGGGCGCCTGCGGGGGGCCAGCACGATCAGCCAGCAGGTCGCCAAGAACCTGTTCCTCTGGCAGGGCCGCAGCTGGGTGCGCAAGGGCCTGGAAGTCTGGTACACGGTGCTGATCGAAGCACTGTGGCCGAAGGAACGCATCCTGGAGATGTACGCCAACATCGCCGAGTTCGGCGATGGCGTATATGGCGCGCAGGCAGCGGCACAGACGTTCTGGGGCAAGGACGCGGCCCGGTTGAGTCCGGCCGAGAGTGCGCGGTTGGCGGCGGTGTTGCCGGCACCGCGACGCTACAACGCGGCCAAGCCAGGGCCGTACGTGCAGCGGCGCGCGGCATGGATCCAGCGCCAGGCACGACAGCTGGGCGGCGCGTCCTATCTGTCGGAGGACTGAGGCGGGCGCGCTGCGATCGGCAGGCGGCGGGTCGTGTGCGCGCCGGCAACGTACAATCCGGGCATGAACCGCGAACGGCTCACTTTTGTCATCGCTGCCTACAACGAGGCCCTGGCACTGCCGCTGCTGCATCCACGGCTGTGCGCGGTGCTCGATGGTATGCCCGACATCGATGGCCACATCCTGTATGTGGACGATGGCAGCCACGACGGGACCTGGCAGGTGATCGCAGGATTGGCGCAGGGCGACGCGCGCGTATCGGCGTTGAAGCTGTCGCGCAATTTCGGCAAGGAGGCTGCGCTGACTGCCGGCCTGGATCTGGTGCGCGAAGGCGCGGCGATGATCCTGGATGCCGATGGCCAGGACCCGCCGGAACTGGTGCCGCAGTTCGTTGCGCGCTGGCGCGAAGGCCATGACAACATCTATGGCACGCGCATGGCCCGCGATGGCGAGGCCTGGATCAAGCGCGCCACGGCGGCGGCGTTCTACCGGGTGATCGGTCGCCTGTCACGCACGCCGATCCCTGCCGATACCGGTGACTTCCGCCTGCTGTCGCCGCGCGCGCTGAGCGCGCTGCGCGAGATGCGTGAACGCCACCGCTTCATGAAGGGTCTTTTCAGCTGGGTCGGATTCAAGCGGATTGCCGTGCCCTACCACCGTCACGCGCGCGTGGCCGGCTCCAGCAAGTTCAGCCTTTGGCGGCTGTGGAACTTCGCGCTGGAAGGAATCACCGGCTTCTCGACCGTTCCCCTGCGGGCGGCGACCTACATGGGCCTGGCAACGGCGGCGGTTGCTTTCGTATTCGGTGTGTGGGTGATCGCCAAGGCGGCCCTGTACGGTGACCGGGTGGCGGGTTGGCCGACGATGATGGCGGTGATCCTGTTCCTGGGCGGGGTGCAGTTGATCGCCCTGGGCCTGATCGGTGAGTACCTGGGACGGCTGTACGAGGAATCCAAGCAGCGCCCGTTGTACCTGGTTGACGCGTGGCTAGCATCGTCCGTGGCAGACTCGGCCCTGCAACCCACCCTCGGAGGGCAGGCAGATGACCACGGTACGGCAACTGTTGGACGGCAAGTCTCCTGAAGTACATGCGGTCGCGCCGGATGCGGCGGTGATCGATGCGATCCGGTTGATGGCGGAAAAGGGCATTGGCGCGGTGCTGGTGATGGACGGGCCGCGGCTGGTCGGGATCCTGTCGGAGCGCGATTACGCGCGCAAGATCGTGCTGCGTGATCGTTCGTCGCGGGATACGGCGGTGGCCGAGATCATGACGGCGAAGGTGGTGACGGTCTCCCCGGGCGAACAGGTAGAGCACTGCCTGCAGCTGGTGACCGATTACCGCATCCGCCACCTGCCGGTGGTGGAGGGGGCGCAGGTGCTGGGGGTGATTTCCATCGGCGACCTGGTGAAATCGGTGATCGATGCGCAGCGGCGCGAGCTGGATCAGCTGCAGCAGTACATCGTCGCCGGGTGAGGGTGTCGCTGGCGGGCCTGCGGCCCGCCGGCCCGCTTTTCGAAGCCAGAGCCGCAGCCAAAGCCAAAGCCAAAGCCAAAGCCAAAGCAGCGCCGTCCTGATACGTTGGGAGGCGGAGGGTGCGGCTGGGCAGGACACGCCGCAAGTACGTCCCTGTAGGCTCGATGGCGCCTTGCTCGTGTGCGCTGTCCTGCGCACACGGCAAGACCAGGGTTGGGCGTCCTGCCCAACCCGCCCGAGGCATGCCTCGGGCCCATGGCGCCAACGGTCCTGCCCAGCCGCACCCTCCGCCTCTGGACACATTTCTGCGAGCGCGGTGTTTACATGCGCGGTGCCTCGCCTTGGGTAGCTGCCAGCCTTGGTTGGCAACGGCTTTTGACTCTGCTTTTTTCTTTTGACTTTGAATTTCCGCTCTCGTTCCGCGCGCGCAGGAAACTGTCCGGAGCCGGAGCAAGGCGGCAGGCAGGACCGTGAGGCGCATGGATGCGCCGACCGAGCCTACAGGGACGTATTTACGGCGTGTCCTGCCTGTCGCCTTGCTCCGGCTCTACGCGCGGGAAAAGAGGCGCCGCGAACAACGCTGTAAACCTACTTCGCATACTGCCCCCCGCAGTCGGCATCCTTGCCCGGCCCCAGTTCGATCGTCGCCAGCAACGCCGCCGGCGGCGCGATGCTGCCCAGCGCCAGGGCCACGGCGCCACGAATACCCAGCGCCTTGAAGTCCGGGCGGAACGACGGGTCCTTGAACGTGCCACTGATATGCAGCGGAGAGCGCAGAACCAGGATGCTCTTGTCCTTCGGGCGCGGTTTCAGCAGCAGGTCCAGGGTCTCGTCGCGCAGGCTGACCGTGCCTTCGCCGATGAGGATCGTGTCGGTGGTATCCACCGCCAGTGCCTGGCTGGTCATCAGGCCGTCGCGCACGCCGAAGTCGGCGAAGGCGCAGCGCAGGGGGATCTGCTTGTCGCCGGTCACCAGGAATTTCAGCGATTCGGTGATGTCCAGCCCCGCCAGTTCCATCACCAGGTTGCCGACATGGCCACGGCCCATCGCCAGGCCGACCTTGCCACTGCTGCTGCCGAGCATTGCGGCGATCGAGTTGCCGCGGCCGCTCAGGTCCACTTCGCCGCCGATGCCGCCCTTGGCCTGTTCAGCCAGTTTCGCGTCCGGGAACAATTGACCCAGCTGCACGCCGCGCACGCTGGCCTTCAGCGCGGTGCTGATCTGCGGGCGACGCGCGTCCATGCGGATCGTGCTGCGGATGTCGCCACCGGCGACGCCGAAGTTCAGCGGGTCCAGTCGCAGCACGCCGTCATCCAGCAGCAGGTGCGCGTCCATGTCGTCCAGCGGCAATGACGGCGCGTTGATGCGGTGGGCCTTCCATCGCACGTCGGCATCCATCGCGCGCAGCTTGCCCAGGTTGTAGGGCGTGTCGGGCAGCACGCGTGCACGGGCAGCAACCCGTGCGGCCTCGGCCTTCTGTTCTGCGTTGGCGGTTTCGCCGCCGCCGGTTCTTGGCGGGGCACCGACGAAGCCGGCCAGGTCATCGAAGTCCAGGCGCTTGGATTCCAGCGTCGCGGTCAGTCGTGGACGGTCGCGTCCCACCTCGAACTGCAGGTTGCCACCCAGGTCGCTGTCGCCGACCTTGCCGGTGAAGCCGTCGTAACGCCAGACGTTGTGGTCGCGCTTCAGGCGGCCGTCCAGCGCATAGGGCGGTGAGGGCGGGATGGCGATGCCGAGCAGCGGGTAGAGATCGGCCAGATCCTGGCCACTGAGCGCGAACTGCAGGTCGAACACGCGCAGCTGGAAGGGGTTGGTGAGCGTGCCGCGGGCCACTGCGTGGGTGGCACCGGCGCGGCCGTCGAGGTGGATGCGGAACGGGTGGTCGCTGTCGGTCAGTTCCAGCGGTGATTCGGTACCGCCCTGCAGGGTGAACGGATTGCCCTGCCAGTGGCCCTTGCCCTGCACCAGCAGCGGCGGCGAGGCATCGGCCTGTTTCGGTTGGCCGCTGCGCACGCCCACGCGGATGTCGGTGCGGCCCAGTGCGTCGAGGAACTGCAGCCGGCCGTCGTCGATGCGCAGGCGCTTGAGTTGCGGGCTTGTCCCGCCTCTGCTGTCACCCAGGAAATCCCAGTTGCCCGGCTCGCCCTTGCGCGGGGCGGTTTCCAGCAGCACGTCCGGTCGGGTCAGGCGCACTTCCGGCAGCTGCACGCTGCCGCGCAGCAGGGGCCACACCCGCACGTCGATCTCGACGCGGTCGGCGGTGGCCATGTTCGGCTGCTTCGCCCAGCCGGCATTGGCGAAGGTGATGGCATCGGCACGGATGGTGCTGGTGCGGCCGAGTTCGACATCCAAGTGGCCGATGTGCAGTGCACGACCGGTGCGTGCCTGCACCGCGCGCTCGACCGGACCCTTGAACCAGTTCCAGTCCCACAGCGCGATCACCACCAGGATCACTGCCAGCAGGAAGACCAGAACCGTGAGCGAGCGCCGGCCGCGCGGGCCAGGTCTGCGGAGGCGCCAGCGGGGCGTGCGCGGTGCGGCAGGGGAGGCGGCAGCATTCACGCTGCCATGGTTGCCCCTTCATCGTGGACGGGGCGCGAAGCGTCCATGTGCGCGGTGTGCACAACCCGCGCCGTTACAGCACCTGCATGGTGACCGCGACGAAGTGGCAGACGCTGCCGCCGATCACGAACAGGTGCCAGATCGCGTGCGAATAGGGGATCGATTCGCGGTGATAGAAATAGGTGCCCAGCGTGTATGACAGGCCGCCGGCGAACAGCCAGGTGAGGGTGCCGCCGTCGATCGAGGCCCACATCGGCTTGATCGCCACGACCACCAGCCAGCCCATGGCGATGTAGATCACCGTTGAAAGCACCTTGAAGCGGCCGGTGTAGAACAGCTTGAACACCACACCACCCAGCGCCAGTGCCCAGATCGCGGTGAACAGGCCCCAGCCCCACGGGCCGCGCAGGCCGATCAGGGTGAACGGGGTATAGGTACCCGCGATCAGTACATAGATCGCGCAGTGGTCGAACACCTTCAACCGGCCCTTGGCGACCGGATGCTGGATGGCGTGATACAGCGTGGAGGCGGTGTACAGCAGCAACAGCGCGATACCGAACACGATCGCGCTGGCCAGCTGCCAGCCGTCGCCGTAGATCGCGGCCAGGGTAATCAACACCGCGCTGGCTGCCAGGGCGAATACCGCGCCCAGGCCATGGGTCAGGGCGCTGGCGATTTCTTCACGGATCGAAGCAATGGACGTCGTCGACATGGGCATGGGCATCGTTCACGGGGAGGGGGACCCGCGTCCCCCTATCATCGCCGCGATGGCCGCCGTGTGCACGCCCGTCACCGTATGGTGGGTGAATCCCTGCGTTGCGCTGACGAGCCCGTGCTCGGTAGATCCACGCCATGCGTGGATGAACGCCCGGCACTGCAGGAGTCAGAGCCCTTTCCTGCGGAAAGGGATCCGCCCCCGTGGCATCAGCCCACCGAAACCGTATGCGCCGCTTCGCGGGTGGCCGAGAAGCGCACATCCGGCGAACGTTCCTGCGCCAGCTGCAGGTTGACCCGGGTCGGTGCCAGATAGACCAGATGGCCGGCCGCATCCAGTGCCAGGTTCAGTGCGTTCTTCTCGCGGAACTCTTCCAGCTTCTTGTCGTTGCTGCAGTGGACCCAACGCGCAGTGGTCACGCTGACCGGCTCGAAGGTGGCTTCCACGCCGTACTCGTCCTTCAGACGGTACGCGGCCACGTCGAACTGCAGCACACCGACCGCACCCAGGATCAGGTCGTTGCTGGTCAGCGGGCGGAAGAACTGGGTCGCACCTTCCTCGGACAGCTGGGCCAGGCCCTTCTGCAGCTGCTTGAGCTTGAGCGGATCACGCAGGCGTGCGCGACGGAACAGCTCCGGGGCGAAGTTCGGAATACCGGTGAAGGTGACCGCTTCGCCTTCGGTGAAGGTATCGCCGATGGAAATGGTGCCGTGGTTGTGGATGCCTATCACATCGCCCGGCCACGCTTCGGCGGCGATTTCACGGTCGCTGGCCATGAAGGTCAGGGCGTTGGCCAGCTTCATTTCCTTGCCGGTGCGCACGTGGAAGGTCTTCATGCCGGCGCTGAAACGGCCCGAGCAGACGCGCATGAACGCCACGCGGTCACGGTGCTGCGGGTCCATGTTGGCCTGGATCTTGAACACGAAGCCGGTGAGCTTGTTCTCTTCCGGGGCGATCTCGCGGCCGGTGGTGGAACGCGCCTGCGGCGAGGGGGCATGCTCGACGAAGAAGTCCAGCAGCGGCTGCACACCGAAGTTGTTCACGCCCGAGCCGAAGAACACCGGGGTCTGCTTGCCAGCGCGGTAGGCCTCCAGGTCGAACGGATGGCTGGCGCCCTGCACCAGTTCCAGTTCGTCGCGCAGGTCGGCCAGCATCTGTGCACCGATCTTCTCGGCCAGGCCGGGGGCATCGATGGACGGGAAGATGGTCGAGTCCTGGCGGGTGAAGTTGCGGCCTGGTTCGTACAGGTGCACTTCGCCAGTGAGCAGGTGCACCACGCCCTTCAGGCGCTGGCCCATGCCGATCGGCCAGGTCACCGGCGCGCACTGGATGCCCAGCACGGTTTCAACTTCATCCAGCAGCTCGATCGGGTCCTTGCCCTCGCGGTCGAGCTTGTTGATGAAGGTCATGATCGGGGTGTCGCGCAGGCGGCAGACTTCCATCAGCTTGATGGTGCGCTCTTCCACGCCCTTGGCCACGTCGATCACCATCAGCGCCGAGTCCACCGCGGTCAGCACGCGGTAGGTGTCCTCGCCGAAGTCGGCGTGGCCGGGGGTGTCGAGCAGGTTGACGATCTTGCCTTCATACGGGAACTGCATCACCGAGGAGGTGACGGAGATGCCGCGCTCCTTTTCCAGCGCCATCCAGTCGGAGGTGGCGTGGCGGGCAGCCTTGCGGCCCTTGACCGAACCGGCCATCTGGATCGCGCCTCCGAACAGCAGCAGCTTTTCGGTCAGCGTGGTCTTGCCGGCGTCAGGGTGGGAAATGATGGCGAAGGTGCGGCGACGCGACGCTTCGTTGGCGACTTCGGACATGGCAGTGGCGCCCGCCCGGGGCGCTTTTCAAAGAGATAAGCGCCCGATTATACCGGCCGGGGCCGGTCAGCGCCCGATGCCGCCGTCGGCCTCGCCGTGGCGGGCGAACTGCAGCTGGCCCTGCTCGGCGAAGATGCGTGCCGGCACCGAGCGCAGGCCCATGCCGCGGTTGACCTGCACCACGAAGTGCAGGTGCGGCGCGCTGCTGTAGCCGCTGTTGCCGGACAGGCCGATCGGCTGCCCGGCCCCCACCGCCTGGCCGCGACGCACGCGCATGCCGCCGGCCTGCAGGTGGCCGTACAGGGCCATGCTGCCGTCGCTGTGCAGCACGCGGATGAAGTTGGCGCGGCCACCATCGCGTTCGCGGTCCTGGCCGTTGCCACGGAAGCCATCCTGGATCTGCATCACCGTGCCCTCGCGTGCGGCCAGCACCAACGTGCCTTCAGGCAGAGCGAAGTCGACCGCATCGCGGTTTTCCTCGTCGTCGTGGCTGAACCGGCCCTGCGGCGCCTGGTCCACGCGTGGACGGGCCGCATCGAACGGCAGGCGATAGGCCACATCCTCGGCCTGTGCGGCCGGATTGCCCGGTACCGACTGCAGGCGCAGGTCCAGCGTGCGGCCGTCGAGCGGGGCAGGCAGGTGGCCGACCACCAGGCTGCTGTCGCCCTGGATCAGCGATTGGACCGGCAGCCCTTCGACCGGGTGTCCGGGTGCAGCGCGCAACTCGATCTGCAGCGGTCCGGCCAGGGTGTTGTCGATGCGGGCCTGCCATTGCGTGCCGACCGGTTGCAGGCGCAGCTGGGCCATCGGTGCGGCAGCCTCGGCATCGCCTGCGCGGGCGGCAGAAGCGGGAGGAGGCACCAGTCCCCAGCCCTGGCGCCAGTCGCCCGCGCTGGCCGTCGCACTCGCCAGCAGGGGCAGCAGCAGGCAGGTCAGGGGCAGGCGGGGCATCGGCGGTTCCAGCGGCAGGGACCGCCGGGACTGTACCGGATCCTGAACGGGACAACCGCTACGCCCCTCGCATACCCGGGACGAAAATATTCATCGCTTTATCCGCATGAAGGGATTGACAGTGCCCGAAAGGGCTGGCATCGTGGCCTCACCATCGAGACCGGCAGAGGGACAGGCCCTTTGAAGCCGGGGCAGCCCGCAGGCGCGCAAGCGTCCGCGTAGGTGCCAAATCCTGCGGGGACCGTGGCGTCCACCGAAAGATGGTTCGAACCATGCACCACACGTGCATCTCGAACGCGGGCCCCGCGAAGGCTCGATGGCCGATTCCCCAACCGGATCCCGCCATGAGCTTCGCCGCCAGTACCGCCGTTCGCCCCGAACCCTTTGTCCCCGTCAGCGTGCCGGTCGAAGACCGTGTGCATGCCGAGCGCGGTGAGTTCGCCGCGGTGCTGTCGATGCGTCATGCCGGCCCCAGCCCGGTGCGCCTGCGCTACGAGTGGGTCGGCCCGGCCAACGCGCCGGTGGTGGTACTGGCCGGCGGCATCTCCGCGCATCGCCATGTGGCCTCCAACGCACAGTTCAGCGAGAAGGGCTGGGCCGAAGAGCTGGTCGGCAGTGGTCGCACGCTGGATCCGCAGCAACTGCGCGTGCTGGCGTTCGACTTCATCGGCGCCGACGGTGCGCTGGACGTGCCGATCGATACCGCCGACCAGGCCGATGCGCTGGCCCTGCTGCTGGACCATCTCGGTATCCGCACGCTGAAGGCCTTCATCGGCTATTCGTATGGCGCGCTGGTCGGCCAGCAGTTCGCGATCCGTCATCGTGCCCGCGTGCGCCAGCTGGTGCTGGCCAGCGGTGCGCATCGTCCGCACCCGTATGCCGCCGCCTGGCGCGCGTTGCAGCGCCGCGCCGTGGCGCTGGGCCAGCTGCAGTGCGGCGAAGATCATGGCCTGGCGCTGGCCCGGCAGTTCGCCATGCTCAGCTACCGCACCCCGGAAGAGTTCGGCGAGCGCTTCGACGCCGCGCCGGAAGTCATCAATGGCCGCGTGCGCGTAGCTGCCGAAGACTATCTCGACGCTGCCGGCGCGCAGTACGTCGCGCGCACGCCGGTGACCGCCTACCTGCGCCTGTCCGAATCGATCGACCTGCACCGCGTGGACCCTGCCGCGATCCTGCCGCCTTCCGTGGTGGTCGCGGTGGAGGGTGACCGCCTGGTGCCGCTGGCCGACCTGGTCGGCCTGGTCGAAGGGCTGGGCCCGCGCGGCAGCCTGCGCGTGCTGCGCTCGCCCTATGGCCACGACGCCTTCCTCAAAGAAACCGATCGCATCGACGCGATCCTCGCCACCGCCTTCCGCACTTCTGGAGAGTCCGCATGAGCCTGCACGCCAACGAGCCGTCCTGTAGTCGCACCACCGCCGCCGTCCGTGCCGGCATCGATCGCGATACCGCCCATGGCGCTGTCACCCCGCCGATCGTGCTGTCGTCGAACTTCAGCTTTGAAGGCTTCGGCAACAAGCGCCAGTACGACTACACGCGCAGTGGCAACCCCACCCGCGACCTGCTGGGTGAGGCGTTGGCCGAACTGGAAGGCGGCGTTGGTGGTGTGGTCACCGCCACCGGCATGGGCGCGATCAATCTGGTGCTGAACGCACTGCTGCAGCCCGGCGATACCCTGGTGGTGCCGCATGATGCGTACGGCGGCAGCTGGCGCCTGTTCAACGCGCTGGCAAAGAAGGGCCACTTCGAACTGGTCACCGCCGACCTCACCGATCCGCGCGCGCTGGCGCAGGCGCTGGCCACCCAGCCGAAGCTGGTGCTGGTGGAAACCCCGTCCAACCCGCTGCTGCGCATCACCGACCTGCGCTTCGTCATCGAAGCCGCGCACAAGGCCGGTGCGCTGGTGGTGGTCGACAACACCTTCCTGTCGCCGGCGCTGCAGCAACCGCTGGCCTTCGGCGCCGATCTGGTGCTGCATTCCACCACCAAGTACATCAATGGCCACAGCGACGTGGTCGGTGGTGCGGTAGTCGCGCGCGATCCGGCACTGCACGAGCAGCTGGTGTGGTGGGGCAACGCGCTGGGCCTGACCGGTTCGCCGTTCGATGCCTTCCTGACCCTGCGCGGCCTGCGCACGCTGGATGCGCGCCTGCGCGTGCATCAGGAGAACACCACGTCGATCGTTGCATTGCTGGACCAGCATCCGGCGGTCGGTACGGTCTACTACCCGGGCCTGGCCGATCACCCCGGGCATGCCATCGCCGCACGCCAGCAAAGTGGCTTTGGCGCAATGTTGTCGTTCGAACTGGCCGACTGCGAAGGCGATGATCCGCATGCCGCAGTGCGTGCCTTCGTCGATGGCCTGCGCTGTTTCACCCTGGCCGAATCGCTGGGCGGCGTCGAAAGCCTGATCGCGCATCCGGCCACCATGACCCATGCGGCGATGACCGCCGAAGCACGTGCCGCCGCGGGCATCAGCGAAGGGCTGTTGCGCCTGTCGGTCGGCATCGAGGCCGAGCGTGACCTGCTGGCCGATCTCGGTGCCGCGCTGCAGCGCGCCGAAGCCGTGATCGATGCAGCCGCGCGCCGCAAACAGGTGGTGGATGCATGAGCGCGCTCGCTGCTGACATTCCTGCGCTGGGCGTGGGACGCCTGGCGCTGCTCGGCACTGGCACGGTCGGCTCGGCCTTCGTGCAGCGTTATCAGGTATTGCGGGCGCGTGGGCTGGAACTGCCCAGCGTGCAGTGGCTGGCCAATTCACGCACTGCGCTGGAGATCGATCGTGACCTGGTGTTGCCGCTGGAGCTGGCACGGCGTGCACCGCGCGATGGCCAGAGTTCGCCGCCGTGGGCCAGCGCCGAAGGACTGGAACGTGGCGACGTGGTGGTCGATGCCACCGCCAGCGAAGACGTGGCCGCGCGCCACGTGCAGTGGCTGGCGCGCGGCGTGCACGTGGTGACCGCCAACAAGCTGGGCCGTGGTGCGCAGCTCGCACGCGCGCAGGCGATTGCCGAAAGCTGCGCAGACAGTGGTGCGCGCTATGGCGACAGCGCCACCGTCGGTGCCGGCCTGCCGCTGTTGAGCAGCCTGCGCGCGCTGGTGGCCGGTGGCGATCACATCCATGCCATCGAGGGTGTGCTGTCCGGTTCGCTGGCGTGGCTGTTCCATCGTTACGACGGCCAGTCGCCGTTCTCGGCGGCGGTGCGCGAAGCGTTGGCGGCCGGCTACACCGAGCCCGATCCGCGCCTGGACCTGTCCGGCGAAGACGTGCGGCGCAAGCTGCTGATCCTGGCCCGCAGCAGCGGGCTGGCGCTGGATGCTTCGCAGGTGCAGGTGGATTCACTGGTGCCTGAAACGCTGGCAGCGTTGCCGCTGGAGGGTGCACTGGGGGCACTGGAGCAGCTGGATGCGCCGTTGCAGGCGCGTTGGCGGCAGGCGCGCGACAACGGCCACGTGCTGCGTTTCGTTGGCCGTGTCGATGGCGCGGGTGCGCAGGTGGGCCTGCGCGAGTTGCCGGCCGATCACCCGTTGGCGCAGGGCGCGGGCACCGACAACCGCGTAGCCATCCACAGTGACCGTTATCAGCGCCAGCCGTTGTTGATCCAGGGCCCGGGCGCTGGCGCGGAAGTCACCGCTGCCGCGCTGCTGGATGATGTGTTGCGGATCGTGGGTTGATCGCACCGCTTCTGTAGAGCCGAGCCCACGCTCGGCTGCTCCTGACAGAATCCCCATCCTGCCGGATGAGCCGAGCGTGGGCTCGGCTCTACAGGGGCACGCCTGCCGGTCAGCGAGACTTCAACGCCTTCAACAATGCGCTGTTGAACTGCTTCGGGTCCTGCACCTGCGGCGAATGCCCCAGTTCGGCGAACTCGACCAGGTTCGAGCCGGAAATCGCTGAGGCCGCGGCCTTGCCGAGCACCGGGTAATTGCCCAGCGTCGCCTTTACTGCAGGCGGTGCCAGGTCACGGCCGATCGCGGTGCGGTCCTTCTGGCCGATGAACAACGTGGTCGGCACCTGCAGGTTTTTCAGTTCGTAAACCACCGGCTGGTTGAACACCATGTCCGAGGCCAATGCCTGGCTCCATGCAACGGCCTGCTTGCCCGGGCCTTCGTACATGCCCGACTGCATCCGCGCCCACGGTTCGTAGGCCGGCTTCCATTTGCCGTCGTAGTACACCTCCAGCTGATAGCGGCGGATGCTGTCATAGCTGATGTTCATTTCGCCGGCGTACCACGCGTCCACGCTGCGCCACGGCACGCCCAACGCCTTCCAGTCTTCCAGTCCGATCGGGTTGACCAGCGACAGGCTGCGCAGGTCCTGCGGGAACATCAGTGCGTAGCGCACCGCCAGCATGCCCCCCATCGAATGACCGACCATGTGCACTGGCACATCGCCCAGTTGCAGCTGTTGCAGCAGGGCATGGGTGTTGGCGGCCAGCTGCGAGAACGAATACTGGTAACGTTCGGGCTTGCTGGATTTGCAGAAGCCGACCTGGTCCGGGGCGATCACCCGGTAGCCGGCGGCAACCAGTGGCTTGATCGATTCCTTCCAGGTGGCCGCGCAGAAGTTCTTGCCGTGCAGCAGCACCACCACACCGATGGGCGCCTTCTTCGGCGCGATGTCCAGGTAGGCCATTTCCAGCGGCTGCCGCTGCGATTCCAGTGCGAAGGTCTTCACCGGATAGCCGTAGTCGAAGCCTTCCAGGCGTGGCCCATAGGTCGGCGCAGCCAGGGCGGACAGCGGCAGGCAGGCAAGCAGGGCGGCAGCGATCACGCGCATGGGGCAGTCCGGGGCAAGAGAGCCCCGAGCCTAACCGGAACGCGGTGACGGTGTCGTCCGGGATAGAGCCGAGCCCCTGCTCGGCTAGCCCATCAGCCGAGCAGGGGCTCGGCGCTACAACTCAGCACTCGATGACGTTCACCGCCAGCCCACCGCGGCTGGTTTCCTTGTACTTGTCCTGCATGTCACGGCCGGTATCGCGCATTGTCTTGATGACCTTGTCCAGCGACACCTTGTGCTTGCCGTCGCCGCGCATCGCCATGCGCGAGGCATTGATTGCCTTCACCGCACCCATCGCGTTGCGCTCGATGCACGGAATCTGCACCAGGCCGCCGATCGGGTCGCAGGTCAGGCCGAGGTTGTGCTCCATGCCGATTTCCGCGGCATTCTCGATCTGGCTCGGGTTGCCACCCAGCGCCGCGACCAGGCCACCGGCCGCCATCGAGCAGGCCACGCCAACTTCGCCCTGGCAACCCACTTCGGCGCCGGAAATCGAGGCGTTTTCCTTGTAGAGGATGCCGATCGCTGCCGAGGTCAACAGGAAATCGAATACGCGCTGCTCGTTGGCGCCGGGGCAGAAGCGGTCGAAGTAATGCAGCACCGCCGGCAGCACGCCGGCCGCACCGTTGGTCGGCGCGGTCACCACACGGCCACCGGCGGCGTTCTCTTCGTTCACCGCCAGCGCGTACAGGTTGACCCAGTCCAGCGTGGTCAGCGGGTCGCGCATTGCCGCTTCCGGCTTCGACGACAGCTCGCGGTACAGCGCCGGTGCACGACGGCCCACCTTCAGGCCACCCGGCAGCACGCCTTCCTCGCGGATGCCGCGCGCCACGCACGACTGCATCGCACTCCAGATCTCGCGCAGCTGCGCGCGGATCTCGTCTTCGCTGCGCCAGCACTTCTCGTTCTCGAACATCAGCTGGGCAATGCTCAGGCCGCTGCGCGCGGTCTGCGCCAGCAGCTCGTCGCCGCTCTTGAACGGGTAGGGCAGCGGGGTTTCGTCGGGCACGATGCGGTCATCGGCCGCGTCGTCCTGGTTGACCACGAAGCCACCACCGACGGAGTAGTAATCGCGGGTGGCGATCACTTCGTCCTCGGCGTTGTACGCGGTGAAGCGCATGCCGTTGGTGTGGTACGGCAGCTTCTGGCGCTTGTTCATGCCCAGGTCGCGCTTTTCGTCGAAGGCGATCTCGTGCTGGCCCATCAGCTGGATGCGCTTGCTGCTGCGGATGCGCTCCAGCGTGGCCGGGATGATGTCCGGGTCGATCAGGTTGGGCCGCTGACCTTCCAGGCCGAGCAGGATCGCCTTGTCGGTGCCATGGCCGCGGCCGGTCAGCGCCAGCGAGCCGTAGACATCGGCACGGATGCGCGCGACCTCGTGCAGGCGGCCCGGATCGAGCAGCCAGCGATGGATGAATCGCTCGGCGGCCTTCATCGGCCCGACGGTGTGCGAGGAGCTCGGGCCAATGCCGATCTTGAAAACGTCGAACGTGCTGACAGCCATGGTTGCCGTACTGCGGGTACCGGAAGAGACCGCTATTCTAGCGGTTCATGCCGCACTTCCATGGCTGCGGCGCAGCATTTCGGCAGAGGGAGCAAAACCGGTGTTGACCCTGTTCCAGCGTGACGACTGCCACCTGTGCGACATGGCCCTGGCCGAGCTGGCCAAGGCCAGGGCGCCGGAGTTCGAATCGGTGTTCCTGGATGACCAGCCGGCGCTGGAATCGCGCTATGGCGCGCGGGTGCCGGTGCTGCGCGACGAGCGCGGTGACCGTGAGCTGGACTGGCCGTTCGACGCGGCCACGGTTCAGGCCTGGCTGGCTGAAAGCTCACTGTAGAGCCGAGCCATGCTCGGCTGACGCGCGCAGCGCGACCTGGACGGCAGCCGAGCATGGCTCGGCTCTACAGGATGCGGCCGGAGCCGTGCCCCGGCCCATTGCTCATTTCGCGTCGAACTTCACGATCGTGCTGATCGCGGTTTCGTCCGGGATGGTCTTGGTGTCGGCCCAGTCACCGCTGCCGACGCCGAAGTCCAGGCGCTTGACGGTGGCCTTGCCGGTCAGCACCGGCTGGGTGCCCGGCTTCCAGGTGAAGGTCAGCGTGACCGGCTTGCTGACCCCGCGCAGTTCCAGGGTGCCATCGGCGGCGAACTGGTCATTGCCGACGGCACGGAAGCCCTTGGCGGTGTAACGCGCGGTGGCGAACTTGCCGACGTTGAAGAAGTCGGCGGTCTGCAGGGTCGAATCGCGGTCGCTGTTGCCGCTCTTGGCGCCGGCCAGCGGGATCACCACGTCCAGCGAACCGGCGGCCGGGTTGGCCGGGTCGAAGCTGAGCTTGGTGGCAAAGCCCGGGAAGCTGCCGGTGAACACTTCGCCGTCGTACTTGGTCGCGAACACCAGGATCGAGCCGGCGCCGGGGGCCTGCGCGTAGTCGGCAGCGAGTGCCGGAGCGGTGGCCAGCATGCCTGCCAGGGCGGCGGCCACGGCGGCCGGAGTGGTCAGTTTCAGGTTCATCGGTCAGTCCTTCTGAGGGGAGGTGAGCCAGCCACGCGGCAACATGCGGGACAAGGTTGCATCGCGCTGGAACAGGTGGTGGTAGAAGGCAGCGCCGGCATGGGCCAGCACCACCGCGATCAACAGCCAGAAGCCGTATTCGTGGATGGCATGGGACACCGCAACGACCTGCGGGTCTGGGCCGCTCAGTTTGGGCACGTCAACCAGGCCGAACCAGCGGAACGGGCGCAGGCCGCTGGCCGAGTCGTACAGCCAGCCCGACAGCGGGATGGCAAACATCAGCACATACAGCAGCACATGGGTGGCACTGGCGATGCGTTCCTGCCAGCTGGGCACGCCCGGCACCGGCTTGGGGGCACCGGCATACAGGCGCCAGCCGAGGCGGAACAGCACCAGCGCCAGCACGGTGATGCCGATCGACTTGTGCGCGGTATAGACCCAGAAATACTTGGGGGTCTTGGGCAGTTCGCCCATGGTCAGGCCGACCACGCCCAGGGCGAGGATCAGCAATGCGATCAACCAATGCAGGATCTGGCTGACACTCCCCCAGGCGGCGGGGGTGTTCTTGGCGGTCATGAAGGGTCCTCTAGGGGGCCGTCTTGGGGTCGGAGTGTGGAACGGGAGCGGGAGTTCCCGGGGCGTCGCTGCGGTCGAGGGTGGCTTCAGCCTCGATTCTCAGCTGTACTGCATCACCGATGACGCCCGGCCAGGCGGTGATGCCGAACGCGCGCCGGCTCAGCGTGGTGCTGGCGGAAAAACCGGCGGTGCGTCGGAACGGGGGCAGGGGATAGCGCTTGATGGCGTTGAGGGTCACGTCCAGCGTGATCTCCTGGCTGACCCCGCGCAGGGTCAGGGTGCCGATCACGTGGGCCCGCCTGGCATCGATCGGTTCGATCCGGCTGGAGACGAAATGTGCCTTCGGGAAACGCTCGCCATCCAGAAGGCTGCGGGCCAGCGTGGCCTGGTTCCACTTGGCATCACCCAGGTCCAGTCGCGACACGGGGACCTCGACATCCAGTGTGGCCTCGCGCCAGTTGTCGGGATCGAACTGAAGGCGGCCCTCACTGCCGGAGACCGTGCCCATCGCCTGCGAGTAACCCGCGTGGTCAATGGTGAACAGCACACGCGTATGCACCGGATCGAGGCGATAGGTATCTGCATCCGCCCAGGCGGGGGCGGTGGCGAGCAGCATCGGCAGCAGGGCCAGGCAGGGACGCATCGATGGCGGGCTCCGGAAAGGGGGACGTTGCGATCATACGCACAGCCCCCTGCCAACGTTGCGTGCATGGCTGCAACAGTTCGTGGTGGGTCCACCGGTGGAAACAGGCTGTTGCAGCCATGAAGCCGGCCCTGTGTGACAATCGGGACAGGACAGGGGGTTCAGGATGACGAGCGGTTGGCGCCGGTGGTGCCGAGGCATCGCGGGAATGGGGCTGCTGCTGATGGCGTTCGCCACGGCGGCCACGGCCCTGGACATGGCGGAAACACCGCGCCTGCGCCGTTTCGGTGCCGCCGAAGGCATGCCCTCGCGCATGGTGCTGGCGTTGGCCGAAGACCGCCAGGGCCATATCTGGGCTGCCACCGATGGTGGCCTGGTGCGCTATGACGGCGGCAGCCTGCGGGTCTGGGAACATGATCCGGAGCAGCCGGGATCGCTGCCGGGCAACGAGATCGAGACCCTGCTGGTCGATCCCCTGGACCGCGTCTGGGTCGGCATCAATGGCAAGGGCGTGGCCCGGCTGGATGCTGACCGCGAGCACTTCAAGACCTTCGATGCGGTCAACGGCCCCTGCATGAGCCAGTTCTGGACGTTGGCCTACGCCGAGGATGCACTGTGGATCGGCACCAGTGGGCATGGCGTCTGCCGTTTCGGTGAAGACGGCAGCCTGCGCTTCTTCGAGCATGATCCGGCCCGTCCTGGCGGGTTGCCCAGCAATACCATCTACAGCAGCCTGGTCGATGCGCAGGGGCGCCTGTGGATCGGCACCGAGGCGGGCATTGCGCGCTGGAACGGGACTGGATTCGAGGCTGTCGCGCCGCGCGAACTGGGGGCGCTGAGTGTGTTGCGCCTGAGCCGCGACCCCGATGGCTCGATCTGGGCCGGCAGCCAGAACGACGGCCTCTACCGTATCGACGCGCAGGACCGGGTCAGCCGTCCGCGCTGGACCGACAGTGCACGCCTGCGTTCGGCACTGGTGCTGGCCGATCGCCAAGGCGGTTACTGGGCGGGCACCTCCGATGGCCTGTTGCGCGGAGATGCCAGCATGCTGCGGCGGCTGGACGGCGACCGTGGCAGTGGTTTCCTCACTGCCCAGAGTGGTGTGCTTGATCTGATGCAGGACCATGAGGGCGGATTGTGGGTGGCGCTGCTGACCCAGGGCCTGGCCTACCTGCCGCCGGACTGGCGCCGGTTTTCGATCTGGAACCAGCTTGACGGCAAGCCGCTGGACAGCCAGTACCTGTTGAGTGCAGCCAGTGATGGCCGGAATTACTACGTCGGCTCAGCGCATGGCGTGTACCAGCTGGACGCGCAGGGAGTGCTGAAGTTGTTGGCCAGCGATCGCGAGATCGGCAGCGGGGCGGTGTGGTCGGTGCTGCCGCGGCCGGACGGGCGCCTGTGGCTGGGGCGTGCCGGCCGCATCAGCGTGTACGACCCGGCCACCCGCGCGCTGCACGATTGGCATATCGATGGAGGGGCCGACCTGCGCCAGCGCATCGATCTGATGCGGCAGGCCCCCGATGGCACGGTCTGGCTGTCGGTAATGAACCTGGGCCTGCAGCAGCGCAGCGCCGATGGCCGCGTGCTGCGTAGTTTCCCGCTGGAGGATCTCCGCAAGACGGCCGATTCACCGGTTGAGCAGATCCGCTTTGATGCCCAGGGCAAGGCCTGGGTGATGGGCGACATGGGGATCTGGCGTGAACAGGCCGGGCGTTTCGAAGCGGTGCCGGGCGTTTCGCGTGGGCTGATCTACGATCTGGTGTGGGTGGATCCGCAGCAGCTGTGGCTGGCCCGCCAGGGCGCGCTCGAGCGCTACCAGTGGGATGGCATGAGCCTGCGCCTGATCCAGCGCATCGATGGCAGTGCTGGCGTGCCGTCGGTGAGCATGGGAGGACTGGCGTTGGCCGAAGATGGCCGCCTGTGGGCGACCACGCCACGTGGCCTGCTGCGGTGGGACCCGAAGGCGCGCCGCCTGCAGCAGTTCAACGAACGCGATGGCCTGCCCGACGCCGAGTTCACCAGCCGGCCGCCGGCGGTGAATGCCGATGGTCGTGTGCTCGCGGTGGCCCAGACCGGCCTGGTGGTGTTCGATGTGAATGCTGCCGATGCCGTGTTGCCGCCGTCGTCGCTGGTGATCGCCGAGGTCCGCGTGCGGCGCGATGATGCCCGTGGCTGGCAACCGCTGCCGACCACCGGCACGCTGTTGCTGGGGCCGGACGATCGTGATCTGCAGATCGATGCGCGACTGCTTTCCTATGCCAATCCGGAGGGCAATCGTTACCGCTTCCGGGTGCAGGGCTACGACCAGAACTGGGTGGAGCAGGGCGGTGACGGCCAGCGCACGCTGTCGCGGCTGCCGACCGGCAGCTACGTCATTGAAGTCCAGGCGGCCACGGCCAGTGGCGCGTGGACGCCTTCGCAGCAGTTGCAGGTGAAGGTGCTGCCACCCTGGTGGCGCAGCGGCATGGCGATCTTCGGCTACCTGCTGATCGGCTCGCTGCTGCTGCTTATCCTGGTGTGGTCGATCCGTGCGCGCCTGCGCCGCCGCCAGCAATGGCAGTTGACCGTGCACAAGCAGCAGCTGGCAGAGCAGGCCTCACAGGCCAAGAGCCGGTTCCTGGCCACGCTGGGCCATGAGGTGCGCACGCCGATGACCGGTGTGCTCGGCATGAGCGAACTGCTGCTGGCCACCCCGCTGGATGCGGTGCAGCGCAGCTATGCAGGCTCGATCCAGCAGGCTGGCAGCCACCTGCTGCGGCTGGTCAATGACGCGCTGGATCTGGCCCGCATCGAGGCCGGCCGACTGGAGCTGGACCTGCGCCCGTTCGATCTGGCCGGCCTGCTTGACCAGGTGCAGGCGTTGATGCAGCCGATGGCGAAGCAGCGCAACCTGGAGTTCCAGCGTGGAAGCGATCCGCCGGGGCCGGTCAGCGTCAGCGGCGACGAGATGCGCGTGCGGCAGATCCTGCTGAATCTTCTGGGCAATGCAATCAAGTTCACCGAGCGTGGGCACGTCGGCCTGGCCGTGCGACTGGAGGAGAACGGCGGCGGCCTCTGCTTCGAAGTGCATGACACCGGCCCGGGCATCAACGCCGAGCAGCAGGACCGCCTGTTCCATCGCTTTGAACAGGCGGACGGCCCGCGCACTGCGTCGCGCTATGGCGGCAGCGGGCTGGGCCTGGCGATCTGCCAGGAGCTGGCTGTGGCCATGAACGGACGCATCGAAGTAGACAGCCAGCTGGGCAAGGGCGCGCGTTTCCGGGTGTGGCTGCCGCTGCCCTGGATCCGGCAGGCCGCCAATGCGCCGGGCGAATCGCCGGTGCTGCCGATGCTGCCGCCACTGCGCATCCTGCTGGTGGAGGACGACGCGACCGTGGCGGAGGTCATCGCCGGCCTGCTGCGTGGCCGTGGGCACGACGTGGTGCACGTGCTGCATGGCCTGGGCGCGCTTTCGGAGATCGCCACCGATGGCTTTGACGTGGGCCTGCTCGATCTTGATCTGCCGGCGCTGGACGGCACCGCCATCGCCCGCCAGCTGCGCACCATGGGCTATGAACTACCCCTGGTGGCGGTCACCGCACGTTCCGATGCCTACGCTGAGACCCAGGTCCTGGCGGCCGGGTTCGATGGCTTCCTGCGCAAGCCGGTGACCGGTGACATGCTGGTGACTGCCATTGCCCAGGCGCGCGCAAAACGACAGACCGCCCTTTGAATGCGCCAGCGCCGGGCGTGAACGGCGCGACTTTCGGTTTACCATGCCGACGCCCGTAGTGCGGGAATCATCAGAAGCAGCGTGAGGAGGCAATCGGTGGTGTATCTGCGGGCGGCGATGCTGCTGCTGGTCCTCCTGTGCTGCCTGTCGCCCGCTGCGGCGCAGCCGGTGCCACCGAGCCCGCGCCAGGTGACGGTGTTCGACGGCTTGCCGTCCAATACCGTGAACCGCATGGCCGAGGATCGTTACGGTTACCTCTGGATCGCCACCAACGACGGCCTGGCCCGCTACGACGGGCGCAACTACCGGATCTGGCGTTCGGAAGACGGCCTGCGCGACAACCGCATCTGGACGGTGCTGGTCGATGCCCGCAACCAGCTCTGGATCGGCACCGAGAACGCCGGTCTTGTACGGATGTCGGCCGATCGCCGCCAGCTGCATTTCTACGACCGCAGCAGCCAGCCGTTGATGGGCACCAACACGGTCTGGAGCCTGGCCACCACGCCGGATGGTTCGGTCTGGTTCGGCACCCACGAAGGTGGTCTGTACCGCCTGGACAACCAGGACCGGCTGCAGCGCTTCCTGCCCGAAGCGAACAACCCACGTAGCCTGCCGGCCGCATCGGTGCCGTACCTGGCAACCCTGGCCGATGGCAGCCTGTGGATCGGCACCAAGCATGGCGTCGCGCGCTGGACCGGCACGGACTTTGAACGGGTCGGTGCCGGCATCGTTCCCAGCCAGCTGATCAATGGCCTGACGGCCGAGCCCGATGGCAGCCTCTGGATCAGCACGATGGCCGGTGCCGTCGTGCGTCGCCCCGACGGTCGTTTTGAGGCGCCGTCCTGGAAGCTGCCCGAAGGCGAACAGGTGTTGGGCATGATGCTGCGCGACGAGCAGGGCGGGCACTGGCTGGACACCCGCACCGGCCTTGGCCGGGCGGTCGATGGCCAGTACCAGGCCGTGCCTCTGTACAGCGCCGTGGCGCGTGGTCCGGTGCGCCCGAACTGGACCGGCGCCTACGAGGATCGCGAGGGGGGTATCTGGTTGGCCAGCACCAACGCCGGCCTCTGGCACCTGCTGCCGCGTTGGTGGCAGTTCTCGGTGCTGTCGCGGCTGGAGGACGACCCCCGCTCGCTGCGCAACGCTTTCGTGCTGGGTACCAGCCCGTCCAGCAACGGCGGCATCTGGACGGTCGGCAGCCACGGCGCGCTGGACCGCTTCGATCCGAAGACCGGCAGCATCGAACAGCACCGCACCTGGGTCAACGGCATGCACTGGCTGACCTCGGTGCGCGAGGATCGCCGCGGCCAGGTCTGGATCGGTTCCAACGACGCGCTGCTGCGCTATGACCCGAAGCGGCGTGATCTGCGCCGCTGGGGCCGGGATGCCGGCGCCGACGCGACCATGGAAGGGGTCATCGAATCGATGATGACCTGTGATGGTGACAGCCTCTGGCTGATGCTGTCGGCGGGTCTTCAGCAGCGCGATCTGGATGGGCGCCTGCGGCGCCAGCTGGACAATGGCCAGCGCGGATTGCAGCAGGGCCAGCTCAATCTCGACGTGGAATGCGGGCCGCAGGACCATATCTGGTTGGCCAGCAGCCGTGGCCTGCTGCAGTGGCTGCCGGAAAGCGAGCGTTTCCAGCCGGTGCCGGGTGCACCGGCGACCGCGATCCATGCACTGCACGTGGGAAGCGATGGCCAGGTCTGGCTGTCCGAGGATGGTCGCCTGTCGCGCTACCGCTGGAGCCAGGGCCGGCTGGAGCGGCAGGCCGTGATCGGTGCCGAGCAGGGCTACCCGGCGATCTCCGCCTCGGGACTGGTGGTCGATGCCCAGGGGGTAGCGTGGGCAACCAGTGCGCGTGGCCTGGTGCGCATCGGTGCCGATGGCCAGAGCGTGCGCCTGTATGGCGTGCACGATGGCCTGCCGAGCCAGGAATTCCGTGAGCACACGCTGGTGATGTCGGGAGACGGCCATCTGGTGGCGGGTACGCCGGCCGGTGTGGTGGTGTTCGACCCGGAGCAGGTGCGGCCCTCGATGCGGCGTGCGCCGCTGGTGATCGAGCGGGTGGAGGTGCGCCGCAACGAGCAGGTGCTGGACCTCACCCACGACACGCCGTTGCAGATCGCCGATGGCGACCGCGATCTGCGCATCGTCGCGCGCCTGCTGTCGTTCGCCGATTCGGCGTCCAATACCTATCGTTACCGGTTGGCTGGCTACGACCCGGACTGGGTGGAAGTGGGACCAGCCGGTGAGCGCCTGTTCTCGCGGCTGGCGCCGGGCAGCTATCGGCTGGAAGTGCAGGCGCGGTCGGCCGACCATGTCTGGTCACGGGTGCAGAGCCTGGAGTTCCGCGTGCAGCCACCGTGGTGGCGCAGCTTGTCCGGCCTGCTGGTGCTGGCCTCGTTCGCGCTGCTGCTGACCAGCTGGTTCGCCTGGCTGTACCGTCGTCGCCTGCAGCGTCGCCACGCCTATCAGCTGGCGCTGCACAAGCAGGAGCTGGCCGAACAGGCGTCGGCGGCCAAGACCCGCTTCCTGGCCAACCTTGGCCATGAGATCCGCACGCCGATGACCGGTGTGCTGGGCATGAGCGAGCTGCTGCTGTCCTCGCCTCTGGATCCGCAGCAGCGCGGCTATACGCAATCGATCCGCCATGCCGGCGAGCACCTGCTGCACCTGGTCAACGATGCGCTGGACCTTGCGCGGATCGAATCGGGTCGTCTGGAATTGCAGCACAAGCCGTTCGCACTGAGCAGCCTGCTGCAGGACCTGACCGCGCTGATGGGGCCGTTGGCGGCGCAGAAGGGCCTGCGTTTCACCCTCGACAACCAGCTGCCCCCCGGCCTGCAGGCCACCGGCGATGCAATGCGGGTCCGGCAGATTCTGCTGAATCTGCTCTCGAATGCGGTCAAGTTCACCAGCCGCGGCACCATCACCCTGCACGCGCGCGGCGACGCCGAGCTGCGATCGCTGCATTTCGAAGTGCGCGACACCGGCCCCGGCATCAGCCAGGAACAACAGCAACGCCTGTTCCGCCGCTTCGAGCAGGCCGATGGTGCACGTACCGCGGCGCAGTACGGTGGCAGTGGCCTGGGCCTGGCGATCTGCCGCGAACTGGCGCACGCGATGCAGGGGCGGATCCAGGTGGAGAGCCAACTCGGTCGCGGCACCTGCTTCGGCGTGACGTTGCCGTTGCCGATGGTGGTCGATGCCAATGCCGAAGCAGATGGCGAAACGCACCGCGAGGACGCGGCCAACATGCCGCCATTGCGGGTACTGCTGGTGGAGGACGATGCGACCGTGGCCGACGTGGTGCGCGGGTTGCTGAGTGCGCGCGGGCACGAGGTCGTGCATGCAGGGCATGCGCTGGCGGCGCTGCGCGAGATCAGCGCCGGTGATTTCGACGTCGGCCTGCTGGATCTTGACCTGCCGGGCCTGAGTGGCTTCGAGCTGGCCCAGCACCTGCGCAACCAGGGCTATATGCTGCCGCTGCTTGCCGTGACCGCGCGGACCGATCCGGACCTGCAGCAGCAGGTGGAAGCGGCCGGCATCGGCGGTTTCCTGCGCAAGCCGGTGACCGGTGAGCTGCTGGTGGAAGCGATCGCCCGGGTGATGGGCAGGTAGGGGTTCGGCAGGGCCTGCGGCCCTGCACCCGCTACACGCAACGGCAACAGCTGAAGCAACAGCCGAAGCAAAAGCTGGCTTCCTGTGGGATGGCGGGGTGGATCCGGTTGTGGGAGACGCCGTAAACCCATCCATGGGGGCTTGGCCGCGGCATCCATGCCGCGGACACTCCCGCAACCGGACCCACCCCGCCTTCGACAGAATCCTGCGATCTGCAGTAGATCCACGCCATGCGTGGATGCGTTTCGATTTCAATTCGAAATATTCGATCTCGATGGAGATTCATCCATGCATGGCGTGGCTCTACAGGCCACCGGGAAACTGTCGAAGGCGGGGTGCCGTGGGTTTGCGGGGTGTGAGCCGCATGGATGCGGCGACCAAGCCCCCATGGACGGGTTCACGGCGGCCCCGCAAACCCACGGTACCCCGCCATCCCACGGAATTCTGCTTTGGCTGTTGCTTCAGCTGTTGCCGTTGCGTGTAGCGGGTGCAGGGCCGCAGGCCCTGCCGAACCCCCTTATTCCGCTACGTGCTCGACCTGCCGTGGCTCCGGCTTGGTATCGGGCAGCTGCCAGAAGATCATCGTCGAAGTCAGCGTGATCGCGCCCACGCACAGGAACGTCGCATGCAGCGCCGCGGTCGCGCTGTTGCTGTCCAGGTGGTTGCCGAACGCGGCCAGCAGGCTGCCCGCAGCGGCGGCACCGAAACCAGCGGCGAGCATCATCACCATCGACAGCAGGCTGTTGCCGGAACTGGCGAATTCGCGGTCCAGGTCGCGCAGGGTCACGGTGTTCATCACGGTGAACTGCAGTGAATTGACCGCACCGAAGAACGCCAGCTGCAGCAGGCGCCAGGCCAGGTGCTGGCCCGGTGTCATCAGGATGAAGCTGGCCATCGCCAGGCCGACCAGCACGGTGTTGACCATCAGCACGCGGCGGTAGCCGTAGCGCTCAACCAGCTTTACCGCCAGCTTCTTCGACACCATGCCGGCCGCTGCCACCGGCACCATCATCAGGCCGGCGTTCATCGGGCCCAGGCCCAGGCCGACCTGCAGCAGCAGCGGGATCAGCATCGGCATGGCGCTGCTGCCGATGCGCGAGAACAGGTTACCGAGGATACCGATGCGATAGCTGGGCACGCGGAACAGGGCCAGCGAGAACAAGGGGGCGGTGGAGTTGGCGGCGTGCAGCCAGTAGCCCACCAGCGCAGCCAGGCCGGCCACGGTCATCAGCATCACCAGCGCATGTGGCGTGCCGAGTCCAGAGATGCCGTCCAGCGCCAGTGACAGCACCACCATCGCGAAGGCCAGCATGATGTAGCCGCGCAGGTCGAAGCGGGTGCGATGGCTGGCGTAGTGGTCCGGCATGATCTTCATCGCAGCGATGAAACCGATCACGCCGATCGGCAGGTTGATCAGGAAAACCCAGTGCCACGAGGCGATCTCGACCAGCCAGCCGCCCAGCGTCGGACCGATCAACGGGCCGACCAGGGCGGGGATGGCGATGAAGCTCATCGCGCGCAGGAAATCCTCGCGCGGCACCGAACGCATCACCGCCAGGCGACCGACCGGCAGCAGCATCGCGCCACCGATGCCCTGCAGCACGCGCGCACCGACCAGCTGGTGCAGGTGCTGGGCCAGCGCGCAGGCCAGCGAGCCGAGGGTGAACAGGATGATCGCCACCAGGAAGGTGCGGCGGGTGCCGTAGCGGTCAGCGATCCAGCCGGAGGCGGGAATGAAGGTAGCCACCGCCAGCGCATAGCTGAACACCACCGACTGCATCTGCAGCGGGCTTTCGCCCAGGCTGGCGGCCATCGCCGGCAACGCCGTGTTGACGATGGTCGAGTCCAGCATCTGCATGAAGATCGCCAACGAAACCAACCACAGCAGGGGGCGCTGGCGGTTGTAGGTCGATGGCGAGGTGGACATGGGGCGCGGCCGGTGCAGCGTGGGGGAGACCATGATCGCGCACTGCGGGTCACGGCGCGATCAACATCGCGCCGCAACCGTATGCCGAATGCTCAGCGCTGGCTGTGCGCGTGTACCGCGTCCACCAGCACCTGCACGTGCGCCGGGTCCATGTCCGGCGACATGCCGTGGCCAAGATTGAACACATGGCCCTCGCGCGAACCACCGTTGCCCGCGGCATAGGTGTCGAGCACGCGTGCGGCAGCGGCGGCGATCGCATCCGGCGAGGCGTACAGCGTGGTCGGGTCGAGGTTGCCCTGCAGGGCAACGCGGCCACCGGTGCGGCGCATGGCCTCGTCCAGGTCCAGCGTCCAGTCCAGGCCCAGCGCATCGGCGCCGGTCTGCGACAGCGTTTCCAGATGCAGGCCGGTGCCCTTGCCGAACAGGATCAGCGGCGTGCGCTCGCTGCCTTCGCCACGCTCCAGGCCCTCGGCAATGCGCTGCAGGTAACGCAGCGAGAACTCGCGGTACATCGACGGCGACAGCACGCCACCCCAGGTGTCGAACACCTGCAGCGCCTGCGCACCAGCCGCACGCTGCGCGCCGAGGTAGGCGATCACCGCTTCAGTGGTGACCTCCAGCAGGCGGTGCAGGGCCTGGGGGTGGTTCAGCGCCATCGCCTTGATGCGCGCAAAGTCCTTGCTGCCGCCGCCTTCCACCATGTAGCAGGCCAGCGTCCACGGGCTGCCGGAGAAGCCGATCAACGGCACCTGGCCATCCAGTTCGCGGCGGATCAGGCGCACGGCGTCCATCACATAGCCCAGGTCCTGCTCCATGTCCGGCACCGCCAGCCTGGCGATGGCCGCTTCATCACGCACCGGGTGGCGGAACTTCGGGCCTTCGCCTTCGACGAAGTACAGCTCCAGACCCATCGCATCGGGGATGGTGAGGATGTCCGAGAACAGGATGGCCGCGTCCAGCGGGAAGCGGCGCAGCGGCTGCAGGGTGACTTCGCAGGCGATCTCCGGATTCTTGGCCATGGCCAGGAAGCTGCCGGCCTTGGCCCGGGTCGCGCGGTACTCCGGCAGGTAGCGGCCGGCCTGGCGCATCAGCCAGACGGGGGTGCAGTCCACCGGTTCGCGGCGCAGGGCGCGCAGCAGGCGATCATTGCGGAGAGGGCTGGTCACGATGGGCATTCCTTGGACGAAAGTTGGCAGCGGCGTCAGTCGCCGTGCGAAAGGATCTGGAAGCCGCGATGCAGTTCGGCATCGCGGGCCTTCTCGAAAGCATGGCGGGCTTCGTCGGCCTGCAGGAACAGCTCGCGCCGCAGCTGCGAGCGGGCACCGACGCGGCCGCTTTCGCGCAGCAGTTCCCAGCCGCCGAACAGTTCCGGCTGCAGGCTCAGGCGCAGGAAGCGCGGTGCCTGCGCACCGGCGTCGGGATGTTGCAGGTAGACGTGCATGGCGCCGATTGTATCGCCCCGGGGCGGCACGGACCTGTAGAGCCGAGCCCACGCTCGGCTGCGCTTCATGCCGCAGCACAATCCGTCAGCGCTGGGCCATGCCCAGCGAACGCGGAAAGGTCAGCCCGCGCCCAGCACCTTCAGCACCGCCTCCTCATCCACGTCCGGCACCACCTCGGCACGGCCCATGCCGCGCCACAGCACCAGGCGCAGGCGGCCGGCCACGTTCTTCTTGTCCAGCCGCATGCGGCCGAGCAGGGCCTGTGGGTCCAGCCCGGCCGGAATCGCCACCGGCAGGCCAAGGCGTTCCAGAAGCGACTGCAGGCGCGCGCGGTCGGCATCCTCGGCCAGGCCCAGGTGGGTGGACAGCTTCGCCGCCAGCACCATGCCCACCGCCACGGCCTCGCCGTGGTTCAGCGCATCGCGGCCCGGGGCCGAGTAGCCCTGTTCGGTCTCGATGGCATGGCCGAAGGTGTGGCCCAGGTTGAGCAGGGCACGCTCGCCCTTCTCGAACGGATCGCGCTCGACGATGGCGGCCTTGTGCCGGCAGCTGCGCGCGATGGCTTCGGAAAGCACGTTGTCTTCACCGGCGATCAGCGCATCGGCATGCTGCTGCAGCCATTCGAAGAACACGGCATCGCCCAGCGCGCCGTACTTCACCACTTCGGCCAGGCCGGCACGCAGTTCGCGCGGCGGCAGGGTAGCCAGCACGCGGGTATCGGCAATGACCGCACGCGGCGGATGGAAGGCGCCGACCAGGTTCTTGCCGGCCGGAATGTCGACCGCGGTCTTGCCGCCCACCGACGAATCGACCATCGCCAACAGGGTGGTCGGCAGCTGCACGCAGTCCACGCCGCGCATCCAGCAGGCGGCTGCAAAACCGGCGAGATCACCGACCACGCCACCGCCGAGGGCGAACACACAGGCGTCGCGGGTGGCGCCGAGCGCGGCCAGTGCTTCGATCGCACGGCCGAACTCGGCCAGGGTCTTGGAGGCTTCGCCCGCGGCCAGCACATGCTCGCCGACGATCAGGTCGGGGCGTGCAGCCAACAGCGTCTGCTTCACGGCGTCCAGATAGCGTGGGGCCACTTCGCTGTCGCTGAGCAGCAGCACGTGGCGGCCGCGCACGTGCGACGCCAGCGCAGCGCCGTCGGCCTGGGCACCGGCGCCGATGGTGATGGAGTAAGGGCGGTCGCCGCCAACGGCGACCTGCAGCAGGGCGGGGGAAGTCATGCGGTCAGGTCCTGGCGCTGCCATTGCGTGGCCAGCTTGACCACCAGGTGGGCGGTCGCGTCGGCAGCGGTATACGGGTCGGTATCAAGAGTGAGGTCGGCCAGTTCGCGGTACAGCGGGTCGCGGTGTGCGGCCAGATCGTGCAGCACCTGCTCGCGGTCCGGGCGCTGCAGCAGCGGCCGGCCCTTGTCGCGGGCCAGGCGTTCAAGCTGCGCGGCCACGCTGACCCGCAGGTAGACCACGAAGCCACGCTCGGCGATCAGTGCACGGTTTTCGGGATCCAGCACCGCGCCGCCACCGGTGGAGACCAGCTGGCCGCGGCCTCCCAGCACGCGGGCCAGAGCCTCGCGTTCATGGCTGCGGAAGCCGGCTTCGCCGGAGTGCTCGAAGATGGTCGGGATGCTGGCGCCGGCGGCATCGACGATGGCCTGGTCGACATCGACGAAGTCCAGCGTGAAGCGCTCGGCGAGGCGGCGGCCGATGCAGGTTTTGCCGGCGCCCATCGGGCCGATCAGGATCAGGTTCGGAGCAGGATTCATGCCCTCTGATGCTAACACCTCCGTGCCCTGGCCTTTACGTTCTTCACGTCAGGGTAGGCGTTCCTGCGGGGTCTCCCGCGCCAGCCGGAGTACAGGCCATGACGGTCGCCAAGGTCATCGAAATTACCGCCTCCTCACCAAAAAGCGTGGAGGACGCCGTGCGCAGCGGGCTGAAGAAGGTCTCCGGGACGGTCAAGGGCATCCAGGGCGCCTGGGTGAACGAGACCAAGGTGGTCACCAATGGCAGTGGCGAGATCACCGAATGGCGGGTCAACCTGCGGGTGACCTTCCTGGTGGAATAGGCGCGCTCAGCGCACTTCCTGCACCTGTCGCTGGCCGTCCAGCACCACCACGTGGTCGGCCAGGGCGGGCAGGGCACGCAGCGCCTGGCGGCTGACCCGCTCGTAGTACTGCACGAAGCGCTCCAGTTGTGGCCGGCTCATGCCGTGCCGGCCCGGCTGCGCGGCCTGCAGGTTCTGCTCCTGCTGCCAGCGCCAGCGTGGTACCACTGAAAAATCCGGCGGCTGCAGGAACCACAGGCCGTCGCAGCGCTGCCAGAGCGCGGGGTAGTCGCGGGCCAGCGCCTGGTTGCACCAGCGACGCCAGCGGCCGTCGGCGTCGGCTTCGCGTTCCAGCGCGTTCAGTGGGCTGTCCAGTGCGTCGTCGTTCTGAGCGGGCGTGCCCAGGAACCAGCCTTCGAACACCAGCAGGTCGAGGGGCTGCTCGATACGTGGCCATTGCGCTTCGGGTAGTCGTTCGTCGGCCAGCTTGTCGAAGCGGGGCAATGCGAAGGGCTGGCGCGCGGCCACGGCGTCCAATACCGCATGGGCCAGCGGCAGGTCGTGAGTGCCCGGCGGGCCGCGGGTGATCAGCAGCGGGTGCACCTGGCGGGCCAGTCGCTGGCGCTGCACGCGGGTCAGGTAGACATCATCGATCGACAGCGTCGCCGCGTTCAGGCCGCGTGCCTGTGCACGTGCCACCACCTGCGCGGCCAGCGTCGATTTGCCGCTCCCCTGCAGGCCGCTGATCGCCAATACTGGAACTGCTGCGCCGCTGCCCAGTGCATCGTCCAGCACCTGTTCGGCCAATGTTTCGGGGAATCCTTTCACCTGGGGCATATACGCAGCAGCGGCCATGCAGCCACAATAGCCCAATCCGTGTGAGAAGAACGCAATCATGAGCGACCTGTACGCCGAAGCCCTGTCCACGTTTGCCGGCCTGTTCGAAGAGGCCAAACAGAGCCGCGAGGTCGAGCCGAACGCGATGACCGTGGCCACTGCCGATACGCACGGCCGTCCCTCGGCACGTACCGTGCTGCTGAAGGCGTTCGATGAGCGTGGCTTCGTCTTCTACACCCACCTGGACAGCCACAAGGGCCAGGAACTTCATGCCAACCCGCAGGCCGCGCTGCTGTTCCTGTGGCGCAGCCTGCGCGAAGCCGGCATCCAGGTGCGCATTGAAGGCCGTGTGGAGCAGGTTGCCGATGCCGAGGCCGACGCCTATTTCGCCAGCCGCCCACGCATGAGCCAGATCGGCGCCTGGGCCTCGCAGCAGTCGAAGACGCTGGCAACGCGTGAAGAGTTCGATGCGCGCGTTGCCGGGATCGAAGCCCGCTTCGAGGGCAAGGACGTGCCGCGTCCTGAAGGCTGGAGCGGCCTGCGCGTGGTGCCCGACCGCATCGAATTCTGGTACGGCGCGCAGTTCCGCCTGCACGAACGCTGGTGCTATGAAGCCGGTGCCGAAGGGCGCTGGAGCAAGCGCCTGCTGTACCCGTAAGTCGGGGCGGTGCCGGGGCTGCTGTAGAGCCGAGATCCTATGTTCGCGGTCAAGCCTGCTGGAAGCAGGCTTGACCCATTTTCAGCATGGCTGGGTCAAAGTCCCGGCCGCTCTTGAAGACGCCCCAGGCGATCTTGGCTAGTTTTCTCGCCAGAATGTTGAAAGTGGCAGTACTGCTGTGGCCGCGCTCGCGGATGGCGTTGTAGAGAGGCTTGCCACCCTTTGAGCGGGTCAGGCCCATGGCTGCCATGTAGAGGATCTGACGCAAACCGGCGCTGCCGCGTTTGGACAGGCGACGCCGACCGATCCGTGCGCCGGATTCGTTGGGTCGCGGATCCAGGCCGGTGCAGGCAATCCAGGCGTCCGAGCTGGCCAAGGGCCAGCGCGTGATGTGATGGGTAATGAACGCCGCCACCGTCGGTCCGATCCCCGGAATGGTCATGATTCGTCGATACAGATCGTGCTGTTCACCACTGCGGCACAACCGTTGGATCTCTTGATCCAGCAGGGCGATGGCCTCTTTCAGGCTACTGAAAACCCCTCCGAAGAGTGCGGATTCTGATGCTCCCGACCCCAGCGAGAGATTGAGCTTCGTCTTGCTCCTGACCAAGCTGTCACGTTGCTGGAGCAGTACATGCAGCCGCTCCTGCGCAGGCGAACGGGCGACATGCTCGTGCAGATTGTCGGCCTCCTTGGCGATGTAGCGCGCGATAACCTGTGCGTCGCCAGAGTCGGTCTTGCCGCGGCAAGCCACCCCCTTGGCGTAATGCTTGATGTCGCGCGGATTGAGCACAAAGACCGCGTGGCCGGCCTTCTGGGCAGATTGAGCCACAAGCTCGTGGTAGCGATTGGTCGCCTCCACCCCAATGCGAGTCCTGGTCGGCAGGCCGGACAGCCACTTACCGATGGCCGACGCTGAATTGGGGATTCGAGTGCTGCCCTTGGTGCCATGGCGCGCCACCACAAGGCTCTTTGAGTCGGCATCGATGCCGACGGCCAAACGATCTGACATCTGCGTAACTCCCAGCTATTGTTGAGGGGCTGGGGTGGTACCGCACCACGTTGGCTTGCCTACATCGGCGGTCCTCAAAGGCCGCTAGATCCTTTATCGACGTTAAGGTGCGGGATGGGGATCGCTCGGCTCGTCTGTCGGCTGCTACCCGCAGATATCATGTTGACGGTCCCTCCACCCTGGCTCCTACATACCGCGTAGGAGCCGGGAGGAACATACAAGCCCATGCTCGGCTGCTGTCCGTGCAGAAGCAGCCGAGCATGGGCTCGGCTCTACAGACCCTCCGCGCGCAGCCAGCGCCACAGTGTGGTGCGTGATACGCCCAGCGCCTGTGCCATGCCCTCGCGGTCATTGCGATGTTCCTGCAGCAATGCTTCCAGCTGCGCACGCGGCGGGCGTTTGCCGTTGGTCTCCAGAGACAGGGCCGTGGCGCCTTCGCTCCTCAGCTCCGGCGCCAGCTGCAGCAGCCGTGCCGCATCAATCAGGCCTTCTCCAGGCTGCCAGTGGATGCGCAGGCGATCCACCAGATTGCGTAGTTCGCGCACGTTGCCGGGCCACTCGGCGGTGGTCAACATTGCCATCGCAGCTTCGTCCAGTGGCGCGTCGATGCCGCGCAGCTGGCGGAAGAAGTGCTGTGCCAGCAGCGGAATGTCTCCGCGCCGGGCACGCAGCGAGGGCAGGGCGATGCGCAGCGCCGCCAGCCGGTAATACAGGTCGCGACGGAAGCTGCCTGCTGCTGCGCGCTGCTCCAGCGATTGCAGCGTGGCGGCTACCACGCGCAGGTCGACCGGGGTCGGTTCGGTTGCGCCCACGCGCAGCACTTCGCGCTCTTCCAGCACGCGCAGCAGGCGGGTCTGCAGCGGCAGCGGCAGTTCGCCGATCTCATCCAGGAACAAGGTGCCGCCATCTGCGGCCTCGACCAGGCCGACGCGGCCGCCGCGCCGCGCGCCGGTGAAGGCGCCATCGCTGTAGCCGAACAGCTCCGCCTCCAGCAGCGATTCGCTGATGGCGCCACAGTTCAGCGCGACGAAGCGCCCACGACGACCGCTGGCGGCGTGCAGCTGGCGTGCCACCAGTTCCTTGCCGGTGCCGGTTTCGCCACTGACCAGCACGGTGCTGTCGTGCGGTGCATAAAGCGCGATCTGTGCGCGTACCTGTGCCATCGCATCGCTGTCGCCGAGCAGTTCATGCGCGTCGGCCCGTACTGCCGGGCGCCGGCGTGGGGTGGATCGGTTGCCACTGGAGCGGGCCAGCGTCTGGGTCAGTTCCAGCGCATGCTCGAACGCCTGCCGCACCGAGTCGGCCGAGTACAGCAGCACGCCGGGCAGGCCGGCCTGTTCGGCGTGATCGATGGCCATGCCGGTGCCGACGATCACTTCGATGCCATTGGCGCGCAGGTCAGCGATGCAGTCGCGGGCGTCCTCGCGGGTGACGAAACGGCGATGCTCGATATCCAGGCCGAAACTCTGCTGGAAGTTGCTGAACACCGGTACGTCGCTGGCGTGGGTGACCAGGCCGATGCGGCTGGCGATCCGTCGTGCCCGGGCCAGCGCTTCCATCAGGTCGAAGCCGTTGGCCTGGATCGGCACCAGCGGCAGCTCCAGCCGGCCGCGCAGCCAGGCCGCGTTGGAGCCGCCTGCGATGACCACGTCGCAGTGCTCGCGGCGCAGGCGCTGGCCGATCACGTCCACGGCTTCCTCGAAACCGAGGTTGATCTGTTCGATGCGCGCGCGGCGGTCGAACTCCGGAATGACGTCGCCGAGCAGACCGGTCAGCCGCGAAACGCTGACGGTCCAGATCACCGGGCGACCGGGGTCGGCGTCGGCGTGGCGCAGGGGCGAGCGGGGCAGATACATGGCGGCGTGCGTGGGACGTGGTGTTTCATGATACATCTGTTTCAATGTTTCATTTGTTTCACCGCTGCATGGCAGTCATGCCCGTGAAATCAACGGCTTGCAGCTTGGCATGGTGCTTGCGCTTTCTTTTCCGTACTTCAACCTGGATTGCCGCATGACCGCTTCCACTCCTTTCTCTGCCGGTGCCCGCTTCCGTGAGGCGCTGGCTGCCGAATCGCCGTTGCAGGTGATCGGCGCGATCAACGCCAACCACGCCTTGCTGGCCAAGCGCGCCGGCTTCCGCGCCATCTATCTGTCCGGTGGCGGTGTGGCCGCGGGCTCGCTGGGCCTGCCGGACCTGGGTATCAACAGCCTGGAAGATGTGCTGGTGGACGTGCGCCGCATCACCGATGTCTGCGACCTGCCGCTGATGGTCGACATCGATACCGGCTTCGGCCCGAGTGCGTTCAACATCGCGCGCACCGTGAAGTCGCTGATCAAGGCCGGCGCGGCCGCCTGCCACATCGAAGACCAGGTCGGCGCCAAGCGCTGCGGTCACCGCCCGGGCAAGGAGATCGTCTCGCAGGGTGAAATGGTCGACCGCGTGAAGGCGGCTGCCGATGCCAAGACCGATCCGGAGTTCTTCCTGATCGCGCGCACCGACGCCATCCAGGTGGACGGCGTGGACAAGGCCATCGAGCGCGCCATCGCCTGCGTCGAGGCCGGTGCCGATGGCATCTTTGCCGAGGCCGCCTACGACCTGGAGACCTACCGCCGCTTCGTCGACGCGGTGAAGGTGCCGGTGCTGGCCAACATCACCGAGTTCGGCGCCACCCCGCTGTTCAGTCGCGATGAACTGGCGTCGGCCGGAGTTGCCATCCAGCTGTTCCCGCTGTCGGCTTTCCGCGCCGCCAACAAGGCCGCCGAGAACGTCTACCAGGCGGTGCGCCGCGATGGTCATCAGCGCAATGTGGTGGAGACCATGCAGACCCGCGAAGAACTCTACGACCGCATCGGCTACCACGCGTTCGAGCAGCAGCTCGATGCACTGTTCGCCGCCAAGAAATAAGCAGTACCCTGCACCATCAGTTTTCGGAGGGAAAACATGAACGATACGACCGCAACCCCGACCTTCAAGCCGAAGAAGTCCGTCGCCCTGTCCGGCACCGCTGCCGGCAACACCGCGCTGTGCAGCGTGGGCCGTAGCGGCAATGACCTGCACTACCGTGGCTACGACATCCTGGACCTGGCCAACACCAGCGAGTTCGAGGAAATTGCCTACCTGCTTGTGCACGGCAAGCTGCCGACCCGCGCCGAGCTGGTTTCGTACAAGGCCAAGCTGAAGTCGCTGCGTGGCATCCCGGCGGCGGTGAAGGCGGCGCTGGAAGAGTTGCCGCCGTCGGCACACCCGATGGACGTGATGCGCACCGGCGTGTCCGTGCTCGGCTGCGTGGCGCCGGAGAAGGACGATCACAACCATCCGGGCGCACGTGACATCGCCGACAAGCTGATGGCCTGCCTCGGTTCGATGCTGCTGTACTGGTACCACTGGAGCCACAACGGCCGCGCCATCGACGTGGAAACCGACGATGACTCGATCGGTGGCCACTTCCTGCACCTGCTGCACGGCGAGAAGCCGCAGGAATCGTGGGTGAAGGCGATGCACACCTCGCTGATCCTGTACGCGGAACACGAGTTCAATGCCTCGACCTTCACCTGCCGTGTCATCGCCGGCACCGGCAGCGACATGTACAGCGCGATCTGCGGTGGCATCGGCGCGCTGCGCGGTCCGAAGCACGGCGGTGCCAACGAAGTGGCGTTCGAGGTACAGAAGCGCTACGACACCCCCGATGAGGCCGAGGAAGACATCAAGGCCCGCGTCGAGCGCAAGGAAGTGGTGATCGGTTTCGGCCACCCGGTCTACACCGTCTCCGATCCGCGCAACAAGGTGATCAAGGACGTGGCCCGCGAGCTGTCCGAAGAGCAGTCCAGCATGAAGATGTACGACATCGCCGAGCGCCTGGAATCGGTGATGTGGGACATCAAGAAGATGTTCCCGAACCTGGACTGGTTCAGCGCCGTGAGCTACCACATGATGGGCGTGCCGACCGCGATGTTCACTCCCCTGTTCGTGATCGCCCGCACCGCCGGCTGGAGCGCGCACATCGTCGAGCAGCGCATCGACGGCAAGATCATCCGCCCGAGCGCCAACTACATCGGTCCGGAAGACCGCGACTTCGTCGCCATCGACAAGCGCGTCTGATCCACCTGCTGTACCCATCCGGCCGGCCGCGTGCCGGCCGGATGCTTTCGCCGCCGCACCGCCGGCACCCGGCCCGCCTCAAGCACTCCGCCAGCCCATGAATACCGATTACCGCAAGAACCTCCCCGGCAGCGCGCTGGATTATTTCGACGCGCGTGCCGCTGTCGATGCGATCCAGCCCGGCGCCTACGCCACCCTGCCGTACACCTCGCGCGTGCTGGCCGAGAACCTGGTGCGCCGCTGCGATCCGGCCACGCTCGGCGATTCGCTGAAGCAGCTGATCGAGCGCCGTCGCGACCTGGATTTCCCGTGGTTCCCGGCGCGCGTGGTGTGCCACGACATCCTCGGCCAGACCGCGCTGGTCGACCTGGCGGGGTTGCGTGATGCGATCGCCGACAAGGGGGGTGACCCGGCCAAGGTCAACCCGGTGGTGCCGGTGCAGCTGATCGTCGATCACTCGCTGGCAGTGGAATGTGGTGGTTTCGATCCGCAGGCGTTCGAGAAGAACCGCGCCATTGAAGACCGCCGCAATGAAGACCGTTTCCACTTCATCGACTGGACCAAGCTGGCCTTCGAGAACGTGGACGTGATTCCGCCAGGTAACGGCATCATGCACCAGATCAATCTGGAGAAGATGTCGCCGGTGGTCTACGTGCAGGACGGCGTGGCCTTCCCGGATACCTGCGTGGGCACCGACAGCCACACCCCTCACGTGGATGCATTGGGCGTGATCGCCATCGGCGTTGGCGGCCTGGAGGCGGAGAACGTGATGCTGGGCCGCGCGTCTTGGATGCGCCTGCCCGACACCGTCGGTGTCGAACTGAGTGGCCGCCCGCAGCCGGGCATCACCGCTACCGACGTGGTACTGGCCCTCACCGAGTTCCTGCGCAAGGAACGCGTGGTCGGCGCGTGGCTTGAATTCTTCGGCGAGGGTGCCGCGGCACTGACCATCGGTGACCGCGCCACCATCTCCAACATGTGCCCCGAATACGGTGCCACCGCCGCGATGTTCTACATCGACGGGCAAACCATCGACTACCTGCGCCTGACCGGCCGCGAGGAATCGCAGGTAGCGCTGGTGGAAAACTACGCGCGTACCACCGGCCTGTGGGCCGATGACCTGGCCACCGCGCAGTACGAGCGCGTGCTGCGCTTTGACCTGTCCAGCGTGGTGCGCAACATGGCTGGCCCGTCCAACCCGCACAAGCGCGTGGCCACTGCCGAACTGGCCGAGCGCGGCATCGCCGACGAAGCCAAGCTGGAAGCCGGCAAGGCCGAGCAGGCGCAGGGCCTGATGCCCGATGGCGCGGTGATCATCGCCGCCATCACCAGCTGCACCAACACCTCCAACCCGCGCAACGTGATTGCCGCTGCACTGCTGGCGCGCAACGCCAACGCGCGTGGCCTGCAGCGCAAGCCGTGGGTGAAGTCGTCGCTGGCGCCGGGTTCCAAGGCCGTGCAGTTGTATCTGGAAGAATCCGGTCTGCTGCCCGACCTGGAACAGCTCGGCTTCGGCATCGTCGCCTTCGCCTGCACTACCTGCAATGGCATGAGCGGTGCGCTGGACCCGAAGATCCAGCAGGAAATCATCGACCGTGACCTGTACGCAACGGCTGTGCTGTCGGGTAACCGCAACTTCGATGGCCGCATCCACCCGTACGCCAAGCAGGCCTTCCTGGCCTCGCCGCCGCTGGTGATCGCCTACGCCATCGCCGGCACCGTCCGCTTCGATATCGAGAAGGACGTGCTGGGCGTGGATGCCGAGGGCAACGAAGTGCGCTTGAAGGACATCTGGCCAAGCGATGCCGAGATCGACGCGGTGGTGAAGGCCTCGGTGAAGCCCGAGCAGTTCCGCAAGGTCTACAACCCGATGTTCAACGTGCGCGTGGAGAACGGCGCTGCGGTCAGCCCGCTGTACGACTGGCGCCCGCAGAGCACCTACATCCGCCGCCCGCCGTACTGGGAGGGTGCACTGGCCGGTGAGCGTACGCTGGCTGGCATGCGCGCGCTCGCCGTGCTGCCGGACAACATCACCACCGACCACCTGTCGCCGTCCAACGCGATCATGGCTTCGAGTGCCGCTGGCGAATACCTGGCGAAGATGGGTCTGCCGGAAGAAGACTTCAATTCCTACGCGACGCATCGCGGCGACCACCTGACCGCGCAGCGCGCAACGTTCGCCAACCCGAAGCTGTTCAACGAGATGGTGCGCAACGACGATGGCAGCGTGAAGCAGGGCTCGCTGGCGCGCGTGGAGCCGGAAGGCAAGGTCATGCGCATGTGGGAAGCGATCGAGACCTACATGGACCGCAAGCAGCCGCTGATCATCATCGCCGGCGCCGACTACGGCCAGGGCAGCTCGCGTGACTGGGCCGCCAAGGGCGTGCGCCTGGCGGGCGTGGAAGCGATCGTGGCCGAGGGCTTCGAACGCATCCACCGTACCAACCTGATTGGCATGGGCGTGCTGCCGCTGGAGTTCAAGCCGGGCACCACCCGCCTGACCCTGGGCATCGACGGCACGGAGACCTTTGACGTGATCGGCGAGCGTACCCCGCGTGCCGAACTGACCCTGGTCATCCACCGCCGCGACGGCCAGGACGTGATCGTGCCGGTCACCTGCCGCCTGGACAGCGACGAGGAAGTAGCCATCTACGAGGCCGGCGGCGTGCTGCAGCGCTTCGCACAGGACTTCCTGGAAGGCGCCAAGGTAGCGTGACGCAACCGACGGCCCGGCAACGGGCCGTCTTTCATTGCAAGGGATCTTTCATGGCATTTCTCCCCCAACTCCGCATTCCCGCCACCTACATGCGCGGTGGCACCAGCAAGGGCGTGTTCTTCCGCCTGCAGGACCTGCCCGAAGCCGCGCAGGTGCCGGGTCCCGCGCGCGATGCGCTGCTGATGCGCGTGATCGGCTCGCCCGATCCGTATGGCAAGCAGACCGACGGCATGGGCGGCGCCACCTCCAGCACAAGCAAGTGCGTGATCATCTCCACCGCCTCGGTGCCGGACCACGACGTGGACTATCTGTACGGCCAGGTCTCGATCGACACCGCCTTCGTTGATTGGAGCGGCAACTGCGGCAACCTCAGCACCGCGGTCGGCCCGTTCGCGATTGCCAATGGCCTGATCGATCCCGCCCGCGTGCCGCGCGATGGCCTGTGCACCGTGCGCATCTGGCAGGCCAACATCGGCAAGACCATCATCGCCCACGTGCCGATGCGCGACGGCGAAGTGCAGGAGATCGGCGATTTCGAACTGGACGGCGTGACCTTCCCGGCGGCCGAGATCCAGCTCGAATTCATCGATCCGTCCGATGATGGCGACGCGGGTGCGATGTTCCCGACTGGCAATCTGGTAGACACCCTGGAGGTGCCGGGCGTGGGCAGCTTCGAGGTGACCATGATCACCGCCGGCATCCCGACGATCTTCCTCAACGCCGCCGACCTGGGCTACACCGGTACCGAGCTGCAGCCGGCGATCAACGAGGACAAGGGAGCGCTGGAGCGCTTCGAGAAGATCCGCGCCTACGGCGCCTTGCGCATGGGTCTGATCAGGAACCTGGAAGACGCGGCGACCCGCCAGCACACGCCGAAGGTGGCCTTCGTGGCACCGGCGCAGGACTACGTGTCGTCCAGCGGCAAGGCGATCCCGGCGTCGGCCATCGACCTGCACGTGCGTGCGTTGTCGATGGGCAAGCTGCACCACGCGATGATGGGTACCGCGGCGGTGGCGATCGGTACCGCCGCGGCAATCCCGGGCACGCTCGTCAATCGCGCCGCCGGTGGCGGCGAACGTGAGGCGGTGACCTTCGGCCATCCCTCGGGCACGTTGCGCGTGGGTGCGCAGGCTGGTCTCGTTGACGGCCAGTGGACAGTGACCAAGGCCATCATGAGCCGCAGCGCCCGTGTGCTGATGGAAGGCAAGATACGGGTGCCGGCCGAATGATGTGCTGGTAAACGCCAACCAGGGTTGGCGACTACCGGGCCGCAGAGACCGATTGCTTTGGTAGATGCCAACCTTGGTTGGCATGGTGCACGGGCAACCGTGCACCGCAACGAGGAGATCGACGATGTCCGACAACCACACCCCATCCAACGAGCGTGCAGCGTGGGATGCGCTGCTGGTGGATATCGTCGATTACGTGCGTGACGCCCGCATCGACTCACCGCTGGCGTTCCAGACCGCGCATCACTGCCTGCTTGATACGCTGGGCTGCGGCCTGGAAGCGCTATCCTTCCCGGCCTGCAGCAAACTGCTCGGTCCGCTGGTTCCGGGCATCAGCGTGGTCAACGGCGCGCGCGTACCGGGCACGCACTACGTGCTGGACCCGGTGCAGGCCGCCTTCAACATCGGCGCAATGGTGCGCTGGCTCGATTTCAACGACACCTGGCTGGCCGCCGAATGGGGCCATCCATCGGACAACCTGGGCGGCATCCTTGCCGTCCTTGATTGGCTGGGGCGCAACGCGCAGGCCCTGCGTCGTCCGCCGCCGACCGTGCACGACGTGCTGCTGGCGATGATCAAGGCGCACGAGATCCAGGGCGTGCTGGCCCTGCAGAATTCCTTCAACCGCGTCGGGCTGGACCATGTGGTGCTGGTCAAGGTGGCCACCACCGCCGTGGTCGCGCAGCTGCTCGGCCTGGACCGCGAACGCATGCTCAATGCAGTGTCGCTGGCCTGGGTTGATGGCCAGGCGCTGCGTACCTACCGGCACGCGCCTAATACCGGCTCGCGCAAGAGCTGGGCCGCTGGCGATGCGACCAGTCGTGGCGTGCGTCTGGCGCTGATGGCAGCCAGCGGCGAGATGGGCTACCCCAGCGTATTGAGTGCACCGACCTGGGGTTTCGAGGCCGTATCCATGCACGGTCAGGCACTGACGCTGGGGCGACCGCTGGGCAGCTATGTGATGGAGAACGTGCTGTTCAAGATCAGCTACCCGGCCGAGTTCCACGGCCAGACCGCAGTGGAGGCGGCGGTCACGCTGCACCAGCAGCTGCGCGCGATGGGACGGCGGGCCGAGGACATCGCGCACATCGCCATCCGCACCCAGGAAGCCTGCATCCGCATCATCGACAAGCAGGGGCCGTTGCATAACCCGGCCGACCGCGATCACTGCGTGCAGTACATGGTCGCCATCGCGTTGCTGCACGGGCGGCTGGTGGCCGAGGATTACGAGGACGACGTTGCCGCCGATCCGCGCATTGATGCGCTGCGCGCGAAGATGGCCTGCCATGAAGACCCGCAGCTCAGCGCGGATTATCTGGATCCGGACAAGCGCAGCATCGCCAACGGCCTGAGCGTGCGCTTTACCGACGGCAGCGAATTGCCGGAGGTACTGGTGGAATACCCGCTCGGCCACGCCCGACGCCGCGAGGAAGGCATTCCGCTGCTGATGGACAAGTTCCGCCGGCACCTGGCCCATCGCTTCCCGACCGCCCAGCAGCAGCGCATCTGGGCCGCTTCGCTGGACCCGGTGGCGCTGGCGGCGATGCCGGTGACCGACTACGTGGACCTGTACCTGCCGGGGTGAGGGCGCTCTGGTAGATGCCAACCTTGGTTGGCATGGGGGGGCGCCAACCAAGGTTGTCGGCTACCGGGTCCCGGGCGGGACCGGGTTTCCGACCGCCGGGGCGTCAACACCTTGACGCGGCCTGCCTATAATGACCACCTCGATCAAGGAGTGACGACATGAGCGGTCCGGCACGGCGGAAGCGGTGGGGATGGGCGGCGGCTGTACTGGCAGGAGGCCTGTTGCTGGGCCTGGCCGGCTGCCGCAACGACAGCGGGCAGCTGCCCAAGGCCAGCGGTGAAGCCATCACCACCAAGGCCGAGCAGGTGAAGGAGTTCACCCTGCTGCGTGCCTACCCGGACCAGAAGAATGACGGCTTGTCGCTGGCGCTGGAGTTCTCGCGCCCGCTGGTCGGCACCCAGGATTTCGACAAACTGGTGCGCTTCGAGGAAAAGGTCGGCACCGACGACAGCAGCTGGACGCTGTCCGATGACGGCCTGACCCTGCGCTACCCGTTCGTCGAGGCCGGCAAGGAGTTCAGCCTGGTGGTCTCGCCGGACCTGCTGGCCGCCGATGGCAGCCGGCTGGGCAAGGAACTGAAGCAGAAGGTGTTCAGCGGCGAGCTGAAGCCGGTGGTCGGCTTCGCCTCGCAGGGCAGCGTGCTGCCGGCCAAGGACAGCCGTGGCCTGCCGGTGGTGTCGGTGAACGTGCCGGAGGTCGATGTCGAGTTCCTGCGCGTGCGCGAGAAGGACCTGCCGACCTTCTTCAGCCAGTACCAGCGCGGAGGCCGCCGTGGCAGCTGGGAGCTGAGCAGCGACTACGAGCGCAGCCCGATCAACAAGCTGGCCGAGCCGGTCTACGTCAACCGCTTCATCCTGGGCGGCAAGCAGAACGAGCGGGTGCTGACCTACCTGCCGACCCAGGACATCAAGGAACTGCAGGAGCCGGGCCTGTACTTCGCCCTGCTCAAGCGCACCGGTGACTACGAGGGCGAGTTCGATACCGCGTTCTTCTCGGTCAGCGACATCGGTCTGCATACCCGCGCCTACAAGGACAAGCTGTTCGTGCACACCGCCGGCCTCAAGGACGGCGCACCGCTGAAGGGCATCGACCTGCGGGTTCTCGATGCCAAGGGCGAGGTGGTGCTGAAAGGCAGCACCGACGGCAATGGCAATGCGCTGCTGAACTACACCCTGGATGCAACCCACGTGCTGGTCGCCAGCACCGGCAAGGACACCAGCTTCCTGCCGTTCAACCAACCGGCGCTGGACCTGAGCGAATTCGCCGTGGCCGGCCGTGACAACGCTTGGTTCGATGTCTATGCCTGGTCCGGACGCGACCTGTATCGCCCGGGCGAGACCGTGCGCCTGTCCGCGCTGCTGCGTGACAACGATGGCAAGCCGGTCAAGGCGCAACCGGTGTTCCTGCGCCTGAAGCAGCCCGACGGCAAGACCTTCCGCGAGACCCGCCTGCAGCCGGGTGACCAGGGCTACATCAATTTCGAGCAGGTGATCCCCGCCGAGGCGCCGACCGGGCGCTGGCAGGTCGAGTTCCGCACCGACCCGGCCAGCAAGGAAGCGATCCAGGGCATGACCCTGCGCATCGAGGAGTTCCTGCCCGAGCGCATGAAGCTGGACCTGGACAGCGCGCAGAAGACGCTGAAGCCGGGTGAGGACCTGCGCCTGCAGGCCAATGGTGCCTACCTGTATGGTGCGCCGGCCGATGGCAACCGCTTCACCGCGCGCATGGCAGTGGCGGCCGAGCAGCAGCCGGTGGAGGGCCTGCCGGGCTACTTCTTCGGTGACCCGACCCTGCAGCTGCCGCGCGAAGCCAAGGACGTGATCGACACCACGCTGCCGGCCAATGGCCAGCTGCGCGAGGACGTGGCGTTGCCGGAGGAGGCGGCCAAGGCCAAGGCACCGATTGCCGTGGTGCTGTCCGGCAGCCTGTACGAGACCGGCGGCCGCACCGTCACCCGTACCCTGAAGCGGGTGATGTGGCCGGCCAATGCGCTGGTGGGCGTGCGCCCGCTGTTCAACCCCGAAGACGGCGCCGATGCCAACGGCAATGCGCGCTTCGAGCTGATGCGCGTGGACGCGGCGGGCAAGCCACAGCCGGCCAAGGGTCTGAAGATCACCCTGGTGCGCGAGCTGCGCGATTACCACTGGACCTTCAACGACAACCGCTGGGACTACGACTTCACCCGCCGTTTCGAGAACAAGGAAACGCGCACCGTCGATGCCGGCAGCAGCGCGGTCGCCTTTGATTTCCCGGTAGAGTGGGGCGAGTACCGGGTGGACGTGTTCGATCCGACCACCGGCCTGACCAGCCGTTATCCCTTCCGTGCGGGCTGGAGCTGGGGTGATGACAACCGTGGCCTGGACGCGCGCCCTGACAAGATCAAGCTGGGCCTGGACAAGACCGGCTACAAGGCAGGCGACACGCTCGAGGTGACGGTGACCCCGCCGCACGCCGGCAAGGGCATCCTGATGGTCGAGACCGACCGCATGCTGTACGTGCAGGACATCGACGCCAAGCCGGGGTCGACCTTCAAGATTCCGGTCACCGCCGACTGGGAACGCCACGACGTCTACATCACCGCGCTGGTGTTCCGTGGCGGCAGTGCGCCGAGCAAGATCACCCCGGCCCGCGCCGTGGGTGTGGTGCACGTGCCGATGGACCGCAAGGGTCGCACCGTGGCCGTCGGCCTGGTCGCGCCCAAGCAGATGCGCCCGGAGCAGGACCTGCCGGTGACGGTCAGCGCGCCGCAGCTGGCCGGCAAGACGGCGCATGTCACCGTCTCGGCGGTGGACGTGGGCATCCTCAACATCACCCGCTTCCCGGTGCCCGACGCCGGCGCGCACTTCTTCGCCCAGCGTCGCCTCGGCATCGATGCCTACGACATCTACAGCCGGGTGATCGAGAGCTTCGACGGCAGCAGCGGCAAGCTGAAGTTCGGTGGCGACATGGCGCTGCAGGCGTTGCCGCAGGCCAAGCGCCCGACCGCGCGCGTGCAGACCGTGGACCTGTTCTCCGGCCCGGTGCAGCTGGATGCCAAGGGCAATGCCCGCATCCGCCTGAAGGTGCCGGACTTCAACGGCACCCTGCGCGTGTCGGCGCTGGTCTACAGCGATGACCAGTACGGCAAGCGTGACGTGGAAACCATTGTGCGCGCCCCGATCCTCGCCGAAGCCAGCATGCCGCGCGTGCTGGCCCCGGGCGACCGCAGCACCGTGACCCTGGACGTGCAGAACTTCACCGGCAAGCCGGGTGCGTTCAACGTGCGGGTGGAAACCGAGGGCCCGCTGGCACTGGCCGAAGGCACACGCAGCGTGCAGTTGAATGCCGATGCCAAAACCACGCTGAGCTTCCCGTTGTCCGCACGCGAGGGCCACAGCGTGGCCAAGGTGCGGGTGCGCGTGGATGGCAACGGCTTCAAGGCCGATCGCCGCTACGACCTGCCGGTGCGTGCGGCGTGGCCGCAGGTGCTGCGTTCGCAGGTGCGCACGCTGGATCCGCTGGCCGCGGTCAGCCTCGACAACAGCCTGACCGAGGGCCTGATGTCCGAGTCGGTGAATGCCCGCCTGCTGGTCAGCCCGCTGCCGCCGATCCCGTTCGCCAGCGCACTGCAGGGCGCGCTGAACTACCCGTACGGCTGCGCCGAGCAGACCACCAGCAAGGGCTACGCTGCGCTGATCCTGGACCAGGCGACGTCGTCGATGCTCGGTGCTGACGGGCTGGATGCCAAGTCGCGCCGCGAGCGCATGGAAGGCGCGTTCGGTCGCCTGGCGTCGATGCAGGTGGCCAATGGCAACTTCTCGATGTGGGGTGACGACGGCTACGTGAACCCGTGGCTGACCCCGTACATCACCGAGTTCCTGCTCGATGCCAAGGACGCCGGTTTTGCGGTGCCCGACAACGTGCTGCAGAAGGCGCTCAACCGCCTGAGCGAGGATCTGCTGTCCGGCGGCAACCAGTTCTACGGCCAGGACGACCGCGAGAAGCTGAAGTTCGCCAACCAGGCGTATTCGGGCTACGTGCTGGCACGGGTCAACCGTGCGCCGCTGGGTACCCTGCGCACGCTGTACGACAACGAGCGCAGCAAGGCGGTCGGTGGCCTGTCGCTGGTCCATCTGGGTGTGGCGCTGTCGCTGCAGGGCGATGCCAAGCGCGGCCAGGCGGCACTGGCTGCGGCCTTCGCCAAGTCCAGCAGCGAACGTCCGTCGTACTTCGGCGACTACGGCAGCGCGATCCGCGATGACGCGCTGATGATCGCGCTGACGCACGAGAACAAGCTGGCCAAGCCAGCCTGGGATGCGCGTGCGGTCGATCTCGGCCGTGGCCTGGATGCGCGCCGAAATGCCGGCTGGATGTGGCTGAGCACGCAGGAACAGGTAGCGATTGCCCGCCTCGGCAAGGCGCTGGCTGCCAATCAGAAGGCGCTGGTGGCCGGTGAGCTGGTGATCGGTGGCAGCACCGAAGCCATCGGCGAGCGCAAACTGTTCGGCCGCAACTTCAGCGCCAGCGAACTGGCCAGCGGCGTGCGCTTCACCCCGCAGGGCCAGCCGCCGATGTTCGCCAGCATCGACGTGGCCGGCATCCCGCGCAGCGCACCGGCGCCGGACAACAGCGTGCTGGGCGTCGAGCGCAGCTACTACGGTACCGATGGCAAGCCGTGGACGCCGCGCCCGCTGAAGGAAGGCGAAGCGCTGATCGTGCGCGTCACCGTCACTGCCGACACCACCATGCCCGATGCACTGCTGACCGACCTGTTGCCGGCCGGCCTGGAGATCGAGAACTTCAACCTGGGCGACGCCAAGCAGTGGGCCGACGTGGTGGTCGATGGCATCACCATCAGCGATCGTGGTGAAGCCGCCGATACCAAGCACGAGGAGTTCCGCGACGACCGTTACGTGGCTGCGCTGAAGCTCTCGCGTGGCAGCAAGGCCAACGTGTTCTACCTGGTGCGCGCGGTGACCCCGGGAACCTACTCGGTGCCGCCGCCGCTGGTGGAGGACATGTACCGGCCGCAGCTGCGTGGCGTCGGCCGTAGCAACCCGACCACGATCACGGTGGTACAGCCGTGACCGCGCGGACGGGCCGCGACGGCGCGGCCCGTCCTGATGGCAATTCGCAATGAAAGACGCAATGAAGACCCGGCTGGCGGCCCTGCGCCGCCGGCTGCGGCCGCTGTGGCCGTGGTTGCGCTGGGGCACGGCCGCCACGCTGGCGCTGCTGCTGGTGCTGGATTTCGCCTTTCCGCCGCCGCTACCGAAGCAGCGCGATACCAGCACCCTGGTGGTGGCTGCCAACGGTACGCCGCTGCGTGCGTTCGCCGATGCCGAGGGCGTGTGGCGCTATCCGGCTTCGATCGACAGCGTGTCGCCGCTGTACCTGCAGGCGTTGCTGACCTACGAAGACCGCTGGTTCTGGCGTCATCCGGGCATCAATCCGCTGGCGATCCTGCGGGCAGGCGGCCAGCTGCTGCGCGGCGGCCGCATCGTGTCCGGTGGCTCGACCCTGACCATGCAGGTTGCGCGCATCCTCGACCCGCATACGCGCACGCCGTGGGGCAAGCTCAAGCAGATGCTGCGCGCGGTGCAGCTGGAAGTGCACCTGAGCAAGCGGCAGATCCTGGCCCTGTACCTGGAGCGCGCGCCGTACGGCGGCACCATTGAAGGCGTGGAAGCGGCCAGCTGGGCCTACCTGGGCAAGCCGGCGGCGCAGCTGTCGCATGCCGAGGCCGCGCTGCTGGCGGTGCTGCCACAGGCGCCGAGCCGGCTGCGCCCGGACCGTCATCCGGAAGCGGCGCAGAAAGCGCGCGACAAGGTGCTGTCACGCATGGCCGAACTGGGCGCGTGGACACCGGAAGAGGTGGACGACGCGCGCATCGAGAACGTGGTGGCACGCTCGCTGCGGCCGCCGCTGCACGCCGCGTTGCTGGCGCAGCGACTGCATTCGGCGCACCCCGGCCAGGCACGCATCCAGAGCAGCATCGACATCGGACTGCAGCGGACGCTTGAAGAGCGCGTGGCCAGTTACTTCTCCACACTGCCCGAGCGTACCTCGGCGGCGCTGCTGGTGGTCGACAACCAGACCCTGCAGGCGCGTGCCTATGTCGGCACGCTGGCCTTCGGCGACCGCCAGCGGCTTGGCCACGTGGACATGGTGCAGGCCTGGCGTTCGCCGGGGTCCACGCTCAAGCCGTTCCTGTATGCAATGGCGCTGGACGATGGCCTGATCCATTCGGAAAGCCTGCTGGTCGATGCGCCGCAGAGTTTCGGCAGCTACCGCCCCGGCAACTTCGACATGGCCTTCAACGGACCGATCGGCGCTTCCAGTGCGTTGCGCCTGTCGCTCAACGTGCCCTCGGTGGACCTGCTGCAGCGGGTGGGCGCGGCGCGCTTTGCTGCGCGGCTTTCGCACGCCGGCATCCAGTTGCGCTTCCCGCCGGGCAGCACGCCCAACCTGTCACTGATCCTGGGCGGCACCGGCGCGCGGTTGGAAGACCTGGTCGGCGCGTTCGCCGCACTCAACCGCAACGGCATCGCCGGTCGCGTGCGTTACACCGACGATGAGCCAATGATCGAGCGGCGCCTCGCTTCGCCCGGCGCAAGCTGGATCGTCCGCGAGATGCTGGAATCGAATCCGCGGCCGGGCTATGGCGTTGGTACGTTCGATGTCGGTGGCCGCCCGCGTGTGGCGTGGAAGACCGGCACCAGTTACGGGTACCGCGATGCGTGGGCCATCGGCAGTACCCGCCACTACACCGTGGGTGTGTGGGTAGGCCGGCCGGATGGCACGCCACTGCCGGGCCAGTACGGCGCGGTCACCGCATTGCCACTGATGTTTGAAGTGGTGGACAGCCTGCCGCGCCAGCGCGGCGATTCGGCGGCCGCGCCGATGCCGGCCAGTGTCAGCCAGGAGGATGTCTGCTGGCCCACCGGCGAACGTGCCGAAGGGCTGCCAGCGGCACTGTGCCAGCGGCGAATGTCAGCGTACCTGCTGGATGGCGCAGCACCACCGACCTTCCCCGAGCGCGAGGCGCGGCGCTGGCAGCCGGGGCGGCAGCGTTACCTGGCCGATGCGCGGACCGGTCTGCGTGTCTCCGCTGATTGCCGTTTGCCGCATGAGGAAGTCGCGCGTGAGATCGCGCGCTGGCCGGCGCTGTTGTCGCCGTGGCTGCCCAAGGCCACGCGCGAGGCCTCGCAGCTGCCGGCGCTGTCGCCGGACTGCCGCGATGGTGGCCGGGAGGCCAGTGTCGCGCTGCACATCGATGGCCTCAATGATGGCGCAGCACTGGCGCGTGCACCCAACGCCGAACATGGCGTACGCCTGCAGCTGCGCGCGCTGGGCAGCGAGCAGGCGGTGGACTGGTTGCTGGATGGACGCTGGATCGCGCAGACCCACGGCGCGCAGTTGATGCAGCGCGAGTTCGCCGATCCGGGCGCGCATACCCTGACCGCGCTGGCGGCCGACGGCGCGTGGACGCAGGTACGGTTCAACGTCCTGCGGTAGGTGCCGACCTTGGTCGCCGCTTTCCGTATGTTTGCGACGCTGTTGTAGAGCCGAGCCCATGCTCGGCTGCTCTTGCGACGTGCGTGGAGTAGTCAGCCGAGCATGGGCTCGGCTCTACAACGCCGCAGATGGCAGCGAGCGTATGGCGTAACTGCTATTCCCCGATCCACCCATCCAACAGGTCGGCGAATTCGTCGGCGTGTTCCTCTTCCTGCGCCAGGATCTCTTCGAGGATGCGCTTGGTGGTGGTATCGCGGTCGCCGATGAAGTTGATCATCTCGCGATAGCTGTCGATGGCAATGCGTTCGGCCACCAGGTTCTCGCGGACCATGTCGCGCAGGTCGCTGCCTTCCTTGTACTCGGCATGCGAACGCGCGGTCAGCGTATCCGGGTTGAGGTCGGGCTCGCCGCCAAGTTGGACGATGCGCTCGGCCAGCTTGCCGGCATGCGCCTGTTCCTGCTGTGCATGCTCGAGGAATTCGGCCTTGACCGCGTCGGCCAGCATGCCCTTGGCCATGAAATAGTGCCGGTAGTAGCGCAGCACGCACACGTACTCGGTGGCCAGTGCATCGTTGAGCAGCTTGATCACCACCTTGCGGTCGGCGCTGTAGCTGTCGGTGATCGCCCCGTCTTCGATGTTGCGCCGGGCGCGCTCGCGCAGGGTCTTGCGGTCACTGATGCCGGGCACCTTTGCGGCGGGCTTTGCGGCTTTGGCTGGCTTGCTGGACATGGCTGGCCGTTTCCTCTTGCGGTGGGGAATCAGGTGGGCAGGTGCTCCAGCACGTAATCGGCCGAAGACACCTCGAACTGGCCCGGCTGCTCGATCCAGGCCGCACGAACCACGCCATCGACCACGTAAAGGGCGAAGCGGCGCGAACGGATGCCCATGCCCGAGGCGCTGGCATCGAGCTCCAGGCCGAGCGCGCGGGTCAGTTCGGCGTTGCCGTCGGACAGCATCAGCAGGCCGTCGGGCACGCTCTGGTCGGCGGCCCAGGCCTTCATCACGAACGGGTCGTTGACGGCCATGCAGTAGACGTCGATGCCGCGCTGGCGGAATGCCTGGAATTTTTCGACGTAGCCGGGCAGGTGGCGCGCCGAGCAGGTCGGGGTGAACGCGCCGGGCACGGCGAACAGCACCACCTTGCGCGCATCGAACAGCGAATGCGTATCAAGTGTTTCGATGCCCTCGCGGATGCGCTTGAGGGTCACTTCCGGAATGCGGTCGCCGACATGGATGGTCATGGGGAACTCCTTGCTGGGGCAGGCTAGTGGGCCGGATGGGACAGGGGCGTCAAGACATTGGAAAACCTGCGTGCAGGCCCCATCTTCGGGCTTTGCGGCAGGGGCTTCCAGCCACAGCGTGGCGCACGGGGATGGCAGCCGCATTGCGCAGGATCAGTCGGCCTCACCGGGGCCGCACGAGGGGCGGCGTAGCATCGCCGGCGCGTAGAATGAACCCGGGGCGGCGCCACCGGCGCGGCCGAAGCGAATCGAGGTAGCTGGATGGAATTCAAGGATTACTACGCCACCCTGGGGGTGGAACCGAGCGCGGGCGAGGCGGAGATCAAGACCGCCTACCGCCGGCTGGCACGCAAGTACCACCCGGACGTCAGCAAGGAGGCCGGGGCCGAAGACAAGTTCAAGGCGGTCAACGAGGCCTACGAGGCGCTGCGCGACCCGGAGAAGCGGGCGGCCTACGACCAGCTGCGCGCGCAGGGCTACCGCCCGGGCGAGGAATTCAACGTACCGCCGAACTACGGCGGTGCCGGTGGCTTCAACTTCGAGGAAGTGTTTGGCGGCGGTGGCCCCAATGGCGGCTTCAGCGACTTCTTCGAAAGCCTGTTCGCGCGCCAGCGTGGCGGTGGCGGCGCTGGTCCGGGGCCTGGCTTCAGCAGCCAGAGCCATGCGCCCAACCGCGATACCCGCGCCAAGCTGTCGGTACCGCTGGAGGCGGCCTACAACGGTGACAGCCTGCGCATCACCGTCAACGGCAAGCAGCTGGACGTGCGCGTGCCCAAGGGCATCCGTCCGGGCCAGGTGATCCGGCTGGCGGGGCAGGGCAACCATGGCGGCAACCTGCTGCTGGAGGTGGAGTACGCCGCGCACCCGCAGTTCGAGGTCGATGGCCGCAACATCCTCTATACGCTGCCGGTGACGCCGTGGCAGGCGGCGTTGGGGACCAGCATCAGCGTGCCGACCTTGGGCGGTGCGGTGGAGCTGAAGATTCCGGCCGATTCCGATGCCGGCCGCAAGCTGCGCCTGCGCGGTCGTGGCCTTCCCGGCAACCCGGACGGCGACCAGATCGTCGAAATCGAGATCGTGGCCCCGGCCGCGACCGACGAGGCGCAGAAGAAGGCCTACCGGAACCTGGCCAAGGCGTTCGGCGAGACGATCTGAGATGGATTCTGGTGGGTGCGGACCTGGGTCCGCACGCCTTTTGGCCGTTCAAGGCGTGCCAACCAAGGTTGGCACCTACCAAACAAGAGCGTGCCGACCAAGGTCGGCACCCACCTGCGCGGGCTCAGCCCTGCCCGGCGAACACCCGCTCCAGCACCTCGGACAGCTCATCTTCCGAGAATGGCTTGGTGATGTAGGCCTTGGCGCCCTGGCGCATGCCCCACATGCGGTCGGTGTCCTGGTCCTTGGTGGTCACCAGGATCACCGGAATGTGCCGGGTCGCCTCGTCGCGGGCGAGGGTGCGGGTGGCCTGGAAGCCATTGAGGTTGGGCATAACCACGTCCATCAGGACCAGGTCGGGCAGCTCGGCCTTGGCGGTTTCGACCCCGGCGGCGCCATCGGTGGCGGTCAGGATCTGGTGCCCGAGCTTCTCGACGATGCGCTGTATCCCCAACAGCTGCGACGGTGAGTCGTCGACGATCAGAATGCGTGCCATGTTGTTCCCCATGTAATGCCCGCAGTGTAGTGCGGGCACATTACCGGCGGGAGGGGCGCGTCTGCCGTCCGTCGCCTGCCTGCGACGTTCAGTCGATCCGCACCACCGTTCGCCCCAGCGAGCCGCCGGCCAGCATCCGCTGGAATACGGCGGGCAGGCCATCGAGGCCGACTTCGGCAGTGCAGATGCGTTCCAGGTGCTGCGGCTTCCATTCGTTGCCCAGCCGCGCCCAGACTTCCTCGCGCAGTCCGCGTGGGGCATTGGCCGAGGACACGCCCAGCAGCGAGACACCGCGCAGGATGAACGGCATCACGGTCATGTCCAGCGTCGGGCTGGCGGCCAGGCCGGCACTGACCACGCTGCCGTAGGGCACGGTCTGCGCCAGCAGGCTGGCCAGCATGTCGCCTCCGGCATTGTCGAGGCCACCGCCGAAGCGCGCCGACTGAAGCGGACCGGTATCGGAGAGTGCCTCGCGCGGCAGCACCTCGGCGGCGCCGATGGCGTGCAGGAATTCGGTCTGGTCCGGCTTGCCGCTGACCGCGTGCACGGTATAGCCGGCACGGCTGAAGATCGACAGCGCCAGCGCGCCGACGCCGCCACTGGCGCCGGTGACCGCCAGCGGGCCAAGGTCCGGGGTCTGCCGGTTGTCCTGCATGCGCAGCAGGGCCAGCGCCGCAGTGAAGCCGGCGGTGCCCAGCACCATCGCCTCGCGCGGGGTCAGCCCGGCCGGCTGGGCGATCACCGCGCGCGATTCCAGCCGCACGTACTGGCTGTACCCGCCGTCACGGGTCTCGCTCAGCCCGCAGCCGGTGGCCAGTACTGCGTCGCCTTCACGCCAGTCCGGGTCGGTACTGGCGACCACGGTACCGGCCACGTCGATGCCGCCCACGAGCGGGAAGCAGCGCAGGATTTTCCCCTTGCCGGTACCGGCCAAGGCATCCTTGTAGTTGACCGAGGACCAGTGGGCGCGGATCAGCACCTGGCCGGGGTTGAGGTCGTCGATCCGGAGCTGGGCAAGGCCGCTGCGGTAGCCGGCGTCGTCGTTTTCGATGCGGAAGGCGGTGAACGGGGTGGTGGGGGCCATCGGCGTTGCCTGACTTCGAGGAAAACGCCACCTTACCCCGTTGCCCCCCTTTCGATCCTGCCGATCCGCCCCATCTTGTATGATCGGTGATGGTTTCACGGCTGGCGGTGCGGGAAGGGCCCGCGCCGCAGCCCAAATCTTGATGGAGCGTGCATGGCCTGGAATACACCCGGCGGCAACAAGGGCGGACAAGGCCCCGAGGACAATCGACGCGGGCCCTTCGGGTCGCGCGGCGGTGGCAATGGTGGTGGCTGGGGCGGACTGCCCGGGCCGCTGAAGGACCTGTTCGACGGTGGCATCGTGCGTTGGGTGGTGGCAGCCGTGGTGTTGCTGGTGCTCTTCTCCAGCTTCCAGCTGATCGGCGAACAGCAGCGTGGCGTGGTGCTGCGCTTCGGCCAGTTCTCGCGCATCCTGCAGCCCGGCCCGAACTTCAAGCTGCCGTGGCCGATCGAATCGGTCACCAAGGTCAATGCCACCGAGATCAAGACCTTCTCGATCCAGGTGCCGGTGCTGACCCGCGACGAGAACATCGTCAACGTCTCGCTGAACGTCCAGTACCGCATCGACGACCCGCAGCAGTACCTGTTCGGCACCGTGGATGCCAACCAGGTGCTGGAGCAGTCGGCGCAGAGCGCGGTGCGCGAGGAAGTCGGTCGCGCCGATCTCAACGCCGTGCTGAACAACCGTGGCCCGCTGGCCGTGGCCGCCGAAGAGCGCCTGCAGGCGCTGCTGAAGGCGTTCAAGACCGGCCTGACCGTGACCGGCCTGACCCTGCAGGACGCCCGTCCGCCGGAAGAGGTCAAGCCGGCCTTCGACGAGGTCAATGGCGCCCAGCAGGTCAAGGAACGCCTGATCAACGAAGCCCAGGCCTACGCCGCCAAGGTCGTGCCGGAAGCCCGAGGCCAGGCCTCGCGTGCCCGTACCACCGCCGAAGGCTACAAGCAGGCCGTGGTGTCCAAGGCCGAGGGTGACGCGCAGCGCTTCAGCCTGTTGCAGGCCCAGTACAAGGACGCCCCGGAAGTGACCCGCAAGCGCCTGTGGCTGGAGACCGTGCAGCAGGTGCTGAGCGAGAACCGCAAGGTGATCGGTGGTGATGGCCGCCAGCTGATCTACGTGCCGATGAACGGCGATACCCGTCCCACCACCTCGGCTCCGCCGGGAGTGACGAACCCGGAGGTGGTGATGCCGTCGCTGCCGGGTGCAGCGGCGGAAGCTTCCCGTGATCCGGGCCGGCCGGTGGGCCGCCCGACCGGGCGACCGAGCGGCCGTGAGGAGGGCAGCCGATGAAGAGTCCTATCTGGATCGCCGTGATCGTGGCGGTGGTGCTGGGCCTGCTCGGCTCGGTGTACGTGGTCCGTGAGGACCAGACCGCTATGGTCCTGAACCTGGGCAAGGTGGTGCGTTCGGACATCAAGCCGGGCCTGCACTTCAAGGTGCCGGTGGTGGAAACGGTGAAGGTCTTCGACCGTCGCTTCCAGGTGCTCGACACCGCCCCGGCGCGCTACTTCACCGCCGAGCAGAAGGATGTCAGCGTCGACTTCTTCGCCATCGGTTACATCTCCAACGTGGGTGACTACTTCCGTGCCACCGGCGGCGATCCGCGCATCGCCAATGCCCGCCTGGCACCGATCATCACCGACTCGCTGCGCAACCAGATCAACTCGCGCACCCTGCAGCAGCTGGTGTCCGGCGACCGCAGCGAGCTGATCGCCGAGCAGCTGAAGGGGATCAACGAGGCGGTGGCCGGCCTGGGCATGCAGATGATCGACCTGCGCATCAAGCAGGTGGACCTGCCGACCGACAGCCAGGTGATCAATGACGTGTACGAGCGCATGCGCGCCCAGCGCAAGCAGGAAGCCGCCAAGCTGCGCGCCGAGGGCGAGGAGCAGTCGCTGACCATCCGTGCCCAGGCCGACCGTGACAGCACCGTGCTGATCGCCGAGGCTGAGCGTGATGCCCAGCGCCTGCGTGGTGAAGGCGATGCCGATGCCGCCCGTATCTACGGCAAGGCCGGCTCGGCCGATCCCTCGTTCTACGCGTTCTACCGCAGCCTGGAGGCCTACCGTGGCTCCATGACCGACGGCAACGGCGTGATCGTGCTGGACAAGAACGACCCGTTCCTGCAGTACCTGAAGAACGACCGCTGAGGTCGCAGGGCACTACCCCACGGGGCCCGGCCAGACGCCGGGCCCCGTGCTTTTTCCGGAGTCCCCCCATGAAAGATCTGTTCGCCGCCGTCTGCCTGGTCGCGGTGCTGGAAGGCCTGTTCCTGTTCGTCGCCCCGTTCGCCTGGAAGCGCATGGCCGAGCGCCTGCTGGACCTGCCCAGCCCGGCCCTGCGCAGCTTCGGCGGGCTGGTGCTACTGGCCGGCCTGAGCCTGCTGTGGTGGGTGCGGCATTAGCAGGGGTCAGATCCCTTTCCGGAGGAAAGGGATCTGACCCCGTTTCGGGCCCCTGACCGGTGGGTAAAGCCGCCCGTCGGAAAGGTGGCACCCGACCCCGGAAACCCGGATAATGCACAAAAGCCGGACGGGCCTCCCCGTTCGGCTTTTTCCGTGTCTGGGCCTTCCATCGCCGGCTGCTCCCCGTTTGGAGCCGCCCTCCAGGTGCTGGCCAGCCCCGCCACGGTTTACCCGTCCGCGGCCCCGATGGCCGCAACATATGAGGAGCCCGTCATGGGTCAGTCTGTCGTAGTGCTTGGTGCCCAGTGGGGCGATGAAGGCAAGGGCAAGATCGTCGATCTGCTCACTGAGGAAATCGGCGCCGTCGTGCGCTTCCAGGGCGGCCACAACGCCGGCCACACTCTGGTCATCAACGGTAAGAAGACCGTCCTGCACCTGATCCCGTCGGGCATCCTGCGTGACGACGCGCTGTGCCTGATCGGCAACGGCGTGGTGATCTCGCCGGCCGCGCTGCAGAAGGAAATCGCCGAGCTGGAAGCCTCCGGCGTGGAAGTGCGTTCGCGCCTGAAGATCTCCCCGGCCGCGCCGCTGATCATGCCGTACCACATCGCCCTGGACCAGGCGCGCGAGCGCGCCGCCGGCGGCAAGGCGATCGGCACCACCGGCCGTGGCATCGGCCCGGCCTACGAAGACAAGGTGGCGCGCCGCGGCATCCGCATCGCCGACCTGCATTACCCGAAGCAGCTGGAAGAACTCCTGCGCACTGCGCTGGATTACCACAACTTCGTGCTGACCAAGTATCTGAACACCGATGCGGTCGATTTCCAGAAGACCTTCGACGAAGCGCTGGCCTTCGGCGAATACGTGCAGCCGATGAAGTCCGACGTGGCCGGCATCCTGCACGACCTGCGCAAGCAGGGTAAGCGCGTGCTGTTCGAAGGTGCGCAGGGTGCGCTGCTGGATATCGACCACGGCACCTACCCGTACGTCACCAGCTCCAACACCACCGTCGGCGGTGCACTGGCCGGTTCCGGCGTCGGCGCCGATTCGATCGACTACGTGCTGGGCATCGCCAAGGCCTACGCGACCCGTGTCGGTGGTGGCCCGTTCCCGACCGAGCTGGACGACGAAGTCGGCCAGGGCATCCGTGACCGCGGCGCCGAGTACGGTGCCTCGACCGGCCGTCCGCGTCGTTGCGGCTGGATGGACATCGTCGCGCTGAAGCGCGCCGTGGCCATCAACGGCATCAGCGGCCTGTGCATCACCAAGCTGGACGTGCTGGACGGCATGGAAAAGCTGAAGGTCTGCATCGCCTACGAATACAACGGCAAGCGCACCGAGTACGCGCCGCTGGATGCGCAGGGCTGGGAAGAGTGCACCCCGGTGTACCTGGAGTTCCCGGGTTGGAGCGAGAACACCCACGGCATCACCAACTGGGACGACCTGCCGCCGGCCGCCCGTGCCTACCTGCGTTCGCTGGAAGAGCTGGCCGGCTGCCCGATCAGCATCGTCTCCACCGGCCCGGACCGCGACCACACCATGGTCCTGCAGGATCCGTTCGCCTGAGTGAGTGACCGGTAGCGCTGGGCCATGCCTGGCGTCGCTGCAAGAAGAAGCCCCGCGAACGCGGGGCTTTTTCGTTACTGTGTCGCCAGTGCCGGCGAGGAAGCGAAGCGATGACCAGGATGTCAGCGTGAAAGGCGAGACCGTGGTGCGGATCACCCTATGGGTGTTGTGGAGCCTGTGGGGCATCGCCTGCGCGGTTCTGGCGCTCGGCGCCATCGCCAACCATCTGGCCTCGCGCACCCAGACCCTGCCGCTGCTGCTGAGCCCCGGCGCGACGGCTGAGGTGACGGTCTACCGCTTCATCGATGACCAACTGCGGCTGCGCCTGCGGTATGCCGCAGACGGTATTGAGGCTGACCCTGAAGTGCTGCTGCGCATCGATACTCCCACCGATCATGGAGACTTCCGCGCAGCAGAGCGTTCGGGAGTGGCCGGGCAGGGTGTCAACCGCAGGCTGGCATCGGTTGAGTCCAGCGGGCTCATGGCGTCCTACTTTGGATATGGCCGCGGCGATGCATTGCCACGCGGACGCTCATGGCTGCGGGTAACCGTACTGGAGGTGGACCCGGCGCTGGCGGGCAGGGCGGCCGTGGTCGAGCTGCAGCCCCCACTGGACCTGCTGAAGCTGACCAACCTGGACTACGTCTGGCTGTGGCCGTTCTTCTTCTGGAAGGTGGCGGCGCTGTTCCTGCTGATTCCGGGGGCTGCCTTGGCGGTGTTCACGTTCACCTTGCGGCGCTGGCAGCGCCGGGCGTCGAAGCAGCCGATTTCAGCAGCGGATACGGGTTGATCGATTCCCCCTTCCACCACTGCTTCTCCGGCCCCAGTACGTGTACTTCGAAATGCAGGTGCGGGGCCTGCGCGCTGGCATTACCGGTGCTGCCCACATAACCAATCACATCCCCGCGTTTGATCACCTGCTTTTCGCTCAGGCCATCGGCATAGCGCTGCAGGTGCGCGTAGTAGTAGCACCAGCGTCCGCTGGGCTCGAACTGGTAGATGGTCAGCCCACCGCGCTTGCTGTCGAACAGTTTCTCCACCGTGCCGTCGGCCACCGCGAGTACCGGCGTCCCGGCATCGGCCATGATGTCGATTGCATCGTGCACGCGGCCCTCGCTGCGTGCATCGGTGAAGGTGTCGCGCAACTGCGAGGGAAGTACGCCTCGCACCGGCAGCAGCAGACCGTCCGGTGCTGCGTCGACGCTGGCCGGCAGCGACGCGCGTGGTGTAGCCGCTTCCGCCGTCGGCGTTGCCATCACGGTGAGCGGCGTTGCAGGCGTGGACACCGCCGTAGTTTCAGCGGCATCGCGGCGCAGCCACCAGCCCAGCCCCAGTCCCAGCACTACACCGATCACGATCAGCTGCGAAAGACGCATCGGCTCACTCCTGCATCACCACGGGGACGGAGGTATCCACCGCATCGGCCACGCGCAGCGCATCCCAGTTGGTCATGCGCACGCAGCCATGCGATTCGGTCTTGCCGACATGGCCGGGCACCGGCGTTCCGTGCAGGCCATAGTGGGGTTTGGACAGATCGATCCAGACCCGGCCGACCGGGTTGTTCGGACCGGGCGGCAGCGTGACCTTCTTCTCGCCCTTGCGTGCATCCCAGAACAGTTTCGGGTTGTAGTGGAACGGCGGGTCACGATACACGCCGAGAATCTTCCATTCGCCGATCGGCAACGGATCATGCTGGCTGCCGGACGACACCGGCACCTGCGCGATCACCTTGCCCTGCACATCCAGCAGTTGCAGGGTGGAATCGGACTTGTCGACCACGATCTTCGCCGCCTTCGGCAACGCCCCCGGTGCGACGTTGGGCACCTGGATGCGATTGCCGGCCTTGGCCAGATCGACGCCGGGGTTGAGCGCCTTCAGCAATGCCGGCGAGGCATGGAAGCGCTCGCCGAGCAATTCCTCCACGCTGCCGTAGCCCAGCGCCTTCAGCTTGGCCTGTGCGGCCGGCCCTTTCGGAACCGGCTGGAACGGGCCGGCCACGTCCTCGGCGGTCAACGTGTAAGTGGCAAGCGGTGTGGTCGCATCGGCCTGCAGTGCTTTCCAGGTGGCATCGTCCAGCTCTCCGCTCACTGTCAGGCCGTGGGCCGCCTGGAAGCCTGCCACGGCCCGGCGCTGATTGCTGCCGACTTCACCGTCGATCTCGCCCGGGGAGAAATTGGCGCGATCCAGAAGCACCTGGGCGTGCAGTGGCGAGCGCGCCGCGGTATCGGGTCCGGCCTTCTCGGCAATGGGCTCCGGCAGCTGGACCGGCGGCGGCACCTGCGCGAAGGCGGGGGACATCAGCAAGGACAGGGCGAGCAGGGCGGGGCGGTGTACGGGCATGGAGGTCTCCGGCAGATGGCAGCTCCACCCTGCCCGCAGCGCCTGCGCAGCCCCCGTGAAAGCAACCTGATGCCGGCATGAGCAGGGCAGCCCAGGCGTGGCCCAGGCCCTTGTCGCAGAAGCGCCGTGCGTGGCATCACCAAGGTGAACGGCTGCCGACGCCCGTGCACGTTGCCGATCAAGAATGCCGGCGGCGCGGCCGATAGGGGCGCATCCCCCCGTTTTGGATGTACCGATGAACTACTTGAGGAATGTCAGGGTTGCCTGGCGTCTTGGGCTGGGCTTTGGCCTGCTGTTGTTGCTGGTTGCCGCCGTGGTGGCCACCGGCGCCACCGCCAGTGTCGTGCAGAAGCGCGCGATGCAGCAGGTGGTCGACGTCAGCGTGGCCAAGGTGCGCCTGTTGTCGCAGATGCTCGATGCCAACAACCAGATGATGGTGGTGCGCCGCGAGATGCTGATCCGTCAGGGCGAAGACCGCGGCAGCGACGAGCAGCGCATCGCCGATCTGGTCAAGCGCTATGAGGCCAGCTGGACCAGCTACCAGGCACTGCCCAGCGACGCCGACGGCAAGGCCATTGCCGAAACCATCGCGGCCAAGCGTGCCATTGCGCGCCCGCTCAACAAGCAGACCAGCGAACTGATGGAGCAGGGCGATTATCCCGGCGCGGTGGCGCTGACCCTGGGCCCGGTGCAGGAAGCGGCCAATGGCTGGAACAAGGCGTTGTCCGACGGCGTGGACTTCGAAGAGAAGGAAAGCCGCGATGCGGCCGCCGAGGCGATCCGCCTGGGCGAGCGCAGCCTGCTGCAGCTGCTGGTGCTGGGCGGCGTCGCGCTGCTGGTGGGCATCGGTGCCTCGGTGATGATCGGCCGCAGCCTGACCGGCCCGCTGGCCCGCGCGGTGAACCTGGCCGAACGCCTGTCCAAGGGACAGTTGGACCAGGAGTTTCGTCTTGGTGGCCGCGATGAACTGACCCAGCTGGGCGAAGCGATGGCCAGTGTGCGCCAGAGTGTGCAGGCGGCGATCGGCGCACAGCTGCAGATGGCAGAGCAGCATGAGGCTGGCGCGATCCGCTATCGCATGGACGTCACGGCGTTCCCCGGTGACTTCGGGCGCATGGTGCAGGCCACCAACAGCCTGGTCGAATCGCACGTGCAGGTGGAGCTGCTGATGGCCGAGGTGATGCAGCGCTACGCCATCGGCGACCTCAGCCGTGATCTGCCGGATTACCCGGGCGAGAAGGGCGCGCTGACCCGCACCCTGGCGGCAGTGAAGCAGAGCCTGATGGCAATCAACGCGCAGATCGATGAACTGGCCCGCGCCGCGCGCGCCGGTGATTTCAGCATGCGTGGCGATGCCGCTGCGTTCCAGTTCCAGTTCAAGGCGATGGTCGAGCACCTCAACGGCATGATGGCCAGTTCGCAGGCCAGCATCGCCGATGTCTCCGACGTGCTGCGCGCGATCTCGCACGGCGACCTGACCGCACGCATGGATGGCGAGTACGACGGCGTATTCGCCCGCATGCGCGACGACGCCAACACCACCACCGCGCAGCTGACCGGCATCGTGCGCGGTATCCAGGTGGCCGCTGACAGCATCAACAACGCCGCGCAGGAACTGGCCGCCGGCAACAACGACCTGTCGCGCCGTACCGAGCAGCAGGCCGCCAACCTGGAAGAAGCGGCCGCGTCGATGGAGGAACTGACCTCGACCGTGCGCCAGAATGCCGAGCTGGCGCGTCAGGCCGACAGCGAAGCGCATGCCGCTGGTGCCGCGGTGCGCGAGACCGAGCAGGCGATGGCGCAGATGGCGTCGGTGATGGGTGAGATCGATCAGTCCTCGGCACGCATCTCGGAAATCTCCACGGTGATTGACGGCATCGCGTTCCAGACCAACATCCTGGCGTTGAATGCTGCAGTGGAAGCCGCGCGTGCAGGTGAACAAGGCCGTGGTTTTGCCGTGGTCGCCAGCGAAGTGCGCACGCTCGCGCAACGCGCCGGTGTCGCCGCCAAGGAGATCAAGGAGCTGATCGAAGACGCTGCCGCCAAGGTGAAGAGTGGCCTGGCGGTGACCGTTGAATCGGAGGCCGCGATCGCGCGCGTGGCCCAGGCCAGCTCGCGCACCACCCAGCTGATGAGCGACATCGCAGCGGCCAGCAAGGAACAGGCCGCCGGCATCGAGCAGGTCAACCAGGTGGTGGTGCAGATGGATCAGGTGACCCAGCAGAACGCGGCCCTGGTGGAAGAAGCCACTGCGGCGAGCCGCGCGCTGGAAGAACAGGCGCATGCGCTGACCACGTCGGTGGCGGTATTCAAGGTGGAAGGCGCGGCGGTCTCTGCTGTGCCCCGTCGCGCAGCCTGAGCGGGCAGTGCAGCGACAGGAATACGGCCGCCTTGAGCGGCCGTATTTCGCTGGAAGGAGCCCGTCTACTGCTGAAGGCCGTGCTGACGCAGCCGAAGTTGCCGCATGGATGAGGACGCTCCCCCCCTGACCGACGCTTCAGGCGCGCGCACGCGTACGCGTACGCGTACGCGCAGCTTTCTTCGCCGCCGCCTTGCGCACGGTCTTCTTCGCGGCCCGCGTCTTGGCTGCCTTCTTTGCGGCGGCGCTCCGCGAGGCGGCCGTACCCGTCTTCCTGGCCGCAGCCTTCTTCGCCGTCTTCTTTGTGGCCTTCTTTGTCGCGGTCTTGCGAGCCGGTGCCTTCTTCGCCACCGCCTTCTTCGCAGGTGCCTTCTTCGCTGCCGTCGCCTTGGTCGTGGCCTTCTTTGTGGCCGACTTCCTGGCAGGCGCCTTCTTGGCAGCCTTCTTGCTGGTCGCCTTCTTCGCGCCCTTGCGGGCACTGCCGCTACGCTTGCCGCCGCCGTCCTGCTTGTTCACGGTGGCCCAGGCAATGCGCTCGGCGGTGCCTTCACTCGCGCCGCGATCACGTTCGCTTTCCTCGATGTGCTCGGCCTGGCGCTTCTGTTTCTCGGTATATGCGGATTTGTCACCACGGGGCATGACGGATCTCCTGTCGTAGTAGTCAGGCCAGCAGGCGCAGCTTGGGTTCACGCGCCCACTGGCGGGTGGCGGCCGCCGCCAGGAAGGCCTTGGCGTCTTCCGCTTCGACGATGCCGGCATCGTTGCCGACGCGCGCCGCCTTCAGCAGCGCCTGGCCGCCTGCGTCGCTGGCGATGGCCTTCAGGTGCGCCCACGCCTGGCTGACGAACTCGATGGCTGCACTCTCTTTCGACAAGGCCTTCGCGGCTTCCGGACTGAGCACCACGGCTACCGCATCGAACACAGCCGATGGTGTGCCCGCCAGTTGCCCATCTGCCGCCTGCATCGCCCCATCGCTCAGCGTGGCGCCGCCTACTTTGGGCGCGACCAGCTTCACGTCTGCACCTGCCTTCCGGGCCGCTTTGCTCAGGCTGGCCATCACGCGCGCGTCGGAGCCCTCATCAAACAGGATGCCGATGCTGCGCCCTTGCAGGGTGGGCTTGTTGCGCCCGATCACGCGCACCTCGGGAGCGGCAGGCATGTCCTGCACCGGCGTGGCGGTCGGCGCGGGGTCGGGCAGTGCAGGCAACGCGAGCCCATCAGCTACGCGCTGCGCCAGTGATTCGTCGATGTTGCGCAGGTGGCTGACGGTACGCTCCCGCACCTTCAGCGTTTCCACCTTGGACAACTCGAACACCAGCGCCGATGCCAGGTGCGCCTGCTCCGGCTTTTCCAGGCTCCGGAAGAACATGCGAGCCTGGCTGTAGTGGTCGGCGAAACTCTCCGCGCGGGTGCGACCCTTGCGACCATCGTCGGCGCTGGCATGGCTGCGGAATCCGGCAGGCGTCTCGCGCGGGGTGTCCTCCTGCAGCGAACTGGGATCGTAGGCCACCCGGCCCTTGGGCACCTGCATCTGCATGTGGCCGTCGCGCTGGTGATTGGCGAACGGGCACTTCGGGGCATTCACCGGGATCTGGTGGAAGTTCGGGCCGCCAAGCCGCAGCAGCTGGGTGTCCAGGTAGGAGAACAGGCGGCCCTGCAGCAGTGGATCGTTGCTGAAGTCGATGCCCGGCGGCACGTTGGCCGGGCAGAACGCCACCTGTTCGGTCTCGGCGAAGAAGTTGTCCGGCCAGCGGTCCAGCACCATGCGCCCGATGACCTGCAACGGCACCAGCGATTCGGGAATGATCTTGGTCGGGTCCAGATGATCGAACGGGAATGCGTCGGCCTCTTCTTCAGTAAACAGCTGCACTCCCAGTTCCCATTCGGGAAAGTCGCCGCGCTGGATGGCCTCGAACAGGTCGCGGCGATGGAAGTCATTGTCGGCCGACTGCAGTTTCAACGCTTCGTCCCAGACCGTGGACTGGATACCCAGCTTGGGCCGCCAGTGGAACTTGACGAAGGTCGACTCTCCCGCCTCGTTCAGCAGGCGGAAGCTGTGCACACCGAAGCCTTCGATCATCCGCAGCGAACGCGGTATGGCGCGGTCGCTCATCGCCCACATGATCATGTGCATCGACTCGGGCATGAGCGAGATGAAATCCCAGAAGGTGTCGTGGGCCGTGGCGGCCTGCGGAAACGCACGGTCCGGTTCCATCTTCACTGCGTGCACCAGGTCCGGGAATTTCATGGCGTCCTGGATGAAGAACACCGGAATGTTGTTGCCAACCAGATCCCAGTTGCCCTCCTTGGTATAGAACTTGACCGCGAAGCCGCGCACGTCACGGGGGGTATCCACCGAGCCCGCGCCGCCGGCTACCGTCGAGAAACGGGTGAACACGGGCGTCTTGACGCCTACCTCGGTCAGGATGCGCGCGCGGGTATGGGCGGCCAGTGACCGGGTCAGCTCGAAGTAGCCGTGTGCTGCGCTGCCACGTGCGTGCACGATGCGCGCGGGAATGCGTTCGTGATCGAAGTGGGTGATCTTCTCGCGCAGGATGAAGTCCTCCAGCAGCGTGGGCCCTCGGGGCCCTTGCCGCAGGGAGTTCTGGTTGTCCGCCACCGGGATGCCCTGATCGGTGGTCATCACCGGATGGGTGCCCCCGGCCTGCTGGTGCAGTTCATCGCCATCGCCCCGGCGGTGGTTTTCGGCAGGGGCGGTTGCGCGCTTGCCGGTCGGCTTGCTGGCGGCCATTGACGTTGGCTCCGGATCATCAAAAGGAACCACGACACTGGAACCAGCCCCGTTAAACCGAGGTCCGGCAGAGGTGAACGTACAGGCAAAAGCAGGCTCGGGTATGCTTGCTCCATGCGAGTCGAGCCCGCCGACATCGAAGCCCTGTTCGACGCCATCCCGGATGTGCTGTTCTTCATCAAGGACCTTCAGGGGCGTTACACCCACGTCAACCAGACCATGCTGCGGCGGCTGGGCCTGCGCGCGCGCAAGGACGTGATCGGGCGCACGGCGGCTGAGATCTACCCGACCGGGCTCAGTGCGGACTACGGCGATCAGGACGCCCGCGTGCTGTCCGGCGAGGTGATCGAGAACCTGATGGAGCTGCACCTGTTCGCCAACCGCGAACCGGGCTGGTGCCTGACCTGCAAGCGCCCACTGGTGGTCGATGGGGCCATCGAGGGCCTGATCGGCATTTCCCGCGACCTCGGCCAGAAGGACAGCCTGGGTACCCAGTACGAGCAGCTGCGGTTGGCCCTGGCCCACCTCAATGCGCACTACGCCGAGAACGTGCGCATGCAGACCCTGCTGGACATCACCGGCTTTTCGCTGTCCAAGCTGGAGCGTAGCTTCCGCAAGGTGTTCCAGATGACCCCGCAGCAGGTGCTGACCCGGCTGCGGATCCAGATGGCCATGCACCTGCTGCACGGCGACGACAGCATCGCCTGCATCGGCCAGGCCTGCGGTTTCAGCGACCAGAGCGCCTTTACCCGCAAGTTCAAGGCTGAAACCGGTTTCTCGCCGCGCGCCTACCGCGCCCGCATCGGCGGCAGTGTCGGCGAGCCCGCGCTGGCCTGAGCCGCCTGCTGCGCTGTGCCTATCCCCGCAGGCATGGGACAGGGTAAGGTGTCGCCCCTGTAGCCCGCCGCCAGCCCTGCCGATGCCCAACTCGATTCCGACTGCTTCGCCGTCCCGCCTCGGACATTCGCTCAAGCCCCGCCAGTTGATCATGATGGGCCTGGGCAGCGCCATCGGCGCTGGCCTGTTCCTCGGCTCGGGCGTGGGTGTGCAGGCGGCCGGCCCGGCGGTTCTGGTGTCGTATCTGGTGGCCGGCGCGCTGGTGATCATCGTGATGAACGCACTGGGCGAGATGGCGGCGGCCAAACCGACCAGCGGCGCGTTCTCGGTGTATGCAGCCGACGCCATGGGCGCCACCGCCGGCGCCACCGTCGGCTGGTTGTGGTGGGTGCAGCTGGTGATCGTAATCGCCGCCGAGGCGGTGGGCGCGGCCGGGTTGCTGGCCACGGTCTGGCCTGCGGTGCCGGTACCGATGGCAGCGTTGGCCTTCATGCTGTTCTTCACCGCAATCAACCTGCTCGGGGTGAAGAACTTCGGCGAGTTCGAATTCTGGTTCGCCATCCTCAAGGTCGCGGCGATCCTGGCCTTCATCGCCATCGGCGTGGCGCTGCTGATGGGCTGGCTGCCGCAGGTGACCTCGCCGGGCCTGAGCAACTTCACCGAACACGGCGGCTTCGCACCGAAGGGCCTGGCGGGTATTGGCGCTGCACTGCTGGTGGTGGTGTTCGCCTTCGGTGGTACCGAGATCGTGGCCGTTGCGGCGGCGGAGACCGAAGACCCGGAACGCAGCATTGCCCGTGCCATCCGCACTGTGGCCTGGCGCATCCTGGTGTTCTACATCGGCTCGCTGAGCGTGATCATCGCCGTGGTGCCGTGGACCAGCGAGGCGCTGAAGTCGCCGTTCGCCGCCGTGCTGGATATCGCCCGTATTCCGGGTGCTGGCACTGCCATCACCCTGATCGCGGTGATCGCGCTGCTGTCGGCGCTCAATGCCAACCTCTACGGCGCCTCGCGCATGATGTACTCGCTGGCGCAGCGCCGTGAAGCGCCGGCCGTACTGGGCTGGACCGATCCGCGCCAGGTGCCGGTGATCGCCGTGCTGGCCAGCGTGCTGTTCGGCTTCGCCGCCACGGTGATGGAGTTGCTGTTCCCGGACCGGGTGCTGCCGGTGCTGCTGAACATCGTCGGTTCCACCTGCCTGCTGGTGTGGACGCTGTCGCTGGTCTCGCAGCTGGTGCTGCGCCGCCGGGCGGATCGCCTGGGTACCCGCCTGCCATTCCGCATGGCCGGCTTCCCGTGGCTGACCTGCTGCGCGCTGGCGATCCTGGCACTGATCTTCGGCCTGCTGCTGAGCGAGTCGCACACCCGCCTGCAGTTCCTGTCGATGGTGGCGCTGACCGCCACGATCGCCGCTGGCAGCGCCATCGCGCGGCGCATGCGCGAGGCCTGATCGTCGGGCGCTGACGCGCGCCTGCGGTCGGCTGCTGTTCGCGCGGCCGCCAGCCGAGCATGGGCTCGGCTCTACAGCAGGCATACATCCGCCGTGCCATCCTGATCCCGTGGGCCGTCAGCGGCCCGTCGACCAGGAGTACCGCATGCTGCGCAGCCGTCCCTTCCTGATGTTCACCGGCCAGGCTGAGGCCGCGCTGGCCATGTACGCCGAGGCCTTCGCCGATTTCCGCCTGCTGGCAATGCAGCGCCATCCGGATGGCGCCGGTGCCGGCGTGCCTGGGCAGGTCCGCCAGGCCATCTTCCTGCTGGGCGGCACCCACTACCTGTGCTTCGACAGCCTGGACGTGCACGACTTCACCTTCAGCCCGTCGATCTCGCTGTTCGTCGAGTGCTCCGGTGCCGAGCAGTTCGAGCGCGCGGCGCGCGTGCTGGGCGAGGGTGGGCACTGGTTGATGCCGGTGGGCGACTATGACTTCAGCAACCGCTACGGCTGGGTGCAGGACCGCTTCGGCGTGTCGTGGCAGTTGAGCCTGGGGCAGATGCCGGACCCGTGATCGGATGTTTGTGGGTGTGGACCTTGGTCCGCCACCCCAATGAAAACGGCCCGCTTGCGCGGGCCTCTGGGCTTGCGGTCCAGGCAGCTTCAGGCAACGACTGTTCGATGGCGCTGAAGAAGTTTCTGGGCCTTGCTGAAATTCGAGGATCGCTGCCGCTGCAGCTTCTGGGAGATGTCCTGAAGCATGTCGGCGATGCTCAAAGACCCGTCGTCTGCGATGAACTGATTCAGTGCGCCATCGTGCAGTACTACAACGTTTTTACTAACGCGTTCTTCGATGAATGCAGATGCCGAACGTGCGTCGTTGAAAAGCTTTGCGAGTTCCTCCCCGGGTGTCAGCTTGCAGTTGCGGATGCTCTGCAGGCTCAGCCTGTACTGGAAATCCCGGGAGGTGCCGACATCGCCAAGCAGGAACGATACGCGAAGGATCGGTTCGTCTTGCCGAGTACTTGCCGCCAGCAGTACGTTGTACTTCCAGTGCGTGTGGGATGTCCTGCTTCGGTGTATCACGAAGTCCTTGGCGGACTTTTGTAGCCACTGATGGAGGATTGTCTTGACCTGTTCGACAATGAAATTGGCATCTTCGGCCGCTGCATCAAGGATGGCGACCAATGTATCCCCATGGGCGGCCACCAGTTCCTGGAGCTCCGGGGTCAGTCCATCCGTGTCGAAGCCAGGCATCTCTGCTTCAGGATCGTACGCATGCCAGAGCTCGTCCACGACTTCGGCTCGGCGGACCCACAGGCCCAAGGCAGGTGATGAGTCAGGTGCGTTCATGCAGGTGTCGCTCCATTTCCAGAAATGCGAGAAGTCGCTGTTTGCTGTTGCTTTCGATCAGCGAGCTGCCGTCCCCGGTACTGATTCGCCAGTGATCCTGGATCAGGCCGGTAGTCAATGTCGATAGGAATGCGCTGCCTGGCAGTTGCGGCGCCCTAGATAGTTCGGCCGAGAAGGCCGCAGTGACTTTCTTCAACGAAAGTGCGTGCCAATCCCTACTCGATTTGCCACGACCGGCCGATGTTCCGGTGTAACCATTGGGCGTGGCGAAGATGCGTAGCTGGGCATGCTTGCGGAAGTTCTCTTTCAGACCCTGTGCGTAGCGGAGAAGTTGCCTGTCGCCCTCACCCGAATCGACTTTGATCTCGATTGCAATCATCCACGGTTTCGGATTGCAGTCTCCCACCACCACAATGTCGATACGTCCCTGGCCCTGCAGCAGGTGTTCTGTGTGAACGTGAATCGCATCGGGCGGAGTTTCATCCACGAGTGATGCCAGAGTGCTTGCGTCATCGCCGTCGATGCAGGCTAGAACGCTCTTCAGCAGGGTTGTACCGAACCCGTGGCGCTGCCGGGGATCCAGGCACCAGGCGATCGCTTCAGAGTGCGCGCGCTCGTAACGAACGAAGCCGAGTGCTGCAAACGGGGAGATGGAGTTCAGCAAGGGGGAGGGTTGTCCCGCATGCCGTAGGCGGTGGTCTTCCAGTTGCTCGTGCAGCGCAGCTGAAGCGCCGTTCTCAATGGCCTGGATGGCCGCGTCGACATGGCTCACCCGCGCGCTGATCTGCGCCATGGACTGCAGTTGCGGTGCGTCCAGGACTTCAAGCGCGGAGACTTCCGCGCCACGAGCTCGGATCGTGGCCCAGGTTGCCAATACATCGTCAACGAGAGGAATCATTCTTTGCGGGTCCTTATCCGCCGAAACACAACGTCCAGTATCGGAATCCACAGATCGGCAGAATCGAACGGTTCTTGAGTGATCCGCCCGAAAGGCAAACGGCCCGCTTGCGCGGGCCGTTTGCGGTGTAGCAGTCAAGCAAGCTCGACTCTACTTACGCCTCGACTTCATCATCCTTGTAGGCATCGACCGGGATGCAGGCGCACATCACGTTCTTGTCGCCGTACACGTTGTCCACGCGTGCCACCGGCGGCCAGTACTTCTGCAGCTTCAGGCTGGGCAGCGGGAACGCAGCCAGTTCACGCGGGTAGGCGTGGGTCCATTCGCTGGCGGTCACCGCGGTGGCGGTGTGCGGTGCGTTCTTCAGCGGGTTGTCTTCGCGGTCCAGGCGTCCGTCTTCGATCGCGGTGATCTCCTCGCGGATCTGGATCATCGCGTCGATGAAGCGATCCAGCTCGTGCAGCGATTCGCTTTCGGTCGGTTCGACCATCAGCGTGCCGGCCACCGGGAAGCTCAGGGTCGGGGCGTGGAAGCCGAAGTCGATCAGGCGCTTGGCCACGTCCTCGGCGCCGATGCCGCTGGTCTTCTCCAGCGGGCGCACGTCCAGGATGCACTCGTGTGCCACCAGGCCGTTGCGGCCGGTGTACAGGGTCTTGAAGTGCGGGGCCAGGCGCTTGGCGATGTAGTTGGCGTTGAGCTGCGCGACCTGGGTGGCCTTGCGCAGGCCGTCGCGGCCCATCATCGCGATGTACATCCAGCTGATCGGCAGGATCGAGGCGCTGCCGAAGCTGGCCGCGCTGACCATGCCGACCGGGCCGTTGTCACCCAGCTTGCCCGGCAGGAACGGCGCCAGGTGCTCCTTGACCGCGCACGGGCCAACGCCCGGGCCGCCACCGCCGTGCGGGATGCAGAAGGTCTTGTGCAGGTTCAGGTGCGAAACGTCCGAACCCCACTTGCCCGGCTTGGCCACGCCCACCAGGGCGTTCATGTTGGCGCCGTCGGTATACACCTGGCCACCGTGCTGATGGATGATCTCGCAGATCTCGACAACTTCTTCCTCGAACACGCCGTGCGTGGACGGGTAGGTCATCATGATCGCGGCCAGGCGGTCGCTGTACTTCTCGGCGTTGAGGCGGATGTCCTCGACGTCGACGTTGCCATTGGCATCGGTCTTGGTGACCACGACCTTCATGCCACACATCTGTGCCGAAGCAGGGTTGGTGCCGTGCGCCGAATCCGGGATCAGGCAGATGTCGCGGTGGCCTTCACCGCGCGAACGGTGGTAGGCGCGGATCGCCAGCAGGCCGGCGTACTCGCCCTGCGCGCCGGAGTTCGGCTGCAGGCTGACTGCGTCGTAGCCGGTGCATTCCACCAGCATCGCTTCCAGCGTGTCGATCAGTTCCTTGTAGCCCAGCGCCTGGTCGGCCGGCACCAGCGGGTGGATCTGCGAGAACTCCGGCCAGGTCACCGGGATCATCTCGGCGGTGGCGTTGAGCTTCATGGTGCACGAGCCCAGCGGGATCATCGTGCGGTCCATCGCCAGGTCCTTGTCGGCCAGCGAACGCAGGTAGCGCAGCAGTTCGTGCTCGCTGTGGTGGGTGTTGAACACCGGATGGGTCAGGAACGCGGACTGGCGCAGCAGGCCGGTCGGCAGCGCGTCGGCGGTGCTGGCATCCAGCGCGTCGACATCCAGCGAAGCACCGAACACCGCAGCCACGGCGACGATGTCGGCGCGGGTGGTGGTCTCGTCCAGGCTGATGCCGACCGAGTCGCTGTCGATCGCGCGCAGGTTGTAACCGGCGGCGCGTGCCTTGGCATGGATTTCATCGGCATGCACGCCGGTGACGTGCAGGGTGTCGAAGAAGTCGCCACCGACCTGCACGCCGGCATTGCGCAGCGCTGCGGCCAGGATCGAGGCCAGGCGATGGGTGCGGCGGGCAATGCGGGTCAGGCCGTCCGGGCCGTGGTACACGGCGTACATCGAGGCCATCACGGCCAGCAGTACCTGCGCGGTACAGATGTTGGAGGTGGCTTTCTCGCGGCGGATGTGCTGCTCGCGGGTCTGCAGAGTGAGGCGGTAGGCCGGGTTGCCCTGGGCATCGATCGAGACGCCGATCAGGCGGCCCGGCATCGAGCGCTTGTAGGCGTCACGGCAGGCCATGAAAGCGGCGTGCGGGCCACCGAAGCCGAACGGCACGCCGAAACGCTGGCTGTTGCCGACCACGATGTCCGCGCCCCATTCGCCCGGGGCGGCCAGCAGGGTCAGGGCCAGCAGGTCGGTGGCCACGGCCACCAGGCCGCCGCGCGCGTGCACGGCATCGACCAGCGCCTTGTAGTCGCCGACCTGGCCGAAGGTATCCGGGTACTGCAGCAGCAGGCCGAAGGCTTCCGCTTCCAGTGCTTCGGCCGGGGTGCCGACGCGCAGCACGATGCCCATCGGCTCGGCGCGGGTGCGCAGCAGTTCCAGGGTCTGCGGGTGCACGGCGTCGTGCACGAAGAAGATGTCCGACTTCGACTTGGCCGAACGCTTGGCCAGGGTCATCGCTTCAGCGGCGGCGGTGGCTTCGTCCAGCAGCGAGGCGTTGGCGATTTCCATGCCGGTCAGGTCGGCGCACAGGGTCTGGAAGTTGATCAGCGCTTCCATGCGGCCCTGCGAGATTTCCGCCTGGTACGGAGTGTAGGCGGTGTACCAGGCCGGGTTTTCCAGGATGTTGCGCAGGATCACGTTCGGCGTGTGGGTGCCGTAGTAGCCCTGGCCGATGAAGCTGCGCAGCACGGTGTTCTTGTCGGCGATCGCACGGATCTTCGCCAGTGCCTGTACTTCGGTCATCGACTCCGGCAGCGCCAGCGGCGCCGGCGACTTGATCTTGGCCGGCACGATGGCATCGGTCATGCCATCCAGCGACGCGTGGCCGACGACATCGAGCATCTGCGCGATCTCGGCATCGTTGGGGCCGATGTGGCGCTCGACGAACGCGTTGTGGTGCTCGAGCTCACGCAGGGAAGGGGTGTTCTGGGACATGGCGAAGGATCCGTCAGGAAAGGGCACACGCACGGGCACAAGCCGCCGGTCGGCGGTCTGCGGGGCGCCCCTCTGTCCTTTTGCCTGAGAGTTTAAAAGCGCGGAAAACCGCAGCTTCGTGCCCCTTCGGCGCCGGATCGAACCGGTCTCTCCAGAGTTGTGTTACGGGTGGTATCGGGCCTGAGCGATTACGGGCGTTGCGCCTTCGGCAGCGGTGTTCCGCTTCTCCCACCGTGTTGCCCGCTGATTATAGCCCGTTGCGGGCCCGCCGGCCGCCTCCAGGTATGCCCGCCACGCCTGAATGGCCGATGGCCCGGCCGTGCGTTTTGTGCACCGCTGCATGGCATCTAGCGCAATCCGCACCTATGATAGCCGGATACCCGAATTCATCTGGCGCCGTCTCTGCAGAAGGGGACCGGCGCCCGCCGTGCGTGCCACGCATGGCCCTGCCGGACGCTTCCTCCATGACCGCCGCTGTTGCCCCTTCCACCCGCCGCATGGCCCTGCTGCTTGCCGGCCTGGCCATGTTCGGCCCGTTCTCGATCGACACCATCTTCCCGGCGTTCCCGCAGCTGGCCCAGCGCCTGGCGGTGGACGAGGTCGCGGTGCAGCAGACCATCAGCGTGTACCTGCTGTTCTATGGCCTGATGAGTCTGGCGCACGGCCCGCTGTCCGATGCCTGGGGCCGCAAGCGGGTGATCCTCGGCGGTCTGGTGGTGTTCGTCGGCGCCTCGGTCGGCTGCGCGCTGTCCACCGACCTGTCCACGCTGCTGGCGTTCCGCGCGCTGCAGGGCCTGTCGGCGGGTGTCGGCATGATCGTCGGCCGCGCGGTGATCCGCGACCTGTACCACGGCCACGATGCCCAGCGGCTGATGAGCCAGGTGTCGATGCTGTTCGGCATCGCTCCGGCCATCGCACCGATCATCGGTGGCTGGATCCTGCTCAGTGGCGCCGGCTGGCCGCTGATCTTCTGGTTCCTGGTGGTGTTCGGGCTGGTGCTGTTGGCGGCCACCGCGCGCTTCCTGCCGGAAACCCATGCGGTCGAGGCACGGGTGCCGCTGTCGCCGCGCGTGCTGCTGCGTGACTACGTGCGCATCGGCTTCAACCCGCGCTTCCTGCGCCTGGCGCTGGCCGGCAGCATCGGTTTCGGCGGCATCTTCCTGTACATCTCCTCGGCACCGGTGTTCGTGATGCAGCACCTGCACCTGGGCGAGGGCGGTTTCGCCTGGTTGTTCATCCCCACCATCGGCGGCATGACCACCGGCTCGTTCCTGTCCGGGCGCATGGCCGGGCACAGCACACCGACGCGGCAGGTGGCCCTCGGCTTTACCTTGTGTGCGGTCTCTGCCGTGTTGAACATCGGCTACGTCAGCCTGGCGCCGCAGTTCGCGCTGCCGTGGGCGGTGATGCCGATCTTCCTGGGCGGCATGGGCATGGCGCTGATCTTCCCGATCCTGGCGCTGGCGGTGCTGGACATGTATCCGCACCAGCGCGGACTGGCCTCGTCGCTGCAGGCCTTCGTGCAGCTGATGATCAGCACGGTGGTGGCCGGTGTGGTGTCGCCGCTGCTCAGTGCCAGCCCGCTGCACTTGGCACTGGGCCAGGCCGCGTTCTTCGGCGCCGGCTTCGTGTTCTGGTACTGGGAACACCAGCGTGAACGCGCGGCGCAGGCGGCCTGCACGGGCCATTGAGCAGCGCGCAGGGGTAGGGCGGGCCGCGACGCCCGCAACGCTTGCGACGAGGAACGACCGGACTAGGCTGGGGACTCCAGCCAGCCGGTGCGTGGATGCACGACAGCCAGCCGATCCGATGTCGTTGCATGAGGTTCCCCCATGGCTGCGCAGCAGACCTACCGCCTGTTCGAGGTGGCGCTGAAGGAGCGCCGCGTTCTTTCCCCTTCCCTGGACCGCATGGTGTTCACCGGTGCCGACGTGGCGCGGATGAAAACCGAAGGCCCGGACCAGCGCATCAAGGTGTTCTTCCCCTTGCCCGGCCAGGATGTGCCGCAGGTCCTCAGCGGTGACGACTGGTACCCGCGCTACCGGGCCCTGCCGGACGATCAGCGCCCGCCGATGCGTACCTACACCATCCGCCAGTTGCGGGCCGAGCAAGGCGAGGTCGATGTCGATTTCGTCATCCATGGCGAAACCGGCCCCGCTTCGCGCTGGGCCATGCACGCCCGCCCCGGCGACCGCGTGGTGCTGCTGGCCCCGGACGCCGACTGTGCCGAGAGCAGCCAGGGCTGGGAGTGGAAGCCACCGGCCGGTGTCGGCCAGGTGCTGCTGGTGGCCGATGAAACCGCGTTGCCTGCGGTGGCCGGCATCCTTGAGGAACTGTCGGCCATGGTCGACCCACCGCGCACGCTGGCGCTGCTGGAGGTAGCGCAGGCCGGTGATGCAGTGCACCTGAAGGCGCCCTCCAGCGCCGAGCTGGTCTGGCTGCCGCGCGGGCAGGCCGCCTACGGACAGCCGTTGCTGCAGGCGGTGCAGGCGCGGCTGGCAGCGGCCTCGAGCGTGGCCGCTGGCGACGAACTGGAAGAAATCGACGTTGACGCGCAGATCCTCTGGGAACAGGCCGATGCCAGTGTGGCCGGGCCGCTGTATGCCTGGGTGGCGGGCGAGGCGGGGGCGGTGATGGCGATCCGCCGCCACCTGGTGCGCGATTGCGGGCTGGACCGCCGCGCGATCACCTTCATGGGCTACTGGCGGCATGGCAAGGTGCTGGACTGACCGGACGGGATCGAGCACGCGTGAAGCAGCGCTGCGGGCGGGGTGCGCTATCCTTGCGCCCCCCTTCGCAGCGGTACCGCACCATGTCCACCAGCTCCAAGACCCGCCGCGACCAGCGCCGTCGCCAGGAAAAGCAGGCCGCCAACAAGGCCGCCGCGCAGGCGTCGCCGGTGGAACCGCATGCCGAACTGCGCGACGCGCAGCGCACCCTGCTGGCCGGTGTCGTGCGCCGCGACGGTGAATGGGTGCTGGGCATGGACGGCCGCATCGCGGGCCACAGCGAGAGCGCTGCGCAGGTGCTGGCGCTGATCATGCAGGCCGGTGAGCTGCACGAGCGCAAGGGCACGCCGGTGCGCCTGATGTACTCCGATGCGCTGCGTGATGCGGCGCAGGCCGAAGCCAAGGAGAAGGGCCAGACCTTCGAGGAATTCAAGGCCGAACTTGCCGCGGCAATGGCCGCGAAGAAGAACAGCTGATCGCGCCCGATATGTAGAGCCGAGCATGGCTCGGCTCTACAACACGGAGAAGGGGCGGATCCTCGCGGACCCGCCCCTTTTCTCATTTCGCCGCCGGGGCCGCGTTGGCCTGCCAGCCGCACATCTGGCCTTCGTTCTGCTGCTTCAGCCACTCGTTGACCGGAGTGAAGTACTCGATCATCGGGCCGGCATCGAGCTTGTCGGTGCCTGTCAGCTCCTTCAGCGTGGCCTGCCACGGCTGGCTGGCACCCTTGCTCAGCATTGCCCAGTACTTCTGGCCGGCTTCCTTGTTGCCGTAGAAGGTGCACTCATGCAGCGGGCCCTTGTAGCCGGACGCGTCGCACAGGCCCTTGTAGAACTGGAACTGCAGGATGCGCGCCAGGAAGTAGCGGGTATACGGGGTGTTGCCCGGCACGTGGTACTTCGCGCCCGGATCGAAGAACTCTTCGCCACGGGTGCTGGCCGGCGCCACGCCCTGGTACTTGGCCTTCAGGTCCCACCACGCCTTGTTGTAGTTGTCGGCGGTGATCGAGCCATCGAACACGCCCCAGCGCCAGCGGTCGATCATCAGCCCGAACGGCAGGAACGATACGCCCGACAGCGCCATGCGCATCTGGTTGTTGATGACCGCCTCGCGGCTTTCGGTCGGTGCATCGACCAGGCCGATCGAGCTGAGGTACTTGGGCGTCATCGCCAGCACGATGGTGTCGCCGATCGCTTCATGGAAGCCATCGTTGGCACCGCCCTGGAACAGCGGCGGCAGCGGGTTGTAGGCCAGGTCGTAATAGATGTGGCCCAGCTCGTGGTAGATGGTGGTGAAGTTCTCTTCGTTCGGCTTGATGCACATCTTGGTGCGCACGTCGCCTTCCATGTTCATGTCCCAGGCGCTGGCGTGGCAGACCACGTCGCGGTCGTCGGGCTTGATGAACTGGGTTTTTTCCCAATAGGACTGCGGCAGCGACGGCATGCCCAGCGACACGTAGAAGTCCTGCGCGCGTTCGGTCATCTGCTTGGCGGTACGCAGTTCGGCCTCGCGCTGCGCCTTGTACTGGGCGGCGACGTTGGCGTCCTTGCCGGCCTTGGCCAGCGCCGCGCTCAGGTTGGTCTGGTACTGCTTCTCCAGTGCCGCGGTGATGTCCAGGCTGCCGGCGCCCGGGTAGGGTTCCAACTGGTCCCACAGGTTCGACCAGTCCTGCTGCCACATGTTGCCCAGCAGGTGCGCGGCGATCAGGCCATTGCCCACTTCGGCCTTGTCCTTGCCGTAAGTCTTGTCCAGCTTGCCGCGCGCGTAGCAGTGCAGCTGCTCGTACATCGGCTTGACCTGCTCCCACAGGCGATCGGTTTCAGGGCCGATCTGCTCCGGCGGCATGTCGTAGCCGCTGCGCCACATCTGCCCGGCATCGGTGAAGCCCATGCCCTTGGCACCTTCGTTCACCAGGCCGACGAATTTCTGGTAGTCGCCGCGCATGCTCTTGGTGGTGCTGTGCCAGCCCAGCCAGGCATCGAGCTGCTTGTCGTAATCGCGGCTGCGCGCCAGCACCTGCTCCAGTTCGCCCAGCTGGCGGCAGGAGTTGGGATCGTTGGCGTCGGTGCAGTACTTGCCGGCACCGTAGCTGCCTTCCATGCGGGTGGCGATCTGGGTCAGCTCGGCCAGCTTGGCCGGATCGCGCGGCGCCGGCATCGAGGACATCAGCTTCAGCAGGTGGATCGCGCGCTTGCTGTCTTCGCTCATCGGCTTGCCGTCGAACTTGGCGGCCTGCTCGATCCAGCTGTTGAGCTGGGTCAGCGAGCGCTCGTTGGCCTTGGCCGCGATGCGTTCGGAATCACTGTTGATGTAGGTGGAGGACAGCCACTGCGCCGAGGTCATCTCCGGGTAGGCGGCCTTGAATTCGGCATTGATGCGGGCCACGAACTGGTCGGCGGTTTCGCCGGCCGGGGCGCTGCTGCTGGCGGTATCGGTGCCTGGGGTGGGTTCCTTCTTGCAGGCGGCCAGGGCCAGCGTGGCGGCGGCGACTGCCGCGGCCAGCAGGAGATGACGGTGTTTCACGGGCGGTCCTTGGGTGGTGAACGACGGCCGAAGGCTAGTGGGCAGTGGCTGCCACCGCAAGTGGCGGAAGTCGGCCGGGCGGCGCCCGGCACCCGCAGAGGCCTTCGAGCAACGGCAAAGCCGAAGCAACAGCAACAGCGGACTATCCGTGGTTTGGCGGGGCGGGTCCGGTTGCGGGGGACGCCGTAAATCCGTCCATGGAGGCTCGGTCGCGCCATCCATGGCGCTCACGCCCCCGCAACCGGACCCACCCCGCCTTCGACAGATTTCCGCGACCTGTCATTGATCCACGCCATGCGTGGATGCTTTTCGAATTCAATTCGACTATTCGATTCCGATGGAAATTCATCCACGCATGGCGTGGATCTACCAGATCGGGACAATCTGTCAGAAGTGGGGCGGTGTCGGAGTGCGGGGTGTCAGCCGCATGGATGCGGCTGCCAAGCCTACATGGACGTACTTGCGGCGTCCCCGCATTCCGACACCGCCCCGCCAAACCACGAATCGCCTGCTTCTGCTGTTGCCGTTGCTTGTGCAGTGGCCTCGGCGGGTGCCGGGCGCAGCCCTGCCGACAAACCCTCAACTCTCGCAGTTGGCGAACACGTCGCGATCGCGCTCGTACAGCGAGGTCTTCACCTGCATCAGGCCCAGCACCGACGGGAACAGGTTGTCATGGTCGGTGTACGCCGCCGAACGCTTGCGCACGCACTGCAGGTCCAGCCCGCGGCTGCTGGCGAAGCCCGGCGAAAACCACATCGTCATCGGCACGCGGGTCTGCTCGGCCGGGGCGATCGCGTACGGCACGCCATGCAGGAACAGGCCCTTCTCGCCCAGCGACTCGCCGTGGTCGGACAGGTAGATCATGGCCGTGTCGTAGTCCTGCATGCCCTGCAGCGTGCCGATGGTCTTGCTCAGGAAATGATCGGTGTACAGCACGGCGTTGTCGTAGCTGTTGGTGATCTCCTCGCGTGAGCAGCGGCCGATGTCACGGGTGTCGCAGGTTGGCTTGAAGCGCGCAAATGCGGCCGGGTAACGCTCGAAGTACGCCGGGCCATGGTTGCCCAGCTGGTGCAGCACCACCACGCGGTCGCCGGGCTTGGCGCGCACCTGGGTGGCCAGGTCCTGCAGCAGGATCTCGTCCATGCAGCGGCCGTCCGCGCACAGGCCCGGGGTGGTCGCATCGGACAGCGACTGGAACTCCAGGCCTTCGCACACGCCCTTGCAGCCGGACTGGTTGTCACGCCACAACGGTGCGATGCCGGCACGGTTCAGCACATGCAGCAGCGACTGGTGTGCACGGATCTTCTTCTCGTCGTACTCGTGGCGTCCCCACGGCGAGAACAGGCACGGCAGCGACACTTCGGTGCTGGTGCCGCAGGAGTGCATGTCGGGGAAGTTGATCACCGGTGCCTGGGCCAGTTCCGGGGTGGTGTTGCGGCCACCGTTGAGGCCCCAGTTCTGCGCGCGCACGGTTTCGCCCATGACGATCACCAGCAGGCGCGGCTTGCTGGCAGGTGCACGTGGGGTGGCCTTGGCATCGGTACCGATCGGCAGCTTCGGCGCGCGCTGCACCGGGTTGTCGCCACGCAGTGCGCGCGGCATGCCCAGCAGCACGTTGGCCGGGGTGGCGAGGTAACGCACTTCGCGCTGGTTGCGCATCAGTGCCGAGACATCCTGGAACGAGATCAATGCGCCGCCTACCGCGGTCACTGCCGCCACCACCAGGAAGCCGACGCGCCAGAGCAGGCTGCGGCCCCAGCTGCGGCGGCGCAGCTCCACGCGCCACAGCACGATCATCGGCAACACCGCCAGCAACAGCACCGGCCACACCAGCGACACGGTCATCAGCTCGCGGCTTTCCTTGGGATCGGTCGCCAGCACGTTGCGCAGCATGTCCGCATCCAGGTAGATGTGGTAACGGCTCATGTAGTGCGCAGCGAATGCAGTCACCAGCAGCAGCAGGCTGATCACCACCTTGGCGTTCCAGCGCCAGACCAGGATGCCCAGCAGCACGCCGTGCGCACCCAGCAGCAACAGCAGCAGCGACAGTGCGTAGCGCAGGCTGCCCGGATGGCTGGCCATCGCGCTGTGCCAGAACAGGCCGTTGCCGGCCACCGCAAAGAACAGGCTGGTCAGTGCAATCAGTGCTTCGGTGGAGAGCTGCGGCCGCCAGCGGCGAAGGTTCGCCAACGCGGGAAGACGGGCGGGGCGTTGGACCGATGCACTCATGCGTTTGCCTCCTGGCGGTGGGGACGGTCCAGCTGACGGCGGATCAGGACATACAGGCCGAGCGAAAGCAGCCAACATATCAACGCAGTGGCAACGTCATGCGAAAGGAAATGTGCGCCCCGCAGCTGCTGGCTGATGCCGAACACCAGGCCAGCGCCGAGGCCGATCCACAGCCCCGCCCAGCGCCACGACGGGCGCCACAGCAGGGCGAAATAGTACAGACAGAGCCACGCATAGCCGGCGCTGGCATGCCCGGCCGGGAAGCAGGCCTGCGGCGCCATGCCGGCCGGGCGCAGGGTGAAAAGACCGATGAAAGGCTGGTGGCCGCCGTAGCGCAGCAGGTCCCAGGGGCATTCCATCGGCACCAGCGACTTCAGAAGGGAGATCACGCCCGTGCCCAGAGCCATGGCAATTACGACATAAAGCAGCGCCCACCGCAGGGTGCGATCGCGACCCTTTCGCCAGTGGTGGAAGCACAGCAGGATCGCCACGAGCGCAGCAGCCGTGCTCAGCCATTTGCCGGCCTTGTGCACCACCGTGCGGGTGATCCAGGCGTCCTGCAGCGCCCAGTGGCCACCCTCCAGACGGAACAGATGATCGGCCACCCATTGGTCGCCGCCGAAACCCATCAGCAGCGTAAACAACGGCAGACCGATTGCGACAGGCAGCCAGAGGTGAGTTACGGCAAATCGTGACGCCAGTGGCGATGTCGCAAGCGGCGCTACCGCATCAAGGGGACGGACGGGCATGCTGGGAAAGGGCGGTTCGGGAATCCGCGGTCATGCTCGTCACCTGGATGTCGGAGAAGGGTCGGACGCTCGTTCGTGCCGGGTTAATGTTTGCCCGGCGCGTGCCAACGTTCAGTCTTCTTCGGCGGTCGATCCTGTCCGCTCGGCGTGGCACTCCGGGTTCCATGCGGTACCGGGAAGCAATTGCCAACGATTCCTGTTGGCAACACCGATATCGATCACTTTGCTCGGATCCACGCACGGGCTCATCGCATCATCCAGCACCAGCAGCCAGCGCTTGTCCGGTGCTTCGGCCAGCCACGGGCCGGCATCGTGCCATTGCTCGGCCCAAGGGCGCTTGAAGCCGAATTCGCGCACCGGCCGGTCGGCCTGCAGCAGGTTCTGCTCGCGCCAGGCCACCAGCGCCAGTTCGGCGTCGGGACCGATCCGCGCACCCACCCGGCGCATCAGTGCGGATGCCGAGGCGAAGGGGTCCAGTGCAGGCATCAGCACCAGGCCATAGAGCATCCACAGCATGCCGTGGGTCAGCAGCACCAGCGTCGCGGCACGACGTACCCGCAGCCACACGATCAGCGTGGCCAGGGCAATGGCGAAGGTCAGCAGGCCATCGCCCAGCACCGGCAGCAACGTATCGGGCATGGCGCGGCGTTCCAGTTGCGCCAACGCCCACGGGTGCTCGGTCATCAGCATCACGCCGAGTACGCCGGTGGCCAGCATCAGCACCACGCTGTAGCCGAACAGGTAGCGGCGCACGCACAGGCGGCGCAACAGGCCGGGCAGCAGCGGCGCCACGGCCAGTGCCATTGCCGGCAGCATCGGCAACAGGTACACCTCACGCTTGCCTGGGCTGGCGCTGAAGAACACCAGCACCAGCACCGCCCAGCCCAGCAGCAGCCACTGGCGGCGGTCGCCTCGGCGGATACGGCGCCACCAGGGCTTGAACAGCATCGGCAGCAGCAGGCTGCCCGGCAGCCATAGGGTCAGGATCACCTGCAGGTAGTACCAGGCGGGCTGCCGGTGGTGCCAGGCATTGGCGTAACGGGTACCGGTCTGCTTGAACAACAGCTCATGCGCGTAGGCCTGCAGTTCGGCCGTGGGCGTGTGCAGCAGGGCCCAGCCCAGCGGCGCCAGCCACACCCCGACACCCAGCAGGAAGGCCGGGATCAGCCACAGCAGCGTTGCCGGGTGCGGACCCTCCACGCGATACCCGCGACGGCGCTGGTACAGCCACCAGCCGAACCAGGGCAGCACCATCAGCAACGGCAGGAAGCCCACGCCCTTGGTCACGGTACCCACGCCGGCGGCAAAGCCGGCCAGCCACAGGGCGGGCAGATTGCGGCGTTCGCACAGGTGGCGCATCAGGCCCCACAGGGCCACGGTGGTCATGCCCACCAGCACCATGTCGATCTGCGCGCGCTTGGCCATCAGCCCGAACTGCAGGGTGCAGAACAGCGCCGCGAGGGCATAGATGGAATGCCGCGGTGACCACAGCCGCCGTGCCAGATCCGACACCAGCCACAGACTCAGCAGGGCGCCCAGCAATGACGGCAGCAGGAACGACCACTGCCAGCTGCCGACCACCTCGTAAGCGGCCGCCTGCAGCCACATGAACACCGGTGGTTTCTCGGCATACAGCTCGCTGCCACGATGCGGCAGCAGCCATTGCCCGCTCTCGACCATGGTTCGCGCGGCCAGCACGAAACGCGGTTCGTCCGGCGGCTGCGGCTGCCGAAGGCCGATGCCCGCTGCCAACGCAGCAATGATCAGCAGCCACAACAGGGGCAGGCGCCAACGGCGGGGCAGGGCTACGGGCACGGCAGGCTCCGGGAGCAAAACGGCCATTCTGAGGTGGCGGGGGTGGGAAAAGCGTCAGAAGGGGGCGGGACGACCGCATTCCGACATGGGCGGCGCTACCATGGTACGAACTTCCGTGGATGTTTCGTGCATGCGTCTGTTGGTGATCGAGGACAACCGCCAGCTGGTGGCCAACCTGTTCGACTATTTCGAGTCGCGCGGGCATGTGCTGGACGTGGCTCCGGATGGCATCACCGGCCTGCACCTGGCCGGCAGCCACCCCTACGATGCGGTGATCCTGGACTGGATGCTGCCGCGCATGGAGGGGCCGGAAGTGCTGCGCCGGCTGCGCGCCGAGCACGCGTCCGAGGTGCCGGTAATCATGTTGACCGCGCGTGATGAACTGCCGGACAAGATCGCCGGCTTCCGCGCCGGTGCCGACGACTACCTGACCAAGCCGTTCGCGCTGCCCGAGCTGGAGGTGCGGCTGGAAGCGCTGCTGCTGCGTGCGCAGGGCCGCAACCCGCGCAAGCGCCTGCAGGTGGGCGACCTGGTGCTGGATCTGGCGACGCTGGAGGCCCAGCGTGAGGGCCAAGTGCTGCACCTGTACCCGGCCTGCCGCAAACTGCTGGAAGTGCTGATGCGGGCCAGCCCGGGTGCGGTGACACGACAGCAGCTGGAGTTCGCCCTGTGGGGCGACGAGCCGCCGGATGGTGACCTGCTGCGCTCGCATGTCTACGAGTTGCGTCGCAGCGTTGACGGCCCGTTTGCCGAGAAGCTGATCCACACCCTGCCGCGGGTGGGTTATCGGCTGGCCGTGACCACCGGCAGCGACGCTGGCAAGGATACTGATGAAGGCGCGTAAGCCCGGGCCGCTGTACCGGCGCGTGCTGTGGTGGTTGCTGGGCTACCTGGCGCTGCTTTCGCTGGCGGTGTTCAGCGTCGGCAATTACGTGCATGAGCATGCCGAGCACGCTGCCTGGCGCGCGCTGCTCAATTCCGAACTGGACAGCATCGTCGAACATGTCGAACACGAGCCGCATTACCGCTGGCAGGATTCGGACACGCTCAGCCTCTACCGCTTCGACGCGGTCAACCTGCCCGACAGCCTGCGTACCCTGCATCCCGGGCTGCATGACGGGGTGATGGTGAAGGGCCGCGAGACGGCGGTGATGGTGCGCGAGACCGAATCGATGGGGCGGGTCGCGCTGGCGCTGGATATCTCCGACTTCCACGATCTGGAGCAGTTCGCCACGCGCTGGGTGATGCTGGCGGGCGTGATCATGATCTTCGTCACCGTGCTGATGGCGTCCTTCGGCATGGAGCGGATGGTGCGACCGTTGAGCCTGCTGGCGCAGCGCATCGCCGATCTGCGGCCCGGTGCGCAGGGGCAGCGCATAGAGGTCGACCCGCGTGGCAGCTCCGAGCTGCACACGATTGCCGGTGCACTGAACGATTACCTGGACCGCAACGAACAGTTCGTCGAACGCGAGCGGGTGTTCATCAGCACCGCCAGCCATGAACTGCGCACGCCGATCGCGGTGATGACCGGTGCCGCCGAACTGGCGCTGGAGCAACCGGGCCTGCCCGAGCGTGCGCGCCAGCAGATGCAGCGGGTACTGCGCACCGCGCAGAGCGTGGAGCAGTTGATCGAACTGCTGCTGGTGCTGGCGCGTGATCCGGCACGACTGGCGGCGCGTGCCGAGCGCATCGCGCTGGACCAGCTGCTGCCGGAGATCGTCGACGACCATCGCCATCTGTTGGGCGACAAGGACCTGAGCATCGGCATCCAGGCTGCGCCGGTGGACATCGTCGCGCCGCTGGCGGTGGTGCAGGCGGCGATCGGCAACCTGCTGCGCAACGCCATCGAGAACAGTGGCCGTGGCCACATCGAATTGCGGCTGAGTTCGTCGGCGGTGTTGACCCTGCAGGACCCCGGACATGGCATGAGCCCGGAGGAGATCGCGGCCATCCACGCGCGGATGGCCCGTGGCGAGCGCGCCGATCGTGGCGGCGGCATCGGGCTGGATCTGATCGCGCGGCTCTGCGAGCACCTGGGCTGGACCCTGCAGCTGCAGCCCTGCGAGCCGCGTGGCACGCGTGTCACGCTCGATTTCAGTGCCTCGCGACCGGGCTGATCCGGCCGTCCTGGTAGATGCCAACCCTGGTTGGCATGCTGCCCGTCGACCAAGGTCGACGCCTACCCACGCGATGGCTGTCCGCGTCAACGCCCGTTCGGCCGCGCCACGTGCTGGTCGATCAGGATCACGTTGCCGTCGGGATCGGCCAGCTGCAGGTAGCCGGTCCCCTGGCCATCGGGATCGGTGCGGACTGCCAGCGCGATGCCCCTGGCATCCAGCTCCGCCTGCAGCTCGCGCACATCCTGGAAGTGGGTCAGTTCCTGCTTGTGCTGGTCCCAGCCGGGGTTGAAGGTCAGCAGGTTGCCCTCGAACATGCCCTGGAACAGGCCGATCACGGTGCCGTTGCTGCGCAGCACCAGCCAGTTCTGTGCTGGATCGCCGCCGGTGACCGAGAAGCCCAGGGCTTCGTAGAAGGCACGGGAGGCCGCGAGATCCTTCACCGAGAGACTGACCGAAAAGGCGCCAAGCTGCATGAGTAGGCTCCCTGAGGGGGTGGAGGTGTGGTCGGCACTGCAGCATGACCCGGCGTGAAGACAATGTTAATCTCGACCTGCGCCGCTTTATGCGGCGCTTTTTTTTCTCCGCTCTTTCGATCGACAGAGGATCCCATGCCGACCGAACCCGCTACTGCCCTGATCAGCGACGACATCGTTGGACTGGGCCTGATTGCCGCTACCCTGGCCCTGATCTTCTGGGCCGCCAGTGGCCCGACCCCGCTGCTGAAGAAGATCTTCGCCTGGGTGCCGGCGCTGCTGCTGTGCTACTTCATCCCCGCCATCTACAACACCGCCGGTGTCATCGATGGCCACAACACCTCGCTGTACAACCCGGTCGCGCGTGACGTGCTGCTGCCGGCTGCGCTGGTGCTGCTGACCCTGTCGATCGACCTGAAAGGGGTCATCAAGCTCGGCCCGAAACTGCTGATCGTGTTCTGCGCCGGCACTGCCGGCATCATGCTGGGCGCCATCGTCTCGTTCCAGCTGATGAAGCTGATCCACCCGGAAACCGTGGCCGGTGATACCTGGGCCGGCATGGCCGCATTGGCCGGCAGCTGGATCGGCGGCGGCGCCAACATGGTCGCCATGCGCGAAGTATTCGGCACCGATGCCACCACCTTCGGCCAGTTCGCCGTGGTCGACGTGGCCTGCGCCAGCCTGTGGATGGCGATCCTGTTGTTCCTGGCCAACCGCGCACAGCAGATCGACACCCGCAACGGCGCCGATACCCGTGCCATCGACGAGATGAAGGCGCGCATCAGTGCCTACGAGGCGCAGAACGCGCGCATTCCCAGCATGACCGACCTGATGGTGATCGTTGGCGTGGCACTGGGCGGCGTTGGTCTGGCGCATGCGATCGCCGCGCCGCTGTCCGGCTGGTTCAAGGCCAACGTCAGCTGGGCCAGCCAGTTCAGCCTGGACAGCCAGTTCGTGTGGGTGATCCTGCTGTCCACCGCGATGGGCCTGGGCCTGAGCTTCACCCGTGCGCGCAGGCTGGAAGCGGCCGGTGCGTCGCGGCTGGGCACGGTGTTCCTGTACTTCCTCATTGCCTGCATCGGCATGCAGATGAACCTGCTGTCGCTGCTGGATCGGCCGTGGCTGTTCCTGCTGGGTGCGATCTGGATGGCCACGCATGTACTGGTGCTGTGGGTCGTGGCCAAGCTGCTGCGCGCGCCGTTGTTCTTCTTCGCCATCGGTTCGCAGGGCAACATCGGTGCGGCGGCTTCGGCCCCCGTGGTGGCGGCGGCGTTCCATCCGACGCTGGCCCCGGTGGGCGTGCTGCTGGGCACGGTGGGCTATGCCACCGGTACCGGGCTGGCCTATGTCACCGGCCTAATGCTGAAGTGGATGGCCGGGGCCTGAGTCCTGAGCTGACGATCATGTTGCGTGTTCACGGCAATTGCCGTGAACACGCTTTCCCCGTGTAGAGCCGAGCCCACGCTCGGCTTTCTTTTTGCCTGCCACCGGGTAGATCCACGACATGCGTGGATGCATTTCATGGAGATCCATGAACAAAGAAGGGGTCAGATCCGTTTCCCGGAGGAAACGGATCTGACCCCTGATGCTTCTCGCCGTCACCGGAAATCTGTCGAAGGTGCGGGCGCCGGGCTGCAAGCCCGGCACCCAACCCTCAACAGCAGCGGCCACCGTTGCGACCGCCGTAACGCGCTTCCTGGCGCTCGCGGAAGAACGTCTTGTAGTCCATCGGCTCCTGGTCCGGATGCTTTTCCAGCATGTGCCGGACGTAGTTGTCGTAATCAGGAATGCCACAGCACAGCCGTGCGGTCTGCACCAGGCGCCGCCAGATGCGGCGGTGGGCCTGGTACTGGCCGGCGGGAACCAGTTGCGTGCTCATCACAGATCCACCATTTCATGCGGCTTCAGCGCCACGTACGGGGTCTCGCGGTCGCTGCGCTGCGGATTGCGGCGGGCCGCCAGGATGGTCTTGATCGAATACACCAGCACCGCGCCCACCACCAGCAGGAACAGCGCGGTCAGGCCGGTGTTGACGTAGGCATTGACCACGATCTGCTTCATCTGCGCCACCGACTTGGCCGGTGCGGTGATGGTGTCGCTGGCGAGCGCGGCCTGGAACTTGTGTGCCTGTGCCAGGAAACCCTGTGCCGGGTTGCTGTCGAAGATCTTGATGAAGCCGGCGTAGGTGGTGCAGATCAGCAGCCAGATGGCCGGCACCGCTGTCACCCACGCATAGCGGTCACGCTTCATCTTGAACAGCACCACCGTGCCCAGCATCAGCGCGATACCGGCCAGCATCTGGTTGGAGATACCGAACAGCGGCCACAGCGTCTGGATGCCACCGAACGGATCGACCACGCCGGTGTAGAGCAGGTAGCCCCACAGCGCCACGCAGCCGGCGGTACCGATGATGTTGGCGGTCCACGACTCGGTTTTCTTCAGGGCCGGCACGAAGTTGCCCAGCAGGTCCTGCAGCATGAAGCGTCCGGCGCGGGTGCCGGCGTCCACCGCGGTCAGGATGAACAACGCCTCGAACAGGATCGCGAAGTGGTACCAGAAGGCCATCATTGCGTCGCTGCTACTGGGGATGGCCTGGTGCAGGATCTGCGCGATGCCTACCGCCAGTGTCGGCGCGCCACCTGCACGATGCAGGATGGTCGGCTCGCCAATCGCCGCCGCGGTCGCGGTCAGCTGCTCCGGCGTGATGGTGAAGCCCCAGGTGTTGGTGATGTAGTGCGCCGCCGACGCAGCATCGGCGCCGATCACCGCGGCCGGGCTGTTCATCGCGAAGTAGATGCCCGGGTCGATGATCGATGCGGCCACCAGTGCCATCACCGCTACGAACGATTCCATCAGCATGCCGCCGTAGCCGATGTAGCGCATGTGCGCCTCATTGGCCAGCAGCTTCGGCGTGGTGCCAGAGGAGATCAGGGCATGGAAACCGGAGACCGCACCGCAGGCGATGGTGATGAACAGGAACGGGAACATGCCGCCCTTCCACACCGGGCCATCACCGCTGGCGGCGAACTGGGTCAGTGCCGGCATCTTCAGTTCCGGCATCACCACCAGGATGCCGATGGCCAGCGCGATGATGGTGCCGATCTTGAGGAAGGTCGACAGGTAATCACGCGGGGCCAGCAGCAGCCACACCGGCAGCACCGAGGCGACGAAGCCGTAGCCGATCAGCATCCAGGTGATCTGGGTGCCGGTGAAGGTGAACGCCGGGCCCCAGACCGGATCGGCGGCGACCTTGCCGCCGTACCAGATCGCAGCCAGCAGCAGGATCAGGCCAACCACCGAGATCTCGCCGATCTTGCCGGGGCGGATGTAGCGCATGTACACGCCCATCAGGATCGCGATGGGCATCGTCGCGATCACCGTGAACATGCCCCACGGGCTTTCGGCCAGCGCCTTGACCACCACCATCGCCAGCACCGCCAGGATGATGATCATGATCAGGAACGCGCCGAACAACGCGATCGTTCCGGGCACCTGGCCCATCTCCTCGCGCACCAGGTCACCCAGCGAACGGCCGTTGCGGCGGCTGGACAGGAACAGGACCATGAAGTCCTGCACCGCACCGGCCAGCACCACGCCCACCACCAGCCACAACAGGCCGGGCAGGTAGCCCATCTGCGCGGCCAGTACCGGGCCGACCAGCGGGCCGGCACCGGCGATGGCGGCAAAGTGATGGCCGAACAGCACGTGCTTGTTGGTCGGCACGTAGTCCAGGCCATCGTTGTTGATCACCGCCGGGGTGGCCCGGGTCGGATCCAGCTGCATCACCTTGTTGGCGATGAACAGGCTGTAGAAGCGGTAGGCGACCAGGTACAGCGAAACCGCTGCCACCACGATCCACAGTGCGTTGATGTGTTCGCCGCGGCGCAGGGCTACGGTGCCCAGACAGAATGCGCCGAGCAGGGCGAGTACCGCCCAGCCCAGTTTGGAAAACCCTTTCATGAGGTGCTCTCTCCCGGAAAGACAGACAAAGAGTCCCGCGTGCCCTCGACAGGGTCAATTGGCACAGGACGAATCGGCGGTAGTACTTTGGTCGTACGTTTGTTGTGCTGACGTGCAGCGAACATCAGGGATGGAACAATCGGTTGCGGCGCCGTCCATTGGCGTGCAGCCGTGTGGCGTCCATCTTCAGTGGCATCCATCCAACAGGAGTCGCCATGAGCTTTCCCGAACCGGTCCGCGTGCTGCGGACCATCCGTGGCATGCCCACCTCCGACGGTGCTGGCGTGCGCCTGACCCGCGTCATCGGTGGCCCCACGCTGCCCGACCTGGATCCGTTCCTGCTGCTCGATGAGTTCGGTACCGATCGTGCCGAGGACTACATCGCCGGGTTTCCGGAGCATCCGCACCGCGGCTTCGAAACCGTCACCTACATGCTCGACGGGCGCATGCGGCATCGTGACAATCACGGCAACGAAGGCCTGCTGACCCCGGGCAGCGTGCAGTGGATGACCGCTGGCCGTGGCCTGGTGCATTCGGAGATGCCCGAGCAGGAGAGCGGGCAGATGCGCGGGTTCCAGCTGTGGGTGAACCTGCCGGCGAAGGAGAAGATGACCGACCCGAAGTACCAGGAATTCGCGCCCGAGCGCATTCCCGTGGTGCACCCGGAGCCGGGCGTGGAGGTAAAGGTGATTGCCGGCAGCGTGGACGGCACCGATGGCCCGATCGTGCAGCCGGCCACCGATCCGCTGTACCTGGACATCACGCTGGCCCCGGATCGCGCCTGGACCTATGCGTTGCCGGAAGGGCACAACGCCTTTGCATACGTGTTCGAAGGTGGCGTGACCGTGGGTGAGCAGGACGCCGCGCGTGACGTGGCACGCCAGGAGCTGGCGGTGCTGGGCGGCGGTGAGCAGCTGCACCTTTCGGCCGGCAGCGAAGGTGCACGGTTGATCCTGGTTGCGGGCCGTCCGCTGCGCGAACCGGTGATGCGCCACGGGCCGTTCGTGATGAACACACGGCAGGAACTGATGCAGGCCTTCGTCGATTTCCAGGAAGGCAAGTTCTGAGGGAGTGCCGGCCGCTGGCCGGCAACCTCTTCTGATCAGGATCGAAGCGTTTGCCGGCCAGCGGCCGGCACTACCGTCGGATCGGGTCGCATTGCGGGGATGCTGCCAGGCAGTCATCCCCGTCACGTTCAGCGCCCCGCGGCCACGGCCGACGGGGTCAGGCTCATGCCCTGCGCCAGCTGCTGCAGCGAGCCCAGTTCCTGGGCGCTGTCCGGATACAGTGAAATCTGCGCGTAACGCCCTTTGTCGAGCTTGACCACACTGATGCGGCGCTCGGCATAGCCGGGCGGCTGCTGGCCTCCCAGATCGGGCTGGTACCAGTACAGCGACTCACCGCCGAAGCTGCCCTTTTCCTGGCGCAGCGAGCGGTTCAATGGAAGGTTGGGATCGCGCGCACTGAGCATCAGGCTCAGTACCTCGCGGCCGTCCCCGGTGCTGGCGCGGCAGACCAGAAAATCGGCCTGTGCCTGCTGTTGCCACTGCAGGCCGCTGCTGGCCGGCAATGAAGGACATTCGGTGGGAGCCTGCGCAGCGGCCTGGGCCGCAGCGAACAGCAGGCTCGACAACACTACAGGCGCGAACTTCATGCATCCCCCAAGGTGGTCTGTCGTGTGGCTCCGCCAGATGGGCTGGCGGCCATGGCATCCCATCCCCGGATGCCGCCCCGGCCGGCATGTGCACGGACGGTCAACTCAACCTTAACGGAACGTGAGCGATCGCACAAATCGCGGTTACAAGCGTAACCATTGCGGCCGAAGGTCGGCCGCAATGGTCCGCACAGGCCTCAGCGGTCGTTGCCGATCCACTTGTAGATGATGCCGCCGATCGCGCCGCCCAGCAGCGGAGCGACCCAGAACAGCCACAACTGGCTGACCGCGCCGCTGCCGGCGAAGAAGGCCACCGCCGTGGAGCGGGCCGGGTTCACCGAGGTGTTGGTGACCGGAATGCTGATCAGATGGATCAGGGTCAGCGACAGGCCGATCGCCAGCGGCGCGAAACCGGCCGGTGCCTTGCCGTGGGTGGCGCCCATGATCACGATCAGGAACACCGCGGTCAGCACCACTTCGCACAGGAAGGCGGCCGCAACGCTGTAGCCGCCGGGCGACAGCGCGCCATAACCATTGCTGGCGAACGCACCGGCCTGGCTGCCGTCGATGGCGAAGCCACTGGCGCCGGAGGCGATCTGCAGCAGGATGAAGCCGGCCAGCAGGCCGCCGGCGACCTGGGCGATGATGTAGGGCACCAGGTCCTTGGTCGGGAAGCGGCCGCCAGCCCACAGCCCGACGCTGACTGCCGGGTTGAAGTGCGCGCCGGAGATGTGGCCGAACGCATAGGCGCCGGTCACCACGGTCAGGCCGAAGGCGAGCGCCACGCCGAGGAAACCGATACCCAGCGGATTGCCGTCACCACCGAACTTGGCGGCCAGCACCGCGCTGCCACAGCCACCCAGAACCAGCCAGAACGTGCCGAGGAACTCGGCGGACAAGCGTTTACCCATGCTCATGTGTTGCACTCCTTTGACGAAAGAAAGTGTGATTTATGTCACATTTCAGTGATCAGCGGGTGACTGTAGTGTCAACGCCGGGTGCAGGGATACACCTTCGGATGTGTGCAACACGCGATGTTCAGTACTGCGGCAGCGGGATGAACTCCTTGTCGTCGCCCGGGATGGTGCCGAAGCGACCGGCCTCCCAGTCGTGCTTGGCCTGCTCGATGCGCTCCTTCGAGCTGGACACGAAGTTCCACCACAGGTGACGCGGGCCATCCAGCGGCTCGCCGCCGAACAGCATCGCCTTCACCGGCGTCTTCGCGCGCAGGCGACCTATCGCACCGGCTTCGGGGATCACCAGGTGCTGGGTGGGGATGTCCACGCCGTCCAATTGTGCGTCGCCTTCGAGGATGTACAACGCGCGCTCGCGGTGGCCATTGTCGATATCGATCTCCGCATCCGGGTCGAGGTCGATTGCTACGTTGAGGGTGTCGGCGAACACCTTCACCGGCGATTCCTCGCCATAGGCGCGCCCGGCGATCACCCGCAGCCAGGCACCATTGCGGCGCTGCTCGGGGAGGGTTGCCGCGGCATGGTGGTAGAAGGCCGGTTCGATTTCCTCATGCGACTTCGGCAACGCCACCCAGGTCTGCATGCCGTGGATCGGGTTGTCATGGTCGCGGTCCGGTTGCGGCGTGCGCTCGGAATGGGCGATGCCGCGGCCGGCGGTCATCCAGTTGACGTCACCGGGACGGATCACCTGGTCCGACCCCAGCGTGTCGCGGTGGCCGATCGCGCCCGACCACAGGTAGGTCACGGTGGCCAGGCCGATATGCGGATGCGGGCGCACATCGATGGCGGTGCCGGGGTGCATGAGCGCCGGGCCCATCTGGTCGACGAACACGAACGAGCCGATGCTGCGCGCCTGCAGGGTGGGGATGGCGCGACGGACTTCGAGGCCGCCGATGTCGTGCACGCGCGGGGCGATGATGGTGGTCATGCGGGCGTTCTCGCTGGCAGGGATCAGGTGGTCAGCATCGCATGCAGCTGTGACGGGCACATGCCCCGTATGGGTAACAGGTTGTTCCAGCCAACGGCGCAGCCCCTCGTGGCTGTGGGGTTGGTCGCTGAAGGCAGAAGCAAAAGCAGAAGCCGCGCTTGGCCGGGCGGGTGGGTGGCGCAGGGGACGCTGCAAGTACGTCCATGTAAGCTCGATCGCCGCGTCCATGCGGCTCACGCCCCTGCGCCACCCGCCCGCCCGGCCTCTGACAGTTTCCGTGTGCTGTCCAGCCACGGAGAAGAAAAAGAAAATCAAAATCAAACGCCGGTCGCTTCGCTCGCATCCACGCATGGCGTGGATCAAGCGTGTCGACCAAGGTCGACCCCGCCCCGCCCAACAAACAGAAAAGCCAGAGCCGCTTTGGCTCTGGCTTCTGCTGTGGCATTTGACGTTGCCTCGGCGGGTGCCGGGCCGCAGGCCCGGCCGATAAACTCAAATCACCGGTTCGCGCAGGGCGGGGTTGTCCCAGCCCGGGCGCGGGGCGAAACGGTCGCCGTGGCGCTGCTGCAGCGCCTTCAACCGCTCGACGATCGCATCGGCTCCCACTGCGCGGATGTGCTGGATCGGGCCGCCACGGAACGGTGCGAACCCGGTGCCGAAGATCACGCCCGCATCCAGCAGGTCCGCATCGGCCACCACGCCTTCGTGCAGGCACGCCACCGCTTCGTTCAGCAGCGGCAGGATCAGGCGGTCCTCCAGATCGGCCGGTGCCTGGTAATCGCTGGCCACGTCCGGCTTCTTCGGCTTGCCGTTTTCCCAGGTGTAGATGCCCTGGCCATCCTTCTTGCCACGCTTGTCCGGTTCCACCGTCTGCAGCGCGGCCGGAATCTGCAGGCCCAGGAACGGCGCCAGTTCGCGGCCGACGCCGGCAGCCACGTCCAGGCCCACGGTGTCGATCAGTTCGATCGGCCCCATCGGCATGCCGAACTTCACCGCGGCCTTGTCGATCACCGGGCCCGGGATGCCTTCGGCGTAGGCAGTGGCGGCTTCCAGCATGTACGGGAACAGCACGCGGTTGACCAGGAAGCCCGGGCTGCCGGCCACCGGCACCGGGAACTTGCCCAGCGCCTTGCAGAACGCGGCCAGGCGGCGCTCGGTCTCCGGCGCCATGCCGTCGTGATGGATGATCTCCACCAACGGCATCTGCGCGACCGGGTTGAAGTAATGCAGGCCAGCGAACTGTGCTGGGCGCTGGATGTGGTCGCGCAGTTCCACCAGCGGAATCGACGAGGTGTTGGTGGTCAGCAGTGCGTCCACCTTCATCTTCGGTTCCAGCGTCTGGTACAACGCACGCTTGGCTTCCGGATTCTCGATGATCGCTTCGATCACCAGGTCGGCCTCGGCCACGCCGTTGCCATCCAGGTCGGCGCGCAGGCGTGCCGCCACGGCAGGGCGCTTGCTCTCGTCGCGCACCTTCTTGGCGAACAGCGCCTGCGCGCGTTCCATGGCGGGATCGATGAAGCGCTGCTCGCGGTCCTGCAGGGTCACCTCGAAGCCCTTGTAAGCGGCCCATGCGGCGATGTCGCCACCCATCACGCCGGCGCCGACCACGTGCACGTGGCGGATGCCGGAGTCACCGCCGCCCAGGCCCTTCAGGCGCTCGGTCAGGAAGAAGATGCGGATCAGGTTGCGCGCGGTCGGCGTGCTGGCCAGCTTCACCACTGCGCGGCGTTCGGCATCCAGGCGCGCCTGGATCGGCTTGCCGCCGCTGCGCTGCCAGGTGCTGATCAGCGCGTACGGCGCCGGGTACTGGTCCTTCTTGGCCTTGCGTGCGACCTGCTTGACCATCTGCGGTGCCAGCAAAGTGCGTGCCAGCCAGGTATTGGTGGCCCAGGCCGTCGCGCGCTGCTTGAACGGGCGGGTGGTGCCGGACAGCGCCAGCGCCACGGCGGTGTCGAGCACCACCGCCGGTGCCACCACCTTGTCGACCAGGCCGATGCCACGCGCGGCCGAGGCCGACAGGGTGCGGCCGGTCAGCATCATGTCCATCGCCGCCGGGGCGCCCACCAGCTGCGGCAGGCGTGCACTGCCGCCCCAGCCCGGGAAGATGCCCAGCTGGGTCTCCGGCAGGCCGATGCGGGTGCTGCTGTCATTGGAGGCCACGCGGTAGCGGCAGGCCAGTGCCAGTTCGGTGCCGCCGCCCAGGCAGTGGCCGTGGATGGCCGCCACGGTCGGGCAGGGCAGCTCGGCCAGCTTCTGGTAAGTGGCCTGGCCGCGGCGGATGGCGTCGTTGACGGTGCCGCGGCGGTCGAACTCCTGGAACTCTTTCAGGTCCGCACCGGCAATGAAGCCGGCCTTCTTCAGCGACTGGATCACCACGCCCTTGGGCGGGTCCAGCGCAATGCGCTCGAGCAGGTCGCCCAGTTCCAGCAGCACGTCCTGCGACATGGCGTTGACGCTGCTGTCCTGACGATCCAGGGAGAGAACCACCACGCCGTCGTCGCGGATCTCGGGGTGCCAGTGGCTGAAGCGGAGACCATCGAAGCCTGAGAGCATGGACGTTCCATCCGGTTGTGTATGGAGAAGCGGCTATGATCCAGAGGTTGTTTCCCCCGCGTCAAATCCCAATAGCAGGGGAGTGGCGACCCCGGATCCATGGCCGTGGACCGGAACGCTAACGGAACGGTGGTTAAAAGCTGGTGCGGCGCCAGGTGATCGGCGACTGAACTTTTCCCGGGATTGGCAGTCTCATTGCCCGACGTCGGTTGGGCTGACAGGAGTGCGGCCCCTCATGGCCGATGTTGATACACCTCAGGAGCTGGATCTGGAACTGGTCCGGCGCGTGCAGCACGGCGAGAGCGCCGCGTTCGATGTCCTGGTGCGCAAGTACCAGCATCGCGTGGTGGCCCTTGTCGGTCGCTACATCGCCGACTGGAGCGAATGTCAGGACGTCGCCCAGGACACTTTCATCCGTGCCTACCGCGCGATCGGAAGTTTCCGTGGCGATGCCCAGTTCTCAACCTGGTTGCATCGAATCGCCGTGAATACCGCCAAAAACTACCTGGCTTCACACAATCGCCGACCGCCGACCGATGACATCGACATCGGTGATGCCGAACAGTTCGACAGCGGGACGCGCCTGCGCGACACCGACACGCCCGAACGCGAGTTGATGCGCCAGGAACTGGAACAGACGGTGATGAAGGCCGTCAACGCGCTGCCGGAAGAGCTCCGGTTGGCGATCACCCTGCGCGAGGTGGAAGGCCTGAGTTACGAGGATATCGCGCAGAAAATGGGGTGCCCGATCGGCACCGTGCGCTCACGGATCTTCCGGGCGCGCGAGGCGATCGACACCGAACTCCGGCCGCTGTTGGACATCGGCAGCGCCACCCGTGAGAAGAGCCGCGTATGACCAGTAATCCGTTCAACGAATCGCAGAACCATCAATCGCCCGCCGGGCAGCGCCTGGACCAGCGCCATCGCGAGCAGCTGTCGGCCCTGGTCGATGGCGAGCTGGGCGCCGATGAAGCGCGCTTCCTGCTGCGCCGGATGGAGCATGACCCCGAACTGGCCGGCTGCCAGGAGCGCTGGCAGCTGCTGGGTGATGTGATGCGCGGGCAGGCGTCGGCACTGGCGCCGGCCGGGTTCAGTGCCGCCGTGGCTGCCGCCATCGCCGCCGAGCCCGCGCCGCAGGCCGAGCCGCGCCGTCAGGTGCGTCGCAGTGGTTGGCGGGCCTGGGGCGGTGGCGCCGCACTGGCCGCATCGGTGGCGGCGGTGGCCCTGTTCATGGGCGGTGAGAAGTTGAAGGAGGCCACCCCGGGCGAGCCGTTGGCACCGCAGGTGATCGCCAGCCAGGCCGAACTCGCGCCGGCACCGACGACGCCGGCTCCGGTGACCGAAGCCTCGGTGGATACCGCCGCAATGGCCGTGGCCGGTGTACCGGCAGTGGCCATGGCCGCGGCCAGCCGTCGCCAGGACACCCGTCGCGCCAGCGCTACCCGCAGCCAGCAGGCCGCGCGTGCCGCCCAGCGTGAGGACATGCCGCAACGCGCTGTGGCCGCCGCACAGGCGCCGTTGACCCCGACCGTGCCGGCCAATGCCGGCCGCAACATGCCGTTCGGTGAGGTCGGTGGCCTGCAGGCGCGACCGTGGCCGCGCTCCAGCCTGGCGCCCGCTGCCGGCGGCGCGCTCAATGCGAGCTTCCCGGCCCATGCCGGGGGCGCCGCGTTCTACCCGTTCGAGCCGCGCCTGCAGGACGACCTGCCGGTGCCGCCGCGCCCGCGCGACTGAGCCGGGCGCTTTCACGCCCCGCCGTCGGCGGGGCCCGTATTCCTCTTTCCATCCGATCCGGAGGTTGCCGTCCGATGACTCCCCGACTCCGCACGCAGGCCATGGGCCTGCTGGCCCTGACCCTGCCGTTGATGGCCTGCGCGCAGGCCCCGGCTCCGGCCGCCCAGACCCAGGCCGCGCCGGCCGCCGCGCCGCGGGCGCCGGCCCAGCCGCTGGTCACGGGCCTGCCTGACTTCACCAATCTGGTCGAACAGGTCGGACCTGGCGTGGTCAACGTCGACACCACCATCGTCCGCAACAACCGCCAGGCCTCACGGGGCCCGATGGGCGGCGACGATGACATGCCGGAGTTCTTCCGCCGCTTCTTCGGTCCGGATTTCCCGATGCCGGGGCAGGGCCCGGGCGGCCCGGACGGTGGCCCCAGCATCAAGGGCCGCGGTATGGGCTCGGGCTTCATCATCTCGCCCGATGGCTATGTGCTGACCAACTACCACGTGGTGGCCGATGCCAGCGAGGTGAAGGTCAAGCTGGGTGACCGCCGTGAGTTCACCGCGAAAGTGGTGGGCAGCGACCAGCAGTACGATGTCGCACTGCTGAAGATCGACGGCAAGAACCTGCCGACCGTGCGCGTTGGCGACTCCAACTCCCTCAAGCCGGGTCAGTGGGTGGTCGCGATCGGCTCGCCGTTCGGCCTCGATCACTCGGTCACTGCCGGCGTGGTCAGCGCCCTCGGCCGCAGCACCGGCGGTCCGGACCAGCGCTACGTGCCCTTCATCCAGACCGACGTGGCGATCAACCAGGGCAACTCCGGTGGCCCGCTGCTGAACACCCGTGGCGAAGTGGTCGGCATCAACTCGCAGATATTCTCCGCGTCGGGCGGCTACATGGGCATCAGCTTCGCGATCCCGATCGACCTGGCGATGAGCGCGGTCGAGCAGATCAAGAAGACCGGCAAGGTCACCCGCGGCCAGCTCGGCGCGGTGGTGCAGGAAATCGACGGCCTGAAGGCGCAGGCGAGGGGCCTGCCGGACAGCCGCGGCGCCCTGGTCAACCAGATCGTGCCGGATTCGGCTGCAGCCCGGGCCGGGGTGAAGATCGGCGATGTGATCCGCTCGGTGAACGGCGCGCCGGTCAACAGTTGGTCCGACCTGCCGCCGCTGATCGGCGCGATGGCACCGGGCAGCCGGGTCACCCTGGGCGTGATCCGCGATGGCAAGCCGCGTGACCTCAGCGCTACCCTGACCGCACTGACCGAAGATGGGCAGGCCAGTTCGCGTGGCCCGGCCACCGGCGACAGCGATGCGGCGCCGCAGGCCGGCGCCAATGCCCTGCTGGGGCTGGACGTAAGTGACCTGACCGCGCCGCAGCGCAAGCAGCTGGGCCTGGAATCGGGCGAAGGCGTGCGCATCACCGGGGTCAAGGGCCAGGGCGCGCGTGATGCGGGCCTGTCTCCGGGCATGGTGATCCTGCAGGTGGCCAGCACCCAGGTTGGCAGCGTGGACGCGCTGAACCGTGCACTGTCCAGCTACAAGAAGGGCGACGTGGTGATGCTGCTGGTGCGTACCGGCAGCGGCAACAGCGCGTTCGTGGCGGTGAAGGCCGGCCAGTAAGGCCTGCCGGGGCCGCTTCGGCGGCCCCTGCTTCTCTTCCGAAGCCCCGCCCCGGCGGGGCTTCGGCCATTCCGGGCCCGGTGCGATGAGGCCGTTTTCGCGGGCGGGCGCCGGGCGTGCGATAATCGACCGTTACCCTGACGACGCCGCGCGCCGCCGCCACCTATGTCTTCTGATTCGATGCGGAACATCCGCAACTTCTCCATCATCGCCCATGTCGACCACGGCAAGTCCACGCTGGCCGACCGCATCATCCAGCTCTGTGGTGGCCTGCAGGCCCGCGAGATGGAAGCGCAGGTGCTCGACTCCAACCCGATCGAGCGCGAGCGTGGCATCACGATCAAGGCGCAGTCGGTGTCGCTGCCGTACCTGGCCAAGGACGGGCAGACTTACCATCTGAACTTCATCGACACCCCCGGCCACGTCGACTTCTCCTATGAAGTCAGCCGCTCGCTGGCCGCCTGCGAAGGTGCGCTGCTGGTGGTCGATGCGGCCCAGGGCGTGGAAGCGCAGTCGGTGGCCAACTGCTACACCGCCGTGGAGCAGGGCCTGGAAGTGGTGCCGGTGATCAACAAGATCGACCTGCCCACCGCCGACATCGAGCGCGCCAAGGCCGAGATCGAGGCCGTGATCGGCATCGACGCCTCCGACGCCGTGCCGGTCAGCGCCAAGACCGGCCTGAACGTGCAGGACGTGCTGGAAGCGATCGTGCACCGCATTCCGCCACCGGCGCCGCGCGACACCGACAAGCTGCAGGCGCTGATCATCGACTCCTGGTTCGACAACTACCTGGGCGTGGTCTCGCTGGTGCGCGTGATGCAGGGCGAGATCAAGGCCGGTGACAAGCTGCAGGTGATGTCCACCGGCCGCAACCACCAGGTCGACAACGTCGGCGTGTTCACCCCGAAGCGCAAGGTGCTGCCGGCGCTGCGTGCCGGTGAAGTGGGCTGGGTCACCGCCAGCATCAAGGACGTGCACGGTGCGCCGGTCGGCGACACCCTGACCCTGGCCGGCGACCCGGCACCGAAGCCGCTGCCGGGCTTCCAGGAAATGCAGCCGCGCGTGTTCGCCGGCCTGTTCCCGGTCGATGCCGAGGACTATCCGGACCTGCGCGAAGCGCTGGACAAGCTGCGCCTGAACGATGCCGCGCTGCGTTTCGAGCCGGAAAGCTCCGAGGCGATGGGCTTCGGCTTCCGCTGCGGCTTCCTCGGCATGCTGCACATGGAAATCGTGCAGGAGCGCCTGGAGCGCGAATACAACCTGGACCTGATCAGCACCGCGCCGACGGTGGTGTATGAAGTCCTGAAGACCGATGGCTCGATCATCAACATGGACAACCCGGCCAAGCTGCCGCCGGTGAACCAGGTCGAGGAGATCCGCGAGCCGATCATCCGTGCCAACGTGCTCACTCCCGAGGAGTACATCGGCAACATCATCAAGCTGTGCGAAGAAAAGCGCGGCAGCCAGATCGGCATCAACTACCTGGGCAGCCAGGTGCAGATCAGCTACGAGCTGCCGATGGCCGAAGTGGTGCTGGACTTCTTCGACAAGCTGAAGTCGGTCAGCCGTGGCTACGCCTCGCTGGACTACCACTTCGTGCGCTTCGACGCCGGCCCGTTCGTGCGCGTGGATGTGCTGATCAACGGTGACAAGGTCGATGCGCTGTCGCTGATCGTGCACCGCAGCCATGCCGACCGCCGTGGCCGCGAGCTGTGCGAAAAGATGAAGGACCTGATCCCGCGCCAGATGTTCGACGTGGCCATCCAGGCCGCCGTCGGCTCGCAGATCATCGCCCGTACCACGGTCAAGGCCATGCGCAAGAACGTGCTGGCCAAGTGCTATGGTGGCGACGTTTCGCGCAAGAAGAAGCTTCTGGAAAAGCAGAAGGAAGGCAAGAAGCGCATGAAGCAGGTCGGCCGCGTGGAGATCCCGCAGGAAGCGTTCCTGGCCGTGCTGCAGATGGACAACAAGTAAGCCCGCACCGGCCCTGCGGGGCCGGTCGTCTGGTGACGTTGCAAAGGACCCTGAATGAAACTGTTTGAGATCCTCCTGGTCGTGCTGACCCTGGCCTCGGGCCTGATCCTGCTTGCGGACAAGCTGTACCTCGCCAAGCGTCGCGCCCAGCGCGCCGGCCTGCTCGATTCCGAGCCGGTGCTGGTGGATTACTCGCGTGCGTTCTTCCCGGTGCTGGCGATCGTGCTGATCGTGCGCAGCTTCATTGCCGAACCGTACAAGATCCCGTCCAGCTCGATGATGCCGAACCTGCTGATCGGCGATTTCATCCTGGTCAACAAGTTCTCCTACGGCCTGCGCCTGCCGATCAGCAACACCAAGTTCGTGCCGGTTGGCGAGCCCTCGCGTGGTGACGTGGTGGTGTTCCACTTCCCCGGCCATGGCGAGAACGATCCGGCCAAGGGCGAGAACTTCATCAAGCGCGTGATCGGCGTGCCGGGTGACACCGTGGTCTTTGAAGGCGACGGCGTGATCCTCAACGGCGAGCCGCTGAAGTACGACAACAAGGGCATCTACGCCGGCCACAAGGGCCAGGGCGAGGGCGCCAACCTGCTGGTCGAACACCTGCCGGGCCGCACCCACACGGTGCTGGAGACCGACTACCCGCGTGGCCAGGGCCAGTGGACCGTGCCGGCCGGCAAGTACCTGGTGATGGGCGACAATCGCGACAACAGCGACGACGGCCGTTTCTGGGGCCTGCTGCCGGAAGAGAACCTGCGCGGCAAGGCCTTCCTGATCTGGCTGAACTGCCAGGGCTGGTTCTGCAAGGATGGCTTCGAGCCGTCGCGGATCGGCTCGAGCATCAACTGACCGGGCATCAACCGAGTATTTTCACATCCAACGCGTATCTGGGGAGAACGCAATGAAGACGATGAACACGCAGCGTGGCATGACCCTGACCTCGTTCCTGACGGTCCTGATCGTGGTTGGCTTCTTCCTCTACATCGGCATGAAGCTGTTCCCGATGTACCAGGAGTACTACGCGGTGCGCTCGGCGATGAAAAGCCTGGCCAACGAGCCGGGCGTGGGCAGCATGGAGCCGGCGCGCATCCAGGACCTGTTCTTCAAGCGCCTGTACATCAACTACTCGGACAATGTGAAGCCGGCCAACGTGAAGTTCGACCGTCGCGACAATGGCTGGACCCTCAAGGTCAACTACGAAGTGCGCCGTCAGCTGATCGGCAACCTCGATGTGGTTGGCAAATTCGATTCTTCCCAGGACCTGACACGAAGCGGTGCCCAGTAAATTCATCCAACGTGGCGACCTGATTGGTCATGCCTTCAGCGACCCGGCCCTGCTCAAGCAGGCGCTGACGCATCGCAGTGCCGGTGCGCCGCACAACGAGCGCCTGGAGTTCCTCGGCGACAGCATCGTCAACATGATGGCGGCCGAGGCGTTGTACCGACGCTGGCCCAAGGCTGACGAAGGGGCGATGACCCGTGCCCGTGCCGAGCTGGTGCGTGAAGGCGCGCTGGCGGTGATCGGGCGCACCCTGGAACTGGGCGAGCGGCTGACCCTGGGTCCGGGCGAAATGAAGTCCGGCGGTCATCGCCGCGACTCGATCCTGGCCGACGCGGTGGAAGCCGTGGTGGCCGCGATCTACCTGGATGCCGGCTTCGAGGCCTGCCGGACGGTGGTACTGCCCTGGTTCAGTGCTTCGATCGAGGCACTGCCGGCCTCCGGCCGGCCCGAGAAGGATCCCAAGACCCGCCTGCAGGAATGGCTGCAGGCCCGACAGAAGGCGTTGCCGCAGTATGAACTGGTGTCAGAATCCGGTGACGACCACGCCAAGCACTTCCGGGTACGCTGCAACGTAGCCGACCCGGCCGCCAGCATCGAGGGCGAAGGCGCCTCGCGGCGGCTTGCCGAACAACAGGCGGCTGCAGCCGTCCTAGAACAACTGGATTCCAAGTGAGCGAACAAACTTCCCATCATTGCGGCAGCGTGGCCGTCATCGGCCGCCCGAACGTGGGCAAATCGACCCTGACCAATGCCCTGGTCGGCGCCAAGGTCAGCATCGTTTCCAACCGCCCGCAGACCACGCGCCATCGCCTGCTGGGCATCGCCACCTATCCGGAAGGCCAGTTGGTGCTGGTCGACACCCCCGGCCTGCACAAGGTGCAGAAGCGGGCGATGAACCGGGTGATGAACCGCGCCGCGCGCGGCTCGCTGGAAGGCGTCGATGCCGGCCTGCTGGTGATCGAAGCCGGTCGCTGGGACGAAGAAGACAGCCTGGCCTTCAATGTTCTGCGCGACGCCGGTATCCCGGTGGTGCTGGTGGTCAACAAGATCGACCGTCTGAAGGACAAGGGCGCGCTGCTGCCGTTCCTGCAGGAAGTCACGGCCGGCCGCGACTTCTCGTCCGTGCACCCGATCTCGGCGCAGAAGCGCAACGGTCTGGAAGCACTGGTACGTGACGTACTGGCGCTGTTGCCGGAAGCGCCGCCGATGTTCGGCGAAGACGAGATCACCGACCGCAGCCAGCGTTTCCTGGCCGGCGAGCTGGTGCGTGAGCAGCTGATGCGCCAGCTCGGCGAGGAACTGCCGTACGCGACCACCGTGGAAATCGAGCGCTTCACTGAAGATGGCAACCTGCTGCGCATTGGTGCGGTGATCTGGGTCGAGCGCGAGGGCCAGAAGGCGATCGTAATCGGCAAGGGTGGCACCCGGCTGAAGGAGATTGGTGCCAAGTCCCGCCTGCAGATGGAACGTCTGTTCGGGGCCAAGGTGTTCCTGGAGACCTGGGTGCGCGTGCGTGAAGGCTGGTCCGACGACGAGGCCGCACTGAAGGCCTTCGGTTACGAGTAAGCCGTTGCGGTCGCTTCGATGATGATCGAGGACGACACTGGCTTCGTGCTGCACGCACGGGCCTACCGCGAGACCAGCCTGCTGGTCGAAGTGCTGAGCGCGCAGCATGGCCGCATTGGCCTGCTCGCGCGTGGCGTATCCACCGCCAAGGGACAGGTGCTGCGCGCTGCTCTTCAGCCGCTGCAGTGGATCCGTTTCAGTGCCCTGCAGCGGGGTGAACTGGCCCAGCTGCGGGGTGCCGAGGCGCTGGATGCCGCGCCACGCCTGGTTGGCCAGGCGATGCTGGCCGGCTTCTACCTGAGTGAACTGACCCTGCGCCTGGCCCCGCGCCAGGACCCGCTGCCTGAGTTGTACCTGGCCTACGGCGAGGCACGTGCGCGGCTGGCCGTGGGCGCCGGCCTGGCCTGGACTCTGCGTCGCTTCGAACGCGAGCTGCTGTCCGCGCTGGGCCTGGGTTTCGATCTGGACAGCGCGAGCGACGGCCAGCCGATCGACCCGGCCGCGCGCTACGAACTGGACCCGCAGGAAGGCGCGCAGCGCCTGCTGAGCGAGCGCGGTGGGGAACGCCGGGCGGCGGCCACTGGCTCGGCGCTTCTGGCGTTGGCGGCGGACGAAGAGCCCGATGCCGCCGACCTGGCCAGCCTGCGCCTGCCGATGCGGCGGGTGCTGGCCCATCACCTGGGCGCCCGCGGCCTGAAGTCCTGGGAAATGCTCGAGCAGCTGGCCCCCCGGCGGTAGGGGGTGTTCGGCAGGGCTTGCAGCCCTGCACCTGCCGCAGCCGAAGCCGAAGCAACAGCAAAAGCTGGCTATGCGTGGGTAGGCGGGGTGGGGCCGGTTGAGGGGGACGCTGCAAGTACGTCCATGTAAGCTCGGTCGCCGCATCCATGCGGCTCACGCCCCCTCAACCGGACCCACCCCGCCTTCGACAGTTCTCCGCGAGTTGTCGGAATGGCATGGGGTCAGATCCGTTTTCTCTCGGAAAACGGATCTGACCCCAGATTGATTTCGATATCTGACAGAAATTCATCCACGCATGGCGTGGATCTACCAGATACCGGGAAATTGTCAGCGGCGGGGCGGTGTCGGAGTGCGGGGTGTCAGCCGCATGGATGCGGCTGCCAAGCCCCCATGGACGGGTTTACGGCGTCCCCGCACTCCGACACCGCCCCGCCAACCCACGGGATGCCAGCTTTTGCTTTTGCTGTTGCCTTGGCTTGAAGCCTCTGCGGGTGCAGGGCGCAGCCCTGCCGAACACCCCTCAATGCAGCAGGGCCGCCACCGCCGCGCGGAACCCGTCCTGGGCCTGCCCGGACTCCGGCGCATGATGCAGCTGCCGCACCGCGCGTCCCAGCCGTGCCGCGCCGACGAAGCCACAACTGGCCTGCAACCGGTGCAGCTGGCTGCGCAGCTGACGCTCGTCGTGCTGGTCCACGGCCTGCTCGACCGCGTCGCGTACCCCCGGCAACTCGGCCAGGAACAGCTCGCGCAGGGCGATCAGGTGGTTGCGCTGGCCATTGAGCGCGGCCAGTGCCGCGGTCTCGTCCCAGTCCTGCACCTGCAGCTCGACCGCTGCCGGGGCCGGGGCAACGAAGATCCCCGCTGGGCTGTTCACCAGCGCGCGGCGCACGGCTTTCAGCAACTGGTCGCGGCCCAGCGGCTTGACCAGCGTGTCGCTGAAGCCAGCTTCACGCAGGCGGGCATGGATGGAGGTGTCGCCATCGGCGGTATGCGCCAACGCGGGGGTATCGGGGTGTGAACGGCGCAGTTCGCGCAGCAGCTGCGCGCCGTTGCCGTCCGGCAGGTTGACGTCGATCAGCCACAGGTCATGCGCGCCGGGTTCGGCGCTCGCCAGCGCACTGGCCAGTGAATCTGCGGTGTCCACGTCCGCCGGTAACGTTTCCAACGCCGCCTTGAAAAAACCGCGGCTGATGATGTCGTCCTCGACAAGCAGGAAGCGGGGCCGGCTGGCCCGCGGGGTCATCTGCATCAGGGCTGCCTCCATGTCAGCTGTTGCAATCATCAAGCACGGCGGCGGCGGGCGCAAGCGGGTCCGGGCCCTGCCGGTCAGGATCTGCGACAATACGCCCCCATTTTTGCCCGCAGCCTGTTGCCACGTGGCCCGATCCCGCTCCCGCATCGACCGTACCCCGTTCCAGACCGAGATCCTCGACCTCAGCCATGATGGTCGCGGCGTCGCCCGCCGTGAGGGTGAGGGCGGCAAGGTCACCTTCGTCAGCGGCGCACTGCCGGGTGAGGTGGTCATGGCCGAACAGACCGCCCGCAGCCGCCATTTCGACGAAGCGCGCACGGTGGAAGTGCTGAAGGCCTCGCCGCAGCGCGTGACCCCGAAGTGCCCGCACTTCGGCACCTGCGCCGGCTGCGTGCTGCAGCACCTGGACGAAGACCAGCAGATCGTCGCCAAGCAGCGCGTGCTGATGGACAACCTGGAACGCATCGGCCACGTGAAGCCGGGTACCGTGCTGGCGCCGCTGGTCGGCGAGAGCTGGGGCTACCGGCGCAAGGGCCGCTTCTCTGTGCGCCGGGTCGAGAAGAAGGACAAGACTCTGGTCGGCTTCCGTGAACAGGACCCGCGATTCGTCGCTGACCTCAGCCAGTGCCTGACCGTGATCCCGGAAATCGGCACCAAGGTCGAGGCGTTGTCCACCTTCATCGAATCGCTCGATGGCAAGCGCGATATCCCGCAGATCGAGTTCATCGCCGGTGACCAGGCCGTGGTCCTGACCGTGCGTCACCTGCAGCCGCTCAGCGATGCCGATCGTGCGGCCTGGGCTGCCTTCGGCCAGCAGCATGGCTTCGTGATCTACCTGCAGTCCGGTGGCGTGGACACCGTGCAGCCGCTGGACGGGCAGGGCGTGCCGCTGTCGTTCCGGCTGGCGCCGTGGGATGTGGAGCTGGCGTTCCGTCCGCTGGACTTCATCCAGGTCAATGCCAAGCTCAACGAGAAGATGATCGCCCACGCCCTGGACCTGCTGGAACCGGGTGAGGACGAGCGCGTGCTGGACCTGTTCTGCGGCCTGGGCAACTTCACCCTGCCGCTGGCGCGTCGCGTGCGCGAAGTGGTGGGTGTGGAAGGTGATGGTGGCCTCGTCGCGCGTGCGCGTGAGAATGCCGAGCGCAATGGCCTGGCCAACGCCCAGTTCTTCAGCGCCGACCTGACCCAGGATCAGCGCAGCACGCCGTGGATGCGCCAGGGCTTCGACAAGCTGCTGCTGGACCCGCCGCGCTCGGGCGCGATCGAAGTGCTGCAGCAGCTGCCGCTGAAGCAGTTCAAGCGCATCGTCTATGTCAGCTGCCACCCGGGCTCGCTGGCCCGCGATGCCGGCTACCTGGTCAACGAACAGGGCTTCACCCTGGTCAGCGCCGGTGCCATGGACATGTTCCCGCACACCGCACACGTGGAAAGCATCGCGGTGTTCGAGAAGCGCTGATCGGCTGTCATGCCCATCGCGCATAATGGTGCGATGGGCATCGAAATCGAACGCAAATTCCTCGTCAGCAGTGATGGCTGGCGCGCCGCCGCGCACCGGGTGATCCCGATGGCGCAGGGCTACATCAACGACATGGGCGCGCTCGACCGCGGCACCCAGAACGCCTCGGTGCGCGTGCGCATCGAAGGCGATCATGCCGCGCTGAACCTGAAGTCGCGCACCATCGGCCATACCCGCCAGGAGTACGACTACCCGATCCCGGTGGACGATGCACGCGCGCTGCTGGCGCTGTGCGTGGGCGGCCTGATCGACAAGCGCCGCCATCTGGTAGAACACGCCGGCCTGACCTGGGAAGTGGACGAGTTCCTCGGCGACAACGCCGGCCTGGTGGTGGCCGAGGTCGAGCTGGACAGCGCCGACCAGGTCATCGACCTGCCGGACTGGGTTGGCGTCGAAGTCACCGATGATGCCCGCTACTACAACGTTGCCCTGGCCAGTCGCCCGTATTCAGAGTGGTGAACTCCAAAAAGGGGACGGAGGGGATTAAGTCGTCTTTACCCCACCTGTGCGGGAAGCGACTTAATCCCCTCCGTCCCCTTTTATCGAGGGAGGCGGGCCCCATGTCGTGGGGATGAGAATCGACATCTACTCCGACGTGGTCTGCCCCTGGTGCTGGATCGGCAAGCATCGTTTCCAGCAGGGCGTGCAGTTGCTGGGCGCGAACGCGCCTGAACTCGATATCCACTGGCAGCCGTTCCAGCTGGACCCGGACGCGGACGCCACCCCGGTGCCGCTGCGCGAGGCCTACGTGCGCAAGTTCGGGGGCGTCGAGCGTACCGAGCAGATCCTCGGCCAGACCCAGACCACCGCGCGTGCCGAGGGCCTGCCGATGGACTTCAGCCAGGGCCAGGTGCGGGTGACCACGCTGCCGGCGCACCGGGTGCTGTGGCTGGCCGGCGAGCATGGCGTGCAGGATGCGGTCGGCGAGGCTCTGTTCCGCGCTCACTTCGAGCACGGCCAGAACCTGGCCGACCCCTCGGTGCTGATCAAGGCCGGCGTGGCGGGCGGCCTCGACGCCGGCGAAATCGCGCAGATGCTGGCCTCCGACCGCGGCCTGGCCGAGGTCGAAGCCAAGCTGGCGCAGGCCCATGCATTGGGCGTTTCTTCGGTGCCGACCTTCGTCATTGATGGGAAGTGGGCCATTTCCGGGGCACAGCCGCCGGAGGCCTTCGCCAACGCCCTGCGCCAGATTGCGGCCGAACAAGGCGCTCCGGCAGCTTCGGCTGACGGCGACGAGACCTGCGGCCCGGACGGTTGCAAGGTCTGACCGGCCCCCCAAAAAGGGGACGGAGGGGATTAAGACGTATCCAGCCCACCTGGGTCGATTGCGCCTTGATCCCCTCCGTCCCCTTTTTCTGACCACTGCGCCTGTCGGCCGGTTCTGCGACAATGCGGCACTGCGCCATGCGGGCGCGCGTTGTGGAGATCGACCATGCTGCTGATCGGCGTTGCCGGCACCGAACTGACCGCCCAGGAACGTGACTGGCTGCAGCACGATGCCGTGGCCGGGGTGGTGCTGTTCAAGCGCAACTTCGCCTCGCGCCAGCAGGTGACCGATCTGAGCGCGGCGATCCGTGCCGCTGCCCCACGCCCGCAGCTGATCTGCGTGGATCAGGAAGGCGGCCGCGTGCAGCGTTTCCGCGAGGGCTACAGCGAGCTGCCGCCGCTGCAGGACATCGGCGCACTGTACGCCACCGATCCGCAGCAGGCGCTGGCGCTGGCCGAGCAGCATGCCTGGCTGATGGCCAGTGAAGTCCGTGCCAGCGGCCTGGATCTCAGCTTCGCGCCAGTGGTCGACCTCGGCCGTGGCAACCGCGCCATTGGCAACCGCGCCTTCAGTGAAGACCCGCAGGTGGTGGCCGCATTCACCGCCGCCTACGTGCGTGGCATGCATGCGGTTGGCATGGCCGCCACGCTCAAGCATTTCCCCGGCCACGGCACCGTGCTGGAAGATACCCACGTCGATACCGCGATCGATCCGCGCGCGCTGGACGAGCTGCGCGCGCAGGACCTGGTCCCGTTCCAGGCCGGCATCGCCGCCGGTGCCGACGCGGTGATGATGGCGCACGTGATCTACCCGCAGATTGCGCCTGAACCGGCCGGCTACTCGCCGCGCTGGATCCAGGACATCCTGCGCGGCGAGCTCGGCTTCCGCGGCGTGGTGTTCTCCGATGACATCGGCATGGCCGCCTCGCACAGCGCCGGCGGTGTGCCCGCGCGCGTGCACGCGCATCTGGATGCCGGCTGCGACGTGGTGCTGGTCTGCCACCCGGAACTGGTCGATGAAGCCCTGCACGCGGTGCAGGGACGCTCCCTCAATACTGCTGCGCTGCTGGGCCTGATCGGCCGCGGCGCGCTTGGCTGGGATGGCCTGCTGGCCGATGCCCGCCATGGCGACACCCAATCCCGTCTGCTTGAAACCCTTGGAAGAACCGTCTGATGCCCAACCTCACCATTTCCCAGGCCCTGGCCCAGGCTGACCTGCTGGTCGACCGCCCCACCATCGACAAGGCCATCGCTGGTATCGCCGACGCCATCGCGCGCGATTACAAGGGCGAGGTGCCGCTGTTCCTGTCCATCATGCACGGTGCGCTGCCGTTCGCCGGCCAGCTGGCGCTGGAACTGGGCGCGCGCGGCCAGGACGTGCAGTTCGATTACCTGCACGCCACCCGTTACCGCGGTGAAACCACCGGCGGCGACCTGGTCTGGAAGCACAAGCCGGCCACCTCGCTGTTCGGCCGCCGCGTGCTGCTGGTCGACGACATTCTGGACGAGGGCTACACCCTGCAGGGCGTGCGCACCTGGTGCCTGGAACAGGGCGCGACCGACGTGCGCATCGCCGCGATGACGGTGAAGAAACACGACCGCGCGCTGCCGGACGTGACCGCCGACTACGCCGGCATCGAACTGCCGGACCGCTACGTGTTCGGCTTCGGCATGGACGTCAATGAAACCCTGCGCTGCGTGCCGGCCATCTACGCGATGAAGGAATAACGGCGCAGCCGCCCGCGGCGCGTCTTCTTCTGCCGCCGGCATCCTCGGGTGCCGGCGTTCGTCTTTTCATGGAGTGCTTCGAATGCAACAGATCGCCCTGGCCGTGATCGGCGGTACCGGTGTCTACAATCTGGCCAAGCTTGACGATGTGCAGACCCACGAGGTCGACACCCGCTTCGGCCGCCCGTCGGGCCCGGTGCGCGTCGGTACGCTGCTCGGCCATCGCGTGGCGTTCCTGGCGCGGCATGGCGAAGGCCATTCGCTGCCGCCGCACAAGATCAACTACCGCGCCAACCTGGCCGCGCTGCAGCAGCTGGGCGCGCAGCGCGTGCTGGCGTTGAACACGGTCGGTGGCATCACCGAGAACTTCGGTCCGCGCGTTCTGGCTTGCCCGGACCAGATCATCGATTACACCTGGGGCCGGATCAGTACGATCTGTGAAGAAGAAGGCACCGACGTGGTCCACGTCGATTTCGGCCATCCGTACACGCCGATGCTGCGCAGCAAGATCCTGGCCGCGGCCAAAGTGACCGGCGTCACGGTCCATGACGGGGGCTGCTACGGCGCAACGCAGGGGCCGCGCCTGGAAACCATCGCTGAAATCGCCCGGATGCGCCGCGACGGCTGCGACCTGGTGGGCATGACCGGCATGCCGGAAGCCGCGCTGGCACGCGAGCTGGGGCTGGATTATGCCTGCCTGGCGATCATCGCCAACTGGGCTGCCGGGTGTGGTGATGGCGAGGAGATTACGATGGCCGAAGTGCTGGCCAACGTGCAGGCGGCAAGCAACGGACTTCCGGAACTGGTGGGCGAATTGGCACGGGGGTGATTGTCTTCCCCGAGCAAGCTTTGCATACTCAGCTTGTGCGCGGGTTCAGCGTACACCACCCATTCATTGCATAAGGTCTCGCATCACCATGCCGAACGGTACCGTCAAGTGGTTCAACGACGCCAAGGGATTTGGCTTCATCTCGCCGGAGGATGGCAGCGCCGACGTGTTCGCGCACTTCTCCGCCATCAACTCCAAGGGCTTCCGCAGCCTGCAGGAAGGCCAGCGTGTCACCTATGACGTGACCCAGGGCCCGAAGGGTGCCCAGGCTTCGAACATCACGCCGGCCGAGTGATCCACTCGACAGTGCGTTGAAAACCCCGCTTCGGCGGGGTTTTTTTTGCGCGGCATGCCCGCGGCCCGTTCGCGATCCACCCACCTCGGGCACAATGCGCCCATGAAGGAACGACTGCGCATCGCCGTGATCGGCTACGGCACCGCGGGACAGGCAGTGTCCATCCTGCTCACCCGTGACGGCCACGAGGTGGAGATCTTCGAACGCGTGCCCACGCCGGGACCGGTGGGCGCCGGCTTCCTGCTGCAGCCCAGCGGCCTGCAGGTACTGTGGCAGATGGGCCTGCTTGATTCCGTGCGCGCACATGCCGCGCCGGTGCACCGCCTGTATGGCGACACGCCGTGCGAGCGCGCGGTGATGGACATGCGTTACGACGGACTGGATGCGCGCCTGCACGGCCTGGGCATGCAGCGCGGGGCCTTGTTCTCGCTGCTGGACGAAGCGCGCGCGGGTGCAGGCCAGTTGCATGCGGGCGTCAGCATCGCGGCGGTGGATGCCGAGCAGGGCCGCCTGCGCGACAGCGACGGTCGCATGCACGGCCCGTTCGATCTGGTGGTGGCCGCCGATGGCGCCGCCTCGACGCTGCGCGGTACGATCGCCGGCGGTGCAGGGCTGGACCGCGTGTATCCGTGGGGGGCGCTGTGGTGCCTGCTGCCGGCCGAAGACTGGCCGCACGTGCGGGAGCTGCGCCAGCGCTACGTGGCCGCGCGCAAGATGATCGGGCTGCTGCCGGTCGGTACGCGCCCCGGTGATGACACGCCGCGCCTGAGCTTCTTCTGGAGCCTGCCACGCGCCGACTTCGAGCGCTGGCAGGCCGACGGCATGGTCCCCTGGCTGGATGAACTGCATGCACTGTGGCCGCAGGCCAGTGCGCGCTTCGCCCATCTGCGCGATGCCGGCCAGCTGGCGCGTGCGGTCTATCGCGATGCAGTGATGACGCGCTGGCACCAGGGCCGCATGGTGCTGGCCGGTGATGCCGCGCATGCGATGAGCCCGCAGCTGGGGCAGGGCGTGAACATGGCGCTGCTCGATGCGTTGGCATTGCGCGATGCCGTGCGCGCGCAGGGGGGCGGTGCCGAAGCGTTGCAGGCGTACCAGGCGCAACGCAGGGCGCACGTTGCGGTGTACCAGCGCTGGAGTCGTTGGCTGACGCCGCTGTTCCAGTCCAACCGCGACGCCTGGGCCAAGGCGCGTGATGTGCTGCTGGGCCCGATGGGGCGCCTGCCCGGTGGTCGTGGCCACATGCTGCGGGTGCTCAGTGGCACGCAGCATGGTTGGTTTGGCTCGCTGGCACTGGATCCGGCTTTCGTCGACGCACTGGCCATCGCAGCGGAGATGCCTCGCATCAACGCGATCACGGCCAATGCGTGAAGCGCGTCGTCACGTGAATTAACGGTTGCCTCACCGCGGATATGCGAGAAGTAGGTTGCACGCGATTGCGCGTCGCCCGTTTTCCTTTCCGTGATCAACATCGCGCGTGGCCCGGGCGGCGCTGCCGTTGCGGCCTGTTGCGGCCCGGACGTGCCGCCTGTTGTTGAAGAGGAGGACGCCATGTTGTTCGCGGTCGAGGAGCTGGAATCGGAAATCTGCAAGCTGCGCGGATTGCTGCAGATGCTGCACGAGGACCAGCCCGACGTACTGGAGGACGTGTTCGAGTTCCATGTCGGCAACCTGATCAGTCATGCATCAGCGGAGCACCACGCACGCATCCGCACCTGCGCGCAGGAGATGCTGGCGGCGATCCAGGCGTTGCCGCGACGACGTGAAGATGACACGCCTGATTTCCGGTTGATGCCGCAGCTGGGTATTCGTCCGGCCTGATTCAAGCCTCCGGCAGTTCCACCAGGCCGCCCTGCACGCAGACGATCATCTGCTCGCCAGGGACGGGGGCAGGGACGATTCCGGCGGTAAACGCGGAGAAGGCGGGCAGGATTGTCATCCGGTCGCGCAGCCAGAACGCGGCGAAGCGCCGCCGCAGGGGCGGCAAGGCAACCTGCGGATGCAGATGCCCGGCGATCACATGCAGCTCTGCATCGGGCATCGGCTCATGCCGAAGCAGGAACGGCCCCAGCCGTACTTCATCGTGGATCTGGACCTGCAACTGCGCATGCGGCAGCTGGCGGTCGTGATTGCCGCGCAGAACATGCACGTCCAGTGCAGCATTGCGTTCACGCCATCCCAGCCATTGCTGGTACCAGGCAGCGCGATGCGCTGGCCCATGCAGGATGTCGCCCAGGATCCACAGCTCGCGGCAGGCATGCCTGTACAGCAGCCCCTGCAGGCGTTGCAGGTCTTCGCCGGTGCCGCCGCTGGGCAACGCGATGCCGGCACGACGGAATGCATCGGCCTTGCCCAGGTGCAGGTCGGCGATCAACAGCGCCTGCCGCGCAGGCCAGTACAGTGCACGCGCGCCAAGCAGAATCAGCGATTCGCCGGCGCGCAGCAGCGGCAGTTCATCGGCCATGGCGGCGCTCCAGCTGCTGGGCCGCGCGTTGCACACGGGTGCGCCAGTCTTCGTTGCTGAACTGCCCGCGCAGGCGTTCGGCCCACAGTGGAAAGCCCAGCGGTGTGAGTGACGCCGGGTGCTGCACCGAGAGGACCTGCATGCCGATCCTTGCCAGTACCTGCTGCAGCCCTGGGAGGTCCAGGCTGTCGTGCAGCACTTCGCGTTCGGCCAATGCCAACAGCAGGTGGCCGGGATCATGCTCGCGCAGTACGTCGTAGAGCAGGCCCGCCGAGGCCTGCAGCTGGCGCAGCGACCGCGGCATGCCGCCGGGCAGGCTGGGCACCAGCAGGCCGGATACGCGTGCGATGCCACGGAACTGGCGCCGCGCCAGCTCGCCCAGGTTCACTGCCGCGCGCAGATCGTCCAGCAGCTGATCGGGGGTGAACAATGCGCGCCATTGCGCCGCATCCAGATCGATCGCCTGCGCCGGTGCCAGCACCAGGCCATGATCGTTCACCGCATAGCCGATGCTGTTGCGCTGCCAGCGGGTACAGCGCAGTGCCAGCAGGGCCGCCAGCGCCTCGTGCACGTGGCGGCCGGCAAAGGGGTAGACGAACAGAAACTGGCCTTCGCGGCGCCGCACCTCTTCCACCAGCAGATGTTCCGGGCCGGGAAGCGCCGACAACTGCTGCTGCAGTGCCAGCAACGGTGACAACCAGCGTGATTCGGCACTGTCGTCGGCACCGGACAGTACCCACTCCAGCTCACGGCCGAGCGGCATCGACAGCGGCAACTGGCCTCCCTGCCAGCGCGGCACCACACCATCACCGCGCCCTCGCGCCAACCGCACGAAGGCGGTCATGTCGCGCAGCTGCACCAGTTCCAGCAGGCGCCCGGCGAACTGGAAGCGATCACCACGGCGCAGGCGGCTGGCGAACTGTTCCTCCACGGCGCCCAGGCCACCCCCACGCAGGAACTGCACGCGCACGCTGCCATCGCTGCTGATGGTGCCGATCGACAGCCGATGACGCAGTGCCTGGCGGCGATCGTGCATGCGGTAGTAGCCGTCGTCATCGCGCACGACCTTGTGGAAATCAGGGTACTGGGCCAGCGCCTGGCCGCCCTGCACGATGAAGGTCAGCACGGCCTGCCATTGGTCGTCGCCGAGCGATGCGAAGGCGTGGGTGCGCCGCACCTGCGCCAGTAGCGCGTCGCTGTCGAAGCCACCGGCCAGCGCGCGGCTGACCGCATGCTGGGCCAGCACATCCAGCGACAGTGTCGGCGGCCTGCGTGCTTCGACCACGCCTTTGGCCAATGCACGGCGCACCGCCGCGTACTCGGCCAGTTCCAGCGCATGGCTGGGCACGCACAGGATGGAACCGCTGGCACCGGGGCGGTGGCGCGCACGTCCGGCGCGTTGGCGCAGGCGGGCCACACCCTTCGGGCTGCCCAGCTGCAGTACCTGCTCAACCTCAGGGAAGTCCACGCCGAGGTCGAGGCTGGAGGTGGCAACCACGCAGCGCAGCACGCCCGCGCGCAGGCCATCCTCCACCTGCTGGCGCAGCGCCGGATCCAGTGAGCCGTGGTGCAGCGCAAGCGTGTCCTGGTCCTCGGGCCAGACCGCGGCCAGTGCCTGATGCCATAGTTCCGCCTGCGCACGCGTATTGGTGAACAACAGGCTGCTGCGTGCCTGCATCAACGCGCCCAGCACGCGAGGCAGTTGCGCCAGGCCCAGATGCCCCGCCCAGGGGAAACGTTCGCCGGGGTCGGGCAGCAGGCTGCGCACGCTGATTGCGCGCGGACGTACACCTTGCACGATCAGTGCATCCGGCTGCCCGGGCAGCAGCACGTCGCGTGCCTCCTGCAGATTGCCCAGCGTGGCCGACAGCCCCCACAGCTGCACTGCAGGTGCGGCGTCGCGCAACACCGCCAGGTTCAACTGCAGCAGCACACCGCGCTTGTTGCCCAGCAGTTCATGCCATTCGTCCACCACCACGCAGCGCAGCTGGCGCATGCGCGGCAGCGTATCCGGATAGCTCAGCAGCAGCGCCAGCGATTCGGGCGTGGTCACCAGCACGTCGATGCGGCCTTCGCGGGCCTGGCGCCGCTCGCGGTTGCTGGCGTCACCGCTGCGCAGGCCGACACGCCATCCCAGTCCCAGGCGGTCGACGACGGCCTGAAGGGCGCGGGTGGTATCACTGGCCAACGCGCGCAAAGGCGTCACCCACAGCACCTGCAGTGGGCGCACCGCGCTGGCCCGGCGGGGCGAGGGCGGTGGATCGATAAGCGCCTGCAGCAACGGCCCACCGAACATCGCCAGCGTCTTGCCGCTGCCCGTGGGCGTATGCAGCAACCCGGATTCGCCGGCCAGGTAGTGGCGCCACATTGCGCGCTGGAATGGCAGTGAGCGCCAGCCGCGTGCCGCGAACCAGTCTTCCAGCCGGCGCAGTGCCTGGCTGCGGGTCATCGCGCCAGCGCCTGCAGGCTGGCCAGCTGATCGGCCTCGCTGGCAGGCTTGTCGTGGCGCCAGCGCAGGATGCGCGGAAAGCGCACGGCGATACCGGATTTGTGCCGGCTGCTGCGATTGACCGCTTCGAAACCCAGCTCGAACACCTGTTCGGCGCGCACGCTGCGCACCGGCCCGAAGCGCTCGCGGGTGTTGGCGCGGATCCAGCGGTCGAGCGCGAGGATCTCCTTGTCGTCCAGGCCCGAATACGCCTTGGCCACCGGCACCAGCGTGTCTCCGTCCCAGACGCCGAAGGTGTAGTCGGTGTACAGCGTGCTGCGCCGCCCATGGCCGGCCTGTGCGTACAGCAGCACCGCGTCGATCGTGAGTGGATCGACCTTCCATTTCCACCAGTCGCCGCGTCGTCGCCCTGCCTGGTAAGGGGACGTGCGCCGCTTCAGCATCAACCCCTCCACACCGCGTTCGCGTGCCACGTCGCGCATCGCTGCTGCCCGTCGCCAATCGTCGGCGTCAACGTCGGGCGACAGCTGGATGCGCGCATCACCCAGGGTACCGATGACCGCGGTGAGCCGCGTACGCCGTTCCTGCAACGGCAGCTCACGCAGGTCCGCGCCATCGTGTTCCAGCAGGTCATAGGCGAGCACGCGCACCGGCGTATTGCGCAGGGTGGCCGCACCGGGTTTGCGGCGCTGGATGCGGGTCTGCAGCGCGGTGAAGGCACGCGGCAGGCCGGTGGTCTCGTCCCAGGCCAGCAGCTCCCCGTCCAGCACGCAGCCATCGGGAAGCGCCATCGCCGCCTGCTCGATTTCGGGGAATCGGCCATCCAGTCGTTCCTCGCCACGCGACCACAATGCGACCTCGCCACGCCGGCGCAGCAGCTGCAGGCGGATGCCATCCCATTTCCATTCCAGCAGCCAGTCATCGATCGGGCCGAGCCGTTCGGCAGGTTCACCTTCCAGTGGCGATGCGAGGAAGAACGGGTAGGGCTGCTGACGGTCAAGCGGCAGCTCATCCGGCGACAGCAGCTGAGCCAGCAGCCCGGGCGAGGGCACCCACTCGCCAAGCATGCGCTGGGCGATGCGTGCGATGTCCAGGCCGGACCATTCGGCCAGTGCCTGCTGTACCAGCCGCTGCGAAACACCTACACGCAGGGCACCGGTCAGCAGCTTGTTGAACACCAGGCGTTCGCTGCTGCACAGCTGCTGCCAGCCTGCGACGACCGCCGCACGGCGCACTGCTTCGGGTTGATTGGCCACCGCCAGCAGATGTTGTTCGATCCATTCGGCCAAGGGGCGGTCGGCAGCTGGCCGGGATGGATCATCCAGCAGCAGGGTCAGCGTTTCGGCCAGGTCCCCCACCTGCGCGTAGCTGTCCTCCACCAACCAGGGCGGCAGGCCCGATTCCTCGCTCACCCACGCGCGCAGTTCGCCGCTGGCGGCGATCCTGCGGCGTGCGCCGCCCACCTTGCCGCCGCTGAGCAGGTACAGCGCCCATGCCGCGTCATGCGCACGCGCTTGGCGGAAGTAATCGACCAGCGCCGCACGCTTGTCCAGCGTGGCGGTGCTGCGGTCCAGGCGCTGGTAGAGCGCAGCGAATGCCTTCATTCTCCGCTCCCGAAATCGGTACGGAAGGCTTCGGCAGCCACGCCGCGCTCGCGCAGGAACGGAATCAACGCATCGGTATTGCCATGGGTAGCGATCACCCGCTGGGCGCCCGTCTGTTCGATGGTCTGCAGCAGCGCGGGCCAATCGGCGTGATCGGAAATGACGAAACCGCGATCGACATTGCGACGCCGCCGATTGCCGCGCAGCTGCATCCAGCCGGATGCGAAGCCCAGCTGGTGGCGGCCGAAGCGACGCATCCAGGGCGTGCCCGCAGCTGACGGCGGCGCGAGGATCAGCTGCCCGGCGGCATCCGGCTGGCGGCCCTGTTCGGCCACGGTGAGCGTCTCCAGCATCGGTACGCCGGCCTGCCGGTAGACCGCCACACCATTGGCGATGGCGCCATGCAGCCAGGCCGGGCGATCGTCCAGTGGCCGCAGTTCGGCCAGCACCCGTTGCGCCTTGCCCAATGCATAGCACAGCAGGATCGCCGCCTCGCCACGTTGTTCGCATTCGCGGCGCCACGCCACGATCTCTGCAGCCACCGCCGGCGTGTCCGGCCAGCGGTAGATCGGCAGTGCGAACGTGGCTTCGGTGATGAAGGTATCGCAGGGCACCACTTCGAACGGCGTGCAGGTGGGATCAGGTTGTCGCTTGTAGTCGCCCGAGGCGACCCATACCTGCTGCCCGTCGTCGATGCGTACCTGTGACGAACCGAGCACGTGGCCGGCGGGATGCAGCGACACCTGCACCCGGCCAAGCTGGAATGCGGCACCCTCGGCATGCGCCTGCAACGGCACGTCCCCCAGGCGCCAGCGCAGGATCGGCAGGCTGCCTTCGCTGCAGTGGTACTCGCCCATGCCCGGACGGGCATGGTCGCCGTGGCCATGGGTGATGACCGCGCGCGCTACCGGTCGCCACGGGTCGATATGAAAATCGCCGGCGGCGCAGTACAGCCCCTCCGGGCGCAGCACCACCAGATCGTCGTTGCCTGCCATGTGGTCACTGTGGCCTGCGTCTCGTGCAGAGGGTGAGAATCGGCCTGAACACGGGCTTGGCAGGCGATGCGGCACAATCGGGGCGCAGACCTCTTGCCGCCAGGATGGACCGGATGAGTGGACCCAGCTTCAGCAGCAACGCGCCGTATGAAACCCATGTGGTGCTGAACCAGCCGCCGCCGTTCGCAGGGCGACAGTTGTGGACCGACGACGTGGCGCTGATGGAAGCCGTGCAGCGCGAAGGCGCCGCCAGCTTCGCGCCGCGGCTGGGTGTCTATGGTGCACTCGCCGGTGATGAACTGTACCGGCTCGGCTTCGATGCCAACCGTGATCGTCCGCGGCTGCGCACGCATGATGCACAGGGCCATCGCATCGACACGGTGGAGTTCCATCCGGCCTATCACCGGTTGATGGACACGGCCAAATCGCACGGCGTCGCAGGATTGTCCTGGCATGAGCCGCAGCCTGGCGCACATGTGGCACGTGCGGTGTTGAGCTACCTGCATCACCAGGCCGAGGCGGGCACCAGCTGCCCGCTGACCATGACCCATGCGGCGGTGGCGGTGCTGCATTCGCAGTCGCATCTGGCCGAGTGGGCGCGCAAGGCCGCTGCACCGGTCTATGACCCGCGCGACGTGCCGGTGGCGGACAAGGCCGGCATCACCTTGGGCATGGGCATGACGGAGAAGCAGGGCGGCTCGGATGTCCGCGCCAACAGCACGCGCGCCGAACCGATCGATGGCGAGCGTTACCGCCTGGTCGGCCACAAGTGGTTCTTTTCCGCGCCGATGTGCGATGGCTTCCTGGTGCTGGCGCAGGCGCCGGGAGGACTGACCTGCCTGCTGATGCCGCGCCGGCTGGCCGATGGTGACCGCAATGCGTTCCGGTTGATGCGGCTGAAGGACAAGCTTGGCGATTGGGCCAACGCCTCCAGCGAGGTCGAGTTCTGCGGCGCACAGGCATGGCGCGTGGGCGAAGAGGGGCGCGGCGTGGCCACCATCATCGGCATGGTGATGATGACCCGCCTGGACTGCATGCTGGGTGCGGCGGCAGAGATGCGCATGGCGCTGGCGCAGGCCCTGCACCACGCACGCCATCGACGCACCTTCGGCAAACTGCTGGTCGAGCACCCGCTGATGACCAACGTGCTGGCTGATCTGGCGCTGGAGTCGGAAGCGGCCACGGTGTTGGCGATGCGCATCGCACGCGCGGTGGATCGTGCCGGTGTGGATGCCAATGAAGCGGCGATGGCTCGGTTGGGGACGGCGTTGGGCAAGTACTGGCTGTGCAAGCGCGCACCGGCCTTTGTCAATGAAGCGCAGGAATGCCTGGGCGGTGCGGGCTACGTGGAGGAGTCGATGCTGCCGCGCCTGTACCGGCAGGCACCGTTGAATTCGATATGGGAGGGCAGCGGCAACATCCAGTGCCTGGATGTGCTGCGCGCGCTGGCGCGTGAGCCGGAGGCGATGGCGGCGTTGCGCGGTGAGCTGGCGTCGGTGGCTGATCGTGATGCGCGCTATGGAGCGTCATTGCAGCGTTGGGCAGCGGCGCCGCCACCGGAGGAAGCGCAGGCGCGGCTGTTCTGCGAGCGCACTGCGCTGCTGCTGCAGGCGGCGCTGCTGCTGCGTGCGCGCAGTCCGATGGCGGAGGCGTTCGTGCGCAGCCGGCTGGAAGGGGAGCATGGGCTGGCGTTTGGGACGCTCCCGGCGGGGCTGGAGCTGACGGCGATGCTGGCGCGCGCGCTGCCGTAGGGAATAGCCAACGGCGGTGCCCCTCGTGGTGGGCGCTGATACTGATGGATGGGCCGCGCGGCTAGGTTGCGCTGGGGGCGCCGTGAATACGTCCTTGTAGGCTCGGGCGCGCCATCCATGGCGCTTACGCCCCTGCGCAACCTACCCGCGCGGCCTTGGACGGTTTCCGTGCCGTCCACCACGGAATCAACAGAAAGAGCGGAGAGCGAAAAGCAGAAAAGCCGCGGCAGTGCCGCGGCTTTTCCTGTAGCGCCGAGCCGATGCTCGGCTGCCGATACACCTCAGTGCTTGGCTTCTTCCTTGGCGGCGTTGGCCTTGGCGTCATTGGCGACATCACGTGCCTTGTCGGCAACCTTCTGCGCGGCGTTGGCGGTCGCGTCGCTGGCGTGTGCGGCGGCGTCGGTTGCGGCGTCCTTGGCCTTGTCGGCCGCGTTCGCGGTGGCGTCTGCAGCCTTGTCCAGCGCCTGCTGGGTATCGGCGGCGGCCTGCTCGGACGCGGCAGCGGTCTTGTCGGCGGCGTTGCGGGTGGCTTCGGCGGCCTTGTCCACGGCGTCACGGGCGGCAGCGCCTGCGCTGTCGGCAGCCTGCTGTGCGTCCTGCTTGGCCTGTTCGGCTTCCGGGCCCTTGCAGGCGGCCAGGGCCAGCAGCAGGGAGGCGGCCAGCAGGGTGGTGGTGATCGGACGAATCTTCATGGCGGTCTCCGGTACTGCAATGGATGGGGACGCCAGCCTATTCATGCCGTTGTGAAGACGGGGTCGCGATGCAGCGGCTCCGTCGCGCGCATTTCGACAAAAGAAAAAGCCGCTGGCGAACCAGCGGCTTTTCCAGAACAGCGTGAAGAAAGAAGTTATTACTTCTTGGCTTCTTCAGCAGCGTCCTTGGCCTTCTCAGCGGTGCCTTCAGCAGCCTTGGCAGCGTCAGCAGCGGCGCCGGCAGCGGCGTCGGTGGCAGCAGCGCCAGCCTGGGCAGCAGCGTCAACCGAAGCGTCAGCAGCGGTGGCGGCGGTGTCAGCGGCCTGCTGGGCAGCGTCGGCGGTCTGGGCGCCAGCAGCGGCGGCCTGGTCGGCAGCAGCCTGGGCTTCGGTGGCGGCTTCGTTGGCCGAAGCAGCGGCGTCCTGGGCAGCTTCCTGCTTCGAGCAGGCGGCCAGGGCCAGAGCCAGGGACATCGCGACCAGCAGCTTGTTGATGCTCATTGTGTGAATCCTCGTCGTTAGAATTAGGCAACGCGCATGCTGCGCGCCGACAACATGATGACAAGCCAAGATTGGGTGTCAAGCGATCCCGCATTCATTTTTGCGAAATCATCGTTAAATCCATTTAAATCAATTCGATGGCGATAGCCGTTGCTTCGCCACCGCCGATGCACAGGGTGGCAATGCCGCGCTTGCCACCGCGCGTGCGCAGGGCGTTGACCAAGGTCACCACCAGGCGTGCACCGGAGGCACCGATCGGATGGCCCAGTGCGCAGGCACCGCCATTCACGTTGAGCTTCTCATGCGGGATGCCCAGTTCGCGCATCGGCGCCATCGCCACCACGGCAAAGGCTTCGTTGATTTCAAACAGATCGACCTGGTCCAGCGACCAGCCGGTCTTGTCCAGCAGCTTGTGCAGCGCGCCGATCGGGGCGGTGGTGAACCACTCCGGTTCCTGCGAATGGGTGGCGTGGCCGACGATGCGGGCCAGCGGGGTGATGCCTCGCGCGGCAGCGTCCTCTTCGGTCAGCAGGACCACTGCGGCGGCGCCGTCAGAGATGCTGGAGGAACTGGCGGCGGTCACGCTGCCGTCCTTCTTGAAGGCCGGGCGCAGGGTCGGGATCTTGGCGATGTCCGAGCGGCCGGGCTGCTCGTCGGTGGTGACCTCGACCTCGCCCTTGCGGGTGGTGACCTTCACCGCGACGATTTCATCGGCGAACGCACCGTTGGCCTGGGCCGCCTGCGCGCGCTTGACCGATTCGATGGCGTAGGCGTCCTGCTCTTCGCGGCTGAACTGGTACTTGTCCACGGCGCATTCGGCGAATTCACCCATCGCCTTGCCGTCGTATGCGTTGACCAGGCCATCGTGGGCCATGTGATCGACCGCCTGGAAGTTGCCGAAGCGGTTGCCGGTGCGCGAGTTGGGCAGCATGTGCGGCGCGTTGGACATCGACTCCATGCCGCCGGCGACCACGATGCTGGCCGAACCGGCCTTGATCAGGTCATGGCCGAGCATGATGGTCTTCATGCCCGAGCCGCACACCTTGTTCAGCGTGGTGGCACCGGTTGACAGCGGGATGCCGGCAGCGATCGCCGCCTGGCGGGCCGGCGCCTGGCCCAGATTGGCCGGCAGCACGCAGCCCATGAGGACTTCGGAAACGTCGCTGGCCGGGATGCCCGACTGTTCCAGGGCGGCGGCGATGGCGGCCGCGCCAAGGGTCGGGGTCGGCACGCCGTTGAACTGGCCGAGGAAGGAGCCGATGGCGGTGCGCTTGGCGGCGGCGATGACGATGTTGGACATGGCAATCTCGTTGATGCGTAAGCAATGTTCGGAAAGGAGACCGTGGGCCGTTGGAAGCGCCCCGGTTTCCCGGCAGACTGCGTGGGGGTCGGCCCAAGTATAGAGGGTCGGGGAGGGCCGCCGTTGGACGGCGCCGCATGCCTGCCGGCACAAGGGCGGGCCAACGTTCATGGGAAGGAATCGATGAAACGCACGACGACGGTGAGATCTGCCCTGGCAACCGCGCTGGCACTGGCGCTGACGGCCTGTGGTGGAGGTGGCGGGGGCGGCAACGTGCGCATCGATACACCCCCACCACCGCCGCCACCGACTACCCCGCCACCGACGACGCCGCCCCCGGTCAAACCACAGGAGCCGGCTTTCGACGCGCATCTGTCAGTCACCAATGCGCGCGCCGCACAGGCTGCCGGCCTGACCGGTCAGAACGTGCGCATCGGCATCGTCGATTCCGGCGTGCAGCGCAATGCGGTGGCATTGAATGGCCGGGTGCTGGCCAACCTCAACTACATCGATCCGGCCAGAAACAATCTGGGTGTCGATGATGTGGTCGGCCACGGCACCGCCGTGGCCAGCCTCGCCGCCGGCGCGGCAACGGGCTCCTGGCCGGGCGGCATCGCGCCAAAGGCGCAGATCGTGTCGGCACGGATCATTGCCGACAAACCGCCGACCGACGACGGCAGCGGACGCGGCAATGCATTCAGCGGACCGCTGGGTGTGGCCCAGGTCCACCAGGACCTGATCAGCTACAACGTGAAGGTGATGAACAACTCGTGGGGCGGCCTGTACTGGACCGACCTGCCGACCACCGCGCAGGTGGCCGCCGAGTATCGTCCCTTCGTGATCAACCACGGCGGGCTGGTGGTGTTTGCCGCGGGCAATGATGGCCGCAGCGAACCGAGCAGCCTGGCCGCGCTGCCCAGCCAGCAGGGCGTGGCCGGCACGCTGCCGGCCGCCGATCTGGAGCGCGGCTGGCTGGTGGCCACCGCCGTGGATCCGTATGCGCCCGGTACGCTGGCCAGCTATGCCAATGCCTGTGGCCAGGCAGCCCGCTACTGCCTTGCGGCGCCAGGCAGCGCGGTCTATCCCGATGCCAATGGTGGCAGCTACTACTGGAACTACGGCACGTCATTTGCGGCGCCCTTGATTTCCGGCGCGGCGGCGCTGGTCTGGGAGCGCTTCCCGTACTTCAGCAACGATCTGGTGCGGCAGACCCTGCTGGGCACCGCCAAGGACATCGGCGCGCCGGGCGTGGATCCGGTGTTCGGCTACGGCCTGCTCGACATCGGTCGTGCGATCAACGGTCCGGGCCGTTTCGACTGGGGGGATGTGGTCGCCAACGTGGATCTTGCTTCGACCGGCTCGGCGTGGCGCAACGATATCGTCGGCAGCGGCGGCCTGGTCAAGCAGGGCGGGGGCACCCTGGTGCTGGTCGGCAACAACAGTTACACCGGCGCCACCCGCATCGAACGCGGCATCCTGTCGCTGCAGAACGGTGGCGTGGTCCGTTCCAATGTGACCATTCTCGGCCAGTCCGATCCGGATTCGACCGGCCTGCAGTTCAATGGCGGCACGCCCCGCGTGATCGGCAATGTGGTCAACGGCAGCAGCGTGTTCCTCACCACCGGCAACACCACCGGCACCATCGAGGGCAACTACACCCAGCAGGCCGGTGCACAGCTGATGATCGCACTGGGCGCCAATGCGCTGCAGGTCACCGGCAATGCCGCGATCGACGGTGGCGTGCGCGTGCATGGCTTCGTTTCCGGCTACGTGCCGCAGAACGGCAGCCGGCAGGACCTGATCCATGCGGCAGGCGGACTCAGTGGCACCTTCAGTACGCCGGCTACCTCCAGTGGCCTGCAGGGGCTGTCGTTGCTGCAGAGCAGTTACGGCTACGACAGCAACAACGCCTGGTTGAACCTGACCCAGGTCAGCGTCACCGCAGCGGCCAGCGGCCTGGGGGCGTCCGCCCAGGCGGCAGCACAGCGCCTGGAAGGTGCATTCGCAGCACTCGACAGAAACGCAGGGCTGCAGGGATCGGCCTTTGGTGCAGCGGCCGGCGCCTTGCAGTGGACCGGCGGTGGCCCGCAGGGCCTGGCCGCCAGCCTGCAGAGCCTGTCCGGTCAAGCGCACGCCCGTGCCGAAGCGGCGACCTTCGACAGCATCGACATGTCGCGGCGTGCGATCGCCGAGCGCTTCGATCGTGTACAGGCCGCACCGCGCCTGCGCGGGAGCTGGCAGAGCGCGCTGGGTGAGGCGGGGCAGGGCAGCTTCGCCGGCAACGCCGCCGACAGCCGGGGCTGGATGGCCGGCCAGGATCTGCCACTGGGCAGCAACGGTCTGATGGGCGTGGCGTTTGGCGAGACCCGAAGTAATGGTGGCAGCAGTTTCGGCGGCGATCGTGGGCGTGATCGCCAGGCGCAGGCGCAGCTGTACGCGGGCTGGAATCTGGGGCGTGGCTACGCGCTGGCCCAGGTCGGCAGCGGCCAGTTCACCCGCGCGCTGGATCGTCAGCTGCTGCTCGGTGCGGGCGCCTATGGCGTCTCTGCGCGGTATGGCGGCCGTTTCAGCAGTGCCAGCGTGGAGGGCGGGTACCGGCTGGGGCGTGCAGGCGCGTCATTGACGCCCTACGTCGGCGCCAGCACCACGCGCGTGGATACCGACGCCTTCAATGAGCTCGGCGGCTTCGGTTTCGGCCTGCGGGGTGATGCCAATCGCGTGCAGCGCAGCCAGATGCTGGCCGGTATCCGCGGCGAGCGTGGCTGGGGGCGTTGGACGCTGCGTGGGCATGCCGAATGGCAGCAACGGCTTGATGGTGCGGATGCGGACTGGCAGGCCAGTTTCGTCGGCGTCGATGCCTGGGCACCGCTGGCGGGCTGGAACGCGCCGCGCGGCAGTGCGCTGATCGGCGTGGCGCTGGAATCGTGGTGGGGCCGCACTGGCCGCCTGAGCCTGGGCTTCGACCAGCGCGTCGGTGGCGAAGGTGCGCGGCAGGCAGCCCTGCGCTACAGCACCGGCTTCTGAAGGACAGGTCGCGCCGGGTCCTGCCCGGCGCGACGTCGGCTGGCTCAGCCGCCGCGCAGGTTGCCCAGGCGCGGGGTGCTGCGGCCCAGCGGCATCTTCAGCTTGCCGATCGACAGGATGCGGCTCTCGGCGATGCGGTCGGCGGCACGCTGCGGCGCGATGTTCTCGCGCTGCGACAGTTCGAAGATGCGGGTGAGGTTGTGGTAGATGCTGCGGATCAGGCGCATCGCGCGTTCGCGGTTGTAACCGTCGATCTCCAGCGACACGTTCATCACGCCACCGGCATTGACCGCATAGTCCGGTGCATACAGGATGCCGCGCGCATGCAGCTCGTCGCCGATCTCCAGGCTCGACAGCTGGTTGTTGGCGGTGCCGCAGATGATCTTCGCCTTGATCCGCGGCAGGGTGTCGGCGTTGATCGCGCCTTCCAGCGCGCACGGTGCGAACACGTCGGCGTTCACCTCGTGGATCTCGTCCGGCTTGACTGCTTCGGCGCCGAAATCGCTGACCGCGCGATCAACCAGCGCGCTGTCCAGGTCGGTGACGTAGAGCTTGGCGCCGCGGTCGCGCAGCAGCTTCACCAGTTCCATGCCGATGTGGCCCAGGCCCTGCACTGCGATGCTGGTCTTGCCCACTTCCTCATGGCCGAACTTGAAGCGCATCGATGCCATCAGTGCCTGCAGCGCACCGTAGGCCGTGAAAGGCGCCGGGTCGCCGGAGCCACCATGGACCTGGTGCACGCCGGTCACGAACTGGCTTTCCAGGTAGATGTTCTCCATGTCGTTGACGTCGGTGCCGACGTCCTCGGCAGTGATGTAGCGCCCGCCCAGGGAATCGACATAGCGGCCGAAGGCACGGAACAGCACCTCGGTCTTGTCCACTTTGGGGTCGCCGATGATCACCGCCTTGCCGCCACCTACGTTGAGGCCGGCCAGTGCATTCTTGTAGGTCATCGTCCGGCTCAGCCGCAGCGCATCGGCCAGCGCCTCGTCGGTGCTGGCGTAGGGGCGCATGCGCACGCCGCCCAGGGCCGGGCCAAGGGTGGTGTTGTGGATGGCGATGATCGCCTTCAGGCCGGCGTCGTGGTTGTGGCAGAACACCACCTGTTCGTGGCCGGTGGTGGCGAGGGTTTCGAATAGCATGGCGTCTCCGATGGCGCGATCAGCGGCGAACTGCAGCGAACGGCCAGTGAACGGTAGGGTCCCAAAACAAAAAAAGCGACGTCGTCGGTGCAGGGGGACGGGTCGCGCGGCGCCATTCTAGTCCATTCCCCCGGCCGGTGCCGTCGACATCGGCGGCCTTCCGGTTAAAGAAGATGAAAGTGCGGCCGATGCTGCGACGACGGCGGGTGGCCGGATTCGCGTGAAGAGGCAGGGCGGTCAGTGACGGCAAGGGCACCACAACGACAGGGCGGGCGGCGATGACGCCGGCCTGGTGGCGATCGCTGCGCGGCTGGCTGGCGCGCTCGACCGGGGCCGCGCCGTCCCGGTTGGCGGCGGTGTCGCGGCAGGCGGTGGCGGCGGCTGCGGCCAGCCTGCAGGGTGAGGCGCTGCCTTCGGCCGAGATCGCTGCACATCTGCAGCGCGGCCTGCATGCGCTGGCCCTGTACCCGCGCCTGGCCGGTGAATCCACGCCGGTGCAGGCCGCGGGGCTGGGTGAGGCGGTGGCGCGCGCGCTGCAGGACCGGGACTGGGCGGCCCGTCAGTTGCCGCGCCGCCCGCAGCTGCTGCCGCAGCTGATCCAGACGGTCAACGACGATGCGGCATCGGCGCGGGTGATGGCGGCGATCATCGGCCAGGACCCGGTGCTGACCGGCAACCTGCTGCGCATCGCCAACAGCCCGGCCTACAAGGTGCACGAGCGCCCAGTGGAAAGCCTGCAGCGGGCGGTGACGCTGGTCGGTACCGAAGGCGTGCGACAGATCATCAGCGCGGTGCTGGTGCAGCCGGTGATGCAGGTGCAGTGCGAGGTGTTTCCGCAGTTCAGCACGATCATCTGGGAGCACGCACTGCTGGCTTCGCGCGCAGCCGCTGACCATGCGCGCACGGTCACCTTCGGCGATGCCTTCGCCGCGCAGTGGCTGGGCCTGGTACAGGGGCTGGGGGCCGCACTGGTGATGCGCCAGCTGCTGCAGGAAGCGCAGGCACGCGATGAGACGGTGGAGCCGGCGCTGGCGCTGCAGCTGCTCCAGCAGTGGTCGCTGCCGTTGGCGCAACGCGTGGCTGCGGCCTGGGAGCTGCCCGAGCCGGTGCACCAGGCACTGGCGCCCGAGGCGGATGGCCCGCTGGCTGACAGCCTGCGCCTGGCCAGTGCGGCCGCAGCGGCCAGCCTGCTGTGCCGGCATGGACATGCCAGCCAGAGCCGCATGCTGGCCCTGCTCGAACAGTTGCCTTCGGCGCCGCCGCATGCCCTGCGCTGGATCTGGCGGCGCCTGCACGGGCGCAGTGTGGAAACACGCGATGACGCTGGACAGGAAGAAGCGGATCCTGCGCCCTGAGTGCTACAGCTGCGATTCCACCGGCAGCCAGCTGATCACCCGCGCGGTCCAGCGCTTGCCCAGGCTGGCCCCGGGTTCGGCCTCCACCCAGTGCGGCGGGGGCTGCCGCTCCAGCCAGCGCAGGTCATCATCGCGACCCAGCGCCAGCCACCAGCTGTGCTCCGGGCCGGCAAGGCGCAGGTACTCGTCGCGCAATTGCGCACCCAGCACCGGGTCGTCGAACAGCACGCCCATTTCGGTATTGAGGTAGGCCGAACGCGGGTCGAGGTTGAACGAACCGACGAAACCGCGACGGTCATCGACCACGAATGCCTTGGTGTGCAGGCTGGCCCCGCTGCTGCCGAACAGGCTGGCATCCAGCTGGCCGTGTGCCTTCAGTTCGTACAGCTGCACGCCGGCCTTCAGCAGCGGCACGCGGTAGCCCATGTAGCCGCCGTGTACCGCCGCCACGTCGTTGGCGGCGAGTGAATTGGTGACCACGCCGACCTGCGCGCCGCGCGCGGCCAGCGCCGACAGCGCCTCGACCCCATCGTTGCCGGGCACGAAGTAGGGAGAGATCAGCAGCGCACTGTGCCGCGTGCTGCGCAACTCGTCGCTGAGACGGCTGACCAACCAGCCGCGGCGATCGTCATCGCGGTGCTTCATCGGCGGATCGGAAGCGATGCGCACGTTGGCGCTCCAGTGCAGCGGTTCCGGGCTGGGCCGCTGCCGTGCGCGTGATTCGGCCACGCGCTGCAGGTAGGGCTGTGCCTTGGCATGCATGGTATCCAGGTCCGACTGCCGCACCAGCCGCTGCAACTGCGCATCGGTGTACGAGGCCAGTGCGGAAATCGGGATCGCCGTGCTGCTGTTCCAGTAGTCGTCAAAGATCTGGTTGGCCTGCTGCACGGCGGGGCCGGCCACCACCAGATCCAGATCCTGGAAGTTCACATCGTCGCGCGCGCTGAAGTATTCCTCGCCGATGTTGCGGCCACCGACGATCGCGATGCGGCCGTCTGCGATCCAGCTCTTGTTGTGCATGCGGTGGTTCACGCTGAAAGCGCGCTGCACCAGTTCCAGCGTGCGCGCGATGCCGCTGCGGTTGCGGAACGGGTTGTACAGGCGGATCTCGATGTTCGGATGCGCATCGAGCGCCATCATCAGCGCGTCCTTGTCCTTGGCGTTCATGTCGTCAAGCAGGATGCGCACGCGCACACCGCGCTCGGCGGCGTCGTACAGCGCCTTGGCCATCAGGTGGCCGATCAGGTCGTCGTGCCAGATGTAGTACTGCAGGTCCAGGCTGCGGCCTGCGTGCGTGGTAATCATCGCGCGTGCGGCGAAGGCATCCATGCCATCACTGAGGAACGCCACGCCGGACTGCCCGGGGTGTGCGTCCTGCAGCGGCACGATTTCCTGGTCGATGCGGGTCTGCGCCGGCTGCAGTGGCAGCACATGCGAGGGTGCGCCCTGCGCCCGTGGCGTGAGATGGTCGGCCAGCAGCAGCCCGGACAGGACCAGCAGCAACAGCGCGGCGAGGATGATTGCAGCGACGCGCAGCAGGCGTCGCCACAGGGGCTTGGGCAGGCTCATGGCCCGATGGTAGAGCCACGCCATGCGTGGATGAAAGCCAACAGATTCATGGCAGTAGATCCACGCCATGCGTGGATGCCTTCTTCAGGCAACGTCACGCCATGCGCGGATGACAGGAACTTCGCGGTCAGAACCGTTCGTCGCTGCCCAGGTAACGCCACTGCCCCGCAGGCAGCGGTCCCAGTGCCACGCGGCCAATACGCAGCCGACGCACGGCCGTCACCTGCAGGCCGGCAGCGGTGACCGCCACGCGCAGGCCCTTGGCCGTCAGGCCTTTGCCCGCGAAGCGCAGGCGCTGCTCGCTCTGCCAGCTGACCTTGGCGCCGCCCGATTCCTGCTGCAGCCGCGCCATCAGCCACGGGCCGCGCTCGGGCCCGCCTTCGGCCACTTCGATCAGGTATTCCTGTTCGGTGCGGCCCAGATTGCGCTGCAGATGGGCCAGCGTAGCCGGATCCTGGCTGACCACCACCAGGCCGCTGTCGCTGGCCGGAAGCGAGGCGGCCAGCTGCAGGCCGTGGAAGTGTCGCTGCAGCGGACGGATGTCGCTGGCATCAAGCTCGCTGCGGCTGTCACTGCTGACCAGCGCACACAGGGTCTCAGCAGCAACGCCGGCCGGCTTGTGCAGCAGCATGCTGACCCGCTCGGCCTTTTCATCGCTGGCCTGCTCTGCCACGACGATCACCGCGCTGTCATCGACCGGACGCTGCGGCTGTTCCACCACGTCGCCGTTGACCGTGACCCAGCCGCCTTCGATGTAGCGTCGCGCTTCGCCGCGCGGGATGCCGAGCAGAGCGGACAGGCGTTTGTCGAGACGGATCGGTTCCATGGCGGAAAGGTCAGGCAGGGGGCGCGCAGTGTAGCTGCTGCGGCCGGTCAGCGCTGGCCGCGGTTGGCCAGCTCGGTCAGGTACAGCCGGGTATCGAACTCCAGCTGCAGGTAATCCGGCTCCATGTGCTGGCACAGCTGGTAGAAGGCCTTGTTGTGGTCGGCCTCCTTCAGGTGGGCCAGTTCGTGCACCACGATCATGCGCAGGAACGCGGCCGGTGCCTGGCGGAACACGGTAGCGATGCGGATCTCGCGGCTGGCCTTGAGGCGGCCGCCGTGGACGCGGGAGATGGCGGTATGGGTGCCCAGCGCGTGCTTGATCACTTCCAGCGTGTTGTCGTAGCAGACCTTGTTGAGCGGCACCGACTTGCGCAGGTAGCGGTCCTTCAGGTCCTGGGTGTAGTCGTACAGCTGGCGGTCGCTGCGCACTTCGTGCGGGTCGGGGTAGCGCTGCTGCAGCCAGGGGCCGAGTTTGCCCTGTGCCAGCAGGTCGCTGACCTGGGCGACCAGGGGTTCGGGATAGCCGGTGAGGTACTTCAGGACTGCCATGCAGGGGCGGCGGGGCGTCGGTAGAATGGAGCATCCAAGATTACACGCGGTACGCATCGACCATGGCAAAGCCCAACGCGCTGCAGGAACAATTGCTCAAGGCCGGCCTGGCCAAGAAGTCGCAGGCCAGCGCCGCCGCGAGCGCGCAGGCCAAGGCCCGGCAGGGCAAGGCCGAATCGACCTCGGCCGACGTCCAGCGCGAGGCTGAACGGGCCCGCGCCGAGAAGGTCGAGCGCGACCGCGCACTGGCCGCCGAGCGCAATGCCCAGGCCCGTCAGGCTGAACAGAAGGCGCAGGCGAAGCAGATCATCACGGCCCATGCCGTGCCCCACAAGGGCGACGACGAGTACCGTTTCAGCGATGGCGCGGCGATCCGCACCCTGCTGATCGACCCCAAGCTGCGCAAGGCGCTGTCGGTCGGCGTGCTGGTCATTGTCGCCAATGGCGAGGGCTACGCCCTGCTGCCACGTGCTGCTGCCGAGAAGGTGCGTGAGCGCGCCCCGGAGGCGATCATTGTCGACCATGGCCAGCCGGGCTCGACCGCCGAGATCTCCACGGGCAACGCCGAAGATGATGCCTACTACGCGCAGTTCCAGGTACCCGACGACCTGGTCTGGTAAGCAAAAAGGGGACGGAGGAGATTAAGTCGCAATCGGCTTGATGCGGCCCGTCTGCCTTCTGCTCAGCTTGCTGAAGGCCCGCCGGTCATGGCCCGGCGCTACCGTTTACTGCGCGGTGTATCGTCCCCATATCAGGCGACACACCTGCGGAGGATGGCCATGGCCACCGGTTGGGCGGGAGACGGCGCGGTCCAGGACCAGATCGACGCCACCGTCGACGATGCGATTGCCCGCGCGCGGCGCCAGCTGCGCGAGGGCCCGGGTCTGGAACACTGTGAGGAATGCGACGCGCCGATCCCGTTGGCGCGGCGCCAGGCCGTGCCTGGTGTACGTCTGTGCGTGGCGTGCCAGCAGGCGCATGACGACGAAGAACAGGCGCATGCCGGCTACAACCGGCGTGGCAGCAAGGACAGCCAGCTGAGGTAAAGGGGTGTTTTATTGCAGGGCTGCGCCCTGCACCTGCAGAAGCCAGAGCCAGAGCAACGTCAAAAGCCTGCATTCCGTGGGATGGCGGGGCGGTGTGGGTGGTCAGGACACGCCGTAAACCCATCCATGGGGGCTCGATGGCGCCATCCATGGCGCCAACGGTCCTGCCCACCCACACCGCCCTGCCTCTGACAGATTCCGTGCGCTGTTGGCGGGTGCCGACCGTTAGTCGGCACATCTGTCAGATATCGAATGAATTCATTCGTGCCGACCAACGGTCGGCACCCACCAAAGCAGAACGCCGTTCCGACAGCTCGCGGAAAACTGTCGAAGGCGGGGTGGGTCCGGTTGAGGGGGCGTGAGCCGCATGGATGCGGCGACCGAGCTTACATGGACGTACTTGCAGCGTCCCCCTCAACCGGACCCAGCCCGCCAACCCACGGAATGCCCGCCTTTGACGTTGACGTTGCTTCGGCAGGTGCAGGGCGCAGCCCTGCAAAGAAAAACCTACCCTCAGCCATCGCCCTGGATGCCGCCGGGTGCCTGCGCCGGATCACGCCAGCGGCGCACCGTGCGCTGGAAGAACAGATTGTTCGGCAGCTGCAGCACCGTGCCCTCGTGGCCGTCGCCGGTCTCCTGCAGTGTGGTGTAGATCAGGTTCACGTCGATCACCCGGCCCTTCAGGCCTGGCTTCTCGCCGTTCTCCAGCACCTCGATGTAGTCGTGCAGGCGGAACGGGCGGGTGGTGAAGATCAGCAGCGTGCAGAAGATGTTGGACAGCACGCTCCACGCCGCGAAGAAGGCCACCGCGCCCACGGCTGCGAAGCCGGTGAAGGCGGTCCACAGCACCGACGGCTTCGCGCCGAGCAGGCTGAGGATGTACAGCAGGGCACTGAAATAGACCACGAAGCTGGTGATCCGGCGTGCACCCATCACCATTTCGGGCGGCAGCGTGTAGTGCTCGGCGAAGCGGCGGATCAGGCGACGGGCGAGCACGCGCAGGAGCCACGCAACCAGCAGCACCAGTACGATCTGCACGGCGACGCCGGCGTAGTTCAGCCACGGGTGAGTCCAGGCGGGCAGGTGATCCTTCAGCGACAACATCATGGGGCGACTACGGAGGGGGAAACGGCCCCCGATGTTACCCGGCGCGTGCGGGGGATTCGACCGCCGGGGTCCAGGCCAGGCAGACCAGCTCCTGGCGGTGCTGCTGCAGGCAGGCGCGGCCATTGTCGGGACGCAGCTGCAGTGACAGGCCCATCGCCTGCAACAGTAAGCAGGCGGTGATCACCAGCAGGGCGGCGCAGGATGGGCTGGACATGGCAGGACTCCTGGACGGCAATTTCGCGAAGGACCTTCCATGGATGAAGCAGCCATCAAAAAGGTTGCATGGCATCGATCATGGATGGGCTCTAAACCTTTTTCCGGGTCGCCGCATCCAAGCGATATGCTCGACACCACCATGCCCGCGCTGCCTGCCGCCAACGACGCCGTCGACGAACCCGCCCTGGTGCGGGCGGCTGCCGCCGGAGACACCGCGGCCTATGAACTGCTGTACCGGCGCCACGCGCCCCGGGTATTCGCTGTGCTGTGGCGGCTGTGTGGCGGCCAGCAGGCACGCGCCGAGGACGCGCTGCAGGAAGCGTTCCTGCAGGCATGGAAGGCGCTGCCGGGCTTCCGTTTCGAGAGCAGCCTGTCGACCTGGCTGCACCGGCTGGGCGTCAACGCCGCGCTGATGGAACTGCGCGGGCGTGCCGGCGGGCAGGACCATGACAGCCTCGACGAAGTGGACGGAGGGTTGCAGGAACTGGCGGTACATGACCGCTGTGCCGGCACCGAACGCGACCTCGAACGGGCGCTGTCGACGCTGCCGCCACGGGCACGTGCGGTACTGGTACTGCACGACATCGAAGGCTGGAAACACCAGGAAATCGCCGAACAGCTGCAGATGGCCGTCGGCAGTTCCAAGGCACAGTTGCATCGTGCGCGCGGCCTGTTGCGCGCACGGCTGGGAGACATGACATGAATACACACGACCACGATTCCGACCACGATCTACTGGCACGGCTACGCGCGCTGCCAAGCGAGCGCGACGTACCTACCGATGGCTGGGCACGCCTTTCGGCCCAGTTGCCGCCGCGTGGGCCGCAGGCGGCACCTGCACCGGGCGACAACGTGGTGGCCCTGCCGATCCGTTCGCGTCGGCGTTGGTGGTTGCCGGTGGGTGCGGCGTTGGCGGCCAGCCTGGCGGTCTACGCCGTGGCGCCGTGGCGCCATGCGCAGCCGGAGGTACCGGTACCTTCAGCACTGCAGCTGCAGGCGGCGGCGATGACCGAGCAGTACCAGCAGGCCGTTGCTTCGCTGCCCGATGGACGGGCGCCGGAATGGCAGCCGGCCCTGCATGAACTGGATGAAAGCGCGGCGCAGATCCGTGCCGCCCTGGCGCAGGACCCGCGTGCGCCGCACCTGCTTGGCCAGCTCAAGCGCACCTATGCGCTGCGGCTGGAACTGACCCGGCAGGCGGCCTATGCCGCCGAGTCCGGCTTGACGACCTGAGGAGACCCCCATGACCCGAACCCTGATTTCCTGCTGTGTCGCCCTGCTGCTGGCCCCTGCCATAGCGCTGGCCGACACCCGCATCGACGAGCGCCACACCCTGGCCGCGGGCGGTCGCATCGAGCTGAGCAACGTGGCCGGCAAGGTGACCGTGCGTGGCTGGGGCCGCAATGACGTGCAGCTCACCGGCACGCTCAGCGACGGCCTGCAGCTGCGCCAGGAGAAAAGTGCCAACCGTGTGCGCTGGGAGATCGAATATCCGCGCCGCAGCAACAACGGCGGTGCAACTCTGGTGCTGAATGTGCCGCGCTCGGTGGAGCTGCTGCTGAGCACGGTCAGCGCCAGCCAGGACATCAGTGGCATCGATGTGCGACGGCTGCAGGCCGACACGGTCAGCGGCAGCCTGAGCGCAGCTGGCCGCAGTGGCGACAGCAAGCTCAACACGGTCAGTGGCAGCGTCAGTGCACGCCTGCAGACGCCCAAGCTGGACGTGAACACGGTCAGTGGCCGGATCGAGGCCGGCGGCGGGGTATCCGGTGATATCGGTGCGCAGACGGTGTCCGGCCGGGTCGAGGTGGACGCCGGGCGCGTGCAGCGGCTGGCGGTGGAGACCGTCTCGGGCAGCATCGATCTGGCAGCAGCCGGATTGGCGCCCGGTGGCCGCATCAATGTGGAATCGGTCAGTGCCTCGGTCACGCTGAGCCTGCCGCGCACGGTGTCGGCACAGCTGTCGGTGAACAGCTTCAGCGGGTCGATCAACAGCGATGCCGGGCAGGTGGAGCGGCCGCGCTATGGGCCGGGCAGCCACCTCGATACGCGGCTGGGCGGCGGCGACGGTGACATCCGCATCCAGTCGCATTCGGGCAGTGTGCGGGTACGCCTGGACCGCTGAGCGCGATCCGGCAGGCCGCGGCGGCAGCGCCGCCGCGGTCAGTGCTGGGTCAGCTGGCTTTCTTCAGCGCCCAGGTGGTGCCGAGGACTTCGATCTTGCCACCGGCCTTGCGGAACGCTGCCAGGTCCGAAGCGATCGAATCGCTGCTGACCACGGTGCTGGCGGCCGCGCCCTTGCGTTCGCTGCGGATGCTGTTGCTGGCCTTCGCGGGGGTCTTTGCCTTGCGGGGCATGGTTGCTCCTGTCAGGTGGAAGGGGAGGAAAGCGCCCAGGCATCGGCCCGGCGCAGGTAGTCCTGCCGCTCGCGGCGGCAGTCATCGCCGCCCATCGAAAACTGGCGGCAGATCGCCGGGCGCTGCGAATAGATCGTGCAGCGCAGGTGATAGGGATCGATCGCCGCGCACCAGCCTTCCTCGTTGCGCGCCATCACGGCACGGCCGTGGGTGTCGCGTGACAGGAACTGGCCAGGTACGTGGTCGCCGGGCTGCAGCAGCACGGGCAGCCGGCAACAGACCGCGTCACAACGGCGGCAGTCGATGGGTGCAGGTGCTGCGTCAGGTTGTAAGGCCACAGGGGCCTGGCGGGTGCCCAAAGCGGGTCTCGATGGCGGCTCAGGTGCAGCGCGGACCATGAACGAGCCAGGAAGGCATGGCCGCTAGGCCCGCGGGGCGGGCCAGGCTGCACCGTGGACACACACCGGCGTGGCCGGTGGAAGGTGCAGCGGAGTTCTAGCCGACCAAGAGTAACTTAGACCGCGTAACGTTTTGTTAATCCTGGCTGGCTGCCGCCAAGGCCAGGCCCTGGACCACGCCCAGCGAGGGCTCGCCGTGGACCATGCGGGCGCCTGGGAAGGCCTCGGCCACGGCCTGGCGCAGGTAACCGGCGCGGGACATGCCGCCGGTCAGGAACACCGCATCCGGGTCGCCCCCGATGTCGCTGCGGACCTGCGCCAGCAGTTCCCGGATCTGCTCCAGGTAGCCATGGGCGGCGGCGGCCAGGCCATCGGCGCTGCTGTCGGCATGCAGGTCGCGGGCGATGTAGTCCAGCGTGCTGCGGTGCTCGCTGGCGGCGCTGAGGGCGATCTTGGCGCGTTCGACGTCGCGGTACAGCCGCGCGGTGTTGCCGGTGTCCTGCAGCGCCTGCAGGCGGTCGCCCCACGGTGCGTCCACGTGGTCGTACTTGTGCAGGCGGAACTCGCGCTGGCGGGTCATGTCCTGCACGGTGGCCGCTTCCACGTAGTGGTGGGCGGGCACGCGGGTGATGCCGCGGCCGAACAGCGGCATGTAGCTGGACAGGCTCAGCGCCAGGTCGATGTCGGTACCGCCGCGGGCGATACCCCAGGCGCGGTGGATGCGCGGGGCATCGTCGCCGCCGACTTCGGCATGCGCGATGTCGGTGGTACCGCCACCGATGTCGACGATCACCGCCTGGTGCCGCTCGCGGCTTTCGGCGTGGTAATGCATGGCCGCCGCGGCCGGTTCCTCGAGGAAATCGATCTGGTCGAAGCCGGCCTGGGTGGCGGCCTCGCGCAGGATGTCCAGCGCCTGGTCGTTGCCGGCCGCGCCGATCGAGCTGCGGAACTGCACCGGGCGGCCGAGCAGGGCGGCACGCAGCGGCTGGCCGAGCTGGACGCTGGCGGTCAGGCGGATGTGCTCGAGGATGTGCGCGGCGATGCCGGTGATGGTCTGCTTCGCGCGCGGGTGCAGGTTGTAGCCCAGCATCGACTTCGGGCTCTGCACCAGGTTGCCTTCGTGTTCCTCGAAATAGGCTTCCAGCGCGTCATCGCCGTAGACCGCGTTCTGCAGCAGGTCGCTGGCGCTGCGTTCCTTGCCGGCGCGGGCTTCCATCCATTCCCGGCGCAGTGCGCGCAGGGCTTCGCGGCGCAGTGCCTGTGGCGTGCGTTCCTGGCCGGCGGCACGGGCTGCGCGCGCGGCGCTGTCGATCATCTGCTGCAGCTGGTGTTCCTGGCCGTCATCGAGCTGGAAGTCGTCCGGGTCGGGCACCACGCCGGGGAAATACACGCTGGTGCGGAACTGCTCGGCATCGCCGAAGCGGATCGGCAGCAGTTTTCCCTCATGCACGATGGCGGCGGCGGAGTTGCTGGTACCGAAGTCGATGCCGAGGCGCATGGGGAGTTCCGGGGGCGATCAGGGGCCGCGCACTCTGCTGCAGTTCGCCGCCGACTGCAAGTTCCAGCGGGCGTGCTGTTCTGGTCCGGGTCCAGTGGGCAGCCGGAGCCTGCCCGGAAAAGGGCCGGGGAAGCCAGCCGGTTACAATGGCGGCTGTTGATTCACTTTGAGGTACTTGCTGATGTCTTCTGCCCCCGCCTGCCCGCAGTGCACCCTGGAAAACACCTACGCCGATGGTGCGCTGTGGATCTGCGCCGACTGCGGTTTCGAATGGACCGCCGAGGAAAGCGCCGGGTCCGCCCTGGTCGTGCGTGACAGCAACGGCAATACCCTGCAGGCCGGCGACACCGTCACCGTGATCAAGGACCTGAAGGTCAAGGGCTCCTCGATCCCGCTCAAGCAGGGCACCGTGATCCGCAACATCCGCCTGGTCGAGGATGATGCCGAGCACATCGAAGGCAACTCGGACAAGATCAAGGGCCTGGTCCTGAAGACCTGCTTCCTCAAGAAGGCCTGACCGCCTTCAGCGCCTGGCCTGCTGCTGCGCGCGCCAGCGGGCCAGGCTGTCCAGCTTGGCCTGGTAGCGCGCCTGCTCCGGCGCGCCCCCCAGTTCCTGTGCACGCAGCAGTTCGCGATCGGCGCGCTTGAGCTGGCCAGCCAGGAAATAGACCCGCGCCAGCCCGAAGTGGAACTGATGCGCGGTGTCATACAGGCGCACGGCCTGCCGGTAATAGCGGATCGCCTGGTCCAGCTGACCGGCCCGTTCGGCCTTGGCGCCTAACATGTACTGCGCGAACGGGTCTTCGCGCTGCACCGACTTCAACCGGCGCTCAAGTGACTGCGCCTGCGCGGTCAAGCCCAGGCTGCGGAACAGCGCGGAGGCATTGGTCAGTGCGGCATCCTGGCGGCCGTCCAGCTGCAGCGATCGATCCAGCGCCTGCCGCGCCGCCTCGTTGTTGCCTTCGCGGTGGTCGAGCACGCCGAGGTTGTTCCACACCGGAGCGAATCCGCTGTCCTGAGCCAGGGACGCGTCGAAGAATGCACGGGCGCCGCCGAAGTCCCCGTCGGCGAGGCGCTCCGCACCCCGGTTGTTGTAGAAATGCGCCAATGCCCGCGCACGGCTGACGGGAACCGGCCCGCGGCGGTCATAGAGCACATTGCGATCCAGGTCGACGGTACCGAAGCGGCCGCCGACATCGACGCCGGCGTTGACGTGACCAACGCTGTAGACCACGCCCGCGTCCTGGTCCTGGTACCAGGACACCACCTGCCCCACTTCCTGCACGCGGGCCTGGATGCCCGCCTCCCGCGCAAGCGTCACGAACAGCAGGGTGAAGGCCAGGCAGTTGGCGCGGCGGTGCTGCCAGATATCGCTGACGGTGTAGGTCGCATTGGCGTCGTACTGCAGGTCCAGCCCGTGCTGGTCGAAGATCATCTCCACGAGCGCCTGCAGGCGCTGGTCGCGGGAGTAGCTGCGCTGGATCACCTGCTTCTGGAGCATCGCACGCAGGTCCGCGGGAATGGCGAACACTTCTTCCGGGGTCGGCACGCGTGCGGCCGACACGGTGATGGTCGGGGTCGTCACCACATCGGCGGGCGGTGCCTGACCTGCGCCGAAGGCAGGAGCACAGAAGGCCAGCAGCGAAAGGGTGAGGCAATGGGCGGCAGAACGGTACATGACGGTTCCCGGCAGCGGCGGGCGCTCCCGCCTGTGGCGAGTGTATTCCCATGGATGTCCAGCTGCAGCGACCGTTGGTCGGCGCCGCGTTCATCCACAACCGATGTGGACCAGCGCGCGACAAAGCTGTGGACAACTGGCTCCGGGCCTCGCCTGGCAAGCGTTGTGAGTGCGTGGTGAAAAAACCGCCAGCTTGCCCGGCGCCGGCACAGGCGGGATGATCCGGGCATGGACTTCTCACCGCTGACGCTTGCCCCGGCGCAGTGGCAGGCGCTGCAGGACAGCTATGCCACGCCGCCACGCGCCTACCACCACTTCGGCCATGTGCGCGCGGTGCTGCAGCACTGCCAGGAGGTGGCCGATGGCCCCGGCTGGAAGCAGCCGGCCGAGATCTATCTGGCCGTGCTCTATCACGACGCGATCTACCAGGCGGGGCGCAAGGACAACGAGGCGCGTTCGGCGCAGCTGGCCCTGCAGGCGATCGCACAGGCGCCGGAGCTTGCCGGTGTCGACGCTGCTCGCGTGGAGCAGTTGATCCTGCTGACCGCCCGCCATGGCGCGCTGGGTCCGGAGGATGTGGATGCCGAGGCGGCGCTGTTCCTGGACTGCGACATGGCGATCCTGGCTGCACCGGAGCCGGTGTTCGCCGCCTATGACCGTGGCGTGGCCGAAGAATACAAGGGCGTGGTGCCCGGCTTCCTGTACCGTGCCGGCCGCCGCCGATTCCTGCAGGGCCTGCTGCGCGCACCGCGGATTTTCCTCAGTGAGTTCTTCCATCAGCGCCTGGACGCGGCCGCGCGTGACAACCTGCGTCGCCAACTGGGTGGTTGAGCTGGCCCGTTACACTGGTGGCCTGTTTCCAATGATTGTTGTTTCCGACCGTGTCCGTTCCTGATCCCGATCCCCGCCCGCTGCCACCGGAAGAGCCCGGTCCCAACGAATGCTGCGGCAGTGGCTGCCCGCTGTGCGTGCTGGACCTGTATTCCGATGAGCTGCAGCACTACCGCAAGGCACTGGCCGAGTGGAAGGCGCGGCATCCCGAGGCCGCACCATGAGCCGTGCGCGCCCGGCGGCGGTGCTGGCACTGGTGGCGCTGCTGCTGTTCGTGGCCACCGCGCTGTGGACCCAGGTCGCGCGCAGTGATCTGGACTGGGTGCGGGCGACCTTGAGCCTGTACCTGCACGGGCCGTGGGGGCTTGCATTGCGTGCTGCCTACTGCCTGCTGGCGCTGGCCATTGCCGCACTTGGCATTGCGCTGTATCGCGGCAGCATCGGCCCGCGGCGCAGTGCGGCCGCCCCCTTGCTGTTCACGGCTTCCGCGCTGGGCCTGGCGACGGTGGCGATCGGCGACAGCTGGCTGCCTGAAGCGACGCCGCTGCTGGCACCGTTCATCCATGGACTGGCAGCCAACACGGCGTTCCTGTGTGCCAGCGTCGGCATGCTGCTGCAGGCCTGGTACCTGCGCCGCGAACCGGGTTGGCAGTCCGCCGCGGGCCTGCTCTGGGGCTGGGCATGGCTGGCCTTCGTGCTGTTGTGGCTGCATGTGCTGTGGCGTGGTGGACCACCGCGTGGGCTGGGACAGAAAGTGGTGATCGCGGTGATCGTTGGCTGGCTGCTGTATCTGGCGATGGCCCTGTACCGTCGCAGCCGCCAGGCCGCGGCCCACTGAATCCCCAACGGCCTGCGCCGGTACGTGCCGTGCACGCGGCGGCGGCGTATCGTGTGCGCATTCCATCGGGGATGCGATATGAAGCGTGCAGGGCTGGGCAGGGCAATGGGTGTGGTACTGGCGCTGGCCGCGCTGCCGGCGACGGCGGCAGTGACCCCGCAGCAGTTCAGCCATGGGCGGTTCGAGCAGATTCCGGTGCACATGCCGGCCGGCACGCCGCAACGGGTGGTGATCTGGTTCCATGAACCCACGGCTGGCGGTGACACCAGCCGCCTGCCGATCGAGGCCCTGCGTGCCGATGGCGCGCTGGTCGCGGCAGTGGACATTGCGCACCTGCGCGGTGTGCTCAAGCGCGAGGGGGACCCGACCTGTTCGTTCGGTTCCGGTGACGTCGAGAATTTCTCACGCTGGTTGCAGGCCTCGCTGCATCTGCCCGGCTACCACCTGCCGCTGGTCGGCGGTGATGGCGAAGGTGCCGAGATGGCCTATTCGCTCGCGGCGCAGGCCGATACCCAGGTGTTCGCCGGTGTACTCACCACCGGCTTCTGCCCGGACCACAACCACCAGCGCATGGTCTGCGGCGATGGTGTGAAGCACAACAGGCTGCAGCCGGCCGAACTGAATTTTCCGTGGTTGAGTGCGGCCGGTGACCACGGCTGCAAGGTGGGGGAGGCCAGCCAGTTCGTGCAGCAGGTCGCCATGGCGCGCGAGTTCAAGCGTACTGCGCGCGGTGATGCGTCACCGGGCCTGGTGGCTGCGGCACGGGTGATCGGCGCGCAGGCCGGCGTCAGCCTGGCACCCCCGCCTGCTGCACTGAAGGGCCTGCCGGTGGTGGAAATGCCGGCGACCGGCAACGGCGATACGCTGGCGGTGTTCGTCTCCGGCGACGGTGGCTGGGCTGGCCTGGACAAGAACGTGGCGTCGTCACTCAACGAGCATGGCGTGGCGGTAGTCGGCATCGATTCGCTGCGCTACTTCTGGAGCGAGCGCACACCGAAGGGCTTTGCGGGCGACCTGCAGAAGATCATCGACCACTACCGCCAGCAGTGGCACCGAGACAAGGTGATGCTGATTGGTTTCTCGCAGGGCGCCGACGTGCTGCCGGCCACGATCAACCAGCTCGACGCCGGTACCCGCGAGGCGCTGGAGCGCATCGTGCTGCTGTCGGTGGGCAGGAAGGCCGACTTCGAATTCCATGTCAGCAACTGGCTGGGCGGTGGCGGCGACGGCCTGCCGATCGCGCCGGAAGTGGCCAGGCTGCCGGCGGAGAAAACGCTGTGCGTGTACGGCGACAAGGATGAGGACGCACTGTGCCCGGACCTGCCGGCCAATGATGGCGTGAGAAAGGTGAAGCTGCCGGGCGATCACCATTTCGGGGGTGACTACGATCGCCTGGCTGAAGTGATCCTCAAGGGCGGCATGTAAACCGGAGCGCGTGCGAACCAACGGTTCGCACCCACCAGAACGAGCCGGGTAGCGTCGAGCCATGCCCGACGCATCGCGGCTTCAATTCCGCCGCGGATCCAGCGAGATCAGGCGCGTGGCATCCAGCAGCGCGGCCGGCAGATGCATGCCGCCGGGCGCCGCCAGATAGCGCGGCCGCCACTGCGGATCGAACTTCGACTTGAAGCGGCGCAGGCCACTGAAGCCATAGAAGCGTTCGCCATGCCGCGCCAGCAGGCCGGCCAGGCGGTTCCAGCGACCGGCCAGCCGATGCTGGGCCAGACCGGACAACGGCGCCATGCCCAGCGAGAAACGCGCATAACCCTGCGCGCGGCCCCACAGGAACAGTTCGATGAAGAGGAAGTCCATCGTGCCCTTCGGCGCCTCGTTGACGTGGCGCATCAGGTCGACCGACAGCTCGGCACCGGCCGGTGCCTGCCACAGGTTGGCGAACGCCACGATCTGGCCTTCGGCCTCCACCAGCGCCACCGGGAAGCGCACCAGGTAATCGGGGTCGTAGCTGCCCAGTGAGAAGCCCTTCTCATCGCCGGCCTTGTCTTCCAGCCATGCATTGGAAATTGCGTGCAGGCGCGGCAGCAGGCTGGGAATTTCCTCCACCGGTGCCACGCGGAAGGACAGGCCGCCGCGCTTGCCCCGGTTCCAGGCCTGGCGCAGATCGGCGCGTTCGCGACCTTCCAGCCCGAAATCATGCAGCGGCACCATCGCTTCCTCGCCCAGCTTGACCAGGCCCAGGCCCAGGTCGAGGTAGGTCTGCCAGTAGGTCTCGCCCACCTGGTAGAACACCGGGCGCAGGCCGAGCCGGTCGGCTTCCTCTCGGAAGCGCCAGATCAGCGCGCGCGCGACCTCGGGCGGGCCGACCGGATCGCCCATCGCGATCAGCGATCCGCCGTAGCGCTGCATCATCACGAAGCCCTGTTTCGCATCATCGCGCAGCACCGCCTTGTCGGCGGTCAGTACCAGGCAGGCCTGGGTATCGGTGGCGCCGGCCAATACCGGTGCCAGTGATTGCAGCGTGGCTTCGTCGGCGGCCGGCAGCGGGCTGCGGGTGCTGTGCAGCAGCCGCGCCAGGCCGAACATCACCAGCGCGATGGCTACCACCAGCAATGCACGCAGTGCGCGCGGTGCGTTGCCCGACACCGCGAACTGCCACCACAGCTCGTTCTGGTATTCGACATGGCTGTAGGTGAAGAACAGCAGCCAGGTGACCGCGACCAGCACCAGGCCGAGGTTGCGCAGCCACGGCCACGACCAGGCTTCGTCCAGCAGCGCACCCTGGCGGTAGAACTCGCGACGTGCAGCCCACAGTGCCATCGCCACCAGCACTGCCGAGACGGCGATCAACAGTTGGCCACCCCGCAGCCACAGCGGCAACGGGGTGATCACGCACACCGCCATTGCCAGCATCCACGCGGCGTGGCTGCGCCGGGCCAGGCCCTGGCCGATCAGCAGCAGGGCGACGCCGCTGAGGCTGCCGATCAGGTGCGAGGTTTCCAGGATCGGCAGCGATGCGTTGACCAGGTGACGGCGTGGCGTCGGCAGCGTGCCGTCGATGACCAGCGCGGCGCCGATGCTGAACACCGCCAGTGCGATGATCTGCGGCAGCCACGGGCGCAGCGCGTTCCAGCCGGCACGGGTTGCCCCGGCGCTGGCCTGCAGCGGCTGACGCAGGGCGGGCGCAAGGGCGAGCAGGGTGGCCAGCACCAGCGGCAGCACGTAGTAGGTGACGCGGTAGATCAGCGCTGCCGCCAGCACCGCTGCCGGTGCCACCTGCGGCAACAGCTTCAGCAGGCTCCACTCGAACACACCCAGGCCTGCGGGCACGGTGGAGACCAGGCCGGCCAGCACTGCCACCAGGTAGAGGCCGACGAAGCCCGGCAGGCCGGTCGGCGTGGAGTCCGGCAGCAGCACGTAGAACGCGGCACTGGCCAGCACCAGCTCGATGACGCTGAGTACGGTGACACCGATCATGGTGCGGCGGTCGGGCAGCCACAAGGCGTGACCGAACACGCTGAACTGCCGTCCATCGCGGCCGACCAGCAGCACGGTGCCGAGATAGGCGAGCAGGGCGACGATGCCGACGATGCGCACGGCATCGGGATTCAAGGGCAATGCCAACGCTGCCGCCGCCGGTTCCATGCACAGGGCCACGCTGATCAACAGCCATGCACCGAATACGAAACCGAGCGTGCTCATCAGCACCACCTGGCCAATCTGCGCCAGGTCCAGGCCGGCGCTGCGGTAGCCGCGCAGGCGCACCGCGCCACCGGTCAACGCGGCAAAGCCCACGGTCTGGCCCAGCGTGTGCGCAAGGAAAGCGGTGATGCCGACGCGCGCGGGGTGCACGCGGATGCCGCTGCGACGCAGGCCGATGGCATCGAAGCCGATCAGGCAGGCGTAACTGGCCAGGCCGAGTACCACGGTGAGCGCGATCTGCGTGCCGCTGAGCTGCCGGAACGCCTGGCGGATCGCACGATAGCCGTGCTCGTCGAACTCATTGGCCAGGCCGTGCAGGGCCAGGGCGAGGATCAGCAGCGGGATGACGATGGTGGCAACCCGCTTCCAGGTTGGCGTGGAAGGGGCAGTGGTGGAATCGACGGGGGCGGTCATCGGCGCAAGGGTGCGGCAGGAGGGGCGAGGGCGGTGTCAACGCGGGCGTGGCGCATCGTGCGCCTGTCATCGTCATTTGACCAGTGGGACCGTCGGAGCCCGGTAGTGACGTGTCGCGGAGGGTACCCGTGCACCCACCGTCGACCGGTTTGGAGGACAATGCAGGCCTGATCAACCGCAGGAGCCACGCCCATGATGGAGCGTTACGACGTCGGACCGCGCATGTCCGAAATGACCGTATACAACAAGGTCGCCTACCTCTCCGGCCAGATTCCGGAAGACACCAGCCAGGACATCACCGGCCAGACCCGGCAGGTGCTGGCGGAGATCGACAAGCTGCTGGCGCTGGTCGCCAGTGACCGCCAGCACGTGCTGCGCGCCGAAGTGTTCCTGGCCGACATGGCCGACTTCGACGGCATGAACAAGGCGTGGGACGAGTGGGTGGTTGAAGGCGCGACTCCGGCACGTGCCACAGTCGAGGCCAAGCTGGCCCACGCTGACTGGAAGGTCGAGATTGTGGTGACGGCGGCAGTACCGTAACGATTGAATGGGGTCAGATCCTTTTCGCTCAGGAAAGGGGATCTGACCCCGTTACAGCGGCACCAGCTCGATGCAGTCCACCGGGCATGGCGGGATGCACAGCTCGCAGCCGGTGCACAGATCGGCGATTACCGTGTGCATGTACTTGGCGCCGCCGACGATGGCGTCCACCGGGCAGGCCTGGATGCACTTGGTACAGCCGATGCAGTCGGCTTCCACGATCAACGCCACCTGCGGCGCCTTGTGCTCGCCGCGCGATCGATCGAAGGGAATGGCAGGTACTCCGAGCACCTGCGCCAGTGCGCGCGCACCGGTATCTCCGCCCGGCGGGCAGTGGTCCACGCCTGCTTCGCCGCGAGCCATGGCCTGCGCGTACGGGCGGCAGCCGTCGTAGCCGCATTGCCCGCATTGGGTCTGCGGCAGCAGGCGGTCTAGGCGTTCGGTCAGGGGCGGGATCAGGCTCATGCGTGGCGAAGGCTGCGCGTTGGGGTCATTTCAGGGGTTTGCCACGGAACCAGCGCTCGTGGGCCAGCGCCAGCATCGGCTTGTCTTCGGAACTGTCACCGTAGGCATGGATGCGCACGTAGCGCGACAGGTCGAACTGGCGACGGATGTGCTCGACCTTGCGCGGGCCACAGTCGCCACCGGCATAACGGCCTGTGAGGCGGCCGTCCTGGCTTTCCAGCCGGTTGCAGATCAACTGCAGGCCCAGCTGTTCGCACCATGGCCGCAGGTACAGGTCCAGCGAGCCGGACACGATCACCACGGTGTGCTGCTGTTCCTTGTGCCAGCGGATCTGCTCCAGCATTTCCGGGCGCACCACGTCGGGCAGGAACTCACGCGAGAAGCCGGCGGCCAGCGTGGCGATGTCATCGCTGTGGCGGTCGCTGAAGGTCAAACGGGTGACGCGCGCGCGGATGCGCTCGGCCGAGATCAGTTTCAGCTTGTACGCGGCCAGCCATGGACCAATCTTCCACCACGCCTGTGCCAGCTGTTCGGCGGTGGCCACGCGGCGCAGGAAACGGCCGTAGGTATCGCAGGTAGTCACGGTGTGGTCGAAGTCGAACAGCGCCAGTTCCATTCCGTTGCCTCCCATCGCGTTGCCCCGTGGCCGGTGCTGCCGGCGGGCGTGGCCGCAACCACGCCCGCTGCGGGCATCAGCGGACCGGCATGCCCGGCTGTGCGCCGCTGTCGGCGTCCAGCAGCGCCAGTGCGCCGCCGTCGAAACCGGCCGACAGGATCATGCCTTCGCTCAGGCCGAAGCGCATCTTGCGCGGGGCCAGGTTGGCGATGAACACCACGCTGCGGCCAACCAGCGTTTCCGGCTCGCCGTAGCTGCCGCGGATGCCGGAGAAGATCTGGCGCTTGCCCAGCTCGCCGGCGTCCAGTTCGAAGCGCAGCAGCTTGTCCGAACCTTCCACGAACTCGCAGACCAGCACCTTGCCGATGCGCAGGTCGAGCTTGGCGAAATCGTCGATGCCGATGTAGGCCGGGGCGTCGGCGCTCTTTGCATCGTCCTTGGCCGGGGCCGAGGCGGCCGGCTTGACCGCTTCGGTCTTGGCGGCGGGGGCGGCGGCAGCGGCCGGCTGCAGGGTGTCCTTGGAGGCGTCGATCATGGCGTCAATCTTCTTCGGGTCGATACGGGTGAACAGCGGGGTGTAGTCGGTGATGCGGTGGCCCAGCAGCGGCTGCGCCAGCTCGGTCCAGTCGTTGACCGGCGCGGCCAGGAAGGCCTCGGCCTGCGCGGCGGTGGCCGGCAGCACCGGCTTCAATGCGGTGACCAGCACGCGGAACAGGTTCAGGCCCTGGCTGCACACGGCCTGCAGCTGCGCGTCGGCGCCTTCCTGCTTGGCGATGACCCACGGCTTGACGTCGTCGATGTAGCGGTTGGCTTCGTCGGCCAGGGTCATGGTCAGGCGGATCGCCGCGGCTGGGTCGTTGCGCTCGTAGGCCTCACGGATTGGCGCCAGGCCGTCGACGAAGCGCTGGTACTGCGCGGCATCAGGCAGCTGCGCGGCCAGCTGGCCGTCGAAGCGCTTGCTGATGAAGCCGGCGCAGCGGCTGGCCAGGTTGACGAACTTGCCGACCAGGTCGGCGTTGACGCGGGCGATGAAGTCACCCAGGTTCAGGTCGAGATCGTCGACGCCACCGCCGGACTTGGCGGCGTAGTAGTAGCGCAGCGCTTCCGGCTCGAGGCCGGCGTCGACGAAGGTGCGGGCCATCACGAAGGTGCCGCGCGACTTGCTCATCTTGGCGCCGTCCACGGTCAGGTAGCCGTTGACGTGCAGGCGGGTCGGCGCGCGGTGGCCGGTACCGTGCAGCACCGCCGGCCAGAACAGGCCGTGGAAGTTGACGATGTCCTTGCCGATGAAGTGGTGCAGCTCGGTGCTGGTACCGGCGCGCAGGTGCGCTTCGAAGTCTTCGCCGAGCTTGCCGCACAGGGTCTGGAAGCTGGACAGGTAGCCGATCGGCGCGTCCAGCCAGACGTAGAAGTACTTGCCCGGCTGGCCGGGAATCTGGAAACCGAAATACGGTGCATCGCGCGAGATGTCCCACGCGCGCAGGCCACCTTCGGCATTGAGCCACTCACCGAGCTTGGCCTTCACGCCCGGCAGGGCGACGTCGCCGGCCAGCCATTCGCGCAGGAACGCGTCGAAGTGGCCCACCTCGAAGAAGAAGTGCTCCGAATCGCGCATTTCCGGCGTGGCACCGGAGATCACCGAACGCGGTTCCTTCAGGTCGGTCGGCGCATAGGTCGCGCCACAGACTTCGCAGTTGTCGCCGTACTGGTCGGGGCTGCCGCAGTTCGGGCAGATGCCCTTGACGTAGCGGTCGGGCAGGAACATGCCCTTGGCAGGGTCGTAGAACTGCGCCACCGAACGGCGGCTGATGTGGCCGGCCGCTTCCAGCTTCAGGTAGAACTGCTCGGTCAGCGCCTTGTTGGCCGCCGAATTGGTCGAGTCGTAGTGGTCGAAGGCCACGCCGAAGGCGGCGAAGTCACGTTCGTGGCTGGCCTGGATGTTGGCGATGAAGGTTTCCGGGGTGACCCCGGCCTTCTCCGCGGCCAGCATGATCGGCGTGCCGTGGGTGTCGTCGGCGCAGACGAACCAGGCCTTGCCGCCGCTCATTCGCCGTGCACGCACCCAGATGTCGGCCTGGATGTAGCCGACCAGGTGGCCCAGGTGCAGCGGGCCGTTGGCGTAGGGCAGGGCGGTGGTGACGAGCGCGGTACGGGTCATGGTCGCGGGGTGAAGCCGAGGGGAACCGCAGAGTATCGCATGCCCGCAACGAGGTGACCCGGCCGGGGCCGGGTCACGGGGGTGAAGCGGGGGCGGAGCGCTTACTCGCGCTGCCAGGTCTGCGCGCGGCAGATGAAGGCGATGCAGCCGGACACGTCAAGCCTGGTGCCGCCGGGCTGCAGTTCCATCTTCGACTTGTAGGTCTTGCCATTGGCCGGATCGAGGATGGTGCCGCCGGACCACTTGTTGGCGCCGTCGGCCTTGAGGTTCCAGAGGATGGTCATGCCCTTCACGGGCTTGTTCTTGTTGGCGCCTTCACAGCCGTCGCAGACCGGGTTCGGGCCCTTGTCCGAGTGCAGGATGTCGACCACCTTGCCGGTCAGCGTGCCGTTGGCGGCCTGGGTGATCTCGACGATCGACTTCACCTTGCCGGTCTTGTCGTCGATGGTCTTCCAGCGGCCGGCGGCGCCATCGGCGGCCTGCGCCGAGAGCGCGGCCAGGCACAGCGGCAGTGCCAGCAGCAGGGTCTTGAAGGTCTTGCGCATGGTCCCCTCCCAGGGTTCATTCCGGCACGGTGCCGGTACGGGTCGACTGTATACCCATTCGGCGGGGTATGGGGAAGGGGGGCGTTGCAGGGCTGCGCCCTGCACCTGCAGAGGCAACGGCAACAGCAACGGCGGGATTCCGTGGGATGGCGGGGCGGGCCCGTTTGCGGGGGGCGCTGCAAGTACGTCCCTGTAAGCTCGGTCGCCGCATCCATGCGGCTCACGCCCCCGCAAACGGACCCGCCCCGCCTTCGACAGAGTCCTGCGATCTGCCGGAATGGAACGGCCTGCTCTTGGTGGGTGTCGACCTTGGTCGACACGTAGATCCATGCCATGCATGGATGAATCTCGATTGAAAAACGCTCAACCGACTTCGTACAGCTCCAGCGGCAGGCCATCCGGGTCGGCGAAAAAGGTGAAACGGCGGCCGGTGTACTCGTCCACGCGGATCGGTTCGCAGGCGACGCCATGCGCGGCCAGGCGCTGGATGAAGGGTTCCAGTGCAGCCACCCGGAACGCGAGGTGGCGCAGGCCCTGGGCTTCGGGGCGGCTGGGGCGCGGTGGTGGTGAGGGGAAGGAGAACAGTTCCAGCTGGCCGCCGTCGGGCAGGGCCAGGTCCAGCTTCCAGGAGTCGCGCGCGGCGCGATGGTTCTCGGCCAGCACGCGTAGGCCGAGGATGCGCACGTAGAAGTCCTTCGAGCGTGCGTAGTCGCTGCAGATCAGCGCAGCGTGGTGGATGCCCAGCAGGGCGTCGGAACCGGGGGTCATTGCAGGGTGTCCAGCCAGCGCTGGGCGATCTTCTGCGCCAGCGGATAGGGTTCGGGATCGTTGCGGTTGGTCAACACGATCACGGTCAGATGCTTTTCCGGGTGGCGCACTATCACGTTGCGGAAGCCGATGCTCTCGCCGCTGTGCCATTGCACCTGGCCGTTCAGGCGCCAGCCGAAACCGTAATGCGGCACGTCCGGTTCCGATGTGGTCGTGGCCGGGCTGAACATCGCCCGGCGCGAGGCCTTCGACAGCAGGCGGTCGTCGTACAGCGACGCATCCCAGCGGGCCAGGTCGTCCAGCGAGGAATAGATGCCGCCATCACCGAGCACGGCGCTGGTGGTGCTCTGGTCGGTGCGCTGCCAGCGGCCATCGATCCGGCTGTAGCCATAGGCGCGTGCGGCGACCGTGTCCACGCCGTCCTGGTGGGCCACGGTATGCGCCATGCCCAGTGGGCGGAAGATGCGCTGCTGCAGGAACGTGGCGAAATCCTGGCCGGAAGCACGGCCGACGATCAGTGCCAACAGCGCGTAGCCGCTGTTGCTGTAGCGGTACTGCGTGCCGGGTGCGAAATTCAGGCGGTCCTCGTGCGACAGGAGGGTCAGCACGTCGGCGTCGTGCACCTGCCGAGTGTCAGCCGGATTCATCAGGTCTTCGTAGTCGAGCAGGCCGCTGGTATGCGACAGGAGCTGGCGCAGGGTGATGGCCGCCGCTGCCGGCGGCAGCTCGGGCAGCCACTGGCGGGCGGGCTGCTCCAGCCCGAGCCGGCCGTCTTCCACCAGCAGCAGCACTGCCGCAGCGGTGAACTGCTTGCTGACCGAGGCCAGCCGGAAGTTGCTGGCCGCGGTGACCGCAGTACCGTCTTCCACTACCGCCAGGCCGTAGCCGCGGCGGAATACCGGTTGCCCGTCGTGCAGTACCAGTACCGCAGCGCCGGGTACCTGACCGTCGTAGGCCTGCATCAGGCCGTCGACGCCCGCATCTGGTGGGGTCAGCACCGGTGCGGCGGAGCCCGCCACTGGCAGCAGGCCCAGCACGACGGCGAGCAGGGCGACGGCAGGGCGCATGGCGGCTCCGGAAGGGTCAGGGTGAAGGGGCAGGTGTGGTGCTGGCGGGCTGCGCCATCCAGCGTTCCATCTTGCGGTCCAGCACGTCCAGCGGCATCGAGCCGTCCTTCAGCAGTTCGGCGTGGAAGCGGCGCAGGTCAAAGGCGGCGCCCTGGCGTGCCTTGGCCTTGTCGCGCAGGGCGACAATGGTGGTCAGGCCGGCCACGTTGGACAGCGCCTGGCCGGGCTGGGCCATGATCCGCTCGACTTCGGCGTTGGCGTCGTCACTGCTCATGTCCACGGTCTTCTGCAGGTAGGCCACGGCCTGCTGCTTGCTCCAGCCCTGAGCGTTCACGCCGGTGTCGGCCACCACGCGGGCAGCGCGCAGCAGGCGCGAATACAGGTAGCCGATGCGATCGTAGGGATCGGTGTAGATGCCGAGGTTCTCACCCAGCGTTTCGGCATACAGGCCCCAGCCTTCGACGAAGGCGAGGTCGCCACCGAGGCGGCGGAAGCGCGGCAGCTTGGCCAGCTCCTGCTGCAGGCCCAGCTGCACATGGTGGCCGGGGATTGCTTCATGCAGGTACTGCACCGGCACGTTCCAGCGCTTGCGGCTGGGCAGGTCGCGGGTGTTTACGTACAGCACGCCCGGTTGCCCGGCCGCAGACGGCTGGTAGGCCGCTGCTGCAGCGGTCAGCGCACGCTCCGGTTCCACTGCGCGCACGTCCAGCGTGGACTTGGGCAGGGTATCGAGCACCTGCGGCAGGCGTGCGTTGACCTGCTGCTGCACCTGGCGGTAGCGGTTGATCAATGCGTTGGCGTCACCGTACTGGAACTGGCGATCGTTGCGCATGCTGCGCAACAGCTTGGACGGCGTGCCACGCAGCTTGGCATCCTTCATCACGGTGGCGATCTGCGCCTGCAGCTCCTGCACGCGCTGTTCGCCCAGTGCGTGCAGCTGCGCGGCGGTCTGGTCGCTGGCAGTGGTCTGCACGATCAGGTTGGCGTACCAGGCCTGGCCATCGGGCAGTGCGCCCAGGCCGCTGCTGGCGCGCGTGGCCGGCAGGTATTCGGTGGCGATGAAACCGCGCAGGGCGCGATAGGCTGGCATGATGCGCAGCTCGATCATGCGCTTGTACTCGGCGCTGATGCGCGCCTTGTCCTCGGCCGCGATGGTGTTGGGCATGGTGCGGATCGGCGACCAGAAGATGCTCTCTTCAGCAGTCGGCTTGATGACCGCATCCAGCTGCGGCAGCACCTTCTCCATCAGGTCGCGCGGCTGCACCACGCCGGCCTTCATGCCCTGGCGCATGTTGTCGATGGCCTGGTCGAACAGCTCGGGAATGCCCAGCGAGCGACGCGACCAGGTGTCGTAGTCCTGCACGGTGTTGAACGGCTGTGCGCCGGCGCCGGCGCCGAGGATCGCCATGATGCTGCCGACGTTGTAGTACTGGCTGATCGGCATCATCCAGCTCGGATAGCGTTCGGCGGCCAGCGAGGCGCGCGCATCGCGCACGAAGATCTCGTAGCTGAGCAGGTCCTGGCCCTGCAGGCCGTCGCTGCCGAGTTTCTCGACCTTGCCCAGCCACTCGGTGGTGAAGTCGTGCGATTGCTGGCGCCACGCGGCGGACAGGATGTTGGGCAGCTGGTCGTTGTAGCGGGCCTCGCCCTGGAAGGTTGCCTGCAGCGGATTCAACCGCATCGAGGCATCCCAGTATTCGTCGTACAGGCGCTCCAGCTGCACCTGCTTGGGCACGGCCCGGGCCGCTGCGACCGGACGCGGCGCGGCGCGGCGCGCCGAACTGCCACGGGCCGGCGCGGTGGCGCGGGCGGGCCGGGCCTTGGGCTTGGCGGCCTGGCGGGTCTGCGCGGCGGCAGGGCGGCTGGCCTTCTTTTTCGCTGCTTCGGCCGACGGTACGGCGCTGAACAGAAACAACGCGGCAATGGCGGCGGCCAGGACGCGGGGGGAATACGGCATCAAGAAGCTTCCGTGGAACACAGACCGTGGAGCTTGCACGATCTGCGCGCGTACGGCCAGCGTGAAGGCCCAGTCAGCGTTCCGCTGCTGGGGCTTCAGTCAGCCGCAGCTGCAGCCCGCAACGATGCGGCCCGCTCGGCACCCAGGTAGCGGGTGATGGCACGCCGCATCAGGTACAGCAACGGAATCAGTGCGATCGCAAAACCCATCTTGTAGATGTAGTTGACGCTGCTGACCGCCAGGAACAGCGAGGTCGGCCAGTGTTGCGGGCCCAGCACGAAGGCGATCCAGATCACCACGAAGCTGTCCACCACCTGCGAGATCGCGGTCGATCCGGTCGCACGCAGCCACACGTGGCGCTCACCGGTCGCCTGGCGGATGCGATGGAACACGGCCACGTCGATCAGCTGGCCGAGCAGGAAGGCCACCAGCGAACCGGCGATGGTCCACATGCCCTGGCCGAACACGGCTGCGAACGCGGCCTGGTAATCGGGCACGCCGTGGCCATCCATCGAAGTGACCCACCAGCTGGCCGGCGCCAGTGAAATGGCGGCGAAGGCGAACAGGAAGCCGTAGCCGATCAGCACCACCGCCAGCCACGAGATGAAGCGCACGCCGCGCTTGCCGAAGAACTCGTTGATGGTGTCGGTCATGATGAACACCACCGGCCAAAGCAGGGTGCCGGCGGTGAAGCTGAGCGAGCCGGTCTGGCCGAACAGGTTCCAGTTCAGCGGAGCGATGCCGAGGGTGTCTTCCAGCGCGAAGATCTTCACCCCGATCAGCTCGGCCAGCACCGCATTGCCGCAGAAGAACGCGGCCAGCACGATGAACAACAGGACCGCGCGGTCCTGCAGCGGGCGCTCGATCGGCGCCGGGGTCATTCGGTGCGTTCGCCGGTGCGTTCACCGGCGCGGGTGAACGGCACGCTGGACGGCGCCACGGCACCGCCGGAAATGATGAAGCTCATGGCCTGGTCGACGGTCCAGTCGGTCGGGGTCAGCAGTTCCACCGGCACGATTTCCAGGTAGCCCGAGGTCGGGTTCGGTGTGGTCGGCACGTACACCGCGGCCAGCTCACGGTCGGTGCCGTGTTCCTTGATCACGCGGGTGACCAGCCCGACCGATTTCATGTCGCGATGCGGGAAGTCGATCAGCACCACGCGCTGGGTGCTGCCCGGCTCGGTCTGCAGCATGTCCAGCAGCTTCTTGGCACTGTCGTAGATGATGCTGGCCAGGGGGATGCGCTTGATGACCGCGCCGACCCAGCGCAGCAGGCGCTGGCCAAGCACGCGGCGACTGGCCACGCCCACCGCCAGGATCACCAGCAGGGTGGCCAGCAGGGCGATGGTGTCCTGGATCCACTCGGCGCGGACCCAGCCCAGATAGTGCGGGAAGCTGGTTGCGATCTGTTCGGACAGCGGCACCACCAGCGGGCTGGAAATGCCCGACAGCAGCACGAACACGAACTTGACCACGACCCAGGTCAGCCAGATCGGCAGCAGGGTGAGCAGGCCGGTCAGGAACAGGCGCTGCAGGGAGGGGCGGGGGACCAGGGCGGGGGCTTCGAGCGACATGCGCGCATTGTAGCGGTCACTGCAGGTCGATTACGCTGGGAAATCGACTGCGGCAACGGCACATGGAAGGGAAGCTGTGTTGAAGATTCTGCGCGGACTGGGCTGGACCCTGGCAGGCCTGCTGGTGCTGGCCATCGTGGTGTGGTGCGCCTCGCGCATGTGGCCGGTACCCGAATCGCGGCTGCAGGCGCAGCAGCGACTGGAAGCACGCCTGCCGGCGACCGGGCACAACGGTTATGCCTTGTTGTGGACGCTGCCATTCGACGACCTGGATGCCCAGCAGCGCGAGCAGGCGCTGGCCGAGGATGTACGGCGCTGGGAGGCCGACCCACACGGTGGAGGCGGCGGCCGGACACACCTGGTGGCCAACCATGCCGAGCTGCACTCGCGGCCCGGTGCCAGTTGCGGGCCGGCCGCCAGCGGCTGCCTCGCCCAGGTCCGCGCGGACCCGCAACGCTTCGTGGAGGCCCACGCCGGCCACCAGCAGTTGCATGCGCGGCTGGATCAGCTGGCCGAAGCGGACTACTTCATGTCGCCGTTTCCGCCGAAGGGCGAGGGCATTCTGGTCCCGTTGCCGGCCTATGGCGTGGTGATGGACGCCACCAGTGCACGCGCGCTGGCGTACGTGCAGGGCGATATCGACGGTGCCCTGCGTGGCGCCTGCCGTGGCCTGCAGCTGGGCCGGCGGCTGGTGCCCGGCAGCAGTTATCTGGTCGAGAGCATCATCGGTGCCAGCCTGGTGCAGGCCAATGCCCAGCTGCTGGCCGACATGCTGGTCGAACTGCCTGCCGGCCATCCGTTGCCCGCGGTATGCGAACAGGCCATGCAGCCGCTGCGGGCCGAGGAACAGAGCCTGTGCCGTGCCATGCAAGGCGAGTATGCGATGAGCCGGGCGGCGATCGAGTCTTCGGCCCAGGAATTTGGCGGCGTCCTGGTACTGGATCGGAGCAGCACGTTGGCGCGCGCGGCCGGCAATCTTGGCTGGGCCTGTGGCGCAGCCGCGATGGCGGCGCTGGAGGCTGATCGGCCGCTGCCGGTACAGGCGCCGCCGCAGCGGGATTTCGGTTGCCTGTCCAATGTGATGGGATGCGTGCTGACCGAGATCGCCGCGCCGGTCTATCCCGCGTATTCGTCACGGTCCCAGGATGCGGCGGCAATGCTGCGCCTGCTGGGCGCACAGCGCTGGTTGCGGCAGCAGGCGGAAGATCCGGCTGAGGCGCTGCAGCGGTTGCCGGCGCAGTTCCGCTCGCCGGTGCGGTCGCCGCAGCTGTCGGCCGATGGCCGCCATCTGCAGGTGCCGCGTCGTTCGCCGCCGCGTGGCAACGCTGAGAGCCCGTGGTTGTCCGTACCGCTGGTGGCTGGCGCCGGCGCAACCGCCGCTGCCCGCGACTGAGCTGTGGCTCAGTCGGTGCCGGCCTGCGGATCGAATGCCCAGCCATCGCCGACCGTCTGCAGCGTCCAGCGACGGGTGCCGTGCAGTGGCTGCCAGCGCACGCTGTCCTTGTCGTTCTCGATGCTGCCTTCGGCGCGCCTTACCTTGCGCGTGGAGAAGTTCACGCTCAGCGATTCGGTCTTTCCGGAATTGCGCATCACCGAATCCTGGTCGTAGCCGATCAGCGCGAACGCGCCGTCCTGCCAGCGGAAAGTGAAGGCGGTGGTACCCATCGACCAGCTTCCGGCGCTGGCGAATGAAAACAGCGCGACCTTCAACGTGCCACGCTGGATGCTGACACCCCCTTCTTCAAGCGGATCGCTCATCACCGGGTTCTCCGGGCGCGGAATCAGCTGATGGTCCTGCACCGCCAGCACATAGCCGGTTGGCCGTGACCATGCCACGGCGAGAATGCGCGGGTTGCTGTCATGCGGCGAGGGGCCGAAGCCATCGTGTTCGATGACGTTGCGCGGGTCCTGCTGGCGCAGTACCAGGACCAGATCAGCGCGGCCATCCTGGTCGAGATCGCCTTCGATGCTGGATTCAAGCGTCCAGCCGTTGGGCACGAAGCCGGCGGCAGTGGCAGCCTGTGCCGGCAGCGTCGGGTACTGCACCGGCGGCAGGTCCAGCGCATGGGCCGCGCACGGCAGGGTGCTCAGCAGTGCAGCAAGGGTGTACGGGCGCATCGGGGCCTCCATGGCAGAGGCCAGAGGATAGCGTCCCAGCGATGATCAGCGTGCGTGTGGCTTCAGGCGCAGATAGACCTGCTTGCGGACCTGGGCGACCACCTCGCCGCTCTCATCGATCACGTCGTTGCTGAACCAGCGCAGCACCTTCTCGCCACTGGCCGCTTCCGCGCGCAGTTCGTCCAGCAGCGCGTCGTCGATGCGGAACGACGTCCGCACGATGCCACGGCCCGGCTTGAGGAAGTCGATAGCGCCGGCGCGGTCCCACACGTAGTAGTCGCGGCCGAGGATGTGCAGCAGGCCGAGCATCCAGAACGGATCGGTCATCGCGAACAGGCTGCCACCGAAGTGGGTACCGACGTAGTTGCGGTTCCATGGTCGCAGGCGCAGTTCGACATCGATCTGCCGGTAGTCCGGCGTGATGCGGGTGACGTGGATGCCGGTGAACAGGAATGGCGGCCAGAGATTGATGCCGAAGCGGAACAGGCGGGCGTTCATGCGGGTCCGGGGGCGCAGGGCGAGGTGTCCAGTCTAACCATTCGCATGCGTATGTTGCACCCCGGGCGGCGAGGGTCATGCCTCGCCGTCGATCACATACCCGTCGCGGCCGTTGGCCTTGGCCTGGTACAACGCGGTGTCGGCGCCCTCGACGAAATGGTGCGGTTGCAGCGTGCCGTCGGGTACGCGGGTGAACACGCCGATGGTGAGGGTGACGCCTGCTTCGCTGCCGTCACCGGGCGCCGGTAGTGCACGCACGCAGGCGATCAGGTCCTCGATGACCTGGCGTGCGCCTTCGGCCGGGGTATCCGGCAGCACCAGTGCGAACTCATCGCCACCGTAGCGCGCGGCCATGTCGCGTGGACGTCGCGCATGTGCACCGATCAGGCGGGCGACATCGCGCAGCACGCGGTCACCGACCTGATGCCCGTGGCGGTCGTTGTGGCGCTTGAAATGGTCAACGTCGATCAGCGCGAGGCTCAGGGATTTGCCACTGCGTCGCGCGGCATCGCATTCCTGTTGCAGCGACTGCTCGAAGCGCAGGCGATTGCCGAGACCGGTCAGCGCATCGCGATTGGCCAGGCGGTGCCAGGCCGAGACCCGCCAGGTCGCCCAGGCCAGCAGCACCAGCAGGATGCCCAGCATTGCGCTGGCCGGTGCCCACCACAGGTCACCGGCGCGCAACAGCAACCAGCTCAGCAGCGGTGGGAGCGGCAGCGAGCACAGCGCAGCAAGCCATGGCAGGCGCAGGCCGAGCAGGATCACGCACAGCGCCACCAGCACGCCGCTGATGGCGTGCTGCCAGAGGCGGGGCAGCAGATCGATCTGCTTGTGCTGCAGCAGCATCGACGCGATGTTGGCCTGGTACTCACTGCCGCTCATCCAGAACTCGCGGGTGGTCGGGGTCAGCAGCCGCGGTGCGATGCCGCTGGCGGTCATGCCTACCACGATGCGGCGGCCATGCAGCATCGCCATGTCCACGTGACCATCCAGCACGTCGGCATAGGACACCTGTGGCAGGCGCTCGGGCGGCCCGGCATAGCGCACGCGCACGTAGTCGTTGCGCCGCCATTGGTAGGGCGAACCGATCTCCGGATCAGGGTCAGGCAGGCCGTGCACCGCGCCCGGCGGCAGGGCGGCCAGCGCCAGGCCCAGTGCCGGCCAGTGAGCCTGGCCGATGCCCGCATGCAGATACACACCGCGCGCGACGCCATCGCCATCCACTTCCACGTCGGTATGGCCGATCGCCGCGGCACTGGCCGCGATCTGCGGTACCGGCAGCATTTCCTCCGCCATGCGATCACCGGCCGCGGGCGCGGCCAGCACCGGCAGCACCACCCGGCCATTGCGGCGGATCGCCGCGGCCAGCGCTTCGTCCTGGCGGCTGTCGCGTCGATCAGGTTCGGACAGCATCAGGTCCAATGCGACGCGCTCGGCACCGGCGTCGGTCAGCCGGTCCAGCAGGCGGGCATGGATCGAGCGGGGCCAGGGCCATTGGCCGATGCGCTGCAGGCTGCCCTCGTCGATGGCCACGATCAGCACGCTGGGGTCGGGGCGGTAGTCCCAGTTGCCGACCATGGCGTCATAGGCGGCTTCGTCCTGCCGCCACAGCCACTGGCCCTGGCTGGCGATCACCGTCAGCACGCCGGCCAGCAGTGCCAGCAGGATCCGCTTCGACCACGGCAGCGGCGAGCGCCTCATAACAACAGCAACAGCAGCAGGGCGCCACCACCGGCGCCGTAGCACAGGCGGCAGGGCAGCTTGATCTGCTGGGCCGGTGAGTACTCGCCCGCATGACCGTCGTCGTCGATGTACTGCACACGCACATGCAGGGTGCCGCTCCACGGCCGCTTGAAGCTGACCTGCGGCTCGCTCACGGTCTGGTCGACCAGGGGCGTCCTGAAGTCGCCACGACGGTCCACCTGCACCCTGTAGCGCTGGCCTTCGCTGCCGGCCTGCCAGCGCAGGGTCAGCTCGCCATGCGCGGCTTCAGGCGGCTGCAGGGCAGGGTCGACCGGTTCATTGCTCAGTTGCAGGGGCAGGGCCTGGCCGTAACGGCCCTGGTGGCCGTTGCCATCGCGCGACGCCACCCGCCAGAAGTACTCGCCGGGCGGCAGCGGCTGCGCCAGGCGCAGGTCGGTGCCTTGGGTGCTCTGTTCCTGCAGCGGCTGCACGAAGCTCGGCTCGGCGGCGATCTGCAGCACGCTGCTGCGCGCGCCCGGCGCCTGGCTCCAACGGAAGCGCGGGCGGTCGCTGTTGACGGTCTGCCCATGCAGGGGGGTCACGGTGAGCGGCGGCGGGGGCTGGTCGCTGAGTTCGAAATCGGCGCTGGCGTCGAGGCCTTCCACGCCCTGCGCATCCACGGCGCGCAACAGGATGCGCAACTGGCCGGGGGGCAGGTCACCGATCGCCAGCCGGGTGTCGGCAGTGGTGGCGGCAAACAGCAGGATTTCCGGCGTCGCTGCCTGCACCACTTCAACGCGGTAGCGCGCGGCGCCGTCGACAGGGTCCCACGCGAGCAGGGTCGGCAGGGGCGCCAGGCGCACATCGTCGCTGCGCAGCTGCGGCGCTGGAAGAAGGGCGGAGACAGCGTCCGGTGCGGCATCGGCGCTGATGCTGCGGCTGGCCTGCCCAGGCTGGACCAGGCGTTTGCCGTGGGTGTTGCCGACCTGCACCTTGCCCTGCAGTACCTCGGTGGCAGCTACGTGGCCGGTGTCACCTGCGCTGACCCGGAATACGGTACCGCGCACGCTGCTGGTCGCCGTAGGTGCGTCGATGATGTAGCGGGAGGCCGGGCCACGGGCAGGTGTCACCCGGTTGCTGGCGCGGCCCTGCTGCAGGCGCAGACGGGTATCGACCATGCCGGTGTGGCCGTAGCGGCTCAGCTGGTCCAGGCGCAGCCGGGAATACTCGCGCAGCTGCAGGCGCGAGGCGTCGGCGAATTCAAGCGTGACGCTGGAGTCGCCTTCGGTCTGCACGGTGTCACCGATGCGAAGTTGTTCCCCGGCGAGTATCGCGCGCGTGGCGCTGCCATCGGCGCCGGACACTTCGACCTTGCCGCGCACCGACAGCACGCGGGCAGGTGCCGGTTCGATGCGCAGCCAGCTGATCGGGAAGCGCAGCAGCTGGCCCGGCGGCAGCTGGTAGGGGTTGTCGATGCGGTTGTGCTGTTGCAGCTGCTGCCAGCGCACCGAGGGCTTGAGGTACAGGCCTCCCAGATCCCACAGGGTATCGCCGGGACGGACCCGGTAGTTCCAGTCCTGGGCGGCGGCGATGGCCGGCAGGAAGAGAAGAGCGCAGAGCAGCGCGCCCTGGAAGCGCATGGCGAACGACAGCGAGCGGACGAAGGTCACAGTTTGCAATCCCGGCAATGCGGGGGCGCAGCTGCAAGACCCCATGGCCCCGACCTCATCCCCCCGAACGGATCGTGGCGGCCGTACGGCCGCCATCCCGTGCATTATTGCCCGCGTTCAGTGCAGGGATTCTGAACGAAGTGGGTTCCCGTTCAGAACAGCAGGGAGGCCATCCGGCGACGGTACTGGCCGACCAGGTCCTCGTCGGAGATCACATTGAAGGCGTCGATCAGGGCCTTGCGCGGCAGTCCGTCCTCGAATGTGCGGTCGATCCGCAGCATTTCCAGGAACTGGGCCAGCGCGGCTTCGTCGTGGCCACCGAGCAGCAGCTGTACGCCGCGCAGGTGGCGCGCCTTGAGGTCCTTGCCATCGGCAGCGATGCGGGCGTCCAGCACTTCAGCGGCCGGGGCGTCCTTCAGGGCCGAGGCGAAGGCCAGCCGGGCGCGTGCACGCACGGCCCGGTCGTCGGTGGACAGGTTGGCGGGCAGGCCGTCAATCAGCAGGCTGGCTTCATCGACGCCACCGATCTGCAGCAGGGCCAGCGCCAGGTCGAGCTTCAGCTCGTCCTTGTCCGGCTCGGCGGCGATCTGCGCGCGCAGCACGTCCACCTGCGCCTGCGGGTCCAGCGGGGCTTCGTCTTCGGCGACGGCGTCGCCGATGTCGGCCGGCACGATGCCGTGCTGGGCCAGGAATTCACGCAGCTGGCCTTCCGGAATGGCACCCGGGAAGCCGTCCACCAGCTGGCCGCCCTTGACCAGGAACACGGTCGGCACCGAGCGGATCTGGAAGGCGGCCGCGATCTGCTGTTCCTTGTCGACATCGACCTTGGCCAGCTCGAAGGCGCCGTTGTATTCGGCGGCCAGCTTTTCCAGCATCGGCCCCAGGGTCTTGCACGGCCCGCACCAGGTGGCCCAGAAGTCGACCAGTACCGGCGTCTGCAGCGACTTCTGCAGGACTTCGGCCTCGAAGGTCGCAGTGGTGGCGTCGAATACGTAGGTCGTCTCGGTCATGGGGGGAAGCATCGTTTGGCGTCTGGAGACCGATTCTATGGTGACGATCGATGCCGGTCTCAACCCGGGTTGTAGTAAATGCCTGACAATGCAGCCTTCCTGTCGCTGTTCTTTCCGGAGCCTGCATGTCGTCCCTGTCCCCGTTGCTGCGCCTGTCCGGCCTGGTCGCCGCGCTGCTGTTCGTGCTGGCGGTGCTCGGTTTCGGCGCTGGCCTGGACGGCTACGCGCAGGCCCGCCACCCGGTAGCGCTGCTGGGGGCACAGGGGGTGCCGCATGCGCTGGCCTTCAATCTGCTGGGCTTCGTGCTGCCAGGGCTGCTGGCGGTGGTTGTGGCCGAGTGCCTGCGCCGCGGGCTGCCGGCAACCGCCGGCTGGGCGCCGCGGGTGGGTAGCCAGATGCTGCTGCTGGCCGGGTTGGCGTTCGCAGCGATGGGGCTGCTGCCGCTGGATGTGGACGACCTGCACGGGCCAGCCAGCCAGCTGCATGCCAGCGCCTGGATGATCTGGGTGCTGGGTTTTGTCGCCGGGACCCTGTTGCTGGGCACGTCGCAGGTGCGCCAGGCGCATGGCCGCGCGCTGGGCGCAGTGGCGCTCGCCTGTGGCGTGCTGGCCGCGCTGGCGGCGTTTGCCCTTCAGGGCGTGCTGCCGGCGCCACTGGCACAACGGCTTGCGTTCGCCTGCTGGGCGGGCTGGCTCGCCCTGGCCCTGCCGTTGTCGCGGCCGCGCTGAGACTGGCTCCGCGCGCAATCGGCGCCGGCGGTCGACGGGCAGGATTGGAGCCATTTGCCGCACTGCGGTACGCTGTACCGCTTTGCCGCCGCAACCGCGTGTTACATGACCAGCGTCGAACCCAACGTTTACGATCCGCAGCAGGTTGAATCCGCCGCCCAGAAGTACTGGGACGCTACCCGTGCCTTCGAGGTCGATGAAGCCTCGGACAAGCCGAAGTACTACTGCCTGTCGATGCTTCCGTATCCGTCCGGTGCGCTGCACATGGGCCACGTGCGCAACTACACCATTGGCGACGTGATCAGCCGCTACAAGCGCATGACCGGCCACAACGTGCTGCAGCCGATGGGCTGGGACGCGTTCGGCCTGCCGGCGGAAAACGCGGCGATCAAGAACAAGACCGCGCCGGCGGCGTGGACCTACAAGAACATCGACCACATGCGCAGCCAGCTGCAGTCGCTGGGCTATGCCATTGACTGGTCGCGCGAGTTCGCCACCTGCCGCCCGGACTATTACGTCCATGAGCAGCGCATGTTCACCCGCCTGATGCGCAAGGGCTTGGCTTACCGCCGCAACGCGGTGGTGAACTGGGATCCGGTCGACCAGACCGTGCTGGCCAACGAGCAGGTCATCGACGGCCGCGGCTGGCGCTCCGGCGCGCTGGTCGAGAAGCGCGAGATCCCGCAGTGGTTCCTGCGCATCACCGACTACGCCCAGGAGCTGCTGGACGGCCTGGATGAGCTGGACGGCTGGCCGGAATCGGTCAAGACCATGCAGCGCAACTGGATCGGCCGTTCCGAGGGTCTGGAAATCCAGTTCGACGTGCGCGATGTCGACGGCAGCGCGCTGGACCCGCTGCGCGTGTTCACCACCCGCCCGGACACGGTGATGGGTGTGACCTTCGTGTCGATCGCCGCCGAACATCCGCTGGCGCTGCATGCGGCGAAGAACAACCCGGAGCTGGCGGCGATGCTGGCCGACCTGAAGCAGGGCGGCGTGTCCGAGGCCGAGCTGGAAACCCAGGAAAAGCGCGGCATGGATACCGGCCTGCGCGCACTGCATCCGGTCACCGGCGAGCCGGTGCCGGTCTGGGTCGCCAACTTCGTGCTGATGGGCTACGGCACCGGCGCGGTGATGGCCGTGCCGGGCCATGACCAGCGCGACAACGAAGTGGCCAACAAGTACGGCCTGCCGATCAAACAGGTGATCGCGCTGAAGGATGCGCGCACCGAAGAAGAGCGCACCTGGGATGGCAGCCGCTGGCAGGACTGGTACAGCGACAAGAGCCGTGCCTTTGAACTGGTGAATTCGGCCGAGTTCGACGGCCTGGACTTCCAGGGCGCCTTCGAAGCGCTGGCTGAACGTTTCGAGCGCAAGGCCCAGGGCCAGCGCCGCGTCAACTACCGCCTGCGCGACTGGGGCGTGAGCCGCCAGCGTTACTGGGGCTGCCCGATTCCGGTGATCTACTGCGCCAAGTGCGGTGCGGTGCCGGTGCCGGAAGAGCAGCTGCCGGTGGTGCTGCCGGAGGACGTTGCGTTCTCGGGTACCGGTTCGCCGATCAAGACCGATCCGGAATGGCGCAAGACCACATGCCCGGACTGCGGGGGGGCGGCCGAGCGCGAGACCGATACCTTCGACACCTTCATGGAGTCGAGCTGGTACTACGCCCGCTACACCTCGCCGGGTGCCCGTGACGCCGTCGACAAGCGCGGCAACTACTGGCTGCCGGTGGACCAGTACATCGGTGGTATCGAGCACGCGATCCTGCACCTGATGTATTTCCGCTTCTATCACAAGCTGCTGCGCGACGCGCGGATGGTGGACAGCAACGAACCGGCGCGCAACCTGCTGTGCCAGGGCATGGTGATTGCTGAAACCTATTACCGCCCGAACCCGGATGGCTCGAAGGACTGGATCAATCCGGCCGATGTGGAAGTGCAGCGCGACGAGCGCGGCCGCATCACCGGCGCCACCCTGATCGCCGACGGCCAGCCGGTGGTGGTTGGCGGCACCGAGAAGATGTCCAAGTCGAAGAACAATGGCGTGGACCCGCAGGCGATGGTCGGCAAGTACGGCGCCGACACCGTCCGCCTGTTCTCGATGTTCGCCGCGCCGCCGGAACAGTCGCTGGAGTGGAACGAAGCCGGCGTGGACGGCATGGCCCGTTTCCTGCGCCGCCTGTGGGCCCAGGTGCAGAAGCACGCTGCCGACGGTGCCGCCCCGGCGCTGGACGTGGCCGCGCTGGACGCCAATCAGAAGGCATTGCGCCGCAAGACCCACGAGACCATCGGCAAGGTCGGTGACGACTATGGCCGCCGCCACAGCTTCAACACCGCCATTGCCGCGGTGATGGAACTGATGAACGCGCTGGCCAAGTTCGAGGATGGCAGCGAGCAGGGCCGTGCGGTGCGCCAGGAAGCGCTGCAGGCCATCGTGCTGCTGCTCAACCCGATCACCCCGCATGCCAGCCATGCCCTGTGGCAGGTGCTGGGCCATGGCGAGACCCTTCTGGAAGACCAGCCGTTCCCGCAGGCCGATGCCGGTGCACTGGTACGCGACGCGCTGACCCTGGCCGTGCAGGTCAACGGCAAGCTGCGTGGCACCATCGACGTGGCGGCCGACGCCGCGCGCGAGCAGGTCGAGGCACTGGCCCTGGCCGAGCCCAACGCGGCCAAGTTCATGGAAGGCCTGACGGTGCGCAAGATCATCATCGTGCCCGGCAAGATCGTGAACATCGTCGCCGCCTGATGTACCCCGCACCGGCCACCCGTGTGGTGGCCGGTGCCATTCCGGTGCAGGGCCAGGCGTTTGATGGCCCTGCATTCACGCGGCTTCGGGCACGCTGTGTGTTGCCGTGATCGCCCGGCTCCGCCAGACTGTCTCCATGACCCGAATCCTGCTTGCCCTCGTTCTTGTCCTCGGCCTTGCCGGCTGCGGTTTCCATCTGCGCAACAAGCTGATGCTGCCGACCGACACGGCACCGGTGAAGGTGGTTTCCACTGCGCCGTACAGCGAACTGGTCAAGCTGCTCAACCGCAGCCTGCTGGCCTCCGGCGCCAGGCTGGCCGATGAGGACAGCAAGGAACCCAGTACCCAGCTGCAGGTGCTGTCCGAACGCTGGGGCGACCTGCCGATCGCCATCGACTCGCAGGGCCGTGCGCAGGAATACAGCCTGCGCTACGCGGTGATCTTCATTTTCCGTCGCGAAGACGGCAGCGAGCTGGTGCCGCAGCAGGTGATCGAGCTGTCGCGCGACTACGTGTCGCCGCCGACCGACGCCACCGGTACCACCACCGAACGTGAAATCCTGGCCAATGAACTGCGCCGGGAAATGTCCGCCTCGATCATCCGCCGCATCGACAGCGTGGTGCGTGCCGAGATCGAGAAGGGCGGTAGCCTGTCGGCGCCGAAGGACAAGCCGGTTGAAGGTGCGGAGCCGGCCGAACCGGTCCCCGCAGCCAAGCACTGAGCCGCGACGATGGAACTGCGTCCGGAGCAGCTGGCCAGCCAGGGCGCTGATACCGCGCTGGCGCCGGCCTACCTGATTGCCGGCCCGGAAACCCTGCGCGTGCTTGAGGCGGCCGACGCCATCCGCGCGCGCGCGCGCGCCGCCGGCATCGGCGAGCGGGAAGTGTTCGACGCCGATGGCCGTGATTTCGACTGGAACCAGCTCGACGCCAGCTTCAACGCGCCCAGCCTGTTCAGCGCCCGCCGCCTGGTCGAGGTGCGCCTGCCCAGCGGCAAGCCGGGCAAGGACGGGGCCGAGGTGATCAGCCAGTTCTGCGCCAATCCGGCGCCGGACGTGGTGCTGATGATTACCGCCAACGAATGGAGCAAGGCCCACCAGGGCAAGTGGGCCGAGGCGGTCAACCGCATCGGCGTGCTGTCGGTGGCCTGGGCGATCAAGCCGCACGAATTGCCGGACTGGATCGAGCGCCGCCTGCGTGGCAAGGGCCTGCGCGCGGACCCGGCCGCCGTGCAGCGCCTGGCCGAGCGGGTGGAAGGCAATCTGCTGGCTGCCGCCCAGGAAATCGACAAGCTGGCGCTGTTGGCCGACGGCCAGCCGCTGGACGTGGAACGGATGGAATCGCTGGTGGCCGACGCCGCGCGCTATGACGTGTTCCGGCTGGTGGAGGCGACGTTCTCCGGGCAACCGCCGGCGGTGCTGCGCATGCTGGCCGGCCTGCGCGGCGAGGGTGAGGCGGTGGCTGCACTGATGCCGATGGTGATCCGCGAACTGCTGGCTGGTGCAGGCCTGGCCCGGGTGCAGGCCCGTGGCGGTAACCTGGCCGCCGAAATGAAATCGCGCGGCATCTGGGAATCGCGGCAGGCGCCGTACAAGCGCGCGCTGCAGCGGCATCCGGAAAGCAAGCGCTGGGAGCGCTTCGTGGCCGAAGCCGGGCTGGTCGACCGCATCGCCAAGGGGCGCGCCGACGGTGATGCCTGGCTGGCGCTGGAGCGCCTGCTGGTGGCTGTGGCCGAACCGCGTGCCGTGCGCCTGCTGGCGCGGGCCTGAGCAATGAGTCTGCGGATCTATTACGGGGGCACCTTTGATCCGGTGCACCTCGGGCACCTGGCGATCGCGCGCGCTGCCCGTGACGAACTGCAGGTTGCCGTGCGCATGCTGCCGGCCGCCGATCCGCCGCACCGGGCCGTGCCCGGCGCCACGGCCGAGCAGCGCTGCACCATGCTGTCGCTGGCCATCGGCGACGAACCGGGTCTGCTGCTGGACCGCCGCGAGCTGGACCGTGCAGCGCGTTTCCCCGGTCGGCCGTCCTACACCGTGGACACCCTGCGCGAGCTGCGTGGCGAGCTGGGTCCGAGCCGGCCGCTGGCTTGGCTGGTCGGCGCCGACAGCCTGCTTGGCCTGTCCCGCTGGCACGAGTGGGAGGCGCTGTTCGGGCTGGCTCATTTCGTGGTGGCGGAGCGCCCGGGCAGCCCGTTGCAGGCTGCGGTGGATGGCGAGCTGGGCCGGGCGCTGGAAGGGCGCTGGGCCGACACCGAGCAGGCCCTGTTCGCCAGCCCGGCCGGGCGCATCCTGCGCCTGCACCACCCGCTGCGCGAGGAATCGGCCAGCGCCGTGCGTTCGCAGATCGCCGGCGGCGGCCCCTGGCGCGCCCTGCTGCCACCCGGCGTGGCGGACTATGTGGCTGCACACGGGCTGTACCGCCCGGCCACAGCGTGAATGGCGTAGCGGCGCCATCCCCGTATAATCGCCCCCACGTTTATCGAGTCGATCCACTTTGAGCAACCAGACCCAGCCCCAGACCATCAAGGTCGATCTGCCCAGCCCGCCGCCGTCCGTGCCGGAACTGCTGGCCAGCGTCCGCCAAGCCACCGAAGACCTGAAGGCCAAGGACCTGGTCGAGATCGACGTGCGCGGCCGGTCCAGCGTTGCCGACTACATGATTGTCGTTTCGGGCACCTCGACCCGCCACGTCAAGTCGATTGCCGATGAAGTGGTGCGCTTCGCCAAGAACATCGACGTGATGCCGCTGGGCGTGGAAGGCGAGCGTGAAGCCGAGTGGGTGCTGGTCGATCTGGGCGACGTGATCGTCCATGTGATGCTGCCGCGCGTGCGTGAGTTCTACGCCCTCGAGCGCCTGTGGACCGTCGGCGACCAGCCGCCGTCCAGCGACGACGAAGTGGCTTGAGCCACGCGTTGATGCATCCCTTCGACGGCGCCGGTGGCGCCGTCGACGTTTTGGAGGACCGTTGATGAAAGCCCGCCTGATCGCCACCGGTGAACGCGCCCCCAGCTGGGTGGCGCAGGGCTTCGCCGAGTACCAGAAGCGGCTGTCGCACTGGCTGCCGTTCGAGCTGGTGGAAATCGAGCCCGGCCTGCGCGGCAAAGGCCGTGATCCGCGCCGCGCCACTGAAGATGAAGGCAAGCGGGTGATCGCTGCGCTGCCGAAGAATGCCTATGTGGTGGCGCTGGATGTGCCGGGTCGCCAGCTCAGTTCCGAACAGCTGGCACAGCGCCTGGAACACTGGCGCGGGCAGGGCAGGGACCTGGCGTTCCTGATCGGTGGTCCGGAAGGGCATTCGCGGGAAGTATCCGCGCTGGCCGACGAGAAGTGGTCGATCGGACCGCTGACGCTGCCGCACATGCTGGTACGCCTGGTGGTGGCCGAGCAGCTGTATCGGGCTGCCGCAATGATTGCCAATCACCCCTACCATCGCGCGTGAAGAGTGGTTATACTAGTCGTCTGCCCGAATAGCTCAGCCGGTTAGAGCACTTGACTGTTAATCAGGGGGTCGTTGGTTCGAGTCCAACTTCGGGCGCCACCTTGAGAAACCTGCATCGCGAGATGCAGGTTTTTTTTTGCGTCTTTGTGGAGTCGAGCTTGCTCGACTGCTGTTGTGGAGCCGAGCCGTGCTCGGCTGCCTGTGCGAAGCCGAGCGTGGGCTCGGCTCTACAGCGCCAGCGCTCCTCGCCAGAACGCCACCAGCGTGGCGATCGCCACGATCAGGATCGCACCGAACAGCGCCCATTCCCATCGCGTGAATACCTGTTCGCCGCGTTGGCGCCGGGTCAGTGCGAACAACACCACACCGGGCACGTACAGCAATACCGACAGCAGCAGGTTGTCCAGGCCACCGGCATACACCAGCCACAGCGCATACGCACTGGCCAGCAGTGCTACTCCGAAATCACGCCAGCGCACACCCGGCTCACCGGCATAGGCCTGCCCGCGCCAGGCCAGCTGCACGCCGAATGCCGTGGACAGGAAGTAGGGCACCAGGCTCATCGACGCGGCCAGCAGCACCAGCCCGGTGTAGCTGCCGGAACTGACCAGCACCAGCAGCAGGAACAACTGGATCAGGCCGTTGCTCAACCACAGTGCATTGGCCGGCACGCCGCGCGCGTTCTCACGGCCAAGGAAGGCGGGCATGGTGCCGTCACCTGCGGCGGCATAGAGCACTTCAGCGCACAGCAGCACCCAGGCCAACAATGCACCGAGAACGGAGATGATGGAACCGATGATGATCACCGTCGCGCCCCATTCGCCGACAATGGCGCGCAGCACATAGGCCATCGACGGATTTGGCAGTCCGGCCAGTTCCGCCTGCGACAGCACGCCCATCGACAACAGGCTGACCAGCACCAGCAGCAGCCACACGCCAAGGAAGCCGATCACCGTGGCGCGACCCACGTCGGTGCGGCGTGCCGCGCGTCGCGAATAGATGCTGGCCCCTTCGATGCCGATGAACACCCACACGGTCACCAGCATCATGCCGCGCAGCTGCTGGCCAAGGTCGCCGAGTGCAGGCGTGCCGAGGAAATCGGCGCGGAACACGTCCATGCGGAACGCGCCGGCGGCCAGGATCAGGAACAGCGCGATCGGCAGCAGCTTGGCCACGGTCACCAGGCCGTTGACGATGGCTGCGGTGCGCAGGCCACGCAGCACCAACAGGTGCACGGTCCACAACAGCAATGACGATGCGGTCACGGCGGCCGGGGTATTGCCTTCGCCGAACACGGGCATGAAGTGGCCGAGGCCACTGAAGATCAGCACGAAGAAGCTGGCGTTGCCAAGCACCGAGGCAACCCAGTAACCCCACGCAGCGGAGAAGCCGATGTAATTGCCGAAGCCTTCGCGCGCGTATGCGTAGATGCCGGTATCGAGATCAGGCCGGCGGTTGGCCAGCGCCTGGAACACGAAGGCCAGCATCAGCATGCCCGCGCCGCTCACCGCCCAGCCGATCAGCGCGGCGGCCGGACCGGCGCTGCGCGCTACGTTCTGCGGCAATGAAAAGATACCGGCGCCGACCATCGAGCCGACCACCAGTGCGGTCAGTGCGGTCAGGCCAAGGCGTTGGTTGGAAGAGGGCATCACGTGCGCTGCAGCTGTCGGGGTGCCCATGATGGACGCTGTCGCGTGCGGAAAAAAGCAAAGGCCCGGGCGAGAGCCCGGGCCTTTGCGGGTGACGCTGCAGCAGGATTACTTGAACGTGTACTTGGCACCGACGGTGAAGTAACGGCCCAGCGCACCGGAGAAGTGCATCGGGTTGTAGTTCACGCCGCCGTAGGTGGTCGGATCGAGCGGGGCGATACGGTCGAACACGTTGGCCACCGAGGCATTGAGCTCGAAGGCTTCGGTGATGTTCCAGCGACCGGACAGATCGAAGGTGGTGAACGAAGAGATCTTCTTCACCGGCGTTCCATCTTCATAGAACGCCTGATACGTGCCGCCGCGCTTGTCGGTGTTGTCCATCTTGCCGATGTAGTTGGCAATGCCGCTGACGCTCCAAGGTCCCTGTCGCCAGGTGGTACCGAAGTTGATCTTGTCCTTCGGGGTGCCGATGCAGTTGGTGACGTCGCAATTGCCGTGGGTGCCGGCATAGTCGACAGTCTCATCGCCTTCGGTACGCTCGAACTTCAGGACGTGGCTCCACTGCAGGTCCATTTCCAGCTGGCCCGGTCCGATGTCGAAGGTCTGGCGGATATCGGTATCGATGCCGCGAACACGTGAAGAGTTGGCATTCACGTAGGCCGTGTTGACCGCGAGGATGTTGCCGCTGTTGGGAACGCCGCCGATGTTGTTGATGTCACGCACCACATTGCCGGCCCGGATCGCTGCCGTCGTGCTGCCCTGGGCGATTTCGTTGGTGCGCTTGATCTGCCACGCATCGACGGTCAACGAGGTCGAGGACGTCGGCTGCAGCACGATGCCCACCGAGTAACTCTTGGATTCCTCCGGCTTCAGATCCTTGTTCGGGCGGGTGATGATCGCTACCGTACGGGCGGTACATTCGCCGGCGTCGATGGCGCAACGAACCGGGTCGGATGCGTTCGAGAATGCAGCCAGGCCACCGTCACCATTTTCGGCAGGGTTCGGTGCGCGGAAGCCTTCAGCATAGCTGGCACGCAGTGCGATCCAGTCGGCAGGAGTCCACTTCACGCCGAGCTTCGGCGTGGCCTTGCCTTCACCGCTTTCGTACTTGTCGTATCGCAGGGCACCAGACAGTTCCAGCTGTTCCAGAACAGGTGCGGACAGTTCGACGTAACCGGCGTACACGTTCTGGGTGCCGTCGTAGGCCGAGTAACCCAGACCGATGATGTCACCCGTGTCGGTATAGGTCTGCGGGGTCAGGCTGTTGCTGGTCTTGCGCCATTCCGTGCCGATTGCCAGGCCCAGTGGACCACCCTTCAGGTCCATCAGGCTGCGCGACACGGTGAAGTCGAACATGTCCAGGCCGGATTTCGCACGGGCGCTGATGGTTGGTGAGATGTAGTCGTACAACGCCTGCGAATTCAGATTGGCATTGTCGCCGATGCGCCACACGCCACCTGCGCAGTTCGGATTGCCCAGCGCGCACTGCACGGCGCTGTAGCGCAGGAAACCAGTGCGCTTGTTGACCAGGTCGGTCGCCGAATGCAGGTAGGCGGTGTCGTAGCTCCAGTCACCCCAGTTGCCCTTGACGCCCACCAGGAAGCGGTTGAACTCGTTGGTGTTGTTGGTCACGCGCGGACCGACATCCCACGCCGAATAGCGCAGCCTGGAGGCCTGGCCGGGAATCGGGTTGTCAGGATGGTTCGGGCCGAGCACGGTGGCTTTGGAGCCACTGTTCGCGGTGACGACGCCGCCTGGATAGCCCCAGGTACCCGCAGCGCCTGACGGGGTGTTGCTGAAGATCGTTTCCTTCTTCGAGTAGCCGATCTCCGTGTAGATCTCGCCGCCTTCGCCGAAAGCGAAGCTGGCACGGCCGAACACGTTGATGTACTTCTCTTCAGGAGTCAGGTCGCGATACTGCTGCGCCGGATCCCACAGGCAGCCCTGCGCCTGCGCGCTTGCATCCGTCTGGCCCGGAATGGTGGTGAGGTTCGCGCAGCCCGGCAGCGCGACCAGGAAGGCAGGATTGTCCTTGGTTACATTGCGGTCGTCGAAGACCGAACCATTGGGGCCGACGCCGCCTGCCGTGCCCTTGGATAGATACGCGCCGCCCAGGAACTGCGAGTCGGCTGCGTCGTAGCCCCACGGGCGGGTATCGCCGGTACCGATCCACTTGCGGTTCTTGCGGTCGCTGATCTTGATGGCATCGGTCTTGCCGACGTCCAGGCTGAAGAATGCGTTCCAGCCATCGGTGGCCAGATCGCCGGTACCGGCGGTCAGAGTGGCCTTCTTGGCATCGCCGTCGCCATCACCGGAGGTGCCGTAGGAGGCACGCAGGATCGCGCCCTGGAAGTCGCTGCGCAGGATGATGTTGACCACGCCTGCGATGGCATCGGAACCATAGATCGCCGAGGCGCCGTCCTTCAGTACTTCCACGCGCTCGACGGCATCGAGGGGGATGGTGCTGAGGTCGGTGAACACCTTCTGGCCGTCATCGGCCAGGCCGTAGGTGGCCATGCGGCGGCCGTTCAACAGCACCAGCGTCGAGCCGGCGCCCAGGCCGCGCAGCGAAATGCCGGCGCCGCCACCGGCGAAGCCGTTGCCGAAGGTCTTGGGGATGGAGCCGGCGCCATCGGCGGTGATGGTCTGCAGGTACTCGGCAAGTGTGGTCTTGCCGGTGCGATCGATCTCCTGGCGGGTCACCACCTGCACCGGGGACGGTGTTTCCGTGTTGGTGCGCGGGATGTTCGAACCAGTGACCGTGATGCGGTCCAGGTTGGTGGCCTTCTCCTGCGCGAAAGCGGAGGTGGACGCCACGGCGCCAACCAGCAGCAGGGTGCCGCCGGTAAGGATGTGGGTGATGGACGATGCCAGGGTGGTGCGGCGGCGGCTGGCGGGCCGTTGGATCAGGTGTTTCACAGCTTCTCTCCTAACTGGAAAACCGTAGCGTTGAGGGCTGTCTCCGGTAGATTCCGGGACGGACCAATCTAGGTTTCCGGCAGGTGACGAAGTCGTGAATTTTTACTTAATTGATAACAGTTGATCCTGTTCCGTCCGTACCCGCCCGGACGGAAGGGCCGGCCCGGCAGAGGGCCGGGCCGGCGATCACTTCAGTCCGGCAGCGAGAACTGCACCGGCACCATGCCGATGGCCGGCACGGCCACGCCATCACGCTGGGCCGGCTCGAAGCGCCAGTGCCTGAGCACCTGCTGGCGTGCGGCCTGATCCAGGCTGCGCGAGCCACTGCTGCGCTCGATGCTGACCACCGCCGGCTGCCCGTGGGTGTCCACCTCTACCCGCAACAGCACCGTACCCTGCTCGCGGTTGCGCAGTGCCGCCAGCGGGTAGGCCGGCGGCGGGGCGCTGCGGTACTGCAGCTGGGCGCCGGCCAGTGGTGTGGCGGTATCGATGCTCGGTGCGAGCTGGGGCGGGGCCGGTTCGGCGGCCGGCAGTGCGATGCCCTGGGTCTCCTCCACGGTCGCGGTGGGGGCGGGCAGCGGCGGTACCACCGGCTGCGTCCGCGGTTTGGGCACCACCTGGACGATCTCTTTCGGCGGGATCGGAACGGGCGGCGTGGGCGGTGGCGGGATCTTCTCGATCAGCCTGACCGCAGTCTTGTCACGCGGGACCTGCACAGCCTGGTAGGTCGCCGGGATCAGCAGCAACAGGAAGGCCAGCAGATGCAGGGCGATGGCCGCGCTCCAGGCGGCAACGCGGGCGGGGTCGAAGTGCGGGGATGCAACGGGATACGTACGAACCATGGTCCACCTCCATGCCAGTGACGAAGTCCTCAACACACCAGGGCCCGTGGCGGGGTTGCCGCACGCGGCTGGCAGTCCATCAGTAGCGCGACATGGCGGCTACTGCCTAGAGGCAGGGGGGGGATCGTTGGGCTGGCCTTCAGCCAGTGCCGGCTGCGGGCATGAAAAAAGGCGGATCCCCTGCGGGATCCGCCTTTGCCGGCAATGACGAACGGGATCAGCGGCCCAGTTCGAACACCACGTCCAGGTTGACCGAGACCGTCGATTCACCTGGTGCGACCGGGGTGGCCTTGTCCATCGCCGCGCCGGCCGACATGGCCCGCATCATCGGCATCGGGCGGTAGCCGCCGCCGGCGTTCTCGGAAATGCTGACGATGCGGCGCACCTGCAGGCCCAGCGACTTCGCATAGGTCTGGGCGCGGGCCTGGGCCTTCTTCAGTGCAGCCAGGCGGGCTTCGTCATAGACCGGTTCCGGCTGGTCGATCTCGAAGCTGGGGCCATTGATCTGGTTGGCGCCCTGCGCAGCCAGTGCGTCCAGCACCTTGCCCAGCTTGGCGATGTCGCGCACCTTCAGGCTGACCGTGTTGCTGGCCTGGTAGCCGGTGATCTTCGGTGCTTCGTTGTCGGCATAGCGGTACTGCGGGTTGAGGCTGACGCCACTGGTCTGCACGTCGCGCTCGGCGATGCCGGCGGCCTTGATCGCAGCCAGTACCTTGTCCATCTGCTGGGCGTTCTGGCGCATGGCGCTGTTGCCATCGGCGGCCTGGGTGACCACACCGGCCGACAGGGTGGCCACGTCTGGCACGCGGGTCGCCTCGGCGTTGGCCGAGATGTTCAGCAGGGTGCCTTCGGCCGGAGCGGCGATCGACGGCGACGACGGGGCAGCATGGGCGGTCATCGAGGTTCCAAGGGCGAGGGACAGGGCGAGCAGCAGCGGGGTGGCGGTCAGGCGCATGGAGAACTCCTTGTTGTGCCGTTGAGGGTGGTGTCGTAGCGATGAACGCGCTGTGAGCCCGTTCGGGGTTGAACGCGTTCCGGAACGGGTTGCCGACGATTCAGGTGGCAGCCTCAGGTTATGCTGTGCCGATGCTCTACCTTGCTTCCCGCTCCCCCCGACGCAACCAGCTGCTGGCCCGACTCGGACGCCCCTTCCAGGCCTTGGACCTGGAGGTCGTCGAGCAGCGCGCGCCCGCTGAAAGCGCCGAACAGTATGTCTGCCGGGTCGCCGCCGACAAGGCGCGCGCTGGCCTGGCCCGGGTGCTGGCCGATGACCCGCAGGCGCGGGTGCTCGGTTCGGACACCGAGGTGGTGCTGGACGGCGACGTGTTCGGAAAGCCCACCGACGCCGCCGATGCGCGGGCGATGCTGGCACGTCTTGCCGGGCGTACCCATCAGGTGATGACCGCGGTGGTGGTGGTCGGCGCGGACGGGCTGGACAGCGAGCTGGTCATTTCCGAAGTGACCTTCGCCCCGATCGACGCCGCCGACATCGCCGCCTACGTGGCCACCGGCGAACCGCTGGACAAGGCGGGTGCCTACGCCATCCAGGGCGGGGCCGAGCGCTGGATCGAGCACCTGTCCGGGAGTTATTCCGGGGTGATGGGGCTGCCGTTGCTGCACACCGATCGTTTGCTGGCGCGCTGTGGCGTGCCGGCCCCCACTGCCGATGCCGCCAGGGAGGCTGCCGATGTCTGAGGAAATCCTGGTCAATGTGACCCCGCGCGAGACCCGGGTCGCGGTGATCGAAAATGGCATGCTGCAGGAACTGCACATCGAGCGCGGCTGGCGCAGGGGTGTGGTCGGCAACATCTACAAGGGCAAGGTACAGCGGGTGATGCCCGGCATGCAGGCGGCCTTCGTCGAAGTCGGGCTGGAGCGCGCCGCGTTCCTGCACGCCAACGACGTGGTGCGGCCGGCGCCGGTAGCCAGTGCCGACACCGAGAACACCACGCTGCCGCCGCCGTCCAGCGTGCCGATCGTCGAGCTGCTGCGCGACGGCCAGGACATCGTGGTGCAGGTGGTGAAGGACCCGATCGGGACCAAGGGCGCCCGCCTGACCACGCAGATCAGCATTCCCTCGCGCTACATGGTGCTGCTGCCGCAGTCGAAAGTGGTGGGCGTATCGGCACGCATCGAGGATGAAACCGAGCGCGCGCGCCTGAAGGCGCTGGTGACCGAACTGTCGGCGCAGCACGGGGGCTACGGCTACATCGTGCGTACCAATGCCGAGGGCCAGCCGGCCGAGGCCATCGCCGAGGACATCGCCTACCTGTCGCGCGTATGGAACGTGGTCGAGCGCCGCGGCCGCGAAGCCCCCTCGTGCAGCAACATCTATGAAGACCTGAGCCTGCCGCTGCGTTCGGTGCGCGACCTGATCCGCAAGGACGTGGACAAGGTGAAGGTGGATTCGAAGGAGACCTTCGCCCAGCTGCAGGCCTTCGTCGCCAAGTACATGCCGGTGCTGGCCGAGAAGATCGAGCTGTATTCCGGCGATCGTCCGATCTTCGACATGTTCGGGGTGGAGGATGAGATCGGCCGCGCGCTGGACAAGCAGGTACCGCTGAAGTCCGGTGGTTACCTGGTGATCGACCAGACCGAGGCGATGACCACCATCGACGTCAACACCGGTTCGTTCCTCGGCCAGCGCAACCTGGAAGAGACGGTGTTCCGCACCAACCTGGAAGCGGCACAGGCGGTGGCACGGCAGCTGCGGCTGCGCAACCTGGGCGGCATCATCATCATCGACTTCATCGACATGGATGATGCCGAGCACCGCCGCCAGGTATTGCGTACGCTGGAAAAGGCGCTGGCCCGTGACCATGCCAAGACCACCGTGTACGACTTCTCGCCGCTGGGCCTGGTGGAGATGACCCGCAAGCGCACGGTGGAAAGCCTGGAGCGCCAGCTGTCGGAAACCTGCCCGCAGTGCAGCGGCCGCGGCAGCATCAAGACCACCGAGACGGTGACCTACGAGATCTTCCGCGAGATCACCCGTGCCGTGCGCCAGTTCGATGCCGCGCGCCTGCTGGTGATCGCTTCGACCAAGGTAGTCGCGCGCATCACCGACGAGGAATCCGCGGCAGTGGCCGAACTGGAGGAATTCCTCGGCAAGAGCATCCGCTTCCAGGCGGACGAGCAGTACCTGCAGGAGCAATTCGATGTTGTTCTGCTCTGATCCTCGCCGGCCGCAGGCCGGCGGTGGCCGATGAGCGCGCCGCCGCGCCTGCGACTGCGAAGGATCCGCCGTCATTTCATTGCCGCCTGCGCGGTGGGCCTGGTCGGGCTGGCACTGCTGGTGGGCACTCTCAGCCAGCTGTTGCCGCTGGCCGAGCGCCATCCCGACAGGATTGCCGCCTGGTTGAGTGAACGCGCCGGCCAGCCGGTGCGTTTCGACCAGCTGCAGACGGCCTGGACCCGGCGTGGTCCGCTGCTGCAGCTGAAGGGCCTGCGCATTGGCGCCGGCCAGGGCCTGGCGATCGGCGAGGCCGAGGTGCTGGTGTCGATGTACAGCGGGCTGCTGCCCGGCCGCACGCTGACCGAACTGCGCCTGCGTGGCCTGGCACTGGACCTGCAGCAGGGCGAGGACGGCCGCTGGTCGGTGCGTGGCCTGCCGCAGGCCGCCAATGGCGGGGACCCGCTGGATGCGCTGCGCCGGCTGGGCGAACTGCAGGTGATCGGTGGCCGCCTGGGCGTGCATGCGCCGGGGCTGGGGATCGATACCACGCTGCCACGCATCGACGTGCGCCTGCGGGTCAACGGCGACCGCCTGCGTGTAGGCGTGCGCGCCTGGGCCCAGACCGAAGCGCTGCCGTTGACTGCGGTGCTGGACGTGGACCGCGTGCGCGGCAACGGCCAGGCCTGGCTGGGCGCCGATCCGGTCGATTTTCATGCCTGGTCGCCGCTGCTGGCGGCCGGCGGTGTGCGCCTGCGCGAAGGCAAGGGCGAACTCAACCTGTGGCTGACCCTGCGCGATTTCGCGCCGGTGGCGGTGACCACCGATTCGGACCTGCGTGATGTCCGCATCGATGGCGCACCGATGCCCGCGATGGCGGCTCCGCAGCTGCAGCTGCAGCGGTTGCAGGCACGCCTGCGCTGGCAGCGCCAGGTCGACGGCTGGGCGTTGCAGATGCCGCGCCTGCGCCTGAAAACCGAAGAAGGCGAGCAGCAGCTCGATGGCCTGCAGCTGCAGCTCGGCAAGCAGCTGCGGGTCAGTTCTGGCGAAGTGCAGGCCGGCATCGCGCTGCGTGCGCTGGCCCTGAGCGATCGTCTTGAACCGGGCCTGCGTCGCTGGCTGTTCCTGTCCAGGCCGCAGCTGGACGTGCGCGAGCTGCAGCTGGCGGGCGAACGCGATGGCCCGCTGTGGGCGCAGGGCGAACTGCAGTCGCTGGGCTTCGCCAGCGTGGGCAATTCGCCCGGCCTGCGCGGCCTGGGCGGGCGCTTCGAAGGCGACGCGGATGGCTTCAGCCTGCAGCTGCAGCCGCAACGCCAGCTGCAGTTCGATTGGCCGACCGGCTTCGGCGTGCGCCACGATCTGCACCTGGCGGGCCAGGTGGTGGGCTGGCGCGATGAAGGCGGTGGCTGGCGCATCGGTACGGCGGCGATGCGCGTGGAAGGCACCGATTACGCGGCGGACGTGCGCGGTGGTGTCTGGTTCCAGGGCGACGGTACGCGGCCGTGGCTGCAGCTGGCGGCCAAGCTGGACGACGTGCCGATGACATCGGCCAAGCGCTTCTGGATCCACTCCAAGATGAGCAAGGGCGCCACCGACTGGCTGGACATGGCGCTGGCCGGCGGCCAGGTGCGCAATGGCATCGGCCTGGTCAGTGGCGACCTGGACGACTGGCCGTTCGACAACAACGATGGCCGCTTCGAGGCGACCGGCCATATCACCAATGGTGACATCCGCTTCCAGCACGACTGGCCGTTGATGCGCCAGGTCGACGCCGATATCGCCTTCATCGGCCCCGGCTTCGACATGCACGGTCGAGGCGATCTGGCCGGCGTGGCGGTGCAGAAATTCGAAGCGGGCATCCAGGACTTCGGACAGCAGCCGCTGTACGTGCGTGCCGATGCGCAGAGCGAGGCCGGCAGGCTGCTGGCCATGCTGCGGCAGAGCCCATTGCACAAGGATTATGGCGACACCCTGGACAACCTCACCGCTACGGGCCCGGCGCATGTGACCTTCGATCTGCTGCAGCCGCTGCACCACGATGAAGGGGGCGGCCACCTGCAGGGAACGGTCGATCTGGCCGGCGTGAAGCTGGTCGACAAGCGCTTCCAGCTCACCTTTGACAACATGCACGGGCAGGCGCGTTACAGCAACGGCGGTTTCGATGCCGAGGAACTGGCGGTGCGCCACCTCGGCCAGGACGGCCGCCTGAGCCTGCGTGCCGGTGGCTACGTGCACGACAGCAAGCTGGCCTTTGAATCGCAGTTGTCGGCCAACCTCGATGCTGGCGTGCTGATCGACCGCGCACCGGAAATGGCGTGGCTGAAGCCCTACATCGCCGGCACCTCGCCGTGGACCATCGCGGTCAATCTGCCCAAGGTCGCTCCGGGGGCGCCTGCGCCGCCCAGCGAGCTGCGGTTGAGCTCCGATCTGGTCGGGACCCGGCTGGATCTGCCGGCGCCGCTGGACAAACCGGCTGCCGAGCCGTTGGCGACCACCGTGGCTGCACAGCTGCCGATGGGGGCCGGCCGCATCGACGTGGCGTTCGGCCAGCGCCTGGCGCTGGCTGCGCGCAGCCACAACAACCAGACGGGTGTGCAGGTGACGCTGGGAAGCGACCATGCCGATCGCGAGCCGCCGCCGAGCGGACTGTCCGTGAATGGCCGCAGCCCGACCCTGGATGCGCTGGAGTGGATCGGCCTGGCCCGTGGTGGCAACGACGATGACGGCATGCCGCTGCGTGCGGTGGATGTGCAGGTCGGCAAGCTGATGCTGATCGGTGGCGTGTTCGAGCAGACCCGGTTGCAGCTGCGCCCGGGAGCGCAGGCACTGGATGTGCGCCTGGACGGCCCGTCGCTGGCCGGGCGCCTGACCGTCCCCAATGCAGACGGCGGCACCATCAGTGGCCAGCTCGACCGCGTGCACTGGCAGTCATTGCCGGCGGCTCCAGGTGCACCGGCCGCGCCGGCACGGGTACAGGCCGGCGCCAACGACATGGACCCGGCCAAGCTGCCGCCGTTCGCGCTGGACATCGCCGACTTGAAGTTCGGCAAGGTGGTGCTGGGCCAGGCGGTGCTGCGTACGCGGCCGCTGGCCAATGGCCTGAACGTGGATGAGCTGCGCTTCCGTGCGCCTGACCAGGAGATCGACATCAGCGGTCGCTGGCTGGGCCGCACCGGTGGTGCCCGCACCGAGCTGACCGCTCAGGTGCGCAGCGAGGATCTGGGCGGACTGATGCAGAACCTCGACTACGGCGGCCAGCTGCGTGGCGGTTCCGGCCAGGCGCAGCTGCAGGCCACGTGGAGTGGGGGGCCGTCGGACTTCCAGCTGGGCAACCTGCAGGGCCGCCTGGACCTGCACGCACGCAACGGCCAGCTGCTGGAGCTGGAACCCGGCGCCGGCCGCGTGCTGGGCCTGCTCAGCGTGACCCAGCTGCCGCGGCGCCTGATGTTCGACTTCCGCGACTTCTTCTCCAAGGGCTTCGCGTTCAACCAGATCGACGGCAGCATGCAGTTCGGCCAGGGCATGGCGCGCACAGACAAGGTGCTGATCGAAGGCCCGGCAGCCAACATCACCATCCGCGGCCAGGCCGACCTGCGCAACCAGCAGTTCGACCAGACCATCGACGTCAACCCGCGCGCAGGCAATCTGCTGACCGTGGTGGGGGCGGTGGCCGGTGGCCCGGTGGGGGCGGCGCTGGGCGCGGCCACCAATGCGGTATTGTCCAAACCATTGGGCGAGATTGGCGCCCGTACCTACAAGGTGACCGGTCCATGGAAGGAACCGAAGGTGGAAGTGATCGAGCGCAGCCGCGACAAGGCTCCGCCACCCGCGCCGGCACCGGCACCGGCCATTCCGCCGACCGTCACCGGCCTGCCGCGCGCGCGTTGAGCGCGGCTTTCCTGTTCACGGGGCTTGCCTGAGCGCCCCCGCATCCCCAGATCGAGAACCATGACTGATATCGCCCTGACGCTTGCCCAAGACCGCCTGCTGCGCCCTGGTGGCCTGGATACCGCTGGCCTGGAGCGCACCTTCGGGCAGTTGCTCGGCCCCGGTGTGGACTTTGGTGACCTTTACTTCCAGCACGCCCGCCGCGAGAGCTGGAGCGTGGAGGATGGCATCGTCAAGGACGGTGCCCATTCCATCGAGCAGGGCGTGGGCGTGCGGGCGATTTCCGGCGAGAAGACCGGTTTCGCCTACTCCGACGACATCCATGCCGATGCGCTGCGGGTGGCGGCGCAGTCGGCGCGCGCGATCTCGCGCGAAGGTGGTGCCCAGACCGGGCGCTCGCTGCTGCGTGGCAACGCGCGCGCGCTTTACCCGGCGCTGGACCCGATCGACGGCATCGGCAACGAGGCCAAGGTCGAGGTGCTCAAGCGCCTGGACGGCTACCTGCGTGCCGCCGACCCGCGCGTGAAGCAGGTGATGGTCAGCCTGTCCGGCGGCGTCGATACGGTGCTGATCGCCCGCAGCGACGGTGTGCTGGGCGCTGACGTGCGCCCGCTGGTGCGCCTGAACGTGCAGGTGATCGTCGAGCACAACGGCCGTCGCGAGTCCGGCTATGCCGGTGGCGGTGGCCGTTACGGGTATGAGGAACTGTTCGCGGACGGCCGCCCGGAAGCCTTCGCCCGTGAGGCGCTGCGCCAGGCGCTGGTGAATCTTGAAGCGGTACCGGCACCGGCCGGCGTGATGCCGGTGGTACTGGGCCCGGGCTGGCCCGGCGTGCTGCTGCATGAAGCGGTCGGCCATGGCCTGGAAGGCGACTTCAACCGCAAGGGCACCAGCGTCTACGCGGGCCGGATCGGCGAGCGCGTTGCCGCCCCGGGCGTGACGATCGTCGATGACGGCACGCTGGACGGACGCCGTGGCTCGTTGAACATCGACGACGAGGGTCATCCCAGCCAGTGCACGACGCTGATCGAGGACGGCATCCTGGTCGGCTACATGCAGGACAGCCTCAACGCGCGCCTGATGGGCGTAGCGCCGACTGGCAACGGCCGCCGCGAATCGTTCGCGCACCTGACCATGCCGCGCATGACCAATACCTACATGCGTGCCGGCCAGCACGACCCGCAGGAGATGATCCGTTCGGTGAAGAAGGGCCTGTACGCGGTCAACTTCGGCGGCGGCCAGGTCGACATCACCAGCGGCAAGTACGTGTTCTCGGCCACCGAGGCGTACCTGATCGAGGATGGCCGCATCACCACGCCGGTGAAGGGCGCGACCCTGATCGGCAACGGTCCGGAAACCATGCAGAAGGTGCGCATGGTCGGCAACGACCTGGCCCTGGACGAGGGCGTGGGCATCTGCGGCAAGGATGGGCAGAGCGTGCCCGTGGGTGTCGGCCAGCCTTCGCTGTTGATCGAGGGCATCACCGTCGGCGGTACCCAGGCCTGAGCCGGGCGATGGCCAGCGCCACCGCCCCGACCGGCGCGGACTCAGCCCTCGTCGGCCTCGTCGGTCTCGACGTGGCCAGCGTCTTCGCCGCTGGCCTTCAGGCCCAGCGCCGCCGGCAGCATCAGCGCGCGCAGCACCTGGTAGATCTCGCGGTAGGCGCGCGGCGGCTTGTTCTTCGCCTTCTCGGCCTGCGCGTTGCGCACCAGCGTGCGCAGCTGCTGGCGGTCGGCCTGCGGGTAATCGTCCAGCAGGGCGGCCAGCGCCTTGTCACCTTCGGCCAGCAGGCGCTCGCGCCAGTCTTCCACGCGGTGCATCATCGCCACTTCGCGGCGGCCGGTTTCGCTGTTGGCGTCCAGCGCATCGCGGATCGCATCCAGCGTGGCGTCTTCTTCGCGGCGCATGTGCTTGGCCAGGAACGCCAGCTGGCGTTTGTGGGCGATGTGGGCGGTGATGCGCTTGCACTCGGCGATGTGCGGCAGCAGGTCTTCCGGAATCGGCAGGCGCGCCAGCTGGGCCGGGGTCAACGACACCAGCTTCTCGCCCAGGGCCAGGACGTCGAGCGCATCGCGCCGGTTCTGGCTGCGGCTCTTGTCGTGGAATTCACCGGTTTCTTCGTCGCGTCCGCGCATCGTTCCTACCTGATCTCAAAAAAAGTCGCCCGGCGTGATGCCGGGCCCAACCCGTACAGGATAAAGCATTGAACGTGATCGCCCCTGAAGTCGCTGTCGGCGACGACAGCCCGGCCCGGCTGGAACGGCTGGCCGACCTTTCCCAGCAGCTGCTCGACCGTGCCCGGGCGCTGGGCGCCAGCCAGGCCGAGGTCAGCTGCAGCGAGGACCGTGGCCTGGAGGTCAATGTCCGCCTTGGCGAGGTTGAGACCGTGCAGTCCACCCGTGACCGCGGTATCGCCGTCACCGTCTATTTCGGCCAACGCAAGGGCAGCGCCAGCACCGGCGACCTGAACGAGGCCAGCCTTGCCGCCACGGTCGAGCAGGCCTGCGCGATCGCCCGCCATACCGAGGACGACCCGGCCGCCGGCCTGGCCGAGGCGGCGCTGATGGCGACCGACTTCCCCGACCTGGACAGCTGGCATCCCTGGGCGCTGCAGGCCGACGAGGCGGTGGACCTGGCCCTGGCCTGCGAGAACGCAGGTCGTGAGGCCGATGCGCAGATCCGCAACTCCGACGGCGCCTCGGTGTCGAGCATGCAGAGCCTGTCGGTGTACGCCAATTCGCATGGCTTTTTCGGCCGTGAGCGTGGCACCCATCATTCGGTGGGCTGTGCGCTGATCGCCGGCCAGGGCGATGGCATGCAGCGCGATGGCTGGTACACCAGCGCGCTGGCCCGCGAGGACCTTGAGGAGGTGGGCCTGGTCGGTCGTCGTGCCGCCGAGCGTACCGTTGCCCGCCTGCAGCCTCGCTCGATGGCCACCGGCAGCATGCCGGTGCTGTTCGCCCCGGAAGTCGCGCGCAGCCTGGTCGGTCACCTGCTGTCGGCGGTGTCCGGCGGTGCCCTGTACCGCCAAGCCAGCTTCCTGCTGGACAGCGTTGGCCAGCAGCTGTTCCCGGACTGGATGCAGATCGAGGAACTGCCCCACCTGCGCCGTGGCCTGCGCTCGGCCGCCTTCGACGGTGACGGCGTGGCCACCCGTGCTTCGGCCCTGGTCCGTGACGGCGTGCTGCAGCGCTATGTGCTGGGCAGCTACTCGGCGCGCAAGCTGGGCCTGCAGACCACCGCCAATGCCGGTGGCGTGCACAACCTGCAACTGGCCGCCAACGCGGGCTCCCTGCAGGAGATCGCCCGCCAGATGGGCGATGGCCTGCTGGTGACCGAGCTGATGGGGCAGGGCGTGAACGGGGTGACCGGCGACTACTCGCGCGGTGCCGGCGGCTTCCGCGTCGAGAATGGCGAGATCCAGTACCCGGTGGATGGCATCACCATCGCCGGCAACCTGCGCGAGATGTTCAGCAGCATCGAAGCGGTTGGCAGCGACGTCGACCCGCGCTCGCACATCCGGACCGGTTCGATCCTGCTGGGGCGGATGACCATCGCCGGTAATGATTGATGGCGTCGATGGCGTAAGCTATGCCCGCCTGACGCAACCAGCTTGGTGCTGGTGGGTCAAGACCACCCAATGAAAAGGAGTTTTGTCGTGAGCGAATTCGATAACGTCCCGCCGCCGCCGGCCACCACCGACGTGCCGGCCGACCAGCGCACCATGGCCCTGGCTGCCCACCTGCTGGGCATCTTCACCGGCTTCATCGGCGCGCTGATCATCTGGCTGATCAACAAGGACGATGCTGGCAAGGCCTTCGTGACCGACCAGGCCAAGGAAGCCCTGAACTTCCAGATCACCGTGACCATCGCCATGGTGATCAGCATGATTCTGACCATCGTGATCATCGGCGTCTTCCTGGCCCCGATCGTCGGCATCATCAGCCTGGTGTTCAGCATCATCGCAGCGGTCAAGGCCAACAACGGCGAAGCCTATCGCTACCCGTTCGCGCTGCGCCTGATCAAGTAATACCGGCTGCATGCGGAACTGAAAACGCCCGGCATTGCCGGGCGTTTTCATGTGCGGGGAGCGACGGGCGGTGCCCGGCGAGCAATCAATGATCGCGTTCGACCGCCAGCGTCGCCAGCGCACGCAGCGCATCGGCTTCCTCGCCATACCCGGCCAGGATCGATTGCATGCGTGCAGCGAGTTCGTGCAGCTGGGCCTTTGCGCCGTCCATACCGAGCAGGGCGGGGAAGGTGCTCTTGTCCTGAGCCTGGTCCTTGCCGGCGGTCTTGCCCAACTGCTCGGAACTGGCCTCGACATCGAGGATGTCGTCGCGTACCTGGAAGGCCAGGCCGAGTGCATCGGCGAAGCTGTCCAGCTGGGCCAGCTGCGGTTCGTGGGCCTGGCCGCACAGCGCGCCCATGCGCACTGCCGCACGGATCAGCGCGCCGGTCTTCAGCGCGTGCATGCGGGTCAATGCCGCCAGCGTCTGCTGCTGGCCGGTGGCATCGATATCCAGCGCCTGGCCGCCGCACATGCCGGACGCGCCGGAGGCGTGGGCCAGGGTCTGCAGGCAGGCCACGCGCAAGGTGGCTGGCAGCGGCGCATCGGCGAGCAGGCCAAAGGCACGGGTCTGCAGCGCGTCGCCTGCCAGGATCGCGGTGGCTTCATCGAAGGCGATGTGGGTGGTCGGCTTGCCGCGGCGCAACGCGTCGTCATCCATCGCCGGCAGGTCGTCATGCACCAGCGAGTAGGCGTGGATGAGTTCGACGGACATGGCCGCCGCATCCAGGCTTTCCGGCTGCGCACCGAACAGGTGGCCACTGGCGTAGACCAGCAGAGGGCGCATGCGCTTGCCACCGCCCAGCACCGAATAGCGCATGGCCTGGTGCAGGCGCTGCGGCGCTTCGGCAGGCGAGGGCAGAGCGGCGTCGAGCTGGCTTTCGATACGGTCGCGCCAGCGCGCGAACAGAACCTCAGCCGTCATGGCTGGGCGGATCGAAGGGTTCGGCTGCTTCCGGCTGCGCCGGATCGCTGAGCAGGCGCACGCGCAGTTCGGCCTGCTCCAGCGCCTGCTGGCACTGGCGATACAGACCGACGCCACGTTCGTAAGCACTGAGCGAGGCTTCCAGGCTCAGCTCGCCGGTTTCCATCTGCTCCACCAGCTGTTCCAGCGATTCGAGCGACTGCTCGAACTGGGCGACCGGGGAGGCGTTTTCGGGGGACTTCTTGGCCATGTGGCAAGTGTGGACGGGCCGCGCGCGGGGGTCAATTCACCAGCCGCCGGGACGCCACTGCAGCTGTGCCTGGTGGGCCTGCAACCAGGCCTGCAGTGGCGCGGAGATGACCACGTCGGCGGCTGCCAGCAACTGCGGGCCATCAAAGATCAGCGGCAGCTGCGCGCGTCGCCAGGGGGCGAGATGTTCGCGTTGCAGGCAGTCCTTCAATGCGTGCGAATGCTGGCGACCGGGCAGCAGGATGCGCTCACCGCCCACGCGTGCACGGACCTGCAGTGGGCGCTCGAAGGCGGCGGCGCCCTGCAGCCGCAGCTGGCCGCCATCGGGCAGCGGCAGGGGGGCATGCCCATCCCATTCGGCCTGCCACGCGCGGGGCAGCGATGGCAGCTGCGCGGGTAGCAGGTAGGCGTGGTCGCGCCATTGCTGGATCGCGTGATCGTGCCAGCGTACCCGCGCCTGGCGATCGTTGCCGGCCGGCAGCAGTTCGTCCAGGCCCTGCTGCAGCACCGTGGCCGGCAGTGGGGCGGCACCATGGCCGATCACCCAGGCGCGCAGCACGCGCGCGGCGCGTCCCGGTGACACCTGACGCAGCAACTGCAGCGACAGCACGCGCGGTGCCACTTCCAGGTGCGCGATCAGTTCGGCATCTTCCTCATCCAGCAGTTCGCGGGTCTGCCGGCAATGCAGGGCGCTGCCGGCCAACGCGGCGGCGGCGTGCGGCCAGCGCTGGCGCAACAGTGGCAGTACCTGCAGGCGCAGGAAGTTGCGATCGGCGTGGTCTTCGGCGTTGCTGGGATCCTCGATCCAACGCAGCGCGTGTTGCCGGGCATAGTCGAGCAGTGCGGTGCGCGGTGCGTGCAGCAAGGGACGCCACAGGCGGTGCGTACCGAGCTGACTGTCATCGGCCATCGCGGCAAGGCCATCGACACCGGAGCCGCGCAGCGCGCGCAGCAGGAAGGTCTCGGCCTGATCGTCCTGGTGCTGTGCCAGTGCCAGTGTTTCGCCTTCGCGCAGTTCAGCAGTGAACGCTGCACGTCGTGCTTCGCGCGCTGCGCCTTCGAGGCCCAGGCCTGTGGTGTCGTCGATCTGTACGTGGCGCACGGCCAGCTCGACGCCCAGTGCTGCGCACTGCTGCTGGCAATGCCGTACCCAGTCGTCGGCTGCTGGCTGCAGACCATGGTGTACGTGCACCGCACGCAGCGCGGTGCCGGCGGCCTGGGCGCAGCGCCACAGCCAATGCAGCAGCACGGTTGAGTCGACACCGCCGCTGTAGCCCACCAGTAGCGGCGCATCCAGCGGAACGAGGGCAGGGAAGGCAGTCACGTCGGCAAGTATAGGGTGGGGTTTACGTGGCAGGGCTGCGCCCTGCACCTGCAGAGGCCACGGCCACGGCAAGAGCCGAAGCAACAGCAGAAGCTGGTTTCCTGAGGGATGGCGGGGTGGGTCCGGTTGCGGGGGCCGCTGCAAGTACGTCCATGTAAGCTCGGTCGCCGCATCCATGCGGCTCACGCCCCCGCAACCGGACCCACCCCGCCTTCGACAGTTGGCCGCGTTCTGTCGGAGCACGGGGTAATTGCTCTTGGGGTCAGATCCGTTTTCCGAAGGAAAACGGATCTGACCCCGGATTCAACTCGATATCTGCCAGATTTCATCCACGCGTGGCGTGGATCTACTGGGCGCCGGAAAACTGTCGAAGGCGGGGCACTGTGGGTTTGCGGGGTGTGAGCCGCATGGATGCGGCGACCAAGGCTACATGGACGTACTTGCGCCGTCCCCGCAAACCCACAGTGCCCCGCCATCCCACGGAATGCACGCTGTTGCTGTTGCTTCCGCCGTTGCCGTTGGGTCTGCAGGTGCAGGGCGCAGCCCTGCCGAAAACCTACTTCACCCGACGACCCGAGCGGTCGATCCGGAACCACTCTCCGCCTTCCATCGGCGTGTGGCCATCGGCATCCGGCGTGCCGCGACGGCAGCCGTTGCAGACCTCGGCCACGCCGTCGCGGAACGGCCAGGCGAAATCGAAGGTGCCTGGCACCACCTGGCGGAACTTCAGGTCGAAATAGCCGATGCGATTACCGACGCGGCCGCGCAGCAGGCCTTCTTCCGGTATCTCCGGGCCGTTGTCCCAGGTCAGCACGGGCAGGCTGCGGCCCATGCGGTCGACGTAGTGGAAACCCTGGTCGGCATACACCACGGCCAAGCCGTGGTCATCAAAGTTCAGGTCTTTCAGGGTGTCCGGCTGGATCTTCGGCCGGTGGTCGACCACTTCGCAGTTGGGCAGCGGCCACAACCCGTGTTCGTCGGTCAGCAGCTTGCACGCCGGTGCCTGCGCCAGCGCGTTGGCACTGGCCAGCACGCCGAGCAGGGCCAGCGACCGCGCGAAGCGGCCGCTGGCAGGCGCAGGGCGGGCCTGCCGTGCGATCACTTGGCCTCGGCCTTGCGTTCGAAGGCCGTCGGCGCCGGCAGCTGCACCGGCACGCCCTTGTCGTCGCAGGTGCCGGCCTGGCACAGGCGCTCGCGCAGGGCCGGGGTGGCCTGCACGATCATGTGGTAGATCGCGTTCTGTTCCAGCGTGCCGCGGATCGCCTTGCTGCCCGGGCCGCGTGCCCAGATGCCGACGTCTTCACCGCCGTGCGACTCGGACTTCATCGGCACCAGTGCTTCCTGCATGTAGTCCGGATGCTCGGTGTCGACCTCGCGCAGGTTCGGGCGGCCGTTGGCCGGTTCGAAGCTGCTCGGGTTGTGCGGGTAGCGCTTCGGGCCGGCCGGCTGCTGGTTGCTGCTGCCGGTATGGCCCGGGCCATTGGCGTAGCTCAACGTGGTGTACGGCTGGCCGGTGCCGTCCAGCGCGTAATCCAGCTTGCCGGCGCCATCTTCGCCACCCTTGTCCTTCACCTTGCCCAGGATCGGGTTGCCGCGTGCCGGGTAGCCGACGAAGTTCAGCGTGTGCGAGTGGTCGGCGGTGACGATGATCAGGGTGTCGTCGGCCGAGGTCAGTTCGTTGGCCACGCGCACTGCATCGGACAGGGCCACGGTCTCGGTCAGTGCACGGTAGGCGTTGCCGCTGTGGTTGGCGTGGTCGATGCGCGCGCCTTCGATCATCAGCACGTAGCCTTCCTGGTGCTTCGACAGATTCCTGATCGCCGCAGCCGTCAGTTCGGCCAGGCTCGGCTCACCGCCCGGATCCTGCGGTCGCTCGTACTCGTAGCGCATGTGGTCCGGCTCGAACAGGCCAAGGATGGCCGGCGCATTGGCGGCGGCGGCCAGCTGCTTGCTGTTCCAGACGTAGGCGCCCTGCGGATGGGCCCGCTGCCATTCCTGCACCAGGCTGCGGCCATCCAGGCGCTGGCCGACCTTGTCGTCGTACTCCGGATCGCGCTCTTCCACGGTGGTGAATTCTCCGCGGCCACCGCCGAGGGCGACCAGCGGGCCGCGACCATAGCGCGAGGTCGACAGCAGCTGCTGGGCGATGTCCTTGCAGCCGGCGGCCTTGGCCGCGTCGGTCAGGTCGGTGTCGTTCTCCCAGTTGCGCTCGGGCGAGTGCGCGTAGGTGGCGGCCGGGGTGGCATGGGTCAGGCGCGCGGTGGATACCACGCCGGTAGCCAGGCCGGCGCTGTCGGCCAGCTGCAGCCAGGTCAGCAGGCCCTTGGACAGGCTGTCGGCACAATCGGTGCGGCTGCCGGCACTGACGCCGATCGCGCCCATGTGGGTCTTCACGCCGGTGGTGATGGCGGTCATGGTGCCGGCCGAATCCGGGGTCTGCGAATCGGTGTTGTAGGTCTTGCTGAACGCCGTGGCCGGGAAGCGTTCCCAGGACAGCAGGTTCTCTTCACCGGAGCCGCCCTTCTGCTGGCCCTCGTAGATGCGCGAGGCGGCCACCGTGGTCAGGCTCATGCCGTCACCGAGGAACAGGATGACGTTCTTGGCCTTGCCAGACATCGCGCCGTTGGCGGCGGCCTGGGCGGCGCCACTGCGGTACCACCACTGCGGTGTCTCACCGGCCGGGTGGGCGACGGGGTCGACGGCGACCTTCAGGCCGGCCGGAGCGGACGCGGGGGCGGTGCTGGCGCAGGCGCCCAGCAGCAGGGTGGTGGCGCAGGCGGCCAACAGGGAGACGGAACGGCGCATGGACGCTGGGATCTCACAAACTGTAACGGGACGTTCATTATGCCCGCCCTCGCAAGGCACGCCGATGACACACTGATTTGCCGGCCGGGCGGTCGTTCTGCGGGCCGCCTTGGGCTATCGTGCCAATATCCCTTCCTTCCCCTCTGGATTGCCTATGAAGCTGGTCTCTGCCTGGCTGCGGATTCCATTCTGGCAGCGCGTGGTCGGTGGCTTCGTGCTCGGCGCGCTGGCCGGCTGGGCGCTCGGCCCGGCCGCGGAAACGTGGTTCGGCCCGCTCGGCGAGCTGTACGTCACCCTGATCAAGATGATCGCCGTGCCGCTGGTGTTCTTCGCGGTCATCAACGCGATCTCGTCGCTGCACGGGCAGAAGTCGGTCGCCGCGCTCAGTGGCCGCACCTTCCTGTGGTTCGTGATCACCGCCGCGCTGGCGGTGTGCGTGGGCCTGGCCGTAGGCACGGTGCTGCAGCCCGGCGCCGGTGGCCTGCAGTTGTCGATGGCCAGCAACTACGTGCCGCGCGAAGTGCCCAGCGTGGTGCAGGTGCTGCTGGACGTGGTGCCGGCCAATGTCTTCTATGCGCTGTCCGGTATCGGCACCAAGGTCAATGCCGCCGGTGAAACCGTGCTGGCCGCGGGCCGTGGCTCGATCCTGCCGGTGATCTTCTTTGCTGGTCTGGTCGGTTTCGCCATCGTCAAGCTGGGCGAGAAGGTGACCGAGGCGCGCAAGCTGGTCGGCCAGATGAGCGACATCATGATCCAGGTGACCCGCTTCGTGCTGGAAGTCACCCCGATCGGCACCTTCGGCCTGATCGCTGGCCTGGTCGGCAGCTACGGCTTCGAGAAGCTGCTGCCGCTGGGTCATTTCGTGCTGGCGCTGTACGTGGCCTGCGCCCTGCACATCGTGGTGGTCTACAGCGCGCTGCTGCTGGCGCACGGCCTGAACCCACTGAAGTTCTTCCGTGGCGCCGCGCCGGGCATGCAGGTGGCGTTTGTCAGCTCGTCCAGCTTCGCCGCGATGCCGGTGGCGCTGCGTTCGATCACCCACAACCTGGGTGTGAACAAGGACTACGGTTCGTTCGCGGTGCCGCTGGGCGCCAGCATCAAGATGGATGGCTGCGGCGCGATCTACCCTGCGCTGTGCGCGGTGTTCATTTCGCAGTACAGCGGTGTGCCGCTGACCCCGGAACAGTACGTGGTGGTGCTGATCGCCTCGGTGCTGGGCAGCTTCGGTACCGCCGGCGTGCCGGGTACTGCGGTGATCATGGCCACGGTGGTGCTGAGCGCGGCCAACCTGCCGCTGGAGACCATCGGCTACCTGTATGCCATCGACCGCATCCTGGACATGATGCGCACGATGACGAATGTGACGGGCCAGATGCTGGTGCCCGTGATCGTGGCCAAGGAGACCGGGCTGCTCGATCAGGCGGTGTATGACAATCCGTCCAGCAATGTCGGGGTGGACGATCCGGACCCGACGCCGCCACGCGCCTGAGGTTGCGTGGAGATGAAAGGCCCGCCCAGACCGGCGGGCCTTTTGTTTGGGAGATGGCCGACGCGGTGCCGGCCAAGGTGGGCCCCTGGTAGATCCATGCCATGCGTGGATGGAGGCAGTGCCGACCAACGGTCGGCACCCACCAGGGCAGGCGGCGCTGTGCCGACCAAGGTCGGCCCCTACCGGGGGCGCAAACAAAAAAGCCGCTGCAGGGCAGCGGCTTCTCGCATCAGGCGGCGCGGAGGCGCCAGCGGGTGTGTCAGAGGTCGACCCGGCGGGCCTGCATGAACTTGTTGCCCCAGTAGCCGCTGAGCAGGGTGTCCACGCGGACGTCCTTGCCCGAGCTGGGCGCGTGCAGGAAGCGGCCATCGCCGACATAGATGCCGACGTGGTCGACGCGGCCCTTGCGGCCGAAGAAGACCAGGTCACCCGCCGCCAGCGCGGTACGGTCGTTGATCAGCTCGGCGTTGTCGTCGTGGGCCATTTCGCGCGAGACGCGCGGCAGCTCGATGCCCAGCGCCGAACGGAACACATAGCCGACCAGGCCGCTGCAATCGAAGCCGCTGTCCGGGTTGCTGCCACCCCAACGGTACGGGGTGCCCAGCAGGGTCATCGCGCGGCGCAGCAGCGACTGCACCTTGCCGTTATCGGCGGCGGTGCCGACAACGCTGCCATTGGCGGCGCTGCTGGTGTCGTAGTTGGCGAGCAGGCGGCTGAGGTCACCGGCCACCACGGCCGAGCGGTCCATCAGCGGAATGGTGTCGTTGGCGGCCAGGTGCGGCAGCAGGGCGGCCAGCGTGGCGCTGGCGGCGGCGTCGACGCGGCTGCGCTGCGGAGCGGCAGCCTCGGCCTTGGCGGCCGGTCGGGCGGTGCTCTCGGCCACCGGGGCCGGGGTCACATCGGAGGAACGGTTCGGAGCGGTCTGCGACCAGGCCGGAAGGCTGGTCAGACAGAGTGCCAGGCCAAGCAACAGGGGGCGGGCACTACGTGAAGATACGGAAGTCTGGCCTTCGCTTTTCAGGTCGTCAGTCGTCACGCGTCGGTCACAGGAAAAAAACGATGGGGCATCATGCCCTGTAAAAGCGCGGATAAGTTAAAAATTCCGTTAGTAATTCGTTAGTTGCATGGTGATATCCGTCACAGTTTTGAACATATCGCCTGTTCATTTTAGCGAAGGACGCGTTTCGCCCCTGTGTAGTGGTCTTTCCAGTAGGGACCGCTGAGCGAGTCGAGGCGTACCGTGCCGCCGGTGCTCGGCGCGTGCACGAAGCGCCCTTCACCCACATAAATACCGACATGGGTGACGCTGCCGCGGCTGCCGAAGAACACCAGGTCGCCGGTGGCCAGGCGCTGCGGGTCGATCTTCGGGCCCTGTACCGCCGCCAGGTCGCGCGAGGTGCGGGGCAGTTTCAGGTCCAGCATCTCGCGATAGACATAGGCCACCAGGCCGCTGCAGTCGAAGCCGGAATCCGGGGTGTTGCCGCCGTAGCGGTAGGGCGTGCCGACCAGGCTGATGGCCCGCATCAGTACCGAGTTGGCCGCCTCGGGGTTGTCCGGCACGGTCTTGGGCCAGTTCGCCGTCGGCGGGGGGGGCGCGGGGCGGGTGGCCTTGCCGCCGCCGCAGGCGGTCATCAGCACGGGCAGGGCCAGCAGCAGGGCCGGGGCGAGGAGCCGGCGCAGGCCGGACGAAACTGGCGTGATGTGCATGATCTCCGGATAATGCGCCACCTTAGGATTGGCCGTCATGATGGCGGCGTCCCCGCCGGGCGACAACCCGCCCCAACCCGCCTGCCTTCGGCAGATCCAGACAGAGTTGCGCATGAAGATCGAAAAAGACCGCGTTGTCCGCTTCCACTACACCGTTTCCGAAGCCGGCCAGGAGCCGATCGAATCGTCCAAGGACCGCGGCGAGCCGCTGGCGATCCTGATCGGCCACGGCAACATCATCCCGGGCCTGGAAAACGCCATGATGGACAAGGAAGCCGGCGCGACCTTCAGCGTCGACGTCACTGCTGCCGATGCCTACGGCGAGCGCCGCGAGGGCCTGTCCCAGCGCGTGCCGAAGAAGCACTTCGGCAACACCAAGCTGGCCCCGGGCCAGCAGGTCGTGCTGCAGACCAACTTCGGCCCGCGTGCGGTGACCGTGCAGAAGGTCGGCATGAGCGTCGTCGACGTCGACCTGAACCACCCGATGGCTGGCAAGGACCTGCATTTCGACGTCGAAATCGTTGACGTGCGCGAAGCCGGCAAGGAAGAGATCGACCACGGCCACGTCCACGGCGACGGCGGCCACCACCACTGATCGCAGCGCGATCGTGATGGCAGCAACGGCCCGCTTCGGCGGGCCGTTGCGTTTCTGGAACACGACGCGGCCATCCATGGCATGCGGGCCAGCGGCATAATGGCGGACCTGCCTGACGGATGCCCCGTGAACGCCGCTTCTCCTTCCCTGCAGCCGATGGCTTCCGGCGAACGCATCGCCATACTGGACGTGCTGCGCGGTGCGGCGTTGCTGGGCATCCTGCTGATGAACATCGAGGCCTTCAGCGGACCGCTGGATCTGGCCTTCACCGGCATCGACACGCACTGGCAGGGCATCGACTACTGGGCTGATGCGTTCGTTTACGTGTTCGTGCAGGGCAAGTTCTTCACCCTGTTCTCATTGCTGTTCGGCGCCGGCTTCGCGGTGATGGCGCAGCGCGCCGAGGCCGCCGGGCGCGACTTCACCCCGTTCTACCTGCGCCGCAGCGCTGGTCTGTTGCTGATCGGCCTGTGCCACGCGCTGCTGGTCTGGTCCGGTGACATCCTGGTGATGTATGCGCTGATCTCGCTTCCGTTGCTGGCCTGCCGCGAGGCACCACGCGGCTGGTTGCCATGGATGGGCGTGATCGTCTATCTGGGCGGCGTGGCCATGATGCTGCTGGTCGGCGCGATGGTGTCGATGGCTTCGGCGGAAGACCTGCAGAAGATGCTCGCCGACGCGCAGCAGAGCATCGATCTGCAGCGCCTGGTGTACGGGCACGGCAGCTGGATGCAGGCCAATGCGCAGCGGCTGAGCGAGTTCGGCACGTCGATGGGCGCGCTGCTGATCACCGGCCCGGAGGTGCTGGGCATGTTCCTGATCGGCAGCTGGTTTGCCGGCAGTGGCGCGCTGGCGGCACCGGAGCGCTTCCCGCGCCTGTACGCGACGCTGCGCTGGATTGCGTTGCCGTTGGGCCTGCTGGTCACGTTGATCGGTGTTGCCTGGAAACCCTACCTGGCACCGGGTGCCTACAATCTGCCGGTGACCGCCGCAATGGCACTGGTGACGATCGGTGGCCTGCCGATGTGCCTGGGCTACCTGGCGTGGATCGTGCATTGGCGTGCGCGGTTGGCCTGGCTGGCACCGGTCGGGCGCATGGCGTTGACCCACTACCTGGGCCAGTCGCTGCTGTGCACCTGGTTGTTCTACCACTACGGCCTGGGCGCGTTCGAAATGATGCCACGCAGCGTGCAGCTGCTGTTCGCACTGTTGTTGTTTGCCGTGCAGGTGGCCCTTTCGCACGCCTGGTTGCGCCACTTCCGTTTCGGGCCCATGGAATGGTTGTGGCGCGCCATGACCTACCGGCAGTGGCCGCCGATGCGGCGCGAGGCCGGGCAGGGCTGATCGATGCAGGGCGCGCGCGAGGATGTGATCGTGGTCGGCGCCGGTGCCATTGGGCTGGCCGCCGCGCTTGCGCTGCGCGCACAGGGGCGGCAGGTGCGGGTGATCGACCGTGGGCGCATCGGCGGCGCGACCTCGCATGGCAACTGCGGCACCATCACCCCCAGCCACGCGCCACCGCTGGCAGCGCCTGGTGTGCCGTTGCGGGCGCTGCGCTGGATGCTCGATCCGCGTGCGCCGCTGTACGTCCGTACACGCCTGGACCCTGCATTGTGGCGCTGGCTACTGCAGTTCGGGGCGCGCTGCAACGCGCGTGACTGGCTGCACTCCACGCGGGCACGCGGCGCACTGTTGAATGATTCACGGCTGCGCCTGGCGCAGTGGGTGCGGACGCATGCGCTGGACTGCGAATTCGAGACGCGCGGTCTGGACTATGTGTTCGGTGACGCCCGCAATTTCGATCACCATGCAGCCGAGTGTGAGGCGCTGAACGCGCAGGGCATCGCCACGGTGCGCATCGATGGCGCCGACTACGCGCGCGACAATCCAGCGTTCCATGATCGCCTTGCCGGTGCGATCCACTTCCCCGGCGATGCGCAGTTGCGTCCGGACCGCTACACCGCCGAGCTGGCGCGCGTGCTGCGCGCACAGGGCGTGGTGATCGAAGAGCACTCGGACGTGCAGGATTTCAGCGCCGACGCGCAGGGTGTGCGCGTGCACGTCGGTGAACGCACGCTGCACGCACGCGAACTGGTGCTGGCGACCGGGCCGTGGTCGCCGCGCTGGGCGCGGCAACTGGACCTGCGCGTGCCGATCCAGCCCGGCAAGGGCTATTCACTGACCTGGTCGCGACCGTCTCAGGTGCCGAAGCGCCCGGTGGTCCTGAAGGACCATTCCGTGTTCGTGATTGCCTGGCGCGAGGCGCTGCGACTGGGCGGCACCATGGAATTCGCCGGTGCCGACCCGCAGCTGCGCACGACCCGCCTGCAGGCCCTGCAGCACGCTGCCGACCACTACCTGCGCGCGCCGCGTGGTGCGCAGCTGCAGGAGAAGTGGTGCGGTTGGCGTCCCATGAGCGTGGACGATGTGCCGTTGATCGGCCGCGCGCCCGCACATCCTCACGTCTGGCTTGCAGCGGGGCATGGCATGCTCGGCATCAGCATGAGTGCCGGCACCGGCCAGCTGATCGCCGATCTCGTCTGCGGCCGCACGCCGGCGATCGATCCTGCCCCTTACCGACCCGAGCGATTCCGATGAGCACTGCACCCTATGATTACGACCTGATCGTCCTTGGCGGCGGCTCCGCTGGCCTGGCCGGTGCGATCCGCGCCGCGCAGCACGGCAAGCGCGTGGCGATGCTGGAGCCTGGCGAACTGGGCGGGACCTGCGTCAATGTCGGCTGCGTGCCGAAGAAAGCCATGTGGCTGGCGGCAGACCTGCACGAGCGCATCGGTCTGGCCAGTGCGATGGGCTTCAATGTCGAGGCGCGCCCGGCGCTGTCGTGGAAGGAACTGGTGATCCACCGCCAGGCCTATATCAGCAACATCCACACCAGCTACCACAAGCGCCTGGATGAAACCGGCGTGGTGCGCATCCCGGCACGCGGCCATCTGCTCGATCCGCACACCGTGGCCTGCAGCGATGGCGTGCGCTATAGCGCCGAGCACATCCTGATCGCCACCGGCGCGCACCCGCTGCGGCCCGACATTCCCGGCGCGGAACTGGGCCTGGTCTCCGATGATTTCTTCGATCTGCGCGCGGCACCTGCCGAGGTGGCGATCATCGGTGGCGGCTACATCGCGGTGGAGCTGGCCGGCCTGCTGCAGGCACTGGGCAGCAAGGTCAGCCTGCTGGTGCGCGGCAAGCGCCTGTTGGAGCGCTTCGACTACGAGCTGACTGATCAGTTGGCCGAAAACCTCAAGCAACAGGGCGTGCGCATCCATTTCGGCTATCGCCTGCGCGGACTGCAGCGCGATGGCGAGCGTGTGCGTGCATTCGGCCATGATGGCCCGCTCGACAGCGTGTTCGACGCGGTGTTCTTTGCCACCGGCCGGCGCGGCAACAGCCGTGACCTCGGCCTGGAAGCGCTCGGCATCGGCATCGGTGAGCACCAGCAGGTGGAGGTGGACGAATGGCAGACCACCAGCGTGCCGAACGTGCATGCGGTGGGTGACATCGCCGGCAAGGTTGGCCTGACCCCGGTGGCGGTGGCCGCGTCGCGGCGGCTGATGGACCGCCTGTTCGGTGGCCGGCCGCAGTCGAAGATGGATTATGAGAACGTGGCCAGCGTGGTGTTCTCGCATCCGCCGCTGGGCGCGGTGGGCATGAGCGAAGAAGAGGCGCGCGCCCGTTTCGATCAGGTGAGTGTGTATCACAGCCGTTTCCGCCCGATGCTGCAGGCGCTGGCCAACGGCACCCAGCGCAGCCTGTTCAAGATGGTCTGTGCTGGTCCGGAAGAGCGGGTGGTGGGCATCCATCTGCTGGGTGAAGCGGCCGACGAGATCCTGCAGGGATTCGCGGTGGCGGTGAAGATGGGCGCGACCAAGGCCCAATTTGACGATACCGTGGCGATCCACCCGACCTCGGCCGAGGAAGTGGTACTGATGCGCTGACCTGGGCGGTTGTAGAGCCGAGCCTATGCTCGGTTGCATTCCGTGCAGACATGGTGCAGCCGAGCGCAGGCTCGGCTCTACAGGGCACCTGGCGCCCCCATGCGATACTGGGCGCCCCCATGCGTTTCCGGGCCGCCCTATGCGGCCCGCCGTCGTCCTGATGTCCAGCCCCGCTTCCCGTATCGCCACCGCTTCCCCGCGCATCGCGCTGGGGGGTATCGGCCTGGCCGCGATCGGCGCCATCGCCGCCTCCGGCAAGGCCATCATCGTCAAGCTCGGCCTGCGTCATGGCGTCGATGCCACCACGCTGCTCGCCCTGCGCATGCTGATGGCGCTGCCGCTGTTCGTGCTGATGGCACTGTGGGCTGCGCGCCGGGCAGAGCCGCTGTCCTGGGCCGACCGCGCCCGCGTGCTGTGGCTGGGCTTCACCGGCTACTACCTGTCCAGCCTGCTCGATTTCCAGGGCCTGCAGTACATCAGCGTGACCCTGGAGCGGCTGATTCTTTACTTGAACCCGACCCTGGTGCTGCTGATCAACGTGCTGCTGGCACGGCAGCGGCCGGGCCGCTGGCAGATCGGTGCGCTGGTGCTGAGCTATCTGGGCGTGCTGCTCGCCTTCGGCCACGATCTGCAGCGCGAGGGCGGGCAGATCATCGTCGGCAGCCTGCTGGTGCTGGGCAGTGCGCTCAGCTATGCGCTGTACCTGTTCGGCAGTGGCCAGGTGGTCGCGCGCATCGGTGCGGTGCGGCTCACCGCCTACGCCAGCTGCGTGGCCAGCGTGCTGGTGCTGCTGCATTTCGCGGTGACCCATCCGCTGCCGTTGCTGTGGCAGGCACCGGCGCCGGTGCAATGGTTGTCGCTGGTCAATGCCACCGTGTGCACGGTACTGCCGGTGCTGGCGATCATGCTGGCGGTGCAGCGCGTGGGTTCGTCGCTGGCCGCGCAGGTCGGTATGCTGGGCCCTGTTTCCACCATCGTGATGAGCCTATGGCTGCTCGACGAACCGATGGGGCTGGCGCAGATCGCCGGCACCGTGCTGGTGCTGATCGGCGTACTGCTGGTGACCCGCCTGCGGCGCTGACGCCGGAGCAGGCGCGTGCGCGCATCCTGGCGGTGATCCGCGCCATCCCGGCGGGGCAGGTGATGGGCTATGGCCAGGTGGCGATGCGTGCCGGCCTGCCGGGGCGTGCGCGCTTGACCGCGCGCATCCTCGGCCAGAACGACGATCCCGACCTGCCCTGGCATCGCGTGCTGCGTTCGGACGGGCGCATTGCCATGGAAGAAGGGTCGGCTGGTTGGCGCGAGCAGTCACAACGGCTGCGTGCCGAAGGTGTGGTGGTGGAGAACGGCCGGGTGCGGATGCCGGCCACCGATCCGGCCGCGGCGCTGGATGCCGCCGTGTGGGGCCCGGGCTGAGCACCGCTGGCGACTGAACAGGCTGCGCCTGCCGGTCGCCAACAACACACGGTGCTGCGGCTATGATGGAGGCCGTTCCATGCCGGTGCTCCCATGTTCCCGCGACTGCCTACCGTCACCAAGGCCCTGCTGATCGCCAACGCGATCCTGTTCCTGCTGCAGCAGCCGTTCCTGCTCGGCATGCAGACCTTCGAGCCGTTCATGCTGCAACCGCTGCAGCAGGGCTTCGATGCGTTCTCGCCGGGCGGCAACTTCCAGCCGTGGCAGCTGCTGACCTATGGCTTCCTGCATGGCAGCTTCGGCCATCTGTTCTTCAACATGCTGGCGGTCTTCATGTTCGGCGCGCCGCTGGAGCAGACCTGGGGCGAGAAGCGCTTCCTGCTGTACTACCTGGTGTGCGTGGCTGGCGCCGGTGTCTGCCAGCTGCTGGTCGGTACCCTGCTGGAGAATCCGGCCACGGTACTGGGCGCCTCCGGCGGCGTGTTCGGCCTGCTGCTGGCCTACGGCATGCTGTTCCCGAACCAGCGGGTGATGCTGCTGTTCCCGCCGATCCCGATGAAGGCACGGACCTTCGTGATCCTGTTCGGTGTGGGTGAGCTGGTGCTGGGCATGACCGGCTGGCAGCCGGGCGTGGCCCACTTCGCGCATCTGGGCGGCATGCTGTTCGGTTGGCTGCTGATCCGCTACTGGCGCGGGCAGCCGCCATTCAACAAGCGTCGCCCGCCCGGCCCGCCGAAGCGCCCGAACCATCTGCGCAGCGTCAAATGATCCGAAGGATCATTTGACGCTGTAGGTGCCGACCGTTGGTCGGCACAGCTTCTCCCACGCGGGTAGGTGCCAACCTTGGTTGGCAATCATCCCTGTCGTTTCGTGCCAACCAAGGTTGGCACCCACCAATGGCAGGTCATGCATGCGGCGGGTACGTGCGCATCCACGCATGGCGTGGCTCTACAGATCCTGCAACACCACCTGCGCGGCATTGTGCCCAGGCGCCCCTGTCACGCCGCCACCGGGATGGGTACCCGACCCGCATAGATACAACCCGGGCAGGGCACCGCGATAGCCGGCCTGGCCAACCATCGGCCGCGCCGAGAACAACTGGTTGGCACTGAGCGCACCGTGGAAGATGTCGCCGCCGACGAGGCCGAAGGTGCGTTCCAGGTCCAGCGGTGACAGGACCTGGCGGCCCAGCACGCTGTCAGCGAAACCCGGCGCATACCGTTCAACGGTGGCGATCATCAGATCGGCCACTGCTTCACGATGATCATCCCAGTGACGTCCGTCGGGCAGCACCGGCGCCACGTGCTGGCAGAACAGGCTGGCGACGTGCTGCCCCGCTGGCGCCAGCGAGTCATCCAGTGTGCTGGAAATCAGCATCTCCACGATCGGTTCGCGCGACCAGCCGTCGCGCCGCGCCTCCAGCCACGCGCGATCCATGTAGTCCAGGCTGGGCGCCAGGATGATGCCGGCGCTGAGGTGATCGCCGGGGCCGGGCAGGGCGCGGAAGTCCGGCAGCCGCGACAGCGCGAGATTCATCCGGAACGTGCCGGAACCGCAGCGCCAGTGTGCCATCCGCTCACGCGTCGCCGCCGGTACCTGCGCCGGTTCCAGCAACTGCTCGTACAGCAGCTTGGGGTTGACGTTGGCGATCACCGCGCGTGCGTGCAGGGTTTCGCCGTTGGTCAACACTACGCCGACTGCCCGGCCGGCCTCGATGAGCAGCCGTTGCACGCCGGCATCCACGCGCAGTTCCGCGCCGGCCTCGCGTGCAGCGGCGGCGATGGCCTGGCTGATCGCGCCCATGCCACCGATCGCATGGCCCCAGGCACCTTTCACGCCATTGCACTGGCCGAACACGTGATGCAGCAACACGTAGGCACTTCCCGGTGTATATGGACTGGCATAGTTGCCGACGATGCCATCGAAGCCGAACAGCGCCTTGATCGGCTCGCTCTCGAACCAGTGGTCCAGGTATTCAGCCGCTGAGAGCGTGAACAGGTCCAGCAGTTCCTGCCGCAGCGAAGCATCCAGCGCTGCCAGTTCGCGGCCGAGACGGCCCATCTGCCAAAGCGCGGGCAGGGCACGCCAGCCGCCTGCAACGCCGACGTCCGGCGGTGCACGCAGGGCCCACGCGCGCAGCACATCGGCGAAGATCTCCAGGCGTGCTTCGTATGCGGGTAGGTGCTGTGCATCCCGCTCGGAAAACTTCGCCACCTCGGCCTGGGTGCGGCCGGGCGCCGACAACAGGTAGCGGCCGTCCGGCAATGGCAGGAAGTTGTTGACCGGGCGCGCGACAATGCGCAGCCCATGCGCCTGCAACTGCAGGTCGTCGATCACCTTCGGCTGCAGCAGCGAGACCGTGTACGACGCCACCGAGTTGCGGAAGCCGGGATGGAACTCCTCGGTGATCGCGGCGCCGCCGAGCACACCACGCCGTTCGAGCACCAGCACCTGCTTGCCGGCGCGTGCCAGATAGGCTGCACAGACCAACCCGTTGTGGCCACCGCCGATGATGATTGCATCCCAGGACATCAGCACCTCGGGAAAAGGGGACGGAGGGGATTAAGTCGCAATTCGCATGGGGTCATCGGCAATGGGGAAAAACGACTTAATCCCCTCCGTCCCCTTTTTTGATCGCCGCTTCGATGGTGGCGATGTCGATCTTCTTCATTGGCATCATCGCGTTGAAGGCACGCTTGGCCAGTGCCTTGTCCTTGCTGGTCACCGCTTCGATCAACATGCGCGGGCTGATCTGCCAGGAAATGCCCCAGCGGTCCTTGCACCAGCCGCATTGGCTCTCCTGGCCGCCATTGCCCACGATCGCATTCCACAGGCGGTCGGTCTCGGCCTGGTCCTCGGTCTGGATCTGGAAGGAGAAGGCTTCGCTGTGCTTGAACGCGGTGCCGCCGTTGAGGCCGACGCAGGGAACGCCGCAGACAGTGAATTCGACGGTCAGGACGTTGCCCTCCTTGCCGTCTGGATAGTCGCCGGGGGCGTGATGCACGGCAGTCACCGCGCTGTCGGGCAGGAGGCTGGCATAGAAGGTGGCGGCCTCGAGCGCGCCATTGTCGTACCAGATGCAGATCGTGTTCTTGTGTGCCATGTCGGGGCTCCACGTTGGACGAAGCCGCAGCGATAGCATGCCCGGTGTTAACCCGGGATCGTGCTGCACCCGCAAAAAAGAAGGGCGCCCGAAGGCGCCCTCTGCATTGCCAGTGCAGCAGGCAGCTCAGCGCCAGACCTTGATCTGCTCGGCTTCGCTGCGCTGCATCGGCTGGCCGGCCTTGCAGCTGAAGGTGGCACCGAATGCCGGCAGGTTGGCCAGCGTGCCGTTGCTGCGCCACAGGCCCGGTGCACGGATGTCGGCGGTCAGGCGACGCACGGCCTCGTTCGGCGACAGCTGCTGCGCCCACAACGCCGACCACGCGCGGAAGAAGCCCTGCTGCTGCGCCTGCTTGGCCTTCGGCTCCTGCGCGACATACGCCGCCCAGGCCAGTTCCAGGCCGGCGATGTCGGCCAGGTTCTCTTCCTGGGTGAGCGTGCCGTTGACCTTGGCACCCTTCACGCCCGGGAAGTCGTAGGCGCTGTACTGCGCGGCCACGCGGCTGCCGAGCAGGGTCCAGGCGGTCTTGTCGGCCGGGGTCCACCAGCTGCGCAGCTCGCCCTTGGCGTCGACCAGCGCGCCCTTGGCATCGATCGCGCGGGTCAGCTCATGGCCGACCAGGCCACCGAAGCTGCCGAACTTGTCGGCAGCATCGGCCTTGGCGTTGAACACTGGTCCCTGCAGGATCGCGGCGGTGACGATCAGGCGGTTCTGCGCCAGGTCGTAGGCCAGCGACGGCTGCTGCGGCAGCACGTCCCAGCGACGGTCGGCGTTGCCCTTGCCGATGCGCTTCATTTCCTCGCGATGGCGCCAGGTCGAAGCGATCAGCATGTTGCCGCCGAACGAGCCACGGCCCATCGGCTGCACGCTGTAGTCGAGGTCACGCAGCGGGGTGCCGATTTCGATCTTCAGCGCGGCCAGCTTGGCCTGCGCTTCGGTCTTGGCCTCCGCGCTCATCCAGCTGCTGTTCTTCACCGCCTCGATCTGCACTTCGCGCACCTTGTCGACGATCCACGCCGCCTGGCGACGATCTTCGGCCGACAGGTAACGGGAGGCGTATTCGCGGCCGACCATCGGGCCGGCGGCCACGTTGATCGCGTCCAGCACGTCTTCCCAGCGCTGCGGCGGCAGGGTTTCGCCACGCAGCACACGACCGCGGAATTCGAACTCGGCGTCGCGGTAGGCCTTGGACAGGTACGGCGCCATCGAATCGCCCACGCGCCAGCGCAGGTAGGCCTTCCACTGGTCCGGCTTGAGCTTGGTGACCATGCCGTCGAGCTGCTTGAACAGGCCCGGGTCGGCCAGCGAGACCAGGTCGTCGTCCACGCCCTGTGCCTTCAGGAAGGCATCCAGCTGCAGGTTGCGGTAACGGCTGTTGAGCTCCTTGGTGGAGATCGGCGCGTAGTTGTTGAACGGGTTGTTGATGCCGGCCAGCGACTGCGCATTGCGTGCCAGCTCGGTTTCCAGCGCGATCACCGCCTGCGACTCGGCATCCAGCTTGGCCGCCGGGGTGCCGGTCAGCGCCAGGATCTGCTTGACGTAGTTGCGGTAGCGGCCCATCAACGCCACGGTGTCGGCGTCGGTGCGGGTATAGAACGCCGGGTCCGGCAGGCCCATGCCGCCCTGCATGAAGTAGCCGATGTGACGGTCCAGCGCCTTCAGATCGACGTCCGGGCCGAAGTTGAATGCCACCGGGATGCCGACCTGGTGCAGTGCGGCGATCGACGCCGGCACATCCTTGGCCTTCTTGATGGCATTGATGCGGGTCAGCAGCGGGGCGATCGGGTTGGAGCCGTCTGCTTCCACGGCAGCTTCGTCCAGGCCGCTGGCCCAGAAGTCACCCAGCAGTTTCTGCACGTTGCCCTGCGGCGCTTTCATCGCGGCGTCGAGCAGTTCACGCTGCTGCTGGCGGCTGCGGTCGACCAGCTGGCCCAGCGCGGTGGTGGCGCCGGTCTGCGGCACCGGGTTGGCCTTCAGCCAGCCTGCATTGGTGGCGTCATAGAAGTCGCTGCACTGGGCACTGACAGCCGGGGCACGCGCAGCCTTTTTCTTCGCAGCGAACGCGTCGTGGGTCGGGACCAGGGTCGCCAGGCTGATGCCCAGGGCGATGGCAAGCGGACGGAAGTTGGGCATGTGGAACGAATCCGTGATGGATTGAGGGCGCGCGCACTATAGCAAGCCGGGCATCGACGCGGCATGCACGCGTCGCGGTGCATTCGCCGACCAAGGTCGGCAGCTACCGGGGAGCGCCGGGATCAGTAGATCCACGCCATGCGTGGATGAAAGACACCCCAGAAAAACAAAGGCCCGGGAATTCCCGGGCCTCTGCAGGTCTGCCTTGGCGTCAGCCGTGGCTTACCAGATCACCACCTGCTGCTCGCCAGTGCGGGCCATCGGCGAACCGGCCTTGCACTGGAATGCCGCGGCGAAGGTCGGCAGGTTCGACGGCGCACCCATGGCGCGGAACTGCGCCGGCGCGTGCGGGTCGGTCGCGAGGCGGACCTTGGCGTTTTCCGGGGTGTACTTGGTGCGCCACACGGTGGCCCAGTTGAAGAAGAAGCGCTGGTCGCGGGTGAAGCCATCGACCTTTGCATCTTCCTTGCCGGCGGAGGCCTTCTGCAGCGCGTCGTAGGCGGTAGCCAGGCCGCCCAGGTCGGCGATGTTCTCGCCCAGGGTCAGGTGGCCGTTCACGGCCTGGCCGTCGACCTTGTACTGGTCGAACTGCTTGACCAGCTTGCCGGTGAGGCCTTCGAAGTTCTTCTTGTCAGCGGCGGTCCACCAGTCTTCCATGTTGCCGGTCGGCCCGAAACGTGCGCCCTGGTCGTCGTAACCGTGGGTCATTTCGTGGCCGATCACCGCACCGATGCCGCCGTAGTTCAGCGCGTCGTCGGCCTTCGGGTCGAAGAACGGCGGCTGCAGGATGGCGGCCGGGAACACGATCTCGTTCTGCAGCGGGTTGTAGTAGGCGTTGACCGTCTGCGGGGTCATGCCCCACTCGGTCTTGTCCACCGGCTTGCCGATCTTGGACAGGTTGAACTTGTAGTTGAACTCGCTGGCCGCGCGCACATTGCCCAGGTAGCTGTCGCGCTGGGTCTGCAGGCCCGCCCAGTCACGCCACTTGTCCGGGTAACCGATCTTCGGGGTGAAGGTTTCCCACTTGGCGATGGCCTTGGCCTTGGTTTCATCGCTCATCCAGCTCAGGCCCTGGATGCGTTCCTTCAGCGAGGCGGCCAGGTTCTTCACCAGCTCTTCCATCTTCGCCTTGGCTTCCGGCGAGAAGGCAACCTTCACGTACAGCTGGCCGAAGGCTTCACCGGCATCGTTCTCGATGGTGCCCAGCACGCGCTTCCAGCGCGGCTTCTGTTCCTTCTGGCCGTTGAGGGTCTTGCCGTAGAACTCGTAGTTCTCCTGCACGAAGGCGTCGGCCAGGTACGGCGAGGCGCTGTCCACGGTGTGGAAGCGCAGGTAGGCACGCCACACCGACGGATCGGTGTCGCCCAGTGCCTTGCTCACTTCCTCATGGAAGGCCGGCATGGCCAGCGAGAACTTCTCCGGTGCGGCCACGCCCTGCGACTTGAAGAACTCGGTCCAGCTGAAGTTCGGGGTCAGCTTGTCGGCGTCGGCCAGGGTGACCGGGTTGTAGTACAGCTCGACGTTGCGCGACAGCTCGACGCGCGACTTGGAGGCCTTGGCCAGGCGGGTCTCGAACTTGACCACGTCCTCGGCCTGCTTGGCAGCATCGGCAGCGGCGACGCCGGACAGCTCCAGCACCTTGGCGACGTGCGCCTGGTAGGCCTTCAGCTTGTCGGCGTTCTTGGCATCGGTGTAGTACGTGCTGTCCGGCAGGCCCAGGCCGCCCTGGCTGGCGTAGGCCAGGTTGACGGCCGAGTTCTTGAAGTCGGCTTCGGCGCCGAAGCCGAACAGGACGTTGTCACCCTTTGCGGCGCTGCTGCGCAGGTAGTCGGCGATGGCGGCCTTGTCCTGCAGGCCGTCGATCGCCGTCAGGTCGGCCTTCAGCGGCTCGATGCCCTGGGCGTTGATCTTGGCTTCGTCCATGCCGGTGGCCCACAGGTCGCCGACGATCTTCTCAATGTGGTTCGGGTTCTTGACCTGCGCGACCTGTTCAGCCAGCTGGTGCTGCACGGCCACCGAACGCTCGTCGAGGATGGTGAACGCGCCCCAGCTGGTGCGGTCGCCCGGAATTTCATTGGCGGCCAGCCACTTGCTGTTGACGTAGTCGCCGAAGGCGCCGCAGGCGTCCTTGCTGGTATCCAGATCGCTGGGCTGGAAGGCGTTGTAGGCCGGCAGCTTGCTCTCGTCCAGGGTGTACTGGGTGGCTTCGGCGGCAGCCGGCGTGGAGGCGGTGGCGTCCTTGGCCGGGGTTTCGTTCTTGCCGCAGCCGACCAGCGCGGCCGAAACGGCCAGGGTCAGCAGCACGATCTTGGGAGTACGGGTCACTTTGATGGCCTCCAGGCCGAGTGAGTCAGGGAAGGGCCGCGGGGACGGCCGTGGGCCGAACAATACGCCGCCGGCCTGCCCTGCAAGGGTGTCGAAGGTCATGGCCGGGCGCAAGGGGGCCGTTTCGTGGCCCGGAAAAGACAGACCCGGCAAAAGCCGGGTCTGTCGGGGTGCTGCGATCAGGCGTGGATCAGAACTTGTACTTCAGACGCACGAACGGGGTGCGGCCGTAGTAGTCGTACTGGGTGGCGAACGGGTAGGTGTTGCCGTAGCGCGACGAGTAGACGCTGCTGGAGATCAGCGGCGGCTTGGTGTTCAGCACGTTCGCCACGCCCACCAGGATCTGCCAGTCGGCCTGGTCGTAGCTGACCGAAGCGGTGTGGTAGAAGCGGCTCTCCAGGGTGGTATCGCGGTAGGAGTTCGGTCGGTTCTGGTAGGTGAACTTCTCGTCCAGATCTGGATCCTTGGTCTGGGCGATGTACTGCGTCAACCAGTTGTAGGTCCAGTCACCACGCTTCAGGCTCAAACCGAGGTTACCAACCAGGTCCGGACGGCCCAGGTCACCCAGGCGGTCGGACGAGGACAGGCCACTGGCAGCCGCGCTGTCGAACAGTTCTGCGGTGTCTTCCACCGTGTAGGTGATCTGCGAGTCCAGCGAGAACTTGCCGAAGCTGAACTCATGATCCCAGTTCAGTGTCATGTCCCAGCCGCGGGTGCGCTGGCGGTTGATGTTCAGGTACTGGGCATACACCTCGGTCACCATGTTCGCATTCGCGCTGGTGCTCGGATTGCGGCGCAGCAGGTCGCAGTAACGATTCGGATAGGTGGTCGATTCGTAGCAGCCCTGCAGGATGGAGGACGCACCGAGTGAGGTGATCTGATCGCGCACTTCGTAGTCGAAGTAGTCGATGGCGATGCTCAGGTCGGCGAACGAAGGCGTGAACACAAGGCCGACGCTGCGCGCGCGCGAGGTTTCCGGAGTCAGGTTCCCGTCCTTGCCGCCGCGGGTATACACGGTAGCGCTGGAGTTGCCAGCGGCGGTGTAGTCGGCCGGGATGCCTGCCGCGCCACAGTTGGCCTGGATGCGGGTGTTGTTGCTTTCACCCCAGCGGATGCAGGGATCGATCTGGGTCTGCGCCAGGAAGCCGGTCTGATTGCCCAGGTACATTTCGTACAGGCCCGGTGCGCGGTAGGACGTGCCGATGGTGCCGCGCAGACGTAGCGAGGGAATGATCTGCCAGTTCAGGCCGAGTTTCCACACGTTGTCCGAGCCGGAGATCGAGTCGTACTTGAAGACGCGGCCAGAAGCATTGGCCGACAGCGATTCAACACCGGGCAGGCCCTTCAGCAACGGGATGTCGAACTCGACAAACGCTTCCTTGACCTTGTCATCGCCCTTCGTGCGATCGGCTGTGGTCGAACCCCACAGATCGTAGTTCTCCGGCGCCGGCCTGTCGTCGATCTTGTAGTTGCGGTACTCGAAGCCCACCGCAGTAGCCAACGCACCCGCCGGCAGGTCGAACAGTTCACCACTGAACACCGCGTTGACGGTGGTCTGATCGTAAGTGGTCTTGCCGTTGGCCCAAACGCCGAGGATGCCGATCAGCTCATCGACCTTGGCGCCGCTCAGGTAGCCGGGGTCGAAGTAATTGGCTGCCGGGGTGGTACCTGCACCCGGGCGGCCGAGGTCACCGCTTATCGAGTTGCGGATGCCAAGGGTGCTGTACTTGCCGTTGGAACGGGTGTAGTTGGCATTGACTTCCCAGGCCCAGGTGTCGGTGCCCTTGATCAGGCCATCGAGTTTGTTGGCGAAGTAGAAGTAGTCAACTTCCGTGTTGGAAATGCTCTTGAACGGCATGACCGGTTGTGCCGTTGCGGTGGCACTGCCGGGCAGGCGGACAGTCGGGAAGAACTGGCGCCACTGGAAGTTGTCAGTAGTGCGGTTGTTGTACAGGAACTGGGTCTTCCAGTTGAACGAATCGAAGCCGAAGTCGGTCGCGAAGTAGACCGACTTGCGTTCCTGTTTGTTGACGATGTGGGACTTGCCGTAACCCAGGAAGTTGTTGGGCTCTTCATAGGTGGCAATCGGATTGCCGTTGGCATAGGTCTGGTTGGCACGCGGACGGTAGCCCGGGAACGGGCCCACCGTGGAGCCGTCCGGGCTGGGCACGTAGCGGGTGGTGACACGGTTGTTGGTCACGTCCACGACGTTGTGCAGCATGTTCTGGCAGCCACCCAGATTGGTGTTGGCCATGATCGAGCGGTCGACACGATCGATACGGTTGCCATCTGCGTCCCAGACCAGATCTTCAGCGCACTTGAAGTAGTCGCGGTCGCCGCGGGTCAGTTCATTCTGCTTGTACCACTCGACGGCTGCGACGATGCTGCCCTTCTCGAAGTTCCAACCATTGGCCAGCGAGGCGGAGAACACTTCGCCACCGCCTTCCGTCGGCACGCGGCCAGTCACGGTGAGTTCCGGGCGATCGAAGTGCTTCTTGGTGATCAGATTGACTACGCCGGCAACGGCGTCGGAACCATAGATCGAAGACGAACCATCCTTCACGATCTCGGCACGCTGCAGCACAGCAGTCGGCAGCACGTTCAGGTCGAAGGCCCCGACGGCGCCACGAGTACCTGCCGGGCCCGGGCGCTGGCCGTCCAGCAGAACCAGCGTGCGGTTGGCACCCAGGCCACGCAGCGAGAAGGTCTGTACGCCGGTACCACCGTTGGTGTTGAAGCCACCGAACTGGTTGGTGATCTGGGTTTCTGCGGCACCAATGGCCGACTTCTGCAGGAACTCAGCGACGTTTACCTGTCCCTGGGTCGCATTTCGTTCTGTGTCGATGGTGAAGACCGGGGAGGTGGTCTCATAGTCGGCACGGCGAATCAGTGAGCCGGTGACCGTTACCTTGTCAAGGTCGGTCGCCTTCTTGCTTTCAGGGGAGGCGCTTGACGCCGCGGCTTCCTTTTGTGCTGCTTCCTGGGCCAGAACCGGTGCTGCTTGAAGACAGGCGACCACTGCCAGGGCGAGCGGAAGGCGGCTTGGCGAAATTAGGCGGTTGGTACTGCGCATACTGTTTGACCCCCATTTGTTATGCTTCGGTTAACGGAGTGTATGTTGGGCGTAAAGTAAATGCAACGTGAATGATGCTGTTGCGTAACTTATTGTTGCTAATGGTCAATTCAGCGTTCTGGGGGCAAGAACCCCGCCAACCTGGCGGTGGCGGGGCGGGCTGGTAGCCGCGGGTCGGGGGTAGGGGGTAGGGGGGTCAAAGCCCGCCCGGTCCACAGTCCTTTGCGAGGAAGTCGGCCATCAGTGGCAGCGTTACCTGGTAGTGGCGGGGGTACCACGGCATGCTGTGCGGCATGTCCGGAATCAGCTCGAACTTTGCCGGTACCTTGTCTTTCACTGCGCTGTAGAAGTTCTTGGCATGGAATGCCGGGGTACGCACGTCGCGATCACCAACGAACGTCAGGAGAGGAATATTGGCCTTCGCGGTGTTCTGCATCGGGTCCATGCCTTTGACGGTCTGCCCCTGCAGGATCCGCTGCAGCCTGTTCTCGCTCCAGGAAACACCCAGTCGTGCGAGATCCGTAACGGGCGCGCCTGCGATGGCGCACTGGAATGGCGATGGGGCGCGGACCGTCGCAGCAGCAGCAGCAAAGCCGCCGTAGGAATAACCGAAGATGGCCAGACGATCCTTTGCCGCGATGCCTTGCTGCACGAGCCAGGCAGCGGCGTCGTCATTGTCATCCTGCATGGTCAGGCCCCACTGCTTGTCACCGGCAAGCCAATGCTCGCGACCGAAACCGGTCGAACCCCGGTACTGCGGCCGGATCACGGCGTAACCGCGTGACGTGAAGAACGGCACCCAGCCAGACACATCCCATCCGGTGTAATCGCGTGCCCAGGGGCCGCCGTGCGGATGCACCAGCGCCGGAAGCGGTGCATCTCCCTGTTTCCATCCAACCGGAAGATCGACAATCGCCGGGATCTTGCGGCCGTCACGCGCTGTGTAGGTGACCCAGCGTTGCTCGCCGATCTGCTTGCCATCGACCCAGGGTCTTTCGCTGCCCAGGGTGGTGACCTGTTTGCGATCACTCAGCATGCGGTAGGTCGTGGGCTGATCGGCGGCATTGGTCGTGAACAGGACCCGCGACAAGTCGTCGTTGTAGCCAGAGATGGCAACGTAGGTGCCTGGGTAGGCCTGCTTCAGGCCTTCGTACAGGCCCTTCATCTGCGGGTCCACGTACACAGCCTCGCGGCGTGGGCCTTCGAGGTAGAACCCAAGAACCTGATTGAAGTTGCTTGGCTTGGTGCCCAGGATCAGGCCGCCAATCGGATACTGGGGATGTGCTGCCAGCGGTTCGTTGTCGAAGGTTCGGTTGGCGGGATCGTACAGGCGTGCTTGGACCTGCTCCGAGAACCTGTCGGTGAGCACGTACAACTTGCCCGTCTGGTCGTCGATCCCGACAACGTCCATCGTGTAGCGATCGCTCAGGCGCGTGGTCAGCGGGTCATGCTTCTCGAACTGGCCACTGCCCTTGTTCTTGATCAGTATCTGCTGCTCATACTCGTTCGAGCCCGCAGGTTCGATCTGGGTGCGGGTCAGCAGTTCGCCATCGCGGGGGTGGAACAGGCCTGGCGAGGAACGGGCGTCGCCACGGAACAGCAGCCCGGTCTCACCAGTGCGCAGATTGAATAGATAGTAGTTCGACGACAGTGTGGACTGGTTGACCTGGGAAATGATCACTCTGTCCGGATCCAGCGGTAGAGAATGCACGAGCGAGGCCGTACCCGCGATCTCCAGACAGCGGCGGGTCTGTTCGCTGATGCCCAGCTTGCGACTGTTGTCGGCAAAGGCTTCGTCAAACTTGGTCTGGCTGCTGTCGGTCAGGTAGGCTTTGGCCAGGAAGGTCTTGGTCGAGCCTACAGAGTTGCCTTCGCCACAGCCCGCCAACTGCGCGGTCAGCTCCTGGCGACCGATCACCAGGCTGCGGCCCGCCTTCAGGGCGCTGGCTGCAATGAACTTCATGCGGTCACCGGAAGGCGTGATGGCGACCGGTCCTGCGCCCAACTTGTCCAGATTCCAGTTGGCCAATGCGGTGTCGCCATTGTTGCTGCCCGGTGCGGCGATAATGGCGACCAGTTGTTTACCGTCCGGACTCATCGAGACGGATTGGATCGCAGGGATTTTGGCGAAGTCTTCAACCGGCAAAGGGGCGGAGCTGGCCTGGCTGGCGGCGAGTGCCAGGGCGGCCACCAGGGCGGTACGGGTCACAGCAGGGCGGTTCATCTTCGGGACGTCCTTGGCGTTTATCCATCAAGATGACCTGAAGATGAACGAGTGCCGGGCGTCCGTCAACTGCATGTGAAACCCGCAGCTGACCGCGTGCCAGGGCGCCCCGTCAGCACGGGGCGCCCTGGCGCGGCTCGTTTACTTGCCCCCGAACTCGTACTTCGCCTGCACGTAGATGGCACGCCCGTAGGCGTTGTACAGGTAATTGTTGTACGGCTGGCCGCTGGTCCCGGCGAAGCTGAAGCGCTGGTTGTCCGGCATCTTGTTGAACACGTTGTTGACCATCAGCGACAGGGTCAGGTTGTCCAGCGCGCGATAATTCACGCTCAGGTTGTAGGTGGTGTAGGACCCCCACTTGCCTGCCTTGTAGCCGGAGCTGTGGACGTAGTCGTAGCCATTGCCCACGTAGGCCATGTAGTTCGGCGTCTTGCCGATGTAGTTGGCATACAGGGTGGTGGTCCACTTGTCCTTGGCCCAGCCGACCGAACCATCGGCGCGCACCTTGGCGTACGAGTCGTATACCCACATCGCGTACGGGTCACGCAGCAGGTCCAGGAACTCATCGCCTGGCTGCGGCTGCAGTTCGCGCTTGAGCATGTCGGTGTAGTTGCCCGAGAACTGCAACGAACCGAAGCGGCCCATGTCGTGCACGTACTTGAAGCTGGCGGTCAGCGCTTCCAGGTTCTGGCGGGCGACGTTCATCTTCGGGGTGTAGATCTCGTCCAGCACGCCGGACGCATCGCGGGTGATCCAGTCGTTGACGTTCTGGCAGCTGGCCGAGGTGTTGTTGGCCTGGCCGCCACGGCAATAGTACTCGGCCAGCAGCAGCTGGTCGGAGCTGAGCGTATCGACCTCGTTCTTGATCTTCCAGTTGTAGTAGTCCACCGACAGCGACAGGTTGTTGATCGGTGCCCACACAACACCTGCGTTCCAGACGTCGGCGGTGATCGGTTCCAGGTCGGGGTTGCCGGCGCGGGTGCCGAACACCGAGACGCTGTCATACGGGCAACCGGTGGTGTTGGCCGGGTCGTAGCCCAGCTGACCGCAACGGTAGTAGTCGGTGGAGCCGTTGGCGTAGTAGCCGCTACGGCCCTGGAATGCGTCGGACAGGGTCGGCGCACGGAAGGCGGTGCCGTACTTGCCGCGGAACAGCAGGCTCTCGATCGGGCGGAACTCGATGCCGATGCTGTAGGTGGACTTGTCGACGGTGTTGCTGCCGATCTTGAAGGCGTCGTAGCGGCCGGAGCCGGTGACTGTCAGCGTGTCATGCAGCGGCAGACGCAGCTCACCGGTCACCGCATAGTTGCTGCGGTGGCCGGCGCCGGAGACCGCCGTGGTGCCCCAGACGCTGCCATCCATCAGGCCCGGATCGGGGCTGTAGTCCCAGCCTTCACTGCCACCTTCAACGACCACGGCCAGGCCGGCGTCGCCGCCGGGCAGCTTGAACAGTGAGCCGTTGGTGACCTGTGCACGGGCCAGGTTCTGCCAGGTACGGCTCTGGCTGTAGCTGTAACCGGTGAAGGTCTGGAAGTCTCCGGCCGGCAGCGGCGCGTAGAAGGCTTCCCAGTTCGGGCTGTAGATGTCGTAACCGGTGCTGGTGGTGCCCAGCACCGGGCCCAGCACGCGCTGTTCGAAGTAATCGTTGATCGGGTCATTCCAGCGCACGAAGTTGCGCTCGGTCAGCTTGTACTCGCCGCGGGTGAAGCTGAGGCTGTAGTCCCAGTTGCCGGCCGTGCCGCGGCCGCCCAGCGTTACCTGGTAGGCCTTGTTGCGGTCGGTGTTCATGATGTCACGGTAGCCGGCGCCGCCGATGTCTTCCGGGGCGAACACCCGCTGCAGGTTCATGTACTGGCCGCTGGCCTGGTCATAGAAGCGGCCCCAGCCGGACGAGGTGCCCCACCAGGTGTAGCCGGAACCCGTCGCGTACTTGACCTCTTCCAGGCTGTACAGCGCATCGCCGAACAACTGGAAGTTGTCATTCACGTCGAAGGTGGCAGAACTGTAGATCTGCGCGCTTTCCTTGCCGTTCTTGATGGTCTTGTAGCCGGTGCCATAGGTGGAGCCACATGCCTGGCCGGTGGGCCGGGTGCCGAGCACCGTGGTGCCATCGAACTGCCCGGCCACATTGGCGCACAGGTTCGGGTCCATCATGGCGTAGGCGTTGTTGGCGGCCGGCAGCAGCACCAGGAAGTCGTTGGAGACGTACTGCGGGCTGTAACCGTCGGGATTGTTGACCTTGGTCAGATCGCGCTGGTAACCCCAGATCGGGCTGGTCTTCTCATACTGCACGTTGACCAGCGCATGGAAGCGATCATCCACGCCATTGAAGCCGCGGGCGCCGCTGAGGCGGAAGCTGTTGCCGCCGCCTTCACTGTAGGCGCCACCACGTACGTTGAGGACGCCACCATCCATGCGTTCCTTGAGGATGATGTTGACCACGCCAGCGATCGCATCGGAGCCATACAGTGAGGACTGGCCACCCGGCAGGATCTCGATGCGCTCGACGATGTCGATCGGAATGCCGCTGATGTTGTTGAACGTATCGCCGCCGTTGTACAGCGCCGGATACGAAAGCATCGGGCGACCGTTGATGAGGTACTTGGTGTAACCCGGGCTGAGGCCGAACATGCCGGCGGCTTCGGCGCCCTGGGTGAACGAGGCCGAGGTCTGGCCGCCCTGCAGGCCACCCGTGGACAGAGAGGACTGCTGCAGGACATCGGCAACGCTGGTGAAGCCGCGGGTCTGGATGTCCTCGGCGGTCACGGTCAAGACCGGCGTGTGGTTCTCGATCTCGGTCTGCGGAATCAGCGAACCGGTGACCGTCACGCGGTCAAGCTGGGTCGGCGCATTGTTGCTTTGCGCCAGGGCCGTGCCGGAGGCGAGCAGCGTGCCGAGGAGGGCGAGGGTCAGTGGGTGGCGCGAGAGTGTGGAACGATGGCGAGACATTGAAAATCCCCGTAGTGAGATGTCTTGGCGACCGGCTTCCATGTCGGTTTAACGATCTGTTCAGTTGCATTCCATTCAGTCGGACCGTAACACGCACTTAACGCAGAGGACACGCGATCGTCATTTCGTCAAGCGGGGTTTGGCCTGAAAAATGTCGGTAAATCAATGGTTAACGCCAATTGTTTTGGTGTGTTTCAAAAGATGGCGATATGAAGGTCATTCTGTCGTAGTGCATTTGCTGCTTCTGCATAAGTGCTTTACCGAAGGCTTCCTGGAACCAAAAAAAAAGGCCCCGCCGAAGCGGGGCCTGGTCCAGACACGGAGTCCGGAAAACGACGGGATCAGAAGTTGTACTTGACCTGGGCCGAGATCTGGCGGCCGTAGACGCTGTAGAAGCCGTCATTGAACGGGGTCGATTCGTTGCCCGGGTAGTTGTAGCGCTGGCCTTCCGGCAGCTTGTTGAACACGTTGTTGACCATCAGCGACAGGACCAGATCTTCCTGTGCCTGGTAGTTCATGCTCAGGTTGTACGTGGTGTACGAACCCCACTTGCCGGCCTTGGCGCCGGAGGAGTGGACGTAGCCGTAGCTGCGGCCGGTGTAGGCCAGGTAGTTCGGGGTGCTGCCGACGTAGTTGGCGTACACGGTGGTGGTGAACTTGGCGATGTTCCAGGCCACCGACAGATCGCCGCGGACCTTGGCGAAGTTGTCGTAGTACCACATGTTGTACGGGTCGCTCAGCAGGTCGAGCTTGGCGGCACCCGGCATCGGCTGCACTTCACGCTTCAGCATGTTGGTGTAGTTGCCGGAGAACATCAGCGAGCCGAAGCGGCCGATATCCTGCTGGTACTTGGCCGCCACGGTCACCGCTTCCAGGTTCTGGCTGGCAACGTTGAGCTTCGGCGTGTATACGCGGGTCAGGTTGCCACCGGCGTCGCGCGATATCCAGTTGGTCACGTCACCGCAGCTGGCCGAGGTGTTGTTCGGCAGGCCGTTGTGGCACTGGTACTCGGCCAGCAGCAGCTGGTCGGAACTGAGGGTCTTGACCTCGTTCTTGATCTTCCAGTTGTAGTAGTCGGCCGACAGCGAGAAGTTGCTGACCGGGGCCCACACCACACCTGCGCTCCAGACATCGGCGGTGATCGGCTTCAGGTCCGGGTTACCGGACTTTTCGCTGTACACCGAGGTGTTCTTGTAGAACGAGCAGGCCTCATCACGCAGGCCATAACCCATCTGGCTGCAGCGGTAGTAGTCATTCTGGCCGGACGAGTACGAACCGCTCATGCCCTGGAAGGCATCGGACAGGGTCGGTGCGCGGAAGGCGGTACCGTACTTGCCGCGCAGCAGCAGGCTCTCGATCGGACGGAATTCCAGGCCGATGCTGTAGGTGGCCTTGTCGACGGTCTTGTCGGCGATCTTGAAGGCGTCATAGCGGCCCGAGGCGCTGACGGTCAGGGTGTCGTGCAGCGGCATGCGCAGTTCGCTGGTGACCGCGTAGTTGCTGCGGTGGCCGGCGCCGGCGACGGCGGTGGTGCCCCACACATTGCCATCAACGAACGCCTGGTCCGGCGAGTAATCCCAACCTTCGCTGCCACCTTCCAGCACGACGGCCAGGCCGGCATCACCGCCCGGCAGGCTGAACAGCGAGCCGTTGGTCACCTGCACGCGACCCAGGTTCTGCCAGGTCTTGCTGCGGTGGGTACCGTAGCCGGTGAAGCTGGCGAACTGGTCCGGGGTGATCGGCGAGTAGAAGGCCGCATAGTCCGGGTTGTAGATGCCGAAGCCGCCAGCCGAGGTGCCCAGGCGCGGGCCCAGCACGGTCTGGCCGAAGAAGTCTTCGATCTTGTCCTTCCAGCGCACGAAGCGGTTCTGGTCCAGGCGGTACTCGCCACGGGTGAAGCTGGCGCTGTAGTCCCAGTCGCCGACCATGCCCTTGCCGCCCAGGGTGACCTGGTAGGCACGGCTTTCGTCGGAGTTCATGATGTTGTTGTAGTGGCCCGGGCCGATTTCTTCCGGCGCGAAGGCGCGCTGCAGGTTCACGACCTTGCCCAGGCCCTGGTCGTAGAAGCCGCCCATGACCGACTTGGTGCCCCACCACAGGGCGCTCGAGCCGGAGGTGAACTCGGTCTTTTCCTTGCTGTACAGCACGTCGGCGAACAGCTGGAAGTTGTCGTTCACGTCGAAGGTCATCGACGAGTAGAACTGGCCGCTGTTCTTGCCGTTCTTCAGGGTCTTGTAGCCGGCGCTGTACACCGAACCGCAGGACTCGCCCGACGCGCGCTTGCCGACCACGGTGGTGCCGTCGTACAGGCCTGCCACGTTGGCGCAACGGCTCGGGTCCATCATCAGCAGCTTGTTGTCAGCGTTGGTGATGACGGCGAAGTCGTTCGACGGAACCTGGGCGGTGTAGCCGACCGGGTTGTTCTGGCGGGTGATGTCGCGCTGGTAGCCCCAGATCGGGCTGCCGTTCTCGATCTGCACGTTGAACAGCGCATGGAAGCGGTCGTCGAAGGCGTTGATGCCCTTGGCAGCGCTGAAGCGGATGTTGCTGCCGCCGCCTTCGGTGTAGGTGCCGCCACGGAGGGTCATGGTGCCGCCGTCCATGCGCTCCTTCAGGATGATGTTGACCACACCGGCGATCGCGTCCGAGCCGTACAGCGAGGACTGGCCGCCCGGCAGCACTTCGATGCGCTCGACGATGTCGATCGGAATGCCGCTGATGTTGTTGAAGGTTTCGCTGCCGTTGTACAGCGCCGGATACGAGAGCATCGGGCGGCCGTTGATCAGGTACTTGGTGTAGCCCGGATTCAGGCCGAACATGCCGGCGGCTTCGGCGCCCTGGGTGAACGAACCCGAGGTCTGGCCGCCCTGCAGGCCGCCAGTGGTCAGCGACGACTGCTGCAGCACTTCAGCAACACTGCTGAAGCCGCGGGTCTGGATGTCTTCGGCGGTGATGGACATCACCGGGGTCTGGGTTTCAACCTGGGTCTGCGGGATCAGCGAACCGGTGACGGTGATCTTGTCCAGGTTGGTCGCCTTGTCCTGGGCCATTGCCGGGGCGGCGGCCATCAGAGCGGAAATCAGGGCGACGGCGAGCGTGTTGCGACGTGCGGTGTTGCTTACGTAGTTCATGTAGTTCCATTGGAGAGCAAAAACAAAAACGGCACTGCGCATGCGCCATCGCGCGGGCTGGAAATGCCAGCTCCGCAGCCCAAAACAGTGCGGGTCGAACGTAACATGAACTTAACAATCTGTGCACGAATCTGTAGCAATCCTGAATTTCAGTCAGGTTACGTCCAGCTTGTATGATGCTCGGTTATTCCCCCTGACCCCGCCGGTGCTCGTTGTGAACAGTTCTCCCCGCCGTCCCCATGCAAGCCAGGTCCAGAAGGGACTCACGCCGCATGCCCGCATCCGCAATGTGATCGCGGTTGGTTCGGGCAAGGGCGGCGTCGGCAAGTCGACCACCGCGGTCAATCTGGCCGTGGCGCTGCAGCAGCTCGGTGCGCGCGTGGGCGTGCTCGACGCCGACATCTATGGCCCCAGCGTGCCGGCCATGCTGGGCCTGTCCGGCCGCCCGGAAAGCCCGGACAACAAGAGCATCGAGCCGCTGCGTGCGTTCGGCGTCGACACCATGTCGATCGGCTACCTGATCGAAGAGGACACGCCGATGATCTGGCGTGGGCCGATGGCCACCTCGGCGATGACCCAGCTGTTCAACGACACCCTGTGGGACGACCTGGACTACCTGCTGATCGACCTGCCGCCGGGCACCGGTGACATCCAGCTGACCCTGACCCAGAAGATTCCGCTGGCCGGTGCGGTGATTGTCACCACGCCGCAGGACATCGCCACGCTGGACGCGAAGAAGGCGCTGAAGATGTTCGAGAAGGTCGAGGTGCCGGTGCTGGGCATCGTCGAGAACATGGCGGTGCATACCTGCAGCAGCTGTGGGCATGTCGAGCACCTGTTCGGCGAGGGCGGCGGCGAGCGCATGGCCGCGCAGTACGGCGTGCCGTTGCTCGGTTCGCTGCCGCTGCAGATCGGCATCCGCGAGCAGGGCGATTCCGGTACCCCGATCACCGTGGCCCAGCCGGATTCGGTTCCGGCCCAGGCCTACCGCCATGCCGCGCAGCGCCTGATCGAGGAGGTTGGCAAGCGTCCGCGTGCCTCGATCCCGATCCTGTCGTCGCTGCTGTAAGTGCCCGGGCAGGGGCCGCCGGCGACGCCCGGCCCCCTGCTAGAATCCTCGCGCCCCCTCGCACCCCAGGACAAAGCATGAGCATCAAGAGTGACCGTTGGATCCGCCGCATGTCCGAGCAGCACGGCATGATCGAGCCGTTCGAGGCCGGGCAGGTCAAGCAGGCCAACGGCGAGCGCATCGTCAGCTATGGCACCTCCAGCTACGGCTACGACGTGCGCTGCTCGCGCGAGTTCAAGGTGTTCACCAACATCAACTCGACCATCGTCGATCCCAAGCACTTCGATCCGGGCAGCTTCGTCGATATCGTCGGCGATGAATGCATCATCCCGCCAAACAGCTTCGCGCTGGCGCGCACCGTGGAGTACTTCCGCATCCCGCGCGACACCCTGGTGGTGTGCCTGGGCAAGAGCACCTACGCGCGCTGCGGCATCATCGTCAACGTGACCCCGCTGGAACCGGAATGGGAAGGGCACGTGACCCTGGAGTTCAGCAACACCACGCCGCTGCCGGCGCGCATCTATGCCAACGAAGGCGTGGCGCAGATGCTGTTCTTCCAGGCGGCCGCCGATGACATCTGCGAGACGTCGTACCGCGATCGTGGTGGCAAGTACCAGGGCCAGACCGGCGTGACCCTGCCGCGGACCTGATCGGTTGTAGCGCCGAGCCATGCTCGGCTTCTTGGCAGGGTAGCCGAGCATGGCTCGGCTCTACATGAAGGAAGGCGGCGCAATGCGCCGCCTTCTTTATTTCCCGCGACCGAACAGCATCGCGATGCCGACACCCACCAGTGCCACCGGCCACCAGGTCAGCAGCAGCTTGGACAGGTTCAGGTGCGCCCAGCCGAGGTTGCTGGCGAGCATGAACAGGCCGATCAGGATCAGCAGGACGGCGGCAACGAGGTTGAATCGCATCGGGTCGGCAAACGCTCAGGACTGGGCTGGATATCCTAGCCGTTCCTTCCAGTAGGCGACATGCTGGTCCAGTGCACCCGGCTCGTAGCGGTGCGCGGGGCCGCTGCCCCAGACCGGGCCCGGCCACGCGGGGTCGCCGTCATGGCGGCCGATCACATGGAAATGCAGCTGCCGCACGATGTTGCCCAGCGCACCGATATTGATCTTCTCCACCCCGTCGGCACCCTTCAGGGCCTTGCAGGCGCGGTTGAGCTCGGTGCGCAGCTTGTCCTGCTGCTCGCCGTCCAGCTCGATCCACTCGGTCACCCCGGCAAGGCGCGGTACCAGCACCAGCCAGGGGAATCGTTCGTCGTTCATCAGCCGCACTTGCGACAACGGTCCTTCCGCCACCAGCACGCTATCGGTGGCCAGGCGTGAATCGAGTTCGAAATCGCTCATCCAAGATGCTCCGAGAAGAAGTCCAGGGTGCGTTGCAGCGCCAGGGCGGCGCTGTCTGGATCATACGCATGTCCGACCTCCCGGTTGAAGGCGTGGTCGGCCGGATAGACGAAGGTGGCCATCTGCGGCAGCTTCTCGCGATGGGCCTGGACCGCCTCCGGCGGGATGCTCCTGTCCTGGGCGCCGAAGTGGAAGATCACCGGGGCCTTGGGCGTCTCATCCAGGAACTGGACATTGCGCGCACCGTAGTAGCTGGCCGAGGGCAGGCCCAGGCGCAGGGCCGACAGCATCGCCACCGTGCCGCCCCAGCAGTAGCCCACCGTGCCGACCTTGCCATGGGGTGCCAGCCGGGTGGCGGCCGCACGCACGACCTCCAGCGCCTTCTCCATGCCCAGTGCGGTCACCCGTTCCAGGCCCTGCTTCACGCCTTCGGCGTCATAGGGCAGGGCATCCGGATCGGCTTCTGCACCGTCGACCAGGTCGAAGAACGACGGCGCCAGCACCGCGTAGCCTTCGGCCGCGAAGCGCTCCGCTACGCCGCGGATGTGCGGGTTGGCGCCGAAAATTTCCTGCACCACCACCAGCCCGCCACGCGGGGTGCCCTCCGGCAGGGCCTGCCAGGCCCGTACCGGGCCGTGATGCGTATCCAGGGTGATCCACTCGGCCATCGTTTCCATCTCGTTGTGGGGAACAGAACGGCATTGTCGGTGCAGCGTGGGTTAGCGCGATGTCAGCGGCTGTGCGGGATCGGGCGGCTGGCCATTCAGAGCGCGGCCGCCAACCCCGGTATACTGGCGCCCTTTCAGGCCCCGGCCCCCAGGAACCCCTGCCACGACGGCAGGGGCCCAGGCCCCCAGAGTCCCGCGATTCCATGTCCCAGCTGAACCCCAAAGTCGGCTTCGTCAGCCTTGGCTGCCCGAAGGCCCTTGTCGATTCCGAACGCATCCTTACCCAGCTCCGCTCGGAAGGCTACGACATCGTGCCGTCCTACGATTCGGCCGACGTGGTGGTGGTCAACACCTGTGGCTTTATCGATTCGGCGGTGACCGAATCGCTGGACGCGATCGGCGAGGCGATGAACCAGAACGGCAAGGTCATCGTCACCGGCTGCCTGGGCAAGCGCCCGGAGCAGATCCGCGAGGCGTACCCCAACGTGCTGGCGGTGTCCGGCCCGCAGGACTACCAGAGCGTGATGGAAGCCGTGCATGAAGCACTGCCGCCCAAGCACGACCCGTTCGTGGACCTGGTGCCTGACTACGGCATCAAGCTGACCCCGCGCCACTACGCGTACCTGAAGATTTCCGAAGGCTGCAACCACAAGTGCAGCTTCTGCATCATTCCGTCGATGCGCGGCAAGCTGGTCTCGCGCCCGGTGGATGAGGTGCTGCGCGAAGCCGAGCGCCTGGTGCGCGGCGGCGTGCGTGAGCTGCTGGTGGTTTCGCAGGACACCTCGGCCTATGGCGTGGACGTGAAGTACGCCGAGAAGATGTGGCGCGACAAGGCCTACCAGACCCGCCTGAAGGCGCTGTGCGAAGGCCTGTCCGAGCTGGATGCGTGGGTGCGCATGCACTACGTCTACCCGTACCCGCACGTGGACGAGGTGGTGCCGCTGATGGCCGAGAACCGCATCCTGCCGTACCTGGACATTCCGTTCCAGCATGCCAGCCCGCGCATCCTGCGCCTGATGAAGCGCCCCGGTGCGGTCGAGAAGACCCTGGAGCGCGTACAGAACTGGCGCCGTATCGCGCCGGACATCACCGTGCGTTCGACCTTCATCGTTGGCTTCCCGGGCGAGACCGAGGCCGAGTTCGAAGAGCTGCTCTCGTTCCTGGACGAGGCGCAGCTGGACCGCGTCGGTGCGTTCGCCTATTCGCCAGTGGAAGGCGCCACCGCCAACGACCTGCCCGATGCGGTGCCGGAGGAAGTGAAGCAGGAGCGGCTGGCCCGTTTCATGGAAAAGCAGGCGCAGATTTCCGCTGCGCGCTTGGAGGCCAAGATCGGCACCGTGCAGCAGTGCCTGGTCGACGCCATCGAAGGCGATATCGCCGTGGCCCGCTCCAAGGCCGATGCCCCGGAGATCGATGGCCTGGTGCACATCCAGAATGCCGACCAGGTGCCGCTGCGCGTGGGTGAGTTCGTCGACGTGGAAATCACCGAGAGCGACGAGCACGACCTGTACGGTGACGCGCTGCCGGCCGCTACCCGCCCGGCATTCGATCTCAAGATGCTGTGACCACAGCGACGACCGCCGCCGGTGACGGCAGCGGTGTCCGCCGCTTCGTGCCGCCGCCGCGTGCGGCGGTCGATCCGCAGGTGCTTGAACATCCGCTGTTCGCCGGCTTGCAGGACTTCCGTGATCTGCTGGACGATGCGGCATGGCCGTCCATCGCAGCGCTTGATGCGCGGCTCGGGTTGCCCGGCAAGCGCCTGGTGGAACAGGACGCCGCGCTGCTGGCCGACGGCCTGCATTACGAGGCGCGCATCGCGCAGGGGCATATCGCCACCCGCACCGACAACTGGCATGACCTGTTCAATGCACTGGTGTGGGCCCGTTACCCGCAGCTCAAGCAGGCCCTCAATGTGCAGCAGTGCAGGCATATCGAGGCCATGCCGCCGGGCCAGCGCAACCGTGCGCAGGCCGCGCTGACCCAGTTCGATGAGACCGGCGTGATCGTGCGTGTGCGCGATCACGCGCCGCTGACTGCCTGGGATGCCCACGACTGGCGTGCGCTATTTGAATCGAGATATTGGCTGAGCGGAGACATCGCCATCGCTGCGGTATTCGGGCACGCGCTGATGGAGCAGGCGCTGCTGCCGGGCCGCCGGCTGGTGGGCAAGTGTGTGGTGGTGCACGGTGAAGTCGATGATGCCTGCGTTGACGGAGTGACTGCGGCCATCGCCGAGGGCAGGGCAGTGACCGATCCGCTGCAGCTGCGTCCGCTGCCGTTGGCCGGAATCCCGGACTGGTACGAGGGACAGGATGTCGCCTTCTACGCAGATGCCGCGTACTTCCGCCCGCTGCGTGCCGGCCGCCAGTACCCGCCGCCGTTGATGTCCTCCCTGTAGAGCCGAGCCGATGCTCGGCTGCGTTTGCCCATCAGCCGAGCATCGGCTCGGCCCTACACTTGCGGGTACTCCACCCCGATTACCGCAAAGGTGAACTGGCCGCCGGGCAGTTCCACCGAAAATTCATCATCCAGCCGCTTCTTCAGCAGCGCACGTGCCAGCGGCGAATCGATGCTGATCCAACCCAGGCCTGCGTCGGTCTCGTCCGGGCCGACAATGCGATAGCGGCTGGTGTCGCCACTGTCCACGTTCTCCAGTTCCACCCACGCGCCGAAAAACACCGCCTGCGGATCGGTCGGCGTGGTGTCGACCACGCGCAGCGATTCCAATCGCTTCGTCAGGTAGCGCACGCGACGGTCGATCTCGCCCAGCTGCTTCTTGCGGTAGGTGTACTCGGCGTTCTCGGAACGATCGCCTTCCGCGGCGGCTGCGGCCAGCGCCTTCACCACCTCTGGGCGGCGGACCCGCCACAGGTCATCCAGTTCGGCCTTCAGCCGTGCGTGGCCGGAGGCGGTGATCAGGGCGGTACTCTTTTCTGCAGGGGGACGCCAACGGGACATGCGGTAAGACTTCTTTTCAGGGGAACGATGGGGTCGGAGCCCTTTCCCGTGGAAAGGGCTCTGACCGCCAGTGGCGGTGAATCAGCGCTTGCCGCCGAAGATGCCGCCCAGCAGGCCACGCACGATCTGGTTGCCCAGCTTGGTGCCGACCGTGCGCGTGGTCTGCTTGGCCATTGTCTCGATCATGCCCTGGCGGCGCTTGGTGCCGAAAATCGCATCCTTGATCGCCTGGCCGAAACCGCCTTCCTGCGCTTCGTCCTGCTCGCGGCTGCGGGCGGCCGGTGCCTGCGCCTGCTCGACCGTCTTCTGCGCGCGCTGGGCCAGCAGCTCGGCGGCCGATTCACGGTTGATCGCCGTGTCGTAACGACTGCCGACCGGGCTGCCGGCACGCACCTGCGCGCGCTCGGTCTCGGTGATCGGTCCCATCCGGCAGCGCGGCGGCGCGATCATCGTTTGCTGCACCGGCATCGGCACGCCCTTGTCCTGCAGCGTGGATACCAGCGCCTCGCCGGTGCCGAGCTGGCTCAGCACCTTGGCCACGTCCAGCTTCGGGTTCGGCACGAAGGTTTCGGCCGCGGTCTTCACCGCCTTCTGGTCGCGCGGGGTGAACGCACGCAACGCGTGCTGCACGCGGTTGCCCAGTTGGCCGAGGATGTTGCCCGGCACGTCGTCGGGGAACTGCGAGCAGAAATACACGCCCACGCCCTTGGAGCGGATCAGGCGCACCACCTGCTCGATGCGCTGCACCAGCGACGGCGGTGCGTCGTCGAACAGCAGGTGGGCCTCGTCGAAGATGAAGACCAGCTTCGGCTTGTCCAGGTCGCCCACCTCCGGCAGCTGCTCGAACAGCTCCGACAGCAGCCACAGCAGGAAGGTGGAATACAGCTTGGGCTTGAGCACCAGTTGGTCGGCGGCGAGGATGCCGATCACGCCGCGGCCGTCGTGATTGACCCGCATGATGTCGGCCAGTTCCAGGGCTGGCTCACCGAAGAAGTTCTCGCCGCCATCCTGCGCCAGGCGCAGCACCGAACGCTGGATCGCGGCGATCGACTGCGCACTGACCAGGCCGTACTCGGTGGAGATGTCCTTGCGCTCCTCGGCCACCAGGCCGAGCAGGGCGCGCAGGTCGTCCATGTCCAGCAGCAGCAGGCCTCGGTCGTCGGCCAGCTTGAACACGATGTCGAGCACGCCGGACTGGGTGTCGTTCAACTCGAGGATGCGCGCCAGCAGGGTCGGGCCCATCTCGCTGACCGTGGTGCGCACCGGATGGCCGAGCTTGCCGTACAGGTCCCAGAAAATGGTGGGGCTGGCGGCCGGCGCATAGTCGGCCACGCCGATCTCGGCAGCACGCGTCAGCAGGTTCTCGGCGCCGGTGCCGGGCACGGCCAAGCCGGACACATCGCCCTTCACATCGGCCAGGAACACCGGTACGCCCAGCCGCGAGAAGCCCTCGGCCAGGGTCATCAGGGTCACCGTCTTGCCGGTACCGGTGGCGCCGGCCACCAGGCCGTGGCGGTTGCCGAGTTTCGGCAGCAGGGTGACGGCAATATCGTCGGTAATGCCTTTGCCGAGCAGAATCGGATCCATGGTCCAGCCCTTGTGGTGAATAGCCCAATGTTAACCGCCGGCGGTGGCGGTCCGAAGGTCGGCTTGCCCGGACCTTGGCGGCGCCGCTACTCTGCCTGCCTGTTTCGCACACAGTGCCATCAATGCCCGTTCCTGTCCTGATTTCCCGCGGTTGGCCGCTGCTGGCCCTGGCCGGCCTGGTTTCCCTGGCGCCCGACGCCCATGCGCAGCGGGTTTCGGCCCGGGACAAGGTGAAGGTGGATGCGCTGCAGCAGCGCATGACCGTCGCCGAAAAGCGTTACAGCGACGCCCTGTTGCTGGTCGCCAATGCCGACCCGAAGGGCAGCAACGAGGCCGATGCCGCGCTGGAAGACATGGAAGATGTCCTCAACGACTGCGTGAAGCAGAAGGGCTGCCAGATGGGCACCCTGCTTGCCAGCTACAAGCGCCTGCTCAAGCACGACGCTGATGCCGCGGCCAGCGATGACGTGGCGGACGAAGGCGGCGACCGCCTGGAAGCCGACCCCGACCATATCGGCCCGCTCACCGCCGACGTGCCGGAGGCCGCGCGCGCTGCCGCGCTGCTCAACGACAAGCGGCACGCCTTCGACAGCATGGTCGAATACAACCCGGCGGTGCAGGCCGGCATCCGCCGCTGGCTGACCGACATGCGCCCGGCGCTGCTGACCAGCTACGAGAACTACCAGAACCTGCGCGCGGTGATGTGGCCGGAGTGGGAAAAGCGCGGCCTGCCCGAGGCGCTGCTGTTCGGCATCATGGCCAAGGAATCCAACGGCCGCGTGCATGCGTCCTCGCGCGCCGGCGCCGCCGGGCTGATGCAGTTCATGCCGGCCACCGGCCGCCGCTTCGGCCTCGGTCCGGATGGCACCGGCTTCGATACCCGTTTCGATGCGCGCAGTGCTGCTGAAGCCAGCGCCAGTTACCTCAACGAGCGTCTGCGCGAGCTGAACAACAACGTGGAAATGTCGGTGGCCGCCTACAACGGTGGTGAAGGCCGTGCCGCGCGCGTGTTCAAGCAGAGCGCCGGCCAGAGCTTCTGGACCGACAGCGTCTACAACCAGTTCCCCGGCGAGACCAAGGACTATGTGCCGATGGTGATCGCGGCGGCCTGGATCTTCCTGCACCCGCAGCAGTACGGCGTGGAATTCCCGAAGATCAGCGCGCAGCCGGCCACGCTGCGCCTGGCCAAGTCCACCACCATCTACGAACTGACCATCTGCCTGGGCAGCCACGGCACCCGCGATGGCTACATGCGCGCGCTGCGCAACCTCAACCCGCGCTATGAAGCCGACGGCTGGATTCCGGCCGGCACGCTGATCAACGCCACCACCCGCATCGCCGGCCTGTACCAGCGCAACTGCGTCAGCGGCCCGCGTGCCGACCTGGCCCGTACCCTGATCACCGCCGATCTGAACGCAGCGATCAAGCGTCCGACCGCTGCCAGCTACACCGGCAGCGTGGCCGTGGGCGGTGTGGTGCCGGTGGCCGATGCGGCCGCGTCCACCAGCGTGCCGACCACCCCGGTGGCGCCGGTGGCGGCCCCGCGCCCGGCGGCGCGCCCGAAGCCGGTGCGCAGCCACAAGGTGGGCAAGGGCGAGACCTTGGGCGCCATCGCCGCGAAATTCCAGTGCGACGTGCCGACCCTGGCCCGCGCCAACGGCCTGAAGGCCCCGGCCTACAGCCTGCGCCACGGCCAGACGCTGAAGCTGCAGGGCTGCGACAAGTAATCCCCCCGACCCCTGGAATCCGCATGGACCTCGAAGACACCCGCAACCTGTTCGCCAACCTCCGCGAAAACACCGACTGGGACATCACCGGCCCGTTACTGTGGGGGTACTTCTTCGTGCATTCCACTGCTGAGCCGTTGCAGGTGCTGGCTGACCATCTGCAGGCGCAGGGTTACACCTTCGTGGAACTGTTCGAGCAGGAGCCGGAAGAAGGCGACGCGCCGTTCCACGTGCTGCATGTGGAGCGCGTGGAGATTCACGACGAAGCCTCGCTGGACCGTCGCAACCAGGAGTTCGCGGCGCTGGCCGCGGAGAAGGGCGTGGAAGACTACGACGGCATGGACGTCGGCCCGGCCCCGTCCCTGCAGTAACGCGCATACCGGTCGTGCCGGCCGCTGGCCGGCATTCCGTTGATTCCCTCCACGCATGGCGTGGATAAAGGGGACGGAGGGGATTAAGTCGTTTATGCATAAACGACTTAATCCCCTCCGTCCCCTTTTTGTCAGCGCAGCTTCGCCAGCGCCTGGCCCAGCTGCACCGGGCTTTCGGCGCCCAGCTGCGGGGCGAACTCGGCCACGCCCGGCGGCAGCAGCACGATCACGGTCGAACCGTAGTTGAAGCGCGCCATCTCGGCGAAGCGCTCCAGCTGGATGCCCTGGCCGCGGTAGTCCTTGCGGGTGATGCGGTCACCGTAGGCCGGGATCTCCTCGCCACTCCACACGGTTTCCACGCCGGACACCAGCAGCGCACCGACCATCACACTCACCATCGGGCCGAAGCTGGTATCGAAGTGGCAGACCAGACGCTCGTTGCGGGCGAACAGGCGCGGCACGCCGTTCACTGCGGCCGGGCCGACGCTGAACAGGCGGCCCGGCACGTGCACGGTCTCACGCAGGGTGCCGGTCCACGGCATGTGCACGCGGTGGTAATCGCGCGGCGACAGGTACACGGTGGCGTACAGGCCGTCGTTGTACGGCTTGGCGTCTTCGTCGCTGCCCAGTAGTTCGGCGGCGGTGAACGACTGGCCTTTGGCCTGGAAGATCCGGCCGGCCTCGATCTTCCCCAGCTGGCTGATGCGGCCGTCGGCCGGCATCACCAGGCTGCGCGGATCGGCATCGGCCACGCGCGCGCCCGGCTTCAGCGCACGCGTGAAGAACTGGTTGAAGGTGGCATAGCTGCGCGGGTCCGGGTTGGCCGCTTCGTCCAGGTTGACGTTGAACTTGCGGGTGACGGTGTCGATCAGCCAGCGCGACACGCGCGGATCGTCCGAGTACGCCAGCGAACGCGCCATCGAGGACAGCAGGCGGTGGGGCAGGGCGTACGTCAGGGCGGTGGTGAGGCTCATGGGGCGGTTTTCTCGGTCAGCTTCTGCAGGTCGCGGGCAATGGCCGGCGCGTTGAACGGGGGCCGCACCAGGCCGGCAAGGCGGCCCTGCGGGTCGAGCACGGCCAGGCTGGCCGAGTGCTCGACGGTGTAATCCTCGGGGTTCTCGTCGAAGTGCTTGCCCGGCACCTTCTGGAACACGAAACCCAGCGAAGTGGCAAAGCGCTCCAGCGACGGGATATCGGCGGTGGCGGCCAGGGTGTCCTTGTGGAAGCCGTGCACGTACTCGCCCAGGCGTGTGGCACTGTCACGGTCCGGGTCGACCGAGATGAACAGCACGCGCGGGCGCAGGCTGTCGGGCAGGGCCTCCCACTGGTTCTGCGCGCCGGCCAGCTCGGCCAGAGTGGTGGGGCAGACGTCGGGGCAGAAGGTGAAGCCCAGGAACACCAGGGTCCAGTGGCCCTTCAGCTCGCCCGGAATCAGGCGGGTGCCGTCGGACTGGGCCAGGTTGAAGTCGGGCAGTTCGCGCGGCTGCGGGTACAGCGTGATCGCTTCGGTGGCCGGGGCGTTGGCCGGCGGCTTCGGCGCGAACACCTGCTGGGCGGCCAGCAGGCCGAGACCCGCCGCCAGGGCGATCAGCAGGATGATGCCGGCGTTGCGATTGAACATGGGAGCCCCCGCGCGAAGTGGGCTCCATCATACCGGCTGCGGCCCGATCGTTTCTGCCGCAACGGATGCCGCCGCGGGCGCCAGCCCCTATAATCGGGGGCCACTTTGCCCGCAGTACCGCCATGACCGCTGAAACGGCCGCCGAACTCCACACGATCATCGATCTGATCCGCTACGGCACCAGCCGTTTCAACGAAGCCGGACTGACCTTCGGGCACAGCTACGACAACGCGCTGGATGAGGCCACCCAGCTGGTGCTGCACAGCCTGCACCTGCCGCACGACCTCGGCCCGGCGTACGGCCAGGCGCGCCTGCTGCAGGCCGAGAAGCTGCGCGTGCTGGAACTGTTCCAGCGCCGCATCGACGAACGCATCCCGGCCGCCTACCTGACCGGCGAGGCCTGGTTCGCCGGCCTGAGTTTCAAGAGCGACAAGCGCGCCCTGGTGCCGCGCTCGCCGATCGCCGAACTGATCGAATGCGGCTTCGAGCCGTGGCTGGCCGGCCGCGATGTCAGCCGCGCGCTGGACCTGTGCACCGGTTCGGGCTGCATCGCCATCGCCATGGGCCATTACTACCCGAACTGGGAAGTGGATGGCGTCGACCTCAGCGACGACGCGCTGTCGCTGGCCGAAGAGAACAAGGAACGCCTGCAGGCGCACAACGTCACCCTGCTCAAGTCGGACCTGTTCAACGGCCTGACCGGCCGCCACTACGACCTGATCGTCACCAACCCGCCGTACGTCACCAACGACGAGACCGATGCCCTGCCGCAGGAATACTCCTACGAGCCGGAGATGGGTCTGCGTGCCGGCGATGACGGCCTGGACCTGGTGCTGAAGATCCTGCGCGATGCCCCGCTGCACCTGAGCGAAGACGGTCTGCTGATCTGTGAAGTGGGCGAGTCCGAACAGCATCTGGTCAAGCTGCTGCCGGAAGTCGATTTCGCCTGGATCGAGTTCAAGGTTGGCCAGATGGGCATCTTCGCGGTCGAGTGCCGCGAACTGATCGCCCACAGCGCCCGCATCACCGAACTGGCGGCGCAGCGCCCGTGAGCTCCAATTCGTTCGGCAAGCTGTTCACCGTCACCACGTTCGGCGAGTCGCACGGGCCGGCCATTGGCTGCGTGATCGATGGTTGCCCGCCGGGGCTGGCGCTGGACGCGGCCGAATTCGCCCACGACCTGCAGCGTCGCGCAACCGGCAAGAGCCGGCACACCTCGGCGCGTCGCGAAGCCGATGAGGTCGAGATCCTGTCCGGCGTGTACGAGGGCCTGACCACCGGCACGCCGATCGCGCTGCTGATCCGAAACACCGACCAGCGCAGCAAGGACTACGCCAACATCGGCCAGCAGTTCCGGCCGGGTCATGCCGACTACAGCTACTGGCACAAGTACGGCATCCGCGACCCGCGCGGTGGCGGCCGTTCCTCGGCACGCGAGACCACCATGCGCGTGGCCGCCGGCGTGGTCGCCAAGAAGTGGCTGGCCGAGCGCTTCGGCGTGACCGTGCGTGGCTACCTGTCGCAGCTGGGCGACATCACGCCGGCCGGTTTCGACTGGTCGGCGGTGGAAGATAATCCGTTCTTCTGGCCGCACGCCGCACAGATGCCGGAACTGGAGGCGTACATGGATGCGCTGCGCAAGTCCGGTGATTCGGTCGGTGCGCGCGTGGACGTGGTCGCCGACAACGTGCCGCCGGGCTGGGGCGAGCCGATCTACGGCAAGCTCGATGGCGAACTGGCCGCCGCGCTGATGAGCATCAACGCGGTGAAGGGTGTGGAGATCGGTGACGGTTTCGCCAGCGCAGCGCAGAAGGGCACCGAGCACCGTGACCTGCTGACCCCGCAGGGCTTCGCCAGCAACCATGCCGGCGGCATCCTCGGTGGCATTTCCACCGGCCAGCCGGTGGTCGCCTCGATCGCGTTGAAGCCGACCTCCAGCCTGCGCCTGCCGGGCCCGTCGCTGGACACGGCCGGCAACGTGGTCGAGGTGGTCACCACCGGCCGCCATGATCCCTGCGTCGGCATCCGTGCCACCCCGATCGCCGAGGCGATGGTGGCGATGGTGCTGATGGACCAGGCGCTGCGTCATCGCGCGCAGTGTGGCGATGTCGGCACGATCACCCCGCGCATTCCCGGGCAGATCGATGGCTGACACGCGGCCGACGGTGTGGGTGAGCCAGCCGCTGATCGACGCGGCCATCGCGCCGTTGCGCGATCGCGTACAGCTGCGCAGCACCGACACCGTCACCGCCTGGTCGCCCGCCCAGATCGCCGAACAGCTGGCCAGCGCCGACGGCGCCATCATCACCCTCAACGAGCGCATTGGTGTGGCCCAGGTGGCCGACGCCGCACAGTTGCAGGTGATTGCCAATGTCGGCGTCGGCTACAACAACCTGGATGTCGACGCGCTCAGTGCGGCCGGCATCCTCGCCAGCAACACGCCGGACGTCCTGACCGAGACCACCGCCGATCTCGGCTTCGCGTTGCTGATGGCCACTGCACGCCGCATCACTGAATCCGAGCGCTGGCTGCGCGAAGGGCAGTGGCAGCAGTGGTCGTTCCAGACCATGCTCGGCGCGGATGTCCACGGCAGCACGCTGGGCATCCTTGGCATGGGCCGCATCGGCCAGGGCATCGCCCGCCGCGGTGCGCATGGTTTCGGCATGAAGGTGCTTTACCACAACCGCTCGCAGCTGCCCGCCGCGACCGAGGCCGAGGTGGGGGCCCGTTACGTTGACCTGGACACGCTGCTGGCGCAGTCCGATCACCTGCTGCTGGTGCTGCCGTATACCCCGGCCTCGCACCACCTGATTGATGCCGCCGCGCTGGCGAAGATGAAGCCGTCGGCGACGCTGGTGAACATCGCCCGCGGTGGCCTGGTCGATGAGATCGCGCTGGCCGATGCGCTGGCCAACGGTCGCCTTGCCGCTGCCGGCCTGGATGTCTACGAAGGCGAGCCGAAGGTGCGCCCCGAACTGCTGGCGCTGCGCAATGTCGTGCTGACTCCGCATATCGGCAGCGCCTCGCTGGCCACGCGCACGGCGATGGTACAGCTGGCCGTGGATAATCTGGTTGCCGGGCTAGGCCTGGACGGCGGCCCGTTGCGCATGCCGAGCGCGATCAACGCTGACGCGGCGATGGCCGCGCGCGTGACTCTGGGCAAAAAAACCGGGAAACGATAGGGAACCTCCGCGCGCCCCGCTTGAGGAGGTTCCCCGAACCCAGCTGTCGTGCGTGTTTCTTCCCCATTCCCGTTTTCGTGAGAGTTTCCCCCATGAGCAATGCACAGCGCAGTTTCCACGTCGCCGTCGTCGGTGCCACCGGTGCGGTCGGCGAGACCATGTTGTCGATCCTGGCCGAGCGTGATTTCCCGGTCGGTACCCTGAGCGTTCTCGCTTCCGAGCGTTCGGCCGGCGGCGAGATCGAGTTCAACGGCCAGAAGGTCAAGGTCCAGGACCTGGCTACCTTTGACCCGAGCGGCGTCGAGATCGCCCTGTTCTCGGCCGGCGGCAGCGTGTCCAAGGAATACGCGCCGAAGTTCGCAGCAGCGGGCGCTGTGGTGATCGACAACTCCTCGGCCTTCCGTTACGACGATGACGTGCCGCTGGTGGTGTCCGAGGTCAACCCGGAGCAGGTCGCCAACCGTCCGCGCGGCATCATCGCCAACCCGAACTGCTCGACCATGCAGATGCTGGTGGCACTGGCACCGCTGCACCGCAAGTACGGCATCGAGCGCATCAACGTCTCCACCTACCAGTCGGTGTCTGGCGGCGGCCGTTCGGCAACCGAGGAACTGGGCAAGCAGACCGGCCAGCTGCTGAGCTTCCAGGAGATCGATCCGCAGCGCTTCCCGGTGCAGATCGCCTTCAACCTGATCCCGCACATCGATGACTTCCAGGACAACGGTTTCACCAAGGAAGAGATGAAGCTGATCTGGGAGACCCGCAAGATCCTCGGCGACGACAGCATCCTGGTGAACCCGACCGCTGTGCGCGTGCCGGTGTTCTACGGCCACTCCGAATCGGTGGCGATCGAAACCCGCGACAAGGTGACCGTGGCCGAAGCGCGCGCGCTGCTGGAACAGTCGGCGGGCGTGGAAGTGGTGGACCGCCATGAAGCCGGTGGTTATCCGACTCCGGTCACCCACGCCTCGGGCACCGATGCGGTGTATGTCGGCCGTATCCGTGAGGACCTGTCGCACCCGCGCGGCCTGAACCTGTGGATCGTGTCGGACAACGTGCGCAAGGGCGCGGCGTTGAATGCCGTGCAGCTGGCCGAGCTGGTCGCCGCCGAGCAGCGCTGATGGAGAGGCCGGGCAATGCCCGGCCTTTTCTGTAGAGCCGAGCCCACGCTCGGCTCAGGCCATGCAGCCGAGCATGGGCTCGGCTCTACATGGGTGCGGACCCCGGTCCGCACGCTTTATAGTGTCGCCCATGAATAAACGGGCCAAGGGCGCAAAGCGCCCGCTCACCTATCTGTCCGCCGCACTGCTCGCCTTGGCCAGCAGTTCGGCGCTCGCCCTGGGGTTGGGTGACATCCGGGTCCTGTCCAAGCCGGGCCAGCCCCTGCTGGCTGAAATCCCGGTGGTCTCGGCCGATCCGTCCGAGCTGGAAAACCTGCGCGTGGCGCTGGCCTCACCGGTCACATTCGAACGTGTCGGCCTGCAGCGGCCAACCGGACTGGTCAGCGAACTGCAGTTCGAACTGACCCGCGACACGCAGGGCAGGGCAGTGGTGCGCGTCACCTCGCAGGCGCCGGTGGAGACGCCGTCGCTGAGCTTCCTGATTGAAGCCGACTGGGGTCAGGGCCGCCTGGTGCGCGAGTACTCGGCGCTGGTCGATGCGCCGCCCAGTGCGCTGGCCGTGGCCGAGCCGGAGATCGTCGCGCCGGCCGGCACGCTCTCCAATACCATCGTGCGCGAACCTGCACCGACTTCAGCTTCGGCAACGGTGCCGGCAGCAGAGACGCCCACTGCGCCGCCACCTGCGGTGGTGCCTGCATCGGCACGCCCGCGTGCGGCCTCCGCGCCGATTGCTGCACCAGCGGCCGATGGCAGCATCACCGTGCAGCGCGGGCAGACCCTGTCGCAGATCGCCAGTGCAGTGGCACGTGGCAACCAGGTCAGTCGCGACCGCGCGATGATCGCCCTGCTGCGTGCCAATCCCGAAGCCTTCATCCGGGGCAACGTCAACCTGCTCAAGCAGGGGGCGGTGCTGCGCATGCCAGGCAGTGATGCGCTTGCTGCGGTCGACGCTGCCGAAGCGGCGGCGCTCGTGCGCGAGCACGCTGCGCAATGGCGGCAGGCGCGTACCGTACCGCAACCCGCGGGTACCGTCGCCGCGGTCGCCAAGGCCGCAACCACGAACGCTTCTTCCCCGGCTGCCGCCAACGGGGCACGACTTGAGATCGCTCCGGCGCTGGCGTCCGACGCCGCGCACGCGGGCACAACCACCGGCACCGCTGCCGGCAGCGAGGGTGACATGCTGGGCAACGAACAACTGCGCCAAGCGCGTGAGGACATCGCCACCCGCGATGCCGAGATCGGCGAGCTGAAGCAGCGCGTGGCCGACCTGGAAAAACTCAAGGAACAGCAGCAGTCGCTGATCGCGATGAAGGACAACGACCTGGCCGCCGCGCAGCAGCGCCTGGCGCAGGCACCGGATGCCCGCGATGCGGCAACGCCGTGGTACTGGCTGGGGCTGCCGGTACTGCTGCTAGCGGCGGGCGCGGCCTGGCTGCTGCGTCGTCGCAAGCCGTCGCCGCTGCCGCCGCTGCGCGAGGAAGACGATGCCGCCGGCCTGACCGCGGCGGTGCCGGCGGGTGCGGCGCTGGATACGCTGGCCGAGCAGTCCTCATGGTCGTCGGCTGTTGCCGACAACGGCCGCCAGGAACCGGCGATGCCCGCCTGGGCGACCGAAACCGAAGTGCATGACGTGGTGGTCGCCGAACCCGTTGCCGAGGACCTGGCGCGGGCCGACTGGCAGGCCGACGCGCTGCGCGACGAGGACGCGGTGGCATTGCCTGAAGCGGTGACCGATCTGCCGCGCTGGGACGATCACGCAACCACCGGCGACGAGGTTGTCGCCGCCGAGCCGCTGCAGGACGAACGCGTTGTACCGCAGGCGCCGGCCGAAGTGGCGGTGCCGGACTACGCACTGCATGCCGAACAGCAGCCGCAGTTCCGTGGAGTGTTCGATCTGCCGGCCGACACGCATGAGAACGAGGCTCCGGTGGACGCCGCCCGTCGCGAAGCCATCGACGGCATCGACCATGGCACCGTCGAGGCCTCTCATTCCGACGCCATCGCGTCGAGCGCGGCCGTGCCTGCCGGCGACGCGGGCTGGTCGCCACGTGCCGGCCAGGAGCGCCTGGAACTGGCCATTGCCTACCTCGATCTGGGCGACGCGCAGACTGCGCGCACCCTGTTGCTGGAAGTCGCCGAAGGCGGTGACCTGCACAGCCAGGCCCAGGCCCGCGAACTGCTGGCGCGCCTGCCGTGACCGAACCTGCCGACAAGGACCTTGCCATGAGCCGCGAACGCCGCATCGACTACGTTGAATTCGCGTCCAGCGACCCGGCCGCCAGCCGTGCCTTCTTCGAGAAGGTGTTCGACTGGTCGTTCGTCGACTACGGCAGCGACTACACGGCGTTCGACGATGGCCGCCTGCAGGGCGGCTTCTTCCGTGGCCAGCCGCAGCGGGCCAGCGACAGCGGTGCACCGCTGCTGGTGCTGTATGCCGACCAACTGGCACCGGTCGAGGCCGCCGTACGCGACGCCGGCGGCGAGATCGTGCGCCCGGTGTTCTCCTTCCCCGGTGGCAGTCGCTTCCAGTTCGTCGAGCCCGGTGGCAACGAACTGGCGGTCTGGTCCGAACGCGATCCGGCCTGAGCGCCGCCCCATCCGCAACATCGAGGTAGCACATGCGTTATGCGCTTGGCGTCGAGTACGACGGCAGCGATTTCAGGGGCTGGCAGAACCTGGGCGAGGGTGGTCCCAGCGTGCAGGCCAGCCTCGAGCAGGCCCTGTCATCGGTGGCTGATGCGCCGCTGCAGGTGGTCTGCGCCGGCCGCACCGATGCCGGCGTGCACGGCCAGTGCCAGGTCGTGCATTTCGATACCGACGTGGTGCGCGATCCGCGCGCCTGGATGCTCGGCACCACCACCCGCCTGCCGCGCTCGATCGCAGTGCGCTGGTGCGTGCCGGTGGCCGATGATTTCCACGCCCGCTTTTCCGCACGTGCGCGCCGCTACCGCTATCGGCTGCTCAACCGCGAGGTGCGGCCGGCACTGGACCGGCAGACCCTGAGCTGGGAGCGCCGGGCGCTGGACGAGACCCTGATGCACGCCGCCGGCCAGGCCCTGCTTGGCGAGAACGACTTCAGCGCGTTCCGTTCGGTGCAGTGCCAGGCGCTGCATGCGCGGCGTGAACTGCAGTCGTTGCAGGTCAGCCGCCATGGCGAAGTGATCGAAGTCGCAGTACGTGGCAATGCATTTCTTCATCACATGGTCCGCAATATCGTCGGATCGTTGATCCTGGTGGGCAGCGGTGAAAAACCGGTGGAATGGATCGCCGAACTGCTGGCCGGGCGCGACCGCACCGTAGCTGGTCCCACCGCACCGCCGCAGGGCCTGGTGTTCCTTGGGCCCCTGTACCCCGACAACTGGCATCTGCCCGCCGAGGTCACGCTATGAGCCGTTCCTACTACCGTACGCGCATCAAGTTCTGTGGAATGACCCGTGCCGGCGACGTCCGCCTGGCCGGTGAGCTGGGCGTGGACGCAGTGGGTTTCATCTTTGCCCGCGAGAGCAGCCGCCGGGTCGCACCGGCTGAGGCCCGCGCGATGCGCCAGGCGATCGCACCGATGGTCGACGTGGTGGCGCTGTTCCGCAACAACAGCAAGGAAGAAGTGCGCGAGGTGCTGCGTACGGTACGTCCGACCCTGCTGCAGTTCCACGGCGAGGAAGACGAGAGCTTCTGCCGCAGCTTCAACATGCCGTACCTGAAGGCGATCGCCATGGGGGGCCGTGAAGAGGTCAACGCCCGCACCCTGCAGTTGCGCTACCCCAGCGCTGCCGGCTTCCTGTTCGACAGCCACGCCCCGGGAGGCGGTGGCGGCACCGGCGTGGCATTCGACTGGGGCCGCGTTCCGACCGGATTGCACCGGCCGTTCCTGCTGGCCGGGGGCCTGAACCCGGAAAACGTCTACGACGCCGTGCTGGCGACGCTGCCGTGGGGCGTGGACGTCTCCAGTGGCATCGAACTGGAACCGGGCATCAAGGACGGCTACAAGATGCGCACCTTCGTCGAGGAAGTGCGTCGCGCGGATTGCACCGTTCTGGAGTGATCTGCGCCACCTGAGTGTGATGGGAGTCACGCTTCCGGGCGATTCAGGTTCCAGCGCCAAAAAGTCGACACCCCCCGAACATCTGATCGGACACAATGCGCCCAGCCTTACCTGGCCGGGTGCGATGCCGTGTGCGTGTCGCTAGCCGCACCCTTGAGATACGACTTACCTTTCGAACGAGGACGCAATGGATATGCCCCATCTTTCTTCCCACCGTCTCCGCCTGGCCCGCCTGACGCTCGTGCCCGGCCTGCTGCTCGCCTTGGGCGCGTGTGCGGCCGGTGACTCATCCGCCCCGACAGCATCGGCACCGGCCGCTGCCACACCGGCGGCCGCACCTGCCGCAGTGCCGGCCACAGCTCCGGCTGCCGACGGCCTGGCTGCGCTGATCCAGGCCAGTGGCGTGAAATGCAGCAACGCCAGTACGGGCAGCGGCTGCACGGCCGGTGATGTGGACAGCGGTGATTTCTACGATGTTGAACTGTTGCCGGACTGTGGCGACCAGGGTTTCTTTGCCGGCGTAGCCGACGCCAAGGGCGTGGAGACGTTGAATGCGGTGCCATCCACCGGCAGCAAGGCCAGCGTGACCGCGAAGCTGTCGAAGGGGCAGCTGGTCTGCGTGCAGGGCATCGGGCGCACCGGACAGAATCCCCTGTTCTATTACGTCGTTGCGGTTCCCGCTGCGACGGTCGGCAAGTGCAAGGGCAACACGTTGTGTGACACCTATGGCGACAGGCCGATCACTGGCTTGGCCAGCACAGGGGGCGAGGCCTGCCATGCGGCGGCGCCGGGACGTTACGCCGGGAACTGCGCACAGGGCTGGGTCAGTGCGGACGTGCTCGACGTGTTTTCCAACGGAATGTAATCACCGCCAGGGGAGCGGTCCAATCAACTACTGGCAAAGGAACAGCTCATGTCGGATCCAAAAATCACCCGGCTGGTCAGCAGCGTAGGTACCACGCGCACGCTGGAAATGGACGATGGCAGTGTCATCGAACGATCAGGTGGCAGCGTCTCGTGGCGCAACAACAATCCTGGCAATCTCAAGTTCGAATTCGCCGGCAGCGCGGACAAGACGGTGACCAATCCGCGTACCCGCGAGCAGGCGCTGGAATCGGCGCAGGGGCGCTACAAGGGCGTGGTCGATCTCGACCAATGGGGCAACGCGGTCTTCGAAAGCTATGAAGCGGGCCGGGTGGCGAAGATCCAGCTGCTCGAACGCCGGTTCGGCGACAAGACCGTGGAGGAAATGCTGCCGAGCTACTCCACGAAGGATTACAGCGGCACCACCCACCACAAGGAGCAGGCGGCCACCATCTATGCCGAAGGCGATCGCCAGGGTGTCGATCTGCGCTCGAAGACCGTCGGCCAGATGAGCGTGCGCGAGCGTGAAGTGCTGGCCGACGGCATCCGCCGTTTCGAGGGCTGGCAGCCGGGTGAGGTTGCCACGCAGCAGCCACCCACGCGCGCACAGGCGGCCACGCCCGTGCAGACCCAGGCCCAAACGCAGGTACAGACGCCTTCGGCAGCTGCGCCCGCGGCGGGCCAGGCCGCGGCTGCAGTTGGCAGTGCCGCGCTCTACAACGAGGCCTATCAGCATTTCATGGCCTCGGGCCGCCAGTACGAATACGGGCGCCCCGACCATCCGCGTCCCGGTCGCGACAGCAGCCGGCTGGAGCGTGACCTCGATGGTGACGGACGCTTCGGCGTGGATTGCTCGGCATTCGTATGGCGTGGCCTGAAGAACGCAGGTTACGACGTGCGTGGCGAGAACGCCGCAGGGTTCACTACCTCGACGCTGTTCAATGGCGCGAACACGACCGCTTACGCACGCGAGCATTTCGATGTGACCTCGGCTGCCGAAGCACGCAAGCCGAACGGATCGCTGAAGCAGGGCGATATCCTGATGTTCTCCTCGTCGCAGGGCCAGCATGTCGGTATTTTCAAAGGCTACGACGCGCAGGGAAACATCCAGTTCATCGGCTCGCAGGGAAGCACCGGGCCGGCCGAAGTCACCATCCGGCCGGGCGGGTACTGGGATGGCGGAAGCACCCGCATCGTTGGTGCGCTGACACCGAAGCCGGAATTCCAGGTGCGCGCGCCGCTGCATGGCAATGGCGAACCTGCGCTGTCCCGGCCTGGCGCCACCGTGCAGCCGGCTGCATCACACCCGGCGGCCACCAGCGAGGTGATGAAGCAGGGGCAGCGTGGCACCGACGTGCAGGCGTTGCAGCAGACCCTCAATCAGCTCGGCGTGCGTGATGCGCAGGGCCATCGGTTGTCGGAGGATGGCCGTTTCGGTGACCACACCCGCGAAGCGGTGATCGCGTTCCAGAAGCAGCAGGGGCTGGCGGCCGATGGAATTGTCGGTCGCCAGACCACAGCCGCACTGGCGGCGGGCCGTGCGCAGGGCCATGAACCTGCAGCGGCTGCACCGAAGGGGCCGTCGCTGAACGATGCATCGCATCCGGACCACGCACTGCACAACGCCGTCCGCAGCAAGCTTCCCAGCGTGTTTTCCGATGAGGCTGCGGCCAATATCACCCTGCATGCAAAGCAGAACGGTATCGACGCGGCCGACAAGCTGCAGAGCATCACGGTGCAGGATGGCAAGGCGTTCGTGATGGGCACGACGCCGGGCTTCCGCACCGCCGTCGATCTGGCCCAGGCGCCGCCGTCACTGGAGCAGACCAGTGCCAAGCTGCTGGCAGATCCGTCGCACCAGCAGCAGGTGCATGAGGAGCAACAGCGGGTCGCGATGGGCGGTCGCTGAGGCCTGCGTTGCGGGCTCCGGGAGGTGAATGCCGCCCGGGGCCTCGTCTCATCGCAGTTGCGCTGCAGCCCAGTCGGCCAGGGCGTCCACCCGTGCATCGGCCGGGCCATCCGGCCGCGCCAGCACCCAGAAGCCGCCGGTGGCGGCAAACCCCCACGGTGCGACCAGCCGGCCTGCTGCCAGATCTTCGGCCACCAGCGGCTCGGGCGCGATCGCCGGGCCCAGCCCGGCGACTGCTGCTTCCAGCAGGTAATAGAGATGTTCGAAAGCGGTGCCCAGCTGCAACTTTGATGGGTCCAGGCGATGTGCCTGCGCCCATGCCGGCCACGCCTGTGGCCGCGAGCTGGTGTGCAGCACTGTTTCCTGCAGCAGTGCCGAGGGCGGTGCCTGCCGCAGGCGCTGCGCCGCCGGATGTGACGGGGCCACCACCACGCCAACCCGCTCCGGTGCCAGCTCGCGGACCTGCCAGCCCCGTGGCCACGGACCCTGCGCCAGCAGCAGCACGGCGTCCAGCGCCGCCTGCGCTTCGGTGAAACTGCCATCCAGCGCCGACCACTGCAGGCGCACGCCGGGCAGGGCGGCCTGCAGCACGGGCAGGCGCGGAATCATCCAGCGCGCCAGTACGCTGCCGCTGCAGCCCAGTACCAGTGCTGGGGAGGCCGCTGGCCGGCGCAGCTCGCGCACGCAGTCCTCGATCCCGCCGAAGGCCTCGCTGCACGCCGCCTGCAGGCGGGTGCCGGCCGCTGTCAGTCGCAGCCCGCGACCGGCACGCTGGAACAGCGCCAGGCCGAGATGGTCTTCCAGCAGCTTCAGTTGCCGGCTGACCGCGCCGTGGGTGACGTGCAGGTCCTGTGCGGCGCGGCCCACGCCACCGAGGCGTGCGGTGGCCTCGAACGCGCGCAGTGCATTGAGCGGCGGAAGCAGGGAACGGCTCATGTGAGATTTCCTGACGATATGCGCCAGATAATATCCATTTTCCGGTCACGACCCGTGCGCTAGAGTATCCACCTGTCTGAACCACCGGTCGTATCCATGTCTGCCTCCCCCATTGCCGACTACCACGCCTTCCCGGATGCCCAGGGTCACTTCGGCCGCTACGGCGGCAGTTTCGTTGCCGAAACCCTGGTCGGCCCGCTGCAGGAACTGGCCCAGGCCTATGACCAGGCCCGCCAGGACCCCGAATTCCAGGCGGCCTATGACCGCGACCTGGCGCACTACGTGGGCCGGCCGAGCCCGATCTATCACGCCCAGCGCCTGAGCGATCACGTCGGCGGCGCGCAGATCCTGCTCAAGCGCGAGGACCTGAACCACACCGGCGCGCACAAGATCAACAACACCATCGGCCAGGCGCTGCTGGCCGCGCGCATGGGCAAGAAGCGCATCATCGCCGAGACCGGTGCCGGCCAGCATGGCGTGGCCAGTGCCACGGTTGCTGCGCGACTGGGCCTGGAATGCGTGGTGTACATGGGTGCCACCGACATCGAGCGGCAGAAGATCAACGTCTACCGCATGAAGCTGCTCGGTGCGACGGTGGTACCGGTCACTTCCGGCTCGGCCACCCTGAAGGACGCGCTCAACGAAGCGATGCGCGACTGGGTGACCAACGTGCAGGATACCTTCTACATCATCGGCACCGTGGCTGGACCGGATCCGTACCCGCGCATGGTGCGTGACTTCAATGCCATCGTCGGCCGCGAAGCGCGTGAGCAGATGCTGGCCGAGTACGGTCGCCTGCCGGATGCGATCACCGCCTGCGTCGGCGGCGGCAGCAATGCCATCGGTCTGTTCCATGCCTTCCTCAACGATCGCCAGGTCGAGATCGTCGGCGCCGAAGCCGCCGGTGATGGCATCAGCACGGGTCGCCATGCCGCCTCCATCGCGGCGGGTCGGCCCGGCGTGCTGCACGGCAACCGCACCTATGTGCTGTGCGATGACGACGGCCAGATCATCGAGACCCACTCCGTGTCGGCCGGCCTGGACTATCCGGGCGTCGGCCCGGAGCACGCGTTCCTGGCCGATACCGGCCGCGCCCGCTATCTCGGCATCACTGACGAGGAAGCGCTGCAGGCCTTCCACCTGCTGGCGCACACCGAAGGCATCCTGCCGGCACTGGAATCCAGCCATGCGCTGGCGCAGGCGATCAAGCTGGCGCGTGAGCGTCCGCGTGACCAGATCGTGCTCTGCAATCTGTCCGGCCGTGGCGACAAGGACGTGCATACCATCGCCGCGCGCGAAGGGCTGGTGCTGTGAGCGCGCTGCTGCGGAACAGTGGTGTGCTGCTGCTGACACTGGGGTTGGCCGCGTGCCAGCCGCCGGAGCCGCCGGTGCTGGCACCGGCCGCCAAAGCCACCACGCAGCCTGTGCAGCAGGCCGCCAACGATGATCTTGACCCGATGGCGCGTACGCCCATTGTCGATGCCCCCTCCGAAGAAGGGACCAGCGGCGATGACGCGCCCGCGGTGGCTTCGGTGGCGCTGGATCATGCCGGTGACGTGCTGGTTGGCCAGCACATGAGTGACCTGAAGGCACAGGGTCCCTGGAAGGCGCAGGGTGCGAGGGAATTCTTCGAAGGCGACTGCGAGTACTACGACGGCAAGGGGCTGCCGCCGGGCGTGTCGATGATGACCGACGACGACCGCGTGGTCCGTTTTGATCTGAAGCCGGGTGATGAGGCGGAACTGCCGGTTGAACAGCCGGGGCCGTTCGGCCTGCGCATCGGCATGACCCGTGCCCAGGCCATGGCCCAGTTCCCGAAACCGCCGGTGTCCAGCCCGCATGCCTACGACGGTGACCAGGGCGAGTACCTCACCTGGCAGGACCCGGGTTCGGACCTGGGCATCCGCCTGGAACTGTTTGAAGGGAAGGTTACCCGGATGTACTGGGGGACCAGCGATGCGATTGAACTGATTGAAGGATGTGCCTGAGATGCCTGTATCCCGACTCGATGCCTGTTTCCAGCGACTGCGCGAGCAGCAGCGCAAGGCGCTGATTCCCTTCATCACTGCTGGTGATCCCTCGCTGGAGGCCACCGTGCCGGTGATGCACGCGCTGGTCGATGCCGGTGCCGACGTGATTGAACTGGGTGTGCCGTTCTCCGACCCGATGGCCGACGGCCCGACCATCCAGCGCAGCTCCGAGCGTGCGCTGGCACGCGGGGCGGGCAGCCGCTACGTGCTGCAGGCCGTGGCGCAGTTCCGCGAGCGCGATGCGCAGACCCCGGTGGTGCTGATGGGCTACCTGAACCCGGTGGAGATCCACGGTTACGCGGACTTCGCCAAGGCCGCCGTGGACGCAGGCGTGGACGGCGTTCTGCTGGTCGACCTGCCACCGGAAGAAGCCGGTGAAGCGCAGCAGGCCTTTGATGCAGCGGGCCTGGCACTGGTCCTGCTGGCCTCGCCGACCACCAGCGAAGCGCGGGCCGACAAGCTGTTGGCACTGGCCCGTGGCTACCTCTACTACGTCAGCTTTGCCGGTGTCACCGGCGCGTCCGAGCGGCTGGACAGTGATGCTGCCAGCGCCCGCCTGCAGGCCCTGCGTGCGCGCGCGTCGGTGCCGGTGGTGGCTGGCTTCGGCATCAAGGATGCCGCCAGTGCGGCGGCGATGGCGCGCCAGGCCGATGGCGTGGTGGTCGGCAGCGCTCTGGTGGCGGTGCTGGCCGAAGCGGGCTCGGCTGAAGAGGCCGCGCAGCGCGCGGGAGCCTTCCTGTCCCCGCTGCGGCAGGCGCTGGACGCGTAACGGTGGTGCCGGCCGCTGGCCGGCATCCGCCTGACGGCTCACATGCAAGGGCTGCCGGCCAGCGGCCGGCACGACCCAGCACCTAAACGTACGTCCCAGCATGGTTTTTTCAGGCTGCCCCGTGGCCGGCAAGGGGGTGCACGGGCGGGGAAAGCGGAGCTAGACTGTCCGCCTTTGCGGCCCTTGGGCCGCCCTGAACGGAAGTGTCCTCCCGCATGAGTTGGCTCAGCAAGTTGATGCCGTCCGGCATCCGCACCGACAACACCCCCAGCAAGAAGCGCAGTGTCCCCGAGGGCCTGTGGGAAAAGTGCAGCAACTGCGGCAGCGCGTTGTACCGTCCGGAACTGGAAGAGAATCTGGAGGTCTGCCCGAAGTGCGGCCACCACATGGCGATCCGCGCGCGTGCGCGCCTGGCCGCCCTGTTCGACGCCGACAGCACCACCGAGATCGGTGCGCGCCTGGGGCCGACCGACCTGCTCAAGTTCAAGGACCAGAAGAAGTACAGCGAGCGCATCAAGATCGCGCAGAAGAACACCGGCGAATATGACGCGCTGATCGCCATGCGCGGCCTGCTCAAGGGCCGTGCGCTGGTGGCCTCGTCGTTCGACTTCGCCTTCATGGGGGGCTCGATGGGCTCGGTGGTGGGTGAGCGTTTCGCGCTGGCCGCCGAAACCGCAGTCGAGATCGGTGCCCCGTACGTGTGCTTCTCGCAGAGTGGCGGCGCGCGCATGCAGGAAGGCCTGTTCTCGCTGATGCAGATGGCCAAGACCTCGGCCGCGCTGGGCAAGCTGCGTGAGGCCGGTCTGCCGTACATCTCGGTGCTGACCCACCCGACCACTGGTGGCGTGTCGGCCTCCTTCGCGATGCTGGGCGACATCAACATCGCCGAGCCGCAGGCGCTGATCGGCTTCGCTGGCCCGCGCGTGATCGAGCAGACCGTGCGCGAAAAGCTGCCGGAAGGCTTCCAGCGTTCGGAGTTCCTGCTGGAGCACGGTGCCATCGACCAGATCTGTGACCGCCGCGAGATGCGTGACCGCCTGTCCGACCTGCTGGCGATGCTGGGCCGTCAGCCGGCGCCGGAGGTGGCTTGATGGGAGGCCGCAAGTACTTCGGTACTGATGGCATCCGTGGGCGGGTCGGCCAGGGCGTGATCTCGGCTGACTTCGTGTTGCGCCTGGGCAACGCCCTGGGCCGTGTCCTGGTCGCCCAGCGCGGCCAGGACGGGCGCAGGCCGATCGTGGTGATCGGCAAGGACACCCGTATTTCCGGTTACATGTTCGAAGCGGCTCTGGAAGCAGGCCTGGTGGCCGCCGGTGCCGACGTGCAGCTGCTCGGCCCGATGCCGACCCCGGCGGTGGCGTTCCTGACCCGCACGCTGGGTGTGGACGCCGGCATCGTCATCAGCGCCTCGCACAACCCGCATTACGACAACGGCATCAAGTTCTTCTCCGCCCAGGGCGAGAAACTCGACGACGCCACCGAACTGGCCCTGGAAGCGGCGCTGGACATTCCGTTCACCACCGCCGAATCGGAGAAGCTGGGCAAGGCTTCGCGCGCGCGCGAAGCGGTCGGCCGCTACATCGAGTTCTGCAAGGCCAGCGTGCCGCGCGCGTTCGACCTGCGTGGCGTGCGCCTGGTACTGGATTGCGCACACGGCGCCACCTACCAGATCGCACCGTTGCTGTTCCGCGAACTGGGTGCCGAAGTGATCGGCATCGGGGCCGAGCCCAATGGCGTCAACATCAACGCCGGCGTGGGCTCCACCCATATCGACAACCTGGCGGCCAAGGTCCGCGAGACCCGCGCCGATCTCGGCATCGCCTTCGATGGTGATGGCGACCGTGTGCTGATGGCCGACGACCAGGGCAACCCGGTCGACGGCGATGACCTGCTGTACATCCTGGCCCGCGCCTGGAAGGACGAAGGCCGCCTGCGCGGCCCGGTGGTCGGCACGCTGATGAGCAACTACGGTGTGGAGAAGGCCTTCGCCGATCTGCAGATCCCGTTCGTGCGCAGCAACGTCGGTGACCGCTACGTGCACCAGGCATTGGTCGAGGGCGGTGGTGTACTCGGTGGCGAAGCCTCGGGCCACTTGCTGTGCCTGGACCGGGCCACCACCGGCGATGGCATAGTCAGCGCCCTGCAGGTGCTGGTCGCGCTGCGCAACAGTGGGCAGACCCTGCGCCAGGCACTGAAGGGCCTGGTACGGGTGCCGCAGAAGACCGTCAACGTGCGCCTGGGCAATGTCTCGGCCAAGGCCACGGTGCAGTCTGAAAGCGTGCAGTCCGCGCTGGCTGTGGCGCAGCAGGCCGTAGCCGGCCGTGGCCGCGCGTTCCTGCGTCCGTCCGGTACCGAGCCGGTGGTGCGGGTCACCGTGGAGGCCGATGACGCCACGCTGATGCAGCAGACGCTGGACCGCTTGTCCGCTGCGGTGCGTGAAGCCGCCAGTTGAGGCGCCTGCCCGTCGGTACAGGAAAAACGCCCCGGAATTCCGGGGCGTTTTCTTTTTGCGGGCAGGGCTGTGTCGCGCCTACGGCCCCGGCACCATCTTTTTCTGGCGTGCCTTGAACCCATTGAACAGCGGCGCGATCAGCGGGTTGTAACTCAGGCGGATGCGCTTGCGCAGCCAGTTGGCCGGCCGGTTGCGGATCGCGAAACGGTAGATGCGTTCCGGGTCGCCGCCGATCACGTTGCGGCCGAACGGGTGGGTGGTGTGCAGGTAGCGGAAGCCCTGCTCGCGCGCCACTTCGATGTGATCCTGGTCGAAATCACCGTACGGCCAGCACAGCGTATCGGACACGTCGCCGAGCTTGTCCTGCAGGACTTCGCGCGAGATCGCCAGATCCCGGCTGAGGCCTGCGCGGCGCTGCGCACGGTCCAGATCGTCGCGGCGCAGCCAGCGGGTATGGGTATGGGTGTGGCAATGCACTTCGAAGGTGCCGGCGGCGATGGCCGCACGTGCTTCGCTCCAGCGCATCATCACATCGTCACTGCGGTCCTGCTCGTAGATCGCCGCTTCGCAGCCACGATGGTCCGGCGTCGGCGGCAGCGTCGCCCCGGCAATGCCGGCGTGCGGACGTTCCGGGCCTTCGCCCATCCAGCCGGTGACCACGAACACCACCGCATGCATGCCGTACTTCTGCAGGATCGGATGGGCATACACCCAGTTGTCGAGGTAGCCATCGTCGAAGGTGATGACGATCGACCTGCGCGGCACCGGCTTGCCGGCCAGGAAGCCTGCGTACTGGTCCAGCGTCAGTGAGGTCCAGCCATTGCCTGCCAGCCACGCGATCTGGCTTTCGAAGTTTTCCGGCGACACGGTGATCATGCCCGGCGAGGGGCTGACATGGTGGTGCATCAGCACCGGAACGGTTCGCGCATCAGCCATGTCCCAGCTCCTTCAGCCACTGGTGGTAGTAATGTTCGGTGGCTTCACCGTGGCCGTCCGGCGTGAAGCGATGTGCGCCGTGCATCCAGTCCCAGCCAGCGCGTCCCATCTGCCGCCGCCGTTCCGGGTCGTCCACCAGCAGGCGCAATGCACCTGTCAGGGCGGCATTGTCACCCAAACGGGTGAGGATCGCATTGCTGCCATCGACCACCATCTCCGGCACGCCACCCACTCGCGTGGCTACGATCGGTACGCCCACGTAAGCCGCTTCCAGGAACACGGTGCCGGCTGCTTCCTTGTGCGAGGCCAGTGCGAAGATGTCGAAGCCGGCCATCAGCCGGCAGGCTCCATCGCGGTAGCCGAGCAGGTGCACCTGGCGCTGCAGCCCGTGCTCGGCGCACATCGCCTGCAGTCGTTCCGTCACGGCCTGGCCATCGCCGACGATCACCAGGTGCAGGTTCGGGTTGGCCTTGCACAGCGGCACCATCGCCTGCATCAGGTCGACATGGCCCTTGGGCTCGCGCAGCACCGCCACGCAGCCGACCACGATGTCCTGTTCACCGAAGCCGAGCTCGGCACGTACTTGCGCGCGCACCTCCTGCAGGCACTGCCAGGGATCGGCCTTGCGGATCTCGCTCCAGCGCGGCGGAACTGCGATCGGCGGCACGATGCCGATGCGCTCGGTCGGAATGCCGCGGTCGGCCAGCAGCTGCTTGACGAAGCTGCTGACGGTCAATACCCGGTGTGGAAGCCCGGTATAGGTCAGCAGCGAATTGACCGGGCTCATCAGATGGCGCGAGCGCACCACCAGCGGCGTGCCGCCCAGGCGTGCACCGGCGGCGGCGATCAGTGCATCGCGGCGGCTGGTGGTGTTGACCACGTCGTAATGTTCGCGGCGCACCAGTCGCGATACCCACCACACGCCACGCAGCAGGCGCGCCAGGCCTCCCATGCGCAGCGTATGCACGGTGAAGCCGTCGTCGCGTGCCAGTGTGGCCAGGCGCGCATCGGGCTGGCACAGCAACGACACCTCATGGCCACGCGCGCGCATCACCTGCATGTGCCGGAAGATGTAGATCTCCTGCCCGCCCATTCCCTTGGCGGCTTCGGTATGTAGGATGCGCAGCGGACGGTTCATGCAGGATCGGCCCTTGAAAATCAGCGGTTGCGGAAGCGGGTCAGCGCTTCCCATGCGGAGCGGATGGCGGCGGCGTCCGGAGCCTGCTGCGGCAGCGGGCGGTAGTGCCGGTCGAGCGCGGTGGCGTTGCCGAACTTGTCGAACACGTAGATGGCATCGCCATGGCGTACCGCGCGCTGCGACCAGCTCTCCACCACCAGCGCACGTTTGCTGGTGGTGGGTGCCGCCAGCAGGTCCTGGCCAGTACTGAAGTCGCTCAATGCGTTCTCGCAGCCCAGTGCGTGGCGCATCAACGTAGGCACCCAGTCCTCATGCGAACTGGTGCGCGTCTCATGGCCGCTGGCCTGGCCGGGCCAGTGCAGCACAAACGGCACCTGCAGCTGGTAGTCGGAGAAGTTGCCGTTGTGGCCCCAGTAGTTCAGCTTGAGGTCGTTGAACTCTTCGGCATGGTCACCGGTGACCAGCACGATGGTGTCGTCGGCCAGGCCTTGCGCGCGAAGGTCGTCCAGCAGCGAGCCGATCAGGCTGTCGGCGTAGTGCACGGCGGTGTGGTAGCGGTTGAGCTCCGGCGTCGGGTCGTGGTCCGGTCCAAAGGACAGGAAGTCGATCTCCTTGGCCATCGGTGTGGCCACCGGCGGGTAGCCGGTGGGCAGGTGGTAGCCGGCGTGGGTGGAGTCGAGGAACACGAAGCCGAACCACGGGTGCTGCGCGGCCTGGCTGGTGCGGATGCCGGTCTGCAGTGCGGCGACGATGGCTGCGTCACGCTTGTCGGGCGTCAGGGCGGAGGGGCCCTGGTGCAGCTGGTCGCGCACGTCGGCGAAGGCCGTGCGATCGAACTCCGGACTGTACAGCGGTGCACTGCCGTACAGGTGCAGGTCGTAGCCCTGCTGGCCCAGCACCTGGAACAGCTGCGAGCCGCGCTGTTCGTCCAGCATGCTCTGCCAGTAGCCGCCGGGCAGGCCGTAGAGCAGGCCGAACAGGCCGTAGCGGGTGGCATTGCCGGTGCTGAAATGCTGGTCGTACACGCGTGCGGTCCGGGCCAGTGCCGTCGTGTTGGGCATCAACTCGGGGGTCATGGCGTCCTGGCGCAGCGACTCCAGCACCACCATCAGCACGTTCGGCCGGTGTGGGTTCTGGCAGCGCAGGGGCTGCAGCGGATACAGCAGCTGCGCATGGCGTGGGTCAGGCAGGCCGGCCTGCTGTTCGCTGACGACCCCGAGCCTGCGCATGAAGCTCTTGGCGGTGATCGGCTGTGCCCAGGGCAGGTAGTTCCACTGCGCGATGACGTCGCGGTCGCCACGGGCATCGTAGTAGGCCGTGGCGACCTGGCCGCCGGCCATCAGCAGTGCAACCACGGCCCAGGCCTGCAGGACCCGGCGGCGGCGCGGCAGAGCAGGCAGCAGCTTCCAGCAGGCCCAGGCCAACAAGCCTTCGGCAGCGAAGATGGCGGCCACCAGCAGTCCAGCCTGCAGCCAGGTTTTCCACGACAACGCGACCTGGTCCTGCAGCGCACCGCCGAACACCATGTTCACGACCATGGCATTGAGGTGGAACCGATACAGAGTGAAAACCTTTGCATCAACCAGCAACAGGCACAGCCACAGGCCCTGCAGCAGCACGGCGCTGATGCTCAGCGTGCGTGCGCTGCGCGGCCACAGGCCCAGCAGCAGCGGCAGCAGGCCGGCAAGGGCGCCGAAGGCCAGCAGGTGGCCGGGCAGGGCGACGGCCAGATAGGCCAGGCCCACGCTGCCACCAGGGTTGTCGGCCAGCGGCACGTTGCCGAGCGTGATCGCCATGGCCAGCAATGCGTTGCCGGCCACGAAAAGCGACCACCAGGCCAGTCGTTGCCAATGGCGTGCCGGGCCGGAGGGCAGGGAGGTGGCGGCAGAAGGAGCAGCAGGGCGCATGAAGGACGGAGGCGGCAGGTGGAACAGGGCGGGAGTCCCGGTTGTGACGGAATCGTTAATCCGCGCGTGGGTTGCGCATTGTATCGGTTTGTTTCTTCGTATCGAGTGGCGTCCCCGGGGCGATCTGTCACAATGTTCAGGTGGGCCATGAATGCGCTGGCCCTCCCAGACCCAACGACAAGCCAGGAACCGCTGTGAGCCAGATCCCCACCCTCGACATCACCCGTTTCGACAGCGACCGCGAGGCCTTCGTGGCCGAGCTGGGCGCGGCCTACCGCCAATGGGGATTCGCGGGCATCCGCAACCACGGCATCCCGCAGGCCGACATCGACGCGGCCTACGATGCCTTCAAGGCCTTCTTCGCCCTGCCGGAGGAGGTCAAGCGCAAGTACCACGTGGCCGGCAGTGGCGGCGCCCGCGGCTATACCCCGTTCGGGGTGGAAACCGCCAAGGGTTCCAAGCACTTCGACCTGAAGGAGTTCTGGCACATCGGTCGTGAAATCGCCGACGACTCCAAGTACCGTGACGTGATGGCGCCGAACCTGTGGCCGACCGAGGTCGAGGGCTTCCGTGAGCGCGGTTACGGCCTGTACCAGGCGCTGGACAACCTGGGTTCGCGCGTGCTGTCGGCGCTGGCCCTGCACATCGGCCTGCCGGAAGACTTCTTCGCCGACAAGACCAACTTCGGCAATTCGATCCTGCGCCCGATCCACTACCCGCCGATCACCACCGACGACATCCCGAACGTGCGTGCCGGTGCCCATGGCGACATCAACTTCATCACCCTGCTGGTCGGTGCCAGCGCCGCGGGCCTGGAAGTGCAGTCGCATGAGGGCGAGTGGGTGCCGTTCACCTCGGACGCGGACACCATCGTGGTCAACATCGGCGACATGCTGCAGCGCCTGACCAACCACGTGTATCCGTCCACGATCCACCGCGTGGTCAATCCCCCGGGTGAGCTGGCGCGCCAGCCGCGTTACTCGGTGCCGTTCTTCCTGCACCCGAACCCCGACTACCTGATCGACGTGCTGCCGTCCTGCATCACCCCGGAGAACCCGAGCCGGTACCCGGAGGCGATCACCGCCCACGGCTTCCTCGAGGAACGCCTGCGCGAGATCAAGCTGAAGTAAAGAGAAGTGAGGCCGCCGAAAGGCGGCCTTCTTCTTTGCAGGGTTGCACCCTGCACCCGCAGAGGCCGAAGCCAAAGCCAAGGCCCAAAGCCAAATCGACTCTGGGTTTCTGCGTGTTGGGCGGGGCGGTGTGGGTTGGCTGGACACACCGTGAACCCGTCCCTGGGGGCTCGATGGCGCCATCCATGGCGCCAACGGTCCTGCCAACCCACACCGCCCCGCCTTCGACAGTCTCCCGGTGACGGTGGGTAGGTGTCGACCTTGGTCGACACGGTAGATCCACGCCATGCGTGGATGAGATCTGTCAGATCGAAGTGGGTAAGGGGGGTGGTCCAGCCGGCAGCCACCCGGAATGCAGCTTTTGCCTTTGCTCTTGCTCTTCTTTTTTCTTTCCGTGGCGGGCAGAGCCGCCGGAATGTGTCAAAGGCCGGGCGGGTGGGGCTGCGCAGGGGCGTGAGCCGCATGGATGCGGCGATCGAGCTTACATGGACGTACTTGCAGCGCCCCCTGCGCAGTCCCACCCGCCCGGCCAAACCCCAGATCTAGCCGGGCTCTCCGCGACCAACCCAACCCCCGCCACGAGGGGCCGCGCCGTTGGCTGAAAATCCATGTAACCGCTTACACGGAAACGGATTTTTGCCGTAACGGGTATCATGACCGGCTGACTTCACACAGGAGCCACCGCTCATGCGCCGCAAGATCGTCGCCGGAAACTGGAAGCTGCATGGCAGCCGTCAATTCGCCAATGAACTGCTGGGGCAGGTGGCCGCCGGGCTGCCGCTGCAGGGGGTGGATGTGGTGATCCTGCCGCCGCTGCCCTACCTGGGGGAGCTGGTCGAGGACTTCGGTGAGACCGGCCTGGCCTTTGGCGCACAGGACGTGAGCAGCAACGAGAAGGGCGCCTACACCGGCGAAGTCTGCGCGGCCATGCTGGTCGAGGTCGGGGCCCGCTATGGCCTGGTCGGCCACTCCGAGCGTCGCCAGTACCACCATGAAAGCAGCGAACTGGTCGCGCGCAAGTTCGCCGCCGCCCAGCACGCCGGCCTGGTGCCGGTGCTGTGCGTAGGCGAGACCCTGGAGCAGCGTGAGGCCGGGCAGACCGAAACGGTCATCGCCAGCCAGCTGGCGCCGGTGCTGGAGCTGGTCGGCGCGGCCGGTTTCGCCAAGGCCGTGGTCGCCTACGAGCCGGTCTGGGCCATCGGTACCGGCCGCACCGCTACCAAGGAGCAGGCGCAGCAGGTGCACGCGTTCATCCGTGGCGAAGTCGCGCGTATCGATGCTAGAATCGCTGATTCACTGCCCATTGTTTACGGCGGTAGCGTGAAGCCCGACAATGCCGGGGAACTGTTCGCGCAGCCGGATGTCGATGGTGGGCTGGTCGGCGGCGCCTCCCTGGTGGCCGCGGACTTCCTGGCCATCGCAAGGGCGGCGGCCGCGAACTAATCCTAGAAGTTTTGTCCGAGGGCGGTTTCCAATGCTGATGTTGATCCTCAATGTCGTCTACGTACTGGTCGCTGTGGCCATGATCGCGCTGATCCTGATGCAGCGTGGTTCGGGTGCGGCGGCGGGTTCGGGCTTTGGTGCCGGTGCCTCGGGTACGGTGTTCGGTGCGCGTGGCGCCTCGAACTTCCTGTCCAAGTCGACCAAGTGGCTGGCTGTCGTGTTCTTCGGCATCAGCCTCTTCATGGCCTGGTATGCCGGTCATGGCAGCCGCCCGGCGGCCGACCAGGATCTGGGTCTGATGTCCGCTCCGGCGGCCGTCGCTCCGGCGGCTCCGGCGGGCGAGCTGCCGGCCGTTCCGAAGGCCGATGCGGTCCCGGCCGCCCCGGTTCCGGCCGCGAATGTGCCGGCTCAGGCGGAATCTTCGGTTTCTGGTGAAGAAAAGCCTTCGGAAGGCTCCCAGAAAGACTGAAGCCGGTTACAATACGCGGCGCATCGGGAAGATAGTCTGATGTGATCGTTTGCCCAGGTGGCGGAATTGGTAGACGCACTACCTTGAGGTGGTAGCGACGCAAGTCGTAGGGGTTCGAGTCCCCTCTTGGGCACCATTTGTAAGTAAAGCGGGTTCGTCTGGCGCGCAAGGCGCCAGGCAGATTCCCGTCCACTCCCCCATGCCAAAGCGCCTGCAGGCGTAGCGGCAGAGGCAAGAGAGAATCGCTGTGCTGGCCGAATATTTGCCGTCTCTGCTGTTTCTGATCGTTGCCACCGGTATCGGCATTACGCTGATGCTGGTTGGTCGATTCCTCGGTCCCCGCCGCCCCGATCTGGAAAAGCTGTCGCCGTACGAGTGCGGCTTCGAAGCCTTCGAAGACGCGCGCATGAAGTTCGACGTGCGCTACTACCTGATCGCGATCCAGTTCATCGTCTTCGACCTGGAAATCATCTTCATCGTGCCGTGGACCCAGGTCTTCATGGAGCTGGGTGCCCGTTCGCTCATCACCATGGGCCTGTTCGTCGGCATGCTGTTCCTCGGTTTCATTTACGTCTGGAAGAAGGGAGCGCTGGAATGGGAGTGATTCAGACTCTCGATGGCCTCATGAACAACCCCACGCCGGAAGGCCGGGTTGATGACATCCTGCGGCCGGAAGGCGACAACCCGCTGCTGGAAAAGGGCTTCGTCACCACCAGCGTCGATGCACTGCTGAACTGGGCGCGCACCGGCTCGATGTGGCCGATGACCTTCGGTCTGGCCTGCTGCGCGGTCGAGATGATGCACGCCGGCGCCGCGCGCCTGGACCTTGACCGCTACGGCGTGGTGTTCCGCCCGTCGCCGCGTCAGTCCGACGTGATGATCGTGGCCGGTACCCTGGTCAACAAGATGGCCCCGGCGCTGCGCAAGGTCTACGACCAGATGCCGGACCCGAAGTGGGTCATCTCGATGGGTAGCTGCGCCAACGGTGGCGGCTATTACCACTACTCCTATTCTGTGGTGCGCGGCTGTGATCGCGTGGTGCCGGTGGACGTCTACGTCCCGGGCTGCCCGCCGACCGCCGAGGCGCTGGTGTACGGGATCCTGCAGCTGCAGAAGAAGATCTGGCGTACACAGACCATCGCCCGCTGACCCCTTCACCTGACAAGAGCGCGCCAAGCCCCCATGGCAGAGCAAGCATCCTTCATCGACCGACTCTCCGCACGTTTCGCAGGTGCGAAGGTCATCGTGGTCGAACCCCGCGGCGAAGTGACGCTGGAAGTGCCTGCCGCCGAGTGGCACGCCACCGCCCTGGCGCTGCGTGACGAGTTTGGTTTCGAGCAGGCCGTGGATCTCTGCGGCGTCGACTACCTCGGTTATGGCTCCGACGAATGGGACACCGCCGACGTGTCCTCGCAGGGCTTCAGCCGTGGCGTCGAAGGCAAGGCCCAGGGCCGCTTCGCGTGGGGCGAGTTCCCCACCGAGGAAAACGGCGCCGACGGTGCCCGCCCGCAGCACATGCCGACCCAGCGCTTCGCCGTGGTCGCCCAGCTGCGTTCGTACCAGCACAACCTGATGATGCACCTGCGCTGCTTCGCTCCTGACGAAGCGCTGCCGGTGGTGTCCTCGCTGACCAGCATCTGGCCGGGCCTGAACTGGTTCGAGCGCGAAGCGTTCGACCTGTACGGCGTGATCTTCGAAGGCCACCCGGACCTGCGCCGGATCCTGACCGACTACGGTTTCGTCGGCCATCCGTTCCGCAAGGACTTCCCGCTGATCGGTAATGTCGAAGTCCGCTACGACGAAGAAAAGAAGCGCGTGATCTACGAACCGGTCACCTCGGTGGAGCCGCGCGTCGGCGTGCCGCGCGTGATCCGCGACGACGCCCGTCTGCAGACCGCAGAAGGTGAGCGCGCGCAGGAGGCAGTGAAGTGAGCCACGTACACCAGGCCGGCGAAGCATTCGCCAGCAACGCCGCCGAAAGCCGGCAGGAAATCCGCAACTACACCATGAACTTCGGCCCGCAGCATCCGGCCGCGCACGGTGTGCTGCGCCTGATCCTGGAGATGGACGGCGAAACCATCATGCGCGCCGACCCGCACGTGGGTCTGCTGCACCGTGGTACCGAAAAGCTGGCCGAGTCCAAGCCGTTCAACCAGTCGATCGGCTACATGGATCGCCTGGATTACGTGTCGATGATGTGCAACGAGCACGCCTACGTGCGCGCGATCGAGACCCTGATGGGCATCGAGGCGCCGGAGCGTGCGCAGTACATCCGCACCATGTACGACGAAATCACCCGCATCCTCAACCACCTGATGTGGCTTGGCTCCAATGCGCTCGATCTGGGTGCGATGGCGGTGATGCTGTACGCCTTCCGCGAGCGCGAAGAGCTGATGGACTGCTATGAAGCGGTCTCCGGCGCGCGCATGCACGCGGCGTACTACCGTCCGGGCGGTGTCTACCGCGACCTGCCGGACCACATGCCGAAGTACAAGGAATCGCGCTGGCACAAGGGCAAGGCGCTGAAGCAGCTCAATGCTTCGCGCGAAGGCTCGCTGCTCGACTTCCTGGAGAACTTCACCGTCGAGTTCCCCAAGCGCATCGACGAATACGAAACCCTGCTGACCGACAACCGCATCTGGAAGCAGCGTACCGTCGGCATCGGCGTGGTCACTCCGGAACTGGCCCACCAGTGGGGCATGACCGGCGTGATGCTGCGCGGCTCGGGCGTTGCCTGGGACCTGCGCAAGAAGCGTCCATACGCCAAGTACGATGCCGTCGATTTCGACATCCCGCTGGGCAAGGAAGGCGACTGCTACGACCGCTACCTGGTCCGCGTTGCCGAAATGCGCGAGTCCAACCGCATCATCAAGCAGTGCGTGGCGTGGCTGAAGGCCAACCCGGGCCCGGTGATGGTGAAGAACTTCAAGGTCGCTCCGCCCAAGCGCGAGGACATGAAGGACGACATGGAAGCGCTGATCCATCACTTCAAGCTGTTCAGTGAAGGCTATTGCGTGCCGGCCGGCGAGACCTATGCGGCAGTGGAAGCGCCCAAGGGCGAGTTCGGCTGCTATCTGGTCTCCGACGGCGCCAACAAGCCGTTCCGCGTGCACCTGCGCGCACCGGGCTTCGCCCACCTGTCCTCGATCGATTCGATCGTGCGCGGCCACATGCTGGCCGACGTGGTGGCGATGATCGGTACCTACGACCTGGTGTTCGGCGAGGTTGACCGGTAATGCCGTCCGCCACGCCAACGCCCGCTGCAGGCAGCCGGCGCAAGCCGGCGCCGCAGTTTCTGGAATTTCACGTTATGCATTTCGCTGAGGTCGGCCGATGAAGGCGACAGGTAATTTCGAGGCGGCGCGCGACGTCGACCCGATGGTGGTGCTGAGCGACAAGACCCGCGCTCACATCGATCACTGGCTGTCCAAGTTCCCGCCGGACCGCAAGCGCTCTGCCGTGCTGCAGGGCCTGCATGCGGCCCAGGAGCAGAACGAGGGTTGGCTGACCGACGAGCTGATCGCCGGCGTGGCCAAGTACCTTGATCTGCCGCCGGTGTGGGCCTACGAGGTCGCCAGCTTCTACTCGATGTTCGAGACCGAGAAGGTGGGCCGCAACAACGTGGCCATCTGCACCAACATCAGCTGCTGGCTCAATGGCGCCGAGGACATCGTCCGCCATTGCGAGAAGAAGCTGGGCATCAAGCACGGTGAATCGACCCCGGACGGCCGCGTCTACCTCAAGCGCGAGGAAGAGTGCCTGGCCGGTTGCGGTGGCGCGCCGATGATGGTCATCAACGGTCACTACCATGAGCGTCTGACCCTGGAAAAGGTCGACGAGCTGCTGGACGGGCTGGAGTAAGGGCATGGCACATCACCACGAATCCAAGGGTCCGGTCGGCCCCGCGCCGCTGCCGCACCAGGTGGTCTACACCACCCTGCATTACGACACCCCGTGGTCGTACGAAAGCTACCTGAAGACCGGTGGCTACGCCGCCCTGCGCAAGATCCTCGAAGAGAAGATCCCGCCGGAGCAGGTCATCGAGATGGTCAAGGCCTCGGGCCTGCGTGGCCGCGGTGGCGCGGGCTTCCCGACCGGCCTGAAGTGGTCCTTCATGCCCAAGGGCAACATGCAGAAGTACATCCTCTGCAACTCGGATGAATCCGAGCCGGGCACCTGCAAGGATCGCGACATCCTGCGCTACAACCCGCATTCGGTGGTGGAAGGCATGGCGATCGCCTGCTACGCCACCGGTTCGACCGTGGGCTACAACTACCTGCGCGGTGAGTTCCACCACGAGCCGTTCGAGCACTTCGAGCAGGCCCTGGCTGACGCCTATGCGAACGGCTGGCTGGGCAAGAACGTGATGGGCTCGGGCGTGGACATCGACATCTACGGCGCGCTGGGCGCCGGCGCGTACATCTGCGGTGAGGAAACCGCGCTGATGGAATCGCTGGAAGGCAAGAAGGGCCAGCCGCGTTACAAGCCGCCGTTCCCGGCCAATTTTGGCCTGTACGGCAAGCCGTCGACGATCAACAACACCGAAACCTATGGTTCGGTGCCGGCGATCATCCGCAACGGACCGGAGTGGTTCAAGGGCCTGAGCCTGACCGCCAACGGCGGCCCGAAGTGCTTCTCGGTGTCCGGCTGCGTGCAGAACGGCGGCAACTTCGAAGTGCCGCTGGGCACCAAATTCCACGATCTGCTGGAAATGGCCGGTGGCCTGCGTCCGGGCCGCACCCTGAAGGGCGCGATCCCGGGCGGCGTGTCGATGCCGGTGCTGACCGCGGCCGAGCTGAAGGACCTGCCGATGGACTACGACACCATCCGTGCGCTGGGCTCCGGCCTGGGTTCGGGTGCGATCGTGGTGCTCGACGACAGCGTGTGCTGCGTCAAGTTCGCCTGCCGCATCAGCCAGTTCTTCCACAAGGAATCCTGTGGCCAGTGCACCCCGTGCCGTGAAGGTACCGGCTGGATGCACCGCGTGCTGGAGCGCATCGTCGCCGGCAAGGCCACGATGGAAGACCTGCACCAGCTGAAGGCGGTGGCAGGCCAGATCGAAGGCCACACCATCTGTGCGTTCGGTGAAGCGGCTGCATGGCCCATCCAGGGCTTCCTGCGCCAGTTCTGGGACGAATTCGAGTACTACATCGTCAACGGTCATTCGATGGTTGACGGCAAGAAGGTGGAGGCAGCCGCCGCATGAGCGCGCAACCCGTAAACCCGAACGTGCCACCGGATCACGTGACCATCGAAATCGATGGCAAGTCCCTGGTCGTGCCCAAGGGTTCGATGATCATCCAGGCGGCCGACAAGGCCGGCATTTCGATTCCGCGCTTCTGCTACCACGAGAAGCTGCCGATCGCCGCCAACTGCCGCATGTGCCTGGTGGACGTGGAGAAGTCGCCGAAGCCGGCGCCGGCCTGCGCCACCCCGGTGATGGATGGCATGAAGGTCGCCACCCGCAGCGAGAAGGCACTGAAGTTCCAGCGCTCGGTGATGGAGTTCCTGCTCATCAACCACCCGCTGGACTGCCCGATCTGCGATCAGGGCGGCGAGTGCGAGCTGCAGGACGTGTCGCTGGGCTATGGCCGTTCGGTCAGCCGCTTCAACGAGCGCAAGCGCGTGGTGCCGGACGAGGACATGGGCCCGCTGGTCGCCACCGAGATGACCCGCTGCATCCAGTGCACCCGCTGCGTCCGCTTCACCGCCGACGTTGCCGGTACCTACGAACTGGGCGGCATGTACCGCGGTGAGAACCTGCAGATCGGTACCTTCGACGGCAAGCCGCTGACCACCGAGCTGTCGGGCAACGTCGTCGACGTGTGCCCGGTCGGTGCGCTGACCAACAAGGTGTTCCAGTTCCGCGCCCGCCCGTGGGAACTGACCGCGCGCGAATCGCTGGGCTACCACGACGCGATGGGTTCGAACCTGTTCCTGCACGTGCGTCGCGGCGAAGTGCTGCGCACCGTGCCGCGCGACAACGAAGCGGTGAACGAGTGCTGGCTGTCCGACCGTGATCGCTACTCGCACCAGGGCCTGTACAGCGAAGACCGTGCGGTCAAGCCGCTGCGCAAGGTCAATGGCGAGTGGAAGGAAGTGAGCTGGGCCGAAGGCCTGGCCGCGGCCGCCGAGATCCTCAAGGCCAACCAGGGCGACAACCTGGGCGTGCTGGTGCATCCGTCCACCTCGAACGAGGAAGGCGCGCTGCTGGCCCGCCTGGCCAAGGGCCTGGGCTCGAGCAACATCGACCACCGCATCAACAACCGCGATTTCTCCGACGCCGCCACCGCCGAAGTGTTCGGCCTGCCGCTGGCCGAGATCGAAGGCGCCGACCGCATCGTCGTTCTGGGCAGCAACATCCGCCACGAACTGCCGCTGCTGCACGCACGCCTGCGCAAGGCGCAGACCACCAACGGCGCGGAGATCCACGTCGTCAACCCGGTGGACTTCGACTTCGCCTTCAGCATCGCCGGCAAGCAGATCGTTGCACCGTCGAAGTTCGTCGACGCGCTGGCCAACGCAGAGCTGCGTTCGGCCGTGCAGGGCGGCAACAACACCGTGCTGATCGTCGGTGGCATCGCCGAGAACCACCCGCAGGCTGCCGCGATCCGCGCTGCCGCGCGTGACTTCGCTGCCGCCACCGGTGCCAAGCTGTGCCGCATCCCGCAGGGCGCCAACGCTGTTGGCCTGACCCGCGCCGGCGTACTGCCGGCCGGCAAGGACGTCGCCGCGATGCTGGCGCAGCCGCGCCAGGCCTACGTGGTGTACGGCCTGGAGCCGGGCCTGGACTTCGCCGATGCACCTGCCGCGCGCAAGGCGCTGGTCGGTGCCCAGGTGGTGGCCTTCAGCCAGTTCGCCTGCGTCTCCACCCGTGATGTTGCCGACGTGATCCTGCCGATCGGTACGCTGCCGGAAATCGACGCCACCCTGACCAACCTCGATGGTCGCGAGCAGTCGGCCCGTGCCGGCGGCAAGCTGCCGGGCGAGGCCCGTGAGGGCTGGCGCGTGCTGCGCGCCCTGGGCGGCGACATGGCGCTGGCCGGTTTCGACTTCACCGACCTGGCCGGCCTGCGTGCCAGCCTGGCTCCGGTGTCGGTCGCCGTTGCCGCTTCGGCACAGCCGGTGGTTGCCGGCGAAGGCCTGGAAGTGGCTTCGACCGCTGCGATCTACCGCACCGATGCGGTGGTCCGTCGTGCGCCGGCGCTGCAGTCGCATCCGCTCAACAACGCCCCGCGCATCGTGCTGAACGCTGAAGATGCCGTTCGCCTGCAGCTGCAGGAAGGGCAGATGGCCAAGGTCGGCACCGATGCCGGCAAGGCCACCCTGCCGGTGGTGGTCGACGCCCGCGTCGCTGCGGGTTCGGTCTGGATTGAATCGGGCCACGGCGCGACCGCGCCGCTGGGTGCCGCTCGCGTAACGGTGGTGGCTGCATGAACGAATTGCTGTTGAACGCGGTCGACCCGCTGCACCAGTGGCTGCTTGGCCTCGGTGACATCGGCGCGCTGATCTGGATCATCCTGAAGATCCTGGTGATCACCGTTCCGGTGATCATCTCGGTGGCCTTCTACGTGGTCTGGGAACGCAAGCTGATCGGCTGGATGCACGTCCGCCACGGCCCGATGTACGTGGGCATGGGCATCTTCCAGGCCTTTGCCGACGTCTTCAAGCTGCTGTTCAAGGAAGTGGTCCAGCCGAGCAGCGCCAACAAGGCGATCTACCTGCTGGCACCGCTGATCACCCTGGCCCCGGCCTTCGCGGCCTGGTCGGTGGTCCCCTTCGATTCGCAGATCGTGCTGTCCAACGCCAATGCCGGCCTGCTGTACCTGCTGGCGATGACCTCGCTGGGCATCTACGGCATCATCCTGGCCGGTTGGGCATCGAACTCGAAGTACGCGTTCCTGGGTGCGATGCGCGCCTCGGCGCAGATGATCAGCTACGAAATCGCCATGGGCTTCGCCCTGGTCGGCGTGATGATCGCGTCGGGCAGCCTGAACCTGAGCAACATCGTGATGGCGCAGGCCGGCAATTCCGGTTTCTTCGACTGGTTCCTGCTGCCGCTGTTCCCGCTGTTCGTCATCTACTGGGTGTCGGGCGTTGCCGAAACCAACCGCGCGCCGTTCGACGTGGTGGAAGGTGAATCGGAAATCGTCGCCGGTCACATGGTCGAGTACTCGGGCGGTGCCTTCGCGCTGTTCTTCCTGGCCGAGTACGCCAACATGATCCTGATCAGCTTCCTGATCTCGATCTTCTTCCTTGGTGGCTGGCTGAGCCCGATCCAGGGCTGGGTCAACTTCGGCGATGTCTCGCCGCTGGTCGACTGGATCTGGAAGGGCGGTGCACCGTGGCTGTTCGTCAAGGTGTTCTTCTTTGCCAGTGCCTACATCTGGTTCCGTGCCAGCTTCCCGCGCTTCCGCTATGACCAGATCATGCGCCTGGGCTGGAAGGTCTTCATCCCGCTGGCCATTCTGTGGATCGCGGTTACCGCCGTCATGGTGTTCTTCGGCGTGATTCAAAAGGGCGTCTAAGTGATGAACAGGATTACCCATTACTTCAAGAGCCTGCTGCTGCTCGAACTGCTGGGCGGCCTTTGGCTGACGCTGAAGTACAGCTTCAAGCCCAAGTACACGATGATGTACCCGATGGAGAAGTTCCCGCAGTCGCCGCGCTTCCGTGGCCTGCACGCCCTGCGCCGTTACCCCAACGGTGAAGAGCGCTGCATCGCCTGCAAGCTGTGCGAAGCGGTGTGCCCTGCATTGGCCATCACCATCGACTCGGCCAAGCGCGAAGACGGCACCCGCCGTACCACCCGCTACGACATCGACCTGTTCAAGTGCATCTTCTGCGGCTTCTGTGAAGAAAGCTGCCCGGTGGACTCGATCGTCGAAACCCACATCCTCGAGTACCACTTCGAGAATCGTGGCGAAAACATCGTTACCAAGCCGCAGCTGCTGGCCCTGGGCGACCGTCTCGAGTCCGAGATCGCCGAGCGTCGCGCCGCCGATGCCGCTTACCGCTGAGGTCGAGAGATGGATTGGGTAAATATCGCTTTCTGGGTGTTCGCCATCGCGGCAACGGTTTCGGCCGGTGCGGTGATCAGCGTGCGCAACCCGGTTCACGCCGTGCTCTGCCTGGTGCTGACCTTCTTCTCCATCGCCTGCGTCTGGCTGCTGGTCGGCGCCGAGTTCCTCGGTGTGGCACTGGTGCTGGTGTATGTCGGCGCGGTGATGGTGCTGTTCCTGTTCGTGGTGATGATGCTGGACATCGACCCCACCAAGATGCGTGAGGGTTGGGTGCGCTACCTGCCGGTCGGCCTGATCGTTGCCGTGGCCATGCTGGTGCAGATGCTGATCCTGATCGGCGTGAAGGGCAGGGCGGTCACCCCGTTCCCGGCCGACAACGCCGCTGCGCTCGCCGCCGACAGCTCCAACGTCACCTGGCTGGCCCGCACGCTGTTCACCGAATACCTGCTGCCGTTCGAGTTTGCTGCGGTCATCCTGACCGTGGCCGTGGTTGCCGCCGTGATGCTGACCCTGCGTCGCCGTACCGGCGTGAAGAGCCAGAACCCGGGCGAGCAGACCATGGTCAAGGCCGGCCAGCGCCTGCGCATGGTCAAGATGGGCGCCGAGGCACCGGTCGTGCACAGCAACAGCAAGCCGGCCGCCGGCGAGGAGACCCAGCCGTGATTACCCTTGGCCACATGCTTGCGCTGGGCGCGGTGCTGTTCGCCATCAGCCTGGCCGGCATCTTCCTCAACCGGAAGAACGTCATCGTCCTGCTGATGTCGATCGAGCTGATGCTGCTGTCGGTGAACGTCAATTTCGTCGCGTTCTCGCGTCAGCTGGGCGATCCGTCCGGCCAGCTGTTCGTGTTCTTCATCCTGACCGTCGCCGCCGCGGAAGCCGCCATCGGCCTGGCGATCCTGGTGACCCTGTTCCGTACCCGCCGCACGATCAATGTCGGCGAAGTCGATTCGTTGAAGGGCTGATCCACAGATGGAAATCACTCTCTCCAAGAGTCTGTTGATCGCAGTGGTGCTTGCACCGCTGTTCGGCAGCATCATCGCCGGCCTGTTCGGTCGCCAGGTCAAGCGCTTCGGCGCGCAGACCATCACCATCCTCGGCGTTGCGGTTGCCTGCGGCCTGTCGATGTACACGCTCTACCAGCTGCTCTGGGGCGGTGCGCAGCCGTTCAACCAGAACATCTACACGTTCTTTGAAGTCGGCCAGTACTCGGCCCACGTCGGCTTCATGGTCGACAAGCTGACCGCGATGATGATGGTGGTGGTGACCTTCGTGTCGCTGCTGGTCCACATCTACACGATCGGCTACATGCAGGACGATCCGGGCTACCAGCGGTTCTTCAGCTACATCTCGCTGTTCACCTTCTCGATGCTCACCCTGGTGATGAGCAACAACTTCCTGCAGCTGTTCTTCGGCTGGGAAGCGGTGGGCCTGGTGTCGTACCTGCTGATCGGCTTCTGGTTCAAGCGTCCGACCGCGATCTTCGCCAACATGAAGGCGTTCCTGGTCAACCGCGTCGGTGACTTCGGCTTCCTGCTGGGCATCGCCGGCGTGCTGTGGGTGTTCGGCACCCTGGACTACTCGCAGGTGTTCTCGCAGGCCGGCATGCTGGCTGACCCGCGTGCCCAGCTGCAGATCTGGGACGGCACGATCCTGGGCATGCAGCTGCTGAACGAGCCGGTGATCTGGTCGATCGCCACCGTCATCTGCATCTGCCTGTTCATCGGTGCCATGGGCAAGTCGGCCCAGGTCCCGCTGCACGTGTGGCTGCCGGACTCGATGGAAGGCCCGACCCCGATCTCGGCACTGATCCACGCCGCGACGATGGTGACCGCCGGTATCTTCATGGTCACCCGCATGTCGCCGCTGTTCGAGCTGTCGCAGACCGCGCTGAACTTCATCCTCTTCATCGGTGCCACCACCGCGTTCTTCACCGGCCTGATCGGCATCGTGCAGAACGACATCAAGCGCGTCGTCGCGTACTCCACGCTGTCGCAGCTGGGCTACATGACCGTGGCGCTGGGCGTGTCGGCCTATTCGGCGGCCGTGTTCCACCTGATGACCCACGCCTTCTTCAAGGCGCTGCTGTTCCTGGGTGCCGGCTCGGTCATCATCGCGATGCACCACGAGCAGGACATGCGCAAGATGGGCGGCCTGCGCAAGTACATGCCGATCACCTTCATCACCATGTGGATCGGTACGCTGGCCCTGGTCGGTACGCCGTTCTTCTCCGGCTTCTATTCGAAGGACACCATCATCGAGGCGGCCGAGATCCACGCCCACATGCAGAACAGCTGGGTGGCCACCTATGGCTACTGGGCGGTGCTGGGTGGCGTGCTGGTGACCAGCTTCTACAGCTTCCGCCTGCTGTTCATGACCTTCCATGGCAAGGAACGCTTCCGCGACGCGCACGACGATCATGGCCATGGCCATGACGATCACCACGCCGCCGACGCCCACCATGGCGATGCCCATGACGACCACGGCCATGGCCACGGTCCGCATGAGCCGCATGAAACCCCGTGGGTGGTGACCCTGCCGCTGATCCTGCTGGCCATCCCGTCGATCGCCATCGGTTTCTTCAGCATCGGTCCGATGCTGCACGGTACCGACTGGGCCGGCCACCATGCGCACGAGGCGATCAAGGGCCAGGCACAGACGTTCTTCACCGGCATCGTCGACTTCTACGATCCGGCCAAGAACACCGTTGCCTTCCTGGGCGAAGAGTTCCACGGGCCGGTGGCGTTCGCGCTGCACGGCATGATGCTGCCGCCGTTCTGGCTGACCCTGGCGGGCTTCCTGCTGGCCGCGCTGTTCTACCTGTGGAAGCCGGACCTGTCGGGCAAGGCACGCAAGACCTTCGCCCCGATCGTTTCGGTGCTGGAAAACAAGTACGGCTTCGACAAGCTGTGGATCGATGGCTTTGCCGGCGGCAGCGTCAAGCTGGGCAAGGTCTCGCGCTGGATCGACAGCAACATCGTCGACGGCGTGGTCAATCTCTCGGCACGTGTTGTGGACGTTGCAGCCGGCGTGCTGCGTCGTACCCAATCCGGTTTCCTCTATCACTACGCCTTCGCGATGATCATCGGCCTGATTGCCCTGTTGGGCGTGCTGATGCATTACCTGCGTTGATGACCTGTACGGAATAAGAAGACGTGTCGAACTGGCCTCTACTCAGTGTCCTCATCTGGCTGCCGATCATCGGTGGCGCCCTGATCCTTGCGATCCGTGATGCACAGACCGCCCGCTGGGCGTCGCTGGGCGTCGCGGTACTCACCTTCGTTGCAAGCCTCTCGCTGCTGAGCGGCTACAACGCGGGCATCGACGGTCTGCAGTTCGTCGAGACCCATGCCTGGATCCCGGCGTACAAGATCGGCTACAACCTGGGCGTGGACGGCATTGCCGTGGCGCTGATCCTGCTGACCACCCTGGTCAGCGTGCTTGCCCTGATCGGCGCCTGGAGCGCCATCGACAAGCGCGTGAACCAGTATGTGGCGGCCTTCCTGATCCTGGAAGGCGTCACCGTCGGTATCTTCTCGGCCACGGACGCGATGCTGTTCTACGTGTTCTTCGAGGCGATGCTGATCCCGATGTTCCTGATCATCGGTGTCTGGGGTGGTCCGCGCCGCATCTACGCCGCGCTGAAGTTCTTCCTGTACACCTTCCTCGGCTCGGTGCTGATGCTGGTGGCGCTGATCTACCTGTACATGAAGGGCGGCAGCTTCCAGCTGGCCGACCTGTACGCGCTGCCGCTGTCGGCCAAGGAACAGACCTGGATCTTCTTCGCCTTCCTGATCGCCTTCGCGGTCAAGGTGCCGATGTTCCCGGTACACACCTGGCTGCCGGACGCCCACGTGGAAGCGCCGACCGCCGGTTCGGTGATCCTGGCCGCCATCGCGCTGAAGATCGGTGGCTACGGCTTCCTGCGCTTCAACCTGCCGATCGTCCCGGACGCGTCGCAGGAATGGGCCTGGCTGGTGATCGCGCTGTCGCTGATCGCGGTGATCTACGTCGGCCTGGTCGCCCTGGTGCAGGACGACATGAAGAAGCTGATCGCCTATTCGTCGATCGCACACATGGGCTTCGTCACCCTGGGCACCTTCATTGCCCTGTGGCTGGTGCGTGAAGCCGGCAACGCCGACGCCGCCCGCCTGGGCCTGCAGGGCGCCATGGTGCAGATGATCTCGCACGGCTTCGTGTCCGGTGCGATGTTCTCCTGCGTCGGCGTGCTGTACGACCGCATGCACAGCCGCCGCATCGCCGATTACGGCGGCGTGGTCAACGTGATGCCGTGGTTCGCCACCTTCGCCATGCTGTTCTTCATGGCCAATGCGGGCCTGCCGGGCACCAGCGGTTTCGTTGGCGAGTTCATGGTCATCCTGTCGGCCTTCCAGCGTAATCCGTGGATCGCACTGGGCGCGGCCACCACCCTGATCATCGGCGCCGCCTACACCCTGTGGCTGTACAAGCGCATCTTCTTCGGCGAAGTGGCCAACAGCCACGTGGCCGAACTGAAGGACATCAACGGCCGCGAATGGCTGGTGCTGGGCGTGTTCGCCATCGGCGTGCTGGCCCTGGGCATCTACCCCAAGCCGCTGACCGACCTGATGGAGCCCTCGATCGCGAAGCTGGCGATGCAGATCGCATCCAGCAAGCTGCTGTAATTCCAGGATTTGATGATGACCACCTCGCCGCTGCTGCCATTGACCGCCGCTGACCTGCCACCGCTCGCTCCCGAGCTGGTGCTGATCGGCAGCGCCTTCGCCCTGATGATCCTCGACCTGTTCGTCAGCAACCGGAACAAGATCGTCACCCACCTGTTCTCGCTCGCTGCGCTGGCCGTGGTGCTGTTCATGCTGGCCACCGGCGTGGGCGGGCAGGGGGAGGTCTTCCATGGCATGTTCGTGCGCGATACCGCCGCGGACGTGATGAAGACCGGGATCGTGCTGCTCAGCGGCCTGACCCTGATCTACGGCTGGCGCTACCTGCGTGACCGCAACCTGTTCCAGGGCGAGATCCCGGTGCTGATCCTGTTCGGCACCGCCGGCATGATGATCCTGGTCTCGGCCGGCAGCCTGCTGATGGTCTACCTGGGCCTGGAACTGCTGGCGCTGTGCTCCTACGCCCTGGTCGCCAGCAACCGCGAGAACGGCCTGGCCTCGGAAGCGGCGATGAAGTACATCGTGCTCGGCTCGCTGGCCTCCGGCCTGCTGCTGTACGGCATGTCGCTGATCTACGGCGCCACCGGCAGCCTGCACCTGGACGTCATCCGCGATGCCATCCCGCACTCGGAAGAGCGCGTGCTGCTGATCACCGGTGCGGTGTTCATGATCGCCGGCGTCGCCTTCAAGCTGGGTGCCGCGCCGTTCCACATGTGGCTGCCGGACGTGTACCAGGGTGCCCCGGCGCCGATCGCGCTGTTCATCAGCTCGGCACCGAAGCTGGCCGCATTCGGCATGGCCTACCGCCTGCTGGAAATGGGCGTGGGCCCGCTGTCGACCGAACTGCAGCTGCTGATTGCTGGCCTGGCCGCCGTCTCGCTGGTGATCGGCAACCTGATGGCCATCGCGCAGAGCAACCTCAAGCGCATGCTGGCGTTCTCCACCGTCTCGCACATCGGCTTCCTGCTGATGGGTATTGCCGGTGGCGGTTCGCAGGGCTATGCCGCCGCGCTGTTCTATGCACTGGCCTACGCCATCATGTCCACCGCCGCCTTCGGTGCGATCATCGCGCTGTCGCGTGCCGGCTTTGAAGCCGAGAACATCGAGGACTTCAAGGGCCTGAACGCCCGCAACCCGTGGATGGCCGGCCTGGTGCTGTGCATCATGGCGTCGCTGGCCGGCATCCCGCCGTTCCTGGGCTTCTGGACCAAGCTGGCGGTGCTGGGCGCGGCCGTCAACGGTGGCCTGCTGTGGCTGGCCATCCTCGGCGTGCTGTGTGCCGTGGTCGGCTGCTTCTACTACCTGCGCGTCATCAAGGTCATGTACTTCGATGAGCCGGTGGGCGAGGCCATGCCGCGCAGCAACGACCGCGTCCTGGGCCTGGTGCTGGGCGTGAACGCGCTGGCACTGCTGGCGCTGGGCCTGGCCTGGAACCCGATCATGGTCTGGTGCCAGCAGGCATTTGCGCATCTTGCATAAAAGTTGACACAAAGCTGCGCGATTCGTGTAATATGCGCAGCCTGAGTTGTCACTGCAGCGGTTCAGCCAGAACATCGTTGCGGTAGCCCTCCTCGAAAGAGCAGGGCAGCAGTTCAAACACTTCCGGTGCGGGGTGGAGCAGTCTGGCAGCTCGTCGGGCTCATAACCCGAAGGTCGCAGGTTCAAATCCTGCCCCCGCTACCAACATCGAACCGGCGCCAACCGGTCTGATGAATGAGGGAAAGCTTGCATGTTTTGAAGTTATCGCTCATAATTCCGCTTCTGATGCGGGGTGGAGCAGTCTGGCAGCTCGTCGGGCTCATAACCCGAAGGTCGCAGGTTCAAATCCTGCCCCCGCTACCAAGTAAAGAGATCGCCTTCGAAGTCCTGCTTCGAAGGCGTTTTTCTTTGCGGTTTGCGTCGTTTCCGTCCGATTGGGGTCAGATCCCTTTTCCACGGGAAAAGGGATCTGACCCTGGGTCCGCACCTTGCACCAGCGCGGTGCAGTCGCTATCATCAGCGGCCTAGCAATACCCCTGAAGGTGGCCTCCCAGCGGGAGTCCAGACCCGGAAGGAGGGCCGCAACCGGCAGGCAATGCCGGTTGCAACCGGAATCCAGTCACCGGAGTCTTTCCGGAAAAGGGGCCCAGCGGGCCCTTTGTCGTTTCCGGGGCGTCATGTTTTCACGCCGGCCAAGGCCGGCACCCAACCAAGAGATCAAGGCAGGCTGTGAGCGACAAGGCAACCGACATCGCGAATCTGCTCGCCCCGACCGTTGTGTCGCTGGGCCTGGAGCTGCTGGGCGTTGAGTATCTGCCGGCCCCCGGCGGTGCGACCCTGCGCCTTTACATCGACGTGCCGCTGGCTGAACAGCCCGAGCGCATCATCAATGTCGACGACTGCGAGCGGGTCAGCCGCGAAGTGTCGGCGCAGCTGGACGTCGAAGACCCGATCAGCGGCAATTACACGCTGGAAGTGTCCTCGCCGGGCGTGGATCGCCCGCTGTTCAACCTGGAGCAGTTCGCCCGCCACCAGGGTGAATCGGCCAGGGTCACGCTGAAACTGCCGCAGGACAACCGTCGTCGCCTGCAGGGCCGCATCGAAGCGACCGACGAGGCCGCAGGCACCATCACCTTCATCGTCGACAAGGCTGAAGTGGTGGTGTCGGCCGACAACATCGACAAGGCACGGATCATGCCCGACTGGGTGGCGCTGGGGCTGGCCCCGAGCAAGCCGACCGGTCCGGCACCGAAGCGTCCGAAGCCGAACACGAATTCTTCTTCCAACGAGCCGGCGGCAAAGAAGCCGCGCGCGGAGTGAGCCAATGAGCAAGGAACTGTTGCTGGTAGTCGACGCAGTCGCCAACGAGAAGGGCGTGCCGCGTGAAGTGATCTTCGATGCCATCGAGGCCGCCCTGGCCTCGGCAGCGAAGAAGCGCTATCCCGACGAGGAAGTGCTGACCCGCGTGGTCATCGACCACAAGGATGGCAGCTACGAAACCTACCGCCGCTGGGAAGTGGTGGCCGATGACGTGGTCATGGAATCGCCGGATCGCCAGATCCGCCTGATGGACGCGGTCGATGAAGCCGAAGGCGTGGACGTCGGCGACTACATCGAAGAGCAGATCGAGAACCCGGACTTCGGCCGCATCGCTGCCCAGGCCGCCAAGCAGGTCATCGTCCAGCGCGTGCGCGAAGCCGAGCGCCAGCAGGTCGTGGATGCATGGAAGGATCGCGTGGGTGAGCTGATCACCGGTGTGGTCAAGCGCGCGGAGCGCGGCAACATCTACGTCGACCTCGGTGGCAACGCCGAAGGTTTCATTCCGAAGGACAAGGGCATTCCGCGCGACGTGCTGCGCGCCGGCGACCGCGTGCGCGGTTACCTGGCCGAAGTCCGTTCGGAACCGCGTGGCCCGCAGCTGTTCATCAGCCGCGCCGCCCCGGAATTCATGATCGAGCTGTTCAAGCTGGAAGTGCCGGAAGTCGGCCAGGGCCTGGTGGAAATCAAGGCCTGTGCCCGCGATCCGGGCGACCGCGCCAAGATCGCCGTGCTCGCCCACGACCAGCGCACCGATCCGATCGGCGCCTGCATCGGCATGCGCGGTTCGCGCGTGCAGGCCGTGTCCAACGAGCTCAATGGCGAGCGCGTGGACATCGTGCTGTGGAACGACAACCCGGCCAACTTCGTCATCAACGCGATGGCGCCGGCCGAAGTGCAGTCGATCATCGTTGATGAAGACAAGCACTCGATGGACCTGGCTGTCGCTGAAGACCGCCTGGCCCAGGCGATCGGCAAGGGCGGCCAGAACGTGCGCCTGGCCAGCCGCCTGACCGGCTGGCAGCTCAACGTGATGACCCAGGACCAGGTCACCGCCAAGTCGGAAGCCGAGCAGGCTTCGGCCCGCCAGCTGTTCATGGACAAGCTGGAAGTGGACGAAGAGATCGCCGGCATCCTGGTCAGCGAAGGCTTCGGCACCGTCGAGGAAATCGCTTATGTCCCGGTCGGCGAACTGCTGGCCGTGGAAGGTTTCGACGAAGACATCGTCGAAGAGCTGCGCGCTCGTGCCCGCGATGCGCTGCTCAATGAGGCCCTGGCAGTCGAAGAAGGCCTTGAAGACGGCCAGCCGGCGCAGGACCTGCTGTCCCTGAAGGGCATGGACGAAGCCACCGCATATGCGCTGGCCGGCCACGGCGTGCGTACCAGCGAGGACCTGTCCGACCTGGCCGCCGACGAGGTCATGGACTTCGGCATCGAAGGACTGGATCAGGCGCGCGCCGCTGCGCTGATCCTGGCCGCCCGTGCCGAAGAGATCGCCCGACTGGAACGCGGCGAATGAGCCGGCAATGAACAGGGCCCTGAGCCGCTCAGGGCGTAGAATCCGCGCCACCTCCAGATGCGGGGGGGCGCCCACAAGATCATAGGATCCGAATGTCGCAGCAAACCACCATCCGCAAGCTTGCCGAACTGGTCAACACGCCGGTCGAAAAACTGCTGGAACAGCTGGCCGGTGCCGGCATGAAGTTCAGCGGTCCCGACCAGGTCGTGACCAGCTCCGAGAAGGTGAAGCTCCTGGGCTTCCTTCGTCGTTCGCACGGCAAGCCCGAGCAGGCCCCGGAAGAGACCGATCAGTCTGCAAAGAAGATCACGCTCAACCGCCGGAAGCAGCAGGAAGTGACGGTCAATTCCGGTCGCAGCAAGACGACTGTGAATGTCGAGGTGCGCCAGAAGCGCACCTACGTCAAGGATGGTGCGCGCGCCATGACGCCGGACGAAGAGCGCGCCGACATCCTGCGCAAGCTGGAAGAGTCGCGCGCGCGCAATCTCGCCGAACAGCAGGCGCTGGCCGAAAAGGATCGTCTGCGCGACGAAGCCATCGTCCGTGCCCGTGAGGAAGAGATTGCGGCCAAGGAACGCGCAGAGGCCGAGAAGAAGGCGGCCGAGGAAGCTGCGGCCGCCGCCAAGGCTGCCGAGGCACTGGCTGCCACTAAGCCCAAGCGCGCTCCGATCGATGAAACCGCGCCGCGCCCGCCGCGTGCTCCGGCCGCCGCGCCGGCTGCGCCGCGCAGTGCGCCGCCGCCGCCGCGCAACGACGACCGCAACAACCGCAGCGCGCCGCGCAACGAGCGTGGCCCGGGCGACCGTTTCGCCGGCCAGATGCATCTGTCGGCGGCCGATCGTGCGCGTCGTGGCAACAGCAACAACAGCAACACCCGGGGTCGTCCGGGCGGGCGTAACCAGGCGGGTGGCCGTCGCGACATGTCGCGCGGTGGCAGCAACGCCGGTCCGCACGCCTTTGAGCGTCCGACCGCGCCGGTGGTGCGTGAAGTGGCGATCGGCGACACGATCACCGTGGCCGACCTGGCGCAGAAGCTCGCGCTGAAGGGCGGCGAGGTGGTCAAGGCGCTGTTCAAGATGGGCGTGATGGCCACCATCACCCAGTCCATCGACCATGACACCGCCGCGCTGGTGACCGAAGAACTCGGCCACAAGGCGATCCGTGCCAATGACAACGACGCCGAAGACGCACTGCTGGCCTCGACCGGTGAAAACCAGGGCGAAGCCACCCAGCGTCCGCCGGTGGTCACCATCATGGGCCACGTCGACCACGGCAAGACCTCGCTGCTGGATTACATCCGCCGTACCAAGGTCGCCACCGGCGAAGCCGGCGGCATCACCCAGCACATCGGTGCCTACCACGTGGATACGCCGAAGGGCGTGATCAGCTTCCTGGATACCCCGGGCCATGCTGCCTTCACCTCGATGCGTGCCCGCGGCGCCAAGCTGACCGACATCGTGGTGCTGGTCGTGGCCGCCGATGACGGCGTCATGCCGCAGACCAAGGAAGCGATCCAGCACGCCCGTTCGGCGGGTGTGCCGCTGATCGTGGCGATCAACAAGATCGACAAGTCCGACGCTGACCCGATGCGGGTCAAGAACGAACTGCTGTCCGAGCAGGTCGTGGCCGAAGACTTCGGTGGTGACACCCAGATGGTGGAGATCTCGGCCAAGACCGGCCTGGGCATCGACGACCTGCTGGACGCCATCTCGATCCAGGCCGAACTGCTGGAACTGAAGGCGGTCGACGAAGGCCGCGCCGCGGGCGTGGTGATCGAATCGTCGCTGGACAAGGGCCGTGGCCCGGTCGCGACCGTGCTGGTGCAGCAGGGCCGCCTGAAGAAGGGCGACTACCTGGTGTGCGGCATCCAGTACGGCCGCGTGCGTGCGCTGTTCGACGAAACCGGCAAGCAGCCGGAGTTCGCCGGCCCGTCCATCCCGGTGCAGGTCCTGGGCCTGTCCGGCGTGCCGGAAGCCGGTGACGACTTCGTGGTCGTCGAGGACGAGCGCCTGGCCAAGGACGTTGCCCAGCAGCGTGAGACCAAGCGCCGTGAATCGCGCCTGGTGGCCACCGCAGGCAGCCGCATGGAAGACATCATGGCGACCCTGGGCAAGGGCGAGGGCCAGCAGGTCCTCAACCTGGTCATCAAGGCCGACGTGCAGGGTTCGGTGCAGGCCCTCAGCCAGGCATTGGTCGCGCTGTCCAACGAAGACATCCGCATCAACGTGATCCACTCCGGCGTGGGCGGCATCACCGAATCGGACGCCAACTCGGCGGCCGCTTCGAAGGCTACCGTCATCGGCTTCAACGTGCGTGCGGATGCTTCGGCCCGTCGCATCATCGAATCCAACGGCGTGGACCTGCGCTACTTCTCGATCATCTATGACGTGATCGATCAGGTGAAGCAGGTGGCCTCCGGTCTGCTGGGCGTGGAGATCCGCGAAGAGATCATCGGTATCGCCGAGGTCCGCGACGTGTTCCGCAGCTCCAAGCTGGGCGCCGTTGCCGGCTCGATGGTCATCGAGGGCGTGGTCAAGCGCAACAAGCCGATCCGCGTGCTGCGCGACAGCGTGGTGATCTTCGAAGGCGAACTGGAATCGCTGCGCCGCTTCAAGGAAAACGTCGAGGAAGTCCGCAACGGTACCGAATGCGGTATCGCGGTGAAGGCCTACAACGACGTCAAGCCGGGTGACCAGATCGAGTGCTTCGAGCGTATCGAAGTGCCGCGCACCCTGTAATGCTGTACAGGACCGGTCCTCACCGGCCGGTCCACCCCCTGGTGGGGCCCGACCTTGGTCGGGCCGCTCCTCCTGGTAGGACCCGACCTTGGTCGGGTCACATTCAAATCGAGAGCCCGACCGCGTGCCCAAGACTTTCCATCGAACCGACCGTGTCTCCGCCCAGCTGCGCCGTGAACTCGGCACCCTGGTGCACAACGCCGTGCGCGAGCATGGGTTGCCCTCGGTGAGCGTGTCCGACGTGGAAATCACCCGCGACATGGCTCATGCCAAGGTATTCGTCACCGCGCTGATGCCGGAGCGTTCGGCGGAAGCCGTGGCCGGCCTGAAGGAGCTGGGCTACCGCCTGCGCATGGACCTGGCCCGTGCGATGAAGTTGCGCCACGTGCCGGAGCTGCATTTCCACTACGACGACTCGGTCGACCGTGGTGAGCACATCGACAACATCCTGCGCGACCTGCCCGATACGCTGGCCGCGGAGAAGCGTCGCGAGAGCGACGAAGAATAAGCCAGCGCCGGGCCCATGCCCGGCGTCTTTCCATTCCGGCAACGCGATGCCTGTGCCGGCCGCGCTGCGGCAGCCGAGCATGGCTCGGCTCTACACAATCCTGTCATGACCCGAATTCAGTTCCGCCGCCTGGATGGCATCCTGCTGCTCGACAAGTCGACCGGCATGAGTTCCAACGCCGCCCTGCAGGTGGCTCGTCGCCTGTTCCGTGCCGAAAAGGGCGGCCACACCGGCAGCCTCGACCCGCTGGCCACCGGCCTGTTGCCGCTGTGCTTCGGCGAGGCGACCAAGATTGCTGGCCTGCTGCTCGGCTCGGCCAAGGCGTACGACGCCGAGATCATGCTGGGCCAGACCACCGACACCGACGATGCCGAAGGCCAGGTGCTGCTGCAGCGCCCGGTGCCTTCGATCAGTGCCGAGACCCTGCAGGCGGCGCTGGCGCCGCTGACCGGCAGCATCCGCCAGCGCGCGCCGATCTATTCGGCGCTGAAGCAGGGTGGGGAGCCGCTGTATGTAAAGGCCCGCCGCGGTGACGTCATTGAAGCGCCGGAGCGCGAGGTGCAGGTGCACGCCATCGAGGTGCTCGAGCAGCACCCGGAGCGGTTGCGGCTGCGGGTGACCTGCGGCTCGGGCACCTATATCCGCAGCCTGGCCCGCGATCTGGGCGAGGCGCTGGGCTGTGGCGCGCATATCAGCGCGCTGCGCCGGCTCTGGGTCGAGCCGTTCCGTGAACCGGCGATGGTCACCCTGGATCAGCTGCGGGCGATGGTCGAGGCGGGTGACGAGGCGGGCATGGACGCGCTGTTGCTGCCGCTGGCGGCCGGCCTGGCTGAATACCCGCGGGTCGACCTCGATGCCGACCAGGCCCATCGCTTCTGCGTCGGCCAGCGCCAGCGCGATCTGTCGTGGCCCCGTGGTCTGGTGGCCGTGTTCGGTCCGGACGATGCTGTCCAGGGGTTGGGTCAGGTCGATGACAGTGGCCTGCTGGCTCCGCAGCGTCGTTTCAACCTCTGACCGGGCCCGGGCGGTTCAGCCCCGGTCCTTGTCCCGGAAGCCCCCGACCGTTACAATTTCGCGGCCGTTTTCCGGCAGCCTGCCTCGCGCAGGTTTCATCCTCGTAGTCCACGGCGAGCCTGGCGGTGCGCGAAGCGCGTTCCTGCCGGCCACGCATCACAGAGAAAAAAGAAATGTCGATCGACACCCAGAAGGTCATTGAAGACAACAAGCGCAGCTCGGCTGACACCGGCTCCCCGGAAGTCCAGGTTGCACTGCTGACCGCCCGCATCGAACTGCTGACCGGCCACTTCAAGACCCACAAGAAGGACCACCACAGCCGCCGCGGCCTGCTGCAGATGGTCAACCGCCGTCGCAGCCTGCTCGACTACCTGAAGAAGAAGGACGTCGAGCGTTACAAGGCCCTGATCGAGAAGCTTGGCCTGCGTCGCTAAGCAACGAATCCCCCGCGGCGCAGCGATGCGCCGCGGTTTTGTTTTGTAGCACCGCAATCCCCGATTCAGGCCGGAACGATCCGGCCACCCGCTGGCGGCAAGGGTCGCCGACGGTCCAAATTCGCAGACAGCATCCCCAAGGACACCCTCCGTGGCAAAAATCACCAAAACCTTCCAGTACGGCAAGCACACCGTCACGCTCGAGACCGGCGAAGTCGCCCGTCAGGCCAGCGGTGCCGTCATCGTCAAGATGGACGACACCGTACTGCTGGTCACCGCCGTCGCCGCCAAGAGCGCGCGCGAAGGCCAGGACTTCTTCCCGCTGACCGTCGATTATCAGGAAAAGTTCTACGCCGGCGGCCGTATCCCGGGTGGTTTCTTCAAGCGTGAAGGCCGTGCGACCGAGAAGGAAACCCTGATCTCGCGTCTGATCGACCGTCCGATCCGCCCGCTGTTCCCGGAAGACTACAAGAACGAAGTGCAGATCATCGCCACGGTCATGTCGCTGAACCCGGACGTGGACGGCGACATTCCGGCCCTGATCGGCGCCTCGGCTGCGCTGGCCCTGGCCGGCACCCCGTTCATGGGTCCGATCGGCGCTGCCAAGGTCGGTTACAAGAACGGCGAGTACATCCTGAACCCGACCGTCAGCGAACTGGCTGACTCGCAGCTGGAACTGGTCGTCGCCGGTACCTCCAACGCCGTGCTGATGGTCGAATCCGAAGCCGCGCTGCTGTCCGAAGAAGTGATGCTGGGCGCTGTGACCTTCGGTCACCGCGAAATGCAGAAGGTCATCAACGCGATCAACGAGCTGACCGTCGAAGCCGGCACCAAGCCGTCGACCTGGGAAGCCCCGGCCAAGAACGACGCGCTGATCTCCGCCCTGAAGGAAGCCATCGGCCCGCGCCTGGGCGAAGCCTTCCAGGTGCGCGACAAGCTGCAGCGCCGCGACGCCATCTCGGCGATCAAGAAGGACGTGGTCGAAACCCTGGCTGGCCGCGTGGCCGCTGAAGGCTGGAACCCGGCCGAGCTGTCGAAGGAATTCGGCGAGCTGGAATACCGCACCATGCGTGACTCGGTGCTGGACACCAAGGTCCGCATCGACGGCCGTGCGCTGGACACCGTCCGCCCGATCGCGGTGAAGACCGGCGTGCTGCCGCGTACTCACGGTTCCTCGCTGTTCACCCGCGGCGAAACCCAGGCCATCGTGACCATCACCCTGGGCACCGCCCGTGACGGCCAGGTCATCGACGCCGTTGCCGGTGAGTACAAGGAAAACTTCCTGTTCCACTACAACTTCCCTCCGTTCTCGGTGGGTGAGTGCGGCCGCATGATGGGCCCGAAGCGCCGCGAAATCGGCCACGGTCGCCTGGCCAAGCGCGGCGTGCTGGCTGTCATGCCGTCGCTGGAAGCCTTCCCGTACACCATCCGTGTCGTCTCGGAAATCACCGAGTCGAACGGTTCCTCGTCGATGGCCTCGGTCTGCGGCTCGTCGCTGGCCCTGATGGACGCCGGCGTGCCGGTGAAGGCGCCGGTTGCCGGTATCGCCATGGGTCTGGTCAAGGAAGGCGAGCGCTTCGTCGTCCTGTCCGACATTCTGGGTGACGAAGATCACCTGGGCGACATGGACTTCAAGGTGGCCGGTACCGCTGAGGGCATCTCCGCCCTGCAGATGGACATCAAGATCGAAGGCATCACCGAAGAGATCATGAAGCAGGCCCTGCAGCAGGCCAAGGCTGGCCGTCTGCACATCCTGGGCGAAATGGCCCACGGCCTGACCGCTCCGCGTGAAGAGCTGTCGGACTACGCGCCGCGCCTGCTGACCATCAAGATCCACCCGGACAAGATCCGCGAAGTGATCGGCAAGGGTGGTTCGACCATCCAGGCCATCACCAAGGAAACCGGCACCCAGATCGACATCCAGGACGATGGCACCATCGTCATCGCGTCGGTCAACGCCATCGCTGCCCAGGCCGCCAAGGCCCGCATCGAGCAGATCACCTCGGACGTCGAGCCGGGCCGCATCTACGAAGGCAAGGTCGCCAAGATCATGGACTTCGGTGCGTTCGTCACGATCCTGCCGGGCAAGGACGGTCTGGTCCACGTGTCGCAGATCTCCAGCGACCGCGTCGAGAAGGTCGGCGACGTGCTGAAGGAAGGCGATGTGGTCAAGGTCAAGGTGCTGGAAGTCGACAAGCAGGGCCGTATCCGCCTGTCGATGAAGGCCGTGGAAGAAGGCGACGCCGTCAGCGCCGAGTAATCGGCGGTGGGTGTCAACCTTGGTTGACACGCTCCTGGAATCGCTGAAATGAAAAAGCGGGCTTCGGCCCGCTTTTTCTTTGCCTTCAATCCTGTGGGTGAGAACCGTTGGTCCTTACACCTGCGCGCCTTCTTCCTCTTCCCCCAGCCACCACACCTGGCCCGGAGCGGGGTCACTCAGCGGATGCTCGCGCTGTTCGATGGCCTCCAGCACGCGTCCCGGGGCCGCAGCGGCCCACGTCGCCAGCAGCGTCTCCACCGCAGCCCGGCCCTGAGCGGCAATGCCCAGATCGCGCTGGCGCGCCCAGGTGCCTTCCTCAGTGACTTCTGCCTCGTCGCCATGCTGATGCGGGGTGCCATAGCTGCAGCGGCGGCACAGCCGGCGCACGGTCGCGGTCCAGTCCTCGACCATGCCGATGCCGGGCAGGTTCATGGCCCCCAGGGCAGCGATGTCATCGGCTGAATCGCACTGCACGAACACGGTGAAGGTCGCCATGTCCGATGGCTGCAGGCGCTGCATGGCATTGAACACCGGTACCTCGCGTTCGCCGTATGTACGGCGGCCGGTCGATGCACCGTCATGCAGCACGATGTCGCCGAAGCGGAAGCCACTTTCGGGCAGCGGTACGTTGTCGATGCGTGCACGCACCGGATCAATGCGGCTCATGTACACCACCTCGGCATCGGACCATGGCGCCAGGCGCACGCAGGCCACGCCGAAGTTGCCCTCGATCGGGCCTTCGCCCTCGGGCAGGGTGATGCCACAGCGGGTCCACTGGCGCCGTGCTTCGGCCCAGTCCGCCATGCCGGTGGCGGCGATGCCGGCATTCCAGGCCGTGGCGACATCGAATTCCTCGCGCAGCTGCTCCGATCGCAGGTTGTCCTGCAACGAGGCCGGCCAGTCGCGCAGGTACTTGTGCGCCAGCCCGCGCATGTAATGCAGGTACGGCACTTCGGGAGCGAGTGCGATCAGCTCGGCAAACAGCGCCACCGCCTGGGGCAGGTCGCCTTCGTGGAACGCGTCGTAGGCGCGCGCTTCCAGTGACTGGCGTTCATCGAGGGATGCGTCGTCCAGCAGGTCGCCGTCGGGGTTGGTGTCGTGATCGATGCTCATGTCCATGTGCGGTTGAAGATCCGCGGCCACCTTAGCCGATGCAGGAGGCCGGGTGCGCCGCGTCGGCGCGTGTCCTGCTGCAATGCATGATGGCAGCGGCATGACTGCCCCATTGTCGCCCTCTGGCGGATCGTTGCTGTCCACTGGACGACATGTGGCGACATGGGTCCCACAGCCTCATCGGTTTGCTAACGTGGCGGCGCCTTCGAACCGGGAGATTCCATGTTCCGCCAGACCGTGGCCGTCCTTGCCGTGCTGATTGCCGGCGCCCTGCCCATTTCCGCGCACGCTGCGCCCGCACAGCCGCCGATCTTCGGTGCCTACTACCCCGGTGGTTCCGCCGAGCGCTATCCGGTGTCGAGCATTCCCGCCGAGCGCTTGACCCATCTGTTCTATGCGTTCTCCACCATCGAGGACGGCCGCTGCACGGTCGGTGCCGAAGCGCCGAAGAACTTCGCCGCGCTGGCTGAACTCAAGAAGGCGCATCCGCACCTGCACACGCTGATTTCGATCGGTGGCTGGGGCGCGGGTGGGTTCTCCGATGCAGCGTTGACCGAGGCCAGCCGCAAGCGCCTGGTGGACTCATGCATGGCACTGTTCTTTGATCGCCATGCCGGCAGCTTCGATGGCGTGGATATCGACTGGGAATTCCCGGTCAGTGGCGGCCCGAAGGAGCTGGCGCACCGTCCGCAGGATCGCACCAATCTGACCAAGCTCGCGCAGGCGTTCCGCGTGGCACTTGATGCGCGCGGTCGCAAGGCGGGGCGGCCGATGCTGCTGACCGCCGCGCTGGCCGCCGGTCGCCTGCAGACCGATGGCCCCTACGATCCGGCCGCCAGCTACGACCTGCCGGCGCTGGCCAAGGTGTTCGATTTCATCAACCTGATGAGCTACGACATGGGCACTGGCTTCTCGACGGTGTCGACCTTCAACGCACCGCTGCATGAGGTACCGGCCGACCCACTGGCGCCGGAGCTGCGGCGCTGGAACAACGTGGCCGGCGCGGTGCAGTACTACCGCGAGCACGGTGTGCCGGCCGGCAAGCTGGTGCTGGGCGTGCCGTTCTACGGGCGCGGCTTCAAGGTCACCGGCGATGCCCCGGATGGGTTGTACCAGCCCTACAGCGCACCGGCCGATGCAGGCGACTGGCGGGTGATCAAGGCGCGCTATCTCGACCAGCCGGGCTGGACCAAGCACTGGCAGCCTCAGGCACAGAGCCCATGGCTGTACAACGCCGCGCAGAAGATCTTCATCAGCTATGAGGACCCGCGCTCGATCGGCCTGCGTGCGCAGTTCGCCCGCGAGCAGGGCCTGGCCGGCGTGTTCATGTGGGAGCTGACCGGCGACGACGAGCAGGCCAGCCTGCTCAACGCCATGCTGGGCCCCTGGCAGAAGGCGCGCGTCGGCGATTGAGCTGGCATCAGGCGATGCCCGGCGCAATGCCGCAACGCCATCGGCCCAACCCCGCACAGCATGTCCATGCCCGCAGCGTTACGCTGCGGGTATGATCCATCTCGAACGCCTGGACCATCTGGTCCTCACCGTCGCCGACATCGACCGCAGCTGTGATTTCTACCAGCGCGTGCTCGGCATGCAGGTCGTGCGCTTCGGCGCGGGCCGTACCGCGCTGCAGTTCGGCCAGCAGAAGATCAATCTGCATCCGGCCAGTGCCCCGCTGCAGCCGCATGCGTTACGACCCATGCCGGGCAGTGCCGACCTGTGCCTGGTCACGCGTACGGCGACAGTCGATGTGCTGGCACACCTGCAGGCGCAGGCCGTCGCGGTGGAGGAAGGGCCGGTGGCCCGCACCGGCGCACTGGGTCCGATCGAATCGGTGTACTTCCGCGACCCGGATGGCAACCTGATCGAAGTCAGCCGCTACCTGGACCCAGCGCACCTGCTCCGGTAGCGCGTGCCATGCCCGGCGAAGGCTCAGTTGGCCCAGACGCTGTTCGGATCGCCGTTGCGGGCACGGCGTTGACTGGCCACTGCCAGGCGGGCGAAGCCGAAGGCCATGGCCAGCGCGATGGCATCGACCCAGAACAGCGGCCAGTGGCCACGCGCCGCAGCACGCCACAGCCAGTCACCATTGAGTGCGCCGTGCAGGATCGGCACCAGCGCGGTACTGATCGCCGCCGCCCACAGCAGCTCGCGTGCGGCCTGTGCCGGGCGGCGCAGCGCGGCCCACAGCGCACAGGCTGCCCAGCTGCTGAAGCAGGCCCAGCGGATGCCGTGGTCGACCGCCGCCGGCGCCAGCCGTTCCAGCACCAGCGCGGTGAGGAACGCGACCGAGATCGCCACGCACAGGCCGATGCACACGCCGACCGTGGCCCGTGCCATGTTCACTCCGGCGCGCGGCTGCTGCGGCTGGCGACGCTTGCGCCGCGACTCGATCCACAGCAGGTTGCCCGAGTAGAACAGGAACGCACCGCCCAGGCCGAGCAGGAAGTACAGCCAGACCACCACGCCGTTGCCGAACTCACCGAAGTGCAGCGCATAGGCGGCGCTGAGCGTGGCGTGGTTGGCGTCGCGCTGGCCTGGCAGCTGTGTGGCCAGTACCTGGCCGGTGGCGACATCCAGCGCCACGGCGCCGAGCGGGCCGAGCGTGCCGGTGGATTCGCCGGTGATCTCGATGGTGGCGTTGGTGTCGCCCGCGTTGGCCAGCTTCAGGTAGGCCGGCTCGAAGCTGGTCACGCCCTGTGCGCGCGCCACCTCCAGCGCCCGCGCATGCAGCACGCGCAGGCTACCCGGCGACGAGGGGATGCCGGCCGCTTCCCGCACCGGTGCGGTGTCCATCGCTGTTGGCACGGCCTGCAGGGCCTTGCCGTCGAAGATCAGGGGGTTGAGCAGGGCCATCTGCACGAACACCAGGCAGAGCAGGGCGCCGGTCACCGCGAACATCAGGTGGAAGGGCAGGCTCAGTACGCCGATCACGTTGTGCGCGTCCTGCCACAGCTGTTTCAGGTTGCGCCCCGGACGCAGCGCGAACAGGTCGCCGAGCAGCTTCGGCAGATGGATCACAAGGCCGCTCAGCAGCGCCATGCCGTACAGCAGGCTGACAATGCCCATCACGTAGATGCCGGCCACAGGCAGGCCGAGGCTGTAGTGCAGTTCGTTGACCAGTTCCGCCAGCCCGGTCTGCGGCGGCGTCGGGCTGCCTGCGATCTGGCCTGGCCAGGCATAGCGCCAGCTGCCGTCATCGGCCTGCCAATATGCCAGTGGCTGCGGATGTTCGGCGCCGGGGAAGGTCATGCCGACGTGGCGGCGGGCTTCCGGATGCGTGGCCAGCACGTCCTCCAGCAGGTACTGCGCATCGTCCAGCCCGGCCGGCAGCGCGGTGGCTGCGCCAGGCGTCTGCCACAGCGGCAGGTCGTGGTGGAACAGGGTCAGCGCACCGGCATAGAAGGCCACGAACAGGCCGAAGCCGGCCACCAGGCCGACCCAGGTATGCAGGGTGGTGAACGTGCGCAGGGTCTGGGAGCTGAACTTCATGGGACGGGTCTCATTGCACCACGCCGATCAGGCGCAGCAGCCCAAGCACGGCGAAGCCGGTGGCGGCGCCGCCACCCAGCACCAGCCAGGCACTCAGCGCGCTGCGGAAACTGAACGCCCACAGGGCGGCCAGCATCCACAGCGGGATGAAGGCGATCAGGGTTGGCACCAACGCCCGCTGCCAGGGGCCGGGCGGCAGCCATGCCAGCAGGCCGGTCGCGGCCGCGGCCAGGAAGAAGCCGGCGACGATGCCGGCGAAGGCGCGCGGCCACATCAGGGCGACTCCGGGCCGGGACGGTGCCAGGCGGCCAGGGCCGGCAACAGCATCGCAGCCAGCATCCAGGTGCACAGCATCGCCACCAGGCCAGCGGCAAAGCCAAGCTCGGCCATCCACAGCCAAAGCGCGGCGGCAGCGGCGACCAGGCCGATCTGGCGGCCAAGGCGGCCGGCGCGGCGCAGGCGCGGCCAGCGGCAGTGCGGCGAGGCGGCATAGAAGGCCAGCGCCGAGAACATCGCTGCCAGCATGCCCAGGCTGCAGAAGCCGAGCGTGGAAAGGCCGACGGTGATCATCGCGGGCGGCCAGCGTGGCAGCGGGCCGGCGAACGCGGGGCACGGGCGGGGCCGGCGGGAGCCGGTCGGAGCGGGTGGCGCATCACGAGGTCCTGGGGGAAAGCGGGCAGGCTGGCACGGGGCGGGCTGCGTGCACATGGTAGTCATTGCGTTTTCACGCTGCCAGCGGCGGCCATTCAGCGGACCGTACGGTAGCCCTTGGGCTTTCCGGTGCGCTGGTTTAAGATCATCCACACTCCCTGACTGGAACAAGGTGGCCCGCGCCCAGCGCCGGCCGAGCGTGCGACATGAGCACTACCACCGCCCACTGTTGACCTGCCCCCGAAGGCCCTGTGTTCCAGGCGCCCTCGTGGCGCTTTTTTATTGCCCGGGCGCCGCCCCGGGAGCGCTTTCCAGCCCGCCCCGCGGGCCCCGCACGAAGCCAATGCGATGATCAACATTACCCTTCCCGACGGCAGCCGCCGCGAGTTTGAAAACCCCGTCAGCGTCATGGACGTCGCCCAGTCGATCGGCGCCGGCCTGGCCAAGGCCACCATCGCCGGTGCCGTCGATGGCGTGCTGGTCGATGCCAGCGACGTCATCGACCACGATGCCAGCCTGCGCATCATCACCGCCAAGGACGAGGAGGGCGTGGAGATCATCCGCCACTCCTGCGCCCACCTGGTCGGCCACGCCGTCAAGCAGCTGTACCCGGACGTGAAGATGGTGATCGGCCCGGTGATCGCCGAGGGCTTCTACTACGACATCTACTCCGAGCGCCCGTTCACCCCGGACGACATGGCCGCGATCGAGAAGCGCATGGGTGAACTGATCGCCCAGGACTACGACGTCATCAAGAAGGTGACGCCGCGCGCCGAAGTGATCGAGATCTTCAAGTCCCGCGGCGAGGACTACAAGCTGCGCCTGATCGAGGACATGTCCGACGACATCCAGGCGATGGGCATGTACTACCACCAGGAATACGTGGACATGTGCCGCGGCCCGCACGTGCCGAACACGCGCTTCCTGAAGGCCTTCAAGCTGACCCGCATCTCCGGCGCCTACTGGCGTGGCGACGCGCAGAACGAACAGCTGCAGCGCATCTATGGCACCGCCTGGGCCGACAAGAAGCAGCTTGAGGCGTACATCAAGCGCATCGAGGAAGCCGAGATGCGCGACCACCGCCGCATCGGCAAGCAGCAGGACCTGTTCCACCTGCAGGAAGAAGCGCCGGGCCTGGTGTTCTGGCACCCGAAGGGCTGGGCGCTGTGGCAGGTGGTCGAGCAGTACATGCGCAAGGTGTACCGCAAGACCGGCTACGGCGAAGTGCGCTGCCCGCAGATCCTGGACGTGAGCCTGTGGCAGAAATCCGGCCACTGGGACAACTACCAGGACGCGATGTTCTTCACCGAATCGGAGAAGCGCACCTACGCGCTCAAGCCGATGAACTGCCCGGGCCACGTGCAGGTGTTCAACCAGGGCCTGCACAGCTACCGCGACCTGCCGATCCGCTATGGTGAGTTCGGGGCCTGCCATCGCAACGAGCCGTCCGGCGCGCTGCACGGCATCCTGCGCGTGCGTGGTTTCACCCAGGACGACGGCCACGTGTTCTGCACGGAAAACCAGGTCGAGGCGGAAGTGACCGCATTCCACCAGCAGGCGCTGGCGGTCTACCAGCACTTCGGCTTCGATGAGATCCAGGTCAAGATCGCCCTGCGTCCGGAATCGCGCCTGGGCGATGACGCCACCTGGGACAAGGCCGAGGGCGCGCTGCGCTCGGCACTGTCCAGCAATGGGGTGGAGTGGCAGGAGCTGCCGGGCGAGGGCGCCTTCTACGGCCCGAAGATCGAGTACCACCTGAAGGATGCCATCGGCCGTACCTGGCAGCTGGGCACCATGCAGGTCGACTTCATGATGCCGGGCCGCCTGGGCGCCGAGTACGTGGACGAGAACAGCCAGAAGAAGCATCCGGTCATGCTGCACCGCGCCATCGTCGGCTCGATGGAGCGCTTCCTGGGCATCCTGATCGAGCACCATGCCGGCCAGTTCCCGGCCTGGCTGGCGCCGACCCAGGTGGTGGTGGCCAACATCACCGACGCCCAGGCCGAGTACGTCTCGGGCGTGACCAAAACCCTTGCGGAGCAAGGCTTCCGCGTCAGCTCGGATTTGCGTAACGAGAAGATCGGCTATAAAATCCGCGAGCATACGTTGCAGCGCGTGCCCTACCTGCTGGTCATCGGTGACCGCGAGAAGGAAAATGGGGCTGTGGCGGTGCGTACGCGTTCTGGCGAAGATCTGGGCAGCATGAGCCTGCAGGCCTTCATCGAGCGGCTCCACGCCGAGGGCGCGTAAGCAAAGGTCCGGTCCGGGCGCACAGGCACCCGGACCGGTTCGATACCCTTGGGAGAACGTAATATCAGCACCCCTGACAACAAACAGAACCGCAAGAATCAGGAAATCCGTGTGCCGCGCGTCCGCGTGATCGGCAGTGACGGAGAAATGATCGGCGTGTTGTCGCGCGACGAAGCGCTGTCCATGGCCGAAGATGAAGGCCTGGACCTGGTCGAGATCCAGCCGCAGGCCGATCCGCCGGTCTGCAAGATCATGGACTTCGGCAAGTTCAAGTTCGAAGCGCAGAAGAAGGCCAGCGAGGCCAAGAAGAAGACCAAGCAGGTCGAGATCAAGGAAGTGAAGTTCCGTCCGGTCACGGACGAGGGCGACTACCAGATCAAGCTGCGCAAGATGCGCGGGTTCCTCGAGGATGGTGACAAGATCAAGGTCAACATCCGCTTCCGTGGCCGTGAAATGAGCCACCAGGAACTGGGCCGCGAAATGGCCAACCGGATCGAGGCCGATCTGGGCGAGGACATCGTCATTGAATCCCGTCCGCGCCTGGAAGGGCGTCAGATGGTCATGATGATCGCGCCGAAGAAGAAGACCTGAGGCCTGACGGGCCGCCTTCCGGGGCGCCTGGCTGAATGGTTCAGGATAAGGGGACGCCGCTGGCGTCCCTTTGCTTTTGCAGGAGGCCGGTGAATTGCCGGTAACGGGTTGCAGGGGCTGGTGGCAGGGCGGTTTTGCCTGTATCATGCCCGGCTCGACCCACCCAGGACGGGTCGTACGCCGATCATGGCAGGACGGAAAGAGCGGCCCAGGCCGCCGCCAGATCAGTCAGAAACCAGGGTCACCCCCATCAAGGACATTGCAATGCCCAAGATCAAGACCAACCGGGCAGCGGCCAAGCGTTTCCGCAAGACCGCCTCGGGCAAGTACAAGTGCGGCCACGCCAACCGTAGCCACATCCTCACGAAGAAAGCGACCAAGCGTAAGCGTAATCTGCGTCAGACGGGCCATGTCCGTGCAGAAGACGCAGGCCGTCTGGACCGCATGCTCCCTTACCTCTGAGGAACTGAAAAATGGCACGAGTTAAGCGTGGCGTACAGGCGCGTCGCCGCCACAAGAAAATTCTGGATCTCGCCAAGGGCTATTACAACGCCCGTCGCAAGGTCTTCCGCGTCGCCAAGCAGGCGGTCATCAAGGCACAGCAGTACGCCTACATCGGCCGTAAGCAGAAGAAGCGCAACTTCCGTTCGCTGTGGATCACCCGTATCAATGCGGCTGCCCGCATCAACGGCCTGAGCTACAGCCGCTTCATGAACGGTCTGCTGAAGGCCGGCATCACCCTGGATCGCAAGGTCCTGGCTGACATCGCCGTGCACGACGCAGCCGGTTTTGCTGCGCTGGCCGAAAAGGCCAAGGGCGCGCTGGCGGCATAAGTCCTTCCCGATGCCGTAACCGTTCACTCGGAACGGTGTCAGGTCAAGGCAATGCATGGGGAAGGGCGCAAGTCCTTCCCCATTCTTTTTTGGGTCCCGGCGAAGCCACGATGGCAGCGCGGGGACAGCGGTGGCGACAGGGGTCGGCCCTTCGCGCATCGCGATGGCAGATCGACTGGAGTTCCGGCCCCCCATGAGCGACATCCAATCCCTCACCACCCAGGCGCTGGCCGATGTGGCCGCCGCACAGAGCCCCGACGTGCTGGAACAGCTGCGCGTGGCCCTGCTTGGCAAGAGTGGCAGCATCACTTCGCAGCTCAAGCAGCTCGGCGCCCTGCCGGCCGAGGAGCGCAAGGCCGCCGGTGAAGCGATCAACCAGGCCCGTGACGCGCTGACCCGCGCGCTGGGCGAGCGCAAGGCGCTGCTGGAAGACGCGGCACTGGATGCGCGCCTGGCCGCCGAAGCCATCGACATCACCCTGCCGGGCCGCAATGGCGACCGTGCCGGCCTGCACCCGATCACCCGCACCCTGGAGCGCATCACCGGCATCTTCGGCCGGCTGGGCTACGAGCTGTCGGAAGGGCCGGAGATCGAGGACGACTGGCACAACTTCGAGGCGCTGAACTTCCCGCCGCACCACCCGGCGCGCGCCATGCACGACACCTTCTACTTCGGCGACGGCCGCCTGCTGCGTACGCATACCTCGGGTGTGCAGGTGCGCTACATGGGCGACCACGCGCCGCCGCTGCGCATGATCGCCGCCGGCAAGGTGTACCGCAGCGACAGCGACCAGACCCATTCGCCGATGTTCCACCAGGTCGAAGGCCTGCTGGTCGACGAGCATTCGACCTTCGCCGACCTGAAGGGCACGCTGGCCGAGTTCGTGCGCGCGTTCTTCGAGCGCGATTTCGAAATGCGTTTTCGTCCCAGCTACTTCCCGTTCGTTGAGCCGGGCGCGGAGGTGGACATCGCCTGGCAGCAGCCTGATGGCAGCACCCGCTGGCTGGAAGTGCTCGGCTGCGGCATGGTCCATCCGAACGTGCTGCGCAATGTCGGCATCGATCCGGAGCGTTACACCGGCTTCGCTTTCGGCATGGGCGTGGAGCGTTTCGCGATGCTGCGCTACGGCGTCAACGACCTGCGCGCGTTCTTCGAGAACGACGTGCGGTTCCTGAAGCAGTTCGCGTAAGCCGCAACCGTGTAGAGCCGAGCCATGCTCGGCTGCTTTTCTGGATGGACGCCTCCTTGCGCATGCGCTGGGCGACCACAAAAACCGCAACGGGAGGCACACCTCCCACCAGGGTGACACCATGAAATTCTCCGAAAACTGGCTGCGCAGCCACGTCCCGACCTCCGCCTCGCGCGATGAGCTCAGCGCGGTGCTGACCGCCATCGGCCTGGAAGTGGAAGAGGTGACCGCGCTCGGCGACGGCCTCGACCACGTGGTCGTGGCGCGCATCGTGGAAGCCGTGCGCCATCCGGAAGCGGATCGCCTGCAGGTGTGCAAGGTCGATGCCGGGCAGGGCGAGCTGCTGCAGATCGTGTGCGGCGCGCCGAACGCGCGCCCGGGCCTGGTCGCGCCGCTGGCGATGGTCGGTGCGCAGATCGGCGAGCTGAAGATCAAGCCGGCCAAGCTGCGTGGCGTCGAGTCCAACGGCATGCTGTGCTCGGCCAAGGAGCTGGGCCTGGACAATGATGCATCCGGCCTGCTGGAGCTGCCGGACGACGCACCGGTCGGCCAGTCCCTGGTCGAGTACCTGGGGCTGCCGGACGCCAGCATCGAGATCAAGCTGACCCCGAACCGCGCCGACTGCTTCAGCCTGCGCGGCATCGCCTATGACGTCGCCGCCGCGACCCGCAGTGAAGTGCTGGACTTCGCGGCCGACGCCATTGCGCCGGTCGGCAGCCGCGAACTGTCGATCCAGCTCGACGCCGGCGCCGAAGCACCGCGTTACCTGGGCCGCGTCATCGAAGGCGTCAACGCCGCTGCCAAGACCCCGCTGTGGATGGCCGAGCGCCTGCGCCGCAGCGGTGTGCGTCCGGTCTCGCTGCTGGTCGACATCACCCAGTACGTGATGCTGGAGCTGGGCCAGCCGATGCATGCCTACGACCTCGGTACCCTGCAGGGCAGTATCGCCGTGCGCCGTTCGCGCGCGGGCGAGAGCCTGAAGCTGCTGGACGGCCGCGATGCCGCACTGGACGACAGCTTCCTGGTGGTTACCGATGCTGACCGTGCGGTCGGCCTGGCCGGCCTGATGGGCGGCTTCGACACCCGCGTCACCGACGCCACCTCCGCCGTGTTCCTGGAAGCTGCGCACTTCGCGCCGGCCGCGATCATGGGCCGTGGCCGCAAGTTGGGCCTGCATACCGATGCAGGCCATCGCTTCGAGCGTGGCGTCGACCCGGCATTGCCGCGCACCGCCATCGAATACGCCACCCGCCTGGTGCTGGACCTGGCCGGCGGTACCCCGGCGCCGGTCACCGAGGCCGTGCGCGCCGATGACCTGCCGCAGCCGGCGACGATCGTGCTGCGCCGCGCGCGCATCACCCGCGTACTCGGCATCACCATCGACGACGCCGAAGTCGAGCGCATCCTGCGCGCGCTGGGCATGGACGTGGCCGCCACTGCCGAGGGCTGGCAGGTCGCTGCGCCGAGCCGCCGTTTCGACATCGCCATCGAAGAAGACCTGATCGAAGAGCTGGCCCGTATCCACGGTTACGAGCAGATTCCGACCACGCTGCCGGGCGGCGCCGCCCGCGTGGCGATGCCGAGCGAGACCCAGCTGGACGCACTGAGCGTGCGCCGCCAGCTGATCGCCCGCGACCAGCAGGAAACCGTCAACTTCGCCTTCGTCGACGACGCGCTGCTGACCCAGTGGCAGCTGCGCGACGGCCTGGTGCCGCTGGCCAACCCGCTGTCGGCCGAACTGGCGGTGATGCGCCCGTCGCTGCTGCCGGGCCTGGTCGCCACGTTGGGCCGTAACGCCGCCCGCCAGCTCGGCCGCGTGCGCCTGTTCGAGCTCGGCCGTGTGTTCGCCCAGCAGGCCGGAGACGGCCAACCGGCGCCGCTGGAAACCCCGCGCGTGGCCGCTGCGGTCTGCGGTGACGCGCAGGCGGTGCAGTGGGGTTTGCCGACCCGCAAGGTCGATTTCCATGACCTGAAGGGCGACCTGGAATCGCTGGCGGCTGCCAGTGGCGCGCAGCTGGAGTTCCGCCCGTCGGCCCGTCCCTACGGCCACCCGGTGCGTTCGGCCGAGGTGTTCCGCGATGGCGTGGCGATCGGCTGGATCGGCCAGGTCCATCCGCGCCTGGTCAAGGCGATGGACATCGAAGCCGACGTCTACGCCTTCGAACTGGACCTGGAACCGCTGACCGCCCGCCGCGTGCCGCGTGCAGGCGAGCTGTCGCGCTTCCCGGCCGTGCGCCGCGACCTGGCGTTCCTGGTGCCTGAACAGGTGGCCTGGGCCGATCTGGCGGCGACCGTCCGCCAGGCCGCCGGCCCGCTGCTGCGCGACCTGAACCTGTTCGACCGCTATGTCGGCCAGGGCGTCGAGCCGGGATTCAAGAGTCTCGCTATGGGCTTGATTTTGCAGGACAAGTCGCGCACTCTGACGGACCGCGACGTGGATGCGGTGGTGGCCGAGGCGGTCACTGCCATCGAGCGTGAACACCACGCCCGGATCCGCGGCTGAGCGGGCAGCACTCGGGGGTAGCAGGCAATGGCATTGACCAAGGCGGAGATGGCGGAAAAGCTGTTCGACGAAGTCGGTCTGAACAAGCGGGAAGCCAAGGAATTCGTCGACGCGTTTTTCGATGTGCTGCGTGAAGCATTGGAACAGGGACGTCAGGTGAAGCTGTCGGGCTTCGGTAATTTCGATCTTCGGCGCAAGAACCAGCGCCCAGGTCGCAACCCCAAGACCGGCGAGGAAATTCCGATTTCCGCCCGTACGGTGGTCACCTTCCGTCCGGGCCAGAAGCTCAAGGAGAGGGTGGAAGCTTATGCTGGATCCGGGCAGTAACCGCGAACTACCGCCAATCCCGGCCAAGCGCTACTTCACCATCGGTGAAGTCAGCGAGCTGTGCGACGTCAAGCCGCACGTCCTTCGCTACTGGGAAACCGAGTTTCCCAGCCTTGAGCCGGCCAAGCGCCGAGGCAACCGCCGCTACTACCAGCGCCACGACGTGCTGATGGTGCGGCAGATCCGCAGCCTGCTGTACGAACAGGGCTACACCATCGGTGGCGCACGCCTGCGTCTGGATGGGCCCGATGCCCGCGAGGAATCGGCGCTGAGCAACCAGATCATCAAGCAGGTGCGCATGGAGCTGGAAGAAGTGCTGCAGTTGTTGCGCCGCTGATCCCATTTCCATCGTAATCCGCTATACTTCACGGCCCGCCGCACTGGCGGGCACATCGCAGCATCAGTCGGGGCGTAGCGCAGCCTGGTAGCGCATCTGCCTGGGGGGCAGAGGGTCGTCGGTTCGAATCCGGCCGTCCCGACCACTGTGATGAATCAAGAAGCCTGCGCAGCAATGCGTGGGCTTTTTTGTGCGCGCTGCTGATGCCGATGATCAGTCTTCAGCGAAGCGGTAGATCAGCTGCGGGTCGCCGTCATCCAATCCGTGCACGATGCCGCTGTCGATGAAGCCCGACGCAACGAGCAGGCGCTGCATGCCGATGTTGGAGGCATTGGTCGAGGTGAACAGCTTGCCGCGACCGCGCCGTGCGATCGCGTGTCGCAGCAGTGCGGTACCGATGCCCTGGCCGCGCCGTTCGCGCGACACCATCAGCATCTCGACGAAGGCCTCGCCGAAGAAGTGGTGATGCATGACCAGGTAGCCGACGACCCTGCCGTCCTGCTCGGCGACCTGCAGGCCGCCGTGTGCCAGCCAGTTGCCAATCTGCATGATCCGCTCTGGATCAATGGCTGCCACGCTGTCGAGCGCGATCAAGGCATCCGCGTCCCGGGGGCTGCCGTTACGCAGGCGCGGAGAACGCGACGTCCGGCTCATCGCGGGCGGAGCTGCAGCAACAGGCCGCCACCCGATACAAAACAGGCGAGCAGGACGATGATCGACAGCGGCAGGTGGAATTCATTGCGACCGAGCAGGGCAAACGCCAGGTGGATCAACGCCGTGCCAATGCCGAGCGCGCCACAGACCAGTGCATAGCCGCGCGCCGTGGATGTGCCCAGCAGGGTATGGCGATAACCCCAAAGCACGGCGCCGACTGCGAACAGGTTGAACAGCAGGAAGCCCTGGATGCCGCCGGGCACATGGAACATGGTCCATTCCTGCCAGAACGCAGCGTCGATCTGATGCAGGATCAACGCCAGCAGCGTCGCCAGATACCATCGTTCCATGTCGTGCTCCATGCCATGCAGGCCATAGTCTATCGACTCCGCCTTGCACGCACGCCTACTCGTTGCAGCCAGCGCGTGGCAGGCAGTCAATACACCCGGAACTCGGCACGGCAGCCGTCGCTGACCCACACGCCGCGACGGTCCCAGCCCCAGTTGCGGTCCTCGATGCAGGTCGTCACCGATTTCTGCTTGACCAGCCGTACCCCGTGACGAACGCGAATCCGGCACTCCTTGTCCTTGTTCTCGTAGGACTCGCAGACCAGGCGTTCACCCTCGTTGTCGCGGTCACGGCCGCGGCCACGTCCCGGCCAGCGCCCGTATCCGTCGGCGACGAACTCGGCACGGCAGCCATCGGTCACCCACAGCATGCGGCGGCTCTGGCCCCAGTTCTGGTTCTCCACGCAGCGGGTGACTGACAGTTGCCTGGCCAGGCGCATCGGGCCCTGGATGGGGCATTGCTCGGTCTTGTTGAACTGGGATTCGCAGCGCAGCGCTGGAATGTGATCAGTGTCGTAGTCCTGGGCGGCCACGGCGGTGGCGGCCAGCAGCAGGGCAAGGGCGGCGCCGGTGATCGGCAGCAGCGGGCGAAGGGTCATGGGGAGCCTCGAGCGGGGATTCGGGCGGCAAGAATGACCCAGCACGGGGCCGTCGGAACGCATCGTTCCGGAAGTGGCTCAGTAAGGATTTAGTAGTGCGCACGGGCCCATGCAGAGGCTTACATCCCGTATCATCGCTGCACATCCGATCGCATCGGTTTACACCTTCTTACATGTCTTCCACGCCTGTCGGCGCAGCCTGTGGCTGCCGTCACTGGTGTGCGGGCGGCCTGTGGGGGAGGATGCGCGGACCACGACGACCACAGGGGGTTGCGTTGATCAGCAGTACCGTCATTCATCGCTCGGCCGACGCAGGCGGCGCCGAGGTGCGGGTCCTGGACACCACGTTCAAGGGCAAGCACGTGTTCATTGCCTGGGGTCTGCGCGGGCCGGAACTGGCCCGCAGCGCGGACCCGGCTGCGACCGTGGCCGCACGCAAGGCGCTGCACGCGGTTGCCGGCCACAGCGAAGGGCCGCGCAGCCCGGAAGTGTTCATCGCCAACCAGTCGGCGGTGGCGATCACGGTCTATCGCCTGCTTACCGAAGCGCGCTCCGGCGATGCCATCTTCTTCCTCTGCGATTCCCAGGCGGTGGTCGAGTGGCTGATCACCGCGCTGGAAGTGCAGGGCGCGGACTGATTCCGCGCTGCATCGAAGGCAGGATCAGGCCAGTGCTGCGTCCACCGCAGCCCGCGCATGCAGGGCAGTGGTATCGAACAACGGCACTGCACTGTCCTCCGGGCGTACCAGCAGCATGATCTCGGTGCAGCCAAGAATGATCGCTTCGGCACCGCGCGCCACCAGTCGCGCGATCACGCCGGCATAGACCTGCCGAGAGTGCTCGCTGACCACGCCGGCAATCAGCTCCTGGTAGATGATGTCGTGCACGCTGCGCCGGTCATCGGCATCGGGCACCAGCACTTCCAGATCGAAGCGATCCTGCAGCCGGCCGCGGTAGAAGTCCTGCTCCATGGTGAAGGCGGTGCCGAGCAGGCCCACCTTGCGTGCGCCTGCCTGCACGATGGCCTGGGCGGTGGGGTCGACGATATGCAGCAGAGGCAGTGGGCAGGCCGCCTCGATGCGGTCGGCCAGCGTGTGCATGGTGTTGGTGCAGACCAGCAGCAGATCGGCACCACCGGCCTGCAGGCGCCGTGCGGCGTCGACCATGTGGTCGCCCAGTGCATCCCAGTCGCCGTCGTGCTGCAGCTGCTTGATCGGGGCGAAGTCCACCGACCACAGCAGCAGCTGCGCGGAGTGCGCGCCACCGAGGCGCTGCCGCACGTCCTCGTTGATGAGCCGGTAGTACTGGGCCGAGCTTTCCCAGCTCATGCCGCCGATCAGGCCGAGAGTCTTCATGCATTGCTCCAGGGAAGAGGGGGTCATTGCAGCACAATGAGGAAGGGCATTGCGCAATACGTGGGCGTTGGGCAGGTCCGCGAGCGGGGTCTGATCGACCCCGGTGCTGCTGCGGCGCGATAATGTCGCTACCAATGGGAGGGCGGGGCGATGGGCGAGTGTTGCGGCTGTGGCAAGACCCTGGACGTGGCGGCGATGCAGGCGCGGCACCGGCGCGTGCTGTGGATCGTGCTGCTGGTCAATCTGGCCACCTTTGCGTTGATGGTCGCTGCTGCCGGGTACAGCCATTCGTCCTCGCTGTTGTCTGGCGCCCTGGACAACCTGGGTGACGCGGCGACCTATGCATTGAGCCTGGCCGTGGTCGGCGCAGGCCTCGTGGCCAAGGCGCGGGTTGCCCTGTTCAAGGGGCTACTGATCCTGGTGGCAGCGCTCGCGGTGGCTGCGCAGATCGGATGGCGGTTGCTGCATCCGGAGGTGCCCCTGTTTGCCAGCATGGGCCTGGCGGCGCTGCTCAACCTGGCCGCCAACGCGGCGTGCCTGTGGTTGCTGACCCCTTATCGCAACGACGACATCAACCTGGCGTCCGCCTGGGAATGCTCGCGCAATGATCTGTATGAGGGCGTATCGGTGCTGCTGGCCGCGGGCCTGGTAGCGCTGTTCGGTGCGGGTTGGCCGGATCTGCTGGTAGCGGTCGCACTGCTGGTATTGTTCCTGCGCTCGGCGTTGAGGGTCCTGCGCTCGGCCTGGGTAGAGCTGCGCAGCGCGCGTCTGCTGACGTCGTGAGTACGCGTCTGTAACCGTCGCATCCGCGTCAGGCTGTATGTGACGCAGGCCATGGTCACGCTCTAAGCTTGCTGGGTTTTCCTGCGTGGATGTTGAAATGGCCCTGCATACCTGGTGGTGGTTCCTGGCCACGGTGTTCGTTCTGTGTGGCACGCCGGGGCCGAACATGCTGCATATCCTCGGCCGCAGCGTCGGACTCGGCTTCCGCGGCAGTGTGCCGGCGATGGCCGGCTGCCTGCTGGCGATGCTGCTGGTGCTGGCCGCGTCCGCTGCTGGCCTGAGCGCATTGCTTCATTCCTCGCCGATGCTGTTCGAAGTGCTGCGCTATCTGGGTGTGGCCTACCTGGCCTGGCTGGGCCTGAAGGCATGGCGCGACAGCTGCCGTCCCGCGCCTGCGGTGACGGTGGATGCGGCACTGCCGATGACGCCGACGCTTGGTGCCTGGACCGTGTTCCGTGGTGGCCTTCTGGTGGGCCTGAGCAATCCCAAGCTGCTGCTGTTCGCGGCGGCGTTCCTGCCGCAGTTCGTTGATCCGTCACGCGGCCAGGCGTTGCAGTACAGCGTGCTGGTGGCCACCTTCGCCGCCTGCGAACTGTTCTGGTACGTGATGTATGCAGCAGGTGGCCATGGCCTGCGCCGCTGGCTGGCCAAGCCGTTTGCACGACGCTGGTTCGAGCGGCTGGTGGGCAGCGTGTTCCTGGCGTTTGCCGTCGCGCTGCTGCGCTTCCGTCCGCGCTGATTCACGCCGCGCACGCGGCCTGTTCACGACTGCCGCATCGGCCACGGCCTAGCCTGATCATCCAGTACGCAGTCCCCGCGGGGAAAGGTTTGACATGATCAAGTGGGCCATCATCTTCGCCATCATCGGCGTCATTGCGGGCGTGCTCGGCTTCGGCGGCATTGCCGGTGCCGCGGTCGGCATCGCCAAGTTCCTGTTCTGGGCCGGCATCATCATTGCCGTGGTGCTGTTCCTGCTCGGCATGACCGTAGCGAAGAAGGTCAGCTAGCGTTGATCACGCAGCAGCGTGCTCAGTGTGCGCTGCTGCGCGAGAACAGGTTGATCACCAGCACGCCGGCGCAGATCAGGCCGATGCCGATCAACGCCGGTGCATCCAGGCGCTGCTTGAACACTACCAGCCCGATCAGCGAGATCAGCACGATGCCGACGCCGGACCAGATCGCGTAGGCGATGCCGGTCGGGATCGACTTCATGGTCATCGACAGCAGGTAGAAGCACAGCCCGTAGCCGACCAGCGCGCCCAGCGTCGGCGCCAGCCGGCTCATGCCGTCGGAGGCCTTCAACAGTGATGTGGCAATCACTTCCAGCATGATGGCTGCAGCAAGGTAGAGGTAGGGATTCATTGCGCGCTCCAGCTCACTGCGGGTCGCACAGTTTCAGGGCCTGTTCGGCCATGGCCAGTGCGTTGATGCGTTCCTCCTCGTCCAGCGGCCGGCCGTAGGCCGTGGCCCAGTAACCATCGGCCGCGCAGCGCGCCGCATACAGTCGGGGATCGTTGGCTTCGCCGGCGAATTCGGCCAGCATCGCACGCTTCCAGGTGCGCCAATGCGCGAGCAGGGCCGGTTCCATCAGGTTGCCCAGGGTCAGGCCGATGTCGTTGTCCTGCTCCTGCTGCAGCAGATGCTCGAAATTGGCCTGCACATAGGCGCGGCTGAAACGGCCATGGCCTTCGGGATTTTCCTGCAGCAGGGCGCGTACCCGCGCTTCGAACTCGCCGATGAGCGCGCCGACGGCTTCATCCACCAGTGCCTGCTTGCTGCTGAAATGATGGAACAACGCACCCTTGCTGACACCAGCGGCCTGCGCGACGTCCTGCACGGTCAGCGCGGCCAGGCCGTTACGGCCGATCACTTCAATGGTGGCCTGCAGCAGTGACTGGCGCACGCTGTCGGGCGCCTTGCGGCGCGAACGGGAGGGGGATGCGGACATGGGGGGAAGAAACCGACTGGACGGTACGATTGTAGCGCAGGCCCGCTGTGTTGCCGCGCGCTGCCGGCCTGGACCGGCAGCGGAACCGTCATGCGTCGATGCGGGCGAAACGAGGCTGCGGTCCGTGCTCGCCGGGCACCTGCTCGACGAACATGGCGTACGGCCGTACCCACAGGCCGCCTTCGCCATACAACGCGCGGTACAGCACCATCGGCTGCAGGGTCTCGCTGCTGCGGACGATGTCCAGCACTTCGTACTCGCCGCCCTTGAAGTGGCGGTAGCGGCCCGGGGCCAGGGTGGGGAGCGGACTCAGCTCAGCCATGGTGGGCGCGACTCACTTGCGCGCCGGGCTGGCCGGCTTTGCGCAATAGGCGTTGATGGCTTCGGCGGTATTGGCCAGGCCCTGTGCCTGCGCCAGTTCCCACGGGCGTTCGCAACGCTGGCTGTGCTCGCACCACTGGTAGCCGGCCGAACCGATGCAGCCATGCGCATCGCGATCACCGCCGACCACCGGCGTGGCCGGCGACGTGGCTGTCGCTTCGGCGTGCGTGGGTGCCTTGTCCGGGCTGGCGCAGGCGACCAGGACCAGCAGCGCGGGAATCAGAAGAAGGGATTTCATCGGCGGAGCTCCGTGCCTAAAGCAACAGTGTCGACCGCAGGAAAAACGGCAGCAAGTGCTCAGTGCAGGGCGGCGCGGATCAGTTCCTCGATCAGCACCAGATAGCTGGCCACGAAGTAGAACTTCAGCAACGTCGAACGCTGCTGCGAGAAGAAGGTGCGCATGTGGAAGGGGCCCCTGTTGGTGACGGTAGTGTGAAGCTCTGCCAACTCCGTGACAAGGGTCACGAAAGGGATTCACTAAACGGCCTCAGGGATGTGAGGGCGGTGCGGTCTGACAGTCCGGCGCGGCATTTTCGTACAAATCTGATAGGCCATCCCGGAGGTGCTCGCTAGCCTGATGGTGTACCGGCGCTCAGGGCCTTCCGCTGCCGGCGTGCCTTCATTCCGCAGGAGTCTTCCAATGGTCATTACCGTTAAATGCAACGCCCGGCACTGGTCCGTACTGGATCCGCAGGCGCATGACGCCACCCGTTATGCACGGGGCGCCGAGGCTTTCGATGTCGCTGCGGCGCGGGCCCTGGAGCACCACCGCCGTACCGGCCAGCGCAGCACGGTACGGGTCGAGGCGCTCGGCAATTCGGTGGACGCACTCCACGTCGGAAGTTGACGCCACCGGCCGAGGCGCAGTCAGCCACGGTTGAGTTGTTTGAATGGGGAAAAAACCGCCGTAGGGCGCCCCCTGTGCGCCGCGCAACGAATCCCGGATGCTTGCGCCATCGTATTCATCCGGAGATCCCGATGGGCAAGGCACTCACCTGGCGCACCCTGGCCTGCACCCTGCTGCCAATGCTGGCGGCCGCGGGCGGCGCGCAGGCGCAGAGCTATGGTTACGGTTATGACGACGATCGCTACGGCGGTCGTGATGGCGGCGGCATCGTACGCTGCGAATCGATCAAGAACCGCAGCAATGAATGCCGCCTGGAAGGCCGTGCCCGGATGATCCGCCAGTTGTCGGGCTCGCCGTGCGTGGAAGGCGAGACCTGGGGACAATCGCGCTACGGTGTCTGGGTTACCCAGGGCTGTCGTGCCGAGTTCGTTGGCGAGTACCGCCGCGGCGGTGGCTGGGGTGGTGGCCATGGCAACGGCTGGGGCAATGGCGGCAATGGCTGGGGTGGGGGTGAGGTGATCACCTGCCATTCCAACGGTCATCGCCAGGAGTACTGTGATGCGCGCATCCGTCGTGGTGTGCGCCTGGTCCGTCAGGATTCACGCAGCGCCTGCATCGAGGGCCAGACCTGGGGCTGGGACCGCCGTGGCATCTGGGTCAGCGACGGTTGCCGGGCGCAGTTCCAGGTGAATTGAGCACGCGCCTCGAAAATCAGAATAATCTGATACAGCTCACATTTTGAACGTCGTATCTTCTGCGATCAGGGCACCTCTGCGTGCCCCTGATCCGCCGCGATGAAGTCTGCCGTAACCGGCACGCCCGTCCCGCCACCGTCGATACGCTGCCTCAAGGAGTGAGCTGCATGTTGATCCGCCTGCAATGCGAGCAACGCCAATGGCGCGTGCTGCACCCGGACCGGCCGGAACCGATCGAGTTCCGCGATGGTGCCCGGGCCTACGATTTCGCTGAAACCCTCGCACGCCTCCACTTCGTCGACACCGGGCAGCGCGCTGCGGTGCGGGTGGAGGCCAGCGGCGCGTTCGTGGAAGCGGTCAGCTACGGCTGAGGGCTGGGGCTCCCTGATCTGTCCCCACGCATGGCGTGGATCGACCCCTGTTCCGCAGTGGATCCACGCCATGCGTGGATCCACTGGGTGGTGACCGGTCTCAGCCTGCCGCGCTGAGGGGCGGGGTCCCGGCAGCCAGCTGCGGCCAGCGCTTGAGTACGGCCGCGCGGATGCCTGCGGCGTCGATGCCGGCTTCGGCCAGCAGGTCCTCGCGGCTGGCGTGGTGCTGGTAGCTGTCGGGCAGGCCCAGGTGCAGGATCGGGCGCAGCACGCCTTCGGCATTGAGCAGCTCACCGACGCCGGAGCCGGCGCCACCGGCCACCACGTTGTCTTCGATCGTCACCAGCCCCTCGTGCTGGGCGGCGACAGCCAGCACCAGCTCGCGGTCCAGCGGCTTGATGAAGCGCATGTTGACCACGCTCAGGCCCAGTTCGCGGCCAACCTGTTCGGCGGCGGCCACGGTGCTGCCGAAGGCGAGCAGGGCGATACGACTGCCCTGCAGGCGAAGCTCGCCCTTGCCGATCGGCAGGGTGGAAAGGTCGGTGCCTGCGGCGACGCCGGTGCCGGTGCCGCGCGGATAGCGCACGGCGGCCGGGCCCGGGTGCTGCAGGCCGGTGCTGAGCATCTGCCGGCACTCGGCTTCATTGGATGGCGCCATCACCACCATGTTCGGCACGCAGCGCAGGAAGCTCAGGTCGAGGTTGCCGGCGTGGGTCGCACCGTCCGGGCCGACCACGCCGGCGCGGTCGATCGCGAACAGTACATCCAGGTCCTGGATGGCCACGTCGTGCACCAATTGGTCGTACGCGCGCTGCAGGAAGGTCGAATAGATCGCCACCACCGGCTTGCCACCCTGGGTCGCCATGCCGGCGGCCAGCGTGACCGCGTGCTGTTCGGCGATCGCGACGTCGAAATAGCGCTGCGGGTATTCCTTGCTGAAGCGCACCAGGCCGGAGCCTTCGCGCATCGCCGGGGTGATGCCGTACAGGCGTGGCTCGGCAGCGGCGGCATCGCACAGCCAGTCGCTGAACACGTCGGTGTAAGTGGGCTTCTTGGCGCCGGCCTTGGCCACCAGGCCCTTGTCCGGATCGAACGGACCCACCGCGTGGTAACCGATCTGATCGCCTTCGGCCGGCTCGTAGCCCTTGCCCTTGGTGGTCATCACGTGCAGCAGCTTCGGGCCCTTGGAGGCGCGCAGCGTCTTCAGCGTGGACAGCAGGGCGGGCATGTCGTGGCCGTCGATCGGGCCGGTGTAGTGGAAGCCCATTTCCTCGAACATCGTGGACGGCACGAACATGCCCTTCCAGTGTTCTTCCCAGCGCTTCACGAAGCGCGCCGGGTTGTTCTTCTTGTCGCCGAGGATCTTCTTGCCGCCTTCGCGCAGTGCATTGAGCGTGCGGCTGCCGGTAGCACGGCCGAGCATCTTGGTCAGGCCGCCGACCGCCTCGGAGATCGACATGTTGTTGTCGTTGAGGATCACCAGCAGGTTCGGCTCCGGCTCCATGCCGCCGGCGTGCATCAGCGCTTCGAAGGCCATGCCGGCGGTCATCGCACCGTCACCGATCACCGCTACGACCTGGCGGTTGTCGCCTTCGGACTGGCGAGCAATGGCCATGCCGAGCGCGGCCGAGATCGAGGTCGACGAATGGCCGACGCCGAAGGTGTCGTACTCGCTCTCTTCACGCTTCGGGAACGGCGCCACACCGTCCTTCTGCTTGACGGTGTGGATCTCGTCGCGGCGACCGGTCAGGATCTTGTGCGGGTAGGTCTGGTGACCGACGTCCCAGACCAGCTGGTCCTGCGGGGTCTGGTACAGGTAGTGCAGGGCCACGGTGAGTTCGATCACGCCCAGGCCGGCGGCGAAGTGGCCGCCGCTCTTGCCCACCGATTCGATGAGGTAGGCGCGCAGTTCGTCGGCGACCGCCCTCAATTCGGATTCGTCGAACGTGCGCAGGTCATCCGGTGTCTGGATGCGCGCGAGGCGGGGATAGCGGGCAGAGTCGATCATCATGTTCGCACTTGTTCTGAACGCCCATTTTCGCCCTCAAACGGGGGTGGGGCAAGCAAACGCCGCCGCCCGTGACAGGACGGTGAGGGTTGCATTTTCGGCGATTCAGGTGCTCAGTTTTGAGCGCTTCGGCAATTGCGCCTTCAGGAAGGCCATCTGGTCGGCCAGGATGTTGCGGTTGGACAGGATCAGATGCTCGATCCAGCTGGGCCGGTAGGGCACCGCCAGCAACGGCATTCCGGCCTGCTGCGGGGTGCGGTCGCTCTTGCGCGAGTTGCAGTGGAAGCAGGCGGTGACCACGTTTTCCCAGCAGTCCAGGCCGCCCTTGGACAGTGGCATGACGTGGTCGCGGGTGAGCGTGGGGCGGTTGAACTGCTGGCCGCAGTACATGCACAGGTGGGCGTCGCGGGCGAACAGGGCCGGGTTGGTCAGGTTCGGCGTCGGGTCGATCGCGCGGGAGCGGGCGTGGCCGCGGGCGGCGATGATCGGGTGCAGGTCCATGCCGCTCTGCAGACCGCTGAAGCGATTGGTGCCGCCGTGGATGTGCAGGCAGGGATCGCCGAGTGTCCAGGCGACGGCTTCGCGGGCGTAGAGGCACGCCGCATCCTGCCAGGTGATCCAGTCCAGTACGCGTCCGTGGGCATCAAGCGAGAGCAGCCGGACCGAACCGGGGCGATGCAGCGTCGTGGCGTTGGGCGATGCTTCGGCGCCCGGAGCAGAAAACGGAGCTCCGGCTTCGATCAGACCCAAGCGTGTAGTGTCTGTCTCCATCGGGAGAACAGCTTATACCTGAATTGTTGCGTTTTGGGTATCGCCACTTGGGCGATACCCAAAACGCAACAATTCAGGTCCGCGCATTCCTCCTATTCCCCGCGCCTTTGGCGCGCCCCCTTTAACAAAAGGGGGCTTTTCTCCAGAGGGATTTCGTTGGTTTCCATCCACGCGTGGCGTGGATTTACCGTGTCGACCAAGGTCGACACCTACCAACAGCAGCAGAAATCTGTCGAAGGCGGGGTGGGTCCGGTTGCGGGGGCGTGAGCCGCATGGGCCCGAGGCATGCCTCGGGCGGGTTGGGCAGGACGCCCAGCCCCGGTCTTGCCGTGTGCGCAGGACTGCGCACACGAGCAAGCGGCGACCGAGCTTACATGGACGTACTTGCAGCGCCCCCCGCAATTGGACCCACCCTGCCATCCCTCAGGAAGCCGGCTGTTGCTGTTGCTCCAGCCGTTGCTTCCGCGGGTGCCGGGCGGCAGCCCGGCTCAGGCGCCGAAGCGCTCGTCGTCCATCGCCATCAGCGGGGCGGCGCCGGCCTGGATGGCGGCGGCGTGGCTGAGGGTGCGCGGCAGCACGCGGGCGAAGTAGAACCGCGCGGTCTCGCGCTTGCCCTGGGCGAAGGCGGCGCCGTGCGCGCTGGCGTCGGCGGCGGCCACGCTGCGGGCCCACCAGTAGGCCAGTACCACGTACCCCGAATAGAACAGGTAGTCGTAGCTGGCCGCGCCCAGTTCGTCCGGGTTGGCGGCCGCGCGCTGCAGCACGTCCATCGTCAGCTTGCCCCATTCGGCGGCCTTGGTGCGCAGCGGTCCGATGAACTCGGCCAGCGCTTCGTTGCCCTCGTGTTCCTTGGCGAAGGCTTCGATCTCGGCCAGCATCAGCTTCAGGCCGGCGCCTTGGCTGGACGCGGTCTTGCGGCCGATCAGGTCCAGCGCCTGGATTCCGGTGGTACCTTCATACAGCGTGGTGATGCGGGCGTCGCGCGCCAGCTGCTCCATGCCGTGCTCGCGGATGTAGCCGTGGCCACCGAAGCACTGCAGGGCGTTGTAGGTGTTCTCGATGCCCCACTCGGTCTGGCAGGCCTTGGAGATCGGGGTGAGGAAGCTCACCAGGGTGTCGGCGCGCTCGCGCTCGGCGGCGTCCTCGGCATGGTGGGCGACATCGATCAGGGTGGCAGCGTGCAGGGCCAGCAGGCGGCTGCCCTCGACCAGCGACTTCACCGTCATCAGCATGCGACGCACATCCGGGTGGACCAGGATCGGGTCGGCCGGCTTGTCGGGGAACTTGGCGCCGCTGAGGGCGCGCGACTGCAGGCGCTCACGGCTGTATTTCAGCGCATTCTGGTAGGCGCGCTCGGACAGGCCGATGCCCTGCAGGCCCACACCCAGGCGCGCGGTGTTCATCATGGTGAACATGGCCTGCAGGCCCTTGTGCGGCTGGCCGACCAGGTAACCCTGCGCACCATCGAAATTCATCACGCAGGTGACCGACCCCTTGATGCCCATCTTGTGCTCGATCGAGCCGCAGCGCAGTGCGTTGCGCTCGCCGACGTTGCCGTCGCGGTCGACCTTGAACTTGGGGGTGACGAACAGCGAGATGCCCTTGGCGCCCGGAGGGGCGTCAGGCAGCTTGGCCAGCACCAGGTGCACGATGTTGCCGGTCAGGTCGTGCTCGCCGGCGGTGATGAAGATCTTGGTGCCGGTGATCGCGTAGCTGCCATCGGCATTCGGCTCGGCCTTGGTCTTGAGCAGGCCCAGGTCGGTGCCGCAGTGCGGTTCGGTCAGGCACATGGTGCCGGTCCAGCGGCCTTCGATCAGCGGCTTGAGGAAGGCCTCGTGCTGCCAGGCTTCGCCGTGCTGCTTCAGCGCTTCGATGGCCGTGCGAGAGCAGCGGGAAGTTGCCCCACGCCAGGTTGGCGGCGTTGATCATTTCGTTGAGCGGCACGCCCAGGGTGTGCGGCAGGCCCTGGCCGCCCAGTTCCGGTGAGGCGGTCAGGCCGGTCCAGCCGCCATCGACGAACTGGTCGTAGGCCTGCTTGAAGCCGGGCGGGGTGGTCACTTCACCGGTGGCCTGGTCGAGCACGCAGCCGATCTCGTCGCCGACGCTGTTGAGCGGGGCCAGCACGGTGGCGCTGAAGCGGCCGGCTTCTTCCAGCACGGCATCGACCACGTCGGCGGTGGCGTCGGTGAAGCCCAGGCGGGCGAACAGGGGTTCGACCTTGAGCACATCGTGCAGGGCGAAACGGAGGTCGGAAAGCGGGGCGGTGTAGCTGCTCATCGGTACGTCTCGATTTGATCAGGGACAGGGGGAGCGGCGCCGGGCGCCGCGGCGGAAAGCGGGAGTCAGCGCAGCACGCCCGGCAGGCCCGGGGCCTGGTTGAGGGTGCTGCGGCTGCTGATGTCGAAGCTGCGCTGCTTCTTTTCCTGCGGCGTGGCCGCCACCGTTCCCTTCAGGCCGTAAGCCAGGGTGCGGTTGCTGGCCAATGCGTCGGCCACCACCAGGCGCGCGGCCGAGCTGGGCACGAGGTCGACCTGGATGACATCGGCCGAGGTGCCGCCGATGGAGATGCCCGGCTTGGCCTGCAGGGTGCCGGCGTCGCTGTCGCCGACGGTCAGTGCCAGCGCGACGTCATCGAAGGTCATGGGCATGGAGCTGTAGTTCTGCAGGCGCAGGGCCACGGTCCAGTTGCCGTCGGCGCGCACGGTCAGCTGCTGCAGGCTGGCCGCCGGTTCCGAAACACGCTTGACGATGCCGTTGTTGCAGGCAACAAGGGCGAGGGTGCACAGGACGATCAAGGCGATACGGAAACGGTGGAGCATGGGCGCAGGTCCTCTGGAGGGGTGCGTTGGATAAGCATACTACGGCGTATGGTCGTTTGGATCGCCTGTGGCGACCCGTCGCAGAGGGTAGCGCGTGAAGATGGCGGCCGGGCGTGCGCGGCGCCGGATGGCGCGCGCGTGGTGCGCCGGATGCGGGGAGGTTCAGTCGGCGGGTGTATCGCGAATCGGGGCCATCAGGCGCAGCGGGCCGAGGTCGTAGCCCATGGCTTCGGCTTTTTCTTTCAGCTGTTCGAACCGGGCGCGATCCATTTCCGGCAGGCGCGAGAGGATCCACAGGTACTTACGGTCCGGTTCACCGACCAACGCCCACTGATAGTCCGGGTCCAGGGCCAGGACCCAGTAGTCGGCCCAGACCAGTGGCACCCAGCTCAGCCAGTCCGGCACGAAGCGCACCTGCAGCTGGCCGGGATGGCCGGCAACCGGGCGTGCTACCCCTTCAGCAACCACACGTTCTCCGTCGCCGTTGCGGCAGGCGTTGGTGACACTGATGCGGCCATCGCGGCGCAGCCCGTAGTTGGCGGTGATTTCGCCGACGCACTGTTTCTGGAATGACACCGGAAGATGCGCGATCTCGTGCCACTGGCCGGCATAGCGATCGATGTCCAGCGTGTCGACCGCGCGCACCGGCTCGGCGGCGATCACCGGCAGGGCGGCCAGCAGCAGGCAGGCGAGCAGGGCGGGGCGCAGAGGCATCGGCGTACTCCGTTAAGGAGTCCTGAGCTTAGGCGAGCGGCCAAGGCCACGTGTAAAGGTTCCATGCGCCGGCAACCATTGCCGCCGTCTGTTGCAATTACTGCTCGAACGGGCGTTGACTGCGCTCGTCGCCGTCAAAGGTAAGCGTTCGCGTATGCAGTGTGCCGCTGCTCATATCCCATTTGAAGGTGTCCAGCCCTCCGCCGCCGGTTCCCTTGGAATGCAGGCGTACTGCGCCGCGGGTCAAATTGTCGGTCAGCAGCAGTTGCGCGGAGCCGTCGGCGTCCACACGGAGTCCGGCCCGGTCCCGCCAACGGTCCTCGCCCTGTCCCTTCGGGGCATCCAGGGCAAGAGCGACGCTGTCGTCCTCGAATGTACTCAGGCCGCCTCGCTCGGCGCCGGAGGCATCGAAAATCAGGATGCCCGCTGCTCGGCTTCGTCGCCCGTCTTCTGCGCTGTCCTGGCCAATCTCCACCCGCACCACGCCGTGCTCGTCGAGTACCTGCAGCTGCCGCGTGCTCAAATGATCGACGTGTAATGGGGCATCGCGCTGCGAAAGCATCCAGGCCGTGACTGCGGTCAGGCCCAGCAACAACACGGACAGCCCGGCAACCAGCCAGTGCAGGCGTCGCAGCGATTGCTGCAGTTGCGGTAGAGAAGGGGCGTCATCCATGTCATCAGTGCTCCATGCAGTGAACCAAGGACGGTACTACAGAGCCGGCAGGCACGGTCGCGCAAAAAAAAAGACCTGCATTTCTGCAGGTCTCTGAAGATGGTGGCCGAAGACGGAATCGAACCGCCGACACGGGGATTTTCAATCCCCTGCTCTACCAACTGAGCTACTCGGCCAAATTGTGTGGCAACCGTGATCAAACCCGGTTTCCGGAAAAAAAAGACCCGCATTTCTGCAGGCCTTCGAAAGTGGTGGCCGAAGACGGAATCGAACCGCCGACACGGGGATTTTCAATCCCCTGCTCTACCAACTGAGCTACTCGGCCACATGTTTCGTTGCAGCGAGGTCGCTGCCAAGGACGCGTATATTACGGAGGTCGCCTGCCTTCGGCAAGCGTTTTGCCAAGATTTCTTCACATTGCCGTCTGCGCGCGCGCAAGTGCTTGATCCTCCGTTGTGGGGCGGGGCGTGGCCAATCGATCATGGCCTGCGGTGGAAATCAGCAGGTCGCCGCGATCGCCAAAGCTGCAGGGGCAAGGGGGGCGCCGGACCCGCGCGGGTCCGGGCAATGGAACGCTGTTTTCGTGGCCGCCATCGGGGATCGCCGCGGCGTAGTGTCGGCAGTCCTTTCCCAATGCTGGCAACAGCAGAGACCTGGCCATGTCCGATTCCTCGACCACCTCCCGCATCGTGCTTGCGTCGCGTCCGCAGGGGGCGCCAAGTGCAGCCAATTTCCGCCTGGAACAAGTTGCGTTGCCGTCATTGGCCGCTGGCGAGGTGCTGCTGCGCAACCGCTACCTGTCGCTGGACCCGTACATGCGCGGACGCATGGACGAGGGCCCGTCGTACGCCGCGCCGGTGGCGGTGGGCGAGGTGATGGAAGGGCAGACCGTGGCCGAGGTGCTGCAGTCCAATGCCGAGGGCGTGGCCGCAGGTGAGCTGGTGCTGGCGCCGGGTGGCTGGCAGACCCATGTGGTGCTGCCGGCCAAGGCACTGGGGCGCCGGCTGGATCCGGCCGGGCTGCCGCTGAGTACGGCGCTGGGGGTATATGGCATGCCCGGCTTCACCGCCTATTCCAGCCTGCATGAAATCGCCCGTTTGAAGCCGGGCGAGACGTTGGTGGTGGCTGCCGCGACCGGGCCGGTGGGTGCGACCGTGGCCCAGCTGGCCAAGCTGCAGGGCGCGCGCGTGGTCGCCATCGCCGGTGGCGAAGCCAAGCGTGCCTATCTGCAGACGCTGGGCGTGGACGTGGCGCTGGATCATCGCGCCGCTGATTTCGCCGCCCAGCTGCGCGCAGCGGTGCCCGCGGGTATCGACGTGTATTTCGAGAACGTGGGCGGGCACGTGCTGGATGCAGTGCTGCCGCTGCTCAACGATTTCGCCCGCATTCCGGTGTGCGGCACCATCGCCACCTACAACGAGCGCGGCGTCGAGCAGCCCGGGCCGGACCGGTTGCCCGCACTGTTCAGCCAGATCCTGCGCCAGCGCCTGACCGTGCGCGGTTTCATCGTGCACGACTTCAACCATCTGTGGCCGGACTTCGAACGCGAGATGCCGCAGTGGCTGCGCGAAGGCCGCATCCAGTACCGCGAGGATGTGGTGGAAGGGCTGGAGAATGCGCCGGAGGCGTTCTTCGGGCTGCTGAAGGGGCACAACTTCGGCAAGCTGGTGGTGAAGCTGGATTGAGGGCTTGGCGGTGTGCCGACCAAGGTGGGCACCTACCTCAGGCAGTCGAGGCCTTTTCCCGGCGCAGCAGTTCGCGCTTGCGCGCTACGCCCCAGGCATAGCCGGACAGGTCGCCGTCGCGGCGCACCACGCGGTGGCAGGGAACTGCCACCGCCAGCGGGTTGCTTGCGCATGCACGTGCTACGGCACGGCTCGAGCGGGGCGCGCCGATGCGTGCGGCGACATCCGCATACGACGCGGTCTGCCCGCGCGGAATCTGCTGCAGCGCCTGCCATACCCGTTGCTGGAACGCGGTGCCGCGGATGTCCAGCGGCAGCGTGGCGCCCCGCGTGGGATCCTCGACCAGGCCCACCACCTGTGCCACCAGTTGTTCATAGCCCTGGTCGGCGCCGACCAGTTCGGCCTGGCGGAAGCGTTGCTGCAATGACTGCAGCAGCGTCTCCGGATCGTCGCCGAGCAGGATCGCGACCACGCCGGTGGCACTGCTGGCGACCAGCACGCTGCCCAGTGAACTTTCGGCAAGCGCGAAGTGGATGACTTCGCCGCGACCCCCTGCGCGCCATTGCTTGGGAGTCATGCCCAGCAACTTCGGTGCGTTCTCGTAGAAGCGTCCGCTGGAACCGAAGCCGGCATCGTGGAAGGCGTCGGTGATGCGTTCCTGTTGTTCCAGCCCGGTGCGCAGGCGATCGGCGCGCAGCGCGGCAGCGTACTGCTTCGGGGTCAGCCCGGTGGCCTCCTTGAACAGGCGGTGCAGGCGGGTTGGGCTGCAACCCGCGATCCCGGCCAGTTCCTGCAGCGAGGGTTCGTCGTGGCTGGCCTGAAGGTGGCGGCAGACCCGTTCGACGCCGGCATCGAGGGCGGTGGTGGCGGTACTGTCCATGGCCGGATTCTGGCACGCGCCGGTGCTGCGGAAACTCCGTTTCCTGCACCGATGGGCCGGGCCCGGAAACGGAGTGTTGGCAGGCGAGAGGCGCGGCATCGTGGCGGCCACTTCACAATCGGTACCACGACCATGCGCCTGAACAACAAGATCGCTCTCATCACCGGTGCCAGCGCCGGCATCGGCCGCGCCAGCGCCCTGCGTTTCGCTGCAGAAGGGGCAAAGCTGGTGCTCAACGCACGGCGGCCGGAGCCGCTGCAGGCGCTGGCCGAGCAGATTCGCGCCGCCGGTGGCGAAGCCGTGGTACATGCCGCCGACGTGGCCGACCCGGGCACGGCGCAGGCGCTGGTCGATCTGGCCCAGCAGTCATTCGGCGGCCTGGACATCGCCCTCAACAATGCCGGCATGCTTGGCCCGGGCGTGCCGGCGGCGGAGTTCCCGGTGGACGCCTGGCGCGACGTGATGGCGACCAATCTGGATGCCGCCTTCCATGCGGCACGCGCGCAGTTGCCGGCACTGCTGGCGCGCGGCGGCGGCTCGCTGGTGTTCGTCGGCACCTTTGTCGGTCACACCGTGGGATTCCCAGGCATGGCGGCCTATGCGTCGAGCAAAGCCGGGCTGATCGGCCTGACCCAGGTGATCGCTACCGAATACGGTGCGCGCGGCGTGCGCAGCAACGTGCTGCTGCCCGGTGGCACCGATACCGAGATGGGGCGGCAGGCCGCACCCACCGGCGATGCCCGCGACTTCGTGCGCTCGCTGCACGCACTGAAGCGCATGGCCGAGCCGGAGGAGATCGCCAACGCGGCGCTGTTCCTTGCCAGCGATGAAAGCAGTTTCGTTACCGGTACCGCGATGCGCGTGGAGGGTGGGGTGTCGATCACCCGCACCTGAGCGGGGTCACGAGCGTGGCGCGTAGCGGATACCGCTGCTGGCCATGAAGCCTTTCGGATCGAAACGGGCCCAGGCTTCGCCCCAGTCGAACCGGGCGTGGCCGCCGGCCAGCTTGCGACCCAGCGCGGCACCCAACGTGCGGCGCATGAAGGCGACTTCGGCATCGATCGCGGTCTGGGTCGGCCAACCGTCTTCCAGTGTTGCACCGGGCAGATCGACGCCCATCGTCACCATGTCGAGCTGCTGCCCGTGGAAACACAGGCTGATGCCGGCGGGCGCACCGCCCAGGCTGAGCCGGTGCAGGCTGAGCCAGTGATAGCCGGTGCCGACATCGCGCTGCCCTCGCACCAGCGCGGCGTAGGCGACACGCGCCTCATCCCGTGACAGGGTGGGGCCGATCAGCGTCGGCAGGTTGCCGAGCTGGATGCTGCCGTCGGTCGCATTGAGGAGCATCGGCAACACGTGCGCAGCGTGCTGGGCAGGAGAGGGCATGGCATACCGGTAGGCGTGGTGCCCCGGATTCTGGCTGCGCGGGGGCTGCGGCGGCAAGCCAGTCCTGCACATGACGTTGGCGCAGGACTGACCTGCGGCTTACCCGGCAACCTCTAGCGTGGTGGGCAACGAGGGCCCGGCGCCGGCGTGGGAGATTTCGATGAACGAGCGAAGCAAGGGTCAGGACCCGAAGCAGGGCATCCAGGAAAGTCGCCAGGACAGGAAGCAGGACGATGTGGCCAAGCAGCGGCCGGGCCAGCGCGATCAACAGGTGCGTGATACACACTCGCGCAGTCCACATCGCAAGGATGGCGGTGAGGAGCCGGCCTGAGCCGTGGGCGCTTATAAAGAAAAAACCCGCAGATCATGGAGATCTACGGGTTCTTCTGAATAGTGGTGGAGCCAAGGAGGATCGAACTCCTGACCTCGTCATTGCGAACGACGCGCTCTCCCAGCTGAGCTATGGCCCCACGGCAGGCTTTCAGTGTAGCGCTGCCTGCCGGGCTTGCCAAGCGCCGGGCCGGGACGGCGGCAGGCGTTGATCTGCCGCCGCCCCCAGCCGGTTCAGGCCAGCGCCTGGCGCAGCAGATCGCCCGCGCGCTGTACCGCCACGCCAGTGGAAACAGCCACGCCCTGCAGGTGGATGCAGGCATGGATCATCCCCGGCAGCCGCTCCAGCGTGCAGTCGACACCCGCAGCCTGCAGGCGGTGCGCGTACTGCTCGGCCTCGTCGCGCAGCGGATCGTGCTCGCAGCTGAGTACGGAGGCTGGCGCCAGTCCCTGCAGGTCTGTTGCCTGCGCGGGCGAGGCCAGTGACGGTGGCTGATCCAGATCACCCAGATAGGCCTGCCAGCAGCGCTGCATCAGTTCGGCGCTGAGGTAGTAGCCCGCGGCGTAGTCGCGGTAGGAATCGCTGCCCATGCCGGCATCCAGCGCCGGGTACAGCAGCAATTGGTGGCACGGTTGCGGCAGGGCCCGTTCGCGCAGCAGCAGGCAGCAGGCGGCGGCGAGGTTGCCACCGGCGCTGTCGCCGCCGATCGCCAACCGTTGCGGGTCCAGGTCGAGGCGCTCGGTGTTGTCCTGCAACCACTGCCAGGCGTCGGCGACGTCATGCAGTGGAACCGGGAACGGGTGTTCCGGCGCCAGCCGGTAGCCCACGGCCACAATCACGCAGCCGCTGGCATTGGCCAGCGCACGGCAGGGGCCGTCATAGACCGCCAGCGAACACTGGAACCAGCCGCCACCGTGAGCGAACAACAGGGCCGGCGACGGGCCATCGCGCAGCCCTTGCGGTGTATAGAGGCGGACCTCCAACGCATGCCCGTCGCGTGCGATCACCGTGTGCTCGATCACGCGTGCAACCGGCTGCGGCGCACCCTGCAGCGTCGGCAACGCCCCCTCGCTGATCGCACGCAGTTCCCGCAGATCGTCGGGCAATGGCTGTGATGCCACAGCGTCGACGAACTGCTGCAGTTTCGGTTCAAGCCGCATGGCGCGCCTCCTGCAGGAATGGCAGCAGCTGCGCGAGGAACGCCTGCGGCGCTTCTTCCATGATGAAGTGACCGCAGCCCGGCACGATGCTGCCGCGCACGTTGTCGGCGTGCGGTTGCAGGGTCAGCATCGGCGCATCGGCGGTGGCGTGCTCGGCGCCGATGGCCAGCACCGGCATCGCCAGCCGGCGTTGTGCACGTTCCTTGTTCTGGCGGATGGTTTCCGGAATCGCGCGGTACCAGGCGAAGCCGGCCCGCAGCGCGCCGGGGCGGCTGTAGGCGGCGATGTAGGTGTCGGCAGCCACCGCGTCACGGCGGTACGACCAGCGGTCGAACATGAATTCCAGATAGGCGCGCTCGCGGCCACTGATCAGTGCCTCGGGCAGGTCCGCCACCTGGTTGAACATGAAGTGCCAGAGGAAGATATTGTCGGCCGGCGCAGCGAAGATGCCCGGTTCCGGCGCCAGGCCGGGAATCACCGCTTCGGTGACGGCCAGCTGGCGCACGGCCTGCGGCTGGTCGCTGGCCAGCGCATAGGCAATCCACATGCCGATGTCATGCCCGACCACCTGGTAACGGTCGTGGCCCAGCGCCTGCATGGTCTGGTGCAGGACGGCGGCGGCGCTGCCGGTGTCGTAGCCGTGGGTGGGGCGGTCGGATTCACCGATGCCCGGCGGATCAACCGCGATGGCTTCGAAACCAGCCTCGGCCAGCGCGTGCAGCACGTGGCGCCAGGCGTACCAGGTCTGCGGCCAGCCGGGAATCAGCAATACGGGTTCACCGTGGCCTGCGGATACGCAATGCACGCGCTGGCCGTCGATGCGCAGGTAATGGTGGCGCAGCGAAGCGTCGCCGGCAGCGCCAGCGGAAAGGGAAGTGGTCATGGGGGAGTGCTCCGTTGGGGCTCAGGCGATGCCGAGCATCTGCTGCATCTGTGCGGTGCTGATCGGTGCACCGGCGAAGTCGTCGAAGATCTTGTCGGTGACCGGAATGATGTGGTCGCGGATGAATGCGGCGCCTTCGCGTGCGCCGGCTTCCTGGTCCTTCAGGCAGCACTCCCACTCCAGCGTCGCCCAGCCCTGGTAGTCGTACTGGGCCAGCTTGGAGAAGATCGACTTGAAGTCGACCTGGCCATCTCCCAGCGAGCGGAAGCGGCCCGCACGTTCGGTCCAGTCGGCATACCCGCCATAGATGCCCTGGCGGCCGTCGGGGCGGAACTCCGCATCCTTGACGTGGAACATGCGGATCAGCGGGTGGTAGATGTCCAGGAACTGCAGGTAATCCAGCTGCTGCAGCACGAAGTGGCTGGGATCGAACAGGATGCGGCAGCGCTGGTGCTGGCCGACGCGCTCGAAGAAGCGCTCGAAGCTGGTGCCGTCATGCAGGTCTTCGCTGGGATGGATCTCGTAGCAGAGGTTGATGCCGTTGTCCTCGCAGGTATCGAGGACCGGCCGCCAGCGTCGTGCCAGTTCATCGAAGGCCGCGTCGATCAGGCCCGGCGGGCGCTGCGGGAACGGGAACAGGTAGGGCCAGGCGAACGAGCCGGAGAAGGTGCCCATGTCCTGCAGGCCGAGACGGCGTGACGCGCGCGCGGCCAGGTGCAGCTGCTGCTGCGCCCATTCGCTGCGGGCCTTCGGATTGCCGCGCAGTGCTTCCGGCGCGAAGCCATCGCAGAGTTCATCGTAGGCCGGATGCACGGCCACCAGCTGGCCGAGGATGTGGGTGGTCAGTTCGCTGACCTGCAGGCCGTGCTCGGCGAGGGTGCCGCGAATGTCATCGCAGTAGTCCTGGCTGTCGGCGGCGGTGGCCAGATCGAACAGGCGTGCATCCCACGCGGGAATCTGCAGGGCCTTGAAACCGTGGCCGGCGGCCCACGCGGCAATGCCGGCAAGTGAGTTGAAAGGGGGTTGGTCTCCGGCGAACTGCGCCAGGTGCAGGCTGGGGCCCTTGAGGGTCTGCATGTGTTGCTCCAATTGTTTGTCGGTCGACAAAGAATAGGCGCGACCCTCGCGGTGGTCAACACCCGCGTTACACTGCGCGCCTCACTGGAGCAGGCAGGCAGATGGCAGGGCGACCGCGCGAATTCGACAGGGACCAGGCGTTGCGCAAGGCGATGCTGCTGTTCTGGCAGCACGGCTATGAAGGCACGTCGATGTCGGCACTGGTCGAAACGCTGGGCATCGCGTCGGCGCGCATCTACGCCGCGTTCGGCAGCAAGGAGCAGCTGTTCCGCGAAGCCGTGGCGCTGTACGAAGAGGGCGAGGGCGGTTTCGCGCCGCGCGCGCTGGAGCAGGCAACATTGCGTGAGGCGATCGGTTCGATGCTGCGCGAAGCCGTGCTGACCTACACCCGTCGCGGGCGCCCGCATGGTTGCCTGGTGGTGTCCTCGGCCAGCAGCGTGTCGCCCGATGGCGAAGGCGTGCGGGACTGGCTGGCCAGCCATCGTCGCCAGCGCACGGCGGCGATCATCGCGCGCCTGCAGCAGGCGCAGGCCGAGGGTGAGCTGGCCGACGACGCGGCAGTGCAGGCACTGGGCGATCACTTCGCCACGGTGCTGCATGGCATCTCGGTGCAGGCCCGTGACGGCATCAGCCGCGAGCGCCTGCTGGCGATGGTCGATGTCGCGTTGACCCCGCTGCCCTGAGTCAAGCCTTCAGGGCGTGCGGAATGCCCGGTGACTGTGCCGAAACCGCTTGTTTCGCCGGGTTTGAGTGCTGCGCAACGAAATCGTAACAATTTGGGGGATAATGGCCGCTTGCGCAGTTTTCCTCCTTTTTGCCGCCCGGCCCGCGCAGGCCGCACGGACGCCTCCTCAGAGCATTGCATGCCCTCCCATACCGATTCCCGCCGCCTGTCGGGTCTGTCGTCTTCCCTTGTTTCCTTCCGCCGCCACCCGCTGGCACTGGCCTGTGCCGGCCTGGCCCTGGTCGGCAGCTTCGGTGCCGCCGCGCAGGACAGCGCGCCGACCCCGACCGGCCTGGACACGATCACCGTGACCGCCGAACACCGTGAGCAGAACCTGCAGGAAGTGCCGGTTTCGGTCGGCGTGGTGCAGGGCGAGCGCATGCGCGACTTCACCGCCGGCGGCGACGACACCCTGCTGGCGCTGTCCGGCCGCGTGCCGAGCCTGTATGCGGAAACCACCACCGGCCGCATCTTCCCGCGCTTCTACATCCGTGGCCTGGGCAACATCGACTTCTACCTGGGTGCCTCGCAGCCGGTCTCGATCATCCAGGACGACGTAGTGCTGGAACACGTGGTGCTGAAGTCCAACCCGGTCTATGACGTGGACCAGGTGGAAGTGCTGCGCGGCCCGCAGTGCTCGCTGTTCGGCCGCAACACCACCGCCGGCATCGTCAAGTTCGACACCCTGAAGCCGACCCAGGACTACACCGGCCGCGTCAGCGCCAGCTATGCGACCTACAACAGCGTGTCGATCGACGGCGGCTTCGGCGGCCCGATCAACGACATCGCCTCGTTCCGCGTGTCGGCGCTGTACCAGCACCGCGACGACTACGTCGACAACACCTACAAGGGCCCGAGCGCCGACGGCACGGTCAGCCCGAAGAAGAATGCCATGGGTGGCTTCGATGACCGCAACGTGCGCGCGCAGCTGCTGCTGACCCCGAGCGACCAGTTCTCGATCCTGGCCTCGGCCCACGCCCGCGATTACGAAGGCACCTCGACCCTGTTCCTGCGCGGCGCGCTGACCAAGGGCTCGAACAAGACCGACGTGCCGCGCGACAAGGTTGCCTACGACGAAGCTGACAACAATCCGCAGGCCTACAAGACCTACGGCGGTTCGGTGAAGGCACGTTACGACTTCGGCGCGATCGACTTCACCTCGATCACCGCCTACGAAACCACCTCCGGCTACAGCCGTGGTGACACCGACGGTGGCGCCGCGGCGAACTTCCCGGTGAACGGCGTGCCGAACGGCTACGGCCAGTCGATGGGCCGCATCCGCGACCTGGACCAATGGACCCAGGAATTCCGCCTGGCCAGCCATGACGACAGCGCCCTGCAGTGGCAGGCCGGTGCGTTCTACTTCAACGGCAGCGACACCACCGACTTCTACCAGCGCGCATGGTTCCTGCAGGGCGCGGCACGCAACCCGAACAACTGGGTGCGCCTGCGCAACAAGAACACCTCGTGGGCCGGTTTCGGCCAGCTGAGCTACGCCTTCACCGACAAGTTCACTGTCACTGCCGGCCTGCGCCAGACCAAGGACGAGAAGCACACCCGTCTGCTGAAGACCGCCGATACCGCCGCCGGCGTGGTCACCTACAAGGGCCGCACCGACGTCAAGATGTCCGACACCACGCCGAGCTGGGATCTGAGCGCGATGTATCAGTTCACCCCGAACGTGAGCGTCTACGCCAAGGTCGCGCGCGGTTTCCGTGGCCCGACCATCCAGGGCCGTTCGGCGGTGTTCAATGCCGACTTCACCACCGCCGATTCCGAGACGATCCTGTCCTGGGAAGCGGGCGTGAAGAGCAGCCTGTGGGACAACCGCCTGCGCCTGAATGCCACCGCGTTCACCTACACCGTCAACGACATCCAGCTCAACGGCAACGATTCGGACGGCAACGGCGTGCTGTTCAACGCCGACAAGGCCAAGGCCTACGGCTTTGAAGCCGACATGGAACTGCGCCCGATCCCGAACCTGACCCTGAGCGCCGGCCTGAGCCTGCTGCACAGCGAGATCAAGGACAAGCGCGTCTACGCGCAGGTCTGCGGCCTCAACGGCCAGGTGGTCTGCACCGTCGGCGACCCGACGATCAAGGTCGGTGCCAACACGTTCGCCCAGATCGACGGCAACCCGCTGCCGAACGCGCCGAAGTACAACGTCAACCTGGCCGCCCGCTACGACTTCCCGGTCAGCGACGCCGGCACCATGTTCGTCTCCACCGACTGGAACAAGCAGGGTTACACCAGCTTCGTGCTGTACGACAGCAAGGAGTTCAACTCCAAGGGTGATTTCGAGGGCGGCCTGAAGATCGGCTACTCGGGCAACTATGGTGCCTACGAAGTGGCGCTGTTCGCGCGCAACATCACCAACGAGAAGAACCTCAAGGGTGTGATCGAGAACTACATGGCGGCGGTTTACAACGAACCGCGCACCGTGGGTGTCTCGTTGAACATGAACTGGTAAGCCTTACCCCGTCGTGTAACGGAAACGGCGCTCATCGAGCGCCGTTTTTAGTTGCTGGCCAGGCATCATCCGTGCTCAAGGCGTGGCGCTGACGCCCTTGCCCAGCGCTGCATCGGACGGCGCACTGGGGCCCAGCACCTGCAGCTGCATCGCCTCCATCCGCTCCAGTACCTTGCGCTGCTTGCCGTTGAGGCCGCGCGAGGTGATTGCGATGTGCTTGCGTGCAGCGTCCAGCGGCGCGGGTTGGTAGTGCACCCTGAAGCGGCGCAGGGCGCATCCCGTCAGCTTGTCGACCGGTGCGCAGTCGTTCGCGTTGAAATCGATATCGCCGTCGGCGGCAACAATGAAGGGGCTGAGCAGGATCTGCCCTTCGCGGGCAGTGAAGCCTAGTGGCGCGTGGGCCTTGGCGATGACCGCCTGGATGCGTAGGGCAGGGATATCTTCAGGGACGATCCTGTCATCCCAGTAGCCTTCGGTCGGGCGCGAGGTTTCGTAGTTCTGGGTGCCCCATGCCACGCAGTTGCCGGAGGCCACATGCACCGAGATGCAGACCTGCTGGGAGTGCTGATCGGTCAGGACGCCGGGTGGTACCCAGACCTTCTTCCAGGAATAGAAACGGTAATCGACGTCGGCCAGGCGGGTGGCGCCGATGTCCTTCGATACTTCGTCCGTGGTCCCTAGCGGCTTCAGCTTGGCTACGCGGGTGTTCAGGCGGTAGTTCTCCGCACCGTTCAGCAGATAGGTGCCCGGCGGAATCAGATGCACCTCGAACACGTCCATCAACACCGTCCGCTGCGGGCCGGTTTCCAGTTCGTTGGTGTTGAACAGCTGCACATAGCCCTGGGAGGGAATGTCCTTGTGCTGGAAGGACACTCGCGTCGAGAACCCGGGTAGGTCGGTCGAGCGGTTGCCCAGATGAAAGCCTGGGACCGGAGAGCCGACGCCTGGTCCGCCGTTGTGCACGGCATACGGGGCCGGCACCAGCACGGCAACCAGACCGTCGCGGGTGGCACCGTCAATGATGTCCACCAGCTTGGCTGTGTTCTCCTTTTCCTGTGCATAGGAAAGCGGTGCTGCCTGCCCAGAGCATGTCAGGCCCAACGTGGTTAGCAGCAGTGCGCAGGCGGTCGCGATCTTGAGGCTCCGCATCGACGTCTCCTTGTCAGTACCGGCAAACCCTAGCACGGCCCCTGCAGGCTTGAGGTGCACGGCGCCGGCGTGGTCCGGCGCCTTGTGCCATCAACGTGCGGGCAGCAGCGCCTGCAGCCGCGACTCCAGTTCCTGCTGGCGCCAGCCGGCCAGTGCGGCTGGCCATTGGCGGCGTTCCAGATAGCTTTCCAGATGCTTGCGGGATGCCAGCACGCCATCCGGCAGGCCCAGCTCGCGGCTGCGTTCGGCCACCGCGTCCTGCAGCTTCTTCACTACCTGCTTGTTGCTGTCGTTGGCGGGCAGTGCCAGCGGTGCCTCGGCCTCATCGGCCAGCGGCGTGGACAGTGCCTGCCAGACCGCGCCTGCCAGCTTGCGCGGTGCCTTCGGGAACTGCTCGAACAGCTTGCCCAGCGCAGTCTCGTCGGCCGGTGGCGTGCGCGCCAGGGTGGCGGCCAGTTCGTTGTCCAGGATCCAGCTTCGCGGGCGGTCGCTGTTGCGTGCCTGCACATCACGCCAGCGCAGCAAGCGCAGCAGGCGGTGCTGTGCGGCGGCGTCGAGGAACTGCGCCGAGCGCATCGCCAGATGCGGCCAGCGGTCCTCGTCGTTGGCGACGCTGGCCAGCAGGCGCTCGCCATCGTCGTGCAGCCACTGCTGGCGGCCGAGCGCCTGCAGCTTGGCATCAATGGCGTCATGCAGCGCGAACAGGTGCTCGACATCGTCGGCGGCATACTGCAGCTGCGACTCGGAAAGCGGGCGGCGCATCCAGTCCGAACGGGTTTCGCCCTTGGCCAGCGCCACGCCGGTGATCTCCGCCACCAGCTTCTGGTAGCCCATGCCGCCGCCGATGCCGGCCAGCGATGCCCCGATCTGGGTGTCGAACAGTGGTCGCGGCAGCACGCCGCACGCCCACTTGAAGGCGACCAGGTCTTCGCTGGCGCTGTGCATCACCTTGGTGATGGATTCATCGGCCAGCCACGGTGCCAGCGCCTCGGTCATGCCGGGAATCAGCGGGTCGATCAGCAGGATGTCCTGCCCGACCGCCATCTGCACCAGGGCCAGCTGCGGCCAGAAGGTGCGTTCACGGATGAATTCGGTGTCCAGGCCGATGCGGGTCGGGCGCTGCTGGAAGTACGCATCCAGCTCGGCGGGGGTGGTGATCCAGGTTGCCACGGTTCAGGGCCTACTACTCGGGTTTGCTCAGGCAGGGGAGAATAGCCTAACGTCGGTGCGCGTCCGTGCCGAAGGAGGCTCCGCTTGCGTTTTCCGTTGTCGTCCGCGCTGTGCACCGCCCTGGCCATGGCCTTGGCAGGCTGCACGCCGTCGCCCCCCACGGCAGCGGACCGGAGTGCCGGGGAGGAGGCGCGCCCGTCCGCGAACGCAGACAGCGACGAGCGCCCGCAGGCTGGGCAGGGCAGCGTGACCATCGCCGGTGAGGATGCCGCCGAGGATGTACAGCAGTGGACGCCGCCGCGGGTGGACCGCCAGGGCCGCAGCCTGGCCCAGTTGCGCCGCGCGGCCGGGCAGGCCTTCACCGAGGGCCGGCTGTATGAGGATGCCGATGCCGCCATCCCGCTGTGGCTGGCGGTACAGGAAGAGGACCCGGATGACCGCCAGGCCCGCCAGGGCCTGCAGCGTGCCCGCCAGCGCCTGCAGCAGCAGGCGGATGCGCTGCTGGTGCGGCCGCTGAAGCAGCGCGAGGCGCTGGCCGAGGCGAGCCGCCAGGCGCTGGTGCTGCTGACCCTGGCGCCCAAGGACGAGAAGGTACGCGCACTGCAGGGTCGGGTGGAGCTTGCCCAGCGGGTGGTCGCTTACAACCGCGCCGGTGAAGAAGACCTGCGCGCGGACCGGATCGGCGAGGATGGCGACGGGGCTATCGGCAACTTCCGCGAGGCGCTGGCACTGGACGAGAACAACAGCCGTGCACGGCAGGGACTGGCCGCGGCCGAAAGCGGGCTGATCCGTCGTGCCGAGGACGCTGCACGCACGCGCGATTTCGCCAGCGCAGGCACCTGGCTGGCCGAAGCCAGCAAGGTGCGCGACTCGTCGCCGACCATTGCCGACGCGTTCGAGCGCATCGAGCAGATCCGTGCGGCGGCATTGCTGCAGCTGCGCGATGACGGCCTGCGCGACCTGTCCACGCCGCAGGGCCTGAAGCCGGCACGCGAGAAACTGGCCGAGGCCCTGCGCATCGCCCTGCCGGGAGACGCGGTGGTGGCCCAGCTGCGTGAGCGCATCGACCTGGCCACCCACTACGGCAGCTTCCGCCCGGGACAGGTGTTCAGCGACGCCATGCGTGATGGCGGACGCGGGCCGCAGATGGTGGTGGTGCCGCATGGCGGTTTCCAGATGGGCGCCGGTGATGCCGAACCGGGTTCGAGCGATGCCGAGCGACCATCGCACTATGTGCGCTTTGATCGAGGCTTCGCGATGGCGATCACCGAGGTCACGGTCAGCGATTTCCAGCGCTACGTGAAGGCGACCAATGCGCGCCCCCGGGCGACGCGGCGCGGCCATTCGGTGGTCTATGACGAACGCAGCGGCAATTTCATCCGCCGCAGCGGCGTGGACTGGCGTTCGGATTACGACGGTGGCCGCGCGATGGCCAATTCGCCGGTGATGCACGTCAGCATCCGCGATGCCGAAAACTACGCGGCGTGGTTGTCCGAGCAGACCGGGCGCAGCTACCGGTTGCCCAGTGAAGCAGAGTTCGAGTACGCGCTGCGCGGCGGCAACAGTGGTCGCTACCCCTGGGGCGATGCGGGCACGCCGCCGCCGGGCAGCGGCAATTTCACCGGCAGCAAGGATGTGTCGCCCTCCGGGCGGCATTGGCACAACGCCTTCATCGGTTATGGCGATGGCTGGTGGGGGCCGGCACCGGTAGGGAGTTTCCAGGCCAATGCCTTCGGCCTGCACGACATGGGCGGCAATCTCAGCGAATGGGTGGCCGATTGCTGGCATGCCAGCTACCGGCGCGCGCCCTCCGATGGCGCCGCCTGGTTCAACCCGGGCTGTCGCGCACGGGTGATCCGGGGGGGCAACTGGGCCAATGCGCCGGAGCAGACACGCGCCGCCTGGCGGCAATCCCAGGACTCGGATACCACCAACGCGCGCATCGGCTTCCGCCTGGTACGCGGCATCTGATCGGCAGCCGGCTTCACCCGTTGCTGGCATCGGCGCACTAAGATTGCGCCGTGCCCGCCGGCCGGCGGGGCCTGCTGGAAGCCGACCCGATGCGCAACGATCCCTTTTCCCGCCCGCCACAAGGCTCGCAGCGCCGCGGCCTGTTCGGCAACATCCGCTGGTGGGTGTTGCTGCTGGCCGCCGGCTACGCGGTCTTCTACTGGTTTTCCAACCGCACGGTGGATCCGTATACCGGCGAGAAGGTGATGATCGACAGCAGCCTGGACGCGCGCCAGGAGACTGCTTTGGGGCTGCAGGCCTACCAGCAGATCCTGTCGCAGGAACGGCCGATGGACCCCAATGCACCGATCGCGCGTGATGTGCGTGACATCGCCCAGCGCCTGATCGCCAAGGTCGATGTGGTGGAGACCGCGCTGGCCCAGGAGCATGGCGTGCAGCCGGCGCACTTCGCGCGGGACTTCCAGTGGGAAGTGAATGTGATCCCCTCCGACCAGGCCAATGCGTTCTGCCTGCCGGGCGGCAAGATGGCGGTCTATACCGGGTTGGTGCCGGTGGCGCGCACCCGCGATGCGATGGCGGTGGTGATGGGGCATGAGATCGCGCATGCGCTGCTGCGCCATGGTGCGCAGCGCATGGCCCAGCAGAAGCTGACCCAGATCGGGCAGGTGGCCGGCGCCGCCAGCGGCATGGATGCGCAGCAGCAACAGATGATGATGTCGGCGATGGGCTACGGTTACCTGTTGCCGTATGCACGCAGCCACGAGACGCAGGCCGACGAAGTAGGCCTGATGCTGGCGGCGGCGGCGTGCTTCGACCCACGCGAGGCGGTGCCGCTGTGGCAGCGCATGGGCCAGGCCAGTGGTGGCCAGTCACCGCCGGAGTTCGCGTCTACTCACCCGAACCCGGGTACCCGTATCCAGAACCTGCAGGCACTGATGCCGAAGGCGCTCGAGTACCGGCAGAAGTTCTGCGAGCAGGCAAAGTAGAGGGTGTTCGGCAGGGCTTGCAGCCCTGCACCTGCCGAAGCCAGAGCAACAGCAACCGCCGAAGCAAAGGCTGGCTATCCGTGGGATGGCGGGGTGGGTCCGGTTGCGGGAGACGCCGTAAACCCGTCCATGGGGGCTTGGCCGCGGCATCCATGCCGCGGACACTCCCGCAACCGGACCCACCCCGCCTTCGACAGAGGTCCGCGATCTGCCGGAATGGCGCTTGGGGTCAGATCCGTTTTCCGCAGGAAAACGGATCTGACCCCGAATTGATTCGATATCTGAAAGAGATTCATCCACGCATGGCGTGGATCTACCGACCGTCATCGGGACACTGTCGAGGGTGGGGCGGTGTGGCTGTGCAGGACCGTTGGCGCCATGGATGGCGCCATCGAGCCCCCAGGGATGGGTTTACGGCGTGTCCTGCACAGCCACACCACCCCGCCAAGCTATCAGCAATCCAGAGCCGCTTTCGCTGTTGCTTCGGCTGTTGCATTTGCCTCTGCAGGTGCAGGGCGCAGCCCTGCCGAACAACCCTCTACTTGACCTGCACGTCGATCACGCCGTCGCCGACGCGCGCCTGCAGCGCATCGCCAGGCTGCACCTGGTCGACCTTCCGTACCAGGGTGCCATCGTCACTGCGGGTCAGGATGCTGTAGCCACGGGCCACGGTCGCCAGCGGGCTGACTGCTTCCAGCGAACGCGCCAGCCCGCGCAGGCGCAGTGCATCGCGTTCCAGCAGGCGCTGCATTGCAGCCTGCGGACGCCCACGCAGGGCGGCGAGGCGGCGCTGCATCGCGTCGAGCTGGCGCTGCGGATGGTGCCCGCGCAACACCGCCGCTGCATGGCGCAGGCGTGCGGCACGGCGTTCCTGCTGCTGGTTGAACGCGGCATGCAGGCGCCGGCCCAGGTCCAGCTGGCGGCGACGCAGCAGATCCAGCCTGGCCTGCGGGCTCTGTGCGTTGAGGCGCAGCAGCGCGCGATCGGCGCGCTGCATGGCCTGCTGCATTGTGTGCCGCTGCAACTGCACCATGCGTGCCGCCGTGCGGCGCAGGCGCAGCGCCAGTTCGCGCTGGTCCGGCACCAGCAGTTCGGCGGCCACCGATGGTGTCGGCGCGCGCAGGTCGGCGGCGAAGTCGCTCAGGCTGAAGTCGGTTTCGTGGCCAACCGCCGACACCACCGGGGTGCGGCTGGCGGCGATCGCACGGGCCAGTGCTTCATCGTTGAAGGCCCACAGGTCTTCCAGCGAACCGCCGCCGCGGGTCAGCAGGATCACGTCGTAGCGACCACTTGCATCGGCGGCCTCCAGCAGGCGGGTGATCTGTGCAGCGGCGCTGCTGCCCTGCACCAGGGTCGGCAGCAGGTCCACTTCCAGCAGCGGGAAGCGGCGGGCCAGCACGCTCAGTACATCGCGCACGGCGGCGCCGGTGGGCGAGGTGATCACCGCCAGGCGCTGCACGTGCGCCGGCATCGGCCGCTTTCGCGCCGGGTCGAACAGGCCCTCGGCCTCCAGGCGTGCCTTCAGCTCTTCGAAGGCGCGGCGCAATGCGCCTTCGCCGGCTTCCTCCATGTGGTCCAGCACCATCTGGTACTCGCCACGGGCGTCATACAGGGTCACCTTGCCGCGCACCAGCACGCGCATGCCTTCGCGCGGCACGAACTTCAGGTACTGCGCCTTCATCCGGAACATCGCCGCGCGCAGCTGTGCACGTGCGTCTTTCAGGGTGAAATACAGGTGCCCGGAAGAAGGACGCGCCACGCTGCCCAGCTCGGCCTCGACCCAGATCGCCGGGAAGCTGCCTTCCAGCAGGTCGCGGGCCAGGGTGTTGAGCTGGCTGGGAGTGAGAATGTCGTTGTTGCGTGGCTGCATGGGAACGGCGTGCTGCGGGCGGAACGGGGGCTCAGGATCGCACGTCAGCGCACCGTGTGCTGGCCCAGCGCCCACTGCACGTGTTCACGCACCAGTGGCGAGGGATCATCGACGCGGGTCTGCAACGCGGCCAGCGCTTCGGCCGAGGACGGTGCATTGCCCAGCGCCACGGCGATGTTGCGCAGCCAGCGCTCATGGCCGCTGCGCCGGATCGGGCTGCCTTCGGTGCGGCGCAGGAACTCGGCTTCATCCCAGGCGAACAGCTGGTCAAGCCGCGCGGTATCGAGGTTGTTGCGTGCGCGGAAATCGGCTTCGTCGGTACGCTTGGCGAACTTGTTCCAAGGGCAGACCAGTTGGCAGTCGTCACAGCCGTAGATGCGGTTGCCGATCAACGGGCGCATGTCTTCGGGAATGGCGCCGTCGTGCTCGATGGTCAGGTAGGAGATACAGCGTCGTGCATCCAGACGCTGCGGGCCGGTGATGGCCTGGGTCGGGCAGACATCGATGCAGCGCGTGCAGGTACCGCAATGTGCAGTGGCCGGGGCATCGATCGGCAGCGGGATATCGATGTAGATCTCGCCGATGAAGAACCATGAGCCGCCATGACGATCGATCAGGCAGGTGTGCTTGCCGATCCAGCCGAGACCGGCATTGCGCGCCAGTGCGCGTTCCAGCACGGGGGCCGAATCGACGAACACGCGGTAGCCCAGCGGTGCCACTTCATCGTTGATCTGCGTGGCCAGCTTCTGCAGGCGGTTGCGCATCAGCTTGTGGTAGTCGCGGCCCAGCGCGTAGCGCGCCACGTAGGCACGTCCCGGGTCGGCCAGGGTCGCCCAGGCTTCGGTGTCGTCCTTGTGGCTGTAGTCCATGCCCACCGAGATCACCCGTATGGTGCCGGGCAGCAGCTCCGCCGGGCGCGCGCGCAGGGTGCCGTGGCGCGCCATCCAGTCCATCGTGCCGTACAGGCCCTGGCCCAGCCAGTCGGCCAGGTGCGCTTCATCCTCGCCCAGCTCGATGCCGGCGATGCCGCAGCGCTGGAAGCCATGCGCACGGGCCAGTTCGCGGATGCGCTGCACGGCCTGGGCCGGATCGACAGGGGTGGGGGCAGGGGACATGTGCACCAGTATAAAATCCCTGCATGGCCAACCTTGCCGATCTGTTCGATTCCGCTGCCGCGCGTGCGCTTGATGCGCAGGCCTCGGCACTGGCTGCCGAGAGCGGCTGGGGCCTGATGGCGCAGGCCGGCCAGGCCGCCTGGCAGTGCCTGCTGCAGCACTGGCCGCAGGCGCGGCGGATCGGCGTGGTGGTCGGTGCGGGCAACAACGGTGGCGATGGCCATGTGCTGGCCCGTCACGCGCTGCAGGCCGGGCGTGAGGTGATGGTGGTCGCATTGCCGGGGAAGTCGCCGTCAACCGTGCTGGCACAGCGTGCAGCATCGGAATTCAGGTCCGGCGGCGGCGCCATCACCGATTTCGCCGGCGTACTGCCCGAGGCCGATATCTGGGTCGATGCCTTGTTCGGTCTGGGCTTCGATCGCGCGCCGGAAGGCGTGACGCAGGCGCTGATTGTCGCGCTCAACGCGCAGGCGGCACCGGTATTGGCGCTGGACGTGCCCAGTGGCGTCGATGCCGATCGCGGTGCCGTACCGGGCGTGGCCGTGAAGGCCGCTTTGACCCTGCAGTTCATCGTGCCGCATCGCGGGCTGTATACCGGCGACGCGCTGGATCATTGCGGCCAGAAGGCGCTGGCGCCGCTGCAGCTGCCCGCGGCCGCATGGCAGGGCGTGTCACCCGCCGCGGAGCACTGGACCCAGGCCCGCTTGCCGGCACTGCTGCCGCCGCGCCGCGCCAACACCCACAAGGGCGAATCCGGGCACGTGCTGTGCGTCGGCGGCAACCATGGCAGCGGCGGCGCCATCGCGATGGCGGCCGAGGCCGCGTTGCGTGCGGGCGCGGGATTGCTGAGCCTGGGTACCCGCCGCGATCACGTCGGCCCGTTGCTGGCGCGCCTGCCGGAGGCGATGACCCATGCGCTGGAAGACGGCGATGTGCTGCCGGCGCTGCTGGACAAGGCCAGGGTGGTGGCGATCGGGCCGGGCCTGGGCCAGGACGAATGGGCGCGCGCACTGTTTGCGCGGGTGCTGGCCAGCGCCAAGCCGCTGGTGGTCGATGCCGATGCACTGAACCTGCTGGCGCAGGATCCGCGCGCGCTGCCCGACGCCATCCTTACGCCACATCCGGGCGAGGCCGCGCGCCTGCTCGGCTGCAGTACCGCTGACATCCAGGCCGATCGCTACCGCTGTGCGCAGGCGTTGGCCGAACGCTTCCACGCCGTGGTGGTGCTGAAGGGCGCAGGCAGCATCGTGACGGCGCCCGGGCAGGCGCCACGGCTGATCGCTGCAGGCAATCCCGGCATGGCCGTGGGTGGCATGGGCGACCTGCTCACCGGCATCATCGCCAGCCTGCGCGCGCAGGGCCTTGCGGCCTTCGATGCCGCTGCGGCGGGCGCGTTGCTGCATGCGCTGGCCGGCGACGCGGCTGCCGCCGACGGCGCGCGCGGCCTGCTTCCTACTGATCTGCTGTCGCCGTTGCGGCGACTGGCCAACCCGGAACTCTCTCGATGATCGATTTCTTCCTTGCCGACAGCGATGCCACTGAACTGCTCGGGCAATGGCTGGCGGCCACCCGGCCGCCGCAGGCGCAGGTCGAACTGCGCGGCGACCTGGGCGCCGGCAAATCCACCACCGCCCGCGCACTGCTGCGTGCGCTGGGCGTGCAGGGGGCCATCCGCAGCCCGACCTACACCCTGGTCGAGCGCTATCCGCTGGCCAGCGGTGGCGAGGCCTGGCATCTGGACCTGTACCGGATCGGCCAGGCCGGCGAACTCGATTTCCTGGGCCTGGACGAGGGCAGTGCGGTGTTGTGGCTGGTGGAATGGCCGGAACGCGGCGCGGGCGCGCTGCCGCCGACCGACCTGGTGGTGGCGCTGGAGATCGAGGGGCAGGGGCGCCGCGTCCGTCTCACTGGCGCCAGCGACGTCGGACATGAATGGCTGAAACGGCTTCCCCAAGGGGGTGACTTGCAGGCCATTTCTGTCGGCTGACGAGAACAAAGACCGGCAGGTTACGGATTATTAAGGAAAAAGGTGTTGCATTCCGTTCAGCGCGGTGATTGAATCCTGAGCCATGCGCCCGGGGAACCGTCTCATCGCTATCTGTGCCGCCGTCGGACTGGGTCTGGCGAGCGTCAGTGCGTGGGCCGGTGAAGTCCGCCAGGTCCTGCTGAATACCGGCGCCACCGGCACCCGTGCCGAAATCTCGCTGGTCGGCAGTGGCGGCTACAAGACGCTGTCGCTGGCCGGACCGAACCGCCTGGTGGTCGATTTCCCGGACTCCAGCGCCATACGCAATCTGAAGATGCCGGCCGCGCAGGGCGTGGTTACGGCGGTGCGTACCGGACAGCCGGTGCCGGGCACCTTCCGTGTCGTTTTCGACCTCGCTGAATCGGTGGCGCCGTTCCGCCCGCAGATGCAGCGCGAGGGCAATGAATCCAAGCTGGTGATCGAATGGCCGGGCGATGGCCCGGCCGTGGCCGCCAGCCGTCCGGCAGTGACGCCGGCGGTGCAGCCACAGGCACCGGTCAACACGCCCGCACCGACGTCGACGCCGGCCGAAAGCGCACAGTCGCGTTCCGATGCTGCGCGTGCCACCGCGCTGCTGACTGCCCAGGTTCGCCAGCAGGCCAGTGCCACTGCCGCCGCGCCGGCCACGCCCACTCCGGCGCCGTCCACTGCACCGGCCCAGGTCGCGGCGGCCGGTACCGTGGCCAGCAGCTCGCCTTCTTCATCGCCGGCCGCGATCCTGGCTGGGCAGCGCACCGCAGCGGTGGTGACCACGCCGCCGGCCACGGTGCCAGCACCGGCACCGACGCCAGTGGAACCGCCGCGTCCGGCCATGCCCAGCGATGCGTCGCGCATCCGCATGCAGGCCGGCATGCGTCATCTGGTGGTGGCCATCGATCCGGGTCACGGCGGCCAGGATCCGGGCGCGATCGGCCCGACGGGCAAGCGCGAAAAGGATGTGACCCTGGCGGTGGCGCGTGAGCTCGCCCGCCAGGTCAATGCGACGCCGGGCCTGAAGGCGTACCTGACCCGCGACAGCGACGTGTTCATCCCGCTGCCGATGCGCGCACAGAAGGCGCGTGCGAACAAGGCCGACATCTTCATTTCGATCCATGCCGACGCGGCCGAAAACCGTTCGGCCACCGGTTCGTCGGTGTACGTGCTGTCGACCAAGGGTGCTTCTTCGCAGCGCGCCCGCTGGCTGGCGGACAAGGAAAACGCGGCTGACCTGGTCGGTGGCGTGCGCCTGCAGCAGACCGAAGGCACGCTTGCCAACGTGCTGCTGGACCTGGCCCAGAGCGGCTACATGAAGGCATCCGAGGACGCGGCCGGCCATGTGCTGGGCGGCCTGAAGCGGATCGGCAACAACCACAAGCCGAACATCGAGCGCGCCAACTTCGCGGTGCTGCGCACCTCGGACATGCCGGCGATGCTGGTGGAAACCGCGTTCATCTCCAACCCGGATGAAGAGCGCCGCCTGATCGACCCGGCCTACCAGCGCAAGATCGCCGGTGCCGTGCTGGACGGTGTGCACACCTTCTTCAGCCGCCAGCCGCCACCGGGCACGTTGTATGCCGCTCGCGCCCAGGCCGAGATCGACGCAGCCGGCACCATGGCCGGCGGCAGCAAATAAGCCGTTCCGCGCGGCGGTAGCGCCGGGCCATGCCCGGCGGGCATGTGGCTCCGCTATCATCGACCCATGAAGTCTGCTGCCCATCCTCTCCCATGAGCGCGCCCGGCCCGCGTCCGATCCGGCCGTTGCCGGAAATCCTCATCAACCAGATCGCCGCCGGCGAAGTGGTCGAACGTCCCGCGTCGGTGGTCAAGGAGCTGGTCGAGAACGCGATCGACGCCGGTGCCAGCCGCGTTGATATCGATCTTGAAGAGGGCGGTGTACGCCTGATCCGCATCCGCGACAACGGCAGTGGCATCGCGCCGGAACAGCTGCCGCTGGCGGTATCGCGCCATGCCACCAGCAAGATCGCCGATCTGGACGACCTCGAATCGGTGGCCACGCTCGGCTTCCGGGGTGAAGCGCTGCCGTCGATCGCCTCGGTCAGCCGTTTCACCCTGTCCTCGCGTCGCGCACATGACGAACACGGTTCGGCGCTGCAGATCGAAGGCGGCAAGATCGGCGAAGTGACCCCGCGCGCGCATGCGCCGGGCACCACGGTGGAAGTGCGCGAGCTGTTCTACAACGTACCGGCGCGGCGCAAGTTCCTGCGCGCCGAGCGCACCGAGCTGGGCCATATCGAAGAATGGCTGCGTTCGCTGGCGCTGGCACGGCCGGATGTCGAACTGCGCGTGTCGCACAACGGCAAGGCCTCACGCCGCTACAAGCCGGGCGATCTGTATTCCGATGCGCGATTGGCTGAAACGCTGGGCGAAGATTTCGCCAACCAGGCCGTGCGCGTCGACCACAGTGGTGCCGGCCTGCGCCTGCACGGCTGGATCGCGCAGCCGCATTATTCGCGCGCCAGCGCCGACCAGCAGTACCTGTACGTCAACGGCCGTTCGGTGCGCGACCGCAGTGTCGCCCATGCGGTGAAGATGGCTTACGGCGACGTGCTGTACCACGGCCGCCAGCCGGCCTATGTGCTGTTCCTTGAGCTCGACCCGACCCGCGTTGATGTCAACGTGCACCCGGCCAAGCACGAGGTGCGTTTCCGTGATTCGCGGCTGGTGCATGATTTTGTCTACCGCACGCTGAAGGATGCGCTGGCCGATACCCGTGCCGGCATGTCGGTGCAGGAGATCGGTGCGGGTCCGGTGCATCCGGTGGACGCCGCTGCCGCACCGATGGCATCGAGCGCAGGCGCCTCCGGTTTCGGTCTGGTACGCGGTGCCGCACCGGGTGCCGGTTCGAGTGGTGGCGGTGGTGGATTCTCTGGCTGGCGCCCGCAACAGCCGCTGGGATTGCAGGTGGCCGATGCACCGGCTGCCTATGCCGCGCTGTATACCGCACCGGCCGGCGCCGAGCGCGGTGCTGCGCTGCCGCCGATGCCGACCGAGAACGGACTGCCGGTGACCAGTGCCGACGCAGGCGTGCCGCCGCTGGGCTACGCGATCGCGCAGCTGCACGGCATCTACATCCTGGCCGAGAACGCCGAAGGCCTGATCGTGGTCGACATGCATGCGGCGCACGAGCGCATCGGCTACGAGCGGCTGAAGAACGCGCACGATGGCATCGGCCTGCAGTCGCAGCCGCTGCTGGTGCCGATCACGCTCGCAGTGGGCGAGCGCGAAGCCGACACCGCCGAGAGTGAAAGTGAAACCCTGGCCGCACTCGGCTTCGAAGTGACCCGTGCCGGCCCCGGTGCGCTGCACGTGCGCAGCATTCCGGCGCTGCTGGCGCATGCCGAACCGGAAGGCCTGCTGCGCGACGTACTGACCGACCTGCGCGAACACGGCCAGAGCCGGCGCGTGGCGAGTGCACGCGATGAGCTGCTGTCGACCATGGCCTGCCATGGCGCGGTGCGTGCCAACCGACGGCTGACCGTGCCGGAAATGAACGCGCTGCTGCGCGACATGGAAATCACCGAACGGTCGGGCCAGTGCAACCACGGCCGGCCAACCTGGGCCCGTTTTTCGCTGGCGGAGATTGACCGCTGGTTCCTGCGCGGACGTTGAGGGGAGCATCAATGCGTTATCGGGGAATGGGCGGCCTGCTGGCCGCTTTGGTGTTGGCCGCCTGCAGTCCGGCGACACCGCCGGCGCCGACGGTTACTGAAGATCCGGCTTATGCGGCCACGCAGCAGCAGTGGCGGGTAGCACGCTACCAGGACCTGACCCGGCCGGACGGTTGGACAGCGCTGGTCGGCCTGCATTGGCTGCAGAACAAATCGCACTTCGTCGGCAGCGGCACGACCAATGGCATCCGCCTGGCAGTCGGGCCGGACAAGCTGGGCCTGCTGCGCCGCGAAGGCAGCCAATGGTGGTTCACGCCTGAGGCCGGCGTTGACGTCAGCCATGACGGGCAGCCGGTGCGCGGCCGCATCCGTGTCGACACGGACAAGGATCCGCAGCCGACGCTGCTGGCCTTCGATGGTGGCAAGGGGCAGCTCAGCATCATCCGCCGCGGCCCGCGCGATGCGCTGCGGGTCAAGCATGCCGATGCACCGGCACGCCGAGATTTTGGAGGACTGGAGTACTGGCCGGGTGGTCCTGACTGGCAGGTGCAGGCGCGCTTCATCGCGCACCCGCCAGGCAAAACCCTGCCCATCGTCGACATCACCGGCCTGACCACCGAAATGCCCAATGCCGGCGCGGTCGAGTTCCAGCGCGATGGCCGCAACTGGCGGCTGGAGGCGATCGGTGCGCCTGGGCAGCCGCTGTTCCTGATCTTTGCCGATCGCACCAGTGGCCGCGGCAGCTATCCAGCCGGGCGTTACCTGGACACCGATGCGCCGGCAGCCGATGGCACGGTGCGCATCGATTTCAACCATGCCTACAACCCGCCGTGTGCGTTCACCGCCTACGCGACCTGCCCGTTGGCACCGCCGGAGAACCGGCTGGACCTGCGCGTGGAAGCGGGCGAGAAGGCTTACCACCTGCCTGAAGGAGAAGGCTGAGATGCCGATCAGATCCCTGTTGCGTACCGCCGTTGTATTGGCGGCCTGTGCGCTGGCACCGCTGGTTGCAGCGCGTACCGTGCAAGCCGACACCGCTGGCGCAGCGGCGGCCAAGCCGCCGGTGCCGTTGCTGTGGAAAGTGACCGGACCGGGCGACTCGCGCCTCTACCTGCTCGGTTCCTTCCACCTGCTGAAGCCGCAGGACTACCCGTTGTCGCCCGATGTCGAACAGGCGTTCGAGGCCTCGCAGCGGGTCGTGTTCGAACTGTCGCCGGAAGACATGCAGTCGCCACAGCTGGCCAGTCGCATGGTGCAGGCGGCGGTCCGCACCGATGGCAGCGAGCTCAAGCGTGACCTGGATGCTGCGACCTGGCAGAAGCTGCAGGTGTTCGCCACCGAGAACAAGCTGCCGCTGGCGCAGATGCAGGGCATGAAGCCGTGGTTTGTCGGCCTGAGCATTTCGGTCGGGCAGATGCAGAAGCTGGGCCTGGACCCGGCACTGGGCCTGGACCGCCACTTCATGGAGCGTGCGCAGAAGACCGGGCGCAAGACCGCGGGACTGGAAGACATCGACACCCAGATCGGCATGCTCGACGGAATGACGCTGCAGGAACAGCGGCAGATGCTGGCCGAAGCGCTGGACCAGGCTGGCAAGGCCGACGAGCAGGCACGCCAGCTGCATGATGCCTGGCGCCGGGGTGACGAGCGCCTGCTGTGGACCAGGATGGCGGCGGAAATGCGCCAGCAGTATCCGCAGCTTTACCAGCGCATCAATACCGGCCGCAATGACGCCTGGGTGCCGAAGCTGCTGCCGTACCTGCAGGCCGGGCAGGGCGGCACGCTGGTGGTGGTGGGCACGCTGCACCTGCTGGGCAACGACGGCGTGGTCGAGAAGCTGAAGGCGAAGGGTTACAAGGTCGAGCGCGTATGCACGGGGTGCAAGGCGAAGCGCTGACGTATCGTTGGCGCGATTCAAACAAAACGGCGCGCCAGGGGCGCGCCGTTTTCGTATCAACCGTTGCTGCAGCTCAGCGGCGGGTCTTGCCGCCGGTGCCGGTGCCCGGTTCGTTCGGCTTGTTGCCGGTACCTGTGCCGGTTCCCGTTCCGGTGCCGCCCGGGCGCGGGCCACCGAAGCCGGCGCCCATGTTGCGCTGGAATTCCTGCCACAGCTCCAGGTTGCGCTCGGTCAGCTGGTTCATCATCGCCCACGGGGTCTGGCCCAGCAGGTTGCCCATCTGCTGGCGGAACTGCTGCTGCTGGTCGAGGAAGACCTGCATGCTGCGCTCCAGGTAATTGCCCATGAAGCCCTGCAGGGAATCGCCGTAGAAGCGGATCAGCTGGCTCAGCAGCTGGGTGGACAGCATCGGTTCGCCGTCCTGTTCCTGGTCGGCAATGATCTGCAGCAGGACCGATCGCGTGAGGTCGTCGCCGCTCTTGGCGTCGCGGACTTCGAAGTCTTCACCGTCCAGGATCAGCTGGCGCACGTCCTCGATGGTGATGTAGCTGGAGATCTCGGTGTCGTAGAGACGGCGGTTCGGATACTTCTTGATGATGCGGGTCGCAGCCATGAAGCGGTACTCGTCACAGTAGACGCGCAGCATGGCGCAGTGCAGCAGCCGTTGCAACCGCCTCAGCCCCCGCCAGGCTTGGCTTTCGGCGGCGATCATGTTGCGCAACAAGGGTTTGCGTGCTGCGCAGCATGACTCTTGGCAGGGGCCGGCGGCGGCCGCCGCGAGGGTCCGCTGCGCGGCTTACCAACCCATATGGTGGCCGCCGTTGATGTCCAGGTTGCTACCGGTGATCCACGAGGCCTCGTCGGCAACCAGGAACGAGACGCCGTAGGCGATTTCCTCCGGTTTGCCGAGGCGTCCGGTGGGGATGTCGGCGATGATCTTGGCGCGCACTTCCTCCGGCACCGCCATCACCATGTCGGTGGCGACGTAGCCGGGCGAAATGGTGTTGACGGTAATGCCGAAGCCGGCGTTCTCGCGCGCCAGCGAGATGGTGAACCCGTGCATGCCGGCCTTGGCCGCCGCGTAGTTGGCCTGGCCGTACTGGCCCTTCAGGCCGTTGATCGAGCTGATCTGGATGACCCGGCCCCAGCCGCGCCGGCGCATGCCCTCGATGACCGGGCGGGTGACGTTGAACACCGAATTGAGGTTGGTGTTGATCACATCGTGCCACTGGTCCGCGCGCATGCGATGGAACGTGGTGTCGCGGGTGATGCCGGCGTTGTTGACCAGGATCTCGACCGGGCCCAGCTCGGCTTCGACGGCGCGCACCAGCGCTTCGGCGCTGCCCGGATCGGAGACATCGCCCGGGAAGATCGACACGCTGTAGCCGCGTTCGGTCATCGCCTGCTGCCAGGCGCGGGCCTTGGCCTCGTCGCGGTAGTTGGTGGCGACCCGGTGGCCCTGGTCGGCCAGGCGTTGGCAGATGGCGGTACCGATGCCGCCGGTTCCGCCGGTGACCAGTGCGACGCGAGATGTCATGGAGTGCTGTCCGGGTATCAGGTGGGGGAAGGGTGATTCTGCAACATCGGCGCGGAAAGTGCGCCGGCTGGCAGCAGGATGTCGGTACGCGGCAGCCGCGCTGGGTCGAAGGCATTCCGAGCGGCCGCCAGCAGCGTGTCCAGATCGTGCGCAGGTTCCAGCGCTTCAGGTGCCTGGCCGAGCAGTTGCCAGAGCTGGCGCAGCACGGGCAGCGGGCGCGAACTGTCCACCGGCAGCGCCGCCAGCGACTTGGACAGCTTGTGGCCCGGGGCATCGAGCAGCAGCGGCAGGTGCCAGTAGCGCGGCACCGCCAGCCCCAGTGCCTGCTGCAGCAGGATCTGCCGTGCCGTGGAGTCGAGCAGGTCGGCGCCGCGCACCACTTCGGTCACCCCCTGCGCAGCGTCATCGACCACCACCGCCAACTGGTAGGCCCAGCAGCCATCGGCGCGGCGCAACACGAAGTCGCCGACGTCGGCATGCACGTCCTGCTGCTGCGGGCCACGCAGGCCATCGTCGAAGTGCACCATGCTGCCCGGTGGCAGGCGGAAACGGACGGCGGGGTCCGGTCGCGGTTGCCGGGCGACGCAGTGATGGTGGATGCCGCCGCTGGCGGCCAGGTCGCTGCGGCTGCAATGGCAGACAAAGGCCTGCTCGCTGGCCAGCAGTACATCCAGCGCAGCCTGGTAGGCCTCGCCGCGCGCGCTCTGCCAGAAGATCGGGCCATCGTGGACCAGGCCGAACGCCGCCAGTGCCTGCAGTTGTGACTCGGCGGCTCCGGGCACGGTGCGCGGCGGGTCGACGTCTTCGATGCGCAGCCGCCACGAGCCGCCGTGATGGCGCGCGAGCAGCCAGCTGCCGAAGGCGGCGAGCAGGGATCCGGGGTGGAGTAGGCCGGTCGGCGAGGGCGCGAAGCGGCCGCAGGGAATGGGGGAGGTCATGCTGGCTGAATCGTCGGTCAGGTTGGCGCTTGAATTCAAGCTGACCACACCGCAAATTGACCGGTATCGACCCCTTCCGAGCCGGATTTTCCCATGTTTACCCGCATTGCCCTGTTCCTGGCGACCAATTTCGCGGTCCTGATCCTCGCCAGCATCGTGATGTCGCTGTTGGGAACCGACCCGAGCAAGATGAGCGGTCTGCTGATCATGGCCGGCATCTTCGGTTTCGGTGGTTCCTTCATCTCGCTGCTGCTGTCCAAGTGGATGGCCAAGCGCTCCACCGGTGCGGTGGTGATCACCGAGCCGCGCAACCAGACCGAACGCTGGCTGCTGGCCACGGTCGAGCGGCAGTCCAAGGCGGCCGGTATCGGCATGCCCGAAGTGGCCGTGTACGAAGGCCCGGAGATCAATGCCTTCGCCACCGGCGCCAACCGCAACAACGCGCTGGTCGCGGTGTCCACCGGCCTGCTGCACAACATGAGCGAAGACGAAGCCGAAGCGGTGCTGGGCCACGAGATCGCCCACGTCGCCAACGGTGACATGATCACCATGGCGCTGCTGCAGGGTGTGCTGAACACCTTCGTGATCGTGCTGGCCCGCGTGGTCGGCGGCATCATCGACAGCGCGCTGTCGGGCAACCGCGAAGGTGGCGGCCGCGGCTTCGCCTACTACATCATCGTGTTCGTGCTGGAGATGGTGTTCGGCCTGTTCGCCACCATGATCTCGATGTGGTTCTCGCGCCACCGCGAGTTCCGCGCCGACGCCGGCGGTGCCTCGCTGGCCGGCCGCCAGAAGATGATCGCCGCGCTGGAGCGCCTGCAGCTCAACCACGGCCAGAGCACGCTGCCGACCCAGATCGCGGCGTTTGGTATTGCCGGTTCGACGGCGAAGAAGCTGTTCATGAGCCACCCGCCGCTGGAAGAGCGCATCGCCGCGCTGCGGGCGTCTACGGTGGCGTAAGCCTCCGCTTCACGGTAGTGCAGGAACGCCTGGCCTCGCGCCGGGCGTTTTTGTTTGTGCGCCGACGCATTGGCGTGCCAGGCGATGCCTGGGGATCATTTCCGCTACCGCGGAGGGGTGTCACTTTCTTTGCTCGTGCAAAGAAAGTAACCAAAGAAACACGCCGCCAGGGCGCGAGCCGATGCTGCGCATCGGTACCCTGCGCTTCTCGGGGAATCAGGGGGCGGCGCCGAACTCGCTTCGCTCAAACATCGGCGCCTCTTCGCCCCTGATTCCCCTGCGATGCTCGGCTCGCTCAAGGCGGACCCAAGGTCAAATGCCACAGCTGCACCCGGTAGACCCACACCACGTGTGGATGCTGTTGCCCTTGATCTTGACCTTCCAGTCCGCCTTGAGCGAGCCGAGCACCGCAGGTCCGGCGAGGGCGAAGAGGTGCGGGTGTCTGAGCGCAGCGAGTTCCCGCACCGTCCCTCGACGGACCGAGGAGCGCAGGGCACCGGCGTGCGTAGCACGTCGGCTCGCGGCTGGCGGAGCGTTTCTTTGGTTACTTTCTTTGCGCGCAAAGAAAGTGACACCCCTCCGCGGTCGCGGAAACGAATCTCCGTGCGCACAAACGAAAACGGCACCTTTGCAGGTGCCGTCTCCATGAACCGCGACTACGCGCGGATCAGAACTTCGCGTCGAACTCGGCGGCGTAACCGGTGTTCACCAGCACCTTCTGCAGCGACTCGGCCACCTTCAGGTTGCCGGCCACGATCTGATGGGTGTCCGGGCCACGGTTGTCCATGCGGCCCAGGGTCGCGCCCTTGAAGTCGCAGACCTTGCCGCCCGCCTCGCGGACCAGCAGCAGGCCGGCAGCGATGTCCCATGCCTTCACGCCGGCTTCGAAGTAGGCGTCGGCACGGCCGCAGGCCACGTAGGCCAGGTCCAGTGCCGCCGAACCGGTACGGCGGATGTCCTCGCCGTGCACCAGCAGGGCGTCGACCGCCTTCAGCTGGGCGCTGGCGCGGGAACGCTCGCGCGGGGCGAAGCCGGTGTGGATCATCGTGCCTTCCAGATCCTTGCGGTCGGCCACGCGGATGCGGCGGTCGTTCAGCACGGCACCCGCGCCACGGCTGGCGGTGAACAGTTCATTGCGCAGCGGGTCGAAGATGACCGCATCGGTCGGCTCGCCGTTTTCGACCAAGGCGATCGACACGCAGTAGTGCGGCACGCCGCGCAGATAGTTGCTGGTGCCGTCCAGCGGGTCGATGACCCACATCTGGCGGCGCTCGCCCTGCACGCCACCTTCTTCACCGAAGATGCCGTAGTCCGGGTAGGCGCGCTTGAGTTCCTTGACGATGACCTTTTCCGCGTCCGCATCCACTTCGCTGGCGTAGTCCATCCGGCCCTTCTGCACCACGTTCAGTGCCTCGAGCTTGTTGATGTTGCGCAACAGGACGTTGCCGGCGAGGCGGGCGGCCTTGACCATGACGGTTACGGCGGGTTTCTGCATGGCGTGGGCTCCCGGAAAGGCAGAAGAGATGGACTGGCGGGGGAAAAGAGCGGGTCCGGCGCAGTGGCCGGCCGCACAGTTTACCATTGGTCATCGTCCAGCTCGACCTTTTCCCTGTTCATGTCCCAGTTTCCCGCCGCCACCCGCCTCCGATTCGTCCTGGTCGGTACCCAGCACCCCGGCAACATGGGGGCCGCCGCCCGTGCCCTGAAGACCATGGGCCTGGCCCGCCTGGTACTGGTCGCTCCCGAAAAGCCGCTGGACGAGGAGGCCTTCCGGCGCTCGGCCGGTGCCGAAGACGTACTGGGGGACGCCCCGGTGGTGGCCACCCTGGCCGAGGCCGTGGCTGACTGCCGCCTGGTGCTGGGCTGCACCGCCCGTGCCCGCCGTGTCCAGCTGGAGGAGTACCTGCCGGCCGATGCCGCTGCCCGCGCGGTGGCCAAGGCCGGCGAGGGTGCCGAGGTGGCGCTGGTGTTCGGCCGTGAGCGCACCGGTCTGACCAACGAGGAACTGCAGCTGTGCCATGCAGCGGTGCATATCCCGTCCGACCCGGAGTTCAGCTCGCTCAACCTGGCTGCTGCCGTGCAGGTGCTGGCCTATGAAACGCGCATGCGGCTGCTGGGTGCGCAGCCTGCAGCCGACGCCGAGCCGGGCTTCCGCGAACAGGCGGCCAGCCACGAGCAGATGGAGAGCTTCTTCGCCCAGCTTGGCGACACGCTGGACGAGATCGATTTCCACAAGGGCCGCGCCCCGGAATCGGCGATGCGCAAGCTGCGCCGCCTGTTCCTGCGCAGCGAACCCAGCGAGCAGGAAGTGCGCCTGTTGCGCGGCATCCTCGCCGACACCCAGCGCATGGCGCGACTGGCACAAGCGGGCAACAAGGACAGCTGACGACGTTCTCATTTTTTCGGGTAGTCTGTCTGGATACCCAGGGGGGATGAAGCCTGTGTCGGGTCTGCGAAAGGCAATGCAGGGGGGACTGCTGAGCCTGGCCATGGTCCTGCTGGCCGGGACGGTGCGTGCAGCGCCGGACCCGGTACTGGTGCTGGGCCGGATCAGCGATGATCCCAAGACCCATTACGAGCAGCTGCAGCCCTTGCTGGACTATGTGGTGGCGCGCATGCACGACGTTGGCATCAAGGAGGGGAGGATCCTGATGGCACGCGACCCGCAGCAGATGGCCAGCTATCTGCGGCGGGGCAGGGTCGACTGGGTCACCGAAACCTCGGGTACGGCGGTGGCGCTGGGCCAGCGCAGTGGCGCCCGCCCACTGCTGCTGACCGAGCGCAACGGCGTGCGTGATTACCAGACGGTGTTCTTCGTGCGCCGCGACAGCCCGATCCAGCGCGTACAGGATCTGCGGGGCCATCGCCTGGCCCTGCAGAACACGGCGTCCACCAGTGCCTATCTGGTGCCGGTGATGACGTTGCTGCAGGAGGGCCTGTCGCCGCAGATCCTGGCCGGTGCATGGGACATGCCGGGCCGGGACAGTGTGGGTTACGTATTTGCACGCAGCGAGCTGAACATCGCGACGTTCGTGCACAAGGGGGTGGTTGACGTGGGAGCGGTGAGCAGCGTGGACTGGAACGACGAGCGGCGGATGCCGGCAGCGTTCCGGCGCGACTTCCGCGAGCTGCTGCGCACCGAACCCTACCCGCGTGCGGTGGAGATGGTCCGCGCCGACCTTGATCCACGCGTGCGTGATCGCCTGCAGGAAGTGCTGCTGCAGGCAGCCAGCGACCCGCAGGCACAGGGGGCGCTGCATCGGTTTTTTGGCACTTCCGGGTTCCACCGCGTCGATGCGCATGCGCAGCAGCGGTTGGATGAATTGAAACAAGGATTGACGCGCGTGCGGATGGAAGTGGAATGAAGTGGCTTGGCTCGGGGATGCAGGCCCGGTTCCTGCTCGCGATGGGCGGGGCGATGGTCGTGGTGATCGCGATCCTTGCAGTGTTGTTGGGGCGGCAGACGGCGATGCAGGGCGAGGTGCGCAACCTCAGCGGCGGCGTCATCCATGAACTGTTCGACCGCAGCGTGCGCAGCCGCGGCGAGGCGATGGCGCGTGAGTTGTCCGACGCCCTGGCCAATCCGTTGTACTACCGCGATCTGGACCAGGTCGGCGTACTGGTACGCAGTACCGCGCGCCAGCCCGTGGTGCGCTATGTACTGGTGTTCGACGAACGCGGCCGGCTGGTACACGATGGCTCGGTCGAGGTATCCGGATTCGGCCAGCCGATGGCCGATCCACTGGCACCCAAGGCCGCAGCCGCGCAGATGCTGGTCGTGCAGGAATCGCCGAAGGTGCTCGACAACACCATGCCGATCATGATCGGCAACCAGCGCATTGGCGGCGTCCGGGTCGGCATGGCGCTGGATGAGGTGCAGCAGCGCGAGCAGGCGGCCAATGCCACCCTGGGCGAGCGCCTGCAGCAGGTCGGCAGCCGTCACCTGGGCTGGCTGCTGCTGATGCTGGGCCTGCTGGTGGTGATCGGCGTAGTGGTGATCCTGTACGTGCAGCGCACGCTGGTCGCGCCGATCCGTGACCTTGCCGTCGCCGCCCGTCGCATCGAGGCCGGTGACTACCAGACGCCCCTGGCCGAGAACACCCGCGACGACGAGGTCGGCGAACTGGTACGCGGTTTCGCCCGGATGCGTGATGCGATCGCCCGCCATGACCGCGAAGTTCGGCGCATGGCCTATACCGACGCGCTGACCGGGCTGACCAACCGGCTGGCATTCCGCGAGGCGCTTGATCATCGGTTGATGGCCGCCCGTGCCGCCAATCACCGGTTGGGCCTGCTGTTCGCCGATATCGACGACTTCAAGCGGGTCAATGACACCCTTGGCCACGAGGCCGGCGATGAGGCATTGCTGCAGTTCGCCCAGCGTATCGGCCGCGCGGTCACCGAGGCCGGGGGCGATGAGGCCCTGCTGGCGCGCTTCGGCGGTGACGAGTTCGTGATCCTGGTGGGCGACGGCGATGTGGCCGCCAACGCGCGGCTGCTGGCCGAAGTGCTGGTGCGCGAGCTGGGCAAGCCGTTGGTGGTGCAGGGCAGGGAACTGTTCCTGGGCACCTCGATCGGCGTGACCCTGTTCCCCGACGATGCAGCCGATGCGACCACCCTGCTGAAGAACGGCGACATCGCCATGTACCAGGCGAAGATGGCCGGCAAGAACTGCTATCGCTATTACAGCCGGGCGATGGACCATGCGGTCGAGCGTCGCGTGCACATGGAGCAGGAACTGCGCGGGGCCTGGGAGCGCGGCGAACTGCGCCTGGCCTACCAGCCGATCTTCCGCACGCGCGACCGCCGCATGGTCGGCGTTGAAGTACTGCTGCGCTGGCAGCACCCGACCCTGGGCACGATCCCGCCGTCGGTGTTCATCGAGGTGGCCGAGCAGAGTGGGCTGATCGAGATCATCGGCCCGAAGGTCCTGCGTGCGGCCTGCATGGAGGCCTCGCAGTGGCCGCGCGGGGCGGCCGGGGACGACCTGTTCGTGTCGGTCAACGTGTCGCCACGGCAGTTGCGCGGCGGTGAGCTGCCGGCACTGGTCGCGCAGTGCCTGCATGAGTCCGGGCTGCCGGCGTCGCGCCTGCATCTGGAGCTGACCGAAACCGCCGTGATCGGCGACGAGATGGTTGCCGCGCAGCTGCTGGACAAGCTGCACCGCACCGGCGTGAAGGTCTGGCTGGATGATTTCGGGACCGGCTTCTCCGGGCTCAGTCATCTGCGCCAGGTACCCGTGGACGGCGTGAAGATCGACAAGAGTTTCGTGGCCGACATGCAGCGTGACCCCGATGACCTCGCGCTGACCACGGCGATCATCGCCATGGCCCACGCGCTGGGCATCACCGTGGTGGCCGAAGGCATCGAACAGCAGGCGCAGTTCGAGCTGCTGGCGCAGCGCGGCTGCGACCTTGGCCAGGGCTATTGGCTGAGCCACCCGGTGACCGCCACCGAAGTAGTGCGGATGATCGAGTCGGGCGTCTGACCGACAAAAAAAAGGGACGGAGGGGATTAAGTCGCAAATGCATAAGCGACTTAATCCCCTCCGTCCCCTTTTTTGTTACACCGGGCGCTTGCTCGGGTCGCCGGGCAGTTCGCGCACCAGTTTCGGGATCAGATAACCGGACAGGCGTGCGGTCAGGCCGGCAATCAGTGCCTTGGCCTGGGCATCGTCCACTTCGAAATGGGCCACGCCCTCGACCCGGTCCAGCTGGTGCAGGTAGTAGGGCAGCACGCCGGCGGCGAAGCTGCGCTCGCTCAGGTCCTGCAGGGCCTGCACGCTGTCGTTGACCCCGCGCAGCAACACCGCCTGGTTCAGCAGCTGGGCGCCGATGCCGCGCAGGCGGGCCATCGCCGCGTCCACGCTGGCATCGAATTCATTGGCATGATTGGCGTGGACCACGATCGCCAGCGGCCACGGCAGGCTGCCCAGCCAGGAGACCAGCTCATCGTCCACGCGCTCGGGCAGCACGATCGGCAGCCGGGTGTGGATGCGCAGGCGGAGGATATGCGGGATCGCGCGCAGGGCGTCGGTCAGCTCCACCAGCTTGTGCGTGGCCAGCGACAGCGGGTCGCCGCCGGACAGGATCACCTCGTCGATGTCCGGGTCGGCGGCGATGGCGGCTACGGCCTCCTGCCAGCCACCCTTGGCGGCATTCTCCGCGCCATAGTCGAAGTGGCGGCGGAAGCAGTAGCGGCAGTTGATCGCGCAGCTGCCGGTGGCGACCAGCAGGGCACGGCCACGGTACTTCTGGATGACGCCGGTGGCCTTCTTGGCGGCACCATCGCCCACCGCATCGAAGCTGAACCCGGGCGCCGGGCGCATTTCCTCGTCGATCGGCAGCACCTGGCGCAGCAGCGGGTCGGCCGCATCGCCAGGGCGCATGCGGGCCACGAAGCCTTCCGGCACGCGCAGCGCGAACTGGGCCATGGCCGCCTCCGAGACGCCCAGCGCGGCCGGGTCCAGCTGCAGCCGGGCCAGCAGCGCGTGCGGGTCGCGCAGCGCCTGGCGCCAGAGCTGCTGCCAGCGCGCGGGCGCACCTGGCGACTGGGGCCGTGGGAAGGCGGAAAGCTGCATGGAGAGGGGGCCTGCGGTTATCATGGGGGCAGAAAAACAGTCGCCCACCGGCATCCGGTGGGCTTTCCATTCTAACGGCTCGCCGCACCCGCGGCGCTTTTGCCACTCAGGAGTTTACGCATGGCCAGCTACGGCATGAACGACGTCAAGAACGGGATGAAGATCCTGGTCAACAACCAACCGGCCGTCATCATCGACACCGAATACGTCAAGCCGGGCAAGGGCCAGGCCTTCACCCGCGTGAAGTACCGCCTGATCAAGGACGGCCGTACCCAGGAAGTCACCATGAAGTCGACCGACTCGCTGGATGCAGCCGACGTCGTCGATACCGACATGAACTTCATGTACAGCGACGGCGAGTACTGGCACTTCATGGACCCGGAGTCCTTCGAGCAGGTCCAGGCCACCAAGGCCGGCATGGGCGGCGCCGAGAAGTGGCTGAAGGGCGAAGAGTCCTGCGTGGTCACCCTGTGGAACGGTGAGCCGATCTTCGTGCAGCCGCCGAACTTCGTCGAACTGAAGATCACCGAAACCGATCCGGGCGTCCGTGGCGACACCTCGGGCGGCGGCGGCAAGCCGGCCACCCTGGAAACCGGCGCCGTGGTCCGCGTGCCGCTGTTCGTCAACCAGGACGAAGTGATCCGCGTCGATACCCGTTCGGGCGAATACTCCGCACGCGTCAAGTAAGGTCCCGGCCGTAGGCCGACCTTACTGTAGAGCCGAGCCATGCTCGGGTAAGCGCCATCGCATTCGCGCTGGCGCTCCCATGATCTGCTTCGGCAGATCATGGGCCCCGCTTCACGAGTCTCCAGACCCCGCCGCTTCGCGGCAGCCCCTGATTCAGGGGCGTGTCCCCCAGAAGTATCTCGCCGCCCCCCCAGCCAGTGAGCCCGCATGAGCGATAGCCCGCACCTCCCCGAAGCCTGCGACCTGCTCATCGAAGCCGGTTACGTCGTTCCGATCGAGCCGCATGCGGTGGTGCTGGAAGACCATGCCGTGGCCGTGCGTGGCAGCGAGATCATCGCGATCCTGCCGCGTGCCGAGGCGCGCGCACGGTTCCGCGCCACCCAGGTGGTCAGCCGCCCCGAGGCCGCGCTGATGCCGGGCCTGGTCAACGCGCACACGCACAACCCGATGACCCTGCTGCGCGGCGTCGCCGACGACCTGCCGCTGATGACCTGGCTGCAGCAGCACATCTGGCCGGTGGAAGCGGCGGTGATCGGCCCCGAATTCGTTGCCGACGGCACCACCCTGGCCATCGCCGAGATGCTGCGCGGCGGCACCACCTGCGCCAACGAGAACTACTTCTTCGGCGACGTGCAGGCCGCGGTCTACAAGAAGCACGGTTTCCGCGCGCTGGTCGGCGCGGTCATCATCGATTTCCCCACCGCCTGGGCCAAGACCGACGACGAGTACTTCGCCAAGGCCGGTGAACTGCATGACCAGTGGCGCACCGATCCGCTGATCGGCACCGCGTTCGCGCCGCATGCGCCGTACACCGTCAACGATGCCAACTTCGAGCGGGTGCGGATGCTGTCCGACCAGCTCGACATGCAGGTGCACCTGCACACCCACGAGACCGCGCAGGAAATCACCGATTCGATCAAGCTGCACGGCCAGCGCCCGCTGGCGCGGCTGGATCGGCTCGGTCTGGTCAACGACCGCCTGATCGCGGTGCACATGACCCAGCTGACCGATGCGGAAATCCACCTGTGCGCCGAGCGTGGTGTCAGCGTGGTGCATTGCCCGGAATCGAACCTGAAGCTGGCCTCCGGTTTCTGCCCGGCCTGCGCCCTGCAGCGTGCTGGCGTGAACCTGGCGATAGGCACCGACGGCTGCGCCAGCAACAATGACCTGGACATGTTCAGCGAGAACCGCACTGCGGCGATCCTGGCCAAGGCCGTGGCCGACGACGCCACCGCGCTGGATGCAGCCACCACGCTGCGCGCCTCCACCCTGGGCGGTGCCCGCGCGCTGGGCTTCGGCGAGCGCATCGGCTCGATCGAAGTCGGCAAGCAGGCCGACCTGGTCTGCGTTGACCTCTCGGCGCTGGAAACCCAGCCGCTGCACAACGTGCTGTCGCAGCTGGTGTACGCCACCGGCCGCCAGCAGGTCAGCGACGTCTGGATCGCCGGCAAGCCGAAGCTGGTGCAGCGCGAGCTGGTCGGCATGGACCTGCCGGGCATCATCGCCAACGCGCGCCAGTGGCGCGAGCGCATCCGTCATATCCGCGCCTGATCCCTGGCGCCGCAAGGACCCCTCATGACTGCCCCCCACGCTTCTTCCAATTTCGATCAGGCCGAGCTGGACAAGTTCGCCGCGCTGGCCAACCGCTGGTGGGACGCTGACGGCCCGCAGAAGCCGTTGCATGCGCTGAATCCGGTGCGCCTGAAGTACGTGGCCGATCGCGTGCCGCTGCGCGGCGCACGCGTGCTCGACATCGGTTGCGGTGGCGGCCTGTTGAGCGAAGCGCTGGCCCAGGCCGGCGCCGACGTCACCGCCATCGACCTGGCCCCGGAACTGGTCAAGGTCGCGCGGCTGCATGCGCTGGAAAGCGGCGCCAAGCTCGACTACCGCGTCCAGGCCGCCGAGGACCTGGCTGCCGAGCAGCCGGGCAGTTTCGATGTGGTCACCTGCATGGAAATGCTCGAGCACGTGCCCGATCCGGGCGCGATCATCGAGGCCTGCAAGCGCCTGCTGAAGCCGGGCGGCCACCTGTTCCTGTCGACCATCAACCGCACCGCTGCCGCATTCGCGGTGGCGATTGTCGGTGCCGAGTACGTGGCGCGATTGCTGCCCAAGGGCACGCATCACTACCAGGAATTCATCAAGCCGGCCGAGCTGGCACGCTGGCTGCGCGAAGCCGACCTGCAGCTGGTCGATGTCAGTGGCATGGCCTACGAGCCGTGGCGCAACCACGCCCGCCTGAGCAGCCACACCGACATCAACTACCTGGCCTACGCGGTCAAGCCGGCATGACCTCTGCCCGCTTCCCGCGCGCGGTGCTGTTCGATCTGGACGGCACCCTGCTGGACAGCGCGCCGGACTTCGTTGCCACCTGCGATGCGATGCTGGCCGAGCGTGGCCGTGCGCCGATCGATCCGGCACTGCTGCGCCCGGTGGTGTCCAAGGGCTCGCGCGCGATGGTCTCGGCAGCCTTCCCCGAACTGGACACGGCGGCGCGTGATGCGCTGATTCCGGAGTTCCTGCAGCGCTACGAGGCGTTGATCGGCCAGCATGCGGTGCTGTTCGATGGCGTGGCCGGCATGCTTGCTGCACTGGATGCCGCCGGTACGGTGTGGGGCATCGTCACCAACAAGCCCGAGTACCTGGCGCGCCTGATCCTGCCGCAGCACGGCTGGCAGCAGCGCTGTGCGGTGCTGGTGGGTGGTGACAGCCTGGCCGAGCGCAAGCCGCATCCGCTGCCGCTGCTGCACGCGGCGCAGGCGATCGCCGTTGCCGCCGAAGACTGCGTGTACGTGGGCGACGACGAGCGCGACATCATCGCCGCGCGTGCCGCGGCCATGCCGTCGGTGGCGGCACTGTGGGGCTATCGCCTGCACAGCGACGACCCGCTGGCCTGGCAGGCCGACGTGCTGGTCGAGAACGCCGGACTTCTGCAACTGGCCAGTCTCTGGCCGACCCGGCCGGCAGCCCCGGCCCAGCCGTAAGGAATGACGTAGTGAGCAGTACCGCGCTGGACAGTTTCCTCGACAAGTGGCGCAGCCGTTGGCCGGAATGGTCGGTGGCCGCCCCGTTCGTGGCCGAATCGCAACGCGAGCTTGCGGTGGCGTGGTTCGCGCTGCTGCAGGAATTCGACGACATGCTCAACACCGGCGGCGATCCGTTGCCGGCCGACGCCAAGCTGGCGTGGTGGGGCGAGGAGCTGCGCAGCTGGGCTGCGCATCGTTCGCGCCACCCGTTGGGTCGTTTGCTGGAACCGGTGCGTGCGCCGTGGGCGCAGCTGGCCGAAGCGCTGCCGGATCTGGTTGAAGCGCGCACCGTCGCACTGGATGCGGCCAGTGCCGAGCGCGCGCTGGCCAACTACGCCGACGCGGTTGCCGCGGTGGAAGCGGCGCTGTTCAACGACAAGCCGCGCACCGGCGCCGGTCGTGCGGTGCAGCTGCAGACCCTGGCCCAGCGCCTGCAGGATGCCGGCGTGGCCGGTGTGCCGCGCAGCCTGCTGGACGGTGATGCCAGCAGCGCCGCGCAGCGCTGGGCGCAGCATCTGTTGAAGGGGTGGGGCACCCGCGTGCCAGGCCCGCGCCCGCGCCGTGTGTGGTCCAGTCTGGCGCGCGCCCGCGTGGCGGCGCAGGCCGCAGGCAAGCCGATTGAAGCTACTCCCGTGCGCACCCTGCTGCGCGTGTGGTGGGCTGCCCGCGGTTGATCGATCGGCCCTGCTGACTGCTTCTGGAGGGTGAGGACCTTGGTCCGCACGCTCCATGAGGTTGTGCCGACCAAGGTCGGCACCTACTACAGCGCATTGCGCGCGTTACTTACGTTCCAGCACCAGCAGCGGGTCGATACGGGTATCGAACCAGTTCATGCCCCAGTGCAGGTGTGGCCCAGTGGCGCGACCGGTGGCACCGACCGCAGCGATCACCTGGCCCTGTTCCACCCGGTCGCCGACCTTTACGTCGATGCGCGACAGGTGCAGGAAGTTGGAGCTGACCCCGAAGCCGTGGTCGAGCAGCAGCGTGCCGCCGGTCAGGTACAGGTCCGGGCCGGCGAAGGTGACGATGCCGGCGGCCGGTGCCTTCACCGGGGTGCCGGTCGGCACCGCGATGTCCATGCCGGAATGACCGGCGCCAGGCTGGCCGTTGTACACGCGCGCGTTGCCGAAGCGGCCGCTGATACGGCCCTGCACCGGCCAGATGAAGGTCTGGGTGAAATCGGTACGGTCGTCATCGCGGGCACGTGCCGCGGTCACCTGCGCCTGTTCGCGCTTGATCCGTTCGGCAATGGCCGGCGGCGGATTGACCGTCTTCGGTGGCACGCCGTTGACCCGCTCGGTCGGCCAGTCGCGCGGCGTCACCGCAATGGTCGCGGTCTCGCTGCCACCATCGGGGCGTTGCACCTGTACGCGCAGCGGGCCCTTCTCGTCGCGGCCGATGCCGAACACCACGCTGCCATAGCCGCTCACCCGCAGCTGGCGGCCGGCGTACTGTACGCGGCTGCCGGCGGGTACCTTGCCGATCACCAGCGCGCCCTGCGACGCGCTGGCCGGAAACACCACGCGGCTGTCGATCAGGCTGCCGATGCCATCCTGCGCCTGCGCCTGGGGTGCGGTGAGCAGGGGCGCGGCCAGCAGCAGCGCCCCGATCATCAGTGCCGAACGCATCAGCGGTCGTAGGTCATGCGCTGGCCGACGGGCTTGCCCACCAGCTTGCTGCCGTCCCACACCAGCTGGCCGTTGACCCAGGTGGAGGCCACGCGCGAACGGAAGGTGGTGCCTTCAAACGGCGACCAGCCGCACTTGGACAGCACGTCCTCGCGCTTGACCGTGAACGGCACGTCTTCGACCAGCACCAGGTCGGCGAAGTAGCCTTCGCGCAGGAAGCCGCGCTCTTCCACGTCGAACAGTTGTGCCGGTGCGTGTGCGAACTTCTGCACCACCTGCTCGCGGGTCAGCTTGCCTTCGTGCACGCGCTCCAGCGCGGCCACCAGTGCGTACTGCACCAGCGGCAGGCCCGACGGCGCCTGCGCGTAGGGCTTCTGCTTTTCTTCCCAGGTGTGCGGCGCATGGTCGGTGGCCAGCACGTCCAGCACGTCGTCGGCCAGCGCAGCGGTGATCGCCTCGCGGTCGGACACTTCCTTGATCGCCGGGTTGCACTTGATCAGGTTGCCCTTGGTCGCGTAATCCGGGCGCGCGAAGTGCAGGAAGTGCACGCAGGTTTCAGCGGTGATCTGCTTGCGGCTGCCGTCGGCGCGGATCAGCGGGCCCTTCTCGAACAGCGCCAGTTCGTCGGCGGTGGAGATGTGCAGCACATGCAGGCGGGTGCCGTGCTTGCGCGCCAGCGACATCGCCAGGCGGGTCGACTTGATGCAGGCCTCGCGCGAACGGATGTCCGGATGCATGTCCGGGGTCAGCGCGTCGCCGTATTTTTCCTGGAAGGCCTTCAGGTTGGCATCGATCATCGGCGTGTCTTCGCAGTGCGTGATGATCGGGGTCGGGCATTCGCGGAAGATCGCATCCAGCGTTTCCGGGTTGTCCACCAGCATGTTGCCGGTGGAGGCGCCCATGAACACCTTTACGCCCGGGGCCTTCTTCGGGTCCAGCGCACGGATCGCGTCCAGGTTGTCATTGCTGGCGCCGTGGTAGAAGCCGTAGTTGGCCCAGGCGCGGCCGCGCGCCAGTTCGTACTTGGCTTCGAGGATGGTCGAATCCAGGGTCGGCGGGTTGGTGTTGGGCATGTCCATGAAGCTGGTCAGGCCACCGGCCACGGCCGCCGCCGATTCGCTGGCGATGTCGCCCTTGTGGGTCAGGCCCGGTTCGCGGAAGTGCACCTGGTCATCGATCATGCCAGGCAGCAGCCAGCGTCCGGCCGCGTCCACCACCTGCTCGCCATCGCGCGGCGCCAGCCCACTGCCGATCTGCGCGATGCGGCCGTTCTCGATGCGCAGGTCGCCGTCGAAGGTGCGGCCTTCGTTGACCATCCGGGCGTTGGTGATGAGGGTGGAGGACATGTCAGTGTTTTCCTGTGCAACGGCAAGAGGGGGCGTGGGTGGATTCGGGCACCGGGTCGAAGCCGCCGGGATGGAACGGATGGCAGCGGCCCAGCCGGCGCGCAGCCAGCCAGCTGCCGCGCAGCGGACCGTGTCGGGAGATGGCGTCCATCGCGTATTCAGAACAGCTCGGCACGAAACGGCAACGCGGCCCCAGCAGGGGGCTGATGAAGCGCTTGTAGAAGCGCAGCAGGGCAATGAGCAGGCGCGAGATCACCCAGTCATCTTATGCCAGTTGGCATGAAGGCCGCATTTGTGCAGGATGGGCCGTTGGTCGCATGTCGCCGATGGCCTGCGACCGGTACCAGCACCTTCGGGTGCTGGCCAGGTTCCGTACCGCGCAAGGCGGTCCGTGTTCGTCGGACTGCCTCCAAGGGCGCCTTGACTCCAGGACTGAATGGAGCAGGGGGTCGAGGTTGCTGCTGCGGGTCGGGTAGGCTATAAAGGCCCGCTTTCCCGGGCCCCGGGGAATCCAAGGAAGAGCGTTTCGTGGCTGCTAAAAAAACTGCAAAGAAGGCCGCAACGGCCGCCAAGAAAACCGCCAAGCCTGTTGTGAAGAAGTTGGCGGCAAAGCCCGTTGCCAAGAAACCGGCCAGCAAGCCGGCGACCAAGGCAGCGTCCTCGCAACCGGCGGCCAGGAAGGCCACCGCAAAGAAAACGCCGGTCAAGGCAACCAAGCCGGTGGCGAAGAAGGCTGCTGCGCCCGCCAAGGCCAAGCCTGCCGCTGCCAGCAAGAAGGCGCCGGTGGTGAAGAAGGCCGCCAGCAAGGCCGCGCCGGTGAAGAAGGCCGCCGCCAAGCCGGTGGCGAAGAAGGCAGCAGCCAAGCCGGCGCCGAAGGCGGTGGTGAAGAAGGCTGCGGTCAAGCCGGTCGCCAAGCCTGCGGCAAAGAAGGTCGCTGCAGCTAAACCGGTTGCCACGCCTGCCGCTGTAAAGAAGGTTGCCAAGAATGTTGCCGCGCCGGTCGTCAAGCCGGCCCCGGCCCCAGTAGTGAAGTCCGCACCGAAGCCTGCTGCCAAGCCGGCTCCGGCCAAGCCTGTCCCGGCCAAGACCGTGGCAGTGGCAGCAGCCCAACCGGCTTCCAAGCCGGCCCCGGCCGCCGCTTCTGCCGCTTCGAAGGCCCCGCAATCCAAGAATCCCGTGCCCGTTTCGAAATCGCCTGCCAAAACCGCCGTGAAATCCGATTCCGCCCCGAAGACCGTGTCGCGCCCTGTCGGCAAGGTTGCCGTGGCCGTCGCCGCCCGCTCGGCTGCACCGGCCCCGCGCAGCAAGTACAAGGTGGTCGAGTACAAGACCGACGAGGCCACCGGCCGCCCGATCCTGCCGGCTGGCTACAAGCCGTCCTCGGAAGAGGAATACATGAGCCCGCTGCAGCAGGAGTACTTCCGTCAGCGTCTGCAGAACTGGCGCGCGGACCTGGTGGAAGAGTCCAAGCAGACCATCGAGAATCTTCGTGAGGAAGTGCGTGACATCGGCGACGAAGCCGAGCGCGCGACCCGCGAGACCGAGAACTCGCTGGAACTGCGTACCCGCGACCGCTACCGCAAGCTGATCGGCAAGATCGACAGCACCCTGAAGCGCCTGGAAGCGGGCGACTACGGTTACTGCGTCGACACCGGCGAAGAAATCGGCCTGGAGCGCCTGGAAGCGCGCCTCACCGCCGAACGCACCATCGACGCCCAGGAGCGTTGGGAGCACCTGCAGAAGCAGCAGGGCGACTGATTCCTGATTGTTGTCTGGTCATGCAGAAAACCCGGCTTCGGCCGGGTTTTTTGTTGGGGGTGGTTGGCTGGGTAGAACGGCGCCTTCCGGGTATCGGAGGGAGCCTGCGGGTGGGTCCGATGTAGAGTCGAGTCCACGCTCGGCTCAGGCCGAAGCCGGAGGGCAAGGAAGAGCAAAAGCAAAAGTAAAAGTAAAAGCAGCCAAGCATGGCTTGGCTCTACCAGGAGCGGTCATGCGTGCGCTCGCGGCTGTTGGGTCCGCCTTGTAGCGAGCCGAGCACCGCAGGGGAACCAGGGGCGAAGAGGCGCGGGTGTCCGAGCGAAGCGAGTTCCGCGCCGTCCCCTGATTCGCCGAGGAGCGCAGGGCACCGGTGCGCAGCACCGGCTCGCGGATGGCGGAGCGTTTCTTTGGTTACTTTCTTTTCGCGAAAAGAAAGTGACAAGCCCAATCATCGAGGGAGAGCAACGGCCCCAGCCAAACGCCCGGCGCCGCCGAATCCGCTGTTCGCAGCGTCACTGCAGGTCGCGAAGATTCAGTTTCCGCAATGTCGGGTTCTTCCACGCCGTGATCCCGGCCACGCTCAGCACCGCGAACCCACCCAGCACCACTGCCGGCACCAGGCCGAGCAGCTTCGCCATCGTGCCGGCATAGAACGCGCCCAGCTCGTTGGACGAACTGATGAAGATGCCGTTGATCGACGATACGCGACCGCGCATTTCTTCCGGCGTGGCCAACTGCAGGATGGTCGAGCGGATCACCACCGAGACGCCATCGAAGGCGCCGTAGAACAGCAGGATCAGCGCCGACAGCCAGAAGTGCTGCGACAGTCCGAAGCTGATCACGCACAGGCCGAAGCCGGCCACCGCGAACAGCAGCACGCGGCCTGCATTGCGATGCAGCGGGTGGCGGGCCAGCCACAGGCCCACGCACACCGAACCCAGCGCCGGCATCGCGCGCAGGATGCCCAGGCCTTCCGGGCCGTGGTGCAGGATTTCGTGCAGGAAGGCCGGCAGCATCGCCACCACGCCGCCCAGCAGCACCGAGAACATGTCCAGCGCCATCGCGCCGACCATGATCCGGTTGCCGACCACGAAGCGCGCGCCTTCGGCGATGCTCTTGAAGATCGGCGCGGCCGGACCGGTGTGCACTGGCTCTTCCACTTTCAGCATGGCCAGGCAGGCCATCGCCACCAGTGCGAAGGCAGTCGCCACGGCATAGGACAGGCCCTTGCCGCCGAAGCCGACCAGCACGCCGCCCAGCGCCGGACCAGCCACCATGCCGGCCTGGAACACCACCGCGCCGAGTCCGGCGCCACGCGCGAACTGGTCGCGGGCCAGCACGCGGGCGAACAGTGCGTTGTAGATCGGCGACAGGAACGCACGGACCATGCCGGTCAGGGCGATGGCCGCATAGATCGGCCATACCCCTTCAAACGGCAGCCAGCCCGTGGCGACGCCGGTCAGCACCAGCGCCGTGGCGATCAACCCGGAACAGGCCACCATGCCCAGCCGGCGTCGTGGCAGGTGGTCGACCAGATAGCCGGCGAACGGCGCCACGCAGAAGAACGGCAGCACCTCGGCCAGGCCGACCAGGCCCAGCGAGAACGGATTGCGGGTGACTTCGTAGATGTGCCAGCCGACGGTGACCGCGACCACCTGGTAGGACAGCATCGCGAAGATGCGGTAGGCCAGCAGCTTGGCGAAACCGGGCCGGGACAGCAGGCCCAGCGCGGTGTCTTCGGCTGTGGCAGGCTCGCTCACGACGGGTCGCGCTGCAGCTGGGCCTGCGCGGTCTCGCGGATGAAGGCCAGCATCGCCGCCACGCCGTTGCTGCGGGTGGGGGAGAGGTGTCGGGCCAGGCCGATGTCCTGGATGTAGCTGGGCTCGGTATCCAGGATCTCCTGCGCCGAGCGCCCCGAGTACACGCGCAGGGCCAGGAAGATCAGGCCGGAGACGATGGCCGAATCACTGATGGCGTGGAAGCGCAGCGACTGTGCGTTGCCTTCCGGCACGATCCAGACCATGGACTGGCAGCCGAGCAGGCGGTGCTCTTCGGTCTTCCATTCGTCCGGGAAGGCGGGCAGCTTGCGGCCGAGGTCGATCAGGTACTGGTAGCGCTCGGACCAGTCGCCGAAGAAGCCGAATTCCTCGGCGATGGCGGCCTGGGCCTCGGCAGCGGTGGGTTCAAGCGGGAACGGGGAGTCGGTCACAACAGTCTCTACGGTGGGGCGTGGCCGGCGTACCGGCCACGGGGCAGGGCAGGTCAGCCGCGCTTGCGCGACCAGCGCACGCCCTGCGGGGTGTCTTCCAGCACGATGCCTTCGGCGGCCAGCTGGTCGCGGATGGCATCGGAACGGGCGAAGTCGCGCGCCTTCTTGGCAGCGGCACGCTCGTCGATCAGGCCCTGGATGCGGGCATCGTCGCCGTCATCGCCAGCGGCGGTGCCGAACCACTGTGCCGGGTCGGCCTGCAGCAGGCCCAGGGCCAGGCCGGCACCGAGCAGCTCGCCCTTCAGGCGCGCCTGTTCGGCCGGGTCGGTGGCTCGGCGTGCGTCGGCAGCGATGCGGGCCACTTCGGCCAGCGCCTGCGGGGTGTTCAGGTCGTCATCCAGGGTCGCCTCGACCGTGGCCGGGATCACCACGACCGCCTCGACAGACGCCAGTTCGCGCAGGGTGCCGTACAGGCGATCCAAGGTGCGCACCGACTGCTCGATCAGGCCATCGGACCAGTCCAGCGGCTGCCGGTAGTGGGCCGACAGCAGGGCCAGGCGCAGCGCTTCCGGCGGATGCTGGCGCACCAGGTCGTGCACGCGCTCGATGTTGCCCAGCGACTTGCTCATCTTGGCGCCGCCGAAGTTGAGCATGCCGTTGTGCAGCCAGAAACGAGCGAAGATCTTGCCGCCGTGGGCGCATTCGCTCTGCGCAAGCTCGTTTTCGTGGTGCGGGAACTGCAGGTCGACGCCACCGGCATGGATGTCGATGGTCTCGCCCAGATGAGCGGCGGCCATTGCCGAGCATTCGATATGCCAGCCCGGACGGCCACGACCCCAGGGCGACGCCCAGCCGGGCAGGTCGTCGCTGGACGGCTTCCACAGCACGAAATCACCCGGATCGCGCTTGTACGGGGCCACGTCGACGCGGGCGCCGGCCAGCATTTCGTCCGGGTCGCGGCGCGAGAGCTTGCCGTAGCCTTCGAAGCTGGCCACCGCGAACAGCACGTGGCCTTCGGCGGCGTAGGCATGACCATTGGCGATCAGCTGCTCGATCATGGTGATGATCTGCGGAATGTGCGCGGTCACCTCCGGCTCGATATCCGGCGGCACCACGCCCAGCGCGGCCATGTCTTCACGGTAGGCGGCGGCGAACCTGTCGGTGATGGTGCTGATCGGCACCCCCTGCTCACGCGCGGCGGTGTTGATCTTGTCGTCCACGTCGGTGATGTTGCGCGCGTAGCGCAGGCCACCGAAACGGCGCCGCAGCAGGTCGGCCAGCACGCCGAACACCACCGGGCCACGGGCGTTGCCGATGTGCACGTAGTTGTAGACCGTGGGGCCGCACACATACAGGGTCGGACAGGCCGGGTCGAGCGGGGTGAACGGTTCGAGCTGGCGAGTCAGGTTGTTGTGCAGGCGCAGGGTCATGGGGCTGTGGCTGGGGGACAAGCCTGTGATTTTAGAACGTGTCGGCCCCCTTTGGGGGCACCGCCTGCCACCGGTGGACGCCGGGTCCGTCCAAGGTGGGGTGGGCAGGAGCAGCGTGGACGGGTAATGTTCAGCCCCTTGCGCTCGCCACTGCCTACACTATTGCCGTGTCCTTGCTCCCTTCGCCAATGAAATCCACCGCGTTGCTGACCCTGGCCTGCCTGTCGGCGCTGGCCGCCGTGGCCCAGGCGCAGGAGGCCGAGCCCCGCAACCGGGTGGTGATCGTGGAGAACGTGAAGTTCGACTACGCGCAGGTGCTGAACGTCGAGCCCGTGTTCCAGACCCTGCGCGCGACCCGCACCGAAGAACACTGCGAGCCGGTCTCGACCCGGACCCTGGCGCCGGTCAATGTCACCGGTGAGGAGCCGGTTGAGGACAAGGGCCGGATCAGCCGCTTCTGGGACTCGGTGCGCTCGATGTTCAAGCGCAGCGATGAAGAGGTCTCCGAGGACACCGCCGCCGAGTCACCCGCCCCGGCGCCGGCACCGGCCAACAATGGCCCGATGCTGACCCGTGACTGCCGTATCGTGCCGGTGGGGCGTGAATTCCGCAGGCCCATCGCCTACGACGTGGATTACGTCTACAAGGGCACCAAGTACCGCTCACGGCTGCCGGAAGACCCCGGCAACCGGCTCAAGATCCGGGTGTCGATCACCCCTTGGGTCGGCCCCGAGCAGGGCGCCACGGGCAATCCCTGATTCTGCGACCCCGGCCCCTTGCGTCGGCCCCGGCCGCATGCAAAGATGGTTGACCATGAAGCTCACCGACTTCCAGCACGACAGCAGCGCAGCCCGACAGGCGTCGGGCATGACCTCGCGTGCGCGTCGACCGGAACCCCACATTCTCGCTGGGTAACCGGAGCTTTTTGCTGTTCGTCCGAAAAAAACCCAGCCGCCCGGCTGGGTTTTTTCGTTTCTGCGTTCTGAAAGCTGCAACTGCAACCTTTTCGTTCCACCTTTGCTTCCTGTTTTCCCTTCCACCGCGTCGAACCCGGCGCCGCCACGCAAGGAAAGATGATGTCCCCCAAGCACTTCCTGAACACCCAGGACTGGAGCCGCAGCGATCTCGACGCGCTGCTGACCCAGGCCGCGCTGTTCAAGCGCAACAAGCTCGGCGACCAGCTCAAGGGCAAGTCGATCGCGCTGGTGTTCTTCAACCCGTCCATGCGCACCCGCACCAGCTTCGAACTGGGCGCGTTCCAGCTCGGCGCCCACGCGGTGGTGCTGCAGCCGGGCAAGGATGCGTGGCCGATCGAGTTCAACCTCGGCACGGTGATGGATGGCGATACCGAAGAGCACATCGCTGAAGTGGCCAAGGTGCTGGGCCGTTACTGCGACATCATCGCCGTGCGCGCGTTCCCCAAGTTCATCGACTGGGCCTACGACCGCCAGGACATCGTCCTCAACAGCTTCGCCAAGTATTCGCCGGTGCCGGTCATCAACATGGAGACCATCACCCATCCGTGCCAGGAGCTGGCCCACATCATGGCCCTGCAGGAGCACTTCGGCACCCAGGACCTGCGTGGCAAGAAGTACGTGCTGACCTGGACCTACCACCCCAAGCCGCTGAACACCGCCGTGGCCAACTCGGCGCTGACCATCGCCACCCGCATGGGCATGGACGTGACCCTGCTGTGCCCGACCGCCGACTACATCCTCGACGACCGCTACATGGGCTGGGCCGAGCAGAACGTGGCCGAGAGCGGCGGTTCGCTGAAGATCAGCCATGACATCGACAGCGCCTACGCCGGCGCCGACGTGGTCTATGCCAAGAGCTGGGGCGCGCTGCCGTTCTTCGGCAACTGGGAGCCGGAAAAGCCGATCCGCGACCAGTTCAAGCACTTCATCGTGGACGAGCGGAAGATGGCGCTGACCAACAACGGTGTGTTCAGCCACTGCCTGCCGCTGCGCCGCAACGTCAAGGCCACCGATGCGGTGATGGATTCGCCGCAGTGCATCGCCATCAACGAAGCCGAGAACCGCCTGCACGTGCAGAAGGCGATCATGGCCGCGGTTGCCGGGCGCTGATTGTTTTTTTGATCAAGCATCAGTCGAGCATGGCTCGACTCTACACAACCTGATTGGACATTACCCCCATGAGCAAAGACGTCGTTCTCGCCTTCTCCGGCGGCCTGGATACCAGCTTCTGCGTGCCGTACCTGCAGGAGCGCGGCTACAACGTGCACACCGTGTTCGCCGACACCGGCGGCGTGGATGATGAAGAGCGCGATTTCATCGAAAAGCGCGCCGCCGAGCTGGGCGTGGCCAGCCACGTTACCGTCAACGGTGGCCCGGCCATCTGGGAAGGCTTCGTCAAGCCGTTCGTGTGGGCCGGTGAAGGCTACCAGGGCCAGTACCCGCTGCTGGTCTCGGACCGCTACCTGATCGTCGATGCCGCGCTGAAGCGTGCCGCCGAACTGGGCACCAACATCATCGCCCACGGCTGCACCGGCATGGGCAACGACCAGGTCCGCTTCGACCTGGCCGTGAAGGCCCTGGGCGACTACCAGATCATCGCGCCGATCCGCGAGATCCAGAAGGAACACACCCAGACCCGCGCCTACGAGCAGAAGTACCTGGAAGAGCGTGGCTTCGGCGTGCGCGCCAAGCAGCAGGCCTACACCATCAACGAGAACCTGCTGGGCCTGACCATGTCCGGCGGCGAGATCGACCGTTGGGAAGCCCCGGGCGAGGGCGCCCGTGGCTGGTGCGCACCGCGCAGCGAGTGGCCGGAACAGGCGCTGACCGTCACACTGAAGTTCGTCGAAGGCGAAGCCGTTGAACTGAACGGCAAGGCGCTGCCGGGTGACCAGATCCTGGCCCAGCTCAACAAGCTGTTCGCCCCGTACGGCGTTGGCCGCGGCGTCTACACCGGCGATACCGTGATCGGCCTGAAGGGCCGCATCGTGTTCGAGGCCCCGGGCCTGGTTTCGCTGCTGGCCGCGCACCGCGCGCTGGAAGATGCGGTGCTGACCAAGCAGCAGAACCGCTTCAAGCCGGACGTGGCACGCAAGTGGGTGGAGCTGGTGTACGAAGGCTTCTACCACGACCCGCTGAAGACCGACATCGAAGCGTTCCTGAAGTCCTCGCAGGCCAAGGTCAACGGTGAAGTGGTGCTGGAAACGCGTGGTGGCCGCGTCGACGCAGTGGCGGTGAAGTCGCCGCACCTGCTCAACACCAAGGGTGCCACCTACGCGCAGTCGGCCGACTGGGGCGTGGAAGAGGCCGAGGGCTTCATCAAGCTGTTCGGCATGAGTTCGACGCTTTACGCGCAAGTCAACCGCTGAGCGGTTGACCACGCATTCCACCTCAACCCTGCGCCGTTGGCGCGCCCCCTTCAACAAGAAGGGGGCTCTCCACCAGACGCATTTCGGTAGCGCCGGGCCATGCCCGGCGGAATCCCACAGGATTGTTGATTCATGCTTGAACAGACGCTCGATCACCTGCAGGCGCTGGTGTCCTTCGACACCCGCAACCCGCCGCGTGCGATCACCACCGGTGGCATCTTCGATTACCTGCGCGCGAACCTGCCCGGCTTCAACGTCGAGGTGATCGACCATGGCGCCGGTGCGGTCAGCCTGTACGCCGTGCGCGGGACGCCGAAGTACCTGTTCAACGTACACCTGGATACCGTGCCCGATTCGCCGCACTGGAGTGCCGACCCGCACGTGATGCGCCGCCTGGACGACCGCGTGGTCGGTCTGGGCGTGTGTGACATCAAAGGCGCGGCCGCCGCACTGGTGGCCGCAGCCAATGCCAGCGACGGTGACGCGGCCTTCCTGTTCTCCAGCGATGAAGAAGCCAACGATCCGCGCTGCATCGCTGCGTTCCTGGCCCGTGGCCTGCCGTATGAAGCGGTGCTGGTGGCCGAGCCGACCATGAGCGAGGCGGTGCTGGCGCACCGTGGCATCAGCTCGGTGCTGATGCAGTTCGCTGGCCGCGCGGGGCATGCCTCGGGCAAGCAGGATGCCGCCGCCAGCGCGCTGCACCAGGCCATGCGCTGGGGCAACCGCGCGCTGGACCATGTGGAATCGCTGGCGTCGGCGCGCTTCGGCGGGCTGACCGGCCTGCGCTTCAATATCGGCCGCGTCGAAGGTGGCATCAAGGCCAACATGATCGCACCCGCTGCCGAAGTGCGCTTCGGTTTCCGTCCGCTGCCGTCGATGGATATCGATGCGTTGCTGGTGACCTTTGCCGGTTTTGCCGAACCGGAAGCGGCGCTGTTCACCGAAACCTTCCGTGGCCCCAGCCTGCCGGCCGGTGACATCGCCGAGGCCGAGAACCGCCGCCTGCTGGCACGCGACGTGGCCGATGCGCTGGAGCTGCCGATCGGCAATGCCGTGGACTTCTGGACCGAGGCCTCGCTGTTCTCGGCCGGTGGCTACACCACGCTGGTGTTCGGCCCGGGTGACATCGCCCAGGCCCACACCGCCGACGAGTTCGTGACGCTGGAGCAGCTGCAGCGCTACACCGACGCCGTGCACCGCATCATCGCCGCCGGCGCCTGATTCTTCCCTTCTTGACGAAACCGAAATGTCTCCTGCCCTCCAGCCCCACCGCCAGACCCGCCAGACCATCGTGCGCCTGCTTTCCAGCATGGCCAGCGCGAAGGAGATCAGCCAGTACCTCAAGCGCTTTTCGCAGCTGGACGCCAAGCGCTTCGCCGTGGTCAAGGTCGGCGGCGCGGTGCTGCGCGACGACCTCGACGCGCTGACCTCCTCGCTGTCGTTCCTGCAGGAGGTCGGGCTGACCCCGATCGTGCTGCACGGCGCCGGCCCGCAGCTGGATGCCGAGTTGTCGGCCGCCGGCATCGAGAAGCAGACCGTGAACGGCCTGCGCGTGACCTCGCCGGAAGCGCTGGCGATCGTGCGCCGGGTGTTCCAGCAGTCCAACCTGCGCCTGGTCGAGGCGCTGCAGCAGAACGGCGCGCGCGCCACCTCGATCACCGGTGGCGTGTTCGAGGCCGAGTACCTGGACGTGGACACCTACGGCCTGGTCGGCGAGGTGAAGAAGGTCAACCTGGCACCGATCGAGGCCAGCCTGCGTGCCGGCTCGATCCCGGTCATCACCAGCCTGGGTGAAACCGCCGGCGGCCAGATCCTCAACGTCAACGCCGACTTTGCCGCCAACGAACTGGTGCAGGAGCTGCAGCCGTACAAGATCATCTTCCTGACCGGCACCGGCGGCCTGCTGGACGAGCAGGGCAATGTGATCGATTCGATCAACCTGTCGACCGAGTACGACCACCTGATCGCGCAGCCGTGGATCCACGGCGGCATGAAGGTGAAGATCGAACAGATCAAGGATCTGCTTGATCGCCTGCCGCTGGAATCGTCGGTGTCGATCACCCGTCCCGCCGACCTGGCCAAGGAACTGTTCACCCACAAGGGCTCGGGCACGCTGGTACGCAAGGGCGAGAAAGTATTGCGCGCCACCGCCTGGGACGAACTGGATCTGCCGCGCCTGAAGGGCCTGATCGAATCCAGTTTCGGCCGCATCCTGGTGCCTGACTATTTCCAGAAGACCAAACTGCTGCGTGCCTATGTCAGCGAGAACTACCGCACCGCGGTGATCCTCACCGACGAGGCAGAGGGCGTGTACCTGGACAAGTTCGCCGTGCTCGACGACGCGCAGGGTGAAGGCCTCGGTCGTGCGGTCTGGAACGTAATGCTGGAGGAAACCCCGCAGCTGTTCTGGCGCTCGCGCCATGGCAACCCGATCAACCACTTCTACTACGCCGAGTCCGATGGCTGCTACAAGCAGGATCAGTGGAAGGTGTTCTGGTTCGGTGCCGATGGCATCGACCGGATCAAGACCTATGTCGATCATTGCGCGCAGCGCACCCCGAGCCTGCAGGGCTGAGCGATGAGCAACCTCGATGCCTGGAACACGGTTCCCACCCTGCGCGGCCAGCACGTAGCCCTGCAGCCGCTGCAGATGGAGCACGTGCCGGGCCTGCGCGATGCGCTTGAAGGCAGCGGCCTGGACCAGCTCTGGTACACCCAGGTGCCGTCACCGCAGCGGGTCGAGCACTATGTGCAGGCCGCGCTGCAGGCGCAGGCTGAAGGCAAGGTGCTGCCCTTCGTGATCCGCGATGCGGCGGGTGAGATCATCGGTAGCACGCGCTTCTACGACATGGATGCCGGCGTACCCAAGCTCAGTCTCGGCTACACCTGGTACGCGCCGCGCGTGCAGCGCACCGGCGCCAACACCGAAGCCAAGCTGTTGCTGCTGCAGCACGCCTTCGAGGCCATGGGCTGCATCAGCGTGGTGCTGGAAACCAGCTGGTTCAACTTCACTTCGCGCACCGCCATCGCCCGCCTCGGCGCCAAGCAGGACGGCGTGCTGCGCAACCACAAGCGGCATGCCGACGGCACGCCGCGCGACACCGTCATCTTCTCCATCATCGATGCGGAATGGCAGGGCGTGAAGCGCCACCTGCAGTACCGCCTGGACAGTCACGCATGAACGATTCGACTTTCACCCTGGGTATCGTCGGTGCCCGCGGCCATACCGGTGCCGAGCTGATCAAGCTGGTGGCCGCCCATCCGCGGCTGAAACTGGCTTTCGTCTCCTCGCGTGAGCGCGCCGGGCAGCGCCTGTCCGATCACCATCCGGAATTCCAGGGTGACCTGCAGTACGAGAACCTGGACGCCGACGCGATGGCCGCCAAGGGCGTGGATGCGGTGATCCTGGCCCTGCCCAATGGCCTGGCCGCACCGTTCGTGGCCGCGCTTGAAACCGCGAAACCGGACACTGTCATCGTCGACCTCTCGGCCGACTACCGTTTCGACAGCAGCTGGTACTACGGCCTGCCGGAACTGACCCGTGGCCGCTACAACGGCCAGAAGCACATCAGCAACCCGGGCTGCTATGCCACCGCGATGCAGCTGGCGGTGCATCCGCTGCTGGACCTGCTGGCCGGCCCGCCGCAGTGCTTCGGTGTCTCCGGCTACTCCGGTGCCGGTACCACGCCGTCGGATAAGAACAACGTCGAACTGCTGGCCGACAACCTGATGCCGTATGCGCTGACCAACCACGTGCACGAGCGCGAAGTGTCCGTTCAGCTGGGCGTGGCAGTCGAGTTCATGCCGCACGTCGCCCCGCATTTCCGTGGCATCACGCTGACCGCCAATCTGTGGCTGAACCGGGTGCAGACCCGTGAGCAGATCGTCGAGCGCTTCCAGCAGGCCTATGCCGGTGAACCGCTGATCGAAGTGGTGGATGACGCGCCGTGGGTCAGCCGCATTGCCGGTCGCCACGGTGCCCAGGTCGGTGGCTTCACCCTGGCCCCGGGCGGCAAGCGGGTCGTGGTGGTGGCGACCCTGGACAACCTGCTCAAGGGCGCGGCCACCCAGGCCATGCAGAACCTCAACCTCGCGCTGGGCATCGACGAACTGACGTCGATCCCGCACTGAACACGTATTCCGGAGCCCCCATGGCAGACCTTCTTTGGCAGAAGCCCGGCGTCGCCGTCGACGCCCAGATCCAGACCTTCCTCGCCGGCGACGACGTGATCCTTGATCGCGAATTCTTCCTGCACGACATCGCCGCCAGCGCCGCGCATGCACAAGGCCTGCAGCACATCGGCATCCTCAGCGCCGACGAGCTGGCCGGCCTGCTGCGCGAACTGGAGATCCTGGCGCAGGACTTCCGCGAAGGCCGCTTCGTGCTGGATACGCAGTACGAGGATGGCCACTCGGCGATCGAAGCGCGCCTGACCGAACGCCTTGGTGATGCGGGTCGCAAGATCCACACCGGCCGCAGCCGCAACGACCAGATCCTGGTCGCCACCCGCCTGTGGCTTAAGGAGAAGCTGCAGCGCGTGGCGCAGCTCAGCGCCGAGGTGGCCAAGGTCGCGCTGGACCGCGCACAGGCCGAGAAGGATCTGCCGATTCCCGGCTACACCCACATCCAGCGTGCCGTGGTGTCCTCGGCGGGCATGTGGTGGGCCGGCTGGGCCGAGGCCTTCATCGACAATGCCATCCGCGCCCGTGACACCCATGCACTGATCGATGCCAACCCGCTGGGCACCGCCGCCGGTTATGGCGTCAATCTGCCGCTGGACCGCGAACACACCACCGCCGCGCTCGGCTTTGCGCGCATGCAGATTTCGCCGATCTACGCGCAGCTGTCGCGCGGCAAGTTCGAGCTGGCCGCGCTGGAAGCACTGGGTGGTGCCACGCTGGACCTGCGCCGCATTGCCTGGGACCTGTCGCTGTTCACCAGCGCCGAGTTCGGCTTCGTCGCGCTGCCGGCGCAGTACACCACCGGCAGCTCGATCATGCCCAACAAGCGCAACCCGGATGTGATCGAGCTGATGCGCGCCACCCATGCCAGCGTCGCCGCCGCACGCACTGAGATCGAACAGCTGCTGTCGCTGCCGTCGGGCTACCACCGCGACCTGCAGTCGTCCAAGGGCGCCATTTTCCACGGCTTCGGCCGTGGCCTGGCCGCGCTGGAGCTGCTGCCGGCGCTGCTGGCCAATCTGGAGTGGCGTGACGACAGGCTGCGCGCAGCGATCGACTCGGGCATGTATGCCACCGACGTTGCCGTGGAAGCGGCCGTGGCTGGCGTGCCGTTCCGCGAGGCCTACAAGGCCGCTGCGGCCGGTGCCGATAGCGCAGGGCAGGGGCGCACGCCGGAAGGCAGCCTGGCCGCTCGCGTGTCGCCGGGGTCGGCCGCCGACCTGCGCCTGGACGAGCTGCGCGCGCGCTGGCAGGCGCTGTCCTGATGGCGGGCACGGTCTACCTGGTGTTGGCCATGCGCCGGCCCGGTTTCAATGCCGCCGCCGTGCAGCCGCATCGTGACTTCCTCGATGCGTTGCAGGCGCAGGGCAAGCTGCAGCTGACCGGCGGTTTCGCCGACGGCAGTGGTGGCGCCTATGTGCTGTGCAATGTCGAGAGCCTGGCGCAGGCACAAGCCATCGTCGCCACCGATCCGCTGGTGACGATGCAGGCCTCCGACCTGACCGTGCACGAATGGAACACTCGCTGAGAGCCTGACCGATGATCCAGCACGCTGCCCACGTCGCCTCGCCGTTCCCCGAACAAGCGCTGCCACCGTGGCGGCGTGCAGTGCTGAAGGTCGGCAGCAGCCTGCTGGCAGCCGATGGCGGCGGCCTGTCGCCACGCCACGCGCTGGGCCTGGCACAGTTCGTCTCGGCCAATGTACTGGCCGGGCGTGAGGTAGTGATCGTATCGTCCGGCGCGGTCGCTGCCGGGCGCGCGATCCTGCCGCGGGCCGATGAGCCCGGCGCGGCGATGGCGGCGCGGCAGGCGCTGGCCGCGCTCGGCCAGGCCCAGCTGATCGGGCTCTGGCAGCGCTTCTTCGAGCGCCCGGTGGCGCAGGTGCTGCTGACCCACGACGACCTGCGCAACCGCCGCCGCTACCTCAACGCACGCGCTACCCTCAACGAACTGCTGCGGCTGGGTGCGTTGCCGGTGGTCAACGAGAACGACACCGTGTCGGTGGACGAGCTCAAGCTCGGCGACAACGACAACCTGGCCGCGACCGTGGCGGCGCTGGTCGATGCCGATGCACTGTTCATCGCCACTGACATCGACGGCCTGTACAGCGCCGACCCGCGCACCGTGGCCGACGCGCGGCCGTTGCACGACGTGCCGGAACTGAGTGAAGAGGTGCTGGCGATGGCCGGTGGCGCCGGCTCGCGCGCTGGTACCGGCGGCATGCGCACCAAGCTGGAGGCGGCGGCGAAGGCCGGTCGCCTCGGCATAGAAACCTATCTGTTCAATGGCCGCAGTGGCGACGTGGTGCGCGCGCTGGCGCAGGATCGCCTGTTCGGTACCCGTATCCACGCCGCACGCAGCCGCGAGGCCGCACGCAAGCACTGGCTGCGGCACGCGCCGCTGGTCGAGGGCGCGATCGTGATCGATGCCGGCGCGGCGCAGGCCATGCGCGAGAAGGGCGCCTCGCTGCTGCCCGGTGGCATCACCGGCGCGGAGGGCGTGTTCCGCCGTGGCGACATGGTGCAGGTGTGCTGGAACGCGCCGCAGGGCCGTGTCTGCGTCGCGCGCGGCGTCAGCCAGTACGCGGCCGATGATGTGCGCCGGATCGCCGGCCGCCATTCGCGCGACATCGAGGCCGTGCTGGGCTACAACTACGGCGGCAGCGTCGTCCATCGCGACGATCTGGTGCTGCCATGACCGGTTTGAAGGACTCCCCGATGAGCGACATCGAAACGCAGGCGCGTGCCTGCCGTGACGCGGCCCAGAACGTTGCCGGCCTCGACAGTGCGGCCCGCCGCACGCTGCTGCTGGCCATGGCACAGGCGCTGGAAGTGAATGCCGGGCTGATCCTTGCCGGTAATGCACGTGACCTCGCCGCCGCGCGCGACAAGGGCGTTGGCAGCGCCATGCTCGACCGCCTGGCGCTGGACCCGGCACGCCTGTTCGCGATGGCCGAAGCCGTGCGTGAGGTCGCCGCGCTGCCCGATCCCGTCGGCCAGATCACCCGCGACGATGTGCGTCCAAACGGCATCCGCGTGCAGAAGGTACGCGTGCCGCTGGGTGTGATCGCAATGATCTATGAGGCGCGCCCGAACGTGACCGCCGAAGCGGCTGCGCTGTGCCTGAAGGCCGGCAATGGCGTGATCCTGCGCGGTGGCTCCGAAGCGATCCATTCCAACACAGCTATCGCCCAGGCGTTGGCGGGCGCGCTCAAGGCCAATGGCGTGCCACCGGCGGCGGTGACCGTGCTGACCGACCTGCGCCGCGAAGCAATGCTGGAACTGCTGCAGCTGCATGAACTGATCGATCTGGCGATTCCGCGCGGCGGCGAAGGCCTGATCCGCTTCGTTGCCGAGCATGCGCGGGTGCCGGTGATCAAGCACTACAAGGGTGTCTGCCACCTGTTCGTGGATGCCAGCGCCGACCTCGGCAAAGCCATCGATCTGCTGGTGGACGGAAAGTGCAGTCGTCCGTCGGCCTGCAATTCGCTGGAGACCCTGCTGGTGCACCGCGATGTGGCCGAAGCGTTCCTGCCGCGCGTGGCACAGGCGCTCGGCGAGCGCGGCGTGGAGCTGCGCGCCGACGCGGCTGCGCAGCCGTTGCTGCCGGGTAGCAACGCAGCCACCGATGCGGATTACGCCGCCGAGTTCCTGGATCTGGTGCTGGCCGTGCGGGTGGTGGATGACCTCGATGCGGCCATCGCGCACATCCGCCGCTATACCTCCGACCATACCGAAGTGATTGCGACCGAAGACGCGGTCCACGCCGAGCGCTTCGTCAACGCGCTGCGCTCGGCGGTGGTGATGGTGAATGCCTCATCGCGCTTTTCCGATGGTGGGCAGTTGGGCCTGGGCAGCGAGATCGGTATTTCCACCACGCGCCTGCACGCCTACGGCCCGATGGGCCTGGAGGCACTCACCGTCGAGCGATTTGTCGTGCGCGGTGAGGGGCAGACGCGCAAGTAGATCCACGCCATGCATGGATGCTCTTCGCGGTAGACCCCGGTGCCGACCAAGGTCGGCACCCACCAGGCCCAAGCGCCGACCAAGGTCGGCATCTACCAAGGCAAGCGCCGACCAGGGTCGGCACCCACCGGGTTGTCGGGCTACACCACCTCGCGGCGGATGCCGATCGGCCGCGCATGCTCGTCCATGTGCAGCGTGGCGGCCTTGCAGCCGAGCAGGCGCTCGGCCAGGCCGGTGCTGGCCCCCAGGTCGGCGGCCACTTCGTTGAGGCTGGCCAATGGCCGTGGCAGGCGCCGTTCGCGGCCACGGAAGCGCGCGCGGTTGTATTCGGCCCAGCCGATCAGCAGCACGCTGGCGCACAGCAGCATCAGTGGCAGCGCCACCAGCACGTACGGGTCGAACTGGTTCTGTCGTTCGTACAGCTGCCGCCAGGCCAACTGTCCACCGATCAGCCACGACACCAGGGTCACCAACGGTGCCCACAGGTAGAAGTAGAACCCCCAGAACGCGAGGGTGACGAAGCCCCAGGCGGTGCGCTGGAAGCGTGGTTGGCGATGCGGCTTGCGGATCATCCGCGAGTCGAAGCGGTTGGACGGGCGTTGTGCGTTCATCGGATCCCCCGATCGGGACTGGTCCAGGTGGCGCGCTTGCTGCGACGGCGCAGCAGGGTTTTCGGCAACGCCACCAGGGTGGTGGAAAGGCTGATCAACCAGTACGCCATCGGGTACCAGATGACCCAGAAGTAGTTGCGTCCAATCTGTGTTTCGTAACGACGGTCGATGATCAGGCTGCTGGCGAACTGCAGCAGGCAGACCAGGGCCAGGATCACGCCATGCCATTCCGGCAGCAGGCTGGCGATATGCAGCTGGGGCGGCAGTTCGATGAACTTGCCCAGCGCCCATAGCACCACGATGAACAACATGGTGTAAGCCCAGATCACGCTCAGCACGTACTCCAGCAGTACGCCCCACATGCGCCGCTCCTTCCAGTGCAGCAGCGAGCGGGCGTGGCGCAGCATCACCTCCACGCCACCCTGGGCCCAGCGCAGCCGCTGCCTCCACAGCCCCTTCAGCGTTTCCGGCATCAGGATGAAGCACAGTGCGTTGGGTTCGTAGCGGATGTCCCAGTGCGCCCGCTGCAGGCGCCAGCTGATGTCGATGTCTTCGGTCACCATGTCGTCCGACCACCAGCCGACCTGGTGCAGCGCGGTACGACGGAAGCCGGCGATCACGCCGGAGATGGTGAATATGCGCCCGTACACCCGCTGCGCGCGCTTGATCATGCCGATGATCGAGGAGAACTCGGCCACCTGCAGGCGCCCGAGCAGCGTGGAGCGGTTGCGGATGCGCGGATTGCCGGTCACCGCGCCGACCCGGTTGCCGCTTACCAGGTGCCAGATCATCCAGTGCAGCGCGTGCTCCTCCAGCATCGCGTCGCCGTCGATGCACACCAGGTACTCCGAACGCGCGGCGAGTGCACCCATGCGCAGCGCATTGGCCTTGCCCAGGTTGCGGTCCAGATGCAGCACGCGCAGCCGTGGGTGCTTTGCCGCCAGGACGTCCAGCCGCGCACCGGTGTCGTCGCTGCTGCCGTCGTCGATGGCGATCACTTCGTAGTCGGCCGGGTAGCGCTGCGCCAGCGCCGCGCCGAGCGTGTCGTCGAGGTTCGCGGACTCGTTGTGACAGGGAATCAGCAGGCTCGCGAACGGTGGATCGACCATCAGCGGCGGGTCGTTGCGCGGACGCGAATGGCGTTCGCGCCGGAAGTAGTAATACAGGCCGCCCGACATCCAGAAGAACGCCATCACCATCGGGTAGTAGAAGGCGAACTGGAACAGGACCTGCAGCAACGGATGCATGTCCATGTCACTTCTCCGGGTACGGGAAGTTGCCGGCGGACATGGCCGCGCGGGCATCGCGGGTGGAGGGCTGGTCGGCGATGAAGTCGTCCGGGTACCAGGCGAAGTGGTGCACGCCCTGCGCCTGCAGCTGGCGGATCTGCGCGCGCAGGCGCTCGGCGGGAATCGGTTGCCCGCTGCGCCAGTCGACGGTCTGCAGTTCGAACAGGGTGTGCTGCAGCTGTGGGTCATGCGCACGCACCGCGGCCAGCAGCTGGTCGAGCCAGCGTTCCGGACGCTTGCTGCCTTCCATCCACGGCATCGCCATCAGTGCGGTCTGGTCGTAGGCCTTGTTGAACAGGTCCAGGCGTTGCGCGAACCAGGCTTCGCTCTGCGGGCGCAGTACCGGCTCCGCGTACAGGTTGCGCACCGTGGCCAGCTTCGGTCGCCAGCGCTGCGCGCTGTTGCGCAGTGCCAGGGTGAAGTCGATCAATGCCTGCGTGCGTGCGCTGCCTCCATCGCCGGCCGCCAGCGTGGGCAGCTCGGTGTCGCGCAGATAGCCATCCTCATGGAACAGCAGGCCCTCGAAGTACGAGTTGACCGCCAGGTCCTCGTAGATGTCGAGCATGATCTGGCGCGCTCGCGGGTTGGTGAAATCCAGCCGGTACATGCCATCGGCATCGCCGTTGCGGATCGCCAGCGCCTTGCGCTGCGCGGGGTCGGGCAGCTCGAAGCCGAGCACCGGCAGCCATGCGTAGACCTTCACCCCCGCGCGCGATTTCAGCTGCCAGGCAACGCGGCTGAACAGGTCCGCGCGCATCGGCATGTGCCGGTTGGGAAAGTACAGTGCGTCGGCGGTGTTGTTGCCGTCCGGGTCGGCGAAGGCCTGCAGATAGACGTGGGTGGGTGAGATGCGCTTGACCCGCTCGACAAGTGCATCGAGGTTGCGCGCCTGCTGTGCCGGGTCCGGGTCATACACATCATCCAGGTCGACCTGCAGCGCACGGATGCCATCGAGTGCAACATCGCGGCGCAGCTCGAAGGCCAGGCCCTCCACGGTCGGGTTGTCGCTTACCAGGAAACGCGCCAGCCCGTGCAGGTCGCTGGCCACCGGTGTGCTGCGGCCTTCCAGATCGAAGGACACCGGCATGCCCAGCTGCTCGGCGATGTCGTTGCTCAACTGGTTGTAGGCGGCATAGGGCCAGACGATGGCGCGCGGGCGCACGCCCAGGTGCTGCTGGATGCGTTGCACGCTGCGGCCGAGATCGGCGCGCAGGCGCTGCTCGTACTGTGGCTCGCTTTCGTAGCTGTGCGTGGCCGGGCTGTAGATGCGGGTGACCACCGCCGGCGTCGAGTTGCCCTGTGGATTGGCAAGCACCCCGTGATGCAGATCGTCGGTATGGCTGGCCACCTCGATCAGGCCGCTGTCGTGCATCTGCTTCAGCTGTGCCCAGGTGATGAAGTCGTCGCGGCCGAAGGGGCGGTAGCCATAGTCGATGGTGCGCCCCGGTGCCATGTCCACGTAGTCGGTGATCACCGCCACCAGCGCCGGGTAGTGGTAGGCCTGCAGCAGCGGGAAAGCCTTGTCGTAAACGCTGCGCAGGCCGTCATCGAAGGTCAGCAGCACCGGCTTGGGCGGCAGCGTGGCGCGCCCCTGGGAGGCGTCGATCACCTGCGACAGCGACACCGGGTGGTAGCCGTGTGCCCCCAGCCAGTCCAGGTGGGCGGCGAAGTTCTGCGTGCTTACCGCGTAGGTATCGGCATCGCCCTTTGCAGCAACCTGGTCGCGGATGTCATGGTAGCTGAGGATCAGCAGGCCGTTGTCGATCGCATCGAGATGCAGGGCCTGCTGCGCGAATGCCGGCGGTGCGCTGGCGAGCAGCAGGAGCACGATCAGTCGCAGGATGCGGGCCATGTCAGTCTCCCCAGCGCAGTGCGGCTTCGAAGCCGAGATGACGCTCGCGGTGGCCGTCGTAGACTGGCCGCGACCAGCGCACGCCGTACTCGAACACGCGGCCCGGGCCCAGCTGCCATTCGTGCATGTACGACACCGACGGCACCAGCGCGCTGCCGAAGCCATCCTGCCAGTAGTCGCCGAGCGAGACCGTCAACCGGTGCCGGAAGTGGCGCTCGTAGTGCCGCCACAGCTGCTGGTCGATGCGCAGCCCGATCTCGACCATGCGGTCGCGTTTCGGGTTGAAGTACGGTGCGTCGTCGCGGCTGCCCCGGCTGGTGTAGGCACTGGCGAGGCCATCGACCAGCCAGCGCGGGCGGGTTAGCAGGCGCTGTTCGAGGCTGGTGCTGAACAGTTCGCGATGGTTGCCGTCGTCGTAGCGGAAGCGGCTGGCGCCGAACATCCAGTGGGTCAGCTCGCTGCGTCGATAGTCCACCTGCGCGCTCACGCTGTCGGCGGTGATGCCGGCCACGCGCGCCTGCATCGAGGCTTCCGGATCATTGCGTGCGGCCACCAGCCCGGCATGCCAGTAGTCGTTGAACTGCCAGCCCACGCCGACGCGCAGCCCGGTATCGCCAATGTGGTCGTTGGCGCGCAGTACCGCTGCTTCCGCATCCAGCCGGCTGAAGCGGTAGCGTACGCCCGCGCCCAGCCACAGCGGGTCGATGCGCTGGTCCTGGAAATCGACCGAGCGCCGGTCGGCGAAGGCGAACAGCCGCCAGCGATCGTCGAGTATGGGTGTCTGGACCTCGATGCCATAGCGGCGGTCGTCGTTGCCCAGCGGCGAGGTGCCACCACCGCCGGAACTGCGTCCGATGTCGGTCCATGCCTTCAGCTGCCAACCGCGATGCGCGCGCCAGGCCTGGTCCATGCGTTCGACGGCGGGCTGGGTGGGGTAGCGTGCAAGCAGATCGTCGTGCAGCGGTCGCGCCAGGTCATCGCGCTGCAGAGCGACGTAGGCTTCCTGCATGCCCAGCCGTGGCTCGATGTCGCGCGGGTCCAGCGCATGCGCCATCTGTTGCCGCTGCAGCGCCCTGCGTGGCCAGCCGCGCATCATGTAGACGCTGCCCAGCGCACTCTGCAGGCCGCCGTTGCCCGGTGCGATGTCGACCATCGATTCCAGATCGCGCTGCGCGGTGGGCAGGTCACCGCTGTAAGCGCGCACCATCGCCAGGTTGAGGTCGGCCTCGTAGCGCGACCAGTTTGGATACGGCGACTTTCCGTTGCTCCAGCGCCAGGCAGGTTCCTTGTCGCGCCATGCCTGCAGCAGGTCGACGGCCTTTTCCTGCTGCTCGCTTTCCAGGTAGGCGTAAGCCAGTTCCGAATGCGAGGCGTCGCGCGTTGGATCGCCGGCGACGGCCGCCTGCAGCACCGGAATGGCTTCCTCAGGATGCAGGGTGCCCATCAACGAATCGCCCACTGCGGGCAGCACATAGTCGGGCAGGGCATGGCCTTCGGCCTGCAGTGCGCGGGCTTCCTCGCGCACCTGCGCATGGCGGCCCAGCCGGTTGAGCAGGATCAGCCGGTCCAGGCGGATGCGCAGTGGCGCCTGCGCGGGTGGGGTGCCCTCTGCGCCGACGTAGCGCTGCATGCGCGCCAGGGTTGATTCGGCCTCTTCCAGCCGGCTGTCTTCGCTGCTGCTGTAGGCCAGGCTCCAGACCACCAGCTTGGCCAGGTAGTCGCCTTCGATGCGTTGCTTCTGTGCAGCGTCGAACAGCTGCGGGCGCTGCTGGAGCAGCTCCCAGGCGCGCCAGGCATTGCCGATGTCACCCAGGGTCAGGACGCGCAGCTTGAACAGCAGATCGTCGTTGGGCTGCTGCTGGCTGGCGCGCTCGATCGTACCGAGGGCATCGAGCCAGCGGGCCTGGTCGCGGTAGCGGCCGATCTCGGCCAGGGCCGCCTCGCGGCCGGTCGGGGCAGCACTGCTGGCCCAGGCCAGGGCGGTACAGGCAAGGCCGACGCAGAGCGCCAGCCGGCGGTGGACAACCATTGGGGACCCCCTTGGCTTCCGAACCAGACAACCTGAAAAATGTGACGCACATCACATGCCAGATTTTGGGATGGCCGTGGCCTGCGTCACTCCCCTCGCGAACTCCCATCCAGCAGGGATGGGCGGAACCAGGACAGCGACCTGCAATGTCTTGTCTGAAACGAGAGTCCCCCGCACACCGAGTGGTGGCCTGGGCGGCGCTGCCGCCCCCATGCCCGATGCCGGCACACGGCAAGGATGGGCATTCGTGGGCACTATCCGCCCGGAATTGTCAGCCCGGCGTCAAAATGCGCAAACGGGCTGACGAGCGGTAGGTGGGGCCGGTTGCGGGCCCCACGCGGCTTACCAGAGGTCTTCCAGCTTGCGCGGCTTGCAGGCCACCCAGGAGGCGCACAGCATCAGGGTGGCGCAGCCGAACAGGAAGCTGAACGGGATCGTCCAGCCGTCGCTGACGGTGTGCAGCCAGCCGACCAGGAACGGCCCCAGGCAGCTGAAGCTGTAGCCCACACCCTGCATGAACCCGGACAGCGCCGCCGAGCCGGTGGGGGTGCGGGTGCGCAGGTTGATCAGGGTCAGCGCCAGCGGGAAGGTGGACGGACCGACGCCGAGCAGGCAGGCCCACAGCAGCGGCGCCTTCATGGGGGCCAGCAGCAGGCCGGTGAAGGCGATCACGAACGAGAAGAAACCGATCAGCACCAGCGGGAACGGGTTCTGCATGCGAACCGCCATCGACGGAATGACCAGCGACGGCAGCAGGCCCAGCGCCGAGAACACGGCCACCATCACGCCGCCGAACGCGGGCGTGCCACCGGCCTCGACCACGATGCGCGGCAGCCAGGTGAACATCGAGTAGGTCATCAGCGAGGTCATGCCGAACATCAGCGTCATGCTCCAGCCCAGCGACGTGCGCCAGACCTTGCCATGCGGCTGCGCGGTGGGGTCGGTGGCGTCGGCCTGCGGCTTCGGCGCGCGCCTGGCCAGCACCAGCCAGGGCAGTGCGGCGGCCAGTGCCAGAAGCGCCCACATACCCAGCGACACGCGCCAGCCGGCAGCGTTGGCCATCGGCACCGCGAGCAGCGCCGGCAGCATCGTGCCCAGCTGCAGCACGCTGATGTAGAGCGTACTCATGGTGCCGACCTTGTTGGCGAAGTAACGCTTCACCAGCGGCGGCACCACCACGTTGCCGATGCCCATGCCGGCCAGCGCCAGCACCGAACCCAGCAACAGCGTACCGACGTTGCCGGCGCTGGAACGCAGCAGCAGGCCGGCCATTGCCATCACCATTGCCAGCAGGGTGGTGCGTTCCAGGCCCAGGCGCCGCGCCAGTGCCGGCGTGGCCACGCCGAACAGCGCGAACGAGGCGGTCGGCAGCATGCCCAGCACGCCGGTCATGGTGGTGCCGAAGCCGAACTGCTGGCCGAGCACGTCCAGCAGCGGGGTGATCGAGGTGACCGCAGTGCGCAGGTTGACTGCTGCCAGCAGGATCGCGGCAAACGCGAGGACGCGACCGTGCAGCAGCGACGGCGAATCGGAAGTGGAGGAACTCATCGGTGGTCCTTGCAGGTGTCGCATGCCGCAGCAACGGCATGCAGCGCCGGCATCGGTCTACGCCGAAGCGGCAGGTGGGGGAGTGGCTGCGGGCAGGCCGGCAGCGCGGCCATTGTACGTGTGCGGTCCGGCAAGGTCCCGTCATGCGGGCGCGCCGGGCGCTGGATACAAAAAAACCCGGAGGACAGTGATGTCTTCCAGGCTTCTTGGTGACCACCGAAGTGGTCGGGGAGACAGGATTCGAACCTGCGACCTCTACGTCCCGAACGTAGCGCTCTACCAGACTGAGCTACACCCCGAAGGGAGCCGCCTATTCTAGCGATTCACCCCGATGGCGGCAAGGGGTGAATGCTGTTTTCTTCACACTGCCGAAGCAGTGCCACTTCAGGGAACAAAAAAGCCTGGACGACTTCACCAGGCTTCAATGCGACCACTTGAGTGGTCGGGGAGACAGGATTCGAACCTGCGACCTCTACGTCCCGAACGTAGCGCTCTACCAGACTGAGCTACACCCCGAAGGAGCCGCCTAAGATACCGTGTGAAGGCCAAGGCGGCAAGGTTTTTTTTACAGCTCAGCGACGATTTTCTTTCTCGATACGGTTCTGCTCGCGGGCTTCGAACCACATGCCGTTGAGGATGGCCACCGTCGAGGCGAGGCCGGCGCCGAGAATCCAGGCGAAATACCACATGGTCGATCTCCTTTGTTCAAGGGTGTGCCGGCCGTGGGCCGGCACACCGTCAATCAGTAAGCGTTCGGGTTGTTGCCCATCTCTTCGGTGGTGGTCTTGCCCTTCAGCACGCGGTACACCCAGGTGGTGTAACCGATGATGATCGGCAGGAACACCGCCGTGGCCAGCAGCATGATCCACAGGGTCAGGTGGCTGGACGAGGCATCCCACACGGTCAGGCTGGAGGTGGGCTGGCTGGAGGACGGCAGCAGGAACGGGAAGATGGCGAAGCCGACGGTCAGGATGATGCCGGCGATGGCCGCACCGGAGGCGATGAAGGCCAGGCCGCCGCGACGGGCACGCAGCAGTACCGCACTGGCCAGCAGGCCGGCCAGGCCCAGCAGCGGCGCCAAGATCGTGGCCGGCATCGCGCTGTAGTTGCGCATCCAGCCACCGGCAGCGCCGAGTTCGGCAGTCTTCAGCAGCGGATTGGTGGCGCCATCGGTAACCACCTGCGAGGTGATCTGGTAACCCGGCAGGCCGAAGGCCACCCAGGCACCGCCCACCGCGAACAGCACGAAGGCGATGATCGCTGCGATGCTGCCGAAACGTGCCGCACGTTCGGCCACCGGGCCGTCGGTCTTCAGCACCAGCATGGCCGCACCGTGGGCGACCAGCATCGATACGCTGAGCAGGCCGGCCAGCAGCGCGAAGGGCATCAGCAGGCCGAAGAACGAGCCGGTGTAGAAGATGCGCATGCTGTCATCGAAGTGGAACGGCACGCCCAGCACCACGTTGCCCACCGCCACGCCCATGATCAGCGCCGGGATGAAGCCGCCGATGAACAGCGCCCAGTCCCAGGTGTTGCGCCAGCGTTCGCTGGGCATCTTGCTGCGGAACTTGAAGCCGACCGGACGCAGGATCAGGGCGAACAGGATCACGAACATCGCCAGGTAGAACCCGGAGAAGCTGACCGCATACAGCGGCGGCCAGGCGGCGAAGATCGCACCGCCACCGAGCACCAGCCACACCTGGTTGCCTTCCCAGACCGGGCCGATGGTGTTGATCACCAGCCGGCGCTCGGCATCGTTGCGGGCAACGAAGGGCAGCAGGGTGCCGACGCCCAGGTCGAAACCATCCATCACGGCAAAACCGATCAGCAGGATGCCGAGCAGCAGCCACCAGATCACGCGCAGCGTGGTGTAGTCCAGAAGAATGAAATCCATCGTGGTTCTCCTGCCTCAGGCCTGGCCGGCGGCGGGCGCCGAGGCATTGTGGGAAGCGTGCGGCTGGGGCGACTGCAGCGACGGCAGTACCTCGTCCGGACCCTTGCGGATCGCCTTGAGCATCAGCTTGATCTCGACCACGATCAGCGCGGTGTAGATCGCGGTGAAGCCGGCCAGGGTCAGCACGATTTCATGCAGGGCCAGGCCCGATGCCGCATAGAAGGTCGGCAGCACGCCATCGACCGCCCACGGCTGGCGACCGTACTCGGCCACGAACCAGCCGCACTCGATCGCGATCCACGGTGCCGGCAGCGTCCACAGGGCCACCTTGAGGAACCAGCGCTTGTCCTGGAAGTTGTTGCGGCAGGAGTAGTAGAAGGCCAGGGCGAAGAAGGCGATCAGGTAGAAGCCCAGGCCGGCCATCACGCGGAAGGTCCAGAACAGCGGCATCACGCGCGGCACGGTATCCATCGCCGCCTGCGAGATCTCCTGCGGGGTGGCGTTGAGGATGTCATCGCGGTAGCGCTTGAGCAGCAGGCCGTGGCCCAGGTCCTGCCAGTGGCGATCGAACATCTCGCGCGCCTCGACGTCGTTCTTGTTGGCACGCAGGCGTTCCAGTGCACCGTAGGCCAGCTGGCCACCGCGCACGCGGTGTTCGGCGCGCTCGACCAGTTCCAGGATGCCCGGAATCGGCTGGTTCAACGAACGGGTGGCGATCAGGCCCATCAGGTAGGGGATCTTCACCGCGTAGTCGTTCTGGTGGGTTTCCTGGTTCGGGATGCCGAAGGCGGTGAAGTCGGCCGGCGCACGCTCGGTCTCCCACATCGCTTCGATCGCGGCCAGCTTCATCTTCTGGTGTTCGCTGGCGGCGTAGCCGCTCTCGTCACCCAGCACCACCACCGACAGCGATGACAGCAGGCCGAACGCCGCGGCCACCGCGAACGAACGACGGGCCAGGTCCTTGTGCTTGTTGCGCAGCAGGAACAGGGCACTGATCGCCATCACGAACACCGCACCGGTCACGTAGCCGGCGCTGACGGTGTGCACGAACTTGGCCTGCGCCACCGGGTTGAACACCACGGCCATGAAGTCGACGACTTCCATGCGCATGGTTTCCGGGTTGAACACCGCGCCGGTCGGGTTCTGCATCCAGCCGTTGGCGATCAGAATCCAGATCGCCGACAGGTTGGTGCCCAGTGCCATCAGCCAGGTCACCATCAGGTGCTTGACCTTGCTCAGGCGGTTCCAGCCGAAGAAGAACAGGCCGACGAAGGTGGCTTCCAGGAAAAATGCCATCAGGCCTTCGATGGCCAGCGGCGCACCGAAGATGTCACCCACGTAGTGGCTGTAGTAGGACCAGTTCATGCCGAACTGGAATTCCATGACGATGCCGGTGGCGACGCCCATGGCGAAGTTGATGCCGAACAGGACGCCCCAGAACAGGGTCATCCTGCGCCAGATCTCCTTGCCGGTCATCACGTACACGCTCTCCATGATGGCCACCATGAAGGACAGGCCGAGGGTGAGTGGTACGAATAGGAAGTGGTACATCGCGGTCAGCGCGAATTGCAGCCGCGACAGCTCTACGACTGTCTGATCAATCATGGCCTGGCTACCTCGTTGGATAGTGCCGTTGCAGGTGGCGGGAAGGGTGGTCTACGACGTGAATGATGTGACCGACTACTTCAAACAGCCTTGATCCAGATCAATGTATGAATGGGTATTCAGGAGGATCGTATGCCAACCCGATGAAGACTGCGACCGCCGGCCGCAGGGGGAGGTTGTTGCCTGCGCCTACAATGCCGTGTCTCCCCTGTTGCCCGTGAAGACCCCTTGAGCGCTGCCGAAACGACCCCTGACGGCCTTTCCCCGGAAGCCGAAACGACCCGCCAGCGGCGTGCCCGCAGCGCTTGGCTGGCCGATCTCGCCCGCTCCGCTCGAGGTCGCCAGAGGCTGGCGGCGCTGTGCATCAGCCTGTCCGGCGCGCTGCTGATCGGCCAGGCGGCTGCCATCGCCTGGCTGGTGCAGCAGGTGCTGGTGGAACGCGCACCGCTGGCGTCGGGCCTGCCGGTGCTCGCTGGGTTGGCCGTGATCCTGGTGCTGCGCACGCTGCTGGGCAGCGCCACCCAGTCGGCCGCAGGCGATGTGGCCGATGCCGCGCGGCTGGCCCTGCGCGAGCGTGTGTTCGCGCGCCTGCTTGGCCATGGGCCGCTGTGGCTGCGCCAGCGCCGCACCGGCGAGCTGGGCGAACTGATGCTGCATCACGGCGATGCGATCGAGAGCTATTACAGCGGTTTCCTGCCGGTGCGCACCGAAGTGGTGGTGGTGCCGCTGCTGATCCTGGCTGCAGTGGCCTGGGTGGACTGGGTGGTGGCACTGATCCTGCTGTTCACCGCGCCGCTGGTGCCGTTCTTCATGATGCTGGTGGGGTGGGGTGCCGAAGCCGCCGGTCGTGCGCAGCTGGGCGAACTGGCGCGGATGAGCGGCCACTTCGCCGACCGCATCAAGGGCCTGGGCCTGCTGCGCCTGTATGGCCGCGGCGAGGCCGAGCTGGAGGGTATCGAGGCGGCCGCCGAAGGTGTGCGCGTGCGTACGCTGAAAGTGCTGCGGATCGCCTTCCTGTCGTCCACGGTGCTGGAGTTCTTTGCCTCGGTCAGCGTGGCGATGGTCGCGCTGTACCTGGGCCTGAGCTATCTGGGCATGATGTCGCTGCATTCGGCGGTGCCGACGCTGGGCGCGGGCCTGTTCTGCCTGCTGCTGGCGCCGGAGTTCTACGCGCCGCTGCGGCGGTTGGCTGCGCACTACCACGACCGCGCCAATGCACTGGCAGCGGCGGCCGAGGTTGAGCGTCTGCTGCAGTCATTGCCGGACGAGCAGGGCCTGATCGAGAACGAGATCGCACCGCTGGCGGTGGAGCCGGCCGAAGCCGCATTGCCGCCGCTGCAGGGACAGGGCCTGGTTCTTCGCCCGTTGGGCGCGCCGCACGACGTGCTGCAGGATCTGGATGTGCTGCTGGAACCGGGCCAGCGGCTGGCTCTGGTCGGCCCCAGCGGCTCCGGCAAAAGCACCTTGCTGGAAGCGCTGGCCGGTTGGCTGCCGCCGCGTGCCGGCAAACTGCAGCTGCGGCCCGGCGTGCAGGTGGCCTATGCCAGCCAGCGCCCCTACCTGTTCCACGGCAGCATCGCCGACAACCTGCGCCTGGCAGATCCCGGCGCCAGCGACGCGCGCCTGCGTGCGGTGGCCGAGGCCGCGCAGGTGCTTCAGTTCGCACAGCGCCTGCCACAGGGACTGGATACGGTGATCGGCGAACGTGGCTTCGGCCTGTCCGGCGGCGAAGCCCGTCGTATCGGCCTGGCCCGGTTGTTGCTGCGCGACCCGCAGGTGCTGTTGCTGGACGAACCCACCGCGTTTCTCGACGCCGATACCGAGGCCGCACTGCTGCGCAGCCTGGCGGCCTATGCACGAGGCCGCAGTGTGGTGGTCGCCACCCACAGCCCAGCGGTGATCGCCTGGGCCGATCGCTGCCTGCTGCTGCCGGAAGGTCGCCTGGTGGAACCAGCACAGGCGGTGCGCGCATGAGCCGCTCGCCTGATTCGCTGCGCGCGGTGTTCCTGCGTCATCGGCCGCGCCTGCTGCTGACGATCCTGCTGTTGTGGACCACCATGCTGGCCGGCACTGCATTGCTGGGCCTGTCCGGTGGCTTCCTCACCGCCGCCGCATTGGCTGGTGCGGCCGGCCTCGGCCAGGGCTTCAACTTTTTCTCGCCGTCCGCGGGTATCCGCGGGCTGACGATGGCACGCATCGTGTCGCGCTACTTCGAGAAGCTGGTCGGCCACGATGCCACCCTGCGCATCGCCCGCGACCTGCGCGTGTGGTTCTTCCGCCGCGCGTTGCCGCTGGCACCCGCACGGTTGGGGGCTACGCGCACCGGCGAACTTCTGGCGCGCCTGCTCGGTGACATCGGTGAAGTGGATGGGCTGCTGGTGCGTGCGATCGGGCCACTGGTGGCGTTGGGCGCGCTGTCGGTGGTGGCGGTTGCATCGGCGGCGCTGATACTGCCGTCGGCAGCGGTACTGCTGGCGGTGCTGGCGCTGCTGATCGCCTTCGGCGTGCCGTGGCTGGGTGTGCGTGGCCGCGACGATGAAGAGGCCGACCGTGCCGCGCACCGTGCTGCACTGCGCACCGCCGCCTTTGAAGGGTTGGAGGGTGCGGGCGATCTGGCCGCGCTGCATGGCGATGCGGCGTGGCAGTTGAAGGTACGTGTGGCCGCCAAGCAGCTGGCTTCGCGGGATCGTCGGCGCCGCTGGCGCCTGATCGCGGCCTCGACCCTGCATGGCCTGGTGGCTGGGCTGGGCCTGGTGGCGATGCTGGCATTGGCCCTGCATGCGGCCGAACAGCAGCGCATCGCGCCGGAAATGGCGGCGGGCCTGGTGTTCCTCACCGTCGCACTGATCGAACTGTGGGCCGGGATGGGCTTGGCGTGGCAGTCACTGCAGTCCGGGCGAATCGCCGCCGATCGGTTGCAGGCCATCGTCGAGCAGCCGCCGACGGTGGAGGATCCCGCAGCGCCACAGCCGGTACCGCAGGCCGCGCGCGTACATTGGGATGACGTGCATTTCCAGTGGCCGGGTGCAGCGCGGCCGGTGTTGTCCGGCCTGCAGCTGACCCTGGCGCCGGGCGAGCGCATCGCGATTCGCGGTGACAGCGGCAGTGGCAAAACCACCCTGTCCAGCCTGCTGCTGCGGCTATGGGATCCGCAGCAGGGACGGCTGACCTACGGTGGCCGCGACCTGCGTGATTTCGCTCAGGCTGAGTGGCACCAGCAACTGGCGTGGCTGCCACAGAACGCGCCGGTGTTTGCTGGCAGCGTGGCGGAAAACCTGCGGTTGGGTGATCCCGATGCCAGCGATGCCGCGTTGTGGGCGGTGCTGCGCCGCGTGCGCCTGGGCGAATGGGCGGAGCGCAATGGTGGCCTGCAGGCCTGGGTGGGCGAGAACGGCGCGACGATGTCGGCTGGCCAGGCGCGGCGCCTGGCGCTGGCCCGTGCACTGCTGCGCAACGCGCCGATCCTGCTGCTGGATGAACCCACCGAAGGCCTCGACGTGGATACCGCACGCGCGCTGTTGCGGGACCTTTCCGGGTTGCTGGACGGGCGCAGCCTGCTGATGATCACCCACGACGACTTGCCTGAAGGCGTGGTCGATGCGCAGTACCGGTTGCGCGATGGGGCGCTGGTCCGCGAACGTTGACCGATGCACATCCGCGCGTGGCGTGGATCTACTGTAGAGCCGAGCCCATGCTCGGCTGCCTCTGTACGGAGCCGAGCATGGGCTCGGCTCTACAGGTTGCTATCGCGAGAACTCGCGCAGCATCACCGCGATCGAGGCCACGTTGGCCAGCACGCACAGCCAGAACACCCACTGGAACGAGGCTTTGCGGTGCTTGTGGCGGAACATCGCCTGGCCCAGCAGCGCGCCGGGCCAACCGCCGGCAAAGGCCAGCAGCTGCAATGTGCGCTCCGGAATACGCCACTGCTTTCTCTGCGCTGCGCGCTTGTCGTGCCCGTACAGTCCGAAGGACACCGCGCTGGCCAGCATGCACCACCCACCCAGCCACAGCGGCAGCACGCCGCTGACCGTCAGCGCGATCAACGCGCCGAACGCGGCCAGCGCGAGATGACGCCGCCATGCCACCTACAGCGCGTCGAGAAAGCCGCGCACGGCCGGGCCGAAACGCTCGAAATCGACGAGGAAGGCGTCGTGGCCCTGTGGCGATTCCAGGCCGATGAAGCGCGCATCGGCGCCGCCGGCGCGCAGGCCGTCGGCGACCTGTTGCTGCTGCTGTACCGGGAACAGGATGTCGGTGTTGGCGCCGATCGCCAGCGCCTTCTCCACCCGGATCTTCGCCAGCCCGGCCAGCACGTCGCCGTCGGCATACTCAGCCAGGTCGAACCAGTCCATCGAGCGGCTCAGGTACAGGTAGCAGTTCGGATCGAAGAAACGCACGAAGCGCCGTGCGTGGCCTTCCAGATAGCTTTCCACCTGGAATTCCAGGCCGAACGGATCGTCGTCGGTCTGGTCCGAATCCAGCCGCACGCGGCCGAAGCGGCCATCCCATTCCAGTGCGGAGCGGTAGGTGATCACGCCCAGCTTGCGCGCCATGCGCATGCCGGACTCGGGGTATTCGGCATCGTCGTAGTGGCCACCATTCCAGCGCGGATCGAGGCGGATCGCCTCGCGCTGCAGCGAACGGATCGCGATCGAGAACGGCAGCGCCTGCGCACTGCCGGAAATGTTGACGTGGCTGCGCGCGATGCCCGGCTGCAGCATCAGCACGGCCAGTGCGGTCATACCGCCCATTGAATTGCCGACCACGCAGGCCAGCTGTTCGATGCCCAGGGCACGCACGACTTCGATCGCGGCGCGCGCGCCGTCTTCGATCGACAGCTCGGGGAAGTCGAGGCGATACGGTTCGCCCGTGGCCGGGTTGAGCGAGGCCGGACCGGTCGAACCCTTGCAGCTGCCCAGCGAGTTCACGCAGACCACGAACCAGCGGTTGGTATCGATCGGCTTGCCAGGGCCGACCATGCCTTCCCACCAGCCCGCAGCCGGGTTTGCGTCATTGGCCGCGGCATGCGCATCTGGTGAGAGGCCGGTGACGATCAGGATCGCATTGCTGGCGTCGGCCGCCAGTGTTCCCCAGGTTTCGTAGGCCACGCGCGCGCCGTGCAGGGCGCCGCCGCGCTTGAAAGGGAACGGAGAGGGAAGGGCGTGGAAGCGGGTGCCGGGCGGGATGAATTCGGTCATGCAGCCATTCTAGCGGGGCCGCATGTGGAGCTGGCGACACGCTGGTTTCCAGCAGCGGGTGGACGCGGACCGGACCGTCGTATCCATGCATGGCGTAGATCTACTGTAGAGCCGAGCCGATGCTCGGCTGGCGGGCGCCGGCAACCCAATCGCAGCCGAGTGTGGGCTCGGCTCTACAGGTCAGGGGAACCGCAGCTCCACCACGCCCTCATGCGGCAGGCTGACCTTCACTGGCGTGCTCTGCAGGTCGTCTTCACTGCGATTGGCACTGCCGCTGCGCGAGATGCGTGCCAGCACTTCCACGTCGCGATGTGCCGACAGCGGCGCGGTCGGCATCGGGCTGTCAGCGTCGCCCAGCCCGACCGTGGCCGGGAAACCGGCCAGCGGCAGCTTGCGTGCGGCCACCGGCATCGGCGGTCCACCCACGGCGCGGGCCAGCACGAATACCTGGGTGCTGGCCGGCCACTCGGTGTTCTTCAGCGCAGGCAGCTGCACGCGCACCTGCAGCAGCGCCTCTGGTGCCGCAGGAGCGGCATCGGGTGCCAGGCCGGCCGCTTCGCGGGCGATGGCGATCTGCGCCTGCAGCGCCTGCGCGGCGCCGGGCTCAAGCCGTGGCAGCAGGCCGCTCCACACATCCGCGGCCTCGGCATTCTTTCCGCGCTGGCGCAGGGCGATGCCCAGCAGCCAGCTGGCGCGCTCGGCATCGGGTGCCTGTGCACGCGCCTGCTGCAACCAGGCCATCGCGGTGTCATCGAACTGCTTGCCGGCATCGGCCTGCGCACGTGCCTGCGCCGCTTCCACCAGTACGCCGGGGTCTTCCGGAGCGAGAGCGGCGGCACGTGCGAAGGCGTCCGCCGAGGCTGCGGCGTTGCCCAGTTCGGCTTGCGACCGGCCCAGCAGCGCCCAGCCATCGGCCCGCTGTGGGTCACGCTTCAGTGCATCCTGCAGGGCCTGCACGCCATCGCGCAGGGTGGCTACCGACGGCGTCGGTTGTACCTGTGCTGCACGCGGATCACCGACCAGCAGATACAGGCAGGCACCGGCCACGCCCAGCGCGAGCACACCCACCACGAAACCGCGGCGACCGTGGTGGCGCAGCGGCCACAGCACCAGCGCCGCCATCAGTGCGGCCACCAGCCCGGCCAGCATCGGCAGCCAATGGCTCACCATCCGTCTCCTTCATCGGTCTTGCTGGCGGGGGCGGCAGCGACCGTGCGGCCACGGCGGCGGACGATGCCCAGTACCACCAGCGCGCCGGCGCCCAGCACCAGCAGCGGACCGCCCCACAGCAGCCAGGTGCCCGGCTGCAACGGTGGCTGGTAGAGCACGAACTCACCGTAGCGGGAGACCAGGAACTGCTTGATCTGTGCGTCGTCGTGGCCCTGCTGCATCAGCTGCAGCACCTCGCGGCGCAGATCCTGCGCGATCTGCGCGTTGGAATCGGCCAGCGACTGGTTCTGGCACTGCACGCAGCGCAGCTGCGCGGCCAGGTCATGGAAGCGGCGTTCTTCGGCGCCATCGCGGAACTGCAGCGGCTGCGGATCGTGCAGCGGCTGCTGTGCCACCGCAGCCAGCGGCAGCATCAGAAGCAGCAACGCCAGCAGCCAGCGCATGGGCTCAGGGCGCCGTGTGCAGCGTGCTGCCGGCATTGCCCTGGGCCTTCTCGACCTTTTCCAATGCCGGGATCAGCTTCTCGTCGACTACGCGCTGGGTCATCGCACCGCTGTACTTCCAGCGCACGATGCCGCTGCCGTCGACCAGGAAGGTCTCCGGTGCAGCGGTCACGCCCCAGTCGATCGCGGTGCGGCCTTCAACATCACTGAGCACGACCATGAACGGGTTGCCCAGCTGCTCCAGCCAGTGCAGGGCATCGGTCGGCTCGTCCTTCCAGTTGTAGCCGATCACGCGCACGCGCTTGCTCTCGGCGAAACGGGTCAGCACCGGGTGTTCCTCGCGGCAGGCCGCGCACCAGCTGCCCCACACGTTCAACAGGTAAGGCGCGCCGCGCAGTTCGTCGCTGTGCACGATCATTTCCGGGTCGTGCAGCACCGGCAGCGCGAACGCTGGCGCCGGCTTGTCGATCAGCGCCGAGGGCAGCACGTCGCGCTGCGGATCACCCGATTTCATCACCCCGTAGATCATCAGCCCGAGCAGGCCGAAGAAGAACAGCACGCCGATCACGATGGCTACCGGCGGCAGCGGGCGGGAGGGGCGCGGGGCGGGGGACTCGGACATGGAAACTCCTACGGACGACGGAAACGGCGGTCGGCGGCGGTGATGAATCCGCCCAGGGCCATCAACAGCGCGCCCAGCCAGATCCAGCGCACGAACGGCTTGATGTGCACCCGGACCGCCCATGCATTGTTGCCCAGCGGCTCGCCCAATGCCACGTAGACATCGCCGTCGAAGCGTGCATCGATGCCGGCCTCGGTCATCACCTGGCCGCCACTGGCGTACTGGCGCTTCTCCGGATGCAGCAGGGCCTGTTCGCGGCCGTTGCGGAACACCCGCAGATGGCCACGGTCGGCGATGAAGTTGGGGCCTTCGCGGTGGTCCACGCCCTCGAAGCGCACTTCGTAGCGGCCGACCACCAGTTGCTGGCCAGGTGCCAGCGCCACTTCACGCTGCACGTTCAGGGCTTCCACCAGCAGCGCACCGGCCAGGAACACGGCGATGCCGGCGTGGGCGACGATCATGCCGAGCATTTCGGCGGTGAAGCGGCCGTTGCCGCGCAGTCGCTGCCAGACGAAGCGTGCGGTACCGAAGCCGACCCAGGCCGCGGCGGCGACACCGAGACCGGCCTTCCAGCCGTTCTGCGGCGCCTTCCACCAGGCCAGCGCGCCCAGCAGCACGGCCAGACCCAGCCAGGGTGCCAGCAGCGCGAACGAGCGCGAGGGCTGGTCGCGCTGCCACTTCACCAGCGGGCCGAACGGCAGCAGCAGGATCATCGGCGCCATCAGCAGCAGGAACAGGCTGCCGAAGTAGGGCGGGCCGACCGAGATCTTGCCCAGCGACAGCGCATCGGCCAGCAACGGATACAGCGTGCCGAGCAGCACCATCGCGCAGGCGGTGGCCAGCAGCAGGTTGTTGGCCAGCAGCAGGGTCTCGCGCGAGGTGGCGGTGAAGCCACGGCGCGGATCGTCGGCGTCCACGCTCAGCTGGCTGGCGCGCAGCGCGTACAGCAGCAGGCTGCCGCCGACCAGCACCGACAGGAACACCAGGATGAACAGGCCGCGCGACGGATCTGCAGCGAACGAATGCACGCTGGTCAGCACACCAGAGCGCACCAGGAAGGTCCCGAGCAGCGACAGCGCGAAGGCGGCAATCGCCAGCAGCAGTGTCCAGCTGCCGAACGTGCCGCGCTTTTCGGTGACGGCCTGCGAATGGATCAATGCCGCACCGACCAGCCACGGCATGAAGCTGGCATTTTCCACCGGGTCCCAGAACCACCAGCCGCCCCAGCCCAGCTCGTAATAGGCCCACCAGCTGCCCAGTGCGATGCCCAGGGTCAGGAAGCCCCAGGCGACGTTGGTCCACGGCCGCGTCCAGCGCAGCCAGCGCGCATCGATGCGCCCCTCCAGCAGGGCCGCCACCGCGAATGCGAACGGAACGGCAAAGCCCACGTATCCGATGTACAGCATCGGCGGATGGATGATCAGCCCCGGGTCCTGCAGCAGCGGGTTGAGGTCGCGGCCTTCCAGCGGCGCCGGGTTCAGGCGCAGGAACGGATTGGAGGTGAAGATCAGGAAGGCGAGGAAGCCGACGCTGACCACGCCCATCACCGCCAGCACGCGCGCCTGTACCGGTGCAGGCAGGTGCCGCGAGAACAGCGCCACCGCGCCGGTCCACAGTGCCAGCACCAGCGCCCACATCAGCAGCGAGCCCTCGTGCGCACCCCAGACCGCGGAGTAGCGGTAGATCATCGGCAGCAACGAATTGGAGTTCTCGGCCACGTAGCGCACCGAGAAGTCCTGCTGCACGAACGCGGCGGTGAGCACCGCGAAGGCGCCGGCGAGCAGCAGCAGCTGTGCGAAGGCGGCCGGCCGTGCCACCGCCATCCATGCCGTGTTGCTGCGATGCGCGCCGACCAGCGGCAGGCCGGCCTGCAGCAGCGAGGCCAGCAACGCGCACAACAACAGGATCTGACCCAGTTCGGGCAGCACTCAGCGCACCTCGGGTGCCGTCACCGGCACGTCGTGCTTGCGATGGGCGTCGCCCATCTTGTCGGCCACTTCCTTCGGCACGTACTTCTCATCGTGCTTGGCCAGCACTTCGTCGGCGACGAAGACACCCTCCTGCAGGCGGCCACTGGCGACCACTGCGGTGCCTTCGGCGAACATGTCCGGGAGGATCCGCGACGTGGTCACCGCCAGCTGGGCATCGCCGTCGGTCACTTCGAAACGCGCTTCCAGCGAACCGACCGGGCGGTTGAAGGAGCCCTTCACCACCATGCCGCCCAGGCGGAACCGCGACTGTGCGTCGACATCCCCGCGCAGCACTTCCGAGGGCGTGTAGAGGTAGGCGATGTTGCGTTCCAGCGCCATCGCCACCAGTGCGGTGGCCAGCCCGGAGGCGAGCAGGGCCAGCAGTACCCAGGCCAGGCGGCGGCGTTGTACTGGCGTCATCGTTCCAGCTCCGTCGACAGCGGCGCCGCAGCATCCTGTTTGACGGCACGGGTCTGCTGCCGCTGCTGGCGTGCCAGCGCCAACCGGCGTGCCATGCGCAGGCGCAGCCACGAACCGATGGCATCGGCGCCGAGCACCAGCACGAACACGGCGTAGGCGCCGATCACATAGGGCAGGTGGGTCATGGCTGGGCCTCCCCGGCCGCGCGTGCGGCATCGACCCGGCCACCGACCCAGGCCTTGCCGGCCTCGCGGTCGAGGTTGTCGGCGCGGGCCTTGGCCAGCACCGAACCGGCGAACCAGAACTTGGTGCCGATGACCATCCACCACAGTGGCGCGATCATCGCGCTGCTGATCGCCGATTCACCGAACACGTTGATCGACTGGCGCTGATGCAGGCCGCCCCACCAGTCCACCGAATAGCGGATCACCGGCAGCAGGCTGACACCGACGATGGCCAGCAGGCCGGCCGCGCGCGCGGCGCTGCGGCGGTCCTCGATGGCGTGGTACAGGCCGATCACGCCCAGGTACAGGAACAGCAGCACCAGTTCGCTGGTCATGCGCGGGTCCCAGTCCCACCAGGTACCCCAGGTACCCTTGCCCCAGATGCTGCCGGTCAGCAGGGTGATCAGGGTGAAGCCGGCGCCCATCGGCGCACAGGCCATGGCCAGGATCTCGCAGACCTTGATCCGCCAGATCAGGGCGATGGCGGCATACAGCGCCATCAGCGCGAACACGAACAGGCTCATCCAGGCACTGGGCACGTGGATGTAGAGGATGCGGAAGCTGTCCAGCTGCTTGGCTTCCGGCGGCACCACCAGCAGCGCCTGCCACATGCCGACCAGCAGCACCGGCACCGCCGCGAGGTAGAACACCCGCGACCAGCGGGCAGCGAATCGGTCGAACGTGGGGGGCGAACCGAGTTGGTGGAACCAGCGGACAATCGGATTCATGCGTGGCGGCTATCCAGCAGGGGTGGATTGGCTCTCAGCTCGGTCAACTCAGAGAAATACGTATTGCAGCGGCGGTGGCCAACGGCGCCAGCACCAGCGCGACCAGCAGGCCGGCGCCCAGCATCAGCAGCGCACCGACCGGATCCTGTCCGCGTCCGGCTGCCGCCAGACTGCCGGCGCCGAACACCAGCACCGGCACGTACAGCGGCAGCGACAGCAACGCCACGAGAATACCAGAGCGTCGGATGCCTACGGTCAGCGCGGCGACCACGCCACCGATCAGGCTCAGCAACGGCGTTCCCAGCAGCAACGATGCCAGCAACATCGGCAGCTGGTCATGCGGCAGATGCAGCATTTCGGCCAGCAGCGGGCTGACCACGATCAGCGGCAGCGCGGTGGTCGCCCAGTGCAGCAGCACGCGCACCAGCACCAGCCAGGCCAGCGGCACCGGCGCCAGCAGCCATTGTTCCAGCGAGCCGTCTTCGGCATCGGAGCGGAACAGTGAATCCAGCGACAGCTGCCCGGCCAGCAGCACCGCAAGCCACAGCACTGCGCCTGCGGTGGCGGCCAGCAGTTGTGGCTCACGACCCTGCGCCAGCGCGAACAGCACCACCACCAGCACCGCGAACAGCAGCGGCTGCAGCGCATCGCCGCGACGGCGCCAGAGCAGGCGCAGGTCACGCTTGAGCAGGGCGCCTGCGGTCTGCCACAGGCCCGGTTCGGTGCCTGGCGCGATCATGCGGCACCGCCGAGGTCGAGTTGGCGGGTGCGCACTGGCGGCGCGGCATAGGCGCCATGGGTGGTGACCAACGCCGCGCCGCCGGCGCGCAGGTGCGCGGAAATCATCCGGTTGACCAGGGTGATGCCCTCCAGGTCGAGGTTGGCATAGGGTTCGTCGAGCAGCCACAGCGGCGCCGGCGACAGCCAGATGCGTGCCAGTGCCAGCCGCCGCTTCTGCCCGGCGGACAGATGCCTAACAAGGGTGTCCTCATAACCGGCCAGGCCGACGATGGCCAGCGCGTTGCCCGGCATCTGGCGCGCGCGGCGCCCGTGCAGGCCGCACAGGAAGTGCAGGTTCTCCAGCGTGTCCAGATCGGGCTTCAATGCGGGCAGGTGGCTGAGGTAGGCGACGTAGCGCGCGCGCTCGGCATTGCCGGCCGGCCGGCCATCGATCTGCACCTGCCCGGCACCGGGCAGGGCCAGGCCCGCCAACACGCGCAGCAGGGTGGTCTTGCCGGCGCCGTTGCCGCCCTGCACCAGCAGGGCTTCGCCGGCGTCCACATGGAAGTCCAGCGGGCCGAACACCGGCTCGTCATTGCGGGAGAAGCTCAGGCCGCTGGCGGCCAGCAATGCAGGGGTGTTCAAGGGGCAGGGGTCTTCATGCCGGAGTGCGGCGGCAATTGTAGCGGTGAATGCCGTCCCGGTAGCGCCGGGCCATGCCCGGCGGCCGCAGGGCATATGCAAAGAGCCGCCGGGCATGACCCGGTGCTACCGGCTGAACCCACAGTCGCAGCGTGGATTTCGTACACTTCTGGGCCTCGTTCCCCCAGACTCCAGGCCGATGCAACCCAACACCAAGCTGCCCAAGGTCGGTACCACGATCTTCACCGTGATGTCCCAGCTCGCCGCCGAACACGGCGCAGTCAACCTGGGCCAGGGTTTCCCGGACTTTTCCGCGCCGCAGCGCCTGATCGATGAGACGGCCAAGGCGATGGCCGCCGGGCTGAACCAGTACCCGCCGATGACCGGTGTGGCGCCGCTGCGCCAGGCCATCGCGCAGAAGGCGCTGGACTGCTACGGCGCGCAGGTCGATGCGGACAGCGAGATCACCGTCACCAGTGGCGGTACCGAGGCCATCTTCAACGCCATCCACGCCGTGGTGCGTGCCGGCGAGGAAGTGATCGTGCTCGACCCGGCGTATGACTGTTATGAGCCGGCGATCGACCTGGCCGGCGCCAAGGCCGTGCATGTGTCGCTGGATCCGCAGACCTTTGCCGTCGACTGGGACCGCGTGCGTGCGGCGATCACCCCGCGCACCCGCATGCTGATCGTCAACACCCCGCACAACCCGTCCGGCGCGATGCTGTCGGCGCAGGACATGCAGGCGCTGGCCGAGCTGCTGCGCGGCACGCAGATCTACCTGATCTCCGATGAGGTGTATGAGCACATCATCTATGACGGCCGTCGCCATGAATCGGCGCTGCGCTACCCGGAGCTGCGCGAGCGCGCGTTCGTCATCTCCAGCTTCGGCAAGACCTACCACTGCACCGGCTGGAAGATCGGATACGCAATCGCGCCGCCGGCGCTGACCGCCGAGTTCCGCAAGGTGCACCAGTACAACACTTTCACCAGCTTCGGCCCGGCACAGTACGGCTTCGCTGCGATGATCCGCGATGAGCCCGAACACCACCTCGAGCTGGGCGCGTTCTACCAGGCCAAGCGCGACCGTTTCCGCGAGCAGCTGGCCAGCACCCGCCTGAAGGCGCTGCCGGTCCCGGGTGGCTACTTCCAGCTGGTCGATTACTCGGCCATCAGCGACCTGCCGGACCACGAGTTCGTGAAGTGGCTGACCATCGAGAAGGGCGTCACTGCCATCCCGCTGTCGCCGTTCTACGAGAACCCGCCGGCTGGCCAGCGCCTGGTGCGCCTGTGCTTCGCCAAGAATGAAGCGACCATGGACGCGGCGATCGAACGCCTGCGCCTGCTCTGAGCGGAGGCGTGGACATGCAGGACCTGCGTATTTCCCTCATCCAGGGCGACACCCGCTGGCATGACCCGGCGGGCAACCGTGAATACTACGGCGGGCTGCTGGCACCGCTGGCCGGCACCACCGATCTGGTGATCCTGCCGGAGACCTTCACCAGTGGCTTCTCCAACGAAGCCATTGCCCAGGCCGAAGGCATGGACGGGCCGACCGTGGCCTGGGTGCGCGAACAGGCCAGGGCCTTGAACGCGGCGGTGATCGGCAGCGTGCAGTTGCGTGATGGCGAAGGCGTCTACAACCGCCTGCTGTTCGCCACGCCCGATGGCAACCTGGAGTACTACGACAAGCGGCACCTGTTCCGCTACGGCGGCGAGCACGAGCGCTATGCCGCCGGTCGCGAGCGCCTGAGCGTGGAATGGAAGGGCTGGCGGATCAATCCGCAGGTCTGCTACGACCTGCGTTTCCCGGTGTTCTGCCGCAACCGCTACAACGTGGAGCGTCCGCAGCAGCTGGATTTCGACCTGCAGATCTTCGTCGCCAACTGGCCGTCGGCACGCGCCTATGCGTGGAAGACACTGCTGCGTGCACGTGCGATCGAGAACCTGTGCTTCGTGGCTGCAGTGAATCGTGTCGGCGTCGATGGCAACCAGCTGCACTACGCCGGCGACAGCGCGGTGCTGGATTTCCTCGGCCAGCCGCAGGTGGAAATCCGTGAGCGCGAACAGGTGGTCACCACCACTATTTCGGCCGAGGCGCTGGCCGCGCATCGCGCGCGCTTCCCGGCCATGCTTGATGCCGATGCCTTCCACCTGGACGAGCAGGCCTGAGCGACGGCCTGAACACTGCCGCACCAGCGCGCGCGCCTGCATTCAACGTGCACGCGCGCGCTGTTAGATTCGCCGCCAGTCCGACCGAACTGGAAGTCCCGCCATGAACACGTCCTTCGCCCTGCTACTGGCGCTGTCCGCCGCATCGTTGGCCCCGGCCGCGCACGCCGCTGGCAACCTCGATTGCGAGCTGCGCTACAACCTCTCCGGCTGGTCGCTGATCTACAAGACCGCATCCGGCAATGGCACGGTCACCTGCAGCAACGGCGCCAGCATGCCGGTGCGCATCCAGATGAAGGGTGGCGGCCTGACCGTCGGCAAGTCGAAAATCACCAACGGGCGTGGCAGTTTCACCGGCGCTGTCAGCGTCAATGAACTGCTGGGTACGTACGCCTCGGTCGGCGCGCATGCCGGTGCGGTGAAGTCCAGCAACGCGCAGGTGATGACCAAGGGCGACATCTCGCTGGCCCTGTCCGGTACCGGCAAGGGCTGGGATCTGGGCGTGGACGGCACCGCGTTCACCCTCAGCCGGCGCTGAGGCGCGACGGCGCGGCAGTTCCCCAGCTGATGCGGATGTAGTGCTGTTCGGAATCGCTCAACAACCGTTCGACACCGAAACCATTCTTCAGCAGCTGTGCGACCACGTCTTCGACGAGCTGCTCGCTGGCCATCACCTGGCTGAAGCCGAACACGATGTAGCGGCGGCCATTTTCCGAGCCGATCTGGATGGCATTGTCGAGGTCGCGGTAGAACAGTTCGATCGGGCGCTTGGCGGCATCGGCGTTGGCGCGGGCCTGTTCGGCGGTGATGGTGATCATGGGCATCATCTGCCTTGTGTGGGAGAGCGCGCACGATAGCCAGCGCCCTGATGTGAATTCCGGGCGTGGCGCACAATGCTCCGTGTTTGCAGCAATTCCTAACATGAGCTGTGAACGTCGAGACGCAACGGAAAAGTGCCGCGCGCCGGTGAGCATCCTGCATCGACATGAAGTCATCGGGAAGGGATGGGAGCCAACCGCACTGGAGGCGTGCAACGCACCGCCCAGAGCGGGTCCTGCAGCTATCCGATGCTGTGGGCGCGCAGTGCATTTACGTTTCCTTGACCCTGCAGTAACCCCGCAATGCCTAACAGGGACGTCCCAGCGATTCTGCTGGGATCATTGGAGACGCTGGAATGGAGTTCAGAACGTCCGTGCTGCTCGTGGCCCTCATCGCCACGCCCGCCATCGCCCACGCCGAGGTCTGCCTGTCTGACAGTGGACTCGTTGTGCCGTGTCCTAGCCTGTTGCCGCATCCGGTAACAGCCAGATTCGAGATCGGCACCCTGCCACGTGTGGCTGGCTCGCCGTCGGAAATCTACATCACAGGCGGCGGCCAGGTGGATGGAACGAGTAATTTCTCGGTCTATGCCAATGGTCAGTTCCTGTGCCGTACCAATGACAATTACGACGGTGGCAACACCACGCCCATCCGCCATTGCACCGCGACCATCGCAACACCCGGGACCTATGTGATCTCGGCGTCGCGTAACAGTCCTGGCAACTTCCTCGCGCCGATGGACGAAGTGATCAACGTCCAGTAACCGGCTGTTCGCTGATCCAGGCCCCGGGGCAGGGACCCCGGGGCCCCGCTGACCACATGGCAGCAGGAAGGGGGCCTTCTTCGCCGTGATCCATGACCCGGTCTTCCCTCTTCAGCTGACCGGGTCCCGCTGCCGCTGCAGCCACAAGGCCAGCAGGCCACACGCGATGAGGGTCGGTGCCAGCAGCTGCACTGCACCGACCAGCGCCATTGCCGCACCGATCAACAGGTAGTAGAGCAGGCCGAACAGCGCGCCTGCGCTGCCGAGGCAGTGTGGGTAGCCGCGCAGGGCCTGGCCGAGCACATTGGGGATGGCAAGACCGAAGCCCATCACCACCGGTACCATCGCCGCGACCAGGGCAGGGTGATCATGCAGCAGCGCGGCCAGCAGGCCTCCCGTCAGAACCAGTCCTGCGGCGATGCGGATGCGCGTGGTTGAGGCAACGCCTGCACGCAGCAGGCGGCCATTGCCCCACGCGCCCAGTGCCGAGCCCAGTGCCAGCACCGCGCCGCTGGCGCCGAACCAGGTGGCTGGCCAGTGCAGGCGCGCAAACACGAAGGGGCCGAGCACATACCAGCTGTACATCGCCACGTTGAAGGCCATCACCAGCAACGCGTGTGACCAGATCCAGCGATCGCGCAGCAGTTCCCGCAGCAGCGGCAGCATGGGCGTGTGCGGGATCTGTGCAGGACGGCTTTCGCGCAGGCCAGCCAGGCATGCGACCGCCAGCAGGGCAGTTATCAGCAGCAGGCCGGACTGTACGCCGGCATAGCCATTGGCGGCGACCAGCAGCGTGCCCAGTGCAAGACCGATGGCCGGGCTCAGGGCCAGGGCCATGCCGATCCAGGAGAATGCCTGCGCCAACGCTGGCCCCTGCAGATGGTCGCGCAGCACGGTCTGGGTCACCACCGAAGCGGCGGCGGCGCCGACTGCGGCCAACGCCTGGGCCAGCAGCACCTGGCCGAAGCTGCCAGCCATCAGCCCGCCCAGTGCAGCCACTGCGAAGACGGCGAGGCCACAGAGAAGGGCGGGGCGACGACCGATACGATCGGCCAGGTGCCCCCACAGCAGCACGCCTGCAGCGAAGCCGAACAGGTACAGGCTCATGGCCTGGCTGGCGGCACTCGGCGGCAGGGCGAAGCGTTCGGCCAGATCGGCCAGGGCCGGGCTGTACAGGGTCTGTGCCAGCTGCGGAAACATCAGCAGTGCAATGGCGAGCAACAACAGGCGGCGCGACATGCGGGCGCTCCAGGAACAGGGCCGCGCATTGTGGTCGCGCCCGCAATGGCGCACTCTGTCTATCCTGTCATCAGATATATGAAATCAGACATGGCCTGGTTGCAGCCGGATGCGCACTTCGACGCCGATGCCTGGGGCGCTCCGGTGTTGGGGATCGCGGCCTCACTGGCGGATCACGACTCGGGTTGGCACCAACATGCACGCGCGCAGCTGCTGTACACCCGGCAGGGCTGTACGCGCCTGACCTACGGTGACCGCTTCAGCCTGCTGCCGCCCGCGCGCGCGGCGTGGATTCCGGGTGGGCTGCGCCATCGTGCGCAGATGCGCCAGGCAGTCGACTACCGTTCGTTGTACTTCGACGCCACCCTGTCGGCCCAGCTGCCCCGGCAGCCGGCGATCATCGGCGTCGGTCCGCTGCTGCAGGCCTTGCTGGAGCCGATCGCGCAGGCGCCGTTCGACCATGACTGGCAGTCGCCGCGCGCGCACCATCAACTGGCGTTGTGCGTGCTGGAAATCGCCGCTGCACCGGTGGCGCCGATGGACCTGCCTTTACCGCGTGATCCGCGGATCGCACGTTGCCTGCCGCTGGCCGAGCAGCTGCCGCCCGAACTGGGGGATCTGGCCGCGCGCACGGGCCTGAGCGCGCGTACCGTCGGCCGGTTGATGCAGCGTGATACCGGCATGAGCTATCAGGCCTGGCGCCAGCAATGGCGCCTGATGCGGGCCATGGAGTTGCTGCTGCTGGGTCATCGCGTCGCGCATGTGGCGCAGGACACCGGCTTCTCCGCCGAGAGCCCGTTCATCGCCTTCTTCCGCAGCATGACCGGCACCACTCCCGCCGCTTTCCAGCGCCACGCAAAAGGGGACGGAGGGGATTAAGTCGCTTTCGCCCCTTCGACACACACCGTGGCAAAAACGACTTAATCCCCTCCGTCCCCTTTTCAACGAAAAACCCCGGCCTGCGCCGGGGTTTCTCATTTCATGCGTGTCAGCGATCAGCCGCCGCGCGGGCCGCTGCGGCGCGGGCCGCCCGGACCGCGGTTGCCGCCGGGGCCACCCGGGCCACGGTTGCCACCCGGACCACCCGGGCCGCGATTACCGCCTGGACCGCGGTTGCCGCCGCCCGGACCGCGACTGCCCGGACGGGCGCCCTGTGCCGGCTTCGGGCTGCCATAAGGGTTGAAGCCCGGGGTGGCGTGGTCGGACGGGAAGCTCGGGGCATTGCCCGGATGGCCGTACGGGTGCTTGTTGCCCTGGCCCTGCGAGCGGTTGCCCGCACCGGCCGAACGACCCTGGCCGCCTGCGCCGCCACGGCCTTCACCGCCGAAACCGCCACGGCCCTGGCCGCCACCGGCGCCTGCGCCCGGACCCTTCGGCTTGCCGTACGGACGGCCCTGGCCGCCCGCACCCGGACCACGGGCACCGGGGCCACGTGCGCCAGGACCGGCATTGCGATGGCCGCTCGGGCCGGTGCTCACGCCATCCGGCACGTACCAGGTGCGGAACGCGGCCGGGTTGCCTTCCGGCAGCGAGCGGTCGTTCTTCTGGGCACGCTGCTTGAACGGCTTCTGCGACTGCTTGGCCGCCGCTTCACCGCTGACCGTCAGGCCACCCTTGAAGCCGCCGCCCTTGCCACCGCGGCCACGGCCGCGGTCTTCGCGGACGTTGTCGAAACGACGCAGCTCGCGGCCTTCGTCGGCGGTGTTATGGCCGTTGACGTAGGCATTGCCGCGGCCACCTTCGCGCACGCGCACGGTGGTCTTGGCGGCACGGCGCTGGCCGATCACCGGCTGCAGGGTCAGCGCCGACGGCGCGCCTTCTTCCAGCTTCAGCTGCGCACGCAGGGCTTCCACCTGGGTGGTGCCCAGTTCCACCGAATGGCCACGGGCCAGTTCGCGCGGCAGGCTCACCTTGCCGTAGCGGGTGCGCTTCAGGCGGCTGACCTGGCAGCCCTGCGATTCCCACAGGCGGCGCACTTCGCGGTTGCGGCCTTCCTTCACCACGACGCGGAACCAGTCGTGCGAATCGGTACCGCCGATGCGTTCGATCTCGTCGAATTTGGCCGGGCCGTCTTCCAGTGCCACGCCACGGGTGAGGCGGTCGACGATGGCGTCGGAGACCTTTTCCTCGCCTTCCGGCGCACGCACGCGGACCACGTATTCGCGCTCGACCTCGAACGACGGGTGCATCATGGCGTTGGCCAGTTCACCGTCGGTGGTGGCCAGCAGCAGGCCGGTGGTGTTGATGTCCAGGCGGCCGATCGCGATCCAGCGCGCGCCCTTCAGCGGCGGCAGCGATTCGAACACGGTCGGGCGGCCTTCCGGATCATCGCGGGTGGTCACTTCGCCTTCCGGCTTGTTGTAGACCAGCACGCGCGACGGCTCGGCCAGGGCGGTGGCGACGAAGCCACGGCCATCCAGCTCGATCTTGTCGCCACTCTTGACCGACATGCCGGTCTGCGCGACTTCACCGTTGACCTTGACCAGGCCTTCGGCGATGCGCTGTTCCAGCGCGCGGCGCGAGCCGAGGCCGGCCTGGGCCAGCACCTTGTGCAGGCGCTCTTCCAGCTTGAACTGTTCGGAGGTGGCTTCGCGCTTCAGCGAGAGCTTGTTACGGGGGGTGTCACTCATCAGTTTTGCTCCGGCCGACGGTTTCGAGGTCGGCCTCTGGTTCGGAATCGGCTTGGTCAACAGCCACGGTCGTCATCGCGACGGCGTTGTCTTCGCGTTCGTTCACTGGCACCGCGCGCTCGCCCGGCGCGGAATCGGGGTGCCCATCATCGAGGGGCGAAGGTGCTTGCTCATCGGTAGCCGCTGCAGGAGCTGCGTCGGCGGAATCGGGGGTGTCACTACCGGCCAGGCCGGCATCATCGTTCGCGGCAGCGCCTTCGTCGCCGGCCGAGATGTCAGGACCGTCGGCGCTTGCTGCTGCGGGCACATCGCGGTCCAGGGACAGCTGGGGTTCCAGCTCGCCCAGGTCCTTCAGTTCCGACAGGGGCGGCAGCTCATCCAATCGCTTCAGGCCGAAATAATCCAGAAAGCCCTTGGTGGTGCCGAACAGCGCCGGCTTGCCGGGCACATCGCGGTGGCCGACCACGCGGATCCACTCGCGTTCTTCCAGCGCCTGGATGATGTTGCTGCTGACCGCCACGCCTCGCACCTGCTCGATCTCGCCGCGGGTGATCGGTTGCCGGTAGGCGATCAGCGCCAGGGTTTCCAGGGTGGCACGGGTGTAACGGGTCTTGCGTTCGGTCCACAGCCGGCTGATCCAGCCATGCACTTCGCCGGTCACCTGGTAGCGGAAGCCGGAGGCGACCTCGACCAGTTCCACGCCGCGGCCTTCGCAGGCCTCGCGCAGGCGTTCCAGCGCGCGTTCGATGCTGCCCGGCGGTGCCGGTTCCTCTTCCGGGAACAGGTCCTTCAGCTGGGCCAGGGTGAGCGGCTGGCTGGAGGCCAGCAGGGCACCCTCGACAATGCGGTTGATCAGCGATTGATCCATCGGCAGTCAGCGCTCACTCGTCTGCATTGGCATTGGCGTCGTCGTCGTTGTCGTCGAACTCGCTGCTGAACTGCAGCGGGGCGTTGGTGTTGCCGGCGGCCAGCGATTTCACGTAGATCGGCGCCAGAGGTTCTTCCTGGACGATGTCCAGCAGCTGTTCCTTGGCCAGTTCCAGCACCGCTAGGAACGTGACCAGCACGCCCAGCTTGCCTTCTTCAGCCGTGAACAACCCTTCAAAACGATAGAACTTGCCATCTTCCAGGCGTCCCAGCACTTCGCCCATGCGTTGCCGGACGCTCAGTGCCTCACGCTTGATGGCGTGACCGCTGAACAGCTCGGCGCGCTTGAGCACGTCGTGCAGGGCCAGCAGCATTTCCTTCAGGTCCACCGGCGGCGGCAGCTTCACCGTGGCGCGTTCGGGCATGAAGGCGTGTGCCAGGCTGGTATCGCGGTCCTGGCGGGGCAGGGCGTCGATGTCCTCGGCGGCCTGCTTGAAGCGTTCGTACTCCTGCAGCCGGCGCACCAGCTCGGCGCGCGGGTCGGCCTCATCGCCTTCCTCGCTGACCGGGCGCGGCAGCAGCATCCGCGACTTCACTTCGGCCAGAATCGCCGCCATCACCAGGTACTCGGCGGCCAGCTCGAAGCGCAGCTCGCGCATCACGGTGATGTATTCCACATACTGCCGGGTGATCTCGGCCACGGGAATGTCCAGCACGTCCAGGTTCTGCCGGCGGATCAGGTACAGCAGCAGGTCCAGCGGGCCTTCGAAGGCATCCAGGATGACTTCCAGCGCGTCCGGCGGAATGTACAGGTCCTGCGGAATCTGCAGGACCGGTTGCCCATGCACCACGGCCAGCGGCATTTCCTGCTGCTGTGGGGCGGGCGGCCGGGTTGGCGGGTTCGCGTCGAGCGCGAGTTCGGAAGTCATCTAATGGACATCAGGATTGCAACGGACCAGTCGCGGCACCGGGTTCGCCGGGCCAACGCCACGGAGCCCCAGGGCACCAGACACGCCGGGATCGGCGCGATTCCACACATATCAAACAGCAGGACGCGCCGCAGGAAACGGCGGCGACGGAACTACGGGGAGGTCGTCTACGTGGCCCGGCCAGGTGGACCGGTTTGAAGCAGCGGGACGGTCGTCGGGGGCTGCGTTGGCCGCAAAAACCGACGGGCTGCTGCATCCAGCCACGTGCAATGGAGTCTAGGGTAAGCCTTTGTCGCGCCAGTGTCCAGCCGGGCCGGGGCAGGGGCGGCATTGGCTAGAATCTGCGGACCCGACAACGCAAGCGAGGAAATGCCGGTGTGGTATGTGATCGAAGGGTATGACGGCCAGGATGTGCTGGCGCAGCGGCTGCAGGCGCGGCCGGAACACCTGGCGCGGTTGCACGCGCTGCGCGACGAGGGACGCCTGCTGCTGGCCGGCCCGTGCCCGGCGGTGGACAGTGAAGACCCGGGCCCGGCCGGTTTCAGCGGCTCGGTGGTGATCGCGCAGTTCGAGTCGCTGCTGCAGGCCCAGTCCTGGGCCGACGCCGACCCGTACGTGGCGGCCGGCGTCTACACCCGCGTGCAGGTGCGACCGTTCCGCAAGGTGTTGCCGTGAACGCGGAACGGATCTCGCGAATGCGTGATGCGCTGCAGCATGCACTGGCGCCGAGCGTGCTCGAGATCGAAGACGACAGCCATCGCCACGCCGGCCATGCCGGTGCGCGCGATGGTCGCGGCCATTTCAACGTGCATGTGGTCAGTGAACGCTTCGCCGGACTGGGCCCGCTGGCCCGGCATCGCGCGGTGTACGCCGCGCTGGGGACGATGATGGAGACCGATATCCACGCGTTGTCCATCCGCGCGCAGACCCCGTCAGAACAGGGCTGAGCCCTTGTCCCACGCTGTCCTGGCGGGTCCCTGCGGGGGCTCGCTGCAGACAGATTTCCATGTCCATTTCGGGACATTCGCCTAACGGACTGTTTACAAGCCCAGATGGAAACGCTTACATTCCGCGCCAATGCTGGTAGGTCCAAGCCGTGGAGGGCGGCTTCGTGAACAAGGCAGCTATCACAATCAAAGACGTCGCACGCGAAGCCCGGGTCTCCGTGGCCACGGTTTCCCGCGCGCTCAACGGGCATGAAAATGTCGCCGAACCGGTCCGCCAGCTTGTGCTGGAGGTGGCCGCACGGCTGCGTTACACCCCGCACGCCGCCGCCCGCAGCCTGAGCAGCCGCCGCACCAATACGGTGGGCGTGGTGCTGCCGGACCTGTACGGCGAATTCTTCTCCGAACTGATGCGTGGCATCGACAATGTCGCCCGTAGCCGCCGCCAGCACCTGCTGGTGTCCAGCTATCACGGTGACCAGGAGCAGCAGGGTGCGGCCCTGCGCGCCATGCGCGGCCGCGTCGATGGCCTGCTGGTGCTCTCGCCCTATGCCGAGAGCCCCGGTTTCCTGACCGACAACCTGCCGCAGTCGTTGCCGACGGTGTTGATCAACACCTATCTGCCCGGGCAGGACCACCCGGTGCTGAGCATTGACGACCATGCCGGTGCGATGGCGATGACCCGCCATCTGCTCGACGCTGGCCACCGTCGCATCGCTTTCATTTCTGGCCCGGATCTCAACTTCGACGCGCGCGAGCGCCTGCGCGGCTTCCGTGACGCGCTGGCGGCTTTTGGCGGTGGCGCCGAGGGCATCGAGCTGCCCGGTGATTTCGACGAAGCTTCCGGCCATCGCGCCGGTCAGGAGTTGCTGGCAGCCGGAGCGCTGCCTGATGCCGTGTTCGCCGCCAACGACATGATGGCCCTGGGATGCCTGTACGCGTTCACGCAGGCCGGTGTCCGTGTTCCGACCGATGTTGCCCTGGCGGGCTTCGATGACATTCCACTGGCGCGTTTCGTCCACCCGTCGCTGACCACCATGCAGGTCAGCATCGCCGAGCTCGGCGACCGGGCCATGACGCGCCTGCTGCAGTTGATGGACGGCACCTCCACGGATGGGACAGGGGACAAGCAGACCCTGGTTCCCCGCTTGATAGTTCGCGATTCCACCACTCCGCCATCGGGCCATTGAAGCCAGAGGCGTTCCTTCTTTTTTGATTGATCGCAGGGACCGCGCGAGCGGTTACCGCCACCCGGAGATTGAGTTGATGATGCACACCACCTTCCGCACGCCGGCGCGCCGGCTGCTGAGCACCGCACTGGTCAGCTGCCTGATGCTGGCCGCCGCCCCGAACGTCATGGCGCAGTCGGCCAATGCCAGCCTGCGCGGCCAGGTGTCCGGCGCCCAGGCCGGCGCCGAAGTCACCGCCACCAACGTCGCCACCGGTACCGTCCGTCGCGGCACCGTCCGTGCCGATGGCAGCTACACGCTGATGGGCCTGGACCCGGGCACCTACGACGTGGTCGCCAACGGCCAGTCGCAGAAGGTCACCGTCACCGTGGCCTCGACCGCTACGCTGAACTTTGCCGGCGCTGCCAGCAGCACCCCGGGTTCGACCGCGGCCACCAACCTGGACACCGTCAACGTCGTCGCGCCGACCCTGCTGCAGGAAGTGCGCACGTCCGAAGTCGGCAAGACCGTCAGCCTGCAGCAGATCCAGACCACCCCGCAGGTCTCGCGCAATTTCCTGGAGTTCGCCGACGCGGTGCCGGGCATGATCTTCACCCGCGATGCCAAGGGCAACACCTCGCTGCGTGGCGGTGCCACCAACTCCGATGGCACCAACGTCTACATCGACGGCGTGGGCCAGAAGAGCTACGTCAAGGGTGGCGGCATTTCCGGCCAGTCCGGCAGCGCGGGTAATCCGTTCCCGCAGCTGGCCATCGGTGAGTACAAGGTCATCACCGGCAACTACAAGGCCGAGTACGGCCAGGTGTCCAGCGCCGCGATCACCGCCGCGACCAAGTCCGGTACCAACGAGTTCAAGGGTGAGACCTTCTACCGTTATACCAACGAAAGCATGCGTGCGATGACCCCGGCCGAACGCCAGCCGGGCAAGAGCAAGGAAGACTCGGCCGAGAAGGAGTACGGCTTCGCGCTGGGTGGCCCGATCATCAAGGACAAGGCCCACTTCTTCGTCACCTATGAAGCCAAGCGCTTCGACCTGCCAGTGACCATCGCGCCGGACGGTGCAGTGAGCTCGGCGGCCGCCAAACTGCCTGCCGATGGTCTCGCGGGTCTCGGCCCGGCCAGCCAGCCGTTCCAGCAGGACCTGATCTTCGCCAAGATCGACTTCGAGCCGACCGACAACGATCGTATCGAACTGACCTTCCAGGACCGCGACGAAACCCAGCAGCAGTTCAGTGACCAGACCGCCAAGGTGCACGGCAAGGTGGTGGACAACACCGACCGCCGCTACGCCCTGCGCTGGAACCACAGCGGCGAGCGGTTCTACAACGAGCTGATGGTCACCCATGAGGAGGCGTTCAACAATCCGCTGCCGCTGACCTACGGCAACGGTATCGTCTACACCGCGCCGGACTTTGGTGACAAGAACCGGAACACCCCGCAGGAAAAGACCCTCGTCCAGATCGGCGCAGCCGATGCGTTCGCCTCGCAGGTGAAGGGCCAGAAGGGCTGGGCGATCGAGGACAACCTGACCCTGGACGGCCTGCAGTGGGCCGGCGACCACACCATCAAGATGGGTGCCAAGTACAAGCAGATTGATCTGTACGCCTCGGATGCGGCGCAGATCAATCCGCAGTTCTTCTACACCATCGACAACCCTGCCTTCTCCTCCGGCACCCCCTACAAGGCTCAGTTCACCAAGGCCAGTACTGGTGTCACCGGCGTGCAGTCCGAGGTGCGCGCCAAGGTCAAGCAGATTGGTCTGTTCATCCAGGATGACTGGCAGGTCAACGATCATCTGCAGCTGAACATCGGCCTGCGCTGGGATTACGAAAAGAACCCGGTCTATACCGATTTCGTGACCCCGCCAGAGGTTGTGAACGCATTGTTCTCGCAGGACAGGCATGCGCCTCCGGGCCAGACCTATGCGCAGACGCTGGCGCTCAGTGGTTTGAACGTCAACGACTACATCAGCACCGGCCACAATCGCAAGAATTTCAAGAATGCCTGGCAGCCGCGCCTGGGCTTCTCGTATGACGTAAACGCCGATGAGCAGCACGTGTTCCATGGTGGTGCCGGCCGGTCCTATGATCGCGACCTGTTCGACAACCTGGCACTGGAAACCACGAAGCTGGCACTGCCGCAGCCGACCGTGTTCTTCCGCAACCCGGCCACCGGCAGCTGCATGTACGGGCAGACCCCGTGCTTTGACTGGAATCCGAACCTGATGAACGGCATCGAGAACGTGCAGGCACTGCTGGGTTCCACCAGCAATGAAGGCATGGAAGTCGATCTGCTGAATAACAACATGAAGGTGCCGTACTCCGACCAGTTCAGCCTCGGCATGAGCAACCAGATCGGCGAGTGGCTGACCGATGCCACGATTTCACGCACGCTGACCTACGATGGCTTCGCCTACACGTTGGGCAACCGTTTCAACAACGGCAATTTCTTCGATAACCAGATGCTGTGCGGCGCTGACGAGCCGACCTACGGGCAGCCGTGGGGCTGCAGCATTCCGGGCTTCGGCAGCCTGATCATCGGCCAGCAGGGCATCAAGACCCGCTCCACCCAGATCCTGCTGTCGGCGCAGAAGCCGTACAGCAAGGAGAGCGGCTGGGGCACCTCGATCGCCTATACCTGGACCAATGCACGCCACAACCGCAATATCAACGAGCACTATTCGTTCGATCGCGGCACCATCGGTGAGTATCCGACCATCAAGTCCAACGGCGCGCCGCGTCACCGCTTGGTGGTCACCGGCTCGTATGACGGTTTCTGGGGCATCACTTTCGGTGGCAAGCTGACCCTGGCCACGCCGACCCCGGGTAACGACTGGTCCTGCATCGCGCAGGCCGGCAACTCGAACTGCATGCCGACCCCGGCTGCCGGTACACCGTCGGGCAATGGCCACTTCCTGCTCGGCGGCAAGATCTTCGGCTACCGCTCGTTGGATCTGCAGGCGACCAAGACCTTCAAGCTGGCCGGCGATACCGAGCTGTATGCTCGCATCGACATCATCAACGTGCTCAACTTCGACAACTTCTCCAAGCTGAACTACGTGAAGAGCGACGGCAAGCTGCTGGTCAGCTACAACGAGACCGGCGACATCATTGGTACTCCGCGCCAGATCAAGGCCGAAGTGGGCTTCCGCTTCTAAGCGGAACCGCCTGATGCAGCACCCCGATGCCGCCGTTCCGCCGGCGGCATCGGCTGCTTGAAAGCGGCAATGGCCGGCCCCGTGCCGGTCCATTGCCCATGCCGCTGCCGGCCAGGGGGCAGCGGCATGGGCAATGATCGCGGTGTCAAACCACGTTTTTCGTGGTTTTTTCAGAACGCATCTTGTAAACGATTTCAGATCATTGGACGGTATGCTTTCCCATCGATCAGACCACCGGAGAAATCGCGCCATGCAGGCACGCCATCTGTTGTCCGCCGCAGCGTTGAGCCTGGCCGTGGCCGCCTGCCAGCCGGCCCAGCAGGAACCTGCCAAGCCGCGGCCGCCGGTGATCCTGATCGAGGCCGATGCACCGCCGCGGCCGATGAAGCCGGTGCTGCCGCCGCTGTTCGATGACATCGAGCGTCGTACCTTCCAGTTCTTCTGGGATACCACCAACGAGATCAACGGCCTGACCCCGGACCGCTATCCGTCGCGGCCGTTCGCCAGCATCGCCTCGGTCGGCTTCGCGCTGACCGCCTATCCGATCGGCATCGAGAACGGCTGGGTCAGCCGCAACCAGGCGATCGACCGCACCCTGACCACGCTGAAGTTCTTCCGCGACGTGCCGATGGGCCCGCAGCGCACCGGCAAGGCCGGCTACAAGGGCTTCTACTACCACTTCCTGGACATGCAGGAAGGGCGTCGCTACGACAGCTGGGTTGAACTGTCCTCGGTGGATACCGCGCTGCTGATGATGGGCGTGCTGTTCGCGCAGTCGTACTACGACGGCGACGATCCGCGGGAGAAGGAGATCCGCCAGATCGCCGACACGTTGTACAAGAAGGTCGACTGGCCCTGGCTGCAGCAGCGTACACCGCTGATCTCGATGGGCTGGTTCCCCGAGAGCGGCTTCATCGACCACGACTGGATGGGCTACAACGAGGCGATGATGGTCTACATCCTTGCCCTGGGCTCGCCGACGCACCCGGTCAGCCCGGATGCGTGGACGGTGTGGACGCGTACCTATGACAACGACTGGGGCGTCTACCAGGGCCAGGAATACCTGTCCTTCGGCCCGTTGTTCGGCCACCAGTACAGCCACGTCTGGATCGACTTCCGCGACATCCAGGACGCGTACATGCGCGAGCGCGGCAGCACCTACTTCCTCAACAGCCGCTCGGCCGCACTGGCCCAGCGCGAGTACGCCATCGCCAACCCGATGCAGTGGAAGGAGTATGGCGAGAATGTGTGGGGTTTGACCGCCAGCGACGGACCACAGAACACCACCCAGGACTATCGCGGCGAGCAGCGCCAGTTCCGCCATTACTCCTCGCGCGGCGCCGGCCTGCGCGAGAACTTCGATGACGGCACCATCGCTCCCACCGCTGCGATCGCGTCGGTGGTGTTCGCCCCCGAGCAGGTGATCCCGGCCACGCTGGAGATGCACAAGCGCTTTGGCGATTACATCTATTCCAGCTACGGCTTCCTGGATTCGTTCAACCCCAGCTTCAACTACGACATCCCGATCAAGACCGGCCGCCTGGTGCCGGATCGCGGTTGGGTCGCCAGCGACTACATCGCCATCGACCAGGGCCCGATCCTGACCATGATCGCCAACTACCGCGATGACTTCGTCTGGGAAGTGATGAAGAAGAACCCGTACATCCGCAAGGGCCTGGAACGGGCCGGGTTCAGTGGTGGCTGGCTGGCACCGGAAGGTTCGTTCCAGCCGCTGGAACTGCAGAAAGACGAAAAGGCCGCGGCGGCACGCGCGGTGGGTATCGCCGAATCACGCGCGGCTGCCGCGCAGGAACAGAAGAACAATGCCAACCGCACCACAGGCCAGGGCAAGTAACCCGATGCCGAACTGGATCGACCGCCTGCGCCGCTGGGCGCTGCCTGCCCTGGCCGCATTGGCCGTGGCCGGCTGCGCCCGTACCGATCCGGGCACCACCACCGTACGTTTCTGGGCGATGGGCCGCGAGGCGGAGGTGGTCAGCGAGCTGATCCATGAGTTCGAGGCCGAGAATCCGGGCATCAAGGTGGATGTGCAGAACATCCCGTGGACTGCCGCGCACGAGAAGCTGCTGACCGCGTTCGCCGCCGACGGTCTGCCAGACGTGTGCCAGCTGGGCAACACCTGGGTGCCGGAGTTCGCCGAACTCGACGCGCTGACGCCGCTGCAGCCGTTCGTGCAGCGTTCGGCCGTGGTCGACCCGAAGGACTACTTCCAGGGTATCTGGGATACCAACGTGATCCACGGCGAGCTGGTGGGCGTGCCGTGGTACGTCGATACCCGCCTGATCTACTACCGCAAGGACCTGCTGGCCAAGGCCGGTTACGACCACCCGCCGCGCACGTGGCAGGAGTGGGACGAACAGATGGCGGCGATCAAGCGCATGCAGGGCCCGAACCGCTATGCGGTGCTGATGCCGATCAACGAGTTCGAGCAGCAGCTGTCGCTGGCGCTGCAGCAGCCCGATCCGCTGCTGCGTGACGATGACACCCGCGGCAATTTCGCCAGCCCGGGGTTCCGCCGCACGCTGGCCTTCTACGCCAACATGTTCGAGCAGGGCTGGGCGCCGAAGATGTCCGAGACGCAGATCTCCAACGTCTGGGACGAGTTTTTCCGTGGCTTCAATGTGTTCTACATCTCCGGCCCCTGGAACATCCGCGAGTTCAAGAAGCTGCAGCCCAAGGAGCTGGAAGGGCAGTGGGGCACCGCCGCGCTGCCGGGGCCGGACGGTCCGGGCGCGGGCATCGCCGGTGGCACCAGCCTGGTGATCTTCCGCAAGTCGCAGCAGAAGGAGGCGTCCTGGAAGCTGATTGAATTCCTGTCGCGCCCGGAAATCCAGGCCCGCTTCCATTCGATCATCGGCGACCTGCCGCCGCGCCGCAGTACCTGGAACGCGCCGTCGTTGGCCAACGATCCGCTGGCCGCTGCGTTCCGTGACCAGCTGGAGCGGGTCAAGCCGACGCCGAAGGTGCTTGAGTGGGAGCGTATCGTGCAGGAAATGCGCATCGTCACCGAGAAGGTGGTGCGTGGTGGCCTGGCGCAGGACAAGGCCGTGGAAGAGCTGGACCAGCGCGTGGACAAGGTGCTGGCCAAGCGCCGCTGGATGCATGAACAACAACGCCTGCAGCAGCGCGTGCCGTCGCCGCAATCGAGCAGTGCCGTGGCCGCCGGGAGCGCGCAATGAAACGTACTTCACTTGCCGGCTGGATCTTTGCCGGTCCCTCGCTGATCGTGCTGGGCATGTTCTTCGGCCTACCGGTCGCCTCGGCGCTGGCGCTGAGCGTGACCGACTTCGACCTGTATGCCCTGGCTGACGGCGGCAACCTGCGCTTCGTCGGCCTCGGCAACTACATCGACCTGCTGCAGACGCCGATGTTCTGGAAGTCGCTGTGGAACACCACCTACTTCGTGTTGATCGGCGTGCCGTTGTCGATTGGCGTGTCGCTGGGTGCGGCGATGCTGCTGAATGCACCGGCCGCACGCTTCAAGGCGCTGTTCCGCACCGCGCTGTTCGCGCCGGTGGTGACCACGCTGGTGGCGGTGGCGGTGATCTGGCGCTACCTGTTCCACACCAGCTACGGCCTGGTGAACTACGGCCTGGGCCATCTGGGCATCAGCCCGATCGACTGGCTGGGCGATCCCAACTGGGCGATGCCGACCATCATGCTGTTCGCGGTGTGGAAGAACTTCGGCTACAACATGGTGATCTTCCTGGCCGGCCTGCAGGCCATCCCGCATGACCTGTACGAGGCTGCCCGTATCGACGGTGCCTCGCGCTGGAAGCAGTTCCTGCACATCACCCTGCCGATGCTCGGCCCGGTGCTGCTGGTGGTCGGCGTGATCACCGTGTCGGGCTACTTCCAGCTGTTCGCCGAACCGTACGTGATGACCCGCGGCGACCCACTGCAGAGCACCGTCAGCGTGCTGTATTTCATGTTCGAGGAAGGCTTCAAGTGGTGGAACCTGGGGCGCGCCTCCGCGGTGGCGTTCCTGCTGTTCCTGATCATCCTGGCGGTGACCACCGTGATGCTGCGTTTTGGCCGCAAGAGGCAGTTGGTATGAGTCGTGAAATCGGCCAGTCGCGCTGGTACCCGTGGTTGATCAATGGTGCGTTGCTGGTGCTGGCCCTGGTCAGCCTGGCACCGCTGCTGTGGATGCTCTCGGTCTCGTTCATGCCGCAGGGCGAGGCGACCCACTTCCCGCCGCCGCTGCTGCCATCGAGCATCACCACGCGCAACTACCATGAGTTGTTCGCGCGCACCGGCATGGGCGGCAACTTCGCCAACAGCCTGCTGGTGTCGGTCGGCATCACCCTGGGTTCGCTGCTGCTCAACACGATGGCCGGCTATGCCTTCGCCAAGCTGAATTTCGTCGGCCGCGAGCGCCTGTTCCAGGTGCTGATGGCGGCGCTGGTGATTCCGGCGCAGGTGGCGATGCTGCCGCTGTTCCTGCTGATGAAGCAGCTGGGCCTGGTCAACAGCTTCGGTGGCGTGATCGTGCCGGCGCTGGCCAGCGTGTTCGGCATTTTCCTGGTGCGCCAGTACGCGCGTTCGATTCCGGACGAACTGCTGGAAGCGGCCCGCATCGACGGGGCAGGGGAGCTGCGCATCTTCTTCCAGATCGTGCTGCCGATGCTCAAGCCGGTGCTGGTGACCCTGGCGATCTTCACCTTCATGGGTGCATGGAACGATTTCATGTGGCCGTTGATCGTGTTGACCGATCAGGAGCACTACACTTTGCCGGTGGCGCTGGCCACCCTCTCGCGCGAGCACATCATGGACGTGGAAATGATGATGGCCGGCGCGGTGGTCACCGTGGTTCCGGTGCTGGCGCTGTTCCTGGTGCTGCAGCGGTACTACATCCAAGGTCTGTTGCTGGGGAGCGTCAAGGGATGAAGCGAGCGATCGCCGTTGGACTGGGCCTGTTGTGGACCTCCCTGGCGATCGCCGCGCCACCGGCGCTGCCGGCACCGAAGGTGCTGGACGACTTCGACGACATCGCCGCCTGGAAGCTGGTGCTGTCCGACCAGGTCAGCGGTTCGCTGCGGCCGGTCAGCGGCGCCGGAGGTGGCCGCGCGTTGTGCCTGGACTATGACTTCCACGATGTCTCCGGCTACGTCGGCATCCGCCGCGCGCTGGATATCGAATACCCGGTCAATTACCGCTTCGGTTTCCAGCTGCGCGGCGAATCGCCGGGCAACGACCTGCAGTTCAAGCTGATCGATGCCAGCGGCGACAACGTCTGGTGGGTCAACCGGCCCGGCTACAGCTTCCCCAAGGCGTGGACGCCGGTCGAGTACCGCCGCCGCCAGATCGACAAGGCGTGGGGTCCCTCGCCCGAGAAGGAAATGGCACGCAGTGCTGCGGTCGAGTTCACGATCTACAGCAAGGTCGGCGGCCGCGGCACGGTGTGCTTCGACAAGCTGACCCTTCAGGGCCTGCCAGCACAGGATGACTCGGCGCTGGTGCCGTCGGTGATTGCCGATACCGCCACCGCGCTGCAGGACCGCATGATCGACGGCAAGAGCGATACGTTCTGGATCAGTGGTGGCATCAAGCAGCAGACCATCAGCCTGGACCTGCACAAGAGCCGCGAGATCGGCGGTGCGGTGATCGACTGGCTGCCGAATCTGGAAGCCCGCCGCTATACCGTACGCACCTCCGAGGATGGCCGTGACTGGCGCACCGTGCGTGAAGTGACCAGCGGTGCCGGTGGTCGCGACTGGCTGGCGCTGCCGGACACCGATGCGCGCTACCTGCGCTTCGATCTGCAGGACGGCCCGAACTGGCGCTATGGCATCCGTGACATCACGCTCAAGCCACTGGCCTTTGCCGCCACCCCGAACGCTTTCCTGTCCTCGGTCGCCGCCGACCTGCCACGCGGCTCGCTGCCACGTGCCTACGTGGGCGAGCAGCCGTACTGGACCCTGCTCGGCCTCGATGGCGGCCAGGAACAGGCGCTGATCAGCGAGGACGGCGCACTGGAGCCGGCCAAGGGCAGCTTCAGCATCGAACCGTTCATCCGCCTCGATGGCAAGCTGCTGGACTGGTCGAAGGTGGCCATCACCCAGTCGCTGCAGGATCATTACCTGCCGATCGCCAACGTCGATTGGGTGCATGAAAAAGTCGGCCTGGCGGTGACCGGCTTCGTGCAGGGCACGCCGGAGCGTGCGCAGCTGATCGGCCGCTACCGGCTGAGCAATCCGGACAAGGTCGCACACGAATACACCCTGGCACTGGCGATCCGTCCGTGGCAGGTCAATCCGCCCACGCAGTTCCTCAACACCGTCGGTGGCTTCAGCCGCATCGATGCACTGGATGTGGGCGAGCAGCTGGTGCGGGTCAACGGTGAGCCGCGCATCTACCCGCTGCAGGTGCCGGACGCGCGCTTTGCCAGTACGTTCGATGGCAAGCTCGATGCGATGCATCTGGAAAGCGGCACGTATCCGGCGACCACGGCGGTGAAGGACAGCACCGGCATGGCGTCGGGTGCGCTGATGTACACGATCAAGCTGGAGCCCGGCCAGAGCCGTGAAGTGGCGGTGGTGCTGCCGCAGACCGGTGGCTGGGCGCCGCAGGCGCTGGACGTGGCCAAGGCGCAGGCGCAGGTGGCCGAACAATGGCGCAAGAAGCTGGGCGTGGTCTCGCTGCAGGTGCCCGCTGCAGGCCAACCGCTGGTCGACACCCTGCGCACGGCGGTCGCGCACATGCTGATCTCGCGGGTCGGGCCGCGGCTGCAGCCGGGCACGCGTTCGTATGCGCGCAGCTGGATCCGCGATGGCGCGATGATTTCCGAAGGCCTGCTGCGCATGGGCCGCAGCGATGCGGTGCGCGATTACATCAACTGGTATGCGCCGTACCAGTTCGAGAACGGCAAGGTGCCGTGCTGCGTCGATGCGCGCGGCAGTGATCCGGTGCCGGAGAACGACAGCCATGGCGAGCTGATCTACAGCATCGCCGAGTACGGGCGTTACACCGGCGACAGCACCTTCACCGAGCTGATGTGGCCGCACGTGCAGGGTGCTTACACCTACATGGAGCAGTTGCGCGCCAGCGAGCGCACCGAAGAGAACCGCGCGCGCAACCCGGCGTTCTACGGGATGATGCCGGCCTCGATCAGCCACGAAGGCTATTCGGCCAAGCCGATGCACTCGTACTGGGACAACTTCTGGGCGTTGCGCGGCTACAAGGACGCAGCGCTGCTGGCGACCCAGCTGGGCAAGGTCGAGGCGATGCAGATTGCCGAATCGCGCGACCAGTTCCGGGATGACCTGCAGGCCTCGTTGCAGTCGGCGATGCAGCAGCACCGCATTGACTACCTGCCGGGCTCGGCCGAGCTGGGTGACTTCGACGCGACGTCGACCACCATCGCACTGGCCCCGGGCGGCGAGCAGGGCAGGCTGCCGCAGCAGGCACTGGAGGCGACCTTCGAACGCTACTGGAACGAGTTCGTCGCGCGGCGCGATGGCAAGCGCGAGTGGAAGGACTACACCCCGTACGAATGGCGCAACGTGGCCGCGTTCGTGCGCCTGGGCTGGCGCGACCGCGCCTGGCAGGCCACCGAGTTCTTCTTCAAGGACCGCGCACCGCAGGCCTGGAACCAGTGGGCCGAAGTGGTCTCGCGCACGCCGCGCAAGCCGTTCTTCGTCGGTGACCTGCCGCATGCCTGGGTGGCCTCGGACTTCGTGCGCTCGGCCTTGGACATGTTCGCCTACAACCGTGACATGGACGATGCGCTGGTGCTGGCCGCCGGCGTACCGAGCGCGTGGCTGCAGGGTGAGGGTGTCGCGGTGCAGGGCCTGCGTACGCCACAGGGCCAGCTCAATTACCGCCTGCAGCGCAGCGACAAGCAGCTGGTGCTGGAGGTGCAGCCGGGCCTGGTGCCGCCGGTGGGGGGCGTGGTGCTGCCATGGCCGTACGCGGGTGATCCGGGCGAGGTGACGGTCAACGGCGAAGCCGCCGAGTGGATCAACAAGGAACTGCACGTGCACCAGCTGCCGGCGCGGATCGAGATCGAAGTGCCGAGCGCGGTGCGCCGCGCCGAGCGCAAGGGACAGTAACGATGAAGCAGCAGGGGGCGAGGGTGCGCACATCGGTGCGTGCCCTGGGGCTGGCCATTGCATTGGCATTGCCGGGCGTGTTGATGGCGGCCGAACCGGCTGCCACGACCGCGGCGCCCGACGTTGCCAGCGCGCCGGGCATGAGCATGGTCACCTTCAACCTGCATCATGACCGCGAAGACTGGCCGAGCCGGCGCCGCACCATCCTGGCCGAGCTCAAGCGCCTGCAGCCGGATGCGGTTGCCCTGCAGGAGGTGATCCAGCGCCGCAACGTGCGCAACCAGGCGCAATGGCTGGCCAGCCAACTCGGCTACAAGTACGTGTTCGTGTCCACCGATCCGGTTGGGGCGCCCAAGCGCTACGGCAATGCACTGCTGACCCGGCGGCCGATCCTCGCCCAGGGGGATCATCTGCTTCAGCCGTTGGACGACTACCGCACGGTTGCTCACCTGCGCATCGACGTGGACGGGCAGGCGGTGAACGTCTACGCCACGCATCTGAACGAGCGCAGTGACGAGAGCGGGCAACGCATCCGCCGCAGCCAGGTCGAGGACCTGCTGCGCTTCATCACTGCAACGTCGGCCGGTGCTCCGGTGGTGATCGCCGGCGACTTCAATGCGCTGGTGGATGCTGGTGACCTGAGCGAGCTGCGCAGCCACTACGGCGACAGCTACGGCAGCGTGCACGTCAACACTGACCTGGCCGGGGTCAGCACGCTCAACCGCCACTATTACCAGGCGCCGTCGCGGATCGACCACATCTTCTTCCAGCAGGACGAGATGGTCGCGCGCGAGGCGAAGCTGCTGTTCGATCAGCCCGATGACAGCGGTCGCTGGGCATCCGACCACTACGGCGTGTGGGCCCGCCTGCAGTTCGCGCCGAAACCCTGACGGAGCACGCTCCTGGTAGGTGCCAACCTTGGTTGGCACGAACAACGGCACCGACCAAGGTCGGCAACCGCCACTGCGGTGCCCGTGCTGTCGGCGGCGTCCGTGTCCCTGCTTTGGTAGGTGCCAACCTTGGTCGGCACGGACGTATCCGCGTGCGTTGAATCAATGCCGCCGACCAAGGTCGGCAACCACCACGGCACGGCACAAACAAAAACGGCGGGGATCATTGATCCCCGCCGTTTCGATTTCATGCGATCAAAGAGCGATCAGTTCGCCGGCGGCGTGCGCTTGGCGGCCTCTTCGTCTTCTTCATCGGCCTTGGCTTCTGCAGCCTGGGCTGCGGCGTCGGCATGGCCATCGGCGACCGGGTCGATCGACGGCGTCACCACCGCTTCGGCGACCGGTGCAGCGGCTTCGATCGGCGCGGTTTCCACCGCCACCGGAGCAACCGGCTGTTCGGCGGCCACGACGGGCTCGACGACCGGCTTGGCTTCAACCACCGGCGCAGCCTCAACGGCCTCCGGATTGGCTTCGACCACCGGCGCGGCTACAACGATCTCCGGCTTCGCTTCAGCCACCGGAGCAGCCTCGACCGCCGCCGGCTTCGCTTCGATCACCGGAGCGGCTTCAACCATCGGAGCTGCTTCAACCGCGACCGGCTGTGCTTCGGTCACCGGCGCAATGGCTTCGATCACCGGCGCGGCAGTGGCTACCGGCTGGGCCGGGGTCGCAGCGTCGATGGCATCGAGCATGCTGGTCTGCACCGGCGAGGACACCGCTTCGGTCTTCGCAGCAGCTTCGACCGGGGCCTGCACTTCAGCCACGCCCGGGGCGGCGGCTTCGACCACGGCGCTGCTCACCACGGCAACCGGTGCGGCGGCAACGGCGGCGGCAGCACGGACCGGCTTCGCGGCGTCGGCAACGACCGGCTCGGCTTCGTCATCGAAGTCGAACTCCGGCTGCGAACGGGCCGGCTGCGCAACAGCGACCGGCGCAGTGCCAGCAGTACTGTCGACGTTCGGCTCGGCGCCGTCGGCGTCATCACCGTCATCACCCTCGTCCTGGTCATCACCCAGAGCGTCGCTGCCGGCGGCGTTCTCGGCGCCACCGCGACGACGACGACGGCCACCACGACGGCCACGACGACGGCGGGTCGCGCCTTCGCCTGCCTGCTCGCCATTGGCGTCGGTTGCGGCCTCTTCACCGGCAACGGCAACCACCTCGGCCTCGCTGGCAGCGTTGGCAGTGGTCTCGACCGGTACTGCGGCGTCCACAGGAGCGGCGGCCACCGGGGCAACCGGTGCAGTGGCTTCCTGCGCGGTCACCCCATTGGCGGCGACGGCGGTGGCGGCCACGGCTGCTGCGGCGGTCACGGCTTCGGCCGGTGCATCGGCGGCACCGCGCTGCGGCTTCTCGGCCGGCTTGTCACCGTCCTGCTGCTGCGGACGCGGCTGCTTGGGCTGCTTCAGCTTCGGCTGCTGCTGGTTCTGGTTCTGGCCCTGCTGCTCGTTGCGCGGCTTGTTCTGCTGCTGCGGCTGCTGCTGGCCATCCTTCTGCTGCGGTTCCTTCTGCTTGCCCTGCTGCGGCTGCTGCTGGGCATTGCCGTTGTTGCCGTTGCGGCCGTCCTTGCGCTGCTCACCGCGGTCCTTGCGGTTGCCGCCGTCCTTCTGCTGCTGCGCGTTGCCGTTGCCGCCGTTGCCACGATTGTCGTCGCGACGGTCCTTGCGGTCCTTGTTGCGATCCTTGTTGCGGTCCTTGCGGCCACCATCCTGCGACTGCCGCGCTGCCGGAGCAACCGGCGCCGGCGCGGGCGCCGGTTCGCCACCGAATACGCGCTTGAGCCAACCGATCACGCCGCCGCTCGGGGCCGGCGCCACCGGCGCTGCCACGACCGGGGCCGGAGCAGCTGCGGCCGGCTCCACTTCCTCGCGCACCGGGGCGGGGGAGGTGTGCTTGACCTGGGTCACCGCCGGCGGCGGGATGTTCAGCTGGCCCTTGGTCAGGGCGTGCACCGGCAGCTTGCGCGGGGTGCCGCGCTGGTAGCTGGGCTTGTTGCTCTCTTCACCCAGCTCGTTCTCGCGCAGGCGGGTGACGGTGTAGTGCGGGGTGTGCAGCTGCTCGTCGGCGACGATCACGATCGGCGCCTCGTGGCGCTGCTCGATCTCGCGCAGGGCGCTGCGCTTTTCGTTCAACAGGTAATTGGCGATCTCCACCGGGGCCTGCACCAGCACCTGCCCGGTGTTCTCCTTCATCGCATGCTCTTCGGCGACGCGGATGATCGACAGCGACAGCGACTCGACGCTGCGCATGCGGCCGTGGCCGTCGCAACGCGGGCAGACGATCTGACTGGACTCGCCCAGGCTCGGGCGCAGGCGCTGGCGGCTCATTTCAAGCAGGCCGAAGCGCGAGATGCGGCCGACCTGGACGCGGGCGCGGTCGTACTTCAGCGCGTTGGCCAGACGGTTCTCGACCTCGCGCTGGTGCTTGTTGGAGGCCATGTCGATGAAGTCGATCACCACCAGGCCACCCAGGTCGCGCAGGCGCAGCTGGCGGGCCACTTCCTCGGCCGCTTCCAGGTTGGTCTGGAACGCGGTGTCCTCGATGTCGCTGCCCTTGGTGGCGCGCGAGGAGTTCACGTCGACGGCGGTCAACGCTTCGGTCTGGTCGACCACGATCGAGCCGCCCGACGGCAGGCGCACGTTGCGCTCGTAGGCGCCTTCGATCTGCGATTCGATCTGGAAGCGGTTGAACAGCGGGATGTCGTCCTTGTAGTGCTTGAGCTTGCGCAGGGTCTGCGGCATCACCTGCTGCATGAACTCGCGGGCGTGTTCGTACATCTCCTCGGTGTCCACCAGGATCTCGCCGATATCGGCGCGCAGGTAGTCACGCAGGGCGCGCACGATCAGGCGAGATTCCTGGTAGATCAGGAACGGGGCCGGCTTGCTCAGCGCGGCTTCGGCGATGGCACGCCAGACGTTGAGCAGGTAGTCCAGATCCCACTGCAGCTCTTCCGCATCGCGGCCGACGCCGGCGGTACGGATGATCACGCCCATTTCATCGGGGATGTTCAGCTTGTCCAGGGCGTCCTTCAGGGCGGCACGGTCTTCGCCCTCGATGCGACGGGAGACACCGCCGGCGCTGGGCGAATTCGGCATCAGCACCATGTAGCGGCCGGCCAGCGAGATGAACGTGGTCAGGGCGGCGCCCTTGTTGCCACGCTCTTCCTTGTCGACCTGGACAACGATCTCCTGGCCTTCCTTCAGCAGTTCGCGGATGCCGGCCTTGTTGTGGTCGACACCGGCCTGGAAGTAGTCGCGGGAGATTTCCTTCAGCGGCAGGAAGCCATGGCGGCCACCACCGTATTCGACGAAGGCCGCTTCCAGCGAGGGCTCGATGCGGAAGATCCGGCCCTTGTAGATGTTGGACTTCTTCTGTTCCTTCGACGGCTGTTCGATGTCGATGTCATACAACGACTGGCCATCCACGATGGCAACACGCAGCTCTTCGGCCTGCGTGGCGTTGATCAGCATTCGCTTCATTGTTGCGTTCCTCGCAAGCGGCTACCGCGCGGAACGCCATGGGGTTTCGCCTCTGGACACGGTTCGCCGCCCATTCGCGCAAGCGCGGGGAGGGCGGCTTGGGTTTCCAGCGCTACGACACCACGGCAGGCCGCGGGAGCGCTTCACTCTTATGGGTTTTGGGGTGTTACAGGCCGCAGGCAGCTGTCAGCCAGGCTGGAGCGCCACGCGGGACATGTTCAGCACGGTTGCGTGTCAGGCATCCGGCGATGGCCGGGAAGGCCGGTGAGCCGCTAACATGGCCGCCCCGCGGGCGGTGGTCGCGCACTGTGCCGGATTCGTCGGAAGCTGGGCTTCTGGCCCTGAGTAACTTCCAACGAAATCAATCCCTTATCTCGCCCCCCGAGTGTAACAGAATAAACAGCCTGATGACCGCCCAAGACCCGACCAAACCCGCTGGCGACAAGCCTTCCGTGCGCATGATCACCGTTCCCGCCGACCGCGCCGGCCAGCGCCTGGACAACTTCCTGCTCGGTCAGTTGAAGGGCGCCCCGCGCAGCCTGGTCTACAAGCTGGTGCGCAGCGGCCAGGTACGGGTGAATGGCGGCCGTGCCAAGGCCGAACGCAAGCTGGAGGCGGGTGACGAGGTGCGTGTGCCGCCGGTCCGTCTCAGTGAAGAGGGAGACAAGGCCGGCCCGCCGGAGGCGTTCATGCGTCGCCTGGAGCAGGCCATCGTCTTCGAGGACGCCCGCCTGCTGGCCCTGAACAAGCCCACCGGCGTGGCCAGCCACGGCGGCAGCGGCATCAGCTTCGGCGCCATCGAGACCCTGCGCGCGTTGCGCCCGGGCCAGACCCTCGAGCTGGTCCACCGGTTGGATCGCGACACCTCGGGCCTGCTGATCGTGGCCAAGAAGCGCTCGGCACTGAGCGAACTGCAGGCGCTGCTGCGTGAAGACCATGGCGCCGGCATCCGCAAGCGCTACCTGACCCTGCTGGCCGGGCGCATGCCCGACGGCGTGATGACGGTCGACGCGCCGCTGCATGTGGGCCTGCGCCAGGGCGGCGAGCGCCATGTGCAGGTGAACGCGATCGGCAAGGAATCGATCAGCCACTTCCGGGTGCTGGAGCGCCGCGGCGGCCATTCGTACTGTGAGGTGCGCATCGAGACCGGCCGTACCCACCAGATCCGCGTGCATGCCCAGCATCTGGGGCATCCAGTGGCCGGTGACGACAAATACGGCGATCCGGCGGTCAACAAGCGGCTTCGTGAGCAGATCGGGTTGAAGCGCCTGTTCCTGCACGCGGCGTCGCTGGAGTTCGCGCTGGACGACGGCAAGAGCCCGTATGTGCTGAACGCGCCGCTGGCCGATGAGCTGGTTGAGGCGCTGGACCGGCTGCGCTGACGGCGGTTCGGCGGCGCCGGGTGCTTGGTCGGCGCCGTGGCTTCCCTGCGATGAGTGGGCTTGTCACTTTCTTTGCTCGTGCACCGCGCTGCAGGAGCAACGCGGAACGGCGCAGCCGGCCCGCAGGGTGGCGCACATGGATGTGTGCCATCAAGAAAGTAACCAAAGAAACACGCCGCCATCCGCGAGCCGGCGCTGCGCGCCGGTACCCTGCGCTCCTCGGTCCGCCGAGGGGCGGCGCGGAACTCGCTGCGCTCAGACACCCGCGCCTCTTCGCCCTCGCCGGACCTGCGGTGCTCGGCTCGCTACAAGGCGGACCCGGACATCCGCAGCGTAGGCCCGTGACCGCTCGATACTGTGGCATGCGCCAGCCGCGAGGGGGCTCAGCCCGTTGGCTGCAAACCCCTCACCACTTGAACAACACCAGGCTGATCGCCAGGGTGCCCATGCCGGCCACCAGGCCATACACGGTTTCGTGGCCCTTGGCATAACGCTTGGCCGCCGGCAGCAGCTCATCCAGCGCAAGGAACACCATCACGCCGGCGATCAGTCCGAACACCCAGCCAAACGTGGCGTGCGACAGCGATCCTGACAGCAGCCAGTAGCCCAGCGCCGCGCCCACCGGCTCGGCCAGGCCGGACAGCAGGCTGGCACTGAACGCATAGAACTTGTTCTGGGTGGCGAAGTACACCGGCACCGCGATCGCGATGCCCTCGGGAATGTTGTGGATGGCGATGGCGAAGGCCAGTGGCATGCCCACCGATGGGCTTTCCAGCGTCGCGAAGAAGGTCGCCAGCCCTTCCGGGAAATTGTGCGCGGTGATCGCGACCGAGGTCAGCAGCGCGACCCGCTTCAGGTACTCGCGGCTGTTCTCGCGGAACGCGGGGTCCTGCTTGTCCAGGCTGTCGTGCGGGTTGGGGATGAAGTGGTCGATCAGCACGATCACGATCACGCCCAGCAGGAAGGCCAGGGTGCCGTAGGTGAAGCCGGTGCGCTCGCCATAGGCCAGTGCGAACGAAGCAATGGACTTGTTGAGGATCTCCGACAGCGACACATAGACCATCGCGCCGCCAGCGAAGGCCAGGCCGAACGCCAGCAGGCGCGGGTTGGGGCGCCGTGAGAACAGCACCAGCAGGCTGCCGATGGCGGTGGCGAGGCCGGCCGCAAGAGTGACCGCCAGTGCGATCCAGATGTTTTCGGGAGGAATCTGCAACATGTACCGACGCGGTCCTGGTCAATAGACAACCGCCCCGGGCAAGGCCGGGGCGGCGAGGGCGAGGCGGGCGTCGGCTGGCCTCGTCGGGGCGCGGGCGATCAGCCGCCGCGGCGCAGGCGTTCTTCGATGGCGAAGCACTGGTCCGGCTTCGGCTGCGGCGGGTTGAAGCTGACCGGTACCTGGATGGTGGCCGGCACTGCAGCGCCGTTGCGGGTGGCAGCCTTGAACTGCCAGCCCTGCACGGCGGTCCTGGCCAGTTCGTCCAGCTGCGGGTTGCCGGCCCCGGTCAACAGCGTGACCTCGCTCGGCTTGCCGTCGGCGCCGATGTTAACCTTGAAGGTGCTGGTGCCGCCCACGCCCATGCAGGCCAGCTCAAGCGGGTACTGCGGCGGCGGCGTCTTCACCGCGGCCACTTCGGTCGGCGGCGGCGGTGGCGGTGCCGGTGGTTCGGACGGGCCACAGCCGGCCAGGCCGGTCGCAGCGATCAGGGACAGGCTCAGCAAACGTACGTTCATGGCAGTTGCTCCGTCAGGGCCGAAGTCTTTGCCGCGCAGATGAAGTCGTTCTCGCTCAGGCCGCCCACATCGTGGGTGGAGAAGCGCACGACCGCGCGGTCGTAGTGCACGCCAAGGTCCGGATGGTGGTCCTCGTGATGGGCGATCCAGGCCAGCGCGTTCACGAAGGCCATGGTGGCGTAGTAATCCTTGAAGCGGAAGGTGCGCGTCAGGGCCTGCCCGCCCTCGCTCAGCTCCCAGCCGGGAACCTGCGGCAGCAGTTCGGCCAGGCGGGCCTCGCCAAGCTTGTGGTCGCTGCCTTTGCGCGGCACGCAACGGGCCTGGGCCAGTGGAATCAGGTCGGCCATGGGAATCTCCACCTCGTGTTGACTGAACAATGCGCCGGACGGTGTATAAACCGAATGAGCGGCTGACGCTTACTTGGCTAGAATAGCCTGATGATCCAGATCTCCGACACTGCCCAGACCCATTTCCGCAAGCTGATCGAACGCGAGGGCGTGCCCGGCATGGGCGTGCGCCTGAGCGCGGTCGACCCCGGTACCCCGCGCGCCGATGCCCGGCTGGAATTCGCCGAACCGACCGACCTGCTCGGTGACGAGTGGGCGGTGGACTGCGATGGCTTCACCCTCTACGTCGATGCGAGCAGCGTCGGCTGGCTCGACGGCGCCGAGATCGACATCGTCGCCGGCACCGCCGGTACCCAGCAGCTGACCATCAAGGCACCGCGCATCAAGGGCGAGGCCCCCGGTGATGCCGCGTCGCTGGTCGAGCGCGTGCACTGGGTGGTGGAGAACGAAGTCAATCCGCAGCTGGCCTCGCACGGCGGCAAGGTGGCCGTGCAGGAAGTTTCGGCCGACGGCGTGGTGCTGCTGCGCTTCGGTGGTGGCTGCCAGGGCTGTGGCATGGCCGACGTGACGCTCAAGCAGGGTATCGAGAAGACCCTGATGGGCCGCGTGCCGGGCGTGACCGCCGTGCGCGACGCGACCGACCACGACAGCGGCCACGCGCCGTACATCCCGCGCGGCAACGTCGCCTGACCGCTGACGCGTGCCTCTGACCCGGGCCGAGCAACTCATCGAACTGCTGCTGGCCCGCCAGCAGCCACGCGCCGTCCTCGAGAAGTCCACGCGCCTGCCCTATGGCTGGGCGCTGTGGCTGCGCTCGCTGGGCCCGCTGCCGCGGCCCTTCCACGCCCGCGAAGTGATTGCAGTATTGCTGCCGCGCCCGCTGCCTGGACCGCCGGGTCAATCGCCCCGGCTGTCACTGTGGCAGTCGCTGCGCCGGTTGTTCTGGCAGGACTGGGACGCTGCGCCGCGCGATCAGCGCTGGATGCGCTGGACCTCGGCGTTTGCCAGCGCGCTGCTGCACCTGCTGTTCTTCATGCTGCTGCTATGGGTGGCAGTGATCCGCACCACGGCACCGGAAGAAGAAGGCGCCGAGGGCGAGCGCGTGCAGGTGGAATTCGTCGGTCGCGCCAGCCAGGAAGGTGGTGGCGATCAGCCGGGTGCCGAAGCGGCTGCGGCTGCACCGGCGGGTCAGGTTGCCGCCGGCCAGGAAGCAGGGGCAGCGACGGCACCTGAGCCACGTCCTGCGGCCGCGTCGGCGCCTGCACCCGCGCCGGCTCCAGCACCGACAGCCAGCGTGCCGTCGCCGCCGGCCGAAGCCGAGCCGGCCCCGCTTGCGGCCCCGCCACCCTCGCCGGTGCAGGCCACCGAAGTAGCGCAGGCCAGTACGGATTTCGTGGTGCCACCGGTGAGCGTGCCGCGCACCGAGGTCAGCATCGTGCCGCGTGACACCACGCCCACAGTGCGCGAGCGCAGCGTGCAGCCGGTGCAGGCGCCGCCAACCCCAACCGCACTGCGTGCGCCGGAGATCGCGGTGCGGACGCCGCAGCTGCGTGACATCCAGGTGCAGGAGCGCGAGGTCAGTACGGTCGATGCACCGGCGGTGTCGCAGCCGCTGCGCACGGCCGATGTGCAGGTGCGCGTGCCGCAGCGCGACGTGCAGGTGCGCGAGCGTGAAGTGCAGGCGGTGGTCGATCCGCAGGTGCGGATGGCAACCGTTGCCGGTCGTGATCCGGCGGTGCGTGCGCCGGCGGGTCGTGACGTACAGGTGCGCGAGCGCGAAGTAGCCTCGGCACCGGCCGCAGCCCCTTCGTCTTCCAGTGGGAATGCACCCGCGGCAACACCCGCGCCGGCAGCCAATGGCAGCGCGACGCAGGCGAGCAGCAGCACTACGCGGCCTGCTGCATCCAGCACGACCCCGGCTCAGGCAGGAGCGCGCCCGGCCCCCAATCCGGGCAACTGGGCCACGCCCGCCAAGGGTGATGACTGGGGTGCATCGAGCCGCAACCATGACGGCGCCGACAAGGGTGCCCGCCAGGCCAGCACCACCGGCGAGGGCAGTGGCCTGTTCAATGCCGATGGCAGCGTGCGTGTGCCGGGCCAGGAAGGCGAGGGTCGTGCCGAGCGCGGTGCGCCCGGTGGTGCCAACGATGGCTGGAGCAAGGAACGCATCGCGCAATCGGGCACCTGGTTGAAGCGACCGCCTTACGACTACACGCCCACTTCGTTCGACAAGTACTGGGTCCCGCAGGAATCGCTGCTGGCCGAGTGGGTGCGCAAGGGAGTCAAGGCAATGGAGATTCCATTGCCGGGAACCAGTACGAAGATCTCCTGCGTGATCTCGATCCTGCAGGCCGGTGGTGGCTGCGGCCTGACCAATCCGAACATGCAGGACCAGCCGGCCGTGGCGCGACCGCCGCCGGACATTCCGTTCAAGAAGGAGCTGCAGGAAGACAACGGGAGCCGCTAGGCAAGGCAGGCGCGCCACACAGTGGCCGGCTCGCGCTTGGGTAGGTGCCAACCTTGGTTGGCACAGAGGCGCCGACCAAGGTCGGCCTCTACCAGGGCACTGACTTTACGCGCTCTGCGACAGGAACACCCAGAACGGCACGTCGCGGCCGACCCAGTCGCGGCTGGCTTCGTCCATCACGTCCAGCAGGGTGTTGAAATCCTTCTGCGTGGAGGCGCGCAACGTGTCCACGTCGGCCAGGAACAGCGCGTAGCCGTTGGCGGGCAGCCACTGCAGGTCGCGCAGGTTGTCCGACAGCGCATCCCAGTTGCCGCCGAAGCCGGCCGGGAAATCCAGTTGCGCGGCCAGCCGGGCGAGCAGGGTGCGCTTGTCGCCCACGCCTTCCAGATCGATGCGGATCACCTTCAGCCCGGCATCGCGCATCGCTGCGGCCAGTGCGCCGATGTCGTCGCTGTCGATGGCGTAGACGCCAGCATTGTTGATGTCATGCAGGCCGAGGCCGAAATCATCGTGGCTCATCACTGCGCTCCCTGGGCCGGTACGGTGAAGCTGCGGAACGATTCGTAGTGGTCGTCGGTGTAGTACCACGCCTCCGGCGGATCGCCGCCGGTGACGATGCGGCGCGTGCCACGGGTGCGCGCGCCGGGGGTATCGACGGTGTATTCGCGGTAGTAGCCGCGCGGGCGCTGCGGCAGCTGCTGCTCGCGGTTGCCGAACGTGCTGCCGTCCTGGCGGTGGGGGAACGGGCCACCACGCTGGATCAGTGCGATGGTCTGCCGGGCTTCAGCGGGCAGGAACGCGGGAAGTCCGCTGTCCTTGCCGGGCGAGGCGGTGGCCGGCGCGCGCGCGGCAGGCGCACCCTGCAGGTCCGGCGCGAACTGCGGCGCCGGCGGGCGCTGCATGAAATGGTTGACGACCAGGCCGAGCAGCAGCAGGGCGATGGCGGTGATCAGCAGCCGGGGGTTGCGCATGGGCAAGGAGCGGGCGAGGGCGGTGCAGGCACTGTAGCGCCTGTGCGCTGCACGGTGCATGAGGATGGCATCGCGTCACTGCTGCGTAACAATTGCCGTCGTGCTCACTGGCAGGACGCAATTTCCTTTACATCCCCCTTGGTAATCTGGCGGTCTGTCCCCATCATTCACCGCGCAACGCCCGACACCGTCGGGTGCCCTCGCAATCAGGAGATGCATCATGGCCTATACCCTGCCCAAGCTGTCCTACGCCTACGACGCGCTGGAACCGCATATCGATGCGGCGACGATGGAAATCCATCACACCAAGCATCACCAGACCTACATCAACAACGTCAACGCGGCGCTGGAAGGCACCGAGTACGCTGACCTGCCGGTCGAAGAACTGGTGAAGAAGCTCAAGTCGCTGCCGGAGAACCTGCAGGGTCCGGTGCGCAACAACGGTGGCGGCCATGCCAACCACTCGCTGTTCTGGACCGTGATGGCTCCGAATGCTGGCGGCAACCCGGTGGGCGACGTGGCCAAGGCCATCGACAAGGACCTGGGCGGCTTCGACAAGTTCAAGGACGCCTTCACCAAGGCTGCGCTGACCCGTTTCGGCAGCGGCTGGGCGTGGCTGAGCGTGACCCCGGACAAGAAGGTCGTGGTCGAGAGCACCGGCAACCAGGACAGCCCGCTGATGGAAGGCAACACCCCCATCCTCGGCCTGGACGTGTGGGAACATGCGTACTACCTGAAGTACCAGAACCGCCGTCCGGAATACATCGGCGCGTTCTTCAACGTCATCGACTGGAACGAGGTCGAGCGCCGTTACCAGGAAGCGATCGCCTGACTGCGTGACGGAATGAAATGAGAAGGCCGGGGGAGACCCCGGCCTTTTTGTTTGCCAGCTTCTGGACGTCGGGCAGGACCTGGTGGGGGCCGAAGGCGGGGCTATTCGGCGGTGGCCATATCATCCTGCAGGCGCAGGGTGGCCATCACGCCCAGGCGCAGGCCGGGCAGGTCGCCGTCGGCCGGCAGCAGGATCGGCTGCTGGCGGATGCCGCCGAAGTGCTTGACCTGGAACAGCACATCCAGGCCATGACCGCTGCTGCCGCCACCACTGGCCGCAGGCGCCTCGACGCGACCGCCGGGATTGCGCCGGGCGGGCTGGAACCCCGGGGTGCTGCGCACGAGCTCGACGGTGGTTGCCGAGAAATCGCCGGCGATCAGGCTGGGCATGCCCTCGGCGGTGGCGCCGATCCAGGTCATCAGGTCGCTGGTCTGATGCTGGCGGGCGGTGGCCTCGTCCGGGTCCGGGCGCAGCCGTGCCACATAGATGTTGACCAGTGCCTCACCCAGCTTCAGCCGCATCATGCCGGCGGCGCTGAAAGTGCCGGGTGGGTGCAGCAGGGTCACGCCATCCTCGCTGACCGGCAGCCGGGTCAGCATCGCGTTGCCATGCCGCAACGGCTGGCTGGGTGGATCGGCGGTAACGAAGTCGCAGCTGTAGCGCAGCCGGCTGGCCAGCCAGCAGGCCGGGTTGCGGCCCTGTTGCTGCAGCACCTGCTGCACCGAGATCACGTCCGGCTGCAGGTCGGTCAGCAGCTGCGCGACCTGCTCGCGGCGCTGTTTCCATTGCGTGTCATCGCGGCTGGGCAGTTCCAGTGCGGCCACGGTCAGCTGGCGGGGCTCGCTTTCGCTGGCCGTTGTGGCCGGTGCCTGCGGCCGCGCCTGCGCCTGCAACGCCATCAGCAGCACCAGGCAACTGAGCAGGAGACGGGCGGGGACGAGGGGGCGCATAACGATAAGTTTACGCTTTTGTCGTGCAGGTGCCGTGACTTCCGGCATGGCATGCGGTGTCTGCCATGGATTGGCACCGTTGTCATGCAGCCCTGCAGCGTGCTTCGCAAGCCCTGCTTCCGGTAATCTTGCGCCTTTCGCTTTGCAGGATTGCCTTACAGGATGAGCCACGACGCAGTTGCCCCCATCGCCGGCCAGGGAAAGATGCCGCGCCAGATCCCGTACATCATCGGCAATGAGGCCTGCGAGCGGTTCAGTTTCTACGGGATGCGCAACATCCTGGTGCAGTTCCTGATCACCTCGCTGCTGCTGCAGGAAATCACTGCGGAAGGCCGTGCCGGTGAAGCCAAGGACATCATGCACAGCTTCATGATCGGCGTGTATTTCTTCCCGCTGCTCGGAGGCTGGCTGGCCGACAGGTTCTTCGGCAAGTACCACACCATTCTCTGGTTCAGCCTGGTCTACTGCGCCGGCCACCTGTGCCTGGCGTTGTTCGAGAACAGCCGCGAGGGCTTCTTCCTCGGCCTGGGACTGATCGCGCTCGGTGCCGGCGGCATCAAGCCGCTGGTGGCCTCGTTCATGGGTGATCAGTTCGACCAGAGCAACAAGCACCTGGCCAAGATCGTCTTCGACGCCTTCTACTGGATCATCAACTTCGGCTCGCTGTTCGCCTCGCTGCTGATCCCGCTGGTGCTGAAGAACTGGGGCCCGCAGTGGGCGTTCGGTATCCCGGGCATCCTGATGTTCATCGCCACCTTCGTGTTCTGGCTGGGCCGCAAGCGCTACGTGCTGGTGCCGCTGCCGCCGAAGGATCCGCATTCGTTCGCCAACGTGGTGCGCACCGCGCTGACCGCGCGCGTGGCAGGCCAGGGCCGTCCGGGCCTGGTGATCGCGGTGCTCGGCCTGGTGCTGGCAGTGGCCTCGTTCGGCCTGGTCGGCTCGCTTGGCATTGTCATCTGCCTGTGCCTGGCGCTGGTGTCGATCCTGGCGGGCATCGGCGGCGGCACCTGGCTGCAGCTGGAGCGCGCCCGTGGCCAGCATCCGGCCGAAGCCGTGGAAGGCGTGCGCTCGGTGCTGCGCGTGCTGGTGATCTTCGCGCTGACCACGCCGTTCTTCTCGCTGTTCGACCAGAAGGCCTCGACCTGGGTCCTGCAGGGCCAGCAGATGCAGATGCCGAGCTGGTTCACCGCCTCGCAGATGCAGGCGCTGAACCCGCTGCTGGTGATGATCCTGATCCCGTTCAACAACCTGGTGCTGTACCCGGCCCTGCGCCGCTTCGGCTTCGAGCCGACCGCACTGCGCCGCATGACCGCCGGTATCGCCTTCAGCGGCCTGGCCTGGATCGTGGTCGGCGGCATCCAGGTGGTGATGGATGGGGGCAACGCCATGTCGATCTTCTGGCAGATGCTGCCGTACGCGCTGCTGACCTTCGGTGAGGTGCTGGTCTCGGCCACTGGCCTGGAGTTCGCCTACAGCCAGGCGCCGCAGGCGATGAAGGGCGTGGTGATGAGCTTCTGGAACCTGACCACCACCATCGGCAACCTGTGGGTGCTGCTGTCCAACGCCGCCGTGCGCAACGATGCCGTGACCCACAGGATCGCCAGTACCGGCTTGAGCGAAGCGGCATTCCTGATGTTCTTCTTCGCCGGCTTCGCCTTCGTCGCGGCGTTGGCCTTCGGTTGGTACGCAAAACGCTATCGTATGGTCGACAACTACCGTAGCGCCTGAGCCTGACATGACCCCCGTCAATCTGCTGTTGATCGCCATCACCGCCATCCTGTCGTGGATGGCGTTCAACAACCGCAAGCTGGCCGACCGCCTGATCCTGTGGCCGCCGGCCATCGACCGTCACCGCCAGTACGACCGGCTGGTGACCTATGGCTTCATCCATGCCGACTGGTCGCACCTGATCTTCAACATGATCACCCTGTTCTTCTTCGGGGGATTCATCGAGAGCGTGATGGTGCAGCTGACCGGCAGCTACCTGACCTACCCGGCGTTCTACATCGGTGCGCTGCTGGTCTCGATCCTGCCCAGCTACCTGAAGAACCAGAAGAACCCGAACTACCTCAGCCTGGGTGCGTCCGGGGCGGTGTCGGCGGTGCTGTTCGCCTTCATCCTGATCAAGCCGTGGTCGATCATCCTGGTGTTCTTCATCCCGGCGCCGGCCATCGTCTACGCCGCGTTCTACGTCGGCTACAGCATCTGGATGGACAAGCGCGGCGGTGACCGCATCAACCACAGCGCCCACCTGGCGGGCGCTGCGTTCGGCGTGATCTTCATGCTGGCCATGCAGCCGAGCATCTTCACCCACTTCCTGCGCGAGCTTTCCAACCCGACCTTCCGCCTCGGCGGCGGTTGATGGCGGGAGCGGGGCGGATCGGCAGCGATCCGCCCGGCAGGCTCAGACCGCGGTCTGCTGGCCGTAGGTGTCCAGCAGGCGGGCGAATACTTCCTCCCCGATGCGCTGGAAATCCTGGTCTTCGGTCTGTCCTTCCACCGCCAGTTGCAGCAGGCCCTCCAGCAGGGCGCGGTCGGTATCGGAATGGGGATCGCTGGGGTGCATCGGTGCCTCCGCGGTGGTGCGCATGATCAACGGTCGCAAGGGCCGTGCCAGCCTGGCCGGACCCCTCCACAGGCGATAGCGGCCGCCGGCCCTCCAGCTTGAGGGTCGAAAACTGACGTGAACGGACTGGACTTGCCCCTGTTCAGGCTTCACGCGATCATGGCGCCCGGCTGCGCACCATCCACGCAGTCGCCGCAGGAGACAGTTCCATGGCTTCGGTCACGCCCCCCGGTCTGGCCTACGAGGTCGAACACGACCAGGCCAACCATCGCTTCACCGCCCGTGTGCGCGGACAGCTGGCGGTGCTGGATTACCAGATCAAACGCAGGCGCATGGTCATCACGCATACCGAGGTGCCCGAGCCGATCGCCGGCCGGGGCATCGCCGGTGAGCTGACCCGCGTGGCGCTGCGTTTTGCCCGTGAGCAGAAGTACAAGGTGGTGCCGGCGTGTTCCTACGCCGAGGCCTTCCTGCAGCGGCACGAGGAGTACCACGACCTGCTCGTTGGCTGAATGCCAGCGGGCCACGCTTCAGCCATGGCAGGCGATGATGTACAAACATGAACAGGGGATCCCGATGAAGATTGGAAACAACCGGCCACTGCGCGGCAGCGTGCTGGCCGGCGTGGTGGGCGTGCTGTTGCTGGCCGGTTGCCAGCGTGAAAGCGAACCGGCACCGGCGGCCGACGGGGCACCTGCCGCCGAGACCACCGCCGCAGGCGAAACGCCGGCCACGGAAGCGCCGCTGGACCTGCGCGACGTGATCGAGAACAACGAACGCGAAGTGGTGGGCATCAGCTACCCGGCCGGCATCGACCGCTACCCGGGCCTGGCCCGCGCGCTGCAGGACTATGCCACCAGCGCTCGCAGCGACCTGCAGCAGGCACTGGACGGGCTGGGCAATGACAAGCCGACCATGCCCTACGAGCTCTCGCTGAGCTTCGAGAAGCTGCTGGAAACGCCACAGCTGGTGGTGGTCAGTGCCGATGGCAGCCGCTATACCGGTGGCGCCCACGGCGAGCCGCTGGTGGCGCGTTTCGTATGGCTGCCGGCGCAGCAGCAGATGCTCAGCGCCGACAAGCTGGTGGCCGATGCCAAGGGTTGGAAGGCGATCAGTGATTTCGTTGCCGACCAGCTGCGCGAACGCGTGGCCACCCGCCTGAGCGGCGAGGACATGGACCCGGCCCATCTGCAGGAATCGCTGCGCAACGCATCGCGCATGATCGCCGACGGTACCGGCCCGCAGGCCGACAATTTCAGCCAGTTCCAGCCGCTGACCGACGACAAGGGGCATATCACGGCGCTGCGCTTTGTTTTCCCGCCCTACCAGGTGGGTCCATACTCGGACGGCACCCAGACCGCCGATGTCCCGGCGGCGGTGCTGTTGCCGCACGTGGCCAAGGACTACGTGGAGCTGTTCGCACGCGGTTGACCGCAGTCGAGGAGGTGGCGTGGATACAGGGTTGCAGGAGCGGGTCGCCGGCCTGCTGCAGGAAGCCGGGGTCCGCATCGGCGGTACCCAGCCACAGGATATCCAGGTGCATGACCCGCGCTTCTTCGCGCGGGTCATGGCGCACGGCTCGCTCGGCCTCGGCGAGAGCTACATGGACGGTTGGTGGGACGCCAACGTCCTGGATGAATTCCTCGTCCACCTGATGCAGGCGCACCTGGACGAACGGGTGCACGGTTGGCGCGAAGTGGCCGATGCGCTGAAGGCGCGCCTGTTCAACCTGCAGGTGGGGCAGGGCAGCTACGAAGTCGGCCGCCGCCACTATGACCTCGGCAACGATCTCTACCAGGCCATGCTCGGCCAGCGCCTGGTCTACAGCTGTGGCTACTGGCGCAATGCCGACGATCTCGACACCGCGCAGGAAGCCAAGCTCGACCTGGTGTGCCGCAAGCTGGGGCTGCACCCGGGCCAGCGTGTGCTGGACATCGGCTGTGGCTGGGGCGAAGCCCTGAAGTTCGCTGCCGAGCGCTACGGCGTCAGCGGCGTCGGCGTGACCATTTCGCAGGAACAGGCCGAGTTTGCCCGCGAGCTGTGCGCGGGGCTGCCGATTGAAATCCGCCTGCAGGACTACCGGGAACTGGACGAACCGTTCGATGCGATTTTCTCGATCGGCATGTTCGAGCACGTCGGCGACAAGAACTACGCCAGCTTCTTCGAAGTGGCCAAACGCTGCCTGTCGCCGCGTGGCCTGCTGCTGCTGCATACCATCGGCACCAACATCTCGCGGCATCGCACCGATCCGTGGATCGCGCGCTACATCTTCCCCAACTCGATGCTGCCGTCGGCAGTGCAGATCACCCGGGCGTTCGAAGGCCGTTTCGTGCTGGAGGACTGGCACAACTTCGGCACCGATTACGACCTGACCCTGCAAGCCTGGCGGCGCAACGTGGAAGCGGCATGGCCACGGCTGGATGCGCGTTACGACGAGCATTTCCGCCGCATGTGGCGGTTCTACCTGGCCGGATCGATGGCCACCTTCCGCTGCCGGCATGCGCAGTTGTGGCAGCTGGTGCTGTCGCCGGAAGGCGTGCCGGGCGGGTACGTGGCGCCACGCTGATCTGCAAGAGCATCCACGCCATGCGTGGATGACCCAACAAAAAACCGCCCGGTTTCCCGGGCGGTTTTCGTTTCAGGCTGCCGCAGCGGCGATCAGTTGCCGGCGCCGGTCAGGCCACGCTTTTCCAGCAGCGGTTCGATCTGCGGCTCGTGGCCGGCGAAATCGCGGAACAGCTGCATGGCATCCACGCTGCCACCCTTGGACAGCAGCGTGGCGCGGAAGTGGTCGCCGTTCTTGCGGCTCAGGCCGCCGTTGTCCTTGAACCACTTCTGGGTGTTGGCGTCGAGCACTTCCGACCAGATGTAGGCGTAGTAGCCGGCCGAGTAGCCACCCATGATGTGGCTGAAGTACGGGGTCTTGTAGCGCGGCGGAACCGGCGCGTAGTAGATGCCGTCCTTCTCCAGCGCGGCGCGCTCGAAGGCCATCACGTCCTTGGCGGCCGGCACCTGGTCGGCGCCGATCTGGTGCCAGCGCTGATCAAGCATGGCTGCACCCAGGTACTCGGTGGTGGCAAAGCCCTGGTTGAACTTGGCCGCCGCCAGCACCTTGTCCAGCAGCGCCTGCGGCATCGCCGAACCGTTCTGGTAGTGCTTGGCGTAGTTCTTCAGGATGACCGGGTTGTCGGCCCACATCTCGTTCACCTGCGAGGGGAACTCGACGAAGTCACGCGGCACCGAGGTGCCCGAGAAGTACGGGTACTTCACGTTGGAGAACATGCCGTGCAGGGCGTGGCCGAACTCGTGGAAGGTGGTGTTCACCTCGTCCCAGGTCAGCAGGGTCGGCTGGCCGGCCGGCGGCTTCGGGATGTTCAGGTGGTTGGCGACCACCGGCTTGAAGCCGGTCAGCTTGGACTGCGAGACGTAGGAGTTCATCCACGCACCACCGCGCTTGGAGGCGCGTGCATACGGGTCGAAGATGAAGATCGCCAGCTGGCTGCCGTCGGCGTCGAACACGTCATAGACGGTGACGTCATCGTGGTAGACCGGCAGGTCGGTGCGCTGCTTGAAGGTCAGGCCGAATTCCTGGCCCGCGGCGTAGAACACGCCGTTCTCCAGCACGTTCTTCATTTCGAAGTACGGCTTCAGCTGCGACTCGTCGAAGTTGTACTTGGCCTGGCGCACCTTCTCGCTGTAGAAGGCCCAGTCCCACGGTTCCAGCTGGAAGGTCGGCTTGCGCGCGGCCTTCTGTTCCTTGTCGATCATCGCCTGCAGGTCGGCGGCTTCGCGCTTGGCGTTGGCCACGGCGGCCGGGGCCAGCTTGCCCAGCATCGCATTGACCGCTTCCGGGGTCTTGGCGGTCTGGTTGGTCAGGTTGTAGGCGGCGAAGTTCGGGAAGCCCATCAGCTTGGCCTTGTCGGCACGCAGCTGCATGATGCGCGAGACCAGCGCGGTGTTGTCGAACTCACCGCCGCGGCTGCCGCGGGTGGTCGAGGCTTCGTAGATCTTCTGGCGCAGGGCGCGGTTGGCCAGGTTGGTCAGCGGCGGCTGGCCGGTGGTGTTGAGCAGGGTGATCACGTACTTGCCGTCCAGGCCACGGGCCTTGGCGGCTTCGGCGGCGGCGGCGATCTGCTCCTTGGACAGGCCGTCCAGCTCCTTGACGTCGTCGACGGTGATCGCCGAAGCGTTCACTTCCGACTGCACGTTCTGGCTGAACTTGGTGCCCAGGTTGGCCAGCTCGGCGTTCATTTCCTTCAGCTTGGCCTTGTCGGCGTCGGACAGCTTGGCGCCGGCGCGCACGTAGTTGTCGTAGTACTTCTCGACCAGGCGCACGCCTTCGGCGTCCAGGCCCAGCTGGCTGCGGGTGTCGTACAGCGCCTGGATGCGGGCGAACAGCTTGCCGTTCAGCGCGATCGCATCGCTGTGCGCGGCGAACTTGGCCGAGTAGTCGGCCTGCAGCTTCTTGCGGGTGTCGTTGGTGTCGGCGCCGACCAGGCTGAAGAACACGGTAGTCGCGCGGTCGAGGACATCACCGCTCTTTTCCAGGGCGATGATGGTGTTGTCAAAGGTCGGCTTGGCCTTGTTGTTGGCGATCGCTTCCACTTCCTTCAGCTGCTGCGCCATGCCGGCGTCGAAGGCCGGGGCGAAGTCGCTGTCCTTGATCTTGTCGAACTGCGGGAAATGCAGCGGCAGCGGGCTTTCGGCGAAGAACGGGTTGGCCTGCTGCGCGGCGGTGCTGGCAGCCGGGGTGGCGGCACCGGCCGAGTAGGCGGGCAGGGCAAGGCCGAGGGTCATGGCCACGGCAAGGGCAAGGCGAGTGGTCAAGGTAGTAGCTCCGGTAAGGCAAACAAGGGCCCGAGGGTAACCCGGTCCGGCGCGGCTGCACTTGTGTCAAAAGGCATGTTGCCGGGGCCGGGCGCGGGTACCATGCATCCACCGCCCACGGCCCGCTGCCATGACCACTGCCTACGATTTCAGCTTCCGCGACCTCGACGGCCAGCCGCAGGCCCTGGCCCGTTATCAGGGCCACCCGTTGCTGCTGGTGAACGTCGCCAGCCGCTGTGGCTTCACCCCGCAGTACACCGGGCTGGAACAGTTGTGGCAGGACTACCGTGAGCGTGGCCTGGTGGTGATCGGCTTCCCGTGCAACCAGTTCGGCGCGCAGGAGCCCGGCGACGCCGCGCAGATCCGCCAGTTCTGTTCGCTGGATTATCCGGTCAGCTTCCCGCTGTCGGAGAAGATCGAGGTCAACGGCGAGGGGGCTGATCCGTTGTGGGCCTGGCTGTCACGCGAGAAGCGCGGCCTGCTGGGCAGTGCCCGTATCAAGTGGAATTTCAGCAAGTTCCTGGTCGATCGCCAGGGGCGGGTGGTGTCGCGTCATGCGCCCACCACCAAGCCGGAGCAGCTGCGCGACGAGATCGAAGCGGTGTTGTAACACGCCCTTGTTCGCGCTGGAGGCGATGTACGGCGTCAGTGCCCCAGCGGCGCCGCCCCTGCCTCGCGGTTGCGCACCTCTTCGGGCAGTGCATCGATCACCTGTTGCATGATCTGCGGCAGGCTGGCCTCGCTGTAGCCGCGGTGGGCATGGGCGATGGTGCCGTCGCGGCCGACGATGAACATGTGGGGTACTGCGACGATGCCGAATTGCTCGGCCAGCGCGCCGCTGGGATCATGCAGGTACTCCAGCTTCGGCCAGTCGCGCTGACGGATCAGACGGCTGACTTCCAGTCGGGGTTCGCCCCAGTTGACCGCGTAGACCTTCAACGCGTCCTCGCCGACCACCTGTTGCAGATGGGCCAGGATCGGAAGTTCCTTGCGGCAGGGGCCGCACCAGGAGGCCCAGAAGGTCACGATCACGACCTTGCCGCGCTGCTCGGCCAGATTGACCGGATTGCCCTTGCGGTCGCTGCCCAGTGCCTGCGGCGGCACGTCGCCACGGGCGGGCGGCGCAGCCCACGCCGGAGCCGCCGCCAGCAGAAGACCGGCAATCGCCCACGCCCGCATCCGGTGCGGGATCCATGTGTCCATCATCCGTGTATTCCCCAGGAGGGCCATCGGCCCGTGTGTGGCGGACCATGCCGGCAATGCGCAGGGCATGCAACAGGTCGGGTGCAGAGGCGGGGGCGGTGCCCCGCGCTTTACTTCTCGACGAACGCGCGCTCGAACACGTAGTGGCCCGGCTGGCCGATGCGCGGCGAGACCTGGAAGCCACGCGCGTCGAGCACGGTGCGCAGGTCGGCCAGCATCTGCGGGCTGCCGCAGATCATCGCGCGGTCGTTTTCCGGGCTCAGCTCCGGCAGGCCAAGGGTGCGCTGCATCTCGCCGCTCTCCATCAGCTGGGTCAGGCGGCCCTGGTTGGCGAACGGTTCACGGGTGACGGCCGGGTAGTACAGCAGCTTGTCGCCGATCATCTCGCCCAGGAACTCATGCTCACGCAGTTCCTTCTCGAAGTAATCGCGGTAGGCCAGGTCCTTTTCGTAGCGCACGCCGTGGCAGAGGATCACCTTCTCGAAGCGCTCGTAGGTTTCCGGGTCCTTGATCACCGACAGCCACGGTGCCATGCCGGTGCCGGTGCCCAGCAGATACAGGTTCTTGCCCGGGTGCAGATCGCTGATCAGCAGGGTGCCGGTGGGTTTCTTGCCAACCAGCACCTTGTCGCCCGGCTTGATGTGCTGCAGGCGCGAGGTCAGCGGGCCGTCCTGCACCTTGATGCTGAAGAACTCCAGATGCTCTTCCCAGTTGGCGCTGGCGATGGAATAGGCGCGCAGCAACGGCCGCGCCTCGGTTTCCAGGCCGATCATCACAAACTGGCCGTTCTCGAAGCGGAAGCCGCTGTCGCGGGTGAGGGTGAAGCTGAAGTAGGCGTCGGTCCAGTGACGGACCTCAAGCACCGTTTCGGCGCCGAAAGCGGAGGACATGGGCGTATCTATCGAAAGTCGTCGGGGGTGATTCTATCTCAAATGAGACAAGTTCTCATTGGGCGGAACGAGAGGCGTTCTCAGCGGTAACCCGCCGCCTGCAGCTCGAACAGCTCGGCATAGCGGCCGCCCTGCGCCATCAGCTGCGCATGGGTGCCGCTGGCCTCGATCCGGCCATCGGCCAGCACCAGGATGCGATCGGCCATGCGTACCGAGGAAAAACGGTGGGAAATCAATACTGCGGTGCGATTATCCGCCAGTTCCCTGAACCGCTGGAACACTTCAAACTCACTTCGGGCATCCAGCGCTGCGGTTGGCTCATCCAGGATCATCACCTGCGCATTGCGCATCCACGCGCGGGCAATGGCGATCTTCTGCCATTGGCCACCAGACAGGTCCACGCCCTGCTAGAAGCGGCGGCCGATCAGCTGGTCGTAGCCGCCGGGCAGGTCGTCGATCACTTCCTCGGCCATGCCGCGCCGCGCGGCGTCGGCGATGCGTGCCTGGTCGTCCATTGCCTCGACCTGGCCGACGCCGATGTTCTCGCCGGCGCTGAGGTTGTAGCGCACGAAGTCCTGGAAGATCACCCCGAGGTTGGCGCGCAGGTCGTCCAGGTCGTAGTCGCGCAGGTCACGGCCATCGAGCAGGATGCGGCCCTCGTCCGGCTCGTACAGCCGCGCCAGCAGCTTCACCAGCGTGGTCTTGCCCGCGCCATTCTCGCCGACCAGGGCCAGCACTTCGCCGGCGTGCAGCTGGAAATCCAGATGGCGCACCGCCCATTGCTCGGCATCGGGATAGCGGAAGCCGACGTTCTCGAACACGAAGCCCTGGCGGATCGGCTGCGGCACGCGCGCCGCGCCTTCCCGCGAGTGGATTTCCGGCTCGATCTGGAAGAACGAGAACAGGTCATCCAGGTACAGCGCCTGGCTGGCCACCTGCGAGAAGCCGATCAGCAGGCCTTCCAGCAGCTGGCGCAGGCGCAGGAAGCTGCCGGCGAGGAAGGTCAGGTCGCCGATCGAAAAGTCGCCGCGCACCGTGCGCCACGCAATGTAGGCGTAGGCGGTGTAATACCCCAGCGTGCCCAGCGCAGCCAGCAGCGTGCCCCAGAACGCGCGGCGCCGTGCAAGCGCCCGGTTGGCCTGGAACAGCGCCACCGACAGGCGCCGGTAGCGCTCCACCAGGAAGCGGTGCAGGTTGTAGATCTTCACTTCCTTGGCCGTTTCCACGCTGGCGCCGAGCTGGCGCAGGTAGTCGAGCTGGCGGCGCTCAGGCGTCCACTGGAAGTTGAGGCTGTACCCGGCCGCGTTGAAGTGCGATTCACCGATGAAGGCCGGCACCAGCGCCAGCGCCAGCAGCAGAATCAACCATGGCGCATACACCAGCAGGCCAACGGCGAGGCTGGCCACGGTGATCGCGTCCTGCACTTGGCCGAACAGCTGGCTCATCAGGTTCATCCGGCCCATGGTCTGGCGCCGTGCACGGTCCAGCTTGTCCTGCAGGTCCGGGTCCTCGAAGTCCTCCAGATCCAGCGTTGCCGCGTGTTCCATCAGCCGGATGCTGGTGACGTTGGCGAACAGTTCCGAGAGCAGCGCGTCGGCATAGCTGACCAACCGGCCGAGCAGGTCCGAGGCGATGGCCAGGCCGAACTCCAGCGCCAGCAGGCCCAGCAGTGGATTGAGCACGCCGCTGGACAGCGCCTCCCCCAGCGGCGGGAAACCGGCATCGTGCTGGCTCAGGTGCAGGGCACTGTCGATGATCAGCTTGCCGACGTACAGCATCGCCACCGGCAGCAGCGCGCGGATCAGGCGCAGCCCCAGGCTGGCCAGGGTGAGCACAGGACTGGTCTGCCAGACCATGCGCAGGAACGGCGGCAGGTTGCGCATCGCCTTGAAGCGCTGGCGCAGGCTGGGTTTCTTCGCGGCGGCAGCGCCAGCGGTTGGGGTAGCAGGCATGCGCGTATTGTGCGCGCCTGATACGTGCAGATGGGGTCAGTGCAGCCGTGTGGCCGGCACCGGGGTCAGAGCCCTTCGCGAAGCGAAGGGATCCGACCCTTCCGCATCCACGCATGGCGTGGATCTACCGTGTCGACCAAGGTCGACACCTACCAACAGCAGTAGAAGTCTGTCGAGGGCGGGGTGGGTCCGGTTGCGGGAGTGTCAGCCGCATGGATGCGGCTGCCAAGCCCCCAAGGACGGGTTTACGGCGTCTCCCGTAACCGGATCCACCTCGCCATCCCTCAGGAAACCAGCTTCTGACGTTGCTGTTGTTTCGGCTGTTGCCTCTGCGGGTGCCGGGCGGCAGCCCGGCCAACAAAAGCCTCTTACGGCAGCGGCGGCAGCAGGCCCGCACCCAGTCGGTTCCAGGCGTTGATCACCGCAATGCCCATGCTCAGGTCACTGATGCCCTTCTCATCGAAGTGCGGTGCCAGTGCATCGAACGCCACCTGCGACGGCGCACCGTCGGTCAGCCGGGTCAGTGCCTCGGCCCAGCCCAGCGCCGCGCGTTCGCGTGCATCGAAGAAGCGGCTTTCGTGCCACGCAGGCAGGGTGTCCAGTTTGCGCGGCTCGATGCCACCCTTGCGCAGCGCGGTGCCGTGCATGTCCATGCAGTAGCCGCAGCCGTTGAGCTGCGACACGCGCAGGAACAGCAGTTCCATCAGGGGCGGATCGATCGAACTGTCATGCACTGCCTGGCTGGTGGCCAGCAGGCCCTTGAAGGCCTCGGCGGCCAGGCGGGTGTAGGGGAGGCGGGGAGAGGTGTGGTCGGACATTTTCGGCTCCACGGCGGCCACGATGGCCGCCTTTCATTACAAGGACGCCGTGCCGTCACCGCGCGTGACAACGATCGGCAACTTTTCCGGATTCAGCACGCTGTACACATTGGCGATGCGGCCATCGACCACTTCGATGGTGGTGACCGAGTGCAGCCGATCGCCATGGAAGCGCAGGATCGCCGGTTCGCCGTTGACGTAACCCAGCTGCGCCGGGTGCGCGGCACCACGGCGGGCGATCGCCCAGAACAGGCGGCCGATGCGCTCGGCGCCAAGCAGCGGGCGGATTGCTGCGGTAACCACGCCGCCACCGTCGGAGACCAGCTGCGCGTTGGCGTGCAGCAGGGCCTGGATCGCCTCGCTGTCGCCGCGCTGCGAGGCATCCATGAAGCGCGCCAGCAGCTGCCGGTGCTGGCTGGCATCGGCGTTGAAGCGCGGTCGTCCGGCCTGCAACCGCTGCCGGGCGCGATGCACCAGTTGCCGGCAGTTGGCCTCGCTGTGGCCGATCAGGTCGGCGATTTCGCGGTAGTCGTGGTCGAACGCCTCCTTCAGCAGAAAGGCGGCGCGTTCCTCGGGGCCGAGCCGTTCGAGCAGGGTCAGGAAGGCCACCGAGACATCGTCGGTCAGCGCATGCAGCTGCGCCGGGCCGGGCGCCGGGTCGGGCTCCAGGGTGACCGCCAGCGGCTCGGCCAGCCAGGGGCCGACGTAGTGCACGCGCTCGCGCTTGGCCGCGCGCAGCCGGTCCAGGCCGAGCCGGGTGGTGGTGGTGACCAGCCAGGCTTCGGGGTCGCGGACGGCCGCCGGATCGGCGCCGGACCAGCGCAGCCAGGCATCCTGGACCAGGTCTTCGGCGTCGGCGCGGCTGCCGAGCAGGCGGTAGGCCAGGGCCATCAGGCGCGGGCGGTGGGTCTGGAAAGCGGTTTCGGCGTTCATGTGGGCAAGGACGCCGCAGCGGTGCGTGGCGTGACAGAGGGCTTGCGCGGATATTGCCGGCCGGCAGCCGGCACTACCACCCCGCGGCCGGGGGAGGGGGTAAAATGGGCGGATTACCCCCGCCAGCCTCGAGCAAGCGAGCAAGACGTGACATCGATCAAGCAGGAAGACCTCATCCAGTCCATCGCCGACGCGCTGCAGTACATCTCGTACTACCACCCGGTCGACTACATCAAGAACCTTGCCGCCGCCTACGAGCGCGAGGAGTCGCCGGCCGCGAAGGAAGCGATGGCGCAGATCCTGATCAATTCGCGCATGTGCGCCGAAGGCCACCGTCCGATCTGCCAGGACACCGGCATCGTCACCGTGTTCCTGGAAATCGGCATGGACGTGCGTTGGGATGACGCCACCATGGGTGTGGAAGACATGGCCAATGAGGGCGTGCGCCGTGCCTACATGCACCCGGACAACAAGCTGCGCGCCTCGGTGCTGGCTGATCCGGCCGGCAAGCGCATCAACACCAGGGACAACACCCCGGGCGTGGTCAACGTCAAGGTGGTGCCGGGCAACACCGTCGACGTGATCGTCGCCGCCAAGGGCGGTGGCTCGGAAGCCAAGACCAAATTCGCCATGCTCAACCCGTCCGACTCGATCGTCGACTGGGTGCTGAAGACCGTGCCGACCATGGGCGCCGGCTGGTGCCCGCCGGGCATGCTCGGCATCGGCATCGGCGGTACCGCCGAGAAGGCGATGCTGCTGGCCAAGGAAGCGCTGATGGAACCGATCGACATCACCGAGCTGCAGGCCCGCGGTGCGTCCAACCGCATCGAAGAGCTGCGTCTGGAGCTGTACGAGAAGGTCAACGCGCTGGGCATCGGTGCGCAGGGCCTGGGCGGCCTGACCACCGTGCTCGACATCAAGATCAACGATTACCCGACCCACGCGGCCAACCTGCCGGTGGCGATGATCCCGAACTGCGCGGCCACCCGCCACGCGCACTTCACCCTCGATGGCAGCGGCCCGGTGATGCTGGACCCGCCGTCGCTGGAAGACTGGCCGAAGCTGACCTACGATTCGTCCAAGGGCACCCGCGTGGACCTGGACACGATCACGCCGGAAGACGTGGCCAGCTGGAAGCCGGGCCAGACCCTGTTGCTCAATGGCAAGCTGCTGACCGGCCGCGATGCTGCGCACAAGCGCATGGTCGACATGCTCAACAAGGGCGAAGAACTGCCGGTCGATCTGAAGGGCCGCTTCATCTACTACGTCGGCCCGGTCGATCCGGTGCGCGACGAAGTGGTGGGCCCGGCCGGCCCGACCACGGCGACCCGCATGGACAAGTTCACCCGTCAGGTTCTGGAGCAGACCGGCCTGCTGGGCATGGTCGGCAAGGCCGAGCGCGGCCCGGCGGCGATCGAGGCGATCCGTGACAACAAGTCGGCCTACCTGATGGCCGTCGGTGGTTCGGCGTACCTGGTGTCCAAGGCGATCAAGGCGGCCAAGGTGGTCGGCTTCGCCGACCTGGGCATGGAAGCGATCTACGAGTTCACCGTGCAGGACATGCCGGTGACCGTGGCAGTGGATTCCACCGGCGAATCGGTACACAAGACCGGCCCGCGCGAATGGCAGGCCCGCATCGGCAAGATTCCGGTGGTGGTGGAGTAATCCTTCCACCCAGTGTCCAGACAGCGGCGCCCGTGTGGCGCCGTTGTTGTGTGCAGCCTGCCCGCGCGCGGCCTGCTCTGCTAACGTACTGGCCGGCGTACTGGAAGGGAGTCCATCGTGCTGCAGTGGTCGCGTGTTTTCGTGTTGCTGGTCGCTACGCTGGCGTGCAGCGCCTGCGGGCCACGTTATTTCGTCGAGCCACCCACCCACGAAGCGGGGAAGATCTGCGCGTCGGTCTGCGAGAGCCAGAAGGCGACGTGCGACTTCCACAACCGCGCCCGTGCCGAATCGGATCAGCGGAGCTGCGAAAGCGAGAAGAGCCGGATCATCAGCCGTTGCAGTGGTATCGCCGACGACAAGCAGCGGCACAACTGCGAAGGGGGCAACGGTGCCGGCAACTACTGCGGCCCCCCGGCGCTTCCTTCATGCAGTGCCCCGTACGCCCAGTGCCTGCTCTCCTGCGGCGGTACCGTGAATGACGTCCGCACCGACACTGGTATTCCCGTGTACTGATCGCGGCACGCGTAGGTGCCTGCACGGGTAACCGTAGTCTGCTAGGGTCGGCACTCCCCTGCACTGGATGTGCCCATGCGCCTGCATCGATCCGTCGCGGCTGTGTTCCTGCTGGTCCTGGCCGGCTGCAGCACAACGTCATCCTATGAAGGTGCGGATTTCTCCGCCTCCTCGCAGTGCCGCATGCAGTGCCAGGCCGACTATCGCAGCTGCATGGCGCGGGGCAGTATCGGCAGCAGCGACTTCAGCTGCGAGCAGCAGGCGGTGCCCGCGCCGGACAAGCGCTGCAAGGATGTCGCCAACCCCGAGCTGCGCCGTGCCTGCGAGCTGAAGGCGCATGACTGCACGATGCGCGCGCCGATGATGTCCTGTGGCGAACGCCGGGATTCCTGCATGAGCAGCTGCGGCTGAGCAACGATCGCGCGCGCGGGCGCATAATCGGCGGATCCACCTGCACAGGATCTTCCGCATGAGCACCACGCTGTATGGTTCGACCAGCACCGCCGCCCTCGTGGTGCATTGGCTGTTGATCGAGCTGGGCATCGAGCACGAGTTGGTGCTGCTGGATTTCGACGCGCGCGAGCACAAGTCGGCGGAGTACCTGGCGCTGAATCCGGCCGGTGTGGTGCCGACGCTGCTGATCGATGGCTTGGTACTGACCGAAGCGGCGGCCATTGCGTTGTACCTGGCTGATCGCCATCCGGACGCCAACCTGCTGCCCCCGGTGGGTACGCCACAGCGTGCCGATGCCTACCGGTGGATGTTCTGGTGTGCCAATACGCTGCAGCCCGCCTATCGCGCCTGGTTCTACCCGCATGAAATGGCGGGGGAGGCGAATATCGAGGCGAGCCGCGAGATGGCCCGTCAGCGCCTTGAAGCCGCCTGGCAGCATGTCGCCACGCACCTGCAGGTGCATGGTCCCTACCTGCTGGGCGCCACGCCCTGCGTGGTCGATTACATGCTGGTGATGCTGATGCGCTGGTCGCGCAACATGCCAAAGCCCAGCGACACCTGGCCGGTGCTGAAGGCGCATGCCACGTCGATGAAGGCGCGCCCGGCGTTTGCCGAGGTGTATCGCCGCGAGGGCATCACCGACTGGCGATAACCGAAAAAGGGGACGGAGGGAATTAAGTCGTTTGTGCACAAACGACTTAATTCCCTCCGTCCCCTTTTTCGGGCTAGAGGATCTCCAGCACCGTTTCCGGTGGGCGGCACAGCCGGGTGCCCTTGGGCGTGCGCACCACGGGGCGGTTGATCAGGCGCGGGTGTTCGGCCATCGAGGCCAGCAACGTGGCCTCGTCCGCATCTTCCAGGCCCAGTTCGGCGAACTGCGCTTCCTTGCTGCGCACCAGATCACGCGCGTCCAGCCCGGATTCGGCCAGCACCTGGCGCAGCGCGGCCACGTCCGGCGGGTTGCCCAGATACTCGATCACCACTGGATCGAAGCCCGCATCGCGGATCAGCTTCAGTGCGCCGCGCGAGTTGCTGCAGGCCGGGTTGTGCCAGATCGTCACGTCCATCAGAACCACTCCAGCAGCGACACGCCCACACCCACGTAGGTGGCTTTGTGGTTGTAGTCGATCAGGCTTTCGCCATAGCCATCGAAGACCTGCACATGGCCGCGCAGCAGGTTGCTGATCGGGAAGCCGTAATCCAGCTGCAGGGCGCCGTGCGAGCGGCTGCCGGTACGCAGCGAATGACGTGCCATCAGCGAGACTTCATGGCCGTTGCGGTTCCAGGTCAGGGTCGCGTCACCGCGGCCCATGTAGTCCTCGATGTCCGGATTGTTGTCGTCGCTGCGGGTCTCGGGAATGCGGTACCAGGGGCGCAGCACCAGCGCCCAGTTCTCACGGTCCAGGCCGATGTTGAGCATCACCCGGTTCCAGCTGCGCGACAGCGGATCAGCGCGGCCGTTGGACTGATGGTTCAGTGCGATGCCGGTCATGCGCCCGCGCCAGCCACCGATCGAGTAGCCGTTGCGGAATACCATCATCACTTCCGGCTCGTAATTGGTTTCGCGGAACGGGCGCGAATCCTCGCCATTGTAGGCCTGCCAGCGCGAACTCTGGGTGTAGCCGGCCCAGATATCGCCGTTGTCGCCGAACAGGTTCTCGGCGATCTTGGTCTTGAAGCTGATCTGGAACTTCAGTTCGGCACTGTCGAGCACCTGCGGGGTGGTGACCGTGTTGGCCGGGTTCGGCGAATGCGGCGTGGTGTTGCGGTCGCTGGTCCAGAACGCCGGCAGCAGGTACACCGGCTTGTAGGCACGCAGCTGGAATGGGCCCAGCTTGGAGTCCTCGGCCAGTTCCCAGCGGCTGTCCAGCAGCGAACCGCGGCCGGCGTTGGCCAGCGCGCTGTCCGGTGCCGCCGGACGGAACAGGTCGCTGACCCGTTCGCGCAGTTTCTCTTCGCCCTGGCTCACGCGTGCGGTCTGGCGCTCTTCGCGACGGGCCTGCGCGGCTGCCTCGGCAGCGGCGTCGGCAGCGGCCGTGGCCTGCGGGGTGTGCGCGAACAGGCGGTCATAGCAGGCCAGGCGCGCGGCGTCGGTGGTGATGGCGGCACACGCCGCCGGCGAGGTGTCGGTGCTGGGCACGAACTCCTGCGCGGCCAGCGGCGCACTGGCCAGGGCCAGCGCCAGCGGCGCGAGGCGGGGAAGCAGCGGGGGGAGGGTCATTCCAGCAGGCCCTTCGGTGAATACGGGAATCGCACAGTGTGGCGGCTGTACCGGATCGCGGCCAGCCCCCACGGTTTATGCACGGCCACTGCGTGCGTGTAGCGTGAAGGCTGCGCCGGTCACAGGAACCAGGCGAAGGCGAACAGCCCCAGCATCGCGATCACCACCGCCAGCTTCAGCGCCAGGCCGAGCAGGATGCCGAGCCAGGTGGCCAGGCCGACCTTTGTCGAGCGGCCCAGCTCGCGGGTGTGCCAGTACTCGCCGAGCAGGGCGCCGATCAACGGGCCGGCGAACAGGCCGATCGGCATGAAGAACAGGCCGACGATGCTGCCGACGAACGTGCCCCATAGCGCCTTCCGGCTGGCGCCCACCCGTTGTGCGCCCACCACCGTGGCCAGCACGTCCGCCAACAGCGAGAGCACGGTCAGTACACCCAGTGCGACCAGGGTTGGCCAGCCCACATGGGCGAAGCCGTCGGCCCAGGCCGCCAGCAGCAGTCCGATGAATACCAGCGGGATGCCGGGAAGGGCTGGCAGGATGATTCCGGCGATGCCGACCAGGACAAAAATGACCGCTAGCAGATATAAGATGAATGAGAGTCCCATGCTGTCCCGTATGGTGGCCGTTTTGGGGTTGACAGTGAAAGATTTTGCCAGTTGCTTTTTCGTTTTGGGCGGGTTAAGTTGCAGTCGCTGAGCTTGGCAAGGTCACCGTGGATCGTGGCCTGATGAAGCAAGATCTTCCCGATCCGCTGCATCGATGCACCTCGCTTCCCCCTTGCTTGTCAGCCGCCCACCAGGCGTTTCCAACAACAAGAGAGAGTCAAAGGGAGTTAGTGAGATGGCTGATCGCGAGACCGGTACCGTAAAGTGGTTCAATGATGCGAAGGGCTTCGGCTTCATCAGCCGGCAGAATGGCGAGGACGTGTTCGTGCACTTCCGCGCCATCGAGACCCAGGGCTTCAAGAGCCTCAAGGAAGGCCAGACTGTGAGCTTCGAAGTCGTGCAGGGCCAGAAGGGTCTGCAGGCTGACAAGGTGCAGCCGGTGTAATACCCGCCGCCTGTCGGCATGAAAAAGGCCCGCGCAAGCGGGCCTTTTTCGTTGCGCTTGGCCCGGTGCGGATCAGCGCAGGATGACCTTGCCGTTGACCACGCGCACGTAGGTGTTCTCGCGGATGCCGCCGAGGTCACGCTGGTTGACCACGATGGTGCGGCCATCGTCCATGCGCACGCTGATGTCGTAGGTATCGCTGGTCACGTTCTTCTGGATCTGGTTGCCGGCGAGCGCGCCACCGACCGCGCCTGCAGCGGCGGCGATGTTCTTGTTGCCGCGGCTGCCGCCGGTGTGGTCGGAGATCTCATGGCCGGCCACGGCGCCGACGATGCCGCCGAGGATGGCACCGGTCGCGCTGGGCGCGGTACGGCCGGACTGCACGGTGTTGATGCGGGTGACGATGCCGCAGTCGGCGCAGCGGCCCTGGTTGTAGCCACCATTGTTGCCGTAGCCGCCATTGTTGTAGCCGTTGTTGTAACCACCACCGCCGTAGCCGGGCGAGGTGGCACAGCCTGCCAGGGCGAGGGTAACGATGGCGCTGGCGGCAATGAGCTGGATCTTCATGGGGCGTCTCCTGGCCGTGAAGGCGGGTGTCTGGGGTGGTACTGCGTCATGCAGCAGGGTGGACGAATCGTCCCCTTTTGAACGTGAACGACGCGCCAACCGTGCGTGCCTTGCCCGGCTGCAGGATGAATGCGGCTCAGCGGAAGTCCTGGTGGCAGGCGCGGCAGTCGGACTGCACGGTTTCCACCACTTGGGCCAGGGCCGTGCAGTCGCTGGGCGGCGCGGCCAGGGCGGCGTTGAGGTTGCCGCGCAGCTGGCTGGCGTGCTGCTGGAACTGCGCGTTGTCCTTCAGCCCGGGAAAGGCCAGATCGAGGTCGTTGGACAGCAGGCGCAGGGCCTGCAGGCGCGGCACGCTGTCGGCCAGGCTGCAGCGGTTCTGCTGCTGGGCCTGCTGCAGCAGCTGCGATTGCCGTTGCATCACCTGCATCAGGCTGTCCGGGAAGGGGTCGCGGCGCGCCTGCAGGGCGCGGCCCACCATCACCGTGGCGATCAGGCCGATCAACAGTCCCAGGCCGAGCACGAACAGATAGCGGTAGGCGGTGGACGGGCGGCGGGGTGGGCTGGCGTTCATGGCGGGCTCTCCGGGCGTGCAACGGTGGGTTCGATGCTGGCGCGCTGCAGGCGCTGGCGCCTGCACGTTAAAATAGCGGGATGAACGAACAGGTCAAACAACGCTTCGCCGGCATCGAACGGCTGTATGGCGTGGGTGCGCTCGAGCGCCTGCAGGGCAGTCGCGTGGCGGTGGTGGGCATGGGCGGCGTCGGCTCATGGGTGGTGGAAGCGCTGGCCCGCTCGGCGGTCGGCCACCTGACCCTGATCGATGCCGATGACATCTGCGTCTCCAACACCAACCGGCAGTTGCCGGCGATGGAAGGCAACTACGGCCGCAACAAGGCCGAGGCGATGGCCGACCGCTGCCGTGCGATCAACCCGGACATCGAGGTCGATGCCGTGCAGGCGTTCCTGACCGTGTCCAACATGGCCGAGCTGCTGGACCGGGGCTTCGATCTGGTGATCGACGCCTGTGACAGCTTCCGGGTCAAGGTCGAGACGATTGCCTGGTGCCGCCGCCGCAAGCTGCCACTGCTGACCGTCGGCGCCGCCGGTGGCCGTACCGATCCCACCCTGGTGCGCATCCGCGATGTCTCGCGCACCGAGCACGACGCCATGCTGGCGCTGATCCGCAAGAAGCTGCGCAGCGAGTTCAATTTCCCGAAGAACGCCAAGCGCTATTTCGGTGTGCCGGCAGTGTATTCGCTGGAGAACGTGAAGTATCCGCAGGCTGATGGCAGCGTCTGTGGCATCCGCCCGAACCTCGGCGCCGATGCGGCGTTGAAGCTGGACTGCGGCGCCGGCCTGGGTGCGGCGACCCACATTACTGGCGCGTTCGCGTTCGCGGCGGTGGGCAAGGCGCTGGAAATGCTGCTGGAGCCGAAGAAGGTGAAGGCCGAAGCGGTAGAGACCAGCGAGGTGTGATGGATCGTGCCGGCCAAAGGCCGGCACCTGCCGTTACATTGCCGGCAGCGTAAACAGCCGCCGCGCATTCTCCGTCGTGGCCTGGGCCACTGCGTCCAACTCCATCCCGCGCAGCGCGGCCACGTGGCGGGCGATGACCGCCAGCCGTGCCGGTTCGTTGCGCTGGCCGCGGATGCCGGCGTCAGGCTGGTCGGGTGCGTCGGTCTCCAGCAGCAGCTGTTCCAGCGGCATGTCGCGCACCAGTCGCTGCAGGCGCTGCGCGCGTTCGTAGGTCAACGGACCGCCGAGCCCGAGCAGGAAGCCCTGCCGGTGCAGTTGTGCCGCCTGTTCCGGACTGCCCGAAAAGCTGTGCACCACGCCGCGCAGGCCGCCGATGCGACGGATCGCGGCGATCACCACGTCCACCGCGCGCCGTGCATGCACGATCACCGGCAGCTCGAACTCACGGGCCAGTTGCAGCTGGCCGATGAAGTACGCCTGCTGCGTCTCGGCATCCAGGCCTTCGACAAAGAAGTCCAGGCCGCATTCGCCGATCGCGCAGGGGCGTTCGCGCTCGATCCACTCGCGCAGCAGCGGCAGGTGGCCGGGCCGGTGCTCGGACAGGAACATCGGGTGCAGGCCGTAGGCCGGGTACAGCCCCGGCGCCTGCTGGCAGACCTCGCGCAGCTTCGGCCAGCTGGCCGCGGTCACCGCCGGCACCACCTGCAGGCGCACGCCAGCGGCCTGCGCGCGTGCGAACACGGCGGCGCGGTCACTGTCGAACTCGCCGGCATCGAGGTGGCAGTGGCTGTCGACCAGCAGGCTCAACGCTGTTCCAGCGACGGCGGCGCCGTGGCGGTGTTGCGGCTTTTCCAGTTGGCCAGCAGCAGGGTGCCGAAGCCGAGCACCAGTTCATCGACGAACGGGATCGGGTCGGGGATGAACAGGGTCAGTACGAACAGGCCTGCGGTGAGCTTGAACAGGGTGGGGTAGCGCAGCCGGCGCGCCCATTGCAGTACCGGCAGCAGCATCGGGTTGGCCATGGCGGGGGTCCTCCTGGGGAATATGCAAACGCTACCACGGGCCCAGCATTTCCCGATGCTGAATGGGTTACGGGAATGAGCAGGAAATGTGGAGATTCCGTTCAGGCAGCGCATGCTGCAATCTGGTCCGAGAACGTTGCGGATGGTCCGCAAGGAGCAGGTCATGAAAAGCACAACTACAACTGTCCTGGTCGCAGCGGGCGCGCTGCTGGTCGGTGGTATCGCCACCGCCGCCTTCATGAAGAGCGGCGACACGTCGCCTGATTCCATCAGCGCCGGAACCCCCAATGGCGAATCGCGCCTGGTCGATGGCAACGCCACTGACGATGGCGCGCGTGGTGACACGCTCGACCCGACGGCACCGCGTGGGCTGGAATATGCCGATGTGCTGAAGGTCGACCCGATCACCGAAAAGCAGAAGGCCTACGCCACCGTGATCGGCACCGATGCGGTGCGCGAGACCTCCACGACCCAGACCCCGCATGAAGTCTGCCAGGACGTGACCGTGCAGGAGCGCCTGCCGGAGCGTGACGGCAACGTCGGCGGCACCGTGGTCGGCGCGGTGGTCGGCGGCCTGCTCGGCAACCAGGTTGGCGGTGGTAACGGCAAGAAGGCCGCGACCGCGGCCGGTGCCGTGGCCGGTGGCTTCATCGGCAACCAGATCGACAAGCGCCATGTGGGTGGCCGCGTGGTCAACCGCACCGAGCGCCAGTGCCACACCGAGACCGCGACCTCCGAGTCGAGCCGCGTTACCGGCTACAACGTGACCTACCGCAACGAGGACGGCACCACCGGCACCATGCGCATGGCCAGCAAGCCGGGCAACCGCATCGCCATGGGCACCAACGACGTGGTGAAGGGCTACAACGTGACCTATCGCTACGACGGCGCCGAGAAGACCGTGCGCATGGACAACAAGCCGGCCAGCGATCGCCTGCCGGTGGTCGATGGCCAGCTGGTCACGCAGACCGCTGCTGCCGGCGCCACTGCGGCCACGCGCCAGTAATCCAGAACACTCTGCTGTACCCGACGGGCCGGCTCATGCCGGCCCGTTCTTTTGTGAGCGCGGGCATTCATCCGTGTGGACGCGGAATCCACCATCATGGTGGCCCCTTCGACATGGAGCCGGCATGAGCATCTTCGACCTGCGCATCGAAACAGAGCGCCTGATCCTGCGCCCGCTGCTGCGCGAGGACTACGAACCTTACCTGGCGTTCTGCGCCGACGAGGAAACGATGCGCACCCTCGGTGGCGTGCAGCCGCCTTCGGTGGCCTGGCGTGGCTTCTGCAGCCTGGCTGGCGCCTGGCAGCTGTTCGGCTTCTCGATGTTCAGCGTGATCGAGAAATCCAGCGGTGACTGGATCGGGCGCATGGGTCCCTGGCAACCGCAGGACTGGCCCGGTACCGAGGTTGGCTGGGGCATCCGCCATGCCAGCTGGGGCAGGGGCTATGCGCCGGAAGCTGCGGTCGCCGCGATCGACTGGGCGTTCGACACGCTCGGGTGGGATGAGGTGATCCACACCATCGCCGAGAACAATGACAACTCGCGGGCGGTCGCGCGCAAGCTCGGCAGCACGATGCTGCGCATGGGGGAGTTGCCAGCGCCGTACAACGACAAGCCGATGCAGATCTGGGGCCAGTCGCGCGAGCAATGGCGGCAGCGCCGTTCGCCATTGTAGAGCCGAGCCCACGCTCGGCTGCATCTGGCGCACAGCAGCCTAGCATGGGCTCGGCTCTACAGATTGTCCGCATGCTGCACCCGCGCTTGGCATTCACCGGCGTGCTTGCCAGACTGCACGCAACCGGCCGCCGGCCGGACGTGATGGAGCAGGCAATGGTGGAAGAGCGCGTCCCGCTGACGGTGCATGGCATGTCGGTCTCGGGCAATTGCCACAAGGTCCGCCTGCTGCTGGAGCAACTCGGCAGTCGTTACCGCTGGGTGGAAGTGGACAGTGCCCACGGCCAGACCCATACCCCCGAATTCCTGGCGCTCAACCCGAATGCCAAGGTGCCGCTGATCGTCCGCGACGATGGCCGCGTGCTGACCGAATCCAACGCGATCCTGTTCTGGCTGGCCGAAGGCACGCCGTACCTGCCCACTGATGGTTGGGAGCGCGCGCAGGCGTTGAGCTGGATGTTCTTCGAGCAGTACACGCACGAGCCGTGCGTGGCAGTGGCGCGCTTCATCCGCGGCTGGACCGCGCCCGAATCGCCGCGCCGCGCCGAACTGCCACGCCTGCACGAGCGCGCCGCCACCGCGCTGGCGGTGATGGAGCAGCACCTGCGCCAGGCGCAGTGGTTCACCGGAAGCGGATACGGCATCGCCGATATCGCCCTGTTTGCCTATACCGATGTGGCGGGCGAGGGCGGCATCAGCCTGGACCCATTCCCGGAAGTTCGCGCCTGGCTGCAGCGCGTGCGTGAGCAGCCGCGCTTCCTGCCGATGCCGGCGGTGACCGCCGAAGTGCGCTCGCGATTCGAGGCCGCGTGACTCTCGCCAAGGTGACCACCACAGGGTAGCGCCGGGCCATGCCCGGCGGAATGCAACAACGACACGGAGGGTGTTCGATGTTCGCTGTGGTTCCAGATCCGATTCCCGCACGCATGCGCGTGCTCAACCGCGCCGAGGTGTGCGACGTCAACTTCCTCGATGCGGTGCGTGGCTGGCGCGGCACCCCGCGCCCGCGCCCGGCACCGGATGCGCCGATCCTGCCGGGCAGCACGCTCACCGCCGCTGCTTTCGGCGAACTGTTCGACTCGCAGCTGGCCAGCCGCCAGCTGGACCTGATGGCACGCGTGCTGCGCGTGCAGAACAAGGTCTTCTACACCATCGGTTCCTCCGGCCATGAAGGCAATGCACTGCTGGCGCGGGCCTGCCGGCATACCGATCCCGCCTTCCTGCACTATCGCTCCGGTGCCTTCATGGCTGAGCGTTCGCGCCAGGTGCCGGGTATCGACCCGCTGCGCGATGCCGCTCTGTCCTTCGCCGCCAGCGCGGATGATCCGGCCAGCGGTGGCCGCCACAAGGTGTGGGGCAGCAAGCCATTGTGGGTGCTGCCGCAGACCTCGACGATTGCTTCGCACCTGCCGAAGGCGCTGGGCACCGCGCTGGCCATCGAAAGCGGCAAGCGGCTGGGGCAGGCGCTGCCGGTTCCCACCGACAGCATCGTGCTGTGCTCGTTCGGCGATGCCTCGGCCAACCATGCCACCGCGCAGACCGCCTTCAATACCGCGATGTGGTCGGCCTACCAGAAGCTGCCTGCACCGATCCTGTTCGTCTGCGAGGACAACGGTCTGGGCATTTCGGTGAAGACGCCGGACGGCTGGATTGCCGAGCGCTTCAGCCGGCAGCCGGGGCTCGACTATTTCTTCGCCGATGGCCTGGACCTGGCCACCGGGCACGCCCAGGTGCAGGCCGCGGTGGAACATTGCCGGCGCACGCGGCGGCCGACCTTCCTGCATCTGCGTACCACGCGCCTGATGGGCCATGCCGGCACTGACTTTGAAGTGGAATGGCGCGCGCTGCCGGAGCTGTGCGCGGCCGAGGCGCAGGATCCGCTGCTGCGCTCGGCGCAGATCGCGATGGAATCGGGCTGGATGGATGCAGCCGCCATCGAAGTGGCCTACGAAACGATGCGCGCGCGCTGCATGGCGGCGGCCGCCGACGCCGAAGGCCACCCGACGCTGCAGTCGCTGCAGGACGTGATGGCGCCGCTGGCGCCGTACACACCGGCGGCGGTGCAGGCTGAAGCGCGGCGCGAGGTGCTCGCCGAGATGCGCGAAGCGCTGTATGGCGGTGCGGAGACCCTGCCTGAGCGGCAGGCGCCACGGCACCTCGCCATCCAGATCAACCACGGCCTGCAGGAACTGCTGGCGAAGTATCCGCAGAGCCTGCTGTTCGGCGAGGACGTCGCGCAGAAGGGCGGTGTCTACACCGTCACCAAGGATCTGCTGCGCCGCTTCGGCCCACGTCGGGTGTTCAACACCCTGCTGGACGAGACCATGATCCTGGGCATGGCGCAGGGCCTGGCCAACATGGGCATGCTGCCGATTCCGGAGATCCAGTACCTGGCCTACCTGCACAACGCCATCGACCAGGTGCGCGGCGAAGCGTGTTCGTTGCAGTTCTTCTCCAATGACCAGTACCGCAATCCGATGCTGGTGCGGGTGGCCGGGCTGGGGTACCAGAAGGGCTTCGGTGGCCACTTCCACAACGACAATTCGATCACGGCGCTGCGCGACATTCCCGGCCTGGTGGTCGGTTGCCCGTCGCGTGGCGACGATGCGGTGATGATGCTGCGCACGCTGGCGGCGCTGGCCCGGGTGGATGGACGTGTGGCGGTGTTCCTGGAGCCCATCGCACTGTACATGAGCAAGGACCTGCATGAGCCGGGCGATGGCCGGTGGCTGTTCGACTACCCGGACCAGGGCCAGGCGCTGGTACCGGGTGAAGGCCGGGTCTATGCGCCGGAGGCAGGCGACCTGGTGGTCTACACCTATGGCAACGGCGTGCCGATGGCGCTGCGCGCGGCGCGGGCGATCGAGCAGCAGCTGGGCTGGCAGGTGCGGGTGGTCGACCTGCGCTGGCTGGTGCCGCTGGATGCCGGCTTCATCGCCAGCCAGGCCGCCAGTGCACGGCGGGTGCTGGTGCTGGACGAGGGCCGCCACAGTGGTGGGGTGGGCGAGGGCGTGGTCACGGCACTGGTCGAGGCCGGTTTCGGCCACCTGCCGCTGCGCCGGGTCTGCGGTGCCGATACCTATACCCCGCTGGCGGGGGCAGCAATGTTCGGGCTTCCAAGCGACAATGCGGTGATTGGCGCCGCCCTTGAACTGGCGCAGGAACCTTGATGCATGTGTGGATTGGCGGGAATGTTGTTGCCGGCGCCTGTGGCGTCGGCCGAGGTGCTGCAGGCGCAGGTCCTGGCCATGGGCGAGGCGCTGCACCACCGCGGGCCGGATGATGGCGGCAGCTGGGTCGATGCCGGGGCAGGCATCGCGCTGGCGCACCGCCGGCTGAGCATTCTCGACCTGTCGCCGCTGGGCCACCAGCCGATGGCCTCGTCCGATGGTCGCTACGTCATGGCCTACAACGGCGAGGTCTACAACTTCGCCGCCCTGCGTGCCGAACTGGAGCCGATGGGGCATGCCTTCCGTGGCCACTCCGACACCGAGGTGCTGCTGGCAGCGATCCTGCAATGGGGCATCGAGGACACCCTGCAGCGCTGCAACGGCATGTTCGCCATCGCGCTGTGGGACCGCCAGCAGCAGTGCCTGTGGCTGGCCCGCGATCGTGTTGGCAAGAAGCCGCTGTACTACGGCTGGGCCGGTGACACCCTGGTGTTCGGTTCCGAACTGAAGGCGCTGTGGGAGCACCCGGCCTTCGACAACGACATCGACCGCGACGCACTGACCCTGTTGCTGCGATTGGACTACATTCCGGCCCCGCACAGCATCCACCAGCGCTGCTACAAGCTGATGCCGGGCCGCGTGCTGCGCCTGGATGCCGAAGCCGTCGCGGCGGGTGCATCGGCGCACCGCCCGGAACAGGCGCAGCGCCCCTACTGGGATGCGCGAGCACGCATGCAGGCGGCGCTGGCTGCGCCGTTCCAGGGCCGCATAGAGGAGGCCGAGGAACAGCTGGACGGGCTGCTGCGCGACGCAGTGGCGCTGCGCATGGTGGCCGACGTGCCGGTGGGCGTGTTCCTGTCCGGCGGCACCGATTCATCGCTGGTGGCCGCGCTGATGCAGGCACAGAGCGGTCAGCCGGTGCACAGCTTCAGTATCGGCTTCACCGGTTCGGGCCACGACGAGGCGCCGCTGGCCAGGGAACTGGCCGCGCATCTGGGCTGTGACCACACCGAACTCTACGTCAGCGGTGCCGATGCACTGGCGGTGGTGCCGCAGTTGCCGGCGATGTTCGACGAACCCTTCGCTGATGCCTCGCAGGTGCCGACCGCGCTGGTCGCCCGCTTGGCGCGGCAGGGCGTAACCGTCGCGCTGTCCGGCGATGGTGGTGACGAGCTGTTCTTCGGCTATACCCGCTATGTGCGCGCGCTGCGCAACTGGCAGATGCTGGGCCGCGTGCCGGGGCCGCTGCGGCGCTGGATGGGCGCGCGCTCCCAGCAGCAGGGCGAGGCCTCGCGTACCGGCGGCCTGGCCGCGCTGTTGGCCGAGTCCGGCGCGCGTGGCATCGGTGACGTGTACCGCAACCGCATCTCGCGCTGGCGCGACCCGACGGCGGCAGTGCCGGGCGCACAGGCTGCCGGCAGCTTCTACGACCTGGCCGATCCGTTGCACGGCGCCGGCACACCGGCCGACGCGATGATGCTGGCCGATTACGTGACCTACCTGCCGGATGACCTGCTGTGCAAGGTCGACCGCACCTCGATGGCAGTCAGCCTGGAGGCACGCGCGCCGCTGCTGGACTGGCGCGTGGCCGAGTTCGCCTGGTCGCTGCCGCTGGGCTTCAAGCGCAGCGAAACCACCAGCAAGGTGCTGCTCAAGCGCGTTCTTGGCCGCTACGTGCCGCAGTCGATGGTGCACCGGCCCAAGCGCGGATTCGGTGCGCCGGTCAGCGACTGGCTGAAGGGCGACCTGCGGCCGTGGGCCGAAGACCTGCTGCAGCCCGCACGGCTGGAGCAGGAGGGCGTGTTGTCGGCGGCGGCGGTGCAGCCGCTGTGGCAGCAGTTCCTCGGCGGCCAGCGCAAGTGGCATACCCATCTGTGGAACGTGCTGATGTTCCAGGCCTGGCAGGCACATTGGCGGCAGGTGCGCGCGGGCGTGACCGGCGGCTGATCTTCACCGGACGGCACGGACCCGGCGTCTAGGCTGGGCCTCCCGCACCGTGAGGAGAAAATCCCGATGTCCGTCCCCACCATCGCCGTGTTCGTCGGCAGCCTGCGCAAGGATTCCTGCAACCGCAAACTGGCCCATGCGCTGGAGAAGATTGCCGGTGACCGTGCGCGCTTCCAGTACGTGCAGATCGGTGATCTGCCGTTGTACGACCAGGACTTCGATGGGCACTATCCGGCGCAGGGTACCCGGCTGAAGGACCAGGTCCGTGCCGCCGACGCGGTGCTGTTCGTGACCCCCGAATACAACCGGTCGGTGCCGGGCGTGCTGAAGAACGCCATCGATATCGGCTCGCGCCCGTATGGCGACAGCGCGTTTGCCGGCAAGCCGGCGGCGGTGATCGGCGCCTCCATCGGCCAGATCGGCACCGCCGTGGCCCAGCAGCACCTGCGCAACAGCCTGGCCTTCCTGGACATGCACGTGCTCGGCCAGCCCGAGGCGTTCATTCATTTCAAGGACGGCCTGATCGATGCCGATGGCTCGATCCACAACGAAGGCACGCAGAAGTTCCTGCAGGGCTATGTGGACCGGTTCCTGGCGCTGATCGCGGTTCACGTCAAGGGCGATTGACGCCAGCGGTTGCCACCCCCATCTGCGATAATGCCCGCTCGGGTGCCGCAACGGCGCCCGTCGCAGGCAGTGCGACGCCCCCACGCCAATCTGGCCAGGCACCGGCGGATATCCCCCGTTTCTCCACGGCTTATCCACAGGCTTGTCCATGGCCGCCGGGGTCGGCGCATGCCTACACTCGTCCGGCCCACTTTTGCAGGAAACACCGCAGCATGTCCGCTCGCCCCGGCTTCCGTTCCAACCGCAGAGAGCGCGGTGATGGCTTCGATCGCGATCGCGACGAGTCGCGCATCGACCAGTTGCGGGTACCGCCCCATTCGGTGGAAGCCGAGCAGGCGGTGCTGGGTGGCCTGATGCTGGCTCCGGAGGCCTATGACCGGGTCAATGACCAGCTGACCGAAGGCGATTTCTACCGCCGCGACCACCAGATGATCTACCGCGCGATCCGTGAGCTGTCCGAGCGCGAGCGGCCGTTCGATGCGGTGACCCTGGGCGAGTGGTTCGAATCGCAGGGCAAGATGGAACTGGTGGGCGATGGTGCCTATCTGATCGAGCTGGCCAGTACCACGCCGTCGGCGGCCAACATCGTGGCCTACGCCGAGATCGTGCGTGACAAGGCAGTGCTGCGGCAGCTGATCCAGGTTGGCACGGACATCGTCAACGATGGTTTCCAGCCCGAGGGCCGTGAGAGCAGCGAGCTGCTGGCATCGGCGGAAAAGAGCGTGTTCGCCATCGCCGAACAGGGCGCACGCGGCCGTACCGATTTCGTGGCGATGCCCGGTGCACTGAAGGATGCCTTCGAAGAGCTGCGCAGCCGCTTCGAGAACGGCGGCAACATCACCGGCCTGCCGACCGGCTACAACGATTTCGATGCGATGACCTCCGGCCTGCAGCCGACCGACCTGATCATCCTGGCTGCGCGCCCGGCCATGGGCAAGACCACCTTCGCGCTGAACATCGCCGAGTACGCGGCGATCAAGTCGAAGAAGGGCGTGGCGGTGTTCTCGATGGAAATGTCGGCATCGCAGCTGGCGATGCGCCTGATTTCCTCCAATGGCCGCATCAACGCGCAGCGCCTGCGTACCGGCCAGCTGGAGGACGAGGACTGGAGCCGCGTCACCAGCGCGATCAAGATGCTGAAGGAAACCAAGATCTTCATCGACGATACGCCGGGCGTGTCGCCGGAGGTGCTGCGTTCCAAGTGCCGCCGCCTCAAGCGCGAGCATGACCTGGGCCTGGTGGTGATCGACTACCTGCAGCTGATGAGCGTGCCGGGCAACAGTGAAAACCGCGCGACCGAAATCTCGGAGATCTCGCGTTCGCTGAAGGGCCTGGCCAAGGAACTGCACGTGCCGGTGATCGCGCTGTCGCAGCTCAACCGCTCGCTGGAAACACGCACCGACAAGCGCCCGGTGATGGCCGACCTTCGCGAATCGGGCGCAATCGAGCAGGATGCGGACATGATCGTCTTCATCTACCGCGACGATTACTACAACAAGGAAAATTCGCCGGACAAGGGCCTGGCCGAGATCATCATCGGCAAGCACCGTGGTGGCCCGACCGGTTCGTGCAAGCTGAAGTTCTTCGGCGAATACACCCGCTTCGACAACCTGGCCCACGATTCGGTCGGCTCGTTCGAGTAACAGGCGTGCCGGCCGCTGTCCGGCAACCTCCTCCTGGCCGACAAACCATTCGAAACACCAAACGTCCGTATGTGGCGTGTAAATGACATGTAACGCGACGCTTCTACGATTCCGCCGCTGCTGCCCTTCGACGCCGCCCTTCGGCGTCCAGCGTGCCCGAGGAATCCGCCCCCATGCCGTCCCACGCTCCGCTCCGCCGCAATCTGCTGGCCCTGCTGGTCTGTGCTTCGCTGCCGTCGCTGGCTGTCGCTGAAACCGCCCCCGCGACCGACGCGCCGTCGGCCACCACCCTCGATTCGATCTCGGTGATCGGCCGCGGCGAAGCCCGCCAGGTGCAGCGTGTGACCGCCGAGGACATGAAGATCCTGCCGCCGGGTGCCAACCCGCTGAAGCTGCTGGCCAGCAAGCCGGGCGTGCACTTCGAATCGGCCGATGCCACCGGTGCCTACGAGTGGTCCACCACCATCAGCCTGCGTGGCTTCAACCAGAACCGCCTGGGCTACACGCTCGATGGCATTCCGCTGGGCAACATGGCCTACGGCAACAGCAACGGCCTGCACATCAGCCGCGCGGTGATCAGTGAGAACCTGGGCGGTGCGGAGGTCTCCACCGGCATTGGCGCGCTGGGTACGCCGTCCACCAGCAACCTTGGCGGCGTGTTCCAGTTCTACTCGATCGATCCGTCCACTGAATACGGCGTGGTTCTGGCACAGGGCTTCGGCAGCGACAATGCGCGCCGCAGCTATGCGCGCCTCGACACCGGCGACCACCAGGGCTTTGCGGCCTACCTGTCCGGCGCGTACTCGGAAGGTGACAAGTGGAAGGGCAAGGGCTCGCAGGAACTGAAGCAGTTCAACGGCAAGGCCACCTACAACTTTGGTGTGGACAGCAGGATCACCGCGCTGTTCAACGCCTCGCGCCGCGTCGAGGCCGATTACCAGGATCTGTCGCTGGAGATGATCGATCGCCTCGGCTGGGACTGGGACAACTACGCGCCGGACTGGGATCGCGCGGTTGCCGCGGCACGCGGAAAGTACACGGGTGGCGTCAACAGCCCGTGGGATGCGTACTACTCCGGCCACGGCCTGCGCAACGATGACCTGTCCAGCATCGCCGGCGATTTCGGCCTGAACGATTCGATGCGGTTGAAGGTGAATGTCTACAACCACAGCAACCGCGGCCAGGGTCACTGGTTCAGCCCGTCCAATCCATCCAACCCGGGCACCAGCCGCGAGATCCCGATCTCGATCCGCACTACCGAGTATGCGATCGACCGCACCGGTGTGACCTCGGCGTTCACCTGGAACGTGGCGGGCCACGAGCTGGAAGCGGGCCTGTGGTACGAGGACAACGGCCACAGCGTGCAGCGCAACTTCTATTACATCGACGGCCCGATCACCGACGATTTCTTCCTGCGCAATCCGGACCAGCGCGTGTGGCACCAGCGCTACACCACCATCACCCGCCAGTTCTACGTGCAGGACCGTTTCCGCCTGTTCGATGACCGCCTGACCATCGACATCGGTGCGAAGTCGCCGCACACCCGCACCAGCGTGCGCACGCCGCTGGGCAGCTATGCCAACAACAGCAGCCTGACCTCGAAGAAGGGTCTGCTGCCGCAGGCCGGCTTCAACTTCAAGCTCAACGAAGGCAACGAGATCTTCGGTTCGTTCGCCAAGAACGTGGCCGCGTACGCGCTGGGCGTGGGCAGCCCGTTCAACGTGCCGCAGGCCGCGTTCGATGCCAGCGCGAAGAGCCTGAAGCCGGAACAGTCGCGCACCCTCGAACTGGGCTGGCGCGGCTATGGCCAGGGCTATGAAGCGTCGGTGGCGGTGTATGACGTGAAGTTCGACAACCGCCTGCTGGCCATCGCGCAGTGCGTGGGCATCCTCGGTTGCCCGGCGCTGTTCTCCAACGTCGGTTCGGTGACCAGCCGCGGTGCCGAGGCGACCCTGCAGCTGAAGCCGATGCAGGACCTGACCTGGTCCAATGCGCTGTCGTGGAATGACAGTACCTACGACAACGACTACGTGAACAACGGCGTGGTGCCGACCCGCGGCAAGACGACCGTCGACACTCCGGAGTGGATGTTCGCCAGCACCCTGGCGTGGACGCCGGGCCCGTGGGACCTGCGACTGGCCGCCAACCATGTCGGCAAGCGTTACGTGACCTATACCAACGATGTGTCGGTGCCGAGCTACTGGCTGGTCAATGCGTCGGTGGCCTATGACTTCGGCACGCTCGGCCCGGCACAGAACCTGACCGTGGCGCTTAACCTGACCAACCTGACCGACAAGCGTTACCTGTCTTCGATCAACACCAACGGCACCTACGCCGCCGACCCGACCCGCAGCTTGGCGACCATGCAGGTCGGCGCGCCGCGGCAGGTGATGGCCACCGCCACCGTGCACTTCTGATGCGCGGGCCTGTCGATCCGGAAAGCCGTCGTCGCCTGTTGCGCATGGCGTGGCAGGGCGCGGGGGCGGCGATCGCACTGGCGGCGATGCCGGGGCTGGCCACGGCCGGCCCACGGCCGCGGCTGGGGCGTGATCCGTTCACCCTCGGTATCGCCGCCGGTGATCCGGATCCGCAGGGTGCAGTGCTGTGGACGCGGCTCGCGCCGGACCCGCTCAACGGCGGCGGCATGCCGTCGCGGGCGGTGCCCGTGCGCTGGTTCGTGGCCGAAGACCCTGGCATGCGCCGGCTGGTGCAGCGGGGCGTTGCTGCGGCTGTGCCGGAGCTGGCCCATTCGGTACATGTGGAGGTCAACGGCCTGCGTCCCGGCCGCGATTATTACTATCGTTTCGCCTGCGACGGCGATGAGGAAAGCGTGGTCGGCCACTTCCGCACCGCGCCGCTGCTGGACACGCAGTTGCAGCAGTTGCGGTTGGCGCTGTGTACCTGCCAGGCGTGGAACAGCGGCTACTACCCGGTGCTGCGTGACATCGCGCAGAGTGATGTCGACCTGGTGCTGCATGCCGGCGACTACCTGTATGAATACAGCCCGCTGCAGAACGCGCGTGGCAGCACGCTGGATGCGGCGCGGTTCAGTGGCGAGACGGTGAGCCTGGAACGTTACCGTGACCAGTACGCGCTGTACAAACTCGATCCCGACCTGCAGGCCGCGCACGCCGCACACGCGTTCGCGGTGATCTGGGATGACCACGAAGTGCAGAACGACTACTCCGGCATTCATCCGGAGAAGCCCGGCGTCTCGACCGAAGACTTCATTGTGCGGCGTGCCGCGGCGTACCGCGCGTTCTACGAACACCTGCCGATGCGCAGCACGCCTGCGGGCAACGGCGGCCTGCGCGTGCATCGACGGCTGCGCTATGGCGATCTGGCGCAGCTGACGCTGCTGGACTGCCGTCAGTTCCGCCCGGCCAATCCCTGCGGTGTGGGCGAGTCGCCGCGCTGCGAGGCGGCCCTGGATCCGCGCATGAGCATGCTCGGCACGGGCCAGGAGGCGTGGTTCGCGCAGTCGATGGCCGCCGCGCAGGGCACGCGCTGGAACGTGGTGGTGCAGCAGCTGCTGATGGCGCAGCTGCGGCTGGATGGTGGCACGCCGCGCGAGCGCTTCTGGAACGACGCCTGGGATGGTTATCCGGCGGCTCGCAACCGCCTGCTGCAGGCGATGCAGGCGGGCGGGCAGGGCAATGCCATCGTGCTGGGCGGTGACTGGCATTCCACCTTCGTCAACGACCTGAAGCTGGATTTCGACGTGCCCCGCTCGCCGGTCGTGGCCACCGAATTCATCGCCCCGGCGATCAGCAGTGGCGGCGACGACACGCCGTACGGTCCGTACTACGGACCGTCGATAGCGCAGAACCCGCATATCCGTTACTTCGATGGCGACCGCCGTGGCTGGTGGAAGCTGCAGCTGAACCGGCAGACCGTTGAGGCGGAGCTGCGCTTCGCCGACAGCGTGCTGCGTGCGGATGCCGCAGTGCGCACCGCGGCGCGCTTCCAGGTGACCCACGGCCGCCCGGGCGCAGTGCAGCTCCTGTAGAGCCGAGCCCACGCTCGGCTGCTTCTGGAAAGCCGCGCGCAGGCTCGGCTCTACAACGGCGGTGGACCGGTTTCATCGCCCCCAGCCCGGTTTCGTCGCAAACCGTTTGTGCGTGGCAAGGGCAGGGCGCCAAGGTGTCCGCAGGCGGCAAGGTGCCGCCACAAGGAGACCGTGATGAAGACCCTGTTCGCGCTCGGTGTGTGGTGCCTGCTGTTCGTGCTGTGCTGGCCGCTGGCGATCCTCGCCCTGATCGCCTGGCCGTTCGTCTGGCTGCTGAGCCTGCCGTTCCGACTGGTCGGCATCACCTTCTCGGCGCTGTTTGCGTTCCTGCGTGCGCTGTTCATGTTGCCGGCACGGTTACTCGGCGGCCGGGCGGTGGCGGCATGAGGGCCGTGTTGCTGATGGGCCTGGTCCTGTTGTCAGGCCCGGTGCTGGCCACACCGCCCGCGCCACCGTCGGCGTGGCTGGAACGCCAGCAGGCAGCCGGTGCCGACGAGGCGAATGCTGCGGGGGCGACGGCTTCGAAGGTGCCGGAGGCCAAGGCGCACTGCCGGGTCACGAAGGAATGGAAGGTTGGCGAGACGGTGGTGCAGCACAGGGTCTGTGACGATCCGCCGAAGAAGCCAGCTGAAAAGGTGTAGCGCCGAGCCCATGCTCGGCTGGGCCTTCACGGACCGCCAAGTGCGCAGCCGAGCGTGGGCTCGGCTCTACATGAAGAAGGGCAACAAAAAACCCCGCCGAAGCGGGGTTTTTCTTCTGCAGGTGAGTGCCGACCAACGGTCGGCACCTACCATGATGCAGATCAGTTCGCCTTGTGGATGGCGCGCTTGCTGACCGCCATCGCCGCGTCGTGGATCACTTCCGACAGCGACGGGTGGGCGTGGCAGATGCGGGCCAGATCATCGGCCGAGCCGCTGAACTCCATGGTCAGCACGCCTTCGTGCACCAGCTCGGAGACGTTGGCGCCGACCAGGTGCATGCCGAGGATGCGATCGGTTTCGGCGTGGGCCAGGATCTTGACGAAGCCTGCCGGCTCGATCATCGCCACGGCACGGCCGTTGGCGGCGAACGGGAAGCTGCCGGCCTTGTACGGAATGCCTTCGGCCTTCAGCTGCGCTTCGGTCTTGCCGACCCAGGCCAGTTCCGGCTCGGTGTAGATGACCCACGGGATGGTGTCGAAGTTGACGTGGCCCGGCAGGCCGGCGATCAGCTCAGCCACCGCGATGCCTTCCTCGAAGCCCTTGTGCGCCAGCATCGGGCCGCGCACGCAGTCGCCGACCGCCCAGACGCCGTTGACGCCGGTGTGGCAGTGCGCGTCGACTTCGATCTGGCCGCGCTCGTTGATCTTGACACCGGTGCCTTCGGCCAGCAGGCCCTTGGTGGCGGCGCGACGGCCGACGGCCACCAGCAGCTTGTCCACGGTCAGGGTCTTTTCGCCTTCGCTGTCGGTGTAGGTGACAACGACTTCCTTCTTCTTGCCCTTGCCGGTGATCTCGGTCTTGGAGACCTTGGCACCGAGGCGGATGTCCAGGCCCTGCTTCTTGAATTCCTTGGCAGCGGTCTTGGCCACTTCGGCGTCGGCCACGGCCAGGAACTCCGGCAGTGCTTCCAGGATGGTGACTTCAGCGCCCAGGCGCTTCCACACGCTGCCCAGTTCCAGGCCGATCACGCCGGCGCCGATCACCGCCAGGCGGTTCGGCACTTCGGTGAAGTCCAGGCCGCCGACGTTGTCGACGATGGTCTCGCCGTCGAACTTGGCGAACGGCAATTCGATCGAATCCGAACCGGCCGCGATGATGACGTTGGTGCCCTTCAGCTCGACGATGGAACCGTCATGCTGGGTGACCTTGACCACGTTGCCCGGCTGCAGCTCGCCGAAGCCGTAGTAGGCGGCGACCTTGTTGGCCTTGAACAGCATGCCGATGCCGCCGGTGAACTGCTTGACGATCTTGTCCTTGCGGCCAATCATCGCCTCGACGTCGATCTTGGCATCCTTGAAGCTGATGCCGTGGTCGCCAAAGATGTGGCCCATGTTCCAGAACTGGCGCGATGAATCCAGCAGCGCCTTGGACGGGATGCAGCCCACGCGCAGGCAGGTGCCGCCGAGGGCCGGCTTGCCGTCCTTGCCCAGCGCTGCGTCGATGCAGGCGGTCTTCAGGCCCAGCTGGGCCGCGCGGATGGCAGCGTGGTAACCGGCCGGGCCGGCACCGATGACGACGACGTCGAATTGTTCAGCCATTGAATTATTCCTTGATGCATTACCAGAACCCCTCCGCGCAGGCGCGGAGGGGCGGGAGGTGTCTTACAGGCCGAACAGCATGCGGCCCGGGTTTTCCAGCTGGTTCTTGATGTCCACCAGGAACTGCACCGAATCCTTGCCGTCGATGATGCGGTGGTCGTACGACAGCGCCAGGTACATCATCGGCGCGATCACGACCTGGCCGTTCTGGGCGATCGGACGCTCCTTGATGGCGTGCATGCCGAGGATGGCGCTCTGCGGCGGGTTGATGATCGGGGTCGACAGCAGCGAACCGAAGGTGCCGCCGTTGGTCACGGTGAAGGTGCCGCCCTGCAGTTCGTCCAGGCCCAGCTTGCCGTCACGCGCCTTCTTGGCGTAGTCGGCGATGGTCTTCTCGATGTCGGCGAACGACATGCGCTCGACGTTGCGCAGGACCGGGGTGACCAGGCCCTTCTCCGTCGAGACGGCGATCGAGATGTCCGAGTAGCCGTGGTAGATGATGTCGTCGCCGTCGATCGAGGCGTTGACCAGCGGGAAGCGCTGCAGCGCGTTGGCCGCGGCCTTCACGAAGAAGCTCATGAAGCCCAGCTTGATGCCGTGGGCCTTGACGAACTCGTCCTGCAGTTCCTTGCGCGCAGCCGAGACCTTGGACAGGTCGACTTCGTTGAAGGTGGTCAGCATGGCGGTGGAGTTCTTCGACTCCATCAGGCGCTCGGCGATGCGCTTGCGGATGCGGGTCATCGGCACGCGTTCTTCCGGACGTGCACCACCGGCCTTGCCGGCGCCGCCGTTGCGGGCGAAGTTGACGATGTCTTCCTTGGTCACCGCGCCGCGACGGCCGGTGCCGTCGACGTCGGCCGGGTTCACGCCTTCGGTGATGGCGGTGAAGCGGGCGCCCGGCGGCAGGGTGTCGGCGGCCGACTTGGCAGCCGGGGCCGGAGCGGCGGCAGCGGCCGGAGCAGCGGCGGCCGGGGCAGCGGCAGCAGCCGGAGCGGCTTCAGCAGCCGGAGCCGGGGCAGCAGCCACGGCGCCTTCTTCGATGATCGCCACGACCTGGCTGGAGGTCACGGTCGAGCCTTCGGCGAACTTGATTTCCTTCAGCACGCCGTCGACCGGCGACGGCACTTCCAGGACGACCTTGTCGGTTTCCAGGTCAAGCAGGTTTTCGTCGCGCTTGACGGCGTCGCCCACCTTCTTGTGCCAGGTGGCGATGGTGCCGTCGGCGACGGATTCGGGCAGTACCGGGGCTTTGACTTCGGTGGCCATTGCGGGAGCTTCCTGGTTTGTCTTCTAAATAGGGGGAGGATTATTCAGCGAACGAGTCGTTGAACGGGTTGACCAGCGCGTCGGCGACCAGCTGCTGCTGTTCGCGGACGTGGTCAGCCATGTGACCGGCAGCCGGCGAAGCCGAACGTGCGCGACCGGCGTAGTGCAGGTTCTGGCCATCGGCCAGGCAGAACTGCAGGTGGTGGCGGATCTGGTACCACGCACCCTGGTTCTGCGGTTCTTCCTGCGTCCACACCACGTCGGTGGCCTTGCCGTACTTCTTCAGTTCGGCGGCCAGCAGCGCACGCGGGAACGGATACAGCTGCTCCACGCGGATGATCGCCACGTCGTCCTGGCCGCGCTTGGTCTGGTCTTCCAGCAGGTCGTAGTAGACCTTGCCCGAGCACAGCACCACGCGCTTGACCTTCTTGGCGTCCGCGTTGGCGTCGCCGATCAGGTGCTGGAACTCGCCGTTGGCCAGTTCGTCCAGGGTCGACACGGCCAGCTTGTGGCGCAGCAGCGACTTCGGCGACATCACCACCAGCGGCTTGCGGGTGGTCAGGTGCTGCTGGCGGCGCAGCATGTGGAAGGCCTGCGCCGGGGTCGACGGCACCACCACCAGCATGTTCTCCAGCGCGCACAGCTGCAGGAAGCGCTCCAGGCGCGCCGAGCTGTGTTCCGGACCTTGCCCTTCATAGCCATGCGGCAGCAGCAGGGTCAGGCCGGAAATGCGGCCCCACTTGGCTTCACCGGCGGCGATGAACTGGTCGATGACGACCTGGGCGCCGTTGGCGAAGTCGCCGAACTGTCCTTCCCAGATGCACAGCGTGTTCGGATCGGTGGTGGAGAAGCCGTACTCGTAGGCCATCACCGCTTCTTCGCTCAGCAGCGAATCGATGACGGTGGCCTTCTCCGGCGAATCCACCAGCTGCCGCAGCGGCATGTAGTAGTTGTCGGTCTTCTGGTCGTGCAGGATCGCGTGGCGGTGCGTGAACGTACCGCGGCCGACGTCCTGGCCGACCAGGCGCAGTGCATTGCCTTCGTCGAGCAGGGTGGCGTAGGCCAGGTTCTCGGCAAAGCCCCAGTCGCCCGGAATTTCGCCGGCGGCCATCTTGCGGCGGTCGTCGTAGACCTTGGCCACGCGCGAGTGCAGCTGCACGTCTTCGGGAATGGTGTTGATCAGCTTGGCCAGCTCGACCAGCTTGTTCTTCTCGACCTTGGTCGAGATCGGATCGGACAGCTTGCCTTCCAGCAGCTTCGGCCAATCGACGAACAGCGGGCTGGTCGGCGGGGTCTTCTCGACCTTGGCCAGCTCGGTGGTCACTTCACCGGCATCGAGCTTCTCGCGGTAGGCATCGACCATCGCCTTGCCAGCGCCGGCGGCGATCACGCCCGCCTTTTCCAGCTGCTCGGCATACATCTCGCGGGTGGTGGCGTGCTTGCGGATCACCTGGTACATCAGCGGCTGGGTGATCGCCGGTTCGTCGGCCTCGTTGTGGCCCCAACGGCGGTAGCACATCAGGTCGATGACCACGTCCTTGGCGAACTTCTGGCGGAACTCGAAGGCCAGCTGCGCGGCGAACACCACCGCTTCCGGATCATCGCCGTTCACGTGCAGCACCGGGGCGGCGATCATCTTCGCCACGTCGGTGGCGTAGCGCGTGGAACGCGTATCCAGCGGGTTCGAGGTGGTGAAGCCAACCTGGTTGTTGACCACGATGTGCACGGTGCCGCCGACGGCGAAGCCGCGGGCCTGCGACATCTGGAACAGCTCCATGACCACGCCCTGGCCGGAGAAGGCGGCGTCGCCGTGGATCAGGATCGGCATGACCTGCTTGCGTGCGGTGTCCTTGCGGCGCTCTTGGCGCGACCGCACGGAACCGGCCACGACCGGGTCGGCGATTTCCAGGTGCGACGGGTTGAACGCCAGCGCCAGGTGCACCGGGCCGCCGTCGGTCGCGACGTCGGCCGAGAAGCCCATGTGGTACTTCACGTCACCGGCCGAGGCGTGCTCGTCGTGCTCGAACTTGCCTTCGAACTCGTCGAACAGCTTGCGCGGGTTCTTGCCCAGGGTGTTGACCAGCACGTTCAGGCGGCCGCGGTGGGCCATGCCGATCACCACGTCCTTGACGCCATCCTTGCCGGCGCTGCGGATGATGGTGTCCATCATCGGGATCAGCGAGTCGCCGCCTTCCAGCGAGAAGCGCTTCTGGCCGACGTACTTGGTGTGCAGGTAGCGCTCCAGGCCTTCGGCCGCGGTCAGGCGCTCCAGGGTGCGGCGCTGGGTGTCAGCGTCCAGCTGGTAGTTGCCACCGGCCGCTTCCAGCTTCTTGTAGATCCACTGGCGCTGCTCGACCTCGGAGATGTGCATGAACTCCGCACCGATCGAGCCGGTGTAGGTCGCCTTCAGGCGCGCCAGCAGGTCGCGCAGCTTCATGCGCGGCTGGCCACCGACGCCGCCGGTGCTGAACTCGCTGTTGAGGTCACCATCGGACAGGCTGTGGAACGGCAGGCCCAGGTCCGGGGTGTTGACCGGTGCGGCCAGGCCCAGCGGATCGAGGCGCGCGTCCAGGTGACCACGGGAGCGGTAGGCGGTGATCAGGCGACCGACATTGCGCTCACGCTCGTCGCCCGCACCGCTACCGGTGCCGGCTTTCAGCGCATCCTTGGCCGCGTCCGCGATGTGGGAGATGACAGCCGAGTGCGGGATGTCACCTGCTTCGCGGCCCTTGAAGCCGTCGAAGTAGGTTTTCCATTTGGGATCGACACTATCCGGGGAGACCAGGTACTGCTCGTACAGGTCCTCGACATAGGAGGCGTTGCCGCCGGCGAGTTGCGAAGATTGCGCAAACTGCTTCAGTTGATTGTCCACGATGGAGGGTGCTGATTCGCTTTGTGGGGTATGGCTTCAGAAGGACCCGGCACGAAGATGAATAGCCATGCACGGGCGCGTTCAAACAGCCAAATTGTACCCCCAACCGGACACGAAGGGGCACCACCAGAGGCATCGGGCGTCCCCCGGTGCCGCTTCCAGACAGGTTGGCGCGGTGGCGCGCGCTCAGATGCCGAGCGCGCGCAGTTCGCTGCAATCGCGCGAACGGTCCCAGACACGCTGCAATTGCTGCTCGAACGGCTGCGAACGTGCCGGCAGCGCGATGCCGGCTTCGCCGTCGAGGCGATGCCCGATCAGACGAAAGTAGAAGTCGCCGGCATCGTTGAGCAGGCAGGCCGAGGCCAGCGCACGGTCGACCGGGTCGGTGACCTCGCGGAACTGGATCACGCTTGGCAGGCGCTGGGCCAACGCCAGCAGCGGTGCCCCGGCAGCGGCAATGGCAGCCGCATCGTGCACGATCACCCGCAGCTGCTTGTCGTGGCGGGCGGTGACGAAGCGGCGCAGGGCGGCCTGCACCTGCGGTGCGTCAAGCAGGCCGGGGTCCAGCTGGCGGCTGTGCAGCCACAGCTGGCGGCGGGCGCGGTGGATGATGGCGGTGGTGATGGCCACCGCTTCGGCACGGCTGTCGATGGCACTGGCCACGCCCAGCCGGCGGCGCATCTGCTGGTGGCCGATGCCGGCCTCCTCGAACACCTCGCCCTCGGGCAGGAAGCCCTGGCGGGCATAGAAGTCACGGGCCTGCAGCTGCGCGTGCAGGTGCAGTTCGGCCAGGCCGAGCCGGCGCCCGGCCTCGACCAGTGCCTCCAGCAGGGCTTCACCGACGCCGCGGCTGCGATGGCTGGCCAGCACCGCCATGCGGCCGATGCGTCCATCCGGGGCCAGTCGGCCGGTGCCGACCGGTTCGCCGTCGGCGTCCAGCGCCAGTACATGGGCGCTGACCGGGTCCAGCGCGTCGCGCTCCAGTTCGGCGGCGATGCCCTGTTCCTGCACGAACACCCGCTGCCGCACGTCGTGGATTGCGACGTGGGCGTCGGCGTGGCTGACCTGCTGGACCCGGACCATGGCGGCGACTCAGGCGCGGCCGACGTCGCTGTCGTCTTCCTCGTCGTCCTCGAAGTTGACGATGACCTCGATGCCGTCGTCGTGCACGGTCACGGAGTGGACATCGTCGGACACCGCATCGGCGTCGATCGCATCCACGCGGTCACGGCCTTCGACGACCTCGCCGAGCACCGCGGCATCTTCGCCGTCGTCCTCGTCTTCGGCCTCGTATACCTCATTCGGGTCGATCAGCTGGAACACCCCGCCGACCAGCAGCTGCTGGACCACGGCACGGCCCTTGTCGGACAGGCCGCGATAGGCGGCGGCATCGAGCTGTTCGGCGCCGGCCAGACGCTGGGCGTCCTTCACCGGCAGCGCGAAGTCCTGGCCGCTGACGTACAGGCTGGCGCCGCGCTTGGCCCGGCGCCAGGCCAGGCGCGCCCACGGGTGGCGCTGCAGCAGCAGGCCCGACGCCAGGGCCTGGACCACTTCCTCCGGTGCCGGTGCTGCCTGGTGGGCCATCACTTCGCCCGCTGCACGGTAGGTGGTGATGAAGCGGCCGAACCAGTCACCCAGCTTGTCCGGGTCGTTCATGCGGATGGCGTTGAGAGCGGTGATCACCCGCGCCATCGCCACCGTGTCGATCTCGTTCGGGTCGGCCGGCACCTTGAGGTCGGCATCCTGGTAGCGGATGTTCTCGTCGGCATCGGCGATCAGGGTGTCCAGGTAGTCGCTGATCAGCTCGGCCGAGGACGGCGCGCGCATGCCGAAGGAGAAGGTCAGGCACGGATCTTCGGCGACGCCGTGGTGCGGCACGTTCGGCGGCAGGTACAGCATGTCGCCCGGCGCCAGCACCCAGTCGTGGGTCGGCTTGAACACCTTCAGCAGCTTCAGCTCCACGTCCGGGCGGAAGCCCAGCGGCGGCTGCTTGCCCTTGATCGATTCGCTGGCATCGATCTGCCAGCGGCGATGGCCGTGGGCCTGCAGCAGGAACACGTCGTACTGGTCGACGTGGGCGCCGACCGAGCCGCCGGTAGCGGCGAAGCTGATCATCACGTCATCCATGCGCCAGCGCGGCAGGAAGCTGAAGTGCTCGATCAGGGCGCGCACGTCCGGGTCCCACTTGTCCACGTCCTGCACCAGCAGGGTCCAGTCGTGGTCGGGCAGGGCGGGGAACACGTCTTCCTGGAACGGGCCGGTGCGCACGCGCCAGCCATCCTGGGCCTTGTCGTGCTCGATCAGGCGCGCCAGCACGCCTTCCTCGCAGGCCAGCCCGGCCAGGTCTTCCGGCTGCACCGGGGTCTGGAAGTCGGGGAAGGCGTTGCGGATCAGCAGTGGGCGCTTCTGCCAGAAGTCGCGCAGGAAGGTGGCCGGCGCCATGCCCAGCGGCTGGCCGGGGCGGGCGGTGACTTCGATGAGCGGAGCGGAGGACTTGCGGGCGGCCATGGGGGAATCCTTGCAGCGGAAAGCGGGAGGGGCGGCGCGGCGGGCCGCCAAGGTCTCCATTGTCCGACGTTCGTTGGGATTGCGCACGTGCGGTGGTTTGTCGCGGGGTTCCGGCCAACGGCGGAGCCCCTCGTGGCGGTGTGGGTTCACAAGCAAAAGCCGCGCTTGGCCGGGCGGGTGGGCTGCGCGGGGGACGCTGCAAGTACGTCCATGTAAGCTCGATCGCCGCATCCATGCGGCTCACGCCCCCGCGCAGCCCACCCGCCCGGCCCCTGACAGTTTCCTGCGCGGCCCGCCACGGAATGGAAGAAGGAGATCAAGGGCAACAGCGGGTCGCGCGCTGCGCTTGCTCGTGTAGAGCCGAGCCCACGCTCGGCTTGCCGTTGCCATTGCGAAAGGCAGCCGAGCGTGGGCTCGGCTCTACAGCGATCCCAAGACAAAGAGGGACGCGGCGAAGCCGCGTCCCTCTTTCAAATTCCGTCCCGACAACCCAATGCTCTTCAATCCGTCACCGGAATCTGTCAGAGGTGGGGCGGGTTGGGTTCGCGGGGGTGTCAGCCGCATGGATGCGGCTGCCAAGCCTCCACGGACGGATTCACGGCGTCCCCCGCGAACCCAACTTGCCCCGCCCAGCTAGCAGCAATCCAGAGCCGCTCTTGACGTTGATGTTGATGTTGCTGTTGCTGTTGCCGTTGCCGTTGCCTGCCGCAGGCAGCGCCCGCGGCCGCCGCCGCAGGAAAACCTTAGATCTTCTTCGCCAGCGATTCCGCCAGACCGGTGTAGCTGCCCGGGGTCATCTCCAGCAGGCGCTGCTTCGCATCCGCCGGCAGCTCCAGCCCCTGCACGAACGCGCGCATCGACTCGGCGGTGATGCCCTGACCACGGGTCAGCGCCTTCAGCTGCTCGTACGGATTCGGCAGGCCGTGGCGGCGCATCACCGTCTGCACGGCCTCGGCCAGCACTTCCCAGGCCGCGTCCAGATCCGCGTCCAGGCGCTGCGGGTTCACTTCCAGCTTGCCCAGGCCCTTGGCCAGCGAATCCAGCGCCACCTGGCTGTGGCCGAACGCGGTGCCCAGCGCGCGCAGCACGGTGGAGTCGGTCAGGTCGCGCTGCCAGCGGCTGATCGGCAGCTTCGCGCTGAAATGCTCGAACAGCGCGTTGGCGATGCCGAAGTTGCCTTCGGCGTTCTCGAAATCGATCGGGTTGACCTTGTGCGGCATCGTCGACGAACCGACTTCGCCTTCCTTCAGGCGCTGCTTGAAGTAGCCCAGCGAAACGTAGCCCCAGATGTCACGGGCCAGGTCGATCAGGATGATGTTGGCGCGGCGCGCGGCATCGCCGATCTCGGCGATGTTGTCGTGCGGCTCGATCTGCGTGGTGTACGGGTTGAACACCAGGCCCAGGCCGGTCACGAAGCGCTCGGCGAAGGCCGGCCAATCCACGTCCGGGTAGCTGGCCACGTGCGCGTTGTAGTTGCCTACCGCGCCGTTGATCTTGCCGGTCAGTTCGACGGCGGCGATCTGCTTGCGCTGGCGTTCCAGGCGGGCGACCACGTTGGCCAGTTCCTTGCCCAGGGTGGTCGGCGAGGCGGTCTGGCCGTGGGTGCGCGACAGCATCGGCTGGCCAGCCTGGGCGTGGGCCAGGCTGCGCAGGCTGTTGGCGATGCCGTCCAGGGTCGGCAGCAGCACCTCGCGGCGGGCCTGTTCCAGCATCAGGCCGTAGCTGAGGTTGTTGATGTCTTCGCTGGTGCAGGCGAAATGCACGAATTCCAGCGCCGGGGCCAGCTCGGCGTCGTCCTTCAGCTGTTCCTTGATGAAGTACTCCACCGCCTTGACGTCATGGTTGGTGGTGCGCTCGATCTCCTTCACGCGCGCGGCCTGCGCCGGGCTGAAGCTGGCGGCCAGAGCACGCAGGCGTGCGACGGCGGCGTCGGAGAACGGGGCCAGCTCGACGATGCCCGGCTCGGCGGCCAGGGCCAGCAGCCACTCCACCTCGACCACGATGCGGGCCTTGATCAGGCCGTACTCGGAGAAGATCGGGCGCAGGGCGTCGACCTTGCCGGCATAGCGGCCATCGAGCGGGGACAGGGCGAGCAGGGCGGAATCGGACATGTCGGCAGGGCTGGGGCGAGCGGCGGGGGCCATATTCTACGACGTGCCGGGCAGGCGTGCCCTGTAGAGCCGAGCCCACGCTCGGCTGCTCAGGGTAATCCAGCGCCCACGGGCCAGCCGAGCGTAGGCTCGGCTCTACAACACGGCCCAGCGGATGAAACGATCTGGCCCGCGCTCGTCATCCCACGCTGCGGGCAAGGGAGTATCGTTGGCGCAGCCGCCAGCCCGGGAAGCGACACCCTGCCAGCCGCCGCTTCCCTTTCCCCAACTGAAGTAGTGCGGAGTTGATGCAATGAGCAAAGCTGCAAGCAAGGGTTTCAGAATCGAACACGACAGCATGGGCGAGCTGCAGGTGCCTGCGGACGCCCTGTGGGGCGCCCAGACCCAGCGCGCCGTGCAGAACTTCCCGGTGTCGGGCCAGCGCATGCCGCGCGGTTTCATCCGTGCCCTGGGCCTGGTCAAGGGCGCCGCCGCGGGCGTCAACGCCGAGCTGGGCCACCTGCCGAAGAATGTGGCCAAGGCCATCCAGACCGCCGCCGCCGAAGTGGCCGCCGGCAACTGGGACGCGCAGTTCCCGATCGATGTCTACCAGACGGGTTCAGGCACGTCGTCGAACATGAATGCCAATGAGGTCATCGCAACACTGGCCAACCGCGCCGGCAAGGCGGGCAAGACCACCGTGCACCCCAATGACCACGTCAACCAGGGGCAGAGCTCCAACGACGTGATTCCAACCGCGCTGCGCGTGTCGGCGGTGCTGGCGACGCATGAGCAGCTGTTGCCGGCGCTGGTGCACCTGCGCAAGACCCTGGACAAGAAGGGCCGCAGCCTGCGCAAGGTGGTCAAGACCGGCCGTACCCATCTGATGGATGCGATGCCGCTCACCTTCGAGCAGGAGTTCGGCGCGTGGTCAGCGCAGCTGGCTTCGGCGCAGGAGCGCATCGAAGACAGCCTCAAGCGCGTGCGCCGGCTGCCGCTGGGCGGCACCGCCATCGGCACCGGCATCAATGCCGATCCGCGCTTTGGTGCACAGGTGGCCAAGGCGCTGAAGCAGCAGACCGGTTTCAAGTTCGACAGCGCCGAGAACAAGTTCGAAGGCCTGGCCGCGCAGGACGATGCAGTCGAGCTGTCCGGCCAGCTCAATGCGCTGGCGGTGGCGCTGATCAAGATCGCCAATGACCTTCGCTGGATGAACGCCGGTCCGCTGGCCGGGCTGGGCGAGATCGAACTGCCGGCGCTGCAGCCGGGCAGCTCGATCATGCCGGGCAAGGTCAACCCGGTGATTCCGGAAGCGACCGTGATGGCCTGTGCGCAGGTCATCGGCCACCACACCGCGATCACCGTGGCCGGGCAGACCGGTAACTTCCAGCTCAACGTCACGCTGCCGCTGATCGCGGTGAACCTGCTCGATGGCATCGGCCTGCTCGCCAACGTGTCCACCCTGCTGGCGGACAGCGCGATCGCCGGGCTGAAGGTGCGTGAGGATCGCGTGGCCGAGGCGCTGGCGCGTAATCCGATCCTGGTCACCGCATTGAACCCGATCATCGGCTATGAGAAGGCTGCGGCGATTGCCAAGCGTGCCTACAAGGAACAGCGCCCGGTGCTGGACGTGGCACTGGAGGACAGCGGGCTGGCCGAAGCCGAGCTGCGTCGCCTGCTGGACCCGACCGCGCTGACGGCCGGTGGCATCCAGGCCGGTGGCGGTGGTGGCGGTGGTTGATGTGGATTCTGCAATATGTAGAGCCGAGCCCATGCTCGGCTCAGGTTCCAGTCAGTAGCCGAGCATAGGCTCGGCTCTACAAAAGGAAACGCCGCCCTCGGGCGGCGTTTTTCTTCAGCGACGGTCGGCGACGATATTGCCGAAGGTGTCGGTGTAATCCTTGAACTCGGGGATGCGCTGGATCAGGTCCGTCGGAATCACTTCCATGCCCTCGGGCGGCTGGATCTTCACCGGCTGCATGTTGGGATCGGCCGGTGCGGCCACCAGGGTGTTCTGGCGCAGTACCTGCAGCTTGCCGAACATGGTCTGCAGCATCTGCTTCTGTCCGTCATCCAGCGGAATCTGGATCTCGTCCATCTTCATCGTGCCATCGGCGAGGATGATGATGTTCGGCGCGGGCGGGCGACGTACGGTGACCATGCCTTCGCTGACGGAAATCTTGGGCTTGCCGCGCTCGGCACGGTGGTTGCGGTATTCCTGGTCACAGCCGACCAGGCCGAGGCAGAGCAGGGCAGTCAGCAACAGAAACAGCTTCTTCATGACATTCGGTTCGGGGGCGTCCGGGGCCGCCATTGTAAGCCGGACGGCGCACTACGGCCGGCAGCCGGGCGCCGCTGCCGGCCGGGTGCGCTGATCTGTCACAGGCCTAGCGCTGGACCACGGTGTCCTTGCCGCAGTCGTCCACGTCGCCCTGGTCCATGGTCGCGTAGGGCTTGAACGCCGGCAGTTCGCGTGCGAGCGCCTGCTGGCTGGCCAGCATCGCCGGAAGGCGGTCGCAGATGCGCTTGGCCTGGGCTTCGATCTTCTCGGCTTCGGCATTGATGCGCTTTTCGACACCTTCGCTGTCGCCGCTGAAAATGCCCTTCAGCGCTTCGCCGGCCGCGCTGGCACCCAGTTTGGCGCCTGCCAGGCCGACATCCATGCCGTCCATCGCGATGGCGACCACGTGGCCGCGGTAGTCCTGCAGATGGCGGCGCTGGATATCGTTGGCGGCGACCTCCTTGCCCGCGATCAGCAGGCGGCCATCCGGGGTGATCTCCGCACGCGGCTGCTTGTCCGCCGAGATCTTGATGTTGCCCCGGGCGATATCCTTGCGGGCATCGTCCATGGCGTTCTTGACGGTCTCGCCAACGCCACCTGTGGCTTCGGCGACGCTTTTGCCGACGGTCTTGTCGGGCGCGGACGACGTGCCGCCGCAGGCGATCAGCGGCAGGGACAGCAGCACAGCGGGCAACAGGCGCAACAGGTTCATGGTGTTCCCCTGGTAGTGTCTGGAAGAGGGCTACTTGCTGCGCGGCAGAGTGACCCGGCCGCTGACGTTGCGATGATCGACGTCACCGCTGCCGCTGCGGTCGACGGTCAGGGTGCCGCGCACGCCGTCGACGTGGATGTCGCCCGAGCCGTGGCTGCGGACGTGCACATTGCCGCCGATGTCGGCCAGGTCGACGCCGCCGGAGCCGACCACGCCCACTTCAACGCTGCCCTGCACGCGCTTGAACTCGATGTCACCCGAGCCCACGGTGTCCAGCCGCGCGTTGCCACGTACATCGGTGATCTTCAGGTCACCGGAGCCGACGGTACCGGTGCTGGCGTCGCCGCTGATGTTGCGTACGGTGACGTCGCCGGAACCCAGTGACAGCAGGTTCAGGGAGCTGCCGCCATCGATGTTGAGGTCGCCCGAACCCACTGCAGCGTGGATGCTGCCGCGGGTGCCGCGGACCACCGCGTCACCTGAGCCGACGTCCACGCTGAGCGACTGTGCGTTTTCCACGCTGGCATCGCCCGAACCGACCTTGAACTGCAGCGGCAGGTTGTCCGGCACGCTGCCGCGGATATCCAGCCAGGCGTAGCTGTTGCCCAAGCTGATGCCGCTTTGGCGGCCGTCGCGGCGCAGGCTCACCACCAGCTTGTCGCCCACCTTGCGCTGGTCCAGTACCAGCTGGTCCAGCCATTCCTGGCTGGACGCGCAGGCGCGGCCGTCCAGCTGGCCGCCGCCAGCGCTGGCGACCACCTTCAGATCATGCTGGTTGACCTCGAACACCACCGTCTTGGCACCGGCCACGTCCAGCTTCAGCGCGCGGGCAGCAGTGAACTTGCAGTTCGGAGCATCGGCGGCCAGCGCCGACAACGGCAACAGCAACAACGCAGAACAGGCGAGCAGGGAACGCATGGGTAATGCCTCCGGATGGATGGGATCAGATCTCGCCGGCGCGCTTGCGCAGGCGGATGGCAAGGAAGATGAACACTGCACCGACAACGGCGCCGATCCACAGTTCCGGCATCGCCAGCGACTTCAGCTGCGAGGCGGGGGACATCAGGCTGACGACCGAGTCCAGATCGCGGCGCGAGGCTTCGTCGGCGCCGAGGCGATACAGCAGGTCCATGCCGGGTACGCCCCCCAGCAGCAGGCGGCCGACGATGTTCTGCCAGAACCAGCCGGTGGTCAGGCCGAACAGCGGCATCATCTTGGTGGAGCTGACAATGATGCCGGCAAACAGCGGCAGCATCACCGCCCACAGGAACGGCTTGCTCCTGGCCCATGCCGAGCACAGCAGCAGCCAGCCGGCGGTGGGCAGGGCCCACAGGGCATAGACCGGAATCCAGGCCAGATGCCCAGCGGCAAGGGTCAGCGGGCTGGCCGGGCCCCAGATCAGGGTCATCGGGCTGCCACCGTGCAGCAGCGCGACGGCACTGATGATCAGCATGAAGCCGAACATGGTGAGGATGCCGGCGATGACCGCGATCAACGGTGCCACGATCAGTGCGCTGATCACCTTGGACAGCACGGTCTGCGTGTCCGACAGCGGCAACGATTTCCAGAACAGGATGCTGCGGTCGCGGCGATCGTCGTACAGGGCGCCCAGGCAGTAGAAGAACACCACGAAGGCCAGCACCAGGAACGGCCAACTTGAACTGAGCACCAGAGTCAGGTCCAGGCCGTTGCCAAGATCAGCAAGGTCCTTGGCACTGATGTCACGGGTGAGCAGGGCCAGGTTCAGGCCATTGATGTTCACGTTCTCGCCATCGATGTGCAGGCCGCCGTCGCGCGCTGCACGGTTCAGTGCGAAGAGGCCGAAGGCAATGCCGGCGATGCTCATCACCAGCGAGATCAGGCCAGCGATCAACGGGGCATACAGGAAACCGCCGCGGTTCTCCCAGTACTCGCGCTTGAGCAGCCAGCGCAGGGTGCCGATCGGGCTGACGGGGTGGTTGACGGCATTCATGCGTAGGTCCCCTTCATGATGGCGACGAACAGGTCGGCCAGGCCCGGGATGCGGGTCTCGCCGAGGGAGGAAAGCTGGGCGCGCGGCACGCCATCGAACAGCATCACTGTCTTGCCGAACGCCAGGCTGCGCTCGTCGATCGGCTTCAGGGCGCGGGCGGTGTCCAGCTGGTCGGCATTGACCAGCAGCTCGGTGTAGCGCTGGCCGACGTCGTCCATTTCCGCGTCGAGCACGATGCGGCCGTCGCGGATGAACATCACGTCGCTGAGGATGTGCTCGATCTCCTCCACCTGGTGGGTGGTGACGATGATGGTCTTCTGTTCGTCGAAGTAGTCTTCCAGCAGGCGCTGGTAGAACTCCTTGCGGTACAGGATGTCCAGGCCCAGGGTCGGTTCGTCCAGCACCAGGATGCGGGCATCGATGGCCATCACCAGCGCCAGGTGCAGCTGCACGATCATGCCCTTGGACAGTTCGCGCACGCGCTGCTTCGGCTGCAGCTTGGTGTTGGCCAGGAAGCGCTCGCAGCGGGCGCGGTCGAAGCGCGGATGCACGCCGGCGACGAAGTCGATCGCCTCGCGGACCTTCAGCCAGCGCGGCAGTACGGCGACGTCGGCGATGAAGCAGATGTCGTTCATCAGCTCGTCGCGGTGCAGTCGCGGGTCGCGGCCGAGCACGCTCAGTTCACCCTCCACCGAGGTCAGGCCCAGAAGGGCCTTCAGCGCGGTGGTCTTGCCGGCGCCATTGGGCCCGATCAGGCCGACGATACGCCCGCTTGGAATGCTGAAACTGGCATTGTCGAGGGCGACCGTGGTCTTGTAGGCCTTGCGCAGGCCTCGGGCGGTGATGACCGACTCACTTGCAGTGCTATTCATCAGACTTTCCCCTGGGGCAGCAATTCGTCGAGGCTCAGGCCCAGGCGCTGGATGCGCTCCAGAACCGCGGGCCATTCTTCGTTGAGGAAACGGTCGCGCTCGCTGCTGCGCAGCTGCGTGGCCGCCTGTTCGGTCATGAACATGCCCAGGCCGCGGCGCTTCTCGACCAGGCCTTCGTCGGCCAGTTCCTGGTAAGCGCGCGAAACGGTGATGGGGTTGAGTTGATAGTCGGCGGCCACCTGGCGCACCGAAGGCAGGGCATCGCCCGGCTTGAGGATTCCGTCGAGCATCATGGCGATCACGCGCTCCTTCAACTGACGGTAGATGGGAGCGCCGTCGCTCCACTGGATGTCGCTCATATTCAGCTCCGTGGGGTCAGCGGCTGGGCGAACGAGAAGTACGGCATGGACAGCGCGCTGTGCAGCCGACGTGGGGAAGGGGGGGAGGAGGAGGGGGCGTTCCCTGCCGGGGAGGGCGTCGCGTCCTGCGCGCTTTCAGCAGCGGCAGAAGCAGGGGCGGTGGGCGTGGCCCACCAGGCCAGCACGAGCAGGGTCGAAACAGCGACGGCCGCAGGTGCGGTGAGGTTGCGACGGATCCGGACGTTCATGGCTTCCCCCTGTCTCAGGTGACTGGTGTTGTATGCAACTATAACACCGGCACGCCTGGGTGCAACCCCTTGCCGTGCCCAACTGATGGCAGGGGTGGTCAGATTGCTGAAATATCCCTTTATTTGATTGATTTAAAAGGGAAATAAAGCTACGGCAGGGGCCTTCCCGGGGCCGCATTCCATTCAGAGATGTCCATGCTATGTCATCGCTGCGCCATCGATGGCGCCCGGGCAGTACATTCGCCACGCCGCGCAAAGCCCGCAGTGGGCCTGTGCCATCAGGGGCTCCGGAGCCCGGTGCTATAGTTCGGCCGATTCCCGGCCAGCACTGGCCGGGCCTTGTGAATGGCTACCGCGGACCGCCTCTGATGCCCCTGCCGACCGTTTCCCCGTGCCGCCTGCGCGGCCTGTCCCTGCTGGCCCTGATGGTGGCCGGCGCTGCCGGTTCCGCCAGTGCGCTGGCGGCCGACCTGCTCGATCTCGAATACCGGCCGTTGGCCAGCAAGCAGCAGGTGAATCTGCAACAGCGCTATCACGGACAGGTGCTGCTGGTGGTCAACACCGCCAGCAAGTGTGGCTACACGCCGCAGTACGAAGGGCTGGAGGCGCTGCAGAAGCGCTATGCCGGCCGCGGTTTTGCGGTGCTGGGCTTCCCTTCCAATGACTTCAAGGGCCAGGAACCGGGTGACGAGAAGCAGATCCAGGACTTCTGCACCCTGACCTACGGCGTCAAGTTCCCGATGTTCGAGAAGGTGCATGTGGTCGGTACGCAGGCCACGCCGCTGTACCAGCGCTTGACCGCAGCGACCGGCGTTGCGCCGGCCTGGAACTTCCACAAATACCTCGTGGGCCGCGATGGCAAGGTCATCGCCCAGTTCGCCAGCAAGGTGACGCCGGACGATCCGCAGCTGACCGCGGCCATCGACAAGGCGCTGGCGGCAGCCGCCACGCATTGATATCCGGCACGCATGCCTCGACATCGACGGCATGCGTGCGACAATGCTTCTTTTCGCGCCGACGTCGGCGCCCAGACACTTCCAGGAATGCAGCGAATGAAGATGGGAATGCGCGGCGCCGCGGCGTCGGTTCTGATTCTGGCGATGGGCACTTCGGGTGTCGCTCTGTCGCAACAACCGGCTGCCCCCGCAGCCGCCAAGGAGACCGCAACCTTGAATTCCCCCAAGCAGAAGCTCGGCTATGCCATCGGCCTGGACGTGGCCAAGTCGTTCACCCCGATCGCCGAAGAGATCGATGTGGCCGCCCTGCGCACCGCCGTTGAGCGCTCGTTCGAGGGCCTGCAGCCGCAGATCACCCAGGAACAGGCCAAGGCCACCGATGCCGCGCTGCGCCAGGTCGTGATGGCCCGCAGTGGCCAGCAGGTTCCGGGCGTGGCACCGGGTTCGCAGCCGCCGAAGGTCGACCGCGTCAAGGTGTCGCAGATGATCGGTTCCTACTCGGTGGGCCCGTCGCTGGCGCAGCTGAAGGACGATATCGATGTCGCCTCGCTGTTTGACGCGATCAGCACCGGCCTGACCAAGGGCCAGCCGAAGATGACGGAAGCTGACGCGACCGCCACCATTCAGGCCTTCATGGGTGCCAAGCAGGCTGAAATGCAGGCCAAGGCCGCCCAGGCTGCGCAGACCAACCGCACGGAAGGCAACGCATTCCTGGCCAAGAACAAGACCCAGCCGGGCGTGGTGACCACCTCGTCGGGCCTGCAGTACCAGGTGATCCGCCCGGGTAGCGGCGAGCGTCCTCTGCCGAGCAGCAAGGTGCGCGTGAACTACGAAGGCAAGCTGCTCAACGGCACCGTGTTCGACAGTTCCTACGGCCGCCAGCCGGCCGAGTTCGGCCTGGACCAGGTGATCAAGGGCTGGACCGAAGGCGTCGCGCTGATGCCGGTCGGTTCGAAGTACCGCTTCTGGATCCCGGGCGAACTGGCCTACGGCGAGAACGGCACCCCGGGCGGCCCGATCGGCCCGAACGCGACTCTGACGTTCGACGTCGAGCTGCTGGGCGTTCTGCCGTAAGTCATTCAGGAGCGAATACGGATATGCGCGTTGCGATTTTTGGTACCGGTTACGTTGGACTGGTGACCGGTACCTGCCTGGCCGACGCAGGCCACCAGGTGGTCTGCGTGGACATCGATCAGGCCAAGGTCGATGGCCTCAACCAGGGCATCATCCCGATCTATGAGCCGGGCCTTGAGCCGATGGTGAAGGCCAACCATGCCGCCTCGCGGCTGGCGTTCACCACCGATGCGGCGGCCGCCATCGAGCATGGCCAGGTGGTGTTCATCGCCGTTGGCACGCCCCCGGACGAGGATGGCAGCGCCGATCTGCAGTACGTGCTGGCCGTGGCCCGCACCATCGGCCGGCACATGAGCGTGCCGACCGTGGTGGTCAACAAGTCGACGGTGCCGGTCGGCACCGCTGACAAGGTGCGTGCGGCCATCGCTGAAGAGCTGGCCGCGCGGGGCGCGGACATCGCCTTCGACGTGGTGTCCAACCCGGAATTCCTGAAGGAAGGCGACGCAGTCGCCGACTGCATGCGCCCGGACCGCATCATCATCGGTGCGACCAGCGAGGAGTCGGTGGCGGTGATGCGTCGCCTGTACGCGCCGTTCAACCGCAACCACGACCGTGTGGTGGAAATGGACGTGCGCTCGGCCGAGCTGACCAAGTACGCCGCCAACGCGATGCTGGCGACCAAGATTTCGTTCATGAATGAAATCGCCAACATCGCCGAACGCGTGGGTGCCGACGTCGAGCAGGTCCGCCAGGGCATCGGCTCGGACCCGCGCATCGGCTGGCACTTCATCTATCCGGGCGCCGGCTACGGTGGCTCGTGCTTCCCGAAGGACGTGCAGGCACTGGCCCGTACCGCCCAGCAGTATGGCCTGGAGCCGAAGCTGCTCAATGCGGTTGAAGCGGTCAACGATGCACAGAAGGGCCACCTGTTCGCCCTCATCCAGCGCCATTACGACAAGGGCGAGGACGAAGGCGTGCGCGGCAAGACGTTCGCCGTATGGGGCCTGGCCTTCAAGCCGAACACCGACGACATGCGTGAGGCCTCCAGCCGTCGCCTGCTGGCCCAGCTCTGGGAAGGCGGTGCCACGGTGCGTGCCTACGACCCGGAAGCGATGCATGAATCGCAGCGCATCTTCGGTGAGCGCGACGACCTCACGTTCTGCAGCACGGCAGGCGAAGCACTGCAGGGCGCCGATGCACTGGTGGTGGTCACCGAGTGGAAGCAGTTCCGCAGCCCCGACTTCCAGAAGCTGCGCGAGCAGTTGAAGGACGCAGTGGTGTTCGACGGCCGCAACCTGTATGAGCCGAGCGAAGTGGAGGCCGCAGGTCTTGCGTACTACGGCATTGGCCGGGGGCGCTCGTTGCATGTCTGATCTGCCCACTGAACGCGAGCAGGCGCTGGAAGCGCGCCTGGTCGAGCTGGAAATGCGCGTGTCCTTCCAGGAACAGGCGCTGGCCGAACTGAGCGATGCGCTGGCCGACGCCCGCATGCAGGGCATGCGCAACGCCGATGTGCTGCGCGTGCTGCTGGAAGACCTGGGCAAGGTCCGCAACGCACTGAATTCTTCTGATCCGGCGAGCGAACCGCCGCCGCCGCACTACTGATCCGAATCCTATGAGCGATACCCTCCGCGACCAGCTGATGGGCCTGGGCTTCAAGCCCGCGCCCAAGCCCGAGCGCAAGAATGATGGCCCCCGCCGTGATGGCCGCCCGCAGGGCAAGGGTGGCAACGGCAATGGAAAGCCGCAGGGCGCAGGCAAGGGCGAGCACAAGCCCGGCGAGCGTCGCGGGCACGGTCATGGTGGCGCGGGCAAGCCCGGCGGGCATGCGCGCGGTGGCCAGGGACAGCAGGGCCCGCGCAAGCCGCGCAGCGCCGAAGAGATGGACCTGGCCAAGGCCTATGCCATCCGCGCGCAGCGGGAGAAGGAAGAGCGCATCGAGACCGAGCGCCTGAAGCAGGAAGAAGCACGCGTTCGCCGCGAGGCGAAGGCCAAGCTGGAAGAACTGCTGAAGGACAAGAGCCTCAACGCCGAGGCGGCGGACATCGCCCGCCACTTCCCGTATGGCGGCAAGATCAAGCGCATCTACGTGACTGCCGAACAGTTGACCGCGCTCAATGCCGGTGAGCTGGGCGTGGTGCAGCTCAATGGCCGCTACCTGCTGGTGACTGCCGACGTGCTGGCACAGTCCGAAGCGGTGTTCGCCGCCTCGGTGGCGCTGAAGGTCGATCCGGATGCGCCGGGCGAGGAAGATCCGTACGCGGACCCGCAGTACCAGGTGCCGGACGACCTGGTCTGGTAAAGGCGCAACCACTGCGGACGGCACTGTCTCTGCGGTTGGGGGAAAGGGATGACCACTGATCCAAGCCGTGGCTACGTGCCGCACATTGACGGCCTGCGCGCGATTGCCGTACTGGCCGTCATCGTGTTCCACCTTGACCCGGCCTGGTTGCCAGGCGGGTTCACCGGCGTAGACGTGTTCTTCGTCATTTCCGGGTTCGTGGTCAGCGCGTCGGTACACCGGCTGCCGCCGTTGTCGCTGTGGCAGTCGATGCTGCGCTTCTATTCGCGCCGCATCCGTCGCATCGCACCTGCGCTGATCAGCTGCCTGCTGTTGACCGCCGTCGCCAGCGTACTGTTCATTCCCGAGTCCTGGCTCAGCGAGGCCAGTGACAAGACCGGGCTGATGGCATTCTTCGGCTTCAGCAACTGGGTACTGGCGCTGATCGGCAACGATTATTTCGCGCCCAAGGCCGAATTCAATCCCTACACCCATACCTGGTCGCTGGGCGTGGAGGAGCAGTTCTACCTGCTGTTCCCGCTACTGTTCCTGGCCTGGGCGCGCGGCGCGCGCGGGCGTTGGATGAGCCTGGGATTGTTTGCCGTGGTCAGCGCGGCGTCGCTGCTGCATGCGGCGGTGCTGGGCCTGCGCGAGGCACCCCCATCGTGGGCGTTCTACGCCACCACTACGCGGCTGTGGCAACTGGGTGTTGGCGTACTGTTGTTCCAGTTGCTGCACGTGCGCGCATCACTCGATCAAGTGACGGGGGCGGCATTGAAGCGCGCTGCGCCCGTGTTCTCGCTGCTCGCGGTGGTGGCGTTGGCTTTGCTGTGTTGGGCGTTGTGGAGCGCACGGGCCGGCCGTTCACCGTGGCCTGATGGCCTGCTGCCGACCTTTGCATCGGCAGGCCTGCTATGGGCGCTGCATCATCATCCGCAGGCCTGGGTGGCACGCCTGTTGGCCAGCAGGCCGATGCGCACCATTGGCCTGCTGTCGTACTCACTGTATCTGTGGCACTGGCCGGTGTTCGTGCTGATGCGCTGGACCGTGGGCCTGCAGACGCCCCTGCAGATGACCGCTGCAATGGCGCTGGTGCTGCTGCTGTCGTGGGTGTCGTGGCGCTGGGTAGAACAACCGTTCCGGGGTCCCTGGGCGCAGCGTCTGCGCCCGGGGCGCTGGGTGCTGGCAGGTGCGGCTGTGCTGCTGGTCGCGGCCGGCACCCAGACGGTGCTGTACCTGCAGGCACCGTGGATATCACTGAGCACGGTCAGCCGGCATCCGGCCGACTGGTATCCCAACGGCAAGAGCGTGGCAGGCGACTATCCCGATTGTGCACTGGTGACGGACAAGCAGCGCTTCGCTGGCGGCAGCATGCGCACCTATGCCCGTGGAGCCTGCAACCGGCCGCTGCCGGCCGGTACGTCGAAGCGGGTGTTCGTTGCCGGCGATTCGCATGCGATGGCCTACATCGAACTACTGCAGCGACTGGCGCTTGAGACCGGTTCGGAGGTCGTCCTCTATGGCCGTGGTGGATGCCCGCTGGTGAGCCTGCAGAAGTGGCGGGGTGCGGGCGCGGGCTGCGGCGATTTCGATGCGGCGGTGCTCGCCGACATCACGCGGCGTGCGCAGCCCGGTGATGCCGTGGTGCTGGTGTCGCTGCGCATACCGCGCTTGTCCGATCAGTTCATGTTGTTCGATGGGCAGGCGCAGCTGGCGGGCGAGCTGACGCCGGAAGCCACGGCGGGGCGTGAGGCCGAAGTGGTGGAGGCGATCGCCCAATGGCGGCCGTTGGCAGAGCGTGGTGTACGCGTTGTGCTGGAGGCGCCCAAACCGGTGCTGCCGGCGCCGCCGTATCGGTGCTCGGATCGCTTCAATTCACGCAACGAGGTCTGCCGCAATGGCCTGGACAGCACGCGCGAGGCGATGGAAACGTTGCGGGCACCGATGCTGGGCAGCCTGCAGCAGGTGGTCGATGGCCTGCCGGGCGGTGTGCTGTGGGATCCGATGCCGGTGCTGTGCGATGACGTGCTGTGCCCGGCGCAGCGCGATGGCCGGCCGCTGTTCTTCGATGGCGACCACCTCAGCGCGCATGGCAACCGTGTGCTTCTGCCATCGCTGCAGCAGGTACTGCTGCAGCAGTAGGACTGGCGCCGGCGTCAGGCCTCGGAGCGTTTCCGGCGTGCGCGTATCAACGGCAGGCTCAGTGCGAAGAAGCACAGCAATGCGCCGACCAGGGCAAACCCGCTCCCCGCCAGGAATGCGGTGCGGCCATCGTCGATCTTCCACAGCTGGCCGGCAATGAGCGCGCCCAGCACGCCGCCGACACCGGACGAGAAACCGTACAGCAGGCCTTGACCATGGCCGTTGAGGCGGCCCGGGAAATAGGTCGCCAGCATCTGCATCGCTGCCGCGAAGAAAGCAGCAAAGCCAAGCGCATGCGCGGTCTGGGCCAGCAGCATTACCGGCAGGTTCTCCGGGAAGAGCGCGGTGACCGCCCAGCGCAGGCAGGAACTGACCAGCGCGATCAGCAGCATCCAGCTGGCGTCGTAGCGACGGAAGAAGCGGCCGATGGTGAAGAACACGCCGACCTCGAACACCACGCCGATGGTCCACAGCAGGCCGAGCGTGGATGTGCGGTAGCCGTGATGGTCCATGTAGACCGAGAAGAACGTGTAGTACGGTCCGAACGAAAGCTGCTCCATGAAGGCAGCGAGGAAGAACGCGAGTACCGGAGGGCGGCGCACGATCTGCCAGAAGCCGCTGGCGTCGCCTTCGGTCCGGCCGATGCCGCGCGCGTAGTGATTGCTGAAGGCGGAAGCGACCAGCAGGACGAACAGCGGCAGCATCATCCACGGCAGCAGCCCGGCGCGGCTGGCAGTGCCGTCACCTTCGATCAGCCAGCCGAACAGGGTCACGATGGCGATGAAGCCCAGTGAGCCCCAGACCCGGATCAGGCCGTAGCGATGGCTGTCGCTGCCGAGATGGGTGAGGGTGATCGACTCGAACTGCGGCATTACCGCGTTGTAGAAGAAGCAGAACACCACCATTGCCGGATACATCCACGGCTGCGGCAGAGGAAGCAGGAACGCGGCGAAGCTGATCAGGGTCAGCAGGCAGCCGATACGCAGCAGGCGGATCGGCCGTGGCGAGGCCGCCGCCAGCGAGGTCCAGGTGCTGGGCGCAACCACGCGCGTTGCATACCACAGGCCCATCATCACGCTGATCGCGGTCACGCTCATGCCGCGCGCAGTGAGGAACAGGCTCCAGTACGGGGTGAACGCACCGAGTGCTGCGTAGTAGAACAGGTAGAAGCTGGAGAGGCGGGCAACGGGGACAGTCATCGCGGAATGATGAAGCAAAAAGGGGACGGAGGGGATTAAGTCGTTTGGGGCACAAACGACTTAATCCCCTCCGTCCCCTTTCTGTGTCATTCGGGATCGTAGTCGAGGTTGGAGGCCAGCCAGCGCTCGGCCTGGGCGCGGTCCACGCCCTTGCGGCGTGCGTAGTCGCCGACCTGTTCGCGGCTGAGCCGGCCGACCACGAAATACTGGCTCTGCGGGTGGCTGAAGTAGTAACCCGATACCGCTGCGGTGGGCAGCATCGCGAAGCTCTCGGTCAACGCCATGCCGGCGTTCGCTTCGGCCTGCAGCAGGTCGAACAGGCAGCGCTTTTCGCTGTGCTCCGGGCAGGCGGGATAGCCCGGAGCGGGGCGGATACCGCGATACTGCTCGTCGATCAGTGCCTCGTTGTCCAGCGTCTCGGCGTGGTCGTAGCCCCAGAATTCCGTGCGTACGCGCTGGTGCAGCCGCTCGGCCAACGCTTCGGCGAAGCGGTCGGCGAGGGCCTTGAGCAGGATCGCGTTGTAATCGTCATGGTCGGCCTCGAAGCGCGCCACGTGGGCGTCGATGCCGATGCCGGCGGTCACCGCGAAGGCGCCGATCCAGTCCTGCTGGCCGCTGTCGGCCGGCGCGATGAAATCGGCCAGGCAGAAATCGGGGCGCTCGGCCGGCTTGTCCACCTGCTGGCGCAGGAAGTGCAGCGTGGTCTCGCCCTGCGGGTGCTGCACGCGCACGTCGTCGCCGACGCTGTTGGCCGGCCACAGGCCGAACACGGCCTTGGCGGTCAGCCACTTTTCGCCGACGATGCGCTCGAGCATCGCGCGGGCATCCTTGTACAGATCGCTGGCCTGGGTGCCGACGATCTCGTCGGTGAGGATGGCCGGGAACTTGCCGGCCAGCTCCCAGGCTTGGAAGAACGGCGTCCAGTCGATGTAGTCGACCAGTTCGGCCAGCGGGTAGTCGTCGAATACGTGCAGGCCGGGCTGGTTCGGTGCCGGCGGCGTGTAGCTGTCCCATCCTCCCTGGAATTTCTGCCCGCGTGCATGTTCCAGCGTGACCAGGCGCTTGGCATCGCCGCGATTGCGGTGGCGCGCGCGGATCTCGGCATAGTCGGCCTCGTTGGCGGCAACGAAGGCCTCACGCAGGTCACGCGAGATCAGCGACTGGGCCACGCCGACCGCGCGCGAGGCATCTTTCACCCACACCGTGGGGGCCTTGTAATGCGGGTCGATCTTCAGCGCGGTATGCGCACGCGAGGTAGTGGCGCCACCGATCAGCAGCGGCAGTTCGAAGCCCTGGCGCTGCATCTCGCGAGCCACGTGGCTCATCTCCTCCAGCGACGGAGTGATCAGTCCGGACAGGCCGATCAGGTCGGCGTTGTGTTCGCGCGCGGCATCGAGGATCTTCTGTGCCGGCACCATCACGCCAAGGTCGACTACTTCAAAGTTGTTGCAGGCCAGGACCACGCCGACGATGTTCTTGCCGATGTCATGCACATCGCCCTTCACCGTGGCCATGATGATCTTGCCGTTGCTCTTGGCGGTGTCGCCGCTGCGCGCCTTTTCCGCTTCGATGTACGGCAGCAGGTAGGCCACCGCCTTCTTCATCACGCGCGCGGACTTCACCACCTGCGGCAGGAACATCTTGCCGGCGCCGAACAGGTCGCCGACCACGTTCATGCCGTCCATCAGCGGGCCTTCGATCACATCCAGTGGGCGGCTGGAGGCCTGCCGGGCCAGTTCGGTGTCCTCTTCCACATAGGCGTCCAGGCCATGCACCAGCGCGTGCGCCAGGCGCTGCGCCACCGGCTTCTCGCGCCAGGCCAGGTCCTCGGTCTTCGCCGCGCCCTTCTTGCCCTTGTAGCGCTCGGCGATTTCCAGCAGGCGCTCGGTGGCGTCGCTGCGGCGGTTGAGGATCACATCCTCCACGCGCTCGCGCAGTTCCGGCTCCAGCTCGTCGTAGATCGGCATGGCGCCGGCGTTGACGATGCCCATGTCCATGCCGGCGGCGATGGCGTGGTACAGGAACACCGAGTGGATGGCCTGGCGTACCGTTTCGTTGCCACGGAACGAGAACGACACGTTGGAGACACCGCCGGACACATGGCAGTGCGGCAGCGTCTGCTTGATGATGCGGGTGGCTTCGATGAAGTCCACTGCATAGTTGTCGTGCTCTTCGATACCGGTGGCGACGGCGAAGATGTTCGGGTCGAAGATGATGTCCTGTGGCGGGAAACCGATCTCGTCGACGAGGATGCGGTAGGCGCGGGTGCAGATCTCGACCTTGCGCGCGCAGGTATCGGCCTGCCCGCTTTCATCGAAAGCCATCACCACCGCGGCGGCGCCATAGCGCAGGACCTTGCGTGCGTGTTCGCGGAACAGTGCCTCGCCTTCCTTCAGCGAGATCGAGTTGACCACGCTCTTGCCCTGCAGGCATTTCAGGCCGGCCTCGATCACGCTCCACTTGGAGGAGTCGACCATCACCGGGATGCGCGCGATGTCCGGCTCGGACATGATCAGGTTGAGGTAGCGGGTCATCGCCGCTTCCGAATCGATCAGGCCCTCGTCCATGTTGACGTCGAGGATCTGCGCGCCGCTGGCCACCTGCTGGCGGGCCACGTCCACCGCCTCCTCGTAGCGGCCTTCCTTGACCAGCTTGCGGAACTGCGCGCTGCCGGTGACGTTGGTGCGTTCGCCGACGTTGATGAACAGCAGGTCCGGGGTAATGACCAGCGGTTCCAGGCCGGACAGGCGGGTGTAGGGCGAGGTGCTCATGCGGCCTGCTGCTCCTGGGAACCGGGCAGGGCGCGCGGCGGCAGCCCGGCCACGACCTCGGCAATCGCACGGATATGGTCGGGGGTGGAACCGCAGCAGCCGCCGACCAGGTTCAGCAGGCCATCTTCGGCGAAGCCTCGCAGGGTACTGGCCATGTCCTCCGGCGTTTCGTCGTACTCGCCGAAGGCATTGGGCAGGCCGGCATTGGGGTGTGCGCTGACGTAGCAGCCGGCGACCTGTGCAAGGGTTTCCACGTGCGGGCGCATGGCATCGGCACCCAGCGCGCAGTTCAGTCCGATCGACAGCGGTCGTGCATGCGCCAGCGAGGCATGGAAGGCTTCCGCTGTCTGCCCGGACAGGGTGCGTCCGGACGCGTCGGTGATGGTGCCGGAGATCATCACCGGCAAGCGCGCGCCACGCGCATCAAACGCCTCTTCCAACGCATACAGCGCCGCCTTGGCGTTGAGCGTGTCGAAGATGGTCTCGACCATGAGGGTGTCGGCACCGCCGTCGATCAGGCCCTCGATCGCTTCGCGATAGGTGTCGCGCAGCTCGTCGAAGCTGGTGTTGCGGAAGCCCGGATCGTTGACGTCGGGACTGATCGAGGCGGTGCGGCTGGTCGGCCCGATCACCCCGATCACGAAGCGCGGCTTGCCCGGCGTGGTCGCAGCCACTGCATCACAGCAGGTTCGCGCAACCGCGGCACCGGCCTTGTTCAATTCGTACACCAGGTGTTCGAGGTGGTAGTCGGCCTGGCTGACCGACGTGGCGTTGAAGGTGTTGGTCTCGACCAGATCCGCGCCCGCTTCCAGGTAGGCGGTGTGGATGTCGGCGACGATCTGCGGTCGGGTCAGCAGCAGCAGATCGTTGTTGCCCTTCAGGTCATGGCCTTCCGGTGTCGCGTGATCGCAGCCGGGGCCATGCAGATGGTCGTAGCCATCGGCGAAGCGCTCGCCACGGTAATCGTCTTCCTGCAGGCCATGGCGCTGGATCATCGTACCCATCGCGCCGTCGATGATCAGGATCCGCTCGCGCAGGGCGTCGAGCAGGGCGTTGGCACGATCAGGATGCAACCAGGGCAGGGCAGGCATGGCGGTCTCGGGCTCAGGGCTTGTTGGCGATCAGCGAAATCACTTCGAAGTGCGGCGGACGCTTTTCGCGGGTGACTGTCTCCAAGCTGGACACCTGCAGGCCGGCCTTGTCGACGAACCTGCGCAGTTCCTTGTCACTGAAACCGAGGTTGACGTGGCCGTAAGCCTCTACTGCTGCCTTGTGCTCGTGTCGGGCGAGGCTGCACAGCAGCAGGCGGCCACCGGGGCGCAGCACGCGTGCGGCTTCGGTCACCGCCTGCGCCGGTTTGCTGGCGTAGGTCAGCGCATGCATCAGCACCACCAGGTCGAAGCTGCCGTCCTTGAACGGCAGGGCATGCATGTCGCCCTCGCGCACTTCCACATTGGGCAGGCGGCGCAGGCGCTCGCTGGCGGCGGCGACCACGCGTGCGCTGGTGTCGATGCAGATGTAGCGCTTGGCATGCGGGGCCACCAGTTCGGCCAGCACGCCGTCGCCGGAGGCAATGTCCAGCACGTCGCCAGTTTCCAGCAGTGGCAGCGCGGTGCGCGCAAGGGCCTCCCAGGTCCGGCCTGGAGAGTAGTGGCGCTCCATGTCGCCGGCCACGCTGTCGGCCCAGTTCTGGTCGGAGGCGCGGTGGGCCAGCACGGCGGCGACGCGTTCGGCGTCCTGGCGCAGCAGCGGGTCGTCGCTTCCGTTGCTCAAGGCATGCCACAATGCACGCTGCGCCGGGTCCAGCTGGGCCTCGTCGAAGCGGTAATAGGCCGACACGCCGGCACGGCGGTCGCGAACCAGGCCGGCTTCCTTCAGGCGCGCCAGATGGGTGGACACCCGCGGCTGTGCCAGCCGGGTGATCGCCGACAGTTCGGCCACGGTCAGTTCCTCCTGCTCCAGCAGCGCCAGCAGGCGCACGCGGGTCGCATCGGCGAACACCTTCAGGCGGGTCGACCAGTCTTCAAGATCCATAAATATCTACCTATCGCGATATAGAGATATATTCGCTGAGAAGGCCTGCCGCGGTCAAGTCGCTGGCGTACGGAAACCGCCGGGCCCCGGTACAATCGGGGCACCTGGGCGCGCCGTATGTGGCCCATAACTTCATGTACCCGGGAGGGTGTTGTGGATTTCAGCTTTACCGAAGAGCAGTTGATGCTGCAGGACGTGGCGCGGCGGATCGCGCAGGAGAAGATCGCTCCGAGCGCGGAGCACCATGACCGTACCGGCGAGTTCCCGCTGGACAACATCCGCCTGCTCGGCGAGAACGGCCTGATGGGCATCGAAGTGCCAACCGAATACGGTGGCGCGGGGATGGACCCGGTTGCGTACGTGCTGGCGATGGTGGAGGTCGCCGCCGCCGACGCAGCCCATTCGACCATCATGTCGGTCAACAATTCGCTGTTCTGCAACGGCATTCTGACCCATGGTACCGAGCAGCAGAAGCAGACCTACGTGCGTGCCATCGCCGAAGGTACGGCCATCGGTGCGTTCGCGCTGACCGAGCCACAGTCGGGTTCGGATGCGACCGCCATGCGCTGCCGCGCGGTGAAGCAGGCCGACGGCACCTTCGTGATCAACGGCAAGAAGAGCTGGATCACCTCCGGCCCGGTGGCCAAGTACATCGTGCTGTTCGCGATGAGCGAGCCGGACAAGGGCGCGCGTGGTATCACCGCCTTCATCATCGATACCGACAAGGCGGGTTTCGGCCGCGGCAAGACCGAGCCGAAGCTGGGCATCCGTGCTTCGGCCACCTGCGAGATCGAGTTCAACGATTATGTGGCGCAGGCTGAGGACGTGCTGGGCCGAGAAGGCGAGGGCTTCAAGATCGCCATGAGCGTGCTGGACGCAGGCCGTATCGGCATCGCTTCGCAGGCCATCGGCATCGCCCGTGCCGCCTATGAAGCGACCCTGGAATACGTGAAGGAGCGCAAGGCATTCGGCGCAGCCATCGGTACCTTCCAGATGACCCAGGCCAAGATCGCCGACATGAAGTGCAAGCTGGACGCAGCGCTGCTGCTGACCTTGCGCGCCGCATGGGTGAAGGGTCAGGGCAAGCGTTTCAGCACCGAAGCCGCGGTGGCCAAGCTGACCGCTTCGGAAGCAGCGATGTGGATCACCCACCAGGCGGTGCAGATCCATGGCGGCATGGGCTATTCGAAGGAAATGCCGCTGGAGCGCTACTTCCGTGATGCCAAGATCACCGAGATCTACGAAGGTACCTCGGAAATCCAGCGTTTGGTGATCGCCCGCAACGAGACCGGGCTGCGCTGAGTGGTCGTGGCCGCGCCGCCGGTCTGGCGGCGCGGCAGTAGATCCACGCCATGCGCGGATGCGCTGTTCTCTGGCCGCCTGTAGAGCCGAGCCCATGCTCGGCTCCGGTACAAGCAGCCGAGCATGGGCTCGGCTCTACAGAGCGGCAACCTGCGCATCGCCATACATTTCATTCTGCGGCGCCCTTCCAAAGCCCCGCTACAATGCAGGCCGTTTTTTTCATGGGTCTGCACGATGATCTATCGCGGTTGGGGTTTCATGACGCTGGTGACGCCGATTGCAGCGATCCTGCTGCTGGCGTACTTCTTTCCGCATGATGGCCCCAAAGGCAACATTCCGTTGCAGCAGGTGCTGTTGGGTGCAGGCATCGGCGCAGCCGTGAACGTGCTACTGGGCCTGTGGCTCAATCGCGTGCCCCGGCAGAAGGGCGAAGCCGCGCCCCATCATTTCTTCTTCGTGCCGATGCAGTGGGTGGCCTTGGTGATCGTGGCAGTATGCGCGGTGGTTGCGCTGCTGCGCTGAGACGTTACCCTGGTGAGCGCCAACCAAGGTTGGCGGCTACCGGGCCTGTCGTCGCTCTGGTAGATGCCAACCTTGGTTGGCATGCATTCAAAAGCGGCAAGAAAAAAGGCCCCGGATCGCTCCGGGGCCTTTCTCGTTTCAGCTCACTGCCGGATCAACGATCCGGACGGTGTGCAGCATCCGCGTCGCGCTGGCGCTCCATGAATTCCTTGGAGGATTCATCCAGCTTGTCGCCCAGCATGCGGCGCACGACCACGAAGAACACCGGGATCATCAGCAGGCCGAGCAGGGTGGCGAACAGCATGCCGCCGATCACGCCGGTACCGATGGCGTGGCGGGAGTTGGCGCCGGCACCAGTGGAGATCGCCATCGGGATCACGCCCATGATGAACGCGAACGAGGTCATCAGGATCGGTCGGAAACGCAGGCGTGCCGCCTCGATGGTGGCATCACGCAGGGTCTTGCCTGCTGCGCGCTGCTCCACCGCGAACTCGACGATCAGGATCGCGTTCTTCGCGGCCAGGCCGATCACGGTGATCAGGCCGATCTTGAAGAACAGATCGTTGGGCAGGCCACGCAGCATGGACAGGCCGAGGGCGCCGAGCACGCCCAGCGGCACCACCAGCAGCACCGCCACCGGGATCGACCAGCTTTCATACAACGCGGCCAGGCACAGGAACACCACTACGATCGACAGCACCAGCAGCAGCGTCGCCGCGTTGCCGGCCAGGATTTCCTGGTAGGACATGCCCGACCAGTCGTAGCCGAAGCCGGCCGGCAGATCGTCGTTGACGATGCCTTCCATGGTCTGCATCGCCTCACCCGAGCTGGTGCCCGGTGCCTGCGAGCCGACGATGTTGATCGCCGAGTAGCCGTTGTAGCGGCTCAGCGACGGCGGCGCCGACACCCATTCGGACTTGACCACCGTGTTGAGCGGGATCATCGCGTTGGTGCCATCGGCATTGGTGGTCAGGCTGGACGGGCTGTAGAAGCTCTTCAGCGACTCCTGGCCGGTGCGGTACGGGCCATCAGCCTGCATGGTCACGCGCTTGATGCGGCCTTCGTAGAAGAAGTCGTTCACGTACACCGGGGCCAGCATCAGCTGGATGGTGCTGTACACGTCCGACACCGACATGCCCATCGACTGCGCCTGCACGCGGTCCACGTGCAGCTGCAGCTGCGGCGCGTTTTCCAGGCCGTTCGGGCGCACGCCGACCAGGTGGTCCGGCTTCTGCGCGGCCTGGCCGAGCAGGATGTTGCGGGCCTGGGTCAGCTGTTCGTAACCGGCACCGCTACGGTCCTGCAGCCACATATCGAAGCCGCCGAACTGGCCAAGGCCCTGCACGGTGGGCAGGTTGACCACGAAGATCTGCGCTTCCTTGATGCCGTAGAACGCGCCGTTCATGTTCTGGATGAACTCGGGCGCGGTGAACTTGCGTTCCTCCCACGGCTTCAGGCGGATGAAGCCCATGCCCACGTTCTCGCCGGAACCGACGAAGCTGAAACCGGCCACCTGCAGCATGCCTTCATAGCCATCCTGCTTTTCCAGGATGCCACGCATCTGCGCGAACACTTCGTTGGTCTGGCCCTTGGTCGAGCCCGGCGGCAGCTGCACGATCGCCAGCGCATAGCCCTGGTCTTCTTCCGGCAGGAAGCTGCCCGGCATGCGGGTGAACAGGAAGCCGCACAGTGCGGTCAGTACCACGAACAGGATCATCCAGCGCGGCGCATGGCGCACTGCCGAGGTGATGTGGCCCACATAGGTGTGGCTGATCTTGTCGTAGTACTTGTTGAAGGTGCGGTAGATGATGTTCGGGTTGTCGTTGTGCGTCGGCTTGAGGAAGGTCGCGCACAGCGCCGGGGTGAAGCCCAGGGCCAGGAATGCCGAGAACGCCATCGAGATGGCGATGGTCAGCGCGAACTGCTTGTAGATCTCACCGGCGGCGCCGCCCTGCAGGGCGGACGGGATGAACACCGCAGCCAGCACGACGGTGATCGCCACCACCGCGCCGGTGATCTGGGTCATCGCCTTCTGCGTGGCCGGCTTCGGCGCCAGGCCTTCCTCGGTCATGATGCGTTCGACGTTCTCGATCACCACGATCGCGTCATCGACCACGATGCCGATCGCCAGCACCATCGCGAACAGGGTCAGCTGGTTGATCGTGAAGCCGATCATCCACATGCCCAGGAAGGTACCGAGCAGGGCCACCGGGATGACCAGGGTCGGGATCAGGGTGGCGCGGAAGTTCTGCAGGAAGATCAGCATCACCAGGAACACCAGGAACACTGCCTCGAACAGTGTCTTGACCACTTCCTGGATCGAGATCTTGACGAAGGTGGTGCTGTCGTACGGCGAGAACCAGGTCACCCCAGACGGGAAGCTGGGCTGCAGCTCGTCCATCTTGGCGCGCACCGCATCGGCCACGTTCAGGGCATTGGCGCCCGGCAGCAGCTGGATGGCGAAGGCGCCGGTCGGCTTGCCGTTGTACTGGGTGTCGAAGCCGTAGTTGTTGGCACCGAAGGCAACACGGGCGATGTCCTTCATCAGTACCCGCGAGCCGTCAGGATTCGCGCGCAGGATGATGTTCTCGAACTCCTGCGGCGAACTGAAGCGGCCTTCGGCCGAGACCGTGGCGGTAAAGTGCTGGCCTTCCGGCGACGGGTCCGAACCCAGCGCACCGGCGGCGAACTGCACGTTCTGTGCGCGCACCGCGGCCAGCACCTGGCTGGCCGACAGTCCGTAGCCCTGCATCTTTTCCGGGTTGAGCCAGATGTTCATGGCGTACTCGGAACCGAACTGCTGGGTGCTGCCGACGCCGGGGATACGCGAGACCTGGTCGAGCACGCGCGAGCCGACGATGTCGTTCAGGGCATCACGGTTGATGGCCGGCGTGTCGGACTGCAGCGCGATGACCATCAGGAAGCCGGCGTTGGCCTTGGCCACCACCACGCCCTGCTGGGTCACTTCCGAAGGCAGGCGTGGCGTGGCCAGCGAGACCTTGTTCTGCACCTGCACCTGGGCGATGTCCGGATCGGTACCGGTCTCGAAGGTCAGGGTGATCTGCGCACGGCCGTTGGACGCGGACGAGGAGCTGAAGTACAGCAGATGATCGATACCGGTCAGCTGCTGCTCGATCACCTGGGTGACCGATTTTTCCGTGGTGTCGGCACTGGCACCCGGGTAGGTCGCCGAGACGGTGACCTGCGGCGGGGCGATGTTGGGATAGGACTCCACGCCCAGGTTGAGGATCGCGATCACGCCGCTGAGCGAGATCAGGATCGCAACCACCCAGGCGAAGACTGGATGTTCGATGAAAAATTTAGGCATGACGGAAGGTTCCCGTTACTGCTTGTTCGAATCGGTGGCTGCCGGCTTGGCCGCATCGGCCTGCTCGGGCTTGGCCGCGTCGGCCGGTGCCTTGCCTGCGGCCGGTGCCGCGCCCGCCGGAGCAGCGCCGCCCGCGGCAGGCTTGCCGTTGGCGTCTTGCCCCGGGGTCCACGGCTTGGCCACCGCCGGTGCGCCTTCCTTGACCTTCTGCACGCCGGCCACGATCACCTTGTCACCGGCGGCCAGGCCGTCGCTGACCAGCCAGTTGCCGTTCTGCGCACCGTCGGTCTTCACGTTCTTGCGGATGACCTTGCCGTCGGCACCGACCACCATCACGTAGCCGCCGGTGGTGTCACGCAGCAGGGCCTGCTGCGGCACCAGGTAGGCGTTGTTGCGCTCGCCCAGGTTGGCCTGGAAGCTGACGAAGGCACCCGGCAGCAGGATCTGCTGCGGGTTCGGCAGCAGCGCACGCAGCGACACCGCGCCGGTGGCCGGGTCGACCGTGGTCGAAGAGAAGTCCAGCGTGCCCGGCTCGCTGTAAGTGGTGCCGTCGGCCAGCTTGACGTTGACCGTGGCCTTGCCGTCACCCGACAGCGCCAGCGCGCCCTTGGCCTGCTGCGCACGCAGCTGGGTCAGCTCATCCACGCTCAGCGAGAAGTTCACGTACAGCGGGTCGAGCTGGTCGACGGTGGTCAGCAGGGTCACATCGCCCTGGCCGACCAGCGCACCTTCGGTGACCTGCTGCTTGTTGGCCACGCCGCTGATCGGCGCGGTCACTTCGGTGTAGCCCAGGCTGATGCGCGAAGAGGTCACCGACGCCTCGGCCTGCTTGACTGCGGCCAGCGCGGTGCGCTCGGCCGATTCGGCGTTGTCCAGGTCGGCCTTGGAGACGAACTGCTGCGGGGCCAGCGAACGGGCGCGGTCGGCGGCCACCTTGGCATTGGCGTAGGTGGCGCGGGCCGAAGCCAGCTGGGCCTCGGAGGCGTTGAGCGAGGCACGCAGCGGCGCCGGGTCGATCAGGAACAGAGGTTGCCCCTGCTTGACCTGGGAGCCTTCCTGGTAGACGCGCTTGAGCAGGACACCCGGCACGCGCGCACGCACGTCGGCGCTGCGGAACGGCGACAGGCGGCCGACCAGCTCACGCTGCAGCGGCAGGGTCTGCGGCTTGGCGTCGATCACGCCCACCTCCGGCGGCGGGGGCGTCTGCTGTTCCGGCTTCTTGCAGGCAGCCAGCGCGACAGCAACGGCGCACGTCAAGGCAAGGGTGCGGAGTGGGGCGGTCATCAGGAGGAACTCCGGGGTTGGTTTGAAGACGGGGCCGGCGACGGCTGAGGCGCGAAGGCGCGCAGGAAGCTGTCGACGGAGAACTCTGCCCAGCGCCGACGCAGCTGCGCGTCATCACGATGGGGGGTATGGAAGCGCTGTTTGTCGAAATCCTGACCGGCGATCATGCTCAGCAGCAGTTCGGCCATGAAGTGCGGGTCGTCATGCCGGAGCTGGCCTTGCATGCAAACGGTTTCAATCCATTCAGCAAGATGAAGCGTCAGCGCGCCGGCCCCATGCCGGTACAGCGTACGCGCCTCTTCGGGAAACTGGGATGCATCGGCGGCGATCAGCCGGCAGGCCTGGCCCACGTGCGGTTGGTTGAAGTGCTCCAGGAAGTCGGTGGCGAACTGGAGCAGGCTGGCACGCAGGTCGTCAGTGCGGAGTGCACGAACCATGGCGCCGGTGGCGTGGCCGACGTGGCGCTGCATCACCCGGCGCAGCAGGTCCTGCTTGCTGCCGTAGCGCGAGTACAGGGTCTGCTTGGAGCAGCCGGCGTGCTGGGCCACCGCATCCATGCTCATCTGCATGCCCTGCTGGGCCAGCAGCTCGCGCACGGCATCGAACACGCGCTCATCGCGTGCGTCGAGGGCAACGGGGAGGTAGGCCGGATTCACGCGGTGGACTATACCGTCCAGTTCAGGATTGTGGAATCGAATCGGCGTCGCCGCGTGTGTCTTCCGGTAACACGCTTTGCCGATCCTGTCGGCAGTGCTGAAGCGGGCGCCAGCACCATACCGGTGCGAACTGAATAGGCGTCTAAACCGCAGCAAACCCGAATCTGGTTATTCCGTCCTGCAGCAAGGCCTTTTCGTGCGGTAGGGCTACAATTTCATTTTCCCAACTGAGCAAGCGCATCGCTCTGCCATGAAACCGCAAAAAACCGCAGCCAAGACCGTGAAAAACAAGACCAAACCAGCAGAAGCGGAGGTCGCAGTGACCGCTGGTTTCTCCCTGGAGCCGGTGTACACGGCCTTGCGCAAGCGCTACCCCGCGGCCGCACAGGCCGAAGCAGTGGCCTTCGCCACTGACTTCTACAAGCGCATGGAGTCGGACGAGTTCCCGCACCACAGCGCTGAAGAGTGGGCCGCTCTCGCGGCTGAGACGCTGGAATTCGCCCGTGCCCGCAAGGCCGGCAAGGCCAACGTCCGCGTGTTCAATCCGACCGCGAAGGCCAACGGTTGGGAATCGCCGCACACCGTGCTGCAGATCGTCAACGACGACATGCCGTTCCTGGTCGACACCGTCACCATGTCGCTGGCCGAACAGGGCGTGGGTGTCCACGTGCTGGGCCACCCGGTGCTGCGCTTCAGCCGCGACAAGGCCGGCAAGCTGGTCAAGGTCGGCGAAGGTGATGCCGAGTCGGTGATGCTGCTGGAAATCGACCGCCAGCCGGCTGAAGCCATGGCGGCCATCGAGCAGGCCATCAACAAGGCGCTGGACGAAGTGCGTGCGATCGTGCGCGACTGGCAGCCGATGAAGGACAAGGCGCTGGCACTGGCCGACGACCTGGGCAGCCGCCAGCTGCCGGTCGACGCAGCCTCGCGCAAGGAAGCACAGGAATTCCTGCGCTGGGCCGCCGACAACCACTTCACCTTCTTCGGCTACCGCGAGTACCGCGTCGAGAAGCAGGGCAAGGAAGAGGTGCTGGCGCCGCTGAACGACACCGGCCTGGGCCTGATGCGCGGCAAGGACAAGTCCGCCGCCCGTCCGGTCAAGACGCTGGCCGCGCAGGGCCTGAACACCACGTCCGGCCTGAAGGACGCGCTGATCCTGACCAAGACCAATGCCCGTTCGCGCGTGCACCGCGCCGGTTACATGGACTACATCGGCGTGCTGGAATTCGACGCCAAGGGCAAGATCATCGGCGAGCAGCGCTTCCTTGGCCTGTTCACCTCCAGCGCGTACAACCGTCGCCCGTGGGAAATCCCGCTGGTGCGCCAGCGCCACGAGCACGTGATGAAGCAGTCCGGCCTGGCTCCGGCCAGCCACAGCGGCAAGGCCCTGCGCCACATCCTGGAAACCCTGCCGCGCGAAGAACTGTTCCAGTCCAGCGAGGACGAACTGTTCCGCACGGCGATGGGCGTGCTGGGCCTGCAGGAGCGCGTGCGCAGCCGCCTGTTCCTGCGCCGCGACAAGTACAGCCGTTTCATCTCCGCGCTGGTCTACCTGCCGCGCGAGCGCTTCAACACCGACGTGCGCCTGCGCATCGAAGCGATGCTGAAGGACGCGTTGCACGGCGAGTACGTCGACAGCTCGGTGGTGCTGGGCGAATCGCCGCTGGCCCAGGTGCACCTGATCGTGCGCCCGAAGCCCGGTGAAATGCTCGACGTCGATACCGCCGAACTGGAGCAGAAGCTGGCCCAGGTGCTGCGCAACTGGCAGGACGACCTGCGTGAAGCGCTGGTGTCCCGCCATGGCGAGACCGAAGGCCTGCGCATCGCCGCCCGCATCGGCAAGGCGCTGCCGGCCGGCTACATCGAAGACAACAGCACCGCGGTTGCCGCCAACGATGTCAGCCAGCTCGACGCCCTGACCGGCCCGGACGACCTGCGCCTGAGCCTGCAGGCCGTGCCGCGCGAAAGCGGCGATGGCCTGCGCCTGAAGCTGTATCGCCAGCTGGACGACATTCCGCTGTCGGATGCGCTGCCGATGATGGAAAACATGGGCCTGCGCGTGATCGCCGAGCGTCCGTACCGCCTGTCGGTCGACAACGCGCCGGTGTACGTGCAGGACTTCGAGGTCGAATCGACCGTCGGCGCGATCGATGCCGCCAGCGTCGATGAAGCCTTCGGCGAGACCTTCGCCCGCGTCTGGCACGGCGATGCCGAGAACGATGGCTTCAACCGCCTGGTGCTGGCCGCCGGCCTGCACTGGCGCCAGGTCGCCATGCTGCGTGGCTACTGCAAGTACCTGCTGCAGACCGGCGTGCCGTTCTCGCAGGCCTACGTGGAAGGCACCTTCGCGCGCTACCCGCTGCTGGCCCGCCTGCTGGTCGAGCTGTTCGAAGCGCGCTTCGATCCGGCCACCGGCCACGAGAGCAAGGACGACATCGCGGCCGGCCAGGCCCAGCTGAAGGCCCACTTCGATGTGCTGGCTGCTGGCGACGACGCCACCCTGAAGGTGCTCAAGACCGTGGTCGACGCCCGCAAGGGTGACCGCGACGCACAGATGCAGGCTGCGCGCGATGCGCTGCTGAAGCTGATGGACCGCGTGTCCAGCCTGGACGAGGACCGCATCCTGCGCTCGTTCATGGGTGTGATCGACGCGACCCTGCGTACCAGCTACTACCAGACCGATGCCAACGGCCAGCACGGCCATGTCATCAGCTTCAAGTTCGATTCGGCGCTGGTGCCGGACCTGCCGAAGCCGCGCCCGTACCGCGAAATCTTCGTCTACGGCCCGCGCGTGGAAGGTACCCACCTGCGCTTCGGTGCCGTGGCCCGTGGTGGCCTGCGCTGGTCGGATCGTCGCGAAGACTTCCGTACCGAAGTGCTGGGCCTGGTCAAGGCGCAGATGGTCAAGAACACCGTCATCGTGCCGGTCGGCGCGAAGGGTGGCTTCTTCGCCAAGATGCCGCCGGTGAATGGCGATCGCGATGCGATCTTCGCCAACGGCGTGGCCTGCTACAAGCTGTTCATCCAGGGCCTGCTGGACATCACCGACAACATCGTCAACAACAAGATCGTGCCGCCGGTGGATGTCGTGCGCCACGACATGGACGATCCGTACCTGGTGGTGGCCGCCGACAAGGGCACCGCGACCTTCTCCGACATCGCCAACGGCCTGGCCATCGCGCACGGCTTCTGGATGGGCGATGCGTTCGCCTCCGGTGGTTCGGTCGGCTACGACCACAAGGGCATGGGCATCACCGCACGCGGTGCGTGGGAGTCGGTCAAGCGCCACTTCCGTGCGCTGGGCCGTGACAGCCAGAGCCAGGACTTCACCGCGGTCGGCGTCGGCGACATGTCCGGCGACGTGTTCGGCAACGGCATGCTGCTGTCGCGCCACATCCGCCTGGTCGCTGCCTTCGACCACCGCCACATCTTCCTGGACCCGAACCCGGATGCGGCCACCACGTTCGTCGAACGTGAGCGCCTGTTCACCGTGCCGCGTTCGAGCTGGGCGGACTACGACGCCAAGCTGATCAGCAAGGGCGGCGGCGTGTACCCGCGCAGCCTGAAGTCGATCGAGATCACCCCGCAGGTGCGTGAAGCGCTGGGCCTGGACGACAACGTCAAGGCGCTGTCGCCGAACGATCTGATGAGCGCGATCCTGAAGGCACCGGTCGACCTGCTGTGGAACGGCGGCATCGGTACCTACGTGAAGGCTGCCAGCGAGCAGCACAGCGATGTCGGCGACCGCGCCAACAACGCGCTGCGCGTGAATGGTGGCGAGCTGCGCTGCAAGGTGGTGGGCGAGGGCGGCAACCTGGGCATGACCCAGCTGGGCCGCATCGAAGCCGCGCAGGCCGGCGTGCTGCTCAACACCGACTTCATCGACAACTCGGCCGGCGTGGATACCTCCGACCACGAAGTCAACATCAAGATCCTGCTCAACGATGTGGTGCGGGCCAAGAAGCTGACCGTCGAGCAGCGCAACAAGCTGCTGGCCTCGATGACCGATGAAGTCGCCGAGCTGGTGCTCAACGACAACTACCGCCAGAACCAGGCCCTGAGCCTGATGGAGCGGATGGCGGTCAAGCGCCTGGGTTCCAAGCAGCACTTCATCCGTACCCTGGAACAGCAGGGCCTGCTCGATCGCCAGATCGAATTCCTGCCGTCCGACGCCGAGCTGTCCCAGCGCAAGGCTCGCGGCCAGGGCCTGACCCGTCCGGAACTGTCGGTGCTGCTGTCCTACTCCAAGCTGGTGGCGTTCGCCCAGCTGCTGGATTCGGACATCCCGGAAGATCCGTACCTGTCCAAGGAACTGCAGCGCTACTTCCCGACCCCGCTGCAGAAGAAGTACGCCGACGCGATGGAGCGTCACCGCCTGAAGCGCGAAATCATCGCCACGGCCGTGACCAACCAGACCATCAACCGCATGGGCGCCACCTTCCTGATGCGCATGCAGGAAGACACCGGCCGTTCCATCGCCGAGGTCGCCAAGGCCTACACCATCAGCCGCGAAACGCTGGATGCACGCGCGCTGTGGGCGCAGATCGATGCCCTCGACGGCAAGGTGCCGGAGTCGGTGCAGATCGATGCGCTGGAAGTGATCTGGAAGCTGCAGCGCTCGTTCGTGCGCTGGCTGCTGTCGCGCCCGGGTGCGATGCCGGGCATCACGGAAGCGGTCAACCGCTACCAGGGTCCGTTCAACGACATCCGCGTTGCTTCGGGTGTGCTGCCGGATTCGCAGCGTCCGACCTACGAAGCCCTGGTGGCCGAGTGGAAGGAGAAGGGCCTGCCGTCCGCGCTGGCGCAGCAGCTGGCCGAACTGCACTTCCTGGAGCCGGCGTTCGACATCATCGAACTGGCCCGCACCCGCAAGCTGAAGCCGGTGGACGTGTCCAAGGTCCACTTCCGCCTGGGCGATGCCCTGCAGCTGCCGTGGCTGTTCGAGCAGGTCGACGCGCTGGAGGTCAATGGCCGTTGGCATGCGGTGGCACGTGGCGTGCTGCGTGACGAGCTGGCCGCCAACCACCGCAACCTGGCGGGCCAGGTGCTGGGCACCAAGGGTGGCAGTGCTGAAGCCAAGGTCGCTGCCTGGATGGGCCGTGACGACAACAGCCTGCGCTTTACCCTGGCGATGCTGGCCGAACTGGCCGAGCAGAAGACCCTGGACTACCCGACCGTTTCAGTCGCGGTGCAGCGCCTGGGCCAGCTGGCTGCGCACGGCGCGTAACTGAAGTAGTGCCAGGCCACGCCTGGCATGTGTGAACCGGAACGGCCCCGCGAAAGCGGGGCCGTTCTGTTTCCGCCTGTTTTTCTGCGATCACTGACCCGACGCCGGCCGTCGATCTGTCATCCGCCCCGCGAGGTCCAACCCCCGGCGCTCGGTTATGCTCTCCCTCATGCCTTCCCCCCGGATCCACCGATGAGCGACACACCCCGCATCGCTTTCCTGGCCAGCACCACCGAGCCCGCGCAGATGGCTCGCGCGGCCATGGTGTCGCGCTATGGCGACTGCACGCCCGAGCAGGCCGATGTACTGTGCCCACTGGGCGGCGACGGCTTCATGCTGCAGACCCTGCACCGGCATGGACACCTAGGCAAGCCGGTGTTCGGCATGAAACTGGGCACGGTCGGCTTCCTGATGAACCAGTACCGTGGCGACGAAGACGTGCAGGCGCGGATCGCCCGTGCCGAACCGGCCAACCTGCGTCCGCTGGAGATGGTGGCATTGACCGAATCGGGCACCAGCACGGGCTCGCTGGCCTACAACGACGTCTCGCTGCTGCGCCAGACCCGGCAGGCGGCGCATATCGGCATCGACCTCAACGGCCAGGAACGCGTGGCCGAACTTATCGGTGACGGCGTACTGGTCGCCACCCCGGCTGGCAGTACCGCCTACAACTATTCCGCGCACGGCCCGGTGCTGCCGCTGGGCTCGCATACCATCGCCCTGACGCCGCTGGCCCCGTATCGGCCGCGACGCTGGCGCGGGGCGATCCTCAAAGCCGACACCGAAGTGCGTTTCCGCGTACTGGACCCGTACAAGCGCCCGATCAGCGTGACCGCTGATTCGCACGAGACCCGCGACGTGGTCGAAGTGACCATCCGCGAGTCGAAAGACCGCCGCGTGACCCTGCTGTTCGACCCGGAGCACAACCTGGAAGACCGGATCCTGAGCGAACAGTTCGTTTTTTGAAGACAATAGGCGGCCGGCCATGCCGACCGCTTGAAGGACCCCCACCGATGGGCGACAACTCCCCCCGTTTGCTGACCGTCGCGGTGACCTCGCGCGCGCTGTTCGACCTCGAGGAAAGCCACGCGTTGTTCGAGAGCGATGGCGTAGCGGCCTATGCCGAGTTCCAGCGCCAGCACGAAGACGACATCCTCGGCCCGGGCGTGGCGTTCCCTGTGGTGCGTAAGCTGCTGGCACTGAACCAGGGCGCCAGTCCAGAGAACCCGCGGGTCGAGGTGATCCTGCTGTCGCGGAACTCGGCCGATACCGGCCTGCGCATTTTCAACTCGATCCAGCACTACGGCCTTGGCATCATCCGCGCGACGTTCACCGCCGGCGAGCCGACCTGGCCCTACGTGAAGCCGTTCGGCACCGACCTGTTCCTGTCGGCCAACCCGGAATCAGTGCGCAGCGCGCTGCGCCATGGCATCGCCGCGGCCACCATCCTGCCCAAGCCGCCCGGCGAAACCGCCGCAGCGGCAGCCGATCAGATCGACATCACCCGCCCGGCCGGGCAGCTGCGCATCGCCTTCGACGGTGATGCGGTGATCTTCGGTGATGAGAGCGAGCGAATTTCGCGCGAGCAGGGCGTGGAAGCCTTTGGCCGCCACGAGCGCGAACGGGCCCGTGAACCGCTCAGTGGCGGCCCTTTCCGCGGCTTCCTGTCGGCGCTGCACACGCTGCAGGAAGTGTTCCCGGCCGGCGAGAGTGCGCCGATCCGTACCGCACTGGTGACCGCGCGTTCGGCACCGGCGCATGAGCGGGTGATCCGCACCCTGCGCGAGTGGGGCGTGCGCCTGGATGAGGCGCTGTTCCTCGGCGGCCGCCACAAGGGCCCGTTCCTGCAGGCGTTCGGCGCCGACATCTTCTTCGATGATTCGCAGCACAACATCGACAGCGCCCGCGAGCACGTGGCCGCCGGCCACGTACCGCACGGCGTCGCCAACGAAGGCTGAGTAGGTGCCAACCGTTGGTTGGCACTGCCATGCATCGGCGCCCACCAAGGTGGGCCTCTACCAGAGCCGCATGCCCCGGTAGTTGCCAACCTTGGTCGGCATCGCCCTCAGGCCCCGGGTCCGATCAAGGGCTGCCCGACATCCCCAGCTGCAGGTCCACCACCTTCCAGCGCAGGCCCTGCGGCTCCAGCACCACCTTCAGCGGCGGCTGGCCGGGGCCGCGGTCGACATCGATCACGAAGCGGTCCAGCGCTTCGAAATGATGTTCGGCATTCTTCAGCGGTCGCGCCGGCTCGGTCGGGCCGAAGGCATCGCCGCCCTGCAGTTCATTGCGGCCGCGCTTCCACAGCACGTGGCCCTGCAGCATCGCGCCGATACCGGTCGGGGTCACCATGGTGTCCACCGCGGCACCGCCTAGCTGGTCGCCCAACCCATACAGCAGGGCACCGAAGGGACTGGCCGCCACATCCGGGCCGGCCTGGCGCACCAGGTAGTCGTTGAGCTGCGCCCGCAGGCTGCTGCGCACGCGCGGGAAATCCACGTAGCGCTCCAGGCGCGCGGTGTCGCGCTGTTCAATGGCCTGGGACAGCCCGCGCACGGTCATGTAGGGGCCAGCGAACCACCAGGCGGCCAAGGCCAGGACCAGCAGCACAACGAGTACAGTGAGTTTCTTCATGCCGCACAGACTGCCGCAACCGCAGCGGCATGGGGTGAAGACTCAATGACTGGGTGATCCGCGCCCATCACCGAAGGCGTTCACCAGCTGCTGGCGTTCGGCTGCGGTCAGTGCCTCAAGCCGCGTCGCCAGCACTTCGTCCAGGCTGACGGTGCGGGTGGTGCCGAGGATGCCGCTGGCCACGCCGGGATGGCCCAGGGCGTAGGCAAACGCGGTCTGGGCGGGGCGCTGGCTGCGGATGGTAGTGATGGCGTGGCGCATCCGGCGTGCACTGCGCATCAGTGCGCGGCTGCTTGGCTTGAGCCAGGCTCTGGCCAGGTACCAGGCGTCGGCCGGGCGCGGCAGGCGGGCGCGTGACGGCAGCAGATGGCCCTGCGCCAGCACGGTGCCGGCCAGCACGCCGATGCCCGCCGCGTGCAACTGGTCGATCAGCGGTTCACGGTCCTGCTGCAGGGCGTTGTAGTCCAGAAGCACCACGTCGAACAGCGTGGGATGGTCGATCATCCAGCACAGGGTCGACGCCGTGTGCGTATTGATGCCGGTGTGCCGGATCAGCCCGCGTTCGCGCAGTCGCTGCAGTGCGGCCAGCAGGTCATCGTTGATGTCGTGCTGGCTGGCACCGTGCAGCTGGTAGATGTCGAGGTAATCCAGGCCGAGGTTGCGCAGCGAGGCTTCGCAGCTGGCGGTGATGGCGGCGGGCGAGAAATTGCGCTGCTCGGCGCCGCTGATGCCGGCCTGGCCGGTCAGCGTGCCGCCCTTGCTGGAGATCACCAGCGACTCGCGCGGGTATCGCTTCAGCAACGGGCGCAGGATGCGGCCCAGCCGCGGCTCGGCGTGGAAACCGGAGTAGTTGTGACCGGTGTCCAACAGGTTGACGCCCTGTGCCAGTGCATGCTCGACCACGTGCGCGGCCGACTGTTCCGGGAACCGGCGATGCCCCCAGAAGCCGGAACAGCCCAGGCCCACCGGCGAAACCGCCAGCCCGGTGCGGCCCAGCGTGCGGCGTTGGTGCGCCAACGACATCAGAATTCCAGGTCCAGCGCCGCGCACAGATAGTCGACGAACGGGCCCAGCCCTGCCAGATCCCTGCCGAGCGTGGAAAGCAGGCGAGGGCCGGTCATGGTGGCGTCGTCCAGCGAGCGCCACATCACCCAGTTGCGATGCTTGAGGTCGTCGATGAACTCGAAATCAGCCGGGAAGCCGCGCGGTGGACGCACCAGTTTTTCGCTCTCCTCGAAGTCGAAGCGCTTGCGCAGCGCGGGAGCATGCGCGGCCGCCTTCCAGCTGCCCGGGTTGTCGAGGATGAAGTGGCGCACGCGGCGCTGGGTCTCCGGTTCCGGATGCCACAGGCCGGCGCCAACGAAGCTCTCGCCCGGTTGCAGGTGCACGTAGAACGAAGGCGCGGCCACTTCGCGGCGGCGCTCATGGAACAGGCGCGCACCCTGCCAGGTTTTGTACGGGGATTTGTCGTTGGAGAAGCGCGCGTCGCGGTGGATGCGGAACAGCGAGCCACCGACGCCACGGGTATCGGCGCGGAAGTGGTCGCTGATCTCCGCCAGCGCTGGCTGCAGGTCACCCAGCAGGCGCAGGAACGGCTGCCGGACGTGGTCTTCATACTGCTGGCGGTGATCGTTGAACCACGCCTTTTCGTTATGCCGCGCCAGGCTGCGCAGGAACTTGAAGCTGGCGTCCGAGAAATAGGTACTCACAAGGTCTCCTGCAGCTGCTGGCCCCAGTCGCGCAGCGATTGCAGCAGGGCCTGGCGCCGGGTGTCATCGGGCGCTTCGGCGGCCAGTGCATCGAGCTGCTGCTGGTACTGGGGCAGGTTGAGTTCGCCCAGGCCGCCGTCTCCGAGCAGGCGCTGGCGGCGGTAATCCTGCCAGCGCTGGCGTTCAGCCGGCGCGAGGCTGTCGGGATGATTGCGCGCGCGGTAGCGGAACAGCAGCTCTGGCAGGCGCGGGTCGCGGAAGCGGCCTTCCAGCGCGGCCAACTGCTCCGGCGCGGTGGTGCGCGCCAGCGCAAGCAGCGGCTTGTCGCCGTTGCCGAGGAAGCCGTCGTACAGCGAGGCATCGACGTCGGCCACGGTGGCGGCGCGGGGCTGGTTGTAGACCTGGCGAGCCTTCTCGGCCAGCTGCGGGGCGAACGCGCGCAGCCGTTCCACCTTGGCCTCGATCGCGGCTACGTCCAGGCCGAGGCGCTCGTGGTCATCGGCGCGCAGGTGGTTCCAGGCGATCAGCGCCGGCACCTTGTTCAGATGCACTTCCTTCAGCGGTACCCGCGCCACGCCTTCGGGCAGCTCGCTGGCGCGCATGTACAGGCGCTGTGCGATCACCTCGGCCGGCAGTTCCAGCAGGTCATCGATCTCGCCTTCCAGGTCGAACACGATCACCCGGTTGTTGATGGTGGGATGCACGGCCAAGGGCAGCACCGGCGCCGCGCACAGGCGGCTGGCCGGGTAGCGCATGGAAATATGCAGCACCGGCTTCATCGCGGTGACGTCCAGCAGGCTGCCGACGAAGCGCTTGTCGCGCAGCTTCAGCGCGTACTCCCACAGCCGCGGCTGCGACTGCTTGAACAACCGTGCCATGCCGATCGTGGCGCGCACGTCGGACAGCGCTTCGTGCGCATCACCCTCGCGCACGTTGTTGGCTTCGGCCAGGTGCTCGAGCTTGAACGAGGTGGCGCCATCTTCGCGCAGCGGCCATTGGATGCCGTCCGGACGCATCGCGCGCATCAGCCGCAGCATGTCCAGCAGGTCCCAGCGCGAATTGCCGTTGCGCCACTCGCGTTCGTACGGGTCGTGGAAGTTGCGGAACAGCCCGTAGCGGACGAATTCATCGTCGAAGCGCAGCGTGTTGTAACCCAGCGCGCAGGTGCCGGGGCGCGACAGCTGTTCGTTGATGCGGTCGAAGGCTTCGGCTTCGCTGATGCCTTCAGCCAGTGCCTGCTGCGGGGTGATGCCGGTGACCAGGGTGGCCATCGGCGAGGGCAGCAGATCGTCGGCCGGGCGCACGAAGAAGCTGACCGGGGTGTCGATCTCGTTCAGATCGGCGTCGGTACGGATCGCGGCGTACTGCGAGATGCGCGTGCGCCGCGGGTCCTGGCCGAAGGTTTCCAGGTCGTAGAACAGGAAGCTGTCAGCCATCAGTGCGCGCCCTCCAGGACCGGCAGCTGCGCATGGATCTGCGCTTCCAGTGCGGCCCAGTCGATGTTGTCCAGCGAATCGTGGCCGGCCGTGGCCGCCACCAGCATGTCGCGCTGAAGCTCGGTGCGGCGCAGGGCTTCCGCGTACGGCGTGTGCAGGAAGGTGACCATCGTGTAATGCGGTACGAACCGGGTCGGCCAGCGCCGCTGCAGTTCCTGTTCCAGTTCACGCTGCAGCAGGAAGGCGGGATCGGCCACGCGGTCGCGCATTTCCAGGTAGTTCTCCAGTGCCATCTGCTGGATCGCGCGTGCATTCGGCTTGCGCTCGGCTTCGAAGGCTTCGAACGCGCCTTCCAGGTCGTCCGCTTCCATCAGATGACGGGCCAGCGCCACACAGTCCTCGAACGCGCAGTTCATGCCCTGGCCGTGGAACGGCACCATCGCATGCGCGGCGTCGCCGATCAGGACGGCGCGGCCCTGCTGGTGCCAGCGATCAAGCGTCAGCGTGCCAAGCAGGCCCGGTGGGTGCTGCTCCCAGTCCGCGCGCAGGTTCGGGATCAACGGCAGGGTGTCGGCGAACTCGCGCGCGAACAGCGCCTCGGCCTGTACACCGGTGTTGACCGTGGCGAAGCTGGGGTCGCCCTGGTTGGGCAGGAACAGGGTGACGGTGAAGGTGCCTTCGTGGTTGGGCAGGGCGATGCACATGTAGTGGCCGCGCGGCCAGATGTGCAGTGCGTTGCGCTCGATGCGGAAGCTGCCATCTGCGGCCGGCGGGATCTCCAGCTCCTTGTAGGAGTGGTCGAGGAAGGCGATGTCCTCGCCCAGCGGCGCACGGCGGTTCATCGCCGCGCGCAGCGCCGAGCCGGCGCCGTCCGCACCGATCAGGGTGTCGAAGCGGATGTCGTGCGGGCTGTCGTCGCGATCATCGATGAAGCGCGCGTAGCCGGCATCGAAATCGACGGTGTGCAGGCGGCGATGGAAGTGCACGGTGGCGCCGGCCTGTTCGGCCAGTTCCAGCAGCGTGGTGTTCAGGTCGCTGCGGTGGATCGACCAGATCACTTCGCTGTCATCACGGCCATAGCGCTGCAGCTGCGGTTCGCCCTCGCGCGGGTGCACCATGCGGCCGCGCATCATCACCGCGCGCGCCATCACCTCGTCTTCCACGCCGGCCTGGCGCAGCGCATTGCGCCCACGCTCGGCCAGCGCCAGGTTGATCGAGCGGCCGCTCTCGTAGTCGGCCACGCGAGGATCGCCGCGGCGCTCGTACAGGGTGATGCGCCAGCCCTGGCGTGACAGCAGGATGGCCAGCAGGGACCCGGCAAGGCCGGCACCGATAATGCTCAACGAGCGGGAAGCGTGTGCGATCAACGAACTGTCCAGCAGTAGGGGAAGGGGCCGGCTTAGAGGCCGGCCCAGGCTTCCACTTCCTCGACGAAGTGGTGCACGTCCAGGTAGCGGTTGTAGAGCGGGGTGGGCGAAATACGGATCACGTCGGGTTCGCGCCAATCGCCGAGCACGCCGATGCCGCGCAGGTGTTCGAACAGTGCGCGGCCACGTTCGCGGCCACCGATCACGCGCAGCGACAACTGGCAGCCGCGGCGCTGCGGGTCAGCCGGCGTGATGATGTCCAGCACGCTGGACAGGCGCGCGCGCACCAGCGCTTCGAGCATGCCGGTCAGCGCCAGCGACTTGCTGCGCAGCGATTCCATGCCGGCGCGCTCGAACAGGTCCAGCGAGGCCCGCAGCGGTGCCAGGCCGAGGATCGGCGGGTTGCTCAGCTGCCAGCCTTCGGCGCCGATGGCCGGGGTGAACTGCGGTGCCATCTGGAAGCGGGTGGACTCTTCATGGCCCCACCAGCCGGCGAAACGCGGAAGGCCGGTGTCGCGATGGTGGCGCTCGTGCACGAAGGCGCCGGCAACCGCGCCCGGGCCGCTGTTGAGGTACTTGTAGTGGCACCACACGGCGAAGTCGGGTGCGATGTCATGCAGGCGCAGCGGCAGGTTGCCGACCGAGTGCGCCAGGTCAAAGCCGATGCGTGCGCCCTGCAGGCGGGCGGCACGAGTGATCGCATCGAGGTCGAAAGCCTGGCCGGTGCGGTACTGCACGCCCGGCCACAGCACCAGCGCCAGGCGCGGGCCGTGTTCGGCGATGGCCTGCTCGATCACGGCCAGCGAGATCGTGCCGTTGGCCTCGTCCGGCTGCACTTCCACCAGGCACTCGGCCGGGTCGAAGCCATGGAAGCGGATCTGGGCCTCCACCGCATGGCGGTCGGTCGGGAATGCGCCGGCCTCCATCAGGATCACCGGGCGCTCCGCCGTGGGCCGGTAGAAACTGACCATCATCAGGTGCAGGTTCACGCTCAGCGTGTTCATTGCCACCACCTCGCTGGGCAGCGCACCGACCACGCGGGCCAGCTGCGCGCTCACCAGGCGGTGGTAGGACAGCCACTGCGTCGGGCCGGTGAAGTGGCCTTCCACGGCCAGCTCGCCCCACTGCTTCATCACTTCCTGCACGGCCGCCTGCGCGCCACGCGGCTGCAGCCCCAGCGAGTTGCCGACGAAGTAGGTCTGCTCGCCGCCACCATGGCGCGGAATCAGGAATTCATTGCGCAGCGGGCGCAGCGGATCGGCGGCATCCAGGGCGATGGCATGGGTGCGGCTGAGCAGGTCGGACATGGTCGGGCAACAGGCTGCAACGGGACCGCCAGTGTAGCGCCTGGCGGCGTGCCTGCCGCCGAACCTGTAGAGCCGAGCCCATGCTCGGCTGCCGGGCCACGAAGCCGAGCATGGGCTCGGCTCTACAGGGGCAGGTGCTCAGCCCACTGCTGGCGTCGGCAGCGGATCCACGTGCCCGCACTGGCTGCAGGTACGCAGCTCCAGGCTGGCGTGGTAACGCGCGAACACCTTGGGCAGGTCGGTTTCGATGTTCTGCAGCGGGAAGTACTCTTCGTGCAGCTTGTGGTTGCAGTGTTCGCAATGCCAGATCACGCCGTCCATCTCATGCGGCAGGCGCTTGCGCTCGACCACCAGGCCGATACCACCGGGCGGGCGCCGCGGCGAGTGCGGCACCTTCGCCGGCAGCAGGAAGATCTCGCCGGCGCGGATCGGAATGTCGCGCACCGCGCCGTCTTCCTGCACCTTCAGCACCATCTCGCCTTCGAGCTGGTAGAACCACTCCGGGCCTTCATCGTAGTGGAAGTCGGTACGCGAGTTCGGCCCGCCCACCACCATCACGATGAAGTCGCCGTTGTCGATCATCTTGTTGCCCACCGGTGGCTTCAGCAGGTGGCGGTTTTCTTCGATCCAGGCGTGCAGGTTGATCGGCGAAGCGAGCATGGTGGTCATCCGTGGGGAATCAGTCGCGCTTGCCCTTGCGCGGGACGTAGGACAGGGCCTTTTCATACGCCGGCTGCAGCTCTTCCTGCGAACCGACGTCGATGCCCATCTCGCGCACGCGTCCGTCCTTCAGGCTGTAGACCCAGCCATGCACCATCAGCTTCTGGCCGCGGGCCCAGGCGTCCTGCACGATGGTCGAGCGGCACAGGTTGGCCACCTGCTCGATCACGTTCAGTTCGCACAGGCGAGCGTGCTTGAGCTCATCGGTCTCGATCGCATCGAGGATGCCGGTGTGCTTCTGCATCACGTCGCCAACGTGGCGCAGCCAGTTGTCGGCCAGGCCGACGCGGGTGTTGTGCAGGCAGGCATGCACGCCGCCGCAACCGTAGTGGCCGACGATCAGGATGTGCTTCACCTTCAGCTGGTCCACCGCGTACTGCACCACGCTCAGGCAGTTCAGGTCGGTGTGGGCGACCACGTTGGCGACGTTGCGGTGCACGAACACTTCACCCGGGGCCATGCCGATGATCTGGTTGGCCGGCACGCGCGAATCGGAACAGCCGATCCACAGGTATTCCGGGTGCTGCTGCTTGGCCAGCTGGTGGAAGAACTCGGGGTCTTCCTTCTCGATGCGGTCGGCCCAGTCGCGGTTGTTCTGCAGCAGCTTGTGGATGTCTTTCATGTACGGGTCCCTGGCGTCGGGTGGGGGCGCGCCGCAGCCATCCGGCTGCGTCGTCGCGGGGATCTGGGGCGCTCAGTCGCTGCGGGCGGCCTGTTCGCGGTGCCAGCGCATCCACTGCGCCAACTCGGAGGAAGAGGGAGTGCCCAGCTGTTCCAGTTCGGCGATCACGGCGCGCTGGTTGGCGTCGGGATGGTTCTGGCTCAGCTTGAGCTTGAGCTGCACCTGCTCGACCTGGAAACGGAAGCCGACGATGGCGCGCAGCTCCGGGCCGTGTTCGGCACGCGTGGCATCGAACTGCCAGGCCTGGCCGACACTGGCTTCGAAACGGTCGCTGATCGTACCGACCAGTTCGGCCAGCGCATCAGTGTCGTCGAAGGTCTGCAGCTGGCCACGCAGTTCTGCGGCGGCGTAGTTCCAGGTCGGCACCCGCGCGGCGGGCTCCTTGTCCGGATACCAGCTGGCCGAGACATAGCCGCGCGGGCCGTCGACCAGCACCTTGGCCGCACCGTTGTGGCGCGACTGCGGGTTGGCGCGGGCCCAGTGGCCGCGTAGTTCGATCTGTTCGCCGTCACGCCGGTACAGCACCGGCATCCGGGTCAGCTCCGGCAGGCCATCGCGACCGGGCGTGAGCACGGTAACGAACGGGTCGCGCGCCAGCAGGCGGTCCAGCCAGAGCAGGTCGGTCTCGGCGAAGGCGCGCGGGGTGAACATGCTGGGGTCAGGCGCGCCCGCCCAGCGACTGGATCATGCGGCCCCGCAGGCCCTCGTCGCTGTCGGCCTGCGGCGGCTGCACTTCGTGCAGGCTGAAGCCGCGCACCAGCGCGTCTTCTTCGTCCAGGCCGTCGTACTCGACGAACTCGGCGTCGAACAGCTGCGAACGGGCGGTGTCTTCGCTGTCATAGCTCAGCGTGTTGCCATCGCTGTCGAGCACTTCGGCGGTGCCGGCCGGGCGCACGCGCAGGCGCGCCCAGATCAGGGTGTTGCCGAGGCTGGCCAGCCACCAGCTGTCGCGCGAGGCGGTGATGTCATTCATGGATGTGTTACCAGAGCGAGGCCAGCCAGAGCAGGGCGGCCATGCCCAGTCCGGCCAGCAGGGTCAGCAGCGATACCCAGGCCGGCGTCGCCAGCCCGGACAGCGAGCGGTCCGGCTGCTGGCGATAGTCGCGGCGCAGCAGCCAGGCCAGGGCATCGGGCTTGAGGAAGGCACCGCTGCCGAAGCGCTCGGCGAGCGCCGGATGGCGGTCGCGCACATGCACCAGGGTCAGCGGCCAGAAGATCACGAAGGCACTGAACCCGGCCACTGCAACGCCGACGAAACAGAGGGCGAAGAACAGGGTCATGGGGCAGTACCTCCGTGGTCGTGTGGGGCTTAGAAGTCCGCGCTGCCCGGGGCGCGCGGGTAGGGGATCGCATCGCGGATGTTGGACAGCCCGCAGACGTAGACCACCAGGCGCTCGAAGCCCAGGCCGAAGCCGGCGTGCGGCACCGAACCATAGCGGCGGAAATCGCGGTACCAGCTGTAGTGCTCGCGATCCAGGCCGAACTGGGCCATGCGCGCATCCAGCACGTCCAGGCGCTCTTCGCGCTGGCTGCCGCCGATGATCTCGCCGATGCCCGGGGCCAGCACGTCCATCGCGGCAACGGTCTTGCCGTCGTCGTTCAGGCGCATGTAGAAGGCCTTGATGTGCTCCGGATAGTTGGTCACCACCACCGGGCGGCCGACGTGTTCCTCGGTCAGCCAGCGCTCGTGCTCGGTCTGCAGGTCCAGGCCCCATTCGACCGGGAAGTCGAACTTCCTGCCGGATTTCTGCAGCAGGCTGACCGCATCGGTGTAGTCGATGCGCTCGAACGGTGCGTTGATGAAGTCTTCCAGCTTGGTGATCGCGTTCTTGTCCACGCGCTCGGCGATGAAGGCCAGGTCGTCGCTGCGCTCGTTCAGCACCGCGCGGAACAGGTACTTCAGGAACTCTTCGGCCAGGCGTGCGTCTTCGGCCAGGTCGGCGAAGGCGATTTCCGGCTCGATCATCCAGAACTCCGCCAGGTGGCGGGTGGTGTGGCTGTTCTCGGCGCGGAAGGTCGGGCCGAAGGTGTAGACCTTGCTCAGCGCCAGGCAGTAAGCCTCGACGTTCAGCTGGCCGGACACGGTCAGGAAGGTTTCCTTGCCGAAGAAGTCACGGCTGAAATCGATCGCGCCCTTCTCGTCACGTGGCAGGTTCACCATGTCCAGGGTGGACACGCGGAACATCTGGCCGGCGCCTTCGGCGTCGGAGGTGGTGATGATCGGGGTGCTGATCCAGTTGAAGCCGTTCTCGTGGAAGAAACGGTGCACCGCCTGGGCCAGGCAGTTGCGGATGCGGGTGACCGCGCCGAACAGGTTGGTGCGCGGGCGCAGGTGTGCCACTTCGCGCAGGAACTCCGGCGACATCGGCTTGGGCTGGATCGGGTAGGTGAGCGGGTCTTCGACCCAGCCGACCACTTCCAGTGCGCTGGCCTGGATCTCGAACGACTGGCCCTTGCCCTGCGACTTCACCAGGGTGCCGGTAGCGATGACCGAGCAGCCGCTGGTCAGGCGCTTGATCTCGTCGAAGTTGGCCAGGGTGTCGTTGGCCACGACCTGGATCGGGGCGAAGCAGGAGCCGTCGCTCACATTCACGAAGGCCAGATTCGCTGAACCGCGCACCGTGCGCACCCATCCGCGTACCGTGACTTCGCCGCCTTCCGGGATCTTCCCGGCAAGCGCATGTTCAACGCTGACCACCGTCATGACTTGAATCCTCTGCTGATCGACTCGATCTGTGAACACGGGAGTTTACCGGTTGCAGTGTTCCGCTTGCGAGGCATTTTTCATGGCAACGGCTCCTTATAATGTCCCCGTACCTCTGGAGTAGCCCCATGGCCGTCAGCCTGACCCCCATTGCCTTCGAGCGCGTGCAGCGCTTTGTCGCCCAGACCCCCGGCGCGCTGGGCCTGCGTTTCGGCGTGACCAAGACCGGCTGCTCCGGCTGGGGTCACATCACCGACCTGGCCCGCGACGAGCGCGAGGGCGATACCGTGTTCGACCAGGACGGCGTGAAGATCTACGTCGACGCCAAGAGCCTGGCGCTGGTGGACGGCACCGTGATCGACTTCGGCAAGCATGGCCTGAGCGAGACGTTCACGTTCAGCAACCCCAATGCCACCGCCGAGTGTGGCTGCGGCGAGAGCTTCACCACCGACGCCGACAAGGCCTGACGGCCGGCCGCCAGGCATGGCCCTGCGCTGCCAAGGCGTGCTCTGGTAGGTGCCGACCTTGGCCGGCACGCTGGGCTCGGCAGGGACCCCACGGATGGAACGACCGCTTTTCACCTATCACCCCAACGCCTACGCCCTCTCCTTCGAAGAGGTCGACGGTATCTGTGACTGCTGCGGTCAGGCGCGGACGCTCCGTTACCGGGGGCCGTTCTATACGCATCTGCGGCCGGAGTATCTGTGCCCGTGGTGTATTGCCGATGGCAGGGCGGCGGCCAGTTACGAGGGTGAATTCACCGGCTGGAGCGATATTGAAGGGGTTTCGCCGGATCCGGCCGACCCGCCGCCGACCATCGCCCGTGAGCTGCTGCTGGAGATCTGCGAGCGCACCCCGGGCTACTCGTCCTGGCAGCAATCGGTCTGGTTGAGCCATTGCGAACGGCCCTGCGCCTTCCTCGGCTTCGCCGGCAGCGAAGACCTGCTGCCCATCCTCGACCAGGTCCGGCCCGATGTGGCGGCGGTCAATCCACGCGACGCCGACTGGGTGCTGGCGCACCTGAGCCGGGACGGGATGATGGTCGGCTGCCTGTTCCAGTGCCTGGAATGCGGCCAGCATCGCCTTCACGTCGACCTGGGATAGCTCCCGGCGGAGTCATGGATCGCCCGGGGCCCGGTAGCAGCCAACCTTGGTTGGCACGGGGTGCTCCCCCCGGTTCAGGTTGCCCCGTGGTCCGCTGGTTGCCCGGCCACCCCATCTGCGCCATAATGCGCGGCTTCCTGCCTCCCTGGCGGGAACCCTTGCCCCACCGCGGTCTCAACGGCGGGGGGCTGTCCGGCCGCAAGGCCACATCCGAAAGGTAGAAAAAACATGAGTCGTCATTACGAAATCGTGTTCATGGTCCACCCGGACCAGAGCGAGCAGGTCCCGGCCATGATCGAGCGCTACAAGTCGCTGGTCGAGAACGGCAACGGCACCATCCACCGTCTGGAAGACTGGGGCCGCCGCCAGCTGGCGTACCCGATCCAGAACCTGGTGAAGGCCCACTACGTGCTGATGAACATCGAAGCCGACCAGGCCGTTCTGAACGAACTGACCGAAAGCTTCCGCTTCAACGACGCCGTGCTGCGCAACCTGGTCATCAAGCGTGACGAGGCTGACACCGAGCAGTCGCTGATCATGAAGAGCAAGGACGAGAAGGGTGACAAGCCGGAGCGCGGTGAGCGCCGTCGTCGTGACGACGAAGAGGGCGAGTCCAACACCACCGCTGACAACGAAGCCGGCGACGACGCCGCTTCCGCCGCCTAAGGAGCCTTCCCATGTCCAAGTTCTTCCGTCGCCGCAAGTTCTGCAAGTTCACGGCTGAAGGTGTGAAGGAGATCGACTACAAGGATCTCAACACCCTGCGCCAGTACCTGACCGAGAACGGCAAGATCGTGCCGAGCCGCGTCACCGGTACCAAGTCGAAGTACCAGCGCCAGCTGGCGACCGCCGTCAAGCGCGCTCGCTTCCTGGCCCTGATCCCGTACACCGACAACCACGACGTCTGATGCCCGGCGGGGCGGCCCGGTGCCGCCCCCGCTGTGCCAGCTATTCGGACAGCCTTTGTTGCGGGGCATCGCCTCGCTAACGAATAACTTATCTGGAGCAATACCATGCAGCTGATCCTCCTGCAGAAAGTCACCAACCTCGGCAACCTGGGCGACCTGGTCGACGTGAAGCCGGGCTACGGCCGTAACTTCCTCGTGCCGCAGGGCAAGGCCGTTCCGGCCACCGAGAGCAACAAGGCCGAGTTCGAAGCCAAGCGCGCCGAATACGAAGCCAAGGCCCAGGCCATCCACGCCGACGCTGACGCCCGCAAGGCCAAGCTGGAAGGTGCGAGCGTGACCATCCCGGCCAACGCTTCGACCGAAGGCAAGCTGTACGGCTCGGTCGGCGCCCGCGAAATCGCCGATGCCTTCACCGCTGCCGGCCTGCCGGTCAGCAAGAGCGAAGTCATCCTGGGCGAAGGCGCCTTCCGCAACATCGGCGAATACGACGTGCTGGTCCACCTGCACGCCGACGTCGAGACCACCGTCAAGGTCGTCGTCGTCGCCGAAGCCTGATCCCACGCCGCAAGGCCTGGCATCACCGCAGAACGGGCGCCCGCAAGGGTGCCCGTTTTGTTTTATGGCTCCGTTTCGTGGCGTCGGGCCACGTCCGGCCGACGGGGTGGGGCTGGACAATGTTCCACGCCCATTCGTAGAACACGGCCACATCGGTATACTCAGGGCGTCACACCCGTTCCACGGGCATCGATCCCAGCAGGATCAATGACTTGGAGGGTAAACGCAGGCCGCTTGCCGGCCCCAGTCCGGAACCCCTATGCGTCTTTCCACGATCAAGCTGTCCGGCTTCAAGTCGTTCGTCGATCCGACCACTCTGCACCTGCCGACCAACATGACCGGCGTGGTGGGCCCTAATGGCTGCGGCAAGTCGAACATCATCGACGCCGTGCGCTGGGTCATGGGCGAGAGTTCGGCCAGTCGCCTGCGCGGCGACTCGCTGACCGACGTGATCTTCTCCGGGTCCAATGCGCGCAAGCCGGTCTCGCAGGCCACCGTCGAGCTGATCTTCGACAACTCCGACCACACGATTTCCGGCGAGTACGCCTCGTTCAACGAAATCTCGGTCAAGCGCACGGTCAGCCGCGACGGCACCAGCAACTATTACCTCAACGGCACCAAGTGCCGCCGCCGCGACATCACCGATCTGTTCCTCGGCACCGGCCTGGGCCCGCGCAGCTACTCGATCATCGAGCAGGGCATGATCAGCCAGATCATCGAGGCGCGCCCGGAAGACCTGCGCGTGTACCTGGAAGAGGCGGCCGGCATCTCCAAATACAAGGAGCGCCGCAAGGAGACCGAGACCCGCATCCGCCACACCCGCGAGAACCTGGACCGGCTGGGTGACCTGCGCGACGAGATCAGCAAGCAGCTCGAACACCTCAAGCGCCAGGCCAAGCAGGCCGAGCAGTACCAGGCGCTGCAGGAAGAGCGCCGGGTCAAGGATGCCGAGTGGAAGGCCCTGGAGTTCCGCGGGTTGGACGGTCGCCTGTCCAAGCTGCGCGAAGGGCTGTCGCAGGAAGAGACCAAGCTGCAGCAGCTGATCGCCGACCAGCGTGACGCCGAGGCCCGCATCGAGACCTCGCGCGTTCGACGCGAAGAGGCCGCCGACGCGCTCAACACCGCGCAGGCCGCGGTCTACCAGGTCGGCAGCACGCTGGCGCGCCTGGAGCAGCAGATCCAGCACCAGCGCGAGCTGTCGCAGCGCCTGCACAAGGCGCGCGACGAGACCCGCCAGGCGTTGGCCGAACTGGGCCAGCACATCAGCGGCGACGAGGCCAAGCTGATGGTGCTGCGCGAGGCGGTGGAGGCCGCCACCCCGCAGCTGGAAGAGCTGCAGGAAGAGAACGAGATCAAGCAGGAAAGCCTGCGCGAGGCCGAAGACCGGCTGGCCAGCTGGCAGCAGCGCTGGGAACAGCACACCTCGCAGAGTTCGGAGGCGTCGCGCGCCGGCGACGTCGAGCGCACGCGCGTGGATTACCTGGACAAGCAGATCCTCGACGCCGACCGGCGTCGCGAGGCGCTGGCCGCCGAACGCGCCGGCCTGGACGTGGATGCGCTGGAAGAAGCCTTCGAGCAGCTGCACCTGCAGCACGACACGCAGAAGACCGCGCTGGATGAATTGAGCGAAGACGTCGAGCTGCGCAAGCAGGGCGTGACCGCCGTGCAGGAGCAGCAGCGCAATGGCCAGAACGAACTGGCCGAACTGCGCAAGCAGGTCAACGGCCTGCGTGGCCGCCTGGCCTCGCTGGAAACCCTGCAGCAGGCCGCGCTGGGCCAGGAGCAGGGCGCGGCCGTGGCCTGGCTGAAGGCGCGTGGGCTGGATTCGGCGGCGCGCGTCGGTGAACGCCTGGATGTCGATGCCGGCTGGGAAAACGCGGTGGAAAGCGCGCTCGGCCAGTTGATCGAAGGCGTGCTGGTTGATGATCCGGCCAGCCTGGTCGACGTGCTGGGCGAACTGGGCGAGGGCCACATTGCGCTGGTCGCCAACGGGGGGGGCGACGTCAAGGTTGCACCGACCTCGCTGGCCGCCCGCGTGCGTGGCCCGGCAGCGATCCGTCGCCTGCTGGCGCACCTGCACGGTGCCAAGGATCTGGCCGAAGCCAAGGCGCTTCAGGTCGGCCTGCCGGAAGGCGATTCGATCATCACCCAGGGCGGTGAGCGCTTGGGCGAGGGCTGGCTGCGCGTCTCGCGTTCCGGTGCGGCCCAGCAGGGCGCGCTGCTGCGCGAACGTGAGATCAACGAACTGCGTGAGCAGATCGAGCAGCTGCAGGACCGCGAGGCCGAGCTGGAGGAACAGCTGGCAGGCTTCCGCGAGCAGTTGCAGGCCGCCGAACAGCAGCGCGAAGACGCGCAGCGTGCGCTGTACCAGGCCCATCGTGCGGTATCCGAACTGGCAGGCCAGCTGCAGGGCCAGCAGGGCAAGGTGGAGGCCGCACGCACGCGCATCGACCGCATCGAAGGCGAGCTGAAGCAGCTGCAGGATACGCTGGAGGCCAACAACGAACAGGCGCGTGAAGCGCGTTCGCGATTGGAGAACGCGGTCAGCAGCATGGGGGACCTGGAATCGACCCGACAGCGGCTGGAGGGCGAGCGCCGCCAGCTGACCGAGGCCCGTGACCTGGCCCGCGACGCTGCACGCGCGGTGCGCGAGCGGTCGCACTCGCTGGCCCTGACCCTGGAATCACAGCGGGCGCAGCTTGCTTCACTGAGCCAGGCGCTGGAGCGCATGGGTACCCAACGCGGGCAGCTGGATTCGCGCCTGGGCGAACTGCATTCGCAGCTTGACGAAGGTGATTCGCCGGTGGAATCGCTGCAGGCTGAGCACCAGAACGCGCTGGAAGAGCGCGTGCGGGCCGATCGCGTGCTGACCGAGGCGCGCACGCTGCTGGACGGCATCGACGCCGAGCTGCGCAATTACGAACAGACCCGCCACCAGCGCGACGAACAGGCATTGGCCCAGCGTGAGCGCATCTCGCAGCGCAAGCTGGACCAGCAGGCGCTGGTGCTCAGCGCGGAGACCCTGCAGGGGGCGGTGGAGAAGGCCGGGTTCGTGCTGCAGGACGTGCTCAACGCACTGCCCGAGGACGCCCGCCTGGGCGACTGGGAGCAGGCCGTGCACCAGATCGATGGCCGCATGCGCCGGCTGGAGCCGGTCAACCTGGCCGCCATCCACGAGTACGGCGAGGCCTCGCAGCGCTCAGACTACCTGGATTCGCAGCACACCGACCTGACCACCGCGCTGGAAACCCTGGAAGATGCGATCCGCAAGATCGACCGCGAGACCCGCGGTCGTTTCAAGGACACCTTCGATCGTGTCAACGCTGGCGTGCAGGCACTGTACCCGCGCCTGTTCGGTGGCGGCCACGCCTACCTGGAACTGACCGGTGAAGACCTGCTCGACACCGGTGTGACCATCATGGCGCGTCCGCCGGGCAAGCGCGTGTCCAGCATCTCGCTGCTGTCCGGCGGCGAAAAGGCAATGACCGCGGTGGCGCTGGTGTTCGCCATCTTCCAGCTGAATCCCGCGCCGTTCTGCCTGCTGGACGAGGTGGACGCGCCGCTGGACGAAGCCAACGTCGGCCGCCTGGCCAACATGGTCAAGGAAATGAGCGAAAAGGTGCAGTTCCTGTTCGTCAGCCATAACAAGGCGACGATGGAGGCCGCGCACCAGTTGTCGGGCGTGACCATGCGCGAGCCGGGCGTCAGCCGCCTGGTCAGCGTGGACCTGGAAGAAGCCGCGCGATTGGCGGGCGCGGCCTGACGTGCCATCCTAGTTACCTGAATGAACTAGCCGGAGAACCTATCGAATGTCCGACACGGCACTGTTGCGCATCGGCATCCTGGCCGCCGGCCTGCTGTTGATCGCCGCGATCTTCCTGTTTGGCCGTCCGAAAAAGAAGCCCCAGGGCCGCCGCGTGGAAGGCGCGGAACCGAACAGCGGCGAGCGCCGCGAGCCGGTGCTGGGCGAAGATGGCGTCACCGTGGCCGATGGCCGCGTCGAACCGGGCATGGGCACGGAAGGCGAGCAGGCCGAACTCGGCCTGGGCGAAACCGACCCGGGCGCCAGCGACCTTGGCAAGCGCGCCACCCAGGATTTCGACAAGATCGTCTCGCTGTTCGTGGCCGCCCGCGCCGGCGAACAGCTGCGTGGCGAAGACATCGTGGTGGCGGCCGAAAAGACCGGCCTGGTGTTCGGCCACATGAACGTGTTCCACCGCCTGGTGGAAGGCCACCCCGAGCGCGGCCCGATCTTCTCGATGGCCAGCATCATGAAGCCGGGCAGCTTCGACATGGCCAACATCCGTGCCATGGAGACCCCGGCCATCGCCTTCTTCCTGACCCTGCCGGCGCCGCTGACCGCGCTGGACGCCTGGGAGAAGATGCTGCCGACCGTGCAGCGCATGGCCGAGCTGCTCGATGGCGTGGTGCTGGATGACAGCCGCAACGCCCTGGGCCGCCAGCGCATCGCGCACATCCGTGACGAGCTGCGCGCCTACGACCGTCAGCATCAGGCGCCGCCGCTGACCAAGACTCCGCGCTGGTAAATGCATTTTTTCGGTGTGCCGACCAACGGTCGGCACCCACCGTCGGCAACCTCCGGTAGATCCACGCCGTGCGTGGATGTGGTCTACGCCGGTACGCCGGCCACCTTGGCGAACGCGCGGCGGAATGCCGCCATTTCTTCCTCGGAACCCACGGTCACGCGCACGCGCTGTGGCCAGATCGGCCAGCTGCGCCCGATGACCACGCCGTTGTCTGCCATCGCCTTGGCAAAGGCAGCGCCGTCGCGCTGCACATCCACCACGAAGCAGTTCGCTTCCGACGGCACGCAGCTGAAACCACGCTTGCCCAGCCACGCGATGGTGGCCTGCCGGACCTTGGCATTCTGCTGGCGCCGCTGTGGGATCAGCTGCGGGTCGCGCAGGCTGGCCAGTGCAGCGGCCAGTGCCGGCACGGGCAGCGGGTTGTCGCCCAGGCTGGCCAGTTCGCGCAGGCGGTCGGGATGCGCGGCCGCCACGCCCAGGCGCAGGCCGGCCATGCCATAAAGCTTGGAGAACGTGCGCAACACGATCAGGTCATCGCGCTGCGCCACCTGCGCGATCAGGCTCGGCTGCTCGCTGTACTGCAGGTAGGCCTCGTCCAGCAGCACGCGGGTGGAGGCGGGCTTGTGGGCCAGCAGCCAGGCAAGCTCATCCGGTGGGCTGATCGAGCCGGTCGGGTTGTTCGGGTTGCACACATACAGCAGCCCGGTCGGCCGTGCATGCGCGGCGGCGACCATTGCACGCAGGTCATGTGCGCCGTCGTCGCGCAGCGGCACTTTCTGCACGTCCGCACTGTGTGCGGCGGCGACCTCGCCCAGCGTCTCGAAGGTCGGGTCTGCCACCACCAGTCCTGCCTGCGGGCCGGTCCATAGCACGGCGGCACGGTTCAGCGGTTCGCTGGAACCCGGATAGAGTCGCACGTGATCGGCGGGAATACGCGCCTGTTCGATGAAGGCGTCGCGCACCTGTCCGGCCAGTGCGAAACGGTAGCGGCCGCAACCGGCGATGCTGTCGCGCGCGGCCTGCTGGGCAGCGGGCGAGGGGCCGTAGGGGCATTCGTTGAAATTCAGCAGCACCGCACCTTCGGCGGGGGCGGGGGCGGCGGCTGTCGCGGGTTGGGCATGGCCGAGCCGCGGCAGTCCGCTGCCGGCCACGGTGAGGCCAGCACCGGCCAGTTGCAGGAAGCGTCGACGGGAAGCGGGCAGGGGCACGGGCAGGATTCCGAAGGGCAGACCGTCGCACGCTAGCGCCGGTGAGGGTGGGCGGCAAGCTGCATTTGTAGCGTCGAGCCGTGCTCGACTACAGACGTGCCAACCAAGGTTGGCACCTACCGGAACGAGGGAGACGGTTGGCACCTACCGGAACGAGGGAGACGGTTGGGACCTACCGGAACGAGGGAGACGGGTGGCACCTGCCGGAGCGAGGGAGCGCCAGTCGAGCAAGCTCAACGCTACAAAGGCGGGGCCGTTACCGGGCCTGACGGCCGGGCGCGGTAGAATCCCCGGCCATCCCAGAACCACCGGATCCCGATGAGCCCCAGCCCCGCCGAACGCGCCGAAGACCTCCGCCGGCAGATCGCCCAGGCCAACCGCGCCTACCACGAGCTGGACGCGCCGGAGATCCCTGACGTCGACTACGACCGGATGGTGCGCGAGCTGGAAGCGCTGGAGCGCGAGCACCCGGAACTGGCCCGTGCCGACAGCCCGACCCAGCAGGTCGGTGCGCGGCCCTCCGGCCGTTTCCCGGAAGTGCGCCACGCGGTACCGATGTTGTCGCTGTCCAATGCCTTCAGCGATGAAGAAGTGGCCGATTTCGTGCGCCGCATCGATGAGCGCCTGGGTCGTCGCAGCCTGCGGTTCTCGGCCGAGCCGAAGATGGACGGCCTGGCAATCAGCCTGCGCTACGAGGAGGGTCATTTCGTGCTCGGCGCGACCCGTGGCGATGGCAGTACCGGCGAGGACGTGACCGCCAACCTGCGCGAGATCGGTGACATTCCCAAGCGGCTGCACGGCAAGGACTGGCCGGATGTGCTGGAGGTACGCGGCGAGGTCTACATGGCGCGTGCCGATTTCGAGGCCTACAACGAACGTGCCCGCCAGCACGGTGGCAAGGTGCTGGCCAATCCGCGCAACGCCGCGGCCGGCTCGCTGCGCCAGCTCGATCCGAAGATCAGTGCGCAGCGCAGGCTGAGTTTCTTCGCCTACGGCACCGGCGAAGTGCAGGGCGGTGAACTGCCGGACACCCATTCTGGCACCCTGGCCCAGCTCGGTACCTGGGGCTTTCCGGTCAGTGAGCTGTGCAAGGTGGTGGAAGGCACCGACGGCCTGCTCGGCTACTACCGCGACATCGGTGAGCGCCGTGATGGCCTGCCGTTCGATATCGATGGCGTGGTCTACAAGCTCGATGACCGTGCGGGCCAGCAGGCGATGGGCTTCGTTTCGCGCGCGCCGCGCTGGGCCATCGCGCACAAGTTCCCGGCGCAGGAACAGAGCACCACGGTGGAGGCGATCGAGATCCAGATCGGCCGCACCGGTGCCGCCACCCCGGTCGCGCGCCTGGCGCCGGTGGCGGTGGCCGGCGTGATCGTGTCCAACGCCACGCTGCACAACGCCGACCAGATCGCACGCCTGGATGTGCGGGTGGGCGACAGCGTGATCGTGCGCCGCGCCGGCGATGTGATTCCGGAAGTGGTCAGCGTCATTCTCGACCGCCGCCCGCAGGGCACTACGCCGTGGCAGATGCCGACGCGCTGCCCGGTGTGCGGCTCGGAAATCGTGCGCGAGGAAGGTGCCGCCGCGTGGCGCTGTTCGGGTGAGCTGTCCTGCCCTGCGCAGCGCAAGGAGGCCATTGCCCATTTCGCCTCGCGTCGCGCGATGGACATCGATGGCCTGGGTGACAAGTACATCGAAACCCTGGTCGACGCCGGCATCGTCAAGAGCGTGGCCGACCTGTACCGGCTCAACCGTGACCAGCTGCTGCACCTGAAACTGGTACTGGACGCCGAGGATCCGTCAGCACTGGCCGCTGCGCTGAAGCTGCATCTGCCCGCCGAGGGCAGTGGTGCGGTGCTCAATGCGGTGCTCAAGCTGGATGGCAACGATCCGGGCTGGCGCGCGCAGGCGCTGGTGCAGCCGGCCAGCTTCGAATGGAACACGAAGAAGATCGCCACCAAGTGGGCCGACAACCTGATCGCGGCGATCGACGCCAGCCGTGCTGCCACGCTGGAGCGCCTACTGTTCGCGCTCGGCATCGAGCATGTGGGCGAAAGCACGGCCAAGGCGCTGGCGCAGTGGTTTGGTGACCTGGAGCTGATCCGCCATCTGCCGTGGCCGTTGTTCAAGCGTGTGCCGGACATCGGTGGCGAAGTGGCGCGCTCGCTCGGCCATTTCTTCGAGCAGCAGGGCAACCAGCAGGCCATCGATGACCTGTTGCTGGTTGGCCAGGTGCGCATCAGCGACGTGCATGCGCCCAGCGCCAAGCTGCGCGAGGGTCTGGATCTGGCGCAGCTGCTGGTCGAGTCGGAAATTCCCGGCATCACGCGCCTGCGTGCGGAAAAGCTGGTGGCCGCGCTTCCCGGTGCGCAGGCGGTGCTCGACGCCGAGCATGGCCAGTTCGTCAACGCTGGCCTGCCCGACGATACCGCGCGTGGCCTGGCCGCGTGGCTGGATGCCGAAGGCCATGGCGCGATGCTGCTGGCGGCCGAGAAGGCGATGCAGCAGATCCTGGCCAAGGCGCCGGCGCTGGCCGAGATTGTGGCCGGCCCATTGGACGGGCAGACCGTGGTGCTGACCGGCACCCTGGCCCAGCTTACCCGCGATGCCGCCAAGGAGCGCCTGGAGGCCCTCGGCGCGAAGGTCTCAGGCAGCGTGTCGAAGAAGACCAGCTTCGTGGTGGCCGGTACCGAAGCCGGTTCCAAGCTGGACAAGGCGCAATCGCTGGGCGTGCCGGTGTGGGACGAAGACCGCCTGCTGGCCTACCTTGCCGAACACGAATGATGACCCCGCCGGGGCCTCGCGCCCGGCATGAAAGACAAAGGAACACCGATGCAGACCGCCCCGCTGGATTTCCGCCTGGCCACCCGAGCTGACGAGGAGCAGTTGATCGCGTTGATGCGCGAGTTCTACGCCGAAGACAGGATCGACTTCGATGACGCGCGCGTGCGTCGCGGTGTGGATGCGCTGCTGGCTGACCCGCGCAATGGCGAAGTGCTGCTGTGGCTGGACGAGGCGGGCGAGGTGGTCGGCTACGCAGTGATCGCGATGGGCTTCAGCCTGGAGCAGGGCGGCCACTTCATGCTGCTGGACGAGCTGTACCTGAGCCATCGCGCGCGCGGTCGTGGCCGCGGCAAGCAGGCGCTGGCCATCTGCGAACAGCGCGCTCGCGGGCGTGGCGTCAGCCGCCTGCGCCTGGAAGTGAACCACCACAACGAACTGGCCCGGCGCCTGTACCTGGCCAGCGGCTACATCGATGACACCCGCGATCTGCTGACCCTGCCGCTGGATCACCCGCGCCCGGAGGGCATCCTGTGAGCGAGGCCCTGCTGCGCGTGCTGCAGCAGCGCGCCGCGCTCAATGCGCTGGTGCGCCGCTTCTTCGCCGAGCGCGATGTGCTGGAGGTGGAGACGCCGATCCTGTCGGTGGCCGGCAACACCGAGCCGAACATCGACAGCTTCCATACCGATTTCACCGGCCATGTCGATGCCGGCGGACGCCGCCGCTGGCTGCGCACCTCGCCGGAGTATCCGCTCAAGCGCCTGCTGGCGGCGGGTGTGGGTGACTGTTACGAACTGGGCCGGGTGTTCCGCAATGGCGAGGCGGGCGGCCGCCACAATCCGGAGTTCACCATGCTGGAGTGGTACCGGGTCGGTTGGGACCACCATCGCCTGGTGCAGGAAACCGCCGAGCTGGTTGGCCAGGCGCTGGCCCTGGTCGGGCGCAGTGCGACGCTGCGTGTGCTCAGCTACCGCGAGCTGTTCCAGCAACATGTGGGCGTGGATCCGTTCGATGCTGATGAGGCCGCGCTGCGTGCCGCGCTGGGCGAGGTGCACATCGATCCGGTCGGGCTGACCCGCGATGACTGGCTGGACCTGTTGATGACCCATCGCATCCAGCCGCACTTCGATGACACAGTGATGACCGTGGTCCATGACTGGCCCGCCAGCCAGGCGGCACTGGCACGCATCCGTGCCGGCGCGCCGCCGCTGGCGGAGCGTTTCGAGCTGTACCTGGGTGCAGTGGAACTGGCCAACGGCTATCACGAACTGAACGACGCCCACGAACAGCGTGTGCGATTCCAGCGCGACCTGCAGCGACGCCACGAGCGCGGCCAGGTGCAGCCGGTACTGGACGAAGCATTGCTGGCCGCATTGCCCTCGATGCCTGCCTGCGCCGGCGTGGCGGTGGGTGTCGATCGGTTGCTGATGGCGATGAACCGCACGCCGCGTATCGCCGATGTGCTGGCCTACGACTTCGCCCACGCGTGAGTGCGGTGCGCACGTTCCTGAACATCGAAGACTGAACGGAATTCCGCGTTTCTGCGCTTGCTTCGGTAAGCAGGATGATGCTCTTATCACGGCAGATGCCGGACACTGGCACGCAGTTCATCCATTCCTGCTGGGGAAGGCTTTGGTCAAGTGGTTTGCGGTTGTCGCTGCACCGGTGTACTCCATCGCGCTCTGGGGTGCCTGGCTGCCGTCATCGGCGTCGGCCCAGCAGGCGGGCTATGACGGCGAAGTGGTGACCTGCGAATCGCGCGACATGGGCTGGGTGCATTGCGATATCGACGTCAGCAATGGCATCGACCTTGTGCGCCAGCTGTCCAGCAACAGCTGCATCCGTGGCAGCGAGTGGGGCACCGACCGCAGTGGCGTGTGGGTCACCCTGGGCTGCCGGGCCGAGTTCCGTGCGCGTCGAGCGCAAGGTGCAGCGCCTGCGGCAACGGAAGGCAAGCGCCTGGTCCGCCGTGTGGTGCGCTGCGAATCCAATGGCCGCCCGCAGAGTTGCCCGGTGCGCCTGGACGGGGCGCCGGTGCGCCTGCTGCGCCAGCTCTCGGTGCTGCCGTGCCGCGAAGGGCAGGGTTGGGGCTACAAGCGCAATGAAGTCTGGACCAGCCGTGGTTGCCAGGGCGATTTCGAAGTGGCTGACGAGGACGGCCGTTTTGTCGACGTGCCACGCCGCCTGACCTGCGAGTCGAAGTCGAAGAAGCGGCGCTTCTGTGGCGCGAGTATTTCGGTTGGCGCCGTCGTCACCGAACAGTTGTCCAGCACCCCGTGCGAGGAAGGCAACACCTGGGGCTGGAACCGCAACGGGATCTGGGTGGACGGCGGCTGCCGCGCCGAATTCTCGGTGAATTGAGCCGGGGCAGGCTCCAACCACGCGGGGCGTGGCCCTACAATGGGGCCATGAACACTGCCTCCGACATCGACTACGCCCGTTACGACCATATCCGCCCGATCCTCTGGACCGGCGATGCCCTGCAACTGCTGGACCAGCGCAAGCTGCCGTTCGTGGTCGAGCACGTGGTCTGCCATGACATTGACGAGGTTGCCGCCGCCATCCACGCGCTGACCGTGCGTGGCGCGCCGGCCATCGGCATTGCCGCGGCCTGGGGCGTGGTGCTGGCCGCACGTGACGTGCAGGCCGCTGATGGCGCGCATGCGCTGCAGCAGCTGGAGCCGGCGCTGCAGCGCCTGAACGCGTCGCGCCCGACCGCCGTCAACCTGGCCTGGGCGCTGGCGCGCATGCGCCGTTGCCTGAATGCCGCCGGTGCCGACTGGAAGGCTCTGCTGGAAGCGGAGGCGCAGGCCATCGCCGAGGAAGACCTGGCGGCCAACCGCCACATGGGCGCGCTGGGCGCGGGCCTGATCGAGGCCGGTAGCGGCGTGCTGACCCATTGCAACACCGGCTCGCTGGCCACCGCCGGCTTCGGTACCGCGTTGGGCGTGATCCGTGCCGGCATGGCCCAGCACCGCATTGCCCGCGTGTTCGCCGGCGAGACCCGGCCGTGGCTGCAGGGCGCGCGCCTGACGGTGTGGGAGCTGCAGCAGGATGGCATCGACGCCACCCTGATTGCCGATTCGGCCGCCTCGCACCTGATGAAGACCGGTGCGGTGCAGTGGGTGATCGTGGGTGCGGACCGCATCTGCGCCAATGGTGATACCGCCAACAAGATCGGCACCTATCAGCTGGCCATCGCTGCCCGCCATCACGGGGTCAAGTTCATGGTGGTGGCGCCGTCCTCGACCGTGGACATGGAAACCGTGGACGGCAGCCAGATCGAGATCGAGCAGCGCGACCCGGGCGAGCTGTATGGCGTGGGCGGGACCCGCACCGTGGCCGAAGGCATTGCCGCCTGGAACCCGGTGTTCGACGTGACCCCGGGTGAACTTATCGACGCCATCGTGACCGAGCGCGGGGTGATCCTGAACCCGACCGCCGACAACATGCGCGCCGCCTTCGGCGGCTGAGGCGGGCAGGGTCGCGGATGTCTGTAGAGCCGAGCCCACGCTCGGCTCAGCCAGCGAATCCGCCGCAGCCGAGCATGGGCTCGGCTCTACAGGGGCGGTATGGGGCCCTAAGTTCCTGATTTGTGCCGGTAAAATCCCCGTAAAGGCAGGCGGAAAACGGCCTGTTGTGGTAGTATCCACAGGTTGAATCGAGGTTCCGGCGCGACCCCCTCCCGCAGAGGGCTGCGCCGGACTGGACCGCTACCAGACAACGGAACCCGAATGGCAGAAACCGCCAAGGAAATCATCCAGGTCAACCTGGAAGACGAGATGCGCAAGAGCTACCTCGATTACGCCATGAGCGTGATCGTGGGCCGTGCGCTCCCGGATGCGCGCGACGGCCTCAAGCCGGTGCATCGCCGCGTGCTGTTCGCGATGAACGAGTTGAACGCGCACAGCAACAAGCCCTACTTCAAGTCGGCGCGTATCGTCGGTGACGTCATCGGTAAGTACCACCCGCATGGCGATCAGTCGGTGTACGACACGCTGGTGCGCTTGGCACAGCCGTTCTCGCTGCGCTACATGCTGGTCGATGGCCAGGGTAACTTCGGTTCGGTCGACGGTGACTCTGCTGCGGCGATGCGATACACCGAGGCGCGCATGTCGCGCCTGGCGCATGAGCTGATGGCGGACATCGACAAGGAAACCGTCGATTTCCAGCCCAACTACGACGAAAAGGAACTGGAGCCGACGGTCATGCCGACCCGGTTCCCGAACCTGCTGGTCAATGGTTCGGCCGGTATCGCGGTGGGCATGGCGACCAACATCCCGCCGCACAACCTGACCGAGTCGATCAACGCCTGCATTGCGCTGATCGACAATCCGGAAATCGATGTCGACGGCCTGATGGAGTACATCCCGGGCCCGGATTTCCCGACTGCCGGCATCATCAATGGCACCGCCGGCATCGTCGCCGGCTATCGCACCGGCCGCGGCCGTGTGCGCATCCGTGCCAAGGCCGATATCGAAGTGGCCGACAACGGCCGCGAATCGATCATCGTCACCGAAATTCCTTACCAGGTGAACAAGGCGCGTCTGATCGAGAAGATCGCCGAGCTGGTCAAGGAAAAGAAGATTGAAGGCATCAGCGAGCTGCGCGATGAGTCCGACAAGGACGGCATGCGCATCTACATCGAGGTCAAGCGCGGTGAATCTGCCGAGGTTGTGCTGAACAACCTGTACCAGCAGACGCAGATGGAATCGGTGTTCGGCATCAACATGGTGGCGCTGGTCGATGGCCGCCCGCAGTTGATGAACCTCAAGCAGATGCTGGAAGCGTTCGTCCGCCACCGCCGCGAAGTGGTCACCCGTCGCACGGTGTTCGAGCTGCGCAAGGCGCGTGCCCGTGCCCACGTGCTGGAAGGCCTGACCGTCGCGCTGGCCAACATCGACGAGATGATCGAACTGATCAAGACCTCGCCGAACCCCGCCGAAGCCCGCGAGCGCATGCTCGCGCGCCTGTGGGAGCCGGGCCTGGTTGGTTCGATGCTGGGCGCCGCCGGTGCCGAAGCGTCGCGTCCGGATGACCTGCCCAAGGGCGTGGGCCTGATCGAGGGCGGCTACCAGCTGACCGAGATCCAGGCCACCCAGATCCTGGAAATGCGCCTGCACCGCCTGACCGGGCTGGAGCAGGACCGCCTGACCGAGGAATACAAGCAGCTGCTGGAAGTGATCGCCGGGCTGATCCACATCCTGGAAGATCCCGATCGCCTGCTGCAGGTGATCCGTGAAGAGCTGATCAGTGTCAGGGCCGAGTTCGGCGACGAACGTCGTACCGAAATCCGCCACAGCGAAGAAGACCTGGACATCCTCGACCTGATCGCGCCGGAAGACGTGGTGGTCACCGTGTCGCATGCCGGTTACGTGAAGCGCCAGCCGGTGAGCGTGTACCGCGCCCAGCGCCGTGGTGGTCGTGGCCGCAGTGCAGCGTCCACCAAGGAAGAGGATTTCATCGAACAGCTGTGGCTGGTCAACACGCACGACACGCTGCTGACCTTCACCAGTTCGGGCAAGGTGTTCTGGCTGCCGGTCTACCAGTTGCCCGAAGCCGGTTCCAACGCCCGCGGCCGTCCGATCATCAACTGGATCCCGCTGGAACCGGGCGAACGCGTGCAGGCCGTGCTGCCGGTGCGCGAGTACGCCGATGGCCAGTTCGTGTTCTTCGCCACGAAGAACGGTACGGTCAAGAAGACCCCGCTGGGCGAATTCGCCTTCCGTCTGGCGCGCGGCAAGATCGCGATCAACCTGGACGAGGGCGATGCGCTGGTTGGCGTCGGCCTGACCGACGGTGAGCGCGACATCCTGCTGTTCGCCTCCAACGGCAAGACCGTGCGCTTCGGCGAGGACAAGGTCCGCTCGATGGGCCGTACCGCGACCGGCGTGCGTGGCATCAAGATGCCGGCCGGCGAGGAAGTGGTCAGCCTGATCGTGGCCGAAAGTGCCGGTGGCATCGAGGACGAGAACGAGGACGACAACGGTGTCGAAGAAGCCGCCGCCAATGGCGATGCGGTGATCGACGGCGCCGACGACGCCAGCGTGCAGTACATCCTCACCGCCACCGAAAACGGCTATGGCAAGCGCACCCCGCTGCCGGACTACCCGCGCAAGGGCCGTGGTACGCAGGGGGTGATCGGCATCCAGACCACCGAACGCAACGGCAAGCTGGTCGCCGCGGTGCTGATGGGCTCCAGCGACGAAGTCCTGCTGATCTCCGATGGCGGCACCCTGGTGCGTACGCGTGGCTCGGAAATCAGCCGCGTCGGCCGCAACACCCAGGGCGTCACCCTGATCCGCCTGTCCAAGGACGAGAAGCTGCAGGCGGTGGAGCGCATGGATGCCTCGATCGACGAGGACGAGGATGAGGTGGCGGCTGCCGCCCCGGCCACGACCGACGGCGCCCCGGCTGCGGCCAGCAGCGAGGACGCCGCGCAGGAGTGATCCTGCCGCGAGCCTGAGGTACCCGACGACGCCGGCCCTGTGCCGGCGTCGTCGTATCCGGACGCCACACATACGCGCGCGCTTCACGCAGGCGGTGGGATAACGGCGCATGCTGCCCCCGGAGATCGACGATGTCCGCCACGCCGCAGTCCGCTCCTGTTCCCGTCCGTGCCTCCCGGCATCCCCTTGTCACCGTGCTGTCGCTGCTGCTGGTCGTGCTCGGCCTGGTCATCGGCGGGCTCGGTGCGTGGCTGCTCAGCCTGGGAGGCTCGGCGTACTACGCCATCGCTGGGCTCGGCCTGTTGGCCAGCGGCCTCCTGCTGTTCGGCAACCGTCGCGGCGGCGCGCTGCTGTACGCGCTGGTGTTTATCGGCACACTGCTGTGGACCTGGTGGGAGTCGGGCAGCGACTACTGGCGTTGGGTGCCGCGCCTGGGCCTCGTTACGGCCCTGGGCATCGTGGTGGCGCTGCTGGCACCAACCCTGCGCGAACCGGTGTCCAAGCGCCTCTCGCGTAGTGTGGCTGGCCTGCTGATGCTGGTGTTCGTCGCCGCGTTCGGCCTTGCGTTCGCGCCGCATGGTGAAGTGGACGGGCACCTGCCGTTCCCGGAAGGCGCGGTCAGCGCCGGACTGGAACCTACGCGCGATACCACGGGCCTGCAGCCGGCTGACCAGCCCGCCGAGGGCGACTGGCCGGCGTGGGGCCGCAGCAATGCGGGCACCCGCTATTCGCCGTTGCAGCAGATCACCCCGGCCAATGTGGCCACGCTGCAGCCGGCCTGGCAGTTCCGTACCGGCGATATGCCGAAGAAGCGCTGGGGCGCGGAAACGACGCCGCTGAAGATCGGCGATCGCCTGTACCTGTGCACCGCGCGCAACCGCCTGATCGCGCTTGATGCTGCCAGCGGCAAGGAACTGTGGCGTTTCGATCCAAAGGTGAAGGATGCTTCGATTCCCTATACCGCTGCCTGTCGTGGTGTGAGCTATTACGAGCAGCCCAGCACGCCGACTATTGCCGACGCGGCATTGGCCGATGTCGCCGCTGATCTGGCGCTGCCGGAACCGCCTCCCAGCGTCACCCGCAGCGCTGCACCGGGCAGTCGTCCGGCGTGCTGGGCGCGCATCATCGAAGGCACGCTGGACGGTCGCATCATCGCGGTGGACGCGGACAGCGGCCGTCCCTGCGCGAACTTCGGCAACAACGGCCAGGTCGACATCACCCTGGGCATGGGCGAGGTGCCACCGGGTTACGTGTCGATCAACTCGCCGCCGGCCATCGTGCGCGGCGTGATCGTGACCGGTCATCAGGTGCTGGACGGGCAGCGCCGCGATGCGCCCTCGGGCGTGATCCAGGCCTACGATGCCATCACCGGCAAGCTGCGCTGGGCATGGGACATGGACCAGCCCGAGCGCAGCGGCCTGCCGCCGCGCGAGCAGACCTATACGCGCGGCACGCCCAACATGTGGACCACCGCCACCGGTGATGAAGCACTGGGCCTGGTCTACCTGCCGCTGGGCAATTCCGCGGGCGACTACTGGAGTGGCTCGCGCACGGAGAACCAGAACCGCTATGCAACCTCGCTGGTGGCGATCGACGTGGCCACCGGCAAGCCGGTCTGGCATTTCCAGGCAGTGCGCAAGGATGTGTGGGACTACGACCTGGGTTCGCAGGCCAGCCTGATCGACTACCCGACGGCGGCGGGCAAGGTGCCGGCGATCCTGCTGCCGACCAAGCAGGGTGACATGTACATCCTCGATCGCCGCAACGGCCAGCTGCTGACCGCCGCCGAAGAGCGCAGGGTGCCGGTCGGCGGCGTCGAACCCGAGCAGCGTTCACCCACCCAGCTGTTTTCGCTGTACCACACGCTGCGTCGCGAACATGACCTGAGCGAGCGTGACATGTGGGGCATCACCCCGATCGACCAGCTGGTCTGCCGCATCCAGTTCCGCAAGGCGTACTACGAAGGTTTCTACACGCCGCCGAGCAGCGAGCGCCATTCCATCGAGTACCCCGGCTACAACGGCGGCTCGGACTGGGGCAGCGTGTCCATCGATACACGCCGCGGCGTGATCGTGGTCAACTACAACGACATGCCCAACTACAACCGGCTGGTGCCACGCGCCGAGGCCGACCGGCTGGGCTGGCTGCCGCGCGAGAAGATCCGGTTCGACAAGGGCGGTGCAGAAGGCGCGGGCGACCCGCAGGTGGGCACGCCGTACGGCATCCAGGTCAACGCTGGTTGGCGGCTGCCGTTCACCGGCCTGCTGTGCAAGCAGCCGCCCTATGGCGGTATCCGTGCCATCGACCTGCGTACCGGCAAGCTGCTGTGGGACCGTCCATTCGGCAGTGCGCGCGGCAACGGACCGTTCGGCATCCGCTCCGGCCTGCCGATCGAGATCGGCACGCCGAACAATGGCGGTTCGGTAGTCACCGCCAGCGGCCTGATCTTCATCGCTGCCGCCACCGATGACCTGCTGCGTGCCATCGATCTGAAGACCGGCAAGGAACTGTGGCATGCCAAGCTGCCCGCGGGCGGCCAGGCCAATCCGATGGTGTACGAGCAGGGCGGGCGCCAGTACGTGGTGATCATGGCTGGCGGCCACCATTTCATGGAAACCCCGAACGGCGATTACGTGATGGCGTTTGCGTTGCCGAGGTAACCGCAATGGGGGCGGCGGGCCGACCCCATTGCACGACACTGGATTACACCGTCACCACCACCTTGCCGATCTGCTCGTTTGATTCCAGGTAACGGTGTGCCTCCTGGATCTGCGCAAACGGGAATACCTTGGCAATCTTCGGTGCGAGCGTGCCCTTGTCCAGTCCGTCGACAATGAAGGCCTTGGCACGCGCCAGCGCGGCATCGTCGGAGACGATTTCCGAGTACAGATAGCCCTTCAGCGTCAGCGACTTGCCCAGCACGTTGAACAACGGGAACGGCGTGGGTTCGCTGCTCAGCGCGCCGTATTCCAGCAGGATGCCGCCACGGGCCATCGCTTCGGTCAGCGGCACGAACTGCGGGCCACCGATCGGATCGAACACCACACGGGCACCGGCACCGCCGGTGATGCGCGCCACTTCGGTCACCAGATCCTGCTCCTGGGTGGCGATGACGTGGGCGGCACCGGCATCGAGCAGGGCCTGGCGCTTGCCCGGGCCACGGGTGACCGCGATCGGCGTGGCGCCTACTGCATTGGCGATCTGGATGGCGGCCAGGCCGACGCTGCTGCTGGCGGCGGTGATGATGACGAAATCCCCGGCGGCCAGATGAGCCTGTTCCAGCAGCGCGCCCCAGGCGGTGACGTACTGCATCCACACCGCGGCCGCCGTTTCAAAGTCCAACGCCTGCGGGTGCTTGACCACCAGTCGTGCCGGCACGTTGGCCAGCTCGCCATAGGTGCCCCAGCGCGCGATGTCCAGCGGCGGTATCACGCTGACCGCATCGCCAGCAGTGAAGCCGCTCACCGCACTGCCGACCGCTTCGACAACGCCCGCCGCTTCATAGCCCAGCCGGCTGGGGAATTGCGCTTCCTGCAGATAGGCGCCGTTGCGGAACATCACCTCGGCGCGGTTCAGGCCGATCGCCCTCACCCGGATCTGGACTTCGTCGGCGGCGGGGGCGGGAACGTCGATATCGTCGATGCGCAGCACATCGGCGGTGCCATATTCGTGGATGCGGACAACCTGGCTCATGGGGGACTCCGAGGAAGGGCCGACGAGGGCGCCGGCGGAAGGGTGAGCGCTACTGTGCGCGTAGTCTGCAACCAGAATAAGGGGTAATCTGGCGTTTCATTGAAAAACAATTGTTTGCAATGGACCTGATCGTTCCCCTGCGGACCTTCGCCAAGGTGGCCGAGGTCGGCTCCTTCGCCGCCGCTGCCGAGGCACTGGATCTGTCGCCGCAGCTGGTCGGCAAGCACATCCAGGCGCTGGAGCAGCACCTCGGCGTACGCCTGCTCAACCGCACCACGCGCAAGCAGAGCCTGACCGACTTCGGCCAGGCCTATCTGGCGCGGGCGCGGGTGATCCTGGAGGAAGTGGAGGGCGCCGAGCAATTGGCGGAAGTGGCGCGTGGACGGCCGATGGGACGCCTGCGCATCAGCGCGCCGGTCACCTTCGGCGTGCACGCGCTCGGTCCGGCGGTGGTGGCCTACATGCAGCAGTACCCGGACGTGCAGGTCGATCTGAACCTGTCCAACAGCCTGGTGGACATCGTCGAAGACGGCTACGACCTGGTGTTCCGTACCGGTGACCTGGCCGACAGCGGGCTGGTGGCACGGCGGCTGGGGCCGTATCCGCTGGTCCTGTGTGCGTCGCCAGGCTACCTGGCTTCGCGCCCGGCCATTACCCATCCCAATGACCTGAGCCGGCACGAGTGCCTGGGCTTCGCGCATTCGATCATCCGCACGCGCTGGAGTTTCCGCGATGCCGATGGCAGCGTGCTGGCCGTGCCGGTGTCCAGTCGCTTCATGGTCAACCAGGCCGAGCCGCTGCTGACAGCGGCCGTGGGTGGCCTGGGGTTGATCCTGCAGCCCTACGAAATGCTTGCCGCTGCGCTGGCGCGTGGTGAACTGGTGGAAGTGCTGCCGGACCATGTGCCGGTATCGACGTGGATCAACCTGGTGTATCCGCGCGACCGCCAGCTGACGCCCAAGCTGCGCAGCTTCCTGGACTTCTGCGTGGCGCGTTTCACAGAGCAGACGATGGCAAGGCGATAGCGTGGCATCGATCAGCATTCCCGTGTTCCCATGCGAAGGACTCGCCCCGTGATGTCTCTCCCGTTGCCGCAGCATGCCGCTCGCGTCCTGCTGCTGGCGTCCTTTTCCAGCGCCAGCGTGCTTGCGCAACAGACGCCTGCGCAAGCGTTGGCCGAGTGGGAGGTGCAAGGGCGCGCGGATGGCCTGGCGCGACCTGATACTGAATGCCAGGATTTCCTGCAGGCGATGGGCCGGAAGCCTCCGGAACTGCAGTATGTAGGCTGCAGCCAGGATGACGCGTCCTACATCAAGCCGATGGAGGCCCACTATCGTGTTTCAGGTGCCCAGGCGGCGCAGGTCGAAGCCTATCTGCACACGGCATTCGGCCTGCCTGCGTTGCGCTACGTCTGTTGTGGTTGGAGCAACGGCGCACCCTATTACTGGCGCGAAGGCCCGGATGCGGTGAGGTATCAGATCGGCATGGGCGTGGAATCGCTGCCGTACGAACGCGGCGAATGGCATCGCATCGAGGCATTCAACGTCACCGTCGAGGTGGTGCGGCTGCGTCCCTAGCGTGGATGCGGCGGGCCGATCCATCGTCTAGGATGCGCCCAGGGATACCCGCAAAGGAATTGCCATGAAGGCTGTTGGACGCCTGTTTCTCTGCAATGCGCTGGCCTGTTTGGTCCTGGTTGCCACATCGGCGTTTCCGGCAGCTGGCGCAGCACCTTCCGAGGGCGAACATCCACGTGCGCAGGATGCCATCGATGACTGGCTTGCGGCGTTCAATGCAGGCAGCCTCGAGGGGTTGCAGGCATTTGCCGACAGATATGCGAAGCAGGAGGGCAGCACGCCCAAGGACTATCTCGAGTTCCGCGAGAGTACCGGCCCGCTGCGCGTACTGGAAACAATCGAGCGCGCGCCCGGTCAAGCGAAGCTGCTGGTAATGGGCCAGCTGAACGAACGTGCGATGTGGGTGACGGCCGTCATGGACCCGGCCAATCCGTCGCGCCTGAAGCAGTTCCAGATCGAGGGCACTGAAACGCCGGACAGGTACAAGCCGGAACGGGTTGCTTTGCCTGCGCTGATGGCTGATGCCGCAGCAAAACTGGAGGCGCTGCGGGCACAGGACGCGCTGTCGGGTGCATTGCAGGTGGCGCGGAACGGTAAGGTGCTGCTGGACTGGCGCGGTGGCGATGCCGATCGCACCGCTGGCATTCCAGTGGACGTGGATACACAGTACCGCCTTGCGTCCTCCAACAAGATGTTCACCGCAGTGGCCATCCTGCAGCTGGTGCAGGACGGCAAGCTCAGCCTTGATGACACGATAGGCAAGTACCTGCCGGACTATCCGAACATGGCGGTCGCCAACAGCGTGACCGTACGCCATCTGCTGTCACATACCAGTGGCCTGGGCGATTTCTTCGGCGATGATTTCGAACAGTATTCCGCGTCGTTGAAGACGCTGGATGACTATGTACAGCGCTTTGCCAAGGATGCACCGCAGTTCACGCCGGGCAGCCAGGACAGCTACTCCAATTACGGATTCATCGTGCTGGGGCGCATCATCGAGGCGGTTTCCGGGCAGAGCTACTACGACTACGTCGAGGCACGGATTCTGCGCCCGGCGGGCATGGTCGCGACCGGTTTCGAGCCCGAGTCGGTGACCGTTCCCCATCGTGCCGTCGCCTATACGCGTGTGGACGGGCAGTGGGTACGTGAAACCCGCACATTGCCATGGCGCGGCATGTCGGCCGGTGGTGGCTACAGTACGGTGGGCGACATGGTGAAGTTCGCCGAGGCGCTGCGTACTGGCAAGCTGGTGTCGCCCAAGCTGTTGCAGCAGGCTACCTCGGCGCAGAACCACAAGGGCTGGTATGGCTTTGGCTTCGTAGTGCAGGGCGAGGGCAGGGAGCACCAGTACGGCCACGAAGGCGGTGCGCCCGGCTCGAACAGCGCCATCGTGGTGCTGCCCGCGCAGGGCTATGTGATCGTCGGCCTGGCCAATGTCGATCCGGATGCGATCGGCAACGTGGTCAACTACATCGCACGCAGGGTGCCGCTGTAGCCGAGGTGCATGCCGTTCATTCCGGCACCCGCACCATCTTCGTCATCAGGTGTTCCACCACGCCCGCCGGATCGGCCGTGCGGCCGACATGCGTACTCGACATCTGCACCACGGAGCTGCGCTTGGCGGTGAGGAAATGGAAGCGCGCGCGCGCGGGCAGCTGCGCGATTGGCCCGGCCGTGGCGTCACCGCGGCAGATCGCCACGATCGCATCCAGCCATGGCTGCAATGCGTCCAGGTCCAGCGCCGGCGCGAAGGCCTGCAGGCGCGCCGGATCGATCTCGATGGCGGCTTCCAGATGCCGCGCGCCGGGGCAGGAGACGATCACCCCGACGTTGATGAATTCCTCCCGTTCCACCCGCGGCACGACGCGGATGACCGCGTAGTCATACGTGTGCAGCGTGGGCACGGATGGCCTCCTGCACGAACACCGCACGCACTTTCAGGCGATGCTTGAGATAGTCGATGTAGCCTTGGCGATAGGCCTGCGGACTGTCGAATGCCGGCTCGTTGACCAGCCAGCTGTCTGGAACCAGGCCGACGATGCGTTCGATCTCGGTATCGGTCAGGCGCGCGGCCAGCTCGGCATCCACCTCGGCGATGTGGCTGGCGAACGACAGCAGCACATGGTCGCGGATCAGCACGAACGGCTTTTCGCAGGCATCGCCGGCGTTGGCCCAGTCGTGATGGAAGTACATGGCCGCACCGTGGTCGATCAGGTACAGCTTGCGGTGCCATACCATCAGGTTGGGGTTGCGGGTGGTGCGATCGACATTGCTGGTAAACGCATCGAACCAGACGATGCGCGAGGCCAGGTCGGCATCCACCGGCATCGCCGCCGGGTCGTAATTGATCGCGCCGGGCAGGTAGTCCAGGCCCAGGTTCAGGCCCTCGCTGGCGCGGATCAGCTCCTGGATCTCCGGGTCCGGTTCGGTGCGGGCGAACTCGCGGTCCAGTTCCACGAACAGGATTTCTGGAATCGGCAGGCCCAGCGTGCGCGCCATTTCGCCGGCGATCAGCTCGGCGATCAGCGCCTTCGGGCCCTGGCCGGCGCCGCGGAACTTCAGCACGGCCATGCCGTCGTCGTCGGTCTCGACTACGGCCGGAAGGGAGCCACCTTCCCGCAAGGGAGTGATGTAGCGGAGGGCATGTACGGTGCGCATGGGCGCATTCTAGCGTGGGTGCCGCCAAGGGAGCGCCGGGAGCGCCCCGGCGGCTCCATGTCGTTCACCGTCAGTGAGCCAGCGTACCGCGCTGCTGTTCCTGCACCTGCGTGCGGATCTGCTCCTGCGAGGCCTGATCGGCCTGTCGCTGGTTGACCACGCCAAGCATATCCAGGCTGTCCTGCACCGGGCGTTGCGCGGCCTCGGCGGTGGGCGATGACGCGCGCAGCGAGGCCGGATCATCCAGCGGCCCCTTCACCACGAAGATGTTCTGCGCCGCGCCCGCACCATCGGTCTGGCGGCTGAGCACCACATGGTCGACCCGGTCCAGCCCGTTTTCGCGGGCCAGCACCAGCAGGCTGGCGCTCAGGCGCTCGCTGGACGCATCGAAACTGCGTCCGTTGGCAGCATCCAGCGCCGCTACCTTGCCGCGGATCTGCTCGTGCAGCGAACGGTCACGGCCTTCCGCAAGCGGCAACGCCATTGCATCACCTGCGGAGGCCTGCTGTGCGGTGATGGGGACATGTGCATGCGTACCTTCGGTATGGTCGAAGTAATGCAGCGTCGACGGCGAGGTGCTGGTATCGAAGTAGGGCTGGCGCGGGGGCGAGCCCTCGCCGAGGTTGAGCCCGTTCTGCTCCAGCAGGCGCTCGTCCAGGCCCAGCTTCTTCATGTTCACTTCCATCCGGCTGACGCCGTCGGGCGCTGGATTCGCGGCCTCGTATCCGCTGACCAGTTCGATCGCCTGGACGCCGTAGAAATTCTGGTAGTCCGAATTCCCATGATGGCCCAGGCCGGTGCTGACGCCCTGGTCGTAATAGTGCCTGGCCATTCCCTCGATGTTGGCTGCGGTGGGGGAGATGGTCAGGTCCGCATTGAGGGTCAGCTCCGGGTGCGGTGCATAGGTGATCGGCGGGCCGGGTCGCGACTGGATGACGTCTGTCGAGCGGGTGCTGGCTTCATACAGGTCGCGCAGGGTAGCGTCCGGGTTGTTGGCACGTACCTGGCTGACCAGCGCATTCCAGCCTGCGATGTTCGAGGAGGCCTCATCGCGGCGGTTGGCCGCGAGCAGGGTGCCGATTGCCTCGGTGTAATCATGGCTGGTGGTACGGCTTGCGATCTGCTCCACCTCGGCATCGAATTGCACGTAGGCACGCTCGACATCGGCGTCGTTGAAGCCGTGCTGGATCTCGTGACCGAGCACAAAGGTGACCTCGGCCGCGTCGAACCTGTCCGGCGCCGCCGGAGTCGACAAGCTGCTGGCGGGCAGGTTGATGGATTTCGTGCCGGTCTCGTAGGTGCCACCCGCATTGCTTGTGGCGGGCAACAGTTCGAAGCGTTCCAGATAGCCTGCCGCGATCGCTGCGTCCACCTGCTTTGCCAGCACGGGCGAGCCCGCGATGACGCTGCGCAGGTTGTCGACCTGGTCGCTGGTGACGTCGGTCTTGCCGGCGAACTCGCCCAGCAGGCGTTCCGTTTCTGCGGAAAGGGTCGTCATTGATGGCTCCCCTTACTGCACGGTGACAAGACGCACGCAGGCATGCGTGGCGTCGCCGAGGGCGTGGGGGTTCTCGGGCATGGTGTCGACCTTGATGCTCAGCTGCGGTCGATCGAAGCGGTCGTAGATCACCCGGCCGTGTTCGCCGCGCACCGTCTCGCGCTTGAATCCGGCGGCATCCAGTGCCGAAGCGAAGTGGTTGAAGTCGACCCGGCAGATCGCTGCAGCCGAGGCCTTGCGATCGCTGCTGGTGTCGATGAAATTCAGGTCCAGCCGCGCGTCGGCAGTGCCGGCCCGCTGCACTTCCAGGCCATAGCCCCATTCCGGCGTCAGCGTGCCGCCATAGCCGAAGTGCCCGGGGCCGAAGGTCTGCGCCGGTGCCTGCATTGCGGCGGACAGGCGTTCGACGGTCAGCTCGCGCGTGGACGTCGTTGCGTTGATCAGGTCCAGCAGGCGCAGCAGCAACTGCTCGGCATTGAGCGGGGAGGGCGAAGTGGTGTCGGATACGGCGGGGGCCATGGTGTCGGTTCCTTGAGAAGTCGGCGTGCGGTCGGCGGCATGTGCGCAGGCGCAGAGCGTGGCCGCTGAAAGTGCGAGCGTCCACGGTCGTATGAATGCGTACCGGGGCATGTGCGTTCCTTGCAATTGAAGGCTGACCCTAGGGCCAGCCGGATGAAGCAGAGGTTAAGCGCACTTGAGGCGTGGTCTTCACTCCGCCCTTCCCGTTGTGGTGGCAGCATCGGTTCCCAAGCAGCATCCACCCTGGGTGTGACCTTCAACAGGAGGCTGTCATGCCGCTACTGCGCAGCTGTCACATTTCATCCCGCATGCTCTGCACCGCGTGGTGTTGAACCCGGTCTGATACGGCCACCTTGCCGGCACGGATGGCCGCCACCCGCAATACCTGCCACGTTTCACGCATCGCAGATCCGGCGCTGTCCTGCCGGTGCTGCGATCCAGGCATGTGCGCCTCCAGATTGCCCCTGTGTTGCCGCTGGCATTCCAGGTGCGGGAGAGCGCCATCTCCATGATGTTCCTGCAGGCTTTGGAGGTGTACCAATGAGCGACGAATACGATGGAACGCTGCCGCCCCTGGACGATGCCAAGGTTGAGGAAATGATCGGCAAGCTGGTGCTGGTCGGTGTGACCCGCTATGGCGGCGATGGCCAGGTAAAGGGGCTGGAGCAGTACGCAGGCACGGTGTTGCGCATCAGCGCTGACGAGGGCGTGGTGCTGGCCGATGAGAATGATGGCCACGAGCGCTATCTGCCGCCGATGCTGGACCAGTACCAGCCAGCCGAGCCCGGGGAGTACCGCATGCACACCAGTGGCATGATCGTGGTCGACCCCGACTACCTGGCCACCTGGGACTTGCACGCGCAGCAGTAGTGCCAGGCCATGCCTGGCAGGTGCCGGCAGTTCCCCGGCACCTCCCGGAGCTGCACTTTGCCCCATCCGGCCACTAGCCCTTCCGGCCCATTCACGACAACCCCTGCGGTGCTAGATTCGGGTCCATGCCCGATTCCGGGTACCCATTCACACTCCAGGGGATAAGGATGCTGATCCGTCGAACCTCTTTGGCAGCGGCTGTTGCCGTTGCCACCGTCGGCCTGCTGGCCGCTGGCCCGGCGCTTGCCGATTACGCGAAGCCGCCGGAACACCTGCTCAAGGTGCTGAAGGCGCCGCCGCCGCCGGCACCGAACGTGGCCCCGGGCGGCCAGCGCCTGCTGCTGACTACCGCGCAGACCTACCCGTCGATCAGCCGTGTCGCCCAGCCGTACCTGAAGCTGGCCGGCGTGCGCCTGGAGCCGAAGAACCGCAGCCGCCATGACACACCCGGTGGCTACGGCATTCCGGCCTGCGTGGCCGACTTCACCCTGGTCGATATCGCCAGCGGCAAGGAGACCAAGGTCAACCTGCCGCAGGGCTGCGCGACCGGCGCGCTGTGGTCGGCCGATGGCAGTCATTTCGCGTTCCAGAACGCAGTCGATACCAGCGTGCAGCTGTGGGTGGGTGATGCGGCCACCGGGCAGGTGAAGCAGATCCCGAACGTGCAGCTGAACCCGATCTTCGGCAACACCGTGCAGTGGCTGGGTGGCAGCCAGAACCTGCTGGTGAAGCTGGTGCCGGCAAACCAGGGCCCGGCGCCGTCCAACGGTGGCGTGCCGACCGGTCCGGACGCGCAGGAGTCGCTGGGCAGCAGCGGCGAGAGCAGCACCTACGAAGCCCGCGACACGCTGACCAGCGTCCATGACGAGAAGCTGTTCGCTTATTACGGTGCCTCGCAGCTGGCCGTGGTCGATACTGCCGCCGGCAGCGTGCGTCCGGTGGGACAGCCGGCGTTGTTCAACGACGTCAGCGCTGCACCCGATGGCGTGCATGTACTGACCGAGTCGATCAAGGCACCGTATTCGCATGCGGTGACCTACCAGCGCTTCGCCAACGACGTGGCCGTGCTGGATATCGCCAGCGGCAAGTCCACGCCGATCGCCAGCCTGCCGCTGGCCGATCGCGTGCCGGTGCACGGCGTGCCGGAAGGCCCGCGTGGTTTCGACTGGCGTGCCACCGATCCGGCCACCCTGGTCTATGCCGAGGCACTGGACAAGGGCGACTGGAAGGTCAGCGTGCCGCATCGTGACCGCGTGCTGATGCTGAAGGCGCCGTTCAACGGCAAGCCGACCGAAGTCACCCGTACCGCGCAGCGTTTTGAAGGCTTCGCGTGGTCCGCCGATCCGTCCGTGGCGTTCCAGTTCGAGAACGACGAGAACCGCCACTGGATGCAGACCCGCATCGTCGATGTGGACCAGCCGAAGAAGGAAGGCCGCCTGCTGTGGGACATGTCCAGCGATGAGCTGTACGGCAACCCCGGCAACCTGGTCTTTACCCGCCTGCCGAATGGCGCGCAGGTCGTGCGCCGTGAGGGCAACCATGTGTTCCTCAGCGGCCGTGGCGCCTCGCCGCAGGGCGACCGTCCGTTCCTGGACCGCCTGGACCTGGGCACGCTGAAGAGCGAGCGCCTGTTCCGGAGCAGTGCCGACGCCTACGAACAGTTCCTCGGTTTCAGCAACGCGCCGGGGCGCTACCTGACCTGGCACCAGTCGGTGATCGATCCGCCGAATGCCTTCATCCGCCAGCAGGGTGAGGCGGTGGCCGATGCGAAGGCTGGCGAGGCACAGTTCGCCTCCACCACGACCGCGTTGACCAGGCTGGTCGACCCGACCCCGGAAGTGCGCCAGATCAAGAAGCAGCTGGTGACCTACAAGCGTGCCGACGGCGTGGACCTGTCGTTCACCCTGTACACGCCGCCTGGCTACAAGGAAGGCCAGCGTGTGCCGGCGATCCTGTATGCGTACCCGGCCGACTTCGCCAACGCCGCGCAGGCCGGCCAGGTGTCCGGTTCGCAGCAGACCTTCACCCGCCTGCAGCCGTACCGCCTGATGCTGCTGGCCGGCTACGCGATCATCGACAACGCGTCGTTCCCGATCGTGGGCGACCCGAAGAACGCCTACGACACCTACCTGGAGCAGCTGGAAGCCGACGCCAAGGCGGCCGTGGACAAGGCCGTGGACATGGGCGTGGTCGACCGCAACCGCATCGGTGTGACCGGTCACAGCCATGGTGGCCTGATGACCGCCAACCTGATTGCGCACACCAACCTGTTCAAGGCCGGCGTGGCGACCAGTGGTTCGTACAACAAGACCTTCACCCCGTTCGGCTTCCAGAACGAACGCCGCTCGGTCTGGCAGGCGCAGGACGTGTACCTGAAGGCCTCGCCGTTCTTCTATGCCGACAAGATCAAGCTGCCGCTGCTGCTGGTCCACGGCGAAGACGACGCCAACCCGGGCACCGAGCCGTTCCAGTCGCGCAAGCTGTACCAGGCGATCCGCGGCAACGGCGGCACCACCCGCCTGGTGATGCTGCCGAACGAGCCGCACTGGTACACCGCGCTGGAGTCGAACGAGCAGCTGGTGGCGGAAATGTTGAACTGGTTCGACACCTACGTGAAGAACGCCAAGTAGCGTCGAGCCTGCTCGACCGCTTTGCAGAAGGCCGCCTTCGGGCGGCCTTCCTGCATCCTGTGGAGCCGGGCCATGTTCGGCTGTTGTTCGACAGAGATAGGAAAGTCTCATGAAGGCAAGGATGTTGGCGCTGGCCACGTTGTTGATTTCTCCCGTGGCAATGGCAGTCCAGCCACGGATGAGCGTGCACGTGACGTACGACTGGTCTGGCTGGGGTTCGGTATCTGAGCGCTGGGTCATCCGGCGCGATGCCTATGGGTTGACCACCCGTGTACAGGTGGTTGACGCGCCCGACGTCCAGCCGCGCTTGCCGGAGCTTCTACCGTTCGGTGCGCTGTCAGCGTTCGAGGCCGCGCTGCAGGCAGCACCGTTGACCAGGGACGCCACAGTGGATCTGATCACTTCGCAGCTGGACCGGCCCGCGATACTGAAGCTGGATCCGGAGCTGCGCAGCATGCCGCCGGCCACATGCTCGTTTGCCCAGCAGCAGGCCTGGGCACGGCAAGCTCTAGCCGGGCAGGGTCTGCAGGAGCGCGTTGCAAAACACTTCAACGGGCTCTGGACCGATGACTATCCCATCATGACCGTGGTCGTATCCCGGCCGGGCCACCCGGATACCGTCCTGGTGTCCACCTCCCAGTACACGATGATGCAGCCATGGAAGCGCCTGTCGTCGGTGGACTTCGATCAGCAGGATCTGGAGGGTGCTCAGGAAGAGTGGCGTCCGGCGTTGAGCGATGCATTGATGGAGCTGCTACCTGCGGGAGAACCCACACGCGAACGCTTCAAGATCGCTTGGTTTCAGAACAGATTGCGCGGCGACCTTGCCTTGGAGGCGCTGCGTTGTGGAACTCTGCGCAAGGAAACGGCAGATTGATCATCCGTGGATGCTCTGCAATCAACTGTGGAGACTCGGTAACGACGTGTTACCGGCACATTCGCACGCCGCGCAAATGGTCTAGGCTGAACCTGATAGCTCGTTCCAGGTCGGTGCAATGAAAGCCATTCTCCTTGCTGCAACGTTGTCCTTGGTCCTGGTCTCAGCTGCAGGTGCGCAGCCAATGCCCACCGAGCTGGCGCAGCTGGGGATCATCGCCGGCATGCCCTACGCCAAGGCCAAGCGCCTGCTGGATGCCGCAGGCTGGCGGGCAAAACCTGCGCAGGGCGCGCCGGAATCGCTGGACGGCTTTCCGGAAGTCGGATGCCGGAAGGACGGAAAGCAGTGTGCGACGACCTTCGAAAAGGACGGTCAACAGATCGCGGTGCGGCTGGGCACTACCCTGGCAGGGCAGCCGTTCGTGCAGAGCGCTGACTGAGTACCCGCCCTCACGCCAGCGGTAGGCGGTCCTGCGCGTGCGACAGCCGGTCATGCAGGTCGCGCACATGTTCTGCCTTGGCATGCACCCGGGTGGTATCACCGAAACTGCGTAGATAAGCGCAGGCCGCGAAGCCGGCGCTCTTCTTTTCGTACTCCGCAATCCAGGCCAGCCGATCCGGATTGTTGGCCTGCTCGGCGGACCACGCGGCAACCGGCGGGCGGATGCGATAACGCAGGCCGACGCGCCACGGCTTCGGTGTCAGCCGCGCACGGAAGCAGTGCTGCAGTCGGCACATGCGCGCGTACAGGGTATCGGTGCCCAGTGCCTTGAAGAACGCCTGCAGCTGCTCGTCCTCGGGCGAGAAGGTGGCATGCATCGCCAGCACGCGCAGTCCCGCAGGCGTGCGGTAAGCGCGCAGATGCCAGTCGGGGTGTTGTTCGCTGAAGACTTCCACGCGCCGCAGCGCAAGCCCTTCGGCACCCCCTGCGGCCGCCAGACGCTGCCTGCGGCGCAACAGCAATGCGGCATTGACCAGAACCACCGCCGCTACGCCCAGCACCAGCCCCACCAGCCAGTGCCACAGCAGCGTGCCGGTGACGGCGCCGGCAAGCAGCACGATCGCCGCAACGATGGCCGGCATCACGCAGCCGGCTGGCGGCTGCGCATGGTCGATGTCGGCGAACAGCACGTCCGGGCTGTTGAGGCACAGTGCGCCATAGCTGTTGCGGGTGATGACGACGTCGCCGTCGCGCTGCACGATCTGCTCGCGGATCGGCACGCCCTCCACGCCGTAGTTGCTGCGCACTTCGCGGCGCGGCAGCGCCTGCCCGGCGAGGATGGCATTGAGGGCTTCGTTGGCGCGGCGGTCGGCGTGCACCTGCGCCTCTGCAGGGCCTTCGTCGGACCAGCCGAAGCGGCGCACCACCACCGGCCGGCCACGGAAGCGGGCCTGCAGGCGGGCTTCAGCCCAGTACGCGGGAACGATCATCATCGCGGGGTGCTCCATCTTCCGTGGCAGGTGCCGAATCGAGTCTGGCACAGCGCCGGGGTGCCCGCATCTGCTTGCTGCGGCGGCCGGGCCGGGGTGATAGATTGCGCGCTTCGCCTGCACTCCACCAAGGACGGAGCGATGTCCATGATCCTGCGCGGCCTGTTGGCCCTGGCCTGTGCCGGGGCAGTTGGCATGGCCACGGCGGCGGTACCGGCCGGGCCTCAGATTGTCACTGACGATGTCAGTCGCTTCTACGCGCTGTACGACAACGCAGGTGGCAAACCCAGCGTGGCGCAGTTGCGTGGATACATGGCCGAGGGTTCGGCGGGCCTGGCCGAGCTGGCGAAGGCGCGCCGGGTCACCCCCGAGCGCATTGCCGAGTCCATCGCCAACCAGCCGGAACTGTATGCGCAGGGACGAAGCTGCCTGGCCGAACTGCCGGCGGTGAAACAACGCCTGACGCAGGTGTTTTCCAACCTGCAGGCCATCTACCCGCAGGCCGCGTTTCCGCCGGTGACCATCGCGGTGGGCCGTGGCCGTCCGGTCGGGCTGACCTCGAAAAGCGGGGTGATCATCGGCCTGGAAGCGCTGTGCGCAGCCGATTTCATGAATCCCAATGTGCAGGACCGCTTCGTGCACGTGATTGCGCACGAGTACGTGCACATCCAACAGACGGGCCTGACCGACTTCGAGCCGGGCGACCCGCATGCGACGGTGCTGCGTGTTTCGCTGGGGGAGGGCATCGCCGAGTTCATCGCCGAACTGATTTCCGGCAACGTCGGCAACGGGCGCCACGCGACCTGGACCCGTGGCCGGGAAGTGCATATCGAAAGCGCGTTCGCGCTGGATCTGGACAGCACCGATCTGTCGCCGTGGCTGTACAACTACAAGCCAGGCTCGCAGGAACCTTACGACCTGGGGTACTGGGTGGGCTACCGCATCGCCAAGGCCTATTACCTGCAGGCCAAGGACAAGCGTGATGCGGTGCGTGCGCTGATCCAGCAGGACAACCCGAAGGCGATCCTGGCCGCCAGCGGCTGGACGCCGGGCATGTGGATGCCGGCAAAAGTCACGGGTGTGGCGGCGCGTACGGCTGCACGCTGAGCACAGGGCGGGGCGTTAGACTGCGGAAGATGATTTCAGGAGTACCCGCATGCGTGGATCTGTTGAGCTTGCCGCTGCCACCGTCGTGACGCTGGGCCTCGCGTTGGCTTCTCCGCTGGGCGCTGCAGAAGCCGTCGCAGTCAATCCGATGCTGCAGACGCCGATCGACCAGCTGCGCCCCGACGAGGTTCGTTTCATGCAGCAGCGCCTGGCGGATTGGCCGGAACTGCAGCGTTACCGAGACGCCAACACGCGACTGCCTGCGGCGGTGTCGGGCCAGCCGCGCGTGGTCTTCTTCGGCGACTCGATCACCGAAGGCTGGGGTGCGGAAGGCAGCGCAGGATTTTTCCCCGGCAAGGGCTGGTTCAATCGTGGCATCAGCGGCCAGACCACGGCGCAGATGCTGGTGCGCTTCCCGCAGGACGTGCTGGCACTGAAGCCACAGGTGGTGGTGATCCTGGCCGGCACCAACGACATCGCCGGCAACACCGGCCCGTCTACGCAGGCGATGATTGAAGACAACCTGCATGCGATGGTGGACCTGGCGCGTGCACATGGCATCGCCGTGGTGCTGTCGTCGGTGCTGCCGGTCAGCGACTATCCGTGGCTGCCGGGCACAACGCCAGCGCCGAAGGTGCGCGCATTGAACACGTCATTGAAGCGCTATGCCGACGCGAAGCATGTGGTCTATCTGGACTACTACACGCCGATGGCCAATGCCGCCGGAGGTCTCGATCCGCAGCTGGCCGAGGATGGCGTGCATCCCACCGAGAAGGGCTATGCGGTGATGGCGCCGTTGGCCGAGGCGGCGGTCAAGCGCGCGCTGCAGCAGAAGTAGCTTCTGCGGGCAGACTCGCCAGCAACCACTCACAGAAACTGATCACCAGCGGATCGGCGGCGCTGTCCTCATGCACCAGCCAACTCCAGCGCGGGCCGCGCACGCGTGCCTCATCCAGCGGCTGCAGCAGGCCCTGGTCGCAGGCGCGTGCCGCCAGCAGCTCGCTGACCAGGGCGATACCCAGCCCTTGGCAGGCAGCATCCAGCAGCTGCCCGGGCTCGGAGAAGTTCATGCCTTCGCGGCGCTGGCCGACGTCAGCGCCACCCTGTACCTGCCACTGGCTCCAGTCCATTTCGCGCTCGCCATGCAGGGTGAGGCGTTCGTGCACCGGTGTGGCGAGCAGGGCCGGATGGCAGGCTGGATAGAGACGATCCTGCAGCAGCACGCGATGCTGGCACTGCGCCTGTGAGTCGAGGTCATCGCGTACCGCCACGTCCAGCGTCTGCGTGGTCATGTCCGGTGCCTCCTCGCTGGTCAGCAGCCACAGGTCGGCGTCGGGATGCAGGCGGTGGAAGCTGGCCAGGCGCGGCACCAGCCAATGCCGGGCAAACGCTGGGCTGGTGTTGACGATCAATTGATTCGGCTTGCGGTACTGATCGAGCCGGCGGATGCCGCTGGCCAGCTGCCGCAGCAGGGACTGGGTGGTTTCCAGCAGGTCGATGCCGGCGTCGGTGAGGGTGACGCTGCGGCCCTGCCGGAAGAACAACGGCTGCTGCAGCGAGGCTTCCAGGCCCCGGATCTGCTGGCTGATGGCCGACTGGGTCAGGTGCAGTTCCTCGGCGGCCCTGTGGAAACTACCCAGGCGGGCGGCGGCCTCGAAACCACGCAGCGCGTTCAGCGGTGGCCAATGCTTGAGCATTTCAGGTAAGTAAAACTGTTCAATTGATAGCTGAATCTATCGTTTGTTCTTATGGATGGGCAAGCGCAGCATAGCTTCCATCCCACACCGGCCCTGGAGCCAGTCATGAGCAGCCGTCGTCACTTCCTCACCCAGCTGGCGGGCGCCGCCGGTCTTGGCGGCCTGGCCGCCCTCGGCCTGGCGGGGCTGCCGGCGCGCGTATCTGCCGCGGGGCCAACTGCGGGCATCTGGCGCATGCCGGATGAGCATGGGCCGCAGGAACGTGTCTTTCTGGCCTTCGCCGCGCAACCGCGGGTGTGGGGCGCGCAGGCCGATGCGGTGAACACCGCCGTGGCACGGCTGGCCCGCACCATCGCCCGCCACCAGCCCGTCAGCGTGCTGTGCCGCCCGGCGCAGCGGAAGCAGGCGCAGGACCGCTGCGGCCGCGACAACATCGAGTTTCTCGAAGTACCGCTGGATGACATCTGGGTGCGCGATTACGGCGGTTGCTTCGTCACCAATGGCCGGGGCGGACTGGGGCTGGTCGACTTCAACTTCAACGGCTGGGGCGGCAAGCAGAGCGCACGCAACGATGGCGCGGTGGCGCCCTGGCTGGCGCAGGTGACCGGCGCGACGCTGCTGGAAAGCGATCTGGTGGGCGAGGGCGGCGGCATCGAAGTCGATGGCCATGGCACCGCGATCCTCACCGAGAGCTGCTGGGTGAACCGCAACCGCAATCCAGACTGGTCGCGCGCGGATATCGAGGCTGAGCTGAAGCATCACCTGGGCCTGCGCAAGGTGATCTGGCTGCCCGGTATTGCCGGCGAAGACATCACCGATGCGCATGTGGATTTCTATGCGCGCTTCGTGCGGCCGGGCGTGGTGGTCGCCAACCTGGACAATGATCCGGAGTCCTACGATTACGATCTGACCCGCGAGCACCTGGACATTCTGCGCGGGGCCACCGATGCCGATGGCCGTCGCCTGCAGGTGCATACGCTGCCGCCGCCGCTGGACGGGCGCGACAACGTGCATACCCGCGACAACGACGATCTGGCGATGGGCTATATCAACTACCTGCCGATCAACGGCGCGGTGGTCGCGCCGCAGTTCGGTGACGACGCAGCCGATGGCTACTGCCGTGAACTGCTGGAAGACATGTATCCCGGCCGCGTGATCGAACAGGTGGATATCGATGCGATCGCCGGTGGCGGTGGCGGCATCCATTGCGTGACCAAGAACATGCCGAAGGTAGGCTGAGTTGCCTCAGGCGTCGTCCTGCTTCAACGCCGCATCGGCCGCCAGCAGCGCCTCGGCGGCTGCACTGAGCGGCGGCGACGGCGGGGCGACCACGCCGATCGCTTCCATCATCTTCGGCATGCCCAGGAACTGGCGCGCGCGGCGGTCGTAGATGCCGGTGACCAGCAGCGCACGGGTGGCGATCTTCTGCTCGGGCCCGATCAGCACGCGCTGCTCCATGATGCCGCGCGAGCCGGCCCAGCCCACCAGGCGCGTTTCCAGGGTGAAGCGCTGGAACGGCTTGAGTTCGCGGCGGAACTGGATGGTGCCGGCACCGACGATCGGTGCCCACTTCTCGCGCAGCGCCACCCGGCCCAGGCCCATGCGCAGGATCAGGTCCAGCCGGCCCAGATCGAAGATGTTCCAGTAGCGGCCGTTGGTCATGTGCAGGTTGCTGTCCAGATCATTGGGCAGTACACGGAACTGCAGGCGCGAGACCCCGAACGGGGCCTCCAGCTTCGGCCGGAACAGACTGCACAGCAGCAAGTGGAGCAGGCGGAACCAGAGATTCATGGTTATGACGACTGTTATAGAATCGTCGATACGCTAATCTATGACGACTGTCCTGGCAAGGAGCCTGCCATGAGCCCGCGCCCCTCTGATGCGCCACAACGCGTGATTGATGCTGCGGCACAGATGCTGGCACGCGTGGGTCTCAATGCCACCAGCATCCGTGAGGTGACCAAGCTGGCCGAGGCGCCGCTGGGTTCCACCTATCACCACTTTCCCGGCGGCAAGCAGGAGTTGCTGGCGCGTGCCACTTACATGGCTGGCGACAAGGTGGAAGCGCTGCTGGTGGAGCTGCTGAAGGGCGGCGCAGTGCAGGGCCTGCAGCAGTTCCTGGCAATGTGGCGCGAGCGCCTGTTGCGCTCCGGGTTCCGCGCCGGCTGCCCGGTGCTGGCTGCTGCCGTGGAGGAGCCGGTTGACGCGGTGCCCAGCCAACCGCGCGCGGCAGCTGCCGAGGTGTTCATGCGCTGGCAGGGCCATCTGGCCGCAGCGTTCGTCGCCGACGGCCATGACCCGGCCGCCGCGGGTGGGCTGGCCAATCTGGTGATTGCCAGCGTGGAAGGTGCGGTGGCGATGTGCCGCGCGCTGCAGGACATCGCCCCGTTCGACCAGGTGGCCGCGCAGTTGCTGAAGGCCGCCGCGCCTCCTTGATCCGGCGGCACGGTCGCGGGAGACTCGGCGCAGGCCCTGACTGGACGCCGCCATGGACGAATCGCACTGCCGCCATCTGATCGAGCACTACCTGCAGGCCTACAACCGCTTCGACATCGACGCCATGCTGGCGGTGCTGGCGCATGACGTGCGTTTCGAGAACCACAGCGGTAACCAGCTCACGATGGTCACCGAAGGCATCGATGCCTTCGGCGAACTGGCACGGCAATCGGCGCCGTTGTTCCGTGAGCGCGAGCAGCGGTTGCTCGAGCTGACCTTCAAGGATGATGTGGCGCTGGCCAGCATCGGCTGGCGTGGCGTGTTCGCGCAGGACATTCCCGATGGTCCCTGCGCGGGCACGGAACTGGCCCTGCAGGGACACAGCGAGTTCGCTTTTGAGGACGGTCGCATCGTGCGGATCGTCGACCGCAGCTGATGATCAATGGCCTCGGCCCGTCGTCTGGACAGTGGCCACGGCCGCGGTAGAATCCGCGCAACACCACCCACGCGTGCCCGGCAAGGATGTCCGCATGCTGTATCAGGTTCTTGAGCTTCCATGCTCCACGATCCGCGGCACCCGGTGGCGCCGATGAAACGCACCCGTTTCTTTGCGCGGAGCCCGCTGAAGTTGCCGGTGAACCGCGCCGGTGAGCTTGTGCGCGCGCGGCGACACCTGCAGGAACGCGGTTGGCCGCGCCTGCAGATGGCGCTGATCGTGGCGCTGACCGGTGCGGCCGGTTTCCTTGCCTCGCACCTGCTGCGTCTGGCCGGTATCGACGCGATGCTGCTTCGCTACCCGATGGCCGTATTGCTGGCCTATGGCGTGTTTCTGCTGCTGATGTGGATCTGGATCCGCTGGCGCTGGGACAACGTGCTTGATGGCCTGTCGCCGGATGTGGGCAGTGGCAGCCCTTCGCCTCGCGGAGGTGCCGTGGAATCACCGTGGAGCGGCGTCGGTGGCCGTTCTGGAGGTGGCGGCGCGTCAGCTTCGTGGAATGAGTCGGCGCAGGCCGGCGGCGGCGATGCCGGTGAGCTGCCGTTGACCGGCCTGGCCGAAGACGAAGCGGGCCTGCCGTTGCTGGCGATCCTCGGCATCGTCGCGCTGGTGGCGACCGTCCTGCTGGCGAGCGTGTGGGTGGTGTGGTCTGCGCCGGTGCTGATGGCCGAATTGTTGGTGGACGCCGCCATCGCCGGTGGCCTGTACCGGCGCATGCAGGGCATGCACGAGCAGGGGTGGTGGCGGGTATGCGTGACGCACACGATCTGGCCGCTGCTCGGCCTGCTGCTGTTCTTCGTGGTGCTGGGCTGGCTCGCGCAGGAACTCGCGCCAGATGCGACCCATCTGCTGCAGGTCATTCAAGCGCTGTAGCGCCACGTTCCCGGCCGATATCCCAACCTGCTTCATTTCTTCCAGGAACTTCATGCGACAGCGCATTGCAGGGAAACGCGTCCTGGGCACAACGGTCGTTCTATCGATGGTTGCAGTCGTAGCGCTGATCGCCAGCGTGCGCCCGCAATGGCGGCAGGCAGTCGGCCCACCTCCGATCAATCTGGGAACGGCACGGATGCAGGCCGAAGTGATGGCAGAGCTCATCGACCTGCGACCGACACCACCAGGGAAGCCGCCGGAACCACCGATTCCAATCAAGGGAATCTTCTCCCCGATGCTGACCGGTAACAGTGGATCCGCGACCGCGGCAGTGCCGCTGGAAGATGTCGCGCCAGCACACTTCGAGCCGCGCGGCTGGCAGCCCGACATGCCATTTGCCGTGATGGAATGGACTGCGCCTACCTGCGGCGAAGGAGACCCCGCCCCTGTCTGCCAGGTTCGTCACAGCGTCGTGGAATGGCGTGATGATGACAGTGCAGCGTCCTTTCAACTGCAGCAGCATCTGGAGTCGATGCTGCAGGTTGTGAACCGCCGGGCTGTACGGGTACCCGACCTCGCGTTTGAGCTTGCGCATGTGCGGGCGCAGCGGATGACGTGGGACGAACTTCAGGACCGACGCGCGCGCGGTATCGAGGGATGCAAGGGTGGTCCGGGCAATACCGATCTGGGCGTTGTCTATCTGCAGCGTCCTGTGTTCAGCCTGGACGGGAACTGGGCAATGGCATCGATCGCCTCGGATCTGTGCAGCGGCGGAACGGGTATGCGCGGCCTCTACCTTCTGCACCGCAGGAATGGCGGATGGGAGCGCATTCGAGTGGAGCCTGTCCGCCATATGAGCTTTGGACACGGCCTGTGGCCCGCGTTGCCGGAGTCGTGATGACAGATACCTCGTTCAAGCCAGACCGTGACTGCCAACAACGGATCGCCTGGCGACGCATTGCATCGCTGGCGGCGGCGCTGTCGGCTTTGGCTCTCATGGCCGGGATCTGCAGCCTGCGCCCGAGGTGGCAGCAGGAGATCGGTCGGCTACCGATCAACCTGGGAACGGCGCAGATGCAGGCTGAGGCGACGGCGCTGGCGATCCGGCAGATGCCGCCATTCCCCCTTCCACCCGCATTGCCGCAGCCAACGCCAGTTCTGCCAACGTCGCTGAGCGAGGTGCCCACCGCACCGCAGACGCCGTCCACGCGCGTTGATCGATGGGGCCCGCAGGAGCAGCCGCAGTTGACCGACCCGGTGGGGGAGGACATCTACGGGATGGAGCAGACCTTGCCCTATTGCTGGCCGGGCAGCAGTGCCTCCATCTGCCAGGAGGTGGACGATCTGGTCCTGCCGCTGGACGATTGGTGGCCGCCGGACATCCATGCGCTGCGGTTGCAGCTGCAGGCGGACCTGGTTCCCGCCAATCGCCGGTCCACGCCAGTGCCTGCGGCCGCATTGGCCGGTGCGCAGCGGATGGACAGCGCGGGGCTTCGAGTGCTGCGGGAGCAGGGGTGCGGGGCAACGGTGCATGGGCCGACTCGGACATACGACCACGTCGCCTATCTGACCCGGCCCGTTTTCAGCGTCGATGGGCAGTGGGCTATGATCGCGGTCGCCTGGGATTCGTGTTCCGGCGATTTCGTCTACCGGGAGCTTGTCGTGCTGCATCGGGAACAAGGACGCTGGATGGCCGAACCCCCGGAACGGGGTCTGGGCGGCGTATGGGACGGCCGCATACTGCGGCCCTGGACGTACAACCACTGACGAGGAAGAGCGCATGGATGTCGCTGCACGCAGGAACAGGACGTTGTTTCGTTGGATCATGGTGACGCTGTTGGCGGTACTGATGCCGTTTGCAGCACTGGCGCAGCCCGCAGCCGGGCAGGCCGATGGCGCCGAAGCCGCCACTGCCGCGGAAGAGGCCCAATGCCGCGCCTGCAGCTATGAGCGTATCGGGCCCAAGATCGATATCGGACTGGTTGCACTGGTGTCGCTGCTGGTGGTGGGCTTGCTGGTAGCGGTGTCCCGCGAGTGGGGCACCACGTCGCAGCGCTGGACCTGCCGCACGCTGGCCCTGCTGCTGGTGGGTGTCGGCGTGGCGTTGCTGTGGTGGGCTGGCAGCGTCGTCTACCTGGGCTACAACCCGTGGCAGGAAATGGCCGCCCCTGTCGATGGCTCGCTCACCTCGACACTGCTCAACACCTCACCGAAGTGGCTGGCGGCGCTGGTGTTGATTGGTTTCGCACCTTCCATCTGGAAGCGCAGCGAGCGCCTGCCGGCCTGGCGTATCGGCTGACCCTGGAACGACGGCGCCGACTCACATCCGGCGCCGCCTGCGGTAATCAGTCAAAGCGCCAGCGCACGCCCGCATAGACGCCACGCCCATCGCCCGGAGTCGAGCGTGCGACATCCTTGCCGGCGTCGTCGTAGCCCGGCGTGACCGTGGCGGCGTAGTGGCGGTTGCCGATGTTGCGCATCTCCGCCCAGGCCTGCCAGCGGCCACCGGGTGCGTCGTAGCCGATGCGGCTGCCGAAGATCACATGGCTGTCGGCCCAGTAGCTGTTGGCGTAGTCCACCGCGATGCGCGAGGCGTATTCGGTGTTCAGCGCCGCGTACAGGCCGGACGCGTGATCGAAGCGCAGCTCGGCCTGGTAGCTGTGGCGCGGCAGGCCGGGCAGGCGGTTGCTGCCGAAGCGTGCATCGTGGCGATAACGGAAATCACTGAAGGTGTACGCCTGGCGCAACGACAGGCGCCCCGGCGCGGCCTGCCACAGTGTGCTGTCCAATCCGGCTTCGATGCCACGGTGCACGGTGGGGCTGGCGTTGTTCTCTGCGATGAACAGGTTCGGTACCGGCTGCAGCTCCACGCTCAGCAGCTCGTGGTTGACGTGCGCGTAGTAGCCGGTCAGTTCCCAGCGGCCCAGCACGGCGTCGCCGCGCGCACCCAGTTCCAGCGTGGTGGCGGTCTGGTTCTGCATCGGCACCGGCGCGCGCTGGCGGCCGGTAGACGGGCTATTGCCCGGCCCGAAGTACTGGTTCGAGCCCCAGATCATCGACCACGGATGCGGCGCTTCCACCGAGCGGCTGAGGTTGCCGAACCACTGGGTCTGGGCGCTGTGCTGCCAGGTGAAGCCCAGTCGCGGCGCATAGTCCCAGTCGTGGTCGCGCAGACGGCCGCCGCTGCTCGGCCAGGTCACCTGCACATCGCGGCGGGTGTTGATCAGTGCCAGCCCGGTCTGCATGCGCAGGCGGTCATTGAAGGTGAGGGTATTGCCGACGTGCAGCGTGCTGTCGGTGCCGTGGTGGCGGAAGTCACGCGTGCGCGTACCGGCGGCATAGCCGTTGCTGGCAAAGCGCAGCGACTCGCGCACATCGGCGTCCAGATCGTGGGTGATGCGCAGACCGACCGTGGTTTCGCTGTCCAGGCCGAACAGCTGGTGGCGGCGGCGGTAGTCCAGCGTGGCGTTGAGGTTGGCGTAGTCCAGCTGCTGCCGGTACAGGCTCTCGTTCAAGTCCATCGGGTACGCGTGATAGACCAGCCCGGCCTGCAGCGAGGAGTCCTCATCGATCTGCAGCGTGGTGACGTTGCCCACCCAGGTGCTGCCCGGCTGCGGGCGGCGCGCATCGATGGCCAGGTTGGCCGCATTCGCGGCGCGTGGATCGTTGCGGATCTGATCGCGGGTCAGGCGGCCGGGCGTTTCATGATTCGTTTCGCGATAGCGCACGAAGAAACGCGTCTGCAGGTCGGGCGTGATCTGCCAGCCGATGTTGGCCATCGCGCCCTTGCCGTCGCCGCGCGCATGGCGCTGGTAACCGTCGAATTCGGTATCGTTGTAGGCCAGGAAGTAGTCGACATCACCACTGACGCCGCCCCAGCTGATGCCCCGCTTCTGGTAGCCACGGCTGCCGGCTTCGTAGTGCAGCTGCACGCCGGCCGAATCACGACCGCTGCGGCTGACGTAGTCGATGGCACCGCCCAGCGCCAGCGCGCCGCGCTCGAAGCCGTTGGCGCCGCGCAGCACTTCCACGCGTGACAGCCACAGCGGTTCCAGCAGCTCGTAGGGCGTGCCGCCGGGGCCGGTCAGTGGCAGGCCGTCGATCGACACGGCGATGCCCGAGGCGTGCGCACCCGGGCCACGGTTGATGCCCGAGCCACGGATCGAGATCTTGGTGCCTTCGTTGCCCGGCGATTGCGCGCTGATGCCCGGCTGGTAGGCCAGCACATCGGCACTGCTGGACAGTCGGCTGTTGGCCTTGGACACGTCGATGACGTTGCTGGCGCCGGGCACGCGCTTCAGCGCCTCGCGTGCCTGCGTGCTGGCATCGGCAGCAGCGGTGACCTGCACGGCATCCAGCGTGGTGGCCTGCGGGGCTGCAGTGGCGGTGGAGGAAAGGCCGAGGGAAACGGCCAGGAACAGCAGCGAGGGGGTGGGGCGGTACGACGAGAGCGACATGCGGGAATGCTGTAAACCACGAAAGTGGCGCGCAAGTTAACAGGTCGCGAGCGGTACGTCACCCATCACCGGCGTATGGGGGCTGGTGCGCCTGTAGAGCCGAGCCCATGCTCGGCTGCTTTTTTACGGAGCCGAGCATGGGCTCGACTCTACAGCAGGGTTTACTGCGAAGGCTTCGCCAGCGCCTTGGCCTTCGCGTACAGCGCCTTGGCAGTCTCCGCATCACCCAACGCTGCATGGCACTCCGCCAAGCTGTCCCACACATTGGCCGAATCCGGATACAACTCGGCGTTGAGCGCGAACACCTTCAATGCCCTGCGTGCACCCAGGCTCTGGCGGATGGCATAGCCATCGGCATTGATCGCACGCTCCAGTTCATCGGTCGCAATGCCGCTGCTGTCACGCAACCGTGTGCGCAGGGCTGGTGCAGCGCCTGCATCATCATCCAGCGCATAGGCAATCAAGCGTTCGGACAACACCGCATGCGGAAATTCCTTCGGTGCGGCCACCGCCATCGTGCTTTCCACCAGCGTGCTCGACCACACATTGCGCGCACTGCCATTGGTCAGGTACACGAATACCCAGTAGCCATTCGCCAACGTGCCCTTGTAGGCCAACCGCGCACGCACGCGGGTACCGCCATCGTGACCGACCTGGGTGTAGCCATCGCTGCGCACGGTATCCCAGCCGGTGGAGAAGAAATTGTTGCCGCCACCGGCCAGTTTCTGCGGCTGCCAGAGTTTTTCCAGGGTCGCCGTGCGCAGCAGCTTGCCGGTCGCCAGCGCCTGCAGGAAACGGTTCATGTCGCCTACGGTGGTCTGCAGATCGGCATGGCCCCAGCCGTAGCCCGGCCAGGGATCTTCATTGGCCGGTTGCAGGTGGCCGTCCTTGCCGATGTAGGGCACGGCCGCGCGCTGGGCGGGCACGCTGGCGATGCCCCACGAGGTGCTGGTCATTTTCAATGGCTGCAGGATGCGTTCGCGCGCGATGGCCGGGTAGGGCTTGCGGTAGTGCGCTTCCAGCAAGGCGGTCAGCACCAGGTAGTTTGCCTGGGTGTACTGCACGCGGCTGCCGGTGGCGAACTGCATCGGTGCCGCGCCGGCCACCTTCAGTGCAGCGGCAAGATCAGGGGCTACACCGGGGTAGCCCTTGCTGACCCAGCGGTTGTCCACGCGGTCGTAGTACTCGCCGATACCTGAGCTGTGGTTGAGGAAATCGCGCACGTGGATCGCCTGCCATGCAGTGGGCAGGTCCTGCACATAGCGACTGGCCGGCGCATCCAGATCCACCTTACCCTGGTCCACCAGCTGCATCACCAGCGTGCTGGTCAGCAGCTTGGCCATCGATTGCGCGGCGAAGATGGAATCGACGGTGGCAGGCGCGTGGGTAGCGGGATCACGTTCACCGCTGGCGCCCTGGTACAGCACCTGGCCGTTGTGTGCGACCAGCACTGCCTGGCCGGCAATGCCGTAACGCTCGCGGTTGGCCTTCAGCTGGGTGTCGAGCTGATTGGAAAGATCGCCGGCAGTTTCAAGCGCCGAAACGGGTGGGATCGCAAACAGCGTGCAGAGCAATGCAGCAGCCAGGGTGCGGTACATCGCGGTGATCCGTCAGCGGTGATGGCGCATGTTGGTCAGCGACGGGCATTGGGTCAAGCATGTAGAGCCGAGCCCATGCTCGGCTGCCTTCGGGTCAGGCGTCGTGGGCCCGGACGCATTGAGCCGAGCATGGCTCGGCTCTACAGGTGCTTTACGGTAGTGCCGGCCGCTGGCCGGCACCCCTGCAATCAGCCGAGAATCCCCGGCAGATCCAGTCCCTTTTCCTTCGCGCAGTCGATCGCGATGTCATAGCCCGCATCGGCATGGCGCATCACGCCGGTGGCCGGGTCGTTCCACAGCACGCGGCCAATCCGCTTGGCGGCTGCCTCGGTGCCGTCGCAGACGATCACCATGCCGGCGTGCTGCGAGAAGCCCATGCCGACGCCGCCACCGTGGTGCAGCGATACCCAGGTCGCGCCGCTGGCGGTGTTGAGCAGGGCGTTCAGCAGCGGCCAGTCGGACACCGCATCGGAGCCGTCGGCCATTGCTTCGGTTTCGCGGTTCGGCGAAGCGACGCTGCCGCTGTCCAGGTGGTCGCGGCCGATCACCACCGGCGCCTTCAGTTCACCGTTGGCCACCATCTCGTTGAAGGCCAGGCCGAGGCGATCACGGTCGCCCAGGCCGACCCAGCAGATGCGCGCCGGCAGGCCCTGGAACTTGATCTTCTCGGCGGCCATGTCCAGCCAGCGATGCAGGTGCGGGTTGTCCGGAATCAGCTCCTTCACCTTGGCATCGGTCTTGGCGATGTCTTCCGGATCGCCACTCAGTGCCGCCCAGCGGAACGGGCCGATGCCACGGCAGAACAGCGGGCGGATATAGGCCGGCACGAAACCGGGGAAGTCGAACGCATTCTCCACGCCTTCTTCCAGCGCCATCTGCCGCAGGTTGTTGCCGTAATCCACGGTGGGCACGCCCAGCGAGTGGAAGCCGAGCATGGCGCGGATGTGGTTGGCCATCGATGCGCGCGCGGCCTTCTCCACTTCCTTGGGGGCGGAAACCCGCCTCTCATCCCACTGCTCGACCGTCCAGCCCTGCGGCAGGTAGCCGTTCACTGGGTCGTGCGCGGAGGTCTGGTCGGTCAGCAGGTCCGGCTTCACGCCGCGCTTGAGCAGTTCAGCCAACACATCGGCGACGTTGCCGAGCAGGCCCACGGACTTCGGGGTGCCGGCCTTGCACGATTCGTCGATCAGGCGCAGCGCTTCGTCCAGGTTGTCGGTCCAGGTGTCCAGGTAGCCGGTGCGCAGGCGCATGTCGATGCTGCTTTTGCGGCACTCGACGGCCAGGCAGGAGGCACCGGCCATCACGGCAGCCAGCGGCTGTGCACCGCCCATGCCGCCGAGGCCGCCGGTGAACAGCCACTTCCCGGTCAGGTCGCCACCGAAGTGCTGGCGGCCCATTTCCACGAAAGTCTCGTAGGTGCCCTGCACGATGCCCTGCGCGCCGATGTAGATCCAGCTGCCGGCGGTCATCTGGCCGTACATGGCCAGGCCCTTCTTATCCAGCTCGTTGAAATGGTCCCAGTTGGCCCAGCGCGGCACCAGGTTGGAATTGGCGATCAGCACGCGCGGCGCATCGGCGTGGGTGCGGAACACGCCCACCGGCTTGCCCGACTGCACCAGCAGGGTCTGGTCGTCGTCCAGGCGCTTGAGTGTTTCGACGATGGCATCGAAGCTCTCCCAGTCGCGCGCGGCGCGGCCGATGCCGCCGTACACCACCAGCTCCTGCGGCCGCTCGGCCACGTCCGGGTGCAGGTTGTTCATCAGCATGCGCAACGGCGCTTCGGTCAGCCAGCTCTTGGCGTTGAGCGTGGTGCCGGTCGGCGCGGCGATGGTGCGGGACGGGTCGTTGCGGGTCATGCGGCGCTCCGGTTCGTAGCGAATTCAAGGCAGGCATTGAGCACCTGCGCCAGGGTGTGGCGCAGTGGTGCGGCGTGGTCGGGGTCGAGCGGGGTGGGCCAGCTGTGTTCGTCCACCTGGTCCGGCAGGGGTTCGTGCATGTAGCCACGGCAGGCCAGCTCCATCTGCAGGCTGTGCACGCCGCCGGCGATGTTGCTGTAGTGGCGGGTGATCCAGCCGCCCTTGAAGCGGCCATTGCGCACCTGGCTCATGCCACTGATCTTGAGCAGGTTCTCCACCACGTCGCTCAGGGCATTGTCGCAGGAGGTATCCGGCGCACCCGAGGGACCGGCGGTGCCCAGGTTGAACTGCGGCAGTTCGCCGTCGAACAGGTGCGGAATATGCGAGCGGATCGAGTGCGCGTCGTACACCACCACGGTGCCGTGGCGTGCACGCAGGCGCGTGATCTGCGAAGCCAGCGCATCGTGGTAAGGCAGGAAATACGTGTCGCGGCGACGTGCGATTTCCGTTTCATCCGGCTCGCGGCCCGCGTGGTACAGCGGCTGGTTGTCGAAGGTGGTCAGCGGGCACAGGCCGGTGGTGTTCTGGCCCGGGTACAGCGAGACCCCGCTGGGGTCACGGTTGAGGTCGATCACCGAACGCGAGATCGCCGAGCGCACCGTGGTCGCGCCCATGCCGCGCACGAAGTCGTACAGCTCATGCACCCACCAGTCGGCATCGCGGCGCGCCAGCCACGGCGAGTGGTAGTGGCCGATCAGGTCGTGCGGCAGTTCGCTGCCGGTATGCGGGAAGCTGACGATCAACGGGGCGTCGCCCTCGTGCACCGTCAACCATTCGGGATGGGCGTTCATGCCTGCGGTTCCACGGTCGGCAACAGGTCGGTCAGGCCACGTGCCAGCGCGCCGCTGCGCACCAGGTTGGTGGCGGCCACCATGTCCGGGTGGAAGTAGCGGTCTTCTTCCAGCGTCGGCACCTGGGCACGCAGGGTGGCGCGCACGCTTTCCAGCGCGGCGCTGGAACGCAGCGGGGCATGGAAATCACAGCCCTGCGCGGCGGCCAGCAGCTCGATGCCGATCACGTTGGCGGCGTTCTCGGCCATCTGCATCAGGCGGCGCGCACCGTGCGCAGCCATCGACACGTGGTCCTCCTGGTTGGCCGAGGTCGGGATCGAATCGACGCTGGCCGGGTAGGCGCGCTGCTTGTTTTCCGAGACCAGCGCAGCGGCAGTCACCTGCGGAATCATGAAGCCGGAATTCAGGCCCGGGCGTGGGGTCAGGAACGCCGGCAGGCCGGACAGCGCCGGGTCCACCAGCATCGCCAGGCGGCGCTCGCTGATCGAACCGATCTCGCACACCGCCATCGCCAGCATGTCGGCGGCAAAGGCCACCGGCTCGGCATGGAAGTTGCCACCGGACAGTGCTTCGCCGGTATCGGTGAACACCAGCGGATTGTCGGACACGCCGTTGGCTTCGATTTCCAGGGTGGTCGCGGCCTGGCGAAGGATGTCCAGCGCCGCGCCCATCACCTGCGGCTGGCAGCGCAGGCAGTACGGGTCCTGCACGCGCACGTCGTTGTCACGGTGTGATTCGCGGATGTCCGAGCCCTGCATCAGGGTGCGCAGCGTGGCCGCTGTGGCGATCTGCCCGCGCTGGCCGCGGATGGCGTGGATGCGGGGGTCGAACGGCGTGTCAGAACCCTTGGCCGCTTCCACCGACAACGCACCGGTGACCAGCGCGGCCTGGAATACGGTTTCGATTTCGAACAGGCCGGCCAGCGCATAGGCGGTGGAGAACTGGGTGCCGTTGAGCAGCGCCAGGCCTTCCTTCGCGCCCAGTTCGATCGGCTGCAGGCCGGCACGCGCCAGTGCGTCGGTTGCGGGCAGGCGTTGGTCACCAATGAACGCTTCGCCGACGCCCAGCATCACGCTGGCCAGATGCGAGAGCGGCGCGAGGTCGCCCGAGGCGCCGACCGAACCCTGCGCCGGTACCACCGGCAGCACGCCCCTGACCAGCATCGCTTCGAGCAGCAGCAGGGTTTCCTCGCGCACGCCGGAAGCGCCCTGCGCGAGGCTGACCAGCTTCAGCGCCATCATCAGCCGCACCACGTTGGCCGGCATCGGTTCGCCCACGCCAGCAGCATGCGAGAGCACGATATTGCGCTGCAGGGTGGCCAGGTCCTCGCGTTCGATGCGCACGCTGGCCAGCTTGCCGAAGCCGGTGTTGATGCCATACACCGGCGCACCCTTGGCGACGATGGCAGCGACGGCGGCGGCACTGGCGCGCACCACCGGCAGCGCGCCGGGGTCCAGTGCCAGCGGTGCACCGCGATAGACCTGCCGCCACTGGGCGAGAGTGACATGGCCGGGGCGAAGAACCAGGGTGTTGCTCATGTGTTGCTCCAGGAGGCAGGCAGGTCGGGCTGTCCGCGCACCACGCGCGCGTGCAGCGGGTTGAATCCAATGCGATAGACCAGGTCGGCGGGGGCGTCGATGTCCCAGATCGCCAGATCGCAGTCCATGCCGACGGCCAGGCGGCCGATACGCTCGCCATGGCCCAGTGCGCGCGCCGCTTCACGGGTGAAGCCGGCGATGCACTCATCCACGGTCAGGCGGAACAGGGTGGCGCCCATGTTCATCGCCAGCAGCGGACTGGTCAGCGGCGAGGTGCCCGGGTTGCTGTCGGTGGCCAGCGCCAGCGGCACGCCGGCCGCACGCAGCGCGGCGATCGGCGGCAGGGTCGTATCGCGGGTGAAATAGAAGGCGCCGGGCAGCAGCACGGCGACGGTGCCGGCGGCAGCCATCGCAGCGATGCCGGCGTCATCCAGATGTTCGATATGGTCGGCGGAGAGCGCACCAAAGCCGGCCGCCAGTTCGGCGCCGTGCTGGTTGCTCAGCTGCTCGGCATGGATCTTCACTGCCAGCCCGTTTGCACGCGCTGCCTCGAAGACCTGCCGCGCCTGCGCCGGGGAAAACGCGATGTTCTCGCAGAACACGTCCACTGCTTCGGCCAGGCCTTCGGCGGCGATGGCCGGGATCATCACGTTGCACACCTCGTCGGTGTATTCCTGGGCCTCGCGGCCCGGCGGGATCGCGTGCGCGCCGAGGAAGGTGGTCACCACGTTGACCCTGCATTCCTCGCCCAGCGCACGTGCCACCTGCAGCTGCTTGCGCTCGTCGGGCAGGGTCAGGCCGTAGCCGGACTTGATCTCGAGGGTGGTCACGCCTTCGGCGCGCATCGCCAGCAGGCGCGGGCGGCTCTCGTGCGCCAGCTGCTCTGGCGAGGCGGCGCGGGTGGCGCGTACCGTGGAAACAATGCCGCCACCCGCACGGGCGATCTCGGCATAGCTCACGCCCTGCAGGCGCTGCTCGAATTCGTTGGCGCGGTTGCCGGCGTAGACCAGGTGGGTGTGGCAGTCGATCAGGCCCGGCGATATCCAGCGGCCCTCGCCGTCAATGCGGGTGGTCGGCTTCAGGTGGGCGTCGCTGCCGGCCGGGCCGACATGGACGATGCGGCCGTCGGCGCAGGCCAGCACGCCATCGCGGATGACACCCAGGCCCTCGCCATCGAGGGTGATCAGGTGAACGTTGGACCAGAGGGTATCGACGTGCATGGCATCCACAACGCGGCTGTGCTTATATGTCTATACAATATAGGTGTCCATTTCGGGTTGTCCAGCCATGTCCGATTCGCGTTCCCCGCACTGTTTCCATGCCGCCCACGCCTTGCTGGCCGAGGGCTGGGCCCGTGATGTCCGCCTGCAGGTTCAGGACGGCCGCATCACCGCGATCAGCACGGGGCAGGGCGCGCAGGACGGCGACACCCGCGTCGGCATCCTGGTGCCGGGCCTGCCCAACCTGCACAGCCACGCCTTCCAGCGCGGCATGGCCGGCCTGACCGAGATCGGCGGCGGTGACGGTGACAGCTTCTGGAGCTGGCGCGAACTGATGTACCGCTTCCTGGCCCATTTGCGCCCGGACGCGGTGCAGGCCATCGCCGCCCAGGCCTACATGGAAATGCTGGAAAGCGGCTTCACCCGCGTCGGCGAATTCCACTACCTGCACCACGATGCCGACGGCCGCGCCTATGCCAACCGCGCCGAGATGAGTGCGCGGATCGCGGCGGCGGCCGATCAGACCGGCATCGGCCTGACCCTGCTGCCGGTGTTCTATGCGCATGCCGATTTCGGTGGGGCAGCGCCGAATCCGGCGCAGCGCCGCCTGATCCACGATGTGGACGGTTTCGCGCAGCTGCTGGACGCCGCGAAGCCGGCACTGGCCGCGCTGCCGGATGCAGTGCTCGGCATCGCCCCGCACAGCCTGCGCGCGGTCACCGGCGAGGAATTGAGTGCATTGCTGCCGCTTACCGACGGACCGGTGCACATCCATATCGCCGAGCAGGTGCGTGAAGTCGAGGCCTGCCTGGCGTGGAGCGGCCAGCGCCCGGTGCAGTGGCTGTACGACCACGCACCGGTCGATGCGCGTTGGTGCCTGGTGCACGCCACCCACATCACCGACGACGAGCGCGCCGCCATCGTGGCCAGCCAGGCGGTGGCCGGCCTGTGCCCGACCACCGAAGCCAACCTGGGCGACGGTCTGTTCCCGATGCAGGCGTTCGCGCGCGAGGGTGGCCGTTTCGGTGTCGGCTCCGATTCCAACGTGCTGATCGATGCCGCCGAAGAACTGCGCCTGCTCGAATACGGCCAACGCCTGACCCTGCGCGGTCGCAACGTGCTGGCGCCGGATGCCACCCGCAGCACCGGCCGCTTCCTGTTCGAAGGCGCACTGCACGGTGGGTCGCAGGCGCTGGGCGTGGCCGCTGGCCTGCAGGTCGGTGCCAGTGCCGATCTGGTCGAACTGGACGCCGCGCACCCGGCGCTGCAGGCGCGACAGGATGACGCATGGCTTGACAGCTGGGTGTTCGCCGCACGTAATGGCGCGCTGCGATCGGTCTGGCGCCATGGCCGCCAATGCGTGGCCGAGGGCCGCCACCTGCAGCGCGAGGCGATCACCACCGCCTTCGCCGCCGCCCTGAAGGGCGTGCTGGGCTGATCGCCTCCGCCACCGGGACCCCATTACGTGAAGGCCAGCAAGTCCGCCACGCTCAACCAGCGTATCCGCAGCGATCTGGAAAGCCGCATCCTCAGCGGAGAATGGGCGCCGGGCTTCCGCATTCCATACGAACACGAGCTGATGGAGCAGTACGGCTGCTCGCGGATGACGGTGAACAAGGTGCTGACCGCGCTGGCCGAGAGCGGCATGATCGAACGTCGCCGTCGTGCGGGTTCGTTCGTGGCGCGACAGCCGCCACACCTGGAGCAGGTGGCGCTGGAAATTCCGGACATTGCGATGGAGGTCGGTTCGCGCGGGCATCAGTACGGCTACCGGCTGCTGCAGCGCGAGCTGCGTCTGGCTGAAGTGGGCAATGCCGGCGAAGTGGAACTGGCCGGCAGCGAAATGCTGTTGGCGATGCGTTGCCTGCACCTGGCCGATGGCCGCCCGCTGGCGCTGGAGCATCGCCTGATCAGCCCCGTCGGCGTGCCCGAGGTGCTGGAGGTCGATTTCAGCACTACCGCGCCGGGCAGCTGGCTGCTGCAGAACGTGTCGTGGACCCGCGCCCAGCATCGCATCAGTGCCTGGGGCGCGGATGCTGTCACCGCCAAGCTGCTCGGTGTGAAGCCCGGTACCGCCTGTCTGGTGATCGAGCGCCTGACCTGGCGCGGTGAGCAGCCGATCACCCGCGTGCGCCAGGTGTTCCTCGGCGATGCCTGGGACCTGGTTGCGCGCTTCGCGCCTGGGGCGCGCTAGAGGCGTATCCACGCATGGCGTGGATCTACTGAATCCCGGTTGGGATTATCCGACGCGTGTGAATCCCTGGTAGATCCACGCCATGCGTGGATGCTGCCCCATCAATACGTGGCGCATTGGCGCCAGCGCACCGGCTCATCCACACCGGGGCGGGCATTGAGCTGGATGCGCACGTTGCGCAGGGCGGGGTAGTGCAGCACTTCCTCGCAGACCTGCGGCCACACCGCGTCCAGCTCGCCGGTGCGGTTGATCGCCAGCGTCTGCCGGGTCAACCAGACACCGCTGGCGATGCCGGGCTTGCCGGCCAAGGCACGGGACAGATCGGCCTGGAAGCGCTCCAGCGTAGCGGCATCCGGGTTGGGGTTGCTGCGCGCATCGGTTGAGGGCGCGGCCGGTGCAGGCGTAGCGGCCGGCGGCATGGTGGCGGGGGCCGGCGCCGGTTCGGGCGCCGCTTCAACCGCAGGCGCAACCGGCGCGGGGGCGACCGCCACCTCGGCAACGGGCGGGGCGTCCTGCACGTGCAGCCCTTGCAGGCTCAATCCCACCAGCAGGCCCAGCGTGACCGCGCCGAGCGCGGCAATGGCGATCCGGCGCAGGGCTTCATGGCGGGCGCTGGCGCGCACACGGGTTTCGATTTCCGCCGGTAGATAGGGTTGCAGCAGCGGCCACAGGCGCGGGCCGTCCAGCACCTCGACCGCCTGCTTCTCGGCGGCGTTGCGGCCGTCGCGTTCCATCCGGCCTTCGGTCAGCAGCACGCCGCCCTTGGCGCCGGCCAGGCGCGCGGCCGCACCCAGTTCGTTCACTGCAGCGGTGCCGATGCGGTAGGCCAGGCCGTGCTTGCACGACACCAGCCAGCTGTTGGGGCCGTCACTGAGCAGGAAATCGCTGCTGGGCTCACGGGATTCCTCGCCTGGGTCATCCAGTTCGCGCAGGCCGCGCTGCTCGCGCAGCATGCGCTTGACCAGTACCGAGAATTCGCGCCAGTGCATGCCAGCCAGGGCCTGCAGGCCGAGTTGCATCTCCTTCTGCCGCCGTTTGATCCACCACAGATAGACAACGGCCAGGGAACAGGTAAACAGGGCCGACAGCAGGGCCAGGATCCAAGGGAGCATGCAGGAGGTGCGCGGAAGGGGCGAATGCGAAGGCGACAGTGTAAAGGTCGCGCCGTGCCGCTGAGTCAGGAGGTTCCTGACAGGAAGCGTGATGGAACGCGCAGTTCGGAATACCGCAGGCACGAAAAACCCGCCAATCCTGAAGCCGTGAGGGGAGGGAACAAACGGCAGCCGAAGCGATTGGCGGGTTGCTCGCGATTGTCAATCAAAATTTATTGCATTGCAACAATGGCCGGTCAGGGCACGCTGCCTGGCGACTGATGGCTGCCCGGTGCAGGTGCATCAGTGCCCGAGGCGTCGCGGTTCTCCAGCTTGGCCAGGCGCGCCTGCAGGGCATCGATGCGCGCCTCCAGCGCAGTCACCTCGTCGGCGGTGGGTACGTGCAGGCGCTTGAGTACGCCCTGCACCTGATCGTCGAACGCCTTTTCAACCTTGTTCCAGGTGCCGGATGCCTTCTCGCGGGCCTCGTCCAGCGAGGTTTCAACGTTGTCGCGCCAGCCCGGGCCCTGTTCGCCGTTGCGTTCACGGCGGCGGGCTTCCCAGGCTTCGCCTTCCTTCACCAGGCCGTCGAAGAAGCGGCTGCCTTCGGCCTGTGCACGGCCAAGAGCGCCCAGGCCGGCCAGCCAGACCTGCTGCGCCGAGTCACTCAGCTTGCGCGAGAAGCGCTCGGCCTGGTCACCGAACGAGGCGTCGTCGTTGCGGCGGTCATCGTTTTCGTACTGGTTCATCGCACTTCCCGTGGGAGTTGGGCCTGCCCCCGAGAGTAGCGCGCGTTGGCGTTGCACGGCCGTGATGGCCGCCGCCGGGGTTCAGCCCAGCTTTTCCTTCAGCACGCGCTGGATCTCGCCTTCGACCATGCCCTTCATCGCCGACAGCAGGAAGCCCAGCTTGGCGGTCACGCGCACGGCGCCCGGCTGCAGTTCGATCGCACCGTCCACGCCGCTGCCGGAGAAATTCAGTACGTCGGCAGTCCAGGACGACTTCAGGCCGAAGCGCTCGGACAACTTGGCGGCAACCTGTTCGATCGCGGCGCGCGCCTGTGCGTCGGGCAGGGCGTGGGCGTGGCGGACATCGATGGTGGACATGCAGGCTCCTGGCGCAGGGCGGGGATGATCAATGAGGGCGAGCATTGTGCGCATCGCGGGCCTCCGCGCCAAGCACTCATCGTGGGTTCTTCTTCGTTGGCGGCCAACCTGCTAGGCTGCGCCGCGTGCAGAACCTGCTTGTTCACTTCAGTCAACAACAACAGCCCGACCAGCCGCTGAGGCCCGGGGTGCAACGCATCGTGCGCCAGGCCAACGGCAGTGTGCGGCTCGGCGACGCCGGCCATGGTGCCCTGCTGCTGGCGCAGTTCTGCGTGGATGATCGCGGCCTCTGGCTGCAGGTCGGCAACGGTATCCGCGGCATTCATGTGAACGGTCGCCCGGTGCGGCGCATGGCGCTGCTGCGTGCCGGCGATGCGGTGTATGTGGACGGCGTGGAAATGGTCCTGCAGGGCGAGGTGGAGAGCCTGCTGCAGGCCCCTGCACCGAACAACGGTGACGGCACCGACGAGCAGCAGCGCCTGCTGCGCGGTGTCGGTGGCCTGCACCATGGCCGCAGCTTCACGCTGTCGCGGTCCCGCCTGATCGGCCGCGGTGGCGACGCTGACATCGAGATCAATGAACCGGCCTTCGCCGAGCAGCACGCCCGTGTGGAAGTGCACGGCGAGCGCGTGCTGCTGCGTGACCTGGGCAGTGCCGACGGCACCCGGGTCAACGGTGTGGCCGTGCGCCACTGCTGGCTGCAGGCGGGCGACCAGGTAGTGTTCGATGGCCAGCACCGGTTCGTGCTGGAAGTGCCGCATGACCCGCGCCGGCGCCCGCTGCCGGATGAAGACGAGTCCAGCCAGGACGCCGAGCAGACGCCGGTGCTGCCGGCCGTGCCGCGCAAGGTCCGGCGCTGGCCGTGGCTGCTGGTCAGTGCGCTGCTGCTGGCCGCGCTGCTCAGCCTGCTGCTCTGGTTCGGCGCGCGCTGATCTGAATCCGCTGGGTCCGCGTTGGTGGGTGCCGACCTTGGTCGGCACGCTCCTTCGGTGCGCATGACGCTTGGCAGCACACGGCTCTGGTAGGTGCCGACCTTGGTCGGCACGCTCCTCCGCCGGGCATGACGCCTGACGGCGTACGCCGACCAAGGTCGGCGGCTACCAGTGCGATGGCTGCGGGTCAATGGATTCCAATGAAACCAAATTTCCCTTGCGCCACAAGGCCGCAAGGCTGGTGCACTGCGGCATACTAGGGGTCTTGCCCCACAGGTGTGACATGACGCGCGCGTTCAACTTCAGTGCCGGCCCTGCAACCTTGCCGGAATCGGTCTTGCGCCAGGCGCAGGCGGAAATGCTGGACTGGCACGGTTCCGGTGCCTCCATCGTGGAAATGAGCCATCGCGGCGCGGAATTCATGTCCGTGGCTGCCGAGGCGGAAGCCGATCTGCGGCGCCTGCTCGACATCCCCGACGACTATGCGGTGCTGTTCCTGTCCGGTGGTGCCACCACCCAGCAGGCGCTGATCCCGCTCAACTTCGCCGCCCCGGGCCAGCGTGCCGATTACGTGGTCAGCGGCCACTGGGGCAAGACGGCGGTCAAGCAGGCCGGTGTCTACGTCGACGTCAACATCGCCGCGAGCAGCGAGGCCAACGGGTACCACACGCTGCCGCCGCGCGCCGATTGGCAGCTCTCGCCCGATGCCGCTTATGTGCACATCACCGCCAACGAGACCATCCACGGCGTCGAGTTCCGTGATGTGCCCGATACCGGCAACGTTCCGCTGATCGCAGACTTCAGCTCTTCCATCGCCAGCGAACCGCTGGATGTGCGCCGCTATGGCGTGATCTACGCCGGCGCGCAGAAGAACCTGGGCCCGGTCGGCATCGCGGTGATGATCATCCGCCGTGACCTGCTCGAGCGCAGTGGCCAGCCACGCGCGGACATCTTCGATTACCGCTCGCACGTCGCCCGCGATTCGATGCTCAACACGCCACCAACCTGGAACTGGTACCTGGCCGGACTGGTGTTCAAGTGGATGCTGGCCGAAGGCGGCGTGACCGAGTTCGCCAAGCGCAACGCCGCCAAGGCCGCACTGGTGTATGGCGCCATCGACGGCTCCGGCGGCTTCTACCGCAATGAGGTCGCACATGCGGCCCGTTCGCGGATGAACATCCCGTTCTTCCTGCCCGATGCCGAGCTCGACGCGCGCTTCGTTGCCGAAGCCAAGGCCGCCGGCCTGCTTGCGCTGAAGGGGCACAAGGTGGTCGGCGGCATCCGGGCCTCGCTGTACAACGCCATGCCGCTGGCCGGGGCCGAGGCGCTGGTCGCCTTCATGGCCGATTTCCAGCAGCGTCACGGTTGAGCAATGAACGGCGCGCACCGTCGGGTGCGTGCCCCGCAACAAGGAATTCCGATGGCAAGCAGCAAACCCAGCAAGAAGGCGTCGAAGAAGGCCGAACCGGCCAAGGACAGCGCGCCCACCAAGGCCAAGGGCAAGGCCGCGTCGAACCCGGCGCCCACCCTGGCGCCGCTGGCGCTGGCCGATGTGCGCTCGAAGATCGACCAGATCGATCGTGACATCCAGAATCTGATCGCCGAACGCGCGCGCTTCGCCCACCAGGTCGGCAAGGCCAAGGGCAAGCTGGCCGCCGCCGTCGACTACTACCGCCCCGAGCGCGAAGCACAGGTGCTGCGCATGGTGGTCGATCGCAACGAAGGCCCACTCAGCGATGAGCTGCTGGTGCACGTCTACCGCGAGATCATGTCGGCCTGCCTGGCCCAGCAGGAGCCGCTGAAGATCGGTTACCTCGGCCCGGAAGGCACCTTCAGTCAGCAGGCCGTGCTCAAGCACTTCGGCCGCTCGGCGCTGGGCCTGCCGATGGCCAGCATCGAGGAAGTGTTCCAGGAAGTGGAAGCGGGCAACGCCGATTTCGGCGTGGTGCCGGTGGAGAATTCGGGGCAGGGCACCATCCAGATCACCCTGGACATGTTCCTGACCTCCAACCTGAAGATCTGTGGCGAAGTGGAACTGCGCGTGCAGCAGTACCTGATGTCGCGCAGCGGCCGCATCGAGGACATTGAGCGCATCTACGCGCACCCGCAGTCGTTCATGCAGACCTCGGCGTGGCTGCGCGCGAACCTGCCGAAGGCCGAAAAGATTCCGGTGTCGAGCAATGCCGAAGGTGCGCGTCGTGCGCGCAACGCCGACGACGCGGCGGCCATCGGCGGCGAGAGCGCCGGCCATGTGTACGGCCTGAAGAAGGTTGTCACCAAACCGATCCAGAACGATGCCGACAACACCACCCGTTTCCTGGTGGTGGGTCGCAACATCTTCCCGACCTCCGGCCACGACCGTACCTCGGTGCTGGTGTTCATCCATGACAAGCCCGGTGCGCTGTTCGACGTGCTCAGCCCGTTCGCCCGCCACGGCATCAGCATGAACCGCATCGAGTCGCGGCCGTCGCACCACGGCAAGTGGGAATACGGCTTCTTCATCGACCTGGCCGGCCACATCGACGACGCGCCCATGCAGGCTGCGCTGGCCGAACTGGAAGCGCACTCGGCGCAGATCAAGGTGCTGGGCTCCTATCCGGTGGCCGTGCCCTGAGTGCTGCTGCGGCGGCAACAGCCGCCGCTCCCTGATGCATCACCGGCGCTGCCGGTGTTTACGGAATGATCGAACGATGAGCAACGCGCAACACTGGATCGCCCGCAAGGGCCAGCCGCTGCAGGGCAGCCTGACCATTCCCGGCGACAAGTCGGTCTCGCACCGCTCGGTGATGTTCGCCGCGCTGGCCGATGGCACCTCGCATATCGAGGGCTTCCTGGAAGGTGAGGACACCCGCGCGACCGCGCGCATCTTCAGCCAGCTCGGCGTGCGCATCGAAACGCCCAGCCCGTCGCAGCGCATCGTGCATGGCGTCGGCATCGACGGCCTGCAGGCACCCAGCGCACCGCTGGATTGCGGCAACGCCGGTACCGGCATGCGCCTGCTGGCCGGCCTGCTGGCAGGCCAGGCCTTCGATTGCACGTTGATCGGCGATGAATCGCTGTCGGGCCGCCCGATGCGGCGCGTCACCGGCCCGCTGTCGCAGATGGGCGCGAAGATCGACACCCAGGATGACGGCACGCCGCCGCTGCAGGTGCATGGCGGCCAGTCGCTGCACGGCATCGACTTCGCCTCGCCGGTGGCCAGTGCACAGATCAAGTCGGCGGTGCTGCTGGCGGGCCTGTACGCGCAGGGTGAAACCAGCGTGACCGAACCGCACCCGACCCGCGACTACACCGAGCGCATGTTGTCGGCGTTCGGCGTGGACATCGAATTCTCGCCGGGCAAGGCGCGCCTGCGTGGCGGCCAGCGCCTGCGCGCCACGGACATCGTGGTGCCGGCCGACTTCTCTTCGGCCGCGTTCTACCTGGTCGCCGCCAGCATCATTCCCGGCTCCGAGCTGCGACTGAAACAGGTCGGCCTGAATCCGCGTCGCACCGGCCTGCTGCACGCGCTGCGCCTGATGGGTGCGGACATCACTGAAGAGAATCCGGCCGAGCAGGGCGGTGAGCCGGTGGCGGACCTGGTGGTGCGCTACGCGCCGCTCAAGGGCGCGCGCATTCCGGAAGCGTTGGTGCCGGACATGATCGACGAGTTCCCGGCGCTGTTCGTGGCCGCCGCCGCCGCAGAAGGCCAGACCGTGGTGAGCGGTGCGGCCGAGCTGCGGGTGAAGGAATCCGACCGCCTTGCTGCGATGGCCACCGGCCTCCGCGCGCTGGGCATGCAGGTGGACGAAACCGAAGACGGCGCCACCCTGCATGGTGGCGTTCGCCTGGGCAGCGGCACCATCGAAAGCCACGGTGACCATCGCATCGCCATGGCGTTCGCCATTGCCGGCCAGATCAGTGATGGCGAAGTGCGCATCAACGACATCGCCAATGTCGCCACGTCGTTCCCGGACTTCGACGGCCTGGCGCGTAGCGCCGGGTTCAACCTGACCTGACCGGCACCGCAACCGCCGGGCCACGCCCGGCGGATCGCATTGCACGGCAGGTGCCAACCTTGGCTGGCGCGCTTTTCCGCATAAAAGGACGGAGGCCGAAGCCTCCGTCTAAACATCACGAACCCCTCGTCCGCGATCAACGCTGCTCGGTACGGAAATCCACCGGGACCCGCACCACGCTGGCGACGGCACGGCCCTCGTGCATCGCCGGCTGGAACTTCCAGTTCTGCACGGTGTTCAGTACCGCGCGATCCAGATCACGACTTCGCTCGCCGCTGCGCGAAACGATCGCAGCATTAGCGACATTGCCGTGGGTATCTACACTCAGGCTGGCGATCACGCTGCCCTGCACGCCACTACGCAGCGCAGCGGCGGGGTAGGTGGGCATGCGGTTGCTGGCCAGCGGGCGGGCCTCACGATTGCGCGCTACCGGCGCGACCTTCCGCGAAGCAGTAGCCGGGGCTGCCTGGCGCGCGGCAGGGGCCGCTGCATCCGTCACCGCTGCCTGCTCGGGGGCTGGAAGCATGCGCTCACCGACCGGCGCTGGCGCCACATCTTCCTGGTTGGAATGACGCAGCCAGAGCAGGGCGGCAGCAAACATCGCCACGATCAGCGCGATCCACATCCAGGGCGACGTGGGTTTGTGCTGCAGGCTGGAATCCTCCTGCAGCTGCGGCGAATGAAGGTCTTCGTGGGTGGTGGCAGTCATCGCTAACTCCTTCCGTCAATGGACGACGTGGGAAGTGTTGCGCGAGCCACGGACGAGAAGTGTCAGCGTTGCGTCAACGCCACCGGCAGGGTTCAGTTTGCCTGCCGGGAAGCGTTCAGTTACTGGGTCTTGAAGTCGAACGGCACTTCAATGCTGCCGGGGACGGCCTGGCCGTTGCTCTGCGCCGGAGTGAAGCGCCAGCGGCGCACGGCGTCGGTGGCAGCACGGTCGAGCTCGCGTGAACCGCTGCGCTGGATCACCGTGGCGTTGTTTGGATAGCCGGTGGCGTCTACATCCACGCGTACCACTACGGTGCCGGTTTCGCCGGCGCGCAGGGCGGCGGCGGGGTACGACGGCGGCGGCGACTGACCGGCAATCGGCATCGGTTGGCTGTTGCCGGTCGTGGCCGGGGCAGCGCCCGGGGTGGCCGGGGCCGGCTCGGCGATCGGGGCGGGCGGTGGCGGGGCGGTTTCGACCAGCTTCGGCGCTTCTTCCTCGACCGGGGCCGGCTTGGCATCGGGCATGTCGCTGGAACCGGCCGCAGCGGCCAACGGCTCAGGCAGGGGCTCGATCTGGGCGGTTTCCTGCGGCGTCTGGGCGGCAGGATCGGCGCGGAAGAACTCCTTGTCGCGACCGGTCAGCCAGACCAGCACGAACAGCAGTACGCCCACGCCGAAGGCGATGCCGGCGATCTTCAGGGCGTTGCGCGGGATATGCACAGTGAACGACTTGGCGGACGACGAGCGGGGTGCAGACATGGACCGGACCAGTACGGAATGGCCCGATTCTGCCACGGCGGGAATGAACCGGGCGGCAGAAATCCGTATAACAAGCGATAATCCCATCCCTGATACCCACCACGACACCTGCCATGCTTGATCCAGCCCTGCTCCGCCACCAGCCCGCCGACCTCGCCGAACGCCTGCGCACCAGCCGCGGCTTCGAGCTCGACGTGTCTGCCCTGGAGTCCCTGGAGGCCGATCGCAAGCGCATCCAGGTGCGGACCCAGGAGCTGCAGAGCCTGCGCAACAGCCGTTCCAAGGCCATCGGCCAGGCCAAGGCCAAGGGCGAGGACGTTTCGGCCATCATGGCCGAGGTTGCCGCCTTCGCCGACGAGCTGAAGGCCTCGGAAGTGGCGCTGGACGAGCTGCGCGAGAAGATCGAAGCGATCTCGATGGGCATCCCGAACCTGCCGGCCGATGACGTGCCGGCCGGTGCCGACGAGAACGACAACGTCGAGCAGGCGCGCTGGGGTACCCCGCGCCAGTTCGATTTCAAGGTGCTCGACCACGTTGAACTGGGCGCCCGCAACGGCTGGCTGGACGGCGAGACCGCGGCGAAGCTGTCCGGCTCGCGCTTCACCGTGCTGCGCGGCCCGATCGCGCGCCTGCACCGTGCGCTGGCCCAGTTCATGGTCGACCTGCACACCGGCGAGCACGGCTACGAGGAAACCAACGTGCCGCTGCTGGTCAACGCCGATTCGCTGCGCGGCACCAGCCAGCTGCCGAAGTTCGAGGACGACCTGTTCAAGACCGCCGTGGGCGACTCCACGCGGTACCTGATCCCGACCTCGGAAGTGCCGCTGACCAACATCGTGCGCGACGAGATCGTCGAGGCCGAGCGCCTGCCGCTGCGTATGACCGCCCACTCGATGTGCTTCCGTGCCGAGGCCGGCAGCGGCGGCCGCGACGTGCGTGGCATGATCCGCCAGCACCAGTTCGAGAAGGTCGAACTGGTCTCGATCAGCCGCCCGGAAGACAGCGACGCCGAACACCAGCGCATGACCCGCTGCGCCGAAGTGGTGCTGGAGAAGCTGGGCCTGCCGTACCGCAAGGTGCTGCTGTGCACCGGTGACATGGGCTTCTCGGCCATCAAGACCTACGACCTGGAAGTCTGGCTGCCGTCGCAGGAAACCTACCGCGAAATCTCCTCGTGCTCGAACTGTGGTGACTTCCAGGCCCGTCGCATGCAGGCGCGCTGGCGCAACCCGGCCACCGGCAAGCCGGAACTGGCGCACACGCTCAACGGCTCGGGCGTGGCGGTTGGCCGCGCGATGATCGCAGTGATGGAGAACTACCAGAACGCCGACGGCAGCATCACCGTGCCGGAGGCCCTGCGCCCGTACATGGGCGGCCTGGAAACGATCGCCTGACAGCCGGCGCTTTGCGCCGCCGCCCGAGCGTAGGCTCGGGCGCTACAGATCCATCTAGAGCCGAGCCTATGCTCGGCTCTCCTTTATGGCCCGCAGCTTCTCCAGCGGCACCCATCCCGGTTCGCCGTTCTCCGGCACGCACCACGCCCAGCCATTGAGGATGCGCAGCCCGCGCAAGATCTGCCCGGGATCCACATCCAGCTCCCGCGCGCAGTAATCCTCCGTGGCATAGGCGTCATCCTGCGCATCGCGGCCGATCACCGGCGCCGGCACGAAGCCGGGCTGCTGCCCCTCGGCCTCGCACAGGAACCATTCGTCCCAGCCCTCCGGGCCTTCATAACGTTCGCCCACCACCAGCGCCTGGCCACGGCGCAGGGTGATCGGGTGCGGAAATTCGCTGCGGTGTGCAGTGGTCACGATGTAGTTCATGGCCCCAGCCTAACGTTCTGGTGAGCGCCGCGCATGGCACCGAATCCACGCACACGTGCAGTAGATCCACGCCGTGCGTAGATGGCGCAGCCCTGGCCAGATACAAAAAAACGGCCCCGCAAAGCGGGGCCGCCAGGGTGGGCCGGGATGGGGGAGGGGATCCCGGCCCGCGTTCAGCGCCCAGACGAGGAGAGAGGGGCACCGAACGCTGGAACGCTTATGCAGCGGCGGCTTCGGCCGCTTCGTGCGACGGCAGGGCCGCCAGCGCGCCGGCGATGGCGTCTTCACGGTGCTGCGGCGAGTAGGCGATGCCTTCGGCACGTACGAACTCGATGTCGTTGATGCCCCAGAAGGCGAACGTCTGGCGCAGGAACGGTTCCTGGAAGTCGGCCGGCGAATCGGTGTAGATGCCGCCGCGGCTGCTGACCACAATCACGCGCTTGCCGCCGGCCAGGCCGATCGGGCCGTTCTCGGTGTACTTGAAGGTGCGCCCGGCCACGGCCACGCGGTCGATCCAGGCCTTCAGCGTGGACGGGATGCTGAAGTTGTACATCGGCGCGCCGATCACCACGATGTCCGCGGCAAGGAACTGCTCGAGCACCTGCTCAGCATCGGCGGCTTCGGCCGCGTCCGCCTTGGCCAGCGAGCTGCTGCGAAGATGCGGTACCGGATTGGCGTCAAGATCGCGATAATCGATCTGCAGGCCTTCGATCTGCTGCTTGAAGCGGGCCACCACGGCGGCGGTCAGGTGGCGGGAGACGGAGTTCTCGCCAAGCACGCTGGCGTCGAGATGCAGAAGCTTCATGGCAGTCACCTATGTTCTGGGAGGGAGGGGCGGGGTGGCCCCGCCGACGGAGAGAACGATAGGTTGTTGCAAAGGCGGGATAAAGGTGGTTGAATGCCACGTATTGTTCTAGATATGGAACTCGGGCATGCATGACCTGAATGATCTGTACTACTTCGCGATGGTGGTCGACCACGGCGGATTCGCCGCCGCCGAGCGCGCACTGGGTATTCCCAAGTCGCGCCTGAGCCGCCGCATCAGCCAGCTGGAAACCGACCTGGGGGTACGCCTGCTGCAGCGCTCCACGCGCCGTTTCGCGGTCACCGATGTCGGCACCAGCGTGCATCGCCATGCGCAGACGATGCTGGCCGAGGCCCAGGCCGCCCGCGAAGTGGTGGACCGCCTCAGCGCGGAGCCGCGCGGCGTGGTGCGCGCCAGCGTGCCGGTGTCACTGGCGCAGATGCAGCTTCCCAAGCTGCTGCCCAAGTTCCTTGAGCAGTACCCGAAGGTGCGGCTGCAGCTGAACATCAGCAACCGCCGCGTGGATATCATCAATGAAGGCTACGACGTCGCCCTGCGCGTGCGTTCGCGCCTGGATGACGACGGCAGCCTGGTGATGCGCAGCTTCGGTCAGGTGCAGGAACTGCTGGTGGCCAGCCCGAAGTACCTGGACCGCGCCGGACGCCCCAAAGACCCGGAAGAGCTCACCCAGCACGTCACCCTCAGCATCAGCGAAGACGAAGCACGCCAGCGCTGGGAACTGCATGGCCCGGAAGGCGAAGTGCGCCGGGTTGACCTGCAGCCGCGCGTGGCCGGCTTCGACTTCCCGCTGCTGCAGAGCATGGTGAAGGACGGTTTCGGCATCACCATGCTGCCGGAAACCGTGTGCGCCGACGCCGTGCGCAACGGCGAGCTGGAAGTGGTGCTGCCGGACTGGTCGCTGCCGCAGGGCGTGTGCCACGCCGTGTTCGCCTCGCGCCGCGGCCTGCTGCCGGCGGTGCGCGTGTTCATCGACTTCCTGGCCGAGCATCTGCCGCCGCAGCTGGAGGCCTCGCGCCTGGATTGCGGTGGCGCCTGTGAAAAGGCCAAGGAGCGGATCAAGGCCAGTGCACTGGGGGCGCTGGCGGTGGATGCGGGCTGAGGGCTGCTGCACTGCTTCCGTGAAGAAAAGCCCCGGCGACGTTCCGGGGCTTTTTGCTTCAATCCGACGGTGTCATCCGCACGCCCAGTCGATCTTCATCTGCTGCAGATCCAACTGTGCGTTGCCGCCACCGAAATTGAAGCCGCCAAAACCCTCCTCGAATTCGAGGTAGTAGGGGCCGAACTCAGGGTAGCCCTGCTGGGGCTGCATCGTTCCGCCGAGGTGGGCAATGGAATCCCAGCGACTCAGGTTCAGTTCCTCACCACGCTCGCTGAATGCCTCGATGTATCCACTGATGGCGCATTCGCTTTCCCACTCCCGCGGCGACCTGCCTACGTTGGGATCGTCAGTGCGGATGGATGCGCTGATCGGCAGTGCCACGGTCTCGCTGGAGGCGCCTCCGATTCCCGCGCCCGGGATGACGGCATTTCCGTTCCTGGTGTACAGCCAGCGCTCGTAGAAGTAGCTTGCGTAGTCCTGTTCGATCCAGGTCGGAGGGTCATGCAGCAGGGCTGAATTCGGCTTGGGCGGCAGGCTCAGCTCGCCATCAAACTCCTGCTGTGTAAGCCAGATGGCGCAGAATTGCGTTCCAAGGATGTCTTCCATGCTGTGGCTGTGCGCATGCTTGGCTTGGCGATGCTGCCAGAAGGGAAGCAGGTCGCTGCCCTCTGGCGGGGTCATGGAAAGGGGAGAGGCGAAGTATTCCGCGATTTCCTCGACGGTGCAGAGCTCCTCCTGCTGATCGTCTACGAACAGGGAGAGAGCAACCAGCTCATTTCCCTTGGTTCGGTACTCCGAGGGCAGGTGCAATGTAAAGGCGTGCCGCAACGGGTGCCCGTTGCTGGAACTCAAAGGCCATTGTTCACCGGTGATGCCTGGGGGAAGGCCCAGCGTCCAGCCACCGGCCCATTCGCTGCCGCGGCCTGCTTTGGGGAGTACGCGCTGAGGGCCAAGCGCGATGTCAAAGGCCTTGGTCAGCGTCGGATCGAATATGGGCGATGCAGGCTCGCAGTAGGTGGCGTTCGGGTTCTCCAGGCGAATGCTCTTTACCGTGTTGTCCCGCGTGTTCACGTTCGCGGCCACCTGCAATCCGTCGTCCGTGATGAAGCCGTAGGTCGCCCATCCCTCGCATGCGTCCTCTGGCTCTTCCGGCAGTACAGCGAGACGAGGATTGTTGGCGAGAGCGTCGCCGGTGGCCATGCCTGTACGCAGGCCCTCGACCAGCACCGTCTTGGGCATTGAACAGGCGAAAATGACGTATCCAATGGCTCGATCGCTATCCAGTCGAACGAAAACGTCCTTGCTCAGGCAAGTCAGATGACCTTGTTCATCCGGCTCCTTCCATCGGGTGCCCAGAAGTTGGGCCAGGGCGATTGAAGGCATGCCCGGGCGTATGTTCAGGAGGCTGGAGTTGTCCATGCGGGTGGGGACTAGGGGGAATGGGCCACTCTAGCCAGCCGGGGCGTGGGAAGGCTATCGGATTAGTTGTAGATGGGCGTGGTGCAGGGGTCTTGGGCAAATCGCCCGGCCGTGCGAGAATGCGTGCCCGGCCAGCAGGCTGGGCCGATACGGAGAGATGGCCGAGCGGTTTAAGGCACCGGTCTTGAAAACCGGCGAAGGGTCAAACCTTCCGTGGGTTCGAATCCCACTCTCTCCGCCAATAGCATTTGAGCCATCGATTTTGGATGGAGACCCTTGCTTCTTGCTTAGTGGCCCGTCGCCGAGCGGTGATATGACCACGCAGATCGAGTCATGCGATACATAGCTGCCAGCATTGGCAGCTATGCAGAAGGGTGCAATTTCTCTACACAAGAGGTAGCTGGTCGTCCGGATGGAGCGGGATAACATCCGAGACTATGACTGTCGGTCGTCTCTCTGCAGCATTTGGCTGCTTGTGCAAGCGCGAAATCCTACCCTCAACAATGCAAGGGAGGAAAAGTGCTGGCTTGTACTTTTTGATGTTACCGCTTTCAGGGACGCAGTTCAGCACGTGACCGTTGTATTCAAGACCTAGAGAGTTAGCGTTCTCGTTTCCTCGGATTAGCCTTCCGGCAAGGCGTACGGCATCCCCATGTTCGAGCTCGGGGAACAGAATTCCGCCATCGTCATTTGAGGCGGGAAGGTGTCCAAATAAGGACTTGTCCGCTACTGTGATGGTAGTGGTCTCAAGGTGACCATCCTCGGTCAAAGATCCGACTTCCAACGAGCGCCCTTCTCTGACGGCCGATGATATTCGCTTGAGCATCGCATGTGGGACGTCCATGTACCATTTGAAGTACTCGATGGGGATATAGATGATCTCGCCGGCTTCGTTTTCGATACCAACAACGCCATTGACCGTTTTCCAATGGAGGCGACTGTTCCACTCGCGGCTCCCTTTTGTATGCTTCAGGACTTCCAAGAGCTTTCTGAATGCATCCATCGACTTTCGGATCACGTCAGAAAGGCCCACGTCGCGGAAATCCTTCTCTGCCATTTTCTCAGCGGCTTTCTTCACATACGATCCGATACCATAGGTTGCAAGGCCCGAGGCAATCAGTACGCCGTGCTCTTGGATCCAGGCAATCCAAGATCCTTCCGAGGTTCTAACCGGGACCTCATACTCGATCGCAGCCAGGCCAGGAGACTGCATTCGGCAAAAGTAGCGAATGCACTCGTCGAGGCCGAGTAGCAGGTTCCCCGCAGCGGAGGCCGAAATTACCCCGGTCGGTACTGCCTCGCCATATAGCTTCAAATAGCCGATTCCCGGCCGATCAGTATCTTCCACCTTGGATCCCCTTCCAGCAGAAACAGCGAGCCCAGAACATCGGCGAATCCTAATAATTAGCGGGATTGTTCAGTTTCGTCAACAGTTTAATGAGGCGCGTGGAGGATAGGGTTGCGCAATTGTCACTTGAGCGAGGTGCGGCAAATTACGTTTGTCGACGTGGTTTTTCTCCGCGCTTTTCCCCTGCCCGAGCGTTTCCGCGCTTGGCGCAGCGGCAAGATGCGGCGTTGGCACGTGTCTGATCGCGGGAAGTCGGCAATATGTTCTCCGAGAAGAAGCTGTTTACGATCAGTCTTCTAGCCTTTGAGGCCCGGCCTCAAAATCGCGTGGTGCTCAGAACCTCGTTGGGCTCAAGAGGCGGTTCGCGCCCTTGCAAGTGCTGCTTTGGGCTGAAGTCAGTATCGACGCCCACCCTTCGGCTTGTTATGGCACAACGGATAACTCGAGCACGACCGGAACGCCCCATGCGGCCCATTGCGGCCCACGAACACGCCCACCTTGCACACCGGGCAGCGCTCTTCGTGGATGGCCGCGCCTGAAATCGCGGTCACTTCCACTGCGCCTTCCTTCACCAGCTCATCCAGGAACGGCGAGTGCTTGCCCTGCAGGGTGAACATCGCAACCGATCGTCGCGCCCGCGTCAGCGCGACATAGAACAGGCGCCGTTCTTCGCTCAGCGGATAGGTATCGCCGTCCGGCATTGCCAGCGAAAGCACCGGGTCATCCGCGCGCAGGCTCGGGAAGCTGCGGTTGATCACGCCCGGCAGGATCACGTAGTCCGCCTCGCGCCCCTTCGATCGATGTGCGGTCAGGAACTGGACGTCCATCGTGCTGCCAAAGGCCGCCTTCCAATCCGAAGGCATCGCGCTGCGGTCCGCGCGATACCGCCCCAGAACAAAGACCGTCACGCGGCCGTTGCGTCCCTGCGGCACCGTGCCTGACAACAGTTGCTGGTGCAGCTTCGCAAGGTATTGGCGAACACCATCCTGTACCTCTTCACGCCGGTTCATCTGGAACGCCTGCAGCACCGGGCCCATTGACGGCGCGGCAGAGCGGACCTTCTTGGCGATCTGCGTGGGGTTGCGGCTGATGAAGCGGCTGGAAACATCACACAGTGCCTGCGGGCAGCGGAACGTCTGCTCCAGTTTCAGCACCTGGCCATGGCCCATCCATTCGCGGAATCCGGTCATCACCGAAACGTCGGCGCCAGCGAAGCGATTGATCGATTGCCAGTCATCGCCCACCGCAAACAGATGGCGGCCCGGTTGGCTGACCAGGGCACGGCAGAGGCGCGCACGGGCGCGCGATGCGTCCTGGAATTCGTCGGCCATCACCAGTTCGTAGGGCGACTCATAGTGGCCCTGTTCCAGCAGCCCGGCGGCCATGTTGAGCATGTCTTCGAAGTCGATGCTGCGCTCGTCAGCCAGTGCGTTGTCCCAGGCCTGGAAAACCGGCCCGGCGATCTCCAGGAAGCGCCGGTAGCGTTCCTTGAACTGATCCTCAGGCATCTGCCGCAGGCGTGCGGCCATGTCATCCAGCGTCAGGCAGTTGCTCTTGGCATGGGCAATGAAGGTGCGCATCAAGCCGATCAGGTCAGTATCCGGCATCGGCTTGGCGCCCTGATCAGGCAGTTCGCGGTCGGGGTTCGGGTCGAGCTCGACATCAGACGCGCCGAGCCGGTCGGCTAGATCCTGCAGGGCCTGTCCACTGCGCAGGCCAAACGATGTCGTCTCGACCAGGGCGGTGCCGCGCGCCACATGCTGCTGGCGCTTCCAATGCATTCCTTCGCTGTAGTTGACGAAGTGCTTCGGCGGCTGGCCATCGGCATCCAGCGCAAAGTGCTCGTGATACAGCTGGGCGTCCGGGTAGTAGAAGTCCGGGCGATACTGGCGATGGGTGTCAGTTGCGGTATCGAACTCGTAGCGCCGTTCGTAGTCGTATGCCACGCCGTTGTAGAACAGCCAGTCGGCGATGACGCACTCTTCCAGGCTCTTCACCCGTTCGCCCTGCAGGGTACGCATGTAGGGCGTGCCATCGCGATCGTAGCCATCGGCCATCATGTCGGCACCGAACGGCGGAAGATCGCGCCCGAACACCAGGCGGAACATGTCCCACTGGGTGCGGAAGTGGGTCGAGCGGTCCTTCAGGTCGTCCACCAGTTCGGCCAGCTTGTTGAAGCTCAGCGTCGCGTCGACCGCCCATTCCGGGATATCCGGCTTGCGCCCTGTGGCTTTGGCGATGATGGACAGGCCCAGGGCGTGGAAAGTCCGCGCCTCAACCACGGTATCGCCCATGCCGAGCCGGTCGAAGCATCGCTGCGCGCGCTCTTCCAGCTCCTTGGCGGCGTCCTTGTTGAAGGCGAGCATCACGATCCGTTCGGGCTCCACGAAGCCGCGATCGATGGCATAGGCGGCCTTGGCGACCATCGTAGAGGTCTTGCCAGAGCCGGCCGCGGCCACGACCTGCACCCGGTTGTCGAAGCAGATGACGGCGCGGGCCTGTTCCTCGGTCAGGGGCTTGCTCTCGACCCGGTCGAGGAAGTCCTTGGCCAGCACCCGCTCACGCGTTGCCATGGTCGCGTTGGCCTCGGCCCAGACGGCCGGCCAATCCAGCTGCCAGTCGTGCAGGGCGTCCAGCGCTGCGCGGTGGTTGTGCGCGTGCAGGTCGCCATGCACGTTCTCATCAAGGAACAGTTGCTCCAACTCCGGCGGCTGCAGGGGCAGGGAGGAGCGCTCCGCCAGCAGCGTCTGCTGCTGCTCGTGGGTGATCCAGCGGCGGCCGGCACTGCCGCGGTCGATGAGCGCATCCGCAGCGCTCAACCACGCCTGGATCTGCTCCAGGATCGTGTCAAACAGGGCCTTGCGCCCCCGTGTGGTGCGCGCAAAGCGGACCTGCTGCAGCGCTGCCGCAAGCCGGGACGCCTGTGCGTTGGAAAGCCCGTCCACCGAGAGCTGCGCGGCACTTCCTGCCTGCAGCTCGACCCGCGACCAGAAAAGCCCGGGAATGACCTGCACGCTGTGATCGTCATCCACGCGTTGCCGGTATTGCTGGCCTGCGACGTTCAGCTCGATGCTTTCGCCATCCAGCCGCAGCCACCAGTGTGGCGAACGAGTCACACGTTGGCCCCAGATCGAGGGGCGCCATTCCATAGACATCCAGGTACTGCCTTGCAAGCGTCAACTGGGCATGTAGAGCCCCTAAGCCCGCATGATAAAGGGCCTTGACGTTGCATGTGGCCTGTCACGCGCAGCCAGGGCGCGTCCGGATGCCGTCTATCGCAGCGCATCCAACAGCCAGGCGCGTGGCATCATGACGCGTCTGGATTCAGGAGCTGGCCATGGAAATCGACTGGGACCGGGTGGGAACCTTGAAGCACGTCGGTGGTGGCTACGATATCCGGACGGATCCATTGAGGATCCTGGTGACCACCGCGAAGCAAGGGCACGAGGGCGGAGTTTCCGACATGCTGATCGTGATGGACGATGGCACCGTCATTCCCCCGGATGGGATCCTGCGTTTGGCACGGGCGCCGGGCCGGATCCCTTAGGCGTTCGGAAACCAGCAGCACCAGCGGCAGTTGCTGAATCAGCAGTTGCTGAATCACTCGTAGGCACGGTCCCGCTTTGCAGGGGGGACCTCCAACGCGTCCCCACGCCGGATCAGCTCATCCAGATCCACCGCCGAAGCCGCCAGCGCATCCTGTGCGTCGAAATCCCACCTGTTCCTGTAGTCCCGCGCCAGCAGGTCGCAGACCGCTTTTGCGCGCTGGTAGGCATCGTCCTTTCCCTCGGCCTGCTGCAATTCATCGCGATGGATCTGGCAGAGCATGAGCTGATGCGCGTCCTCGGCGCGCTCGCGCTCCCAGGTGATGTCGGGCAGGCCCGAAAGTGCGGCGGCAAGCGCGAATGCGGTCATTGGCATGTCGGGAGTCCAGCGGCGGTGGGAGCCTGAGCGTATGCGACCGGCGATGGCCGAAGACCACTGCCGCGCCGCATGTTTCACGGCAGGTTCACCATTCGCTGCAGCATGGAGGGCGCGTTGCAGCCCTCCATCTACACCCATCCATCGAGCCCCGTTGCGGTCATCCGCTCAGGCATTTACATCCACAACGATGCGGCCGCGCACCTGACCGGGGATGATCTTCTCGTACACGTCCAGCACGTCGGCAAGCCCGATCAATTGCACCGTGCTTTCCAGCTTCTGCAGGTCCAGGTCGGTAGCGAGGCGATCCCACGCGCGCTGGCGAACGTCCTGCGGTGCATTCACCGAATCCACGCCCGCAAGGGTCACATTGCGCAGGATGAAGGGCAGCACCGAGCCATGCAGCTCATCACTCTGCGCCAGCCCGCACGCGGCCACTGCGCCGCGGTACTTCGTCTCGGCAATGGCGTTGACGAGGGTAGGGCCGCCTGCCACATCAACCACGCCGGCCCAGCGCTCGGCACTCACCGGCCGTTCGCGCGGTTCTGAAAGCTGCGCGCGGTCGATGATCTCGGCGGCGCCCAGGCTGTGCAGATACTCGGCGTGTTCCGGGCGCCCGGTGGCAGCCACTACGCGATAACCCAGCTTTGAAAGGATCGCCACCGCAATCGAGCCGACGCCACCGTTGGCGCCGGTGACCAGTACATTGCCCTTCCCGGGCGTCACGCCGGCATCTTCCAATGCCAGCACGCACAGCATCGCGGTGTAGCCGGCGGTGCCGATGGCCATGGCGTCGCGGGTGCTCAGGTTGGCGGGAATCCTGTTGAGCCATTCGCCGCGAACACGGGCGCGCTGGGCGAGGCCGCCGTGGTGGCCCATGCTGAGATCCCAGCCATTGAGCACAACGCGGTCGCCGGGTTTGAAGTCGACGCTGCTGGAGTCCAGCACCACGCCAGCCAGGTCGATGCCAGGGATCAACGGGAACGTCCGGATCACCGGGCGCGCGCCGGTGAGGGCCAGCGCGTCCTTGTAGTTCAGCGTGGAGTACTCGACCTGCACCAGCACGTCGCCATCCATCAGGTTGGCTTCATCGAAATCGACCAGCTCCGTGGAAACGCCGTCGTTGGTCTTGCGGGTCAGCAGTGCCTTGAAACTCATGGTGCGGTCTCACGTTCAATGGATGAGCCCATGCTAGGCTCGCACCACTATCGCAACAAGAACGATGATTTTCCGTAGGTACTATGGTTTTCCGGAGTATGCATGCGTAGCAGGCGTTGGGACGGCAAGAGCGGTTGCGCGGTGGAAGTCACGCTGTCGGTGATGGGCGGCGTGTGGAAGCCGGTCATTCTGTTCCACCTGATGACAGGCAAGCGACGCTTCATGGAGCTCACGCGGCGTGTACCCAACGCTACCCAGTCCATGCTGACCAGCCAGCTGCGGGAACTGGAAGCCGACGGGGTGGTGATCCGCCACGTGTACCCGGAAGTGCCGCCGAAGGTGGAATACGAGCTTTCCGAGTTCGGGCGCACGCTGGTTCCGGTGCTGCTGGCCATGCGCGAGTGGGGTGAAACCTATCGCGGCCATGGACGCACGGATAGCAACGGCTGAAACCTGAAGCGGAGCGCCGGGCGTCGTCGTCATGGCCCGTGCATCCGGGGGGCGTTCCGGAGGCCACAGCAATAGCAGCGGTACTGCAGGCCGCGTATGTGGAGCGCTGCCTCGCTCAGTGAAGGGCTGCGATGCGGTTCCTGTTCCGTTGACACCCGATTGCCCACGGGTGTGGAAGCGCAGGCGCCGGTTGTGCAGTCGCTGCAGCAGACGGAAGCCGCCAGCCTGGAGCGGCGGTAGGCGGTCATGCAGCGCCAGCAGGATATCGAAGTGCTGGCTCGCGAGAGTCACGCGGTACGGATGGGTTGAAATCCCAGCGCAGCAGAACGATGCCCCCTGGAAGGGGCATCGCTGGGTTTACGGGGCCGCCTTTGCCTGGCGCGGATCGGCAATGATCCGCGAGGGTGACCCATACAGCACCAGCACCCGCATACCGGTGCTGAATACCGGATCGGGTCCCTGTACAACCGTCATCAGATTGCCGTTCTCTGTCTGCACTACGTATTCCAGGCCCTTGGCCTGCGAGAGTGCGCGTTCGGAGGCCGCACCGGCAATCGCGCCTACCACCAGGCCGCCAATGGCACCGATGGCCGCTGCCTGGTTACTGCCACCGATGGTGGAGCCGGCCACCCCGCCAGCCGCAGCGCCGGCAACGGCACCGCCGCCCTGTGAGCCGTCGATACTGACCGCACGGACGCTGATGACCGTGCCGCTGACGGTTCGATTGACCTGTCCCACCGAACCGATGGAGTAGCTGTCCGTGCGCACATTCGGTGCGCACGCGGTCAGCATCGCAGCAGCGGATGCGGCCAGCAGCAGGCGCTTCACGGCGCTTCCTGCTTGTTGGGGAACATCGGCTTGGAAATATCCACTGTCTCCAGAGCCTGCAGGAACTGGGCGATGTTGTTCTGGGCCGAGCGGCTGATCGACTCGCGGGCACGGATCACGCCTGCGAAGGCGTAGTTGAACGGAACTTCGCCGGACGCGCTGACATCCTGGGTATAGACGATGCTGCCGGTTGCACGATCGATCAGCTCGTAGCGGGCGATCGTCTTGGTGGTCATCGATGCACCGAAGCTGGGAATGTCGATCGCCAGGATCTTCACCGACAGGCTCAACTTCACCGGCGCGTCGTCGCGGAACACCGCCATCTTGTTCAGCGCTTCGGTCAACGCGTTCTGCCACATCTGCGGCACTTCGTGCTGGGCCTGCGCGGGGATCTTGCCCTTGGCTTCATCCGGACGTGCCAGCGTGACCGTCAACGACTTCAACTCGCCGTCAATCTTCTTGCTGCTGACCCCGACGTTCGGGACCGAGAAATTGAGCGGCGGATTGGTGGTGCAACCTACCAGCGACACGGCGAGGATCGCCGCGAACAGGAACTTCTTCATCCATTTTCCCCTGTGACTACGTTGAAACATCCATGGTGAATCGTGTGTTCGTCGGCAACGTCGATGCTGCACTGCAGTGGCCGCATGAAGGCGTGGCTGACTGCGCGCAAGGATACCTGAATTGGAACGGCCTTCCGCCTGGTGCTGTTGCCTCGCAGGGGTGGCGCTGCAAAGAACGGCAAAGAGTGTCAGGGAGCTCAGTACCGGGTCCGCACGCTGTTGCGCAAATGTGCCGGTCGCATTGTGCTACCGATATGGCGGATGGGTATTCTGCGTGCATGCTCGGCTTGGCCGGCCAGCTGGAATGCAGACTGATACCGTGAGGAGCGAGGGGCACCTTTCGAGAAGCACCAGTGCCAGCCCCCAAAAATGGGGGCCGGCACACATCACGGCAACGCGTGACTTACGGGATGGTGCAGCCGCTGTTTCTCAGGCAACGTGCAAACGCCGGATAGCACACCTTCTCGCCATTGCCCGCCGCCAGACAAGCCTCGTAGGCGGTGTAGCACGGGGTACAGCGGGACTGCGCGGAGGCACTGCCGATTTCCAGGGTCAGTGCAGCAGCCGCAATAGCAACAGACAGCTTGAATCCAATCTTCATGCTTCACTCCGTTGATAGCCCTCCTTGGGCATCTCGGAGGCTAACGTGGGAAGAGGGTGTGTTCAACCCGCACCGCGTCCGGATGGGCATCCATCTTCAGCGCCCTGCCCTGGATTTACTTTGTTGGTGCGTCTGCAGTCTGAGCGGCCACCATGGCTTGTTGCATTTCCTTCAGTGACAGATAGCCATCACCATCGGTGTCCAGGCCCGCAAAGTACTTCGCGATCTCCGGCACCACGATGGCTTCCTCCTTGCTGATCCTTCCGTCTTTGTTCTTGTCCATCGCGGTAAATGCGGCGTCGATTGAATCGGCCTGCTTGTTGAAACGGCCCTGCTGAAATTCTGCGTACTCGGACTTGTCGACGCGTCCATCCTTGTTGGTATCCATCGCGGTGAACGTGGAATCGATGTAGGCCTGTTTCGGATCGGCCGGTGCGGCCTCGGCCAGTAATGGGGCAGCGCACAGGGCAATCAACAGAGCAGTTCTGGTCATGGGGTGTTTGTCCTTGTTGAGGGTCAATCAGCGGCAGGGGTAGGTGTAGCCGTCGGCGCCGCGATAGGTATCGTTGCGGCGGTCGTAGTTGCCGTAGCGGTTCATGCAGTAGTCGGCGCGCTCGCGGACTTCGCGTTCGCGCTTGGCAGCAGCGGCAATTACGCCGGCCACCACCGCTGCACCTACCACGCCCACCACCACGCCGGCGGTCTTGGCGTCGTGCCGGCGCTCGCGTTCCCGCTCACGATCCCGCTCACGTTCGCGCCGCTCCCACGCATCGCGTTCCCGATCGCGGTAGTCCTTGCTCCAGTGCGGGCTGTAGCGGTCGCCACGCTGTGCATGGGCGTCGCTGGAGTAGGGCATCAGCACCAGTAGCTGCGCAGCAGCTGCCAGCAGTAGCGCGGTTCTTTCTGTTCTAGGAAACATCGTCCAGCTCCTGTGCGGAATTTCTTGGTAGCTGCAGTACACAACGCGGACATTGCGCGAACCTGCTGTCACTGGAGGGGGATGCATTGGCTATTGGACCAGCGCCTCCACCGGATCGAGCCGTGCGGCACGTCGTGCCGGCAGGAATCCGAAGCCAATACCAATCAGGCTGGAACAGGCGAAGGCGGCGAGAATGGAATGGACGGAGAACACCAGACTGAAACCCACCATGGCCAACTCCAATGCGGCACCCAACGCCAGGGCCACGCCGATGCCGAGCACGCCGCCGAACAGGCACACCAATACCGATTCGATCAGGAACTGCTGCAGGATGTCGCTGCGGCGCGCACCCACCGCCATGCGTACGCCGATCTCGCGGGTTCGCTCGGTCACCGACACCAGCATGATGTTCATCACGCCGATCCCGCCGACCACCAAGGCGATGGCCGCGATGGAGCTGATCATCATGGTCAGGATGCCGGTGGTCTGTTCGATGGATTCACGGATCTGCGCGTTGTTGCTCATGTAGAAGTCGGTGCTGCCATGGCGCCGCGTCAGCAATCCTGAGATGGCCTGCTCGGCCGCTTCCATGCTGATCGCATCGGAAACGCGTACGGTGATGCTGGACACGTGGCGCTGCCCCAGCATGCGTGCCATGGCGGTGGTGTAAGGCAGCCATACCCGCAGCAGTGACGCATCGCCGGCAGCACCGGCATCTTTCTTCACCACGGCCACAATACGCACAGGCACGTTGCCCAGCAGCAGGGTCTGGCCGATGGGATTGTCCGCGGCAGCGAAGAAGCGAGCGCGGGTATTGGCGTCGATCACCACGACCTGCTGGTAGCCGCTCACACCCGGTGGGCCGAAGAAGGCGCCTTCGGCCAGCTTCAGGCCATGCACGCGGAAGTACTGCTCGCTTACGCCCTGCACCTGTACGCTGGCCGAGCGGTTGCCGCGCAGAGCGGTGCCGCTGGTGGTAACACCGGGGGTGGCGCTGTCCACGAATGGCTGCCGGGCAAGGGCCACGCTGTCGCCGGGAGTGAGTGTTTCCACCCGCGCCGAATTCAGGTCGCCAAAACCCGATCCGGGATAGATTTCGATGGTATTGGTACCCAACGAGGAGATGTTGGACAGGATGGCCTGCCGTGCACCGGTACCCAGTGCTACCACCGCCACGACCGATGCAATGCCGATGATGATCCCGAGCATGGTCAGGAAGGTGCGCATGCGGTGGGCATTCATCGCGCGCAATGCCATGCGGAAGGCTTCAGCGAAACGGTCCCGCCAGACCTGCCAGCCCCTGTTGCCCGCAGGCTGGGGCACGGCTGGCGTCGCCACGACCGCTGACAAACCAGTACTGGTTGCACGATCACCCACAATCTGCCCATCGCGGATTTCGATGATGCGCTGCGCATGCTCGGCTACGGCCATGTCATGCGTAACCAGCACCACGGTATGGCCCTCGGCATGCAGCTCGCCGAGGATCTTCATAACCTCCTTGCCGGAATGCGTGTCCAACGCACCTGTAGGTTCGTCGGCGAAGATCACCGCGCCACCATTCATCAGGGCACGTGCAATCGAAACGCGTTGCTGCTGGCCACCCGACAGCTCACCAGGAAGATGCTGCATGCGCTCGCCCAGGCCAAGCCGCGACAACAGCGTGGCCGCACGCGCATGGCGTGCCTCGGCAGGCATGCCGGCGTAGATCGCGGGCACTTCCACATTGCTCAGTGCAGTCAGATCGGTCAGCAGGTGGTAGCGCTGGAAGATGAAGCCGAAGTGCTCGCGGCGTAGTTCGGCCAGTTCATCAGGCGACATCTGCGCGGTCTCGCGCCCGGCGATCTGATAGACGCCGGCGGAGGGGCGATCCAGGCAACCCAGGATGTTCATCAGCGTGGATTTGCCTGAGCCGGATTGGCCTACGATGGCCACCAGTTCACCTGCGTGGATATCCAGGTCGATGCCGTCGAGTACCACCAGTGTCTGCTCGCCCGCGGCAAATTCACGGCGTACGCCGCGAACGCGCAGCAGTGGCTCGTTCATGGTCATACTCATTGGGGTTGTGCAGGCGCGTTGGTGGCTTCGACGTTGGCCTGCGCCAGCACGACCTGTTCGCCTTCCTTCAGCCCGTCGCGTACTTCCACCTGGATCTGGTCATCCAGCCCGGTGGTGATGCGCCGCGTGCTGGCGCGGCCGTCGGCACCGCGTACCTGCACGCTGTAGCTGCCATCGGCGGCGCGTGCACCCAATGCGGCCGAGGGAATGATCAGTACGTCGTTGGCGCGGCCCAGCACGATGCGAACCTGCGCGGTCATGTAGCTGCGCAGGCGGCCATCGGCGTTGTCCACGTCGAACTGGCCGTTGTAGTACATGGCCGTGCGACTGCCACCCGACACCGCCGGTGCGGCGAGGCTGGAACTGTCTTCGTTGGTGATCGATTCCGGCGCTGGCGCGATATCCCGCAACGTGCTGCTGTAGCGGCGGCCAGCATCACCAAGAATGGTGAAGAATGCCTCCTGCCCGACAGACGTGTGTACGACGTCGGCCTCGGAGATCTCAGCGTACACCGTCATCACGTCCTGGTTGCCCAGCATCACGATGGTCGGTGCGCTCTGCACCGCATTCACGGTCTGCCCCTGGCGCGCGACCACGGCCAGCACGGTGCCGTCGGTGGGGGCGGTGATGCGGGTGAATTCCAGATTGGTCTGTGCGACATCGACGTCGGTCTGTCGGCGCGTCACTTCACCGTCCAGCGCAGCGATTTGTTCCCGGGTGGCATCGACCTTGGCCTTGGCTGCATCGAAGTCGGCGCGGGCCACCAGTTGCGAGGCCGCCAGTTGTTGCTGCCGATGCAGTGTCAGCTCGAACTGGCGCAAGTCGGTGGCCAGTGCATCGCGGTTGGCGCGCGCGGTGCGCTGCGCGGCCTGCGCGCTCAGCAATGCATTGCGCTGAGTGCGCGAATCGATATCGGCAATGAGATCGCCGGCTTTCACCTTGTCGCCCAGCTTTACATGCAGAGTATCGATGCGGCCGGAGACCTGTGCACCCACGCTTACCAGTCGCGAGGGCTTCAGCGTGCCAGTGGCCTCCACCACCTGTTCGATGTTGCCGCGAGCGACCGGTGCAACCTGCAGGTGCGGAGGTGCTGCGGGCTGCAACCACGCGAACAGAATCAGCGCGCTGCACAGCAGGCCGGAAGCAATGATGAGCGCACGGCGGCGCTTGCGCGGTACGGCGCTCATCGGCGCAACATCCAGAACAGACAGGTCATCGGGGGTCCTCGCGGTAGTAGAAACACACGTCTGTCGTGGCAGACGTGGTTGACCGTCGAGTCTTCATGCGCTGGGTTGCGCGAACCTTGCGGAGCGATCGTTGTGTCAGCGCGCGGCGTGAAGAGCGAGCAGTGCGACGGCGATGAACTGCAGGGCGCTACCGAGAACCAGCAGTGCATTTCGCAGCCGGTGACCTGCGATGCGCGCAGTGCAGAGTTGAATCGCAGCACCGGCCAACAACCAGAGGAAGGTCGAAGCATGCAGCTTCGCCATTCCTGCACCGATGGTGATCAGCAGCGCACTGGCAATCATTATCCCAGCGGCATGGCCGTCCAGGGCGCGCAGCAGCGGTGGCGTTGGGTGCGGGGTTGCCGCCCGCCATGCCGCCAGCCCGTGCAGCGCGGCATGCACGGCAACGAACAGGAACACGGCCGCCGCTGCCGCGGTGCTCGCGTGCCGATACGTTGAAGCCACAAGCGCAAGGCCGGGCAGCAGCAGAAACAACGCGCCGAACAGCCGCATCAACACGCCAGCGCGCTCGATATCGGGAACTGTCCGCAGCCAGCGCGGCCAGTGTTGCAGGCCGGGCGCGCGGCCAGTGCGCGGGCGGCGATTCCATGCGGCAGCGGTAAGCGCCGGCGAATTCCGTGGTGGCACAGTGCGCGTGGAAGAGGACGGTGGAGGAGCTCCCTGGGTCACATGCAGGCTTCCTGTCAGATCGGAACGCGGTGGCACGGCAGGTGCCACGCCCCGATGCTGTCCAGCGAACATTGCCGCAACCTTGCCTGTCCTCGCTGCCGGCCACGCATGGACAGGTGCCAGTTACACAGGTGCATGCGATGTGTTCAGTGCTCCAGCGGTGGCGTGCTGGTCACACCCGGATGCAATGGAAACTCGACACGGATCAATGCACCACCGCCCGGCGCATCCAGAATCGTGACGTGGCCGCCGTGGCGGTCGATCACCTGGCGCACCAGGTTCAGCCCCAGGCCCGCGCCCGTCTGCCGCGGCCGCAACCGATGGAAGGGTTCGAAAACGCGTTCGCGCTGTTCGACCGGTATGCCGGCGCCGTCGTCCTCGACCTCCAGGCAGCTGCCCTGAACGCGCACGATGATCTGGCGTCCGCCATGTTCGGCAGCATTCAGTACCAGGTTGGAAATTACCCGCTCCACTGCGCCGGTCTCGCCGAGCACCGGGAAATGCGATTCCACCGCGACGGCTACGGTCTTCTCCGACTGGATCAACAGCGGCGCCAGATCGGCGGCCACCCGTTTGGCCACCCGCGCCAGGTTGATGGTTTCCTTCGGCCCGTCTTCGTCCATGCGGTGCAGATCCAGCAGCTGCTCTGCCAGCGTCGCCAACCGCGCCACTTCCACGGCCAGGCTGCGCGAGGTGGCGTCGTCGGCCGCATCGACCTTCACCCTCAGAATCGCAATGGGCGTGCGCAGCTCATGCGCGGCGGCGGCGATGAAGCGGCGTTGCCGTTCGTGCCCCTCGTCCAGCCGCTCCAGTGCTTCATTCACCGCCGTCACCAACGGAGCGATCTCCACCGGCACAGCGGTTTCTGTCAGGCGGACACCGCGGCGGCTGGCGGAGATGTTGCGGGCTTCCTGGGCGATGCGCTCCACCCCGGCCAGGGCCCGTCTCACGATGATCGGTGTCAGGACGATGGTGGCCAGGCCCAGCAGCAGGAAGATCGGCAGGGTGATGATGTGTGCCGCCAGCGCCATCTGCCAGGTCAGCGTATCGGTTTCGCCATGGGCCATGATGGTCAGCTTGCCGGCCGGCCCGCTGTGCTGGCGGACCACGACTGCCAGGCCATCGCTGCGATCCCGCCCGCGCAGGTCGCCAAAGGGGATGCCATCCAGTGCGCCTACCAGCGAGGCATAGGCCGGCGGCACAGGCCCGAACGTTACGTGGTGGCCGTGCTCATCCTCGGCGATGAACCATGCACCGGGAACGATCTTCAGCAGTTCGGCCAGTTCCGGCGTGTTCTGCACGTACAGTTCGCCATTGCGGTCGCGGTGCACCGCGTCGGCAGCCACCGGCGCGAAGGTCTGGATGGTGTAGTAGCCACCGCTGTCGGCACGTATCAGCACCATCAGCAGCGCGAAGAACGCCACCAGCAACGCCAGCAGCTGATAGATCAGCGTTTTGACGATCAACGGGCGCTTCAGCGATGGACGACGCGCCATTACTTGGCTTCCCGCATCAGATAGCCGACGCCGCGGATGGCGTGTATCTCTACTCCTGCATCGGCATCGGCCAGCTTGCGGCGAAGGCGCGAGACATGCGAATCGAGCGTGTTGGAATGGATGCCGTCATCGAATCCATACACTGCCATCTCAATCGACTCGCGCAGTACGGTGCGGCCCAGCCGCCGGGCCAACGTGGCCAATACACGTATCTCACGGCGCGGCAGCTCCAGCCGTTGCCCGCCCACGCTGGCCTCGCCCGATGCCGGATCGAACACCAACCGGCCGATGCTCACCAGTTCCACCTGCATGCCGCTCGGCCGGCGCCCGGCAGCGCGGATGCGGGCGAACAGCTCTTCGAGTGCGAAGGGCTTGGCCAGATAGTCGTCCGCGCCCTCATCCAGGCCGGCGATGCGGTCCGGCAGCTGCCCCAGCGCGCTCAGCACGATGATCGGCACCCCGGGGTTGCGCTCACGCAATAGCGGAATCAATCCCAGGCCGTCGCCGTCGGGCAGGGTGCGGTCCAGCAATACCAGGTCGTGCGATCCGCAAAGGGCCGCTTCGCGGGCCAGCGCCAGCGTGTTGGCCAGATCCACCACGTAGCGCTCGCGCTGCAGGGCGGACTTCAGGGTAGCGGCCAGTTCGGCTTCGTCTTCAATCAGCAGGATGTGCATCGGCAGGGCTTGCGCAGGAAGGGGGCGTGGCGGGTCGGTTCGGCACGCGCCGGCACCGTATTACAGGAACATTGCGTGAACATGGCGTGCCTTCCCGATGTCCCGCAAGGCTGTAATGGACGCAGGAAAGCGGACGTCGGCGCAAGGTTCGCGCAATCCGGGCACTCCAGCCTTGGCGCCCTTCCGTTGATCCCCAACTCCCTGGAGTACCGATGAAGTTGTTCGTTCCGTTGTTGTTCGTGGCCGCGCTGAGTGGCTGTACCACCGCCAGGATGACCGTTACCCCCGATGGCCGGCGCGGTGTCTCCATCGACTGCAGCGGCTCCAGCTCCTGGAGTGGTTGCTACGAAAAGGCCGGGCAGATGTGCCCAGGTGGCTATGTGGTCTTCAGCAAGGATGGCGACGACGGCAACGCCATCGCGGTGGGCAACAAGAACGGCTTCACCTCCACCCAGATGGCCACCCGCTCGATGCTGGTGGCCTGCTCGCACTGATGCCGGGAGGGGAGGTGGGCAGCCACCTCCCCCTGCCATCATGGTTCGCAGCCCTGCGTCAGAAGCTGTAGGCCGCCTGCACATACACCCGTCGTGGCTCGCCGGGGAAATGCCCGTTGCGTTCAATGAAGCCACTGGCCGCGTACACCTTGTCGAACAGGTTCTTGACGTTGGCCTGGAACTGCCACTGCTTCCACGTGGTCTTCCAGCTCATGTCGAACACGGTGTAGGCCTTGACCGTCTGCCCATCCAGGCTGACGCGCTCGCCAACATGATCCGCGCCAAAGCCGATGGCGGAGTTGATCGCCGGCAGGTCATAACGCGTCCACAATCCCAGCTTGTTGCGCGGCGCATTGGCGAATCGGTCGCCGGAGGCGTTGGTGATGCCATTCGGCCCGGCGTCCTTCACCCGCGCATCGTTGTAGGCGTAGGTCAGGTTCAGCACCCAGCGCTCGGTGAGGTCGGCCAAAAGGTCCAGCTCCATGCCGGTACTGCGCACCAGGCCCAGCGCGGCCAACTGGTTCACGCCACCGATCACCTCGCCGGTGGCCTGCACGATGTTACTGCGGTCGATCCGGTAGGCCGCCATGTTCAAGGTCACACGGTCGGCCAGCAGGGACTTCATGCCCACTTCCCACTGTTTGCTGCGTTCGGCATCGAACGGTCCGCCAGCGGCCGGGTTCTGGTTGGCGGCACTCTGCGGCACGAAACCACTGGCGACGTTGGCGTAGACATTCAGGCCCTCGCGCACGGTGAACGTGCTGCCCAGCCGCCAGCTGAGATCGTTGCCGTCCACACTGCTGCCAGTAATGCGATCCTCATCCTTGAAGCCATCCCAGCGCAGCCCGGCTAGTACATGCCAGCGCGTGCCCAGTGCCAGTTCGTCCTGCAGGTAGCCGCCATAGCGCTTGCTGCGGGTGGACGTGCTGCGCCAGGGCAGGGCCGCCAGGTTGTAGTCGTGCCAGGTGCTGGCGCCGTACACGGGATTGAACAGGTCGATGCCGCGCACCGGCCCGGCGCCACGCGCAAGGTCAGCGCTGTTCGCGGTCTGTGCGGTGAAGTCCGCATCCAGCCGGTATACATCGGCGCCGAACAGCACCTTGTGCTCAACCGCGCCGGTGGTCACCCGCCAGACTGCATTGCCGTTGGCAGTGAATGCTTCGTTGTCGCGGATCTGGTTGCGCAGCTGGCGGGTCATCCATTCGGCCACGCCATCGCGGTCACGATCGATCAGGCCCATCGGCTCGTGGTACATCTGGTGTTCGTTGTTGCTGAACCAGCGGGCGGCGAAGTCCAGGTCCAGCGTGTCGAGCGGCGCGAAGCGATACTGCGCCAGCGCCACCTTGGCGCGCATGTCGAGGAAGTCGCTGGCCTCGTTGTGGTTCCAGCGGCGGTCGGTCAGGAACGTGCCTGCATCGTTGACCGGCACGCCACGCAGACGGTTGCCGCCAAGGTTCTGGGTGATGTCGGTGAACTGCAGCACCAGTTCCCCGGTCTGGCCGACGTCGAAGGCCAGCGAGGCATCGCCGATCACGCTCTCGCTGTCGGTGTTCCAGCGCACGCCCTTTTCATTGTCGGCATAGAGCCCGGCGCGATAGCGCACGCTGCCGGCGGCATTCAACGGCCCGGTACCCTCGATCGATCCGGCACGGAAGTCCTTGTCGCCCAGCTGGACCTCGATGCGGCGCTCGGCAGCGGCTTTGGGCTTGCGGGTCACGTAGTTGATGACACCGCCTGCATCACCCCCGCCATACAGCGCGCCTGCCGGTCCCTTCAGCACTTCCACGCGATCGATGTTGAACAGCTGCGGCACCGAGAATCCTGCATACGGATCGCCACGCAGGCCGTCATACAGCACGTTCTCCTGGCGGAAGCCGCGCAGGGTCACCCCGGCATAGCTGAAATAGCTGATGCCGCTGATGCTGCGATAGAGATCGGTTACCTGACGCGCCGCCTGGTCGTCGATCAGTTCACGCGGGATGACCTGGATCGACTGTGGGACCAGCTCCAGCGGTGTATCCGTGCGGGTGCCGACCGCGGCATCGTCCACCCGGTACAGCGTTTGTGCACGCCCGCGAACCTCGACCTTGTCCAGGTCCTTGGGCGCGGCAGTAGGGGGCTCGGTGGCATGGGCAAGGGGCGCGAAGGGCAGGGCCAGTGCCAGGTACAGGGCACGTTGCAGGGGCGTAGGAAGGGGCATTGGGGAGAGCTTATGTTTCTGCAAATGAGAAAGATTAGCATTTGCAACAATTCGAAACCTATCCCCCGAATGCGCTATGGACGCGCGCCGGGGTTGTAAGCGGACAGTCCCTCTGCGAAATCGGGACACGGGGTTTGCAGAATCCCCAGCTCCGGCCGGTCAGGGCCGAATCGACCCTGTGAGCCCCCTTTCCCAGACCGTTCGATAGCCCCTCAAACGGGGTTAGAACCCCGCCTCAAGCGGGGCTCAAATCGGGGGGAGCTCATCGGCGACCCACCCGCCGCTGCGGAACTGGTTGCCGCCAGCGTGCCCAGCGGACCCGGCCACCACCGTGCCATACAGTGCCGTCCGATGGAGCTCCTCCGTGTCCAGGGCGCCATCCTTTCCCCAACGCGGGACCAGCGACATTCGCGCGCCACCTGCAGCCGCCATAGCCAGTCGCTCCCAGTCCAATCCGCCCCCCAGGCCGCCCTGACGGGCGACCTGCAGGCGGTCGGTCTGAGGGGTAAAGCGGAGGCGCCGGTAGGTGCGCCGAGCCACCACGTTGACGCCTGCGCCCAGAGTGCGCTCCACAATGCTCGGGTCGATACGCTCAGTCTCTGAGCCGGGCTCAATGGGGAGGTCTACCGCCTGGTGGGCGAATAGCTCGCCCACGTCCAGACCCGTCACCCCAATCTCGACCTGGATACCCACCAGGGCTACGGTGCCCGCTGGAAGCACCCACCAGGCCGCCCGGCTTCCATCCACCAGCTCAACCACCTTTTGCGTGATCGATGCCCCGCCGAGGGCCTGGCCGTACGTGGCATCACCAGGCTTGCGTCCCGTGAGCTTGAGGGAGGTGCCGACCGGGCAGGACAAGCCGAGCATGCCAACAACACGGACGCCAGCGGCTGCTGGCCAGGTCAACCGCAGACGGACGGCCGATGCACCACCGCTGAGGCGGGCAATGCTTGTGGGCCGCCCATCGACCAGGGCGGCGATGTTCGCGGCAGTGGCGCCGTCAGAGGCAGCGGTAACACCCGCAGGGGAGAATCCGATAAGCATGTGGCAGTCCTTATGCGCCCCAGAATTTCAGGGTCTGTTCGCCAGTGATGGGGTTGCTGGTCACCGCCGTGACGATCACCTTTCGACCGGCTGCGAGGCCATAGCGCGGGTAGCGGATGCGCCCGACCTGGCCCGGTCGCAGCTGCAGGTCAGGCCGCGCGGTCATCCGGCCGGCATAGAAGTTGCGGGGCACTGCGTAAAGCTTCACGACACGATCAATCTCTGCCTGAGCGTCAGCGCGGCTATCGAAGCAAGACTCCACCGCTGGCGCGGCCTCCGCGTGCTGGTAGCAGGCAGGCAGATCCCCGGTGGCATAGACCTGGCCACGGTGGCTGGCGGACAGCTCCTTGCGGACGCTGGGCGGCACCTGGTCCAGGCCTGTGGCCATATCGCCGTCTGCCAGGATTGCCGCGTTGGGCCGATAGCCCATGCGTCGAGTAAGGCCTGGGGCCAGATCCGGCAGCACAACCAGCGGAGCGGCGAGCTCGACCAGGTCGAGCTCGAATGCCAGGTTCGCATCGGCAACGCTCTCAGGGTCGATCAATCGCGCCAGGCGCAGCACGCCATCCCCATCCTGCCACCAGTCGGCGCAGTAGCTGCCCAGGATCGCAGCCAAGGCCTCGCGCGGCGTGCTGTTGCCGTCCGCAAAGTAGCCCACCCCGGCATAGCCCGTAGCCTGGTCGATGGCCAGCGCGTCGGCGCTCTGCCATGCGGCTTTCCCAATACGGCCGAACACGTCTGAAAGCGCCTGTTGAAGCGTTGCCGGCCGGTCCGCGCCGATGGTCGAAACGTCAGCCGTCAGTGGCCCGAGAGGCGGCGACTGCAGGGAGAGCTGCTGTCCACCAGCAACCAGGCTGTACGCGGTGCCGGCAACCAGTTCCACTGCGCGGTCACGGACACTCATCACTGATTGCAGGCGCGAATCGCAGATCCATTGCAGCGAACCATCACTGTTTACCGCCGTGGTCGGCACGCTTCGCACCAGCCCGATCACCACGGGCTGCGGCTGCCAGGCAATGCTCTCGCCGTGGGTCGGGAGAAATACGGCCCTGCTCAGCGGTTCATCCAGGTCACTGTGCGCGTCCTTGAACGTCAGGCGCTTGTAACTGTCGTCTTCGACTTCGATTCGATCCAGCACATAGCGAGCGACTGGCACCGCACCAGCCATCGACTGGCCTTGCTCGACCTGGCGCACCGTGACTGGCACGTCACGAATAGCGGACAGCGCAGCGGCATCCAGCATCCCTGCGGCGTCCTGCACGCGGACCTGGGCGCTGCCGGCACGCGACTCATTGCCCCACATCCAGAACGAAACTGCGCTGATCGTACTCAGGCCCTCGGTAGCGATGATTCCAGCGAACGCGGTGTTCGCTGGCGAGTCGCTGGCAGCGCTCATGTAGTCCTCACTTGCGACCCGAATTGTGGGGATGGGATCAGCAGCCTGGGCCCATCCCGCGAGTGCGGCCGGACTGAGCCCCTGCCACTGGCCAGCGTTCACGACACAGCGCAGGCCGCGTGCTTTCGTAGCGGCGATGGACACGGCGAAGTAGTACGGGCCACCCGCTGAGACATCAACGCTGGCCACCTGCTGGCCGTCACGATAGAACTGGACCTGTGCGGGCGTGCCAGGCAGCACGCGCACACCCAGTGCCTCTCCCTTGATGGGGATTGGCAGGCCACTGGCAATCACAGCGCCGTTGCGAACCACTTGGCCGGTGTGCAATTTCCAGCCCACCCCATTAGATGCGCCCAGCTCAGACGATAAAGGCGCTGCCGCATTGCACAGGCCGATGATCGCAGTGAGAGGATCGTCACCCCACAGCATGAACTCAGCACCGGCAGGACCGGCAAGTGGAAAGGTGCTCCTGGCGATCCGGGCAAGAACAACGGCCCCCGGTGAGGCCACGGTCAAGCCGCCATCCTCTACCAGCAGACCAGCACCGAGCGGAGACGCTGCCCAACGACCGAAGGTACGCACGACAGGTCAAGCCTCCTGGGGAACTTCAATTGCTTCAAAGCGGTAGACCGCACCGACCTTGAGCGCGGCGGCGTCGGCCGTATCGACCGTGAGATTGATCTGCGGCATGTTCGGCTGACTGACCGGACGGAACTGCAGCGTCACGCCGGGCTGGTCAGCAGACTCGGTGCGAAGGTACAGTCGAGCATCAAAACGCATGGGTGTTTCCTCTTGATGGATGAGCGGCATTGCCCGGCCGCCCGGACGGGTCACTCCTCAATGGAGACGATGGAAAGGCTGGCGGTGATGTCTAGGCCGGTGAAACTTCCAGTCTGATGGCTAACGTCCTGTTCGCTGAACCCAACGATCTCTGCACGGTAGGTACGGTCCTGCGTGCCTTCGCTGTCGTTCAATGTCACCGATCCAGACCAGAACGAAATCGCCATATCCGGGCCATCAGACTCGTTCGTAATCGACACGCCGCCGCTGGCTTCAAAGCTCGTCCAGAACTGCTCCGCGTTGCTGCCCAGTTTTCTGTAGACATTCACCGCGCAGGCGTTCCTGTTTCCGCCTGCGACGAAGCCCTGGCGGTCCATTCGGTTGTTGGTTCGCACGACCGTTCGCTGGTAGCTGACAACGACGTTCTTGTTCCGGCCGCTTGTGCTGAACGGGCCGACGAGGATGGAAGCGCCAATAGTCTGCGTAGTAGTTGACTGCATCGCGTTGCGGCGGATGCCGGCCGCAATTGCACCGCCCCAGTAGGCGCCACCATTCACGTCCATCCACACGGTTGCGTTGCGCTTGGTCGCACCCGCAGCGCCGACATTGGGGCCGAAATAGTCGATCAGGCCATCAGGCCCGAAGCCGTTACCGATGATGCGCTGGACGTTGCCGCGCCAAACGCGCAGGTAGCCGTCTTGGACCTCCAGGCCGTCAGGTGTACCTGGGCTGATGAGGCGCAGGATCTTGGAGAGAATTTTCAGCTCACTTTTTGCCCCGGTGGCTTCCATCTCCATGCCCGAGACATTGCCGTCCACATCGAGCGCAAAGCCCCACTTGGCACTACTCTCCGAACCGCCGGCATTCCACGGGGGTGGCTGTGTCGCATCAGGCTCAACCCGCGAGAACATGGGGCGGAACATCCAGAAATACGGCCAGGCCTCCCCGTTGGGCTTAACGATGACTCGGAATCGAGCGGTCGCAGCTTTTGCCGGGGCGACGGTCTTGAGACTCGGGCGTGGCATTTCCGAGAGCAGTGGCGAACCGCTGTTTCCGGTATGCCCAGTTTCTGGCGATCCCCATTGGGCCAGCCAGTTCCCCGCCTTGTCCCAGTAGCTGATCTCGATGTAACAAGAACAGCGATGGGTGTTGAACCACGCGGAGGCCATGTACGTCTTCTCAGCCTCCACCGGGATAGCGTATTCGGTTCCCCACCAGACAATCTGCGTCGAAGTAGTGCCACCGGAGGTCGAACCTACTCCATAGATGCCAGGCGGGTGGAAACTGTCATTTCCGGGTGTCGGATCGCCGAGCTCTACCCACGCGGCCCCCGGATTGGATCCCCAGCCCCAGCCGTTGCGCTGATACTTTGAGAACGTCGAGTTGATGAGCAGGTTCCCGCCGCTGCCATGGTTGCTGACCTTTGCCTCCAGCGTCTGGACAGCACGGGCGCTGGCCTTATCCTTCACCTCGGCCTGGACGCCAGTCACCGACTGACCCAGTGACGTGATCTGCTGCCCCTGTTGGGTCACGGTCGAAGTAAGGCCCGCCGTTGCTGCAGCGTTTGCCATGGCCGCTGCAGCAGATTCCATGCTGCTTGGGGCGTACTCGGTGGCAACCAGACCGCGCTGAAACTGCACGTTGTCGATTTCGATGGCGTGCGGGCCAGGTTGCTGCGCAAACAGTCGGCCCACGTAAACACGGGCGAGCACGGCATCGCCGCGAGAGCGAGCAGGAAGGAGCAGGCGCTGCCATTTGCCGGTCATGGTCACCTCCGGCAGGGTCACGGTGCCCAGCACCGTACCGCCAGTGGCGTTCATCCACTGCACATAGAGCTGCGCCCGCGCGTCAGGTGTACCGCGCACCCAAGAAGACAGCGTGTAGTCGGTGTTAGGGTCCACCTTTACGTAGTTGGTGCCCGGACCTGCTCGGTTTAGGCCTACCCAATCCTTCGCATTGATGGCGGTCCAGTCGATACGCACAGCCTTCCCGCCACCGCTCAGCGGGGACTCAATGTAGGAGAAAGTGCCTCCCACGTCGCTTCGGATACGCTCCAGGTTCCATCCGGCTGGCGCTGCGGTAGCCACTGGGGCGTCTTCCATGCTGCTATTCCACAGCAGGTTGTCACCACCGATCGCATCGATCCTGGCATTGACGCTGGTGAGCGACTGGCCCAACGAGGTGACGCTGCTCTCGTTGGCCAGCGTGCGCGCTTCCAGGCTTGAGGTTGCAGCCGCGTTTGCCTGCGTGGCCCGCTCCAGCGCGGATACGTCCAGACTGCCCTGCGGTCGCCCATTGACGAATTCCACGATGAGCTCAACCCATTGGTCGGCACGTCCGGTGGAGGCCGGAGGCGACAGCCGCTGCATTCCGGCACCTTCGCCAGCGCGCTTGCGCCCGACAAGGATGAACATGCGCGTTCCGGTCAATGCTTCCACGTTGCGACGGGAAGCGCCCGCATCAACGAGGCGGTCTCTGGTCCCAGCGGTGTCTGCGCCGGCGTCGCTGTTTAGCGAGCCGGTGTGGTCGCTGGTGAACAAGATGAAATACTGATTGTCTGCCAGGGCGTTGTCGTACCAATCGTTGAAGCTGGCGCAGGCGGAGCGGCCGTTGCCATAGGTGTCAAAGGTCTGCCGCTGTCCCAGAGTACTGTCAGCGTTGACCACCTGCACATTGAGGCTGCGCCCGGCGCCGCCCATACCTGCACCCGCGGCATTTCGTGTTCCCGAGCCGCGCGGGCCTCCGGTCGGTTGGCTGGAGATGACTGCGTTCGCAGTGACTTCGTAGACAGTGGCGTTACCAATGCCGGCACGAACTGCAGTCAATGCCGTTCCTTGGGACAGCAACTGTCCCTCGGCATTGGTGACGCGCGCGTCCAGGGCGCTGTTCGCCTTCGCGTTGGCGGTTGTTTGGGCGGCAATCTCGGTGGCGCTTGGTGTCCAGTTTGTGGCGACCTCACCCTGCTGGAACATCGCATTGTCCAGAGCCACCGATACGTTCTGCCCGACAGCGCCTGATGCGGCCCGGAAGAAGATGCGAACGCTGACCGCGCCAGCCGGTGCAGTGAAGGTGCCCGTGTAGCGCGTCATCGTCGACGTTAGTTCGGAGATCGGGGCGTACTGTGCTGGGCCGATGCCTGCATTGTTGCTGTCCAGCCACTGCACCAGAAGCTGCATGCGGGCGGCGTCGGTGTTGATACGGCACGCCCACACGGAAAGCGTGTACTTTGTGCCCGCTACGGGCTTCGGGCGGTTTGCAGTGGCTACTTCAACGCCAATGTACTGGCCCACGGCAGTAGCTGCATTGGTGCCAACGATCTGGATCGCACGGGTGGAGCCCGTGACCGCATACGTGCCGGAGTAGCTCACGGCCTGCGTGATCGTGTTCGACGCGAACCAATCCGGCAGGGTGCTGTTCTCGGCATTGCTGGTTTCAAATCCGCTATTCGGCAGCAGGTTGTCGCCGCCGATGTTTGCCAGCGATGCGGTAACGCTGGTCATCGCCGTGCCAAGGCTCGTGATGGTGCTGCCTTGGAGCGTGACCTGGGACTGCAGCGCCTGGAGAGCGCTGTTGGTGGCCTTGCCGTCCACGTCGGTGCGCAGGGCGCTGATGAGGCCGGACTGTGCATTGATGAGGCCAGCCTGCTGGGTGACGGTCCCGCTCAACGAGCTCAGGCCATCGGCGACGGCCAGGATCTCGGTGACTTCCTCAATGGCAACATCGTCCACCCACAGCGTACCTGCAGTGTTATTGCATGCCACCGTGAGGCGCAGACCCAGAACGTTTGCGGCAGGGATGGTGTAGACAAACTCCAGGTACGTCCAATCGGCCCTGTTCGCAAGAAATGGTCGATCTGCAAGCCAGGCAGCTGCTTGGTCAGCAAGCCTGAGCTTGGAGTCGCCTGCAGTGCCGTTGAACGTAGCGCTGGTCCTGTACCAGCAACTTACACGGTACTTCTTCGCGGGCCCGGCAGCCATGGTCATGCCTGCATTCGCAAGCGCAACAGCGGTACGGGCCGAGCCCGTGCCATCGATGCGCAGCGCCACGCTGCCACTTCGTCCCTCTGCGGCCGGCCACGAAACACCGGCCAACTGCGAGCCTCCCTGATACGTCCATCCCACGTCCTTGCCGGCGTTCCAGCCGCCGTTAAGGATCATGTTGGCGCCCTGGGAAATCATCGCGGGCAACGTTGCATTGACCTGGTCAATACGTTGGCCGATGGCTTCGTCGCGGGTGAGGCTTGCCTGCTCGACCGTGTTTACCTTGGCCTCAGACGCGAGCGCACCTGTTCCTGCCGGCAGACGGACCTCCACGGCGGACTGGCGCTGGCTGAGCGCTTCGTCCGCGCCGACACGCGCCCGCATTTCGTTGTAGGCCAAGCCGCCCGTCAGCTTCGCCGGATCGTTGCCGGTGTAGTCGCCGCGCATCTGCACGGCCAGCGTATTGCGCTGGCCGGCCTCAGCCGCCAGGGCGGCAGTGCGCGCGTCGCTTTCCTGCTGGACCATGGCGACGGATGCGCCAGGCGACGGGCGGCCCACGGCGATCCAGTCGTATTCGATGTAGGCGCTGGCGGTCTGCGCACCCGTCAGTGCCAGGCGAATGGCACGCAGTGGTGAGGGGCCGTTCCAGGGCAGACGATCAACGTCGAGGACGGCGATGCCGTTGGCGTCGAATGCCGGCACGGGGATGGAGAGCGACTTCGCTTCGTTCCACTCTCGGTCGGCCTCAGTGATCCAGCGAATCAACCCCATCCAGGCGGGATTGCCCACCTTGCGCATGCGTAGCTTGATGAAGCGATAGGCGGCGCCGTCGATGTTGAGCGGCGCCGGGGACTGGATGCCGGAGTTGTTGGTGGTGTTGATCGGCCGCAGCATGCCGTCGGCGATAGTCGGGGCGCCGTACACACCCGTCCAGCCTTCCAGTCCTGCGTTGAAATGCCAGATGCCGGCAGAGTCGAACTGCGTGCCGCTGCCTGCGGCGACCTCGGCCAGAGAGCGTGCCATCGAATCCAGGCCGTTCTGGACTTTCGTGTGGACCGCGCTGATGTCAGCGGTGCGCTCGTTTTTTTCGTTCAGCACGCTCTGAATACGGGCGCGCTCTTCGTTGGCCAGGTTTGTGGCCAGATCCTCTGCACGCTTGGCCACTTCGCCCACTGCGGCCGCACTCTTCTGACTCTCTGCCAGGATCTGTGCCTGCGCAGCCTGGAAGTCCGCCATACGCTGCTGTGCCTCTGCAGCGTCTGCCAGTGCCAGGTCACGCAGGCCCTGGTCCACCTTGCCCTGCAGCTGGACCAGCTCCGCCGTGGTCGGCACCACCACGGGGGCCTGAGCCTTGGGCGTGGAGTCTGCAGACGACACGCCGTTGACCTGGACAGTGACCTTCCACCAGCTCACAACACCGCTGGCCTCGGTGTAGGTGTAGCGCGTGTCTGAGGTTTTGGTTACGTACTTCCATTCGCCCGGCTTTCCGCCTGCATCGGCCGCGCGCCAGAGGACATAGACAGCACCAGCCAGCGGCGAAGCGTTCCAGGTAATGGTCACGCTATCCGCTGCCGGCTTGGTCTCCACGCCTTCGGCCGGAGGAACCACAACAGCGGGCTTGGCCGACGCCACCCAGTTGGAGGGCTGCCGGGTCACAGGCGTGATTGCAGGCAGGCCTTGGCCACCGATTTCAACGAGCAATACTTTCCGGTTCATAGCGCCATCAAAGCGTTGTGTTCACCCTGGCGTGCCAGGGACTGGATGCCGTCGCGGACCTGCAGCAGCACCTCATAGGAAGGATCGGCGTAGCCACGCCCTGGCGCCGCTGGCGCAGCTGGTGCTGCAGGCGTGGTGCCACCGCCAGGCGCGGCCGACGCCGGGACTGGAACGCGGCTGTCGGTCAGCACCGTGACCATTTCCTGGGCGATGCGCTTGGGCAGATCGAACAAGATTTCTGCCAGGTCGGTGATGTCGGTCTGCTGGTTCTGCAGGTACTTGGCCAGTTCGTCCGTGGTCAGGCCCAGATCCTTGGCCAGCGCCTCAGCGCTGATGCCAGTGACGTTGCGCAGGATCTCCAGCGGATCGCCGCCACGGGCGCCAGCCAGATCGGCCACGCCCTGGGCGATGCGCTGAGCGCGCTCCAGGCGGGCGGCAGCTTCCTGCTGCTGTTCCAAGGCAGCCTTTTGCGCGTACAGCTGCTGCAGCGACGCGGCCGTGCCATCACCGCCAAAGCGCTTGGCGAGCTCCAGCACCTGGGCATAGTCCACCTGATAGCCCTGGCCGCTGGCATTGAGTTTGCGGCTGACTTCCAGGAACTGCTGGGCGTATTGGGTGAAGCTCTCCAGGTTGCCGGCGCTGGCTGCGCTTTGCATCAGATCCGATGCCGTGGAGCGCTTCTGCGTGTCGGTGTCCGGCGACAGCGTGCTGCTCAGCTTGAGCGAATTGATGAAGTCCTGCAGCTTGCTGCTGGTCCCGTCAATGGAACCGCCCAAGCGTTCGATTTCATCGTTGACGCGGTTGAGCGCCAGGCCTACCAGCTCCGACTCCAGCGACCTGGCCAGCGCGTCGGCCTTGAGCTGGGCAGCCTGACGGACGGTGGCCAGATCCTGCTCGCGTGCGGCCAGGCCGCCCAGGGCCTTGGCCTGCTGCTGCAGCGTGCGGATGCGCTCCTGCTCCTCCTGGCGTACAGCCAGGAGCGACTTGGCGAAGCCACTGAAACCATCCGTTGCGATCTCTTGCTGCGCGTTGCCCACTACGCTGCCGTAGGAGGAGGCGGCAGTAGTGATCGCCTTGACCTGTTCCTCCATGGTGGTGCCGGCAGCCTTGGCCATCTGCTGGAACATGGTTGTCGTGCGCTTGACCAGGTCGATTTCCTGGGCATTGAGCGCACGGCCCAGCTCCTGGGCGTTGCCGGTCATCAGCTCGATGGACGCCGCCAGGCTGTTCATCACGTCGCCGGCTTCAAACCCCTTGTTGAGGAAGTCGCCGAAACCGAGGATCGACACGCCGCGCCCGGTCAGGTTCTTGGCCGCGCCGGTAATCAGTTGCTCCAGCTGCGCCTGGGCCTTGTCCGGGTCCGCATCGAGCTGAACCTTGCCGAGGTCTACGCGGACGGAGGATAGCTGGCTGTTGATGTCCACGCCCAGCTGCTCGGCCAGGCTGATGACGCCTGCACGCGCGCGCCCAGTGGCCTGGCTGAAAGCGTCGGTGATCGTGGTATCGACCTGGCCATACTCGGTCCACTTCTTGTCGCTGCGGAACAGGCCGCCCTTGGCCTTGATGTCGGCATAGGACTGGCCGGCGAACCCGTCGAAGCCATACGAGCCAGTCAGGCCCTGCGCCTGGATCTGCGGCTTTTTGCGGCCGAACAGGGCAGCATGGATCGAGGAGCCAGACAGAATGGAGGCGGCTTTGGCGTTGAGGCCGAGCTTGCGCGCCATCTTATCGACGTGACCCACGGCGCCCAGGGTGGCGATCTTGCCCGCCCAGCTTTCGCCATTGGCGATGTCCCAGCCCTGATCGAACAGCTCGGCATTCTTCATCATGGCCGCGACCACCCAGCCGATGATCGGCACGGCCATCGATGCGGACGCCGCGCCGCCACCAGCAGCCCCGGTGCCAATGAAACCGCCGACGTTGTTGCCAAAGCCCATCATCTTGCCTGGCGCGGCCACCCCAGCACGCCAGCCGCCACCGGCCAGCATGGCGTTGGTGCCAGTGAGGTTGCGGCCGCCACCGATCATGTTGGCCAGGCTGCTCATCCAGCCCGAGCCCGCGCCGCCCTGGTTGCCGCCACCGAACATGCCGGCGATCTTCGACAACCAGTTGCCATCAGCTTGGCCACGCGACACGCCAGCCAGCGCGCCATTCATGGCGTTAGTGAGCGCATCCTGGAACGGGCGCACCAGGTTCTGCTCAAGCATGGTGCGCACGATGTCGCGCCAACCACGCTTGAAGATGTCCTTGAGGCGGCTGAAGAAGCTCTCAGACTTGTCCAGCCCGCCGCTGAACATATCGGCCAGCATATCGGCGACATCCGCGACACCGCGCGTTCCGACGTTGGCCCATTCCTCCAGGTCGGCGGTCTGCTGTTCGATGCGAATAGAGGCATTGGCCCACGCCCGTGCCTGGGCCATCAGGCCTGCGGTTGCCTCTGCGTTGATGCCGGCGCCGGCCTTGTTGGCCTCGTTGATCGCCTGGAGCATGTCCTGCTCGTTGCGCAGCTGGCGGGCGCGGCGCTCGCGCTCGATCCCAACCACGCCCAGCAGTTGCACCTCGCCGCTCAGCGTATCGAGCAATGCCCTGGGCGCCTGCTGCTGCTTGGTGACCTCGGCGGCATTCTTGGCCAACTCGGCCGCTGACGACTTCACCAGGCTGGCGTAGGCCTCCTGGGTGATGAGGTGCTTGGCCAGTTCGCGGTCGAGCTCGGCAATACGCTGCTTGTGCTGCTCCTGGGCAGCCGCCATCGGCCCGGAGAGCTCGGCAGCAGCCAACGCCGCCTGGCGGTTGTACTTGGCCTGGGAATCGGCCTGCTGCTCTGCCAGGCGCGCGGCCTGCTCGCCGGAGCGCTTGGCCTCGGTCTGGGTGCGCGTCAGATCACGGGTGGCCGCATTCTGCCTGTCCAGCGTCAGGGTGAGCTGGATGAGCTGTTCGTTCTTGGCCCGCGCCAGCTGATAGTCGGCGCTGGTCGGGTCCAGACCCTTCTGCGCGCTTTCCGTGATGAACTGCGCGCGCATGCGGGCTGCCTTGCCCTGGGTTTTCTCGATCAGGTCCAGCTGGACGCTCTGAATCTGCTTGTCCAGGCCTTCGTTGACCGACTGGAGGGCGGCCTTGATCGCGGCGCCAGCGCTCTTTGCTGATGCTCCCAGCGCGTCAAAACTCGCAACGTTGAGTCGGTTGCGCTGCTCTACGTTGAGCTGCTCATCTGCCCAACGCTGCAGTAATGGACGAGTCTGCTCCAGTGTTTGCCCTTGGTCCGCCTGCCGACGCAGCAGCTGTTCCAACGAGCTGCGCTGCGCGTTGGTTGCGTTGGTAACTCCTGCGGCGCTGAGGACCATGTTGGCCGAGACCGAAATGGCCTTGTCATAGCCCTTGCTCAGGTTGTCCAGCCGGAGCCGCGCGGACTCAATGGCTTCCGACGCGCGCCCCAGCTCCTTGTCGAATCCAAACGGCAGCGCCCGATCACGCGCCTCAAACGAGCGGCGCGTTGCCGCAAGGCGTTCGTACTCATCGCCCAGGTTCTTGATCTCTTTGCGGGCTGCCTCAATGGTTTCAACTGTGCTTGAAAGCTCCGCGAATGATGTGTTCGCGGTCTGCTGATTGAACTCCTGCAGCACCCGCATAGCGGGCTGGAAACCGGCTGTGACGGTCTTGGACAGCTCCTGTGCCTTCTGGTTGCTGTTCATCGCCCAAGCGACGAATAGCGACAGCGCGGTGATCGCAAGGCCTGCAGGGCCGCCAAACGCGCCCATTGCCACGTTGAGGCCTCGCATTGCGGCAGCCTTTGCGCTGAGCGCAACAGACGCGGCCTGGGCAGCAGCAGCCGTGCGCAGCTGGGCGGCGGCCAGGGCCTGCTCAGCCGCGGCTACGCCACCTGCCACGCTCATGCCGGCGCGCGCGGCCGATAGACGGCCTGCCGCCTGCTGCTCGGCAATACGGGCTGCAGCCAGCTCCTCGCGAGCCAGCGCTCGCGATGCGGCGGCTGCCGCGATCTTCTCGGCGGTAGCCCTGGCCAGGCTGACGACCAGGCGACTTCCCAGGGCGACGGCCAGGACACCGGCTATCTGGTCCAGGCGCTGCATGTTGTTGGCCAGGAACGCAATGCCCTGGGCGATTCCGCCGCTGGCGCCCAGCTCCTGGGAGGACTCGCCGACAAACTTCGTGACGCTGTTGCGCAGCAGCTCCATGGCGCGCCCGACCGTCAGCGGGATCTGCTCAAACTCGGCGGCGATGACGGAGGACTGGTTCTCAAGCGCGGCCACCATCTGATCGACGGTCACCTTGCCGTCGTTGACGTGCTTGCGCAGCTCGCCCATCGACAGGCCCATGCCGTCGGCCAGCGCCTTGGCCAGACGCGGCGAGTTTTCCACGACAGAGTTGAATTCCTCTGCGCGCAGCACGCCCCCAGCCAGGGCCTGGCTGAGCTGGACGATGGTGTTGGCGGTGGCGACGTTGCTGGCGCCGGAGATGGCGAACGTCTTGTTGATGGACTCGGTGAGCGCCAGCTGCCGTTGCTGGGTGATTCCATACTCGGCAGTGGACTGGGACAGGCGCGCGTAGAGGGTGGCGGTACTGTCGAGCGCGGTGGCGGTGCGCTGGGAGATGTTGAACACCTGAGCCGATGCGGTGGCATAGGCCTTGTGCCCATCCGTTGCCAGCTTGAGTCGCGCTGAAATGTTGGCGTAGTTGTCCGCAACGGAAATGAGGGCGCCGGCCGTCTGCGCGCCGATGTAGGTGGCCACCGTCGCCCGCGCCGATGCCAGTGCGCTGGACACAGCAGAGACACGGCGAGCAGTGGAATCCGCCGCCGTGCCGATGCTGGAAATGCCGGCAGCACCACGCCGTGCCTGGTCGCCGGTTGTGCCCGCCGTCGCGCCCAGTCGCTTGAGCTCGGCATCCGATGCCCGAACGGCTGGCACCAGGCGGCTGTTGTCGGCATCGAGGCGGAGGGTGACGGTTGGGTTCACGGGCTATCCGAGGCTTCGCGATGGGCCATGGCCGTGGTGCCAATCAGCACGTCCAGCGATGGCATCAGGTCTGGCAGTAGGTGCGGGGCAATGCCCTGGAGGCAGGCAGCGGCTTGGATCTCGCGGGCTTCAATGCCGTCGTAAACCGGGGCGTGCATGCCGGTGATCCAGCGGGCCTTGCAGCGCACGAACAGTTGGACGACTTCCCAGTTCTCATCCAGGACCGGGATAACGCTCGGCGGCTCCTCGCCGCCGCCCCCGTCGCGCAGAAAGTCCGCCGCGCTGACGACGCCGTCAGGTTCATGGTTCCTGTCGGCGCCGTCAGTGCGTGGACCCTTCCCAATCAGCGCCCGCGCGACGGCTTCGAGTTTTTTACGTGCGCCCGGCCGAACTGGTCGAAGTAGGCGCCGATGATGGCCGGCTGCAGGAAAGCGAAGAACGGACCATTGAAGACTTCTTCCAGGGCGGCATCGCCCTCGATGGCCTTGCCGTCTGCGTCGCCCAGGCCAGCGACGCTGACCAGGATCTTGCGCAGGTACTCCTCATCCTCAACGGGGTTGTCCTGGATGGCTTTGATTTCTTCGCGTGCCAGGATCTTGACCTGACACTGGATGGTGCCGGTGGCGAAGACGTTGGGCTGGTCGGTGGGGATGCGCAGTTCCACCGGCAGGTGCACGGTGTTGGTTCGGGCGAGACGGAGCATGGGAAAGTCCTTGGGAAGTGGTTTAACAGCCCCTTGATCGGGGACAGGTCCACTTTGCCCAGCCACAGCTGCCGTTCGGGACTAAAGCGCTTCATTGAAAAAGAAAGGCCCCGCACAGTGGCGGGGCCGTTGGGAGTGTAGCGCAGTATCTGCGAATTACGGCGGCGTGCTGTCGCCGAACTCGATATACAGCTCATCGCCGCCAGCATCGCTGGCCACGCAGGGACCAGTGAGCTCCCAGCCGTAGTCGCCATCAATCTCGACTTCGTTGATGTTTTCGATCTGGCCGCGAATGCCCAGCTCGCTGTAGAGCTTGCTCTTTTCGGTAAGGCGCAGCGCAACCTCCAGGACGCCGGCCGCGTCGCGCACTGCCCACGGATTGAAGTCAGCCAGGGCCGTCTTGGCCAGGCGCAGCGTCCAGGTCGGGGAGCGGTCGCTGATGCCGCTTTCCTTGTGGCTGGTGTACTCCTTCGACGTGATCGTGTTGCCCACGTCCACCGAGAGGGATTTGGCCCACACGACCAGGCCCGCTCCGCCATCAACCGTGATCGTGGTGCGGGTGTTGTCTGCGCGCGCGACGGTCGGCACCACGGCGGTGGTGGTGATGTTGGGCAGAGCGTCCTCGGCGATGGTGTCGTAGTCGCCCTGGATGCGGATGTTGCCCTTGAAGCGCTCGCCAACGGCCAGTGCCAGGTTGGTGAGGTTGTGGCGTGCGGCGCCGATCTGCTTGACCGTGCCGGCATGCCAGAACTTGGCATCGGAAATCGGGATGTTCGCGCTGATCGGGTTGTAGCGCGTGGTTTTCGCAACAGCGTCCTTGACGGCGGTCATGCCAGCGGGCAGCAACAGCGGTGCACAGACGGCATCGGAGTCAGCTGCTGCACCCGGCTTGGTCGGCGGGAACAGTTCAAACTCGCCCTCAATGAAGGCGCGCTTGGCACCGACTGCGAAGGGCTGGCCAGTCAGAAACGCACGATCCACCGGGCGTTCGATCTTGTCGAACTCGGTGCCGCTGCTGCCGTTGAACAGCAGCACGCCGTTGGCGGCGGCGGTGGGGACAATCGGCACCGAGGCCGATGAACGCAGCGCCAGGGCCAGGCCGCGACGCTTGAAGGATTCCAGGTTGGGCTGGGCCATGGTCAGTTCTCGGGTGAGGTTGCAGAGGAGCGGCGCGAGCGGTTCTGGCTCGATGCCGGCGGTGGCGGCTCGGGTGCTGGAGCGGGTTCGGCGGGCAGTACGGACTCATCCACGAGCTGGCCATCGATCACGCGCCAGGCACCGCCGCTGGTGGGGGTGTGCTTGGTAGTCATGGGAGTGGTGTGTGTTGTGTGCGGTAGTTGGTGACGAATACCTGCTGGTTGACCAGCCAGCCGGCGCGGTACTTCTCATCACGACCAGCCTGGAAGCTGAGCGCATCGAACGCATCGACGGGGGTCCAGCCGATCAGCGCTCTGCGGACGCCTGGAATGACTTGCTCATCCATCTGGCGGCGCGCGCCGCTGCCACTGGCCTGGCCGCTGAAGTTGCGCACCATCAGAACCACGCGCAACGTGACATCCACGTTCTGGATGTGCTGATCGCCCGTGTACCGGGGCCGGCCGCCAATCTCGGCGGACGTCACGTAGGCGGCACAATCCTTGGCTGGCTGCTGGTCCAGGGCCGTATCCAAGTCGGCGGCATCGCCGACAAGGAGCAGTGCCTGTACGTGATTCCGCAGACGCTCCAGGACGGGCGTGACCGGGAACGGTCCTACAGTCACGGCCGGCCCTCCCGCCCGAACACCTTGTTGCCGGCATGGAAGATGAATTCCCCTGCCGAGCCGGTAGACGTGGTCGGATCTTCGATGCCCAGGTGGAACTTTTCCTGTGCCGTCTCCTGCAGCAGGCGAATCGCGTCACGGTAGTCACGCACGATGGGATCGGTGCGCTCGTCCGTCTGGCGATCAGGATGCAGCAGGTAGCGCGTGATGCTGCGAGACCAAACGGCCAGTAGCGGCACGACCTTGCCCAGCGGCAGTCTGTAGCGCCGTGCCAGGTAGCCGTCGATGATCGCATCTGCCTGACGGGTGGCCTCCTGGATGCGCTCCAGGGCCGCATCGGCCTTGGCCACTTCGCTTGGCGGAAAGGCGCTGCGGTCACCCCCGCGCAACGTGGCATCCATCAGCTCGGTGGCAACCGGGCGCTCATCGCGCCCACCCGCCACCTGGGACAGTTCCAGCGCCCCTGGGAGCTCGGCCAGTTGCGTGAGGGTGACGTAGGCCATTACGCGCCGGCCTCCAGCGCCGCCTCGATCAGGCCCACGCGATCAGCTGCCGGCTGGTTCGCCCAGGCGTCCTCGGCCAGGCCAGCGGCGGTGCGTGCGCGCGCCTCGGCTTCGGTCCACTTGCGCTTGGCATTGCCGGACTTGGTTGCCTTGCGTTCGCGAGCCAGTGCCAGTTCGTTGGGATCGTCCGACGCTGGCAGCTCCGTCACGATCAGCTCGGGGTCGCTGTTGATCGCGTCGAGCTGCTTCTTGTCCAGGTCATCGACATGCACCGTCCGGCCCTGCCGGGTGAAGTGCATGCCGGCACGCCAGCGGCCACGCTCCAGGCGGGCCTTTACCAGGATCTGTTCGGCCATGGGCCGCTCCTTCTGTATTCGGGGAAGTTACGACCGGCACCCTGCGGTGCCGGTCAGTGGTCGAGGGTCAGAGCAACCAGGCGCAGTCCATCGCCTCAACAACGCCCTTCATCACGTTGTCAGTGCCGGCGATCTGGTTGGCGGTGAGGATCTTGGCGGCCTTGAACTTGTCGTTCGGCACGCACACCAGCAGATCCGGCACCAGACCCAGCGGACGGCCGTGGTCGCCCGTGCGCGAGGTGAAGGCGGTATAGGCTGCCTGCAGGTTCTCCTCGGTCAGCGGCTTGTTGCTGGCGTAGGCCATCTGCCAGAAACCGAAACCGACGTTGCGGCGGCAATCGGCGCCGTAGCGGAACTCCTTCTTGTTGAACACGCCCTCATCGGTATCCGTGTCCATGGAAACGAACTGCGGCGGCTTGCGGTTCTGGAAGATGATCGGCTTGAGTGCGCGCTTGGTGCACAGCAGATACCAGTAGGCACCATTGCCGCCCGAGTCCACGTTGCTCTGGACCGTTTCCTTGCCGTCCTTGTCCAGCACCGGGTGATCGGTGTCGAAGAAGTTCTGGCCGTCGTAACAGGCGGTGGAGATGCCGTTCTTCAGCAGCTCGAACGTCAGCTGGTCCGGCTGTGCACCGACCGACTCGCCCATGCTCTGCATGAGCGGGCTGTAGATGCCGAGGTTGTCGTCCTCGATGTCATCCTTGTCCACACCAACAGTCAGCTCATACGGCTTGTTCTTGATGGTATAGCCGTGGCTCTGCAGGCCATGCACCACACGTTCGCCGATCCACTCGCGCACGTTGGGCAGCTTGCCCAACCAGCCGTACTCGTTGGACTTGGTGGTGGACGGCACCACCGTGGCAATGCGCTGGAACTGGGACGGTGCCTGGCCGAGGCCGGCGTTGAATGCTGCGTTGAAGGCGACGTACAACGTCGAAAGATTGCCGCGATTGACGATCATGGGATTGTCCTGGTGATAGGGGAACGGGTGGGCCGGCTCAGCCGACCACGATCCACACGCCGGCCGCATCCACGTCCAGGACGACGCCAGCGCGCTTGCGGGCGCCGCTGTTGTCGGTCTTGGACACGGTCTGGTCATCGACGATGTAGGCAGTTGCGCCGATGTCGGCGCGGGCGATGGCATCAGCGCCGGCACTGTTGTCAAAACGGAAGCCAGTGCCGCGCTCGCATTCGACCGGCTCGCCTGCCGACGTTCCGGTGACGGAGCGAAGTGCAACGCCGACGGCGTCACCGGAGCCGGCAGTGCCTGCCGGCACCGCGTTGCCGTTGGTCGCCAGCAGCGCGATCAACGTGCCGGAGTGGATTTGGGTGCCGGGGTTGGTCGGGTGACCGACGCGGAATGCTTCCCGGCGGGGGGTGTTGCGAGCCTGGGTGGCTGCGCTCATGGCGGACTCCAGTGAGAGGCGGGTGTAGTGCTCAGGCCTGCGCCTGGGCGGTGTCCTTCTTGGATTTCGCGAAGGCTTCGGGGGTGACGCCGGTAGCGCTGCAGACGGCCATTTCAGCCTCGTCCAGGCCATGCTCGTTGGTCGCGCCGGCCGGCTTCCGGCCGCCGGTCTGCGTGCTGGTCAAGGCAGCGATCGGACCGGCCTTGTCCAGGAAGGACGACAGCGCGGCCAGGTCTTTCTTGCCCAGATCGGTGGCCCAGTCCTTCATGCCCGGCAGCAGGCGGCCATCAGCCAGGCCATCCTCGACCAGGGCGCTGACCTTGTCAGCGGTGCGCTCGGCGGACAGCGCGGCGACCTGGCCGCGCACTTCCTCCAGGGCGGCGATGGGCACGAACTTGGTCGGGTCCGGGGTGGCGGTGGCCTTGGTCTTGAGGGCACTGCAGGCCGCAACGGCCGGCTCGCCCTCGGCGCCCAGCTCGGCCTGCAGTCGGCGCAGCACGCCCAAGCTGGTGGTCAGGGAACTGCAGGCGGCGATGGCGTCGGCTTCGGAGGTGTTTTCGGGCAGGCCCAGGGCAGCCAGGAAGGCTTTGAGCAACGGGTTCATGGAGGTTTCCTTGTCAGGATCGATGTCGTGGGCAAAGCAAGCCGCTGCGCGCAGCTCCATGGCCTGCATGCCGTCGATGGCGGGGTCATTGGTGAAGGCGGCCATCTGCATGGCCAGCACCTCGCCGGTGGTCTTGTCGTAGAGGAACACCGGAGAGACATAGCGATAGGCGCCGGTTCGGATCTGCTCCGCAGCCTGGGGAGTCAGCTCGGTGGTGGCCCAGAGGCCAGATCCCTCGCGCCATTGCAGCGCACGCATCCAGGCAGCGGCCGGCGCGGGCTGCCCGTTGGTTTCTTTGTGCAGGGTCTGGTGTTCGTAATCGACCACTGCCGGGTTGACGCGAGCGTTGAAGCGCTCGATCACGCGAGCCGCCACCGAGGCGTCGATATACCAGGCGGGGACATCCATCTTCCGCCCGTCGCTGGGCTTGAAGTGACCGGCAGGGGTCAGCTGGATGGAGATGATGCGATCATCGCCCACGGCGTCGGCCTGCAGCTGGAAGCTGCAGGCAGCCAGGGCAACGGCGGTATGGAGGCGGCGGGCGGGCTGATTCATCCCCGCCAGATTCGCCGCCCTCGATCAGGAGGCGGGACTAAAGCCCTTCACTGCTTTTCGGGTGCGGCCCGATGGGCGGGATGTCGGCAGGGACTCTACACCGGACCGGGCGATTTTTGTCCCTCCCCGGGGCGGTCACTTGAACAGTCGCCTTCAAGGGCGTTTGAAAGGCGTTTAAATCGACCGCCGCTGCCCGTTGGGGGTGGACCATGGACGGTGGCCGCGCCCAGGGGGCCTCCACGGGCCGTACAGGCCGTTTTAGGCGGGGGGCGATCCAGCGGGGGCCGCGTCCAGTTCCAGCCAGGCGACGGCCAGGCGTTCGATGCTCTGCTCATCCTCGGCGCTCAAGCCCATGAAGGGACGGGCCGGCAATCCAGGATGATTCACCTTGGCCACGAACGCGGGTCCGTCCTGGCCATCCTTTCCTGAGCGCGTCTGCATGCCGGGCCAGTAAAGCGCCTTTCCGTTCTTTGCTCGGATCTCGTATGGCCTGGTGCCCTCCTGGTGCCAGCGCGCCTGCTTGGAATCGGCGCGGATCTCCACCCAGTCAGGGCCCGACAACGGATGGATGCCGTCACGGGTGCGGCGGGTATCGTTGAGCGGGGTCCGCCCCGATCCATCGGCAAGCGGCTGCCAGGCAACGCCGTCCGGCCCAATGCCGGTATCGAATCGGGCCTGAGTGCTTTCCGTCAGATCCTCGCCAACCTGGGCCATCAGGCCCGACAGGTTGACGCTGCGCTCCAGGAGACGGGCAAACCACTGTTCGGCCTGCCGTGCATCGATAGTGAGAATCAGGGGTTCATTGGCCATGGTATTCTCCACAAACGGGCCGGGGCCAAGCCGCCCCCGGCGTAGCGGCTCCGCCGCAATCCTTCCACAGGGTGGGCCAGCCCCCGAGGCCCTGCAGGAAGCGCCGCAGAGCGGACTGGCGCGTCTGTAGGCAAAGGCTCATTCCTCCGGCCGTCCCCATACCAGCAGCCCCTGCCGCGAACGCGGCTGAGCCTTGCTGCCACGGAAGAAGTCGAACGATCCCCACACCCCGCCTGGCAGCACCTCGGCAATCACTGTCAGGGCGTAGCGCTTCTGCGCGCCGCCTTCGGACTCGGTGACTTCGATCCGCTTGACGTAGTAGCGGCGCAGGCCAAGCTGGCCAGCCTCGTTGCGGGCGAAGTTGGCCCATATCTCAAACGGGCTCTGGATCGTCTCGGCCAGCAGCGGCAAATACTTTTCCCGACCATCCAGGCGTGACGGCTTCTCCAGCCAATGCTCAATAACCTGGTCGGTAAGCAACACCTCGGCCCCGGATGGATCGGTGAGCGTGGCAGTGCGGCCGTACAGTTCCTGCCAGGCCTGGCGCACCTGTTGAGGGTCACGAATACCCGTCGGCAGCGGCCGGGCAATCGCAGCGTCCAGCGGAACCTGGGCGGGGCGCCCATAGTCCTCGGCGCTTCGCCCTGGCACCTCCGACCACTTGGCCGCTGCGTCCTTGGCAAGCGTGCTGTCGGCGATATGGCGGCCGCTGGCGGCGTGGCCGACGTGATAGGCCCACTCCGGTGGCGGGTCGCCCTGGATGGGCGCGGGCGGCTCACTGACCTTCCAGCCCATCGCCTTCATCTTCGCGGCCGATACGCCCAGCACCGTGCAGCGACAGCCCCAGCCATTGGGCGTGTAGTGGGTGTCCCACCAGGGATGGTCGGACGGCAGGATGACCCCATCCCATGCCTTGTGCTGCTCGCGCGGGTTGCGCACGGTGTTGTGCTTGTAACGCAGGAACGGGAAATTCTTGAGCGTCTCCCAGCGGCCGGCCTGGTAGGCCGTTCGCAGGTTGGTGTGGTAGATAGTCGCCGTGCGCCAGGCTTGCCCGCCTGGGCTACCTTCCCCGGTCCAACCATGCCATCCGTTGCGCTGGACGATGTCCTGGAAGCGAGCGCGGAAATCCTCCAGCGTTTCGCCCTGCGTAATGGCTGCATCCACCGCTTCGCGCAGATCGGTCAACAGCGCATCGCGGGTGGCACCGGCAACGACAAACGCCCGCGCGTGCTGCCCGTGCATGAGGTCATCCCAACGTCGCGTCGGAAGGTTCACCTTCCCGCGAAAGTAGCGCTCGGCCTCGGGCATGCTCCCGAAGTTGCCCGTCACTTCAGGCATCATTGAGTCCCTTAAATGGTTCTGGAGCGGTCATGGTTTGGAGAATTCCCATCAGGTTCGTGGATCAGGCAGGCAATCCAGCATCGCCAAACGCCAGCAATCCCTCGTTCGCCATTCCCGTTATGGACGTAGTTTTTCGTTATGACCCGTCTGAGGCGATGCCACTGCAAGCGCATGAAGTGAGCGTGATCGCGCTCGTAGACACGGGAGCAGATTTGAATGCCGGCACTAAGAAGCTCATCAATGCAGCTGGCGCGCCTCGCATGCACGACGTGACCGTCCACGGAGCGACTTCGGGCATTGCTTCATCCCGGCATGTCTGCCAGCTGCTATTCCCTAGCGCGGCCCTCCAGATCACCACCGACATTGACACTGTCCCTTTGCGGGAGAATGGCCGTTGCTACGATCTGATCATCGGGCGCCTGACACTTCGACTCGGAAAGCTTGTCATGGACTACCCCGGAAATGCTTTCTACTGGGAAGTCCCCAAACCGAATGCGTAGATTTGGTAGCGCAGAGTGCAAGGAGGCTACTTCTTCAGGGAGGCGTGCGGAAAGTGAGGTGAGCTCAGCCACGACTATCCTCCAGAGCATCGAGCATGCCTGCTGCTCCCGCAATAGCCAGGGCGTGCTGCATGGCCTGGCCAAACTGCGCCACGCTCAGATTGGGCAGCAGGGCCAGCAGGCCATCGCGGATCTGCTCCAGATCCTGTGCGCCATCCACCAGCTCGCGAATCGCGCCCACCCACTCGGCCACCACAGGGTCGAGCTCGGTGGCCACCAGCTGTGCCAACTGGTCCTCGCGGTCGCGCGACGACACCGAGACGGGCTGGGCGGTCGCCGCCGTAGCCCGCACACTGCTCAACGCCACCTGATCCGTTACTGATGGAGCCTGCCGCAGCATCGGCTCATCTTCTCCGGCTTCGGGGATGCCCAGCTCGGTATGCGCCCAGGCACATGGGATCTTCATACCCATGGCGACCAGTGGGGGCAGTGCCGTGGCGTAAGTGCCGATGTCCTTGATCTCGGCCAGGTCGAACACCAGGCGTGGGCACCGGCGGTAGTCGCCCGGTCGCACCAGCCCGTTGAGCACTGCCAGTGGGTAGATCAGGTCACGCGACAGCGTGCTGGCCAGCTGGCCAGCATCGGCATCCTTGATTTCCTTGCGCACTTCGTTGTGCACCGTCCCCAGCGCATTGGTGCTGGTCTTGCCATCGGCCTGGCTGGTCAGCGTGCCGCCCAGGATGGCCTTGCTCTGGCTGCGCTCGCACCAGTTCATCATCAGCTCAAAGGCCTGGGGATCACCCTCAGCAACGGCGGGGAACTCCATGATCATCCCCTCGGGGATGATGCCGGCCGCGTTGTGGCCAATCTCCATCAACGCGCGCAGCAGTGACATTTTCTCGCGGTCGGATGCGCCTGGCGGGTACTTGCCGATTCGCATTGGGATGCCGTAGACCTCCAGGAACTCGGCCAGGTCGCCGACGCTGTAGTTCTTGAACAGGTACGGCCACACCAGCACGCGGAACAGCGCAGCGCGCTCCAGATAGCCGCTCTTGGCCTTGTGGGTGTGGGTGATCCAACCAAACGGGCGCAGGGCTTCGCCTTCGCCAGTGCCGTTGCGCAGACGGATCTCCTGACGATAGCCACGGTGCAACTGGAACCAGGACTGCGGCCGATGGGTAATGGACTTTGGCAGCCACTCCTGGGCACTGCGATCCCATTCGATTTCCTGATTGACGAAACCCTTGCCAATGGCGTCGGTGGTATCGAACACGATGCCATCGAACTCATCGATAGCCAGCACCATCGCCTGCAACTGCTCGGCCGCCTTCTTCTCGGCTGCACTGGCACTGGGCGGTGGACTGATCTTGAACGGCAGCCCCGATACGGCGCGGCGGCGCTTGGACATCTCCGAGAAAACGTGAGCGTCGCGCTCCTCGATGTCTTCAAACAGCTCGTACTGGCGGATCAAATCGCCCTGTTCGGCCGCCAGGAGGATCGAGGCCAGCCGGCTGGGCGTGAGGCCGCGCGAGGGGTGTCCCTGGAACTCACGCTGCAGTGAGGTGGCGTGCGCAGTCTGAGGCTGTGCCAGGTCGGACACGGCGAAGGGCTGGCCATCGGGGCCAAGAATGCGGGTTTGGTTCACCATGCTTGCGGTTCCGGCAGATTGAAATCGTCGTCCTCGGGACGCTCGTGCCCGTGGCTGGCCACGGAATCAAAGCCGCGCACTGAGCGCGGCACAGGGGTCCAGTCCATCTCGGCACCTGGATGGCGACTGGCGTAGTACATGAGGGCAACCGCGATAGCCGAGTCGCCATGGCGCTGGCCACCATCTCGCCCAGTGGTTCGCTCGGGCACCCTGGCCACACCCTTGATGACTCGCACCACGCGAAGGTCTGCCATCGTGTCCTTGTCGCGCGGCAGCGAAATGGTGTTGTCCTCAAATGCCTTCTTGACTGGCGGCATGTGCTCGCGATACCAGCCCTCGGTGGCCATCACCAGCGCCACCCGGCTATAGCCGAATTCCTGGGCGAGGAACTCAGAGACGGCGCTACCATTGCCGCGAGCATCCACTGCAGCTTTGACGAACCTGGGCAAGCGGTGGATAACGAACTTGGCTACCTGTTCCTGCTGCCGGTGCGGCATGTTGCGCAGTTCCAGAATGAACGGCACTTTGCGCACCAGCGTCTGCGTGATCTGCGCGGGCATCATCACAGTGAGATCGCCTGTCCGGCCGAAATCCTGCCCGTAGACGCTCTGTAGCTCAGGGTCCAGCTTGTCCAGATGTGGTCCAACTTCGTCATCCAGCCAGGTCTGCACCGCGTCCCATCGGAAGTGGTCGCTTTCCTGCTCAAAGCCGATTGGGCAGGTGTAGCGCAGCACCGGGGCATCGGTCATGCGCGCCTCAATCAGCGCTGCACTGAGCCATGCGCCACTGCCCTGCGACGGAATGCAGTCCAGCTCCTCGGCGGCGGCATCGCCATAGGTGCCGTACACCTCGGCGATAAACTCCCCCTCGGCTTCCTGTGACCAGGTTTTGCCCAGGCGCATGCAGACACGGCGGTAAAGGCCTTCTTCGACGGCCTCACGGAAAGGCACGCGGTGGATCGATCCGCGACGACCACCTGCGCGGATCTCCTCGATCAGCTCATTGAATGCGTTGTCATGGCCGTCATGGGTGGAGATGAGGCGAACCTTTCCGCCCCACACCAGGAACGCAACAGCTGCCTTGAGCAGCTCCTGCAGATCATCGACGAATGCGGCTTCGTCGCCCACCAGCACGCCCTGGCGACCACGCAACTTGCGCGGCCGACTGGCCAGTGCCGTGATCTTGAATCCACTCTCCGGAAAGCGAATGGTGAAGGTCTTGATGTGCTTGTCATCTTCCTCCTCATCCCAAAAGCCTTCCTCCACCAGTCCGGCCGCATAGTTGAACGCCTTGGCCCACATGGCGCAGGCCTGAATGTATTCCTCGGTCATTTCCTTGTCGGTGCCGAGGTAGTACACGTTCTGACCGCCCGCACTCTTTGCACTGGCAGCAATCAGCACGTTGTCGGAAGCCTCTGCCCAGGTGATGCCGGTACGGCGTCCCTTCTCCATGAGTTTGAGGTTGGCGGGATCGGCGATCCAGCGCTGCTGATACGGCATCAGTGCCGCAGGCACTTCGGCGGCGGCAGTGTTCGGAACAAGCTGGCGGGCGCGATCATTCATTCGGTGCGGATTCCCAGGATCTGAGAGCGAATGTCGGCGGCGGCAGCGGCGGACAGCCCGCCGCTCTTGACGACCTTCTCCAGCTTGGCGGCCTGCTCGCGCACCATGGCATCGCGCGCTTCCTGCATGATGGCGCGCCGCACATTGACGCTCACGCGCTGGGTGTCCATCGCGTCCTTGGCAGCGCGGGCCAGCTTACGGATCTCATCAATGCTCACGTCCTCCTTTTCGTGAGCCCGCAGCGCCGCATTGGTGGCCAGGGTGGTGATGGCTTGGCCGAGGAGCGCGCCGGCCTTCTCGCCCACACCTTCGCCCAGCTCGCCCACCACAGCCTGGGACACTGCCTCGATCTCCCGCATGCGAGCCGTCAGCTCAGCAAACCCCGCACCATAGCGATGCAGGGCGGAGCGCGAGATGTCGGCCGCCGGCTTTCCTGGGAACTGCTGTTGCAGTGCCTCGATCATCTCGGCCAGCGTGAGCCGATCTTCGCGCAACAGCTTCTCGATGAACGTGCGTTGTTCTGCAGGCAGGCGCTGAATGCTGGACTTGCCGCGACGGCGTGGTGTGGTGCTCATCGTCGTTACCGGGGGCTGGGGCGGCTGACACCGGGCACACTGGCCATGCCACGCGAAACGTCGTGACCGCGAGCGCTCAGCTCAGCAACCATCACGCCCGGCACGGGCTCATCAACGCGCACCAGCGATTGCTCGCTCAGCCAGGTCAGGTCGGTCAGCACGTCGTCGCGGCTGGCGGCCACGGCCAGGACGTTGAGGCCGGCATGCAGTACCGAACTGTTGGCGCGGTAGCCGTTCTGTTCCGAGAGCAGCCGCAGCAACACCAGGCGGCGGTCCTCGCGGTGGCGCTCCGCAAAGGTCTTGTGGGACATCAGTCTTTCTCCATGAGGTGTTCTTGGACGGTTTCGAGCATGCGATTGGTGGCGGCTGCCATGCCCTCCAATCGGGCAATTCGGTCAAACAGTTCGCCGGTTTCCTTGTGGGTCAGGTGGTGTGCGTGCTGAACCTCCAGTTTCGTGACTCGATCAGCCAGGCCGGAGTGGCGCCACCACAGCACCACACCGACCAGGAGGTTGAGCGCGACCAGTCCAGCAACCAGGACCAACAGCCCAATCACGATGGACGCGTCCCATGCGGCGGCGGCGATCATGGGCGGAATCCCGCGCCTGCGCAGGCGGTGCAATGGCGGGTGCCTGGCACTGCCTGCAGGCGACCAACTGGGACGATGGCGCCGCACTCCTGGCATTCGGTATCGCGCATCGGCTTGGGCGTTGGTTGAGGGTTGAACTGCGGGCGGCTGTGCCTGAAACGATCCCAGGCGCGTTCGGTTACTACGTCGGCCTGGTCAGCGTCGTCTGCCACTCGGGTGCCTCTTGCCTTGGATGATTTCATTCAGGTCCACCGCCACGGCACGAAGCGTGGCCACGCGCCCTCGGTTGATGAGCCCTGCGTTGCCTGGCTGCCTGCTGCCGCTTTCGGCATCGCGAGCCATCTGCTCGTACTCGTTCCGCAAGCGGGTCAGGTCAGCGACCTTGATCGTGGGTTCCGCCTTCACGGGCACAGGCCTCCACGGGCAGCTGCAGCTGGGTGACCGCTGTGCAGTACCAGCCCCAGGCGGTCGCCTCCCAGTCCGACACTGCCTGCGTCAGCCTTCGCTGCTGGTTGCGGCAGTCGTGGTACAGCGCCGCGACCTGGTCGTGATTCCCCAGCAGGGTTTCCCAGAGATCGTCCTTGGCTGCTGGCAGCTCCGGGCACTCGGTCTTGAGCGCTGCCGGCATCGGCGGGGCGGGCGGCTGGGGGAGCGGCGCCTGCGTTACTGCGGTTCCAGTGCTGCAGGACATCAGCCCCGGCGCGACCAGTGCGCAGATCAGGGCGATTACGCAGGAGCGAAGCGAGCGCCTCTTGCTGCTGCAGGTTGAATTGACGTTGGTTCTCACGGTCCAGCTCCTGGAGCTCGGCAATGTGGTTGAGGCGCTGGGTTGCGCGGTAGTAATTTGCGGTTGCCTGGGCCGATTGGGTCTGCAGCGTCTTGGCCGACTGCTGCAGTTGGCGCAGCTGCAGCTCCAGGCCCTCGCGCTGCTCGATGGCCGCCGATCCGGCTGCCCAGCGATGCCCCGTCGCAAACCCGATGCCGAGCAACGCGGCAACGGTCAGGCACAGCACCAACAGCAACGAGAGGAAGCGATACGGGCGGATCGGGTCTGCGATCAGGGGCATGTGGCCACCCCCGTCCAACCGGCTGCGAGATACGCCGGCTCCAGTGTCAGTAGGATGCGTTTCGGATAGCCGGTGTTCTCTCTGTGCGCCCACTCCGCTCGGGCGCGGTACGGCTCGACAGCCCGCCAGTCGTTTGCATCCGCTCCCTTGGTGTACGCCAGCGCTCGCTCGCGATTGAGCGCCTTTTCACCGCCGTTGTACGCGCGGAAGGTAAAGGCCCACCGGCTGCAGCTGCTCATACGCCCCTGGCTGTACTCGGCGACGCGGTCGAACAGCCAGCGGTCATACAGCGCGGCAGCCAGGATGGCCTGCTGCGGGTTCCATGGATCGAATCCCGCCAGGTCGGTCGGATAGATCGTGGCGATCCAGCGGGCCGTGGACGGCATGAACTGGGCGATCCCCTGGGCACCCACAGGGGAGCGCGCATCTGCCCGGAATGCGGACTCCTGGTGCAGCTGTGCGGCCAGGCGCGCCGAGCTCGCGTTGACGCCCCATGCGCGGGACGCTGCCTGTTCCACGCGATGTCGATACAAGGCGGATGCCGGGGCAACCTTGACGGTGGCGCGGGCGGTTGCAGCTTCTGCCTTGCCGCAGATGGCCCAAGTTACGATGGCCACAAGCACCAGGCAGACCGCGATGGCCAAGCGCAGGCTGGGATCGGGGCGGCCGTGCCGGGTCATCCGATCAGTCCTGCCGCAATCATGGCCGCAGCGATCAGCGTCACGCGGCGGGTTTGCGCCATCGACTTCTCGATGCCATCGAGATACCTGGGATCAGCGCCACGGAACAGGGTCAGGTCAACGCCGTGGCCGATTACGGCCGCCATCGTCAGCTTGGCGGCCGCCCAGGCGTAGGACGCCACCAGGATGGGATTGAGGATGGCCACGCTGGCCAGCAGGAACAGGCTCAGCGCCAGCCACAGCCAGATGTAGCCGATGCGGTCGAACAGCGAGCCGAGGTAGGCGATGGCTCGGGTACGGCGATTGTTGGGTTCCATGTGCACTCCGCTGTTTGGGTAAGCGGGGTGCGTCCGTGCTGCGCACGTTGACCGTCCCCCGGTGCACACAGCTTCCGCGCGCGCGAAAGTGGACGGGGACTAAAGTGCTTCAATGAAAAAGCCCCGCATATGCGGGGCCTTTGTAGGGATACTGGCAGGTCTAATCGTGTCGCGCACACGCCCGTGGGTAGTCGCGCCAGAGTATGGCATCCACACTCCCATCGTCCTGACCCGGATCAATGACCGCAGCGACCGGATCGACCATGAAACGGCGATAGCCTTCTGGCCCGAACGACACCCGTCCGCAGACAGTGCGCTTGTCCATTCCTATGCGGACATCCGTGAATGCCGCGACGGTAACGCCGGCCTTCTCCATGATCGCGCTCTTGGCAGAGGCGATCTTCCAACTTGAGTAACCCCATACGGACCAACCGAGGCACCCCAGCACCACCGCCGCAATCACTGCAACCACGGTCCACTCAACTTTGCCCAGCACCGGCCGACTCATCATCTCTCCTTAGAAATCAAAATTCCGCTGCACCCTGGCAAGGTGCAGCTGGCGTTGCTGACGAATGATCTCGTAGACCCGAACCTCAGTAAGGCCATACTCGGTCACCAGCTGCGCAATGTTACCGCGCTTGGCCCGACGGTAGATTTCCGCGTCCCGCAGGGCGTTGCGCAGGCGCATCCCCTGCGGGATGTAGATCTGACGGCCGCCGGCATACTCGGCTTGCGCCAGCATGCCGGCGAGGGCCAGCCTGGTGGCCTGTTCTTCGTCCAGCCCGGCGCGACGGAACGCAGCCTCCATGACCGCAACCAACGCGACCAGGGTGCCCTCCCATTGCTTTTCGGTCAGATCCAGCGGTGCGGCCGCGATCAGCTCGGCGGCTGCATCGGCGTCCGGTGTTCCGACCCAATCGCGTTGCTCGATCATCAATGCTCTCCGTACTTCTCGCGCGCCTCTGCGCGCTCGCGCTCGGCATCGTCGTCGGACATCTGGCCCAGCGACACCATCTGGCTGATCCAGGCCAAGCGCTGATCCAGCTTGGATTCGCCAGCACCTGGATTGACGCGTGCCGTGGTGCCCAGGTGCCGGCCTGCGCGGGCGTGTTCCTCTCGTTCGCGCTCAGCGGCCGCATCGGCCTGGTCGGCCAGGCCGAACACAACCGCGCGCAGGTAGCCGTGCGACTCCAGCGGGAGGGTCAGGTTCGGCCGAGCCACCAGCATCTGATCGATGCCTGCCACCCAGTGACGAACCTGCGCCGGGCGGCGGATGCCGCCGCGTTCGTCCTTGCAGACCGTGCCAGAGGCGACCAGGTCGGCGACTTCCTGGGCGAGCTTCACCGCGCGCCCCATTCGCAGGCCCTGTTTGGCCGGTTTAAACAGGCCCAGGTAGGCCAGCACCGCTCGGCCAAGCTCGGGCGGCATTGCCGCCACGGTTACTGCCAGGCGCTTGCCTTCCTCCTCCAGGAGAAACGCATTGATGTGGCCCTGGCAGCCACAATCGGGACAGGTGGCTCTCATCAGTGCGTCCGCAGATCCTTCAACGTGAAGATGGGCGGGGCATCCAGGCTACCCAGGGCTCCCTCCAGAAATTCCCTTACATACGCATCCTCTCGTCCATTGGCGCGCAGCAGCTCGATTCCGACCAGCACAACGCTGGTCAGATACTGAATCACCTGCGGCGGTGGGAGCGTCTTGATGCGCTCGAAGGTTACGCGCAGGGCTTCGCCGGTTGCCTTCTGTCGCTCTTGTTCCCGCTCGGCGTCGCTTACGGTATTGCTCATCCTTCCCTCCGGTTGCAGTCGATCTGTAGCGCAGCAATCAGGCTGTGCAGCTGGTCATGCTTGAGAAACTCCAGGCGGTCCACCTGAAACATGCGCACTGACATTGCATGCGCGTAGCTCCAGGGACGTTTGGCGCTGGCCAGCAGCGCCTCCACCTTTCGCAGCATCGGAACCTGGTCGGTGTTCTTCGGGCGGTCAGGGTGCGGCTTGCCCGGCTTTGCCTTCCAGCCAAGCCTGGTCAGCTCAGCCAGCACCGCATCGCGCTCGCTCGGCGACATTTGCGTGGATGACTGCTTGCCTGTCACGCGCTGCAAGAGCGCGCGATAGCTCGCCTCATCCATGCCGAGCTCCTTCTGCGCAACCTTGATCTTGGCGATCTGTGCGCGGCGCAGGGGGTCGGTTGCCGACTTCATAGGTGACCCTCCGGCACCCGTGCTGACCATCCAGCGCGGATCAGCTCGATGCTTGTGCAGGTGCGGCTGAGGTGACGACGCAGAGCTGCTGCCGAAGGCCAGCCCGGATCGTAGATCGTTCCGGTTCCCTGCTTGACCATAGTGGCAGTGCGACGCTTGCCCAGGCTCTTGACCATCCGCGCTTGCTGAGCCCTGCTGTAGAGGCAGAATTTACGGGGGCGGTAGAACTTGGCGCCGATGGGGCTGCTTTCCTGCATGTACCCCTGCTTTATCTCCCCATCAACGAACACGATAACTGCGTATCGCAGCGTCTTGATCTGCCTTACCTGGATCACCAGCCGATGTTCATCGGCGATCAACTCCACGTCACCGCCGTAGGGCGTCGCAAGTGCCTTCTCGACTTCCGCCCATTGTTCTTTGCTCAGCGGTGACTTCTTATGCGCCGACATCGCGAGGCTCCTTATCGCGGAAGCAAACGAGGCTCGGGGCGCTGATGTGGCGCACCAGGCGCCAGGGGAACACGTCACCACGGGCCTCGATGTAAGCGGCCGCCCGCTGGATGTACCCCATGGCCTCTGGAGAGCGCGGATCGTCGGCGCAGCTCAGGTCATAGAAAATCAAGCCTTCGATGTCCTGCTGACGGGCAAACATCTCGATGTCAGCGCGCACGGTCGCATCCGCCACAGCCAGTGCCAGCTCGGCGAGCTCGGAAGGAACGCGGGCGGTCACAGTGCCACCGCCGACAGGTCGAGGGTGATGGGCTGATAGGCGCCATCGTTGTCCCGCTGGTACACGCGGACGTAGGACTTGCTCCCCATGACCTGGACAGCTTCGCCAATGGCGCGCATGGCTTCCTGCCAGCGCGGATCGTTAATCTCCAGACGCCGCAGCTGTAGCACCTGCCCGGTGCGGATGTTGCCCTGCTGATCGACACGGAACGCATCGTTGATGATGGTGCGGATCTCGGTGCGTGCGCCTTCGGTCCACTCTGCCAGACACTGGTCGATGAGTGCCTTGGCAGCCAGCAGACGTTCGTCAAACTTGATCGTCTCCTGGAACTGGCGGATCACCTTGTATCGGCCATCGTAGGCCACCAGCGTGACGTTGCCCTTCTTGCCGCCGATGTGGACGCGGTACTGCTCTGCGCTCAGGGACACGAACGCGGCAATGCTGTTGAAGGCATGGCGCTTGAAGTCGGCCATGCGCTTGTGCAGATCCTGGGCGCGCTCAGCGAGCTCCTGCACCAGCTCATCGCGCAGCTTGTCGATTTCCTTGATGTGCTGTTCCGGGACCAGGTGCCCCTTGGCGTCTTGTCGGTAGCCTTCGGGAATCGCGTTCGCTTGCATGGGTGGGGTTTCCTTGTTCATCAGGGGGTGAGGTGGTTACGGGCTTCGCTGAGGGCGCCATCGCACTGCATCAGCAGTCGCAGCAGGGGCGCTGGCAGCCCGGCAGCGCGGGCATCCAGTGCCGTTTCCAGAACGTCCTTGGCAATGGCTTCCAGGCGTCGATCCACGGCGAGCGCTCGGGCGTTGTGCAGTGACCGCTCGCAACCGGCCGGCGCGGGCTCCGGCACGGCAGAAAACTCGGTGCCCGTGGAGCCACGGACCAACCAGAGCATCTGCGGATCATTGCCTTGGCGTTCGACCTGGTTTCGGTCGATCAGCTCCTCCAGGGTGTCGTCGATGTCCAGCGGGCGCGCATCGTGCAGGGTGGTGGCCAGCTGGACGCGCGTCATGCAGCCGCCTGCCTGGTCGATTGCCTCCAGGATTCGCTGCAGCAGCTGCTGCAGCGACTTGGGAAACGGAACATGCTTCGTCATGGTGTCTTGCTCAATGCAGCCCACTGGTGGGGGTGGATTGGCACACGTCCCACTCCACCTGGCAGCCGTGGAATGGGGTCGCCATCTTCGTGCGGGTCACCAGCTGGCCCTTGCGCTCGCGGATGTGCTGGGCGCCCACCAGCGAATCGCCGCGCGGGCGGTCGATCACGATCACGGGCCGAGCGCCAGTGATCGAGACGGAACGAGCCGTGAGGCCCTTGTCGGCCAGGGCATTGATGGCCTCCAGCGCGGCGGTCAGCTGGTGCTGGATGGCGGTGCGGTTCTTGTCGGTGGTGGTCACGGGAGACGCTCCTGGTTGTCGATTGGTGCCGTTTGAGCGGCGCTTGCGATGGCTTCATTGCTCCACTGCAGCAACTGGCCGATGGTCAGCGAATCGAATGGGGTGGCCAGCGCATAGCAGCGCTGGACGATCAGGCAGCGCGCCGGCAGTGCATCCGGTGATGCCAGCCTGGCGATGCCGCCCACAGCCGACACCAGGTCGGCCGTGAGATGGGAAATGGACGTGGTCACACCAGCACGCCCAGTTCTTTGGCCGCGTAGCGGATGGACTCGCAGCAGATCCGCTCGTTCTTGGCCTGCGAGTAGATCGAGGCAAGGCGCAGCACCTTGTTCAGGACGCGGAGTGCGCCCGGAAGGTCGGCAATCTGCCGGATCTGATCGCGGCAACCGGCATCGGCGATGTTCCAGGCGTCAATGATCGCGTCGGCGTCACCCTTGACCACCTTGTGAATGACCAGTCGCTTGCCGACCCGGCTATACAGGCGATCAAGGAACGGAGCGCGATTGCCGCCCGTCATCTGCGTGATGACACGATCATTGCCACACAGCACAAGGCCGATGCTGGTCTGATCGTTGATGGCGCGGACCATGTCCAGCGCCTGCACGGTCAGGTGCTGTGCTTCATCCAGGATCAGCAGGCCGCTGGTGTTGCGCACCTTCTGGAAGATGGCCCGCTGGATGTAGGCGGCGGAGTTAACCAGGTCGCGCAGGCCCATGACTGCGGCAATCTCCTGCAGGCAGGTAAGCACGCCGCCAGTGGCCGGGGTCAATTCGACGTGCCAGACGTTCGGGCTCACGGCTGCATAGCGCTTGTTCGTGACGGTCTTGCCCAGGCCCGCGCCGCCAGCGATCACTGCAATGTCGCCTGCCATGTGGGCGTACTGAAGGACAGCGCGCAGCTTCTCGCTGGTCGGCGTGGTGACGAACTCGGGGCCTTCGGGCAGCTTGCCGTTGCTGATGCGCTCATCGCGGACATTGAGCCAACCGGCCAGCTTGCGAGCCACGTTTTGCTGGTTGCCCGCATAGGTGCCGCCCAAGAACTGCGACAGCGTGGCGCTGCTGATGTCCGATTCCTTTGCCAAGCGGGCCTGGCTCAGGTTCTTGTCCTCTTCCAGGGTGATGCGCAGACGGTCGCGCAGATCGGCGAGCTGCTCCGGTGACAATTCTTCGGGGGTGATCGGGGTGACGGCCAGATTCATCGTGTTGGGTTCCTTGGATTGGTGCGGGTGCAGCGGGGCAACGGGTGGAAGGGGCGGACGTTTGAGGGCGGCGAGCTTCGATCTGCGGCGGGCGATGCCACCGCCTGCTGCTGTCGCTTTCGGGTTGGTCCGGGTGTCTACGCCGGATCTGAAACGGGCTTGTGCCTGGTGGCGAAGTGGGTGCGAACCTTCATTGCGTATGCGCTGGAGGTAGGCCTGCCGACGCTGGTAGCCGGTGGCGGGGTTGCTTTGCATCAGGCTTCCCCGTCAGGCGTGGTCCACAGGCTGTTCCGGCGCTGCTGGGCCTGCATGCGATCCATCAGCGACACGAACGCGCTTTCGTTGTCGTCGGTGCCGGTGCGCAGCCGTTCGGCGGGCTCGGCTTCCTGTACGCGCGGCGGCTGCCGACGACCGAACAGCGGCGCGATCACGCCTGCAGGCGGCAGCGATTCGGGCAGCGGCGACGGCAGCTGGTTGGCCACGCTGGCCGCTTCCATCCGGCGCTCCGCGTCCAGCTGCTTACGTGTTGCCTGGCGGTATTGCTTCTTTGCCCTGGCGTGTTCACGGGCGGCGCCTGTATCGGCGAAGCCAACGGCGGCGATGCAGTCCAGCTGGCCGATGTAGACGTTGGCCAAGGTGTACGCATGCACAGCCTGGTGCAGATGCTCGGGATCAAAGCGAAGCATCACCTTTTGACCTGCAAACGGGGCGATGGCGTCGCTCCAGTACCGATTGCCGGACAGACGAACGCTGCTATCACGGCGGTCACAGGTGACCACGTCCGTGGACAGGAGCATTTCCCGCAGCTGCTCAGGCGATGCCTTGCGGATCGTGGACTGCGCATAGCTGGACTCAAACGCGGAATCAAAGCTCCGGCCTGCAGCAGTGCGAGTGCGCCGGCCCTCGCGAGCGTTGTGGGCCGCGATTTCCTCATTCAGGACACGCACGAACTCATCCAGCGGAATGGCCTTGCTGCCGTAGTTCTCGGGCTTTGCGTCGGGCTTGTTACCCGTGTAGGCGCCAGCGAATGCCGGGTGCTTGGCAACGCGGTCGCACAGGTCACGCCAGGCGCGCTCGATGGGCTTGGCCTGGCCGTGATACGGCGTTGCCCAGTGGATCTCGCAGCCCATTGCCGTCAGGAGGCCGGTCGGATCGTCTTCTTTCACCTTGAATCGGAAGCGATTTGCGGTGCCGCCGGTCAGCATCTTGGATGCGAAGCCGCGACCGTTATCCAGCCAGACCTTGCCGGGAATGCCGTAGCGCTCGATCACGTCACGGAACGCGAAGCGCGCAAGGTCCGACGACTCGGTTTCGGCGATGCGGTAGCCCAGCAGTTTGCCGCTGTAGAGATCCTGGACACCCACCATGATGGGGCGCGCAACCGTGCCGTCCGGCCAACGTGCGAACACGTCGAACTTGTGGCCGTCGCTGTTCACTGCCTCCAGCGCGTGGAACACGCTGCGGTCGCGCTCCTGGGCCGGGAACGTCTGATTGAATCGCTCCTGGCCTTCGCGGGCCATCACCAGGACGGCGCGCGGCAGTTCTGCCTCAACACGGCGGATGAAAGTCTTGGCGCACGGAAGTGCGGGCCAATCCTTGGTGGCGGCGATGCGCTGCAGCCGGTCATAGCAGCTTTGCGCACTCGGAGCCTCGACCCGCAGATAGTCGGCCTTGAACAGATCCCAGGCCTCGGCGTGAATCTCGGCCTTGGCCTTGGTCGCGGCGTATGCCGGCACCAACAGCGCCAGGCGGTGCTGCTTCTCTGCTTTGGCCACCAGCGCGGCCCAGCGACCCAGGCTGGCCACGCTCACGCCGCCGACTTGGTCGCGCTGCATCTGGCTGGCGACGATCTGACGCGCTGCCATCAAAGGATGGCCCGCAGCCTGCAGCGCCTCAACGGCCTGCAGGGCGCGCAGGCGGCGTGCGGCTTCGTCCTTCAAATGCTGCGGGACGGCCTCGTAGCGCTTCCATGCGGACGCGATGGAATCGACGTTGGCCTGGCGAACCGCCACGGCCCGCTGCGGCGTCTCGCTGACCTGACCCGCGATGACAGCTGCGGCCTGTACGTCTGGCGGTAGCGCATCAACGGCATACAGTCGGCGACGACCACCGCGAGTGGCCTTTTCCTCAAACGCCCAGCCTTCACGCTTTGCGCGGATCTCGACGGCTCGCTTGGTCTTGCCCAGGCTGCTGGCCAAGGTGGCCAGGTCCAGCATCGAACGGGGGGACATGTTGCCGTCCGCCATTAGGATGCCCTCACGCTCAGGCGGTGCAGCTGGCGCAGGCGCTGGCTTGCGACCACACGCTCACGGTGGGCGCGGCCGATTTCAACGTCCAAGGTTTCGGCGCCCAGCAGCAGCTGGCCACCGATGACCTGGGCCTGCCACTCAGCGAGCAGCGTCCCGCCGCAGATCACTTCCAGCACGGGGGCAACCCACAGCGGAATGTTGAACGTTTCACGGCTGGGCGCGGTGTAGCCGTCGAGCATCGCCTTGGATACGTTCTGGCCAGTCAGGCGACTGGCGCGTGCGGCTACTTCGTGCCGATCCAGACCTGCTGCGTGCGCGGCCTCCAGCATCTGGCCGACCAGCATGCTGACGGACTTGCGGTAATCCATGGTGCCGTTGACCGGCGCCGAGGGGCGTGGGGTCAAGAAGAAGTCATAGGGCTGGCTGGGCTGACGATTCATCCTTGCGTCTCCTGCTCGGTGGGGGCGCCTGTGCGCCGGGGGGAAGCGGTAGATAGAGGCGCTGTTCATTGCGGGGCGCCAATTTGTGGATTGCGGCCTGTCCGCAGGCTGCTAGGCTTTGCATCGGGGGGCAGCAGCGGTTTGCGGCCCCCTGGGCCACGGTTCGGCTTACCGTCGGCGTCGTATCGGGTGGGCCAGATGGCCTGGGGCTTCTTTCCAAGGGCCTCGGCGATCAGCGCCTCCGCCTGCGGGTACGGCCGGCGGAGTGCTGTATTGAGGCTGTTAGCGTTGGTGTAGCCGTTCAGTAGTGCGAGCTGCCGCAGGGAGATTTCCTTGCGATGCAGCGCCGCTACGACATCGGCGGGATGCCAGTCCTTGGCGGGACTGGCTTTTCTCGGGGTAGTCGTTGCTGACACTTCGTATCTGTCCGTTGAGTGATGTCTACGGCGCAGATCATACGTCCAAATGGACGCGTGTCAACGTCCAATCGGACTTCGCACTTCCCTTTTTGCGCCCATACGGAAAACGTAATGATTTTTAGCTTTACAAACAGACACTTACGGGAAGTGCGAAACCATGAATGACACGTCCGCAGCCTTTCGCGCTTCACCCGATGAAAGTGCGAAGTCCGAATGGGCGCAAATTGGCGCGCGACTCGTTTCCGTTCGGGCGCAGATAACCCAGGCGGAAATGGCGCATGCATTGGGGGTGTCAAAGACCACGTACAGCCGCTGGGAGCGGGGCGTCAGAGAGATCGGGTCGGATGGGCTGGGCGCACTTGTCCGGCGCGGCTGGAACGCCAATTGGCTGCTGACGGGCTCAGGCGATGAACGCCTGGATTCCGGCACGATTCCGCGTCAAAACAATGACTTGCGGCAGTCTCAGGTAGTGAGCCAGTCGTCTGTGAAGATCGCCGCGCAACTGCTCCAGGAGGCGCTTGATGACGCGGATGCTGCACTGGCCCCGGCCCAGTATGGCGAGGCGCTTGTTCTGCTGGCTCAGCTGCTGGAAAAGGGACTGCCGGAAGCGGACGTAAGGCCGTTTGCCCGGCAGACAGTCGGGATGATCGTTACAGGGGCAAAGGATGCAGGAACAGCGGCAACTGGTAGGTAGATTGAGGGCGATTCTGCGGGACGCGATCCCTCGGAATCATTGGGAGACAAGGCTTTCGGACCCGGTGCTGGCAATGCCAGTGCATCTGCGTCGCGCTCGCGCGCGCTATGAGATCCAGGATCTCGCCGCCCGCTACGGTTGGCAGCGGGAAGTTGAACGGGATCTGCTCCGCCTCGGCGTTCCTTCCCTCAAATATCTGAGCCAGGAGCAGCTCGACCAGGTGCTGGTCAGGCTCAAGGGCCTGGAGGACTGTCTGCAGAACATCTGCGATCCACCCGATGGACCGCCAGCCCGTTGAAGCCCCTTTAAACACAAGTCAAACGGCCGCCAGTGATGGCGGCCGTTTTGCATTTCTGGTGTCCAATCGGGTCAGATAGGGCTGGTTTCGCAAACCGAGCTCTATCTATCGATAGATGTCACTCGACGGGTGAAACGCTTGCCAGACGGTGCTTTCGTCCCATTTCATCCCGTTTCATCCCGTTTTTTCCCCGTTCTCAATCTCTAAGTCCCCCAACAGGGGTCCGTATATGGGGTGCCCGCCAAGGCCACCAGTACCCCGGTGGCGCCGCGCACGATCAGCTGCAGCATGGCCTCGCGCGGGTCCTTGCCCTGCAGTTGGCTTGCCAATCCTTTCTCATAGGCCGCCACCATTGACGCCAGCAGCATGGCCGCGCCCAATCGCGCTTCGGCATCATGTTCGGGCCGGCCGGCAGCGGCGGCCATCAATCGCGCCAGATCGTCAGTCAACTGCGCCTGCAGGCGCCGGGCATGCGCGGTCAGTACCGGGCTCTCCGCCACGGTGCCCCAGAAGGCGGCAGCGCCGGCATTGATGCGCAGCAGTGGATGGCCAGCCTCCAGCAACTCGCGCACGAGTGACTGGAAGGCCGCCAGCGGGGTCATGCCGGTGCGCGCCGCCATGCCCTCGCGAAGCAGTGCACGTGCTTCCTCGTCGCGGTCGAAGACCAGGTCTTCCTTGCTGGCGAAGTAATTGAAGACCGTCTTGCGTGAAACCCCCGCAGCCTCGGCGATCTCGGACATGGACACGGCCTCGAAGCCGCGCGCGATGATCAGCCCGGTGGCGACGTCGGAAATCGCTTGTCGGGTCTCGGCTTTGCGCTGCTCGCGGCGGCCTGGGAGCGGGGTCATGGGCGGCTAACTTGTGAAAACGTACACCGAGTGTAACATTTGACTTGCCAGAGCGCCGGCCCGGCGCTCACGAGGAATCCCCATGCTGTACGACGTCGTCATTGCCGGTGCTGGCCCGGTTGGCTTGTTCCTGTCCTGCGAACTGTCCCAGGCCGGGTGTTCAGTGCTTGTCCTGGAAAGGGCCGAGTCCGCCGACTCGCCGTTGAAGCGCCTGCCATTCGGGCTGCGCGGCCTGAACGCCCCCACGCTGGAGGCACTGGATCGGCGCGGCCTGTTGGACGCGGTCGCCGCGACACAGGTGCTCAAGCCCGACAAGGGCGCGCCGCCGCCCGGCATCGCCCATTGGCTGGCGCAACCGCGGGCGTTGGGCGGCCACTTCGCCGGCATTCCGTTTGCGTTGGACGACGTCGACCGCACGCGCTGGAGCTGGCGCCTGCCGACGCCAGTGGGCACCCAGATGGCGGTGGAGCTGCAGGCCCTGGAAACAGTATTGGCCGAACGTGCGTTTGCGCTGGGTGTGCGCATCGAACGCGGGCGTGCGGTACAGGCGGTGCGCGCCGGTGCCAGCGAAGTGGAGATCGAGACCGCTGACGGGGCGGTACGTGGTCGCTGGCTGGTAGGTTGTGACGGAGGCCGCAGCACAGTGCGCAAGCAATGCGGTTTCAGTTTCATCGGCACGGATCCCGAATTCACCGGTCATTCGCTGCAGGTCGATCTGGAAGATCCCGGAATGCTGACCCCGGGCCGTCAGTACACCGCGCAGGGAATGTGCAATTTCAATCCACCCGGTGTGCTCGCGCTTGCCGATTTCGATGGCGGTGCCGGGCATCGAAAGCCTCTCGCGCTGGACGACGCGCAGTCGCTGCTGCGGCGTGTGTCTGCCCGCGACGTGACCATCACCGCACTGCATCTGCACAGCACCTGGACCGATGGCGCGCGCCAGGCCAGCGCCTATTGCAACGGCCGCGTGCTGCTGGCCGGCGACGCTGCGCACGTGCATTCCCCGTTGGGAGGGCAGGGCCTGAATCTGGGCATCGGCGATGCGATGAACCTGGGTTGGAAGCTGGCCAGGGTGGTACGCGGTGATGCCGGCGTGGCGCTGCTGGACAGCTATCACGCGGAACGGCATCCGACGGGCGCCAAAGTACTGGACTGGTCGCGCGCGCAGGTTGCATTGATGCGTCCTGGAGCCGGTTCGCGCGCGTTGGCGGCGGTGATGGCCGATCTGGCTGGCACCCGTGATGGCGCCACCTATCTGGCCGAGCGGGTATGGGGCGTGTCGCAGCAGCTCGATCTGGGCGATGGCCATCCACTGGTCGGTCGCAGCGTGCCGGACTTCCTGCTGGCCGATGGTCGCCGCATGGGAGAGGTGCTGAGGACGGGGCAGGGCGTGTTGCTTGTGCTCGATGAGAACGGCGCTTCGTACAACCCCGTCGACCGTTGGCGGCAGCCGTTCATCCGCATTGCCTCGGCGGTGGACGATGCGCTGGGCCTGGGGGCGGTACTGGTGAGGCCCGATGGAATTGTTGCGTGGGCCTGTGATGCGGGAGGCGATGAGGCAGGGTTGCATCAAGCGTTGCAGCGTGGGTTCGGACTGCCGGAGGCTGGCTGACCGCAGCGCGGAGGCGCAGCCGATGTGGGCTGCGCCGGGTGCGGTTACAGATCCTTCTTCTTGCCGCTCAGGTCGATCGGCCTGTCACTGCCCTTGCGCTCGCTCGACCACACTTCCATGCTCTTGTTGCAGCGGCTCTCGCGGGCAGCCACTTCGCGCGGCAGGTCCTTCAGATGCGGCGACTCCTGGCAGGCCTGATGCATGTTGCTGTCGTCATAGGTGGCACAGGCGCTGAGCGAGGCCAGGGCAACGGCGGTAAGGGAGGCGCGAAGCAGGGGCTGCAGGTCCATGGGGAGGTCTCGGGTGGTGCCGGGCTGGCCATGGCATTCAAATCTGTGACCACGGGCGCGCGCAATCCGTCCAATCACACTTGTTATTCTGTAACAGATGCGCGATAGTCCGGCGCCTGCTGCTGTCAGGCGACGCAGATCATCAGCATCATGCTCAGCGCCAGCATCAGCACGAATACGCGCCGGCTCAGCGCAAGGCAGGCCAGGCAGGCGGCCAGTGCCCAGGCAGCCAGCAGCGCGCAGGCCAGCAGCCACAGCCCGATCACCATCAAGGATCCACTGGCCGGTGCGGACAGTGCGATCGCCTTGAACAGCGTCACGCCCAGCACACTGCCGAGTACACCGGCCTGAAGGGCGATGGCATCGTGACGGGCGGGGGCGGGCGGGTGGTGCATGTCGGCGGCGTTCGTTCGCTGCAAGGGAGGCGCAGCCACTGTGCCCGACCGCATATCCACGCCATGTGTTTTTCGCGCACGCGATGCGCAGCCGGCGCAGGCTTCAGTCGAACTCGCCCTCGGCCGACTCCAGCCGTTGCCGGTAGGCCGCCCGATGCTGATACAGGCGCTGGCACTCGGCGGACCTGTGGATCCGGCTGGCCGGTTCGTTGGCCACGGCGTCGCACATTCTTGCGATGTGGTTGTTGGACGCCAGTTCGGTCACGAAGAACACGGCGGTGATGCCGGTACCGAGCAGCACGACGTAGAGCAGGCGGCTGAGCCAGCGCGTGCGCTTGCGCTCGAAGTGCTGCTGGATGGTCAGGTCGAAGCGGATGATGCTGAGCACGATCCAGATGATCGCGACCAGGAAGCAGAGCGTGGGCAGCAGGCCACGCCAGAGCCCGGCCTCGTAGACCGATTCGTTGTAGTGGACGGCCGCGCCGGCACCGGCGATGGCGATGGCAAGTGCCCAGTTGCGGCCCAGCGAGAGCAGGTCGTCGAGCAGCTTCTCGCGGTTCTTGGTCGATCCTGCTGCCACGTGGCTTCCATCTCCATGCTGCGACCGGCGGCCGAACTGCCGCCGGCCCTGCAGATGGTGGAGCATCGCTGCGGTGATGAGAAGACCGCGCGGCTCAATGTGCGATGGCGCGGGCGTCGACCCAGCGCCGATAGCGGCGGGTCCGACACTTTGCGGCCGCCTGTGCCAGCAGCAGTGCCCATACTGGTGAGACCGTGGGCGCGGTGGGGCGGCGCCGGCTCAACCGGCCCAGCTGATACTTCACTGCGGCCATGTGCGCGCTGGCCGCCAGCGGCTTGCTGCGCCAGTTGATGTTGCGCAGTGTCGGCACCGGGTCGCGGCCCTGCTGCCAGTGCTGCGGCAGATCCGGCTCGATCGCCAGCGCGGTGGCGATGCCGACCATGGCCACGCCGCTGGCCAGCACCTGTTCTGCCACTTCGCGGCGGCGGATGCCGCCGGTGACCATCAGCGGCATCGTTGCCACCGTGGCGATCTCGCGTGCGAATTCGAGGAAGTACGCTTCGCGGGCCACGCTGCGTTCGTCGCGTGCGGCGCCGGTCATGGCCGGTGCTTCATAGCTGCCGCCGGACAGTTCGACCAGATCCACGCCGAGGGGCGCCAGCATCTCCACCACGGCGCGCGCGTCCTCGGGCGAGAAGCCGCCGCGCTGGAAGTCGGCGGAGTTGAGCTTCACCGCCACCACGAAGGTGGGCGCCACAGCCGCGCGCACACCCTGCACGATCTCCAGCAGCAGGCGCGCACGGTTGTGCAGGCTGCCACCCCAGCGGTCATCGCGGCGGTTCGACAGCGGCGACAGGAACTGGCTGAGCAGGTAGCCGTGCGCGGCATGGATCTCCACCCCGCTGAAACCCGCGCGCTCGGCCAGCTCGGCACTGCGGATGAAGCGCGCGATCACCGCGTCGATGTCGTCCTCGGTCATCGCCTTCGGCGGCGCGAACTGCTTGGACAGCGCGCCCATCTGCAAAGCAACGGCTGACGGCGCGAGCGCGGGTTGGCCGAGTGCGGCCGGCATCTGCCGCCCCGGGTGATTGATCTGCATCCACATCTGCGCGCCCCGTGAGCGGGCAGTGTCCGCCCAGGCGGTGAAGCGGTCGAGGTGACGATCGTCTTCCAGTACCACGCCGCCCGGCCCGGTCATGGCACGTCCATCGACCATCACGTTGCCAGTGATGATCAATCCGGCGCCGCCGTCGGCCCAGCGCTGGTACAACTGCAGCAGCGCTTCGGAGGGGGCGTGGTCGGCGTCGGCCATGTTTTCCTCCATCGCCGCCTTGGCGATGCGGTTGCGGATGACGGCACCGGAGGGTAGTGCCAGGGGCGAGAACAGCGACATCGGACAGCTCCAGGACAGGGGAATGGCGCTACGCTAACCTTCAAGTTTGATTGAAGGTCAATGTGTTCCAATGTCCAGGATTCAGGCAGATGAAGATCGGTGAGCTGGCCCGCCGCACGGGCCTGGCGGCGTCGCGCATCCGCTTCTACGAAGAGGCCGGGTTGCTGGTGGTCCAGCGGCAGGCCAACGGCTACCGCGACTACCCGGAGCAGGTGGTGCTGTTGCTGGAGCTGATTACCGGTGCGCAGCGCGCCGGCTTCAGCCTGGAGGAGATACGCGCCCTGCTGCCGCCAGACATGGGCCAGTGGCAGCACGACGCATTGATCACGATGCTGCAGCAGAAGGTGGCCGACATCGAAGCGCTGCAGTTGCGGCTGGCACAGAGTCGGGCCCACCTGCTGGCCCTGATCGAGGACATCCAGGCACGGCCGGAGGGCATCGACTGCGCGGCCAACTCGCGGCGGGTGCTGGACCGCGTACAGCGCGGTGAGTTGGCGCGACCGACGCTGGTGGCCGGCGATACAGCGTTGCTGCGGCCGGGACGCCGCCGCCGCGTGGGCAGCGACTGACGAGCCGGCGCCGTGTTCAGTGGTTGCCGGCGGTGGCCTTGCGCTTCCTGTCCAGCATCACTGCCACGCACCACAGCAGCAGGCCGCCGATCGCAGTGGCCGCACCGACATAGCCGGTGCTGGCCGGGCTGAAGCCGGCGCTGATTGCCATGCCGCCCAGCCACGGGCCGAGTGCATTGGCGGTATTGAAGGCGGCGTGGTTGGAGGCGGCGGCCAGCGTCTGTGCTTCGCCGGCCACGTCCATCAGGCGCGTCTGCAGTACGGCTGCCAGTGCGCCCATGGTGCCGACGGTGATGATCATCGGGCCGATGGTCCACACCGACTGCGCGGCCAGCGGGTACAGCAGCAGCATCACGATCGACCACAGCAGCACCACGGCGGCGGCCTTGAAGTGGAACTTGTCGACCAGCCATCCACCGGCGATGTTGCCGATGATCGCGCCGATGCCGAACACGCCCACCGCCAGCGGCATCCAGGATTCGGCTACGCCGGTGACCTGCACCAGGGTCGGCGCCAGGTAGGTGAACACGCAGAACATGCCAGCGAAGCCAACGGCGCCGATTGCCAGTGCCAGCCACACCTGGGTGGTGTTGAAGGCGCGCAGTTCGCGCATCGGCGAAGTGCGCACTTCGTCCGGGTCCGGCAGCAGGAAGCGCGCGATCATCGCCACGGTGGCGATGGCCAGCAGGCTGACCAGGGCAAAGGCGGTGCGCCAGCTCAGCTGCTGGCCCAGCCAGGTGGTCAGCGGATTGCCGACCAGGATCGCAATCGACAGGCCCAGCAGCACCCGCGACATCGCCTGGCCGCGCTGGCCGGCCGGGCTGATCGCAGCCGCCACCAGCATCGCCACGCCGAAATAGGCGCCATGCGGCAGGCCGGCGACGAAACGCGCGATCAGCATCGTGCCGTAGTTCGGTGCCAGTGCGCTGGCCAGATTGCCGACAGCATAGAAGCCCATCAGCGCCAGCAGCAGCTTGCGGCGCGGGAAGCTGGCGCCGACGAAGGCGAGGATCGGCGCGCCGACCACCACGCCGATGGCGTAGGCGCTGATCAGGTGGCCGACCTGGGTTTCGGAAATCGACAGGCCGCGGCTGATCTCAAGCATCAGGCCCATGCTGGCAAATTCACTGGTGCCGATGGCGAAGCCGCCCAGGGACAGGGCAAGAATGATCAAGGTGCGCTGACGGGGCGTCAGCCGCGCAGCCAGGGAAGCGTTGGGGCTCATGCGGGGGCGCGATGGGGGCGGGGAGCCAGCCATTGTACTGCTGCACCGCAACAGCAGCAGCCACGCCGGGGGCAAATCAGTGTTTGATCGATGGGATTGCGGCACGCCGGGCACGGGCTCGGTGCTGCAGCGCGTGCGGCCCCCTGTTGCCGGACTCCTGCATGTGATGACGACACGGCGGTCGGCATGATGGGCGTGCAGGGGCTGTGGAATGCTGGAACAAGGAGGATGTCGATGCAGGAGTTCAGGCATGTGCTGGAGACGCGTGGCCGCTATCAGCTGGTAGCGGTGTCCTACGCGCCGGTGTACGCTCCGGGCGATGTGGTCGGCCATGCGGTCGTCGCCGACGATGGGGATCGTCTGACCGACCTGGTATCACTGGCCGAAGCGCGCCAACTGCTGTTGCAACGGGTGCGTGAAGAGGGTGAAGAGCCCGGGCTGGAGAACGAAAACCACCTGCGGAAGAAGGCGTCGCGCTGGCGCCGCCGCTAGGCCGTCGCGCCCTTGTGCGCATCATGGAGGATTCGGGTGTTGCCCAGTAAGAAGTATCTGCTCATCGCCATCATCACGCTGGCGACCCTGCTGCTTGGTTTCGTGTTTTCCGGCTACCTGACGTTGTTGTTCCTGGGCCTGGATACCAAGCTGTTCACTTGGAACACCTATTACCAGTACTTCAATGCGCTGGACCAGCCACAGGTCGCGCCCTTCGTGGGCAAGATCAAATGGGCTGGTTACGTGGGCTTCGGTCTGCCGCTGCTGGCCCTGCTGGTGACCGGCCTGGTGCTGCTGCTGAAGAAGGACAAGCGCTCGCTGCATGGCGACGCGCGTTTCGCCACCGGCGCCGACCTGTCCAAGCACGGCATGTTCAAGAAGACCGGCCAGAGCATCGTGGTCGGCAGCCATGGCGGCAAGCTGGTGCGGCTGGACGGCCAGCAGTTCGTGATCCTTGCGGCACCCACCCGTTCAGGCAAGGGCGTGGGCGTGGTCATCCCGAACCTGCTGGAGTACGGCGAATCGCTGGTGGTGCTCGACATCAAGCAGGAGAACTTCGACCTGACCAGTGGCTGGCGCGCCAGCCAGGGCCAGGAGATCTACCTGTTCAATCCCTTCGCCGAAGATCGGCGCACGCACCGCTGGAACCCGCTCAGCTATGTGTCCGATGATCCGGCGTTCCGGGTTTCGGACCTGATGAGCATTGCCGCGATGCTGTATCCGGATGGGGCCGAGGACCAGAAATTCTGGGTCAGCCAGGCGCGCAACGCGTTCATGGCCTTCACCCTGTATCTGTTCGAGAACTGGGACGACGAGCGCAGCAGCGGATTCCCGGGCGGTTCGGGCACGCCCACGCTGGGCGCTGTCTACCGGTTGTCATCGGGCGACGGCACCGACCTGAAGAAGTACCTCAAGGCTTTGTCGGAGCGGTCGTTCCTCAGCGCCAACGCGCGTTCGGCGTTCGCCAACATGCTGTCCCAGGCCGACGAGACCTTCGCTTCGATCCTCGGCACCTTCAAAGAGCCGCTCAATCCCTGGATCAACCCCGTGCTGGACAAGGCCACCAGCAGCAACGACTTCCTGCTTACCGACGTGCGCAGGAAGAAGATGACCATCTACATCGGCATCCAGCCGAACAAGCTGGCCGAGAGCCGGCTGATCATCAACCTGTTCTTCAGCCAGCTGATCAACCTCAACACCAAGGAACTGCCCAAGTCCAACCCGGACCTGAAGTACCAGTGCCTGTTGCTGATGGACGAATTCACCTCGATCGGCAAGGTCGAGATCATCGCCTCGGCGGTGTCCTACATGGCCGGTTACAACATCCGCCTGCTGCCGATCATCCAGAGCATGTCCCAGCTTGATGCCACCTACGGACGGGAAGTGTCACGCACGATCATCACCAACCACGCGCTGCAGATCCTGTACGCGCCGCGCGAGCAGCAGGACGCCAACGACTACTCGGACATGCTGGGCTACACCACCATCCGCAAGAAGAACGTCACCCATGCCCGCGAGAAGACCCACAACTTCACCGAGGAGCGGCGCGCACTGATGCTGCCTCAGGAGCTGAAGGCGATGGGGCCGGACAAGGAAGTATTCCTCTACGAGGGCATACCGCATCCGGTGAAGTGCGACAAGATCCGCTATTACAAGGATCGCTATTTCACGTCGAGGCTGCTGCCGAAGGTCGACGTTCCGATGCTTAACGTCTAATTCACGTCGCTAAATTTGTGACGTGGATTCATATTCACTAACGTGAAACCGTGAACGTAGTCAAAAATTCGGCATCTGTTCATAGATTTTCAGACTTGTCTGACATGGAATTGACGCGTGGTTGTGTAACTCTGTGTTCGTCATCCAGAAGTGTGTGCTGGATGGCAAAAGTTGTAACGCAGGGTGGCCAGGAGTTTGTGCCATGGAAACAAGGATGGTTTCGACGTTGGTGAGGGTGTGCGGGTGTGTCGTCGGCAACGTCTGGCGGCCCCGCGACCTGGTTGGCAGCTTTCGGGCTGCAGGGGAGCCGGGGCAGGTGTGCTGCATGCCAGCGCGTCTCCCCGATTCCGGCGTGCGCCATGCAGCGCCGGACGACCAGGGAACCAACGTTCGGGACTGCTTTTTCGTACGTCAAAGTGAAGCCCGTATGAATCAGGCGTTTATCGCGAAAATCTCCATCGCCGCAGTCGCGGCGCTGATGGTGGCAGGGTGTGCCACCAAGTCCGCCCCCGATTTCGGTGGGCGCTGGAAGCCGGTCAACCGCTTTGCTGTGGCGACGACCGAGATCCCGCTGTACTCCAGCTACGTCTACCAGGCCTCGCCGATGGATGGCACGCTCAAAGCCATGCTCGAGCGCTGGGCCAAGGATTCAGGCCGGACGCTGGATTACCGCCTCAATTCGGACTTCACGCTGTATGGCGCGGTCTCGAAGATCGATACCACCAACGCGCAGCAGGCTGTGATCGATCTGACTTCGGCGTATTCGGCGCAAGGCATCTCCGTCTCCATTGTTGGCAACCAGATCGTTGTGCAGAGCGCTGGCTCGACGCCCACCGCGTCGGCGCAGGGCGCTGATTCCAACAGCGGCACCTGAGTCCACCTCGAAACCATCGAACGTGCTGCTCCCCGCGCCTGTCGCAGGGGCTCCATGCCCATTGATGTTTCAGCAGTACGGAAGAATCCATGTTCCGCAAGAAGGATCCCGGCAACAGTCCCAAGGTCGAGCAGTCGGTCGCCAAGGCGGTCAGCTACGAGATCACCGTGGCCGATATGGCGCGTCGCAGCGAGCGGCGCGCGTGGTGGGTCGCCACAGGCTCGTTGCTGATGTCGCTCGCACTGGCGGGCGGCTACTACTACATGCTGCCGCTGAAGGAGAAGGTGCCGTTCCTGGTGATGGCCGACGCCTACACGGGTACCGCGACCGTCGCGCGCCTGAGTGGCACCTTCCAGGGCGAGACGATCACCAGCAACGAAGCGATCAATCGCAGCAACGTGGCCCAGTACGTGCTGGCACGTGAATCGTACGACTCGGCGGTAATGGGCCTGCGCGACTGGGAGCTGGTGTTCGTGATGTCCACCGATCCGGTGGCGCAGTCCATGCGCGTGCGATATGCCGGCAACAACCCGCAGAACCCGTTCGTGATGTATGGCCGCGAGCGCGCCATCCGGGTCAAGATCCTCAGCATCACGCCGCTGGGCGCCGAACCGAACGGCAGCTTCCGCGGTGCGTCGGTGCGCATCCAGCGCAGCCTGCTGGACAAGCGCACTGGCGTTGCCACCTACCTGGACAATCAGCTGGTGACGATGCGCTTCGGCTACAACCAGAACCTCGCGCTGTCCGAGCAGGATCGTATCCTCAATCCGCTGGCCTTCCAGGTCACCGAGTATCGCGTCGACAACGACTATTCCCGTGGCGTCCCGGTGCCGGATGACGGCGCCATGCAGGCGCAGGCGCAGCAGGCCGCACAGGCCGCGCAGCAGGCACAGGGCGTCTACGATCCGAACAATCCGGCTGCGGCCACGATGATCGATCCTGCCACCGGCCAACCGGTTGCGGCTCCGGTCAACGGCCAGGTGCCGGGCCAGCCGATACCGGGCCAGCCCGTACCGGGTCAACCCATGCCGGGTCAGCCGGTGCAGGGGCAAGTAACGCCGGGGCAAGCCATGCCCGGACAGCCGGCCATGAGGCCGGCGCAGAACAATTCCACCGGAACTGCTGATGGAGCAAGCAACCGATGAGTAGTCGAAATATCAGGGGAAGCGCGCTGGCGCTGCTGTCGATGTTGTCGCTGTTGTTTTCAACAGCGGCGATGGCGCAGGCGGTGGACCACTACGAGTACGAGAAGGACCGCATCTATCCGGTTCGCACCGGCCTGGGCCTGACCACCCAGATCGAGTTGAGCCCGAACGAGAAGATCCTCGACTACAGCACCGGCTTCAGCAGTGGCTGGGAGCTGACGCGCCGCGAGAACGTGTTCTATCTCAAGCCGAAGAACGTCGACGTCGACACCAACATGATGGTGCGCACCGAGACCCATTCCTACATCTTCGAACTGAAAGTGGTGGCCACCGACTGGCGCCAGCTGGAACAGGCCCGCCGGGCAGGCGTGCAGTACAAGATCGCCTTCGTCTATCCGAACGACACCGTGTTCGGCGTCGCCCAGGAAGCGGTCGAGGAAGAGGCCAAGCCGCTGTTGAGCTCTGAGCTGGCCAAGGATCGCCAGTACAACTTCAACTACTCCTATTCGACCAGCAGGGCGAAGAAGATGGGCTGGCTGATCCCGGTCAACGCCTACGACGACAGCCGCTTCACCTACCTGAAGCTACCGAACTCGCCGGAGTACAAGACCGGCATCTTCCCGGCCGTGTTCGGTCGTGAAACGGAATACGGTGAAGACTTCGTGGTCAACACCACGGTTGAAGGCAATACGCTGATCGTGCACGGGACCTACCCGTACCTGGTCATCCGCCACGGCGACTTCGTCGTCGGCCTGCGAAGGAACGTGAAGAAATGAGCCAGCAGAACACTCCCGGAAACGACCCGAACAACGGACGCGACGAGAGCCAGAGCCCCTATGGTGCACAAGGTGCCCCGGACGCGCAGTCGAACCCGTACTTCGGCACCACCCAGGCCGAGCCTGCGCCGGATCTGGATGCGGCCGCGCCGCAGCTGCGCTCGGCCGAAGAGCAGCGGCTGAACCGCAAGGCGCTGCTGTTCCTGGGCGGTATCGTGGTGCTGCTGGTGGCGATGGGCTTCCTGTTGTTCCGCAAGGGCCAGGACAAGGACGATGCGCCGAAGGTGCCGGATGTCGCGCGCGCGAGCACGCCAACGCTGCCGGATGCTGTCCAGACCGATCCGGGTCCGGCCCAGGCGATGCAGCCGGTTGACCCGATTCCGATGTTGCCGCCGCCTTCTGAGCCGACCCGTGCGGAACCTGCGTTCAACATGAGCGAGCGTGAAGCACCGCGCGGTCCGACGCTCGCTGAGCGCCGGATGGGGGCATCGGGGAATGGTTTCGTTGGCGCCGGCGACGGCACTGGCAGCGAAGGGCAGGGAGGGCAGGAAGACGAGTTGACCCGCACGCTGCGCCTGCAGGCCCAGATGATGGGCGGCCAGCAGAATGCAGCGCCCGCGCGCGTGCGCCGTGGCCCCGACGTGGATGACGTGTCCAACGCCAGCTACATCCGCAGCCCCGATGCGCTGCTGGTGCGTGGCACCTATCTGCGCTGCGTGCTGGAAACCCGCATCATCACCGACATCGCGGGCTACACCTCGTGCCTGGTGACAGAGCCGGTGTACTCGATCAACGGCCGTAATCTGCTGCTGCCGAAGGGCTCCAAGATCTATGGTGCCTACGGCGGTGGTCCCACCGGCAAGCGGGTGGAAGTGATCTGGGACCGCATCACCACTCCGAATGGCATCGACGTGGCGATGTCCAGCCCGGGCGTTGATCAGTTGGGTGGCGCAGGCCATCCGGGCCAGTACAGCGCTCACTGGGGTAGCCGTATCGCCTCGGCGCTGATGATCAGCCTGTTGGCCGACGCGTTCAAGTACGCCGCCGCCGAACATGGCCCGGAAACCACCACGGTGGCCAACAACGGCATGACCATCCAGTCGCCTTATGAGAGCGCCACGGCGCGCACCATGGAGCGCTTGGCCAACGAGTCGCTCAGCCAGCGTCGCCCGCCGACCGTGACCATCAACCAAGGCACCATCGTGAATGTGTACGTCGCCAAGGACGTCGACTTCACGAGCGTGCTGCACCCCCGCCGGTAACCCAACGAACGATCATGGACGCTGAAGTGTCACCCCTCGCCCTCGTCTCCAGCGATTTCCTGCGCTATCAATACGAAGTGCTGGGCATTGCCGAGTACATGACCTCGCCGGAGGTGACGGAAATCTGCATCAACCGTCCCGGTGAGCTGTACCTGGAAACCCGGGCGGGGTGGCAGCGGGTGGATGTGCCGGGCCTGACCTTCGAGCGGGCCCGGCAGTTCTGCACGGCTGTGGTGAACGAGAGCAACACCGGCCAGCGCATCACCGATGCCGATCCGGTCGTGTCGCTCACGTTCCCCACCGGCCAGCGTGCGCAGTTCGTGATTCCGCCGGCGTGTGACGCTGGGAAGGTGTCGATCACCATCCGTTTGCCGTCCAAGCACACCAAGTCGCTCAGCCAGTATCACGAAGACGGCTTCTTCAATCAGATCCTGGAAAGCGATGGCAGCATCAGCGAGCAGGATCGAGAGTTGCTGGAACTGCGCCAGCAGCGCGAGTACGCCGAGTTCTTCCGGCGCGCGGTGATGTACCGCAAGAACATCGTGGTATCCGGTGCGACCGGTAGCGGCAAGACCACATTCATGAAAGCGCTGGTCAATCATATCCCCGACAACGAACGCCTGGTCACGATCGAGGACGCACGCGAGCTGTTTCTGACCCAACCCAATGTGGTGCACCTGCTGTACTCCAAGGGTGGGCAGAGCACCAGCAACGTCAGCGCAAAGAGCTGCATGGAAGCCTGCCTGCGCATGAAGCCCGAACGCATCATCCTTGCCGAGCTGCGCGGTGACGAGGCGTTCTACTTCATCCGCAACTGCGCATCGGGCCACCCGGGTTCGATCACCAGCTGCCATGCGGGCAGTCCGGAGCAGACCTGGGACCAGTTGGCCCTCATGGTGAAGGCCTCCACCGAAGGTTCGGGCCTGGAATTCAACGTGATCAAGCGACTGTTGATGATGACCATCGACATCGTTGTGCATATCAAGGCGCATGCCGGTTCGCGCTACATCACCGGCATCGACTTCAATCCTGGGCGTGCCCAGGGGCAGGAGGGCTGAAGGATGCTGCCAGGACTGGAAATGATGGCGTGCCCGGAGATGGCCGTATCGATGGACGTGATGCAACATGTCATCAACGTGGAATCGTCGCGCAATCCCTACGCCATCGGCGTGGTCGGCGGAGCGCTTGTGCGCCAGCCCAAGGCATTGGACGAAGCGCTGGCGACGGTGCGCATGCTGGAAGAGAAGGGCTACAACTTTTCCATCGGGCTGGCCCAGGTCAACCGCTACAACCTCGGCAAGTACGGCCTGGATTCCTACGAGAAGGCCTTCCAGCAGTGCCCGAACCTGCAGGCGGGCTCGCGCATCCTGGCCGAGTGCTACAAGCGCTCCGGTGGTGACTGGGGCAAGTCGTTCAGCTGCTACTACTCGGGCAATTTCGAGACCGGTTTCCGTCACGGCTACGTGCAGAAGGTCTATGACTCGATGCGCCGCGGGCAGCAGCTTGCCAGCAATGGGGCTGCGCCGATCGACGTGGTCAGCCGTGGCGAACGCCGCAGCGTAAAGGTCGAGCATCATCCGCAGCTGGCCTCTCCGGCGCAGGCGCGCATCGTTGCGCAGTCGAGTGGTCCGGTGTACGTGCCCTCCGAAGACCCGGCGCGTGCCTATGTCGTGTACCCATCTACCGGTGCGATGGCGCGGGGCAGCCTGCTGAACATCGCCGACCAGGCGCTGTCGAAGGTGGTGCTGGGTTCGGTGGACCGGATGATGCAACCGCAGGCACAGCAGATCCAAGGCGCCGCCTATCCGCAGCAACACGCCCCTGGCATGCCGCAGCAGCTGCCTCAGCAGGGCGGCGCACAGGCGATGGCCATGCCGCAGCAGTTGCCGGGTGCTGCCGGCGCAAGCAATGAGGGGCCGGTGATGTTGCGACCCTGGAGCGAGCGGAATCTGCCGGTGGCCGGCAATGGCAATTCATACAACGCACCGGCGCAGGCCGCTCCGGTGCAGCAGATTCCCGCAGGGGATGCGGCCTTCGTGTTCTGACGAAGTCGTGGTACGGCCAGTCCCCCGGCTGGCCGATTCAGTTGTGTTAGTCCATCAACAAGGAAATCAATCCATGAAGCGATCCAATCTCGACCTCGTCCAGGCCCAGCGCACGCTGAAAACCCTGCTGATGGCCACGCTCTTCGTTGGCGCACTGTTCGCCCCGCAGGTCTTCGCCAACGGTGCTACCGACTTCGGCGGCACCGACAAGAAGGTCTGCGGCTTCTTCAACAACATCAACGGCCTGCTGAACATCGCCTCGATTGCCGTGGTCACCATCGCGGTGATCTTCGCCGGTTATCAGATCGCCTTCGCGCACAAGCGCATCGCTGACGTCGCCCCGATCCTGATCGGTGGCGTGCTGATCGGCGCCGCCGGCCAGATCGCGCGCATGCTGCTGGGTGATGGCAGCGACGGCAAGTGCGGTGGTGGCACCAGCACCTCCTACCTGATCAACCACGTGATCCAGTACTACAGTGCATAAGAACGTCGTGTTCCGCGGCTGCACGCGTCCAGCGATGTTCCTGGGCGTCCCCTACCTGCCATTTTTCATGGTGGCAGGTGGGTTGTTGCTGCTCAGCATGTACACGAACTTCTGGTTCCTGCTCACCATTCCGGTGGCGGTCTTCATCATGCGGCACATGGCCAAGCGTGACGAAATGATCTTCCGGCTACTGGGCCTGCGCCTGATGTTCAAGCTGAAGGTGCGCAACGTGCAGGAACACGATGGCATGTGGGTGTTCAACCCCAACCATTACCGCGACAAGCCGGCCCGAATGGATTGAGGTCCGGATCCGGCCTGGCGGGCGTCCGCGCCCGCCAGGTCTCTTGAAACTCCTTGGCAGTACCTCTTTGGAAGCAGTCGTATGTTCAGCCCTGACACCTCCATCAGTGAGTTCATTCCGTTGTCGTCGCATGTTGCCCCGAACGTGGTCAAGACCACGGGCGGCGACTACCTGCTGACCTGGCATCTGGAAGGGCTGCCGTTCGTCGGCCGTGAGGAGTGGGAGCTCGAGCATCGCCACAACACGTTCAACCGCCTGCTGCAGACGCTGCGCGCGCCTGATTTTGTCAACGTCGCCTTCTGGGTGCATGACATCCGTCGCCGCCGCACGCTGAAGGGCAAGAGCAACTACAAGCAGCGCTTCAACCAGGATGTGTCAGATCAGTACATGGGCATGCTGTCCTCGCAGCGCATCATGCAGAACGAGCTGTACCTGACCATGATCTACCGCCCGGTGGTGACGGGTAAGCGCTTCGTCGAAAAATCGGCGAACGTGGACAAGCTGCGCGCCGAGCAGGAGCAGGCGATCGAGAAGCTGATGGAGCTCGCCGGCAACGTCGAGGCCGTGATCCGCGATTACGCGCCGTATCGCCTGGGCATGTACGAAGCCAAGAACGGGGTGGTGTTCTCTGAAACGCTGGAGCTGTTCGGCTACCTGATCAATCGCATCGACGAGCCGGTGCCGGTGCTGTCGGCACCGATCAAGGATTACCTGCCTGTCAGCCGCCACATGTTCTCGGCCAAGACCGGTGACTTCGCAATCAACACCCCGAATGGTGCCAATCATTTCGGCGCCATCCTGAATATCAAGGAGTATGCCGAGGGAACCTACCCCGGCATCCTCAACGGCCTGAAGTACCTGGATTACGAGTACGTCATCACCCATTCGTTCAGCCCGATGGGGCGCCAGGACGCGCTGAAGGTGCTCGACCGCACCAAGGGCATGATGATCTCCTCCGGCGACAAGGCGGTCAGCCAGATCGTCGAGCTCGACCAGGCCATGGATCAGCTGTCGTCGGGCAACTTCGTGCTGGGTGAATACCACTTCATCATGGCGGTCTACGGCGACACCCAGGCCAAGCTCTCGCAGAACGTCGCCTCGACCCGCGCCGAGCTCTCCAATGCCGGTTTCGTGTCGACCAAGGAAGACCTGGCGGTTACCTCGTCCTTCTACTCGCAGCTGCCGGGTAACTGGCGCTACCGCACCCGATTGGCCAATGTCAGCTCGCTGAATTTCCTGGGCCTGTCGCCGCTGCACAACTTCGCCACCGGCAAGCAGCACAACAATCCGTGGGGCGACTGCGTCACCACGCTGCAGACCACCAACGGCCAGCCGTACTATTTCAATTTCCACGCGACCCACCCGTCGGAGAACTCGCTGGGTGAGAAGGCGATCGCCAACACCATGGTGATCGGCAAGTCCGGTACCGGTAAGACCGCGCTGATCAACTTCCTGCTCAGTCAGGTGCAGAAGTACGAGCCGTCGCCAACCATCTTCTTCTTCGACAAGGACCGCGGCGCGGAGATCTTCGTGCGTGCCTGCGGTGGCAACTACCTGGCCCTGGAGAACGGCGCGCCGACCGGCTTCAACCCGTTCCAGTGCGAGAACAACGAAGCCAATGTGCAGTTCCTTGCCGACCTGATCAAGGTGCTGGCCGGCAAGCGTGAATACAGCGCCCGCGAAGAAGAGGATATCTACCGCGCGGTGGAAAGCATGCTCGATACGCCGATGCACCTGCGCAGCATGACCAACTTCCAGAAGAGCCTGCCCAACATGGGCGACGATGGCCTCTACGCGCGCATGCGCCGTTGGACATCGGGCAATTCGTTGGGCTGGGTGTTCGACAATCCCGTGGATACCGTTGACCTGAGCAAGGCCAACATCATCGGCTTCGACTACACCGACATCATCGACAATCCTGAAGTGCGCGTGCCGGTGATCAATTACCTGCTGCACCGCCTGGAATCGCTGATCGACGGTCGTCCGCTGATCTACGTCATGGACGAGTTCTGGAAGATCCTCGACGGCGAGGGTGGCCTGAAGGAATTCGCGAAGAACAAGCAGAAGACCATCCGTAAGCAGAATGGTCTCGGCATCTTCGCGACGCAGAGCCCGGAAGATGCGCTGAAGAGCGATATCTCCGCCGCCCTGATCGAGCAGACCGCAACGCTCATCCTGCTGCCGAACCCGAATGCCAGCAAGAGCGACTACATGGATGGCCTGAAATTGACCGAGGCCGAGTTCAGGGTGGTGACCGCCCTGGACGAGCGCTCGCGCTGCTTCCTGGTCAAGCAGGGCCATGCGTCCAGTGTCTGCCAGCTCAACCTGCGTGGCATGGACGACATCCTGTCGGTGATCTCGGCCTCGACCGACAACATTGATGTCATGCATCGGGTGTTGCAGACGGCAGCGGTACGCAATCGCGTCACTGTCGACGAGCTCAGCCCGGAGCAGTGGCTGGAAGATTTCTACAGGAACCGGAAGGGATCGGGGAAGGAACCCCGTTCCGACGCGGCGTGATGGCCGTGCGAGCAGGAGACAGGCAAGTGGACGTCAATCAGAACAACAGGAGTTTCCCCATGAACAACGTCAAGCGTCGGGCCAGCGCCCGCAAGGTACTCAAGCCGATGGCCAAGGTGCTCGGCGTTGCCTTGGCCCTTTCAGCGACCAATGCGGGTGCCATCGGCCCGGTGCAGGAAACGGGTCCTGCGCTTTGGCAGCACATCTGGAACCAGTTCAACACTCTTCAGTCCAAAGTGCAGGAAAAGGCACAGTTCGTGAAGGAGAATACCCAGTGGCTGCGTGACTGGAATCAGACGATCAAGGAATACAACGAGATGCTCGTGAGGGTCCAGGGCATCGTCAATGATTTCGGCCTACCCGCAGCTACGCCGTTGACGCCCGTGCCTCCGAAATACCTGATCGCCGAGACCTGCGGAACCGGGGCCCAGCTCAAGGACCTGATGACGTCGATCGTGTTCAAGCCTGACGGAGACTGGAAGGATCAGCAGACACAGATCTGCGTGAATATTCGCATGATGCAGAATCGCAAGTACAACGATGCGGTTGATTTCATGCAGAAGACCGGCCCATCGATCATGAAGAGCCTGGATTCGATCGCCCAGATCCGGTTTGGTAGCAGTCGCCTTGGTGATATGGAGGCGGTAGCAAACGACTCGTTGCGGACCGCCAATGAAATGAATGCGTCGGTTCAGAATTTTGAGGCGCGCATCAAGGCATATGACGCGTACATCTCGGTGATGGAAGCAAACCAGAAGGTCGTGGCGCAGGCAGCGTTGAAGGGGGATCCGATGAAGAACCTGGCTAGCGACCTGGTCAAGACGGTAGCGCTGAAGACGGCGTTGTCCATCGACTGATGCGTGGAATGGGGCACCTGGGGACCACGAATCCGCGTGGTGCTTCATGCGATAGCGGTATTACCAAGGGAATGTGGGTATGACGATCAGGTCGATTGCCAACTTTGATTTTTCGGGCGGTTTCCAGGATTTGATGGAGCACGCGGTGCGTGTCCAGTCGGTCGGCGATTTCGTGTTCTTCAAACTGATCCTGGACTACCTGCGGGACAAGATCGGCAAGTTTGGTTTCGACCTGATGGACAACATGATGGCGTGGGTTGGCGGTATTGCCCTGACCCTCATGACCTTGTGGGTGTTGATCCAAGGCTATCGCATCGTCACTGGGCGCAGTCGTGACTCGATGATGATCCTTGTGACGAACATGGCTCGCGCTGCTCTGATTGTTGCTGTGGCAACGAGCATGGGCATGTTTGGACGTGATCTTCATGAGTTCCTGACCGAGGATGTAAAGGGACTCATCACCCACGTCGTTACCGGCAAGGATCAGAAGCCGGAGCAGCAGATCGATAAGAGCCTGGCTTGGATGCAGGTGGCGCTGTCCAGCATTGATGGCATCAAGGTCCTCGGGGATCCGGGGCTGCAGGAAGAGAAGACACGAGCCATGTGGTTCATCGGTCTCGGTACGGGTGGCCCAGCCGTGACTGCGGGTTCAATGCTGTTGCTTTACGAAGTTGCGATGGCGTTGTTCATTGGGTTCGGGCCCTTGTTCATTCTTTGTCTCCTCTTCGACCAGACCAAGCAGTTGTTCCAGCGATGGTTGTTCTACGGCATTGGAACCATGTTCTCGATGGCGGTGCTGGCGGCCATGGTGTCGATCGCACTGGACATGGTAATTCGCGTGTCCGCCTCGTTCTGGGTGACAGCGCTTGTGAACAAGTTCCCGCTGATGGGCGCGTCCAGCGACGGCATGACCAGTCAGGCGATGCAGCAGGGCGGCATGGGATTGATCCTGACGACCCTGATTCTGACTGCGCCCCCAATGGCGGCGATGTTCTTCCAGGGAACCTTGGGTAGCTTCATGGCATATTCGCAGATAGGTGGCAGCCCGGTCGCTCAGGCGCCGGGTCCGAGCGGGCAGCCGCCGGGTAGTTACTACACGCCGGATAAGCCTTCGACGAGCAAGGGAAGTGAAGGGGCCAATGAAGTTGGTGCTCCAACAAAGATGTTCACCGGTCCTTCTAACTCCACGCCTGAACACGATCCAGGCAGGATGGGGATTGGCAATAAACCGAGATAGAGCCAGGGTGATTGTGATGCGTGCAGCGAATAAATTCAGGGGGAAGAAACTGGTAGCAGCGTGCGCCTCGATGCTGTCTTTGCTGTTGATACTCTTGCTGGTGGATGCTCCGTCCGCTAGCGCAGAAGGTCGTTGCCCACCCGGACAATATCCGATTGGTGGGCAAGGTGTAGGGGGGTGTGCTCCGATTCCGGGCGGGGACAGTGGGGCCAATGCAACGGCGGCGCCTCGGCCAACAGGCCGCTGGTTGAAAACTTGGGGGGCTATTGCCACTGCTCCGAGCGGTGATGCCGGTGCATCAACGGGTCAGAGATCGAAAAACGCTGCAGAGAAAGAGGCGATTTCGCAGTGTGCTCGCGGAGGCGCTAGTGATTGCCGAGTGACAATGTCCTACAAAAACCAATGCGCTGCAATGGTTACCCCTTCGAGTCTTGAAAGAGGAGGAGCGGTGACGTGGCGGGCCGAGACGGAGGCTCTCGCCACGAAGCTTGCAATGGATGAATGCACAAGGCGGGGAAGCGCAGGGTGTAAAGTATTTTATTCCGCATGCTCTGATCCGCTTTTTCAGGAGTACTAGTGGAATTTCAGCGTGAGCGAGTTTTGAAGCTGGCTTGCAAGCATGCCAGCTTTGTCGGTGAAGTTTGAAGTTGAGGGGTAAGTTGGTCGGTGTGCATCGCTGCTAGATTTAAGTGGCGTCTGTATAGTTGAGATAGGTTGACTCAGTTGGGCTCCTCAACTTGAGGGCGTGAATCGCCTCCAACTCATCAGACTGCACGGCAATTCCGCATGCAACCTTATGCGTGTGTTCCTGACGGCGCCCGTATACGCATGGCGTGAATTGGATTGCTTGGTTGTGGCCCAATTGGGGAGGGCAAAGTGATATCGGCTCATCATTGATGGCGCCAGTGATCCAATAGGCGTACGCCAGCACTGATCGTGACTGTGGCGATGGGCACGGGAATGTTTGTTCGCGATCCCCATGAATTCCTGACGGAAGACGCGAAGGGCCTGATCACGCACGTCGTGATCGGTGAGGATGCAAAGCCGGAGGCGCAGGTCGGCAAGAGCCTTGCCTGGATGCGGGTGGCGCCGTCCCGCATCGATGACATCAAGATTCTCAATGATCCCGAGCTGCAGGCTAACAAGACCCGGGCCATGTGGTTCATCGGCCTCGGCACCGGTGGTCCAGCCGTGACTGCGGGTTCAATGCTGTTGCTTTACGAAGTTGCGATGGCGTTGTTCATTGGGTTCGGGCCCTTGTTCATTCTTTGTCTCCTCTTCGACCAGACCAAGCAGTTGTTCCAGCGATGGTTATTCTACGGCATTGGAACCATGTTCTCGATGGCGGTGCTGGCGGCCATGGTGTCGATCGCACTGGACATGGTAATTCGCGTGTCCGCCTCGTTCTGGGTGACAGCGCTTGTGAACAAGTTCCCGCTGATGGGCGCATCCAGCGACGGCATGTCCAGTCAGGCGATGCAGCAGGGCCGCATGGGATTGATCCTGACGCCCCTGATTCTGACTGCGCCCCAATAGCGGCTATGTTCTTCCAGGGCAACTTGGGTAGCTACATGGCATATTCGCAGATTGGTGGCAGCCCGGTCGCTCAGGCGCCGGGCCCGAGTGGGCAGCCGCCGGGTAGCTACTACACGCCGGCCCAGACAAAGGATCATTCCAGTGCTCCATCGGTCAGTTCGGGCCACGGCGCGACTTCTGGTTACGGTATTGGGCGATCAGGTGAGATCAAGCAAGATACTGGAAAGTATGGGCAGGCTGGTTCCTGATCGTGGAATGACAGTATCGAATGATAGAGGTGTGCGTATGAAGTGCATTGTCGTGCTTTTGCTGCTCATTATTTCTAATGTGGCGTTGGCGGAAGGACGTTGCCCCCCAGGGCAGTACCCAGTGGGAGGTCAGGGTGTAGGAGGTTGTGCGCCAATTCCCGGTGGTCAAGCTGGTGGTGAGAGTAGTGGCCCCATGCCAACTGGAAAATGGGAAACCCGATGGGGTGCATTGGCGCAGGACGCAGACCATCAAGTTGGCCAAAATTTGGCGATTGGTGTGGCAGAGGTAAAAAAAACAAAGAGCGAAGCCAGATCCCTCGCGCTCTCTGAATGTCGGCGCATGGGAGGGCAGAAGTGTAAAGTCATTCTTGAGTACCACAATCAATGCGCCGCGCTAGCTGGCCCGGTGATTGGCTCAGTACCCCTCGCCGACGTGACAACCGTGGCGTATCGATCACCTAATGAAGAGGATGCGAAGGTGGAATCAGTACGCCGTTGTGAATTCGAGGGTAAAGGGCGCAGTTGTACTGTTATCTACTCTGCTTGCAGTATGTCTGAGTTCAAGCCATTCCGCTGATGTGAGGTCTAGCGGCAATAGAGTTCTGTCGCTCGTTGCAATTTTGCCGTGATTTCTCGAAGGAAAAGGCCTGATGAAGGCCTTTTCCGTTTCTGGTCGTGCATCAGGCGTTGGCTTTGTGCCAAGTGGGAATGTCGCCAACCATCGGTTCTGCCTCGTCCTGGATGATAGCGCTTGTGAACAAGTTCCCGCTCATGGGAGCGTCCAGAGACGGTATGACCAGTCAGGCGATGCAGCAGGGCGGCATGGGATTGATCCTGACGACCTTGTTTCTGGCTGCGCCCCCAATGGCGACCATGTTCTTCCAGGGCACCTTGGGTAGCTTCATGGCATATCCGCAGATAGGTGGCAGCCCGGTTGCGCAGGCGCCGGGTCCGAATGGGTAGCCGCCGGGTAGTTACTACACGCCGGATAAGCCTTCGGCGAGTGGTGGCAGTCAATCGGGTGGATCGACTTCAGTTGGGAGCAATGTTGTAGTCACTGGCAGCAGCTCCACAGTTGGTTCAGGCAATTCTGATACTGGCCGTAAAGGCTTAGCTTCGAACTAGAGGCCGGAAATGAAGTCAATTCGTGTCTATTCATGTGCAGTACTCTTGCTGGCTGTGGGAATCATTGCCTGCCAATTGTCACAGACGGCCAACGCAGAAGGTAGGTGTCCTCCTGGTCAGTATCCAATTGGCGGTCAGGGAGTCGGCGGCTGTGCTCCCATCCCAGGTGGTGCCACTGGAGCAGGCCAAGCGTCGCCTGTTGCGACAGGGCGTTGGATCAAAACCTGGGGGGCCATCGCTTTAGCGAAGGGGGGCGATGTCGGCGTGGCTCTCGTTAAGCGAAAGAAGAGAGATGCGGCTTCGGAGTCCCTTGCTAATTGCGCACAGCGGGGGGCTGCGGATTGCAGGGTGGTATTGGAGTTCAATAATCAATGTGCGGCATTCGTATCCCCCAGTGATGCAAGATTTGGTGGCTCCACGTTTGCGCGTGCGGCATCTGTTGATGCTGCGAGTAAGATTGCTGTGGATGCGTGCTTAAAACAGGGGAGCGATGGCTGTAAAGTGATTTATTCTGGATGCACCGAGCCTGAGTTTGAGAACTTCTGAGGTTCCGGTTATGAGTTTCTGGCTGAAAATGTAGAAATTCCTGTTCTGCGCCATCGTCAGGAAAAGGTCGGGGCTCGGTGAATACCGCAGTGGTTATGGACATCGCTAAGGCCAGCGCACTTCGCAGTTGCAAGGGTGTTGGAGGAGGCAGTTGCATCATTTCCTAGTCAGAGTGCTCGAACCCGATTTTTCGCGAGTTCTGAGTGAATCAATCGGCGCAAGTCAGCGTGATGGCTGGCGCTACCTGAGAGCATGATCGTTTACTCGGTCACCAAGTTGGTAAGCGCTTACGAAGAACGCGGTTTTTTGTGATCAAGTGCGCTTTTCATCCCAAGCGCCCTTCGACGAGCGCTGCCTCCTCGAAGTAAGCTGCGTGCGCGTCAAAATTCCGGCGCATCGATGCCATCGAACGCAGGAGCTTTTCCGTCCATGAGGACTCTGACGACCCGCAGTGCGGGTGAAGCTTGCGACCATCGCAGACGCCGCGCGGCCGGGGCTATCATCCGCCACGGCGGACACCGGTGTACGCGGCGCATTGCGCAGGTTCCCGGCGATCGCACGGGTACTGGCAAGACGGGATTGAAGGAGTGGCAGCGGATGCAGAAGGGGAGTGGCGCGAACATGGACAATGCCCTGGCGTTCGTGCCTTCCGGCGCGAACCTGCTGGAAGCCGTGCGCGGTGATCTGACCGGCAATGGTATCGACGACCAGTTGCTGGTGATCGATCAACCGGCGCCCGATGGCCTGGTGCCCGGCGAGCACGGTCCTAACCGGGTGCTGTTGCTGCTGCTGAGCGATGCGGCGGGCCGATGGCAGTTGGCCGCGCGCAACGACAAGCTGGTGCCGTGCTCCACCCGTGGCGGCATTGCAGGCGACCCCTTCGCCTACGTGACGATCGAGGATGGTGCTTTCAGCGTGATCACCAACGGCGGTAGCCGCGAGCGCTGGAGCAGCACCTACCGGTTCCGCTATGCGCCCGCGGACAAGGCCTGCTGGGTGGACGGGGTGAGACGCAAGGTCGTGGATATCGAGACCGAAGCGACCAACATCCGGGATTACTCGGTGGCGGAGCTGGGCAGGGTGCGGTTCGAGGACTTCGACCCGTCCAGTGTCGCCGAGGTGTCGCTTCCATGAGCCAAGCTCCAACCGGCGGAAGGGAATCCGCGCTGATGAAGATTCAGGAGTTGCACTGTGTCGACCGATAGAGAGTCGCAACTGTTGCGGCAGGCGACCAAAGCCGGCATCGACTCCCCGCTTGAACTGGCCAATTTCATGGCCCAGGCAGGGCACGAGTCGCGCGGCTTGAGCCGGCTCAATGAGAGTTTCAACTTCACCCGGGGAATCTCGCAGATCCCGGTGGAAGCTGCGTGGCGCAATGGCAACGCTGCGCTGGAGAGCGCCCGCCAGGAAGCGCTGCATGGCCGCCCGGAAAACCTGGCTGAGCTGATGTACGGCGGGCGCATGGGCAATGACGCGCCTGGTGATGCGCTGAAGTACCACGGCCGCGGCTATCTGCCGTTGGTCGGCAAGGAGAATTACGAGCGTGCCGGCAAGGCGCTGGATCTGGACCTGGTGAATCAGCCGGAACTGGCCGCGCAGCCCGAGCACGCAGGCCGTATTGCGGTGTGGCAGTGGCAGACACGTGTGCCGGAAGCCGCGCGCGAGGACGTGCGCGAAGCAACGCATGCGCTCAATGGCGCCCTCAATGGCATCGAGGCGCGCCGGCAACGCTTCGAGGTCTGGCAGCAGAAGCTGACGCCGGACGTGATGGCGCGGCTGGAGCGGGGTGAGGTCGGTGCGCCGGCGCAGAGTGTTGCCCGAGACATGTCGCAGACTGGTGAGCCCGGCAACCCGTTGTTCGAGGATGCACGCCGACGCCTGCAGCAGATGGGAGCACAGAGTGGACTGCGCAGCATACAAGAGCTCGACAATACCGCTGGCGCATTGGCGCTGGGGGCGCATAAAGCCGGCCTGTCGCGCATCGATCATCTCCTGGCCGGCAATGACGGTCGCACGCTGTTTGCGGTACAGGGTGGGCTGGGCGATCCGGCCATGCTGCGCGCATCGGTCGATCGCGAACAGGCGGCGCAGCAGCCACTGGCGCAGAGCAGCCAGCAGTTGGCTGCCAGCGTCGCCCAGCAGGACCCGGCGGCTGCGCTTGCCCGCGAGCAGGAGCAGCGTTCTCGATCCCTCTAGCACCTGATGTCTGCGGGCAGGGTGCCCGCAGGCGCTTTACGTACGACGCGTGGCGCCCTGTGGCGCCGACATGGAAACCCACTCGTAAGGACACCACATGCGAATCGTTCCCCCGAATGCCCGGCACGCCGCCGCCCACTGCAGTGCATCCGTGCGCCGCCTGCCGTCACTCTGGCTGCTGTCACTTGGACTCGCCGCAGCGTCGGCACAGGCTCAGGAGGCCGCAGCACCCCTCGTGGAGACGCCCCGCGCTGCCGAGGCGGCCTTTGACGCGCCTGCAGGGACGGCGCACGTTGCAGCACCCACGGCGGCCGAAGCTGTTGCCGCGGCACCGGCTCCCGAAGTGCCGGCTGCCGTGACACCTCCTGCGACACCTGTGGTGGACGCGCAGCCGGCGCCGGCCGCAGGCCCGACGCCTGTGCCCGTTGCACCCGCAACGGTGGCGCCTGTCGCTGCACCGCCTGCCGTCGTCGAGCCAGCCGTCCCGGCGGTAGCTCCCGCGCCACCCGCCTTGGCCATCGTGCCGTTGCAGCCCGAGCAGGCCACCGAGCGGGCGCTTGGCGCCCGTTGCCCGGTGGATCTGGCCGGGCGGCTGGCGACCCAGGGCGAGCTGCTGATCGGCGCGTGCCAGGGCACGATGCCGGCGCATCTGGCCGCGCTGCTGGTCGCGCTGCCCCAGCAGGACATCCACCTGCCGCGCAGCTGGCGCGAGCGTGAGGTGCAGCAGAAGGCGTGGTTCAAGGCGGTGCCGGGCTTCGGCCAGCGCCCGGACTTCATCGTGCGGATGGGCGACATCTGGGTGCGCTCGCTGGAAGGGCGCGACGCCGACAGCACGTTCTACCTGGTGTCGGCACCGTTCACCTGCAGCGACCAGGTCGCCAACCGTGATGAGTACGGCGCGGAGCCGGTCCGCGTGCCAGCGGGTGATTGCCGCGAGGCCTATGTGGCCCAGCGTGTGTACCAGGTCCGCGGGGACGCGGCCCCGAAGGATGTGACCGCAGAAGCCATGCCGGCCATGCCGGAGCAGGCGGAAGCTGATCGTGCGCGCCAGCGCTCGCATGAGGGACGGATCAGCCTGGACCACAGCAAGTTGCAGTACGGCCCGGCCATGCGCTGGTTCGTGCAGTACCCGGAGTCGGCGCAGAAGGGTGGTCCGCGTGCCTACAGTGACTGGAACCGCGAGCACCTGGCCTTCGTGGTCTGGACCGGTGATCGCTTCGAGCTGCGCGACAAGGTCCCGCGCAGCCAGTGGCCGTGTGATCCGGTGGCGCCGGGGGATCGGGCCTGTGGCGGCTTCCCGGATTCCGGGCCGGATCTGTTCGTGACCGCCAGTACGTCTGTACCGGTCGCGGCCACCAGCCCCTGAGGCACGGTGCTGAAGCGGGAGCCGGATTGACCGGCTCCCGCGCTGTTCATCAGGCCTGCATGCTGCGGGTCTGGTTCTGCTGTTGTTCCAGTTGCTGATCGCGGTCCTGTGCCAGGCGCTGTCCCGCGGCTTGCTGATCAATCCGCTGGCTGCTCTGCTCCAGCGGCGTGTTCATCGCCACGGCTGTGTCCACCGACACGCGCAGGTGTGCCGGGTCGCCGCCCTGGCCCTGCACCGCGAAGCTGCGCGAGGCGTCGGCATTCATCACCACCTCGTCGATGCGCTTGCCGCCTGCAGCGTGCATCTCCGCAGCCAAGCTACCGGCCAACTGCGTACTCATCACATCCGGCACGCGGCCGACGCGAACGTCCTGCGCATGCACGCCACGGATCGCGTCGTTGAACAATGGGTTGCCCAGGTGGTTGGCATCGTCCATGCGCAGCATGCTGGTGTGATGGCCATTCTTCTCCGCCTCGCGGCGTGCCGGTTCACCGGGCTGCAGCGGGCCGCGGATGTGGTCGTACAGATCGATGGCGCCGCCCGGGATGCCCCGTGCCGCGCGGGTGACGCCGCGACGCAGTGACTCGACGTCATCGCGGTACTCCTCGATCATCCTGGCGTTGTCTTTTGCCAGCTTCTGGGTTTCCGGATGTTTCAGCACCGAGCCTTCGTCGAGGAAGTTGCCCAGTTTGTGCGCGCCGAACGAGCTGGTCGCCGCAATGATCGGCCGGTCCGGAATCAGATCACGCAGGGCGTGATTGCTGAAGCCGTTTGCCGCGAGCGTCTTGATCTCGTCGGGCTTGGCATAGATGCGGACCTGGCCGAAATGCGGCGAGGCAGCGCTGACCGGATCGGACGCCATGACGTGATTGATCATGGTGTTGCCGCCTTCCGGAATGCGGTAGCTGAGGCTGACCGCGCCGTAGGCATTGAAGGTCTCGCCCTTGACGTTGAAGTGGTGCGAGGTGATCTGGGCCAGGGCGCCGCCGAGGGAATGACCGGTGACGGTGACCTGGGGGGCAGGTCCGCCGCTCAAGCGGGACTGAAGTGCGGCGCCTTCAATTGTCCTCTGCGTCAATGCGATCGCGTCAGGTGCCTGGACATTGGTGCGTGCAACCACCATTCCGCCATCGGTCAGAATCGCGTCGCGGGCGATCTGCTCGGTGCCACGATGGGCAATGACGATCTCTTTGGTGTCTACGCGCTGATAGACGGTGCCCTGATAGCCGTTGAGACGATTGTTGACATGCTCAAGTATCTTGTACTCATGGCCGTTTAACGTGACTTTTTCTTCTTGGCCGGGTTCACGTCGGCCGACGGCCCGATCCTTGTAGGCGTCATTGGATAACGCGGCGTAGTCCTGAGAGGTGACGGTCACGGCGCCACCTCACTTGCGGAGAGGGTGATCGTAAACAGCTTGTCCTGCAGATCAGGGGCGTAGTTGCTGCGATCGGGCTCGCCACTGGCTGGGAAGTTGGGAACGCGATCTGCCTTCGGATAGACCAGATCCGGATAGTAGAGCGTATGGGCGCCACCTTCGGTCAGCGGCTTGGCGTCGACGAAAGTGAGGAAGCGGGTCTCTTCTTCGGCACCCGTCGCCTTCAGCATTGCCCCGGCACCGGTGAACTCCCACTTGCAGACGCCACGACCGTAGTAGTCTTCATCCAGCATGCGGTCCACATACAGCGTGCCGCGGTACTCGCCCTCAGCGACCTTGCGCAGCTCCACCGGTTCCTGGCTGGTGATACGTGCGGCGGTACCGGTGGCCGGCTCGATGTGGCCGCACTGGTCTTCGTTGGTGACGTCGTACTGCGCTACGCCCTTGACCAGTGCGAAATCGCCGGGGGCATCCTTCAGGCGCAGCACCAGCTCATAGGCCTTGCGCGGGCTGGGGTTGAGCTTGGCGAGGCCGCGCCCACCCTGGGCGACATCGGCTTCGGCAGCGGCACGTTCCTGGTTCATGGCGGTCTCCGGGTTGCAGGCGGTCAATAGAAGCAGAGCAAGGCACGGAATCATCTTGTGGCGCAATGTCGGCCTCCTTGGGGGGTAGAGGGATGGTTGAACTGGCAGCTCATCGCGCGAGTTTCTGCACAGTGGTGGTGGTTGAGAACAGCGCGTCGCGCAGCTCTTCCTTGTACTCCGAAGGATTCTCTTTGCCGCTGGCAGGGTAGTTGGCAGCAAGCTCGGCGCGAGGATAGGCAACCCTCGGATAATAGAGAGTCAATGGGCTCCTCGCGTCCATGCGCTCCTTGTCGATGAACGTCAGGAATCGCGTATCCGCCTCGCCGGTCGTAGCGCGCAACATCGCACCGACCCCCGTCAGCGCCCAATGGCAGACACCACGCCCGTAGTAATCCTCGTCCTGCATGCGGTCGAGGTAGAACGTGCCGCGGTACTCGTTCTCACCGACCTTGCGCAGCGTGACGAGCTCCTGGCTGGTAATACGGCTGGCGGTACCGGTCGCCCTCAGGACCCGGCCGCAGTCCTTGTGGTTGCTGACGTCGTACTGGGCAACGCCCTCGACCACCGCGAAGGGACCGGGGGCATCGTTCAGTGTCAGTACCAGCTCGTAGCCCTGCTGCGGTGATGGGTTGAGCTTGGCCAGGCCGCGTCCACCTGCGGCAACGTCACGCTCTGCGTCCGCGTAAGGCGAGCAGGCCGTCAGTGCCAGCAAGAGGCCCATCGGTACCAGATGGCGTCCCTTGCGTGTTGGCATGGCTACATCCATGGCGGCATCCTGCATCGTGCGTCCGTGTCCATATATCCTTCCCTGGTGACAGGTTTATCGATTATGGAGTGTTCTGGAAACCTGACGCCAGCGACGGCAGGGCGTCTGCGACGGAATTTTGACGCATTCAGCGTTCGGCAGCGTCGCCAAATCGATTGCGGCACAGGCGATTCGAGGTTCGCGGGGCGATTGCGCCTCGCGCTCGACATTTCGCTGCCAATTTGTGACAACGGTTGCCAATTCACGCAACTCTCATGCAAGCGAACATTACGCCATGAACTACACCATCCGCGCCGAAGCCATTGATGATCACGCCACCCTCCATGCGCTCACCGAGGCCGCATTCCGGGACGCTGCACACAGCAGCCATACCGAGCAGTTCATCGTCGCCGCTCTGCGCGCCCGCGGGGAGCTGAGCGTTTCGCTGGTGGCCGAGATGGACGGCAAGGTGATCGGCCATGTGGCGGTGTCGCCGGTGACGATCAGCGACGGCAGCACGGGCTGGTTCGGCCTGGGACCGATCTCGGTATTGCCCGCGTGGCAGGGGCAGGGCATCGGTGCGGCCCTGATGCACGCCGCACTTGAAGCACTGCGTCAGCAGGATGCACATGGCTGTGTATTGCTGGGCGAGCCGGCCTATTACGGTCGCTTCGGCTTCCGTGCCGAGCCGGGCCTGGTCCTGCCGGGTGTGCCTGCAGAGTACTTCCAGGCACTTTGCCTGCAGCCTCCGCTGGCACAGGGCGAGGTGCAGTACTCTCCGGCCTTCGAGGCGACGGCCTGATCCGGGCCTGGCACGTTCCGGCTCAGGGCGCCCGCCAGACAGTCGGTTCGGGTTGCGGCTTCGGAATGCGGTAGCCGCCGATGTGTTCAAGCAGTTCGTTGGTACGGCGCTGCTCGACCAGTACCTCACGCAGCAGGTTGCGCACGGCGAAGATGGCGAACGGCACCAGGATCCAGACCAGGCTGATGCCCAACGCAAACAGGGTCAGCAGGGCTTTTGCACCATCCATGCACAGCGTTCCTTGGTCGAAAGCAGCCACGCTAGCACGTGGCCGCTGCCGACGGATGTCAGCCGTTATGCCGAAGATGGATGAGCGGATACGGACGGCCTTGCGAATCGAGCGGTGAGCGGCCGCTTTCGACGAAGCCCATGCGCAGGTAGAAGCCGACGGCCTGTGCGTTCTGTTCGTTGACGTCAGTGCTCAGCTGCGGATGCTGGGCAAGTGCATGTTGCAGCAGTTGCCGGCCGATCCCGGTGCCACGTACGTCGGGATCGATGAACAGCGCTTCCATGTGCGTGCCGTCGATCAGCATGAAGCCCAGCGGCCGATCCTGTGCATCGACAGCAACGGTCATCGGCGCCTGCGGCAGGAAACCGGCGACTTCGGCATCGATCGCCTGGCGATCTTCAGTACTGAGGAAGTCGTGGGTGGCGTCGACGGCGCGGCGCCAGAGGTCGACGAGGGCGGCGCCGTCGTCGGCGCGCGAGGGGCGCAGAGTGGTCATGGGTTCACCAAGGTGCTTCGGAAGGGTGCGAAGTATGAGGCTTTCCGGTAGCGCCTGCAGGCGAAGATTCATCCCGCATCGCGGTGGCGGATGAAGGGCCAGTGCGCAGTCGCGTCGGCGCGCAGCACCACCCCATCCTCGAAGTCATCGCTGTCGTTGAAGGGCACGGTCGGCCATCGCTGCCAGCGTGCCAGCCGTTCGCGGTAGTCGCTGGTGGCCGCCACCAGTGCGTTGTCGTGCGCCTGCACGCGATCTGCTGGCAGCCCGGAACGCACGCCATGCACCACGTGCGGCTCCATCACCTCGAAGCCGACGTAGCGCAGGCTGTACATCAAAGGCCAGAGCAACAGCCGGGTATCGCCTTCGCGGCCATCGACTGCGCACGCCCGCGCCGAAGAGCCGGTGGTGACGCTCAGCAATGCACGCTTGCCCTGCATCACGCCATGTTCGTGGCGCTGACGGCTGTTGTACATCGGTCCATATACCAGCACGCGGTCCAGCCAGCCCTTGAGGATGGCTGGCGCCGCGAACCACCACAGCGGGAACTGCAGGATCACCAAGTCTGCGACCCGCAGCAGGTACAGGTGACGTTGCACATCGGCGGGTAACTGCTCCAGTTCGGCGCTGTGGCGTTGTTCGCGCTGGGCATCGAAGCGCTCGGGCTGCAGGCGCCGTGGATGGTGCCAGGCCGCTTCCAGCGGATCGAAGCCTTCCGCATACAGGTCGACCACATCCACCTGCGAGTGGTCGTGCCTCAGCTGCTCGGCCGCCTGCGCGGCGAGGTGGGCATTGAAGGAGCGGGGTTCGGGGTGGGCAAGCAGGATCAGGGCGCGCATGGGGCGAGGTGCTCGAGGAGTGTGCGACCATCCTCGCGGTGCCGGCATGCCCCGGCAATTACGCACCTTGAGGTAACCATGGCCTATCCCGGAGACGTGTATGCCGCCGACTGCTCGGCGCGCGATGCGCTGGCGCTGATCTCCGGCAAGTGGGTGATGCTGCTGTTGCCGGCGTTGGCGCAGGGCCCGCAACGCAACGGCGCGTTGCTGCGGAAGATCGAAGGCATCTCGCAGAAGGTGCTGACCCAGACTCTGCGACAGCTGGAGCGCAATGGGCTGGTCGAGCGGTGTGACCGGGGCAGCAAACCGCTGCATGTCGAGTACCGTCTGACCGAGGTCGCGCACGGTCTGGTCGAGACGTTGTCCGCCCTGGACCGCTGGGCCGAGCACAATTTCCCGGCGCTGGATGCGGCCCGCGAGCGCTTCGACGCGCGCTAGCGGCGCCTGTACGGCCCGGGGCGTACAATGCGGCCCCGGCGGCCATCCTGGCCCTGCACACACGCGAGAACCGCCATGACCGACGCCCTGGGCGTGCCGGTGCACGACACCGATGAACACTGGATGCGCCACGCGCTGGCGCTGGCCGAGCGCGCGCAGCGCGAGTTCGACGAAATTCCGGTCGGAGCCGTGCTGGTGGGTGCCGATGGCCAGCTGCTGGGGGAGGGCTGGAACCTCAACATCGCCTCGCACGACCCCAGCGCGCACGCCGAGATCGTGGCGATGCGGGCCGGCGGAAAGCTGCTGGCGAACCACCGCCTGCTTGGCAGCACGCTGTATGTCACCCTGGAGCCGTGCGCGATGTGCGCGATGGCGATCGTGCATGCACGCGTCGCCCGTCTGGTCTACGGCGCCAGTGACCCCAAGACGGGCGCCTGCGGCAGCGTGTTCGACCTCATTGGCGACGCCCGCCACAACCATCGCGTCGAGATTCACGGCGGCGTGCTGGCCAAGGAAGCCAGTACACGCCTGACCAATTATTTCCGCGCCAAACGTGGCAAGCCGCCGCTGCTGCTGGAAGACCACGTCGGCGAGGGCTGAGGGGCGAACGGGTATGATGGACGCCTCTTTCCTTCACCGGTAGGCCGCGCGCCTGCCCAGCAACGAGGCGACACAATGGCGGACACCGGCGCGGCCAACGAGCGACTGATCTGGATCGACCTGGAGATGACCGGGTTGGACACCGACAACGATTCGATCATCGAGATCGCCACGGTGGTTACCGATGCCCAGCTCAATGTGCTGGCCGAGGGCCCTGAATTCGCCATCCATCATCCGCTGGAAACGCTGGAAGCGATGGACGAGTGGAACCGCAACCAGCACCGTCGTTCGGGCCTGTGGCAGCGCGTGGTGGACAGCACCACCACTCTGGCCCAGGCCGAGGCGCAGACCGTGAACTTCCTGGCGCAGTGGATGCCGGCCGGCCTGTCACCGATGTGCGGCAACTCGATCTGCCAGGACCGCCGCTTCCTGCACCGCCAGATGCCGCGCCTGGAGAAGTACTTCCACTACCGCAACCTGGACGTGTCCACGGTGAAGGAATTGGCCAAGCGCTGGGCGCCGACCGTGGCCGCCGGCGTCGGCAAGAACAGCAACCACACCGCGCTGAGCGACGTGCACGACTCGATCGCCGAGCTGCGCCACTACCGCCAGTTCATGGGGGCGCTGTCGGGGTTGCCGACAGCCTGATTGGTGGTGCCAATCAGCGGCAGGTACTACCAATCAAATGGACACCACCGGTGCTGAGAAACGGGGGTAGAACCGCTCCCCCGGTTTCCACTCTCAAGGAGACCAGTTGGGTCCCGGGTCGGGACCCCTGCCATACAGGTTGACTGCCCGGGCGCAAGTGAAATGAACCGGTCGGCAACCGTTGGGGCAGGTCTGGCGTGCGACTTCGGTGCCGAGCGCCAATTCATTGTCGCTGCGGAAGACCACTTCAAACTGGCCAGTGTCGTAGTGCTGCAATGCGTAGGCACATCTTTCAGTGAACGAGGCAATGATCTCGCACTGTGTTCCGCTGCGCTTGTTACAGGTCTTCAATGCCTGTTTCTCGGCAGCCTTCTGTTTGTGTTGGCGAACGCTCCAGCCGAGGAGTGTGCCATTCGGCGAGCGGGCAAATGCAACCCATTCGGAGCCCATCTTTACTCGGGTGGTTGGGACGGACGGAGAAAGCCCGGCATCGCCACCACCGCCTCCGGGAATCGGCGCACAACCCAACACGCCTTGCCCGCCAATGGGGTAGGAACCCGGTGGGCATCGACCTTCGGCCTTGACGATGTGAGGCAGGCCGAGAGCAGCCAGGAAAAGGGGGCAGATCAGCAGTAGTCGGGCGAGCATGGGGCGTCCTTGCCTGGGTTGTTCCATGACCCCATGCAAGCGGGGCCGCTGCCGGGATCATAGACCGGTGCCGAGGGCGCTACCACCCTCCGTTCAACTCCCTGGCGCTAAGATCGGCGCCATGAACGAGCCCATCCTGCTCCCCCGCGACATCGCCCACGACGCCCGCGACTGGTCCGACCTGCAGCGGGCGGTGGCCCTGCTGGAAGCGCCGACCCTGACCGCGCGCATGGCCAATCTGGTCGGCACGCCGCTGGAGTTCGCGGTGAAGGCGCTGCCCAGCTCGGTCTCCAACCGCATCCACGGTGCGGTGCAGGCGGCGCTGACCAAATCGGCGCAGGCCGCGCTGTGGAGCATGGACAACACCCCCGGCAAAGGGGCCTCCACCCGTTGGCACAAGCTGGCGGCAGCCACCTCCGGCGCGGTCGGCGGGGCATTCGGCTTTGCGGCCTTGTTCATCGAGCTGCCGGTGTCGACCACCATCATGATGCGCGCGGTGGCCGACGTGGCCCGCAGCGAGGGCTTCGATCTTTCCCAGTTCAGCACCCGCCAGGCGTGCCTGGAGGTGTTCGCGCTGGGTGGCAACTCGCCGCGCGATGACGCCAGTGAGACCGGCTATTACCTGGCCCGTGGCTTCACCACCGACGTGATGCGCCACCTGTCGGCCGAACTGGCCGGGCGTGTGGTGACCGGCCGCGACCTGACCCTGGGCGTGGCACCAAAGGAGGCCGGCAAGCTGCTGGCGAAGATGGTGGAGAAGGTGGCGGCGCGTTTCGGCGTGGTGGTCACCGAGAAATTCGCCGCGCAGGCGGTGCCGATTGTCGGTGCCGCTGCCGGTGCAACGCTCAATACCATGTTCACCGACTACTACCAGGACATGGCGCGCGGTCACTTCATCGTGCGCCGGCTGGAGCTGAAGTACGGGGAAGACGTGGTGCGCACCTGCTATGACCGCGTGGCGCATGGCGCGGTCAGGATCGAACCCCGCCTGGAGTAGATCCACGCCATGCGTGGATGAGCCTTCATGCCGGGAGATCCTTGCCTGCCGGGCACAACTGTTTTGCCACAACACGCCTGTTGCCTTTCGCAGGCGGTCCCCATTCTTGCTGGCACTCCCCCCGCAAGAGATGTCCGCCATGTTGTTCACCTCCCACCGTCTGGGCCCGCTGACGCTGCCCAACCGCATCGTGATGCCGCCGATGACCCGCTCGCGTGCGGCTGCTGGCAACGTTGCTACCGCCGAGATGGCGACCTACTACGCGCAGCGTGCCGGTGCCGGCCTGATTGTCAGCGAAGGCACCCAGATCAGCCCGCAGGGCCAGGGCTATGCCTGGACGCCGGGCATCCACAGCCCCGAACAGGTAAAGGGCTGGCGGCAGGTGACCGATGCGGTGCACGCCGCCGGTGGCCGCATCTACGCGCAGTTGTGGCACGTCGGCCGCGTCTCGCATGTGGCCCTGCAGCCCGATGGCGCAGCGCCGGTGTCTTCCTCGGCATTGCTGGCCGAAGGCGTGAAAGTGTTCGTCGACCCGACAGGGGCAGGTCCCGAAGCTGGCGTCGGCGAGATGATCCAGCATTCGATGCCGCGTGCGCTGCGCGAGGACGAGATTCCGGGCATCGTCGCCGACTACGCGCAGGCCGCCCGCAATGCGCTGGAGGCGGGCTTCGACGGCGTCGAACTGCATGGCGCCAATGGCTACCTGATCAACCAGTTCATCGACTCGCAGGCCAACCAGCGTACCGATGGCTATGGCGGTTCGCTGCAGAACCGGCTGCGCTTCCTGCGCGAGGTGGTGCAGGCGGTGGTGGCAGTGGCCGGCGGTGATCGCGTTGGCGTGCGCCTGGCGCCGCTGACCACGCTGCAGGGGGCGGTGGACGATACGCCGCAGGCGACCTATCTGGCCGCTGCATACCTGCTCGGCGAGCTGGGTGTGGGCTACCTGCACATTGCCGAAGCGGACTGGGAGGATGCGCCGTTGATGCCGGTGGCGTTCAAACAGGCGCTGCGCATGGTCTACCCGGGCACGCTGATCTACGCAGGCAAGTACACCGCCGAGCGCGCCGGGCAGGCGCTGGCCGAAGGCTGGGCCGACCTGATCGGTTTCGGCCGGCCGTTCATTGCCAACCCGGATCTGCCTGAGCGCCTGCGAACGGGCGCAGGACTGAATCCTCCGGATCGTGCGAGGTTCTTCGGTGGTGGTGCGAAGGGTTTCACCGATTACCCGGCGCTGGAAGAGGCCGTCGAGGCCTGATGCCGATCGGTGGGTGCCGACCGTTGGTCGGCACTCCCGGGTTGGATCAGGGCTTGTCGCGCACCAGCGCATCCGCTTCGACCACGCCGCCATCCTTGCCATGCAGGTACAGGTGCATGTCCTGCTGCGGGTACGGGATGTTGATGCCGGCCTTGTCATAGCCCAGCTTCAGCTGTTCCAGCAACGTGACTTTGGTACCGAACCAGTCGGCCGACTTCACGTAGCAGCGGATGCCCAGGTTGATTGCGTGCGCACCCAGCTCGTACACCACCACGTCCGGTGCTGGCGTCTGCAGCACGCGCGGGTCGGCCTTCATCAGTGCCAGCGCGGTATCGCGTGCCAGCTGGATGTTGTCCTCGTAACCGATGCCGATCACCAGTTCGACGCGGCGCGTCGGTTCGGCGGTCAGGTTGATGATCGGTGCGGCGGTGATCAGCGTGTTCGGAATGGTGGTGTGCTGGTTGTCGGCGCCGGTAAGTACGGTCTGGAAGATGCGTACTTCGCGCACGGTGCCGGTCTGACCGGCCACGGTCACCACATCGCCCACGCGGAACGGGCGCAGCGTCACCAGCATCACGCCCGAGGCGATGTTGGACAGCGAATCCTTCAGTGCCAGGCCAACGGCCAGGCCAGCGGTGCCGAGTACGGCCAGCAGCGGGGTGATCTGTACGCCCAGCGTGCCGATCGCCAGCACCACTACGATCACAAGCGATGCGGCATACACCACGTTGCGCAGAAAGCTGCCGAGCATCGGATCCACGCCCATGCGCGCAGTGGCGCGCGGCATCGCATTGGACAGGCGTCGTGCCACCCACATGCCGACCAGCAGCACAACGATGGCGGCCAGCAGCGGCACACCATAGGTTTCCAGCAGGCGTTCCCAGTCGAGCGAGTGGAACCAGGGCGTTGCGGCGGGCGAGGACGGTGCGGCGGCGATCATGCGGGAATTCCTTTGCTGCTGCGGGACAGGTGCGAGGTACGCGTGGCGTGCAAGGACGCCAGAAACAGCAAGCCCCGCAGAGGCGGGGCTTGCGTGCAGCAGCAGTATCGGCTGACGCCGATGAACACGACGTCAGCCTGCGGCCTTTACGGCATCAGCCGTTGGCCTTCAGCTTGGCCAGGCGCAGCCAGGTATCGACTACGGTGTCCGGGTTCAGCGACACCGACTCGATGCCTTCCTGCATCAGCCATTCGGCCAGATCCGGATGATCGGACGGGCCCTGGCCACAGATGCCGACGTACTTGCCCTTGGCTCGTGCTGCCTTGATGGCCATCGACAGCAGCTTCTTCACTGCCGGGTTACGCTCGTCGAACAGGTGCGCGACGATCGACGAGTCGCGGTCCAGGCCCAGGGTCAGCTGGGTCAGGTCGTTGGAGCCGATCGAGAAGCCGTCGAAGATTTCCAGGAACTCATCGGCGAGCAGTGCGTTGGACGGCACTTCGCACATCATGATGATCTTCAGGCCGTTCTCACCCTGCTTCAGGCCGTTCTGTTCCAGCACCTCGATGACCTTGCGGCCTTCTTCCAGGGTGCGCACGAACGGAATCATGACCCACAGATTGTCCAGGCCCATTTCGTTGCGCACGCGCAGCACGGCCTTGCACTCCAGCGCGAAGGCGGCCGAGAAGCTCGGGTCGACGTAACGGCTGGCGCCGCGGAAGCCGATCATCGGGTTCTCTTCGTGCGGCTCGTAGTTGCTGCCGCCGATCAGGTTGGCGTACTCGTTGGACTTGAAGTCCGACAGGCGCACGATCACGGCGTTCGGTGCAACCGAGGCGGTGAGGGTGGCGATGCCTTCGGCCAGGCGGTCCACGTAGAAGCTGACCGGATCGGAATAGCCGGCGATCTTCTCGTCGATCTTCTTCTTGGTCGCCGCATCCTGGCGGTCGTATTCCAGCAGCGCGTTCGGGTGGATGCCGATGTGGCTGGCAATGATCATTTCCAGGCGGGCCAGGCCGATGCCGGCGTTCGGCAGCTGGCCGAAGTCGAAGGCACGTTCCGGGTTGGCCACGTTCATCATGATCTTCAGCGGTGCCGGCGGCATGTTGCCCAGATCGGTGGTGGTGCGCTCGAAGCCGAGCTTGCCCTCGTAGATGAAGCCGGTATCGCCTTCAGCGCAGCTGACGGTGACCAGCTGGCCATCTTCGATGACCTTGGTGGCGTTGCCCGAACCGACCACGGCCGGCACGCCCAGCTCGCGCGCGATGATCGCGGCGTGGCAGGTACGGCCACCGCGATTGGTGACGATGGCCGAAGCGCGCTTCATCACCGGTTCCCAGTCCGGGTCGGTCATGTCGGCGATCAGCACGTCGCCCGGCTGCACGCGGTTCATGTCGTCCAGCGTCTTGACCACGCGGGCCACGCCCGAACCGATCTTGGCACCGACGGCACGGCCTTCGGCCAGCACGTTGCCGCCCTTTTCGGTCAGCGCGAAGCGCTCGATCTGGGTGGCGTGGCTGCGCGACTTCACCGTTTCCGGGCGCGCCTGCACGATGAACAGCTTGCCGCTGACACCGTCCTTGGCCCACTCGATGTCCATCGGGCGGCCGTAGTGCTTTTCGATGACCAGCGCCTGCTTGGACAGTTCCTGCACGTCCTCGTCGCTGATCGAGAAGGTGTTGCGCAGCTCTGCCGGGGTGTCCTCGATCTTCACGCGCTCGCCGGGGACGTCCGAATACACCATGCGGATCGCCTTGCTGCCGAGCGAGCGGCGCAGGATCGCCGGCTTGCCGGCCTGCAGGGTGGGCTTGTAGACGTAGTACTCGTCCGGGTTGACCGCACCCTGCACGACCATTTCGCCCAGGCCGAACGAGGAGGTGACGAACACCACGTCGCGGAAGCCGGACTCGGTGTCCAGGGTGAACAGCACGCCGGAGGAACCGACGCCCGAACGCACCATCAGCTGCACGCCGGCGGACAGGAACACGTCCTCATGCTTGAAGCCGTGGTGCACGCGGTAGGCAATGGCGCGATCGTTGTACAGCGAGGCAAACACTTCCTTGACCTTGTGCACGACGTCGTCGGCACCGGTGACATTGAGGAAGGTTTCCTGCTGGCCGGCGAAGGACGCATCCGGCAGATCCTCGGCGGTGGCCGACGAACGCACGGCCACGGCCACGTCGCCGCCGCCATTGTCGGCGCTCAGCTTGGCGTAGGCGGTGCGGATGTCCTGGTCCAGCTGCGGCTGCAGCGGCGCGTCGATCACCCAGCTGCGGATCTCCTTGCCCGCGGCGGTCAGCGCGTTGACGTCTTCGACGTCCAGCGTGGCCAGCTTGTCGAAGATGCGCTTGGACAGGTCGTTGTGCGCGATGAAGTCCTTGAAGGCTTCAGAGGTGGTCGCATAACCTCCGGGAACGGAGACGCCCAGACCGGCCAGATTGCCGATCATCTCGCCCAGCGAGGAATTCTTGCCGCCTACGCGGGCCAGGTCGGCCAGACGCAGTTCGTGCAACCACAGGATGTTCTCGTTCAAGCGCGATGCTCCGTTTGGCCATCGCCCGAGGCGGGCTGAGTGGCCGCGTCCGTAGGAAGAAGCCGATATGATGCCGGGCAGACCGCTGTCGACACAAGCTTGTGTTGGCGGCCCTTTTAGGCTTCGTAGGGGGTAAAAGCGCGCATGTCGACCATCCGTCCGGTGTTCTACGTTTCCGATGGAACCGGTATCACCGCTGAAACCATTGGGCATAGCCTGCTGACCCAGTTCTCCGGGTTCAGCTTTATTACCGACCGGATGTCGTTTGTCGACGACCCCGAAAAAGCCCGGGAAGCCTGTTCCCGGATCCAGGCGGCGGGGGAGCGCTACCAGGTCAGGCCGATCGTGGTGAACTCCTGCGTGGACCAGAGCCTGAGCCTGATCCTGGCCGACAGCGGGGCGCTGATGCTCGACGTGTTCGCCCCGTTCATCGAGCCGCTGGAGCGTGAGTTGTCCAGTTCGCGCGTGAACCGTGTGGGCCAGGCCCATGGCATGGTCGACTTCGATACCTACCACCGCCGCATCAACGCGATGAACTTCGCGCTGACCCATGACGACGGTATCGCGGTGAATTACGACGACGCCGACGTGATCCTGGTTGCGGTGTCGCGCGCCGGCAAGACGCCCACCTGCATCTACCTGGCCCTGCATTACGGGGTGCGCGCGGCCAACTACCCGCTGACCGACGAGGACCTGGAAAGCGACCGCCTGCCGCCACGGCTGCGCAACTACCGGCGCAAGCTGTTCGGCCTGACCATCGACCCGGACCGCCTGCAGCAGATCCGCCAGGAGCGCCGCCCGAACTCGCGCTACGCCAACCTGGATACCTGCAAGCGCGAGGTGGCCGCGGCCGAGGTGATGTTCCAGATGGAGCGGATCCCGACCCTGAGCACCACCCATACCTCGATCGAGGAGATTTCCAGCAAGGTGCTGGCCACGCTGGGGCTGCAGCGCGAGCTGTATTGAGGCGCGCGCCACGACCAACGGTCGTGGCCTACCGATGCTGCGGGAAACCCTTGTGCGTGGTGGGTATCGACCGTTGGTCGATACCGGGCCCCTTTGGCCGGGGCGATCCCGCCCCCACGTTGAAGCACCAACGTGTAGGATCGACCCATGGCCCGAGCCTTGCCCCGCACCGAACGCATTCCCCGCCTGAGCCGGCTGAGCTGGCTCATGGGCCTGTACGCGGAAAACTACCGCCACCTGGTGCGCCTGTTCGAACCGGCCGGACTGGTGGCGGGCAGCTACATTTCCTCGATCGGCGACGGCCTGGATGTTCGTCTGGACGTGATCGAGTGCCACCGTTACACGGTGGAACTGCGCCTGACCTACGACCTGGCCGACCCGGTCACCGGCGAACCGGATCCATCGGCCTATGTGCGGCTGTATCGTGACGCGCGCCAGGCCGAGACCACCCACTGCTACGTCGGCCGTCGCTGGCAGGACACCATGGGCCTGTACCCGCCGCCGGCGGAGCTGATCAGCCACCGCATGCGGATGAATACCTTCCTGGGCAAGTGGCTGGAATACCTGGCCGAGCGCGGCCACGGCGTCGCCACCCTGCGCCGTGATCCCGATGGTGCCGGCACGCCCACCGAGCGCCGCCTGTCGCTGGTGCGCTGATCGGCCATAATCCACGGCTGACCTGCTGCTGGATGCTGCCCCATGCCGTATACCCCGATCGTCGCCACCCTGGGCTACGTGCTGTCGCCCGATCGTCGCCAGGTGCTGATGATCCACCGCAACACCCGGCCCGGTGACCACCACCTGGGCAAGTACAACGGTCTGGGCGGCAAGATCGAGTCGGACGAGGATGTGGCCGCCAGCATGCGCCGCGAGATCCAGGAAGAGGCCGGTATCGACTGCACCAGCATGCGCCTGCGCGGCACCCTCAGCTGGCCGGGTTTCGGCAAGCACGGCGAGGACTGGCTGGGCTTCGTGTTCGTCATCGACAGCTTCGAAGGCACCCCGCACGGCGGCAACCACGAGGGCACGCTGGAGTGGGTGGACCTGGACAAGCTGGACACGCTGCCGATGTGGGAGGGCGACCGCAACTTCCTGCCGCTGGTGTTCGACGCCGACCCGCGCCCGTTCCACGGCGTGATGCCGTACAAGGACGGCCGCATGGTGAGCTGGTCCTTCAGCCGTCTGTGATCCGGCGGATCGGGTGGGTGCCAACCATTCTGGTGGGGGCCAACCTTGATTGGCACGCTCTTCTGGCTGATTAATACCCGGGCAATATTGACAGTCGCAAATTACCCGGGCAATATTCGCGCATCGCCTCTGATGCCATTGCCATGCCTGCGTCCCGACTTCCTCCCTTCAGCTGTTTCGACGGCCATCGCCTGGTCGCTTCCGGCACCCCGGAAGTGGCTGCGCTTGCGCTGAAACAGCTGCGCGCCGGCAACGTTGCCGGTCCGCTGCTGGTGTTCGACAACGCTACCGGTCGCACCCGTGATTTCGACACACGCGGCAGCGACGCAGAACTGCTGGCGCGGGTGGCGGAGGCGTTTCCATCGGCCGTGGAAGCGGACGCCGGAATCGCTCCCGAAGACGCACCTGTTGCCCCGCGCGGCCGCGGCCGCCCCAAGCTGGGCGTGGTTGCCCGCGAAGTGACCCTGCTGCCGCGCCACTGGGCGTGGCTGGCCGAGCAGCCCGGTGGGGCCTCGGTAGTGCTGCGCAGGCTGGTGGAGGCGGCCAGCCGTGCCGGTGCGGACAAGGACCAGCAGCGTCGCCACAGCGAGCGCACCTATCACTTCCTGCAGACCATCGCCGGTGACCTGCCTGGTTTCGAGGAAGCGATCCGTGTCCTGTTCGCGCACGACCGGTCGGGCCTGGAAATGGCGTTGCGCAGCTGGCCCGAGGATGTGCGCAACCACGCCCTGCGCCTGGCATTCGAGAGCGCCGGCGGCTGAGCCATCGCGCCGTCGTTGAGCAGCGGCGCCACCTGATCGCGGGCCACGGCCCGCTCCCCTGTGCTTGCTTTGCTGGCGGAAACGCCGGGCAGGGCAGCGCCTTGCCCAGAGAATCCCATGACCACCCCTGTACATCCGACACCCCCGGCCGCACCACCGCTGTGGCGCACCTACCTGGCCCTGCTGCTGCCGATGCTGCTGACCAATGCGCTGCAGCTTGCCGCAGGCACGCTGGACAACATCTACCTCGGCCATCTGCTGGGGACGCAGGCGGTGGCTGCCGCCGCAGCGTTCTTCCCGGTCTTCTTCCTGCTGTTGGCCTTGGTAATGGGCCTGGCGACCGGTGCCATGGTGCTGATCGGCCAGGCCTGGGGCGCGGGCCGGCCGCAGCAGGCGCGCGCGGTGGCCGGCAGTGCGGTGGCACTGATTCTGCTGTTGTCAGTGCTGGTGATGGCGGTGGGCGGCGGTTTCGCACCAGAGCTGCTGGTGGCACTCGGTACGCCGGCCCCGATCCTCGGCGAATCCATCGTCTATGCCCGTGTCCTGTTGCTGGCGGCACCGGTGTTCTTCCTGCTGTGGCTGGCCACTGCGGTGAGCCGCGCGGTGGGCGATGCGAAGACGCCGCTGCATGCGCTGCTGTTGGCCACGGTGGTCGGCCTGCTGTGCACGCCGCTGCTGATCCTGGGCTGGGCCGGCCTGCCGCGGCTGGGCGCAGCCAGTGCGGCAGTCTCGGCGGCGCTCGCCTCGCTGCTGGCCCTGGCCTGGCTGATGTGGCGGTGGCAGCGGATGGGGCACCCGTTGGCACCGGGGCATGAGTTACTGCGATCGATCCGTTTCGATGGAGCACTCATCCGTCCGATGCTACGCATCGGCGTACCGTCCTCGCTGCAGATGCTCAGTCTGGCCGTGGCCGAGATCGTGCTGCTGGGCTGGATCAATCGCCACGGCTATACCGCCACGGCCGCCTACGGCGCGGTCAATCAGTTGATGAGCTGGGTGCAGCTGCCTGCGATGTCGCTGGGCATCACCGCCACCATCCTCGCCGCGCATGCGATGGGGGCGGGACGTACGGCACGGCTGCCCGCCATCGCTCGCACCGGCGTGCTGCTTGGACTGGCGATACTGAGCGGGGTGGTGGTGCTGGTTGTGGCGCTGGCGCCCTGGTTGACTGGCCTGATCCTGGCGGCGACCGACGTGCGCGAACTGGCCACGCAGCAATTGCGCACCGTGGTGTGGGGCGTGCTGGCGATGGGGGGCAGTGCGGTGCTGGTCGGAGTGATGCGAGGCGGTGGCACGGTGTTGTTGCCCGCGTTGCTGGGCATGGCGGCCGTATTGCTGCTGGAGCTGCCACTGGCGATGTGGCTGCAGTCCCGGCACGGTCTGGCCGGGCTGTGGTGGGCGTGGCCGCTGGGGTTGCTGGCCATGCTGGTGATGCAGGTGCTCTGTTTTGCTCGCTGGAGGCGGGCGCAGGCTGGGTAGTGCCGGCCGCTGGCCGGCAATCCGGGATGGCCGGGGCAGCCGGCCAGCAGCCGGCTCTACCACTCGGTCAGGCGGGCAGCTTCAGCGCCGCTGTGCCAGCAGCAGGTGGAAGTGCTTTTCGCGGGTCTGGCCGTCATTGCCGGCCGCGGATTCCCGATGGCTGCGCCAGGCCGAGACACGGAAGCCCGATACCCGCAGTGCGAGCTCCACCGCGTCCAGCTCATGCAGCTGGAAGTCGGCAGCGAATGGCAGGCTGCGCATGAAGCTGGCGTCGCCAAAGGCCAGGCACAGGCGGCCGCCCCGGCGCAGTACCCGCGCCAGCTCATCCAGCACCGGGGCCAGGTTCGGCCAGAAGTACAGGGTGTTGACCGCCAGCGCTGCATCCATCGCGGCATCGGCGACCGGCAGCGCCTGGGCGTCGCCGTGCCGCATCGCCGCACGCTCGGCCAACCCGGCGCTGGCCAGCCGCTGGTTGCCGGCCTCGACCATGGCGGTGGACAGCTCGATGCCCAGATAGTGGCTGCCGGTGGCCTGCAGCATCAGCGGCGCGAAGGCCGCGTTGCCCGGGCCGACCTCCAGGACCTGTTCACCGGCGCCGACGGCCAGCAGCCCGATCGCGGCCAGGTTGAGTGCGCCGTTGCTGCGGTTCATCGAGTTGGCGACCGCCAGCGCGGCCTCGCCATGGGGCTGCCGCAGCTGTGCGGCCAGGGTGGGAGCATCCAGCATCATCATCGTCCATTGCAGAGTTTCGGACGTGGCGGCGGCGGGTCCGCCGGTGACCATAGCGCCGACCTTGTGGCTTGGGAAGTAGGGAAACCCCGGTGCAGGGTGATGAGGAAATGTCCAACGTCGCAGTCGGTGAGATCTGGTTGTCCACAGGGGGTGTGGATTACGCGTGGGCAACTTTGTGGATAAGCCGCGACAGGCGCCACCCCCCTAGGCTGTCAAGATGGGTGGCGAAAAATTCACCGCTGGTGAGGGCGGGTGAGGGAGCGGTGAAGGCTGGGTCCTGCCAGCGCTGTCGCCAGTGGCGGCGCTCGCGGTAACCTGTGGGCCTTGATGCTCCGTGAGACCCCATGAAACGTCACTTCTCGATGCTGCGCGAATTCCAGCTGGCCGACTGGTTCACCTTGGCCAATGCTTTCTGCGGCACGGGTGCGGTATTTGCCGCGATGCGCTTCCTGCAGGACGGCGAGCGCGGCTACCTGCTGTTCGGCATGGCGTTGATCCCGCTGGCTTTCATCTTCGATGCCCTCGACGGGCGCATCGCGCGCTGGCGCAAGTCCAGCTCTACCCTGGGCCGCGAGCTGGACTCGCTGTCCGACGTGATCTCCTTCGGCGTGGCGCCGGCGGCGCTGGCCTATGCCTGCGGCATGCAGGGCGGCTGGGACTGGCTGGTGCTGAGCTACTTCGTCTGCTGCGGCGTCAGCCGCCTGGCGCGCTACAACGTCACCGCCGAGGCGCTGGCCGGTGACGAGGGCAAGGTCAAGTTTTTCGAGGGCACTCCGATCCCGACCAGCCTGGTGCTGGTGATCGTGCTGGCGATCGCCGCCGGTACCGATGCCATCGGCCAGGACCTCTGGTTCGGCCAGTGGCAGATCGGCCCTTGGCAGCTGCACCCGATGGTGCTGCTGTTCGCGTTGTCCGGGTCGCTGATGATCAGCAAGACCCTGCGCATTCCCAAGCCATGAGCCAGCCCTGCGGAGGCCTGCGATGACCAGCTCGGCCCACGACGCCGGCAGCAGCGATTTCGAAGCCCTGGCGCGGCAGTACTTCGGCGCCTGGGGCGATGCCCTGCGCCATGCGAGCACGCCCGGTGCGCCGGCCGGCGACGACCCCGGCAGCTGGCAGCGGTTGTTCGACTGGTGGGGCCAGCTGTTGCCTGAGCAAGCGCAGGGCGCACCGGAAGATGCCGTGCGCCGGTTCCGTGAGCAGGCGGGCAGCTGGTACGGCACCATGCAGGAAGTGGCCGCGCGTTTCGCCGGCCGCGACGCCAGCAGCGCGGACGTGGCACAGGCCTGGCGCGAGGCGGTGCAGGGGCAGGGCGACGGCATGCTGCAGTGGATGCTGCAGGGAGCCCGTGGCAGCACCCACACCGGCGCCGCCGTGCCCGAATTCGCCGCATGGCTGCAGCAGTTCCAGCTGCAGGCTGGCCCGTGGCTGCAGAGCCCGGCGTTCGGCCCGGGCCGCGAACACCAGGCGCGCTGGCAGGCACTGCTGCGCGCACAGGAGGAATACCAGCAGCATTCGCGCGCCTACGTTGATCAGATCAAGCAGGCGCTGGATGAGGCCTTTGCGCTGTTCGAGCAGCGCCTGGCCGAGCACGAACAGCCCGGCAGCCAGCTGACCAGCGCCCGCGCGATGTTCGACCTGTGGATCGAAGTGGCCGAGGAGGCCTACGCCAAGGTCGCCATGTCCGAGCCGTTCCAGCAGGTCTATGCCTCGCTGGGCAACGCACAGATGCGCCTGCGTGCCGGCCTGCAGCGCGAGGTGGAACAGATGAGTGAACGCATCGGCCTGCCGACCCGCAGCGAGATGGATGCCGCACACCGCCGTATCGCCGAGCTGGAGCGCAGCCTGCGCCGCCTGCAGGCACAGGTAGCGGTGCTGGCCGGAACCGCTGCGGTCGATCCGGTCGCGCAGCCGGCGCCGGCGAAGGTGAAGCCAGCCGCACGCAAGGCCGCAAAGAAGGCTGCGCCGGCAAAGAAGGCGCCTGCGAAGAAGACATCTGCGAAGAAGGCCGCACCTCGCACTTCCGCACGGGCGCGTGACCGATGAAGGGACCGCTGGGCTTCAACGCCGATGACCTGATGCAGGAGACCTTGGCCATGCAGCGCAAGCTGATGGAAGGGCTGAAGCTGCTGCCGCAGGTGGAAGACGTGGACTATGGCGTGACCGCGCGTGAAGAAGTGTGGCGCGACGGCAAGGTGGTGCTGTACCGCTTCGTCGGCGAACAGGCACCGACCCGGCGCACGCCGTTGCTGATCGTCTATGCGCTGGTCAACCGGCCGTACATGGTCGACCTGCAGGCCGACCGTTCGCTGGTGCAGAAGCTGCTGGCGCTGGGCCAGGACGTGTACGTGCTGGACTGGGGCTACCCGGATCGCTCGGAGCGCTTCCAGACCCTGGAGGACTACCTGCTGCGCTACATCGATGGCGCGGTTGATGCGCTGCGTGCGCGCAGTGGTGGCCCGGTCGACCTGCTGGGTATCTGCCAGGGCGGCGTGTTCGCACTCTGCTACGCCGCGTTGCGCCGGCAGAAGCTGGGCAAGCTGATCACCATGGTCACCCCGGTCGATTTCCAGACGGCCGACAACATGCTCTCGCACTGGGCGCGGCAGGTGGATGTGGACCTGCTGGTGGATACGCTGGGCAACATCCCGGCCGACCTGATGAATGCCAGCTACCTGATGCTGAAGCCGTTCCGCCTGAACGTGCAGAAGTACGTGGGCCTGCTCGACATCCTCGATGACAAGGCCGCGCTGGAGGACTTCCTGCGCATGGAGAAATGGATCTTCGATTCACCGGATCTGGCGGGTGAGGCGTTCCGTGACTTCATCAAGCAGTTCTACCAGGGCAACGGGTTGGTGAACGGCACGGTGCGGATCGGCGAGGAGGCGGTGGATCTGTCGCAGGTGACCCTGCCGGTGCTGAACATCTACGCCGAGCAGGATCATCTGGTGCCACCGGATGCTTCGCGCGCGATGCGTGGGCGCTTGGGCACTGAGGACTACACCGAGTCCAGTTTCCGTGGTGGGCATATCGGCATCTACGTGTCCGGGCGCGCGCAGCGAGAGGTGCCGGCCACGATCGATGGCTGGTTGAAGGCGCGTGACCTGTAGAGTCGAGCCATGCTCGACTGACCTGGGGGGATGATGACGTACCGGATTCTGTTGATTCTTGCGGCACTGCTGGCAGCGCCGCTTGCCCACGCCGCACCCAGTGCGGATGCACGGCGGGAGATCGCCCAGCTGATCGCCAGCCTGGACGGCTCTCAATGCCGCTTCCAGCGCAATGGCAGCTGGCACGATGGCAGTGATGCGCGTGCGCACCTGCAGCGCAAGTACGACTACCTGCTGAAGAAGGACATGGTGGACAGCGCCGAGCAGTTCATCGAGCGCGCCGCGAGCCAGAGCAGCATGAGCGGCAAGCCCTACCGTATCCAGTGCCCGGGGCAGCCTGAACAGACCGCCGCCGCCTGGTTCGGCGCACGCCTGCAGGCCCTGCGCCACCGCACGCCGTAGACATGGGGGCGGTGTAGAGTCGAGCCATGCTCGACTGCTTTTTCCCGTAGCCCAGGAGAACCGCCATGAACACCACGCCGCGCACGCTGTCGCGTTCATTGAACGACCGCATGATTGCCGGCGTGATGGGCGGCATCGCCCACCGCTTCGGCTGGAACCCCACGCTGGTGCGGATCGTGTTCGTGCTGGTCTCGATCGGCTCGGCGGCCTTCCCTGGCATCCTGGTCTACCTGATCCTGTGGCTGCTGATGCCGAACGAGGCCGATTGAAGACTGCCCCGGAGCCCTGGCCGATCTGGCTGCGCGCGCTGCAGGTACTGGGCGCGGTGTGGACGTCACCCAATTCCCTGATCGGCCTGATCGGCGGCCTGACCGGCATGCTGGGCGGCGCAACAGTGCGCTGGAGCGGCCGTGACTGTGCGCTGGTGTTCGACCGCTGGCCGTGGGGGCCGGGTGGGGCGATCACGCTGGGCAATGTGATCCTGCATACCGGTCATGATCTGGGCATTTCGTGCCGGACCTATGCGCATCAGGCGGGGTGGGGCGTGGAGCCGCTGATCCGGCTGGACGACCACGAACGCGCGCACGTCTACCAGTACATGGTGCTGGGGCCGCTGTACCTGCCGGTGTACCTGCTGTGTGGCGGGGTGAGTGCGCGGAATCCATTCGAGCGCGCGGCCGATCATTTTGCCCGGTTCGGGCACGGCTGGTGGCCGTAGGTTCCAGCCAACGGCGCAGCCCCTCGTGGCTTGGTCGCGGAATACGTTTCATGCGATTGGGCCGGGCGGGATGGGTTCGCGGGACACGCCGTAAACCCATCCATGGGGGCTCGATGGCGCCATCCATGGCGCCAACGGTCCCGCGAACCCATCCCGCCCGGCCGCTGACAGTTCCCGGCCGCGTCCAGCCACGGAAAAGAAAAAGAACAGCAAAAGCGGGTCGCGCGCTGCGCTCGTGTAGAGCCGAGCCCACGCTCGGCTGCTTTCAGGCCAGCTCGCGAAGCCGAGCGCAGGCTCGGCTCTACAACAAAAAAGCGGACAGCCCGGCTGCTTCTGCTTTTGATCTTCTTTTTATTCTCCGTGGGTGGCGGCAGGCACCAGGAATCTGTCAGCGGCCGGGAGGGTGGGTAGGGCGGGGTGTCCGCGGCATGGATGCCGCGGCCAAGCCCCCATGGATGGGTTCACGGCGTCCCCGGCCTACCCACCCTCCCGGCCAGCCCACAGGAAACCGGCTTTCCGCGACCAACCAAACCACCCACGAGGGGCTGCGCCGTTGGCAGGAATCCCCCACGATTCGTTAGCCGGAAGTTAAGGATCCGTAAGCATTCTGCTGTGATCCCGCCGTCATCTGCATGCAACCGATCATCATTAGCCTTCGTGACGTTCCAGTCAGGTTCGACGCGGTAAGCTCTCCCTCGATGAGCTCGCAGCATCGCTCATCGAGTGCAGTACGCAGTAGCAATTTGGAGGAATACATCACATGGCAATCGTTCTTTATGTCGGTGGTAGCAAGGATGGCGAGAAGGGCGTGGTGCCCTACGGCTTCAGCAAATCCCGCGCCGACACCGCGCTGGGGCCGGAGTTCTACACGGAGCGGTTCATGGAACTGCAGGGTGTCGGCAAGGTCCGCCTGATGGCCCTGGAAGGCATGCGTGACGAGATCGTCATGCAGCGCGCCGCCCGCCACTACCGCTGACCTCCGCAACACGCGGCAGGGCGCGCCCACCATCGCGCGCCCGCGCCGGCATCCCAGCCCAGGGCCAGTCCGAGCCCTTTCCTTGCCAGGATGCCGGCGTCCAATCCGGCCCCGCCGCTGAACCTCGCCCCGTGTCAATGCCTTGTCCGGCTCCATCGTGGATTGCCAGAATGGGGTCTTCCCGTAACGCGGCACAGACCTGAAGCAATGCACGACGCCAAGAACGCCCAGAGCGCGCTCGCCCAGCAGATCGCCCAGACCATCGCCGACGAGATCGGTGCCCAGTCCGCCCAGGTACGTGCCGCCGTCGGCCTGCTCGACGAGGGCGCCAGCGTTCCGTTCATCGCGCGCTACCGCAAGGAAGTGACCGGGGGCCTGGACGACACCCAGCTGCGCAACCTGGAAGTGCGCCTGACCTACCTGCGCGAGCTTGAAGACCGCCGTGCGGCGGTGCTGGCCAGCATCGGCGAGCAGGGCAAGCTCAGCGACGAACTGCGCAACGACATCCTGGCCGCCGACACCAAGAGCCGCCTGGAAGACCTGTACCTGCCGTACAAGCCCAAGCGCCGCACCCGCGCCCAGATCGCCCGCGAGGCCGGTCTGGAGCCGCTGGCCGATGGCCTGCTGGCCGACCCGACGCAGGACCCGCAGGTCTACGGCGCCACCTTCGTCGACACCGACAAGGGCGTGGCCGACACCAAGGCCGCGCTGGAAGGTGCGCGTGCGATCCTGATGGAGCGCTGGGGCGAAGACGCTGCGCTGGTCGGCGAACTGCGTACCTGGCTCGGCGAATCCGGCGTGATCCGTGCCCGCGTGGCCGAGGGCAAGGAAACCGAAGGCGCCAAGTACCGCGATTATTTCGAACACGCCGAGTCGCTGGCGAAGATCCCCTCGCACCGGCTGCTGGCGCTGTTCCGTGCGCGCCGCGAGGAGATCCTGTTCCTGGAGCTGGATCCGGGCAGTGACGCCGAGGCTGGCCACCAGTACGCCGAAGGGCGCGTGGCGCGCAAGGCCGGCATTGCCGACCAGGGCCGTGCCGCCGACCGCTGGCTGCTGGACGCCTGCCGCCTGACCTGGCGCGCCAAGCTGCATACCCATCTGCTGCTGGACCTGTTCAACCAGGCCCGCGAAAAGGCCGAGGCCGAAGCCATCGCGGTGTTCGGCGACAACCTGAAGGACCTGCTGCTGGCGGCACCGGCTGGCCCGAAGACCGTGCTCGGCCTGGACCCGGGCATCCGTACCGGCTGCAAGATCGCCGTGGTCGATGCCACCGGCAAGCTGGTCGCCACCGATACCATCTACCCGCATGAGCCGCGCCGCCAGTGGGACCAATCGCTGCAGACCATCAAGCAGCTGTGCGCCAAGCACAACGTGGAACTGATCGCGATCGGCAACGGCACCGCCAGCCGCGAAACCGACAAGCTGGCCGGCGAAGCGATCAAGGCCGCTGGCAACCCGAAGCTGCAGAAGGTGGTGGTGAGCGAGGCCGGTGCCTCGGTGTACTCGGCCTCCGAATTCGCGGCCAAGGAGTTCCCGGGCCTGGATGTGTCGCTGCGTGGCGCGGTATCGATCGCCCGCCGCCTGCAGGACCCGCTGGCCGAACTGGTGAAGATCGAACCCAAGGCGATTGGCGTCGGCCAGTACCAGCACGACGTGGACCAGTACCGCCTGGCGCGGGCACTGGATGCGCGCGTAGAGGACTGCGTGAACGCGGTCGGCGTGTACGTCAACACCGCCTCGGCCGCGCTGCTGTCGCGCGTGTCCGGCCTGTCGGCCGCGGTGGCCGAGAACATCGTGCGCCATCGTGACGACAACGGCCCGTTCAAGCGTCGCAAAGACCTGCTGAAGGTCGCGCGCCTGGGCGAAAAGACCTTCGAGCAGTGCGCCGGCTTCCTGCGCATCGCCGACGGTGACCAGCCGTTGGACGCCTCGGCGGTGCACCCGGAAGCCTATCCGGTGGTCGAGCGCATCGTTGCCAGCACCGCGCGCCCGATCAAGGCGCTGATCGGTGATGGCAGCTTCCTGCGAGGCCTGAAAGCAGAACAGTTCACCGACGACACCTTCGGCGTGCCGACCGTTCGCGACATCCTGAAGGAACTGGAAAAGCCGGGCCGCGATCCGCGTCCGGAGTTCAAGGCGGCGCGTTTCGCCGAGGGCGTTGAGGACATCAAGGACCTGCGCGAGGGCATGGTGCTGGAAGGCGTGGTCAGCAACGTGGCGGCCTTTGGTGCCTTTGTCGATATCGGCGTGCACCAGGACGGCCTGATCCACATTTCGGCGCTCTCCGATACGTTCGTGAAGGACCCGCGCGACGTGGTCAAGGCCGGCGATATCGTCAAGGTGAAGGTGCTGGAGGTGGACGTGGCGCGCAAGCGCATCGCCCTGACCCGGCGCCTGGACGACACCCCCGGGCAGGCCACCAGCCGCCCGGGCCCGCGCGATGAGCGCGGGCAGGGGCCGCGCCGCGACGCAGGCGGCCCGAACCGCGGGCCGAACCGGGGCCAGGGCAATGGTGGCCGTCCCGCCGTGTCCGCGCCCCCGGCCAACAATGCCCTGGCCGAGGCCTTCGCCCGCGCCAAGCGCAGTTGAGGACCGTGTCCCTCGTCACGCTTGATTCGTGGCGGGGGACTTGTCGGTTTTCCCCGTGATTGCGCACACTTGCGCTTGAGGGGAGGCGTTCGGCCACCCCGCTGTCGCTGGGGAGGGCCATGACGCCAGCAGGACCCGTTGTCTTCGTTGAGGGCTGCAGCGTTGTGCTGCGGCCGCTGCCCGCCTGTGCGGGCCGCGGGGCGGGTTGATGGCGGGCCAGGGAAGCAACGGCAACGGGCTGCTCGAACGGCGCCTGCAGGAGCTGGCCGAGGAGCGCCGTCGCCTGGCGATGATCATCGACGGCACCGCAGCCGGTACCTGGGAATGGAACGTGCAGACCGGCGAAATGCGGGTCAATGCGCGCTGGGCGGAGATCGTCGGCTATCGCCTGGAAGAGCTGGAGCCGGTGTGCCAGAAGACGTTCCTGAAGCTGGTCCACCCCGACGACATCGTCCTGTCCGATGCGGCACTGGAGGACCATTTCGAAGGCCGCAGCGACAACTATGTCTGCCTGCTGCGCATGCGCCACAAGAATGGCCAGTGGATATGGATCCACGACCGTGGCCGCGTGTTCGAATGGGACGGGCAGGGGCGACCGCTGTGGATGGCCGGTGCGCACGCCGACGTGACCGAGCTGCAGCAGGCGCGGCAGGACGCGGCCGAGAGCCGGCAGCGATTGCAGGCCGTGGTCGACGCGTCCGACGAGGTGGCGGTGATCGCGACCGATACCGAAGGCACCATCACCTTGTTCAATACCGGCGCGGAACGCCTGCTGGGATACAGCGCGGAAGAAGTGGTCGGCCAGCGGCGACTGGGTGATTTCCACGATCCGGACGAGCTGGCGGCCTGGCTGCGTCCGCTGGTGGCTGCGGACGGAAGCCTGCCGGGCGCGTTTGAAGCACTCAGCGCCCGCGCCGATGAGCAGACCTATTCACGGCAGTGGACACTGCGGCGCAAGGATGGCCAGCCACGCCAGGTGCGCCTGTCGATCAGCCGCATGGATGGTGCCGGCGGCGCGCGGATCGGCTATGTCGGCATGTCCATCGACATTACCGAGATCCTGCAGGCGCGTGCCGAAGCACGCCTGTCGGCAGAGAAATTCGCCGGTGCGTTCACGTCGGCGGCGCTGGGCATGGCGCTGGTGTCGCTGGAAGGGCGCTGGCTGGACGTCAATGACGCACTGTGCCGGATCCTGGGCTACCCCCGCGAAGAACTGCTGCAGGTTGATTTCCAGCGCCTGACCCACCCCGACGACCTGCAGACCGATCTGGCCCTGGTGCAGGACCTGCTGGCCGGGCGGCGCAGCCACTACCACCTGGAAAAACGTTATCTCGATCGCGACGGCAAGGTGATCTGGGCACGGCTGTCGGTGTCGCTGGTGCGCACCGAGCACGGCGAGCCGCTGCATTTTGTGTCGCAGATCCAGGACATCAGCGCCCAGCGCAGCAGCGAGCAGCGTCTGTTCGAGAGCGAGCAGCGCAGCCGTATCACGCTTGATGCGGTGGCCGACCTGGTGCTCAGTGTCAGCCTGGATGGCCGCATCGACTACGCCAATGCCGCCGCGGTGCGCACCCTGGCCGGTGATGGCGCGCTGTCGCTGGCCGGGCACAAGGTGCAGGATGTGCTGGCACTGACCACCGAGTACGCACCCGGTTCAGTGCTGGATGTCTCCGTGCTGCTGGACCCGGAAAGCAACGCAGTGGACCTGCACGCCGACCTGTTGCTGCGCCTGGGCACAGCCACGATTCCGGTTGACCTGACCCGTGCCTGGCTGCGTGATGATGAAGGTCATGTACGGGGCGCAGTGTGAGTGCTGCGCGATGACACCCAGCAGCGCGCGCGCCAGCGCGAGGCGCGCCATCTGGCCGAGATCGATCCGCTGACCGAGCTGAGCAACCGCCGCGGCTTCGAGGTGCATCTGCAGCAGGCGATCACCCGCGTCGAGCGTACCGGCCAGGCCGCCTCGTTGATGTACATCGACCTGGACCGCTTCAAGCCGGTCAACGATACCTGGGGCCATCTGGCCGGCGATGCCGTGCTGTGGGCGGTGGCCAGCGTGCTGCGCCACGGCGTGCGCGATTCGGACGTGGTGGCGCGGCTGGGCGGCGACGAATTCGCGGTGATCCTGTCCGGCTGCACGCCGCGTCGTGCAGCACGCATTGGCGGTGAACTGCTGCACACCCTGGCATCGCTGTCGATTCCGTGGGACCGGGATCGCCTGCATGTGGGCGCCAGCATCGGTATCGCGCCATTGGCGGGCGGGATGAGCGTGGACCAGGCTGTAGCGGCGGCTGATGCCCAGTGCTACCGGGCCAAGGCAATGGGTCGCAACAACGTACAGGTGCAGGGCGAGGCCAGTGAGCTGCCGGGCGACGACATCGACCCGATCGAGGGCTGATCTCAGCCTGTGAGAGGGCGTGCGCGAATACTCCGCGCACTTCCCCTCGTACAGGTGATCCCATGAATGTCTGCAACCCGGTGACGGTGCGTGCCTTCGCACCGGCCCTGGTCGGTTGGTGCCTGGCCCTGGCCGCCTGCCTGCGTGCGGAACAGCTGCGCGGCGACCTGCACGCGCAGTCCCTGCTGCCGGTGCTGCAGGGCGGCGCGGTCGCCCTGCTGGTGTTCACGCTGTCCTGCATCGGTGCCGCCTGCATCGTGCTCTGGCGGGCAGGCAGGAACGCGGTGGAGTGACGCGGTGGATGGTCACCGCATCCCCCATGTCATGTTGCGTCAGCGCAGAACTTCATCCGAACTGACCAGCTGCACGTCGTGCATCAGGTTGAGGTAAGCCTCGTAGTAGCCTTTGTGCGAGGCACCGACGATGGTCAGCATGCGGGTGCCTGGATGCTGGCCCAGTATGTCGCGCATGTTGGCGACCATGCGCAGGTTGCGGGTTTCCCAGTAGCCCACGTAGTTGCGGCCGAAGCCTTCTGGCGAGGGTTCGACGAGCGTCGCGCCGAAATCGCTGTTGAAGGCCGCCATCACGGCCTCGGGTGCGTTGTAGGCGCGATACATCGCGAGCAACCCATCCGCTTGGTCAAGATTGGCTTCGAGCCGTCCATCGGCCGCCCTGCGCGCTTTGACGAAGGAATTGTCCCAGGCACCGCGTATGGCGGCAGCGTAGGCCTTCTGCTGCGATTCCGGTGTTGGCGAATCCGCAGTGTGGTCGTCGACCGACCACAGGCGCTCCAGTCCCAGGCGTGCGGCAAGGACGCCGGCCACCAGGCCGGCCTCGTTGCGGCGGGTCATGCGCGTGTCGAGGAACCGCACCAGCTCCGGCGTCAGGCTGTCCGAAGCACGTCGCTCTTCCCTGGGCAGCCGCAGCCATTGGACGACTGCCGAGCTGCTTTCGCCCGCGGCCAGGAAGACTGCGGCCAATCGGCGTCGCTGGGCAGCGGTTGGCGCCTTCGGCCATTCCGCAAGCAGGCGTTCCATCTCCACGTTGGCACTGGGCACGTCCAGGCCGGTGGCGGCCTGCGCCTGGGCCGGATCGACGCAGTAGTCCGCTACGCTCTCCGCGTATCGGGCTGGATTGCGGCGCATGAAGTCACACTGCAGGCCGGACAGGTTCTCCACTGCGATCGCGGTGGGCCGCCAGGCTTCCAGGCGCTGCAGCAGAGGTTCCAGCATCGCCGGCGTGAAGGTCTCCGGCAGGCTGGACAGGTGCGGGCTGCCCAGTACCAGTACTTCGTTCGGGCGTCCTGCGGGCGGTCCCTTCAGCTGGTCCGGGTGGAACGCCGGTCGATAGGCGGTGTCGTTGGCCAGCGAGCTGCTGCTGCACACGGCCAGGAAGAGAAGGCTGGCAAAGCGAGGGAACATGCGATCTCCATGTCGATAGGCGTCCTGCGGGACCTTCATGCTGGTCATTCTCTCCGGCTGGGGAATCCCGCATTGGTCATGTAAACCTTTCTGCCTTGAGCTGCATCCTTCTGCTGAGCGATGCTGTACTCAGCGCTCAGGCAATGCAGAACATGACATTCGACGACTGGACCATCGACAGTCCGCGGCTGCACCTCCGGCCATTCACGCCCGGTGACGCCGGCGAGGCATTTGCGGGAATCACACCCGGGCTGACCCGCTACATGGCCTTCGAGCCGCCTCCGTCGGAGGAGGCATTTGCTGCTGTCTGGCAGGCGTGGCTGCCCACCATTGCCGACGGGACCGACATCACGTTCGCGATCCGCCGACGCATGGATGACGTGTTCCTTGGCCTGGCAGGCCTGCATCGAGCCCGGGAAGCAGAACCCGAACTGGGCATCTGGATCGCAGAAGTGATGCATGGGCACGGCTATGGCCGCGAAGCAGTGGCGGCGGTGTGGTCGGCGGCCTCCGAGCGCCTGCGCTGTGCGGCGTTCCGCTACCCGGTGGCGGAACGGAACCGGTCCAGCCGTTCACTGGCTGAGTCCCTCGGCGGGCAGGCGGTGGCACGTGAGCAGGGCGTGAAGTACACGGCAGTCGTCTACCGCATTCCGGCTGCAATGCACGGAGTTGCGACGGATGTCGCGGAATCCCGCTAAAGCGGCCGACGGCATCGCCGATACTCCCTCTGGATCCCGCTCCAGTCACCCGCCGCAGGACCCCAGGCTGCCCCCGATGGGCGGTCCGCGCAGTGTGTTCCGCCGCTTCCAGATGCCGATCGCACCCGCAGCAGACGTTCTTGGCAGTCGCTCGAGAGGTGCCGGTTGGCACCTGTAGTCCCTGGCAACTGATGTTGCCGCCGGGCATCCCGCCCGTCGGGTCACAACCGCTTACCGGACACCGAGGATCAGACAATGCTCATTCCAGGCTTCACGGCAGGCGCGCAGGCGCCGGCCGAGCTGCATACCCGTTGGTCGCCGTGGCGTGCGCTGCTTGGCGTACTGGCGCCACAGCAACGCACCAGCACAGAGAAGGCGATGACCGACCGCACCGAGCTGGAAGCGCAGGTGGCCGCGCTGCATCGCGTGCAGGCCGTCATCGAGTTCGCGCTCGACGGCACCATCCTGCAGGCCAATGACAATTTCCTGCAGGCGATGGGCTACCGCCTGGAGGAGATCCAGGGCAAGCATCATTCCCTGTTCGTCGACCCCGAGCAGGCGCGCAGCGCCGAATACCGCGACTTCTGGGCGCGATTGGGGCGTGGCGAATACGACGCCGGACAGTACCGCCGCTTCGGCAAGGGCCAGCGCGAGATCTGGATCCAGGCCTCGTACAACCCGGTGCTGGACCGCCAGGGGCGGCCGTACAAGGTGGTCAAGTTCGCGACCGACATCACCGCGCAGAAGCTGCAGGCGGCCGACTCGGCGGGGCAACTGGCCGCGATCGCCAAATCGCAGGCGGTGATCGAGTTCAGCATGGATGGCCGCATCCTGTCTGCCAATGACAATTTCCTGGCCGCCACCGGCTACAGCCTGGAAGAAGTGCGCGGGCAGCACCATTCGTTGTTTGTCGAGCCCGAGCATCGCAGCAGCGTCGAGTATCGCCAGTTCTGGGAGAAACTGGGGCGCGGCGAATATGATGCCGGCCAGTATCGGCGCCTGGGCAAGGGCGGGCGCGAGGTCTGGATCCAGGCATCCTACAACCCGATCCTGGACCTCAATGGCAAGCCGTTCAAGGTCGTCAAGTACGCCACCGATATCACCGCGCAGGTGCATGAGAACCAGGCCATGCAGCGCGCCGTGGCGCAGACCCGCGAGGTGGTGGCTGCCGCCAAGCAGGGCGACCTGACCCAGCGCGTGGCCACCGCCGACAAGAACGGGTCGATCGCCGAACTGTGCGAAGGCGTGAATTCGCTGGTCGAGGCGATGGCGGCCATCATCGGCCAGATCAAGTTCGCTGCGGACACCATCGCAGTCGGCGCGACTGAAATCGCACAGGGCAACAGCGACCTCTCGCAGCGCACCGAACAGCAGGCGGCCTCGCTGGAGGAAACCGCCGTGTCGATGAAGGGCCTGGCCGAGACCGTGCAGCGCACGGCCACCAACGCGCGCCAGGCCAGCCAGCTGGCCGGTGGAGCGGCCGACGTCGCCGCGCGAGGCGGCAATGTGGTGCACGAGGTGGTCGAGACGATGGCGGTGATCAATGCCTCGTCGCGGCGCATCGTCGACATCATCGGGGTGATCGACGGCATCGCCTTCCAGACCAACATTCTCGCGCTGAACGCAGCGGTGGAGGCTGCGCGTGCCGGTGAACATGGCCGTGGCTTCGCCGTGGTTGCCACCGAGATCCGCGAGCTGTCGCAGCGTTCGGCCAGCGCAGCCAAGGAGATCAAGCACCTGATCGATGAGTCGGTTGCCAATGTGGGCGCCGGCACGGCGCAGGTTGAGAGCGCGGGCCGCACCATGGATGAAATCGTGACCAACGTGCGCCGTGTCAGCGACCTGATGACCGAAATCAGCGCTGCCTCGCAGCAGCAGAGCGATGACATCCAGCAGATGAATCATGCGGTCGACCTGATCGATCAGGGCACCCAGCAGAACGCGGCCCTGGTCGAGGAGGCGTCGGCGGCGGCGCGCAGCATGGAAGAACAGTCGGCGCAGCTGCTGCAGACCGTAGCCAGTTTCCGCGTGCAGGGCGGGGCCGGGCACCGGCATGCAGCGGCGGTGCTGCACGCGGTCTAGGCGCGGCGTCCAGACCGGTCTTCCGTGGTGCCGGTGTCGCCGCGTACGCAGTTGCGACCGGCATGCTTGGCGCGATACAGGGCCTGGTCGGCGCGTTCGACCAGGTCGCGCGGATCGCGGTCTTCCCCCGGTGCCTGCCAGGCCACGCCGATGCTGATGGTGACGGTGGCTTCGGGGGCGGGCAGGGCTGCGGCTTCGACCGAAGCGCGCAGCCGTTCGCCCAGGCCCAGGGCGTGGGCGGCATCGGGCGAGGGCAGGGCGGCGATGAACTCTTCGCCGCCATAGCGGGCCAGCAGATCGTCACCCCGTTGCAGGCAGCCATCAAGAATGGCGGCCACCGACTGCAGGCGGCGATCGCCTTCCGGGTGGCCGTAGGTGTCATTGAGCCGTTTGAAGTGGTCGATGTCGATCATCAGTACCGCCAGCCCGAGCCCCTGGCGGCGCGCGCGGCCGCGGGCACTGCCGAGTGATTCGTCGAAGCTGCGGCGGTTGCCCAGACCGGTCAACGGATCACGCCGCGCCAGTGTTTCCAGCTCATCGCGCTGGCGCTGGATCTCCACCTGGCTCAGCACGCTGCGCAGGGCATAACCGAGCATGGCACCAATGAAGCCCACTGTGGCCAGGGTGGGCTGCAGGCGCGCGACCAGCAGCGCCACCATCAGCAGCAGCAAAGGCAGCATCAACGGCACGCCGGCGTCGACGATGCGGCGCAGGCTGCGCGATACCTGCACCGCCGGATAGCGGCGCTTGCTGCCAGCCATGATGGCCAGCACCACGAACAGCCCGCTGATCAGCAGGTCCCCCCAGTTGCCGTCAGGCAGCTGCGGTTGATAGGTGCTGATGTAGAACGCCAACAGGAAGTAGCCCAGCGCGTAGATCGCAAGTGTCCGGAAAAAATCGCGGCGGTCGGGATTGTCCTCGGCCAGGAAGCGGATCAGCGCGAAGCAGAACACCAGGCTGTTCTGTACGCTGCTCATGGCGTTCAGGCACTGCGTCCACAATGCGGTGTTGAAATGCGCCATCGCCTGCGTGTGCCCGTAGTACAACAGCCACAGCAACGCGATGATCAGCAGGTCCACCGCGCGGATGTAGCGGTTGCCGCCGCCCGGGCTGGCGGCCACGTAGGTCAGGGGAATCCGGTAGAACACGTACAGGATCAGCGAAGACACGGTCATCTGCGCAGGATCGAGGCCGGCCACATTGCGGTACAGCAGGGCCAGCAGGGCCAGCGAGAACAGGCCCACGGCAGCGCCAAGCGTCCGCCATTTGCAGGCTGCCTGGCGGCTGTCACGTGCACGCCGCACGCAGGCCAGTGCAGCCAGCAGCGGGGCGGTGATCAGCATCAGGTAGGAGCCGACCGGGTCCTGTGGACCGACAAAGGCAATGACGAGCGCGTGCGTGACCAGAAAAAACAGTGCCGCACGCAACGTCATGCATTCCCCCGCCCCCAGCTCCGGCTGGGATCACGATAGGCAGAAGCACGTGAGGCTTGCAAGAAAAGTGTGCGCTGCGTCTATTCCAAAGCTTGCCGGAAGTCGCATTTGTGTTTCAGCGTGGTGACGCCGAGCCTTCGACGCGGGCGTACATCCAGGCGCCCACCAGCGCCCAGCGCGGGTCCGTTGCGGTGGGCAGGTAAGCGGCGATCTGGCGTCGCAGTGCCCTTTCGGAAACATCGCCCCAGCCCCAGCTGGTGTGCCCGGTCACGCCCGGCAGCGAGAGATAACGGGACCAGGCGGCAGCGTCATCCACGTGCAGTGGACGCAGCCGGGCGGGCAGGGTAGCGGGGAGCGTGGGCAGCGCGGGTGTTGGCATCGTCGCCAGTTTCGGCGCCCGGGCCCTGAAAACGCAAAAGGCCAGGTCGGGGACCTGGCCTTTGATGCAGTGGTGCCGGTGAAAGGACTCGAACCTTCATGGGGTCACCCCCGGCTGATTTTGAGTCAGCTGCGTATACCATTCCGCCACACCGGCAGGCAGCGTGCGAGTGTAACCGAGGTCGGCACGGCTTTCATAGTGGGGAGGCCGATCAGGGCGCGTCCTGTCGGCTTCGGCCCAGTGGTGGCTATACTGCGGCGGCTTGAATGCCTCCAGGAGTGGTAGCCGATGACAGTGTTGCAGGACCTGAGGGTGCTGGTGGTCGAGAACGACGAGATGAGTGCCGCACTGCTGCAGATGCAGCTGGTGCATGCCGGTGCAACGGTGGTGGGTCTGGCCGCGAGCGTCGCTGAGGCACTGCGCCTGCTGGAGGCGTCGACCCCGGACGTTGCCCTGCTTGATTACCGCCTGGCCCGCAATGAGACCAGCGAGCCGGTGGCCGCGGCGCTGTCGGCGCGTGGCGTGCCGTTCGTGCTGGCCACCGGCATGCTGGCCGAGCAGCTGCCCGGGCCGATGCTGGCCGGCGTGCTGCTGGTCAAGCCGTATCTCTCGGCAGATCTGAGCCAGGCGCTGGTACGCGCAGTGGGCCGCGCCAGCGCCAGGGCCTGATTGGCGCATGCCGAAGCGGTGGGCGTATCCTGCCCGGGCCTGAATGCTCAGGCCTACAAGGAGAGTGGCATGAAGAAGTGGATCAAGCGCATGGTCGCTGCGGGTGTCCTTTCGATGGCGGTCTTCGGTGGTACGGCCTCTGCCGCGTGGTGCGGCCAGCCCTGTTTCCAGCTCTACAAGAGCTGTATCGCGCGGGGTGGTGAGGTCGAACAATGCCTGCAGGAACAGGCCTTCTGCGAAGAGGCGATGTGCGGCGGCAATCCCTGATCCATGAACCCCGCCCAGGCGGGGTTTTTCATCTGTGCGCGGTATTCAGCCGGCTTCTTCGTACACGTAGCGGATCTCTTCGCGGTCGTCGAGGATGCGGTACTGCCGCGCCAGATCATCCGGATCGGGATTGAGCCAGGCGTCGAGGTGTTCCCTGCGGATGGGAACGACGCCGCGGTCGTGGCCCGCAGCGGCGACGTCGTGCGGAGGCGTGTCGGTGATGGTGGCAAATGACAGCAGGCGACCTTCCGGTCCTTCCCATTCCGCCCACAGGCAGGCCAGCAGCAGATCGCGCGGGGGATCAGGCCGGAACTCCAGCACCACGTCCTGCTCCTTCTCATCGGCACCCAGCGTGCGGCCGGCGAAGGCGTGACGCGGTACGTGCTCATAGAACGCCTGCACCACCACCACGCCGTGGCGCAGCCCGAACGCACCGCGCCAATAGCCTTCCAGGCTATCGCGCCTCGCGTTGTAGGTGCCGGGATAGAGGATGTCGTTGCGCACCGGCTTGTCCGGCAGCCGGCACTGGTAGCGCATCGGCTTGATCACGCGTTTGCCGCCCTCGCTGACCATGACCGGTGCGTAGGTGCCAGGGAAAATGCGGTTGTCGCGCGGCAGCAGCTGCACCCGGTGCAGGTCTTCCAGCCGGGCCTGCGCACGATCGATGCGGTTGCCGGCTACGCGCAGGTCGTTGCGTGCCTTCTGGGTGGGGCGGGTCGCCAGCGTGGCGTTGGCGATATCGCGTCGCTCGCGCTGGCGGGCCAGCTCCGCTTCCAGATCCTGGCGCTCCTGCGCATGCCATTGCTGGATTTTCGCGACGATGTCGCGGCCCTTCTCGGTGCGCGCACCGGCGAAGCCGTCATCCATGGCCTTGGGAGTTCTGGGGCGCTTCTTGCCGGGATCGTGCGCGTACAGCTCCGCGAATTCTTCCAGCGACAGGATGGCGCCAAACTCGCGCACCAGCTTGGCGTAGTCGGCGCGGATCAGGGCGGAATAGCACATGGGAACTCTGCAGGCGCGGGTCGCAGCAGTTGCGACATGGATGAGGCAGGATAGCCCGACCTACAGGGAGAAAGCGCATGAATGATTCCGTCGCCTGCCAGTTCCGCGACGCCGTGCCCACGGTCGAGGACTATTGCCAGCTGCGTGTGCTGGCGGGCCTCAGTGCCAAGAGCCAGGAGGCGGCGGCACGCGCGCTGCCCAATACCCTGTATGGCGTGTGCGCCTACCAGGGCAACGAGCTGGTGGCGATGGGGCGCATCGTCGGCGATGGGGGCTGCCACCTGCAGGTCTGCGATATCGCCGTGTTGCCGCGCCTGCAGGGGCAGGGCCTGGGCAAGGAAGTGATGCGTCGCCTGGATGGCTGGATGCAGGCAAACCTGCCGCCGTCGGCATACGTCAGCCTTCTGGCAGATGGTGAAGCGCACCGGCTGTACGCGCAGTTTGGTTTCGCACCTACCGCACCTGCATCGATCGGGATGTATCGCCGGTTCTGAGGTGTGTCCAGGCTGAGGCCAGCCATGCGCGGCTCGGGCCTTCCCAGGAATCACAGGCAAAGAAAAACCCCGGCCGAAGCCGGGGTTTTAAAGAATTGGCGTCCCCACGGGGATTCGAACCCCGGTCGCCACCGTGAAAGGGTGATGTCCTAGGCCTCTAGACGATGGGGACGCACGAAAACTTCAAGTTGTAGATCCTTCGACGGCCTAATGTCGAAGTGGTGGAGCCAAGCGGGATCGAACCGCTGACCTCCTGCATGCCATGCAGGCGCTCTCCCAGCTGAGCTATGGCCCCAATGAAACTCCGGATGATCTGCCGGGAGCAGAGTCCGTTTTGAAACTGGCGTCCCCACGGGGATTCGAACCCCGGTCGCCACCGTGAAAGGGTGATGTCCTAGGCCTCTAGACGATGGGGACGCACGAAAAACTTCAATTTGTAGAACCTTCGACGGCCTAATGTCGAAAGTGGTGGAGCCAAGCGGGATCGAACCGCTGACCTCCTGCATGCCATGCAGGCGCTCTCCCAGCTGAGCTATGGCCCCGTGTTACCGAGCCGCCTATCATACCTGCGTGTTCACGTTTGTGGAAGCTTTTTTTGAGCTTTTTTCGTTCCGGTTCAACCGCGGCCACGAGGGCAGGGGAACCGCAAAGCCACTACCTGAATGCTGGTAGGCGGTGAACAAAAAAGACCCGGTTATCGGCCGGGTCCTCGTTGTTCGTGATGAGTGGCGTCCCCACGGGGATTCGAACCCCGGTCGCCACCGTGAAAGGGTGATGTCCTAGGCCTCTAGACGATGGGGACGCAATTCTCATCAATGTTCTTTAGCGACCTTTCGACGGCCTAATGCCGAAAGATTGGTGGAGCCAAGCGGGATCGAACCGCTGACCTCCTGCATGCCATGCAGGCGCTCTCCCAGCTGAGCTATGGCCCCACGTCGCTGAGGAGCGAAATAATAGCCTTGCCCCAGGGGGTTGGCAAGCATTTGTTGCACTTTTCTTCACGTGCGTTGCGAAGCCGATGTCAGTCGCCTTTCGCCTGTGCAACGTTGTCGGTCAGTGCCGCCAGGATCGGGCACTGGTCCAGCGTGCCGTGACCGGGGCAGGCGTCGACCAGCTGCGAAAGTGCGGTGTGCATGCGCTGCAGCTCGGCCATCCGTTGCGCGATGTCCTGCAGGCGGGCCTGCGCGGTGTCGCGCACGCTGCCCATGTCCTGCGAGTGCTGATCGCTCAGTGCGAGCAGCTCGCCGATCTCTTCCAGGCTGAAGCCCAGCGCCTTGGCGCGACGGATGAATCGCAGCCGGCGCAGATCCTGCTCGCCGAAGATGCGGTAGCCACCCGCCGAGCGGGCCGCGGTCGGCAGCAGCTGCTGTCGTTCGTAGTAGCGCACCGTATCGATCGGCACGCCCGCCTGGCGGGCCAGTTGTCCAATGTTCATGGCGGATTCCTGCGGATGCTGCCGGCCATTGTGAAGCCTGGAGTCTGGTCGAGAGTCAAGGCTTGGACCGGGTGCGCGCATTCAGCGCACTTTGCAACTTTCTTCATAGCCCCGCCGATGGGCCAGTTCCTACCCTTCGCCTGAACCGGCCGTTCGATGGCCTGCAACGAACCGAGGAGGTGGTCTGTGGAAGGATTCAGGAACGAAGGATTCGTCGAGATCGCGGTGGTTGAATACCCGGGAGGTGATCCGTCTGCCGCCTCCGTACTGGCCGAAATGGCGCACGTTGCCAATCGCCTTGCCCAGCAGCAGCGCCGGCCGTTCAAGCGGGTGCTGGTCACCCGCTGGATCGTGCCGGCCAGCCAGACCGGTGTGCATCGTATTGCGGGTGCGGAAATGCTCGATGCGGCCATCCCGGCTGTGATTGCGGTTCCCGGCCAGATCAGTGCCGGCGCGTGCCTGCGCGCGGATGAGGTGCTGCTGGACTGGCTGCGCGCGCACTATGACGGCGGCAGCCTGCTGGCCGCCGCCAGTGATGGCGTCAGCGTGCTGGCACGGGCCGGATTGCTGGCCGGGCGTACGGTCAGTGGCCCCGATCTCGGGCGCCATCCAGGTCTGCAGGCGCAGGCCGCGAGTTGGGTGCCGAGCGAGCGGGCGCTGGTGGATGACGGCGACCTGCTGACGGTCGGCGGGGGCCAGGCCTGGCGCTTCCTGGGCCTGCGGCTGCTGTACCGGCTGCATGGGCAGGGCGTGGCCAGTGCGGTGGCGCAGCAACTGGGCATCACCGTGCCCGCCACGATCCAGCAGGATCTGGAACGCTTCAGCGCCAACTTCGCACATGGCGATCGTGATGTGTTGAAGGCACAGCGCTGGTTGCACACCACAGCGGCACGCGGTGCCACCCTCGCCGCGATCTGCGAAGTCTCCGGGTTGGAGCCGCGCACACTGCAGCGGCGGTTCCTCAAGGCCACCGGCCTGCGGCCGATCGAGTACTGCCAACGGCTGCGCATCGCCAAGGCGCAGACCCTGTTGCAGCAGGGGGCGGGTATCGATGAGGTGGCCTGGGGCGTCGGCTACGCTGATCAGAGTGCATTTCGCCGGTTGTTCCTGCGCATCGTTGGCATGACGCCGGCGAACTATCGGCGTCACGTCAGCAGCAAGCGCCGCGAGCGGCCCTTGATGCCGTCGGTGGCGGGCAGTCTGCGCGGGCTGCAATCGCCGTCGGTGATGCAACTGGGGCGCAGCGCGGCCTGATGCGGGTAGCATCGTCGGGCTTGCAACCGGAGCGCGACACTTCGACCATGCCGTCAGTGGACGATTGAACAGGTGGTCTGATGTCGAGCGTTGGGCCGGTGCCGATGCCGGTGATATTGATTCTCGTGTGCGTAGTGCTGGCGATGGCCGTGGCGCGTCTTTGGCCACGCAGGAAGGACGGCATGCCGCTGCCTTCCGCACCCAGCATGGTTCTGGACATGCTGCTGGTGGGCCTGCTGTGTGGTCGCATCAGCTTCGTGGCCTTGAACTTCGCGCTGTATCGCGAGGCGCCGTGGAGCATTCTGCAGATTGCCGATGGTGGCTACCACCTGGTGGTTGTCCTGGTTGCGGGATTGGCATGGGGACTGTGGCGGTTGCGCCCATGGCGGGCGTTGCGCGCCCCGGTGCTGGGCGCGGCGTTGGCAGGTGTGCTGCTATGGGCGGGCGGCAGTCAGCTGTTGTCCGCCTGGCAGGAGCGGCAGATGCCCTTGCCGGTATTGCAGGTTGCTGATCTGCAAGGGGGAAGGGTTGATCTCCAGCAGTTTCGTGGCAAGCCACTGGTGCTGAACCTGTGGGCCAGCTGGTGTGGTCCCTGCAGGCGCGAGATGCCGGTCTTGGCAGCGGCACAGCAGGCACATGCGGACGTGCAGTTCGTGTTCCTCAATCAGGGTGAAACCCTTGAGGAGGTCCAGGGTTTCGTTGCGCGCGAACGGCTCCTGCTGGGCAACGTATTGCTGGACGATGACGCTGCGGCATCCACGGTGCTGGGCGTGCAGGCCTATCCCTCGACCCTGTTCTTCGACGCCGAAGGGCGCCTGCGTGAACTGCACCTCGGCGAACTGACGGCAGCTGGTCTTGAACACAAACTGCGCCGGCTGCGGTAGCCTGCGCGGGCATCTCACTACGGAGTTCCCATGTTGTCGACTTCCCTGCGCACCGCCCCGGCGGTGCTGTTGCTGCCGGTCCTGCTGGCATTGGCCGCCTGCAGCCAGGCACAGACGCCGCCGGGCAAGACCGCCGCGGCACCGGCAGCGAGCGCCACAGCCGCTGCCAACAAGGGCGATCGCCCTGCGGTGCTGAAGGGCATCGAGAAGCATGGGTTCGAGGTCGTCGCCGAATTCGATGCCCCCGGTGGCCTGCGAGGTTTCGCCGGCGTGGTCGGCGGCCAGCAGCCGGCAGCGGCCTATGTCACTGCTGATGGCAAGCATGTACTGGTCGGCAGCCTGTTCGATGCGGAGGGCAACGATGTAGCCGCTGAGGCCGTTGAGAAGCTGGTGGCCTCGCCGATGTCGGCCAAAATGTGGACCAAACTGGAATCCAGCGCCTGGGTACGTGACGGCAAGGCCGATGCGCCGCGCGTGGTCTATACCTTCAGCGATGCGAACTGCCCATACTGCCACAAGTTCTGGGAAGCGGCACGGCCGTGGGTCGATGCGGGCAAGGTGCAGCTGCGTCACATCATGGTCGGCGTCATCCGCGAGGACAGCCCGGCCAAGGCGGCGGCCATCCTCGCAGCCCGTGACCCGAGTGCAGCGCTGCTGCAGAACGAGCACGATTTTGATCGCGGTGGCATCAAGGCGCTGCCGAACATCAGCCGCGAAATTGCTGGCAAGCTCGATGCCAATCAGGTACTGATGATCGAAATGGGCTTCCAGGGCACGCCGGGCATTCTGTTCCAGGACGCACAGGGCCAGGTACAGCGTCGTGCGGGCCTGCCGCAGGGTGCCGATCTGCAGACGGTGCTTGGCCCGCGCTGAGTGGCGCCAGCCTCATGAAACATTGCACAGGCCCGCATGGCAGCATGCGGGCCTGTCGCATTCTGTGGCCGGCCTTCCGGTTGCAGGCCTGCGCAACGTTGGTTCATCGTCACGTCTGAATCGTGACTGACATCAAGCATCGCGCCTTGATTCCAATCAAGGCCAAAAACGACAGGCGGATTAGCCTGTGACGCATGGAATACAGCGTCACTGCGCGACGGATGCCGCGCTCGCCACGCCCTGATCAGGGTCGGCCGGCACAGCCATTCACGACATTCTCACTCCGTGCTTGTTACCCAGACCGCTGCGGTCGCCACCTCTTTGGCAGCGCGGCCTTGATGGAGTCGACGTCGGTGCGGGCAGGGCAGTGTCATCGTCCTGTTGCCTGCAGTGCGCAGGCTGGCCGCCGCCGTCGACGCAGTATCCGCATTTCCAGCAACGGCAACGTGGGGCCGGAGCCGCGCATGCGTGCGTTCGGCCTGCGAGATGAACATGGACGTCCAGGGAGGATGCAATGCGCGTGGCGGTACTGAGTCTGGCCTGCTTGACCGTATTGGCGATCACGCCGGCATATGCACAGGCTGATGACAAGGAGGACGCGCAGGCGCTGCGCCGTGAGATCGCGGCCATGCGTCAGGTACTGGAAGGCATGCAGCAGCGGCTGGATCGGCTTGAGCAGCGCAATGGCGCGGTTGCGCCTGCCATCGCGCAGATCCCTGCGCCTGCGACCGCACCTGCAGGCGCTACCCATCTGCTGCATCCCACCCAGGTGCCGGGCGTGGCACAACCGGTGCTGCCGCAGCGTGAATCTGTGGCCGACCCTTCCACCGCGGCATCGCGACCGGACAGTGCGGCCGGCCCAACCGACCCGGATCTGAAGGGGTTCTTCGCCATTCCCGGCACCGATACGGTGATCCGCATCGGCGGCTACGCCAAGCTCGATGCCATCGCCGATTCGCGCGCCGCCGGCGACGAAGATCAGTTCATTCCTTCGTCGATGCCAGTGGGCGGCCGTCATCGTGACGTGTCCAATTTCAACATCCATGCCAAGCAGACCCGCTTCAGTTTCGAGGCGCGGCGCCCGACCTCGCACGGGAACCTGCGCTTCTACCTGGAGAACGACTTCTTCGGCAGCAGTGATGGTTACGAATTCCGCCTGCGACACGCCTATGGCCAGCTCGGCAATACCTACGCGGGCTACGGCTATTCCAGCTTCATGGATCCGGACAGCCTGCCTGACACGCTGGATTTTGCCGGTCCGGGTGGTGCGGGCTATCTGCTGGTGGCCGGCATCCACCACAGCTTTGCGATGGGCAAGGGCAACACCCTGACTGTTGCCGCCGAAGATCCTAAGACTGAACTTGCCGGTGCCAGCGATGAGCGCGCGGCGGTGAACCGGCTGCCGGATGTGACGGTGACAGCGCGCATGGAGCGCGACTGGGGCCACCTGCAACTGGGCGCGGTGGCACGCAGCCTGGCCTATGACGGTGACGATGAGCGCGACCGGCGCATGGCCGGTGGCCTGCAGCTGAGCGGATCGGCGTCGGTGGGCGAGCGCGACCTGCTGCTGTTCGGTGCCCTCGGTGGGCGCGGCCTGAGCCGTTACACCGCTGACCTGACCGGCTCCGGGCTGGACGCGGTGGTCGGTGCCGATGGCCGCCTTGATGCGCTGGACCTGCACGGTGGTTTCGTTGGCTACACCCATTACTGGTCCGAGCTGTGGCGTTCGAACCTGATCGTCGGCCAGCTGACCCTGGAGCGGAATGCTGCACTGGCGACCGACGCATTCCGTCAGAGCCGCTACGGCGTGTTCAACCTGATCTGGAGCCCGGCACCGTCGTGGACGATGGGCATGGAGCTGCTGTACGGGCGCCTGGAACAGCAGGGCGGCGCGCGCGGCGACACGGTCCGGGTGCAGGGCAGCCTGCAATACAACTTCATCAAGTAAGCGCCAGCGGCGTTACGCCAGCGCAACCGTCCCCACGCCCGGCCGCACCGGGCTCATGCCAGTACAGGAGATTGTCATGGCAGAAGCAAAGAAAATCGGGGTGGTCGGAGCCACCTTCCTCGTCGCCGGCAACATGATGGGCTCAGGCGTGTTCCTGCTGCCCTCCAGCCTGGCCAAGATCGGTACCGCCTCGATCTGGGGCTGGTTGATCACCACCGCCGGTGCGCTGCTGCTGGCGTTCGTGTTCGCCAAGCTGGGCAAGCTGGCGCCCAAAGCGGGCGGTCCATACGCCTATGCGCGCGACTGGTTCGGGCCCTACATGGGCTTCCAGACCAATACGATCTACTGGTTCGCCAACTGGATCGGCAACGTCGCCATCCCGATTGCGGCGGTCGGCTACTTCAGCTACTTCTTCCCGATCCTGTCCGAGCCACTGGTGCGCTGCATCGCGGTGCTGGTGCTGGTGTGGGCGCTGAGCTTCGCCAACGTGATCGGCCCGGCCTTCGTCAGCCGCGTGCAGACGGTTACCACCAGCTTTGCGCTGGTACCGATCCTGGGCATCGCCATCTTCGGCTGGTTCTTCTTCGATGCCGACATCTTCAAGGGCGCGTACAACGTGTCCGGTGAATCCAACTTTGGCGCGATCTCCAGCGCCGCGGCACTGACTCTGTGGGCCTTCATCGGTGTCGAGTCGGCCTCGGTGACCGCAGGTGTGGTCGAGAACCCGGAAAAGAACGTGGCCCGTGCCACCCTGGCCGGCGTGTTCCTGGCCGCCATCGCCTACATTGCCAGCTCCTCGGTGATCATGGGCATGGTGCCCAACGGCGAGCTGCAGACCTCCGATGCGCCGTTCGCGCTGGCTGCGGCCAAGGCAGTGGGTGGTTGGGGCGGTGCGCTGGTCAGCCTGTGTGCCTTCATCGGCGCCGCCGGTTCGCTGGGCGGCTGGATCCTGCTGACCGCGCAGAGCGCCAAGGCAGCTTCCGACGATGGCCTGTTCCCGAGCATCTTCAGCAAGACCAACAAGGATGACGTGCCGGTCAAGGGCGTGCTGATCGTGGCCGTGCTGATGACCCTGGCGGTGCTGGTCACCTCCACCTCGGAAACCGCGTCGGCCCAGTTCGACGTGATCACGTCGGCGGCGGTGGTGCTGACCCTGCTGCCCTACATCTACTCGTGCGTGGCCTGCTACTTCGTGGTCGAACGCTCGCACACGATCATCCATACCGGTGCGTTCTGGACCCTGACCAGCCTGACCGTCGTGTACTGCCTGTGGGCTATCTACGGCTCGTCGGGAACCATCGTGCAGTACGCGTTCCTGTTCGTGCTGTTCATCACCGTGTTCTATCCCTTCTTCAGCGAGGAGCGCCGCCAGCAGCGGCAGCGCGCCCGCGAGGCTTCGGCGATCAGCGCCGGCGCCCAGCGTTCCTGAGTTAGACAAGGAGAATCAACGTGTACTTCAAGTCCCTGGACTATCCGGTCATTGTCATCGACAACGACTACGAGTCGCCGCGCATCGGCGGCATCCTGATCCGCGCCCTGGTGGAAGAGCTGCGCAGCAACGACCAGCGCGTGCTGTGTGGCCTGAACCTGGATGATGCCCGCGCCGGTGCCCGCACCTACGTGGCAGCGTCGGCGGTACTGATCTCGATCGACGGCAGCGAAGAAGTGGATGGCGAGTTCCAGCGCCTGACCGCCTTCCTGCGCGAGCAGAGCGCGCGCCGCGCCAACCTGCCGGTGTTCCTGTACGGCGAGCGGCGCACCATCGAGAAGGTGCCGAGCAAGCTGCTCAAGTACATCCATGGCTTCATCTTCCTGTTCGAAGACACCAAGAGCTTCATCTCGCGGCAGGTGATGCGCGCGGCCGAAGACTACATGAAGAACCTGCTGCCGCCGTTCTTCAAGGCGCTGATCCATCATGCGGCGGAGTCGAACTATTCCTGGCATACGCCGGGCCATGCCGGCGGCGTGGCGTTCACCAAGTCGCCGGTCGGTCGTGCATTCCATCAGTTCTACGGCGAGAACACCCTGCGCAGCGACCTGTCGATCTCGGTGCCGGAGCTGGGCTCGCTGCTGGACCACACCGGCCCGATCAAGGACGCCGAGAACGAGGCGGCGCGCAACTTCGGTGCCGACCATACCTTCTTCGTCACCAACGGCACCTCCACCGCCAACAAGATCGTCTGGCATGGCACGGTGGCGCGTGGTGACGTGGTGTTTGTCGACCGCAATTGCCACAAGTCGCTGCTGCACGCGCTGATCATGACCGGTGCGGTGCCGGTGTACTTCACCCCCAGCCGCAACGCGCACGGCATCATCGGCCCGATCAGCCTGGACCAGTTCACGCCGGAATCGCTGCAGCAGCGCATTGCTGCCAACCCGCTGGCCAGCCAGGCCTACCAGGCCGGTTCCAAGCCGCGCATCGCAGTGGTCACCAACTCGACCTACGACGGCCTCTGCTACAACGCCGAGAAGATCGCTGATGAGATCGGCAGCGCGGTCGATTTCCTGCACTTCGATGAGGCCTGGTACGCCTACGCCGCGTTCCATCCGTTCTACGAGAACCACTACGGCATGGCCAAAGGCAAGCCGCGTGAGCAGGATGCGATCATCTTCACCACGCATTCAACCCACAAGCTGCTGGCGGCGTTCTCGCAGGCGTCGATGATCCACGTGCGCAACTCGGCGCAACGCAACCTGGACGCCGAGCGCTTCAACGAGTCGTTCATGATGCACACCTCGACCAGCCCACACTACGGGGTGATCGCGGCCTGCGACGTGGCCTCGAAGATGATGGAAGGCGAGGCTGGCCGTTCGCTGGTGCAGGAGATGCACGACGAGGCGATCGCGTTCCGCCGCGCGATGCTGCACGTCCGTGACGATCTGGGCCGCGACGACTGGTGGTTCAGTGTGTGGCAGCCGACCCTGGTCGAGCGCAGCCTGGACAAGGGTGATACGCCGGCGCCGCTGGTGGCCAAACGCGAGGAGTGGTACCTGCAACCGGATGCCCATTGGCACGGCTTCGAGAACCTGGTCGATGACTACGTGCTGATCGACCCGATCAAGGTGACCCTGCTGACCCCGGGCCTGGCGATGGACGGCAGCATGGGCAAGCTGGGCATTCCGGCGGCGGTGCTCAGCAAGTTCCTGTGGGGTCGCGGCATTACCGTGGAGAAGACCAACCTGTACTCGGTGCTGTTCCTGTTCTCGATGGGCATCACCAAGGGCAAGTGGAGCACGCTGGTCACCGAGCTGATGGCATTCAAGGAGCTGTATGACCGCAACGCGCCGCTGAGCCAGGCACTGCCGACGCTGGCGGCCGACTATCCCAATGCCTACGCCGGCTGGGGCCTGCGTGACCTGTGCGATGCACTGCATGCGTTCAACCAGGAATTTGCGGTGGCCAAGGTGATGCGCGAGATGTACGTGGATCTGCCGACCCCGGTGATGACCCCGGCCGATGCCTACAACCACCTGGTCAAGGGCGAGATCGAGCGGGTCGACATCGAGCAGCTCAGTGGCCGCGTCGCCGCGACCATGCTGGTGCCGTACCCGCCGGGCATTCCGACCATCATGCCGGGCGAGCGCTTTGGCGACAGTGACGAGCCGATCATCCAGTCGCTGCGCATCGCCCGCGAACAGAACGCTCGTTTCCCGGGCTTCGAGTCGGACGTGCACGGGCTGATCATCGAGCAGGAGGGTGATGCGGTTTCGTACAAGGTGGAGGTGCTGAAGGCCTGACCGGCAACGGTCGGTCGTTCGGCGGACGATGGATACCGCGCGCGAGCAACGCATCCTGAAGTTCTCCATCGGGGTCACCCTGGCGGTGAGCACGGTCGGCTTCGGCGGTGGCCTGCTGGTGGGATCGCAGGCCATCCTGTTCGATGGCGTGTACAGCCTGGTCGACGTCGCGCTGACCCTGGTGTCGTTGTCGGTGCTGCGGCTGGTGGCGCGGGAGCAGAGCCCGCGCTTCCAGTACGGCTACTGGCACCTGGAGCCAATGGTCGAGGCACTCGGTGGGGTGATCCTGTCGCTGGCCTGCGTGTATGCGCTGGCCAACGCGGTGATTGGCTTGACCACGGGCGGGCATGAAGTGAAATTCGGGCCCGCGCTGTGGTGGGCGGCACTGCTGAGTGCCAGCAACCTGGCGATGGCGCTGTTTGTCGCCCAACGAGCGCGGCATCTGCGCTCGGCGCTGTTGTGGCTGGACGTGCGTGGCTGGCTGCTGGGTGGGTTGATGAGCCTGGCGGTGGTACTGGCCTTCGTACTGGCCCTGGCCCTGCAGGGGGGCGAATGGCACCACTGGGTGCCGTACCTGGATTCGATCGTGCTGGCGTTGATCAGCCTGGCGGTGCTGCCGGTGCCGGCGCGCAGCGCGTGGAAGGCCATGCGTGAAGTACTGCAGGTGGCGCCGGATGATCTGGACCGGCGCGTGCAGCAGGTGATGCAGGCATTCGTGGCCGAGCGCGGTTATGCCGGTTTTACCAGTCACGTGGCGAAGATGGGGCGGATGCGCTTCATCGAGATCCATGTGCTGGCCGACCCGGGTACGCCGCTGGGGTCGGTGGGCGAGGTTGATGCGATGCGCGATGAGATCGCGGTGCGGCTGGATGCGCGCGGCAGCACGTTCTGGCTGACCATCGATTTCACGGCAGACCCGGCGTGGACGTGAGCGGGGAACGGTAGAGCCGAGCCCATGCTCGGCTGCCATTCGCGCAGCGCAGCCGAGCACGGGCTCGGCTCTACACGTCGGCGTGATCGTTGCGCGTGGCAGACCGGTCTGTTGCACCGGATCCGTTTGACCTCAACCTGGGTTGAGGTCACAGACTGCCTGCAACCCCCACGAGGCGCGCGGCATGAACCTGCTGACCACACCGGACCTCAGCCATGGCCTGCTGGAGCTGTTCAATCCTCCCGGCCTCTACGACCCTTCCGCCAACGGGTACTCACACGTGGCGGTGGTGCGCCTGCCAGCACGGGTGATCCATGTCGCCGGGCAGGGCGGTGAAGATGCCCAGGGCCGTCTCTCGCCCAGTTTCGAAGACCAGGTCGGGCAGGCGCTGGACAACCTGCAGACCGCGCTGCGCTCGGTGCAGGCAAGCCTGGCTGATGTGGCGCGGTTGCGCATCCTGGTGGTGGACCACGACGAAGACCGGCTGGGCATCATCGCCCATCAGGTGCGGCGGCGCTGGCCGAACCGCGCCGCGCCCACCTGCACGCTGATCCCGGTGCCGCGGCTGGCGCTGGACGGCATGCTGTTCGAGATCGAGGCGGAGGCTTATGCCGCCTAGCGCAGGTAGTACTCCACCGGCACCACCAGCTCCTGCGGTGCCTTCAGTTCATCGGGAATGGGCGGCAACGGCTGCGCGCGACGGAAGGTCTGCAGCGCGGCGTCATCGAGCATCGGCTGGCCACTGGACTGCTCCAGCCGCAGCGCCAGCAGGCGACCTTCGCGGTCGATGCTGGCCCTGACCCACGCAGTGCCCTGCTGCCGGCGCGAGCGCGCGGCGGCAGGGTAGTAGCGGTAACGCTCCAGCCGCGCCATCAGGCGGGCTTCCCACTGGTCGCTGGCGGCGCCGGCCTGGAAGTCTGCCGGTGGCGCGTCTGGAGCGGGCGGCGCGGCCGTGATCGATGCCGGTGCGGGACTTGCATCGGTCGCGGCCGCAGGCGGGGCGACTGGCAGTGGCTGGCGGCCCGTCCCACCCGTTTCGCTGGCGGCCAGCTCTCCCTCGCGCGCCGCCGTAGGCTTGGGCGGCGGCGGTGACTTCGTGGGCTGCGAGGCGCGGGCCTGCTGCGCCTGGCTGGGGGTTTCGGCCTGGCGCTCCTCTACCGGCTGTGGCGGCGTGGCCGGTGCCAGCAGGCGCAGGCTGATGCGCACGTCCTGCTCCGGCGGTGGCAGCATCGGCGGCATTGCGACCCAGTGCACCAACAGGAGCAGTGGCAGCAGGTGCAGGACGACGGTGATCGCGATCGCCTGCCAGTGTTGGCCACGCTCACTCATCGTCCAGCACCCACAGCAGATCGGCATCTGCCGCATCGACGGTTTCACCCGGCGAAGCCAATGCGATCACCAGCGCAGGCGTATCCGGTGACAGGTAGCCCGGTACACCGGTACCGCGCATTACATGCCAGCGACCTGCTACCAGCAGCGCCGGCGCGGGCGCATCGAGCAGCACCCGCGCCATGCGCGTATCGCGGGCCTGTTGCACGGCCAGCATCCCTTCCAGCATCGGTGCCGCGTCTGCGTGCTGGGCAAGCACCACCGCCGACAGGCGCTGGCGGGCAGCGGCCACCGGGAACCGCACGCCCTCGGTCGAGGCCAGCAGCGCGTTGACCTCGGCACGCGACAGGTTGCCGCCGAACAACGGCGTGCCTGCATCGGCAGCCTCCCGTACCAGCCCGCCATACGCGGCCCACGGCCAGCGCGTATCCCAGCCCAGCAGTTCCTGCAGGCGTGCACCTTCGGCCTGGTTGCCCTTGGCCAGCCAGCGCTGCACCCGCTGCAGGCGTGGCTGGCGCTCGCTGGCGATCATTTCCAGCACCAGTGAACCTTGCGGGCGCTGCCGCTGCAGGGCCTGCAGCAGCCAGCGCTGGGCGGCGTGGTCTCCGGCGAGATCATGGCGTTCACCCAGCAACAGCCGCTGGGCGTCCGCCGCGCGTGTCACGAATGCGGCTTCGTCCAGGTGCTGGCCAGTGGCCAGGTCGATCACTGTGCCGGGCACCGGCTGCGCGCCAGCCACTGCGGCCAGCGCGAGCAGGCACACGGGCAGCCAGCGGCGGCTAGAACGCCACATTGACGCCCATCGAGACGGTGCGGCCACGGCCGTTGCCGCGGTCCAGGATCGGGCTGAAGATGCTGTCGATCGAGGCATTGTTGTCATAGGACTTGTTCTGCAGGTTTTCGATGTTCAGCCACAGCGTGGTATTGGCCTGTGGCTTGAAGCTGGCGTAGAAGTCCAGCAGCACACCGGTGCCGCCGGTCTTGCGGGTCTGGAAGAAGTCGTAGCCTTCCTCGGTGGGCCCGGAGTACTCGGCGCGCAGGCCGGCCTGCACGCGCTGCTGCCACCAGCGGCCGCCTACGTCCAGCGTCCAGTAGCGGTCCGGCAGGGCGGTGATGTCTTCCAGGTTGACGAACTCGATGGCCGGTGCGCTGGTGCGCGAGTGGGTCCAGCTGAGCGTGGCGTGGTAGTGCTCGCTGGCGTAATGCGCCTCCAGCTCGATGCCGCGCATGCGCACGACGCCGGGATGGTTCATCCAGCGGGTCGTGGCGGTGAAGTCATCTGCATCCAGCACATCGGTCCAGGCATTGAGCTGCGGATCGCTGTCGATCGGCACCACCAGCGGTTCCATTTCCGGCGGATGCACGATCAGCAGGTACTGCGGCTTGATGTAGTCGCGGATGCGGTTGTCGAAGCGGGTGATGCGTAGCTGTGCCAGGTCACCGTCGACCAGCAGCGAGTCGGTGCTGAGGTTGGCGCCGAACTGCAGGTTGCGCGAGCGCTCGCGGCGCAGGAACGGATTGGCGCCGATGCCGTCGGCGACGCTGGCGTCCTCCAGCGGGATCTTCTCGAAGAACATCTCCTGCACGCGCGGCGGCCGTGATGTGCGCGAGACCTCGGCAAACAGCTGCAGCCAGTCGGTGGCCTGCAGTGAAACCGCCAGGCTCGGGCTGAGTGCGCGCTCGCTGCGACGCACGTCGATGTCGCCGCCATTGATCTCCGCGCACTGGCCGGGTACATCCGAGCACACCGGGATGTGGCCACGGATGCCGAAGCGGTCCTGGCGCAGGCCGGCAGTCAGCGCGTAGATGTCGTACTGCAGCTCCAGCGTGCTGAACACGCTGTCCAGCTGGCTGCGACCCTGCGGGTTGGCACCGCGCAGGATGGGCGTATCGGCCACATAGATGTCCGACTGGTGCTTGATGCCGGTGTTCCAGCGCGCCTGCAGTGCGCCGATGTCGAAGCGGCTGGTGTTGTCCACGGTCCAGCTGCTCAGGCTGCTGTGGGTACGGCGGCCGATGTAGCTGGAATCTTCCACCGGCGGATAGAACAGCCGGGTCTTGTTGCTGGCGAATGTCGCACGCAGGTCGATCCACGGCGTATAGGGCGTGTAGTGGTAGCTGGCGCGCTGGTTGCGCGCAGAAATCTGCCACGGGTAGTTGTGGTAGAAGTCGTTTTCGTAACGCATGTGGCTCAGGTCCAGCCGATGCTGGTCGCTGGGCTGCAGGCGCGCTTTCAGCAGCCAGCTGCTGGGCTGCTGGCTGCCCGGGTCGGCGTTGTTCTTCTGCCCACGCGCGGTCGCGTATTCGCTGCTGCGGCTGCTGCTGGCGGCGGCCAGCAGGCCGAACTGGCGGTCGCCACCTTCTTTGCTGTGGCGCCATGCACCGGCGAAGGTGCGGCCGCTGCCATAGCCGTTGTTGCCATGGCGATAGCCGGCGCGCAGGCCCCAGTCACGGCCCTCACCCAGCAGATCGTCGATATCCAGGGTGCGGAAGTTGGCACTGCCGGCCAGCGTACCAGCGCCGTCACCGCCAGCGACCGCACCGCGCTGCACGTCCACACCGGCCAGCAGGAAGGGATCGACATAGGCGAACGGACCGCCCGAACCATGTCCGGCATTGTTGCGGAAGGTCTGGGTGACACCGTCGATCATGGTGTTGACCCGGCCGGCACCGGTCATGCCGCGGATGTTGACCTGCAGGCCCGGCTGGCTGCGCGAATGGAAGCTGTGGGTGCCGGGCATCGAGCGCAGCAGGCTGTTGCCTTCCTGGCGTTCGGCCATCGCCACGCGCTCGCTGCCGACCGAGGGCGCAAAGCCATCGCGGGTGGCTGGTACATACTGGCTGGCGCCGGCACCCGGTGCATGGCCGTGCGCGGTAGTGCCCTGCACCCGCAGCGGGCCGGTGCGACGGCTGCCATCGGCGCGTTCAGCCGGCGCCGGCTCCAGGGCGGCGCGACGCGCATCGACGAAGCGCGGTCGCAGGCCGCTGCCTGCCAGCAGGCGCGACAGGGCCTGCGCATCGTCGAAGTCACCGCGCAGAGCAGGGGCCGAATGACCGGCAGGCAGCGCCGCGCCGATCACCAGATCGACACCGGTCAGCCGGCTGTAGGCGTCCAGCGCGGCCGCCAGCGGCTGGGCGGGCAGATCGTAGGTACGTGTGGCGGTCTGTGCGTGGGCACTGCCGGGCAGCAGCGGAAGGGCGCTGGTGCAGGCCAGCGACAGGGCGAGGACAAGGGGGCGGGGGCACAGCATCGGGGGCTCCAGGGGCTGACGCAGAGCGTCGTCATCCTGGGTAGACGCCGTCGCAGGCCGGATGTCAGGGTCCATCACGCTGTTCCTTGCGTGGCGGCAGCCACACCTGTATGCCCGCGCCGAGGCGCAGCACGCGCACCTGCAGTTGCGTGGCCAGCTGGTCGCGATTGCGGGCTGCACCGTCGGCACTGCCGAGCAGGGTGACCGGCTGCTGGCGCAGCTGCTCGCCGACGACCCACGTGTGCCCGCCATGCCAGCGGTCCAGGCCCTGCGTGACGTCGGCCAGCGGGGCCGAGACCCAGTGCAGGCGCCGCTCGCGCCAGGCCAATGTTCCGGGGGCAGCCGCTGTTGCATGGGCTGTTGCCTGCCCATCGAAGCGCAGCTGCTCGCCGTCGTCGGCCAGCATGCTGACGTTGCCGCTGTCCACGCGCACGCGATGCTCGGTAACGGTGACCACACTGCTGTTGCCCTGCACGGCAAGATCGAATGCGGTCCCCAGTGCGGTGACGGTGCCCTGTGGGGTATGCACCTGGAAGGGCCGGTCGGCATCGGCGGCGACCTGGAACCAGGCCTGGCCGCGCTGCAGCTGAAGCTGGCGGCGCTGCCCATCGATGCGCACCTTCACTTCGCTGCCGGGTGACAGCAGGACATGCGAACCATCCGGAAGAGTTTCCTCGCGGATCTCGCCAGTGGCCGTATGCAGTACCTGCGCCACGGGTGGCGAGGCATGGCGGCTGTAGAGACCCAGCGCGCACAGCAACAGAACCGCAATGCCGGCTTCGCGCAGGCGACGGCGTTGCCTGCGCTGCTGTTGCCGCTGCAGGCTGGGCAGCGTCGCACCGGCCTGCCACAGGTGCTGCAGATGCTGGTACTGCGCAGCATGTCGGGGGTCGGCCTGGTACCACTGGTCGAACGCGTTCTCGTCGCGGTCACCGTCGTGCCCGTCCAGCCACCAGCGTGCGGCTTCGCGCGCGATCGCGTCCTGGCTCATGCGCCGGGCACCTGCTGCAGGGCGACGAGGGCGCGCAGCAGATGGCCGTGCGCGGTCTGCCGGCTGATGCCCAGCTGGCGCCCGATCTCGGCCAGTGCCAACTGTTCCACCCGCGCCAGCAGGAATACCTGGCGCGAGCGCGGTGGCAGCGCGGCGATGATCGCGTCGAGGTGGCGCAGTTGTTCGGCGTCGAGCAGTCGCTGCTCGGGCAGCGGCGCAGGATCGGCGATGGCATTCAACTGCGTGTCATCCAGCACCTCTTCGCGACGGCGCTGGCGTTGCCGGTAGTGATCGGCGATCAGGTTGTGGGCGACGCGGTACAGATAGGCGCGGCCATTGCTCAGCAGGCCACTGGTGGCGACTTTGACGACACGCAGCCAGGTTTCCTGGACGACGTCATCAGCGTCGCTGCGTTGCGGGAGTTTGCGGCGGACATGGGCGTGCAGCGGCCGGTAATGGGCCGCGCACAGCTGCGCGACATCCGTCGGTTCGACAGGCGTGGACACGGGGCGGGCGACAACTGGGAAAGGGAACAGCCCGCGGCGGCAAGGGCAGCGGCTGCACCTTACAGCAAAAGAGAATCATTTGCATCTATGGCATGAGGCGCAGCATGCATGGGCCACCGCGGCGTCAGCGCGGGCGATAGTCGCAGTGGATCTGCAGGGCTTCGGTGGGATTGTGATGCAGCTCGAAGCCGCAATGCTGCAGGCTGCGCTTCACCCGCGCGACCGCTTCGGCATGATGGGCGATGCGATGATCCTGCCAGCGCGGTGGGGTGAACACGCCCAGGGGCAGCAGCCGCAGCCGCTTGCCGTGCAGTACCAGTGAGACATCGATATGACGGCCATCGATGTCGTGGCCGTTGGCACCGAAGATGGTATCGATCTCATCGCGGCGCTGCGGGTAGCAGGTGCGAAACACCGCAATGCCGAGCCGTCGCACCACGCGGCGGAAGCCACCGAGACGGCTGTGGCTGGGTTCGAAGCCACGAGTGAGCAGCAGGCGCAGCCCGGCAGGCAGCATTGCCTGCGCGTCGAGCAGGCGTTGCAGTACCTCTTCTTCCAGTTGGATGCGGGTGGAGGGCCAGCGCGGGGCGATGAGCAGTCCGTGGTGGCTGCCGCGTTGCAGGGTCAGCATCCATGAAGCTTCGCACGCGGGCGAACAGCCAGGGTAGTGCCGGCCGCTGGCCGGCAAACCTGTTCTCCCGTCGAATGCCGACCAGCGGCCGGCACTACCATCGCCGGGTCAGATGTCGCGGTACTGGATCTGCGAAGCCAGCACGCGCAGGCCATCGGCATTGCTGGACAGGATGCGCTCTTCGCCGACCCCTTTCTGCCGTTTCAGCTGGAAGCCCTGATCGGCAGGCAGCTGTGCGGCGATGGCGTCCATGCGTTGCAGGGCATCGGGGCCGCTGCAGTCGAAGTGACCCCAGTGGGCGCCATCGCGGTGGATCTGCAATCGGTAGTTCATTGTGGTGTCTCCGGCAGGTCCTGCAGCCAATGGTCGAACATCGCGGTGGCGGCTGCGGCCAGTGGTGCGCCATAGCGACGCGCCTGCGCGCGAAGGTTGTTGGGATCGATGCCGGCCTGGGCCAGCTCCAGCGTGTGGCCGATCAGCCAACGCTCGAACTGGCGGGCGTCCAGTTCCGGATGGCATTGCAGGGCCAGTGCGTGGCTGCCGATGGCGAATGCCTGGTGACGGCAGGCCGGCGTGCTGGCCAGGCGGCGTGCACCGGCCGGAAGTTCGAACGCCTCACCATGCCAATGCAGTACCGGAATGCCCTGCAGGGACTGCAGCGGTGAACGCTGGCCTTCATCGGTCAGCAGCAGTGGCGCAAAGCCGATTTCCTTGCCACCACTGGGAGCGACACTGGCACCGAGTGCCCGCGCCATCAGCTGTGCACCCAGGCAGATGCCGAGGGTCGGTCGCTGCTGCTGCAGCCGGCGCTGCAGCAGGGCAATGCTGTCGTTGACGAAGGGATATGTCTCTGTGTCATTGGCACTGATGGGGCCGCCCAGCACGACCAGCAGGTCGGCGGTTTCGGCGCCATCGAGCGCATCGACGCCGGCCTGCAGCACGTGCAGCTGCCAGCCCTGCGCCAGCAGCAACGGTTTCAGGGTGCCGAGGTCTTCAAAGGCAACGTGTTGCAGGACAACCGCGTGCTTCATGCCGGGGCTCCGCTGTTCGGCCAGTAGAAACTGTCCGGGGTGGCGCGGGCACCGAAGATGGCCTGGCCGACGCGGACCACGGTGGCACCTTCCTCGATGGCCACTTCGAAATCACCGGACATGCCCATCGACAGTTGCGACAGGTCGAGGCCGGGCGGGGCGGTGCGTTGCAGCTGGTCGCGCAGTTCGCGCAGGCGCACGAAGCAGGCGCGCACGCGCTCGACATCGGGGGTGAAGATGGCCAGGGTCATCAGGCCGCGCACCTGCAGGCGATCGAAGGCCGGCAGCTGCTGCACGAAGGCCTCGACCGCGTCGGGTTCCAGGCCGTACTTGCTCGGTTCGGCCGAGGTGTTGACCTGCACGAACACATCCAGCGTGCGGTCTTCCAGTTGCAGGCGCTGCTGCAGGGCCTCGGCTACGCGCAGGCTGTCCAGCGCCTGGAACTCGCTGGCAAAGCGCGCCACGTAGCGCGCCTTGTTGGTCTGCAGATGGCCGATCACCGACCAGTGCACGCCCAGGTCGGCCATCGTTTCGGCCTTGCGTTGTGCCTCCTGCACCTTGTTCTCGCCCAGTTCGTGGCAGCCTGCGGCCACCGCCATGCGGATGCGGGCGTCATCGACGGTCTTGCTGACCGGCAGCAGGCGCACGCTGGCCGGGTCCCGGCCGACGCGGGCGCAGGCATCGGCGATGCGTTGGCGCACCGTGACCAGGTTGGCGGCGATCTGTTCAACGGACTGAGCGACGGGCCAGTCGGCAGCGGCAAGGGGCATGCGGGCACCTCCAATGCAGGGCGGCCAGGGTGGGATACACTGGCACAGGACAAGAGATATTTTGACATAGGACAAAATGAAAATCACCGGGCATAGCGCCGAGTCGATCTTCGACAGCATCCGCGACGGCATCGGCAAGGGCCGCCTGCCGGCCGGCAGCGTGTTGCCGCCGGTGCGTGAACTGGCCGAGCAGCTGGGGGTGAACCGCAACACCGTGGCCGCTGCCTACAAGCGCCTGGACGCGGCGGGCCTGGCCAGTACGGCCGGTCGCCGCGGCACAGTGGTGCGTGGCCTGCCGCCGACGCTGGCGCGCGAGGGCAGTACGCCCGGGCTGGCCCTGCAGGACCTGGCCGGTGGCAACCCGGATCCACACCTGCTGCCGAACCTGCGCCTGGCCCCGGCCGCACCACGGCTGTATGGCGTGGGCACGGTCGACCCGAGGTTGGAGGCGCTGGCACGCGCCTCGCTGGATGCGGACTGCCCGGAGGGCTATGCGCTGGAACTGACCCATGGCGCGGTCGATGGCATCGAACGCCTGCTGTCGGCGTGGCTGCTGCCGGGGGATCGCATCGCGGTGGAAGATCCGTGCTTCCTCGGCAGCCTCAACGTGCTCAACGCTGTGGGCCACGCGCCGTTGCCGGTGGCGGTGGACGCGCATGGCATGCAGGTCGATTCGCTGCGGCAGGCACTGGAGGCCGGTGCACGCGCGGTGTTGCTGACCCCGCGGGCACACAACCCGACCGGGGCCAGCCTGGATGCGAAACGGGCGCGGGCGTTGCGGCAGTTGTTGGCGGCCTACCCGCAGGTGGCGGTGCTGATCGACGATCACTACGCGCTGCTTTCGCAGCAGGCCTATCACTCGGCGCTGCCGCTGGATGGCCGGCGCTGGGCGCTGCTGCGTTCGTTGTCCAAGCCGCTCGGCCCGGACCTGCGGCTGGCCTGGCTGGCCTGCGATGAAGAAACCGCGATGCGGTTGCGGTTGCGGTTGGCGTCCGGCACCGGCTGGGTCAGCCATCTGCTGCAGGATGCGGCGACTTCGGTGCTGGCGTCGGCGACGCAGCGGGCGAAGATCGCCTCGGCGGGGGAGCGCTATCAGCAGCGCCTGCGCTCGCTGCAGGAGTTGCTGCATGCGCGTGGCCTGCCGACACCGTTGCCGATGGAAGGATTGAACCTGTGGCTGCCGTTGCAGGCCGACAGCCATCCGCAGGTGCTGGCCCTGGCTTCGCGTGGATGGCATGTGCGCGCGGGCGAAGTGTTCTCGGTGGCAGCGCCGGGGCATGGCCTGCGCATCACCTGCGCTGCGCTGGGGGCAGCGCAGCTGCGGCAGCTGGCGGATGACCTGGCGGCGGTGTTCGCTCTGTAGCGTCGAGCCATGCTCGACGTTGCTTCGCCTTTGTAGAGCCGAGCCATGCTCGGCTGCTGTTGATAGAAGCAGTCGAGCATGGCTCGACGCTACACAAGCAGATCAGGGCGCGGCGTTGGCGCCGGGGCGCACGTAGTAGGACTGGCCGCTGTCATCGACGAACATCAGCTCCGGCTTGCCCTGCCAGGAGGTGAGCATGGCGCCGGTGTTGTTCTGGTGCTTGACCATCAGGCTGGCGCCGCGGTCCGGGTTGGCGACGACCTTGAATACTTCAGTGGTGCCGGTGGCATCGTCCAGGGTCAGCAGGGCTTCGCCGCCGCGGTCGCTGGTGCCGTAGCCCCCGCGTTCGGAACCATCGGGACCGAGCAGGATCAGGCCTGACAGGGCGGTGGCACGCGGCCCCTGGGTGCGGCCCTGGCTGAGCGGATCGGGAACCGGTGCGCCGAGGATCACCCGCGGCTGGCCGCTTGCATCGTGGATGACCAGCCCGCGCGCCTCGATGATGCGCTGTGGTGATTGGCTGCGATGCAGGCTCCAGGCGGTCCAGCCGGAAACCAGCAGGGCGAGGGTCGAGACCACCAGGGTGGTCAGCAGCAGCGCACGGGGCATCGGGTCGTCCTTCCTTGGATGTGCCGACGATAGCGGATGCGGACCGGCAATGGCCAGTTCGTTGTGTGACGTTGTGTATCGTCAGTGGAAATCGCGGCTGTGGCTGCGCAGTCCCTGCAGCAGTTCATCCAGGCAGTGCATGCGCTGCACGATGACGTGCTGCACGCCATCGACGCGTTCTAGGCGGCCATCGATCTGCATCAGCTGGGTATCGACCAGCACCCGGTGCTGGCGATCGGCCAGGTGTCGCCAGACCACGGCGTTGACCATGCCGGTCTCATCTTCGAGCGTGAGGAAGGTGACGCCGCTGGCGGTCTGCGGGCGCTGGCGCATGCGTACCAGGCCGGCGATGCGCACGCGACGGCCATGGCCATGCCCGGCCAGTTGTGCAGCGTCCAGACAGCCACGGCTGCGCAGCTGCGCGCGCAGGAACGAGATCGGGTGGCGGCCAAGTGTGGTGCCGGTGCTGCGATAATCGGCCTGCATGTCCTCCCAGGCGCTGGGCAGGGGCAACGGCACGCGGGCTTCGGCAGTGGCGCGGGCCTGGTCGAACAGTGGCAGCCGGTTTTCCACGCCGGAGATATCCCAGCGTGCACGATGGCGATGGCCACTGAGCCCACGCAGTGCACCGGCATCGGCCAGCAGGCCCTGCTGGCGGCGGTCCAGTGCGGTGCGCTGGCACAGGTCGCCCACATCGTCGAACGGGCGCTGCGCACGTTCGCGCATGATGGCCTGCACGACGGGTTCGTTGCAGCCATCGATCAGGCGCAGGCCGAGCCGGATCGCCGCCGGTCCCTTGCTGAAATCCAGCGTGCAGTCCCAGTCGCTGTGGCGCACGTCCACCGGCAGCACGCCGATGCCATGGCGGCGTACATCCTGCAGCAGCTGGTCGGGGCTGTAGAACCCCAGCGGCTGGCTGTTGATCAGGCTGGCGGTGAACGCGGCGGGATGATGGCACTTCAGCCAGCAGCTGTTATAGGTCAGCAGGGCGAAGCTGGCAGCATGGCTTTCCGGGAAACCGTAATCACCGAAGCCCTTGATCTGCTCGAACAGGTGCTCGCCGTAGTCGCGGCTGAAGCCATTCTTCAACATGCCGGCCAGCAACTTCTCGCGATGCGGTTCCAGGCCGCCACGACGCTTCCATGCCGCCATCGAGCGGCGCAGGGCATCGGCCTGGCCAGGTGTGTAACCTGCTGCTTCCACTGCCAGCTGCATCACCTGCTCCTGGAACAGTGGTACGCCCAACGTGCGTGCGAACACGCGTTCCAGCTGCGGTGGGTAGAGCGGATTGTCCGGGTCGTTCAGTGCCTCCGGGCCTTGCTCGCGCAGGATCCTCCGCCGTTCCAGATAGGGGTGCACCATGTCACCCTGGATCGGGCCGGGGCGCACGATCGCCACTTCGATCACCAGATCGTAGAAGCAGCGCGGCTGCAGGCGTGGCAGCATCGCCATCTGCGCACGCGATTCGATCTGGAACACGCCGATGGTGTCGGCGGCGCAGATCATGTCGTAGGTCTTCGTATCCTTGGCAGGGATCGCATCCATGCGTCCACTGTGCAGGCCGTGCTGCTGCAGCATCGCCAGGCATTTACGGATGGCGGTGAGCATGCCCAGCGCCAGGCAGTCGACCTTCATCAGGCCGGTGGCATCCAGATCGTCCTTGTCCCACTGGACGACGGTGCGGTCGGCCATCGCCGCGTTTTCCACCGGTACCAGCGTCGACAGCGGGTGCTCTGAAATCACGAAGCCGCCCGGGTGCTGCGACAGGTGGCGCGGGAAATCGATCAGCTCGGTGGTCAGTGCCAGCAGCCGCCGCATCAGCGGTGTTTCCGGATCAAAGCCGCGCTCGCGCAGGGTCTCCGGCAGTGGTACGTGGCCGCCCCAGTGGTCCATCGCCGCGCCGAGTTCGTTGACCTGGTCCATCGGCAGGCCGAGTGCACGGGCCACGTCGCGGATCGCGCTGCGGCCACGGTAACTGATCGCCACCGCAGTCAAGGCGGCGCGTTCGCGGCCATAGCGCTTGAACACGTACTGCAGCACTTCTTCGCGGCGCTCGTGCTCGAAATCGATGTCGATATCCGGTGGCTCGTCGCGCTCGGCGGAGATGAAGCGCTCGAACAGCAGGTTGCTGCGCGCCGGGTCGATCTCGGTCACGCCCAGCACGAAGCACACCGCCGAGTTGGCCGCCGAGCCGCGCCCCTGGCAGAGGATGTCCTGGCTGCGGGCGAAGCGCACGATGTCCTGCACGGTGAGGAAGTAGGAGGCGTAGTTCTTCTGCTTGATCAACGCAAGTTCGTGTTCGATCTGCTCGCGCTGTGCCGGCTGGATGCCGTTCTTCCAGCGCCACGGGATGCCACGCTCGACCAGCACGCGCAGCCAGCTGTCCGGATCATGCCCTTCGGGCACCAGCTCACGCGGATAGGTGTACTGCAGCTGTTCCAGGGTGAAGTGGCAGCGCTCGGCGATGCGCAGGGTCTCGGCCAGCAGCTCAGGCGGGTACAGCTGGGCCAGCGCGGTGCGTGGGCGCAGGTGGCGCTCGCCATTGGGGAACAGGCGCCATCCAGCTTCGGCCACGCTGCAACGGTGGCGGATCGCGGTCAGTGTGTCCTGCAGGGCGCGGCGGCGGCGTACATGCATGTGCACATCACCACTGGCCACCAGCGGCAGGCAATGGCGTTCGCCGAAGGACTGCAGCTGCTGCAGGCGGCGTGCATCGTCGTGTTCGTGGTGCAGCTCCACCGCCAGCCACAGCCGATCATCGAAGCCGGCGCGCAGCAGTTCCAGGTCGGTGGCGGCCGGTTGCCGGTCCAGCCACAGGCACAGCAGGCCGACGGGCAGGCCGAGAAGGTCCTCGCGCAGGCAGCGGTACTCGCCCTTGGCGGCCCGCCGCCGGCAGGTGGTGATCAACTGGCAGAGCCCCGTATAGGCGGCCTGGTCGGTGCACAGCAGGGCCAGTTTCGGCCCATCCTCGACCTGGAATTCGGCGCCGACAATCAGCGCCACGCCATGCGTCTTCGCCGCCTGCCAAGCGCGTACGATGCCGGCCAGCGAGCATTCGTCGGTGATCGCCAACGCTCGATAGCCTTGGCCGGCGGCGCGCGCGAACAGTTCTTCGGCGATCGAGGCGCCACGCTGGAAACTGAAGGCCGACAGGCAGTGCAGTTCGGCGTAGCCGGGCAGTTCGCTGTGCATGGTGGCTCAGCCGAACCAGCCGTGCAGCATCCACGGCGCATGCGGGTCGTTGCGCTCACGAAAGGCCCAGCCGCGCTGGCCGTGAGCAGTTTCCACCACGTAATAGTCGCGCCGTGCATCGGCCTGATCCCACCAGCCCGATTCGATCCGCTCCGGCCCGGTGACGATGCGCAGCCGCGGATCACGCAGTGGTTGCGGCGTGTCCAGCAGCCAGCCGGGGCGCAGTGGCCAGTACGACGGAGGCTTGGCTGGCGGCTGGATGCCACTGGCGCGTTCGGGGCGATGGTCGGCCTGCACCGCCAGCGGCTGCACGGCGTCATCGCCCAGCCGCGCGCGCAGGCGCTCGCGCAGCTGGTTCCAGGGCATTGCCTGTGCCGGCCGGGTATCGAACAGGTCACGCGCGGCGGGCACGAACGGTGGCAGCTGCTCGGCCTGCAGGCGCAGTGCGCGACTGCCGGCCGGCAGGGCGAACGCTTCCATGCGATTGCGTGCGATCTCGAACAGCAACGCGGGATCGCGCTCGGGCGCCAGCAGGCCGATGGTCAGCACGCTGGCCGGCAGCATGTCGTGCTCGAAATGCAGGTCGAAGCGCTGCACGCCGCCATCGCGCGAACACAGGAACGCGGCCAGGTCCAGCAGCAGGCGACGCAGCGGGAACAACAGGGCCTGGCTGGATTCGATCTCGTACTCGAATTCGATGCGTGCATCGAAACGGTCCGGTGGCTGGTAGTAGCGCAATGGCGCGGTGGGTAGCCCACGCAGCGCATCCAGTTGCTGCAGCACGTCCGGTGCGAAGCGCCGGGCCAGGCTGTCACGCGGCAGCTCGAGCACCGCGCCCAGCGTGCGCAGGCCGGAACGGCCGAGCACGGTCACCGCATCGCTGGGCAGGCCACAGCGTGGCAAGGGCAGCTGCGCCAGCACTGCCGGCAGCTGCTGCGCATCGATGCCGAGGCCGTCGTGGACGTTGGCCAGCACGCGCGCGGCATGCGCGGTGGGTGCGGCCACCAGGCGATGGCGGAAACCAAGCTCATGCAGTTCGTTGCGCAGCCGCTGTTCGATCGTCAGCCAGTCGCCGAACAGGGCGCGGCTGGCACCGATTTCCATGACCAGCGCGTGCGGAAAATCGAGGCTGACCTGCGAGCTGTAGGCATAGGCCCAGCTGGCCAGCAGCTGCCGGGTCTGCTGTTCGGCGTTGGGATCGTAATCGTGCAGATGCAGGTCCTGCACCAGTACCTGCGCAGCCGACAGCAGCATGCCCGGGCGCAGCCCCGCTGCGCGGGCGGCCGGGCTGACCGCACGCAGTACGCGACGCTGTGCCGGCCCCTGCAGCAGCACCAGTGGCCGCTGCGGGTCGGGCTGCAGGCGCAGCACGCTGTCCAGCGCCAGCTGCGGCAACAACAGGCAGGCCCAGTGCATGGCGCGGCCTCAGTGGGCGATGGCCAGCGGCAACGGCTGCGCCGGCGGCAGGCCGCCACGGCACTTCAGCACCCGCACCTGGCCGTGGTCGAGCTGCAGGCGCAGGCTGGCCGGGGAGGGATTGCGCGCCGCCTGCGCCTCGCGGAACACGAAGCCCAGGCACTGGCCGCTGTCGGCCGCCACCTGCAGGCGGCGCAGTGAGCGGTCATCGGCCTGGTGTGGCCAGCACAGCACCGCTGCACAGGCGGCCGAGCGCAGGCACTGTTCGGTGGCCCACAGCGCTTGTTTCGGCGCGGCGTGGATGATCTGCAGCTGGGCCAGATCCAGCCCGGCCGCTGCCCAGGCCGGAGCGTGCGGGCGATAGGGTGGGGCGACCAGCACGATCGGGCGGTCGCGCTGGCTCAGCTTCGCCAGCGCTGGCCAGACCAGGGCCAGTTCGCCGACGCCGGGCGCGGCCTGCAGTACCTCGCATAGCCCGCTGCTGGGCCAGCCGCCGCCGGGCAGGCGCGCATCCAGTGCCGGGTGACCGCTGGCCAGATGGTCGCTGGCTGTGCCCTGGCGGGCCGGACCGCGCCACAGCTGGCGGCCGTCAAGCAGCCGGTCGAGGGCGACGACGGCACCCATCAGCCGGTCCTCCAGGGGAGGCGCCGGGCAGGCTGGAAGCGGCAGGAACGGGCGGAAACGGCGGGCATGGCGCGAGTATCGACGGGCCGGTATCAGGGGCTGAGACCGGACATGCTACTCGCCTTGTGAGTAGAATTACTAATGAAATCGGAGGGTCGGATTTCAGGTTGCTGAAGGGGTGGGGAGTGCCGACCAAGGTCGGCACCCATAGGCCCCGGTCAGGGGCGGACCGGCAACGCGACCGGGCGCAGCGGTGCGGCATCGCCGCCGCGGATCTTCAGCGGGCCGCCGATGAAGGCGAACTCGTAGACCTTGTCGCGGGCCAGTTCGTCCAGCGCCACCAGCTCGATGATCGGCGCGCCCTGCTGGGCCAGCAGGTAGGTGTGCAGCGGCACGTAGTCGTCGGGCACCTCGGAGGGGAAGGTCTCGAAGCTGAGGTTGTCGGCACCGACGATCATCGCGCCGCTGTCCTCAACCAGGAAGCGCGCCGCGTCCAGGCCCATGCCCGGCGGGTTGGCCATGTAGGCCTTGGGCTGTTCGAACAGGCGCATGCGGCCGGTGCGGATCAGCACCACGTCGCCCTGCTGCAGTTTCACCTTCTGGCGTGCCAGCGCATCCTTCAGGTCCTGGCGGGTGACGCGGTAGCTGTCCGGCAGCATGTCCACGCCCTTGGCGGTGGCCACGTCGATCAGCACGCCACGCGCGATCAGCGGCGGGAACTTCTCGATGCCGGTGACATTCCAGCCACGGTCGCCGAGGTGCTTGTCGGCCTCGAAGCCGTTCCAGATCTTTCCATGGATGCCGAAGTGGTTCAGCGCATCAATGTGGGTGCCGGTGTGGCTGTACATCGAGAACGCGGTGCCGGTGTAGCTGCGGGTGAGGTTCATGGTTTCACCCACGCCCATCGGATCATCCATCACCGTGCCGCGGGGGGTGTGGGTCATCCAGAACTGGTAGTGCGGGTCGCCGGCATCCTGCCAGCTGGGCATGCCGACGTAGTATTCGGTGGCCAGGTCATAGGCCTTGCCGCCGCTGACCCGCGACAGGATCGCCGCACGCGAGGCCTCGGTGATCAGGTTGAGGCGGCCGATCTCGTCCTTCGGCCCCCAGGGGCTGGTGCCGACCTGCTGGCCGGAGGGAACGCGTTCGTGCGCGGACACGGTGGTGGAAGCGGCGGTGCCGGCCAGCAGCAGGGCCAGCGCGGTAGCCAGGGTACGTGGGGTCATGGGGAGTCTCCTTGCAGGGTGGGGGAGGGTGCGGCTCAGGCCGCGACCAGGTGCGCCAGGGCCTGGCGCAGGTGTGGCAGCGGCAGGGTCTGCAGGCGCAGGCCGTTGCCGCCGATCACGGTGGGTATGGAACGGATGCCGAGGGCAGCGGCTTCGGCACGATCGGCCTGCACGCGCTGGCGTACTGCGTCGCCGCGCATGTGGTCAGCGAAGGCGCCACGTGGATGGCCCAGCGCTTCGGCGATATCCAGCAGTACTTCGGCGTCGCCGATGTTGCGGTGCTGGTGCAGGTGCGCCCACTGCACGGCATCGAACATCGCGCCATGGGCGTCGTTGCCACCGAGCATGCCGGCGGCCTGGCAGGCCAGTGCGCCGAGCCAGCCGGACGGATACTCGAAGTCCTGTGCGCGCATGCCTTCGATATCGATGCGCGCGGTGTCTTCATGCGCGGCGCAGTCGGTCCAGTGGCGCAGGATGATCGCCTTGGCGCGCTCCATCGAGCCGAACACCTCGACCATCTGCGCGCGCGAGTCCTGCAGCACGAAACTGCGGTGGCGCACCTGGATGCCGAGTTCGGCGGAGACCTGCTTCAGGCGCGGGGCCAGCACGAAGCACCAGCCGCAGACCACGTCGTGGAAGAAATCGACCACCGGCGCGGCGGTGGCGGGGGAAGGAACGGAAGACATCTGCCTGCCATCGGTGAGAGGGGAGGCGGCAGATTAGGCAGCGCGGCGTGGCCGAAACAGCACGCCGCGGGCAGCTCAGTTTTCGCTGGCGGTTACGAATCCAGGCCGGCGCAGCCGGGCAGCTCGGCGTGCAGGAAATCGATGAAGGCGCGTACCTTGGGCTGCAGATGGCGCGATGTGGGGTAGACCGCATGCACGAAGCGCGGCGGATAGCGGTGGTCGGGCAGCACCTGCTGCAGTTCGCCACGGGCCAGCGCCGGTGCCGCCAGGAACGAGGGCAGGGCGCCGATACCCATGCCGGCCACCAGCAGGTCGCGCAGCAGCAGGCTGTTGTTGACGGTGACGCGCGCCGGCAGGGTGATCGTCACCTGGCCATCCGGGCCGAGCAGCGGCCAGCTGCCGGGCGAGTCGGACAGGCTGTAGGCCAGCACGCTGTGGACCTGCAGATCGTCCACCGCCTGCGGTGCCGGATGCTGCTGCAGGTAGGACGGGGCTGCGCACAGCACCTGCTGCAGCGACGCCAGCCGGCGTGCCACCAGGCGTGAATCATCCAGCTCGGCACGCAGCCGCAGCGACACATCGAAACCCTCACCGATTGCATCGACCAGGCGATCTTCCATCACCAGGTCCAACGACAGCTGCGGATGCTGCTGCAGGAACCGTGGCAGCAACGGCGACAGCGTGCTCAGCGCGAACGACTGCGGCGCATTGACGCGCAGGCGCCCGGCCACCTCACCGCGCTGTTCGGCGATGCCGCGTTCCAGCGCGTCCAGCTCGTCGAGCAGGCGGCAGCATTCGCGGTAATAGGCGTGGCCGGTCTCGGTCAGGCTCATGCGTCGCGTGGTTCGCTGCAGCAGTATCACGCCCAGGTGGGTTTCCAGCGTGCGCAGCTGTTTGCTCAGCCCGGCAGGCGACATGCCCAGGTCTTCGGCGGCGCGGGCCAGCCCGCCGCGTTCGACGATGCGGCGGAAGGCGCGCATCAGGTTGAAGGAATCCATGCCGGTCCCGGGCGCGATGAGGGCATCATTGTAGAACCACGCCATGCGTGGATGTGGGAAGCGTGGTGCCGGCAGGGTTGCGCCGTTTGTTCAAGCCAGCAACCCACACGCGGCGCCAGCATGCAGGCCCCTCACTTTCCGGGTTGCCCATGAAGCACTGGATACTGCGCCTGTATGCCCCGTTGTTCCTGCTGGGTTTCGTTGCTACTGCCGTCGTCTGGGTCGGCCACTGCCACGGTGATCCGTTGTGGCTGCTGGCCTTGCTGGCGGTCGCCATCGCGGTCTCGTTCGCCGCCGAGCGCACGTGGCCCTACGACCCTGTGTTCAACCACGACCACGGCGACAGCCTGCGTGACACCCTGCATGCACTGGTCAACGAAAGCCTGAACCTGCTGTCGATCGCAGCGGTGCCGCTGCTGGCAGCGCTCGTTCCGTGGCAGCTGTGGCCGATGCAGTGGCCGTTCGTTCTGCAGGTACTGCTGGCCATCGTCTGCGCCGACCTGGGTATCACTCTGGTGCACTACGCCAGCCATCGTATCGGCTGGTTGTGGCGCCTGCATGCCGTGCATCACAGCGTGACCCGCATGTATGGCTTCAACGGGCTGATGAAACACCCACTGCACCAGGCCGCCGAAGCGGTGGGCGGCGTGCTGCCGCTGCTGCTTTTGGGCCTGCCGATGCCGGTGGCTGCGGTGCTGGCGTTCGCCATCGCCATCCAGCTGCTGCTGCAGCACTCCAACGTGGACATGCGCCCCGGCGTGCTGGGCCGGGTGATGGCGTGGGCGCCACTGCACCGTTTCCATCACATGCGTTACGGCACCGCCGGCGACGTCAACTTCGGCCTGTTCCTGACCGTCTGGGATCACCTGCTGGGGACCGCCTTCGATGCGCCGGGCTATCGGCTGCGTCAGCACGACCTCGGCATCGGCAGCCAGCCGGACTATCCGCGCGATTACCCCGGGCAGCTGCTGGCGCCGTTCCGAGAGCTGCCACATGGCGAGGTGCCGGAGCTGCCCGAAGGCCTGCGCAGGCGCGAATGATCGAACATGTCAGGCCGCGTGAAGCTGCAGGCCCTGCAGCTGTGCGGCACCGATGCCGAACATGCGGCGCAGGCTGCGCGACAGATGGGCCAGGTCGGCGAAGCCGGCGGCATGTGCACTGTCGGTCAGGCTGTGCCCCTGCAGGTGGTGCGCGAGCGCGGCACGCAAGCGTTGCCACAGCACCCAGCCGCGCAGGGTCACCGCCAGGTCAGACTGGAAACGCCGGTGCAGCTGGCTGGTCGACAGATGCGCCGCCTCGGCGATGTCGGCGGCCGGCACCGGGCCGGGCAGGTGCTGGGCGATGCGGGCCAATGCCGCCTGCACGCGGCGGTCCAGCGGTTGCGGGCGGCTCAGCCGTGGCAGCCAGTCGTGCAGCTCCAGCGCGTTGCCCGGCAGCGCGTGCAGGTGCTGCTGGATCTGTGCGGGATCGGCATGCACCGGCTCGAGGAACACCGTGCAGCCCGCTTCCGGCGCGGACAGGATCGCGTGCGTCTGGAAGGAGGGCAGCCAAATCCGTTGGCCTTGCTGTCGTACGCCATCGACTTCGACCTGCCAGGGCGTACCGTCGCTCAACAGCAGTTGATGGGCGTAGTGCGCATGCGCGGCGCTGTCACCGGCATGACCGTGAAGCACGGCGGCGTGCGCATCCAGCAGCAACGTGCCATTCCAGGGCAGGGCGAGGGAGGACATGGAGGGATTGTAGATGCACGCCATGCTGGATCGAAATGAATCTGGGGTCAGATCCGTTTTCCTGCGGAAAACGGATCTGACCCCATGCGATGAAATCGAATATTTCGAGATCCGAGACACATGAGCCGAGCATGGCTCGGCTCTACAGAAGAGCGGGCAGCTCGCAGAAATATGTCGAAGGCGGGGTGGGTCCAGTTGCGGGGGCGTGAGCGCCATGGGCCCGAGGCATGCCTCGGGCGGGTTGGGCAGGACGCCCAACCCAGGTCTTGCCGTGTGCGCAGGACAGCGCACACGGGCAAGCGGCGACCGAGCCTCCAGGGACGGATTCACGGCGTCCCCCGCAACCGGACCCACCCCGCCATCCCACAGGAAGCCCGCTTTTGCTTCGGCTGTTGCTTCTGAGGTTGCCGGCCAGCGGCCGGCACTACCGCGGGTGCCGTGCGCAGCCCGGCCGTGCGCACCCTCAGCGCCCGTGCGGGTCGGGCCGGTGATGCACGTACTCGACCACGGTGCCATCGGGATGCACCGCATTGAACGCCGCCCCGGTCGGGACTACCTGCAGCGGAAAGATGATCTCGGCGCCAGCGGCGACCAATTTGTCGTGATAGGGCCGGACGTCATCGACCAGCAGCGTCCCCGTGGTCGAGGTGAACGGTGCCAGTGCCGCCTCGCTGCCCTCGATCAGCAGGAAGGCGCCGACCATGGCCAGGCGCAGCCCTGCCTCCGGAAACGGGAACCCCGCATCGGCCACCACACCCTGCAACTGCTCATAGAAGGCCACGCTGCGCTCCAGCTCACCCGGGGCCACGAACACCCGGATCAACACGCGCGGCGCGCGCTGGCTGGACGTATCGCAGCGGTCACGCCAGAGATGGTCGAAGTCGCGGTGGACGGTCATGGGCTCGGTTCGTGGCCAGGGATCTCCATTATCGGCAGCCCCGCGCGGCGCACTGATGACCGCCGGTGATGGCCTGATAACCACTGGCCGGGTTGCCCCTGTGACTTAGGTCCTGTTGACAGGTGTGAACGCCCTCGCACAATCTTCACATGATTGGGTCGCCCTGCGCGGCCCGGGCAGGCAGGTTGTCACGCCGGGAGGAGGGTCCCGGGCGCAGACCGGCCCGTCCTTCGGCCTGCGGGAGGTTGCCTGGCAACCCCTGCGCGGCATGAACGCTGCACCCTTCGGCGGCACTTTCCCTGGACCGATTGCCTTGGCAACGGAATTACGCCTGCCGATGAAAACGTTTACAAAGCCGCTTGCACTGTCCCTGGCCCTGTCTGCCGCACTGGCCGCCCCGGCCTGGGCCGACCCCGCCGCGTTCACTGTGCTGACCCTGGAACAGGCCCCGACCGCCGAGGCGATGCCGGCCCTGGCCGCCCAGCTGAAGACCCTGCAGGTGGACGCGGTGAGCGTGCGCCAGGTGCAGCGCGGCATCGGCCAGGTCGATCCGCTGCAGGTGCTGGCCGATGGCCTGGGCTACGAGTACCGCTTCATCGCCGCCAGCAGTGACGATGGCCAGATCCAGCGCGGCCAAGCCGTGCTGACCCGGCTGCCGATCGCCGCTGAATCCGGCCCGGACCAGCCGGGCCTGAGCTACCTGCGCCTGGACGATGGCCGCCACACGGTGGCGGTCTATACCGATGCCGGTGCAGGTGCCGCGCAGCTGCCAGCGCTGGTCACCCGTTCGCGGCTGGGTGCACCGGCGGTGCTGCTCGGCGCGGTAGCCGGTGAATCGGCCAAGGCCGCCGGCTTCGATCCGGCGCGTGTGGCGCTGGAAGCTGACGCCAGCTACTTCAGCGACGGCTTCCAGGCGGCCAGCAGTGCGCCGTTCAAGCTGGAAGGCAGTACCCTGCGCGCCACCCTGCTGACCCTGGCCTATGCCGCCGACAAGCATGGCAACACACCGTGGATGGACACCACCCTCAACGCCGATGCGCGCGCTGCGCTGTTGCTGAAGGCGATGACCGAGGACGAGAAGTTCCAGATGCTGCACAGCTACTTCGGGCTGGGCAAGGACGGTGGCCCGCTGCCGGAAGGCGCGGTCGGTTCGGCCGGTTTCGTGCCGGGCGTGGCGCGGCTGGGCATTCCGTCGCAGCAGTCGGCCGATGCTGGCGTCGGCGTGACCAATCCGGGCGGCATCCGCCCGGGCGACTTCGCCACGGCGATGCCATCGGGCCCATCCACCGCCTCCAGCTGGAACCGCGAAGTGGCCTTCGCCGGTGGCGCGACCATGGGTCGCGAGGCATGGCAGCAGCGCTTCAACATCCTGCTGTCGGGCAGCGTCAACCTGCAGCGTGATCCGCGCAATGGCCGCAACTTCGAATATGCCGGTGAAGATCCGCTGCTGGCCGGTTCGATGGTCGGCGCGCTGATCCAGGGCGTGCAGAGCCAGCACGTGATCTCCTCGATGAAGCACTTCGCGCTGAACGACATGGAGACCCGCCGCAACTTCCACGACGTGCGCATTGGCGAACAGGCCATGCACGAGTCGGACCTGCTGGCCTTCGAGATCGCACTGGAAGCGGGCCGCCCGGGCGTGGCGATGTGCTCGTACAACAAGATCAACGGCACCTACGGCTGCGAGAACGGCTACCTGATGAACCAGGTGCTGAAGCAGGAATGGAAGTTCCCCGGTTTCGTGATGTCCGACTGGGGCGGCGTGCACAGCGGTTCGAAGGCGGCGCTGGCCGGCCTCGACCAGCAGTCGGCCGGCGAAGTGTTCGATGCGGCGGTGTTCTTCGATGAGCCGCTGCGCCTGGCCGTGCACGGTGGCGTGGTGCCGCAGGCGCGCCTGAATGACATGGTCGCGCGCATCCTGCGCACGATGTTCCTGCATGGCAACTTCGACAACCCGCCGCAGCACCAGAAGGTCGATGCCGAGGCCGGCTTCGCCGTCGCCCAGCGCACGGTGGAAGAGGGCAGCGTGCTGCTGCGCAATGAAGGCAACCTGCTGCCGTTGGCCGACACGGTGAAGCGCATCGTCATCATTGGCGGCCATGCCGACAAGGGCGTGATCGGTGGCGGTGGTTCGTCGATGGTGGGCGTGACCGCCAAGGGCACCAATGCGGTGCCGGGCGTGCTGCCGACCACCTGGCCGGGCCCGGTGATCTTCCACCCGTCCTCGCCGCTGGAATCGCTGCGTGCGGCGCGCCCGGATGCGACCATCGAATATGTGGACGGCACCAACGCCGCCGCCGCGGCCAAGGCTGCCGCGCAGGCCGACGTCGCCATTGTGTTCGCCACCCAGTGGGCCGCCGAATCGGTGGATCTGCCGGACATGCAGCTGCCGGACAACCAGGACGCGCTGATCTCGGCGGTGGCCAAGGCCAACCCGACGACCGTGCTGGTGCTGGAAACCAATGGCCCGGTGCGCACGCCATGGCTGGCGCAGGTGCCGGCGATGCTGCAGGCCTGGTACCCGGGCATCCGCGGTGGCGAAGGCATTGCCGCACTGTTGACCGGCCAGGTCAATCCGTCCGGCCGCCTGCCGGTGACCTGGGTGGTGGACGAATCGCAGCTGCCGCGCCCGCACATCGACGGCCTCGGCTTCAAGCCGGCCAAGCCGTTCGGTGATGTGTTCGATTTCGATATCGAAGGTGCCAACGTCGGTTACAAGTGGATGGCGGCCAAGGGCCTGAAGCCCACCTTCGCGTTCGGTCATGGCCTGTCCTACACCTCGTTCACCTATGAAAACCTGAAGGTGAGCGTGGAGGGTTCGCGCCTGGTCGCCAGCGTCGACATCCGCAACACCGGCAAGCGCGCCGGTGCCGACGTGGCCCAGCTGTACCTGAAGCTGCCGGCCGGCAACACCACGCCGATCCGCCTGATTGGCTACGACAAGGTGAACCTGCAGCCGGGCGAACAGCGCCGCATCCGCATCGAAGCAGAGCCGAAGACCCTGGCCCACTACGATGCGCAGGCCCGCCAGTGGAAGATCGACGGTGGCACCTACCAGGTGCAACTGTCGCGCAATGCCGCCGAGCCGCTGCAGACGGTGGACGTGCAGCTGGTGGAGCAGGTGCTGCGCTGAGGCTTGAAGGCAGGGCCCCGCAAGGGGCCGAGCTTGCTTGAGGTATTTCTGTAGAGCCGAGCCCACGCTCGGCTCGGGCACGATCTGGCCTGGCTGGAAAGCAGCCGAGCATGGGCTCGGCTCTACACACGCGCGCTATCAAACCACCCGCGCAGGAAATCAATCAGCTGCCGCACCTTCGGTGAGGGCTGAGTGCTGTGCGGGTAGACCGCGTACACGCTCTGCTGCGGGAAGCGGTGCTGGCGAAGCACCGGCCGTAGGCGACCCAGGGCCAGATCGTCCTCGATCAGCCAGCGTGGCAGCACGGTGACGCCGGCACCGGCCACGGCGAAGGTGCGCAGGCTGCTGGCGCCATCTACGCGCACGACCGCATTGCCCGGGTTGGTGGCAAACAGGGCGTCGCTGCCATCCGGTGCCACCACCGGCACATCGGCCAGACGCGGGTAGCCCAGGCGGGGCAGGGAACCCAGCTGCACGGGGTCATCGGCAGCATCGGCAGAGGCCAGGCGTGCCAGCAGGGAGGGAGCCGCCACCGCGCACAGTGGATGGCGTTCCAGTTCGCTGGCATGCAGTCCAGAGTCCGGCAGGCGGCCGAGGCGGATCGCCAGGTCGAAGCGTTCGGGAATCAGGTCGGCCGGTGCCGGTGAGGTCGACAGGTGCAGCTGCAGGGCCGGGTGCCGCGCACGGAACGCCTCCAACGCAGGAATCAAGCGTAGCTGGGCGTACTCCGGCGTGGTGGTCAGGCGCAGTACGCCCTGCAGCTGGTGCTGGTCGCGGCGCGCGGCATCGATCGCCGCCTGGGCGGCGTCCAGCGCCTGCACGCAGTGCTGCAGGAACTGCTCGCCGGCCTCGGTCAGGGCCAGGTGCCGGGTACTGCGCAGCAGCAGGGTCACGCCCAGCTCTTGTTCCAGCCGCTTCAGGTTGAAGCTGACCACCGCGCGGCTCAGGCCGAGCCGGTCGGCGGCGGCGGTCAGGCTGCCGGCCTCGACCACGGCGCGGAAGATATCGAAGCGATCGAGGCTGACCATGGCGGTCCATTGTCAAAACAGATTTGACAGTGTTGCAGCTGTCGTCGTGTTTTTACAACAAGGCCCGTACGGCATGCTGGCCGCTTCTCTGCTGGAGCGCCGCCGATGCCGTCCCCCCGCCTGCGCCATGAGGCGATCTTCCTGCTGGTGTTCGCCCTGGATCTGGTCAACATGTTCATCGCCACGGTGGCCTATCCGGCATTGGCGGCGGAACTGCACGCTGACGTCAGCACCCTGGCCTGGGTCGGCACGGCCTACATGCTGGGCTTGAGCGTGGTGATTCCGCTGGCGCCCTGGCTGGCTGCGCGCTGCGGCGAGCGTCGCCTGCTGCTGGTGGCGTTGCTGTTGTTCGCGGCTGCCGCTGTGCTGGCCGGCGCTGCACCGGGTATCGGCTGGCTGCTGGGCTGGCGCCTGCTGCAGGGGCTGGCCGGTGGCCTGCTGATTCCAGTGGCGCAGGCGGCGGCCTACCGGCAATGCACGGCGGATCAGCGAGGTGCACTGACCCGGCGCATCCTGCTGGTGGCGTTGCTGGTACCGGCACTGGCGCCCGCGTTGGGCGGGTTGCTGGTGCAGTGGTTGTCCTGGCGCGGCGTGCTCTGGGCCAGCCTGCCCTTGGCGGTGGTGGCGATCGGGCTGGTGCTGGCATGGATGCCGGCCGATGGCGCGCGCAGTGCACCGCGCCTGCAGGCCTATGCGCTGTCCACCGCGATGCTGGCGCTGGGCGCGCTGCTGCTGGCGCTGACCTGGCTGGGTGAGTCCGGACACCGCGGCGCAGGTGCCGTGTTGCTGCTGGTCGCACTGCTGCTGGCGGTGGCCCACCTGCGGCATGCGCGTCGGCAGGCGCAGCCCCTCCTGCGCTGGTCGTTGCTGTCGCATCGTGGGCTGCGGCTGGCGATGCTGGTCTACCTGGCAGTGCCCGGTGTGTTCATCGGTAGCCAGCTGGTCAGTACCCTGCAGCTGCACCAGGCCGGCTACAGTGCTGCGCGCATCGGCGCGCTGATGCTGCCGTGGGCGTTTGCCTCGGCCATTGCGATCACGGCCAGCAAGCGCCTGCTGGCTCGCTTCGGCCCGGCCACGGTACTGCGTACGGGCATGCTGCTGCAGGCCAGCGGCCTGCTGTTGATGGCGCTGCTGCCGCAGCCGGCCTTCGCGTTGGCCGCGCTGTTGTTCGCGCTGATGGGGGCGGGCGGCAGCCTGTGCAGCAGCACGGCGCAGACGCTGGCCTTCCACGGCGTGGAGGGCGAGGCGCTGGGCGATGCCAGTGCCCTCTGGAACCTCAACCGTCAGCTCAGCTTCTGCCTCGGTACCGCCGCCATTGCGCTGCTGCTGGCATTGGCCATGCAATGGCTGCCGGCAAACGCCACGCGCGTGGCGCTGGGGCTGGCCGCCGTACTGACTCTGCTGCCGATGGTATTGCTGCGTCGGCCGCAATCGATCTCTCTTTCCCAACCCGAGACAATGCAATGACGATGACCGCAGAGAACGAGTTCCATGATCTGATCGCCAAGCTGCAGGCCTGGTTCCGTGCGGAAGCAGCCGCCAGTACGCTGGATGCGCTGATGGATCATTTCTGCACCGACTTCAGCATGGTCGGTATTGCTGGGCAGCGTCTGGACCGCGAAGCCCTGGCCAGCATGTTCGCTGGCGGCCATGGTGCCCGCCCGGGCTTGCGTATCGAAATCGATGCCCTGCAGTTCATTGCGGTGCCGGCACCGTTGGCGATGCTGCGCTACCGTGAAGGGCAGGGCGTTGCTGAAGGTGGGATGGCCTGGCGTGAAGCACTGGCCGTGCTGCGGCAGGAAGACGGCCGTTGGCGTTGGCTGGCGTTGCATGAAGTAACGGCAGCCTGATGTTGTAGAGCCGAGCCCAGGCTCGGCTGCTCTTCGGGGAGGTTGCGGTGGCCCCAGCCGAGCGTGGGCTCGGCTCTACAACGGCCAGATGGACGCGTGCCCGTCGGGCAGCACATGTGCCATCAGTCCTGCCTGCATCCACCGCAGAATGCAAAGCCCGCACACACTTCACGGCTCGGGGCAGGAGTAGGCTTGAGGCTTTCCTGCCGGGAGGGGTTGTCCATGCGTGTGCGTGCCGTCGCTGTAGCCATTGCCCTTTGCCTGTCCAGCACCGTGCTGGCCGCCGATACCCCGCCGATGACCCCGGACATCAGCGGCAAGTCCTTCGTTGCCCCCGATGTCGGTCGTGACTACGACAAGCGCGTGGCGATGGTGCCGATGCGTGACGGCACCAAGCTGTATACGGTGATCGTGGTGCCCAAGGGCGCCCGCAACGCCCCGATCCTGCTGACCCGCACTCCTTACGATGCCGCTGGCCGCGCCAGCCGCAGTGATTCACCGCGCATGCGCGACCTGCTGCCGCAGGGCGACGAGGTGTTCGTCGACGGCGGTTACATCCGCGTGTTCCAGGATATCCGTGGCAAGTACGGCTCCGAAGGCGATTACGTGATGACCCGGCCGCTGCGCGGGCCGTTGAACAACACCAGGGTGGACCACTCCACCGATGCCTGGGACACCATCGACTGGCTGGTCAAGAATGTGCCGGAGAGCAATGGCAAGGTCGGCATGCTTGGCTCGTCGTACGAGGGCTTCACCGTGGTGATGGCGCTGACCGACCCGCATCCGGCACTGAAGGTGGCTGCGCCGCAGAGCCCGATGGTCGATGGCTGGATGGGCGACGACTGGCTCAATTACGGTGCGTTCCGCCAGGTCAACTTCAACTATTTCGCGATGCAGACCGAGAAGCGCGGCAAAGGCACGCCGTTGCCCAGCCTTGGCTACGACGACTACAGCACCTTCCTGCGCATCGGTTCGGCCGGTGACTACGCGCGCTTCACCGGCGTGGACCAGCTGACCTGGTGGAAGAAGCTGGTCGAGCATCCGGCCTATGACGGCTTCTGGCAGGGCCAGGCGCTGGACGCGGTGATGGCGAAAACACCGCTGAAGGTGCCGACCATGTGGCTGCAGGGCCTGTGGGACCAGGAGGACATGTGGGGCGCCAACCACGCCTACCAGGCGATGGAAGGGCGCGACAGTGGCAACAACCGCAACTACCTGGTGATGGGCCCGTGGCGGCACAGCCAGGTGAACTACAGCGGCAGCGAACTGGGTGCGCTGAAGTTCGATGGCGATACCGCGCTGCAGTTCCGCCGCGATGTGCTCAAGCCGTTCTTCGACCAGTACCTGGTGGACGGTGCGCCGAAGGCCGATACACCGCCGGTGCTGATCTACAACACCGGCGAAAACCACTGGGACCGCCTGAAGGGCTGGCCGCGCAGCTGTGACAAGGGCTGTGCCGCCAGCAGCAAGCCGCTGTACCTGCGCGCCGGTGGCAAACTGGCATTCCAGGCGCCGGCGGCGGGCGAAGGCGACTTCGAGGAATACGTGTCCGACCCGGCCAAGCCGGTGCCGTTCGTGCCGCGCCCGGTACGTTTCGGTGACCGCGACATGTGGACCACCTGGCTGGTCAAGGACCAGCGCTTTGTCGATGGTCGCCCGGACGTGCTGACCTTCATCACCGAACCGCTGACCGCGCCGTTGCGCATCGGCGGCGCGCCGGTTGTGCATCTGCAGGCATCGACCAGCGGCACCGACAGCGACTGGGTGGTGAAGCTGATCGACGTATATCCGGACCAGGAAGCGTCTACGCCGGAAATGGGTGGCTACGAGTTGCCGGTGTCGCTGGCGATCTTCCGTGGCCGCTACCGTGAGAGCTTCAGCGATCCGAAGCCGCTGGCGGCGAACCAGGTGCTGCCGTACCGCTTCGATCTGCCCAACGCCAACCACACCTTCCAGAAGGGGCACCGGGTGATGGTGCAGGTGCAGTCCAGCCTGTTCCCGTTGTATGACCGCAATCCGCAGACCTACGTGCCGAACATCTACCTGGCCAAGCCGGGCGATTACCAGAAGGCTACGCAGCGGGTCTGGCACAGCGCCGCGCAGGCCAGCTACATCGATCTGCCGGTGTATTGAGGCCCCCAAGGTGACGCCGGGCATGGCCCGGCGCTACCCAGGGATGTGCGGTGTCGGTAGCGCCGGCCGCTGGCCGGCCTCCGCGATGGCACGGGAGCGTGTCGACCAAGGTCGACACCTGCCAGGGCTGGGCCATGGCATGCCGATTGACCAAGGTCGACACCTATCAGGGCACCAGCCTTCAGCCCACCTTCGAGGGGCCCGTGCGCCAGCGGCTGGGTACCAGGCCGAAACGTTTGCGGAATGCAGCGGCGAAGTTGCTGGGGTGGCGGTAACCACTGGCGGCGGCTGCCTGCTCAACCGTCCATCCGTCTTCGCGCAGTCCCTGTTCGGCGTGGCGCATGCGCTGCTCGTGCAGGTAGTCGAATACCGAGCAGCCGTACTGCTGGGCGAAATGACGGCGCAGCGAGCTCGGGCTCATGCAGGCCAACTGGGCCAGTTCGATCAGACTGTGGGCATGGCTGGGATCGTCGTGCAGGTAGGCGCGCACACGCTCCAGCCGCTCGCGCTGGCCCGCGCGCAGCGTTCGTACATGGTCGGTCTGCAGATCCTCGGCCTTCAGGCCAACGGCCAGCAGCTGCAGTGCGACGCCTTCGCGCCACAAGGCGTCGATGCCGTCCTCCCATGGGCTGTCGAACAGCTGGCCCAGCACTGGCAGCAGGGTATGCGGAATGGCCCAGTGGCGGCATTCCAGGTGGGTGTTGAGCGCGGTTTCCAGCTGCGGCAGATGGAACAGGTCCGGATCGATCTGGCCGGGCACCATCACGCTGACGCCGCGCATGCGCGTTTCGCCGGGATGCGCACCCGTCATCTCGACCTGTTCGCGGTGGTGCGCGGTCATCGCCGTGCCAGCGCGCAGGGTGAAACCAGCGCGTCGCGGAATGCGCACATCGACCTGGCCCTGCAGCATCACGCGGATGGCCAGGCCGGGACTCTGATGGGCGGTCGCCACATAAGGAAAGCGATTATGAACGTCGGAGGCGATCAGGCTCATGCCGCCGCGCAGGAACTGCTCGTTGACCTCGCCATGGCCGGCCCACTGGTCGTCGCGCAGGTGTTCCGGGTCGGCGCGGTAATCGAAGCCATGGCGGTGGCCGAAACGGCGGTAATCAGCAAAAGTGAAATATCGGGACATCGCTCGGCACGTGCTTTGGAGGTGGACGCTGGCATTACCTCGCCCACGCGCTCTGCAACGCAGATGCAGATCCGGTCGTTACCCGTGAGACATGCCGGGAAGCAGTGGCATGGGCACTCTGGATGGTGGGGGAACACCAGGTTGAATTGAATGTGTCGGAGAAACTGGAAACGTTTCCCATTGTCGCCTCGATTCTCGCGCTTTTGATTTCAATATGGTCAAAACGATTGACGATTACGGCCAAAGTGAAAATGCCGCCGAACATACGCCAGCGTTTTGCATGCATATCCGTACGCAATTCCATACATCAACTTGAGTTGAGGTTTCATGGCTGGAACGATCACCCGTGGACGCGATGTCAGCCAGATCATCACGGGCGCGCGCGTAGGGTGGGGCGGTTGCCTGTTGCAGGCCACTTCAATACCCCCACTGATGGAGAACGCAGATGATTGACTACCAGCTCACCGGCAAGGCCGCGATCGTGACCGGCGGCGTGTCCGGTATAGGCCTGGCCGTGGCGCAGACCCTGGCGGCGTCCGGCGCGCGGATCTCGGTCTGGGATCTGAAGCAGGATGCGGTCGATGCCACCGTGGCGCAGTTGCGGGATGCTGGTGCACAGGCCATCGGCATCGCGCTGGACGTCACCGACGACGCTGCGGTGGAGACGGCAGTGCAGCGCACGATCAAGGAACTCGACGGCCTGCATGTGGCGGTCAACAACGCCGGTATCGGCGGGCCGGCTGCCAGCAGCGGTGACTATCCGATCGATGGCTGGCAGCGGGTTATCGACGTCAACCTCACCAGCGTGTTCCTGTGCCAGCGTGCGCAGATCCAGGCGATGCGAGCCGCTGGAACCGGCGGCAGCATCATCAACATGGCCTCGATCCTGGGCCAGGTGGGCTATGCCGGTTCCACTGCGTACGTGGCGGCCAAGCACGGCGTGGTTGGGCTGACCCAGACCGCCGCCTGGGAACATGCGGCCGACGGCATCCGTGTCAACGCGGTCGGCCCGGGCTTCATCAGCACACCGCTGCTGGAGAAGATGGACCCGAAGGTGCGCGCCACGCTGGAAGGCCGCCATGCATTGAAGCGGCTGGGCACGGCCGAGGAAGTGGCGGCGCTGGTGGCCTGGCTGGCCAGCGACGATGCCTCGTTCGCGACCGGCGCGTACTACGCCATCGATGGTGGCTATCTGGCGCAATGATGCGGTAATCGCAGGCAACGGTGATGCCGGGCAAAGCCCGGCGCTGCCGGGTGAACGGGCTGTGGTGCGGCCTTCACCGTTGTGCCACGGCTGCCGCGCGACGCTCCGGGAAAATCCCGGAGCCTCTCCCATGGAACTCACCCAGGATGTCTCGATCCTGCTGCGCGTGGCCGCAGCCATGTTGTTCGGCGGCGTGCTCGGCGTCGAGCGCGAGATGGGCAAGCACGCAGCCGGCCTGCGCACGCACATGCTGATCGCCGGTGCCGCCGCACTGATTGTCGGCCTCGGCGACTCGGTGGCTGAGCATTTCCAGCAGGAGCGCTATCGCGACCTGCTGCAGGTCGACCCGGTCCGTCTGATCGAAGCGGTGGTGGCCTGTGTTGGCTTCGTTGCCGCCGGCACCATCCTGCGTGGGTCACGCGAGGACCAGGTCAGCGGATTGACTACCGCAAGCTCGCTGATCATGGCGGCGGCCATCGGCATCGCCGTGGGCATCGGTAAATACGTGATTGCGATCGGCGTCAGCGTGCTGTGCGTGCTGGTGCTGGCGGTGATGCGGCGGTTGGAGAAACGGATCTCGTAAGGAATCTCGAATTGCCGGCCAGCGGCCGGCACTACCATGGCGGCCTTAATGGTCGGACCAATATGACATCTAGCGCTATGGTCTAATAGGATCTTCGTCGGAGTGGCGGTTAAATCCGCTGCAAGTGGTCTGATCGAAATCTTTATTGGTACGACCAATAATCGACAGCCCCGGCGATCCACCGCCTGCGGTGGGGTACCTTCCGCATCCAGTCGAGAGTCTTCATGCAGCCCTGGCAACACCTGTACGACCCCGCCGGCAACCTGTGGTTGTCCAGCCTGATCGCGCTGCTGCCGATCGCGTTCTTCTTCATTGCCCTGGCCGTGCTGCGCATGAAGGGCTGGCTGGCCGGCACGATCACCGTGGCCATCGCACTCGGCGTGGCCCTGCTGTTCTACCGCATGCCGCTGAGCCAGGCGCTGGGCGCGGCCGGCTTCGGCTTCGTCTATGGCCTGTGGCCGATCGCCTGGATCATCATCGGTGCCGTATTCCTCTACAAGGTCTCGGTCAAGACCGGGCAGTTCGACATCATCCGCGCCTCGATCCTCTCGGTCACCGAGGATCAGCGCCTGCAGATGCTGATGGTCGGCTTCGCCTTCGGTGCCTTCCTGGAGGGCGCGGCCGGTTTCGGTGCGCCGGTGGCGATCACCGCGGCACTGCTGGTCGGGCTGGGCTTCAAGCCGCTGTATGCCGCTGGCCTGTGCCTGATCGTCAACACCGCGCCGGTGGCGTTCGGTGCAATGGGCATTCCGATCATCGTGGCCGGGCAGGTCACCGGCCTGGACGCATTCGAGATCGGCCAGATGGCCGGCCGCCAGCTGCCGTTCCTGACCATCATCGTGCTGTTCTGGATCATGGCGATCATGGATGGCTGGCGTGGCATCAAGGAAACCTGGCCGGCGGTGCTGGTCGCGGGTGGCTCGTTCGCCATCGCGCAGTACCTGACCTCCAACTTCATCGGCCCGGAACTGCCGGACATCACCGCGTCGCTGGCGTCGCTGGTGTGCCTGACCCTGTTCCTGCGCCGCTGGAAGCCGGTGCGGATCTTCCGCTTCGATACCGAAACCAGCGCCGAGGCGGCCGCACAGGCACTGGAGGCGCCGCGCTACAGCGTCGGCCAGATCGCCAAGGCGTGGTCACCGTTCCTGATCCTCACTGCGATGGTCACGCTGTGGAGCATCAAGCCGTTCAAGTTGCTGTTCGCGGCGGGCGGCCCGCTGGAAAGCTGGGTGCTGAAGATTCCGGTGCCCGGCCTGGACCAGATGGTGCAGAAGATGCCGCCGATCGTGGATGCACCGTTGAGCTACGAAGCCGTCTACAAGTTCGACTGGTTCTCAGCCACCGGTACCTCGATCATCCTCGCTGCGGTGATCGCGATCATCGCGTTGCGCATGCCGGCGCGGTCGGCGCTGCACACCTTCGGCGAAACCGTGCGTGAGCTGCGCATGCCGATCTACTCGATCGGCATGGTGCTGGCCTTCGCCTTCATCGCCAACTACTCGGGCCTGTCGGCAACGCTGGCGCTGGCATTGGCGCACACCGGCGACGCGTTCCCGTTCTTCTCGCCGTTCCTGGGCTGGCTGGGCGTGTTCCTGACCGGTTCGGATACCTCGTCCAATGCGCTGTTCTCGGCGCTGCAGGCCACCACCGCACAGCAGATCGGCGTGTCCGACGTGCTGCTGGTGGCGGCCAACACCACCGGCGGTGTCACCGGCAAGATGATCTCGCCGCAGTCGATCGCCATTGCCTGCGCAGCGGTCGGCCTGGCCGGCAAGGAATCGGATCTGTTCCGTTTCACGGTCAAGCACAGCCTGATCTTCACCACGATGGTCGGCCTGATCACCCTGGCCCAGGCCTACTGGCTGACCTGGATGATTCCCTGAGCCATGCACGGTTGGCCGACCACCCGCTGCGCGCTTCGGGCCACAATGGCGCCATGAGCACGCAACGTATTTCGGACAAGGTGGCGGCGCAGCTGCGCGGCCTGGTGCAGGAACAACGGCTGCAGCCGGGTGACCGGCTGCCGGCAGAGCGCACCCTCGCGGTGCAGCTGGGGGTCTCGCGCACGGCGTTGCGCGAGGCCATTGCGCAGCTGGCCAGCCAGGGCCTGCTGACCGCACGCGTCGGTGGCGGCACCTACGTGGCCGAACCGGCGGCGCGCGCGCGGCAGGCGCTGGATGAACCGCTGGCGCCGTACCTGCCGCTGTTCCAGGGCGACCCGGAATACCGCTTCGACGTGCTGGAGATCCGCCACGCACTGGAAGGCGCCACCGCCTGGCATGCTGCATTGCGCGCCACCGACGAGGACCGCGCGCGCATCGCGCAGGCGTTCCAGACCATGATGGATGCGCACGGCAAGGACGACCCCACCGGCGAGGCCGAGGCCGACGCGGCCTTCCACCTGTCCATCGCCGAGGCCTCGCACAACCTGGTGCTGCTGCAGGTGATGCGCGGCCTGTTCGAGCTGCTGCAGACCAACATCTCGCAGAGCCGCGAGAAGCTCTACACCTCGGCGAGGACCTTCTCGCCGCTGTCCGACCAGCACCGCGAGATGATGGATGCGGTGCTGGCCGGCGACCCGGAACGCGCGCGCGCCGCCGCGCATGCCCACCTCGAGTTCGTGCACACCACGCTGCGCACCCTCGATGACAACGAAGCCCGGCGTGCGCGGGCCTCGCGCCTGCCTTCCCCACACGGTTGACCCCATGATCATCTCCGCCTCCACCGATTACCGTGCCGCAGCGCAACGCCGGCTGCCGCCGTTCCTGTTCCACTACATCGATGGCGGCGCGTATGCCGAGCACACGCTGAAGCGCAACGTTTCCGACCTGTCCGACATCGCGCTGCGCCAGCGCATCCTGCGCAACATGTCCGACCTGAGCCTGGAAACCGAGCTGTTCGGCGAAAAACTGGCGATGCCGGTGGCGCTGGCGCCGGTCGGGCTGACCGGCATGTACGCGCGGCGCGGTGAAGTACAGGCGGCGCGCGCGGCCGACAGCCGGGGCATCCCGTTTACCCTGTCCACGGTGTCGGTGTGCCCGATCGAGGAAGTGGCACCGGCCATCCAGCGGCCGATGTGGTTCCAGTTGTATGTGCTGCGCGACCGTGGCTTCATGCGCAACGCGCTGGAGCGGGCGCAGGCGGCAGGCGTGACCACCCTGGTGTTCACCGTGGACATGCCGGTGCCGGGCGCGCGCTATCGTGACGCGCACTCCGGCATGAGTGGCCCGAACGCCTCGCTGCGCCGCATCGGCCAGGCCATCACCCATCCGCACTGGGCGTGGGACGTGGGCCTGTTCGGGCGCCCGCATGACCTGGGCAACATCTCCACCTACCGCGGCAACCCGACCGGGCTGGAGGACTACATCGGCTGGCTGGGCAGCAACTTCGATCCGTCCATTTCATGGAAGGACCTGGAATGGATCCGCGAGTTCTGGAAGGGGCCGATGGTGATCAAGGGCATCCTCGACCCGGACGACGCGCGTGATGCGGTGAAGTTCGGTGCCGATGGCATCGTGGTCTCCAACCACGGCGGTCGCCAGCTCGATGGCGTGCTGTCCACAGCCCGCGCATTGCCGGCCATCGCCGATGCGGTGCAGGGCGACCTGAAGATCCTCGCCGATTCGGGCATCCGCACCGGCCTGGACGTGGTGCGCATGCTGGCACTGGGTGCAGATACCGTGCTGCTTGGCCGTGCCTTCGTCTATGCACTGGCCGCGCAGGGCGAGGCCGGCGTGGCCAACCTGCTGGACCTGATCGCCAAGGAAATGCGCGTGGCGATGACACTGACCGGCGCGCGTCGCATCGCCGACATCGGCCGCGATTCGCTGGTCAGCCTGCCATGAGTGGCCACGATGCCGTGCTGGCGCAGTTGCGCGACGCAGTCGGCAGCCGCCATGTACTGACCGGCGACAAGGCCACGCGCCGCTTCCGCCGTGGCTATCGTTTCGGCGACGGCCCGGTGCTGGCGGTGGTGCGCCCGGGTACGCTGCTGGAACTGTGGCACGTGCTGCAGGCCGCAGTGCAGGGTGGGGCGGCGATCATCCTGCAGGCGGCCAATACCGGCCTGACCGGCGGCTCGACCCCGGATGGCAACGACTACGGGCGGCCGATCGTGCTGGTCAGCACGCTGCGCCTGACCGGCATCCAGCAGTTGAACGAAGGCCGCCAGGTGCTGTGTCTGCCGGGCGCCACGCTGGACCGCCTGGAGCAGACACTGGCACCACTGGGACGCGAGCCGCATTCGGTGATCGGCTCGTCCTGCATCGGCGCCTCGGTGCTGGGTGGCATCTGCAACAACTCCGGCGGCGCGCTGGTGCGTCGTGGCCCGGCCTACACCGAGCTGGCGCTGTATGCGCAGGTCGATGCGCAGGGCCAGCTGCAGCTGGTCAACCATCTGGGCATCGCGCTGGGTGATACGCCCGAGCAGATCCTGCAGCGTCTGCAGGTGGGCGACTACTGCGCGGCGGATGTCGGCAATGGCGACGGCCGTGCGGCTTCCGATCCACGCTATGCCGAGGAAGTACGCAAGGTCGATGCCGATACCCCGGCACGTTTCAACGCCGATCCCAGCCGCCACTACGAAGCCGCGGGTTCGGCCGGCAAGCTGGCGGTGTTCGCGGTGCGCCTGGACACCTTCGAGAAGGAGGCCGCCGAGGTCTTCTACATCGGCAGCAACCGCACCGGCAGCCTGACCGCGATCCGTCGCCAGCTGCTGACCGGCTTCGAGCGGCTGCCGATTGCCGGTGAGTACATCCACCGTGATGCGTATGACATCGGCGAGCGCTACGGCAAGGACAGCTTCCTGCTGATCGACCGCCTTGGCACTTCCCGCGTGCCCGCCGCGTTCGCGTTGAAGAGCCGTGTCGATGGCTGGTTCGAGCGATTGGGCCTGCGCGGCGTGACCGACCGTGTGATGCAGGTGCTGACCGGCCTTCTGCCCTCGCACCTGCCCAAGCGCATGGGCGAGTTCCGCCAGCGCTATGAGCATCACCTGTTGCTGAAGGTGTCCGCACAGGACGCAGCGCAAACCGAAGCCTGGCTGCGCGACTTCTTCGCTGGCCACGAAGGCGGCTATTTCCACTGCACGGAAGAGGAGGGACGCAAGGCGTTCCTGCATCGCTTTGCCGTGGCCGGTGCCGCAGTGCGTTACCGCGAAGTGCATCGCGACCAGGTGCAGGACATCGTCGCGCTGGACATCGCGCTGCGACGTGACGATGCCGACTGGTTCGAGCAGCTACCGGCGGATATCGATGGCCGCCTGCTGCACAAGCTGTATTACGGGCACTTCCTGTGCCACGTGTTCCACCAGGACTACATCGCGCGCAAGGGTGAAGACCCGATGGCGATCGAGCATGCGATGTGGGCATTGCTGGACCAGCGGGGCGCCGAGTATCCGGCCGAGCACAATGTCGGCCACCTGTATCCGGCCAAGCCGGCGCTGGCCGGGTTCTACAGGCAGCTGGACCCGAGCAATACGTTCAATCCCGGTATCGGACAGACGTCGAAGGCGAAGGGGTGGGGTGGCTGCGACTGTAGTGGGCATTGACGGATACAACGTGGCTTTACTGTAGAGCCGAGCCTATGCTCGGCTGCTCTTCCCGACAGACAGCAGTCGAGCATGGCTCGACTCTACAAAGTCAATGTCGAGCAGGCTCGCCGCCGCCCGGGCAACGGTTACCATCGGAAGCCCAGCCGCAGGAGCCTTCCATGCCCACCGCTACCGCCCTTGCCACCCTGTTCGCTGCATTGCTGGCTACCCCGGTGCTGGTGCTGGCCCAGGACTCGATCCTACCGCAGCAGCGCGATGCCGCCGGTAATGTGATGGAGCCATTGGGGCAGGTGCTGATCGCGAGTGAGACTGGACCGTCGGGGCTTTATGACTGCACGCGGGACGGCAACTGGTGCGTGCGCGTGCAGCCGGTCGCCGAGGAGGGTGACCGGCCGACCGTGCTGGAAGTGCTTGAGAAGGGGCCGGGCCAGGGCAAGCCACACACCTACCACGTCAGCATCGACGTGTCGCAGGAAAGCGAGCTGTCGCTGTGGCCGTGGATCGTGCGCCTGGCCCCGGGCGTGGGCAGCGATGAAACAGTGACCGACCCGCAGCAGCGCACCCGCCAGAATGTGCTGGTGGGCGGCATCGTCACGTTCAGCACCATGTACTCCGGTGGAGGTGCCGACGCGTCCACGCTGCAGTTGGCACGCGTGCGCCACCTGCAGGACGACATCCAGGTGGACGATGATGTGCTGACCCTGCCATGGCGGGGTAACGCGATGATCCGCGCCTGTTTCAGCGAACAGGACAGCAAGCAGCGCGCAGGCGCCTGCCACGACGAGTACGGCTTCTCGGCGAAGCTGGCGCTGGATACGGCTGCCGAGGGCATGCCGGTGCTGCGCTACCAGACGGTGGCGACCCGGTTCCCGGCTGGTGTTTCGCGCTTCGAGGATTCGCTGGCCAAGGGGCCGCTGAAGAAGAAGGACCTGCGCACCGAGCAGGATCCGGCGTGCACCTATACGCGGTTGTTCCACTTCCGCGGGGGCATGTTCCACCCGGACCAGGCGCTGCCGGACTGCGCCGGCTATACCGAACCCTGAAGTGTAGAGTCGAGCCACGCTCTACTCGGGTTCTCGCGTGGCCCGACCGCAGAGCAGCCGAGCGTGGGCTCGGCTCTACAAAAACTGAGGCGGCGCTTACTCGCAGCGGGTGGCGGTGATGATGTTGTCCTTGTCCACGAACACGCGCAGGCGGTCCTGGCGGATGTCCTTGGTGGTGATGGTGCTGGGGCCGATCGGGTTGACCAGGCCGGCACCACTCTCGCGGGATAGGCGGCGGATGTTGGGCTCATTGGCCGGCTGGCCGATCGCCCAGCCCAGCTGGCTGGCGTCACAACGGCCGCTGCCTTTGACTTCCGGGCCAGGGGTGCTGACGCAGGCCGACAGCAGCAGGGCAGAGGCCGGCAGCAACAGGGACAGACGGAATGCGGACATGCGAGCGCTCCTGCGCAGGGGAAGATGGCGGGAACGATAGCACCGAGCGTGCGAACGGCGTCAGCGCCCCGGTCATTGCCGGCACAGCGTGGTCATTGCATAGTGGGAGGAATGGCTGGCAGTACGCCAGCGGGCAGGCCGGGCCTTTCCGGCGCAGATGTTGGATACGGTATGACGGCAGGCAGTTTCCGCGGCAAGGACAAGACGATGACGGCGCTGGCGTTGTCGTTGCTGGGCGTGGCGTTTGCCGCCTCCGCTGCCGATCCGGAAGCCGCGCCGGTCGAATCCCCGGTATTCGGCGCCTGGCGCAACCTGCAGACTGAAGCGGGCTACGCGCCTGCGCAGCGCAATCTGGCGTTTGCCATGCTGCCGCAGGCGGCCACCCGCGGTGACCGTTTCGCCATCCTCGACCGTGAGGGCAAGCGCGCGGTGTGCTGCCTGCAGGTGGCCAGCCCCTCGCTGGGCGTGGCCGCGCTGCGCGAGCAGTACCACCTGCCGCAGGCCTGGGTGACCGACCTGAGCAATGGCCGCAGCCCCGCACGTCCCTATGTGCCGCACGTCTATGCGATGCAGCGGGTGGACGAGCTGGCCGACTACAGCTTCGCCGATGTACCTGGCGCCTACAGCGACCTGGGTGGGCTGCTGATTCCGGAAGGTGCCGCGCTGGATGCGGACGGCAGCGCCGTGCGCCTGGGGGACACCCGCTACCGGCTGCATTTCCAGCGCCAGCCGCACGCCGATGACGACGGCGCGCTGGATCGCTACAGCCTGCAGGCGGGTGAGGGCGAGGCGCCGATCGTGGTTGAAGTGCCGTTCGGCACCTACTGATTGCAGCTTCGCACTGGCTAGAATGCAGCACGGCGCTGTCTGCCGTGCCTGCTCCGTGAGTCGTTTCCGTGTCCTTTCGCCCCTTCCTGCTGCCGTCCCTGCTGTTGTTGTCCGCCTGTGCCAGCGCGCCGCCGCCGGCCCATTCCGACGCGTTATGGCGATTGATCGAACGTGACTGCCGGGGCGCCGAAGGTCCACGCGGCGATTGCCTGCGCGTGGAGACGGCCGCGGATCGCCGCGATGTGCTGGTCAAGGACGCGCACGGCGACTACCAGTTCCTGCTGATGCCGCTGGACAAGGTCAGCGGTATCGAGAAACGCCGCCTGTACCAGCGTGGTGCACCGAACTACTTCGCTGCAGCCTGGCAGGCGCGCAGCCACACCGAACAGGCCTTGCGGCAACCGCTGCCGCGCAACGTCGCCAGCCTGGCGTTGAACTCGCCGCACGGCCGGTCACAGCACCAGTTGCATATCCATGTGGATTGCCTGCGTGCCGACGTGCTGCAGGCGCTGGACACGCATGCTGCCGCCCTGGGCAGCCGCTGGGCACCGTTGCCGGTGCTGCTGCGCGGCCATCAGTACCAGGCCCGCCTGCTGCCGGGCGCGGAACTGACCGCCAATCCGCTCAATCTGCTGGCCTATGACCTCGCAGGCGTGGATGATGTGGGCCAGTGGAGCCTGGTCGTGGCCGGCCGGGACGCAGTGCAGGGCGGCCCGGGCTTCATTCTGCTGGCGACCCGTGTGGACGCCGGCACCGGCAACGAGGCCAGCGCTGAAGAGCTGCAGGACCACGCCTGCTCGGTGTTGACCGGCGCAGGCGACTCGCTGGAGCGGGTCCGCTAACCCTGGGGCTGCTGGCGGCTTCGCCAGACCGGTGCGGTCAGCGCCAGCAGCTGGCGATCCTGCCAGCCCTCCAGGTCCAGATGATGGTCGCGCAGCAGGCCTTCCTGCTCGAAGCCGAAGGCGTGCAGCGCAGTGGCGAACGGGTCATTGCAGTCCGGTGGCAGCATCACGAACAGGCGATGCAGGCCGACATCCTCGAACAGGAACGGGCACAGCGCCCGTAGCGCCGCGTCGGTATGCGGGTGCCAGTGCTGCAGCGACAGCAACTCGGCACTGCGCGCGTGCAGCGACTGCAGGCGGATATGCAGCTGATCCAGCACCGTGCCGTGTTCGTCGTCGAACACTCCCAGCAGCAGCTGATCGTTGTCCTGCTCCAGGCGCGAGCGATGCATGTGGGCGAGAAAGCGTGCTTCCTCGTCGATGTCGCCGGGGTGACGGCGGCCGCGCCGACGGCGGTCATCGAACAGGCGCCAGCGCGGCAGGTCGGTACGCTGGAAGGGGCGCAGGGTGACCGGTGCGGACTGCAGCTGCAGCAGGTGACGGCGCAGCACCGGGCGCAACGGGGGAAGGGGGGAGGTGGGATACGGGGTCATCATCCCCGGGACGATGGCCGTGCCCGCGGCGCCACACCATTCAAAACGTTGCAAAAGTGTGGCGGATGGCACTGCGGGTCTGATTCGGTTCAGGCATAAGGCCATCAGGCCTGGTCATTTCCGTTGAAACCCCCCATTCAGGACACTTTCGTTATGGGATCGTTATGTGCCGCACAGGCCGCTGTCCCGTACCACCACCCGCCAAACTCCCCAGGAAGCCCATGTCCGCCTCCCACAAGGCGCCGCGCCCGCGTCCGCTGGTGCTCGCACTGTCGTCCCTGATGCTGGTCTCACTGCCGGCCTTCGCGCAGGAAAGCGCACCCACCACATTGCAGGAAGTGAAGGTCACCGGCTCGCGTATTCCGCGCGCCAGTGTCGAGGGGCCCTCGCCGGTGACGGTGATCAGCCGGGAGCAGATCGATGCACAGGGCTACCGCAATGCCTTCGATGCGCTGAGCGCGCTGACCGAGAACACCGGCAACGTGCAGGGCGAGGACTTCGGCAATACCTTCACCCCGGCCGCCAACACCATCAACCTGCGCGGGCTGGGCCCGAACCGCACGCTGGTGCTGGTCAACGGCCGCCGCCAGGCCGACTACCCGCTGGCCTACGAGGGCTCGGTGAACGTGGTCAACCTGGCCAACATTCCCAGTGCGCTGATCGAGCGCATCGAGGTCCTGGCGGCCGGTGCGTCGGCGGTGTATGGCTCCGATGCCATCGCCGGTGTGGTCAACATCATTCTCAAGGACCGCTTTGAGGGTGTGGACGTGAACGTGCGCGCCGGTGGCACCCAGCAGGGCGGTGGTGACAACCAGCGCGCGCAGGTGGTCGGGGGTAGTTCCGGCGAGCGTTGGGATGCGCTGTTCGGCTTCGAGTTCGATGTGCGCAAGGCGATCCATGCGCGCCAGCGCGACTTCATGGATTCGCTGGATGATGACCCGGCCGGCAAGGCGCCGCAGGCGACCGCGATCGCCTATCGCCGCAATGCTGCCACCGGCCGCAACATCGATCCGGGCGTCAACGGCTGCGACGCAGCGTCGGACATCTATGGCGGGAGCGTGTTCCGCGCCAACAACCCGCGCCAGGGCTGGTACTGCGGCAGCAATGAGGCCGCAGCCAGTTACTGGACCGTGCAGACCCAGAAGCGCAACCTCAATGGCTATGGCCTGCTGACCTTCCACGTCAACGAGACCACCGATCTGTTCGCCGATGTCGCCGTGGGCAGCGCGCGCATCTACAACAACACGCGTGCGCCGACCTGGACCTCGGCGCGCAACTACTTCTACAACCAGACCACCGGCAATCTGGAAAGCTGGTACCGCCGCTTCGCGCCGGAGGAAATCGGCGGCCTGCCGCGCAATGCCAACCGCTTCCTGGAAAACTCGTGGTCGTTCAACGTCGGCGCACGTGGCCAGATCGGTGACAGTGGCTGGGACTATGAGGCGGTCTACAGCCGCTCGCGTTACGAGAACCGCACCCGCCGCCCGGTGCTGCTGGCCGGCATCAACGAATACCTGCTTGGTCCGAAGCTGGGCGTACGCAATGGCGTTGAGGTCTATGCGCCGGACCCGGCACGCCTGTTCAAGCCATTGACCCCGAACGAATACGAGGGCCTGTCCGACTACCAGGAAAGCCGCAATGCGGCATGGCTGCAGACCTTCAGCGCCAGCGTCAACGGCCGCCTGTTCGCGCTGCCCGGTGGCGACGCTGCATTGGCAGCGGTGGTCGAAGCCGGCAGCCAGGGCTACCGCAACCGCCCGGACCCGCGCCTGGGAACCGGCGAGTTCTGGAACACCAGTGCAGGCGTCGGCGCCGGTGGCGAGCGTGACCGCTACGCCGCAGGTGTGGAGCTGCAGTTGCCGCTGCTGCAGTCGCTGACCACCACGCTGGCCGGCCGTTACGACCAGTACCGTGCGGGTGGCGAGCACATCGGCAAGGCGACCTGGAGCTTTGGCGTCGAGTTCCGTCCGATCGAGAGCCTGCTGATCCGTGGTACGGCGGCGACCAGTTTCCGGGCGCCGGACATGAACTATGTGTTCGCGACGGAGACGCGCGGTTACAACCCGGGCATGACCGACTACTGGCGCTGCCGCACCGCAGGCCAGTCGTACGACAACTGTGACTACAACGGCCTGTCGATCGACTACAGCAACCGCGCCAATGCGCAGCTGCAGCCGGAATCGGCCAAGTCCTATGGCTTCGGCGTGGTCTGGTCGCCGCTGTCTGGCCTGGATTTCAGTGCCGACTACTACGACATCCGCATCGACAACGAGGTGACCAGCCTCGATACCAGCCGCATCCTGCGTGACGAGGCCGATTGCCGCCTGGGCCGCACGCTGGGCGGCGAAGCGCGCGATATCGGTTCACCGCTGTGCCAGGACGCGCTGTCGCGGGTGATCCGCAACCCGTCCAACGCAACCGTGCAGCCGGACCAGGTGACCCGTGTGCTGATCAATCCGATCAACGCCGCCTCCGAATCGGTTCGTGGCCTGGACCTGAAGGGCAACTGGCGTTTCGATGCCGGCCGTTATGGCCGCTTCACCACGCGCCTGGCCTACACGGTGGTGCTGGAGCACAAATACCGGCAGTTCTCCGATGATCCGGAGCGTGACATCCGCAATTCGCTGGATGACTACCAGTGGCGCAGCAAGGCCAACGGCAGTATCACCTGGAACCAGGGTGACTGGACCACCACGCTGTACGGCAACCGCTTCGGCTCGCTGCCGAAGACCGATGGCAGTGGCCGCATCGCGCCGTACATGACGTACAACGCCAGCGTGTTCCGCCAGTTCGGCGAGAACCTGTCGGTGGGCGTGATCGTCAACAACCTGCGCGACAGCCGCCCGCCGGCGGACAAGAACGGAGGCGGCTGGCCGTTCTACCCGGTCGGCAATTACGACCCGTACGGCCGCCAGTACTGGGTGCAGCTGGATTACCGGTTCCGCTGATCCGGCAGGCGAACGAAAGGCCCGGCATTGCCGGGCTTTTCTTTGTGCAGTGCACCGTTGCTGCCGCTGCGCGCGTGGCATGCTGTGGCGATACCCGGAGGATGATGCGCATGGATGCCAGAGTGTGGAGTGTGATTGCCGTGCTGGCCATTGCCGGTTGCAGCAGCAAGCAGGCGGCCAGTGTGGACGATGCTGCGGAGGCGGCCAGTGCCGCGCCCGTGCCGTCTCTTTCCAACGCAGTGACCGATGCTGGATCAGCGCGCGTGCCAACGGCATCGACGCGTGCGACGGCCGGGCAAGGGCCTGCGGATCCGGAGGGACACTTCCTCGAGGGCGAGCGCTTGCTGTTGACTGAAGGAGCACTGTCGGCGGAAAAGAGCGACGTGATCCTGGGCTCGGACAACGCCTTTGCGCAGGCGATCAGCCAGTTCGAGCAGGATGCGGCGGGCCACCCGGAAGTGCAGGACCTGACCCGGCTCTACAGGACGGCCGCGACCCGGCTCATCGGCAGCGACGGCACGCTGGTGTCTTTTGCGTGTGGCTACAGCCTGTGTGTCGGCGAGATCCGCAGCCGCACCGATGAGGATTTCAGCGCCTGGTCCGAGGCGATCGGCATGGACAAGGCAAGGCCGGTCTACAGCCTGACCACGGCACCGATGACGTGGGGCAGGGACCAGCACGGTGGGCGTTTCGTGTTCTCGGTGGACCCGGCCGCCAACGCCATCACGGGTCAGTAGCGTCGCGCTACGGCAGCGCCTGTACCAGGTACGACTCGATGACGTAGCTGAAAGGCTGCTGCTGGCGGTCGCGCAACAAGGCACGCACCTCCAGGATCACGCCGTGATCGCCTTCACCCCGCGGCGGCCAGAACGTCTGGTCAGTCAGGGTCTGGCGCTGGAAACCGAGCGGGCCGACCACGCGGCCGAACGGTTCGTCGGTGCTGTCCAGCACCTGGTTCATGGCCGGGCTGAGGTGGCCGGGCAGGTACCAGTTGTCGGCCTCGGACAGTACGCGGCTGCCGCAGACCAGCTGCACGCGGCGATAGCGCAGTTCGGTACCCGGCGTCGCGCCCAGCGCCTGCAGCACGTCGGCGGGGGCAGGCTTGTCCTGGCCGTGTATGCGCACCGCGCGCACCCGCGCCTGTTCGGCCAGGCCATGCTCGGCGCACCAGTGTTCCAGCGTGGCGGTGGCGCTCTGCCCGGACAGCACGCGCTGGTGCAGTCGCTCGACCAGTGCTGCCGGGGCAATGCGCTGCTGGCCCGGAGGCGACTGCAGCGGCGCAGCGGCCGCTGCATCAGTGGCGGACAGGCTGGCGATCGGGGCGGCGGCAAGCAGGGACGCGGCCTGCCAGCGGCGGAGACGATCGTGGCGGTCGGACGGGCCCATGCGGCATCACAACGGAAACAGGCGCCCATGTTACCCGTTCAGGGGTGTGCACGGCGTGGTTGCGACCGGTTGTCGCAGGAGTATTCATCGTTCTGGTGAATGTGTGCCATCCAGATATTTCGTTGGCCGATGGTGGCGGCGGGGTGCACGATGGCGGCAGTCTTGGCATTCCGGGAGTTCCCGATGACCCTCCAGTTCGTCCATGGCGGTGTCGACCGCAACGGTGCGCCGCTGCATTTTCATATCCGTGATGGCCGCATCAGCGGCCTCAATGGCGAGGCCGCGCCGGATGACGGGGCGGAATGCGTCGACCTGCAGGGCTTCGCGGTGTTGCCCGGGCTGGTCGACGGCCACATCCACCTCGACAAAAGCTTCGTCGGCGACCATTGGCACCCGCATCAGCCGGTGAACAGCCTGCGGGAGCGGCTGGCGGTGGAGAAGGCGGCGGTGGCGGGTGCGGCACCGATGGTGGACCGTGCCGAGGCGCTGATCCGCCAATGCAGTGCTTTCGGTACGGTGGCGATGCGCTGCCATGTCGATATCGACGCCAGCACCGGGCTTGGCCATCTCGAAGCCGTACGCGAGGCGGCGTTGCGCTGCGCCGACATCATGCGCATCCAGCTGGTGGCATTCCCGCAGGCCGGGGTGATGTCCTGTCCGGGTACCGCCACCGTACTGGAGCAGGCGCTTGCCGCGGGCGTGGAAGTGCTCGGCGGCATCGACCCGACCACGCTCGATGGTGATGCCGAAGGCCAGCTGGCGCTGTTGTTCGCTCTGGCCGAGCGCTACGGTGTGCAGCTGGACATCCATCTGCACGAGCCCGGCGAAACCGGTCTGGCGCAGTTGCTGCGCATCGCTGCGCGTACCCGGGCCGCCGGCCTGCAGGGGCGTGTTGCGGTCAGCCATGCCTATGCGCTGGGCGAGGTGCCGCTGGCGCGCGCGCTTCAGGTGGGCGAAGCATTGGCCACGGCGGGTGTGGCGATCATGAGCAACGCGCCGGGTGATCATCCGTTCCCGCCGCTGCGCGCACTGCATGATGCCGGCGTGCGCGTGTTCGCCGGCAACGACAACATCCGCGACTGCTGGTGGCCGTATGGCAATGGCGACCTGCTGCAGCGGGCGATGTTGCTGGGCTACCGGTCCGGCTTCTACACCGATGCCGACTTGATGCTGGCGCTGGACATGGTCACCACCCACGCCGCGCAGGCGATCGGCCTGCTGCAGCATGGTATTGCCGAAGGCCGGCCGGCGACCTTCGTGGCCGTGCGTGCCGACCACGGCCCGGCCGCCGTGGCCGGGGTGCCGGTGGAGCGCAGGGTGGTGGTCGACGGCCGCTGGCTGTAGATCCAGGCCGCGCAACCCCCTGTAGTGCCGAGCCATGCTCGGCGACCTTTCAGGCGTAATCGTCGGCGCGGGTGGCGACGAATTCCTCAAGCCACGCCAGCAGATGGGCGATGTCGATGATCTCGCCCTGCTCGACGCGCTTGAGCAGCAGCGTGCTGGCGCCGATCTGCAGGCTGCTGTCGGCATAGCGCAGCACCGCGTCGATGCCCCAGGCATCGGTCACCTGCATCCAGGCCAGGCCCGGCACGCGCTGGGCCAGGGTGTCACCGAAGGCCACGCCCAGTGCTTCCCAGCCGTCGCAGTCGTCACGATCGATCAGCTCGGCATCGACCACGCGCTGCAGGGTGGTGGCCGCCAGCGGCCACTGTACCGGCAACGTCGGAAAGCCGGCGGCCACGCGCGCGGCGATCAGCGAACGCTGGTGCTGCAGATGCGTCTGCAGGGCAGCGGGCAGGGGATCGAAATGGGTGGGAATTTCGTCGGACATGACAAGGCGCCGTGGGGCACGGAAACAACAGTCACTCTACGAGGCGATGTTGCCGGCCGTGCGGCCGGATTGACCATGTTTCGATGCGTGATGCGCGAAATCCATCCACGCATGACGTGGATCTACCGCGGTCAGTCCGGTTCGCGCTGCACCTGGCGCCACAGCTCGCTGGCCAGTGCGCGCACGGCATCGTCGGCGTCGGCACGATGCAGCAGGCCGATTTCGTAGTTGTCGATCACCGGCAGCTCACGCTCGCCATCGATGATGCGGTGCTCGCGGCTGACTGCGCGGCGCGGCAGCAGGCTGATGCCGATGCCGTCGGCCACCGCGCCCTGGATACCGCTCAGCGACGAGCTGGTGAAGGCGATGCGCCAGCGCAGGCCCAGCGCTTCCACGGCGTGGATCATCTCGTCGCGGTACAGCCCGCGTGGTGGGAAGGTGACCAGTGGCAACGGGTCCTGCAGCAGGCAGCTGCTGCGCAGGCTGTCGATCCAGTGCATCGGCTCGCGGCGGCAGTGCACGGCCTGGCGGCTGTTGCGGCGCTGCTTGACCAGCACCAGGTCCAACTCGCCGTGGTCGAAACCCTGCGCCAGGTCGCGGCTGAGGCCGCTGCTGATCTCCAGCTTCACCTGCGGGTGGCGACGGCTGAAGGCAGCCAGCATGCGCGTGGTCTGCGCGTTGACGAAATCCTCGGGCACGCCGATGCGGACGGCGGTCTCCACCGTCGCGCCGGCCAGCGCCTGTGCCATTTCCTCGTTCAGGTCGAGCATGCGCCGCGCGTAGCCGAGCAGGGTGTGGCCGGCGTCGGTGGGGTGCACGTCGCGGTGGCCGCGTTCGAGCAGGCGATGCCCGGCCAGTTCCTCCAGCCGGCGTACCTTCTGGCTGACCGTTGACTGGGTCGAATGCAGGCGCGTGGCCGCCGTGGTGAAGCTGCCGCAGTCGGCCACCATCACCAGCGCCCGCAGCAAGTCCAGTTCGAACAGGGTTCTATTCGATTTGGCACTGTCTTGCATTTGAACATTTCACTTCTGGATACCCGAGCCGACTTCTACCATGCAGGGCAGGGGCCGGCAATGCCCGGCTGTTGCTACCGTCGCCCGGCGCTCCGTGGCGACGGACATGAGGAGACACTGCCATGCGCGTCCATCGTTCCCCTGGCTGGCCTGCGCCGTTGGCGCGCGTGCTGCTGTTGTGCCTGCTGGCCATGGTCACCCCGGCCTGCACCGCAACGTCCAAGGCCGACGTCGATGGCCGCCTGCGTGATGCCGCCAGCCGCGGCGACGCCGACGCGGTGCGGCAGGCGATCGAGGATGGCGCCATGCTGGAGGCGCGCGATGGCCAGGGCCGCACCGCGCTGCTGCTGGCCACACACGGCGACAACGTGGATGCCGCGCGTGAGCTGATCGAAGCCGGCGCCGACGTCAACGCCAAGGATGCATTGCAGGACAGCGCCTACCTGTATGCCGGTGCGCGTGGCCTGGACGAGATCCTGGCGATGACGCTGGCGCATGGCGCCGATCTGCGCAGCACCAACCGCTATGGTGGCACCGCGCTGATTCCGGCCGCCGAGCGCGGCCACGTCGCCACCGTGCGTACGCTGCTACGCGCGGGCGTGGCGGTCGATCATGTCAACCGCCTGCACTGGACCGCGCTGCTGGAAGCGATCCTGCTCGGCGACGGTGGTGCGCGCCACGTGCAGATCGTGCAGCTGCTGCTGGAGGCCGGTGCCGACCCAGAGCTGGCCGACGGCGATGGCGTAACGCCGCTGGCACACGCGCGCCAGCGCGGCTATACCGGAATTGAGACCCTGCTGCGCCAGCACGGCGCGGTGCGCTGAATGCAAACCCCTTCCACCCGCACGCTGGGCGTGCCCACCAGGATGCTGTCCATGTCCCGTTCCCGTCCGTTGTCCCTTGCCATCCTCCTTGCAGTAGCGCCGCTGTCGGCGTCTGCTGCCGAGCGCGCCGACCTGCTGATCCGCAATGCCACCGTGGTCGATGTCGAGCACGCCAGCACCCTGGCCGGGCAGAGCGTGGTGATCCGTGGCGAGGACATCGTCGCTGTCGGCCCGGACGCGCAGCTGCGCAGCCAGTGGAGCGCGGCCCGCCAGATTGACGCCAAGGGCAAGTACCTGATCCCGGGGCTGTGGGACATGCACGTGCACTTCGGCGGTGGCCCGGCGCTGATCGAAGAGAACAAGGCGCTGCTGCCGCTGTACATCGCGCACGGCATCACCACCGTGCGTGACTGTTCCGGCGATCTGCCCGAGCAGGTGCTGCAGTGGCGCGGCGAGATCGCCAAGGGCACGCTGTTCGGCCCGCGCCTGCTCAGTTCCGGCGCGAAGATCGAAGGCATCAAGCCGGTCTGGAAGGGCACGATCGAAGTGGGCAGCGAGGCCGACGCCGACAAGGCGATCGCCCGCCTGCAGCACGACAAGGTCGATTTCGTGAAGATCACCGACAGCACGCTGAAGCCGGAACTGTTCCTGTACTCGGCCAGTGCTGCGCGCAAGGCCGGGTTCAAGGCGTCGGGCCACATCCCGATGGCGCTGACCGTGGAGCAGGCGGTCGATGCCGGTCTGGCTTCGATCGAGCACCTGGACTACGCATTCAAGGCCGGCAGCAAAGACGAAGCGAAGATCGCCGCCGACTTCGGTGCCGGCCGCATCGACCGTGCCGAAGCCAACCGCCGCCTCGACGCCAGCTTCGACCGTGACACTGCGATGCACGCCTACCGTGATTTCGCCAAGCGTGGCGTATTCGTGACCCCGACCCTCAACGGTGGCCGCATCCTCGACTTCCTTGACCAGGATGACCACGCCAAAGATCCGTACCTGGCCTACATCGGCCCGGGCCTGCGTGCGACCTACCAGTGGCGCGTGGACCGCGCGGCGAAAGCCACGCCGGCGCAGATCGAAGCGCGCCACGCGCAGTACCACCAGGTGGCCGCAGTGCTGCCGATGCTGCAGGAGGCGGGCGTAACGATCATCGCCGGCACCGATGCAGGCTTCCTCAATTCGTTCAACTTCCCGGGCATCGCCCTGCACCAGGAACTGCAGCTGTTCGTGAAGGAAGGCCTGAGCGCGCCGCAGGCGCTGTCGGCCGCAACCCGTTCCGGTCCGGCCTGGTTCGGCCAGATGGACCGTTACGGTAGCGTTGCGCAGGGCAAGGCTGCCGATCTGGTGCTGCTGACCGCCAATCCTCTGCAGGACATTGCCGCCACCGAGAAGATCGACAGCGTGATCCTGCGCGGGAACGTGTATGACCGCGCCGCGCTGGACAAGATGCTGGCCGAGACCAAGGCCAAGGTTGCGGCGTGGAATGCCGAGGCGGCGAAGGCGCAATGATCGACAGGGTCGCATCCCTTTCCAACGGGAAGGGCTCTGACCCTGTGGTCTTGAACGAAATCCACGCTATGCGTGGATGAGGCGGCCGGTGACCTGGCGCGGCGCTGGCCGCATGCCGTGCAGCTGCGGTAGTGCGGCCTTCATCGCATCGATGAAGGCGCGCAGCCGCGGCGGCTGCTGGCGCGCTGCGGGAAATACCACGTGTACCGGCAGTGGCGGTGCCTGCCAGTCCGGCAGCAGCTGCACCAGCCGCCCTTGTGCGAGGTCGTCGGCCACCAGCCAGGCCGAGACCACCGCTGCGCCCAGCCCGGCACATGCGGCCTGCTGCACCACGAACAGGTTGTCGCTGAGCAGTCGCGGGCTGATCGAAAGAGTATGCGCGCGCCCCTGCGCGTCATGCAGCAGCAGGCGTTCGCGGTAGTAGGTGACCAGCGAGATCCACGGCAGTGACTGCGCCTGTTCCGGCGTACTGACTGCCGTGGCGTCCACCAGCGAGGGCGCCGCCACGACGATGCGCGGTACTTCGGCCAGCGGCAGCGCGACCATGCGCGGTTCGTCAACCGGGCCCACCCGGACCGCGCAGTCGATGCCTTCCGCGATGAAATCCGGACGCCGATCTTCAAGGATCCACTCCAGGCTCAGCTGCGGATGCCGGGCGAGGAACGCGAGCATGGTCGGCAACAGCTGCGCCTGGCCGAAGGCGTGCGGCACCATCACCCGCAGGCGGCCGCGCAGTGTTTCTGGCTCTCCGTGCAGTTCGGCCTGCAGCGACTCCCATTCGTCGACCACGCGTTGCGCATGGCGCTGGCAGCGCAGGCCATCCTCGGTCAGTTGCAGGCCATGGGTGGAGCGCAGCAGCAGGCGCAGGCCGAGCTGCCGCTCCAGGGCCTGCAGGCGTCGGCTGACCGTTGGCTGGGTGGTGCCCAGCTGCGCGGCTGCGGCAGACAGGCTGCCGGCATCGACGATGCGCAGGAAGGTGCGCAGCAGATCCAGGCGATCGGCGCCAGCGGTGAGCTCGGTCATGCGTATGGCGTATGAATGATATGTATTTCAGCCTACTACAGACGTTGGGCGAATGCGGGCAGGATACGCCCACTTCTTCCACCGGACTCCCCCATGTCTACCCCTTCGCTGTCCGTTGCCGCCGCACCCGCGACTGCACCCTCCACCCCGCTGGTGCTGGCAATGGCGGCCGGCGCCGGCTTCTCGGTCGCCTCGCTCTATTACAGCCAGCCGATGCTGGGCCTGATCGCCCAGGACCTCGGCGCGGGTGAGCGCGCCGCTGGCCTGGTACCGACCCTGACCCAGCTCGGCTATGCACTGGGCATCCTGTTGCTGGCGCCGCTGGGCGACCGCTTCGACCGTCGCAACCTGATCCTGTTGAAATCTGCATTGCTGGCACTGGCATTGGGCGCTGCAGCGATGGCCGGGCACCTGCCGGGCCTGCTGATGGCCAGCCTGCTGGTCGGGCTGATGGCCACGCTGGCGCAGGACATCGTGCCCGCCGCTGCGGTGCTGGCACCGGATGCGCAGCGCGGGCAGATCGTCGGCAGGGTGATGACCGGCCTGCTGCTCGGCATCCTGCTGTCGCGGGTGGTCAGCGGTGTGGTGGCTGAAGCGTGGGGCTGGCGCACGCAGTTTGTGCTGGCTGCAGTATCGGTGGCGGCGATGGGTGTGGTGATGGCGCGTGCGCTGCCGCGTTTCGCACCGACCAGCACGCTGCGCTATCCGGCGTTGTTGGGATCGTTGTTGGCGTTGTGGCGCGAGCAGCCGCAGCTGCGCCGTGCGGTGGCCAGCCAGTCGCTGCTGGCGGTGGGTTTCAGTGCGTTCTGGTCGACGCTGGCGCTGATGCTGCATGCTCGTCTGGGCCTGGGCAGTGCGGCGGCGGGTGCGTTCGGTATTGCGGGTGCGGCCGGTGCACTGGCCGCACCATTTGCGGGTCGATTCGCCGATCGCTTGGGTTGTCATGCAGTGGCGCGGCTGGCGATCGCGGTGGCGTTGCTGGGCTTCGGCCTGCTGCTGGCCGAGTCCTGGCTGCCGGCCGTCGCGCTGCTGCCGCTGCTGGTGGTGAGTGCGCTGCTGTTCGACTTCGGCTTCCAGTCGGCGCTGGTGGCGCACCAGACGCTGGTCTATGGCCTGGTGCCGCCGGCACGTAGCCGGCTCAATGCGTTGCTGTTCACCGGCATGTTCATCGGCATGGCTGCCGGTGGTGCGCTGGGCAGCCTGGCGCTGGCGCAGTGGGGGTGGCACGGCGTGGCCTGGTTGGCGGTGGTATGTGCGGGCGGCAGCCTGCTGCTGCGTTTGAAGTAGGGGTGGTGTTCGGCAGGGCTTGCAGCCCTGCACCTGCTGGAGGCAACAGCAACGGCAACAGCAACGGCAACAGCAACGGCAACAGCAACAGCAACAGCAACAGCAACGGCAACAGCAACAGCAACAGCAACGGCAACAGCAACGGCAACGGCGGGGTTCCTGTAGGTAGGCGGGGTGGGTCCGGTTGCGGGAGACGCCGTGAATCCGTCCATGGAGGCTCGGTCGCGCCATCCATGGCGCTCACGCCCCCGCAACCGGACCCACCCCGCCTTCGACAGTTTCCTGCGGTGTGTTGGAACGGATCTGACCCCAGATTGATTTCGATATCTGACAGAAGTGTCGACCAAGGTCGACACCTACCAACAGCCGTGGAGTTCTGTCAGAGGTGGGGCGGTGTCGGAGTGCGGGGTGTCAGCCGCATGGATGCGGCTGCCAAGCTTACAGGGACGTACTTGCAGCGTCCCCGCACTCCGACACCGCCCCGCCATCCCACGGACTCCACGCTTTTGCTGTTGCTTTTGCTGTTGAGGTTGCCGGCCAGCGGCCGGCACTACCGTGGGTGCAGGGCGCAGCCCTGCCGAACACCCCCCTAATCGTGACCGCTGTCGTCCAGGCTGATGATGCCGCGCCTCAGCGCCTGGGTCACCGCATGCGTGCGATCACCCACGCCCAGCTTGTCCATCAGGCTCTTCATGTGGGCCTTCACCGTCTGCTCGGAAATCTGCATACGCTCGCCGATGCGCTTGTTCGACAGACCACCGGCCACGTGCCGCAGCACCTCGGTCTCGCGCGGCGACAACCGGTCTTCCACCACATGGGCGGCGATGCTGGCCGCCACCGCCGGGGGAATCGGTGCGCGCCGGCCGCCAGCGACCATGCGGATCGTATCGACCAGCTCGTGGCGCAGCATGTCCTTCAACAGGTACGCACTGGCGCCGGCCTGCAGCGCCCGCACCGCACGCACGTCACCGCGGTAGGTGGTCAGCACGATGATGCGCGCACGCGGGTCCATCGCGCGGATCCGCACGATCGCTTCGACGCCATCCAGGCGTGGCATCTGCAGGTCCATCAGCACCACGTCCGGCTGCAGCTGCTGGTAGCGTGCGATGGCTTCCTCGCCATCGGCGGCTTCGCCGAGCAGGCGCAGGTCGGAATGGGCACCCAGCAGCGCCGCCAGGCCGTCACGCAGCAACGGGTGGTCGTCGACCACCAGCACGCCGATCGGGGCAGGGGACTCAGTCATGATTTGCTCTACTCCAGGGCCAGCGCCAACGCGATGGGCGGCGGTGATACAGGCGCCGGGCGGGGACCGCCAGCGCGACTTCGGTCCCCAGCCCGGTGCGGGTCCACAGCTGCAGTTCCGCACCGAGGCGCTGCGCGCGTTCGCGCATGCCCTGCAGGCCCCAATGACCATGGCCGGCATTCTCGTCGGCGATGCCGACGCCATCGTCGCGCACGTGCAGCAGGAAGCAACGCGTGCCGTACGACAGCTCCACTTCGATGGCGCTGGCGTTGGCATGACGCAACGCATTGCGGATCGCCTCACGCCCGATCAGGAACACTTCTTCGGCCGCGTCGGCCTGCAGCGGCGGCGTTGCACCTTCCACGGTCAGGCGCAGCGGATTGGTACCGTGACCGGCGTACTCGGCGTGCACATCGGCCAGTGCCGAAGCGAGGTCGCGGCCCGCGAACGGTCCCTCACGCAGGGCATTGACCCGCTCGCGGCCCTCGGCCAGGTTGCGTTCGGCCAGTTGCATCGCTGACTCCAGCTGGCCGCGTACCGGCTCCGGGGTCTGGGGTGACTGGCTGATCGCGTGCAGGCGCAGGATCAGGCCCTGGCTGCCCTGCAGCAGGGTGTCGTGCAGGTCGCGCGCGATGCGTTCGCGCTCGCCGTTGCGTTCCTGCAGGCGCGCGCGGAACAGCGCGGCCAGCTGCCCGCTGCGGATGCGTACCGCCATCATCAGCAGCGCGAGTATCGCGGCTGCGCACAGCAGCTTGAACCACACGGTCTGCATGAAGGTGGGCGCGATGCGGAAGCTGCGGCTGGCTGGTGCAGTGCTCCAGATGCCGTCTTCGTTGGCAGCTTCCACCTCGAACCGGTAGTTGCCCGCTGCGAGGTTGGTGTAATACGCGCGGGTGCTGCTGCCTGCGTCCTGCCAGCCGTCGTCGACGCCGGAGAGTCGATAGCGGTAACGGTTGCGCTCCGGGCGCGCCAGCGACAGCGCCACGTAGTCGATCTGCAGCTGGCTGGTGCCGGCGGGAAGGCGCAGTCCATCGCGTAGCAGCTCGTGCTTGCTGCCATACAACACGTCGCCGATGCGCACGCTGGGGGGCATCGAATTGACGTGGGAGCGGGTGGTATCCAGCCAGGCCAGGCCCTGGTTGGTGGCCAGCCACAGCAGGCCGTCATCGGCCAGGGCGGCGGTGGCGATCGGTCCACTCTGCAGGGCAATGCCAGGCATGCCGTCGATCGCGTCGAACAGGCGTGGCGTGACCGGCAGTCCGCTGCGCAGGGCGCGGCGCAACAGCCCGCTTTCCATCCGCACCAGGCCACGGCTGCCGTTGAGCCAGAGGTGTCCATTGGCATCGGCGACCATGCCGGTGATGCCTTCCAGTACGCCGGCCATGTCGGTGCGCACCGGAACGAAACGGCCGTTACCAACGCGCGCAGCCAGACCGGCTTCGCCCGCGACCAGCAGCAGGTCCTGCTGATGCAGCATAGCGGTGATCGGCCCCACCGACAGGCCCTGGCTGGCATCGAAGTTCTCGATGCGGTTCGCACTCATCCGGCGCAGGCGGCCGTCGGCATAGCCGAGCAGCAACTGGCCACTGGCGTCCAGCGCCAGCGATGAGTAGGCCTGCTCGGGCAGGCGGCTTTCGCGTTGCCATCGGTCGTGCTGGTAGTGCAGTACCCCCCGTTCGCCGGTGCACACCCAGGCCTGCGCGTCGTCGGGGAACAGCAGCGCATGCAGCGGTTGTCCGGTGAACGGCGCCGGCAGCGGGATCAACATGGTGTGGCCGGCTACCGTGCGCGCAAGATTGACCCAGTCGAACTGCCAGATCGGCGTGGGCGCCTGGCGTGCGCTGGCCTGCAGCAGCGTGGCGCTGCCATCCAGCAGAGTGCGCCGCAGATCGTAGGGCTTGAGGTCTTCGCCATAGCCATACACGCGGCCATCGCTGGCGCGTACCAGCGAGCGGTAGGGATCGCTCGGGCCCACCGCCAGGGTGTGAACGCTGCGTGCGCGGAAGCGGTTGAGGCCGAGATTGGTGCCAACCCAGAGATTGCCTTCGCGGTCGACGATGATCGGCACCGCCGAGGTGGCGGTCAGTCCGTGCGGTGAATCGAAGCGCTCCATGCGCACGGCCCGGGTGCCGTCGAAGGTGATGCGGGCGACGCCGCCGTGCGGGCTCATCGTGGCCCACAGCGCGCCATCGGCAGTGAACTGCAGGCGCGCAGCAACCAGTTCCGGAAGACGCCGCGCTTCACGTTCGCCGGCCGCCAACAGGCCCTGCGCGTTGGCCAGGGGGGAGGTGCCGCGCACCCGGTCGGCCAGCCACACTTCACCCTGAGGGCTTTCGGCCAGCGTCGCCATCTGCGAGACGGCGATGCCCGTGTCTTCAAACGCGGCCTGGCCGGCGGCACGCATCCAGATCTTCAGGTCGGCCAGTACCCAGAACCTGCCCCGGCTGTCGTGCAGCACCCACTGCACACGGCGCTCGGGCAGGCCGGCAGCGGCCGGCAGTGGCTGCCAGCGTTGTCCGTCAAAGCGGCGCAGCCCGCCATTGATCGCCGCCCACAGCCGGCCCTCGCGATCCTGGCTGAAGCGTGGGACCACGCCGACCGGCACCCCCTGCTCGCGGCCGTAGCTGTGCAGCCGCCCCTGTGCGAACCGGCTGATGCCGGCCTGGAAGTAGCCGATCCACAGGGCGTCATCGCGGCCCTGCGCCAGCGTGACCATGTTGGTGGACGGGAACTGGCTGCCGACGGGCGCCGCCTGCCGTTCGAAGCGGCGGCCATCGAAGCGGTACAGGCCCGAGCCGGTGGCCAGCCACAACAGGCCGTCGTGGTCCTGGCTGATGTCCCAGATGTCGCCTGGAGCACCCTGGCCGACGCGCCAGGCGGTGTGCTCGTAATCGGGCAGCCCGCCACTCACCGGCGGGCGCTGCACGGCGAAGGCGGGCAGGGCGGTCAACAGCAGCAGGCACGTCAGCAGCGTTGGCAGGCGACGCAGGAACGGGAAGGGGCGGCCTCGCATGGCGCGCATTCTGGCAGGTACGGGGCAGTCCGGGGTGACCCGAACGGGGTAGGCAGTGGCAGCCGCGGTCGGCTATCACGCCGCCATGTCCCCTGGAGCCCGGCGATGCAGCGCCTGTTCGTGATGTTCCCTGATCGCGGTCCGGGCATCGGTCTGCTGTGGCTGCGGTTGTGCCTGTCTGCGGCACTGTGCATGCCCGGCACGCATGCGGGTGGGTGGTCGGCGCTGTGCCTGTTGGCGGTGCCGATGCTCATGCTGGGTGTGTTGACGCCACTGGCGGCGCTGATGGCGACCGTGGGAATGTTCGCGCAACTGGCGCCCTGGCCACAGGTAGTGCTGCCATTGGCGCTGTTGATGCTGGGCCCAGGCGCCTATTCACTGGATGCGCGCTTGTTCGGCCGTCGCCGGCTGGAGCACCGGCCTCCCCCATTCGGGTAGGTGCTGGCCTCGACCGACGGGGGTAGGGCATCGCGCAGTGGCCACGCACCATGGGGCACCCCCTCGCGGCGTCCCGCATGGCCACCATTTTTCCGCCTGATCTGCCCGCTGCATCACTGGCACCGCAGCAGGCCGCCGCGCTACAGCGCGCCCTGCGCTATGTCGATGAGCATCTGTCGCAGCCGCTGCGGGTGACCGAGCTGGCGGCGGCCGCCTGCGTCAGCCGCTTCCATCTGGTGCGCCTGTTCCGTACCGGTACCGGCGCCAGCCCGCTGCGCTATGTGCGTCGCCGCCGCATCGAGCATGCGCGCCAGCTGCTGCCGGGTGCGCAGCTGCCGATGGCCTGCCTGGCCCAGCAGCTGGGCTTCTTCGACCAGAGCCATTTCGTCCGCAGCTTCCGCGCGGAGACGGGCTGCAGTCCCGGCCAGTACCTGGCCGGCGATGCCGCCCTGTTGCTTCCCCTTGATCGTGTTTCCAACGGAGTCCACCCATGAGCCTTGCCACCGCCACTCCCGCCCCGGCGCTGCTGTCGCCCACCGACCACGCCCTGGTGCTGATCGACTTCCAGTCGCAGATGGCATTCGCCACCCACACCATCGACATCTCCGCGCTGCGCAACAACGTGTCCCTGATCGGCAAGGGCGCCAAGGGCTTCAACGTGCCGGTGCTGCTGACCACCGTTGCCGAAGCGTCGTTCTCCGGCCCGATGTTTCCGGAACTGCCGCAGATCTTCCCGGGCCAGCCGGTGTTCGATCGCACCTCGATGAACACCTGGGAAGACCAGCCGGTGATCGATGAGATCAACCGCATCGGCAAGCGTCGCCTGGTTGTTGCCGGTCTGTGGACCAGCGTCTGCATCGTCGGTCCGGCACTGTCGGCGTTGGCGCAGGGCTTCGAGGTGTATGTGATCACCGATGCCTGTGGTGATGTCAGCGAAGAGGCGCACGAGCGTGCGATCACCCGCATGGTGCAGGCCGGCGCGGTGCCGATGACCAGTGTGCAGTACCTGCTTGAGCTGCAGCGCGACTGGGCACGCGGGGAAACCTACGACCTGACCACCGGCATTGCCCGCGACCACGCCGGCGGCTACGGCATCGGCATCCAGTACGCCAAGCGCATGTTCGGCGCGCAGGAAGGCGGGCACTGAGCATGCTGGCTGGCCATGGCCTCGACCTGGCCCTGCTGATGCTGCGCGTGGCGGCAGGAGGCTTCCTGCTGCCACACGCGTTGGGCAAGCTGTTCGGCTGGTTCGGTGGACCGGGGCTGTCCGGCTTCGCTACCGAGCTGCGCGGCTTTGGGCTGCCAGCAGTGGCACCGTTGCCGCTGTTGCTGGCCCTGCTGCAGGTGCTGTCCGGGCTGGCCGTGTTGCTGGGATGGCAGACCCGCATCGCCGCCCTTGCGGCGGCCGCTTTCATCGGCTTCACCGTCCTGTTGGCCCTGCCCAAGGGTTGGTTCTGGATGCGCGGTGGCAGTGAGTACCCGTTGATGTGGACCACGGTACTGCTGGCCATCGCGCTGGCCGGGCCCGGCACCTGGGCGCTGGACGTCCACCGACTTCCGGGAGACCTCGCATGAGCAACGATCCACTCGATCACGGCCGCCGCAACGTGGTGCTGGCCAGCGGCGCTGCCGTAGCGCTCGGCCTGGCCGGTCGCGCCGGTGCCGCACTCGATTCCACTTCCAAGGAGCGTCGCATGAGCACGCTGGTCATCCGCAATGCCCGCATCACCACCCTCGACCCGCAGCAGCCGCATGCGCAGGCGCTGGCCGTGCAGGAAGGCCGCATCGTCGCCGTCGGCAGCGACGAGGAGATCATGCGCGGCTGGGGCAGTGAAGCGACCCTGATCGATGCACAGGGCCGGCGCCTGCTGCCCGGTCTCAACGACAGCCACACCCATCTGATCCGCGGTGGCCTGAACTACAACCTGGAACTGCGCTGGGACGGACTGCGTTCGTTGGGTGACGCCCTGGACATGCTGAAGGCCCAGGTCGACCGCACGCCCGCACCGCAGTGGGTACGCGTGGTCGGTGGCTTCACTGCCGCGCAGTTCAACGAGAAGCGCCTGCCGACCCTGCAGGAACTCAATGACATCGCGCCGGATACGCCGGTGTTCCTGCTGCACCTGTACGACCGCGCGCTGCTCAACCGTGCTGCGCTGCGCGCCTGCGGCTACACCAAGGACACGCCGGATCCACCGGGCGGCCAGATCGTGCGTGATTCGCTGGGCAACCCGACCGGGCTGCTGCTGGCCAAGCCCAATGCGCTGATCCTGTACGCGACACTGGCCAAGGGCCCGCGCCTGCCGATCGAGTACCAGGCGAACTCGACGCGGCATTTCATGCGTGAACTGAACCGGCTCGGCATCACCTCGGTGATCGACGCCGGCGGTGGCTTCCAGAACTATCCCGAGGACTACCAGGTCATCGAGCAGCTGCACCGCGATGACCAGCTGACAGTGCGTATCGCCTACAACCTGTTTACCCAGAACAAGGGCAAGGAAGTGGATGACTTCCGTGGCTGGAGCGAGATCCTGCAGCCGCGCCAGGGCGATGACCTGCTGCGCCACAACGGTGCCGGCGAGATGCTGGTGTTCTCCGCGGCTGATTTCGAGCTGTTCAACGAGCCGCGACCGGAACTGCTACCAGAACTGGAGCCGGAACTGCACGACGTGGTGAAGCTGCTGGTCGAGAAGCGTTGGCCGTTCCGCATCCACGCCACCTACGACGAGAGCATCAGCCGCATTCTCGATGTCTACGAACAGGTCAACCGTGAGGTGCCGTTCGATGGCTTGCACTGGTTCATCGACCACGCCGAGACCATCACCCCGCGCAACATCGAACGCATCCGCGCGCTGGGGGGCGGCATCGCCGTGCAGCACCGCATGGCCTACCAGGGCGAAGCCTTCGTCGAGCGCTATGGCGTGCAGGCTGCGCGGCATACGCCGCCGGTCAAGCGCATGCTGGCCGAAGGCGTGCCGGTCGGCGCCGGTACCGACGCCACCCGTGTGGCCAGCTACAACCCGTGGGTGGCGTTGTCCTGGCTGGTGACCGGGCGCACCGTGGGCGGGCTGGCCCTGTATGGTGATGAGAACCTGCTTGAACGCGAACAGGCCCTGCGCCTGTGGACCCAGGGCAGCGCCTGGTTCTCCGGCGACGAGGCGGTGAAGGGCACGCTGAAAGCCGGTCAGCTGGCCGACTTCATCCTGCTCTCGGCCGACTTCTTCCGCGTCGACGATGCGCAGATCGCCGACATCACCAGCGTGCTGACCGTGGTCGGTGGGCGCATCGTGCATGCAGATGCCGACTATGCCGGGCTCGCGCCGCAGCTGCCGCCGGCGATGCCGGACTGGTCGCCGGTCAACCGGTTCGGTGGTTACCATGTCGGCGGTGCTGCCACCGGATTGGCCACCGCCCATCGCCTCCATCACGGTGTGGCCTGCAGTACGCATGGTGCTCATGGTCATGCTGCGCAACATGCGGCGCCCACCGATGACCTGACCGCCTTCTGGGGCGCGATGGGATGCTCGTGCTTCGCGTTCTGAGCCTGGCGCTGCTGGCCGTGCCATCGCTGGCGCTGGCCTGCGAGGGTGGCCATTGCACTGACGCCGGTGACGGCCAATTGCGGTGGGACGCCTCGCTGCGCCTGCGTGGCCTGTACTACGACCCGACCCGGTTTGGTATCGGCGGCGGCGAAGATGGCTATGGCCTGCTGCGTGCGCTGGCCTCGGCCAGCTATGTGGAGGATGCCTGGCAGGCGAAGCTGCAGCTGGGCGTGCATGCTGAGAATGGCAAGGCAGGCGGCCCCGGCCGCACCGACCGCAGCGCGCTGGACGTGCAGCAGGCGTACTGGCGCTGGCAGCGTGGCAGCTTCCACCTGCAGCTGGGACGGCAGGAAGCAGGTTATGGTAGTTCGCGGCTGCTGTCGGTGCGCGATGGGCCGAATATCCGCTTGGCCTTCGATGGTGCACGCTTGGGGTGGAAGGGTAGCTTCGGCACGCTTGATCTGATGGCGCTGCGGCCGGTGCAGAACCGACCGGGAGCCTTCGATGATCGCGGCGAACACGGTGCCCACCTGTGGGGTGCCTATGCCACCACGGCACGCGGGGAGGGCGCAGGACAGTGGGATCTGTACCTGCTGGATTACCGCCGCGAAGGCGCACGCTTCTCGGCGGGTTCCGGCACCGAGCGTCGGCAGGCCGTAGGTGCTCGCTGGTTCGGCCAGTCCGGTGCACTGGACTGGAACAGTGAACTGGTGGCGCAGGGCGGCGAGCTGCGCACTGCCTCGGGCAATCTCGATATCCGCGCCTGGACGCTGGCCACCGATACAGGGTGGCGCTGGACGGACCTGCCGCTGCAACCGCGGTTGGGGCTGAAGGCGGACATCGCCAGTGGCGATGGCAATCCGCGAGACGGCCGCCTGGGAACCTTCAATGCACTGTTCCCGAAATCGGCCTACTTCAGCGAGGCCAGCCTGCTGGCACCGGCGAACCTGATGGACCTCCAGCCGACCCTGACCCTGCGCCTGCACGACCCGGTGACGACGGAGCTGGGCGTACAGATGGCGTGGAAGCATCGCCGCGCCGATGCGGTGTACACCACGCCGGCACCACTGGTGGCGTTGCCGGGCAGCGCCGGTGGCGCGCGCCGCATCGGTAATCAGTACAAATCCGAAACCCGCTGGCAGGCCAGCGAACACTGGCAATGGCAGCTGCAGCTGGCCTGGGTCGATGCCGGTCCTGCACTGAAGCAGGCCGGTGGGCAGGACACGCTGTTCGCCTCGATCGTTGGAGCATGGCAATGGTGAACGCAACCGCGTCGCAACCCCCCGTACAGGCCGAAGGCGCCTGGTCCCCACTGAAGATCCGGATGTTCCGTTCGATCTGGTTGGCCATCCTGGCCAGCAACATCGGCACCTGGGTCAACGACGTGGCCGCCGCCTGGGTGATGGCCGAACGTACCGGCTCGCCGTTGATGGTGGCCCTGGTGCAGTCGGCGACCACCGTGCCGATCGTGCTGTTGGCACTGGCCGCCGGAACGCTTGCCGACATCGTTGATCGTCGCAAGTACCTGTTGGCGACCCAGGGCTGGATGCTGCTGGTCGCCGCCGTGATGGCGACGCTGACCGCGATGGACATGCTGACCCCACCGCTGCTGGTGCTGCTGACCTTCTGCATGGGCTGCGGTGCGGCGATGGCGATGCCGGCGCAGGCCGCCATCGTGTCCGAACTGGTGCCGCAGCCGATGCTGGCCTCGGCGGTGGCGCTGAACTCGATCGGCATCAACATCGCACGCTCGATCGGCCCGGCCATCGGCGGCGTGATCGTCGCCCAGCTCGGTGCGGTCTGGGCGTTCGGCTTCAACGCCATCACCTTCGCCGCGATGCTGTTCGTGGTGTGGGGCTGGAAGCGCGACCCGAAGCAGTCGAGCCTGCCGCCGGAGGGTTTCGGCGCCGGTCTGAAAGCAGGCCTGCGCTACGCCAGCCGTGCGGGACGCCTGCAGGCGGTGCTGATCAAGTCGGTCGGCTTCTTCTTCTTCGCCGCGGCCATGAACGCGTTGCTGCCGGTGGTGGTGCGTGGGCAGATGCACGGCGGGGCGGGGCAGTACGGCATGCTGCTGGGTTGCATCGGAATCGGTGCGGTGGGCGGTGCGCTGCTGCTGCCGAAGCTGCGCGCGCAGATGGATCGCGACCTGCTGGTGCTGCTGGCCACGTTGTCGCTGGCGTTGAGCCTGGTCGGGCTGGCGCTGACCCGCAGCTGGTACGTGCTGCCAGTGGTGATGCTGATCAACGGTTTTGCCTGGATCACTGTGCTGTCGTCGCTGCAGATTGCGGCGCAGACAGCAGTGCCTGCCTGGGTACGCGCGCGTGCACTGGCGCTGTACATCATGGTGTTCTCCGCCGGCATGGCGGCCGGTGGCCTGAGCTGGGGCGCGCTGGCTCAGCGTACCTCGCCGGAGCTGGCGTTGCTGGTGGCTGCCGCAGGTGCGGTGATCGGCGGATTGCTGGTGTGGCGCGTGCGTATTGCTGGCACCGAGGATCTGAACCTGCGTCCGGCCGGGCACTGGCCGGCGCCAGAGCTGTCGGTGCCGGTGTCGAACGATCGCGGCCCGGTGCTGGTCACCATCGAGTACCGCATCGACGATGCTGATCGAGCTGCGTTCCAGGCGCAGATGCGCGCGCTGGGCACGATCCGCCGCCGCGATGGCGCAGTGGTCTGGGGCGTGGTCGAGGATGTGGCCAGTCCGGGCATCCACCTGGAGTATTTCGTGACCCCGTCGTGGCTGGAGCACCTGCGCCAGCACGAACGCATCACTGCCGACGACAAGGCGATCCAGGAAGTGCTGCGGGAACTGCATCGCGGTGAGCGCGCACCGGTGGTACGCCACTTCGTGGGTGGCCATGACCCGCTGCCGAAGACCGGGGTACCGCACCACCACAGCGACATCTGACAAAAAAGGGGACGGCGGCGCTGGGTAGCGCCGCCGCGGTGAATCACTTACGCGCGAACGCCAGCAGGTCGGCGTTGAACTGGTCGGCGTGGGTAACGGTCAGGCCGTGCGGCGCACCGGGGTACACCTTCAACTCGGCGTCCTTGATGATCTGCGAGGACAGCTTGGCCGAGGCATCGAACGGCACGATCTGGTCGTCATCACCGTGCACGACCAGCGCCGGCACATCGATCTTCTTCAGGTCCTCGGTGTAGTCCACTTCCGAGAACTCGTGCACGCAGTCGTACTGACCCTTGACGCCACCGAGCATGCCCTGCAGCCAGAACACATCACGCATGCCCTGGGTAACGGTGTTGCCGTCGCGGTTGGCGCCGAAGAACGGCGTGGTCAGGTCCTTGAAGAACTGCGAGCGGTCACCGCCGGTGCCCTTGCGGATGCCGTCGAAGACTTCCAACGGGGTGCCGGCCGGGTTGGCTTCGGTCTTCAGCATCAGCGGCGGCACCGCGCCGACCAGCACCACCTTGGCCACGCGCTTGCTGCCGTGGCGGCCGATGTAGTGGGCCACTTCGCCGCCACCGGTGGAATGGCCGACCAGGATCGCATCCTTCAGGTCCAGTGCCTCGATCACTGCGGCCAGGTCATCGGCGTAGGTGTCCATGTTGTTGCCGTCCCAGGTCTGGCTGGAGCGGCCGTGGCTGCGACGGTCGTGAGCGATCACGCGGAAGCCGTTCTGGCCCATGAACAGCATCTGCGGGTCCCAGGCATCGGACGACAGCGGCCAGCCGTGGGCGAACACGATCGGCTGGCCGGTACCCCAATCCTTGTAGAAAATGCGGGCGCCGTCGGCGACGGTGACGAAGTTGCTCATTGCGGTTTCCTTGGCGGAAGGGAGGGAAGGCGCTGGCAGTTGTGCCGGTGCCTCCGGCAGTACAGCGCAGCGCCAGACCGGCGAATTGCACGGCTGTGCTGGATTGCACCGGATGTGACGCGTATCGCTCTGGCACGAAGCCGTTCCGGCATTGAGGATGGCGATAGCCCTGCTGAGGAGCCTGTGATGTTGAATGCCTGTTGGAGCCTGCTGTTGTGCCTGCTGCTGGCCACGGGCGCGCACGCTCAGACCAACGTCTACAAATGCGTGGACGGGCCGCATCCGGTCTACCAGCAGACGCCGTGCCAGGGGCGTGCGGAATGGCGCTGGGAGGTTCCGGCGGAGCCGGCCTCAACGGGTGCAACCGTGGCCAAGGCGGCGAGTCCAGCCTCAAGCCGTCCGCGTGTGGTACGGCAGGCGCGTGCGCGGGCTGCACTGATATCGATCAGCGCGGATCCTGCCGCCTGTGAGCGCGCGCGGCAGCAACGCGCGAAGGTGCTGGCCAATGGCAAGCGCATGGACTTCGTGCAGCGCCGGCAACTGGACGATGCCGTGCATGAGGCGTGCCGCTGAAACGAAATGGTGCCGGAAACGACAACGGCGCCCGCAGGCGCCGTTGGACAGGATGCGAGGTGCTGGACCTCAGCGACCGTCGCTGGCAGCCGCCGGTGCCGGCGAGGGCACGCTGTCAGGCTTGGGCAGGCTCAGCTCCGGGTTGCCCTGTTCGGCCTGCAGGATCTGGATGCGGCGCTGCAGGGAATCCAACTGGCTGTTGGTGCTCTGCACGTCGCTGCTCAGGCTGACCGCCTGCTGCTGGGCCTGCTGCAGGGCAGCGCTGACCTGGGCCGACTGTGCCTGCTGCTGTTCCATTTCCTGCTGCAGGGTGCGCAGGCGTTCCTCGTTGTAGGCCACCAGGCGCTCGGTATAGCGCTTGCCGGCCTCCAGGCGGGTGGTGTCGATGTAGACCTGGGCCAGCTGCTCGGACTGCTGCGCGAAGGTGCGGTAGACACGCTCGGCGTTGTCGACGGCATCGGTCTTGATCACCCGCCAGAAATTCTTCTCCTGGAACAGGGCGACGTAGTAGGTCAGGGTGTTGGCATTGAACAGCAGGCTGGCGCCGTAATTGCCGTTGTAGGTGGTGCGCAGCTCGGTCAGCTGGCGGGCATCCATCAGCTGCTTGAGCTCGTCAACGGTGTTGCGCACCACCGGTGCGGTACGTGCGGCCGGCTCAGCGGCTGCTTCGCGGTCGCTACGGGCAGCCATCGCCGCCGGTGCCACCAGCATCATGCCCACGGCCAGCAGTGCCGCGCCGCGCGCGTGCCGGGCGAAGACCGCGCCCCCTGAAGTTTCTCGCATGTCTAGACCATCCACGGATGAGTGTGGGTTGAGATGAAGGTGGTTCCCCGCCGGGAGTCTAGCATGTGCGGGGGCGCCGCCAAGGGCGCCCGTCACGGGTCAGTAGACCAGTTGTGCGGGCGTGCACTGGATGGACTGGACATGCACATCTGTACGGCCCAGTTCCAGGCCCAGCACCTGGGCCAGCAGCGAGCGCAGCAGCGAGCCGACGCTGTTGAGCAGCGGCTTCAGGACATCCAGGGCGGGCTTCAGCAGGAAGCACAGCAGGCCCGAACAACTGACCGGGCCATTGCCGGGGGCGGTGACGCCGTCGCCGGCGAACTGGTCCAGGAAGCCGTCTTGGGCGGTCTGCAGGTAAGATGCGAGGTTCTGCGTCATGCAGTTGTTGTAGGCCTGGTCGCTCAAGGAAATCAGCAGGCTTGCACACCGGTTGACGGTCAGTCCGCCGAGCAGGCTACCCAGCAGTGCCGGCAGCACGCCCAGCCCTTCGCCTGTCACCGCTGTGCGATAGCCCTTCCAGACAGAGCCATCCTCCCAGCATGTCAGCAGGCCCACCAGGCAGGGTTTTGGAACACCCTTGGGTACAACCCACGCGCCCAAAGGCTTCAGCCCCCGTGTCTGGTCGCCAAGTTCAAGCAGTTTGATGGACGCATCGACGTCATAGCGATTGCGACCAACGTTGGCTGCTTTCAGGTAGCGATCGGCCAACTGCGCTGCGGTCGAGCCCTGGCTCATGCCATCGTCGCGCGGATCGAGCACCCCGGACAGTACGCGCAGCAGTTCGCTGACCAGCTCGGACACGGCGGTGCCCACCTCCAGGGAGTTGACCTGGGTTGAACCGGTCGCGCCGGCGGGGAGGGTGAGGCTTTGCGTGTCGGTCAGCGTATTGACCTTGATGCTGTCATTGATCAACGGGGCGCCGAGCAGTGTCAGCATCTGCTCCTTCTGCAGGGTGTCGCCACAGACATTCTGCTTGGAGAACCGCTCGCTGTCGGCCACCTTGCCGACGCAGGCGCGCAGCACGGAGGACTCGACCTTGATCGTCGCCGTGGGAGGCGTGCTGCCACATTGCAGGCTGGTCAGGGTCGCCATTGCATTGGTCACGTCTGCGTGGACCGGCAGCTTCAGGCGGATGCCCAGCAGTGAAAGTACGCCGCCTGCAACGGGGATGTTGTTGGTGTCGATGTCGAGGAAGACGCGGATCTGCGCGTTGTAAGCGCGCGAGCCAATGCCTCCGATGGCGATCGACGGCGGCTCCACCACGGCGGCTTTCGCATTGACCAGGCCCAACAGGTTGAGGTCATTGACCGAGACCGCACGGCCGCCATTGGCTATGCTGATGCTGGTCCCTATGAGGTCCAGCACATTGACATCGGCCTGCAGCGCGCTGGAAATCGTTCCATCCGGCGCGACAACGCGTGCGAACAAGCCGCCGCCGCTGTCATCGGAGCCGAGTTTCACCTCCAGCTGCTTGAGGTCGATGCCCTGCACGACCAGGGCATTCTCCAGCGCACTCAGGTCCACGTGGGCAACGCCCTGCTGGGTGAGCAGGTCAACGGTCGCCTGAAGGATCTTGCCCAGCTTGACCTTGCGGCCGGCCAGCAGATTGTTGAACTCGGCCACGCCCATGTTGACGTCGATTGGAATGCCCAGTGCCTGCAGCAGTCCGTTCGGGGTGATATGCGCCTGTGCAAGGCCGTCGTAGCCGAGCAGGGTGGTCTTGTCGAGGTCGGCACCCACCAGTTTCAGGACATTTCCCAGTGGCGTGTTGCCGTTGATGCGGAGCAGTTGCGAGCCGACACTGAAAACCGCCGTGGGCTCTGCACGGCGCGCCACGGCCTGGGCGGTCACGGTCGGCAGGCTGCTGTTCTGCCCGAAGAAGGGAAGCACCGCGCGGCGGGTGATGACACGAACGGCGTTGCGTTGATTGGCAGCATCGACGGCCGGGCTGAAGTGCCCCTCGGTGGCCCGGGTCACGTTCCAGTTTCCGCAACGGATTTCCAGGCTCCCAGCGAACCTGTTCTGGGTGAGTGCACTCTGCCGCGCAGCACTGTTGTCGCTGTTGTCCGAGGTGCACAGCTCCAGCCGTTGCGCTCCAGCCAGTGCGGCCAGATCAGCGACTTTCTGCGCATCGCGCTTGGCCCAGAACAGGTAACCGATCTCGATCAGGCCCAGCATCGCCAGCAACGCCAGCATGACCAGCATCATGGTGATCGACATCCCGCCCCGTGGGCGGCTGAAACTGAACTGGCGTGGGCGTTTCATGGCCTACCTCAGCGTCCGGATGAGGATGATCCCTTGGACTTGGCGACATCGGTTTCAAAGAAGTCCGGGATCTCGTGTTCGAAGCTCTTGATGTAGCGGGCGTAGCTCAGCGTCGCCTGGTCGCCGAGGATCGGCAGGTGCTGCCCGGCCTGTTGCCCCGATGCCTGCAGGCGGAACAGGTTGCGTGTGGTATCGCCGATCTGGCTGCGGCCGGGTCGCGCGGCTGCAGCGTTGCCATCGGTGATGGCCACTGCTGCTGGCGCCGCCTGCGGCATCGGTGCTGGCGGGGCCACCAGGTCCACGGTGGCCAGTGACTCGGACTGCAGCGGCTGCGACGCCGGCGACGCCGGCGCAGCCGGCGTGCTGCCGCCAAGCATCTGCCCGGTCAGCGGCTGTTGCTGCGCCTGCACGGCGGCGGCCGGTAACAGGCAGATCAGAACGGGCAGCAGGCGTCGGGTCAGGGGCGTCGCGGTCATGGTGTGTTCCCGTTCGGGTGGTCGGAGGCGCTGAAGCGTTCCAGCATCGAGGGCGGCAGGCGCTGCGGATCGCGTTCATCGCGGCTGTCGCGGCGCGGTTCCGCGGCCAGTCGCGTGGCGGCGGGCGGGTTGCCGGCGGCATCTCTGGCGAGAGCACGCGCAGGGGCCGGCACGGCTGCGGCAGCGGCCGATGCGGCCTGGCGTTGCTGCAGGCGGGCACGGATCTGCGCCGCCTGCTGCTGGATGCTGAGCCGGGTCTCGTCGTTGAGGTTGGCCTGCTGGGCGAGGCGTTCGGCGGTGGTGGTGTCGCCACGCAGCACCGCCCACAGGGCGAGGTTGGCAGTGGCCTTGGCATTGCCCGGCGACAGCTCCAGCGCCTTGGCCAGGGGTTCGCGCGCGCGCTCGAACTGCCCGGCGCGCAGCCGCGCATAGCCGAGGTCGCCGAGATAGCTTGTATTCAATGGCTGCAGTTCGGTCGCCCGCGCCAGTGCCTGCTCACTGCCGGCGTCGTCGTCGCGGCGCGCGGCAATCAGGCCCAGGCCATGGGCGGCCGCGGCGGCCTTGGGACCACTGGAAAGATCGCGGTACAGGGCGATCGCAGCATCGGCCTGGCCGGTCTCGCGCAGCGCGTCGGCCTGCAGCAGGCGCAATGCCGGCGGATCGCCATAGCGCTGGCGGAAGGCGTCGACGTGGGCGAGTGAGGCATACCATGCGCCTTGCTGCTGCATGCGTTCGATCAGCTCCAGGTAGGCATTGCGGCTGTCCTGCGGCGCCGGTTCGGGCGCGGCCAGGCTGGGCGCGCGCAGGTACTTCGGTGTGGTCGATGCACAGCCGCTGGCGCCGGTAACGGCGGCCAGGGCAACAATCAGGCAGGAAGTGCGCAGGGCAGGCATCAGGGGGACCCCATCTTGGACATGGTAGTGGCCAGCGCGACCAGCGCCGGGCCGGCAAGGACCAGCATCAGCGCTGGCAGCAGGGTCAGCATCATCACCACGGTCATCTTCACCGAGAGCTTGCCGACCTTTTCTTTCAGCGTGTTGCGACGCTGTTCGCGCAGGCGGATGCTGAACTGCCGCAGCGGCTCCTGCACCGCGCCGCCATGGGCGTGCACCTGCAGGATCAGCTGCATCAGGCTGGTCAGGTCATCGTCGGCATAGACCTCGCTCAACCGGCGCAGCGACTGCGCGCGCGTGCGGCCATGGGTATAGGCGACGTTGGCTTCCTGCAGCTCGCCGCCGAGCACCGGCAATGCATCGCGTAGCTTGTCGCCGAGCGTCTGCAGGCTCTGGTCCATGCTGAAGCCCACGCCCTGCAGCAGGCGCAGCAGGTCGATCAGCAGCGGCAGCTCGTTGTCGACCGCGCGCCGGCGCCGCTTCACCCAGGAGGAAAGAATGAACTTGGGCAGCAGCAGGCCAGCGGCCAAGGCGCCGATGATCACCATGATCCTGGCCAGCCCGGTGACGCTGCTGAATGTCAGCACCAGTGCCAGCACCAGCACGGCCAGCAGCAGGCGCAGGCCGAGGTAGATGGCCGTACCGCGGCGGGTGTTCCACCCGGCCAGATCCAACAGCAGCCGGTCTTCATTGGCCAGCAATGCCGTTTCCAGGCGGCCGCCGCTGAGGGCACGGCCGAAGCGTTCCAGCCAGCCCAGCGAATCGTGCCGCGCAGGCTCGGTGTCACGGGACGCCTCGCGCGGCTGCAGGGCGGTCTTCAACGTGGCCGTTGTACGCTGCTCGCGATGGCTGCGTACCCAGCCGCCGATACCCAGCAGCGCAATGCCGGCAGCCAGCACGAGCAGGGAGAGGGCGAACCAGGCGCTGGCGCTCATCGGTTGTCTCCGGCGGGGCGAAGGTGGTTCATAGCGACTTGGCCAGGCGATACAGCAGGAAGCCACCGACAAGCTCCATGCCCAGTGCAAGCAGCAGGATCTTGTGGCCGAGCGGATCGTGCAGCACCGGCTGGAAGAAGTCCGGGCTGGTGATCGCCATCAATACTGCGCAGGCCGGTGGCAACAGGCCCAGCACCCACGCTGACATGCGCGTCTCCGAGGTCGTTGCCGCAAGCTCCTGCTGGGCCTGTTCCAGATCGCGCATGAAATCGCCCATGCGCTGCAGGATCTGATCGGAGCGCCCGCCGATGCGCACGCTGACACCGATCACCACCGACAACACCTTCAGCACATCCATGCGATAGGGATGCGACGCCTGTGCGAGAGCACGGTCCAGCTCCATGCCGCTGCGTGCAAAGCGCACCGTGGTGTCCAGCAGCCCGCGCAACGGCGCGCTGGTCTGCATCGACGCAACCTGGAACGCGGCCTGCAGGCTGTTGCCCAGTGCAGTCAGCCGCACCAGGTTGTCGAGGAAGTCCGGCAGCTGATGCAGCAGTTGCGCACGCAGCTTCGTGGTCCGCCGCAGCACCCACAGCCAGCAGCCAAGCAGGTACAGCAGCAGGGTCAGCGGAAACATCCACGCGGTGCCCAGCCGCAGCATCGCTACCACCGACAGTACCAGCCCCGGTACCAGCAGCATGATGGGAATTTTCCAGCCGGTCTGCAGCCCTGCGCGCTGCAGCGGGCCATCCAGCGGCAGCACGCGGCGCCCGGTGCCGGCGGGCCGCGCCGGATCGTTGGCAGCGGTGACGGACGGCCCGGCAGGTGCTCCGCCCGTGGCGCTTCCGCGCGAAAGCTGCTGCTCGGCGTGCCGCATTGAAACCTGCCGTTGTTCACGGCTGCTGGCCGTGCCCCACAGCCAGGCTGCCAGCGCCAGCAGCACCGCGATGATGCTCAACATGCCCAGCAGCGCGCCGGTTCCCATGCTCAGAATTCTCCGTAGAGCGATTCGCGCAGCTGCTGGCGGAACGGTTCCAGCTTGTGCGAGTGCGGATGGAAGCCCAGCCCGACCCAGCGATCGATCTCTTTGCCGTTGCCGTCGATCTGCAGCTCGTGGCGGAACATTTCCTGGGTGGTGATCAGGTTGTCGCTCACACCGGTGATCTCGGTGATCGATACCAGCACGCGGCGCCCGCTGCCCAGGCGCGAGATCTGCACGATGAAGTCGATGGCACTGGCGATCTGCCGGCGCAGGCTGTCCTCGCTGCCCTGGAAGCCGGCAAAGCCGGCCAGCATCTCGATCCGGTACAGGCAGTCGCGCGGTGAGTTGGCGTGGATGGTGGCCATCGAGCCGTCGTGGCCGGTGTTCATTGCCTGCAGCATTTCCAGGACCTCGGCGCCGCGCACCTCGCCCACCACGATGCGGTCGGGGCGCATGCGCAGGCTGTTGCGGACCAGATCGCGGATGCTGACGGCACCGTGGCCTTCGGCGCCACCAATACGGCTTTCCAGGCGGACCACATGCGGGTGGTTGAGCGAGAGCTCGGCGGTGTCCTCGACGGTGATCACGCGCTCGTTCGCGGGGACGTAGCTGGCCAGGGCGTTCAGCAGCGAGGTCTTGCCGGAGCTGGTGCCGCCGGATACCAGGATGTTGCAGCGGCCCAGCACCATCGCCTTCAGCAAGGCCTGCATCGGCGCATCGAAGGTGCCCTTGGCCAGCAGTTCATCGGGGGTGAACGGATCCTTGCGGAACTTGCGGATGGACACCATCGGTCCGTCCACCGCCAGCGGCGAGATGATCGCGTTGAGACGGCCGCCGTTGGGCAGGCGCGCATCGACCATCGGATTGGAGTCATCCAGCCGGCGCCCAAGCGGGGCGAGGATGCGGCGCAGGATGCGCAGCAGATGGGTATCGTCGGTGAAGCGCTGGGTGGCCCGCTTGAGCTGGCCGCCCTGGGACACGTGCACATCCTTGAAACCGTTGATCAGGATGTCTTCGATGGACGGGTCGTGCAGCAGGTCGTCCAGCGGGCCAAAGCCGGTCAGCTCCTTGACCAGGCCCTCGGCGACCACCTGCATCTCCTCTTCGTTGATCGGGATGCGCCACTCCTGGATGAAGCCCACCGTCTGCACCTGCACCCAGCGGGCGATGGTGTCAGGGGCCCAGGAGTCGATGTCGATGCGCTCGTCCTCGATGCTGTTGAGCAGGTGCTCATGCGCGGCCGAGAGCACCTTCTGGTACTGCTCGGTCTGCGCGAACGGCTGGTGGCCCGGCGAGCTTTCGGGCAGCACCGGCCGGGCAACGGCATGCGGGAACGGGGTTACCTTGTCTTCCATTGCGATCCACCCAGAGCAAGGGAGAGTCTTTCCCGCAGGCCCTGCGCCTGGACCGGGCAGGCAGCCGGATCCAGGCGCGAAACCAGCGGAGCGAGGGCACGCAGGTAGGGGTCGCGCGGTGCATCCTGCAGCAGCAGGTGGCCCTGGCTGGCAGCCAGGCGCACGCGCGGTCGTTCGGGAAGCGTCGCCAGCAGGGGCACCTCGAAGCGGCGCGCGATCTGCTCCGGGCTCATGCCGCTGCTGTCATCGTGGCGGTTGATCACCAGCTGCAGGCGCTTCTCGCGTTCGCGCTGCCCGGCAAGATGCTTCAGTGCCTGGTCGAGCGACACCAGTGTGGCAATGGAGGCATCGGTGACCAGCCAGATCTCGTCGGCCTGGTCCAGCAGCAGGGGCGGCAACTGCCGCAGCGGGCAGCCACCGGCATCGCACAGCACGCTGGCGAACACGCTGCGCAGGCGCTGCAGCAGTGCGCCTGGGTCCGACGGTGGTACAGCAGGGCAGGTCCACCGCAGTCACTTCGACGTCCTTCCAGCCGGCGTCCTGCAGCAGGCGGCGGATGCGTTCGCCGTCAGCGAAGGCGAACTGCCCGGGTGCGCCAGGGCTCCGTGGCGGCAGATCCAGCTCATCACCGATGGCCCGTTCGGCGGTCGTCATGAACGGGTTCTCTTCTGCGCTGCGCCAGGCGATGAAGCGCAGGCCCGCGTCTGGCCTGGCCGCACGCTGCAGGTTGGCGAACGCGGCCCCTGTATCCTCGAAGAACATCACCCCCAATCGCGACTGGATCCAGTCGAAATGCGCGGGGGGCAGTGGGTGCTGTTGCGCGTCGGCAAGGATGAAGTCAGCGTCCAGCCCCGCCGCCTCAGCCCGCCCGCGTGCCATTGCCAGCATCGGTTCCGAGATGTCCAGGCCGGTGCAGCGGGCGGCCGGGCGTGCCGCACCGGCGGCAAGCAGGCTTGCGCCCGTGCCGCATCCGATGTCGAGCAGTTGCGTGACGGTTTCTGGCAACTCGGCGACCAGCAGGTCGGCCATCGGCTGGAACAGGCCATCGAGGATGGCCTGCTGGGCGACCCAGATCTGGCCGCCGGGGCCGTTCCAGAGGGTGTTCTGATCAACGGGGGATGGGCTGGCCATGGCCTTGCCTTGTCGGGAAGTGGCCCATAGGTTGCTGCTTGAAGACGACTTGAGGTCAAGCCCATGCGTGAACTGGATATCGGCGAGGTGGTCAAGCGCAGCGGGGTGCCGGCCTCGACCCTGCGCTACTACGAACAGCTGGGGCTGCTGCAGGCACTTGGGCGCCGTGGCCTGCGCCGGCAGTATGACGAGCAGGTGCTGGAACGGCTGGCACTGATCGGTCTCGGCCAGGCGGCCGGGCTGTCACTGCAGCAGATCGGGGCATCGCTGCCGCCGCAGCGTGGATGTATCTCCCTGGACCGTGAGGCGCTGCTGGCGCAGGCCGATGTGCTGCAGAGGCAGATCACCCAGTTGCAGCGGGTGCGCCGGCACCTGCAGCGCGCGGCGGCCTGCCCGGAAGCACAGGATGCGCGGCAGTGCGGTTCATTCCGCAAGCTGCTGCGGGCACAGCAGCGCATGGCGGGTGGGTGAGTTGCCGGAACCGGCTTAATCGCGAGTACTGACTTCCCAGGTGGCATGCAGCACGCCCGGCACGTGCTCCATCCGCGCCAGCACCACGTCTAGCTCATCGGCACTCACGGCGGTACTGACCAGCACCGCGATCACATCGGTGGGTGCATCGGCATGCTCGACCAGCTGCACGTCACCGACCGGATACTGTGCCGCCTCCAATGCATCAACCAGCCGTTCGCGCACCCGCGGCACCGCTTCGGCGTCCACGCTTAGGCGCACCTCATAGGTGGCCTCGGTGGCAGCCTCGTTGATCGGAATGCGGTTGATCGCATTCACCAGCGGCCGCAGCAGGGTGTTGCCGGCGATGATCAAGACCGTCAGCAGCACGCCCTCGGCCAGCATGTCCGCGCCGGTGCAGCTGCCGACCGCGGCCGAGCACCACAGGGTGGCGGCAGTGTTCAGGCCGCGCACGTTCATGCCTTCCTTCATGATCACGCCGGCGCCGAGGAAGCCGACGCCGGAGACCACGTAGGAGATCACCCGCACGGCTTCGGCGCTGCCGGCGATGCGCATGCCCAGGTCGACGAAGGCAGCGGCGCCGACAGCTACCAGCACGTTGGTGCGCAGGCCGGCGGTGCGCTGCCGGTACTGGCGCTCGGCGCCGATCAGCGTGCCCAGTACGAAAGCGGCCAGCAGGCTGACCACGGTGTCGGCGAAGGGGCCGGCCTGGAAGGTTTCGATGAAGCGCATGGCCGGAGTCTACCCCGGCCATGTGACGGTAGATCCACGCCGTGCGTGGATGCCCGGATGGGCCACAAACGACTTAATCCCCTCCGTCCCCTTTTTCGGGATCAGTCGGTGTCGTCGACGCGCTCGCCCATCAGCTCGCGCTGGCGCTTGTCCAGTTCTTCGGCGTAGCGCTTGCGCACGAAGGCCTCGGAGACGACGCCCAGCACCTGGCCGTCGGCGCCGACCACCGCCAGTTCGTCGGCCTGGGTCTGGTCGAAACGCTGCATCACGCTGACCACGTCGGAGGAAGGTACCAGCGAGACGTCGCGGTTCTCGGCCAGGTCGCCGATCGGGGTTTCCGGCTTCACGCCATCGCCGTAGACCCGCGGGATCTGCACGATGCCGGCGTAGTGGCCCTCGCTGTCGATCAGGATCACCCGGCTGCCCGAGCCCAGCGGGAAGCGCTGGCGGAACGCGGCGGCATCCAGATCGGCCGGAGTGGTGGCCACGCCCTTGCGCATCAGCCGGCCGGCGTTGAGGTTCTGCACCCAGCCCACGTCGCGGGCGCTCTTGATGGTCTCGCCGCTCAGGTGCATGCGCCAGGTCGAGAACGAGTAGCCGAACCACTGCCGTACCAGCGTGCTGGACACCAGCACCGCGCTCATCACCACGCTGGTCAGCAGGAAGTCGTGGGTGCCTTCCAGCACCAGCATGGCCATGGTCATCGGCGCGCCGACCACGGCAGCAGCCAGCGCGGCCATGCCGGCCAGCGCTGCCGACGTGCCGTCGACCACCGGAACGCCAGTGGCCATGCCCAGCAGCCCGGCGAACAACGCGCCGACCAGGGTGCCCATGAACAGCGAGGCGAAGAACAGGCCGCCACGGAAGCCGAAGCCGAGCGAGATGCCCGAGGCCAGGCACTTCAGGGTCAGCAGGCCGCCGATCCAGATCAGCGGCAGGTGCGTGGTCAGGTCCAGATGCAGCGCGCCGTGACCGGACGACAGCACCTGCGGGCTGGCCAGTGCCAGGGGAATCAGCAGCAGTCCACCCACCACCGGCCGTCCCCACGCGGGCAGGGGGCTGCGCTTGACCGTGCCTTCGATGGACGCGATCAAGCGCATGATGACAATACCGACCATCGCGCAGCAGCAGCCGAGCAGGCCGTAAATGGCGTAGTCCGCCGCACGCACGTCGATGGTCGAGGCGGCAGGCAGCAGGTAGGCCTCGATGCCGGCCTGGTCGGCCACGAACGCGCCGGCCAGTGCGGCAACCGCCACCGGTGCCAGTGCGGCCGGGGTGTAGGCGCCAATGACGATTTCGAAGGCATAGAACGCACCAGCCAAGGGCGCACCGAAGGCGGCGGCGATTGCACCGGCGGCACCGGCGCCGACCAGGATGCGCACGTCATTGCGGCGCAGGCGCATCACCCGGCCCAGCTGCGAACCGCTGCCGGCGCCCATCTGGGTGTACGAAGCCTCCAGTCCGACCGAGGCGCCGCAGCCGTTGGACAGCAGGGTCTGGGTCAGCACGATCAGGTTGTCGCGCATCGACATGCGGCCGCCGTGCAGCGCATTGGCTTCCACCGCATCGAGCAGTGGCCGTTTCAGCCGCGTCGCCGCAAGGCTGACCAGGCCGACCAGCAGCCCGCCCAGTGGCAGCACCAGCAGCGCGGTCCAGGTCAGCGAGGGCAGGGAGCTCAGGCGCATGCCGTCGTCCAGCCCATACAGCGTGCCCTGCAGCCAGCGCGCGATGCCCGACTGCAGCAGGGTCAGGTAGCCGGCGATCAAGCCGACCAGCAACGCCAGCGCGATGAACCACAGGTCGCTGCCACGCAGGCGCAGGCGCAGGCCCTGGAAGGCCAGATGCAGGCGCGATGGCGAAACGGGCGAAGACATGGTGGCGGCATGATACGCCGCCACCGTGAGCGCCACCGTCACCGCATCGGGCGGCTACCGGCTCAGAAGCGGTAGCGGCCCTGCACGTAGAAGGTGCGCGGCGCGGCTACCATGCGGCCGGCGTTGCCATCGACGTTGCGGGTGTACCAGCGCTTGTCGGCCAGGTTGTTCACGCCCAGTGCGATCTCGCTGTCACCCAGCCCCGGCACCTGCCAGGCCACCTGCGCGTTCCACAGGCGCACGCCCGGCACGCGGCCCACGCGCGCATCAGCGGTTTCTTCCCAGGTGTTGGCGGCATCGGAGAACTGGCCGCTCTGGTGGGTGCTGGAGACATTGACGGTCCAGCCGGCCAGCGCGTAGCGGGCGCCGACGCTGTCGGTGTCGCGCGAGTAGAACGGCACGTCCAGGCCACGGTTGTCGCCGGACTGCTGGATCGCCTTGGTCCAGGTGTAGTTGGCGTACAGCTCCAGCCCGGCCAGCGCGCCGTCCTCGGCGAAGTGGTACTCCAGTGCGCTCTCCACACCCTTGTGGTCGGTGGCACCAATGTTCTGGAAGGTGGGCGGGGTGATGCCCGGCACCTGCAGGATCTGGTTGTCGAAGCGCATCTTGAACACGGTCACTTCCGCGCGCAGTGCCCCATCCTGCCAGCGTGCGCCCAGCTCGGTGGTCTTGGCCACTTCCGGGTTCAGCGGATTGCTGGCGGTCTGCGAATTGAGCTGGATGTTCTGCACCGGTCCGAACGAGGTGGTGTAGTTGCCGAACACGGTCAGCTGCGGAGTCAGCAGGTAGGCGATGTTGATCGAGGGCAGGGCCTTGTCGTTGCGGCTGCTGAAGGTCGCCGTGCCTCCGGCCTGGCGGCGGTCCATGTCGATCCATTCCATGCGCACGCCGGGCGTGATCCGCCACTGGCCGATCGCAATGCGGTCGTCGATGTAGAAGGCGTGCGCGTCGGTGGCGTTGTCGAAGCGGGTGGTGGCACTGGCCGCGCTGGTGCGGCGGGCGACGGTGTAGCTGCGGTCGTTGCCGCGCTCGCGCAGGAACCGGTAGCCGGCGGTGATGTCATGCACCGCGCTGCCCCAGTGCAGGCGCTGGGTATAGCGCGGCTCGATGCCAAGCACGCGGTAGTCGCGCGGCTGCACGGTCAGCTGGGTGTTGGCGGCGTTGATCAGCGAGCTGGCACGGGTGCTCTCGTTGTAATAGGCCAGCACCTCGAACTCGCTGTTGGCCGACAGCGTATTGGTGTAGCCCAGGTCGATGCCGGTGCGGTGGCCCTTCCAGAAATCGGTCGGCCGGGTGTTCTGGAACGGATCGGCCTCGTACTGCGCACGGGTCAGGCCGCCCGGCGTCAGCGAGCGTACGTCGTAGTAGGACAGCTTGGCACGCAGCTCCTGCTGTTCGTCGATGGTGTAGGCGAACTTCAGCGCGAGATCATTGAAGCGGTCATCGCTGCCCTGGCGCCAGCCGCGACCATCCTGGCCGGAGTACAGCAGGGCCGCGCCCAGGCCATTGTCGCCGGTACCGCCAAGGAAGGCGTTGTACTGGGTGCTGTCACCGCCGCCACGGTCGTAGGCGGTGTAGCGCACGCCGGCTTCGCCGTGCAGGCCGGCCTCGGTGGGAATGCCGCGGGTGCTGAAGTTGATGATGCCACCGACGTTCTGCGGCCCGTAGCGCACCGCGCCGCCGCCGCGCACCACGTCGATCGATTCGATGTTGGACAGGCTGGTCGGCGCGAACGACAGCTGTGGCTGGCCATACGGCGCCACCGCCAGCGGCACGCCGTCCAACAGGACGGTCGAGCGCGGCGAGTAGCGCCCGGTGAGGCCGCGCACGCCGATGTTCAGCGACACCGAACTGCCGGCGGTGCCGGAGTTGTCGGTGACCTGCACGCCGGGGATGCGGCGCATCGCATCGCCGAGGCTGGCCGCCCCGCTGGCCTCGATGCGCTGGCGGTCGACCACCGTACGTGCGCCGGCAAAGCTCTTGACGCTGTCATGCAGGCCGGTGCCCAGCCAGCTGCCGGAGACCTGGATGCTGTCCAGCGTGGTGGCGCTGTCCTGGGCGAAGGCGGTGGCGGTCGGGAGCAGGCACAGGGCAAGGGCGGCGGCCAATGGCAGGCGGGCCGGTTGCAGGGCAGGGATGGGCATCGGTGCAGGCTGTGGAAGGTGGTAAATGAGAATTATTGCTGATTCCATTCGCCAATGGAATGCGCCGCCAGTTCACGCTGTTCCCCTGGTGGTAGAGTGGGCGATTGCTTCCTGACTCGCTGAGATCCGCCATGTCCCAAACCGCCTTCTATCCCGTCGGAACCCCTGGCCAGCCGTGGGGAGCGGCGGAACGGGAGGCGTGGCGTGGCCGCCAGCAGCGCCTGCGTCGCTATGACGAGGAAGTGCTGCCGCGTATCGAGGCGCTGGCTTCGCGCTTCGAGAAGGTGGCCTATGGCCAGCTCGACTACGCTGGCGAGACCTACACTCTGTTCGCCCTGCGCAGCCGCGATTGGAACCCGGCGCTGCCGGCTGCCCTGGTTACCGGTGGCGTGCACGGTTATGAGACCAGCGGTGTGATGGGCGCGCTGGAATTCCTCGAAAAGCACGCCGCCGACTACGCCGGCAAGGCCAATCTGCTGGTGGCACCGTGCGTGAATCCGTGGGGCTTCGAGCGCATCAACCGCTGGAACTTCGATGCGATCGACCCGAACCGCAATTTCCGCGCCGATGGCCCGGCCCGCGAGTCGACCGCGCTGATGGAGCTGATCGCACCCGTCAAGGACCAGTTCGTGCTGCACATCGACCTGCACGAGACCACCGACAGCGACGAGAGCGAGTTCCGCCCGGCGCTGGCCGCGCGTGACGGCAAGCCGTTCGAGCCGGGCCTGATTCCCGATGGCTTCTACTTGGTGGACGACAGCGAGAACCCGCAGGCGGCGTTCCAGCAGGCAGTCATCGCCGCGGTGGAGAAGGTCACCCACATCGCGCCGGCCGACGACAAGGGCGAGATCATCGGTTCGCCGGTGGTCGCTCACGGCGTGATCGAGTACCCGCTGGTGAAGCTGGGCCTGTGCGCCGGTATCACCGGGGCGAAGTACACCACCACCACCGAGGTCTACCCGGACAGCCCGCGGGCGACCCCGCAGCAGTGCAACGACGCCCAGGTGGCAGCGGTGTGCGCGTCGCTGGATTACGCGCTCGCCCATCGTTGATGAAAAAGGGGACGGAGGGGATTAAGTCGTTTGCGGCACAAACGACTTAATCCCCTCCGTCCCCTTTTTCGGTTCACCCCAACGCGTCGGCCCACCACAGCGCCGCTGGCCCCGGCGGCGTGTCGCGGCGCCACAGCAGGTCGCTGTGGATGCGTCGTGGCCAGCCGGGCAGCACCAGTTCCACCAGCTGCCCGCGGTCGTAGCGCTGTACCAGCGCGCGTGGCAGCTCGGCCCAGCCGATGCCGTCCTCGGCCATCTCCATCACCATCAGGTAGTCGGTGGCGGTCCAGGCCAGTCCGGTAGCCGCGCGCGCATGGTCGACCTCCGCGCTCAGGCGCACCTGCCGGTGCCGTGCCAGCTGGGCGGCCGCGCGACGGCCGGCGTCGGCCAGCGGATGGTCGTGCGCCACATACACCGACAGCTCGCTGTGATGGGCCAACGGCCGTGCCACCAGACCATCCGGATAGCTTTCCTGGCGCGGCAGCAGGCCCAGCGCGGCGCGACCACTACCCACCAGTTCCAGCACGTCTTCGCCTTCGGCATCCAGCCATTCCAGTTCGATCTCGGGGAACGCTTCGGCAAAGCGCTGCAACACGCGCTGCTCCGGATCGAGCTGATAGACGTCGGAGAACACCACGGTCAGCCGCGCTTCGACCGGGGCGGCCAGCCGCACGCTCAACTGCTGCAGGCGGGTATCGGCGGCGAGAATTTCCTGGGCATGACCGAGCACCTGGCGCCCGGCTTCGGTCAACTGCGGGTAGCGTCCGCTGCGGTCGAACAGGCTGACGCCGAGGTCTGCCTCCAGGTGGGCGATGGCGGTGCTGACCGTCGATTGGGTCTTGCGCAGGCGGCGCGCCGCCGCCGAGAACGAGCCCAGCGCCGCGGCTTCCACGAAGGCCTGCAGGGATTCAGGGGAATAGGGCATTGATCCATCGCTCCTGTCGATGGAATCCATTTTGATACCACCGTAAAAGGCGATGATACTGTCCGCCGTCGCCCCTGTCTGCGGGGTGCTCCGGACCCTCCACGCACTGCGTGGATCTATTGAAAAGGCGGCGCGGTCCCCGTCCCGCAAGGAGTTTCACATGTCCCGTACTGTTCCCGCCCGTGGCGCGCTGGTCGCCTGGGCCTGCCTGACCGTGGCGATCGTTGCCGAAGTGGTCGGCACCTCGTTCATGGCCCATGCCGCCCGCGATGGTGGCTGGACCGGCTACCTGATCATGGCCGGCGCGTTGGCGCTGTCCTACTTCTTCCTTGCTCAGTCGGTGCGCCGCATCGCCGTGGGCGTGGCCTACGCAGTCTGGGAAGGTCTGGGCCTGACCCTGCTGACCGTGGTCGGTCTCACCGTGTTTGGCGAGAGCCTGTCGCTGCAGCAGCTGGCCGGCCTCGTGCTGGCGGTGGTCGGCATCGTCTGTGTCACCCTCGGGGAGGCGCACTGATGAATACCCTGGCTCTGTTTTTCGTGATCTGTTCTGCGCTGATCGACGTTGCCGCCAACATGATGGTGGCCAAGTCGGAGGGCTTCCGCCGCTGGCGCTGGGGCGTCGGCGCGGTCGTCATGGTCTGGATCGCCTTCGCCCTGCTGGGCCAGGCGGTGCGCTACATGGACCTGGCCACCGCCTATGCGATGTGGGGTGCAATCGGCGTGATCGGTACCGCCACTTGCGGCCGCCTGCTGTTCGGCAACCGCCTGCGCCCGATCGGCTGGATCGGCATCGCGCTGGTCACTGTTGCGGTGCTGCTGCTCAGCACCGCGAAGTAACGCGTTGCTGTGCCAACCAAGGTTGGCACCTACCAGTGCTGAGTTGCTGGTTGGCACCTACCCGTGCTGAGTTGCTGTGCCAACCCGGGTTGGCACCTGCCAGAGCGTGAGCCGCCACGTGCAAGCGCCCCGGGGATGATCTCCCCGGGGCGCTTGCCGTTTCTGACGAACTCAGAAGCGTGCGGTGAAGTTCAACCGCGTGGTGCGCCCCGGGCCGGGCATCAGGCTCATCGCCAGCGTGTCCATGTAGTAGGTGTTGCGCAGGTTGCTGACCACCAGTTCCACCTCGGCCTTCTGGGTGAACTGCCAGCGCGCATAGAAGTCGTAGATCGCGGTGGGCAGGTAGATGTTCTGCAACCCGGTCGAGCCGGTGGTATTCCAGGGCTTGTCCAGTTCGTGGGTGGGGCCGCTGTTGTAGGTGCGGCGGATGCCGGTATCCAGCCGCTTGTCGAACAGGCGGAAGCCCAGCGTGCTGTGGATCGAGTACTTCGGTGGATTCTGTGCGTTGACGAATGAGGTACCGAAGCCGCCATCCACGCAGTCCGGCGTGGTGTCCAGCTTGCTCCACTTCGCATAGGGGTCTTCGCGCAGGCGCTTGGCGGTGGCCGCATCGCAGGTCCGCGCACGCTGGTAGTAGCTGGCCGACAGGTCCAGGTAGGCGATGCCGGCGTCATAACCGGACTGCAGCTCGTAGCCGGACACCGTGTAGTTGTCCACGTTGTCGACGTAGAACGCCCAGTTGCTGGAATCGAAGCGGCGGGTGATCGCGTTGTCGATATCGTTCTTGAACCAGGCCACCTTGAACGCCAGGCGGTCGCCATCGCGCCGCAGGTCCTGCTTGAGCAGGCTGAAGCCGATGTCCCAGGAGCGGTTCTTCTCCGGCTTCAGGCCGGCCACCGGTGCCGAGGTGCTGTTGCCCAGCGTCGACTCGAACAGGCTGGGCATCTTCCAGCCCTGCGCGTACTTCACGTAGAAGAACATGTCCTGGTCGAGGTTGAAGCGGGCCTCTGCGTACGGCGCAAAGCCGTGGCCGGAACGGCGGATCGCCGGCTTGTAGCCCCAGGCGGTGGGAATCTGCTTGGTATAGAAACCGTTGGCGCCGCGCGGGTCGGGGATGAAGCCATCGAAGTCGTAGCTCTGGCCCAGCGTGCTGTCGCCGTAGGGCGTAGCGCGCAGCGAGTCGTAGGTGTAGTTGCCCTGTGCATCCGGGTACCACTCCTTGTACCAGCCCGGCAGCAGCTGGCCGCCCTTGCTCAGGCGCGCGAAGGTGTAGCGCAGGTCGCGCGATTCGCTGACGAAGGCCACGCGGTTGCGGTCACGGGTGCGGTAGTCGATGAAGCGACCGCCAGCGGTCAGCGACAGCCAGTCCCACGGCTGCCATTGCAGCGACGCCACAACGCTGGCTTCGCGTCGCGTGCCCGAGCGCAGGTAACGGTTGTTGTTGTAGTCCACCGGCAGCACCGGCGAGTTCGGTGCGGTGTCCTCATGCTGGAACGCAGCGCCATAGCGCAGTGTCCAGTCACCCAGGCTGTTGCTGAAGCGGGTGGTGTTGCTGCTGTCCACGCCCCAGCGCCGGGTCTTCACGTCCGACTGCAGGCCCGGGCCATAAGTTTCGCCGAGCGTGTCCGGCATCTGGTCGTTGGGCACGTCCTTGAACAGTGGCGTGTTGGCGATGTTGCTGTTGAACATGCGGCTGGTGGCTGTGGTGAACCACAGCGTGCTGCTCAGGTCCAGCCACGGATGTGCTTCGGGCCGGTAGCGGTGGCGCAGCGAGGTGGCATTGACCCGCATCTTCCCGGGCTCGAACTGGAACATGGTGTTGGCCTTGTCCACGTAGGTCACCCATTCGTTGGACTGGCCCACGCGACCGATCGCCGACGGCATGATCTCGCCGAAGCTGGAGTTGAAGTAACGATGGCTCAGCTCAAGCCGCTGGTCGGGGTTAGGCGTCCAGGTGAATTTCAGCAGCGCCGATTCGTTGTCGGTGTGGGTGTTCAGTACTTCGTCGCCGGGGTGGTACAGCTTGGAAACGGCCTGGCTGGACATGCCGGTACCGCCGCTGGACAGATGCTGGTCGTCGTAGCGGTGCGCGCCATTGCTGCCGGCGAAGTAGTTGCCCTGGCGGCGACGCGCGTAAGCGGCCACCAGCTGCCAGTCCTCGCCGCGCTGGGCGAAGGCCACGCTGCCGTTCCAGTCGCGCGGGTCACGCAGGCTGTTGCGGTTGTCGCTGCCGCGCGCGATCTGCTTGAAGGTACGGGTGCGGTCGATGCTGTTGTCGGCCACGCCACCACGCACGCGCAGGCCCCAGGCCTGGCCGTCGTCGAGGATGTCATCGACGTTCAGCGTCTCCATGTAGACCACGCCGCCGATCGCACTGGCGGCGTTGGCGGCCAGGCTCGGTCCCTTTTCGATGCTGACCGAGCTGATCAGATCCGGGTCGAGGTAGCTGCGCTGCTGCACGCCGGCATAGCCGCGGTACACGTCGATGGCCTGCTGGCCGCCGTCGATGATCACCGGCACCCGGTTCTGGCCCTGCAGCCCACGGATGTTGACGTCCAGTGCGCCGCCGTTGCGCACGTCGGCGGTATGCACGCCGACCGCACCGGCCAGCACATCGCCAATCGACTGGCCGCGGAGCCGCTCAAGTTGCTGGCGGTCCAGGTGCACGCGCGAGCCGCTGTCGCGGTACACGGCATCGGCATCGGCCAGGCCCCACGGCGATGCACCTTCGCTGGCCTGGCCGGCGACCCGCAGCGTACCGATCCGGCGCACACCGGCATCGGTGCCGGGGGCGGCCTGCAGCACCACACCGCTGGCATCGCGCTGGAAGGTCAGGCCGGTGCCGGCCAGCAGCTGCGCCAGCGCGGCCTCGGTGTTGAGCGAGGCCTGCACGCCGCTGCTGTGGCGGCCGCGGGTCAGGCGCGCATCGGCGGCGATGGACAGGCCGGACTGCTGGCCGAACGTGGTCAAGGCCTGGTCGAGCGGTCCGGCCGGGATCTGCCAGCGAACGGCTGCGGCTGCATCCTGTGCGTGGGCGGCCGCCGGCAACAGGCACGGCGTGGCCAGGGCCAGGCACAGCGCGATGGCAAGCGGGCGAGGGGAAGGGCAGGGTAGTTTCATGGGGGCGGCAACATCCGCAATGGGTTCCCTTGTAGTGCCCGCCGAGCGCGCAGAAAGGGAACCGCGATTTCAACGCGGGCGCACAACGGTCCACCACGGCCAACGCTGCTCGATGCGGATCGGCAGGGCGCGCGCCAGCAGTTTCAGGGCCTGCAGGCTGTCCAGGCGCGGCAATACCGCGGTGACATTCAATGCGGACAGTGCCGGATCACAGCCCAGATAGCCCTGATGGTGACGGGCCAGTTCGTCGATCACCCGGATCAACGGCGTGTCCTGCACCCGCAGGCGTCCGTCCTGCCAGTCGCCGCGCAGAGGATCGGCAGCGACCGTTGTGAGTCCCCCCATCGGTCCGATCTGCAGCGCACTTCCCGCAGGAACATCCAGCGCCGCACCGAACATCGGCAGGCACCGCACCCCACCCTCGAACACGTCCAACCGGCTGTCCTGCGCTTCGCGGCCGACCGCGAAGCGGGTGCCGATCGGCTGCAGGCGCGCCCCGGGTACATGCACGGTCAGGGGCAGGCCGACGAATGCGGGGTGGTGGCCGGTCTGCAGCAGCAGTTCGCCGCGCAGCAGATGCAGGGCGCGGTGGCCGTTGCCGATGTCGACGGTCACTTCGCTGCCGGCGTTGAGCCACAACTGGCTGCCATCGGCCAACGTCCAATGACCGGTACGCCCGGCAGCGGTGCGCTGCGTCTGCAGGCGGCGCTGCGCCTGAATCCCATGCAGGCCGAGCAGGGAGACCGCGCCGATGCCGAGGGCGCCACCGATGCTGCGCAGCGCCCGCCGCCTGCGAAGGCGCGCAGCATCAAATGCGGTTGCAGCTGCCGGAGCCGACAGCGGGGCGAACGATTGCCAGACCGCCTCGACCCGTCGCCAGGCGTCGGCGTGACCAGCATCGGCCTGCAGCCAGGCGTGCCAGCGCTGCTGGTCGCCGTCGCTCCAGCCCTGTTGGCGCAGCGCAAACCATTCGGCAGCCTGTTCCAGCGCCGGGCCGGCCAATGCCGCGCTCACGCTGTGGTGTCGCCGGACAGGCGCAGGCAATGCAGCATCGCCTGCGCCATGTACTTCTTGACCATGCGCTCGGACACGCCCAGCTGCGCGCCGATCTCTGCATAGCCAAGGCCGGACAGCCGCGCCAGCAGGAACGCGCGCCGTGGCCGCTCGGCGAGGCCGGACAGCATGTCGGCGACGGCGTGCAGCAGCTGCAATGCCTGCGTGCGCTCCTCGGCAGAAGGGTGCGCCGGCTCCGGTTGCGCGGCCAGCGCGGCCAGATAGGCGCGTTCCAGGTCCGCGCGCTGCCAGTGGTTGACCAGCAGGGCGTGCGCAATGGTGCTGAGATAGGCGCGCGGCAAGCGCAGTTCTGATGGATCGACACGACGGCTGAGCAGGCGCAGGAAGGTGTCCTGGGTCAGGTCGGCGGCGGAGTCGGCGTTGTGCGTGCGGCGGCGCAACCAGCCGAGCAGCCAGCCATGGTGTTCGCGGTAGAACCCCGCCAGCGCAGTGCTGGAGGCGGCGGGCACGGCCATCGGCATCGATCATTAATGAGAATGATTCCCATTATAGGGTGATCGAGGGGCGCGCGACAAACGTTGCGCGGGGCGCAGCGGGGGAGGTCGCCGGATTTGCGATGCCCGACGTGCTCGCCGACACTGCGGTTTTCCACAGGGAGTGCCCGCATGTTCAGCCACATCACCGTTGGAACGAACGACATGGACGCCGCGCATCGCTTCTACGATGCACTGTTCGGTGCGTTGGGCGCACGTCCGGGCGTCTTCGATGACAAGGGCCGTCTGGTGTATTTCAAGGATGGCCGTATGTTCATCGTCACCGCGCCGATCGACGGTCAGCCGGCATGCCACGCCAACGGCGGCACCATCGGCTTCACCCTCGACAGTGCTGAGGCCGTGCGTGGCTGGCAGGACGCCGGCGTGGCCCATGGCGGCACCGCCATCGAAGACCCGGCCGGCATCCGCAGCATGGCCGGGCGCCAGCTGTTCCTGGCCTACCTGCGCGACCCGGATGGCAACAAGCTGTGCGCGGTGCATGTGATGTCGTAATTGGACAGTACGCGCGTGTCCGCGTCGCAGGCAGTGCGCGCGGCTGTGCTCGCAGCCGTCTGCCGGCGCGCGCGTGATAACACGGAATGGTGGATCGGGCCTGTGACCGCTGGCCACAACTTCATGCTCTGTCCACTGCGGTTCAGCCACAATCGGTCGGCTAACCCTTTGATCTACCGGAGAACGCCGCCCCATGGATGTACTGGAGCCGCAACAATCCCCGGTGCGCACCCTTCGGCCTGTGTTCGCCTTCGCGGCGATCGTTGTCGTGGCGTTCGCGCTGTTCGTCAGCCTGTTCCCGCTGGGCGCAGGCCGCCTGCTGCTGAAGGCGCAGGACTGGGCCGCACTCAACGTCGGCTGGTACTACCTGCTGGCCATGACCCTGTACCTGGTGTTCGTGGTCGGCGTGGCGCTGTCCAAGTACGGTGGCATCAAGCTCGGTGCCGACCATGACGAACCGGAGTTCAGTTACCTCTCCTGGGCCGGCATGCTGTTCGCTGCAGGCATCAGCATCACGCTGTTCTTCTTCTGCGTTTCCGAGCCGCTGACCCACTACCTGCAGCCGCCGCAGGGCGATCCGGCGGCGGGCGAGGCCGGCGCGCGCCAGGCCATGCAGCTGCTGTTCCTGCATTGGGGACTGCACGGCTGGGGCGTGTTCGCGCTGGCGGCGATGGCGATGGCCTACTTCGCCTACCGCCACAACCTGCCGCTGGCGCTGCGCTCGGCGCTGTACCCGCTGATCGGCAAGCGCATCAACGGCCCGATCGGTTACACCGTGGACGCGCTGGGCATCGTCGCCACCGTGTTCGGCATCGGTGCCGACATGGGCTTCGGCGTGCTGCACCTCAATGCCGGGTTGGCGCACCTGTTCAACATCCCGCATTCCAACCTGGTGCAGATCATGCTGGTGGTGGCGATGATGGGTGCGGCAGTGGCCGTGGCCGTCTCCGGCGTGGAGAAGGGCGTGCGCTGGATGGCCAACATCAACATGCTGCTGGCGATCGCGCTGGTGCTGTTCATGCTGTTCGCCGGGCCGACGCAGTACCTGTTCAGCACCTTGATGCAGAACCTGGGCGACTACCTCGGCAGCGTGGTCGGCAAGAGTTTCGATGTGTATGCCTACGGCGGCCGACCGGAATGGCTGGGCGGCTGGACGGTGTTCTACTGGGCCTGGTGGATCGGCTGGGCGCCCTTTGTCGGGCTGTTCATCGCGCGCATCTCCCGCGGCCGCACCATTCGCGAATTCGTGTTCGGCGTGCTGCTGATCCCGCTGGGCTTCACCCTGGCCTGGCTGTCGATCTTCGGCAACAGCGCGCTGGACCAGGTGCTGCACCACGGCCAGCAGCAGTTGGCACAGTTGGCGGTGGACGACCCGCCCACCGTGCTGTATGCACTGCTGGACGGCTACCCCTGGAGCCGCGCGGTGATCACGGTGACCGTGCTGGTCAGCTTCATCTTCTTCGTGACTTCGGCCGACTCCGGGGCGGTGGTGTTGTCCACGCTGTCCTCGCATGGCGGCGCACCCGAGGACGACGGCCCACGTTGGCTGCGCGTGTTCTGGGGCACGGTGATCGCAGTGCTGACCGCCGGGCTGCTGCTGGCCGGCAGCATCGATGCACTGAAATCCGCGGTGGTGCTGGCATCGTTGCCGTTCTCGGCGATCCTGTTGTTGATGATGTGGGGGCTGACCCGCGCCTTCAGTGACGAATCGCACCGCAAGCGCGCGCTGCAGTACCGGCCATCGCCGCTGATCGGCGACGACCGCCACCACCAGGGCTGGCGCCAGCGCCTGAGCCAGGCCATGCATTTCCCGGTGCGCGACCAGGTCTACCGCTTCATGGATGACACGGTGAAGCCGGCGATGGAAGCGGTGGCCGAGCAGCTGCGCGGGCAGGGCTGGGACGTGGCCACGCGCTTCGAGGCGGGCGACATGGAGTTGACGGTCAACCATGGCGAGCAGCAGGACTTCCTGTACCGGGTGATCCTGAGCGGTTACCTGACCCCGTCGTTCGCCGCACAGCAGCTGCGCAACCAGCGCTACTACCGCGCCGAGGTGCACCTGTTCGAAGGCAGCCAGGACTACGACCTGGTGGGCTACAGCCGCAAGCAGATCATCAACGACATCATCAGCCAGTACGAACGGCACCTGCAGTTCCTGCACCTGAGCCGGTGATGCGGTGGGTGCGGACCGTTGGTCCGCACCCCCTGTAGAGCCGAGCCCGCGCTCGGCTCCTCGGTGTCGGAAGAGCAGCCGAGCATGGCTCGGCTCTACAGTGGCAATCAGAACCTGTAACGAGCGCCCAGCGAGACGAACTGTCCGCGCAGGTTGTACTGGCTGATGTCGAAACCGTTGGAGCCACCGGCGGGGTCGAACGGCGGGTCCTTGTCGGTCAGGTTCAGCACCGACAGCGACAGCGTGGTGTTGGGAATACCTTCGTACGCTACGTACAGGTCCAGCTGGTGATACGGCTTGATGCGGTCGCGCAGGCCCGGGTTGCTGGTTGCCGTCGCCACACGCTGGTCGTAGCCACTCACGTACTGCAGGCTCAGCGTACTGCTCCAGTCGCCCACCGCCCAGTTCAACGAGGTGGTGCCGCGGGTACGCGGCAGCGCGCCGTGGCGGTTGTTGCCGGCGCCGTCATACGGTGCCTGCCCAGCCACCAGCGGCTGCTTGAAGCTGAGCAGGTGGGTCCAGCTGCCGGCCACGGTGAAGGTGCCCCAGCCCACGGTGCGGAAGGTGCGGTTGGCGTCCAGGTCCAGGCCCGAGGTGGTCAGTTCGCCCTGGTTGGCGTACTGGTTGGTGATGAACTGGATGCGTCCCTGCGCATCACGTTGCACGCGACCGGGGAACAGCGTCGGGTTGTCGACGATGAACTGCGCGCTGTCTGGCTTGACCAGGTTGTCCTGCTCGATGCGGTACCAGTCCAGGCCGATGCTGGTATCGGCATCCGGCGACCACACTGCACCCACGTTGAAGTTGCGCGAGCGCTCCGCCTTCAGATCCGGGTTGCCGGTGCGGATGTTGGTCACGCCACGGCTGCCGCCGGGCTGCAGCGGATCCAGCGGATCGATCACCGAGCCGTAGCTGACGGTCTGGCCCGGCGCGATCTCCGGCAGCGAAGGTGCCCGGAAGCCGCGCGAGAACGAGCCGCGCAGCAGCAGGCTGTCCAGCGGCTGCCAGCGCAGCGCCACCTTCGGCGAGAACGCCTTGCCGAAGTCATCGTAGTGATCGCCGCGACCGGCCACCTGCAGCTCCAACGTGCGGTGCAGCGGCACGCTCAGTTCGGCATAGGCGGCGCTGACCTGGCGCTCGCCATTGACCACGTTGATGGCCGGACGCAGTTCGGTGCCCGACAGCACCTGCGCACTGGTGCGCGCGTCCAGCGATTCCTTGCGGAACTCCGCACCCCAGGCGAAGCCGACCGTACCGGCGGGCATCTCCCACAGCGAGGTGGAGGCCTTCACGTTCAACGCGTGCAGCTTGTACCAGCCCGGACGCTTGGTCTGCAGGCGCAGTGCATCCAGCGCGCCCGGCGTGCTGGACGGGTTGAGGAAGTTGTAGCTGCCCTCGCGCAGGATCTGCTCGAACGCATAGCGATTGACGAAGTTGTCGACGTACTCGCGCTGTGCACTCTGCGAGGTCAGTGCCGCCACTTCCCAGTCCCAGCGTTCGCCGCTGCCGCGCACGCCCGCCAGGGCACGGTAGAACACCTGCGTGTTGTCCTTCAGGCGCGGGCCGAGATCGAAGAAGCTGTACTCGAACGGCAGTGGCGTACTGCCCGGGTTGTTGGGATGGCCGACCGGCAGCACCGCCGGCACGTCGATGAGCGTGCCGGTAGCCGGGTTGTAGGCACGCAGGCCCGGGCCAACGGTCAGCGGCGCACTGAAGATCTGGTCGGCCTTGTTGTGGCTGTACAGCACGTCGGCGAACGCTTCGACACTGTCATTGAAGCGGTAGGTCGCACTCAACGACGCCTGCAGGCGCTCGGCGCCGGGCTGCAGGGTCTTGAACGGCTGCGCGTTGAAGGCGCAGGCCTGGCCGGGCAGGGTGCTGCCGAAATCGCTGTAGGGACGCAGCTGACTGCCATCCGGGCAGTTGGCGAACGGTTGCGGCGCGCGCGGGTTGGACAGCCAATTGCCACCGGCGGTGGACCAGCCGGCCAGGCGTCCGCCGGGCTTGTCACGGAAATCGCCGCTGCGGGTATAGGCGCGCTGGTCGGCGTCGAGGCGATCACGCTTGAGCAGGTCCAGCCCGAACAGCACGTTCCAGCCCTGCTGCTCCAGGTCGCCGAAGCCGGCCAGCAGGTTGGCCTTGCGTTCGTCCAGGCCGCCCTGGGTGGCGGTACCGAAGCCGCCGCCCACTTCCACGCCCTGGAAGTTCTTGCGCAGGATGATGTTGATGACACCGGCGATGGCGTCGGAGCCATACACCGCCGAGGCGCCGTCCTTCAGCACTTCGATGCGTTCCACCGCGCTGATCGGCAGCGCGTTGAGGTCGACGAAGGTGTCCTGGGTATTGAGCGCGAAGCCGAAGTTGGACACGCGGTAGCCGTTGACCAGCACCAGTGTGTTCTTCGGCGACAGGCCACGCAGGCCGATCGAGGCCGAGCCGGCGGCGAAGCTGCCGGTGTACTGCTCGTCGAAGCTGTTGCCGGCATTGGCCGACAGGTTGCGCAGCACGTCGGTGAGGGTGGAGCGGCCGGTCTGCTCGATCTGTTCGCGGCTGACGATCTGCACCGGGTTGGGCCCGGCGGTATCGCTGCGCTTGATGTTGGAACCGGTCACCAGCACGGTGCCGAGGGTGGTGCTGTCCTTGCCGGTGTCGGCGGATTCAGCGGCGCCGGCAGCGCCGGCGGTGAGGCCCAGCGCAATGGCGCCAGCAAGCAGGTTCAGGGTGGTGCGGTACATGGAAGCGACAACGCCGAACGGGGGAGGAGCCGTCAGTACCGCATGCAGGTACATGCACCTTCCAATGACGAAAGCGCATTCAGTTATACATCACCGGTTCTTAACGAAAGTAAGTGCTCTCGGCGGCGCGGTCTGTGCTTCGGTGGGTGCGGACCGATCTTTGGTGGGTGCGGACCGATCTTAGTGGGTGCGGACCGTTGGTCCGCACGCCCCTGTAGAGCCGAGCCTACGCTCGGCTCCACACACTGGCCGGAAAGCAGCCGAGCATGGCTCGGCTCTACAGAACGCAATGTCAGACGATCACGGCCGCAGCAACACCTTGCCGTTACGGCCCGAACCCGCACCGGCCTTCGCTGCCCGGACGATATCGTCCAGCGCGAAGATCTGCTCCACCGGCAGGGTCAGCTCGCCGCTCGCCGCACGCTTCAGCAGTTCGCCAACCAGCCGGCGCTTGTCCTCCACCGCCATCGCCTGGCTGACCTTGCTGCCCCAGAAGCCCTTCACCGTCGCTTCCTTGTAGATCAGGCCGCCGGCCGGGATGCGCATCGGTTCGCCGCTCATCACGCCGAACGACACCAGCGTGCCGTTGTGGCCGAGCAGGTCGACCAGGTCACCGCTGGCGTCGCCGCCGATGGAATCCACGGCGGCCGCCGCCTGTGCTTCGCCGGTCGCTTCACGAACGCGATCCTTCCAGCCGTCCACCGAGGTGTCGAACACATGATCGATACCCAGCGCCTGCAACTGTGCGACGGCATCCGCATTGCGCACCAGGTTGGCTACATGCACGCCACGCGCCCGCGCCAGCATCGCCAGCGACTTGCCCACCGCGCCGTTGGCGGTGTTCTGCACGATCCACTGGCCCGCCTCGACGTGCAGGAACTCCAGCAGCATCAGCGCGCTCAGCGGCATGGCGATCAGCTGCGCGGCCATTTCGTCGGGGATCGCCTCCGGCATCGGAATCACCATGCGTGCCGGCGCGATGAAGGCCTCGGCCCAGGTACCGTGTACAGAGGCTGCGGCGACGCGCTGGCCGATCTGCAGGCCGTCGACACCATCGCCGAGTGCATCGACCACGCCCAGCGCTTCACTGCCACCGATCGCCGGCAGGGTCGGCTTGTAGCCGTAGAGGCCGCGCACGGTCAGCAGATCGTGGTTGTGGATCGAGGCCAGCACGGTGCGGATGCGCACCTCGCCGGGGCCGGGCTCGGGCAGCGGCGCATCGGCAATGGCAAGGACGTCGGCCGGGTTGCCGAAGGAGGGGTACTGGGCAGCGCGCATGGGTGGTGTTCCGGGGAAAGTGGATGTTGTACCGAACTGGGGCCGCAGGGGCTGTCGACAAGGCGCCGCAGCTGCAACACGGCATCCTGCGACTGATCGTCGCGACATGTGCTGATTACCGCATCTTGTGTTGACGGTTCGGGATATCCCCACTATGTTGTGGCCGTCACTCCCGGTCAGCCGCCGCCGCCGGACATGCAGCAAACGTCCCGCGGCCCGCCCCTGAAGGCTTGCCGTGTCGACGCGGCCGCCATCGTGCGGACGCAGGTCGCCCCCACGGCCCGGATACCGGCCGCAGGCGCAGGCAGATGCCGACGACCTACGTTCCCGTGCCCTGGCAATCCACCCGTTCGCCCCGTGCGCCGGTATCGCGTTCAGGGCCGCCATGGCATCGACCGCCAACGCGCGTGCGAGCCTGGAGTTTCACCACCATGACCGACAGTACCTTCCGCGTGGCCGATCTGGCCGGCGCTGGCGACGCCTTGCGCGCCGGTGGCGAGCGCGTGCCGACCTGGATCACCAAGGAGGCCGGCAACCGCCGCCTGCCGTTCGAGGCCGAGCGCCTGCAGCGCAGCATCGACGCCGTGCATGCCGAGTTCCCGCAGCTGGACGTGAGCGACTATCGCCGCGTGGTGCAGGCGATGGTCGAGCGCAAACCGAGCATCAGCGCCGACGACCTGGTCGATCTGCTGATCCGTGAGGCCGAATCGCGGGTGGACCTGGTTGCACCCGAGTGGGAACAGTTTGCCGCGCGCATCTACCTGCGCCGCCTGTACAAGCGTGCCAGCCGCAACCGCTTCTACGATGTCAGCCTGAAGTACGGTTCGTATGTGGGCCTGCAGGAGAGCCTGGCTGACCGCGGCATCTACAGCAACGACATCCTGCGCTGCTATTCGAAGGAAGAGCTGCAGCAGGCCGGCGAGATGATCGACCCGGAGCGCGACCGCCTGTTCGCCTACAACGGCCTGTACCTGCTGGCCACGCGCTATCTGGCCAGCGACCGCAGCCGCGAGGTCTACGAACTGCCGCAGGAGCGCTGGCTGACCATCGCGCTGTACCTGATGCAGGAGGAAAAGCCGCGCGAGCGGCGCATGCAGCTGGTCGGCGAGGCGTACTGGGCGCTGTCCAACCTGTACATGACCGTCGCCACACCGACCCTGGCCAATGCCGGCAAGGTGGGTGGGCAGCTGTCCAGCTGCTTCATCGACACGGTGGACGACAGCCTGCAGGGCATCTATGACTCCAACACCGATATCGCCCGCGTGTCCAAGCACGGTGGCGGCGTCGGCGCCTACCTGGGCTATGTGCGCAGCAGCGGCGCGCCGATCAGGGGCGTGGCCAATTCCTCCGGTGGCGTGGTGCCGTGGATCAAGCAGCTCAACAACACCGCGGTGTCGGTTGATCAGCTTGGCCAGCGCAAGGGCGCGGTGGCGGTGTACCTGGACATCTGGCACCGCGACATCGAAGCGTTCATGGACCTGCGCCTCAACAACGGCGACCAGCGCCTGCGCGCGCACGATGTGTTCACTTCGGTGTGCGTGCCGGACCTGTTCATGGAAGCGGTGGAGCGCCGCGCCGACTGGTACCTGTTCGACCCGCACGAGGTGAAGCAGGCCAAGGGCTGGTACCTGCAGGACTTCTACGATGAGACGCGCGGCGCGGGCAGCTTCCGCGACCGCTATGCCGAACTGGTGGCCGACGAGCGCATCAGCCGCCGCACGGTGAAGGCGATCGATCTGTTCAAGCGGATCATGCTCAGCCAGTTGGAGACCGGCAATCCGTTCCTGTTCTACCGCGACGAGGTCAACCGCCGGAACCCGAACAAGCACGCGGGCATGATCTATTCCAGCAATCTATGCACCGAGATCCTGCAGAACATGAGCCCGACGCGGATGATCCAGGAGATCGTCAGCGGCGACCAGATCGTCACCACGCGCCGCGCCGGTGACTTCGTGGTCTGCAACCTGTCCTCGATCAACCTCGGCCGGGCAATCAGTGCGCCGGATGACCTGCTGGCCACCGACGTGCTGGAGCGCCTGATCCCGATCCAGGTGCGCATGCTCGACAACGTGATTGACCTCAACGCGCTGCCGGTGCCGCAGGCCACCATCACCAACCGCAAGTACCGCGCCATCGGCCTGGGCACGTTCGGTTGGCACCACCTGCTGGCGCAACAGGCGATCCAGTGGGAATCACCGGATGCCGAGGATCTGGCCGACCGTCTCTACGAGCGCATCAACTTCCTGACCATCCAGGCCAGCGCGCAGCTGGCGAAGGAGAAGGGCAGCTACCCGATGTTCGCGGGCAGCGACTGGCACAACGGGCGTTACTTCCGTGACCGCGACTACAGCGGCGCCGCGTGGGACAGCCTGGCCCGCGAGGTCGCCACGCACGGCCTGCGTAACGGCTGGTTGCTGGCCGTGGCGCCGAACATGAGCACCGCGCAGATTGCCGGTTCCACCGCGTCGATCGACCCGATCTACAGCGCGTTCTACTACGAGGAAAAGAAGGACTTCCGGCGGCCGGTGGCTGCGCCGGGCCTGTCGCTGGAAACCTGGCCGTACTACGAGAAGGGTGCCTACAAGGTCGACCAGTTCGCCAGCGTGCGCCAGAACGCGCGCCGCCAGCGCCATGTCGACCAGTCGATCAGCTTCAACCTGTACGTGCCTAGCACGATCCGCGCCAGCACGCTGCTGGAGCTGCATCTTAGCGCCTGGCGGGAAGGGTTGAAAACCACCTACTACGTGCGCTCCAACGACATCGACATCAGCGAATGCGAGTGGTGCTCCAGCTGATCGCTGCGCCCCCAGTAGAGCCGAGCCCACGCTCGGCTCAGAGGCGAACAGCAGCCGAGCATGGGCGCGGCGCTACATCCGCAACGCACGTAATACGAAGGTAAACGACCATGGCAACCCCCCTCGACCGCATCAAGATTCTCGAACCGCGCCATCCCAACCGCAGCACCGGCATCATCAACGGCCGTACCAGCGGCATCCTCAACTGGAACGATATCCCGTATCCGTCGTTCTATCGGGCCTACAAGGAGCTGTCGACCAACTTCTGGATTCCCGACGAGGTTGACATGAAGCTCGATGCCCGCCAGTACGGCGAGCTCAACGCACGTGAAAAGAACGCCTACGATTCGATCATCGGCCTGCTGGCCACGCTCGATTCGCCGCAGACGCGCTTCATCTACAACGTGGCCGAGTACATCACCGACCCGGCCGCGCATGCCAATGCGGCGATCATCGGCCAGCAGGAAGTGATCCACAACGAGAGCTACAGCTACGTGCTGGCCTCGATCACCGACCTGCCGAACCAGAACCGCATCTTCGAGATCGCCCGCACCCACCCGACCATCATCAAGCGCAATGCCCCGATCATGGGCGCGTATGACGACTTCATGCGCGAGAAGACCGCCGAGACCCTGCTCAAGTCGCTGATCCAGTCCTCGATCCTGGAAGGCATCAACTTCTATTCCGGGTTCGCGTACTTCTACAACATGGTGCGGCAGAACCGCATGAACGGCACCGGCAAGATCATCAGCTTCATCAACCGCGACGAGCTGGCGCATACCAAGTTCATCAGCGAGCTGATCCGCGCCATCATCGGCGAGAACCCGGAGCTGCAGACCAACGAGTTGACCGCCTACGTGCACCAATCGTTCGAACATGCGATCGAGCTGGAGACGCAGTGGTCGTCGGAGGTGCTGGATGGCATCGATGGCATCGACGTGGACGAGATGGTGCGCTACGTGAAATACCGCGCCAACAAGATGGCCGGCATGCTCGGCATCGAGCGCCTGTACAGCGACACGACCGACAACGTGATGCCGTGGATCAAGGCCTACGCCGACAACTTCACCGAAACCAAGACCGACTTCTTCGAGATGCGCAATGCAAGTTACAAGAAGACCAACGTCGACAACGGCTTCGACGACCTCTGAGCCCAGCGCCGCGCTGAGCATCCTGGTGGTGGTTGCCTCCCTGAGCGGCAATACCCGCGAGCTCGGCCGGCAGATCGCCGAGCGCTGCCGCGCCGCAGGTCATGCCGTGCACTGGCAGGAGGCCGACGACCTGCGCCAGGTACCGCCGCTGGCTGCAGACGAGGCCGACTTGGTGCTGCTGGGCTGCTGGACCGACAACGCCGGCCGCACGCCGTCGGAGATGAAGGCATGGGTGGCCGGTATCGCCGAGCGCGGCGAGCGGCCACGGCAGCTGGCGGTGTTCGGCACCGGCGAAACGCAGTGGGGGCAGGAGTATTACTGCGGTGCCGTGCACCGGCTGATCCGCTATTTCCGCAGCGACTACCCGCCGCTGGAGATCGAACAGATGCCGCATGGCGAGCGTCATGCCGAAGCCATCGAGGCCTGGACCGATGCGGTCCTGGCCCATTACTGGAGCAACACCGATGCAGATCATCGACGCCACCACGCCTGAGCAGTTCCAGCAGCTGCTGGCCGAGCACCCGCGGGTGCTGGTGGATTTTCACAAGGACCAGTGCCCGGGCTGCCGGATGCTGGAGGTGTCGTTGCATCGCGTGGCCAACAGCGTGGCGGGGCAGGGCACGACCCTGCTGCGCGTGCAGCTGGAGGTGCTGGGTGAGGCGTTCTTCAGGGAGCTGGGACTGCGTCAGACGCCGACGCTGTCCCTGTTCCGTGACGGTGATGAGCGCACGCGCCTGGCCGGGTTCCAGTCACCGCAGCAGATCGAGGCCGCGATCGCGTTGCATTTGTAGAGCCGAGCCCATGCTCGGCTGCCGTTCGCGCGGTGAGCGATGAGTCGAGCATGGCCCGACTCTACAAGGGCATCCACGCATGGCGTGGATCTACCGGGGCAGGGTCCGTGGTTCGGCGTCAGGCTCCGCTGAAGGTATCCACCAGCAGCTTCACGTTCAACACCACGATCACCAGCGCGATCACCCAGGCAATCGCGCCCAGCCAGCGTGGTGCCACCAGCGCGCCCATCGTCACTTTGTCTGTCACGATCCGCACCAGGGGAATGATCGCGAACGGCAGCTGCATCGACAGCACCACCTGGCTCAGCACCAGCAGCTTCACCGCGCCCTGGTCGCCGAACAGCATGATCACCACCACCACCGGAATGATCGCCAGTGCGCGCGTGATCAGCCGACGCAGCCACGGCGGCAGGCGCAGGTGCAGGAAGCCTTCCATCACGATCTGGCCGGCCAGCGTGGCGGTCACTGTCGAATTCAGGCCCGAGGCCAGCAAGGCAATCGCAAACAGTGTCGCCGCCGCGCCCACGCCCAGCATGGGCGCCAGCAGCTGGTGGGCCTGCTCGATGTCTTCCACATCAAACCGGCCATTGGCATGGAACACCGCCGCCGCCAGGATCAGGATGCTGGCGTTGATGAACAGTGCCAGGGTCAGCGCGAGGGTGCTGTCGGTCACCGCCCAGCGCAGCGCGCTGCGACGGCCCTCGTCGGTGCGCGGATAGGCGCGGGTCTGCACGATGGAAGAATGCAGGTACAGGTTATGCGGCATCACGGTGGCGCCGATGATGCCGATGGCGATGTACAGCGCGTGCGGATCAGTCACTACCTGCGCGCGCGGAATGAATCCGCCCAGCACCTCCATCACCGGCGGTGCGGCCAGCGCGATCTGCACCATGAAGCAGCCGAAGATCACCATCAGCAGCGCGATCACGAAGGCTTCCAGCGCCCGGAATCCGCAGTTCATCAGCAGCAGTACCAGCAGTGTATCCAGCGCGGTGATAACCGCACCCCACAGCAGCGGCAGTTCGAACAGCAGCTTCAATGCGATCGCGGTGCCGATCACCTCGGCCAGGTCGCAGGCGACGATCGCTGCCTCGCACAGCGCCCACAGCGCCAGGTTCACCGGCTTCGGGTACCGCGCGCGGCAGGCCTGCGCCAGGTCCATGCCGGTGGCGATACCCAGCCGCGCCGACAGTGCCTGCAGGATCACCGCCATCAGGTTGGATATGAGGATGACCGACAGCAGCAGGTAGCCGAAGCGCGAACCGCCGGCGAGGTCGGTGGCCCAGTTGCCCGGGTCCATGTAGCCGACCGAGATCATGTAGCCCGGGCCGAGGAAGGCCAACAGACGGAACCACCAGTGACCCTTGTCGGGCACCGCTACCGAGGCGTTGAGCGCGCCCAGGCTGGCCGCAGTGGAGGCCGAAGGGTCGCGGGGCGCCAGGGTGTTCATGGGTCCGAATATAGCTCCTGCTATAGTCATTAGCAATGTGAAACAATCGTCTTTATCGCGTTACTGGTCCAGAATTCAGTTTCAAACCCGGAGTAGACCGGAAGGACAGGCGCAGGCGTGGGCAAGACCGACGATTCGACATCGCTGAAAAGCACCCCCTTGATCGAGGCCGAGCGCCAGGTCGAGAGCTTCCGGCAAGTGCGCGAAGCGCACCGGATGGAGCTGGTGGAGGACTATGTCGAGCTGATCTCGGACCTGCTGGCCGACGGCGGCGAGGCCCGCCAGGTCGATATCGCCACCCGCTTGGGCGTGGCCCAGCCCACCGTGGCGAAGATGCTGCGGCGCCTGGCCCGCGATGGCTGGGTGGTGCAGCGGCCGTACCGCGGCGTGTTCCTGACCCCGGAAGGCGAGGCGCTGGCCCATGCCAGCCGCCAGCGCCACCAGACCGTGGAGCGATTCCTGCTGGCGCTGGGCGTGGACCCGGATACCGCACGGCGTGATGCCGAGGGCATCGAGCACCACGTGAGCGAGCAGACGCTGGCCTTGTTTGAAGCGTTCGTGCGCAAGGCCGAGGGCGGGGCGCCGTAACGGTAGCGTCGGGCCATGCCCGGCGGCCGTTCGCGCGATCCCGGTTTTTGTAGAGCCGAGCCATGCTCGGCTGCCGTTTGCACGGTGATGGAATGCGTCGAGCATGGCTCGACGCTACAGGTCAGGCGGGCAGCGGGCCTGTACCTGCGCGCACGCCCGTTTCGTCCATTCCTTCAACACCGGTTGCAGGCCTTTATAGCGCCGGCCTTGCCAGCCATTGGCCAGCACCTTGCCGTCGGCATCGATCAGCACCAGGTTCGGCGGTGCCAATCCGGCCAATGCCTGCAGGGCCGGCATGCGCGCGGCGCGGCGCGGGTCCAGCACCGGCCACGGCATGTCCTGCGCGTGCATGTAGCGGCGCAGCGCGCTCTCGCTCTCATCCTGGCTGACGTACACCACTTCGGTATCGGCGCCGGCTTGGCGCAGGGCATCACGCACACTGCGCAGTGTGGGTACGAAGGCATGGCACGGTGCACACCAGTCGTCACCGAAGTACAGCGCCACCAGTTTCGGCGGCTGCGTCCATTGCATCGGTCGCAGCGAGCGCTGTTCCGGCCGCATCAGCGAGGCCGAGACCTGCGCGTGCAGGTCCGCAGCCGTCGCCGGTGCGGCCAGCAGCACGGCACAGGCCAGCAACAACGCTCGCAGAGCTTCAGAACGCATAGCGCAGGTTGACGTACCACGAACGCGCGAAGCGCGGCCCGTAGACATAGTCGCTGTCACGCAGCGCGCCCACTTCCAGATCTTTCTGGCGCTGATCGAACACGTTCTTGACGCCCGCGGCCACCGACACTTCCTGCTGCGCCTGCGCGCCCAGGTGGCGGTGCCAGCGCGCACCAAGATCGGTGACCAGGAACGAACGCGTACGGTGCAGCTCGCCCAACCGGTTGTTCAGCACCGACATCGGCCCGGTATGGCGCAGCGCGACGAAGGTTTCCCACGGTTCGGCGGGCATCCAGCTGAGCTGCGCCAGGCCGGTCCAGCGCGGGGTCTTCAGGTAGTCGCGGCTTTCGATGATGGTGTCGCCACCGTCGCCGGTGTCGTCGTAGATGCGCTGCGGTTCGCGGAAGCGCGAGCGGTACCACGAGGCACCGGCGGTCAGGCGCCACTGCGGCGACGGCTGCCAGCCGAGGTTGGTTTCCGCCCCCAGTACGTTGGAGCCGGAGGCGTTGTAGCGCAGTTGGCTCAGTTGTCCGTCATCGCCGCGCTGGATCTCGCCCAGCGCGAAGGTATCGCGGATGCGTGCATAGGAGGCGGTAGCATCCCAGCTCCACACCGGATTGGCCGGGTCCGAGCGCCAGTCGAAGCCGAACAGGGTGGTCAACGCGCGCTCTTCCTTCAGGCCATCGGTGTTGCGCACGCGCACCTGCTCGCCACCCAGCGTATCGACGTGCACGTCCTCGACGAAGATCTCCGGTGCACGGAAGCCGGTGGCGACGCCGGCGCGCCACTTCAGGTTCGGGGTGGCCTGCCAGGCCAGCGCGATGCGCGGCGAGAACACCGCGCTGTCCAGCTCCGAGCTCTTGTCCACGCGTGCGCCCAGTACCAGGTCGACGTTGTCGCGCAGGCTCCACTCGTCCTGGATGAAGGCGCCCAGGTTGTGGAAGGTTGCATCTTCCAGCATCGCCAAGCGCTGCCCGTCACCGGTGCGGTTGTCGTCGCGCAGCGCCTCGTGCTTGTACTGCACGCCGAAGGCCAGCGCGTGCGCGCCCAGCCGCCAGTTCAACTGGCTGTCGATGTAGTGCAGCGGGTTGTGGGTGCGGCCGTACTGGCGCCACGAACGCGAGGCCGCGCTGCCGGCCACGTTGGGATCCAGCTGCGAGGGGTCATAGCCGGGTGCAGACGGATCGGTAACCACGTCGCCAAGACCGCCATAGAAACTGTCGCGGTCGATGTCGGCGAAGGCATAGGCCAGGCGGAAATCGACGTCGGCATTGATTTCCTGATCCCACGACACGCTGCCGCGCCGGTATTTCGTATCCAGCGATTCGGCGATGTTGGCCAGGTATTCGGGCTGATCCAGTCGATTGCCGCCACGCCGGGTTTCATCGGTCACCTGCAGGTCCAGGCGCAGCCGCGTGCCCGGCGTGGGCGCGTACCAGGCCTGCAGCCCGCCGACCTTGAGGTTCTTGCGGGTGATCTCGGTGTAGCCGTCACCGTTGTAGTCGATGCCGCTGTTCCAGTTGCGCTGGGCAATCACTGAAAGCCCGGCGTCGGCATCTTTCGCCACCAGGTCCAGGCGCACGTCGGCATTCTTCTGCGGTGTGCCCTTCAGGACATCCACGCCGGCCTGCACATGGCCACCGCTGCGCGCCGGCAGCGGCGGAATCAGGTTGATCACACCGGCCACTGCACCCGGGCCGTACAGCGCCGAGCCACCGCCCTTGACCACTTCGATGCGGTCGACGAACCCGGCCGGGATCTGTTCCAGGCCGTACACGCTGCCCAGCGTGGACAACAGCGGGATGCCATCGAACAACAGCTGGTTGTAGGCACCGGGCAGGCCCAGCAGCTGCACTTCGCTGGTGTTGCAGTTCTGGCAGTTGCTTTCCACGCGCAGGCCGTTGATCAGCTCGGCGGCGCGCGAGAAGTCGGTGGCCGCGCGCAGAGCGATGTCTTCCTTGCGCAGCACTTCGGTGCGGATCGGGACATCCGATAGCAGGCGTTCGCTGCGGGTGGCGGTGCTGACCTTGACCTGCACGCGGTCCAGCTCGGTCGGTTTCGGAGTGGCGGCCAGTGCGGGCAGCGGCAGGGTCAGGGCAATGGCGGCGGCCAGGGGCAGCCGATGGAAGAGGGGCGTGGCAACGGGCATGAGGGCGTCGTCCTTGGGAGAAGAAAGGCGGCGAGGGCGACCTGGCTGACGCATATGAAAGCAGTGGCTTATGAATATAGCAAGTGCTATATAACGAAGCCGAGGCAATTGCGCTTGGGGCGCCAGTCGAGTCAGATCATGTTTGTGTTATAACATTACACAAAACGACCGCAACCCTGCCGGTGGTCATGTCCATAGGATGGAGTTGCCGTGTAGGCGCGGTCGGATCGTCAGCCGCGACGGAATGCGGCGGGGGTACGGGCGCCGACGATGATCATGCGGATCATCGTGGAGATCTGTTCGACCAGTTCCGGATCCTTCTCCGGTGGCAGGTCCATGGCGGTGGCGCCCATCGCGAACACCAGCCGGGTGATGGCCTTGGCCACCAGTTCCGGGGCATGCAGTACCGCGCCATCCAGTGCGGCCAGGCGCACCAGATCGTGCTGCAGCTCTTCCTCGAAGTAGTGCAGCTCGCGTTCGACCGCGTGCTTGAAATCGTCCGAGCCGACCGCGCCTTCCCGCAGCAGTACGTGCAGCAGCTTGTCGTCGGCGCGCAGCTGCTCCATGAAGGTCTCCACCGAGACCCGCACCACGCTGGTAGCGGTGGAGGTGGCGCGCTGGCGGGCCTCGCCGATGATGGTGCGCAGCGAACGGCCGGCTGCATCGATCAGCGCCACGGCCAGTTCGTCCATGTCGCGGAACTGCCGGTAGAAGCTGTTCGGCGCAATGCCGGCCTCACGTGCCACTTCGCGCAGGCTGAGCGTGGACAGGCTGCGGTGCGGCCCGATCAGTTTCAGGGCGGCGGCCAGCAGATCCTCGCGGGTCACCGTACGGCGGGCCGGGCTGTTGGCATCTTCGGGCGTCGACAAGGCTGTGGCGGCGGCCATGGGGGTTCCGGTAGGGCGAGGCTGAATCATACCCAATCCGGTTCAATATACACATGTATACACAGGTGTATGTGCGCCCGTATAGTTCACTCATGAGCGCTGTCGTCCGTCCGTCCCTGTTCTCTCCGTACCGCTGGGTGTCGCCGTCGCTGTTCGATTTCTGGGCGGGCCAGCTCAATCCCCTGTGGACCCTGCGCGAGCCGGTGGCCCGCCTGGTCCGCCGCGAGCCGGCTGGCGAGGGCGCGGCGACCCTGGTCCTGCGCACCAACCGGCACTGGGCCGGCATGCGCGCCGGCCAGCACGTTACCCTCGGCGTCGAGATTGAAGGACGCCTGTGGCAGCGCAGCTACAGCCCCACCGCACTGGGTCGGCGCGAGCTGGCGATCACCGTCAAGGCGATCGACGGCGGCCGGGTCAGCCAGCATCTGGTCAACCATGCACAGCCGGGCGAACTGTTCCGCCTCGATGCCGCCTTCGGCGAGTTCCATATGCCGGCCGCGGCGCCGGTGCTGCTGCTGGCTGCCGGCAGTGGCATCACGCCGATGCGCAGCCTGTTGCGCGACGCCTGCCAGCGGCCGCTGGCAGCACCGGTGGACCTGTTCTACTGGGAGCGCACTGCTGCCCATCTGCAGTTCCGTGATGAACTGCGGGCGCTGGCTGCGGCACATCCGAACCTGCGCGTGCATCTGCTGGCCACCCGCGAGGGTGAGGCGCCGGCCGCGAGAATTGATACCCATGATCTGCAGGTGGCCGGTGATGACACGCCGCTTGCGCAGCGCCATGTGCTGGCTTGCGGCCCGGACGGCTTCGTTGCCGCTGCGCGCGAACGCCTGGCGCACCAGGTGGCCGGCTTCCAGGCCGAAGCCTTCACCCCGCCGGCGCCGCTGCGCGATGCCAGCAGCGAAGGAGAGGTGTCGCTGACGCTTGCGCGCAGTGGCCGCCAGCTGAGCGTGCCGCGTGGCCGCTCGCTGCTGGAAAGCCTCGAAGCCCATGGCATCAAGCCCAAGCACGGCTGCCGCATGGGTATCTGCAACAGCTGCAGCTGTGACCGCGTCAGTGGCGCCACCCGCCACCTGCGCACCGGCGACCTGCAGTCCGAGTCGGCACAGCCGGTGCGGATCTGCGTGAGCGCACCGACCACCGACCTTACCCTGGATCTCTGAGGACGCCTGCCATGACCCGCGCTACCGACCGTGCCCTGAGCACCGCCGAGATGCATGCCTTCGGTGAGGAGCTCGATGCGATCCGCGACCGTGTGATCGGCAGCCTCGGCGCCTCCGATACCCGCTACATCCGCCGCGTGGCTGCCGCCGTGCGCTGGTTCGGCGTAGGCGGCCGTGGCCTGCTGTTCCTGGCGGCATTCTCGCCGCTGTTCTGGATGCCGCTGCTGTGGCCGGCCGCGATCACCGGCACGCTGCTGCTGGCGCTGTCGAAGATCCTGGAGAACATGGAGCTGGGCCACAACGTCATGCACGGCCAGTTCGACTGGACCGGCGACCCCAAGCTCAATGGCAACACCTACGAGTGGGATATCGTTGCCACCGCCGACAACTGGCGCAAGACCCACAATTTCCGCCACCACACCTACACCAACGTGCGTGGCATGGACGATGACATCGGCTACGGCCTGCTGCGCATCTTCCCGGAACAGCGCTGGAAGCCGTTCTACCTGCTGCAGCCGATCATCGCGCCGATCTTCGCGCTGCTGTTCCAGTGGGGAGTTGCCGCGCAGGACCTGCGCCTGGGTCGTTGGCTGAAAGGTCGCATCAGCGGCCGTGCGATGTGGATGCAGACCCGCCCGGTGGCGCGGAAAATGGCCCGCCAGGTGCTGAAGGACTACGTGTTCTTCCCGTTGCTGGCCGGCCCGTTCTTCCTCACCGTGATGCTGGGCAACATGGTGGCCAACGGCCTGCGCAACATCTGGACCTACGTGATCATCTTCTGCGGCCACTTCACCGCCGAGTCGGAAACCTTCCCGAAGGAATGCCTGCGCAATGAATCGCGCGGCCACTGGTACCTGCGTCAGCTGCGCGGTTCGTCCAACATCAGCGGCGGCTTCCTGATCAATGTGCTGTCGGGCAACCTCAGCCACCAGATCGAGCACCACTTCTATCCGGACCTGCCGGCCAACCGCTATGCGGCCATCGCCAAGGAAGTGAAGGACATCTGCCGCCGCTACGGCCAGCACTACAACAACGGCTCGCTGCCGCGCCAGTTCGGCCAGGTGGTCTGGCGCATCCTGCGTCACGCGTTCCCCAGCAAGCCGCGCCGCCTGCCGATGTCGGACATCATGTCCGCACCGGCATCGGCCAACGCGGGCTGATCGACTCATCCCGCTTTTGCCAGGTCCGCGTGCTCGCGGTCCAGGCGTCGCAGGAACACCTGCATTTCCTTGCGTGCCTGCTGGTCGCCCTTGCTGCCGGCCACGCTCAAGCCGCGCTGCCATGCTTCGCGCGCCGCCTGCGGCTGGCCACTGGCCAGCCAGGCTTTGCCCAGCAGCTTCCAGGCGGCCGAGTACTGCGGATCAAGCACCACGCAACGGCCCAGATGGGTCGCTGCGCGCACCGGGTTGCCGGCATCCAGCCAGCCCTTGCCCAGGCCGAAGCGCAGCAGCGCGCCGTCCTTGCCGGCCGCAAGCATGCATTCCAGAGCTTCAATGTTCATCAGCGCACCTCCACCAGCAGTTCGGTGGGGCCGGGCTGGAAGCGGCCGCGATGGAACAGCAGCGGCGCGCCGCCGTTCTCGTGCACCTCGATGATGCGTCCGGCCAGCAGCAGGTGATCGCCCACCGGCCACATCGCGTGGCGGGTACAGGTGAGATGGGCGACTGCACCGGCGATGCGTGGTGGGCTGTCCTCGTCGTCATCCAGCAATGCCAAGCCGTCGAAGCGGTTGCGTACCTGTGGATCGGCAAAGCGGCGGGCCAATGCTTCCTGGTCGGCTGCCAGCACGCTGATCGCAAAGCGGGTGGCGCGCTGGAAGGTGGACAGGCTCTGCGCGTGCAACGCCAGGTTCCACAGCACCAGCGGCGGCTGCAATGACACCGGCACGAACGAATTGATGGTCAGGCCGATGGGTTTGCCCTGCGCATCGCGCGCGCAGACGATGGCCACGCCGGTAGGAAAGTGGCCGAGCAGCCGCCGCAGGGCCCGCGGCGGCATCTCGACCGACGGCACCGGGGCCGGGGCGGGGAAAACCCCCGCCCACGGCCCGGCGTACGGCAGTGTCTCGCCGCTCATGAGGCCCTGGCCTGGCGGTAGCGCCGGCCGACCTCGGCCCAGTTGATGATGTTGAAGAACGCACCGATGTAGTCCGGGCGACGGTTCTGGTAGTGCAGGTAGTAGGCGTGTTCCCAGACATCCAGTGCGAGGATCGGAGTGTTGCCGGACAGGCCGACGGCTGCACCCATCAGCGGGCTGTCCTGGTTGGCGCTGCTTTCCACCTGCAGGCGGCCATCGCGATCGCTGGTCAGCCAGGCCCAACCGCTGCCGAAACGGGTCTGCGCGGCCTTGGTGAAGGCGTCCTTGAAGGCATCGAAACCGCCGAGGTCGCGGTCGATGGCCGCTGCCAGTTCATGATCGGGTGCGCCACCGCTGGCGCTGAGCACGGTCCAGAACAGGCTGTGGTTGGCGTGGCCGCCGCCGTTGTTGCGGACTGCGCCACGCTGCGCCTCGGGCACGGCATCGAGGTTGGCGATCAGCGCCTCGATCGGCTGCTCGGCGATGCCGGCCTGCTCGATGGCGGTGTTGAGGTTGTTGACGTAGGTCTGGTGGTGCTTGCTGTGGTGGATCTCCATCGTGCGCGCATCGAAGTGCGGCTCGAGGGCGTCATAGGCATAGGGAAGCGGGGGAAGCGAGTACGACATCGAAGCAATCTCCGTGGGGAAGGCCAGAGAGGCTGGCCGTGGGGAGATCGTTATCGCACCTCAACATTGGTTGAGGTCAAGGGGAAGGATTGAAATGCGTGAAAGGGAGCAAGAGCGACGTTGTAGTGCCGGCCACTGGCCGGCAATCAGCGAAGGTCGGGTTGGCGGCCAGCAGCCGGCACTACGAGAACCCGCTTTTCGAACCTCACCGGCGCGCTGATGTGTTGCCCGCGCTCGCAGGAAACCGTCGGGTGGCGGGGGAAGGGGCTGGCCGGGACCGTTGGCGCCATGGATGGCGCCATCGAGCCCCCAAGGATGGGTTTACGGCGTGTCCCGGCCAGCCCCTTCCCCCGCCACAACCGATATCAACAAAAGCGCCGGCAGACGAACCCGCCGCCAGCGCCTTCATCAACTCAACTCAACCAATCCTTGCACGCACCATCCACCTGGTCCCCGCACGCCTGCTGCATCCGCTGCTGCAGCCGCGCCAGCGTCTCCGCGCCCTGGTGCTTGCCGCTCCACGTCTTCAACTGCCCGGCCAGGCGCTCGAAACGCTGGCGGGTACGCTGGTGGTAACCCGAAGGCTGCGCTTCCAGTTCGGCGATCAGCGAGGCGGTGGCCTGCTCGATGCGTGGTGCGTCGTCCGGCGCCAGCTTCAGCAGGCCCTCCACGTACAGCACGCCCCACTGCACGCGGGTGGCCGGGCCCTGCGCACCGTCGTAGGCACGCTTCAACCACTCCAGCGCACCGGCGGTGTCGCCGCGCTGCTCGGCCAGTTCGGCCAGCTCGGGCATGTAGTAGTACGGCTGTTCGCTGCGCTTCAGCTCAGCCAGCAACAGCGACTCGGCGCCTGCGTCGTCACCGACCTGGCGCAGTGCGTAGACCGCGCTGCTGATCGTGGCCTGGCGCGCATGCGCATCGGTGGCGGCAGCGTCGGCAGCAGCCACGCGCTGCTTGACCCGATCAACCAGGGCCACGGGCAGTGCGCCCTTCGGCTGCTGCTGGCGGGCCAGCGATACTTCGGTCAGCGCACGCGACAACGCGTCGTCGGCGCGGTCGCCGCGCTCGGCATCTGCGCGCTCCAGTGCGACCAGCAGCTGCTGTCCCAGCGTGTTGCTGGTGGCCGGCCCGGCACTGGCCTGCTTGACCAGCTGCACACCTGCATAGCCCAGCAACTCACGGTTGCGGCGTACTTCCGCCGGTTGCGCCAGCACGGCCTGCAGCAGCTCGCGTACTTCGGTGGGCGAGGCATCGGGCTTTTCGGCCGTTGCCAAGGCCAGCAGGGCGAAGCGGCGCTGGAGGGCAGCGTCGGGTGCGGCCTTGGACAACTGGCGCAGCACATCCTGGCTCCTGCGTTCGCCGGCCAGTCGGTTGGCGTCCACTTCCCAGCCGTAGTCACCCAGCACCTGCCAGTCTTCTGCGGCCAGTCGGTCCGGCGTTGCCAACGCGGTGGCCAAGGTGGCGGCAACAGCACTGCGGCGGCCCGCGGCGACGGTCAGTGCCCGGGTCAGTTCGGCGGCGTCATTGCCGCCGGCCACGCGGGTGATTTCGTTGCGCTTTGGGTCCAGCACGATCAGGGTCGGGTAGCCGCGTACGCCGAAGCGCTCGCCCCAGGCCTGCGCACCTTCCTCGTCGCCATCCAGGTAGACGGGAACGAATTTGCTGGTCAGCGCGATGAAGGCCGGGTCCTTGAACAGGCCCGCCTTGAGCTGGTTGCACGGCGGGCACCAGACGGCGCCCCAGTACAGCAGCACCGGCTTGCCGCTGTCGGCGGCCTCGGCGAAGGCATCATCGACGTCGCCCTGGCGCCAGGCGATTCCCTTGGCCGGCGCGGGCGCCTCGGCGGAGTTGGCGGTGGAAACCGGGGCCGGGGTGCAGGCGCTCAGCGCCGAAGCCAGCAGCAACACGGAAAGCGCGACGCGCATCGGCAGCATCTCGAAGGGCAGGGTGACAGGGCATTGTAGGAACGCGCGGGGAACCCGCTGATTCAGTTTGCTTATGACGGGCATGCGGCAGGGCATGACGGCCGCCGGGCATTGGCCGGCGGATGCCTTCAGGCCGCTGCCCGCACCATCTGCTGATACACCAGCCCATTGAACTCGCCGACGTCACCGTCCAGCGTGAAGCCGTAGCGCAGGTAGGTTGGTACTGCATTGAGTGAGGCGCGCACGGTCAGGACCGGCTCGCGCACCAGCGGGAGCACCGCGTCGAACAAAGCATGGCCGATGCCCTGGCCCTGGCAGGCGGGATCGACGAACAGCATCGCCAGGTGCCGGCCTTCCTTCAGTTCGATCACGCCGACGACGCGGCCGTCCTGCTCGGCCACCAGGATGTGGTTGTCGCCCTGCAGGCGCGTACCGAATGCTTCGGCTGCGGCGATATTGCCGAAGGTGGCGATGCCGGCGGCGCTGAGCGAAGGTGCGACCGCCGCAGTGAATGCAGCCAGGCACACCGCGCTGATCGCGGGCAGGTCATCGACGTGGGCAGGGCGGATCCTCGGCATGCAGTGTTCTTCCAGTGGTGGGCGGCGCGTCATCGTTGCCGCAGGCCTGCACGCTAAGCTGGCGGCATGAGTGATTTCAATCCTGCTTACGCTGCCTTGTTTCCGCAACAGGGCCTGAGCCTTGGCCTGATGACGCCTGTCGCCGCACACGGGCTGGCCGATCCGCATGACGCCAGGCGCATCGCACGGCTGGCAGATGACCTGGGCTTTGCCGCGCTGTGGACGCGCGACGTGCCGCTGATGGTGCCGCAGGGTCCGGACGCGACAGCAAGCGCGCTGGATGACCCGTTCCTGTGGCTGGGCATGCTGGCTGCCGCGACCGGACGCATCGTGGTCGGCAGCGCGGCCATCGTGCTGCCATTGCGGCAGCCGCTGCAGGTGGCGAAGTCGGCCTTGAGCCTGGACCGGATCAGCGGCGGACGGTTCGTGCTGGGCCTGGGTTCGGGTGACCGCCCGGAAGAGTTCGCCGCATTCGGCGAGGATCTGGAGGGCAGGGCGGCGACCTTCCGTGAGCGCTGGACCTTGTTGCGCGCGGCGCTGTCACCGGAGGCCGATGAGCGGACCGCCGTACTGCAGGCGACGGGTGGCTTCGACGTGCTGTCGGCGCCGGCAGCGCGCATTCCGATGCTGGTGGTGGGCACTGCACGGCAGAGCTTGCAGTGGATTGCACGCGAGGCCGAGGGCTGGGCCACCTACCACCGCGAGGAAGCTGCGCAGGAGGGACGCATCGGCCTGTGGCAGCAGGCGCTGGCGCAACGCGGTGGCCCATGCAAGCCGTTCGTGCAGTCGATGCTGCTGGATCTGCAGGCGGATCCGCAGGCGCCCGCCGAGCCGCTGCCGCTGGGCCTGAAGGTTGGCCGCGATGGCCTGCGCGACTATCTGCTGCGCGTACATGCGCAGGGCGTCGCGCATGTGATGTTCAACCTGGTCGACAACGGGCGGCCGATGGACGCGGTGCTGCGTGAGATCGGGGAGCAGGTTCTGCCGGATATGCTCCGGTAGGTGTCCACCTTGGTGGGCACGTTCAAGCGGTCGAGCACGGCTCGACTCTACATGGAGTTCGCATCTGCGTATCATTCGCATTTGATATCCCGATGCCGGAGCCCCGTGTGACCCAACGTTCCCCCATGCACCCGACCGGACGCCTGTTCGCCGCGGTCGCTTTCATCGAGGCCGTGACCTGGGCCGGCCTGCTCATCGGCATGTGGATGAAGTACGGCCCGATGGCCAACGTGGCGCTGGTGAAGTTGTTCGGGCCCCTGCACGGCGTGGCCTTCCTGGTGTACGTGGCAGTCACCCTGTTCGCAGCGGTGCGCCTGCGCTGGCCGTGGTGGGCCAGTGCCCTGGCGCTGCTGGCAGCCATCCCGCCGCTGGTGACGCTGCCGCTGGAATGGTGGTTCAAGCGCCGTGGCCTGCTGGGCCTGCGTGCAATGCGCTGAACCCGCTGTTGCATGCCCATTCAAGAGAATGGGTATCAAATGCAAATACGAGCCGTTATCATTTAAGGGTGGTGTCTGGTCCTGAGCAGGGCCGGTGCCGGGTGGGGCGCGCAGGTGCGCCCGCCCATCCTTTCCTGTTACGGCTGGTGTTCCATGCACGCACGTCCCGTCGTTCCCGGCTTGCCGGCGCTGGTGTTGGCTGCCCTGATCGGCACCATGGCGATGATGTCCTTCGTCGCCGTGATCGGCCCGGTGGTCCGCATGCTCGGCTTGTCCGAGTGGCATGCCGGCCTGTCGGTCACCGCCGCTGGCGTGTTGTGGATGCTGGCCGCGCGCCCCTGGGGCCAGCTCAGCGACCGCATCGGCCGCAAGCGCGTGCTGATGCTGGCGATGAGCGCCTACACCGTGGTCTACATCGCGCTGGCGGTGTTCATCGACGTTGCCCTGCAGGCGGTGCCGCCGGTGCTGGTGTCAGTGCTGGTGCTGGTCGGTGCGCGTGGCCTGATCGGCCTGTTCTACGCCGCGGTGCCGCCCACCGCTGCGGCTCTGATCGCCGACAAGGCGCCGACCGGACAGCGTGCGAAGTTCCTCGCCCGCCTGGGCAGCGCCAACGCACTGGGCATGGTGCTCGGTCCGGCCGCCGCGGGCTGGCTGGCCTATACGAACCTGTCGCTGCCGCTGTACGTGGCCGCGCTGCTGCCGCTGCTGGCACTTGCATTGCTGGCCTGGCGGCTGCCGGCCACGCCGCCCGTGGTGGGCGCGTCCTCCCAGCGCCGCACGCCGATGAGTCGCCTCGACACGCGCCTGCGCCTGCCGCAGCTGGCCGCGTTCATCGCCATGGTCTCGGTGACCATCGCGCAGGTCACGGTCGGCTTCTTCGCGATTGATCGCCTGGGCCTGGATGCGGCGGCTGGCGCACGCATGGCCGGCATTGCACTCACCGCAGTCGGCGTCGGCCTGATCCTGGCGCAGGCGCTGGTGATGAAGCTGGAGGTACATCCACGCCGCTGGATCGTCCTTGGCGCCCTGATTTCCGGCATTGGCTTTGCCTCGGTGGCAGGCGTGCAGCAGGCCTGGCAGTTGCCGGCGGCGTATGCGCTGGCCGCGTTTGGCATGGGCTTCGTCTTCCCCTCGTTCCAGGCGCTGGCCGCCGATGCGGTGGAGGCGCACGAGCAGGGCGCAGCCGCCGGCACCGTCGCTGCCGCGCAGGGGCTGGGCATGGTGGCCGGGCCGATGCTCGGCACGCTGTTGTATCGCGGCGGGCCAAGCCTGCCTTACCTGCTGGTCGGTGCGCTGCTGCTGTTGCTGTGCGCGCTGGCTGCAGCGCATCGGATGAAGGAGATCCCATGAACGATTCCCTGATGCAGGGCGCGTGGCCGGACGCCGCGCCAGCGCCGCAGGAGAGCACCGACGACGCGTCGCTGTTCCTGCTGCAGCATGCGGGCCAGCACGTGCACGCACGCGGCTGCCGCGCCACGCTGCCGGCCGGTGCACTGGCGACATTGGCAGAACGCGTCTCGGAGTTCTTTGCCCTGCAGCGTGGCGGCCCGGGCCTGCTGGTTGGCGCGGTGCCGTTCGAACCGCGTGCCGACGATGCGTTGTACCAGCCCGAGCGCCTGCTGCCGGCGCTGGCACTGCAGCCGCAGGCCGCACCGCCGCTGGACGGCGCCCTGCGCGCTGAGCCCGCGCCGGAGGCGTACGCGGCGTCGGTGGCTGCTGCGGTGCAGGCCCTGCGTGCGCCCGAGCAGAACCTGCACAAGGTGGTGCTGGCGCGCAGCCTGCTGGCACGCACCCGCCAGGCACTGTCTCCGGACGTGCTGCTGGCACGCCTGGGCGCGGATCCGTCGGTAGCGACCTACGCGGTGCCGTTGCCGGTGGAGCTGGGCCAGGCGCCGGCCTGGCTGGTGGGTGCGACGCCAGAACTGCTGCTGCGCAAGCGCGGCGCCGAGCTGTTGTCGCACCCGCTGGCGGGTTCGGCGCGGCGCAGTGCCGATGCCGCCGAGGACGAGCGTGCGGCGCAGGCGCTGCTGGCCTCGACCAAGGACCACGACGAGCACCGCCACGTGGTCGAAGCCATCGTCGAGGGCCTCGCACCGTACTGCAGCCACATCGATGCGCAGCCGCGCCCGGTGCTGCATGCCACCGCCAGCATGTGGCACCTGGGCACCCGCATCCACGCCACCCTGAAGAATCCGCAGACGTCTGCCGCCGAACTGCTGGCACAGCTGCACCCCACGCCGGCAGTCTGCGGTACGCCGCGGTTGGCGGCGCTGCAGCGCATCCGCGAGCTGGAACCGGTGCCGCGCGGCTTCTACGCCGGCGCCGTGGGTTGGTTGGACGCGCAGGGTGACGGCGACTGGTACGTGGCGATCCGCTGCGCGCGCCTGCAGGGCACGCAGCTGCGCCTGTATGCCGGTGCCGGCATCGTCGCCGATTCGCACCCCGAGGCCGAGGTGGCCGAAACCGCAGCGAAGTTCGCTGCCCTGTTGAACGCGCTGGGTGTCCATGAATCCGCGCCTGCCATCGAGCCCGCAGCATGAACACCTCCGCTGATTCCTCCCGCCTGCCACTGCAGCAGGTGTGGCCGGATGACCTGATGACGCGCTATCGCGAGGCCGGTCACTGGCGTGGCGAGACCTTCCCGGCGTTCCTGCGCGAGCGGGCGGAACGATTCGCCGATGACATCGCGGTGGTCGCCGGCGACGTGCGCCTGAGCTATGCGCAGCTGTGGCATGAGGCCGGACGGATCGGTGCCGGCCTGCTGGCGCTCGGCCTGCAGCCTGGCGAACGGGTGCTGGTGCAGCTGGGCAACACGGCAGGCTTCATCACCACAGTCTGTGGCCTGTTCCGCGCTGGCCTGGTGCCGGTGTACGCGTTGCCGGCGCACCGCATCACCGAGCTGGTGCACTTCGCCAGCAAGGCTGAAGCCAGTGCCTACATCACCACCGAGCTGCACGATGGCTTCGATCATCGCGGGCTGGCGCGGGCACTGCAGGCTGAAGTGCCGGCGGTTCGCCATGTGGTGATCGACGGCGATGCGGCGGAGTTCGTCGCGCTGGAGGCACTGCAGGGCGATCGCAGCCAGCTGCCGCCCGATCCGGACCCGCAGTCGGTGGCGTTCCTGCAGATTTCCGGAGGCAGCACCGGGCTGTCCAAGCTGATTCCGCGTACCCACGACGACTACATCTACTCGTTCCGCGCCAGCAATGACCTCTGCGGCATCGACCGCGACAGCGTCTATCTGGTCGCGCTGCCGGCCGCGCACAATTTCCCAATGAGCTCGCCCGGCTTCTTCGGCGCACTGTATGCCGGCGCCCGCGTGGTGCTCAGCCCTGGCCCCGGTCCGGATGTGGCCTTCCCGCTGATCGCCCGCGAGAAGGTGACCTGCTGCGGACTGGTGCCGCCGCTGGCGCTGCTGTGGGCGCAGGCGGCGGCTACGAGCAAGCATGACCTGTCCAGCCTGCAGGTACTGCAGGTGGGCGGCGCCAAACTGGTGCCGGAAGCCGCACGGCGGGTGATCGATGGCCTTGGCTGCACGCTGCAGCAGGTGTTCGGCATGGCCGAAGGCCTGGTCAACTACACGCGGCTGGATGATCCGGAGGAACTGATCTTGGCCTGCCAGGGCCGGCCGATCAGTCCGGATGATGAAGTGCGCGTGGTCGATGACCAGGACCAGCCGGTGGCCGAAGGCGAGGTGGGGCATCTGCTCACCCGTGGGCCGTACACCATCCGCGGCTACCACAACGACGCGGTGGCCAATGCGCGCTCGTTCACCGACGATGGCTTCTATCGCACCGGCGACCGCGTGCAGCAGCTGCCCGGAGGCTACCTGGTGGTGCAGGGCCGCGCCGGTGACCACATCAACCGTGCCGGCGAGAAGATCTCCGCCGAAGAGATCGAAGATCACCTGCTGGCCCACCCCGGTGTGTTCGATGCGGCCGTGGTCTCCATTCCCGATGAGTACCTGGGCGAGCGCAGCTGTGCCTTCGTGATTCCGCAGGGCGAGCCGTTCAAGGCCCCGGCACTGAAGGCCTGGATGCGCGGGCGCGGCCTGGCGGCGTTCAAGGTGCCCGACCAGGTCGTGTTCGCCGACAGTTTCGATACCACCGCGGTCGGCAAGATCAGCCGCCGCGAACTGCGCGCGCAACTGCGTGCGCGTCATCTGCAACAGACAGGAGGAACGCGCTGATGGCGCTGCCCCGCATCACCGATTACCCCTTGCCGACCGCCGCTGAACTCCCGCAGGCGCGCGGACCGTGGCGCCCCCAGCGCGATCGTGTCGCGCTGCTGGTGCACGACATGCAGCGTTACTTTCTGGCCGCCTTCGACGCTGGCAACGCGCCGCTGCGGCCGGCCGTGGACAACATCGCACGCCTGTTGGCACATTGCCGCGCGCACGGTATTCCGGTGTTCTACACCGCCCAGCATGGAGACCAGGACCGACGTGACCGTGGCCTGCAGGCCGATCTGTGGGGACCGGGCATGCGCCGCAGCGCCGACCACGAACCGATCATCGAGGCGCTGGCACCGCAGCCCGGCGAGCACGTGCTGGTGAAGCACCGCTACAGCGCGTTCCAGCGCAGCAACCTTGAAACGCTGATGCGGGTGCGCGGCCGTGACCAGCTGCTGGTCACCGGCGTGTACGCCCATATCGGCTGCACCGCGACCGTGGTGGAAGCCTTCCAGCGCGACATCGAAGCGTTCATTGCCGCCGATGCGGTGGCGGACTTCTCGCGTGCCGATCACGATCAGGCACTGCACTGGATCGCACGCACCAGCGGGGTGCCGATGACCACCGACCAGCTGCTGGAGGTGCTGTGATGGCTGCCGCCGGCGAGATGCTGGATCTGGAGCGGATGCGTGCCGATGTGGCGCGCGTGCTGGAGTGCACGCCGGCCGAGATCGGTGACGACGACAACCTGATCGACCTGGACCTGGATTCGATGCGCATGCTCGGCCTGGTTCTGGCCTGGGGCAACACCGGTCTGCCGCTGGAGTTCTCGCAGCTGGCCGAGCACACCACGCTGCGCCAGTGGTGGGGCGTGGTGCAGACGCTGCAGGCCGCACAGAGCGCATGAACGCCGTCGCGCTGGCCACGCCGGTGGCATTGACCGAGGCCCAGGCTGGACTGTGGTTCGCACAGCGGCTGGCACCGGACAACCCGTCATTCAATACCGCGCACGCGGTGTGGATCGACGGCCCGCTGGACGTGGCCGCGTTCGTCGCAGCGGCAGACCAGGCTGCGGGCGAGGCCGAGGCCTTTGCACTGCGTTTTGCCGAAGGGGCCGATGGCCAGCCGCTGCAGTGGCATGAGCCGGCTCACGTGCCGCTGCTTTCGGTGCGTGATGTGTCCGCCGAGGCGGATGCCGCCGCTGCGGCACGCAGCCTGATGCAGGCTGACCGGATGAGCCCGGTTGACCCCACCCGCGACCGGATCAGTCAGCAGGTACTGCTTGAACTGGGCGGGCAGCGCTGGGTCTGGTACCTGCGCGTGCATCATCTGGCCGCCGATGGCTACGGCATGGCGCTGTTCACTGATCGCGTGTGCGCGTTGTATGCCGGCCGCATGGGTGAGCCACTGCCGGGGCTGGCGGGCGTACTGGCCGATGACGCCGCTTATCGTGCCGACCCGCGCCGCACGCAGGCCGGGCAGTGGTGGCGCGAGCACATGCAGGGCGCACCGGCAGGCGTGGGCCTGGCCGGCACGCTCGCGGCCAGTGACGACGCGCTGCGCTGGGTGCAGCCGCTCGATGCGGCCTTCCGTGAGCAGCTGCTGCAGGCATCGGTACGTTGGTTGCAGGCCTGGCCGGACGTTCTGGCGGCGTTGTCAGCCGAGTACCTGCGGCGGATGAGCGCTGCCGATGAAGTGGTGCTGGGCGTGCCCTACATGGGGCGACTCGGCAACGCGTCGGCGCGGGTGCCGACGATGGTGATGAATGTGTTGCCGCTGCGCGTGGCGGCCGGCGAGGGCAGCGTCGAGGCCTTTACGCGCGGCCTGGGCCGGCAGCTCAGCCAGGGTCGCAAGCACGGCCGTTACCGAGGCGAGCAGCTGCGCCGGGACCTGGGCCTGGTCGGCGCGCAGCAGCGCCTGCACGGTCCGCTGGTGAACGTGCAGCCGTTCTACAAGCCGCTGGCGCTGACCGGCGTGCAGGCGACGTTGGAGGTGCTGTGCACCGGGCCGGTGGATGATCTGACGCTGGGCTTCCGTGGCGACGGCCAGCACCTGCTGGATCTGGAGATCGAGGCCAATCCCGCGCTGTACAGTCGCGAGGATGTCGAGGCGCATGCGGCGCGGCTGCTGCACTTCGTGTCGGCGGCATTGCAGGCTGACGATATCGCAGCCGTGCCTCTGGCGACGTCCGCGGAGGCGCAGCAGGTGCTGCAGGGCTTCAATGCCACCGCGCACGCGCTGCCGCAGACGACCCTGGTCGAGCTGCTGCAGCAGGGCATGGATCGGGATCCGCACGCGCCAGCGCTGGTGTTCGGCGACACTACGCTGGACTACGCAACGCTGGAAGCGCGCAGTTTCGCGCTGGCGGCACAGCTGCGGGCGATGGATGTCGGCCCGGGCAGCGTGGTGGCGGTGGCATTGCCGCGCTCGCTGGAGCTGGTGATCGCGCTGCTGGCGGTGCTGCGTGCCGGCGCCGCCTATCTTCCGCTGGACCTTGCCCATCCCGATGAGCGGTTGGCGCGTATTCTCGCCTCGGCGCAGCCGGTCTGCGTACTGGCTGCGGCGGAGGTTTCGGCGCGCATGGCTGGTGTGCCGGTGCTCGCGCCCGAGCAGTGGACCGCGCTGAGCTTCGCCGCGCCGTGGGCCGATCCTGCGCCCAGCGATGCTGCCTATGTGATCTATACCTCCGGTTCGACCGGCGAGCCCAAGGGCGTGGTCGTCGAACACCGCGCCATCGTCAACCGACTGCTGTGGATGCGCGAGCACTATGGATTCAAGGCAGACGACCGCGTGCTGCAGAAGACCCCGGCCACCTTCGACGTCTCGGTCTGGGAGTTCTTCCTGCCGCTGCTGTGCGGAGCCACGCTGGTGGTCGCCGGGCCGGACGCGCATCGCGACCCCACCGAACTGGCGCGGCTGATCCGCGAGCATGGCATCACCACGGCGCATTTCGTGCCGTCGATGTTGGATGCCTTCCTCGCTGCACCGGCCTCCGAAGGGCTGGAGCTGCAACGGGTGTTCACCAGTGGCGAGGCACTGGATGATTCGTCCCGGGACCGCTTCCACGCGCGTGTGCACGCCGAGCTGCACAACCTGTATGGCCCGACCGAAGCTGCGGTGGACGTCAGCTACTGGCCGGCTTCGGCGCAGGATCGTTCGCGGCCGGTGCCGATCGGGTTCCCGGTCTGGAACACCCGCCTGTACGTGCTGGACGCCCGGATGCAGCCGGTGCCGGTGGGCGTGCCCGGTGACCTGTACCTGGGTGGCGTCCAGCTGGCGCGTGGCTATCTCGGTCGCGATGACCTGACCGCCGAACGTTTCATTGCAGATCCGTTCCGGGCGGGCGAGCGTATCTACCGCACCGGCGACGTAGCCCGTTGGCGCCGCGATGGTGCGGTCGAGTATCTCGGCCGCAGCGACCACCAGGTGAAACTGCGCGGCTTGCGCATCGAACTGGGCGAGATCGAGGCGGCACTGCGCGAACTGCCGGGCGTGGAGCGCGTGGAAGTGCTGCTGCGCCAGGACGCGCCCGGCGATGCCCGGCTGGTGGCCTATGTGCCAACCGCGCTTGCCGATGCCGTAAAGCTGCGCAGCCACCTCGCCACGCGTGTGCCGGACTACATGGTGCCCTCGGCCTTCGTTGGTGTGGACCAGTGGCCGGTGACCGCCAACGGCAAGCTCGACCGCAACGCGTTGCCGAAGCCACCACAGCATGACGTCGCTGGATTGGCACCGCGCACGCCGCTGGAACAGGAGCTGGCGTTGCTGTTCGCACAGGCGCTCGGGCGTGAGGCGCCGGTGGCGGTGGATGCAGATTTCTTCAGTCTCGGTGGTGATTCGCTGTCGGCGGTGCACCTGCTGCTGGCGATCGAGCAGCGCTGGCGCTGCGATCTGGGTCTGGGTGCCTTGTTTGCGCAGCCCACCGTGGCCGCGCTGGCAGTTCGTATTGCCGAGCCGCCCGCGCTGGCTGATCACGCGCTGGGGCCGGTGATCGCATTGGCCGCGACCGACGCCGCCGGGCCCATGCCGCTGTTCGTGCTGCATCCGGCCGGGGGCATTGCCTGGAACTACCGCACCCTGGCCCGGGCACTGCAGCCGGCACGCCCGGTGTATGGACTGCAGTCGCCGGCACTGGACGCGCGGCAGCCGCTGCCGAGCAGCATCGAGGCGATGGCCAACGACTACGTACAGCGCGTGGTCGCATTGCAGCCAAAGGGGCCGGTGCACCTGCTGGGCTGGTCGGTGGGGGGCATCCTCGCCCAGGCGATGGCGGTGCGCCTGCATGAGATCGGCCGCGAAGTCGGCGAACTGGTGCTGCTGGACGCCTATCCCAGCGAGTGCTGGCGGGCCGAGCCGGAACCCGATCCCATTGCCGCATTGCGGGCACTGCTGGCGATTGCCGGCCACGATCCGGATACGCATCCGGAACTCGACAGCCGTGAACGCATTCTGGCGTTCCTGCGTCGTGGCGGCAGTGCACTCGGCAGCCTGCCGGATGTGGTGCTCGATGGCGTGGTGCGCGCAGTGACCGGCACCAATCGACTGATCCGCGAGCATATCCACCAGCCATTCGACGGCACGCTGGTGCACGTGCGTGCGGGCCGTGATCATCAGGCACGGCCGCAGCTGCAGTCGGCGTTGTGGCGGGCCCACGCGCGCAAGGTGCAGGCGCTGGAACTGCCGTTCCTGCACGCCGAACTGACCGGCCGCGATGCGGTGGCGCAGTTGGCGCCATGGTTGTCGGCGCGGCTGCGCCAATGGGACGAGCAACAGGAGATCGCAACATGCAGTTGACCGGTTTCGAGGGCCGCGTAGCGTTGGTTACGGGTGCATCCGGCGGCATTGGCGAGGCGTTGGTACGGCTGTTGGCCGAGGCCGGCTGCACGGTGGTGGCGACCGATCGCGAGGCGCCGCGCGTGGCCGATACCCGGGTGAAGTCGCTCGCACTCGATGTAACCGACAGCGCCGCCGTGGACGCCTTGGTGGATCAGGTCGAGTCCAGCATCGGACCGATCATGCTGGCCGCCAGCGTGGCCGGTGTACTGCATGTGGGCGGCGTGACCGATACCACCGATGATGAATGGCGCCGGGTGTTCGCGGTCAACGCCGATGGCGTGTTCCATGTCGGTCGTGCACTGTCGCGGGTGATGTCACCGCGCAGGCAGGGCGCGTTCGTTACCGTCAGCTCGAATGCGGCCGGCGTGCCGAGGCACGGCATGGCCGCCTATGCCGCATCCAAGGCCGCGGCCACCATGTTTACCCGCTGCCTCGGGCTGGAACTGGCGCCGCTGGGCATCCGTTGCAACATCGTGGCCCCGGGTTCAACACTGACCCCGATGCAGACCGGCATGTGGTTGGACGAGCATGGTGCCGAGCGGGTGATCACCGGCAGCCTGGAAACCTACAAGGCCGGCATTCCGCTGCGCAAGCTGGCCACCCCCGAGGACATCGCGCACTCGGTGATATTCCTGCTCTCGGAACAGGCCGGGCATGTGGCGATGAGCGACCTGTACGTCGACGGCGGCGCCACCCTGCGTGGGTGAGCTTTTGTAGAGCCGAGCCCATGCTCGGCTGAGGGCGAAGGCAGCCGAGCATGGGCTCGGCTCTACAGCGGGCTGGCATCGGTTTGCGCTCAGGGCAGTGTGAGGCGGTACACCAGCACGCGGTTGTCGTTGTCGTACGGGCTGTCGCAGGCCTGGCCCTGCATGCGGCAATGGCGGGCGATGAAGTCGTTGTCGTTGCCGATCAGCAGCAGTACGTCGTTCGGGTGCTGCGGGTCCAGCGCCGGCAGCACGTCCATGGCTTCCCATTTTTCCGACAGCAGCCCAGCATGCAGGCCGCGCTTCGTGTCCAGGTCCAGCCCGGCACGCGCAAGCTGCGGGCGGTCGAGCAGGTTCAGCAGTTCGTCGCTGCGTGCGGGCATGATCTCCGGCTTCAGCGCGGTGCCGGTCGGGTCGGCCAGAATCGAGGCCGTGCCGGTTTCATAAGCACGTTCGGCCAGGTTGGTGGCATCGGCCACATCGACCAGCAGCACCGACTTGTAGACGATCGGGTCGTCGCCGTCCTTGCCCAGCCCGTTTCCGTCGCGGGCCAGCAGCAGGAAGCGGCTGGCATCCAGCGCACGCAGCTCGCTCTGCGCCGCGGTTCGGTCCAGCTTGCCCTTGCCGTCGTGGGCGTAGGCAGGCAACGCCATCACGTAATGGCCGATCGGCTGCTGTGGCGTTGGCGAGGTCGTCACGTCGTAGACCAGCACGCGGGTGTTGATGCGACCGGCTGCATTGCCCCGTGCGCTGTCCTGCAGCGTCGCGCTCTGCAGGGCCACGAACAGGCGGCTGCCGTCGGGCGACAGGCCCATGCCTTCCACGCCCTGGTTGTTGCGGCGCCCAGTCTGCGGCGGCACCAGCGAACCAAAGGCGGGCTTGCCATCGCGCTGGGGACGGATCGCAGGCGGTGCCACGATCACGCCCTGCAGCTGGCCCTGTGCATCGAAGTAGTAGACGTTGGCGGTGTACTCATCGCCGATGTAGAAGTGGCCATCGGCGGTGAACTGCAACGATTCCGCGTCCAGCGAGACCTTGCCCGCACCGGCGCCGCTGGCCGGCGAGGGCAGCACCACCTCGCGCTGGGTGATCGTATGGTCGCCGGGGTCGGCGCCGGTGAACGACTGGCCGTTGAAGTCCTTCAGTACCACGCCCTTGTCCGGCACCATCGTCAGCGTACCCAGCGCACCGGCCTTGCCCGGGGTAACGTCGATACGCAGCTGCATGCGCTCGACGCGGCCGGCGTAGTCGTAGAACAGGCCTGCCTCGGGATCGTTGCGGCCACGGTCGGGCAGGGTCCACAGCACACCCTCGTAGCCGTTGGCGGTCCGTTTCCAGCTGCCGGGCTGCACCGCCAGCGACGAGAACGAGCCCAGCGTGTCGCCGAGGAAATCCACCGTGCCCGCGGGCAACCGCCCGGCGGCGACCAGACCTTTATCCACGTAAGTACGACCGCCTAACTGCAATGTGCGTGGCGGTGCGCCAGCGGCCTCGTGCGGAGCGGAGTATCCGCTGGCGGAGAGGGTGGCCAGCAGCAGGGCACTAGCAAGCATCGGTGGACTCCAGGCCGTCGATCAGAAGCGAAGGTCGATGGTACCGAACACCTGGCGCGGTGCCGAGGCATGGAACACGTACAGCTTTCCGGCCGGATCGCTGGGCGCGAACACGCTCGAATCCAGGTTGCTGGCGTAGCGCTTGTTGGTCAGGTTGGTCACGTTGAACGACAGGCGCATGCCCTTGGCGAAGCCGACCTGGCCGAAGTCGTAGCCGCCGGCCAGATCGAACACGGTGAAGCCGCCGAAACCCTGGTCGTTGGTGTAGGTGTAGAAGCGCTCGCCGGTGTACTTTCCGCGCAGGCTGGCGAACCAGCCGCTGTCGCGCCAGGTGATCTCGGTGGCCAGCAGCTGCTTGGGCGTATCGGTCTGGATCCTGCCCTTGATCTGCTGCTCGACACCCGCCTGCACGTAGTTGGAGGCATAGGTCGAGCGGTTCAGCGAGGCCGAGGTGTACCAGCTGAAGTGCTCGTTCGGGGTCCACAGCACGGTCAGCTCGGCGCCGCGGCTGTCGACGCCACCGACGTTGTAGAAGCGGTTGCCGCAGGTCGGGCCGACCGGCTGGCGCGAGTCGCAGGGGTTGTACTGCAGCAGGCGATTGTCGAAGCGCACGCTGTAGGCCGCGATCGAGGCCTGCACGGTATCGGTGACGAAACGGTAGCCGGCTTCCAGCGAGCGCGACTCTTCCGGCTTCAGGTTGCCCTGCGCATTCCAGGTGGTCTGGCTGACCGCCTGCGGGCCCAGCTTGAAACCGCCCTGGAACATGGCAATGTTCTCGGCGTAACTTGCGAACACTTCGTGGTGCTCGGCCAGGCGGAAGTTGGCGCCGATGCTGGGCAGGAAATTCTTGCTGGCCTTCAGCGAGCCGGTGGCGAACTGGTTGTTCGAGGTCGGCGAGATCGGCGTCTTCGCGTCGCCCGGTAGTGCTTGTGCATCGGAGGTGGCATGCGGGCTCTTGGCGCCCAACTCCAGCGTCAGGCGATCATCAAGCAGGCGCCAGGTGTCTTTCAGGAAGAACTGATGGGTCTTCCAGCGCGTGCGCTGGGCGAACACGCCGACGTCGGAGGGCAGGGTGTTCATGCCACTCAGGTCGCGCGGGCCATCCACGGCGGTCTGGTAGCGCTCGGCACTGCTGGTGTTGCGCTCGTACCAGACGCCGCCTTCGATGCGATGTGCACCCAGCTCCCAGTCGAACGACAGCGTGCCGCCATCGCGGTCGATGGTGTAGATGGTGTTGCGGAAGATGATTGGAATCTCCTGCGCCGTGCCCTTGTTCGACCACGCGCCACTGTTCCAGTTGTGGCCTTCGCCGCGATCGTCGTGGTGATAGGCCAGCGCCCGCAGGCTGAAGCCATCGGCCAGGAAGAAGTCGCCGGCCAGGTAGTAGAGGTTGTCATCGCGCAGGATCTGCCCGGCGGTGAAGGCACCATCGGCATCCTTGTCCGGGCCGCTGTTGTCGCACTTCTTCGCGTTGAGGCTGGCGGTATTGCAGTAGGCCTTTGCAACGGCCTTGTTCCAGTCCGGTGCGTAGCCGCCCCAGTCCCAGCCGAGGCCGCGCGACATCTCGTCCTTGGACAGGTAAAAGTAGTCGGCCTGGGTGGTGCGCGAGGTATCGACGAAACCGGTGAGCTGGCCGCGGCCGAAGTTCCACACCCCCTTGGCGTTGAACTGCTTGGTGGTGGACGTGTTATAGGCGGTCTGGTCGTTCCAGAGGTCCGAGACCGCATTCATGCCGGAAACGTAGCCGGAGAAGCCGTTGTACTCGCCGCTGTCCACGCGCACGAAGGTGCGGCGGTTGGCATCGCTGCCGAAGGTCTGCACCACGCGACCGCCGAGTTCCTGCGCCGGGCGGTCGGAGGTGTACGAGATGGTGCCGCCGAGGTTGCTGGTGGACGGCGTGCCGAGGCTGCCGATGCCCACGGCCAGTTCGGCGCCGGCCATGTTCTCGCTGATCAGCGCGCGGTTGATGGTCAGTCCGTTGTAGTTGTTGTACGCACCGTCGCCCAGCGGCACGCCGTCCAGGGTGTAGCCGAGGCGGGTGGAGTTGAAGCCGCGCAGGCTGAGCGTCATCGACTGCTCATTGGTGCCCAGCGCATCGGCCGACTGCGCGTTGACGCCCGGCAGCAGGTTCAGGGTCTTCTGCAGGCTGGTACCCGGCGGCAGGATGTCGAGGTTCTCGCGAGTGATGCGCTGCACCTGACGCGCTTCACCGCTGCCGATTACCGAGACCGCATCGAGGGTGGTGGCCGAGGGCGTGCTGGAGGTCGGGGCAGCATCCTGCGCCCAGGCCGCGGGAGCAAGCGCGATCGACAGCGCGGCGGCCAACAAAGTCTTCGTCATGTTGCAGACACTCAGGCAGGCACGAGCTACCGCGCTGGCGCGGAGCTCATGGAATTGAAAAGGGGAGACAAGCGATGCGACTGCAGGCGCTGAAGGCGCCGTGGGTCCACGTGAAAATGGTGCGCTAGACAGATGACTGTCTGGTGACATGTTCAGTTGTTGTGAGGCGCAGGCCTGTAGAGCCGAGCCCATGCTCGGCTGCGTGTTCCCGGAGCCGAGCATGGGCTCGGCTCTACAAACGCTTCAGGGTCACGGTAGACGCCAACCTTGGTTGGCATGGGCAGCATCGTGGTGAAGGAGCGCCAACCGAGGTTGGCAGCTACCAAATGCTTACCCAGCGTTGCGCGGCTTGCGCGCGCGCTTCGGCTTTGCGGTATCTGCGCCGCTGGCGGCGCCATCCTGCACCGCCTGCAGCCAGGACAAGGTGTCCACGTAGTCGATGAAGTGGCGCAGGTAGCCGGGGCTGGTCGCCTGCATCGTGTCCAGCATGCGTTGCACCAGCACCGCCGAGTTCAGCGGGCCGCCGTCGGCGGGGGCCTCGGTGCGCAGCGAGCGGCGCACCTGCAGTTCGCTGCGAAGTTCCGACCACTCGCGCTGCACCTGCTGCAGCATCGGCACCTGCGGGTAATGCGGCAGCGAGCGCGACCCTGCGTCCAGGTCGCGCACCAGTGCGCGCAGGCCTTCGAGCGCTGGCGGCTTACTTGGCATCCGGCGCCTTGGGCTTGGGAATCGGCGCGATCTCCACGCGACGGTTGCGTGCGCGGCCTTCCTCATTGGCGTTGGAGCTGACCGGCTGCTCGCTGCCGAATGCGGCGGCGAACACGGCGTCGGCCGGTACGCCATCGGCGATCAGGGTGCGGGTCACGGTCAGCGAACGCTGCGCGGACAGCTCCCAGTTGTCGGCGAAGCGGCGGTTGCCTTCGCGCACGGGCGCGTCATCGGTGAAGCCGCTGACCATGAGGATTTCTTCGCGACTGCCCAGATAGGCGGCCAGCGGTGCCGCCAGGCTGCGCAGCAGCTCCTGGCCTTCCGGCTGCAGCTGGTCGGAGTTGAGCGCGAACAACACGCTGCCGCTGATCCCGATGCGGCCGTCGACCAGCGTCACCCGGCCAGCAGCCAGCGGGCCGGCCAGTGCCTGTTCCAGGGTCTGCAGACGCTTGGCTTCGGCCTGGCGCTGCTTCACCTCCTGGTCCAGCCGCTGCGACAGCTCCAGCTGCACGGCGACCACGCCGACCAGGATCAACACGAACGCCCCCAGCAGCACTGACATCAGGTCGCCAAAGGCGGCCCAGATCGGGGCATGCGAGCCGCCATCGACCTCCAGTTCGTCGCTCATGCGCTGGCGGCCTTGCCGCGGCGCGCGGCCAGCTGCTGCAGTTCCTCCATTACCTGCTTCTGCGACAGCAGGCTGAGGTCGACCACCTCGCGCGCCTGCGCCACGTAGTAGGCCAGCTGCTCGTCGCTGCGCGCCAGCGAGGCATCCAGTGCGCCGCCGATCTGTTCCAGGCGGCCGGAAAGCTCGGTGGAGGCACTGCCGAACTGCGCGACCGCCTCACCAAAGGTGCTGGCCAACTGGCCCACTTCACCGGCGCTGCCGTTGAGCGCTGCGGCGATGCCGTCCAGCTTCCCGGTCTCGGCGGCGATATGGTCGGTGAAGCGGTTGCCGACGCGTTCCAGCAGCTCGGCGGAGCCGCCGACCAGCGCGTCCACTGCGGTGCGCTGCTCGTGCGAAGCATGATTGATCGCATCGAGCAGGGTCTGCACGGTGGCCAGCAGGCGACCGCGCTCTTCCAGCATTGCGTTGTCGCGCACCAGGCTTTCGGACAGGGTGCTGCGCAGTTCGTTGATGACGTCGGCAGCGGCCTTCGGCGCGGCTGCCGCGGTCTGCAGCAGGGTGGAGACTTCGGCCAGCGTGGCGCTGGCCTGCGCGCGACCGTTCTCACCGATCTGCTGCGCGGTGGCGGCCAGCGTGTCGCAGACCCGCTGCTGTTGTGCGGCGAGGCGTTCGCCGTTGGCCTGCAGGCGCTCGGCCAGGTCGGTGGAAACGTGCTGCAAGGCATCGCTCCAGCGCTGCAGGCGCTGTTCGTCGCCGGCCTGAAGCTGCGCATGCAGCGCGGCGTGGGCTTGCTGCAGTTCGGCGCTGACCGCGTCCCATCGCGCCTGGCGCTGCTGCTCGCGGCTGTCCAGGCTGGCCTGCAGTTCGGCATGCGCGGTTGCGGCGGCGGCCTGGGCGGCCTGCCAATCCTGCGCGCGTTGCTGTTCGTGGTCCTGCAGCAGCGACTGGCTGGCGCTGTGGCGCTGCTCCAGTGCCTGCAGCAACGCCTGCGCGTGCGCGTCCAGCTGCTGGCCGGCTGCGAGCAGCGCCTGCTGCTGGCGCTCGACCAGCGCGCTGTTCAGCGCATGCTGCTGTTCGGCGGCGGCACGCAAGGCCTCCGCATTGTCCTGTGCATCGGCCTGCAGGCGCTCGCCGATACGTGCGACCAGCGCTTCGGCATGCGTGGCCTGGCCATCGCTGAAGGCCTGCAGGTGCTGGCGCAGATCGCCCACCAGTGCCTGCTGTGCCTGGGTCTGTTCACTCACCACCTTGGCCCAGCTGGCCTCGGTCGCAATGCGACTGCGCTCGAAACCGTCGCTCAGGCCAGCCAGCTGCTGCTGCACGGCCTGCTCGACGCGGGCGTGCAGTGCCTCGCCATGGTGGGCCAGACCGGCCAACGTGGTCTCGGCCATCGGCTGCAGCGCGCCACCGATGGCGGCGGCACTGGCTTCGGCACCTTCGCGCAGCGACTGCTGCAGCGAGACCGCCAGGCGCTCCTGCAGCGCCTGGCTCTGGGTCAGGAATTCGGCCTGGCCGGCCAGCAGGCGCTCGTTGGCGGCCGTGCTGTGCTGTTCAAAGGTCTGTGTCATCGCCTGCAGGCGGTCGACCAGTGCCGGCAGCGCGGCGGACTGTACCTGCAGCAGGCGCAGCGACTCGGCGCGCTGCCAGGCCTGCGAGTAGGGATGCAGGTCGCTTGCAATGGCCCGGTCCAGCTGCTGCACGGCCTGCAGCCGGTCACGACGCAGCAGCGCCGCCAGCAGGCCGAGCATGGCCGAGCTGGCCACACCGGCGATCGAGGTGCCGAATGCCACCGCCAGGCCCTGTACCGGCGAGGCCAGCGAGCCGCGGATGGCGGCCATGTCGGTCGCGCTCTGCAGGGCCAGGCCGGTGCCGCGCAGCGTGTCCATCATGCCCAGCAGGGTGCCGAGCATGCCCAGCAGCACCAGCAGGCCGACCAGGTAAGGGGTCAGCACCGGTGCGGGCAGGGCGGTGCGCTCGCCTTCCACGCGCAGGCGCACGGCGTTGCGCAGGCCCACCGGCACGCGTTCCAGCCAAGGGGCAAGGCTTTCCCTGGCGCCGGACAGATCACTCAGCGCGGTGCGCAGGCCGTTGCTGGCCTGGCGGTAGCGGTACAGCTCCACGCCACCGGCGATGTAGCAGGCCGCGATGATCGCCGCCACCGCTGCACCCAGCGGATGCACCGAAACGTAGCCAATGCCGATCCAGCACACGGCCAGCAGGCCGACAAGGAAAACAACGACATGGAAAGCAGTTCTGGACATGGTGTTCCGGTCAGTGGGAGCGCAGGGCGTCTTGCAGCCCTTCGATCGGGTGGAAGCGCAGCTGCAGCTCGGCGAGCAGCAGCGTGCGCATGTCATGGCGGAAGGCCGTGCGCCAGCCGGGCTGGCCGTGCACGCGTTCAAAACGGGCGCCGAGCACCGCCGGCGCGGTGGCCAGCAGGCTGTGCTCGCGCGGGGTGAGGGTCTGTTCCATCACCGCATCGACCTCGGCCAGCCGTGCCAGCTCGGGCGAAACCTTCACCAGCTGGTCGCGCAGACGGCCGCGCAGGCGCCCGGTGGCGGTCTGGATGGCCTGCTGCAGTACCCGGTAGCGCTGGCGCAGCGAGGCGAAGTTGGGTGCGGCGGCAGCTTCGGCCAGGTCCAGCAGGCGCTCGGCCTCGGCATCCTCACTGATCGAGGCGAGCAGGCTGGCGTGCGCCTGGGCACAGTCGGCCAGCACATCCTCGACTGCCTCGGCGGCTTCACCGGGGTCGGGCAGGCGTCCACCGAGCGCCCCGGACAGGGCCACGGCACGGCTCCAGTCCACCCACTGGCCGAGGCGATCGGTCAGGGCGGGACTGGTGGCCGGCATCGCGCCGTCGCTGAGACGGGCGAGCAGGCGGAGGAACTCCGGTCCACCCAGGACCGGCTGCGCTGCGTTCGCCATCAAGGGGTGTGGGGCCAAAAACCATTGATTTTACAACCAGATGACCCGGCCTGGATGAAGGCCGGGCCGGGGGAGGGGACCCGCAGGCGCGACAAGGCTTAGAATGACCGGCTGCACCCATCCGTTCGACCCTTGGAGTACCCAATGACTGTTGCGCAGTTCTACCCGATCGGCACCCCCGGACAGCCCTGGGGCGACGCGGAACGCGCACAGTGGCGGGCCCGCCAGCAGCGCCAGCGCAGCTATCACGACGACGTGGTGGCCGCCCTTGAGCGGCTGGACGACAGCTTCGATGTGATCCAGTACGGCCAGCTGGACTATGCGCCGGACCATTACCCGCTGTTTGCCGTGGTCAACCACGACTGGAACCCGGCGCTGCCGACCGCGCTGATCACCGGTGGCGTGCATGGCTACGAGACCAGCGGCGTGCATGGCGCCCTGCAGTTCCTGGAACAGCAGGCCGAGCGTTACCTGGGCCGGCTGAACCTGATCGTGGCGCCGTGCGTCAGCCCGTGGGGCTACGAGCGCATCCAGCGCTGGAACCCGGATGCCATCGACCCGAACCGCAGCTTCCGTGACGGCGGCCAGATCGAGGAAGCCGCCGCGCTGATGCGCTGGGTGGCCGAGCGCAAGCCGAACCTGCTGGTGCACCTGGACCTGCACGAGACCACCGACAGCGACCTGCAGGAGTTCGATCCGGCCCGCTGCGCCCGCGACGGCAAGCCGTTCGAGCGCGACACCATTCCGGATGGCTTCTACGTGATCGGCAACAGCGAAGATCCGCAGGCCGAATTCCAGAAGGCATTGATCACCGCCGTCGCCCCGGTCACCCATATCGCCCCGGCCGACGCCGAGGGCAACCTGGTCGGCCTGCCGCTGCAGTCGCCAGGCGTGGTCTGGGGTGAGTCGCGTTCGATCGGCGCCTGCGCCGGCTTCACCGACGCGCGCTTTGCGACCACCACCGAGGTCTACCCGGACAGCCCGCGCACCAACCCGCAGGAATGCAACGACGCCCAGGTGGCGGCGGTGTGCGCGGGTCTGGATTTCGCCCTGGCGGCGCAGTAACGCGCCACGTTGCGGGCAGCGACCGGCATCAACCGGCGCTGCCTCGCTGGCGAGGTGGCCACGGCCGGCGAAGCCGACGGGCGACAGCCGGCGAAGACATCCAGTTCGCGCTGGTACACCGTGCTGTTGATCCCGAACAGGCCCAGCAGTGAGTGGAAGACGTTGTCGTGGCTGTGCGCCCTGTGCAGGGCATTCTCGCGCAGGCAGGCCAGGTCCACGCCCGCGTTGCGGCTGAATTCCGGTGAGAGCCACATCACCATCGGCACCTGGGTCTGCTCGCGCGGTGCGATGAAGTAAGGCGTACCGTGCAGGTACATGCCGCGTTCGCCCAGTGACTCGCCATGGTCGGACACATAGATCAGTGCGACATCACGCTGGTCCGAATAGCCCTGCAGCAGGTCGATGGCCTGGCCCAGCATGCGGTCGGTATGGACCAGGGTGTTGTCATAGGTGTTGACCAGCGCCTCGTTGCTGCAATGCTGGATCTGGTTGCTGTCGCAGGTGGGGCTGAATGCCCGCGACTGTGCCGGGTAGCGTTCGAAGTAGGTCGGGCCGTGGCTGCCCAGCTGGTGCAGCACGACCAGGGCGTCACCGTTCATGGCGTCAATGCGTGTTTCGAGCTGATGCAGCAGCACCTCGTCGTAGCAGGTGCCGTCGGCGTTGACACATTGGCCGGCCACCTTCAGCGCGGGCATGTCCTCGGTCGGCACGCGTTCGCACACGCCCTTGCAGCCGCCGTTGTTGTTGTTGCGCCAGAGCACGCTGATGCCGGTGCGCTGCAGGATGTCGAGCACGTTCTCCTCGGTCGCTGCGCGTACATCGTCGTACTGGCGGCGGGTCATCTGCGAGAACATGCACGGCACCGAGATCGCCGTTGCGGTTCCGCATGAGGAAACATCACTGAAGCTGATGACGCCTTCCTTGCGCGAGAGCCGGGGATTGGTCGCGCGTGGGTAGCCGTTGAGCTGGAAGTTCTGTGATCGCGCGGTCTCACCGACGACCATGACTACCAGCTTCGGGCGCGGCCCCGGTACGCGCCGTGCGTCCATGCCGATCGGGCGCAAAGGTTGCTGGCGGGTGCTGTAGAGGCCTTTCAGATAACCGTGGGTATGGCGCACGACGTTCAACGGCAGCACCTGGTCACGGAGATAGCGGTTGTTGCGCAGCAGCGAGGAGTAGTCCTTGTAGAGCGCGAAACCGATTGCCAGCAGTACCATCATGGATACCAGGACGTTGACTGGCCACACCAGCAGCGAACGTATCGAACCGGCCCCGCTGGTGGTGCGCACCAGGGCCAGCCCGGCAGCAGGCAGCACGCCCAGCGCCAGCAGGGTCAACAGCAGTGGCAGCGAGAGATAGGCGTTCAGCTCGGCCTGGTTGGTCTCGAACACGTTCTGCACCATGCTGCGATCGATCAGCACGTTGTAGTGCAGCATGAAGTAGCTGCAGGCGGCGCTGACGACAACGAGCAGCACCAGCAGCGGCCTGCGCAGGAACGGCAGTGCCAGCAGTGGCGTCAGCATCAGGTTGAACAGGCAGAACAGCACCACCGGCAAGCTGGCCAGGAACAGCACGCTGCGCAGGCTGCTAAGGTCGATCAGCCCCCACAGCGTCTTCCAGAGGGCGATGTTTCCAATCGTGGTGAAGAACAGTGCGGCGGCCCAGACCAAAGCGATCGGATGGAGCCGTGGAAAACGGAGGCATTGACGCACGAGCAGGGTCCGCGGAACGGGAGTGCGCGCAGTATCGAAACGGCTTTATCAGGAAGTTGTCAGGATTGGCGGCTCACCCCAGCAGGATCACGCCCCACACAGCGCCGACCATCATCAATGCGGTGGTCTGCGCGGCACTGCCCATGTCCTTGGCATTCTTGGACAGCGGATGCTGTTCCAGAGAGATGCGATCAACCACCGCCTCGATCGCCGAGTTGAGCAGTTCCACCAGCAGGCTGATGAAACAGACTGCCAGCACTATCGCGCGCTCGACCGCGCTGATGTCCAGCACGAACGCTGCAATGATCAACAGCGTGTGCAGAAGCAGCAGCTGACGAAAGGCAGCTTCGCCGCGGAAGGTGGCGATGAAACCATCGCGCGAATGGATGAGGGTGTGGAAGATGCGGCTCAGGCCGGTCTTGCCGTGCGGGTACTTTCCGCTGTCCTTGGGGTGCTGCATGCGGGTTCCGCCGTGAAGTGAGCCATTCCAGCATGTGCACGCGCGCGTCAGGAAACCGTCAGAGGGGCCACTCCAGGCTGAACCGGCAGCCCCGCTGCGAGGAATGCACCGTCATCCTCCAGCCCAGGTACCCGACGATGCGCTCTACGATCGACAGTCCCAGTCCCTCGCCACTGTGCGGGCTGCCAGGTAGGAAACGCTGGAACTGCTGTGGGTCGATACTGGACGGCAGGCCCGGCCCAGTGTCGGCGATGATGAGTGCGGTGTCGTGGAGGGTGATCCGTACTTCGCCCCGATCGGTGTACTGGCAGGCATTGCGCAGCAGGTTCCAGATCACGCTGTGCGCCAGATCGGCGTTGGTGTCCAGCACGGGTTCGTGCCGGGCATCAAGCGCAATGATCACCGGCTTGCCGGAAATCCAGGGCTGGCAGCGCTCCATACAGGATTCGATCAGCGGACGCAGGGCCACCTTGTTGCGCGGCACGGTACTGGGGTCGCGTGAGAGCAGCAGCAGGCAGGTCAGCTGGCGCTGCATCTCCTGGGTGGTGCGCAGGATGCGCTCGGCGCTGGGAACCAGGTGGCTGTCGGCCGGAAGCTGGCAGGCGAGCGTCTCCGCAGCGCCGCCGATGATGGCCAGCGGCGTGCGCAGCTCGTGGCTGGCATCGCCGCTGAAGCACTGTTCGCGATGCAGGAACCGTTCGAGCTCGTCACTGTGCCGGGCGAAGGCGCGGGCGAGTACACCGATCTCATCGCGGGCGTCCTGGTAGGGAAAAGGCTTCTGGCCGTCCTGCACCGCGTCCGCCAATCGCGTGATGGGTGCGATGACGTGCGTCGCTACCTTGCGGCCGATCAGGAAGGCGCCGAGCACGCAGATCGAAATGACCAGTGCCGCAAAGGCATTGATCAGGTGTTCCAGGTAGCCATAGGGTGCCGCGTCCTGCAGCAGGTAATATCGTTGGCCGTCACTATCGAACACGCGCAGGTGCCACTCGTTGGGCGCCTCTTCGCCGTGATAGCCCGGACCGTATTGGCGCAGCACGACAGGCACGTCGTGGGCATCGAACAGCTGAGTCCCCGGTGGCAGGGCGGGGCGTTGGCCGCGAGCGAGCGCGGCCTGCAGCCTTTGCACTTCGCTGTCCTGGGTCCGCGCGACGACAGCGGCCCGGACCTGGTCGTAGTCGACCTGCTCGGCCAGCACGATGAAGCCCATGGCACCGGCCATCGACAGCACGAACGAGATCGTGATGCGGGTACGCAGGCTCAGGCGGCGGTAGTGGGAGGCAGGACTCACGTCTGCATGCGCCAGCCGACGCTGTGCACCGTGGTGATCAGCGCGGTGTCGAAGCTGCGGTCCACCTGCAGGCGCAGCTCATGGATGTGTGTCCGCAGCGCGCCGCTGTCCGGTGGCTCGTCGCCCCAGACCAGGTATTCCATCTCCTGCTTGCGCACCACCGCAGGAGCCGCACGCACCAGGCACATCAGCAGCTTGTGCGACGTGGGTGTCAGCGCAATGCAGCGGCCTTGGCGCCAGGCCTGTGGCGAGCGCGTGTCCACCTGCAGGTCCCTCCACGCCAGCACGCTCTGGACCTGGCGACCCTGCGCCCGTCGTACCAGGGCCTTGATACGCGCATCCAGTTCCTTCAGCGAGAACGGTTTGACCAGGTAGTCATCCGCGCCCAGGGCCAGGCCCTGCACGCGGTCTTCGACCGGATCGCGTGCGGTCAGCATCAGGATCGGTACCGGGTTTTGGAATTCCTGGCGCAGCTTCTGGCACAGCGTCATGCCGTCCAGGCGCGGCAGCATCAGGTCCAGCAGGATGGCGTCGTAGTCGTGCTGCGTGGCCCGGCGCAGTCCGCTGGCGCCGTCGCGGGCGTCGTCCAGCACGTAGCCGAGAGGCTCGAAGAAGGCGTACAGGTTGGCTACGAGCTCGGGGTTGTCTTCGATGATCAGCAGGCGGGTCATGGCGTGCGTCCTTGCGCGTGGCCGAACTGTGCCCGATCCCTGACTGATTGCCAATGCGCATGCTGAATGGATCGCGGCCTGGGTTCGGCCCCGTCAAGCGACGTTCACTCGGCCGGGCTGCGTGAATCGCGGATCGAATAGATCACCGAAAAGATCTTCCAGCCCTGCTCGGTCCGGATCAGCTGCCACATTTCCTTGCCCCAGTTGGTCTTCACCCCATCGTCGTTGAAGCTGTAGTCGAACGACACCGAGGCCACGTCGCCATCCGTCTCGATCTTGGTGTTGGAGAATGTCTCTTCTTTTGGCTTGGGCGAAGCCACCGCTCCGTCGATCAGCGCGATGAAGTTATTGGTGGGAATCTGCCGGGCCTTGATCGCATCGGGCTTGGCCTTGCGGATGTCCTGCAGGCGCGCGTCCTCGGAGACGAACTGCCAGCCGATATCTTCCGGTTTGTCCGAAAAGAACAGGCTCATGTAAGTTGGCTTGTCCTTGTTGATCAGCGAGGTGCGGAACGATTCGATCACCTTTTCGATCGCTTTTACATCCGCAGCTGATGGGTGCTGGGTTGCGTGGGCCGGCTGGCCTGCGACAAGGAAGGCAGCGAGAAGGAAGGCAGCGAGAAGCGCGCCTTGGAATCCGATGGTTCGCATCATTGACGTGGGTCGCAGCAGGGTAGGAGCGCCGCCGGGCCCACGGCTGCAGGGCCCCGGCGCGCTCCACATTCAACGATGCAGCGCGTCAACAATCAAGCCGGTTGCGATCTCCACCAACAGGTACTCGTTGTCGGACTGGCGCACCCAACGCCGGTCGCGGCCCGGCTCACGCAGGTGATAGCGCGCATAGTCGTCCACCCAGTATCGGCGATCCACTTCGGACCACGGCAGGCGCTCACCGCGTCGCCAAGCCTTCTTCTGCCAGCCCGGCGGCGGCGCATCACGGTTGTGGGGGCCGCCGGCATGCGGCGGCGGGCCGTTGCCGCGAGCGTGGTGCGGCGGATCAGCGAAGGCGGGAGCTGCGGCGAGTGCTGCGGCCGTACTCACGGCAATGGCAAGCAGACGTATGGATGTCATCGGGATGTCTCCGTCATGGCCGCGGTATGCGGCGCTGTGAACGCGAATGTAGGGCAGGCCATGTGAATGAATACGGGTGTCGGCATGCCGTTCATGAACAGATCGGGTTGCGCCTGCTGCTGCGAAGATGATCTCAGCGTGTCGCATCATCGGCTGTGTCGCCCGCAGCCCAACCGCCGCCCAGTGACAGGAACAGTTCCATCTGACGGTCGACCCGCTCCGCGCGCGAGGTGGCCAATGCGGACTCCGCATCTGCCAGCGCGGCCTGGGCCGAAAGCACGTCAAGAAAATCAATCCTGCCGAAACGGTAGAGTTGCTGTGCCTGCCCGGCGGCCCGCGCTGCGTCCATCCGCGCCTGCGCCAGGCTGCGCTCGCGTTCAAGGTCCTGCGTGCAGGCAGAAAGCGCGGTCTCGGTCTGGCGCAGTGCCCGCAGCACGATGCCGTCAAACGAAGCGAGAGCGGTATCTGCATTGGCACCGGCCGCTGCGATGCGGGCCTTTGCCACGCGGCGGTTGGGCCAGTGCCATGACAGCACGGGGCCGATGCTCGCACCGAAGCCGTCAGCCGACAGCAGATGCGCCGGCGTGCCGACCACGCCCGAAGAGGCGCCGAGGGTGATCTGCGGATAGAGACCCGCCGTCTCAGCGCCGATCATTGCAGTTGCGGCGGCCAGGCTGCGTTCGGCTGCGCGTATGTCAGGGCGCCGCTGGAGCAGCTGCCAGCCGTCACCGACCGGCAATGCTTGCTCCAGCTCAGGGGGCTGTGGGCACCCTTCCGCTTCCCTGGGATAGTCTGCCGGGAGCCTGCCCATCAGCGCCGCCAGTTCGAACAGTGCGGCCTGGCGCTCTGCCAGCAGGTGCGGTATCCCCGCCGCGCTGCGGTTGACGGCGGCACCGGCACGGCTGACATCGAAGTCCGTTCCGCGCCCGCCTGCAGCCAGGCGTCGGGTTGCCTCCAGCGTGGCGCGCTGTATCGCCAGCACTTGCCGGGTTGCGGCGAGCGTGTGATTGCGGGTGCACACCTGGAGATAGGCACGGGTGACGGCAGCAGCGACGACCACGCGGACCTGGTCCCGTGCCGCAGCGACGGCCTCGGCGTCCGCGTTGGCGGCTTCGATACCGCGGCGGATGCCGCCTGCAAGATCCACTGGATAGGAGAGCTGAAGGCCCAGCGCGTACGACTGCGGCGCGGCCGACGCCTGGGTGTAGCCACCGGCATGGACGAGCGTGCCCGATGCATCCACGTCCCCTTGCACGGCACCGCGCGCGCGGTACTCCAGCACGGTTGCGCTGGCGCGCCGAAGGTTGGCATCGGCGGCGCGCAGGTCGGTATTGGTCGCCAGTGCTTCGCGTACGTAGGCGTCAAGCTGGGGGTCGCCATACAGTTGCCACCATCGAACCGGTGGCGCGTCGTGGCTGAACGATGCCTCCTGGCCCGAGACGAACGCCCGCGCCGCCCGTGGGGAGGCTGCGACAGCGCTCGCCGGCAGGTGATAGTCGGGGCCGGACACGCAGGCCGTCATCGGCAGCAGCAGGGCAAGCAGCCCACCACGTACTGTTCGCAAGCTCACTTGCAGGTTCCCTGTGCCGAGGGCGTGATCGTCACACTCGCAGTGCGGCCCACGATCAGGCGGGAATCCGACGGCGCATCATCGATGCGGATGCGTACCGGGATGCGCTGTGCCAGCCTCACCCAGGTATAGGTCGGCGCCACGGCCGGCAGCAGGTTGTGCGTGCTTGAGCGCTGATCGTCGGCAATGCCGGCGGCGATGGTATCCACGTGTCCGCGGACGTCGTGGTCGTCGCCCATCAGCCGGGCCACGGCGGCATCGCCCTCGGTGATGCAGCCCAGTTTGGTTTCCTCGAAGTAGCCCTCGATACGCAGGCTGCGGGTGTCGATCAGTGCCAGTGCCTGCGCACCGGGTTGCAGGTAGTCGCCCGCGTGCAGGTCCAGGTTGGTGATGATGCCATCGGTGGTCGCGCGCACCTCGGTGCGTTGCACGTTGAGCTGGGCCACGCGCTGTTCGGCTCGTGCCTGGGCCAGGGTGGCCAGCTCGGTATCGACCTTGGCGGCATTGCGTTCGCGTGTTTCCGAGGCGACCAGGTTGCCAAGTGCGTTGTCCCGGGCCGATTCGCGGCGGGCCAGCGCCAGCGTGGCATGCGCGCTCCTGACCGCCGCGTCTGCCTTCTCGAGCGTGGCGGCGAAGCGTGGCTGATCGAGCACCAGCAGCAGCTGGCCGGCGCTGACCCGCTGGTTGTCGTGCACCAGCACCTGGGTGACCAGCCCCCCCATGTCCGACGCAACGCGCACCACATCGGCGCGCACCCGCCCGTCCCGCGTCCATGGGCGCATTTCGTAACGATTCCAGATGGAGAGCGCGGCAATGATGGCAAGTGCACACACGGCCAGCGTTGCGCTCCAGCGTCCAATGACAGCAAGCAGGTATTTCATTTCATTTCTCGAGCAGGGGCGAGAGCCGGACCATCAGCTCCGCCAGGATCACGAACAGGGACAGGCCCACCAGGGGCCGCGCGGCGAACAACCGGTACAGACCGAGGCTGGCGAGCAGGCGTGAAGTCAGTATCGACAGCGCCAAGGCGGCAGCGGCCACGGCGAGCAGGCCGGGAATGAGCACGCCATCAATGGAAAGATCAGAAGGCATGAGGTCAGTGCCGATGGGTAAGCGGGGAAACGAGCAGATCGCGGCGCAATCCACAGAGCAGGTGCGACAGATGCTCCTGCTCAGCCCCGCTGCTGGCCGCCGCTGTCTCGCGCATGCGGTCCAGCAGTTCCAGAAGATGGGTGTCGACACCGTGTGCCGCGTGGGCGCGGATCCTGAAATGTGCGGCGACGCGTTCGATCAGCGCCGCATGAAGCGGCCGTACGTGTGGGTTGTCCAGATACTCTTCCAGAGCGCGGAGCTGGTTGGATGCATGTGCCGCACGAACGTCCGCAAACAATGCCCGCAGGTCGTGTGCTGCGCTGGAACGACCCTGCAACCTTGGAGCGAGCAGCCCGATGCGATCCAGCATGCGGCTGAGCCAGGCGCGGGTCACATCACCTCGTCCGGCGGCGTGTCGTGCGATGTCCCGACGGATCGAACGCTCCAACCGTGCGCGGTTGCGGCCCGCATCGGCGGTCTGGAACAGCTGCATGCTGCACAGTGCCATTGCCGTACCGACGAACAATGCAATGCTGTTGTTGAGTGCGCCGACGATGTTGACCGTATTGGTCGCACCCAGACCTGCGATGAGCGGAAAAGTCAGCACCACGCCCAGGGCGGCCATGATGAAGGGCGGCCTGGCCAGGAACGATCCGCACAGCAGCAGCACCGGCGCGAGCGCGGCAATCAGGCCGGTGATATCGGACAGCGCGGGGAAGATCAGCAGACCGTAGAGCAGGCCGACGGCAACACCGATCAACGACCCCACCAGATAGCGCATGACATGCGGCGCAGGTGCTTCGATTGTGCCGAACAGCACGCACGCCGTGCCGATGATGGACACCGCTGTGGCGCCCTCCGACCAGCCAGTAGCGATCCATAGAACGCAGCTCAGCAGGATGCCGGCGAACGCGCCCAGCGCGCTACGCAGGGCAAGCCGATGATCCCGGTGAAGTACCGCACCCTGCACATGTCGCGCAAGGCGAGCAGGTACATGCAGGCGCCAGTCGGGGCGGGCAGTGCATAGTTGTGCCTGCAGCACGCGGCAGTCGGCGTGGGCGAGGTCGAGCTCGGCCTGTTGCGCGGCGAGGCCGGCCTGCAGCAGATCGCGCCAGCCCGTTGCATCCATCGCGCCGGCCTGTGGTGAACGCAGCCGGTCGATGGAATCTTCCATCGCGCTGGACAGCATCAGGACGTCCAGCATCCGGTCATGCAGGGCACGCAGGATCTGCACCTGGGCCACGCCGTGGGCGCTGTCGAAGGGCAGGTGGATCGACAGCACATGCAGCTCGAGCAGGTCGGCGGCCACTTTCGAGCGGTCCGTCGCCAGTACCGTGTCCGATGCACCGGCGCGCATGTCGCGTGTCCATCGTTCCGCATCATCCAGTACGGCAGCAACCCGCGCGTGCACGCGCATCGAGACCCGGCGCGGCAGCACCAACCCATGTACCAGCGTGGCGGCCAGGATGCCGATGGAGATTTCCTGCACCCGCGTGATGGCAATGGTGAACACATCTCCCGGCACCATCACCGCAGGAAAACCAATCAGGCTGGTGGTATAGCCGGCCAGCAGGAACGCATACGCACGCGGCGTGCGGTCGAGCATCGCCAGGTACAGGCACAGCGCCATCCACGCCGCGAGCGCGGCGCTCAGCACCAGGGGGGCATTGGCAAATCGTGGCACCAGTGCGACGGTGGCGACGGCCCCGCCCACGGTGCCGAGCAGACGGAACAGGCCTCGGCTGAGTGTCGCCCCGGAAAGGGGCTGCGACACCAGATAGACCGTGCCGATCACCCAGAACGGGCGGTTCAGGCCGATCCGCAGGGAGACATACAGCCCCAGCGACGCGGCGAGCAGGCATTTGAGTGAGAACAGCACCGCCTCCTGGTCGGTCCTGAGGGCAGGGCTTTTCAACCGGGCGAATGCCTGGAACAGGTGGGGAAGAAAAGGTGTGGGGAGGTGCATGCGGGTCATGCTAGTGATCGGCCGCACTGGCGAATTTCGCTACAATGACAACCAATCGCTAAAACCGGTCAATGTGAGAATGGCTCGCATTTCGCTCCCCGGCTTTGACCTGGACCCGGACGAGACCGATCGCCCGGCGGTCGCCAGCCGCCTGCAGGTGGCCGAGCACGACGCGGAGATTCCCGTACATGAGCATCGCAAGGGCCAGCTCATTCTTGCGCTGCATGGGGCGGTGACCTGCGAAGTTGCCAGCGCGTTGTGGATCGTGCCGCCCCAGTGTGGCGTCTGGATTCCGGGTGGCATGCCGCACAGCAATCGCGCCACCGCCAACGCGCGCCTGTGCTACCTGTTCGTCGAGCCCGGCATCGTCGATCTGCCCATGCAATGCGTGACGCTGGCGATCTCCCCGATGCTGCGCGAGATGATCCTGCACCTGGCCGACGCGCCGCTGGACTACCCGCATGGCAGCCACACCGACCGGCTGGCGCGCGTGTTGCTGGACGAGCTGGTACAGATGCCGGCCGAGCACCTGTCGTTGCCGGTCAGCCATCACCCGAAGGTGCGTGCGCTGGCTGCGGCGCTGTCGGCGGATCCGGCAGACCGCAGCACCATCGGCCAGTGGGCCGTGCGTCTGGCCCTGGGCGAGCGCACGTTGACCCGGCTCATCGAACGGGAAACGGGATTGTCCTTCGGGCGCTGGCGGCAGCAGTTGCATCTGCTGATCGCCATTCGGGAACTTGCCGCGGGTGCACCGGTACAACGCGTTTCCGAGACGCTGGGCTATGAGTCGGTGACGGCCTTCATCACGATGTTCAAGAAAGCGCTTGGCCTTTCCCCGGCGCGGTACCTCGCGGTGCGCCTGCGAGGGCAGTAGCGGGGAACAACGGGCGAAGCCGTTGCCCGGAACGGCTACTTCGCGGTGTCGGAGACCGATTGAATCGCGGCCACCACCGCAGCAGGGTCCTCGCGCTGGAGGGTGTGGCCGGTTGCCAGGTAGCGGTGCGAGCCACGCGTGAAGCCCGAGAAGAGCAGGGCGTGTGCGGCAGTTGTGCTGCTAGTGTTGTGAGCTATGAACACGGCCTCCCTGTAGAAGAAGTCATGGGAGCGGGGCGTAGGCCGCTGAATGGCCACGGATGCTTGAATCTGTGACCGGTTACGCGACTCCACACTTGAATATGCAAGCGTCCTCAACGATAAAGGCGGCATGTGGCACTGCCGCATTCCGGACCAGGGACGATCCGAAGCATGACGCGGGGAACACCTCCGCGTTCTCGTTCCCGCCGGCGCTATGTTCGTCCAGGAAGGAGAACAGGGATGTTGGAACGACTGAAGACCATTTCGTGTGCCGTGCTGGCGATTGTTGCGGTCGGCGGCTTCGCCCCTGCAGTGGCACAGGCGCAGGAAAGCAAGATCACCTGGCGTATTTCCCAGCCCGGCGGCGACGCGACCCAGTACAAAACCCAGCAGGCGGCGGTGGCCGCCATCAAGAACTTGCCGGCACCCAGCCCGTTCCCGCCGGATTTCCAGTTCGGCTGGCAGTACGTCGACAAGATCAAGTCCAAAGTCGTGGACTTGAACGGCAACACGTCGATCACCTACTGGATGGGTAAAACTCAGCCATCAGACCCCGAGTGGACCTACTACGGCGCAGGCGATAGTGGCTTCCTATCCGAAGCGGATGTGCTGGAAGCGCTCATTGCAGGCTTGCAAGACATCAATCCCCAGTGCCCCGGGGAAACCGCTGTGCCGGAAGGCGACTGGGTCGCGACTGCCCCCGAGATGGATGGGATTTCGGAGTTCAGGGAGTATCGCGTCACCGGAATGCTGGGCAGCAATACGGCGGAGTCTCCGTGCGTACCCTTCGACGCAGGAACGACAGGGCTCGCTCGCATGCGACGCTTGAACTGCCCCATTCCGTTCACGCAGTGGTCCAACAAGCACAACGCCTGCGTCAGTGAGGAATTCGTTGCGACCATCACCTCGAAGTCGCAGAAGTGCGACAAGGACGGCGGCAACGGTAGCTGCCCCATGTCCCGCAACGATACAGCGGCGAACATGAGTCCGATTCCCGACAAGGACCCGGCCTCCAACGGCGGTACCTGCGACGGCAATGTCGGCAACCCATGTGATGTCAAAACGGGCGAGAAGTACGAGATCGCGCCGGACTTCGATCTGGGCTGGATCGCGCTGACGCGGTTCTACCACTCCGGCATCTCCACCTCATCCGGCGGCTTCGGCTATGGCTGGACCCATTCGCTGGGCGCCCACCTGGCACTGGATGGCGTTGACAGTGTGGGCATCATTGAAAGCACCGGTTTCCAGCGTGCATTCAAGAAGATCGGGCAAGCCTATGAGGCGGACGACGACAGTGGTGACCGTCTGGTCCAGAACGGCAACTGGACACTGTACTCGGCGGATTCCATCTCTACCTTCGGCGCGGACGGGCGTCTTGCCGCCAAGCGCTTCGCGGATGGCACGTCGCTGGCCTACATCTACGACGACAGCGACCGCCTTGCGGCGGTCACCCACAGCAGCGGCCGCACACTGGAGTTCGTTTATCAGTCCAACGACTATGAGGCGCTGATCAGTTCGGTGCTGGTCGAAGGCGTTGCGCTCGCCACCTATACCTACACGCCGCAGAACCAGGTCGCCACGGTGACCTATGCGGGTGGTGGTGTGCGGACATATCACTACGAGAACCAGGACTTCCCCCAGCACCTGACCGGCATCACCGCTGAGGACGGTCGCCGCTACAGCACCTTTACCTACGATTCCATCGGTCGTGTGATCTCCAGTCAGCATGCCGGCGGTGCCGATGGCGTGACACTGGCCTACAGCCCCAATGGCGGTGCGGTGGTGACCGACGCGCTGGGGCGGCAGACCGACTACACCCTGACACCCGGAGGCGATAGCGCTCCGTCGCGCAAGGTGACCGGCCTGACGGATTCGCAGGGAACCGTCAGCCGAACCTACTACGACCAGAGTGTCGACTTCCGCCGGCGTCTGAATACCTACACCGATCGCCGCGGCATCCAGACCAAGCACACCTATGCGCAGGGCACCGATCCGGTGAGCGGTCGTGCCGTCAGCATCCATACCGTGACCGAAGCGGTCGGCTTGCCCGAGCAGCGTGTGGTGACCACGGCGCGCGACGTCGAAACCAATGCGGTACTGACCACCCGGATCGGTAGCCGCGAAACCCGCACGGCCTTCAATTCCCGACGCCAGCCGACGGCCAACACCGTGACCGACACCGCTTCCGGTCAGACGCGCATCACCAACTACACGTACTGCGAAGCCGCTGATGTGGCAGCGGCAGGCAGCTGCCCGGTGGAGGGGCTGCTGAAGAGTGTGGATGGCCCGCGCACGGATGTGGCCGATGCCGTTACCTATGCCTATTACTCGGCGGATGATGCAGGGTGCGCGACGGGAGGTGCCTGCACCTATCGCAAGGGCGACCTGCGCAGCGTGACCAATGCGCTGGGCCAGATGGTCGAGACTCTGGCCTACGACGCTTTCGGGCGGCCGTTGTCGGTCAAGGATGCCAACGGCGTGGTCACCGACTACACCTACCATGCTCGCGGCTGGCCAACCTCGGTCACCGTACGTGGCGCGACCACTGCCGAGAATCGGGTTACCCAGATCAGCTACTGGCCGACCGGCCAGGTGCAACAGGTCACCGAGCCTGACGGCAGCAGCGTCACCTATGTCTACGACGCAGCGCAGCGCCTGACCGACATTGCGGACAGCAGCGGCAATACGATCCACTATGCGTTGGACAACGCCGGCAACCGCCTCAAGGAAGACACGCTGGATACCAGCGGCACCCTCCGCCGTACCCTGGCACGGACGTTCAACACGCTCGGCCAGCTGACCGCACTGAAGGACGCGGGCAATCACGCCACCGGCTTCGCCTACGATGCGAACGGAAACCCGCAGACGGTGACCGACGCACTGCAGCGCGTGACCAGCCAGCAGTACGACCCGCTGAACCGCCTGGCCCAGACCTTGCAGGACGTGGGTGGCGTGGCCGCCGAGATCCGCAGCCAGTACAACGCGCTGGACCAGGTCACCCAGGTCACTGACCCGAAGGGCCTGCATACCACCTACGCCTACAACGGATTCGGTGACCTGACCGGGCAGGTCAGCCCGGACAGTGGCGCGAGCAGCTTCACCGTGGACGCCGCCGGCAACCGCAAGACGGCCACCGATGCACGCGGCATCACTGCCACCTATCACTACGATGCACTCAACCGCCTGATCGGCATCGCTTACCCGGACCCCAATCTGGACGTGGGCTACAGCTATGACGTGGCGCCGGCCGCCTGTGCCGCCGACGAGCGCTTTGCCAAGGGCCGCCTGGGGCAGGTGCTGCACGCCAATGGCAGCACCCAGTACTGCCATGACCGCTTCGGCCAGGTCACCCGCAAGGTGCAGACCGTCAATGGTGTGGCCAGCACCCTGCGCTATGCCTACAGCAAGACGGGTCGCTTGACCGAGTTGACCTACCCCGACGGCAGCGTGGCCGACTACGTGCGCGATACCCAGGGCCGCATCAGCCAGATCGGCCTGACCCGCCCCGGCCAGGCGCGCCAGATCGTGGTGAACAACGTGACCTATGCGGCCTTCGGCCCGGCGACCGGCTGGACCTATGGCAATGGCCGCCAGCTGCAGCGTCCGCTGGACCTGGACTATCGCCCGCAAGCGGTGCATGACCCGGCTGCAGGCGGCCTGTCGCTGGGCTATGGCTATGATCCGGTCGGCTCGATCACTGAGCTGAAGAATGGCGCAGGCTCGACGGTGCTGGCCAAGTACGCCTACGACACGCTGGGCCGACTGACCCAGACCCAGGACGGCGCGACCGGCACGCCGATTGAAACCTATGCCTATGACGCCACCGGCAATCGCACTGCGCTGACCACCTCAGCAGGCACCGCCAGCTACACCTATCCCGCAACCAGCCATCGCCTGACTGCGGTGGATGGCGAGGCGCGCAACCATGACGCGGTGGGCAACACCACCAGCATCGGCGGCAAGACGTTCACCTACAACGATGCCAACCGCATGAACGCCGTGAAGCAGGGCGATGCCGTGCTGGAAAGTTATGCCTACAACCACCGCGGCGAGCGCGTGCTGCGCACCCCAGCCGGTGGTGTGGCTCAGATCACCCTGTACGACGAGGCCGGGCAGTGGCTCGGTAACTACTCGGCCACGGGCCAGGCGCAGCAGCAGGCCATCTGGCTGGACAACTATCCGGTGGCGCTGATCAACACGCCGGCTACCGGCGTGCCGGAGCTGGCCTACGTGCAGCCGGATCATCTGGGCACGCCGCGCGTGGTGATCGACCCGGTGCGGAATGTCTCGATATGGGAGTGGAGCAACAAGAGCGAGGTGTTCGGCAACCAGATTCCGAGTCTTGATCCGGATGGCGATGGTGTGGCGTTCGAGTTGGCGCTGCGCTTCGCCGGGCAGCAGGCGACGGATGCGAGTGGGCTGTTCTACAACTATCGGAGGGAATACGACCCGGCAGTGGGGCGGTATACCCAGAGCGATCCGATTGGGTTGATGGGTGGACTGAACTCGTTCGCGTATGGAAGCGGAGATCCCACTGGCCGTGTCGATTCGCTAGGCTTGGCCGATAAAAAATACATACCTCAGGCCGTACCTGTTTCACCGGAGTTGCAGGCGGTCGGAAATCGGCTCCAGAGGCTGGCAAACCAAGCAGCGTCCACCATTGACGCCACCTGTGGATGGCGTTGCTCACTGCCTTGGATACGCGGAACGCTCATCCATAGTGAGTTCAAGCGCCTGGTGGATACCACATGCCCGACGTCTCAGTATGCGACTGAGGTGAGCTACGCTGGCCGTAGGGTTGTTAGGTATGGGTACCCGGGGTCCTCACGGGCGGACGCTGTGTACGGCCCAGTTGATGCACCTCAAGCCATCTTCGATCTGAAGACTGGTTGGGCTTACATCTCCTGGGATCAGTACAATAAGTACGTCAAGAATCTCCCCGAGGGAACTCTCGTGGTGGAACTTAAGCCTGAAGGCCGTTGATAAGATGAACAAGCGATACATTTGCAGCCTTCTGCGGAAAAGGTCCGGCCTGATCGGCGGGTCAAGCGGATATTTTTTCCGAAGTGACTATGACTATGTGGCACAAGGAATTGTTCTGGAGTTCGTCCCAAGGGGGCTCTATGTATGGAATTTTGTATTTCCATTGTTTGACTCCTTTGGGCCGCATCTTTCCTACAGCAACCGAATCGCGGATCGGCCGTTTATCGGAAGGGATCAAATGGCAGACGATGATGTGGTTGAGAGCATTCTTTCATCGATCGAGCTGCGAAACGTTATTGAAGCGAAATCTTCAATGACCTTGATGGAATTTGCATCATTTCTTGAGACGCGGGGCTTGAGAGGTGCTCACGCTCATATCAATCATGCAACTGCATTGGCGCTATTGGGGAAGACGGATCTAGCGCTGAAGTTGCTGAAGGAACTAGTCCCGGCGTTGGATGATCATGATCTGAAACTTTGCGATTCTCTAATGGTGGCCCTGAATCTTGGAGTTGAGGCGGTCAAATCGATGCTGGACGTGGTGAAGGAGAAGAATGTTAAGAAGCTGGGCGGCGCCTGATCCAAAGGTTAATCGTCCAGTGTTTCCCGGGTAGCCATCAGCCGCCAAGTGCCTGCTGCGTCTCGAACTTTATCGGGGCGGCTCGTCGCTGAAGCGGTGGCGCGGTCTTGGGTTCTAGAACATCTCGATGTGCAGGGCGACGTTTGCGCGTGTCTCGTCGTGATTGCTTTAGATCCTCTGCTTTGTATGTTCCCGCTACTGTCGCTGGAAGAAGTTCTCCATCGATGCGTTGTCATGGCTGTTTCCTATCCGGCTCATGCTGCACAGGATGTCTGCTCGCGCAGAACGCTCTGCGAGTTTTACTGGGTGAAGAGCGAATTGAGTTCGCCAGGGTTGACGATAACGAGCCGGGACTTGCTGATCTTCTTGATCGTTGGAAAGCGGTCGGCTATCCGCTGTCCGGCCTGAAGTGTTTCCGTATCGAGACCCGCTCGACCGGAAGCGTCATTCTCATCTACGCCAAGACATGGCGGATCGTGCATCTGCTGATGGCGGGCGCGGTGCTCTGAAGGACATCCCGTGCCCAGATTCCTCACCCCCGACGAGGTCTCCCTCATCCACAGGCTGCTGCCTGGGGCGACCGAGCTGTCCGAACGGTTGTTGAAGGATCTGGCGCTATCCCAGGTGGAGGACGTGGAGGTCGTCGGATTTGGGGGTGTAGTGTTCCTGTCCAGCACGACCCAGGTCTTCGGAAGTGACATTGCCACGGCGATGCTTGCCGATGCCGACGGCGTGCCGGTGAGAGTCACCCTGTGCCTGGACAATCACGATCAGCTCTTCGAGCTGGAGCTGTGGAAGGCGGACTTCTCACCGATCATCGGCGTCGATCTGAGGGGCGCTTTCAGCGAGCATTGACGCCTGCTGAAAGCGTTCCTCGCTTAAGGGCGTTGCGCATCGCGCTCACCCTTCGGGCTGCAACCGCCCCACCGCCTGCGCGCACAACGACTGGCAGGCCTTGACCAATCCCTCCATCACCCGGTCGCCCACGTACTCTTCCGGTTCGCCGTTCTGCCGGGTGCGTTCCGCCGCCAGCAGCATTTCCAGCACCACCCGCAACCCGCTCAACGCGCAATCGGCATCGGCCAGGGCCAGGGCCAGGCAGCGCCCGGGCAGCTGATGCCGCTCCGGCCAGGGCTGTTCGTCGGCCGCCGCACCGCAGCCAATGCGGTTGAGGTTGGCAATATCGGAACGGGCAGGGAGGGCCTATTGCGACAGGTGGTGCCAATTCAGGTTTGGCACTTCCCGGGTTGACGCTTTCACCGCCCCAGCGCACTCTGCGCTCTGGGGTCGACAACCCGTTCAGGGGGAAGGCTGCAGGGTGGTACCAGGAGGTGGAACAGCCATGAGCCAACTCACCGACAGCTTCGGACGCAGCTTTCCGTACCTGCGCTTGTCGCTTACCGAGGCCTGCAACTTCCGTTGCAGCTACTGCCTGCCCGACGGCTACCAGGCCGATGGCCGCCCGCGCTTCCTGCAGGTGGACGAGATTGCCCGTCTGGTGCGTGCGTTCGCCGCGCTGGGCATGAGCAAGATCCGCCTGACCGGCGGCGAGCCCAGCCTGCGCAAGGATCTGGAAGAGATCATCGCCACCGTGGCGGCGGTGCCGGGCATCCGCAAGGTGGCCATCACCACCAATGGCACGCTGCTGCCGAGGCGCCTGCCGGGTTGGCACCGGGCCGGCCTGACCGCGCTGAACGTGAGCATGGACAGCCTGCAACGCGAGCGTTTCCACACCATCACCGGGCACGACCGCCTGCCGGAGATCCAGCAGGGCCTGGCCCTGGCGCAGGCGTTGGGCCTGCCGGCGATCAAGCTCAACGCGGTGCTGCTGCGTGGCCTGAACGACGACGAGCTGCCGCAGTGGATGGACTACCTGCGTGACCGCCCCTTCAGCGTGCGCTTCATTGAACTGATGCGCACCGGCGACAACGAAGCCTATTTCCAGCGCCACCACCTGCGCGCCGACGTGGTGGTCGAGCAGCTGCTGGCCGCGGGTTGGCAAGAGCGTCCGCGCGCGGCCGATGCCGGTCCTGCACGCGAGTTCGGCCACCCCGACCATCGCGGCAGCATCGGCATCATCGCGCCGTATTCGCGTGACTTCTGCAAGGGCTGCAACCGCCTGCGGGTGACCGCCAAGGGTGACCTGCGGCTGTGCCTGTTTGGCGAGTTCGGGGTGCCGTTGCGCCCGCTGCTGCAGCGCGACGATGACCATGACGCGCTGTTGGCACGCATCACCACCCAGCTTGGCCTGAAAGCGGCCGGGCATGGACTGCACCAGGGCCAGACCGGGCTGACCCCGCACCTGGCCTCCATCGGAGGATGAGCAACACGATGAGTGGGGAATTGAATGCGGCCTTCCACATGGCCGATGTCCGTAACAAGCGCATCAGCCGCCGCCGTGCGGTGGCGGTGGGCGAGCTGCATGCCGGTCCAGTGGCCTATCCGCTGATCGTCGAGCGCCGCCTGCCCAAGGGCGATGCGCTGGTGATGGCCGAGATTGCAGGCCTGCAGGGCGCCAAGATGGCGTCGATGCTGATGCCGCTGTGCCATCCGCTGCCGCTGGAACTGGTGCAGGTGTTCTGCGCACCGGTGCCGGAGCGGCAGGCGATCCGTGTGTGGTGCGAGTGCGCCAGCGAGGCGCGCACCGGCGTGGAGATGGAGGCACTGTCCGGCGTCAACGCGGCGCTGCTGACCCTGTACGACCTGAGCAAGCCAGTGGAGCCGGCACTGCGCATCGAAGGCATCCGCCTGCTGTTCAAGGAAGGCGGCAAGCGCGGGGTCTGGCTGCACCCGGACGGCATGGACGAGGCCGAGCGCGCGCGTTTCAAGCCGCGTGCACCGAAGGGGCTGCAGGGCGCGGCCTGCGCGGTGATCACGCTGAGCGATCGCGCCAGCGAAGGCACCTATGAGGATATCTCTGGCCCGACCCTGGTGACCGGCCTGAAAAAGCTGGGTGGCGAGGTGGTGGCCGCCGAGGTACTGCCCGATGGCATCGAGCCATTGGCGGGCCGCCTGCAGGCCTTGGCCGCCGAGGGCGTGCGCCTGTGCCTGTGTACCGGCGGTACCGGGCTGGGCCCGCGCGACCTGACCCCGGAGGCGCTGCGTTCCTTGAACGCGCGGCCGGTGCATGGCCTGGCGCAGATGGTGCGGGCACTGAGTGCACAGCATACGCCGATGGCCTGGCTGAGCCGCGCCGAGGTGGTGCAGCTGGGCAACATGCTGGTGTTCGCGCTGCCCGGCAGCCCGAAGGCGGCGGCGCAGTGCCTGGACATCCTGGCGCCGGTACTGGGCCACGCCCTGGCCATGGCCGATGGCGGTGGCCACTGATGATTGCCTACAGCGAGGCCTTGCAGCACCTGCTGGATGCGGCCATGCCGCTGCCGGCCGAACATCTGCCGCTGCATGAGGCCGGCGGCCGCACTCTGGCCAGTGACATCATCAGTGGGCAGTCGTTGCCGCCGTTCGACAATTCGGCGATGGACGGCTTCGCGCTGCGCGCCGACGGCGCGACGTTCGAGGCCGGTACCGAATTCGGGGTGCAGGGCTGGCAGGCGGCCGGCGATGCCGGTGCCGAAGGCGGCGAGGGTGCCTGGGAAATCATGACCGGGGCACGCATGCCGGTTGGGCTGGACACGGTGGTGCCGGTCGAGAATGTGGAGATCCTCGCCAGCGAGGACGGCCGCCCGACCCGCATTGCCCTGAAGGGCGCGGTGAAGCCCGGCCAGAACGTGCGCCTGCGTGGCGAGGATGTGAGCGACGGTGAGCGCGTGCTGCAGGCCGGGCAGGTGCTGGATATCAACGCGCGCACCCTGCTGCATGCCATCGGCGTGGGCGAGGTGGCGGTGGTGGCGCGGCCAAAAACGGCGGTGATTGCCACCGGCAAGGAGCTGGTGACCGAGGCGGCGCAGACGCTGGCATCCGGGCAGATTCGTGACAGCAACCGGCCGTATCTGGTCGGCCGCCTGCAGGCCGCCGGTGCCGAGGTGGTCTGGCAGGGCACGGTGGGCGATGAGGTGGCGGCGTTCAACGCGGTGCTGGATGAAGCGCTGGACGCGGGTGCGCAGCTGTTGATCAGCACAGGCGCGGTGTCGGCCGGCCGCTACGATTTCATTCCCGACGCGCTTCGCGGCCGGGGTGCGCGCATCGTGTTCCACAAGGTGGCAATCCGCCCGGGCAAGCCGTTGCTGTTTGCGGTGCTGCCCAATGGCGCACTGTACTTCGGCCTGCCGGGCAACCCGGTGTCGGCTGCGGTGGGCCAGCGCTTCTTCGTCGAGCCGGTACTGCGCCGCCTGCTGGGGCTGGCACCGGAGCCGGTGTTGACATTGCCTCTGCAGGCCGACGTGCGCACGCCGCCCGGCCTGCGCTTCCACGCGCGGGCGCGGGTGGAGGTGGACGCACAGGGGCGGCTGAGTGCGCGCGTGCTGGCCGGGCAGGAGTCGTTCCGTTTGATGTCCATGCTGCAGGCCAACGCCTGGGTGGTGCTGGAAGGCGAGGGCGGTCTGGCCCCTGCCGGCACGCCGGTGCGTGTGCAGGGCTGGGGTCATCAGGACCCGGTGCAGCTGGCGAGCCAGGAGCCGTGATGAGACAGGTAAATCTGCAGTTGTTCGGCGCGTTCTCCGATCTGGATGCCAGCCGCGAGATTGCCGTGGAGGTGGCCGGCGGCACCGTGGCCGATCTGCGCCAGGCGCTGCGTGAGCTGCTGCCGGTGCGCTGGCCGGACTTCCGTGCCGGCCTGCTGGATTACTCGGCATTCGCCGACCAGCAACGGGTGCTGCGCGACCACGAGGCACTGCCCGACGATGGCCGGGTGGCGATCCTGCCGCCGGTGAGTGGGGGCTGAGCGATGAGCGAGACAATCATCGCCAAGGTCGTGGACCGCGCGCAGGCGGCGATCGATCCGGCCGAAGGCATCGCGGCGGTCTCCGATCCCGGCTTCGGCGGCATCGATGTGTTCATCGGCAAGGTGCGCGACGTCAATGTGGGCCGGCGGGTGACCGGGATCACCTACGACCTGTTCGAACCGCTGGTGTTGAACGAGTTCAAGCGGTTGGCGGCCGAGGTCGAAGCCACGTTCGGTCCGAAGCTGAAGCTGTATGTGGCGCATGCCAAGGGCCGGCTTGGCATCGGCGATGTGGCGGTGGTGGTGGCCGCCGGCAGCCCGCACCGTGACGAGGCGTTCCGGGCCTGCCGGCAGTTGATCGAAGTGGTGAAGCACCAGTGCCCGATCTGGAAGCAGGAGCATTACGAAGACGGCGACAGCCAGTGGAGCGAAGGTTGCAGCCTCTGCCATGCGGACAGCGAAGCTTCGCACTCCCACGACCACACACATGACCACGGGCATTGATCGCGCCCTTCGGGGGGCTTCGGGTCCAGTAGATCCACGCCATGCGTGGATGAGGCTCTCCCGATGAATCCGGTGGGTGCAGCCACGCATGGCGTGGCTCTACCATGAATGGAACCATCAACGGCATCGTGCTGGCCGGTGGCCTGTCCGCCCGGATGGGCCGCGACAAGGCACTGCTGCCCTGGCAGGGGCGCACATTGCTGGAACACATGCGCGGCCTGTTGAAGCAGGCGGGCGCGCGCGAGGTCTGGGTCAGCGGCAACTATCCGGCGTTTGGCGGGATCCCGGATCGGGTTGCGCGCTGCGGACCACTGGGTGGACTCTACAGCGTGGCGATGCAGATGACTGATGGCCCCGCCTGGGTGGTGCCGGTCGATACGCCGCAGGTGACACCCATGCTGTTGCAACGGCTGCAGGCCGATCAAGCGCGTGCCTGCACGGTATTCGACGATGAACCGTTGCCGATGCGGTTGCAGATCGATGATCATTGCCGCCGCGTGCTGCAGGCCTTCATCAATGACCCGATGGCGCGCCGTTCACTGCGCGCCCTGCAGGAGCGCCTGGGCGTGACGCGGTTGCCACTGGCGCCGGAGGATCAGGCGTTGCTGCTCAACTGCAATACCCCGTCGGAATGGGAGTCCATCACAGCATGAAGGTCCAGCTGCAACAGCAATCGATGCGCCTGCGCGTGGATGAAGAGGAACTGGCACGACTGCTTGGGGGGGAGTCGGTGGAGAACCTGACCCGCTTCGGTGGGAGTGGCGGCTGGGGCGCAGCGGTCTCGTTGCATGCAGGCGATCAGGCCGTGCTGCTTGATGGCGGCACGTTCTGCCGGTTGGTGTTGCCACGCGAAGCTGTTGAAGGGCTGGCGGGGCGGCTGCCCTGCCGCGATGGCCTGGGCTTCGGTATCGCGTTGGACGACGACAGCATGCTGCAGCTGCAGTTCGACGTGGACGTGCGCGACAGCATGCGCCAGCGTGGCCCGCAGCGACGTTCTGAACCTGCGCCAGAGTAGGCGCAATGTGCGCAGGGGGGGGCGCGCCCCGCTGTCGTATGATGACGGCCTTCGTTCCTGCGTTGCTGCAATGCCCCTGAACCCCTCCGCTCCCTCTGCGTCCCGACCGGCCACGCCCAATCCTGCGGCGGCCGATGACGGTGATGCGCTGCATTTCTGCAGCACCTGCGCGTTCTCCGATGCCTGCATGTCGCAGGGCTATGACAAGACCGCGCTGGGCGAGCTGCATGTGCTGGTTGACCACGTGGGGCCGTTCCAGGCCGGTGACTACCTGTTCCGTGCCGGCGATCCGTTCGATTCGATCGCCGCCGTGCGTGCCGGCATGGTCAAGACCTTTGTCGATGACAGCCAGGGCAACGAGCAGGTGCTGGGCTTCAGCCTGCCCGGTGAAGTGATCGGGCTCAATGCCATCCACGGTGCGCGCTTTCCCTGCAATGCCGTGGCGCTGGACACGGTCTATCTGTGCCGCATCTCCTTCCCGCGATTGAGCCTGCTGGCCAGCCGCATGCCGGGGTTGCAGGCACGGCTGTTCAGCCTGCTCAGTGCCGAGATCGGCAAGGTCGCTACGTTGGCCGCCAACCATCGCACCGAGGAGCGCATGGCGGCGTTCCTGCTGGATCTTTCCGAGCGCTATGCCCGGCGCGGATTCTCGGCCACCCGGTTCAACCTGAGCATGGCCCGTACCGAGATCGCCAACTACCTGCGGATGGCGCCGGAGACGGTGAGCCGGGTGCTGCGCCGGTTGAGCGACGAGGGTGTGATTGCGGTGAACCAACGTGAGATGCTGTTGCTGCAACCCGAGCGGCTGGCGGAACTGGCCGTGACCCGGGAATCCGGATTGGACTGATCAGACAACCAAGGGGCCGACCATGAAGCGAGCGGGGCTGTTGTTGCTGGGAATGCTGGCTGCAGTTCCGGCCTGGGCGGCCGACCTGACGGTGTCGGCGGCGTCGAGTCTGACCGAGAGCTTCCGTGAACTGGGCGCGGCCTATGAGAAGGCGCACCCGGGCACCAAGGTCGACTTCAACTTTGCCGCGTCTGGCGTACTGCTGCAGCAGATCAGCCGCGGTGCACCGGTGGATGTATTCGCCTCGGCCGACGAAACCACGATGGACCAGGCGCAGCAGCAGGATCTGCTGGCCGCCGGTACCCGCGAGGTGTTCGCGGTGAATGCGCTGTGGGTGGTGGTGCCGCCGCAGGCCAAGGCGGCGCCGCGTACCTTGAAGGACCTGGCCGGTGCTGGTGTGCAGCGCATCGCACTGGGCAACCCGGACAGCGTGCCGGTGGGCCGCTATGCCAAGGGTGCACTGGAAGCGGCGGGCCTGTGGCCGTCGGTGCAGGGCAAGGCCATCACCACGCAGAACGTGCGCCAGTCGTTGGACTACGTGGCACGCGGTGAAGTGGATGCCGGCTTCGTCTATGCCACCGATGCGCAGGCGATGCCCGACCGGGTGCGCCGCGCCTTTGCGGTGCCGGTGGCCGGTCGCATCGCGTATCCGCTGGCCGTGATCAAGGCCAGTGCACAGCCGGCGGAGGCCAAGCGCTTCACCGCCTTCGTGCGCTCGGCACAGGGCCACGCGATCCTGGCCAAACACGGGTTCGGCAAGCCCTGAGGCATGGATCTGGACTGGAGCGCGCTGGGGTTGTCGCTGAAGGTGGCCGGTTGGGCCACCGCGATCAACCTGGTGCTGGGCGTAGCACTGGGCGCGCTGCTGGCGCGCCGGCGCTTTCCCGGCCGCGAGCTGCTGGATTCGCTGCTGACCCTGCCGATGGTGCTGCCACCGACGGTGCTGGGGTACTACCTGTTGGTACTGATCGGTCGCAACGGCCCTATCGGGGCGTGGCTGCAATCGTGGTTCGGCATCAATCTGGTGTTCACCTGGCAGGCGGCGGTGATCGCTGCGGCGGTGGCCTCGCTGCCGTTGGTGTTCAAGCCGGCGCGCGCGGCGTTCGAGGAAGTGGACGGGCAGCTGGAGCAGGCCGCACGCACGCTCGGAGTGTCCGAAGCGGCGGTGTTCTTCCGCATCACGTTGCCGCTGGCCTGGCGCGGCATTCTTGCCGGGCTGCTGCTGGCGTTTGCACGCGCGATGGGCGAGTTCGGCGCGACGCTGATGGTGGCTGGCAGCATTCCAGGTCGCACGCAGACGCTGTCGATCGCCATCTACGAGGCGGTGCAGGCCGGACAGGATGGCAAGGCCAATGCGCTGGTCATCCTGACCTCGGTGGTCTGCATCGTGATCCTGTTGCTGGCCGCGCGGCTGGTGGGCGGGCGTCGCCGGGAGCTGCGCGATGTGGCTTGATCTGCAGGTGCAGCGCCGCCTGCAGGCGGCCGGCCAGGATTTCGTGTTGGACGTATCGCTGCAGTGCACGCAGCGCCAGGTGGTGCTGTTCGGGCCTTCGGGCGCGGGCAAGAGCCTGACGCTGAAGGCGGTGGCCGGGCTGCTGCGGCCGGGTCGGGGCCATGTGCGCGTGCAGGGGCAGACTCTGTTCGATGCGGCCACCGGCGTGGATCTGCCGCCGCAGCGCCGCCGGTTGGGCTATGTGTTCCAGGATTACGCGTTGTTCCCGCACCTGAGCGTGCGCCAGAACGTGGCGTTCGGTCTGCAGAAGGGGTGGTTGAATCCGCGCGCGGGCCAGCGCTTCGATTCGGTGGAGCAGTGGTTGCACGCATTCCGCATCGACACGGTGGGCGAACTGCTGCCCGCGCAGGTCTCCGGTGGCCAGCGCCAGCGCACTGCACTGGCGCGCGCGCTGGTGACACAACCGCAGGCGTTGCTGCTGGATGAACCATTCTCCGCGCTGGACCATGACCTGCGCCAGCACCTGCGGCAGGAGCTGGAGGCCGTGCTGGACAAGACCGGCATCCCGTTGTTGTTGATCAGCCACGACCCGCAGGACGTGGCCATGTTCGGCCAGCAGGTGGCGCGCGTGGTGGACGGCCGCATCGTCGGCGATTGACCTGCACCTGTAGAGCCGAGCCCATGCTCGGCTGCTCTGCGCGACACCGCCAACAGCAGCCGAGCATGGGCTCGGCTGTACAGGATCAAAGGATCAATACAATTCGCAGTGCGTGCGGCCTTCGCCCCGCAGTGTGTCCCAGTGTCCTTCACCACCGATGGCATCGATGGCCTCGCGCACCGCGCCCTCCAGATGGGTCTTGTTGCCGCACAGGTACAGATGCCCGCCGCGGGCCAGCACATCACGCACCTCGCTGGCGCGCTGCTGCAGCACGTGCTGCACATAGACCTTTTCGGCGCCATCGCGCGAGAACGCGGTATGCAGGCCGGCCAGCACGCCACGCGTGTGCCAGTCCTGCAGCTGGTCGCGATACAGGTAGTCGTGCTGGCTGTGCTTTTCGCCAAACACCAGGTGCACTTCGCGTTCGCAGGCACCGGCCTGCAGTTCCTGCATCAGGCCCATCAAGGGTGCGATGCCGGTGCCGGTGCCGACCAGCAGCAGCGGTGCCTCGCCGGTATCGGGCAGGTGGAAGCCGGGGTTGGAGCGGCAGTACACACGGGCATGGTCGCCGCCATTCAGCAGGCTGCCGGTGGCAGTGCCGAAGCGTTCGCGGCCGCGCAGGGTGTAGCGTACTTCGCGCACGCACAGGCTCAGCTGGTCGTCGCACGGGTGCGAGGCGATCGAATAGGCGCGCGGCAGTCGCGGTGACAGCAGTTCACGCAGTCGGGCCAGCGGCACGCTGCCCGGACTGGCGTGGTCCTGCAGCACGTCCAGCAGGTCCAGGCCGTGCAGGTAGGCGTCCAGCTCGCGCTTCTGGCTGACCTTCAACAGGCCCTTCAGCAGCTCGCTGCCACCGAGCTTGGCCAGTTCGCGCAGCACGCCCTTGCTCAGCAGGCGCAGCTCGCGGTCATGCAGGGCGGCCACGGCGGCGGTGTCGCCGTACCAGGTGGCCAATGCCTGCAGCAGGGCAGGATCGTTCTCGGGTACTACGTGCAGGGTGTCGCCCGCGCGATAGGCCATGCCACTGCCGGCAATGTCCAGTTGCAGGTGCCACGCGGCCGGGGCGCTGCTGTTCAGGCGGCGACGCTCGAGAATGGGGGCGGCAAAGGCATTGTCTTCGCCATAGGCGGTGACCTGCAGGTGCAGGTCCTGGCCAGCGCTGAGGTCGCCATCCAGCACCTGGCCCAGCACCGGCTGCCATTGCTGGAAGAACTGCTCGTAGCCCAGATCGGCGTCCACGCGGTGCAGCAGCGGCTGGGCCTGGCGCTCGCTTAGTGCTACATCCAGCGCCTTGGTGAAGCCGCAGAAGCTGGGGTAGCCGGTGTCACCAAGGCCGAACACCGCATAGCGCAGGCCGCTCAGCGTCGGGGTCTGGCGCAGTGTTTCGAAGAACTGCTCGCCGTTGGCCGGCGGTTCGCCATCGCCGAACGAGCTGGAAATCGCCAGCAGCACATCGCCTTGGCCGAGACTGGCCACGTCGATGTCGTTGAACGGGAGCACCTGCGGCGCGTGCGGCTGCAGGTCCGCGCCCAGGCGCTGGGCCAGGGCGCGGGCATTGCCCGACTCGGACGCGAAACCCACCAGCAGGCGGCTGAAGGGCGTACTGGTCGGGAGGGCGTTCACGCGGCCTCGTAGAAGTCGTCGAACTTTTCCTTGCTGAACTCGACCAGGTCGTAGTTCTGCATCAGGTCGTTCACCACGCGGCGGATGCTGATGTAGGAGGTGATGTTGCCGTCGGCGTCGAACAGCGGCTGCACGGTGGTATCGACCACATAGAGCACACCGCCCTTGCCGAGGTTGGGCACGATGCCGGTCCAGGTCTTGCCGGCCTTGATGGTGTCCCACATGTCCTTGTAGACAGCCTTGGGCACATCCGGATGGCGCACGATGCTGTGCGGCTGGCCGATCAGTTCCTCGCGGGCGAAGCCGGTGAGCGTGCAGAACAGGTCGTTGGCATAGGTGATGTTGCCCTGCAGGTCGGTGGTGGAGATCACCATGACGTTCTGCATGGCGTTCAGCAGCTGGGTGTTGTCGGGGGTGTAGCTCATCGCAGGGTCCTTGTGGATGCCGGTAGCGCCGGCGTGTTCGGGTCCTGCATAGAGATACGCCCGCACGGCAGCGGGCGGTTTGACATTGGTCAAGTGCGTGGCGCGAAGGCCTGCGACCGGGTGTCGCAGTGGGCGTTCACTGCTGCAGGGGAAAACCGATCGTCTCGTGGCAATGCTGCACCAGGTGGCGGCCTCCCTCATTGATGCGCAAGGTTTCCGCGTCACCGAAGAACCGCAGCAGCGCTGTCCCGGTCGTACTGCCCGCGTGCGCGGAGCGCCTGGCTGCGGATGGCAGGAACGGATCAGCTCGCGGATCGTGTCCGCTTGGCAGATCCGTACGTGCAACTGCACCTTCGATCACCAGCTGGGCACATGCGCCTGCCAGATAGGCGTCTGGTTCCCGCTGCCCGCCGCGCCGCGGCTGCCCAGACAATGCGGTGGCGATATGCTGGAACTCATGCGCGGTGGTGGCGATCACGCGCTTGCGCAGCGAATCGGTGTCGGGGCCGGAGGGAAACCAGAAGCTGACCACCTGGCCCGGCGGCTCTGGTCCTGGCAGTTGTCGCCAGATGCCGCCTCCGTCACTTACGATCGTGAGCTGGTAACGCACAGGCATCCATTCCAGCCCATTTGCCTGGAGCGGCAGTCCAGCGGATCGTGCGGCGGCCTTGCAAAGCTGTGATGCTTGCATGGCCGAAAGCGCTCCATCTGCCCAGAGAAGCAGAGTTGCGACGGATGACCACCCGCACTCGATGGATCGGTTGGCATACTCCGAGCTTTCCGGGCCGGGTAGCACTGACACTGTGCTGATCTTCAGATGCGAGGAAGGGCCTCGCAACAGGGTGGCATACCCTCCATCGGGACTGACCAGGTTCCGGGGAGGCAGCTGGAGGGATTGGCACGCACTTGTGGCCAGAAGGATTGCCGCCAGCCCAGCATAGTGCCCGAGGGCGGAGCCTGGTTGGGTACGCCTGGACTGGCGGCGCTGCATCAGGGGGTCAGCCCGCATTGATACGGCGATGGATACTTCGTACAGACTTGAAATTCCGAGACTGAAGCCGCTTTGGTGGCTCCGCCATATCGAGAGGCCGCCGCGATGGTGTTTGGTCCAGGGGCTGCACCTACATCGAATGTTGCAAGGTCATACCTCAACTCGGTCGCTGGACCGGACGCAGATGCGGCCCAGGCGTTCGCGCCATCCGGATCGACAAGCCGGAGGACGGTTCCTGTTCGATGCCATTGGAACTGCTTGGCGGCGATGGTGGCTCCTTGCCTGGCGTCAAACAGCAGCAGGGTTACAGATCCATTGGCTGGGAAGGCTATGGATGAACCCGAGACGTCGATTTCGAATTGCGCGGCATCTGGGACTTCCGATGTCGACGCCAGCAGAATTCGCTCGAACCAAAATATGCCATCGCGTTCGCCTCCGCCGATCTTGCCTCCAATCCTGCCTTCTATCCGGCACTTCTTGGTTTCTTCGCACGATGCGCTCAACTGCCACTCCATTGGCCCGCAGCCAGCAGAGATGAGGGTGATACCGATTGCCGCCACGATCGCTCGTAGATTGCTCATTGGTACTCTCCACGTTTGACGTCGATTGACCGATCAGCTCAACCCGCTGGCTCGGTAGTCAATGCGTATCGACTGTGGCTCGATCAGGCAATCGGAATTGTTTCAAACACCTCCAGTAGGTGGCTCCGGGCCACATTTGACGCGGCAGGCAAATGTCCAGGTCGTGCTAATGGCGACACTTGTGCCTCCAGTCGCACCACGTTGTGAAGTCGCGCGTGTGTCAGCCCATCAGATAACGCAACACTCCGGCCGAGGCCACGCCGATCAGCACCGTCGGCAGCATCGACAGCCGCGTGGCGGCCAGCAGGGTGATCGCCAGTGCGGCCAGGTCGGCGGGCTTGTCGGCGACGAAGTCCGGGGCGATCACCGAGATCAGCACGCAGCCCGGTGCGGCTTCCATCACCGTTACCGCGCGCTTGCTCAGCGTGCGGTTGCGCAGCGCGAGGAAGCCGACGATGCGGGTCAGGTAGGTGGCGGCGGCCATCAGCACGATGGTCAGCACCGAGGTCCAGTGGATCAGTCCGTTGAAGATCATGCTGCGTCCTCCGCCAGCAGCCAGGCGGCGGCCAGGCCGGCCAGGGCGCCGCTGGCCACGTACCACGCTCCCGGGATCAGCAGGTAGGTTGCAGCGGCCACCACCAGGCTCACCAGCCACGGCCGCGCCGCTTTCATGCCCTGCCACATGCCGCGCAGCAGCACCAGGAACACGGCGGGGAAGGCCATGTCGAAGCCGTAGGCGTGGATGTCGCCCAGCATCGGCCCGACGATTGCGCCCAGCGCGGTGCAGGCCACCCAGACCGTGTACAGGCCTGCCGATACGCCCAGGTAGTAGGCCAGGCTGAAGCCGAGCGCACGGCGGCGCGCATCGGCCACGCCCATCGCCCAGCTTTCGTCGCACATGAAGAACAGGGCCGGCAGCACGCGGCGGCGCGGCAGGTGCTGCAGCAGCGGGGCCAGGCTGGCGCCCATCAACAGGTGGCGGCTGTTGACCAGCGCGGTGATGGCCACGATCAGCGCGATGTGTGGCGGCGACGTCCACAGTTCGACGGCGGCGAACTCCGACCCGCCGGCAAAGTTGAGGCCGGTCATCAGCGGCACTTCCAGTGCGCTCAGGCCCTTCTGGGCCGCCTGCGCGCCGAGTACCAGGGCGAAGGGAATGAAGCCGATCATCACCGGTACCGCGGCGCGCAGGCCGCGCAGGAATTCGGCACGCGGCGCGGTATCGCAGATGTCTGGCAGGGGGAGGGTGGTACGGGCGTCCATGGAACGGCACAACGAGGTGGGGGTGGCCCATGCTAGCGGTCCGATCACGAAATCGGGTTGCGTTGATGCCACTTGATTCTGGATGATTGATATTTCATGCGGCCAGAAGTCACACGGGTGAAATCCCATGCAGTACCAGCTCGACAACCTCGATCGGCGCATTCTCGACGCCCTGCAGCGCGACGGCCGCCTGCAGAACCTGGAGCTGGCTCGCCTGGTCGGGCTGTCGCCGTCGGCCTGCCTGCGCCGGGTGCGGTTGCTGGAGGAGGGCGGCTACATCGATCGCTATGTGGCCTTGTTGAACGAGGCCAAGGTGGGCCGCGGCTTCACGGTGTTCGTGCGGGTGTGGCTGCGCGGGCAGGACGAGGACACCACCAACCACTTCATCAACAGCATCAAGTCATTCCCGGAAGTGCTTGAATGCCATCTGATGGCGGGCGACTGCGATTTCCTGCTGCGGGTGGCGGTGGCCGACCTTGATGCCTACCGGCAGTTCCAGATGCAGCACCTGAACCGGATCGCCGGGGTGCAGAACACGAAGACCGAAATTCCGATGCAGCGGATCAAGCAGACGACCCAGTTGCCGCTTTGAGGATGGTGGGTTCCGGCCGGGTTGCACCCGGCACCCGCGGTAGTGCCGGCCGCTGGCCGGCAACCTCAGGAGCAACAGCACAGCAACAGAGATTCTCCGTGGGGCGGCGGGGCGGTATGGCCAGGCAGGACACGCCGTAAACCCTTCCTTGGGGGCTCGATGGCGCCATCCATGGCGCCAACGGTCCTGCCTGGCCATACCGCCCCGCCGCCTGACAGCTTCCGCGATCTGTCGGGGTCGGATCCCGTGCGCAGATGAACCTGTCTGCTCGATTCATTGATTCCTGATGCGTGACTGGCTTTACGGAGCCTGCCTCGGCGTCAGCCGTGGCGGCGGTCATCGCAATGACATCTGGCACCGGTACGGTTTGAGCCCGCTTGCGGGTCGCGCGCGGGCCGGGGTTCCGGTCGTGGTGCGCGTCCACTGCAGCTGCTGTCGCTGCCGAGGGTCATGTGTTCTACGTCAGGGGGCTGAATGGACACCATGCGGTCAGAACTTGGAAGGTGGCCATCGCCGCATGGCTGCTGCTGTCCTTTGCCGCTGCCGCACAGGACGCTGTTCATGCCTACGACATCCCTGCGCAGCCGCTGGAACAGGCGGTCGAGCGCTTCAGCGTCATCAGCGGGTGGTCGGTGATGTACCCGGGCGATCTTGCTGCGGGCCGCAGCAGCCATGCGCTGCGCGCCAGCCTGGCGCCGCTGCCTGCGCTGAAGGTGCTGTTGCAGGACTCCGGTATCGAGGCCGAGGTGATCGGCGAGCAGCGTGTGGTGCTGCGCCGGGGCACGTCCTCCGTCGCCGAACCCGGTGTTGGCGTCGATCTTCCCGATGCCGAGCGCCGGCGTCGCTACGGCGGGCTGCAGCAGCGCCTGCGCGCAGTGTTCTGTGACGACCCGGAGATCGCGCCCGGCCGCTATGCCGCGACGCTGCGTTTCCATGTCGACAGCGAAGGCCAGGTGCATGCGCCCGAGCTGCTGTCAGGCAGTGGCAGCGCCCGTCGCGATGCACGCCTGCTGCAGGCGATGCAGGGCCTGGTGCTGGCGGCCGAGGCTGGCGCGCTGGCGCAGCCGGTAACGCTGCAGATCCGACCTTCCGGCACCGACCACGACTGTGGCCGGCGCGCGCCCCTTCCATGACTTCAAGGATTCGAACATGAGCAACGGTACGGCTGGGGCAGTTGACCTGATGGACCACCTTCTGGGTGCCTACGATGAGCTGAAGCGCCGGCTGGTGCGCAAGCTGGGCTCGGAAGAGCTGGCCGGCGACGCGCTGCAGGACACCTGGATGCGCCTGAGCGCGCGGCGTGATCGCCTGGACGCCGTACAGAACCCCGCGGCCTACCTGCTGCGCATGGCGATGAATACCGTGATCGACCGCCAACGTGCAGACCACCGCCTGCTGAGCCTGGAGGAGGTGGATACGCTGATGGACATGGCCGACCCGGCACCCGGCCCGGCGCAGGCGGCCGAACTGGACTTCGCGCTGGAAGACATGGTCGGCCTGCTGCAGCGCATGCCCGAGCGCCGTCGCCGCATCCTGCTGGCAATCCGCGTCGATGGCCTGCAGCAGCGCGACGTGGCCGACCACCTCGGCGTGTCGCTGCGGCTGGTGCAGCGTGAGCTGAAGGCGGCCCAGGATTACCTGGCCGAGCGCAGCGGGCAGGGGCGCCAGGTGCGGTTCTGAGCGACGGCATCCGTCTACACTTTGACGCCGAGCAGAACCCCGCAGCGTGCGGGTCCGGCATGAGCCCTCATGGATCCTGACGATCGCCCGCAACGCCCGCTGGATGCCGTCGAGCGTCAGGCCCACGCGTGGGTGGTGCGGCTGACCTCGGGCGAGGCGACCGCCGCCGACGGGCGCAGGTTCCGTACCTGGTGTGAGGCTGACCCGCGTCATCGCGAAGCGTTTGGCCGAGCGCGCCGGCAATGGGAGCAGGTACGCCTGGCAGGCGAGCAGCTGCCCGCCACCGCGCGTCAACCGGTCGTGCCGACGCCGGCCCAGCGCTGGAGCCGACGCGCCTTCCTGGGCGCCGCGATTGCCGCCCCGGCCAGCCTGGTAGTGGTGGCGGCCATCCGCCCGCCGCTGGGGCTGTGGCCCTCGGTGACGGCCATGGCAGCCGATTTCCATACTGGCACCGGTGAGCGACTGCAGATCGCGCCCTCGCCGCAGCTGAAGATCGAACTGGATACGCAGAGCAGCCTGCGCCGCCGCGCGGACACGCAGGGCGAAGGCTTCGAGCTGGTGCAGGGCCAGGCCGCGATCGAGACCCAGGCCGGCCTGCGCCTGGCGTTGTTCGCGGGCCCGGGCTGCGTGATTGCCGATGAGGGAGCGGTGCGCCTGGACGTCCGCAACACCCATGGCCAGGTGCGGGTGACCTGCCTGCAGGGCAGTGCCCGCATCGAGCATCCGCAGGGCCGGCTGCAGCTGCAGGCGGGCCAGCAGACCCAGTACGACGAGCGCCTCAGTGGTGTGGTGGCCGAGGCCGTGGCGTCGGAAGTGAGTGCCTGGACCGAGGGCATGCTGGTGTTCCGCCGCGCACCGCTGCGTGAGGTGGTGGAGGAGATCAACCGTTACCGCCGCGGCAAGGTACTGCTGGGCGAATCGGCGTTGGCGCGCGCACCGGTCAGCGGTCGTTTCCGCATCGATGATCCGGACGCGGCACTTGAGCAGCTGCGACTGACGATGTCGCTGGATCTGCGTCGCTTTCCGGGTGGCATTGCCGTCCTTGGATAGATGAAGACGCTGGCCGTGCGCACCGCGCAGGGCTGTTGCAAGCAAGGAGAAGCCAAGGATGCGCAACGAGACCATCGGTGTGCTGGATCTGCGTCGCAATCTGTCGGCGTTGCTGGAAACCACGCAGCGACGGCCGTTGATGGTGCATCGATATGGCTCGCCCTGGGTGTGCGTGGTGTCCGATGCGCAGTGGCAGCAACAGGCGGTGCTGCTGGATTTCGATCCGCAGTCGCACCCGCTGGCGATGCTGCTGCGCCTGCAGCAGCAGGCGCTTCCCCTGTCTGAAGCCGGTGCGTTGTCACCTGCGGTCCTCGCGCGCGCCCTGCTGTTGACGGGGGTTCATGGCATTGACGATCTGGCGCAGCTGCACGAGCAGGTGCTGCACCATCGGCTGTGGCACTGGTTCGTGGCGGGCACCCACGGTGTGATGGACAGCTGGCAATTGCCGGCGCTGCGCGTTGCGATGGGGGCATGGTGCGATGACGCGGAGATGACCGATGCGCTGGCCGCGTTCGCCGCGCGCAGCGACGTGGCGATACTGGCGCGCCGTTGCGGAGGCGACGCACCGCGACTGGAGCGCGAAGCCTGCAGGCAGATGACGCTGCGATGACGTTGGCGATGAAGCGCCACGCAGCGCACAGAGCTGCGTGTGCGCTGTCGCTTCACCTGCCTTGCTGACGTCTTCTCCAGAGTACGGCGCACCACGCGTCGCGGAGCACGGGCGGCGCCGATGGCAGACAGTCGCAGGATCAGCATGCTGGAGCTGGATCGTCACCTGAGCCAGTCACTGGAGCAGGCACGGCATACGCCATTGAACGTGCAGCGCTATGGGCACTCCTGGGTCTGGGTGTTGTCCAGTGACGCCTGGGCAGATGCGGGGCGTTGGGCGGCACTGGATGGTAGTGCGCACCCACTGGTGGCGCTGCGAGAAGCGCTCGACCTGCAGCTGCGGCCCTGGCCCGAAGCAGCCATGAGCCCGCTCCCGCTTGATGCAGGTGATGCGCGGCTGCTGCAACGCGCGGCCCTGCTGGTGGTCATGCGCGATCTGAATAGTGCCCAGCGCGTGTACGACGACCTGCGCTATCACCAGGCCTATCGGATGTTCATCGGCCTCGATCATGGAACAGCGTGGTCGCCGATGCAGTGCGTGCGGCTGCTGCAGGCCTGCGCGCACCCATTGCTGCGCGGCTGCATCGACGATGCGCTGGCCAGCGTGCCGCGGCACCTGCTCGAGTCTGCATGTGCGCCGGCTGCGCGTGTTGCGCCTGCACAGGCACACGCGCAGCGAATTGCCGGCGGATGTTTATCGTACTGACACATGCACCGCTGACCATGGCGCAGCGGTCTCTTCCAGGATGACGAGGGCGGAACAATGGCAAGGCAGATTCGTGGTCGCAAAGCTCGGCAGAAGGGTTTCAGCCTGATCGAGATCATGGTGGTGGTGGTGATCATCGGCATCCTCGCCGCGCTGATCGTGCCGCGGTTGATGGACCGTCCGGACCAGGCACGGGTGGTGGCGGCGCGCCAGGACATCGCGGCGCTGATGCAGGCATTGAAACTGTTCAAGCTGGACAATGGTCGCTATCCCAGTGCCGAACAGGGCCTGCAGGCACTGGTGAAGCCCCCGCAGGGCGGTGGCGCGATGCCGGTCACGCCCTATCTGGATCGCCTGCCCAATGACCCGTGGGGCCATCCGTACCAGTATCAGATACCTGGCACCCACGGCGACATCGATGTGTTCTCGCTGGGTGCGGACAGCAAGCCCGGTGGCGACGCCGGGAACGCGGACATCGGCTCCTGGCAGCTGTGAGGCAGGCCGATGTCAGCCCGGATGCGTTCTTTTTCGAGTGTCCGTCAACGTGGCATGGCGGTGATTGTCGCCCTGCTGGTGGTGGCACTGGTGGCGGTGATTGCCACGGCACTGCTGACCCGGCAGTCGGCCCAGCTGCGCGCGCTGCGTGGCGACCAGCTGCGCGCACAGGTACGCATGGCCGTGGACGTAACGCTGGAGCGTGCAGCGCAGCAGCTGCGTGAGGATGTAAAGGAACAGCTGACCACGGTGCGCAGCGGGCGCTGGGCCCGCCCGTTGGAGCTGCAGGCGCCGTTGCCGGTGCAGCTGCAACTGGTCGATGCGCAGTCGATGTTCAACCTGCGCAACCTGCTGGCGCATGGCAGGCCGGACCCCGAGGCGCGGCGCGCGTTCATCGCGTTGTGTGCCGGGCAGGGGCTGGGCCAGGGCGCCTGCGCATCCGCCGCGGACCACATCCAGGCGCGCCTGCGCGATGGCGACATGCAGGCGCAGGCGCCGCTGCCGCGTGAATCACTGATCGAACAGGCGCTGGCCGGCGCTGACCCGGTAGCGCTGCAGGCGCTGGCGCGGCGCACCGTGGTGCTGCCGGCGCAGACCCTGGTCAACGCCAACACCAGCGACCTGCGCGTTCTGCAGGCGGTGACGCCTGCGGTCGAACCGGCACGGCTGCAGGCGCTGCTCGGTGAGCGCGACGCTGGTCATTGGCTGCTCAATCGCGGCGACATCGCCAATCGACTCCAACTGAGCAACGAACAGATGGCCGTGCTTCCCCTGGGTATCCATAGCGAGTGGTTCCTTGCCGTCGGCCAGGTGCAGGCTGACGGCAGCGCGGTTGATTTTCGCGCGCTGCTCTGGCGCGAGTACCGCGACGATGGCGTGCGTGTGCAACGCGTGTGGACGAGGATCGGCGCATGACCGTGCAGCTTCGGGTGCGCTTGCCGGCGCTTGAGCGTCTGCGCGCCGACAGCGCGGTGGACTGGGCGCAGCTGCACAAGGGCGAGGTGCTGGCTCACGGCCGCGACACGCTGGCGGCGCTGGGGCTGCGCCATCCGCAGGCTGCGGTGCATGCCTGCCTCGATCCGAACGACCTGATCCTGCTGGAACTGCAGTTGCCACCGTTGTCCGGGCGCCGTCTGCAGTCGGCGCTGCAGGGTGAGGTGGAGGCGATGCTGCTGGATGACCTGCAGGAGGTAGCGCTGGCCCACGGTGTGCAGGCGACGGACGGCACGGTTCCTGTGACCTGGTTGGGCCAGCAGGCGGTCCTGCAGGCGCAGCAGCTGCTGGCTTCGTGTGCACTGCGGCTGCAGGCACTGTATCCGACGCCGCTGCTGCTGCCCTGGCAGGACGGCCATGCCACGCTGCAGATCAGCGGCGAGCACCTGCTGGTACGCAGCGGGCGCGATCGGGGTTTCGTTCAATGGTATGGCGGACGTGATGCCTGTGCGGTGATGCAGGCGTTGGCAGTGCGCCTGCAACAGGCCGGCGTGCAGGCCGTGCAGTGGATCGATGGTGTGCCGCCGACGTGGCCGGACAGTCTGCCGGCCACCGCCATCCCCCATGAACGGCAGGCCTCTGGCCCCTTGCCAGGCTGGTCATTGCCGCTGCCCGGGGCGGGCCAGAAAGCGCCGCGGCTTGCGATCGGGCTGGCATTGGCGGCGATGTTGCTGGCCGCGCTCGGTCTGCAACTGCAGGTCTCGCGGTGGCGAAGTGAGGGCGAGGCCCTGCAACAGGACATGGCACGCCAGTTCAGCGCACGCTTCCCGGAAATCACCGACGTGGTGGACCCGGTGCTGCAGGCAAGGCGAGCACTGGCCGTGCCACTGCCGGCGCCGCCGTTGCCGCCGCTGCAGCGTCAGGTAGCCGGCACGCTGCAGGCGGTTCCGGAGCTGGCGGGACAGGTACGCAGCCTGCATTACCAGCCCGGGCAGCTGGACATGGAGCTGGATGCCGACGCCCAGGCATTGGCCGACGATCCGCAGCGGCTTGAGCATTGGCAGCAAGCGGTCCAGGCGCAGGGCCTCCAGTTGGCGCGCGAAGCCGGTGGACGCCTGCGGGTGAGCGGAGCTGGACAGTGACGACCCGGACCCTGCGGCTGGTCGCGGGAATGACGGGCGTGCAGCAGCGCTGGCAACGCCTGCCACCGCGCGACCGGCTGATGCTGTGGGTGATGGTGGTGGCGCTGCTGGCGGCGGGTCTGTGGATGTTGTGGCTGGAGCCGCTGCTGAAGCAGCGCACGCACTGGCAGGCCGAGCTGCCGCGGCTGCAGGCGCAGGCGCGTGTCCTGGCGCCACTGCTGCACGCACGCGAGCGCCAGCAGCGGACGCAGGGGCAGCGCCCGACGATGGCCAGGTTGCGTGACGGAATCAAGTCGGCCGGCCTCGCCGACGGACTGCATATCGAAGCGCGCGACGGGCGCTGGCACCTGCAGGTGCAGGCGGTGCCCGCTGACGCGCTGTGGAACTGGCTGCTGCCCGTGCTGGCCGATCCGGCCATCGAACTGCAGCAGCTGCAACTGACACGCACAGGGGATGCGAACATGCCGGCGGCACGGATTTCCGGAAACATCGTGATGGCGCTCAACGTGGGTGCCCATCCATGAGGGCGATGCGCAGCCTTGCCTGCAGTACCGCACTGGCCCTGATCGTGTGCATGGCCCACGCACCGGCGCCGGTGCTGGCGCAGGACACCCGCGATGAGCCGGTGCAGTTGAACCTGGTGGATACCGATATCGGTGGCGTGTTGCGCATGGCGGCACGCTTCACCGGACGCCAGTTCCTGGTCGACCCACGGGTGACCGGCAAGATGACAGTGGTTTCCGATGGTCCGGTCAGCCGTACCCAGGCCTACCAGTTGCTGCTGGGCGCACTGCGCATGCGTGGCTTCGCGGTGGTTGAGAACGGCGGCGTCAGCCGGGTGGTGCCGCAGGCCGATGCCAAGCTGCTTGGTGGCCGGGTCGGTAGTGGTGGTGCAGGGGGCGAGGTCGCCACGCGCACCTTCGCGCTGCGCTACGAGAACGCGGCCGCGCTGGTGGCAGTGCTGCGGCCGATGATCAGCCCGGACAATCCGATCACCGCCAATCCGGGCAACAACACCCTGGTGATCACCGACTACGCCGACAACCTGGAGCGCATCGCGCGGGTGATCGCCAGCGTCGATACGCCGGCCGGCATGGACACCGATGTGGTGAAGCTGCAGCAGGGCATTGCGGTTGACGTAGCGGCGATGGTCGCGCCGCTGCTGGATGCGCAGGGCGCCGAGCCCACCCAGAAGGTGGTGGTGATGGCCGACCCGCGCAGCAACAGCGTGCTGCTGCGCTCCAGCAGTCCCGGCCGCACCCGCCTGGCGCGGCAGCTGGTGGAGAAGCTGGACCGCGCCCAGGACGAGTCCGGCAACCTGCATGTGGTCTACCTGCGCAATGCCCAGGCCAACCAGCTGGCCGGTGTGTTGCGAGGCGTGGTGGCGGGGCAGAGCGATGCACCGGCGATGGGCAGCAATGAAGGCATCACACCACTGCCGGGTGACGCCAACCGTTCCACGCCAACGCAGCCGTCGCAGCCGCAGCAGGCCAAGACCGGAGGCAATGCGCTGGAATCGCAGCGCCTGGACCCCAGCCGCCGTGACCCGATCGATGCGGGAAGCACCGGCTTCAGCCAGAACGGCATCTCGGTGCAGGCGGACGTGGCCACCAACACGCTGCTGATCTCGGCGCCGGAGCCGGTGTACCGCAACCTGCGGCGGGTGATCGACCAGCTCGACCAGCGCCGTGCACAGGTGCTGGTCGAGAGCCTGATCGTGGAGGTCAACCAGACCGACGCGGCCGAGCTAGGCGTGCAGTGGATGCTGGGCAATGGACGCACCTTTGGTGGCACCCACTTCGGTGGTGCCACCGGCGGTAGCGGGCTCAATACCGGCGCGCGTACCACGCTGGACGTGCTGCCCAAGGATGGCCTGAAGATCGGCGTGATCGACGGCACCATCAACCTACCCGGTGTCGGCCAGATCCTCAACATGAAAGCGCTGGCCACTGCGCTGCAGAGCAAGGGCGGTGCCAACATCCTGTCCACGCCGAACCTGATGACGCTGGACAACGAGGCGGCCAGCATCATGGTCGGCCAGACCGTACCGTTCGTCAGCGGCCGCTACGTGACCGACGGCGGTGGCGGCAGCAACAACCCGTTCCAGACCATCGTGCGCGAGGACGTGGGCCTGAAGCTGCGGGTGCGCCCGCAGATCTCCGAGGGCGGAACGGTGAAGCTGGACATCTACCAGGAAGTCAGCAGCATCGACGCGCAGAGTGCCAACAGTGCCGCCGGCATCATCACCAACAAGCGTGCGCTGGATACCAGCGTGCTGCTGGACGATGGCCAGATCATGGTCCTGGGTGGCCTGCTGGAGGACAACGTCAGCCACGGTCGTGATGCGGTGCCGGGGCTGGGCAAGCTGCCGTTGCTGGGGGCGCTGTTCCGCAGTGATACGCGCAAGCGCTCCAAGACCAACCTGATGGTGTTCCTGCGCCCGCACGTGGTGCGCGACCCCGCCGCCGGCCAGCGTCTGACCCGCGACCGCTACGACTACATGCGCAACGCGCAGGCCAGCGCGCAGCCGGTACAGAGCTGGGCATTGCCGGCGCTGTCGGCACCACAGCTGCCGCCGCAGGACCTGTCTGTACTCGGCCAGGGCAATGTGCGCGACGGGCAGGGCCAGCCGCTGCAGAACACCAGCCTGGCGGCGTTGTATCCGGCCGGTGACGGCGACGCGCAGCTGGTGCAGTTCGCGCAGGGGCTGGACCCGGCCCGTGCCAGCCAGGGGGTTGCACAGGTGCGGGCACTGGGCCTGCAGGCCTACGCGGAGGCGACGCCGGGCGAGAGTGGGCAACGCCTGCGCGTGCGCCTGCCGCGTGATCCGGCGACGCTGGATCCGGCATTGCAGCAGCTGCGCGGGCTGGGCTACACGCCGGAACTGGTGATCGGGCCGTGAGCGCGTCTGCGCCACTGCCGTATGCCTGGGTGCGCAGCCATGGCGTGATGCTGTCCGAGGCGGGCGGCGAGCCCGTGTTGCTGGGCACCGCCGACACCGCGGCGTGGGCCGTGGCCGAACTGCGCCGCCGGCATGGCCCGCTGCCGTTCCATGCGCTGGATGCGGCGACCTGGCAGCAGCGGCTGGGTGAGCAATACCGTGACGGCGGCGATGCCGCTGCCGTGGTCGGTGCCGCCGAAAGCGAAGTCGACCTGGACCGGCTGATGCAGGACATGCCGGAGGTCACCGATCTGCTGGATGCGCAGGACGATGCACCGGTGATCCGCATGATCAATGCGCTGTTGGCACAGGCCGCACGCGATGGCGCCAGCGATCTGCATATCGAACCGTTCGAGACCCATTCGGTGGTGCGCTACCGTGTCGACGGCACGCTGCGCGACATGGTGCAGCCGCGTCGCGCGTTGCATGCAGCACTGGTTTCGCGCATCAAGATCATGGCCCACCTGGACATCGCCGAGAAGCGGCTGCCGCAGGACGGGCGCATCGCGATCCGCGTGGGCGGGCGGCCGCTGGATATCCGTGTCTCCACGGTGCCGACCGGGCATGGCGAGCGCGCCGTGCTGCGACTGCTGGAGAAGGATGCCGGCCGCCTGCAGCTGCAGCGCCTGGGCATGGCGGATGACACCCTGGCCACGTTCACCGGGTTGATCCGGCAGCCACATGGCATCGTGCTGGTCACCGGGCCGACCGGTAGCGGCAAGACCACGTCGCTGTACGCCGCACTGGGCCAGCTCGACAGCAGCACCAGCAACATCCTCACCGTGGAAGATCCGGTGGAGTACGACTTTGCAGGCATCGGCCAGATCCAGGTCAACGCACGCATCGGCATGAGCTTCGGCACCGCGCTGCGCGCGATCCTGCGCCAGGACCCGGACACGATCATGATCGGCGAGATCCGCGACCTGGAAACCGCGCAGATCGCTGTGCAGTCGTCACTGACTGGGCATGGCGTCCTGGCCTCGCTGCACACCAACGATGCGATCTCGGCGGTGACCCGCCTGGCCGACATGGGCGTGGAGCCTTTCCTGCTGGCGTCCTCGCTGCGCGGCGTGCTGGCGCAGCGGCTGGTGCGGCGGCTGTGCACGCAGTGCCGGCGTGCCGAGGTGGACGGCGAGGGTCGTACCGTATGGCGCGCTGTGGGCTGCGCGGCCTGCGGCAATAGCGGCTATCGGGGACGCACTGGCATCCATGAACTGTTCGTGGTCGACGACCGCGTGCGCGCGTTGATCCATGAAGGACAGGGTGAGCCCGCGCTGCGCGAGGCGGCCCGGCGTGCCGGCATGCGGACCTTGCGGCAGGACGGCCAGCGCTGGGTCGACAGCGGGGTGACCACGCTGGAAGAGATCCTGCGCGTCACCGGCGACGATTGAGGCCTGCATGGCACTGTTCGACTACCAGGCTGCCAACGCGCAGGGCCGCATCGAGAAGGGTCAGCTGGATGCCGACAGCCCGCGCGGTGCGCGCCAGCTGCTGCGTGGGCGCGGGCTGACCCCTGTGCAGGTGAGTGCGGCGCGCAGTGCCGGCAGTGGTTGGGGGGCTCGCCGGTTGTCTGCCAGCGAGCTGGCCTGGGCCACGCGCCAGCTGGCCAGCCTGCTGGCCGCCAGCCTGCCGTTGGAAGGTGCTTTGAGTGCGGTGATCGAGCAGGCCGAGCGCCCGCATGTTGCGCAGGCGCTCACTGCAGTTCGCGCCGACGTGCGCGCAGGCCAGCGGCTGACCGTGGCGCTGGCCGCGCGGCCACGCGATTTTCCACCGATCTATCGGGCGCTGGTGGGGGCGGGTGAAGACTCCGGCGACCTGGCGCGAGTGATGGAGCGCCTGGCCGACTACATCGAAGAACGCAACGCGCTGCAGGCCAAGGTGCTGACCGCCTTCATCTACCCGGCGGCGATCAGCCTGGTGTCGGTGGCGATCGTGATCTTCCTGCTCAGCTACGTGGTGCCACAGGTGGTGACCGCGTTCGTGCAGGCGCGGCAGACGCTGCCGATGCTGACCCAGGTGATGCTGGCGGCCAGCGCCTTCGTGCGCAGCTGGGGCGTGTGGGTGGGGCTGGGCATCGCTGCGCTGGTGGTGGCGTGGCGGCTGGCGCTGCGCCGGCCAGAGCTGCGCCTGCGCTGGGATGCGCTGTTGCTGAGGGTGCCGATGATCGGGCGCTTCGTGTTGGGCGTGAACAGTGCGCGCTTCGCCTCGACGCTGGCGATCCTGCTCGATGCCGGCGTGCCGCTGCTGCGTGCGCTGGAGGCGGCACGACAGACGCTTGGCAATGCATTGCTGGCGCGCTGTGCCGATGACGTATCTGGGCGCGTGCGCGAAGGTGCCGCGCTTGGCTCTGCGCTGAAGGTACAGAAGGTGTATCCGCCGATCCTGGTGCACCTGGTGGCCAGTGGCGAAAAGACCGGTTCGCTGGCGCCGTTGCTGGATCGCGCTGCGCAGACGATCTCGCGGGAGATCGAGCGTCGCGCGATGGCGCTGACCGCGCTGCTGGAACCCACCATGATCCTGGTGATGGGCGGCGTGGTGCTGACGATCGTGCTGGCGGTGCTGATGCCGATCATGGAAATGAACCAACTGGTGCAGTAGATCCGCGCCATGCGTGGATGGATCACCGCGCCATGGGCGGCACATCCACGCATGGCGTGGATCTACTGACAGCTGGATTCCTCCACACAATCCTCCACACCTTTTTCTGATCTTCCAGAGGTTTCTTAAGCGGCCTGTCATCGGCGCGCACCAGCATAGCCACGTCGCCGCAGAGTGGGCTGGGAGGCCCTCGGCGGCAGCAGGCGTGTAGTGACCGTTCCTCCCTTGGCGTTTCCCTTCGCAGTAAACCCTTCAGGAGAAGATCATGAACAAGTACAAGACCCTGGCCGCGCTGGTTGCCACCGCGCTGCTGGCCACTGCCGGTGCCGCTTCGGCGCAGACTGTCACCGGCGGCGGCGCTTCGCTGCCGGCCGACCTCTACAAGGGTTCGTCCGACAGCATTCTGCCGGCGAACTTCACCTACGCCGTGACCGGTTCGGGCACCGGCAAGAAGGCCTTCCTGGAAAACAACTCGCTGCTGTTCTCGACCACCGGCACCGTGCACTTCGCCGGCAGCGATTCGGTGCTGAGCAACACCGAGCTGACCACCTACACCACCAACTTCAACCAGCCGACCAATGCCAACCGCTACGGCGCGCTGATCCAGGTGCCGTCGGTGGCCACCTCGGTCACCATCCCGTTCAACAAGGCCGGTTCTGCGGTGAACCTGAGCGTGGCGCAGATCTGCGGCGTGTTCTCGGGTGCGATCAGCGACTGGTCGACCATCGATGCCAACCGCAGCGGCCCGATCCAGGTCGTGTACCGCCCGGAAAGCAGCGGCACCAGCGAAATGTTCAGCCGCTTCCTGACCGCGGCCTGTGCCGCTGAGAACGCTGAAACCTCGAAGCTGGTGGGCGGCAAGTTCGCCATCAAGTCGACCTTCGCCGACCTGTACAAGCGCGATGCCAACGGCAACCTGCCGGCGTTCCTGGTGCCCGCCCCGGCTACCGGTGGCACCTCGCTGTACAACGCTGTCTACGCTGCTGAAGGACGTATCGGCTACGTTGGCCCGGACGTGATCCCGAACGTGACCGATGCGACCAAGGTCGCCAAGGTCAAGGGCTTCTCGCCGGACCAGGTGAGCGTGCAGGCCACCCTGGACACCGTCGCTCCGCCGACCGGCACCGCTGCCGAGGACCCCGCCAACTGGGTGCCGGTGTTCGGCAACCCGTCGGCCGGCTATCCGATCGCCGGCTACACCAACCTGGTAATCGGCCAGTGCTACAAGGATTCGAGCGTCGCCACCAGCCTGCGCGGCTTCCTGGCCCGCCACTATCCTGCGACCTACACCGTCGCGTATGAGAAGTCGATCACCGACCACGGCTTCATTCCGCTGACCAAGGCCTGGCGCGATGCGATCCGCAACCGTTTCGTGCTGGCCAGCAGCACTGCCGGCCTGAACAATCCCAGCACCTGCGCCGGCATCGGTCGTCCGCTGTAATCCGCAGCACTGGTTGAATCCTGCTTGACCCGACGCCGGCCCTTGGGCCGGCGTCGCCATTTCCGCGACGGTGCCGCCGCTGCAGCGTTTCGCTGTCGGCTTCGTGTCACGTGAACCGTCTATCAGTGGCAGGGCATGCGTTGCGCGTGTCTCCCCGATCGTCGCCGCAGCCGCGGCCCACCAGGTTGATGAGGTTCCGATGTCGCACCCGCTCCCGTCCGCTGTTCATCCGGCCGCGCCGATGCGCCGCAATCATCCGATGGCGTGGGCCATCGCGGTCGCCTTGGGCAGCATGGTGGCCCCGGCCAGCCAGGCGCAGCAGGCGTTCAGCCCGGGCTGGTTCGCTGAGCGGGGCGCGGCCCAGGGCAGCGCGGCACAGAGTGGCCGGATGCCCAACGGTGTGCCGATCCAGTTCCAGTTGCCGGCCCAGCAGCAGGATGCAGCACGGCAGAAGCTGCAGCAGTCGATCGACAACCTCGGCACGGCGGCGCAGGCGATTGCCCTGCAGCAGCGGCTGCAGGAACAGGCGCGGCAGGCGCGCCGCGAGGCTGGCTTCATCGTTGCCGATGGCCTCGGCAAGGATGGCCTGAGCGTCGACCAGAACCCGCTGACCCGCGGCTGGCTCAATGCGCGCGACGCAATCCAGTCGCAGGGCAGCGACGGGCGGGTGCAGGTTACGGTTGAGCAGACCGCGGACAAGGCGATCCTGAACTGGGAGACCTTCAATATCGGCGGCAACACCACGCTGAACTTCCTGCAGAACCCTGACTGGGCAGTCCTGAACCGCGTCAATGATCCGCAGGCGCGGCCCAGCCAGATCCTGGGCCAGCTGAAGGCCAATGGCACGGTGTTCGTGGCCAACCGCAACGGGGTGGTGTTCGGCAACAACAGCCAGGTCAATGTACGCAATCTGCTGGCGGCTGCAGCACGGATCAGCGATGCGCAGTTCCGTGACAACGGCCTGTACAGCCCCGACGCCAGCAGCAGCGCGCTCATCGATGCATTTGGCAAGGTGATGGTGGAGCAGGGTGCCCGCATCGCGACCCATGAGCCGACCAGCGCGACGCGCGGCGGTGGCTACGTGCTGCTGGCCGGGCACAGCGTGGAGAATGCTGGCCATATCGAAGCGCGCAAGGGCCAGGTGCAGCTCGCTGCCGGTGACAGTTTCGTGATCCGGCGCGGCGTGGGTACGGCGACCAATACGAGCTCCACCACCCGCGGCAATGAAATCGCGCCGCGCTTCGTCGCTGGCAGCACGGCGGGCAGCGTGCGCAACACCGGTCTGCTGCGCGCCCGCGAGGGTGACGTGACCCTGGCCGGGCGCAACGTCGAGCAGGCCGGTGTGGCCGTGGCCAGCACCACGCTAGCGCAGCGCGGCACCGTGCATCTTCTGGCTTCGGCCAGTGATGCCGGCAGCAGCGTCACGCTTGCCGATGGAGCCACCACGGCGGTGCTGGTCGAGGACGATGGCAAGGCCACGGTGCTGGATACGCAGCGCAACAGCCTCATCAAGGAGTCGGCAGAGCAGGACGCGATCCGCGCCGGCGCGCGCTCGGCAACCTTCGACAATCTGTCCCAGCACAATGATCGCCGGGACCAGTCGAGGGTGGAGATCGTCTCGGGTGGCAACATCCATTTCAGCGCGGATTCGCTGACGGTTGCCACGGGCGGCCAGATCATCGCCGACGCGGCAGCCCGCAGCTACGTAGACGACGCGTCACGCGTGGACGTGTCCGGCGCAGTGGGCGTACAGGTGTCGATGGAAAGCAACAATGTCCAGGTCAAGGTGCAGGGCAACGAACTGCGCGATGCCCTGGACAACCGCGATAGCGGCAAGCTGACCAGCAGCGAGGTCTGGGTCGACCGCCGCAGGCTGGTCCACGTTCCGGCCGGTAACGGGGGCTACGCGGGTGAGCGCTGGTACGCGGCGGGTGGCCTGCTGGAAGTGGGCGGCTATCTCGACAACCAGGGGCACTCGATCGGCGAATGGGCCGCGCAGGGAGGCACCGTCCTGCTGGGCGGCAGGGAAGTGATCACGCATGGCGGCTCACGCATCAACCTTGCCGGTGGCAGCCTGGATGTGCAGAGTGGCGTGATCCGGCAAAGTTGGGTGCGCGGCGTCGATGGCCAGGTCTACCGCCTTGATGACGCGCCGGCCGAGATGCTGTTCGATGGCCTGTACAGCGGCCATGAAGTAAAGCAGGAGCGTTGGGGCATCACCGAGACCTTCCGTGATCCGATTGTATTCGCGGCGCAGCGTGTCGATAACGGATACACGGTCGGCCGCGATGCAGGACGCCTGATCATCTCCGCACCGACCGCGGTGCTGGATGGAAAGGTTGAGACGGCTACCTTCCAGGGCGCGCAGCAGAACCGCAGGCCGGATACCGCGCTGGAGGGTTATGCGCAGGCGCAGACGGCGGTCGCGCGCAATGCGCAGCTGTACCTGGGGCGCTACGACGGCCAGGGCCGCAGCGGTGTGTTCGGCTCGGATGTGCGCCTGGATGACAAGGCTCGGACGAAGGCCGCGTGGTCGCTGCTGGCCCCGGTCAACGAGAGGCGGCGTGACACGGTGTGGCTGGATATCGCAGAGCTGAGTGCCCAGCAGTGGGGACGGATCGACCTGGCGACCGCCGATCGCATCCGCATCGACGGCAACCTCCGGCTTCAGGCAGGTGGACAGCTCAACCTGACCGGCAGCGAGGTGGAACTGGCAGGCGACATCGGCATTGCCGGCGGCCAGCTGTCGGCGGGCAACCTGCTGGATGTCCAGGGCCGGCCGACGGCGCTGCTGCACGATGGCCGCGCGCGAACCGCCATCGCCGACGGCACGCGGATCGATCTCTCCGGTGAATGGAGCAACGCGACACTGGCGATGCCGCGCGACGCGAGCGGTGCCTGGACGGATGGCGGCCGCCTGAGCCTGAGCAACAGTCATGACGTGGTCGTGGGCGCCGAGGTAACGGTCGACGTCGAGGCCGGCGCCGCGTTGGACCTGCGTGGCAAGGGCCACATCGGCAAAGGTGGCAGCATCAGCCTGCAGGCGAACAGCAGCACGGTTACGACCGACGGCAGTGGCCGGGTGCAACTGGGCGAGGGGAGCCGGTTCAGTGGTCGAGGACAGGGCAGCGGTTCCTTCTCGCTGGGGACCGGTGGCCAGGTGCGGGTGGGGGACGCGGACTTGGCGGGCGCGTCGCTGCGACTGGACCCCAGCCTGTTCGGCAGTGGCTTTGCACAGTACGACATCAATGGCCACCAGGGCCTGGAAGTGACCGATGGCGCGCAACTGGTCGCAGCCATGCCAGGCCTGCGCCTGACCCAGGATGCGCGGATGGCAACGGATCGGGCGACCGCACTGGCGGCGTGGGATGCGCCGCTGTACAGCGCCGATCCGTCGAGCGGGCGCGTCAGCCAGCGCTCGGGTGCGAGCATCAGCCTGCGTTCGGACCGCAACAACGTGGGCGGTGACCTGCGGGTCGGCAAGGATGCACTGGTGGCGGTCGATCCAGGGCAGACGATCTCGCTGCTTGGTGCAGGCAACATCGATGTTGAAGGCACGCTGCGCGCGAAGGGCGGCCGCATCCTGATCGACGATGTGCGCCCGGAAAACGCGCTGTACGCCGGGCAGCGCACCGAACGCACCTGGCGTTTCGCCGAAGGCGCGCTGCTGGATGCCGATGCAGACGCGATTTCGCTGCCCGATTCCAGGGGCCGCCTGCGCGGGCAGGTGCGCGCAGGTGGACGCATCGAGATTGGCGGGGCGCTGGACTGGGAGACCACCGCATTCGTCGACAACCGACCACCGGAAGCCTTCGTGGTGGTCGAACGCGGTGCGCGCCTGCAGGCGCGGGGCGCGTCGGCCGAACTGGACATCGATGGCCAGGGCCGCGTGCGCGTGGACAGCGACGGCGGGCAGATCGTGCTGCGTTCGGCCAACGCGCTGTACCTGGAGGGCGGGATGGACGCGGCCGCCGGTGGTGCCGGCGCACGCGGCGGCACGCTTGGCCTGGCCTTTGGCGGGAGCATCCATGCACGTGGCGCCAGCGAGGAGGTACTGCGAGCGCGTGCGATCAGCCTCAGCCAGCACAGCGCACCGGCGCAGCCACTGCCGGCCGCATTGGAATATGGCCACGCCGCGTTGTCGGTCGAGCAGCTGCAGGCCGGCGGCTTCGACAACCTTTCCATGTTCGGTGACATCCGCGCCGTCGGCGATGTCGACCTGCGCCTGGCCCAAAGCCTGCGCATCCACGGCCAAGGCACTTCTAGTCTGGGCATGGCCGTGGACGCCGTGCCGTCGTCGGCGTTGCGCCTGAGTGCGCCCTACGTCCGCCTGGCGCAGGCGCGCTGGCGCCAGCTGCCGGGCGAGAACCTGCTGGTCACGGCCGAGGTGGCCTCTGCGGCACCGGACCGGCATTCGCTGGCGGTGCAGGCCGAGCTGATCGACATCCGCGACGTCACCTGGCTGCCCGGGTTCGAACACGTGGCGCTGGAAAGCCGCAGCGACGTGCGCCTGACCAACGGCATTGCCAGCAGTGGCAATACCAGCGCGTTGATGACGGCCGGTTCGATGGACGTGACCGCTGCCCGCCTGTACCCCACCACAGGCGCGGTCGGCACGCTGGTGGCCGGCGCCTCGGCGCAGACCGTGCAGACCGCTGATTACTGGGCCGATCCGGATGCCGTGCTGCGCATCCACGGCACCGGTGCGGCCACGAAGCCGGCGCCGGAATCGGCGCTGGGTACGCTTCGCCTGGTGGCGGCCACGGTGCAGCAGGGCGGCAACGTACAGGCGCCGATGGGCACGCTGCAGCTGGGTGGCCTTATCCAGAACGGAACCGTCGGCAGCCGGGTGGAACTGCTGCCAGGCAGCGTAACCTCGACCAGTGGCGCCGGCTTGTCGCTGCCCTATGGTGGCACCGTCGATGGTGTCGACTGGCGGGTCGGTACGCGCAGCCTGAGTTCGCTGACGCCGGCCGGCATCTCCTCGATGGGGGTGACCTTGAAGGCGAATGAGATCGAGGTGGCGCCGGGGGCACTGCTGGACATGTCCGGCGGTGGTGAGTTGACCGGTGCCGCCTTTGTGTCAGGACGCGGTGGCTCTGTCGACGTGCTGCGAACGGCGTTGGCCGACGCCAATCCGCGCTATGAATTCAGTGCGTCGGGCAACCCGGTGTATGCGATCGTGCCGGGACGCGCCGGGACATTTGCCCCCAGCGGCGAGGAAGGATTCGCCGCACCGGCCGTGGGCCAGCAGATCACCGTGCCGGCGGGCGTGCCCGGCCTGGCGGCAGGCACCTACACGCTGATGCCGGCCAGCTATGCGCTGCAGCCCGGTGCATTCCGGGTTGAGCTGGGCGCCACCGGCACCTCGGGCATCGCGCAACCCATCGCGACCGGCACCGGCACCTGGCGCGTGTCCGGGCAGCAGCGCACGGCGCTGGGCGCGGCAATCTCGCCGTTGCTCACCGACATCCTGCTGACCCCCGCCGCAGTAGTACGCCGGCACTCGGGCTACAACGAAACCTCCTACAACAGCTTCGCGCAATCGGTGGCCGACCGCCGCGGCGAGTCGCGTGGCTGGCAGACCATCGATGCGCTCGGGTTGACCCTTGCGCTGGGCGAAGGCGCAGGTCGTGCAGACGCGCCTGCCATCCGCTTTGCCGGCACCGCGCGGTTCGGCGCCGCCACCGACAACGGGCGCGGCGGCACGCTGACAGCCACGTTGGCCAGCCCGGCGGTCGGTTCACTGGAGATCGTCGATGGCGGTGCGCAATCGCAGGCGCGTGATCGCGGTGCCACCTTCAGCGACGACGCGCTCAATGCCTTCCTGCCGGCGCGGATGATGATCGGCGGGCAGTTCAACCAGGAGGCCTCGCAGGTGGCGGTGACCGGCCAGGCGCGCAGCGTGGCGATCCGTTCCGGCGTCACCTTGAACGCACCGGAAGTGCTGGTGGCAGCGGCCTCCGGTGGCAGCGGCGTGCTGGTCGAGGCCGGTGCGACCCTCGATACACTGCCGTTCGCATCCGCCAACGCGAATGCCAGCGCGACCCTGCCTTACCAGGTCTCCGGCGGCCTGCTGGCGGTGTCCAACCAGCGCCTGAACCTGATCACCGGCACCACCGGGGTGGAGGCCGGTCCAGTGGCGATCGACATCGGGGGGTGCCAGACGGCGTGCGACGGCCAGACCCGGCTGGTTTCCGATGGCAGCATCGCGGTAGCGACCGATGGCACGCTGCAGATGCGCGACTCGGCCAGCTATGGCACCCGCCAGCTCGGCCTGAGCATGGCGGCGCTGAACCTCGGCAGTGCCGAAGCGATCGCCCAGGCCGCTGCGGCAGGTGCGCTGCCCAGTGGCATGACCATGAACCAGTCCGTGCTGCAGCAACTGCTGCGTGGCAATGATGCCATCGGCGCGCCGGCGCTGGACACGCTGAGCCTGGTCGCGCGGGACTCTGTCAACGTGTTCGGCAGCGTCGACCTGGACGCGCGCGACAGTGCTACCGGCCGCAGTGGCCTGCAGACGCTCGTGCTTGGTGCGCAGGCCATCCACGGCTACGGTGCTGCGACTGACCGGGCGCGCATCCTGGTGGACACGCTGGTCTGGGACGGCTCATTGGCGGCGAGCCAAGCGCCGGGCAGTGACGCGTCGGTGCCGCCGGCCGATCCGATGGTGGACCGGCTCGGCGCCGGGCAGCTGGACATCGTCACCCGCCAGCTGCAGCTGGGGCGGGCACCGTTCAGCCGCCCCAGCTCCGAGGTGCCGGCGAACCGGCAGGTCCTCGGATTCAGCGCGCTCAACCTGGGTGCTTCCGAGCGCCTGTCGTTCTCCGGGCAGGGTACGCTGGACGTGTTCCAGCAGCGTGGCGACTATCTGGCCGACAAGGGCTGGCAGTACAGCGGAGGCAGCCTCGGCATCGATACCCCCCTGTTGACCGCCGGTCCCGCCGCGCAGCTGCGCGTGCGCAGCGGCGGCGACTTCCGCCTGCAGGGTGGCGCCGGCAAGGCGGGTGGCGACGCACTGGGCAGTGAGCTGAGCATCGACGCCAATAGGATCGCGCTGGACAGCACGATCGCGCTGGCGTCAGGACGGCTGTCGGCGAACGCGCGCGAGGGCATCACACTTGGCAGCCGGGCGGCGCTGGACCTCGCCGGGCGCAAGGTCTCGCTGTACGACGTGGACAAGTTCAGCTGGGGCGGCGATGTCCTGCTGTCCAGCGACACGGGGGACATCCGCACCGATGCTGCCTCCCGCATCGATGTTTCCGCCCGCAACAACCGCGGCGGGCGCCTGACGGTCACCGCAATGGCCGGCCGAGCCGATCTGGCCGGTGATCTGCAGGGCGCCGCCAGTGGCCGCTACGACGCCGGTGGCACGCTGGTGCCGTACGATGGTGGCGAACTGGTGGTGCGGGCACGCCAGTTGCATGATTTCGCCGGCCTGAACCAGCGACTGACCGCCGGCGGCGTTGTCGGGGGTCGCAGCTTCCAGATCGGCGAAGGCGATCTGCGGATCGGTGACGAAGTGAAGGCGCGCCGGGTCGACATCAGCGTCGATGCGGGCAGCCTGACCGTGGCCGGCCGCATCGATGCCAGCGGCGAGCAGGTCGGCAGCATCCGCCTGTACGCCCGCGATCAGTTGCAGGTGGACGGCACGCTGGACGCGCACGGTACCGGCCTGCGCGTGGATAGTCATGGCAAGATCATCGACAGTCCGAACCGGGCCACCATCACGCTGGGCAGCGCCGAAGGCGCCGTTGGTCTGGGCAGCGCGGCGCACCTGGACCTGCGTGCAGGCAGCGACGTTGCCGTCGGTGACGGCCCTGGACAGAACGACGGTATGGCGCGGGGCTCGCTGAAGATTGATGTGCCGCGGCTGGGCAGCAACGACGCGGCGATTGCCGCGACCAATGGCGTGCGCATCGATGGCGCGGCCGACATCCAGCTCAATGGTGTCCGCCGCTACGACGATGCGCCCCTGGCCAGCACCGCTGATGTGCGCGGCAACCGCGCGCAGCTGGTCACCCAGCAGTGGCTGGACCGGGTGGTCGATCCGCACAGCGTGGCGTGGATCGATGCTGCGCTGGGCAACCCGGACCTGCAGCAGCGCACGCGCGCGCTGGGCGACGTCCGCCTTCGTCCCGGCGTGCAGGTGCTGGCGCGGCGCAGCATCGCCAATCCGGAGGGCGATCTGACCATTTCCGGCGACATCGATCTGTCCGGCTATCGCTACGGCCCCGATGCCAACCGTGCCGATCCATCGCGGCGTGGCTTCGGCGAATCGGCCTCGCTGGTGCTGCGGGCCGAAGGCAACATCAACGTCTACGGCAGCATCAACGATGGGTTCGCACCGCCGCCGTCCACGCCGGATGAGGGTGGCTGGCAGCTGTATGAGGGTCGCAATGGCAGCGCGGGGCACACCCCCTTTGGCGGCGGCCTGGTGGTGCCGGTGGACGGAGTGAAGCTGCAGCCCGGCACCGAGTTCCAGGCCGGCACCCGCCTGAACTATGACGTGCCGGTCGAATCGGTAACGCTTCCGGTCGGTACCGTGCTGCCCGCGCCGATGGTGATCTCGCAGAGCCTGCGCCTGCCAGCGGGCACGGTGCTGGGTGCGGCGGTGACCACCGACTCCGGGCAGACGCTGGCGGCGGGCACCGTGCTGCAGGAGCCGCTGGTGTTGGCGGCCGGTGCGCGCCTGGGGGCCGGCTTCCGCCTGCGCAGTGCCGTACAGATGGCGGCACAGGAATGGCCCGCCGGCGCGATGCTGCCGGTTGCGTTGCGCCTGGCACGGGAAGTCGAGCTCAAGGTGGGCGCGTACATCCCATCGTTGACCAAGGTGGAGTTGCCCGGCAACGGGCCGGTGAATCTGCGGCCGGCCGATGCCGACGGCAACCAAGGGCGCAACTGGGCGCTGGCGCCGATGCTGGCCGAGGGCACCACCTCCTGGGACCTGACCGTGGTTGCCGGCGCCGATGCCGGGGCAGCCGATCCACGCAGCCGGCGCTGGGGCAGCGAAGGCAGCGTGGTACTGGCCGACACGCACCAGGGCTCGATCGGTACGGTCAAGACCGAAATCATCTGGGTGGGTGATCGTGCGTTGACTGAGCGGGCATCGCTGGACTGGATCGGCGACACCTCCTATGCGGGCCGTCCGATCGCGGAGCTGGCCGACATGTACGGCTTCACCGAAGATGAGTTCTGCGCGATGTCGGCCGACTACTGCGGCCCGGCCCCCCGCCAGGTCGCCGCGCAGGGCTCGCTGGATTACTGGGGTGACGAGTCCTACGTGGGCACCCCTGCGAAGGACTTCGCGGCGATGTTCGGCATGACCGAAGACCAGTTCTGCAGCACCGCACCCAGCTACTGCGCCGGCGGTGGCACGCAGACCGAAGTGACCACCTACGGCAAGCGCGCGGGCACGCCGGCCTGGAGCGTGCTGCGCACCGGCAAGGGTGACCTGGAACTGCTCGCTGCCGGTGATGTCGTGATGAAGTCCGGCTTCGGTGTGTACACGGCGGGCACTCCCACCACGCTGGGCGAGGGCCGCGACGCTGCCTTCAATTCGCCCCGTGCAGCAGCCCCCAGGAACACCGCACTGCTGGGTCCGAACCTGGTGCCGGGCAGCTATGATGCTGCGTTGGCCGGCTACCGGGCCTGGTATCCCGATCATGGTGGCAACCTGCGCGTCGAAGCCGGGCGCGATATCGTCGGTGACGTCTGGACCGGGCGCGCAGAGTCGGGCACCAGCGAGCGCGACTGGGCGCTGTACTCCAGTGCCGCGGTCGGCAATTGGCTGTGGCGGCAGGGAACCGGCAGCACCACTGGCGTGGAGCCGGTGCCGACCAGCTGGTGGGTGAACTTTGGCGCCTACACCAACGTGTCCGCTGCTGCTGGCGCCTCCCCGCGGATGGTCGGCTTCACCGGCTTCGGCACATTGGGCGGCGGCAACCTGACGCTGGAGGCCGGGCGTGACGCCGGCGTGCGCGATGCGATAGGTGACGCGCTGGACTCGATGATCGCACCGCGCTCGGGAGCGATCATCGCGGCGGTGGGATCGACCGGCCGGGTCAGCGATGGCCAGCTGCACCTGACCGGCGGCGGCGACCTGCAACTGCGTATCGGTGGCGCACTGAATCCGAATCTGCGGGCGACGTTCTCCAGCCTCAATGCCTCCAGGGCGGGACAGAATCTCGACCTCAACGGTACCTTCAGCAATCTGCGTGGCAGCCTGCAGCTGGATGCGGGGCGCCTCGGTGCAATGGGCGTCACCCTGGAAAGCTACGCGACGCTGGGTCAGCAGCGCGCGGCAGACCTGTTTGCGCCCGACGCCGCCCGCGCGATGGGCGGGCCGGTGCTGGTGCTGGGTGACGCTGCCGCGCAGCTGCAGGCACGGGGCGATGTGGTGCTCGGCGGCGTCGCCGATGCAGGCCGGGTTCCGCTGGCCAACTACAGCGCAGTGCTGCAGGATGATGGCGCGCGCGCTGCAGGCAGCACGTGGTTCTCCCTGTGGACGGCCAACACGGCCGTGGATCTGTTCAGTGCCGGTGGCGACCTTGCGCCGGGCCTCGCCGGGCCGGAAAACGTGACGGGCAGCAATCTGTGGCCGGAGCGGATCCCGCTTGTTGTGGGCGGCGGCGAGGATCTGCTGAATTACTGGCTCTATCCTTCGCGCTTCAGTGCCATTGCTGCGCAGGGCGACATCAAGCTGGACCGGATCAGCACCACGCCGGGGACGCAGGATGTGATCCTGCTGGCCCCCTCAGCGACGGGACGGCTGGACGTCCTGGCCGGTGGCAGCATCTTCGCCCAGCGCGGCGCTACCCAGATCGCGCGCTCCGGTGCGGATGCGCGCCTGCCGGGACCATTCGACCCCGCATTCCTGGCCCAGCAGGGGGATTCAGGCGGTAATGTGACCCGCTCGCGGCACAACCTGTCGGTCGACGGCAACACCGGCTCGCCGGAGGCGTCGCTTCCGCTGTTCGCGTTCGGTCCGAATACCCCGCTGTCCACAGTGTCTGCGGCACTGGCGCCGAGCCGTTTCTACGCGGTGCAGGGCGACATCATTGGTCTGGCCACCGGCGCCCAGCGCACGCTGAATGTCAACGCGGGACAGCGCACGCAGCTGAACTGGTTCGAGGCCGCCGGCGCCGTGCAACTGCGGGCAGGCCGTGACATCCTCGGGGTGTCGATGACCGCGTTGAACACCACGCCCACCGATATCACGGTGGCGGCGGCGGGCCGCGACATCGTGCATCTGAACGCGACCATCGCCGGCCCCGGCAATGCCGAGATCAGTGCCGGCCGCCAGCTGCGCCAGGAGGATGCAGGCAGCATCGTCAGCCTCGGTGGCATCGTGCAGGGCGACACCCGTCCCGGCGCCAGCATCGCGCTGACGGCCGGCAACCAGCAGATCGATTTCGCGGCCCTGCGTACTCGCTATCTGGACCCCGGCAACCTTGCCGATCCCGCGCAATCGCTTGCGTCGCAGCCGGGCAAGGCAGTCAAGGTGTACGACCAGGAACTTAAGCAGTGGCTGCAGCAACGCTTCGGCGTGGCTGCCGACGGCGACGGGGCGCTGGCCGCGTTCGATGCGCTGCCGCAGGAACAGCAGCGCATCTTCCTGCGCCAGATCTATTACGCCGAGTTGCGCGAAGGTGGACGTGAGTATACCGATGCAGAAGGGCCCCGCTTCGGCTCCTACCTACGTGGACGCGAAGCCATTGCTACGCTGATGCCGGACAAGGGGGGGACCGGAGCGATGATCGACCGCACCGGCGATATCGTGATGTACGGTGGCTCCGGCGTGCGCACCGAGGCGGGTGGCAACATCGAGCTGATGGCGCCGGGAGGGCAGATCGTGATCGGTGTGCAGGGCGTGGTGCCACCGGCCAGTGCCGGACTGGTGACCCAAGGGCAAGGTGATATCCGGCTGTTCAGCCAGGACAGCGTGCTGCTGGGCCTGTCGCGGGTGATGACCACGTTCGGAGGCGACATCCTGGCGTGGTCGGAGCAGGGTGACATCAATGCCGGTCGTGGTTCGCAGACCACGTTGTTGTACACGCCACCGCGCCGCGTCTATGACGGCTGGGGCAATGTGATCCTGTCGCCACAGGCTCCCGCCAGTGGCGCAGGCATCGCAACGTTGAACCCCATTGCCGAAGTGCCCCCGGGCGACGTCGACCTGATCGCGCCGCTGGGCACCATCGACGCGGGCGAAGCGGGTATCCGTGTCTCCGGCAACATCAACCTGGCCGCACTGCAGGTGCTGAACGCGGCCAACATCCAGGTGCAGGGCGAGAGCAAGGGCCTGCCGGTGCTGGCATCGGTCAACGTCAATGCGCTGGCCTCGGCCAGTGCGGCAGCGAACAGCGCCAGCCAGGCGGCACAGGATGTGATGCGCAAGAGCCAGGACGACGCACGGCGCAACCAGCCGTCGGTGATCAGCGTGCAGATCCTCGGCTTCGGCAGCGGCACCAGCAGCATCAATCCGCCGGCGCGTGGCAACACGGCCAACAGCGGCTATGACGCCAACAGTGCCTTCCAGTTCCCGCAGGCCAGCCGCGACGAGGGCACACAGCGCCGCTAGGTGCCGACCTTGGTCGGCACACATTGCTGCCGATCGCGCTCGGCAGTAGATCCACGCCATGCGTGGATGCGACCGGGCCGGAAGAACGAACAGCATCGGGCCAGCCGCCACGGAGCGGTGGCGGCCCCAGCCAGGACGGCACGGAGGGCAGGGAGCGGCCATCAGCGGTGAGGACCACCGACACAGCGCCGCCGGGTGCAGGAGAGCACCCGGCGGCAGGCGGGGGGATCCATGCAATGCGCGGATTCCGGAGCCAACAACAATGCCGACCAACGGTCGGCACCCACCAAGGCACGGTCGGCGCCCACCGTAGATCCACGCCGTGCGTGGATGCTTTGCCTGGGAAGAATCCTAAAGCTCCAGCACCCGCCGGTAACTCAGCGGCCCACGCCCATCGCGCAGGCCCAACCGCAGTTCAAGTCCGGTGGCCGGCAGCACCTCGCCCTCGCTCGGCAACACGGCCCATCCCGTTCCTGGCTGCCAGGCCCGCACCTCGAACCGCTGCACCTCGCGCGCCACAGCGATGCCATTCGACAGTTCCGGCGCCGGCAATGGGTACCGGTCCGTAGCCGCACCACTGGCCCGCCACAGCGTGCTGCCCTGGCGCCACCAGCGTACCCGTTGCCAGTGCAGTCCATCACTGCCGACACTGCGGGTGATCTCCAGGGCGAAGCTCCCATCCGGATGCCGCTCGCTTACCAGCGAAGGAGGCAGCAGCCGCTGCGGTTGATCGGCCGGGCGCACTGCACCATTCATCAGCGCATCGTCGGTACGCATCTCGATATCGCGCTGGAACTGCTGAAGCACGCGCAGCGCAGTCGTGGTTTCCGCATCAGCCTGGCGCAGACGCTGGTCGCTGTTGGCCACGCTGTCGAGCGCCCGCCAGCAGATCAGTGCCAGTACGCCCATGATGGTGATCGCAATCATCACCTCGATCAGGGTGAAACCGCGCACGGCTCGCGTCATTGCGCGGCCGTCCATGGCAACTGCATCCGCGCCAGCGACTGCCGGGGAGCATCCTCGGCAACCACACTCAGTTCCAGCTGCGGCTGGCCGTCGCTGCCCGTGCCCAGATGCTGAAGCACCAGGAAGCTGCCGCGCCCCTGCACACAGCGCTGCCGGGCATCCTGCGGCGCCTGTCCGCTCAGGCGCAGTTCCTGCCAGCGATCCTGCGCGCACAACAGTGCCAGGCGACGGTCACGCAGCCGTGACTGGTCGTCGGTCGCCACTGCCACCGAGCGCATCATCGCCGCCAGTGCAATCGATACGATCGCCAATGCGATCAGCACTTCGATCAGGGTGAATCCGCGCGCCGCCTGCTTCATTGCACGACCTGCAACTGTCCGCTGCCATCATCACGAAGACGCAGTTTGCGACCCTCCAGCGACAATCCAAGCTCCCAGGAGATACCGATCCACTCCGGGCTCAGCTCAATGGGGTTGGCGGGCTGCACCGCAATGCCCGTTGCCTGCCACTTCTGCGGACGCAGCAGATCGTCGTGTTCAACGGTCACCCAGCGGCTGCCTTCGCGGCGGCTGAATCGATAGCCGTTGGCGTCGGCCTGCCAACGCAGGGGGCGGCCATCGATGCGCGCCTCATCGCGTGCCACCTGCAGGCGCTGCGCCAATCTCTCGGCCTCCTGTCGCAGCTGCCGACCCGGATCAAGCAGGCTGCCCAGGCCCAGCCCGATTCCGGCCGTGCAGATGCCGATGATCACCAGCACCACCATCAGTTCCAGCAGGGTGAAACCACGCGGCACGCGGTGCATCGACGTTGCCTCCTGTCCGGGTCGATAGCTGCCAGCGTAGGCCCGCATGATGAAACAAAAGCGTCAGCCACAGCTGCTAGCGTAGGCGGACACGAACGTGGCGGTGGTGCGGAACATGGATGGCAGGCGCTGGGATCGCAATCGCATACTGACCCTGCTGGCGGCGACGCTGCTGCTGGCCGTGGTGGCCTATTGGAGTGTCACCCTGTCTGCGGTGGCGCCAGCGGCCGCGGCCAGCGAGGCGAAGGCCGTGGCGCCGGTACGGCCGATGTTCGATGCAGTGGCCAGCCTGCCGCTGGTGCGGCTGTTGTCCCCCGGTGCAGTGCAGACCGAGGTGGTGGTGCTGGGCGTGATGGCCGGTGACCATGCGCCATTGGCCCTGCTCTCGGTGGATGGACGCCCGGCGGAAGCGTATGCGCCCGGCCAACGGCTCGGACCTTGCACCGTGCTGGCCAGCATCAGTGCCAGCGCGGTGGAACTGAACCAGGCCGGGCAATCGCGCAGCTTGCCGGTGCCTGAGCTGCCGCCGGTGCCGACCGATGGCATCGTGCCGGCCGCACTGTAGAGCCGAGCCTACGCTCGGCTGCGCCTGGAAGAACAGTCGAGCATGGCTCGACGCTACAAAACCCTGCCGAGCTTGGGCTTGGAACCGCGGCTGCGCAGGCTCAGCGCGCCGGGCGCTGCGGTACCACCGAACGACCAAAGGCGTCGCCCATGCGCTGTCGTGTGCCTTCCAGGTTGTACTGCATCAGCTGGTTTCCGGGCTGCCGCATCAGGCGTTCGGCCTCCGGTAGCGCCGGTGATTTCGCTGCTTTCGATGCCGGCGCAAGTTTGCGCTGCAGGCAGTCCCAGGCCGGAATGCGCTCGCCGTTGACCTGTACTTCGATGCAGGGCGCGGCGTCTTCCTGCTTCTTCGCCTCGCCGGCGCGAAGCGGGGCCAACACCAGCAGCAACGCAAGGGTGAGGGCAGCGCGCAGCTCCATTATCAATGATTCACGCATCTCGAATCTCCCGCAGCAATCGACGTTCTGCAATGAAGACGTGTGGCGAAGGCAGGGTCCGCCTGCGTGCGTTGCGGCGCTGTCAAAAGATGACAGTGCTGTCACAAAACTGTTGGCGGTTTTGACGCGACGTACACGTCCTGTTGGTAGACCCACGCGCCGCTCCCTGGCCACTCCCTTCGATACGACGCGATGCCTTCGATGAATCCTGTTCCGTGCCGAGCCGTCCGCCTTCCCTTGCGCCTGCATCCACTGGTGCTGGCCCTGGCCGCGATGCCGCTGCCATTGTTCGCGCAGGAGGCGGCGCCTGCGCCCAGCGTGAACATCAATGAATACATCGTGCGCGGCAATACCGTGCTCGATCCGCGCCAGATCGAGCGCGCGGTCGAGCCCTTCCTCGGCCCGGGAAAGACCCTGGCCGATGTCGAGAAGGCACGCGATGCCGTCAGTGCGCTGTACCAGCAGGCGGGCTACCAGTCGGTCTACGTGGAGCTGCCCGAGCAGCAGGTCAGTGGAGGCGTGGTGTTGCTGAAGGTACAGCAGACACCGATCGGCCAGCTGCGGGTCGTGGGGACGAAGCACGAATCGCCCGAGCGCATCCGCGAACGCGTGCCGGCACTGGCGGAAGGCAAGGTGCCGGACTTCGACCAGGCCCAGAAAGAACTGACCGCGCTGAATGAGGGCGGACGACGCCAGGTGATGCCGCTGGTGCGCGAAGGCCAGGTGCCGGGCACGATGGATGTGGACCTGCAGGTCGAAGAGAAGTCGCCGTGGCGTGCCAGCGCGTCACTCAACAACGACCACAGCGCCGACACCGAGAAGCTGCGCCTGAGTGCATCGCTGGCCTACGACAACCTGTGGAAGCGCGGGCACAGCGCCAACATCGGCGTGTATCTGGCACCGGAAGACACCAAACAGGCCAAGGTGTTCTCGGCCTCGTACACGATGCCGTTTGAAGGTACCCCATGGAGCCTGGAAGCGTCTGGCTACAAGTCCGACAGCCGCGTGTTGAATGCCGGCGGGCAGGTCGGTACCGGCACCGGTACCAATGTGATCGGCAACGGCCATTCGATCGGCCTCAAGCTCAACTACCGCCTGGCCGGCAGCAGCCAGTGGTGGCGCCAGCTCAGCCTCGGTGTGGATTTCAAGGACACCGAGGAAGACACGCAGATGGGCAAGGACAGCCTGAAGACACCGCTGAAGTACGCGCCGATCACCCTGGCCTTCGTCGGCGTGCGCCAGGGCGAGCAGGATCAGCTGAGCATCAATACCCAGCTGGTGGCCGGTACCCGCCGCCTGTTCGGTTACGGCAGTGATGCCACCGCGTTCGGGCAGAAGCGCTACTGGGCCGACCCGAGCTTCGTGGCCTTCAAGGCTGACGTGGCCAACACCCACACCTTCAGCAATGACTGGCAGTGGTATGCGCGTGGCTCGCTGCAGGCAACCGATGCGCCGCTGGTGTCGGCCGAGCAGTTCGCCGCCGGTGGCATGTACACCGTGCGTGGCTACCTGTCGGCCGAGGCGATCGGCGACTACGGCGGCCTGGCCAGCCTGGAATGGCGCACGCCTGCGTGGTCGCTGTGGAGCGGCACCGACCTGCGTGTCTACAGCTTTGCCGACGCGGCCTACCTGCGCCTGCGCCAGCCGCTGCCTGAGCAGCGTGACAAGTACAACCTGGCCTCGGTGGGCCTGGGCGCGCAGCTGCGCCTGGGCGAACACCTGCAACTGCGCCTGGACTACGCCTGGCCCTATGCCGACGGCCCGGTCACGCGCAAGGACGATCCGCGCCTGCATTTCAACATCAGCACCAGTTACTGACCCTTCCCTTGAACATGCGTTCTCCGGAGACCCTTCGCATGGACCGTTTGCTTTCCCGAGTGTTGTTGCTGCTGGCTGCGCTGGTTGCGCTGCCGGCCGCTGCGGCCGATGCCAATTGGTGGCAGGCCGAATGGAAGTACCGCAAGCCGATCACCGTCGACGCCGGCCCGCAGGGCGCGGGCCTGGCCGGTGACCCGGGCCGCACGCCGCTGCTGCTGCGCCTGCATACCGGCAACTTCGGTTTCGACGGCACCCAGGACGCGGGCAACGACCTGCGCTTCGTCTCGGGTGATGGCCGCACCGTGCTGGCCCACCAGATCGAGCAGTTCGATCCCAAGCTGGGCCTGGCCCTGGTCTGGGTGGACGTGCCGGCGATCAGCGCTGCGGCAGCGCAGACGATCTGGATGTATTACGGCAACGAGAAGGCCCCTGCCAGCGGCAATGGCCAGCAGGTGTTCGACCCGGACTACACGCTGGTTTACCACTTCGCCGAGGCCAATGCGCCGGCCCGCGACACCACCGCTTATGGCAACAATGCCGGGGCCGTGGCGCCCCCTTCGGAAGGCTCGGTGATCGGCCGCGGCGTTCAGCTGGGCGCAGGCCCGCTGCCGCTGCCGGCCAGCGCATCGCTCGCACAGGAGGGGGGCGCGCCGCTCACCGTTTCAGCTTGGATCAAGCCGGGCAGCAACAATGCGGCTCAGGCGATCTACGCGCGTCGCGACGGCGCGTCCGAGCTGATGCTGGGCATCGAGAACCGTGTGCCGTTCGTGCAGCTCAATGGCCAGCGCAGCACGCCGGCGCAGCCGATTCCGGAAGGGCAGTGGGCCCATGTTGCACTGACTGCAGAGAAGGGTGCTTTGCAGCTGTACCTCAATGGGCGCGTAGTTGCCCAGCTGAGCGGCGAGCTGCCGGCGCTGACCACTGCGCCGGTGGTCGGCGCCGATGCGCCGGGCGCGGTGCAGCCGCTCGCCAATTTCGAGGGCGCGCTGGATGAGCTGCGTATCTCGCGCGTGGCACGCCCGGCGGCACTGCTGCTGGCCGATGCCACCGCACAGGGCGCCGACTCGCGCCTGATCAGTTATGGCGCCGACGAGCAGTCGGCCGGGCAGAGCCACTTCGCCTTCATCCTCAAGGCGATGCCGTTCGACGCCTGGGTGGTGGTCGCCATCCTCGGCCTGATGATGCTGCTGTCGTGGGCGATCATGATTGCCAAGGGACGCCACTTCGGCCGTACCAGCAAGGCCAATGCGGTGTTCATCGAGAGCTTCGGCAAGCTGTCCGGCGTGCCGCTGCGCACCCTGTCCGACATGGACCGCCAGGGAAAGGCACCGACCGCGATGCATGACGGTTCGTTGTGGCGCATCTACCAGGTGGCCATCGATGAAATGCAGCAGCGCCACCAGCGCGACGGCAACAGTGGTTACCTCAGTGGCGCCACCATTGCGGCGATCCGCGCCTCGATGGATGCGGTCATGGTGCGCGAGCAGGAGGCGATGGCGCGGCGCATGAACTGGCTGTCGACCACCATCGAAGGCGCGCCGTACGTGGGCCTGTTCGGTACCGTGATCGGCATCATGCTGGTGTTCGTGGTGGCGGCGATGGCCGGTGCGGTGGACATCAACTCGGTGGCACCGGGCATGGCCGCGGCGCTGCTGTGTACCGCAGCCGGCCTCGGCGTCGCGATCCCGGCGCTGTTCGGCTACAACTACCTGGGCGCACGCGCCGAGGCGATCGGCGCGGACATGGCGGTGTTCATCGACGAGTTCGCCGCACGCCTGGCCGAAGAGCAGGACGGGCGCGGCCCGGCCGCGGTCCAGGGCTGAGGGGCGCGCCATGGGCCATAAGGCGAAGTTCGGCATCAAGAAGCGCGAGAAGGGCATCAACGTGACGCCCTTCGTCGACGTGCTGCTGGTGGTGCTGGTGATCTTCATCCTGACCAGCAACGCCTCCATCCCCGGCATCGAGGTCAACCTTCCGAAGGCCAGCAACAGCGTCGCGCTGGAGAAGCCGAAGACCAAGGCGATCACCATCGACCCCAGCGGCCAGGTGTTCCTGGATGCCTACCCGGTGACGATGGCCGAGCTGGAAGACCGGCTGCGCACCGAGCGCGCGACCACGCCGGATTTCCCGGTGATCGTGCGCGGTGATGCGCAGGTGCAGTACGCCCGCGTGGTCGAGGTGCTGGACCTGCTGCGACGGCTGGAGCTGGCCCAGGTCGGCCTGGTCACCGGCAAGGCGCAGGGCTGAGGCATGACGGCCCATCAACCCCCTCGGCCGGAGCCCGGCATGCGCGGTCGCCAGTTGCTGGTGACCGTCGCGCTGGTGCTGGCCGCGTTGCTTGTGCTCGGCATCGCCGTGTGGTGGATGCTGTTCAAGGACACCGCCAGCACCCGCCGGCCGGTGGTGCAGCCACCGATGCTGGCGCTGCCACCACCCCCTCCGCCGCCTCCGCCGCCGCCGGAAAAGCCGCCGGAACCGGAGACGCCGCCGGAAGAGACCATTCCCGAGCCGGAGCCGCTGGATCAGCCGACGCCGGCGGAAGAGCCGACGCCGACCCCGGACAACGCCGACCCGGTAACGATGAATGCCGATGCGCAGGCCGGTGGCGACAACTTCGGCATCCAGTCCGGCAGTGGCGGCGGTTCGTCCGGCGTCGGCCGTGGCGGCGCCGGCAATGCCACCTATGGGCGCTACCTCGGCTATCTGATGCAGCAGGCGATCTCGCGCGACGACAAGGTCAAGCGCCTGGCGTTCCAGCTGCAGGTGAATGTGTGGCTGTCCAACGATGGCCGCCTGGAAAAGGTCGAGCTGGTGCGCGGCAGTGGCAACGAGGAGGCCGACGCGGCCGTGCTCGATGCGCTGCGACGCATCGGCAAGGTCGACCAGGCACCGCCGCCGTCGCTCGATTTCCCCGCCCGCGTGCTGATCCAGGGCCGCCGGCCCGGGGCCTGACTCCGACTTCCGTGATTTCCCTTCTTTCGATGAGAACCGTGATGAACGACCACGTCCGCGCACGAACCGACTCCCGCTGCCCGCGGCCGGCCCGACGGGCGCTGCTGTGCTGCGCCGTGCTGCTCAGCCTGGCCGCCCCGGCCGGCGCGATGGCTGCCGAAACCACCATGGTCAAGCTGATCAAGGGCCTGATCGCCAGCGGTGCGCTGAAGCCCGAAGACGGCCAGGCATTATTGGTGCAGGCCGAGGCTGAAGCAGCCGCCGCATCGCGCACCGCGGCCACCGCAGCTTCGGCCGCCAGCGGTGGTGTGGCCCTGGAAGCCGGCGACGTGCGCGTGCCCTACGTGCCGCAGAGCGTGCGCGACGGCATTCGTGACGAAGTGCGCCAGGACGTGATGGCGCAGGCCAAGTCCGAGGGCTGGGCGGCACCGAACGAAGTGGCCGAGTGGACCAAACGCATCAAGGTTACCGGTGACATGCGTGTGCGCAGCGAGTCGCGCTTCTACTCCGAGCGCAACAGCGACATCGTGAGCAACTGGGCGTCGATCAACTCCGGCAACGGCTTCGACACCAACACCAATACCAACCTGCAGTTGCCGCCGTTGCTGAACACCCGACAGGACCGTCGCAACCTGTGGCGCATCCGTGCCCGCCTGGGCATCGAGGCAACCATCGGCCAGCACACCACGGCCGGCGTGCGCCTGGCCAGCGGCAGCAGCAACGGCCCGGTGTCCACCACCGAGCAGCTGGGCGGTGGCCTGAGCAAGAAGGACGTGTGGCTGGACCAGGCCTGGCTGGCCTACAGCCCGGCCGACTGGGTGACGGTGCGCGGCGGTCGCTTCGGCAATCCGTTCTGGACCAGCGACACGCTGTTCTCCAACGACCTCAACTTCGATGGCCTGGCCGCCAACCTGCAGTACGACTTCGACGGCGGTGACCTCGGCCTGTTCGGCAATCTGGCGGTGGTACCGCTGGAGTACACCTCCGACAGTGCACCCAGCCAGAGTCGGGTCAAGACCCCGAACGAAAACAAGTGGCTGTCCGGTGCACAGGTGGGCGTGAACTGGCGCTTCAACGACGACAATGCGCTGCGTGCCGCGTTGGGCTACTACGACTTCAAGAACATCAGCGGCCGCCTGTCCTCACCGTGCGCCCTGTACGCGGGTGCGGTGGGCTGTGACACAGACTGGTCGCGTCCGGCGTTCATGCAGAAGGGCAACACCCTGATGCTGATCCGCGACATCGCGCGCAATCCGCTGGACCCGGCCAATACGCCCACCCCGCAGTACGTCGGCCTGGCCTCGGCCTTCCGCCTGGCCACGCTGAACCTGCGCTGGGACACGCAGCTGGCACAGGGCATCGGTCTGCGCCTGGACGGCGATTACATCCGCAACATGGCCTACGACAAGCAGGCCATGTTCAGCCGCGCCAACAACGGCATCGTCAACAACTATGGCGCCGGTGGCACCGCCAGCATCGATACCTTCCGCAGCGGTGACACGGCGTGGATGGTGCAGGCCACCTTCGGTGCGACCGAGCTGAAGGAGAAGGGCCAGTGGCAGGCGCTGCTGGGCTACAAGCACATCGAGGCCGATGCGCTGCCCGACGCCTACAACGATCCGAATTTCCACCTCGGTGGCACCAACGCCCGCGGCTACTACGTGGGCGGTGCCTACGCGCTGGACGCGCGCAGCTGGATCAGCGGCAAGTGGATGGCGGCCAAGGAAGTGTCTGGCGCGCCGCTGTCGATCGACGTGTTCCAGCTGGAGTTCAATACCGGATTCTGAGTGGCGGCGTGATGCGGATCACGTAGTGCGTGGCGGGGGCGCAGCGATGCGCCCGTCTAAGGAAAGGAGACCACGCGTTGTTCAAAAGGAGGAGTGGATGAGCCGTCGCAAGCTGTTCGAGAGTCCCGAAGCGTCCAGCAAGGTGCTGGGTGTTGGACCGGCCTATGTTTCCGTGGAGGGCCTGCGCCAGCACCTGGCCGAGTTCCTGCTGTATGCGGGCCGGCCGGTGGTGATCATGCGCGGTCGCAGCGAAGTGGGCTATTTCCTGCCGGCGCGCTGCTGGCGCCAGCGCGACGATGATCCGCTGGCGGCCGCCGCCGCCGACCAGCTGCTGGATGCGGCCGGCTTCCAGGCCGAAGACATCCAGCAGGTGGAGCAGGAATTCAACGCGATGCGCCAGCGCACCGTGCTGCATTCACGGCGCTGAGCGGAATGTAGAGCCGAGCCCACGCTCGGCTGCATGCTGCGGAGCCGAGCATGGGCTCGGCTCTACAGTAGATCCACGCCAGGCGTGGATGGGGTTACGCTGCAGCCCCACGCTCACTGGTGATCCGCGCACCCTCACGCATCACCAGCGTGACCGGGGTCTTCTCCACCACCTCCAGCAAACGCTGCCACTGCGCATCGCTCAGCTCGGCGCTGGCATGCAGCACGCGGTGCACATGGAAGCGTCCGTCCGCGTCACGCTCCGAGCGCAGCTCGGCATGGAACTCGCCCAGTTCCCAGCCCTTGCGCTGCGCATACATGCGCAGGGTGATGGCGGTACATGCCGCCAGCGAGGCCAGGTACAGGTCGAATGGTGCGAAGCCCTTGCCCTGGCCACCCAGCGAGGCGGGCTCGTCCGCATCCACATCGAAGCTGCCATTGCTGACGTGATGCAGGTAGTTGTCGGCGGTCGAAACAATGCGTGCGTAGGCCATCAGGTTCTCCATCTGCCTGTAGCGTCGAGCCATGCTCGACTGCTTCAAAAGGCGGCGCAGGCCATGAACCCGCGCCGCCACGTAATCACTCGGTACGATCGTACGAGAACTGGATGCCCGCCGTACCACCGGTTTCAATGAAGAGGTTCATGAAGGCCGGCACCGTTTCCGAGCGGGCCCAGTCGCGCTGCAGCTCACAGAACAGCTGCGGCACGCTGATCAGCTGGCCACCGGCCTGTTCGATGCGGCGCAGCGCGGCATCGTGCGCGGCCAGCGAGGTGCCGCCGACGGCGTCGACCACCACATACACCTCATAGCCTTCCTTCAACGCATCCAAGGCCGGGAAAGTCAGGCACGCCTCGGTCCACAGCGCGGTCATGATCAGCTTGCGGCGGCCGGTGGCTTCCACCGCCTTGCGGAACTCGACGTCCTCCCAGGAATTGATGGTGGTGCGATCGTAGGTAGGGTAGTCGCCCAGAACCTTGCGCAGCTGTGGAATCGGCGGCTTGTTCAGGCCGGTCTTGACGTTCACCGTTGAATGCACGATCGGCAGCCCGTAGGCCACCGCGGCCCTGGCGGTGCCGACGATGTTGTTGATCAGCAATTGGCGGTCCATCGAGGCGATGGAGTTCACCTGCACTGGCTGGTAGTCGATGATGATGAAGGCGGAATTCTGCGGGGTCAGCAGGTGGTCGCTGGCTGGGTCGCGGATCGGTTCACTGGACATGGGGGGTCTCCTGTTCGAGGGCGTGCCGGCGATCGGCCGGCACCGGGGGCAGCTCAGCTGCGCTGCGAATCCAGCTGTTCATGGTTCTTCTGCACGTCCTGGGCCTTCAGGTAGCTTTCGATCAGCAGCTGGTAGTTCGGGAAGATCTTCGTGTAGACCTCGGCCCACTGCTGGGCATCGTCGCGGTTCCAGCTGCGCTGGATCTCCGAGGCGACCGCGGCAGTGTCCATCGGCACCACGCCGGCCTGCACCACGCGGGCCAGGGTGATCTCCTCGGCCATCTTCGAGTAGGTGCCCGACGCGTCGATGACCGCGAACACCTGGTAGCCATCGGCGACGGCGGCGATCGACGGGAAGGCCATGCACACGCTGGTGATGGTGCCGGCAATGATCAGCTGCCTGCGGCCGGTGGCCTTCACCGCAGCAACGAATTCCGGGTTGTCCCAGGCGTTGATCTCACCTTTGCGCGCCACGTACTGGGCATGCGGGGCGGCGTCGTGGATCTCCGGGATCAGCGGGCCGTTCGGCCCCTGCGGAACCGAGGCGGTGGTGATCACCGGCATCTTTGCCAGCGTGGCCATCTTCGCCAGCGCGGTGGCGTGGGCACGCACGCTGGTGAACGGCATGTCACCGATGGTCTGGAACAGGCCACTCTGGTGGTCGATCAGCAGCATCGCGGCATTGTCCGGATCGATCACCGGGCGGGCACCGTTGAAGTTGGCGGGGGTACTCATGGTCAGTCTCCTGGAAAAAGTGGGCGATGGCCCGGAGGGTGCGGCGGGCCAGTGCCCGCCGCCTTGAGACGATCAGTGCGCGATCTGGCCGAAGCGGCCGCTGTTGAAGTCGTTGACCGCCTGCGCGATCTCGGCCTGGCTGTTCATCACGAACGGGCCGTAGCCCACCACGGGCTCGTCGATCGGCTCACCGCTGAGCAGCAGCACGGTGGCGTCACTGTCGGCGTCGACGAACACGTCTTCACCGCTGCGGTCGAAGGTGACCAGCTGTGCCTCGCCGACCGGCTGGCCGCCGTTGATCCGCACCGTGCCCTTCAGCACCACCAGCGCCAGCGTGCGGCCATCGGCCACCGGCAGTTCGGCGTGGTGGCCCTGCCGCAGGCGGATGTCCCAGACATCCATCGGCGTGTGGGTACGCGCCGGGCCTGCGTGGCCGTCGAAGCGGCCGGCGATGACACGTACGCGGCCGGTGCCTTCAGGCAGTTCAACCGAGGGGATCTGTGCGTCAAGCAGCGTCTGGTAGCCCGGCGCACCCATCTTGTCCCGCGCCGGCAGGTTCACCCACAGCTGGACCATGTCCAGCGTGCCGCCCCGCTTGCTGAATTCCGGCGCGTGGAATTCCTCGTGGAGGATGCCGGAGGCAGCGGTCATCCACTGCACGTCACCCGGGCCGATGGTGCCCCCGGCCCCGGTCGAATCACGGTGGGCGACCTCGCCCTCATAGACAATGGTGACGGTCTCGAATCCGCGATGCGGATGCTGGCCGACGCCACGCGGGGTATCGCTGGGGGCGAAGGTGTAGGGGCCGGCATAGTCCAGCAGCAGGAACGGGCTCAGGTGCTGGCCGTGGGTGTTGTAGGAAAACATCGAGCGGGCGGGGAATCCGTCGCCTACCCAGTGCGGGCGGGGGGCGCTGTAGGTACCGGTGACACGCTTCATGGCGATCTCCTGGCCGGGGCTGCCGGCCGCTGTTCTTCGTTGCGAAGACGATATAGCCGTGACAATTGGCCCGGTAGACGCCAATATTTGCCGTCATAGTCCTATCTGGTGAACAATGGTTGCAGGCCGTGGGCCGCAGGAGATCGCCCCGTGTTCATCGCAGATATCCGCCGTTGTGACCTCAACGACCTGTTCTACTTCGCCATGGTGGTCGAGCACGGCGGCTTCTCGCAGGCCGGCCGGGCATTGGCCATGCCCAAGTCGAAACTGAGCCGGCGTATCGCGCTGCTGGAGGAACGGTTGGGCGTACGCCTGATCCAGCGCTCGACCCGGCGCTTCTCGGTCACCGAGGTCGGCCAGGACTACTACCGCCATTGCAAGGCAATGCTGGTCGAGGCCGAAGCGGCCGAAGAAGCGATTGCGATGTCACGCGCCGAGCCGCGCGGCACCATCCGCCTGGCATGCCCGATCGCGATCCTGCATGCGCGCATCGGCACGATGCTGGCCGATTTCCTCGCCCTGCACCCGCAGGTGACGGTGCAGCTGGATGCCACCAACCGACGCGTCGATGTGGTGGGCGAGGGTGTGGACGTGGCGATCCGCGTGCGGCCGCCGCCGCTGGAGGACAGCGACCTGGTGGTACGTGTGCTGGCGCGCCGGGTCTGGTGCACCAGTGCCAGCCCGGCGCTGCTGCAGCGGCTGGGCACGCCGCAGGTGCCGGCTGATCTGGCGATGATGCCGACGGTGGATCTGGCATCGCCCAGCCAGCAGCATGTATGGGAGTACACCGGGCCGGAGGACGTGCAGGCGAGTGTGCACCATCGTCCCCGGCTGGTCAGCGATGACATGATCGCGCTGCGCACCGCTGCGGTGGCCGGGGTGGGCCTGCTGATGCTGCCGCGGATGATGATCAGCGACGAGCTGGCCAGCGGTGCGCTGGTGCCGGTGCTGCCGGAGTGGGCGCCAAAGCATGGCATCGTGCACGCAGTGTTCCCGTCGCGACGCGGCCTGTTGCCTGCGGTGCGTGCGCTGATCGACTACCTCGCCGAACGCTTCGAGGCGCTGGAGGAACCGTAGATCCGCCCTCCACGCAGGGCGTGGATCTACCGGGCCGGGGTAGCCCCCTCCGGCACATACACCATGCGCCCATCCGGCAACCGATAGGTCACGCCAGCCTTGACCCCGCCGCCTTCGCCGATCTCGCCGGTGGACTGGTAGCGGGTCAGTTCCTCACCCTGCTTGACGGTGATGCGCATGTTGGCCTGGCCGGGGTTCTCGATCACGGTCACGTCCTGGCTGGTGAACGGATTGAGCGGATTGCGCACGATCACGATCATCAGGATGCCGGTGACCACCAGGAACAGGTCGATCAGGTTCACCACCGACAGGATCGGGTCGTCGGCTTCGTCGTCATCCAGGAAGCGCATCAGTGCACCTCCTGCAGGCGTTCGAACATGCGCAGTTCCTGTAGCAGCCAGCGCCGGCGCACGGTCAGCACCAGGTAGGTCAGGCTGGCGGCGACCAGGGCCAGGATCACCGACGAGAAGGCCACCACCATGTTCTCGCCCACGCCTTGCGCGTCGCTGCGGGTCAACGCCAGCAGCGCCGGTCCCATCGGGATCATGGTAGCGACCAGGCCGAGCATCGGCGCAGTGCGCGAGACGATGCGCAGGCCTTCCAGGCGCTTGAGGATATGCAGTTCCAGGTCGTCACTGCTGCCACCGTGGCGGGCCTGCCAGGCCAGCAGCTCGGGCCGGTGGCGGCCACGCCGGCGCTGCAGCCCTTCCCACAGGAAGGCGCCGAAGCTGAGGAAGGCATAGGCCAGCGACAGCAGGATCAGCAGCAGGACCGGTGACAGGAACAGGTGGGAGAGATCGTAAAGCGTGGATTCAAGCGCGTTCATGCGGAAGCCGTGGTGGAGGGGGAACGGGAAGGGCTGGCGCACCGTGCATTGCGCCGCGACTGCAGGGCAGCGCCTGCGCCAAGCAGGGCCAGCAGCACGGCGAGTGCCCAGTGCGTGGCAGGCGAGTGCGGCGCCGGTGGCGGCACTTGCCGCATCACCTGGCCACGCACCTTGGGCGCTGGGGTGGCGGCCGGATCGACGGTGGCGCGTTGTTGGGCGGCGGTGGCGGCAGCATCGGGTGCCGGTGTGGCGGCCGCCGCGCGGCCGAGCCCATAGCCGGGAGGTGCCTGCGTCGGTGCCGGTTCCGGCGCTGACGAGGCCTGCAGCTGCTGCAGGCGCGCCTGCAGCTCCGCACGGGTGCGGTCATCGGGTCGCCAGTAGCCGCGCGCGATCGCCTCCTGCAGGCGCTCGATCATCTGCACCTGCGCGCTGGCGTTGTGCTGCTCGAACCACTGGGCCAGGCCCAGTTGCCGGCTGTCGCGCACGAAGGTGTCATGCACCGCCTGCCACTGGTCGGCACGGACCGTGTCTGGCGCGGTTACCTGCCAGCCGAACAGGTTGTCGACGTTCTTCAGTACCTCCAGCGTGCCGGCATAGCCTTCGGCCTGCATCGCACCGATCCATTGCGGGTTGAGCGTCTGCGCGCGCAGCTCATCGGCGAGGAAGCGTGCGGTGCTGCGCGTGCGCGGTGCCGGTTCGCGCAGGTCGGAGACGTAAAGCGCCGGGCTGGCACCGTCGAGGTGGCGCACGGCCAGCGCCAGCCCGCCCAGATACTCGAAGGGATGGTCGGTGCTGAGCAGGCCATGGGTGTTGGAGGAGCGCGACAGCACCGCCGCCTGCACGCCGCGCAGCTGTTCGGCGAACAGGTTGCCGCCGGGCAGGGTGGTCGCCTGGCCGTCACTGCCGTAGCCGTGCTGCAGGCGATCCAGGAAGCCGCTGGCCAGCGCCGCATCGGCCTTGCCCGCTGTGCCGCCGCGCGCCAGCACGGCATGGTTGAGGCCGCTGCCGTACTCGCCGGGGGCGTTGCTGAAGATGCGCAGGCGCGACAGGCGTTGCGCCCGCTCCGCAGGGACACCGTCGCGCTGCAGGCGCTGCTGCACGGCCAGTGCATTGCCGGCAACCGGGTTGCCGGGCGAGGCCGGCATCGCCGCCAGCTGCTCGATGGCGCCAGCCAGCAGTCGCAGGAACGGATCGAACTGGTCGCGGTAGACGCTGGTGGCCTGGATCACCACATCGATGCGCGGGCGTTGCAGTTCCGCGTCGGGCACGATATCCAGGGCGATCACTCTGCCACCACTGTCCCAGCGTGGGCGCAGGCCCAGCGCGTGCAGTACCTGCGCCTCCAGCACGCCGAGATGGCGGATGGCCTCGCTCGACCACAGGCTGATGGCGAGCTTGCGTGGCAGCTGCCCTTCGTGATCATCACGATAGGCCTGCAACAGCTGCTGCAGGGCGAGCTCGCCGGTGTCGAATGCCGCACGGGTGGGAATGCGGTCGGGCTCGAACGCGAACAGGTTGCGGCCACTGCGCAGCTCCGGCGTGCGGATCGGATCGCCGCCGGCGCCGGGCTGCACGAAGCCACCTCCCAGGCCGTGCAGCAGTGATTCGATCTCCTGTGTATCGGCCAGAGCTGCATCCAGTTGCACGGCATGCTGCAGCGCTGCGCGTAGATCCGGGTTGGCGACGCTGCCGATCGGCGCACCGTCGCGCAGATGGCGCGCCAGCGTGCGATAGCCGGGGCCCTGCTGGATCTGCCGGTAGTCCACCGCAGTGGCCTCCATCGGATCTTCGCCCAGCGCTTTCAGATAGCCCGGCCCCAGCTGCTGCATCACCATCAGCAGGCGGTGCTCGGGCGAGGCCGGCTGGCCGAAGGTATGCAGCCCCAGCGGCAGGTTGCGTCGTGCCAGCTCATGCAGATGGTCATGCAGCACCGGCAGGAAGCTGTCGAAGCGCGCCTGCATGTCCACCGCGCTCCAGCCGAGGTCGGCGGCGATGCCGCTGTCGGTGGCCAGTGCGCGCAGGCGTGCGGCGGTGGCATCACGCACCGGCCCCTGGTCCAGCTGCTGCAGTTCGTGCACCACCGCGTGCAGGTCGCGCAGCTCGTCGTACAGGCCGGACGGCGCGAACGGCGGGGTCTGGTGGCTGACCACCACTGCACGGCCACGGCGCTTGGCCTGGATCGCCTCGCCCACGTTGTCCTGGATGTAGGGGTAGAACACCGGCAGTTCGCCCACTGCCAGCCACGGATAATCGGCGGCCCACAGGCCGCGGTCCTTGCCCGGGGTCCATTCCTGCGTGCCATGGGTGCCGAAGTGGATCAGCGCATCGGCCTTCCACTGCTGGCGCAGGTACAGGTACGCCGCCAGGTAGTAGTGGCTCGGCACCGACGCCGTATCGTGGGTGGCCTCGCCAACGCGGCCCGCGCGCGGCGGCTGCGGCATCAGCAGCAGGTTGCCCAGGCGCAGGCGCGGCAGCACGAATACGGCCTGTCCGTGCCGCTGGCGTACCGCGGGGTGGTGTGCAGGATCGCCCCATTGTGCGCGTAGTTCGTCGCGGCGCGAAGCGGGCAGGGACGCCAGCCAGCGGCGGTAGTCGGCCACCGTCAGGGTATCGGCCAGCCCCGCATCGAGCAGCGCGCCCAACCGCTCAGGATGGTAGTAGCCCCTCAGCAGCGCCTGCAGTTGCTCGATCAGGGTCTTTTCATCCACCGGCTGCGTCGAATACCCGGCCTGTGCCAGCCGTGGCAGCAGCGTCTCGATGCTGCGCGGTACGTTGAGATGCGACGCGGACAGGTTGCGCTCGCCGTCCGGCGCATTCCAGAATAGCAGTGCCAGCCGCTTGTCGGCCGCGGCCGTGTGGCGGAGCGCGGCCAACCGCTGCAGCTTGGCGGCCAGCGCATCGATCTGTTCGGGAATTGGCTGCAGTTCACCGCGTGCATTGGCCGAGACCACGATCGGATCACTGGCGCCCCAGGCTTCGGGTACAGCGAGGAAAGTCGCCAGCGTCGCCATCGGAATGCCGGTGGTCGCTGCGCGCCAGTCATCCGCATCGCCTTGCCGATGGTTCAGCGCCTGCAGCACCGGCACGTCCATCGTGGCGAATTCGGCGGCACGCGCGCTGCCGTTCTGCAGATGGGTCAGATTGACCAGCGCATCCACCTCGATGCCGCGCAGCGCCTGCTTCAAGCCATCGTCGGCGGCGGCATCGAACCAGACCCCGAACAGCGCGACTTTGCGTGCGCGCCCGGCCTCGATCAGTGCGTCCAGCACCTGGGTCTGCATGCCACTGAGCATGCTGCCGGAGATCAGCACGGCCACCTTTGGCCACGTCGCCTGATCGTCGCGTTGCCACTGCGCCTGCAAGGCCTGCGGGCTGTCCAGCCACTGGCTGCCGCGCGTGCTGTAGCCGGTGGCCGGCAGCACCTGCGGCAGCGGCAGTCCGTCGGTCCCGGCACCGCTGCGCCAGGCCTGCAGGTAGGCAGCCAGCGTGCGGATGTTGGCCTCGCCACCGTTGCCGTAGTAACCGGCGATCCTGCGCGCCACCTCGGCGGGCAGGTGGCCGGAGGCCGGTGCACCGCCGCCCACGCGCAGCCACGGCACCTTGCCGTTCTGCAAGGGCCCATCAACCACCGCCATCACCTGTTCGACATCGGTCGGTCGCGGCGTATCCAGCAGCACCAGGTCGGCGCTCGCCGGCCAGCCAGCGGGCAGCGCTGCCGCCGGGTCAACCACGCGCTGCTGGAAGCGCACCCCTGCCGGCGCGCCCAGTGCATCCAGTCGGGCGATCCTGCCGGGCAGCACGAAGCTGCTGCTGACCACCTCCACCCGCAGGGGGTCGGGCTCGGCACGGGCCGATGCGGCAAGCATCAGCCACCCGAGCAGCAGCCATATCCACCCGCTGCGCATGGTCAGAACGCCAGTTCGATGCCGGCATGCACGTAGCGGCCGGTTTCCGGATAGGGGTACAACGCGCCGGTTTCGTCCAGCCGTTTGTCGGCCAGGTTGTCGATGCCGGCCACCACGCTCACCGCCGCAGTCACGCGCCAGCGCGCATCCAGCGACCACAGCCAGTAGTCGGGCAGGGTCACCTGGCTGCTGCCGGCCACCTGCTGCTGTGGGCCGATGTACTCGCCACGTACCGCAGCCTGCAGCGGTCCGCGCTGCCAGTTCAGCGCAGTTGCACCGCTACGGCGCGGACGCTCTGGCAACCATTGGTCGGTCTGGCGGTCACGCGGGTCCAGCCAGCTCCAGTTCGCCTCGAAGGAAAGATGCTCGCTGATCGGTGCGGTGCCGGCCAGCTCGAGGCCACGGATGCGGGCACGGGCCACGTTGGTGTAGTTGCGCAGTTCGCGGCCGCGTACACCGCAGGCACGCACGCAGGTGGTCTGGATCAGGTCCTTGAGCTCGTTCTGGAAGGCGGTGGCCTGCAGCGACCAGCGTTGCTGCTGCCAGGCGACCGACAGTTCGGCACTCGTGTTCAGCTCCGGCTTCAACTGCGGATTGCCGACAATGGTGAAACGCCCACCGCCACCCACCGCGGAGTACTCCGGCGACAGCTGCTTGAGGCTCGGCGCCTTGAAGCCGCTGCCGATGCCGCCCTTGATCGTCAGTGCTTCAGTGGCGTGCCACACCGCATAGGCGCGCGGGCTGTGGTGCCAGCCGAACTCGGGATGGCGGTCGCCGCGGCTGCCGAATACCAGCGAGAGTGCGTCGCTCACCTGGATCTCGTCCTGCACGAACACCGCGCTCTGGTCGGACTGCAGGTGGCCACTACGCGCACCGGCCGCATCATCAAGTTCCTGGCGCCGCCATTCGCCACCGACGCTGACGCGGTGGCGTGCACCCAGCGCAACGGTGGCGCGCGCATCGACGATCTGGTCGGTCAGCTGCTGCGGCCGCGAGGCCTCGCCGCGGTCGCGACGGTTGTCGCGGTCCAGCGTTGCACGGTAGGCGCTCACCCGGGTTTGCCCCCAGTCCCACTCGCCCTGGTGGCTCAGTGTGGTCTGGCGGCGACGGATGTCGTCGATGGTCTCGTACACGTAGGGTGCGGTGCCGGCCTGCAGCGCATGGCGGCGGCGTTCCTCGCTGCCCTGCAGGTGCGAAAGATCGATGCGCTGGTGCGCATCCGGCGTCCAGGTCAGTACCGCGCGGCCGGTATTGACACGGCGGCCCTCCTGTTCGTCCAGGCGGTCGTCGGTGGGGTCTCGGGTGGCATCCTTCTGCCGGTGTTCGGCAAACACACTCAGGCCCAGCGTGCCGGGCAGCAGTGCGCCACCGGCGTAGAAGCCGGCCTGGGCAGTGTTGCCACCGCGGTCACCGCCAACCACGCCGGCGTTGTAGACCAGGTTGCCTTGCCAGTCGTCGGTGGCGCGGCGGCTGATCACGTTGACCACGCCGCCCAGCGCCTCCGAGCCGTACAGCGAGGACATCGGACCGCGTACCACCTCGATGCGTTCGATCGCGGCAGCAGGCAGCCAGCCCAGATCGAAATCCGAGTGGGCGATGGCATCGGCCGACGCACTGACGCGCTGGCCGTCCAGCAGCACCAGCGTATAGCCCGGGTCCATGCCACGGATGCGGATGCCGCGGCGACCGAAGCCGACCCCGGCCACCGTCACGCCCGGGCTGCCGCGTAGTGCGTCGGCTAGGTCCAGCACCGGCCGCAGCTGGATCTGCTCACGGGTGATCACGCTGATGGAGGCGGGCGCGTCGCTGGCCAGGCGATCGGTGGCCGTGGCGGTCACCACGATCGGATCCAGCTGCGAAGGGGCGTCTGCCGCCGCTGCCACTGCGGGCGCCAAGGCAAGGAAGATCGCGCCGGACAGGCGGCGGGCGGGGACGGAACGGGACATGGGAAGGGGTCGCTACGAATGTGACGATATAACATAGCATTCTCTTCACAAGATCTTCATAGGCCGAAGGTCCTGCCTGTAGCGACCTCGCTGAATGGGGTGCGGTATCGCGGCGGGACGCCTACAATCCCGGCTCGGACCGTCGCCATCACGCCCATCATTCCCCGGTCCGGCCTTGGCACCTATGTCTCCCAATGCCCTGGCGCTGGTCGAGCTGCTGATTCGCGAGCGCCGTGCGTTGTCTCGCTTCATCGCGCGCTATCTCGACCCGGCCAGTACCGAGGACACCCTGCAGAACCTGTACCTGAAGGCCAGCAGCGTGCCCGGCGACCCGCCCATCCTGGAGCCGCGCGGCTATCTGTACCGGATGGCCTATCACCACGCGCTCAACCGCAGCCAGGCCGATGCCCGCGAACGCCGCGCCATGGCCGAGTACGCCACCGACATGGCCGAGGCGGGCCTCGACGGCGAGGCTCAGGCGCTGGACCAGGCACAACTGCGCGAGATCACCCAGACCATCCTTGCGCTGCCAGCGCAGGTACGCGAATGCTTCGTGCTCAACCGGTATCTGGGCCTGAGCGAGCGCGAGATCGCCGCCCGGCTGGGTATTTCCAAGAGCCTGGTCGGCAAGCATGTGCTGCGCGCGGCGCTGTTGATCCAGCAGCACCAGCAGGGAATGCATCGATGAGCTGCGATTGCCGTGGGCAGATCGCGCCCGCCGTTGTCACAACAGGAAAGCGCGCCCGTTCGCGGTGCGGCAGGCCACAACCATGACCACGTCCGAACCCTCGCCGCGTCAGGCCAGGCAGGCGTTGCGCTGGGTGATCCGGTGCAGTGCAGGCCCGCTGCCGGAACGCCAGCAACGAACCCTGCAGCGCTGGCTGCAGGCGAATCCCCGCCACGCGTTGGCATGGCGCCAGCAGCAGGCCTTCTGGCAAGGGTTGGATGCCGCCGGGCCCGAGGTGCTGGCCGCGCTGCCTGGGTTGACGGCTGATCGCCAAGGGTTGCGCCCGATCGCGCCGCGTCGGCGCCTGCCGTGGTTGCTGGCCAGTGCTGCCGCGGTGGTCCTGATGGTTGCCGCTGCGCCCCACGCGCTGCTGCTGGCACGCAGTGACCTGCGCAGCAGCGATGCACCGCGCGTGGTGCAGCTGGAGGACGGCAGCACCGCGGTACTTGATGCGGGCACCGCACTGGCGGTTGCGTTCGATGGCCAGCAGCGGCGCCTGCGCCTGCTGCGCGGCCAGGCCTGGTTCCAGGTGGCGCATGAACAGCGACCGTTCCAGGTCGAGGCCGGCGGTGGCCAGATCCGTGACATCGGCACCGCCTTCAGCGTGTCGATGCAGGACACCACGGTCGTAACCCAGGTCAGTGAGGGCGTAGTGGATGTGCGCCCCGGCGATGGCAGCGTACAGCGCCTGCATGCCGGGCAGGCAAGGGTGTTCCGTGACGGTCGCTGGCTGCAGCCGCTGCGGCAGGCCGATCCGGATGCCGTGGCGCCGTGGCGGCGTGGCGAGGTAGTGATCGACGATCAGCCGGCCGCGCAGGCCATCGCCGATCTGGCGCGCTACCGCCGTGCTCCGGTGTGGGTACTGGGCGGGCAGAGCACGGACGTACGGGTCAGTGGCCTGTTCCACCTGCAGCAGCCGGAGACCGCCATTGACGCGGTGGTCGCACAGGCGGGACTGCGCGTGCAGCGCTTGCCAGGTGGCGCGCTGGTGGTGTGGTGAGGTGCCTGCGGCGCAGCGCACGGCCCGCCAGATGAAAAAAACATGAAAAAACCGTGGGCACTCGCTGTGCCCTGCTGTCTATAGAGGTATAGCCAGAGCGAAACACCGTTTCTCCTCAAGCCAGACATGCCACCGGCACCGGATGTGCCCGTGGTTCCGCCACGCTTGAGGAGTTCCTGTCCATGCCGTCCACGGCATTCGCCTGTCATCGTCGCGCCACCGTCCTGGCCCTGGCCATCTCCACCGCACTGCTGCCGCTGGCCTGGGTGCCTGCCGTGCAGGCGCAACCGGCGATCGTCGCGCCGGTGCGCCAGTACGCCATTCCGGAACAGCCCTTGGCCGACGCCGTGCGTGCCTTTGGCCGCCAGGCCGACGTGCAGGTGGTGTTCCGCAGCGATCTGGTGCAGGGCCGCCGTTCGAGTGCGGTGAACGGTGAGTACAGCCAGATGCAGGCCCTGCAGCAGCTGCTGCGCGGGAGTGGCGTGCGTGCACAGCGCGGCATGGACGGTACCTGGAGCCTGCGGGCCGCAGCGGAGGCGGGTGAGGGGGAAGGGGTGCGGGTGACCGAAACACTGGACGTGGCCGGTCGCCTGCAGTCGGAAGGGGGCGAGGCGCGTGATCGGCGCGGCTACGATGATGTGTTCGCGCTGGACCTGACCACGGCGTATTCGGGGCGTGACCGGGTGGAGCGCTATCGCGGCTCCAATCCGGCCGACGTGGTCAAGGATCTGGTCGGTGTGTTCAGTGGCGACGCACGCAACAGCGGCGCGCTGGACATCAACATCCGCGGCATCCAGGGGCCGGGGCGGGTGCCGGTCAGCATCGACGGTGGCGAGCAGGCGCTCACGGTCTGGCGTGGCTACAACGGTGTCAGCAACCGCAACTACATCGATCCCAACCTGATTGGTGGCATCCAGGTCATCAAGGGGCCAGGGCTGGTGCGCGATGTGCATAGTGGGATCGGTGGTGCGCTGGTGATCAAGACCATCGACCTCGATGACATCGTTGCAGCCGGCGAGCGCTTCGGCGGGGAGCTGAAGATCGAAGGCAGCAGCAATGCGGTGGCGCCGCGCCTGCCGCGCCTGCACACCGGCGAGGACTACCGCACGGTATCCGGCTTCCCGCAGGCGTCGCCGGCCTCGCCCTACGACGACCGCACCCTGGTGGTGCCGGTGAAGTCGCGCAGCGGTAACAACCCCTTCGACGGCGAGGACCAGGCCTGGCGCCTGGCGCTCGGTTATCGCGGCGACACCGTGGACCTGATGGCCGCCTACGCCTGGCGCAAGCGCGGCAACTACTTCTCCGGCAGCAAGGGCAGTGGCTACTACGACCAGGATCCGCGCGAGCAGTTCGAGTACCAGGGTATCGATTACATCACCACGCTGGCGCGCTACTTCAAGCCCGGCGATGAAGTGCCCAACACCTCCAGCGAGCAGGAATCGTGGCTGCTGAAGGGCAGCTGGCAGATCAACGATGACCAGCAGCTCAAGGCCACGTGGCGGCGCACGCTGTCGCACTACGGCGAGATCATGCCCTCGCGCATCCTGTCCGCGCCGGATTACGGCCGTATCCAGTGGCCGCTCAGCCGCGTCGCCTCCGATGCCTGGAACCTGGAGTACCGCTTCCAGCCGGCCGGCAGCCGCTGGCTGGACCTCTACGCCAACCTGTGGCGCACCGAGACGGACAGCGATACCTACACCGCGGGCGGCTTCCCGAACTTCGCACCGGGCAATCCGGACTGGAATGCCGGTGCCAGCCCGATTCTGCGCAACACCGCGCTGGCAAATGCGAGCAACGACCGGACCGGCCTGACCCTGAGCAACCGCTTCGCCCTGCATTCGACCCTGGACCTGACCGTGGGCGGCAACTGGCAATACGAGAAGCTCGGTTCGCGTGACCCGTATTTCGGCCCGTCCGACGGCTGGCGCATGTACCCGCGCGCTGGCCGCCGCCAGGAGGGCGAGGGCTACCTCACTCTGGAATGGCGTCCGGTCGACTTCCTGACCCTCAATGCCGGCGTGCGTTACAGCCGTTACTGGGCGTTCGACGACTTCCTGCAGGCCCACCCGGAACTGCAGACGACCTCGATCGTGCCGCGCGAAGCGCAGTACCGGGTGAATGAACTGCCGCCGCGGCCGGACAGCCTGCAGGGCGAGATCGACGCACTCGAGAGCGAGCGGGAATTCTGGGACAGCATCGGCATGGGCTGGATCGTCGATCAGTCGCTGGCCGACCTGCTGCGCAAGTACGAGACACCCAGGGAGGTCCAGCACGGCATTCCCTGGTTGCCCGATGCCAACGGCAACTACAGCCGTGCCACCAATCCCTGCCTCAACGGCCAGGTCGCCGCCATCCCCGGGCTGCTGCCGATGGTGCTCGGCACCGACATCCGCTGCAGGATCGGGGGCGGGGCGATGCAGTCGGTGGCCGGGCGCAACGAACGGCACCGCGATCACGCCTGGTTGCCGACGTTCTCGGCGACGGTGCGTTTCTCGCCGGCCGCTCGTGTCTATCTGCGCTACAGCGAGGCGGTGCGCTTTCCCAGCATGTTCGAAAGCACCATTGCGTTCTCCAGCAGCCTCAATCCGCTGTATCCACTCAAGCCGGAGCATGCCTACAACTACGAGCTGGGGTACGTGCACAACCTTTCCGGGCTGTTCGGCAACACCGCCGATGCCGACGTCAAGCTGGCTTATTACGTGCACAAGACCCGCAATGTCATCGAGCGTGATGCGTACTTCATGTTCGACAACATCGACAAGCAGACTGTCCGCGGCATCGAGCTGCAGGCGCGCTTCGACAACCGGCGCTTCTTCACCGATCTGGGCATCAGCCGCATCCTTGAAAACGAAGTCTGCGATGAAAGCTCGGCGGTACGGCTGGATGCGGACCAGGGGCGGGTGCCCAACTGCGTCCAGGATGGCTTCGTCAGCGGCTATCTGTTGACCCAGGCCACGCCGAAGCTGTCGGTGAACTGGTCACTCGGCACCCGCCTGTTCGATGAGCGCCTGGAGCTGGGCAGCCGCATCGTGCACTACCAGCGGCACGACAATCCGGACCTGCAGGCCTACCGCGACCGCCTGATCGCCGGGGGCAGCAGCCTGCTCTGGCAGAACGTGCCTTTCACCTGGGGAAACATCACCACGGTGGATGCCTACGCCCGCTGGCGCTTCAACCAGCACGCCAGCGTCGAGCTGGTCGGCAGCAATCTCGGCAACCGCTATTACGTCGACCCGGCAACACGCTCAACGCTGCCTGCACCGGGCCGCACGATCAAGCTTGGCGTCACCGCGCGCTTCTGAGTCCGCATTCGACAGGGAGAACCACCGATGAAACAGCACCGTACCCTTGTACTTTCGATCGGCCTGCTGGCTTCCATGCCGGTCATGGCTGCCGACATCACTGGTGGGCAGAGCCCGGCCCAGGACGGTGTCCATTACATCAATGCTGGCGAATCGACACTCAACGCCGGTCCGCACCGCTCCGGTCGCGCAGGCATTTCGTTGGGGCCGTATGCCAACGCGGCGCGAGTGGACGTGGCCAGCCTGGTGCCCTACGCCACCACGGTGGTGCGTGGCGCAACCACGGTCCGCACGCTGGGCCCGGACGCAGGCCTGCCGTTCGCCACCGCTGGCGTGGGCCACTTCAGCTTCGTGCAGGTGGGCAATGCAGATGTCTGGTTCGGTGAATGGTCATCCAGTGGCGCGCAGGCGGGCTTCAATCACCGCCAGGTGTTCTTCGTCGGTGACCGTGCCGGTACTTCGCTGCCGGCAGGCGTCGTCACCTACACCCTGACTGGCATCAACCGCTTTGATGGCAGCAGCGTGCTGGAAGGTGCACTGCGGGCGAATTTCGATACCGGTACCGTCACCGCCGGCTTGGTCGGGACCGGATACAGGCTCGCCGCGAGCGCCACGCTGGATCGCGCCACCGGTGCGTTCAGCGGTTCGGCCATCGCCAATGGTTCGATCATCGGTACCAGCAGCGGCCAGTTCTTCGGCGCCGGTGCCAGTGCCGTGACCGGCATCGCAACCTTTGCCGGCAACAGCCAGTTCGATACGTCCTTCGGCGGTCAGCGCAACTGATCCGCCGCCGTTCCTTTTCGTGTTGTACCCGTAGTTCCCTCAACCCAAGGAGCAATACCATGAAAATGATCAACCGTTCCCTGTTGGCCGTCGCCGCTGCGCTGGCCCTGGCCGGCACCGCGCAGGCGGCCGACATCGTCGGCGCTGCCAGCCCGGCGACCGATGCGCAGCTGTACGTCAAGGTGGGTGCGTCGGAAGTCAACGGCGGCCCGCACTCGGCCGGCAAGGCCGGTATCGGCGTCGGCACCGTGTCCAATGCCAAGCCGGTCGATTTCCAGGGCCTTGCGGCCTACTCGGCCCCGACCACCGTCAATGGTGTCACCGTACGCACTCTGGCTATGCCGATCACCGGTACCCCGGGCAGCCATTCCGGCATGGGCCACTTCAACTTCGTCAAGGTCGGCAGCGGCGATGTGTGGTTCGGCGAGTGGTCCAAGGATGGCGCCGCTGGTGGCTTCAACAACCGCCAGGTCTACTTCGTCGGTGACCGTGCCGGCACCACGCTGCCGGCCGGTGTGGCCACCTACAGCGTCGCGGGCCTGAACAAGTTCAATGGCAGCAACCTGCTGTCGGGCACCTTCCGCGCCAACTTCGGCAATGGCACCCTGCTCGGTGGCCTGAGCGGTGGCGGCCTGTCGATCAACGTCAACGCCAACATCAACAGCGCCAACGCCTCGTTCGCCGGCACCGCCACCGCGAACGGCTCGGTCAGCGGCACCACCCAGGGCCAGTTCTTCGGCGCCAACGCGGCCACCCTGGCCGGTATCGCCACCTTCACCGGCAACAGCCAGTACGACACCGCCTTCGGCGGCAGCAAGAACTGATCGCCACGCCCCTGACGGGGCAGGGCAGGGACAAGCCGCGATCCGCCAGTCCCTGCTTCGGCCCGTTGCATGCACCACCACGGATCGACCATGCGCCATTCCATCTTCCTTGTCGTACTGCTGTTGGCTGCCACCGACGTGCGCGCCCAGCAGGACGATCTTCGTCGTGTGCTTGAACAGGGCACCGAACTGCGCCACCAGCAGCAGGACCAGCAGCGCCTGCAGCAGGCGGAGTCGGAGCGGCCGACCATCACCATCGACGGCCAGACGCTGCGCGTGGAGCGCACCGTCGATGATCTTGGCCAGGCCCTCTACCTGTCACTGCAGCATCAGCAATGGCAGGCTGCCGCTGCGTTCCTCGAGGAGTACATCGAACTGCCGGGGCATGATCCCCTGCTGCGCCACTATGCGCAGGGGGCGCTGGCGCGGGTGGCAGGCGACCATCGTCGCGCGGCGAAGGAGTACGAAGCGCTGCTGGCGGCGCAGCCGGATTTCCTGCCGGCCCGCCTCGAGCTGGCACGTGTCTATGCGGAAGATCAGCGCGATCGCGATGCGGCCGCGCTGTTCACGGCCATCGCTGCAGGCATCAATGCCGATGATCCGGCCACGGCCGGCGTCCGCGCGCGCGTGGAGGGCTACCTGAGTGCCCTGCAGGCGCGCCAGCGCTGGAAAGGCGCGCTGTCCGCCGGCCCGGCGTGGAGTGACAACATCAACCGCAGCTCGGCCAGTCGCACCTGCCTGTTCGGCGTGGGCGACACCTGCATCATCGAACGGAAACTGCCCGACGCCCAACGCGCGGTGGGCATCGACTACGACGCCAGCCTGGAACGGCGCTGGGTGCTCGGCGGGCATCATGGGCTGTACGTGCGCGGTCTCGCCTTCGGTCAGGGATGGCGCGGGCACAGTGCCTACAACGAGCTCAATGCCAACGTGCAGGCGGGTTACAGCTGGCGTAGTGCACGGCAGACCGTGCTGCTCGCCTCCAGCTATGACTACCAGGGCCTGGGCAATCATGCGCTGCAGGGCGGCAGCGGCGTGCACGGGGAATGGCAGTACGCCCTGGATGCACGCAGCCTGCTCAAGCTGGAGGCCGACTGGAAGCGCCAGCGCTATCGCCAGCAGGGCCTGGCCAGCAACTACGACGGCGAGCTGGCATCGGTGTATGCCACCTGGTTTCGCGCGCTCAATCCGCGCTGGACGGTCTTCGCCGGGCTGGATGTGACCGACAGCAGCGCCGCCGACCCGGCCAACGGCTACCGCCAGCGCGGCCTGCGGCTGGGCGCGGCACGGCAGTGGAGCGGCACCACGGCCACCGTATTCGTGTCGCTGCGCCAGCGCGACTACGACACCTGGAGTCCGTTGCTGGAGGCGCGCAGGCAGGACGACGAACAGAACCTGATCGCCGTCGTGCGCAGCGAGCGCTTGGCCGTGGTCGGGCTGGTACCCAGCCTGAGCCTTCGCTACGCGCGCATCGACAGCAACGTCGGCTGGCTTTACAGCCACGACCGCAGCCTGCTCAGCCTGAAGTGGGAACGGGCCTTCTGAACGCGCCGTTGCAACGCGGTGGTGAACGTGCCGTGGCCGCGATCTTCATCCATCATCACGCGCTCTTGTAGCCCGGTTCGCGCATCCTGCGGGCGTTGCGGCGGAGGTGGGCCGCGTGTATCGAGGAGCGCCTGTCGTGCTGGAAGCGGGCAACAAACCAGAGGGCCTGAAAGGGCTGCGTGTACTGGTGGCGGAGGATGAATTCGCCATCGCGATGTTCCTGGTCGACTATCTGGAGCTGAAAGGCGCACAGGTGGTGGGGCCTGCCGGTGACCTGCAGGCGTTGGGGCAGCTGGTCGATACCCATCCCATCGATGTGGCGTTGCTGGACATCAACCTGGGCGGTGAGCAGGTCTATCCGCTGGCCGATCGGCTGGCCGAGGCGGGTACACCCTTCCTGCTGACCTCCGGTTATGACGACAACCTGCCCAGCCGCTTCGCCAGCGCGCCGCGCTGTACCAAGCCTTATCACATCGAAACCCTGGTGCAGCAGCTGGCCGGGCTGGTGGCGGCGCCGCAGGTCTCTGCGGGCATCGCCTGATTGCGCGGCATGTCGCGCCGTCCTGAAGGCATCCACGCCGCCAAGCTGCGTGGCGGGATGCCACCTGCACCGCGCCTGCATGCGCGCCACGATGGCATGGCGGCGCGCATTGCCCGCCATGACTGGTCATCCACGCCACTGGGTGCCTGCGAGCAGTGGCCGCCCCACCTGCGCGCCACCGTCGACCTGATGCTGGCCCATGGCTTCCCGATGATCGTGCTGTGGGGCGAGCAGCTGGTGCAGCTCTACAACGATGGCTATGCCGAGATCCTGGCCGACAAGCATCCCGGCGGGCTCGGCCAGCCGACCCGCGAGTGCTGGCCCGAGGTCTGGCACATCAACGGCCCGCTCTATACCCGTGTCTGGCAGGGCGAGACGCTCACCTTCGAAGACAAGCTGTACCCGCTGGTCCGGCGTGGCCGTCTGGAAGACGTCTGGTTCACCATCACCTACAGCCCGATCCGTGGCGAGGAAGGGCGCATCAACGGCGTGCTGGTGACGATGTTCGAGACCACCGCCGCGCATCTGGCGCTGGCCGCGCGCGAGCGCGAGGAACTGCGGCGGCGCGAGAGCGAGCGACGCCTGGAGCTGGCCTTCAGGATGCTGCCGGTCGGCCTGTGCATCGTCGATCTGCAGGGTCGCATGCTGCTGTCCAACGACCAGATGCGTGCCTACCTGCCCAGCGGCAAGGTGCCTTCCACCGATGAGGCCAACCTGCATCGCTGGCGTGGTTGGCATGCCGACGGTAGCGCCATCGGGCCGGAGGATTTCGCCATTGCCCGTGCGATGCGCGGTGAGACCGTTGTGCCGGGGCTGGAGTTCCAGTACCTGCACGACGATGGCCGCGCGCGCTGGACCCGGGTCGCGGCCGCGCCCCTGCGCGATGGCGACGGCGAGGTCAGCGGGGTATTTGCCATCGCCGTGGACATCGACGATCTCAAGCGTGCCACCGAGCGCCAGTCGGTGTTGCTGGCTGAACTGCAGCACCGGGTGCGCAACATCATGTCGACCATCCATGCCATTGCCTGGCGGACCCGCGAGTCGGTCAGCAGTGTGGATGAATACGCCGAACGGTTGTGCGGGCGACTGATGTCGCTGGCACGCACGCAGAGCCTGCTGACCCGTGGCGCCAATGCCGGGGTCTGCCTGCGTGGCATGATCGATGAGGAGATCGCGGCGCAGACGCCGGCGGCGGCCGCCTACCGCCTGCAGGGCGAGGACGTGCTGCTGCCGCCGAAGGCGGCCGAAGTGCTGTCCTTGGCGATCCACGAATTGGCGACCAACGCCCTGCGGCATGGTGCACTGACCCATGAGGATGGCCGGATCGAGGTGACCTGGCACCTGCAGGTGCAGGGTGGGCAGCCGTGGCTGGGGCTGCACTGGTGTGAACGCCATGCCGCCGTGGAAGACTGGGAGCTGCCCCGGCAGCGTGGCCTTGGCCGGGCGCTGATCGAGCAGCGCGTGCCGTACGAGCTGGCCGGCAGCGGCGAGCTGCGCTTTGGCCCACAAGGCCTGGATGCCTGGATCCGCTTCCCGCTGCGCGAGCGTGACAGTCTGCTGCAGACCGATGCGCCGGGCGCAGCGGCGGACGGTTCCGGCAGGTAAAGGTCCATTTATCCCCAATTGGGCCAAATTGGGTATAGTGGCCATTATCCACCCTACCCGGAGCCGTGCCATGACCCTGCCGCTGGATCTGCCTGGCCTCGAGAAGGCCCCAGCCTCGTCGGTGAAGACCCGGGGCTGGCCGAGCCTGATGCGTACCGTGCGCGAGAAGCAGGCGCTGGTCATCACCAACCACAACCACCCCGAAGCGGTGATCGTGGACATCCGCACTTACCAGGAGCTGCTGGCCAAGGCCGCCGGCAGCGATGCCGGTGAGCGCAGTGAAGAACTGCTGCGCCTGCGCGGCGAATTCGACCAGACTCTGGCTGGCCTGCAGCGCGGTGAGGGGCTGGGCAAGGTGCTGGGCCAGCCGATCCGCCGCGGCCGCAAGGTCACCCTCGGCCGTCCGCTCTGACCGATGGGGCGGATCCTGGTGCTGGCCGGCGTCAACGGCGCCGGCAAGAGTTCGCTGCTGGGAACCTGGCTGGAAGCCGAAGGGCTGGGCTGGTTCAACCCCGATTCGTTCACCCGCCGCCTGGTAGAGGCGGGCTGGCCGCTGCCCGACGCCAATGCCGAGGCTTGGCAGGAAGGCACCCGCCGCCTGCGCCAGGCCATGGCCGATGGCACGGACTTCGCCTTCGAGACCACGCTGGGCGGCAACACCATTCCGCGCCTGCTGCGCGAGGCCTGCGAGCACCATCACGTCGCGATCTGGTTCTGTGGCCTGGCCACGGTGGACCTGCACATTGCCCGTGTTGCAGCGCGGGTGGCCGCCGGCGGCCATGACATTCCGGTGGAGAAGATCCACGCCCGCTTCGATTCGGCACGCGAGAACCTGCTGGAACTGCTGCCACACCTGGCCGAGCTGCATGTCTACGACAACAGCGCTCCCGCCGACGCCGACGGCTGCGTCGAGCCGCTGCCGGTGCTGGCGATGGCGCACGGCCAGCTGCAGTACCCGGTCTCGGTGGCCGAGCTGCTGCACACGCCGGACTGGGCCAAACCCATCGTGATGCGTGCGATGGAGTTGAACGCTGCGCGCGATTGAGGGCGCGTACGTTGTAGAGCCGAGCCCACGCTCGGCTGATCCCTCGAAAGGCAGCCGCGCGCGGGCTTGGCCGTACAACAACGCCGGCTTCGCTGAGCCTCAGGCCGGCTTTACCTGCTCAGGCTCCGCAGTCTCCGGCAGTGGCGGCAGGCTCGGGTCCACCGTCACCGGCACATCGCTCTTCAGCAGTGCGGCGGCTTCCTTGTCGCTGCCGACCGCCGGCGGTGAACCGCGCAGCGGCAGGCCAGCGGTCTCCTTCACGAACAGCATGGTGACCAGGCCGATCACTGCCGCGCCCATCAGGTAGTAGGCCGGCACCAGCGGATCGCCGGTACGTTCCACCAGCCATGCGGTCACCAGTGGCGTGGTGCCACCGAACAGCGACACCGACACATTGAAGGCGATCGACAGTGCGCTGTAGCGCACCGGGGTATAGAACAGCGCCGGCAGCGTGGACGGCATCGAGCTGGTGAAGCACACCAGTGCCAGGCCCAGCAGCATCAGGCCGAGGAAGATCAGCCAGTCGTTGCCGCTGCCGATCAGCAGCAGGCAGGGTACGGCCAGCACCAGCAGCGCGATGCAGGCACCGATGATCATCGGGCGGCGGCCCAGCCTGTCACTGAACAACCCGCCGACGATGTTCAGCGGCATCATCACCAGCATCACGATGATGATCAGCAGCAGGCCCTTGCTCTCGGCGTAGTTCATGGTGACGCTGAGGTAGCTGGGCATGTAGGTCAGCAGCATGTAGTCGGTCACGTTGAACACCAGCACCAGGCCCATGCAGACCAGCAGTTGGCGGCCATGTACCTGGAACAGCGCGCCAAGCCCGGGCCGGTCGTGCTCGCGCTTCTCGGCTTCCTCGGCGAAGGCGCGGAAGGCCGGCGTTTCCTCCAGTTTCATGCGCATGTACAGGCCGAGCAGGCCCAGCGGGCCGGCCACCAGGAATGGAATGCGCCAGCCCCAATCCAGCATCTGTTCGCTGCTCAACAGCATGTGCAGCGCGGTCACGGTTCCGGCGCCGGCGATGTAGCCGCCCAGCGTACCGAACTCCAGCCAGCTGCCCATCAGGCCGCGGTTGCGGTCGGTGGAATACTCGGCGATGAAGGTGGCCGCACCGCCGTACTCGCCGCCGGTGGAGAACCCCTGCACCACACGTGCCAGCAGCAACAGCACCGGTGCCCAGATGCCGATGCGCTCGTAGGCGGGAATCAAGCCGATCGAGAACGTGCCCAGCGCCATCAGGATCATGGTGAACGCCAGCACTTTCTGGCGCCCATAACGGTCGCCGAGCGGGCCGAACACCAGGCCGCCGAGTGGACGCACCAGGAATGCCACGGTGAAGGTAGCGAAGGCAGCGATCACCTGTGCCGTGGGGTTGCTGGACGGGAAGAACACCTGGCCGATGGTGACGGCCAGATAGCCGTAGACACCGAAGTCGAACCACTCCATGGCATTGCCGAGTGCGGCGGCGCCCACGGCGCGCTTGAGCATGGGCTTGTCGACGACGGTGATCTCATCGACCTTCAGATGGCGGCGGCGTTTGAACCAGCCGAAGTGGGCATGGGAATCGGGCGTGTCCTGCATAGGGGCTCCCTTGTAGGTATGGAATAGGGGAATGTGTGCAGGCGGAATGCCACGCGCACGGCGAAGCACCGCCGCAGAGGCAGAGACGCGACAACGGGATCACAGCGGCCGCGCAGTCAGCGGTCGGACATCACATCAGCGTAGGGGTGCAAGCAGAGGGCCTGCGGGCGTCATCCGCCGGGATCCAGCGCGAGGCGATGGAAATGCAGGGCGGGAGCATTCGTGGCAAGCGAAGCGCCGGTCGGCAGTGCTTCCCACGTAACAGGTGCGCCCGTCACGTAGTGGGTCGTGTCGATCATCCGTTCATCATAACGGCATCGGCGTGAGCATGCAGCGAAGCAGGCTGATCTGCACGCTGTGTTCCACCTCGCCTGTTCAGAAGGCTCAGGCCGACTTCGCCACCAAGCCGAACACCGTGCAGGCCATCGCCAGGGCGCCCGGCAGTGCCAGTTTTCGCGTGACCAGTGCGGCGCCGATCATGGTGAGCACCGAGAGCATGATGGCCAGGGCGAAGAACGGTTGGCCCTGCAGGAACTGGTGGATGCAACCGGCACAGCCGGCAATGGCCAGGCTGGTGGCAAAGCAGACGTGGAACAGTGAGCCAGCGTACACAGAGGTTCCTCGCGATGATGGAGGCCATAGCGGCAGGCAGCCGGACAAATTTAGCGCTGATTGCAGATTGCGATGACGGGATCACATCCTGTACGCGCTCTGGTGACATCGGCGTGCATAAGGTGGGGCGCACACCCACTTTTCGGATTGATGGAGGATGCAATGGCGCGGACGATTCCCGAAGGAACCCTGATCGTGGTTGCCGACGGTGGTTCGGCACGGGTGTTCACCAACGTGGGCAGCAACCACCAGTTGACCTTGAAGCAGGAAGGCGAACTGCGCCTGCAGGACATCAGCGAGCAGGGCGTATCCGGGCAGGGGCCTGCGGGTGCAGTGCCGAAGGACATGTCGGTCTCGCAGCTCAACGAGGCGACGTTCGCCAAGCAGGTGGCCGAACAGCTCAACGAAGATGCCTTGAAGAACCGCTATGCGCACCTGGTGTTGATCGCCGACCCGACCACGCTGGGTCGCATTCGTCCGCTGCTGCATAAAGAGGTCCAGGCGCGATTGCTAGGGGATATTGCCAAGGATCTGACCAACGCGCCGTTGGAAGACATCCAGAAGGCACTGGCGGCGTAGCGCTCATGCCGTTCATGCGTGATCACCTTGCGAACGAGCCCACCTCTGTGGAGGTGGCGGCGCAGGCTGGCTGGCAGGTGCTGGAGTTCGGTGCGCCCTGGTGCGGTCATTGCCAGGCGGCGCAGCCTGCGTTGCAGGCCTTTGTCGAAGCGAACGATCTGCCGCATTGGAAGATCGAGGATGGCAAGGGAAGGCCGTTGGGGCGAGCGTTCAAGGTAAAGCTGTGGCCGACGGTGGTGCTGCTGCGCGATGGAGAAGAGATCGCGCGGGTGGTAAGGCCGCTGGACAGCGCGGATCTCATGTCGTTGCAGAGCGCGCTTCCCGGTTGAAGATTGAACCGGGCGTGGGAAGCCGGGCAGTCGCACTGCAGCATGCGGCGTGGCAGGCCCGGTGCTAGGATCCGGCTATCACCTGAATCGATCCAAATGCCGATGCCCACGCTGGACCGTCGTCTCCTGATCGCTGTCGCCGCCACGGCGATGTTCGCTTCCGGCCTGGTTTCGGCCGCGCCTGCCAGAACCGCCGCCGACAAGGCCTATGCCTCGGTCGACCCGTTCATTGGTACGGGTGGTGAAGGCCACACTTACCCGGGTGCCACGGTGCCGTTCGGCATGGTCCAGCTCAGCCCGGACACACGCATCCAGCCACGCGAAAAGGCCTATGGCTGGGCAGCCGGCTATCGCTACGACGACCGCAGCATCGTCGGCTTCTCGCACACGCATTTTTCCGGCACTGGCCATTCGGACCTCGGCGACATCCTGCTGATGCCGTTCACCGGCAATCCCGGCCTGGAGCGCGGTGATCCGGAAAAGCCGCGTAGCGGTTTCGCGTCGCGCTTCCGCCACGATGACGAGAAGGCTGAGCCGGGCTACTACGCCGTCACCTTGGACGATTACAAGGTGCGCGCCGAGCTGACTACCAGTGCGCGCGTGGGCGTGCATCGCTACGCGTTCCCCAAGGGCACCGACGCCAAGGTGCTGCTGGACATGCGTACCAGCATGTACGACTACCCAGGCAAGGTACTGTGGTCGCGGGTGCGGGTGCGCGCCGATGGCACCGTGACCGGTTTCCGAGAGACACGCGGCTGGGCGCCGGGTCGCCAGCTGTACTTCGCGATGCGTTTCTCGCGTCCGCTGGCCGGGCATGAGCTGCACAACACCGAGCGGGACATCGTCTACAAGGGCTTCCCGCCGCCGGGCGAGAAGGATCCAGCGCAGCGCGCACAGATCGAGGGCCGCCAGCTGGTCGGTACCTTCGCATTCGGCAAGCTGGATGCACCGCTGGTGGTCAAGGTGGCGATCTCGCCCGTCAGCGAAGCCGGCGCCATTGCCAACCTCGACGCGGAAGTGGCCGACTTCGATTTCGATCGCGTGCGTGCGCAGGCGAAACAGGAATGGACGCAGGCGCTGTCGGTGCTTGATATCGACGCCCCGGAACACGCCCGCCGCAGTGCCTATACCGCGCTGTACCACACGATGCTGGGGCCGACGCTGTTCATGGATGCCGATGGCCAGTACCGCGGCTCGGACAATGCCGTGCATCAGGCCACGGATTACACCAACTATTCCACCTTCTCGCTGTGGGACACCTACCGCGCCCTGCATCCGCTGCTGACCCTGGTGCAGCCGGAAAAGCGCAACAGCGACTTCATCAATTCGATGCTGGCCCACCATGAGCACAGCCCCTACGGCATGCTGCCGGTGTGGTCGTTCCATGGCCTGGAAGACTGGTGCATGATCGGCTACCACGCGGTGCCGGTGATCGCCGATGCCTACGTGAAGGGCATCCGTGGCTTCGATGCCGACAAGGCGCTGAAGGCAATGGTCGAGACCGCGAATTACGGCCCGTATGACGGCATCGCGCAGTACCGCGAGCTGGGTTACGTGCCCATCGACGAGGAAGGCGAGGCCGCCAGCAAGACGCTGGAATACGCCTTCGATGACTGGACCATCGCGCGCATGGCGCAGGCGATGGGCAAGACCGATATCGCGACGACCTTCGACAAGCGTGCCGGCAACTGGCGCAACGCCTTCGACAAGGACACCGGCTTCATGCGCGCACGAAAGCGCGATGGCAGCTTCCGCACCCCGTTCGACCCCAGCGCCAGCGGCTATGGCACCGACTACACCGAGGGCAACGCCTGGCAGTATTCGTGGTACGTGCCGCAGGACGTCGCCGGCCTGGCGGCAGCGCACGGTGGCAGCGACAAGCTGCTCGCGCGCCTGGACGAAGTGTTCAACGCCAAGGTGGATCCGTCCATCTTCGAGCACATGGAAGACATCACCGGCCTGATCGGCTGGTATGCGCATGGCAACGAACCCAGTCACCATGTGGCCTACCTGTACTCGTACGCCGGCCAGCCGTGGCGCACCCAGGCGCGCCTGAAGCAGATCATGGACACCCAGTACGCTGATCGTCCGGATGGCCTGGCCGGCAACGATGACGTCGGCCAGATGTCGGCGTGGTACGTGTTCACCGCGTTGGGCTTCTATCCGGTGGCGCCGGGCTCGGGCGAGTACATCCTCGGCCGCCCGTTCCTGCCGAAGACCGCGATGCGCCTGCCGAACGGCAAGACGTTCACCATCGTGGCCGATGGGTTGGATGACAAGCACACCTATGTGGGCAACGTGAGTCTCAACGGCAAGCCGCTGCAGCGCACCTTCCTGCGCCATGACGAGATCCTGGCAGGTGGCGAGCTGCGTTTCACCATGCAGGCCGAGCCGAACAAGGATTGGCCGGGGCAGGGCGCGCAGGCGCCGTACTCGATGAGCCGGTGATGCGATCCTGGTAGGTGCCAACCTTGGTTGGCACGCTTCACGGGTGACCTGATACCTGTAGAGCCGAGCCCATGCTCTGCTGCTTTTGGCACGGTGCCTGAGCCGAGCATGGGCTCGGCTCTACAAGGGCAATTCGACAAAGGTCAACGGAACCGCACCCCCACCCGCGCGCCACCGAGCGGCGCCGTTTCGATCTTCAACATCGCACCGTGCCGCTGCGCGATCTCGGCCACGATTGCCAGTCCCAGGCCGCAGCCATCGCCCTCGCTGCTCGCCCGGTAGAAGCGTTCCGTGACGCGCGCGCGTTCGGCTTCGGCGATGCCTGCGCCATCATCGTCCACCCATACGTGGACGCCGCCGGCCTCCTGCCGAACGCCGAGGGTGATCACACCGCGTGAGGCGCCATAGCGCAACGCGTTGTCCAGCAGGTTGCCCAATGCCTCGCGCAACAGCTGCGGATCGCCCTGTATCGACACGCCGTCGTCGGGCCCGTCGTAACCCAGGTCCACGCCCGCAACCAACGCACGGTCGGCGTAGCGTTCGACCACGCCACGCGCCAGCGCGGCCAGATCCAACGGCTGCAGCGGCAGTGCACTGCCATGTGGATCTTCCGATCGGCTGAGCATCAGCAGCTGGTTGACCAGGTGCTGCAGCCGCGCCAGCCCGGCCAGCGTGCCGGACAGCGCCAGTTGCTGGGCCTGCGGATCGTGCTGGCGCAATGAACTTTCCAGCTCCACCTGCATCGCTGCCAGCGGCGTGCGCAGCTGGTGCGCGGCATTGCTGACGAAGCGCCGCTGTGCATCCTGCATCGCGTCCAGGCGCTGCAGCAGCGCGTTGTAGGCCTCCACCGCCGGCCACAGTTCGCGCGGGGCTTCCTGTGCCGGATCCAGCGGCGCCAGCGGATCCGGCCGCGGGCTGGCCAGCTTCCGCGCGACCAGGTTGGCATGGCGTGCGGCAGCGCCTGTACCGGACCAGGCCAGCCATGCCGCCAGTGCCAGGATCGCAGCCTGGAACGGAACGCTGGTCAGCAGTAGCTTGCGCTCCAGCCGGTGGCGCTTGCGCAGTGTCTCGGCCACGCGCAGCCGGATGTCATGGCCCGGTCCGGCGCTGACCACCACTTCGACCATGCGCACGGCCTGCCCACGCAGCCGCGCATCATAGTAGACCGGGTCGTCGCTGCCGGCGGACATCGACGGGCGTGGCAGTGCCTCGGGCAGGTCGCCATACAGGCGCCCACCCCCGGCGTCGACCACCTCGCCATGCACTTCGTCGGCGGTGTCCCAAGTGAACATGCGTGACACCGCCGGGGTGATCTCGATGGACGCACGGCCGTCCTGCACCGTCACCAGCTCGGACAACGACATCGCCGAATCCAGCAGCCAGCGGTCGTAGACCTGGCCGGCGTAGAAGCGCGCCAGGGCGAATGAACCCACTGCGCTGCACAACAGCAGTACCAGCAGTGGCAGCCACAGGCGTCTCAGCAGCAGGCCACGCAGGCTGTGCACGCGCTCAGTCACCCACGGCCTCCAACCGGTATCCAAGCCCACGCAGCATGCGGATGCCGACGCCGGCGTGGGTGTGTTCCAGTTTGCGGCGCAGGCGGCTGACATGCACTTCGATCACCGACAGGTTGGCCTCGTGGTCCCAGCTGTACAGCGCGTCGAACAGGCGCTGCTTGGTAACCGTGCGGCCGGGATGCTGCATCAGTGCCTCGACCAGCGACAGCTCGCGCGCGGTCAGCTCGATGCGCTGGCCGTCCACCTGCACTTCATTGCGGATGCTGTCGAAGCACAACCGGCCCAGGCGCTTCTGCGCCGGTGCATCGCTGCGGCGGCGCGACAGCGCACGCAGGCGCGCTTCCAGTTCTCCCAGGGCGAAGGGCTTGGCCAGGTAGTCGTCGCCACCGCGGTCGAGGCCGAGGATGCGGTCCTCCACACCATCGCGTGCGGTCAGGATCAGCACCGGCAGGATGACGCCGTCGTTGCGCAGGCGCGAGAGCAGGTCCAGGCCATCCACGTCGGGCAATGAAAGGTCGAGCACCATCACGTCATACGGCGCGCTGGCCAGTGCTGCCGGTGCGTGCAGCCCCCGCGAAAGGTGGTCGCACAGATGACCGGCACCCTGCAGGGCGCGGATCAGTCCATCAGCCAGGGCGGCGTCGTCTTCGATCAGCAGGATTCGCATTGCAAGCTTCGTGCAAGGTTGGGGCAAGTTTGGCGCAAGTGCATCACCTTACCGTGACGTGCATGAATTTCTCCCCTCGTCTTGCGGCCGTGTTGGCCACTCTTCTGTGCGCGCCCACCGCTTCGGCGCTGTCCCTGCAGGAAGCGCAGCGCGCAATGGAAGCACACAACCCGGACCTGCATGCGGCGGCACTGGAGCTGCGCGGTGTGCAGGGCGATGCGCAGACGGCGGCGTTGCGCCCGTCCACCGAGTTGTCGATCGGCACCAGCAAGATCAGCCCCAAGCATGGCATCGGCCCTGGGCGCTGGCAGGACAAGCGGGTGGACAGCACCGTGGGCCTGGGCTGGACCTGGGAGCGCGGTGGCAAGCGTGCGTTGCGTATCCGCCAGGCCGATGCGCTGCTGGAAGTGGCCGGGCTGGAGATGCTCGATGCGCGGCGCCGCCAGCAGGTGGCGCTGCATGAAACCTATTTCGGCCTGAAGGGCGCACAGGAGCGGGCGCAGATTGCCGATGCCAACCGCCAGAGCTCGGCCGAGCAGATGGCGGCGGCGGACAAGCAGGTTGCCACCGGGGCGATGGCGCCGGTCGACCGCGCGCGGCTGGCGGTGGACGACCTGGCGGTAGCCGACGCGGCGCGCGAGGCGGCACTGGATCTGCGCGACGCGCGGCATGCGTTGGGCCTGCTGCTCGGCCGCGACGACAGCCATGACCTCAGCGCCGATGATCCGTGGCCAGATCCCGCGGACAGGGCCGATGCGCGCACTTTCGATCCTCAGCAGCGTGCCGACCTGCGCGCGGCACGTTCGCGCCTGGCTGCGGCGGACGCCGGTGTGGCATTGGCGCGCAGTGAGCGCCACCGCGACATCCAGTTGGGCGTGGAGGCCGAGCGCGAGCCGACTGACATCAGCGGCGTCACCTGGGGTGTGTCATTGACCATTCCGCTCGGCGGCCCGTCACGTGCACGCGGCGCGATCCAGCGTGCCGAGGCCGACCGTGACAGTGCCGCGCTGGAGCTGCAGGTGCTGCAGCGCGAAGCGCGCGCCGAACTGGACCAGTTGCAGGCCAGCGCGCAGTCCGCCGCGCAGCGTCGCAGCGACTACGAAGGACTGCAGTCCGATGCCGCACGCAAGGCGGTGCAGGGCATTGAACTGGCCTACCGCCGCGGCGCCGCCAGCCTGACCGATCTGCTGGATGCGCGCCGCAGCTGGCGCGAGTTCGAGGCTGCGTTGATTGAAGCGCGTGCCGACCATGCCATTGCTTTGGCGCGCTGGGAAGCGGCCACATCCATTGCTGAAGGAGAGTTCCGATGAAGTCCACCGTCGCCTATCGGCCGCAGGCGCGACACGCCGTGCTGCCGGCCTTGCTGGCGCTGGCTCTGCTGGGTGGCTGCGGCCGCGAGCCGGCGTCCTATACCGAGGACGCGCCGAAGGTCAGTGCCGGCCAGATCCAGTTTCCTGCCGGTAGCCGCCAGCTGGACGTGCTGCGCAGCGAGGCGGTCACCGCCAGCGCCAGCGCCAGCCTGCAGCTGCCGGGCCGGGTGGTCTGGGACGAGACGCGCTCCAGCGCGCTGCGTACGCCGTTGGCGGGGCAGGTGGCGCGCATCGAGGCACAGCCGGGGCAGAAAGTGAAGGTGGGCCAGGTGATCGCCTGGATCACTTCACCCGAATTCGGCCAGGCCCAGGCGGAGGGCGTGCGCGGCCGTGCCGAGCTGCAGCAGGCGCGCAAGGAGCTGGAGCGCACCCGCGAGTTGCATGCGGCAGGTGTGGCGTCGGGCCGCGAACTGGACGAGGCCGAGGCCAATTTCGCCGGCAGCCAGGCCGATCACGCGCGTGCGACCGCCTTCGCCAAGGCGTATGGCAATGGCCCGCACGTCGACCAGCGCCTGCCGCTGCGCGCGCCGATCGATGGCGTGCTGGTGGAGCGGCGGATGAGCCCGGGCATGACAGTCAGCCCCGACAGCGAACAGCCGTTGGCGGTGATTGGCGATCCGGACCGCCTGTGGTTGCTGCTGGATGTACCGGAGAGCCTGGCCGGACGCTTGAAGGCGGGCATGCAGGTGAGCGTTTCCGGGGCCGATGGACAGCCGCTGCAGGCGACCCTGCAGCACGTGGATGACTTCGTCGACAGCGAACGTCGTGTGGTGCAGGCGCGCGCCGAGCTGGACAACCGCGCACGCGGTTTCAAGGCGGGGCAGTACGTGCGCGCCCAGGTGGCGTTGCCGGCCGAGGGAGGTGTCTCGCTGCCCGATGCGGCCGTGTTGTTGATCGACGGCAAGCAGGTGGTGTTCGTGGAGGAGGGCAAGGGCCGCTTCGTGCGTCACGCGGTGCATCCCGAGGAACTGGGCGATGGCCGGCTGTGGGTCCGTGAAGGCCTGGCCGCAGGCGCCAGGGTGGTGGTCGAGGGCGGCCTGCTGCTGCAGCAGCTGGCGGACAGCGCGCCTGCCGCCGCCAGCAGCGGCACGGGGCACGCCGCCCCATGATCGATCGCCTGATTGCCTACTGCCTGCGCCAGCCGCTGATGGTGATGCTGGCACTGCTGCTGTTCATCGGCGCTGGCATTGCCGCGTTCCGCGTGCTGCCGGTGGAAGCCTTCCCGGATGTGTCCGACACCCAGGTGACAGTGGTGTCGCTGCACCCGGGCCGTGCCGCCGAAGAGGTCGAGCGCGAGGTGACGATGCCACTGGAAGTGGCGTTGTCCGGTATCCCGCATTCGGTGCGGGTGTTCTCGCATACGCAGTTCGGCCTGTCGATGATCATCCTGACCTTCGACGACAAGGCCGATGACTACTTCGCGCGCCAGCAGGTGCTGGAACGCCTGCAGGGCGTGGAACTGCCGGAAGGGGTAACGCCGGAACTGGAGGCGATGAGCTCGGCGGTAGGTGAGATCTACCGTTATGTGCTGAAAGGCCCGCACATGACGCCGACCCAGCTGCGCACCGTGCAGGAATGGACAATGGAACGCAGCCTGCGCACCGTGCCGGGCGTGGCCGATGTGATCAGCTTCGGTGGCTTCGCGCGCACCTTCCAGGTCAAGCCGGACCTGGACAAGCTGCGTGACCGTGGCATAAGCCTCGGTGAGTTCGCCGAGGCGCTGGAGAAGGGCAGCTCGAATGCGGGCGGCGGCTACGTGGAGCGTGGGCAGCAGCAGTTCCTGATCCGTGGCGTGGGCCTGATGCGTTCGCCGGCGGACATCGGCAACGTGGTGGTGGCGCAGCGCGGGGGCACGCCTATCCTGGTGCGCGACCTGGCCGGCATCGCCGACACCGGCCTGCCGCGCCAGGGCCTGGTCGGCCAGGACGACAATGACGATGCGGTGTTCGGCATGGTCCTGATGCGCAAGGGCGAGAACCCGTCCGATGTGCTCGACGCCCTGCATGCGCGCATCGCCGAGATCGAGGCCAACCAGTTGCCGGCCGGGGTCAGCATCGAGCCGTTCTACGACCGCTCGTGGCTGGTCACGACCACGTTGAAGACGGTCTTCCGCAACCTGCTGGAAGGCGCAGTGCTGGTGTTCCTGGTGTTGTGGCTGTTCCTGTACAACGCCCGGGCCGCGCTGATCGTGGCGGCGATGATGCCGCTGGCCCTGCTGTCGACCTTCCTCGGCCTGCATCTGTGGGGTGTGCCGGCGAACTTGCTCTCGTTGGGTGCGATGGATTTCGGCATCATCATTGATGGCGCGGTGATCGTCACCGAACACATCGTCTCGCGACTGTCGAAGCTGCCACCTGCGGCCGATCGGAAGACGCGGTTCTCGACCATTCTTTCAGCGGCATCGGAAGTGGGCCGCCCGACGTTCTTCTCGATGCTGATCATCATCGCCGCGCACATCCCGATCTTCACCCTGCAGCGGCAGGAAGGACGCATGTTCGCGCCGATGGCGTACTCGGTGACCTCGGCGTTGATCGGTGCGCTGATCCTGGCGCTGACCGTGGTGCCGCTGTTCTGCTACTGGTGGCTGCGGCGCGACCGCATGCGTGACGGCAATCCGCTGATGGACCGCCTGACCGGCTGGTACCGGCCGATCCTGGAGCGTGCATTGGCCCGCCCGCGTGCGGTGGTACTGACTGCAGTTGCGCTGCTGGTCGGCACGCTGGCATTGGGCACCCGGTTGGGTTCGGAGTTCCTGCCTGAGCTGGACGAAGGCTCGATCTGGCTGACCGCCACGCTCGACCCCAGCACCAGCCTGGCCGAAGCCCAGCAGCAGTCGCGGCGCATCCGTGAGCTGGTCGGCACCTTCCCGCAGGTGTCGACGGTGGTGGCCAAGCTGGGCCGCCCGGAAGACGGCTCCGACGCCAAGGGCGCCAACCAGATCGAGGCATTGGTGGCGTTGAAGCCGGAGAAGGAGTGGCCGAAGGGCGTGGACAAGCGGCAGCTGGTGAGCGATCTGCAGCGCACGCTGGAGCAGCGCATTCCGGGGCCGGAGTTCTCGATCTCGCAGCCGGTGCGCGACAACATCCTGGAGAGCATCTCGCAGATCAAGGGCCAGGTGGTGATCAAGGTCAGCGGCTCGGACCTGGACGTGCTGAATCAGCAGGCGCAGGCGATCCTGGGCCAGGTGCGTGGTGTGGAGGGCGTGGAGAGCGCCTTCATTGACCGTGACGGGTCGTTGCCGCAGCTGCAGATCGAGATCGACCGCGACCGTGCCGCGCGCTATGGCCTCAATGTGCGCGACATCGACGAGGTGATCGAGACCGCACTGGGCGGGCGCCAGGTCGGCGAACTTTGGGAGGGCGACCGCAAGTTCCCGATCACGCTGCGCCTGGACGACGCCGACCGCGACCTGCAACGGTTGCGCACGGTCCCGGTGGGCATCGGCGATGGCCACACCGTGACGCTGTCCGACGTGGCCGACTTCCGCATGGCCAGCGGCGCGATCAACATCTCGCGCGAGAATGCACAGCGGGTGAAGGCAGTGAGCATCTTCATCGCCGGGCGTGACATGGGCAGCGTGGTGGCCGACATGCGTAGACGCGTGGACGCCAGCGTGCAGCTGCCGGAGGGCTACCGGCTGGAGTGGTCCGGCGAGTTCGAGAACCAGCAACGTGCAATGAAGCGGCTGGGCTGGGTGATCCCGCTGTCGGTGCTGATCATCTTCGTGCTGCTGTTCGATGCCTTCAAGGACATCAGCAGCGCCGCGCTGATCCTGGCCAACGTGCCACTGGCGATGATCGGCGGCATCCTCGCCCTGTGGTTGACCGGCATTCCACTGTCGGTGTCGGCGGCGATCGGTTTCATTGCATTGTTCGGGCAAGCGGTGCTGAACGGGGTGGTGATGCTCAGTCGCTTCGCGCAGCTGCGCGAGCAGGGCATGGACCTGCTGCAGTCGGTCGTGCAGGGCTCGCTGCAGCGCTTGCGCACCGTACTGATGACCGCACTGCTGGCGATGTTTGGCCTGCTGCCGATGGCGACCTCGCATGCGATTGGTGCCGAGACCCAGAAGCCGCTGGCGGTGGTGGTGATTGGCGGCCTGCTGTCGGCGATGTTGCTGACCCTGCTGGTGCTGCCTACGCTGTACTACTGGGTACACCGGCGCCGCGAGGCCCGGACGGGCTGACGATAATGTAGAGCCGAGCCCGTGCTCGGCTGCTTCTGGCTTCTGCGCGAAGAGCAGCCGAGCACGGGCTCGGCTCTACAGCAGCGCTACGTCACCACGCCACGCCCTGCCAGGCAATCATCATCGGTACGATCAGCAGGCCCAGGCAGCTGACGCACAGCATCGTCGTGGTGATGTGGCAGAGCCAGAAAACTCGCGGCCTGTCCGCACGCCAGACTTTCCTGCCGTTGGTTGACGCCCCAGATCGTAAAGCCAGCGACGATGCCGCCCAGAAAGAAGCAGACGGTGGCCAGTGCCCACAGCCCCCAGGTCAGCGCCATGGCCAGATTGCGAACGTCGCCAGGCAGCCGGGTCCACAGTACCAGCGTCGCCAGGGCCAACAGACCTCCCATCAGGAGGGTGATCATCCATAGCCAATACCAGATGCCCGGCTTTCCCATGCGCGTGGCTCTCGTCCGTTTGAGCGAGGATAGCCAGAGAAAGGGTCTTCACACCATCCCGCCGTTGGCGCGCAGCACCTGGCCATTGATCCACCCGCCATCGGTGCCTGCCAGGAACGCAACCGCACCGGCGATGTCCTCCGGCGTACCCAGCCGCTCCAGGGGGCTCATCTTCGCCAGCCGCTCGATCAGTTCAGGTGACTTGCCGTCCAGGAACAGGTCGGTGGCGGTCGGGCCGGGGGCCACTGCGTTCACGGTGATGTTGCGCCCGCGCAGCTCCTTGCTGAGGATCGCGCCTATTATCTCCACCGCTGCCTTGCTGGCCGCGTACACGCTGTAGTTCTCCAGCTTGATGCCGACCACGCTGGTGGACAAGGTGATCAGCCGGCCACCGTCGCGCACCCGTCGCGCGCTTTCGCGCAGCACGTTGAAGGCGCCCTTGAGGTTGATGCCGATCACCCGCTCGAACAATGCGTCGTCGGTGTCGGCCAGCGGCGCCAGCTGCAATACGCCGGCGCTGTTGACCACCACGTCGATGCCGCCGAAACGGGCCTCGATGGCGTCGAACAGCTGGTTGACCGCCTGTGAATCGACCACGTCGGCCTGCAACGCGATGGCCTGCGCACCGGCCGCGTTGAGTTCGGCCGCCAAGGCTTCGGCGTCGTCGCGGCGGCCCGCATAGTTGATCGCGACCGCGTGGCCATCTGCGGCGAGCCGGCGGGAGATGGCGGCGCCGATGCCACGGGAGCCGCCGGTGACCAGGGCGACAGAGCGGGCGGGGGAGAGGGTCATGGTGGCTTCCAGCAGGGCACGCCGGAGTGGCGCAGGGCCATCTTCGCCACAACGGTGTTCCGGATAATCGTGCATGATTCGTCAACATCATCCGGATAGCCGAATAATGGATCGCTTCACCGCCATGCGCGCTTTCGTCCGTATCGTCGAGCGTCGCAGCTTCACCCGGGCCTCCGAGGATCTCGGCCTGCCGCGGGCCACAGTGACCGACGCGATCAAGGCGCTGGAACAGCGGCTGGGCGTGCGCCTGCTGCACCGGACCACGCGGGTGGTGGTGCCGACGCTGGAAGGCGAGGCCTTCTATGGCCGTTGCCTGCGCTTGATCGCCGACATGGATGATGCCGAGGCTGCGTTCCGTGACGCGCCGCCACGCGGCCCGTTGCGTATCGAAGTGCATGGCACGCTGGGCCGGCACCTGCTGTTTCCGCACCTGCCGGAATTCCTGCAGCGCTACCCGGAGATCGAACTGGACGTCAGCGAGGGTGACCGCTATGTCGACCTGCTGCGTGAAGGTGTGGATGCGGCGTTGCGGGTGGGGACGCTGGCCGACAGCGATCTGGCGGCGCGACGGTTGACCATGCTGCGCGAGGTCACGGTGGCCTCGCCGGGCTATGTGCAGGCGCACGGCCTGCCCGATACCATCGAATCGCTGCAGGACGGCCACCAGATGGTCGGCTACCGCTCCAGCGCCACCGGCCAGCTGATTCCTCTGGAGTTCCAGCAGGGCGGGCAGGTGCGTTACCTGCCGCTGCCGGCGCGGGTGCGAGTGTCCGGTGCGGACGCGTTCCTTGGTGCCGCGCTGGCGGGGCTCGGTATCATCCAGGCGCCGTGCTACCGGATGGACCCGTACATCGCGCGCGGGCAGTTGGTGGAGCTGTTGCCCGAGACGCCGCCGACGCCGAGTCCACTGAGCCTGGTCTACCCACGCAACCGCACGCCGTCACCGCGCTTGCGGGTGTTCATCGATTGGGTGGCCGGGGTGTTTGAGCAGCCCGGGTTTGCCGTCCAGCGGCCGGCACTACCGGGCTGAGGTGCTCGGCAGCACCAGCTCGAAGATGGTGCCGGTGTCATCTGAGGCAACACTCACGCTGCCGCCGTGCGCCTGTGCAATCGCGCGGGTGATCGCCAGGCCCAGTCCGGCACCTTCATGGCGGCCGCGTTCGCCGCGGTAGAAGCGATCGAACAGGCGCGGCAGCGCCTCGCTGGCGATCGGTGTGCCAAGGTTGTGCACGCTGACCCCGCACACGCCATCGGCCTCGACCAGCCGCACCCGCACTTCGCTGCCCACGGCTGCGTACTTCAACGCGTTGGACAGCAGGTTGGCAATCGCCCGGTGCAGCATCAAGCGGTTGCCTTCCACGCTCGCCACACCTTCGCGGCGCAGGGTCAACTGCCGGTCCTCGGCCAGAAGCTCGTAGAACTCCAGCAGCGAATCCACCACCGCATCCAGCGCCACTGGCTCGCGCGAGGGCAGTGCACCCGGCGCTTCGGCCTGCGCCAGGTACAGCAGGTCACCCACGGTCTGCGCCAGCTGCTGCAGTTCCTCGGCGCAGGACGCCAGCGTCTCGCGATAGGCCTCATTGCTGCGCGGGTGCGCAAGCACCACCTGCACCTGGGTCAGCATGTTGGTGATCGGTGTGCGCAGTTCATGGGCGAGATCACCGGAGAACTCGGTCAGCCGCGCGAAGTCCTGCTGCAGGCGCGCCAGCATGCCGTTGAGCGTCTGCGCCAGCTGTTCCAGTTCGGCCGGTGCACTGCGTGCACTCAGCCGGTGCTGCAGCCGGCCGGCGGTGATCTGCCGGGCCTCATCGGCCAGCGTGCGCAGCGGCCGCAGCGTGCGCCGCACCACGTAGCCGCCGAGCAGGCTGCTGGCCACGGCGGCGCCAATGATGGCGATTGCAAGAAGATGGCGGAAGCGCTGCAGGAAATCGGCATGGCGGTCGTCATCGATGGCCAGCAGGGTGTCCAGCTGGCTGCCGTCGGCCAGGGTCTGGCGCAGGTGCAGAGCATGCATGCAGCGGCCATCGGCGAGGATCCAGTCGTGCCGCCGTGGCGCGGCGTCGATCGGCTGGCTGCGTGCATGCTCGCGCAGCAGTGCCGGTGCGGTGGAAAACAGCACCGCGCCGCTCCCATCAACAATGTGGAAGGCGATATCCGGATGGTGGCCCAGTGCCTCCACCAATCGCTGCCCGCGCGCGGATGCAGGTCCGTTGCCGGCCAGGTCACGGATCAACGCTACCTTGTTCTCCAGTTCGCTGAAGTCCTGGGCCACCAGGTCGTGGCGGGCGCTGACATAGATCGCCACGCCCAATGCGGCCAGCACCAGCGTGGCCACGATGGCGAACAGCAGCGTCAGCCGTAACGCAATGGAGCGGCGCAGGCTCATCCGTTGCTCACAGTGCCGTCGTCCGGTGCCTCGAGCACGTAGCCCATGCCGCGCACGGTGACGATCAGCTTGGCGTCGAAGTCATCGTCGATCTTCGCGCGCAGGCGGCGGATCGCCACGTCGATCACGTTGGTGTCGCTGTCGAAGTTCATGTCCCATACCTGCGAGGCGATCAACGAGCGCGGCAGCACTTCGCCGCGCCGCCGCGCCAGCAGTTCCAGCAGGGTGTATTCCTTCTGGCTGAGGGGGATGCGCTGGCCGCCGCGTTCGACCCGGCGGCGCAGGGTGTCTACCACCAGGTCGGCGATGACGATGCGTTCGGCCTGCGGCAGCGCCTGGCCACGACGCAGCAGGGTGCGCACGCGCGCCAGCAGCTCGGCGAAGGCGAACGGCTTGGCCAGGTAGTCATCCGCGCCCAGCTCCAGGCCCTGCACGCGGTCGGCGATGCTGCTGCGCGCGGTGAGGAACAGCACCGGCACCTGCCATCCGGCCTCGCGCAGCCGCGACAGCACGTTCCAGCCATCCAGGCCGGGCAGCATCACGTCGAGGATGACCAGCTGGTACTCGCCGCTGCCGGCCAGGTGCAGCCCGTCGACGCCGTTGCAGGCGAGATCGACCACGTAGCCGGCCTCGATCAGGCCCTGGCGCAGGTAGTTGCCGGTCTTGGGTTCGTCTTCGACGATCAGCAGTTTCATGGTGTGCCCATCATCGCAGCTTGGGCCCGTGCTGGAACGGATGAATCATGCCAATGGGTCCAGCGTGCCGAGCACCGCTACGCAGGCCAGCACCAGCACGGCCAGCACCGATTCGCAGGCCAGGCTGTGGCGAAGTGAGCGCAGCGGCCTCAGTTGCCAGCCGCCGCGGATGGAGCTGGCCAGCGCTGGCACCAGCCGCCAGCGATGCAGCGCGGCAAGCCCCAGCATGCCGCCCACCAGCGCCAGCTTGAGCAGCAGCCAACGCCCATGTGCGGCGCCGGTCAGGGTCTGTATGGAACCGCCGAGATCGACATAGGTATAGGTGCCGGTCATCGCCAGCAGGGCGACGATGATCGTGCCCGGCACGGCGAAGCTGTGCGCGGCCTGCCACAACTCGTAGGTGCGTTCGCGCAGGCGCAGGCCCTGGCGGCGCAGTGCCAGCTGCAGGAGGGCGGCGATCGCACCGACCCAGGCGCCGGCGGCCAACAGGTGGACGATGCCGGTAGCAAGACGCAGCCTGCCAGCGAGCCCATCGCCAGCAGCGGCGTGGCCATTCCAGGCGAGGCTGGCCAGGGTCGCCGCCGAGAATGCCAGCAGCGCCAGACGGCGCAGGCCCTGCACCGGGCGTTTGACTGCCAGCAGCGGCAGCATTGCCAGCAGGGCCAGGATGCGCAGCAGCCCCGCCTCACCCACCGGCGTACCGGTAAGAAACCAGCGCGCCGTCTCGCCATCGATGTCGAACGGTGATATGCCAAGCACGCCGGACAATCGGCTGGCCGCATCGGTGACGACCAGGATCAGCGCAACCACGGCGAGTGCCAGCGAGATGCCGCGTGGCAGCCCGGGGCGGACGAACAGCAGCCGCCCGAACAGCAGCATCAGCACCAGGTACAACGCCAGCCGCAACGCATACGGTGAGAGCTCGGCCACGACGGCAGCCTTACTTCACGGTGAAGCGGTAGCTGCCGGTAATCGGATGAGTGTCCTGGCCGACCGCGCGCCATTGCAGTGCGTAGCTGCCTGCGGGCAGCGGCTTGGCGAAACGTGCGCGCAACGTGTGGCCATCTTCGGAAATGTCCTGTGCGGTGGTGGCCATGGCCATCTTCATGCGGCCATGGTCCATGCTCAGTTCGATGCGGGTGGCACGCGGCATCACCTTCTCACTGAACCGCAGCGTGATCTCGGTCGCCGGGGCTACGGTGGCGTCGGCGGCAGGCGTCGAACTCACCAGGCTGGGATGGGCCAGCGCCAGCGGCGCAGCCGCGAGGCCGGACAGGAGAAGAACAAGGGAAACGGAGCGGATCGGGAAACGGGTCATGCGCGGGACACCTGTGGGAGAACTGGCTCTCAGGGTGAAGAGTGGCGCCTTTCGCTGCCCTGACGCGGACATTACCGCCTTGTAATGTTCGTTGGCTGCCGGCCCGCGGCCGGCACTACCGGGTACGTGACTGCGCGATCCATGCAGACGGCGAACAGCCGAGCACGCGGCGGAATGCCGCGCTGAATTTGCTGGGATTGGCATACCCGCTGGCCAAGGCAACATCGGTGACACGGCGGCCCTGCGCGAGTTCGGTGCGCGCCCAGTGCATGCGGCGCTGGGTGAGGAACGCGTAGGGTGGCAGGCCTGTGGCCGCGCGTAGCGCCCGACTGAACGTTGCGGCCTCCATCTGCACTGCAGCAGCCAGCTGTGGGACCGTCAGCGCCCGACCGTGCTGCGCGTCGATGTAGGCCTCCAGTTGTCGCAGCCGTCGTGCCGACAGCGCGGACGTGGTGCCGCGTGCCTCGCGAGGTTGGCCGGCAAGCTGGCGCAGGCGGTGCAGCAGCACCTGCGCGCCATGCTCAAGGAAGCCGGGCAGGCATCGGCCTGCGTGCTGCACCACAACGCGGTCAGCACCGCGGACACCACCGGATCGCGGTGCAGCCGTGCAGCCAGCGGCTGCAGGTGATGCAGCGTCTGCACGTTGTGCGGCAGCATGCGGGTATCGATGGCGATCCCGATCAGATCCACTGACGGGCTGACATAGGTGCCGGTGTCTGCGGGCAGCACCAGGTTGAACTGGCCAGGTCGCCAGGATGCCTGCAGAAGACCGTTGAGGGTGTGCTGCTGCAGTCGCCCGCCGCCGCCCACGGCCATGCCCAGGCGAAGCTGGTGCGGATGCCCCATCTCACCTTCACCTGCGTCGAAGCGGTGGCGCAGCAGCACCACCGCGCCCTCATTGCTGGCGTGAACCGCAGGGGGCTTCGGGCCGGCTTCCTGCAACAGCTGGTCGGCGAGGGTTGGCATCACGGATCCGGGAATGGAGCAGTGCCGCCCGGAATGGAGTGGCAGCACGGCGCGGGTGTTACATCATAACACTCGTGTCCCGTGCTGCCGCCGCCCGCGCGTCCTCCAGTCCATCCGTCGAGGTCTCCCCGTTGAAGTCGTCCACGCCTGCCGCCGCGCTCGTTGCGGCATCTCTGCTCATTCCCGCAATGCCCGTGCTGGCCCAGCAGGCCGCCCCGGCCACCCTCGACGGCGTCCGGGTCACCGGCTCCAAGCGCGATACCCCCTACCTGAAGAGCGACCTGTCGGTGACGGTGCTCGACCGGCAGGCGCTGAAGGAGGCCGGGGTCACCGAGTTCCGTGACCTGGACAAGCTGGCGCCGAACGTGAAGTTCAATGCGATGGGCCAGCTCAGCAACATGTTCATTTCCATCCGTGGCATCGAATCCAATCCTTTCCTGGTCAATCGTGCCTCGGTCTACATCGATGGCATCCCGTTCCGTGAACTGAGCAACGCGGTGCTCAACCAGGTCGAGTCGGTGGAAGTGCTGCGCGGGCCGCAGGGCACGCTGTACGGTGCCAACAGCGAGTCGGGGCTGGTGCTGGTGCGCACACGCGGCCCGGCCGATGCGCGAGAGGGCGAGGTCAATGTGCGCAGCACCTGGTTCGGCAACGGCAATGGCACCGCTCTCGATGGCTTCCTGGCAGGGCCGTTGAACAAGACGGGCAGCCTGTCCGGCTCGGTGGCGTTCATGGGCTCGGATGAGGACGCCTACCTGAAGAACCTCACGCCGTCCGGTGCGCGCGGCAGGGTGGGCGAAGGCTACCTGCAGGGCAAGCTGCGCTGGCGGCCAAGCGACTATGTTTCGGTGAACGCGCTGGCCTATCACCTGCGCACCCGCGCGCCCGGCATGTTCGAGTACGAGTACTTGCCGCTGGATACCGGCCTGTACAACCGCACCTACGGCACGTCGCTCAACGGAGGCCGCCATGCCGGTGACTTCACCTACATCAACGACGCACCCAAGCGCACCGAAAAAGATGAGTCGGTTGCGGGCCTGAGCGCGCAATGGCAGCTGCAGGCCGGCACGCTGGACGTGGCCGCCTCCTGGCGTAGCGAGGAAGTGACCTCCGCCGGCTATGACTTCGACATGACCCAGAGCCCAGCATTGGCAGGCCGCATCTACGACCGGAAGCGCGAGTGGACGGCCGAGGCGCGCTTCAGTTCGCCCGGTGACCAGGCCCTGACCTGGATGGCCGGTGTGTCCACCTACCGCAACAGCAAGGATTCGATCCTTGGCACGTTCGTCGGTCCGGCGCTGCGTGGGCTGGACAGTTACAACCTGGCGCCGCGGCAGACCTCGAAGGGCGAGGACTACAGTGTGTTCGCTACCGCCAGCTACACCTTCCCCGCGCAGCCCAAGCTGACCGCCAGTGCCGGCCTGCGCCATGAGCAGGCGCGGCGTTCCACCGAGCAGCGTTCCGGTGCGCTGGATCTGGGCGCCGGTGGCCGCGTCCTGTACCGCGACGCCGCGCTGGCGCATACCTTCACGGCGACGCTGCCGCGGGTGTCGCTGCGCTACGACGCCACTGACGACCTGTCGTTCTATGCCGCCTCGGCCAAGGGCTACATTCCAGGTGGCTTCAACCTGGCCGCAGCGCAGAGCGACGTGGTCAACGACAAGGTGCTGCGCTACGAATCCGAACGCATGTGGAGCCACGAGCTGGGGTTCAAGATGAATCTGGCCGGCGGTCGTGGCCACATCGGCGGGGCACTTTTCCACATCACCTCGGACAACTGGCAGGAGATCCAGGTGGCCACCGATGCCAACGGCCGCCCGATTTCGTCGGACTACGTGGGATCGGACGCCTCGATCCGGTCGCGGGGTGCAGAACTGGAGGGGGTGTTCGAAGTAGTGCCTGGCTTCACGCTGATGGCGAATGTGGGCTACGTCGACGCGAAGTACACCAAGCTGTGGGTCACCGTCGACCAGAACCTGGATGGCAAGCGGGTCAAGTTGACGCCGCATTACACCGGCTACCTGGCCGCACGCTACCAGTTCGAGTCTGGACTTTACGCGCGGCTGGAATCGCAGTTCACCGGCTCCAGCGCACTTGACGAGCGCAACCGCGCCTTCCAGCCGGCCGTCGCCGTGCTGGGTGCGCAGCTGGGCTACGAAACCGGGCCGTGGAGTGCACGGCTATTCGTGCAGAACCTGACCAACAAGCGTCGCATCAACGGCCTGATCTTCGACAATCTGGCTTTTGGGCGTGATGGCAACTACTACGGCCCGGTCGACAGCCCGCGCATCTTCGGCGCGGAACTAGGCTACCGCTTCTGATGATAGGTAGTGCCGGCCGCTGGCCGGCATTTTCGGGGCGCTGGCCAGCGGCCGGCACTACCGGCGGTTACGCAACGCCCGTCGATTGCCAATGTGCGCTGCCGCCAACAACACACCACCACAAGCGGTGGCCATGCCATGCCAGAGCAGCGATTCCTTCAGCGGCAGGTACAGGGAGGCCGACAGCAGCAGGATGGCGCCGGTGCAGGCCAGCTGCACAGGCCGCCAGCGCCCATGCCGGTGCACCCCGGCCGAGGTACTCGCCAAGGCCAGCGAGGAGGCCAGCAGCGCGAACAGCCACTCCCAGCGCGACATCATCAGCAGCAGCGTCATTACGCCATGGCCGGGGTGCTGGAACGAGCGCAGCGCCATCATCGCTGCCGGCACGAAGGCCAGCAGCAGGGGCAGGGCGATGCAGTGGGCGGCGCAGGCCAGGGACAGCCAGGCACCGGCAAGATCGAAGCGGGGGTGCCAGCGTGCCGAAGTTGGCGGCTGGGCCAGGGCCCTTGCGGGCGTCGTGGGGATGTGGTCCATAATGTTATATAGTAACAATTGGAGACTCCCCCATGAAGCTTCCTGCTGCTCTATTCCTGCTGCTGGATGCCAGCGCCGCGCAGGCCCATGACATCCGCCAGCACGCACCGCACGTGCATGGCCAGGCGACCGTCGATGTTGCGCTTGGCCAGCAAACCCTGGAATTCGCCCTTCAGGCCCCCGGCATAGGCATCCTCGATTACGAGCGGCCGCCGGCCAATGCAGCCGAGCAGGCCGCGCTGGCACGGGCGACGTCGTTGCTGAAGGGCGGCAGCTGGGTCACTTTGCCCACCGCCGCGGGCTGCCGTCTGGCCACAAGTAAAGCCGATGCAGATGGCTTCGACGCGACGGCCGCCGCGCCGCCGCCGGGACAGCACCGGCACGCGGGTTTCAGCGCAACGCTGCAGTACCACTGTGCCAAACCTGCCGAGCTGCGCGCCATCGTCGTGCGCCTGCCCGTACTGTTCCCGGGCCTGCACGAAGTCATCGTCAACAGCGCAACGGCCCATGGCCAGAACCGCAGTGTGCTGACCCCGGACAACCTGCGCGTGGTGCTGGTCCCGTGAGCACGGCACCGGTGATCGCTCTGGAAGACGTGCAGTTCGGCTACGGCATGTGCCTGGTGCTGGACATCCCGCGGTTGTGGATCGAGCAGGGCAGCAGCGTGCTGCTGCGCGGAATCAGCGGTGGCGGCAAAAGTACCTTGCTGGGTCTGCTGGCCGGTGTGCTGCTACCCGGCAAGGGACGTGTCGAGGTGGCAGGCCAGGCACTGCAGGACATGGGAGGTGCGGCGCGGGATCGTTTCCGTGCCGACCAGTTGGGCGTGATCTTCCAGCAGTTCAATCTGCTGCCGTTCCTCACTGTGCGCGACAACATCGCATTGGGCCTGCGCTTCTCGCGCCTGCGCAGCGCGCGCATCAGTGGGCCGCTGGATGCAGAGATCGCACGCCTGTTGTCAGCCCTGCAGCTTGACCCGGCGTTGATGCAGCGGCGCGCGGGCACGCTCAGTGTCGGCCAGCAACAACGCGTGGCGGCGGCACGCGCCCTGATCGGCCGGCCAGCGTTGCTGCTGGCCGACGAACCAACTTCGGCACTGGACCGCGATGCGGCCACCGCCTTCCTGCAGCTGATGTCCGCGCAATGCCAGGCGGCCGGTACGACGGTGCTGGTGGTCAGTCATGACGACAGCCTGCAACCCTTGTTCGACCGCACGATTGCATTGTCCGAGATCAACCTGGCAGGTGCCGGCCATGCTTGAGCTTGCCTGGGCCAGCCTGCGCAGCCGCGCGTTGAGCGTGGGCCTGACCGTTATGGTCATCACTCTCAGCGTGGTGCTGCTGCTGGGCGTCGAGCGTGTACGCACGCAGGCGCACGAGGGGTTCGCCAGCACCGTATCGGGCACCGATCTGATCGTCGGTGCGCGCTCGGGACCGGTGAACTTGCTGCTGTACTCGGTGTTCCATGTCGGCGATCCAACCAACAACGTGTCCTGGCAGTCATTCCAGGAACTGTCCGCGCTGCCGCAGGTGAAGTGGGCGGTGCCGTTGTCGCTGGGCGATTCCTGGCGTGGTTACCGGGTAGTGGGTACCACTGGCGGCTACTTTGAACACTATCGCTATGGTTCCGGTCACGCGCTGGCCTTTGCACAGGGGCGGCCCTTCGATGATCTGTATGACGCGGTAATCGGCGCAGAAGTGGCTCGCGCGCAGAAGGTCGGCCTCGGTGACCAGATCGTGCTGGCGCACGGCACCGGCGCGGTGACCCTGGCCACGCATGCCGACAAGCCGTTCCGCGTTACAGGCATCCTGCAGCGCACCGGCACGCCGGTGGATTCGTCGCTGCTGGTCTCGCTACCGGCCATCGAGGCGATCCATGTCGACTGGCGATCGGGCGTGCAGCTGCGCAGCCAGAGCGTCAGTGCCGAGCAGGCGCGCCACCTGGACCTGACCCCGACCAGCATCACTGCCTTCATGCTCGGCCTGAACTCGCGCATCGCCACGTTCTCAGTACAGCGCAGGATCAACGAGTATCCGGACGAGGCGATGCTGGCGATCCTGCCCGGCGTTACGCTGCAACAGCTGTGGCAGTCACTGGGCACCGCCGAGCGGGCGTTGCAGCTGATCAGTGCAATGGTGGTGCTGCTGGGCATGGTCTCGCTGGTGGCGCTGCTGGTCTCGACCCTGCAGGAGCGGCGGCGTGAGATGGCCATCCTGCGTGCCACCGGCGCGCGACCGGGCTACATCGCCGGCCTGCTGGTGGTGGAAGCGGTGGCGACCAGTGCGGTGGCCTGCGTGCTGGCCCTGTCGCTGCTGGTGGCCGCCAGCACTGCCGGGCGCGGCTGGGTGCTGGCCACCTTCGGCCTGTCGATCACCCATGTCTGGCCGGATGGCCGCGAATTGGCATGGGTTGCGGGCGTGCTGCTGATCAGCGCGGTAGCGGGGCTGGTGCCGGCATGGCTGGCCTACCGGCGTACCGTGGCCGATGGCCTTTCACCGGGAGGCTGAGCATGCGATGGATGCTGTGGCTGCCGATGGTGCTGGCACTGGCCGCCTGTGAGCGGCCGGTGGATACCGGCGTGCAGGCCTTGCCGCCCTCGCCGGTGGTCGACCGCGATGATCCTGCAGACGCTGCGGAGCAGGAGCAGGAGCAGGAGCTGGACTGGTTGCAGATGATGCCGAAGGACGAGCTGGCCGCACTGGAGCGGGGCGAGGGCCCGGAGGTCGAGCACAACGGCAACCGGCGCATGCCGCAGTTCGGCACCTTCCGCACGGTGGACACGGTCCTGCAGCGGCCGGTGCGCCTGCCGGGCTACGTGGTACCACTGGCCAACGCGCAGGACGGGCGGCTGACCGAATTCCTGTTCGTGCCGTACTACGGCGCCTGCATCCACGTGCCACCACCACCACCGAACCAGATCGTGCACGTGGTGCTGCCGCGCCCGATCGAGATGCCGGACATGTACTCGCCGTTCTTCCTGGCGGGCACCCTGCGCGCCGAACGGTTGGATGACGATCTGGCCGGTTCGGCCTACACCATGCGTGACGCAGAGCTGAGGCCCTATGAACCGTAGTCACCTGTTGCTGACGTTGGGATGCCTGTGGTTGGCAGGCTGTACGGCGCCGGGCGGCGATGCCTTGGTGGTCGGGCCACAGGACAAGCCGACGCCCTCCGCCACGGCCGAAGCCCCCATCGACCGTTGGGACGCGTTGCGGCCCGACGAAGTGACCTACCAGCGCCCACCCCCGCAGATTGGCCTGTCACGCAATGGCATGGAGGGCGTGGGCGGCCTGATCGACGACACCGGCTCGGGCACGCCACCGGGGCTGGAGATCGACCATTCCAGCCCGGACCGCGCCAAGCAGTTCGGCTCCTCGCGCGTGGTCGACGCTGTCGACGGGCGCGCGGTGGACCTGGATGGCTACGTGGTGCCGCTCGGCACCAACGATGCCGGCCTGGTCGATGAACTGCTGTTCGTACCGTTCTATGGCGCGTGCATCCACGTGCCGCCGCCGCCGCCGAACCAGATCATCCATGTGACCCTGGCGACGCCGATTGCGCTGGGCGATCTGTGGGATCCGTACCGGCTTGCCGGCCGCCTGCAGGTGAAGCGTTTCGACGCGGACATCGCCAGCGCGTCCTACGATGCTGCGGCGGCGACGCTGACGGCGATCCGCAACTGATGCGCAGGCGCTGGCTCATGGCTGCCGGGGTGCTGCTGGGCGCGGTGGTGCTGCTGGTGTGGTGGCAGCGGCAGCGCGCACCCACCGCGCCGCCGGCGGTCGCGTTTCCGGCACCGGCGTCCGATGCCAGCCAGCGTATCGAACAGCGCCTGGCCGATGACCACACGTTTCGCAACGACGTGCTCTTCCTGCTCGCAGCAACATTGCGCGACCGCTGCCAGCCGGCGCAGGCCGGGCTGCTGGCGCGCATGGCCAATCGTGCATCGCTGCCGGTGCTGGCGGCAGTCAGCGCGGTGACCCAGCAGGACCCATCGCTGGATCGGCCGATCTACCAGTACATCCAGCATCGGGCCGATGCCACTCAGTGCGGCCAGCCGCTGCAGATGCCGTTGGCCGGTGAGCGCAGCATGGCGGTGGACATCGAACAGTACGCGCGCACCTTCCCCGACAGCTACTTCGACCCGCAGCGCAGCAGTGAACCCCGGGATTTCGGTGGACTGTCGCTGCAGCAGCGCGCTGGCAACGCCTGCAACAGCGTGGTGTATTCGGTGCTGCCGCTGGGTGGTACCGACTGGCGGTGCAGCAGCCTGCGCGCGAATGCCCGGGCGCGGGTGCGCGGGGTATGCGAAGACGAGCTGCGGCGCCAGCATGGGGGGACTGGTGGGGAGCTGGACATGGCCGTGGGGCAGGGCATGCAGGCGGCGGTGGTATCGGCGATTGCCGCGCTGCCGGAAGACTGCCGGTGATGATCCCTGACACCGGCCACGACCCGGCATGAGGGACACGACAACATGAACATTGCCCGGGCCCCAATCTGAATTAGTGACGCTGTTTTCATAACTATACAGGACATCCTGTATAGTTATGGCCGTATTCCACCCCCGATCAGGTTCTCCCATGGCTTTGTCCCAGCCCTTGGCCGGTGCGCCGGCCCTGTCGCGTGCCCGTCGCTGGGCACTGTTGTTCACCGTCGCCGCTGGCCTGCTGCTGGTCACGCTCGACAACTCCGTGCTCTACACCGCGCTGCCCACCCTGACCGAGGAACTCTCGGCCAGTGCCGGCCAGGCGCTGTGGATCATCAACGCCTATCCGCTGGTGATGGCCGGCCTGCTGCTGGGTGCGGGCACGCTGGGCGACCGCATCGGACACCGGCGCATGTTCCTGATCGGCCTGGTGGTGTTCGGCGTCGCCTCGCTGGCAGCGGCGTTCGCTGACACCGCAACGCAGCTGATTGCCGCGCGTGCATTCCTGGCGATCGGTGCCGCAGCGATGATGCCGGCCACGTTGGCGTTGATCGGACTGAGCTTCCACGAAGAACGCGAACGCAACATCGCCATCGCGATCTGGGGTTCGGTGGCCATCGTCGGTGCGGCGCTCGGCCCGATCATTGGCGGCTGGCTGCTGCAGCACTTCTGGTGGGGCTCGGTGTTCCTGATCAACGTGCCGGTGGTGGTGGTCGCGTTCGTGGCCACGCTGCTGCTGGCGCCGGAAGGACAGCGCGACACCTCGCGGCCATGGGACCTGGTGTCGTCAGTGCTGGCACTGGCTGCACTGTCCGGCCTGGTGCTGGCGATCAAGTCGTTGATCGCTACGCCGCCGTCGTATGCGCTGGGCGCAGGCGCGCTGCTGCTGGCCGTCGTCAGCGGCGCGGCGTTCGCACGCCGCCAGCAGCAGCTGCCGTACCCGCTGCTGGACTTCGCGATCTTCCGCAACCCGGCGTTCCTGGCCGGCACGCTGTCGGCGGTGTTCACCCTGTTCGCGATGGCAGGCCTGCAGTTGGTCACCACCCAGCGCTTCCAGCTGGTGGCGGGTTTCACGCCGCTGCAGGCGGGCCTGCTGGTATCGGTGGCGGCGCTGGGCAGCCTGCCCAGTGCGCTGCTGGGCGGCAGCATCCTGCACCGGGTGGGCCTACGCCCGCTGATCTGCGGTGGCCTGGCCGCAGGCGCGTTGGGTGTCGGCGTGGTGGCCTTTGGTTTCCCGCACGGCCTCGGTTGGGTGGTCGCGGGTATGGCCATCACCGGCTTCGGCATGGGTTCGGCCATCTCGGTGGCGTCCACTGCCATCCTCAACAACGTGCCGGCGCACCGTGCGGGCATGGCCTCGTCGGTGGAAGAAGTGTCCTATGAGTTCGGTGGCCTGCTGGCGGTGGCGATGCTGGGCAGCCTGAGTGCCGCGATGTACAGCGCGTTCCTGCCGGTCTCGGCCGATATGCCCGCGCTTGCCCGTGAGGGTTTCACCCAGGCGCTGCATGTCGCGCGCGAGAGCGGGCAGGGCGAGTGGTTCGTGCTGGCTGCGGCGGCGTATGACCGCGGCTACCAGATCGTGCTGCTGGTGATCACTGTGGTGCTGGTGATGGGTGCGGCGATCATCGCGCGCCTGCTGCGCGGCCGCGTCGGCAGCCGCGAGGGCGCGGCCGATCGCGTAAAATGAAGCGATGAGAACCAGCAAGCGCGATCGCATCCTCGACGCCGCCGTCAACGTGATCAATCGTGACGGCGTGCGCGCGGTGACCTTCGAGTCGGTGGCGGCCGAGGCCAAGCTGACCCGTGGCGGCCTGCTGTACCACTTCCCGTCGCGCGAGGCGCTGTTGCGCGGCATCGACGAGCACCTGGTGCAGGCATGGGAAACGTCGATGGAAACGCTGCTGGGCAAGCGCGCGGATGAAGCGACAGCACTGGAGCGCTACCAGACCTTCGTGCGTGTCTCGGCGCAGAGCGCCACCCGTGCCGAACTGATGTTCATGCTCGAATCGGCCGACCCGGACGCCGAAGAGCGCCCGTGGGGACCGGCGGTGCGTCGCTGGGCACCGCTGCCGCCGGAGGCGGGTACAGGGGAAGACAGCGCGGCGCTCGACAATTTCGTGGCGCGGTTGGCGGCCGATGGCCTGTGGATCTACGAGGCGATGTACGAAGGGCAGCTGGATGAAGGCGTACGTGCCCAGGTTGCCGAGCGCATCGCCGGGCTGTTGGCGAAGTCTGATGGGTCACCGCACTTGTAGCGTCGAGCCATGCTCGACTGCTCTTCGGTCAGGCAACGAAAACCCCGCGCTTCGCGCGATAGCTGACCCGCGGTCGACTCTACCCCTTACCCATTTACCCAGCCTGCGCTGCGCTCGCGGCCAACCACGCCCGCGGCGAGGCCCCCAGCCGCTTTCGGAACGCCTTCGACAGCGAGGCGGTATCGGCAAACCCCACCTCGATCGCCACCTGCTTGACCGCTACGCCGGCCCGCAGTTGCGCGCAGGCCAGGCTCAGCCGCCAGTCCAGCAGGTAGCTGGCCGGCGTGGCCTGCATCACGTCCTTGAACACGGCCGCGAACGCGCTGCGCGACATGCCGGCAGTCGCGGCCATGCGCGGCAGCGTCCACTCGTCCTGCGGCGCCTGGTGCATCGCCACCAGCGTACGGGCCAGCCGTGCGTCGGACAGCCCCCGCATCAACCCATGGCTGACTCCGGCCGTATCCGGGTGGTCCACCACCCAGCGCAGGATCTGGATCAGTGCCACCTCGAACAGGCGGTTGGTCAGCAACCGGGAACCGCAGCGCTGGCGATCGGCCTCGGCGAACAGCAGGTGCAGGGTGTCATCCAGTTCGCCGATCGCGGCCAGTGGCACCACCATCACCGGTGGCAGTGACTGCACGATCGGATTGCGCGCGCCGCCATCGAAATCCAGCGTGGCGCAGGTGAAATCCGGACCATCCAGCGGTGCATTGAAGAACACATGGTGCAGCGGCTGCGGATACAGCAGCAGGCTGGGTGTGTCGATCTTCAACCGGGGCAGCGCGATATCGCCGTCGGGATGACGGACCTCCATTTCACCCTGGCGCAGGATGTGCAGGAAGGCACGACCGGGCTGCGGCTCGAAGACATGGCGCCCGCACAGCGGACCGCTGTGGAACAGCGCGGCCTGCACCCGGAAGCGCTCCAGCAGGGAGGAGAGACGGTCGGGTGGGGAGGTGTCGGTGGGCGTGCTCATGGATGAATGGACAACATGTGTGGCTGATTTTGCCTGAAGCGTCCAGCGAGTCTACCTAGGATGAGCGGGTCGTCCAATCCCGGGCGCTTTCCCAAGGAGATCCACCATGTCCCGTGTCCCCCTGATCGATGCCGCCAACACCACCGCCGACCGCCAGGCCCTGCTGGGTCAGGTCCACGCTGCCTTCGGCGCCACCCCGGCCATGTTCCGCGCCGTGGCCAACTCGCCAGCCGCCCTGCAGAGCATGTGGGGTTCGTTCGGCGCGCTGGGCGGCGGTCGCCTGTCGCCGCTGCTGGGCGAGCAGATCGCCGTGGCCATTGCCAACCGCAATGCCTGCGAGTATTGCCTGGCCGCACACACCGCGCTGGGCCGCAAGGCGGGTGCCAGCAGCGAGCAGATGGCCGCTGCACAGATCGGTCAGTCCAGTGACCCGGCTACCGCCGCTGCCCTGAGCTTCGCGCTGAAGGTAGTCGAGCAGCGTGCGCAGGTCACCGATGGCGATGTGCAGGCGCTGCGTGCGGCCGGCTTCGACGATGAGCAGATCGTTGAGATCCTCGCCCACGTAGCGCTCAACCTGTTCACGAACTACGTAAACGTAGCGTTCGACGTGCCGGTGGACTTCCCGAAGGTGGCGCTGCGCTGAGAGCGGTTCGGCCCGGGCAGTGGGCCGCCCGGGCCGGTAGGAAGGGGCAGGCGGCGTGGTGCGGCTCTACCTGTCGTCTGCCCGCAGTCGCTCGGGGTGCGTATAGACATTGAATCCGCTCTCCCGCGCGAACCCGACCAGGCACAGGCCTGCACTACGGGCAAGGTCGATCGCCAGCGCGGTCGGTGCCGAGACAGCAGCCAGTACGCTGACGCCGGCCCGTACGGCTTTGCTGACCATTTCGTAGCTGGCGCGGCTGGAAATCACCAGCAGCCCCCCCTCGATCGTGTGTTCATTGTGATGCAGTGCGCCGATCAACTTGTCCAGCGCATTGTGGCGACCGACGTCCTCGCGCACCCAGCCGATGCGGCCGCTGGCATCGGCCCAGGCGGCGGCGTGGGTGGAGCCGCTCACCGCATTCATCGGCTGATGCTGCACCAGCGTGGCCAGCGCCCGTTGCAGGGCTGCTGGCGGGTAGGTTCGCCGTTCGCGCACCTCGGGCAGCGGCCGCAGCACTTCCTCCAGCTGACGCGTGCCGCACAGGCCGCAGCCACCGCGGCCGGGCAGCAGGCGCCCGTTGGCCGGATCCAGGTCGGCACCGGGTGCATCCTCGGTCACGGTCATCTGCAGCTCGATGCCTTCCAGTTGCGGTCGTACCTCGATGGCCAGCAATTGGGCAGGCGTAGCGATCAATCCCTCGCTGAGCGAGAACCCCAGCGCGAAGTCCTCCAGGTCGCAGGGCGTGGCCATCATCACTGCGAAGGCGGCGCCGTTGTAACGCAGCGCCACCGGCACTTCTTCGGCAACCACATCGACCAGCGGCTGTTGCCCCTCGCTGCGCCAGCGCTGCAACGGGCGCTGGGCCGTGCCGGCAGGCGGGGTGTGCGATGGAGGCGAATCAGGCATGCAGCGCGTCCGGACAAGGGAGATATGCAGGTGGTGGACCACCCGCTGCATCGAGAATAGCGCAGTGGCCACGCGCTGACGCGGGTGTAACCGTTGTCATGGCAGGCTGCGCTGAAAACAGCGTGCACCCACTGGCGAAGCCACGCAGGCCGTGTTTGACTGTGGGGCTGGCCGTGCGTTCGAACGCGCCGCCGGACCGCGTTGTGCCGATTGTTGCTGCGTTCCTCCCGCCAGGTTCCCGAACATGTCCGAGCAGAAGCCGCCGCGTTACAAGCCCTACAACCAGCCCGCCGGTGGGTGGGGTGCCGCCGGCGCCACCGCCAAGGTGCTGCTGCAGCAGAGCGTGATCGGCAAGGGGTCGAAGGCGCTGCTGGCGATGAACCAGCCGGGCGGCTTCAAGTGCCCCAGCTGCGCGTTTCCCGACGCCGACGAACGCAAGAAGCTCGAGTTCTGCGAGAACGGCGCGAAGGCGCTGGCCTGGGAAGCCACGCAGTTCCGTGCCGGTCGTGAGCTGTTCGCCCAGCACACCGTGACCGAGCTGATGGCGCAGACCGACTACTGGCTGGAGATGCAGGGCCGGCTGACCGAGCCGATGCGCTACGACGCGGCGACCGACCACTATGTGCCGTGCAGCTGGGACGAGGCCTTCGCGCTGATCGGCCGCCACCTGCAGGCGCTGGACAGCCCGCACCAGGCCGAGTTCTACACGTCCGGACGCACACCCAACGAAGCCGCGTTCCTGTATTCGATCTTCGTGCGCGAGTTCGGCACCAACAACTTCCCGGACTGCTCGAACATGTGCCACGAGCCGACCAGTCGTGGCCTGCCGCCGGCCATCGGGGTGGGCAAGGGCACGATCGTGCTGCAGGATTTCGAGCACGCCGAGGCGATCTTCGTGGTCGGCCAGAACACCGGCACCAATTCGCCGCGGATGATGAGCAACCTGGTCGAGGCGCGCAAACGCGGCATCCCGATCGTGGCGGTCAACCCGATGCCCGAGCGTGCGCTGATCCGCTTTGCCGAACCGCAGGACATGGTGCAGATGGCCACGTTCGGTTCGACCGAAATCACCAGCGAGTTCGTGCACATCCGTATCGGCGGCGACCTGGCCCTGATCAAGGGCATGATGAAGGTGATGTTCGAGCGCGAGGCGCAGGGCGAGCGCGTGCTCGACCATGATTTCCTGTCAGAACACACGGTGGGGCTGGAGGCGCTTCGCGAAGACGTGATGGCGCAGGACTGGGACGAGATCGTGCAGGTGTCCGGCATTTCGCAGGCGCAGATCCGACGCTGTGCGGAGATCTACATCCGCTCCAAGGCCACCGTGATCTGCTACGGCATGGGATTGACCCAGCACCAGTACGGCTCGCGCCTGCTGCAGCAGGTCGCCAACCTGCTGTTGCTGCGTGGCAACTTCGGCAAGCCCGGTGCTGGCATCGGGCCGATCCGTGGCCATTCCAATGTGCAGGGCGACCGCACCGTCGGCATCGACGAGAAGCCCAAGCCGGCCTATCTGGACCGCGTGCAGCAGGTGTTCGGCTTCGACCCGCCGCGCGAGCATGGCCATCATGTGGTCGAATCCATCGAGGCGATGCTGGATGGCAGCGCCAAGGTGTTCATCGGCCTGGGTGGCAACTTCATCCATGCGGTGCCCGATACGCCGCGCGCGTACGAGGCGATGCGTGGGCTGGACCTGACCGTGGGCATCGCCACCAAGCTCAACCGCGGCCATCTTGTTCATGGCCGCGATGCGCTGATCCTGCCGGTGGTGGCGCGCTCGGAGCGCATCGTTACGCGGGCAGGCGAGCAGTTCGTCACCATCGAGGACGCGATGTCCAATGTGACCGCCTCGCGCGGCGTGCTCGAGCCGGTCAGCGCCGATGTGTTGCCCGAGGTCGAGATCGTCTGCCGCATGGCGATGGCCGCGCTGCCGCACAGCAAGGTCGACTGGGCAGGCTGCATGCACGATTACGCACCCATCCGTGAGCTGATCGCGGCCGTGTACCCGGAGATCTACACCGGTTTCAACGAGCGCATCCAGCAGCCGCATGGCTTCCACCTGGACATTCCGCCGCGCCGCCGCGTCTGGCCCACGCCCAATGGCAAGGCCAACATCCTGGTGATGCCAGGCCTGGACGTGGATGCGCCGGTGGACGATCCCGGAATGCTGCGGCTGGCCACGGTGCGCTCGCACGATCAGTACAACACCACCATCTACAGCTACAACGACCGCTATCGCGGCGTGTACAACGATCGCATGGTGCTGTTCATGAACATCGAGGACCGGCTGGCGCGCGGGCTGGACAAGGAAGCGCGGGTCAGCCTGGAGACGATCAGCGGCGATGGCGTGCAGCGGCGCATCGAGGGCCTGACCGTGCTGGACTACCCGATGCCGCGCGGCGCGCTGGCCGGCTACTACCCCGAACTGAACCCCTTGCTTCCGCTGGACTACTACGACCGGATCAGCGGCACGCCGGCGGCCAAGTCGATCCCGGTGCGGGTGCGGGCGATGGCCGCGGCGATTGCGTAGCGCGCGCATCGGCTATCATCGGCGTGTGAACCTGCCTGGCCTGCTGCTGCGATGGATGCTGCTTGTCGCCCTGGTGCTGAATGCACCGGCGCTGGCGCTCGCCGCGTCTTCGTACAGCGGCCCGGCCAGCCAGGACCATTGCGTTGCACCGCATTCGGCGGCCATGGCCGGATGCTGCGACGATGCAGCATCAACGGTCTGCCAGAGCAATGAGTGCGAATGCCCGCCGGCCAGCCTCGGCATGCTCGCCTCCCTGAGCAGAACGCCCGCCTCGCCATGGCGTGAGGCGCCTTTGCCAGCCAGCGCCCAGCAACGCGCACCGCCGCCGTTGCCGGATCCGCTACGACCTCCCATCGTGTGATTCCCTGCAGGCCTCAAGTACCTGCCATAGCTGCTCGACTCATTCTCGACTCTACCTGTGCCTTTGATGCGCAGGCAGCGGGCCGCGTTGCCCGCATCTGCAAAGGAATCAACACCATGAACCGTTCTCTCTCCCTCGGCCTGCTGCTGGGCACCGTGCTGGTCACCACCGCCTGCGCGCGTGCCGCCGAAGAATCCGCCGCCACGCCGGTTGCCAGCGAAGCCCCCGCGGCACCGATCATGGCCGGTCCGTCGCAGGTGGATCCTGCACTGCCCATCGCCATCGTGCACAAGACTGCCAGCTGTGGCTGCTGCGGTATCTGGGTCGATCACCTGAAGGCCGAAGGCTTCCAGGTGGATGTGCGCGACACCGACGACATGAACCCGATCAAGGTCCGCCTGGGTGTACCGGTCGGCAAGGCGTCCTGCCACACCGCCGAGATCGGTGGTTACGTGGTTGAAGGCCACATCCCGGCCGAGGACATCAAGCGACTGCTGGCCGAGCGGCCCGCAGCGCGCGGCCTGGTGTTGCCGGGCATGCCGGCCGGTTCGCCGGGCATGGAAATGCCGGATGGCTACGTGCAGCCGTATACCGTTGAGCTGGTACGTACCGATGGCAGCACCGAGCCGTACGCCCAGCACGGGCAGGGGGGCTGACAGGCGGAGGTGCCGGTCGTTCTGACCGGCACCCTTCGATGCGCTCTCTGTAGAGCCGAGCCCATGCTCGGCTGCTTTCTGCCAGCAAGCCGAGCATGGGCTCGGCTCTACAGGATCAGCGGTGTGCCGCAGATTCCTTGGCCAACTGCGCGTCGAACGTCTTCTCGGCCGCATCCGCGTAGGCGCTGCAGGTCAGTGCCTTGGCGCCGGCCTTGCTGCCGGCGGCATAGTTCCAGTTGCTGGCGCCAGGGTGCGGGGTCAGCAGCAGGTCGCAGGGCAGGCCACGCACGGTGGTGAAGCTGCGCTTGTAGTCCTCGATCAGGCGCGGATAACGCGGGTTGCCCTTCAACTGATACCCCGGTGCACTCAGGCTGTCGGCGTATGCGATGCGCACCGGCTTGCCATCGCGGGTGTCAGTCCAGGTCCAGGCGGTGCTGCCCGGGGTGTGCCCCGGCATGAAGTGCGCGGTGAATTCGATGCCGCCCACCGTGACCACTTCGCCATCCATGATGATGCGGTCGGCGCTGGTGGGCGGATAGGTGATGCCGTCGCCAAAGTGCAGGTCGTTGCTGCCGCCGCGCGCCAGCAGCACAGCCGATTCGGCGTTGGCCATCACGTGCGCGCTGGTGCGACGCTTGAGCTCGGCCACCGGGCCGGCGTGGTCGGCATGCGCATGGCTGAGCAGGATCAGTTGCAGGTCCTGCGGGGCCACGCCGCGCAACTTCATGTTGTCCAGCAGGTGGCCGGCCATCTGTGGCATGCCGCCGTCCAGCAGTACTGCGCCCTCGGCGGTCTGCACCAGCAGCGCGGTCAGGTTCCAGGTACCGATCTGCCAGGTGTGGTCGGCGATCTGTAGCGGCTCCATCGGCTGCAGCCAGGACGCATCCACGGTGTAGGCCCGCAGCTGCGGCAGTGGTGCCTCGGCGGCACTGGCGTGCGCGACCGGAAGAACAGCGGCCAGGGCGAAGGCGAGCAGGGAACAACGCATGGTTCACGTCCATTTGAAGGAGGCCCAGAAACTAGCATGGGCCTCCTTCATCGCGTCTCGCATAGATTTCATGGCTCCCATAAGGGCGCCATGGATCAGTACCGGTACTGCCACCCCAGCGTCAGCACCCGGCCGCGGCCGGAGAAATAGCTCGGGTTCGATGGCGTGGTCTGCGAGTAGTAGCTGATGTACTGCTTGTCCGCCAGGTTCTGCACGCCCAGCGTGAAGGCATGCATGTCCAGCGTATAGCGCGCGACCAGATCCAGAGTGGTGTAACCCTTGAACTCCGCCACCTGCGTGCCACGCAGGTCGAAGTCGCGGTCGAAGGCATGGCTGGCCTGCAGGCGGGTGCTGAGCTGCGGCGTCCAGCTCTGTTCCCAGAACGCGGTCAGCCGGTTCGGTGCGATGTTCACACCAGCCAGGTCGCTGTCGAGGCGGCCGTCAACGTCGGCATCGTAGCGGCCGTTGGCGCGCGCATAGCCCAAGCCAAGCCGGCTGTCGCCCAACCGCAGGCGCAGGTTGCTTTCAAAGCCTTCCACGCGGGTGGCCTGACGCTGCACCGCATAGGCATCGATGCCCGGATCGTAGATCAGCACCGAGCCGAGCTTGGATTCGGAGGTGTAGTAGGCAATGTCACCGCTGAAGCGGCCATCGTCGTACTCCAGGCCGATCTCGCGGTTGTCCGACACCACCGGTGACAGGTCGATGAGGCTATCGACGCGCTGGCCGTCGCGGTTGATCGCGCGCAGCACGCGGCCGACGTCGGCCACGGTGTAGCCCTCCGAGTACGAGGCATAGGCGTTCAGGCGATCGTTGATGTACCAGACCGCGCCGAAGTTGGGCAGGGTCTCGCTCATGGTCGGTTTGCCACCGGCCACCTTGCGTGCGCCGTAACGGGGCAGGGTGGTGTAGTCACCCACCTCCAGCTCGCCCTTTTCGTAGCGCAGGCCGCCGGACAGCATCAGGTGATCGGTTGGCCACCAGTGCAGCTGCAGCAGCGGCGACAGGCTCTGGTAGGTGGTCTGCGGTACCCAGTTCATGCCGCTGGCCAGCAGCACCTGGTGGGTGCGGTCACGCAGGCCGTCCAGGCCCAGGGTCACGTCCAGCGTGGTGTCGGCGATGCGGGTCCAGCTCTGGGTCAGCTTGAAGCCGCGCTTGTCCGATTCGTTCTGGGTCTGGTCCCAGGCGGCATTGGCGCCGGTGTTGCCCCACGGGTCCCACTGGCTGGCGCCATAGCGGCCTTCGAAATCCACCGCGAAGGCCTGTGCCTGGAAACGGCCACCGAGCAGGTCGGCGGCGCTGTAGTCCACCGTCAGCGAACGCGAGCGGTTCATCGGTGGATCGAGCGGCGTATCGCCGGGGACCGAAATGGTCGGGCGACCGGTCCGGTAGTCACCGTTGATGGCCAGGTAATTGTCCAGCCCGCGCAGTTCGTAGCGGTTGGCCATCACCTGCAGGCGGTGGCCTTCGGCAATGTTCCAGCCCAGCTTGGCAAAGACGTTCGATGAGGTCGAGTCCATCAGCTCGCCCTGCGCGTTGGTGCCGATCGATCGGCCCTCGCCGTCGTGGTACAGGCCCTGCTTCTCATAGGCCAGGCCGGCGACCAGGTCGAACTGCTCGCCACGCACGCCCACCAGGGCCGAGCCGCGCTGGCCATTGTCATCGTGGCGGCTGGGCATGGCGGAGTTGTAGCTGACATTGGTGTCGAGCACGAACGCACCCGGCTCGCTGGGCGCGCTGCGGGTGATGATGTTGACGATGCCACCGGTACCGCCGATGCCCTGCAGCGCGTTGGCGCCGTGGATGACCTCGATGCGCTCGATCATCGCCGGGTCGATGGTGTGCGAATCACGCGAGCCATCGCGCAGCGGCGTCGACTGCGGCACGCCGTCGACCATGTACAGGATGCCGCGGCCACGCATGGTTTCCCCGTAGTTGGACATCTTCTCGCGTGCCGGGGCAAACGCCGGGATCTGTGACGACAGCACCCGCGATACATCCGAACCCAGCGCCAGCTGCTGGGCGATGTCCTCGCGGGTCAGCACCGTGATGGTATTGGGCATGGCGGTCTCGCCCTGCGGCATGCGCGCGGTCGAGGCCGATACCGTGACGCGGGCCAGCGACGTCGTCGCGGCTGATGCCGGCGCCGATGACGCGGCGCGGGCCGAGGTGCGCGGCGTGGCCGGCGCTGGCGCAGCACTGACCACGAACACGCCCGGCGAACGTTCCTGCAGGGCCAGGCCTTGCCCGGCCAACAGTTGCTGCAGGGCCTCGCGCGGGGTGTAGCGGCCATCAACCGCCTGGGCGCTGCGGCCGCCTACGCTGTCGGCCGCGAACAGCAGCTGGATGCCACTCTGCCGCGCCAGCGAGTTGAGCGACGCCTGCAACGGGCCGGCCGGCAGATGCAGCTCGATGGGTGCGGACGCAGCGGTCTGCGCCGTGGCGGGCAGGGCTGCACACAGGCAGGCAGCGAGCAGGGTGGGGGCCAGCCGGCATAGGGTGGCAGGCGGAACAGGGCGGGTCATGCGGGGGTCCTTCGGAAGAGTTCAAGCACCTGCCGGATGGGACGGCGCGCAACCCACCCTCGGTGTGGCATTCAATCGCGGGCGCGCAGATGCAGGCTGCCATCGGTGCCGGCATGCACCTGCACCGGCAGGATCTCGGGCAGCAGCGCGAGTACGGTCTCGGCGCGGTCGGCATCGAACACGCCCGACACCTGCAGGGGCCCCAGCGTTGGGTCGTCCAGCACGATGGGACGGTCGTGATAGCGCTGCAGGATGCGCAGGACCTCGCTCAGTGGCATGCGGTCGAACTGCAGGCGTCCGGTGGTCCAGTCCGCCTGCTCTGGATCGATGGCTTCCGGAGGTGACAGCGAACCGCGCTGGGCCAGCAGGCGCTGCCCTGGCTTCAGTCGCTGTTCGCTGTTGCCCTCGTCGACGCGTACGCCAACCTCGCCGCGCCACAGTGTCACCTCGCTCAGTTCACCCTGGCGATCGACGTCGAACACCGTGCCGTAGTTGCGCACGTGGACCGGGCCGGCATCCACCTCGAAGCGCCGCCAGGCCGAGTGCTGCACCTCGAAGCGTGCCCGCCCTTGTTCCAGCAGCACCTGCCGGGAGCGCAGATGGCGGCGCACCTGCACGCGGGTGCCTGCATCCAGCTGTACCCGACTGCCGTCGGCCAGGACGAGTTCACGGCGTTCGCCGACGCCGGTCTGGTAGTCGTGGACCTGCCAGGCCGGGTCGGCCATGAACACGGCACCGGCCAGCACCAGCAACACGGGTAGTACCCGCTTCGCGCCGCCACCGCGGCGGCGCAGCGTTTCCGGGCCCGGCAGCGGGAAGCGTTGCTTCAGGGCGTCCCGATGCTGGTCCAGGACCTGGTCGGTAGTGGGGGCCTCGGGCGGCGGCGGTGGTGCAGGTGTATTGCTCATTGCAGTGCTCCCTGCTGGCGGCAATCGGCCATGGCCAGCCGCAGGTGGCGCTCAACCGCCTTCAGGCCGATGCCCATGCGCTGCGCGACGTCGGCCTGCGGCAGCTCATGGATCTTGTGCAGGATGAAGACCTGCTGGCGCCGGCAGGGCATGCGCTCGATGGTCGCGCTCAGGCGCTGCAACGCCTGCTGTCCCTGCACCTGCTGCTCGGGGCCTGGGCGTTGGCAGGCGTCATCGGGCAGTTCGGCGCGCGCCTCCACCCAGTGCCGGCGCAGATCCTCGGCGCGGCAGCGGTCCACCGCGGCATCGTGGGCGATGCGCCGCAGCAGCGCGATGGGTTGCCGTGCATCGTAGGCGGCCGGGCGTTCGAGCAGCCGCACGCAGACGTCGTGCACCACTTCACGGGCCAGCCCTGGCGAACGGAAACGACAGCGCAGGTACTCCACCAGTTCCTCGTAGTGGCGCACCAGCGAGGACACCAGCGGCAGCGCAGGAGGGTGTGGGGAAGGCAGCTGGGACATCCGGACCGGAAGCAAGGACAAAGGGCGGGCACGGGGAGGGCATCCCTGCGCGATGACGCAATACTAATGGGAACCGTTCGCGTTTGCTATGTGGTTCGGGGATCGGGATTGTTCGGCGAGGCTGGAAAGTGAAACCACGATCATCGGCTGGAGCGCAGAATCGGCCGCGGCTAGCCTGCCAGCAGGCTCAAGGAGATGGACCATGCACGTGCTTCTGGTGATGGTGGGTGGGGTGCTGTTGTTGGGGGTGTTCCTGCTCTTCGGGCGGCTGTGGAGCGTAGGCCAGTCACAGCTGCCCACGGCCCTGATCGCGTTCATCGCCACCTGGCTGCTGGTGACGGTGGCCAACATGTGGGTGGGCGTGAGCAGGGCCGGCTACGCCGTCCGGGAGGAGCTGCCGATCCTGCTGCTGGTGTTCGCCGTGCCGGCCTTGCTGGCCGCTCTGCTGTACTGGCGCCTGGCGCGCTGAAGGACGGCCATGAGCACACGACTGCGACTGCCTGCCCTGCGCCAGCGCGATGGCCACCACGCCCGCGTGACCTACGAAGAGCTGTTCTTCGACCTCGTCTACGTGTTTGCGGTTACCCAGCTCAGCCACCATCTGCTGCATCACCTGGACCTGGCCGGCGTCATGCAGACGCTGGTGCTGTGGTTCGCGGTCTGGCTGGGCTGGCAGTACGCCTGCTGGGTCAGCAACTGGTTCGATCCGGAGGCGCCACGCATCCGCAGCCTGTTGTTCGTCACCATGCTGCTGGCGTTGCTGATGTCCTCGTCCATTCCCGAGGCCTTCGCTGAACGCGCCTGGGTCTTCGCGGGGGCCTACGCCACCATGCAGGTCGGGCGCACGGTGTTCGTGCTGCTGGAGGTCGGGCGCAACCATCCGCTGGCGCCCAATTTCCGCCGCATGTTGGCGTGGGTGAGCGTGTCGGCCTGCTTCTGGCTGGCCGGCGCTGCAGCCGAGGGCAATCTGCGCCTGGCGTTGTGGGCGGTGGCGGTGGCCTGCGAGTACATCTCGCCGATGTTCGGTTTCGCGTTTCCGGAGTTGGGCCGTTCGCACACCCGCGAGTGGACCATCGAAGGCGGGCACCTGGCCGAGCGTTGCCAGCTGTTCGTCATCGTCGCCCTGGGTGAGACGTTGTTGGCCACTGGCGGCGTGCTCAGCGAGGTCGAGCACTGGAGCGGCGATGTGGTCTCGGCGGTGCTGGCCACCTTCGCCGGCACCATCGCCATGTGGTGGCTGTATTTCGGCATTTCCAGCCGCGATGCCACCGCGGCGATCACCCATTCCGAGGACCCCGGGCGGATGGGGGCCAACTTCCACTACGTGCATGCGCTGCTGATCGCCGGCATCATCGCCACCGCGGTCGGCAACGATCTGGTCATGGACCATCCTGGCGCGGCGGTGACCCCGGTCTACGCTACGGTGCTGGTTGCCGGGCCGTTGATCTACCTGCTTGGCAGCGCCTTGTACAAGCGCATTGTGTACGGGCGCGCCCCGTATTCGCATCTGGTCGGTGCAGTGGCGTTGGTCGTGTTGGGCGTGGTTTTGCCGCACACCCATCTGCTGGCCGCTGGCTGGCTGACCAGCGCGGTGCTGCTGGCGGTGGGCTTGATGGATACGCAGTTGAAGCGTCGCCTGCAGCGCGCATGATCCGCACGCGCCGTTGCCGGACTTGCGCGGGCGGGCGATGAGAGTAGCGTTGTCGGCACCCCCCCCTTTGAACCGGGAGCAGCACTTCATGCAGAACCTGCCGCAATGGTTGTTGTGGGCCGGACTGTCTGCCGTGTTCGCAGCGCTGACCGCGCTGTTCGCCAAGGTTGGCGTCAAGGGCGTCGACTCGGACCTGGCCATGGCGATCCGTACCCTGGTGGTGGCCGCGGTGATCCTGCCGCTGGTGGTGGTCACCGGCAAATGGTCCAATCCCTTGCTGCTGTCGGGCCGCACCCAGCTGTTCCTGGTGCTGTCGGCACTGGCCACCGGCGCTTCATGGCTGTTCTATTTCCGCGCGCTGCAGAGTGGTGAGCTGGCCAAGGTCGCAGTGGTCGACAAATTCAGTGTGGTGCTGGTGATCGTGCTGGCCTACCTGCTGCTGGGCGAACGTCCGACGCTGCGGGAGTGGAGCGGCATCGGCCTGGTGGTGGCCGGGGTGATCGTACTGGCGACGAAGAAGTAGCGGCGTTCAAACCCATCGACGAGGGAGAGCAGGATGCAGGGCGAAGCGCGCGGAACCTTTGAAGTGAACCTGCTGCCGATCGGTGGCAACGACGGTCCGATCGGGGTGATGTCGATCGACAAGGTCTTCCATGGTGACCTGCAGGGCAGCAGTGTCGGCCAGATGCTGGTATTCCGCAGCCCGGTGCAGGGCTCGGCGGGCTATGTGGCGATGGAACGGGTAACGGCCACGCTGGCCGGGCGTCAGGGCGCTTTCACCTTGCAGCACAACGGCCTGATGACTCGGGGGACGCCGGAGCTGAGCGTGGTGGTGGTGCCCGATTCGGGCAGTGAAGGGCTGCTCGGTATAAGCGGCACACTGGAGATCTCCATCAGTGAAGGCCGCCACGACTACCGGTTGGTCTATGGGTTGCCGGAGCCGGAATAGACCGTCCCCGGAGTCAAGCGCTGCCGGCCTGCAGGCGGTCATACATCCGCACCAGGTCGACCAGGGTGCGTGCGCCCATCTTGCGCATCACCTGTGCGCGGCGCACCTTCACCGTGATCTCGCTGACGCCGAGGTCGCCGGCGATCTGCTTGTTGAGGCGGCCGCGTACCACGCCGTCGACCACCTCGCGCTCGCCGGCATTGAGGGTATCCCAGCGCAGCTGCAGCGCGCCGAGTGCCTCGCCGTCGCGGCGCCGCTGGCGGTCGATCTCGATGCCCTTGTGGATGGCATCCAGCAGTTCCTGGTCGCGGAAGGGCTTGGTCAGGAACTCGATGGCGCCGTCCTTGATCGCGTTGACGCCCATCGCAATGTCGCCGTGGCCGGTGATGAACACCACCGGCAGCTGCAGACCGTGACTGCCCATCGTGCGATGGAATTCAAGCCCACTCTGGCCGGGCATGCGCACGTCCAGCACCAGGCAGGCCGGCGCATCTTCCAGTTCGTGTTCGAGGAAGGCCTGGGTGGAAGTGAACGCCCGCACCTGCAGGCCCATTGAGGCCAGCAGGTCTTCCAGTGCGGCGCGCACCGACGGATCGTCGTCGACTACATAGACGATGGGTGCTGGGTCGATGGCAGGGGCAACGGGCTTACGCATGTTGAACGTCCGTGGCGATGGGCAGGTCGAAGACGAAACAGGCGCCGCCGCCTGCTGGCCGTTCGGCGCGGATCTGGCCGTCGTTGGCCTCGATCATCGAACGGCTCAGGCTGAGGCCCAGGCCGAGCCCATGTGATTTGGTGGTCCAGAAGGCATCGAATACACGCTCGGGATGATCGGCGGGCAGGCCGACGCCGCGGTCGCGCACGCTGAGACTGACCCGCTGACCGTCACGTCGGGTCAGCAGCGACAGGCGGCGGTCGGCTGGAGGCACGGCTTCCATTGCGTCCACCGCATTGAGGATCAGGTTGCCGATCACCTGCTGCACCTGAACACGATCGGCCTGCACCGGGGGCAGGTCGGCATCCAGCAGCAGGGCCACGGCCACACCGTGCTGGTCCAGTTCACTGCGTGACAGCGCCAGCATTTCCTCCACCGCCTGGTTCAGGTCGAAGGCGCGCCGTTCCGGTGCCGCGCCCTGGGTGAGTCCGCGGATGCGGGCGATCACGTCACCGGCACGGTGCGCGTCGGCCAGGATGCGGGCCACGGTCTGGCGTGCTTTGTCCACGTTCGGCGGGTCCTGTGCCAGCCAACGCTGGCAGGCCTCGGCACTGCTGGCAATGGCCGCCAGCGGCTGGTTCACTTCATGGGCGATGGAGGTGGTGAGCTCGCCCACGGTGGAAGCGCGCGCTACCCGCAGCAGGCGACCCTGTGCTTCCTGCACGGCGGCCTTGGCCGCTTCCATGTTCAAGGCGAGGTAGGTGGTGATGCCGATCACCAGCATGCCGATCACCGAGTTGACCAGGCCGATGCGGTAGGTGCCGAAGCGGGTCAGGAAGAAGCTCAGCCCGGTGAGTGCGATGCAGGCGACGGCCAGGGTGATGAGCCCGCGCGCGCTCAGCACGCGTGATGCGGCGAGGATGACCGCTGCGTAGAAGCAGGCTGCCGCGACCGCGTAATCGGTGACGGTATCGATCAGGAAGATCGCCGCCATCACGACGATCAGGGCCAGCAGCACCAGCGGGCGGCGGGGCGACAGCGATGGCATCGGGGAAGCTCCCGGGCGTGGGCGGAAAGGATAGCAAAGCCGGCATTGGTGGATGCCGGCCTTGGTCGGCGTGCTCCTGCGCGGTGGGTGCCGGCTCCTGGTAGGTGCCGACCGTTGGTCGGCACAGCACTTGAACGGCGGGGCGGTGAGGATTTGTGCCGACCAACGGTCGGCACCCACCAAAGCGATGCACGGTGCGTCCGGAGTTCATGAGGTTGCCGGCCCGCGGCCGGCACTACTCTTCCAGGCTGGCGTTCCAGAACCCCTGCAGTACGCCGGGCGTGGTCGCCAGCGTGGCCAGTACCGCGTCCAGCTCGCCGGCATCCACCGTGGTGGCATACAACACCGCTTCGATCTCCACGTCACGCTCTCCGAATGGGCGCTGGTCCACCGCGCGCACCGGGTACTGCGCCTGCTCAAGCAGCAGCAACAGCTGGTCCAGCACCTCGGCCTGCTGCTCACGCTGGCACACCACGTTGATGGCATAGGTGGCTTCGCTGAAGGCTTCCGGCAGCGGTTGCCGCTGGATGCGGTTCACCACCGGCCGCAGCAGGGTGTTGGCGGCCAGCACGAACACCGCGGCCAGCACCGCCTCGGGCAGCAGCTTGATGCCGGCACAGGCGCCGACTGCCGCCGAGCCCCACAGGGTGGCGGCGGTGTTCAGGCCGGACACCTGGGCGCCGTCCTTCATGATCGCGCCAGCACCAAGGAAGCCGACCCCGGAGATCACATAGGCCACCACATGCAGCGGCGAGGGTGGTCCGCCGTAAAGGTCATGGAAGCGCACCGCCAGATCGACGAATACTGCCGCGCCCACCGCCACCAGCGTGTTGGTGCGCAGGCCGGCGGTGCGTTGGCGCAGCTGCCGCTCCAGGCCGATGATCGTGCCCAGCACGAACGCCACCGACAGGCTGATCAGCGAGCTGAGCGTGGCGCCGGCGTTGAACGTTGGCAGGTTGGGATTGATGTCCATTGTGTTTCTCCCTGGACAAAGCGGCGGGCGCTTACTGCCAGCCGTAACGACGGATGTAGAACCGCTTCAGCGCAGTGGTCAGTACCGCATAGCCGAACAGGATCGCCACCAGGAACGGCCAGTAGCCGGCCGGCAGCGCCTGCAGCTTGAAGTAGCCGGCCAGCGGGCTCATCGGCAGGGCCACGCCAATGGCCATGATCAGGCCGGTCATCAGCAGAAGTGGCGGCGCGGCGATGCTCTGCAGGAACGGCACCTTCGGCGTGCGGATCATGTGCACGATCAGGGTCTGGGTCAGCAGGCCGACCACGAACCAGCCGGACTGGAACAGGCCCTGGTCGGCCGGCGTGCGTGCATCGAACACGTACCACATCAGTGCGAAGCAGGTCAGGTCGAAAATCGAGCTGATCGGCCCGAAGAACACCATGAAGCGGCCGATGTCCGCCGGGTTCCACTTCAGTGGCTTGCGCACCAGCTCCTCGTCCACGTTGTCGAACGGGATGGCGATCTGCGAGATGTCGTACAGCAGGTTCTGCACCAGCAGCTGCAGCGGCAGCATCGGCAGGAACGGCAGGAAGGCCGAGGCCACCAGCACCGAGAACACGTTGCCGAAGTTGGAGCTTGCGGTCATGCGGATGTACTTCAGCATGTTGTTGAACGTGCGCCGGCCCTGGATGACGCCTTCCTCCAACACCATCAGGTTCTTTTCCAGCAGGATGATGTCGGCGGCCTCCTTGGCAATGTCCACCGCGCTGTCCACGCTGATGCCGATGTCTGCCGCGCGCAGCGCCGGTGCATCGTTGATGCCGTCGCCGAGGAAGCCGACCACCTTGCCTTGGGCGCGCAGCTCGCGTACCAGCCGTTCCTTGTGCAGCGGCGTCAGCCGCGCGAACACGCGGTGATGGTGCAGTGCCCGTGACAATGCGCCATCATCCATGCGCTCGATCTGAGGGCCGGTCAGGATGGTATCGGCGTCCAGCCCCACCTGCGCGCAGACGCGGGCGGTCACCAGTTCGTTGTCGCCGGTGAACACCTTGACCTCCACGCCATGCGCGGCCAGTGCCTGCAGCGCCTGCGCTGCCGATTCCTTGGGCGGGTCCAGGAAGGCGACGTAGCCGACCAGGGTCAGGCCACATTCGTCGGCCTGCGAATAGGTGGTCTGGCTCGCGGCGGTCTCCTTCATCGCCACCGCCACCACGCGCAGGCCCTGTTCGTTCAGCTCTTCGGTGGTCTGCCGTACGCGGGCCAGGCGATGTTCATCCAGCGGCATGTCCTGGCCGTTCTCGCGCACGGTGCTGCACACCGCCAGCATTTCTTCCACTGCCCCCTTGCAGATCAGCTCATGATGGTCCTCGCGCTCGGACACCACCACCGACATGCGGCGGCGCTCGAAGTCGAACGGGATCTCATCCACCTTGTGGTAGTCCTGCGACAGCCGCAGCGAGCTTTGCAGCTCCACGTGCTCCAGCACCGCACGGTCCAGCAGGTTGATCAGCCCGGTCTGGAAGTGGCTGTTGAGATAGGCGAACTTCAGCACGTCTTCCGAATCGTGGCCGAACACATCGGTATGACGCTCCAGCGCGATCCTGTCCTGGGTGAGGGTGCCGGTCTTGTCGGTGCACAGCACTTCCATCGCGCCGAAGTTCTGGATTGCATCCAGGCGCTTGACGATCACCTTGCGCCGCGACAGCAGCACCGCACCCTTGGCCAGCGTGGAGGTGACGATCATCGGCAGCATTTCCGGCGTCAGGCCCACTGCCACCGACAGTGCGAACAGGAACGCCTCGGTCCAGTCGCCCTTGGTCCAGCCGTTGATCAGCAGCACGAACGGCACCATCACCAGCGCGAAGCGGATCAGCAGCCAGCTGACACTGTTGACGCCGGCCTGGAACGCGGTCGGCGCACGGTCGGTGGCGGTGCTGCGCAGGGCCAGCGTGCCGAAATAGGTGCGGTTGCCGGTGGCCAGCACAACGGCGGTGGCAGTGCCGGACACCACATTGGTGCCCATGAACAGCAGGTTGTGCTGTTCCAGCAGGCCAGCCAGGCCGTCGCCCGGGTGCGCGAATTTCTCCACCGGCAGCGACTCGCCGGTCATCGCGGCCTGTGCCACGAACAGGTCCTTGGCAGTCAGCACGCGGCAGTCGGCCGGAATCATGTCGCCGGCCGACAGCACGATGTGGTCGCCGGGCACCAGTTCGCGGATCGGCAGGTCCAGCAGGCGCGCCGGGCGCCGGCTGTGCAGGTGCGCACCGAAGTACTGGTCGGCCACATCGGCGGCCTCGGTACCGGGATTGCGGCGCAGCACGCGCGCGGTATTGCCGACCAACGCCTTCAGCCGCTCGGCTGCACGGTTCGAGCGGCCCTCCTGCACGAAGCGGATCAGCGTGGACAGCAGCACCATCGCACCGATCACCATGGTGGCCTTGATGTCCTCGGTCAGCCAGGACACCGCCGCCAACACGGTCAGCAGCAGGTTGAACGGATTGCGGTAGCACTGCCAAAGGTGCCGCCACCACGGCAGCGGCTTTTCGTGATCCACCTCGTTGGGGCCGAGCGTCGCCAGCCGGTCCTCGGCCTCATGCGGGCTGAGGCCATCGGCATGCGACCCCAGCGTGGCCAGCAGCTCGGCTTCCTCCTGCTGGGCCAGGGTGACCAGGCCGGTGGTGAGCGCGAACGGTGCCGCGTCGGCGCTGCCCGGGCCAAACCCGGCTTCGGGCATCGCACGGCGGCGGAACAGGTTGCCTGCGCGACGGCTGCGCAGGAAGGCATTGAACCAGGCGTTGAGCAGGCTCATGGGACTCTCCTCGAATGTCAGAGCCGGCCGGGGCCGGAACACGAACGGAACGGATGCAACCGATCAGGCGTGGCGCATCGCCAGCACCGCCGGCGACCACGGCTGCATGTGCAGGCGCTGGCTGCCGCCGATGCACAGCGGCTTCATCGCATCACGCAGCGGATAGGGCAGATGACGCAGCACGGTGATGCGCTCGCTGATCGGCAGCAGCGACAAGGCGTCGGCCACCACGCGTGGCGACCCGAGTGACAGCGAACGGGCAAACATCACGGGGCCGTGCTGCAGCAGCTGGCTGCGCAGCGCGGCAACATCGCGCTCGCCGATCAGGCGGCGCAGGGTGATGTAGAGGATCTTGTAGGACATGGGGGTGCTCTCCAGGCAAACGGCGCCTGGCGGCCCCCCGTCACTCAGGCAGGCAGGGGCCGGCGGGCAGGCGCCAGGAACAGGCAACAAGCGGTCATCCGGGGCGCGGTGCGCCCGGCAGGGTCGGGGTCCATCTGCGTCTCCATGAGGGGAGGGTGCCGGCCAGGATTGCCCTGGCCAGTGGCGCTATTGTCCGCCCCTGAATGGGACGGGCCTAGAGGCTCGTGGGTTAGCCCGGCTATACCTTGGTATAGCCGGCATGCGCAGCGCCAGTCGAGGGCTCAATGATGGATCAATGCGAAGCGCTGGTCTGCTTGCACACGTCGTACTCGCCGCGGCTCAGCGTCTTGTTGCGGTCGGTGTCGCAGGCGTGCAGTCGTTCGGCCCAGTCCGGTGCCACGGCATCCACCTCGGACAGCGTGACGATGCCGTCCTTGTCCTTGTCCAGCGATTCGTAGGCAGGGATGAGCTTCACTTCGGTCACGTCCTCGGCGGCGGTGGCCTGGCTGGCCTCCTGGGGCTTGGAGCAGGCGCCCAGAAGCAGGCCCCCACATAGCGAGAGAGCGATGGAAAGGCAGCGATAACCGGTCATGGTGTGCTCCTGGGGAAAGGGCGAACCACCGGTGCGGTGGTCACCGCCGGATCTTCTGCGCGGAGCTGTAAGCGGGCTGCGAAGAATGGGGCCGTGGACCGTTGCCGGTGGGTCGCCATTCACCGGGCCGCGCAGCAGCGATTGCGCGGAGTCGACGCTACCCTCGAACGGTGGGATGCCGGCCAGCGGCCGGCACTACCATCTGCTCAGAAACGGTCAGCAAAGGCATCCGTCGCCCGCACCAGCGCATCCACCGTGGCCGGCTCGTTCGCGCTGTGGCCGGAGGTCACCATCTCCAGCCGGGCTTCCGGCCAGGCCTTGGCCAGGTCCCATGCGCTGCGCGGGGGGCAGATGATGTCGTAGCGCCCCTGCACGATCACGCCGGGCAGGTGGCGGATGCGATCGATATCGCGCAGCAGCTGGTCGGGCTCCAGGAAGATGCCGTTGCGGAAGTAATGCGCCTCAATGCGTGCCTTGGCCAGCACGTCCAGCGGATCGTCGGTGGATTGCGCATCCACGTCGTGCTGCAGGGTGGCGGCGTTGTCTTCCCAGCCCAGCCAGGCCTGCGCGGCTTCGATGCGGGTCGCTTCATCCGGGCCATCCATGCGCGTCCAGTAGGCCGCGATCATGTCGCCACGCTCGGCTTCCGGTATGTAGGCCTCATAGCGTTCCCAGCGTTCCGGGAAGATCCAGCGCGCACCGCCGTTGGCCTCGGCGAACCAGCGGTTCTCCATCTCGCGGCCGAGGAACACGCCACGCACGATCAGGCCGGTGGCGCGTTCGGGATGCGCCTGCGCATAGGCCAGCGACAGCGTCGAACCCCATGAGCCGCCGTAGACCAGCCAATGCTCGATGCCCAGGTGCTCACGCACCTTCTCGATATCGGCCACCAGATCCTGCGTGGTGTTGTCGCGCAGTTCGCCGAATGGTGTGGAGCGGCCGCTGCCGCGCTGGTCGATCAGCACGATGCGGTACCGCGCCGGATCGAAGAAGCGGCGATGGGTGGGCGAGATGCCAGCACCCGGGCCGCCGTGCAGGTACACCACCGGAATGCCCTCTGGCGTGCCGCACTCTTCGATGTGCAGCGTGTGCAGATCGCTCACCTTCAGGGTGAACTCGCGGTACGGCTCGATGGCGGGGTATAGGGTACGCATGGCGGGGGGCCTCACAAGCAGGGTCGGCCAGCATACCCCCACCCGTGGCACCCGGCAGCGCTGGTTGCCTGCCCGGTGATGGAAATGCGCTTGCCGATGCGCATAAGCTTCGATGATGCAAGCAACCCCAACACGGATGTTCACCTTCGACCCCGGCCTCAGCAGTGGCGCGCGCGAGCTGCTGAAGTGGATCGCACTGCTGGCCATGACCGGCGATCACGTGGCCAAGGTGGTGTTCGGTGGCCACGTGCCAGTGGTCAGTGAACTGGGGCGCATCGCCTTCCCGTTGTTCGCGCTGGTGATGGCCTGCAACCTGGCCCAGCCAGGGGCCGACCTGCGCAAGTCGATGCGTCGGCTGGCGCTATGGGGGCTGATCGCGCAGCCATTGCACGCACTCGCGTTCGGTTCCTGGCTGCCGCTCAACATCCTGCTGACCTTTACTTTGGCGGCAGTGGCCGTGCATGCGCTGGCGAACAATCGGCCGGTGCAGCTGTTGCTGGCTGCCGGCGTGCTGCCGATGTTCGTGGACTATCAGTGGGCCGGGGTTGGCAGCGTGCTGCTGGCCTGGATCGCGTTCCGGCACCGGGCGTGGTGGCTGTTGCTGGTTGGGCTTGCAGTGGTGTGCTGGGCCAACCACAACGGCTGGGCACTGCTGGCCATTCAGGTAGTGCTGCTGGCGGCGCGGGTGCCGTGGCAGCTGCCGCGCTGGCGGTGGGCGTTCTACGGGTATTACGTGGGGCATCTCGCGGTGCTGGCGTTGGTTGCTCATCTGCTTGTGTAATGTCGGAACTGGCATTTCGCATGTCTTGAATGCCGGATGCGGTCAAGGAATGCGCGTCGCAGGTGGGGGTGAAGCATGCCGCCATCGGCGTGTGTAGAGCCGAGCCTATGCTCGGCTCAGCGGGCGAACGGAGCCGAGCATGGCTCGGCTCTACAGGGGTTCCACGCGTGCTCAGAAATCCATCGTCGCCGACACCAGCACCGTCCTCGGAGCACCCAGCGCCAGGCTCGACAACAACGGCATGCCCCAATACGCCTTGTTGGTCACGTTGTTCACGCTGGCTCTCAGCGCAAGCGGTCGACCCGCCACGGTGGTGCTGTAGCGCGCCCCGACATCGAACAACGTGCGCCCCGGCACAGACAGGTTGTTGTCGGCACTGATGTACTGCTTCGACATCGCCGTGGCATTGCCGGTCAAGGTCAGGCCCTGCAAGGTCGGCACATCCCACTCCACGCCCAGCTTGGCCTGCCGCTGGGCCACGGCGGTGGCGATGCATCCCTCATTCACGCCACCGGCCGTGCGGGTCAGTTTCGGTTGTACGTAGGCCACGCCACCGAGAAGGCGCACGCCATCCAGTGGCGTGCCGAAGAAGCCCCATTCCACGCCGCGGTTACGTTGCTCGCCACCAAACGAGAAGATATTCGTGACCGGGTCGATATAGCTGTTCGGTCGCTTGATCTCGTACACGCTGAAGGTGTGCGCGAAGCTGCCGAGGTCCAGCTTCAGGCCCAGCTCCTTCTGCCTGGTGCGGAACGGTGCGAACACATCGCCGGCGTTGGCGGCGGTCATCGGCGCGGTAGCGCCCTGGCTGAGGCCTTCGATGTAGTTGGTGTAGATGGAGACCCTTTCGGTGGCCTTCACCAGTAGCGCCGCTGCCGGCGTGGTGGCGCTCTCGTCGTAGCGCGAGGTGCGCGCACCGCTGGCGACATTGAAGGTCTCACTGACCACCTGCTGGCGGCGCACGCCCAGCGTCAGCTGCACGCGGTCATCGGCGAAGGCGAGGGTGTCGGCGAAGCCGAGGCTGTCCAGCTTCAACTCGGTATGCGAGATATGCGGTGCCACGAACGGCGCGGCCGGGCCCCACACCGGGTTGTACAGATTGGTGGTCCAGTCCCAGCCCGGCACGCTGCGGCGCCCGTAATCGTTCTGGGTGTGCTGGTAGTGGGTCACGTTGGCGGCCAACTGATGGCCGATGCTGCCGGTGTGGAACGAGCCGCGCAGGCCGGCATCTGCGGACTGCTTCTTGATATCGAAGGCGAGCTGGCCGATCACCGTGGTGAAGTCGCCGGCTGGATTGAGGATCTGCGCGCTGATCGAACCGTTGTAGCGGTAGTCGGTCCTGCTGGTGCCGTAGGCCAGGTAGGCCATCAGGGTGTCATTGATGTCCAGCTCGCCCCGCAGCATCGCGCCCTTGTCCTGGCTGTCCACGTAGGCCCAGTCCGGGTTGATCAGCGTATCGCCACGCGGCGGCCGCGGAATGGCCACGCCCGGTGCCAGGCCGACGCCACGTGCCGGGCCGTCAACACGGTCATCGGCGCTGTACAGATCCGCCGACAGCCGCGCACGTTCGCCGCGCCAGTCCAGTGCCAGCGCGCCGAGCTGTACCTTCTTGCTCTGCTTTCCCACGGCACCATCACCGTCACGGTACGCGCCGTTGAAGCGGATGCCGAACTGCTTGTCGGCGGCCAGGCGACGCCCCGCATCCACATGGGCGCCAAACTGCGCATCGGAGGCGAAGTTGGCACTGACCCGCAGCAGCGGTTGATCGCCGGCACGCTTGGGGACCAGGTTGACGCTGCCACCGACCGAGCCTCCCGGCGGCATGCCATTGAGCAGCGCGGAGGGGCCTTTCAGCACCTCGATGCGTTCGAACATTTCCGGCGAAGTGCGGTAGTAGGGCGCCATGCCGCTGAGGCCATTGAAGGTGGTGTCGCTGGTGTTGGAGGCAAAGCCACGGATCGCGTAGTTCTCGCTCCACGAACCGGTGACGCCGTTGCTGAACACCGTGGGGTCGGTGGCGGCGATGACGTCGGTGAGGTCCTTGGCCTGGCGGTCGCGGATGAAGGACTCGGTGTAGCTGACCGTATTGAACGGCGTGTCCATGAAGTCCTTGTCGCCGAGCAGGCCGACGCGGCTGCCAGCGGCCACTTGCCCGCCCGCATAGTCTGCAGTGACCCGGCGCTGTTCCTGCACCTGCACCGAGGGCAGGGTGGACGGCGCGGAGTCGGCCAGCGCGGCAAACGAGGCCAGCAGCCCTAGCGCGAGGGCCGACATCCGGTAGCGCCGGGCGATGCCTGGTGGATGCATCAGGCCGGAAGATGCGGCGGCAGCGCGATGCTGCAGAGAAGAGAAGTTGTACACGGTCATGCCAGATTCCTGTGAATCGCAGGCGCGAGCGCGCCTGGCGCGCTGCCGACGGCAAGCACGGGGGGAGGGCGCAGCGCAGGGTTGTTGGCTGGGTGGGGACCTGGCGGAAGGTGAGCCATGGGCTCAACTACGGGCAGCGTGCTGGACGCATTCCGAATTAGTTGAGTAAATTAAACTAAATCAATCGAAGCGGACAAGAGGGTCCCTTTGCTGGCACCCTCAGCAGGGTATGAGCACGCACCCAGATCCAACGGCGCCGACCCGTGGCCGCCCACCCACCATCACCCCGGAGCGCCTGGCCGACATCGGCATCCGCCTGGGCCTGCCCAACCTGACCATGGCCAACGTGGCCGCCGAACTGGCGGTGACCCAGGCGGCGCTGTACAAGCGCGTGGCCAACCTGGAGGCGTTGAAACGCCTGGTGGCCGAGGCGGTGTTCCAGCGCTGGCAGATTCCACGCGCGTCGGCCGATGCGCCGGGCAGCCTGGAGGCCTACCTGATGGGGTTCGTGGAGTCACTGTGCGAGGTGGTGAAGGCACATCCCGGGCTGCCCCCGTATCTGCTGCGGCGCACGGTGGCGACCGCGCCGATGCTGGAAAAGATCGCCTCGCACCAGGCACACGTGGCTGATGTGTTCGGCCTGCCGGTGGACAAGGCGCGCTGGCTGCTGGCCACGATCGCCTTCTACTGCATCGCCGGCGCAGACACCATCTACGCAATTGCGGACGACGAGGAAGGGCAGGTGATCACTGAGTTCAAGCAGGGCATGCGGGCGCTGGTGATTGGTTCGCTGGAGGTATCGCGGCTTCGGTAGATGCACGCCATGCGTGGATGATCCTGGCCGTTCACCCTGACGCCAGCCAGGCATGGCCGGGCTCTACTGGACGGATCGCGTAGTGGCGAGAATACAATGCGGTCATGCCTGCCACGCCTACTCTTGATGATCTTCGCCGCTACGCGGTGGCGCGCACCCTGTTCAAGCCGACCACGCTGCTGACCGCGATACGACGGCTGGGCTTCGTGCAGGCCGACCCGATCCGGGCACCGGCGCGCGCACAGGACCTGACCCTGCGCCACCGGGTGAAGGACTACCGCGCAGGCGATCTTGAGCGGCGCTACACGCGCCTGCCGGTGGAAGAGGATTGCCTGGTGAACTACGGCTTCCTGCCGCGCGAGCATCTGGCACTGATGCACCCACGGGTGTCCAAGCGCGAATGGGACGCCGAAACCCATCGCCGCGCCGCCGACGTGCTGGCCTTCGTACGCGAGCGCGGCAGCGTTCACCCGCGTGAGGTGGACCAGGCGTTCGCGCATGGGCGGGTGACCAACTACTGGGGTGGCACCAGCAATGCCAGCACGCATCTGCTTGATGGCATGCACTACCGTGGCCTGCTGCGGGTGCAGCGGCGCGACAGCGGTACGCGCATCTATGCGTTGGCCGAACACGCCGAGGCGGACGTCAGCGAGCAGGCACAGATTGAACGCGCCGCCGCCCTGATTGATCTGGTAGTTCGCAAGTACGCGCCGCTGCCGTCGGCCAGCCTGACCTATCTGGTGCGTCTGCTGGGCTATGGCGCCCCACATCTGGCCGAGCAGACCCGGCGGGCCTTGGCGTTGGCCAAGCAACAACTGGCCAGCTGCACGCTGGAGGGCACCACCTGGTACTGGCCGGCGGACGAGAATCCTCGCTCGCGCCGCCATGCACCGGACGAACAGGTGCGCCTGCTGGCGCCGTTCGACCCGGTGGTGTGGGACCGCCGCCGCTTCGAGCTGCTGTGGGGATGGGTGTACAAGTTCGAGGCGTATACACCTGCACCGAAGCGCCAGTATGGGTACTACGCACTGCCGGTGTTGTGGCACGACCAGGTGGTGGGCTGGGCCAATCTCAGCGTGCACGAGGGTGAGTTGGCATCAAGTGTGGGCTATGCCGGCAAGTCGCTGGCCCGCGACAGGGTGTTTCGTGGCGCGTTGGAAGACGAGCTGCAGCGCATGGCGGAGTTCCTGTAGCGCCGAGCGGCGCATTGGTAGCTATCGCTCCCGGTAGTCGCCAACCTTGGTTGGCGCGGCCTCTCAGCGGTGCCCATCAAGGTGGGCATCTACCAAAGCAACGCCGCTCAGGCCCGGTGCCCACCAAGGTGGGCATCTATCGATTCCGCCGCCCATGCGCCACCATCGCCAGCACCACCACACCAGCGGCGACGCTGGTGTGCCCGGACAGCGCGGCCAGACCAGAACCCACGCCCAACGCGCGCATGGCAAACACGGCACTGAACACCAACAGCGCCCAACCGACTGCGCGCAGTTGTTGGACGGCCTGCGCGCTCAACACCCGGCGCAACACATCGCGCTGATGGCGCTCCATCGCCAGTGCCAGGCAACCGAACGCGGTCAGTGACAGCACAAACAGAATGACGTGGATCATGTACTGGCCTCCGGTACTGCAGTGCGTGGTGCGGCAGGCGGGCGTGCGCGCTTCGCCTTCGGTGCGTGCTTCCAGATGCGCCACGCCAGCACTGCATGCAGGAGGGCCAATGCCAGCAGGGTCAGATCGGTACCGGCGAACGCCCAATCACCTGCGGCCAAGGTGCGCCACAACGGATGTGCCGTCGTCGTCGCCGTGAGTGCCGGCAACAGCGCCAGCAACAACGCCCCCAGCACGAACTGTTCGATCCACGCACGCTTGGGTGTGCGCAGCGTGGCATGCACGAACATCGCCGTCCAGGCCAGGAAGAACACATGCACCTCCCACGCCGCGCGCCCGTCCATGCTCGCGGGCAGCAGGCGGTTCGCCCACAGATAGGCCGCCATCGCCACCGACAGGCCAGCCACCGTGGCGATGTTGAGCCGCTCCACCAACCGGAAGCCGAAATAGGGCCGTTGCGGGTCGGGCAGCTGGGTGCGGCGCTTCACCGTCCACAGCACCAGCCCGGTGCCGACCATGGCGGTTCCGGCAAGGCTGACGACGAAGTACAGCCAGCGCAGCGTGGCGTCGGCAAAGCGCCCCAGGTGCAGGCCGTACAGCACGCCCTGGGTATCAGCAGCGACGCCCGAGTGTTCCTTGATCTGCAGCAGTTGCCCGCCGCCGCCATCGAACAGCAGGTAGTTCGGCGTGGTCGAAACGCGGCTGGATTGCGCACGCACCACAGCCACGCGTGCGTTCTCGTCGCCAGGGTTCTGCACCTGCACGCTGCCCACCGCGCCGGTTCCCCAACGCTGTTCGGCCTGTCGCACCAGTGGGCTGATGTCCGTAAGCGGAGCGGCGTGACCGGCGGCCTTCTGCGGCGGCAGGAACAGCCGCATCTCGCTGACAACCTCGGCCTGCTGGCGCTTGTCCGGCAGTTTGGCCAGCCCCCACGGCATGTACAGCACTGCCAGCATCACCAGGCCACTCCAGGTGATCATGAAATGGAAGGGCAGGCCGAGTACCGACAGCGCCGCGTGACCATCCAGCCACGAGCGCTGGCCCTTGCCCCAGCGGAAGGTGAAGAAGTCGGCAAAGATCTTCTTGTGGGTGATCACGCCGCTGACGATGGCCACCAGCATGAACATCGCGCAGAGGCCGACGATCCAGCGGCCCCACATCGCTGGCATGTAGTGCAGATTGAAGTGGAACGCATAGAAGAAGTCGCCACCGCCGGTATCCCGCGCCTGCAAGGGCGCACCGGTGCTGGCATCGAACAGGCCCGAATCGAAACCATGCCGGCCGCGCCCACCCGGGCTGGCCCACATCGCCGACACCCAGGGCATGCGCGTACTTGGCAGGCTGAGGTTGATCTGGGTGGCTGCCGGTGTCTCGGCAATGATGCTGGAGACCGTGCGCTGCGCGACTATCGCCGACTCCGGCAACGTGGAGGGCGTGGCGATCTCGGGGCGTGTGTAGCGCGAGAGCTCGTCGCGGAAATAGCTGGCGGTGCCGGTGAGGAACATCGCGTACAGGATCCAGCCGGCCAGCAGGCCGACCCAGATATGCAGGTCGGACATGGTCTGGCGGATGCCGCGTGGCTTCGCGGTGCGATCGATCTTGCTCATGCAGCGCCTCCGTTGGCGACCGATTGCGCAACCAACCACAGTGGCAGGGCGATCACGATCAGGCCGATCCATGCGCGCCGCGCTGAGCGCACCGCGAACACCCAGACTACGGCGCCGGCATACAGCAGGAAGCTGGCCAGCATGCCGGTGAACACGGCCTGGCGACCATCGATGGGCAGCGCCAGTGCGGCGATGCTGCACAGCGCGGCGAGCACATAGCCGCCGAACAACGCAGCGATGATGCGTGAGACCAGGGGCAGCCAGGCCAGCGCGGAAGCGGTACGGGAAACGGTCAAGGCACTTCTCCGGGGCACCGCGCCATGGCGCGGTGCCCTTGAAACCAGGATCAGAAATCGACGGTGGCCGACAGCAGGGCGGTGCGCGGCGTGCCCAGCCCGGAGCCGAGGCTGCCCGCCCAGTACGCCTTGTTGGTCACGTTCTGCACCGTCGCGCGCAGTACCAGCGGATGGCCGGCCGCCTGCGTCGCATAACGGGCACCGAGATCGAACACGGTGCGGCCTGCCACCCACTGGCTGTTGTCAGCATTGATGTAACCCTTGGACAGGCTGATCGCGTTGCCGGTGAGGGTGAGGCCGGCCACGGCGGGCACGTCCCATTCGACGCCCAGCTTGCCCTGCCATTGCGGGGTGGCCGTGGCCAGCCGGCCTTCGTTGATGCCGCCCTGGGTGCGGGTCAGCTTCGGCTGCAGCCAGCCGATGCCGCCCAGCACGCGCAGCTGTTCGGTCGCCTGGCCGAACACGGTCCATTCCACGCCACGATTGCGCTGCTGGCCGCCGAACGAGAACACATTGGTGGTCGGGTCGGTATAGGAACTGGGCTTTTCGATCTCGTACACGCTCAATGCGCTGGCCAGGCGGCCGAAGTCGAACTTGGCGCCGACCTCACGCTGGCGGGTCTTGAACGGCGGGAACACCTCGCCCGCATTCGCTGCGCTGACCGGGGCGGTGCTGCCCTGGCTCAGGCCTTCAATGTAGTTGGCGTACAGCGACAGTCGATCGCTGGCCTTGAACAGCAGTGCACCGGCCGGGGTATTGGCGCTGGCGTCGTAGCGCGCGGTGCGCTTGCCGGTGCTGCCGTCGAAAGTGTCGCTGAGCACGGTCTGGTGACGGATGCCCAGGGTCAGCTGCACGCGGTCATCGATGAAGGACAACGTGTCGGCGATGCCGAAGCTGGTGGTACGCACTTCCGCGGTCTTCGGCAGCGACGCGTCACTGAAGCTGCGATCGATGGCGGGGCCCCACTGTGGGTCGTACAGGTTGGTCACCCAGTCGCGGGCCAGCAGATTGCGCTTGAAACCGAATTTCTGGTCGTGCTGGTACCAGGCGGCACTGATCGCCAGTGCGTGATTGACCGCGCCGGTGCGGAAGTGTGCCGAGAGGCCGGCTTCGGCGGTGTCCTTGCTGTAGATGAAGCGCTGGTGGGCGAAGTTGTTGCGGAAATCGCCGGCGGTGTTGGTGATCAGCGTGGTGGCGCTGGCGATGGAATCGAAATCGGTATGGCCGTGGCCGTAGCTGGCGTGAGCCTGCAGATGGTCGTTGATGTCGAACGACCAGCGCAGCGCGGCGGCCGAGTCCTTGACGTTGCTGAAGGTCCAATCCGGTGCGAACAGGGTGCTGGCCTTCGGCGGGCGGGGCACGGCCAGGCCGGCTGCCAGCGAAACGCCACGATTGAGGCCATCCACATGGTCACGGCTGCTGAACAGGTCCAGCGAGACCTGCGAGCGTTCACCCCTCCAATCCAGGCCCAGCGACGCCAGCTGCGTCTTGTGCTGCTGGTGGTCGGTGGCGGTGTCGCCATCGCGATGCACGGCATTGAGGCGCACACCGAACTGCTGCTGCGCGCCGAAGCGACGACCAACATCCAGATGGCCGCCGAACTGCGCGTCGCTGCTGTAGCTGGCCGTGAAGCGGGTCAACGGCGTATCACCTGCGCGCTTGGGTACCAGGTTCACCGCACCGCCCACCGAGCCACCCGGCGGCATGCCGTTGAGCAGTGCCGATGGCCCCTTGAGTACTTCGATGCTCTCGGCCAGTTCGGGGGTGACTCGGTAGTAGGGGATCAGGCCGTAGAGTCCGCCGAAGCCGATATCCGACGAGGCAACACCGAAGCCACGGATGTTGAAGTAGTCGGTGATGCCACCGCTGGATCCACTGCTGTAGACGCTGGGATCGGTCAGCGCGATCACCCTTACCAGATCCGGTGCCTGGATGTTCTCGATGAACCCGGCGGTGTAGCGGGTGGTGTTGAACGGGGTGTCCATGAAGTCGAGCTCGCCGAGCAGGCCGACGCCACTGCCGCGGGCGACCTGGCCGCCGGCATAGGCATCGGTGGGCGTGGTCTTGTCGGCGCGCACGTTTACCGTAGGCAGCTGGCGGGCACCGTCGGGCGCGTCGTCAGCGTGGGCGGCGGTGGCGATCAGCAGGGTGGGCAGCAACGCGGCACGTGCGGCCAGGGACAGCGCGGAGCGGCGTGGGAGGGACAGGGCTCGAAGGGGGAGGGACATGGCAGTTCTCGTGTGATGGGGCGTGCAATCGGCCAGCACGGCGCCGTCGATGACCTGCACGGGCAGGACGACGCGGGCTGTGGAATGGCTGGCAGAGGGCACGGCACTGCCGCTGGGGCAGTGCTGCACGCGAGGTGCGTGGGCGATCTGTGGCTGGGTGGAACGAAGCGCAGGGCGCGGGTGGTGCGAGGTGGATCAGATGTCGTCGGCGAGATCGTCGAGGTCCTGCAGTCCGCCGCCGCGCGCCAGCACACGCTCGTAGTTGCGACGGCGGCGCTGGTCGGTCTCGGTGGTGGTCTGGCCGTGTTTCCAGTAACCGGCCACGGCGACGTCTGCGCGCGGCAGACCACACGCTTCAAGGAAGTAGCGGCGCAGGGCGCGCATCTCCTCGCGTTCGCCTGCGGCCCAGACGGTGTTGTTTGCCCCCGTGCGCAAGCGGCGTGCCTGCTGCAGCAACGGCGTAGCGCCCGTGGACACGCGCTGCATGCAGACGCCTTCGACGGCGGGCAGTTCGTCTACCGGGAAGGGATCATCCGAAGCGATCCAGGCCTGCGCGCGGAGGCCGTTGGGCCACTGCTGCAGCAAGGCGGACAGTGCCGGGATGGCGCTCTGATCGGCGAACAGCAGGGCAACGCTACCCTCGCGGTGCGGCACCTGCAGATGCGGGCGCGGACCGGTGAGATCGAAGGCGTCGCCGGGCTCCAGTGCGCGCACCCAGGCCAGCATCGTCCCCGGAGCCTCGTGCAGCACCACGTCCAGTGTGAAACGGCGCGTCTGCGCGTCGACGCTGCGCACGGTGTAGATCCGTGACACATCGGTAAACGCGGCACCCAGCTGGATGCGAACGGCGGTGTTGGCACGCTGCCAGGGTGCCAGCTCGGCCTGTGGCGGCAGCTGTACGACCAGCCGAAGCAGGCTCGCGCAGGGCTGCGTGACGTCAACCACGTGGACGCGCAGCGCCTGCAGGCCACGGTCGTGTTCGGCGCCGCGCAGCGGCCTGGCCGGGGTGGTGGAAAGGGTAGGCGCGGACATCGACAACGATCCAGAAGGCTGCGAATGCGAATTAGTTACATCATAGTAAACTAAATTGATCGTCCCGCAACCCAGGCCTGCTGGAAGCGCATGCAGCGCGTTGACCATTGCGTTGCCGCAGACCACCATGACAGGCCTTGCCAGCGCGCCGCGCAGGAACCGCAACAGCAATGGCTGCACCGAAGAAGACCGCTGCCCGTGGGCGACCGCCCACCATCACCCGAGAGCGCATCGCCGACGCTGGCATCGCGATGACGCTGCCGGGGCTCAGCTTCGTGGGCGTGGCGGCAGCGCTGGGGGTCAGCCACATCGCGCTGTACAAGCATGTGGCGAATCTGGCGGCGCTGCGCGAGCTGGTGGCAGAAGCGATCTTCGAGCGTTGGCAGGCACCGCCGCTGGATGCCGGCGCGGGACGTAGCATCAACGACGATCTGTACGCGTTCCAGCGTTCCCTGCGGATGCTCGTGGACGAGAACCCCGGCCTGGCCCCGTTCCTGGTGAGCCACGGCGCGAAGACGCCGGAGATGGTGGCGCGCATCCAGCGCCACCATGCCGAGTTCAGTCGTGTACATGATCTTCCGCAGGAACAGGCAGCATGGCTGCTGTCGACGGTGGCCTATCACGCTGTGGCTTTGGCCGACACCGTGTACTCGCGGCATGCCGTGGCGGACGCCACGCGACGGCCACTGGACCGTGCGGCGCAGGATGTCGAGTTCGACCGCAGCATGCAGGCATTGATCATCGGTGCCTTGGCAATGTGCGGGCGCACGGCAGGCGCGAGGTAACCGCCAATCCTGATTGGCACCGTTGCCCCGGTAGTCGCCAACCTTGGTTGGCGCCGCGATACACCGTTGCCCACCAAGGTGGGCATCTACCGGTCAAGCAGCGTCCTTGTGCTCCGTGTCGTCCATCCCGGGGCTGACTCGTCGGCCGATGTCCTTCAGCCGTGCAAGCTGGTCCACCATCGACGGCGCATCGTCCAGGCTGCCGACGAAGGTCCACAGATAGGTCATCACCGCATAGACATGGCCCGGCGTGACGCCTTCACTGGTGGCCAGGCGGCCGATGGTCAGCGCGAACAATGCCGCCGCAGCCAGTCCGATCACCACGTAGGCACCCGCTTCGCGGTCGGACAACAGGATGCGCAGGCGCGACAGCGTGGTGTAGTGGCGGCGCAGCACCGAGGGACTGACCCGGTCGACCAGTCGGATTTCGTGTTCCAGGCGGTTGTTCAGGCGGCCATGCAGCTGCTCGTTGCGGCGTGCGAACGAGGGCAGCACCAGCAGGGCGCCGAGCAGGGTGACCAGGCCAGCGGCACCGACCATTGGCTCGATCGCCAGCAGCATGGCCACCGCACCGAACATCGATGCCAGTGCGGTGGCGATGATCGGCACGTGCTTTTCAAAGAAGTCGACGAACTCGCGGGCCAGCACCACGCGCGCCGCCGAGGTGGACGTGGCCTGGCCCAGCCGGCGCTGCGCCTGCACCACGGTCACCGCCAGATCGGCATAGATGCGGGTGAAAGTGCGCGTATCGACCGCTCGACGGGCGGCACCGACCAACCAGAACAGCAGCACCACGCCGGCATAGGAGACGGCATGGCCGATGTTGCCGCTGATGATCGCGTCCACCGCGAAGCCGGCGAACAAGGGATAGGCCAGCAGCAGTGTGTTCTCCAGTGCCACCAGCGAGAACGTGCCGGTGAGCTGCCAGGGGTAGGTGCGCAGGATGGCCTTCAGGGTGGCGGCCGCATTCTGCTGGCCGATGCTGCCGGCGGCGGCCGCTGGATCATGGGGGTGTTTCATGGGATGCCTGGGTGGGTCGGGGATTGGGCAGGGGACGGATGCCTGCGATCTCCCGGGTCGCGCCCAGTATCTGCAGCCCTTTGGAGCGGGCATGGAGGGACGATGGAGATTGCGTGGAGAAACCGGTGGCGTTCAGTGGAGGGCGTGGTGCCCACCAAGGTGGGCCGCTACCAGAGCAGCGTCTGCCGCAACGCAGTGCTCTCAACGACGCGCGTGCACCGGCCAGCGGATTTCGAAGGCACTGCCGCCACGTTCGGTAGCCCGGCATCGCGCGGTTCCGTGATGGGCCACGGCAATCGCCCGCACCACCGCCAGGCCGAGCCCGGAGCCGCCGCTCTGCCGCGAGCGCGATACATCGGTGCGCTGGAAGGCTTCAAAGATGCTGTCGCGAAGGTCGTCCGGCACACCGGGGCCACCATCCTCAACGCTTACGGTGCAATGGCCTTCAGCCAGCGTCACGTGTACTCGCAGCGGGCAGGGAATGGCATGTCGGCGAGCGTTTTCCAGCAGTGCCAGCACCGCCTGGCGGATGCGCGCCGGATCGCAGTCGGCCAGCGAAGACCGTGCGTCCAACGTCACCGAGAAACCACTCTCGGTCAGCGCCTCCGACATCGCTTCGACCACCGCCGCCACCTGCACGCTGACATCGCTGCGCTGCAGGCGCAGATCGAGGTGGCCACTCTCGGCCAGGCTGACCACGCGCAGGTCCTCGATGATGCGGGTCAGTCCCTCCAGCTGGGTGAGCATGCTGTTGAACTGCTCGGGCCCCGGCTCGAATACGCCCTCGGCGATGCCCTGCAGGCGGCCGCGCAGGATGGTCATCGGCGTGCGCAGCTCATGCGCGATCGCTGCGTTCCAGAACACGCGGTTCTCCGACATCCGGCTGAGCCGTTCGGCCATGGAGTTGAAGTCGCTGACCAGCGTGGCTGCCTCGACCATCGAGGTGTCGCCGCCGCGTGCGCGCGCCTCCAGATCACCGCTGGCGACGCGACGCAGGCTTTCGGCGACCGAGTTCAGCGGGGTGATGATGCGCCGGGTCAGGCGCGAGGCGATCAATGTTGCCAGCGCAACGACCACGGCGGCGGTCAGGCCGATCCACAGCCATTCCAGGCCTGACGGCATGATGGTTTCCGGTTCGTCGTACCAGCGTGGATAGAACACCTCCATCAGGTAATAGAACAGGTAGAAACCACTGATCGACAGTACGGTCGAACACAGCGACGCGACCGTGATGGACAGCGTTATCTGGCGCCCGATGCTCTTGCCTTTGGGGTTCATCGGTTCAGTCCAGGAAGCGGTAGCCGACACCGCGGATGGTGGCGGGAATGCCGATGACGCCTACTTCCTCCAGCTTGCGTCGCAGCTTGCTGACATGGCTGTCCACGGTGCGCTCCTGTGCATCGCCTTCCGGCAGGCAGGTCTGGAGCAGATCCAGCCGGCTGTGCACCATGCGCGGTGCGCGCGCCATGTGTACCAGCAGACGGAACTCGGTGAGCGTGAAACTCAGAGCATGCACGTGGTCATCGGTGCGTACGGTGACCTCATGGCTGCGCAGGTCGATCTCGAACGGTCCCTGCCGGATCAGCCCGTTGGGTTCTTCTGCAATGGGCTTCGCGCTACGGCGCAGCACCGCCTGGATGCGGGCGACGATCTCGGCCGGATTGAATGGCTTGGCCACGTAGTCGTCGGCACCGACGCGCAGGCCAGTGAGCTTATCCACGTCCTGGTCCAGTGCGGTGAGCATGATTACTGGGGTGTTGCCGCGCCGGCGCAACTCGCTCAGCACCTGCCAGCCGTCCATCTTCGGCATCTGCACGTCCAGCAGCACCAGGTCGGGGCGCAGCTGGCGGTGGCTGGTGAGGGCGGCTTCGCCGTCGGCGGCACGGGCGCTGCGCAGCCCGGAGCGGGCCAGGTAGGCGCCGAGAATGTCGGCAATTTCGCCCTCATCTTCGGCAATCAGCACCAGGGGCGCCTGGCGCGTGCGGGCGTCGGATTTCATTGCATGCTGCGGTTTCAAGTGAGGAATGGGAAACGCCGGCGACGGTGTCATCGTGGCCGTTCCAGGGTCTGCGCTTCTTCGTGGGCGGCCCAGGCGAGGGTGGCCAGCACCAGCGTGTGCTGCAGGGCGGGCGCCAGTGTTGCGGTCGCGCGCAGGTGCTGTGCGAGCAGGGTCGATACGGCCGCAGGCAGCTTGCTCCACCGTGACTCCATTCCCGTTGCGTCCACCCGGTCCTGCAGGCGGCGGGCCATGTGGACCAAGGCCCGCAGGCGCAGGGCAAGCAACGCAGCCACCAGGACAGCCGCCATCCCTGCTGGCATGAGGCTCACGTCAGCGGTGAAGGCCGACCAGGCCGCGAGGCCGATCAGCGACGCCGACGCCAGGGTGCCCGCGCGCGCCGAATGACCGGGGCCTTCGCTGCGGAACCACACCAGCGCGGCGGCACCGGCGCCCGCCAGCAGGGGCGGCGCCGGGTTCGCGCTGGCAAGCATCCAGGCACTGGTCGACGCCAGAACCAGTGCAAGCAGCCACGGCGAAGGCGCGCACCAGGCAAGGTAGGCGCGGCGGACATCGATGGGAGGCAGGTCTGGAAACGGAAGGGACACGGCGGGGGCGCAGTCGGCGAGGCCGACAAGGCTAGGGGCCGTTGATGGAGACTTGGTCGAGATTGTGTCGAGATTTCGTGGACGCGATCCGTGCCGTTCAGGAGCGGGCCCCGTGCCTGAACGGATGTGCGGCCTCCATGCAATCTCCACAGTGGCTCCAAGAAACATCCACCACCACCTTCCAGACTGCGGCTTCTGCGGTCACATCCGGTGGCTGCGTGCATGCGAGCCTTCCGATGAACAACCGCAGGACCTGGATCATTGCCGCAATCGTTGTACTTCTTGCAGGCGGCACCGGTGGGTGGCTGTTCGCCGAAGGTGATGATGCCGCGCTGATCACGGCCCCGGCAAGGGTGGCGGACCTGGAAAAGACTGTGCAGGCCGTTGGCCGGGTCAACCCCAAGGAACTGGTGGCGGTGGGCGCGCAGGTTTCGGGCCAGGTCACGCGCCTGCATGTGGTGCTGGGCCAGCGCGTCCACGCTGGCGACCTGATTGCCGAAGTGGATTCGCAGCCGCAGCGCATCGCCCTGCGCAGCGCCGAAGCGGCTGCCAACACGCTGCGTGCCCAGCACGCGGCCAGCCAGGCGCGCTACGCCCAGGCCATCCGCGTGCATGAGCGCCAGGCGCAGCTGGTGGTGTCGCGGCTTGTTTCGCAGGAAGGTTTCGAGACCGCACGGGTGGCGCGCGAAGTGGCGCGCTCGGACGTCGCAGCGCTGCAGGCCCAGATCGACCAGGCGGTGACCCAGGTGGAAACCGCGCGGATCAACCTGGGCTACACCCGCATCGTCTCACCTTCCGACGGCTACATCGTGGCCATCGTCACCAAGGCCGGGCAGACGCTGAACTCGATGCAGACCACGCCGACCATCGTGATGCTGGCACAGATGGACACGATGACGGTTCGCACCGAGATCGCGGAGGCCGATGTGGAACTGATCGCGCCTGGCCAACCCTTGTGGTTCTCCACGCTGGGGCCGGGTGGACGCCGCTACGAATCGCATCTGCAGCAGCTTGAACCTGCGCCGTCGTCGATTGCCGACGTGGCCACCGGCAACACCGGCGGATCGGCGCAGACGCCGAAGGCGGTGTACTACGCCGGGCTGTTTGACGTACCCAATCCGGGCCTGAAACTGAAGCCGTCGATGACGGTGAAGGTGACGATCCAGCTGGCGCGTGCCGCCAATGCCTTGCAGGTGCCGTTGACGGCAGTGTCCGAGCGCGACGACAAGGCGGGCAACCGCGCGACCGTACAGGTGATCGATGCCAAGGGCCGTGCCCGCGAGCGGGCGGTGACGACCGGCCTGCGCACCGCTACTGCGGTGCAGATCCTGTCCGGCCTCAAGGCGGGCGAGAACGTGGTGGTCGGGCAGGCGCCCAGCGGCGCGGAAGCCGAGCCCACCAGCCTGCTGGGGATGTGAGCATGGCCGACGCGCTGCTGGAACTGCATGGCGTATCGCGCGCCTACTGCTCGGCCGCCGGTGAGGTGGTGGTGTTGAAGGACGTGTCGCTGCGCATCGAGGCGGGCGAGTTCATCGCCATCATCGGCCCGTCCGGCTCGGGCAAATCCACGCTGATGAACATCCTGGGCTGCCTGGACCGGCCAACCGAAGGCAGCTACCGCGTGCAGGGCGTGGCAACCGAGCAGATGTCACCCGATGAACTGGCGCACCTGCGCCGCGAGCATTTCGGCTTCATCTTCCAGCGCTACAACCTGATGGAGAACCTGAGCGCCACGGAGAATGTGGCGTTGCCGGCGGTCTATGCGGGCGTGGATGCCGATGCGCGCACCGCCCGTGCCCGCATGCTGCTGGAAACGCTGGGGCTGGGTGAGCGCACCACGAATCGGCCCAGCCAGCTGTCCGGCGGCCAGCAGCAGCGCGTTTCCATTGCGCGTTCGCTGATGAACGGCGGCGCCATCGTGCTGGCCGATGAGCCGACCGGCGCGCTGGATCATGCCAGCGGCCGGCAGGTGATGACGGAACTCAAGCGCCTGCATGCACAGGGCCATACCGTGGTCCTGGTGACCCATGATGCAGCGATTGCCGCGCACGCTTCACGCGTGATCGAGATCGCAGACGGTCAGGTCGTATCCGACCGTGGCATGGGTGATCCTGCGGTTGCACGCAGTGCCGCTGTGCCCGAGCGCTGTCCAGAACCGGCCGCCGAGCGCCGCGCGCGCCTGGATGCAATCAGGGAAGCTGCACGGATGGCGGTGCGTTCGATGCTGGCCCACCGGCTGCGCACCCTGCTGACCATGCTGGGCATCATCATCGGCGTGGCTGCGGTGGTGACCGTGGTTGCGTTGGGCAAGGGCGCACAGGCACAGGTCGAGTCACAGATCAACGAACTGGGTGCCAGCACGCTGGACATCTTCCCGGGCGCGGACTTCGGTGACCCGCGCTCGGGCGAGATTGAAACGCTGGTGGTGGACGATGCCGATCACCTGGCCGCGTTGAGTTACGTGGATAGCGTAAGCCCCAACCTGAGCGGCTCGGTGGCCGCACTGCAGGGCAACCGGCGCGCCAACACGCAGGTGCTTGGCGTGGGCGCTGATCTACCACGTGTGCGCGGGCTGCGCCTGAAAGCGGGCCGGTTCTTCACCGATGCCGAGGTGGAGGCACATCGCGCGGTGGGCGTGGTCGACCAGAAGGCGGCCAAGGCGTTGTTCAGCGGCAATCCGATCGGCGGCACGGTGCTGCTGGGCGGCATGCCGGTGGAAGTGATCGGCGTGGTCGGTCCCAACGCATTCGCCGGCGGGGCGACGCCGACGGTCTATGTGCCGTACACCTCCGCGTCCTCGCGCCTGCTTGGCAGCCAGCGGCTGGAGAGCATCACCGTGCGCGTGCGGGATGACGTGCCAACCACCGCCGCTGAGGCCTCGCTGGGCGCGGAGCTGCAACGCCTGCACGGCCGGCGCGATTTCTTCATCTACAACGCCGACCAGATCCGCAAGGCAGTGATGAAGTCCAGCCAGACCATGGCGGCACTGGTTTCGGCCATTGCTGCGGTGGCGCTGGTGGTCGGTGGCGTGGGGGTGATGAACATCATGCTGGTGTCGGTGAAGGAGCGCGTGCGCGAGATCGGTGTGAGGCTGGCGGTGGGTGCCCGGCAGGGCGACATCCTCCGCCAGTTCCTGATCGAGGCAGTGTTGATCTGCCTGTTCGGCGGGGTGCTGGGGGTTTTGTTCGCGTTGGCTGTGGGCGCCTTGTCCAGCCTGCTGTCGCTGGGGGTGCCGTTCCTGTTCACGCCTGGGCCGGTGATCGCCGCGCTGGCATGTTCGTCTGCGATCGGGCTCGGTTTCGGCTACTTCCCGGCGCGCAGTGCCGCACAGCTGGACCCCATCCAGGCGTTGGCGGCGGAGTAGGGTCGCGCCCGCTGCGGGGAGAGTCTCAGGTTGCCGGTCGCGGGTGCGTGCGCACGCGTGCGCGCTCGCGGTACAGGCGACTGTCGGCACGCTGCAGGGTGTCGGCCACCGACTCACCCGGGGCGTGGTGGGTCGCACCCAGTGAGAAGGGCGTGGGTGACCGACCGGCCTGCTGCGTATACCACTGCTCCAGCGCGGCCAACCGCCCCGGCTCCGGGCAGGTCAGCACCACCATGAACTCGTCGCCGCCCATGCGCACTACGCTTTCCATCGCCCCCAGTGGAGCGCGCAGGAAGGCGGCGAACTCGACCAGCACCGTGTCCCCTCGCGCGTGGCCCTGCGTATCGTTGATCTGCTTGAAATGATCCAGATCGAACATCAGGCAGGCCCAGGGTTGATCAACCAGCTCGTCCAGGCGCGGCAGGAAGCGGCGGTTGTAACTCTGGGTCAGCGGGTCCTTGAAGGACATCTCGCGCAGCTGCTGCTCCTGCATCCGCAGTGCAGTCACATCCTGCGCATGGCCCAGCACATAGGGAGGGTTCGCCTCGCTGTCGAGCACGTTGTGATATGCCCAGAAATGGCGGGTGCCATCGGCGGCGATCAGTTCGATGACGCCGGCATCGGTGTGGTTGACCGTGATCCGCGCGAGATAGGCCTTGAATGCAGCACGCTTCTCGGGAGGCATCAGATCGCACAGGCTGCGCCCGATCATATGAGTCTCATCGAAGCCCAGCGACTGCACGGCCGCCGGGTTCACCGATGTCAGCACGCCCTCCAGCGTGTGCGTGCAGATCAGGCCGAGGCTGTAGTGGAACAGGCGCCGGTAGCGCGTCTCGCTCGCCTCCAGGGCATCCAGCGCGGCACGCTCCTCGGTGATGTCCTGGATGGCGCCGACCAGACGAGGGTGCCCATCCACCTGCTGACGGCCACCGACCACCCGGGTCCAGATGGAGCGCCCATCGGCGGTGGTCATCGGCAGCTGCACTTCCCATGAGGTGCCTTCATCGATGCAGCGCTGGACCGCGCTGCGGATGATGTTGCGACTGTCCTCCCGATAGAAGGACAGTGCGGTGTCGAACGTGGGTTGATAGTTGCCGCGCACGCCGTGGATCTGCTTGGTTTCGCGGGTCCAGCGCACTTCGTGGGAGAGCAGGTCCATCTCCCAGCCGCCCACCCGTGCCGCGCGGTTGGTGCGTTCCAGGAAGTCCTCGCTGCGTTTCAGTTCGCGGTGCAGTGCCTTGGCCTGGCCGACCTGTGCCATCAGGGTGCTGCGCTGTTCCAGCACCTGGGTGGTGACCCGCGCCAGATGCACCATCAGTTCGCGCTGCGAGGGCGACAGTACACCAGGCATCGGATCGAGCAGGCACAGTGTTCCGATACGGGCACCCTGCGCCGACCCAAGCGAGATTCCCGCGTAGTGGCGGATGCGCGGGCCACCGGTCACCAGGGGGTTGGTGGAGAATCGCGGATCCTGCCGGGCATCCGGGATCTCGAACAGTTCGTCCTGCTCGATGGCATGAGTACAGAACGAGATGTCGCGTGCAGTCTCGCTGACACCTTCAAGGCCGATATTGGCCTTGAACCACTGGCGCTCCTCGGCCACCACCGAGATCAGGCCCATGGTCATGCCGGTAGCTGCGCGGGCGGCAGCAACGATTGCATCGAACACCGGTTCGGCCGGCGTGTCGAGCAGGTGCAGGCGGTCGATTTCAAGCAGGCGGTCGGCTTCGTCCATGGCGCTTTGCAGGGCTGGGTGGCGAGGGCGGCTTCGGCGGCTGTCAGGTACTACGCTAGTGCGCACCACGTTATGTATCGCTACGGTGAGGTGATGCCGACGTGACGCGCTTCCGCCTGCGTTTGCGAACTGCACGCGAGGGGTGAAAAAGCGTGACGGTGGTCGCGAACGAGCGCGCGCCGGCGGAGCTTGCATCAGAGGATCTGCAGGGCAAAGCGCGTACAGAGACATCATCAGTCCGGTGCTGGCGGCGTGGCCAGTGCAGCGCGCCGGGCAGCATAGACCTCCGGCGTCTGCGGCTTGACGAACAGTGCCACCAATTCCGGAAACTCCTGCTTCACTGCAGTTTCGATGCGGGTGATGCAGGCCTCGATCTGCGGCGTGCGCCGGTCATCCTCGAATTCCGCGCTGAGCATGGCCACGACCTGCTGTGGTCCCATCTGCATGGTGGTCACGCCATTGGCGCGGCGCAGGTCTGGATCGGTTTCGGCCACGGCCATGATCCGCTCAGCCACCGCAGGATGGGCCGGCTCACCCACCAGCAGTCCCTTGGTTTCGCGTGCGAGAAGAAAGGCGGTGGCGGCAAGCACGCCCGCGATGCACAGCGACGCCACACCATCAAGCACCGGCATGTCCAGGGCCTGGGCGGCCACGAGTCCGGTCAGTGCGAAACCCAGGCCCAGCAGGGCCGCGCTATCCTCCAGCAGCACGGTAAAGGTGGACGGGTCCTTGCTGCGGCGGAACGCTTCGAAGTAGCCAAGTCTGCCCTTGGTGCGCCGGAACTCACGCAGCGCCACCCACCAGGAAGCCCCCTCGAACAGGATGGAGATGCCCAGCACGCTGTAGCTCAACGCGTGGTTGGTAGCTGGCTCCGGCCGGCGGATGTGCTGGATGCCTTCGTAGGCCGAAACGCCGGCACCGGCGGCGAACACCAGCAGGGCGACAATGAAGCTCCAGAAATACAGTTCGCGGCCATAGCCGAATGGATGTACCGGGTCCGGTGCCTTTCCGGCACGGCGCAGTCCATACAGCAACAGCAGTTCATTAAGGGTGTCGACCAGCGAATGCACGCCTTCGCTGAGCATGGCCGAGCTTCCGGAGATGCCGGCGGCGATGAACTTTGCGATGGCAATGGCGAGGTTGCCGGCGAGTGCGGCGTAGATGACCAGACGGGAACCGGTGGGGACAGACATCAAGGCAAGGGGGAGGGCAGGTGGATGCCTGATCTTCCGGACGGGGATGTTCCCGGGATGTGCAGGTGTCCGATGTGCCGGGCCGGGCTGGCGCCTAACTGCCACTGCGATCAAGCCGGTTAGACGACGTGACTGCGGACGCCAGGCCCTACGCTGGGGTCAGTCCTCGTTGGCAACCCTGTTCGAAACGACGTTGACCATTTTCCATAACCTGAAGAGACTTCGATGAATCACAAACTTCCCTGGTGCGCCCTCCTCATTCTGTTGCTCTGCGCCAGCGTCGCGCGGATCTCCAACACCCTCCTGCTCGCTGCGGGTGGCAAGTTTCTCGTAGCGGCAAGTGCAGCCCCGATCGCAAGCTGGGGACCCCCTGGATACGGGCTGCTGATCGTCATGGGGTTTCTTGCGCTGGCGTCCTGGTACTTCAGGGCGAGCGCGCAGGCCGCGCAGAAGGCTCTGCCGGCCCGCGTCTTCATCTGATACCACCGTTTGGGCCCGGGGTGCCGGCCAGCGGCCGGCACTACCGTTCAATCGGCCATCACGCGCCCAATGGCATCGGCCAGCAGGGCGCGTACCCGCGCCGGCGGCAGGTCCGGATCGCGCACGGCACGCATCGCCAGTCCCTCCACCAGCAACCGCAGCAACAGGGTGCGGCCGGCAATCCGTTCTTCGTCCAGCGCCCGGCCAAGGCTCGCATCACGCTGTCGCAGCCAGGCCTGGATGGCGGCGCTGGTCTGCTTGTCGTGGGTACGCAGCACAGCGGCCAGCTCCGGATCGCGATGGGCCTCGGCATTGATCTCCGCATACAGCGCAACGCTGGCAATCGCGTTGCCGTGAATCGGCAGTACCTCACCACGCGCCCATTGCTGGTAGCACTCCAGCAGCCCGTCGACCAGGTCGGAGGCTGCGGGCATCTCGCTGATCGAGGCCTGGTCGTGGCGCAGCTGGCGCTCGATCAGGGCCAGGATCAGGGCGCGCTTGTTGGCGAAATAGCGGTACATCAGCCCCTGGCTGATCTCGGCCTCGGCAGCGATGTCGCCGATGGATCCGGCATGGAAGCCGCGGGTGATGAAGCACTTCTGCGCGGCGTCGAGGATGCGGCGGCGCTGGGCCTCGGCATGGGCCGCAGCGGGATCTTCGGAGGTCAGGGCTACGGCGGATTTCGGCGTCATTGCGTGAGGTCAGGGCGTCCAGAGGCGGGATAGTACGTCACAAAAGGTGTGAATGAACGGTCATTCATTTGTAATTCCCGCCTCCCAGACTGCGCCGGCCTTCTCCTTCCGCGAATGAGTCCGATGCGCCACGCCACGTTGCACCGCCCGTTGCTCACCCTCGCCATCGCTGCCGCTCTGCCGGCGCTGGCCCATGCCGAAGAAAGTCCAACCGCAGATGCCAGCGCATCCGCTGATGCAGCGCGCACCGTGGTCGCCCTCGACCAGGTGATGGTGACCGCGCAGAAGCGCGCTACCAACCTGCAGGAGACGCCGATCTCGGTGTCGGTGGTCGATGCCGAAGCGCTGAAGGATCGCAGCGCGATCTCGCTGGGCAGCCTGTCCGATGGTTCCATCCCGTCGCTGCGGGTCACACCGTTCGCCACCCGCAGTTCTGCACTGAACATCGGCATCCGTGGCATCGGCGCCTCCGGCGACGCCAACCAACCCGCACGCGATGCCGGCGTCGGCATCTACGTCGACGGTGTGTTCATGGGCCGTGCGCAGGGCCTGGGCAGCATGCTCTACGACGTGGAGCGCATCGAAGTGCTGAAGGGCCCGCAGGGCACGCTGTTCGGCCGAAATACCGAAGGCGGTGCGGTGAGCATCGTAACCAAGGCGCCGACCGGCGAGTTTGGCGGCAGCGTCAGCGCGGGGGTGTCCAACTTCAGCGGCTACAACAGCGCGCTGCACCTGGACCTGCCCAAGGTGGGCGATGTCAGCTTCAAGATCGACGCCGTGCAGGCCAAGCGCGGCGGCACCACCGACAACCCGATGCACGGCGAGCGCGACTTCAACAGCTACGACAAGCGCGGCGCACGCCTGAGCGCACTGTGGCAGCCGAGTGATGACTTCTCGCTGCTGTACGCGTTCGATCGCTCCTATGACGCCACCACGCCATACCACACCCAGGTGCTGGTGCCGAGCGCGTACCTCAGCCCGCTGCAGAAGGCCGGTGCCAGCCAGGACCGCCGCGACAGCGCCATCCTGGGCGGGCCGCAGGAAGACAACATCGGCCGCACCAGTGGCCATCTGTTGAACCTGTCGTGGGTATTGAATGACAACCTTGAGCTGAAATCGATCAGTTCCTACCGCGAACTGACCCAGGGCCAGTTCGACATGGGCCTAGTCGATGCGATTTCGGCCTACGGTGGCGCCGGCACGCCCTTCGGCCGTTACAGCCTGGCGCAGGTCTACCAGCACCAGTACAGCCAGGAATTCCAGCTGATCGGCAACACCTCGCAGGTGCAGTTCCTGGGCGGTGCGTTCTACTACCACGAGACCGCCGGCGACAATGCGCAGACCCCGAACATGCTGGTGTGGGGGCCGGGTGGCAACAGCTATACGGTGAACCCGGCGACCAACCCGCTGGATCTTTCACGGGTGCGGATCGACCGCGCCAGCAAGGCGTGGACCGACAGCCTGGGTGTGTTCGGCCAGGCCACCTGGACGCCGGAAGCAGTGCAGCGCCTGCACCTGACGGCGGGTGGTCGCTACACCCGTGATGACAAGAAAGGCAGCCTGTACATCGTCAATGGCGCGGCAACGAACCTTGCGTTCAAGGACCGCTGGAGCCGCTTCGACCCGATGGTGAACATCGCCTACGACCTTGGCGAGCACGCAATGGTCTATGCCAAGTACAGCACCGGCTTCAAGGCCGGCGGTGCCAACTCGCGCTCGACCAATTACACCGCTTTCGGTCCGGAGGAAGTGACGGCCTATGAGCTGGGCTTCAAGTCTCAGTTCTGGGACAACCGTGCGCGCCTGAACCTGGCCGTGTTCGATTCGACCATCGCGCACAAGCAGATGGACTTCTCGCTGCCGTTCGACCCGAACAGCGGTGAAACCCGCACCACCATGGTCACCACCAATGCGCTGAGCGATGGCAAGTCCCGGGGTGCGGAGCTGGAGTTCAACGTGATGCCGATGGACAACCTCACGCTCGGCCTCAACTACGCCTACACGAAGATCGATGCGCAGACCGCAACGGACCCGTTCGGCGCCGGCGTGCAGGTGACCGTGCAGCCGCTGCTGGCCCCGAAAAATGCAGGAAGCCTGTCGGTGGACTACCTGGTGCCGTTCGCCAACTTCTCGGCGCTGAAGTTCCATGTGGATGGCAACTGGTCCGATGGCTACTACACCAGCGAGTACGACCAGATGCTCACCGACAGCTCCTTCGTGGTGAATGCACGGGTGGCACTGGTGGATGTTCCGGTCAACAGCACCGGCACCACGATGTCGTTCTCGTTGTGGGCACGCAACCTGCTCGATGAGCAGCACCTGTTCTACAAGATCAACAGCGCGGCGCTGGGCCAGAGCGGCATCTTCAACGACCCGCGCACTTTCGGCCTGGAAGTGGCCGTCAATTTCTGATTCCAACGGAGAGCCCCATGAAGACCCGCCATACCGAACTCGCCCTGGCCCTGATGCTGAGCCTGCCGATGGCCGCGACGGCTGTTGCCGCTGATGCGCCGCAGGCCGTTTCCACGAAGGTGCCCGCCGCCGCCAATGTGAAGCCTGTTGCGGCAGATGCGCAGCGCGTGATCCCGTTGCAGGGCGCTTGGAACGTGCGTACGTTCGCCGGCCTTCAAGGCCGCCACGGCCCGATTCCGGCCGACGCATTCGTGCGTACCGCCGACCTCGGCCGCCTGACCGATGCCGACCGTGATGCCCTGGTTGCCGCGGGCGTGAAGCTGGACATCGACCTGCGCACCGCCGATGAGGAAGCACAGTCGCCGGACCTCCTGGCCCGCGATGATCGTTTCGATTATCAGCGCATCTCGCTGATGGGTACCGAGAAGATGGACCTGCAGAAGATGATGACCAGCTTCCCGGATTCGCTGGGCGAAGCCTACGTGCAGTGGCTGGGCCATAGCCAGCCGCAGTTCAAGCAGGTGTTCCAGCGCATCGCCGCGCAGCAGGACGGTGCGGTGCTGTTCCATTGCACGGCCGGCAAGGACCGCACCGGTATCATCGCCGGGCTGCTGCTGGACCTGGCCGGCGTGCCGAAGGCCGAGATCGTGCACAACTACGCGATCTCCGCGCATTACCTGGAGGGGCAGCCGAAGGACAGCGCGATGAACGCGCAGATCATGGCGCTGGTCAAGCAGAACCCGGAGATCGGCCGCAAGATGGCGGGCATGGCCGGTACCGCGCCGGGCAACATGGAGCAGTTCCTGGCGGCGCTGCACAGCCAGTACGGTGGAGCGGAGGGCTACCTGAAGGCGATCGGGGTCAGCGAGCAGGAGATCCAGCAGCTGAAGGTGCGGCTGGGGCAGGCCGGCTGATAAGTATTGCCGGCCGCTGGCCGGCTCCCCTTTGACGTCCAGAGACCGAAGGAATGCCGGCCAGCGGCCGGCATTACCCGCAGCCAGGCGGCCTGGCTCTACTGATCGGGTTTCACCCTTACCACCCGTTTCCGGTACTCATACACATTGTCACCGCGGATGCGCTTGTCCTCGGTGCCGGTGATCCGGTCGACCTTCTGGTCCGAACCGGTCACGGGCTGCGCCTCGATTTCGGTCTCGTGCTCGAAGGAATGCGATTTGTCGGTGTTGCGTTAATAGCGGTACAGCGCCCAGTACAGCGCGGTCGCGCCGGCTGGACCTGCCGCCAACAGCCAGAGGCCACTGTCGTCACTCATGTCGATGCCACCAGGAAGGCAATTGCGAGGGCTTCAATGACGGTGCCGGTGGCCAGGGCCGCCAGCAGCATCTTCCATTGCTGCACGGGCACGCTGCCCATGGTTTCGCCGGTACGGCCGTTCACTGCGATGTAGTGCAGCATGCCGCCGTTCCTGCCGGGCTGGTGGTACGAATACAACCAAACCGGCAGGTACATCGACACCCAGCGGGTGCCATGCACCTCCAGCTGTTCCTGTTCCCAGCGCACGCCACGGTTGTAGCGCTTCACCGAACCTTCCACCTGTGCGCGGGCAATTGACAGCAGCTGGTCTTCCAGCCGCGGCCGCAGCTTCTCCACGTCGAGGTTGCGCTTCTCAGAGGTGAATCCGGCCAGGTACGAAGCGTTCCATTTCACCGCGTTCTTGGTATCGAACGGCAGGATGGTGTTGATGATGTTGTTGGTATTGGCGCGGGTATCCAGATTGCCGCGCTCGGCCGAGGATTCCAGCGGAAGATCGTCGACGGTGAAATCGACCTGGCGTTCGACCTGGTAGACGTCGGCGTCATACAGGGTGCGCTTGTTCTTCTCGCTGCCCACGGTGTACTGCCGGGTCTGGATCTCGCCCTTGCCGGCCACGGCCGCGCTGACATTGCTGTCGACGATCATGTAGGGCAGGAACACGCCCACCACGTTTTCCGGGGTGAACTGGTCCTTGAACGCCTTCAGCGCGAACATGCGGCGCTTGTCGACGAACTGGCGGATGCGCGCGACCGCATCGTCTTTCTTGATATGGAAGGGCAGCACCGCATCAGGCACCGCGCCATTGGCGATCTGCTCGTTGACGCCGAAGACGTGGCGGCACCAGTGGCAGCGCGCCGTCATCGTACTCTCGGTATTGACCGTGACTTCGGCGCCGCAACCGGTGCATTTGAACGTCATCAGTGCCGAGGTGTCGGCATCGATGTCACGTGCGCCAGAGGCGATGACCGTACCGCGCAGCTGGTCGATGGCTTCGCCAAGGCCGAATTCTTCCTCGACCCGCGCGCCATGCCATTCGTGACGGCAGTACAGGCAGACCAGGATATCGGTCCCGGCCTTCGGCCGGATGTCGGTTGCGCCGCACTTCGGGCAGCGGTTGAGGCCGTCCTTCAGCTCGCTGGCCGAGGTATCGATGGCCACAGGGTCGGGCGCTTCCACTTCATCGCGGATGGCCTGCGGCAGCTTCGAGGTGTCCAGCGGGAAGCTGCCGGGCAGGGGAGGGACGTCCTGCGGCGAACCGGGCCCATCCAACGACGCCGCCGGCAAGGGCGGCGGCGTCGCGGGCGCGGATCCGGGCAGCGGCGGTGGGCCGTTTCGGGGATCGGACATGTTGGGTGTGCGTCCTGCCGTTACAGGCCCAGTGCCTTGGCTTTCAGGGCGTCATAGTCGCCCTGCGTGATCAGGCCCAGGTCCAGCATTTCCTTGGCTTTCTTCAGCTTGGCCACCGGATCGTCTGCGGCCGGTGTGACCGGCTGCTGCATGCCGCCGACACCGAACATGCCAGACGCCATGCCGACACCGACCAGACCTGCCGCGCCGCCGTTTTCGCCGGCCGACTGGATGCCCTGGGCGACGCTGGCCTGCAGGTTGGAATTGCCGCGCGAACCGGACAGCGCATCGGCGCGCTGCACGGTCTTCAGCAGCTCGCGGGTGTTGGCGTCGTACTCGATCGAGACGATGGCGGTCTTGACGATGGCCAGGCCGCGGTCGGACTTCCACTGGTAGCCCTGTTCAACGGCGGCCGACAGGCTCTGCGCGAAGCCCAGCGAGTCCTGCTGCAGCTTGGTGATGCGGTTGCCCTTGCCCGGATCGTTGGTATACAGGCTGAAGGCCGGCGCCAGCGAACCGACCACTTCATTGAACAGCTGGCTGGCGGCGGCGTTGTCCAGATCGGTGAAGTCGAACACCTGGCCCGGCTGCAGGTAGCTGGCCGGCACGAAGTTCTTCACGAACAGGATCGGGTCGACGATCTTCAGCGTGTACGAGCCACGGGTGACCGCCCCTACCTGGGTGTTGAGGAAACCGTCGTCCCAGTAGATTTCCGACTGGGTGCCGAAGCGGTTGTCCGGCAGTTCCTTCAGCGAGACGAAATAGGCCGCCTGCTGCGAACCCGGCTGGCCGCCGAACTTGAAGCGCTCCCAGCTCTGCTTGATGAAGGTGCTGACCAGGCCGTCGCCGGCGAAGATCGACTGCGAGTTCAGATCGTCCGAGCGCCACTCGTAGCCACCCGGTTCGGCGACGAACGCGGTGATCGCGCCGTCCTGGAACAGCAGCAGGCCGTAGCCCTCCGGCACGATGATCTTCGAGCCGTTGCTGATGATGTTGGACGAGCCGCTGGTGTTGGAGCCGCGGCCGGCGTTGGTGCCCTGCGGCACCGCCGCGAACAGGGCGGCCGTGGACGGCAGGCCCGCCGGCACGGTGTAGAAGTCCTTCCACTGGTCGGCCAGCACACCGCCAACCGCACCCTTCACCGCCTGTACCAGACCCATGACCAACTCCCTGTGATTCGAAGGCAGGCACCATGCCTGCCGAGCTGGACTGAATATAGCAGCGGTGGAGGACGGCAGTAGTGCCGGAACATGAATCCGGATCAGCGCCGGCCAGTGCCTGTTGGCCCGGCCCGTACCGCCTGCAGCACGGCCGCCATGTCCAGCGCCCCCGATCCGGACGCCAGTGCCTGTGCGAACAGCGCGTCGCTGGCGTCGATCAAGGGCGCATGCATGCCCACCTCATGGGCGGCAGCGGCTACCAGCCCACTGTTCTTGCGCACGTCGGTGATCGACGCCTGCACGCTGAAGTCACCACGGATCATTTTGTCCAGCTTGATTCGCGATACTTCGCTGGCCATCGGCCCTGCGTTGAGCACCTGCGCGAAGCGGTCAAGCTCAATGCCGTGTGCTTCGGCGAAGTACACCGCTTCGGCCAAGCCGGTGACCAAGGTGATCAGGTACAGGTTCACCGCCAGTTTCATGCGCAGTGCGGACGGCACTGCACCACAGCACACCGTTTGCCTGCCCATCGGTGCAACCAGTGGGGCGGCTGCCGCGAGGTCGACATCGGCACCGGCCAGCAGGATCACCAGCTGCGCCGCTTCGGCCTGCACGCGTGAGCCAGACACCGGCGCTTCCACGTAGCGGCCGCCCGCGGCACGGATCTGTTCGGCCAGCGCCTGTGAGTACGCTGCCGAGCTGGTACCCATGTTGATCAGCAGGCGGCCCTCGACCCGCTCGCCAAACGCCGCGCCATGCCGATCGAGCACGTTGTCGATGGCATCGTCATTGGCCAGCATCAGGATGAGGGTGTCGCAGGCCGCGAATACCTCGTCCACCGCCTCGCAGACGTTGATGCCGGCGGTGCGCGCGGCCGCATGGTTGCGGTCGGAGCGCGACCAGCCGCATACCTCGTAACCTGCGCGAGCCAGATGGGCCGCCATGGGCGTTCCCATCACTCCAAGTCCCAGGAATCCGATGCGCATGATGGACGTCCGCTGGCCGCAGAGCGCCCATCATGCCATGGGCAGTGGCCGCTAGAGCATGTAAGGAATCTTGAACGCCAGCGTGAAGTCCGGCGCATCCGGGGTCAGCCCGATGCCCAGCAGCGTCACCAGCGTGGTGTGCTGGTTCAACGCATAGGTCACGCCCAGGTTCAGTGATGCCGCATTGGCGTCACTGCCGATCACCTTCATCCACTTGCCACCCTGGAAGCGGGTGGAGGCGCGGGCGCTGATGCGGTCGCTGAAGGACAGGCTCAGGCTGGTCCGCTCGTTGAATGCGAAGGCAACACCTGCACCGAAGTACACCGAGCCGCCCAGCTTCACGTCGCCTGGGTTGACCGTATCCGGATTGCTGTCGATGTCGTTGAAGCCGCGAGGGATGGAGTGCACGTACCCGATGTTGGCGAACAGGATGGCCGGGTCAGCGGTCTTCACCATCGACAGGCCGAGGTTGGCCTGCCATACGCCGTTGCCGGTGGGTTGCTCGCGCGGCACGGCGAAGCGGATGTAGTCGTCGTCATCGCGCTCGATCACCTTCCAGTCCAGGCCGTAGGGCGCGCGCCCGGTGGGGGCGGTGACACCGGCCGTGAGCACGGTCTCCGGGCGCCAGCCGCGTTCGCCGAACAGCCGGTAGTTCGCGCTCAGGCCAATGTCGCCCAGGCCGTTGCCGTTGGTCTGCTCCTGCGCGATGGCGGCCGCTGCACCGCCGGCGCCGCCTTTCTGGTACACGGTGCGCCGCGCCAGGTAGGGCACATCCAGGTTGAGGGTCAGGTTCGGGCTGACGCCCCAGCGGGCCGCCACGTTATAGGTCAGCGAGTCGGACTCCACGTTCTCGATGGCGATATTGCCGAGGAAGATGGCGTCCAACGCGAGGAAGCCGTTGAGGGTGAGCTGCTTGCGGTCATAGCGGGCGTAGGTGAGGCTGTTCTCGATGGTGAAGCGACGGGAGAACAGGGCCGATTGCTGCTGCTTCACGTCGTCCACGCTGCGCCGCGACTCCTGCTTGGCCTGTTGGGCCTCGGCAGCGGTACTGGCGTAGCCCTCGCTGCTCGGTGGAACCGCGGCGGCCGCCGCCTGCGCCAACGGCGCGGCCGGTGGGGTCGAGGCTGGGCCAACCCGCCCGCCCAAGCGTGCCTGCATGGCCTGCACCTGCATGTCCAGTTCGCGCAGCCGCCGCACTTCCTGTGCGTAGTTGGCTTTCAGCTCTTCCAGCTGGTTGGCCAGGGCCTGCACGTCTGCGCCATCGTCAGACGTCGGCGGCGCGGCAAGGGCGGTGCCCGCCAGCGCCGCCAGCGCCAACGGGGTGATCCTCATCAGGGTGTGCATGTTCGTGTCCTGCGTTGTGGAGCGTTTCCCCCAATGCCAGGCCCTGCTACTGGCCCGGCCCCATGCCGCGGTTCAACGCAATGGCCTGGGCCACGTTCTGGCTCAACGGCAGGTTGCCGCCCACGGCGTTGCGCACCAGCTCCAGCCGCAGCTGGTTGCTGGCGATCTGGCCGTCACCGGCGAGGGCGATGCCCTGGCCGACGCTGCCATTGCGGATCCACTGCTGCACCAGCCCCTGGCCATCCACCTGCAGCAGCAGGCGTGCCTGGTTGCCTTCCAGCACGGCCGTCGCGCTGGCGCCGGCCCGCTGCGCGGTGACGTTGCCTGCGCCATCAGAGAGAACAGCCGGTACGCCATCCTCGCGGACGGTCAGCGTGGTGACGTTGCGCGCGACATTTCCATCGCCGGCCACCTGCACGCTTTGCACAAGGCCGCTGGCGTTGGCCAGGCCGCTGCTGTCGATGCTGCGTCCGCGGGTATCGGGCAGCGGCGCATCGGCTGCCGTGACATGCACGCTGGGCTGGAAGCTGAGCTTCGGCGCGCCACCACCACGGAAGTCCATGCCCAGGGTGAGGCTGCCCTGCAGGGTCGTGCCGTTGCTGGCCTGCCACTGCGACACCATGGTGACCCCGAACCAGGCAACGTTGTTGCCGCCCACGGTGTAGCGCCCCCGCATCAGGCTCAGCTCCGGGTCGGGGATTTCCGTGAGGCCACGCCCGGTCCTGCCGTCGGCGGCCAGCAGGGGCAAGGCAGGGGCCATCAGCAGCAGAGCCATCCATACGTGTTGACGGAACATGGTCGTACCTCCTCAGAACAGGTCGGCATGGCTGAAGCCGAAGTCGACCAGTTCGGCATCGGTGATCGGCCCTTGCCGCGCGTAGAGCGCGCGGGCACTTGGCCGTTCGCTGGGTTGCAGAAGAACGGTATTGCGATCGAAGTCGCTGCCGATCACCACGAAGACCGCACGCGATGGCCAGGCAGCCAGGAACTCCGGCAGCGTCAGGCTGCGGTTGCCGAGGATCGGGTCGGCCACTTCCACGATGCCGTTGCGGACCTGCTTGAGCACCACGAAATGGCGGAAGCCGCGCACGTCCATCAGCACCAGTCCTGGCACGCGGAGGGTGCGCAGTCGTGTTTCATCGATGCGGTAGCCCCGGCCACGCATGCCCAGCGATTCCACGTAGCGCTTGATGTCGAGCAGGGAGAATCCGCGCTCGGCCACCAGCGCTGGATCGGAAACCCCCATCATTCCTTCGATCACCGTCGCTTCGTCGGTCTGCAGGTGATAGGCATGGCGCAGGATGGTCGCCAATGCGGCCGCCCCGCAGCTGTAATCGGTGTGCTGGCGCACCACGTTGCGGTAGCGCCGCTCCTGCATGCTCTCCACCTTCTGCTGCAGCAGCGCGCCATTGGGCAGTACGCCGGCGAAGTGGACCTCGCCCGCCCATGCCGATGCGGTGCCCATCAGCAACAGGAAGGCAAGCAGGCGCATCGATGGAGGGCAACGGATCATCTACGTTCTCCGGCAGCAGGGGGGAGCCCCTGTCCCAAGGGGGAGGAGGAACAGGGGCTCCCGGAAACCCGGCCATTGGCGGACGGCCGGGGTGTTGCGCTTACTCGCCGCTGCCACCACCGCCGCCGGTGCTGGGCTGGGCGACTGCCAGGGCCAGGCTGTTGGCCTGCAGGTTGCCGGTGCCCGCAGCAACGTTCACGCCGATGTTGCCGGAGGCGCCCGAGAAGGCACTGCCGGACAACGCCGAGGTGTTGGTCGCGTTGACGTTCACCCAGCGCGTGGTGCTGACCGTGCCGCTGAGGCTGGCATACAGGTCGGCCACGCCCAGTTCGACGAACTGGCTGGTGCCACTCTCACGCGTATCGAAGCCCAGGCCGCCCACCCCCGGCCGGTTGGGGTTCATCGTGGCGTTCTGGATCTGGTTGTCCAGATCGATATGGCCGGTGCTGTTGCCACCCGGGTGCGGCAGCTCGCCACTCCACGTATCCAGGTAGTAATTGGCCATCTGGTAGGCGTTGCCGGTGCCGCGGTAAGTGCCCGCGCCATAGGCCAGGGTCAGGCCGCTGACGCCGCCACGCATGCCGACCTGCACGGTATCGGTGTAGGACTGCACGAAGCCGGCGTTGCTGACCGTGTTGCCGGTGGAGACCTGGTTGGAGCTGATGCTCGACTGGGCCACCGCCGTGGTCGCTACCGAGGCCGCGAGCGCGTTCTTCTGCTCATTGTTGTTGCCCGAGGCGATGTTCACGCCGATGTTGCCGGACGCGCCGCCAAAGGCGTTGCCGCCGAGACCTGCGGCGTTGGTGACGCCGGAGTTCATGGTGGCGTTGCCGAAGCCGGCCTGGTTGACGAACACCTCGGCGTCGGCCATGCCGAAGCTGAAGGACGCATCGGCAGCGGACAACGACGCGGCATTGTCCTGGGCGTTGTTGTCGCCGGATACCACGTTGAAGCCGAGATTGCCCGATGCGCCGGCACCCACGCTGTCACCGATGGACGAACTGTTGGTGACCAGGCTGTTGCTGGTGGCGTTGTTGCTGATCGACTGGCGGTTGTCGATCACGGCAATGGCCGCCGAGTCGAGGTCGATGTCGCCGGTGATGTTCGGGTCGCCGGAGAAATTGATGTCGGTGCTCAGCCGCAGGTCCTTCTCCAGGTTCACGTCGACGCCGTGGTTGTTCTTTTCCTTGCGTTCGTCGGCCTGGATGTTGCTGTGCTTCTGCACATTGACGTTGACGGTGCGGTTGCGCACGTCGTTGTCGGTATGGTTGTGCGTGTCGTTGCGGGTCTCGCTGACGGTGTGGTTGTGGTTGATGTTCGCGTTGGCGTTCTGGTTGTCCCAGCCATTGGCCGCAGCGGCGGTCGAGGCAGTGGCAATCGCCATGGCGAGCATGGTCTGTTTGACGGTCGCTTTCATGGTGCCCTCTCTCTCATCAGGTGGTGCATCGGTTGGGTGGTTGTCACGGGCGGTCGTGCACGACCAGGCCCAGTACGTTGGCCGTGTCGTTGCCGTTGCCCGCGATCTGATTGAGTTGCAGGACCCCGTCGAATCCCCGCAGTGCGGTGCTGGCTACACCGGCGCTGCGGGTGCCCGTCGCGATGCCGCGACCGGTGTCGTCCCGCCCCCCTGCCAACGCGGAACCCTCGGCGGCCAAGGCCGTATCGTCGGTTTCGCGTATGCCCTGTCGGGCCAGCGTCGCGCTGACGACGTTGAGCGTCGTGTTGGCGATGCCGCTGGCCTGGTTGATGGATGCGATGCCACTGGCACCGGCCAGTGCGTCACCGCCAATGAACGCGGTGGCTTGAAGCGGCCCGGACAGCACGCGGTTGCCCTGCTGCAGCTGCCGGGCATTGATCGCCACGTCGGCGCGATCGCCCTTGGCGATGCCCCGCAGGTTGGCCTGCACGTTGAGGTCGCCGGCGGCCTGGTTCACGGCGATGGCACCCGTCGCCCCGGCCAGTGCGTGGCCGTCGATGCGGGCCACGTCGAGATAGGCGAGCATGCCGCTGTAGTCATCGGCCCGGGTTGCCCAGGGCGCGGCAGCGAGCAGCAGAAGCAAGCCGTGCAGGGCCTTCATCTTCCACCTGCCGGGGCCGTGCCCTGCAGGGGGAACTGGGCCAGTGCGCCGCGCACGGTACCGGCGATACCGCGGGTGCTGCTGCCGACCGCACCGAGCGGACCACTCATGGCGCCTCCCAGGTTGCTGCCGACCATGCCATCACCACCGCGGCCAAGCGTGCCGCCCAGGGCCTGCTGGGTGACCCGTTCAACGGTAGTGCCGCCCGGTGTCGCGACGGACGCTGCCTGGCCGGCACCCATGCCGGCATAGTCCTCATCGCTCAACTCGTCCATGCCGTTCGTCGTGCCACCGGCGCCCAATGCGGTGGCGATCTCGCGCTGTGGCTTCGGGTCGGCAATCAGCGCCATGCCCGGTGGTGCCATGCGATAGGCCGGCCGCGCGGATACGTCCCGCAACAGGACGATTTCGCCCGGCTGTGCCTTCACGCCCTGGCGGGCGCCGGACGCGGATGCGTCCGCGCCAACCGACAGCAGGGCTATTGCCAGTGCTGCGGCCAGGCCGCGAATCAGGGTGGTGCCGTCCATGCCGATCTCCCGCGGTGGGTGCGGCGGAACCACGCATCAACCGTGCCAACCTGGAAGTGCCCACCCGCCAATGTCGGGACCTTACAGCTCCTGACCGTGCTGCTGCCACGGTGTTACAGGCACGTCGGGGAATCGTTGGAATTTCGAAGCCCCAGGCACCGCAGGGCAAGGGCGGCGTGCAACTGTTGCATGGGTGTTACAGGTGGCGCCGCCGTCTGCAACAGTGCCGGTTCATCCACAAATTTCTTGACGCATTGCTCATTGCGCCGCCGTTTAGGGAAGCGCTAGGATCCGCCCAACAAAGGCCGCCCCGGTGGCCGTAGAGGTCCCGGCGGGGGGCGGCACGCCGGCGATTGCCTGACAGTCCGCCGACGGTGTCCGGATGCTGGGGGAAGCATGGCAGCGGTCCCGGAGGCTTCTACGTCACGTTGCGTGCTCTGGTTTGGCGAGCCGTTGGCGAACGAGCGCAGTGCGCTGGCGGCAGCGGGCTGGTATGTGCGCAGCATCCATCCCGATCCCGCCATGGCGATAGGCCTGCGTGGGCGCGATCGATTGCTCGCCGTACTCGATCTGCGCCATCTCGATGCGGCGGCGCTGCAGCTGCTGGCACCGTGGATCGAGCAGCACCAGCATCTGCCCTGGCTGGCGGTACTGCCTCCGGGGGCCGGACCCACATCGCCGGCCTGGCTGCCGTTGCTGCAGCGATGCGGCGCGCGCTTCACGCTGCCGTTCGGCCTGCAGGACCTGGTCTGCGCGATGCGCCAGCAGTTCGATGCGGATGATCCGCCTGTCGATGCAACCTGCAGTGGGTACGGACCGCACGCATTGATTGGCGAAAGCGCTGCGCTGCATGCGGTGCGCACCGTGCTGCACAAGTTCGCGCCGGTGGAACTGCCGGTGCTGGTCACCGGCGAAACCGGCACAGGCAAGGAACTGGCTGCACATGCGCTGCATGCGCTGTCGGGACGCGCGGGCAAGCCGTTCATCGCGGTCAACTGCGGGGCCATTCCGGCCAACCTGGTGCAGTCCGAGCTGTTCGGCCACGAACGTGGCTCTTTCACCGGCGCCGACAAGCGGCAGATCGGCGTGTTCGAATCGGCCCATGGCGGAACGGTGTTTCTTGATGAGGTGGGCGATCTTCCGGCAGAGGCACAGACCAGTCTGCTGCGCGTGCTGCAGGAGGGAACCTTCGAGCGCGTGGGCAGCAGCCAGCCGCTGCGCGCAGATGTGCGGGTACTTGCCGCGACCCACGTCGAACTGGAACACGCGGTGGCGCAGGGGCGGTTCCGCAGCGATCTCTACTACCGCCTGAACGTGCTGCGCCTGCTGATGCCACCGCTGCGCGAGCGCGGTGCCGACGTGCAGCTGCTGGCCGAGCACTTCCTGCGCTGCTTCCGGTTGCGCCACAGCGTGCGTGCGCGCGGCTTCGCACCGGCTGCACTGCAGGCGATGCGGCGCTTCGACTGGCCCGGCAACGTACGCGAACTACTGAACCGTGTGCAGCGTGCAGCGATCATGGCCGAAGGCGAGCTGATCAGTGAGCGTGACCTGGAGCTGGGCGCATCGGTAGCGGTCCTGCCCGCGGCGATGCTGCACGATGCGCGCGGCCAGGCCGAGCGCGATGTACTGCTGCAGACCCTGCGCCAGACCGGCTACAACGTCTCCGAGTGCGCGCGGCAGATGCAGATATCGCGGGTCACGGTGTATCGCCTGTGCCGCAAGCACCGGTTGGAACTACCTGCACAGCGCTGATCAGCCGGCCGCCAGGTGCTTGAACAGGCGCAACGGTTTGCCCGCGACGCGCTCGATCACGCCCTTGGCTTCCAGGTCCAGCTGCACGGCCTTCAACCACCAGCCGGCGGTCGCACCTGCCGGGAACAGCGCGGCGGGCAGGTGCGGCAGCAGTGCCTGTTTCGCCTGCGCAACGGTCAGGCCGGGCGGTTGCGCAGGCAGCGCCCGCAGCAAGGCATGGCGCATGGCGAGGTACTTGGCGCGATCCACGCGCTGGATGTGCCCGGGCGTGGTGATGCTTTCGATCTCGATCCGTTCGGGCTCAGGCATGGGTATCTCCCGCGACCTCGATGCGTGGGCTGCGGAAGCCCATGGCGATCCACGCCTTCATCAACCGGGCATAGAAGCGCAGCGACCGGGTCTTCAGGTTCGGCACATCGTCGGGAAGCACAGACGCATCAGGAAGATCACTGACCATGGTCCGCATCTCCACGGCAGGTCTTGTCGATGCCGGCCACAACAGGCCATACAGGCTCAGCCAATGGCCGCCGCTGAACTCCAGGAAGAGCGGCGTATTGCAGCATCCCGCCAGTACGCGGCGGCTGCCGCCCCTGCTGGACAACCGCAAAGCACGCAGCATGGAATGTCCGGCATCGATGCTGACGCGATCCTTGCGATGCATTACGAAGAGCGACTGGCCATGCGGGCCCAGTACGTCCGGTGCGCGGGGCAGCGCCTGCAGCATGGCGCCGGCCTTGCGGCAGCTGTCGCAGCAGCATTCGACGGTGGCAATGGGACGGCCCGTGGCGGTCAGGCGGACTTGGCCGCAGGTGCAGGCAAGGAACTGATGGGAGGGCATCTGCATTTTCTCCTTGGGTGGTCATCCTCTCGACGAACCGGGGCGCCGGGAATCGACACCATCCGCCTTCAAGGGCGCTTCATCCGGTAGCGGACGCGGTACAGGTCCAACCCTGCACCGTCCGCGCGCCGCGCCGAATAGGTCAAGCTGCCGGGTTGCGAGCCATCCAGCATCGCGCCGTAGCTGTCGCCGGAGGCCTCGTTTAAGGGGGAGGGCAACGCATGGCCGGCGTCATAACGGCCTCCACGCTCGTAGGCAATGAACTGGCGCACCGGTGCACTGCCGAAGTCCAGGGCGCGGGCAAACACCACCGTGCGGCCGTCACCGAGGAAGGTGGCATCGAACTCCTGCGCTGCGGTATTGAGGTCTCCCGGCAGCGGCCGTGCCGGCTGCGCCATGCCACGGACCATCGCTGCAATGTAGAGGTCATGACCACCCGCACCGCCTGCGCGATCGCTGGAGAACAGTAGCGTGCCTGCATCCGGCGAGAGCATCGGCGCGAACTCATCGGCTGCGCTGTTCACTGCGGGGCCAAGATTGATCGGCTCCCCGAATCGACCGTCGCTCCCCATGCTGACCCGATACAGATCGTCGCCGCCCTGGCCGCCTGCGCGATCCGAACAGAAGAACACCACGCGGCCATCGGCGGAAAAGGCGGGATCGAAGTCACGTCCCGGCGTGTTGAACGAGACCGGCGTCGCCGGCCGCCAGCGCTGCCCATCGTTGCGGGCGACCCAGATGTCATACCCGCCCGGACCGCCGGGCCGGTTGCGGCTGAACCACAGCGCGGTCTTTCCGTCCGGGCTCAAGGTCAGTCGAATCTCGTCGTACCGCGTGGATGCAACACCCGGGGCAAAGCGCTCGGCCGGGCCGAAGATCTGCAGCACCCTGGATGGAGACGCAGGAGGCGACGCAGCAACCAGCAGCACCACGGCCAACAGCGCCTTCATGCCTGTCGCTCGAAGTCGCTGACCCAGTTGGTTTCCCAACTGCGTCCACCATCGGTCGAGGCCGCCTGTTCCCAGCGCGCCGAATGCGGGGTAATGCGTGACCAGATCACCCGGGTCTGGATTGATCGACCGTCGTGCTGTTCTTCGCCGAAGAAGCGGCCGACACCGGCCTCGAAACTACCGCGCAGTGGCGCGCCGATCCGGGTCGGCTCGCGGCCATCCAGCCACCAGCTCAGCCAGTGCTGCTCCGCCGCATTCCAGGCACGGATGCCCATGCCGCGCAGCGGTGCTCCAGGCACGTCCATCAGGTTGTCACCCACGTTGCCGAACCCTCCCAGTACCGGCCAGTTGTGCAGGGTGCCGTTGAACGCGTCCCACGCATCGCTGCCTGCCAGCCGAGCGCGCAGGCGACGATGGCGCACGTTCCAATGGCCCGCCAGGAAATCAAAATCGCCCGGTGCATCCGGCAGCTTCGGAAGCGGAGCGGGGACCGCAGCAGTGCGCCGGAACCAGTTGCGCCAGTTCACTTCCCAGTGCGCACCGGCATCGTCGGAGAACGCCTGTTCCCACCACGGCTCCTCGCCGTGGATGTCATGCCAGCGGAACCACACATCGATGGGGCGCCCGTCGATCCGGTCGGTGCCACGGAAGCTGCCGGCATCGCCCTCGAAGCCCCCGCGCACGGGGGCTTCGATATGGGCAGGATTGCGGCCATCGATCCACCAGATCGACCACGTGGAAGACACTGGATCAAATGCACGCACGCCCAGCCCCCTGTAGGGACCCGAAGGCAGCGCCATGACGTTGTCATCAATGGTGCCGAGCCCGCCCAGGGTGAGCCAGACCGCGCTGGAGCCGGTGAAAGACTCCCAGCGGGTATCGCCCACCAGGCGCTCCTTCAGGCGCTGGTGCCGGACCCGCCAGTTGCCCTGCAACCATGTCCAATCTTCGCTGTGGCTGGCCAGGGCCCACCCGGAGGGCAGGGCGGTGGACGCTGCCGCGGCGGCCAAAGTGGCCAGGAACTGCCGTCGATCCATGTGCGTGATCCGCTACCGAAGGTGCCTCCATCGTTGCGGGCACGAGGGGGGATTGACCACGCAGATATCGGGGCTCAGGCTAAGCCACACTTATGGTGACCCAACGCCAGCTTCCGTCGCTTGCCGCCATCCGTGCCTTCGAGGCGGCGGCGCGGCTGGGCAGCTTCGCGCGTGCCGCCGAAGAGCTCGACACCAGCGCGGCATCGGTGAGCTACCACGTGCGGCGGCTGGAGGCCCAGACCGGTACCTGCCTGTTCCTGCGCCATGCACAGCACGTAGAACTGACGGCGACGGGGGCCAGCGTCGCGCAGGAGGCCACCCGGGCATTCGATGCACTGCGCGCCAGCTTCATGCGCGCCGCAGACATGGATGCGGCGCGACTGCGCCTGTCTGTACTGCCCACGCTGGGCACCAGTTGGCTGACGCCGCGACTGGGCACGTTCCGCGCCCGCCACCGGCAGTTCGTGCTGGAGCTGGACCTGTCGGCAGCGCCGCAGGATCTGGCCGCCGGTCACTTCGATGCGGCCATCCGCAATGGCCAGGGCGGATGGCCAGGTCTTCAGGCAACTCCTTTGTTTCCCAGCGTGTTCACACCGTTGTGTGCGCCGGCGCTGCTGCCGACGGCGCGTGGGCTGGGCAGCAGCGTGCTGGAGATTCCCTTGCTCGGGCGGCCGGACTGGTGGGCCCTGTGGTTTGCCGCGCACGGGCACATGCCACCACCGGCACCGGAGAGTTTCGTCGCGCCCTTTGCCGTCGAGCATCTGGATGTCGGCGCCGCGATCGCAGGGCAGGGCATTGCCATCGGTTCGCCGATCCTGTTCCAGGCCGAGCTGGATAGCGGGCGCCTGGTGCAGGCGCATCCGGGGGTCGCCAGCGACGGTCGCAGCTTCTGGTTCGTGGCACCCACGGCGCGAGGTGGCAGTGCCAAGGTCATTGCATTCCGTGACTGGCTGGTCGAGCAGGCCGCCGAGGCGCGGCATGCAGCCCGCCATTACCTGGCCCGGGCGGTAATGCCATGAGCCAGAGCCCCGAACTGCTGCGGCGCCTGCTGCGCGCCAAGGACCGGATGGATCGGGCCAGCCATGAGGAATGGCCCGTCGCGCGTCTGGCTGAGGTCAGTGCGGTGTCGCCGGCGCACTTCGCCCGCTCGTTCAAGCAGGCCTTCGGGCTGCCGCCGCACCGTTATCTGCTCAGCCGCCGCATCGAACGGGCGGTGGCGCTGCTGCGTGATACCGATCTGGCGGTGACCGAAATCGCCGCGCAGACCGGATGGCGCAGCCTCGGTACCTTTGGCCGCATCTTCCGTGACATCACCGGTGACAGCCCGGGCACTGTGCGCGAGCGTGAGCGTGCTGGCCAGGCGGCGTCGACCAGTGTGCCGGAATGCCACGCACGCGCCGCGCAGCGCCCGGACCTGAAGATCGCAGTTCTGGAGAAGCGCCGCCGTGGGCTGGTTGCTAACGTGGACCCCACCTGAGGGAGGTCCCATGACGAATTCTGTGAACACGGTCGGCCTGTATGTGCGCGACCAGGATGAGGCGCTGGCGTTCTACGTCGGCAAGCTCGGTTTCGAAGTGCATACCGACGTGCGCAATGGCAGCTACCGCTGGCTGACGGTACGCAGCCCGGGCCAGGACGGTTTCCAGCTGGGCCTGTTCGTGCCGGGTCCGCCCACCCACGATGCGGCCACCGCGCTTTCGCTGCAGCAGCTGGTGGCCAAAGGCGCAATGCCGCCCCTGGTGCTGGCTGTGGATGACTGCCAGGCGCGTTACACGCAGTGGTTGGCACAGGGCGTGGAATTCACCCAGGAGCCGATCGAGCGATTCGGTGCGATCGATGCCGGATTCCGCGACCCATCGGGCAATGGCTGGAAGATGATCGAAGCCCGTTCCGAGGCGAGGCGCCGGCAATGAGCCGCGGTGGCTGGGCACGGCCCGTGCATCGTTGGACCTCGATCGTGTTCACCTTGGCCGTGATCGCCAACTTCGTGGCGCGCGGGCTGGGGCAGGGCGAGCCGGCGGCGTGGATCACCTATGCGCCGCTGCCGCCGTTGTTCCTGCAGCTGTTCACCGGGTTGTACCTGTTTGCGCTGCACTACAGCGGCAGGTGCCGCAGCGCCGGGCAGGGCGCTGCGGGTTGACGCCGGGTCAGGCGGCAGCGTCGGCGGTGTAGGCCGCCAGCAGTGCGGGAAGATCTTCCATGCGCTGGAAGATCACCTGGGCACCGGCCGCGCGCAGAGCCTCGGGCGTGCTGTGGTGCGGGCCGCCCTCGCTGAAGCCGAACACGGTGGCACCTGCCGCCACACCGGCGGTCGCACCGGTCACGGTGTCTTCAATGACCGCGCAGCGCTTCGGATCCACACCCAGCGCGGCAGCGGCCGCCAGGTAGACGTCCGGGTGCGGCTTGGTGTTCGGCATGTCCTGGCCGCTGTAGACGTGGTCGCCGAAGGCATCGAGGATGCCGACCTTGCCCAGCTGCAGTTTCACCTTTAGCAGATCGGCGCCGGAGGCGCAGGCGATCCGCCCACCGGTGGCCGCAGCGATCGCACGCACGGCCTCGGGTGCCCCCTGGATCGCATCCAGGTCACGTTCCAGTGCCCGGTTGCGCTGCTGGCGGAACTCTTCAAGCCACGCCTCGGTGAACGGCTTGCCGGTGCGCTCTTCGATCAGCCCGGCCAGATGGGCCACCGACTGGCCGAGGAAGACTTCACCCGCCTGCGCCGGGGTCAGCGGCCAGCCGCGCTCAGTCAGCATCTCCGAGAGCACGCGGGCCACCAGCGGCTCGGAATCGACGAGTACGCCATCGCAGTCGAACAGCACGGCATCAAACGGGAAACGGGACATCTACAGCTCCAGGGGGCAATGCGATGGTGCAATTGCCCGCCATTTTCCCATAGTCGTCCCGGCCTGGCACCCGGACCGGATGCCAGCCATTCCAGCAGGCCTGGTCAGCCCAGGTCGCACCCGGCTGGCTGCGGCCAGGTGCTCGCCGGCAGCATGTTCTTCAGCGATGCCGGCGCGTTGATGGCCACGTAGCTGGCACCCAGCAGCTCCTCCAGATCGGCGATGGTCACCAGGTAGCTGTCCAGGCTGCCCAGATTGGCTTCGTTGGGAATGATCCAGCTGATCGCCTTGGCCGTGCCAGTGTTCGGATCACGGGTGATGATCGTCTTCCAGAAGAACTCCGGTGTCGGAATGCCGTGGCTGGAAAGGAAGTAGTCGTTGGAGGCATCGCCGTAGACCACACCGCCATAGACATCCACCGGCGCGATGTCGCGGTAGCACTCGGCCACGTTCTCGGCCTTCACCCAGATGCCCTGGTTGAAGCTGGAGACCTGCGGGACGATGTTGGTCATGTAGTTGGCGCGACGGATGTAGGTCGCGTTGTAGTCCATGTGATTGGAGGTCACCAGATGACCACGGTCATAGCCGGACTTGATGCTGGCGTAGGAGGCGGTGCTGTTCTGGCCGAGGCAGCCGGCCGGCAGGTCCGGATCCTTGTAGAAACTGGACGGGCGCGCGGCCGAACCAGTGTCTGCGGTCAGGGTGTATTCGTAGCGGGTGGCGCTGTGGATGCTGCAGTCATAGGTGAGCACGAAGCCGCCCTTGTTGAGGGTGACGACCTGGGCCTGGGCAGCGCCGGCGACGGCGCTGAGGACGAACGCGAGGAAGAAGCTTGCAAGGCGCATTGCGGTTCTCCAGCAGAAGTTCAGAGCGCAGCCGTCCGCCTCGACCTGGCAGGGCGAGGTCATGGGGAGACGGTGCGGAGTCGGGTGCAGCGGATTGCGGTGGGACGTGACCGAGCGGGTGGGGCCATGCCGACCCTGCGGTGTCGTAAGCGTCACAAGCTGTCGCCTTTCGGTCAACGACGAAAAGACGAAGCTGTGACCGCCCGCAAGCACTGGTGATGTGTCAGATCACGCGGCACGTGGCTGACACGCGCGCGTGCTAGGGCGGGGCGGTCCCCTTCGCCACCAGGCTCAGGGCTGTGCCCGCAACACGTAGTCGCCGCGGCGCGCTCCAGGTACCAGCGACCATCCGGGCGCCAGGCTCAGCGTCCATCCATGATCCTGCAGGGGCAGTTCGCCCGATGCAGGCGCCTGCACGAACACGGCCTTCCAGTCGTTCTGCATCAACGCTCCGTCGGTGACCGTCAACGTTCCCCAGATGTCGCTCAGCTGCATCGTGGGATATACCGTGCCGCTGCCAGGCAACGGCTGCATGTTGCCTGGGTCGAACTGGATGCGCATGCTGCGAAGATCCAGCCGCAGTACCGGGCCGGTTACAAAGCGGGCCTGGTTGCGTTCAAGCTGCGCAAGGCGCTGCTGTTCCCGCTGCACTTCCGTTTCGCGCAGCGCAGGCCCGTCATAACGCGCTGCCGTGGTGAGCAGTGCAGCTTCGTCGGTGAGTGGAGTGGTGTGCGTGCGCTCTGCCAGAAGTGAACCAAGATCCCGGGCGGGGTGGACAAGATTGCGATGCCATCCGGGCGCAACCTGGTCCAGCAGCAGGCCATAGGCCGGGCCGGTCGCGTAGGCGAACGAACGGACGAAGCTGCGATCACCCACATGGGCGCGAAGGTCATGAAATGCAGCTTCGATGCGCGCAGCGCGAGTTGGATTGCCGACGAGAACGCCGGTGTACTCGGCCAGGCCCTCGTTCAACTCCAGCGCGGCCTCGTCCCGGGAGGCGGCTGGGAAGTGACGGTGACGCTCAGCACGGAACGCGAGCGCATCGTTCATCGCGTTGCGCTGTGCGCCGGGGTCGGTTGCGGACAGTGCGGCGGCAAGTGCACGCCATTCCAGCTGCAGCCAATAGCGCCCTTCGAGCGTGTCGAGGTGCTCATTGCCGCCTTCTGCCGACGTTTCGATCGACAATGCGGGTTGCAGGCGATGGAACATCTCGTGGGCCAGCAGCATGCGTCGCCGGCTTTCGTCCTGTGGCAGCGGCCAGAGCAGCTGCGTCCAGCGGGTGCCGGACCATTCGACGGCGGTGTTGGCGATGATCGCGTCCGGCGGAAGCTGGCCGACGAAGACCTTTCCACGTACCTGCAGGCGGCCCTGTGCATCTGCATGGGATGCCGTGACCCGTCGACTGGTCCGGTCTACCAGCATCATCGGCCCACACAGCGACGCTCCCCAGAGTCGACCGTTGTCGGCCTGGCACAGCGCTTCCGCCTCTTCAAAAACTGCGCCGGCGGCGACGTCGGACAGCGCGGGTCCGTCCGCAGATACGGGGCCGACTGCACCCAGCATCAGGGCGGCAAGTGAGAGTGGCCGGGGCCTCATGGTATCCGTCCATCCTTGGGAAGTACCCCGTCATAGCATCGATCCAAAGGCTGCGACAATGCAGCAAACGTCATGCTGCGCCGCAAGGTGCCTGTCACCATTCGCACTGGTACGGTCCGATCCGTTGCACCACCACCGACGGGGAGAGACCACGATGCGCAAGGTATTGCTGCTGTTGATCCTGCTGACCGGGCTGGCGCCCACCGCCTGGGCGGCCACGGTCAAGACCACCCATCGCACCATTCCCAGCTGGGATGGAACGCCTCTCGGGGCCTTCGTCATCGAACCGCAGGACGCGGGCAGCGGGCGGTATCCCTTGCTGGTGATGCCCAGCAGCTGGGCGGTGCCCAGCGTGGAATACGTGGGCGTGGCGCAGTCGCTGGCGCGGCGTGGCTATGTGGTCATCAGCTACAGCTCGCGTGGCTTCTGGGAATCCGGCGGCAGCATCGACATCGCCGGGCCGGCCACGGTCGAGGACGTCAGCGCGCTGATTGACTGGGCGCTGGACAACACCCGCGCCGACCCGTCACGAATCGGCGTTTCGGGCATCTCCTACGGCGCCGGCACCAGCCTGCTGGCGGCGGCGCGCGACCCGCGCATCAAGGCAGTGGCCGCATTGAGCGGCTGGGCCGACCTGCAGGCCTCGCTGTACAGCAACGACACCCCCAGCGCGCAGGGCATCGCGCTGCTGGTGGCCGCAGGATTGGCTACCGGTCGCCCGGGACCGGAACTGACGACCATCAATCGCAATGTGCTGGTCGGCAACTACCAGGGCGCGGTGGACTCGCTGTTGCCGGTGGCGGCCCAGCGCAGCCCTGGGTCCAGCATCGATGAGATCAACGCCAACCAGCCGGCGGTGTTCCTGGCCAACGCCTTCAACGACAGCCTGTTCCCGCCGGGCCAGCTGGTCGATTTCTTCAACCGCCTGAAGGGCCCCAAACAGCTCCAGCTGCGCCATGGTGATCACGCGCTCAACGAAGCCTTTGGCGCATTGGGTATTCCCAACGAGGTCTACGATTCGGTGGGCGTCTGGTTCGACCATTACCTCAAGGGTGAGGCCAATGGCATCGACCGGCAGCCTGCGGTGCAGCTGAAGTCGCAGAAGGGCAGCTGGAGCACCTACCCGAACTGGCAGGCGACCAATGCGGGCGCCGTCAGCTATGCACTGACCGCACCCAAAGGCCTGCTGCTGCCGACGGGTGGGCTGGCGGAGAACGGTGGCAGCACCGGCTGGAACTACCGCATCGGCAGTGGCCTGCTGACCGCCGCCAATTCCGGTGTGGCGATGGCCTCAGGTGCACTGCAGATGATCAACCTGCCGCCGGGTGCCTATGTGCCTTTCGTTGGCCGCAGTGCGGCCGGCGTCTGGCAGGGACCGGTTCAATGGAGCGCGCGGCGCCTGGATGGCGCACCGGAAGTGCGTTTGACGGTTACCCCCAGTCGCGCCAACACCACGCTGTACGCCTACCTCTATGCGGAAGACGTGCTGGGCAACGGCCAGCTGATCAGCCACAAGCCCTATACGCTGCGGGGTGCCACACCGGGCCAGGCGAAGACCATCGACCTGCGGCTGGAAGCCAGCAGCTGGAACGTTCCGGCCGGCAGCCGCCTGACCCTGGTGGTTGATACGGTGGATCTGCGGTATGCGGGCATCAGCCAGTTGGGTGGGGCGGTGACCTTCAGCTCGCCGGCCAATGCGCCTTCGGTGTTGAAGGTGCCGCTGCATTGATGTGCGTTCGCGCCCGTTGCGGCGGGCGCGGGTTGCCAGGCTGGAAAACTGCGAGACTGGAGATCGATCCAAGGGAGGGGTGCCGGCATGATCATCGCAGGGCTTCTGATGGGCGCGGTGCTTGCCACACCCATTCCGCAAGGCGTTCCAACCGACTGGTCGCGCACGCTGCTGGCAGATCTGGATGCAGCCGATGCAGCCATGCGCGACAGTCATCCGGGCACGGTCGACCGGCGCAATCCCGGCTTCGTTCCCCAGTTGGAGGCAGCCTCGGCGCTTGCCCGCTCGCGCGCGGGCAGGGTCGACAGCTTCGCGGGCTACTGGTGGGCGATGAAGGGCTATGCGGCGTCCTTCAACGATGGGCATGTCAGCCTCAACGCGCTTGCCGACGTTCCCGATCTTCCAACGCAATGGCCAGGGTTCCTGACCGGCTTCGACGGCGATGTGCAGGTGGTCATGGCCGTGGATGGTGGTCCGGGCCATCCGCCGCTTGGGGCTCGATTGCTGTCCTGTGATGGTGTCGATGCGCAGACGCTGGCTGCGCGCCGGGTGGGTGACTTCAGCGGGCGTTGGAACCTGCAGGCCAGCCGCATCCATGGTGGCGGTGAAGTGCTGCTGGAGCAGGGCAATCCGTTCGTGTCCATGCTGAGCAGCTGCGTTTTTCGTGTGAATGGTCGAGAACAGCGCCATACGTTGCGCTGGGCGCCACTCGATCCGGGAAGCCGAAAGGAACGCCTGGCCGATACCCGCCGCAGCGTCCGCCCAGCCAATGGCTGGCACACGATGCCAGGCGGTGGCTACTGGATCACCACCAGCAGCTTCAACGCCGATCCCGCTGCGGCCAATTTCCAGGAGCTCACCCGGATGCTGCAGCAACTCACCCCGGCGACCGACGCGTTGCAGCAGGCGCCCCTGATCGTGCTCGATGTGCGCGGCAACAGCGGCGGTGCGTCGCACTGGAGCATCGCGCTGGCGCGGTTGATCTGGGGGCGCGAGGCCGTGGATGCAGTGCGTGACGACAGCTGGGTGGAGTGGCGGGCGTCCGAACCCAACATCGCCCAGCTCCGTGGTTTTCTGCAGAAACTGGAGCAGGCACCTGACGCATCACCGGCGCTGCTTCATATGCTGGAGTCCGTAACCGCAGGGATGGCGCAGGCAAGGGAGCAAGGCCAGCCATTGTGGCGGGAACCCACCGATGATCCGGCCGCCGCGCTATCGCAGGTAAAGCGGGCCGGACCCGGACACAAGGGCAGGGTGGTGGTCGTGGCTGATGCCGCCTGTGGTTCGGCCTGCCTCGATGCATTGGATCTGTGGAAGCGGCTGGGCGCGATGCAGGTCGGCGTCGAGACGTCGGCCGACAGCCTCTACATGGATGTCCGGCCAGAGCGGCTCCCGAGCGGCTTGGCCAGGATCTCCGTGCCGATGAAGGTTTTCCGAGGCCGGGTGCGCGGCTCGAATGAGCCACATGTTCCGGATCGTCGCTATGACGGCGACATGCGGGACACCGCAGCACTTGAAGCGTGGATCTCCGGACGATGATCCGGTCCTGGTGGCCTGCCGGTGACGCAGCACGGATGCATTAAACCTTTTCACCGGCCGCGGCATCCAACCCGCAATGAGCACGGCACCCGCTGCGGCTCTACTGACGGAAGGAGCCCTCGGATGTGCGGACTGCCTCGTACTGCGCTTCAATGCGCGATGTCGATCATGCTGGTGCCTTTCGCAGCCGGTGCTGCGGTCACCGAAATTCCCTTCGAGCAGGGCAAGGATCACCGGATCTATGTCGAGGGTACGATCAATGGCTCGCGACCACTGCGCTTTCTCATCGATACCGGCGCGTCGGCCATGGCGGTTGCCAGGCACATCCAGCAGGACGCGAAGCTGGTCATTGACGATCAGAGCGAGAACACCGGTTCCGATGGCGTCACGCTTCTCGACTACAGCACGCACAACGCGGTCCGGATCGGCAGCGTGCAGCGACCGATGGGAGCGGTGGTGATCGACTACAAGGGGCGCCCCTTCGATGCGGTACTGGGCTGGACCTTCTTCCAGGGCAAGGTCCTGGAAATCGACTACGACCGCAGTCTGCTGCGCGTGCACGACGATGTTCCCGACCTTGCCGGGTATGTCCGGGCCAACGTGCGCTGGATTGGCAACGTCCCGGTGATCCAGGTCTCGCTCGGCAACGGCAGCAGCACCTTTGCGCCCTGGCTTGCCCTGGACACCGGCAGCAACGGCAACATCGACCTGTCCTACGCCTTCGGCACCGCCCACCGCCTGCAGGAGGCGTTCCCGGAACGACTTGGAACGTCTCAGTTCAGCGGCAGCGCGGGCCGGAAGATACGCGCGGTGGATGTGCGTGTGCCCGAGGCCAGCATTTCGACCCTGCAACTGAAAGGGCAGAAAGCCTCGATCACTGTCGATGACGAAGGCTCCACGGACGACGGGACGCTTGGCAGCGAAGTGCTGCAGCAGTTCAATATCCTGCTGGATGCCCGTTCCGGCAGCATCTTTCTGCGCCCCAATCGTCGCTTCGTCACCGCGCCGGCGGAGTGATCACGCGCGTTCAGCGCCGGACATCCGCGCCTGCATTGCCCAGCAGAGCCAGCACCTGCGCCTCCGCCACCGGGCTGAAGTCGCCGGGAATGGCGTGCTTCAACGCGCCCGCAGCCAGTCCGAAGTGTACGGTGCCTTCTGCGTCGAGCCCGGACAGCAATCCGTGCAGGATGCCGGCGGCAAAGGCATCGCCGCCCCCGATGCGATCAACGATACCGGGCAGCGGGCGCGGTGGTGCCTGCGCCCGCGTGCCGTCGCGCCCAAGCAGCAGCGCGCCCAGGATGTGATGATCTGCACTCACCACGTCGCGCTGGGTGCAGGCCAGCCACTGCAGGTGCGGGAAGGTGGCAAACGCGGCCGCCGCAGCGGCTTCTGTTCGAGCGACCGCATCGTCCTGCGGAAAGTGCAACCCCAGCACCAGTTCGATGTCCCGATGATCGGCAAACGCAATGTCGGCCTCGGCGAAGATCTCACGCAGGATCGCCGCTGCGTCGCCACTCCAGCGTCGCCACAGTGAGGGACGGTAATTGCCGTCGAAGGACACCTGGACGCCGGCCGCGCGAGCCGCACGCACGCCCCCCCGCACCGTCTCGGCCACGTTGGCACCCAGCGCCGGACTCACGCCCGAGACATGCAGCAGGTGCGCGCCGGACAGCAGAGTGGGCCACGCATGATCCTTGGCACTGCTGTTTGCGAATGCAGAACCCGCCCGGTCATACACCACTTCACTGGCGCGCTGCACCGCACCGGTGGCCAGGAAATACAGGCCCATGCGGTCACCCTCCACTTCACGCACGCCGGCCACGCCCACGCCATGCCGCCGCAGCTCGGCCACCGCATGCCGGCCCAACGCGTTGCCGGCTACCGTGCTGACCATCTGCACGTCATGGCCTAGGCAGGCCAGCGAGACGGCCACATTGGCCTCGGCGCCCCCCACATGGACCTGCAGCTGCGGCGTCTGCAGCAGCAGTTCACGGCCGGGTGCGCCCAGGCGCAGCAGCAATTCACCGAAACAAACGACGCGGCTCATCGGTTCTCTCTCAGTCGGTGGCGGTGCAGCCCAGCATGCGCAGATCGATGGCATCGGCCATGCGCCGGTAGCCTTCGTCGTTGGGGTGCAGGTGGTCGCGGGTGATGTCGGCCGGCAGTGACTCGGGCAGCTTCGGATCACGCAGCGCGGCATCGAAATCGATGATGCCATCGAACCCGGTCTGCCCACCGCGCGCCCACTGGTTGATCGTGGTGCGAGTGGCTGCGGACACGGGCTCGTAGCGCTCGGAGCCGCCGAATGGGGTCAACGTACCCAGCCAGGCGCGGATGCCGTGCGCATGCAGCCGCGCCGCAACCTGCTGATAGCCCAGCAGCATGTCCGCCGCGTTGCGTCCAGGCAGCGGCTGCGCGCCACCACTGTGGCGGATGTCATTGATGCCTTCGAACAGGATGGCCTGATCGACATCGGCCACCGCGATCACATCGCGATCCAATCGTGACAGGGCGCTGTGGCTGCGGCCATGGTCAAGCAGCTTGTTGCCGCTGATGCCCTGGTTGAGCACCACAAACCTGTCCGGGCAGGCCTGCTGCAGCCGCTGCGCCAGACGCTCTGGCCACTGGTTGAACGTGCCGCGACGGGCCGTGGCGCCTTCCGTGATGGAATCGCCCAGCGCCACGATCACCTGGGGACGATCATCACGCTGCACCATCACCGCCGAGAACACGTTCTGCTGGTAGCTCATCCGCACGCTGTCGGCGACGGTTGCCTGCCTGCCATCCGCTACCCGCAGCTCGGTGCGGCGCACGGCGGGACGGGTAGGCTGCGGGAAATAGGCACTCACGCTGATTTCCTGCAGTGCCGCCACCGGCATCCGCACCGGATCGCTCAGCAGTGCGGCACCCACCGGCACCTCGATGACCGCGCGGCCATCCACTGTTACCGGCAGTGGTGCGGCTTTGCCGTTCTTCATTCCTAGGCGCAGGTCCTCGACCCGCAAGGGCACCGTGCCGAGTTCGTTGCTGATGCGCAGCCGCAGCGCATCCCCGCGGCTGCCGACGCGGATGTCCTGGCGCACGGTCTGTGCGGCGAACTGTACCGGCGCATCGGGCGTTCCGTCCTTGCGATCGGGCGCGGGCGCGGCCGTCCAGGCAGTGACCCACACGGGTGCGGCCCACACAGCAGGCGTGGCCGTGGCGGAACAGATCGCCAATGAAAGCAGGAGTGTCCAGCGCTGCATGGGCAGGATTCCAGTCAGGAGAAGTAGGTGCCGCCGTTGACGTCCAGATTCGCGCCGGTAATGAACGCCGCCGCATCCGAAGCCAGGAATACAGCGGCGTCAGCGGCCTCGTCCGGCGCACCCTGGCGGCGCAGCGGGGTGGCGCCGGCAACGGCCGTGCGCACTTCCGGTTTGGTGAACTCGTCGTGGAAGCGGGTGGCGATCATGCCGCAGCACAGTGCGTTTACCCGGATACCCTTCGGCCCCAGCTCCTTGGCCATGGCACGGGTGAAGGTCATCACCGCCGCCTTGGCGGTGGCGTAGATCGATGCGCCCGGGCCGCCACCATCACGCCCTGCCTGCGAAGCGAAGTTGACGATGGCCGCGCCTTCGCGCATGTGCGGCACCACCGCGTGCGTGGTGAGATAGGTGGAGGTGATGTTGAGGTCCATCACCGTGTGGAAGAACGCCGGGTCGATCTCGGCCAGCGGGCGACGCTGCACCATGCCACCGGCAACGTTCACCAGCAGGTCGATGCGCTCACCAAACGCGGCCTGTGCCGCAGCGACCAGGCCGGCGACGGCAGCGGCATCGGTGACGTCGGCGCGATGCACGATGGCCTGGCCACCGGCCGCCTGGATCTGTGCCAGCGTTTCCTGGGCACTGGCTTCATCATTGGCGTAGTTGATGCAGACGCGTGCACCGGCGGCAGCCAGTTTGATCGAAACGGCGCGGCCGATATCGCGGCCACCGCCGGTGACAATGGCCACCTTGTCCTGGAACGACATGCGGAAAACTCCTTGGTTTGCGGGGGAATGGATGTACTTGGAAAAGAAGATGACCCAGGCTCAGCCGCCGCGGCGGTCGAGCTTCTGGATAGGCCCGGTCCACCCCCACAGCGCAGCCAGCGACAGCGGCACCAGCGCGGCAACGAGGATGAAGATCGGGGCGTAGGAGTGGCGGGTCAGCACCGGCACCAGCCAGGTGGTGATCAAGGTGCCGGCCACGGCGGCCAGGCCCCCCAGGCCCGCCAGCGTGCCCACCGAGCGGCCGTCGAACAGATCGCCGGGGAGGGTCTGGATGTTGCCGATGGCCACCTGGAAGCCGAACAGCACGGCGGCGATCGCCAGCACCGCCAGTAGCGGCTGGTTGGCCAGCACGGCAGCCAGCAGGGCAGGGGCCATGATCACGCAGCCCAGCGTGATGGCCAGCTTGCGGGCGCGGTCCACGCTGTGCCCGGCACGGATCATCCGCCCGGACAGCCAGCCGCCGCTGAGGCTGCCCAGCATCGCGCCGACAAACGGCACCCAGGCGAACAGGCCGATCTGCTTGATGTCGAAGCCGAAGGTTTCGGCCAGGTAGATCGGCAGCCAGGACACGAACAACCACCAGATCGGGTCCAGCAGGAAGCGGCAGGCGAGCATGCCCCAGCTCTGCCGATGGGCCAGCAGCGAACGCACGCTCACCTTCGGCGCGGCGACATCCTGCTGCCCGGTCTGGTCTTCCATGATCAAGCGGCGTTCCGCATCGCTCACCCACGGGTGCTTGTCCGGGCCGGCGCGGTAGACAAACAGCCACGGCAGCAGCCACAGGAAGCCGATCGCACCGACCAGCACGAAGGTGCCGCGCCAGCCCAGCCACAGGTACAGGCCGGCGATGGCCGGTGCGGAGACAATCGCGCCGATCGACGCACCTGCGTTGAACACGCCCTGCGCCAATGCGCGCTCGCGTGCCGGGAACCACTCGGCATTGGCCTTGACCGCGCCGGGCCACGCACCCGCTTCGCTGATGCCGAGCATCGCCCGCACCAGGCTGAAAGACAGCATCGAATGGGTGATCGAGTGCAGCGCAATGGAGATCGACCACACGCTGATCGACAGGGCGAAACCGAGGCGCGTTCCGATCATGTCGAACAGGCGCCCGAACAGGAACTGGCCGGCGGCATAGAACAGCATGAACACCGTCACCAGCAGGGCGTAGTCATCCTTGGTCGCGCCCACTTCCTTGGCGATTTCCGGCCACATCACTGCCAGTGCGTTGCGGTCGATGTAGTTGATGACCGTAGCCACGGCGATCAGGCCCACGATCAGCCAGCGCACTGCTGAACGCACCGGCACCTTGCGCAGGTTGGCCACCACCGCAGGGCCGTTCATTTCGCGTCCCCCTTGCTGCGGTCCATGCGCGCGTGGCTGCCGCTCCAGCGGTAGGCATGGCCGTCGATGGTCACGCTGTGCTCGCCCTTGGCGCTGCTGTCATCGGCCACGCCCAGCGCGATGCGGGCTCCACTGGCAAGGCGCAGCTCGATCACCTCGGCATCGCTGCTGCGGGCGCGAACGATATCCTTGATGCGGCTGTCGGCGCCGTGCACGTACTCGGCGGTGCCGTTGTACTCGCCATGAGGCTCCAGCACGCTGAAGAAGGTCACGTCCTTCTGGCCTTCCACGCGCTGCAGCAGGGCGGGTTCGCGGCGCAGGTTGAATTCCGGGTCGTTGGCACCGCTTTCCACCAGCAGCGCCTGCGCTGGCGCACTGCTGGCAAAGCGGTAGGTGTAGAAGCGGCCATCCAACAGCCAGGCCAGCGAACGCGGTTCGCTGCCGGGTTTGCTGCGTGCATCCAGCCACAGGTGCTGGTAGCCGTTGTCCTTGCCCAGCACCGGGCGCTGGGCGGGGAAGTGTTCGGCCTCGAAGCCGGTGGTGACGATGTGGCCGTTGAAGTGCAGCGGCAGGTCGTAGCGCGCGGCCTTGTCGCCGTGCACCTGCAGCAGATCCAGCACCACCGGCAGGCCCAGGTCAGGGTGGCTAAGCAATGCCTGGGTGCGGGTGAAGACCACGCCAGGGTAAGCGCCGCGCATGGTTGCCGAGGCGACCTGGGTATCGGCATCGGCCTGGAAGAAGCGCACCTGCGGCGCGTGTTCCTCGCCGCGCTTCCAGTCGCCCTTGAAGTGGCTCTGCTCGTCCACTACCAGGGTGTTGTGGGCCACGGTCTGCTTTGCCCAGCTGCGGTTCTCGGCCAGGTAGATGCCACCACGCTTGGCTTCCACGTTGAGGAAGCGGGCCGCGCCGTAGTCGGTCACCACCGGGTTGCCGTTGTCGTAGAACAGCCAGTTGAGCTTGTCGAAGTGGCCGTGTCCCATGCCCTGCATGGTGTCCTTCTGCACCAGCGCCTGGCCGCGTTCGCCGTTCATGCGCAGAATGGCCAAGCCGCCGCGGTCGCCGTCAGGGCCGTCGCGCAGCAGCATCGGCCGGTAGTCGAAAGGCTTGGCCTTGTTCGCCGCCAGCGCCTGCGCCACCTCCAGCCCTTCGGGCGAAAGCAGCAGGCGCTTCTGCTGCTGGGCCACCGACAGCAGGCGGTCATCACCGGTACGCGCATAGGCGATGCCGATGCCGGCCACCAGCTCTTCGGTGTCGATGCCTTTGTCCAGGATGGCGTCGTTGATCGGGAAGAACAAGCCGTTGTAGCTGGACTGCACCAGCACATCCACGGCCTTCAACAGCACGCCGTCACGGCGCGCGAAGATTTTCCGCTGAGGTTCGTTGCGTTCTATGGCATTGGCGAACAGCAGGAACGGCGCCAGTGCATAGCGCTGGTAGTAGGGGCCTTCCTCGTAGTAACCATCGGGCGAGAACAGCAGGTCGATCTGCCGAAGGAAGCCGAATTGATCGTCCTTCCGACTGCCGCGCAGGGATTTCTCCACCAGCTCAGGGTCGCGCAGCACGTAGCCGGTCATGCCGGTGGCGGCCACCGCCCAGGTGGCGTGGTTGTGGATCTGGTCGTAGTTCTTCGGCTCACTGACGAGGAACTCGGCCATTGGCTGGAACACCTTCGATTCGATGGTGTTGCGGTCGTTGGCGGACAGCGCGTCGCGGATCGCGTCGTAGCCCTGGATGGCGTTGACCAGCCATACCGAATCGTTGAGCACCTGCCAGAACACGCGCCCGGGAATCTGCCCACGGCCTTCCGGGTGCGGGCCCAGCGTCGGGTAGAGCTGGGCATACTGCAGCAGCATGTCGCGCGCATAGTCCACGTAGGCCCTGTCGCCGGTCAGCCGGTACAGCGTGCCCGCCGCCAGCAGCGCCTGGTAGTTGCGCTTGTGCTGTTCATGGGTGCGCCCGCCGCCCTTGTCCTTGGGTACCGGCACGTCGATACCGGCTTTCATCATCTTCTTCAGCGTCGCCTCGGTGCGCGCCTGTTCCTTGGAAAACCACGGGTAGCGGCGGCCTTCGCTGGCCATCTGCTGCCACTGTGCGGCGGTGACCAGCACCGGCGCGGCCTCGGCCTGTCGCACGGCAGCAGTGGGGGCTGCGAACAGCGATGCGCTCGGCAGCAGGGCGAAGGGGGCGGCCAAAGCCAGGGAAACGAACAGCGGCTGCAACCTCATCGATCAACTCCATTGCGGGTGCGTGACAGGGCAACTTCGCCCACCTTGGGATACCAGGCAACGCCGGTCGCCTCGCGCGCGGTCATCGCCAGGGCAGGATCGGCACCCACGGCGGGCAGGGCAGCCGTGGCAACCCACAATCCGCTATCAGCCTGCTGCAGGCTGACACCACGGCTCTCTACGCCTCCCGGGAACACAGTGCTGGCTGCCGGCGACTGCACGTTGCCACTGAAGTCGATACCGGCCAGCGAACTGGCGGCATTGGGCGGGTTCCTGCTGGTGCGGTTGACGATCAGGTTGCCGGTGAAGCGGCTGTTGCTGGCGGCCACCACGATGCCCTTCGCCTCATCATGGCCGACGCCGAAACTGATCTTCGCCACGTCCACGAAGGTGTTGCGGCTGATCGTGGCATTCACCACCGGCGCATACCCGGACAGCGGCGGGCTGGCCTGCGCATCCATCACCGCCAGTGCCGAACGGTTGCTGGACCCGGCCAGTCGTTCGAAGTAGTTGTTGCTGACGGTCTGGTCGGCGTTGATGATGCGTACGCCGCCGGTGCCGGCCTTGTCATCGCCGAGGAAGACATTGTCGATCACCCGGTTGCCATTGCCGTGGCGCAGGGTCAATGCGCCGGCCGAACGATAGAACACGTTGCCGCGGTAGGTATTGCCGCCAGACTTGTTGGAGACGATTTCGGTCTCGCCGTCGCAGCCTTCGAACCAGTTGTTCTCCACGGTGCTGTTGGAATTGCTCAGTGAGGTGTCACTGGTGCCGACGCGAATCGTTTCACCGCCGTTGACGCCCAGCGCTGGGCGTGGGCCGAACCAGTTGTGGTCGATGCGGTGCTGGTTGTCCAGGCCCTGGGTGGCATCGCGCACCACCACCACGGTCGGCCCGGCATTGGTCTTGCCGCGCAGCTGGCTGTGATCGAGGCGGTTGTGGCTGCCATAGAAGGAAACCCAGTAGTCCTGGTCGCTGGCATCGGGGTTGGTGTAGTCGTCGATCACCAGGCCGGTGACGCGGCTGTTGCTGGCGACGGCCGTGCTCGACTCGCGGAATGCCACCACCGCATCACCCGGTGCGTAGCCGTTGCGGAACACCAGGTTGGACACCTGAAGGTAGCTCCCTGCCAGGCGCAGGTCCGAGCGCCCGCTGAGCACGACCTCGCCGGCGGTCTGCGCGCGCAGCACGATCGGCGCGGCTGCCGTGCCCTGGCCCTTCAGCAGCAACCGGGCGTCGGTCCAGATGCCGTCAGCCAACACGATCTCATCGCCGGGCTGCAGCGTCGAGGCGGCTGTAGTGAACTCAGCAACATCGTGGACGAGCCAGCTGGTTGCACTTGCAGCTGAAGTGGTCAGGCACATGACCAGACCAGTGGCCAGGCAAAACAGTGATGGATTGTTGGACGGGTGACGCGCCAGCGAGTGAATGCGCATGAAATCCTTCCAGGGACGGCCCGGCCGTCGTTTCAGGGTGGGTCTGCATACCACTTTCGGGTCTGTTGTAAGCCAGCCTTCGCGCAAAGTCATGCTGCAGAAGCACATTAAATTGCGATCAACTGGTATGGATCAAAGGCATTTAAACATTTGCATACCAATTGGTTGACATTTTCATGTCACCGTGCCGAAGCTGCGTCCCACGCCTGGCATGCAGGCGATCCTTTGGGAGGAGGAAACCATGCGGCGATCCGCCGGAGCAGTGCACAGCATCTCGTTGTCCCCCACACCCCTGATCGTGGCGTTGCTCGCCGTGCTGGCGGGCCTGCCCGCGGCCCAGGCGCAATCCAGCAGGGACGCGGCAGGACAGGATCCCACCACGCTGGACCAGGTGCAGGTCACCGGCATCCGCGAATCGATGCAGAGTTCGATCAACAAGAAGCGCGACGACACCGTCATTGCAGATGTGCTCTCGGCCGATGACATCGGCGACCTGCCGGCGCCCTCGCTGGCCGATGCGATCGAGACCCTGACCGGCGCCGCTTCGACCCGCGACAAGACCGGCGCCTCGGAAATCTCCATCCGCGGCCTCGGCGCCTTCCTCAGCAGTACCAATTTCAATGGCCGCGAAATCACCAACGGCAGCGGCGACCGCTCGGTGAACTTCAACATGTTCCCCGCCGAGCTGATCAATACGGTGGCCATCTACAAGACCCAGCGCGCCGACATCATCGAAGGCGGCGTGGCCGGTACCATCGGCCTGGAAACAGTACGGCCATTGGAATACGGCAAGCGCTCGGCGCAGATCGATCTGCGTGGCAGCTGGGCCGAGTATGACAAGAAGTACCGCGACGACGACAGCATCGGCTACCGCGGCACCGCTAGCTACATCGACCAGTTCGAGTTCGGCAACGGGCAGAAGCTGGGCATTTCGCTGGGTTTCCAGCGTCTGGACGGTACTGATCCGGAAGAGAGCATCACCAGCGGTTCCACCTGGTATGCCTGCGATGGCACGCAGAACGTGGGCAATGCCAACTGCAATGAAGTGTCCGCGCAGGCCATCGCCAACGGCGCGCCGTACTACCTGGTGCCAAGCAGCCGCATCTACCGGCTCAAGCAGGAGCGCAACAACCGGCAGAGCGAGTTCGCCGCACTGCAGTGGCGGCCCAATGATGTGGTTGAAGTGAACCTCGACTTCGAACACACCGAGCGCAACTGGTACGAGAACCGCAGCGATCTGAGCCTGTCCAACGCTCGCCGAGGCATCACCCAGCGCGAGGTTGACGAGGACGGTATCGTGCGCCACCTGCACGGCAGTACCTCGATTGATTCCACCTCAAACCGCTACTGGCGTGGCGAGGAATACACCGGGGGTGGCCTGAACCTGATCCTGCGACCGACCCCGGCCTGGGAGCTGTCCACCGATCTTTCGTACTCCCACACCAATCGCCTCGACAGCGAGCGCATGACCCGCTTGCGCGCCAACCAGCGCGACGTCAACAATGCCGTCGTGCCCGGCATCAGCAGTGGTGCCACCGGCTACGTGGACTATGACTGGGACTGGCACGGCGAAGTGCCCAGTGTTGCCCTGGCGCCGAACTTCGACCCCACCAACTGGGACGCCTACACCGGGGCGGCGCGGGTGACCTCAAGCGCAACGGAGAACGACCATAAGATCAAGGCCGGCCGCTTCGATGCCAGTTTCATGCCCGAGTCCGGTTTCTTCACCCGCATCAAGGGCGGCGTGCGCGCCAGCCAGGCAGACTACCGCCTGCGCGACAACACCCTGGTAACCGACTACGACCAGCGCGTGGCGACCGACAAGGCGAAGATCATCGCTGCCAATCAAGCTTGCCGTGCACCATTCCCCCAGGATGACTTCATGGATGCCGCCAGCGGCAACACGATCTCCTCGTGGGCGTACTTCGATCCGAACTGCCTGTACCAGTCGTTCCGTGGCAGCCTCGACAGCGGGCTGGATCCGGGTTTCCAGGATCCGAACAATGTCGATATCACCGAGAAGACACGCGCGCTCTATCTGCTGGGTGAGTTCAGCAGCAGCCTGTTCGGTTTGCCGGTGACCGGCAACCTCGGCCTGCGCTGGGTCAAGACCGATGTCCGCTCCGAAGGCGTGCGTACCGGTCTGCGTATCGAGGACAACGGTGACGGGACGATCCGCCTGCAACCCACTGGCGAGTACAGCACGCAGGTGTTCAAGGCGGGCAACGACAAGCTGCTGCCCAGCCTCAACGCGGCCTTCGAACTCCGCCCGGACGTATTGCTGCGGGTCGGTGCATACCGCGCGATGTCACGGCCGGACATCGCCGCGCTGGGTGCCGGACGCACCATCAACGTGAGCAGTGATGCCACCTACGGCAATCTGGCCGACGCGCTGGATGACATCAGTGCCAGCGGCAACCCCGCTGCGCAGCCGCTGATGTCCTGGAACGGTGACCTTTCCCTGGAGTGGTACCCGAACCCGGACACGATGCTGGCCGGCGCGGTGTACTGGAAGCAGTTCAACGGCGGCACCGCCACCGCGCTGGTGCCGGAGACCTACACCATCGACGGCCAGAGCGTGACCGTGCCGGTGCGGCAGCAGGTGACCACCGACGAGGACAGCACGCTGACCGGCTTCGAGCTGACCGCCACCCATCGACTGTCGTACCTGCCCAAGCCGTTCGACGGGCTGGGCTTCAAGGTCAGTTACAACTACGCCGATGCCGACTACCGGACCCAGGACTCGCGACTGGGCGAGCAGCTGGCCAGTGATGGCACGATCATTCCGGCGATCGTGCCGCCGGCGGGTCTCAGTGGCTTCTCGCGGCACGTCCTGTCCGGCTCGATCTACTGGGACGTCGGGCGCTTCAACATCCAGGCCATCGGCAAGTTCCGCTCGCACTACTACCAGGACTTCACCGGCAACACCGCGCAGCAGAACCGCTACTACGATGACAACACCAGCGTGGACCTGCGCCTGCGCTACCGGGTGAACAAGCAGTTGTCGCTGTCGCTGGAGCTGATGAACCTGACCAACGAGCCGCGCGTGGCCTACCAGCCGCTTTATGGGAACTTCCGCGAAGTGGTGACCTACGGGCGGCGTGCGTATTTCGGTGTACGATACAAGTTCTGAACAGGGCGGCGCGGCCAGTGGTCGCGCCGTCGCTCCAACCGGACCCTTGCCGGCCGCGGTGGCAGGGCAGGGACCCGGAGGGAATCGCCAAGGGTCAGCCGCATGTCCGCCAACCGCCTTTACCAGACCATCGCTGCCAAGCTCCGCAAGCTGATCGAGGACGGCGAATTTCCGCCGGGCTCGCGGCTGCCGGGCGAGCGTGAACTGGCCGAACGGTTCGGTGTCAGCCGGGTCACCATCCGCGAAGCCGAGATCGCACTGGAAGCACAGGGCTGGATCGCCATCCGCATCGGATCGGGCGTGCATGTGAAGCCGCGTCCGACGCAGGCGTCCGGCGGGCTGCCGGATGTCAGCGCCTTTGACCTCACCGCTGCTCGCGCGGTATTCGAAGCCGAGGCTGCCGCGCTGGCTGCCAGCAATCTGGATGATGCCGGCATTGCCGAGTTGCAGGCGTTGGCCGAAGCGCTGTGCCGTCGCGACCTGAGCGACGCCGAAGCCTGCGAGTACGACCGCCGTTTCCACCTGGCCATCGCAAGGCTTTCCGGCAATCCGGTGGTGGAATTTTTCGTGCAGCAGATCTGGCGCATGCGCAGCGAACTGCCGCGGGTGACCGAGGTCTATGCACGGGTCTGCCACGATGATGGCGCCAGCCGTGCCGACGAGCACATGGCGATCTTCGAAGCCTTGCGTGCGCGTGATCCGGTGGCCGCGCGCAATGCCATGCGCCATCACTTCCAGCGCCTGTTCGAAGCCATGCTGCAGGCGACCGAAAGCCAGGCGCTGGAGGAGATCCGCCGCCGCACGCAGCAGGACCGCGAACGGTTCATGGCGACGACGCGTATCTGAAAGGCGTTCTGCGGGCGACGACCTGATGTGGCTGGCTACCGCCGTCGGGCTTGATGCCCACGGCCTTTCTACACCGCTGGAACCGTGATCCGCTGCAGATCCAGCTTGGCCCTGAGCGCATAGTGCTTGCGGGTGACCGGCACGGTGCAGGTCAGGCTTGGATCCAGGTAGTCCTTGAACATCGGCGGTCGCGAAGCGCCCAGATAGAACGGCCGATCCTGCTTCACCGCGGCTGGCAGCAACACGTCGGACAGATCACTGTCGGACGCATCGGTCACCAGGCAGGGGGCATGGCGGAAGCCGAGCCTGCGCAGCAGGTACAGCCGGTGCGAGCCGTTGGTCAGGATGATCCGGCGGCCAATACGTGTGGCGCTGATCAGGTTGTCGCTGAAACCGAGATAGATGACAAGGGCGTGGCTGGCCGCGCCGAACGGCTCGTAACCGGCGATGGTGCGAGGGTCGATCGTCGCCACGTCGAGGAACCGCAGGTCATTGGACGCAGATGCGAAAGTGTAGCTGCCATCGGACTGGGTAAAGCGCACCTCCGGATGTGCGTGGCGTCCACGTCGCGCCACCAGTTCCATGATCTCGCATGCATCGGGTGACGCGGCCGTGGCCGCTGCAAGCTGATCGATGTGGCGCAGGTTGATGCACTCCTGGAAGACCACCAGCCGGTCGATCTCCACCATCTGCCAACTGCGGGGCACCACGCTCGTCATGCGGTGCATCGAGGGTTGGCGAAGCGCCTGCTCGGCCGGTGGCCGCATCTCTTCCGGCAGGGCGAGGACGTCCATGGCATCGGCGTGGTCTGCTTCGTCGTGATGAAGGCGACGCACCAGGGCGCGGGCTTCCCGCCACTGCTCCACCAGCATCGCTTCGTCAAAGCTTCCTGGTGGGCAACGCTCCCTGACGAAGCGGATGAACTTCGGCAGCGGAAACAGGCCCTTCAGCAGAAGGGTGGAATCAAGGCCATCGTCATTGATCTCGGTGGGCATCCATCTCGCTCTCTTGGGAGTCGCTGCAGCGACGCCCGATCACGGTCGGCCGTCACACCAAAATAATATGTTATATCGTAACATTTACGTGCCTTGGCGGCAATCGTCCTGAAACACGCAGGGCGACGCTGGCTTGGCCGCTGTGCATCCGCTGCATCGCGTGGGTGCATCCACTGACTAGAGGAGATGTTCATGAACGAACTGATTGAGCTGGGCGTAGTGGCTGGTGAGCAGAATCACGAAGATCAGAGTGAACTGATCGAGCTGGGCTCGGTGGTTTCCGAAACGAAGGCGCACAACCACGGCACGTTGTGGGATGGCGTCTTCCCGACCACCTCGCCCTGATCCATCGCACCCTGCATGACCTGCGGTGCATGCCCCCCGCATGCACCGCTCTGATGCCTGCAGCAGCATGAGATCGCGCTCGCGATGGACCAGCCTGAAACCACCTACTTTCTTTCGAAGCACGCACATGTCTGTGTGACCGGTGACGCAATGGTCATTCTTGATCAGGCCTCCGGCAGCTATCTCTCCATCGATCGGCGCGGAGCGGCGGCGCTTGGCGGGCTGGTGCAGGACTGGCCCCTGGCTTCCGATGGAGCGCCGAGCCCGAGGATGCTGCAGTCGCTGCTTGATCGGCGCCTGATCACCCAGGATCCGCTGCGTGGCAAGTCCGCAGCAAGCGCCGAAATCGCGTTGCCCCGGCACTGGGTGCGCGAGGGCGAGTCCCGAGGATGTCCGCCGATCACGGCCCGCGATGTGCGCCGGTTCCTGGCCTCGGTCACGCGCGCGGCCTGCAGCAGGACGTTCCTGCCTTTCAGCTACACGGTGTCGGCAGCCCGCAGGCGCGGTCAGGAAGCTACGCCGGGCGAGGTGGATCTGCAGCAGCTGGCCCTCCTGGTCCGGGTGTTCGATTGGTTGCGACCGATCGCCTTCAGGAAGACCGATGAGTGCTTCCTCTACTGCCTGGCCATGCGTGAGTTCCTGTCGCGGTACGGCATCGTTCCGGCGTGGGTGTTCGCGGTGCGGACCCAGCCGTTCGCAGCGCATTGCTGGTTGCAGCACGGCGACCAGGTCCTGACCGACATCCCCTTCAACCTGCGCCGGATGACGCCCATCCTGGTGCTGTAACCGGCCTGAGGCATGTACCGATACATCGCTCTGTTCTGGAACGAACATTCCGAATCCGCTCGTGCGCAGGCTTTGCAGGCCATGGAACGGATCGAGGCAGACCGCCCCGGAATCGCCTACGTGATGAAGGGCAGCGGCGGCGCCATCTATGCCCAGACCGACAACCCCGGCTACTTCGAGTACAGCCGGTCCGGCCCGCTGGTGATACTCGGCAAGCTGTTCCACAAGGTGTTCGCCGCCGATACCGTTCCCGCACAGGCATTTCCCGATGCTGCATCCGCAGACAGCGCCTGCAGTACGCAGGGCAGGAGCCTGGTGGAGCAGTACTGGGGGCGCTACGTTGCCGTGGGCTACCAGCCGGATACCGCCAGCTGGTTCGTGCTGCGCGATCCGACGGCGGAGATTCCGTGCTACATGACCACGGTCGATCAGTTGACGGTGGTCTTTTCGAGCATGGAAGACTGCCTGCTGCTGGGAGTGGGTGACTTCAACGTCGACTGGTCGTTCCTGTCCTACTCGCTGCTGTTCCCGTTCCGTGACGGCCTGCAGACAGGCTTCGAGGAGGTCACCGCGCTCGAGGCGGGCGAGGCAGTGACGATCCGTGATGGCCGGCCGATCGGCCGGCACTACCAGTGGGATGTGGTGCGGCAGGCCAGTGAAGCGCCCATCGAAGATCTGGAGGAAGCCGTGCAGCTGGCACGTGCAACGCTGCTGGGCTGCATTGGTGCGCTGGCGAGCCAGCATCGATGCATCCAGCTTCAGTTGTCCGGCGGGCTGGACTCCTCCATCGTCCTCGCCGGCCTGCTGCATGCACCCTCCGCACCGGAGGTGAAATGCGTCCATCACTACGATGCCGGCATTGGTGCCGATGAGCGCATGTTCGCGCGCATGGCCGTTGCCGGTGCCAGTGAATCCTCCGGAAGAAGCTGCGAGTTCGTCGAGTACCAACGGCAGCCGCACTGCTCGCTGGAAGAGATCATGGACTTCCCGCGAACCGCGCGTCCTGCGCATTGCTCGGGTTACCTGCTGCATCGGCGCGACGTGGATGTCGACGCGGACACGGTGCAGTTCACCGGTGTCGGCGGCGATGCGGTCTTCCTCCGCTTCAAGGGCAATGCCGCTGCCATCGATTATGCGTGGCGGCGTGGGATCGACCGCGACTTCTTCCGTGTCGCGTTCGAAACTGCGCAGTCGGGCGATTCGCTGTACGGGGTATTCAAGGATGCCTTCGTCCATGGCATGTTCAAGAAGCCAGGCAGCATCAACGGCCGCTGGGGCAACCCGTGCGAATGGGTGAAGGTGGATGCGTCCGAACAGGATGGCCTGCCGCCGGCCTGGCTGCGGCATGCACGCGCACAGGGGTACAGGCTGTCTCCGCACAAGCTGGCGCATATTGGCCGGATGATCTTCCCGACCAGCGTGCTCGATCCCTTCGAGGGTGCAGGACGCTGGCACGGCGTATCACCCATCAGCGCACAGCCTGTGGTGGAACTGTTCGCCCGCCTGCCGCTGCACCTGCTGATGGCCGGCGCGGAAGACAGGACGATCGCGCGTCGTGCACTGCAGGGCCTGCTGCCGCAGGCGCTGCTCTCGCGCAAGGTGAAGTCCTACCTGGACGATCACTCGGTGGCCGTCACCCAGCGGCATCAGCAGTTCATCAGGGGCCTGCTGGTGGATGGCCTGCTGGCCCGGCGGGGCTACATCGACAGCGCATCGGCCGACGCGGGCATCCGCAGGGTCAGCCCCGATCACTCATCCCAGGTGCTGGGCATCTTCGGTCCGCAGGTCAACATCGAAGCCTGGCTCAGGCGCTGGATGGGCGCGCCAGGCATGCCCGCAGCCGGCGTGGCCTAGGTGCTCCGGCTCATTTCCTCAAGGTAGAGGCTCTCAAGATCATTGGCGGTGATCGTGCTGGCATCCAGCGTCCTGCGCAGCCTGCCGGCCTGCATCAGTCCGATGGTCGTTGCCACTTCGCGGGCACGGAACAGATCGTGGGTGGCCATCAGGATCGCCGTGCCGCGGTCGCGCTGGCGCACGATCAGCTCGTGGAATTCGGCCGAGGCGGTCGGGTCCAGGCCCGACGTCGGCTCATCAAGGAGCAGTGCCCTGGCTTCCTTGATGATGGCCAGCGCGATGCCCACCTTCTGGCGCATGCCCTTGGAGTAAAGCCCGACGCGTCGCCCGAATGCCTCGGGCGCCAGCCCGGCCGACCTGAGCGCGTCCTTCAGCCGTGCGGACGAGCGCTGCTCCACCGCAGCCAGGCGCGCGAAGTAATCCAGGTTTTCATAGCCGGTCAGTTCGTCATACAGCGCCACGTTCTCCGGGATGTACAACAGGCGCCGGCGTACCTCGTGTGGCTGCTGCCAGGCACTGAGCCCATCAACCTCGGCGGATCCGGAGGTGGGTTCGAGGAAGCCCAGGAACAGCTTGATCGTGGTCGATTTGCCGGCCCCGTTGGCACCCAGCAGGCAGAAGATCTCGCCGGGGCGCACCGTGAAGCTCACATCATCCAGCGCCCGATGCGTGCCGTGTTCCTTGACCAGATGCCTTGCAGTCAGCATGTGTGATGTACCTCAGGGGGTGGCCAGCCGACGCCGCATCGACCAGGCCGCAATCAGCAGAAGCAGGGTGGCGACGGCCAATGCGGCCAGGTCGATCAGTACACCGCGTTGCAGGGCGCCCGCCGTGTCCTGGAATTCGAAACGGGGCAGGGCGTCGTACTCGGCCAGCGTCTGTGGCACGTCACGGTCCAGATAGTCCTTGTGCAGCTGCCGACGTGTGTGCCAGTACGCGAGGACCTGCTGCTGGAACGCCAGCGCCCGGTCGGCGTCGGATCCGGCGAGGCGGTCCAGTGCATCCTGCACCGCGACCGAAGGCAGCAGCAGGCGCGCCCGGTCGAGTGCCTGGCGCCGCGCGTCCTCAGCCTTCGTGTGCGCGGCGATCAAGGGCGCGATGGCCTGATCGGCCTGGACAAGATCGGCATAGGCCACGCGCACGGCGTCCGCAATGCGCGGTGCTGGCGAACGCGTGGCGGGGGAGGCTGCCGCGTGGCGCAGCTGCTGCTGGCGGGCAGTGTCGGCCAGCTGCGCCTTCAGTGCGGTCGCCAGTTGCATCTGCGAGGGCGGTGGAACCATCAGGTTCACCGCTGCCAGGACCAGTGATGGGGCCATGACAACGATCAGCAGCCACAGTGCGCCAGCGGCGATCGCGGCCTCGGTGGTGCGCCGGGCGAAGCAGCCGATAAGCACCGCCAGTGCCAGCCAGAAGCTGCCGTAGGCGAGCACGATCAGGGCAAGCACGGCCAGGCCGGAAGGGCGTGTTGCGCCCGAGCCAGCGGCAACGGCAATGATGATCGCCAGCGCAGGCAGCAGCACGATGGCACCTCGGGCCAGGGCCTTGACCGCGATCAGCCGTCCTGCCGCGATGGGCTGTGACAACACCAACGCTGTGATGCCGCGCTCGCATTCGCGCGACCAGAGATCGAAGGTGGTCGCCAGGATGACCAAGGGCAGCAGAAACACAATGACGAAGGCCAGGTCGAATCGGCCAGCGGCCTGCACGGCAGGATTGCCGATGTCGGACCACACATGCCTGAGCAGCTGGGTACGGTCACCCAGCGCAACCACATCGGCGGTGTAGGGGTAGGCGTCCGCCTGTCCAATCGACAATGCCGCCATCGGGCCGGGAGGGAGCACCGGCTGGACGCGGGGCAGTACCGACGGCGCCTTGCCAACGAACCCCCGGCTGCGGTCCCTGGCATCCTGTTCTTCCGCGTTGATCAGGCTGATGGCTGCCTCGCGCTGCCCGACCCACGCACTGCCATTCCATGCTGCATAGGCCGCCAGCACCACCAGCAGGCCAAGCAGCACCGGCAACGCCCGGTCACGCAGCAGGCGACGGATCTCATGCCCTGCGATCGACAGGCTGCTCATGGGGCACTCCCGAGATGCCGCGCCGACGTGAACACCAGCCCCAGGGCCAGCAGCACCCAGGCCAGCAGGATGGCGAAATTCACCGACTGTGCCGCGGCGATGTGGCCCAGCGGCGGTTGTTGCGGGCTGTACGCCACGGAGCGGGTAAGGGTCGCGATATCGGCCAGATGCTTGCTGCCGTTCGCGGCCTTGTGCTGTTTCACTTCCAGGTTGAGTGCCTGGATCAGCCGGTAGCGATAGTCTTCGACTCCGCGCAGGAACGCCAGTTGTGCAGGGAAGTCGGTGCGCGCCAGTGCCCGTGACGCGGCCTGCAGCGCGAGGGTGGGCGACAGCGCCGCGAAGGCGCGCTGCGTGATCGCCTGCCGCTGGTAGGTAGCGTAGATGCGTTCGAAGTGGCGGTTGTAGGTCTCGGTGGAATTGGCTTCGGCGAACTCCAGCGCCACGCCGCGGAAGTTGACCGGAAGATCGTCCACGTCCTTCACCTGATAGCGTGCCAGCATCTCTGCTTTCAGTGCGTCCAGCCGCTTGTCCGCCGGGTCGTGGCCATCTGCGCCGTGCTCTGCGTCCTCGCTGACCGCCGCCCGGAACGCGGGGGCAGTAGGCGTGGGATACAGCGATTCGGCCAGTGCGGGGGCCACCCGCGGCGCGAGCAGGGTGGCTACCACCCAGAAGCCGAGCAGCACCACCAACGACGTGCGTGCTGCGCCGAAGCGCGCCGAGACGCCGATGGTGATGGCGCAGAACACCAGGAGATAGAGCGCATACGCCGCGAACATCGCAATCAGCGCCATGATGTCGGCCGTGCCGAGGGTGCGTCCGGCCATGCCGGGAACACTGACCGCCAGCAGGGCGAGCACCAGCAGCAGCGATGCCGTTGCCAGCGCGATCAGCCGGCCGCCGATCAGGACGTGGGCCGATGCACCACTGCCGAGCTCCTGGCGGAGGGTTTCGCGGGCGACATCGCCGGAGAGGCTGGCGAATCCGGCAAGGATGATCAGCAGAGGCGCCACGACCTGCAGCGCCCATGCGGCGGAGAAGCCATCGAACCGGCTGAGCGCGGTGCCGGCGTCGACGGGTCGGTGCCGGGCCGGGTTCTGCGCATGGCCTTCGATGAACACCGAGGTGCCGACGAAATCCGTGATGCCCGGGTCGAGCGCCGCCAGCGGCCGCACCGGCGCGGGAATGGCGCGGCCGACGTGCGCGGCAGCATGCGGGTCGATCGTGCCCTGGCTGTCCCATAGCCCGGCCTCCTGCTCCGCTACGATCTGGCGCTCCTGGGCCTGCTGCGCCAGCCGTGCTGCGCCCGTGGTAACCGACGCTCCCGCAAGCAGCAGCAGGGTCAGCGCGAGCCACAACAGGCGCCGCTCGCGCCACATCAGCTTCAGCTGGGTCGCGGCAACGACCAGCGTCTGGCGCACGGCGGATGCGGGTCTGGAGAAGGTGGGGGAGGCATCGCTCATGGCGGGCGCCCTACCAGCGATGGGTCAATGTCATGGACAGGAATCGGCCGAGCGCCGTTGCATTGGTCGGGTCGAAACCGGTGTTGATGCTGTTGACGATGAAGGGCGGATTCCGGTCGAACAGGTTCTGCACGTTGAAGGCCAGCGAAGTGCCCTGTCCGGCACCGGCAGCACCGCTGAAGTCATACCTGAGATTGAGGTCGACCGTCGTCCACGAGCTGACATGGGGGTCGGCGCGGTTGGCGGGATCGCGATAGCTGTCCACGTAGTTCACGAACAGCCCGCCGGCAACCTGCCGGTGGCTCATGGCGAGGCCGCCGCGCACCTTCAGGTCGACCGGGAAGTACACCGCATTCACCGCGTCCACCTCGGGCGAGGTGGCGGTCACGCGGCGCTTGGAATCGATGATGTACTGGCCGGCAAGGTTCAACGCGATGCGGGTCTGGCCAGCGTCGAAATCGTAGGAGGCATTGAAATCGACGCCGCGCTGCGAAGTGAACGCGTTGTTGCGAAAGCGGTTGTCCAGGATGACTTCGCTGCTGGTTTCATCGGTTCCTGGTGTCAGGGCATAAGGGCCCACCCGCGATACGAACAGGCCCAGGCCGGAGGCACCCAGTTGGCGCGCCTGCTGGATCTGCTGCGGCGTCGGGTTGACGGTCAGCAGGTCTGCATAGGGCGCGGTGGACTGCAGGAACAGCGACGGGAAACTGCCGCCGAAACCGCTGCCGATCCGGTCGGCATACTCGATGTGATAGTAGTTCGCGTCGATCTTGAGGCCCGGCAGCGACGGGGGCGCGAACGAGAAGCCGCCGGTCCAGGTCGTGGCACGTTCGGGCCCCAGATCCGGGTTGCCGTTGGAGAGCATCATCAGCACCGTGCTTCCGTTGGCCGCGCTCGGGTTGGGTACCTTGGCCACCACCACGGTGTTGTTCAGCTGCATGTCCTGGTAGACCGGCGCCCGGTAGGAGCGACCGTAGCTGGTGCGGAATGAAAGTCCTTCCGTTGCTTCCCACAGCAGGCCGAGCTTGGGATTGAGGGTGGAACCAAAATCGCTGTAGTCGTCGTAGCGTGCGGCCGCAGTCAGCGACAGCCGACGAACGCCAGGCATGTCTGCCAGCAGCGGAATGTTGAGCTCAGCGAAAGCGGAACGGATCGTGCGCTGCAGATCCAGCGGCTTCTCAAGCCCGCGGTGGTCGAGCAGTTCATAGCCATCGCGGCGGTAGCCCGCACCGAATGCCGCGCGTACGCCGCCGGCCGGAAGATTGAACAGCTCGCCGTCGGCGATCACTTCCAGATAGCGCGATTCGGAGTTCGTATCCGTCGGCGGCGCGGTGCTGACCGAGCTGCCGGTGATGGTCGTTCTCTCGTAGGAGACGTCGCTCCTGCCGAATCCGGAATTCAGGCGGGCCTGCCACTGGCGCGGAAGCTCGAGAGTAAGCCCGGCGAACACATCGAACTGCCGCGTGTGCGGGAACAGGCGGGTCTCGTCGGCGGTTCCCGAAATGGTGGTGTCCATCTCGCGCTTGGCAAAGGAGCCGGTCAGGTTGAGCGTCAGCACATCACTGAGCTCCTGCACGCCGTCCAGATACAGGCTGTGCCGCTTCGAACCGGGATAGATGTCGTAGGGCTTGACCGTAACGTTCCGGGAAAAGTCCTTGTCGACGGCGGCGAGGTTGCCCTGCTTCAGGAACTCGTAGCTGGCCATCAGGTGGCCACCCTCCCACGACCAGCCGGCCGACTGCGAGGCCTGGTACTCGTCCATGTTGCCGCGGGTGACGCTGCCATAGCGCAGCGAGGTCTCATAGCCGGTGAAATCGCGGCGCAGGACGATGTTGACCACACCGCCGACGGCGTCGGTGCCGTAGATGGCAGAGGCGCCATCGGTGAGGATCTCCACGCGCTCGATGGCGCTCAGCGGAATCAGCGAGATGTCGACGTATTGGTAGCGGTTCGAGGAGGTCACGCGGTGGCCGTTGATCAGCGTCAGCGTGGTGCCCGTGCCGAGGCCACGCAGGTTGATGGCGGTGCCCTGGCCGAAGTTGTTGCCGGTATCGCGGTCGACGCCGAGGTTGCCGACGTTGGCGCCGTTGGCACCACCGCCGAAGTTCTGCGGCAGCTTCTCGAAGAGCTGCTGCAACGAGGCCACCCCGGTTCGATCAATGGCCTCCCGGTCGATCACGATGACCGGAGAGGCGCCGCCGCCAATGGCATCGCGGATATTGCTGCCAATGACCATCACCTTGTCCAGCGTGGCGGTATCGGATCGCCGGTCGCCCTGGGCAGTACTGCCCAGAGCGCCGGCATCCTGCGCCATTGCCGGCGCGTTGAGCTGCAGAGCAGCGGCCAGGCTGGCGACCACCAATGCCGCCGGCCTGGCAGTGGATGCGTTGTTCATGCCCCGGTCCATCGATCTCATCGGATGTTGGTCTGCGGCACGAGCCATCGCGCCTTCAATGGAGATGTTATATCATATCATTCAAGGTGCGCGGCGATCTTGCTGTGCCGAGGGGCGAGGGCAGGCGCACCGCCACACACGAGTCACTGCACAGATGCCGGACCGACGCTGATGAGAATGTTCGCGCTGCCGCCGCCGGTCACCGAGATCCTCGCCGCGTACTGGAAGGCGGACCGCAGGCTGCTGCTGTTGATCGCCGCCATCGTCATGCTTTCCGGCCTGGCCACGGTGGCAGCGCCGTACCTGTTCTCGCGCCTGATCGACCGCATCAGCGCGGAAGGCATCCGTGAACTGGCGGGATGGTTCCTGCTCTACGCGGTGATGCTCGGCGCCGCCAGCATCCTGCAGAACACCGTGCAGTACCTGTCGTTCCTCAGTGGCGAGAACCTCGGTTTCATCACCAGCACCCGCTACTTCGCGCGCCTGCTGAAGAAGACCCACAGCTTCTTCCTGGATTACAACGCAGCCGAACTGCAGGTGGCCGGGGAGAAAGGCCGCAACGCGCTGAAGATCGTGGTGCAGCTCGGCCTGGTGGTGTTCATTCCCAGCGCACTGCAGATCCTGCTGACCCTGGTGACACTGGGCGCACTGATCAACCTGCAGATGGTGGCGATCGTGCTGGGCTATGGCTCTGTGGCCGTCACGCTCTCGGCCATCGCCACCCGGCGAGCACGGATCCATCGTGAGGCGGCGGTCGAGGCGGGCCAGCAGAATGCGCGCTTTGTCGGCAATGCGATGAACGCGATGGAGACGTTGCGCTAGTTCGGCGGCAGCGCGTGGATGATCCAGCGCTTCGAACAGAAGGCCCAGGAGGTGCGCGACAGTTGGCGTGCCTACGTGCTGCAGCGGATCGGCTTCATCGTGCTGCTCGGCATCGGCCTGGCGGTCGAGTTCATCGTCACCTTCGCACTGCTACTCCCACGCTACCAGAGTGGTGACCTGAGCGTCGGCGATATCGTGCTGTTCAATCTGCTGTTGCTGCAGCTCAACATGCCCTTTGAAATGATCGCGCGCTCGATTGATGACGTTGCCCGTTCGTGGACGCTGCTGACGCCGCTGTCGGCCCTGTGGGCGGCGCCCGAAGAACGGCAGGCGGCGAACGCCGGCCGATTTCGCGGAAAGTGCGGCCGGATCGAGTTCCAGCATGTCAGCCATCGCTACGGCAATGGCCGCGGCGTCCGGGATGCGTCCTTCCACGCCAGGCGCGGCGGCATCAACTTCCTGATGGGGGAGACCGGGGCAGGGAAGTCGACGCTGTTCAAGCTGGCACTGAAGTCGATCGAGCCCCAGCACGGTCGCATCCTGGTGGATGGCACCGACCTGGCCCACATCGACCGTGCCGCGTGGCACGCCGCCGTCGCCGTCGTTCCCCAGGATGTCATCCTGCTCAACGAGAGCCTGGCCGACAACATCCTGCTGGGGCGCCCGCGCGACGACACCCGGTTGCGTCACGCGACCCACAAGGCGTCGATCCTGGCCTTGATCGACGCGCTGCCCGAAGGGTTTGAAACCAGCGTGGGCGAGCGTGGCCTGAAACTTTCCGGTGGCGAACGGCAGCGCATCGCCATTGCCCGTGCACTCTATGGAGAGCCCACCATCCTGTTCCTGGATGAAGCCAGCTCGGCGCTGGACGAGGCGACCGAGCGCGAGATCATGGGCCATATCCGTGCGCTAGCCGGTGATGTCACGATCGTGGCCATCACCCATCGCCGCAGCGTGGTAACCGAAGCCGACCAGGTGATCGTGCTGGCCACGGGCTGACGCGACATGGCGGACACCTGCACCTGCAGCTGGGGCGCAGTGCTTCTGGGGTACGCTGTGCGCGACCTTTCCCGGTACCGCCCGTGCTGTCGATGCATGGCCCGTGACCCCGCACCGACTCATCCCAGGAATCCCGCATGTCCGACAACGCTCCACCGCTGAACATCCTGGCGTTTGCCGGCAGCCTGCGTGGCAACAGTTACAACCGGCGCCTGATCAGGGCCGCGGCAGGCGCCGCGCCTGCGGGCCTGCTGCTGACCGTGCATGACACCATTGCCGATGTTCCGCTGTTCGATGAAGACCTCGAAGCCGCCGATCCGGCTGGCCCTGCCGGGGTCAAGCGCCTGCGCGCGGCCATTGCAGCCGCTGACGGCGTGCTGATCGCCACGCCGGAGTACAGCCAGTCACTGCCCGGCGTACTCAAGAACACGCTCGATTGGCTGTCCCGCGACGATGCCGAATACCGCACGGTCCTTTCGGCCAAGCCGATGGCGATCATCGGCGCCACGCCGGGTCACTGGGGCACCAAGCTGGCACAGTCGCAGCTGCGCCATACACTGACCGCCATGGGTGCCTTGACCATGGCCTCGCCACAGCTCTACGTGGCCGAAGCTGCGGCGGCCTACGACAACGATGCGGACGATTTCGACGCGGCGACGCGCAAGCGCCTACAGCGCTTCCTGGAGGGATTCCAGGCCTGGGTCCAGCTGCTGCAGGGCAGGGCATCGCGCGGTTGAGCGGTGCCGGCAGAGGGTGTCAGCGCCCGCTGGTGCCAGCGCCCGGATCATGCAGCCCGCGCAGCTTCTTCTTGTTGATCTTGCCCACGCTGGTGCGCTCGATCGCATCCACGAAGCTGACACGCTCCGGAATCGCATAGCGTGAGACGTCTCCGGAACGGCTGCGCGCTGCGACAAGTTCGATGATCTCCGCCTCTGACACATCACGGCCGGGCAGCCTGACCACCAGTGGCAGGGGCCGTTCGCCCCATTTCGCATCGGCGATACCGATCACCGCGACTTCGCTGACCGCAGGGTGCAGCGCGATGATGTCTTCCAGCGCGAGCGACGAGATCCATTCGCCACCGGTCTTGATCACGTCCTTGATGCGATCGGTGACGCGCAGGTAGCCACCTTCGTCGATGTTGCCGATGTCGCCGGTGTGCAGGTAGCCGCCCACCCACAATGCTGCCGAAGCGTCGGGATCGTTCAGGTAACCCTGGGTCAGCCAGGGTGCTCGTGCCACCACTTCGCCGGTGGCGACGCCATCGTGGACGACATCGCCCATGTCCGGGTCGACAATCCGCAGGTCCACCAGCGGCACCGGAATGCCGGCCTTGGTGCGCAATGAAAGCACCTCGTCGGCATCGGTCACACTGTCCACGTCGATCTGGGCGATGGTGAGCAGAGGGCAGGTCTCGGACATGCCATAGCCGCCGAAGATGTCGACGCCCCGTGCCAGCGCACGCTGCGCCAGGGCACGGGGCAGGGCGGCACCGCCGATGATCACCTTCCAGCCCTCCAGGTCGGTCTGCGCCGCGTCCGGGTGCTCCAGCAGCATGTGCAGGATGGTTGGCACGCAGTGCGAGAAGGTCACCTTTTCGCGGGCGATCAACGCCAGCAGCTTCGCAGGCAGGTAACGCCCCGGATAGACCTGCTTGATGCCCATCGCGGTAGCCACGTAGGGCAGGCCCCACGCGTGCACATGGAACATCGGGGTCATGGGCATGTAGACATCGTCACGATGCAGGCCGCCCTGGCGGGATGCGCCGCCGAGCGCGGCCATCGCCGCCAGCGAATGCAGCACCAGCTGCCGGTGGCTGAAATAGACGCCCTTGGGCAACCCGGTGGTTCCGGTGGTGTAGAACACCGTGGCACGGGCATTCTCGTCGAAGTCCGGGAAGCGGATGACCGGCGTGGCATCGCGCAGGCCCGCTTCATACTCGGTGGCGAAGCCTGGCGGCAGCGCGCCATCGGCATCGTCCAGCAGAATGCGGGTGCGCAGGTCCGGCAGCTGCTCGTCGATGGCGTCCAGCAGCGGCAGGAACTCGCGGTTGGCCAGGATCACCCGCGCGCCGCTGTGGTTCAGCGTGTACGCGATCTGCTCGGGGGCCAGGCGCACGTTCACCATCATCAGCACCGCACCGATCATCGGCACCGCGAAGTAGGCCTCCAGGTAGCGGTTGCTGTCCCAGTCCATCACCGCCACCGTGTCGCCGTGGCCGACTCCCAGCGAGGTCAGCAGGCCGGCCAGCTGGCCGATGCGCGCGTGCAGGGTGCGGTAATCGAACCGTACCTGGTCGCCGTAGACGATTTCCTGTCCAGGGCTCACTGCCAGCGGCATCAGCAGCAGCTGCTTGATCAGCAGTGGATAGGCATGGGCATCGGGAGTGGGGGCGGATGACATGGCATTTCCTCGTGGGCGGCGTTGCGGTCGCCGGCCTTCTCCGCCCCACACTAGCAAGCCCTTCCCGCTGTACCAGCGTACCTAGGTACCTGTTCCCGCGCGCACCCGATTTGATAATCTCGCCAGGACATGCCCACCCTGCTCATCGCCGATGATCACCCCTTGTTCCGTGCGGCACTGCATCGCGCGGCGGAAGAGGCGGTCGCCGATCTGCAGATCAGCGAGGCTGATTCGCTGGACGGCGTGCTGGAGGTGATCGAGAACCAGTCGATCGACCTGATGCTGCTGGACCTGCACATGCCCGGCAACCATGGGCTGGCCGGGCTGGCCACGATCCGTGCCCTGCAGCCGGGCCTGGCGATCATCATCGTCTCCGCCAACGAGGAGCCGCAGGTCATCCGGCGTGCCATCGACCTCGGCGCCGCAGGCTACCTGCCCAAGAGCTCGGGCTTGAACGAACTGCAGTCCGCGCTGCAGTGCGTGCTGGAGGGTGAGCGCTGGGTTCCAGCGTTGCTGCGCGAGCCGGTGGCGCGGGTGGCACCGTTCAGCAGGGATGCCGACCTGGCCGCACGCCTGGCCAGCCTGTCGGCACATCAGTACAAGGTGCTGGGGCTGGTGGCCGAGGGCCTGCTCAACAAGCAGATCGCCGACCGGTTGGGCGTACAGCTGCGCACGGTCAAGGCGCACATGACACGCATCATGGAGCGGCTGGGCGTGCGCAACCGCGCGCAGGCCATCCGCGTGCTGCACGAAATGGGGTTGGCCGATCCGTCCCGGCAGATCTAAGAGCTTCCCGAGCCCTGATGGGTCAGGGCGTGGCAGTGGCCGCCAGCAGGTGGTTGATCGCCCAGCGCAGCGCCAACGGCTTGAATGGCTTGTTGAGCAGGGACAGCCCAACGCCGCGCACCGCCTCGCGCGTATCGCTGCCGGTATCCGCGCTGAGGATCACCGTCGGCCGCGGCCCATGCATGCCCACCATCCGCTTCCACAGCGCAACACCGGTATCGCCGTCATCCAGGTGGTAGTCGAACAGCCAAAGCGCCGCCTCGTGCGCTGAGGGTCCGATGTCATCGGCGTTGCCTGCCGCGATCACATCGCAACCCCAGGAATGCAGCAGCTGCCGCATCGCCGCCAGTGCGTCCGGGTCGTTGTCCACCACCAGTACGCGAATTCCCTTCAGGGCGCTGCTGCCGCCCGTCGGTGGTGAACTGCGCGGGGTCACAGGGGGTGCTGCGCGTTGCACGCTGATCGAGAAGGCCGAGCCATGCCCGGGTACGCTGCGCAGGTGCAAGGGTGCATGCAGCAGGTCGGCGATGCGGTGCGCGATGGTCAAACCCAGGCCCAGTCCTTGCCCGTTGCTGCGATCGACCCGGTGGAACTCCTCGAACACCACCGCCTGCTGCTCCGGAGCAATGCCGGGGCCGGTGTCCTGCACGCCGATCATCAGTGCCTGCCCCTGGCGCCGTACACCCAGCAAGACACCGCCATGGCGGGTGTAACGAATGGCGTTGGCCAGGAAGTTCTGCAGCACCCGGCGCAGCAGCAGCGGGTCGCTATGGACCCAGGCCTGGCTCCGCACGTGGCGGAACTGCAGGCCACGCGCCGCCGCAAGCACCGCGAACTCCTGCGCAAGCGGATCCAGCACGGTCGACAGCGCGAAGGGGCGCGGATCGGCCACCAGCCCACCGGCTTCCAGTCGCGAGATATCCAGCAGGCCGGACAGCAGGTCATCAGTGGAATCCAATGCGCCGCGGATCTGCCGCAGGAAACTGTCGAGGAACTCGGACTCGATGTGCTGCGACATCGCCTCGGTCAGCAGCTGGGCCGCATGCAGGGGCTGGATGAGGTCATGGCCGACCGCCGTCAGGAAGCGCGTTTTTGCCGCGTTCGCGCGCTCGGCCTCCTGTACCGCCTGCTGCAGCCGCGCGGTGCGGTCCTGTACTCGGCGTTCCAGATTTTCATTGCTGCGCTTGAGCGCATCCTCCGCGCGGCGGAACGCCGTGACATCCGTGAAGGTGGCTACATAGCCGCCGCCCGGCATCGGGTTGCCGCGGATCTCGACGATGGTGTCATCGGGGAAGATCCGTTCGGACAGGTGCGGCGTGCCACGGCGCATATGCGCGACGCGGCGCTGCAATGCCTTGGTGGGCGTGTCGCCGGGGCCATCGCCGATCTTCAGCTGCCCCAGTGCCCATGCCGTGAGGTTGACCACCGGCTGCCCGACCTGCAGCAGCTCAGGCGGGAACTTGAACAGCGCGGCGTAGCGGCTGTTCCAGGCTACCAGCTGCAATTGCGCATCGACCACGCTGATGCCCTGGCTCATGTTCTCCAGCGCGGCTTCCAGCAGGCGCTGGTTGAAGCGCAGCACCTGGGTGGCCTCGCCGACGGCGCGGGTCACCGCATCCAGCGGCGCGGCGCCGCCTTCGCGTGCGGCTTCGACCAGAAGTCGTGCCATGCCTGCGCCGACCACGGCAGTCAGTTCACGCTCGACGGCGGTGACCCGGTCGTTATCCAGCATCTGCCCGGCGTAGCCCTCCAGCAGCTGGCGCGCACGCTCCTGGCCAAGGAAGCGTCCGGCGGTCCTGCGCAGGGACGCCGCAGCCACCGCATCCCGCCTCCGCGGCAACGACGGACGCACGGCCCGCGACACCAGTGCCACGGCCAGCAGGTTGACCGCCAGGCTGGCACCCATGCTGATGGCGATATGCCCCGGCTGCACGCGCAGCGAGACCACCGACAACCAATGCAGCCCGTCGACGCCGACCGATGGCGTGGCGGCCGGGATCACCATCGGCAGCAGTACCAGCCACAGCCAGGCCAATGAGCCCAGCACGATGCCGGCCATGATGGCCGCGGAGGGCGTGCGCGGGCGATATACCGCCAGCAGCACTGCCGGTGCCAGCTGCGAGAGAGCGGTGAAGGACATCAGGCCGAAATCGCTGAGTGCCTCGGTGTCGCTCATCGCGCGGCTGTACAGCCACGCCATCAGGAACACGGCGAGGATGCCGGCACGGCGGAACGCCAGTACGCGGGGGCGCAGATCGGCATTGGCCACGCTGCCCTCGATGCCGCCGAGCAGGCGTGAACCGAACCCATGGTTGCCAAGCATGATCGACAGGGTCAGCCCGGACAGGATCATCATGCCGGTGGCCGCGCTCAGGCTGCCCAGATAGGCCAGCAGCGCCAGCAGATGATGGCCACCGGCCTTCGGCAGCGCCAGCACGTACAGGTCAGGTGATACCGAGGCCGGCAGCTGCGCGGCGCCGGCCAATGCCATCGGCACCGACGGCAGGCCGATCAGCAGCAGGTAGACCGGGAACATCCAGCGTGCCGTCTTCAGGTCCGAGGTCTGGCGAAGCTCGACCACGCCGACGTGGAACTGGTGCGGCAGGGTGAACGCGGAGATCGCCCCGAGCGCGACCATGGTGAGATAGTCCGGCACGATGGCCGGGGGCGGCAGCTGCACCATCTTCTCCAGCAGCGGTGTGCCGGCCGTGTGCACGGACAGCGCCGCATACAGGCCAATGGCCAACAGCGCCACCAGTTTCAACACCGATTCCAGGCCCAGCGCGACCACGATGCCGCGGTTGGGCTCGGTGGCCGAGGCCTTGCGTGCACCGAACAGCAGGGTGAACGCAGCCATCGTCAGCGCGAACCAGAACGACATGTCCAGCTTCGCACCGGCAGGCGCGAAGCGATCACCGAGCAGGGCGCCCAGTCCCTGGCTGACGGCTTTCAGCTGCAGTGCGATGTAGGGAATGATGCCGAACAGCGCCACCAGGGTGATGGTGAAGCCAAGACCACGATCGGCACGCAGTCGTGCAACGACCAGATCGGCGATGGTGGCACTGTTGTGCTGTTTGGCCAGCCGCCCCAGGCGGAGCAGGAACGGCAGGCCCAAGGCGAAGATCAGCGCCATCCCGGCCAGGGTCGGTGGAATCGGAAAGCCCCATTGCAGCCCCTGCGAGGCCGCGCCGTAGTAGGTCCACGCGGTGCAGTGCACGGCCAGCGACAGTGCATAGATGAGCGGCCATGCCCTCGAAAGCCGGTGCCCCCGGCGCTCGCCCCACAGCGCCACGCCAAACAGCAGTGCGGTCCATGCAATGCAGGCGAAGAGGACGATGGAGGGCGTCAACATCGCTCCAGTGTAGGGAGAGAAGCGGGGAGGGTGGTGCTAGGAGGCGATCACGATCAGTGACAGCTGCTCAGCGACCAGTGCCAGCTCGCCATCAGCAACCCGCTCGACGGCCTTGCGCTGGGTCAGCAGCCATTGGCCGGGCTGCCGCGCGTCCAGTGACACCAGCTGCGAGCGTACCCGCACCTCGGACCCGCTCGGCACCGGCGCCAGGAAGCGGACCTTGTTCAAGCCGTAGTTGAGCACGTGGGCGATGCCGGGGAAGCCAGCGAGGGCGGCCACATCGTCCTCCACCGTCAGCGAGAGCAGCAGGAAGCCGTGTGCGATGGTCTGCCCACCCGGCATCTGGGCCTGCGCCCGCGCTGGATCGACATGGATCCAGTTGTGGTCGCCGGTGGCGTCGGCAAAGGCATCGATACGCGTCTGGTCCACGCGGGTCACGCCACTCAGCCGCTCGCTGGCTGCCCACTGCTGCAACGCCTGCAGGGCGGGAGGCAGGTCGCTGTCCGCACTCACGCCACACGCTCCAGCAAGGTCAGGATCGCGTCACGTGCCTCTGGTTCGGACAGCATCGGAGCGTGCCCCACATCGGGCACTTCGACCAGACAGGTACTTTCCGAGGTGGCCGCCATCTGCCGCGCGACATCGGCTGGCAGGATGTCGGACAGCGCACCGCGTACCACCAGCACCGGCACCCGGGCGGTCAGTCCGCGAACCGCGCGCCACAGCACCGGACGCAACAGCCACAGCAGCCATGGCCGGGTGGTGCGGATCACCGCCGGGTCGTAGTCCAGTTCCAGCAGGCCATCGCTTCGTGGGCGGAAGGTGCGCACCGCCATCTGCCGCCAGTCGTCGGTGCTGAAGCGAGGGAACGCGGCCTTGCCGATGGATTCCACGTAGGCCGTGGCCTGCACCAGGTCCATCGGCGGGACCGGCTTGCCGGCGTACTTGCCGATCCGTGCCAGCGCCTCGCGTGGCACCTTGGGGCCGGCATCGTTGAGCACCGCGCCCGCGATCCGCTCGGGCGCGCGCGAGGCGAGGGTGATGGTCACCAGCACGCCCAGCGAGGTGCCGACGAACACCGCCTTGTCGATGTTCTGCGAGCGCAGCAACGCAACCATGTCATCCGCATAGGCACGTGGGTTGTAGCTGGACGGGTCATATGCGCGTTCCGATCCTGCACGACCACGCAGGTCGACCGCGATCACGCGCCAGCCCTCGGCGGTGAGTACATCGGCAAGCGCATCGAAATCGGCGCCATTGCGGGTCAGTCCTGGAATGCAGACCACTGTGCCACGCGCTGCCTGCCCCGCATCGGGTGCATGGTCGCGCGCATGCAGGCGCAATCCATCATTGCTGTTCCAGTACAGGTCGTCGTAAGACTGCGTCATGCAGAAGCTTCCTGAAGATCGTAACGGATGCGCTAGAAATCGTAACGGACGCTGAGGCTATATTGGCGCGGTGGGCCATAGAAGCCAATCAGCGTGCCGACCGCCGGGATGTTGTAGCCGGTGGTGCGGTATTCCTTGTCGGCCAGGTTGGTGCCCAGCAGCGAGAAGGTCCACGCATCGTCCAGGCGCCAGATGACGCCGGCATTGACCAGCCCGTAACCCTGCTGTCGGATCACCGGGCTGAGGTCAGTGGTCGGCCACACTTCGCTCTGGTAGCTGTAGCTCACCCGTGCCGACAGGTTGCTGCCGTTGGCCAGGTCGGTGCGGTATTCCACATTCAGCGCCCCCGAGAATTCCGGGGCATTGGTGAACTTCATCTGCCTGGCCACGTTGATGCCGCGGTCCATGTACTCGTCGTACTTGGTATCCAGCCATGCCAGGTTGCCGGAAATCAGCCAGTGCTGGCTGGGCAGGTACTGATACTCGACTTCCAGGCCTTTGACGGTACCGGCGCCGGCATTGGTGAAATCACCGAAGAATGAATCGTCGATGCCATCGCCGTTGGTATCCAGACCGGTGAACACCGACAGCTGGATGTCCTTGTACTTGTTGTAGAACGCCGACAGGTTCAGGAACAGGCGCTGGTCGAGGAAGGCCATCTTGCTGCCGACTTCGTAGCTGTCCACGGTCTCGTCATCGAACGGCTCCGCCGAGCGCGGTACCGCCACCGCGTTGGCGCGGATGTTGTAGCCACCGGACTTGAAGCCACGCGTCGCCAGGCCATAGACCATGATGTCCGGGGTGATCTGGTAGTCCAGCGAGACCTTGGGCGAGACGTTCTTGAAGTTGGTCTTCTTGTCGAAATCGGCGGTCACCGCCACCGGCCGGCTGAAGCCCGGGTCGGCGTAGAGGCGGTTCAGCACGATCGCGCGCTTGTCCTCGTCGGTGTAGCGGGCGCCGACATCGAGCTTCAGTCTGCTGGTCAGGTCGAAGGTCCAGTCCGCGTACAGCGCGATGCTGTCGGTCAGCACCTTGCCCTGGTTGTCGGCGAACTGCGCACTGAAGTAGTTGTTCTGGATCTGCCCGCCAGCTTCGCCGCTGAACTGGTACAGGCCGACCACGCCGCGCACCCGGCCGCCGGCATCGTAGTTCACCTGCACTTCGTTGCTGACCTGGTCGTCGTGGTAGGTGCCACCCACGTCGGCGAGCTTGACCGGCGCGGTATCGAAGTCGATGTTGGCCTCGCTGTCCGATTCACGCTTGGCGATCACGTACTTCAGTGCGATGTCTTCGTTCGGCCGCCAGTTCACCGTGGCCGAGGCGCCCTTGCTCTCCACGTTGTTGAGGTTGCGCATGCCCGAGCGGATGTCATAGCGGCTGTCCATCGGCGGGTAGGCGCGCAGGAACGGATTGGGCGCCAGCATCTTCGAGCCGCGCATGCCGGACTGATCGTCGATCCAGTCCAGTGCGAACTGCACGTCGAAGTCATCGCCCGCATACGCGCCCAGGTTCAGGCGTGCCGCGTTGATCTGCTTGTCGCTGACCGGCTGGCCGTTGAAGGTGTTCTCGCCAAACCCGTCGTGGTTCATGCTGGCCACCGCTACACGGGCGCGCAGGCCGCTGTCGGCACCGCCGATCGGGCCGCCGATGGCCGCCTTCGCATCCAGCTGGCTGTAGTTGCCCACGGTGATCTGGGCGAAGCCCTCGGCCTGGGTGGGCAGGCCGCGCGAGATGTACTTGATCGCGCCGCCGATGGTGTTCTTGCCATACAGCGTGCCCTGCGGGCCGCGCAGCACCTCGATGCGCGAGACATCGAACACATCCAGCAGCGCACCCTGCGGGCGCGCGATATAGACGTCATCCAGGTAGATGCCCACGCCCGGATCGGCGCCCCAGGTGGGATCGGACTGGCCGATGCCACGGATGTAGGCGGTGACCGTGCTGCTGGCGCCGCGGGCAGCGTAGATGGTGAGGTTGGGCACCTGCGCATCCAGGTCGCTGATGTCCTGGACATTCATCTTGTCCAGCGCCTCGGAGGTAAACGCAGTGACGGCAACCGGCACCTCCTGCAGGGTTTCCTCGCGCTTGCGTGCGGTGACCTTGATGCTGTCCAGGTTGATGGGTGATGCAGTCCTGTCCGCCGTCGGCGTGGCCTGGGGCGCTTCCTGGGCCAGTACCGGCCCGGAAGCCAGCAGCGCGCCGATCATGAGACTCAAACAATTCCGTTTCATTCGGTCCTCCCCCAGACAGGTGCTTGCAGATGGCCCATTGCCACCCCTGCAGCCAAGGCTAGCGGTGTCATCGGGCAGCGGCGAGTGGACCTAGGTCCAGTCGGCAGCGGCCGCCGGATGCGGATACTGGGCGCGCCCCCAGCCGGAAGCGCATCCCGGTACCCCTTCATCCACGACTCACCCATGAGGATCTGGCCATGAAATCCGGAATCGATTCGATCAAGGTTGTACTGCTGGTGCTGTGCAGTTGGCTGGCAATGGCGGGCAGTGCCCTTGCTGCAGGCCCGGCCGGGCATTGGGACATTGGCCTGTACGGCAATCTGTTCGGCGCCCGCGAATACCAGGTGTGGGTGCCCGCCGGCTACGACGACACACAACCGCTGCCTTTGCTGCTGGTGCTGCACGGCTGCGTGACCGGACCGAACCTGATGGGCGAGGCCTCGGGCTTCAACGATGTGGCCGACACCGAAGGCTTCATCGTGGTCTACCCCCGGCAGAACGTCACCTCCAATCCGGCCCGCTGCTGGAATTGGCAGCTGCCGATCAACCAGGCACGCGACAGTGGCGAGCCCTCGCTCCTGGCCGGCATCGTGGAGAAAGTGAAGGCGGCTTACAGCGTTGATCCGCATCACGTGTACGTCACCGGCATTTCGGCGGGCGGCGCGATGACCTCGATCATGCTGGCCTGCTATTCGGATGTGTTCGCCGCAGGTGCCATCCATTCCGGTGGCATGTTCAAGGGCGCGACCACGATTTCCGGTAGCGCCTACGCACTGTTGGCCGGCAGCATCTACTCGCCGGACAGCAACGGTCGCCTGGCATGGCAGTGTTCGGGCTCACCGACGCCGCGACCGCTGCCGGTGCTGGTGTTCCATGGCAGTGCCGACCTGACCGTCAACCCGGTGAACGGGCAGCAGGCCGTGCGCCAGTTCCTGCAGACCAATGACCTGGCCGACGACGGCATGGACAACGATTCGGTGAAGTACGTGCCGACCAGCACCTATCACGGCCAGGTGCCGGGTGGCCGCGCGTATACCGTCGACACCTATGCCTACGGCGGCAGGACGCTGGTCCAGCACTATGTGGTGCAGGGCATGGGGCATGCGTGGAGCGGCAGCCAGTCGGGCCTGCCATTCACCGATCCGAAGGGGCCGGATGCCACGCTGATCACCTGGTTGTTCCTGAGGGACCACCAGCGCTGAAGGGGCTTCTGTTGCAGCGTCGAGCTTGATCGACGGTCAAAGGCCCCATGCTAGCCTTCCCCCTGGCAGGATTGCCTGACAGGGGGAAGGCCTGGAAACCCGACACCGAAATTCCATCGTATTGGCTGCATCCGGCATGCTCGCACTGGCACTGTCCGCAAATGCGCTCGCGCATCCGGGCGGGCTCGACAAGCAGGGTTGCCACACCAACCGGAAAACGGGTGAGTGTCACTGCCATCGAGCCGCTCCAGCCGCCCCTCGATACGTCGACACTCCGCGCAGCAGTTTCGCCCCTGCCCCCGCGCGCGATTCCCGGGCATTTGCCAACTGCGCGGAGGCCCGCGCCGCCGGGGTTGCGCCGGTACGGCGTGGTGATCCGGGGTATGGCCCGCACCTCGATCGTGACAATGACGGCGTGGGCTGCGAACCCTATCGGGGCCGCAGGTAGGGCATGGTCCGCCTGGCTTCAACTCCCGTTTCCCCGGGTTCGTCGGCCATCGCCGGGAGTGGTCGCACGATCTCCCCGTATTGCAGGGATATCCCCTAGGCTGTTGTGATTGAACTGCAAGGATGAAAGCAATCATGAAGCGCTGGATTTTCCTGGCATTGGCCACGCTCCCGTTCGCCGCCGGTGCCGTGGTCATCCGCGATGATGTTGACGATGCCAGGTACCGGATCGACGCATCGGTGTTCCCGGCACTGGCAGACATGCCGGGCGAGGGGCACGGCGTCCTGATCGCACCGCAGTGGGTGCTGACCGCCGCGCATGCCGCGCCGATGGAGGGGATGGGCGCCACCATCACCATCGATGGGAAGGGCTACGGCGTCGAGCGTGTCTTCCTGCACCCCGGCTACCGGAGGATGCCCGAGGCACTGGGCAAGGAAGCGATGGCAACCGGGAGCGCGTCGAAAATCCACGCGTTTCTGGCGGCGTCGGATGACATCGCACTTATCAGACTTGCCGCCCCGGTGAGCGATGTGCCGCCGGTCGCACTCTACCGTGGCGCCGACGAGGTCACGCAGGTCGCCACCCTGATAGGGAAAGGCGCCACCGGCAACGGTGCCGTGGGCCTGGCGCCCGGCGGGCCGCATCGTACGGCGCTGCGGCGAGCCTGCAACGCGATCACCGGCGGCAACACGCGCTATCTCTGGTACCGGTTCGATCCACCTCCGCAGGGCCTGCCCCTTGAGGGCGTGCTCGGCAACGGCGACAGCGGCGGCCCGCTGCTGATCAGTAAGGAAGGCACCTGGCAGCTGGTGGGCCTCGGCTCCTGGATCACCGCCGTTCCCGAGCATGCGCTTGAGGCGGGCTTCTATGGCCAGGTGGTCTACAACGTCCGCGTGTCCCGCTACCTCAACTGGATCGAAACCATCATTGAGCGTGACGCGTCACGTTAATCGTGCATCCGGGCAGCCTTCCGCGCAGGTGTTCGCCCGGTCTCAAGTCATGCGACGGGTGTTCGTATCCTTCCCGCCATGGCTTCTTCGTTCAAATTTCCTGCGTGCGTGACCGCGTCCCGGCCATCCGGCTGGGTGCAGAGCGGCGAGCGCTGGGATCTGTGGTGGAACGGTCGTTCGGTGGCCAGTATCGTGCCGCATGCGGTGCTCGGGTTCCGCCTGTATCTGGACGCACGCAAGATGTCACAGGCCAAGGTCGTGTCCGCCGCCAGCGCCCGTCAGGCCAAGCGCTACGCCGAGCGCTGGTGTGCTGCACGGCTCTGCCCGCAGTTGCCTCTGCGCGATGCGGTGGCGCGGTTGGTGGCTGTTGCGCCCGGCGCGGGCGCCGTGCCCTCGCAGGCACTGACGCGGGAGCAGCGGCAGCAGGCCCGGCGCCTGGCTGAAGCCGGGGCAGGGGAGATGGGGCGGATCAAGGAAGCGCTGGCGCCGCGGCCACACATGATGGCCGCCAGGCCCGAGGTGCAGGGGCGAGGTGGAGCCTGGTCTGTGTCCGGCCAGATTCCATCCTCCCCGCACCGAAACGGGAATACATCCCCAACCAGAGCTACGCCGAAAGCTCCTCACGCACGATCCGGGCCCCTTCGCTGAGCGCACGCAGCTTGCCACGTGCCACTTCACGGGCCAGCGGCGCCATGCCGCAGTTGGTGCTCGGGTAAAGCTTGTCGGCATCCACGAACTGCAGAGCCTTGCGCAGGGTGTTGGCTACTTCATCGGCGGTCTCCACCGTGCTGGACGCCACGTCGATGGCGCCCACCATCACTTTCTTTCCGCGTACCAGTTCGATCAGGTCGATCGGCACGTGCGAGTTGTGGCATTCCAGCGAGATGATGTCGAGGTTGGAGGTCTGCAGCTTGGGGAACGATTCTTCATACTGGCGCCATTCCGATCCCAGCGTCTGCTTCCAGTCGGTGTTGGCCTTGATGCCGTAGCCGTAGCAGATGTGCACGGCGGTCTCGCACTTCAGTCCTTCGATCGCACGCTCCAGCGCGGCTACGCCCCAGTCGTTCACTTCGTCGAAGAATACGTTGAAGGCCGGCTCATCGAACTGGATGATGTCGACGCCAGCGGCTTCCAGCTCCTTCGCTTCCTCGTTGAGGATCTTCGCGAACTCCCAGGCCAGCTTCTCACGGCTCTTGTAGTGCGCGTCGTACAGGGTGTCGATCATCGTCATCGGGCCAGGCAGCGCCCACTTGATCGGCTGCGTGGTCTGCCGGCGCAGGAACTTCGCATCCTCCACGAACACCGGTTTCGGACGGCTCACTGCGCCGACCACGGTCGGCACGCTGGCATCGTAGCGGTTGCGGATGCGCACGGTCTCGCGCTTCTCGAAATCAACGCCGCTGAGGTGTTCGATGAAGGTGGTGACGAAGTGCTGCCGGGTCTGCTCGCCGTCGCTGACGATATCGATGCCGGCATGCTGCTGTTCCTGCAGGGACAGGCGCAGGGCATCCTGCTTGCCTTCAGTCAGGCCTTCGTCCTGCAGCTTCCAGGGCGACCAGAGCTTTTCGGGTTCTGCCAGCCAGGACGGCTTGGGCAGGCTGCCGGCGGTGGAGGTAGGGAGCAGTTTCTTCGTCGACATTGCGTCTTGTTTCCTGGGGGCGAATGGAAAATCGATGGATCAGCGGGCAGCCCACTGCTCAAGCACGGCGCGATACGGCTTGATGAAGTGTTCTTCGGTGAACTTGCCCTGCTTGACCGCCAGCTGGCTGCGCTCTTCGCGGTCGTAGACGATGCGGGTGGACGAATAGTCCTGGTGCTTCAGGCTGGGCTGGTAGACCTTGCCGGCCACAGAGTTGGCGTTGTAGATCTCCGGGCGGTAGATCTTCTGGAACGCTTCCATCGTGCTGATGGTGCCGATCAGTTCCAGATTCGAGTAATCCCCCAGCAGGTCGCCCTGGAAGTAGAAGGCAAGCGGCGCCACGCTGCCCGGTGGCATGAAGTAGCGCACCTGCAGGCCCATCTTGTCGAAATACTGGTCAGTGGGAGAGAACTCGCCCTGGCGGTATTCCACGCCCAGGATCGGATGGTGGTTCTCGGTGCGGTGGTAGGTCTTGCTGCTGGATACGCTGATGCAGATCACCGGCCCCTTGCTGAAGTTGGCACTGTAGGCGTCAGACTCCAGGAAGTGCTTGAACAGCTTGCCATGCAGGTCGCCAAAGCCTTCCGGAATGCCGAAGGTGGCCTTGCCCTCGTTGCTGGCCGGCAGCACCACGCTGAAATCGTAGTCGCGCACGTAGGACGAGAAGTTGTTGCCGACGATACCCTCGGTACGCGCACCGGTCTGCGTGTCGACAATGGTTGGGCGCAGGACCTCGATCAACGGGAACGGATCACGGCCATCGCTGCCGTCGATGTGCATCTCCACCGAGATGATGTCCAGCTCGACCGCATAGCGATCCGCGCTCGGGTTGTCCCAGTGCGCCAGATCGTTGAAGCGGTTGTTGATCATGCTGATCGTGTTGCGCAGGTTCTCCTGCCGGGATGCGCCGCGCGCCAGATTGGCGAAATTGGTGGTGATGCGCGTGCCATCGGCGGGCTGGTAGTCCTCGTTGAAGGGGATGCGCGTGATGCTGAAGGTGAAGGTGTCGGTCGTCATGGGCGGCGTTCCGTGTTGCGGGGTGGCATCCGGATGCGGGCGAGGGCATCCGGCATTCAAAGCGCTGCGGCGGTCTCAAGGGCGGTGGCACGATGGCGGGGCAGCGCCAGCAGCGGCATGGCCCGCCGTACCGCCAGTCGCGCCCGCTCGATCAGGGCGTCGCTGTGCACGCGGCCGTCGGCGAAATCGCGATCGGTGGCGTAGACACCCAATGGCAGGGTGCGCGCCTGGAAGAAGCTGAAGAGCGGGCGCAGCTGATGGTCGATCACCAGCGAGTGGCGCTCGCTGCCACCGGTGGCGGCCAGAAGGATGGGGGTGTCGACCAGTGCGTCCTGGTGGATGAAGTCGAAGAAGTGCTTGAACAGCCCCGTGTACGAACCGCGGTAGACCGGCGTTGCCACCACCAGTACGTCGGCCTGTTCAACAGCAACCAGCTGCCGCTCCACAGCGTCGGGCAACTGTGAGCGCCACAGTGCGCCGGCCAGCTGCGGCGCCAGCTCACCCAGTTCGATCAGGTGTTGCTCGCAATGGATGTCCTCGCCGATCAGGTCCAGCAGATGCTCGGCCAGCGTGGCGGCCCTGGAAGGGCGTTGCAATCCGCCGGAGACGGCGACGATTCGAAGGGGGTGGGCAGGTGAAAGCATGACCCGATCCTAGTCAGCGCCTTCCATGACGTAAAATGGTATTACTTCACCAATCCATGAGCGAGATTCATCGTCATGCTGGAACGGATCCACCTCAGCATCGTGCAGCAGGTTGAGCAGCAGGGCTCGCTCACCGCCGCGGCCGGCGTGCTCAACCTGACCCAGTCAGCCCTGAGCCACAGCATGAAAAAGCTGGAGCAGCAGCTCGGCACCGATGTGTGGCTGCGCGAAGGCCGCAGTCTGCGGCTGACCCAGGCCGGGCAATACCTGCTGGCAGTCGCCAACCGCGTGCTGCCGCAGCTGGACCTGGCCGAGGAGCGGCTGGGCCAGTTCGCACAGGGCGAGCGCGGCGCGCTGCGCATCGGCATGGAGTGCCATCCCTGCTATCAGTGGCTGTTGAAGATCGTCTCGCCGTACCTGGCGGCATGGCCGGACGTGGATGTGGACGTCAAGCAGAAGTTCCAGTTCGGCGGCATCGGCGCGCTGTTCGGCTATGAGATCGACCTGCTGGTCACCCCCGACCCATTGCTGAAGCCAGGCCTGAAGTTCATTCCCGTGTTCGACTACGAGCAGGTGCTGGTGGTGGCCAGCAACCACGCCCTGGCCAAGGTGGACTACGTAAAGCCGCGCCAGCTCGGCCAGGAAGTGCTGATCAGCTACCCGGTGCCGTTCGAGCGCCTGGACATCTACAACCAGTTCCTGCTGCCGGCCGGCATCACGCCACGGCGCCACAAGGCCATTGAAACCACCGACATCATGATGCAGATGGTGGCCAGCGGCCGCGGCGTGGCCGCCATGCCGCGCTGGCTGGTGGAGGAGTACGCTGCGCGCATGGACGTCGTGCCCGTCCGCCTGGGTGCCAAAGGCATCCCCAAGCAGATCTACCTGGGCGCGCGCGAGGCCGATACCGGTATCGACTACCTCCAGGCCTTCATCGAGCTGGCCCGTAACAGCTCGCCGCTTGCCGGCAATGTGGGCGGAGCGCGTTGATGTCGGCAGGCATGTCACTGCGGGCGGACGCCTTCCTCAACGCCTTTTCACTGGAAGTCAGCGCGAAAGCCATGCCTGCGCTGCGCGCCGAGGCGGCCCGCATACCGCGCGGCACAATCATCTCCATTCCCTGGCTGGCCAGCGAGGACGACGATGCACGCCTGGCCGCCGCATGCGCGGTGCGCGAGCTCGGCTTCGAGCCGATGCCGCATCTCTCCGCGCGGCGTATCGGGTCACACGCAGCGCTTGAGCGCTTCCTGGAACGTACCGCCGGCGAAGCCGGGGTCGCGCGTTGCCTGCTGATCGCGGGTGACCTGGCCACGCCCATCGGACCATTTGCAGACAGCGCGTCGATCATCGAGACCGGTCTTCTGGAGCGACACGGTATCAAGGTCGCCGCCATCGGCGGGCATCCGGAAGGCCACCCGGTAATGAGCAGTGACGAACGCTGGCAGGCGCTTCAACACAAATGCCAGCGCATCGAAGCACGCGGCATGGCCCCCTTGATCGTCACCCAGTTCGCGTTCGATGCCGATACCGTGCTGACCTGGCTGGATGCACTGCGCACGCGTGGCATCACCGTTCCGGTGCTGGTCGGTGTGCCGGGTCCGGCCAGCATCACCCGCTTGCTGCGTTATGCGGCGATGTGCGGCGTAGGCGCCAGTGCATCGATGCTCGCCCGGTATGGCATCTCGATCGGCCGCCTGCTCGGAACGGCGGGGCCGGAGGTTTTCGTCGATCGCCTGGTGAAGGGGTTGACCAGCGCGCATGGCCAGGTCAGTCCGCACCTGTTCCCGTTCGGCGGTGTTGCGCCCTCGCTGGAGTGGATCGAGCGGTACCGGCAGCGTGTTCGCGGTGCGCGCGGCGTAATCCACGAAGACTGACAGCTGTCACTGGTCGCCATTGGGGCGGAAGCGAATAGTGAGCGCCAAGGCGAGGGCCCCTCGCCACCTTCACCAAGGGACCGCTCATGTTCGTCGGCAAGTACTGCCGGTACCTGGCCTCGTTGCGGATGGATGCGGCAGGCAAGGGGCTGAAACCGCAGGCTCACTGACCTGGTAGTGCCGGCCGCTGGCCGGCTTCCCCATGCAGCGTTGCGCGGGGCTGGCGCAGGCGTCACGATGCCCGCCACTGGCCAACACCGGAAACGCTGACGTCATGAAGACCACATCCTGGTTCTGGATCAACGTGGCCAGTCACTTCGGCATTGTCGCAGCCCTGGCCTGGCTGCCCGCACGGTGGACGGGGCAACTTGTGGAAGCCCTGGCCGGAACTCAGCCGGCTATCGGCGACATCCGCCATTTGGCCTTCATAGGCTCCATGTTCGGCTTTTGCGTGACCGCACTGATCCTGATGGGGGCACTGACAGTCACCGGCGAACTGCTGGGTTTCTCCAGGCCCTATGCGCGACGGTCGGAGGCCCAGAACGAAGCGCAGGCCGTCCACCGGAAGGTACTGCTGACTGCATTCGCCACGCTCTCTTGGGTGGCCGTGGGATCGCTTGCCGGTATTGCGTCGATCTTCGCGGCCTCGTCATGAAGGGCGACCCTGTCAGCGCCCAGCGTGCCGGAACGGATGGGTGCGTGAACTGGGGGGCTGCTCACGCCTCCCCACGCCACTGGCTCATCAGCATCTGCAGGAATCGCTCCGCCGTGGGCGAGAGCAGGGCGCCGCGGCGGCGGACGATGCCGATCGTGCGTGACACCACCGGGTTGCCGATCGCGCGCGTCACCAGGGTGGGGTGATCCCCATCTGGCGTGGCCATCTTCGGCAGCACTGACACGCCGATGCCGGCCTCGACCATGCCCAGTGACGTCGACAGGTGCGTCACTTCATAGTGCCAGCTCAGCTTGAGGTTCTCGCGCGCGAGCGCTCCGTCCAGCAGCGTGCGGTTACCGCTGGTGCGATGCACGGTGATCAACTGGTGCTCGGCCAGGTCAGCCCATTCCACCTTGCGCTTGCGGGCCAGCGGATGATCGCGCCGGCAGGCGAGGACGAAGGGGTCCTCAGCCAGTACGTCGAAGTCGAGATTCGGATCGTTGGCGCCCATGAAGTTTATGCCGAACTCGACTTCGCCACGTTCCACTGCCTGCAGGCCCTCCGTGGCCGGGATATCCAGAATGCGGAAGCGCACGTTCGGGTGCGCTTCGTGGAAACGCGCCATCACGCTGGGCAGGAAATAGAACGCGGCCGTAGGCAGGCAGGCGATGGTGACGGTAGCGCCGCGGGTGTCTTCGCGGCCGCGCAGTGAGAACAGTGATCCATCGAATTCCTCCAGCATGCGACGCACCAGCGGCAGCAGGTTCTCACCGACGGCAGTGGTGCTGACGCTGCGCGTGGTGCGCTCCAGCAGCGGCGAACCCACGGCCTGCTCCAGCTTCTGGATCCGGCGGCTGAGTGCCGGCTGGGAGACATGCAGGATCTCCGCCGCCCGATGGAAGCTGCGCGTCTCCGATACCAGCAGGAACGCGCGTAGATCGAGAATTTCGCAATTGATGCTCATTAGGTATCAATCATCTAAAAATCAGCAATTCACAGATTAATTCGGGTCATGCCAGTATCGAATCACAGAGGGGTCATTCATCCCCTATACGCATCAATCTAGCACACGTATGTCCAACGATCTGCTCAGCATTCCCTGCGTGCTCATGCGCGGCGGCACCTCCAAGGGCCCATTCTTCCTGGCCAGCGACCTTCCGGCGAACACCGCCGAACGCGATCGCCTGCTGTTGGAAGTGATGGGGTCGGGTCATCCGCTGCAGATCGACGGCATCGGTGGTGGCAACGCGCTGACCAGCAAGGTGGCCATCATCGACAGATCCAGCCGGGCAGATGCCGACGTGGACTATCTGTTCGCCCAGGTAAGGGTGGAGCAGCAGGTGGTGGACACGTCCCCCAACTGCGGCAACATGCTGGCGGCGGTGGGCCCGTATGCCATCGAGCGGGGGCTGGTGCAGGCTCAGGATCCGCAGACCGAGGTGCGCATCCACAACGTCAACACCGGCAAGCTGATCATCGCGACGGTGGAAACGCCCGGCGGCAATGTGGTCTATCGCGGTGATACGCGCATTGCCGGCGCGCCGGGCTCGGCCGCGCCGGTCAGGCTTTCTTTCCTTGATGCGGCGGGCGCCCGCACTGGCAAGCTGCTGCCCAGCGGGCACGCGCAGGAATCCATCGATGGCGTCCCGGTCAGCCTGGTGGACTGCGCCATGCCGATGATGCTGGTGCGTGCCGAAGACCTGGGCGTACGTGGTGATGCTTCGCCCGCCGAACTGAACGCGGACGCGGCGTTCATGCGCCGGCTGGAAGCGCTGCGCATCGAGGCAGGTGCCCGCATGGGCATCGCCGACGCCGGCAACACCGTCATTCCCAAGCCAGTGCTGCTGTCGGCGCCGCAACAGGCGGGCGATCTGCAGGTGCGCTATTTCATGCCGCACCAATGCCACACCGCACTGGCCATTACCGGAGCGGTCGGCCTGGCCACCGCCGCCGTCACGCCGGGCACGCTGGCCCACACTTTGGTCGGATGCCTGTCCGTTCCCGGCAGCATTACCCTCGAACATCCGAGCGGGGCCCTGGAGGTGGGTCTCAGTCGCAGTTCGGACGATACGCCGGTGATTGCCAGCGTGGTCCGCACCGCACGCCGACTGTTCGACGGTCGGGTATATGCAACGTCGCCCGCGCATGCCACGGCCAGTACCACCCACGACCGCCAATGGACGTCAGCGGCATGATCTGAAACCGGCTGGGTCGGCACAGGCGTGCCTGCCCCGCCACCACAACGTAGATGCTTCACTCCTGGGAGGGATGATGTACAAGCAGTTCCTGATGGTCGCGCTGTGCGCGGCCGGCCTGGCCGCGGCCGGGTGCAGCAACAGCGGCCGCGCCGAAGGTGAGACCACAGGCAGCGCTGACAACGCACCGGTGCGCATCAGCGTCGGTTCTTACAACCTCAACAACCTGCCGTTCTTCATCGCCGACGCCAAGGGGTACTTCAAGGACGTCGGCCTGCAGGTGAAGACCGAGAACTTCGCCCAGGGCGGCTCCAAGGTACTGCAGGCGCTGGTGGCCAATTCCACCGATGTGGCCGTCGGCTTCTACGACCACACCATCCAGATGCAGGCCAAGGGCAAGGACGTGGTTGCCTTTGTGCTGCTTTCGCGCAATTCCGGGCTGGTGATGGCCGGCCGCGAAGATGCCACCTTCGATCCGGCCCGGCCGGAAACCATCAAGGGCCAGAAGGTCGGGATCACCGCGCCGGGCTCCTCGTCAGACTTCTTCGTCCGTCACTTTCTCGCCCAGCATGATATTCCGGCCGACAGCATCTCGCTGATCGGCGTCGGCTCCGGCGCCGCAGCGGTTGCTGCCCTGGAGCAGGGCAAGATCGACCTGCTGGTCAACTACGACCCGGCTGCCACCCTGATCACCGAGCGCAAGGTCGGCAAGATCCTCCTCGACGCGCGCAGCGACGACGGCGCCCGCCAGGTCTATGGCGGCTTGTACCCGACCTCGGTGATGTATGCCAACCAGAGCTTCCTGGACAAGCGCCCCGAAGCGGCCGAGAAGATCGCCCGTGCCGAGCAGATGGCATTGAAGTTCATCGCCGACAACAGTGCCGAAGAGATCGTTGCCGCGCTGCCGGACAGCTACGTCTCCGGCGACCGCGCCACCTATGCCCGCGCGGTGGAGAACGCCCGCGCGATCTTTACCCGGGACGGTCACTTCACGCCGGCCGACCTGGAAACCCCACTGAAGGTGCTGCGCGAGTTCAACACGGATGTGGCCAAGGCCAACATCGATCTGTCCAGGACCTACACCAATGCCTTCGTCGAGCGTGCCAACGCTGCGGCGCCGGCTGCCCAACCGTAAGCGGAGGTAACCCCATGGCCCTCAATGCCACCGTGCGCCAGTTCAATGGCGCACCGCAGCTGGAGCCTGCACAGACCATGGTCGCCCTCAACAAGGTGACCATGTCCTTCGGTGAATTCACCGCCGTTCGTGATGTCGACATCCAGGTGGGTGACGGCGAGTTCCTTGCCATCGTCGGCCCGACCGGCTGCGGCAAGAGCACCATCCTCAATTCCGTGGCGGGGCTGCTGAAGCCGTCTTCCGGGCAGGTCAGCATCGACGGCCGCGCCGTCAGCGGTGTGCAGGAGTCGGTCGGCTACCTGTTCCAGCAGGATGCGCTGCTGCCGTGGAAGACGGCTTACCAGAATGTTGAACTCGGCCTGCGCTTCCGCGGCGTGCCCGAAGCCGAACGCAAGGCCAAGGCCAACGCGTGGCTGGCCAAGGTCGGCCTGGCGGGTTTCGAGCATCGCTACCCTCACCAGCTGTCCGGTGGGCAGCGCAAGCGTGTGCAGATGGCGCAGGCGCTGATCGTCGAGCCGAAGGTGATCCTGATGGATGAACCGTTCTCGGCGCTGGACATCCATACCCGGCACCTGATGCAGAACGAGCTGCTGCGTCTTTGGCAGGAGGACCGGCGCTCGGTGATCCTGATCACCCACGATCTGGAAGAAGCGATCGCCCTGGGGGATCGCGTGGTGGTGCTGTCCTCCGGCCCAGCCAGCCGCGTGGTGCGCAGCTTCGACGTGGATCTGGAACGTCCGCGCAACGTGGCCGAGATCAAGCTGGATGACCGTTTCACCGACCTGTACCGCGACATCTGGGCCTGCCTGCGCGGCGAAGTGGAGAAGAGCTATGCACGCCAAGACTGACAAATTCATCCAGCTGGCCCTGGTAGTCGCCGTTTTCGGCGGCTGGGAAGGCGGGATCGCGCTGGGCGTGATCGATCCGTTCTTCTTCCCTTCGCCGACGGCGATCGTGCAGCAGGCCTGGACCTGGTTGTCCGATACCTCGTTCTACCAGCACGTCTACATCACCCTGACCGAAACCGCGCTGGGCTACATCATCGGCACCGGTCTGGGTGTCGCCGGCGGTGTCTGGCTGGGCCTGAGCCGCCGCTCGGCGCGCATCCTCGATCCCTTCATCAAAGGCTTCAACGCAATTCCGCGCGTGGTGCTGGCGCCGATTTTCGTGTTGTGGCTGGGGCTGGGCCTGTGGTCGAAGGTGGCGCTGGCGGTCACCCTGGTGTTCTTCACCACGTTCTTCAATGCCATGCAGGGCGTGCGCGAGGTGAATCCGGTGGTGCTGGCCAATGCCCGCATCCTGGGCGCAAGCCGCAGCGACCTGCTGCGCCATGTCTACTTCCCGGCAGCAGCCAGCTGGATCCTGTCCTCGCTGCGCACCTCGGTGGGCTTCGCGGTGGTCGGCGCGATCATCGGTGAGTACCTCGGGGCCTCGGCGGGCCTGGGTTACCTGATCGCGCAGGCCGAGGGCAACTTCAATGCCGTGGGCGTGTTCGCCGGCATCATCATCCTGGCCGCCTTTGTGCTGGTCATCGACGCCCTGCTGGACGTGGTCGAGAACAAGCTGATCACCTGGCGTCCCAACGCCCAGGCACAGGCCACCAGCTGAACCGGCCGCGCTGAGCCGGCCTGCCGCGCCGCCGGACCGATCCGGCGGCGCGCACTTCTTCCCCCGATCTTCCCCCGCACCACCGCAACAGGCCAGCGCCGGGCCAGGGGGCCGGCTGGCCGGAGAGAGAGCCCATGAATCATTCCACCGTGCTGCCGCTGGCAGCGCTGTCGGTCGCGCTCGGCCTGCTGTTGGCCAGCGGTCACGCAGGCGCCCAGTCCACTTCGCCCCCGCCCGCACCACTGAGCCAGGCCGAACTGTCACGCCTGGTGCAGCAGCAGGCGCTGCAGATCCAGCAATTGGAAGCGCGCCTCCGCGCTGTGGAGGGCGGGCAGGGCACTGCGGCCGCACCGCCCGCGCAACCCGCACCTGCGCTGGAGACTCGGTTGGCCGCACTGGAATCGGGGCAGCCCAAGCTGCCGAAGGTTTCCTGGGCCAAGGGCGCACCGGAGCTCAGCAGTGCCGACGGCAATACGGTGTTCCGTCCCCGCGGACGCCTGTTCGTCGATGCCTCCAGTACTGACGGTTCCGCGGTCGCCGACCGCAACGTTTCGGGAACGGAGATCCGTTCGGTGCGCTTGGGCGCAGAGGGACGCTACGGCACCCTGGGCTGGGTGGTGGAGGGCGACTTCGCCGACAACGCGGTGGCCTGGAAGTCGGTCTATGTCACGCTGGACCACACCCTGTTCGGCCTGCCGGCCGATCTCACGGTTGGCAATCGCTTGAATGATCGCGGTATCGATGGCTCCAGCAGCACCTCCAACACGCCATTCCAGGAGCGCAACGTGGTCGGCACGCTGATGCTGCCGCAGCGCGGCCTGTTTGGTGTCGGGCTGACCGAGCGCGTGTATGGAAAGGGGTGGCATGCCAGCGTGTCGGTGGCCGGCAACGATCTCAACAACGCCGGCACCGACAACGACAGCCAGACCTGGGCCACGCGCGTGCACTGGAACCCCGTGGCCAGCGACGCGGTCACGGTGCACCTGGGGGCCTGGGCGTTCCACGAGGAGATCGCCGCAGGCGCCAGCGGCGTTGTTCGCAGTTCGGCCATCGCGGGGCATTTCAACGATCTGGTCAAGATCGCGCCGGGCACACTGCTGGGCGCCGAGCGCAGCACGGCTTACGGTGCCGAACTGGCCGGCTTCTTCGGGCAGGCGTGGGCGACCGGCGAATGGGGCACCCGCAGCCTGCGGGGGAGCGACGCCAGCGGCCGTTACGATCGTGACCACGAGGCCTGGGCGATCTCGGCCGGCTGGTTCCTGGCTGGCGCACGCCCGTCCTACACGGGAAAGACCGGTACCTGGGGGCGCGTGAAGGTGGCCGACCCGGTGACACGTGGCGGTCGCGGTGCATGGGAGCTGAAGGGCCGCTATGAAGACGTGGACTATGCCGAGTTGCCCAGTGGCGGCACCGGCCACGCATGGACGCTGGGCGCGAACTGGTACCTCAACGATTTCAGCCGCGTGATGTTCGAAGCCGTCCGTTGGCAGACCCGCCACCGCAGTGGCAGTGCAGCTGGCAGGGATGAAGGCACTACCTTCAATACCCGCCTGCAGCTGGCATTCTGACATCGATACGCCGCCCGCGCGCCGATCAGAGCAGCAGCAGCGCTCCGATCAGCGCGGGCGGCATCACCAGCGCGCCGACGCGCAGGAAGTCGAGCGCGCTGACATGCTCGCCCTCGCGACGCAGCGCCACCAGCCACAGCATCGTGGCCAACGAGCCGGTCACCGACAGGTTCGGGCCCAGGTCCACGCCAACCAGCAATGCGGCACGGGTATGTGCCGGCAGCTCTGCCATCTGGCCCAGCGAACCGGCCGCCAGGCCGACCGGCAGATTGTTGGCCAGGTTGCTGAGAAATGCGGCCGCACCACCCGCCAGCCAGCTGGCCTGCTGCGGCGACGCCTTCGCCAGCGCCTGCAGGGCGCCGGCTGCACTCTGGATCACGCCGGTCTGCGCTACCGCTTCCACCAGCACGAACAGCCCGGCCACCAGCGGCAGCACGCCCCAGGATACGTGGCGCAGCAGCGGCAGCGGGCTGCGGCGCTGACGAACCACCACCGCCGCCACGCTCAGTGCACCGGCGCAGAACGTGGCCAGGCCCAGCGGTCCGCTAAGTGCAGAGGTCACCAGCAGAACGCTGCCGGTGAACAGCACACCCAGCGCACTCAGGCGCCCGCCCTCGGTCAGCGGGCGATGCTGCGGCGCGGCCACCAGCGGCTGTGCGATCTCGCGCCGGTGCACCCAGCGCAGCACAAGATAGGTGGCACCGATCGCCGCCAGCGAGGGCAGTGCGAACTGCGCCAGCCATTGCAGCAGCGGCGGCATGTGCTGCCCGTACACCACCAGGTTGGCGGGGTTGGAGATGGGCAGCACGAAGCTGGCCGCATTGGCGATGAAGGCACAGACGAACAGGTAGGGCAGGGGATTGGCGCGGGCCGCCTTGCAGGCCGCGTAGACCGCCGGGGTCAACACCACGGCGGTCGCATCATTGGAAAGAAACACCGTTACCAGCGTGCCGACCAGGAACACCAGGTCGAACAGGCGCCGCCCCGAGCCGCCTGCATGCCGCACCGCATACATCGCCAGCCAGTCGAACAGCCCTTCGCGGCGGGCGAGCTCGGCCAGCACCATCATGCCGACCAGGAAAAGGTAGACGTCGCGGCCTTCGGCGACTGCGTGCCAGGTAGTGCCGAACGACACGGTGCCGCTGAGCGGAAGCAACGCGGCCGCGCCGAGCGCCCACACGTACTCCGGGATGCGGAACGGGCGGAACAGCAGGCCGACAGTGGCAACGGCCACCGCAATCCAGATGATGAGCGAAGAATGGGAAGCGAGCATGGAGTAGGGGCGTGCGCGGTGCCATCCATCGACCCCGCCGCCAATTCTCCGGCGTATGTGATCGGCGTGCAGGCGCCCGCTGCGATCAGTGCAAGTGCCGGGGTTGCGGCATCATACCGTGCCGACTGCCCAGCGAATGCCCTGGCGCGGCGCGGTCCGTGACGGCCGCGCCAAGGCATTCAACACGGCGCCTACTGCGTCGCGCACTCCACCTTGCGATCGAACTCGGTGCCCAGTACGAGAGAGGTGATCGCAAGCGTTGTGCCCTTCCAGACGCGTTGGCACTGGCCGGCTTCGACAACGAACGCTGGACCGAGCTGGTCGAGCCGGGCATCACCGTGCTTGAGCAACCGGTTGAGGAGATGGGGCGGGCCGCGATGTCGATGCTGCTTGAACGCCTGCGCACGCCGGAGCTGCCGGTGCGCCGACTTGTGATGACGGGCCGGTGCGTGGCCAGAAGGTCGACGGCTGCGCGATAGCTCGACGCCCGATTGCGGCGACCCTGAGAGCGCCGTCCGGGTGTTGGCGGGCCAGCCGTTGTCTGTTACAAGCCATCTGTACACGCAGACACGATGGATGATCGCCTTGTCAGAGCCTTATTCAGCGCTGCTCCGCCTGCAGTTGTGCCACGAAGATCTCTCCAGATGGCTGGCGGCGCCCGTGCCCGCAGCATCCCGATGGTCCGACTGGCGATGCATCGCCGGGCAGTGGCACCTGGGCAACGGCGAATACCTGGCCTCTTCAAGCGACGAGGCGTTGGATCACCTGCTCGCGGACTGCCAGGCGCTGCTGGCTCGCTACCCCGACAATCGCGCCGCATTGAACGCCTTCCTGGCATCTGCACAGGCTGAAAATATCCGGGTTGCCGCCTATGACCGCAACAGCACGCATTTTGTTGCAGGATCGCTGACCTATTCGGAAAGCCTCTACGATCTCATCGCGTTTCTCGCTGTGGCACGAGGCGCCGCCGACTTCCTGAAGGCGGGCGACCCGGGCGTGGCACTGATCCACGACTACCTATGGGCCGAGGAAGGTGAGCGGGAGACCGTTGCCGCGATTGCGCTGGTCGGCCAGGGGGACTCCAGCTTCCTGCCTTCCACGGACCTGGATACCGCGACCGCGCCCTTCGAGACATTGGTGGAGGCCATGCTGGAAGCCCAGGAAGACCCGGAGTTTCATCCGCGCAACCAGCTCGATCGGCTTTGACCAACGCCGCGTGGAACCCACAGAGACGACCGCCAAGGGCCCCGACATGAAAGGACATCACGCCCCCCACGTGCGCCGCCGCATGCGTCGGCTCTTCGCATTTGGCCTCTGCGCCCTGGCTGGACACGCCTTCGCCGGAACAACGCAACCGGCACGCACCTGGCTTGTCAGTGGAGTCGAACTCATCACCCTGCTGCAGGGCAAAGGCGCTGATGGGTTCTGCGACGGCGAGCAGTGCCGGAACCTGTCCAGCGCTCGCGCCAGCGCCTATATCCAGGGCGTTGCCGATGCCAGCCGCGGCCAGTGGTGTGGGCAGGGCCAGATCCTTCCACATGAGCTGGTGGATCGTGTTTCTTCCCATCTCCGGCAACTGCCCCGCGAGCGATTGCAGCAGGATGCGTCTCCTCTGGTTGTCGAAGGGCTGCGGGCGGCGTTTCCTTGTGGTCGCGGCACGACACCGCATAGCAGTGCCGAGCCCGGCAAAGAAGGATGACACAGGCCGCCACCCGCTTGGCGGCTGTACGAGTGCTCTACACGCGCGCGGCATGATGCGCTCATGGCAGCCGGCATCCCCGCGGGCCACACTGCATGTTCCGTCTGTAGCCGGAGCGGTGCAATCAGTGCGCGGGCGGCTCGGTACGCGCGTCCCCCACCACGCGTCGAACCGTCTCCCGCAACTGATCGATGTGGAAGGGTTTGGCCACGAAAGCTGCGCGGCGGTGGCGCTGCGGCACCAGCTGGTTGTAGACGGCAGAGACGAACAGATAGGGGATGCCGAGCTCCGCCAGGCGATCAGCCACGGGAAACACCACGCCGTCACGGAGTTCGACATCCAGCACGGCGCCGTCGAATCGCTGGGTGTCCAACAGTCCCAGCGCGTCGAACACGCTGTACGCGTGTGTCACCTGGTCGCCTGCGTCTTCAAATGCGTGTTCCATCAGTGCTGCCAGGTCGAGCTGGTCTTCCACCAGCAGCAGGTTGCATCTGCGCTGGTTCAATCCGGATTGCATGTGTGTAGCCTGTGCCGCGACGGGAACCCCAGTCTGTGCTGTGCTGCATCAACGTGATGCGTGCGGGTTGTCAGCCCGATGCGAAGCCCTTGAAGCGCGCTGGCAGCACCGTGGAGGCGGCGTGTAGGACCGGCTGGAGTGCGTTGACAGCGTCTTGGCACGTGCCATGGATACTGCCGCCGTCCCCACACTGGAGCTCCTGTCATGCCGCTATCCGGAACCGACGCTGCCTCTCGCTCTCCGCGTGTGCTGCGTGTCGAATGCATGCTACTGGACTGCGGCGGCGCTGCAATCGTAGTGGAGCTGGATCGCACGCCTGAACGGACGTGGATGAAGTCGCTGAGGCGAGTCCTGCAGGCTGACGACGCCCTGGAGGGCGCGAAGGCCAAGTTCGATGGGCGTTTCGTGTATGTCGTGGGGGTTGAGGGAGGCGGTCATCGCGCGCAACATCGGGTAGCCCAGGCACTGATGGCGACGGAAGGTGCATTCGCCTCGGGTGCCGGCCTCCAGCGCCCGAGCGCCGGCACGGCACTGTCCGGCACGATGACGACCTGACTGCAGACCGGGCCCGGCCCAGCGTTGCTGGTGGATGGCGGTCCGCCCATCGTCCTGCTGCGATGCATGTTCTCGTCGGCCGCCTTTTCTTCTTCCAGCGTCTCCAGCAGCAGCGGCAGGGCGTCCTGTAGCCCGGCTGCTTGGCCATCGCAGCAATGGTGCCGTAGGACGCAATCCCGCAATGCCCGGCCTTCGTGCTGCTGAAGAAACGCTGCGCACACTCCTTACGAAAGGCGCGAGTACACGCCTGGTGCGCATTCCGAGCACGCCTTCAGTTCACACCCTTCACCCCCCAGCGGCGAGAATGTCCCACTGGACGCAGCCATGCGCGTCCGGCCCACTGCCTTCAGGAACACCGAGATGTCCAACACCCCCTTTGGCGAGTCGTCATGTGCTGCCGCAGCCAGCGGCTGCATCGAGGTCCGCGGCGCACGCGAGCACAACCTCAAGGATGTCGACGTCTCCATACCGCGAAATGCACTGGTGGTGTTCTCCGGGGTATCCGGTTCCGGCAAGTCATCGCTGGCGTTCGGTACGGTCTTCGCCGAGGCGCAGCGGCGCTACTTTGAATCCGTTGCGCCCTACGCGCGGCGCCTGATCGACCAGGTCGGCGTGCCCGACGTGGATGCGATCGACGGACTGCCGCCGGCGGTCGCACTGCAGCAGCAGCGCGGTGCCAGCAACGCGCGCTCATCGGTGGGCAGCGTGACCACGCTGTCCAGCCTGGTGCGCATGATGTACTCGCGCGCAGGCGCCTACCCGGCCCACCAGCCCATGCTGTACGCCGAGGACTTTTCGCCCAACACCCCGCAGGGCGCCTGCAGTACCTGCCACGGCCTGGGCCACGTCTACGAGGTGACCGAAGCGCTGATGGTGCCGGACCCGTCGCTGAGCATCCGCGAGCGCGCCATTGCGTCCTGGCCACCGGCATGGCACGGGCAGAACCTGCGCGACATCCTGGTCACGCTGGGCTACGACATCGATGTGCCGTGGAAGAAGCTGCCGAAGAAGGATCGCGACTGGATCCTGTTCACCGAGGAAACGCCAACCGTGCCGGTCTATGCCGGCTTCACGCCGGCCGAGACCCGTAGCGCACTCAAGCGCAAGCAGGAGCCCAGCTACATGGGCACCTATACCGGCGCGCGCCGTTACGTGCTGCACACCTTTGCCAACACCCAGAGCGCCTTGATGCGCAAGCGTGTTTCGCGCTACATGGAAGGCAAGCTGTGCCCGGCCTGCCACGGAAAGCGCCTGAAACCGGAGGCGCTTTCGGTCACCTTTGCCGGCGTGGATATCGGCGAGTTCATGCGGCTGCCGCTGGATCAACTGGCGGACCTGCTGGAGCCCATCGCGCAGGGTGATTTCGGCGCACACAACAAGGGCGCACGCGCCAGCAGGAGTGCAACAACCCGCGATCGTGCCCGACGGGCGGCAAGTGGCCGCGCGACGCACGAGGGCGCCCCTGACGTGCGGCTGACCTCTGCCCTGTCGGAGGAAAAACGCCTGGCAGCCCAGCGGCTGGCGGGCGGGGTCATGGCGCGTGTACGGCAACTGCGCGAGCTTGGCCTGGGCTATCTTTCGCTGGATCGCGCCACGCCCACGCTGTCCGCCGGCGAACTGCAGCGCCTGCGGCTGGCCACCCAGCTCAGCTCGTTGCTGTTTGGCGTGCTGTACGTGCTCGACGAGCCCTCGGCCGGCCTGCATCCGGCTGACAGCCAGGCGCTGTACGACGCGCTGGACCGGCTGCGCGACGGCGGCAACTCGGTGTTCGTTGTCGAGCACGATCTGGAACTGATGCGCCGCGCGCAGTGGCTGGTGGACGTGGGACCGGAGGCCGGCGAGCGGGGAGGGCGCGTGCTTTACAGCGGCGAACCCGATGGCCTGCGCCAGGTAAAGGATTCGCGCACGGCCCGGTATCTGTTCGACCAGGTGCCTGCGCCTGCCAGCCGGCAGCGCAGTGCCAACAGCTGGCTCGAACTGAAGGGCATCCATCGCCACAACCTGCAGGGCGTGGACGCGCAGGTGCCGCTGGGGCTGCTGACAGCAGTGACCGGCATTTCCGGATCGGGCAAGTCCAGCCTGATGGCACAAGCGCTGCCCGAGCTGATGCTGCTGCACCTGGGGCACGAGCCCGTGGACGACAGCGCCGACAGCACGCCCCCGGATGGGCCGACCGTGATGGAAGCGACGCGGGGCCAGCTGGCCGGCGATGTGGACGCCATTCAACGCGTGGTGCAGGTCGACCAGAAGCCCATCGGCCGCACGCCACGATCCAATCTGGCCACCTACACCGGCCTGTTCGACCACGTGCGCAAGCTGTTCGCCGCAACGCCAGACGCGCGCCGCCGTCGCTTCGATGCGGGACGCTTCTCGTTCAACGTGGCCAAGGGCCGGTGCGAGACCTGCGAAGGCGAGGGCTTCGTCAGTGTCGAACTGCTGTTCATGCCAAGCGTCTATGCGCCGTGCCCGACGTGCCATGGCGCCCGCTACAACGAGGCCACGCTGAAGGTGTTGTGGAACGACCGCAACATCGCCGAGGTCCTGCAGATGACGGTCGACCAGGCGCACGCGTTCTTCGCCGAAGAAGACGCCATTGCCCGCCCGCTGCAGTTGCTGCAGGAAATAGGTCTGGGCTACCTGCGGCTGGGGCAGCCGGCCACGGAGCTTTCAGGCGGTGAAGCACAGCGCATCAAGCTGGCGACCGAGCTGCAGCGCAGCCAGCGCGGGCGCACGCTGTATGTGCTGGATGAGCCCACCACCGGCCTGCATGCATCTGACGCGGACAGGTTGCTGGCGCAGCTGCAACGACTGGTGGAGGCAGGCAACACCGTGGTGATGATCGAACACGACATGCGTTCGGTCGCACAGGCAGATTGGGTGATTGATGTCGGGCCAGGTGCAGGCGGTGCGGGCGGCACCATCGTGGCGAAGGGCACGCCGCAACAGGTGGCCCGCGCCAAGGGCAGCAGGACGGCGCCGTTTCTTGCGCGCGAGCTGGGACAGGCCAGCTGACGCCATCTCATCTGGGGCTGGACGCATTCTGTTGTACTGTGGGAGTACTCGCAGCGCCCATCAGCGAGAGGATGGTCAGGTGAACGCTTCCATGCTCCCAAGAATCGTCGGCTTCGATGTCCCGTTGTTGCATGAGCGTGTAGACGCATCCACCGACGAAGCCATCACCGCGCTGCTGGATCTGGCGCCCGGCGCTCGCTGGACAGAGATGTTCCTCATCAAGTGCAGGGCCCTGGCGTCCCAGCTCCAGCTGGCGGATGTTCGCATTGAAGGCGCCAGGATCTACTTCTACGGATCCATCAGCGATTCTCGTGGACTTGCCGACGCGGTGATGTCCATTGTCCACGTACTGAATGATGAGTTGATGCGCGAGCGGAATCACGCAGCCAGCCGCGCCTAAGCGCAGCCAAGCAGGGACCAGCACCGATCGGCAATCTCCGCTGCGCCAGGATGGCCGCGCAGGCTCGATCGCTTCGCAAGCCTGTCCTGCAGATCGTCGATCCATGCCGACCGGGTGCCGTGCGGATCTCTCACATAGATATCGCAGGCAAGCCGGACAACCGGCGCTACTTCATATCGGAAGCTCATCGCGGGCAGGGTGCCCAGGTTGAACGCGGCCTTCCAGTGGGCCAGTTCACGCTCTACGTCCACAATGTGCTTGCTTCTTCCATGGATCATGGTGTTCCCCACGTTCGGAGCCTCACTGTACACGCTTGTTGCCGGGAGCCTGTTCATGACAGTCGTTCATCCAGCGCGCTTCCCGGTACGCTCCCGTAACGGCGCCAGGCCCACTGTCAATTGGCAGCAGACTTGCTGCGACGGAGAATCGAAATGAACAGCGTCCCCGAACAGAACAGGAACGACCGCTCCAGCGCTTCCGCTGAAACAGAACAGCCCGCGCAGCAGGGGCAGGTCGAGGGGAGCGAGCCTGGCGGGAAGGAGCCCGGCAAGCAAGGGCAGCAACAGCAGCAGGACAACAAGGATCGCGAGAGCCCGAAGCCAGCGGACGAAAAGAAGGGCGGTCTCGGCGGCGATACGCGCCGCTGAGGAACAGGAGGAGCCGCGCGCCGCGCGGCTGCTTCCGCGGTAGACAGGGAGCGGGCATGTCCTCGCAAAGCCAGGCGATCAGCCTGATGACCAAGATCATGTACCAATGTCGTCCGGAGAGAACCACGACGATGGCGCAATGCCGTTGCTGCCACGCACCCAGCCCTGGCGGGATGGAATGCGCACGATGCCTGACCGGAAGGCTCGGCGACATGATTCACAATCGCGGCGCAGCATTCAGCTGGCTTGAATCATTCCGCAGGGTCCAGCAGGACGAAGCACACGTATTCGAATGCGCAAAGCGCGTCGACGCGACATCTCCCTAGGCGTCGCATCCGGACCTGACATTGCGCAAGCGTATGCTCGGGTCATTCAGGAGCAACGCGATGAATTTTACGATCTGCATCTACGATAGAACGGGCACGGGCCTCCGTCTGCCCGCGGGATGGTGGATCGACCTTCAGTCCGATCTGCCTGCACTGGTGAAGGGTGCTGCGCGCATCGACCTTCCGCGATCTTCGAAAGACGAGCATCCACGATTGGATCCTGAGGTTCTCAGGGATCTTTTCCGGCGCATTGGAGGCTCGCAGTGGCTAAGTTGAATCCAGCCCCGTCCCTGGGAGTCCGCTGGCTGTTCTTTCGTCTTCGCAACGGGCAGTCCATCAGTCCTGCCCGGTTGATGTCTGTGTGGTCCGAGGCAGCTGAATCCAGCGACTGCGCCGTGCGCCGCGAAATCATCGACGGCGCCGGCTATGTCTATGCCCTGTACGCGCCCAACAGCCTGCTTTCACCCAGGCGCGTGGAGCTACGCATGAGAACGCTGCTGGAGGAAGCCGGCTACGCCTTCACGATGGGCAGCCTGGCGGGCCGGCACCCGGGCGACGGTTGAGGCGCGTAGCTGGCGCTGCGTCCGCAAGCGCCCGGAACGCGCTCGTCATTCCGGAGTGTCTGGTTCCAGAGGTTCGTCAGGCTTTGGATCAAAGAGCGCCAGCATCCGTTCACGGCGGCATTGTTCGAGCCAGTGGTGCCATATCTCCACCTCGTCCATCAGCCCCGTGGCACCGCATGCGGGGCAAGTGAGCGTCGTGCCCAATGGGCTTGTCTGAATGCCGGCGTTCTCGCTCATTGACGAGCGCAGGCCGCAACTCTTGCAGGTAGATCGCAACTGATCAAGGCGAACGATTGCGCCATTGCGCGCAAGAAGGGGCTGGATCGCGTGGATCCGGAAGGCATTGGGAGGATGCATGGCCGTGTCGTCTAAGGCTGGACACGGGAGCAAAGGATTCTGCGCCGGAGAAGAGCCGTGAGGGCGCAGTGTCCTCCGTTGGAGGTTAACCCTTCATCAAAGTGCGGAACGCGCTCCATCGTTGGCCTGAAATCCCACGGCCGCAATCGTGCGCTGACGTGGCAGCCGGCGCTCATCCGGCGCCGGCCCTGTTTCTGGGCAGGAAGGGCTCCGCCATCACAACGGAGCCCCGGCCACTCACTTTTCCTGCAGGAACGTCAGCAGATCCTGGTTGACCTTGTCCTTGTGGGTGTCGGTCAGGCCATGCGGCGCACCCGGGTAGACGATCAACCTGGCGCCCTTGATGAGCTTTGCCGATTGGCGGCCTGAGATATCGATCGGCACGATCTGGTCGTCGTCACCGTGGATCACCAGCGTGGGCACATCGAACTTCTTCAGGTCCGCGCGGAAATCGGTGGCCGAGAACGCGGCGATCGAATCGTAGGTGTTCTTGTGGCCGCCCTGCATGCCCTGCGCCCACCACGCATCGATCAGCCCCTGCGACACCTTCGCGCCCGGGCGGTTGAAGCCGTAGAACGGGCCCGACGGGATGTCCTTGTAGAGCTGCGCGCGGTTATCCATCTGTGCCTTGCGGATGCCATCGAACACTTCGATCGGCAGGCCGTTCGGGTTGTCGGCGGTCTTCAGCATGAACGGCGGTACCGAGCTGATCAGCACGGCCTTCTTCACCCGCCCGGTGCCATGCCGGCCGATGTAGCGGGCCACTTCGCCGCCACCGGTGGAGAAGCCCACCAGGGTCACATCGTGCAGGTCCAGCGTATTGATCACCGTGGCCAGGTCATCGGCGTAATGATCCATGTCGTTGCCGTCCCACGGCTGGCTGGAACGACCGTGGCCACGACGGTCATGCGCGATCACGCGGTAGCCATGATCGGCCAGGAAGAGCATCTGCGATTCCCAGCTGTCCGAGTTCAGCGGCCAGCCGTGGCTGAAGGTCACGACCGGACCGTCTTTCGGGCCCCAGTCCTTGTAGTACAGCTGCACGCCATCGGCGGTGGTGATGTAGCTGGCGGTGCGCGCGATGCTGGTGACTGCAGCCGGCTTGGCCGGTTCGGCGGCCTGCGCGGACAGGCTGGCCTGGACCGAGAGGGCGAGGGCGGCAACGGCCAGGGTACGGGCGAAGGTGTTCATGCGGGAACTCTCATGGGTGGGTGGTGAGGCGTACTTTGCGCCCGTAATCAGGCGTCCGGGTGATGTACTGTCCGTATTTCTTGATAGATCGTCTTGCACGCATGTGCGCGTGCGGACCACTTGCCATCGCCTGTTGACAGGGTAGAACGACCGTTCTACCTTTTGGCCATGAGCAAGGCCATCACCGATACCCACCAGAAGATCCTGGCCACGGCCGAGGCGCTGATCTACCAGAACGGGATCCACGCCACCGGCATGGACCTCCTGGTGAAGACCTCCGGCGTGGCGCGGAAGAGCATTTACCGCCACTTCGAGAACAAGGACGACGTGGCCGCTGCCGCGCTGAGGGCGCGCGATGTGCGTTGGCTGGCCTGGTTCCGGCAGGAGTGCGACAAGGCTGATACCCCGGAAGCACGCATCCTCGGCATGTTCACCGTGCTCAAGGGGTGGTTCCAGTCCGAGGGCTATCGCGGTTGTGCGTTCATCAATACCGCGGGCGAGGTCGGCGACCCTGCCGATCCGATCCGGGAGATCGCGCGGAACCACAAGCAGAAGCTGCTCGATTACACGCTGGAACTTACCGGGCAACTGGAGGTGGAGCAGCCGGCGGACCTGGCCCGTCAGCTGCTGGTCCTGATGGAAGGCGCCATCACCCTGTCGCGCGTGATGGGTGATTACGACGCCGCAGACACCGCGAAGGATGTCGCGAAGCTGTTATTGGAACAAGCCAAGCGTTAGCGCCTGGGTACCCCAGATCCGTTGAAGCAACCCGTGTATCCATTTCGATTGGAGGTTTCCCCATGTCCGCTGAACAGACCCGTCCACCGCTTCCTCCGTTCACCCTTGAATCGGCCACGCAGAAGGTGCGCCTTGCCGAGGATGGCTGGAACTCCCGCGATGCCGACAAGGTGTCGCTTGCCTATTCGCTCGACACCCAGTGGCGTAACCGCGCCGAGTTCACCAACGGCCGGGAAGAAGCCCGGCAGTTCCTGGCACGCAAATGGAACAAGGAGCTCGACTACCGCCTGATCAAGGAGCTCTGGGCCTTTACCGAAAACCGTATTGCTGTCCGTTACGCCTACGAATGGCACGACGATTCCGGCAACTGGTTCCGTTCCTATGGCAACGAAAACTGGGAGTTCGGAGAGGACGGCCTGATGCAGCGCCGCTTCTCGAGCATCAACGACTTACCGATCAAGGAAAGCGACCGCAAATTCCATTGGCCGCTGGGGCGTCGCCCGGATGATCACCCGGGGTTGTCGGAGCTGGGTATGTGATTTCCGCTTGGGCGCCATCCCAAGCGCGCTCAGGTACGATGGGGTGGCCGGCGTCTGCGCCGGCCGGGGCAGGGGGCGCAATGGACATGCAGGCAGGGGGCGGATTCGATCCGCCGGCAAAGACCGATTCGCAGGAACTGACATTCCACTGGCTCTACCAGCGGGTGCAGGGACTGGTTGAGCACAGCATCTACCCCAAGGCGGGCAGGGTGGAGACGTGGGCGTTTCGCATCGGCTTGGGTGCGGCGATCATCGGCATTCTCATGGGTCAGCTTCCGGATCGATGGCTGCCTCTTGGCGTAGTGCTCCAGGTGGTTGTTGCCTGCCTGGCAATCGAAATAGGAGGGTTCATTGTCGGTGGCGTCCTGGCCGCCCGCAGGGGCATTCGCCAGTTCAGCCAGCCGCGGCTCTCGCACGCCCGGGAGATGGATGAAGACTTCGCTCACTGGCAAGCGGTGGTGACCGAGCTTCGCGGATTCCCGCGCGTCCAGCGCGAGCGGCGACTCAAGTTCGTCAGCACCTTGCGCACAAACATGATGGAGCGCATGGGCATGATGTATGGCGGCCTGCAGCGGCTGGGACCATTCCCACTGTTGATTGCCCTCTACCTGCAGTTCCGCGGATGGAAATGGGGCGACTGGGCGGGCGCTTTCGATGTTGGCCCGCTGGGTGCACTACTGATCTTCGCCATGGTGCTGCTGTACCTGCTGGGCTGGATGCTGATCGGCCTTCGCACCAGGCTTGATACCTACGTTGCCTTGTTGGAGGGCTCCATCCACGAACCCGAGCCCTCCCAGCAAACGCCTTTGTAGCGTCGGGCCATCATGTTCCTCATGCTGAGGGACAAACAGGACTGTGAGTCATCCAGTGAGGCATACGCATGGCTCAAGAGTGCCGCGCTGTGGCTGGATGCAGCCGATTTCTTCGGGCGTGCTGCATCATGTTCGTACATTTCGCCGACTTCACAGGTCTGTACCCCGCAGATGGGCATAGTGGCCCTTCGGTAGTGTGAGCGCGTCCATCCAGCCACGGGGATTTCCCCGAACGCCAGGAGGTCACTGTGCCAAGTTGTGATGAAGGAATGAAGTTGACGCGTCGCCAGGTGATCGCCGGCGGCGTCACGACCGTGGCGATGTCCGCCGCACCGGGGGCATCATCGCTCGCCGCCGAACTGGCGACGCCCCCGCCGCCCAGGCCGCCGGTCATCAGCACGGTGGCATTGACCGTCAACGGCAAGCGGCGGGAACTTGAACTGGACACCCGGACCACGCTGCTCGATGCCCTGCGCGAACATCTGAAGCTGACCGGAACGAAAAAAGGCTGCGACCACGGTCAATGCGGTGCCTGTACCGTGCTGGTCAACGGTGAGCGCATCAATGCCTGCCTCAGCCTGGCGGTGCAGCACCAGGGCGATGCCATCACCACCATCGAAGGCCTCGGAACCCCCGATGACCTGCATCCGATGCAGGCCGCCTTCATCAAGCATGATGGCTACCAGTGCGGGTATTGCACGCCGGGGCAGATCTGCTCGGCGGTGGCGGTACTGGACGAGATCAAGCGGGGTGTCCCCAGCCATGTACAGGCGGACGTCAGCGCACGGCCCCGGGCCACCAACATGGAAATGCGCGAACGCATGAGCGGCAACCTCTGCCGCTGCGGCGCCTATTCCAACATTGCCGAGGCGATGGCAGAGGTCGCTGGCGTGACCTCTGCAGGGAGACGCTCATGAGGGCCTTCAGTTACGAACGCGCGAAATCTCCGGCCGAGGCCGCCAAGGCCGTCGCCGGTACCGAGGGCGCGAAGTTCCTGGCCGGAGGGACCAACCTGCTCGACCTGATGAAGCTGGAGGTCGAGACGCCAGCGCACCTGGTCGATGTGCAGGACATCGGCCTGGACAGGATCGAACCCACCGACGAGGGCGGCCTACGCATCGGCACGCTTGTCACCAATACCGCGCTGGCCTCGCATGAGCGCGTGCGCCGCGACTACGCGGTGCTGACCCGCGCGATCGTGGCAGGCGCCTCCGGGCAGTTGCGCAACAAAGCCACCACCGGCGGCAACCTGCTGCAGCGCACGCGCTGCCCGTATTTCTACGACCCCAATCTGCCCTGCAACAAGCGCCTGCCCGGTTCCGGCTGCGGCGCACTCGAGGGGTTCTCCCGGCAGATGGGCGTGATCGGCACCTCGGACAGCTGCATCGCGACCTATCCGGGCGACATGGCGGTGGCCCTGCGGGTGCTGGACGCCTCGATCCAGACCGTCAGGGGTGACGGCAGTACGCGCAGCATCCCGATTGCCGATTTCCATCGCTCCCCCGGCGACAGGCCGCAGCAGGACAACGTGCTGCAGCGCGGTGAGCTGATCACCCACGTCACGCTGCCGGAGCCCCTGGGCGGTCGGCACGTGTACCACAAGGTACGGGACCGCGCGTCCTATGCGTTCGCACTGGTGTCGGTCGCCGCGGTCGTGCAGCGTGACGGCTCGGCGCGGTTCGCCTTCGGTGGGGTCGCGCCGAAGCCGTGGCGCGTCGAGGCAGCCGAACCCCTGCTGCGCGACGGCGTGAAGGCCGCGACCCGGCAGGTGTTCGCCGGTGCCCGTCCGACGCCGGAGAACGCGTTCAAGATCGCGCTCGCAGAGCGCACCCTCGCAGCGGTGCTGGTGGAAGGAGAGCGCTGATGCCCCTTGAATTCAACGCCCCCGCCGGCGACAACCTGTTCGACAAGGCCAAGGTCGTCGGCAAGTCGACGCCGCGCATCGACGGTCCACGCAAGACCACCGGCACCGCTCCCTATGCCTACGAGCGCCATGACGTGGCGCCGAACCAGGCCTACGGCTACATCGTCGGCGCGGGCATCGGCAAAGGGCGCATCATTTCGATGGATGCGTCCCGCGCACGTGCCGCGCCCGGCGTACTGGCGGTCATCACCGCACCGGAAACCAAGCCGGTCGGCACATCGAACTGGAACAATGCGCCGCTGTTCGGCGGACCCGAAGTGGCCCACTACCACCAGGCCATCGCCTGCGTGGTGGCAGAGACCTTCGAGCAGGCCCGCGCCGCCGCAGCGCTGATCCGCACCCGCTACGAGCGCAGCAAGGGCCGCTTCGATTTCCCGGCCCTGGCACCGTCCGCGCCGCTGGCAAAGGGGCGTGACGGCAAGCCCGACCGGCAGGCGCTGGGCGATTTCGACACTGCCTACGCGAGCGCCGCGGTCAAGCTCGACGAGACTTACCACACCTCCGACGAAAGTCATTCGATGATGGAGCCGCACGCCACCATCGCCGCCTGGGAGGGTGACACGCTCACGCTGTGGACGGCGAACCAGATGATCGACTGGGCCAGGCAGGGCATGGCGGCGATCCTCGGCATCGATCCTGCCAAGGTGCGTGTGGACTCGCCCTATATCGGCGGCGGCTTCGGCGGCAAGCTGTTCATCCGTGCCGACGCGGTGCTGGCCGCGCTGGCGGCCAAGCAGGTCGGGCGGCCGGTGAAGATCGCGCTGCAACGCCCGTTGATGCCCAACAACACCACGCACCGGCACGCCACCCTCCAGCGCGTACGGATCGGCTGCGGAAAGGATGGCCGGATCTCTGCCATCGCCCATGAGAACTGGTCGGGCAACATCAACGGCGAGGATGGCGAAAACGGCACCCTGCAGACGCCCAAGCTCTATGCAGGCGCCAACCGCCTGGTGGCCAACTACATCGCCACGCTCGACATGCCCGAAGGCAATGCGATGCGCGCACCGGGCGAAGCACCGGGCCACATGGCGCTGGAAGTGGCGATGGACGAAATGGCCGAGAAGCTGGGCCTCGACCCGATCGCGTTCCGCATCCTCAACGAGCCCGAGGTCGTGCCCGGCGATCCGTCCAAGAAGTTCTCCGACCGCAACCTGGTGCGCTGCCTGCGCGAAGGCGCGGAGCGCTTCAACTGGAACAAGCGCAACCCCAGGCCGGCGCAGGTTAGGGAAGGGGACTGGCTGGTCGGCATGGGCGTGTCCGCGGGCTATCGCGGCGCACCGACGATGAAGTCGGCGGCGCGGGTCCGGCTTGACGGCCAGGGCGGAGTGATTGTCGAGACCGACATGACCGACATCGGCACCGGCTCCTACACGATCATCGCGCAGACGGCAGCCGAGACCATGGGCGTGCCGCTGGACCGGGTCCAGGTGACCCTCGGCGACTCCCGTCATCCCGCCTCCGCCGGTTCCGGCGGCCAGTGGGGCGCGGCAAGCTCCACCGCAGGCGTGTACGCGGCGTGCGTCAGCCTGCGCCGCAAGGTGGGCGAGAAACTGGGCTTCGACGGCGACACCGCAGACTTCGCCAATGGCCTCATCCAGGCGGGTGGGCGGACCATCAAGCTGACGGAGGCGGGCACACTGTCGGCGGAGGACGGCATTGCCTTCGGCGACTTCAAGCAAGGCTACGACGTCGGCACCTATGCAGGGCATTTCTGCGAGGTTGCCGTGCATGCCTACACTGGAGAGACGCGCATCCGCCGCATGCTTGCCGTATGCGATGGCGGCCGGATCCTCAATCCGCTGTCTGCACGCAGCCAGGTCATCGGCGGGATGGTGATGGGTGCGGGCGCGACCCTGATGGAGGAGCTGGTGGTCGACAAACGGCTGGGCTTGTTCATCAACCACGACCTGGCCGGCTACGAGGTTCCCGTGCATGCCGACATCCCGTACCAGGAAGTGGTCTTCCTCGACACGCTGGATCCGGTGATCTCGCCGATGAAGGCCAAGGGTGTGGGTGAACTGGGCATCTGTGGGGTCGGCGCCGCGATCGCCAATGCGGTCTACAACGCAACCGGCGTGCGCGTGCGCAACTATCCCATTACCCTGGACAAGCTGCTGCCCGGCTTGCCCGACGTGGGCTGACCCTTGCGCATGGACCGACCCGTAGCCTCGACCACTCTGGAGGCCTCCGTCGCGGGCGGAGGGGAGCCCGGCGATCTTGCCGAGGACCTGTCCGCAGCGCCGGGCTTCCTCGCCGAAGGTAGCCCGCGCGGCGTACTCGAGACGGCCTTGACGCGCGTGCGCGCGGGGGAGCACGCCGTGCTCGCGCTGGTGCTGGAAACCGATGGCTCCACCTACGCCGGTGCCGGCGACATGGTGCTGTTCTGCAACGGCAGCCAGGTCGGCTGGCTGAGCGGCGGATGCTTGGAGCCGGAGCTCGCGCGACGCGCGGAGCAGGTGAGCGCGGCAGGGCGGGTCGACTGGATCGAGATCGACACCCGCAGTGACGACGACCTGTTGAGCGGGTCCGCGCTCGGCTGCCGCGGCCGGCTTCGGATTGCGCTCCTGCCATTGCGTGCCATGTCCGGCATCGACGCCGTCATCGAGGCTTGGCTGCGCGAGGGCGTGTCACTCCGGCGCGACCTTCGCACGTCGGGCCAGGTCGTTTTCCGTGCCGGCCATCGCGAGCAGGCGTGGCAGCTGGATCCGATGCATGGTGCGCAGCCCTTTGGCGAGGGCGCATGGCATTTGCCGTTGCCCCGTCTTCCGCGGGCTCTGGTGTTGGGGGGCGGTCCCGAAACGCCCTTCCTGGTTCCGTTGCTGCGGAGCCTGGGGTGGCGGGTCAGCGTGGCCGAACGGAGAGCGCGCTGGGCCTCAGCCGGGCAGTGCGCGGATGCGCATCTTCAGACCAGCCCGGCCGAGGCCCTTCATGGCGACCCGTGCGACGCGGCACTGGTGATGCATCACGATTTCGAACTGGACCGGGAGGCGCTGGTGGCCCTGGCTGATACCAAAGTTGCGTTCATTGGACTGCTGGGTCCGCGGCGAAGGCGCGAGGACCTGTTCAAGCTGCTGACACCGGATCAGCGCCACCGCCTGTCCCCGAGACTTCGATCACCGGTCGGCCTGAACATCGGCGGGCGAGGGCCAGAGGCGATTTCGCTCAGCATCGCCGCGCAGCTGCAGCAATGGCGAAGCGCGCACGGCACGTGACTGACGCGCAAGCGGTCGTCGTGCTGGCTGCCGGCGGGAGCACCCGACTTGGCCAGCCCAAGCAGCTTCTAACCCGGCAGGGCGAAACCCTGGTACATCGCGTGGTGCAGTTGGCGCTGGAGCTCGCGCCAGCGCAGGTGCTGGTCGTGGTGGGCGCGAACGCACAGGCCGTGACATCCAGCATTACCGGGCTGGACGCCACTCCGGTAACCAACCGCGACTGGGAACGCGGCCTGGCGAGCAGTCTGCAGGTTGCCGGCGCACACCTGCTGCCCACCGTGACTGAGGTGATGATCGTGGCATGCGACCAGCCCGCAATCGAGCGCTCCCATCTGCAGGCGCTGCTTTCGGGTGCCCGCGCCTCGGCGTCAGGGTGCGCGGGTACCCGTCATGGACACGCGCTTGGCATTCCTGCAGTGGTGCCGCGCGCATGGTTCAATCAGGTGGGTGCAAGCGGTGACCGCGGCTTCGGAGCGCGCCTGCGGCAACTTCCTGTCGATACGGTGCATGTCCTACAGGCACCGGAACTAGGCCTGGATATCGATACGCCAGAAGATCTTGCGCGTGCGCGCGATGCGGGCTGGATCGATGCCGGGAGGTGACTTGCATGATCACTGGGCCAATGCCTGTCGCGCAGGTGACGAGCGGCAGGGCTGGAGCCCGAACCCTTGCTGCCCGCAGCCCTGTAGGGTCGGGCCATGCTCGACTACGGCACGCCACATCGCGCCCCATCAGGCACATCACTGGCAAGAATCTGCAGCACCCGATCCAACAGAACAGGTTCCGGCACGCCAGCCAGTACCTGCTCCAGGTAATCCAACGGCTCCAACTGCCATTGAAGGAGCGCCCGCAACCACACAACGGCGGGCGCCCGCTGCTTCGCGTCCAGTGAGGCCTGCAACAGCAGATGGTGCGAGCGCCTCTCCAGCCACAGCACTGGAACGCCTCCACAGTGAATCTGGAATCCGGCGTTTTGATGCCGCTCGACGAACTGGAAGCCCTGTCGTGGTCGAGCCTCCACGAACTGCACGGCTTGGCGCCGCAGTTGTGAGAATCGATGGTCGGTGATGCTTTGGAACGCGACAGGCGAGTGCACCGGCGGCGCCGGCCACAGCGTCTGTGCCGCAACCACCACCACAAGACAGAGCGCGGTGGCCGCCCAGCGCCACCAGGCCACTCAACCCTCCGGATGCAGTCGGGTACTGGCGTGTGCGGTAAGGCCGATTCCGGCCATGATCAGCCCCTCCATCACGCGCGGGCCAACGTACTGCTCCAGCTCGCCGTTCTCGCGGGCACGCTGTGCGGCCAGCAGGATCTCCAGCACCACCCGAAGACCCGCCAGCGAGCAGTCGGTGTCCGCCAGGGCGATGCGTCGGCCTGGCATCTGATGGCGTTCTGGCCAGGGCTGGCCATCGGAGGCGGCGCCGGCGCCGATGCTGTGCAGCAGGGCGATGAGGGTGTTCGGGTCCAGCGCAGGGCCATTCGCAGGCACGTCGTGGATGGGGTGCGGGGCAGGGGAGTGGGGCTGGGTCATGGCTGGGCTCCTTGCGTGCATGCAGAAGCCGCCACCGATAAAGGTGGCGGACGATGCGTGGCTCGAAATCCGGTACGCGACTAGGCCCGGTGGGCACGAGGCCCCCACGCACCGCCCGCCATAGCCGGCCGACGGATTGCCAGCCGGCACCACAAAGCGTGGTGCCGACTGGCAAGCGCAAACTACAGTCGCGTTACCGGGATTTCGAGCCCCGACCACCGATGTATTGGCGGCGCGAAAAGGAATACGCCCGGTTGCGTGCGATGCCAATGCAGTAAGGCCGATGACGTCACCACTTTCAACATTTTCAGAGTCGTTGCATATGGCGCAATGATGCTGGAGCGTTGCGCCGCAAGGCTGTCGGCGATGTCGGTGGTGCAAGACTGAAGAGTGTCGGCATCTGCCCGGCGATGCTGTGAGCGAGGCGAATGCGACAGGGCGAGCTAGATTGTAACCAGCTCCGCAAGGGGCGCACATTGAGATCGTGGAGGATTAGGCGACGCTGCCCCTAGATGACTGACGTCGAGGAATCCGTTTCCAATATTGGCATGCATCCCGGCTCATCCTTCTGGGTACTGAAGCGTCACTGCTTAGCGAGGCTGGCATCAAGCCTTCAAACTCCAGCCACAGCACAGGGGCGGCGCCAATGCGGGATAGGTCTTGGCGCCACAAATCCACAGCTCAATCCGGATCACACTACCGAGCTGCAAGCAAAGTACCAGCTGATAAACTAGTTGTTATACCCCATTCGCCTTGAGGGAAATCCTGCATGCTTTGGCTATGCGCATACCCACTCGTCCTTCCAAATTCCCGCCGCCCTGAGGTCCGAGATCTCCCTCACCTTCCCGTCACTGTCAAGCTCATCCCTAAATTTCATGAGAATAAAGTCCTGCGTGACCCCTGAGGAATCTGACTGCTCCGATGCGATTCCGACAATTTCTTTGATTCCGGATAGCCTAAGGCGACTTGCCCTGCAGAGTCCAACAAGTGAGTTTCTGCGAAACTCCCGATATAGATCGTAATCCATGTCATCTGGCCGCTTCAGGACCATAAGCACGTAAGCTCGATCTGGCCGGTGGGGAAGTGACACTATCGCAGACAATCTATCCCCATCAAATTTTCGCATTAGAATTGACTGATGCGCCTTGGCGAGCTCCTTTCTAGAAAGGCGAGACTCTTCAGCCATTGCTCGCAATACCGCCTCATGCGCGGCGATGTCGGTCACCGAGCCCCACTTCGCAACAACGCCCGCTGTGTTCCGTGAGATATGCGTCGTTTGATGCTCTATAAGCTTATCCCACTCGTAGCTAATCTCTAAACTCTTCTTATGTATCTTGTATTCATTTGACGCGCAAAGCTGGATCCAGCGCCCCTCTTGCCCCACCACCAAGCCGCGCCTTTCAAATGAGCCGTCCTCAGGGAGTGGCGCAAATGAAAATCCCATGAGATTTGGCATTGGGTTCAAAATATAATCCGCAAGAAGGTCTTCCTCCCCGGTAAAGAAGAAACTAAACCCCTCGCTGGATAAATACGCCTCCTTTTTTTCGAGATATTCAATGAAGTCGGTAGCACTATCAAGCTCATTGAGTACGACATCAAGTGTAAGCTCATCCAGGACATGAACAAACCTCCTCCCTTTTAAGGGCCATCCAACCATGAATGGATTCTTTTCATGCTCCCGCCCCTCAATTGCGGTATTGATGACAAGACTGCTTGAGCTACCATGACCAAAGTACTTCTTGCATGCATCTGCCGAGCCTCGAGTAACAGCCACTAAGTGGACCTTGCGCACTTCCATCGGCGGAATTGGGATCGGCAGCGGCTGTTTGCATTCCGCATCAAGATAAATTCTGTCTGGAAACCTATCAATAAATGAAGCGGCACCCCTTAGTTGATTTACCGATTTCTCTACTGCGCTTCGATACCAGCGTGGCCACGCGACTTCCATCCCGCCACTTGGGAACTTGCAATTTTTGTCAGAAAAAATAACAACACTATTTCCAAACACAACGAGAAAGTCGCAAAGCTCTCTTCCGCCACTTTCATTGGTGTAAGGATTTGAGTAACTCCAGAAGTTGAGAAATGCGCGGCGAGCGAGTACGGACAGATATCTCTCCGAGTCGGTAGCGCCGCAGGAATCACCCTTCTGCCAGATTTTATTACTGCCTCCATCTTCCATTGATCTTCTCTTGGCCAATTGAATCAACTTACGCTCAATAGCATAAACCAGGGCTCTCGCTAAAGCCTATCGCATCTTGACTTTTAGATACAGCGCCTCTCCTATTGGAAGAATAACGATTGCATGATATGTCTTCAGCAGACAAAGACAGACATCAAGCTTGACGACGGAATACGCCTGCCAAGATGCGCGCCCAAATGAAGTAATAGCGTCTTGAAGTGCGATTACGATATATATATCTTCATCATGCTGCAATCTCATCCTTTGCGAGAATGGGCGCGGGCATGCCGGCGGCACGGCCCCTCACCCGCGAAGAATACGTGCAAAAACACAAACCACGTGTGGAGTTCCAGCCGTGGTCTGCCCCCGCCTTCGATGATCGAACTGTGCAATCGCAGCCGGAGCTGTATTGCATGGCCTCCGGCACCACTGAGCAGGACACCACCTGTACGTGCGTAACGGAGCAGGGCACCAAGGCGAAGATATCGATACCTGTGTGCGTGGCGATCGCACGCGATGGCCCGGCCTACAACCCGTATCGCGCACCACGCCAGGAATCGGAGTCGAGTCAGGATCACCCAGCTCGCAGCATCGCTCAGTCCGCGCCATCTGGCACGCCTGACAAGCCACCACATGCACTGGTTGAGGTCGGGAAACGCCCCATGGGGACGTTCCCTGAGACTCCACCTTACCCCGCCAGCTTCTGATTATTGTGACGCATCACGACCATGCGAGTGTCATTCCGATTAGCTGGGCGCCCAAGTTGCACAATCCCTTAGGCTGTACACTTCCGCGCAAACGGAGGGGAGGCATCCATGTTTGAAGATGCAATTAGGGGCATTAGGGAATACATTTCCGATAGGTTTATGAGTCCGCTTGGCGCTTCGATCACGGCATCGTGGTGTGCATGGAACTACAAGTTCCTGCTGGTGATCTTCTCTGGCGATGCGGCCATCAGAAAGATCCACCTAATAAAGCTGATCTATCAAGACGAGTTCTATGCGTGGGGGCATCTGCTGGTAGGGCCAGTGGCGACTACTCTGATCTATGTTTTTCTGTACCCCTATCCATCGAACTGGGTGTATAGCTACTCCTTGCGACGACGAATGGAAGCATTGACTTTGAAACGAACGGTAGAAAATCAGACCGTTCTCACCCAAGAGGAATCACAGGCGCTACGCAAAAAATTCACGGACATTGAGCTGCAAAACACTGCTGAGACACTAAGACTGAGCAACACAATTGACAGTCTTCGAGAGCAACTCCGACTGTCGATAGAAGAGAAGAACGCAATTACGGAAGAGTTGAACTCTGCGCGCTCGCAGTTGCCAGTCGAATCTTCACAGACCGACGCCCCCACCGAGATGGACCAGTCCAAAGCCAGGTACCCAGGAGGGCTGTCCAAGATCCAATGGGAGCTTATTGACAGCGTAGGCCGATATGATGGCGCCATGCCTCTTGGAGCGCTGTCCAGCAAGCTAAATATCGGCAATCAGGCTGCCTGGTACACGGCGAAACAGCTGTCCTCCTTAGGGTTTGTTGATGCTCGCACCAGCCATGATCAACCAGGCCGCGAGATCAGGCACGTTAGCCTCACCTCAGACGGATTGAAACTCTTTATGAGCTCCCTCTAATAGCACAGAAGCTTTTGGCATCGCAGCGAACCTACGCCGATGTAGCCCGTAGTGAGCACATAGGGCAAGCCCAGTTTGCCGGGGTGTAGGGGCAGCGCCCCTACGGAAGCGCTTTACACGCGCTGACGCGGTTTCGGCCCACGACTCATGTAGACCACATTGGAGGTCTCGGCGCCGGGGCCGGGGTCACGCACGCCGAACGATCGTTCTCGGCGTATTCTGAGCGCTTCGGCTAGGTAGATGACGCTAGATTTCGCCGCGGTCGAAGCATTCCGTGTAGCTGCGGCCCGGGGATTTGCCTCAGCCATCATCAGCCGCCATTCCCGCGCTATGTTGCAGGTCAGGAACCATCAGGTCATGTCGCAGGGCTCCAGTTGGTGACCCTCAGGGGTGAACATATGCCCAGCTTGGAATCCGAAACCGGGCCAAGGGCCGGTCAGGTCCATGCTGCAATCTCATCCTTGTCGGGGGAGCCAGCAGGGAGGCAAGAGCCAAGTGATGGAGCACGTATTGCTGTTACCTCTAAGTCTTTGCGTTTCAACAGTCTATAGATGCAGATCTCCCATCCCTAACAAGCTGAATAGGTGGGCACCAAGGGGTATATGTGTTACTCCTCCGCTGACTGCAGGAATTTCTGTTACTAGTTCAGCGTGGAAATCTGACGGGGCTCGAGGATCGGTTGCGCCCCCGGCCTTTCGGGAGTAGCGTCCAAAGCATGTCAGCGACGCTCCCTGACGCTGCGCTCGGCAGCGACTCAGGCCCATGTTGACCATGACGCACCACCGAGCCCGAATGCATCTCTGTAGGTGCCCAGACCGCTGTTGCCGCAGAGGGGTCTATTTGGAGCACGCGAATGAGTGTTACGACCAAGGCCAGGCAACGCCGACTAGGTGTGCGACAAGCTCGGACAAGCAACTCGGCAAACCTCTGGACGCTGCAGTCTCCTACAGCTGAGTGCTCGGTGACGCTGAGTGGTGACCTGAGGATGAAGCTCTTCTTTTATTGCGAAGGTGACGCAAGCGTCCGTGACGCAGAGTATCGCGAGTCACTGATACAGGCACATCTAGACAGTGGCTCAATCTGCCTCGATGCGCTGACTACGCTGATGGATGGCTCTATTCAGGCGCGGATGATCGACGATGGATCGGATAGGGCCAGGCGAAATATCGAAGCGCTGAGCGCGAATTGTGTCTATTCAGTCTCTGCTTTCAGTACACGTGACCTGGGTCAGGCGAAGATGAGGATCCGCAACTGGCAATCGGCAATCTCTGCTTTTCACCGGTGCCGTGGCTCCGACCTTACTTCTCTGGCAAGGGAGGTCGAATCGGTAGTTAGGCGACGCGGGAAGGTGACCTTAGGAGAGGTCATACGAGGCCTTAACCAAGGGCGCCCAGCGGTGGTGGTAGGAGCTGCGGTTCTTGCGCTGCGCGCTAGATCCATTGGCTCGGATATGGATGTACATCCATGGTCTGTGCACACAAGGCTGCTCAGGTGTGAACATGACCACTCCAATTAAGTTCAACCGGAGAACGCTTCCGGCAGATCTTGCGAACTATCGTGAATGGCCGGCTTGTGAAACCAGTCTGTTGGACCCGGCTGATCTGGCGCTGTTTGAGCAAAGACGGAAAGCCCTGGTTGCGTACTTAGATGGCCTCCGAACTGCCGAGATCGCCTCGCGGTTCGGGATAGAGCGTACTGAGCTCTTGCGGTACCTCAATCGATGCGTCGCGGTCTTGGGCGATGGCCGCATTGCGGGTTGGGCCGGCCTCATCAAGGGATTTCGCACACAAGCGCCAACACGATTCAAGCCCGTAAGCGCGATGCCAAAACAATCATTCGGCGGCTATACGGGCGCTCTGTCAGCATTGCTTGATTCGCAGCCCGGCGTGCAGCTCGCCCTAGACAAGTACCTCGCCTCTGGCCTCACTCCAGACGGGGCGAAGCGAGGGCGTATCACCTACAAGGAGGCACATCAGATCTTTCTTGAGCTCTGTCGTCGTGCCGGATTGGGCAAGAATGAATGGCCGTTTTGTGTCGGCCGATATGGCAGAGAGGCAATCTGGGTGTACGTGAAGCAATTCTTCACTGCGAACCACGAGAAGGTTGCATCCCTGCAGTACGGCGAAGAGTGCAGGCAGCGTTCGAGGAGGCCGGGCGGACAACCCGAAGGGCCCATTGCCCTGGCCCCATTTGAGATAGTAGAGGCTGACGAGCATACGGCCGACATCATCTTTGCCGTGGGCGTGAGTACTCCAAAGGGAATCAAGTACGTTCCCAGCCGTCGTATGACGCTTATCGTCATCGCCGATAGGTTCACCAACTTCATTCTGGGCTGGGACATCGTTGTCCGCCGGACAATTTCCAGCTCCGATTTCCTCAGGTGCATCGATCATGCTTCCGCCGGACAGTGCCTCTCGAACGAGCTGCAACGTGCACTGAAAGCCACTCTCTCAGTAGAGGCTGACGCTCCAGAATTGCGCCTTGGATTTGGCACCCTCTTTGTAGACAACGCGCTCGCACACCTATCAGACACAGTAGCCGACAGGGTCAGGGCGGAGACTGGCGCTGCAATCTCCTTCGGAGCGATTAGGCGACCGAGACGCCGATCGCTTGTCGAGCGAGTGTTTGGTTGGATTGCATCGAATGTTTTTCATCAGTCACCATCGACCACGGGAAACAGCACAACGGACACCAGGCGCAACCAGCCAGAATGTCAGGCGGTCAGGCATCGGGTGACCCTTGAAAAGCTGATGGAAGAAACGTCTAAGGCCGTTGCGCGCTGGAACTCAACGCCCACAGAGGCCAACTACGGCAGCAGTCCCACTGACCAAATGCTTGAGTACTACGCACCTGGTTCAGGGTGTCTGGCCCCACTGGGGCCGCCTCGCCCCACCCTGACACCTCCGCTTCGAGTTGAAGTGGCGCCCGCCACCGTTCGCGGGTCTCAGAAGAAGGGCAGACTGCCTCGCGTTAGCTATGCAAGCGTGGAGTACGGCTCGCCTATCTTGGCCACGCGCTGGGATCTGATCGGGCAGGCGGTCACGCTCCATGCAGATCCCTACGACATCTCCCATGTCCATGCATACACACGCGATGGAAGGGAGCTCGGTGAGCTCGTACCGCTGAGTTCGCGGTGGCAGCATCAACACTCTCTGGAGATCCGAAGGCTGCTCAGATCCAAGATAGAAGGCGCTCGGGACGAGCCCTTTGCCGACATCGTTGGCTCGGAGCTTCAAGAACTAGCTCAGAAAGCCTTGGATGCTTGCGCAAGAGTGCCGCGAACCACGCACGCTGCGACTGTCCTGGCCGAGGAGGGGAGGAAGGGATACGCGCCGGACATGTCACCTACGCGCGCAGTGAGGCGTATCGATACGCAGACACTGGCGTCCCGTGTTCGTAAGTCTAGAAACATTGACTTTTCCATCATCGGGAAATGATGAGGTCGATTATGGAGATCCACGAGAGCATTGCCGCCATCCAAGCAACCTACCCATCTTTACGGGACCGGCATCCATTGCTCATGGCTTCGGCCGTACTTCCCACCGCTCCAGTCAAAGAAGTGGCCCGCCTGGTCTTTGACCGGGCACAGCGATTTCGCTCCTCAATTGCATTCTGGGCGCATCCGCTGTGCGGAAAGTCCTCTTGCATCTCCGCTCTGCAGAAGCTGGCCCCTATTCAGTGCCCGGGAGCGGCCTTTGTGATCTACGAGCCTTCATCCAAAGACGTGGCGGCTGAAGGTGCCCTAATCGAAGATCTGCTCTCCGTCATCGACTATGAGCCTCGTGTGCTCCGATCCCTCGCAGGCAAGCGCGACCAGTTGCTAAGAGCTCTCTATGCAATGTCAGTTGCTGGCAGACATCTTTTCTTGGTAGTTGACGAAGCGCAGAACCTGCACGTCAAGGACTTGGGCTGGTTGAAACGCATCGTCAACTGGCTAAACACACATGAGGTAAAGGTTACAGTGGTCCTCTTCGGCCAGAGCCAGTTGTGCACGATGCATCAGCAATTCATGGCCGAGATGCCAGATTTAACCATCAGGTTCATGGCGGAGCTGGTCGAGTTCAGAAGTCTGCAAGATGTAGAGGATCTACGCGTGGTTCTTAAGTCGTGTGACGACGAGACCGAGTACCCCCGGGGATCAGGTTGGTCATATACCCAGTACCTGTGGCCCAACGCCCATACCAGTGGGTTTCGCTTAGCCCGTTGTGCCTCAGATTTGTACGACGCGTTTCGGTCTCAGTCCGCGGGCGCGGTTGATCGCGAGGGAATCAGCATGCAATGGGTTGCTGAGACCCTAATGTTGGTGGGTCAGGACGGTGAGGACAGCGATGTTGAAGGGATGACGATTCCGCGGGAAACCTGGGAACGCGCCATCGTTGATTCAGGCTACCGGAGCAGGACCCCCGCTGCGTTGGCCGCGACTACGACAGGAAGGAGTCGGGCACAGAGGTCGCCATGATCGCTTGGAGCCAAAGTCTGATAGATGCCTACTGTTCCTCGTGGACCATCATCCAAACACTGGAGTGGCTCAACTGCATTGATCTGAAGTGGATGCCAGTGCGCCGAGACTGGCGAGTGCCGCTAGTTCGGTCGAAAGCCCATCTATCAGAGGGTAGAGCTACCGACAATGGGCTCGCCGATGAGGCGCGGCAGCTCTTTGATGTTCACTCCGCCCTGAGTGAGAGGTGCCGATGGTTGGAAGATGAAGCGCTTCGTTTCTGTCCAACCTGCGTCCAATCTGGGCGCCACTATCAGTACCAACAGGATGAGCGATTTTTGCGTTGCGCCCTACATCGGACGCGCCTAGAGATAGGCTGCCCCCACTGTGGCGTCGCGCTGGACACGAGAGGCTCTCTGGTACATGGCTTCACATGCGATGCTTGTGGAAAGACACTGCTGAAATGCCCGACACCAGGGATGTTGAGCCCTGGCAAGAGCGTTTTATATGCGCGCAAACTTGATGAATTGCACCAATGGCTTAAAGATGCCAACAACTCTCTCCTCGGATACCAAAGAGCGTGCAGCGGGTATACGTCCATATGCTGGGACGGCGATCGAGCAGATAGCCACGCAGGCGAGTATTGGTACGCACTCATTCATTCCCCGAATCCTATGGTGCGCAACGCGCTGGCACCGACTTCCGCCTCCTTCAGGCAGTATCCAGCAACCCCGCTTGTGATTCCGCTCCCTGCTGACGACTGTGAAGCGGCTATCAGGCCCTACCAAGACGTTCTCAGGTGCGTCGCGCGTCAGATCAGACGCACCTATCTCAGGGGCCACTCCCGCTGTCGCATTCATGCAATGAGGTCAGTGGGTGGTGGCCGTGCTCGGACTTTTAGCTGGCGTCCCGTCACGCTCAAGCCGCATTTGTGCTGCGCCGGTCAAGCGTACGCGCTATGGCTTCTTCAGCGGCGCCAGGAACTAAGCTCGCTGAAATTTGATATGGGAGTACATCCACGGTCCGAGGTTCCGATGCGACTGCCGGATCTGCACGCAGCGGCAGCTAGCTACATCAGCTCTTTTGAGGCATGGGTTGCGAACCTTGCACGACTACAATCGCTGGTTCCTCGCTCCAACAGACAGTCGATGCTGTGTGACCCGTTCAGCTATTCCCCGCACTGGGCGCTGCACCAACCCGGTACGACTTGGAGTTGCCCGACGCATCTGCGCTTAGGCGTACGGAAGGATATCGGCCTCTGCGACAAGGGTCGCGTTCAAAGGGAAGAGTACGATCTGGTCAGGGCTATGGGGCGGCACAGCGAACGGCTTCTGGAAAGGCTCCTTAGGTCAAAGCGAAGGCGCTGGGCCGCTGCTCCGGACATCCCTCTGTGAAGACGTCGCAGGCACTCGAAGCTAAAGCATCGGTCCTTGCATGACAACGACCTCGTCGGACGCACCCATCGCGCACCATTGCGACAGCACCTATCGGCTATTGCGATCGTGCTTGTGCCAGCACCCTGATCTCGATCGTCTGAAGTAGCGTAGGAATGCCGAGGCGCTTCAAGCTCAATTCGACTACGAATTGTAGTTTGCTCAGCGTTTCATCGATTTCGCTGCGGCGACTACGCTTCGTCTCCTACCGAAGCCACTGATTGCGCCTGGATCAGCCGATGCGTTCAACTTATCACGCCACCGATTCGCAAGCCGGTTTCGGCCAGGCTCCGTTCCTCGTCTTATCGATAAGGGGGCGTTATCAGGGGTAGGACGGACCGGCTTCTTGGGAAGGAAAGGAGCTCAGTCCGAGGTCGTACTGGGGTGGTCCATCCAAGGGAATGGTCGACATGAGATTTGCTCCCAAGGCTTCGACTCCTGCACCGAAGCCGGCCAATGCAGAACAGGCTTAAAAACTAGTTGTTCCGATCTAGCGCGGCCACTACTGCCTTGGCTGTCACCTTGGCCGATTGCGGATTCTGCCCCGTAACAAGTCTTCCATCGACTACCACTTTCGGAACGAACGGTAGAACTGCCTTTTCGTAGAGCGCACCTCTACGAGACATCTCCTCTTGGGCGTTGTAAGGCATCTCCTTGGAAACACCCGCCAGGATTTCCTCTGTCCAGGAAAACCCGGTGATTCGCCGCCCCTTGACGAGGAGTTCGCCCCCGCTGAGCCGGGTGTTGAGAAGGCCGCAGTATCCATGACAGACCGCCGAAACAATGCCGCCTCGTTCATAGATGATGCGAGTGATCTCCTGGAGTGGATACGACTCTGGGAAGTCCCACATCACCGCGTGCCCGCCGGTGAAGTAGATCGCATCGAAGATCAATGGATCCACCTGGGCTGGGCTGAGGGTGCCCTCCAGAAGGGACATCCGATTGGGACGCTCCAGCCAGTTTCGAGCGGAGCGATCCAGTAGAGGCCACTTGAGCGCGCGCGGCTCCAGTGGCGAAAGACCGCCCTGAGGGCTCACCAGAACTTGTTCGTAGCCGTGGTGAGCAAACACGTCGTAGGCGTGCGTCAGTTCCGACAACCAAAGCCCTGTCTTGTGCGCAGGGTCCTCAAAGTGGGAAATATTTGTAACGACGTTCAGTACTCGCTTGGTCATCGCTCATCCTCGAAGCGCGCCAGCCATCATGTCGGTTGCAGGCACCAGAAGTGCAATGTCGCATGCAGTGACTGGGAGGAAAGATTGGGCAGGTGCACCCTTCAAGCGACAGCCGTGCGTACACGGCTGTCACGTATGCAATCTGACTGCACGGGTGTTCGACACCCCAGCGCTTCAGCTGTTCACGAAATCAAGGAGGTCCTGGTTCACCTGATCGGCATGCGTGGTCGGAATGCCGTGCGGCGCACCCTTGTAGGTGTTGAGCTTTCCGTTCTTCACCAGCTTGGCAGACAGCAGCCCGGAGTCGGCATATGGCACAACCTGGTCGTCATCCCCGTGGATTACCAGTACGGGGATCGTGATTCTCTTCAGGTCCTCAGTGAAATCGGTCTGCGAGAATGCGACGATGCCATCGTAGTGCGCCTTGGCCCCGCCCATCATCCCTTGCCTCCACCAGTTCCAGATCACGGCATCAGAGGGTTCGGCGCCAGGACGGTTGTATCCGTAGAACGGCCCTGCAGGGACGTCGTAGTAGAACTTTGCACGGTTGGCGGCGAGCTGAGCCTGGAAGTCGTCGAAGACTTCCTTGGGGGTGCCTTCGGGATTTCCGGCAGTCTTGACCATCAGCGGTGGGACGGCGCTGATCAGGACCGCCTTGGACACTTTGTCTTCCCCATGCCGGGCAATGTAGCGGACCACCTCGCCGCCACCCGTTGAGTGGCCGACATGCATGGCACCTTGAACGCCAAGGTGGGTCACCACGGCAGCCACATCATCGGCATAGTGATCCATGTCGTGTCCGTCCCATACCTGCGTGGATCGACCATGCCCGCGCCGATCATGGGCCACCACACGGAAGCCCTTGTTCACGAAGAAGAGCATCTGCGCGTCCCAGTCATCGCTGGACAGAGGCCAGCCATGATGAAAGTAGATGACCTTGCCGTTCTTCGGGCCCCAGTCTTTGTAGTAGATCTCGACGCCGTCGCTTGTCGTTACGTAGCTCATCTCGCTCTCCAAGTTAGGTATGACTGTGAGTTCGCGAGTGCGAACTGGGCGATGGCCGGCCAAGGGCTGCCCGTCCACACCGCGAACGCTGCCACGCTGGCGGTCAAATGAGTGTATGTTTAAAGCTGACTTTAAGGTCAAGGGGGCGAAAGTGAAGATCGGAGAGTTGGCCACGGCGACGGGCCTCAGCACTTCGCGGATTCGGTTCTACGAGGCAGAAGGGCTTATCGGCATTGCCCCTCGGGGCAACAATGGCTACCGCGTTTACTCGCCCGAGACCGCCGGCGTGCTGCAGATCATCGATAGCGCGCAGCGCGCTGGATTCTCGTTGGATCAGATCCGGCATTTCCTGCCGGCTGGCCAGGCAAAGTGGGACCACGAGGGCTTGGTCGAATCACTGACCGCGAGAGTAGGGGAGATTCGACAATTGATCCGGCAGCTCCGGCAGAGCGAGGCACGCCTGATCAGCATCATCGACGGTGTCAGTCAGCGTCCCGACGGCATCTCGTGTACCGATAACATGGCAAGACTGATGAAGCTCCTTGACGCTCATCCAGCGCCGCAGGCATCAGATTCTACTCATCGCGTGAGAGCTTCCCGCAAGCCCAAATCGACCTTGTGACGCGCCAGTAGCGCTTCCTGGCGCTAAGCCCTCATCACGCGATCGGCGGCGAACGGCCTGAACGCGGGCGAAGTCGACCCAGAAGAGAGGAGAGGGATTGACCTTAAAGTTAACTTCAATCCTATGCTCGAAGCCCCCCCCCCTCCACCTTCAGGGCAATAAACATGAAAACCGCAACCCTAGCTCCCGTCCTTGGCGCCGGCCTGCTGGCTGCCGCAGCATTTGCCCAAGCAGCCGAGACGACATTAATCAAGATTGGCGACCACGATGTTCCCGTGGTGAAGGGAGGATTGTATGACCGCTATCGGTCCAACCCACCGCTGTCGGTCATTGCCGCGGAGGCGCCTGACACCGACCTCAGCTGGTTCAAGGGCATCACCAAGGAAAAAGTGAACATTGGGTTTGAGAGCTGGTCTCCGAACTTCTATTACGAGAACCGCCGCATCACTGTCATCTTCACCGCAGATCTGAACCGGCTACGTGAGCTGATGCCGCCGGAGGTCTTGGAGAAGGTCCAGCCCTTGCAGGTGTGGCCCGGACGTGGCGTGGTCGCGCTGACCGCCTATTCCTATCAGCACTGCGACAACGATAGCTATAACGAGATTGGGCTGTCCGTCGTCACCAGCAAGCCTGGCTCTACCAGCTGGGGACCGCTCTCCCTGATGGGTCAATCCTTCTCTGATGACTTCTGGGGCTATGTACTTAAGTTGCCGGTCGACACCGAACTGGCGCGTGTCCGTGGCGTTGTTGGCTACAACTTGCCCAAGTGGCTGACGCGAATCGATTACAACGAAGGCGACAAGGACGTTGTCGTCAACATTTTCGACAGCCAGACCCAGGCACTGGACGTAACCCTGGAAACGCGCAAGCTCGATGTCGGCTCCAGCAAAGAGACCTTCGTGACAAACCACTTCACGAATCTTGACCAGCAAGGAAATCTCCAGATCGGGAACACCACGGCGCGCCAGTTGAGCCAAGCCAGTACGTCCAGCCGCGATGCCGTCAAGCTCACGCTGACCGATGGCAGCCTGTCAGGCTTCATCTCGTCATTGAAGCTGGGAAGGATGCTCAAGTATGAGTACGTGCCCGATTTCCAAGCCGTCCTGTACGCACCCAAGCCTCTCGCCAAGGAGTGATCGCCGTGACGCTCGCTCAAGGAAGTACTGAGATGGTTGACGTATTGAGTCGACAGCGCGCTGCCTTCCTGCAAGATGGCGCGCCAAGCCTTTCCTTGCGTAAGGCACGGCTTCAACGACTACGCGCTGCAGTGCTGCGACATCGTGAGGCACTGAAGGATGCCGTCAGTGCAGACTTCGGTAATCGCTCAAGGCATGAAACCGACCTGATGGAGTTGGCCTGCATCATCCAGGCCATCGACTACCTGCTCAGCAACCTTCGCCGCTTCATGAAGCGTGAACGCCGCCACGTGCAGTTTGCCTACCGCTCTGGTCGCGCCTATGTTGAGTACCAACCGCTGGGAGTTGTAGGGGTAATGGCGCCGTGGAATTACCCTCTGTCTCTTACGCTGGTGCCGTTGGCCACTGCATTGGCTGCGGGCAATCGGGCCATGCTCAAGCCCTCGGAGCTCACGCCACGGGCCAGTCAGGCGCTGCACGACGTGCTCACTGAAGCTTTCGCAGAAGATGAGGTCGCCGTGATACTAGGTGGGCCCGAAGTCGGGGCCGAGTTCAGCGCACTGCCATTTGATTACCTCTTATTCACTGGCAGCACGCAAGTGGGGCGCAAGGTCATGCGCGCTGCCAGCGACAACCTGGTCCCCGTGACCCTGGAGCTGGGCGGAAAGAGCCCAGCAGTCATCGCGCGTGGTCACGTCAACGATCGCACGATACGAAGCCTGGTGTTCGGGAAGCTCTCCAATGCCGGTCAGACCTGCGTGGCACCGGACTATGCTCTGGTCCATGAAAGCGATCTGCAAGCATTCATCGATCAGTACACCAACACGGTCAGACGCTTCTACCCCAACGGGCTGGACAGTCCCGATTACACGACGATCATCAACACACGTCACTACCAGCGCCTGCGCGGACTGATCAATGACGCACGCAATCGGGGGGCGCGGGTGCTTGAGATCGGTCAATGCCCTGACGACGTAGCGGTACGCGAGCGCATCCTGGCACCAACGCTGGTCATCAACCCCGACGACGATGCACTGCTCATGCAGGAGGAGATCTTTGGACCGGTCTTGCCTGTGCGCACCTATAGCTCCCTTGATGAAGCCATCGGCTACGTAAATGCTCGACCGCGGCCGCTCGCGCTCTACTACTTCGGTGACGAGGATCAAGGCTGTGCCCAAGTGCTGGCGCGCACGACTTCGGGCAACGTGGGCATTAACAACACCCTGCTGCACGTGGCACAAGACGACTTGCCCTTTGGCGGCGTCGGTCCGAGCGGCATGGGCGCCTATCATGGTGTCGAAGGCTTTCGCTCCATGAGCCAAGCCAAGGGCGTGTTTGTGCAGGGGCGTTGGAATCTGCCGGCGCTGCTACATGCCCCCTTCGGCAAGATCGCTGAATTGGGCATCGCCTTTACCCTTGGGAAGAGCAGGGTGCCTTCGCCGTGAAGTAGAGGAGCTACACCAGGTACTCACAGACGGGACTCGCAGCTGGAAGCATCGCGACCTGGCCGGACAAAAATCCGCCAGGTGGCGTTCAGCGGTTCTGTGCCGGCCGTCGAGCATGCTACTGACGGAAGAAGTCCTTTCGAATTAGCTCCAAGCCCTGGCTGTACGTCGTGACTTGGAACTCCGGGAACTTGCGCTTGAACTTCGTGGAGTCGAAGATATTGTCCTGTTCGTAGCGCGGCAGCAGTTCCTGGATCTCCCGCACGGGTTTGGAGAATAGTCCGGCAGCGGCCAGCATCCACCTGCTGATGACTCCGTAGGACGGCTCGCGCCCCCACACTTGGCTGGCCATTGTGACGAAGTCTTTGTAGGTGGGGCGGTCGTCACAACACGGCAGATGCCATGTCTGGCCAAAAGCATCAGGGGTGTTACCCAGGACGGCAAGAGCGCGACTCGCATCAGGCGTCCAGATCAGCGTACGCAGGGTGTCATCACGCACAGGTACGCGCGGCTTTTTTCCAGCTTGGAGCTTGTCAATGATCAGTGCGTTGGTAAAGCTCTGCGTCCTGCCGGGACCATAGAACTCAGGTGCGCGACCGATCAATACTGGGATCTCACCGCGTGCCATCTCTTCGAGCACCATTGAGGCCATGGCTGCGCGCACGACGCCTTTGCGACCTACTGGCGCGAAAGGCGCGTCCTCAGTCAGCAGCCGTGCGTCCTGGGGGTACATGTACGTGTTGTCGAAGTAGGCAAAGCTGGCGCCCTCGGCACGGCAGGCATCCAGTGTGTTCTTCAGCATCGTCGGGAACTGCGTCTCCCACACTCTCGTGTCCGGCGGCAGGCCTGCCGTGAAGTAGACGATGCTGCTGCCCTTGACAGCTTTCAGCGTTTGCTCGGCGTCCAGCAGATTGGCCGCCATCAGAGCATCCGTGTCGTTCACCTTGCGGGGACTGCGGCTTACCAGCCTCAGCTCGCCGGTGTAGGTGTGCCGGAGTTCCCGGGCGAGTTCGGTGGCGATCTGGCCATTGGCCCCGAGGATCGTCTGCATTGCTAAGGCCTCCTCAAAATTGCACTTGATAGCGCGACGACGCAAGGCTAACCTTGAAGTAATGTTTAATGTAAAATGCCATTGTCAATTGGTGCAGCCCTAACATGAAAATTGGAGAACTGGCCCAGCGCACGGGCTTGGCGCCATCGCGAATCCGTTTCTACGAACGCATCGGCTTGCTGAAGGCGGTGGAGCGGCAAGACAACGGCTATCGCAGCTACCCCGAGGATGCAGTACTCGCACTCAGGCTCATCGCCACTGGACAACAGGCAGGCTTCAGCCTGGATGAGCTGCGCGTACTGCTTCCCAGCGACCTCGCAAGTTGGGAGCACGGCACGTTGCTCGGAACACTCCAGCGAAAGATCAGCGAGATCGATAAGCTGCAGGCCCAACTCACAGAGAACAAGGCGCACTTGTTGGAGCTGATTGAGCAGATCGATGCCAAACCACAGGATATGGACTGCGCAACCAACGCCCGACATGTGCTGTCGACGACCCAACTAGTGGACGTCGGAAAAGCGCCAGCCACGAAACGAACCCGGCGTTAGTCCGCAAGTCCTCTCTCCATCACAAGATGCGAGCTTCTGGAAACGATGAACCCTGTGCAAGGGCAGGGAATGCACTGAATCCAGCGAAGCACAACTGCCGCCGTGAGACGAACACCACCGCTTTAAGCCGCTGTTGCAGGCGAGCCCCATCTCCGGTTTCGCACTCCACCAGATCATGAACACCTGCAGCCCTGAGGCCTTCAACCACGGTATGGCCGCAGCGTAGAAGAAGGCCAGGGCAGTGAGGCCTGCAACGAGCGGCCCGTTACCGGTTTACAAGGACAACCTTGCCGATGTGTTCTGCGCTATCGATCAACCTATGCGCGTCAGCAGCGTTGGCCAGCGGGAACGCGCTGTAGACTTCAGGGTTCACACGCCCTTCGGCAATCAGCGGCCAAACATTCCGCTTCAGCTCGGAAAGAATGCCTTGCTTGTCCTCATGGGTCCGCGAGCGCAGGGTCGAACCAGAGTGCGTCAGCCGCTTGGCCAGCATGGGCCACAGGTTGAGTTCCTTAGCCGGGCCTTTCAGCACACTGACCTGGAGAATCCTACCGTTCATAGCTGCCGCTTCGTAGTTTCTGGCCACATAGTCGCCACCGATGATGTCCAGAATCACGTCAACTCCAGCGCCATCTGTCGCAGCCTTTACCGCAGCAACGAAGTCATCTTCCAGGTAATTCACGGCGACATCCGCTCCCAGGCGCAGGCTAGCCTCCTGATGGGCCTTCGATGCGACGGTTGTGATAATCGTAGATGCGCCCAACTGACGGGCGAGCATGGTTGCGGTCGTTCCGATACCTGAAGCGCCGCCGTGGATTAGAACCGATTCACCAGCCTTGAACTGCCCTCGCTGGAACAGATTAAGCCACACTGTCATGAACGTCTCGGGTAGCGCAGCGGCTTCAATCATGCTCAGACCATTTGGGATTCCAAATGTGACGCGCTCGTCAGCCACCGCGTACTGAGCATAGCCGCCACCGGTCAGCAATGCCGCAACGCGATCTCCCACTGCGTGATCTATGACATTGGCGCCCACAGCCTCCACTTCACCCGCAATCTCCAATCCTGGGATGTCGGAGGCGCCGAGAGGCGGATTGTAGAGCCCCTTGCGCTGCAGGATGTCAGGGCCGTTCACACCAGCAGCTTCCACTCTGATGAGGACTTCATTTGCCTTGGGCGAAGGGATAGGACGGGTCGTAGGGCTCAGTACTTCGGGGCCGCCAGGTTGAGTGATCTCAATAGCGACCATCTCAGTGGGACGATCGCGGGCTTGAATCGGGGTGTTCATCGCATGCTCCTTAGAGTGGCGTGCTGTCTGGCGGATATCCGCTCAGCAGGTCTGCGCGTTAGGGCTCGGATGCAGCAGATCCGAGCGTCGAGGCAACTCTAAGGTTGAAGCTTTGTTTAAGGTCAACAGCCTGGTGCGCGGAGCGTTCAGCTAAGATCGTGCTGCCAGCCCTGACTTGGCATAGCACCTTAGGGGCCGATGGATTAGGCGTAGTTATCAGGGGTAGGGTAGATGTCCGGTCCTGGCCGAAAGCAGATACTCGCAGAATCACCCGTGGCGCTGGCATGCTTACCTCCATCAAACGAGCACACGCTACAGATGGGTGCCACGTACCCCAAGGCTCACGCCAAGCGCTTGCACATGAACACACGCTCGTGGCCGGTCGGTAGTCGCTAAGTCGGGCGAGCACCGCGTAGCCATGGCGCGCGTAAAACCCCTCGGCCTGCCAGTCAAAGGTGTTTAGGCGGGCAGATCAACGTCTTCCGGCGCCGCCTGCGTCAGGGCGAGAACTTCCTTGTTGGCCATGCTTCCTCCTTCGCCATGCGTACAGTGGGGCAGGTTACCGATATTGTTGGGCCTTGGGACCGCAGTATCCCCCCGATCGTCGTTGACCTGAAGGAACTTACGTGCGCTACAAGGTAGTCGGTTTCAGCGAAGACCGGGCACAGCGCTTCTGCATCCAGCTTTTTCATGGATTGACGGTTGCCGGAAGGGCGATCTGGTCTGATCCAGACGCATCCATGGCGACCCAGCTCAACGGTTTGAAGTGGCTGAATGAAATACAGCACCGCTTCTGGACGGCTTAGTCCCAGCCTTCCGGGGCGGGCCTGGTCGTACTGCTTGATAAGCTGGCGGCTGACTGTGACCAGGCTCCGGAACTGGCGCCTCTGGTCCGGTATGCGCTGGATGAGGTTGCAAGGTGCAGCAGAGTTTAGCGCCAAGCCCGCGGCGAGGCAGGCATGCGAGGATTAGCTCCGGAATCTCTCTTCAGGATTTGTTCGTGGCAAGCGCGGTTATCGAGCGACGGCGATGTCCGCTTCTGGTCGATAGGGGACATCGGGGGAAAGGAGATCAGGGCTCGCCATCAATGATGGATGCAAAGCGTCTCTGAGGGATTTTTAGTGTAAGAATGACAAGGTCACAGAGCCATCCTGCTGATCATCTAGGGTAGTAACAGTGGCTACTCTCCTGACGTCCTCGGTGGCAACCTGTCGTCACGCTGGTGCCAGTTAGGAAGCTGCGGGGCGTGGCGTTTGAGCATGGCCTGGATGGCCGCGTGAGCCTTACCTCTCTCAGCGTGCTCGCATTGGTCCAGAATCTCCCCAGCCAGCAATTCAAACTGCGGCCAGAACTGCGCTGGATGTCGCACCTGCGCCAACCAGTGCACCAGCATCTCGCCCAGCGCATCAAGCTGCACCTGGATTTCGGGGCGAACGTTCATCCCGTGGCCGCCCCCAGATCAAGCGCAACACGGTAGTGATGGCCGTCATCCCGAAGCAGGACGGTAAGGTCCGGCTGCAACATGCCATCCACATGCAGCGTAGGCTGATCCTGCGCAGTGCGGGTCACCACGAACTCGTAGAAGCTGCGGCCGAAGCGGTAGCTCAGTTCGAATGATGGCCAGTGATCGGGCAGGCAGGGCGCAAGCGATAGGCGATTGCCCTCACGACGTATGCCGAGCAGGGATTCGACCAGCAGGCGATACATCCAGCCGGCCGAACCGGTGTACCACGTCCAGCCGCCGCGCCCGACGTGCGGAGACACGGCGTATACATCCGCTGCCAGCACATAGGGTTCGACACGGTAGGTCTGCACCGCCTCCGGGTCCAGCGCATGATTGAGCGGGTTGATCATGCCCGCCAGCTCCCACGCACGTACCGCATCTCCCTGCTGTGCGAATGCCATCGCGGCCCACACAGCCGCGTGGGTGTACTGGCCGCCATTCTCGCGCACGCCAGGCACGTATCCGCGAATGTAGCCGGGGTCTTCGGTGGTCTGGTCAAATGGCGGATCGAGCAGCTGGATCAGCTGGGCGTCCTTTCGCACCAGATGCGTGTAAAGCGAATCCAGCGCCTGCGTGGCACGCTCAGGTGCGGCAACGCCTGACAGCACCGACCAGCTCTGGGAGATCGAGTCGATGCGACATTCCTGGTTCTGTGACGAGCCCAACGGGGTGCCGCTGTCGAACCAGGCGCGGCGATACCATTCCCCGTCCCAGGCATGCTGTTCCAGATTCTGGCGGAGGCTTTCGGCCTGCTGTTGGCACCACTGCGCACGGGCGGCATCGCCACGCGCGTTGGCCTCCCCGATGAAGCGATGCAGCGTGTCATGCAGGAAGAAGCCGAGCCACACACTTTCACCGCGCTGCTGGTCGCCAACGCGGTTCATGCCATCGTTCCAATCACCACTGCCCATCAACGGCAGGCCGCGCTCGCCGAGCAGCCGGCAACCGCGTTCAAGCGCCAGGACGCAGTGCGCATACAGCGTGTCGCGCTGCGTCGAAGGGGTAGGCGTGTCGTAGTACCCTTCCTCCTCCGCGGCCACCGCACGCCCCTCGATGAAGCCGACCGTCTCGTCCAGCACGCTGGCATCGCCGGTGACCTCCAGGTAGCGGCAGGCGCCATGGGGCAGCCACAGATAATCGTCGGAGCAGCGGGTGCGCACCCCTCGACCTTGCGGTGGGTGCCACCAGTGCATCACGTCGCCGTCGGTGAACTGGTGTGCAGCGCAGAGCAGCAGGTGTTCGCGGGTCAGCTCCGGGCGAGCGTGCACGAGGGCGAGCGCGTCCTGAAGCTGGTCGCGGAAGCCGAACGCTCCGCCTGACTGATAGTAGCCACTGCGCGCCAGGTAGCGGCAGCCCAGGGTCTGGTAGACCAGCCAGCCATTGGCCAGTGCGTCCAGCGCCGGGTCCGGCGTACGCACCTGCACCGTGGCCAGCACATTGCGCCAGTGGATGCGAACCGCGTCCAGCGCGTCGATGGCCTCCTGGGCGCCCTGGCGGCTTCGTGCCAACGCCAGCGTTTCCTCGCGGTCGCGCCCCGCGCCAAGGCGGAACGTAGTTTCACTGCGGTCGCCTGCCGCCAGCTCCAGTGGCACCTGGATCGCCGCACAGGGATCCAGGCCCGCGCCCATTCGACCATCCAGCCGTTCGCGCCGCAGCGCCGCCGGTGCGTGCAGACTGCCGTTGCGGCCGATGAACTCCAGGCGATCACAGGTCCAGCCGCAGCCATCGGCATCGGTGTCGAAGAAGGCCATCCGGCCGCCGAAGTCGGTGCTGTAGGCATTGCGCGCCAGCAGCGCCCCGGTCTGTGGATCGCGCTCGGTGACCACATGCATGCGCGACTTCGCGCGCAGGTCACCCATCACCCACTCGATATAGCCGACGGCCGACAGCCGCCGCGTCCTGCCCGACAGGTTGTGCAAGCGCAGGACCGAGAACTTCAGCGGCGCGGTGACGTCGACGAAGACCCACAACTCGCTGGCGATGCCGTCCTCGACATGCTCGTAGACGGTGTAGCCGAATCCATGGCGCGTACGGTAGGCCCCGCTGCCCCTGCGCGGCAGCGGCATCGGCGACCAGACGCGACCGGTTTCCTCGTCGCGCAGGTAGAACGCCTCACCGCCCGTGTCCGAGACCGGGTCATTGAGCCAGGGCGTCAAGCGGAACTCGTGCGCATTCTCGAACCACGTGTAGCCCGGCGCGCTTTCGCTGACGACCGTGCCCAGGCGCGCGTTCGCGATCACGTTGGCCCATGGCGCCGGCGTCGGCGCGTTTTCGCGCACCACCACGACGTACTCGCGGCCGTCCTCGCTGAAGCAGCCGGTGCCGTTATCGAACTGGCCGGCGCCGCGATAGGGAAGGAACGGCCACGGGTCATCCATCTCGTCGTCGTGCTCGGCGCCCGGGGGCAAGCCGGCGTCGGGGCCCGCGTCGGCGACGATGGGCAGCCCCGGCGTCGCCTCTGGCGACAGTGCCAGTTCCTGCTGCACCGCCTGTGGCACCAGGGGCGGGATCCGTCGCGGAGGCAGCGGTTGACGGCCGACCTGCGCGGCCAGGGTGCCGTCCTCGTCGCTGATCACCGCCCGTGCCACTGCCTGCAGCAGGACGCGATCCTCGTGGGTCATGTTCTGCACCGGCCGCACGAAAATACCGCCGGGGCGATCAAGCAGGCCGGTCTCCGAACTGGCGGCCACCATCCCCAGGATCTGGTCCTGCAGTTCCTGCCGATAGCCGGCCTTGCTGTCGTTCCAGATGACCAGGTCGGTGTTGAGTCCCTTCTGGCGCCAATAGGCGTGCGCCTGCACCAGTTGCCTCACCAGTTCCACGTTGTCCGCATCGGTGACCTTGAGCAGCACGATGGGCAGGTCACCGGAGATGGCATGGCTCCATAGCCCGGATTGTCCGCGCTGATTCTGCAGCAGGACCCCGGCACCCGCGCGCAGCAGTGGCCCGGCATACAGCACGTGGGCGGCCAAACGTTCGTACAGCGCCGCCTCGGCCTGGCTGGCGTTGATCTGCCGGCGCACCACCTGGCTGTGCGTCCAGGCCAGGTCGAAGACGCGGTCGGCCAGGCGGCGATCGCGGTACTTGTCCACCAGCACCTCGCAACCGGGACGGTCGGCGCCGACGCCGTACACCATGTCGAGCTGCACGGTCTGCTCGGGCTCAAGCACCACGCGAACGCGGATCGCCACGATCGGGTCGAGCACCGAGCCATCCGTGCCGGAAAGGTCGGTATCGGTGGTCAATGCCTGTGGCGTCCGTGGCGTATTGCCACGGCCCAGGAAGCGCGCACGGTCGGTTTCGTAGGAGATCGACACCACCTCCGCGTCATGCACCGCGACCAGATGGAACATCCACGGCGGTACTTCGTCGTGCGAACGCGGCCGGCGCGTGCACAGCACGGCCTGCTTGGCCGCCAGGATCTCGCTCTGCACGAACAGGTTGCTGAAGGCCGGATGCGCATCGTCGGCCGCGGCGGGTGCCAGCACCACTTCGGCATAGGTGGTGACTTCCACCGTGCGCTGGCGACGGCTGCGGTTGGTCAGGCGCAGGCGCCTGAGCTCGATGTCGTCCTCGGCGGAGATGGCCACCTGCAGGTGGCTCTCGCAGCCGCGGCGCGTACCACGGAACTCCGCCTTGGCGTCCGAGAAGATCGCCTCGTAATTGTCCACCGCTACGCAGGTGGGCTGGTACGCGGCAGACCAGAACTCGCCACTGTCCACATCGCGCAGATAGCAGAACGACCCCCAAGCATCGGTGGTGCCATCCTCGCGCCAGCGGGTGAGCGACAGGTCGCCGTGACGGCTGTAGCCGCCGCCGGCATGGGTCAGCATGCCGTGGTAGCGTCCATTGGACAGCAGCTGCACCTCCGGGCGCGGGCCACCCGGGTCCCGCAGCACGCGCAGCGACGTCTCGTCCTCGGCCATGGCCGAGTGTTCGCCCAGCGCTTCCACCTCATGTGGATGGAAGACGCCGATGCGCGGGATGCGCTCCTGCAGCAGCAGCAAGGTGGCCTGGAACTCGACGTCGGCAAGGAAGCGGCGCTGCATCGGCTGGTCGCGCAACAGGTAGTCCAGCGACAGCAGGCCCATGCCCTGATGGTGGGCCATGAACGAGCGCAACAGCACGTGATCCTGCCCGGGCGGCAGCCGGGCAGGGGTGTAGTCGATTGCCTCGTACATGCCAAAGCGCCCGGCAAAACCCAATCCCTCAAGCACCTGCAGGTTCTGGCACGCCGCTTCCGGCGCCACCATCAGCGCCATCATGCTGGCATAAGGCGCGATGACCCGATCCTGGCCCAAGCCGCGCTTGAGCCCCAACCCTGGCACGCCGAACGCCCGGTACTGGTAGTTCAGGCGGGCATCGACGGCGTTGTAGCCGGACTCGGACACGCCCCACGGCAGGTTCAGGGTACGGCCGTAGACGATCTGCGCCTCGACCGCATGCCGCGTGGTCTGGTCCAGCAGCGTGTCCGGATAGCTGGGCATCACCAGCTGCGGCATGAGGTACTCGAACATCGAGCCACTCCATGACAACAGCGTCGGCATGCCGTTGACCTCGGTGAGCATCCGCCCAAGCGCGAACCAGCTTTCCTGCGCCAACTGGCCCTGGGCGATGGCGACGAAGGCGCACAGGCGTGCTTCGGAGGCCAGCAGGTCGTAGAAGCTGTTGTCGAGGCGATGATCGTCGACGTTGTAGCCGATCGAGAGCAGGTTGCGGGTGCGGTAGAACAGGAACCCGTATTCCATCAGCGAGAACTGCCCGGCGCGGTGCGCCAGCGCCTGCAACTGCTGGATGCGCGCACGGGCATCCGCACCGGCGGTGCCGCGCCGCGCAGCCAGCTGGCGCAGGCTGGGCACCGGTACTTCGTCGTCCGCATTGGCATCGGCAGGGAGACTGGCAAGCGACGCGTAGGCGGCATGGCATTCGGCGGCGAACAGAGTCGGCCAGTGCAGCTCGCCTTCCTCGGGCGATGGCGGCGCGGGCCACTGCGCCAGCACGACGTCGGCCAGGCCGACCAGTTCCTGCAGGCGGGCGAGAGTCTCCGCCGTTCCGACAGGGCGGTCGAAACGCGTTGAGGCCAGACGCTGGCGCAGATGGTTGAGCGCCTCGACCAGTGCTGCATCGTCGCGGCGATGGCGCTGCCGTTCCTCTTCCAGCACGCCGAGCGTATCGGCCAGGCCATCGAAGGTGTGCGGCGCCAGCACCGGCGCATCCACCAGCGCGAGCAGGCCCTGGCGCAGCGTCAGCAGATGCCCGGCAAGATTGCCGCTGTCCACGGTGGAAACGTAGCGCGGCGGCAGCGGCGCCAGGGTTTCAGTGTCGTACCAGTTCAGGAAGTGACCGCGATGGCGCGGCAGCTGGTCCAGCGCGTCGAAGGTGAGGGCCGTACGTTCAGCGACCGCGCCAAGCTGCAGATAGCCGAAATCCCACGCCGACAGATTGGCCAGCAGGGACAGGCCGATGTTGGTTGGCGAGGTGCGGCGTGCCACCACCAGCGACGGATGCTCCTGGATGTTGTCCGGTGGCAACCAATGATCCTGCTCACGCACCCAGGCCTGGAAGAAAGACCAGGTGCGCCGCGCCAGCCGGCCCAGAAACGCCCGCTGCGTAACGGAAAGCTCCGCCACGCTCGCGGCCGGTGGCCGGCCCAGCCACGCCATCAACGCGGGAGCAAAGACCCAGGCCAGCAGCAAGGGCAGGGCGAGCGGCAGTGCCTGCGGACGCAGGCTGGCCACCACGGCCACCAGCACGAGCGCCAGCACCGAGGCCGGCGCCATCACTCGCCATTCCGCGCCGCGGTCGCTGCCGAGACGGCGCTCAACTTCGCTTGAAGGGTTCCACTGCAGCAGGTGGCGGCGTGTGACAGCCATGCGCCAGAGCGTGCGCAGCACCGCGTCGCTCGCCAGCAATGCCTCGAAGGGCAGGCACGCGACCTGGGTGGACGCGCGCAGCAACGATTGCAGCGTGCCGCGCCCGACCTTGATGTAGTGCGCTTCCAGGGGTGTGTCGTCCGGAACGCTCAAGGCATCGCGCAGCATGCCTATCAGCGGCGGCGCGTACCATAGCGCCAGCACCCACACCGTCCATGCAACAGGGTTTGCGGCATGCAGCCAGCCTGCCACCAGCAAGGCCAGGGCAGCGATCGGCACCAGGCTGCGGCGCAGGTTGTCCAGCAACTTGCCGCGCGACAGCAGGCTGAGCCGGTTGCGTTCCCATCCTGGGCCCGGGCGCGGCGTCCACGGCATCAACCACGGCAACAGCTGCCAGTCACCGCGGATCCAGCGTGCACGGCGCTTGGCGTCGGCGGCGTAGCGCTCGGGGTAGTCCTCGTACAGGCGCACGTCGCTGACCAGGCCCGCGCGTGCATAGCAGCCTTCCAGCAGGTCGTGGCTGAGGATGCGGTTCTCTGGAAAGCGGCCCTCGAGCGCATGCTCGAAGGCCTCGACGTCATAGATGCCCTTGCCCACGAACGAGCCTTCGTCGAACAAGTCCTGGTAGACGTCCGAGACCATGCGCGTGTACGGATCAATGCCGGGCTCGCTGCCGAACATCCGGGCAAAACGCGAGGTGCGGCGCCGCCCCAGGCTGGTGCCGACGCTGGGCTGCAGGATGCCGTAGCCCTCCACCACGCGTTGCAACGCCGGATCGAAGCGCGGGCGGTTGAGCGGGTGCGCCAGGGTGGCGACGAACGCGCGTGCCGCGTCGCGCGGAAGTTGTGTATCCGAATCCAGCGTGATGACGTAACGCACGCTGATCAGCGCAGCCGCATCACCCACGATGCGTATGAACGCGGCCGCATCGCCCAGACGGAGCAGGGCATTGAGTGCCGCCAGCTTGCCGCGCTTGCGCTCGTGTCCCATCCACACGCCTTCGCCCGGATTCCATTGCCTGGGGCGGTGCAGCAGGTAGAATCGATCACCGCGCTCGGGCGCATAACGCCTGTTCAACGCCTCGATCCGTGCCGTGGCGTGCGCAAGCAGGGTGTCGTCCGTCGGCGCCGTGGCCTCGGCCGCGTCGAGAAAGTCCGTCAGCAGCACGAAGCGCAGCTGAGGATCACGGTTGGCCAGAAAGCGGACCTCCAGCGCTTCGACCAGCACGTCGATTCCCTCGATGCTGGACAACATCGAGGGGACCGCGACCACGGTGGCGCAGGCGGCAGGGATGCCCTCGCTGAAATCCAGCTTGGGCAACGGCCTGGGGGCGACCAGCACCGTCGCGGTCCAGTTCACCAGCACGATGCCCAGCTCACTGAACACCAGCAGCGCGAGCAGCGCGGCCAGCCAGAGCGGTACCGAGCCGCTGCCGGTTGCCAACAGGCCAGCGGTGGCCAGCACTGCCAGCAGGGCGATCGGCAGCAGATACAGCGCAAGCGGCACGCGATGTGCCAGCCGCCGTGCCCTGCGGTGGCGCGGTGCTGCCTCGGCCACCGCTTCAACGGTAGCCTTCAGGCCTTCGCCAACCAGCCAGTAGCCTACGTGCGTGCGCGGGCCCTCCGGTGGTGTCGCCGCCCGCGCCAGGTCCAGCGCGATGGTGGCAACGCGCTCCTCTGCCATGTGGCTACCGCGGGCGATCTTCTCCACCACATGGCGATAGGCGTCGCGGGTGGCGAAATCCATCTGCGCATAGACGGCCATCGGGTCTTCGCGCAGCCGCTGCTCCACCACACTCATCTCTTCAACAAAGGTGCGCCAATCCATGGTGGACAGAAAGCGCAGGCTGCCGATGCTGTTGCCGATGGATACCTGGTCGGCCGCCTGCTGCTGCCCCTCGGCGGCGACCAGCTCGTCCACGCGCTGCCCGGCCGCTGCAGCCCACTGTTCCAACCATGCGACAGGCATGGCCCACGCACCGCCGCGCCCCTGCAGCGAGCGCGTCAGCTCGGCGATGAATGCGCCGGTCAACGGCGGCGCGGACCGTGCCATGTCGGCAACCACGAGGACCACTTCGGTGGGGGTCTCGGAGGCAGCTTGATTGAGGCTATCCGCCCATTTCGAAGCCAGGCGGCGGTCGGTTCCATCGCGCATCACCCGCGCAGCCATGCGCCGCAGATTCTCCAGCAGAGCCAGGCGCAGCATGATGGGAACTGCCCACAGTTCGCCCAAGCTCATTGGCGCGAGAGACTGGTAGGACGCAATGAACCTGCCCAGCGTGTCCGCGTCAATGCGCCCATCACCATGCGCAATGGCCTGCATCGACAGTTCATATACCCGCGGCAATCCAGCCGAGGGGCCGGAGGCAAGTGAAGGCAGCTGCCGGCTGTAGCCGCGCGGCAGGTGCCGGCGCGCGATCTGGATCTGTTCCTCGATCAGGTAGTAGTTGTCGAGCAGCCATTCCCCCGCCGGGGTCACCGGCCGCTGTTCGCGGACCACGCTGCTGAGTAGCGTGTTGGCGTCTACCAGCACGCGCTCATTGGCTTGCAGACGACCGAGCAAGCGCTCCGGGCCGGGGTGCATCCGTACGCGATGCTGGCGTGCAAGCGCCCGGCCGTAGACTTCCATCTGTTCAACGCTGTACAGCGCGGCGCGCAGTGGGCCCTCGGTGGGCTCGATGGCCGGCGCCGAGGCCTGGTGCTCACGCCATCGCCAACGCAAGCGACGACGCAGGCGCAGCCAGCTGCCAAATAGACGACGAAGGTGGGGCATGGGCTACCAGGGGAGGGACGCGTCCTGCATAGTTGCATCGGATGTGCGTCGCTGGCTGTGAAGGCCAGTCGCCGGCTGGAATCACCTGTGCTGTTTACGGTTACGAGCCTGCTGTTCTTTAAATGCGCGCAGCTATCAGACGGGCCAGGAAGCTGATTAACTTTTCTAAATCAGTTGATATCTCAGGAAGGACGGATGGGGGCAGCCGGCCTACTTGAGGTGGGAGCCACCAGACCTCGACACAGTGACGATTCGCTTGGGCGGCTAGACCCAAGTGTCCGCTCTTGGCCGCAAGCGGACATCGGGCGGAGACGGCGATGAGGAATATTTATCCAGGTCGCTTCAAAAATAGTCGGCAGTCCCCCGTCAAGACATTGGCTACTGCGGCATCTCCACAACCACTTTGCCCTTGGTCCGCCCGCTCTCCACATGGGCCAGCGCACCCCGGGTATCCTGGAAAGTGAAAATCCGGTCGATGACCGGGCGGATGGCACCGGACTCCACGAGCGAAGTGATCTCGCTGAGCTGACGCCCGTCGGCGCGCATGAACAGGAACGTGTACGTTACGCGCTGCCGTTTGGCCCTGCTGCGGATTCCACGGCTGAGCAGGCGCAGAACCTGCTTCAGTGGCCAAGCAAGCCCGCGCGCCACGGCAAACGCGGGAGTGGGCGGTCCGGAGATGGAGATGAGATGTCCGCCCGGCTTGAGGATCTGCAGCGATCGGGTCAGTTCATGCTTGCCCAGGCTGTTGAGCACTACATCGTAGTCACGCAGTTCAGTCGCGAAATCCTGCTGTCTGTAATCGATGACGACATCAGCGCCCAATGCTTTTACCCACTCGACATTGGCCGTACTGGTGGTGGTGGCAACGAAGGCACCCAGATGTTTGGCCAGCTGGATCGCTACGGTACCGACGCCGCCGGAGCCGGCTTGGATGAAAACCTTCTGACCCGGTTTGAGCTGGGCCGTTTCGACCAACGCCTGCCATGCGGTGAGCGCTACCAGTGGCAGTGAGGCCGCCTCCACCATGTTGAGGTTGCTGGGCTTGAGGGCAACTGAGGCGGCTTTGACCGCGATGAACTCGGCGAACGTCCCGATGCGATCATCATCGGGACGCGCATACACTTCATCGCCCGGTTTGAGGTGGTGCACGCCTGCACCCACACTGACCACCGTGCCGGCCATGTCGTTGCCAAGGATCAGCGGCAGGCGATAGGGCAGGATCAGTTTGAACTCGCCGGTGCGGATCTTGGTGTCCAGCGCATTGACGCTGGCCGCAGATACGCGGATGAGAACATCGTCATGCCGCAGCGAAGGCTGTGGGGCGTCGCCGATGCGACCGGTTTCCTTTTTGCCGTAGCGGTCGATGAGGAAGGCTTTCATGCGCGGTGTGTCTCTGATGAGGGAAGCCGTCGGGCTGCAGGGCAGGGATTGCGGGGACCTGTGAGCCCAAGACTCACTGGGCGGGGCGATAGCGTTCCGCCGCCTGCGCCTGCCGGATGTCCGAGAGCAGGCCTTGGCGCGAGGCGTCCAGCGTGTCCCAGCGTGAGGCCACATGCAGTGGTGGAATGGTGACGGACTCGCGGCGATCGAAACCGACCAGGGCGGCATCGACCAGCTCGCCGACATCCATCACTTCCGGCAACGTGTTGATATCGATACCGGCACGCTCCCAGATCTCGGTGCGCGTGGCGGCAGGCAACACGGCCTGCACGTAGACGCCCTTTGGCTTCAGCTCCAGGCTCAGCCCCTGCGAGAGGAACAGTACGAAGGCTTTGGACGCACCGTACACGGACATGCCGAACTCCGGCGCCAGCCCAACCACCGATCCAATGTTGATGATCGCGCCTTCGCCAGCGTTTGCCAGGCGCGGTGCAATAGCGGCAGCCAGGCGGGTCAGGGCGAGGGTGTTCAGCGTGACCAACTGTTCGATGCTGTCGGCCGATTGCTCGGTGAAGCTGCCGGATTGGGCGATGCCAGCGTTGTTGACCAGGATGCCGACGCGGGCATCGTCGCGCAGTCTGGCTTCAACGGTAGCCAGGTCGCTGCGCTGGGTGAGGTCGGCCGGAAGTACGTCGACGGCAACGCCGGTGTCGTGGCGCAGGCGCTCGGCCAGTGCGTCCAGCCGCCCCTTGTCGCGCGCGACCAGTACCAGATCGTGGCCGCGGCGAGCAAAACGTTCGGCATAAACGGTACCGATGCCGCTGGAGGCGCCGGTGATGAGGACAATAGGCAGGCTCATGATGTGTCTCTTGAAATGTGATGGGCGAACGGGGACGCGGCCCGGCGCTGGCCGCACGGTTACTGCGGGAGAGTTCCAGTCAGGGCGGGGTAGTCGGTGTAGCCTTCCGCGCCACCGCCATACAGCGTGGCCGGGTTCAAGGCGTTCAAAGGCGCGCCGGTCTTCAATCGTTCGACCAGATCCGGATTGCTGATGAAGGCACGGCCGAACGCGAACAGGTCGGCCTTGCCAGCGGCGAGATGCGCGTCGGCCAGTTCCAGGTCATAGCCGTTGTTGGCCAGGTAGGTGCCGTTGAAACGGCGGCGCAAGCCGTCGAAATCGAACGGTGCGACGTCGCGCGGGCCGCCGGTCGCGCCTTCGACCACATGCAGGTAGACGATGCCCAGCGCGCTGAGCTGATCGACGATGTAATCATACTGCGGCTGCGGGTCGCTGATGGTTGCGATGGCGTTGGCCGGAGAGACCGGCGAGATGCGCACGCCGGTACGATCGGCACCGATCTCAGCAGCCACCGATGCAGCCACCTCCAGCAGCAGGCGCGCACGGTTTTCTATAGAACCGCCGTAGGCGTCGGTGCGCTGGTTGGCGCCGTCCTTGATGAACTGTTCGAGCAGGTAGCCGTTTGCACCGTGGATCTCGACACCGTCGAACCCGGCGGCAATCGCATTGGCGGCAGCCTGGCGGAAATCGTTGACGAGGGCGGGTAGCTCATCGATCTCCAGGGCGCGCGGATCGGACACATCAACAAAGCCGTTGTGGACGAAGGTCTTTGTCTGCGCGCGGATCGCCGATGCGGACACGGGCGCGGCGTTGCCCGGCTGCAGGTCCACATGCGAGATGCGGCCCACGTGCCACAGCTGCACGAAGATGCGTCCGCCGCGTGCATGCACGGCTTCCGTGACCGTGCGCCAGCCATCAATCTGATCCTGCGTATAAAGCCCCGGGGTGTCCTGGTAGCCCTGGGCCTGCGCCGAGATCTGGGTGGCCTCGGTGATGATCAGGCCGGCCGAGGCGCGCTGTGCGTAGTAGGTGGCGGCCAGCGGACTGGGCACCAGGCCGGCAGCGGCGCGGTTGCGCGTCAGTGGCGCCATCACGATACGGTTGGCCAGGGTAAGCGGGCCAAGGGGATAAGGCTGGAAGAGCTGCGAAGTCGTCATGGTGGATGCAGGGTCGTAATCGTTGTGGGGTGACAAGGGCGGGTCAGCAGCGTCGCCGCGTGCATGGGCTCAATGATGATGATCGTAATCTTAGATGTCAATGGTTTGATGATGACAATCATCTAACCGTGATAAACTGTGCTGCCCAGAAAGGCAGAGCATCAAGAGACAACCTGTTATGAAGGTCACCAAGGCGCAGGCGCAGGCCAACCGGGCCCACATCGTCGACACCGCATCCACGCTCTTCAGGGAGCGCGGCTACGATGGCGTGGGCGTGGCGGACCTGATGGCGGCGGCCGGGTTCACTCACGGCGGCTTCTATAAGAACTTCGGCTCAAAGGCCGACTTGATGGTCGAGGCCGCGAGACACAGCTTTTCCAAATCGGCCGAAACTGTTGCCGAAATGGATTACCGGACATTCGTGGCCAACTATCTCTCGCGCGAGCATCGGGATGCGCCGGGCCGAGGCTGCACGATGGCAGCTCTATGCAGCGATGCAGCTCGCCAGCCAGAATCTCTCAGGGAAGTGTTTGCAGCAGGTATTGAAGCCCGGCTAGCAATGGACGTGGACTCAAAGGATCAAGCGGATGCCACGACCGTTTCGCGTAAGCGAGCCCAGCGCATTGCGCTCATTGCACAGGCAGTGGGGGCAGTGGTGCTGTCGCGATCATGCCCGGATGATTCCTCACTTGCGGATGAGATCCTCAGCGTGTGTCGGGAAGAAATCCTGTCAAATCTGGAGTGACCATACGACCACGTGTGGCGGCGGCCTTGACCTCGCTGCCACCGTGCATGGGTGTCCCAACGGTGGATTAGCCTGACGGCGACCAGCCGCTGTTCCGGCACCATGACGAGGTGCTGCCCCAAACAACCGTTGGCAGCGAATGCCGCGGTTGGCCCGCGCTGCACATTGAACAAGTCGGTCGGTTCTACGGCGGCGGCTGGTGACCTGTTCACCATTTCGCCAGCTCGGGACCGAGAGATCGGGCTTAGCCTCCGACCGGATGACGACCGGCAATCGACCCCATCGTGAAGACGTATCCAGCGTCTTCAAGCATTGATCGCAGCCGCATTTCTGCTCGTCGCGGCATGGGAAGACCGCGCGACGCATACAGCACATAGACAACATGACCGTCCGGGCCATGCTCCCTGCGCACGCTGCAGGTATTCGTCTCTGCAGCATCTGACCAAACCGCCTTCAGCTTCTCTGGCCCGATGGACTGCCCATTTCGCAGACGAAAGCTAAGCCAACGTACGCTTACTGGGTCGTACTTTTCTAGGTCAGCCATTGGGCACCTTCAATACGGCGATGGAGATCGTCCAACACCACCGGATCTATCCGGGGATGCTCGTCAACAGAGGACATGGGCAGATCAATGCGAGTTGATCGCCTAGCCAGGGCCGGAGAAGCACGTGACAAGTCGATCCACCACCCTTCAGGCAGGCGTAACCCTCTCCCATTTCTATCGTAGATGCTGATGAAGAAAGGCATGTGGAGGACCCAAACCCGGTAGCAGGCTCAGGCATGCCCGCTCGGGGCGACGCGACTGGCACACAGGAAAACCTGGGCCTCGTCCTGCTGAACCTTCAGAAACGAATCAAGCCAACGGACAGCGGCGCCGCGATTCTCGATGACTCTTCCCAGCTCTTCAGTAAGGCAGCGTGCGCATTCCATTCCACCGGGGCTGGGGGAATGACAAGAACGACAAAGCCCCATGGTGGTCGTAGTCGCGGGGCGACACTGATACATGATCTTGGCCATCAAACTTACCGCTTTCTCATGCAATTTCATGATCTCTGATTCCTGCTGAGCCCGAAGAAAGCCGCGCCAAGCGCGGCTCCTCGTTATGCCCTAGCGGCGAGAGTTTTGCTGCTCACCATGCTTTTCCTTGGCACTTCCCTTTTTGCTGCCCTCCTGGCTGCCTTGCTGCTGCTTCTGCGGATCCTTCTCGCCCTTTCCGTCGGGACCGCCACCGAGCTCCTCGCCATTCACTTGGCCCTGTTGCCCCTGCTGCCCAGCGCGCTTTGCATCGCTGCTGTCGTTGCTTCGGGCATCCTGACCCTGGTTGACATTGTTCATTCGTTACTCCACTGCAGCTAAGTGCTGCCCACTCACAATCCTCTCTGCGCCGTTAGGAGGGCGTACTGCAGCGTCCCATTTATGAACAAGGGCTCAAACAGCAGAGTGACTAAGCGAGTAGAGTCGGAGCCCCGAAAGGAGAACTGCCATGGAAAGCCCCAGAAACAAAGACTACGTCGACATAGACAGAGAACTTGCTCACTGGGAATTGGCTTTCAATGCCGGGGCTCTTCCTGCGCTGAACTTTCGTCACGAGGTTGCGCCCGTAATTCGACTGGCCTGCGACATATACACCAGAAATCCACATGGCACCCAGGTTGCCTGGCTACACGACCTTCAGGAGCGTTTGGCAAAGCGGCCTAGCCTGCGAGGAAATCCCGGCGCTGAAGAGATCGCGGAAGGCTGCTGGAAGCTCATTTCCGTTTCCCCTTTGTAGGATAACGAATGCGCCAGCAACCTCGAGCAGGCGCGAGGGACTATCGAACATAGTCGCACTTTGCTACACACGCCAGAAATGTTCACGAGAGAGTCGTTGGCACAGCTCGGCTTGATGCGTCCTTCATCGGATTGACGATAGGATAGCAACTGTTGGCTCTTCTCCGGCGCGACATTCTTCGCGCCCCTGTCCAGCCCTGATATGGCTGGACCCCATGACCACCCCCACTTCGTTTCGGATCCTGAGGATCCATGCTTTGCTTCGCGCCAATGGAAGTTTTGAAGGTGTAGAGGCAATGACTTGTAGATGCCAGGCATGCGGCAAAGAGTCCAAGCTATCTCGAACCTCCGGGCTTGAGGAGCTTCCGAACGTCGTTCAGCTTACCTGCCCGACATGCCACCAATGCGCTGATGTGCCAACGCCGTGGATCTGGGCAGAATGGGCCGAGCAATTGCGGCGTGTGTTTGGGGTGCGGGTTACCGAAGTGCGCCAGGACGTTTCGGCCTCTGTTCTGGATCCTGACAGTGCCCGACTGCTGCAGGCAGCCCCTGGTAACGCGGCACTACAGGTCATTCGCTTCTACTGTAGTGAAGCGCGCCCCGTCCAGGTTGCGGTAAGCCTCTATCCCAGCGGGAGGCTTCGGCAGAGCATCCGCTTCAAGATTCCACCGGAGGATGGCAACGGGGGATAGCGCCTGCAGGTAGGCGCCGAACGCCAGCGCCGTGTGCCATCAACGATGGAATTGATAGCACTTCTTCAGATCACACCGGGCCTAGAACAGTTGGAACCAGCGCAAGCGCGGCCTCGCAAGCATCGAGGCGATCAAGGATTTCTGTGATCTCGGGTGTCATGGCAGTCTGGACAGGAAGGGGAGGGCGATAGTCTGCAATCGTCTAGACGAGTCCGCCATGAGCATCCTCAACGTTCTGCTCACTTCTGACCACCTGGTCGTCGCAGCGGATACCCTGGCAGAGGATGCTCTCACAGGGGCACATTCTGCAGGGGCAAAGCTGCTGCTGATCCCTCAGCACAACCTGGTGTTTGCTACGCGAGGTTCTACGCAGTTCTTCCTTCGCATCTATGAGCTGGCGCTGCAGGCGAGCTTCCGCGCAGATTTCACAATGGAACAGTTATCTGCCGAGCTGGGATTGGTGGTGGACCAGCTGTGGCCGAACTGCGAGAAAGCGGCAGCCGAGGCAGGACTGCCGACCGAGCACCTCGGGACCGAGTTGGTGCTTGGCGGCTGGTCGCCGAAGAACGGCCGGATGATGGCCACGGCATATGCCAAGAGCGGCAACCAGCTCCCTTGCGTGGTCCAGCCGATTGGAGGCCAGCTGGCGTCGCCAGGCGAACCGCTCAAGCCCGTGACGCCTAGCATGGCCCAGACGGATCTTCTGGCCCATGCGCGTCTGCAGGCGAGCTACCTCAATAAGCAAATGGGCCGAAAGGTGGCAGGAGGACGGCTGCTGGTTGGGTTCCTCCAGAAGGAGCAGGCCGTGCTCAAGGATCTAGGAGAAATCTAGCTCGTGAAGCCAATTGCGCCAGAGGCTGAATTCTATGTTCAACCCCTGGCCCCAAGGCCCAAGAACCGCAATAGGCCAAGGTCATCCGTGGATTAGGAAGATTTATCGCGGGTATGGATGGGCACCGCGCTCGCAACCGACGTTGTGCTCGGCTTTGCTAGATCGACGATGTCTGCTGTACTCGGTTTCGAGTTCAATCTTAAACTCGAGGGCTTACCCGACTCTGATGCGGGGGGGGGGGGGGGCGGGGGCGTGGCAACGGCCCTTCGCGCAGACAGAAGAAGGAGGGCAAGAGAGGGCCAATCGAGGACCTGGTGCCCTACTGGATCTGCGAGGCGTCCTGAGATTCGGCGGTAGATCGGGTGCTCCAGCTTCCTTTGAGCCAGAACCGCCTGCGCTTGGTTTTTGGCCAGCCATGTCGGCGGGACCTGCTGGGGCACTTGCAGGTACGCAATGACGCCGGCGAAGACGTCCAGATCAATTGCGGGTTGCGTTACTTCCCGACTAGAAGGATCTAACCGGACTAAGGCCAAGGACCGCCCTTGGCCGATTTGTTGGGAGGCCACATGGTAGGAATCGCGAAGCACCCGAATACATCCCACGCGAAGTGCATGCTCACAGTTTGATGTTATCGAGCCGAATCTTCCGGAATGGCTGCGACGATGTCTCGCGCGAGTGAGCATGAGCGCGGCGCACGTATCCGACGGCAGTTCCGTTCGAATATGTCGCGGCGCCAGCGCGCCATCCAATGAATTCCGGCCAACCACTCGGCCGCGGGAACAATGTCTCTGAGTGGATCAGTGCATCAGGGTGCGCTCGAGCCTCTTCGGCGGTTGTGACACGATATCGCCTCAACATTCCATTGTTCGAATCCAGGACCGCGTGATTGAGGCGGTGCCTAGATGGAACGCGCCTGGCTATACACTCATCGAACTCACGAGCGATCGCGGTTGCGTCCTCAATTTCTCGGAAGTAAACATTTGCCATCCCGGTGAGCAGCTGCTGCTGATTGAGCATCCGCACGTCATTCTCATCCCTGACGTCAACCCAACGACTGGACACAGGAAGCGAGTAGACATCGCCGTCGTATGCCAAGAAGAAATGCCTGGGAGTGAGAGGAAGCAGGCAGATTGCCCCAGATTTTGCCAGGCCTGGCGAACCCAGTCTTTCATGTCCAGGGCGCAGGTACCAACGATTCGTATGAATCGCCGGATCGTCACTAGTGAAGAAGTCGACAGCTGAACGATTGCGCAGCAAACACACTTTGAGGTCCTCCACGACAGAGACCATTTCTGGCACTGTCGACATCGCCACCTGCACGGCGTCCGCGATAGACGCACGGAACTCTTCGGGTGCCCCAGTCGTGTCGACCACCTCATTAGACAGAGCAGCGAAAGCGCGCGAAGCCGCATCTGTCCGCAGGTGCTGCAGCACCCAGAACGAGCGAAGGATCTCAGAGTCGTCGCTGGTCAAGGTGTAGCCGGGACTAGAGATGCGCGACACAGCTGCAGAATAAAGCCCCTCAATCACCTGCATACTCTTTTCGTAGTGAAGGTCCTTTCCATAGAAGTAGTCCGCCGAACATTGATTCTTCGCCGGCGCATTAGGGACCGCACGGCCCCGTGCGAAGTTAAACAGGTTTATCGCCAAGCCTTCACCATTCAGAGTGAATGGCCTCAGGTGGCATCGCGGCACATAATGCTGATTCTTGAGTGCAGGCATAGAGCGTGATTGTGCCGTTGTCCGGTTTTCGGAAGCAAGCGTTCCCGACAAAGTGCGTTGCTAGCGAGCGGCATTCACGTAGACGGCTGCCGCCGAGGGAGGGGAGGGGGCGGGAGGGAACAATAGGTGACAGGGTGCGGCAGTTAGACTTACCGCAAATTCCGAATTTGTCGGAACTTATCACGGTCTGCGCAATCGACCCCGGCATGCGGAGCGCCCTAAAGCGCGGGGCATCAGGAATGATACCGAGAGGGGGGCAGCGGCCCGCCACCGAAAATGACCAACCTTCCACATCTGCCTATAGCAACCCGGCTGTTCCGAGTCGGGACGGCATGGTATACCTCAACTGTAGCCTTGGGGAGACAAGCCCCGGCTTAACCTTGCATCCCCAAATCATTACGTAGCTCACATGTCGCCCACTTTCAACGACCTGCCAGAAGCCCTTCCGGGTCCGGACGAGCTGAAGGGCGACCCTGCACGCCAAGCCGTAGCCTCTATCCGAGGTATCGTGTACCAGATTTGGTGGACGATCGATGCCTGGTTACGTTTGAGCTCATCAGATGAAGTCATCTTCCTGGAAGGTGCAGAGGATCTTGACCGCATAGCATCAAGCGGAGCCATCGCCGAACAAGTCAAGCATGAGGCGCAGAGGCTCTCGCTTAACAACCAGCGGTCCCACGAGGCGCTTGAGAACTACTGGACGCTCAGCCAGCGCGAATCGACCCGGCGCGTTGACTTTCACTACATCACGACTGCCTCCGCCGCGCTTGAACAAGATGCACAATTTGGTGGTATCACGGGCCTCGAGGCGTGGCGAATTGCTCAAACCGATCCCGAAATGGCGACAAGGATTCAATCCTATCTCGCAGCAAAACTCGCAGCTAACAGCGCGCTGAGAGCTTTCCTTACATCGGCGACAGCGGAGCAAGTCAAAGAACGCCTCATCAGTCGCGTTCATTGGTTTCTAGACCAGCCCGGTCTCGAACAGGTGAAGCAGAGCGTCGACGACAGACTTGTCGTCCGTTTGAACTCAGCTAAAGCCCCGCTATCGTACGTCGGGGCAGTCCGGGACCGCCTTCATTCCTTCGCCTGCGATGTGCTGGTCCGACAGGAGTCCGCCAAGCGCCGTTTGTGTCTTGCGGACCTCCTCAGAGAGATTGACGCCGCCACAACGGAGCACATCCCGGTCCCCGCACATCAGTACCAGCAGTTTCAATCAGCACTCCAGACAGGCGCCTTCGACCCTGGCTCTGCGCTTCTTAGAATTATGCGACTGCCCGTACCCCGGGCACCATCACCGCTCCTGAACCGAGCATCTCTCATTGAGCACGTTAGACTGCGAATTGCGCAGCGGAAGACCGTGTTGCTAACTGGCACTATCCATAAAGGAAAGACGACCATTGCTCAACTGGTGGCAAGTTCATTGTGTCCAGATGCATGGTGGTTCACCCTTGCCTCACGCAGCGGAGTTGACACCGACAATATCTTGAAAGCAATTGCAGCATGCGTTAGCGATGAATCAACTCCTTCGCTTATCGTAGTCGACAACATTGACCTTTCCCCGAATACACATGGGGCATACAAGGAAACATTGGCGCTGCTGGTAAATCGCGCTTTGCGCTCGGGGCGTGGCTTACTTCTGACTGCTCGCGGCGAGTCTGCCGAAGCAGCGCAGCTCTCGGACTTTGCGAACATCGAAGCCATCGATGTTCCTGAGATGTCGGTCGAAGACGTCCAAGAGCACTGCCTTAGTAATGGCTGTCCTAAGCACATGTGTGAGGCGTGGGCGGCCTTCATTCGCGGAGCCGCTGGAGGCCATCCCAAGCTGGTTCAGGTGAGAATCGCCGAACTTGAGGCCAAACAGTGGCCACCGCCCACACCAAGTGACATCACGACGATCTCGCCAGCTATAACTAACGCAAGACAGGTCGCACGGCGGATGTTGAGCGAGACCGTCTCGCCCGAGACGGCGGCATTTGTGTACACGGCTGCGGAGGCCACACTGCCCCTGACCCGGCCGATGCTGCTCAGCCTGACCCAGGCTGTGGGCGGCATCGTAAATGGCGGCGACATCATTGATGCATTGCAAGGCAAGTGGCTAGAGCAGGCTCTCGTAGGAAGGCTGAGTGTGACTCCCCTCCTAAAGGGCTCTGCTGGAGAGGTGTGGTCACTGGGACGCAGGCGGCTTGCCCACAGCCAGATCTACGATGCAATCGCAGGCGTCAGGAGTCTGGATGTATCCGACGCAGGGGCGCTCCTGTTCCACGCCTACATCGCGCAAGACGCGGGCCGCCTCATGCACTGCGCACGCATTCTGGAAACCATCGACGAGGACACCATATCGGCCGCTGTCTTTCAGCATCTTGTTTGGCTACCGTACGTGTCGTTATCTGAAGGCCAGCGCTTCCTTGAATCCCAGCCGTTCGTCAGTGTCGTACTACGTCAGCTTCAATTTTCAGTGGCTACCCAGCTCGATTCGGAGATGCTACCGACCATCCTGACCCGCTGGACCGAAGAGGTTGATCAAATCCCTGAGCAAGAACCGCGTGCGGCGCTCCAGGTCATGCGCTGCTCCAAGTTGTTCACCAATAGGAATCCACGGATTCAGCTAAGACCGAAGTTGACTGCGATTGGGATCCTCAGCAGGTTGAAGGGAGAGGCTGCAATTCTTGCCGAAGAATTCGCTCGTCAGTTCATGGCCCAATCCGATGAGCTGTTGCATGGCTTGCCACCTAGCGCGACGAGCACACAGTTCTTTCTCTCGCTCCAAGCGTCTTCTGTGCGAGATCTGGAGAGCTTGACGCAAGTTGTCGACTGGCTTGAGTTAGATGCCGACGTCGATGATCGGCGAGCCTTCGAGGCTATTCTCACTTGGCCTTTAGTAAACTCTTGCGGAGCCTTCGTCCACGGCGCCTGGGCCTCACAGAGCGCTAGTGGAACAGAATGGGAGCCTATGATTGCACTTCTGTCCCGAGCAGGGGCGATCGCACGCCGCTTAGACCTCACCCAGTTCGGTAGTGAGGTAGCGAAGGCCCTTTCCATCATCCATGGCGAGTACCTTCATGATCATTCGGCGGCAATTCAGATCTTGGAGCACGCGGCGTCAGCGCATGGGGAAACTCCCACAATTCGTGAGCAGAGAGTGAATGCTCTCTTCCAAGCGAACGATGAAGTCGGTGCTCTTGCTGCTTGGAATTCGCTTGTTTCCGACCCAGTGGCTGCGAGTGGCTTAGATGCTTTTGCGTTCCGACGAGCAGGAATCTGCGCTTGCCGCCTTGGGGAATGGTCGCAGGCTGAGCATTATTTTATCGCTGGCTCAACTGTTCGGCCCGAGTACCGTCTTAGCATCACGAAATTTGGGCTCCTAGTTGACGCCAGTCACGTTATGGCTGTAGCTGGCGCGCCTCAGCGCGCCGCAAAAATGCTCACTGATATGCTATCTGACTTGCCAGCGACGGCTCAGGACGATGGAGAGGAGGGCTGGGATGCCATATTTCAGCTCATCAATGGCGTTTGCAATCTAACTGATGCCATCGCAAGACAGAAAGACATCTCAACACTGAGGCTACCCTTCGGAAAGGCCTCTGAGCCTGGCCTAAGCTTTGGCCAGCCGCGCCCTGGCCAGGCGATACGGACTCAACTTAGCGTTGTAAAAGCAGGGCTGTTGGCTTCCCAGCTCGGGGACATATCTCCAAAGTTCCGGACCCAACTAGAAGCCTTGCGAACCTCGAACTTCCCATTGGTGAGGTTCTCCGTTGCAGAGGCACTTCTTGCGTTTGAGTTCAATGCTGGAACGAGCAAAGAGTTCGTATGCGTGCTCGCTGATTTCGAACGAGAGTTCAACCTCATCACTTCACTTGTCGATTACCCTCAAGAACTGCCGAGCAATGCTGGCAACATGTCTACGAATGCGTCTAGATTAAGCCCTGAGGGATTGTTTGCAGTTTTTGCCGCAGCTGCAATCTGCTGCGATAGCCCCGCGCGGACCATTGGCGCGTGGCAGGTCGATGCAGCTCGCACTTGGGGACCAAATAGTGCGATCGTCTCGACGCTTGCCGACATTTCATGCGGTTTTGCGCTGTCGGGCCAAGCGGCCCGGGCCGCTGCCAGCCGCCAAGTAGAACGCTCCTCAGTTGGCAGAACGTTCGGAGCGGCACTTGCGCTCATGCAGAACTCCTCTCTCACCCCTGAAGACGCGTTCCACATTCACCTTCTCGCATCTTCGGCGACGGTCTGCTTCTCCGAAGGTTTATTGCTTCAGAAGACGTTCGGCAGACCTTTGGCACGTAGACTCTCTCCGACCTGGAAGCACTTGGCTTCAACTTCGTCCCGATTCAGTTCTCCCCAGCACCTTCCCGCGCTGCACGAAACAGTTGCCGCGGTCGACCGTGGTGAGGCCTCTATAGGCGAACTCCTGAACGCTGCAGCGCGTACTATTGACGCAGTTGTCGGTGAAGTGGGGACTAGGCTGGAGTAGACTCCGATGCGCCTGTCGCCATCTTTGTAGCGAACGGCTGCAACAGGCTGCGTCATCGGCAAGATTGCACAGATTCCAACCATTGGCGGCAGCGATTTCGGATAGAGCGCTTGGAAATCGGCCGCCAATGGCAACCCGCTTTTCAAGAATTTATCGCTGATCTATGGGGATCACTGAGGTAGGCGAAACTCACTTAAGAAGTCGTGCTGCTGGATTGTGTTCGGCAGCGCCCGCCTGAAAGTACCCAATCACGCTCGCCACGGAGCGATGCTCTGTCATCGCCATCACTGCTGGCAGCGGCACGCCTTGCCTACCGGCCTCGGTCACAAATCCTGATCGCAAGCTATGGGCCCCAAAATCCCCCTCCAGCCCCGCCAGACGGGCTCGGCGCTTGACGATTGCGGCCACCGAGCCCGGAAGTAGGGCGGGGCCGACTCGATCCTTCCAGATCCGTCGGAAGATTGCCCCCTCATGGATATCTGCCGCCTCCAGCCAGATCGCCAAAGCGTCAGCACTGCGACCGAGGATGGGCTTGTCCGGCGTCGAATCCGTCGTCACCCCTGCCTGCTGCGTCTTTGAGTACTCCAGCCGGTAAATGTAGCCATCATCGCCAACCTTGCGCAGGTCACGCATGTCAGCAGCCGCGATCTCGCTGCGCCGGCGGCCGCCGCTGGCGAAGCCAAAGCAGAGCAGGGCACGGTCGCGCAGGCCCTCTAGGCTGTCATCGCAGGTGGCCAGCATGGCTTCCAGTTCGGCCCGGGTGATCGCGGTCTTTTTGGTCGGCCGCTCACCACGCTTGACCGCGGCGCGGCGGGCGCGGCTGAGCAGGGTGCGTACGCTGGGCAGCTCGCACGGGTTGGCCAGGCGCTTGAGCTTGTGGGCGGTGGACAGCACCGCCATGCGCTGGACCACGGTCGACAGCTTCAGCGGCCCGATCTTGGCCTTGAGTCCAGCGGCGACCAAGGCCTGATCCAGTGTCGGCGGCAGCTCGCTGACCAGCTCGGCCTTGCTTCTACGCTGAATGTGGTCAACCAGGAACTGGATCACCACGGCCTCGCTGACCGGAAGCGCCAGTTCGAACCCGTAGCGCCCCTGGTGCCATCCGGCCCAGTAGCGCAGGGCGGTGGCATAGCTGCGGGTGGTATTCGCCGCGGCTGCCTCAGCGAGCAGTTGGCGCACTGCATCGCCGGCTTGCTGGGCCAGTTGCTCCGGCAGGGCCAACTGAGTCGTCGTTGCCGGCAAGATCGCAGTAATGGGATTTCGCTCCATAATATGTAATGTACAATATGAAATGAGGCATCTACTAGCGATAATCATCACTTATCGTGAGTAAGATATCAGCAGAGCAGGGCGCCAGTACAGGAGAGCTCACATGGCCCGCGGCATCACCGAATCTGACGTCCATGCCGCCGCCGACGAGCTGGTGGCCAAGGGCGAACGCCCAACCGTCGAGCGGATCAGGGCTCACCTAGGGACAGGCTCGCCGAACACTGTGACCCGCTGGCTGGAAACCTGGTGGAAACGACTCGGCACGCGCCTGCAGCGAGGGCGCGCAGACCTTGAAGACGCACCAGCTGTGCTGGCGGAGCTGGCCGGGCAGTGGTGGGAGCTGGCGTTGAACCACGCCAAGGACGTGGCCCTTCGAGAGCTTGCATCCGCCCAGCAGTCTCTGGCTGCTCAGCGTGATGAGCTGGATGTCAGCTCTAGGCTTGCGGCTGAGGAGCTGACGCAAATGCGTTCAGAGCGTGACGTGGCGATCACCGGAAAGAGAATTGCAGCGACCCAAGCTGCAGAGCTACAGCACCTGGTTGATCAGCTCCGTCTGCAGATCTCAGAACTTGCAGAGCAGCGGACCCTAGAGCTTCGAAGAACCGATCGAACCGAGGCAGCGAGACAGCAGCTCGATGCCCGGCTTCACGAAACTCTTGAGACGGCGAAATCTGAGCGGGAGGACTGGACCGAGTACGTCAGATTTGTCGAGAATCGGGCGCTCAGCGATGTTGATCGCGCACGCCAGGAGGTGAAGGAACTCCAGGCGCAGCTAAGCAAGGAATCCGAACAACACAGGGCCCTTGAAAAGCAGCTGCGTCAGGATATCCAGGCCGCCCAATCAGCGGCCGCCACAGCCAGTCAGTCTGCCGATATCCTGCGCGGCAGATGTGACGCGCTCGAGGGGCAACTTTCAGCGCTTCAAAACTTGCCGGCACAGCTTGAAGTGGCACTAAAGCGGTCCAAAAGGGTTCCTTCGCCTACGACTCGGAAGCGCTCAAAGCAATAGGGCGCACGCTACGACCCCAAAGGCTTACAGAGGCACCAGCTCTAAGGATTCCACGTCAATGCAGGGCGTTTTTTCAGTAGATCGAGCGAATCCAGTGCATCTTGTGCGAGGGTTCTCAGATCTACGGGCAGATTTCCCCGGAAAAGCGGGCAAGTCTCTTCGGCTACAAGGGTGACTTTTCCGCGGTAATCAGGAGTCACTCACGCTCAGGCACCGAATAGATAGCGGCTATTCTTCCTCATTGAATTCGATGAGCGCCGCACGCAAGACCGCGGCAGGATCGGTCCTGAGAACCTCCTCAGGGGTCGCGCCGTCCAGTAAAGCGTTGCAACTCATAAACCACTCCACCTCACCCCAGCCGGTCGTGCGACCCTGATCGTCCGGCGTAAACGGTCCTTTTGCTCGCATGACCGTCAGGATGTCATGCAACTGGCTGACGGGCTGACCGTCCTCCCCAAACTGCCATGCGGGGTAGCGGTAGTGGGATGACGGCGGATCCATGTATACAGCGAGAAGTCGCCACTGTTGGCGGAGCTTCGTTGCCACTGTCGGCAGCGAGCTCTCATAGGCTGGATCGACGATCCTAGATACTTCCTGGGCCGTCAGCCAATGCTCCGCCAACCTCGCACGTTTTTGGGCGGCGGCGACCAAGATTGGGGGGAGGCTGTCGAAACGGGAAATCACCATCTTGCACCTGCACTCTAGGACAAGAAGTCCTGCTCAGTGGTGGTGCCCCTGGTCGGAATCGAACCGACGTGTACGCGCTTATCTGGCACGTGCTCTCACCGGAGTATAAGGCCGGCGCTCTGACCAACATGAGCAACAGGGGCGTGATCGATCGAAGCGATCACGCGGGTATTCGAGGGTCGAGCGATGCTAAGCAGGTCATAGGGCAAGCATACCGGCATCGACACCAGGCTGCCATGTACAGAGACGCGAACCCCGGTTTGCCACAGAGCGAAGGCGATGGATCGCCGGGAGCCACGGTCCAGCGACAGAAGCCTCCGTTGCTTCCGAACTAGTAACACCTTTACATGGCGCTAGGTAACAGATTTACCTGCTTCGTCACCAAGCCAGAGCCGGAGCCATTGCCAAGCGGATCCCACGAGCCGGATCAGGACAGATACTGCATTTCGCATAATGTATATTATGTTCATGGCATCCCAAAGGACGCTGGCGTACCGCTCGCCTCAACCAGCGGCCTCGCTATGCCAAGAAGCCAGCCTCCTCAGCGTGCCCCTCGCTGCCTGGCAGGCTACGGCTTCCTCCATCGTCCAATCAGGGTCTTGTGCATGACCCAGGCAATCCAGCCGCTCCGCAACGCGGGCCCCAGCTCTTCACGGATTTCCCGGCGCAGGCCATCCTCGATGCGTTCGTCGGGCTCCAGCCCGCCACCGGACAGCGCCCATTGGCCTGGAAATGCACCACGATCCAACGGCATACGGCACAGCAGATAGGCGCCCTGGTTCTGGATCAGCGGGCATACGATGACGCGTTGTCTCACAGTGTCTTCCTTGGATGTTGAGCAGGTCCCGGAAGGATTGTATGAAACCCAACCCCATCCCGATGGATTGCAATTGATTTAGCGTGGCACATCACAACGAACCTGCGCAGCGCACCGGCTTCACACGTTGCCGCCGCTCACTTCGCAATAGTGCGGGGGTCCTCGTTGTTCGAGTGGTACATGTCCCCTCCTCCTGCGCCCGCGCTTCACCTGTCACGGCGATGGCGCATTGCCATCTATATCCTGCTGGGCCTCTACGCGCTGTACCTCCTGGCCGGCAACATCTTCCTCAACACGCCCTTGTTCGACCAGGTCACCAACCGCAAACCGCACAAGTTCGTGATGACCACAGGCCCGGCCATCACATTGCTTCCCGGCCACGTGATCGCCTGGAACGTGCACATGCGCGGCCACGTCAACCACACCGTCTACGTGCTGCATGCCGACCGGGCAAGCGCCAGGCTGGCAGTCCTGCCGCTGTTCCAGCGCGAAGTACGGGTTCCGCGCCTGCAGGCCACGGGCGTATCGGCCGAGATCAGCCGCGTTGACGAGGCCATTCCGCCGCCCCCGCGCAGCGACGAGGGCTGGACGCTGCGTTTCGATGCCATCCACAGCGACAGCATCCGCAGCGCCCGTTTCGGCAAGCTGCTGATCATCGGCAAGGGCCAGGGCACGGTCGGCTTCATCAAGCAGCTGCGCGGTGGCCCCTCGGAACTGCTCGATTCAACCGTCACGTTCAAGGGTGCGGACACCAGCTTCGATGGCGTGCAGCTGCTGGATGACATGAACCTTGCCGCGCGCTTCAGCTACCCGCGCCACTACCGTGACCAGGCGCCTGGGCTGGCCAAACTGAAGATCCTGCATGCCCAGCTGGACGTTGATGCACGCAGCCAGGGCTTGCGAATGGATACGGATGCCGCCACCCCGAAGATCTCCAGCGCCCCGGTGCCGGGCCGCCTGCAGCTCTCGGCACACCTGATCGACGGCCAACTGCAACCCGGCGACCACGCTCTCTGGCAGGTGCCGCTCTATCTTGGCGACGGCGCTCCCGACCGCGGCGTGCTGGCCCTTCAGCTCAATGTGGCCAACGACCTGCGCCTGCAGGCCCGCCTGCCGCCAAAGCCCGGCTCGGGCAGCGAAGTGGACGCGGACCTGCACATCACGGGCCGTGATATTCCCTTCCAGGATCCGGCGCAGTTGCTGGAGCGCAGTTCCGGCACGGTGCGCGGCGCATGGACGTTCACCTCGCTCAACTGGATCCCTGCCCTGTTCGTCCGCAGACCGTGGCTGCAACTGGACGGCGGCGGCACGCTGAAGGCAGACCTCCGGCTGCGCAACGGCGAGCTGAGCGAAGGCAGCACGGTGGACATTCCCTCTGCCGAAGCAGTTGCCGAGGTGGCGGGCGTCCGGCTTGCCGGTACCGCCAGCGCGCATGGGGAACTGAAGTCAGGTACTCCGAATCAGGCCCTGCTTGCCGTCCGCCTGCCCCGCTTCACCGCACGTCCCACCGATGCCAAGGACGTGCGGCTGTTCGACGGCCGCGATCTGCTATTGGACCTGACCGGCGACGGCCGGTTGCAGGAGCTGCGCAAGGGCGTGCGCGCGCACCTGAGCTTCAGCGAAGCCACGATTCCAGATCTGTCGGCCTACAACCGTTATCTCGGTTCAAAGCAGGTGCGCCTGCTGCGCGGCACCGGCTCACTCAGCGGTGATGCCACCCTCGATACCGATGGCCGCGTTGGCCATGGCACGGCCCGCCTGCGGGGGCGCAACACCAGCGCCAAGGTCGCCGGCCTGGACATGGGCGGCGATGTGGACGTGAACGCAACGCTGCGCCGTGGCGACTTCAACCAGCGTCACTTTGATCTGTCCGGCACCACGGTCGAGCTACGTAACGTGCAGGTGGCCGGCACTGAACGCTCGACTGCGTGGAAAGGGCGTGCGGCCTTCAAGCGCGGCCGCATCGATGCGCAATCGCCCTTCCAGGTGGACGCCACCACCGACCTGACGCTCAGTGATGCGCGCCCCTTGCTGGCGTTGTTCGCCGAGCGCACGGACTACCCGCGCTGGACCTTGTCGCTGCTGGATTCCGGCCAGGTGGATGCACAGGCCAGGCTGCGCTGGCGCCCCGGCCATCTGGTGATCGATGGCCTGCAGGCCGAGAATGATCGGCTGTCGGTGCGCGCGCGGCTGGATCTGCTGGAACAGCGCAAGCGCGGCGACCTTTATCTGCGCTGGGGGCTGTTGGGAGCGGGCATCGAACTGGATGGCGACCAGCGCCAGTGGCACCTGGCCAAGGCGCGCGAGTGGTTTGACGAGCGCCCATCCCTGCTGCCGGCAAGTACGGGCGGATCTTCAGACTGAAAGCCGCGGTACCTGCATCCAAATATCGCTTTCAAGCGTATGCAGGGGCATACGGAGCATGGAGCGGTATCGGGATGAAGCGCGGCACACAGATTTCCGGGTTTCTGGGCTGGTTGGCGATCACCTTCGCTGCGGCCGCGTTGGGCGCGTGGGCATCTTCATCGGCGGCCTCCTTCTATGCCTCGCTTGCCCTGCCCGCGTGGGCGCCGCCGGCCGGTGTCTTTGGTCCGGTGTGGACGCTGCTCTATGCCCTGATGGCGGTGGCGGCCTGGTGGGTCTGGCGCGAGCGCGGCTGGCGCGGCGCGCAAACGGCGCTGCGACTCTATCTGCTGCAGTTGGCCGTCAACGCACTGTGGAGCTGGTTGTTCTTCGGCTGGAAGCTTGGCGCTCTTGCGTTCGCGGACATTCTTCTGCTGATTGCGCTGGTGTGCGCCACGATTCTCAGGTTTGCACGCGTCAGCCGCATTGCGGCAGTAATGCTGCTGCCCTACCTGGCCTGGATCGTGTTTGCCTGCGCGCTGAACTACGCGGTGTGGCGCGCCAATCCCGCACTGCTGTGAGCGCAACACATCTGAATCAGGCCTGGGCAATGGCCTGCGGGCGCCACGCCCGCAACAGGGAGGGCTTGAAGGCCTGCTGGCCACAGCCGGTGGGGCAGCGCACCACTCTGGCTGCAGAATGGCTCACTAACCCTTGGCCTTCCTCTGCCTTGAACACCGTTTCGCAGGAAAGGCAGCGGGCCACCAGTGAGTACAGATGCAGAAGACGACCGCTGGCAGGATCCTGCAGGGCATCCACATCCAGCAGTTCAAACTGGCAGCTGTCAGGCAGCATGCGGTACGGAAGAGATGGCAGCGTCTGCAGGTTCACGGGCGTGGCAACGGTTGAAGGTGGATTCACCATAGGGCAATCGCTGTCGAGTTGGCGTGCAGCCGACATGCACCGGCTGCGAAACCTTTTGCACGGACGCCTTCCACATCGTTTGTCGCTGCGTAGATGAAGAATTCAGGTTTGAATGAAATGCCTTTCACATGCATCAGGTGGTAGGCGAATGCGCGCTTTTGCTTCACCATCCCTGCTAGCAGGATGTAGCTGGGCTTTTCCAGCCATCCATGAATCATGAGTCCCGCCCTTGATGCCATCTGCCGAGTCCACGCACGACCTTGCCCTGTCCCGCTGTGCGCGCGAACCGATCCACACACCCGGCGCGATCCAGCCCTACGGTGTGCTGCTGGTGCTGGAGCCGCAGTCACTGCGGGTGCGCGAGCGCGCCATCAGTCAGCCGAGCGTCCTTCAGCAGTTCGGCGAGCCGTTGCTTCAGCACGTCAGTGAGGTACTCGGTGGCGTGCTGGCGCCCTTCCAGGCGCTGCTCCAGCAGGCCACCATCGGCAGCAGTGCGCATGTGGGCGCCGTGCACCTGGATGGTCACGGCCGGCACCAGCTGCTCGTGCATCGCTCCGCCACCGACCTCCTTGTCGAGCTGGAAGCACCGGTCCCGGGCCAACCGGGCTCGCTGGAAGAACTGTATCCGGCCATCCGCGAGCTGATGACCGCTATCGAATCGGCCTCGACGGTGGAAGACCTGTGCCAACTGGCCGCCGCGCACATGCGCCGGCTCACCGGCTTCGATCGCACCCTCGTCTATCAGTTCGACGCCGGCTGGAACGGCGTCGTGGTGGCCGAGGACGGCAATGGCCTATTGCCCTCGTACCTGGACCTGCGCTTCCCTGAATCGGATATTCCTGCGCAGGCCCGTGAGCTGTACCGCCGCAACCGCGTGCGGCTGATCGCAGACAACAACTACACCCCTGCCCCGCTGATGCGCGCCGAGGCCCATTGGGATGCACCGCCGACCGATCTTAGCCTGGCGGTGCTGCGCAGCGTGTCCCCCGTCCACCTTCAATACATGCGCAACATGGGCACCGGGGCGTCGATGTCGGTCTCGCTGGTCCATGAGGGCCAGTTGTGGGGGCTGGTGTCGTGCCATACGGTGCAGCCGCGCCGCCTGCCCTACCACGTGCGCACGGCCTGCGAGTTCATGGGCCAGATCCTGTCGCTGCAGATTGCCCTGAAGGAGCGTGCGCGCGCGATCGAAGAACGCGTGGCTCGCCGTTCCGTGCTGGTCAAGCTGCTCGCGCGCATGGCCGGCGACGAGGACTTCATTGCCGCGCTGCGCATGGATGAGGCCAGCCTGCTATCGCTGACCGGCGCCACTGGCGCGGCCATCGTGCACAAGGGCGACTGCATGCGCATGGGCCAATGCCCTTCTGCCAGCGACGTGCTGGCCCTGGCGAATTGGTTGGCCACGCAGCAGGCCGGCCAGGAAACCTACTGCACCGATCACCTGGCAGCCGACTGGTCACCTGCCGTGCACCTGGCCGACGTAGCCAGCGGCGTGCTGGCGGTGTCCATTTCGCAGTTGCATGACAGTTACCTGATGTGGTTCCGGCCGGAAGTGGTGCGCACCGTGCGCTGGGGTGGCGATCCCCGCAAGGAAGCAGCACCGGGCGTGGCGCTGTCTCCGCGCAACTCGTTCGAGGCCTGGAAGGAGACCGTGCAGCAGCGCAGCCTGCCGTGGAGCGATGCTGACTGCGACGCGGCACACGAGATGCGCACGGCCATCGTCGATATCGTGTTGCGCAAGGCCGAGGAAATGGCCGAACTGAACGAGCAGCTGCTCCGCAGCAACAAGGAACTGGAAGCCTTCTCCTACTCGGTCAGCCACGACCTGCGCGCTCCGTTCCGTCACATTGTCGGCTATTCCGAACTGCTGGGCAGCTCGGCGGGCGAGCGCCTGAACGATACCGAGCGCCGCTTCCTGGACACGATCGTGGAATCGGCCAAGTCCGCCGGAACACTGGTGGATGACCTGCTCAGCTTCTCGCAGATGGGGCGCTCCACCCTGGGGCGTGTGCGGATGGACATGACCGCGCTGGCCGAGGATGTGCGCCGGAGCCTGGCCCTGGACTACGCCGGCCGCGACGTGCAGTGGACGCTCGCACCGCTGCCGGAGGTCGAAGCCGATCCGACGATGCTGCGCCTGGTCTGGCAGAACCTGCTGGCCAACGCGATCAAGTTCACCCGCGAGCGCGACCAGGCGGTGATCGAGGTTGGCCACGAGCGCAGTGACGACGAAGATCACTTCTTCGTGCGCGACAACGGCTGCGGCTTCGACATGCGCTATGTGGACAAACTGTTCGGCGTGTTCCAGCGCCTGCATCACGTCGAGGAATTCGAAGGCACCGGCATCGGCCTGGCCAATGTACGCCGCATCATCAGCCGCCATGGCGGCCGTACCTGGGCCGAGGGCGAGCCCGGCATGGGCGCCACCATTCACTTCACCCTACCCCGTTCCACAGGAGATCACCCATGAGGGACCTGCGGCCGATCCTCCTGGTCGAGGACAGCCCCAAGGATGCAGAGCTGACGCTGGCCGCATTGTCGCGCTGCCAGTTGCTGAACGATGTCATCCATGTACGCGACGGCGCCGAAGCGCTGGACTACCTGCGCTGCGAAGGCAAGTTTGCCGGCGCCATGCACGGCGGCCCGGTGGTGGTGCTGCTGGACCTGAAGCTGCCCAAGGTCAACGGGCTGGAAGTGCTGGAACAGGTTCGCGGGGATCCGCAGCTGAGCAGCACCCCGATCGTCATGCTGACCTCTTCCCGCGAAGAGCAGGACCTCGTGCGCAGTTACGAACTGGGTGTGAATGCATTCGTGGTGAAGCCGGTCGACTTCAAGGAATTCTTCGACGCGATCCAGGGCCTGGGCATGTTCTGGGGCATCACCAACCAGCCACCGCCGCATCGCCCCAACGGCTCGGGGCAGCACAATGCGTGATGGATCGCGCCGCAGCGAGCGCCTGCGCATCCTCATGCTGGAGGACAGCGCACTTGATGCGGAGCTGATCAGCGCCCAGCTGCAGCGTGCCGGCCTCGATTTCGAGGCCGAGCGCCTGTGGACCCGCAACGCGTTCATCGAGGCCATCGACAACCGTGCGTTCGACGTGATTCTCGCCGATCATGTATTGCCGGGTTTCGATGGCGACGCCGCCCTTGCGCTGGCGCGTGAGCGCGTTCCGCAGACGCCCTTCATCTTTGTTTCCGGCACGCTGACCGAGGAGCTGGCGGTCCAGGCACTCACGCGCGGTGCCCGCGACTATGTGGTGAAGCAACGCCTGCAACGCTTGCCCGATGCGATCCGCCGCGCCCGCCAGGAGGCGCACGAGCGCGCCCAGCTGGCCAATGCGCAGGCCGCACTGAACGACAGCCAGGCCCAGTTGCAGCAGGTGACCGACGCCGTTCCTGCGTTGATCGCCCAGCTGGACAAGGACCATCGCTACCGGTTTGCCAACAAGGCGTTTCTGGACTGGCATGGCTTCAGCCTTGCAGAACTGCTGGGCCGCACGGCACGGGAAGTCAGTGGGATTTCTGCGTTTGAACACGCATTACCTGCCCTGGAGCGCGTGCTTCAGGGCGAGCGCACCAGCTTCCAGGTGGAAATGACCCATCGCAGTGGGCAGTCACGATTCGTGCAGATGGACTGCGTGCCGCAGCGTGGCGGCGACGGCGCGGTGGTCGGCTATATCTGCCTGGGCAGCGATGTTTCCGGGCTGAAGCAGGCCGAGCTGGCGCTGCGCGAGGACAACCAGGCCCTGGAGCGCCAGGTCCAGGCGCGCACGGCCGAGTTGAGGGCCAGCAAGCGCCGCCTGCAGGCCATTTTCGAATCCAGCTTCCAGCACCAGGTGCTGCTCGATCTTTCCGGCGGCGTGGTCGATGCCAACGTCGCCTCGCTGGCCGCCGTGCTGGCCGACAAGAAGGATGTAGTGGGCCAACGTTATGCGCGGTCTCCGTGGTTCGCCATGACTGAGGAGGTCGCCGCGACCGTTGATAGGGCCGTCGCCGATGCCGTGCACGGCCGAAGCTCGTTGCATGCGCTGGATATCGAGCTGCCTACCGGACGGCGCAGCTTCGACTTCTCGTTCCGTCCACTGGTGGATGCCGAAGGTGTAGTCACGGCCGTGGTCTCCGAAGCGGTGGAAACCACCGCCCGGCTGCAGGCCGAGCACGCGCTGCGCCAGTCGCAGAAGATCGAGGCCGTGGGCCAGCTGACCGGTGGCATCGCCCACGACTTCAACAACATCCTGACGGTCATCTCCGGCAACGTCGAGCACGCCATGCTGCTCAGCGAGCGCGCCGGTGAGCCGGCCGCGCTGGTCGGCCGCGCCCTGGACAATGCCCTGAAAGGCGTGGGTCGTGCCGCCAGCCTCACCCAGCGGTTGCTGGCATTTGCCCGCCGCCAACCGTTGCACAGCCAGGCGGCCAACCTCAACGACCGGCTGCTGGACATGCACGACATGCTGCAGCGTGCGCTGGGCGAGCTGGTACAGCTGGAGATCCGCAGCGCCCAGGACATCTGGTGCGTGGAGATCGACGTCAGCCAGCTGGAGGCCTCGGTGCTCAACCTGGCGGTCAATGCCCGTGATGCAATGCCCCACGGTGGCCGGCTGGTGATCGAGGTCGACAACAGCCATCTGGACCTCGACTACGCCGCGCTGTTCCCCGACGCCGAACCCGGCGAGTACGTGATGCTGCGGGTACGCGACAATGGGCACGGCATGGATAGGCTCACGCTGGCACGCGTGTTCGAGCCGTTCTTCACCACCAAGCAGGTCGGCCGCGGCACCGGGCTCGGCCTGTCAATGGTGCACGGCTTCGTCAAGCAATCCGGCGGCCACGTCCTGATCGATTCGGTGGAGGGTGCCGGCACCAGCATCACCATGATGTTCCCGCGTTCGGCGCTGGCCCTGCCCTGCGAAGCGCGTGCGCAGCAGTCTGGCCTGGCCGGTTACGCGCCGCGCGAGGAAACCATCCTGGTGGCCGAGGACAACGACGATGTGCGCGCGCACACGGTTGATTCACTGCGCTTGCTGGGCTACCGCGTACTGGAAGCGCACGACGGACCGTCGGCGCTGCGCCTGCTGGAGCGACCGGACACCAAGGTCGACCTGCTGTTCTCCGACGTGGTGATGCCCGGCATGTCGGGCTGGGAACTGGTCCGCGAGGTTCGCGAGCGCTGGCCCGACGTGGCCATCCTGTTCACGTCAGGCTATCCGCGCGACCACGATGCGGTGGGCAGCCAAGGGCGGGCTGCTGCTCTCTTGCCGAAGCCATTTACCCGAAGTGACCTGGCACAGGCGGTGCGAACCGTGCTGGACGCCGCAGCGCACTAAGCTCAACGCGCCGGATCAGGTGTTCCCGCTGCGATCCGGTTGATGTCCGCGCACTCCACCGTCGCAGGTGGATGCTCCCGTCCGGCAAGTGCGATCATCGCCTGGCCCACCGCCAGATTGCTGGTGACCAGGGAAGGGACGAGTGCCCCAGCCAGTTTCATCAGCGGTGCGCCACCCCAGTACAAGGGCTTGAGCACCACGTGGCGCGTGCCGGTTCCCGATACCGGCCGCACGCCGCCCGGGCGCAGCATCACGGTACGCACCGGCATCGTGCGGAGCGCCAGTTCGATTTCGCCCTTGATCCGCAGCGGCATCACCCGGCTCTGCGGGTCGGCGCCGGCGCCGGACACATACAGGAAGCATCCGTCGGGATTCACTGCGGCCCACGCGCGGGCCACGGCCAGTGTGGTGTCCAGCGTCACCCGCCGGTACTCGGCTTCGGCGGTGCCCACCGGAGGTGCGCCCGCGCAATAGAAGCACGCGTTGAAGCCAGCCAGATCGTCACGCTGCTCATCGATGCGCAGGAAATCCGGCACGACCCGAGGGTCGGCAGGGAATCATTACGTACAGGGCCAGAACTGACCTAAGCGGCTGACGTATAAGGCTGTTTTCTCGTCGCGGGGGTGATCTCCCCATCTATGGGGCCTGTTCGAGGACCTTGGCCGTGTAGCTCAAGGGCGCCACTGCCCTTTCAAGATCCAGGTGGTAATCGCCAAAGCGATTGATGTGACTGGTCCGATAAGGCGACAGACCGGCCAGGATCTCGGGCGTCAGTTCGACCCCCTCCTTCCGCATCTCAGCCAACGTCCGGCTCATACCCTCCACGTTGTGGAGGATGATCATGTTGGCCACCAGCTGGCTGTACTTGATGATCTTGCGCTGCTCGTGTTGGACGTTCTCAGCAATGATCCCTTGGCTGCCAAAGAAGACCCATTTCACGAAGCCGTTGTACTCCTCGCTCTTGTTGGTCGCGGCATGAATCGTTTTGCGAATCTCGTTGTCATCAATGTAGCGCAGCAAGAACAGCGTTCTAACAGCCTTGCCCAGCTCCCGAAAAGCGAAGTACAGCTTGTTCTTCCGGCTGTAGGTGCCCAGCCGGCGCAGTATCGAGGACGCGGTGATCTTGCCCAGTCGGATCGAGATCACCACACGCAGCATGTCGTGAAGATGGGTGGCGATCAGCTGCCAGTCGATGCTGTCCCCGAATAGCGCCTGGATGTTCTTATAGGCCCTGCCCGGTTCGGGTCGGAAGAACGTCAGATCCTTGATGTTTCGGATCCTAGGCATCAGCTGGATACCCAGCATGTGGGCCAAGCCGAAGACCGGATAGCTTTGGGCCTGCGTGTCCCCGTGGACGATCTCGGGCTGGATGTCGGAAGTGTTGGCCAACAGGCCGTCGAGGATGTAGATGCCCTCGTGCACGCCACAGGGAATGAAGTGGCTGAACAGGGCCACGTATTTGTCGGACACGTGGTAGTAGCCGATGCCGCCATAGCCGCCGTAGCGGATGTGGTACTCAGACAGCAGGTTGTCCTCGTAGACGCTCCACTTAGTGCCATCTGCTGACGTGCTCTTCCCGCTGCCCCAATAGCCCGGTAGGTCGAATTTGTTGTAGGTATTGATGACCTCTACGATGGCCTTCTCAAGCACATCCTCGGTCACGTATTTGAGGTTGAGCCAAGCGACTTGGCGCCGGCTGAAGCCCTTGATCGACCGCGCCGTTTGCGTCGGTCCCAAGTTGCAGCCATAGCAAAATAGCGTGGTGATTACGCGCCGGGGCAGATCTTCGACCTGGCTCTCGGTGCCGGCGATCGGGTGGAAGAAGCGATGCAGGTCCAGCCATTGGCTGGCATCGATCAGGACATCGACGATGCTGGACTCGGGCAGCCGTTCAGTGATGAGGCCGTCCACGGTAGCAATTGCACTGGAGACTTCTGCACGCTGCCCCTTCCGTAACACCAGACGACCATCCAGAATGTCCGCATGCACATTCTCTGGAAAGCGCTCGTCGACTTCGTCGGCCAAGGCGGTCAATTGTGCACGCAACCCGGCCACGAAAGACTCGGCGTCGGTGGGCAAGCCTGACACCTGGCCATAGGCCTCCAGCTCCTGGGCCAAGGTGGCTTCATCGACCAGTTGCTCGCGGTAGTCGTCAAAACGCTCACTGCTGGGAACGAAGAGATCTCCCGACTTCAGTTCGTCTTTGACCTGCACCAGCACGGCCAGCTCGAAGTACTTGCGGTGCATCCAGCCGGCGCCTGCCGCGCTGGCCCGCTTGCCGAACACGTGTTGACGCCAGAGCTTGGACATCCAATCGAAGTCCTTTTCCGGGTCCAACCCGAGGGAAGCGACCTCGATTAGCTCACGGCGTTGGTTGCGCAACGACAGTACCGCTGCGATCAACGGCTCCATGCCGGCATCGTGGCTGGTCGCCCGCAAGTTCATCAGCTCCAGCCCGTTGAACAGCAGCGGCCTGACCGCGCCGTAGGGCTGCAGCATGAACGGCAGGTAGTTTTTCCCCGCGTAGGCCATATGTTCTTCGCATTCGGCCAGCAAGGTAGACACTTCAGCTTCCAGGCTGTTGTCGATCGCGTCCACTCGCTGACTATCGCTGCCATCGAGCTGATAGGCCTGCAGGACTTCCTTGAGCTGGCCGATGAGGAAGTCGGCCCGCTTGGCATGTTCGAGCTGATACGCCAGCAATTTCTGTTGCGCGGTGTTTTCCAATCCACGCACCTGCTTGATGAACAACTCGGCCGCATCATCCAGTGTCTTGGCATGCTGAGCGCGAATGAATATGGTGGCCAGCGCATAGCGTTTGTCCGGAGCCAACTCGGACAACTCGCTGGCGTCATACGCCCGAGCCATTGCACGGAATTGCTTGAGCTTGGGCACTGGCACATCGATGGGAGGCAACTGCTCAGCCAACTGCTGCAGCATGCGGATGTGCTGCAGATAAAACCGAACTTCCTTGTTGGTAGGCCGGCCAGGCTCGCGTTTGAGCGAGTTCCAGCCAGTGAACCTCGACCCTTCCGGTGCGCGCAGCAGTTCGTCAATAAGCGTGCGCGTGTCCGGCGTCAGCGCGTGACTGATGTTGCGGTAGTAACCCAGATTGACCCGCTCCCGCGCCCCGATTGCGGCTAACTCCAGGGTGCGGAAGCCAGGAAGTTCATAGCGATGGTGCACCAGCTCTTCAAGCAGGACGTTCACGATGTCCGGGATAGTGTGCTTGGTCTGGGCTGCAGCGGTGGCCACGGTGTCTAGCCAAGACGACCCGGCTTTGTCCAAGGCACGCACGCCAATGAACTGCCGAAGCTGCGGCATGTGCCGGCGCTTGCTACCTGAGGCGTCATAACGGTCGAGCTGGTCGGAGTCCAATACCCGCCCAAGACGGGCGGCCTTGGCGATGTGCTTCCTGATTCGCTCAGGCACCTCGGCCAACAGGGTGAAGTAGCCCAAGCGCTGGAACAGCTTCAGATGAATCAGTATGGCCAGTTGGGGTCCTGGCTGGGTAGTCAGCCGCTTGGCGAATGCAATTTCAGCGGCGCTGGGGGTATAGATCTCCTCCAGTTCCTTGGCGGTGGGATCAGGCTTCAGTCGCGGATAGGCGGTCTCGTGAAGGGTAGCCATTGGATCCTGAGGTTGTTAGGGGGAGATCAGTCCCAGTGCCGGCCGTCGTCTGTACTCAAAGACGCTTCCAGGAAGCACTGGTGCGTATCGGCCATGCGGTGCATGTCATCCAGCAGCGTGGCCAGGATTTCATCCAGATCCCGGTCGGGATCGGTGGGAACGGTCAACCGGTACTCGCTGCTGGCGGTGTTCAGCCGCACAGCTTGGAATGGGGCCAAGCAAATCTCTTCGATCCGGCCCCTGGCCTTGGCCGCGCCGCGGCCCGCGCGGGCAAACGGGGTCAGCACCATCCGTAAGAGCAACTGCAGCGCAGATCCGCCCTCTGGCGCCGACGGCGGCAGCACCATCGCCGGAGCCGGCGCGGTTGGACTGGGCAGGCTCGCTTCAATGCGGTCTCGGGCGAACGGGTCACGCCCATCTAGGTATCGCATGGCCGACTGCACATCGCGCCAGCCCACGTACTCCATTAGCGCCTTCATGTCCCAGCCTTGGTCGTTGGCCCAGCTGGCAAAGCCTCGACGTAAGGAATGGCTGCTGTGGAGTCCAGCATCGGCAAAGCCGGCACTGGCCAGTAACTCGCGCAGAAGGCGCACCAAACTGTTGGGATGGAGGCCTTCGGCGCTCACCTGGCCCCATTGGTTGACCGCCCGAAACACCGGCCCCTCTTGCAGGTCAGCCGCCTGGAGCCACGCTTGGGTTGCCTCCACCGGACACAATCGCGACAAGGCCGGCACTTTGTAGGTGACGCCTGCCGCCTGCCGATCGCCCTTGCTGCGTGGCAGGAAGCAGGTCATCCCCTGGCCCGGCACTAGCATGAGATGGGCCACCTCCAGACGCAGCAGTTCATCGCCACGGAAGCCACGCCAGAATCCGAGCAGCACCAGCGCTCGGTCCCGTTGGTGGCGAAGCGCCGCTGCTCCATCGCCCCGGGCATGCGCCGCGGCGATCGCTGCAGCCAACCAGTCATCGAGCTCGACGAGCCGTCGAATCTGGAGCGGTGCGGCTTGCTTGACCTGCCCTGGGTGCAGGGTCTGGATACCTTTGAGGACCTTGCGCACCAGTGGCGACCGGGTCGGGTCGACAAAGCCGTGGTCGCGGTGCCAGTAGGCAATGGCGGCCAGGCGGTGGCGAAGGGTGCTGGTGGCTAGGGTCTGCGCATACGTGGCCAGGTACCGCGCCACGCTGTCCGGTGTAGCTGGGAGGTGGCCTTGCCACTCGACTTCAAAGTGCCGCAGCGCCGACGCATAGCTGCGCACCGTGTTCTGGCGCGTGGCCGCATCGAGGTAGCGGTCCAGTTCGGTCACTGGCGCGTGGCCTCCACCGAGGCCGGCTGCCGCAGCGTTGACAGGATGGTGCATTCAGCCCGCTGCCCGCCGTGGCAACTGGCAATCACCCGTTCCAGCTCGCTGGCCATGCGCTGCAGGTCGGCCATGCGCGCCCGCACGTCGGTCAGATGGCTGCGGGCCAGCCGATCCACGTCCCCGCACGAAAGCTCTTCATCGCCCGCCAACTGCAGCAGGCTGCGGACCTCCTCCAGGCTGAAGCCCAGGTCCCGGCCGCGCGCAATGAAGCGCAGTCGCTCGATGTCGGCCGGGCCATAGACCCGGTAGCCATTGCCCGAGCGCCCCGGGCGCGGCAGCAGGCCGATCCGCTCGTAATAGCGGATGGTCTCCAGATGGCACCCACTGGCGTCGGCAGCCTCACTGATTTTCATTCGTAGTGCGCTTGACTCCGTAGTAGCTACGGACTTTACCCTCACCGGCTGTGCCATGCCAGCGGTCCGCCTGGGCCTGGCTTCCCTGCGACTGGAGATGTTCCGATGAGTGATTGCGGCTGCCACCACGAGGCCAAGAACGCGCAGGAGCGGCGCGTGCTCTGGATCGCCCTTGCCCTGAATGCGGCGATGGCCGTGATCGGCGGCATCGCCGGCTGGGTTGCCCATTCCACAGGCCTATTGGCCGACGCGCTGGACATGCTGTCTGACGCCACCGCCTACGCCATTGGCCTGGTCGCCATCGGGCGCACGGCCCGCTTCAAGGCGAACGCAGCCTGGGTCAGCGGCAGCGTATTGCTGGTGCTGGGCGTGGGTGTGCTGGTGGAGGTCGGCCGTCGCGTGATGTACGGCGCCGAGCCGGTCAGTGGCTGGATGATCGGCACGGCGCTGCTGTCGCTGGTGGTCAATATGACCGTACTGCGCATGCTGGCGCCGCTGAAGTCCGGCGAAGTGCATCTGCGGGCGACCTGGTTGTTCACCCGCGCCGATGTGGTGGCCAATGTTGGGGTGATCCTGGCCGGCCTGTTGGTGTGGTGGTTGGCTAGCCCCTACCCGGATTTCGTGATCGGCGCCCTGATCGGTCTGTATGTGATCAAGGAAGCCTTCGAGATTCTCGGTGATGCCCGCCGGGCACGTGCCGACGCGCGCAAGACACCTGCATGATCGCCCTTGGCCGGCTGCGGACGGGCCTACGCTGGCTGCTGCTGGCGCAGCTGGCGGTGGGTTTGCTGGTCCAGCCGGTCTTAGGTCTGGCGAGCGAACTGCACGTTCACATCCATCCGACCATTGCCGCCCATGGGCCGGCAGTGGCCGCACCGGCACCTGAGCGCGGCATCGGCGCCGCCTTGCACCGCCTTCAGCAGCTGGCGTTGTGCTGCAGCCAGGCCGCGCAGCCCCCTGAGATCCTGCTGACCGTTGCGGACATCGGCCGGCATTTGCCGGTGATGCAAGTCAACACGTTCCCGTATCCGCACGAGCAGCCGGTCGCGCCGTTCCGGCCTCCGATCGCAGGGTGATCTCCGCCGGCAGCGCCGGCCTAGCGACCTGCTGCTGTGCGCGGTGGTGATCGTTTGTTGATGTCGAAACCCTTCGGAGTACTTCCATGCATGTGCGATTGGCGGCCTTGGCCGCATGGCTGCTGCTGACTGCGGCGACAGCGCCGGCGGCAGCGGCCGAACTGATGACCTTGGACGACGCGTTCGCGCGCGTGGCCCAAACCCACCCCGAGCTGCGCTTGGTCGATGCGCGGGCCACCGTGCTCGCTGCCGAGCGCGACCAGGCGGTGCAGCGCCCACCGTGGACGCTCGGTGCCGAGGTCGAAAATGCGTTGGGCACTGGCGCGGCACGTGGATTGGACAGCGCCGAGTTGACCTTGAGCCTGAGCTCGGTGCTGGAGCGCGGCGGCAAGCTCGACGCCCGCCGTACCTTGGCCCAAAGCCGGATTGATGCACTGGCCGTGCAGCGCGAGACCGGGCGGCTGGACCTGCTCGCCGAGACAGCGCAGCGCTATTTGGCGGTTGTCGGTGCCGACCGGCAACGCGGCCTGGCGGACATGGATGTTGGCCAGCGCCAGCGAACCGTGGCCGCCGCCCGACAGCGCCTGCAGGCCGGCGCTTCACCCGAATCGGTGCTGCTCACCGCGCAGGCAGCGCTGGCGCGGGCCGAGCTGACGCGTGATCGGGCCGTGCAACAGCGACTGGCCGCCCGTCAGCATCTGGCCGCGCTGTGGGGCGAACGTACTCCCACCTTCGAGGTGATCCCGGCCGATCCGATGGCCCTGCCGGCGATCGCCTCCATGCAGACGCTGGCCGATGAGCTGGAGCGGACGCCGGAACTGGCGCAGTTTGCCAACGCTCGACGGATCGCGCAGGCACGACTGCAGCTGGCGCATTCAGCGGCCTCACCGGACCTGTCCTGGCAGCTCGGTGTGCGCCGCCTGCAGGAGTCCGACGACACCGCGCTGGTGGCCAGCCTGTCCATGCCGCTGGGCAGCCGCAGCCGCGCACAGCCAGAGATCCGCGCCGGCGAAGCCGAGCTGGAGGTCCTGACGATCGAGCGCGAGGCCAAGGGCCTGTCGCTGTATTCCACGCTGGTCGAGGCCCATGGCCGCTACACCGTGGCGCAGGCCGAGGTGGCGCGCCTGCATAGCGACGTACTGCCGAAGCTGGCCCGGGCTGAGCAGGCTGCCGAGCGCGCCTATCGCGCCGGCGCCATCAGCTACCTGGAATGGGCACAGTTGCAGTCCGAACGTACGGCCATGGCCCAGCAGCAGCTGGACGTGGCCTTGGATGCGCAGCGCGCCCTGATCGAAATTCAACGACTGACCGGCCAGGCGCTTGTAACGCCGCCGGCGGCCGCTTCACTTGGAGATAGCCCATGAGCCGTTTTTCCTGGACCGCACTGGGCATGGCCCTGTTGCTGACCGCCTGCAATGCGTCCGACCCCAGCGAAGGCTCCGAGGGCGGCGCCGCGGCTGAGGGCGAAGAACACGGCGAGCACGAGGAAGCGCCGCTGGAAACCAAGATTGCCGCCAAGGCGGCGGAGGCGGCGGGAATCCAGGTCGCGCCGGCAGGCCCCGGTGAGATTGCTGACGAGCATGAGGTGCAAGGGCTGCTCACCCCCATCGATGGGCGCATCGCCCAGGTCACTGCACGCTTCCCCGGACCGGTCCGCTCTGTGCGAGCCGGCGTTGGTGATCAGGTACGGGCCGGCCAGGCACTGGCCACGGTAGAGAGCAATCTAAGCCTGACCACCTATACCGTCACCGCGCCGATCAGTGGCGTGGTCATGGCGCGTACGGCCGCCGTGGGCATGGCGGCGGCTGAGGGCGCGCCACTGTTCGAGGTCGCCGACCTGTCCACGCTGTGGGTGGACCTGCACATCTTCGGCGCCGACGTCCAGCACATCGGTGCGGGCGTGCCGGTGACGGTCACCCGCTTGAGCGATGGCGTCACCGCGCAGACCACCTTGGAGCGCGTCCTGCCCGGCACCGCCACCGCCAGCCAAAGCACCATTGCGCGCGCCACCGTGGCCAACACCGATGGCCTGTGGCGGCCGGGGTCGGCGGTCAAGGCGCGGGTCACCGTGGATCGCCAATCGGCGGCGCTGGTGGTGCCGATCACCGCGCTGCAGACCGCAGAAGACCAGGACGTGGTCTACGTGCAGCAGGGAGAGACCTACCACACCCGGCCAGTCAAGCTGGGGCGCCGCGACGCTGAGCGCGCCGAAGTGCTGGAAGGGCTCAAGGCCGGTGAACAGGTGGTGGTGGCCCAGAGCTTCCTGATCAAGGCCGACATCGAAAAGTCCACCGTGGAAGAAGAATGAGGCCCGCCATGCTCGAACGCCTCATTGGGCTGTCCATCCGCCACCGCTGGCTGACGCTGGTGCTCACCGCTGCGCTGATTGCGCTGGGTGTGTGGAGCTACCGTCACCTCTCCATCGACGCCACACCGGACATCACCAACGTCCAGGTCCAGATCAACACCCAGGCCCCGGGTTACTCGCCGCTGGAGGCTGAGCAACGAGTGACCTTTGCCATTGAAACGGCCATGGCCGGCCTGCCCAAGCTGGACTACAGCCGCTCGCTGTCGCGGTATGGGCTCTCACAGGTCACCGTGGTGTTCAAGGACGGCACCGACCTGTACTTTGCCCGCCAGCAGGTCGCCGAGCGCCTGCAGCAGATCGCTTCCCAGCTGCCCGACGGATTGGACCCGGAAATGGGGCCGATCTCCACCGGGTTGGGCGAGATCTTCATGTACACCGTGGAGGCCGAGCCCAACGCTCGCAAGCCCGACGGCACCCCGTACACCGCCACGGACCTGCGCACCCTGCAGGACTGGGTGATCCGGCCGCAGCTGCGCACCACGCCCGGCGTCACCGAGGTCAACACCATCGGCGGCTTCGAGCGGCAGATCCACATCACCCCGGATCCGGCCCAGTTGGTGGCGCTGGGCTTTACGTTGAACGACGTGGTCGCCGCGGTCATGCGCAACAACCAGAACATCGGTGCCGGCTACATCGAGCGCAATGGACAGCAGTTCCTGGTGCGCGTGCCTGGCCAGCTGGCGAATCTGGATGCGATCGGCAACATCGTGCTGGATCGCCGCGATGGTGTGCCCATCCGGGTGCGCGACGTCGCTAGCGTGGGCGAAGGCAAGGAGCTGCGCACGGGCGCGGCCACCCAGAATGGCCACGAGGTCGTGGTCGGTACCGCCTTCATGCTGTTTGGCGCCAACAGCCGGGAAGTCTCCCAGGCGGCCGCGGCCAAGCTGGACGCTGCCAACGCCAGCTTGCCTGCCGGCGTCCATGCCAAGGCCGTCTATGACCGCACGGCGCTGGTGGACCGCACCATCGGCACGGTGTCCAAGAACCTGATCGAGGGCGCGCTGCTGGTGGTGGTGGTGCTGTTCCTGCTGCTGGGCAATGTGCGCGCCTCGTTGATCACTGCGGCGGTGATTCCGCTGGCGATGCTGTTCACCATCATTGGCATGGTGCGTGGCGGCGTGTCGGGCAACCTGATGAGCCTGGGCGCGCTGGACTTCGGCCTGATCGTGGACGGTGCGGTGATCATCATCGAGAACTGCCTACGCCGGTTCGGGGAGGCGCAGCACGCGCTGGGCCGCCAGCTCAATGATGAAGAGCGCTATGACCTGACCGCCTCGGCCACCGCCGAGGTGATCCGTCCCAGCCTGTTTGGCCTGGGCATCATCGCCGCGGTCTACCTGCCGATCTTCGCGCTGTCCGGGGTGGAAGGAAAAATGTTCCACCCGATGGCGATCACGGTGGTGCTGGCCCTGACCGGTGCCATGGTGTTGTCGCTGACCTTTGTGCCGGCAGCGATCGCCAGCTTCCTGCGCGGCCGTGTGGCTGAGCACGACAACCGCCTGATGCGCTGGTCGCGCGCCCGTTATACGCCGCTGCTGGATTGGGCCCTGCGTCGGCGCGTGGTGGTGCTGGCCGGCGCGGCCGTGCTGGTGGTGGGCTGTGGCGTGCTGGCCACCCGCTTGGGTTCGGAGTTCGTGCCGAGCCTGGATGAGGGCGACATCACCTTGCAGCCCATGCGTATTCCCGGCACCAGCTTGGAGCAGTCGGTGGCCATGCAGGAAACGCTGGAGAAGCGCCTGGCCCAGTTCCCGGAGGTGGCCAACATCTTCTCCAAGATCGGCACCGCCGAGGTGGCCACCGATCCTATGCCGCCGTCGATGGCCGACACCTTCCTGATGCTCAAGCCCCGCGACCAGTGGCCCGATCCGCGCAAGCCCAAGGCCGAGCTGGTGGAAGAGCTGGAGACGGCGGCTAAGGAAATTCCGGGCAGCAACTACGAGTTCACCCAGCCCATCCAGATGCGCACCAACGAGTTGATCTCCGGCGTCCGTTCGGACGTGGCAGTCAAGGTCTACGGCGACAACCTGGACCAACTGACGCGCCTGGCCAGCCGGGTCGAGCGGGTCATGCGCAGCGTCCCCGGCGCCGAAGACGTCAAGGCCGAGCAGGTCACCGGCCTGCCGCTGCTGACCATCACACCAGATCCGGCGGCATTGGCTCGGTATGGCCTGAACCCGGGCGACGTGCAAGAAACGGTGGCCACCGCCATTGGGGGCAGTGTCGCCGGCCAGTTGATCGAGGGCGACCGCCGCTTCGACCTGGTCGTGCGCCTGCCCGAATCGCAGCGCCAAGACCCGGCTGTGCTGGCAGATCTGCCCATTCCACTGCCGGAAAGCGCCAGCGTGGACGAGTCCAGCCGCCTGGCCACCGGCGCCAATGGTGGGCCTCGTACGGTGCCGCTGCGGGAAGTGGCGAAGATCCAGGTGGAGCGCGGGCCCAATCAGATCAACCGCGAGAATGGCAAGCGGCGGGTGGTGATCACCGCCAACGTGCGCGAGCGCGATCTGGGCGGGTTCGTCGGCGAGTTGCGCACGCGCATCGGCCAGGATGTGAGGCTTCCGGAGGGCTACTGGATCGACTACGGCGGCACCTTCGAGCAGCTGATCTCGGCCAGCCAACGCCTGGGGGTGGTGGTTCCGGTGACACTGGCGTTGATCTTCGCTCTGCTATTCATGGCCTTCGGCTCGGCCAAGGATGCGGCCATTGTGTTCAGTGGCGTGCCGCTGGCGCTGACCGGCGGTGTGCTGGCACTGGCTCTGCGCGGGATTCCGTTGTCGATCTCTGCCGGCGTGGGCTTCATCGCGCTGTCGGGCGTGGCCGTACTCAACGGGCTGGTCATGATCGCCTTCATCCGCCGTCTGCGCGAACAGGGCGATCCGCTAGACGACGCTGTCCGGGACGGCGCCCTTGGACGCCTGCGACCGGTGTTGATGACCGCCCTGGTAGCCTCGCTGGGCTTCCTACCCATGGCCTTGAATGTCGGTGCTGGCTCGGAAGTGCAGCGGCCGCTGGCCACTGTCGTCATCGGCGGCATCGTCTCATCCACCGCATTGACCTTGTTGGTGCTGCCGGTGCTCTATCGTTGGCTGCATCGCGACCGAGCTCCCCGCGCCGGTAGCACTGCTTTGGAGTCCCCATGAACGAGCTCAACCTGGAACAGGTCCGTGCGGCGATGTTTACCGACCCGGGCGTGAAAGCGGTGGACGACCTGCGCCTGGTCGCCGGTGAGCATGGCCGTGCGATCGCGGCCACCATCACCGTCGCTGCGCCCTCGGTCGACCTGGACCTGGTGCATGCTGTGATTGCCCAGGTCCTGGCCGATCAATTCGGCATCGATCAGGTCATGCTTTGCTTCAACGACCCGGGACCGGTGCCGCCGCCACCCACCGCGGCACCCTTGAAGAAGATGTGATCACTGCCGGCGGCTCTATGCGTCTGCACTGGCAGGCGCATAGAGCTGATGACCCGGCAAAGCGCACGCGCCGGCATACACAAAGGCCACGCTTTGCCGCGCCCGGGTGAAGGCTACGTAGTACTTCGGTGGCGCGGTGATGCGCGCCGCATCGGCCGTGCGCAGGTACTGCGTCAACGGCCCATTGGGGAAGATAAGGACCCGACTGTAGGTGCGGCCCTTGCTCTGCCCGAAGTTCACCGCAGGCATTCCGTCGCAGGTTTGCCGCCGGTCATGCCGGAGCACGGTAGGGGCAAACTCCTGCATGTACGCGGCCACATCCCCTGGAGCGACGAGGAAGATGCCATCGTGCCCGGTGACCTCGCCATTGCCTGATTCGGTGCGGGGCATCTGCGGATAGAGCGTGTCAGCCATATCGCACAGGGCCTGGACGCAGCGCAGACTGATGAGACGGTGGTCGAGCTGGCATAAGCCGTCCGACTCCCAGATCTGGAACAACGCCGCCAAGTTCGGTCCGCGATATTGACTATGCCTTTGCGCATAGTTGGTGGCATACGTCGCCTGGCGCGTATCACCCACCAACGTGATGGCGATATCGCTCTTCAACAGCCGCTCGACCAGATCCAGATCAAAGCCGGCCAGGTCCTGAACTTCGTCGATGTAGAGCTCGTCGTACATGGCCGCCAGGCGTGCCATGACCTGACCTTGGGTCAGCTCATCGCAGCGCACAGCAAAGTCGGCGGCCCGGTCCGAATACATCCGGTTGCCTGCCAGGTAGTGGCGCGCCACCTGGGTGCGTGGAGCCCGGTTGTTGGTGACACCTTCTACGAACAGGATGGTCTCGATACGAGGCTCAGGGCACAGTGCCGCCTGGTACGGGCGGATGCACTGGCGCAGCAGGAAGCCATACCAGCTGTGCAAGGTGACATGCGCGGGGACCGCACCGGCGTGGACCTCAAACGAGCGCCGGATCTCTTCTAGATTCTCCAGCGTGTAGGTGACAATCGCGATGCGACGCTCGGGCCGCTCCAAGGCCTGCCGGACCAGCAACGTGGTCTTGCCCGATCCGGCCGCTGAGAGCAGGACCCGGTTAGGTGATGGCACGCTGGACATAGTCCGGGAACCTGATCGAGTGCGGGCTGTTGAAGATTGCCAGGGCCGTGTCGGTCTTGTGACCTTTCATGTACTTGAGCAACGCCACCTCATCGGCGAAGGTCTTGCCCAGCACGGTGTTGAGCTCAGCCAGCGAGTTGGCTTTGATCAGCTGCTCTTCCAGCGATGGGGCACTTTCGTCGGAATCGTAGTAGATCGCGGTAAGGTGCTCGGCGTAGCGAGCCTGCACAACGGCGATGTCGCCATCGTTGTCGGTGATCACCTTGGCCTGAATTTTCAGCCGATCTGCAATCTGCAAGAAGCGTTTGAATGCCAGCGATTTGACCGAGATGATGTCCACGCCATGGGCCATCGGCGCCACGCCGTGGTGGTCGCTGTAAGCACGCTGCACGATCAGCTCATCGGACGGCCCTTCCACCAGGATCGCCTGTTTGGCCAGGATCAGCCGCAGCGTGTCGTGGCCAGGCAGCTTCATGAAATAGTCGTGCGTATCGGATGGCAGCTGGTCCAGCTTCATCTGGCCCTGCGCACTGAACAGGATCACGTTGTCCACGCCCAGCTTGTTCAACACGAAGCTGCTATGGGTGGCGATGATTACCTGCTGGGCGGTTGAGAGGGCCGCAATCCTGTCGATCAGCTGGGTCATGCTGGAGAAGGACAGATGGTTCTCTGGCTCCTCAATCAGCAGCACGTGGGCGGCCCCGGCCGCGTGCATGGCCAGCTTCATCTTCACCGCGCTCTGTTCACCTTTGCCGGCCTGGGTGAAGGGGAGCTCATCCAGGTACGGTGACAAGCTGGTTTCCCACGTTGAGCGCGGCGATGTGTCCACCCCCACCGTGAGCGCCCGGTGGCTGATGTCCCCGGTATGCTCGGTGAGATAGGCATTGATGGCCGCCACATCGGCTTCTTCGGAAAAACTCTGCCGCATGCGGCGGAAGCTCAGCGACAGCGAGACGCGTTGCGCAGGCGTCAGTGCCTGCTCGATGATGCCGGCGATATAGCGATCGGCACCGGACAAGGTCTTGATGCCGTGCGTGTCGATGATGGTCGAGTCGAACGGAATACTGCGGGCGGTAACGCCATTGTTGGCAAAGGAGTACCAGCGCACCGTGTAGTACTCCACCGGCAGGCTGACCGCGCCCTGGTGCTGCTGCAGGTAGGCGTTGAACTCCTCGCGGTAGTCGTCGTTGAGCTCGACCAGCAGCCGGATGCCGGCGGTATCCAGACGCAGGGAGTTGTTGGTGCCGCGTAACGACGCCAGCGCGGCGTCGGCGCCCAGATAGGCTTCGATGGAGATCCGTGGCGGCGAGGCCGGCGTGCCCGTGGCAAGCGCTCCCAAGTACTCCTGCACCGTGGGCTGGTGGAACAGGTAGGGCGTGAGCTCGTAGGCAAGATTGCGCCCATGCAGCTGGCCGGTGACCACCGCGTGGATGGCCTCCAGCAGGGTGGATTTACCGACCTCGTTGTCGCCCACGACCAGGTTCATGTGGGCATTGAGGGGCAGGTCCAGATGGCGAAACGACTTGAAGTTGTCGATGACGATACGTTCGATCGGCATGCACAGTCCTTTGATGGCCAACGGGCTCGGTGGCGGAGCCTGCCTGCACCCTGGCTGGCCTCCTTTCCGCTCTGGGCCATACTACCCAGCGATCGCCGGCCCTGGGCGGTTTCGTACTGCTTGGGACGCCGGGAAGGGTCAGAATCCGCCTTACGCGGGATAATTCAATATTATCCCGCCTTTAGATACGACCCGTACTCGGCGAGTAGTGTAACTTGATTGGTATGTAATTACGTGGTATGTAATACATTACGAAATAGTCGGAGAGTGCGATGGCACGCGGCGGCTTGTACAAGAGCGACATCCAGAAGGCCCGCGATGCGCTGCGGGCACAGGGCAAACACCCGTCGGTGGACGCGGTGCGGGTGGCGCTGGGCAACACCGGCTCCAAGACAACCATTCACCGCTACCTGAAGGAGCTGGAAGAAGATGAAGGGCAAGGCCTTGGCGCCAAGGTCGCGGTCAGCGACGCGCTACAGGACCTGGTCGGTCGGCTTGCCGGTCGCCTACACGAGGAGGCCGAGGCTGTAATCGCCGAGGCCCGGCAGCGCTTCGAAGCGCACTTGCAGGAGCGTAGCGAGGCGCTGGAACGCACCCAGCAGGAGGCGTCCACGCTGAGCGCGCAGCTTCAGCGCATTGAAACTGCCTTACGCGAAGAAAAGACGACCCACGCCGCAGCCCAGCAGGCCTTGGCCGAACGGGTCACCGAGGTCGCGCAGCTCGGCGAACGGATCGCGGGACTGACCGCGCGGCTGGCGGAGCACGAGGCGCATGCCCAGTCGCTGGAGCAGAAGCACCAGCATGCTCGCGAGGCGTTGGAGCACTACCGCACCTCGGTCAAGGACCAACGCGAACAGGAACAGCGCCGCCACGAGCACCAGGTGCAGGAACTGCAGGTCGCGCTGCGCCAGGCCAACGAGGCGCTGACCGCCAAGAACCACGAACTGGTTCAGCTCAACCGCGACAACGGGCAGTGGCTGGAACGCCACAGCCGCCTAGAGAGGGAACTGGCGCAGGTGCGGCAAGCTGCGGACGACCAGCGGAAGGAGCTGGACGCGCTGCGGCTTACGGCTGCGGAGTACCAGGCCTTGCTGGCACGCTGGACCCAGGACGCCCAAGCGTTGGAGAGCGCACGGGTCAAGCTGGCCAATGCTCACGCCGACTTGGCCAAGGAGCGAGAACGGCGTGAACAAGCCGAGGCCGAAGCGTTGCGTGCCGGTGTGCGCCAGGACACCTTGGAGCAGTTGCTGGCGCAGTTGCGGCCCGATCGCGCCGACAGTTCAGGTACCAACAAAAATCCGGCAACCAAATGATTTCACGGAAGAAAAAAAAATTCTGGGGGGCATTTTTGCACGTATCTCGGCTTAACCCCACATCCGCCATCCTTATGGGGTTTCCATGGGGGGTGCGCGTGACTTTGTCCGTCGACTCAACACCGACCTTCGCTCGACGCCTCCAACAAGCCCGCCTGCACACGGGTTTGTCGCAGAAGGAGTTGGGCATCCGGGCCGGTCTGGATCCTTACGTGGCCAGCCCCCGAGTCAACCAGTACGAACGTGGCAAGCACGAGCCCAAGCTGGAGACTGCTGAGCGGTTGGCCCAAGCGTTGGGGATCCCCGCCGCCTTCCTTTACACCGACGATGATCTGCTGGCCAAGTTGCTCCTGCGCTGGGGCTCGCTAAGCAAGCAGCAGAAGCGGGAGTTGGTGAAGCTGATCGAGGCCACACCCGAGAAGTAAACCGAACAAGCGCTAGCCCTATGGGCAACCCTTCGCCTCAACCCGCCCATTGGGCGCTCCTGGAGGGAGCTGCAGTGGCCGTGACTAGTGCGACTGACAAGTGGCGGCATCTCAGGCCTACTTGAGATTTTGTTCACGACCGATACACACGCGCCTTGTCTAAAGTGATTTACAATGTCGCCCGTGTCAGCCTCCTCACTTCTACTGCGACTGCTCCTGATCGTCATGCTCGTGCTTAACGGCGCGTGGTCGGCATTTGCGTCGATCAGTATGAACCCGGCCATGGAAGCGCAGGCCAGCGAAGTGGCTGCCGCGGTGCAAGGCGACGAAGACTGCGTCGCCCATCACAGTGCTGAGAATCATCCCGATGCCACCTCGATTGAAAGGGCTGGCACTGGGCATGGCGACCATGCCGGTCCCGACTGTTGCAAGTCTTCTGCGTGCCGGTGCGCCTGCGTACACGCGTGCGCGAGCGCACTTCCGGCGCGCCTGCATGTTTCGGTGCAACTGGCCTTGGGCCTGGATGTCATGCCGCTGCCCCTAGGGCATGCGGCACCTGCCTTGCCTCATCTGATCCGACCACCGATCGGCTAAGCGTCCCTAAGCGCCGCAATGGCGCCGTTGGTGTGGCTTGCATGCCTATTTATAGGCCAGCCGCCCGCTCTGTACCACCGCCCGCCGGTGGCAACACGACGCTTGGAGCATTTTCATGTCGCATGATGATTTTCGTGGTCCACACGGTGGACCGCCGCTGCTACCTTCGCGGCGGCGATTTGTCCAGGGCTTGGCCTTGGGAGGCGCAGTCGCAGGATTAGGTTTCTGGCCCAAAGCCAGTTGGGCGCTCAAGGGCCCGGGACAACCCAACGTACTATCGGGCACCGAGTTTGACCTAACCATCGGCGAGACGCCGATGAACTTCACCGGCAAGACCCGCACCGCGATCACCGTCAATGGGTCCGTTCCGGCGCCGTTGCTGCGTTGGCGGGAAGGCACCACGGTCAACCTGCGTGTCTCCAATGCATTGCCCGCTAACTCCCTCCATGGCGCGGACACCTCCATCCATTGGCACGGCATCATTTTGCCGGCCAACATGGACGGCGTGCCGGGCCTGAGCTTTGACGGTATCGGACGTGGTGAGACCTACCACTACCGGTTCACCCTGCATCAGGGCGGCACCTACTGGTACCACAGCCACTCGGGGTTCCAGGAACAAGCCGGGCTCTATGGCCCGATCATCATCGACCCATTGGAGCCGGAGCCCTTCAGCTTCGATCGCGACTACGTCGTGATGCTGAGCGATTGGACAGACCTGGACCCGACGGCCCTGTTCGATCGTTTGAAGAAGATGCCGGGCCATGACAATTACTACAAGCGCACGGTCGGCGATTTTGCGCGCGATGTGAAGCGCAACGGCCTGTCGGCCACGTTGGAAGATCGCAAGATGTGGGGCGTGATGCGGATGACGCCCACGGATCTGTCCGACGTCAACGCCAACACCTACACCTACCTGATGAACGGCACGACCTCGCTGGGCAACTGGACCGGTTTGTTCCGCAGTGGCGAGAAGGTGCGCCTGCGTTTCATCAATGGCTCTGCCATGACGTACTTCGATGTGCGTATTCCGGGGCTAAAGATGACCGTGGTGGCAGCAGATGGCTTGTATGTCCATCCGGTTTCCGTCGACGAGTTCCGCATCGCGGTAGCAGAAACCTTCGATGTGATCGTGGAGCCCTCCGGGCAGGACGCATTCACCATCTTTGCCCAAGACTCCGGTCGCACCGGCTACGTCAGCGGCACGCTCGCCGTGCGCGAAGGATTACGCGCGCCCGTTCCGTCTGTGGATCCCCGGCCGCTGCTGACGATGGCAGACATGGGCATGGATCATGGATCGATGGATATGTCTGGCGGCAGCAAGGGCATGGAAGGCGGCTGTGGTGCGGCCATGGGCATGCCTGGCATGACCCCACCTGCCAGCGGTAACGCGACCTCGGCCCATGCAGGCCATGCGATGCCCGCCGCCGGCGATGGTGCCATGGCAGGCATGCAGCACGGGGGCATGCAATCACACCCTGCCAGCGAGACCAACAATCCCCTGTTGGACAACCAGGCCATGAGCGTGAGTTCGCGCTTGGATGATCCGGGTAATGGCCTGCGCGATAACGGCCGTCATGTACTGACGTATTCCATGCTCAAGAGCACCTTTGAAGACCCTGACGGACGCGACCCCGGTCGCGAGATCGAGCTGCATCTGACCGGACATATGGAGAAATTCTCCTGGGGCTTCAACGGTCAGAAGTTCTCCGATGTCAAGCCGCTGCGGCTGAACTACGGCGAGCGTATGCGCATCGTATTGGTTAACGACACGATGATGACCCATCCCATCCATTTGCACGGCATGTGGAGTGACGTGGAGGACGACAACGGCAACTTCATGGTGCGCAAGCACACGGTGGATATGCCGCCGGGTAGCCGACGCACGTATCGCGTGCGTGCCGATGCGTTGGGCAGCTGGGCGTTCCATTGCCACCTGCTTTATCACATGGAAGCCGGAATGATGCGCACGGTGAGGGTCGACGAATGAACATCAATAGACGCGATACCACCCTGACTGCGCTGACGCTGGCTATCTCGCTGGCCCTGGCCAATGCGGCCAGCGCCCAATCCATGCAGCACGGCTCCATGCCGATGGAGCAGGGCGCGCAGACCCAGACTCAGGATCACTCTGCACAACAGGCGCCGACATCAAAACCTGCGCCAGCCCAAAAGCCTGCAACACCGGCCAAGCCGAGCGAAGCGACGATCGATCATGCGACGATGGGCCACGCCGCGCCGCAGGCTAAAGCAGCCGAGCCTGCCATGCAGGGCATGGACCATTCGCAAATGGGGCACGTCTCGCCCGCGAGCACACCTGCGGCGCCCACAGCACAGGCGCAGTCGATGCAGGGCATGGATCACAGTCAGATGGCACAGCCCGCTGCAGCCGACACCTCTAGTACGGCCACGCCTGCGATGCAGGGGATGGACCATTCCAAGATGGGGCACGGCGCGCCTCCGAGCACGCCCGCAACGCCCAAAGCGCAGACACAGTCGATGCAGGGCATGGACCACAGTCAGATGGGACACGGGCCTGCAGTGCCAACGCAGCCGCGCACCCCGATACCCGCGGTGACGGACGCGGATCGCAAGGCGGCCATCGCGCCGGAACACGCGCATCCGGTGCATGACAACTCGATCAAGAGCTACGTGCTGCTCAATCGCCTGGAAGCCTGGGATGCCGATCCGGGCACCGGGCTGGGCTGGGAGGGCCAGGCTTGGATCGGTACGGACCTCAATCGCGTCTGGCTCCGCAGTGAAGGCGAACGCACGGATGGTCAGACCGAGTCGGCTGATCTGGAAGTGCTCTACGGCCGCAGTATCTCCACGTGGTGGGATGTGGTGGCCGGTGTGCGTCATGACTTCAAGCCTGGGGCATCTCAAAACTTCGCCGCTATCGGTGTACAGGGCTTGGCGCCGATGAAGTTCGAAGTGTCCGCCACAGCCTATCTCGGCGAAGGGGGCCAGACTGCCGCCAATGTCGAGGCCGAGTACGAATTGCTGCTAACCAACCGGCTGATCTTGCAGCCGCTGGTGGAAGTCACCGCCTATGGCAAGAACGATCCATTGCGCGGGATAGGTTCGGGTCTGAGTACCGCTGAGGCGGGGCTACGACTTCGTTATGAGTTCACCCGAAAGTTCGCTCCCTACATCGGCGTGGTGTACGAGCGCGCGTTTGGCAATACCGCAGACATGCGACGCGAGCATGGCGAGTCCTTTGAAGACACGCGCTTGGTCATCGGCCTTCGTACCTGGTTCTAAGGGGAACTGACAATGAAATCCAACAAAAGGATGTGGGTATGGCTCGGTGCCGGCGTGGGATTGGTTGCGGTCGCGGCAACTGCCACGGTCTCTCTGGGCGTGTACAACGTGGCCGCCGACGATCCGCATAGTCGCCCGGTGTATGCGCTACTTGAAACGGCGCGCGAGCGTTCCATTGAGGTGCGCGCCGCCAAGCTTCAGGTGCCCACGAACCTGGATGATCCTGAGCGTATCCGCCAGGGTGCGGGCAACTACAACGCCATGTGCGTGACCTGCCATCTTTCGCCAGAGGCGGCGGCCACCGAGATGAGCAAGGGCCTGTACCCCGCGCCACCGAACCTAAGCAAACAGTCGGTCGCTCCAGCTGAGGCGTTCTGGGTGATCAAGCACGGCATCAAGGCCAGCGGCATGCCCGCGTGGGGCGGCAGCATGGACGATGAGTTCATCTGGAACATGTCGGCCTTCCTGCAGAAGCTGCCCACGCTGGACAAGGCCGGTTACCAGGCGTTGGTGGCCAGCAGTGATGGTCATTCGCATGGCGGCGGCGAGACGCAAGGCCACCATGACGACGAAAAGGCCGAGGATCACCCTGCCCTATTCGAGCCGGGCAACAACTCCATGCCGCATGCGCACCCGCCGGGCGTGGACGACGATCACCACGGCCCGACACCCAGCGACACGGAAGTCGGGTTGGTGAGCCACGGCCATCCCGACGGCAAGGTGGAGTCGCACCCTGCACCACACACGCCCGTGGCCGATGACGGCCATGCGCACACCCATTGATCTCCTTGGAGCCCACGCAATGAACGCAACAGCAATCTCGTTCACCCTCGCACTGGCACTGGCCGTCGTGTCCCCCGCAATGGCGCAGGCGACACAGCCGCACGCACATCACCCCGCTGCCGCGGCATCTGCGGACGTCGACGTCCCAGTCACTGCAGAGGCCGCGGTCGCCGTAGCGGAGCGTTTCAACAGGGCCCTGTCTAGCGGCGATCTGGCCACGGTCGAAGCCCTGCTCGCTGCCGACGTCCTCATCCTCGAGTCCGGGGGTGCCGAGCGCAGCCGCGAGGAATATCTGGGTCATCACGCAGTCAGCGATGCGGCATTCCTCAAGGGCGCCCATCGCCAGCTGCTCCGTCAGCGTGCACGCACCGCTGGTGAGTTCGCATGGGTCGGAACCGAAAGCGAGCTGCACGCCCAGAAAGACGGTAAGCCACTGACCGTCCAGAGCACCGAGACCATGGTGCTGAAGCAGACCACCGACGGTTGGCGGATCGCCCACATCCACTGGTCTTCGCGGACCAAGCGCTAAGCGGAGAACCAGAAATGAAAACCTGCAGATTGAACCGACTGGCGTGGGCGGCTTTTGCGGTCGCCGGCCTGGGTGCCTGCACCCAAGCGGCTACACCCGCGCAATCCACCATCGCGCCCACTGCACAGGTCGTCCCGGAAACAGCCGACGCGACTCCAGCCGCCCTGCCACGCATGACCGTCCACAAGACCCCGACCTGCGGGTGCTGCGGTAGCTGGATCGACCACGTGAAGAAGGCGGGGTTCACCGTGGATGTGCATGACATGGATGACCTGGGTCCGGTCAAGGAGCGCCTGGGTGTCCCCTATGCAAAGGGCTCCTGCCACACGGCCGAGGTCGACGGATACGTCATCGAAGGCCATGTCCCGGCCGAGGACATCAAGCGCCTCCTCGAAGAAAAGCCGGACGCACGCGGCCTGGTCCTGCCCGGAATGCCGCTCGGTTCGCCGGGCATGGAGGTCCCGGAAGGACGCCAGCAGCCGTATACGGTCGAGCTGGTCCATCACGACGGAACCACCGAACCCTTCGCACAGCATTGATCCGCAAGAGCAACAGGGGGCGGTGTTGCGGGCGCGCCGATTCTCGTCCGCGATGAAGCAGGAGATCCACATGACTCACCATTCCGAAGACCACCGGTCTCAGGCCATGAACGAGTGCATCGACAACTGCACGCAATGCCACGCGATTTGCCTTGAGACCATCAACTATTGCCTGAGCAAAGGAGGTGCCCACGCAGCCCCGGAGCACATCGCCCTGCTGGCGACGTGTGCCGATATCTGCGCCACCAGCGCCGACGCCATGTTGCGTGGCGCCAGCGCTCACTCGGTGGTTTGCAGTGCCTGCGCGGAGATCTGCCGCCAGTGCGCCGAAGCATGCGACGCCATGAACGGCCCGGAGATGGCGCGCTGCGCCGAAGTTTGTCGCCGTTGCGCGGAAAGCTGCAGCGCCATGGCGGCTTGACGCGTCGAGGATCCCGCCTGAGCGGCGGGATCCTCATCTCAAATATCAAAAGCCGACCAACCGTGGTTTCGGTGACAGCCCGACACCTAACGCTTGTCGGATCCAACACAGCACGGCGCCGAACGGGGCTTTGCATCACATTCGCAATGAGGATTTATCCCTATGAAATCATCAAACGTCCTTCGCTCCTTCGCGCTCGTCCTCGCGATTGCGGCTGGGCAGTTCTCCCTGCAGATCGCGCACGCCCACGCCGCGCTGCAGCAGTCCACACCGGCGGCAAATGCGGTGGTGGCTTCGCCGGGCCAGATCGATCTCGTGTTCAACGAAACATTGATTCCGCGGGCGTCGCGTCTCAAGTTGCTCATGAAGCACGGCAGTTCCACCATGCCGATCGAGAATTTCACGACCGAGATCGTCAACAACGGTAAGACCCTGCGTGCCAAGTTGCCCCAGCCGCTGACTCCGGGCGTCTATACCGTGGAATACCGCGCCGTCGGTGGTGACAACCACCCCATGCCGGGCAGCTTCAGCTTCACGGTGCGCTGAGGAGTCGCGAATGTTCGACCTGTCGGCTTATGCACTGAGATTCCTGGAATACCTTGTCATCATGGTTCTTTTCGGGGTTCCACTCTTCGGTTGGTACGGGTCGCGTCGATCGGCACTCGCCGACGCCTTGGCCGGGTGGTCACTCATGGGCGTTCTATTGGCGGGTGCCGTAGCCGGTCTCGTGCTCACCGGGCTCGATGTCGTCTTCAAGACCGCGGGCATCATGGGAATGCCGCTTGCCGAGGTTGATCGCGCATCGCTTGGCTGGTATCTGCTCGAGACGTCCGCGGGCCGGGCAGCCATGGCGAGAGGCGCGCTGCTGGTCGCCCTGATGTTCGTGCTCGGATGGCATCGTCGCCGCGGGAAGGTGGAGACCGCCTTCCCGCTGGGGGCGATGCTGGCGGGCGGCGCACTCGCTTCGCTGGCATGGAACGGCCACGCCGCCGCTGGCGAGGGCTTGGCAGGCGCGGTCCGGCTTGCTGCAGGCATCGTCCATCTTCTCGCGGCAGGCGGCTGGATCGCAGCGGTCCTGATGTTCCTTGCCATGCTGCTGCGCGGCAAAGAGACGAACGGCAGCGGGCGTCTGCGATCAACGCATGACTTTCTGCATGGTTTTTCGACGCTGGGAACGATCTTCGTTGGTGCGCTCATCGTGTCCGGCATCGCGCACTACGGGGATCTCACCGCGTGGTCGTTTTCGGCCCTGTTCCAGAGCACCTACGGGAAGTTGCTGCTGTTCAAACTGGCCCTGTTCGCTGGAATGCTGGGTTTGGGAGCGCTGCACCGATGGACGCTGGTGCCGCGCTTGGAACGAGCGCTGACCAGCGGAGATCCCGCGCAGGAGGTGCGGGCTTTGCGGCAGAGTGTTACGGCTGAGGCCGCGCTGGCCATCTTGATCCTGATTGTTGTTTCAGTGCTCGGGACGCTCAGCCCCGAATAGCTGTGTAACCCGCAATGGCACACTGCCTTGGCAGTCCATCCCCACTAAAGCGAGCATCGGCATGAACTCACCGTCGTCCCATGACCATCACCATTCTGCAGGCGCAGCCCCTGTCGAGGCTGCGGATGGACGGGTCACCGATCCGGTCTGTGGCATGCAGGTCGATCCCGCCACGACGCAGCATCATGCGACCCACGCCGACACACCTTTCCACTTCTGCTCGGAGCGATGCCGCGCGAAGTTCGTGGCCGATCCGGAGCGCTATCTGACGCCCCAGGACGAACCCGAGGTGGCACAGCCCGGCGCCATCTACACCTGCCCGATGCACCCGGAAGTCCGGCAACAAGGTCCAGGCAACTGTCCCTTCTGCGGCATGGCGCTGGAGCCGGAAATGCCGAGCCTGGAGGACGATGACAATCCGGAACTTCGCGACTTCTCGCGCCGGTTCTGGTGGACGCTTCCGCTGACTGTGGTGACGCTCGTGCTGGCCATGTTCGGCCAGTACCTCCCGCGTGTCGTGCTGGGCGACGTGCAGATCCTGCCGTTGTCGATCGACGTGCAGACCTGGGTCGAGCTGGTCTTGACCACACCAGTCGTGCTGTGGGCCGGCTGGCCGTTCTTCGAGCGCTGCGTGCAGTCGATCCGCAACCGCAGCCCGAACATGTTCACCCTCATCGGGATTGGCGTTGCGGCCGCCTTTGGCTACAGCCTGGTCGCCACGCTGGCACCCGGCTTGTTCCCACCGTCGTTTACCGAACATGGGCGCGTCGGGGTGTACTACGAGGCGGCGGCGGTGATCGTTTCGCTGACCCTGCTCGGCCAGATGCTGGAACTGCGGGCGCGCTCGAAAACGTCCGCGGCGATCAAGGGCCTGCTTGGCCTGGCGCCGAAGGAAGCCCGGCGGGTCAACGCCGACGGCACCGAGGAAGACATCCCGCTGACCCACGTCCACGTCGGCGACCACCTGCGCGTGCGTCCCGGCGAGAAGGTGCCGGTGGATGGCGAAGTGGTGGAAGGCCGCTCCAGCGTCGACGAGTCGATGCTCACGGGTGAACCGATTCCGGTCGAGAAGACCGCAGGCGACCAGGTCATCGGCGCGACCCAGAACGGCACCGGCGCGCTGGTGATCCGCGCCGCCAAGGTGGGCTCCGACACCGTGCTGTCGCAGATCGTGCAGCTGGTCGCGCAGGCGCAGCGCTCCCGCGCGCCGATGCAGCGGATGGCCGATATCGCGGCCTACTGGTTCGTGCTCGCGGTGCTGGCGATCGCGGTGGCCACCTTCTTTATCTGGGGCTCCTTCGGTCCGGAGCCGGCCTGGACCTTTGCGGTGCTCAACGCGGTCTCGGTACTGATCATCGCCTGCCCCTGCGCGCTGGGCCTGGCGACGCCGATGTCGATCATGGTCGCCACGGGCAAGGCGGCGCAGGTGGGCGTGCTGTTCCGCGACGCCGAGGCCATCGAGCACATGCGCCGCATCGACACCCTGATCGTCGACAAGACCGGCACCCTCACCGAGGGGCGCCCCGCCTTCAAGGAAGTCGTGGCCTTCGAGGGCTTCGACGCCGACCGGGTCTTGCACCTGGCCGCCAGCCTGGACCAGGGCAGCGAGCACCCGCTGGCCGACGCCATCGTCGCCGAGGCTCGACGCCGGAACTTCGAGTTCGACCGCGTGGAGGACTTCGACTCGGTGACCGGCATGGGTGTGCGCGGGTCCGTGGCCGGCCATGCGCTTGCGCTGGGCAATACCGCGCTCATGGACGACCTGGGCGCCAATCCCGCTGCGCACGTCGACGTGGCCGAGCGGATGCGCCGCGAGGGCGCGAGCGCCATGTTCCTGGCCGTGGACGGGCGCCTGGCGGGGCTGGTCGCGGTTGCCGACCCGATCAAGGCGTCGGCCGCGGCGGCCATCAACGAGCTCCACGCCGCCGGGCTGCGCATCATCATGGCCACCGGCGACGGGCTCACCACCGCACGGGCCGTGGCCACCGAGCTGGGCCTGGACGAGGTGCATGGCGAAGTCCGCCCCGAGGACAAGGCCGAGCTGGTGCAGCGCCTCAAGCGCGAAGGCCGGCGGGTGGCGATGGCGGGCGACGGCATCAACGACGCCCCGGCGCTCGCCGCGGCCGACGTCGGCATCGCCATGGGCACGGGCACCGACGTCGCGATGTCCAGTGCCCAGATCACCCTGGTCAAGGGCGACCTGCGGGGCATCCTGCGCGCCCGGAAGATCTCCCAGGCCACCGTGGCCAACATGAAGCAGAACCTCACCTTCGCGTTCCTCTACAACGCGCTGGGGGTGCCGGTCGCGGCCGGGGTGCTCTACCCCGCATTCGGGATCTTGCTGAGCCCGATGGTCGCGGCGCTTGCGATGAGCTTGAGCTCGGTGTCGGTGGTGGCCAACGCCCTTCGCCTTGCCAAGTCGGCCGCCGTACCGTCCTCGCCGACCACATCTGTGCCGCGCCAGCCCCTGGGCCTGGCCAAGGATTGACTTGGATCAATTGCATCGGTTCCAGTAAGAGGTAAGCTCACGCCATGGTCCGCATCCGCCATCGGAACTTGTTCCAGCGCACCGCCCTCCTCGCGATGGTGGCCCTGCTCTGGTCCCAGTTCGCGCTCGCAGGCCATGGCGATTGCCTGGATCTCCCAGTCACGCCGGCGGCGTTTGTCGCTGCCGCCACCGACACCCGACACGACCATGGCCACGGCTGCGATGCCGAGCTCCCCTCAGCGAGCAAGGCAGTGTGCGACGCGCACTGCACCGAGGGTGACATCTCGGCGGACAGTGGGCGCATCCCTTCGATTCCGCCGCTGCTGGCCGAAGCCTGGTTCTCCTGGCTTGCGATCGCCGCGATTGCGGATGCTGCGCCAGGTGTCACGGCTACATGGGTGGATTCGCCGCCCAGACCCGCCTGGCACCGACCTACCGCCCATCCAGCGGCACTCCTGCTGATCTGATGCCTGGACGCTGACTGCTCCGCACGTCTGTGCGGCGCAGTCCTGTGCGTTCGCGCCGTGGCTGCGTCACGGCATGTGTTCCTGCCCTCGTCCGAGCGACCTGCGTCGCGTCGGCCCAAGGACACTGATATGGCATCCCCGTTCGACCGACTGCCGGCCAGGCGCCTGCACCCTCGCCCTCTGTCCCGCCGTCTGCCACCGCTCCGGCACCTTCTTGCCGGCGTGCTTGCCGGCGCCTTGTGGGCCCTGGCGCTGCCGGTGACCGCCACCGAACCCGTCCCGGGGCACAGCCTCGAGTCGATCCGCGCCTGGGTTCTGGAACACAACCCGGAATTGCGGGCCATGGACTTCGAGGCCCAGGCCGCCGAAGCACGGATCCAGCCAGCGGGCGCCCTACCCGACCCGACGGCTTCCCTTGGATTCCGCGGCCTCGATCCGGACAAGCCCTGGCGCTCCGCCGGTGCCGAGCGCGAGGTCAACTACGCGCTGCGCCAGCGCCTCCCGCTTTGGGGCAAGCGCGCCCTGGCGCGGACCGCGGCCAGCCAGGACGCGGTCGCGGTCGGACTCGATCGCCTCACCACTGCGCGCGACTTGCTGGCCGACGCCGAGGCGGCCTACGCACGCTACTGGCATGCCGACCAGGCCGTGGCCGTGCTTGATCGCCGCATCGCCCTGCTCCGCCAGGTGGAAGAGATGGCCGGCGTGCGCTACGCCCTGGGTCGCGCGGCGCAGCAGGATGCCATCCGCGCCCAGGTCGAGCAGACCAGCCTCCAGCGCGAGCGGATCGAACGCCTCGCGACCAAGCAGGAGGCGGCCGCCACCTTGAACGCGGTGCTGGGGCGCCGGTCCGATGCACCGCTGGCGACTCCCGACGAGGCGCCGCGCCTCGCCGTCCACAGCGCCTCGCTTGCCGAGGCACTGGATGACGCCGATGCGCATCCCGCGGTGCGCTCGCAGCAGGCTCGCGCCGAGGCGGCGCGCACGAACGTGGTACTGCAGCGTCGCAACCGCTTTCCCGACATCACCCTGGGCGTGGGTGCGATGCAGTTCGGCAACGGCATCGAGAGCACCGAGCTGATGTTCGAGGTCGAGATCCCGTTCCAGCAGCGTGCCCGCCGCGAGCGCGAGCGCGAATCGCGCCTGCTCGAAGACGCAGCGCTTGCCCGCAGGGACGCCACGCTGCGGGCCGTCGAGGAACGCGGCGCTTCCGCCTGGTCGCAGTGGACCAACGCGCGCGAGCGTCGCGGACTGATCGAGAACACGCTGCTGCCGCAGGCCGACGCCACCTGGCAGTCCGCCCTGGCCAGCTACCAGGTCGGTGAAGTCGACTTCGGGACGCTGCTGGAAGCACTCAATGAATGGCAGGGCGCCGACCTCGCACGGGTCGATGCACTGCGTGACGAACTGTTGGGCGCCGCCGCCGTGCGCGCCATCGAAGGAGAGATCCGATGACCCGTGTCCAGACCCTGTCGCTCGCCATCGGCGTTGCACTCGCCGCCCTCGCCGTCGGCTGGATTGCCGGCCGCGCCACGAACGACTCCCCGACCGCGGGCACGTCGATCGACGGCCCGGCCGCAGAACGCAAGGTGCTCTATTACCGCAATCCCATGGGCTTGGCGGACACGTCGCCGGTGCCGAAGAAGGATTCGATGGGTATGGACTACGTCCCGGTCTATGCCGACGACGCACCGCCGGCGGCACCGGGCACGGTGGTGCTGCCGCCGGACAAGGTGCAGGCGCTGGGCGTGCGCACCGAAGCGGTCAAGCGCGGAGCCCTGTCCGCTACCGTGCGCACCAGCGGCACGGTCGAGGTCGACGAGACCCGGCAGTACGCGATCGCCCCGCGCTTCGAAGGCTGGGTGGAGCGGCTGTACGCGAACCAGACCGGCATGCGGGTCAGCGCCGGGCAGCCGCTGCTCTCCGTCTACAGCCCGCAGCTGGCCGCGGCGCAGCAGGAATACCGGCTGGCCGACGAGACCGCCCGCAGGCTGGCCGGGTCCGATCCCGCGAGCGCGGCGTCGATGGTCCGCCTGCGCGATGCCGCCCGCACCCGCCTGCGCAACTGGGAAATCAGTGACGCGCAGATGGGCAAGACGGGCCTGGTGCTCACCGCGCCCGCGGACGCGGTCGTGATCGAGAAGCCGGTGGTCCAGGGCGCGCGTTTCGAGCCCGGCGAAACCATCCTGCGCCTGGCGGACCTGTCGAAGGTGTGGGTGATCGCCAAGGTGCCGGCGGCGCAGGCCGCGGGTATCCAGCCCGGCCAAACGGCCCGCTTTGAAACCGTGGCCCTGCCGGGCCAGGTGGCCGAGGGCGAGGTCACCTTCGTGCAGCCCGTCATCGATGCGATGACGCGCACCGTGGATGTGCGCATCGCCCTGCCCAACCCCGCTGGCGACCTGCGGCCCGGGCTGTATGGGACGGTGGTGCTGGAGGAGCCGGGGGCTGGACCGGTCCTGACCGTTCCGCGCTCGGCCGTGCTCGACAGCGGCACGCGCCAGGTGGTGCTGGTCGAGACCGGCCCTGGCCGCTTCGCACCGCGCGATGTCAGCCTGGGGCGGCGCGGCGGCGATCGCATCGAGATCCTCGACGGCCTGACCGAGGGCGAGCAGGTCGTGGTCTCCGCCAACTTCCTGATCGACGCCGAAAGCAACCTGCAGTCGGCACTCCAGGGTCTTGAGGGTCACACAGGACACGGCGCGCCTTCGGGCACCGCTGAGGATCCACACGCCGGGCACGGCGAGGACGCCGCCGACCCGCACGCAGGTCATGGTGACGAGGCCTCTGATCCGCACGCCGGTCATTCCATGCCGGCTAGCCCGGAAGAGACTCCGCCCGCCCCCACCGGCCACGAGGGGCACTGACATGCTTGGCCGTCTCGTTGAATGGTCGGTGCGCAACGTCTTCCTGGTGCTGCTGATGGCGCTGGCGATTGTCGCCGGTGGCATCTACGCACTGATGAACACGCCGCTGGACGCACAACCGGATCTGTCGGACGTGCAGGTGATCGTGTTCACGGAGTACCCGGGGCAGGCGCCCCAGGTGGTCGAGGACCAGGTCACCTATCCGCTGACCAGCGCCCTGCTCGCGACGCCGAAGTCGAAGGACGTCCGCGGCTTCTCGTTCTTCGGCGCCTCCTTCATCTACGTCATCTTCGAAGAAGGCACGGACCTGTACTGGGCGCGCTCGCGCGTGCTCGAGAACCTCAACGTCGCGTCGAAAAACCTGCCGGCTGGCGTGGCACCGGCACTGGGACCCGACGCGTCCGGCGTGGGCTGGGTCTACCAGTACGTGCTGCAGAGCGACCGCCACTCGCTGGACGAGCTGCGCGCGATGCAGGACTGGTACCTGCGTTACCAGCTCACCACCGCGCCCGGCGTGGCCGAGGTCGCCAGCGTCGGCGGCTTCGTGCGCCAGTACTCGATCACCGTCGATCCGGTCCGGCTGCGCGAGTTCGACATCCCGATTTCACGCGTGTCCGAGGTGATCGCCGAGAGCAACCGCGACGTCGGCGGCCGCGTGATCGAGATGGCCGAGACCGAGTACATGGTGCGGGGCCGCGGCTACCTGCGCGGTATCGAGGATATCGAGAGCCTGGTTCTGCGCGCCGAAGGGGGCGCACCGGTGCTGATCGGCGACGTCGCCCGGGTCGAACTGGTACCCGATGAGCGCCGTGGCATCGTCGACCTGGACGGCGAAGGCGACGTTGTGGGCGGGATCGTCATTGCGCGCTTCGGCGAAAACGCCCTGGCCGTGATCGGGGGGGTGAAGGACAAGATCGCCCAGCTTGCGAGTGGACTCCCCGAGGGCGTCAGCGTCCAGGCGGTCTACGACCGCTCCGATCTCATCGTGCGCGCGATCAAGACGCTACGCACGACGCTGCTCGAGGAGAGCCTGATCGTCGCACTGGTGTGCCTGGTATTCCTGTTCCATGCGCGCAGCGCGCTGGTCGCGATCGTCATGCTGCCCGTCGGCGTGCTGATCGCGGTGATCGCGATGCGCATGCTGGGCATGAACTCCAACATCATGAGCCTGGGCGGCATCGCGATCTCGATTGGCGTGATGGTCGACGCGGCGATCGTGATGATCGAGAACGCGCACAAGCACATCGAGCGCTCCGACGGCTCCCGCAGCCGGACCCAGCTGATCATCGATGCCTGTCGCGAGGTCGGGCCGGCGCTGTTCTTCAGCCTGATGATCATCACCGTCTCGTTCCTGCCCGTGTTCGCCCTGGAGGCTCAGGAAGGTCGCCTGTTCAAGCCGCTGGCCTTCACCAAGACCTTCGCGATGGCCGGTGGCGCGCTGTTGTCGATCACGCTGGTACCGGTACTCATGCTGCTGTTCGTGCGCGGCAAGATCGTGCCCGAGCACAAGAATCCGGTGAACCGGTTCCTGGTTGCGGCCTATCGGCCGGTGATCAACGTCGTTCTGCGGCATCGCATGGCCACAATCATGTTTGCGTTGGCCGCCCTGTTTGCAAGCCTGTGGCCTGCATCGCGGCTGGGCAGCGAGTTCATGCCAACCCTCAACGAAGGCACGCTGCTGTACATGCCCGCGTCGCTTCCGGGCATGTCGGTGACCAAGGCCTCGGAGCTGCTGCAGCAGCAGGACCGGATCATCAAGGGCTTCCCGGAAGTGGAGTCGGTGTTCGGCAAGGCGGGCCGTGCCCTGACGGCCACCGATCCCGCACCGCTGGAGATGTTCGAGACCGTCATCAACCTCAAGCCCGAGGACGAATGGCGGGACGGCATGACCACCGACAAGCTCATCGCCGAGATGGACGCGGCGCTGAAGTTCCCGGGCGTCGCCAACTCCTGGACGATGCCGATCAAGGCGCGCACCGACATGCTGGCCACCGGCATCCGCACGCCCGTGGGCATCAAACTCTTCGGCACGGACCTTGAGCAACTCGACGCGCTGGCCACCGAGATCGAAGCCGTGGTGCGCGAAGTGCCGGGCACGACCAGCGCGTTCGCCGAACGCCTGACCGGCGCCTACTACCTCGACATCACCCCCGACCTTGGCAGCCTGGCCCAGTACGGCGTCACCCTGGGCGAGGTGCAGAACGTGGTGGCCGCCGCGCTGGGCGGCGAGATCGTCACCACCATCCTCCAGGGCCGCGAACGCTTCAGCGCGATCGTGCGCTATCCCCGCGAACTCCGCGACGATCCGCACCGGATAGGCAGCCAAGTCCTTGTGCCGGTGCCCGGCGGCGCCCAGGTGCCGCTGGGCGAACTGGCGCGGATTGAGGTCAGGAAGGGTGCGCCGAGCATCCGCACCGAGAACGCGATGCTGGCGGCGTACATCTACGTCGACACCCGAGAGAGCGATCTCGGCCGCTACGTGAAGGCTGCGCAGGAAGCGGTCACCGAGCAGGTGCAGTTCCCGCCTGGCTACTACGTGACCTGGAGTGGACAGTACGAATACATGCAACGTGCCGCGGAGAAGATGCGTGTCGTCGTTCCGGTGACGCTGGCGCTGATTTTCCTGCTGCTGTACCTCAACTTCCGCCGTGTCACCGAGTCGCTGATCGTGATGCTGTCGGTGCCCTTCGCACTGGTCGGTGGCATCTGGCTGATGTGGATGCTCGACTACAACACCAGCGTCGCGGTGATCGTGGGCTTCATCGCGCTGGCCGGCGTCGCCGCGGAAACCGGCGTGGTGATGCTGATCTACCTCGACCACGCACTTGAAGCGCGTGCCGCGCAGAGGCAGGCCGAAGGCCGGGCACTGGATTCACGGGACCTGCGCGAGGCCATCATCGAAGGCGCGGTCGACCGCGTGCGCCCGAAGATGATGACCGTGGTCGCGATCATGGCGGGCCTGCTGCCCATCATGTGGAGCAGCGGTACTGGCTCGGAAGTCATGCGCCGAATCGCTGCGCCGATGGTAGGTGGCATGGTGTCTTCGACCATCCTCACCCTGGTCGTGATCCCGGCGCTGTACTCGCTGATCAAGCAGCGGCAGCTGGCCAGGAAGCCGCACCCCTCCTCCGCACTACCCAAGGAGAAGTAGTGATGGGGCCGTTCAACGCAGGCAGGGACCGACGGCTCATGCAACTGTGGCCGCGAACATCCGTCCGTCCACGGCCAATTCGCGCGTTACTGGCTTCGCCCACCGCAAGGCCGGTTGACCTGTGTGCGAGACACAGGTCTAGCCTGATCAACACCTCGCCGGGAGCAAGCCGATGACGACCAAGGAAGAAGTGACGCTGCCGCTGATGACGGTCCGCCAGCTGGCACGGCAGGGCGATGTCACGGTGCATGTGGTGCGCAACTACCTGCGGCGCGGTCTGTTGCAAGCGGCCACGCATACCGAGGGCGGCTACCAGTTGTTCTCCACCTCGGAGCTCCTTCGCCTGCACTTCATTCGCACGGCGCAACACCTTGGCTTCACGCTGGGGGAAATCGAGGAAATCATCCACCACAGCCTGCTGCGACATAGTCCCTGTCCGCTTGTGCGGGACATCATTCGGCGCAGGCTCGACGACACCCGCCAACAACTGGACAGGCTGCTCGCCATGCACGGACGAATGGAGCGTGCCATCCACGCCTGGGCGGAGCTTCCGGACTCCATTCCGACTGGCGATGACGTCTGCGCATTGATCGAATCTGTTGCCGCTGCTGAAGGCGGCGGGTTCGTCAAGTCCACCCCCCGGCGACTTCTTGGACGCCGCCCCACAGAGGAGAATTTGCCATGACAGCCTCCAGTCCTGCCCCCTCAGGCTCCCGACGCTGGGTCTTCTGGATCTTCCTGGCGCTGGCCGTGTTCTATCTCGCCGTCGAGCACCGCGCCCACCTTGGGGGGACGCTTCGCTGGTTGCCCCTGGCCATCCTGCTGCTATGTCCCTTGATGCATGTGTTCATGCACAAGGGGCATGGCGGTCATGGAGGTTCCGGAAGTCATGGGCGCGACGGCAATGCCGACGACACACCCCATGGCCAGCATGAGAGCCGTAGCAAGCGGGCACTGAACGACGAAACGTCCGACACCTCGAACGGAGGGCACTGACATGCAGGCACCCGACTCCGGCTACGGTCTTTGGCTCCTCGCCGCCATCAACGCCGCGTTCTTCATCTTCTTCGCCTGGAGCTTCTACAAACCGCTGACCCGTTGGGACTGGCGTGGGTTCGGTATGTTCTCCGCCTTCGTCGTGGCCCTGTTCGCGGAAATGTATGGCTTCCCGCTGACGCTGTACGTCCTGGGCGGCTGGCTCAGCGCCAACTATCCGCAGGTGGACTGGCTGAGCCATGACGCGGGCCATCTGCTCGAGATGTGGTTCGGCTGGCGCGCCAACCCGCATTTCGGCCCATTCCACATCGCAAGCTTCGTCCTGATCGGCGGCGGCTTCTGGCTGCTGTCGGCCGCCTGGCCGGTGCTGTATCGGGCACAGCGTGAAGGCCGGCTCGCCCGCGAGGGCGTGTATGCGCGCATGCGTCACCCGCAGTACGTCGCCTTCCTGCTCGTGCTGACCGGTTTCCTGCTGCAGTGGCCCACGCTGCTCACGCTCGCCAGCTATCCAGTGCTCGTGTGGGCCTATGCCCGCCTGGCGCGTCGTGAGGAAAAAGACTGCTTGAGCCGCTTCGGCGACGACTACGTCCGCTACATGCAGGAAGTGCCGGCCTTCATCCCGCGACGCCGGCGCGGCCCCGCTCCATCCCAAGGAGAAACCCGATGACGCACGTCCACAAACCCACTGTGCGCACGCGCACCTGGCCCATCGGCGACATGGTGAGTGCCGGCTGCGCGCGCACGCTGGAGAAGGCCGTGGCCGCGCTGCCTGGAGTCAACGCCACCAGCGCGAATTTCGCTACCGCGACCCTGCAGGTGTCCTACGACCCGGCCCGCCTGTCGGCGGGCGCGGTCGCCACCGCGATCCGCGACTGCGGCTTCCAATGCAACGCGCCGATGCCCGATGCCGACCCCGCCGCAGGCGCGCACGCCCATGCTGCGCATGCCGGGCACGGACAGGAATTGGCCGCAGAGCGCCCCGCTGACGCCCACGCCGGCCACGGCGATGACGCCACGGATGCCGGGGGCCACGACGCCCATGCGGGCATGAACCACGGCAGCGATCTGCACGCCGCGGCGCGCGACATGGGCCGCCGCTTCCTGGTCGCCCTCGCCTTCGCGATCCCGGTATTCGTGTGGTCGCCCATGGGCGGGCTGATAGAGCCGCCGCCGGTGCCGTTCGGACTGCGCGAGAACGTCTGGTTGTTCCTGCTGGCGACCGGCGCCGTGCTGTATCCGGGCTGGCCATTCTTCAGCGCCGCGATCCGGTCCCTGCGACGGGGTGTGCTGGACATGGCGGTCCTGGTGCTCCTGAGCGTGGGCACAGGTTACGGTTTCAGCATCGCGTCGACGTTCTTCTTCGACGGGCCGAACTTCTACGAGGCCTCGGCCGTCCTGCTGACCTTCGTCCTGCTTGGCCACTGGCTCGAGATGCGGGCTCGCGCCGGCGCCTCGGACGCCATGAAAGCGCTGCTGAAGCTGTCCCCACCCCGCGCGGTCGTCCGGCGCGAGGGGCAGGAGCTCGACATTCCCACCGCTGAAGTGCTGGTCGGCGAGACCGTGATCGTGCGGCCCGGGGCGAAGATCCCGGTCGATGGCATCGTGACGGAAGGCAGCTCTCAGGTCGACGAATCCATGCTGACCGGCGAGTCGATGCCGGTGCGCAAGGATCCCGGAGAGTCCGTCGTCGGCGGATCGATCAACAAGAGCGGCGCATTCGCCTACACCGCCACCAAGATCGGCAGCGACACGGCACTGGCGCAGATCATCAAGCTGGTCCAGACCGCGCAGAACTCCAAGGCGCCCGCGCAGCTGCTCGCCGACCGCGCCTCGCAATGGCTGGTGCTGGCTGCGATCGTGATCGGGCTGCTGACCTTCGCGGTCTGGTTCTGGTGGCTGGGACAGCCGCTGCTGTTCGCGCTCACGCTGACGATCACCGTCTTCGTCATCGCCTGCCCCGATGCACTCGGTTTGGCCACGCCGATGGCGATCATGATCGGCACTGGCCTGGGGGCACGACACGGCATCCTCTTCAAGCATGCCGAATCGATTGAGAAGAGCGCACGCCTGGACGTGGTGATCTTCGACAAGACCGGCACCCTGACGGTCGGCGCCCCCGAGGTGGTCGACATGGCGGTCGCGCCGGGCTGGACGCAGGAGCGGTTGCTGGCCGCGGCCGCCGCGGTCGAGGCGCACTCCGAGCACCCGCTGGCGCAGGCCATCCTGAAGCGTGCCGGTCCGGTAGCCGAGCGCGCTACCGCGTTCACCAACATCGATGGCCAGGGCGCTACCGGCGTGGTTGACGGGGTGCAGGTGGTGCTGGGCAACCGGATCCTGATGGTCGAGCACGGCATCGACCTCTCGGTATTGGAAGCGGAGGCTGCGCGCCTCACCGGTGCCGGTCGCACGGTGATCTATGCCGGGGTGGGTGACCGGCTCGCAGGCTTCTTCGCGATTGCCGACGCGATCCGGGAGACCTCGCGCGCGGCCATCGACGAATTGCACCGGCGCAACATCAAGGTGGCGATGATCACCGGCGACAACCGCCCCACGGCCGAGCGCGTGGCACAGGACCTGGGAATCGACATCGTGCTGGCCGACGTGCTGCCGGGCGGCAAGGCCGATGAGGTCATCAAGCTGCAGTCGCAGGGCCTCAAGGTCGGCATGGTGGGCGACGGCATCAACGACGCACCGGCGCTCACCCAAGCCGACGTTGGGTTCGCGATCGGCGCCGGCACCGACGTCGCCATCGAGAGTGCCGACATCGTGCTCATGCACAGCGACCCTTATGACGTCGTTCGCGCGACCACCATCGCCCACGCCACTCTGCGCAAGATGCATCAGAATCTGGGCTGGGCCGTGGGCTACAACGTGCTGGCCTTTCCGCTGGCGGCCGGTGTGCTCTATCCGTTCGTGCTGTCGCCAGAAATCGCCGCGCTGTCGATGTCGGGCAGTTCGGTGATCGTCGCCCTCAACGCGTTGCTGCTCAAACGCCTTCCACTGGCGGATGCCGCCACCCCTCGCAGCCCATCTAAGGAGTCCACACCATGAATACGGTCACACACGTCGCCCATTCCAGACCCCGAGGTACCAATCGCAGCCATTGGGTCGCCGCACTGGCCCTCGCGCTCGCGTTCGCATTGCCGGGGGTCGTCTCCGCGAACGAGGGTGGGTTCCGCCACAACGTGTTGATGCGCGGCCAGGTGCTGGAAAAGCAGGACGGAACGCTTGTGGTCTGTGTCGGGCAGGCCGACGGTGCCCAGGTCGGGCAGGTGCTGGACGTGATCCGGCACAAGCGCCGTATCCGGCATTCGCGGGCCGGCGGTCCACGCTACCGCCGCGAGAACGTTGGCCAAGTGCGCATCGTCGAACTGTTCGACAGCCACTACGCGGAGGCTGAAGTGATCTCCGGGAGCCCCAAGGTCAACGACACAGTGGAGCTGATCCGCCCCTGACAGGCGCGCGGGCGATGCAGATGCGCCTCGGCCCTCGCCATGCCCTCCGCAATCACTTCCCTTCCAGGACAGGAGCCACACCATGACAGCGTCTTCCAACCCCACCCTGCAATTCCTCGGTGCCGCGGGCACCGTGACCGGCTCGCGCTACCTGGTCGAGGCCAACGGTCAGCGCGTGCTCGTGGACTGCGGCCTGTTCCAGGGCTACAAGCAATTGCGCGAGCGCAACTGGGCTCCGTTTCCCGTCGAGGCGTCATCAATCGACGCGGTGGTCCTGACCCACGCCCACCTGGACCATTCGGGCTACTTGCCCGCACTGGTCAAACAAGGGTTCCGCGGCCGGATCCACTGCACCCATGGCAGCGTGGCCCTGTGCGGCCTGCTGCTTCCCGACAGCGGACACCTGCTCGAAGAGGAGGCCAAGTACGCGGCCCGCAAGGGGTACTCCAAGCACAAGGAACCACGGCCGCTTTATACCGAGGATGACGCCCGCCGCAGCCTGAAGCAGCTCAAGGGGCATGACTATGGTCGCGACATCGAGGTCGCATCAGGCGTCACGATCCGCTTCCATCCTGCCGGCCACATCCTGGGCGCTGCCCATGTCAGCCTTGACGTCCAGGGCCAGCGCCTGCACTTCAGTGGCGACCTGGGACGGCAGCAGGAGTCGCTGATGAATCCGCCGACGCCCCTGCCCGCCTGTGACGTCCTGGTCTGCGAATCCACATATGGCAATCGGGAACACATTCCGATCGACCAAGAAGCCGAGCTGGCACCGATCATCCGCCGCGTTGCCGCCCGCGGGGGCGTGATCGTCATTCCCGCCTTTGCCATCGGCCGCGCCCAGGCGCTCATGCTGCATATCGCCCGGCTGCGTGAGCGCAAGGACATCCCTCACGTGCCGGTCTACCTCAACAGCCCGATGGCGATCAACGCGACCCGGCACTACCACGACCACCACTCCGAGCACCACGTGTCCGACGAGGACTGCCAGCGGATGTTCGACGTGGCCACCTTCGTCAACACTGTAGAAGAGTCGAAGGCACTCAACCGCCAGCGCGGGCCGATGATCATCATCTCGGCCAGCGGCATGATCACCGGCGGGCGCGTGCTGCACCACATCGAGGCGTTCGGCCCCGATGACCGCAACGCGATCCTGCTCGCGGGCTACCAGGCCGGAGGAACACGCGGTGCCGCGCTGGCGGCAGGCAAGCGCACGTTGCGCATGTTCGGCCGCGAGGTCCCCATCCGCGCCGAGGTGGTGCAGCTGGAGGGCTTCTCCGGCCACGCCGACGCCGGGGAGCTGCTGGACTGGATGCGCACCGCGCCGTCCGCGCCGCGCATGGTCTACCTCACCCACGGCGAGCCCGACGCTGCAGACATGCTGCGCGGGCGCGTGCAGCGTGAACTGGGCTGGCGTGCGCGCGTGCCGGGGCACCTGGAGCAAGTCGGATTGGAGGATGCGAGATGACCACGCAGGCCCCGGGCCACACCCGCCTGCGCGTCACCCGTGCCGGCATCGACACCTACCAGCAGCCGGTGGTCTATATGCACCGCGACTGCGAGGTCTGTCGCTCGGAAGGCTTTGCCGCGATGACGCGCGTCAGGCTGGACGTGGACGCCCGCACGCTGGTGGCGACGCTGAACGTGGTCATCGACGATCGGCTCGGCCTGGACGAGGTGGCGTTGTCGGAGGCCGCGTGGACGCTCCTCGATCCCGCGCCCGACGCCCTCGCCGGCGTCAGGCACGCGGAACCCGCGGCGTCGGCGGGCGCGCTCCGTGCCAAGGTGTTCGGCGCCCGGTTGGACGACGCGCAGTACTTCGCCCTGGTGCAGGACGTGATGGAAAGCAGGTTGTCGGACCTGGAGCTTGCAGCTTTCGTCACTGCCAGCGCGGGTGACCGCCTGGACCATGCGGAGACGACCGCGCTGACGCGAGCCATGATCTCCGTGGGCCAGCGCCTGGACTGGGGCGAAGGGCCGGTGCTGGACAAACACTGCGTAGGTGGCCTGCCGGGCAATCGCACCACCCCGATCGTGGTGGCCATCGTGGCTGCGCTGGGCTACCGCATCCCGAAGACCTCGTCGCGCGCGATCACGTCGCCCGCGGGCACCGCCGACACCATGGAAGTGATGGCGCCGGTGGCGCTCGACCTGGCGGCGATGCGCCGGGTGGTGGAGCGCGAGGGCGGCTGCATCGTGTGGGGTGGCAACGTGCGCCTGAGCCCGGCCGACGACATCCTGATCCGGGTCCAGCGCCCGCTGGATTTCGACAGCGACGGCCAACTGGTCGCCAGCGTGCTGTCGAAGAAGATAGCCGCGGGCTCCACCCACGTCCTGATCGACATGCCGGTGGGTCCGACGGCCAAGGTGCGAGGTGAGGCCGCGGCCCACAGCCTCGGCACGCGGCTTGCCCACACCGCGGGCGCGCTGGGATTGCAGTTGGGCATCCATCGCTCCGACGGCACCCAGCCGGTGGGTCGGGGAATCGGCCCGGCGCTCGAGGCGCACGACGTGCTCAAGGTGCTGCGCAACGCGGCCGATGCACCCGCCGACCTTCGCGAACGCGCACTTGCGCTGTCCGCGGCGCTGCTGGACATGGCAGCGGGCAGCAACGCCGGCACCGGACTGGAGCGCGCGCGCGGCGTGCTGGATTCCGGGGCGGCGCTGGCCAAGTTCCTGGCGATCTGCGAGGCCCAGGGAGGCTTCCGCGAACCGCCACGGGCGGCGTTCACCGCCGACGTCCCGGCGCCTGCATCGGGCCGCATCGCGGCGATCGACAACCGCAGGCTGGCCAAACTGGCCAAGCTGGCCGGCGCCCCGACATCCCCCACCGCCGGCCTCGAAACCGGTCTGCGGATCGGCGATACGGTCGAGCGCGGACAGCCCATGATGACCCTGCATGCGGAGTCGCCGGGAGAACTGGCCTACGCCCTGGAGCACGCCGCGACGCTGCAACCCTTTGTGCTTGGAGAGGTTCCATGACCCGTGTGCTGATGCCCTTCCCGGCCGATGCAGTGTTGGCCGGCACCATCAACCAGCCCCTGCAGGCGCGCATTGCACCCGTGGCCTGGCGGCACTTCCCCGATGGCGAGTCGCTGGTCACCCTGGACGACGCACTGGACGGCGCCGATGTGGCGATCCTGGCCAGCCTGCGCAACGCCGATGCCCTGGCCCTCCCGCTGCGCTTCGCCGCCCGGACCGCGCGCGAGTTCGGGGCTCGTTCGGTCGGCCTCATCGCACCCTACCTGGGGTATATGCGCCAGGACACCCGCTTCCATCGCGGCGAGGCGGTCAGTACACCGCTGTTTGCGCAATTCCTCGAAGAGGCTTTCGACTGGCTGGTGACCGTGGACCCGCACCTGCACCGCGTCGAGCGCCTGCAGTCGCTCTACCGCATTCCGACGGTCCACGTATCGGCGACGCCGGCCGTGGCCCGCTGGATCGCTGAGACCGTCCCCGACGCTGTGCTGATCGGCCCTGACAGCGAGAGCGAGCAGTGGGTAGCGGACATCGCCGCCCTGTCCGGCATGCCCTACCAGGTGCTGGCCAAGGAGCGGCACGGCGACTACGACGTGCGCGTCAGCCTGCCCGACCCGCAGGCCGTGGCGGGCCGGACCCCGGTCCTGATCGACGACATCGTGTCGTCCGGCCACACCATCCTGGAGACCCTCGCACACCTGCGCCGGTTGTCGTTGCCGCCGCCACTGCTGGTCGCCATCCATCCGGTGTTCGCCGGCGATGCCTATGCCCGCCTGCAGGAAGCAGGTCTGGCCCGCATCGTCAGTACCGACACCATTGCCCACCCGTCGAACGCGATCGCGCTCGGCGCGGACCTCGCTGACGCGGCATCGACCCTGATGTCCGCTTCGGCCGACTCCCCGGAGGACCCATGAACCTGCATCTCAACTGCTGCACCGCCGACCAGCTGTCGGCCGCCGAGCGCCAGCGGACCCTTGAACTCGCCGACGCCCACCGGCGGGCCGATCCCGCGTTTGACCATTGGGCGGCCGGCTACGGCGTGATCCGACATGACCCGCTCACCCAGCTCCGGGTCCGCCAGATGGTGCACGAGCTGGTGGCCCTGGGCCGCACGCCCGATGCCGGCACCGCCTGGCAGCGGCTCGCCGCGGCCGATCGCGTCACCAGCGCCGGCATGTGGCTGGTGGCCCACATGACCTACAGCCAGCGGGTCCGCACCGACGGCGCGACCCTCGAGGCCGATGACTTCAAGGCCACGCCCGAAGGCCACACTGGCGGGTCCCTCAACATGGTGCCGGCCTACGCCGGCTACCTGCTGATGGACGCCCTGGATGGCGTCACCCGCGCATGGATGATGGGCCAGGGGCACTGCGTGGCCGCCATCGACGCGCTGAACGTGCTGGTTGGCAACATGACCGCCCGGCACGCCGAACGTTACGACCGCTCCGACGCGGGGCTGAGCCGGTTCGTCGGCGACTTCTATGCCTACACCCTCAATCCGGACGGAACACCGGCGTCGCCCCTGGGCTCCCACGTCAATGCGCACACCGCCGGGGGCGTGATGGAAGGCGGCTATCTCGGCTTTGCCGAACTGCAGTACGTGCATGCACCGCTCAAGGACGAACGCCTGGTGGCGTTCCTCAGCGACGGTGCGTTCGAGGAACAGCGCGGCAGCGACTGGGCGCCGCGCTGGTGGCGTGCCGAGGACAGCGGGCTGGTCAGCCCGATCATCATCCTCAACGGGCGGCGCATCGAACAGCGCAGCCAGATCGCCCAGCAGGGCGGCGAGCGGTGGCTGGACCGGCACCTGCGATTGAACGGCTTTGATCCGATCGCGCTGGACGGGCGCGATCCGGCCAGCATCGCGTGGGGTATCCATGTGATGGAGTCGCGCCTGCAAGCGGGCGCCGCCGTTCCCGATGCCGACGTGCGGCTGCCCTATGGCATTGCCGAAACCGTGAAGGGCTTCGGATTCCCCGGCGCCGGGACCAACGCCTCGCACAACCTGCCCCTGCCCGGGAATCCGTCGAAGGAGGCCGAGGCACGCGCGCTCTTCAATCAAGGCGCCGCGGCGCTGTTCGTGGCCGCGTCCGAGCTCGAGGAGGCTGTTGCCGCACTCAACAGCCACGACCTCCAGCAGCGCGTGCGCGAGCGCGACCATGCGCTGGCCGATCGCCAGGTGGAACCGCCCCGCGTCCCGGCGATCGCCGACCGCGGCGCCGGCGGCGAGAGCTCGCCGATGACCGCGCTCGACGAGCAGTTCGTCGCCATCGCCGAAGCGAACCCGGGGCTGCGCGTGCGCGTGGGCAATCCTGACGAGCTGCGCAGCAACAAGCTCGATCGCACCCTGGACGCAATGAAGCACCGGGTGCACGAGCCCGAGCCCGGTGTCGCGGAATCGACCACTGGCGCGGTCATCACCGCGCTTAATGAGGAAGCCGTGGTATGCGCCGCGCTCGGCAACAAGGGCGGGCTGAACCTGGTGGTCACCTACGAGGCGTTCGCACCGAAGATGCTTGGCGCCGTGCGCCAGGAATTGATCTTCGCGCGTCACCAGGCACAGGCGGGGCGACCGCCCGGCTGGCTGGGCGTGCCTCTCGTGCTGACCTCGCACACGTGGGAGAACGCGAAGAACGAGCAGTCCCATCAGGATCCGACCATGGCCGAGGCGCTCCTGGGCGAAATGGCCGACATATCGCGCGTGGTGTTTCCCCCGGACGCCAACGGCGCCGCCGCGGCCCTCGCCCACGCCTACGCGCAACGCGGCACGGTCACCACCCTGGTCGTCCCCAAGCGACCGGTGCCGCACGAGCTGACACCGACGCAGGCGCAGGCGCTGGCCACCCAAGGTGCGCTATGCCTGGCCGGCAACCCGGCGACAGCGGCGATCCTGCTGGTCGCCACCGGTGCTTACCAATTGCAGGAAGTGCGCCACGCGCAGGTGCGCCTCGTTGAACGTGGCGTGTCGGCCGCGATCGTCTATCTCGGCGAGCCCGGCCGGTTCCGCACGCCGCGCGATCCGGACGAGGCGCGGTACGTGCACTCCGACAGCGAGGTCCATGCACTGTTCCCGGCGGAACGGCCGCGCATATTCGTCACGCATACGCGGCCCGAGCCCTTCCTGGGCGCGCTGCGCCGGCTCGACACTGGCCCGGCCACGACCGCGGCGCTCGGCTTCGTCAACCGCGGCGGCACGCTGGACGTGCCGGGACTGCTGTTCGCCAACCGCAGCACCTGGGCGCACGTGGTCGATGCGGCCGCGGGCGTCCTCGGCCAGTCCCGGGGCGGCCTGTTGTCGGAAGCGGAGCTGGCGGCAGTGGATGGTCGGGGCGATCCGGCCACGATCCTGCGTCCTGCAAGTGGGTCGACGCCATGAGTTGTCCAACCGGGAGCGCGCGTTGATGGCGGGCACGGTGCGGCGCGGAGGCCAGATTGCCTGGGCGGGACTCAAGCTCGGCGTCGCCGTGCTGCGCCTGCGCCGACGTGCACCCGACCTGCTTCCGGCATACGTCAGCACCACACTGGTGGGGTTGGGCACCACCTTCGTCAAGCTGGGCCAGGGCTTGAGCCTGCGCTGGGACCTGCTGCCGGCGCCCTATCGCGAGGCGCTGTCGCGATTGCACAGCGATGTGCCCCCCTTCCCGGCGGAGGAGGCCATGCGTATCGTCGAACAGGCGTTTGGCGCGCCGGTCGGCGAACTTTTCGCCAGCTTCGATGACAAGCCCCTGGCCGCGGCTTCAGTGGCCCAGATCCATCCAGCGCGCATGCATGATGGTCGCGATGTGGTCGTCAAGATCACCCGCCCCGGGATCCATGCCCAGGTGCAGGCGGATCTGCTGCTCCTGCGGCGCACGATGCGCGTCGCCCAGTGGATCTGGCCGCCACTGAAACGCCACCGGCCGCTCGAACTGGTGGACGAACTAGGCGCATTCCTGCGTGACGAGATCGACATGCGTCACGAGGCGCAGAACATGCGGCGCATGGCCAAGGTGCTGGATGCCCTGCCCGGCATCACCCAGCCGCACGTCGTCGAGCCGTATGCCACCCGCAACGTGCTTGTGCAGGATCGAAGCCACGGGACCCGTCTGGAGGCCGCGTACGGCACAGCGGCCGCTCCCGCACTGGCAAGGGCGCTGCTCGGTGCCTACGTGCATCAGCTCTTCGGCGCCGGCGTCTTCCATGCCGACCCGCACCCGGGGAATCTGTTCTTCTTTGACGACGGTCGCCTGTGCCTGCATGACTTTGGATCGATCGGCGTGCTCGACCCTGCATCCCGGCTCGCGCTCGGCGGCATGGTCGAGGCCATTGCGGCCGACGACGCCGAGGGCGTGCTGGATGCAGCGATCGCCATGGGCTTCTTCCCGTCGCAGGTCGACCGCCGCTCGCATGTGCGCGAGATCCACCTGATCCTGGCCGAGATGGCCAGCCGTCCGCTGGCGCAGTGGTCCATTGCCGAGGCAATCTGGCGCGTGGCACGCATTGGGCAGGGCGCTGGCTTCCGGCTTCCGGCCCACCTGCTGTCCCTGATCCGGACGCTGTTCCTGGTCGAGAACACGCTGCGGGCGCTGGATCCGAATCTGGACCTGCTGGGGACGCTGTCCGCGCAGGCGGCCGCGATCGCCGACATTGCCGAAGCCAGCCGCCCCAGCGGCAACAGGCCGCTTGCCATGCGGCTGGCCCGCACTGCGCGCCAACTGCCACAGATCGCCACCGACCTGTTGCGGCAGGCGCAACTGAGCGACGGACGACCCGCCTTCTCCGTACACCACCATGGCCTGAGTTCCACGCAGGAGGCAATCGCGCGCACGGGCAACCGGCTGGCGTTGGCCCTGGTCACCTTGGGCCTGTACGTAAGCGGTGCGCTGTTGAGCCTGCATTCCGACGGCCCGCAAGTGTTCGGTCACATGCCTTTCCTGGCTATGGTGGCTTTCGCTGCTGCGGGATTGCTCTCACTGCGGCTGGTGATGGCCATCGCCAGATCGGGACACTTGTAACAGAACACTGATCTATCTCCCCGCTGGTGCCCGGCGCATCAGTGCATCCAGGAAGGCAGACCCATGACGCAACACAATCATCATCATCAAGATCATCAGGCGCACGGCGAGCAACCGCCGCATCCCCGCACGGGTGCTGAAGGTGACGTCCATGCCGGGCACGACAAGCATGCCGGCCACAGCGTGGCGAGCTTCCGCGACAAGTTCTGGCTCACGCTGCTGCTGACCATCCCCACTCTGATCTGGAGCGGGATGATCCAGCATTGGTTCGACTACACCGCACCACAGTTCCCGGGGTCGGCGTACATCCCGGCGGTGTTCGGCACGATCGTGTACTTCTACGGCGGCTCGCCGTTCCTCCGCGGCGGATACCACGAGCTGAGAAATCGCCTGCCGGGCATGATGACGCTGATCTCGCTTGCGATCACCGTCGCCTTCCTTTACAGCGCGTTGGTCACGCTCGGCGTTGTCGAGGGCTTGGACCTGTGGTGGGAGCTGGCGACGCTGGTGGCGATCATGTTGCTCGGCCACTGGATCGAGATGCGTTCGATCAACCAGGCACAGGGCGCTCTCAAGGAACTCGCGAAGCTGCTGCCTGATATGGCGGTGCGGTTGGATGAGGCCGGTACCGCGAAGGAAGTCCCTGTCGCGGAACTGAAGCGCGGCGACCTGCTGCTCATCAGGCCCGGCGCGAGCATTCCCGCCGACGGCGTCGTGAAGGAAGGGACCAGCGCCGTCAACGAAGCGATGATCACCGGCGAGTCCAAGCCGATGGACAAGTCGACGGGCGACCGGGTGATCGCCGGCACCGTCAACGGACAGGGCTCGTTGCGTGTCGAGGTGACGGGAACCGGCGACGAGACCGCGCTCGCGGGTATCATGCGGCTCGTCGAGCAGGCCCAGACGTCGCGCTCGCGCGCCCAGGCCCTGGCGGACCGGGCGGCGTTCTACCTCACGATCATCGCCATCGTCTCCGCCGCGGTTACCGCCATTGTCTGGCCACTCCTCGGTCGACCGTGGAGCTTCACGATCGAGCGCGTAGTGACCGTGCTCGTGATCGCCTGTCCCCATGCGCTGGGTTTGGCCATCCCGCTGGTGACCGCCATCTCGACCACGATTGGCGCACGGAACGGCCTGCTCGTGCGCGATCGACGCGGCCTGGAAGAGGCCCGTTTGCTGAACACGGTCGTGTTCGACAAGACAGGCACGCTCACGCTCGGTTCGCACCGCGTCGTGAAGACCACTGCCGCCGATGGACTCACCGACGACGAGGTGCTTCGCGTGGCCGCGTCGGTCCAGCGCGACGCTGAACATCCGATCGCGCAGGCGCTGATGACCAGCGCCAAGGAACATGGCATCGACGTTCCGATGTCGCAGGACTTCGAGTCCATGCCGGGACGCGGCGTGCGCGCAGTCGTCGAGGAGCGCTCGCTTCACGTTGGCGGGCCGGGTCTGTTGAGAATGCTCGCGGTCGAACCGCCGGAGACGCTTCGGCGGGCTGCCGAATCAGCGGCAGCCGATGGTCAATCTGCAACCTACCTGGTGGAAGGCGACCGGGTGCTCGCCGTATTTGCGATCGCGGATGCCATCCGTCCCGAATCGTTCGACGCGGTCAAGCGGCTGCACGACGAAGGACTGGAGGTTGTCCTGCTGACGGGTGATTCCACGGCGGTCGCAAACGCGGTCGCGAAGGAACTCAACATCGACACCGTCTTCGCCGAGGTATTGCCCGAGGACAAGGTGGCAAAGATCGAGGAGCTGCAGGCCCAGGGCAAGCGCGTCGCGATGGTGGGTGACGGTGTCAATGACGCTCCGGCGCTGCTCACGTCCGACGTCGGCATCGCCATCGGCACAGGGACGGACGTCGCGGTCGAGGCCGGCGACGTCGTACTCGTGCGCAGCGACCCGCGCGACGTGCCAGCGATCATCGAATTGAGCAAGGCCACCTATCGCAAGATGATCCAGAACCTGTGGTGGGCCGCCGGCTACAACATCGTCGCCATCCCTCTCGCCGCTGGCGTTCTCGCCGCATGGGGGATCCTGCTGCAACCTGCGCTTGGGGCAGTGCTCATGTCGCTGAGCACCGTCGTTGTGGCAATCAATGCGCAGTTGTTGCGCCGGGCGGTGCGGTCCCCATGAACATGATTCGGGGACACCTGTGACCACGCGCCGGCTTCTTGCACTCAACGTTGGCTCGTCCACCCTCAAGGGCGCGTCCTATCTGTTCAACACTGAGGGACACGGCGCGCAGTCTCGTCTGCTCGAGCGCTCCCGGGCCGAAATTCCAGTCGGCGTGGATGCGCAGGAGCGCCTTGCCACCCTGCTCGAGGCATTGTCGGAGCCGTGGCCCAGCCCCGACGTGGTGGTGCACCGAATCGTACATGGCGGTGACCTGCACGACGCCCGCGAGCTCGACGAAACCGTGCTCGCGAAACTGGATGCATTGGTGCCGTTCGCACCCTTGCACCAGCCGGTAGCCCTCGCTTTCGCGCGTGCCGCGCGCATGCGTTGGCCGCACGCGCGCCAAGGCGTGGCCTTCGACACCGACTTCCACGCGTCGCTCGCGCCCTGGAGCCGGCGCTTGCCTGTCCCTGAAGCATGGGATGCGCTGGGCATCCGCCGCTACGGTTTCCATGGACTCGCCTTTGCCTCCGCGCTCCGCATAGTGGCCAGCCACGACGCTGGAATCCTGAAGGGCCGCGCTGTCTTCGCGCATCTGGGGGGGGGCTGCAGCGTCTGCGCCGTCGAGGGCGGCCGCAGCCGCGACACCACCATGGCGCTCACTCCGCTGGGTGGAATCCCGAGCCCTACCCGCTCCGGAGATCTCGATCCCGGCGCGTTGCTGTATCTGCTGAGGCATGAACGCCTGGATGCGCAGGCGCTTGAAAACGGCCTGTACCGCAGTGCAGGCCTTGCCGGAATCGCCGGCCATGGCGACATGCGCGTGTTGCTGACGGATCCCGGCCCGCAGGCCCAGCTTGCCGTGGAGCTCTTTGCAGTCCGGATTGCGCAGTCCATCGCGGCCATGGCCACGGCAATTGGCGGTCTCGACCATGTCGTCTTTTCCGGCGGCATCGGCCATCGCGCGCCGGTTTTGCGGGCTCGCATCGTCGCGCGACTGGCCTGGCTCGGCCTGGCGCTGGCACCTGACGTCAACGATGCTGGAGCCACGCGGATCGACCGCGGGGGCGGGCCGAGCATATGGAACGTCGCGATCGATGAGGAGCGCGAACTGGCTGAATCGGCACTCGCCTGGCTGTAGCCACGACACGCCCCAAGGGTCGGCTCCGGTGGGGAATCACTCCTCGATCCGTGACGACGTGAGCACCGCTGCGAATCCACCACCGGGGGTGCGCATGTTCGTGGTCTGGCCCTGGTACAGCCTGGCCGCGAACAACAGGACACCCGCCTCGGACGCGAAGCAGCGCACATCCGCCTTGAGGGACTGGCCCCCATGCACGATCCGCATGCTCGGTGGCGCGAAGGCCTGTGCGATGTAGGTCGCCGACGCCATAGACGCCCAAGTCCGCCGGGTCAACTTGTCGCCCCGATAACTCCCACGGCTGCCAAACCCTGCTGCAGGCTTGAAGAAATATCCGTTGCGCACTGCCCACAACGCATCCCGGTTCGCGGGCACGAGTTCGACCGTGGGCGGGATCACCTGGCCCAGCAGTGCCGTCGAACCCGCATCGACCCCGAACCCGCCGAGCAGAGCCGGGTCCCCGAGCACCGCAAGGTTGCGCTTGTCGGCAAACAGCGCGTGTGCTCGGGGATGCGGCATCAGCGCGACGTCCCCTGCCAGGTAAGCCTCACGAATGTCTGCATGCGAGGCATCCTCGAGCGCGAAATCGGTCAACCGGTTGTAGACAGTGTCGATTCGACCGTGGGCATCCTCAAGCCCGTCCGAACCAAACGACAAATCCTCGGGAGCGCTGATCACGCAGTCCACGCCATGGTCCCGAAACGCGTTCGCGTACAGCACAAACTCGGGGTAAAGGAACTGCGCTCGCGGAGTGCTGTCCACGATGGCCAGGCGCGACGGCGTGCGCCCGGATTGCTGCCGAGCATCCTCCATCCAGGCCGTGACGGCCGCATCACGCGCTTGGGCCGCGTTGGTCCAGGTGGCCCATGCTGGCGGCGCGCAAGACCGCACGGCATCGAGCAACAAGGCATTGAGGAGCAGACCGCCTGGATTGGTGTTGACCTCGATCAGCCGCGGGCCATCGACCGTCAGGTGAAAGTCCAGACCCAGGACGCCCCCCGCCGAACCCGGATCATGGGTTGCAATGTCAGGGGCCCATTGCAGGACCCGTTGGCTATATCCCGGGTTTCCTGCGACGTCGAAGACCGCCGCCGCGACTCGTCCCATGGCCTCCAACGCGGGCCGATCAACGAACAAGGCATAGGGTGAAAATAAGTGCGCGTGTACGGCGGGATCAGTCGTGAACTCCGGAAAGGCACCCCGGATCGACTCGTGCAGACGGAGGATGTCGACCACTTCGCATGCACACCGCTGGTTGAGCGGCGCGCTTTCCAGGGTGGCACAGTCGATCTCGCAGCCTGTCTGTCCAACTATTATCGGAGTCCGCGGTTCAACCACAACAGGGATTGTTCTGTTGGATCGGTGGACATGGCACTGTTCCGAACGAGCAGAACACACAGCAGTCGCCTTGATGCGGACGCAAAACCGCTCCACAGCCCGTGCACTCATAGAAGAATTGACACGCTGTGATGGGCATTGTCTCGGTCGCCCGATGGCCGCACTCCGGGCAGGTCAAGATGCTTTCCAGCTTGACGTCACTCACCGCCAGTCCGCACCTTGGCCGGGAAGCCTGCTTCCGTGACTGCACGCGCGATTCCGGCTGCATCCGTCTGGCTCGATTCGAACGTCACCGTGACTGTTTCAGCCCGGGTGTCCACCTTCACATCGGCCACGCCCGGCACCTTCTCCAGCGCCTTCCTGATGGTGATGCCGCAGGCGGGACAGGTCATGTTCTCAGCATCGAGCATCACTACGGTTGCGGGCGTCGCAAGAGCGGCACCGACCGACAGAGCAGCCACCAGGGCCAGTATCCACTTGTGCATCGCGCCTCCTACAGAATCCAGACGATGTAATAGGGAAACAGCAGCAACAGGACGATGAGGGCTGTCGCCAACCAGAGCCAACGTCGCCTGCGTCGCAGAGCGTCCGGGGCGATGCAACTGCCATCCACACCGCACCGTGCCGCCGGTCGATACAGCATCCAAAACGCCACGGCCAAGGACAGTACGGCGGCGGCGCTGAACCAGGGCCTCAAGGGATCGAGAGCTGTCAGGGTGCCGATCCAGGCGCCACTGATGCCCAGCAGGACCAGCACCAGCGGCACGACGCAGCAGACCGATGCGCCAATGGCGGCGATGCTCGCGCCAACGATGGCTGGAACAGACGATTTGGCCGGGGTTGTTTGCATCAGAGCATACTAGCCTCTGTACCTAGGTACGGAGTCAAGCCGTGCGTCCGAACACGTTTACGATCAGCCGGCTGGCGGCGGCGGCCGATGTGCACGTCGAAACCGTGCGCTACTACCAGCGGCGTAGGCTGCTGCGTCAACCCGAGCGACCCATAGGAGGCGTGCGTCGTTACGACGAAAACGATGTCAATCGGCTTCAGTTCATCCGGCGCGCTCAGATGATGGGATTCAGCCTCGACGAGATCGCTGGCCTGCTAGAGATCACAGGCGAAGGTTCTTGCGAGCAGACCCGTCAGCTGACCGAGCGAAAGCTCGTCGATGTCCGTCTACGAATCCGCGAGCTGCGACAGCTGGAGAGGGATCTCGAACAGAAAATAGCGCGGTGCGCCCAAGTGCCGGCGGGAGAGTGCTGCCCAACCCTCGATTTTCTGGAGCGGCCAATAAAGCCAGCTGCGACAGGCAGTTAGCTCACTTTCGGCCCGTTTTTACACGAATCCCTGCCGACCCTCGACCCGCTCGCTGCCCGCACCGTTGAGGCTGCCCGGACGCCGTACCAGCGCGGTCAGATGGCCGACATGCGGTGAGCGCTGGCAGGCCAGCGCCACGCCCTGCCCCACCAGCCCGGCGGCGCCGGTCAACAGAACACGCAATGCTTCTACCCTGGCCATCACCGTCTCCTGCCCCGCTAGAGCTTCACGAAGCGCTGGATCTTCCGCGCCAACCAGCCACTGAATACCAGCGGCGCATCCAGCGCCGAAACGCAGATGCACGGCACCCCCGGCGCGGTCACCGGCTGGTGCTCCACGTCCTCATCCAGGTCCGCCACGTCGCCGGGCGCGAACAACCCCAGCGCATCGTTGTACGAGCCCCGCAGGATCTGGGTCAGCTCGCTGCGGCCGTGGCTGTGCATCGGCAGGCACTTGCCCGGGGCGATCTTCAGCATGATCAGCGAAGGCATCTGCTCTGCACGGATGCAGTGCACGCCCGGCGCCATCCAGCGCCAGCGCAGGCCGCTGAGCGACGCGCCGAAATACGGGTGAAGCGAAGCAGGAAGATGGTCCGGATCGGCTTCGGGCCGCTCTCTCGAAGCGGGCCGCGACGCCACTGCCACGGCAGGCGCGTCCGTCGCCAGCCGCATCAACATCGCGTCGCGCAACTGCTCGCGGCGTAGATCGCCCGTGGATGGCTGGGTCTGTTCCAGCAAGACCGATCCGATCGCCTCGGCCTCGCGGAGGCGCTGGCGACAGTGCGGGCACTGCTCCAGATGCGCGCCCGCCACGATGCTCAACGGCGCCGGAAGCGCGCCCGCGGCGTAGCTCATCAGCGTGGATTCGTGTAGATGGTGGTGCGGATTCACAGCGCACCTCCCACTTTCGACTGCAATTGCAGGAACGCACGCCGCAGGTGCGATTTCACCGTGCCCAGCGGCATGCCCAGCGCCTCGGCGATCTCGCTGTGGCTCTTGGCCTCGAAGTAGGACATGCGCACAAGCCGCGCCTGCACCGCAGGCAGCTCGTTGATGCGCTGGCGCAACCGGGCCTGTTCGGCGAACTGTTCGGCGCTGCTGCGCTCGACCACGTCCATCATCGCGGCGTGCTCCACCGCCACCTGCACCTGCATCCAGCTGCGCTCGCGGCGCACGCGGTCGATATGCAGGTTGCGGGCGATACGGTACAGCCAGGTGCTCAGCGCACCCTGCGCGGCATCATAGTCGGCCGCCCGCAGCCACAGGCGCAGCAGGCATTCCTGCGCCAACTCCTCGGCCACCGCTTCGGGTGCGCCCAGCCCGCGCAGATAGACGCACAGGCGCGGCATGAAATGGTCATAGATCCGCATGAAACAGTCGCGGTCGCGCAGCCGCGCGACACCGTCCATGTCACCGGCCCAGTTTTTCGGCTCGCTGCTGGGCTGCTGGGAGCTGGACACGGTGCGTGCGCTGTTGAAGTTGGCAAGGGTGCTGGCGGCGTCAGGGTACATCTGCGTTCGCGGCGGGCGGGTGAAGGTCTGTTCCCTGTACGGGCGGGAATGGCAATTGGATGCAGCCCGCATTGCGCATCCAACCCGCCCCTCCTGCCGTACCACCTGGACACGCCCTAACGGATGAATTCCATGCGCATTGCCTGGCTGTTGTTGTGCCTGCCCCATGCCGCGCTGGCGGCCCCCTGGCTGCGAAGCGAGGGCGTGGCAACGTCCTCGCAGGGCCGGATCCTCTACCGGGAAGTTCACTGGCGCCGCGATGCAAGCGAGGGTGCCGAGCGCTGGGTGCTGTACCAGTGCCCGGGGGGCCAGCCGTTCGCCCGCAAGCACCTGCCAGCCAGCACCCGTCCGCAGGCACGCGGCTATTCACTGCAGGACCGGCGCAGTGGCCAGACGGCCGAGATCGAGACCGCCAGCGGTGCCGTGTCGGTCGCCTGGAAGGAGGATGCCGCCAGCCCGCCCCGGCAGCGCAGGCTCGATCTGCCGCCGGACGCAGTGATCGATGCGGGATTCGACGCGGCGGTCCGCCTGCACTGGACAGCGCTGATGCAGGGCGAACGCATTTCGCTGCCCTTCCTGGTGCCCGGGCGGCAGCGCTACTTCCCGGTGCAGGTCCGGCATACCGGCACCCTGCGCTGGCAGGGCATCGACGCCCAGTCCATCGAGGTCAGCCTCGACACCTGGTATGGCGGCATCGCGCCCCGCCTGTCGCTGGTCTATGCCAGCGCCGACCGGCGCCTGCTGGAATTCAACGGCACCAGCAACCTGCGCGATGCGCGCGGCACCTATCCGCAGGTGGCGGTGCGCTTCGGCTCACCTCCCGCGCAACGCCCCGCGTCGGAGTGGCAACAGGCGTGGGCGCAGCCACTGGTCGACCGCTGCCCCGTCACGAACACGTGAAGCCGACATTCACCGCAACACGTCGCATCCATTGCGCATTCTGCTACGTACAGGAAGACACGACACCCGCCGAGATCCGCCATGGCCTCTGTATCGCCCCTCCCCCGTCGACGCTGGCGCCTGCTGCGCACCCTGCAACGTTGGGTTGATACCGGCGACGCCGCAGATGCCGGCACGGAACAGCCGGGCCGCATCGACTGGCTGCGCGCGGTGCCGTTCGCGCTGATGCATGTGGCGTGCATCGCGGTGATCTGGGTGGGTGTCTCATGGACGGCCGTCATCGTGGCCATGGCGCTCTACTCGGTGCGCATGTTCGCCATCACCGCGTTCTATCACCGCTACTTTTCGCACCGCACCTTCCAGGCACCGCGCGCCGTGCAGTTCGTGTTCGCGGTGATCGGCGCGTCCAGCGTACAGCGCGGGCCGTTGTGGTGGGCTGCCCACCATCGCCACCACCATCGCCACGCCGACCAGCCGCTGGACCCGCATTCACCGCGCGAAGGCGGCTTCTGGCGCAGCCACATGGGTTGGTTCCTGACCCGCGAAGCCTTCGCCACCGACCTGTCGCGGGTGCCGGACCTGGCGCGCTTCCCGGAGCTGCGCTGGCTGGACCGTTTCGATACCGCCATTCCCGTGCTGCTGGCCATCGGCCTGTATGCATTGGGTGCAGCACTGGAGCAATGGGCTCCGGGCCTGCACACCTCCGGCCCGCAGCTGCTGGTGTGGGGATTCTTCATTTCCACCATCGTGCTGTTCCATGCCACGGTCACCATCAACTCGCTGGCTCATCGCTTCGGTCGTCGCCGCTTTGAGACCCGAGACGACAGCCGCAACAATCTCTGGCTGGCTCTGCTGACGTTCGGTGAAGGCTGGCACAACAACCACCACTTCTTCCCGGGCACCGTGCGCCAGGGCTTCCGTTGGTGGGAGATCGACCTGACCTGGTATGGGCTGCGTGCAATGGCGGCGTTCGGCCTGGTCAAAGGCCTCAAGCCCATCCCCGAATGGGTGCTGGCCAAGGCGAGGTACTGACATGCGCATCGCCATCATCGGTTCAGGCATCTCAGGGCTGGCCAGCGCCTGGTGGCTGCAGGAACGGCACGACGTGACGCTGTTCGAGGCGAGCGATTACCTGGGCGGCCACACCCATACCCACGACGTGCAGATAGACGGCACGCGCATGGCCGTGGACACCGGCTTCATTGTCTTCAATCCCCAGCACTACCCGCTGCTGACGGCGCTGTTCGAAGAGCTGGGAGTGGCGTCGCAGCCGACCACGATGAGCTTTTCGATGCACAGCGAACGCAGCGGCGTGGAGTACAACGCCACCTCGCTGGATGGCCTGTTCTGCCAGCGACGCAACCTGGTATCGCCGCGCTTCTGGGGCATGCTGGCCGATCTGCGCCGGTTCTACCGGGATGCCCCGCTGTTGCTGGCCGAGGAGGAAGGTCCAACGCTGGGCGAGTACCTGCGAGATCAGCGCTACGGCGAGGCCTTCATTGAAGAGCACCTGCTGCCGATGGCCTCGGCGCTGTGGTCGTCGCCCACCGCCACGGTGCAGGACTTCCCCGCGCGCTATCTGGCCCAGTTCATGGCCAACCACCAGATGCTGCAGATGACCGGGCGGTCGTCCTGGCGGGTCGTTACCGGCGGCTCGGCCCGCTACGTGGATGCATTGCGCCGCCGCTGGCGGGTGCATGAGCGCCTGCAGTGCCCGGTGCAGCGGGTGGAACGCACGCCTGGGGGCGCACGCGTGCACAGCGCCGCAGGCGTCGAGGCCTTCGACGAAGTCATCCTGGCCTGCCATAGCAACCAGGCGCTGGCCCTGCTGGGTGATGCCGACCCCGCTGAGCGCGAGGTACTGGGTGCCATCCGCTACCAATCCAACGAGGCGGTACTGCACACGGATGCATCCTTGCTGCCGCGCAACCGCAAGGCCTGGGCGGCCTGGAACGCGCATGTCCCGCAGGATCCAGCGGCGCCCTGCACGGTCAGCTACTGCATGAACCTGCTGCAGGGCCTGCACGGCAGCACGCCGCTGGTAGTCACCCTCAACCGCAGCGAGGCCATCGATCAGGCGAGGGTGCTGCGCACGCTGCACTATGCCCATCCAGTGCACGATCATGCTGCGGTTCGCGCGCAGCAGCGCTGGGCAGAGCTGCAGGGCCATCGCCACACCTGGTTCGCAGGGGCCTACTGGGGCTGGGGCTTCCATGAAGATGGCATCCGCAGCGCCCGCCGCGTGGTGGATGCGCTGGAGGCCTGCGCACCGCATCGCGAGGTATCGCTGCCGGGCGAGGTGGCGGCATGAGCGCCAGCGCACTGTATTTCGGGCAGGTGATGCACCGCCGGCATCATCCGCACCCGCATGCGTTCCGTTACCCCGTTGCGCAGCTGTTGCTCGACCTGGATGAGGTGGAGACCGTGTTTGCCGGGCGCTGGCTGTGGTCGCTCAATCGCCGCAACCTCGCCGAGTTCCGGCGCAGTGACTATTTCGGCGATCCCGCACAGCCTCTGGCCGATGCCGTGCGCGACCATGCCGCGAAGACGCTCGGTCATCGGCCTTCAGGGCCGGTGCGCCTGCTCACCCACCTTCGCTTCGCCGGGCGTGTGTTCAACCCGGTCAGCTTCTATTACTGCTACCAGGCCGACGGCAGCACGCTGGACTGCATCGTGGCCGAGATCACCAACACGCCCTGGAAGGAACGGCACGCTTATGTATTGCCGGTCGCTACGGCCACGCACGACGGCACCTCACTGCGTTGGCAGTTCGACAAATGCTTCCACGTCTCGCCGTTCATGCCGATGGACTGCCGCTACGACTGGCGCTTCAGCAGCCCCGATGAGGACCTGCGCGTGCACATGCAGGTCTGGCGCGACGGCATCCGGCAGTTCGATGCCACCCAGACGATGCACCGCCGCCGCCTGGATGGCCGCGGGCTGGCGCGGGTCCTCGCCTGCTACCCACTGATGACCACCCAGGTGGTGGCCGCCATCCACTGGCACGCGCTGCGGCTGTGGCTGAAGCGCAACCCCGTACACGACCACCCCACCCTTGCCGGGAAACCACGATGAACTCGATGACGCCTTCGGTGACCCTGCCGCGCCCTGGCGCGCTGGACGCCTTCCTGCGCCGCCGCCTGCTGGCGCAGCTTGCCCCCTTGCGCGATGGCCACCTGTGCGTGCGCGATGCCCTTGGCGAGGTCCGGCTGGGCAACGCCCACGCCGCGCTGCAGGTGACGGTGACCATCGAAGACCCGGCGTTCTATCGCAAGGTCGCTGCGCAGGGCAGCGTTGGTGCTGGCGAGAGTTACATCCAGGGCGAATGGCACTGCGATGATCTGGTGGCTCTGATACGCCTGCTGGTGCGCAACCGCGACCTGCTGGACGGCATGGAGCGCGGCCCGGCCCAGGTGGGTGGGTGGCTGCTGCGCGGCTGGAACCGGCTGCATCGCAACAGCCGTGAGGGCAGCCGGCGCAACATCGCCGCCCACTACGACCTGGGCAACGATTTCTTCGCCCTGTTCCTGTCACCGGACCTGATGTATTCGTCGGCGCTGTTCGCCAGCGAATCCGAATCACTGGAGTCCGCCTCGCGCCGTAAGCTGGACCGCATCTGTCAGCAGCTGCAACTCAAGCCCGGCGATCGCGTAGTGGAAATCGGTACCGGCTGGGGTGGCTTCGCGGAGCACGCGGCGCGGCACTACGGCTGCCATGTCACCACCACCACCATCTCTGCCGAGCAGCATGCGCTGGCCACCGAGCGCGTGCGGGACGCAGGACTGCAGGACCAGGTCACATTGTTGATGCAGGACTACCGCGACCTGCAGGGCCAGTTCGACAAGCTGGTATCGATCGAGATGATCGAAGCGATCGGCGCCGAATACCTGGACACCTACATGGCCACGCTGCAGCGACTGCTGAAGCCCGATGGTGTTGCCCTGCTGCAGGCCATCACCATCGAGGACCATCGCTACGAGCAGGCCCGGCGCAGCGTCGACTACATCAAGCGCTACGTGTTCCCGGGCAGCTTCATCCCATCGATCAATGCGATCATGGCCGCCAAGAGCCGATCCAGCGACCTGCAGCTGATCGCCCAGCAGGATTTCGGCCATTCCTACGCGCTGACCCTGCGCGCCTGGCGCCAGCGCTTCCTCGCACAGCTGCCCGCCGTGCAGGCACAGGGGTTCGATGCGCGCTTCTGCCGCCTGTGGGACTTCTACCTGGCCTACTGCGAAGGCGGCTTCCTGGAGCGTTCGATCGGTGTCTCGCATCTGCTGCTGGCACGCCCGGGCCATCGACCTGCGGTCCCGGCTGGCGAAGGTGACTGACATGTGCCGGTTCTGGGCCAACCTGCTTGGCAACCAGCTGGTCTGGCTGTGCGCGGTGGCCGGCGCCGGGCGCGGCTGGCAGTGGCCCGCGTTGCTGGCTGCGTCGCTGTATATCGGCAGCCAGCTGCTGACGTCGGCGCAACCACGGCTGGACCTGCGGCTGCTGCTGCTTGCGTTGGCCTGCGCCTGGCTGGTCGACGCCAGTGCGGCCGCCAGCGGCACCGTGCGCTACGCCGCGTCTCCGCTGGGATGGGCGCCGCCACCCTGGATCATGGCCTTGTGGGCGGCATTCGCCATGACCCTGACCACCTCGATGCGCTTCCTGCAGCGCCACCCTGCCCTGCCGCCCCTGTTCGGCCTGCTGCTGGCGCCACTGGCCTACCTGTCGGCCGCGCGTGGATTCGATGCGGTGCAGTTCAACAGCCCGATGTGGCATGGCGTCCTGGTGCTGGGCGCAGGCTGGGCCATTGCACTTTCCCTCCTGTGCCGCGCCGCCCGTAGCGGCCCGCGTACTACGCCACAACCACCTCTCGTCGGAGCGTCATCATGATCAACCTGCTCTGGGTGCTGCTCTACGCGCTACTGGTGATGAGCTGGGGCTGGGCCTGGCAGCGCCGCCACCACAACATCGGCGTTGTGGATGTGCTCTGGGCCAAGGGCGTGGGCGCCGCCGCGCTGTTGCTGGCGCTGCTGGGCGAAGGTGCGGTGACACCACGGCTGGCGCTGGCGGTGCTCGGTGGCCTGTGGGGCGGTCGCCTGGCCCTTCATCTCTGGCATCGGGTCCGGCACGAAGCAGAGGACGGGCGCTATCGCTACCTCCGTGAGCACTGGCAGGGACACCAGGGAAAGATCTTCGGGTTCTTCATGGCGCAGGCACTGCTGGTGGTGCTGTTTGCCCTGCCCTTCGTCGCGGTCGCCGCCAATCAAGCCGCTGACACGACGCCCTGGGTGCTGGCGGCCGCGCTCGTCTGGCTGCTGAGCGTGGGCGGAGAAGCGCTGGCCGACCGGCAGCTGGCCCGGTTCCGCGCCAACCCGGCGAACAAAGGCCGCACCTGCCGTGATGGACTCTGGCGGTATTCCCGCCACCCCAACTACTTCTTCGAGTGGCTGCACTGGTTCACCTACGTGCTGCTGGCCGTCGGCTCCCCGCTGTGGTGGCTGGCCTGGCTCGGCCCCGTGCTGATGTATGTGTTCCTGCGCTATCTGAGCGGCATCCCGTTCACCGAGAAGCAGGCCCTGCGCAGCCGCGGCGACGACTACCGCGCCTATCAGCGCAGCACACCGATGTTCTTTCCCTGGTTCCCCCGCCCTTCCAAGGAGCATTCCGCATGAGCGCGATACCGTCACTGAATCCGACCGAGGAAGCAGAAACCGGGCTGACCGCCTGGGCCGAACGCGGCCTGCTGCCGGACGCTGCGCTGCGTGCTGGCATCCGACGGCTGTGCGCGCAACGCCTGCAGGAAGAATCGGCAGGTGGAATCGAAGCGCAGTCCGCGCGTTTCAGCCACCGCATCGCCGAACTGGCCAACAGCCCGCTGGCCCTGCACACCGATGCCGCCAACCGGCAGCACTATGAAGTGCCCGCGGCGTTCTTCCAGGCCTGCCTCGGCAACCGGTTGAAGTACAGCAGCTGCTATTACCCCACCGGGCGCGAAACATTGGACCAGGCTGAAGAAGCAATGCTGCAGTTGTACGGCCAGCGCGCTGGCCTGGCCGATGGACAGCACATTCTCGAACTGGGCTGCGGCTGGGGCTCGCTGACGCTGTGGATGGCCGAGCGCTATCCGCGCGCAACGATCACGGCCGTGTCCAACTCGCACAGCCAGCGCGAACACATCATGGCCCAGTGCCAGGCGCGCGGACTGCCCAATGTTGAAGTGCTCACCCGTGACGTGAACCAGCTGGAACTGGCCACCGCGCAGTTTGATCGCTGCGTTTCGGTCGAGATGTTCGAGCACGTGCGCAACTACGAGCGCCTGCTGGCGCGCATCGCACAGTGGCTGAAGCCGGACGGTGCGTTGTTTGTGCACATCTTCGCCCATCGCACGCTGATGTACCCGTTCGAAACCGAGGGCGGCGACAACTGGATGGGCCGCCATTTCTTCACCGGCGGACTGATGCCGGCCGCCGATACCCTGCTGCATTTCCAGCGCGACCTGCGGCTGGATCAGCGCTGGTTGCTGGACGGCACCCACTACCAACGCACCGCCGAGCACTGGCTGGCCAATCAGGATGCAGCACGCGACCGGGTGATGCCAATACTGGCAGCGACCTATGGGCCGGCGGCTGCGCGCATCTGGTGGCAACGCTGGCGGATGTTCTGGATGGCGTGTGCCGAGCTGTTCGGCTACGACGACGGCCAGCAGTGGCTGGTGGCCCACTACCTGTTCCGGCCCCGCTGAGGTGTGACATGCGAAAGTTTCCACTGCTTCCCCTGATCGCGATCGGCCTGTTCGGTTCCGGCTGCAGCTCCAGCGACACGCGCCCACTGCCGCGTCCGCCATCGGTGGATGTGCCGCGTTTCATGGGTGACTGGTACGTGATCGCGCATATCCCATCGCGGCCTGAACGCGAGGCCTTCGACGCCGTGGAGAGCTATGCCCTGCGCTCCGATGGGCGCATCCAGACCACCTTCACCTATCGCAAGGGCAGTTTCGATGCCCCGCAGAAATCGATGCACCCCATCGGCCGTGTCGAGAAGGAAGGCAATGGCGCGATCTGGGGCATGCAGTTCATCTGGCCGATCCAGGCTGAGTACGTGATCGCCTGGCTCGACGAAGGCTACCGCCAGACCATCGTGGCGCGAAGCAAGCGTGATTACGTCTGGTATATGGCCCGCACCCCGCAGGTGTCGGACAGAGACTACCAGCAGGCAGTCGAGCGGATTGCGGCGATGGGTTACGACACCCGCACGCTGAGACGGGTACCGCAGTCGGTGCGATGACACCGCACCTTCGTCCCAGGTGGATCGTCCTCGAGCAAGAGTCGATCATCAATCATTGCAACGTGGTGCTTTCGCCATGCGCCCTTCAGATACGATGCTGGACAAGCCAGCAGGGTCTGAACGGATACACGACCAATGAATAGCACTCCTGGCAGTACCATCACAGCCTCCTGGAATGGCTTCGCCGTCCGGCAGATCCTTCCGTGCGACCTCGACCTCATCTGCGCTCACCGTGAAGCGATGTTCCGTGAAAGCGGCCGGAGCGAAGAGGTCCTGCAGCAGATGGCAGCCCCGTTCCGTAGATGGCTGGAGCCGCGCCTGGTGTCGGGCGACTACTTCGGCCATGTCCTTTCCGACAATGGACACCCCATCGCAGGCATCGGCCTGATGCTGATCGACTGGCCACCCCACCCCGCCCATCCAGAGCAGGACTCGCGCGGCTACGTACTCAATGTCTACGTGGAGCCCGGCTACCGGCGTCGCGGCATCGCCCGCCAGCTGATGAAGCTGGCCGACCACGCGTTCGCCGGGCGAGGGGTGGCCTACGCGGTGCTGCACGCTACCGCCCAAGGGAAGCCCCTGTATGCCGATCTCGGATGGGCTGCGACCAGCGAAATGGCCCGCGACCTGCGCAGCGGGGGCGACGTGCCCTGAAGGGTCTGACTGTGGCCTGACAATCCACTGCATCAACCGGCAATACTGGATTGATAGATCTTGCACATCGACCCTTAGGAATAATCGCAAAAATCCAACAAATTCGATGCTCGACGCGACAGCAGCGCCAGAATGATCGCCACGCCCTTCGGGCGCCGATCACCTCCCAGCGCATGAATGGATACCCTGCACCGCGCCGACTGCGGCTGGCACTCCTCGACGATCACGAAGTCGTCCGCCGCGGCACCGTCCTGCACCTGTCCCGCGACCTCCGCTTCGATATCGTCGCCAGTCACACCCGCAGCGATGAGCTCGTTGGCAGCCTGCGCCAGCTGGCAGTGGATGTCGCCATCATCGATCTCACCCTGGCGCCCGGCGACCGCAGCAGTGATGAACTGGTCTCCCTGCTGCGCCAGTGTTTTCCTCATGTTCCCCTGCTCGCCTTCGCCACGCTGACGCCAACCACCCGCATCGACCACCTGCTGACGGCCGGCATCAGCGGCGTGGTCAGCAAGTCCGAGCCCCTGGAGATGTTGTCTGAAGCCATCGTGCGCATCTCGCAGGGACTGTGCCGCCTGCCCACCGATTGCCTGTTCCCGGCCAATCGCGAGGAGCTCAGTCGCAATGAACGCGAAGTGCTGGACCTGCTTCTGGCCGGCCTGACCGTCTCGGAGATCGCGCTGCACCGTCATCGCAGCGTCAAGACGGTCAGCACCCAGAAGATCGCCGCCCTGCGCAAGCTAGGGTTGCGCAATGACGTGGAGATCTATGCACTGCGGCGGCAGCTGGAGGTGCGATGAGGCGCCGCGCTCGTCTCCGTCTGCGCACTTCGTGCACCTTGCTGCTGGCCCTGATCCTGCTGCCCGCAGCCTCGGCCGAGGATGCGCAACTGCAGGAATGGTCCGCCGGCCGCGAAGTGCGGGTCGCCACCGCGCCATCACTGCGCCCGCTACCTGCAGCGCTGGCAGATTCAAGCACGCCCCTCACCCTCGCCCATGGTTATGCCGACCTTGTCGCTCAGCATTCCGGCCTGCGCTTCCGTGATCTCACCTACACCAGCACGAGCGCGGCGGTCGCTGCCGTCTGCCGGCACGAGGCCGACCTGGTGCTGGTCATGGGCAATCCTTCGCATCGCCCGCTTCCCTGTCCCGACCTGATGGCATCGGGCGCTTTCCATGGCGGCAGGACGGTGCTGGCCTCGCGTAAAGGCGAGCGCCCACCCCGTGACGTCACCGGGGTGAGGGCGCAGGTGCTGGCCGTAGTTGACGGTGGCCCCTATGCCGACTGGCTGGCGACCCACCATCCACAGATCCACCTGCTGCGCCTTCACGACCGCCATGCGGCGCTGGCCGCCGTAGAGAGCGGTATCGCCGATGCGGCCATCGGCCTGGAAGCAACGCTGCAGTCGATGATCCGGAAGCACTTCGCGGGCAACCTGCAACTGCACCCGTTCGACAGCGATTTTTCCACCGATCTGCACCTGTTTGTCCGCCGCGAGGACCAGCAGCTGCTGGCGCGCATCGATCAGGCGCTGCGCGCCATCACGCTCGAAGAGCACGCAGGCCTGCTGGAGTTGTGGGCACAGCAGATGCTGCCCGCATCCATCGAGAGCACACTTGACCAGATGCGCCTCCCGCTCCTGCGATGGCTGCTGTGTCTGGCCACGGCACTCATCGGCCTACCTGTGCTCTGGCAGGCGCTACGTTGGCGAATCGGCCGCACGGAACGCCGCTTGGGGCGCGCGGCGGGGATGATCAGCCATGAGGTGCGCAATTCCGCGCAGACGATTCTGGCTTCGATCGACCTGCTGAGCCAGTCACACCTGCCCAAGGGGCAGCGCGAACTGCTCGCGGCAGCGCTTGCCGCCGGCCACTCGCTGCGCAGGCTGCTCGATCGCTCACTGACGTTCTCGCGCCTTGCCAGCGGCAGCTTCAGGCCGCATCCCGTGCCCTGTGACGTCGGTCAACTCTGTACGCGTGCACTGGAAGCGATCCGGCCGGAGGCACTACGGAGAGGCCTGTCACTCCAGCTCGATCGCGCGCCCGACCCAGCGCCGGTGGTCGCGCTGGATGCTGATGGACTGCGCCAGATTGTCGACAACCTGCTGGGCAATGCATTGAAATTCACGGATGTCGGCGGTATCGAAGTGCGCCTGCAACTATCGCCCGCCCTGTCTCCCCGGGAGCTGTTGCTGGATGTGATCGACAGCGGCATCGGCATTGCGCCCGCTCAACTGGCGCTTCTGTTCCGGCCATTCCAGCAGAGCGAGGAGGGCCAGAGACGTGGCGGCAGCGGGCTGGGCCTGACGATCGCGCACGAACTGGCCGTTGCCATGGGCGGCAACCTGACCGCACACAGCGTGCATGGGCGCGGCAGCCGCTTCACCCTGCGATTGCCGGTCCGCGCCGTCCACGGCGATCCGCCACCCATCGAGCCGCTGCAGCAGACACCACTGGCCGGCATCGACCTGCTCCTGGTAGAAGATCATGCACTCAGCCGGCACATCGTCGCAGAGCAGCTGCGCCGGCTGGGTGCGGATGTACGCGCGGTTGCCGATGCCGACACCGCACTGGCCGAGCACGCGCTACGACCGCGCGCCACGGTCGTGCTGGACATCGGGCTTCGCGACTCGGATGGCTACGCTCTGGCGCAGCAGCTGCGCGCGCAGGCAGAGCCCCCCCTGCGAGTGATTGCCCTGTCCGCCCGCATGGGGCGCCGGCACGCGGCGCGCTGCCGAAGGGCCGGATTCGACGCCATCCTGGTCAAGCCATTGCAGGTTGCGAGCTTGCTGCAGGCGCTGGGCCTCCCGCCCCCGGCGCACGGTACTGCGCCGGATGACGCCCCTGGCGTCGAGCCGGATTACGCTGCAGACATTGCCTATGAGCTGGACAGGATCGAACAGGCCGTGCAGGACGTCGATGCTGCGACACTACGCCACCATGTGCACCGCCTGCAGGGCACGCTGCAGATGTGCCGGGCAATGGATCAGGCCGGCATGGCGGCCGCTCTGTGGGAGCTGGGGCATGAGACCGCGCCTGACTGGGTCCAGGCGCGGCGGCTGCTGCAGGGATTGCAGCAGTGGCACGGCTCCCGCAGGGCGGAAGCCGCACCATCGGCCTGATCAGGCCGCCAGGCGCTCGACCTGGCGACGGGTCAGGTCATTGAAGCGACCCAGCGACATCAGGTGCTGGTGGATCAGCGCCAACCAGCCGCTGCGGTGCCACTCGACCACGGTCGCTTCCGGCAGGGCCACGAACTTCTCCACGTCCACCACCAGGAAGCCGTTGAGATTGAACTCGCGGCCATCCGGGGTGCGGACGGTGGCATTGCGCTCGACCAGCAGGCCGTTGTCGATCAGGGCCTTGGAGAAAGCCTGGGTCTGTTCATGCTCGCGGGTGTACTGGCCGCAGAACTCCAGCGCCTGCTGCACCATGTCGGTGGCCTTGCCGTCCACGAACAGCGGCTGGCCTTCGTCACCGCCCTTGACCACGCGCGAGCTCTCTTCGTCGATGCCCAGCAGGAAGTCGTTGTCCGCACCGGTGTCGATGAAGATGAAGGGGTGGCGACGCAGGTAGGCCGGGATATAGGCCTCGTCTTCCCACAGGCCGTCCTTGATGAACAGGTTCTGGTCGGAAACACCAACGGCGGCCATCGGCACGGCGGTCGGGCCAGCGAACAGGATCGGGAAGTGGTGCAGGGCCAGCGAGAACTCGCCCAGCACCAGCGGAATGGCGTTGTTGCCGGCGGCAAACTCGAGCTTGCCCGGCAGGATGCGCAGATTGGCATGCACATCGGCCTGCAGCGGCACCGGACGGGTGTAGAACAGGGGGGCGCTGCTCGGCGCCGCTTCGGTGGTGGTGTCGCTGGTGGTCGTCATCTTGGGAACCGTTCGATCATGCGCGCCTGCCATCCCGGGCGCGCCAGCGGGAACAACCTGAATCCCGCATTATCAACAAGCTCGATGACAACGGCCACCCCACCGACGGCCTATTTCAGCTGCAGGGGGTAGCGCTGCCAGAGCACGTGGACCAGGAAGCCGGCCAGCTCGGTGTCGCGCGCGCTGACTGCGGCGCGGATCTTGTCCAGCAGCACCATGTCCGAGCAGGCGCGCACATCGGCGTGGTTGGCCTGCCCTGCCCGGCGCGCGCGGTAGCGTGCGGCCCGCTGCGCGTCACTCATTGCGTACCCGAACTTGGGCGGACGGCCGCGCTTTCGCGGCAGGGTCAGCTCCAGGGTTCCGGGGTCTTTGTCATCACGCATGAGAGGGGTGCGGGCGGCGGCGAGCAACGGGGGGTGCGCAATTTATCGTGAGGCATCACTTTAATCCAGCTTTTTCTGCAGTTTTGTTGCAATGCAATGCAAAAAGCCGTCGCAAAAAAGGGAGCCCGCGAACGGGCTCCCTTCACCTTCCTCATGCAGCGCGTACCGGCTCATAGCCGTGCAGGTGCGCCTCGCTGCTCGCCCGCCCCTGGCTGAGCGAACGCAGCGACGTGGTGTAACCCACCAGCTGCGCCAGCGGCGCAAAGCCACTGACCTCGGCGCGACCGTCCTGGTCGTCGATGCGGGCAATGCGACCATGGCGACGGTTGAGGTCGCCCACCACATCACCCACCGACGCTGATGGCGAATGCACCGTCACCGCCATCACCGGTTCCAGCAGCTGCGTGCCACCCTCGGCCAGCGCGGCCTTGATCGCCTCGGCACCCGCACGATGGAACGCCATCTCCGACGAGTCCTTGGCATGGGTCTGGCCATCGACAAGACTGACCTCGATACCGACCACCGGATGGCCCTGCGGCCCTTCCGACAGCGCGGCACGCACGCCCTTCTCCACCGCAGCGATGAAGCTGCGCGGCACCACGCCACCGACAATGCGGTCGTTGAACACCACCTGGTCGTCCTCGCGCGGCAATACATCCAGTACCACGTGCGCGAACTGGCCCTGGCCACCGGTCTGCTTGACCAGCCGCCCGACGACGCCGGTCATCGCACGCATCGGCGTCTCCTGGTAGGCCACGCGCGGCGAGCCCACGCCCACATCCACCTTCCATTCGCTGCGCAGGCGTTCGACCATCACCTCCAGGTGCAGCTCGCCCATTCCCCAGACCAGGGTCTCCGCCGTGTCGCGATCGGTTTCGACGCGGAACGACGGATCTTCCTGGGCCAGGCTGGCCAGGCCCTGCGCCATCCGGATCAGGTCGGCCGCACGCGCCGGCTCCAGCCGCCAGGCCAGCACCGGCGCCTGTGCCTGGATGTTCTCCAGGCGCAGCGGCTGCGCACGGCCGCTCAGCGTTTCGCCGCTGACCGCATCCTTCCAGCCCAGCACCGCGACGATGTCACCGGCCACGGCCTGTTCGATGTCGTGAGTCTGGTCGGCCTGCACCCGCACCAGCCGGCTGACACGCCGGCCCTGCGGATGCTGCGAGCTGGCCACCGCGTCGCCCACCTTCAAGGTGCCCGAGTACAGGCGCACGAAGCTGAGGGCGCCGTGCTGCTGATGGGTGATCTTGAACAGCAAGCCTGCCAGCGGACCATCCGGGTCCGGCGGCAGTACCACCTCGCCGCGCTCGCTTTCAGCGGTCACGGCAGGCCGGTCCAACGGCGATGGCAGGTAATCGACCACGGCGTCCAGCAGCGTCTCGATGCCCTTGTCCTTGAACGCGGCACCGGCCAGCACAGGCACGCCCGCACCCGCCAGCGTCGCCCGACGGATCGCTGCGCGCAGCTGTTCGGCATCGATCACGCGCCCTTCCAGCCAGGCATCGGCCAGCTGCTCGTCGTGATCAGCCACGGCTTCGACCAGCGCATCGCGCTGTGCCTGCCACTGGGCGCGCACCGCGCCGTCCCACGGGGTCATCGTGGTTGCGGCACCATCCTGCCACTGCAGCACGCGCTCATCGACCAGATCGACCCAACCGTTGAAGCCACCTTCGCTGCCCAGCGGTACGCCCAGCGCCCACGGACGTGCCTGCAGCTTGTCCTGCAGCTGCTCCAGCACGCGCTCGAACGAAGCGCCGACGCGGTCCATCTTGTTGACGAAAGCGATCAGCGGCACGCGATGGCGGCGCGCCTGGCGCCACACCGTCTCGGACTGCGGCTGCACGCCGTCCACGGCCGAGAACACGGCCACGGCACCGTCGAGCACGCGCAGTGAACGTTCGACTTCGATCGCGAAGTCGATGTGGCCGGGGGTGTCGATCAGGGTGAGCCGATGCGGCGGCAGGTCACGCGGCGCCCACTGCGCCTGCACGGCGGCAGCGCCGATGGTGATGCCACGCTCGCGCTCGATCGCCGAAAAGTCGGTGGTCGCATTGCCGTCGTGCACTTCGCCGACGCGATGGATCTCGCCGCTTTTCCACAGCAGGCGTTCGGTCAGGGTGGTTTTGCCGGCGTCGATGTGGGCAATGATGCCAAGGTTGCGACGGCGGGAAAGGACTTGGGTATTCATGAGAAAGGTTCCTGCAAAGCCAACTTCGGGGGCCGCGCACCCCGGTTGGCGACAGGGTGCGCGGCTAGCGTTCGGTCTCGGCGATCTGGTGCATGGCACGTTCTCCTTGCGGTACATCGGGTTACGGGAAATGGAACTGCGGAAACGAAAAGAGCGCCCCGGAGGGCGCTCTGTCGAAGGTCCAGCGATGGCCGCTTCAACGGCCTCGTGGGGCTCCAGGCAGACACGCCCGTTCCGCGCTTGCGCGGGTCAGGGTGAAAAACTTCAGGAGCGGCATCCGGTTCATGGGGCGCATTCTAGACCTGCCAATCTGGCGCGCAAGTGAATATTGCGCACATAAATGGAACGATGAAGCCGGCGGGCATCGGGGTCGGACCCCTTTGCGACGGCCAAGGGCTCTGACCCCTCCCCTGCCTTAGTTGCAGTTGTGCAGCTTGCGCGCCTCACCCACGGTCGCCGCCTGGTCGCCCCCCATCGAGATCCATCCCTTCAACGACATCGCCAGATCCACCTGCGCCTGGCGCGGGCCACCATGGATCACCACCTCGGTCCAGCTGCCGACCGGCGCCAGCTCCGACAATCGTGCAGCCTGGTCGTCTTCGGTGCTGAACATATCGCCTGGCTCCGCAGGCTTGGCCTTGTTCATGGTCTCGGTCTTGCGCGCCCGGATCCGCAGCGCGCCATCGGCCATGCGTTGGGTGGTGACTTCATGGCGTTCCACCCCGTAGGCCCAGCTGCTCTCTCCCGCGCGACGGGTCTCGCTACCGTCGTCTGCCACCACCACGGAATCACCCGCCGCTTCTGCCACGGCCGCAACCGAACCCATTCCGGACATCAGCGCCTGGTAGGCAATCATCTGCCGCTGTTCGGTGGCCAGCGCAACGTCACCTGCCTTGCCGGCAGGAATCTGAAGGTACACCGCCTCCCTGCACAACATCAGTACCTGCTGGTCGTCCCAGCTGATGAGCACTTCATCACTGGCGAAATAGCGGGTCGCCACCGGAACCACAGGAGCGCTCCCGCCAGCGGAATACCGGCTCTCGATCAGCGAGGCCTGCTCGGCGGCCTTGATCAGGGAAACCGAGGATGCCGACGCAGTGCTGGCGGCGCATACGGAGGCGACCATTGCCGAGAGCAGCACGCCATGTGAAACAGTACGGATCATTGCATCAGTCCATTGAAGAGAACGAACCGCACATGATACGTCGCCTGGCAGAGCGCGTTGATGCTCAGGTCACCACCACCAGCGGCACCCCGCGCCGCGGATGCTCCAGCACCACCACATCCTGCTGGTAGACCCGCTGCAGGTTGTCTTCGGTCAGCACCTGCAATGGTGTTCCGTCGGCCGCCACCCTGCCCTGCTCCAGCAGCACGATGCGATCGGCATAACCGGCCGCCAGATTCAGATCGTGCAGCACCACGATCACGCACGCACCGGCCTCGGCACAGGCACGCACACTGCGCAGCGTGCGCTCCTGATGACGTAGATCCAGTGCGGCGGTCGGCTCGTCCAGCAGCAGCAACGGGGTGTCCTGTGCCAGCACGCGCGCGAACGTGGTACGCGCGGATTCGCCACCGGACAGCTGCTGCACCTCGCGCAGGCGCAGCGCCTGCAGTTCGGCGGCATCGATGGCCGCTTCCACCTGGGCGTCATCCACCACTGGATCCGGCGGATGTGGCAACCGCCCCATCGCCACCACTTCCTCCACGCTGAAGGCAAAGCGCACGCCGTGCTCCTGTGGCATCACCGCGCGCTCGCGCGCCAGTGGTCCGGCCTTGTAGCTGGCCAGCGGCTTGCCCAGCAGGCTCACCTCGCCCGCATCAGCGCGCAGGTCGCCGGCCGCGACCGCCAGCAGCGTGGACTTGCCCGCGCCATTTGGGCCAACCAGAGCGGTCACCGTACCCGGTTCGAACGCCAGCGAGATACCGTGCAGGATTTCACGCTGCTGGCGGCGGACCACTACCTCATGCAGCTTCAATAGCACGCTCATGGGGCAGCCTTGCGGCGCTGCTGCAGCACCAGCCAGAGGAAGAACGGCGCACCCAACGCTGCCGAGAACAAGCCCAGCGGAATCTCTGCCGGCGGATCCAACGTGCGAGCCGCGGTGTCGGCCACCACGATCAGCAGCGCGCCCAGCAGGCCGGACAACGGCAGCAACCAGCGATGACCGGGACCGACCAGCAGGCGCGCCACGTGCGGCACCACCAGGCCAACGAAACTGATCGAACCGGCAAACGCCACCGCCGCCCCTACCAGCAACGCACTGAACGCCACCAGGCGACGGCGCGTGCGGGTGACATCCAGCCCGAGGTGCTGTGCCTGGCACTCGCCCAGCGCCAGCATGTCCAGCGGCGTGGCCAGCCGCTGCAACGCGAACACGCCAATCGCAAACAACGGCACTACTGCCGCCACGTCGGCCCAGTTGGCGCGCGCCAGCGAGCCCATCTGCCAGAACACCAGCGACTGCAGCTCGCTCTCGCTGGCGATGTACGTGAGGAAACCGATCAGCGCCGAGCAGAACGCGGCCATCGCGATACCGACCAGCAGCAGCGTGGCATTGCCACTGCCCTTGCCGGGCCGCGCCAGCGCGTAGGTCAGGCCGATCGCCAGCGCACCGCCGGCGAACGCCGCCACAGGCACCAGCCAGCCCGCCGCACCCGCAGCGCCCAGCACGATGGCGGCCACCGCGCCCAGCGCAGCACCCTGGCTGACACCGACGATGCCGGGGTCGGCCAGCGGGTTGCCGAACAGGCCCTGCAGGCTGGCACCGGCCATCGCCAGCGACGCGCCCACCATCGCGCCCAACAGGGCGCGCGGAATGCGCAGCTGCCAGACCACGGCGAGGTCGCGGCTGCTGACCGCCTGCGGATCGAGCAGGCCCAGCTTCACCGCCAACGCCTGCATCACCTCCAGCGGCGGCAGCCGCAGCGGGCCCACGGCGAACGAGGCCAGCACCGCACCCAGCAGTGCCAGCAACGCCACCATCAACATCGTCCGCCCGCGACGGCGGCGGCGATCCGCTGGACTCATGCCTTCGGCATCGCCGCGAACGCCTTCGCCAGCGCCTTCGCCAGCGCCAGCGCACCGGCACCGGAGCCGACACTGGTGTACTTCAGCTGCACATCCGGCATTACCCAGACCCGGTTGGCCTGCCCAGCCGGGGTCTGCCTCAGCGTCGGGTACGCCTTCCACAGGCCTTCGGCACCGCCGAACAGCTGCAGATCGTGCTCGGTCACCAGGATCACCTCCGGTGCCGCGGCAACCACGCCTTCATTGCTCAGCTGCGAGTAGTTCTTCACCCCGGCCTCGGTGCCGATGTTGACGCCACCGGCCAACGCGATCAGCTGCGCCGACGCGCTGTCGGCGCCCGCAACGGTCGGCGAGCCACCGGCACCTGTTGCCGAGACATGGATCACTCGTGGCGCATGGCCCAGGCCCTTGCCAATCGCTGCAGCCTCGTCGAGCTGACGCTGCACCTGCGTGGCAAGTGTCTGCCCTGCCTCGGCCAGCCCTAGTGCGGCGGCGACCTTGCGCACCTTGTCCGGGGCCGGCTGCAGGTCATCGATGACCACGGCCGGCTCGCCCACTTCGCGCAGCTTCCTGGCCAGCTCGGTGTGGCGGCGCAGGCTGTTGCCGAGGAACAACGAGCCCTGCAGGCTCAGCACGCCCTCCACGCCAGTGGTTCGGTTGAACAGGAACTGGTGCGGTGCGGCCAGGCCGGCGTGGGTGGTGGTGTTGGTTGGCGCAGCGAACACCTGCTTGCCCAGCCCCAGCGCCTCGATCACCGCGATGACATCGTCACCACCGGCAATGATCCGGCTGGTGTCGGCCACTTCGACGTCGGCGCCATCATCGGAATGCACCTTGGCCGGAAGCACGGCCTTCTGGTCGTGTACGGCCGGCATTTCGGCACCGGCCACACGCTGCCAACCTGCCGGCAGCGCGGTTTCCGCAGCCGCCGCCGTTGCCGCGGGCGGCTCGGCCGGCGCCTTGCCATCGGAGGGAGCCGACGAGCCGCCACAGGCGGCCAGCGCCAGCGAAACGGCCAGCGGGAGCGCACACAGGCGCAGACGGGACGCGATGTTCATGGACGTTCTCCTTGCTGGCAGGGCGACGCGCACGCCGCCCTGCCCTGTGACTTACTGCTTCGGGGTGATACGGGTGATGCGGTCACCCTTCGGGTCTTCAGCGCCACGCGACTTGTTCACCGCGAACACGTTGCCCTTGCCATCGGCGCGGACGTGGTTCGGCAGCGTGCCGCCATCAAGGTTGGCGACCACCTTGCCGTCACCGTTCACCACGGTGACCGTGCCAGCGCCACGGTTGCTGACGTAGGCCAGGCCGGAGGCATCATCGAAGGCGACGTTCAGCGCGCCGGCGCCGACCGGCACATCGTGCAGCACCTTGCCGGCGGCCACATCAACGATCAGCAGGTTGTCGGTGCCCTGCGAGGCCACGTACAGGCGGTTGCGCGCGGCGTCGAAGGCCACGCCCGAGGCACTGATTGAGTTGCCCAGGTCGATGACCTTCTCGACCTTGCCGCTGGCCACATCGATCACCGCCGCTTCCGGGGTGCCGATGCTGACGGTGAACAGCTTGCCAGCCTTTTCGTCCAGCACCAGGCTCATCGGGGTGAACTTGCCGTCATCCACGCCGGATTCCAGCGTCACCTGCGGCAGTTCCTCGAACGTCTTCGCATCGAACACCGACAGATGGTCCTCTCCCGTGGCCGAGGCGAACACCTTGCCGTGGGTGCCGTCGACCACCACGTCACGCGCATGCGGCACGGCATCGATCGGGAACTGGTGGACCAGCGACAGATCCTTCTGGCGATAGACCGCAATCGAATTCTGGCGGGTATTGGTCACCCACACATTGCCGTTGGTGTCATCCACGCCCACGCCATAGACCGCGTACACCGCACCATTGGTGCTGCCCGGCACCTGCGCCGGGGTGATCGCCCTGGTCACCTTCAGGGTCTTCGGGTCCAGCTTCAGAAGCTGCGACTGGGTCACCGGCGGGCGGCCCACGGCCGAGGTGACGAACACGGCATTGCTGGCGGCGCTGTAGGCGGACTGGTACAGGCCCGGCACCAGCTTGTTGGACTGGGTGGCGAACTGCGCCTGGCCGGACAGCGGCAGCTGCGGCGACACGCGCAGCTTCAGCACGGTGGCTGCAGCCGGCTGGCTGGCGCGTACCACCACCGGGTGGGTACCCGGCACCGCATCGCCCGGAATGCTCAGCTGGGTCTTGAAGTTGCCATCAGCATCGACCACCACCGGCTGCGTGTTGAGCACGCTGTCGCCACGCAGCAGGCTGACTTTCTGGCCCGGCACGAAGCCGCGACCGACCACGTCGGCAGTGCTGCCGGGAACCACGTTCTCACCGCGCGAGACGACCTCGCCCTTGAAGGTGGCGTTGGCCGGCTGATCGAACACCGGCTGCGCGGTGGCGGTCACGGCCAGCAACAGGCCGGCGGCGAGAGAGGTAAGACGGAAAGACGGACGGAACGACATGGAAGGCTCCTTGCACACGTAGGCCGCGCCACGTAGCGCGGGATTCATCGGTTGCCTGGGCCGCTGCACGTCGGCAGCCTCGCCTGGGTAGTGGGGTCGCACGACGTCGCGTGCGAAGGGATTCATTCGGCGCCGTTGTCACCACCGCTGGGCGCGCCATCGCCGGCACTGCGGTCGGTTACGCCGTACAGCTCATGCAACGCGGCATGGAACGACGCGGGCAGCATCGGGCCGTGGCCGAGGCCGTCGAACTCGCGGTACTGCACGCTCAGGCCCGGCACCTTGGCCAACCGTTCGGACAACTGCATCGCCGCATCCGGGGTGGCGCCACCGATGCGGCGCAGGTGCGCGACCACGCGCGGATTGTTCATGTCGCGCTTGCCACGATCACCGACTCGCTCGGCGCCGCCCAGCATCAGCCAGAGCTTTGCCGGCTGGCCATGCACGTTCTGCACGAACTGCTGTTCCGGATCACCCAGCGCCGCGCCCTGGCTCCACCACAGCGACGGGCTGGCCGCCAGATAGGACTGGAAGGCGGCGGGACGGGTGTACAGCGCATTGAGCACGAACAACCCGCCCAGCGAGTGCCCCCACAGCGCTTGCTGCTGCGTATTGATGCGTGCACGACGCTCGACTTCCGGCTTGATGCGGCGCTCGATCACATCCAGGAAGGCCGCGGCACCACCACCGACCACCTGGGTTGTACCGCTCTCGTCGTCGGCACGGTCGATCCACGCGGTGTAGTCACGGGTGCGCGCCTTGGAATCGATGCGCAGGTCATTGTCGTAGCCCATCAGCACCAGCACCGGTGGCGCCTTGCACGTGGCCAGTTCGGCCAGCAGCGGCTGGTCCAGGACCATGGCGACGGCGTTCCCGTCCAGCGCGTACAACACCGGGGATGGCGTCTTGCCGGCCTTGGCCGGGATCGCCAGGTTCACCCGCCAACGGCGCTGCTGGTCCGGGCTGTCCACCACGAAATGCTCGAAGCGATAGCTGGCCGCCGGCTCGTCAAGCACGGTGTGGCCGATCTTCTGCAGCGGATTGCGCTGCTGTGCATAGGCATACGGGGTGGCCAGGAGCAGACCCATCATCAAGGCGGCCAGGCCGCGGGCCAGCAGGCCACGGCGCGAAGGCGGGACGAAATGCTTCATCAGCGGCGGCAGAAGCGGCCCAGGGCCGCCGGTTCACAAGGGACCGCAGTCTACCTTAAACGCGAATGATTATCACATCGATCGAACGTCACGCTGTGTATCGCGCGTGCGACGACCCGGTTGCGCTGGGCACGGCATTTCCCCTATTTTGCCGGCCACCGGGGCATTGGATCGCCCCGCTTACAGCGCGGCCACGGAGGGCGGGCACCTGCCGCCGGCCGGGTCGCGTTCATCGCGCCACGACCGCCATGGGATTGGATCCCATGATTGTGAGACCCCCTTGAAGCACACCGCACTGATCGCCCTTACCCTCGGCCTGCTTGCACCGTTGGCCGCGCACGCCGCGCAGGATCTGCCGACGCTCTACCAGGCCTATGAAGAGGCCGGCAATTCGACCCTGAGCATGGAAGAACTCAACCAGACGGTGACCTTCACCGCTGTGGCGCTGGGCGTCTCCAGCAACCTGGCGGGCGAACCGCTCATCGAGGCCGGCGATGACCAGGGCAATGTCCTGGCCCGGCTGACCACCTCCGATGACCAGCAGGCCGCCAGGCTGGGCGCCCTGGAGGAAGGTGCCATCTTCACCGCCAGTTGCACGCTGCAGTTCAGCTCCGGCACGGACTACCTGTCCTTCGGCGATTGCAGCCTGAAGTAACGACGAAGCCGGCGAAATGCCGGCTTCTCTTCCTTGCCTCTGTAGAGTCGAGCCATGCTCGACTCGCGCAGCGTCACGGCCCCGAAGGCACCGGACCATAGACATTCTCCTGCGGCGTGCCCGGCAGCAGCGAGAAGATCATGATCACGATTCCACCGCCCGGCACCAGCGCCAACAGGAACAGCCAGCCCGACTGGTTGCAGTCATGCAGGCGCCGCACGGTCACCGCGATCAGCGGCACGATCGTCGCCAGCCACATCACACAGAGCAGCACCACCATCCCGATCAGGATGCCGGCCAGCGCATCGGGACTGTTGCGCAGCAGGATCGCCAGCACGCCGGCCAGCAGCATCACCGCCGTCGCCACCAGGAACAGGAACAGCTGGTACATCCAATACTCGCGGCGGTTGGCGCGGCCCTCGAACTGGGCATAGCGCTTCAACGGCAGAATCATTTCCTGCACGGCATCGATCCTTGAAAAGAGAAGCCGCGCAGTGTGCCAAATGAACGCGCGCAGGACAATGTAGCGCCGAGCCCTCCTCGGCTACCTTAGTGAGGGACGCCTCCGGGCGCCCCTTCTGTTCCTCACCGCGGCATTTGCGTCAACGCCATTTGCACAGCGCAGCAACATCACTACGCTGGGCAAATGAAGAGCATCCTGATCGCTTTACTGCTGACGTCCGCACTGCCCTCAAAAGAACCTGACTACATAGAGCCCGGCTACATAATGGGCAGCCTCAAGGCAAACCCGCCACCGATGCCTGGCGCACTCAAGGCAGTGGATGCGCAATGGGAAATGGACTACAAGGCGCTGCGCCGCGCCCTGTTAAAGGCTGGGTGGGTCGCAACGCCACGCGAGTATTCTCACCCTACCGTCCAGGGATTCCCCGAGGTCAACTGTGGGCAAGGCTGGCAAGCAGTCTGCTCGTCTGGCTTCCGCAAGGGCAAGCAGGAAGTCTTTCTCTGGCTTCATCCCACAGGCACCAACCTGATCCTAATCGGCGCAGATTGACGTATCCGCCACACAAGCAGGGTCAACGGCCCTTTGCCGCCCGCGCCGCTTCGCGTTCAGCGCGCAACCGATCCAGCTTTTCCTTCAGCTTGATCTCCAGGCCACGCGGCACCGGGTTGTAGTACACCCGTTCGCCCATCGCATCCGGGAAACCGGTCTGGTCCAGTGCGATGCCGCCTTCGGCGTCATGGTCGTACTGGTACTCGGCGCCGTAGCCGAGTTCCTTCATCAGCTTGGTCGGCGCGTTGCGCAGGTGCAACGGCACTTCTTCGGTGCCACTTTCGCGCACGTCGGCCTTGGCCTGGTTGAAGGCCGCGTAGCCCGCATTCGACTTGGCGGTGCTGGCAAGATAGAGCACCAGCTGCGCGAATGCCAGCTCGCCTTCCGGGCTACCCAACCGCTCGTAGATGTCCCAGGCTTCCAGCGCCATGCTCTGCGCGCGCGGATCGGCCAGGCCGATATCCTCGATGGCCATACGGGTCAGCCGGCGCGCCAGGTAGGACGGATCGCAACCGCCATCGAGCATGCGGGTCAGCCAGTACAGCGCCGCATCAGGATTGGAACTGCGTACCGATTTGTGCAGGGCCGAAATCTGGTCGTAGAACTGCTCGCCACCCTTGTCGAAACGACGGGTACGATCGGCCAGCACCTGGGTCAGGGTCTGCGGCGTCATGCGTCCGCCCTCCCCGCCTGCCAGTTCGGCGGCGATCTCCAACAGGGTCAGCGCACGACGCACATCACCATCGGCGGCGGTGGCGATTTCCAGCAGCAGTTCGGGAGCGACCTCGATGCCCTCCTCGCCCAGGCCACGCTCGCGATCACCCAGCGCACGTTCCAGCGCCTCGACGATGTCGGTCGGCGAAACGCCTTCCAGCACATGCACGCGGCAACGTGACAGCAGCGCCGAGTTCAGCTCGAAGGACGGGTTCTCGGTGGTGGCACCGACGAACAGGATCGTGCCGCGCTCGATGTGCGGCAGGAACGCATCCTGCTGCGCCTTGTTGAAGCGATGCACCTCGTCCACGAACAGCACGGTGCGACGGCCTTCGGCGAAGCGCTGCGCGGCCTCGGCCAACACCTGGCGCACCTCCGGCAGGCCGGACAGCACCGCGGAGATGGCACGGAATTCAGCGTCGGAGTACTCGGCCAGCAGCAACGCCAGCGTGGTCTTGCCGCAGCCGGGCGGCCCCCACAGGATCATCGAATGCACGCGCCCGGATTCGACCGCGCGGCGCAGCGCACTATCCGGCGCCAGCAGGCGTTTCTGCCCGACCATTTCGTCGAGGGTGCGCGGACGCATGCGCTCGGCCAGCGGGCGCAGGTGATCCCGATCAACGCTCAGCAGATCGGGGCCGGGGAAGGAAGTGGAGCGATGTCTTGGCACGCGGCTATTGTACCGCGCCGGGTGACCACGATTCCGGTAGTGCCGGCCGCTGGCCGGCAGATCAAGAGCGTGTCAACCAAGGTTGACACCTGCCAAAGCAGATCAAGAGCGTGCCAACCAACGGTTGGCACCCACCAGGGCACGGACTGAATCAATTACCGATGACGTCGGTGCCCTTCGGCGGGGTGAAGCTGAAGGTACCGGCGGCGAAGCCCGGGTTGCGCTTCCAGCCACTGAAGCTGATCACGGTGCGCTGGCCGACCGCGTCGGTGATTTCCATCTTGGCCAGGCCCTGGGCGTTGAAGCCCAGCGCGGCGTACTGGAAGCTGGCTTCGGTTTCGCGCTTCGGCGACAGCGACAGCCACTGCAGGCCATCGCGCTGCGCGGCCTCTTCGCTGACGTCGTATTGCTGCTCCAGCAGCGCCGGGTTGATCAGCGCGGTCAGTGGGCTGTTCTGCTCCTCCTTGCCCTGCTCGCGCACGGTGGCCTGTTCCAGGTCCGGCTCGTACATCCAGACCTTCTTGCCGTCAGCCACGATCAGCTGCTCGTGCGGGCGCACGTATTCCCAACGGAACAGGCGCGGCGCCGACAGGGCCACGCGGCCGCTGGTCGATTCCTTCACCTTGCCGCGGCTGTCAAACACCTGCTGGCTGAACTGGCCATCCAGACCCTTCAGGCCGCTGGTGAAGGTCTTCAGGTCATCGCGGGCGCCTGCCCAGGCGCTGCCGGCGGCGGTGCAGGCCACGGCCAGGGTGGTGGTGGCAAGGAAACGGCGGAGGCGGAAGTTCATGCGGGAATCCTGTGGGCGCGGGCGCCAGGAAAGGTGGTTGCCAGTGTGCCCGGATAAAGATGAATGGGCGATCAGGGCGACATTATGCCGCCCTGAACGTCCATCGGCGATTCAGCCGCCCGAGCCGGGCAGCTTGCCGTACAGCACCTGGCCACGGAAGCCGCGCCGCACTTCGCGATACAGCGCGCGGAACGCCGGATAGTCCCGCGGCTGGCACAGCGCCTCCGGCCCACGCACCGCGTTCTGCTGCAAACGGTGATGCACGATCACGTCCTGCCCCTCGCGACTCCAGTCCACGCGGTACTCGCCGGCAGCATTGCTGAACCGCTGGCTCGCCGGGATGGCGATGATCGGTGCATTGGCCGGGAACTGCAGGCGATAAGTTTCCTCGCGCAGGCTGGCGTTGCAGTAGAACGGCGTTTCGTTGGCCGGCGCCGAGGCAGTGGCGTACAGGCCGCGCACCGACTCGCCACCCGGCGGGTCCGGCACGGCCATGCCGCCGGCCACGCTGAAGTCGGCGTAGTCCTCGGCCTGGAACGCCATGCGATAGCCGAAGGGCCGGGTCAGGTCGCCTGGCACGCCCTGGATCTGCAACTGCCCTCGCCCATCGAAACCGGACGCGGCCATGATCTGCTCTTCAGCACGCGCACGGTTCTGCGCGTTGAGCTGGGAGAACTGGGCGCGCATGCCGATCTCGGCGTTCTCGCCCAGCTTCGGGATCGTCTCGCCGCGCAGGTTGCCGTTGGCGTCGAAGGTGAAACGCACCTCCATCGAGGTGGCGTTGCGTTCGGGCGTGTTGGCCGGGGTGCGTGCCAGCGTGGCGTCGCGTGTGCGCATCACCGGCGCACCCAGGTCACCCTCCGGCAGCTGGCCGAAGCGCGCCCACGCGGTGGTCGAATCGAGGTACAGATCGAATTCGGGGATGTAGGTGATGGCGTGGTTGAAGCGGCCCAGCACCGGAATCTTCGGCAGCGTCGGGCCGCCGCCCGCACCGATCAGCACCGGCGAGCTGGCGATGCCCTTGGCCGCCAGCAGTGCCTCGAGGATCGTCACGTGATCCTTGCAGTCACCATAGTGGTTGTCGAGGATGCTCTGCGCGCTGTTCGGTTCCAGGCCACCGTTGCCCAGGTACACCGCCACATAGCGGATGTTCTGCGCGACCCAGCGATACAGCGCATCAGCCTGCTCGCGACGGTCGCTGATGCCGGCGGTGATCTGGTCGGCCAGCGCCTGCAGTTCCGGCGTGACCTGCGCCGCCGGGCCAGCCTTGAGCTGGTAGGCGCGACCCATCTGCGACCAGTCACGATACGTGCTGGCCATGATGTTCGGGCCGAACTCCCAGCCCGCCGCCGACCAGTTCTGTGCTGGCATGGCTTCACGCCGCTGGTAGCGCCAGCGCCACTGCGCCTGTCCATTCTTGACCGTCGGGCGATCGCTGCCCTGCACGCCGCGGCTGTCGACGAACATCGGCAGGTTGGCCGGTGCACTCAAGGTGACCTCGGCGTCCTCGTACTCGGTGAAGACATTGAAGGTTTCCCACAGGCCGAAGTAGCCGGGGAAGTACGGCGTGGCCTGGGTGCGGCGCACCTGGTAATACAGGCGCGTGCCCGGGGCCAGGTTCGGGAATACGATCACCCTCACCTTGCGGTCGGCATACATTGCCGCCGAGGCGCTGGAGTAGCTCTCCTGGGTGTAGATGCGGTCGGCTGGCACGTCGCGGCGCTGGCCGTCGGCGGTGATGGTATAGGCGCCGAGTACTTCCAGCGTCTCCATCTTCTCGCTGTAGCTCAGCCGCACCTGGCTGAACTGCTCGACCGAGGCCTTGGTCTTGAGCAGGACTTCGTAGGTTTCGGTCTGCACATTGCCCGCGTCCGGCCGCACCTGGTAGTCGGCGCGGTAACGGACAATGCTGAAATTATTGCTGGCTTCGGTATCGCCGCTGGTGGAAGGCGGCGCCGTGGCGGGCGCGGAGGTGGCGGTGTCTGCCAGTGCCGGGCCAGCAGCCAGGAAGGCTGCCAGCGCCAGTGCCAGCGCGCTTGGTACGGGGTGAAGCATGCGTCGGTTCCTTGGACGTCGTGGGGGATACGTCAGGTCTTACTTCGGCGGCGGCGGTGCCAGCACCGTGCGGTCGCCGTTGTGCTCGGGCGAACTGACCACGCCGGCCGCTTCCATGGCCTCGATCAGTCGCGCCGCGCGGTTGTAGCCGATCTTCAGCCGGCGCTGCACGCCGGAAATCGAGGCACGGCGGGTCTCGGTGACCACCCGCAGCGCTTCGTCATACAACGGGTCGGACTCATCGCCGGCAGCGCTGTTCTCGGGCAGGCCGGTGGCGCCGACGACCACGCCGTCACCCATCGTCTGCACTTCGTCCAGCACGCCGTCGACATAGTCGGCGGGGCCCATCGCCTTGAGGTGTTCGACAACGCGGTGGACTTCCTCGTCGGAGACGAAGGCGCCGTGCACGCGCTCGGGCATGGCGGTGCCCGGCGGCAGGTACAGCATGTCGCCGTGGCCCAGCAGGGTTTCCGCGCCGGACTGGTCGAGGATGGTGCGCGAGTCGATCTTGGAGCTGACCTGGAAGGCGATACGGGTCGGGATGTTGGCCTTGATCAGGCCGGTGATCACGTCCACCGACGGGCGCTGCGTGGCCAGGATCAGGTGGATGCCGGCCGCACGCGCCTTCTGTGCGAGGCGCGCGATCAGCTCTTCCACCTTCTTGCCGACGATCATCATCATGTCGGCGAATTCGTCGATGAAGATGACGATGAACGGCAGTGTCTCCAGCGGCCGCGGCGCCTCGCCCAGCTCCGGGTTCGGCTTGAACAGCGGGTCCATCAGCGGCTGGCCGGCGTCCTGGGCTTCCTTCACCTTCTTGTTGAAGCCGGCCAGGTTGCGCACGCCCACCGCGCTCATCAGCTTGTAGCGGCGCTCCATTTCGGCCACGCACCAGCGCAGGCCGTTGGCAGCCTCCTTCATGTCGGTGACCACCGGCGCCAGCAGGTGCGGAATGCCCTGGTAGACGCTCAGTTCGAGCATCTTCGGGTCGATCATCAGCATCCGCAGGTCTTTCGGCGAGGCCTTGAACAGCAGGCTCAGCACCATCGCGTTGACCGCCACCGACTTGCCCGAACCGGTGGTACCGGCCACCAGCAGGTGCGGCATGCGCGCCAGATCGGCCACGGTCGAGCGCCCGGCGATGTCCTTGCCGAGCGCCAGGGTCAGCACGCTGGCCGACTTGTCGTATTCCTTCGAGCGCAGCAGCTCGGACAGGTAGATCATCTCGCGGGTGACGTTGGGAATTTCCAGGCCGATCACCGACTTGCCCGGAATCACATCGACCACGCGCACCGACTTCACCGACAGGCCGCGCGCGATGTCCTTGTCGAGCGAACTGATCTGGCTGACCTTGATGCCCGGCGCGGGCTCGATCTCGAAGCGGGTGATGACCGGACCGGGGTTGGCGCCGACCACCTGGGCCTCGATGCGGAAGTCCTTCAGCTTGAACTCGATCTGCCGCGACAGCGCGTCCAGGGTTTCCTTGTCGTAGCCCACCGGCTGCGGCTTGGGGTCGTCCAGCAGGGCCAGCGGCGGCAGGTCCGAGCCGTCGCCGTTGACGCCACGGAACATCGGGATCTGCGTGTCCCGCTTGGCCCGATCACTCTTCTCGATCACCGGCTCCGGGCGCGGCTCGATCTTCACCGGCTCGCGCTTGGCGCGCACCTCGGCGTCGGCCTTGCGCACTTCCTGGCGCTCCTCGCGCATCACCCGCGTCTGCTGCCACTCGGTGACTTCTTCCTTCTTGCGCGCCAGCAACGGCGCCAGTGACATCACCCCGCGGCCGATCTTCTCCATCACCGTGAACCAGGACAGCCCAGTGGCCAGGGTGATCGAGGCCAGCAGCAGCACCAGCACGAACAGGTTCGCGCCCAGCGCGCCGAAGCCCACCGTGAGCGAGTTGCCGACCAGCTTGCCGAGGATGCCGCCGGCACTGGAGACATCGCCACTGAACAGGCGCACATGCAGGAAGCCGGTGCCGGCGATCAGGAAACCGACCAGGCCAACCAGGCGCAGCGCCGGGTCCAGGTCGTTCTCGCCCTTGCTCTCGCGCTTGAGGCCGAACATGGCGATCCACGCCAGCGCGCCCAGCACCACGGGCAACAGGAAGGCGATGTAGCCGAACAGCTGCAGCAGCACGTCGGCGATCCAGGCGCCGGCGCGGCCACCCAGGTTGTGCACCGGCGCGACCACGCTGCCGGTATGCGACCAGCCCGGATCAGTCGCTGAATACGTGAAGAGACTGGCCGCCAGATACAACAGGGCCGGCGCGATGGCGATCAGGCCCAGATCGCGCCAGAGGCGCTGGCGGCGTGGATTGTCGGTCGTCGCCGCCGCGGCCGTGCGACGTGACGCCTTGCTGTCGTCGGACTTGGAGCGTTCGGGGACCTGCTTCGCCACCTTAGACCATACCTTTGGAATGCGCTGTTAGTGATTGATAATAAATGAGACGGCGTCAGTTTTCAGTTATGCGACATCCGACAGGGCATTCAGAGCGCCGGAACCACCGCTGGATGACGGCGTTCTGTTCATCGGCTTGAATCGCCCTGTCCCAGCCGCCACTCTATGACCTGCCACGGATGCTGCGCAAATATCGCCAGCGCCTTGTCCCATCTACCTTTTCGCGAGTTTACATGAGCACCAGCCTGCCCTCCCGCCACCAGCGCCTCGTCATCCTCGGTTCCGGCCCGGCCGGTTGGACCGCCGCCGTCTACGCCGCCCGCGCCAACCTGAAGCCGGTCGTCATCACCGGCCTGCAGCAGGGCGGCCAGCTGATGACCACCACCGAGGTGGACAACTGGCCGGGTGACGCCCACGGCCTGATGGGCCCGGACCTGATGGCGCGCATGCAGGCCCATGCCGAGCGCTTCGAGACCGAGGTCATCTTCGACCACATCCACACCGCCGACGTGTCGCAGCGCCCGTTCAAGCTGATCGGCGACAGCCACGAGTACACCTGCGATGCGCTGATCATCGCCACCGGCGCCACCGCCAAGTACCTGGGTATCCCGACCGAAGACGAGTTCAAGGGCCGCGGCGTCTCCGCCTGCGCCACCTGTGACGGCTTCTTCTACCGTGACCAGGACGTGGTCGTGGTGGGTGGCGGCAACACCGCCGTGGAAGAGGCCCTGTACCTGTCCAACATCGCCCGCAAGGTCTACCTGGTCCACCGCCGCGACACCCTGAAGGCGGAAAAGATCATGCAAGACAAGCTGTTCAAGAAGGTGGCCGAAGGCAAGATCGAGACCGTCTGGCACCACCAGGTGGAGGAAGTGCTGGGCAACGACGCCGGCGTGACCGGTGTGCGCGTAAAGTCCACCCTGGACGGCAGCACCCGCGACATCGACGCCCACGGCTTCTTCGTGGCCATCGGCCATCACCCGAACACCACCCTGTTCGACGGCCAGTTGGCGATGAACAACGGCTACCTGGAAATCCGCTCGGGCCTGGGCGGCAATGCCACCCAGACCTCGGTGGAAGGCGTGTTCGCCGCCGGCGACGTGGCCGACCAGCACTACCGCCAGGCGATCACCTCGGCCGGCTTCGGCTGCATGGCCGCACTGGACGCCGAGCGCTACCTGGACGCACAGGGCAAGGCCAGCTGAGACGCTGACCCGCTTCTGTAGGGTTGAGCCATGCTCGACTCCGGATAGAAGGCCGACGCCAGTGCGTCGGCCTTTCTGTTTCATCTGCCCTATCCTTCCCTCATGCCCTCCCCCCGCTTCCTCGACTCCCTGCAGTCCATTGCCGCAACCGACTGGGACGCCCTGCACGACGGCTGCAATCCCTTCGTCAGCCATGCCTTCCTTTCCGGGCTTGAACAGCACGGTTGCCTGCGCGAGGACTGGGGCTGGCAGCCCCGGCACTTCACGCTGTGGGAGAGCGGCACGCTGGTCGGCGCCATTCCGGGCTACCTGAAGACCAATTCGCACGGCGAGTTCGTGTTCGACCATGCCTGGGCCAATGCCTATGCCCGCCATGGCCGCGACTACTACCCGAAGTGGCTGGGCGCGGTACCGTACTCGCCAGTCACCGGCCCTCGCCTGCTGGCCCGTCACGATTCAACGCGCGCCACATTGCTGTCGGCATTGCGCGAGGCGCTGCCCGCGCTGCACGTATCCTCGGCCCATATCAACTTCCACACCGCCAGCGATGAAGCTCTGTTCGGTGACGACTGGCTGCTGCGCGAGGACGTGCAGTTCCAGTGGCAGAACCCGGGCGACTGGGCCACGTTCGACCAGTTCCTCGCTGCGATGGACCACAAGCATCGCAAGAACATCCGCCAGGAACGGGCCAAGGTCACCCGCCAGGGAATCACGTTCCGCGCGGTACATGGCGACGAGGCCAGCCGCGCCGACCTGCAGGCGATGTACCGCTTCTACCTGCAGACGTTCCTTGAGTATGGCAACGCCCCGGCCCTGACCGAGGCCTTCCTGCGCCATCTGGCCATTTCATTGGGTCGCGGGCTGGTGCTGTTCCTGGCCGAGCAGGACGGCGAGCCGATTGCCGGCGCGCTGTGCCTACGCGGTGGCGATACGCTGTACGGCCGCTACTGGGGCGGCGCCACCCTGCCCGGCCTGCACTTCGAGGCCTGCTATTACCAGGGCGTCGAATACTGCCTGCGCGAAGGGCTGACCCGTTTCGAACCCGGCGCACAGGGCGAGCACAAGCTGGCGCGGGGCTTCCTGCCTGCGCTGGTGCGCAGCCGGCACTGGGTGGCGGATAAGGACTTCGCAGAAGCGCTGCAGGACTGGTGCCGGCAAGAGCGGCAGAGTGTGCGGCGGTACCAGCAGGAGCTGCGGGGGCATGGGCCGTTCCGCGCAGGAGCGTAGAGTCGAGCTTGCTCGACTTAGGCGCTGTGCTCAGGTGCACTGCCAGAAATGCCCACTCACCCGGCATTTCGCGCACCAGAAGGTGTAGAGCATGCCGCCGCTGCCCCATAGCAGCGCGCCTCCACCGGTGGTCGGCAGCGTCGAATCCAGCTGCATCACGAAGGGCATTTCCTCGCCGCAATCCGAGCACGCTGGGTACCAGGCACTCTGCACCCAGCTTGGCGCACCGCCCACGCGCGACAGGTTCTGCCGATGATTGGACTGGCCCCAGTCCTGCTGCTCCCACCGCATGGTGTCCATGGCGACCAGGCCGACCTCGGCCTGCATCAGGTCACCGCTGTCGGTCGGCGTGGCCGGCACCTCCAGACGCTGACTGGGGTGGCAGCTGGGCAGGCCGCTGGCATCGTGGCGATAGAAACGCACGGGCGGATCTTCCCAGCCGCAGCAGTCCAGGCACAGGCCCAGCGTGATCTCACCCGCCGCGCCCGGCTGCAGCGCGGCAGCGTCGGTTCGCAGCAGGCGCTGCAGCGGTGCATGGCAGCTGCCACACAGCGCTTCCAGCGGTCCTCCCATATGCCCGGCGTGACGCACCTGCCCACCATTCCAGGTCGGGTGCAGGCGCCAGATACGCTTGCGCCAGCTCGGCTCGTCCGCCTGCTGCGCGCGATGCTGCTCGCGGCCGAAGCGGATGTGCAGCGGTCGCTCCCCATGCAGGCGCCGCGGTTGCGGTCCGTCGGCGACGCCGACCCAGTGCGCCCAGACCTCGGCGTCCAACCGCCCCCAGTCGACCACGTAGCCGCGGGCAATGGCATAGGTCTCGGGCTGGGCGACGAGCAGCAGCGCGCTGGCCCGCGCCATCTCGCGATCGTCATCGGCCTCAGACAGGATCTGCGCCCACTGTGCAGAAATGGCAGAGGGCAGGCCCTGCCATACCTGCGAAGCCAGCTGCAGCTCGTCTTCGGTGGCCAGCGCCAGCAAGGCCTCCCAGTCGTCCTGCAGCACCTGCGGCGCCTGGTAGCTCGTGAATTCGATCACGCTGGACAGCAGTTCGCCGCGCTCGCCATCCCGATAGCGGCGCCAGGCCTCGGCACAGACCGGCACAATCGCTTCATCGGGCAGCAGATCCAGCGCCATGTCGAGAAAGGCCGAGCTGGGTGAACGCCGGGCAAGGGCCAGCAGCATCAGCGCACCGAGCTGGCCGGGCTGTTCAGTGGCCAGCGCCAGCAGCATGCCCTGGCTGTCGTTGCGCGTGCGCGGGGTATCGTGCACATCGAGGATGGCGGTGATCGCGTCACTCATGCGTGGGCTCCTTGCCGTTGGACGCTGATGGTGCCAGACATCAGCGATCGCCACGACGAATACAATGGCGGCATGACCCGCCAGCTGCCCTGGCGCCTGGCCGATGCGCCGGACGCTCCCTTCCCTCCGGCTGAAACCGCACTGCGCCAGCCCGACGGCCTGCTCGCGGTGGGCGGCGACCTGCATCCGGTGCGCCTGCTCAATGCCTACGCCGGCGGTATCTTTCCTTGGTTCAGCGAGGGCGAGCCAATCCTGTGGTGGTCACCGGACCCGCGCATGGTGTTCCGCACCGAGGGCGTGCATCTGTCCAGCCGCTTCCGCCGCCAATTGCGCGGCAGCACGTGGGAGATCACGGCCGACACCGCTTTCAGTCGTGTGATGCGCGCCTGCGCCGCGGCACCGCGGCCCGGCCAGGATGGCACCTGGATCAGCCCGGCGATGGTCGAGGCCTACAGCCAGCTGCACGATCTCGGCTTCGCCCATTCCTTCGAGGTCTGGGATCGGCAGACGCTGGTCGGCGGCATCTATGGCGTCGCGATCGGCGCCATGTTCTTCGGTGAGAGCATGTTCAGTGGCGCCAGCGGCGGCTCCAAGATCGCCTTGGCCGCCCTCGCATCCACCCTGCGTGACTGGGGCTGGGAACTGATCGATGCCCAGGTGGAGAATCCGCACCTGCTGCGGATGGGCGCCGAGCACCTGCCGCGCGCGGACTTTCTGGAGCACGTCCGCCAGGCCGTACACCGTGACGGCCGTGAAGGCGCCTGGACCCAGGCGGTAGGACGCTTGCCAGCACAGCGTTTGGCCGGGGGTTAACACAAACTTTGCAAGCCGGGCCCATCACGCGTAAAATACCGCGCCTTAGGCCCAGCGTGGCCGTTTTCTGAACCGCACAGGACTACATGTCGAAAGACGATTCCATCGAGTTCGAGGGCACCGTCAGCGAGACGCTGCCGAACACCACTTTCCGCGTTCGTCTGGAAAATGGGCACGAAATCATCGCCCACATCTCCGGCCGCATGCGCAAGAACTACATCCGCATCCTCACCGGTGACCGGGTCAAGGTTGAAATGACCCCGTACGACCTGACCAAGGGTCGTATCACCTACCGCATGAAGTAAGCGGTCGGCGCAGTGCGCCACTCCGACAGGGCCGGCCTCGCTGCTGGCCCTTTGTCGTGCGCGGAAGAAAATACGCGGCACCGAGATCGTCCGATTTTCGTCCTTGTCTGAAATCCAGCATCGCGCCGGAACTCTAGACTCAACGCGTTCTTCACAGAGGGCGCTGCGCGCATGACCTACCTGATCGTCCTGGACCCGCAGTCCGTCACCAGCCGCTGCTACGCCAGCAAGGGCCCGGACGGCACCTGGTTCGGCCAGCCCTGCCTGGTCTGCACCAGCATGGACGCCTCGCACCCGCTGTACCTGGCCGTGCAGCGCGAGATCGCACATGCGGGAGTCACCCTGAAGCAGCGCCTGCACATTCCACATGAGGCCGTCGCATTCGTCATCGAGGATGGCGGCGACCAGGGGCGCCAGCAGGGATTCCGTTCGATCGCAGCCTGATGCGCCAAAGGTCATCGTGACCGATCTCACCGTGACGTCGGTCAGCCCTGCTTGCGGCAGATTCGCATTTGCAGCGGCGGCGGCATCCTGGGATCCGATCCAGCCCGGATCGCCGCCCCCTGCCCCGCCATGAACCTCTCTTCCCTGCTCATCCCCCTGGCTTTGTCTGCCGTCACCCTGCTGGCATCATCCGCCCATGCCGCCAACACCCCACCGGCGCAGTGCGTATCACTGGCCGGCGAACAGCAGATCGTTCGTGCAGGCGCCGACAAGAACATCCTGCTTCGCTCCGGCGAAGACCACTATGTCGTGCATTTCCGAAACAGCTGCCCTTCTGCCGTGCTGGCCACCCGCCTCGGCTTCAAGACCGACGGCAAGGAGGCTGACCAGCTGTGCAGCGAGGGCCGAAGCGCACTGGACACCGGTCGCGGCAGCTGCGAGGTTGCGCGCATCGAGCCGATCGATGCCGAGCGGTTCAAGCGCGAAGCGCGCCGCCGCAGCCGCTGACCCCGGACAGGACAAGGGCGGCCGAAGCCGCCCTTGTCGCGATATACGTCAACGCGTCGCAGCAACCAGCGACAACACTCTCGGTTGCGCGCGCTGCCGTGCCAACCAGAGATCGTAACTGGACTGCAGCCCCATCCAGAAAACCGCAGTACTCACTCCCGCCATCTCAAGGCGGATGGCCAGGTCAGGACTAATACCCGCCTTGCCGTTCAGAACCCGCGAAAGGGCTACCCGCGACATTGCCAGGCGCTCGGCCGCCTCGGTTACAGACAGATCCATTGGATCAAAGACCATTGCCTTGATCGTCTGCCCCGGATGCGGATGGTGATGAATCATGCGCGGCCTCAGTGATAGTCCAGGTAATCCAGCAACTCCACGTCGCTGCCGGTGAAACGGAAGGTAATCCGCCAGTTTCCGTTGACCCATACAGACCAATGCCCTTTCAGGCCGCCCCGGAGCTTATGCAGGCGCAATCCAGGCATGGCAAGATCCTCAGGACCCGAAGCCACATCCAGGATCGACAGGATCATCAACACCTTGCTGGCATGACTGTGGCGGATTCCACTACTGCTGCCGGAACGGTAGAGCCGCTCGAGGCCCTTGTGACGAAAACCAATGATCATCACTGTATCCTGTATCGTTTCGCGATACAAACAGGGCGACACCCCATCGCGATCGGAAGACAGCATTGACACCTCCATTCCGCTCAATCAAGGCCGCGGACGACAGGCCCACTGAAAACAACAAGGGCGGCCGAAGCCGCCCTTGTCATTTCCAGTCTTTCACGCCAAGCCTTCAGCTCACTCCACCGTAACCGGCAGCAGCCGTTCCGGTTCGGCCTGAGTCTCGACCACCAGCTCGTCGTCGCGGACGTCGATGCTGACCTTGCCGCCGTTGACCAGCTTGCCGAACAGCAGTTCGTCGGCCAGCGGGCGCTTGATCTTGTCCTGGATCACGCGGGCCATCGGGCGCGCACCCATCAGCGGGTCGAAGCCGTGGTGAGCCAGCCAGTCGCGCGCGGTCGGGGTGGCCGACAGGCTGACGTGCTTGTCCTGCAGCAGCATCTCCAGCTCGATCAGGAACTTGTCGACCACGCGCAGGATGTGCTCGAAGCCCAGCGCCTGGAACTGCACCACCGCGTCGAGGCGGTTGCGGAATTCCGGGGTGAAGCTGCGGCGGATGGTCTCCATCGCGTCGGTGGCATGGTCCTGCTTGGTGAAGCCGATCGAACGCCGCGAGGCCTGCGCCGCGCCGGCATTGGTAGTCATCACCAGCACCACGTTCTTGAAGTTCGCTTCACGACCGTTGGTATCGGTCAGCACGCCGCGGTCCATCACCTGCAACAGGATGTTGAAGATGTCCGGGTGCGCCTTCTCGATTTCGTCCAGCAACAGCACGCAGTGCGGCGTCTTGACGATCTTCTCGGTCAACAGGCCGCCCTGGTCGAAGCCGACGTAGCCCGGAGGGGCACCGATCAGGCGGCTGATCGAATGCGGCTCCATGTATTCGGACATGTCGAAGCGGACCAGCTCGATGCCCAGCTGCAGCGCAAGCTGCTTGGTCACCTCGGTCTTGCCGACACCGGTCGGACCGGCGAACAGGAAGTTGCCGATCGGCTTCTCCGGATTGCCCAGGCCCGAGCGGGCCAGCTTGATCGCCGAGGACAGCGTCTCGATGGCCGGATCCTGGCCAAAGATCACCATCTTCAGGTTGCGCTCCAGGTGCTGCAGCACATCCTTGTCGGTGGCGCTGACCTGCTTGGTGGGGATGCGTGCCATCTTGGCGACGATCGCCTCCACTTCCTCGACGTCGATCAGCTCCTTGCGCTGGCCTTCCGGCAGCAGGCGCTGGCGGGCGCCAGCCTCGTCGATCACGTCGATGGCCTTGTCCGGCAGCAGGCGGTCGCCGATGTGCTTCACCGACAGGTCCACCGCGGCCTGCAGCGCCTCGTCGGAATAGGTCACGCCGTGGTGCAGCTCGTACTTGGACTTCAGGCCCTGCAGGATCTCGTAAGTCTCCCCCACCGTCGGCTCGACGATGTCGATCTTCTGAAAACGGCGGGCCAGCGCCCGGTCCTTCTCGAAGATGCCACGGTATTCCTGGAAGGTGGTCGAGCCGATGCAGCGCAGCTCGCCGGACGCCAGCGCCGGCTTGATCAGGTTGGAGGCATCCATGGTGCCGCCCGACGCCGAGCCAGCACCGATGATGGTGTGGATCTCGTCGATGAACAGCACCGCGTTGGGCACCTTCTTCAGTGCCGTCAGCACGCTCTTCAGGCGCTTCTCGAAGTCACCACGGTACTTGGTACCAGCCACCAGTGCGCCCAGGTCGAGCGAATAGATCACCGCATCGGCCAGCACTTCAGGCACCGAACCTTCGACGATGCGGCGGGCCAGGCCCTCGGCGATGGCGGTCTTGCCCACGCCGGCCTCGCCCACGTACAGCGGGTTGTTCTTGCGGCGGCGGCACAGGACCTGGATGGTGCGCTCGATTTCGTCGGCACGACCGACCAGCGGGTCGATGCGACCGGCCCGGGCCTGTTCATTGAGGTTGCTGGCGAACTCGGTCAGGGCATCACCCTTCGGCTCGCCCTCCCCGCCTTCGATGCGGCCTTCGCCTTCGGAGGAGGAGGACGGCTGCTCGCCTTCCTCGCCCAGCTTGGCGATGCCATGGGACAGGTAATTGACCACGTCCAGCCGGGTGACGTCCTGCTGGTTGAGGTAATAGACGGCGTGGGAGTCCTTTTCGCCGAAGATGGCGACCAGCACATTGGCGCCGGTGACCTCCTTCTTGCCCGAGGACTGCACGTGGTACACGGCCCGCTGCAGCACGCGCTGGAAGCCCAGGGTCGGCTGGGTATCGCGGCCGTCATCTTCGGCCAGGCGGGACACGGAAGCCTCGATGGCCTGCTCCAGCTCCTGGCGCAGGCGTTCGGCGTCGGCGCCACAAGCCTTCAGTACGGCCTGGGCGGACGGGTTGTCGAGCAGTGCCAACAGCAGGTGTTCGACCGTCATGAACTCATGCCGGGCCTCACGGGCGCGCTTGTAGCACTGGCCGATGGTGTGTTCGAGGTCTTTGCTGAACATGGATTACTCCGGCGGCAGATGGGGACAATATGCGGCCTGACTACGCGATTTCCATCACCCTAGCGGATTGCTGCGTTCAGATGGCGTTAGCAGTACACATCGCTTGATCTTCATTCACTCCAGGACAGCCCGCCCAGCATGAGCGAACCCTACCTGAGCCGCTGGCGATTGCGGCGTGATGGCGCGTCCATCGAAACGCCCCATGCCCAGCTCTGGCCGGTGCTGACCACCGCCGGCGAGCCGGCCATGCTGAAGATCAGCAGCGAAACCGAAGAGCAGAACAGCCATCGCCTGCTGCGCTGGTGGGAAGGCGATGGCGCCGCCCGCCTGCTGGCCCACGAGGGGCCGGCGATCCTGATCGAACGTGCCGGCGGCGACTCGCTGCGGCAACGTTCGATAGAGGGCGACGATGACGCCTGCACCACGATCCTGTGCCAGGTCCTGCAGCGGCTGCACCGGCCACGGAGCGCGCCACCAGCGGAACTGGTCTGCCTCCGTAGATGGTTCGCCGACCTGCTGCAGCCAAGGGCTGCGCTGCCGCCACTGCTGGAACAGTGCAGATCACTGGCGGAGGCGTTGCTGCAGGAAGAGCGCGAGATCCGACCGCTGCACGGTGACCTGCACCACGACAACGTGCTCGATTTCGGCGCGCGCGGCTGGCTGGCGATCGACCCGAAGCGGCTGCTGGGTGATCGCGCCTTTGATTACACGACACTGTTCAGCAACCCGGACCTGTGCGGTCCGGGCATCCACGTTGCGACGCAGCCTGAGCGGTTTGCCGCTCGGCTGGAACAGGTCAGTGCACTGGCGGGCCTGGAGCGCACGCGCCTGCTGCGCTGGATCGCAGCCAGCGCGGGGCTGTCGGCAGTCTGGTTCCGGGATGACGGCGACCCCGCCGAGGTCGACGAGGCAGTGGCGCGCATGGCGCTGGAGGCGTTGGCGGAGGCCTGATCCAGCTGTAGAGCCGAGCCTGCGCTCGGCTGCTGCTGGCTGCCTGGGTGAACAGCAGCCGAGCGTGGGCTCGGCTCTACAGGTCGGGGCCGGTCAGGCCTTTTCCATCGTGCACAGCAGCGGGTGCTGGTTCATCCGCGAATACTCGTTGACCTGGGCAACCTTGGTCTCGGCCACTTCGCGGGTGAACACCCCGCACACACCGCGGCCGCGGGTATGGACGTGCAGCATCACCTGTGTGGCCTTGTCCAGGTCCATGGTGAAGAACTGCTGCAGGACGTCCACCACGAAATCCATCGGGGTGTAGTCGTCATTGAGCAGCATCACCTGGTAGAACGGCGGCGGCGCCACTTCCGGGCGCGCGGGTTCCACGGCAACGCCGTGCTCGTGATGGGAATCGGGGGAAGACTCGCGGGGCATCTGCTCATTATAGAGGCTCGAGCGGGCCTGCGTCGGCCCGCCTCAGATTGGACGGCACGCACGGCCGCCGTCACAATTGCATCCTCTCTCAACACTGTTTCACAGAATCTTCATGAAAAGGACCCTTCTCTCCGCCCTGCTGATCGCCCTGGCCGCCGCCGGCTCCGCCGCCGCTGCGCCGGAGGGCGACAAGGCCGTGGCCCGTCACCTGGACAAGCTGGGCTACACCTACGAGCTCGACGAGGACGGCGACTACCGCATGGTGTTCGACGTCGAGGGTGACCGCACCCAGATGGTCTACGTGCGCTCGTCGGTGGAAGACTTCGGCACCCACAACATCCGCGAGATCTGGTCGCCGGCCTACAGCGCCAAGACCAAGCAGTTCCCGGTGGCCGTGGCCAACCGCCTGTTGGAAGATTCGCAGGACGCCAAGATGGGCGGCTGGGTGAAGCAGGACACCACCGCCATGTTCGTGGTCAAGATCGACGCCGATGCCACGGCCGACCAGCTCAGCGACGCCATCGATGCGGCCATCCGCACCGCCGACGCGATGGAGCTGGAACTGACCAAGAAGGACGAGTTCTGAGTTGAACGCCACGCCGGACCCGCGCTGGGCACCGCACGCCACCGTCGCCACCGTGGTGGTCGACGGCGGCCGCGTGTTGCTGGTTGAAGAGACCGTCGACGGTCGCCAGGCGCTGAACCAGCCGGCCGGCCACCTTGAGCCGGGCGAAAGCCTGGCCGAGGCAGCCCTGCGCGAGACCCGCGAGGAAACCGGCTGGACGGTGCAGCTGACCCACTTCATTGGCTGCTACCAGTGGACCGCCGGCGACGGCACGACCTTCCTGCGCTTCTGCTATGCCGCACGCCCGGTCTCGCATGACCCGGCGCAGCCACTGGACACCGGCATCGACCGCGCACTGTGGCTGACCCCGGCCGAACTGCAAGCCGCCGGCGAGCGCCAGCGCAGCCCGCTGGTCTGGCAGGTGGTGGCTGATTACCTGGGTGGCCAGCGCCATCCGCTTTCCCTGGTCCGGGAGGTCGCATGAGCACTCCGCGCGTGATGGTGGGCGTCTCCGGTGGCGTCGACTCCTCGGTCGCCGCCTGGCGCCTGGTACAGCAGGGCGAGGCCGTAGCCGGCCTGTTCATGCAGAACTGGGCCGACGACGGCAGCGGCGACTGCCGTGCCGAGGACGACCGCCGCGATGCGGTGGCAGTCTGCGGCCTGCTCGGCATTCCGTTCCACTTCCGCGATTTCTCCAGCGAGTACTGGCAGGGCGTGTTCGAGCACTTCCTGGCCGAGTACGCGGCCGGGCGTACCCCGAACCCGGACGTGCTGTGCAACCGCGAAGTGAAGTTCAAGCACTTCCTGGATGCCGCCCGCGAGCTGGGCGCCGAGCGCATCGCCACCGGCCATTACGCGCGCGTGACCCAGCGCGGCCACCAGTGGCTGCTGCTGCGTGGTGCCGACCGTTCCAAGGACCAGAGCTACTTCCTGCACCAGCTGGGCCAGGAGCAGCTGGCGGCCACCCTGTTCCCGATCGGCGACCTGGAAAAGACCGACCTGCGCCGGATCGCGCGTGACGTCAGCCTGCCGACCCACGCCAAGAAGGACTCCACCGGCATCTGCTTCATTGGTGAGCGCGACTTCCGTGAATTCCTCGGCCGCTACCTGCCGGCCAAGCCCGGCCAGATCCTCGACCCGACCGACGGTAGCGTGATCGCCGAACATCCGGGCGTGTTCTATTTCACCCTTGGCCAGCGCGAAGGCCTGAACATCGGCGGCGTGCGTGGACGTCCGGCCGCGCCGTGGTACGTGGTCGGCAAGGATGTGGCCAGCAATGTGCTGTACGTGGATCAGGACCGCGACAGCAAGTGGATGCTGTCCCAGCGCCTGCGCTCGGAAACCGCGCACTGGATCGCCGGCGCGCCGCCGGCACGGCGCTTTGAATGCACCGCCCAGACCCGCTACCGCCAGCCCGATGAGCCGTGTACGGTCGAGGTGCTGGACGATGGCAGCGTGCTGGTCACCTTCGCGCGCCCGCAGCGCGCCGTTACCCCCGGTCAATCACTGGTGCTGTATGACGGTGACGTGTGCCTGGGTGGCGCGGTGATCGCCGCCACCGATGCGCCGCTGGAACAGCGCCTGCGCACCACCCCCTCCCCTTTTGAGGTAATCGCTGCATGAGTTTCACTGTCGACGACCGCGTCCTGGCCTTGGCCGGCATTGCCCAGGCCCTGCAGCAGGTACGCCGCATCGCCGATACCGGCCACTCCGACGCCGCCGCCGTGCGCACCGCCGTGGACAGCGTGTTCCGTGTCGATGCGTCCTCGCCGCAGGAGGTGTTTGGAGATCGCCATGCACTGAAGGCCGGCCTGCGCCTGCTGCACAATTACTTCCGCAGCCAGGGCCAGGACCCGATCCTGCCCAAGCTGGCCCTGTCGGTGCTGCAGCTGGAGCGCCGCTTCGTGCAGGACGGCGCCACCGTGAACAAGGTCGCCTCGGGCATCGAGCGCGCCCAGCGCCAGGCCACCGAGCTGGGCGACAGCGGCCATCCGGACGTGCTGGCCAATCTCGGCGGCCTGTACGCCGACACCATCAGCCACCTGAAGCCGCGGGTGATGGTGCAGGGCAACCCGCACTATCTGGGCCAGGCCGGCGTGGTCGCCGAGATCCGCGCCCTGCTGCTGGCGGCGGTGCGCTCGGCGGTGCTGTGGCGCCAGCTGGGCGGCAGCTACTGGGACTTCCTGTTCAGCCGCAAGGCGATGATCGAGGCCGTGGACCGGCAGCTGGCCTGAGCCCGAGGGTCGGATCCCTTTCCGGCACGGAAAGGGCTCTGACCATGAAGCCGCCAAGGCGCCGGAAAACCGGCGCATTCAGAATGCACTTCCGGGCACATCGACGTTAAAGAGAAAGGGGGTACGGCCGATACATCCTCCGTGCACCTCCCGAGAACGTCCATGTACTCACGCATTTTCATCCGTCTGGCCGCCCCCCTGGCTCTGACCCTGCTGCTCCCCTTCGCCATCGGTTTCGAATGGCCGGCCGCCCTGCGCTGGGCGATCCTGACAACGATGACGCTGAGCTGGCTTGGCTTTGCGTGGTGGACCACCCGCGCCCAGGCGCACCGTTCCCCCGAACATGCCCGTGTCCTGCGTGAGCAGGACCAGCTGCTGACCGAACTGCGCAACTTCGTCGGCAACGAGATCGACGGTTCGCGTGGCGAAGTGGAACGCGCCCGTGACCTGATCCGCCAGGCGGTCTCCAGCCTGGGCGGCAGCTTCGATGCCATGAACCGAAAGTCGCGCCAGCAGAGCCAGGCCCTTTCGCGCATCGTCGATCGCGCCGGTGATGAAGGCAATGCCGGCCTCGACGTTGCCCGTTTCGCCCAGCACGCCAACCACCGCATGGAACAGCTGGTGGAAGCACTGGAACAGGTCAGCGGCCAGAGCAGCACCACCGTGCAGCACATCGACCAGATGGCGCAGCACCTGGATGGCATCTTCGCGCTGCTGGAAGACGTCAAGTCGATCGCCGACCAGACCAACCTGCTGGCCCTGAACGCCGCAATTGAAGCAGCGCGTGCCGGTGAAGCCGGTCGTGGCTTCGCCGTGGTGGCCGACGAGGTCCGCAACCTGTCCGAGCGCTCGACCACCTTCAACGAGCAGATCCGCAAGCTGGCGCACAGCTCCAAGGACGCCATTGCCAAGGTGCGCGAGACGGTCTCGCACATGGCGTCGCGTGACATGGATCGCTCCCGTGAAGCGCGCCAGGAAGCGGCCGCGATGCTCGACAACGTGGCCCAGATCAATGCATCGCTGGGCGACGGCATGCGCGAAGTCTCCGAGTGCGCCCGTTCGATCGATGGCAGCGTGGCCGAAGCCGTGCGCGCCCTGCAGTTCGAAGACATCGCCACCCAGGCGCTGGGCGGCGTGCACACCCACCTGGACCGCCTGACCGCGATCAACCGCGAAGCGGTGGCCCTGCAGGAACTGCTGCACCGCAATGGCGGCGTGTTCGACGAAGAGATCGCCACCGCCCTGCAGCGCACCGGCAGCCGCCTGCGCGAACTGCGCAGCGAGTGGGAACGCCCGCCGCACAAGCCGGTTGCCCAGCAGAGCATGGGCGCCGGCACCGTCGAGCTGTTCTGAACCTGATGTCCGCTGCCTTCGCCGGCAGCCCGCAAGGCCCCGGTTTGTCCGGGGCCTTTGCCTGTAAACTGCCGTTGGATGCATCCTGTACACGCACCATGACCCTGATCCGCGCCCTGCCCTCCCTCACCGATACCGAGCGCCCGCGCAACGCGAGCGTGCGTGAGCAGCTGCAGCAGCTGGAAGATGTGGCACGCGAGGAGATCCGCGAGCTGCAGCAACTGGCGGATGCACGTCCGGCGCCGTCCCGCGCGGACGAGGAGCTGCTGGGGCTGGCATGGGACCTGGGGCTGGATGGCGAAGCGTTGAGGTAAATCCACGCCATGCGTGGATGGCGTCCGGGAACACGCGCTGCCACATCATCCACGCATGGCGTGGATCTACCAGATGGGCTGAATCGCTGTGGCATGATGCACCGGTCCCGCTCATGGAAGACCGATGGCCATCGCCGTAATCGCATTGATGGTGTTGGAACTGCTGCTTCTGTTGTTCTGGGCACCGATCTTCTTCCGCACCGGCATCGTCCTGTTCAACCAGCGCATCACCGCCTCTCCGGCTGAACTGACCCAACTGTCATTGATCGGGCTGGAGTACGACCTTCCTACCGACAAGTGGCTGAGCTTTGTGTTCCGTGTACTGCCCGACCGCAGTGTGGCGTTCCGGGAGAGCTTCGCGCCGGGCTATGGCGGCCGCTATTTTCCGTTGATGCACGGCCAGCTGGTGGTCGACAAACGACGCCGCGAGGTGCGTGTGATCGGGCGATGCAGCTGGTTTGCGCTGGCCCTGACCGTGCTGGTGCTGCCCATCATCCTGGTGCGCCCGGTGGCGTGGCCGATGCTGGGCATGCTGCTGGTGTTCTATATCGGCTATCGCATCCAGCGGCGACGCTATGTCGAAGTTGTGGAAGCCGTTCGCGCGCGGGTGCGCTCCGAGCTCCCGCGACGGTTCGTTGACCCTAGCCGGTAGATCCACGCCATACGTGGATGATCGCGAGTGCAGGCATTAGTGCCGACCAAGGTCGGCACCCACCAGAGCGGCGTTACACCAGAGTCGGGCCACACCTGGGCCGGCATCCGCCAGCACAGACCGTCACCGCACCAGCACCACTTCCCCGCTGGCATCGGTACGCAGCGAAACCGGCTGTGGCTGGCGCAACCACTGCGCCAGGTCGCGCGGGCTGAGCGGGCGCGAGTACAGGTAGCCCTGGATCTCGTCGCAGCCCTGGCGGCGCAGCATGTCTTCTTCCTGGTGTGTTTCCACGCCCTCGGCCACCACCTTCATGCCCAACGCGTGGCCCAGGTGCACGATCGCCTGGGTCACTTCGGCCGTGCCCGAATCGTGCAGCATGCCTTGCACGAAACTGCGGTCGATCTTCAGGCGGCCCACAGGGAAACGGTTGAGATAATTGAGGTTGGAGAAGCCGGTACCGAAATCGTCCACTGCCAGCGGCACGCCGTGGCGCTCCAGCACATCGAAGCAATGCCGCAGGATGTCGGTGTCACGGATCAATGCCGACTCGGTCAGTTCCAGTTCCAGCCGCTGCGGTGGCCAGCCATGGGCGTGGCAGATCTCGATCACGCGCTCGGCAAAGCCGCGGTCACGCAGCTGCACCGCGGAGACATTCACCGCAATGCGGTCGAAACGCAGGCCGGCGCGATCCCAGGCTGTGGCCTGGCGGCAGGCCTCGTTCAGTACCCAGTCGCCGATCCGTACGATCTCGCCGCACTTCTCGGCGATGGGGATGAACTCGGCCGGGCTGCAGTAACCGATCCCGGGCCGGTGCCAGCGCAGCAGCGCCTCGATTGCAGGTGGCTCGCCGTGGTGGGCGTGCAGCAGCGGCTGGTAGGCCAGGCTGAACTCTTCGCGTTCGATCGCCCCATGCAGGGCGTGCTCCAGCTCCAGCTTGCGCTGGATGCGGGCCAAGGCGTCCTGGCTGTAGTACTGGTAGGTGTTGCGCCCCGCTTCCTTGGCCGCGTACATCGCCGCATCGGCGGCGCGCAGCAGGGAATCGAAGTCGGTCTGCGCGTCGCCCAGCATCGCGATGCCGACACTGGCGCCGACCTTCAACGTGGTTTCGCCACGGCGCAGCGGCTCGGCCAGCGATGCGATCAACTTACGCGCCACGTGGCCGGCATCTTCCGGCTCGGCCAGATCGCGCAGCACCACGATGAACTCGTCGCCACTGAAGCGGCCAAACAGATCGTTGTTGCGCAGGTTCTGGTGCAGGCGCGTCGCGGCGGCCTTCAGCAGGGCATCGCCGGTGGCGTGGCCGAAGCTGTCATTGATGGTCTTGAAACCGTCCAGATCGATGAACAGCATCGCCAGCGAGGAGCCACGGTCGCGTGCTTCCTCGATGGCTTCTGCCGTCTGCTCGCCGAGCAGCACGCGGTTGGGCAGGCCGGTGAGCAGATCGTAGTGGGCCAGCAGCTCGATGCGCTCATTCGCCTCGCGCTCGCGGGTGATGTCACGGAACAGCACCACGAAGCGCGGCGGCAGGCCGTCGCGACGGTCCAGCTCGATCAGCACCTGCACCCAGACGCGCAGGCCGGACTGGCGGTAGAAGCACAGGTCCAGCTGTTCGGGCAGTCCGCCATCGGCGATGCGCCCCAACGCCGCTTCGAAGGCGTTGCGTGAGTCCTCGGTGTAAAGCGCCAGCGCCTGGTCGAGGGTGATCGGCTCCTTGCGCAGGCCGTGGATGCGATAGCACTCCTCGGTCCACTGCATGTGCCGGGTCTGCACCTCGATCTCGCAGCCGCCGATGCGGCCCAGCGCGGAGACGCGGTTGAGCAGCTCGGTACGCCAGCGGATCAGCGCATCGGTCTGGTGCTGCTCGGTGATGTTCTGCACCTGTCCGAGCAGCCGCTTGGGCTGTCCGTCCATGTCCAGCAGCGGCTGCATCCATAGCCGCAGATGCTGCGACGGTTCATGGCCGCGGGTCAGTTCCAGTTCGATGTTGGCGGCCCGGCCATCACGCCACAGGCGCCGCCAGGCTGCGCGCAACGCACCCCGCGAGCGCGGATGCAGCTGCTTCATCCAGCGTCGCTGGCCGGGCGCGCTGCCCTGCTCCAGCGCCAGCATCGAGCGCAGCTCCGGCGACCACCAGAAATGACCGCTGTTGGGGTCGAACGACCAGCTGCCCATGCTGGCGATGCGCTGGGCCTCGCTCAGGTGCAGCTGCTGTTCCTGAAGCAGCCCTTCCAGCTGCTTCTGTTGTTCGATATCGGTATGCGTGCCGACCATGCGTAGCGGCTGGCCATCGGCGGTGCGCGCGACCACGCGCCCGCGGTCCAGTACCCAGCGCCACTGGCCATCGGCCTGGCGGAAACGGAACTGTGCGCTGTACTGCTCGCTCAAGCCACGCAGATGCTCGTCCAGTGCGACCCGCACCTGGGCGATATCCTCGCTGTGCACGCGGGCCAGGATCTCGGTGGCGGTTTCGTCACCCAGCGCCGGGGTGCGCACCACACGGTCGCTGGGAATGTCCCAGTCCCAGAGGCTGTGCCCGGCACTGTCCAGCGCCAGCTCCCAGCGCCCACCGCCGCCAAGCGGCACCGGTTCGGGAATGCTCAGCGTGAAGGCCAGCAGATTGCCGGCGCCATCGTGCACGGCCCGCAGGTGGCCGTCGTAGTGCCCGTGCGGGCCACCCGGCAGCGTGCAGGCCACGATGCCGCCATCGGCGGCCATCAGGCGCAGATCTTCCAGCATCGGCGCATACGCAGCCACGGTAGCCGGCAAGCCGTGCTCGCACGCAGCCGGATTGGCCGCCAGCGGGCGGCCCGTGCGGTCGACGATGACCAGCGCCGACGCAAGCGGGTGCTGCAGCAGGCTGGCGATGATCCCTTGGTCCACGCGATCTTGCTCCGGATGACACGCCCGTCAGCGGGGCACGCAGTGGTTAACGGCGCCTGCGGCGGATAATTGAGTGGTCTGGGCGCACCTGCGCGGTAAGATGGCCGGCGCCCCTTTCTTCCACCCTGTCCATGCCCGCAGAACCGACCGGCAACGCCCCAGTTCCCGACCCGCGGATGGCGCAGGCGCTGAGCCGCGACCGGCGCCGGGTGGTGCTGAGCTACCTGGCGATGGCGCTGGCCTGGATGATCTCCACCGACAGCGCGGTGCAGGCACTGGTGCCCGACCCGCAGCAGGCGGCCTTGTGGCAGGGCCTGAAGGGCTCGTTCTTCGCCCTCGCCAGTGCCGGCCTACTGTATCTGCTGCTGCGCCCGCTGGCCGAGCACGTGCTGCACACCCATGCACGCCAGCAGGCCTCGGAGCTGCGCCTGCGGCAGATGTTCGAAGGCAACCCCGGCCCGATCCTGGTCTATGACCTCGATACGCTGGCGATCCTCGATGCCAATCCGGCGGCCTGCACCGCCTTCGGCTGGGACCGTGACGAACTGCTGGAGCAGACCATCGACGCGTTGTGGCCGCCAGGCCAGGACCAGGCACTGCAGACCAAGCTGGAGGCGATCCGCGAGGCACCGGAGGAACTGTGCATCCTGCGTACCCAGCTGCAGCTGCGTGACGGCTCGCTGCGGCAGATGGAGCTGCGCTCCAACGCCATCAGCTACGACGGCCACAACGCCCGCTTGTTGATTGCCATCGACCGCACCGCCGAAGACCTGGCCCAGCTGCGCCGCGACCAGGCGCTGGCCCGGGTGGAAGAAGCCCATGAGCTGGCCCGCATCGGCGCCTGGGAGCTGGACCCGTCCACCGGGCTCGGCCGTTATTCCAACCAGGTCTACCGCCTGCTCGGTCGCCGCCCGCCCGAGGCCCGGCGCTGGCATCGCTTCGACGAACTGCTGGTGCCGGCCGACCCGGCCACCGCCACCCAGACCGAACAGCTGCTGGCTGAACTCTGCTCCGGCGATCCCGTACACGTGGACGTGCTGCTGCCGCTGTTGTCGATGGATGGCCGCGCCTTGATGGTGCATCTGCGTGCTGCCAGCGGCATCGACGAGGCCGGCCGCAACCGCGTGCTGGGCACGCTGCAGGACGTGACCGAGCGCGAGCAGTCGCGACGCCTGCTGCGCGAGCGCGAGGAGCAGTTCCGCGAGCTGGTACGGGTACTGCCCGATGGCGTGGTGATCCTCTCCGAAGAACACGTGTTGTACGCCAATGCCTGGGCCGCCAGCCTGTTCGGCTATGGCAGCCACACCCTGCTGGGCGAGCCGCTGTCAGCACTGGTGGACAACGCCGATCTGTCCCGCGTGCGCAGCCAGCTGCGTGCCGGCCAGCCTCACTTGGGGCCCGGTCACAGCAGCGTGGTGGCGATGCAGCGCGCTGATGGCCGCAGCTTCCATGCCGGCCTGGCGGTAGGTGAAGTGCGTTATGGCGGACGCGACTGCAAGCTGCTGATCGTGCGCGACCTGAGCGATTCCGAGCGGACCCGCAGCGCACTGGAAACCAGCAACCGTGAACTGCAGGCGATGGCCGGCCGCCTGTTCTCGCTGCAGGAGGATGAACGCCGCGCGATCTCGCGCGATCTGCACGACGACATCGGCCAGGCGATCACCGCGATCAAGCTGTCCGCCTACGCAGCACAGGACGAGGATGATCCGCAGCGCCGCGCCGATGATCTGGCGCAGATCGTCAGCCTGGCCGATACCACGGTGGCCAAGCTGCGCGACATCTCTACCCTGCTGCGCCCGCCGCAGCTCGACGCGCTGGGCCTGGAAGCAGCCTTGAGCTGGCAGGCACGGGTACTGTTCCGTTCGTCGCCGGTGGAACTGCTGGCCGAGATCGAGCCCCTGCCGCACCGTCCCGACAACAGCATCGAGCAGGCCTGCTTCCGTATCGCGCAGGAAAGCCTGACCAACGTATTGCGCCACGCCCGTGCCAGCCAGGTGCTGCTGCAGCTGCGCGATGTCGGCCAGCGCGGCCTGCACCTGCAGATCCGCGACGATGGCGAGGGTTTCGACCCCGATGGTCCGCGCGGGCTGGGCCTGATCGTGATGCGTGAGCGCGCGCAGAGCGTCGGTGGCCATGTGCGGATCGAATCCGCGCACGGCGAAGGCACGCTGATCGACGTTCACCTCCCCTACCAGGCGGCCAGCATGGCCGCCGTTGAGTCACCGGAATACTGAGCCTATGTGGAATCCCAACCAGCCCCCGGTCAGCATCGATGATGCGCCTGATCGCCTTGGCGCCGGCAACCCCGAGCTGCAGGTAATGGTCGCCGAGGCGGCCTCGGGCGGCACCGCACTGATGCTGATGCATGTCGACATCGACCACTTCGCCTCGGTCAACGAAAACATGAGCGCCGAGGTGGGTGACCAGGCACTGGCGCTGGTGGCGCAGCGGTTGCAGTCCTATCTGCGCGGGCGCGGCAAGCTGTGGCGCCACGGCAGCGATGAGTTCCTGATCGCCGTGCCACGCACCGCCGACGTGCCGCTGCCGGAGGACTTTGCCGAGGAGATCCGGCAGCAGATGGAACTGCCACTATCGGTGCTGCCGTACACACTGTTCATGACCGGCAAGCTGGGCGTGAGCCTGTGCCCGGACCATGCCAGCAGTGCCTCGCGCCTGCTCGATCATGCCGAGGATGCGCTGTACCAGGCGGCCCGCGAAGGCGGCAACGCGGTGCGCATCCACGCCGTGGACACGCCGCCGAGCGCGCACAGCGAAAGCATCATCGCGCGCCAGATCGTCGACGCGATCCCCAACGGCGAGCTGAAACTGCGTTACCAGCCGCTGGTCAGCGCCCGTGATGGCCACGTGGTGGGCATGGAGGCGCTGCTGCGCTGGCAGTCGCCGACGCTGGGCATGCTGGTGCCGGAGCGCTTCATGCGCACCGCCGAACGGCTGGGCATCATCGTGCAGATCGGCACCTGGGTGCTGGAGGGCGCATTGAAGCAGGCCCGCCTGTGGCGCGACCAGGGCTTCGACGACTTCACCATCGCCGTGAACGTGTCGACCCTGCAGCTGCTGCGGCCCAATTTCTTCGCCGAAGTGATGGGCCTGATCCAGGCGGCAGGCGTGCCGGCGCAGATGCTGACGCTGGAGATCAACGAAAGCGCGCTGACCAACAACGTCAACTTCGTGCACGAGACGCTGGCCAACCTGCGCAACGAAGGCATCAGCCTGAGCCTGGACAATTTCGGCACCGGCGATTCCAGCCTGAGTGCGCTGGTGCGCTACCCGGTGGACAAGCTGAAGATCGACCGCAGCTTCATCAAGAGTGCGCCGGCCGGTAACCGCGAAGCGGCCATCGCCCGCGCGATCATCGCCATGGGCCACCAGCTGGGCATGACCGTGATCGCCAACGGCGTGGAATCGCAGGCGCAGCTGGGCTTCCTGCGCCGCAACGACTGCGACGTGTTCCAGGGCTACCTGTTCGGCGAACCGATGTCGGCCGATGCCTCCGGCATGACCCTGCGCCGCCGCTACCTGCGCCCGGAGGCCTTTGCCGAGACCCGTCCCGACCGCACGCTGCTGTTGCTGGACGACGAGGAGAACGTGCTGCGCTCGCTGGTGCGCCTGTTCCGCCGCGATGGCTACCGCATCCTGGCGGCCGGCAACGTGCGCGATGCGTTCGACCTGCTGGCGATCAACGACGTGCAGGTGATCCTGTCCGACCAGCGCATGAGTGACATGAGCGGCACCGAGTTCCTGGGCCGGGTGAAGATGCTGTACCCGGACACGATCCGCCTGGTGCTGTCCGGTTACACCGATCTGAACACCGTGACCGACGCGATCAACCGCGGTGCGATCTATCGCTTCCTGACCAAGCCGTGGAACGACGACGAGCTGCGCAAGCACATCCACCAGGCATTCCGCACCTATGAGGAGCAACGCCGCAGCAACGCCGGTCCGGCGCCGGTGGAGAACGGAGATGGTGGTGAGGATCGTCCGCTGCGGTGACCCACATGTAGAGTCGAGCCATGCTCGACTACGGCGAAAAGCAGTCGAGCATGGCTCGACTCTACAGAAGCGATCAGCGCGGCTGCTTCACCGGCAGTACCACGCGGAAGCGCGAGCCGACGCCCGGGGTGCTGTCCAGGTCGATGCGGCCATGGTGCTTGTTGATGATGCTGTAGGAGATCGACAGGCCCAGGCCGGTGCCACTGCCCACCGGCTTGGTGGTGAAGAACGGATCGAAGATGCGCTGGCGCAGTTCCGGCGAGATGCCACCGCCGGTGTCTTCAAATTCGACCCACACGTGATCGCCATCAACGCCGGTGCGCACCGTGATCGTGCCGCGCTCGGCGATGGCGTGGCCGGCGTTGAGCAGCAGGTTCATGTAGACCTGGTTCAACTCCGACGGCAGGCATTCCACCAGCGGTAGCTGGCCGAACTCCCGCACCAGGGTGACCTTGTACTTCAGCTCGTTCCAGATGATGTTGATGGTCGATTCCAGGCCTGCATGCAGGTCGACCAGCTTCCACGACTCGTCGCGGCCGGAATACGAGAAGTCTTTCAGGTCACGCACGATACGCGTCACCCGCTCGATGCCTTCGCGCGACTCGGCCATCAGCTGCGGCAGGTCGCGGCTGATGAAATCGATGTCCAGGCGGTCACGGATATCGTCGATTTCCGGGATCAGCGCCTTCGGGTCCGGCGCACGCAATGCGCGTTCGTAGGCTTCGATCACGGTGAACAGGCTGCGCAGGTACTCCTGCAGGCTGCCCAGGTTGGAGTGCACGTAGCCGATCGGGTTATTGATCTCGTGCGCGACGCCGGCAGCAAGCTGGCCGATCGAAGCCATCTTTTCCGACTGCAGCAGCTTCTCCTGGGTGCCGTTCAGACGCAGGTAGGCCTGGCGCAGCTCGGCGTGGCGCTGCTGGAGTTCGCGCTCGTAGTCTTCCTGCCCCTCGATATGGCGGAACAACGCCAGGAAGTGCCCCTGGCCCACCGGGCCGTGGTGATACAGATGGGCGATGACCACGCCCTCGCCCAGCGGCAGGCTGCCATTCCAGTGGCCATGCTGGCGCGCCTGCTCCAGCGCATCGGGCGGCAGCAGTTCACGCAGCCGCTGCGGTGGCGGCAGACCGCCACCCTCACCACTGGCCAGCAGGTTCTGCGCGGCCGGATTGGCCAGCGCCACCTGCCCGTCTTCAGTGAAAAGCAGCAGCCCTTCGCGTAGGCGCTCAAGCAGGGCCTGCAGCACCGGCTGTGGCGGAAGGGGGGCGGTAACCAGGGCGTTGGCAGCGGACACGGCGACTCGGGGCGTTCGAACAGGCGCCCAATATACGCGGTCACGCAGCGGGCTTCAGCCCGCTTGATGGGGTTGTGCGGCCGCCGTCGCGTCAGGCGACAGCGAGTGGGCGGCGCGCAGTGACGGTGTGCGCCTGGCCCTTGGCATCGTAGGCCGAGGCATCTTCAGTGCGACCGAGCTGGCGCAGCGCCCAGTTGACCTCGCGGCGGCGGCGCGACAGCAGTACGCCGTTGGCGCGGTTGCGCTCGGCCAGTTCCTGCAGCTGTTCGCCCTCGCCCACCGGCGGCGCGCCTTCCAGCGCACGCAGCGCCTCCAGCTTGGCGCCGGTGGCCCGGATCAGGGCGTGCACGTCGTGCTCGACCAGGGCCTGGCGTTCAACGTCCAGGGCCTGGGCAAGACGCTGCAGCGGCTCGCTCATCGCCGCAGTCATCCGTGCAGCTGCTGGTCCAGCTCGAGCATGCGCGATGCGATCGCGTCCGGATTGATCTTGTAGGTACCGTTCTGCAGTGACTCGCGCACGGCGGCCACGCGCTGGGCGTCGATCGCCGGGGCGGTGGTCAGCTCACGCTCGATGGCCTGCAGATTGGTGGCCTCGCCGGTCAGGCGCAGGCTGTCGGCCGCCTCGACCGGGCGCGCCGCCGCATCGGTGCTGACGCCGGGCTTGTTGGCCGGGGTCGTCACGCTGCGCAGTGCCTGGGGGACCTGCAGGTTGCCGTCGATTTTCTGGCTCATGGGGTGTCCTGGAGTTGCCGTTCACAAGGGATAACGGCCGCAGGGCCGTGATCTTTAGGGATATTCTGCAGTAATTCAACGCGCCACGATTACGTCACCAGCGGCATCGACCGTGCCCTGCACGATCCGTCGCGAGGACAGGTTCTCTACCGAGACCCGTTCGTTTTCACCGGCATCGCCCATCGCGCGACCGGCAATGCGGACTTCGACCGAGCCGCGACGCGATACCAGGGCCACATTGTCTCCCCGTTTGATGAGACGCTGCACCACCAGATCGTTGTTCGACAGCAGGGCTCCGGCCTGCAACGGACGGCGGGCGATGCGGCCGATTGCTGCGTTGGGATCGGCCAGCACCGCACCGGCAATCCGGGCGGCGTCACGCTGGGCAGTGGTGATATCGGCAGCGGTGAGGGTTTCTCCAGTACCGATTCCGCGATTGAGCACCAGCACGGTCTGGTTGCGCCGCACCTTTACGGGCACGAACAGGCGCCAACCACCGGCATCCGGGCAGCTGACTTCGACCGTGGTGTTGGCGGTGGGCTGCACCTGCAGCGCGCCACCACACTTGGGCAGGCGCAGCGCATCGGCCACCTGGGCCTCGCCCTCGCTGCCGGCCGGCAGCGTCGACAGCGCCGCGGTGCGAATGCTGGCCACCGGCTGCCAGTCGGAGGCGGCCGCCCACGGCGAGCCCAGCGCGAGCGCGATGGCGAGTAGAGATGTGACCCGGCGCATGGCGCCTCCTGTCGAGGGGATCTGGCCCTGCTGCGTGCAAGCGGTGTGCCAGAGCACTGGCTTTGCCGCGACGAGCCCTGCTCCACCCCACAAAAGGCCGCGTGGAGCGCGCGGGCGGCAGAGCGCCCTCAAGTTCGCCCCCTGCCACGCCGATACAGCAGCCATGTCCCATGACCTGCTCAACCGGATCGACCAGCGGACCCGTCTGGCCGGCCACAATCGCCTGGCGCTGCTGCTGTTCCGTCTCGGCGGACGTCAGCTTTTTGGCGTCAATGTCTTCAAGGTGCAGGAAGTCCTGCGGCGCCCGGAGCTGTTCCAGGTGCCCGGGCTGCCCAGCCAGTTCTCCGGCGTGGCCGACGTGCGCGGCCGTTCGGTGCCGGTGCTGGACCTCGGGCTGGCGATCGGCCATCCCGAGCGCGAGCCCGATGCGGACACCTCGCCCGGCTATCTGGTCGTCACCGAATTCAACCGTTCGATCCAGGGCTTCCTGGTCAGCGGCGTGGAGCGCATCGTCAACATCGCGGTGGAAGACATCCACCCGCCGCCGGAACTGGGCGCCGAATCGAGCTACCTGACCGCGGTGACCCGCTTCCAGGGCGAGCTGATCCAGGTGATCGACGTGGAAAGCGTGCTGGCCGACATCGCCCAGGTACGCGGTGAAGCAGTACTGGACCCGGCCATGGCAATGCCGGCCGACGGCCCGCAGCTGCAGGTGCTGGTGGTGGACGACTCGCGCGTAGCCCGCCAACAGATCCGCAGCGTGCTGGACCAGCTGGGGGTGGGCGCCACCCTGCTTTCCGATGGCAAGCAGGCACTGGACCACCTGCTGCAGATCCATGCCTCCGGCGAGAACCCGGCCGAGCGCTACGCCATGGTCATCTCGGACATCGAGATGCCGGCCATGGACGGCTATACGCTGACGACGGAAATCCGGCGCCATCCGGGCCTGGCCGGCCTGTACGTGCTGCTGCACACCTCGCTGTCGGGCGTATTCAACAATGCGATGGTCGAGCGCGTCGGCGCCAACGCCTTCGTCGCCAAGTACTCGCCCCACGAACTGGCCGACTTCGTGCTGGACCGCCTGCGCAAGGTCGCGATGGCGGCGTAGGGCCCTGTCCTGTAGAGCCGGGCCCATGCTCGGCTTGTGCGGCGCCTGAACGAAATGCAGCCGAGCATGGCTCGGCTCTACCAAGACGCACCGTGCTTTGGCACACCCCTTGCAGCTTCCCGGGCAACGTTCCTGTGGGAGTGCACCGTGCGCAACCTGATTACCGACTACCTGGGCGTCCACGCCCAGGCCATGCCGTTGCGCGAACAGCGGATGAAGCTGATCGCCAGCAACCTCGGCAATGCCGACACTCCCGGCTACAAGGCCCAGGACCTGGACTTCGATGCCGCCCTGCGCCATGCCCAGGGGCAGGATGCCAACGGCCTGATGACCACCACCAACGAGCAGCACTACGAAATCAGTAGTGGCTTGAACCCGTTCCAGATCGCGCGCGACGGCGTGCAGCCCAGCCTGGACGGCAACACCGTCGATCCCGATGCCGAGCGTGCCGCCTATGGCCGCGCCGCACTCGAATACCGCGCTTCGCTCAGCTTCGTCGAGAGCAAGGTGCGTTCCATGCTGACCGCGATCACGGGGCAATAAGCCATGAGCAACCTGCCGATCTTCGATATCGCCGGCTCCGCGCTGCAGGCGCAGTCGGTGCGCATGAGCACCATCGCCTCCAACCTCTCCAACGCCGACACCGTCGCCGGTTCCGCCGACGCCGTGTACAAGCCGCTGGAGCCGATCTTCCAGGCCGTGACCAGCAAGAACGATCCGAACATCACGTCAGTGAAGGTCAAGGAAATCACCCAGAGCGAGGCCGCGCCGATCAAGCGCTATGAACCAGGCCACCCGCTGGCCGATGGCGATGGCTACATCTACCAGCCCGACGTCGATCCGGTGGCGCAGATGGTCAACCTGATCTCGACCTCGCGCAATTACCAGGCCGGCGTGGAGATGCTGACCACCGCCAAGGAACTGGCCCTGGCCACCCTGACCATGGGCCGCTGAGGCCCGCAGCACCGGACACCGCCATGACCACCGCCGTCAACAACCAGACCAGCCAGGACGTCTATTCCGCGCTGGGCCTGAACGCTCCGAACAGCAACGCCACCAAGAAGAAGAACACGCTGGACCAGGCCGATTTCCTGCGCCTGATGACCGAGCAGCTGCAGCACCAGGATCCGCTGAAGCCGATGGACAACACGCAGATGGTCGCGCAGATGGCGCAGATGTCCACCGTGCAGGGCATCACCGATCTGAACAAGACGGTGAAGGGCTTCCAGGAGTCGATGGCCAGCGACCAGGTGTTGCGTGGCGCTGCGCTGGTCGGCCACCAGGTACTGGTGCCATCGGAAAAGCTGGTGCTGGAAAAGGAAGGCAACGTCGAGGGCACGGTGGCCGCACCCTCGGCCGGCATCATCACCGTGGACATCACCGATGCCAACGGCACCAAGGTCACTTCGCTGAGCGTTGAAGCCAAGGCCGCCGGCGAAACCGCCTTCCAGTGGGACGGCAAGGACGCCAACGGCAAGCGCATGGAACCGGGCAAGTACTCGGTCGTCGCCAACCACGTCGACACCGCCGGCAAGAGCACCAAGCTGTCCACCTACGTACAGGCACCGGTGGAGAGCGTGACCGTCGGTTCCGACGGCCTGTACCTGAACCTCAAGGGCCTGGGCACGGCCCCGATCGACTACGTGCTCCGCGTCAGCTGAGCCGCACACCCCGTACTTATCAGGAGCATCCCATGGGATTCAATGTCTCGCTGTCCGGCATCAATGCCGCCAATTCCGACCTGAGCGTTACTGCCAACAACGTCGCCAACGTCAACACCACCGGCTTCAAGGAATCGCGCGCCGAGTTCGCCGACCTGTTCTCGGCCACCGGCTACGGCCTGTCGAAGAACGCGGTCGGTTCGGGCGTCCGCGTCTCCAACGTCGCCCAGCAGTTCAAGCAGGGCCACAACGAACAGACCGGCCGCAGCCTGGACATGGCCATTTCCGGTGAAGGCTTCTTCACCATGAACATGAACGGCAGCCGCGTGTACTCGCGCGCCGGCAACTTCCAGACCGATCCGTCCGGTTACGTGGTCAACCCGCAGGGCGCACGCCTGCAGGTGTTCGCGCCGAATGCGGACGGCACCAACTTCGATGCCGGCCGCATGGTCGACCTGCAGCTGCTGACCACCGACAGCCCGCCGAAGCAGACCAGCGAAGTGAAGGTCGGTTTCACCCTGCCGGCCAACGCCAAGCAGCCGACGGTCACCACGTTCGACCCGACCGACTCGAACAGCTACAACCACTCCAGCGGCGGCATCACCGTGTACGACTCGCTGGGCGTCAGCCACATCCAGGTCTCGTACTTCGTGAAGGGTGCCAACCCGAACGAGTGGACTGTGCGCAACTACGTGGATGGCCAGCCGGCCGGCGCGCCGACCCCGGTCACCTTCGACAACAGCGGCAAGCTCACCGCGCCAGCCAACGGCAAGGTCAGCCTCGGCACCTTCACCCCGACCACCGGTGCGGGCGTGCTGAACATGACGCTGGATGTGAGCGGCTCGACCCAGTACGGCGAGAAGTTCGCCCTGCGCAACACCCAGCAGGACGGCTACGCCGCCGGCAAGCTCAACGAGATCACCGTGTCGGAAACCGGCGTGGTCTATGCGCGTTACTCCAACGGTGCAGACAAGCCGCTGGGCCAGGTCGCGCTGACCACCTTCAACAATCCGCAGGGCCTGGAATCGAAGGGCAACAACCTGTGGGTGGACACCTTCAGTTCGGGCACGCCGCGCACCGGCATGCCGGATACCTCCAACCTCGGCAAGATCCAGGCCGGCTCGCTGGAAGCGTCCACCGTCGACCTCACCGAGCAGCTGGTCAACATGATCACCGCGCAGCGCAACTTCCAAGCCAACGCGCAGATGATCACCACCCAGGATCAGATCACCCAGACCGTCATCAACATCCGTTGATGACGCGCTGACCTTGTCACGGAACTCCCCGCATGGATAAAGCCCTTTACGTGGCGATGACCGGTGCCCGCGCCTCCCTGCAGGCGCAGGGCACGCTCAGCCACAACCTCGCCAACTCCGACACCCCCGGCTTCAAGGAAGCGCTGGCCAACACTGAAGCCTTCCCGATCCGTGGCCCGGGCTTTGCCTCGCGGGTGGATGCGCTGCATGTCGACGCCGGGTTCAACCGCACGCCCGGCTCGCAGCACATCACCGGCAAGCCGCTGGATCTGTCCCTGCAGACCGGCACCTGGCTGGCCGTGCAGTCCAGTGACGGCAGCGAGGCGTACACGCGCGGCGCGGCGCTGTCGGTGACGCCGAACGGCCAGCTGGTGACCTCCAGCGGCCGTCCGGTACTGGATGACAACAACAACCCGATCGCCATTCCGCCCTACCAGGCGATGGAGATCGGTGCCGACGGTACGCTCTCGATCATCCCGCAGGGCGAAGGTCCGCAGACCATGGCGCAGATCGGCCGCATCAAAGTGGTGCAGGCACCGGATGAACGCCTGGAGCGTGGCCTGGATGGCCTGTTCCGCAACACCGACCCACTGCAGCCGTTCGCACCGGCACAGGGCACGGCCGTGCACAGCGGCCAGCTGGAAGGCAGCAACGTGGATGCCGCTGGTGCGCTGGTGCAGATGATCCAGCTGCAGCGCCAGTACGAAATGCAGGTGCAGGTGATCAAGCACGGCGACGAAAACGCTCGCAGCGCCAACAGCATGCTGCGCCTCGGCAGCTGACGGAATTCCGGCGCCGGCTGATGCAGGCGCTGGCACACCACTTGCACACCCGCATTCAAGGGCCGCACCACGCGGCCGGCTTCACCAGACAGGACACCGAAGATGAACCAGGCATTGTGGATCGCGAAAACCGGACTGGATGCGCAGCAGATGCGCATGTCGGTGGTTTCCAACAACCTCGCCAACACCAACACCACCGGCTTCAAGCAGGACCGTGCCAGTTTTGAAGACCTGCTGTACCAGCAGGTGCGCCAGCCCGGCGGCTCCTCGTCGGCGCAGACGCAGCTGCCGACCGGCCTGCAGTTGGGTACCGGCGTGCGCGTGGTTGCCACCGCCAAGAATTTTGAACAGGGCGGCCAGCAGCAGACCGGCCGCGCCCTGGACGTTATGGTCAATGGCCGCGGCTTCTTCGAGGTTCAGATGCCTGATGGCAGCTCGGCCTACACCCGTGATGGCTCGTTCAAGATCAACCAGGACAGCGAGCTGGTCACCAACAGCGGCTACCCGGTGCAGCCGGGCATCCAGATTCCCGAAGGCGCGCAGTCGGTGACCATCGGTACCGACGGCACCATCAGCGTGAAGATGGCCGACGGTGCGGCGTCGGTGGAAGTGGGCGCGCTGACCCTGACCGACTTCGTCAATCCGGCTGGCCTGCAGGCTCGCGGCGAGAACCTGTTCCTGGAGACCACCGCTTCCGGTCCGGCACAGAACGGCAACCCCGGGCTCAACGGCCTCGGCACCGTGGTGCAGGGCGCGCTGGAAGGCAGCAACGTCAACGTGGTGGAAGAGCTGGTGTCGATGATCGAAACCCAGCGCGCCTACGAAATGAACGCCAAGGCGATCTCCACCACCGATTCGATGCTCGGCTACCTCAACAACAAGCTCTGACCGGCCAAACCGGGAAACTGCCATGTCGCCCATTTCCAACTTCGCCCGCACTGCCCTCGCCTGCGCCGTGGCCGCCCTGCTCGGTGGCTGCGTGATCGCCGGCGACGTGCGTCCCTACCCGACGATGGCACCGATCCAGCCGATCATGCCGCCGCAGGCACAGCCGACCGCGGGTGCCATCTATGCCGCCGGCCCGACCCTGCAGCTGTATTCGGACCGCCGCGCACGCGATGTTGGCGACCTGCTGACCATCACCCTGCTGGAAAACACCACCGCGCAGACCAGTGCGAATACCGCAACCAACAAGGAATCGAACCTGAGCCTGGGCACGCCGTCCATTCTCGGCGCGCCGGTCACCCTCGGCGGCAAGGACATCCTGAGTGCCACGGCCAAGGGCGCGCGTGACTTCACCGGCAAGGGCAACAGCGCGCAGAGCAACCGCCTGCAGGGCAGCGTCACGGTCACCGTGGTCCAACGCCTGCCCAACGGCAACCTGGTGGTACAGGGACAGAAGAACCTGCGGCTGAACCAGGGTGATGAACTGGTGCAGGTGCAGGGCATCGTCCGCCCAGGCGACATCAGCCAGGACAACACCATTCCGTCCAGCCGCGTGGCCGAGGCCCGCATCGTCTACGGCGGCCGCGGCCCGGTCGCGCAGTCCAACGCGATGGGCTGGCTGAGCCGCTTCTTCAACTCCGGCCTGACGCCGTTCTGAGTATGGCCATGAAACTCTTTTTCATTTCCTCCTGGCAGCGCCGCGTGGCGTCGTTCGCCGCGCTGATGCTGCTGGCCGTGACGGCGCCCGCCAGTGCCGAGCGCATCAAGGACCTGGCCCAGGTCGGCGGCGTTCGCGGCAACGCGCTGGTGGGCTATGGCCTGGTGGTCGGCCTGGATGGCAGCGGCGACCGCACCAGCCAGGCTCCCTTCACCGTGCAGAGCCTGAAGAACCTGCTCGGCGAGCTGGGCGTCAACGTACCGCCGAACGTCAACCCGCAGCTGAAGAACGTGGCCGCCGTGGCGATCCACGCCGAACTGCCGCCGTTCGCCAAGCCCGGCCAGCCGATCGACATCACCGTGTCCTCGATCGGCAATGCAGTCTCGCTGCGCGGCGGTTCGCTGCTGATGGCGCCGCTGCGCGGTGCCGACGGCCAGATCTACGCGATCGCCCAGGGCAACCTGATCGTCGGCGGCTTTGGTGCGCAGGGCAAGGATGGTTCCCGTGTCTCGGTGAACGTGCCCAGCGTCGGGCGCATTCCCAACGGCGCCACGGTTGAACGCGCCCTGCCCGATCCGCTGGCCAACGGCGGCGACATCACCCTGAACCTGCACAACAACGACTTCACCACGGTCTCGCGCATGGTCGCCGCGCTCAACAACGCCTTCGGCGAAGGCGCAGCGCGTGCGGTCGACGGCGTGACCGTCGCCGTCACCGCACCGACCGATCCGGGCGCACGCATCGGCCTGCTGGCGCGCATCGAGAACCTGGAACTGACCCCGGGCAGCGCCCCGGCCAAGGTGGTGGTCAATTCGCGCACCGGCACCGTGGTCATCGGCCAGCAGGTACGCGTGGGACCAGCTGCGATCTCGCATGGTTCGCTGACCGTGACCATCCAGGAAAACACCAACGTCAGCCAGCCCAATGCGCTGTCCGGCGGCCGCACCGTGGCCAGCCCGCAGTCGACCATCACTGCCACCAACGACGGCAGCCGCATGTTCAAGTTCAGTGGCGGCACCACCCTGGACGAGATCGTGCACGCGGTGAACGCGGTAGGCGCGGCACCGGGCGATCTCATCGCGATCCTGGAAGCCCTGAAGCAGGCCGGCGCCCTGAGTGCCGAGCTCGAGGTGATCTGATATGCGCATCAATCCCGCATTCGATCTGCACCCGGCGCAACAGAACGATCCGGCCAAGATCGACAAGGTCGCGCGACAGCTGGAAGGCCAGTTCGCGCAGATGCTGGTCAAGAGCATGCGTGACGCCAGCTTCGGCGACTCGCTGTTCCCCGGCGAAAACAAGATGTTCCGTGAGATGTACGACCAGAAGATTGCCGAGGCGATGACCCGCGGCAAGGGCCTGGGCCTGTCGGGCATGATCAGCCGGCAGCTGTCCGGGCAGGCCGCCGAGGGTCCGGCGCTGGATACCCGCGTGGACCCGGCCAAGGCCAGCCGTGCTTACCAGCTCAATGCACCGGCCAAGCCGGCGCCGTCGCTGCCATTGGAAGATGGCAGCCAAGCGGTGCGCCTGCTGCAGCAGATGGCCGCCGGCGCACAGCAGGGTGCACAGGCGGCTGTCGCGCCGATGGAGCAGGCCTTGGACCTGATCGCCGGCCGTGAGAGCAGCAGCATGCACCGCTCGCTGGGCACCGAGGATCCGTACATCGGCAGCCTGCAGGGCGAGGACTGGGCCGCCAGCAGCGATCAGTGGTCGGCTACCGCCAGCAACCGCGGCACGGCCATCAGCCCAGCCGATGCGATGGCCACGCGCACCGCCGTCGCCCAGCTGGGCGAACACACCCCGGAAGGTTTCGTTGCAAGCATCTGGCAGCACGCACAGAGCGCAGCCAAGGAGCTGGGCGTGGATGCCCGCGCCCTGGTCGCCCAGGCGGCGCTGGAAACCGGCTGGGGCAAGCGCCACATCAAGCATGCCGACGGCAGCACCTCGCACAACCTGTTCGGCATCAAGGCCAATGGCTGGAACGGCCAGCGCGCCACGGCCGGCACCCATGAATATGTCGATGGCGTGCGCCGCAACGAGACCGCCAGCTTCCGCGCCTACAGTTCGCCGGCCGAGAGCTTCGCCGACTACGTGCGCCTGCTGAAGACCAGCCCGCGTTACCAGCAGGCCCTGCAGGCCGGCACCGACGTGCAGGGCTTCGCCCGCGGCCTGCAGCGCGCCGGCTATGCCACCGATCCGCGCTATGCGGCCAAGATCGCCGCGATCGCCGGCGGACCGACCATCGAGCGCGCCGTCAGTGCCGTCGCCGATGCCGGCTCGCGCATTGGCCAGACCTTCGCCAGCACCGCAACCGCGGCGCTGGGTATCACTCGTCGTTGAGGAACCCCATGTCCAGCGTACTTTCCACCGGTACCGGTGCCCTGCTCGCCTTCCAGCGTGCGTTGGCGACCACCAGCCACAACGTGGCCAACCTCAATACACCCGGTTACAGCCGGCAGAAGGTCAACTTCGCCACCGCCGATCCGCAGAACTACGGCTATGGCACGGTCGGCAACGGCACCCGTATCACCGACATACGCCGCACCGCCGACCAGCTGGCGATCTCGCGGCTGCTCGACAGCAGCGGTGAACTGGCGCGCCTGAAGCAGCTTTCCAGCATGGCCGACCGCGTCAACGCGCTGGTCTCCGATCCTGCCACCAACGTCTCCGGCGTCTGGTCGAACTTCTTCGATTCGGTCAGCGGCCTGTCCTCCAATGCCTCCGGCACCGCCGATCGCCAGAACATGCTCGACGGCGGCAAGGCCCTGGCCAACCGCTTCGTGCAGCTCAATACCCACCTGAACAACCTCAACAGCGAGGTCAACAACGGCCTGCTGGCCGGTGCCACCGAGATCAACCGGCTTGCGCAGGAGATCGCGCAGATCAACGGCGCCATCGGCACCAACATCGCCACGGCTGCACCCGACCTGCTCGATCGCCGTGACCAGCTGATCACCCAGCTGATCGGCTACACCGGTGGCACGGCGGTGATCCAGGACGGCGGCATCATGAATGTCTACACCGCCGGCGGCAACGCGCTGGTTGTGGGCACCACGGCGACCAAGGTCACCACCGTGGCCGACCCTTACCAGCCCGAACGGCTGCAGCTGGCCCTGGAAACCCAGGGTAATACGATCCGGCTCGACCCGAAGGCGGTCGGCGGCCAGATCGGCGGCCTGATGGAGTTCCGCGACACCGTGCTGACCCCGGCCCAGGCCGAACTGGGCAAGCTGGCCGTGGGCCTGGCCGAGACCTTCAACCAGGCCCACCACCAGGGTGTTGACCTGTACGGCAAGATGGGCGGCGATTTCTTCAACATCGGCAACCCGCGCGTCACCGCCAACAACAGCAATACCGGCACTGCCAGCCTCAGCGCGACCTATGGCGACCTGGGCAAGCTGGACGCGCAGAACGTGGTGCTGCAGTTCGATGGCACCAACTGGAAGGCCAGCCGGGCCGACACCGGCGCCAGCGTGCCGCTGACCGGTTCGGGCACCGCTGCCGACCCGCTGATGATCAACGGCGTCAAGCTGGTGGTCGGCGGCACGCCATCGGCCAATGACCGCTTCCTGCTGCAGCCCACCGCAGGCGTGGCCGGCAGCATGGAGATGGCCATCACCGATCCGTCGCGTATTGCCGCCGCGGCGGCGGTCAAGGGTGCGGCCGCGACCGCCAACACCGGTACCGGCAAGCTGAGCGGCGTGACCGTGACCGACGCGAGCAACGCCAACCTGCGCAATCCGGCGGCCATTGTGTTCACCTCGGCCACCACCTATACCATCGACGGTGGCCCGCCGCAGACCTACACCCCCGGCCAGACCATCAGTGCCAACGGTTGGAGCTTCGTGCTGGATGGTGCGCCGAAGGTCGGCGACACCTTCAACATCACCCCGACCCCGGCCGGGTCCTCTGACAACAGCAATGCCGCCAAGCTGGCAAAGGTTGAAAGCGCCAAGGCGTTCAACGCCGGCACGGTGACGCTGAACGGCGCGCTGGGCGGCCTCACCACCCAGGTGGGCGCCGCGGCCCGTTCGGCCGAGTACTCGCTGGACGCCCAGCTGGTGATCAACGACAAGGCGCAGGAAGCGCGCGATGAAGTGTCCGGCGTCAACCTGGACGAGGAAGCCGCTGACATGCTGCGCCTGCAGCAGGCCTATCAGGCGGCCTCGCAGCTGATCTCCACCGCCGACAGCATGTTCCAGACCATCCTGGGAGCCGTCCGCCGATGAGCAGCCGCATCTCCACCAGCATGATGTACAACCAGTCGGTGTCGCTGATGATGGCCAAGCAGGCCAAGCTCAGCCACCTGGAGCAGCAGATCGCCACCGGCAGCAAGATCGTCACCGCCAAGGACGATCCGGTCGGCGCCGGCGCTGCGGTCGGACTGGACCGCAGCCTGGCCGCACTGGACCGCATGAAGCTCAACGCCGGCAACGTGCAGAACCGGCTGGGTGTGCAGGAAAACACCCTGGCACAGGTCAACGACCTGATGGGGCGGGTCAACGACCTGACCATCCAGGCCAGCAACCCCGCGTTGAGCGCGGCCGACAAGAAGACGCTGATCACCGAGCTGAACCAGATCCGCGACGGCCTGCTGTCGCTGGCCAACGCCGAGGACGGCACCGGTCGCTATGTGTTCGGCGGCACCAACGATGGTGATCCTCCGTTCGCCAAGATCAACGGCAAGGTGGTCTACCGCGGTGACCAGACCCAGCGCCAGATCGAGGTTGGGCCCGATACCTACGTCCGCGATGCCCTGCCCGGCAGCGAGATCTTCATGCGCATCCCCACCGGCGATGGCTTCGTCGATGGCGGTGCCGCCGCCGGCAACACCGGCAATGGCGTACTGACCAACATCACCCGCGATGGCAGCGACAGCTGGAACGGCCAGAGCTTCAGCGTCCGCTTCACCGCCGCCAACCAGTACGAAGTGCTGGATGGTGCCGGCAATGTGACCGGCACCGGCACGTACAAGGCCGGTGATGATCTGGAAGTGAACGGCGTACGCCTGCAGATCACCGGTGCGCCCGCCGCAGGCGACAGCTTCAACGTGAAGCCGGCGAGCAGCCGCGACATCTTCGACACCATGGACAAGCTGATCACCGCGCTTGACGCCGACACCGGCACCACCGCAAAGATGAGCGCACAGCAGAACGAATTGCAGAGCGCCTTGCGTGACGTGGCACGGGCGTCGGAGCGGATGATCGACTCACGTGCGGCCGGCGGTGCGCAGCTGAAAGCCCTGGACAATGCCGCCGACATGCGCGAAGCCAACAGCGTGACGTTGAAGACCACGCTGTCGCAGATGCGCGACCTGGACTACGCCGATGCCCTGAGCCAGTACCAGCTGCAGAGCACCGCGCTGCAGGCGGCACAGACGATCTTCTCGCAGATGCAGTCGATGTCGTTGTTCAACAAGATCGGCTGACAGCTCTCCCACCTCAGCCCTCAAAGGCCGCGATGCCCTGCATCGCGGCCTTTTTCGTTTCTGGGGCCCGTTGCCGCCGGGCGCGTCGACCCACCTTCCGCGGATTTTCCGTGATTGCCCATCAAGCCCGGCTGGCCCCCGCCGATACCTTCATCAGCGCTGGCCGGGCTTGCCCAGCCGCCCCTTCCGGGGTCGCCTTCACGCCCCTCCAGGGCTGGAAAACCCCGGAAAAACAGCCTCCGGCAATGAATTACGGCTTCAGCGGAATTCACGGCTAAAGGTTGTTGACAAAGCGCCGTTATTCATTTGGCAACAACGAAGCACACAGCCACACAAAAAAACAGGCGGCGCTTCGTTTCATTCACCAACGGGTTCCATATAAGAGGAGACGACCCCATGGCACAGGTAATCAACACCAATACGATGTCGCTCAACGCTCAGCGCAACCTGAGCACCAGCGGCAACTCGCTGGCCACCACCATCCAGCGCCTCTCGTCCGGCCTGCGCATCAACAGCGCGAAGGACGACGCCGCCGGCCTGGCGATCTCGGAGCGCTTCAGCACCCAGATCCGCGGCCTGGACGTGGCCATCCGCAACGCCAACGACGGCATCTCGCTGGCCCAGGTCGCCGAAGGCTCGCTGAGCGAAGTCGGCAACAACCTGCAGCGCATCCGCGAATTGGCCGTGCAGGCCTCCAACGCCACCAACTCCAGCAGCGACCGCAAGGCCCTGCAGGCCGAAGTGACCCAGCTGGTCAGCGAAATTGATCGCGTCGCCAAGCAGAGCGACTTCAACGGCACCAAGCTGCTGGACGGCTCGTTCACCAGTCAGCTGTTCCAGGTCGGCGCCAATGCAGGCCAGGCCATTGCGATCAACAGCGTGGTGGATGCTAAGGCTGATGCGCTAGGTAACAGCAAGTTCGCCGCCCCGGTTGCCAGCACTGCTGACATTGCGACCATCACCGATCTGAGCGGCGTCACCATCAACGGTGTGGCCATCGGCACGATCAGCGGCAAGACGACCTCCGAGTTCGCTGCATCCGCCGCTGCACAGATCAACAGCAAGATCGGCGAGGCTGGCGTGTATGCAGAGGTCGTGACCACTGCTGGCGTCTCACCGGCTCCCGATACCTACCGTCTCAAGCTGACCTCGGTCCAGGCTGATCGTGATCTGGTAATCGATGGGGCTACCCAGCTGAACTTCGCCAACTCCACCAAGGCCACTCCCAGCTCTGTCGCTGCAACCGCTACGTCGAGCTTTGTCAAGGATCTAGACGTTTCCGACTACGTCGGTGCGCAGAAGGCCTTGGGCATGGTCGACAAGGCCTTGGAGTCGGTCAACAGCGTCCGCGCCGATCTCGGTGCAATCCAGAACCGCTTCACCTCGGTGGTGGCCAACCTGCAGACCTCCTCGGAGAACCTGTCGGCCTCGCGCAGCCGCATCCGCGATACCGACTTCGCCAAGGAAACCGCAGAACTGACCCGCACCCAGATCCTGCAGCAGGCCGGTACGGCCATGCTGGCCCAGGCCAACCAGGTACCGCAGAACGTGCTCAGCCTGTTGCAGCGCTGACATGAGCCGCCCCCGGGGCACGTCGGGGGCGTCTAACCCAACTCACGTGCAACCGCTCAAGGACCTCTCCTCATGGCACAAGTCATCAACACCAACACGATGTCGTTGAATGCTCAGCGTAACCTGAGCACCAGCGGCAGCTCGCTGGCCACCACCATCCAGCGCCTGTCCTCCGGTTCGCGCATCAACAGCGCCAAGGACGACGCCGCTGGCCTGGCGATCTCCGAGCGCTTCGGCACCCAGATCCGCGGTACCGACGTCGCCATCCGCAATGCCAACGACGGCATTTCGCTGGCCCAGGTCGCCGAAGGTTCGCTGACCGAGATCGGCAACAACCTGCAGCGTATCCGCGAGCTGGCTGTGCAGGCCTCCAACGCCACCAATTCGAGCAGCGATCGCAAGGCATTGCAGGCCGAAGTGACCCAGCTGAAGTCGGAAATCGACCGCGTTGCCAAGCAGTCCGAGTTCAACGGCACCAAGCTGCTGGACGGCTCGTTCTCCAGCCAGCTGTTCCAGGTTGGCGCCAATGCCGGTCAGGCGATCGCCATCGACAAGACCGTCGACGCAACCGTTGCCAAGCTGGGCGGCTCGAGCTTCAAGAGTGCCAGCCTCACTCCGCCTGGCGGAGCCACGGCTGAAGCCACCCGCATTGGCGGCACCATTTCCGTGAAGGGTGCCGATGGTACCGTCAGCGCCATCAAGCTGGACAGCATCGAAGTCGCCAAGGGCGCCAGCGTTGCAGAACAGAACAAGGCGGCTGCAACGGCCATCAACGCCAAGCTGGGCGAGACAGGCATCCTGGCCGAAGTCAGCGATGACGGTGCCACAGTGAAGCTCACCCAGGTCAAGAATGGCGGCGATCTCGCCACCGGCGTCGACGCAACCGTCGCTGGCACCGTGGCGCTAACCACGTCGGTGAAGGCCGCCGACGGCACTTGGCCGACCCCTACTGCTGCCATGGCAACCGGTACGGTTGCCACCGCCAACGAGCACGCCATCGATCTGGATGTCAGCACCACCACTGGTGCGCAGAAGGCACTGTCTCTGGTTGACGAAGCACTGGGCTCGATCAACAGCACCCGCGCTGACCTGGGCGCGATTCAGAACCGCTTCACCTCGGTCGTCGCCAACCTGCAGACCTCGACGGAGAACCTGTCGGCTTCGCGTAGCCGCATCAAGGATACCGATTTCGCCAAGGAAACCGCCGAGCTGACCCGCACCCAGATCCTGCAGCAGGCCGGTACGGCCATGCTGGCCCAGGCCAACCAGGTGCCGCAGGGAGTGCTCAGCCTGCTGCGCTGAACCGCAACCTGATCCTCTTCCGGGCACCGGTTGATCCGGTGCCCGGATACTGAACCACGCATCACCTTCGCCAAAGGAAAGCACCATGGCACAAGTCATCAACACCAACACGATGTCGTTGAACGCTCAGCGCAACCTGAGCACCAGCGGCAGCTCGCTGGCCACCACCATCCAGCGCCTGTCCTCCGGTTCGCGCATCAACAGCGCCAAGGACGACGCCGCAGGCCTGGCGATCTCGGAGCGCTTCGGCACCCAGATCCGTGGCACCGACGTCGCCATCCGCAATGCCAACGACGGCATTTCGCTGGCCCAGGTCGCCGAGGGCTCGCTGACCGAGATCGGCAATAACCTGCAGCGCATCCGTGAGCTGTCGGTTCAGTCGTCCAACGCCACCAACTCGGCCAGCGATCGCAAGGCACTTCAGGCCGAAGTGACCCAGCTGAAGTCGGAGATCGACCGCGTCGCCAAGCAATCCGAGTTCAATGGTACCAAGCTGCTGGACGGCTCGTTCTCCAGCCAGCTGTTCCAGGTCGGCGCCAATGCTGGTCAGGCCATCGCCATCGACAAAGTCGTCGACGCCAAGACCGAGTCACTGGGAAGCGCTGATTTCGCGAAGGTCTACAAGGGCACCAAACTCGATGTAACCGCCGGTACTCCGCCTGTCGACAATGACAAGGCCGCCGCTGACATGAACATCGACAAGATCACCATCAAGGTGACCGACGCCGACGGCAAGGCTTCGGACGTTGTGGTGAACGCCTTCACCATCAAAGCAGGCGAATCCATCACCAAGTCCACTGCCGCGGCAATCAATGCCAAGTTCGGCGAGACCGGTGTGCAGGCCTCCGTCGACGATGCCACCATCAGCCTGACCTCGGTCAAGGCTGGCCAGACCTTCAGCTTGACCTACGCAACGGCAGCAAATGAAGGTGCAACTGGCTTGACTCAGGTTGGTACTGATGGCGGAACGATGACCGGCATCACCTCCAGCAAGCTGGCAGACGTAGACGTCTCCACTGTCTCGGGTGCTCAGCAGGCGCTGGAAATCGTCGACAAGGCTTTGGGTTCGATCAACAACACCCGTGCTGACCTCGGTGCGATCCAGAACCGCTTCACCTCGGTCGTGGCCAACCTGCAGACCTCGACGGAAAACCTGTCGGCCTCGCGTAGCCGCATCAAGGATACCGATTTCGCCAAGGAAACCGCCGAGCTGACCCGCACCCAGATCCTGCAGCAGGCCGGTACGGCCATGCTGGCCCAGGCCAACCAGGTGCCGCAGGGCGTGCTCAGCCTGCTGCGCTGATCCACGGCAAGAAGGTTCCGCTACCGTCGGGTCAAACCGACGGTAGCAGCAACCCGGAAGTCACGGTGCACGAAGGCGCGGGCCATGCCCGGCCCGGGATCACTCCCGAACCGGCTTGGCATCGCCCGCTCCTGCGGACCTCTCTTTCAGCGCTGTACCTTTGACTGTACGTACCGGGCGGCTTCGTCTCCCCCCGATTGTCAGTAGCCTGATCCCTCCCCTGCATTGGGGGAGGGTCTTTTGCAGACCCCCGGCAGCCCGCGGTGAACATCCCCGCACCCTGCCCCAACCCTCCTGCAATCCGCGTGCCAGAACCTGCGCCAGACCATTGGCACGGCGCATGCATCAACGAAGTCCTCAAGACCCAGCGGCGCAGGCCGCTATTTTCGTTGACGACGGGCCAGCACCTAGCGGCCAGGCCCGATACCAGGAGAATCACATGGCAAGCTTTGGATACGGTGGCATCGGCTCGGGCCTGAACATTTCAGACATCGTCAGCCAGCTGGTGGCGGCCGACCGCAAGCCCGCCGACAACGCGCTGAACCTGCAGCAGTCCAAGGCCAAGATGCAGCTGTCGTCGATCGGCACCGTCACTTCGGCCTTTGACAAGCTGAAGACCGCTTTGACCGCACTGAAGGCCACGACAGCCTTCGACACCCGCACAGTAACCGCCACCGGCAAGGCCGGTCCCAACAATGCCGATGACGTGCTGTCGGCGTCGGTGGCACTGTACGACCAGGGTTTGACCAAGGCGGCAGCCGCCAACGGCACGCACCAGGTGGAGGTGAAATCCCTCGCCACGGCACACAAGCTGATTGCCAACGCCTCGGTGCCGAAGACCGACACGTTCGGCGCCGGAACCTTGACGCTGACCGTTGGTGTGGGCGACAAGGCAAAGACGATGAAGGTCGAGGTGGAAGCCGGCGATACGCTGACCACCGTACGCAACAAGATCGACGCCGCAGGCCGCAAGGAAGGCGTGCAGGCGACCCTGATCGCTTCGGGCGACAACCAGTACCTGTCGATCGCCCAGGAGAAGACCGGCGCCGCCAATGCAATCAAGCTCGAATACGGTGGCAGCGACCCGAAGTTGAGCGCACTGGTTGGCAGCCTTCAGGAGAATACCGCGGCAGCCGATGCCGAGCTGACCATCGATGGCGTCACGGTGATCAGCGACAGCAACACCGTGACCGATGCCGTACCAGGCCTGACCCTGAACCTCAAGGTCAAGGGCAAGAGCACGGTCGTGATCAGTACCGACACCACTGCAGCCACCAAGGTGATGCAGGACTTCGTCAAGGCCTACAACGATGCGATCGCCGCCATCAATACCGAGACCAAGTACGACGCCAAGACCAAGGAAGCGGCGACGCTGACGGGCGATGCGCAGATGCGCGGCGCATCCAGTCAGCTGCGTTCGATGATGGGCGCTGTACTGAAGGACCTGTCCGCGGATGGATTGGATCCGAAGAAGCTCGGCCTGCAGACCCGTGGCTATCCCAATGCCGACGGTAGCCTGGTGCTGGACGCGACCAAATTCGCAGCGGCGCTTGCCAGCCAGCCGGAGAAGATCCGCTCGGCGATCACCGGTGATACCGGCGGCGCCGGCAAGCTCTACACGATGGTCGACGGTTACGTCAGTACGACCACGGGCAAGGAAGGCGCCTTCGTCGCCCGTACCAAGGGCCTGAACACCACGCTGGACAACATCGACAAGCGACGCAAGGACCTGGATGTCCGCATGAAGAACGTCGAGGAGCGCTACAAGAAGCAGTTCCTGGCATTGGACAGCCTGATGGGCAAACTGCAGCAGAGCAACACCGCATTGCAGCAGCAGCTGGCACAGCTGAACCGCTAAAGGACTGCGTGCGACGCTCAAGTTTGACGTGTAACGCACCGATAACGGACGCAACAGCAATCATCGCCGCGCCGTCGGCAACGGTCCCCACGATCGCCCGACGGCACCCCGCGCAAGGAGAATCACGAATGTACGGTTCCAGCCGTCAGTATGCCGAGCAGTACCGCCAGGTGGGAGTGACCAGTGCGGTCGCCGATGCCGATCCGCACAAGCTGGTGGCGATGCTGCTGGCCGGCGCGCTGGAGCGCGTACGGCGCGCGCTGGCCAGCCTTGAGCGCGGCGACCAGGCCGGCAAGGGCAAGGCGATCGGCGAGGTCTGTGCGATTGTCGGCCACCTCAACGGCTCGCTGGATCATGAAGCCGGCGGCGAGATCGCCGGAAATCTGTCGGCGCTGTACGACTACGTGCTGCAGCGCCTGACCGAGGCCAACCTGCACAACGATCGTGCCGCGCTGGATGAATCGCTGCAGCTGCTGGGCGAGATCGACAGCGCCTGGAATGCGATCCCGCAGGAACAGCGCCGCCCGCCCGCGGTGGCGCCATGAGCCTGCATGAACTGCACGCCCAGCTGGACGCCTTCGAGAAGGCCCTTGGCGAAGAATCCCTTGACCAGGCCGACAGCCTGCTCGACGGCCACGACAGCACGCTGCATGCGCTGCTCAGCCAGCCGCTGACCGCCGCCGACCACGCGCCGCTGACCGCAGTGTTCGAACGCCAGCAGAACCTGCTTGGCCTGCTGCGCCAGCGCCGTGATGCCGTCGCCGCGCTGATGAACGACGGCCAGCGCTCGCTTCGCGCGGCACATGCCTACCTGCAGGCAGAATCGCTGGCATGACCCAATTGCCGACCACGTCGCTGCACCATCCGGCCGAAAGCGAGCTGTTCGACGAAACGCTCAGCTGCGAGCTGGCCCTGCCGGCCGAGTTCCAGGCAGGCAGCGCCGCCGGTCGCACCAGTAGTGCCGAAGGCCTGCTGCGCAGCCTTGCCCTGGTCGAGGACAGCCGCGCAGACGAGCATGACGACCGCAACGAAGCCAGCCTGCAACTGCAACGACTGGAAGCCAAGCTGGACCTGGCGATGGTGCTGCTGGGCCGGCTGGTACGCCAGCAGGGCCAGGAACTGACCCTGCGCCCGGTGCGCTGGTCACGGCGCGGCATCCGCCTGCAGCTGGGTCCGCGCAGCGGTGCCAGCACCGGCCAGGCCGGCGTGGTGCGCCTGCAGCCGAGCGACTGGCTGCCCGACCATATCGACCTGCCCGTGGAAGTGATCGCCGAAGCGGCCGACGGCGGCGGTGGCCACTACCTGTGGCTGCGTTTCCAGCGCCTCGGCGATGGCCTGGAAATGGCGATGGAGCGGCATCTGTTCCGCCTGCATCGCCGCCAGGTGGCCGAAGCACGCCGCGCCCGCTGAAACCTGCCACCATGGCGGCGGATGGGCAAGCCTTGGCGCGCCCGTTCAGCTAAGTTAAGGTGGACTCCCCTACACGGATCTGTTGCGTGCCTGTGCGAGTTCTCATCGTCGACGATCACACCCTCGTCCGCGCCGGCCTGGCGCGGCTGCTGCAGGGGTTTGCCGACGTGCAGCTCGTCGCCGAGGCCAGCAACGCCGAACAGGCACTGCAGCTGGCCCTGCAGCACGCACCGGATGTGGTGCTGATGGATCTGTCGCTGCCCGGCCGCACCGGCCTGGAAGCCCTCAGTGACATCCGCCTGCGCGCTCCCGGCACGCGGGTGGTGATGATGACCATGCACGACGACGCCGCGCACGTGCGCGATGCGCTCGATCGCGGTGCGGTCGGGTTCGTGGTCAAGGATGCGGCGCCGCAGGAGCTGGAACTGGCGCTGCGTGCCGCGCACGCCGGCCAGGTGTTCCTGAGCCCGCAGATCTCCGCCAAGATGCTGGCACCGATGCTCGGCCGCGAGAAACCCACCGGCATCGCCGCGCTGTCGCCACGCCAGCGTGAGATCCTGCGCCGCATCGGCAAGGGTGAGAGCAACAAGGAGATCGCCGCCGACCTCGGCATCAGCGTCAAGACGGTGGAGACCCACCGCGCACGCATGATGGAGTCGCTCGGCTGCCGCCGCGCCAACGATCTGCTGCTGCTCGCCGCGCGCCACCAGCACGAGCTGGAATGATCCCCTGAGAAGGGGGCGGATCCCTTTCCAGGGGAAGAGGATCTGACCCGTGCCAGGCCCGCACTGACGACGAATTTCCGTCACCCTGACACGCCCCGACAGGAATCCGTACACGGCGCAGCCCGATCAACCCGGCACCCACACCGGAAATCAGCCACTTAGCGGCGATCATCGTCAACATTCCGCGCCAATGTAGGGAATGCCCCTACATCCTGTCAGGACATTCACGAAGCCCCTCAGGAACCCCCTGATTCCGCCCCCGCCGGATCAAAAGCAAGATGCGTTCCACAAGGCGCCGGGGAGCGGTGCCGGGGAACCACGATGAAGGCTGCACTCTCGACCCAGCTGGGCCAACAACTTCACCTTACCCCGCAGTTGCTGCAGTCGATCCGGCTGCTGCAGCTCGATGGCCTGCACCTGGAACAGGAGATCCAGCGCCTGCTGGACTCCAATCCGCTGCTGGAGATCGAAGAGGCCGAAGCGCCCGCAGCCGATGCCACCGAGGCCAGCGCCACCACGATGGACACCGCCGCCTTCGACGAGCTGCCGGAGTCTTCGATGTGGGACGTGGCCGGCGCCAGCTGGCAGGACGGCGACGACGACCGCATGGCGCGCATCGCTGCCGGCGAATCGACCGACCCACAGCTGTGTGTGCTGCAGCGCCTGTCGCTGGACATGGACGACCGCGAACTGGCGGTGGCCGCGTTCTGGCTCGATCACTGCGACGAGGCCGGCTACCTGCAGGCACCGCTGGACCAGCTGCAGTTGCTGGCCAGCGCCCAGTTCGATATCGCCGCCGACGGCGTCGAAGCCATCCGCCAGCAGCTGCTGCACGGTGAGCCCGCCGGCATGGCTGCGCAGGACCTGCGCGAAGGCCTGCAGGCGCAGCTGCGCAGCCTGCATGGCGCGGTTCCCGCCCGCCACCTGGCTACCCGCATTCTCGACGGCGCACTCGAAGCACTGGCCGCACACGACTACCCGGCCCTCGCCCGCCTGCACGACGCCGAGATCGACGACATGCGCGAAGCCGTGCGCCTGATCCTGTCGCTGCAGCCGCGCCCGGGTGACAGCCTGCTGCCCGAACGCAATGCCGTGGTGGTACCGGACGTGGTCGCCTGGCACGCCGACGACCAGTGGAAGGTGGCACTGAACCCGGCCACCAGCCGCCGGGTCTCGATCAACAGCCAGTACGAACAGACCTTGGCCGAGACCAGCGAGGCCGCACCGGCACTGCGCGAAATGCTGCAGGAAGCGCGCTGGTTCAGCCGCGGCCTGTCGATGCGCTACGACACCCTGCTGCGCACCGCGCGGGTGATCGTCGAGCGCCAGGCCGCGTTCCTGGTGCGAGGCGAGGAAGCCATGGCGCCGCTGACCCTGAAGGAAGTGGCCGAGGAAATCGGCATGCACGAGTCCACCGTCTCGCGCATCACCACCGGCAAGTTCCTGCAGACCCCGCGCGGCACCTTCGAACTGAAGCACTTCTTCGCCGTGCGCCTGGAAGGCGCCAGCGTCTCCGGCCAGGCCGTGAAGGCCATGGTCCGCCGCCTGATCGACGCCGAACCGGCCGGCCGGCCGCTGGCCGACGAGGCCATCGCCGGCCTGCTGTCGCGCCAGGGGGTGAACATTGCCCGCCGAACCGTCGCAAAATACCGAGAACAACTGGACATCGCCCCGGCCCGTGAACGGCGCCGGCTTGGCGCCAGGCAACCGCAGCTGGCCCGGGTGGGCTGAAAAGGATGTTGGACATGAACAAGCTCACGGTCCTGTTGGTCGATGACCACGAGGGCTTCATCAATGCGGCGATGCGCCATTTCCGCAAGATCGACTGGCTGCAGATCGTCGGCAGTGCCGGCAACGGCCTGGAAGCGATCGAGCGTTCGGAAACGCTGCGCCCGCAGGTCGTATTGATGGATCTGGCCATGCCGGAGATGGGTGGCCTGCAGGCCACCCGCCTGATCAAGTCGCAGGACGATGCACCGTACATCGTGATCGCCAGCCACTTCGACGACGCCGAGCACCGCGAACACGCGCTGCGCGCTGGCGCCGACAATTTTGTCAGCAAGCTGTCCTACATCCAGGAAGTCATGCCGATCCTGGAAGGCCTCAGGGAGGATCGATCGTGAGCGAATCGCGCATCCTGGTGCTGGACAACGACGCCGTGCGCGCAGAGCGCACCGTTGCCCTGCTGGAATTCATGGACTTCAACCCGCGCTGGGTCTCCGACGCGGCCGACTTCGACCTGGGTCGCCAGCGCCAGAACGACTGGATGGCCGTGATCGTCGGCAGCCTGGACGACAACGCCGCCAGCACCGCACTCTACAACTGGCTGGGCGGCAGCAGCCTGCCACCGCCGGTGCTGCTGGCCGATGGTGACGGGGTAACGTTTGCCCGCCAGCACGGCCTGCACGAAGCCAACATCTGGCCACTGGAAACGCCGCTGCGCCATGCGCAGATGGAAGCTCTGCTGCGACGCGCCAGCCTCAAGCGCCTGGACGCCGAGCACCAGGCCGGCGCCGCGCAGGAGCAAGGCCCGACCGGCAACGGCCCGGCGGTGACTGCGTTGCGCACCATGATCGAGCAGGTCGCCGCGTTCGATACCACCGTACTGGTGCTGGGCGAATCCGGTACCGGCAAGGAAGTCGTGTCGCGTGCGATCCACCAGCGTTCGCCGCGCCGTGATGGCCCGTTCGTGGCGATCAACTGCGGCGCTATTCCGGCGGACCTGCTGGAAAGCGAACTGTTCGGCCACGAAAAGGGTGCCTTCACTGGCGCGCTGACCGCGCGCAAGGGACGTTTCGAAATGGCCGAGGGCGGCACCCTGCTGCTCGACGAAATCGGCGACATGAGCCTGCCGATGCAGGTGAAGCTGCTGCGCGTGCTGCAGGAACGCAGCTTCGAGCGCGTCGGCGGCAACCAGACCATCCGCTGCAACGTGCGCGTCGTGGCCGCGACCCACCGCGATCTGGAAACGCGCATCGCCGAAGGCAAGTTCCGCGAGGATCTGTTCTATCGCCTCAACGTGTTCCCGATCGACGTGCCCGCCCTGCGCGAGCGTCGCGAGGACCTGCCGGCACTGGTGGAAACCATCGCCGCGCAGCTGGCGCGTACCGGCCGTGGCGAAGTGCGCTTCACCGCCGAGGCGCTGCAGGCCCTGGCCGGCTACGAATGGCCGGGCAACGTGCGCGAACTGACCAATCTGGTCGAGCGCCTGGCCGTGCTGCACCCGGGTGGTTCGGTGCGCGTGCAGGATCTGCCGGCCCGCTACCGTGGTGACGCCGCACTGGCGGCGGTGACCGCACCGGCGCCGACGCAGCCGGCCACCAGTGAAGAACGCCTCGACCTGCGCAGCTTCTCGTTCCATACCCCGGGCGGCGGCAGCCAACCGGCACTGGAACACGGTATCGCCGTCAACCGCGCAACGGCTCCTGCCGCACTGCCCGACGACGGCCTGGACCTGCGCAACCACATGGCCAACATCGAACTGGGCCTGATCAACGAAGCACTGGAACGCACCCAAGGTGTCGTCGCCCACGCCGCCCAGCTGCTCGGCCTGCGCCGCACCACCCTGGTGGAAAAGCTGCGCAAGTACGGCATCGAGCGCGAGCAGGCCGAACTGGCCGGCTGAAGCGCGCTACCCGCATGAAGGGGGCACGAACGCCTGGGCTTGCCCGGGCGTTCGTGCTTCCAGAACCCGGAGTCGGATCCCTGCGCATCTGCAGCGCCAGAACGCCGCCCGCTGGACACCGCAGCCGTAGGCCAGAAAACCGACGCCGGTTAAATGGCGCGTCACAGCCCAGAAACGCGCCATCTATCTATCCATGCCGTGGATCAAGCGTGTCGACCAAGGTCGACACCCACCAAGAGCAGCTCATGCCGCTCTGACAGCAGCGGGAAACTGTCGAAGGCGGGGTGGGTCCGGTTGCGGGGGTGTCCGCGGCATGGATGCCGCGGCCAAGCCCCCAAGGACGGGTTTACGGCGTCCCCCGCCACCGGACCCACCCCGCCAACCTCAGGAATCCAGCTTCTGCCGTTGCTCCGGCCTTTGCCGTTGCTTCGGCGGGTGCAGGGCGCAGCCCTGCCAGCCCCCCCAACCCTCACTTCACTGAATCGAAAACCGGTTTCGGCACGGCACTTGCACTGGCTCCAGCAGACAACCCCATCCCTGTTTCTGGAACCGTTGCAGATGTCCCACTCCGTCACTTCGATCCTTTCGCAGATCCGCTCCTATCAGACCCAGATGGGACAGCCGGCGCTCAACCCGCTGGGCGAAACGCCGCGCAGCAACGCCCTGCCGGGCACGGTGCTGGACGCACCGCAGGCCCAGCCGGCCAGCTTCACCGAAACCCTGCGTGGTGCGATTGCCGGCGTCAACGATGCGCAACAGAAATCCGGCGCGCTGGCCAAGGCCTTCGAAATGGGCGACCCCAGCGCCGACCTGGCCAAGGTGATGGTCGCCTCGCAGCAGTCCCAGATCGCCTTCCGCGCCACCGTGGAAGTCCGCAACCGTCTCGTCCAGGCTTACCAGGACGTGATGAACATGCCGCTGTAAGGAATAGAGACGCATGGCACTGACGCTCTCCAAGGACAGCCTGAACGCCGAAAAGGCCGGGCAATGGTTCGACCGCCTGCAGAGTCTGCAGATCACCCGTCGGCTGGGCCTGATGGCGATGATCGCGGTGGCGGTGGCGGCAGGCCTGTCCGTGTTCTTCTGGTCGCAGAAGCCCGGCATGGTCCCGCTGTACACGGGCCTGGACCAGAAGGCGACCGCTGAAGCGACCGACCTGCTGCGCGCCGCGCAGATTCCGTTCGCGCTCGACGCGGCCACCGGCGGCATCACCGTGCCGGAAAAGAACCTGCACGACGCGCGCCTGAAGCTGGCCGGCTCCGGCCTGACCGACAGCGGCAAGCTCGGCTTCGAGCTGATGGAGCGCGACCCCGGCTTCGGCGTCAGCCAGTTCGTCGAAAGCGCGCGCTACCAGCATGCGCTGGAAACCGAGCTGTCGCGCACCATCAACACGCTGCGCCCGGTGCGCGATTCGCGCGTGCACCTGGCCATTCCCAAGCCCAGCGCCTTCACCCGCCAGCGTGACGTGGCCAGCGCCTCGGTGACCCTGGAACTGCGTGGCGGCCAGCAGCTGGAACGCAGCCAGGTGGACGCCATCGTGCACATGGTCGCGGCCAGCATCCCGGATCTCGCCCCGGAACGGGTGACCGTGGTCGACCAGAGCGGGCGCATGCTCAGCGTCAGTGACCCGAACAGTGAGGCGGCGGTCAACGCTGCCCAGTTCGAGCAGGTGCGCCGCCAGGAAACCTCGTTCAACCAGCGCATCCGCGAGCTGCTGGAGCCGATGACCGGTCCTGGCCGCGTCAATCCGGAAGTGAGCGTGGACATGGATTTCTCGGTAACCGAGGAAGCCCGTGAGCTCTACAACGGTGAACCGCAGAAGCTGCGCAGCGAGCAGATGAGCGAGAACACCACCAGCACCCCGGGCCCGCAGGGCGTGCCGGGTGCGACCAGCAACAGCCCGCCGGGCCAGCAGGCCGCCCCGCCCACCGCGCAGACCCCGACCGAAAGCAGCAAGAACGCGACCCGCAACTACGAGCTGGACCGCACCCTGCAGCACACCCGCCAGCCGGCGGGCCGCATCAAGCGCGTCTCGGTGGCGGTACTGGTGGACAACGTGCCGCGCGCCGGTGCCAACGGCAAGGTCAGCCCGCAGCCGCTGTCGGCGGCCGAACTGACCCGCGTCGAGGCACTGGTCAAGCAGGCCGTCGGTTTCAATGCCGAGCGTGGCGATACCGTGTCGGTGATGAACGCCCCGTTCGTGCGCGATACCACGCCGGTCGAAGGACCGGCCTGGTGGGAGCTGCCGTGGGTGCACGATGCCGGCCGCATGCTGCTGGGTGCCGTGGTGGTACTGGCATTGCTGTTCGGCGTGCTGCGCCCGGCATTGCGTGCGATCACCGGCCAGAACAGGAAGAACGACGAGCAGGCACTGGAACCGCACACCGCGGACGTGCAGCTGGTCGATGACGATGGCATGCCGCTGCCGGCGCTGGGCGCCGACCGGGCCAGCCTGGGCGGGCCGGATGCACTGGCCCTGCCGGTGGATTCATATGAGGAACGACTGCGGATGGCGCGTGAAGCCGTGAAGACCGACTCCAAGCGCGTGGCCCAGGTGGTCAAGGGCTGGGTGGCCAATGACTGAGGCACAACTGACCGGCGTACAGCGCGCGGCCGTGCTGCTGCTGTCCCTGGGTGAGCTGGACGCAGCCGAAGTGCTGCGCCACATGGAACCCAAGGAGGTGCAGAAGATCGGCATCGCCATGGCCACCATGACCGACATCACCCGCGAACAGGTGGAACGGGTGATGGACCAGTTCGGCCAGGAGCTCGGCTCGAAGACCTCGCTGGGCGTGGGCTCGGACGACTACATCCGCAACATGCTGGTGCAGGCGCTGGGCAGCGAGAAGGCCGGCAATCTGATCGACCGCATCCTGCTCGGCCGCAACACCACCGGCCTGGACGCGCTGAAGTGGATGGACCCACGCGCGGTGGCCGATCTGGTGCGCAACGAGCACCCGCAGATCATCGCCATCGTGATGGCGCACCTCGAAACCGACCAGGCCGCCGACGCGCTGAAGCTGCTGCCGGACCGTACCCGCGTGGACGTGCTGCTGCGCATCGCCACCCTCGACGGCATTCCGCCGAACGCGCTCAACGAACTCAACGAGATCATGGAGCGCCAGTTCGCCGGCAACCAGAACCTGAAGTCGTCCAACATCGGCGGCGTGCAGTGCGCGGCCAACATCCTGAACTTCATGGACAGCGGCCAGGACCAGGCGATCCTGGGCGAAATCGCCCGCATCGATGCGCCGCTGAGCAACCGCATCCAGGACCTGATGTTCGTGTTCGACGACCTGGTGGACCTGGACGACCGCGAAATGCAGCTGGTGCTGCGCGAAGTGAGCGGCGAGCGCCTGGGCCTGGCCCTGCGCGGTGCCGACATCAAGGTACGCGACAAGATCACCCGCAACATGTCGCAGCGCGCGGCCGAGATCCTGCTGGAAGACATGGAAGCCCGTGGCCCGGTGCGCCTGTCCGACGTGGAAGGCGCGCAGCGCGAGATCCTGGCCATCGTCAAGCGCATGGCCGATGAAGGCACCGTCACCATTGGTGGCAGCGCGGAGGCCATGCTGTGAGCAACGTCGTGCGCTGGCTTGCCCCGGACCTGCTGGCCCAGCCCGAACCGGTGCTGGATCAGGAGGATGCGTTCGAACTCACCGAGCCGGACCCGGAACACGAACCCGAGCCGCCGCTGCAGCTACCGACTCTGGAGGAAATCCAGGCCATCCAGGACAGCGCCGAGAAGGAAGGCTTCCAGCACGGCCATAGCGAAGGTTACGGCCAGGGACAGGCGGAGGTGCGTCGCCTCGCCGCGCAGATCGAGGGCATCCTCGACAACTTCAGCCGACCGCTGGTGCGTCTGGAGAACGAAGTGGTCGGCGCACTGGGCGAGCTGGCGGTACGCATCGCTGGCGCGCTGGTCGGCCGCGCCTACGAAGCTGACCCGGCACTGCTGGCACAGCTGGTCGGTGAGGCGATCGACGCGGTGGGTGGCAGCACCCGCGAGGTCGAAGTGCGACTGCACCCGGACGACATCGCTGCCCTCGCCCCGCTGTTGAGCCTGCCGCCACAACAGCGCCTGGTGCCAGACACCAGCCTGAGCCGCGGCGATCTTCGCGTGCACGCCGAAGCCGTGCGCATCGACGGCACCCTGGAAGCCCGCCTGCGAGGCGCGCTCGACGCGGTGATCCGCCAGACCGGAGCCAATGCATGAACCCCGATCCGCAGCCAACGCCGCCACCGGCCGACTGGGCCATGGCCCGCAACCTGCGCCTGGCCCGTCGGCTCGATGGCCTACGCGTGGATACCGCCCATGGCCGTGGCCTGATCCGCGAAGGCGTGCTGCGCCGCGCGGTCGGGCTCACCCTGGAAGCAGTTGGCTGCGAGGCACCGCTGGGCGCGAGCTGCAAGGTGGAGGTGGTCGATGGTGGCTGGGTCGATGCCGAAGTGGTCGGCTTCGCCGGCGAGCGCACCTACCTGATGCCCAGCGCCGAACTGCACGGCCTGCTGCCCAACGCCCGCGTGGTGCCGTCGGCGCGCCGCGGTGGCGTGGAAGTGGGCGAAGGCCTGCTCGGCCGCGTCATCGACAGCGACGGCGTGCCGCTGGACGGCAAGGGCCCGATCCGCGCCGAAGGCCATGTCGGCATGGCCGGCGTTTCGATCAATCCGCTGGCACGTGAACCGATCACCCAGCCGCTGGACGTGGGCGTGCGCGCGATCAACGCACTGCTGCCGATCGGCCGCGGCCAACGTGTCGGCCTGTTCGCCGGTTCCGGCGTCGGCAAGTCGACGCTGCTGGGCATGATGACCCGCTACACCGCCGCCGACGTGATCGTGGTCGGCCTGATCGGTGAGCGTGGCCGCGAAGTCCGTGATTTCGTCGAAACCACGCTGGGCGAGGAAGGCCTGCGCCGCGCCGTGGTGGTGGCCAGTCCCGCCGACCGGCCGCCGCTGGCACGCCTGCACGGTGCCTACCGCGCTACCGCCATCGCCGAATGGTTTCGCGACCAGGGCCTGAACGTGCTGCTGCTGATGGACTCGCTGACGCGCTTCGCCCAGGCGCAGCGCGAGATCGGCCTGTCGGTCGGCGAGCCGCCCACCACCCGCGGTTACCCACCGTCGGTGTTCGCCAAGCTGCCGGCACTGGTCGAACGCGCTGGCAACGGCGCCAAGGGGCGTGGTTCGATCACCGCGTTCTACACGGTGCTGACCGAAGGCGATGATCCTCAGGATCCGATCGCCGATGCAGCGCGCGCGATCCTCGACGGCCACATCCTGCTCTCGCGGCGCGTAGCCGACAGCGGCCTGTACCCGGCCATCGATGTCGAATCGTCGGTCAGCCGCGTGGTCACGGAAATCGCCGACGAGCCGTGGCGCCTGCGCATCCGCAAATTGAAGCGACTGGTCTCGGCCTACTCGGCCAACCGCGACCTGATCGCCATCGGTGCCTACCAGCGCGGCAACGACGCGGCCACCGACGAAGCCCTGGAACGCTGGCCGGAAATCATGGAGTTCCTCGGCCAGGACGTTGCCAAGGCCGCAGATCTCCCGCACAGCCAGGCGGCGCTGCAGCGCCTGGTGGAACAAGAGAGTTAAGCCATGAACCAGTCCAAGCGCATCGATCCCCTGCTCAAGCGGGCCCAGGAACACGAGGACGCGGTGGCCCGCGATCTGGCCGAACGCCAGCGCGTGCTCGATACCCATCTGTCGCGACTGGACGAACTGCGCCGCTACGCCGAGGAGTATGCGAATGCGCAGATGGCGGCGACCAGCCCGGCACAGCTGCTGAACCGGCGTGCGTTTCTCGACCGCCTCGACAGTGCGGTCGAACAGCAGCAGGCCACGGTCAATGGCAACCGCGAGAAGGTGGAAGCCGAGCGCGCCCGCCTGATCCTGGCCAGCCGTGACAAGGCCGTGCTGGAACAACTGGCCGCCAGCTACCGCGCACAGGAGAAGGTGGTGACGGACCGCCGCGACCAGCGCGAGATGGACGACATCGGTGCCCGCCGCGCCCGCCTGGTACAGACCGAAGACCAGGACGGCGCCGAGCAGGGAGGCCGCTCGTGATGCCCGCCCCGCTCGCCAGCAGCGCCAACGCACAGTCGCAGAACGCCGGCAGCGGCCCAGCGCGCGCATCACGCAGTGACGGCAGCAAGGATTTCAGCCAGCTGCTGCAGGGTGGTGCGCCGGGCGCCGATGGATCCTCCAGGCCCTCGAACATGCCCACGTCGCCTGCACAGGGGCCGGCATCCGACAGCAATGGCCAGTCCAGCGCCGAGCGCAGGCCGGACAGCGCTGCCGTACCCGAAGAGACCGCAGCGACGGTGCCCACAGCGCAGGCCAGGCCCGCTGCCGAAAAGGACGCCTCGGCGACGACCGAGGAAGCCCCATGGCCGCCGCTCGGCCTGGCAGGACTGGTACTGGCGGTACCGACACCTGCCGATCCTGCCGCCGCTCTGCCAGCAGTGGCGACGGCCACCGATGCAGACGGCAACGCACTGGCCTCGCCCGCTGCACTGCCGGTCGCAGCAGCCCTGCCCTCCACAGCAGCGGCGACCGCTACGGCCACCGCCGAAGGCGACGCCCCCAATGGGGCCGACCAGGCGACCACTCTGCCGTTGCCTGAGCTGGTGCTGCCCGGCAAGCGCGGCGAGCGCGGTGAAGGCAGCGACGCAACCCTCATCGGCGACCGCGCCACGGCGCCGCTGCTGCATGCACCGGGCAACGCGGCTGTGCAGGATCTGAAGGCCGCGCTGGCCACGGGCAATGCCATCTTCAATGGCGAACCGACACCGAAGCCGGTGCTCGGCGACGATGGTTTCGACCAGGCAATTGGTGCGCGCCTTGGCTGGCTGGCCGACCAGAAGATCGGCCATGCCCACATCCGGCTGAGTCCGGACGACATGGGCCCGGTCGACGTGCGCCTGCAGTTGAACGGCGACAAGGTGCATGCCAGCTTCAGCAGCCCGCACGTGGATGTACGCCAGGCACTGGAAAGCAGCCTGCCGCGCCTGCGCGAACTTCTCGGCGAGCAGGGCTTCCAGCTGGCTCATGCCGATGTCGGCCACCAGGCCCCCGGTGGTGACGGCAATGCGTCGGGCCAGGCCGGTGGTGGCGGCATGGCAGGTGACGGAGAACCGTCGCCAGGCGACGCCAGCCTGTCGTCCGCGCAGTTGATCCGCCAGCGCGGGTTGCTGGACGCATACGCCTGACAGGTGTGCCAACCAAGATTGGCACCCACCAGAGCGGTGTGGTCGGCACCTGCCAGTATCGCGTTGGTGGGTGCGGAGCTTGCTCCGCACGGCCCCACCGGCACCCTGACGGAATTCCGTCGCCCCCCTCTGCCCCGGCTCCGGCACACCCCTTGCATATCCCGGTGAAGCAACCCTCAGGAGCTTCACCCCGTGGCCGCAGCCGCTGACAAAACCAAGAAGACCGCCGAGAAGGACAAGGCCGCCAAGCCGCGTAGTCCGATCCTGATCACCGCACTGGTGGCCGTATTGGCCGCCGCTGCCGCTGGTGGCGGCGTCTGGTTCTTCACCCAGTCCAAGCACGAAGAGAAGACCGCGCAGGCCCCGAAGAAGGCCAGCACTCCGGCACCGGCGCAGTACTTCGCGCTGGACCCTGCGTTCGTGGTCAACCTCAACGGCCCGGTCGACGGTCCGCGCTACCTGCAGCTGGAAGTACAGCTGATGACCCGTGACCCGGCCGCGCTGGAAGCGATCAAGACCCATGCGCCGGCCATCCGCGCACGCCTGCTGATGCTGTTCTCGCAGGTCAGCCCCGATCAGATCGCCGACGTCGCCGGCAAGCAGAAGCTGCAGGCCGCCTCGCTGGCCGAGGTGCAGAAGGTGCTCAAGGCCGAGACCGGCAGCAACGGCGCCGACGATCTGCTGTTCACCAGCTTCGTGACCCAGTAAGGGCCCACCGATGAATGACCTGCTGTCCCAGGACGAGATTGATGCCCTGCTCCACGGCGTGGACAGTGGCGCGGTCGAGACCGATCCGGAACCGCCCTCCGGCGAGGCCCGTTCGTACGATTTCGCCAGCCAGGACCGCATCATCCGCGGTCGCATGCCGACCCTGGAAATGGTCCACGAGCGTTTCGCGCGCCTGTGGCGGATCGGCCTGTTCAACCTGATCCGGCGTTCGGCCGAACTGTCCGTGCGCGGCATCGAGCTGATCAAGTTCAACGATTACATGCACTCGCTGTATGTGCCGACCAACCTGAACCTGATCCGCTTCAAGCCACTGCGCGGCACCGGCCTGATCGTGTTCGAACCGACCCTGGTGTTCGCCATCGTCGACAACTTCTTCGGTGGTGACGGGCGCTACCCCACCCGCATCGAAGGCCGCGAGTTCACCGCTACCGAAATGCGGGTGATCCACCTGCTGCTGAAGCAGACCTTCGCCGACCTGCGCGAGGCGTGGGCACCGGTGATGGATGTCGACTTCGAGTACATCAACTCGGAGATCAACCCGCACTTCGCCAACATCGTGACGCCGCGCGAGTACGTGGTGGTGTGCCGCCTGCACGTCGAGCTCGACGGCGGTGGCGGCGACATCCACGTGACCCTGCCGTATTCGATGCTGGAGCCGATCCGCGAGCTGCTCGACGCCGGCATCCAGAGCGACCGCAATGATCGCGACGAGAGCTGGGGCCAGACACTGCGCGAACAGCTCAACATCGCCGAAGTCACCCTGTCCAGCGTGCTGGCCAGCAAGCGCATGACCCTGCGCGACCTGACCCAGCTGAAGGTCGGCGACATCCTGCCGATCGAACTCAGCCCGCAGGTGCCGCTGTGCGTGGAGAACATTCCCGTGTTCACCGGCGAGTTCGGCATCGCCAACGGCATGAACGCCGTGAAGATCACCGCTACCCATCCGCCGGGCACCCGCCCGCGCGCACCCGTCATCCAGGAAGACCCGCAATGAACGATATCGACGCCCTCGAACCGACCCCGGCCCAGTTCAGCAGCCTGCAGGCCGATGAGGCGAACGGTCCGGACCTGAACCTGGACGTGATCCTGGACGTGCCGGTGACCCTGTCGCTGGAAGTCGGTCGCGCCCGCCTGCCGATCCGCAACCTGCTGCAGCTCAACCAGGGTTCGGTGGTGGAACTGGAACGGGGTGCCGGCGAATCCCTGGATGTGTTCGTCAACGGCACCCTGATCGCCCATGGCGAAGTCGTGGTGATCAATGACCGCTTCGGCGTGCGCCTGACCGATGTGGTCAGCCCAAGTGAGCGGATCCGGAGACTGCGTTGAGCCTGCTGGCCTCCACCCTGCTGGCGGTCGGCAAGGCCGCCGCCCCGGTTGGCCCGCAGGTCGGCCAGCATGCGGCCGCCGCACCGAGCCTGTTCGGTGCGGTGCTGGCGCTGCTGGCCGTGCTGGCCCTGGTCATCGGCCTCGGCTGGCTGCTCAAGCGCATGCCCGGCAGCGGCTTCCGCCCGGCCGAAGGCATGAAGCTGGTGGCCAGCCTCAGTGTCGGCGCCAAGGAACGCGTGGTGGTGGTCGAGGTCAATGGCCAGCAACTGCTGCTGGGCGTCACCGCCGGCGGCATCAACACCCTGCATACCCTGCCCGAACCGCTGCCGCCGCCGGCACCGGTGCGCGTGCCGGACTTCAAGAACCTGCCGAATTTCGCCCAGCTGCTGCAGCAGCGGCTGCGCAAGGACCCCTGACATGCGTGTCACCCGTACCCGTCTTGCCACCCTGATACCGTGGCTGCTGTTGCTTGCCCTGTGCCTGTTGCCGGCACTGGCGTTCGCTGCGCCCGGCGCACCGACCACGCCGCTGCCGGATATCAACGTCGGCAAGATCGGCGGTGCGCCGGTCAGCCTGCCGCTGCAGACCCTGCTGCTGATGACGGCGATCACCCTGATCCCGTCGATGCTGCTGGTGCTGACCTCGTTCACCCGCATCATCATCGTGCTGGGCCTGCTGCGCCAGGCGCTGGGCACCGGCCAGACGCCGTCCAACCAGGTGCTGCTGGGCCTGGCGCTGTTCCTGACCGCAATGATCATGCTGCCAACCTGGGACAAGGCCTGGAGCACCGGCATGGCGCCCTATCTCAATGGCGAGATCGACTTCCAGACCGCCTGGACGCTGACCACCTCGCCGCTGCGCGCCTTCATGCTGGCGCAGATCCGCGAGACCGACCTGATGACCTTCGCCGGCATCGCCGGGCACGGCACCTACGCCAGTCCCGATGCGATCCCGTTCCCGGTGCTGGTCGCCTCGTTCGTCACCAGCGAGCTGAAGACCGCTTTCGAGATCGGCTTCCTGATCTTCATCCCGTTCGTGATCATCGACCTGGTCGTGGCCAGCGTGCTGATGTCGATGGGCATGATGATGCTGTCGCCGATGCTGGTGTCAGCACCGTTCAAGATCCTGCTGTTCGTGCTGGTGGATGGCTGGGTGCTGACCGTGGGTACGTTGGCGGCGAGCTTCAATCCGGCGTGATCGAAAGGCAGTCGAGCATGGCTCGACTCTACATAAGCAGATGGAATCCGAATGTCTCCCGAACTTGCCTTGACCGAACTGCGTGGCGGCCTGATCACCGTATTGTGGGTGGCCGGCCCGCTGCTGCTCACCGTGCTGGTGGTGGGCGTGGTGGTGGGCGTGGTGCAGGCCGCGACCCAGCTCAATGAACCGACCATCGCCTTCGTCGCCAAGGCGGCGGCACTGACCGCGGTGCTGTTCGCGCTGGGCAGCCTGCTGATCGGCCACCTGGTGGAGTTCACCACGCTGCTGTTCCAGCGCATTCCACACCTGATCGGCTAGGACACGCGCTTCGATGGACGCCGCCACCCAGATGGCAGCCGACGGCCTGCAGGCCTTCGGCATGATCGGCACCGTGCTGTGGACCATGCTGCGCATCGGTGCCGTGGCCATGGCCATGCCGATGGTCGGCACCCGCGCGGTGCCGGCACGGATCCGTGTGATCCTGGCCGGCACCCTGGCCATCGCATTGGCGCCGTTGCTGCCGCCAGTACCGGACTGGACCGGTTTCGATGCCGCCACGGTCCTGACCATCGCCCGCGAACTGGCCATCGGCGTATCCATCGGCTTCCTGCTACGGCTGGTGTTCGAAGCCGGCGCGATGGCCGGCGAACTGATTGCCCAGGGAACTGGCCTGGCCTTCGCGCAGATGAGTGATCCACTGCGTGGCGGCACCTCGGGCGTGATCGGCCAGTGGTTCTATCTGCTGTTCGGCCTGCTGTTCTTCACCGCCAACGGGCACCTGGCGCTGATCTCACTGGTGGTGGACAGCTACCGGGCGCTGCCGATCGGCGCGCCGCTGCCCGACCCGCACGCCTTCTTCAGCATCGCCCCGACCTTCCTGCTGACCGTACTGCGCGGCGCACTGACCCTGGCGATCCCGCTGACGGTGGCGATGCTGGCGGTCAACCTGGCGTTTGGCGTGCTGGCCCGTGCGGCCCCGGCGCTGAACCCGATCCAGCTGGGCCTGCCGGTCTCGCTGCTGCTGGGCCTGTTCCTGCTGGCCCTGCTGGCAGGGGAAATGGGCCCGCCGGTACAGCGCCTGTTCGATGCCGCCTTCCAAGCTGCGGACGCGGTCACACACTGACCTGATCATCACGTTTTACTGCTTGCCATGCCTTTGTTTCTGTAGAGCCGAGCCCATGCTCGGCTGTCTTCGGCGGGAGCGGCAGCCGAGCATGGGCTCGGCTCTACACGGGCGCAATTTCACGTTTTACTGCTTGCCCTTCCCCCGGGTCCGCGCGTTAGAGTGAATGCGCGGCAACCGGGGGGATGCCGCACGTGGCCGCCGCCCGGCGTCGGCCTGCCTCATGCATGCCCCACCGTGGTTTCCGTCGACAGGCAGGTCCGGGAGACTGACGAATGCTGGTAGGCACGTACAACCCGTGGCTGGTGGCGATATCGCTGCTGGTTGCCGTGATGGCTTCGTACACTGCGCTGGCAATGGCCGGGCGCACGGTCACCGCACCCGGCAAGGGCGCGGCGTGGTGGTGGCGGCTGGGCGGCGGCTTCGCCATGGGCCTGGGCATCTGGTCGATGCATTTCATCGGCATGCTCGCCTTCGACCTACCCATTCCGCTCGGCTACGACCTGCCCATCACCCTGCTCTCCCTGGCCCTGGCCATCGCCTCGTCAGTGTTCGCACTGTGGCTGGTCTCGCTGCGCACCCTGCCGCATCCGCGCCTGGCTGGCGGCGCACTGTTGATGGGTACCGGCATCGCCGGCATGCATTACGTTGGTATGGCCGCAATGCGCATGCAGCCGGGCATCGACTATGACCCGGGCTGGCTGCTGTTTTCACTGATGGTGGCAGTCGCTGCGTCGTGGACGGCCCTGTATGTGGCGTTCCGCCTGCGTGCGCAGCGCACCCGTGTCGGCGACCGCCTGGCAGCGGCCGGCCTGCTCGGGCTGGCGATCGTCGGCATGCACTACACCGGCATGGCCGCCGCACGTTTTCCGGAAGGCAGCATCTGTGGCGCGGCGGTCGGCGATGGCCTGCAGAGCGAATGGCTGGCGATGCTGGTGGTGGTACTGACCGTCGCAATCCTGGCCGTGGTGCTGGTGGTGTCCTGGCTGGACCAGCGGGTGGGGGCGCAGCTGCTGCGCCTGCGCAATTCCCTGTTGAGCACCTCGCTGACCGACGCACAGCAGGAACTGACCCAGGCTGCACTGCACGACCCGCTCACCCGCCTGCCCAACCGCCTGCTGCTGCAGCGTCGGATCGTGCAGGCACTGGCCGAGGCCGAACAGGGCGGCAGCCGATTCGCAGTGATGTTCATGGACCTGGATGGCTTCAAGCAGGTCAACGATGCCTATGGTCACCAGGCCGGTGATGCACTGCTGGTGGCGGTGGCCGAACGCACGCGCCAGCTGCTTCGGCCCAACGACATGCTGGCCCGTCTGGGCGGGGACGAGTTCGTATTGGTGGTGCGCATCGAGCATGACGAGGACCTTCCGACCCTGGCCCGGCGCATCCTACAGGCGGTCGGCAGTGGGCCCCTGCTACCGGACAACGAACTGCAGGTGACCGCCAGCATCGGCGTGGCGATCTGTCCCGACCACGCTGCCAGCGAGCGGCAGCTGATGGCCTTTGCCGATGCAGCGATGTACCAGGCCAAGGAATCCGGACGCAACGCCTTCGTGCTGTTCGCCGACTGGATGAATGACAGCGCCGAGCAACAGTTCCGGCTGCTGGCCGACCTGCGCCGAGCCATTGGCAGCGAGCAGCTGTTCCTGCACTACCAACCGAAGATCCAGGTAGCCACGCAGAAGGTGGCCGGTGCCGAAGCGTTGATCCGCTGGCGCCATCCGGAGCATGGCCTGATCCCGCCGGACCGCTTCATCCGGCTGGCCGAGCGCAGCGGCGCGATCAACGACATCGGGCGCTGGGCGCTGGATCAGGCCTGCCTGCAGCTACGCCGCTGGCATGACGCCGGTCACGAAGGCTGGTCGATGTCGGTGAACCTGTCGCCGATACAGTTCAGTTCGCCGCACCTGCTGCAGGATGTGCGTGAAGTGATCGAACGCTACGACATTGCCCCGCGCCACCTGGTGCTGGAGATCACCGAAAGCACGGTGATGCGCGATACCGATACCAGCCTGCGCCTGCTGCAGGCGCTCTCGGCGCTGGGCGTGGGCATCTCCATCGATGACTTCGGCACCGGCTACTCCAGCCTGCTGTACCTGAAGCGGCTACCCGCTACCGAGATCAAGATCGACCACGCGTTCGTGCGCGATCTGGAGCACAGCGCCGAGGATGTGGTGATCGTCTCGGCCATCGTGGCGCTGGGCCATGCGCTGGACATGGACATCGTCGCCGAAGGCGTGGAAACCGCCGCCCAGCGCGCCTACCTGGAGCGCCTGGGATGCGATTACCTGCAGGGCTACCTGCTCGGCCGCCCGGTCGATGCGGCGCGCTTCATGCAACTGCACGACCTGCCCCGGCCGCGGGTGGAGCTGGCGCAGAGCCCACCGCCCAGCGACAACGCTTCTTTGTAGAGCCGAGCCTGCGCTCGGCTCCCGCCGGGCACGGCCCGGCGCTACCATTGGTTGGCCTTCGGTAGATCCACGCCATGCGTGGATGCGCCGTTCCACCACCCTCCAAGGAAGCGTCCGTGGCCCTACGCACCATCCTTGCCGGCCTGTTGCTGGCCCTTGCTGTCGGCCATGCCGCCGCCGCTGATCTGCCGTGGTCGTTGCCCACCGATGCTTCCCCGGCTCAGGTCGACGCCGCCCTGCAGGTCCTCGGCAAGGGCGTGTTGAAGTCCTACAGCCTGAGCGATGCACAGCGCGGCCACGCGCTGCTGGCGATGGGCCAGACGGCCGAAGCGCGGCAATCGATCCAGCGGGTACGCGCATCGCTGGCAAGCGACGGCGACACCGCGGCGATGCAGCGCTGGCTGCCGATGCTGCTGCTCGCCACCGCCGGCGAGCGGGACAACGCCGCCTATGTGCGTGCCTTCCACAGCACCTTCGCTGCCCTCGACGACGTCGCCGCGGTGCAGGCCGATGCCGCGCTCTCGGTTGAGCCGGCCCGAGTGCGCGCCCAGCTGGAGCAGGCCATCGCGGCGCAGGCGGGTGCCGCGACCATCGCCGAGGCCGTCGCCCTGGACCTGCTGCGGCTGCGGGCGGTACTGCGTGCACAGACCCTGGCCGCCGCACTGGCCCCTCCGCTGGTCGCGGCGGAAGAGCAGCGCCGCTTCGCCATCGACGACGCGTTGCGCATCCCCGTTGGCGATGGCGTCGTGCTGTCGGCGCAGCTGGCCCGCCCTCGCGCCGCATCGGTACCTCTGCCGACGGCAATGCTGTTCACCATCTACACCGATCCGCCGAAGAACCGGCAGAAGATGCTGCTGGCCGCCGCGCATGGCTACGCCGGCATCGTGGTCGATGCACGCGGCAAGGGCCAAGGCAGCGGCACCATCGCGCCCTACGAACACGATGGCGAGGACGCCAACGCGGCCATCGACTGGATCAGCCACCAGCCATGGAGCGATGGCCGGGTCGCCATGTATGGCGGCAGCTACGAGGGCTTCACCGCCTGGGCTGCGGCGCGCCACCACCATCCTGCGTTGAAGACCATCGTGCCCTACGTTGCCGCCATCCCCGGCCAGGGCCTGCCGATGGAGAACAACGTGTTCCTGAGTGCCAACTACGGTTGGGCGTTCTATGTGGCCAATGGCCCGATGCTGGACAACGACACTTACGACCAGAACGAACGCTGGTCGCAGCTGCCGCGCCGCTGGTATGCCTCCGGCCGCCCTTACCGGCAGATTGACCACGTCGATGGCACGCCCAATCCCTGGCTTCAGCGCTGGCTCGACCACCCGGTGTACGACGCTTACTGGCAGTCAATGGTTCCCTATGGCGACCAGTTCGATGACATCCGCATCCCGGTACTGACCATCACCGGCTACTACGACGATGGCCAGATCTCGGCACTGCAGTACTTCAAGGACCACCTGCGGCACCGCCCTGATGCCGATCATGCCCTGCTGATCGGCCCCTACGACCATCGCGGTGCGCAGTCGGCGCTCAAACCGATGCAGCTGCGCGGATACGACCTGGATGCCGTCGCGCAGTTCGACACGCCTGCACTGACCTTCCAGTGGCTGGACCATGTGCTGCGCGGCGCCCCTCGCCCGGCGCTGGTACCCGACCGCGTGAACTACCAGCTGATGGGCAGCAACCGCTGGGGGCATGCGGCAACGCTGGACGCCGCCGCGGGTGCCCACCGCCGCTACCACCTGTCGGCCGCACCCGCTTCGGCCGATGGCTACCACCGCCTGCAGGAACAGCCGCCAGCGCCGGGCCAGCTGGGGCAGACCGTGGACCTGGCCGACCGCAATGAAATGCGGCATGGCTACTACCCGTTCCCCATCGTCGCAGCACAGGATGAAGCTGATACCGCGCTGGCCTTCGCCTCCGAACCGTTCACCGCACCGATGGACCTGATCGGCAGCTTCTCTGGCGACCTGAAGGTCCGCCTCAACAAGCGCGACTTCGATTTCACCGTCACCCTGTACGAGCTGCTCGCCGATGGACGCCGGATGCAGCTGTCCTACTACCTGGGCCGGGCCAGCCACGTGCGTGACCCGAGCACGCGCCAGTTGCTGCAGCCGGGGCAATGGACCCACCTGCCCTTCGACCGCACGCGCATGGTCGCCCGCCGCTTGGCTGCAGGCAGCCGCCTGCTGGTGAAGGTGGATGTGCTGAAGGACGCCATGCACCAGGTAAATCACGGCACCGGCCGCGATGTCAGCGACGAGAGCGTTGCAGATGCAGGTGCCCCCCTGCACGTGGAGTGGCACAGCGACAGCGTGTTGTCGATTCCGCTGCAGCTGGTGACGCCGGACGGGTGATTGCGCCGGGCACGGCCCGGCGTTACCCGTGCCGCCGCCCGCCATCACGGAACGATTCCTGCAGCACCCTCCGGTAGAGCCGAGCCCACGCTCGGCTGCGCTTCGCGCCTGGACCCAACCGCAGCCGAGCGTGGGCTCGGCTCTACAAGACGGGCCGTCGGTAGATCCACGCCATGCGTGGAACAGTTCTTGCACGCACCCCGGCATCCCCTGCCGCAGTGCCCGTGATGTCCGAGAACGAATCCGCCGGCGAAAAGACCGAACAACCGACCGAAAAACGCCTGCGCGATGCCCGTGAACAGGGCAACCTGCCGCGCTCGCGCGAACTCGGCACCGCCGCCGTGTTCGGTGCCGGCGTACTGGCGGTGATGGCCATGAGCGGCTCGATCGGCCGCGGCGCCACGGCCTGGATGAAGCAGGCGCTCAGCCCGGAACAGAGCCTTCGGCAGAACCCGAAGGAACTGTTCGGCCACTTCGGCGACCTGCTGCTGCAGTTCATGCTGGTGATCGCACCGCTGGTGCTGGTCTGCCTGCTGGCCAGTTTCGTCGCACCGCTGGTGATGGGTGGCCTGCGCTGGTCGCAGAAGGCGTTGCTGCCCGACATCAACCGCATGAACCCGATGAGCGGGCTCAAGCGCCTGTATGGCCCGGAGGCCATCGCCGAATTCACCAAATCGCTGCTGCGCGTGGCCTTCGTCGGCGTCGCCGCGGGGCTGGTGGTCTGGACCGGCTTCGACACCCTGCGTGGGCTGATCCACCACCCGCTGGAGACCGCCATCACCGACGGCCTCGGCTTCACCCTGCGCCTGCTGCTGGCCACAGCCGGCGCCATGCTGGTGCTGGCCGCCATCGACGCGCCGTACCAGCGCTGGAACTGGATGCGCAAGCTGAAGATGACGCGTGAAGAGCTGCGCCGGGAAATGAAGGAAAGCGAGGGCAGCCCCGAGGTCAAGGGCCGCATCCGCCAGCTGCAGCAGCAGATGGCCAACCGCCGGATGATGGAAGCGGTACCCACCGCCGACGTGGTGGTGGTCAACCCCACCCACTACGCGGTGGCCCTGAAGTACGAAGGTGGTGCCATGAACGCCCCGACCGTGGTTGCGCTGGGCGTGGACGAGACCGCCCTGCGCATCCGTGAAGTGGCCGACGGCAACAAGGTCGCGATCGTCTCCGCCCCGCCTTTGGCACGCGCCTTGTATCGGGAAGGCCAACTCGGAAAGGAAATCCCCGTGAGACTGTATTCGGCCGTCGCCCAGGTCCTGTCATACGTCTACCAGCTGCGCGCCTGGCGCACTGGCCCGATGCCGGACGCCCCGCACATCCAGGTGGATGAATTCGGCAAGGGAGGCCGCCCGTGAGCGCCCATCCCTCCGCCGGCTTCAACACCCGCCGCGCTCTGGAAATGATCCGCCAGGGCCTTGGCGCACCGCTGATCGTGCTGGCCCTGCTGGCCATGGTCGTGGTGCCGCTGGCCGCCCCCGTGCTCGACGCGTTGTTCACCTTCAACATCGCCATCTCGCTGATGGTGCTGCTGGCGGTGGTCTACGTGAAGCGCCCGCTGGACTTCACCATCTTCCCGATCGTGCTGCTGATCACCACCATGCTGCGGCTGGCGCTGAACGTGGCGTCCACCCGCGTGATCCTGCTCAACGGCCAGAACGGCCACGACGCGGCCGGCAAGGTGATCGCCGCGTTCGGTGAATTCGTGATCGGTGGCAACTACGCGGTCGGCATCGTGGTGTTCGCGATCCTCACCATCATCAACTTCGTGGTCATCACCAAGGGCGCCGGCCGCGTCTCGGAAGTAACCGCGCGCTTCATCCTGGACGCCATGCCGGGCAAGCAGATGGCGATCGACGCCGACCTCAACGCCGGTTTGCTGACGCGTGAAGAAGCCAAGCTGCGCCGTGAAGAAGTCCGCGAGGAAGCCGACTTCTACGGCGCGATGGACGGCGCCAGCAAGTTCATCCGCGGCGACGCCATCGCCGGCATCCTGATCCTGTTCATCAACATGCTCGGCGGCCTGGCCGTGGGCGTGCTGCAGCATGGCATGCCGTTCGGCGACGCCGCCGCCACCTACACCCTGCTCTCCATCGGTGACGGCCTGGTGGCGCAGCTGCCGGCACTGCTGGTGTCCAGCGCGGTGGCAATGCTGGTCACCCGCGCCTCGCGTTCGCAGGACATGGCCCAGGCCATGACCGGCCAGGTGTTCGGCCAGTACCGCGCACTGGCGATCACCGCCGGCATCATCGGCGTGGTCGGCCTGGTGCCGGGCATGCCCAACGTCGCCTTCCTGACGCTGTCCGCGATCCTCGGCTTCATCGCCTGGAAGGTCTACCGCAAGGGCAAGACCGCCGCCACCGATCCGGCAGCCGCAGGCAACGACGCCGCCGCACTCAATGCGCTGGGCCGCCCTGCCGCGCCGGCACCGACCGCCGAGCTGAGCTGGGACGAGCTGCGCCCGGTCGATCCGCTGGGCCTGGAGGTCGGCTACCGGCTGATTCCGCTGGTGGACAGCAACCAGGGCGGTGAGCTGATGGCGCGCATCAAGGGCGTGCGCCGCAAGCTGACCCAGGACGTGGGCTTCCTGATTCCCTCGGTGCACATCCGCGACAACCTGGAGTTGCCGGCCAATGGTTACCGCGTGCTGGTGCACGGCGTGCCGGTGGCCACCGCCGAGATCCATCCGGACCGCGAACTGGCACTGGACCCGGGCAGTGCGCTCGGCGCGCTGGAAGGCATCGCCGGCAAGGACCCCGCGTTCGGCCTGGATGCCACCTGGATCCAGCCGCACCAGCGCGCCCAGGCCGAAACGCTGGGCTACACCGTGGTCGACCCGGCCACCGTGGTCGCTACCCACCTCTCGCACCTGATCCGCGAACACGCACCGGAACTGCTCGGCCACGAGGAAGTGCAGCACCTGCTGGCCAACCTGGCCAAGAGCGCGCCCAAGCTCGTCGAAGATCTGACGCCAAAGGCTCTGCCGCTGTCGGCGGTGGTGCGCGTGCTGCAGAACCTGCTGGTCGAGCGCATTCCGATCCGCCAGCTGCGCAAGATCGCCGAAGCCCTGGTCGAACACGCGCCGAACAGCCAGGACCCGGCTGTGCTGACCGCCGCCGTGCGCACCGCACTGGGCCGCTTCATCGTGCAGGAGATCGCCGGAATGTCGGCGGAGCTGCCGGTGTTCACCCTCAACCCGCAATTGGAACGTGTCTTGCAGGAGTCCACGCAGGGCAACGGCGCCGCGCTGGAACCCGGACTCGCTGAGCGACTGCACCAGAGCCTGGCCGAATGTGTCAGCAAGCAGGAAGCGCGAAACGAGCCGGCGGTCGTGCTGGTACCGGGCCCGGTGCGCGCCGCGCTGGCGCGCCTGGTCCGCCACAGCGTTCCGTCGCTGTCGGTCCTGGCGTACAGCGAGGTGCCGGAGGACAAGCGCCTGAAGCTGGTCGGAACGATCAGCTGACACCGCTCTCCGATGCGCCAGAAAACAGACACCACTTTCGAACCAACGCAACAGACAGATACCAAGGGGAACCCGCACCGTGCAGACCACCGACCACCCGAGTTCTCCGACCGCCACCCCGCCGTCTTCGTCCCGTGACCACAGCATGAAAATCAAACGATTCGTCGCCGCCGACATGCGCTCGGCCATGAACCTGGTGCGCAAGGAACATGGTCCTGACGCCGTGATCCTGTCCAACCGCCGGATCGAGGAAGGCATCGAGATCGTCGCCGCCGCGAACTATGACGAGAGCGCCGTGCAGCGTGCACTGGAAGCCTCGCGCCGTGACGTCGCTCCGCCGCCGGCACCCAAGCCGCGCACCGCCGCCGACGCGGTGATCGCCGCCGTCACCCGCCGCCGCAGCAGCACCCCGGCGCCGGAACCGGTCGCCGCCACCACCTCGGCCGTGGCCGCCCTCGCCCGTGCGGCCGTTGGTGCCACCGGCCGCACCCTGGACAGCGCCGACGAGATCGTGCCGACCCGTGGCAGCACTGGCTTTGCCGCCACCCTGGCGCGCGCCGCCGTCAACGAACCGGCGCTGCCGGAACAGATCTTCGCTCCGTACGCTGAAGCCTCCGTTGCACCGGCACCTGCCAACGCTGTGCCGGCCAACCGCGCCCACTTCCAGATCGATCCGCCGCACGAGGCGCATCACGAAAGCCCGGCACCGGCTGTGCAGCCGCCACCGCTGCCGACCGCTGCTGTGGCTGATGTGCAGCCCGGGATCACCGCCAGCGAACCGGCACCGGCTGAAGCCAGTGACGAAACCAGCCCGGCACCGGTACTGGCCCCGGCACCGACGCTGACCGTGGTTGCCCAGGACGACGCCGAGATCCGCCAGCTGCGCCAGGAAGTGGCCGGCATGCGCCATGTGATCGAGCGCGAAATGAACCGCTTCACCGACGAGCGCCTGCGCGGCTGCCCGGTGCGCGCTACTGCGCTGGACCTGATGGACGAGTACGGCTTCGACGCCGGCCTGGCCCGCGACGTGGCCATGCAGATCCCGCTGGAGACCGAGGCTCACCGCGGCCGCGGCCTGATGCTGGGGCTGATCTCGCGCAAGCTGCCGATCGCCCCGGTCGACCCGCTGGAGGAAGGTGGCGTGATCGCCCTGGTTGGCCCGACCGGCGCCGGCAAGACCACCACCATCGCCAAGCTGGCCTCGCGCTTCGCCGAGAAGCACGCGCCGCGTGATGTGGCCCTGGTCACCACCGACACCACCCGCATCGGTGCCCGCGAGCAGCTGTACGGCTACGGCCGCCAGCTCGGCATCGCGGTGCACGAGGCCAACAGCGGCACCGACCTGGACCAGCTGCTGGAACGCCTGAAGGACTACAAGCTGGTACTGATCGACACCGCCGGCCTGGGCCCGCGCGACCGCGCACTGGCCGCCCAGCTGCAGTGGCTGCGCGCCGCCCGCCAGGTCCGCACGCTGCTGGTGCTGCCGGCCAATACCAGCTTCGGCGACATGGACGAGGTGGTCCGCCGCTTCGGCGCTGCCAACCTGCAGGGCCTGGTACTGAGCAAGCTGGACGAGACCGGCCGCTTCGGCAATGCCCTGTCGGTGGCCGTGGACCACGCCCTGCCGATCACCTGGGTGACCGATGGCCAGGACGTTCCGGAGGACCTGCACCGGGCCAGTGCAGCCAATCTCGTACTTCGCCTTGAAGATTTGCGCCGCGCGGCCGATATGCCCTGCAACCCGGAGTTGAACCATGCCGTCGCGTGAGTACGCCAAGCTGACCAAGACCTTCCCGCTGTCGGCCACCCGCAGCGAGCCGCTCGGCCCTGTGCGCACCATTGCCGTCACTGGCGGCAAGGGCGGCGTGGGCAAGACCAACGTTTCGGCCAACCTGGCCGTGGCGCTGGCTGGCATGGGCAAGCGCACGCTGCTGCTGGACGCCGACCTCGGCCTGGCCAACATCGACGTGATCCTGGGCCTGAACCCCACCTTTACCCTGGCAGACCTGGTCGCCGGCCGCTGCACGCTGGATGACGTCATCGTCGAAGGCCCGAACGGCGTGCTGGTGGTCCCGGCCGCATCTGGCCGCCGCCACATGGCCGAACTGGCCCCGGCCGAGCACGTCGGCCTGGTCAACGTATTCTCCGAGCTGGAACGCGAACTGGACATCATGGTGGTCGACACCGCCGCCGGCATCACCGATGGCGTGCTGACCTTCTGCCAGGCCGCGCAGGACACCGTGGTGGTGGTCTGTGACGAGCCGGCCTCGATCACCGACGCCTATGCGCTGATCAAGGTGCTGTCGCGCGAACGCGGCGTGGACCGCATCCAGGTGGTTGCCAACATGGTGCGCGACCCCAACGAAGGCCGCGTGCTGTACGAGAAGCTGACCCGCGTGTGCGAGAAGTTCCTTGCCGATGTCTCGCTGAACTACCTGGGCTGCGTGCCGCAGGATGACTGGCTGCGTCTGTCGGTGCAGCGCCAGCAGCCGGTGGTGAAGGCCTACCCGTCCAGCCCGGCCGCGCTGGCGATCACCGAGATTGCCCGCCGCACCGCACGCTGGCAGGCGCCGACCGAACCGCGTGGCGGCGTCGAGTTCTTCCTCGAGCGTATCCTCAAGCAGCGCGGGGTGGCCGCATGAAAGGCGCAGCCCAGTACCGGGAAGTCCAGCGCACGGCGGCCAACGAGGTCATCGCCCAGCATTCGGACCTCGTGCGGCGCATCGCCCACCACCTGGCCGCACGCCTGCCGGCGAGCGTCGAGGTCGACGACCTGATCCAGGCCGGCATGATGGGGCTGATCGAAGCCTCGCGCAGCTATGACGCCGACCAGGGTGCTTCGTTCGAGACCTACGCCTCGATCCGCATCCGCGGTTCGATGATCGATGAGATCCGCCGTGGCGACTGGGTGCCGCGCTCGGTGCACCGCCGTGCACGTGATGCCGCCGCCACCATCCGCCGCCTGGAACAGAGCAGTGGCCGTGCCGCCAGCGCCACCGAAGTGGCCGCCGCGATGGAGATGCCATTGCCCGAGTACCTGCGGCTGATGGAAGACGCTGCCCGTGGCCAGGTACTGAGCCTTGAATCGCGCATCGAGGACCAGGGCGAGCTGGACACCGTGGCCCAGGGCGGCCCAACCCCGCAGCAGGTGCTGGAGCGCGGCGAGTTCGGCCGCGAGCTGGGCAAGGCCATCGGCCACCTGCCCGAGCGCGAACAGCTGGTGCTCTCGCTGTACTACGAGCAGGAACTGAACCTGAAGGAGATCGGCGCGGTGCTCGGTGTGAGCGAGTCGCGGGTCTGCCAGATCCACGGCCAGGCGGTACTGCGCCTGCGTGGCCGGCTGAAGCTGTTCGAGGCCGCCGACGCCGGCCTCGAAGAATGAACATCCCCGAGGCGGCTGCCCCCGGCCGTCCGGAATGAACAACAAAGGAATTCTGCTTTGAACAAGAACATGCGCATCCTGATCGTCGACGACTTCTCGACCATGCGTCGAATCGTCAAGAACCTGCTGGGCGATCTGGGCTTCACCAATACCGCCGAAGCCGAGGACGGGCATGCCGCGCTGTCGCTGCTGCAGAGCCAGCCGTTCGATTTCGTGGTGACCGACTGGAACATGCCGGTGATGACCGGCATCGAGCTGCTGAAGGCGATCCGCGCCGACGCCAAGCTGAAGACGCTGCCGGTGCTGATGGTCACCGCCGAAGCCAAGCGCGAGCAGATCATCGAAGCCGCCCAGAGCGGCGTGAACGGCTACATCATCAAGCCGTTCACCGCGCAGACGCTGGAAGAGAAGCTGGGCAAGATCTTCGAACGCCTGGCGGCCAGCGCCTGATGGATACCACGGTCGACAAGAACGCCCTCGCCCTGCGCCTGCAGGAGGCCTTGGACGCGCTGGAGTCCGGTGACGAAGCCGCCTGGCGGCAACGCATCGACGGACTGGTCGCGCTGCGCACGCAGCCGATGATGAGCGGTCTTTCGCGGCTGGCCCGCGAGCTGGGACAGGCGCTGGGTGAACTGCCGACCGTGCCGAGCGAAGCCGGCGAGCTGGACGATGCCTGCGCGCGCCTGGACCACGTGGTGGCGATGACCGAACAGGCCACACACCGCACCCTGGACCTGGCCGAGGAATGCCGCAACCTGACCGAACAGCTGCGCGCCGAAGGCCTGCAGCCGGGCCAGGACGCGCAGCTCGAGCGCATCCGCCACAACCTGACCGAGATCGCCCTGACCCAGAGCTACCAGGACCTGACCGGGCAGATCATCCGTCGCGTGGTCGGCATCGTCCGCCGCGTGCACGAAGGCTTCGGCGCGCTCGGCCTGCCGCCGGAACAGCATCGCACCGACCCGGAACTGGCCGGGCCGGCACTGAAGGGACTGGACCGCCACGCGGTCTCGCAGAACGACGCCGACGACCTGTTGTCGGATCTGGGGCTGTAAGCATGAGCGCGGTATCCGACGACATCACTGCCGATTTCATCATCGAGGCACAGGAAATCCTGGATCGCCTCGGCGAACAGCTGGTGTCGCTGGAGCAGGCACCGCAGGACAGCGATCAGCTCAACGCGGTGTTCCGCGGCTATCACACGCTCAAGGGCGGCGCCGGCTTCCTCGGCGTCACCGCCATGGTGGAGCTGTGCCATGCCGCTGAAGAAGCGCTGGGCGCCGCGCGTGCCGGCCAGGCGGTGCTGCAGGCCCATCACTTCGACGCGGCCCAGCAATCGCTGGACTACCTGCAGTCGATGCTGGATGCAGTTTCCTCCGGCACCGAGCCGGGCTATGCGCCGCCGGACCTGATCGCCCAGTTCGACGTGCACGGCGGTGCCGTGGCGGCACCCGCCGCCGCAGCAGCACCCGCCGCGGGTGGCAGCGACCTGATCACCGACGACGAATTCGAGGCCCTGCTCGACCAGCTGCATGGTGGCAACGCGCCGACCGCGGTCGCACCAGCGAAGAAAGCCGACGACGGACTGATCAGCGAAGACGAGTTCGAAGCCCTGCTCGACGAGCTGCACGGTGGCGCCGCACCGGGCACCAAGCCTGTTGCCGCCGTGGCACCGGCGCCGGTTGCAGCCCCGCGCCCGGTCGCCGCACCGGCACCGGTGGCAAAGCCGGCCGCCAAGCCGTTGGCCGAGGCCGAACACACCGTACGCGTGGACACCAAGCGCCTGGACGCGATCGTCAACCTGATCGGCGAACTGGTGCTGTCACGCAATCGGCTCAAGACCCTGCGTGCACGCCTGCGCGATGAAGAGTTGGACCGCGCCGTGTCCACACTGGACATCGCCACGGCCCGCCTGCAGTCGGCGGTGATGCGTACCCGCATGCAGCCGGTGGGCAAGGTCTTCTCCCGCTTCCCCAAGGTGGCCCGCGACGTCGCCCGCTCGCTGAAGAAGGAAGTGGACCTGGAACTGATCGGCGCCGAGACCGAGCTCGACCGCAACCTGGTCGAAGCGCTGGCCGACCCGCTGGTGCACCTGGTCCGCAACGCCATCGACCATGGCGTGGAAATGCCCGACCTGCGCGAGGCGCAGGGCAAGCCGCGGATGGGCCACGTGCGGCTTTCGGCGCAGCAGGAAGGTGACTACGTCAGCATCGAGGTGCAGGACGATGGCGCCGGCATCGACCCCGAAAAGCTGCGTGCCAAGGCACGCGAGAAGGGCCTGATCGACCCGGAAGCGGCTGCGCGCCTGAGCAGCGAGGAATGCCTGCACCTGGTGTTCCTGCCCGGTTTCTCGACCAAGCAGCAGGTCACTGACATCTCCGGCCGCGGCGTCGGCATGGACGTGGTGCAGTCACGCATCCGCGAACTGAGCGGCCAGATCCAGATCCAGTCGGAGCTGGGCCGTGGCAGCCGCTTCCTGATCCGCGTGCCGCTGACCCTGGCGATCCTGCCAACCCTGCTGGTGCAGGCCGGCGAGGACGTCTACGCGCTGCCGCTGGCGCGCGTGATGGAAGTGCTGCACGCACCGCGCACGTCGCTGGGCTGGTTCGATGGCCGTGCCGTGCTCGACCGCCGCTCGCACACCCTGCCGCTGGTCGATCTGCGCCAGTGGCTGGATGTGACGCCGGCCGCCTCGCCCCTGCTGACCATCGTGGTGCTGCAGGCCGGCGAAGCGCGCTTCGGGCTGGTCGTGGACCAGGTGCGCGGGCGCGAGGAAGTGGTCATCAAGCCGCTGCCGAAAGCCCTGCGCGGCCTGCGTGGTTATGCAGGTGCAACCTTGATCGGCGATGGTCGCATGGCCCTGATCCTGGACGTGGACGGACTGCGATGACCCCCGCCGGGCGTCGCCCGGCGACCCGAAAACTGTGACTACCGTCTGTACGCGATCTACCGGTGTCTCAAGTCCCATTCATACACGCCGATACCGGAACCATGGATAGACTCAGCCTCATTGGACTCTTTCTCGCCCTGGCCTCGCTGGTCGGTGGCAGCATCCTCAAGGGCGCCGGCCTGGCGTCGTTGTGGTCGCCTGCGGCGTTCGTGATCGTCATCGTCGGCACCGTCGCCGCGATCCTGCTGCATACCTCGCCGGCGGTGTTCAAGCATGCGTTCAAGATCGTGCGCTGGGTCGTGCGCCCGCCGCACAGTGATCGCCGCCAACTGATCCAGCAGATCGTCGAGTGGAGCAACATCGCCCGCCGCCAGGGCCTGCTGGGCCTGGAGTCGCAGGTGGAAGCGCAGCAGGACCCGTTCCTGCGCAAGGGCCTGCAGCTGCTGGTCGATGGCGTTGAACCCGAATCGATGCGGCACATGCTGGAAATCGAACTGGGCAGCCAGGAGCATCAGGACCAGGCCGGCGCCAAGGTCTTTGAAGCGATGGGCATCTACGCACCGACCCTCGGCATCATCGGCGCCGTGCTCGGCCTGATCGCGGTGATGAAGAACCTGGCCGACCCGAGCAAGCTCGGCCACGGCATCGCCGCAGCGTTCACCGCCACCATCTACGGCATCGCCTCGGCCAACCTGCTGTTCCTGCCGGTGGCCGCCAAGCTCAAGAGTGTGATCTCGCACAACACCCGCGACCGCGAAATGGTCATCGAAGGCCTGATCTCGATCGCCCAGGGCGAGAACCCGCGCAACATCGAAACCAACCTTTCCGGCTTCCTGCACTGACATGGCCCGCCGCAAGCACCACGAAGAGCACGCCAACCATGAAGCATGGGCGATCCCCTATGCCGACCTGATGACGCTGCTGCTGGCCTTCTTCGTGGTCATGTATGCGATTTCCTCGGTCAACGAGGGCAAGTATCGGATCATGGCCGACGCGCTGACCGATGCCTTCGGTGGCGCACCGCGCACCATCAATCCGGTGCAGGTGGGTAACAAGCAGGTGCAGGGTGGCGGCTGGGACAGCCCCTCGGTGATCAAGTCCGGCACCAAGATCGGGCCCTCGGCGCCTGCGCCCTCGCACGACCCGACCCTGCTGCCATCGATGGCCTCGCAGATGCGCATGCCGGTGTCGGTGCACAACCAGGAGCAGATCGCGCGGGCCGAGCGCCAGCTCAACAGCATCGCCGACCGCCTTACCGCTGCACTGGCGCCGTTGATCGACCGCGGCATGATCAGCGTGCGCCGCACCGAGCTGTGGATCGAAGTCGAGATCAACAGCGACATCCTGTTCCCCACCGGCTCGGCCGCGCTGGACGTGCATGCACGGCAGACCCTGGCCAGCCTGGCCGAGGTGCTGCGTGACGTGCCCAACAGCGTGCGCGTGGAAGGGCACACCGACAATGTACCGATTGCTACCGCCACCTTCCCTTCAAACTGGGAACTGTCGGCCGGCCGCGCGGCCAGCGTGGTGCACCTGTTCGCCGACCAGGGCGTGCAACCGTCGCGGCTGGCGATGGTCGGCTACGGCCAGTTCCGCCCGCGCGAAGAGAACGACAGCGCGCAGGGCCGCAACCGCAACCGTCGGGTGATGGTCATCATCCTGGCCGACACCTCGCATTCGGTGGACCCGCTCGGCCAGCGCCTGAACGCAGCCACCGGCGCCACCCAAAGCACCGACACCGAGCAAGCCGCGGCAACTCCGGCTACCGCCCCCACCTCCCCCATCGCACCGGTGAAGTTGCCGCCGGTGCCGGCTGGCAGCCGCGTCGGCGCCGCCGTTCCCCCGGCAATGAAGGAGTAAACCGATGCGCATCTGGGCAGTCGCCAACCAGAAGGGCGGAGTCGGCAAGACCACCACCACCCTCGCCCTCGGCCGCGGCCTGGCCGCGCTTGGCCATCGCGTGCTGCTGATCGATCTCGATCCGCATGCCTCGCTCAGCCGCGCCTTCGGCGTGCCGGTGGATCCGCCGCCGGCCGGCGTGCTGGAACTGTTCGGCGCCCCGCCGGCCGATCTTTCCAGCCTGTGCCATGCCAGCAGCATCCACGGTCTGGACTATGTCTGTGCACAATCCGCGCTGGCCACATTGGAACGCCGCAGCGCCAACCAGCCCGGCCTCGGCCTGGCCCTGCAGAACGCGCTTGGCCGCCATCAGGGACAGCACGACTACATCCTGCTGGACTGCGCACCCACCCTCGGCCTGTTGATGATCAACGCACTGGCCGCGGCCGACCGCCTGATCATTCCCACCCAGGCCGAGCCGCTGGCTCTGCATGGCCTGGATGGGATGGTCCGCACCGGCGAGATGGTCGAGCGCTCGCGCCGTCGCCCGCTGCCGATCTCGATCCTGCCCACCCTGTTCGACCGCCGCACCCGCGCCGGCAACGAGTCGCTGCGCACGATGCAGGATCGTCACGGCACCCGCGTGTGGGAAGACGCCATTCCGATCGACACCCGCATCAGCAACGCCGCCGGCCTGACCCTGCCAAGCGTTGGTGAGGACTACCCGGGCCGCGGCCTGGCCGCCTACCGCCGCGCCCTGAACTGGATCCTCGGCGAGGATGCCCGCGCCCTGGAGCAGGCCGCATGAACAGCACCGGCGTACTGGACGACTATCTGGACGAACTGCTGGGCGAAGCGATCGCCGTGGCGCCACCGGCTGCACCGCCGCCGGCCAGCGACGAAGCGTGCCCGGCGATTGCAGCGGACGCCGAACGCGAGCCGACCTGGGACGATCTTCCGGCCGAAGTGATCTACGAGACCGACACCGCGGCCAACACACTGATCGAGGACGATGCTGCGCTGGAAGCTGCATTCGAGGCCGCTGCTGGCGCGCCCGAGCGCGAGCCGACCTGGGACGACCTGCCGGCCGAAGTGATCTACGAAACGGAGACTGTTGCTGCTGCCCCGGCAGAAGACAACGCAGCGCTGGAAGCCGCTTTCGAGGCCGCCGCAACGCCTGTCGCCGCTCCCGAGCGCGAACCAACCTGGGACGACCTGCCTGACGAGGTGATCCACGAGACGCCCCCTGCTCCGACCGCCGCCAAGGCAGGTCCGGAACCCACCTGGGACGACCTGCCGGACGAAGTGATCTACGAGACCGATACGGCCGACAGCCATCGCCTCGCCCACACCGACAGCCCCGGCCTGCAGGCTGCATTCGAGGCCGCAGCAGGCGGTGAGGACGTTCCTGCGCCGCCACCGGCCGTAGTCGCAGCACCCGCTCCAGCGGCACGCACCGATGCCGCGCCGCCACCGCGCGTGGCCGTGGACGCACCAGCAGGCAACCGTCCGAACAGCTGGCAGGAACTGCAGGCACAGGCACATCGGCCCGCCAGCAGTCCGCATCCGCAGAACCGACGCGCCGGCGAGCGCACCTCGCGCTGGCTGCGCCTACGCTGCGGCACCCAGGCCTATGCACTGGAACTGCTGAAGGTGCAGGAAGTGGTGCTGCCGGTGCCGCTGCTGCCGTTGCGCGGCACCGCGCCAGCCATGCTCGGCATCATGAACCTGCGCGGCCAGGTGGTACCGGTGATGGATCTCGGCCTGCACCTCGGCGCGGCGGCCGCTGAAGACGACTCACAGACCCGCATCGTGGTCCTGGAAGAAGACGGCGAGACCATCGGCCTGCGCGTGTCGGCGGTGGAAGATGTCGCCAACCTCACCGATTCGCAGATCGAACCGCCCGATACCGCGCGCATCTGCCAGATCTCCAACGACCTGTTCCGTGGCGTCGCCCGGGTCAGCCAGCGCCCGATGATCCTGCTGGATGCCACCCGGCTGTTGAGCTGAGTCGGCGCTTTGCGCCGACGCGTTGCCTGTCGGGGACGCAAGGAATTGATCCGTTGGATCAACACCTTACGTCCCCACTGCGCCGTCGCCATTAAAAAGGGGACGGAGGGGATTAAGTCGCATCCGCCTCCATCAGCAACGGCGCCTACGCAGCGGGGACGGCAGGTGCCGATGCGCAGCATTGGCATCTCCCGTCCCCGAACAACACCGCATCGGCGCACCGCGTCGATTCCCCTAAAGAACCCCGCCGGGGTGCCGTTATGGATCACGGAACCGTTTGTCCGGAGCAACGATGAGCACTGTCGAACTGGGTGGGGATCTCGGCATCGAGAGCACCACCGAGCTCAAGAACCGCCTCGCCCCGCTGGTGGCGCAGGCAGGCGAGCTGACCCTGGATGCAAGCCAGGTCGCCCGCATCCACACGGCCGCCGTGCAGGTGCTGTGTGCGTTCGTGCAGGCCCGCCGCGAGGCAGGTCTCGGCACCGGCTTCCACGGTTGCACTGCAACCTTCCGTGACGCCGCGCGCCTGCTGGGCGTCACCCAGGCCCTGGGCCTGGACGTAACCCATGACAACCTGAAATCTGTGGAGAACGCTGCATGAGCGCACGTATCTTGGTGGTGGACGATTCGGCGTCGATGCGCCAGATGGTGTCCTTCGCCCTCACCTCGGCCGGTTTTGCCGTCGAAGAAGCTGAAGACGGCGCGGTCGCGCTCGGTCGTGCCAAGGGCCAGCGCTTCAATGCGGTGGTCACCGACGTCAACATGCCGAACATGGACGGCATCGCGCTGATCCGCGAACTGCGCCAGCTGCCGGACTACAAGTTCACCCCGCTGCTGATGCTGACCACCGAATCGGCCGCCGACAAGAAGTCCGAAGGCAAGGCCGCCGGCGCCACCGGTTGGCTGGTCAAGCCGTTCAATCCCGAACAGCTGGTCGCCACCGTGCAGAAAGTGCTGGGCTGATCGCCCGCCACCGCTCCCCCTCTTCGCTTCCGGACCACCACTGCCATGAGCATGGACCTGCAACGCTTCCACGCCACCTTCTTCGAGGAGAGCCGCGAAGGCCTCGACGCGATGGAGGCTGGCCTGCTGGCCCTGGAATCGGGGCAGCAGGACGCGGAGATCATCAATTCGGTGTTCCGCGCTGCCCACTCGATCAAGGGCGGCGCCGGCACCTTCGGCTTCGACGCGATCGCCGGCCTGACCCATGTGCTGGAAACGCTGCTCGATGAGCTGCGTGCCGACAAGCGGGCACTTGAAGGCCACGCCGTCGATGCCATGCTGTCCTCGGTGGACGTGCTGCGCGCCCTGCTGCGCGAAGCCGAACACGGCCAGGCTGCCGATCCGGCTGCGGTCGCTGCGGTGAAGGCGCGCCTGGAAGCGGTCCTTTCCGGCCAGACCGCACCCAGCACCCCCGCTGCCGTCGCGGCCAAGGTGGACGACACGCCGGAAGCCTGGCAGATCGGCTTTACCCCGGCGCCGTCGCTGTTCATGAGCGGCAACGATCCGCTGCGCATCATCCGCGAGCTGGAACACCTCGGCTCGCTGCAGGTGGCCGCGCGCATGGAACGCCTGCCCGGCTTCGCCCAGCTCGACCCGCTGGAGGCCCACCTGGCGTGGGACCTGGGCCTGGTCGGCAAGGTGCCGCGCAGCAAGATCGAAGACACCTTCGCCTGGGTGCTGGACGACTGCGAGCTGGACATCCGTCCGGCCGCGCCACCGAGCCTGGCCACCGAGGCACCTGCTACACCCGCCCCTTCCATACCGGCTGCCGTTGTACCGGCGGCACCTGCCGCCGCTGCCAGCAGCGGTGGCGGCCAGGAAGCCGAAACCTCGATCCGCGTCAGCGTCGACAAGGTCGATGCGCTGATCAACCTGGTCGGCGAACTGGTCATCACCCAGGCCATGCTCAAGCAGGTCTCGCACGCACTGGACCCTGTCCACGCCGAGAGCCTGTTCGCCGGCCTGGACCAGCTTGAACGCAACACCCGCGACCTGCAGGAAGCCGTGATCGGCGTGCGCATGCTGCCGGTCGATGCAGTGTTCCGCCGCTTCCCGCGCCTGGTCCGTGATTTGTCCAGCCGGCTCGGCAAGCAGGTCCGCCTGCGCACTGTCGGCGAAGGCACGGAACTGGACAAGGGCCTGATCGAAAAGATCGCCGACCCGCTGGTACATCTGGTGCGCAACTCGATCGACCATGGCCTGGAAATGCCCGACGTGCGTCGTGGCGCAGGCAAGGACGAGACCGGCACGATCACCCTGGCCGCCTCGCATCAGGGCGGCCACATCGTCATCGAAGTCAGCGACGACGGTCGCGGCCTCGACCGCGCCAAGATCCTGACCAAGGCCCACGAACGCGGCCTGGCCGTGCCGGACAACCCGACCGATTCGCAGGTCTGGGACCTGATCTTCCAGCCTGGCTTCTCCACCGCCGATGCAGTCACCGACCTGTCCGGGCGCGGCGTCGGCATGGACGTGGTCCGCCGCAACATCCAGGCGCTGGGTGGCGAGGTGCAGATCGAAAGCAGCCTTGGTGCTGGTACGCGCACGCTGATCCGCCTGCCGCTGACTCTGGCCATCCTCGATGGCATGACCGTGGCAGTGGCGGGCGAAACCCTGATCCTGCCGCTGGCCTATGTGCTTGAGGCCCTGCAGCCGCAGGCCGAGGACATCCGCAGCATGGCCGGCGAAGGCCGCGTGCTGCGCGTACGTGGCGAGTACCTGCCGATCCTGTCGCTGAGCGAATACTACGGCTACGGCAACCGTGCGCCGGGCAGCGAATCGCTGGTGGTGGTGGTCGAAGGCGATGGCCAGAAGATCGCGCTGGAAGTGGACGAACTGGTCGGCCAGCAACAGGTCGTGGTGAAGAACATCGAGAACAACTACCGCCGCATCGGCGGGGTGTCCGGTGCCACCATCCTCGGCGATGGCCGCGTGGCCTTGATCGTCGACATCGGCGGGCTGGTGCGCTCGCTGCGGATGCCGCAGGCCGCCTGATTCACACCGCATGCGTGTATTGGACCGCTGCCCTTCGGGGCGGCGGTTTTTGTTTGCGTGCTCCCTGCCAAGGGGTCAGATCCCTTTCCTGCGGACAGGGATCTGACCCCGACCCACAGCGCTCCGCATTCCGTGAACTCCGTCAACGCGATGGTTTCGGGCGCAGCCACGTCACCCAAGCGCAAGCCCCGCCACTGCAGCACTTTCGCGTCGTCTTCCCTACGCAACCGAATGTGATCTGCGTCCATAAAGTCCGCCCGCAGCACGCCGCTATCTCGCTTTGACGGCCGTCACCGAACCCCACCGGGCACTCCCGTTCGCTCTGCAACCACCCCCAGCCGACGCACCGACGTCGGCACCCTGCCCACCTGGAGCACCCTGCATGAAGTGGTTCCAAGATCTGCCCATCGCCCGCAAGCTGGCCGTGGGGTTCACCCTCACCACGTTGATGACCCTGGTCCTCGGCGCCTTCGCCCTGGTCCGCCTGAGCGAGGCCAACAGTCAGTTGGGCGAGATGGCCAGCAACGATATTCCGTCGGTCCAGCATCTGGGCGAAGCACGCTCGCAGTTGGGCGAGTTCCGCACCTACGAACTGGCCCTGCTGAGCATGCTCGATCAGCCGGAGAAGGTCATCGACTACAACAAGCGCATGGACGACACCGCCAAGGCCGTGCATGACGAGCTGGCCGCGTACTCGGCGCTGCCGGCACTGGACAAGGAGCGCGAACTCTATCGCGCGGCCAACGTGCAGCTGGAACGCTATTTCGCCGCCAACAAGGCGATGCGCGAGGCGGTGGCCGCCGGCGATGGTGCCTTGGCACAACAGATCTCCGACGAACAGTCGCGCCCGGCCCGTCGTGACCTGTTCGCCGCGATGAAGACCCTCGGCACCCACATCGCCGGCCTGATGGACGGCAAGATCGCCGCTGCCAATGCCACCCACCGCACCAGCATGATTGCCATCATCGGCTGCATCGTGCTGCTGTCGCTGGTGGCCGCTGCGCTGGCCATGGTCATCTCGCGCGCCGTCACTGGCCCGCTGGGCAAGGCCGTGCATGCCATCCAGGCGGTTGCCCGCGGCGACCTCAGCGTCAGCACCCAGGCCACCAGCAAGGACGAAGCCGGCAAGATGCTGGCCGCCACGGCCGAGATGACCGCGATGCTTCGCCGTTTCAGCGAACAGACCCAGCTGATGGCAGAGATGCACGCTGGCCCGGACATCAGCCACCGCATCCCGGAAGACTTCCCGGGCGTCTATGGCCAGCTGGCCGGTGGCATCAATACGGTGATCTTCGAGCACCTCGATGCGATCCGCGATGCCATCGACGTGCTCAACCAGTACGCCACCGGCAACCTCGCCCCGGATGCACGCCGCCTGCCCGGCAGCCGCGCGATCCTGCACGAGTCGATGGATGCGGCCAAGGCCAGCCTGCTGGCCATCAACACGCAGATCCAGCAGCTGGCCTCGGCCGCCGCCGCCGGCGACTTCAGCCAGCGCGGGGATGCGCAGCGTTTCGATCACGACTTCCGCGTGATGATCGAGCAGCTCAACAGCATGATGCAGGTGGCCGACGGCAACCTCGGCCAGCTCTCGCAGCTGCTGCAGTCGATCGCCGCCGGCGACCTGACCGCACGCATGGACGGCCAGTTCAACGGCGTGTTCGCGCGCATGCGTGACGACGCCAACACCACCGTTGCACAGCTGACCCAGATCGTCGGCCAGATCCAGGCCAGTGCTTCCAGCATCACCCTGGCCGCCGGTGAGATTGCTTCGGGCAACAGCGACCTGTCGCGCCGTACCGAGCAGCAGGCCGCCAACCTGGAAGAAACCGCTGCCTCGATGGAGGAACTGACCTCCACCGTACGCCAGAACGCCGAGCATGCCCGCCAGGCCAACCAGCTCGCGATCGGTGCGCATGGCGTCGCCTCGCAGGGCGGCGAGGTGGTCGGCCAGGTGGTCAGCACCATGTCGGCCATCGAAGCCTCGTCGAAGAAGATCGCCGAGATCATCTCGGTCATCGACGGCATCGCCTTCCAGACCAACATCCTCGCATTGAACGCCGCCGTCGAAGCCGCCCGTGCCGGTGAGCAGGGCCGAGGCTTCGCCGTGGTCGCCAGCGAAGTGCGTACCCTCGCCCAGCGCTCGGCCGCTGCCGCCAAGGAGATCAAGGGCCTGATCGATGATTCGGTCGGCAAGGTTGCCGAAGGCTCCAGCCTTGTCCATCAGGCCGGCAGCACCATGGGCGAGATCGTCGCCTCGGTGCAGCGCGTGACCGACATCATGGCCGAGATCTCTGCGGCTTCGCAGGAGCAGTCGGCCGGCATCGAGCAGGTCAACCAGACCGTGGTGCAGATGGACGAGACGACCCAGCAGAACGCCGCACTGGTGGAGGAAGCCACCGCCGCCGCGCGCGCGATGGAAGACCAGGCCGTGCAGCTGGGTGAAGCCGTGGCCCGCTTCCGGTTGGCATCACAGGGCACCACCGTCGCGCCGGCACGCCTGACCACCGCGCCGCTGCCGCGCCAGGTGGCAGCTGCCGCGCCGGCTGCCAGGCCCGCCTCCGTTCGTCCGCTGCGTGCGTCGGCGGCACAGCCCGTACTGGCAGCGGACGGCGATTGGCAGGAGTTCTGACCCCACGCGGAACGCATCCGCTCATCGCGTGGATCCACCTGCGCGGCGGGCCATGGGCCAGGATCCCTTTCCTTCGGGAAAGGGATCCGAACCCGGGCGCATGGAAAGTGATGCAATTCTCACTTCATAATCCGGCACACTGGCCGATATCCCCATCGAGCCTCGCGCCAACGCGTGCTGGCGCCCGCCCCTGACCGTAGATTCCATGTCCGACGGCAACGACACTGCAGTGCATGATGTCCACGCGGCTGATGCCGCTGACGAACGTTTCCTGGTCCGTAATCCGCGCCAGCTGCGGCAGCTGCTGCGATCGCTGATCGACCAGCGATCACTGATCAATGCGCATATCGACGGCCGCGACCGCTCGTTCCCGACCGCGCTGCTTGAGCTCGACGAGGACGAAGACACCCTGCTGCTCGATGGCAGCCCGCAGGAGGCGTCCAACCGCGCCGCCGAACAGGCCGATCATCTGCTGTGCTTCGCCCAGCTCGAACGCGTGCTGGTGCGGTTCCGCCTGCAGGCACTGCAGCGTGTGGACAACGACGGCCACGTCGCCTTCCGCGCCCCGCTGCCGGACGAGCTGGTCCATCTGCAACGACGTGAGATGTACCGGCTGGAGACGCCCGTCACCGATTCGCCCCAGCTGCTGATCCCCGCCGGCGAGAGCCGCGCCGAGGCGCTGTCGATGCGGGTGGTGGACATCAGTGGTGGCGGCCTGGCGGTGGCCGTGCCTACCGACTGCGCGGTGTTCAGCCTGCAGAAGCGCTACCCGGCGGTGCTGTCGCTGCCCGACGGCCCGGACCTGGAGATCGAGCTGGTCGTCTGCAACCTGCTGCCGCAGCGCCAACCCAACGGCATCGAGATCAAGCGCGTGGGCATGCGCTTCGACATCCTGCCGCGTGGCGCCGACAGCGCCATCCAACGCTACATCTTCCGCATCGACCGCCAGCGCAAGGCGCGCCGCAACGGCGAGCTGTAAGGCCCGTCCAACCGGTAGTGCCGGCCGCTGGCCGGCAACCTCGCGACAACGCGGGGGCCCACACCTAAAGTCCCCCGACGAGGGGCCGATATCGAGCCTGACACCGGGACTTCCGGCAGAACCAGGACCCCTCGATGAACGACAAGACCAGCTCCACCGCCAGCGCCGGTGGCGAATTCCTCAGCTTCACCCTCGGTGCCGAGCACTACGGCGTGGACATCCTCAAGGTGCAGGAAATCCGCGGCTACGACGCGGTCACCCGCGTGCCGGATGCGCCGGACTACATCAAGGGCGTGATCAACCTGCGCGGCACCATCGTCCCGGTCATCGACCTGCGCCTGAAGCTGCGCCTGGACGATGCCCGCTACGATGCCTTCACCGTGATGATCGTGCTGAACGTCGACGACCGCGTGGTCGGCATCGTGGTCGACAGCGTCTCGGACGTGATCCCGCTGTCGGCAGAGCAGATCCGCCCGACCCCGGAATTCGGCGCCGCCGTCGATACCCGCTTCATCTCCGGCATCGGCACGCAGGACGACCGCATGCTGATCCTGCTCGACATCGAGACCCTGCTGGACAGCGCCGACATGGGCCAGGCCAACGTCGTTGAAGACGCCGCCGCCTGATCAAGCGGACCTGCTTCACGTTCTGGTCACACAACCCTTCAGTTCCCTCCGGCAGTGCCGATAGGGGGACAGAAGCCGGTCGCGCAGGAGCGCGCAGAACCGGAACGACCATCACCATCCCCGGAGATACACCTCGATGAAGTCCCTGCTTGCGTTCGTTTCGGCCGCTGTCCTGGCCACCACCGCTTCCGCCGCGTTCGCCCAGTCGGCCGACATGATCCCGCCGGAACTGGCCCCGCGCTCGGTCGGCAAGGACGGCATGGTCTGCGGCAAGGTCGAGAAGGCCCGCTACGCAGAAGGTTCCGAAGGCCAGCCGACCTTCCTGTACATGGGCGGCGCCTTCCCGCGCCACACCTTCTCGGCCCGCATCGCCGGCGAGAACCGCGGCAAGTTCTCCTTCCCGCTGGAAACCCTGGAAGGCAAGACCGTCTGCGTGATCGGCAAGATCCAGCGCGACGCCTCGCGCGCGGAAATCGAAGTCAGCTCGCCGGCCGGCCTGAAGCTGGCCAACATCAAGTAATCCGCTGTCCGTCGAACCACGCCGGACCTGGTACCGGCGTGGTTTCTGCTGCAACCGGGCCCGATGCCCGGACGCGTCTGCCTTAGGAGATCGCAACGCCCATGCCGTGGATCAACAACCTCAAACTGATGCCGAAGCTGCTGCTGACCTTCGGCGTCCTCCTGCTGGTGATGTTGCTGCAGGGCATCGTCGCCTATCGCGGCCTGCATTCGCTGAACAATGTCACCACCGAGCTGGCGGGTTCTCGCATGGAGAGCATCCGCATGGCCGGCGAGATGCGCGGCATGCTGGGTGAATACCGCAACGCCGCCTACCAGCAGCTGATCCGCGCCAGCGACGACGTCAAGGCGGATGCACGCAAGCAGACCGTCGAGCTGCGCGAGAGCATGGACAAGTCGATCAAGGGCTATCCGACCCTGGTCGACAACCCGCAGCAGAAGAAGCTGTTCGACACCTTCGCCAAGGAATGGAAGGACGCCCTGGCCTCCTATGACAGCGTCACCGAGATGCTGGAACTGGACCTGCCGGACGACGCCATCGATACCTTCGTCGGCGAGACCCGCACCAAGCACCGCAAGGCTGCCTCGGCGCTGGAAGCCCTCATCGCCGAAGACAACCGCCTCGCCCGCGCCTCGCGCGAAGAGGCCGAATCCACCTATTCCGCCTCGGCCGTGCTGACCGTGATCGCCCTGCTGGGTGGCGCCGCGCTTGGCCTGGTGCTGGTCTGGCTGTTCGCCCGCGCCCTGGTCGGCAGCGTGCGCGGCGCCGTGTCGGTTGCCAACGACGTGGCCGGCGGCAAGCTCGATGGCCACATCGACGTCAGCCGCCAGGATGAAGTGGGCGAACTGATGCAGGCCATGCAGCGCATGCAGCGCGACCTGCGCGAGCGCATCGAAACCGACCAGGCCGTTGCCCGCGAGAACCTGCGCATCCGCACCGCGCTGGATTACAGCTCCACCGGCGTGTACCTGACCGATACCAGCAACACCATCGTCTACAGCAACCGCGCCCTGCAGCAGACCCTGAGCCAGTACCAGGACGAGGTACGCCGCGACCTGCCCGACTTCGACGCCCAGGCCTCGCTGATCGGCAAGCCGGTCACGGTGCTTGAACACCGCGGCGAGATGGACCAGACCCTGCTGGGTAACCTGAAGGCACACGGCGTGGCCCGTCGCCCGATGCAGTACGGCGACGCTCAGTTCGCCCAGGTCGTCTCGACCATCCGCAATGAAGGCGGCGACACCGTCGGCTACGTGGTGGAATGGCGCGATCGCACCCAGGAAGCGCAGGTGGAAGCCGAAGTGGCGCGCGTGATCGCCCAGGCTGCTGCCGGCGACCTGTCCGGCCGTATCGATTCCAGCGACAAGGAAGGCTTCTTCCTGCAGCTGGCCCAGCAGATCAACGGCCTGCTCGACGCCAACGCCGGCAGCATCGAACAGATCTCCGGCCTGCTCGCCGCGCTGTCGCAGGGTGACCTGACCGTGCGCATGCATGGCGACTACCAGGGCGTGTTCGCCCGCATGCGCGACGACGCCAACGCCACGGCCGCGCAGCTGAGCGAAATCGTCACCCGCATCAAGCAGTCCAGCCGCGCGATCAGCTCGGCCGCCGGCGAGATCGCCTCGGGCAACAGCGACCTGTCGCGCCGTACCGAACAGCAGGCCGCCAACCTGGAAGAAACCGCTGCCTCGATGGAGGAACTGACCTCCACCGTGCGCCAGAACGCCGAGCACGCCCGCCAGGCCAACCAGCTCGCCATCGGCGCACATGGCGTCGCCTCGCAGGGTGGCGAAGTGGTCGGCCAGGTGGTCACCACCATGTCGGCCATCGAAGCCTCGTCGAAGAAGATCGCCGAGATCATCTCGGTCATCGACGGCATCGCCTTCCAGACCAACATCCTGGCACTGAACGCCGCCGTGGAAGCCGCGCGTGCCGGTGAGCAGGGCCGCGGCTTCGCCGTGGTCGCCAGCGAAGTGCGCACCCTGGCCCAGCGCTCGGCGGCGGCCGCCAAGGAGATCAAGGGCCTGATCGACGACTCCGTCGGCAAGGTCAATGACGGCTCGGCACTGGTGCACAAGGCCGGCGCGACCATGGGCGAGATCGTCGCCTCGGTGCAGCGCGTGACCGACATCATGGCCGAGATCTCTGCCGCCTCGCAGGAACAGTCCGCCGGCATCGAGCAGGTCAACCAGACCGTGGTGCAGATGGACGAGACCACCCAGCAGAACGCCGCGCTGGTGGAAGAAGCCACCGCCGCCGCACGTGCGATGGAAGAACAGGCCGGCCACCTCAGCGAGGCCGTGTCGATCTTCGTGGTCGACGAAGCCGATACCGTGGTTGCACCGCCGCGCGTTGCTGCCCCGGCCCCGCGTACTGCTGCACCGGCAGCACCGGCTCCGGCTGCCCCACCCGCCCGCCGCAGCGCGGGTGGTCGCCCGATGGCCACCGAACTGGCGGACGGAGACTGGCAGGAATTCTGAGGCCTGCCTGACCTGACGGACGAAGACGCCCCGGCCCTGCGCTGGGGCGTTTTCGTTTAAGGGGTATCTGGATATCCAGCCAACGGCGAAGCCCCTCGGGGTGGTCGGCCGAATCGCTGGGTTACTGAGAGTTGGCCGGGAGGGTCGGCTGCGCAGGGGACGCCGTGAATGCGTCCCTGTAGGCTCGGGCGCGCCATCCATGGCGCGGACACCCCTGCGCAACCCACCCTCCCGGCCACGGACAGTTTCCGTGCGCGTCCACCCCGGATTGAAGAAAGAAGAGCAAAAAACAAAAGCCAGGTCACTTCCGGGGTCAGATCCGTTTTCTGCAGGAAAACGGATCTGACCCCTCTTTCCACTTGGAAACCCAACGCTCTTGCCGTCCGACGCCGGGATATCGAATGGGCCGGGCCAGGGTGGGTTGGCGGGGGTGTCCGCGGCATGGATGCCGCGGCCAAGCCCCCAGGGACGGGTTTACGGCGTCCCCCGCCAACCCATCCTGGCCCGGCCCTTCTCGCAACCCCTGACCACCGACCAAGCGCCGTTGCTGTTGCTGTTGCTGTTGCTGTTGCTTCAAAACCAGCCTGCCGCAGGCAGCGCCGCAGCCGCCGCTGCAGGGAAACCTGAATACGTTCGGACACTGCGCCTCAATCCCCCGCCCCATCGGCCGATAACGGGGTTGTCACGGCTTGTCCCGCCGCTGACCGGCTCGGCGCCGCCCGCCCGCTTCGACCTGGTCCTGCTCGATGAATCTCCTGCATCGCTGGCAACACTACTTCAGCAACCTCTCCGTCCGGCGCAAGCTCAACCTGCTGACGCTGCTCATCGCGCTCGGCGTGATCGCGCTCTCGGTGATCGCCGCCCGCATGCAGTACCTCGACCTGACCGAGACCCGCAAGACCGCGCTGAAGACCCAGGTCGAACTGAGCTACGGCATCCTGCAGCACTACCACCGCCTGGCCGGTACCGGCGAACTCAGCGAAGAGGCTGCCAAGAGCGCGGCGCTGCAGGCGCTGGAAGTGATGCGCGCCGAGAACGATGCCTACTACTTCAACATCTACGACACCGGCTACCGCCTGCTGATGCACCCGTTCCGCAAGGACCTGGTCGGCAAGGACATGAAGGACTTCCGCACCGACGACGGCGTACGCATCTACTACGACCAGGTCGAAGCAGCCAGGGCCGGTGGCGGCTTCGTCAACTACCGCTGGGCCAAGCCAGGCAGCAAGGGCGAGGTCGAGAAGGTGGCCTACGCCGGCCTGTTCGCGCCGTGGAACTGGGTGGTCAGCAGTGGCGTCTACATGGACGACGTGCAGAAGCAGGCGCTGGTGTTCACGGCCATCATGGCCGTCTCCGGTGGCGTGCTGGTGCTGATCGTGCTGGCCCTGAGCTGGCTCATCGGCAACCGCATCGCCGTGCCGCTGAAGCAGGCAACGGCCGTCGCCGAGGGTATCGCCCGCGGCAAGCTGGACAGCCACATCGGCCCGCAGCCGCATGACGAAACCGGCCGCCTGCTGGACGCCATGTCCGGCATGCAGCAGCAGCTGCACGCAGTAATCAGCGGACAGCGCGAAATGGCGCGCCGCCACGACGGCGGCGAACTGAGCTACCGCATCGACGCCAGTGCCTTCCCCGGCGAGTACGGGCTGATGGTGCAGGAAACCAACACCCTGGTAGGCGGCCACGTGCAGACCTTGCACGACGTGCTGGACGTGGTGCAACAATACGCGGTCGGTGATCTCAGCCGCGACATCGCGCGCTACCCCGGCGAGAAGGCCGCAATGACCACCACCGTCGACACGGTCAAGACCAACCTCGGCCGCATCAACGCCGAGATCAAGCAACTGGCCAGTGCCGCCGCCGCCGGCGACTTCAGCCGCCGTGGCGATGCGCAGCGCTTCGATCACGATTTCCGCCTGATGCTGGAAAACCTCAACGCGATGATGGCGGTCAGCGATGACAACCTCGGCAAGCTCTCGCAGCTGCTGTCGGCCATCGCCGAAGGTGATCTGACCGCGCGCATGCAGGGTGACTACCAGGGCGTGTTCGCCCGCATGCGTGACGACGCCAACACAACCGTCGCGCAGCTGACCCAGATCGTCGGCCAGATCCAGGCCAGTGCTTCCAGCATCACCCTGGCCGCCGGTGAGATTGCTTCGGGCAACAGCGACCTGTCGCGTCGCACCGAGCAGCAGGCTGCGAACCTGGAAGAAACCGCCGCGTCGATGGAGGAGCTGACCTCCACCGTGCGCCAGAACGCCGAACATGCCCGCCAGGCCAATCAGCTGGCGATCGGCGCGCAGGGTGTTGCGTCTCAAGGCGGCAGCGTGGTCGGCCAGGTGGTCAACACCATGTCGGCCATCGAAGCCTCGTCGAAGAAGATCGCCGAGATCATCAGCGTCATCGACGGCATCGCCTTCCAGACCAACATTCTGGCGCTGAATGCTGCAGTGGAAGCCGCACGTGCCGGTGAACAGGGCCGCGGCTTTGCCGTGGTCGCCAGCGAGGTGCGCACCCTTGCCCAGCGCTCGGCCGCCGCCGCCAAGGAGATCAAGGGCCTGATCGATGATTCGGTCGGCAAGGTTGCCGAAGGCTCCAGCCTGGTCCACCAGGCCGGCAGCACCATGGGCGAGATCGTCGCCTCGGTGCAGCGCGTGACCGACATCATGGCCGAGATCTCCGCCGCCTCGCAGGAACAGAGTGCCGGCATCGAGCAGGTCAACCAGACCGTGGTGCAGATGGACGAGACGACCCAGCAGAACGCCGCGCTGGTGGAGGAAGCCACCGCTGCCGCACGCGCGATGGAAGAACAGGCTGGCCAGCTGGCCGACGCCGTGGCGATCTTCCGCCTGGACAACCAGGTCTCCGCCGCAATGAAGGCGGTGGCCGCGCGTGTCGAGCCGGTCCGTGTTGCCGCCGCCGTGGCGCGCCCGCAGCCGGTTCCAACGCCGGCACCGGTCCGCCGCGCCGGCAGCAACGCCAGCACCTTCGTGGCCAGCGACAGCGACTGGCAGGAATTCTGAGACCCACCCGCGGCGGCTTCGGCCGCCGCCTCTGCCGATGGACACGTCCCCCGTGCAAAGTCCTACTCCCATCGTCACCGGCCCGCGCGAATTCGAGTTCGCCGACCGTGATTTCCGCCGCGTCTGCGACTTGATCTACCAGCGCGTGGGCATCGCCCTTGCCCCGGCAAAGCGCGACATGGTTTATGGCCGCCTGTCGCGCCGCCTGCGCACGCTGGGCATGCGCAGCTTCCAGCAGTACCTGGACCATCTGGAACAGGAAGACGGCGACGAGTGGCAGGCGTTCACCAACGCGCTGACCACCAACCTGACCTCGTTCTTCCGCGAACCGCACCACTTCGACAAGCTGCGCGAGGAGCTGCAGCAGCGCTCCAGCCGCACGCCGCTGCTGCTGTGGTCATGCGCGGCGTCCACCGGTGAAGAGCCCTACTCGATGGCGATCACCGCCTGCGAGGCCTTCGGCACCCTGAAGCCGCCGGTACGCATCATCGCCACCGACGTCGATACCCAGGTGCTGGCCACCGCCGGCCGTGGCGTCTACAACATCGACCGCGTCACCAATCTCGACCCGGACCTGCGCCGCCGCTATTTCCAGCGTGGCAGCGGCCCCAATGAGGGCCAGTGCCGTGTGCTGCCGGCACTGCGCGAGCTGATCGAGTTCCGCCCATTGAATCTGCTCGCCCCGCGCTACGACGTCGGCGGACCATTCGACGCGCTGTTCTGCCGCAATGTGATGATCTATTTCGACAAGCCGACCCAGCGTGCCATCCTCGGCCGCCTGGTGCAGCACCTGGCCGACGACGGGCTGCTCTACACCGGGCACTCGGAGAACTACCTGCACGCCGCCGACCTGATCCAGCCCTGCGGCCGTACGCTGTATCGCCGTGCAGCAAAGGCCGGCGCATGAACGCCTCGCTGCGTACCGACGATGTGATGCGCTACCAGGATGCGCGCTTCCAGACCATCGCGGCCAAGCTGCTGCCGACCCAGTACCTGGTGGTGGACGACACCACCGCGCTGACCACCACGCTGGGTTCCTGCGTGGCGGCCTGCCTGCGCGACCCGGTGCTGAAGATCGGCGGCATGAACCACTTCCTGCTGCCCGAGGGCAATGCCGGCGACGGCGCGCCCGCGCGTTACGGCAGCTACGCGATGGAACTGCTGATCAACGACATGCTCAAGCGCGGCGCCCACCGCAAGCGCATCGAAGCCAAGGTGTTCGGCGGCGCCAACGTGCTCAAGGGCTTCACCAGCAACCCGGTCGGCACGCGCAACGCCGAGTTCGTGCGCCAATACCTGCAGGCCGAGCATATTCCGATCATCGCCGAGGACCTGTGCGGCATCCATCCGCGCAAGATCTGGTTCTTCGCCGATACCGGCCGCGTAGTCGTGCAGCGCCTGCCGCATGCCCATGAAGCCGAAGTCGCCGCAACCGAATCGGCCGTGCGTGCGCGCCTGTCCAAGGCCCCTGTCACCGGCGGCGTGGAGCTGTTCGAATGACCTTGACCGGCAACGCCCCCTGCCGGGTCCTGATCGTCGACGACTCCGCCGTCGTGCGGCAGATGCTCACGGAAATCCTGTCCAGCGATCCGGCCATCGACGTGGTCGGCACCGCCGCCGACCCGCTGCTGGCCCGTGAAAAGATCAAGCGACTGGCCCCGGACGTGATCACCCTGGACGTGGAAATGCCGCGCATGGACGGGCTGGCGTTCCTGGAAAACCTGATGCGCCTGCACCCGTTGCCGGTGGTCATGATCTCTTCGCTGACCGAGCGCGGCGCCGACACCACCCTGCAGGCACTGGCGCTGGGTGCGGTGGATTTCGTCTCCAAGCCGAAGCTGGACGTGGCGCGCGGCCTGCAGGCCTACGCCGACGAGATCATCGCCAAGGTCAAGATGGCGGCGCGCTCGCGGGTACGTCCGCTGGTGCGCGCTGCAGTCCCGAAGCTCACGCTGGACACAGCCCCCTCGATGCGTCCTGCCTCACCGCAGTTCCGCACCACCGACCGCCTGATCGCGATCGGCTCGTCGGCCGGTGGCACCGAAGCCCTGCGCGTGGTGTTGGAAGGCATGCCCGCCGATGGCCCAGCCGTGGTGATGACCCAGCACCTGCCGGCCAGCTTCAGCAGTGCCTTCGCCGAACGCCTGGACCGCCACTCGGCCATGGCCGTTCGCGAAGCCAGCGATGGCGAAGCGGTGCTGCCCGGCCACGCCTACCTGCCGCCGGGCGGCAAGCACCTGCGGATCATCCGTGACGGTGCACGCTGGCGCTGCCGGGTCGACGACGGCCCGGCAGTGAACCGGCACAAGCCAGCGGTGGACGTGCTGTTCCGCTCGGTCGCGCAGAGTGCGGGTGGCAATGCCATCGGTGCCATCCTCACCGGCATGGGTGACGACGGCGCACGCGGCCTGCTGGAAATGCGCCAGGCCGGCGCCCCGACGCTGGTGCAGGACGAAGCCACCAGCGTGGTCTGGGGCATGCCTGGTGCCGCCTTCAAGCTCGGCGCCGCCGAGGAACAGGTACCGCTGGAACGGATTGCCGAGCGGCTGCTGGCGCTCGCTCGCGGCTGATAGCGCGCCCCGGCTCAAGGACTCCGCGGGCAGTAGATCCACGCCATGCGTGGATGCCTTTGTAGAGTCGAGCCGCGCTCGACTCATCGCGCATCGCACGAACAGCAGCCAAGCATGGACTCGGCGCTACAGGCCATCATGCAACAAGAAAAGGTGCCGGCTTTCATCGGGGTTCTTCGTTTCAACGCGCTACCCGCATGTGTGCTTTGATAGCGGTATTGCACAAGGAATGCTGCACATGATCAAAGGCATATGGAAGGCCGCCCTGGCGGCCGTACTGCTTTCATTGCCACTGGCACCCGCCAGCGCCAGTGGCGATCTGTTCTACTTCGAGGCCAAGCAGGGTGATGTGTTCTTCATGCTGATGCTGGTGGGTCGCGAAGACCCCGGCGCGGTAAGCGTCAGCTGGAAAGGCGCGTCGATCCCGACGTACCCCAACGTGCATCGCCGCTACTACATCGAATTCAACCGTGCAAAGCGCCAGGCCTACGTGCGTCCACTTGACCGTGATGGACTGCCCTGGTTCGAGATGGATGTCTCCGGTAAGCGCGGCAACGTGCTGATCGGCGGCCGTCGGTTGCAGGGCAACGCAGACTGGACCGTGCAATAGCGGATGCAGCAGACAAAAACCCCCGGCTCTCACCGGGGGTTTTTCATTTCAACGAGATGCCGGCCAGCGGCCGGCACTACCGCATCAGGCAGCGACCGTCTTGGCCACGTCCTGGTATTCCTCGATCTGGTCGAAGTTCATGTAGCGGTAGATCTCCGCGCCGCTGGCGGCGATCACGCCCACATCGGCCATGTACTCTTCCTTGGTCGGGATGCGGCCCAGGCGCGAGCAGATCGCGGCCAGCTCGGCCGAACCCAGGTACACGTTCGTGTTGCGGCCCAGGCGGTTCGGGAAGTTGCGGGTCGAGGTCGACATCGCGGTGGAGCCTTCGCGGATCTGCGCCTGGTTGCCCATGCACAGCGAGCAGCCCGGCATTTCCATGCGTGCGCCGGTGGCACCGAAGGTGCCGTACACGCCTTCCTTGGTCAGCTCCGAGGCATCCATCTTGGTCGGCGGGGCCACCCACAGGCGGGTCGGCAGGTCACGCTTGCCTTCCAGCAGCTTCGCAGCGGCACGGAAGTGACCGATGTTGGTCATGCACGAACCGATGAACACTTCGTCGATCTTGGCGCCAGCGACTTCGGACAGGGTCTTCACGTCGTCCGGATCGTTCGGGCAGGCCACGATCGGCTCGTGGATGTCGGCCAGGTCGATCTCGATGACGGCAGCGTATTCGGCGTCCGCATCCGGCTCCAGCAGCTGCGGGTTGGCCAGCCACGCTTCCATCTTTTCGATACGACGCTGCAGCGAACGCGGATCCTGGTAGCCCTCGGCGATCATCCACTTCAGCAGCGTGATGTTGCTGGTGAGGTACTCGATGATCGGTTCCTTGTTCAGGCGCACCGAGCAACCGGCCGCCGAACGCTCGGCCGAGGCATCGGACAGTTCGAACGCCTGCTCGACCTTCAGCTCCGGCAGGCCTTCGATTTCCAGGATACGGCCGGAGAAGATGTTCTTCTTGCCAGCCTTGGCCACGGTCAGCAGGCCCGACTTGATCGCGTACAGCGGAATCGCGTTGACCAGGTCACGCAGGGTCACGCCCGGCTGCATCTTGCCTTTGAAGCGCACCAGCACCGACTCCGGCATATCCAGCGGCATCACGCCGGTGGCCGCGGCGAAGGCGACCAGGCCCGAACCGGCCGGGAACGAAATGCCCACCGGGAAACGGGTATGCGAGTCACCGCCGGTACCGACGGTGTCCGGCAGCAGCATGCGGTTGAGCCAGCTGTGGATCACACCGTCGCCCGGGCGCAGCGAGACGCCGCCGCGGGTGGAGATGAACTCCGGCAGGGTGTGGTGGGTCTTCACGTCCACCGGCTTCGGATAGGCGGCGGTGTGGCAGAACGACTGCATCACCAGGTCGGCCGAGAAGCCCAGGCAGGCCAGGTCCTTCAGCTCGTCGCGGGTCATCGGGCCGGTGGTGTCCTGCGAGCCGACCGAGGTCATCTTCGGTTCGCAGTAGGTGCCCGGGCGCATGCCCTGGCCTTCCGGCAGGCCACAGGCGCGGCCGACCATCTTCTGCGCCAGCGAGAAGCCCTTGCCGGTGTCGACCGGCTGCACCGGCAGGCGGAACAGGTCGGTCGGAGCCAGGCCCAGCGCTTCGCGCGCCTTGCCGGTCAGGCCACGGCCGATGATCAGCGGAATGCGGCCGCCGGCGCGCACTTCGTCGAACAGCACGTCGGACTTGACCTGGAACTCGGCGATCACTTCACCGTTCTTCAGCGCCTTGCCTTCGTACGGACGCAGCTCGACCACATCGCCGTGCTCCATCTTCGACACATCCAGCTCGATCGGCAGTGCGCCGGCATCTTCCATGGTGTTGTAGAAGATCGGGGCGATCTTCGAACCCAGGCAGACGCCACCGGCACGCTTGTTCGGAATGAACGGAATGTCATCACCGGTCCACCACAGCACGCTGTTGGTGGCCGACTTGCGCGAAGAACCGGTGCCGACCACGTCGCCGACGTAGGCGACCAGGTGACCCTTGTCCTTCAGGTCCAGGATCTGCTGGATCGGGCCGCGCTTGCCGTCCTCTTCCGGGGTGAACGGCGCGTCGTCGCGCTTGTTCTTCAGCATCGCCAGGGCGTGCATCGGGATGTCCGGGCGGGTGGTCGCGTCCGGCGCCGGCGACAGGTCGTCGGTATTGGTTTCGCCCGGCACCTTGAACACGGTGACGGTCAGGCTCTGCGGCACTTCCGGGTTGCTGGTGAACCACTCGGCATCAGCCCAGCTCTGCAGCACGGCCTGGGCGTTGGCGTTTCCGGCCTTGGCCTTTTCCTGCACATCGTGGAAGGCGTCGAACACCAGCAGGGTCTTCTTCAGCGCGTCGGCGGCGATGGCACCGACGCTGGCATCGTCCAGCAGCTGCACCAGCGGGGCGACGTTGTAGCCGCCGAGCATGGTGCCCAGCAGTTCGGTGGCGCGCTCGCGGCTGATCAGCGGATTCTGCTCGCTGCCCAGCGCGATCGCGGCCAGGTACGAGGCCTTGACCTTGGCTGCGTCATCGACGCCGGCCGGCACGCGGTGGGTCAGCAGGTCGAGCAGGAACTCGGCCTCGCCCTGCGGCGGGTTCTTCAGCAGTTCGATGACATCGGCCGTCTGCTGCGCGCTCAGCGGCAGCGGCGGGATGCCAAGCGCAGCGCGCTCGGCGACGTGGTGGCGGTAGGCTTCCAACATGACAACTCCCGGGTAATGCGTAGGTTGAAATAACAAAGTGGGCTCAGGCGTGCGGCACGATCAGCTTCAGGCCCTTGAAGTAGTCGCGGTAAAACGTGTCGTTCCAGGTGATCAGGCCGTCGCACTGCAGCAGTGCGTGGGCGCCGACCATGAATTCGTCCAGGCTGCGGCGGCTGCCGCCGCGCTGGCGATGACGGCGGTGCATCTCGCCGGCGCGCAACGCCGACTTGGCTTCTATCGGGTTGAAGTGCACGCCCATCTCTTCCAGTGCTTCCAGCACTTCGGCGCCGCCGCGCAGCGATGCGCAGACTTCGGCCAGGGTCGCGCCACAGACGACCACGCGGCCACCGACCAGGCTCTGCCGGAGGATGGCTTCCACCGCATCGGCCTGCGGACCATTGCTGAGCAGCTCGACCAGCACCGGCGAATCGACGGCGATCATCACGGCTTACTCCTCGTCACGCACCGCGCGTACGGCCGCGTCGGATGACTCGAAGCCGTCCAGCGCGAACTTGCCGCGCGCCCGTGAAATGGCATCGTCAACACTCTTGCGCAGGATGATGCGGCTGCCGTCCAGCTCGACCTTCAGCAGCGTGCCCTTGGTCAGGCCGAGGGCGTCACGCACCGCCTTGGGCAGGGTGATCTGTCCGCGTTCTGCAACAGTGGCTTCCATCGGTAGGCCCTCCAGAGTATGCACAAATTATACATACTTCCCTGGGCATACTTCCACCCTGAACAGGACCGGCGCCCCGCCAGCCCTTGCCTCGCAAAGGATCGGCCACAAACGTGACATACGCCATACACCTTCCCCTGTAGTCTGGAACCGATGCCGCAGGCCGGAACCCGGCCCGGATGAATCCATTCAGTCTGGGGTTCATACTGGGACCACCGGGGCCGCCAGGCCCACGGCGACCGCAAGCAGGTCCGCCCATGCGCGGGCCAGTGCAAGCCATCCGCAAGAAGGAGTTACCCCGCATGAGCGATTCGTTCTCCACCCGCAGCCAGCTGAACGTCGGCGGCAAGACCTACGACTACTTCAGCCTGCCCACGCTGGGCCAGCGCTTCGATATCTCCCACCTGCCCTACTCGATGAAGATCCTGCTGGAGAACCTGCTCCGGCACGAGGATGGCGGCATCACCGTCGGCAAGGACCACATCGAAGCCGTGGCCCGCTGGAATCCGGCGGCCGAACCGGACACCGAAATCGCCTTCATGCCGGCGCGCGTGGTCCTGCAGGACTTCACCGGCGTGCCCTGCGTGGTCGACCTGGCCGCGATGCGCGACGCGGTGGTCAAGCTCGGCGGCTCGCCGGAGCAGATCAACCCGCAGATCCCCTCCGAACTGGTCATCGACCACTCGGTGCAGGTCGATGTGTTCGGCAAGCCCGACGCGCTGGACCTCAACGGCAAGATCGAATTCCAGCGCAACCAGGAGCGTTACGGCTTCCTGCGCTGGGGCCAGAAGGCCTTCGACAACTTCAAGGTGGTGCCGCCGAACACCGGCATCGTCCACCAGGTGAACCTGGAGAACCTGGCCCGCGTGGTGATGACCGCGGACAAGGACGGCAAGGCGGTGGCCTACCCGGACACCGTGTTCGGCACCGACAGCCACACCACGATGATCAATGGCATCGGCGTGCTGGGCTGGGGCGTGGGCGGCATCGAAGCGGAGGCCGCCATGCTCGGCCAGCCGTCGTCGATGCTGATCCCGCAGGTGGTCGGCTTCAAGCTGACCGGCAAGCTGCCCGAAGGCGCCACCGCCACCGACCTGGTGCTGACCGTCACCCAGATGCTGCGCAAGCTGGGCGTGGTCGGCAAGTTCGTCGAGTTCTACGGTGACGGCCTGCAGCATCTGCCACTGGCCGACCGTGCCACCATCGGCAACATGGCCCCGGAATACGGCGCCACCTGCGGCATCTTCCCGATCGACGCCGAATCGCTGAACTACCTGCGCCTGTCCGGCCGCAGCGAAGAGCAGATCGATCTGGTCGAAGCCTACGCCAAGGCGCAGGGTCTGTGGCACGACGCCAACAGTGCACATGCGCAGTACAGCACCACGCTGGAACTGGACATGGGCACGGTGAAGCCGTCGCTGGCCGGCCCCAAGCGCCCGCAGGACCGCGTGCTGCTGGAAGACGTGCAGAAGAACTACCGCGAAGCGCTGGTCGGCATGACCGCCAACCGTGACAAGCGCAGCGACGACGTCTCCTCCTTCGTCAACGAAGGCGGCGGCGCCGCGGTCGGCAACGAGCAGCTGGCCAAGGGCTTCGCCGACATCGAGATCGAAGGCCGCAAGGTGCGGCTGAAGGATGGCGCGGTGGTGATCGCGGCCATCACCTCCTGCACCAACACCTCCAACCCGGCGGTGATGATCGGTGCCGGCCTGCTGGCCCGCAACGCGGCCGCCAAGGGCCTGAACCGGCAGCCGTGGGTGAAGACCTCGCTCGGCCCAGGCTCGCGCGTGGTCACCGACTACCTGGAAAAGGCCGGCGTGCTGAAGGAGCTGGAGAAGATCGGCTTCTACGTGGTCGGCTACGGCTGCACCACCTGCATCGGCAACTCCGGCCCGCTGCCGACCGAAGTCAGCGCCGGCATCGCCGCCGGTGATCTGGTGGTGACCTCGGTGCTGTCGGGCAACCGCAACTTCGAGGGCCGCGTGCACCCCGAAGTGAAGATGAACTACCTGGCCAGCCCGCCGCTGGTGGTCGCCTACGCCATCGCCGGCACCACCGACATCGACCTGACCACCCAGCCGCTGGGTACCGGCAGCGATGGCCAGCCGGTGTTCCTGCGCGACATCTGGCCGAGCAACAAGGAAATCGGCGACGTCATCGCTGCCACCATCGGGCCGGAGATGTTCAAGCAGAACTACGCCGACGTGTTCAAGGGTGACACCCGCTGGAACACCATCGCCTCGCCGGACGGCAACCTGTACGCGTGGAGCGACGCCTCCACCTACATCAAGAACCCGCCCTACTTCGATGGCATGACCATGCAGACCGGCAGCATCGACGACGTGCACGGCGCACGCGTGATGGGCCTGTTCGGCGACTCGATCACCACCGACCACATTTCCCCGGCAGGCAACATCAAGAAGGACTCGCCGGCAGGCCGCTTCCTGCAGGAGCGCGGCGTGCAGCCGGCCGACTTCAACAGCTACGGCAGCCGCCGCGGCAACGATGACGTGATGGTCCGCGGCACCTTCGCCAACATCCGCATCAAGAACCTGATGTTCGGTGGCGAGGAAGGCGGCAACACCCTGTACTACCCGGCCGGTGGTGGCCAGCCGGAAAAGCTGGCGATCTACGATGCGGCCATGAAGTACAAGGCCGACAAGGTGCCGCTGGTGGTACTGGCCGGCAAGGAATACGGCACCGGCTCGTCGCGTGACTGGGCGGCCAAGGGCACCCTGCTGCTGGGGGTGAAGGCGGTCATCGCCGAGAGCTTCGAGCGCATCCACCGCTCCAACCTTGTCGGCATGGGCGTGCTGCCGCTGCAGTTCCGCAACGGCGAGAACGCACAGACGCTGGGCCTGGACGGCTCGGAAGTGATCGACATCACCGGCCTGCAGGACGGCGCCAGCAAGCGCGCCACGGTCACCGCCACCAAGGCCGACGGCACGAAGAAGACCTTCGAGGTGTCGGTGATGCTGCTGACCCCGAAGGAAGTCGAGTACTTCCGCCACGGCGGTCTGCTGCAGTACGTGCTGCGCCAGCTGGCCAGCAAGTAATGCATCACCTGTAGAGCCGAGCCTGCGCTCGGCTACATCGCCACAGCATCAGCCGAGCATGGGCTCGGCTCTACAAGAAGAAGGGCCGGATCCTCGCGGATCCGGCCCTTTCTGCTTCACCGCAGCCAGGCATGGCCTGGCTCTACTGCATCAACGGCGGCATCGGGATAGCCACCGGATACCCGCTCACCGCCGTGGCGCATCCGGATCGGTGCGCAGCGCCTTCAGCAGGCCCCACATGTAGAACGCCAGGGTGAACGAGAACGGCAGGCCGCACAGCACCACCGCCGTCTGCATCGCGCTGAAGTTGCCGGCCAGCAGCAGGCCGACGCTGGCCACGGTGATGCCGGCCGCCCAGAACACGCGCAGCCAGATCGGCGCGTCGTGGCCGTCCTCCACGCCGTCATCGACACGACGGGTGCACAGGTTGGCGATCATCAGCGTGCCCGAATCAACCGGGGTCAGGAACAGCACGAAACCGATCACCACCGCGGCACCGGCCACGTACGGCGCGGCGGGCAGGTATTCCAGCAGCTTGAACAGCGTCATCGCCGCATCGTGCTGGGCGACGTCGCCCAGGATCGCCTGGCCGTGGTTGAGCACCAGGTCGATGGCGGTGTTGCCGAAGATCGACAGCCAGGCCAGGGTGAAGCCGAGCGGGATCAGCAGCACGCCCATGATCACTTCGCGGATGGTGCGGCCACGCGAGATGCGCGCCACGAAAAGGCCCACGAACGGTGCCCAGGCAATCCACCACGCCCAGTAGAACAGCGTCCACGAGCCCATCCACTCACGGCCCTTCGGGTCGTTGAGGTACATGTCGAAGCTCTTGCGCACGAACGCGCCGAGGTAATCGCCGGTGTTCTGGATCAGGCCGTCGAACAGGTGCAGGGTCGGGCCGGTGACCAGCACGAACAGCAGCAGGCCGCACAGCAGGCGCACGTTGAGGTTGGACAGCCAGGCAATGCCCTTTTCCACACCCGCAACCACGCCGATGGTGGCCACCACCATCATCACCAGCACGATCGCCACCAGCACCTGCGGCGTATCCGGGATGTGGAACAGGTAGACCAGGCCGGACTGCACCACCAGCGCACCGATGCCAAGGTTGGTGACCATCGAGATCAGCGTGGCGAGGATGCCGAAGCCATCGACCATGTCGCCGATGCGGCCATGGATGCGCTCACCGAAGATCGGGTACAGCGCCGAGCGCAGCGCCAGCGGCAGGTCGCGGCGGTAGGCGAAGTAGCCCAGCGCCACGCCCACCAGCGCATACAGCGCCCAGCCGTGCAGGCCCCAGTGCAGGAAGGTCAGCACCATCGCCTCGCGGCCGGCGGCCACGGTACCGCCAGGCTGCCCGGGCGGATTGAGGAAATGGTCCAGCGGCTCGTAGGCGCCGTAGTACAGCAGCGCGATGCCGATGCCGGCCGAGAACAGCATCGACACCCAGGCCACGTAGCCGAATGCCGGTGATTCCTCGTTGTGGCCCAGGCGGATGCGGCCATACGGCGAGAACGCCAGCCACAGCACGAACCCCAGGCACAGCACGATCAGCAGCATGTACCACCAGCCGAACGCCGCCGAGACCTCGGCCTGCGCCCATTGCAGCCAGTGCTCGCTGCCTTCGGGATAGAGAACGGTGAGCAGCCCGAGGATGCCAATCGACACCGAGGAACTGAAGAACACAAAACGGTTCAAGCGCAGGGGCGAACGCTTGGGATGAGCCAGGGAAGACATGGGGTCGTCTCATCAAGTCCGAGGGAGCACATGGGCGGGGCCGGACCGGTAAACCGGGCCCATGGCGTGGGGCGCGAGCGCATCCTAGGGTTTATTGATTGAACGTTCAATCAATAAAAAGCATAATGGCGGGCAGCCCGGTCCTTCGGGTCGCAATCCGTGGAGAGACAATGCCGAAGAAAGGCGTGGAACCGGTACGGCGCGAGCAGCTGATCCGGGCCACTTTCCAGACCATCGACGAGATCGGCATGGCCGATGCGACCGTCGCCACCATCGCGAAGAAGGCCGGGCTGTCCAGCGGCATCGTCGCCCACTACTTCGGCGACAAGGACGGCCTGCTCAATGCTGCAATGCGGCAGATCCTGCGCGAACTGAAGGACGCGGTCGCCCGTTACCGTGCCGAGGTTGGCGACGACCCGCGCGACCAGCTGCGCGCCATCGTCGATGGCAACTTCGACGACAGCCAGATCAACGGCACCGCGATGCGCGTCTGGCTCACCTTCTGGGCCGCCAGCATGCACCAGCCGGAACTGGCACGGCTGCAGCGCGCCAACGACCAGCGCCTGTTCTCCAACCTGTGCCACCAGTTCAACCGCCTGCTGCCCCACCCGCAAGCCCGCCTGGCCGCCCGTGGCCTGGCCGCGATGATCGACGGCCTGTGGCTGCGCGGCAGCCTGGTCGGCGGCCAGTTCAACGCCGAGAAGTCCCGGCGCATCGCTTACGGCTATATCGACTTCCAGTTGCAGGCTGGCGCGCTATAAGCGCTTCAGCACCCGCCCCCTTCCAAGGAGTACGCCCCATGACCACCCTGCCCGTCCAACAGCTCTACATCCACGGCCAGCGCGTCGACGCCACCAGCGGCAAGACCTTCAAGACCGTCAACCCGGCCACCGGTGAAGTGATCGCCGAGGTACAGGTCGCCAGCCAGGCCGACGTCGAGCGCGCCGTGCAGAGCGCGGCCGACGGCCAGAAGGTGTGGGCCGCGATGACCGCCATGGAGCGTTCGCGCATCCTGCGCCGCGCCGTCGAAATCCTGCGCGAGCGCAACGACGAGCTGGCCCACCTGGAAACCCTGGATACCGGCAAGGCACTGGCCGAGACCACCACCGTGGACATCGTCACCGGTGCCGACGTGGTCGAGTACTACGCCGGCCTGGCCACCGCCATCGAAGGCATCCAGCTGCCGCTGCGCGAATCGAGCTTCTTCTACACCCGCCGCGAGCCGCTGGGCGTGGTGGCCGGCATCGGTGCCTGGAACTACCCGATCCAGATCGCCATGTGGAAGTCGGCCCCGGCGCTGGCCGCGGGCAACGCGATGGTGTTCAAGCCGTCCGAAGTGACCCCTCTGACCGCGATCCGGCTGGCCGAGATCTACACGGAAGCCGGCGTGCCCGCCGGCGTGTTCAACGTGGTGCAGGGCCCGGGCCGCGAGATCGGCCAGTGGCTGACCGAGCACCCGGTGATCGAGAAGATCTCCTTCACCGGCGGCGTCGCCACCGGCAAGAAGGTCATGGCCAGCGCCGCGTCCTCGTCGCTGAAGGAAGTGACCATGGAGCTGGGCGGCAAGTCGCCGCTGGTGATCTGCGATGACGCCGATCTGGACCGTGCCGCCGACATCGCGGTGATGGCCAACTTCTTCAGCTCCGGCCAGGTCTGCACCAACGGTACCCGCGTGTTCGTGCCGCGCAGCATGCTGGCCGCGTTCGAAGCCGCTGTTGTCGAGCGCGTCAAGCGCATCCGCATCGGCGACCCGATGGCCGCCGAGACCAACTTCGGCCCGCTGACCAGCTTCCCGCACATGGAAAACGTGCTGCGCTACATCGAAAGCGGCAAGACCGAAGGCGCCCGCCTGCTGACCGGCGGCGGCCGCGCCACCGAAGGCGCGCTGGCCAATGGCGCCTACGTGCTGCCGACCGTGTTCTCCGACTGCCGCGATGACATGACCATCGTCAAGGAAGAGATCTTCGGGCCGGTGATGAGCATCCTCGCCTACGACGACGAGGACGAAGTGGTGCGCCGCGCCAACGACACCACCTTCGGCCTGGCCGCCGGCGTGGTCAGCAAGGACGTCAGCCGCGCCCACCGCATCATCCACCGCCTGGAAGCCGGCATCTGCTGGATCAACACCTGGGGCGAATCGCCGGCCGAAATGCCGGTCGGCGGCTACAAGGAATCCGGCGTCGGCCGCGAGAACGGCATCTCCACCCTCGGCCACTACACCCGCATCAAGTCGGTGCAGGTCGAGCTGGGCGACTACGCCAGCGTGTTCTGACCGGCGCGCCCTGCGCGCGCCCCATCGTCCGGCCATCGTGCCGATCCGACATTCCGCCGGGACGCCTGCATGCAGCGCGCCCCGGCCTGCAGGAGACACCCATGAGCACCCATAACGAGTACGACTACATCATCATCGGCGCCGGTTCGGCCGGCAACGTGCTGGCCACCCGCCTCACCGAAGATGCCGATGTCAGCGTGCTGCTGCTGGAAGCCGGTGGCCCGGACTACCGGCTCGACTTCCGTACCCAGATGCCGGCGGCACTGGCCTTCCCGCTGCAGGGCAAGCGCTACAACTGGGCGTACAAGACCGATCCCGAGCCCTTCATGAACAACCGCCGCATGGACTGCGGCCGCGGCAAGGGCCTGGGCGGTTCGTCGCTGATCAACGGCATGTGCTACATCCGCGGCAACGCGATGGACTACGACAACTGGGCCAGCATGCCGGGCCTGGAAGACTGGACCTACCTGGACTGCCTGCCGTACTTCCGCAAGGCGGAAACCCGCGACATCGGCCCCAACGACTACCACGGTGGTGAGGGCCCGCTGCGCGTGACCACGCCGAAGGCCGGCAACAACGAGCTGTTCGCGGCGATGGTCGAAGCCGGCGTGCAGGCTGGCTATCCGCGCACCGACGACCTCAACGGCTACCAGCAGGAAGGCTTCGGCCCGATGGACCGCACGGTGACCCCGAAGGGCCGTCGCTCCAGCACTGCCCGCGGCTACCTGGACCTGGCCAAGCCGCGCCCGAACCTGACCATCGTCACCCACGCGCTGACCGACCGCATCCTGTTCTCGGGCAAGCGTGCGGTGGGCGTGCAGTGGCTGCACAACGACCAGCCGCAGCGTGCCACCGCGCGCCGCGAAGTGCTGCTGTGTGGCGGCGCCATCGCCTCGCCGCAGATCCTGCAGCGCTCCGGCGTCGGCCCGGCCGATCTGCTGCGCAGCCTCGATATCGACCTGGTACACCACCTGCCGGGCGTCGGCGCCAACCTGCAGGATCACCTGGAGATGTACCTGCAGTACGAGTGCAAGAAGCCGGTCTCGCTGGCGCCGGCACTGAAGCTGTACAACCAACCGGCCATCGGTGCCGAGTGGCTGTTCCTGGGCACCGGCATCGGCGCCAGCAACCAGTTCGAGGCTGGTGGCTTCATCCGCAGCGACGCCGAGTTCGACTGGCCGAACCTGCAGTACCACTTCCTGCCGGTGGCCATCAATTACAACGGCTCCAACCCGATCAAGGCGCACAGCTTCCAGATGCACGTCGGTTCGATGCGCTCGCCCAGCCGCGGCCGCATCCATGTACGTTCGAAGGATCCGCGCGAACATCCGAGCATCCTGTTCAACTACATGTCGCACGATCAGGACTGGCGCGAGTTCCGCGCGGCGATCCGCATCACCCGCGAGATCTTCGCGCAGCCGGCACTGGCACCGTACAGCGGCCGCGAGATCTCCCCGGGCAGCGCGCTGCAGACCGATGCGCAGATCGATGCGTTCGTCCGCGAACATGCCGAGACCGCCTATCACCCGTCGTGCTCGAACAAGATGGGCCACGCCGATGACCCGATGGCGGTGGTCGACGGTCAGGGCCGCGTGCACGGGCTGGAAGGCCTGCGCATCGTCGATGCTTCGATCATGCCGCAAGTGGTGACCGGCAACCTCAACGCGCCGACCATCATGATGGCCGAGAAGCTGGCCGACGTGATCCGCGGCCGCACCCCGCTGGCCCGCAGCACCGCGCCGTACTACAAGGCCAACGGTGCACCGGTGCGCAAGCAGGGCTGACGCAAGCGACCCTTCGGCAGACTCACACCCCAAACCGGTAGGTGCCCACCTTGGTGGGCACGTCTCCACAGCGCCCCTCGCAATCCCGTGCCGACCAAGGTCGGCACCTACCGTTGCAGCCTCCGCGAACCCCTCTTCGCGTTTTCCCTACGGCGGGGTATGCTGCAATGAACGGCCATTGTCGATACGCTCAGGGCCGTAACCTAAAACATCACGATTCCTGGAGGGGGAATATGAGTCTGGATCGTCCCTGGCTGCAGAGCTATCCGAAAGGCGTTCCCGCCGAAATCGACGTCAATGAATTCCATTCGGTCGCCTCGGTCTTCGACGCTTCCGTCGCGAAATTCCGCGACCGTCCCGCCTACTCCAGCTTCGGCAAGGTCCTCACCTATGGTGAGACGGACGCGCTGGTCACCCAGTTCGCCGCCTACCTGCTGGGTGAGCTCAAGCTCAAGAAGGGTGACCGCGTCGCCCTGATGATGCCCAACTGCCTGCAGTACCCGGTGGCCACCTTCGGCGTGCTGCGCGCCGGACTGACCGTGGTCAACGTCAACCCGCTGTACACCGCGCGCGAACTCAAGCACCAGCTGGTCGACGCCGGCGTCAGTGCGCTGGTGGTGGTCGACAACTTCGGCGACACCGTCGAGCAGGTCATCGCCGACACGCCGGTCAGGCACGTGGTCACCACCGGCCTGGGCGACCTGCTCGGCGCCAAGGGCGCGATCGTCAACTTCGTGCTGAAGTACGTCAAGAAGATGGTGCCCAACTACCACATCAAGGGCGCCGTCCGCTTCAAGCAGGCGCTCAAGCTGGGCAGCCGCCACGCGCTTCCGCCGGTCGAGATCGACCACGACGACATCGCCTTCCTGCAGTACACCGGTGGTACCACCGGCGTGGCCAAGGGTGCGATGCTCACCAACCGCAACCTGATCGCCAACATGCAGCAGGCCTCGGCGTGGCTGTCGACCTCGGGCATCGAGCCGGGCAAGGAAGTGATCATCACTGCCCTGCCGCTGTACCACATCTTCGCGCTGACCGCGAACGGCCTGGTCTTCATGAAGTTCGGTGGCTGCAATCACCTGATCACCAACCCGCGCGACATGAAGGGCTTCGTCAAGGAGCTCAAGGGCACCCGCTTCACCGCCATCACCGGCGTCAACACGCTGTTCAACGGCCTGCTCAACACCCCGGGCTTCGACGAGATCGACTTCTCTTCGGTCAAGTTCACCCTGGGCGGCGGCATGGCGGTGCAACGTGCCGTGGCCGAACGCTGGAAGAAGGTCACTGGCGTGACCCTGGTCGAAGCCTACGGCCTGACCGAGACCTCGCCGGCAGCCTGCATCAACCCGCTCACCCTGCCCGAGTACAACGGCGCCATTGGCCTGCCGATCCCGTCCACCGATGCCTGCATCAAGGACGACAACGGCAACATCCTGGCGCTGGGCGAAGTGGGCGAGCTGTGCATCAAGGGCCCGCAGGTAATGAAGGGCTACTGGCAGCGGCCGGAAGAAACCGCCACCGCCATCGACGCCGACGGCTGGCTGCACACCGGCGACATGGCGAAGATGGACGAACAGGGCTTCTTCTACATCGTGGACCGCAAGAAGGACATGATCCTGGTGTCCGGCTTCAACGTGTACCCGAATGAGGTCGAAGACGTCATCGCGATGATGCCGGGCGTGCTGGAAGTCGCCGCCGTCGGTGTCCCGGACGAGAAGTCCGGCGAAGTGGTCAAGGTCGTGATCGTGAAGAAGGACCCGAACCTGACCGCGGAAATGGTCAAGGAACATGCGCGGGCAAACCTGACCGGTTACAAGCACCCCAGAATCGTAGAATTCCGAAAAGAGCTGCCGAAGACCAATGTCGGCAAGATTCTCCGTCGCGAGCTGCGTGATACGCCCGCCCAGTAAGGGTTTCCGGGGAACGGGACAATACAGGGACCCCGCCGGAGACGGCGGGGTCTTTCTGTTACCGGAACATGGCCGGTACAGCGCTTGCGGGCGGTTCACGACGGGTGCATAGAATCAGTCGCCGCCGCACGTTCAGCCCGCCCCCTCACTCCTCTCCGTCCGCTCTGCGGTTGGCCGGACGGTCACACGGAGAACTCCCATGTCCGCAGTACGCCCCATCATCACCCACCCCTCGCAGCACCCTACCCTGCGTATCACCGAGGAGCCCGAGCGGGATGTCTACTGGATCCACATGCACGCCAACCTGGTCAACCAGCCGGGCCGGCCGTGCTTCGCCTCGCGCCTGGTCGATGACATCGTCGACTACCAGCGCGACCTGGGCGACCGCCTCAGCGCCTCGCACGCCCTGTCACCCCATGTCGTTCTTGCCTCGGACAGCGACGTGTTCAACCTGGGGGGCGACCTCGAACTGTTCTGCCGCCTGATCCGCGAAGGCGACCGCGCCCGCCTGCTCGACTATGCCCAGCGCTGCGTGCGCGGCGTGCATGCCTTCCATGCCGGCCTGGGCACCCGTGCCCACAGCATCGCCCTGGTCCAGGGCAATGCACTGGGTGGCGGCTTCGAGGCCGCACTCAGCTGCCATACCATCGTCGCCGAGGAAGGCGTGCTGATGGGCCTGCCCGAGGTGCTGTTCGACCTGTTCCCGGGCATGGGCGCCTACTCCTTCCTGTGCCAGCGGATCAGCCCGCGCCTGGCCGAGAAGATCATGCTGGAAGGCAACCTCTACACCGCCAGCCAGCTGAAGGAGATGGGCCTGGTCGACATCGTGGTGCCGGTGGGCGAAGGTGTTGCTGCAGTCGAACAGGTGATCAAGGAAAGCCGACGCATTCCCCACGCATGGGCAGCGATGCGTGAGGTCAACGAAATCGCCACCATGGTGCCGCTGCATGAAATGATGCGGATCACCGAGATCTGGGTGGACACCGCCATGCAGCTCGGCGAGAAGTCCCTGCGCACCATGGATCGGCTGGTACGGGCGCAGGCCCGGCGCAATGGCGACCCGGCCTGAGCGTCTGGCGGGTCAGGACGGGCTGCGCTCGCTGTCGTCGCGGTGCGGTGTCCCCGCGCTACGGGCAGCCAACGCATTCCTGCCGTTGCGCAGGGCGGTCGCCAGGCTGCCGAGGCGGGCGCTCCATTCACCCTTCAGCTGCCAGTCCGCCATGCGCATGATTTCGCCACTGGAGGCGGCAACCTGGACAAGCCCCAGGTTGCTCGCCACACCGCGCAGCGCGTGTGCGTGTTCGCGGAAATCCTCCCAGGCCTGGTGCTCGCCGCAGCCCTGCAGCTGGCCCATGCTCGCGTCGACGTCCGCCAGGCATTGGTCGATGAACTTGCGTTCGAAGCCATCGCCCATGCCCAGTGACGCCAGCTCGTCCAGTACTGCGGTATCGAGCACGCCATCGCCGACCGGCAATGCCGGCACCGACTGGATGCCCGACTCGGCGCGGGTGTTGGCGGCGACATCGGCCAGCACTTCAAGCAGGCGGGTGGCCACCACGGGCTTGGCAAGGAAGGCGCGGGCACCGGCCTGCTCGCAACGCAGGATGGACTCGGGGGTGACGTCCGCGCTCAGCACCATGACTGGAACGTAAGGCATGCCACTGGCCTGCATCACCCGCAACTGCTTGAGCAGGTCCAGTCCGCTCATGCCGGGCATGTGCAGGTCGACGATCGCTGCGTCGTAGCTGGCCTGCTCCAACGCATCCAGCACTTCGGCGCCGCCATTGACGCAGGTGACCTTGTGGCCGGCCTTCTCCAGCAACCGCTGCAGCACCATGCGGTTGGCTTCGTGGTCGTCGGCCACCAGAACCCGCAGGCTGCGCACCCGTGCACGATGGCGCAGGAAGGGATTGGAAAACGCGATGACATTCCCAGCTTCAGCCACCTCGGACGGAACCGCCGGGGTTGATGAGGTGTCTGCGACGTCCAGCGTGATCTCGACCCAGAACACGCTGCCGCGCGGGCTGTTCGGCGCATAGCCGACCTGCCCGCCCATCGACTCGACCAGGCCCTTGGCAATGGCCGTGCCCAGACCGGTGCCTTCATGGCGACGGGCCAGGCCGACATCGCCCTGCTCGAAGGCATTGAACAGGCGCCCGCGCAACGCCACCGGCACGCCGATGCCGGTATCGACGATCTCGAATCGCAGGCGCATCCGCTCGCTGCCCAGCGCATCGGGGCTGGACACGCGCAGATGCACGTAGCCGCTGTCGGTGAACTTGACCGCGTTGCCCATCAGGTTCAGCAGAATCTGCTGCAGATGCCCGGCATCACCCAGCAGGCGCGGCGGCACGTTGTCGTCCACCTGCACGCGATAGTCCAGCGATTTGGAGCGGGTCTGCGGGGTCAGGATCAGGTTGATCGCCTGCAGCACATCGGCCAGCGCGAACTCGTGCCACTCCACGCGCACCTTGCCGGCTTCGATCGCGGAGATGTCCAGCACCTCTTCCACCAGCGCCAGCAGGCTGCGGGTCGAGGCCTGGATGGTGTTCAGGCACTCGCGCTGTTCATCGTCCAGGCGGGTGGTGGCCAGCACTTCGGTCATGCCGGCCAGCCCGTTCAACGGCGTGCGGAATTCATGGCTCATGTTGGCCAGGAAGCGGCTCTTGGCTTCATTGGCCTGGCGCGCCTCGGCCACCGCCCGGGTCAAGGCATGCAGCAGCGAATCGAAGTACAGCGGAATCGCGCCCAGGCCCAGCAGCAGGCCCCAGCCCAGATAGTCGTGGCCGCGCCAGTATGGCGACAGCATCACCGTGCACAGGAAGGCCAGGCAGCCCATGGCAGTAGCCACGCGCAGGTAGGTGCTGCCGTAGCGCATGCCGTTGCCGATCGTGACCCACAGCATCACCGCATACAGCGGTGCCGCCGGCTCGCCCTGGATCGTCATGATCCAGGCCATGCAGGTGTAGTCGGTCAGCATGCCGATCACCCGGCGCACATGCGACACGCCCGGATTGACCAGGATCGCGGTCAGCAGGCCGGCGGAAATGGTCAGCTCGAAGGCGAGGATCAGCCACGTCGTCGTCAGCGCTTCACCGCCACCGCTCAGCGAACGCCAGCCGAGATAGCTGATGAACAGCGCCGTGATGATGATGCGGATCAGGTTCTGCGCGTGCTCGCTGTCCTCGCGCCCGGACAGGCGCTGCTTGAAGCGGGCCAGCAGCGAGCGCTTGTCGGAGCCAGCGGCGGGCGTCGTATCCATGGTCGGATGTCGCATCCTTCGGCGCAGCAGGGAGGAGCAGCACAACGGTACTGCCAGCAACCCCAACCACAGGGAAATGGCCAGGCCCAGGTTGGCCTGCCAGTAAGGGGTCAACAGCACGGTGGTGCCGAAACTGACCATCGCCAGCACGATGGCAGCGGCCAGGTAGCGCGGCCCGAAGCGCAGGCCGTTGCCCACCGTGACCCACATCACCACCGCATACACCCACGCCAGCGGCTCGCCCATCTGGATCATGCCGACCGCGATCAGGCCGTAATCGGCCAGCATCCCGGCCACGCGCCGTGGGTCCGAGCGCTCAGGCTTCCACAGCAGCCAGCCGCACAGCAGCAGCGACAGGCCCAGCCCGGTCAGCACCGTTGCCAGCACGCCCTGGTACTGGTCCAGCCGTTGCAGGCGGGCACCGGACAACAGTACATAGACCAGGATCAGCGAGATCAGCACCACCCGCACGATCGCCTGGCCATGTTCGGAATCCGGACGCTGCGCCAGCCGACGCCTCACGCGTGCGAACAGATCCTGCATGTCACCCACCCGGTCGCGTCGATGCCGTCGAGTGCTGGGCGCAGATATCCATCAACTGCTGGTGACCGCGCATCAGCGCATCCACGCAGCGCGGGTCGAACAGTCGGCCACGCTGGGCGTACAGATAAGCCAGTGTGGCTTCCATGGTCCATGCTTCCTTGTACGGACGGGGTGAGATGAGTGCGTCGAAGACATCGGCCACGGCGACGATGCGTGCTTCCAGCGGAATCGCCTCACCGACCAGCCCATCCGGGTAGCCGCTGCCGTCGTAACGTTCGTGGTGGCGCAGCGCGATCAATGCGCCGACCTGGATGAAGCGGTTCTGGCTGCCGCTGAGCAGTTCATGGCCGATGCGCGGGTGACGGCGCATGATCGCCAGCTCCTCGTCGTTGAGCTTGCCCTGCTTGAGCAGCACGGCATCGGGAATGGCGATCTTGCCCATGTCATGCAGCGGCGCCGCCATCTCGATCAGGCGCACGTCGTCTTCGGGCAGGCCCAGCTGCTCGGCGATCAGCCCTGCCACGCGCGCCATGCGCTCGAGGTAGGCACTGGTGCCGGCATCACGGAACTCGATCGCCCGCGCCAATCGCGACAGGGTCTCGCGTTCGCGTTCCTCGACCTCGTGCATGCTTGCCAGCAAGCGCTGCTCCAGCGACAACGCGCGTTGCTTCACGTTCTCGGTCTGCTGGCGCAGCTGCAGCAGGTTGTAGCAGCGCGCGCGCAGTTCGCGCGGGCGGATCGGCTTGACCAGGAAGTCGATGACCCCCGCTTCCAGCGCCGCCTGACGAATCGGCTCGTCGCCGACCACGGTGATCAGGATCACCGGAATGTCGCGATGCTTGGGCAGGCGGCGGAAACGGCGGGCGAACTCCAGCCCGTCCATCTCCGGCATGCGGTAATCGAGCAGCAGCAGGTCGACCGGATGCGCCTCGCACCAGGCCAATGCGGTCAGCGGATCACCGAAGTCATACACGCTCAGTTCGGGCGCGATGTCCTCGATGACGTGACGCAGCATCGTCCGGGCGGACGTCTGGTCGTCAACAATGACGATGTTCAACGCGTACTCTGCCTGGTTTCTCGACCATGCTGGATCATCAGCAGGCGAGGATACCCTGCCGCTGCGAACGCTCGCACCCTGCATCGGCCTGACTCCCGTGTCATGCGTCCCGGTTCATGATCGTCATCACATTGTGAAGCGGACTCTCCACAATGCGCACTCCCCCTGGCGCCGATCAAGCCATAACAGACGTCAAGGTAGTGCATTAACGATACGCCGAGTGCGGGAGGCGTCAATCGCGCCGTCTCATTTCGCGACGGCGCGCACAAACAGGAGTCAAAAAGACGACTTACTGCTCCGGACGCATGTACGGGAACAGCAGCACGTCGCGGATCGAGCTGCTGCCGGTCAGCAGCATTACCAGGCGATCGACGCCGATGCCGAGGCCGCCGGTCGGGGCCATGCCGTACTCCAGCGCACGGATGTAGTCGGCGTCGTAGTGCATGGCCTCGTCGTCGCCACCCTCCTTCGCCGCTACCTGGGCCTGGAAGCGCTGGGCCTGGTCTTCCGGGTCGTTCAACTCGGAGAAGCCGTTGGCCAGCTCCTTGCCGTTGACGAACAGCTCGAAGCGGTCGGTGTAGCCCGGATCGTTATCGTTGGCGCGGGCCAGCGGCGAGACTTCCACCGGGTGGTCGGTGATGAAGGTCGGCTGGATCAGGGTGTGCTCGACAGTGGCCTCGAAGATCTCCAGCAGCAGCTTGCCCCAGCCGTAGGACGGCTTGACTCGGATCTTCAAGCGCTCGCAATGGCGCAGCAGCGCGTCGCGGTCGGTGCAGTCGGCCGCAGAGATTTCCGGGTTGTGGTGACGCACCGCCTCGTCCATGCGCCAGCGGCGGAACGCCGGGCCCAGGTCGATCTTCGCACCGTCCCACTCCACCTCGGTGCCGCCGTTGACCGCCTGGGCCACGTCACGGATCACGCCTTCGGTCAGGTCCATGATCTCGTTGTACGTGGCATAGGCCTCGTACAGCTCCATCATGGTGAATTCCGGATTGTGGCGGGTGCTGACGCCTTCGTTGCGGAAGTTGCGGTTGATCTCGTACACGCGCTCCAGGCCACCCACGGTCAGGCGCTTGAGGTACAGCTCCGGCGCCACGCGCAGGTACAGGTCCAGGTCCAGCGCGTTGTGGTGGGTGGTGAACGGCTTGGCCGCCGCGCCGCCGGGGATGTAATGCATCATCGGCGTCTCGACTTCCAGGAAGTCGCGGTTGTCCAGCCACGCGCGCATGGCGCGGATGATCTTCGAGCGCTTGATGAACACCGCGCGCGATTCCGGGGTCACGATCAGGTCGACGTAGCGCTGGCGATAGCGCTGCTCGACGTCGGCCAGGCCATGCCACTTGTCCGGCAGCGGGCGCAGCGACTTGGTCAGCAGGCGGATCGATTCGGTCTTGACCGAGAGCTCGCCGGTCTTGGTCCGGGTCAGGCCGCCTTCGACGGCGATGATGTCGCCCACGTCCCAGCCCTTGAAGGCGGTATAGGCATCGCCCAGCACCGTGCCCTGCAGGAACAGCTGGATGCGACCGGACTCGTCCTGGATCTGCGCGAAACTGGCCTTGCCCATGATGCGCTTGGCCATCAGGCGGCCCGCCATCTTCACCTGGCGGCCGTTGCCTTCCAGGGCCTCGGCGGTCCACTGTTCGGCATCGGCGAACTCTTCCTGCAGGCGGCCGGCGAAGTCCTCGCGACGGAAGTCGTTCGGGTACGCGATGCCCTGCCCACGCAGCGTTTTGAGTTTCTCGCGGCGCTCGGCGATCAACTTGTTTTCGTCAACGGGGGGGGTATCGGTAGCTTCGCTCATGGATCTGCGGGAATCGTGTAGTGAGGGGGGATGTTGCACCCGGCACAGCCGGTTGCCCAGCATACCAAAACCGCCCCGCCCCGGCCCCGGCAGCGCCCGGTAGCGCCGGGCCATGCCCGGCGGTCGGTCGGCGCACGAATCCGCCGGGCGTGGCCCGGCGCTACCTCAGCCGTTCCCCGGGAAGGCCTGCCGCAGCTCGTCCACCAGCACCCGCTGGTTTTCCGAGTAATCCACCGGCACCGATACCAGGTGCACCCCGCCCTCGTTGAACGCCGCCTCCAGGGTCGGAATGAACTGCTCGATGGCGGTCACCTCATGACCCTTGCAGCCATAGGCCTGCGCGTACTTCACGAAATCGGGGTTGCTGAAGGTCATGCCGTAGTCGGTGAAGCCATCCACCGCCTGCTTCCAGCGGATCATGCCGTAGGCCCCATCGTTGAGGATCAGCACCACCAGGTTCAGGCCCAGCCGTCGGGCGGTCTCCAGCTCCTGGCTGTTCATCATGAAGCCGCCATCGCCACATACCGCCAGCACCCGGCGCTGCGGATACAGGATCGAAGCCATGATCGCCGACGGCAGACCCGCACCCATGGTCGCCAGCGCGTTGTCCAGCAGCAGCGTGTTGGCCACCTGGGTGCGGTAGTTACGCGCAAACCAGATCTTGTACATGCCGTTGTCCAGCGCCACGATGCCGTCCGGCGGCATCACCTGGCGCACGTCATGCACCAGCCGCTGAGGCGTGAAGCCGTCCTCCTCGGCACGGGCGGCCAGGTGCTCCAGGATGGTCGCGCGCAACGGCAGCAGCGCATCGGCGTTCGGCACCGCGCCTTCGATGCGGTCGGCCAGCTGGGTCAGCGAGCGGCCGATATCGCCGATCACTTCCACCTGCGGGAAGTACACCTGCTCCACCGCCGCCTGCGAGTAGCCGATATGGATCACGGTCGGCCCACCCGGGCGCATAACGAACGGCGGCTTCTCGGTGACCTCGTGGCCGATGGTCACGATCACGTCGGCCTGGTCGATGGCCATGTGCACGTAGTCGCGCTCGGTCAGCGCCGCGGTGCCCATGTACAGGCCCGAACCACCGGCCACCGCGCCCTTGCCCATCTGCGTGGTGAAGAACGGAATGCCGGCACGCAGTACGAACGCCGACAGCGCTTCGCTGGACTGCGGCCGCGACGCCGCCGAAGCGATCATCAGCAACGGCCGCTTGGCATTGCGAATGAACTCCGCTGCGCGGTCCAGTGCCTCCGGACTGGCGATGGGACGATCCACTGCATGCGGCGGAATCAGCGCCACGTCCCCGACCTCATCAGCCGCGATGTCTTCCGGCAGTTCCAGCAGTACAGGGCCCGGACGCTCTTCCAGCGCCGTGCGGAATGCCTCGCGCACGATGGTCGGGATGGTGCGCGCCGAGACGATCTGCCGCGCCTGCTTGGTCAGTGGCTTCATCGTGCTGACGATGTCGACGATCTGGAAGCGCGCCTGCTTGCTGGCGACGATGCCCTTCTGGCCGGTGATCATGATGACCGGCCACGCACCGAGCAGCGCATAGGCCGCACCGGTGGTGAAGTTGAGCGCACCCGGGCCAAGCGTGGCCAGGCACACGCCGGGCTTGCCGGTCAGGCGGCCATAGGTGGCCGCCATGAACACCGCCGCCTGCTCGTGACGGGTGATGACCAGCTCGATGCTGGAATGGCGCAGCGACTCGACCACGTCGAGATTCTCTTCGCCGGGGATGCCGAAAATGCGCTCGACGCCTTCGTTCTCAAGCGCGGCGACAAGCAGATCTGAACCCTTGGACATTGGAATGCCGTCCTTTTCGCTGGACTGATGATGGATCGTTGCAGGAAGGATGGAAGCTGCGCGTCAACGCTTGTCGAACCAGACCGTCTGCGCGTTGACGAACTCGCGGATGCCGAAGTGCGAGAGTTCGCGGCCGAAGCCGCTCTTCTTCACGCCCCCGATCGGCACGCGCGGGTCGGAAGCAGAGAATCCGTTGACGAACACGCCGCCGGTCTGCAGCCGGCGCGCCAGCTGCATCGCACGGGCGCGGTCGCCGCTCCACAGGTTGCCGCTGAGGCCGAACTCGCTCTGGTTGGCCAGCTCCACCGCATGGTCGGCATCACGAGCGCGGCTGATCGAGGCCACCGGCCCGAAAGTCTCGGTATCGAAGGCCTGCATGCCCGGCTCCACGTCGGCCAGCACGGTGGGTGCGTAGAACGCACCCGGGCGATCCAGCTGATGGCCACCGACCAGCAGCTTTGCGCCCGCGTCCACCGAGGCGCGCACCTGCGCATCCAGCTGTTCCAACAGGTCCTGGCGTGCCATCGGACCAATGCGATTACCCGCTTCACGGCCATCACCGATGGTCAGCGCCTGCACCTTCTGGCAGAACTGCGCCACGAAACGGTCGTATACCGCGTCTTCAACGATGATGCGCTTGCCGGCGATGCAGACCTGCCCGGTGTTCTGGAAGCGTGAGGCCACCGCCGCATCGACGGCAGCGTCCAGATCGGCGTCGGCCAGCACGATGAACGGATCCGAGCCGCCCAGCTCCAGCACCACTTTCTTCAGCGCCTGCCCGGCCTGGGCGGCGATGCTGCGGCCGGCCGCCACGCTGCCAGTCAGAGTCACCGCCGCGATGCGGTCATCGGCAATTGCACGGCTGGTGCCGTCGCGGCTGATGTTGGCGGCGATGAAGGTGCCTTCCGGCAGCCCAGCATCACGCCACGCCGCGTCGAGCAGCTGCGCGGTACCGACGATGTTCTCGGCCGGCTTCAGCAGGAAGCCGTTGCCGCCCATCAGGATCGGCACCGCTGCGCGCATCACCTGCCAGTACGGAAAGTTCCACGGCATGATACCCAGCACCACGCCCAGCGGCAGGTAGGACACGTAGGCCTTGTCGTCGGGCACCTGGGTCGGTTCGTCGCGCAGGAACTGCGCACCGTTGTCGGCGTACCAGTCGCACAGCACGGCGCATTTCTCGATCTCGGCCAGCGATTCGGCCTGGACCTTGCCCATTTCGGCGGTAGCCAGCGCAGCCAGCTTTTCACGGTCGCGGCGCAGTACCGCGGCCATCGCACGCAATACGTCTGCACGCTGTTCGAGGCTCCTCGTGCTCCAGGCGGCGAAGCCAACCTGGCCGCGATCGAGGATGGCTTCCAGTTCGGCGTCGGTAGCGAAGGGGTGGCTGGCGATCTGCTGGCCGGTGGCCGGATCGCGGGAAATGGCAGTGGTGGGGGCAGCGGACATGCAGGGCTCCTGTTGTCTCGACAACGGGCGGTGGCCCGTCTCCTGCACAGGAATGTGGACCCGATTGGCGGAAGCAACAAGGCGTCTGCTTATCCTGTGACCTGCACTTACCTGCCTGAATGGGGTTATCGGCAGGGCTGCGCCCTGCACCCGCAGAGACCAGGGCAACGTCAAGGTCAAAGGCCTGCATTCCGTGGGATGGCGGGGTGGGTCCGGTTGCGGGGGACGGCGTGAACACGTCCATGTAGCCTCGGTCGCGCCATCCATGGCGCTCACGCCCCCGCAACCGGACCCACCCCGCCTTCGACAGTTTTCCGCGATCTGTCGGAAATACTCTTGGGGTCAGATCCGTTTTCCTATGGAAAACGGATCTGACTCCGGAATTTCTTTCGATATCTGACAGATGTGTCGACCAAGGTAGGCACCTACCAACAGCCGCGCGAAATCTGTCAGAGGTGGGGCGGTGTGGGTTGGCAGGACCGTTGGCGCCATGGATGGCGCCATCGAGCCCCCATGGATGGGTTTACGGCGTGTCCTGCCAACCCACGCCGCCCCGCCATCCCACGGAATGCCCGCCTTTGCTGTTGCCGTTGCTTCGGCCTCTGCGGGTGCAGGGCGCAGCCCTGCCGACCAACCTACCTACGCGGCAGGTAGGTCACCAGTGACAGGTCGTGCCGGCTCTCCGGCACCAGCGCCACATACTGCAGGTCCAGCAACCCACGCGTGGGATGGTTCAGCTTCTTCGCCCCTTCATCGAACCGTCGCACGTCGTGCTCCGGCCACCACTGGCGGAACTCCTCGCTGTGCGCGGCGATGTCCTCGACCAGCGCCAGGAACGGGGCCTTGTCCGGCGCCTGCGCCATCGCCGCGCGGAAGCCTGCCAGCAGGCCGCGGGTCATTTCTTCCCAGTTGAGGATCAGCGTGCGGTAAGGCGGGTACAGGAACATCAGCCGCAGCGTATTGCGCTCATGCGGCGCCAGCTGGCTGTAGTCCACGAACAGCTCGGCGATGGCCGGGTTCCAGGCCAGGATGTCGAAGCGGGTATTGCGCACATACGCAGGGATCGGCTGCATCGCCTCCACCAGCTGGCGCAGGCCGTCGGTCACGCTTTCGTCCGGTGACTCCAGCGGCACGCCATAACCAGACAGCGCGAACGCATAGGCGCGTTCGTCGTCGCTCATGCGCAGTACCTGCGCCAGGCGCTCAAGCACTTCGGGCGATGCGCGCACTTCGCGGCCCTGCTCGATCCAGGTGTACCAGCTGACACTGACCCCGATCGCCAGCGCCACTTCCTCGCGTTTCAGGCCCGGGGTGCGCCGGCGCCCGGCCGGAAGGCCGAGCGTGGCGGGATCGACACGGGCACGGCAGGCCTTGAGAAAGCCGCCCAGTTCCTTGCGTTCACTTTCGCTGCGCATCATCGCTACCGCCGCACGTGTTGTAGCGTCGAGCCATGCTCGACGCATCTGCCAGCCCGCGAAAAGCAGCTGAGCATGGCTCAGCTCTACAGAAAGCGTGATCGGCCACCCTCGGCGTTGCGCACGAGGGTGACGATATCCGCGCAGGCGCGTCGATCAGGCATCGACGCGCTTGGAGCCCACGGCCAGGCCGGCCTTCAGGCTGGCCTCGACGAACTCGTCCAGGTCGCCATCCAGCACCTTCTGCGTATCTGAACGCTCGATGCCGGTGCGCAGGTCCTTGATGCGGCTCTGGTCCAGCACGTAGTTGCGGATCTGACTGCCCCAGCCGATGTCGGACTTGGTGGCTTCCACGGCGTCCTTCTCGGCGTTGCGCTTCTGGATCTCCAGCTCGTACAGCTTGGCGGCCAGCATCTTCATCGCATTGTCGCGGTTCTGGTGCTGGCTGCGGCCGGTCTGGCAGGCCACGACGATGTTGGTCGGGATGTGGGTGATTCGCACCGCCGACTCGGTCTTGTTCACGTGCTGGCCACCGGCACCGGACGAACGGTACACGTCGGTACGCAGGTCGGCCGGGTTGATGGTGATGTCGATGTTGTCATCGATCTCCGGCGACACGAACACCGAGGTGAAGCTGGTGTGGCGGCGGTTGTCCGAGTCGAACGGCGACTTGCGCACCAGGCGGTGCACGCCGGTCTCGGTCTTCAGCCAGCCGTAGGCATAGTCGCCTTCCACGCGCAGCGTGGCCGACTTGATGCCGGCGACGTCGCCACCGGAGACTTCCATCAGCTCGGTCTTCCAGCCGCGCGATTCACACCAGCGCAGGTACATGCGCAGCAGGATCTCGGCCCAATCCTGGGCTTCGGTGCCACCGGCACCGGCCTGGATGTCGACGAATGCGGCAGCATTGTCCATCTCGCCGGAGAACATGCGCTGGAATTCCAGCTTCTCGACGTGCGACTGGTGCTTGTCCAGGTCGGCGACCACGGCCAGCGCGGTGTCCTCGTCCTGCTCGGACTCGGCCAGCTCAAGCAGTTCGGCGGCATCAGCCAGGCCGTCGAGCACCGAGGCGATGCCGCCCACGGTCTTTTCCAGGCTGGAGCGCTCGCGGCCCAGGTTCTGGGCGTATTCGGCGTTGTTCCAGACGTCGGGGCTTTCCAGCTCCCGCGTTACTTCTTCAAGACGCTCTTTCTTGGCGTCGTAGTCAAAGATACCCCCGAAGCGACAGCACGCGATCGGTCAGATCGGTGATGCGCTGGCGGACAGGATTCAGTTCGATCATGTCGGCGGTTATGCATTCAAAAGATGACTGGTAATGATACCGCAGGCCGGGGATGCCCGGAATGAGGGCCTCACCCTGCACCCAGCGCCTGCCGCAGCAGCGGCAGCTGGCGCCGGCTGCAGGGCACCTTCGCCCCGTCGGCCATGTGCAGCAGGGCCTCCCCGCCGTCCAGCGGCTCGATCGAGCGTAGCTGGCGACGGTGGATCAGCCAGCTGCGGTGCGGGCGCAGGAACTCGCCCGGGTCCAGCCGCTGCTCCAGCACCGCCATGGTGATCCGCAGCGGGTAGTCGTGGCCGCGTACCCGCAGGTTCACGTAGTTCCCCGCCGCCTGGGCATACTCCACGTCGGCGGTGGCGACCAGGAACTCCTTGCCCAGCTTGCGCACCAGGAAGTGCTGGGGGCGCTCGACCGGCTCCACTGGCGGGCCGACATCGGGCTCGGCCAGCAGGCTCGCCTCACCCTGCCTGCGCCGCCCGAACCAGCTGGCGAAGTGCTCCAGTGCCACGAACATCGCGAAGGTGCGGATATCCTTCAGGTATTCGTAGGCAAAACGCTCCAGCCATCCCGCATCGTCCTGGTAGCGGTAGCCCATCGACGCATAGGCCAAGTGCCGCAGCACCATCATCCCCACCACGTGCAGCAACGACCAGCCCACGCTGGCCAGCAGGTACAGTGGCAACCGCCGCTTCCAGGTATCGGCATGCAGCGGCCAGCGCTCACAGCCCCACCACAGCAGCGGCAGGGTCAGCAGGATCAGGGCGAGGCTGCTGAACTCCCAGATCATCGGTTCCCAAAGGCCGAGATCGCTGCCCCGCCGCGAGGCGTCCATCACCTCAACCAGCGCGTTGGTCACCGCCGAGGCCGACAGGATCGCTGCCCAGACCAGCAGCCGGGTGGTGGTGCGCCAGCGCGGTGGTCGGCCCTGGGTCATTGCTGCATCCATGTCGTTGCGGTGCTCCAGCCTGCCTCAATGGCCAAAGGGTAGCGGCTCCATTGGTCCCGCCACCCCCGCCATTGGTCACTGCGCGGGTTCCGGCAGCCCCTTGGCAGTCGCTGCACGGACCGGGCGGCGTCACCTTGGGTCGACTCTCCGGCACACCACCACCATGACCCGACGCCACGACATCGACGCCCTGCGCGTGTTCGCCTTCGCGCTGCTGATCCTCTACCACACCGCCATGGCCTACGTGGATGACTGGGGTTTCCACCTCAAGAGCCTGCATACCGCCGAATGGCTGCAGTGGCCGATGGTGTTCGTCAATCGCTGGAGGATGTCACTGCTGTTCCTGATCTCGGGCATCGCCATCGCACTGATGCGGCCCGAAGGCAGGCTGCTGCGCTTCGCCGGCCTGCGTACCTGGAAGCTGCTGTTACCTCTGCTGTTCGGCATGTTCGTGATCGTACCGATCCAACCGTACTGCGAAGGCGTGGCCAACGGTCATGTTGCGCCCGGCTTCGGGCATTTCCTGCTGCGCTACTGGCAGGTGCGGCCGTGGCCGGAAGGCAGTTTCGCCGGCTGGCAGTACGGCATCACCTGGAACCACCTGTGGTACCTGGCCTATCTGTGGAACTACACGCTGGCCCTGGCCCTGCTGATGCCATTGCTGGGAACGGCCGTGGTGCGCCGTGCGATCGCGTTCTGCGCCGCCTCGCCGATACTGCTGATCGGAATTCCGTCTGCGCTGCTGCTGGCCTGGGTGATCTGGCTGGAGCCGATCTATCCGTCCACCAATGCCCTGCTTGGCGACTGGTACCAGCACGCGAAGTACGCGACAGTGTTCCTGGCCGGCTACCTGCTCGGTCGTGAGCCGGTGTTCTGGCAGCGTGTGGTCTCACTGCGCCGCACCACGCTGTGGCTGGCGCTGGCGGCGGTCGGCTGGTATCTGGGGTTGCGCATCCTCGGCCAGGTGCTGCCGGCTGACTCCCCCCTGCGGCAATGGCCCGAACCGTTCTGGGACCTGCAGGTCCGGACCAGCCAGTCGCTTTACGTATGGACCGCGCTGCTGGCCATCCTCGGCTGGGGAAAGGTCTTCCTCGATCGCCCGTTCCGCTGGCTGCCGTACTGCACCGAAGCCATCTATCCCTGGTACATGCTGCACCAGAGCCTGATCATCGCCCTGCTGTTCTGGCTCAAGCCGATGCAGCTGGGCCCTTGGCTGGAGCCAGCGCTGCTGCTGGGCGGCACCGTCGGCGGCTGCCTGCTGATCCACGAGTTGCTGATCCGGCGCACGCGCTGGCTGCGGCCCCTGTTCGGCCTGCGCGCCAATCCGCCAGCATCGCCGGTTGCACACGCTGCGCAGTTGTAGAGCCGAGCCAACGCTCGGCTGCCTCTGACATGAGCCGAGCGCAGGCTCGGCTCTACATTGAGGCAGTCGAGCAAGCTCGACTCTACACTGGCGTCCGAGCAGTCATTTCACCTCGAACTCGCCCACCAGCACGGTCTCGGCGCGGTCCTTCAATCGCATCGTCACCATCTGGTCTTTCTGCTTGGCCGTGCCCCAGTGGGTGGTCAGGCGCAGCATCAGGGTCGTGGCACCGGTCACCAGCTGCTGGCGGCTGCCGAAGTAATTCGCTTCCACCTTGTACTTGCCGGGCTTGGCGTTGCGCAGCGAGAACTGCTCGGGGCCATAGCCGCCGGTGAAATCCTGCGACATCTGCCCGCCCTGGTAGGTCAGGCGGTTGCCGTAGTACGCGCGCTCGCCGTTCGGGTCGGTCACCCACAGGTCCATGTCGCTGTTGTCGGCATCCCACGACAGCACCACGCGCAGGTCCAGCGGCATCGCCTGCAGCAGGCGCGGGTCGATGCTGGTGGTGTCCAGCCGGGGCGTGCTGCGGGCCACCAGGTTGGTCAGCTCATCCAGTGCGATCAGGGCGATGCCGTCGAAGCGGCTGTCCCATGGCCGCACCACCACCTGGTACAGCGGCGCCAGTGCCTGCTGCGGCTTGCCGGCCGCTGCCAGTGCCAGGCCCAGGTCGCGGAAGCTCTGCGGTTCTTCCTGGCCCATCGCCAGCACCTGCTCGAACACCGGCACCGCCAGTGCGGGGGCATCAGCCTGCATCAGTCGATAACCGAGCACGCGCAGCAGGTGCCGGTTGTCCAGATCCATCTCGGCCAGGTTCGACAGCACACGCAGCGCGAGGTCGCGCTGCCCCTGCTCCTGCAACAGATCGGCCACGTCGAGGAAGAATGCGCTGCTGTCGGTGTGGGCATCACGCTCGGCCAGGTAGCGGTCATACAGTTGCGACGGCGGGCCCTGGCGCAGGCGCCTGGCGATGGCCGAGTCCGGCTGCCAGGCCGCCAGCTGGATGCCAAGCTCGCCCTCGTTGGCCGCAACGGGCGCAGCGACACGGCCCCCCGTGACCGTGATTGAATCCAGGGCCTTGTTCGATGCAGGCGCTGAGCGACGTGCACGCGCGCTGCTGGCTTCCATGCGCTGCTCGGCGGCGGCCATCGGTGCCGGGGCGGGCGGTGCCGCAGGGGCCGGCGCGGCGAGCATCGCTACTGGCGCCGATTCCATCGCGTAGTCCGTGGAAGCCACTTCCAGTGCCCCGCCCTTCGCCTGCGGCGGCATTCCTTTCGGCCAGCTGCGGTTCCACCACTGCTGGCGCTCCTTCCAGCGTGCCGCCACTTCATCCAGGCGCTGGCGATCAGCAGCGGCGCGATCACTTGCCTGCACTGCAAACCTGGCGTCGTACTCGGCGCGCAGCGTGCCCGAAGGGCGGATCGCATAACGCAGGTAGTCCTCCAACGTCTCCAGCACGATCAGCGAGGTATCCGGTCCGACCAGGCCAAACTGCTGCGACAGGCGCTGCATCGCCTCGCGGTTGCCATGACGGTTGGCGGCCAGCTGCTGCAGGCGCGCCTGCGCCCACAAGCCCGCCAGCAGTTCACCTTCATTGCTCTTCTGCGTGGCAGGCAACGCCTGCCATTCGCCGCCACCCACGCGCACCCGCATCGGCACACCATCGGCCGCCAGTCGTGCATGCAGCCACAGCCAGCCTTGGGCTTCACTGCGTCGATCGATCACCACGTCCTGCACGCCGCGCCCTGCATCGACCTGCACATCCAGCGGCGACGACAGCAACTCACGGGCGGCCAATTCGACATCCTTCCCTAGCGCGACGAAACGGCCACCATGCGCTTCGCTCCAACCACGCAGTCGCACGGCATCGGTGCGCGCACCGGCGCTGCTGATCGCAAACAGGCGTTGATCCGCCACCATCGCCGGTAGCTGTTCCGGCCCATAAGTCAGCAGGCCATCGCTGACCAGCAGGTATTCCTTCACGCCCGGCTGCGGCTGCCACTGTGCCAGCGCGCTGGCACCGTCCGGGCGCACGGCCTGCAGCGCTGCGCGCAGCTCATTCCAGTTGCCGGCGCGGATACGGAAGCGCCTTACCGGTTCGGCGCGATCGCGCAGCACGGTCAAGGCCACGGTGCCGTCGCTCATCGCGGCGAAGTAGCGATCCAGCAGTGCGAACTCGCGCGTGCGATCGCGTTGCCCCGCCGAGCCGGAGCCATCCCACAGCAGGCCGATCTCGCTGGGCAGCGTGCGGGGCGTGCTACTGGCCGCCACCGGCAGCTGCGCCAGCAGGTAATGGCCATCCTGCCAAGGCGCCACCTGCACCTGTGCCTGGCGGGCTGCCGGCAGGCGCCACTGCAGCTGCTTCGGCAGCTGCGCGCCCTTGCCCCGCCACTGCAGCTGGCCCGCGCTGATGCGGAATGGCGCCGTACCTGCGCTCGCCGCGCCGGGGGCCTGCAGCTTCAGTTCAACCGAGGCGGCACCGGCGGCGAACTGCAGCGGCAGCGTCCACTGCCAGCCTTGGCCGGTGAAGCCCAACGGCTCACGAATCACCAGCTGCACGCGCCGACTGCCACCGGCCGGCAGCGGGTAGATGCGCAGGCGGAACTGGTTGCCAGCGGTCTGTTCCAGCAGGCCCGGATCGACGCCCCGACGGGCGATCTCCTCGAACACCTGGCGGCCGCGGTCCTTCGGCACCGGCACCGCGTCACGCATCTCGCCGTTGATATCCAGCGCAAAGCCGCTGATCTGCTGACCGTCGGCCAGCGGGAACTGCAGCTCGCCCTCCAGCACGCGCCGGTTCGGGTTGTGGAATTCCAGCGTGATCCGGGTCTGGGCGATGCCGGCCTGGACCTCGCCTTCGATGCGGGCACGCTGCAATTGCACCGGTTGTTCGGCAGCGGGGGCGATCAGGAGAGGCGTGGCGGCCTGCGGCCGGGAGATCGGCGGCGACTGTGCGCCAGCGGGCCAGGCCACGAGGGCCAGCAACAACACAGTGCAGCATCGGGCGAAGACCATGACCGGACTCCAGTGGGATCGTGGACCTTTGAACGCACGGACAGCCGGAACGGGGTTGGACGATGCACAGCTTTTCTTTGCCCCCACCCACAGGCACCATGCCCCACTCTCCCACACGCGCAAGGATGCCGATGCGATTCCCGCTGATTTTCGCCCTGCTGGCCCTGGCCTGCCCAGTGGCCACCCGCGCTGCAGCACCGCCCAAGCGCCTGTATTTCCAGCACCACGACTGGGTCGTAGCCTGCGACAACACGCTGACCTGCCGCGCCGCCGGCTATGCCCCCGACGATGGCAGCACCCTGAGCGTGCTGCTCACCCGCAACGGCGGTCCTGCCCAGGTCATCCAGGGTCGCCTGTCGCTGCAGCCGGAAGAAGGCCAGCCCCAGCCCAAGGGCGCGTTGCACCTTCGCATCCAGCGGCAGGACCTGGGCGTCCTGGCTCCCGCCAAGGGCGAAGGCACGCACAGCTTGGATCCCGCGCAGACCAGCGCGTTGCTGTCCGCACTGGTGCGCGACGGTGGGATCATCGTGACCGATGCCGCAGGCCGCCGCTGGCCGCTGTCGGACAAGGGGGCCGCAGCGGTGCTGCTGAAGATGGATGAGTACCAGGGCCGTCTCGGCACACCCGGCGCGGTGATGCGCAAGGGCAGCACACCGGAATCCAGCGTCCCGGCAGCACTCCCGGTGCCCGTGGTACGCAAGGCCGCAACCTTGGACTCGCCTCCGGACGATCCTGCGTTTGCGCGGCTGGCCGCCTCACCCGCGCTTCGTGCGGCGCTGCGTGCCACGTTGAAGGACAACAGCTGCGAGGGACTGCTGGAGACCGACGCCGAGGTTCCGCTCAGCAACGCCCCGCTGCAGATCCAGCGCCTGGACGCGCAGCATGTGCTGGTCACTGTCCCGTGCTGGCGCGCGGCCTACAACACCGGCGACGGCTACTGGGTCGCCCGCCCTCAGGCGCCGTTCCAGGCGCAGTGGGTAACCAGCGATGCGATTGATTACGCCGACGGCCAGATCATTGCCGCGCAGAAGGGCCGTGGCCTCGCTGACTGTATTTCGCAGGCAACCTGGACGTGGAACGGCACAGCCTTCGTCGCCACCTCGGAGGTGGCAGCCGGCCTGTGTCGGGGCGTGCCCGGCGGCACCTGGGAACTGCCAACGCTGGTGACCGGGGGCCGCTGATCCCCCGAAAAGGGGACGGAGTGGATCAAGTCGCAAGTGGCAAACAAGGCACAAGCGACTTGATCCCCTCCGTCCCCTTTTTCATGCGGGGAGGCTGTGCTCGACGATCAGCTGGATGGCGCTGCCGCCGCGGTAGTCGTCGCAGGCCAGGCGGTAGGCGAGATGCACGTGGCGGCCCGGCGCGTTGCCGTGCCAGCCGCCGAAGTGAATCGCGTTGATCGTGCCGGGTACGCCTGGCAGGCGCAGTTCCAGCTTGAGGTGGCGTTCCTTCAGTACGCGCCAGTTGGCCACTTCGAAGTGGCCGTCGAACAGCGGCTCGGGGAAGCCTTGGCCCCACGGTCCAGCAAGACGCAGCGCATCGGCGTGGCGATGGTCGAGTTCGTCCGCCGCCAGTTCGCCGTCGCTGAGGACCTGCTGCTGCAGCGCGGCCGGGTCGAGCATTTCCAGCACCACGGCGACGAAGGCGGCCTTGAAGTCATCGACGTGATCCAGCCGCATGCTCAGTCCAGCCGCCATGGCATGCCCACCGAAGCGTTCGATCAGCCCCGGATGGCGCGCATCGACCAGCGCCAGTGCGTCACGGATGTGCAGGCCGGGGATCGAGCGCGCCGAGCCTCGCAGGGTGTCGGCGCCCGGTTCGGCCGGCGCGAAGGCAATTACCGGGCGATGCAGGCGATCCTTCATCTTCGACGCAACCAGGCCAACCACGCCCGGGTGCCAATCGGCATCGAACAGGCAGGCCGCCACCGGGCGCTGACCGGCCATGTCCAGCACCACGCGGGTCAATGCCTGCTCGGCGTCGTCGGTCATCGACTGCTGCACCGCGCGCCGTTCCGAATTGATCTGCTCCAGCGTCTGCGCGATCTCGCGCGCCTGGCGTGGGTCTTCGGTCAGCAGCAGCGCGATGCCCAGCGCCATGTCTTCCAGCCGGCCCGCCGCGTTCAGGCGCGGGCCGAGCGCGAAGCCGATGTCAGTGGCGGTCAGTCGCGTGGCGTCACGGCCGCTGGCTTCGATCAGCGCACGCAGGCCGACACAGCCCTGCCCTGCGCGCAGACGGCGCAGGCCCGCGCTCACCAATGCACGGTTGTTCGGGTCCAGCGCTACCAGATCGGCGACGGTGCCGACCGCCACCAGGTCCAGCAGCGTGGTCAGGTCCGGTCCCTTGCCATCGGCAAAGACACCGGCTTCGCGCATCTGTCGGCGCAGCGCCATCAGCACGTAGAAGATCACGCCGACACCGGCCAGCGATTTACTGGGGAAGGCGTCGCCGTCCAGATTCGGATCGACAATGACGTCGGCCGGCGGCAGCTGCGGGCCCGGCAGATGGTGGTCGGTGACCAGTACCTGCCAGCCACGTGCCTTGGCCGCAGTCACGCCGGCATGGCAGGCAATACCGTGGTCGACCGTTACCAGCAGGTCCGGCTTCAACTCGGCCAGTTCTTCCACCAGCGACGGCGACAGGCCATAGCCGTGCACCATGCGGTTCGGCACCGCGTGGAAGACATGTTGCGCGCCGAGCATGCGCAGGCCGCGCACGCCGACCGCGCAGGCGGTGGCGCCATCGCAGTCGAAATCGCCGACCACCAGGATGCGCTTGTCATTGGCGATGGCCTCGACCAGCAGGCCCACCGCATCGTCGATGCCGGTCAGCAGTTCGGGGGCGTGCAGATTGCCCAGCTTCGGCTGCGCCAGCTCCGGTGTGCCCGCGCCCCGGCTGGCATAGAGACGCGCCAGCAGTGGCAGCGTGCCGTCCGGCCAGCTGCCGGGTGCGACCGCATCACGGCGGCGGATCATCGGCGGATCAGAGGACGGCTGCACAGCATCGGCGGCAAGGGACATCGGCATCGCCGGGTGACGGAAGACCCGGGCATGATACCCCGCCCGGCTTGCCGGGCTCTTCCCGGGCTTGGCGCAGACGTGGCGATCGCCCATGCTTGTTCGCTTCTGAAACGGAATTCGCCATGTATCGCCCGTTGTCCGCATTGATTGTCGGCCTGTTGCTGCCGCTCGCCAGCCATGCCGCAAACACGCCGGTCACAGCCGGTATCGAGTTCGTGCACCACGACTGGTTCCTGGCCTGCGACAACACCGGTACCTGCCGTGCCGCGGGTTATGGCCCCGAGAGCGCAGACAGCCTGCTGGGCCTGATGTTGGAACGTGCCGGCGGTCCCGGTACGGCAGTAAAGGCACGGCTGCGGGTGGGCGAGGATGGCGAAAGCGCAATGCCTGAGGGAGCGATGCGCCTGCAGGTGAACGGCCGTGATCTGGGCCCGGTGCAGGACACCGGTGCCGACGAGGCCGTGACGCTGCGGCCCGCGCAGGTGGAAGCCCTGCTGGCGGCCCTGCCCGGCCAGGCCCGCATCGAGGTCATCGACAACAACGGCACCCGCTGGCCGATTTCCGACCGTGGGGCTGCCGCCGTACTGCTGAAAATGGACGAGGCACAAGGGCGGATCGGAACACCCGGCGCCCTGGTGCGGCGTGGCACGCATGCCGAAACGAGCGTGCCGGCTGCGCACGCCAAGCCGGTGATCGTGAGCGCGGCACTGGTGGCCCCACACCCTGGAGACAGCGAACTGGGAAGCAGCGAAGCGCTGCGCGACGCGCTGATCGCCACGCTCGGCGACAGTGACGACTGTCCGCGCATGATCGAGTACACGGGCACCCCGGAAATGGTGATCGAGCGGCTGGACGAGCACCACGTACTGGTGCAGGCGCTGTGCCAGATGGGCGCGTACAACTACAGCAATGGCTTCTGGATCGCGCGCGACCAGCCCCCGTTCGCCCCGCAGACGGTCACGATGGAAGCAGAGGGCTTCTCGCGCGGCGAACGCACGCTCTACGCGCGCTACAAGGGCCGCGGCATCGGCGACTGCGTTTCCGGTTCGGACTGGGTATGGGATGGCCACAGATTCCAGCCCAGCAGTGCGTTCAGTACCGGCCTGTGCCGTGGCGTGCCGGGCGGGCACTGGATGCTGCCAACCCTGCTCAGCGAGGTGCGTTGAATGCATGCATCTTCACTGTTATGCACGCCGCTGCTGCTGGCGTCGCTGACGATGGCCTCGGTTGCCCCGGCTGCCGAACCGGCGGGCATTTCGTTGGCGAAGGGCGACGGCGTGATGGCCTGCGACAACACCCGCACCTGCCGGCTGGCAGCCTACGGTCCACTGGCGCCGTTGATGCTGAGCGCGCTGATCGAACGCAGTGGCGGGCCGCGCACGGCGGTCACCGCCCGGCTGTCAATGGCCGAGGGCGGCGAGGACGCGCCTGCGACCCCTGCGCCGGTGGCCCCCGAAGGAACGTTGCGACTACACGTGGACGGAAAGGACCTCGGTGCCATCGGCCACAGCGAAGCGCTCGACTCTGGTCTGGAGCTGCCCACCCGCTACGTGACCGCCATGATTGAAGCACTGCTGGCGGGCAAGCGCGTCGAGATGAGCGACGCCTCAGGTCACGCGTGGCCGCTGTCTGACCGCGGCATCCGCACGCTGCTGCTGAAGATGGACGAAGCACAAGGTCGGCTGGATACTCCGGGCGCGCTGGTGCGCAAGGGCTCACAGCCGGAGTCGAAGGTCCCGGCTGCGGTTGCCGCGCCGCCCCTGAAGGCACCGCCGCTTCTGGCTGAAGCACAGGAAAGCGATGCGCAGCTGGCCGAGCGGGCGGATCTGCTGCAGCAGCTGCAACCAGTGGCCGCTGCGGGAAACGCGTGCGACCGGATGTCGTCACGCCAACTCCGCATCGAACGGGTGGATGCCAGCCATGTCCTGGCGCTGTTGAACTGCACAACCGACCGCTACATCGTGCCGGCGGGGACCTGGCTGATCCGCGATCGTCCACCGTTTTCGCCCACGCTGATCGCCCCAAGCACGCTGTTTCCGCTCTACCCGCATGCCGTATTTCTTGAAGAAGGTTCTGTGACCGACACCGATCCCTGCGGCACGAACCGGCACTGGGCCTGGGATGGCTCGCGCCTTGTCCTGAGCGCGACGTATCTGGGTGAATACTGCTCAACCCGCAGCCGCAGGCACTGGTCATTGCCGACCTACGTTACAGAAGTCCAGTAGTGATGAAGCCGAGCATGGGCTCGGCGCTACAGGGGGAATCAGCAGCACCCGTGGCTGTGCGGCAGCGCGCAGCGTTGGCTTCAATCGTGCAGCTGGCGCGGCTTCTTCCAGAACTGCCAGCGCTGTCCACGGTCCAGCTGGAACTGCAGGCCGTCTTCGAAATCCAGCACCAGCCGCTGCAGCTCACCACGCTTGAGCGCGGCCAGCAGCGGACGGATCGCTTCATTGCCGAGCTGCTGCAGGGAACGCAGCTGGCGCAGATCCACCAATGCATCCACCGCCTGCTCGCCGTCCACGGCGACGCCAGCCGCCAGGGCCAGGCCCTGCAACAGGGCATCGCGGCTACGCACCTGTGCGTGCGGCGTGCTGACCGACACCGGCATCACGCCACCGCCCCAGAACCACAGCGAATTGATCGGCTGTTGTCCCTGCGCGGCGCGCTGCTGGTTCCAGGAATGGTTGTGCAGCAGCACCTGCGCCTCGGTCATCAGCGCCCGCCAACGGCGGCCGCCCTCGCCTGCCGGCAGGTGCGAGAACAGGTCATCGCCGAGCACCTCATCCGGGCTGTCGAAGTCAGGCAACGCCAGGTCGATCGGAAGCCGCAGGTACCAGCGCGAAGGATCCGGTGCGTCGAGCACTAATCCGGCATCGGCAAACAGCGGCTGCAGCACCGGCAACAGGGCCAGGCAGTCCGCCAAGGTCGGCCGCAGCGTCTCGCCGTAGGCCATCATCCGCGCGCCGTGCATGTCCGGCACCATGCAGGCCGGGTCGGCACGCAGCCAGCACGCGCCGGCCGCATCGCCGACGTCACGCTGGCGGCTCAGTGCGGCCACAGGCCAGTGCGGCGCGGCGACGGTGAAATGGCGCTGCAGCTGTGCCCGCTCGCCGGCTTCAAACTGCGAGACGTTGGCGCGGCCCAGGGCGCGCGCCACGTCATCAGGCAGCGCAGCCGCGGCAAAGCGGCTGCGTGCCGGCAACAGCAGGGTCGCCGTTGCCACGTGGTCAGTCCACGTAGCTGACGCTGACGATCTCGTACTCGCGCTGGCCGGCCGGGGCGTCGATCACGATCGAATCGCCTTCCAGCTTGCCGATCATCGCGCGCGCCACCGGCGAGGAAATCGCGATCAGGCCCAGCTTGATGTCCGCTTCCAGGTCACCAACGATCTGGTACTTCTTCTCTTCGTCGGTTTCCACGTCAGCCAGCGTCACGCTGGCGCCGAACACCACCTTGGAGCCGGCGTTGAGCTTGCTCACGTCGATGATCTCGGCGTGCGACAGCTCACCTTCCAGCTGCTTGATGCGGCCTTCGATGAAGCCCTGTTCCTCGCGCGCAGCGTGGTACTCGGCGTTCTCCTTCAGGTCGCCGTGCTCACGCGCTTCGGCGATCGCGGCGATCACCTTCGGGCGCTTGACCGACTTCAGGTGATCCAGTTCATCGCGCAGACGCTGCGCGCCCTTCATCGTGATGGGGGCTCTCATGCATTCAACTCCTTGTGCAGCTCCTGCAGCGACCAGACGGGGCCGGTGCCGCGGAATTCCAGTGAATCCACCAGCGCCTTGGCGCCGGCAATGGTGGTCGAGTAGGTGACGCGATGCTGCAGCGCCTCGCGACGGATCGAGAACGAGTCGTTGATCGCCGAACGACCTTCGGTCGTGTTGACGATGTAGACGATCTCGCCGTTCTTGATCGAGTCGACGATGTGCGGACGGCCTTCGACCACCTTGTTGATGATCTCGCAGTCCATGCCGTGCTGCTGCAGCCATGCGGCGGTGCCACGGGTGGCGACCAGGCTGTAGCCACGCGCCAGCAGCGCCTTGGCCACCGGCAGCACGCGCTTCTTGTCCGGATCACGCACCGAAACGAAGGCCTTGCCGACCGGCGGCGCCTTGATGCCACCGGCTTCCTGCGCACGCGCGAAAGCGGCGTTGAAGGTGCGGCCTACGCCCATCACTTCACCGGTGGAGCGCATCTCCGGCCCGAGGATCGGATCGACGCCCTGGAACTTGGCGAACGGGAAGATCGCTTCCTTCACCGAGTAGTAGTCCGGCACGATTTCCTTGGTCGCGCCCTGCTCGGCCAGGCTCTTGCCAGCCATGCAACGGGCGGCGATCTTCGCCAACGGCATGCCGGTGGCCTTGGACACGAACGGCACGGTGCGCGAGGCACGCGGGTTCACTTCCAGCAGGTAGATGGTGTCGGCACCTTCGTCGCTGGTCTGGATCGCGAACTGGGTGTTCATCAGGCCGACCACGTTCAGGGCCTTGGCCAGCTCCACCACCTGGCGGCGCAGCTCGGCCTGGGTTTCCGCCGACAGCGAGTACGGCGGCAGCGAGCACGAGGAATCGCCCGAGTGCACGCCGGCTTCTTCGATGTGCTCCATCACGCCACCGATCAGGACGTTGCCATCCTTGTCGGCGATGATGTCGACGTCGCACTCGACGGCGTTGTCGAGGAAGCGGTCCAGCAGCACCGGCGAATCGTTGGACACCTTCACCGCGTCGCGCACGTAGCGGGCCAGGTCGGCTTCGCCGTAGACGATTTCCATGGCGCGGCCACCCAGCACGTAGCTCGGGCGCACCACCAGCGGGTAGCCGATCTCGCGGGCCAGCAGCAGGGCTTCCTGGTCGTTGCGGGCGATGCGGTTCGGCGGCTGCTTCAGGCCCAGCTTGTCGACCAGCTGCTGGAAGCGCTCACGGTCTTCGGCCAGGTCGATCGAATCCGGGCTGGTGCCGATCACCGGCACGCCGTTGGCCTCCAGAGCGCGCGCCAGCTTCAGCGGGGTCTGGCCGCCGTACTGCACGATCACGCCCTTCGGCTGTTCCAATTCGACGATTTCCAGCACGTCTTCCAGGGTCAGCGGTTCGAAGTACAGGCGGTCGGAAGTGTCGTAGTCGGTCGACACGGTTTCCGGGTTGCAGTTGACCATGATGGTTTCATAACCATCCTCGCGCAGCGCCAGTGCCGCGTGCACGCAGCAGTAGTCGAACTCGATGCCCTGGCCGATGCGGTTCGGGCCACCGCCCAGGATCATGATCTTGTCGCGGTTGCTCGGTGCAGCCTCGCACTCGTCCTCGTAGGTCGAGTACAGGTAGGCGGTACCGGTGGAGAATTCACCGGCACAGGAGTCCACGCGCTTGTAGACCGGGCGCACCTTGTGCGCACGGCGCAGCGCGCGGATGGCGGCTTCGTTGGTGCCGGTCAGCTGCGCCAGGCGCGCGTCGGAGAAACCGGCGCGCTTGAGCTTGCGCAGGCGTGCAGCGTCCAGCGCATCGATGCCACCGGCAGCAACCTCAGCTTCGGCAGCGATGATTTCCTCGATCTGGTCCAGGAACCAGTGGTCGATGAACGACAGCGCGTAGATCTCTTCCACGCTCATGCCGGCGCGGAACGCGTCGGCGACGAAGAACAGGCGCTCCGGGCCCGGCGCCTTCAGCTCGCGACGCAGGGTCTGCAGGTCTTCTTCGTTGGCCAGGTCCAGGCCGGTTGGGTCGAAGCCGACCTTGCCGGTTTCCAGACCACGCAGGGCCTTCTGCACCGACTCCTGGAAAGTGCGGCCCATCGCCATCACCTCGCCCACCGACTTCATCTGGGTGGTCAGGCGGGCATCGGCGGCCGGGAACTTCTCGAAGGCGAAGCGCGGGATCTTGGTGACGACGTAGTCGATGGACGGCTCGAACGAGGCCGGGGTCAGGCCACCGGTGATTTCGTTCTTCAGTTCGTCCAGGGTGTAGCCCACGGCCAGCTTCGCAGCAACCTTGGCGATCGGGAAGCCGGTGGCCTTGGAGGCCAGCGCCGACGAACGAGAGACGCGCGGGTTCATCTCGATGACGACCACGCGGCCGGTCTTCGGGTTGATGCCGAACTGCACGTTCGAGCCACCGGTGTCGACGCCGATCTTGCGCAGCACGGCGATGGAGGCATCGCGCAGGCGCTGGTATTCCTTGTCGGTCAGGGTCTGTGCCGGCGCCACGGTGATCGAGTCACCCGTGTGCACGCCCATCGGGTCGAGGTTTTCGATCGAGCAGACGATGATGCAGTTGTCCGCGGTATCGCGGACCACTTCCATTTCGAACTCCTTCCAACCCAGCACCGACTCTTCCACCAGCACTTCGGTGGTCGGCGACAGTTCCAGGCCGCGGCTGACGATCTCGACCAGCTCTTCGCGGTTGTAGGCGATGCCGCCACCGCTGCCGCCCAGGGTGAAGCTGGGGCGGATGATTGTCGGGTAGCCGACGCGGGTCTGGATCTCCAGCGCTTCGTCCAGGGTGTGGGCGACGGCGGCGGTCGGGCATTCCAGGCCGATCTCACCCATGGCGACGCGGAACAGGTCGCGGTCTTCGGCCATGCGGATCGCTTCGCGCTTGGCGCCGATCAGTTCGACGTTGTACTTCTCCAGCACGCCGTGGTCGGCCAGGTCCAGCGCGCAGTTCAGCGCGGTCTGGCCACCCATGGTCGGCAGCAGCGCATCGGGCTTTTCCTTGGCGATGATCTTCTCGACCGTCTGCCAGTTGATCGGCTCGATGTAGACGGCGTCGGCCATCTCCGGGTCGGTCATGATCGTGGCCGGATTGCTGTTGACCAGCACCACGCGGTAACCCTCGTCACGCAGGGCCTTGCAGGCCTGGGCGCCGGAGTAGTCAAACTCGCAGGCCTGGCCGATGACGATCGGGCCAGCACCGATGATGAGGATGGTCTTGAGGTCAGTGCGCTTGGGCATTTTCTTCTCTAAGTCAGTACAGCGTGACAAGGGGGAGTGATCGCACGCTGTCGATCAGGAATCTTGATCCGCAGCGCCGCGCCAGGGGCAGCAGCGATGCGGCGGTTTACGGTCCATCGCGACGCCACCGGCGGCCGGCGGCGTACTGATCACGCCTTGGCCTGCTCCATCAGCACCACGAAGCGGTCGAACAGCGGACCGACGTCGGTCGGGCCCGGCGACGCTTCCGGGTGGCCCTGGAACGAGAACGCCGGCACGTCGGTGCGGGCGACGCCCTGGTTGGTGCCGTCGAACAGCGAACGGTGGGTCACGCGCAGGGTGGCCGGCAGGGTCGCTTCATCGATCGCGAAACCGTGGTTCTGCGAGGTGATCATCACCCGGCCGTTGTCCAGGTCCTGCACCGGGTGGTTGGCACCGTGGTGGCCGTGGCCCATCTTCATGGTCTTCGCGCCCGAGGCCAGGCCCAGCAGCTGGTGGCCCAGGCAGATGCCGAAGGTCGGGATCTTCACATCGATGAAGGTCTTGATCGCTTCGATGGCGTAGTCGCACGGTTCCGGGTCACCCGGGCCGTTGGACAGGAACACGCCGTCCGGCTTCAGTGCCAGCACCTCGGCGGCCGGGGTCTGGGCCGGCACCACGGTCACTTCGCAGCCGCGCTCGGCCAGCATGCGCAGGATGTTGGTCTTCACGCCGAAGTCGTAAGCCACGACCTTGAACCTCGCCGGCACGCTGACGAAGGCATTGGCATCCAAGTCCAGCTGGCCCTCGGTCCAGGTGTAGGTCTTCTCGGTAGTGACGACCTTGGCCAGATCCATGCCCTTCAGCCCCGGGAACTTGCGGGCGGCTTCCAGTGCCTTTTCCACGTCGATGTCGCCGGCCATCAGCGCACCGTTCTGCGCGCCGTTCTCGCGCAGGATGCGGGTCAGCTTGCGGGTGTCGATGCCGGCGATGGCGACCACACCACGCTGGATCAGCCAGTCCTGCAGCGACACCTGGCTGCGCCAGTTGCTGGGACGGCGGGGAACGTCGCGCACGATCAGGCCGGCCGACCACACCTTGGACGCTTCATTGTCCTGGTCGGTCATGCCGGTGTTGCCGATATGCGGATAGGTCAGCGTGACCATCTGCCGGGCGTAGGACGGGTCGGTCAACACTTCCTGATAGCCGGTCATGGCGGTGTTGAACACCACCTCACCGACGGACAGGCCGGGCGCGCCTACGGATTCGCCCTCGAATACGGTGCCGTCTTCGAGGACGAGGATTGCGGCTTGGGTCACGGGAATCTCACTTTGGCTACCGAGGGGGCTGCCGAAGTCACGCCTGCGCTTCACGGAAATCCGGTTGCAAAAAAGCGCGGACGTACGGTCTGGGACCGGTCCGGCTTTCGTGATTCGGCGAGTGCGAATTGTAGCGCTGCCGGGGCGCTCGCGCCAGCGGTTATCGCGCTTCATGAACAGGCGATTGCGCATTCATTTCAATCCGGCGGCGTATGCGGGGTCCGCCACGGCCCGGTAGATGCCAACCTTGGTTGGCGCTTCCCGCAAAGTCTGCCAACCAAGGTTGGCATCTACCATCAGCCTGGGCCGGTTACCCGGGCCCGTCCAGTAGATCCCGCACCCGGTAGCTGCCCGGAGCCCGGCCCTTCAGCTGGCGGGCGGCGAACAGGGCGCCGCGGGCGAAGATGTCGCGGTTGGTGGCCCGGTGCACCAGCTCGATGCGCTCGCCCAGCCCGGTGAACTGCACCAGATGCTCGCCGACGATGTCACCGGCGCGCAGGCTGGCGTAATGCGGTTCCGCCCCACCCCGCTGCGCGGCCGCGCCCAGGGTCAGCGCGGTGCCCGACGGCGCATCCTTCTTCTGGGTGTGGTGCGACTCGACGATGTCACAGTCCCAGCCGGCCAACGCCTGCGCCGCGCGCTCGACCAACTCGTCCAGCACCGCCACGCCCAGGCTGAAGTTGGAGGCCCAGACCAGCGGGATCTTCGCAGCCGCCGCGTCCAGCGCCTGGCGCTGCGTGCTGGAGATCCCGGTGGTGCCCGACACCAGCCCTGCACCCCGCTCCACGCACAGCGCCAGCAGCGGGTCGAAACCCTCCGGCAGGCTGAAGTCGATCGCCACGTCGAATGCCGGCGCCCCGGGCAGCTCACTGGCAGCGAAGAATGGTACGCCGTCGACCACGCGCTGCGCCGGCGCACGGCCGGTCACTGCGGCCACGATCTGCAGGGTTTCGGGATGATCGGCGGCCAACCGCAGCAGGGCCTGGCCCATGCGCCCGGAGGCGCCGTGAATGAGCAATCGCAGGGGAGTCTGGTTCATGCCTGCAGGCTAGCGGCAGCACGCCCGCTCCGGCAAGCGCCATCGCTGCTACGCTGCATGCCCTTTCATGCAATGGATGGCAGCTCCCTCATGCAGATCAGCGAACAGCTGGTGCTGGTCACCGGCGCCGGCCGCGGCCTTGGCCAGCACATCGCCCGCGCCTTCGCCGCACAGGGCGCGCGCGTCATCGTCAATTACCACCGCAGCGAAGGCGCCGCACGTGCCCTGGCTGCCGAGCTGGGCGGACAGGCGATCGCACTGCCGGCCGACGTCACCGACCGCGGCCAGGTCGATGCGATGCTGCAGCAGGCACTGGCCCACTTCGGGCAAGGCGTGACAACCGTGGTCAACAACGCGCTGGCGGCGTTCTCGTTCAATGGCGATGCCCGCGACGACGCCGCCGATATCGGCTGGCCGGCCTTCCAGGCGCAGTTCGAGGGCAGCGTGCGCAGCGCGCTGAACACCGTGCAGGCCGCCCTGCCCGGCATGCAGGCCCGCCGCTTCGGCCGCGTGATCAACATCGGCACCAACCTGTTCCAGAACCCGGTGGTGCCCTACCACGACTACACCGCCGCCAAGGCCGCACTGCTGTCGCTGACCCGCACCCTGGCCGGCGACCTCGGCCCGCATGGCATCACGGTAAACATGCTGTCCGGCGGCCTGCTGCGCACCACCGATGCCAGTGCCGCCACGCCCGAAGCGGTGTTCGACTACATCGCCGCCAACACGCCACTGCGCAGCGTCACCACCCCGGCCGAGTTTGCCGATGCCGCGCTGTTCTTCGCCAGCCCCTGGTCGCGTGCGGTGACCGGCCAGAACCTGGTGGTCGATGGCGGGCTGGTGCGGGACTGAGCCGATGCGCATCTCCGAAGTCAGCCGCCTGACCGGTGCCAGCGCCAAGGCCATCCGCCTGTACGAGGCGCGCGGACTGCTGCCGCCGGTGCCACGCCTGAACCGCTATCGCGACTACAGCGAACAGGACGTGGCCTGGGTGCAGCTGATCCGACAGGCACTGGGGCTGGGCATCAGCCTGGCCGCGATCTCGCGCCTGCAGGGCCGCGACGGACGGCTCGACTGGCCTGCGGTGCTGGCCTTGCTGGAACAGCAGCGCACACGCATTGCCAGCGAACGGGCTCGGCTGGCGCAGGTCGAGCTCGCCCTGCAGCAGGTCAGCGACGAACTGCAGCAGTGGCTGCACTCCGGCAGCGGCGACTGCATCCTGGATCCCAGCGGCTGCACCACCCCGGTTTGACTCTGCCCCTGGGACAGACCGCAGCCTCGCGCACTTTCCATTGTCCGAGGTTGCCGTGTCCCGCTCCATCCTGATCCTGCTCGGCCATCCCGACCGCGACAGCCTGTGCGGCGCGATCGCCCAGCGCTATGCCACCGCCGCCGAAAACGCCGGCCACCGGGTGCGCCTGATCGCACTGGGCGACCTTGAATTCGAACCGGTGCTGCGCCACGGCTACCGCCAGATCCAGCCACTTGAAGCCGATCTGCAGGACGCCGCCGATGCGATCGAAGCCTGCGATCATCTGGTGCTGGTCTACCCCATCTGGTGGGGCGGGATGCCGGCCCTGCTGAAGGGCTTCTTCGACCGCGTGCTGCTGCCGGGGTACGCCTTCCGCTACCGGCGCGGTTCGGTGTGGTGGGACCGCCTGCTGGCCGGGCGCAGTGCACGGGTGATCACCACGCTGGATACGCCGCCCTGGTACTACCGCTGGATCTACCGCGACCCAGGCATCACCCAGATCCGCGCCACCATCCTGGAGTTCTGCGGCATCCGCCCGGTGCGTGTCAGCCGCCTCGGTGCGGTACGCAGCAGTACCCCAGCGCAACGCAGCAAGTGGCTGGCGCTGGCAGCGGAGCTGGGAGCGCGGGCTCGGTAGATTCAGGCGATGGGCAAGGCGTGCGAACCAAGGTTCGCACCCACCTGCGACGCGCATCGCGCGTGTCGCGTTTGCCAATTGACCGCCAGGCACTGCGCCTCAAGGCTGTGGGGCCCTCTTCCGGCCCAGGCAACGCCCATGAAATCCTCGACCGTCTTCAGCAAGTGCGCCAGGAAGACCGGCTTTGCCGGCACGTCGACGACCCGCTACCGCTTGCTGGATGACGCCCTGCTTGTCGTGAATCACCAACGCGCCAGCGAAAGCCGGGGCTTCTATGTGAATGCTGGACTCTACTTTCCAGAGCTGCTCGAGTATCCCCTCGCGCCTGACGATCTTGAAACGGCTTTCAGATACCGCTCCAGCATTCCCACGCCCCATGTCGACTGGCGGATCGAAGAAACGCCGGGCCTGCGCCGGACCTTCATCCAGCAGGATCTCGAAGATCTGCTGGAAGCCGGTAACCGCGACGCACTGAAAGGCCTGCTGCTCATTGCCCTTGCCGACGTAGCCGGCTTCGCGGCCAGCCATGGAAACCGGGAATCGGTGCGGCGATTGAATCAGGATGGTCGCTTCCGGGCGATCATCCGCAAAGAGGTCTAGTAGATCCACGCCATGCGTGGATGAAGCCCGCAAGCGTGCGAACCAAGGTTCGCACCCATCAGGGCAGGAAAGGCAGCGTCAGTGCTGCTTCGGCGGAGTCGGCCCGCAGCTGTCGCAACCGCCACAGGCACCCGCACCGCCGCTGGCCGGCGGCGCGATCTTCCGCCCCAGCGCCTGCAGCCAGGCGGCACGGCCCGGCTTCAACAGCGCCAAGGCCAGCGCCCCGCGCAGCTTGCGCACGGTGCCCGGGAACTGCTTCTTCAGCACCACCCAGGCACTGACCAGCACGGCCACCGCGATGATCAGGTACTGGATCAGCAGGCCGGTATCCATCAGCCGCCTCCCAGCGCCTTGGTCACCTGGTAGGTGATCAGCGCGGCCACGTAAGCCGCGGCAAACAGGTAGAACGCGGCGAAGCCCATCTGCTTCCACGAGTTGGTCTCGCGCTTGATGGTGGCCAGCGTCGAGATGCACATCGGTGCGTAGATGTACCAGACCAGCAGCGACAGCGCAGTGGCCAGCGACCAGCCGTCGCTGATCAGCGGGGTCAGCGCCTGGCTGGCGGCGTCATCATCGGCGGCCGACAGCGCATACACCGTAGCCAGCGAGGCCACCGCCACTTCACGCGCGGCCAGGCCCGGGATCAGCGCGATGCAGATCTGCCAGTTGAAGCCCAGCGGCGCGAAGAACACCGCCATCGCGTGGCCGATCTGGCCCGCGTAGCTGTAGTCGATGGCCGGCATCGTGGCGCCGGCCGGTGCCGCCGGGAACGACAGCAGCACCCACAGCAGGATGGTCAGCGCCAGGATGATGCCGCCGACGCGCTTGAGGAAGATCATGCCGCGCTCGTACAGGCCGACCGCCAGGTCGCGCACGTGCGGCAGCCGGTACGACGGCAGCTCCAGCATCAGCGGGTGCTCGCTCTTGTCGCGGCGCCACTTCTTCATGATCCACGACATCGCCAGTGCGCTGAGGATGCCGGCCGCATACAGGCCGAACAGCACCAGGCCCTGCTGGTTGAACACGCCCCACACCGTCTTCTGCGGGATGAACGCACCGATCAGCAGCGCGTACACCGGCAGGCGTGCGGAACAGGTCATCAGTGGCGCCACCAGGATCGTGGCCAAGCGGTCACGCGGGTCCTGGATGCTGCGCGTGGACATGATGCCCGGCACCGCGCAGGCGAAACTGGACAGCAGCGGGATGAACGAGCGGCCGGACAGGCCGGCGGCGGCCATCATGCGGTCGAGCAGGAACGCCGCACGCGGCAGGTAGCCGGATTCCTCCAGCACCAGGATGAAGAAGAACAGGATCAGGATCTGCGGCAGGAACACCACCACGCCGCCGACGCCGGCGATGATGCCGTCGGTCAGCAGGCTGGCCAGCGGCCCTTCCGGCAGCACGCTGCCGACGAACTGACCCAGCCAGGCAAAGCCGGCTTCGATGCCGTCCATCAGCGGCGTCGCCCAGGCGTACACCGCCTGGAAGATCAGGAACATCACCACCGCCAGGCTGACCAGGCCGAACACCGGGTGCAGCAGCCAGCGGTCCAGCGCGTCGTCAATCTTCGCGGTCCGCGCCGGCATGCGCACGGCCACCGACAGGATCTGGCGCACCTTGGCGTGGTAGTCGATGCCACCTTCCGGCCCGGGTACCGGCGCATCCAGGTGCGGCACCATCGCGTCCAGCCGCTCGACCAGGGCCTTGGCACCCTGCTTGCGCACCGCCACGGTCTCCACCACCGGCACGCCCAGCTCGCGCTCCAGCGCGGCCACATCCACCTGGATGCCACGGCGCTGGGCGGCGTCAACCATGTTCAGGGCCACCACCATCGGCTTGCCCAGCTCGCGCAGTTCCAGCGCGAAACGCAGGTGCAGGCGCAGGTTGGTGGCGTCGATCACGCACAGCAGCACGTCCGGCGCGGCCTCACCCGGATAGAAGCCCCGGCACAGGTCACGGGTGATCGCCTCGTCCAGGCTGGCCGGATGCAGGCTGTAGGCCCCCGGAAGGTCGAGTACCGCGAACTCGCGGCCGGACGGCGCACGCAGGCGGCCTTCCTTGCGCTCGACGGTGACGCCGGTGTAGTTGGCAACCTTCTGCCGGCTGCCGGTCAGCTGGTTGAACAGAGCGGTCTTGCCGCTGTTGGGGTTACCGACCAGCGCGATGCGCAGGGGCGCGGTGGAGGCTGCAGCGGTCATGCACGTCGTTCCTGGCTGGCGGCGTCGACAACGACGCGCTTGGCTTCACTGATCCGCAGCGCGAAACGGGTGAACCCGACCTGCACCAGCAGCGGCTCGCCCCCCACCGGACCCTTGGCCACCAGGCGCACTTCCTCGCCCTTCACGAAACCCAGCTCGCGCAGGCGACGGGCGATGGCATCGTTGGCATGCAGGTCCTGCACGGACTCGACCACGGCCGAGGTGTGCAGCGGCAGTTCGGACAGCGTCATCTAGCGTGTTCTCTGCTGGATGTAAATGGTTCTCGATTCTAACATTCCCGCGTCGCGTCATGGCCCATGACCAATGGCCCGCTATGATCCATACAGGTATGGAGTGACCCTGGAATCCCATGAACGATGCTTTGCAGATCGAGCGCAGCGGCGCCGTCCTCACCCTTTGGCTGAACCGGCCGGAGTTGCACAACGCCTTTGACGCCGGGCTGATCGCCCGCCTGACCGCCGCACTGGAGGCCGCCGGCCACGATGATTCGGTGCGCGCGGTGGTACTGGCCGGCCACGGCGCCTCCTTCTCGGCCGGTGCCGACATGCAGTGGATGCGCGGCATGGCCGCCGCCAGCGAGGCCGACAACCGCGAGGATTCACTGGCCCTGGCCCGGCTGATGCGCACCCTGGACGAGCTGCCCAAGCCGACCCTGGCCCGGGTCCATGGCGCGGCCTTCGGCGGCGGCGTCGGCCTGGTCGCCTGCTGCGACATCGCCATCGCCAGCACCTCCGCCCGCTTCGGCCTGACCGAAAGCCGCCTCGGCCTGCTGCCGGCGGTGATCTCGCCCTATGTGATCGAAGCCATCGGTCCGCGCCAGGCCCGCCGCTGGTTCGCCACCGGCGAGCACTTCGATGCCGACACCGCGCTGCGCATCGGCCTGGTCCACCAGTTGGTCGAGCCCGAACGCCTGGACGAGGCCGTGCAACGCCAGCTGGCCCTGCTCGACAAGGCCGGCCCGATCGCCTCGTCCACCGCCAAGCAGCTGGTGCGCCAGGTCCGCGACAGCCATGACCGCGACACCCTGGATCGCGATAATGCCGCCCTGATCGCGCGCCTGCGGGTGTCCGCCGAGGGCCAGGAGGGCCTGGGCGCCTTCCTCGACAAGCGCGCGCCCCACTGGGTCACGGAAGCCTGAACATGCTCGATCATCTTGGTTTGACCAGCGCCGACCTGGCGCGCAGCAAGACCTTCTTCCTGCAGGCACTGGCGCCACTGCAGATCGGCGTGGTGATGGAAGTGACCGCCGAACAGACCGGCGCCCACGACCACATCGGCTTCGGCAGCGACGGCAAGCCGTTCTTCTGGCTTGGCAATGGCGGCACTGCCAGCCACGGCGTGCACGTGGCCTTCGCCTGCACCAGCCGCGACCAGGTGGACGCCTTCCATGCCGCCGCCCTCGCCGCTGGCGGTCGCGACAACCGCGCCCCGGGCCTGCGCCCCTGGTACCACCCGGATTACTACGGCGCCTTCGTGCTCGACCCGGATGGCAACAACATCGAGGCGGTCTGCCACCGCCCCACCGCCGGGGAGGCCGCATGAACGATTACGTCCGCATCGTCGAGGTCGGCCCGCGTGACGGCCTGCAGAACGAAAAGCAGTCGGTGTCCACCGCCGACAAGATCGAACTGATCAACCGGCTGTCGGCCACCGGCCTGCGCAGTATCGAGGCGACCAGCTTCGTCAGCCCGAAGTGGATTCCGCAGCTGGCCGACGCCGCCGAGGTCTATGCCGGCATCCAGCGCCGGCCGGGCATCCACTACCCGGTACTGGTGCCGAACGAACAGGGCTACGACCGCGCCCGTGCGGTGGGCGTGGAGGAAGTGGCGGTGTTCACCGCTGCGTCCGAGGCGTTCAACCGCACCAACACCAATGCCGGCATCGATGAATCGTTGGCCCGCTTCGAGCCGATCCTGCGCCGTGCCGCCGCCGATGGCGTGCGCGTGCGCGGCTACGTCTCCACCGTGCTCGGCTGTCCTTACCAGGGCGAGGTGCCGCTGGCCGACGTGGTGCGGGTGGCGCGCGCCCTGCACCAGATGGGCTGTTACGAAATCTCGCTGGGCGACACCATCGGCGTCGGCACCCCGCGCAAGGCACGGGCGATGCTGCAGGCGGTGGCCGCCGAGATCCCGATGGCGGCGCTGGCCGTGCACTTCCACGACACCTATGGCCAGGCCATCGCCAACATCGCCACCTGCCTGGAAGAAGGCGTGCGCGTGGTCGACAGTGCCGTCTCCGGCGCCGGTGGCTGCCCGTATGCGAAGGGCGCCAGCGGCAATGTGGCCAGCGAAGACGTGGTCTATCTGCTGCAGGGCCTGGGCCTGGACAGCGGCGTGGACCTGCCGGCACTGGCCGAGACCGGCCGCTGGCTGGCCGGCCTGCTCGGCCGCGCCACCGCCAGCCGCACCGGGCAGGCGCTGGCCGCCGCCGGTTGACCACCGCACTGCGCCGCCCTGTACCGGCGGCGCAGTGCACAACAGCGGCGGTCGCGGCTTCCGTTAGGATCGGCGGTTCTCGAACCTGCAGGACCGTTCAATGCAGCTGTCTTCCGTACGTGCCGTGATCACTGGCGGCGTCTCCGGCCTCGGCCTGGCCGTGGCCCAGCACCTCGTCGCCCAGGGCGGCAAGGTGGCCCTGTTCGACCTCAACGACGACAAGGGCGCAGCCGCCGTTGCCGGGCTGGGGGCCGACAAGGCCCGCTATTTCAACGTCAACGTCAGCGATGAGGCGGCCGTGGCTGCGGCCATCGACCAGGCCCACGATTTCCTCGGCGGCCTGAACGTGGCGATGAACTGCGCCGGCATCCTCGGCGCTGGCCGCGTGCTTGGAAAAGAAGGTCCGATGCCGCTGGCCGGCTTCCAGGGCACGGTGATGGTCAACCTGGTCGGCAGCTTCAACGTCGCCAAGGCCGCGGCCAATCGCATGCAGCATAATGAAGCCGGCACCGACGGCGAGCGCGGCGTGATCATCAACACCGCCAGCATCGCAGCCTATGAAGGCCAGATCGGCCAGGCCGCGTATGCCGCCAGCAAGGGTGGCGTGGTGTCGATGACGCTGCCGATGGCGCGCGAACTGTCGCGCTTCGGCATCCGCGTCAATACCATCGCCCCGGGCGTGTTCTGGACGCCGATGGTCGACGGCATGCCCGAAGCCGTGCAGCAGTCGCTGGCGGCCTCGATTCCGTTCCCGTCGCGCCTGGGCAAGCCGGAAGACTTCGCCAGCCTGGTCGGCTTCATCCTCGGCAACACCTACCTCAACGGCGAGACCATCCGCCTGGACGGCGCCACCCGCCTCGCTCCGAAGTGATTCCCCCGGGCGCCGGGACGGCGCCCTCCCCCAACGACCTAGATCACCATGAAAGCCAACGACATCAAGAAGGGCAACGTCGTCGAGTACAACAACGGCGTGTACCAGATCCGCGACATCGAGCGCAGCTCGCCGCAGGGTCGCGGCGGCAACGTCCGCTTCCGCTTCATCATGTACAGCGTGCCGGGCGGCAACAAGCTCGACGCCAGCTTCGATGCCGACGACAACCTGGTCGAGGTCGAGCTGCTGCGCCGCCAGTCCACCTATTCGTACAAGGACGGTGATGCGTTCGTGTTCCTCGATGACGAGGACTACACCCCCTACACCCTGGACGCGGACGTGATCGGCGACGACGCCGGCTACATCACCGACGGCCTGACCGGCATCTACGTGCAGGTGATCGACGAGCAGCCGGTGGCGATCCAGCTGCCGGCCTCGGTGGTGCTGGAAGTGATCGAGACGCCGCCGGAACTGAAGGGTGGCACCGCCACCAAGCGCCCGAAGCCGGCCAAGCTCAACACCGGCATCGAGATCATGGTGCCGGAGTACATCGTCAACGGCGAACGCGTGCTGGTGAACACCGCCACCGGCGAATTCGCTGGCCGTGCCGACTAAGCGCCTTGCGCTGATCGGTTGCCTGTCCCTGCTTGCGGCGTGTTCGCCGCAGGCAGCGGACAGCACGGCCAATGCTGCGCCGAAGGCCGCGCCTGTCGAACCGGCGGTGACGGCCGCACCGGCGGTGGAGACACCGGCCGCCGTCGAGGCCACTACCGAAGCCGAGCCCACTACCGACCTGCCCTCGGGTGATGAGGCGCTGGACAAGGCACGTGCAGCCGCAGGCTGCCCGGTTCCTGCCGACGTGTATGACGTCGACGACGTGCGTATCTACTGCACGATGCCGGCCGACGTGCAGGCCTTCCTCGCGCGCGAAAACACCTGCCAGCACTTCGCCGGCGAAGAGGCGTACGACGACAAGCGCCGCCGCGAACTGGAAGAGGCCGGCGCGAAGTACTGCGAGGGCCGCGAGAAGAACTTCACCGATCTGGTCGCGCGCCATCGCAGTGACTGTGCGATCCGTGATGCGCTGATCGCGATCAACAGCCGCTATGACCTGGACTTCGAGCTGGACCTGAAACCCTGCGAGGGCTGAACCGCAATGTTGATGTAGAGCCGAACCCACGCTCGGCTGCAGTGCCTGTGCAGAGCACAACGCAGCCGAGCGTGGGCTCGGCTCTACAGAGGGCTTACGGCTGCTTCGCGCCGAAATTGCCGCAGCCGTGGTACTGGCGCGTGCCGACAGTCAGCATCACCTTGGCCTCGAACGCCTCGCCACTCATGTCGTCCTTGCAGGTGGTACGCTGGAAGCTGAGCTTGACGTCGGTACCATCGGACGCCTTGCCACTCCAACCGTCAGCACCTTCGGTGGGCTTGGCGACGTCGAAACGACGCTCACCGTAATCCACTTCCACCTGCAGGCCCGGCGTGTCGCCGTCGACAACTGCCAGCCAGCCGGGTTCATTGCCGGTGGCACGGAACGCGGCATTGCCTGCGCTGCCATCGCCTTCAGTGGCTTCGACCGCATGGCACTCGCGGTCCGCCTCGCCCTTCAGGCTCAGCAGCACGTCATCGCTGCCCTTGGTCCAGAAGCTGTTGCCCTGGCCATCGCCGTACTTGGCGCCGGATGCCGCGCGTTCGGAGGTCATGGCGAAGGTGCGCTCGCCGATCACCACCGTGGCCGCATCCTCGCCATTGAAGGTCGCGCGCACGCTCAGATCACCACACTGGTAGGTGGTCTCGCTGCCACCTTCGGTGCTGGCGCTCGGTTGCGGCGTGGCAGGCGGGACATCATTGCCGCCCGCGGCGGGCGGCTGGGCCGGCTGGCACGCGGCCAGCACCAACCCGAGGGAGGCTGCCAACAGACTGGGAACTACACGCATGGCTCGACTCCTTGTCGACACTACAGAGAGGCTCGACCCTACCACCTGCCGGTGAGCGGGGCCTGAAAGCGGCCTGACCGCACTCATGCGGCCAGTACCGCCATCGACAACAGCTGCGCACCGCTTTCGCCGGAACTGCAGGTCCACACCCGCAGCAGGCGCAGTTTCAGCTCGCGCTCCTGGTCCTGCTGCCACACCGACAGCCGCACGTCGCTGGACAGCAGTGCCAGGCGGCCACACAGCAGGGTTTCCACCGCGTGCAGCTGCAGGCTTCGTACCTGCAGGCCACCGGCCAGCCAATCGCCCAGCCACGGCAGGTCGAGCATGCGCCCGCCGTGGCCATCCATCATGAACAAGGCCGGCGATACCAGCGCGGTCAGCGCATCGTGATCATGTTCCAGCAGCGCGGTGCACAGGCGCTGCTCCAGCACCATCAACTGTTGCTCGTGCAGATCTTCAACGATGTTCCGTTCCATCCACGGTTCCTCCCGGCATCGGCCGGCGCCTGCGCAGGCGTTGCGCGATCCACTGCCGCGCGCCCTGCACCACTACATAGAAGACCGGTACGAAGAACACCGCCAGCACGGTCGCGCTGACCATGCCGCCGAACACACCGGTTCCAATCGCCTGCTGGGTTTCCTTCGACGCGCCCTGCGCCAGCATCAGCGGCACCACGCCCAGCGCGAACGCCAGCGAGGTCATCACGATCGGCCGCAGGCGCAGCCGCGCCGCCTCAAGCGCTGCTTCAACCAGGCCGCGACCCTGCTGCTGCAGCTGGCGCGCGAACTCGACGATGAGGATCGCGTTCTTCGCCGACAGCCCGATCACGGTGATCATGCCGACCTTGAAGAACACGTCGTTGGGCATGCCCCGCAACAACACCGCAGCAACCGCACCGAGCAGACCCAGCGGCACCACCAGCATCACCGCCAGCGGGATCGACCAGCTCTCGTACAGCGCCGCCAGCACCAGGAACACCACCAGCATCGACAGCAGCAACAGCCACGGTGCCTGCGCGCCCGATTCACGCTCCTGCAGCGACTGGCTGGTCCACTGCAGGGCAAAACCGGACGGCAGCTTTTCGGCCAGCCGCTCCATCTCCGCCATGGCCTGTCCGGTCGACACGCCGGAGGCCGGTGCGCCAGACAGGTTCAACGCCGGGAAGCCGAGGTAGCGCTGCAGCTGCAGCGGCGCCTCGGTCCAGTGCGGTGTCACCAGTTCCGACAACGCCACCATGCCGCCTTCGCTGTTGCGAACGTACAGCTTCAGCACATCCTCCAGCTCCATCCGGTGCGGTGCGTCGGCCTGCAGGATCACCTGCTGCAGCCGGCCCTTGTTGGGGAAGTCGTTGACGTACTGCGAGCCCATCGCCGCCGACAGCGTGCTGCTGATCTGCTCGAACCCTACGCCCATCGCCTCGGCCTTGGCGCGATCAATGTCCAGCCGCACGCTGGTACCCGCCGGCAGGCCATCGGCATGCACCTCCGACAGCAGCGGGCTGGCCTCGGCCGCCTTCAGCAGCTGCTGCAGCGCAGCGCGCAGCTCTGCCTGGCTCTGCCCGGTGCGCGCCTGCAGCGCCAGTGAGAAGCCGGAGGAGCGCCCCAGGCTGTCGATGGCCGGCGGCATCACGCTCATCACCTCGCCCTCGGCAATCGTGGCCATCGCCTTCTGCGCGGCCTCCACTTCGCCGGCCGCGGTTGCCCCTGCACGCTCGCCCCAGTCCTTCAGCATGGTGTAGGTCAGCGCCGCGCTCGGGCCGGTCCCGGAGAAGCTGTAGCCGAGGATCGACTGGTTGGAGCCGATGCCCGGGCGTGACGCCACATGCCGTTCGTAGGCTTCCACCACCGCCAGCGTGCGTTCGGCGGTGGCTTCGGCCGGCAGCTGGATCGAGGTCATGAAGTAGCCCTGGTCCTCTTCCGGCAGAAACGCGCCCGGCAGCCAGTGCAGGCCCAGCAGCAGCGCCGCCACCAGCGCGGCGAACACGCCCATGACCCGCCCGCTCCGCTGCAGCACCGACGCCACACCACGCTGGTAGCGCCCGGTCATCTTCTCGAAGCCACGGTTGAAGGCGCCGAACAGCCCACCACGACCATGATGGCCATGGCTGTTCGGGCGCAGCAGCGTCGCGCACAGCGCTGGCGTCAGGCTCAAGGCCAGCAGCGCCGAGAACAGGATCGACACCGCCATCGCCACGGTAAACTGGCGGTAGATCGCGCCCACCGAACCGCTGGCCAGCGCCATCGGAATGAACACCGCGGTCAGCACCAGGGTGATGCCGATCACCGCACCGGTCAGTTCGCGCATGGCCTTGATGGTGGCCTCGCGCGGCGGCAGGCCCTCCTCGGCCATGATCCGTTCCACGCCTTCGACCACCACGATCGCGTCGTCGACGATGATGCCGATTGCCAGCACCATGCCGAACATGGTCAGCACGTTGATCGAGAAGCCCAGCGCCAGCATAACCGCGAAGGTACCCAGCAGCGCGATCGGTGCGACCAGCGCCGGAATCAGCGTGTAGCGCCAGTTCTGCAGGAACAGGTACATCACCGCGAACACCAGCAGCATCGCTTCCAGCAATGTCTGCACCACCTTCTGGATCGAGATCTTGACGAACGGCGCGGTGTCGAACGGAATGCTCGATTCCACGCCGCGCGGCAGCAGCGGCGCCAACTCGGCAATGCGCTCGCGCACCGCAGATGCGGTCCGGACGGCATTCGCGCCGGGGCGCAGCTGCACGCCGGCGGCGGTGGCCGGATGGCCGTCCTCGCGGGTGCCCCAGGCATAGCTCTGCGCGCCCAGCTCGACGCGGGCGACATCGCCCAGCAGAACCCGCGAGCCGTTGGCCCCGGCGCGCAGCACGATGGCGGCGAACTGCTCCGGCGTGGACAGCTGGCCATCGGCACTCAGCGGCACAGTGATGCGCTGGCCCGGCACACCCGGCGAATCGCCGATGCGCCCCGGCGAGATCTCCAGGTTCTGCTGCTCGATGGCGGTGGCCACATCGCCCATGGTCAAGCCGTAGCCGGTCAACCGGGTCGGGTCCAGCCACACCCGCATCGCCTGCTCCGCGCCGAACAACTGCACGCGGCCGACGCCATCGATACGGCGCAGCTCTTCGATGATGTTGCGCGCCATGAAGTCGCCCAGCGCCGCTTCGCTGACGCTGGCATCCGGCGAACGCAGGCCGACCAGCATCAGGAAGCCGGAATCGGCGGCCTCCACGAACAGGCCGTTCTGGCGAACGCTGCGCGGCAGGCGCGGTTCGATCGCCTTGATCCGGTTCTGTACGTCCACCTGCGCCAGCTCCGGATTGGTGCCCGGCTTGAAGGTGGCGGTGATCGAGGCTTCGCCGGAGGTGTCCACCGACGACTCGAAGTACAGCAGGTGCTTGACGCTGGACAGCTCGCGCTCGATCAGGCCGACCACCGCGTCATTCAGCGTCTGCGGGCTGGCACCGGGGTAGCTGGCATAGATGCTGACGCTGGGTGGCGCCACCGCCGGATAGCGCTCAACGGCCAGCCGTGGGATCGCCAGTACACCGGCCAGGATGATGAAGATCGCCAGCACCCAGGCGAACACCGGGCGGTCGATGAAGAAACGTGCCATGTTGGATTTTCCTGGAGGGACCGGCCCGGGACAGGCTCAGCCCTTGCTGCCGGCCTGCACGGCACCGGCGCCTGCGACCGGCAGCTGCCAGTCGCGCGCATCGACCACCACGCCTTCCTGCAGGCGTTCCTGACCCTCGACCACCACCTTCTCGCCGGCCTTGAGGCCCGTGCGCACCAGCCACTGGCGATCGACGCTGCCATCAACCTCCAGCGTGCGGATCACCGCCTTGCCATCGCCCGCGATCACCCAGGCATAGGCCTGGCCGCCGGCGCTGCGCAGCACGGCCTGCTGCGGCACGGTCAATGCGCTGGCCGGTGCGCCGCGCGGCACCTTCGCACGCACGTACATCCCCGGCAGCAGCTGGCGCTGAGGATTGTCGACCAGGATGCGGAGGATCACATCACCGGTACGCGCATCGACGTTGATGCCGGAGAACAGCATCTGGCCACGCTCGGACAGCGGCTTGCCGGCCGCACCGATGATCGTCACCGGCAGCTCGCCACCACCGGCAGCGCTGCGCTGCAGCGATTCCAGCTGGGCCGCCGGCTGGCGCACATCGACGTAGACCTGGTCGATCTGCTGTACCACCGCCATCGGCTCGGCATCGGCAACACCGACCAGTGCGCCTTCGGTCACCAGCGCCTGGTCGATGCGGCCGGCAATCGGCGCGCTGACCGTGGCATAGCGCAGGTCGAGCTGGCGACGCGCCAGGATCGCGCGCGCTTCGTTCACCGCGGCACGGGCCTGTTCGTACTCGGCACTGGCATCGTCGCGGTGCTGCTGGCTGACCGCCTGTGCGGCGGCCAGTGCATGCAGGCGCTGCGACTGCACACGGCTGCGGCCCAGCGCGGCCTCACTGCGCTGCAGCGCGGCCAGTGCCGAATCAACATCTGCACGGAACGCCGCCGGATCGATCTGGAACAGGGCCTGGCCGGCGCTCACTTCTGCGCCCTGGTCGAACAGGCGGCGTTGCACGATGCCGCCCACCTGGGCACGGATCTGTGCGGTGCGCACGGCAGCCACGCGGCCGGGCAGTTCGTCATCGCGCTGTACCACCTGCGGGCCGACGGTGACCACGCTGACACGCGGTGTGGCTGCCGGCGTAGCTTCGGGGGTTGAGCAGGCCGTCATGGCCAGGGAGAGGGCCGCGATCAACGTGGCCGGAGTCCTGAAGGTTCTCATTGCTGTGCACAATGCCGCGCAGGCGGCTGATAGGTTCTGAAGCGTGAAGTGTGCGTGGCGATGATGGGGTTTCGATGGAGGAACTGTGGAGATACGATGGAGGCAAGCACCTTAAGGCCCCGCCCCTGCATGCATGCCGCCCCTGCCCTCGCCGCCCTCGTCCTGATCGTCGAGGATGAGGCCGAGATCGCCGATATTCTCACCGCCTATCTGGAACGCGAAGGACTGCGTACGCTGCGCGCCGCCGACGGCCACAGCGCCCTGGACCTGCACCGCAGCGCCCGCCCCGACCTGGTCCTGCTCGATGTGCAGCTGCCGCGCCTGGATGGCTGGAGCGTGCTGACCCAGCTGCGCCAGCGCGGCGAAACGCCGGTGATCATGCTGACCGCACTGGACCAGGACCTGGACAAGCTGACCGCACTGCGCATGGGCGCCGACGACTACGTGGTCAAGCCGTTCAATCCGGCCGAAGTGGCAGCACGCGTGCGCGCCGTGCTGCGGCGTACGTTGCGCGCCTCGCGCGTGGATGCACCGACCGCGCTGCGGGCGGGCCCGCTGCTGATCGACTCGGCCACCCATGCCGTGCATGTGGAGGGCGAAGGCTACAGCCACGAAGTGCTGCTCACGCTCACCGAGTTCAAGCTGCTGCACTGCATGGCGCTGGCGCCGACCCGCATCTTCAGCCGCAGCGAACTGATGTACGAATGCCTGCCGGAAAGCGAAGCGCTGGAACGCACCGTCGACAGCCATGTCAGCAAGCTGCGCCGCAAGCTGGACGAAGTGGGCATGGTCAATGTTCCGGCCAGCGTGCGCGGCGTCGGCTACCGGTTGATGGCCGACCGCTGATGGCCCGCCTGCGCCGCTCCGGGCTCAGTCGACACATCATCGTCTCGATGTCGTTGATGGTGATCGGTGTGATCGTGATGATGATCCTGTCGTCATGGTTGCTGTACGCGGTGCTGGTCGAGTTCTTCCCCGGCAGTGCCGAGGAACCGGAAAGCTGGCTGCCGACCGGACCGGAGCTGGCGTGGATGGTTGGGGTGATCCTGACCGGCCTGGCACTGGCCATTGCCGCCTCGTTCCGACTGGCGCATCGCATCCTGTCGCCCTTGAATTCGCTGGTCGACAGCGTGCGCGCGCTCGCGGGCGGCGACCTCGGCGCGCGTGCCAGCGCCGAGGAGAACTCGCCGGGCGAAGTGGCCACCCTGGTTGAAGACTTCAATGCGATGGCGCGCCGCCTGCAGCACATGGAAAGCGAGCGTGCGATGTGGCATGCAGCCATCGCCCATGAACTGCGGACGCCGGTCACCATCCTGCGCGGGCGCCTGCAGGGCCTGGCCGAGGGCGTGTTCCAGCCAGACGAGACGCAGTTCCGCAGCCTGCTTGCACAGGTCGAGGGCCTGTCGCGCCTGATCGAGGATCTGCGCGTGCTGAGCCTGTCCGACAACGCGCGGCTGGACGTACGCCGCGCGCGCACCGACGTGGTGGCCGAGGTGCATTCGGTGATGACCCTGGTCGACCCGCAGTTCCGCGCCGCCGGCTTCGTGCTGGAGCTGGAAACCAGCCGCGAGGAACACAATGCGCACTGTGATTCGACCCGCCTGCGCCAGGCGCTGCTGGCACTGTTGGAAAACGCGCGCCGCTATGCCAGCCCGGGCAAGGTACGGATTGCCGTGCATGACACACCGGGCCATGTGCAGGTAGCAATCGAGGATGAGGGTCCGGGCATCGATCCGGAGCTGCACGCCGACATCTTCAGCCCGTTCATGCGTGCCGACGGTTCGCGTTCACGCCAGGGTGGCGGCAGTGGCCTCGGCCTGGCGGTGGTCAAGGCCATCGCAGACGCCCACGGCGGCCGCGTCTACTGCACGGCGGGCAACGCCGGTGGCAGCCGTTTCGTCATCGAACTCCCGCGCCAATAGCGGGCGCGGCGGCCTGTTCCCGCAGGCGCGCGCCGAGTGCGGCGAGGTTGGCATCGATCGCATCCATCTCGTTGCGCTGGCCTGCCGGCAACTGATGGCGCAGCTGCACGCGCAGCGCCTGCCAGGCCGGCACCGCCTGTGCGCTGGCGGTGGCAACTGCTTCGGCCAGCACCGCCTGCTCATCGGCCAGCGGCAACCCATAGCCACCGTCCACCAGCAGCGTACCCGGGCGCAACCATTGCCCACCCTGCTCCAGCAGCTGGCGCAGGCCGCGCGTCTCGGCACTGTCCGGTGCGGCCAGCAGACGCCGTTTCAGCACATCGCGCGCACGCAGCTCGGCACGCCGCTGTGCCGCCTGTTCCAGCAGCAGCAGCCCGGCGCTGGCACGCAGGTCACCCTGCAACAGCCACGGCGCACGCTGCGGTGCGGGCAGCTTCAGCCAGCCGCGCACATCACGCACCGGCAGCCCCAGCTGTGAGCTCGCCACGGCGAACAACTGCTGATAGTGATCGCGCGCCGAGGCAAAGTAGTAGCCCTGCGCCTGCGCTGCATTGCGGTCCGTGAGCACCTGCTCGTCCAGCACACGCAGCTTGGACAGCCGACGCTTCAACCCGCGCGGACTCAGCTGGGCCAGGCCCGCCTCACCCAGGCGCGGCACACCCGCCTGCAGCAGCTTTGCGGTTTCCACCGCGCAGTTGTTGCTGACGAAGTAATAGCGCCCGTCATAGCTCCAGTGCACCTGTGCAGTGCGCTCGAGCAGGCTGGCGATCTCGCCGGGCGACAACCGCAACGGCAGCGACTGCAACCCCCGCAGTTCCACCTTGGTGTACTCGTCCACCACCTGCTGCAGCGGCAGCACGAACAGGCGCGACGGGTAGCCACCGGTCAGGCCACGCCAGTTGGAAATCTGTACGTCGCCGACGAACGCGCGGAACGACAGCACGCGGTGGTATTCCAGGTCCAGGCGACAGTCCGGCCCCGGCGCACGGCCCGGCCGGCAGATCACCAGCCGCAGCATGCTGTGGCCCCAGCGGCTCATCGGCTGCGCACTGCCTTCGGCGAACAGGTAATCCACGGCATAGACACGCGCGGGGTCGAGCTGCAGCAGCGATGCGGCACCGTCTTCTGAGTCGGCCTGGAGCAAGGGCAGCGTCGTAGCGCAGTGCGACTGCGGCAGCGATGGCGGCGTTCCGAAATGGACCTGGTACCACTGCGCCAGCGCTGGGCGCCGGCAGGCGAACTCGCTGTCGAGCACGAAAAGCTCGGCGTTCACTGCCAGGTACTCGGCCGGGTCCTTCAGTTCATACGCATCGGGACTGCGGTCACGGAAGTCGTTGTCGCCACGACCGAGATGCCAGGGCTTGCGCTGCCATCCGGCCAGATCACGCCAGCGCACACTGCGCGACCAGGTCGCCCCCGTACGGTCGGCAACATGGGTCACTTCGTGCACCAGCGCACTGCGGCGCGCGCGGCGCGCGCCGGGCACGGCATCATCCAGCAGATCGCGGCGCAACGTGATACGACCGGCGAAGGCGCGGCCATGCACATCGGCCGGCAGGTCATCACGCCAGCGCACCTGGACCTGTGCCGGCAATGCGCGCAGCAGGCCATCAGGCAGCAGTGCCTGCACGTCGGCCAGGGTCTGACTGGCGATCTGCTGCTGCGCCGGGTCGAGACCGTAAGGATCAAGCTGCAGGCGATCGGCCGCATGCGCGGAAGGAATGAGCAGCCACGCCAATGCGGCGATCCACCCGCACCGCCCGCTGTGCCTCTGTAGAGCCGAGCCATGCTCGGCTGCTGTTGCGATCCGCATGTGCCGGGCATTCAGCCGAGCATGGCTCGGCTCTACAGAAAGCGATGACGCCGAGGTCATGCAGCCTGGATCAACGTGCCAGCAGCGCGCGGGCCAGTTCCAGATCGCTCTGCTGCTGTGCGGCGGCGCTCTGCTCACGCAGGTGGATCAGCGCGGCCTGCAGGCGGGCGCCACGGATCTGGCCGTCGCTGGCGACGAATGCAGCCGCATCGTCGCGTGCAGCCAGCACCACCTTGTCATCACCCGAGCTGCTGCCCGAGGAACCGGAGGACGCACCCGTGGCCGAACCGGCCGACGTACCGGCGAAGCTGGAAGCGAAGCCGGCCAGCGGCAGGGACAGCAGGGCGAGCAGCAGAAGCGGACGGGTCATCGGTTCGAAGCCGGTTGTGAGGAAGCGTGGAGCGTAACGGGTGTGTGAAGGATTTGCCCGGCTCAAACGTCGAACAGCTTGCCGGGATTCAGCCGCGCTTGGGGATCGAACGCGTGTTTGACCGCCTTCATCAGCGCGATCTCGGCCGGACCGCGGGTGCTGTCCAGGTAGCCCTTCTTGACCAGGCCGATGCCGTGTTCAGCCGAAATGCTGCCGTGGAAGCGCGCCAGCACCTGCGCCAGCAGCTTGGTCACCTGCTCGCACTGCGCCACGAAATCGGCGTCGCTGGTGTCATCCGGCTTGAGCACGTTGATGTGCAGGTTGCCGTCACCGATATGGCCGAACCAGACCACGTCGAAGTGCGGGTAGGCCTGCCCGATCAATGCCTGGGTTTCAGCCAGGAACGCCGGCATCGACGAGATCCGCACCGAGACATCATTCTTGTAGGGCTTGTAGCGCGCCAGCGATTCGGTGATGCCTTCGCGCAGGCGCCACAGCTGGGCGGCCTGGGCGTCGCTGGCGCTGATCACGCCATCGCTGACCCAGCCATTGCCCATGCAGTCCTCGAAGGCCGCCATCGCCGCCGCTTCCTGTGCCTCGTCATTGGCCGCGAATTCGGTCACCACGTAGTACGGATGCACCTCATCGAACGGCGCCTGCGCACCGTGCGCCAGCACATGTTCCAGCGCCCGGTCGGTGAAGAACTCGAAGGCCTGCAGCTGCAGGCGCGCGCGGAACGCCGCGAATACCTGCATCAGCACTTCGAAGCTGGGGAGTGCCAGCAGCATCACGTTGCTGGCCGGCGGCGGGTCGGTCAGCTTCACCGTGGCTTCGACGATCACGCCCAGCGTGCCCTCCGAGCCGATCAGCAGCTGGCGGAAGTCATAGCCGCTGGAGTTCTTGATCAGGCCTTTGTTGAGCTCGAGCAGTTCGCCACCGGCGGTGACCACCTTCAGGCCGGCAATCCATTCACGGGTGTTGCCGTAGCGGATCACCCGGATGCCACCGGCATTGGTAGCGATGTTGCCTCCAATGGTGCAGGAACCACGCGCGGCGAAATCCACCGGGTAGATCAGGCCGTGGTCCAGTGCGGCATTGTGCACGGCTTCCAGCGGCATGCCGGCCTGCACCACCAACGTGCGATCGACCGCATCGTAGGCCAGCGCCTTGTTCATCCGTTCCAGGCTGAGCACCAGCTCGCCGTTGGCCGCCACCGCGCCACCGGACAGGCCGGTACGGCCACCGGACGGCACCACCGCCACGTCATGCTCGGCGCTCCAGCGCATCACCGCCTGCACCTCCTCGACCGTGGCCGGCAGTGCGATCGCCAGCGGCGCCGGCGTCCAGCGCCGGGTCCAGTCGCGCCCGTAATGCTCCAGGTCGGCCGGGTCGGTCTTCAGCTTCAGGCCGGGACAGGCCTGCTGCAGCGAGGCAATGCGGGAATCGGTCATGACGGTCCAGCGCGGTGCGTGAAGAACGGGCAAGCGTGCCAGCGGCACGCGTCAGCGTCCAGCCCCCGCAGCCGTACAGATAGCTACGGATGCAACCAATTGCGCACTGCACCATGGGCGCTGCGATCTGGCATAGTGGTCAGCCCCTGTCCCACTGGCCGTGTCGCCCCATGTCGCCGAAGAAGACCTCGTTCCCGAAGCAGGATATCCGCGTGCTGTTGCTGGAGGGGGTCAGCCAGACCGCCGTGGAGGTGTTCAGCGCCGCCGGCTACAGCCAGATCGAGGCGCACACCAAGGCGCTGCCCGAGGACGAGCTGAAGGCACGCATCGCCGAGGCGCACATCGTCGGCATCCGCTCGCGCACCCAGCTCAGCGCCGAGGTGCTGGCCGAGGCCAAGCGCCTGATCGCGGTGGGCTGCTTCTGCATCGGCACCAACCAGGTCGATCTGGACGCGGCCGAGCTGGCTGGCATTCCGGTATTCAACGCGCCCTATTCCAACACCCGCAGCGTGGCCGAGCTGGTGATCGCCGAGGCCATCATGCTGACCCGTGGCATTCCGCAGAAGAATGCCGAGTGCCATCGCGGCGGCTGGTCGAAGTCGGCCAGCGGCAGCCATGAAGTGCGCGGCAAGACGCTGGGCATCATCGGTTACGGCCACATCGGCACCCAGGTCGGCGTGCTGGCCGAATCGCTGGGCATGCAGGTGATCTTCCACGACGTGGAAACCAAGCTGGCGCTGGGCAATGCCCGTGCAGCGGCCAGCCTGGACGACCTGCTGGCGCGGGCCGACATCGTCACCCTGCACGTGCCGGAGACCCCGTCCACGCAGTGGATGATCGGCAGCACCGAGCTGGCGAAGATGCGCAAGGGCGCGCACCTGATCAACGCCGCGCGCGGCACCGTGGTCGACATCGATGCGCTGGACGCGGCACTGGCCAGCGGGCACGTCGGTGGCGCTGCGCTGGACGTGTTCCCGGTCGAGCCGAAGGGCAACGGCGATATCTTCGAATCGCCGCTGACCCGCCACGACAACGTGATCCTGACCCCGCACGTGGGCGGCAGCACCCTGGAAGCGCAGGACAACATCGGCATCGAAGTGGCGGCCAAGCTGGTGCGCTACAGCGACAACGGCAGCACCCTGTCGGCAGTCAACTTCCCGGAAGTGACCCTGCCCGAACACGCAGACAGCCTGCGTCTGCTGCACATCCACCAGAACGTGCCGGGCGTGCTGTCCAGGGTCAACGAGATCTTCTCGCGCCACAACGTCAACATCGACGGCCAGTTCCTGCGCACCGATCCGAAGGTGGGCTACGTGGTGATCGACATCACCGCCAGCGAGGAACAAGCCGCCGCCGTGCGCGACGAACTGGCCGCGATTGCGGGCACGCTGCGTACCCGCATTCTGTATTGATCAAAAAGGGGACGGAGGGGATTAAGTCGTCTGTGGCACAAACGACTTAATCCCCTCCGTCCCCTTTTTGCCTCACCGTGCCAACCACCGGTGCGCCATGCGCTGCATCGACTCGTCCGATTCCGGATCGGCGGCGACCTCGGTCACCGGCCGCCAGGCCAGCTCCAGCGACTCCTCGCTGAGCACGAAGGCCTCGCCACCCAGCGCCCGGATCACGAAACGCACGTCGTAGTGCCAGTGTCCCGGCACGTCCTTGCGCTCCGGAATCCAATGCTTGTCGATGTCGAAGATGGCCGGGTCTTCCAGCACCAGGCCGCTCAGGCCGGACTCCTCCTCGGCTTCCTTCAGCGCCACCTGGGCCAGGTCGCGGTCACCGTCGGCGTGGCCGCCCAGCTGCAGCCAGCGCTGCAGCTTGCGGTGGTGGGTCAGCAGCAGGCGCTGGCCATCGGCACTGACCAGCCAGCAGCTGGCGGTGAAGTGCCCGGCCAGGCGTTCGCGGCGGAACGGATCTTCCGGATCGTCCAGCAATGTGCCGAATTCGGCAGCCAATGCGTCGTGAGCGGGCTCCCGGCGGGCGTAGTCCCGCAGCAGGCCCCGCAGGCGATCGTCAAGCACGGCAAGGGTTTCGGCGGTCTGGCTCATGAATGGGCGGCGTTTGGAAAAATGCTGCTCATTATCGCCGTTCATTGTTGCGATTGCGCTTGTGCGTTGGCTTCAGCTTTGGCTAAGGTACAGCGGGCCGTTCGCGCGGCCTTCACCATTCCAGGGTTGCCGGCAACGTATCGGCGGCCCACCCAATCCGATCACTAGGAAGTACTGCATGCTGAAAGCTCTGTTGAGGGTCAAGCCGGTTGAACCGGCCGGGCACGTCGATGCTGGCGAACCCATCGAAGGCAGCCTGGACGGCGAAGCCACGTTGAAACGGACCCTCACGGCTAAACACCTCATCCTGCTTGGCGTGGGTGCGGTGATCGGCGCAGGTATCTTCGTGCTGACCGGCCAGGCCGCGGCCAACCACGCCGGCCCGGCAGTCATGCTGTCGTTCGTGATCGCCGGTTTCGCCTGCGCCCTGGCGGGCCTGTGCTACGCCGAGTTCGCGGCGATGATGCCGGTCTCCGGCAGTGCCTACTCCTACTCCTACGCCACTCTCGGCGAAGGCATGGCCTGGTTCATCGGCTGGTGCCTGGTGCTGGAATACCTGTTCGCCTCGGCTTCGGTCGCGGTGGGCTGGTCGGCGTACCTGATCAGTTTCATCACCACCACGCTGCACATGCCGTTCCCGGATGCACTCAGTGCCGCTCCCATCGCCTGGACCGGCAGCGAGTTCATCGCCTCCGGCAAGCTGTTCAACCTGCCAGCGGTGCTGATCGTGGCAGCGGTGTCCGGCCTGTTGTACGTGGGCGTGACCCAGTCGGCGTTCGTCAATGCGATCATCGTGGCGATCAAGGTCACCGTGATCTGCCTGTTCATCGGCATCGGCGCGGCCCATATCGATCCGGCCAACTGGCAGCCGTTCATTCCGGAGAACACCGGCGTACCGGGTGAGTTCGGCTGGAGCGGCGTGTTCCGCGCGGCCACCATCGTGTTCTTCGCCTACATCGGCTTCGATGCGGTCTCCACCGCCGCCGGTGAAACCAAGGACCCGCAGCGCAACATGCCGATCGGCCTGCTCGGCTCGCTGGCGGTGTGCACCATCGTCTACATCATCGTCTGTGCGGTGCTGACCGGCATGATGCCGTACCACCTGCTGGGCACCGACAAGCCGGTGGCCACCGCTCTGGAGCCCTACCCGACCCTGTCCTGGCTGAAGACGTTCGTGGAGATCGGCGCCATCGCCGGCCTGTCCTCCGTGGTGCTGGTGATGATGATGGGCCAGACCCGCATCGCCTACACCATCTCCCGCGACGGCCTGCTGCCGAAGTTCTTCGGCAAGGTCCACACCCGCTTCCGCACCCCGTACGTCGCCACCATCGTGGTCGGCGTGATCGCCGCCGCGCTGGCTGGCCTGGTGCCGCTGAACGTGCTGGGTGAACTGGTGTCGATGGGTACCCTGCTGGCCTTCGCCACGGTCTGCATCGGCGTGCTCGTGCTGCGCTATTCCAAGCCGGAGATCCATCGCCCGTTCCGCGTGCCGATGGTGTGGATCATCTGCCCGCTGGGCGCGGCCACCTGCCTGTTCCTGTTCTGGCAGGCGTTCGTGGTGCACTGGCACCTGTTCGTGGGCTGGACGCTGCTCGGCCTGCTGATCTACCTGGGCTACGGCATCCGCAACAGCAAGCTGGCCAAGTCGCCCTGATCCGCCTACGGGCCGGCCTCGCGCCGGCCCGTCCGTTTTCCCCGCGCGCCGGTCATGGCGCGCTTCGACAAGACCACCACACATGTTCAAGCAACTGTGGGCCACCAAGCACCCGCATGCCGCCCATGAAGACGCCAACGGCCTGAGCCTGCGCCGCCACCTCGGCCCCTGGGGCCTGACCGCACTGGGTATCGGCGCGGTGATCGGCGGCGGCATCTTCGTCATCACCGGCCAGGCCGCCGCCAACCACGCCGGCCCGGCGATCATGCTGTCGTTCGTACTGGCCGCCATCTGCTGCGCCTTCTGCGCGCTGGCCTACGCCGAATTTGCCTCGATGGTGCCGGTCTCCGGCAGCGCCTACACCTACACCTACGCCACCTTCGGCGAGCTCTCGGCCTGGTTCATCGGCTGGATGCTGGTGCTCGAATACGGCGTCTCCGCCTCGGCGGTCGCGGTCAGCTGGACCGGCTATTTCCTCAGCCTGCTCAGCCAGTTCGACATCCATCTACCAGCGGCGTTGGTCAGTGCCCCGCTCGACGCACAGCTGCGCCCGACCGGCGCGATCGCCAACCTGCCGGCCGCCGCACTGGTGCTGCTGCTGACCTGGCTGTGCTACGTCGGCATCAGCAAGTCCTCGGCGATGAACATGGCAATGGTCGTGCTCAAGACCGGCCTGATCGTGCTGGTCATCGTGGTCGGCTGGAAGTACGTGGACACCAGCAACTGGACCCCGTTCATCCCGGCCAACGAAGGCCCCGGCAAGTACGGCATGGAAGGCGTGCTGCGTGGCGCAGCGATGGTGTTCTTCGCCTACATCGGCTTCGAGGCGGTGTCGGTGGCCGCGCAGGAATCGAAGAATCCGCAGCGCGACATGCCGTTCGGCATGATGCTGTCGCTGGTGATCTGCACCGTGCTGTACATCGCGATGGCCGCGGTGATGACCGGCCTGGTGCCGTTCCAGCTGCTGGGCACCGACGAGCCGGTGGTGACTGCGGTGGCGGCGCATCCGCAGCTGGGCTGGCTGCGCTGGGTGGTCGAGGTCGGCGCGCTGGTCGGCCTGTCCTCGGTGGTGCTGGTGATGATCATCGGCCAGCCGCGCATTTTCATGATCATGGGCCGCGACGGCCTGCTGCCACCGGTGTTCACCAAGATCCACCCGAAGTACCGCACCCCGCACATCAACACCGTGATCACCGGCATCGGCATCGCGCTGCTGGCGGCACTGTTCCCGCTGGACATCCTCGGTGAGCTGACCTCGATGGGCACGCTGATCGCGTTCGCCGCCGTGTGTGCCGGCGTGCTGATCCTGCGCCGCACCCAGCCGGACCTGCCGCGCCCGTTCCGCATGCCGATGGCCTGGCTGATCTGCAGCCTGGGCGTACTGAGCTGCCTGGCGCTGCTGTCGGCGATGACGATGCACAACTGGATGCTAATGGGCGTGTGGACGTTCGTCGGTTTCGTGATCTATTTCTGCTACGGGTTCAGGCACAGCCGCCTGCGGGGTAAGTGAGGTTTTGCATTGCAGGGCCTGCGGCCCTGCACCCGCCGGAGCAACGGCAAGAGCGGGTGTGTTGGTTTGGCGGGGAGGCATGGGTACGCGGGGGGCGCCGCAAGTACGTCCATGTAGGCTTGGCAGCCGCATCCATGCGGCTGACACCCCCGCGAACCCATGCCTCCCCACCCCTGACAGTCTCCCGGCGCGTCCGGTAGATCCACGCCATGCGTGGATGAATTCATCCGGGAAATGAATTTTCTCCGGTCGATGAATCCTCTGTAGAGCGGAGCCATGCTCCGCTCCGAGCAAGCGCAGCGCCGCGACCCGCTTTTCGCTCTTCCTTCTTCATTCCGTGGCTGGCCGCACGCCGGAACCTGTCAGAGGTGGGGCGGGCGGGCCGTGCAGGGGCGTTGGCGCCATGGATGGCGCCATCGAGCTTACAGGGACGTACTTGCAGCGTCCCCTGCACGGCCCACCCGCCCCGCCACCTCCATGAACCGCGTTCCGTGACCAACCACCTCTCAGCCACGAGGGGCTCAGCCGTTGGCCGAATCCAGTAAAATCGCCGGCATGAACGCCCCCACCTTCCCGTACGACACCGCGCGCCTGAGCGAACTGGCCCAGCTGCTGATCGACAACGTCCGCGAACTGGCCCACGCCGGCTGGACCCCGGCCACCAGCAGCAACTTCTCCCACCGCCTGGACGACCGCCACGCCGCGATCACCGTCTCGGGCAAGGACAAGGGCCGCCTGATCGAGGACGACATCATGGTGGTGGACTTCGACGGCCTGGCCGTCGGCCGCCCGCTGCGTCCGTCCGCCGAAACCCTGCTGCACACCCAGCTGTACCGCCGCTTCCCGGAGATCGGCTGCGTGCTGCACACCCATTCGCCGGTGCAGACCATCGCTTCGCGCCTGTACGCGCCGCAGGGCCATATCCGCCTGGAAGGCTACGAGCTGCTGAAGGCCTTCGCCGGCAACAGCACCCACGAGATGGCCATCGACGTACCAGTGTTCGCCAACACCCAGGACATGAACGTGCTTTCAAAGCAGGTCGATGACCTGCTCGACCGGCAGAACCTGTGGGGCTACCTGATCGATGGCCACGGCCTGTATGCCTGGGGTCGCGACATGGCCGAGGCGCGCCGCCACCTGGAAGCGTTCGAGTTCCTGTTCCACTGCGAGCTCGAGCTGCGCAAGCTGCGCGGCTGAACCGGCGCGCAGGTGCAGATGCCGATCCGGAATCTGCGCCTCGCCCCCACCCTGCTACCCTGTCTTCCCCCCGAGACGTTCAAGCTGCCGCCATGAGCCGACTGCGCATCTACGACGACACCCGCCCCGAATCGCCGCTACTGGACACCCAGGACGGCGCGCTCATCGCTGCCGAACTGCAGAAGATCGGCGTCACCTTCGAACGCTGGCAGGCCACCGCACCGGTCGCGCCCGGTGCCAGCCAGGAGGAAGTGTTCGCGGCGTACCGCGCCGACATCGACCGCCTGGTCGCCGAGAACGGCTTCAAGAGCGTGGACGTGGCCTCGATCGCCCCGGACAACCCGAACCGTGCCGAGCTGCGCAAGAAGTTCCTCGACGAACACTTCCACAAGGAAGACGAGGTTCGCTTCTTTGTCGCCGGGTCCGGCCTGTTCACCCTGCACGTGGAAGACAAGGTCTACGAGATCGAGTGCGTGAAGGATGACCTGATCGCCGTGCCCGATGGCACCACCCACTGGTTCGACATGGGTGATGAGCCGAGCTTCGTGGCGATCCGCTTCTTCACCGAGCCGGATGGCTGGGTCGGTCACTTCACCGGCACAGACATCGCGCAGAAATTCCCCCGTTACGTACCTACCCAGGCGTCCTGATCCATGCAGCCCCGCGTCATCCTGACCGACATCGAAGGCACCACCAGCAGCATCTCGTTTGTCAAGAACGTGCTGTTCCCCTATGCCCGCAAGGCCTTGCCAGCGTTCGTCACCGAACACGGCCAGCAGCCGGAGGTGCGCCGCTGGCTGGATGCGGTGGCTGCCGAGATCGGCGGTGCCTGCCAGGACAGCCTGGTGGCCGAGACGCTGCAGGGCTGGATCGACCAAGATCGCAAGCACACCGCACTGAAGGCGCTGCAGGGCCTGATCTGGGACGAGGGCTACCGTCGCGGCGATTACACCGCGCACTTCTACCCGGAAGTGGCGCCGGTTCTGAAGGGCTGGCAGGCCTCCGGCCTGCCGCTGTACGTGTACTCCTCCGGCTCGGTACCGGCGCAGAAGCTGTTCTTCGGCTTCAGCGACGCCGGTGACCTCAGCCCGCTGGTGTCGGGCTGGTTCGACACCGAAATCGGCGGCAAGCGTGAGGCCGACAGCTACCGCCGAATCGTGCAGGCCATTGGCGTTCCGGCCGGCGAGATCCTGTTCCTGTCGGATGTGGTGGAGGAACTGGACGCCGCCCGCGAAGCTGGACTGCAGACCCGCCTGATCGACCGCCTGGACGATTACCCGCTGCCGCGCACCGGCCAGGCCGCCAACGGCCACGAGCGGGTCGAGAATTTCCAGCAGATTCAACTTTAAAAAGGTGTGCGGACCAACGGTCCGCACCTACCCGGCTCCGCTTCTGGTAGTTGCCAACCTTGGTTGGCATACCACCGATGTGTCAACCAAGGTTGACACCTACCAGAACATGGTTCACCTGCCCTCAACGATCGTTGAGGGTTTTTACCTTCAACGCTTCTCGCAGCGTCGTCAGATCCACTGGACCGCGCACGGCGATATCGCGGGTTTCGCCGGGCAGTAGGTCCAGCAGGTTGTCTTCGACCTGCACATCCAACGCACCGAAATCAATCCACGCCGCGCGCACGTAAGCCGCGCTTTCCAGCCGCAGTCGATAGTGGTCGCCTTCGATGGACAACGTAGCCTTGAGCTTCTGCCGCGGCAACACCTGGTCCTTGGCTTCGACGAATCCGACCACCTGCCGCGCGCTCACCGCCCCATTCTGCAGCAGCTCGAATACTGCCACCGTGCGCTTCGGGTCGGCACCGGCCAGCAACTCGGCATCGCGGAAGTCTCCGATCAAGGTGACACCTTCTGCTGCCAACGCGACCGCTTCCTCACGGCGGCGCAGCACCTTGCCCTCCACGTCCATCACCCGCAGCCGCCAACGCGCATCCTGCGCGGTGCCATCATTGATCAGGCGCACCCGCGTGCTGCCCTCGTCACGCAACGCCGCCACCGTCACCGGCGCGAAGAAGCGCCGCGCAGCGAAATGCAACGCCTTCCAACGACCGAAGTAGTCCACGCTGGACCAGGAAGCACCCGGCCAGACGTCGTTGAGCTGCCAGTACAGCGAGCCCATCGTGTACGGCCGCGAGGCGCGATGATGCAGTGCCGCCAGGGCGATGCCGTCGGCCTGCATCACCTGGCTGAGGTAGACGAAGTCCTCGAAGTCCTTCGGCGTGCCGTAACCCAGTTCGATGTAGTGCAGCAGGCGGCTGTTGCCCTCGCCGGCCATGAACTTCTGGTGTGCGCGGATCACCGGGCTGTCGATGCGCTGCTCGGCGCGGGTGGCGATCTGGTCCACCGTCGCCACCGACGGCCACGCCTGCAGCCCGTACTCGGACATGAAGCGCGGCGTCTCGCGCAGGTAGGCCTGCACCGGCAGCGCCGGATTGCCCCAGACCTGCCAGTAGTGCTTGTCGCCGCGAGTGGAATCGTTGGCTTTCTCATCCAGGTCGTTGCTGGGCGAGCTGGACCAGTACGGTACGCCCAGCCCTTCCTCGCCCACCACCTGGCGCAGGTCATTGCCGAACAGATCGACATAGCCCTGCCAGACCTTCGCCGCGAACGCCGGATCGGCCGACTTCAGGTCGCGGCCGTGGCCCCAGTCCTTCCAGGCGGTTTCCTCTTCGTTGTTGCCACACCACAGCACGATGCTGGGGTGATGCCGCAGGCGCCGCACGTTGTCGCGCGCCTCGGCGACCACACTGGCGCGGAACGCCGGATCGTAACCGGGCTGCATGCCACCGCCGAACATGAAGTCCTGCCAGACCAGCAGGCCCAGCTCGTCGGCGATGTCGAAGAACGCGTCGTCCTCGTAATAGCCGCCACCCCAGTTGCGCAGCATGTTCATGTTGGCATCGCGCGCGGCGGTCAACACCTGGCGCAGCCGCGCGGCATCGACACGGGCGGGGAAGGCATCGAACGGAATCACGTTCGCGCCCTTGGCGAAGATCGGCACGCCATTGATGACGAAGGCGAAGCCCTGACCGCCCTTGTCGTCCGTATCGCGGCGCAGTTCGACCGTACGCAGGCCGATGCGCTGCTCGCGTGCCAGTTCCGGCGCGCCACCGTCGCCCAGGCGGGCCTGCACCGTGTAGCGGTCCTGCGCACCGTGGCCTACTGGCCACCAGCGCCGCGGATCGGCCAGTTCAACCGGAACCTCGATGCTGTTCTGGCCGGGCTTCAGCAGCACCGTGCGCTTCACCAGGGCCACGCTGCGACCCTGCGGATCGCGCACATCCACATTGACCACCGCAGAACCGGCGGCATTCCCCTGCTCCACCTGCAGCAGCACCGCCAACTTCGCCTGCTCCGCGCTCAATGCATCGGTGCGCACAGCAAGATCGGTCAATCGATGCGTATCCCAGGCCTGCAGGTCGACACCGCGCCAGACGCCGGCGGTGACATAGCGCGGGCCCCAGTCCCAGCCGAAGTGGTAAGCCGGCTTGCGCGCGAAGTTGCCGACCATCGCGTCCTTCGGCTCGTCGCCATACGGCGACGGATAGTTGCCGGCGATCTTGTGCGGCATCGCCTGTACGCCCGGAAGCAGCGTGCGGATCGGCGAACGGAACACGATCTGCAGTTCATTGCCGTTCGCGCGCAGGCGCCCATCCACGCGCGCACGCCACGTGCGGTGCGCGTTGTCCGCACGCAGCAGCGGCTTGCCGTTGAGGCTGACTTCGGCATAAGTGTCCAGCCCGTCGAAGCGCAGTTCGGCATTGGGCTTGGCCAGCGTCGCCGCATCCACGTCGAAGCGCGCGCGGTACTCCCAGGCCGCCAGGCCGATCCATTGCAGCTCGGCTTCGGGCGCACCCACGTACGGGTCGCGGATCAGCGCATGCGCCAGCAGGTCGGTGTGCACGCTGCCGGGCACCTGGGCCGCACGCCACTGCTGTAGACCGGGATGGGCCGCGCCCTGCGCGTCGCCAGGCAGCATTCGGAACTCCCACTGCGCCTGCAGCGGGGCCGCCAGTGCAGGGAACGCAGAGGCTGCGATCAGCAGCAGGAGCAGGCGGACAACGAGGGGAAGGCGATGCACGGGATGCTCCTGTTTTTCCGCCGGGCATGGCCCGGCGCTACCTGCAAGTCCAGTTCACGGCAGTGCCGGGCCATGCCCGGCGTACCAACCTCAACGCACCACGTTCAGCACTTCGTAGCACGCGCCCATGGTGTGGTAATCCACCTTGCCGGCCGGGCTCTTCTCGTCGCTGTACTTGCGGTTGTCGGCATCGAGGATGCGGAACCAGGCGCCGTACTGGTGGTCGACGAAGTGTTCCCACGAGTACGCCCAGATGCGCTCGTACCACTGCCAGTAGCGATCATCGCCGGTGCACTTGGCCATCAGCGCGGCTGTGGCCAGGGTCTCAGCCTGCACCCAGAAGTACTTGTCGTCGTCGCAGACGAAGCTGTCGCCACCGATCGGGACGCCCTCCATGCCCGGCTGGCGGCGCGATTCCGGCGCGAAACCGTAGTAGAGGCCACCACGCGCCTCATCCCAGCTGCGGGCCACGGCCACATCGAACAGATGCTGGGCGGTCGGCACCAGCCAGTCGGCCTGCACGTGGCGATCGAGGATCAGCAGAAGCTTGGCCCACTCGGTCTGATGCCCCGGCTGGAAGCCCCATGGGCGGAACAGGTGCTTGGGATCGTCCAGGTTGTAGTCCCAGTCGATCTCCCAGTTGGAATCGTAGTGCTCCCAGACCAGACCACCAGCCTTGGCGGCCTGGCGGCGGGTCATGTTGTCGGCCAGTTGCAGCGCGCGTTCCACGTAGCGCTGCTCGCCACTGGCCTCGAACGCCGACAGCATCGCCTCGCACATGTGCATGTTGGCGTTCTGGCCGCGGTAGCCGGTGAAGTTCCACTGGCCATCGGCCTCGTCCTTGTACAGGCCGTGCTGCGGCTCCCAGAAGCGCGCTTCCAGAAGCTGCCAAGTCTCGTCCATCCATGCGCGGGCCTGCTCGACACCGGCCTTCAGCGCACAGCTGTAGGCCAACAGCACGAAGGCCACGCCATAGCAGTGGTTCATGTCGTCCTCGACCTTGCCGTCGCGCAGGGTCCAAGCATAGCCACCGGTAACCGGATTGCGATGCACCTCGCGCAGGTAGCGCACGCCGTGCTCGACTGCATCGCGGTATTCGGCATTGCCGAATTCGCGGTAGGCCATCGCGTAGTTGAAGACGAAGCGCGTGCTGCTCACCAGGTGGCGGTGGCTGGCATCGTAGATGCTGCCGTCGTCACGGAAGTAGTGGAAGAAGCCGCCGTTCGGATCGATGCAACGCGGGTGGTAGAACGCCATCGTGTCGGCGATGTGCGCACGCAGGAACGCGGGTGAACGGAAATCAGGCGAGGTGCTCATGCGGGAATGTCCTGGGCCTGCAGCAGCTGCTGCACTTCATCGAGCGAGGGCATCGCGGCGAACGCGCCCTTGCGGGTAACAGCCAGTGCGCCGACCGCAGCGCCGAAGCGCAGCGTGGCGGTGATCGCCTCCGGGTCCTGGCAGAACGCGGAAAAGCCTGCGCCCGCCCCGCCACGCTCCAGCAGTCCGACCAGCACGCCACCGACAAAGGCATCGCCAGCGGCCGTGGTATCGACGGTGGCTACGCGGAAGCTGGTGACCGTGCCGTGGTTGTCGCGCGTGTACCAGTGCAGCGTGGCCGCACCATCGGTAACGATGACCCAGCGTGCCTGCGCGGCCAGCAGGCGCTTCAGTACCACTGCCTCACCCTCGGCACCCAGCGGTGCCGCCAGGTAGTCCAGCTCCTCGCGCGACAGCTTGACCAGGTCGGCACGCTGCAGCGCCTGCCACAGGCGCGGCGTCGGATCTTCGCTCGCCGGCCACAGCGCCGGGCGCAGATTGAGGTCCAGGCTGACCACCGCACCGGCGTCACGGGCGCGCTCCATGCCGGCAAAGGTCGCCTCGGCAATGGCCGGCTCGGTCAGGCTGTTGGAGCAGACATGGAAGCACTGCGCGCTGTCGAAGCACGCGGCCTGGAAGTCGCTGTCACGGAACAGCAGGTCGGCCGCCGGCGGGCGGTAGAAACTGAAGCTGCGCTCGCCGCTGGCATCCAGCGCGACGAAGGCCAGTGCGGTCTTGGCCGCATCGGTGCGCACGATGTAATCCGTGCCGACGCCGTGTTCGACCAGGCTTTCGGCCAGGAAGTCACCGAACATGTCGCGGCCCAGCATGCCGACGAACTGGGTCTTCGCACCAAGGCGCGCTGCCGCCACCGCAACATTGGCCGGCGCGCCGCCGGCGTACTGCAGGAATGCGCGCGGGGTGTCGGCCGAGGCCGGCGGTTGCGCTAGTAGATCGATCAAAATTTCGCCGAAGCAAACAATGGAACCCATTCTGGACTCAGCCTCCCTGCGTTGCGGAAGCCGGCGTACGTGCGCCGACCAGCCCGTAGAAAATGATGTAGCCGTAGCACAGCAGCGGCAGGATGAAGCTGGCCTGCACACCGATGTGGTCGGCCAGCACGCCCTGCAGGTACGGCACCACGGCACCGCCGACGATGGCCATGATCAGCAGGCTGGAGCCCTTGTTGGTCAGCGGGCCCAGGCGCTCGATGCTCAGCGCGAAGATGGTCGGGAACATGATCGAATTGAACAGGCCGATCGCCACCACCGAGTACAGCGCGATGTTGCCGGAGGTCAGCATCGTCGTGACCAGCAGTGCCACGTTGACCAGCGCGAAGATCGCCAGCAGGCGGCTGGGCGAGAAGCGCGCCAGCAGCGCCGAGCCGGCGAAGCGGCCGATCATTGCCATCGTCCAGTAGGCCGACACGTAGTGGGTGGCCTCCTGTTCGCTGAAGCCACCGATGTTCGGCATCGACAGGTAGTTGACCAGGAAGCTGCCGATCGATACTTCGGCACCGACGTAGAAGAAGATGCCCAGCACGCCCAGCAGCAGGTGGCGCTTGCGCAGCGCATCCAGGTAGCTGTGGTGGTGACCCTGGTCGGCCTGTTCAGTGGCGTCGCTCAGTGCCGGCAGGCGGAACAGGAACACGAACAGCGCCAGCAGTACCAGCGCTACCGCCAGGCCTACGTAGGGGCCCTGTACGGCCTGCGCCTCGGCGGCGCGGTAGGCCAGCTGTTCGGCAGCCGGCAGCGCGTTCAGTTCATCGGCGCTCTTGACCGTGTTGGACAGGATCAGCATGCCGCCGAAGATCGGGGCGATGGCCGTGCCCAGCGAGTTCAGTGCCTGCGCCAGGGTCAGGCGGCTGGAGCTGGTCTGCTCCGGGCCCAGCAGCGCGACGTAGGGGTTCGCAGCAACCTGCAGCACGGTGATGCCGGTGGCCAGCACGAACAGTGCGCCGAGGAAGGCGCCATACACGCGCAGCTCGGCCGCCGGCCAGAATCCCAGTGCGCCGATACCGGCGATCACCAGGCCGGCCACGATGCCCTTCTTGTAGCCCAGCGCCGCCACCAGGCGGCCAGCCGGCAGCGACATCAGGAAATAGGTGCCGAAGAAGGTGAACTGCACCAGCATCGCCTTGGCGTAGTTCAGCTCGAACACTGCCTTCAGGTGCGGGATCAGGATGTCATTGAGGCAGGTCAGGAAGCCCCACATGAAGAAGATCGTGGTGACCACGGCCAGCGCCTTGCCGTTGGTGACGGCGGGTGCGTTGCCCGAAGAACCCGATGGACGGGGCGTTGCGGAGATCGGCATGCGGTACGCGCCTCGATGCGCGGAAGGTCGTTGTTGCGTGGAAGGGGTGTATGGAAGAAATCAGTTCGGTCGTGCGGCGCTGCTTTCGCGGATGCGCAGCTGCACCGGCGCGACCGTGCGCCGTGGCGGCGCGTCCGGTTCGTCCAGTCGTTGCAGCAGCAGCGCGGCAGCTTGCCGACCCCGCTCGCGCGGATCGGCGGTGAGCGTGGTCAGTGGCGGCACCGCGACCGACGCCTCGGAAATATCATCGAAGCCGGTAACGGCGAAGTCGCCGCCCGGGCGGATGCCACGTGAATTCAAGCCCAGCATCAGACCGAGCGCGACGGTGTCGTTGTAGCAGACCGCTGCACTGGGGCGATGGCCGTCGGCAAACAACTCATCAGTGCGCGCCGCAGCTTCCAGGCGGTTCGGCGCCGACTCGATCATCCATCCCGGCGGCAGCGACAGACCGGCCTCGGCCAGTGCCTGCTGGAAGCCTGCGCGGCGCTGGTGGCACGAGCTCGATGCAGCGTGGCCGCCGAAGAAAGCGATCTGGCGATGGCCGCGTTCAATCAGGTGGCGCGTGGCCAGATAGGCGCCGTGCTGGTTGTCCAGGGTCAGGAAATCCCAGTCGGCCCCTTCCAGTTCGCGGTTGAACAGCAGCACGTTGGCATTGGCACCCAGCGCCTGCCGCAGCTGCGCGGTGTCGCTGCCTTCGGCTGGAGACAGGATCAGTCCGGCCGGGGTGTGCTCCATCAGCGTGGACAGCACCGCTTGTTGGCGCTCCGGCGATTCACCGGTACTGCCAAGCAGGGTCACGTAGCCGCGCCCGCCCAGCGCCTCGTCTACGCCGGACGCGAACTCGGCGAAGAACGGGTTGGACAGATCGTTGATCACCAGCGCGATGCTCGACGAGGTCCGCCGGCGCAGGTTGGCCGCCGCGCGGTTGTAGACATAGCGCTGGCGGCGCAGTTCGGCCTCGACCTTGGCGCGGGTATCGACGTTGACCAGCGGGCTGCCGCGCAGCACCAGCGACACGGTGGCCCGTGACACGCCGATGGCACGCGCGATGTCGGTCACCGTCACCGCCTTGCCGGCGCGCTTGCTGGAACTGCTGCCGTTGTCGTTCATCGTCTTCCCGGACTCCGCTGGAGGCTCAAGCCTAATGGATCAGGGCCGTGTCGTGCCGTGCCGTTCGCTGGGTCACCCCGAACGGCACAGTCCGGCTCAGCGCAGCTGGCTGCCCGGTGCCGCGCACCAGGACACCGGCAGGTCCTTCACCGCCGTGCCCCAGCCCTGCTCCGGCGCCTTCCCGTCGAGCGCGAAGCGCAGGCGCGGGCCCTGCTGCAGGCGGTCCCAGTCCAGCCACACCGGTGCATGCGCCTGTCCGTCGACCTGCACGCCCTGCACGTACTGCAGGCGGCGGCCGTCGGCGCCCGGCGCATCGATGCGCAGCGTGCGGCCATTGCCCATGTCCACTTCCACCTTGCTGAAGCGCGGGGTGTGCAACAGGAACTGGCCGCTGCCCGGCACCGCCGGGTACACGCCGATGGCGCTGAACAGGTACCAGGCCGACATCGTGCCGAGGTCATCGTTGCCGGTCACGCCGTTGGGCGCATTGGTGAACAACTGCTGCGCGGCGCGCACCACGGCCGCGGTCTTCCACGGCTGGCCGATCAGCGTGTACAGCCACGGCGAGTGCAGGTCCGGCTCGTTGTTCGGGTTGTAGCGGAACTGGTTGTAATAGCTGTACGGCCCGACCACCCACTCCTTGCGGGCGGCATTGAGCGGGTCGGCCTGCAGCGCGTCCATCGCGAAGAAGGCATCGAGGCGGCGGCCGGCCTGTTCGCGGCCGTCCATCGCCTCGACCAGGCCCGGCACGTCCTGCTGCGCCAGCCACTGGTACTGCCACGCCGTGCCTTCATGGAAACCGTGGTGCGAGCGCGGGCTGTAGTGGCCATCGGCCGGCGTGTACCACTGGCCATCCTCGGTACGCGGGCGAGGGAAACCGGTGAAGCCGGTCTCGGCATCACGCACCTGCGGGTCCCACACCTTGCGCCAGTTGCGGCCGCGCTCACGCAGCGTCGCCGCGTCCTGCGCATGGCCGAGGCCATCGGCCATCTGCGAGAGTGCGCAATCGGCCAGCGCATATTCCAGCGTGGCCGAGCCACCGTGGTGCGGATCGACGTCCATGCCCTTGGACGGGAACGCGCGGTCGTAGACCACGTAACCCTTGTCCAGGTATGTGGGATTGCCGGAGCGGCCGGCCATGCGCGAGTTCAGCGGCGGCGTGCCGAAGGCGTTGCGGCGCAGCGCATCCCACGCCTGCGATTCGCGCCCCTTGAGCGCGCCGAAGCGCCACAGGTCGACCATGAACGGCGTGACCGGATCGCCGGTCATGATGTTGGTCTCGAAGTTGGCATAGCCCCAGCGCGGCAGCCAACCGCCCTGTTCGTCGATCGCCAGCAGGGTCCGGCCGATATCGCGCGTCACGTCCGGGCGGGTCAGTGCCAACCACTGGTTCTGCGCGCGGTAGGTATCCCACAGCGAGAAGTACTCGTAGTAGGTCCAGCCGTCGGCACGGTGGATGCCATCGTCATAGCCGCGGTAGCGGCCGTCGGCGTCGTTGCCGGTCATCGGCTGTAGCAGCGCGTGGTAGACCGCGCTGTAGAACACCGCGCGGTCGTCGGCGTTGCCACCCTGCACGCGCACCCGGCCCAGCTGCTCGCGCCAGGATTGCTGGGACAGCGCACGCATGCGGTCGAAACCGAGCAGCGCCCCGCCCTGCATGCCGTCCGCGCGCAGGTTGATGCGCGCGCCTTCGGCATCCACATGCGAGATCGCGCTGACCGCCGTCACCGACTGGCCCTTGGCCAGGTCGAAGCTGAGCCAGGCCCCGTTCGGCTTCTGTTCGCCTTCCATGCTGTGGCGTGCGCCCGGCAGGCCACCGCCCTCGCCCCAGGTACCATGCGCCTTGAACGGACGGTCGAACTCGATGCGGAACCAGGTGGTGTACTGGTGGCCGCCACAGAAACTCTTGGTGACCAGCTTGCCTTCCACCACGCGGTCGCCGACCACATCGACCACGCTGCCGATCACCGAGTGGCGTTCGTTGGCCTGGCCGACATTGACCAGCACGTGGCCTTCGCCGCTGCGCTGGCTGAAGGTGTAGCGCTCGGCCGCAGCACGCGTACGCGCAGTGGTCTCGGCATCGATGCCGCCGTAGCTGGTCAGCCGCACCTTGTAATAGCCCGCCTGCCCGATCTCGCCGTCATGGGTGTACGACGAGGCATACGCCTTGTGGTCGAACTGCTTGGCGTTGCCGGTATCGAAATCACCGCCCGGGCCGATCGAGCCGGTCACCGGCAGCACCGACACCTGGCCGCCCTGCTCCCAGCAGCCTGCGCCGGAGATGAAGGAGTGGCCGAAACCGCGGACCTTCTCATCGTCATAGCGCCAGCCCGAGTAGTGGCTGCCGATCGGGCTGACCTGGATCAGGCCGAACGGCGCCGACGCGCCCGGGAACGTATTGCCATCGTCCTTGCTGCCGATGAACGTATTGACCTCGCGCTCCAACGCTGCCGGCGCGGCCTGCAGCAGCATCGGCGACGCCGACAGCGCGAGCAGGCAGGCCAGGCGCGCCAGCGGGCGCGAAGACAATGGGACGGCGGGAGCGGACGGCACTGGACGCATGTCGGGTTCCTGTAGTCGATGACAGGGAGGCAGACGGCCGGGGCCGTCCGGCGCCGTTCCGCTGAGCCTCGCCGTAACCGGCAGAAAGCTCCCCCTGGAATGACGCCCGACCCGTGCGACCGTGAATTTAGATCGATTCAAGTAGAGCATGCAGGTTCAGCCGAATGCATTCTGCGGCGCAGCATGAAAGGGGGTGTTCGGCAGGGCTGCGCCCTGCACCCGCTCCGAGCTGGAGCAACAGCAACAGCAGAAGCTGGTTTCCTGTGGAGAGTCGGGGTGGGTCCGGTTGCGGGGGACGCTGCAAGTACGTCCATGTAAGCTCGGTCGCCGCATCCATGCGGCTCACGCCCCCGCAACCGGACCCACCCCGCCTTCGACAGATCTCTGCGGTCTGTGGATCCACGCCATTCGTGGATGAATCTCTGTCGGATATCGAAATCAATCGGGGGTCAGATCCGTTTTCCAACGGAAAACGGATCTGACCCCAAGCCATTCCCCATGCCGTCCCCAGGACCCATCCAACCGTCACCGGGAAACTGTCGAAGGCAGGGCGGTGTCGGATTGCGGGGTGTCCGCGGCATGGATGCCGCGGCCAAGCCCCCATGGACGGGTTTACGGCGTCCCCGCAATCCGACACCGCCCTGCCCAACCCACAGACAACCCAGAGCCATTTTGGCTTTGGCTTTGGCTTTAGCTTTCGCTTTGGCTTCGGCAGGTGCAGGGCGCAGCCCTGCCGACCCACCCTCCCCTGCGCACGAAAACGATTTCACTGTTTTCAGCAAACCGTCATCCCTTCGCCACGCCAGTACCATATTGCGGAGCAGCATGCGCCCGCGGGCGACCCATGCTAAAAAACGCCCGCCCATCGCTTAGATCGATCCAAGAACGACACTGCGATGGCCGGGAGTTGGGGGAGCAGCAACAGGACGTACCAGGCCACGCGCACGGTGCTACTGCCACTGCATGGCAATAGCGACAATGTCACTTCAAATTAGATCGATTCAAGTTGTCCGTGCCACGTCACCGGATCAATCCAGGAGAGAGGGAGAGATGGGAATGAAGCATTCAACACGTACGCATGGCCAGGACGCACTGGCGTTGGCCATCGCGCTGGCCTTGGCCGCCGCCGTCATTCCGGCTGGCGCCGCCGCGCAGCAGGCCGCTTCCACCGGCGCGCAGGAAGCCACCAACCTGGACAGCGTCCAGGTCACCGGCTACCGCTACGCCATTGAAAAGAGCCTTGAGCAGAAGCGCGACGCCAACGCCGTGGTCGAAGTGATCACCGCCGAAGACGTCGGCAAGTTCCCCGACAAGAACGTGGCCGACGCACTGCAGCGCGTGCCCGGCGTGGTCATCACCCGCAGTGGCGGCGAAGGCAAGACCGTCAGCGTGCGCGGCCTGGCACCCGACCTGACCTTGACCCAGTTGAACGGCAACTACGTCGCCACGTCGGAAACCAACGACGAAGCGACCCGTTCGTTCAACTACACCCTGCTGCCGTCGAACATGCTGTCCAGCGCGGAGCTGTTCAAGTCGCCGGAAGCGCGCATCGACGAAGGCGGCATCGGCGGCACGGTCATCCTGCACACCCGTCGTCCGCTGGACATGGAATCCAACTCGGGTTTCGTCACGCTTGAGGGCACCTCCTCCGATACCCACCACGATATCGACCCGCAGGCCTCGGCCCTGTATTCGTGGCACAGCAAGGACGAGCGTTTCGGCGTGCTGATCGGCGTGACGCAGCAGAAGCGCACCACCCGTACCATGGAAGCCAGCACCGAGGACTACCAGTGGTATGGCGCCGGCAAGGCGCGCGATGCCTATGGCAACGTGCCGGCGCAGGATGGCATCCACTACTGGTGGGGCAAGTCCGGTTTCAACAACCAGACCGGCGGCAACTACAGCGACTTCTTCATGCCGACCTCGGTCAACTTCGCGGTGAAGGAAGAAAAGCGCGAACGCAAGGGCGGCCAGCTGACCTTCCAGTTCAAGCCGGTCGACAACGTCACGATGACGGCCAACTACTTCCGCTTCGAACTGCAGGGTGATTACACCCAGAACATGCTGAAGATTCCGGAATGGAGCATGGCCCGCTTCAACGGCGATGGAAACTGGGCCGGTGGCCGCCTGCTCAACGGCCTGGACTTCGACCCCAGCGGCAACACCGTTACCGGTGCCCAGTTCGAAAAGCTGGCGGGGAAAACCTACTACTGCAGCGAAGACCAGGCCAAGGCTGCCGGCCTCAAGCCCGGTGGCTGGGGCCCGGACGACTGCACGGTTCCGACGCCGCAGCTGACCGGTGGCTACAGCAAGGAAAAGGCGCTGTCGCAGACCGCTGACCTGACCATCGACTGGGACATCAGCCCGCTGTGGAAGGCCTCGTTCACCGGCGGCCGCACCTGGTCCGAAGGTGGTCCGTCGATGAACTTCCGGATGTCGGCCAAGCCGCGCCGCAAGGTCGGCAACGATTACCTGTCGGGCAATCTGTACAGCGCCTGGGATCTGACCGGCACGCCCTCGGCCACCTTCTCGCCCGACCTGCAGCAGCAGCTGATGAACGGCATCGCCGAAGTCGACACCGGCTCGACCGATTCGTCGTGGAAGCGCACCGAAGTCAAGCAGAACTACTTCCAGGCCGATGTGACCAAGCTGTTTGAATCGGGCTGGCTGGACTCGATCCAGTTCGGTGCCAAGTACCGCGATGGCAAGGTCCACCGCAACACCGGCAACACCTACTGGACCTGCCAGGGCCGCGATCCCGCCGACTACAAGGACGGCCGCTACCAGGCAGGTTGCGACCCCACTGCCGGCGACGCGCAGCCCGGCTTCTTCCTGTCCAATCCGATCAGCAACATTGCAGGCGGCTTCAATGCCAACGTGTTCCCGGGCATCAACTACCCTGCGTACATCGACTATCTGAACAAGACCTACGGTGGTTCGCACAACCGTACCGAAGAAGACTTCGTCTACAACGTCAACGAGAAGATCTACTCGGGCTACTTCCAGGCCAACTTCCGCACCGAGCGCCTGCGCGGCAATGTCGGTGTGCGCGTGGTTCGCACCAAGCAGTTCGCGCAGTCCTCCGACTCGATCGAGAAGTTCAACGACTACTTCCTGGACAACGCGTCCGGTGCGCCGATGGCGTGCACCGATCCAGCCGCTGCGGCCTATCCGGGCTATGGCTGCGAGAGTGGCTTCGTGCGACTGCCGTATGATCTGGCGCAGAGCAAGACCCATGAACTGATCGGCGTCGACCGCACGTATACCGATATCCTGCCGAGCTTCAACATCGCCTGGGACATCACTGACACCCTGGTGCTGCGCGGCGCCGCGTCAAAGGTCATCGCCCGTCCGGGCTACACCGATATCGCCACTCCGGGCGCTCTGAGCTTCTACAGCGCCGAATACGTCGACGATCGTCGCGTCGCCGGCGGTGCGCCGAACCCGGGTTGGGCCGGCGAAGGCAGCAACAAGCAGCTGCAGCCGTTCAAGGCCACGCAGTACGACCTGGGCCTGGAATGGTACTTCCAGCCGGGCGCCGTGGCCGGTGTCGGCCTGTTCCGCAAGGACGTGAGCAACTTCACCGTGCCGGTCGTGCGCGACACGCAGATGGCTGTCGGCGGCGAAGTGGTGACCGTGCAGAACTACAAGACCAAGGCCAATGGCCAGGATGGTGTTTCGCAGGGCGTGGAACTGTATGGCCAGTACACCTTCGATTTCGGCTTCGGCGTGCAGGCCAACTACACCTACAACGACACCAACCTGGCATCGATCGTGATTGACGGACAGAACATCGGCTCGTCGCCGCTGGTCGGCAGCGCCAAGAACCAGGCCAACGTCACGGTGTTCTACGAGAACGACAAGTTCCTTGCGCGTGCCTCGTTCAACCGTCGCGGCGAAGTGGTGGGCGGCCTGCAGAACGGCATGACGGTCTACACCGAGCCGTATGACCAGCTGGATCTGAACGTGGCTTACAACCTGACCCCGGACTGGACTCTGACCGCCTCGGTGATCAATGCCACCAAGTCCGAGCAGCGCGTGCACCTGGGCAATGACACCAAGGCCCGTCTCGTCTCCAACACCTACGCAGGCCGCCAGCTGTACTTCGGCGCGACCTGGAAGTTCTGAAGCACCACGGGTTGCGCGGGTTCGCCCGGCGCAACCCACGCCCTGCTCCGGCGGGGACGTTCCTCCACGGCAGCCACGCTGGTACAGGTGGCTGCCGTTTTTTGTCGGCGCCTTGCCTGTCGTTCAGCCCAGCACTTGACCCTGCCATCGTTGGAAGGTGCACACTGACTCCACCCCAAGAACACCGAAGGAGCTACAGATGGAATTCCATGTTGACGGCATGACCTGCGGTGGTTGCGCGCGCAGCGTGACCCGCGCGATCCAGCAGATCGATCCGAACGCAAGCGTGGTTGCCGACCCGCCGACCGGCCTGGTCAAGGTGCAGACCACCGCGTCGCAGGAACAGGTGTTCGCCGCGGTGAACGATGCCGGTTTCCCGCCGCGTACCGTCTGATCCCCTGCCCTGCGTCCACAAGGAAGCCCGCCCCGTGTACTGACACAGGGCGGGCTTTTTGGTGCATGTGAAATCGATTTACTGCTTCTGTGCGCGTCGCCACACCGCACCGGTCTTTGCCGTATCGACCGGCACCGGCGTCTCATCGTCCTCACCCAGTCGCTGCAGGATCGGGCATTCCGGGCGCTCGTCGCCCGCACAGCAGCTGATCAGCGACTTCAGCGTGTCGGCCATCTGCCGCATGTGCTCGATGCGCTGTTCCAGATCGGCAATGTGCTGTTCGGCCAGATGCTTCACGTCGGCACTGTGCCGCGAGGTGTCGTTCCAGAGGCCCAGCAGATCGGTGATTTCGGCTACCTGGAAGCCGAGATCGCGCGCACGGCGGATGAAACGCAGGCGGTGGATGTCCGCCTGCGAATACGCCCGATAGCCCGACTCGGTTCTATCAGCGGCGGGAATCAGGCCGATCTGCTCGTAGTAGCGGATCATCTTCGCCGACACGCTGGAGGCCTTGGCAGCGTCACCGATGTTCATGCGGATCTCCTTCAGTGGGTGGCAGCGGCGGCGTCCGCCATCGGTGCCTGGAAGCGGCGCAGGCGCAGTGCATTGCCCAGCACGAACACGCTGGACAGCGCCATCGCACCGGCCGCGAACACCGGCGACAGCAGCACGCCCCAGACCGGGTACAGCACGCCGGCCGCGACCGGAATCAACGCCGTGTTGTAGGCGAACGCCCAGAACAGGTTCTGCCGGATGTTGCCCAGCGTCGCCTTGGACAGCGCGATGGCATTCGGTACGCCCTGCAGGTTGCCCGACATCAGCACCACATCGGCCGACTCCACCGCGATATCGGTGCCGGTACCGATGGCCAGGCCGACATCGGCTTCGGCCAGTGCCGGCGCATCGTTGATGCCATCACCGACGAAGGCCACGTGGCCATGCGTAGCCTTCAGGCGGCGCACCGCTTCGACCTTGCCTTCCGGCAGCACTTCGGCCACCACCTCATCGATGCCCAGCTGGCGCGCGATCGCCTGCGCGGTACCGGCGTTGTCACCGGTGATCATCGCCACCTTCAGGCCGAGCTGGTGCAGTGCCGCGATTGCGGCCGGCGTGCTCGGCTTGATCGGATCGGATACCGCGATGATCGCGGCCAGGCGGCCGTCGATGGCGGCATACAGCGGCGACTTGCCCTGGGTGCCCAGCTCTGCCGCCAGCGTCGCAAACAAAGTGATGTCCACGCCCAGATCGCGCATGAAGCGATCAGCACCGACCTCCACCCGCGCACCATCGACGTTCGCACGCACGCCCATTCCGGTGACCGATTCGAAATCGACCATCGACGGCAGTGCGATGCCCTGTTCAGTGGCTGCATCGACGATGGCGCGGGCGATCGGATGCTCCGAGCGCGATTCCACTGCGGCCACTGCCGCCAGCACCGTGCTGCGGTCGAAACCGTCCGTGATCTCGAGCTCGGTCAGGCGCGGGCGGCCCTCGGTCAGCGTGCCGGTCTTGTCCACCGCAACCACCTGCGCGTCCTTCAGCAGTTGCAGCGCTTCACCCTTGCGGAACAGCACACCCATCTCCGCGCCACGGCCAGTACCGACCATGATCGAGGTTGGCGTGGCCAGGCCCATCGCGCAGGGGCAGGCAATGATCAGCACCGCCACCGCATTGACCAGCGCGAAGCTCAGCGCCGGCGATGGCCCGAAGATCAGCCAGACTGCGAAGGTCGCCAGCGCGGCCAGCATCACCGCCGGCACGAACCAAAGCGTGACCTTGTCGACCACCGCCTGGATCGGCAGCTTCGAGCCCTGCGCCTGTTCGACCATGCGGATGATCTGCGCCAGCATCGTCTGCGCGCCCACCGCCGTCGCGCGCACCGTCAGCGCACCCTTCTGGTTGACCGTGCCACCGACAACGCTGCTGCCCGACTGCTTCTCGACCGGAATCGGCTCGCCGCTGATCATCGACTCGTCGATGTAGCTGCGACCGTCGACCACCTCGCCATCGACCGGCACGCGCTCGCCCGGGCGTACTTCCACCACGTCGCCGCTCAGCACTTCATTGACCGGAATATCGATGCTGCGGCCGTCACGGATCACATGCGCGACCTTGGCCTGCAGGTTGACCAAGCGCTTGATCGCTTCGGAGGTACGGCCCTTGGCCCGAGCTTCAAGGAAGCGGCCGAGCAGGATCAGCGCGACGATTACCGCTGCCGCTTCGTAGTAGACGTTCACCGTGCCCGGCGGCAGCAGCCGCGGTGCAAAGGTCGCTACCACCGAATAACCGAACGCCGCGGCGGTGCCCACCGCCACCAGCGAATTCATGTCCGGCGCAAGCCGCAGCAGCGCCGGGAAACCCTTCTGGTAGAAACGGCGGCCGGGAATGGCCAGTACCAGCAGGGTCAATGCGAACTGCAGATACCAGCTGGTCTGCATGCCGATGTTGGCCATCACCCATTCGTGCATGCCGGGAATCAGGTGCGAACCCATCTCCAGCACGAACACCGGTAGCGCCAGCGCGGACGCCACGATCAGATCGCGTTTCAGTTCGGCGCGCTCGGCATCCTTCTTTTCTGCAGCCTCATCGTCGGACTGCACGCCGGCCTCGATCAGGTGTGCGGCGTAGCCGACCTTGTCGATGGCCGCCACCAGCGCGTCAACGCCTGCCACGCCGCGCACGGTCGCACGCTCCGTCGCCAGGTTCACGCTGGCCTGGCTGACGCCTGGCACCGCCAGCAGCGCGCGCTCCACGCGACCCACGCAGGAGGCGCAGGTCATGCCTTCCACGGCCAGTTCAATGGTGGCGGCAGGCACGTCGTAGCCCACCCGCTCCACCGCCTGGATCAGCGCGGCCCGATCGACCGGGCCGGACGGGCGGATATCCGCGCGCTCGGTGGCCAGATTGACCGAAACACTGCCCACACCTTCGACCTTGGACAGCGCGGCCTCGACCCGGCCGACACAGCTGGCGCAGGTCATGCCCTCGATGGGCAGGCTGATGGTGGCGGGGCTTGCGGGGGCTGCAATGGCGCGGGGCGTGCTCATGATCGGATTCCCGGGGTTCCTTCTGGATGCGGACAGGCTAAACCTTGCCATCGTGGGAAGGTCAAATCCAGCCGCCCCGTCCAGCCGGTAGCGCCGGGCCATGCCCGGCGTACCGCCCGCTATCCGCCTCAGAAGGTGAACACGTACTCCAGCGCGAACTCGCGGCCCACCGCGCCGAGCAGGCGGGTCGGGGCGAAGTCATAGTCCAGCTTGTACGGATCCTTGTGGTTCCAGCTGGCCGAATTGAACACGTTGTTGACGTAGACGTTGACCTTGGCGCGTTCGGTCACCTGGTAGCCCATGTTGAAGTTCCAGGTAATGAACGGCCCGACCCGCCCGTAGTAACGCGTGGTCTGCTGGCCGGCGTTCGGGTTCGGGTTGGGCGAGCCATCCGGACGTGTTGCCGGTTCCAGGCAGTTCAGCGACGGGCTGTCGCTGGGCACATAGCCATCAGCGAACGGCAAGCAGCCACCCGGGTTGTTCAGGCGATCGGTGCCCCAGTGGTAGCGCACGCCCGGCACCGAACCGATGCGGTCGGCATAGACATTGGCGTTCCAGTTGCCGCGCTGCCAGGCCAGGCTCGCGCGCAGCTTGCTGCGCAGGTCGCGGTCACGACGCTCCGGGTTCGGGTCGTTGGCGTAGCGCTGTTCCTTGGTCGAGATCTGGTTGGTGTAGTTCAGGCCCAGCTGGAAGCTGCCCCACTGCGCGGTTTCCAGGCGATAGCGCGCGGTCAGGTCGATACCGCGCACTTCCCTGCTGGCCAGGTTGAACGGGCCGCGCTCGATCGATACCAGACGGCCATTGCTGTCGCGGTTCACGCGGGCCAGGATGCCGGCACAGTACTCGCCACCGGCCGGATTGGCCCACGGTGTACCGTCCATGTTCTTGCCGGTCAGGCAGCCGGCTTCGCTGGCCAGCACCTCATCGGCGCCGACGTCGACGATCATGTCTTCCAGCTTGATCGCCCAGTAGTCGGCACTGACCGACAGATTGGGCATCACATCCCAGACAAAACCGACCGTCCACGAATCGCCGGTTTCCGAACGCAGCAGTGGCGTGCCGCGGCGGTTCACGTCGAAGGTGTACCAGACGTCGGTGTTGCCCACGCCGCAGTTGTTGACCAGGTAAGCGCCGCTCTGGATGCAGCGCAGGCGGTCATAGGTCTGCACTTCGGAGCTGCTCGGCTGGCCCAGCAGGTAGTGCATGTCCGGCGCATGGAAACTGGTGGCGTAGGAACCACGCACCAGCAGCGACTCCACCGGGCGCCATTCCAGGCCGACGTTCCAGGTGGTTTCCTTCTGGCTGCCGATGTCCAGCGCTTCGCCGCTGTTATCAGCCTTGTAGTTGCCATAGCGGTCATAGCGCGCGGCCGCAGTGGCGGTCACGCTCTCCAGCAGCGGAATCTTGAACTCGACGCCGGCCGAATAGCGGGTGCGCTCGCCGCCGCCGCGATCGACGTTCTGCAGGTCGAAGTCGATGCCGGCGCGCGGGTCGGGGCCGAGGTGATAGCCCTGCTGCGCGACTTCGGCCACCGCCGCGAACGAAATCGGACCCGCCCAGCCCTGGAACAGCTCGCCGGTGATGTCCGCCGAAGCCTGGTTGACCCACGATGACGCGCGATTCCTGGCCACCGTGCCCATCTGCCAGTACTGGTCCGGCGTCAGCGGATTCCACCAGCGCGATTCGTTCAGTGCGTAGATCGCCTCGCCATCGGCGGTGGTGCCCAGCTTCGGACCCAGGAAGTAGTCATACGACTTCTGCTTGTCGACCACGTTCTGCCGTTCTTCAACGCGGTAGTAGGAACGCCCCACTGTGGCGCTCCAGTCGAAGCGGTCAGCGAGGCGGCCACGCAGGCCGGCGCTCCAGTCCCAGGACAGTTCGCGGTTGGTGTTGCGCAGCGTATCCACGCCGCCGACTTCATTTGGCGTGAACTGGCGCACGCCCAGGATCGGGCGGTTGCGGTTGGCATCCCAGTAGTAGCCGTTGTCGTCGTCGATCAGCGACACGCTCGGCGGATTGGTGCCCCAGATCGCTTCGGAGCGGTAGACGGCCAGGTTGGTCCAGGCCTGCAGGTTATTGCTGAAGTCGAAGGTGGCATACAGGTTACCGGACACGTTCTCGGCACCGCCCGTAAGCAGCCAGTTGGCATAGTCCGCACTCATTCCGCACAGGCGGCCGGTGTTGGTGATGGTGTTGGCGGCGTAGTTGTAGACCAATCGATCGGCGGTGTAGTACTCGCCGTCGAACTTCTCGCAGGTGCCGGTGGGCGGCGCCAGGCGCTGGCCGGTGGTCGGATCGATCAGCGCCAGGCCGGCGGTGGGACGGAAGCCGACCTTGCGTTGTTCCATGTTCCAGGACGGATACGGTGCATCATCGGCGTCGTCCATCTGCGGGCGGTCACGGCCAAACAGCGGGTCGCGCTTGGTGTACTGCAGCGCGTAGGTCACGCTCCAGTTGTCGCCGGTCTTGCCGCCGGCCCAGGACAGATCCCACGTATCGCGGCCGCCTTCGGTGGAGGTACCGCCGCGCACGCGCACTTCGTCGCCGTCGTAGTTGGTTTTCAGGATGACGTTGACCACGCCGGCGATCGCATCCGAACCATAGATGGCCGAGGCGCCACCGGTCAGCACTTCGATGCGCTCCACCGCCGCGGCCGGAATGTTGCCGTAGTTGGAGAAGTTGGTTTCACCGCCATACGGCAGCGGGTAGTCCGCCACGCGACGGCCGTTGACCAGCAACAGCGAGCGGTTCGGGCCCATCCCGCGCAGGTTCAGGCCGCTGGCATTGGGCGTATGCGAGCCCCACTGCGAGGCGGCTTCAACAGTGCCGGTCGCTTCGGTGAGGGTCTTCAGCGCGTCGTACACGCTGACGAAGCCTTCCTTCTGGATCTGCGCGGCGGTGATCACATTGACCGGTGCCGGGCCTTCGACACTGGCGCGCTTGATGCGCGAGCCGGTGACGGTGACCGCATCGAGATCCTTGGTGGACGAGCTTGAGGCTTCCTGCGCATTGGCAGCCAGGGGAAGCAGGGCCAGGACCAGGGCCTGGGACAGCAGGTGACGGCGCTTGCGGACGATCTGAGCCATGGGCGGTTGCTCTTCGAAAGTGTGGACGCACGGACGGGTGGTGGCGCGGCACTACGGCTGATCCGAGCGCATGGATCGGTTCAAGACCGTCGCGGCGCCCTCCCCTGTGGATCGATCCAAACTAAAGCACAGCTGAACCATGCACGGCATGCGGCGGCGCACAAACCGGCGACGGCGTGCCGTTGTTGGCTACCGGTATCGAGAGTAATCAATGGGTTGCGGACTATCGCTGAGAGATCGGCGCAGGAATGCATGACACGATTGCGACAATCACGCGCGGAACAGTTTTGTCCGCACTCAAGGATTTGCAGCACCCGGTTAATCCACAACAAAGCGATTGTTGCGGAGCAGATAGTAGTGTGAAGCATCGCTTCCGGGCCCACTCCCCCACCACTGGATGGTGAACCCATCCCGTTGCCAGGTAACCGAGGAGAAGTCGGACTCGCCGCCCGCTTGCCCCGAGTTCTGGCTGGCCAGTGACACATTCTCAAGGCAACTGCTGATCCGTATCCTGCCCCGCTCCACGGGCTCCAGCGGCATCACTTCGTAGACGAAGAGATGGATCTCGCGCCCAGCGCCGCAAAGGCCCATCGGGTTATCCGCATTGGAATCGAATACCTGATACAGCGCGCGAAAACGCCTCGCCCCGATTCGATGTTCACGTGTGTCGAGGAACGCGCCCCGCGCGGTTGGCTCAAGCCTCACACCAACCATTTCGGGGTCAACCTGCAGGTCCTTGTCGGCAGCCACCTCCCGCCCCCACTCCGGTGCATGCCTTTCACGTGCGCCGATTGCAATGGCTGGCACCGCGCAGACAAGCAGCAGGAACAGTCGAAACATGCGGGAATTCGTTGGCGAACGACGGTATGAACCACTATCGACAATCACCGACTGCGCCGCCATGCGACGGCGCACCAGCGTATCCATTTCAACGACTTGGTCTGCCCCCCCTAGCCGTTCGAACGTGCTGTAAGCGTCACTTCTTCGGCCGCAACGATGGGCAGGCCCGAGGTCGGAGCCCTTCTGCGAAGGGATCCGACCCCGGGCCCAAAGAGCAGCCGAGCGTGGGCTCGGCTCTACAAAGAAGAAGCGGGCTACCTTGCGCCGTCCAGCGTCTGCCGCAGCGCGGCCACGGTCGCGGTGCTGGTCTGGCTCCAGTCCGGATCCAGTCCGCGCAGGGCCGGATTCTGGAACTGCATGGCCGAGCGCCGCAGGCCTTTCGCCGAGGCGTGCAACTCGGCGCAGCCGCTCCGTCGCGCGACGGCGGCGATATTGGCCGGGCCCAGCCCGGCGCCGGCCATCACACTGATGCGTCCCGCCGCCTGCGTGACCAGGCCCGCCAGCACATCCGCGCCGGCCTCGGCGCTGACCTGGCCGCCCGAGGTCAGTACGCGCTGGCAGCCCAGCCCGATCACCTGCTCCAATGCGGCAGGCAGATCGCGGGCGGCGTCGAAGGCGCGATGGAAGGTCACCTGCAACGGCCCGGCGGCCTGCATCAGTTCACGGCACAGCGCCACGTCGATGCCGCCCTGCACATCCAGCGCGCCGATCACCACGCCATCGCAGCCCAGTGCGCGGCACTGCGCGATGTCACGCAGCATCAGTTCGGTTTCCAGCGCGTCGTAGTGGAAGTCGCCCGGGCGCGGACGCACCAGTACGAACAGCGGAATCGACAGGCGTTCGCGGGCAATCGCGATGCTGGCGAACGACGGCGTGGTGCCACCCTCGGCCAGGTTGTCGAACAGCTCGATGCGGTCGGCGCCGCCGGCCTGCGCGGCCAATGCCGAGGCCAACGAGTTGCTGGCGATCTCCAGGGTGAGCCGCTTGCTCACGCCTGCGTGCTCGTGTAGATCGACGGCGAATCGCGCAGCTCATCCTGGCGCTGCGCATCGCACACGGCGTAGACGAAGCCGCGATGCAGCGCGTAGGCGCCCACCTCGCCCTGCTTGTTCAGGGCCAGGAAGCACACCTGCAGGGTCTTGCTCGCCTCCGGCCGCTTGCGCACCACACGGTCGATCGCCTCGCGACATGCCTGCGCCGGCGAGCGCCCCTGGCGCATCAGCTCGACCACCAGGAACGAAGCAGCGTTGCGGATCATCTCCTCACCTACGCCCGAGGCGGTGGCCGCACCCACTTCGTTGTCGACATACAGGCCGGCACCGATGATCGGGCTGTCGCCGACCCGGCCGTGCAGCTTCCAGGCCATACCGCTGGTGGTGCAGGCACCGGCCAGATGGCCCTTGGCATCCAGCGCCAGCATGCCGATGGTGTCGTGGTTGTCGCTGTTGCCGGGAATACCCCGGCGCTCGGCGTTGATCTGCGGCTGGTACTTCTCGGTCTTCAGCCACTCGCGCCAGGCCGCCTCGGCCTGCGGCGTCAGCAGGTGCTGGCGTTCGAAACCCTGCTGCACCGCGAACTGCTGCGCGCCCTCGCCCACCAGCAGCACATGCGGGCTGTTCTCCATCACTTTGCGGGCCACCGAGACCGGATGCAGGATGTCGACCAGCGCGGCCACCGCACCACAACGGCCATCGCCATCCATGATGCTCGCGTCCAGGCTCAGCACGCCGTCGCGATCCGGGTTGCCGCAGTGGCCGACGGTCGGGTTGCACAGCTCGCTCTCGGCCCAGCGTGCGCCCGCTTCCACCGCATCCAGTGCGCTGCCGCCCTGCGCCAGCACCTTCCATGCGGCCTGGTTGGCCGGCACGCCGAAGTCCCAGGTCGAAACCACCTTGGCCCCACCCTGCGTGCGCGCCTGCACGCCCGGCAAAGCCGCCATGCCTGCGGCCAGTGCGCCGGCCTGCAGGAACTGCCTGCGATCCACCATCTTCCCCTCCCAGTCTGCAATGTGCGGCCGGCCCGATGCCGGTCGCAGCGATCAGTCGTGCGCGGGCTGCCGTGCGGCGTGCCAGACCGCTGCGCCGAGTACGCCCAGCTGGCCGTGCTCCACGCGCCATACCGGCACCTGGCGCAGCACCTCGGTCAGCACGCCCTTGTTGAGGAAGCGCTCACGGAAACGGCCATCGGCCAGGAAATCCTGCACGTGCGCGGAAATGCCGCCGGCCAGGTACACCGAGCGTGCACCGACGGCGATCGCTGCGTCGCCGGCCAGGCTGCCCAGCCAGGCGCAGAACACCTGCAGCGTCTCCACCGCCAGCGCGTCTTCACCGCTGCGGGCGGCACCGATCAGTGCTTCGGTGCTGATCCACACCGGGGTGACGCCGCGCAGCTCGCACATACACGGGTACAGGTTCATCAGGCCACTACCGGACAGCACGCGCTCGTTGTCCACGTGCGCCCAGCGCTGCAGCAGCTTGCCCAGCACCTGCAGTTCCAGCGCGTTGCCGGCGCCGAGCGCGGCATGGCCGATCTCGCTGGCCAGCACCGGGCGCTCGCCATCGGCGAAACGCAGCGCGGCGCCCAGGCCGGTGCCCGCGCCCAGCACCAGCGCCGGGAACGCCTGCGCCGGATCGGCGTCGCCGTTCAGTGGCACCAGCGTCTCGCGCTGCAGGTACGGGATGGCCAGTGCCACCGCCTCGAAATCATTGATCAACTGCAGCTCGCGCAGCCCGGACTGCGCGCGGGTGGCCGACAGCGAGACCGTCCACGGCAGGTTGGAATTGATCAGTACATCGCCATCGAGCAGGCCGGCGATGGCCACCACCGCAGTCTGCACCGGCTGGCCAAGGCCTGCGGTGAAATCGGCCAGGATCGCGGCCAGGCTGGGGTGCTCGGCGCAGGCATAGGTGCGATGGCTGCCCAGCAGCGGCGCCTGGCCGGGTTGGGTTTCAGCCAGCGCAAGGCGGGCGAAGGTGCCGCCGACATCGGCGACCACCAGACAGCGCGGAGGACCGCCGCGGGCGGAGTCGGAGGAAACCGGGGACGCTGCTGCGATGGTCACGCTGGCCTGCTTGGATCGATTGAATCGCCCCGATTCTCAGGCATCGGGGCGGCTTTGCCTAGCACGCCGATGATTCAGGTTGGCCTACATGCCTTCCTGTTCGGCCACCTGCACACCATCCACCAGCACGCGCAGCCGCTGCGGGCGGAAGCCGGCAAACAGCAGCGGCCGGGTGCGCTCGACCAGCACTTCATGGCCGGCGATGTGGCGCAGCCACGACTGTACCAGCGAGAACGAGAAGTGGGTGCCCGGATGCAGCGGGTGCTGCACCCAGACCTTCTCGGTGGCGCTCTGCAGCAGCATCGCGCCGGTGAACCAGTGGCGGCTGAGGGTCACCGGCGTGGTGCCGGCCATGAAGCGTATATCCATGCGGGTCCTTTCGCTGGAGAGGCCTTGCGGCGTGTCAGGGCTGGGCAGTCTGCAGGCTGTAGCTGGTGCTGGCGGTGAACACCGCACCGTCAGGCTGGGTGGAGCGCACCTCGACCTTGTGGCTGCCCACCGCCAGATCGGTCGGCAGCGCGCCACGCCACAGGTGCGGCGATGCGGTGGCCTCCGGCGAGCGGTCGTAGCCACGCAGGCTGTCAGCCAGATCGTCGGCCACGTTCTCCACCATCAGGCGCGGATCGGGCTGGCTGACCTGCTTCATCGGCTGCCAGGCGCCGCCATCGACGCGGTACTCGACCACGCTGGCATCCTCACCCATGTAGACGTTGGCATAGATGCCCCACGCCGGGTAGGCCCCCTGGCGCAGCACCTTCGGTGCGTGCAGGCCGATCTGCTCGCTGGCCGGTTTGCCGGCCACGCGGTACTGCAGTTTGTAGCTGCCATTGCCGGCCACGTCGAGCAATGCATAGCCCTTCGGCGTGCCATCGCTCATGGTGCTGTCCGGCACGCCGGCGGCATTCTTTACGCCCGACCAGAACGCGCCGCAGTTGGCACCCACGTTGTATTCGTGCAGCGGCTTGTCGCCGTTCCAGCCCTCGGCCTTGCCGTGGTAGACGTGCTGCTGGGTGTGGCTGTGGCCGCTCAGCACCAGCACGTTGCGGAAATCCTTCAACAGGTCGAACAGGCGCTGGCGGTCAGCATGGCGGAAGGTCTCGCGACCCGGTGCGGCGTCGAAAAGCGGGATGTGCATGCCCAGCACCAGCAGGCGGTCCTTGTGCAGGCCCTTCAGGTAGCTGGCGAGGAAGGCGAACTGGTCTTCGCGCAGGCCGCCGATGTACTTCGGCTTGGCCTTGGGGTCGTACACCACGTCGTCCAGGAACACGAAACTGGCGCCCCCCTCCTCCACCGCGTAGGTATCCGGGCCGTAGATGTTGCGCCAGCTGTCCAGCGAGTGCTCATCGCTGGCGGCATCGAAGTCGAGGTCGTGGTTGCCCGGCACATGGAACCACGGCACGCCAAGTTCGGTGGTGACCTTGTTGATCGCCGGATACAGGGTCAGGTCGTCGTTGACGATGTCACCCAGGGTGGTGCCCATGCGCGCCTTGGTCTGCCCGACCAGCGGCGCCACGATCGACTGCTGGTAGTAGCCGATGTCCTTCAGGCTGGCGGTCTGCGAATCGGTGAACACCAGCATCTGGAAACCACGGCGGCTGTCATGGCGATCCGACTGCAAGGCGAAATCCCAGTTGCGGGTGACGTCGCTGGTGGCGGCGATGCCACCGTACTTCAGCGCCGGCGAACCGTTCGGACGGTAGTGGCGCCAGAACGAGGGCAGGCCATCGGCCGCCTTCGGGAAGGAATACGCATCGGGCTTGATCACGAACACGGTCTGGCCATCACGCACCGGCAGGCTGTAGCTGCCGTCGGCGGCGGTCTTGACGAGGGTCTCGCCGTTGGAGACCTGCACCCCGGCCAGGCCCGGATCGGTCGCACCGCGACCCGGCCGGCCGTCGCGTTCCAGATAGACCTTGCCGGTGACCACAGTGTCCGCGGCCCAGGCCGGCGAGGTCAGCAACAGGCAGCACAGCCAGGCGGCAGGCAGTTTCATGGGCGGTCCGGGAAAGAAGAAGACCCTCTATTGTAGAGCCGAGCCAAGCTCAGCTGCATTGCAAAGGTGGGTGCGGACCGCTGGTCCGCACGCCTTCCTCAACGATGGCGCTTTTCCAGCACCGCCCGCGCATCCTCCAGCGACAAACCACGCGCGCGCAGCAGCACCAGCAGGTGGTACAGCAGGTCCGATGCCTCGCCCAGCAGCGCTTCATCGTCCTGCGCCACCGCCGCCAGGGCGGTCTCCACGCCCTCCTCGCCCACCTTCTGCGCGATGCGGCGGATGCCGCCCTCGAACAGGCTGGTGGTGTAGCTGCCCGGTGGCCGCTGCGCCTCGCGCATCGCCACCAGCTGGCCCAGCCCGCCCAGGAAGTCCTTCGGCGCCTGGTCGAAACAGCTCTCGGCGCCGGTATGGCAGGTCGGCCCGGCGGGACGTGCCATCACCAGCAACGTATCGGCATCGCAGTCGACGCTGATCGACTGCACCACCAGCACGTTGCCGGACTGCTCACCCTTGGTCCACAACCGTTGCTTGCTGCGGCTGAAGAAAGTCATGTGGCCGATGGCCAACGTGGCCGCCAGCGACTCTGCGCTGACATAGCCCAGCATCAGCACCTGCAGGGTATCGGCATCCTGCACCACCGCCGGCAGCAGGCCGTCGCCCTTGCCCCAGTCCAGCGCCTGCAACGCGTCCAAGGACGGCCTGATTTCAATAGACATCCCGCACCTCGATCTGCTGTCCGCGCAGGTAGCGCTTCAATTCTGGAATGGCGATGGCGCCGCTGTGGAACACGCTGGCAGCCAGCGCGCCGTCGACGTCGGCCTGGTCGAAGGCTTCGGCGAAGTGCTCCATCGCACCGGCACCGCCAGAGGCGATCAACGGTACCTGGCACAGTGCCCGCGCCTGCTGCAGTTGCACGACATCGTAGCCACGGCGCACGCCGTCGCTATCCATGCAGTTCAGCACGATCTCACCGGCGCCCCGCCGTTGCGCCTCGACAATCCAGTCCAGGGTGCGCAGTGGCACCGCCTGGGTCTTGTCCGGGTCTCCGCTGAAACGGCGCACCCGCCACTGGCCATCCGCTTCGCGCACCGAATCGACACCGACCACCACGCATTGCACGCCGAACTCGTCGGCCAGTTCTGTGATCAGTTCGGGACGGCCCAGCGCAGGCGAGTTGATCGACACCTTGTCGGCGCCGGCGAACAACACGCGACGCGCAGTTTCCACGCTGTCGATGCCACCGGCCACGCAGAACGGAATGTCGATCAGCCGCGCGATGCGCTCGATCCAGGCCACGTCCACTGAGCGCGCCTCGGGGCTGGCGCCGATGTCATAGAACACCAGCTCGTCGGCGCCCTGGTCACGGTAGCGCTGCGCCAGCTCGGCGATATCGCCCATGTCGACGTGGTCGCGGAAGCGCACGCCCTTGACCACGCGGCCATCGCGCACGTCCAGGCACGGAATGATGCGCCGGCTCAACATGCCAGTGCCTCCGCCAGGTCCATGCGCTGCTCCAGCAGCGCCTTGCCGAGGATGGCGCCGCCGCAGCCGGCGGCACGGGCCTCGGCCACATCGGCCACGTCGCGGATGCCACCGGAGGCCTGCACCGCCACACCCGGCAGCAAGCCCGACAGGTGCTGGTAGAGGCCGATGTTGGGCCCGGCCAGCATGCCGTCGCGGGCGATGTCGGTGCACAGCAGGTGGCGCATGCCGGCGCGCGCGTAGCGCTGCGCCAGCTCATCCAGGGTTACCCCGGCGTTCTCGGTCCAGCCGTGCACCGGCAGCTGCCATTGGCCCTGCGCATCCTGACGAGCGTCCAGCGCAATGGTGATGCGATCGGCGCCGAATTCCTCCAGCCAGCCGACCACTTCATCGGGACGACGCACGGCCAGCGAACCGACCACCACGCGGCCCGCGCCGGCATCGAGGATGCGCGCTACATCGGCGCGGCCGCGCACGCCACCACCGGTCTGCACCTGCAGCGGCGTCTGCGCGCGGATCGACGACAGCAGCGGTGCCAGCGTGTAGCCACCGGCGCGTGCAGCGTCCAGGTCGACCAGATGCATCCACTGCGCACCTCGCGCGGCGAAGGCCCGCGCGCGTGGCAATGGATCGTCGCCATAGGTGGTTTCCTGCGCGTAGTCGCCCTGGCGCAGCCGCACCACGCGGCCATCGCGGATATCCAGCGCGGGGTAGACGATGAAACTCATGCAGCGGTGCCCTCGAGGAAATTGCGCAGCATCAGCGAGCCGGTCTCGCCGGAGCGCTCGGGGTGGAACTGTGCGCCGTAGTAACGCCCCTGCTCCACCACGGCAGTGAACAGGCCACCGTGGTCGCAGGCAGCGACGGTGTGGGTATTGAGCGGCGCCGCATAGCTGTGCACGAAGTAGGCGCTGGCGCGCTCCGGTACACCGCGCAGCAGCAGCGATTCGCGCAGCGGCAGCAGCCGGTTCCAGCCCATGTGCGGCACGCGGATGCCGCAGGCCGGCACCAGCTTGCGCACCACGCCGGGAATCAGCCCCAGTGTCTCCACGCCCGCTTCCTCGGAGCGTTCGAACAGCAGCTGCATGCCGAGGCAGATACCCATCAGCGGCACCTCCAGTCGCTGCAGCGGCTCGACCAGGCCTTGCGCGTGCAGGCGCTGCATGCCTGGACCAGCCGCACCGACGCCGGGCAGGATCACCCGCTGCGCGCCGGCCAGCCCATCGGCATCGCGCACCAGCCGAACGCTTGCGCCGAGGCGTTCAAGCGCATAGCGCACCGAACCAAGATTGGCACCACCCGCGTCGATCAGCGCGACGTCGCTCACAACGCCCCCTTGGTGGAAGGCAGCGCGGTGCCCTGCCGGGCCAACGCTGGACGCAGCGCACGCGCCAGCGCCTTGAAGCAGGCCTCGACCTTGTGGTGATCGTTGTCACCGCGCACCTGCAGGTTGAGGTTCAGGCCGCTGGCATCGCACAGCGAACGGAAGAAGTGCGGCACCAGCTCGGTCGGCATGTCGCCCACCCGCTCGCGCTTGAACTCACCCTCGAACACGAAGTACGGCCGGCCGCTGAAATCCAGTGCCGCGCTGGCCAGGGTCTCGTCCATCGGCAGGGTGAAACCGTAGCGACCAATGCCGCGCTTGTCGCCCAGCGCCTCGCGCAGGGCCTGGCCCAATGCGAGCCCGGTGTCTTCGATGGTGTGGTGCTCGTCAATGTGCAGGTCACCCTCGGCCTGGATGTCCAGCGCGAAGCCACCATGCTTGCCGATCTGTTCAAGCATGTGGTCGAAGAACGGCAGGCCGGTGGAGATGCGTGCATCGCCGGCACGATCCAGGTCCAGCTCAACGCGGATCTTCGTTTCCTTGGTATTGCGCTGGACTACTGCGGTGCGTGGCGCGTCGGCCAGCGCGTGGGCGATGCCCGGCCAGTCCCACTCGCCACCGAACTGCTCGGTGCGCAGCTGGAAACCGCGGATGTTGAGGTTGTCGGCAAACTGCAGATCGGTGATGCGGTCACCGACCATGCCCGAGCGCGCCCAGTCGATGCTGCGATCCTGCAGGTAGGCGGTCATCAGGCCGATGCCCGGCTTGCGGGTCGGCGCATTGTCCTGTGGCCAGCTGCAATCGATCAGCACGTCACGGAAGGTAATGCCCTGGCTCTCAAAGATCTGCAGCATCAGATCATTGGGGCCATCGAAGCTGGCGCGCGGGTAGCTGTCGCTGCCGAGGCCATCCTGGTTGGTGACGATCACGAACTGGTAGCCGGCATCCCGCAGCTTCAGCAGCGCCGGGATCACCTGCGGCACGAAGCGCAGCTTCTCGTAGGCATCGATCTGGAAATCGGACGGCTCCTCGATGAGGGTGCCGTCGCGGTCGATGAACAGGATCGGGGTCATGCTGCGGCCCTCCGCGCCGACAGGGCCGCAAGCACGCGGTCGTTCTCTTCGGGGCTGCCGATGCTGATGCGCAGGGCATCGCCCAGTTGCGGCGCGGCGCGCTGATCGCGCACCACCACGCCAGCAGCCAGCAGCGTATCGAACGCGGCCTGGGCATCCGAGAAGCGGACCAGCAGGTAGTTGCCGGACGAGCGGTACACGCGACGAACGCCGGGCAGGCCGGGCAGCGACGCGAACAGGCGTTCGCGCTCGGCGATGACCGTGGCCACGCGCTCAGCAGTGCGTGCCAGCGCGGCCGGCTGCAGTGCCTGCACGGCCAGGTCCGCGCATGGGGTCGGCACGGGGTACGGTGCTTGGCAGCGGCGCAGCACGGCAATCAGCTCCGGTGCGGCGATAAGGGTGCCGATTCGGGCCGCGGCCAGCGCGTGCGCCTTCGACAGCGTACGCAGCACGGCGACGTTGGCATGCGCGGTCAGCAGCGTGGTTGCCGACGGGCGTTGTGCGTACTCAACATAGGCCTCGTCGACCACTACCAGCGCCTGCCCGCGCAGAGCAGTGGCCACCCGCTCGATCTCGTCCAGGCCGATATCGCTGCCGGCCGGGTTGGACGGTGCGCACAGGAAGACCAGCTTGGCGTTGCGCGACTTGGCCGTATCGATCACCGCATCCAGATCCGCACGCAAACCGTCTTCGGTATCCACCAGCGGCACTTCAAGCAGTGCGGCGCCCTGCAGGCGTGCACAGACCGCGTACATGCCGAACACCGGCGGTGTGACCAGCACGCCATCGCGGCCCGGCACGCACAGCGCGCGCACCAGCAGATCAATGGCTTCGTCGCTGCCGCGACCGATCAGCAGCTGCTGTGGCGTCACGCCGTACAGCGCCGCCAGTCCCTCGCGCAATGCCAACGGCTGCGGTTCGGGATAGCGCCGGCTGCTGCCTGCGGCATCAGCGGGATTGGCCCAGGCCGACTCATTGGCGTTCAACCAGACCTCGCCCTGCACCGCCGCACTGCGCGCCGAGCTGTAGCCGGCGAAGGCCTGCAGATCCGGGCGCACCAGTGCCAGCACGTCATCAATGGCGGCGCTCATGCGGCGGCCTCCATGCGCAGGGCAACCGCACGTTCGTGCGCGTCCAGGCCTTCAGCGCTGGCGATGATGCGTGCGCAGCCGCCGATTGCCGCCAGGCCGGCGGCGCTGGCGCTCTGCACGCTGATCAGGTTCTGGAAGCTGGCCACGCTGACACCACTGTAGGCACGCGCGGCACCGGCGGTGGGTAGCACGTGGTTGGTGCCGCTGCAGTAGTCGCCCAGTGCTTCGGGGGTGTAATCCCCCAGGAACACCGAGCCGGCCGCCTGCACCTTGTCCAGCCACGCGCGCGGGTCGCGCAGGGCCAGGATCAGGTGCTCGGGCGCATAGCGGTTGCTGATCGCGAAGGCTTCGTCCAGCGAATCGACCTGGATCAGGCGCGAGGCCGACAACGCCTGGCGCGCGATCTGCTGGCGCGGCAGCAGGGCCACCTGGCGCTCCACTTCGGCCTCGACCGCCGCCAGCATCGCGGCATCGTCGGTCAGCAGCAGCACCTGCGAATCCGGGCCGTGCTCGGCCTGAGACAGCAGGTCGGCGGCCACGAAGGCCGGATTGGCGCCGGCATCGGCAATCACCAGCACCTCCGAAGGACCCGCCGGCATGTCGATGGCGGCGGCGCCGTCCTGTGCCACCTGCTGTTTGGCTTCGGTCACGAAGCTGTTGCCGGGCCCGAACAGCTTGTCGCAGGCCGGAATGCTGGCCGTGCCGTAAGCCATGGCCGCGACGGCCTGCGCGCCGCCCAGCTTGAATACACGCTGCACGCCGGTCAGGCGCGCGGCCACCAGCACCGCCGGATCCGCGCTGCCATCGGCGCGCGGCGGCGTGCACAAGACCACCTGCGGGCAACCAGCCAACCGTGCCGGCACACCCAGCATCAGCGCGGTGGACGGCAGCGGCGCACTGCCGGCCGGTACGTACAGGCCGACCCGGCCGATCGGCCGCAGCATGCGTTCGCAGACCACGCCCGGTGCGGTCTCCACGGCATAGCCCTTGCCCATGCCAGCCTCATGGAAGCGCGTGATGCGCTCGGCAGCTTCGACCATCGCCTGGCGCAGTTCGGCCGGCACCGCCGCTTCGGCGGCCGCGAACTCGGCTTCGGACACTTCAAAGGAGACCAGCTCGACACCATCGAAACGTGCGGTGATCGCACGCAGCGCGTCGTCGCCCTGCCCGCGCACTTGGGCGATCAGCGTAGCCACCGCGTCACGGGTCTGTTGCGCCACGGTCTGCACCGGGCGGGTCAATGCCGCGCTGCGCGCGGCCTCATCAAGTCGGGACCAGATCAGACGGTTCATGCCAGCGACCGCTCCACGCTCAACACCATCAGGCCCTGCGCGCCAGCGCGCTCCAGTTCTTCCATGCGCTGCCAGCTCAACGGGCCGGGGCACATGGTCTGCAAGCGCAGCGCGCCGCCATCGGCCGGCAGCCGCACCAGCGGCTCGGCATCGGCCAGCAGTTGCGACAGCGCGTCGACGCGATCCTCGCTGGCGCGGAACATCAGCAGCTTGCGGTCCTGGCGCTGCACCACGCCGTCCAGGCGGCGCAGCAGCATCGCGCGCAGCGACGCGCGAGCGTCATCCGGCACGCGCACCGCGCCAGCCAGCACCGCCTCGCTGTCGAGCAGGTTGTGCACCGGGGTCAACTGGTTGGCGCGCAGCGTGGCGCCGCTGGAGACCAGGTCGCAGATCAGGTCGGCGGTACCCAGGCGCGGCGCGATTTCCACCGACCCGGACAGCTCGACCACCTGCGCATCCACGCCCTGCTCATCCAGCCACTGCTTGAGGATGGCCGGGTAACTGGTGGCGATGCGGGTGCCGGCCAGCTGCGCCGGGCCCTGCCACTGCCATTCCTCGGGCACCGCCAGCATCAGCCGGCACTGGCCGAAGCCCAGCCCGCGCAGCGCCTGGTAGGCATCGGGCAGGCCGATCTGGCGACGCGCCGCGGCCTGCTCATCCAGTTCATTGCGGCCAACGATGCCGAGGTCGCAGACGCCGTCGGCGATCAGGCCGGGAATATCGTCGTCGCGCACCAGCAACAGATCCACCGGCAGCGATTCGCCGTAGCAGAACAGCTTGTCGCGGCTCTCGCGCCAGCTCAGGCCACAGGCGCTGAGCAGGTTGCGGGCGGGCTCGGCCAGCCGGCCACTCTTCTGGATGGCGATACGCAACCGGTCTCGTGCCGGCGCTGCCTGGGTTGCACTCATGGGGGAGGTCTCGAAGTTCGGAACGGGGCGCGGATCAGCGCGAAGCAAGGCGGTCGATGGCAGCGGCATAGCCTCGATGGCCATGCTCGAGCGTGCGTGCCACTCGCCCGGTGGTGGTCACGCTGACGCCGGTGCGCTCGTGGATCTCGCGATACGGCACGCCCTGCTGCAGCAGCGGCACCACCTTCCAGCGGTCGGCCATGGCTTCCAGCTCGGCCGGCGTGCACAGGTCGCGCAGGAACGCTTCCACCTGCTCCGGCTCGCGCAGGGCAGCAAAGGCCTGGGCCAGGGCTTGCAGGTCGGCCTTCGGGTCTTTGGCGGCAATGTCGGGGCGGGCTTTCACGGGGTCGTTTCCATGCATCAATGTAATAGCGCGTTAGTACATTAGCGCATTCTTGCGCAGTGCGTCAAATCGAGGGTCGAGGGGGCCGCAGGGCTGCCGCCCTGCACCCGCCAAGAGCGAGAGCAAAAGCAAATGCTGATGTCCTGAGCGTTGGCCGCGATCTGTCAGAACAGCGTGGATCGGATCGGAACCGGCTTTTGTAGAGTCGAGCCATGCTCGACTGCGCTTCGTCCGGAAACGCAGAACGCCCACCAAAGGGCGGGCGTTCTGCTTTCAAATCAACAATCTGGCCCAACTCAAGGCAGGCAACGCAGCTCGGCCTGCAGCGCACCGCGCCGCAGGCATTCGCCGAACAGGCTGCCCTTCCGGCTTGGCAGGGACTGGATGTTCTCCAACGCCCCTGCGCCCGCCGGGCACTTCCGCAAAGCCAGGGCCTGCAGGTCATCCTCCAGCTGCGCGCGGTCGATCACGTGGCAGCGATCAACCTGCAGCCGGTAGTGCGCTGGACCGATCCGCGCACTGTGCAGCGCCGGGTCGCTCTGACAGCCCGCCAACAGGAGCACGCTCAGCGCCCCTGCGGCGGCCCGCATCACGCCATCGCCCTGGACTGCTCCAGCTCCACCTGCAGGGTGCTGGCCAGCTCGTCACGGGAAACTTCGAACTGCTGCTCGCGCAGCAGGTCCTTCACCGCCACCACGCCGCGCGCCAGTTCGTCCTCACCGGCCAGCACCACGAAGCGGATGCCCGCCTTGGCCGCGTACTGGAACTGCTTGCCGATCTTCTTCGGCTCCATCTGCACTTCGGTGTTGATGCCACCGGCGCGCAGGCGGCGCGCGATGTCCAGCGACTGCGGCATGCCCTGCTCGTCCATCAGTGCTACCAGCGCCTGCACGCTGCTGCCTTCGATGCCCTCGATCAGGCCAGCTTCGCGCAGCTGCCAGAACAGGCGCGACAGGCCGATGGAGATGCCCACGCCCGGCAGCTTCGACTTGCTGTAGTGGCTGGCCAGGTCTTCGTAGCGGCCGCCCGAGCAGATCGAGCCGATCTGCGGGTGATCGGTCAGCGTGGTCTCGTAGACCGTGCCGGTGTAGTAGTCCAGGCCGCGCGCAATAGAGAAGTTCAGGCAGTACGCGGTTTCCGGCACGCCCAGCGCCTGCACCAGCTGCAGTACTTCGCGCAGTTCGGCAACACCGGTACGCAGGATCTCCGAAGAACCGGCGTCGGCTTCAAGCGTGGCCAGCTGCGCCAGCGCATCGGCATGACCCTGCGAACGCACGGCCACGAATGCCAGGATCTTCTCGACCTGCTCGGCCGGAATCTCGAAGCCCTCGCCCACCAGCGTCTCGCGCACGTAATCGGCACCGCGCTTGTCCAGCTTGTCCACTTCGCGCAGTACCGCCAGCTGGCGCTCGCCTTCGGCCACGCCCAGGCTCTCGAAGAAACCGCGCATCAGCTTGCGGTTGTTCAGCTGGATGCTGAAATCACCAATGCGCAGCTCCGAGAACACCGCGTGGATGACCGCCAGCACTTCGGCGTCGTAACGTACGCTCAGGCTGTCCTTGCCGATCACGTCGATGTCGCACTGGTAGAACTCGCGGAAACGACCGCGCTGGGCACGCTCGCCGCGGTACACGCGCTGCATCTGGTAGCGGCGGAACGGGAAGGTCAGTTCGTGTTCGTGCTCGGCCACGTAGCGCGCCAGCGGCACGGTGAGGTCGAAGCGCAGCGCCATCTCCGGCAGCGAACGGTCACCCGATTCGGCGGCATTGGCCAACGCACCGGTGGACTGCACGAAGTACACCTGGCGCTCAGTCTCGCCGCCGGACTTGGTCAGCAGCACGTCGGACAGCTCGAACACCGGCGTCTCCACCGGCAGGAACCCGAAGCGCTCGTAGTTGCGGCGGATGACGTCCAGCATGCGCTGGAACGCAATCTGCTCGCGCGGCAGCAGCTCAAGGGTGCCGGGCGGGGTACGGGGCTTGATCACGGGCGGAACTCCTGCTGGAACGGGACGTGGGAGGGGGCGACATTCTAGCGCCCCCGCCTCGGGCAGGGTCGAACGGCCGCTTGAAGTATCATAAGGCCCTCCCCCGCCCGCGATACGCCCACGCAACATGTCCCGGCCTTCCGGCGCTCCGCCCGCCACCAACGATCCCGCCTCGCCGTCCTGCGCCACGCTGGACTGCCTGCACTGCTCGGTTCGCCACCTTGCGGTGTGCTCGGCGCTGTCGCCCGATGAAGTGCAGGCGCTGGAGCAGGTCACCGTCTCGCAGCAGGTCAGCATGGGCAGCACGCTGGCCCGCACCGGTGAAGAGCGCGACCATGTCTATACATTGACCGGCGGCGCACTGCGCCTGGTACGCACCCTGGCCGACGGCCGGCGCCAGATCAACGGCTTCGTGCTGCCCGGCGACTACCTGGGCCTGAGCGGCAGCGACCACCATCGCTACGACATCGAGGCCATCGCCGACAGCCGCGTCTGCCGCGTCGCGCTGCCGCAGATGAAGGCACTGCGCAGCCGCTTTCCGCACCTGGAGCGCAAGCTGCTGCAGCGCGCCTGCCAGGAACTGGATGCCGCACAGGATGCCGCGCTGGCACTGGCACGCCTGCAGCCAGCCGAGAAGCTGGCCGATTTCCTGCTGCGCCTGGCCGCACGCGAGGCCAAGCTGGGCGGCGACGGCCTGCGCGTGTCGCTGCCGATGGGCCGTGGCGATATCGCCGACCACCTGGGCCTGACCATGGAAACGGTCAGCCGCACCTTCACCAAGCTGCGCCAGCAGGGGCTGATCGCCCTGCCCCACCTGAACGTGGTGGAGATCCTTGACGAGGACGGGCTGCGCACGCTGGCGGGTGAAGGTTGATCTGAGGGTTTCGCAGTTCATGGGGTTGCCGGCCAGCGGCCGGCACTACCCGTGTTGCGCGAAGGGCATTGTAGAGTCGAGCCATGCTCGACTCATCGCGCCGTGCGCGAACAGCAGCCGAGCATGGCGCGGCTCTACATGAGAGCCAACACATCACGCAACGCCGCGTAATCGGCCGCCAATGGCTCGGCGTGCGCCGGTCGCTGCAACAGCGCATCCAACGTCGGCGGCACCGCCACCGGGCCACCGATCAAGGGCTCGACCACAGCCTCGAACTTGGCCGGATGGGCGGTAGCCACCACCGCCCAGTCACCCTTGGCACCACGCGCGCGCAGGTCCTGCAGCACCTTAACCGCCGTCGCCGTATGCGGGCAGAACAGCTCGCCACTGCTGGCGTGCGCAGCCGCAATCGTGGCGCGGATGGTCACGTCGTCCACCGCGAACGCACGGAACGCAGCGCGCAGCTCGGCGTCATCGCCGTGGTAGAGCCAGCGCAGGCGCTCGAAGTTGCTTGGCGCCCCTACGTCCATTGCATTTGCAACGGTGGCCACGCTGGCCTGCGGCTGGTAGTCGCCACCATTGAAGTACGCCGGCAGTACCGCATTGGCATTGGTGGCCAGCACGATCTGCCCGATCGGCACGCCCAGCGTGCGCGCCAGCACGGCCGCCATCGCGTTGCCAAGATTGCCGGTCGGCACCACCAGGTTGAGCCGGCGACGGGTGTCAGCGTGATGGGTCAGTGCCGCATGCGCGTAATAACTCATCTGCGGCAGCAGGCGGCCGAGACTGATGCTGTTGGCCGAACTCAACGGCACCTGCGCCTGCAGTTCGCGGTCAGCCAGCGCCTGCTTGACCATCGCCTGGCAGTCGTCGAAGGCACCGGCCACGCGCAGCGCCTGGATGTTGTCGCCGAAGCAGCCGAGCTGATGCGCCTGCCGTGGTGACACGCGGCCATCCGGATACAGCACCACCACGCGCACGCCGGGCTGGCGATGGAACGCCGCCGCCACCGCGGCACCGGTATCGCCGGAGGTGGCGACGACGATCGTCAGGTCGCGATCCTGGCCAGCCTGCAGCCGCGACAGCGTACCGGCCAAGAAGCGCGCACCGATATCCTTGAACGCCGCCGTCGGCCCATGGAACAGCTCCAGCACATGGTCACCGCCGCCCAGTGGACGCAGCGGTACCGGAAAGTCGAACGCCTCGCGGCAGATCGATGGCAGCGCTGCCTCCAGAGCATCGCCTGCAAAGAACGGTGCCAGCAGATCGGCGGCGGTATCGGCCAGCGTTGCGCCGGCCTGCAGCTCACGTGGCGCCGGCAGCACCTGCGGAACATACAGCCCACCATCGGGCGCCAATCCTGCAGCGATCGCCGCGCTGAGGCCAACAGCCGGGGACTGGCCGCGTGTCGAGACAAATTGCATGGGTTGGGTATCCAGTAAAGGGGAAGGATTCAGCACAAGCGGGCTCCCGGTGCATCCAGCGGCGACACCCAGGCATCGCTGTCGAAACCGGCGGCGGCGAATGCCGCCTGCACCGGTGCGGCAGCGGCGCGGGCCTGGTCGGCGTCCTCGAACCAGGCGAAGACGCTGGGGCCCGCGCCCGAAATGCCCGCGCCCATCGCATGCGCAGACAGCGCCGCATCGCGTGCGGCCTCGAAGCCCGCAATCAGGCCGGCGCGGCGCGGCTCCACCAGCACATCACGCAGGCCAGCACGGACCAGCGCGGCGTCGCTGCGATGGCAGCCGCTGAGTACCAGCGCGAGGTTCGCACTCTGTGCCACGAATTCACCCAGCGCATAGCTGCCCTGCAGCGCCTGGCGTGCGCGGCGTGTTTCCAGCACCGCGTGCGGATGCACCAGCAGGCTGTGCCAGGTAGCCGGTACCGGAATCGGCAGCAGGCGGTCGGCCGTGCACAGCGCAAGCCCGCCCAGCAGCAATGGCCCCACGTTGTCACCGTGACGGCCACCACTTGCCACCGCCTCGCCATCCAGCGCAAACGGATACAGCGCCTCGCGCGTCAGCGGCGCATCCAGTAGTGCATTGGCGGCAACCAGCGCAGCGACGCACGACGCTGCCGAACCGCCCATGCCGGAACCGAATGGAATGCCCTTGTCGATCTCCACCGCGAATCCGAAGTCCAGCGCCAGCCCTGCGCGCAGCGACATCAGCGCAGCACCTGCGGTGTTTCCAGCCGCATCCAGTGGCAGCTCGACGACACTGCCGCGAATCGCATCGATGCGCACCATCGGCTCATCGATGCGGCGCACGCTCACGGTATCGCCAACTCCGGCAACGGCATGACCAAGAATGTCGAAGCCCACCGCCACGTTGGCCACCGAGGCAGGCGCGAACGCACGTGCGATCACAGGCGCGCTCCTTCGCCGGCGGCCACCCGCAGCAGGTCGGCGAACACACCGGCCGCTGTGACTTCCGGGCCCGCCCCCGGCCCCTGCACCACCAACGGATTGTCGCAGTAACGGCGGGTACGGAACTGCACCACGTTGTCGGTCAGCCGCAGATTGGCGAAGGCGTGATCGGCGGGCAGTTCCTGCAGGCCCACCGAGGCGCCGTCGGCACCCAGCTGTGCCACGTAGCGCAGCACCGAGCCACGCGCCCGCGCGTCCTGCAGACGCTGAAGCAGGCTGGCATCGGACTCGCCCAGCCGCGCCATGAAGTCATCCACGCTGCCGTCGCGCAGCAGCGCCGGCACCAGGCTTTCCACCTGTACCTGTTCCAGGCTGAGTGCGTGGCCGGCTTCGCGGGCAAGGATCACCAGCTTGCGCGCCACGTCCACACCGGACAGATCATCACGCGGGTCCGGTTCGGTGTAGCCCATCGACCGCGCCTGCGCCACCAACTGCGAGAACGGCTGGCTGCCGTCGAAACGATTGAACAGCCAGGCCAGCGTGCCGGAGAAAATGCCTTCAATCGCCAGCACCTCGTCACCGGTATCGACCAGATCGCGCAGCGTGGTGATCACCGGTAGGCCCGCGCCTACCGTGGCTTCGTAGCGGAAGCGCGCACCACTGGCCGCCGCGGCGGCGCGGATGCGCTGGTAACGCGGCAGCGGACCGGCGCCAGCCTGTTTGTTCGGGGTAACCACGTGGATGCCGGCCGCCAGCCAGCCCTCGTAACGCTCAGCCACCTCGGCGCTGCCGCTGCAGTCGATCACCACCGCATGCGGCAGGTGCGCGGCCAGCAGGTGTTCGGTGAAGCGATCCAGATCACTGGATTCGCCCACGTCCCGCAGCGCTTCGCGCCAGTCTGCATGCAGGCCATCCACTTCAAGCCGCATGCGCGAACGCGAGGCCAGCGCGCGCAGGCGCAGATCCACATTGGCCTTGGCCAGCAGCTGCGGGCGGGCGGCCAGCAGCTGGTCCAGCAGTGCGGCACCGACATTGCCCGGCCCGATCACACCCACCGCGAAGGTCTGCGGCGACAGCCAGAAACCGGCATGCGCCGCGCGCAGCGCACGGGTCGCATCGGCGCTGTCCACCGCCACCGAGATGTTGCGTTCGGACGAACCCTGTGCGATCGCCAGGATGTTCACCTGCGCACGCCCCAGTGCCTCGAACAGGCGTGCGGCCACACCCGGCTGGCCGGCCATGCCGTCACCCACCGCCGCCAATACGCTGACGCCCTCATTGACCTGCACGCGCTGCACCTGCCCGACCGACAGTTCATGCGCGAACGCGTGCAGCAGCGCCTCGCGGCCACGTGTCGCTTCGGCAGCACGCACCACGCAGCAGATCGAATGCTCCGACGACCCCTGCGAGATCATCACCACCGACACCTGTGCCTGGCGGAGGGCCGCGAACACGCGCTCGGCGGTACCGGGCACGCCGATCAGACCCGTGCCTTCCAGGTTCAGCAGGGACAGCCCGGGGCTCAGGGTCAGGCCCTTCACCGGTCCACGCGGCGAGCGTTCGGCACTGATACGCGTACCCGGATGCGCGGGCTGGAACGTATTGCGGATGAAGATCGGCAGCCCGAGACGGATCGCCGGCGACATGGTCTGCGGGTGCACCACCTTGGCACCGAAGTAGGCCAGTTCGCAGGCTTCGTCGTAGCTCAGCGATTCCAGCTGCACGGCTTCAGGCACCAGCCGCGGGTCGGCCGACAGCACGCCATCGACGTCGGTCCAGATGTGCAGTTCATCGGCATTGAACAGCGCAGCAAAGATCGCACCGGAGTAGTCGCTGCCGTTGCGGCCGAGCGTGGTGATGCGGTCATCGCGATCACGTGCGACGAATCCGGTGGCAACCAGGCGCGACTGTGGATGCTGCAGGCGCCACTTGGCAAGGCGATCAGCACTGGCCTCCCAGTCGACATCCACGCCCAGTTCGCCATGCCCGACGACCAGTACCTCGCGCGCATCGAGCACCGCACAGTCTTCTCCCACTGCACGCAGGTGGGTACCAAGCAGCTGCGCGGAGAACACTTCGCCCAGCCCCTGCACGCGGTCCAGAACCTCGCGCGGCAGCTCGCCGATCACCGCCAGCGCGGCCAGCACTTCGGCCAGCTGCTCGAAGCGGGCGTCGATCCATTCGACCGTCTCGCCCACCTGCTCGCCCAACAGCGCCACGGCAGCGCCGCGATGTCGCGCGCGCAGCGCATGCCAGGCTTCACGCCAGCCTTCATCACCTTTGGCCGCCAGCTCTGCCAGCTCGATCAGCGCGTCGGTAACGCCCTTCATCGCCGAGACGACAGTGACCTGCAGCGATTCGGGACGGGCCAGCAGCAGGCCGGCAACATGGCGGTAACGTTCGGCATCGGCCACCGAGGTGCCACCGAACTTGTGCACGACAATGGACGGTGCAGCCAGGTCGGCCGGGGCAACGGGATGAGCGGGGGCGTAGGAAGACATGCAGACCTCGGTAGGAGGCCCCGTCGCATGCAGGTGTCGAGTTTCCCCGCCACCTGTATGGTGCGGGGCCGTGGTTTTCGGGAGTTACACGAAGACGACGGGCCGCACCAGGGCAGTGGTGACGGTGGTGGTGGTAATGGTGGTGGTGGCGACCGGCGCAGTCGAACGGCCCGCAGTAGCGGGGGCGATCAGGCTGGCGTGGGCGGCATCAAGAACCATGGCGTACAGAAAACACTGCGCGCCGGGCGGCTGTCAAGTGCTGCGATGCAAAAATCCGCTGCGGCGATCATCGGCCAACGTGCCGACATTTGGTTGCATCTGAGACCAAGGCGGCATCAGCAGGCTTGACGAGCGCATTCAGCCGGCATGTTCGGCGATCGCCCGCGGTGTGCGGTGGGCATGCGCACACAGCATCACGCCGGCTACCAGGAACACGATTGCCAGCGCCTCCAGCAACGTCGGCCAGCGCTGCTGCCAGGCGAAGGCATACAGCAACGCAAACAGCGTCTCGAACACGATCATCTGGCCGGTCAGCGTCAGTGGCAGCAGGCGGCTGGCACGGTTCCAGAACGCATTGCCGAGGATCGAGGCCACCACTGCCACACCGGCGCTGATCGCCCAGAAACCACTCCACTGTGCCGCTGTGTGCCCGCCGGTGTGACCGATGAAGGCCATCGGCACCAGCAGCAGGGCCAGGCCGCCGGTGGTCACCCCGGTCAGCAGCGACCAGTCGTGGCTGGACAGATCCGGTCGGCGCGCCAGCCAGCGGCTGTTGCCGATCGAGTACAACGCCCATGAGAACAGTGCGCCGAATGCACACAGCAGGCCGATCACGCGTTGCCGCCACGGGGTTGCCAGGTGCTCGGACATCAGTGCTTCCCAGCCAACCAGTGCCACGCCCAACACGCACAGCCCAAGTGCCGGCAACAGCTGCTTCAGTGGCACCGCGCCCTGCTCGCGCACGCCGACCAAGGTGACCATCACCGGGATCAGGCCAACGATCAGCGACGCGGCGGCACCGCCTGCCCACTGCACCGCCGTCGCCAGCAGCAGGAAGTACACCAGGTTCCCGGCCAGGCTCAGCCACAGCAGGCCGATCCATTCGGCGCGGCCCAGCCGCGGCGCCAGCCGCTTCCATCGCGGCAGCAGCAGGGCTACGGCGATCAGGCCGTAGACCAGATAGCGACCGGCCGACAGTTGCAGGGCGTTGAACGACTGCAGCACGGCGGGCGCGAGGAAAACCACGCCCCACAGCGCGCCGGCGGCAACGCCATTGGCGATGCCCAGGGCCATCGGGTTGTTGCGCATTCGGGTTCTTCGGGGGAGAGAACGGGCCGCGCAGTGTAAGCGCTGGCCGGTGGGCGCTCTTGACCCAGGCTACTGCCATGACCGGCTGCACGTGCGGGAAGCCGAGCGTGGGCTCGGCTCTACAACTCAGCCGGCGCTCCTGCGCCACGCGGCCGGGGTCTGGCCACACTCGCGGCGCAGCGCGCGGGTCAGTGCGCTCTGCTCGGAATAGCCTGCGGCCAGCGCGATATCGCTGATCGGCGCCGTGCTGGTGCGCAACCGATGCTTGGCCCAGCGCAACCGGCACGCACTGAGCCAGGCTTGCGGGCTGAGCCCGAACTCCTGCTGGAACAGCGCGTGCAACCGGCTCTCGCTGACCCCGACGAACGCAGCCATGCGCGCCACCGGCCACGCCTGCCCGGGATCGGCCTGCACCGCCGCACACAGGCCCTGCATGCGCGCGCCACTGCCAGCAGGTGCAAATACCTGCAGCAACTGCGGCAGCAGCGGCGGCATCGGCTGCCCTGCCTGCACCTCGGCCAGGCGCCGACGCAATGCCAGCGGCAGATGCAGCCAGCGCTGCCGGCACAGATGCTCCTGCGTGCCGTCATCGAGCACGCCCGGAGGACAGTCAACGATCACGAACCCATTGGGACCGTCAGCCATCTGGTCATGCGCTTCGCCGGCAGCAACGAAAGCTCCCTGCAGTAGGTCCAGCCGACCGCCGCGCCCCTCCATCTCGAAGTGCAGCTCACCCTGCAGCGGCAGCACCCACTGCGCGTAGTCATGGCGGTCCAGGCCAGTGGCCTGCCCGTAGTGCCGCAGATGGAAGATGGCGCCCATCCGTGCAGTGTGCGCGTGTAACAACGGCCGTGCAAACCGCTGCTATAGTCGATCCGTCATCCAACGCAGGGAGTGCAGGACATGACCCATCAGCAGGTGTCCCTGGTGCTCGCCACCAGCCTCGGCCTGATGCTCGCAGCTTCGGCCTCCGCACAGGAGCGTACACCACCGGCTCCGCACTGCATGGACGCTGTCGGCGTACAGGAAGTGGAGCAGGCATCACCGCGCTCGATCGCACTGCGCGCCGCCTCCGGCCAGGCCTATCGGATCGACTTCAACGAAGATTGTCCCGGCGTCCGCGGTGCCACCTCGTTGAAGCTGGAAGCCCCCGCCGGCTGGGCCTGCGGCCGCCCCAGCGAACGCGTCGTGGTCGACGGCCGCCGATGCGCCATCAGCGCGGTCACCCCGCTGCAGGATCGTGACTACGCCAGCGTCGCCCGCGACAGCGACCGCCTGCGCACGGCCACCCTGCCCGCCGTGACCATCCGCGAACGCAAGGAGGTACGCCGCAGCTTCGGCGGCTCGCCGTCCTACTGCTTTGCCACGCGCAACGTGCGCGCCTGGTCCTCCGACCCGCAGGGCATGCTGGTGGAGACCAATCCGCACCGTAATGGTGGCCATCGCTACTACCGGGTCGAACTCGGCAGCCATTGCCGCCAGCTCGATCGTGCGCCACAGCTCAGCTTCCACTCCGGCCTGCAGAATGGCCTGATCTGCGGCAATCCCGGCGACCGGGTCACGACCGCCGGGTTCGAAGCAGGCGACCTGCGCCATGACGGGATCGCGCCGCTGCCGCAGTACACCCGCGGCAGCTGCACGATCCAGGCGGTCTACCCGGCCTCCAGCCAGGCGTCGAACTAACCGTCGACGCCGAGGAAGGTGAACGGTGCGCTGGGCACGAAGTGGCCCAGTGCATCGCCAGCGAAGGTATTGCGCTGGTCCGGGCCGAGATCGAGCTTGAGTACCTTGCCACCGAAATCGACCTTGTTCAGGTCGACCCAGAACGTGTTCGGGGTCAGCGCCGACTCGAAGAAGTACAGCCGTCGCTTGTGGTCAGCCACGGTGCGCCAGCGTGTGGATGAGATGTTCGGCTCGCCCGGCGTGGTGATGCCATACGGCACCGAGGTGTTGCGGATCACGCTGAACACACTGGCCAGCGCCACCACCGGATCCTCGGCCTTGGGAATGGCGTTGATGTAGAACGAGGCGCGCGCGAAACGGTCAGCGGAGCGGTTGGTACCCGGCAGCATCACCGTGCCGCCGATCTGCTGCCAGTAACTGTTGAGGGCCAGCTGCTGCTCGAAGATCGGCGAGTTGGTCATCACCTGATAGCGCCGGTCATGGTGGATCACCTGGCGACCGCCGATGTACTCGACGATGGCGCTGTCGCCGGTGGCATCGGACAGCGACAGGTGCAGCGTCGCCTGTCGATCTTCGCCGGGCACCTTGTCGGTGACGATCGCGTACGGCTCGCGTTTCAACGCGGTGACCGCCTCTTCCACGGTGGCGAAGTTGTCCAGCACATACTGCGCCCACAGCGAGATGGCCAGGCCCGGCTTGTTGCCTCGCTGCTGCGGATACTCCGACTCGACCAGCCACAGCAGGTTGGCCACCAGGCCCTTTTCGTTCATGCCATCGGTGGTCGATACGTCGTAGCCGGTGGCCACCACCGAACCGTAGCGCGCGGTCCACGCCAGCGACTTCGGGCCAGCCTGGCCGCTGCGTGCGATACCGCGCGGCAGCACGTAGAGATTGGTCGCCACATCGACCTTCCAGTCCATCGAGCGCGCGGTGATCACATCGCCGTTGTCGCCCAGGTACACCGCACGCGTGCAGGCCAGCGCTGGTGCCGCTGCGGCGGCCAGTGCGACCGCAAGCAGTGCCTTTTCCTTCCACTTCATCCGTGCCATGTTGTTGCGCTCCTTTCCCCGTGATCCATGGATATGACCCCATGCAGGGTGACACAGCGGTGAAGCCTCAGCGGACCGCGCGATCGTGCAGCCAGAAACCTGCAAGCATCGCCGGCACGAACCACAGCGCCTCGCGCGATCCCACCGCCAGCCCGGCGATGGCAGGGCCCGGGCAATAGCCTGCCCAGCCCCAGCCGATGCCGAACAACGCCGCGCCCAGCACCAGGCGCAGATCGACACCGCGCGCAGCGGGCAATTGGAAGCGCGTTGCGCAGGACGGACGCGCGCGCCGCAGCACCCAGCGCTGGCCAACCGCGCTGACCAGCAGTGCAGAGGCCAGCACCCAGGCCAAGGTGGGATCGAAATCGCCGGCGATGTCGAGGAAACCGAGGATGCGGCGCGGATCGGTCATGCCGGCCAACGCCAGGCCTGCGCCGAAAAGCGCGCCTGCCGCACCGGCGGCCACCATCGCGCGGCTCATGCCAAGCCTCCGCCGTGACGGATCAGGAACGTGGTCAGCATCGCGCAGGCCATGAACACCAGCACCGCCAGCAGCGACCGCTTTGAGCCGCGGGCCAGGCCGCAGACCCCGTGACCACTGGTGCAGCCATTGCCCAACCGCGTACCGAAGCCGACCAGCAGGCCGGCACCGACCAGCTGCCACGCCGGCAAGGCATCACGCAGCAGGGCGCGGGGCGCTTGCCCTGGCGCGGCCTGCCACCACAGCACCAACCCTGCAGCAGCCAGCAGGCCAAGCAGGAACGCCCAGCGCCAACCTCGCTCACCTGGCGCGGCACGCACACTGCCAGCAGCGATGCCACTGATGCCGGCCACCCGGCCCGTGGTTGCCAGCAGCACCACCGCCGCCGCACCGATCACCGCGCCCCCCGCCACCGCGGCCCACGGCAGGGTCATGACCTGCCTCCGCCCATTCCGTACATTCGCTTGCCTTTTGATTTAGCTTTTTCTAAATTAGCTTTTTCTAAATCAACAGGTCAACCATGGCCCGCCCCCCGCTCGACAGCGCCGCCATGGCCGAGCACGCCTCGCAGGCTGCAGCCCTGCTCAAGAGCCTGGCCCATCCTGCGCGGCTGCGCGTGCTATGCCGCCTGGTCGAAGGTGAGGCGCCGGTGCCGGAACTGCAGGCACTGACCGGACTCAGCGCATCAGCGCTGTCACAGCATCTGGCGGTGCTGCGCGAACTGGACATCGTCGCGACCCGGCGCGAAGCGCAGGCGATCCACTACCGCGTGATTGAAGGGCCCGCACTGGGCGTGCTGCAGGCGCTGCATGCCGCCTACTGCGGCGGCACCTCGCGTTGACGCTCAGCCGGCGTGCAGGACTGGCTGCACGACGTTGTCGAGCAGATCCACCGGCGTCGGCGCGGAACGATCACCCTGGAGAGCACGGGTAAAACCCGACCAGTCGCTGGATGACAGCTGGCGCAGCAGCGCCTCTTCCACCGGCAACGCGCGCATCGACCAGTACGGAAACTGGCGCTGGCCGAGGCGGCCGCGCGCCAGCTCGATGATGTCGACATGGCTGCCGGCCTGCAGGATGCGCTCATAGACCGAATCGATACCGTCCGGCGGCCCCTCGATGTACTGCAGGAATCGCCCGCCGTCATGCAGCAGCACACCGGTCACGCCCGCCATCTTGTTGAAGCGGGCTGCATCGTCGACCAGCGCCCGCAACCGTTCAGCGGAAAGATCCGGCAGCGCCTGGCTGACATAGGCGATGGCACGCAGTGGCATGGTGCTTCCTTGACAGGATGTACACCCACGGTAGCAGTTGCGGACGAGTCCGTCTCAACACCCGCGGGCGTTTCCTGAAGAATTCAGGTTGCTGCTGCAGGCAGCCCCTCGACGCGCCTCGGCAGCAGGGCTTCGAAGACCACCTGCCCGGCCTCGTTGCGCGCGGCGATACGCCCCCCATGCGCGCGCACGAACTGATCGACGATGTACAGACCCAGCCCCAGGCCCTTGCTCTGGTGGAAGCTGGCCTTGAACGGCTCGAACAACCGCGGCAGCAGCGCGTCGTCGATCCGGCCGGCGTTGCTCACACGCAACAGCACGCTGCGGGGGTCGCGCCCGTCCACCTCCACCCTCGCCTCGCTGCCGTGGGTCAGCGCATTACCGACCAGATTGGCGGCAACCTGGCCGAGACGGTCCAGATCGCCCTGCAGCCGCGTATCACCGTGCATGTCCAGATGGATCCGGCCTGCCCCATGCGCACTGCCCGCCTCAGCCACCACCGCGCGGGTCACGTCGGCCAGGTCGCAGGCACTGGCCTGCAGGCGCAGGCCGCCGCTGCGGATCCGCGAGAAGTCCAGCAACTGCTCGACCATGCGTGCCATGCGCAGGGTGCTGGCCTCCAGGTACTGCAGCGTCTGCTGCGCGCCAGTGTTGTCTTCGGGAAGATCCAGCGCCAGCTTGTCGGCACACAGCAGGATGGCCGACAGCGGCGTACGCAGGTCGTGGGTCAGCACCGCTGCCATCGTCTCGTTGAGCTTGAGCGCACGCTCCAGCGCCTCGTTGCGCGCCTTCAGCAGCTGCCGCTGCTGGTACAGCTCGATGAAGACATTGACCTTGCTCAGGATTACCTGCGGCGCCACCGGCTTGTGCAGGAAATCGACCGCGCCGCTCTCGTAGCCCTTGAACACGCGCAGGGGATCATCCGGGGAGGCGGTCAGGAAGATGATCGGCACGTCGCGGCTGCGATGCGAACCGCGCATCAGTTCGGCCAGGGTGAAGCCATCGATCTCCGGCATGTGCACGTCAAGCAGGGCCAATGCAACCTCGTGCTCGAGCAGCAGCTCCAGCGCCTGCGCACCCGAGCCGGCCAGCAGCAGGTTGACCCCTTCTCGCTGCAGCAGGGCCTGCATGGCTACCAGGTTCTGCGGCACGTCATCGACGATCAGCAGGTTGACCGGGGTCTGCGGCTGCGCAGGGTCCGGTGGCAACAGGTTCATGCAAACAACTCCTTCAGGCGGCGACACATCAGTTCAAGGGGCAGCACGGCATCGGCGCCGGCATGCTGCAGGGCGGAAGCCGGCATCATCGACGCCTCGGCCTCCTCGGGACATTGCAGCCAGGCACGGCCACCGGCGGCGCGCACCGCAGCCACGCCTTCACTGCCATCGCTGCTGGCACCGGTCAGCAGCAGGGCCAATACCTGCCCGCCGAACACTGCAGCAGCGGAGTCGAACAGTGGATCGATGGCCGGACGGGAAAACAGCACCGGCGCATCCACCGACAACGCCACCGACCCCTCGTCCTCCACCAGCAGGTGGTAATCCGGAGGCGCGAACGTGACCGTACCCGGCCGCAACGGCTGCTTGTCTTCGGCTTCGCGCACCGGCAACGCGCAGTACGGCGCCAGCACCTCGGCGATGCGGCTGGTACGGTCACGCGGCAGGTGCAGCACGGCCAGTACCGGTACCGGCAGCGTGCCCGGCAGTGCACCAAGCACCGCCTGCAGGGCGGCCACGCCACCGGCGGACGCGCCGATCACCAGCACGGCTGGACGCGCCTGCAGCGTCATCAGGCCACCTTCCGGTACAGGCGATGCTCACGCGAACAGACTTCGAAGGCGTCATGGTGGCACCCGAACTGCAGCGACTCCTTGCTGCCCAGGCCAAGGAAGCCTCGATGCACCAGCGCCTCACGGAACAGGCCCACCGCGCGGTCCTGCAGATCGCGGTTGAAATAGATCAGCACATTGCGGCACGACACCAGGTGCACTTCGGAGAACACGGTATCGGTGGCCAGGCTGTGGTCGGCGAACACCACGTTGCGGCGCAGCTGGCGGTCGAACACCGCACCGTCGTACGCCGTGGCGTAATAGTCGGACAGCGACGCCGTGCCGCCGGCCGCCAGATAGTTGCGGCTGAACTGGGCCATCCGGTCAATGCCATAGGCACCCGCCTCGGCAGTGGCCAGCGCGGCCGGATTGATGTCGGTGGCATAGACGATGCTGCGATCAAGCAAGCCTTCCTCGTGCAGCAGGATCGCCAGCGACCACACTTCCTCGCCGGTGCTGCAACCGGCCACCCACAACTTCACCGAGGGATAGGTGCGCAGTACCGGCACCACCTGCTCGCGCAGCTCACGGAAGTACGCGGGGTCACGGAACATCTCCGAGACCTGCACGGTGAAGAACTGCATGGCCTGGGCGAACAGTTCCGGCTCGTGCAGCAGCCGGTACTGCAGGTCGACCAGCCGTTCGCACTCATAGCGCTGCATCGCCTGACGCATGCGCCGGCGCAGCGATGACACCGCATAACTGCGGAAATCGTAGTGGTAACGCTGGTACAGCGCCTCCAGCAGGACCTTCAGTTCCAGGTCGAACAGGGCCTGTTCGTTCATTGCCGCGAGCACCAGACCCGGCACAGCGAGACCAGCTTGTCGACGTCGATGGGCTTGGCGATGTAGTCGTTGGCACCGGCCTGCAGGCAGCGCTCACGATCATCGGGCATCGCCTTGGCGGTCAGCGCGATGATCGGCAGGTCCTGCAGGTGACGCTGCGCGCGGATCTCGCGCATCGCGGCCAGGCCATCCTTCTCCGGCATCATGATGTCCATCAGCACCAGGTCGACGTCGCGCTCGGCCAGGCGATCCACCGCTTCCTGGCCGTTGCGCGCGATCTCCAGCGTCACGCCCAGCGGCTCGAGCACGCTGGACAGCGCGAAGATGTTGCGCACGTCATCCTCGGCCAGCAGCACGGTGCGTCCATCGAGCACGGTGTCGCGACGGCGCGCCTCGCGCAGCAGGCGCTGCTGGTCGGTCGGCAGGCTGGCCTCGACGCTGTGCAGGAACAGGGTCACTTCATCCAGCAGGCGCTCAGGCGAACGGGCGCCCTTGATGATGATGCTCTTTGAATAGCGGCGCAGGCGCTGCTCTTCCTCGCGGCCGAGCGCGCGACCGGTATAGACGATCACCGGCGGGAAGCCGACGTCATCGTTGCCGGCCATGTGCTCGAGCAGGTCGTAGCCGCTGCCGTCGGGCAGCGACAGGTCCATCACCATGCAGTCGAACGTGACCGTGCTGAGCTGCTCCAGCGCACCGGCCAGAGTGCCCACCGCGACAATCTGCAGCTGATCACGGCCCAGCAGCAGTTCCAGGTTGTGGCGCAGCTCACTGTCGTCCTCGACGATCAGCAGACGCCGCACGTCGCGCTGGCTGGTCTGCTCCAGCTGCTCGATGGCCGACACCAGACGCTCGCGCGTGGTCGGCTTGATCGCGAAACCAATCGCGCCCAGCTCGCGCGCCACCTGGCTGCGGTCCATCGCCGAGACCACGTGCACCGGGATATGCCGGGTATCGGGGTTGCGCTTCAGCCGCTCCAGCACGCTCAGGCCGGACACGTCCGGCAAGCCGATATCGAGCAGGATGCCGTTCGGGCGCAGTTCGCTGGCCAGGGTCAGCGCCTCTTCGGCGGTTCCGGCCACCACGCAGTCAAAGTCCAGTTCATGGGCCAGGGCCACCAGCGCTTCGGCGAACGTGGCGTCGTCCTCAACGGCCAGGATCAAGCGGCCAGCGCGTTGGCGACGACCGCGGTCATCGGCCACGCTGGGCACCGTCGTGGTCGGCGCCACCGCAGCCGTTGCAGGTACCGGCATCGCCGGCACAGCGGCCATGGCCGGCGCCGCCACGGGCGCCACGGAGTTGTCAGTGGCGTTCGATGCGGGCGCACCCTGCAACGGCAGTTCCAGGATGAAGCAGCTGCCGCGGCCCGGTTCACTGTCGACCTGGATGCTGCCGCCCATGCGCTCGGCCAGATCGCGCGAGATCGACAGCCCCAGGCCGGTGCCACCGTAGCGGCGGCGGGTGCTGCCATCGGCCTGGCGGAATGCCTCGAAGATGACCTGCAGCTGCTCTCGGGCAATGCCGATACCGCTGTCGCAGACCTCGAACCGGATGCGGCCCTGGCCGCCCGCACGCACGTGCAGGCTGACCTTTCCATGCTCGGTGAACTTCACCGCATTGGCCAGCAGGTTCTTCAGGATCTGCTGCAGGCGCTGGCTGTCGACCACCAGCTGGCTCGGCGCCAGCGCATCGGCCTCGATCTGCAGCACCAGGCCCTTCTGCCGCGCCATCGGCTCGAAGGTCTCGCGCAGGCGCTGCAGCACGCTGTCCGTCACCACCACTTCATCGGCCAGCTCGACGTGGCCGGCCTCGATGCGCGACAGGTCCAGGATGTCGTTGATCAACGCCAGCAGGTCGTTGTTGGACGAAAGGATCGCGCGCGCATACTTCACCTGTTCTTCGGTGAGCGTGCCGTCCTTGTTGTCGGCCAGCAGCTTGGCCAGGATCAGCGAGCTGTTCAGCGGCGTGCGTAGCTCGTGCGACATATTGGCCAGGAATTCGGACTTGTAGCGCGAGGTAGCGGCCAGCTCGTTGCTGTTGCGCACCAGCTGGCTCTGCGCGACCAGCAGCGCCTGCTTCTGCGCCTCCAGCTCGTGGGTTCGCTCTTCCAGCTGGACGTTGCTCTGTTCCAGCTCGGCCTGCTGTTCTTCCAGATGGCTCTGCGACTGCAGCAGGCTGCGGCTCTGCTCTTCCAGTTCCTCATTGGCCACGCGCAGCTCTTCCTGCTGGGCCTGCAGTTCCTCGCCCTGGCGCTGCGACTCTTCCAGCAGAACAACCAGCTGCGCGCGCAGCAGGGAGGCCCGCAGCGCCATGCCGATGGTCTCTGAACATCGCTCCAGCAGCTCGACATCGAGTCGATCCTGTTCGCCGGCACGGGTGCGTCCCAGCTCAATGATGCCCACGACCGCACCATCGCTGCTGATCGGCGCCAGGATGCGCTCGCGCACCGGCAAGCGCCCCAGGCTGGTCTGAAGTTCAAGCACCGCATCGTCGCCCCCGTGCAGGTGGCGGATGCGTTCATCCCGCGCCACCTGCCCGGCCACGCCCTCCTGCAATGCCAGCGACGCCGGCATGCCGGACGGCAATGCCAGCCCGCCGGTCAGCTGCAGCCGCCCGCCTTCCAGGCGGTAGACGGCGGCGACATCCGCCTGCAGCTGGGCCCCCAGGCTGGTTGCCGCGGCCTCGGCGATCTGCTCCGGACCCAGGTCACCGCGCAGGCTCATCGCCACCGCGTTCTCGGCTTGCTGCAGCCACAGCGCCCGCATCGCTTCGCGCCGCGCCTGGATGGCGCGGGAGACGATCAACGCGATCATCAGGAACGCACAGCCACCGATGCTTCGGTTGACGAACGAGAACGCCGAGTTGGAGCTGGCCGGAGCGACGTTGTAGCCAATGATCAACAGGACGCAGGCGACGACGGCCACGATGAACGGCGCGCGCGCACTGCGCTGGAACAGCGTGACGCCAACAGCGAGGAAGTACGCCAGCCAAACGGCATAGCCCAGCGGAACCACCAGTTCCAACGCGATGGTCGCTGCCAGCAGTACGGCGGAGGTCATCCAGATCCAGCGGTCACGCGTAGTCGCACCAGGACGCATGCAGGTCGGTTCCAGAACACAGAGGGTGGGTGATGGTACTCTGTGTCGCATTCAGCCGCACAGGACCATTGGCACGTGCCGCGCCTGCACGCACCCTTCACACTGCACTGCCTAGCTTCACGTCCCTCCCAGGGGTAATGCTCATTTCCACGTGGACGCAGCTGCTTCTACGACGTCCGTGCTGACGGACCCTTCCCGCCAACTGCGACTGCTGATCGACAGCGTGCGCGACCATGCGCTGTACCTGCTTGATCCTGATGGCGTCGTCTGCAGCTGGAACCCGGGTGCCGAGCGCATCAAGGGCTATTCAGCCGATGACGTGGTGGGCACGCACTTTGGCCGTTTCTATCTGGCTGCCGAACGCGAAGCCGGCGAACCGCAGCGCCTGCTCCGCCTCGCGGCGCAACATGGCCATGTCGCCAGTGAAGGTTGGCGGGTTCGCCGTGATGGCTCGTCGTTCCGAGCCAGCGTGGTCATCGAGCCGGTGGTCGAAGCGGGCGAGCTGCTCGGCTTCGTCAAGATCACACGCGACATCACCGAGCAGTGGCAGGCACAGCGGCTGCTGCGCGATGCCCAGCGTGCACTGCGCAATACCCAGCAGTTCGAGACCGTCGGCCGGCTCAGCCGCGGGCTGTCGCACGAGTTCAACAACCTGCTGACCACCATCGGCAACGCGCTGGACCTGCTGTCGCTGCGCGTGAACGGTGACGATGCACGCGCCGCCGAGCTGCTTGATGCGGCGCAGACTGCGACCGATCGTGGTGCGCTGCTGACCCGTCAGCTGTTGGCCTTCAGCACCGGCCAGACCCTGATCCGCGAACCACTGGATATCAATGCGCTGATACGGCAATGGCTGCCGGACCTGCAACGCGCCTGCCCGCCCACGGTGGTGCTGGATGCCCAACTGGCGCCGGGCCTGCCTGCCATCAACACCGATGCGCTGCAGCTGCAGACGGCGCTGGCCAATCTGGTCGCCAATGCCGCGGATGCTACCCTTGAAGGCGGCCGCATCCTGATCGGCACCGCGCTGGAGCATCGCCTCGACCCGGATGCGGACTCCACGCTGCAACGTGGCTATGTCACCCTCAGCGTCTGCGATGAAGGCCACGGCATGGCGGCCGACATCGCCGAACGGGCGACCGAGCCGTTCTTCACCACCAAGGACATCGGCAAAGGCAGCGGCCTGGGCCTGAGCCAGGTGTTCGGATTCACTACCCAGAGCGGCGGCTTCGTCGACGTGTCCACCACGCCCGGTGTCGGCACCACGGTCAGCCTGCTGCTCCCCGCAATGGAGGACCCTGCCGATGACCGATGACCCGATCCGCGTATTGATGGTGGAAGACCAGACCGATCTGCGTGAAATGATCGGCCTGGCCCTGCGCGACCTCGGCATCGACGTGGCCACGACCGCCGACGCGCATGAGGCCGCCGCCCTGCTAAAGGGCGAAGCACGTTTCGACGTGGTGTTCAGCGACGTCAGCATGCCCAACGGCATGTCCGGCATCGAGCTGAGCGAGCATGTGGCGCGCGAACAACCGCAGGCGCGGATGATCCTGTCGTCCGGTTATGCGCGCTCGCAGCTGCCGCCGCTGCCGGAACAGGTGGAGTTCCTGCCCAAGCCGTATCGGCTGCGCCAGCTGGTGCAGTTGTTGAAGCAGGCGTAAGCCACGGCGCCCCGGCCGCAAGCCCCTGCGGTCAATCCTTCATCGCCCCCCGCTGGAACGACGCGAGCAGCGTGGAGGCCGCCGTGGCCGGCGCCAGCCGACCACGTGCGAGTGACCAGGTGATGCCGTAGAAACAGGTCCAGTAGAAGTCCGCGAGCCACACTGCGGTGAAACCGACGTTGAACTCTCCGGCCGCCTGACCACGCAGGAAAAAGGCCTCGAAGCGCTCGCCGATCGGCGCCCAGCGCTCCGGCAGCAGATGCAGGTCGCCCTGGCGCTGCTGCTCTTCCATCATCCGCGCGAACAGCAGCGTCACCAGTTCCCAGTCCGCCAGCAGCGTGGCGGTGACCTGCTCCAGCACGTGGCGTGCATCACCGCCCTCGTCGAACCAGACCGCCGCCGCTTCCAGACGCTCGAAGCCTGCGGCGAACAGTGCTTCGTCTATCGCTTCACGTGTTGGTGCAAACCGATACAGCGTGGCCCGGCTGATGCCTGCCCCCTGCGCCAGTTCGCTGAGCGTGCAGCGCGGATGGCTGACCAGGGTGGCTGCCAGGGCGTGGTGCAGGTCGCGGCGGGTGCGTGCTGCGGCAGGTCGCATGAAAGCGCTGAGGTGTGGGTTCACCCTCACGCTAGCATGAATCATCAATTAATAAACTGAATCACGGATGATTCATCCGAATCACCAATGCGCTAAAACGGGTGTGCGTCCGGTGCGCCCGGGTCGGTGCGCGACAGGGAACGCGTCACAGGCATCGAAGGAGACAACGCCATGCTGCATCCACTACGCGATATCGCTGTACTGTTCGACGCCAGCGACACCGGGAACCGCGTTCTCAACATCGCCGCCCATCTGGCGCAGGCGCAGCAGGCGCATCTGGTCGCAGTCTCCACCGCCCAGCATCCCACCGACATCGCCAACGGCTTCGCGCGCGGCGCCGGCATCGCCGCCGCACTCGACCATGAGGCGCGCGCGGATGCCGCCTGCACCGCACAGCTGATGCAGAACCTGCGTGCCGTGTCCGAGCCGCTGCAGATCAGCACCGAACTGCGCATCGTCTCGGACTATCTGGGCGGCGCCGACCTGGCCCTGCAGTCGCTGTACTGCGACCTGATCATCGCCGGCTATCCGCGCACGCCCGGCGCCCCTTCTGGCTGGCACCCGCTGGGCACGCTGCGCCAGACCGGCGTGCCGATGCTGTTGGTGCCGCCGCATTGGCAAGGCGATCAGGTAGGCCATCGCATTGTGGTGGCCTGGAATGCCAGCAAGCAGGCACGTCGCGCGGTGGCCGATGCGCTGCCCCTGCTCGCACGTGCACAAGCGGTGCACCTGCTGATGGTCGACACGCCCAAGGCCGAGGCCACACCCGGCACAGAGATGGCCCAGCATCTATCGCGGCATGGCGTTGAAGTGGAGATCCAGACGATCAGCTCGAGCCAGGGCGGCGTTGCCGCAGCCATCCGCCAGCACGTACTCGATGCCGACGCAGACCTGCTGGTGCTGGGCCCTTACAGCCGCAGCCGGGTGGTCGAGCGCGTGCTCGGCGGAGTCACCGAGGATCTGCTCGCCGAAGTACCGGCGCCGCTGTTCGTATCACATTAGTGCCACCCTGCCCCGCCCGGCGGTAGCCAGTCAGCGATTGACCGGTATGCCGCCGGAAGTAGCGACACAGGTAGGACGCATCCTCGAAACACAGGCGCTCGGCGATGCGACCGATCGGCAATTCGCTGTAGGTGAGCAGTGCCTTGATCTCCAGCACCACCTGACGGTCGATCAACGCCTTCGGCGTCTCGTCGAAGCACTCGCGGGTCAGCTGCGAAAGATAGAACGGGGTGATGCACAGCGCCTCGGCGTAGGACTGCACGTCACGTTGGCGCGTGCTGCGCTGCCCGACCAGCTCCCAGAAGCTCCAGGCCAGGCGCTCGCGTCGGCTGACCTGCGCGGGCGCCCGCTTCTGCTTCGGCAGCAACGTGGCCATCTTCAGGAAGAAACTCTGCAGCAGATTGCGCAGCATCACGTGGCGATGCCGTCCACCGTTGTGCTGCGCGTCCATCATCAGCTGCAACCATCCCTGCAGCAACGGCACATCCAACGGTGATGGCCGGCAGTGCGGCTGTTCGTGCAGGAACTGGAACAGCGCATTGGGCAACACATAGGCCACCTCCGATGCCAGCGCTTTGGGCATCAGGCAGACCATCGCCAGGAAGCCGCGCGAGCGATGCCGCAGCAGCGCCAGCGTGTCCTCTGCCAGCACCAGCACATCATGACGCTGCACCGCTACTTCACGAAAATTCAGTGCAAAGCGCGCGCGCCCCGAGACGCATACCAGTACCGCCAGATAGGCGTGACCGAACGACAACGGGACGCCCTGCCCTTCGGCCAGCGTACTGACCTCAAGTCGCATGGATTCGTCCTGGTCCAGAAGCTGCGGTACGCGGTCCATGGGCCGATCCGGCTGTATTCCGGGACACAGCATAGCGAGCCTTCGTGCCCTGTTGTGAAAAGTGCCGAAATCATCAAGGTCCAGCCCTGTGCCCGCGATGCTCCGGGGCCTAGTCTGAACGTCCTTTCTTCTTCTGGAATTGCCATGCAGCTGTACACCGAACGCTTGATTCTTCGCCCCTGGCGAGACACCGACGCCGCCGATCTGTACGAGTACGCCCGCGACCCGCGCGTGGGTCCGATCGCCGGTTGGCCGGTGCACACCAGTGTCGAGGAAAGTACCGAAATCATCCGCACCGTCTTCAACCAACCGGAGGTCTACGCTCTGCAGAACCGCGAAGACGGCCGCGCCATCGGCTGTGTCGGCATCCTGATCGGCGCTGACAGCAACTTCGAGATCAGCGACCGCGAAGGCGAGATCGCCTACTGGATCGGCGTACCGTACTGGGGCCGCGGGCTGGTCCCCGAAGCGGTGCGCGAAGTGATGCGGCATGCATTCCTGCAGCTGGAGCTGGAAGCGCTGTGGTGCGGTTACTTCGCTGATAACCTGCAATCGCTCACCGCGCAGAGCAAATGCGGTTTCCAGCATCACCATACCGAAGTGAACAAGTTCAACAGCTTCCTTGGCGACTACCGTACCGAGCACATCAGCCGCATCACCCGGGAGCAATGGTGTGCCCTGCAGGCCGCCACACCGGCTTGAACAGGATTCAGCCCGACGTGCGCTGCATGAACAGAAGTTCCGGCGTTGAGGGCGCTTCAACCTGCTGGAAACCGAGATCGCGGTACAGGGCCACGGCGGCCGTGTTGTCACGATAGACGCGCAGAGTGAGGCGTTGGATACCGCTTTCGCGCAGCGCCTGTGCACTCAAGGACTGAACGAGCAGCCGGCCAAGGCCGCGCCCGCGTGCCAGTGGGGAAACAATGATGCGGCCCAGGTGCGCGGTGCCGGTGCCGGTCATCCAGTACTGGCCGAATCCAACACAAACACCCTGCTCGTCCAGCAGCACCCAGCCCGGGCGCACCTCGAGCTCAAGCACCTGCGCGAACCACTCCGGTGGTAGTGGAAACGGCACACCCGGGCCCGCCCAGCGCTGGGTGGCCCCGGAGGATTCGGGCCAGCTGGCGACGGTGGCGTAGTTCGAAGGCTGGACGGGGCGAAGGCTGGGTTCCATGACATTCATGGTGCGCCATTTGCACCGGGCAAACACGCTGCACGACGGCACTTGAGTTTTGTCATAGGACAATAAACAATTCCACGCGTCCAGCCGCCACGCCCCAGGCGCGGCGGCACCCAGCCCATTCCAGTTCCGGGAGATCCCATGTTCAATGGCCTCAGCGCGTTTCCCCTGACTCCGCTCTCTGAAGCCGGCATCGACTTTCGGGCATTTGCGCAACTGATCGAGCGCCTGGCTGATTCCGGTGTTGATTCAATGGGCGTCCTGGGCTCTACGGGTAGCTACGCCTATCTTGAAAAGCCCGAGCGCAAGCGGGTGCTGCGCGAAGCACTCGCGCATGCCGGGGGCGTACCGGTGATCGCCGGAATCGGTGCACTGCGCACCCGCGATGTGCTGGCACTGGCGCTGGATGCGGAGGATGCAGGTGCTGCAGGCCTGCTGCTCGCCCCCGTGTCTTACCAACCCCTGAAGGATCATGAGGTGCAAGCGCTGTTCGAAACCGTATGCGCAGCGGTGCGCACGCCGATCTGCGTCTACGACAATCCGGGCACCACGCATTTCCGCTTCACCGATGCGTTGCATGGCCGCATCGCCGCATTGCCCAACATCGCTTCGATCAAGATCCCGCGCCTCGCAGATGATCCGGCTGAGGCGGCCGCGCGCGTTGCTGCATTCCGCGCGTGCGTTCCCGCGCATGTGACGCTGGGCGTCAGTGGTGACGCGTCGGCCGTACGTGGACTGCTGGCGGGGTGCGACGGCTGGTATTCGATAACTGCCGGACTGTTCCCCGAGGTTGCGCTGCAGATCGTGCGGGCCGTGGGTAACAGCGATGCCGAAGGTGCCATGGCCCTCTCTGCACGACTGGCGCCGCTGTGGTCGTTGTATGACCGGTTTGGCGGGATTCGCGTCATGGCCTGCGCGGCGGCGCTGCTGGGGTTGTGCGGCGAGGACTGCCTGCCACTGCCGTTGCAGGGGCTGCGGGGCGGCGAGCGCGAGGAGGTGGCGGCGGTGCTGGGTGGGCTGGGGTTGTTGTAGAAGCCGGATAAGTGCGTGGCATGCGGTGGCGGGAACCTCGGTCCGATTCCAACCGCCGACCGGCATCCTCCGGAAGAACAGATAACCCGCCTCACGGCGGGTTGGCAGCTGATCCAAACGCGTGCGTTCTACCTTTTGGAGGCCACTTCTTGAACTACCTCTCGCACCCGCTTTTCATACGCAGTGATGAGCTGCTTCCTCTGGTCTGGCGTTGAGGGTTTCCCGGCATTTCCCGGGCGCGCAGCATATTCCTTCTGGAAATCGCACATGGCTGCGAACACCGCATTGCTCATCTCATCATTCGCAATGGTTGGCGCGGCGGGGCTTCCATCAGGGTTGATGCCGATGTCGAATTTCATCTCGCCCGTATAGCCGCCGAAGCTGTTCTTTGCATTCACAGTTCCGCAAGCGACCGTACCGTCATAGAGTGCGAATACTTGGCGGACCGTGATCCTTGCCGAATCAGGATCCTTCAATGCCTTGCGAACACCCGCCTCAACTGCGGCTCTGATTGCCTCAGTCTTCTCTTTTTCAAGCTCCTCCTCGCTGGGAGAACAGCCAGCGAGACTGCCCATCAACAAGATCATCAGCATCCGATTCCGCATATCCGTTCCTCCATGCGACGAGAACGGATGTTCGCTCAATGTACGCTGTTTTCAGCAGATGCAGCGCGCTTGCGAGAAGCGCCCTGATCTCATCTCATGGCCAACATGTGCGGCATCAGGCAGCCGCGATCGCGGCCTCTTGCAGTGCGTCGAGTCTCTGTGCGGCGGGGATGCGCCGAACCGGCGCCACCAGACGGAACCTGTTCCAACGCCCTGAGTCCGGTAGCCCAGCCCGATTCGAACGGGCGCCCCTCCCCTTAGGGCGGGGATTTCTCTGCGCGTTCAATCAATGGCTTATGAAGTGAATAGGACCGGCTTGGGGCCATTCCGCCCAAGCACTGGGCTGCATCTACTACTGCTCCGCCCTCACCCACGACCCTATCGGCTCCCTTGCCTTGGGCGAGATCACTGCCGGCAGCAGACCGACCTCACGACTACACTGTTGTAGCCTTCTCATGATTGCGTCACAGTTCCGCACTTCCAATGGAGCTGCCGCATGCACGGAATGACTCAACATCTCGGGATGGCAACAGCCGGGATCACACTTCTGCTGCTGGCTGCCTGCACATCCGTTGGCGGCATGCGAAGTACTGGACCTGCAGCAGCTTTCTCGTCCAGTCAGGAGCCCTTGGCTGCCGCTACTTGTGTCCGCGATGCCTGGGGAGAGGTGAGCATCGGAGGATCGCGGTGGCAGTACGTGATTGAGCCCCGTACAGATGGCTACTCCGTATCGACCTCCAATGGCGGGGTCCCGGCGGAGTTTGTTGAGATCACCCCCCAGACTGGAGGCGGGAGCGAGATCAAGTTCTACAGCAAGTTCCTGAAGCGTCGGCAGGCTCGCTACATCGAGGCCGTCACCCTATGTGGTGTCCGCTCGGAGTAGCCCCAGCTCTTGAATGTCGCGAAGGTCGAAGCCTTTTCGATTCACCGCAACACCCAGATGTCGCCCAACTGCCCCCCCCCCCCCCCCGCCAGAGGGAACGGGAGCGGTGCAGAAGGATTGGTTGTTGTGCCTAGGAAGCAAGGCCGGAAGGATACGACCGGCGGTTGCAGATCCTGCGAACGCAGCAACGATCTGCCTGAATCGTTCGGACTGGGCGCCGACGCGTCGCTGCTCACGCGCTCCCGGCGGATTCGTCGAAGCCACTTCGGCCTTGAATTAGGTTAAGGCTCACTCACCGGCATATGTGCCAATTACTATCGTGAAGTAGCACAGCTTGGTTCTTGGAAAACCTCAACGCCAAGCAGGCGCTCGTTCGCGCGGGGACCTTGCTTTTTGGTCGGTCATGCGGACCAGCTTCTTGTAGGAGGTAGTGACCTGGGCGAAGCAGCACACGGCAGCCACCTGGCCGCAGTGCCATTCCGGCTACGTGATGGAGGCCTACCGCGTCAGCCGCGCGGTGAACGCGCCCCGGAACAGCCGCAAAGATCTTTTGCTGCAGATCACCTGGGATTCGCGACACCAAGATGCGAATTGTTCTCTGAAAGGCTCGCGAAAGCCCGGGACCATACCTTTGCCCCTTCGCAGTACAACACAAGCAGCAGAACGCTGTTCGCGCATCAGTCTTTGCATGGGGGCAACGTGGCGAGCTTGAGTTGGTTCGACGGCATAGTCCTCGGCTTCTTGCTCGGCGTCGCTGCAAGCACAATTGCCGCATTCCTCGCCCTCCGCGACAAAAGTCGGGATGAATGACCACAGTGCAAGCTGCGGGCCGCCTGAAATGGGTGGAGGCCCACACCACCCGCGCAGCGAACTTCCGCGCAGAGCCCGCATTCCGCACCTGTGGGAGCAACTGCCGCTTCAAGACACCCTGCAAGCTCGCCAAATGTCGCAATCCATTGATTTATGGTGACCCCGGCCCGATTCGAACGGGCGACCTTCCCCTTAGGAGGGGGACGCTCTATCCAGCTGAGCTACGGGGCCATTGGCAGCGGGAAAGGATACCTCGTCTGGCTGAATGGACCAAGCGCGGGGCGTTCTGCAGGACGTCCAGCACCAGTATTCTGTGCACATCCACCCGCTGCACTTATACCGTCGCCGCATGATGACCTTCTGGGAGAGCCTGTCTGCGCTCGGCGACAGCCGCGCCTTGTTTCCGCTTGCCACTGTACTCGCCTTGTTCCTGCCAACCTCTCACCGCCACCTGCTGTGGCGCTGGGCAACGGCAATCATTGTAGTCGCCGCGACCACGCTGGCGAGCAAGATCGCCTTCATGGGCTGGGGTTTCGGCTTGGAGTATCTGAATTTCACCGGCATCTCCGGGCACGCCGCCATGTCCAGCACGCTCTATCCCGTAGCCTTCTGGCTGCTGGCCAGCGGCCGCAGTCGCCACCTTCGGGCCTGGGCCGTCGCGGGCGCAGGGCTAGCACTTGCGATCGGCTGCTCTCGACTGCCATTGCGAGCCCACTCTCCATCCGAGATCATCATAGGAATCAGCCTCGGCGTGGCTGCGTCGGCCTGGGTGCTGCGTGACGGGCAGACGCTGGGCTATATCCTGGCCGTGCATGGCCGCGCCGCGTTGCTGGCCATTGCCGCCGCAATGACCACACCGATATTGCTCGCAGACCTGCACACCCATGACCTCGTGAAGGCCGCGGCGAAGACACTGTCCGGTCGCGCGCAAGCGTTCGAACGCCAGGATCTACGTGGCCATTCGTCACCTGTCAAAGGCCATCATTGGGCACAGTAATCATAAATCTTGACAGCAGGGGTTCATCCGCAGAACATGTGAAAGGAATTTTCCCTGACGGAGCAGGCCTCCCATGTTCAAGAAGACGATCGCAGTTGTGGCACTGGCGGCCCTGTCCGCCTCCCCGATGATGAGTTTCGCGCAGGAAGCGCAGGCTACGGCTGGCTCTGGGGCTACCGCGACTGAAGTCGCAGGCGCAGAAGCTGCAGGCATCTCGTCGGCTGCCGTGGTCGGCACCACCGTGATTGCAGTCGCGGCGGCGGCTGTTGCTTACAGCATCGGCGGCGACAGCACCAGCGGCAGCAATGACGGCGGCAGCGGCACCGATCCGGGCGGCCCGGGTCCGGGCGGCCCAGGCACGGGTGGCACCGGCGGTACGGGCGGCACCGGTGGTACGGGCGGCACCGGCGGCACCGGCGGCTGATCAGCGCACCGCGTACCACTCAGGCCCTCGCCGGGCGCGGCCCGGCGGGGGTTTTTTATGCCTGCCAGACTCTCATTCCCATGAATAACATCACCCCTCGCCTTCTTGCCGCTGCGTTGACCGCACTGGCACTGTCCAGCTGTGCGCTTGCGCCGGGACAGCACCTGCGCCGCAGCGACGTCGCCGTTGACCGCAAGAGCGGCGATGGTCAGCTGGAAATCGTCACCATCACGCCGAAGCTGATCGCGCAGGAAAACGCCGCGCGTACGCAGAATTCACTGCCGGCTGCATTGTTCGATTACCAGCCGGCACCGTACACGGTCGGCGCCGGCGACATTCTCTATGTCACCGTGTGGGATCACCCGGAACTGACCGTGCCGGCCGGTCCCCAGCAGCAAGGTGCTCTGGCAGGGCGCCTTGTGCAGAGTGACGGCACGATGTTCTACCCATACATCGGCAAGGTCACAGCTTCAGGCAAGACGCCGATGCAGCTCCGCGAGGAGATCAGCACCCGCCTGGCCAAGTACGTGGAATCGCCCCAAGTGGACGTATCCGTCCTCACCTATGGCAGCCAGCGGGTCTGGGTGACAGGCGCTGCCCAGCGATCCTCACCGATTGCTCTGGGCACCTCGCCGCTGACGCTGGCGGATGCGATCAGCCAGTCCGGACTGGACAACCAGCAGGCCGACTTGTCCGGCATCCAGCTCAGCCGGGAAGGCACCACTTACACGATCAATCTGGAAACCCTGGCCCGCGAGTTTGGCGGCCGCCAATTGCTCCTCAAGGATGGCGACTCCATCTTCGTCCCTTATCTGGATCGCAAAGAGATCTTCGTGGTGGGCGAAGTCAATCAGCCTGGCGCCTACAGCTTCCGTACGGGCGACGTCTCGCTGAACCAGGCACTGGGCCGTGCTCGCGGCCTGCTTCAACAGACCGCAAACGGCAACGCCGTGTATGTCATCCGCGGCAGCACGGACCTGCAGCAGGAGCCGTCGATGGTCTATCAGCTGGAGGCGCGCTCGCCGACCGCATTTGCTGCCGGCAGCCAGTTCCATCTGCAGCCGGGCGACGTGGTATTTGTCGGCGCAGCCGGCGTCAGCCGTTGGAACCGCTTCGTAAATCAGCTGCTGCCCTTCACCAATATCCTGTACAACGCGGCGCGTACCGGAACCGAAATCAAGGACAACTGACATGGCTCGCATGGATGCGGCTTGCCACTGCCCAGCACATCGGGCCCACGGCGCGGTGTTGATGGTCATCGTCGCCGCCCTGCTGCTCACCGGGTGCACCACCGGCAGCCGTTCCACAGTGGACACCTTCCGGCTGATCACCCATCGCCCGGCACAGGCGACCGCAGAAGGCGTGGCCAACAACCGCTTCCCACAGATGCAGGTAGAAACTCCTGACCTCACCGCAGTGGCGGTGTTGGGCTACATCGATGGAGGCCGCCAGCAGTGGTTCGCAGGCTCACATGCGGTGTTCGAAATGGACGCTCACGGCCTGCTGCTGGGTGGCAGCGGCCAGGGGCAGCAATGGCGTGCGCGTATCGATGGCCCTTCGCCGTTCGACGACCTGCGTACAGTGACCGCGCCCGTTACGGTGCAACGCCGCTATGACTGGGTTCCCGCCTACCAGGTCGACGTCGCCGTGACCGGCACACTGAGCAGGGGCGCACTGGAGCAGGTAGACATACTGGGTTCGCGTCGAACCCTGCAGCGGTTCGACGAGCGGCTACAGGGCGGCGGAATGAGTGGCCGCAATGTCTACTGGGCAGATCCGGTCACGGGCTTCATCTGGAAAAGCCGACAGCATCTGGCACCCGGCCGCGTCGCAGAACTGACCCAGCTCAAACCCTATCGCACGGCCAAGGATTGAGCCATGACGTTCAGATTTCCCAACCCGGCAATCCTTGCCGCGCTGTTTGCTGCCACTGGCGTCCAGGCCGCGCAGATACATATTGAAGGTGCCGCAGAAGCAGCCGGGGAGTACGAGCTGAGCGCTGGCGCCCGTCTGGCCGACGGGCTACTGCTAGCCCGCCCAAACACCGACGCCTACCTCCTGGGGACAAGCCTCGAACGGCCACACGCCCTGAAGGCCCAAGTGCGGCTGCGCGCAGGGCTGCAGTATGGCGCCGGGCAGCTGGCAGAGTCTGCCGACGCACAGGTGGTCACGCTCGCGCAGGCATTGCAGACCTGGCTGGAGACACATCCGGCCACCGGCCGGACACCCATCACCGGCCCCGCCCGACTGATCCAGGTCCAGCCCGCGAACAACCCGGTACTAGCCACAGGCGATAGGCTGCGGTTCCCACTGCAGCCACGCACGATCACCGTCATGGGCGCAGTGGAGCAGGAATGCGAGCTGCCGCACGTCCCGCAGCGCGATGCACGCGACTATCTGCGTGACTGTCATCCCAGTCCTCTTGCCGACCGCAACGATATTTACGTGATTCAACCCGACGGGCGAATCCAGCAGTTGGGTATCGGCCTGTGGAACCGCGCAGATCCCCAGGCTGTCGCGCCTGGAGGTACGGTCTTCGTGCCCGTACGTGCGTCCCTCATCAAGCATATCGACCCGCTGTTCAACAGCGATTTCGCCACGTTCATCGCCACCCAGCCCATCAATCCGTGATGACCCAGCCCTGCCTGCGCGCGCACCCGGTGCGCCCCGCCCGTTTCGCACTGAGCGCGCTCGCCTTGTCGCTGTCCTGCGCGCTGCATGCACAGGAGGCGCCGCCACCCACCGCCAACGAATGGGGCGGGATCGGCCTGTTGCAGACGCCTACCGCGCGCATGGCAAGCGACGGAGACCTGAGCTTTACGGCGTCATACAACGCTCCGTACGCCCGCTATAACCTGACCATGCAGCCATTCCCATGGCTGGAGGCGTCATTCCGCTACATCAATGTCAATAACTTACTGTACGGGCCCAGCGTTGCAGGCGATCAGCATTACAAGGACAAGTCGATCGACTTCAAACTGCGCCTATGGCAGGAATCACGCCTGCTGCCGGAGCTGGCCTTTGGTGTGCGCGATCTGGGTGGCACTGGATTCTTTTCCAGCGAATACCTGGTTGCCAACAAGAATTTCGGTCCGATCGATGCGTCGATCGGACTTGCCACCGGCTACATTGGCAACCGCGGCGACTTCTCCAATCCACTCGGCGCTATCGATGATCGCTTCAAGGACCGCCGCTCCATTGCCAACAGTGACATCACCCAGTCCGGCAAGTTCGGCCTGAGCAACATGTTCAAGGGGCCAGTTGGCGTTTTTGGCGGCATCACCTACCAGACGCCGATGGATGAGCTGCTGCTCAAAGTCGAATACGACGGCAACGACTACCGCCGCGAACCCCGCAACAACAACCTGCGCCAGCGCACGCCCGTCAACGTGGGCCTGGTCTATGTGCCAAACCGCAATGTAGAGCTGACTGCAGCCTGGGAGCGCGGCGACGCGGCGATGTTCTCGCTCACCCTGCGTGGCAACCCGGGCAATGCGCCTGCTGCACCGAAGCCGTTCGACCCGCCACCGCAGCGACTGCTGCCCGAGACGGCCGCCGTCGATCAGCGCGCATCAGTTGCCAACAGCGACGCTTCTGGTGCCGCACCTGGCACCAGCACCGATTGGGCAGCGATCAGCACCGAGCTGCAGCGCAATGCCGGCTTCCGTGTCGAACGCATTTCGCGCCGCGGCGACGAACTGTATGTCGACGGTTACCAGACCCGCTACCTGCATGCCGCCAAGGGCCTGGGACGCGCCACGCGCATTCTTGCCAACGCGACCGGCGATGACTACAACTGGTTCACCCTGCGTACCACCCGCGTGGGCATGCCGATCGCCGATCTGTCGATCAACCGCGAAGCGTTCGCGGGATACCTGGATGGCACCGTCAGCGAAGACGTACTGCGACGGAGCACGGAACTGCAGGCGCCTGACGCGCGCGCGCGCGAAACGCTTTACACACCCAAGCGCAACCCGTTCGGCGGCGGCTTCAACATCGGCTACCGGCAGAACCTTGGTGGCCCCGATGGCTTCATTCTCTACCAGGTCGCAGCCAACTATACGGGCAGCCTGTTCCTGCGCGACAACATCTGGCTGACCGGCACCATCAGTGCCGATGTCACCAACAACTACCACAAGTTCAAGTACAACGCCCCAAGCCGCCTGCCGCGTGTACGTACCGACATCCGCCAGTACCTGACCACCTCCGACATCATGCTGCCCAACCTGCAGGCCAACATCGCCGGGCGGCTGGCACCGGACCTGTATGGCATCGCCTACGCAGGCTACCTGGAGTGGATGTATGCTGGCGTCGGCGGCGAACTGCTGTATCGCCCAAGCGGCGAGCGCTGGGCGATTGGCGCAAATCTCAACCGGGTGCAACAGCGCGACTATGACCAGCACTGGGGCCTTCGTGACTACCGCGTCACCACCGGCCACGCCACGTTCTATTACGCCTTCGACGCCCGTGAACGCATCATCGGCTCGCTATCGGTCGGCCAGTATCTGGCCGGCGACAAGGGCGCCACTCTGGACCTGGCCCGCGTATTCGACAACGGCGTGACAATGGGCGCGTATGCGACCAAGACCAATGTCTCGGCGCGCGACTTCGGTGAGGGCAGCTTCGACAAGGGCATCTACTTCAGCATTCCGCTCGATGGATTCCTGCCACGCTCCACGCGTGGCCGTGCGGCCTTCAATTGGAACCCGCTGATCCGCGATGGTGGCGCCATGCTCGGCCGCAAGTACGGCCTGTACGGCATGACTGGTGATCGCGACGAGCGCTTCTTCTACGACAATCTGCGTAACGTCGGGGAATGACAAAAGCCGGGAGCCTGACGGCTCCCGGCCATTCGTCTGCAGCGCAACTTCAAAGAGCTTGTGCAATCAAAGGTAACGCACCCAGCTCTTCACCCCCTCATCCATCAGCGTGTAGACGTGCTCGAATGCAGCACGCTGCTGGCGATAGGGATCGGGAATCTCGCGATCGGACTGCCACTTTCCCAGCAGGAAGGTCTTGCCCGACGCCTCCGGCGCGATTTCGATGATGCGATGGACATGCTTGCGCTCCATCACCAGCACCAGATCCGAAGCTGCCAGGATGCCGCGGTCGATCTGCCGCGCACGATGGCTGCTGCCATCCAGGCCATGCTCGGTCAACAGCGCCTGCGCGGTGGCATCCACACCATGATTGACCAGGGCCCCCAGCCCGGCCGAGGACACCGTGATGCCCCTGCCGCTCACAGCCTCACGCAGCATCACTTCCGCCGACGGACTACGGCAGATGTTGCCGACACACACAACCAGAATATTCTTGAACACGGACAACGGCTTCCATCAATTCTTCAATACATGGCACGCAACACCTGGCCGCCCCTACAGACCGGGCACTTCCATCCGAGCGTGCCGCCACATGCCGGCAGCAGCCTCGCCTAGTATGCCGATTTCTGGCCCAGCACTTTGAAGGCCGTCATCAAAATGATCCGTACGTCCAGCGTCGGACTCCAGCGCCGGATGTAATCAATGTCGTACTGGACCCGCTTCTTCATCGAGCGCAACTCCGGTGTCTCACCACGCAATCCGTGGACCTGCGCCCAGCCGGTAATCCCCGGCTTCACATAGTGGCGATGCATGTAGCGCTCGATCACACGCTCGTAGTGATTGTTATGCTGAATCGCGTGCGGTCGCGGCCCAACCACCGACATGTTACCGCCCAGCACATTGAAGAACTGTGGCAGCTCATCCAGGCTGCTGCGACGCAGGAACGCACCGAACCGGGTCACTCGCGGATCACCGCGCGTCGCCTGGGTGATCTGCCCGGCGCCCTCTGCATGTACGCGCATGGAGCGGAACTTGAGCATCCAGAATTCCTTTCCGCCCAGTCCATGGCGCTTCTGGCGGAACAGCACCGGCCCCGGAGAACTCAGCTTCACACCAATGGCCAACACGGCGAACAAAGGCGCCAGCAGGATTACTGCCACGCCTGCAACCATGATGTCCTCGACGCGCTTGAACAAGCGGAATCGATGATCAACCAAGCCTTGGCGTACACCGATCATCGGCACATCACCCACCTGGTGCACACCAGGGTTCAGCGCCCCAAGGCCCGTGGTATCAGGAATCAGACGCACAGGCACCGGAAAACGCTCGATCTGCTTAAGCATGTCCTTGATGGCGCCAGCATGCCCCATCGGCAGAGACACCCATACCTGATCGAATTCGCCGCGGTGCTGATCCATGTACTGCGGGACGTCTTCCAGTCGCCCCAGCCTGCACGGCGCGTCCCCTCCGCGGCGGGTGGCGATATCGCCCGCACTGGCAAAGTAGCCGATGACGTCCTTGCCAAGCTCTGGCTTCCCGCGCAGCAGGCGATGCAGCCTCAAAGCGGGAGCCCTTAGCCCAACCAGCAGGATGCGCTCGTGGTCCATTCCGCGCGAGCGCAGGCGATGCAACTGCACTCTCAGCAATACGCGCAGCGCCGCCATCGATGCCAGACCAAAGGCGTACCAGCCAATCAGCCATGTCGAGGGCACCACGTCGGCAAGCCCAACCAGCACGACGTAGAGCGAAAACAGCGCAAAGGTGGCAGACCACGCCAGCAACAGCAGCCAGAGGTCAGCGAGCAGCCCCCGGATGCGCCAGTTCCGATACAGCGGCGCCACGGAGAAACACACGATGGCGCTGAGAATCACCGCGCCAAACACGATTCGCTGGGAGGAGTCCGGCGCAGCTGCTCCATACAACACGATATGGGAAAGCACTGCCATGCCTGGCAGTAGCAACATGTCGCCCAGGCGTAGCCCCAACTCCAAGGCAGCCCGGGCTTCGACGCGGCGGCGGCCAGCCCGGGCCCGCTCTGCGGAAAGGTCTTCTACTGATCCCTGTAGCAACGCACTTCTCCATTTTCGGCTCGACGGGACGCGGAATTGTCTGCGTCCACGTGCGCGGACTCCCCAGCCAGCACGGAATCGTCGAGGTTGTGTCAATCAAATGTGGAGGAATTGTGGATGAAGTCTGGGCCAAAAGATAGGAATTCCGACTGGGCACAGGCTCGGACGAATGCCATGAAATCACCCCATCCAATTGAAAATATTGACAATTTCCAATGTGTCAATTTGCATCAACATGCGTCATTTAGCGTCAATAAATGAACGTCATTGCGCACTTCATGTCGGTTCACTGGCGCTCAACCCACCCCGCACCGCACCAAAGCCCAACCACCACCCTCTGCTACCATCGGCGGTTCTGTTCATCGCGTCCCCCACCTGCCCGCGATGGCGCCAAACAACGTAACGAAACACAGGAGTCTGCATGTCTTCCGAGCTGCTCAAGTCCCTTGGCCTGGACGCGATCAACGCTGGCACGTACCTGGGCAACGGGGAGTGGTCGAGCGCGACCAGTGGTGAGCTGATCACCCCGGTCAACCCGACCACCGGCGAGCCGATCGCACAGGTCCGCGCGACCACCGAGGCCGAGTACGAGACCGTCGTCGCCCGCGCCCAGGAAGCCTTCAAGATCTGGCGCACCACGCCGGCCCCGCGCCGCGGTGAAGCCGTGCGCCTGTGCGGTGAAGCACTGCGCAAGCACAAGGATGCGCTGGGTTCGCTGGTCGCCCTGGAAATGGGCAAGAGCAAGCCGGAAGGCGACGGCGAAGTGCAGGAGATGATCGACATCGCCGATTTCGCCGTTGGCCAGAGCCGCATGCTGTACGGCTACACCATGCATTCCGAGCGCCCCGGCCACCGCATGTACGAGCAGTACCACCCGCTGGGCCTGGTCGGCATCATCTCTGCCTTCAACTTCCCGGTGGCGGTGTGGAGCTGGAACTCGTTCCTGGCCGCCATCTGCGGCGACGTCTGCATCTGGAAGCCGTCCAACAAGACGCCGCTGACCGCCATCGCCTCACTGAAGATCTGCAACGACGCCCTGCGCGAAGCCGGTTTCCCGGACATCTTCTTCCTGATCAACGATGCCGGCACCGCGCTGTCGGAGAAGATGGTCGATGACCGTCGCGTGCCGCTGATCAGCTTCACCGGCTCGACCCAGGTCGGCCGCACCGTCAACGAAAAGGTCGCACGCCGCCTCGGCCGCTGCCTGCTGGAACTGGGTGGCAATAACGCCATCATCCTGGACGAAACCGCCGACCTGAAGCTGGCCGTGCCGGGCATCGTGTTCGGCGCCGTCGGTACCGCCGGCCAGCGCTGCACCACCACCCGCCGCCTGATCGTGCACCGCTCGATCTACGCCGACGTGCTGGCTACCCTGGTCAAGGCCTACAAGCAGGTTGAAGGCAAGATCGGCGACCCGACCGATGCCGCCAACCTGATGGGCCCGCTGAACAGCGACGGCGCCGTGCAGCAGTTCCTCGATGCCATCGCCCAGGCCAAGGCCGCCGGCGGCACCATCGAGACCGGCGGCACCCGCATCGACCGCGCCGGCAACTTCGTACTGCCGGCGATCGTTTCGGGCCTGAAGAACAGCGATGCCGTGGTCCAGCACGAGACCTTTGCGCCGATCCTGTACGTGATGCCGTACGACAGCCTCGACGAAGCCATCGACATGCAGAACGGCGTGCCGCAGGGCCTGTCCTCGTCGATCTTCACCCAGAACCTGAAGACCGCCGAGAAGTTCCTGTCGGCCGCCGGCAGCGACTGCGGCATCGCCAACATCAACATCGGCACGTCCGGTGCGGAAATCGGCGGCGCCTTCGGTGGCGAGAAGGACACCGGCGGTGGCCGCGAGTCCGGTTCGGATGCGTGGAAGGTCTACATGCGCCGCCAGACCAACACCATCAACTATTCGGATTCGCTGCCGCTGGCCCAGGGCATCAAGTTCGACCTGTAACGCTTTCTGTAGTGCCGGGCCATGCTCGGCAGGATGTGCCATGAACACCGCAGGAAATGCAGCCGAGCATGGCTCGGCTCTACAGGGTGGCAAGCCGGTGATTGATTTCACCGGCCGCCGCGTGCTCATCGCCGGTGGCAGCAAGGGCATTGGCCGTGAGATGGCGCTGGCATTTGCCGGCGCCGGAGCGCAGGTATCAGTCTGCGCGCGAGGCCAGGCCGGCCTGGATGCCCTGCGTGCCGATGCGCAGGCGCAGGGCATCGGGCTGCACGCCTTCGCTGCCGATCTGGGCGAAGCCAACCAGATCCAAGCCTGGCTGCAGTCCGCCGCCGATGCGCTCGGCGGTATCGACGTGCTGGTCAACAACGCCACCGGCTACGGCATGGCGGATGACGAAGAGGGCTGGGCCGCCAGCCTGCAGATCGACCTGATGGCGGCGGTGCGGGCCTCGCGCCTGGCACTGCCGTGGCTGCGCGCATCCAGCGATGCCTGCATCCTCAACCTGTCCTCGATCGCCGCACAGCAGCCGCGTCCCGGTGGCGCGCCCTACGCTGCCGCCAAGGCCGCGCTGTCGCACTACACCACCTCGCAGGCACTGGCGCTGGCCAAGGACCGGATCCGGGTCAATGCTATCGCCCCGGGCTCGATCGAATTCGATGACGGTCTGTGGGACCGCCGCCGCACCGAAGATCCTGCGCTGTACCACGGCACCCTGGCGAAGATCCCGTTCGGCCGCTTCGGCCACCCGCGCGAGATCGCCGACGCTGCCCTGTTCCTGTGCTCGCCGCTGGCGCGCTGGATTACCGGGCACGTACTCAATGTGGACGGCGGCCAGGTGTTGATGGGCTGAATTTGTAGAGCCGAGCCCATGCTCGGCTTGCGCGCAAAGCGCGGTCCATACCGCATCGGCCCAGAGTTCAGCCGAGCATGGGCTCGGCTCTACAGGGCACTGCCCATGGGATTGCCCGGGCAGAGGCACTATCATGTGCACACTGCCAAGGAGGACCCCGATGAGCGTGGCACCCCGACAGACAAGCGCCCTGGCCGTGGTCAGCCTGGTCATGGGCATCGCCAGCTGGACCGTCCTGCCCTTCGTGGCCAGCATCGTGGCCATCATCACCGGCCACATGGCCCGCGCCGAGATCCGCCGCCGCCCGCATGAACTGGAAGGCGATGGCCTGGCCGTCACCGGCCTGGTGCTGGGCTGGGTGATGGTCGGCGCCGTGATCGCCGCCATCCTGGTCTTCATCCTGTTCTTCGGCGGCCTGGCCTGGCTCGCCGCGATGTCGAACTGATCATCATGACCACTTCCGACAGCACTGAACGCTTCAGCAGCCGCGTCGGCGACTACGTCCGCTACCGGCCCGATTACCCGCCCGCCCTGTTGGAGTGGCTGCATGGCCCGATGGGCGTCAGCCACGAGGCCGTGGTCGCCGACATGGGCGCCGGCACCGGCATCTCCAGCCGCCTGTTCCTGGCCACCGGCCATCCGGTGGTTGCCGTTGAACCGAATGCGGCCATGCGCGGCGCCGCCGAGGAATGGCTCGCACCGCAGTACCCACGGTTCAGCGCAGTCGATGGCCGCGCCGAGGCCACCGGGCTGAACGATGCCAGCGTTGACCTGGTCAGCGTTGCGCAGGCCTTCCACTGGTTCGATACCGTGGCGGTGCGCGCCGAGTGGCAGCGCATCCTGCGCCCGGGTGGCCTGGCACTGATCTACTGGAACTCGCGCCTGCTCGACGCCAGCCCGTTCCTGATCGGCTACGAACAGCTGTTGCTGGACTACGGCACCGACTACACCGCGGTGGCCGAGCGCTACCAGGACGACGCCACCATGCAGGCCTGGTTCGGCCCCGGCCTGCGCGGCATGGTGGAGCTGCCGAACGTGCAACATCTGGATTTCGACGCCCTGCGCGGGCGCCTGCTGTCCTCCTCCTATGCCCCGCAATCCGGTCATCCGCGCCACGCGCCGATGATCGACGCTCTGCAGGACCTGTTCGCCGCCCACGCGGTCGACGGCCAGGTCGCCTTTGAATATCGAACCCGAGCCTTCCTCGGCACGCTGGACTGAACCGACGCATGTATTCGCTTGCCCGCCCCTTCCTGTTCTCGCTCGACGCCGAGCGCGCCCACGGCCTCGGCCTGTCCGCACTGGACCTGGCCTATCGCACCGGCACCACGCCGCTGCTGGCCGCACGCATCGCGCCGATGCCGAGCACCGTGTTCGGGCTGACCTTCCCCAATCCGGTAGGCCTCGCTGCCGGCCTGGACAAGAATGGCGAGCACATCGATGCATTGTTCGCGCTGGGCTTCGGCTTCGTCGAGATCGGCACCATCACGCCGCGTCCGCAGGCCGGCAATCCGCAGCCGCGCCTGTTCCGCCTGCCGGCGCACAACGCGATCATCAACCGCATGGGCTTCAACAATGCGGGCGTGGACGCGCTGGTGCGCAACGTCGAGCGCGCGCGCAACCGCCGCGGCCTGCTCGGCATCAACATCGGCAAGAACAAAGACACCCCCAACGAACAGGCCGTGGACGATTACATCGCCTGCCTGAACAAGGTCTATCCGCTGGCCGACTACATCACCGTCAACATCTCCTCGCCCAACACCGCCGGCCTGCGTGAACTGCAGGAAGAAACCGCGCTGCGACAGCTGGTCAGCCAGCTGCGTGACCGCCAGGAAGACCTTGCAGCCCGCCACGGCCGCCGCGTGCCGATGCTGGTGAAGGTGGCGCCGGACCTCAGCGAACGCGACATCGATGCCGCCGCCCGCGTGCTCGGCGAGCTGCAGGTGGACGGCGTGATCGCCACCAACACCACCATCGACCACAGCAAGGTGGCTGGCGATCCACTGGCCAACGAGGCCGGCGGCCTGTCCGGTGCGCCGGTGCTGGAGCAGTCCACCCTGGTGCTGCGCCGCCTGCGCTCGCGCCTGCCCGAATCGGTGCCGCTGATCGGTGTCGGCGGCATCCTGTCCGGTGCCGACGCGGTAGCCAAGATGGCCGCCGGTGCTGCACTGGTGCAGTGTTACAGCGGCCTGATCTTCCGTGGACCGGCGCTGGTCTCCGAATGCGTGGAGGCGATCCGTCGCCGCCGCGAAGCGCCGAGCCGCGGCGCGGTGGCCCCACTGTGAGCGCGCCCATGGATACCATCGACGGCAACGCCCCGCTGCGCTGGACGCTCACACGCAATGCGCCGCTGCAGGCGCTGAACACCTTCCATGTGCAGGCCAGCGCAGCGCAGCTGCTGGAACTGCACGATGCCGCACTGCTGCCGGAAGTGCTCGCGCTGCCCGAGGTGGCCAACGGCCCGCTGTTGGTGCTGGGCAGCGGCAGCAACGTACTGATCGCCGAGGACCTGCCCGGCACCGTGCTGGTGTTCGGCAACCGTGATATCAGTTTCCTTGAACACCGCGCCGACCATGCGGTGATCCGCGCCGGTGCCGGCGTGCCCTGGCACGGGCTGGTGATGTGGTCGCTGCAGGAGGGCCTGTCCGGCCTGGAGAACCTGGCGCTGATTCCCGGCACCGCCGGTGCCGCGCCGATCCAGAACATCGGTGCCTACGGCGCGCAGGTCGGCGAATTCATCCAGGCCGTCGAGGCCTGGGACTGCCAGGAGCAGGCCTGGGTGCGGCTGGACAACGAACAGTGTGGCTTCGCCTACCGCGACAGCGTGTTCAAGCAACAGCCTGATCGCTACCTGATCACCGCCATCGAGCTCAAGCTGCCGCTGCTGCACGATCTGCGCATGGACTACGCCGGCATCCGCGAGGAACTGCAGGCACAGGGCGTGGAACTGCCGAGCGCGGTGGACGTGGCAAACGCGGTGATCGCGATCCGCCGCCGCAAGCTGCCCGACCCGGATGTACTGGGCAACGCCGGCAGCTTCTTCAAGAACCCGGTGCTGCCACTGGAACAGGTCGACGTGCTGCTGCAGCACTTCCCCGAACTGCCGGTGTTCCCGTCCGACCAGGACGGCAAGCGCAAGGTCTCGGCGGCATGGATGATCGAGTCCTGCGGCTGGAAGGGCTTCCGCGAAGGCGATGCCGGCGTGGCGCCGAGCCACGCACTGGTGCTGGTCAACCACGGCAACGCCACCGGTGCTGAACTGCTGGCGCTGGCGCGACGCATCTCCGCTTCGGTGCTGGAGAAGTTCGGCGTGCCGATCGAACCGGAGCCCCGCCTGCTCGGCGCACAGTGGTGAACAGCCCCGCCCTCTCCCCCAGCGCCACCCCGATGCGGGCGGCGCTGCTGATGCTCGGCAGCACCATGGCGTTCGGCCTGATGGCGGTGGCGATCCGCTATGCCACGCGCTATGTGCCGACCCAGGAAGTGGCGTTCTTCCGCAATGCCTTTGGCCTGCTCGCGTTGCTGCCGATGCTGCTGCGCCCCGGCCACGCGCCGCTGAAGACCCGGCAGCTGCCGCGCTATTTCGTGCGCAGTGCGATCGGCCTGGGCTCGATGCTGTGCGCGTTCTGGGCACTGGGCCACCTGCCGTTGGCACAGGCGGTTTCGCTGTCGTACTCGACGCCGCTGTTCGTCACGATTGCGGCGGTGCTGTGGTTGGGCGAGACCGTGCGCGTGCGCCGCTGGGCCGCGGTGGTGGTTGGATTCATCGGCGTGCTGGTGATCGTCCGCCCGGGCACCGCTGGCTTCACGGCTGGCAGCCTGGTCGCTGTCGGTGCGGCCGTGCTCAGCTCGCTGGTGGCGATCCAGATCAAGCAGCTGACCCGTATCGACAGCGCCGATACCGTGGTGCTCTATACCTACGTGTTCTGGGTGCCGCTGTCGCTGGTTCCTGCCCTGTTCGTCTGGGTCTGGCCCACCGGCATCGCCTGGCTGTGGCTGCTGGCCACCGGCGTGCTCGGCACTGTCGGCCAGCTGCTGTGGACGCGGGCGCTGCGCCTGGGCGAAGTCTCGGCGCTGACCCCGATCAGCTTCCTGCAGCTGCCGCTGGTGACGCTGTGCGGCTGGCTGCTGTTCAACGAAACGGTGGACCGCTGGACGATCATCGGCGCCGGCATCATCCTCGCCGCGAACGCCTACATCGCCCACCGCGAAGCCGTACTGTCGCGGCGTGCCGCAAGTGCAGCGGCCTCGGCAGCGGCCAAGCCCGCCGAGTAGATCCACGCCACACGTGGATGACGCTGCACTCCTCTGTAGAGCCGAGCCTACGCTCGGCTGCTCTTCGCGCTTCCACCGTTGACTGAGCGCGCAGGGTTCATCCACGCATGGCGTGGATCTACAGCCCGCGATACACCCGCTCCGCCGCATCGAGCACATTGCCCGGCGCGAACTGCTCGCCCAGGTAATGCAGTGACTGCCTGCGCAGTTGCGGCGAACGCTCCTCACCATCGCTGCCCAACAGCACCTGCTGGAACTCGATCAGGTCCTGGAGAATGCGCCAGTGCCGGTACCAGGCGATCCAGCGCGGGTCGCCGCGGTCGCTGCCGTAGCCGTCCTCGAAGCCCAACGGATTCTCACGCCCCCAGCGCCCGCCAACAGCCGCACCGATGAACATCAGGTCGCGCTCGCGCGGTGCCAGCGACAGGCCATCCCAGTCAATCAGGTGCAGGCCCCCGTCATTGCCCATCAGCAGGTTGCCGGCATGCAGATCGGTGTGGCACAGATGGAGGTCTACCGGCACGTCCTGCAATGCCGCGAGCAGCTCCCGTGCCTGCGCATGCAGCGCCGCGATGCGCGCATGCTGCCGGTCCCATACCGAAACGAAGGCGCGGCCCAGCCCGTCCTTCGCGGCCGCCAGGCCCTCGCCAGCCAGCCATTGCCCAACGGTTTCCAGCGCCGCGGTTTCCAGCCGTACGATCGGCAGCGCCTGCTGCAGGTCCGCTGGCAGCTGCGCGCCGTGCAGGCGCCGCAGCACCTCCCCCAGCCGTTTCCACTGCGTGCGGCTCAACGCCGCCTCGAACCCGGACTGGCCTTCCACATAAGGGAACAGGGTGAACTGCAATCCCCAACGCTGCACCGACGCACCACCGGTCAGTGCCGGCCACGGCGCGACGATCTCATCGATGCCCAGCGTGCCGCGCATCCAATGCAGGCTGTCCCACACTGCGGGGTCAACCTGGTAGGTGCGGCATTTCAACCACCACTGCCCGTGCCGCGCATCGACGCGATACACGCTGGCATTGGCGTCGGCACCCACCGGGCGTGGCACCACGGCGGTGGGGGTGATGCCATAGGATTGTTGCAGGACTTCGCCGAGATGCTGCGCCGAAGCGAATGACATGGATGCAAGCGGAAAGTGTTACCTGCCGCCACTATCGCAGATGCGCTCGCCACGACACAGACATGTCCGTCACAACATCGCCTCGGCACGACCAGAGAACTAGCCTGCGATGCGCCGCATCACCGCCTCCAGCGGGCCGCGCGCGAACTGCCACGACCACAGCCATGCCGCGCCCGTCGCCAGCATCAGGAACAGCAGTGCCCACAGCAGCACCGACGCCAGCGATGCACGGCCATCGAGCAGGCCCAGGCTTTCCAGCGTGCCCATGCCCAGCAGGATATGGCCGACGTACAGGGTCAGGGTCATGCGCCCGGCCGCGGTGAACGGCTCCAGCCAGTCCCCCGGTCGCACACGCGTCAGCCACAGGCAGGCGGCAATGACACTGCACGCCGCACCCGCACCCGTGAGTACGTAGGCCGGCCCCGGCGGCATTGGCTGCGTTCCCAGCCACGCCTGCCAGGGCGTTCCCTGCGCAAGCTGCTGCATGCCATGTCCGGCCGCGATCAGCAGCAGGCCCAGCACCAGCAGCGCGCGCTGGACACGCGGTTGCGACAGCTGCAGCCGTGCCAGCAGCATCCCCAGCAGGAAGAAGCACAGCCACGGCAGCAGCGGATGGAAGCCATTGAACAGAAGGTTGCGGGCCGCGCCCGGCCATTGCCACAGGTCGGCGTATTCCAGCGTCTGCCAGTTCCATCCCTGGCTGTAGTCCCAGTGCAGAAACGCCCAGAACGAACAGGCCGCCAGGCCCACGATGCTGGCCAACAATACCTGCGGCGAGGCACGCAGCCACAGCACGGCCAACGCGAAATACACCGCGTAGTAGTGAAGGATATCGGCCGGGAACAAGGTCAGGTTGAGCAGGCCCAGCACCATCAGGAACAGTGCGCGCCGCCAGGTCTGCACACTGGCCGGCCACCACCCCTGCCGCTGCGTGGCCAGCACCAGGCCAAGACCGGCCAGGGTGACGAACGTCGCCGAGGCTTTCCCTTCCAGCAGATGGAAGAACCCTGCCAGCCAACCCTCGCCCTCTGCGGGCACGGCCATCGCCAGACGGAAGTTGACCAGCACCATGCCGGCCAAGGCCAGGTAGCGCGCCAGATCAAGGCCGTGCAATCGCCGGTCAACGGCGCTCATGCGCGTGCCCCGAGCAGCAGCGCGAGCAGGCCAAGATCCAGCGATGCCTCATCGATGCCATCGGCTTCGCCCAGCCCCCGACGCAGCGCATCGCTTTCGATGGCATCCAGCAGCACCTGCGCCTGTAGCGCCGCTGCCAGCACGGGACGCCGCCGCTCGCGCTGCGCCACCTGCTGCAGGGCTTCGGCCAGCGTCATCTGCAATTGCCTGCGATTGGCCGCAAATGCCTCGGCCACGGCTGGATTGCGTGCACTCTCGGCCAGCACTTCGACGGCAAGCGTCGCCCATTCCGGCTGGCGGCACAGTGCGTGGAAGTCCTGAAGGAAAACCAGTACCTGTGCACGCTCGCCATCGGACGCGGCCAGTCGCTGCAGCAACGGTGCCAGTTCTTCGCTCTCGGCCACCGCCACTGCAAGGATGATCGCTTCCTTGCCCGGGAAGTGGTTGTAGAGATTGCCCAGGCTGACACCGGCCGCCTGCGCGATGTCACGCATGCTGGTCTGGTGGAATCCCTTTGCGACGAAGCACTGCAGTGCCGCCTGCAGGATCAGGGTCACGCGCTGCTCATTGCGGTCGATTCTGCTCATGCCACGAATAGTGAACGAACGTTCGTCCATTTTGAAGATCGTAACCCGGCCACCACCGGGCTTCGTTCAGGCAGCCTTGACCTCAACCGCTGTTGAGGCCCGATGCTGCCCGCCCCGCCCAACGCTCAACCCGGAGTTGCTGCATGCCACGGATGATCTCCACCCTGCTCGACAGCCGCGTGCTGTGGTTCCTCGCCCGACTGCTGCTGGCCGTGGTGTTCCTGTCCTCGGGTCTGGCCAAGCTGCTGGCGTGGGACAACAGCGTGGCCGAAATGCAGGCGGCCGGGCTTCAACCGCCTGCGCTGTTCAACATCGCCAGCGCCGTGGTGCTGCTGGGCGGCTCACTGTGCCTGCTGCTTGATCGCCTGCTATGGCTGGGCAGCGGCGCGCTGGCGGTGTTCATGCTGCTGACCATCGTCATCGTGCATACCTTCTGGACCAAGCACGGCGCGGAACAGCAGCTGGCGCTGTTCTTCGCGCTGGAACACCTGAGCGTGGTCGGTGGCCTGATCTGCGCGGCCATCGCCAGCCATGCGCGGGCTCAGAAGAACTCGTCGAGCAACCGGTAGAACGCCAGCCGGCGCTCATCAGCCACCACGCCATAGCGCCGGAACAGCGGCGCGACCCAACACGTGTCGCCGAAATTGTGAACCAGGCTGCGCGCGGCCAGCGCCAGGTCCTGGTAGCGGTCGGCCACGCCCAGCCGCCCACAGTCGATGAAACCACTGAAACGCCCCTCGACCGCCATCAGGTTCGGCAGGCACGCATCGCCATGGCTGACCACCAGATCTTCATGATCGGGCCGGGTGCTGCACAGTTCGGCGAACACCTGCTGTGCGCTCTGCCCCAGGCGCTCGTCATCGAAGTCATCGGCGTCGACCAGGCCCGCCTCCACCCTTGCCTGCGCGGCCTGCAGGCGCGAGGCCAATCGCTGGTCGAACGGACAGGCTGCCACCGGCAACACATGCAGCCCGCGCAGCGCGTCAGCCAGCAGTTCCACCAACTGCTGCGGCGCAAGTTCCGACGACGAGGCCAGGTCGCGGCCGGGCAGCGCACTCATCAGCAACCAGCGCCGGCCCGCTTCTTCGGCGGTGGCAATCACCGTTGGCGCCGGCTGTCCCTGTGCCTGCAGCCAGCGCAGGCGCGCGATCTCATCGCCCAGCTCACTGAAGGCGTCGATCACTTCCGACTTCAGGAAGGCGTCGGCCTGCCCGGGACGATGCACCCGCGCGACATCCGCACGCGACACGCCGATCGACTGCCGCTCGATGCGGGCATCGGCCAAGCCCTGCTGCCACGCTCGCGGCAAAGGCATGCCGTGGTTACCTGCGTGGATTGCATCCATTGCTGAGTGTTCCTGTTGTCGGTGGCCCCACGGATTCTCGCTCATCCGGCCCTGGCCATGGCCCACAGGCATGCCGAAAGGTACATGCCCAGCCCGAACACCGAATGTGCGAGCAGGCTGCGCAGGCGAGCCTTGACCGGTGCCGGCGTCCTGCACGCGGCAATGCCTGCGCCCATGCCGGGCTGCATGATGAAGAACGGCGCGACAATGCTCAGAATGCCGAACAACAGTGCCGGCAACGGCGTTGGCGACCGCACCCAGCCATCGCCGACGAACGCGAGCAGTGCCGCCGCGAAGATCACGCCGATCAGATAGTGCGCCGACCAACCCAGCACATGCTCCCCCTTTACCGGCGCGGCCCGGCCAATCGCCTCGTGGCGGAAGCGCCCGCGTGGCAGATGGCCGAGCCAGCGGCCGACCATCCCGAAGTCCAGCGTGGGAATGCCGAACACCCGGCGTTGCAGCACCGACCACAGGTCCAGCACGGCGGTGGCGCCAACGCCGATCACCAGCGCGCCCGCCAGGAATGCCGCAGATCCGTTCATGATGAATACCATCAATTCTTTGCTTGAATGATAGATCGATGGTAGCGTACTGATCATGAACGCTACAAGTCACCTGCCGCCGTCGCCGCTGGAGGCGCTGGCCGAGATCGCCCGCACACTCGGCCATGCCCATCGGCTCGCGCTGCTGGAGCACGTCGCCCAGGGCGAACGCGCAGTGGAACGCCTGGCCGAGCTGACCGGGCTCTCGGTGGCCAACACCTCCCAGCATCTGCAGCAGCTGCGCCGCGCCGGCCTGGTGCAGACCCGCCGCGATGGCAAGCGCATCCTCTACCGCAGTGGTGACGGCCCGCTGGGCAATCTGCTGGCCGCACTGCGCGACTATGCCGACCATCAGCGCAGCGAGATGCACGGCGTGATCGCCGACAGCGTGCATCGCCGCGACACGCTGGAAGGGCTGACCGTTGAGCAGCTGCTGGCGCAGCGAAGCGACGTGGTGCTGCTGGATGTGCGTCCGCGCGAAGAATTCGATCTGGGCCACCTGCCCGGCGCGCTGAACATTCCCGCTACGGAACTGCACGAACGGATGGACGAACTGCCGCGCGACGTCCACATTGTCGCGTACTGCCGCGGCCCCTACTGCGTGCTTTCAAGCGCTGCCGTAACGCAGCTGCGCGACGCCGGACTGACCGCGCAGCGCCTCGCTGCCGGCTATCCGGAATGGAAGGCGGCCGGACTGCAGGTGGATCTGCCCGCACACTGAGCGAGACTTTGTCATGGATGATGCCTTCTCCCCGTTGATCCATGCCGCCTGGCAGGGCGTGTTCGCCGGGGCTCGCACGTTGCAGAACGATCGGATGCTGCGCCTGGCGTGCAGTGATGATCTCGACGAGGGCGAGGACGGCATGCTGCTGCAGCCAGTCGCGGGCCCCGCACGCGCACTGTTGCGCCCTGCACTGGCGGCTCGCCTGCACCTGCACGCGCAACCGCACTGGACGCTGGCGCAGCTGCAACAGCGCCTGCAGCAGCTCGGCCAGCGCACGCATGGTGCGGATCGCGTCTTCTATTTCCCTGCCGCAGAACTTGCAGCCCTGGCCGAGCGCCGGGCACCGCCACACATTCGCCGTCTCGACCCGGCCGACGCCGCCGCGTTCGACGTGTTCCAGGCGAGCGCCAGCGAAGAGGATCTGGATGCGGCCTGGGTTGAACTGGACCACTGGCAGGTGTTCGGCGCCTTCGATGGCGAGCGGCTGGTTGCCGCGGGAAGCATGTACCCGTGGGGCCTGGATCCGGCCCTGGCCGACATGGGCGTGCTGACCCTGCCCGAGGCCCGCGGTCGCGGGCACGCGCGCCAGCTGGTACACGCCATGGCCGTGTCCGCACAGACGGCCGGGCTGCAGCCTCAGTACCGCTGCCAGCTCGACAACACCGCCTCGATCATCACCGCCGAGCGCAGCGGCCTGCGTGCGTTCGCCGATTGGGACACCGTTCTGGCAGTCGATTGAGGCTGCCGCAGTACAACAAGGAAGCAGCATGAAATTGATGGTCATCGGCGCCAGCAGGGGCCTGGGTCGGGCGTTCGTGGAAGGCCTGTGCAGTGCGGGCGACACCGTCATCGGCGTTTCGCGCAAGCGTCCACGCGATCTTGAATGCCCCGAGGGTGTCACTCTGCAGTGGATCGAAGCCGATCTGTCCCAGCCCACCCTGGCTGCCAATCACATCTCAGCGCAGGCACCGGCCGATCTGGATGTGCTGATCCACAACGTGGGCATCTGGGAAGAGACCGCCTTCAGCGACGAGTACGCCTTCCTCGACGAGAGCGATGCCGCGCTCACCCAACTGGTCGACGTCAACATCACCGCCACCCTGGTGCTGCTGCAGCGCCTGCTGCCGCGGGTGCTGGGCGCACCACGCCCGCAGCTGGTGCTGACCGGCTCGACCTCGGCGCTGCCGCGCAGCGGCCGCCCGGAAGTGGCGTTCGGCGCATCCAAGTTCGCACTCAACGGCATCGCCGATGCACTGCGCGAGGGCTTCCGCGATCGCCGCCTGGCGGTGACCAGCCTGCAGCTGGGCTACCTCAACACCGACGATGCACTGTCGGTGCCGGTTGCAGAGGCCGCAGCGCGCGGCGACGGCGAACGGGTGCCCGTGCATGACGTCGTTGCGATGGTGCGCGCGCTGCTGCAGTTGTCAGCGTCCGGCTTCGTGCGCGAACTGGTACTGCCGGCCATCGCCGACCCGCGCTACTGACTGCAGAGACCTTGGTCGGGCCCTTGGTGGCCGCGTAGGCGCCTGTGGTTTACCCTGCTCGCACTGGCCGTCGGTCACAGGCGGGAACCTGCTATGGATGCGCTTTCACGGGTCTCGGCCCAGGTCCTGGACAGCGCCCTGCCCAGCCTGCCGCTGTACCTGCTGCAGGCCACGGCAGTGATCGGCATGATCGGCGTGCTGCTGATCGCCACCCGTCGCGCCGGCCACGCCATTGAAGGCCGCCGGCTGTACGTGGGCGTAGCGCTGGGCCTGATCTACCTGTTCAACGCCTGGTTCGTGGCCCGCTATACCCAGGGCGTGGTCAAGCTCCACCTGGGTTTCGACATCCTGGTGGTCAGCGGACTGCTCGGCGGCTGGCGCGGCGGCCTGGCCTGCCTGGGTGCCAGCCTGCTGGCCCGCTACCAGTTCGCCGGCACCCAGTATTTCCTGCCGGCCGGCCTTGAGGCCACGCTGCAGATGCTGGCCGGCGTCTGGCTGCGCAGGCGCCTGCACCCGCGCATGCTCAATGAACTCTCGCTGCGCATGATCCTGCAGGCCTGGGGCGTGCGTATCGTCGTCACTGCGTTGGGCCTGGCACTGGGCGTCGCAATCATCGGCGCCCATCAGCTGCCCGTGGAGGAGTTGGCAATCCAGCGCCTGCTGGCACTGCCGCTGTCACTGCTGATGCTGGGCGCAGTGTTCGCACTGGTCTACAACGATGCGCAGATCGATGCACAGCGCCAGCGCGAACACGCCTGGCTGCGCATCGATCCGATCAGTGGCCTGCCCAACATGCGTGCGCTCGGCGAACGCCTGCAGCATTACTGGCGCGACAACGACGGCATCGGCAAGGCCTGCCTGATCGTGGCCGAGATGGGCAACCTGCGCGACCTGCGCCTGCGCTACGGTCCGCTGCAGGACAACGGCCTGTGGCAGCGCGACAGCACTGAAGAGGTGCATCGGCTGCTGCCCTCGCTGCCGGCCGGCCAGCTGGAGATCTACCAGTTCGGCGATGCCGCGCTGGCGATCCTGGTGCGCGACCTGACCTTGTCCGAACTGCGCACGCAACCGCAGATCACCGAGCTGGCCAGCAACCTGGCCGATCGGGTCGGCCGCGATTGGCCCGGCTTCCGGCCGCTGTTCCGCTGCGCGGTAGTCGAACTGAAGCCACCGGCCGCGGCAGACGATGGCCACCTGCCCTTCCGGGCAATCACCGTGGCGCTGAGTGCGATCGAATCCGGCGTCGTGTTCTTCGACGACCCGATCCAGCGCGACAGCGAGATCGACGCCCTGATTGAAGTCGCCCTTGATCGCTGGCTGCAGCAGGGCGACGCCCCGCTGTGCTACCAGCCCAAGCATCGCCTGCAGGATCGCCAGCTGGTCGGCGCCGAAGCACTGCTGCGCATGCGCGACGGCGAGGGCCGGCTGATCGCGCCGATGCGGGTGATCTCGCTGCTGCGCCGGCAGGGGCGGCTGGCTGAACTGGAATGGGCCACGCTGCAGTCGGCCATCCACTTCCTGCAGCAGTGCCGACGCGATGGCACGCAGCTGAAAATCGCCGTGAATGTTTCGGCCGAGTCACTGCGCCGGCCCGACTTCGGCCTGCGCCTGCAGGAACTGCTGGCACTGCACGATGTGCCTGGCGTGATGCTGCGCCTGGAGATCGTCGAATGGACCGAGATCGTCGAGCGCGACGTGGTCGATGCCAACATCGCACAGCTGCTGGCGGCGGAGGTCACGTTGTCACTGGATGATTTCGGTGCCGGCTATTCAACCCTGATCCTGCTCTCGCAGCTGGCCATCGCCGAGGTCAAGATCGAGCAGGCGCTGATCGCCACGCTGTCCGACGCCAAGTCGCAGTCGATCGTGCGCTTCATCGTGGAAGTCGCGCACCGCTGCGGTGCGATCGTGGTGGCCGAAGGTACCGAAACCTTGGCGCAGGAACAGCAATTGCGCGCACTGGGTGTGGATGTCGGCCAGGGCTATCTGTACTCGGCGGCGCTGCCGGCCGACGAGTTCCGCCGCTTCGCTGCCAGCTAGACCGCGTAGAAACCCAGGAACATCGCCACCGCCGATTCGGCAACGCGTGCACGCTCCTGTGCGCTCAACGGTGCCTGCCCCATCGTCACCTGTGGCCAGAACGCGAAGCTCTTCACCAACCCATGCAGCTGGTGGCCGGCGAACTCCGGATCGACCTCGCGCAGTCGGCCATCGGCGATGGCCGCGCGGATCCAGGCACTCTCGCCGCTTTCCTTTTCGCCCATGCGGCAGACGATGGCCTGCGCGCGCTCCGGCGAATGAATGATCTCGGCCATCGCCACCCGCGCCAGGTCAATGAAGTTGGCATCGCTGAGCAGTTCCAGCTTCTGGCCGAGCAACTGCAGCAGCTGCGCCTGCAGCGGCTGGTCGGCGCGGTACGGCAACGCGTCGCTGGCCACGCTGCGTTCCCACAGCTCCTCCAGGATCATCGAGAACAACGCTTCCTTGCTTGGGAAGTGGTTGTAGACGGTGCGCTTGGAGACCCCGGCCGCCTCGGCGATCCGGTCCATGCTGGTGGCCTCGTAGCCCGAAGCACGGAACTCCTCCACCGCTGCGCGCACGATGGCGTCGCGTTTACGGTCGGTCAGGCGTTGCGGGGCTCGGGGCATGGCGGAAACCGGATAACTGAACGGATGCGCACATTTTACACCCGACAGTGTACTTTTGAAAAACACGAAACTACACTGTGCAGTGTACCCAGCGGACGTCACCCATGAAGCGCCTGCTCCTTGTCCTTTTGCTTGGAATCCTCGCCGTGACCGCCTACACCTTCTGCAAGTCCTGGTCCCTCCCCGACTTCCCCGATTCGCCGCAGTATCGCGACGGCAAGTTCCGCAATGCCCTGCCCCGTCCGGCGATGGGCCTGCGCGACGGTGCGGAGATCTGGTGGACGTTCCTCTTCAACAAACCCAAGGGCACCGTGCCCGCGCACCCGATTCCGGTGCTGCCGCTGGACCGCGCCACCCTCGACGCCGCGCCGGACCGCAGCCTGTTCCGGATCGGTCACTCCACGATCCTGCTGAAGCTGCGCGGCCAGTACTGGCTCACCGATCCGGTGTTCTCCGAGCGCGCCTCGCCGGTGCAGTGGATGGGCCCGGCACGCTTCCATGCACCGCCGATCAGCATCGACGAACTGCCGCCGATTGCCGGCGTGATCCTCTCGCACAACCACTACGACCACCTGGATCATGCCGCCGTGATGCAGCTGGCCGGCAAGACCGCGCGCTTCATCGCCCCGCTCGGCGTCGGCGACCAGCTGATCGCCTGGGGTGTGGACGCCAGCAAGGTCGAACAGCTGGACTGGTGGCAATCGACCGAAGCCAACGGCCTGCGCCTGACCGCCACCCCGGGCCAGCATTTCTCTGGCCGCGGACTGGGCGACAGTGATCGCAGCCTGTGGGCGTCGTGGGTGATCCAGGACGGTGACTTCCGCATCTTCTTCAGCGGCGACACCGGCTACTTCGATGGCTTCAAGGCCATCGGCGAAAAGTATGGCCCGTTCGATCTGACCATGATCGAGACCGGCGCCTATGATCCGCGCTGGGCGTTCGTGCACATGCAGCCAGAACAGACGCTGCAGGCGCACCTGGACCTGCGCGGCAAGTGGCTGCTGCCGATCCACAACGGCACCTTCGACCTGGCCCTGCACGCATGGCAGCAGCCGTTCGAGCGCATCACCGCATTGGCGGCCGCAAAGAATGTGCCGGTGTCCACGCCGATGATGGGCGAAGCACTGGACATGCAGGCGCCACAGGCGGGTACGCGCTGGTGGGAGACGGTGGAGCTGTAGCGTGCGGTGCGCTTGACCTGCCGGAGACCATGTAGAGCCGAGCCATGCTCGGCTGCGTCAACCACAGAAGCGGCCTGCGACGCTGCAGTGCGTCATGTAACCGATTACATCCCTTGCTAGCGTAGCGCTCGCCCGATTCCGGTCGAACCTGCGAGGCTGTCCGTAATGACGTTGCGCGCCGAACGCTCCAAGGTCTCCACACCGCTTTTCCCGTTGCGCCCTGCCGCTGCCCTGCTGTTGGCCGCCCTGGCCTCCAGCGCACAGGCACAGACCCTCCCCCCGCGCAGCCAATGGCAGGCCAGCAGTTCCTCGCAGCAGGTACCCGCGATGGCGATCAGCCACCTGATCGACGGCGACCCGAAGACCGTCACCGGCGGCGCCTTCAGCCCCGGCCATTGGTTCCAGATCGATCTGGGGGCCCCCGCGATGATGGCCGGCGTACGCCTCACCTGGGATGTCTCCAACCCGGAAGGCTATTCGCTGCAGACCTCGCTGGACGGCCAGCAGTGGCAGACCGCGTACACCATGGCCGATTCGCTGGGCGACGTGGAAACGCTGTACTTCGCACCGCGCCAGGCACGCTACCTGCGGCTGGCCAGCCCGCAGCGCACCTCCGACTGGGGCGTGTCGATCTTCGAGATGGAGCCACTGGACAGCACACTCAGCGCGCGCATCGGCGGTGTCGATGCGACGCAGGCGGCAGCACTCTGGCAAGGCGGCAGTGCGGTCGCTCTGCCGGCCGGGAGAGGCGGCAGCCACACGCTCGAACTCACACTGCCACGTGCGCAGTCCACGGCTGGCCTGGTAGTGGAATGGGCGGATGGCGCGCGCGGCGCTGCACGACTGCAGGCGCAGGATGCACAGGGCCGTTGGCAGGACCTCGCACACGATGCACAGGCGGCCAATCATCGGCAAAGCTGGCTGGCTGCTGACACGGCACAACCCCTGCGTGCGTTCCGGCTGAGCGTGGATGGCCCCGCACCGCAGGTCGCGCGACTGCGCCTGCTCGGGCCAAAGGCGGTAATGACGCCGATGAAGCGGTACCAGATCACCGCCAGCGGCGCTCAGCGCGCGTTGTTCCCGGCGTCGCTGCAGATGCAGCAGACCTACTGGACCGCCGTCGGTGTGCACGCAGGACGACAGAAATCAATCTTCGACGAATACGGCAATCTGGAAGCCTTCAAGGGCGCGCCGCTGGTGCAGCCGATCTGGCGTGGCGCTGACGGGCGTGCCGCTGGCGCGGCAGGACAGCCGATACAGCACGCGTTGCGGGATGGCTGGAAGCCGATGCCCTCCGCTTCGTGGTCACCGCAGCCCGGCCTGGAGCTGCGCAGCGAGGTATTCGCCATCGAGCGCGACGGCCAGCCGGTAACGTTCTTGCGGCATCGCCTGCACAACACGGGCAGCGCCAGGATCGAAGGCACGCTCAGCCTGGTCGTGCGCCCGATGCAGATGAATCCGCCGTGGCAGAACGGCGGGCTGTCACCGATCCGCGATGTGACCATCGATGGGCAGGCCGTGCGCATCAATGGACGCATGCTGCTGCAGTCGCTCACGCCGGTATTGGCGTCAGGTGCGGCGGCCTTCGGCAAGGATGGCGCAACGGAAATCACCGCGACCCTCGCTGCCGGCCAGCTGCCTTCCACGCAACACGCGCGTGATGACCAGGGTCTTGCCTCGGCTGCGTTGAACTACCGCGTGTCACTGGCACCGGGCGCCAGCGATGCCGTCGTGGTCGCATTCCCGCTGGGCATTGCCGCTGCAGATGCCAAGGGCGTGCTGCCCGAAGCATCCGCGCTCGATCTGGCCACGCTGCCCCGCGATGCCAATGCGGCGTTCGATTCACTGGCCACGCAGGCGTCCGCGGACTGGCAGGCACGGCTGGGCCAGGTCGGGCTGCGCCTGCCCGATCCCTCACTGGTCGACATGCTGCGCGCGCAGGCCGCCTACATGCTGATCAACCAGACCGGCCCGGCGATGCAGCCCGGCCCGCGCAACTACAACCGCTCCTTCATCCGCGACGGCATGGCCACCTCGGCGGTGCTGCTGCGCATGGGTGAAGCCCGCGTCGCGCGGGACTACCTGGCCTGGTACAGCGAACACGGCGTGCATGCCAACGGCCTGGTCTCGCCGATCCTCAACGACGATGGCAGCGTCAACACCGGCTTCGGTTCGGATATCGAGTACGACAGCCAGGGCCAGTACGTGGCGCTGGTGGCCGATGTCGCGCGCCTCGATGGCGGACCCGAATCGGTACGTGCCTATCTGCCGAAAGTGAAGGCAGCGCTGCGCTTCCTGCATGAACTGCGCGAACGCACGCTGGCGCCCGGCTACAAGGCCGACCAGCCAGCGCCGGAGCGCTTCGCGGGCATTCTTGCGCCGTCGATCAGCCATGAGGGTTATCCGTCTCCCACCCACAGCTACTGGGACGACTATTGGGGCCTCAAAGGGTGGCACGACGGCGCGTGGCTGGCCGAGGCACTGGGCGACCACGAGACTGCGATGTGGGCACGGGAACAGTACAAACTGCTTTACGACGCGCTGCATGCCTCGATCCGGGCGACGATGGCGTGGAAGGGCATCGACTTCATTCCCTCCTCGGCCGACCTGGGCGATGGCGATCCCACCGGCGTTTCGATCGCACTGGACCCGACCGGCGCACAGAGCGTGCTGCCCGCTGAGGCGCTGCGGACCACTTTCGCGCGTTATCTGGAGGATGTGCGCAAGCGCAGTCAGCCTGGTGCGTTGTACGCGTACACACCGTACGAGATCCGCAATGTGCTGAGCTATGTGCACCTGGGCCAGCCGCAGGTGGCCGATGAGCTGCTGCAGGGACTGCTGCATGATCGGCGCCCGCTTGAGTGGCAGGTGCTGGCTGAGGTCGTGCACTCACGCCTGCGTTTTCCGCGTTACCTGGGCGACATGCCGCATACCTGGATTGGTGCCGAGTACGGCCGCACGCTGTTCGGCATGCTGATGCGCGAAGACGATGATGCCCTCTCACTGCTGCCGGGTACGCCGCCCTCGTGGGTGGCAGGCGATGGATTGGCGGTGGAGCGGTTGCCGACAGCGTATGGCACGTTGCAGATGCAGGCGCGGCAACGCGACGGGGTGCTGACGGTGGCGCTTGGTGAGGGGCTGCGCGGCGGGACGGCGGTGAAGGTCTGGTGGCCGGCGCGGACGATGCCGAAGACGGTGCGTGTGGATGGACGTAGCGTTTCCGACTTCGATGCCGAGGGTGTGCGGCTGGTGAAACCGTTCCGGACACTGGAGGCACGTTGGTAGAGTCGAGCCATGCTCGACTCATCGCGCATCGCGCGAACCGCAGCCGAGCATGGCTCGGCTCTACAAAAGGCAGACTCCGCGATTAGATCCACGCCATGGCTCGGCTCTACAAAGACGGAGGTAGCGCCGGGCCACGCCCGGCGTCATTGCAGCGTCGGCAACCCCGGCGGATTGGTCTGCGACTGCGGCACCGCTTCCTCGGCCACATTCCATCGCTTCAGCGCCTGCGCATAGGTGCCGCTGCCGATCTGGGTATTCAGCGCCTGCGTCACCGCGTCGGCCAGGCCGCTGCCCTTGCGCGTGGTCACCGAAATCGCCGCAGCATTCGGCCAGCCGCCAGGGAACAGGCCCACACGCCGCACCTTGCCATCGCGTGCCGAATAAGCGCCGGTGGCATTGGGCTCGAACGAGACATCGGCGCGGCCGGTGATCACCGCCAAGCGGCCGACCACCGCGTCGTCGAAGTACTGGTACTCCACCGGCTTCAGGCCCGCGGCGATGTTCTGCTGATCCCACTGACGCAGGATCTGGTCCTGGTTGGTGCTGGCACCCACCACCACCTTCAGCCCGGCAACGTCGGCGGGCTTCTCGATTTTCTGTATCGGCCCATCAGTGCGCGTGTAGATGCCCAGCAGGTCGTAACGATAGCTGGAGAAATCGAATTTCTTCTTGCGCTCCTCGGTGACCGTCACATTGGACAGCACCGCATCGTACTTGCCCGATTCCAGCCCCAGCGGCCAATCGGGCCAGGCCACCGGTACGATCACCAGCTTCAGGCCCAACCCATCGGCGATCAGCCGCGCGATGTCCGGCTCGATGCCGACCACGTCCTTGCTGTCGGCACCATAGTCGGCCAGCGGCAGCTGCCCCGGATGAGTGGCCACGGTGAACGTACCGGGGGTGACGAAGCGATAGTCGGCCGGGATCAACGCCTGCGCCTTCGGGTCAAACGTGCCCTTCAGCACGGCTGTGTTCGCACCGGCCAGGCTGGTCGCGGCCACGGCGCCGGCATCCGGTGCCTGGCGTACGCGCGAATAGACGATACCGGCGATGCCGATGACCAGCACGCCCACGATCAACAGGGTGCTGCGCGAGGGGCGACGCGGTGCTGCAGGGCTCATGGTGTTCCTTCCGGGGCTACAGGGTCTTGGCCAGGAAATCGGCCGTGCGTTGCTGGCGCGGGCGCTCGAACAGGGCCTCGGGCGTGCCCTGCTCGATCACCCGCCCTTGGTCCATCATCACCACGTGGTCGGCCACGCGGCGGGCGAAGCTCAGTTCATGGGTGACGATCACCAGCGTGGTGCCGGAACTGGCCAGCTCCTCGATCACGCTCAGCACTTCAGCCACCAGTTCCGGGTCCAGTGCCGAGGTCGGTTCATCGAACAGCAGCACCTTCGGTTGCAGCGCCAGTGCGCGGGCGATCGCGATGCGCTGCTGCTGGCCACCGGACAGCTGGCGCGGGAACGCATCGGCCTTGTCGGCCAGGCCAACCCGCTCCAGCAGTGTGCGCGCCTGCTGCTCGGCCTGCGCGCGCGATACACCACGTACCGCGATCGGTGCCTCGATGATGTTCTCCAGCGCGGTCAGATGCGGGAACAGGTTGAAGCCCTGGAACACCATGCCCACCTCGGAACGACGGCGGCGGATCTCGCGCTCGGGAAGTTCGTACAACGTGTCACCCTCGCGGCGGTAACCGATCAGCTGGCCGCCGACAGTCACGTAACCACTGTCCGCGCGTTCCAGGTGGTTGATCAACCGCAGCAGCGTGGATTTCCCGGCACCGGACGGGCCGATCAGCACCGTCACGCTGCCGGCGCGCAGGTCCAGGTTCACATCTTCCAGCACCGGCTGATCGCCGAACACCTTGCCCACGCCATGCAGCGATACCGCCGCACCCTCGCCCGCTTCCACCTGGGTGGCGATGCGCGGGCGGTTGGCCACGCGCGGCGCAGCATCACTGGATGTCCGCACCGGTGACGACACCCGCGACACCGAGCGCTCGCGCTGCAGCTGGCCGCGCGCGAAGCGCTGTTCCACGCGCCGCTGCAGCAGCGACAACACGGTCAGGATCACCAGGTACCAGACCGTGGCGACCATCAGCAGCGGCACCACCTCAAGGTTGCGCCGGTAGATCACCTGCACGGTGTAGAACAGCTCCGGCAGCGCCAGCACGTAGACCACCGAGGTGCTCTTGGCCAGGCCGATCACATCGTTGAACGCCGCCGGCAGGATCGAACGCATCGCCTGCGGCAGGATGATGCGGCGCACCTGGCGGCCACGCGGCAGGCCGAGCGCGGCCGCGGCCTCGTACTGGCCGTGGTCGACCGAGAGGATGCCACCGCGGATCACCTCGGCCGAGAACGCTGCCTGGTTCAGGGTCAGGCCCAGCACCGCGGCGGTGAACACACCGATCAGCTGTGTGGTCGGGTACGAGAACAGGCTGATGCCGGTGAACGGCACGCCCAGTTCGATGGTGCTGTACAGATAGCCCAGGTTGTTCAACAGCAGCAACAGCACCAGCAACGGGATCGAACGGAACAACCACACATAGCCCCACGACACCGCCGACAGCAGCGGCGAACCGGAGACGCGTGCCAGCGCGAGCAGCATACCCAGCGCGAAACCGAGGCCGGTGCCAAGCGCGGTCAGCAGCAGCGTGCGACCCAGGCCTTCCAGCACCGGGCGTGCGAAGAACCACTCGGCGAAGGTGCCCCAACCCCAGCGCGGATTGCCCAGCACGGACTGCAGCCCGATCAGGATCAGCGCCAGTGCCAGCACCGTGCCGAAGACCTGCAGCGGATGCCGGGCCGGCACGATCTTCAGTGCCTGTCCGGGCGCCGGACGAGCGGCGATGCCCTCCAGCGCGGTCGACGGTGTGCTCATGCGTGGGCTCCGTGCAGCAGTGCCTGTGCAGGTGCAACGACGGGCGTCGTCGCTCGCAATTGCTTCTCGAACGGCAGATGCGCAACCGTTTCCGGGTCGGCCTCCAGATCGAACAGCGCGGTGTAGCCGTGGCTCAGGTACAGGCCAACAGCTTCAGGCTGGCGAAAGCCGGTCGTCAGGAACACCCTCCGGTACCCTTGCCGCGCCGCCTGCTCTTCCAGCTCCTGCAGCACGCGTCGCGCGATGCCCTGGCGGCGCAGTCCGGGCAGCGTCCAGATGCGCTTGAACTCGGCGGTATCCGGATCGCGGTGCGGCATGAAGGCACCACCTGAAATAGCCACACCGTCGCGCAGCAGCAGCACGAAGGCACCTACCGGGGCAGCAAAGGCCTGCGCCGGATAGCGCTGCAGCTCCTCGCGAGCGCTGCCACCGATGCGTCGACGCACGTCGGCGTAGCGGCTGTCGTACTCCTGTTCAAGACCGTCGAACAGGGGCCGCGCCAGCGGATCATCCACCGAGGTATAGAGGAAGCGTTCGTCGCTGCTCATGTCGCATCCTTCACCAGATAGTCTTCGGCCAGTCGCGCCCACAGGCTGGCGGCGGGTGCGATGGCCGCATCGTTGAACACGTAGCGCGGGCTGTGCAGCGGCGCGCTGTCGCCGTTGCCGACGAACACGAAGCTGCCCGGTCGTGCCTGCAGCAGGAAGGCGAAATCCTCGCTGGCCGTGCGCGGCGCGAATTCGGGAACGACCTGTGCGGCGCCGAAGCCCTGCACGGCCACCTCGCGGATGTAGGCGGTCTGCTGCGGATGGTTGATCACACTGGGGAAGCCGCGCGGGAACTCGATCTCGGCGCGCGCACCGAACGCGGCGGCGGTATGTTCGGCAATCTCGGTGACCCGGCGCCGCAGGGTGTCGCGCACTTCCGGCAGGTAGGCGCGCACGGTCAGCTTCAGCTCAACCACGTCTGGAATCACATTGGCGGCCTGCCCGCCGTGGATCGAACCGACGGTGACCACGCCCATCTGCCGCGGATCGACATTGCGCGACACCACGCTCTGCAGCGCGGTGATGATGTGCGCCGCCACCAGGATCGGATCGACGCTGCCCTGTGGCTCGGCGCCGTGGCCGCCCTTGCCGATCACCTTCAACCGTGCCCAATCCACCGACGCCATCGCCGGGCCATCGACGAAACCGAAGTGGCCCACCGGCACGCCCGGCCAGTTGTGCAGCCCATAGATCGCATCCACCGGGAAGCGCTCGAACAGGCCATCGGCAATCATCTTCGACGCGCCCGAACCGGTTTCCTCGGCTGGCTGGAACACCAGCTGCAGGGTGCCGTCGATATCACCGTGATGGGCCAGGTAATGCGCGGCGGACAGCAGGATGGCGGTGTGGCCATCGTGGCCGCAGGCATGCATCAGCCCATCGGTCTGGCTGGCATAGGCCAGCCCGGAGTCTTCGTGGATCGGCAATGCATCGATGTCGGCGCGCAGGCCGAGGCGACGGCTGCCCTGCCCGCGCTGCAGCGTGCCGACCACACCGGTGCCGCCGAGCCCGGTGGTCACCTCATAACCCCACTGCTGCAGCAGCTCGGCCACACGTGCACTGGTGCGATGCTCCTCGAAGGCCAACTCCGGGTGCCGGTGCAGATCGTGGCGGATCGCGATGGCGGCCTCGGCGCGTGCTGCGATTTCGGGCAGCACGCCGGTTGTTGGGGAAGTCCGCCGGACGTGGCCCGGTGCTGCCGCAGTTTCTCCGCTCATCGCCTTACCCCACCTTCCGCGCCGGTTCGGCGTCGGTCGAATAGCGGCTGGCCTTGTACGGCAGGCCCAGATGCTCGCGCAGGGTCTGTCCTTCCAGCTCGCGCTGGTGGTAGCCGCGCGCCTGCAGGATCGGCAGCACCTGGGTCACGAAATCGTCCAGGCCTTCGCGCTGTGCGGCGAAACCAAGGATGAAGCCATCGCTGGCCCCGGCATCGAACCAGCGGATCAGCTCATCGGCCACATGCTCCGGTGTGCCGATGAAGTTCGGCCGTGGGCTCACCGCCTCAAGTGCCACCTGGCGCAGGCTCAGGCCCTTCTCACGCGCATCCTGCTTGATGCGGTCGGTGGTGGAACGGAACGAATTGCTGCCGATGTCACCCAGCTCCGGGAACGGTGCATCCGGGTCGTACTGGCTGAAATCGTGGTGATCGAAGAAGCGCCCGAGGTAGGCCAGCGCATCTTCCAGCGTGGCCAGTGCGGCAATCGCCTGGTACTTGGCTTCGGCTTCCTCGGCGGTGCGGCCGACGATGGGGCCGATGCCCGGGAAGATCTTCACGTCATTGCCGCTGCGGCCGTGCGCAATCGCCGAGTTCTTCACCTTCTGGGTGAACGCGCGGGTTTCTTCCAGCGACGGCGAATGGGTGAACACCGCGTCGGCGTACTTGCCGGCCAGTGCGATGCCATCATCAGACGAACCCGCCTGGAAGATCACCGGCTGGCCCTGTGGCGAACGCTGGATGTTGAGCGGACCTTCCACCTGGAAGAAGCGGCCCTTGTAGTCGAGGCGGCGGAATTTCTCCGGTGCGAAGAAGGTGCCGCTGTCGCGCTCACGCACGAAGGCGTCGTCATCCCACGAATCCCACAGCCCCTGCACGACGTCCAGGTACTCATCGGCGATCTGGTAGCGCAGCGCATGCTCCGGGTGTGGCCGGCCATAGTTGCGGCCCGAACCTTCCAACGGCGACGTCACCACGTTCCAACCGGCGCGGCCGCCACTGAGCAGATCCAGTGAAGCGAACTGCCGTGCCACCGTGAACGGATCGCTGTAGGACGTCGACAGCGTGCCCGCCAGGCCGATCTTGTTCGTTGCCGTGGCCAGCGCCGACAGCAGCGAGATCGGCTCGAAGCGGTTGAGGAAATGCGGGATCGACTTCTCGTTGATGTACAGGCCATCGGCCACGAAACCGAAGGCAATGCCGTTGTCCTCGGCGGTGCGCGCAATGTCGATGTAGAACTGCAGGTTGACGCTGGCATCGGCCGGATTGGACGGATGCTTCCAGGCATGCATGTGGCTGCCGGGGCCCTGCAGCATGATGCCGAACGGAATGTGGCGCGGGGTGGTGCTCATGGGAATCGCTCCTGCAGGTCAGGCCACCGCCGCGCGCGGCGCGGGCGACAGCAGTTCAAGGGATGTCAGGCGTGCGTCGAGGTCGGCCACCGGCGCATCGAGAATGAACTCACCCACGCCGAAGCTCCGGTGCAGCGCATCCAGTTCGTCACGCACATGCTGCGCATCGCCGGACAGCACGCTGGGGCGCGTTTCCTCGATGCGGAAGTCCGCCACGCCCACCTGGCGTGCGTACTCGGCTGCCGCCTCTGGGCTGGGCAGGTTCACCGCCTGCCCGGGACCAAGGTGCAGCTTGTAGACGCGTAGCGCACCGATATGCCGCGCAGCCGCTTCGGCCGTAGGTGCGGCGAAGGCCACCGTGGCCAGCAGCGGGGGCTGCGAGGAGACGCTGCGGTAGGCGTCGAATGCGGCCTCGATGTGCTTCGGATCACCATCGAAGTGCGCGGCGTAGACGAAGCGCCAGCCCAGCTCGGCCGCCTGCTTCGCACTCTGCGGGCTGGCACCGAGCAGGAAGCGCTCCGGCGCCTGCTGCGGGATCGGGCGCGCTTGCGCCTCGGTTTCGGTACTGGAAAGGTAGCCCTCCAGGTCGCGCAGTTGCTGGTCGAAGTCGGCAAACGCCGGTCGCCCCGCTGCCAATGCAGCTGTAGAGGCCGGCAGGCCACCGGGCGCCTTGCCCACGCCCAGATCCACACGCCCCGGCGCCAGTGCGGCCAGCAGGTTGAAGTTCTCCGCCACCTTGTACGGCGCGTAGTGGCGCAGCATCACTCCGCCGCTTCCGATGCGGATGCGCCGGGTCTGCGCCAGCACCCAGGCCGCCAGCACTTCCGGCGCTGGGCTGGCCAAGGTCGGCGCGGCGTGGTGTTCGGCGAACCAGTAGCGGTGGTAGCCCAGCTGCTCGGCACGCTGCGCCAGCTGCAGGCTGTTGCGCAGCGCCTGCTCCGGCGACGCGTCTTCGGCCACCGGGCTCTTGTCCAGTACGCTGATCTGATAGCTCATCGTCGCGTCCTCGCTCAGGGATGGGCCACGGGGATGCCGAGCAACCCGTTCAGTGCGGCCAGTATCGGCTCGGCGCCGGAGATGTACTGGCGGTCCTGGTGCGCGCCACTCGCAAGATCACTGCGCACGCCCTGCGGCAGCACCAGCTTCGGCAGCGACTGGTCCTGCTCGCCGATCTCGGCGATCACCTCGCGGCGCGGCCGCGCGAAGCCGATGCGGCGCACGTCCAGCTGCGCGTCCAGGCCGTCGATGCTCGACAGCGCCCCTTCCAGCAGCAGGCTGTGCCGGCAGAAGAAGCGCTGGCCGGGAATCTGCCCGTCCTCGAACTCACGGTCGAGCAGGAACAGGATGGGCTTGTCGGTTGCGTCCAGACTCACAGGGTCGTCCTCATCGGGGGGCGGCAATGCGATGCCGCTTCGATATCGATGCTAGAGATGACGGCCGTCGGCACGGCGATGCCAGACGACAATCGGCGGTCAGATCCGGCCACGCAGATGCGCCTTGGCCATAAGCAAAGCGCCGCCGGTTATGCCGTCAGGCGATGCGTCGCAGCGGCGCCGCTACCGCCAGCGCCTGCGTAGCCAGATGGCCGGCCGCACGCTCGGTCGCCAGCGCGATCCGCGCCTGCAAAGCGGCACTGTTGATGTGCTCGCCATCGAAGTCGGCAGGCGTGGCATATACCCCGATCGGCAGCGTGTGCGCCTGCAGGAAACTGAACAACGGCCGCAGCTGGTGGTCGATCACCAGCGCATGGCGCTCGCTGCCGCCGGTCGCTGCCAGCAATACCGGCGTATCCACCAGCGCTTCCAGCCCGATGAAGTCGACCAGGTGCTTGAACAGCCCCGGATACGCCCCCCGATACACCGGCGCGGCCACCACCAGCAGCTCGGCCGACTCGATCGTCTGCAGCGCCTGCTCCACGGCGGGCTCCGCTTCATCGCGCGACAACGACTGCCCCAGCGAACGCGCGATCGGCGCCAGCTCCACCAGATCCACACTGGCGTACACCCGCTGCTGCAACGACTCCAGCAGGTGCCGCACCAGCAGCAACGTGCGCGACGTCGCCGAACTGGTCGGCGACCCCACCAATGCAACCACCTTCAATGCAGAAGACATGAAACGCTCCCATGTAGAGCCGAGCCATGCTCGGCTGCCTTTGGCCTGAACCTCAAAACCGGTAATTGACCCGCCCATACCAGTACGCCCCAACATTGCCCAGCACATCGCCGCTATCCCAAGTGGTCTCGATGCTGGCCACATCGGTGGCACTGCGCGCGTACTCGGGCACCTTGCGGGTGCGCTTGTCGAACACGTTGTTGATGCCCAGTACCGCACTCCAGCCCGCACCCAGTTCCACCCCACCGGACAGGTTGGTCACCAGCACCGGCGGCTGCTTGTACTCCACGCCGTTGTTCAAGCGCTTGATCGGGCCGTAATAGGTGAAGTCCAGGTTCGAGCGCCAGCGCCCGTTCTGCCACCCCAGGCCGGCCACCTGCGTGTAGCTCGGCGTGCGGAAGCGCAGCGCGTACTCGCTGCTCTTGGTCAGCAGGTTGATGTTCGGCAGCCCCTGCAGCGCCGCCGGAATGTCGCTGACCTTCTGGATGGTGGTGCGCCCCACGTTGGCCGCGTAGCTCCAGCGCAGCTTGCCCCACGTGGTTTCCTGGTTCGCCTCCAGGGTCAGCTCGACACCGCGTGTGCGGGTGTTGCCCACGTTGGTGAAGTAGCTCGCGTAGAACGCATCACCCGGCAGGATGCTGATGCCGGCCGAACCCAGCAGCGCATCGATGGTGTTCTTCTGCGCCGCGCTCAGCACCGTACCGCTGTTGTCGGTAACGCGCGCCGGATCCTGTGCGTTGTAGCCGATCTGGCTGGACTGCCCTAGCTGGCCACGGATATCGATCTGGTACGCATCCACGGCCAGGTGGAAGGCCGGGCTCGGGTCCCAGGTCACGCCGAGGCTGTAATTGGTGGCTTTCTCAGGCTTCAGCGGCGTGGCACCCAGTGCGATCGCCGCCGGCGACGACACCTGTGCCACCAGCGTGGTGCCGCACGGGCAGCTGCCAGTGGCCTGGTAGAACTGCGCACCCAGGCTGGGCGCATGGAAGCCGTTGCTGACCGTGGCCCGCACACCCAGCGCATCGGTGAAGTCGAAGCGCGTGGTCAGGCGGCCCGTGGAGACACTGCCGAAGTCGGAATGGTCTTCCCAGCGCGCGGCCGCATCCAGGTACCAGCGCGAGGTGACGTTGGTGGCCGCGCCCACATAGACCGCCTTGCTGTTGCGGGTAGCCTTCACCGCGTCCGCAGTGGAATAGCCGACGAAGGCCGCAGCACCAAAGCCGGTATACGACTCCCACTGCCCGGCCCCGCGTTCGTACTTTTCGTGCTGGTACTCGGCGCCCGCGCTCACTTCCAGCGGCGAGGCGAACGCGGCCACCTCGAAGCCACGGCGCAGGTCCAGGTTGGCGATGCCCTGCTGGTAGTCCAGCTTGCCGTCGTAGAAGTCCGTGGGCGAGCCGGGATACGGCAGCGAGTAGTTCACCGAGTTACGGGTGTAGGTGCGCACCGTGCTGCGGTTGCCGGTCAGGCTGGCGTCGTAGTCCCAGCCCGCGATCTGGCCTTTCACGCCCGCGGTGCCGGTGTACTGCTTCTCCTTGGTTTCCAGCACCGGCAGGAAGCCATCCGGGAACACACTCAGCACGCCGGGTGCCTTGTAGGTGGTGAAGATGGTCGCCGGCAGGCGGAAGTTCTGGATCGCCTGCGCGGTGCGGTCGCTGGCGGTGGCATTGGCGTAGAACTGCGCGCTTTCGCCCAGGCCATGGCCCACGTTCACCGCGAAGGCCTTCAACGCGTACGACGGCGAGCTGAGGATGGTGTTGGCCTCGGCATCGCGGTTGGCCTCAGCCGGGTTCGGCGACGCACCCGCAGGCAACCGGTTGTTCGGGCGCAATGCCACCAGATTGCCGTTGCCGTCCACCGCCGGGTAGCTCAGATAGCCATCGATGTAGCGGCGGGTGCGGATCGCATGATGCTGGCGCGTGGTCTCGCCAGACAGATTGACGAAGCCATCCTGTCCCCACGGCAGGCCCACGTTGGCACGCACGCTGGTGCGCGAACCATCACCGTCGATGCTCTGCCCGCTCTCCACGGCAAACTCACCGCCGTGCGCCTGCGACTTCAGGATCACGTTGACCACGCCGGTGATCGCATCCGAGCCGTAGATGGCCGAGGCACCATCGCGCAGCACTTCGACATGGTCGATGGCCGAGACCGGAATCAACGCCAGATCGGCCCAGGCATGGCCCGGATAGCCGCCGCCGTTTGCGCCGCTCACATAGGCACTGGCATTGCGACGCTTGCCGTTCACCAGCACCAGCGTGTAGCCCGGCGACAGGTTGCGCAGCTGGTAGCCGCGGATCAGGCTTTCCTGGTCGCTCTGGTAGCCACCAATCTGGCTCAGCGACGGCAGGCTGCGCTGCAACGCTTCCAACAGGTTGCCCTGCCCGGTAGCGGCAAGGTCCTCGGCGGAGATCACATCGATGGGCGTGGAGCTGTTCTTTACCGTGCGCGTGGCGGTGCGCGAACCGGTCACTACCACCGCATCCAGCGTGGACGCTGCCACGTTGGCTGTCGCGGTGGTGGCGGCAGGATCGGCATCGGTTTCCGCCGCATGGGTGGGCGACGCGGCGAGGATAGAAGTGATCAGAACAGCGAGAGTGCTCAGGACAGGGGCGTGGGCGGCAGGCATGGGGGCTCGTGGGGGTGGGCCGGAAACACGCTTCCATTCAAGGGCCTGTTCACCTGGCGCGACAGGCGGGATCACGTCACCCAACCGTCATATCCGGCCACCCACATGACCGCTGGTAATGACGTTAGGCCGCAGCACCGGTGCGCTGCATTCTGTAGAGCCGAGCCCACGCTCGGCTGCTCTTCGTGACGGCGTCAGATGCATCCACTTCTGCCAATTATGAGCCGAGCGTGGGCTCGGCTCTACAGGAAGGGATCCGACCCCGGGGCCGCACATGCTTCACCGGCATCACCTCATGCCCGCGCACCACTCAGCGCCATGCATCTGCACCCGTAGCATCAAGCCATGCCCAGCCCACCCGCCGATCCCGCCGCGCCGCTCGTTGCCATCGTCGCCTGCCACGGCCAGGGGCTGTTCGAATTTGGCTGCGCGGTAGGCTTGTTCGCGCCGGTGCGGCCGGAACTCGGCGTGGCCTGGTACCGCACCCAGTTGTGCGCAGGCGAACCGGGTGCACTGCGCATGCTCGGCGGAACGCAGGTGCAGCTTCCCTACGATCTGAGCACTGTTGATGACGCCAACATCATCGTCATCCCCGGTTGGCGCGAACCCAGCGAACGCCCGCCACAGGCATTGCTCGATGCACTCATCCGTGCCCACGCACGTGGCGCGCGCATCGCCTCGATCTGCTCCGGTGCATTCGTGCTGGCCTGGGCCGGGCTGCTCGATGGCCGCCAGGCCACCACCCACTGGCGCCTCACCGAAGCGCTGGCGCGCGACTTCCCGCGCATCGACGTACGCGAGGATGTGCTGTACGTGGACACCGGCAGCATCATCACCTCGGCCGGCTCGGCCACCGGCATGGACATGATGCTGCACATGGTGCGCAAGGATTACGGCGCACGGGTAGCCAACCTGGTGGCCGAACGGCTGGTGCTGGCACCGTGGCGCGATGCCGAACGCAGCCAGCGCGTCAGCCGGGCCATTCCCAATGGCGAGCCCACGCGCTTGGCAAAGCTGATGGAATGGATGCGCCGCAACCTGCGCGAGCCACATTCCCTTGGCAGTCTCGCCGAGCAGGCTGCACTCAGCCAGCGCACCCTGCAGCGGCAGTTCCTGGAAGCCACCGGCCTGTCGCCGATCGACTGGCTGATCCGCGAGCGCGTGGCCTTCGCGCGTGAGCTGCTGGAAACCACCGACCGACCGCTGCAGTGGATCGCCGAGCAGGCCGGCTTTGGTTCACAGGAATCCTTCCGCCGCCATTTCCGCAGCCAGGCGGACGCCAGCCCGACCGAATACCGCAGCCAGCATCGCAACGGGATCGGCGCAGACCGCCTGGTCGGCTGCTGATTCCCGGTAGTGCCGGGCCATGCCCGGCGCTACCCACACCCCGCTCAGTCGTCCTGCACCAGCTTGAACTCGCGCAGCAGCCCACCGATCTGGGTCTTGTCCAGCTTGTTCATCAGCAGGTTGCGCAGGAACGCAGGCCCGGGAATATCCAGTTCCTTGCCATCGCGCAGACGACCGGCGGCGGCCAGCAGCGAGCGCACGTCGTAGGTGGAATTGAACACCTCCGGCACGCCGCGTTCGATATCCAGCAACGTGTACACCGCTTCCATCGGCGTACGCACCGAATACTCGGTGGTGAAAATGCAGTCGCGCTGCTTCGATTCGGCGAACTGGCCGATGAAGGCGAAGTTCACCGCACCTTCCGGCACCACGTCAGGGCGATCACCGGCCTGGCGCGGCATGAAGAACGCGGTGATGTACGGCATCATCACCGGCACCGTCTTGGCACCGGTCGCGGCCAGCTCGTCGATCTCCTCCACCGGCACGCCCAGGTGGTACAGCCACTCGCGGGTGATCTCCTCGCCGGTGCAGTCCTGCATCGGCTTGTTCACGTAGTCGCCGGGCGTATCCACGAACAGCGAATACACCCAGACCACGATCTGGTCCTTGGGCTGGTTCTTGAAATGTGGCTGCCGGTTCACCGTCCAGCTCATCAGCCAGCGCGAGTCGCGCACGCTGACGATGCCGCCGGTCACCACCTTGCCGCTGAAGGGATCGCGCTTCGCTATCTTCTGGATGTAAGTCGGGATGCGCGCGTCCAGCGTAGTCACCGTCGCCGATTCCCACTTGGTTTCCGGTATATGCGCGCCGAACACATCCGGGCGGCCAAAGGCCTCGTCCTTGGCGGCGATGCGGCGCCACAGGTCCCAGGCCGGTGCCGGGCCTTCGTTCAAGCGCGCCGCCGTGTGGTGGTCGCCGTTGTCCGAATTCTCGGTCAACGAACCGATGGTCATGAACAGCAGATCGTCCGCGCCCAGATCCACTCCACCCGCCACGCCGTCACGCGTCCAGTGGATGTGGGTCGCCTGCTTGCGCCCCGGCTGCAGATCGAAGTCGACGTCGGTCACCTCGGTGCCGTACTGGAACACCACGCCCTGCTCCTGCAACCACTTCACCAGCGGCAGCACCAGCGATTCGTACTGGTTGTACCTGGTGAACTTCAACGCCGAGAAGTCCGGCAGCCCGCCGATGTGGTGGATGAAGCGGTGCAGGTACAGCTTCATCTCCAGCGCCGAATGCCATTCCTCGAACGCGAACATGGTGCGCCAGTACAACCAGAAGTTGCTGTTCAGGAAATCGCGGCCCAGCACTTCGTTGATGCGCTTGTTCTCCATCTCCTGCCGGGTGGCCAGGAACAGCGCGATGATGTCCTTCTGCGCCTGCTCGGTCAGCGTGAACAGGCCTTCGGTGTGCGCATCCTCGCCGCGATTGATGGTGGCGCGCTGCAACGAATAGTTCGGGTCGTCCTTGTTCAACCAGTAGAACTCGTCCAGCACGCTGGCGTCCTCGATCTCCAGCGAGGGGATCGAGCGGAACAGGTCCCACAGGCACTCGAAATGGTTCTCCATCTCGCGGCCACCACGGATCACGAAACCCTTTTCCGGCACCTTCAGGCCATCCAGCGCGCCGCCGGGAATCTGCTGCTGCTCAAGGATGGTGATGCGCTCACCGGCCATCCGCCCATCGCGTAGCAGAAACGCGGCACCGGCCAGCGAGGCCAGCCCCGAACCGACGAACCATGCGCGCTTGTCATCGACGCCCGCGGGCTTGCGCGGGCGCGCGAAGGCTTCGTAGTTGCCACTGCTGTAGTACATGCGCTGCTCCTTCCTGGAGGGATCCACCCCACTCTAGCGCCGAACCCGTCTCCCTCATGCTTCAGCCCGCCTGCGACCCAGTGACGCAGTAGTGCCAGGCCATGCCTGGCAAGTCCCTCCAAACGACCAGATTTGACATGCAGGCATCTGCCTGCATATAGTCCACTCGACGGCGGCAACCTGCCCGCCCACGCGAGGAACCTGCAATGGTGGATATCGCACATCGGGTCGGCATCAAGGCCCCTGCAAGCCAGGTGTACGAGGCCCTGGCCACCCCCGAAGGCATCGCCACCTGGTGGGCCGAAGACACCCACGGCGAACGCGAGACCGGCGGCATGGTCAAGGTCCGTTTCACCAACAACGGCCAGGAAATCGGCGCCATGGAAATGCTGCTGGAACAGCTCATTCCCGGCGAGCTGGTGCTCTGGAAGTTCCTGGCCGGCCCTGCCGAATGGATCGGCACGCATGCGCGTTTCGCGCTGAAACAGGAAGGCGACTACTGCATCGTGCTGTTCACCCACGAAGGCTGGAAGGAACGCGTCGAGTTCACCTCCCACTGCAGCACCAAGTGGGCGGTGTTCCTGATGAGCCTCAAAGCCCTGCTGGAAACCGGCAGGGGCCAGCCCAACCCACACGACGTCAGGATCGACAACTGGAACTGAAGACGCCCCGCATGAATGCAGACAAGGTGTTCAAGGCCCTGGCCGACCCCACGCGCAGAACACTGCTGGACCTGCTCTGCGAAGACAACGGCCAGACCTTGGGCCAGCTCTGCGAGCACCTGGACATGGCCCGGCAATCGGTCACCCAGCACCTGGGCCTGCTGGAAGACGCGAACCTGATCAGCACCGTGCGTCGTGGTCGCGAGAAGCTGCACTTCATCAACCCGGTGCCGCTGCATGAAGTCTACGAGCGCTGGGTACGCAAGTTCGAGCAGCAGCGCCTGAGCCTGCTGCATGACCTGAAACGAGAACTGGAAGGAGAATGACGATGTCCGCAGAGACCACCCGCTTCATCCACGTGATCTATATCGCCTCCACGCCACAGAAGGTGTTCGAGGCCATCACCCGCCCCGAGATCGCCAGCCGCTACTGGGGCCATGAGAACGTCTCGGACTGGAAGCCCGGTTCGCGCTGGCAGCATGTGCGTGCCAACGAAACGCGCTCGGTCGAACTGGTCGGCGAAGTGGTGGAAAGCACCCCGCCCTCGCGGCTGGTCATCACCTGGGCCGCCGCCTCGCAGGCCGACAACCCAGACGCCTACAGCCGGGTGACCTTCGAAATCGTGCCCTATCAGGACATGGTGCGGCTGACCGTTACCCACGACGAGCTTGAACCCGGCAGTGGCATGGACACCGGCATCCGCCAGGGCTGGCCGATCGTGCTGTCCAGCCTGAAGTCGCTGTTGGAGACGGGCAAGGGGTTGGATGTGTTCGCCAAGCCAGCGTAGTCGTCGGGAGGGTTGGCCCGCGCGAGCGGCACCGGGGAGATGGCCCCTGTTGCCGCCGCCGCGCAATCCCCAATCGCTCCCACAAATTTCATTTCATGGAACAATAGGGGGCGCATGGTTCTCGAGTTCCGTTATGTCCCCCGCGTTGCTAACCGTCGATCAGGTTGCCCAGCAGCTCAGCCTGCACCCCAAAACCGTCCTGCGGCATATCCGTAGCGGCCAACTGCGCGCGACCCGCATCGGCAAGTCCTATCGCATCACCGCTGAAGACCTCGACGAGTTCACCGGCACCGTACGTGAGCCCTCCGCTGCGCGCCCACAGCTGACCACGGTGGTGGATATTCCCGGATGCGGTGCAGCACGTGCCGCCGACCTGGTGCGTGCCCTGCATGCGCGCGTCACCGGCCGCGAGGCCGACGATGAGCCGCTGCGCATGGAGACGATCTATTCGCCTGAGCACGATGTGCTCAAGCTGATCGTGATCGGTGGCCTGGCAGGTTCCACGGCGCTGCTGGTCAGCCTGCAGCGCCTGCTGCAGGACCGCAGCGCATGAAGCGGCAGCGCCCCGGCATTCCCACGCAGCACGTACTTGCCGCCTACCGCCAGGTGCTTTCGGACTGGCCGGGACCACACGAATCGCACCATCTCGCCACCCGCGCCGGTTCGACATTTGTAGTCAGCTGCGGCCCGGAACACGGCCCTGCCCTGGTGCTGCTGCATGGCACCCTCAGCAATGCCGCCAGCTGGATGTTCGATGCCGAACGTTGGAGCGAGTACTACCGCGTGCATGCCGTCGACATCATTGGCGAACCGGGCCTGAGCGAAGGCACGCAACCTGCGCTGGACAGCGATGCGCATGCGCAATGGCTGGATGATGTCCTCGACGCACTTGGCGTGGAAAGCGCAGCATTCGTGGGCCTGTCGTTCGGCGGCTTCCTGGCACTGGACTACGCGCTGCGAAGGCCTGCCCGGGTCAACGCACTGGTCCTGGTCAGCCCCTCGGGTATCGGGCGCCAGCGTGCATTCCTGCTCAAGGCGCTGCCACTGTTGCTGCTTGGCCGATGGGGACGCGAGCGCCTTCGCCGTGCGGTCATGGGTCCCGCGCCACTGCATGCACCTGCACGTGCGCAGCCGCTGCTCGACCTGCTGGCATTGATCCGTGCCGAGGTTCGGCCACGTCCGCTGCGCATCCCCCGCATCAGCGACGAGCGCCTGGCTACCTTGCATCCGCCGGCAGCCCTTGTCATGGGCGCGCGTGATGCCCTCATCGACACCCCTGCCGCCGCCGAACGCATGAAACGGCTCGTCCCGACGGCGGACGTCACCCTGCTCGCAGACGCCTATCACTACATCCCCGGCCTGCGCGAAGACATCCTCGCCCGGCTGCGTCAACTGCAGAACCTCCAGAATGAATGATTCCATTGAACACATCGGCACCACCCGCCTCCTGCGCATCGAGCCGCAGGGCCCCGCACTCGATGCCAACGGCCTGCGCGATCTGGTCGGCGACGCCCTTGGGCACCAGGCCGAGTGGATTGCCGTGCCGGTGCAGCGCCTTTCGGCAGACTTCTTCGAGCTTCGCTCCGGCATGGCCGGTCAGTGGCTGCAGATGCTGGTGAACTACCGCCTGCACTTCGCCGTGCTGGGCGATGTCAGCGACTACCGCGCACAGAGCGAATCGCTGGACGCGTGGATCATTGAGTGCAACCGCGGCCACAACGGCTGCTTCGTGTCCGACTGGGATGCCCTGCTGGTTCGCCTTTCGTCCCCCGCCAGCGCGGGCTGAACGCCAGCCCCACACTCACCCTCACCGAACCCGGTTCCGACCGCACTCCGACGCCGCCCGCCAGAGCATCACCCGCAGGCTCCCCAGGCGACGTTCGATGAGTGCTTCAGACGCAGATTCCCTGCACAGCAAGGTGGCGGCGGTCACCCTTGGCTTCTGGGTGATGAAGATTGCCGCCACCACCCTCGGCGAGACTGCGGGCGATCTGCTGTCGATGACGCTCAACCTGGGCTACGTGGCCAGCTCGGCCATCCTGCTGACGATCTTTGCCGGCCTGCTGGGCATGCAGTTGTCGGCACGACGCTTCCACCCGGTGCTGTTCTGGTCGGTGGTGCTGGCCACCAGCACCGCCGGCACGACGATGTCGGACCTGATCGACCGCACGCTGGGGCTGGGCTACGCCACCGGCGCCAGCCTGCTGGCCGGCTGCCTGGCGCTGGTGTTGCTGGCCTGGCGGGTATCGGAAAAGTCGATCTCGGTCAGCAACATCGCATCGCGCCGCGCCGAAGGCTTCTACTGGACCGCCGTGCTGTTCTCCAACACGCTGGGCACCGCGCTGGGTGATTTCCTTGCCGACGATTCCGGGCTGGGCTTCACCGGCGGCGCACTGCTGATCGGCAGCCTCATCGCGCTCACCGCGCTGGCCACCCGCATCAAGGGCATCAACCGGGTCATCCTGTTCTGGATCGCCTTCGTGCTCACCCGCCCGTTCGGCGCCACCTTCGGCGATCTGCTCACCAAGCCGCTGGAAAAGGGCGGCCTGGGCTTCGGCACGGTCGGCTCGTCGCTGGTGTTGTTCACCATTCTGGTGACGCTTGTGGCGCTGCCGATGCTGCAGCGTAAGGCCCAGCCAGCCAGCTAACGCGCCGTCCAGCCCCCATCCACGGGCAGTGCCGTGCCGGTGATCTGCCCCCCAGCGTCCGAGGCCAGGAACACCACCATCTCGCCCAGCTGCTCGGGCGTCACGAACTGCAACGACGGCTGCTTTTCAGCCAGCAGCGCACGCGCGGCGGTTTCCTGATCCGTGCCTTCGCGCTCGGCCAACGCGGTGATCTGCTGCTCGACCAGCGCCGTCCGCACCCAGCCCGGGCAGATGGCATTGGCGGTGATGCCGGTGCCCGCATTCTCCAGCGCGGTCACCTTGGTGAACCCGATCACGCCATGCTTGGCCGCCACATAGGCCGACTTGTTCACCGAGCCGACCAGCCCGTGCACCGACGCGATGTTGATGATGCGGCCAGCGCCCTGCTGCTTCATATGGGGCAAGGCCGCCGCCGTTGCATGGAACACCGCCGAGAGATTCAGCGCCAGGATCGCATCCCACTTGTCGATCGGGAATTTCTCGATCGACGCGGTGTGCTGGATGCCCGCGTTGTTCACCAGGATGTCGATGCGGCCCATCGTCGTGACGGCACGGTCGATCAGTCCACGCACCGCCTCGCCACGGGACAGGTCGGCGCTGTCATGCGCCACCCGCACGCCGAACTCGGCTTCCAGTCCGGTACGGATGCGTTCGATCTCCGCCGCATCGCCGAAACCATTCAGCACGATATCGGCACCTTGCCGCGCCAGCGCCGTGGCAATGCCAAGACCGATACCGCTGGTGGAGCCGGTGACCACCGCAACCTTTCCACTGAACATGGGCGAGCTTCCATTGGGCGTATGCCGCCAGTGTAGCTCCAAGGGCCAGCCCCTTTTGAATGGCACGGCCCATGTCAGCCCAGGGTTAGAAGATGACGCTCGCTCGATCAACGGTCGCCAGCGGATTGGCCTTCCGCACCGCCTCCAGGAAAAGCAGGAAATCACGGTTGAACAGCGACAGGTTGTTGGTGAACGTCACGCACTTTCTACCCGATGCTCTGCTGAAGCACACCTGCCAGACATAGCGCGCATAGATGACGTCGGACGTTCGAGTGACTGAGGTGATCTGCGAAAGCGGAACTGCCGTGGGCACCGGCCCCCCCCGCAGGTAGAAGGATTCTGTATCAAAGAAGTAGTGCTCGCGATCCTCTTTGCCATCCACCATCACCAAGGTCATGGACGTACCGGAAATCCGGCGAGGGGGATCCAAACGCAGCCCCGATTTCACGGACGAGCGAGCAGTTGCCGACATTCGCCGAAGGGTAAACCAGAGGATCACCAACGGAAGGGCCGCGAGAACAATGAAGCCCACGGTCTTCAAAACAGTTTCCAGCGTGCTGGGCACACAGATCTCCAGGATGAACGTTCAGGCGATGCCCAAGTAGATCCACGCCACACGTGGATGACGCTCCCTCAACGCCTTTTCACTTCCAGTGATCCGGCCCCAGGAACGGCAGGCTCAACACAAACACCGGAACCGCCACCGGCACCAACGCAGCGCCCAGCACCTTGCCGGCCGCCGTCCCAACCCCCGGCTTGTCCGTATCGTCCGGCCGGATCCGCTCAGCCCGCGCGGTAATCGACTGCGGCAGCTTCGCCTTCGCGGCCAGCGCAGCGGCATCCGGCAACTTCACCCGCTCGCCATCACTCTCGAACAGCGCGCTGTAATAGCTGCCGCCCTGCCTGGAAAGATTGCAGTCCGGGTTGGCCGCCAGCTCGTAGCGGCTCCGGGCTTCAAGGATGTACGGCTGGCGCGTCAACGCATCGATGGCCTTGGCCACCCGCGGGCTGATCTCCAACCGCTCCAGCTTGAACTGCGCCGCCTGTTCCGGCGTCACCTGCTCGGGCCGCAGCAGCAGCGCGTAGCTGCCATGCACCTTGGCCCTGTCGGCCGGCACGCGCCAGTCCTCACGGAAGTACAGCTGCGCGCAGACCACGGCCTCGCGCAACGGGCTGTCCATCAGGGCGCGGTAATCACGGAACGGCGCGGCGTCGAAGCGCATCGGCTCGTCATAGACCGGCAGCAGGTACAGCTTGCCGTCGTCGGCCACGAACGCGCCGGTAATCTCGCGATTGGAATGGTGGTAGTCCGGCCCACTGGCGCAGCCAGACAGCAGGCCAAGGCACAGCGCGGAGAGAATGAAGCGGATGGACGTTCGCATGTCGTAGTGAGTGGCTTCCCTGGAAAACCGGCCCCGCCCAGAAGGACGAGGCCAGCCCACCATGGTGCCACGGCACCGCACGCGATGCAGAGCCCCGCCCTACTTCAACCGCTCCACCAACCGCTGCCCCACCTCCAGCGCCGAAGCCGGGTTCTGCCCGGTAATCAGCTCGCGGTCCACCACCACATGCCCCGTCCACGGCGTGGTGTTGCTGTTGAACTTCGCCCCCGCCCGCTGCAATGCGGTCTGCGGGTAAAACTTCATCTCACCGCCGCCCAGCAGCGGCTTGGCCTGCTCTTCTTCCTGGTTGCTGATCACCGTCATCCGGTAGCCGCTGTAAATCCACTTCGGCGTGGCCGGCATCGCACCCGCGTCCAGCTTCGCCACGAAACCCGCCGCATCCGGCAGCGTGGACAGCAGCGCGATCGGCCCGTGGCAGACCAGCGCAGTGGTCTTGTTGCGCTGATGGAAGTCGGCCAGCAGCCGGCCCAGCGCCGGGCTCTTCAGCAGGTCCTGCATCGGCGCGTGGCCACCGGGAATGTAGACCGCATCGAACCGCGCATAGCCTTGCTGTTCGACGCGCGCCAGGCTCACCACCGGCGAGGCCGTCGGCGAGGTCAGCGCCAGTTTCTCCAGCAGCTCCTTGTGCAGCGTCAGCTGTGCGGCATCGTTGCCGAAGTAAGCCGGCGTCACAGAGGACGCATCCACCGTCGGCGCCCGCCCCTGCGGCGTGGCGAAGGTCACCTCGTGGCCCGCGTCCAGCAGCAGCTTGACCGGCTGCATCAGCTCGTTGAGATAGAAGCCAGTGGACAGCACCTTCCCGTCCTTCAGGTCCAGGTGGTTTTCATCGGACAGCACCACCAGCACGTTGGCGGCGTGGGCGCCGCTGGCGGCCAGGGTCAGGGCCAGCGCTGCGGCCAGCCGGGTCATCAGGTTCATGGGGAGCTCCTATGGGGGAATGGCGGCCACTTTATTCATCGCCCCAGCGGCGATAAATTGGCCCCATCGCAAAACATCTGTTCCCCGGAGAGCTAAATGAGCCGCAAGTTCGACTACCTGGGCGATGTGGAGGTGTTCCTGGCGGTGGTTGAGCACGGCTCGTTCACGGCGGGCGCAGTGGCGCTGTCCACCACGCCGTCGGTATTGAGCCGCGCGGTCACCCGCTTGGAAGCGCGGCTAGGCCGCCAGCTGCTGCAGCGGACCACCCGCCGCGTGGGACTGACCGACGCTGGGCGGCTCTATCTGGAACAGGTGCGCACCGCCTTCGGCCTGCTGGACGACGCCGAACGCGACGTACTGGCCCAGGACGGTGCGCTGGCCGGCCGCGTGCGCCTGAGCGTGCCCACCACCTATGGCCACTACCGGCTGCCGCCCGTGCTGGCGCGCTTTGCGCAGCAGTACCCGCAGGTGCAGGTGGAACTGAACATCACCAACCGCAACGTGGACCTGGTGGCCGAAGGCTTCGACCTGGCCATCCGCCTGGGCCAGCTGCCGGACAGCGGGCTGGTGGGGCGGAAGCTGGAAGACGCCCCACTGCTGCTGGTAGCCGCGCCGGACTACCTGCAGCGCCGCGGCACGCCGCAGACGTTGGACGACCTACAGCAGCACCTGTGCCTGCCGTTTGTGATGCCGCGTACTGGGCGGTTGGCGCCTTGGATCTTCCGCGACGGTGGGCGCGACGTGGACTGGCTGCCGCGTTCGTCCATCGAGACCTCCGACGATGTGCTGGGAGTGGTGTCGCTGGCCGAACAGGGCATCGGCATCTGCCAGAGCTATGAGTTCATCGTGCGCGAGCGGTTGCGGCGTGGGCAGCTGGTGGAGGTGCTGCCGCAGCTGCGCGGGAGATCGCGGCCGTTCTCGGTTATCTATGCGCCGCATCGGCGTCAGTCGGCCGCGGCGCGGGCGATGATTGAGTTGCTGGTGGGGAATGCGTCGGTCATCGAGGACGGCGTTGGTTGAGGTCTCTGATACTCCCTAGCGATGTCGGGTTTGAACCGAATTTCGGACTGGGCGGCTGATCGGGCGCCGTTGTCCGCCGACGCGGACTAAGAACTGTTGCAAAGAAGGCCATCGCACTATTCGCTTGGGGCACGGGCGATTACGCCACTTTGATTCGCAATCAGCAGAGCATCTGCACGAATGCGTCTTGTGGCGTCGCCTGTTGCACGAATGCTGCATGCAACAATAGATATTCGCTCTCGAACTCCGCGATTTCTTCGCGAATTTCAATTTGCATTCGAAGCCTCAGCGTAAACACCATGGCGCGCCACCGACAACGGGTGGCAACGGGTCTGCAAACCCGCGATGAGAAAAGCACATGTTGTTTACGCTTGCCCGTCGGCACCGTCCTTAACCGGTGCCGGCCGGCAATCCGTCGGCCTATATGGCGGGCGGTGCGTGGGGGCCTTCGGGCCCGCCGGTCTATGTGCTTGCTCATCCCGGTTTGCAGCCACGCATCGTCCGCCACCCCGCTTACGCGGTGGCGCTGTTAAGCACAGCCAAGGAAACCGACGCCATGAGCGAATCCGAGACCTTCTCCTCGTACGCCGCTGTTGAGCCCATCAACGACGACACCCCACTGCCGGACCTGAGCACCTTCTTGGGCATTCTCAAGCGCATGCGCGGCTGCGAGGGGGCTGATGGGCTGCCCTGGCCGGAGAACGATGTGTCACCTGGCCGTCGCGTGAGCCTAGCGAGGACCGAGCGCGCACTTGTGGGGCTGCTGACGGTGCTGGAGGTGCTGCATTCGGCCGACCGCTGCCGGGTGGCAGCGGAGCCGGAGCGGCATTTAGATGAGGGAGTCGTTGATGGGTTGTTTCTGGCTTGCCGCGGGTTGGCTGAGTGGGCTTGCCGCGAGGTTAGGCCGGAGTAGACCGACGAATAGCAATCGCAGCAATGCTCGCGATCATTGGTAACCTCGGAGCACTAAGAGAATTTCCTGTGGCTACCAGCAGGAAGGAGCTTGAAGAGATCGATGAATTCGGGGATGGAACCCCAGCCAGCTCGTCGTCTGCGAGGCCGGCGTCGATTTCTTCGGTCTTGACGAAAGGCTCGTTCGCGCCGTGTAGTTTCACGCGATCTCCACAGTGGTTTTCCTGCATTAGAACGGTTGGGAATACCCAAGGCGACAACAAATCCCTATAGAACCGGTAAAGCGGGCTTTCCAGACGCCTGAACTCCCTCGAATGTAAACATCTGCGCCCGTCGGTGCAGAGTGTTCACACAGCTCACGTCGGGGTGCTAATGCCAGCAGCGCTCCAGCTCCACCGGTAGACAGGACTAACGTCCCTCCGTTGACCATTGCCAAAGAGGCAAACCGCGCAGCCTACCCTCGGCGGGCCTCCGATTCCAATGAGCTCCCGCCGCCATCCCATTGGGCGCTCCACCGAGCCCGCGCCGTACAGAACCACTGGGCATCGCTAAGAACTAAGGTACTTGCGAGATCGGTCGGGATGCTTGCAAATGCCGATAGGCGTCTACGAGCTCATTGCCAAGCTGGTATTCAAGATCTTCTGCGATCTCGATAACTAATGGGATAATTTCTTCCCGCAGAGAGGCAAGATCACGACAGAACCTCCCGAAGACAGGATCTCCACCATCGCACCTCAACGTAGCAAGATGCGGGTTCGCCGTAAGGAACTTTTGGATCGAATTCCTCATCCGTTGCATACGCTTCCATGCGAAATCGTCCTTCGACAAGTGACCAGATGACTCAGCGATTCTAGCCCTTATCTCCACCAACGATGTCGCGACTTGATCAGGATACTCTACATCGAGCGCATCAAAAAAAACACGCCTCCCCTCGATGTAACCTAGGAAGCTATGGCGTTGGGCGACGTTTCGGCTTCGTGCGTACAATTCGAAATGAACGATATCGAAATCCTTTCCAACAAGCTTCGAAACGAATGTCTGATGCGCCTTTTTCCAATCCCGCAGCATTTGTATTGGGTACGCACTGGGATCATCGTCGATGAGGCCATGGCAATTCTTGCATAGCCATATTCCGTTCTCCGCAGACTTCAACTCCGTCTCTGTCATGCTCACTTCGGAACGGGGTCCTTGGGAACTGGCAGCAACAATATGCGCAGCTTCAGCGATCGCTCTAGCTTTGCCTGTTGTCGTCCCATAGGACGTGAAGCGGCAACAAGTCGGATTAGCGCAGAACAGGTGCGCTTCAAATGCAATCTCCCTCTTCACGCCATCCGCGAATTCGACGCGTTGATCAGATCCTTTCTTCCTAGCCATGGGTCCCTCTATTTTTATATGCTCTCGTTCTAATGCGAACGGCCCCTCCATTCTAGACAAACCCACGAATCAACGTAATCCCCATCAGGTTCAGAGCCCCATTCTGACCCAATCGCATTACCCACCAACTTCGATGCGGGCAACGAATGACCTCTACGCCTAGCAACTAAAATCATTCCATGGCCACCGCCCCTGCAGCCACGCAGTCCAGATTAACAACGAGCAATTCGTCACCCCAGGTCAGGGAGAAAGATATCGATACAGATCTATCGATCCAAGACTGGGGCTTGTCGATCCTTCAGCTCATGAATGAATTGAACAAAATTTCGCAATGATCCGCGCTCAACGTCAGTTATCCGGTCAGAATCGAAGTGCATGACGTCGTTTCTAAGTTGCCGAACGACGTCAAGCTCTCGCACAAACACTGCTCGGTCGGCCTTCAACCCTAGCCTGGCCCAGTTGGCGGGGTTTTCGATCAGCCGGACATGCTCTCCAATCGTGAGGTCCGCAACAGACTCAATTAATCGATTTTGATCATTCTCATTACGGACTGCGGCAAGTTCTTCTTGAGTGAATCGACCATCAATCAGCGAACGGATGTGATTTTCAATCTCGCCAATTAGCAGAAATGGCTCAGCCAGGTCTTGGAACTGCTGGCTCAAATCAGTGGTGGTCAAGATGCCACTAATAGATCGCCGCTCATTACGAACAAGAACATACGAGCTCTCGATGATCCTGTTGATAACTTGAAATAGCGAATCTGTCTCTTTAACCTCAACATGTGGCCGCATGCATTCTCGAACAAACTGAGGCATAGGATGCCCGAGTGCCATTGCTGGGCCGATGCTATCCCAACTTACAACGCCCCGCACATCTCGCTCATTTGTCATGACTGGAAGTTGTGAGTAGTCATGTCGAAGCATGAGAGTCACCGCCTCCTCAAGCGAAGCATCAGGTCCAATTGTGACCAGCCTCAGCCTTGGGTCTAATAAACGGCTCACGCGATATGCAGGCTCTACTCCGGCCCCACCAACGAACTGGACTGGCGCGGCGCCTTGCTGCGGAGCAAGCTCCACTACTGGCTCCAGATCATTGTTCCCGGGCCGCTCTTCCGGTTGATCTTCGAGCGCCTGGGGTAATGCAAACTGAACCCGTCCATCTATATGGGAACTTTCAAAATCCGGAACGGTGACTAGGCCAGCCTGCTCCAGAGAACGACGGACATGCCAGTTAACGTTAGTACCACGACGCAGCGCATCAAACCAGCCAATGAGCTCGCGGACAGATATTGGCTCCGGTGCGCGCCCCCCTCTCAGGGTCTCCGCAATTTCGCCCAACAAACGATTTCTTGCCTCAACGTCCATTGTTAGTACCATCCAGATGATGAACCGACATCTATCGTGAACAAGAATTGACGTCGGCTCAAGGCTTAATAGGGACACTATCAGCTCAGGATCAAGATCGAGTCGGGCCCTCTTAGGCCCCATCTCCCCTCTCCGCTCACCATGATCGGTGACCTGCTCTGCTTGTGCTAAGTTGTGGGGTGCGCTCCCCGAAACATAGGCTCAGCCTAGTCATCGGCACCGCGCTTAATTATTGGGAGAGCTGTTAGGCTCTCACTTCTCAGCAAATTCACGCATCCATTCATTCTGCCTTTCACGCGCCTCTTCCGCGAGCATACTGCGCTCTTGCAACTGCTGCCTAAGGAACGGCATCGTGGTGTCGTCTTCGTCAATTTGGGGGTTTAGACCAGCGCGAGCACGCAGCGCGGCAATCACCTCAATCGTGGCGACGCCAATTTTTGCATACCTCAACCGCCGGTCTGAGAAGTAATCACTGCGATCACCGGATCCGTCATACTCTGCAACGAAGTCAAGATAGGCTTCAGCATTTGCGAGCTTGATAGGCAGACTATGGACTTGGTCGAGCAGATCTACCGGCATCGACCTCCACACAACGTCCAAACCTGACAGATCGAGCTTCGGAGAGGGCACTTGAACGACTAGTTCGCCTTGCGGGCTGTTCGAGTAGTCGCGCTCTCCATGACGTGTTCCATCATCTGACACTACTGCCGCACATAGCGAAGCGAATGAATCTAAGGTAGCGGATACGGTGACCGCCAGATAGAGGAAGTCAGCCAGTCGGACTCTTTCATGGGCATCAGCCTCGCGACGCCTTGTTAGATACCCATTGATCCAAGTACCTGCGACAGCACCTATTAAAGCTAGAACTCCGGTAACAATAGGTATCCATGGCCAATTGCTGTTCGCCGCGCACGTGAGCACCTTCGCGCTCGCCGCGGCCAAGAGCATTTGATTTGCGTCTATCGGCCCCATCATCGATTCCATGTAATGACCAGCCTGCTGCCAAAGTTAAAGGAACTGGAGTACGTCTATTTGAGCACAAATAGCCCCCAGGACAAGGCCCTGTCAGAGACATCGCGGAAAGGCTTAGACTCCACGTCCAAGTCCAACACCCGCATTGAAGTAGAGCGTTCGTGACGCTCTAACTCCATCCCAACCCAGCTAGGCTCCGGAGAGCGTACTGCCGCCAAAGAGATAATTCGGCGAGCTACTCAGGGCCACTACTGCTCATTTCCCTTAGAAACACATCGACCCCATCCTCCCCCGCTATAAGCATCACTGCGGGATAGCCATCAGTGCCTAGACGTTGTGCCGGGTGCGATAAGAGCTTTTGATCTTGCCCACTAGGAATGGTCTTGATTCCTCGCGGATGCGAATGCCATGCCCCCACCCAGCTGACCATGCCCATGGTTCTTCGTTGAGCTTCATCGATATCATCCTGAACACCCGCCTTTCCACACTGGGAATCGATCGTTGTCGGTATGCTGTCATCGGGGGCTGGTCGGCCATCAACCAAGTGAATGGCCCTCAACTTGAAGTCGACTACGCCCAGTATGCCCCCCGTCTCGAGCGGAAGCGCCTGCTCTCTCGCTGCCATGAGTTGGTCTTCCAGACCTTCGTCCCACATCACGTTCCAGTCATCGATCTTCCTGGAAACCGTTCTTCTAACGCCAATGCTAATGTGGCGCACGCAGCCATCGACTCCCGCCTCCCATATGTCAATGCTTGCTTCCGCCCCAGTGCCCTCATCCGAATCTGACGGGCAAGTATCCAGGCGTGAAGTAGTACCGGTTCATCGGCGAGAACGGACGATACGTCACGACAGCTCGCACCGCTTCGGATGGAGACCCCGACTGACTGGAGGTGTGACAGTCCCCAATCCTCCCGAACGATGGCCCTGTAGCACTGAGCCTCGAGCGAGCCGCCTCTTGTGGTTCTGGCATTTTCCTCCGCGCCCACTCCCTGACGGCTAGCCTGCATCGAGTGGCGGCTGAGCATCCTGGCATTGATAAGTGCTACGAAGGTTTGAGCGGCCTCATGCAGGCTGTTGCATGTGAGGATGCCAGAGGGGTGATCCCGACTCCTTGCACAGAAGCGTTGGAAGTCGCTCTCCAGACTCGAACCGAACTGCTTCTATCCTAAAGCCAGCCGCCATGTTGACCTTTCCGAGAAGTAGTCGGTAAGCCAGGGAACTGGCAGCCGATGGAGAACGCTACCAACAAAAAAGGCCCTTGGCAAATGCGCCAAGAGCCCTTGTTAACAGAAACAAAGAGGTATCCTCTAGAACGGAATGCTGTCGTCCCAGCCACCTTGCTTAGTCTGTGCCATTTGGACCCGAATCTTCGCTTCAAGCGACTTGATGAATCGAATCGAGGCTGCAACGTGGTTGAAGATCAGTAGGCTCTCCTCGTAATTGAGGATCGGGTTGTCGTGGGCCAGGCTCTTGTTGTTCCGTACATCATTGAAGGCTTCGAGCACCGAAATGCTGGACTTCAATATACGCTCGGTCATCACTGACTCAAGGTAGCTGCCTTCGCGCAGCGCCTTCACATATTCGCCGAAAACGCTGTGCAACGGCTTGTCACGAGTGATTTCGATGCCATGCGGCTCGCAGGTAACGCGGATGAACTTGTTGACGAAGGTGTGGAGTCGATCCAGGCCACCTTCGGGCTGGTTCTTCTCGATGGCCTCCCGAACATGCTCCGCGACTACCTCAAAATCCCTATCATCTGCGATCGCCCTCAGCGCATCCAGCTCGGCCACTGGTTGGTCACTGAGTAGGCGCTGGGCGATCTTCCGGCAATCGTCAATCAGCACCGGATTGCTGTCTCCGAAGCACTGCGCGTCGCCGGCGTAGTCGATCAGTCCTTCGACGACGCGGCCAACCACATGGTTGGCATCCAACTCCCAGAAGGTACGCATCCGATTGGCCTTCGACGTGCCGCGTGCTCTGTAGCGCTCGGTATCAATCTTCACCCGGTACTCGTCGAAGAAGTCACCGAAAGTTCGGTCAGAGAAGTTGAGCACATACCCACCGCCCATCCCAAGCAGCTTTTCCAGCTTCCGGCGCTCGTTCCCGCTAAGGTCCGACATTCGACCGCCTCACACAGAGGCCAGCGCTGCGTTGGCCGTTTGGGGCTCGTCGCCGGCATCGCCAGCACTCGGTCCGACAGCCAGACGGATCGCTTCCAGATCGACCTTAATCTCGTCGAAACTCAGATCGTCGGCAGCTCGGGCGATCAAAGTCCGGGCCGCACCGATCACAAAGCGATCACCCGCCGAGATGCGTAGGCCAGCAACTTGCAGCCGTGACGACAGGGCATCGACGGCCAGGCGCACGTCCTGGACGGCGGACGGCTGGTGCAGGGCAAACGCCTTCTTACGACACACGAGGATCGCATCAAGACTAATCGGGTCTTTCGCCGCCGTCTTGGGGCTCGCGGCTCGCAGCTCCGCGTGAACGGGGTGAGCCGCAACAACGGCTAAGCCCGACTTGCTGATCGCCTCATAAATGGCAGCCCAACCCTCGGCCCGCGAGTGATGGAAGCTGAATGCCAGTACGCCGTCGTCCTTGAGCACGCGGCAGGCTTCAGTGAATACAGCGGCGAGCTGGTGGGCGAACACACGCGGGTCTTTGTGCTGCACCTCGCCGTGGCCCGAAGAGTCCTCGCGGCCCATCCACGAATAGCGTTGGCGCAGCACGGGCGACAGCCAGGCGAAGAAGAAGTCGCTCAACTCCGAGTAGTGGACGAAATCGAAGTAAGGAGGATCGGTCACAACCGCGTCCACCGATCCTGCTGGCATCGGCAGCTTAGAGCTATCGCCGTTGAGGATCAACAGGCCATGATCTGCCGCCTCCAATTCGGGCCACGTATCGACGCGACGGGCGCGGATCGGGTGGCTGGCCACCGTCTTGCGCGAGCCTGTACGATTGCCGTCCTGGTCGTGCTCGAAAGCGATCTCGAAGGGCTCATCAAGATAGCGTTTGGCACGCAGCAGCCGCGACTCAAACAGTGTGCTGAACGTACCGCTGCTCTTGTTGGTGCCCCACACCGAGTTTTCCAGCGGGGTGCGCTCAGGCTTCAGGATGTGATTCGAGAACATGTGCCGGACAGCCCCGGTGCCCTCTCCCTTGAAGCTGCAAAACTGGTTGTTGAACTCCAATGTGCTGGAGAACAGGCACAGCATCTGTTCCTGCACGGTCTGGTCGTCGATGCTCAGGATTTCGCGCAGCAGCAACCCAAGACACAGCAGTTGGCGCGCATTGAAGAAGTCGCGCCACTGGGTGTAGTTGTAGCCCCGTGCCTGGTCGGTGTTGTGTCCAGGCCGAACGGAAGTTTCCGGCAGCGGTAGCGTCTCAACCGCAAGGCGCGTTTCGGCTTCCTCATAGAGCGCCAAATCCTCATCACGCACTGGTAGATAGACCTTCGTCCCATCAGCGCGCAGCGCCATCATGGCGTACATGCGATGCGCAGGGGGGCGACCGTCCTTGGGCAGCAATTGCTTGATCCGGTAGCGCTGGCCGCCCTTAGTCGTGACGTACTGGCCCGTGGCCGGGCCTTCTTGCGGGTTGAACTGGTGGCCGCAGTGCTGGCAGTGAAGATCGGTCGCGTCGTAGCGATTCTCCTGCACGCCCCAGCAGCCAGGGCACACGATCTGCGCTCTTGGCTTCTTTTTCGGGTAGGCGTCCTGAGAGAATACATAGCGCGAGAGCAGCGGGATCACCTCGCCTTCCGGCGTCGTGACCGTTTTTACCCAGAAGTAGTAAAGCACCGGGATCAGTTCGCCGGTGTGGGGATCACGGGTCTGGTAGTAGCGCCGAATCTCCGGTGCCACGTCGTGCTCCAACCGCTCGAGGGCAGCACGAAGCTGCCCCTCGGACGCTGGCGTGAACGCCTGGCGCACAAGGAACGTGCTGACCGGGTTGATGTCGCACCCGATTGCTTTGGCCCCGAGCTTAGCGGCCTCGCCAAGCGTCGTGCCGCTGCCCATAAAGGGATCAAGCACCACCTTACCGGCAAGATCGTGCGTCTTGTAGAACTGCGCCCAAGTATCGGTGCCGGGCTGGCTCAAAGCCCCGAGCGTTATGCCACGGAACACCGACCCGAGTCGGGTCGCCCACCATTTGTGGATGTGGTAAATCGGCCGATTGATCTCCTTCCTCCAGCTTTCTTGCTCGGCGATCTGGCTGATCTCGATCAGCGGGAAATCGCACTCCAGCGCGGTTGCGGCGGCCGCAGGGGCGAACCCGACCTTGTCGGTGAATCTGTTCATTCTTCGTCCGGCAGGTTGTTCTCATCGGACTGCACCAGGATGCCGGTCATGGACACGGGCTTTCTGGCTTGGTCCTTGAGCCGGTAGGCCACGAATCGGTGCTGAGTGCCCGCTTTGGGGTTGGGCACGCGCTCTGCGCTCAATTCGTTCGTGCGCAAGTCGAAGTTGTATCCAACCACCAGCGTCTCCGCCTCGACGCGCGTGAGGTTGCCGACCACTTGGTAGCGGTCATCGCTACCGAAGTTCTCTGGAAGAATCAGGGTCATCAGGCCCGTGGTACCCTCGGTCAGCGCAAAGGGCGTTGGCGCAACGTACATCTTCCGGTCACGAATCATGATGTCGCCGTAGGTGCCAAAACCTTTCACGCTCTTATTCTTGTGGACGTAGTTGTGGTCGGCGTTCAGGAAGTCACCGTGGCACACCACAAGGTCAACGACGGGGTACTGCTTTCGGCCATTGCCCTGGTCCGCATAGCCGGACAGGTCAGCCGGGTAGCGCCCGAACACGTAGAAGATTTGTCGGCCGTTGTGATAGCCAGTCGGCACCTGACTGTTCGAGTCGTAGTCCCGCTCGCGGCCAGGCCACGCCAAGCCCTTGATCTCGTAGCCCTCGGTGTGCTCCACCAGACAGAAATCGGGGTATGTGTTACGGCCCGATCCCTCGAAATGCATCGACAAACTCTGGAGGCGCTTCTGAAACCAGTTCTGGAAGTGAAATTCCTTATCCTTCGCAGAGACGGATTCGATCAGCTCCCCAGCCTGGACTGCTTGGACGCACTTCTCGAATACGTCGAATGCGGTGGTCTTTTTGGTCATGTTATCCCTTCAATAATTGGTTCTTCTCCCATCTGAGGGGAGAGGCTCATGGCCGACCCGCTAGATTGTGGTTGGCGAGGCTACAAACTGGGCCGGTCGTGGCTAAGCAGGATTGTATGCCGTTGTTGGGGGGGCTGGGCTGGTATCGCCTTGGTCACTGGAAACGCGAGATTCGTGGTGAAGTCTCGTGGGTGGTGCTTTCGCTGCTCCCCCGATGGACGCCGCAGGAGCCGCTGCAGCTGCTGTTACAAGCGGATCATCCCCATCCATGGCGATGCCGATTATTGCCCAATGATGCCAAACGAAATCACAAAAAAGCCCGCAATGACGCGGGCTTAGGTGTGTTTTCATGCTACTCGGTGTCAGCCGATGCCAGACGCCGAATCACTCCCACTCAATAGTCGCCGGCGGCTTCCCCGAGATGTCATAGACAACCCGCGACACCCCCCGCAACTCATTGATGATCCGGTTGCTCACCGTACCCAGGAACTCATACGGCAGATGCGCCCAATGCGCCGTCATGAAGTCAATCGTCTCCACGGCCCTTAGCGCAATCACCCACTCGTAAGCCCGCGCATCGCCCACCACGCCCACCGACTTCACCGGCAGGAACACGGCAAACGCCTGGCTGGTCTTGTCGTACAGATCCGCCTTGCGCAGCTCATCAATGAAGATGGCATCGGCCTTGGCCAGCAGCTCGGCGTATTCGCGCTTCACTTCGCCCAGAATGCGCACGCCCAGGCCCGGGCCCGGGAACGGATGGCGGTAGACCATGGTGCGCGGCAGGCCCAGCTCAACGCCCAGGCGACGCACTTCGTCCTTGAACAGCTCGCGCAGCGGCTCCACCAGGCCCAGCTTCATGTGCTCCGGCAGGCCGCCCACGTTGTGGTGGCTCTTGATCACATGCGCCTTACCGGTCTTGCTGCCGGCCGACTCGATCACGTCCGGGTAGATGGTGCCCTGCGCCAGCCACTTGGCGTTGCTCAGCTTGTTCGACTCTTCGTCGAAGATCTCAACGAACAGGTTGCCGATGATCTTGCGCTTGGCTTCCGGGTCGCTCACGCCTTCCAGCGCGTTGAAGTAACGGTCGGCAGCGTTCACGCGCACCACCTTCACGCCCATGTGCTCGGCGAACATCGCCATCACCTGGTCGCCTTCCTGCCAGCGCAGCAGGCCGGTATCCACGAACACGCAGGTCAGCTTCTCGCCGATGGCCTTGTGCAGCAGCGCGGCCACGACGGACGAATCGACGCCGCCGGACAGGCCCAGGATCACTTCGTCATCGCCCACCTGTTCGCGCACGCGGGCGATCTGGTCGTCGATGATGTTGGCGGCGGTCCACAGGGTCTGGCAGCCGCACACGTCCACCACGAAGCGGCGCAGCAGCGCCTGGCCCTGCAGGGTGTGGGTCACTTCCGGGTGGAACTGCACGCCGTACCAGCGCTTTTCTTCGTTGGCCATGGCAGCCACCGGAATGCGGTCGGTGGTGGCGGTGATGGTGAAGCCCGGCGGTGCAACGGAGACGTGGTCGCCGTGGCTCATCCAGACATTCAGCTTCGGCTCGCCGCCGTGGTCGCTCAGGCCCTTGAACAGTGCATCGGGGTTGATGACGTTCACTTCGGCGTGGCCGAACTCGCGCTGATCCGCTGCTTCGGTAGCACCGCCCAGCTGCGCGGCCAGGGTCTGCATGCCGTAGCAGATGCCGAAGATCGGCAGGCCGCTGTCGAACACTTCCTGCGGCGCGGCGGGGGCACCCGGCAGCGTGGTCGATTCCGGGCCACCGGACAGGATGATGCCCTTGGCGCCAAACGCCGCGATGTCGGCCGGGTTGTGGTCCCACGCCCAGATTTCGCAGTAGACGCCCAGCTCGCGGATGCGGCGGGCAATCAGCTGCGTGTACTGCGCGCCGAAATCGAGGATGAGGATCTTGTCGTTATGGATGTTGGTCATGGTGCCGTTCCAGTGGTGTTTTTCGCAGCGCCCGGCGCTTCAAGGCTCTGCGTCAGCGTGGCGATGAACGCCTCGCGTTGTTGAATATGTGAGGGGTCTTCCTCGTCCCAGCGCAGCATCAGCAAGCCGTGCGGGGCGTTGGGGTTGGTGCGGTCGGCGCGCGGCAGCTCGGCGATTTCCTGCACTTCGGTGCCGGGCACGATGCGCCGTTGCAGCGCCGCCATCGAGAGGCCCGACTCCGCAGCGCCCCAGGACGCCCAGCGCACGCTCATCCGTGCGGGCTCCAGCTCGCCCAGCACCGGCGTCAGCACCGGATCATCCGGCCCGTGCAGCAGCTCGGTAATGCATTGCAGCGTGACCTGCAGCGGGCGCTCGCCGGTGCCTTTCAGCAGCCAGCGCTGTTCGCCAGCGGCCCGCACCTGCCAACCCTTCGGCAGCGAGAACGCGTTCTGGCACGCCTGCACGTCCTGCAATTGCGAAACCGCCGCGCCCGGAGACCCGGAGCGCGGCGGCGGTTCGGACAACGAACAGCCTGCCATCAGCAGGCTGCCCGTAATCGCAAGAGCAGTTCGCAAGCGCATCAGGCGCGGTAGTTCGGCGGCTCTTTGGTGATGGTCACGTCGTGGACGTGGCTCTCACGCTGGCCGGCGCCGCTGATCTTCACGAACTTGGGCTTGCTGCGCATGTCTTCGATGGTGGCGCAGCCCACGTAGCCCATGGTGGCGCGCAGGCCGCCCATCAGCTGGTGGATGATGCCGCCCACCGGGCCGCGGTACGGCACGCGGCCTTCGATGCCTTCCGGCACCAGCTTGTCGGCAGTGGCGGCGTCCTGGAAGTAGCGGTCCTTCGACCCCTTCTCCATCGCAGCCAGCGAACCCATGCCGCGGTAGCTCTTGTACGAACGGCCCTGGTACAGCTCGGTCTCGCCCGGCGATTCCTCGGTACCGGCCAGCAGGCCACCGACCATGATGGTCGAGGCACCGGCGGCCAGCGCCTTGCCGATGTCGCCCGAGTAGCGGATGCCACCGTCGGCGATCAGCGGGATGCGGTCCTGCAGCGCTTCGGCCACCAGGTCGATGGCGGTGACCTGCGGCACGCCGACGCCGGCGACGACGCGCGTGGTGCAGATCGAGCCCGGGCCGATGCCGACCTTCACGGCGTCCGCGCCGCTGTCCAGCAGCGCCAGTGCGGCTTCACCGGTGCAGATGTTGCCACCGATGACCTGCACGTTCGGGAAGTTCTTCTTGACCCAGCTGACGCGGTCCAGCACGCCCTGCGAGTGGCCGTGCGCGGTATCAACCACGATCACGTCCACGCCGGCGGCGACCAGCGCTTCCACGCGGCGATCGGTATCGCCACCCACGCCGACGGCAGCGCCGACCAGCAGGCGGGTCGACAGATCCTTGGCAGCGTTCGGGAAGTCGGTGTTCTTCTGGATGTCCTTGACGGTGATCAGGCCACGCAGTTCGAACGAATCATTGACCACCAGCACCTTTTCGATGCGGTTGCGGTGCAGCAGCTGCAGCACTTCATCAGACGCGGCGCCTTCCTTGACCGTGATCAGGCGATCCTTCTTGGTCATGATGTGGCGGACCGGATCGTCCAGCTCGGTCTCGAAGCGCATGTCGCGGTGGGTCACGATGCCGGCCAGCTGGCCGTCGCTGCCCACCACCGGCACGCCGGAGATGTTGTGCGCCTGGGTCAGGGCCAGCACGTCGCGGATGGTGGTTTCCGGGCCGACGGTGATCGGGTCGCGGATGACACCGGCCTCGAACTTCTTGACCTTGGCCACTTCCGCGGCCTGCTGTTCCAGGCTGAGATTCTTGTGGATGATGCCCATGCCGCCGAGCTGGGCCATGGCGATGGCCAGGCGGGCTTCGGTGACGGTATCCATGGCTGCGGACAGGATCGGAAGCTTCAGCTTCAGGTCGCGCGTCAACCGCGTTTCGAGGTTGACGTCCTTGGGCAGGATGGTCGAGTGGGCGGGGACGAGCGAGACGTCGTCGTAAGTGAGTGCTTCAGCCTGGATGCGCAGCATCGGCATACCCGAGATGTGGGGAAGCGCGACATTTTACCCTGTTTTCGCGCCGCGTGGCAGGGGGTAGATGCGACGCAGTGTCGCGCGGGCGGTGATTGGTTCAGGGGGGGGTGAAACCTGCCTCGGTGGGTGCGGACCGTTGGTCTGCACTACCTTCATACACCTGTGCACCGGCATTGTGCCGACCAACGGTCGGCACCCACCTTGACCTTGAGAGGATCACCTGGGCCAGCCCTGGGGCATCTTTGGTAGGTGCGGACCGTTGGTCCGCACTACCCTTCAGACACCTGTGCGCCAGCATTGTGCCGACCAACGGTCGGCACCCACCAGGAGCACATCTCGAGCACATCTCGCGAGCAGACCCAAGGGCCAGATCCAGCCGCTTCAGGTGGGTGCGGACCGTTGGTCCGCACTTTCCCTCAGACACCTGAGAACAGCCCCAGGTGAGGTCAGCTCAGCGCTTCCGCCGCTTCCAGGGTGTTCTGCATCAACGTAGCCACGGTCATCGGGCCCACGCCACCCGGCACCGGGGTGATCCAGCTCGCCCGCTGGGCAGCCGCTTCAAACCCAACATCGCCCACCAACCGGCCGTCGTCCAAGCGGTTGATGCCCACATCGATCACCACCGCGCCCGGCTTCACCCACTCGCCCGGCACGATGCCCGGGCGGCCCACCGCCACCACCAGGATGTCGGCGTTGCGCACGGCCTGTTCCAGCACGTCTTTGGGGGTGAACTTGTGGCAGCTGGTGACGGTGCAGCCGGCAATCAGCAGCTCCAGGCCCATCGGGCGGCCGACGTGGTTGCTGACGCCTACGATCGTGGCGTTGCGGCCACGCACTGGCTGGTCGGTGTGGCCCAGCAGCGTGGTGATGCCGCGCGGGGTGCACGGGCGCAGGCCGAACTCGCGCAGGGCCAGGTGGCCGACGTTTTCCGGGTGGAAGCCGTCCACGTCCTTGCGCGGGTCGATGCGCTGGATCAGCCGGCGCGCATCCGGGATACCCGGCAACGGCAGCTGGATCAGGATGCCGTTGATCTTCGGATCGGCGTTGAGCTGGTCGATCAGGTCGAGCAGCTCGGCTTCGGTGGTACCGGCCGGCAGATCGTAGTCGTGCGCCTCGATGCCGACCTTCTCGGCGGCACGGCGCTTGTTGCGCACGTATACGGTCGAGGCCGGGTCGCCGCCCACCAGCACCACGGCCAGGCCCGGACGGCTGCCGCCGGCGGCCACGCGGGCGTCGACGCGCACCTTCAGGCTGTCGAGCAGGTCCTCGGCGATACGGCGGCCATCAAGGATGCGGGCAGGATGCTGGGGGGCGGAATCGGTCATCGGAGGCAGGCGTGGGGCGGCGGGGACGCTATTGTCCCCGATTCAGGCCCCCTCGCCCACCGCCAATCCGGGCGGCCGCTGCGCTCGCCGGGCATGGCCCGGCGCTACCCCACCCGTGCGCACCACGGTAGCGCCGGGCCACGCCCGGCGAGCGCGGTGCGCGGCACCTCATTCTTCCTCTTCCGGCACATCCTGCGGGTTCAGCGTCTTGCTCTCCCGCTTCGGCGCGGTGAACGGCGTCGGCGTCGGCACGCCCTGCGGGCTGTTGCCATAGATCATCCGCGCGCCGGCATTCAGGCCACCACCGGCAATTTCCAGCTCGAAGCGCTCGGCATCGCGGCGGCGGATCTGCTCGGCGATCTCCACCGCGTCATCCTCATCCGCGCCCAGTTCCACCAGCGCGGCTTGGCCGAACAGCACCGCCGATTCAAACGTCTCGCGGATCTGGAAATCGACGCCGGCATGGATCAACCGCAGCGAATGCTCACGATCGAACGAGCGCACCATCAGCTTGGCCTGCGGGAACTCGTGAGCCACCAGTTCAACGATGCGGTCGGCGGCCTCGGCCTTGTCCACGCACACCGCAATTGCACGTGCTGTGGCCGCGCCCGAGGCATGCAGTACGTCCAACCGCGTGCCATCGCCGTAGTAGATCTTGAAACCGAAGCGCGCCGCGCTTTGAATCATCTCCACATCGTTGTCGATGATGGTCACGTCCACGTCGCGCGCCAGCAGCGACTGGCTGGCGACCTGGCCGAAGCGACCGAAGCCGATCAGCAGCACGCTGCCGGACAGGCCATCGGCCTCGTCCACGCCATCCATGTTCACCGTCGGCTTCGGCGCCACGCGCTTGTAGAGCAGTACCACCAGCGGGGTCAGCGCCATCGACAGCACCACCACGGCGGTGAAGTTGGCATTGATCTCCAGATCGATCACGCCGGCCGATGCCGCGGCGGAGAACAGCACGAAGGCGAACTCGCCGCCCTGCGCCATCAGCACACCGCGATCCAGCGCCTGTGCGTGGTCGCTGCCCATGATGCGCGCGACCACGTAGATGCACAGCGCCTTGGCCGCCATCAACGCCAGCACCAGGCCCAGGATCAGCTGCCAGTTGCCAGCCACCACGCCCAGGTCCAGCGCCATGCCCACGCTAAGGAAGAACAGGCCAAGCAGGATGCCGCGGAACGGTTCGATGTCCGCTTCGATCTGGTGGCGGAAGGTCGATTCGCTCAGCAGCACGCCGGCCAGGAACGCGCCCATCGCCATCGACAGGCCGGACAGCTGCATCAGCAGCGCCGCACCCAGCACCACCAGCAGCGCGGCGGCAGTCATCACCTCGCGCGCCTTCGATTCGGCCAGCACGCGGAACAGCGGATTGAGCAGGAAGCGGCCGACCAGCACCAGGCCGACGATGGCACCGACGCCGATTGCCACCGACAGCCAGCGCGAACCCTCGCCATCGGCACTGCCCGCGCTCGGGCCCATCCAGGCTACCAGCGCCAGCAACGGCACGATCAGCAGGTCTTCGAACAGCAGGATGGAGACGATCTTCTGCCCTGACGGCAGCGCGATGTCGCCGCGCTCGGCCAGCAACTGCATCACCACTGCGGTGGAGGTGAGTACGAAACCGGTGGCGCCGATGAAGGCCACCTGCCACGGCAGGCCGAACAGTTTGGCGATGCTGGTCAGCACCAGCGCACAGGTGACGATCTGCAGCGTGCCCAGCCCGAAGATTTCCTTGCGCAGGCTCCACAGGTGCGAGGGCCGCATTTCCAGGCCGATCACGAACAGGAACATCACCACGCCGAGCTCGGCGGTATGCAAGATGGCCTGCGGGTCGGAGAACCAGCCCAGCCCGAACGGTCCGATCGCCAGGCCAGCGGCGAAGTAGCCCAGCACCGAGCCCAGGCCGGCCCGGCGGAACAGGGGCACCATCACCACCGCCGCGCCCAACAGGGCGACGACCTTGACCAGCTCGCTGGTCGCTGCTTCTACCGCCATGCGGTGTTTTCCCCAAGATCCATAATCGGGTTCAACAATAGAGCAATGCCGATGACGGCAATAGCACGCATGTTGCGTCGGATTGTCTTGGCGATGGAACGATGCAGAGAGTGAGCCCCGGCATCATCCCGAAACCATGCACATGCTTGGGTGGGCGCCATTACCTGTAGAGCCGAGCCCACGCTCGGCTGCTCTTCGTGCCGAGGCCAGAAGCAGCCGAGCATGGGCTCGGCTCTACAGTAGATCCACGCCATGCGTGGATGGACGCCCAGCCGTCATGCCCCGGTAGATCCACGCCACGCGTGGATGCCGCCCGGTCGGATTCACCCGCCCCGGCAGAACGCGGCGTAATCGATATACCCCGGGAACGGCACGCCCGGCGCGCACAACGGGCACTGCGGGTCCGGCCGGATGCCGGTCTCGCGGAAGCGCATGCCCAGCGCATCGAAGCGCAGCAGGCGCCCGACCAGCGGCTCGCCGATGCCGAGCAGCAGCTTCAGCACCTCGGTGGCCTGCAGCACCCCAGCCAAGCCGGGCAACACGCCCAGCACACCGGCCTCGGAACAGTTCGGCGCAAACTCCGGCGGCGGCGGTTCGGGGAACAGGCAGCGGTAGCACGGCGCCACGCCACGCTGGCGGCCGGCATCAAACACGCTTACCTGGCCATCAAAGCGCTCGATGGCGGCATACACCAGCGGCTTGGCGTGCTTGATGCAGGCGTCGTTGAGCAGGTAGCGCAGCGGGAAGTTGTCCGACCCATCCAGCACCACATCCACTCCCTCCAGCAGCGCATCCACGTTCTCGGAGGTGACCCGCTCGGGCACCGCCTCGACGTCGATGGAGGGGTTCAGCGCCAGCAGGCGCTCGCGCGCGGAATCGACCTTGAGCTGGCCGACACTGTCTTCGGTATGCACGATCTGCCGGTGCAGGTTGCTGCGCTCCACGCGGTCGTGGTCGGCGAAGCGCAGGTGCCCCACCCCGGCCGCGGCCAGGTAGAAGCCAGCCGGTGCGCCCAGCCCGCCCGCGCCCAGTACCAGCACGCGCGCCTGCTGCAGCCGGCGCTGGCCGGCCTCGCCCACCTGCGGCAGCAGCAGATGCCGCGAATAGCGATCATAGAAATCACGGTCGGCGGCGCTGGCCAGCGGCTGCACCAGCGGCAGCGACTGCTCGCGCCAGGCCACGGTACCGCCCGTCACGGAAGCGACGTTTGTGTAGCCAGCCTCCAACAGGAAAAGTGCGGCATCGGCCGAGCGCTTGCCGCTCTGGCAGATCAGCAGGATTTCCTGGTCGCGCCGCGGCAGATGCGCGGCCGGGTCGGCCTGCAGCTCGCCCTTGGCCACGCCACGCGCGCCTTCGGCCATGCCACCGGCCCGTTCGTGCGCCTCGCGCACATCGATCAGCACGGCGCCGTGGGCCAGGCGCTCGCGCGCCTGCGCGGGGGAAAGCTCTTGGATGCTCATGGCCGCATTATCACGCACGTTGCGCCGGCTCGCGTTGACCAGGATCTGTAGACCACAAGCGTAGCCCGGCGCTACCCGGTCTACCCGCGCCCGCCGTGCTGTTCCTGAAGAAGACCGATCAGCGCTTTCAGCCCGGGCGGCACATGCCGATGGCCCGGGTAGTACAGCGAGAGGCCAGGAAATTCAGGACACCAGTCCTCAAGCAGGCGCAGCAGGCGGCCATCGGCCAACGGCTCCAGCGCCAGATGCTCGGGAACGAAGGCGATGCCGATCCCTTCAATGGCCGCGTCGACCATCAACGGCTGGTCCGTCAGCGTGATCGGCCCGGAGACGTTCACCCGCTCGGTAGTGCCCTGGTGCTCGAACTCCCACCGGTAGATCGCCCCACTTTCGAAGCGGAAACGAATGCAGTCGTGCTGATGCAGATCCAGCGGCCGCAGCGGTCTGCCACGCGCCTGCAGATACGCCGGCGAGGCCACCGCCGCGAAGCGCAGGGGGGCGGTCACGGCTATCGCGACCATGTCCTGGGGCACGGCTTCGGTCAGGCGGATACCCGCATCGAAACCCTCCGAAACGATATCGCCCAACCTGCCGTCACTGACGATGTCCAGGTGGACCTGCGGGTACTGGCGCAGGAAGCGCGCAAGCACCGGCTTCAGCACGAGCCGTATGGCGCCCTCACTGGCGTTGATGCGGACCGTGCCGCGCGGCGTGCCGGCTTCAGTGTCCACGGACTGCAGGGCCTCCTCGATCGAGGCCATGGCCGGCCGCAGTTTTTCCGCCAGGCGCTCCCCGGCGTCGGTCAGCGACACGCTGCGTGTGGTGCGATTGAACAGGCGCGCACCCAGCCGCTGCTCGAGCGCCTTGATCGCATGACTGATCGCCGACGGCGTGATGTTCAACTCTGCCGCAGCGCTGCGGAAGCTCCGATGTGCCGCCACCGCCAGGAACGCGGTGAAGGCGGTCAGATCCCCCCCGCTCGATTGTTGAATGCGACTCACCATATCGTGAAATATTGAAGCGATTGTCTTGATAGTCAACCGATTCTACGCTCCGGGGTGTCGGCGGGCGCACGCCCTCGGCGCTCACCCACCGGGACAGGATCAAGACGATGAAGACGATGAAAGCGGTTGTGATGACCGGGCCGAATGCACCGTGGCAGGTCCAGGACGTGCCGCTGCCCGTGATCGAACCGGGCCAGGTGCTGGTCAAGGTCCACGCATCGGGCATGTGCTACACGGACGTGTGGGCAACCCAGGGCTATGGCGGCAACATCTACCCGCAGACACCGGGGCATGAAGTGGTCGGCGAGGTCGTGGAAGTGGGCGCGGGCGTGCACACGCGCCGGGTGGGTGATCGCGTGGGCACCTCATGGGTCCAATCCGCGTGCGGGCGCTGCCCCTACTGCCGCGAGAGCCGCCCCCTGTCCGGGCAGACCGCGATGAACTGCGATGCCCCCCGCACCACTGGCTTCGCCGCGCAGGGTGGACACGCACAGTACATCGCCATCTCCGCCGAAGGCACGGTACTGCTGCCTGACGGCCTCTCCTACGTGGACGCGGCACCGATGATGTGTGCCGGATACACCACCTGGAGTGGGTTGCGCGATGCGGCGCCCCAGCCACGGGAGAAGATCGCGGTATTGGGTATCGGTGGACTGGGCCATGTCGCCCTGCAGCTGTCCAAGGCCTGTGGCTTCGAGACCATCGCCATCACCCATTCCGCAGACAAGCATGCGCTCGCCCAGCAGCTGGGCGCCGACAAGGTCGTGGCTAATGGCAAGGAGTTGAAGGCCATCGGCGGCGCCGACGTGCTGCTGGTGACCACCAATGAATTCAGCTCGGCCGAAGATGCGATGACCGGCCTGCGTGTCGACGGGCGCGTTGTGCTGTGCGGCCTGGACTTCAGCCAGCCCTTCTCGATCTCGTCCGAAGGCGTGCCGTTTCACATGATGCGCCAGCGCGTGATCGGCGCTACCCATGGTGGCCAGCACTACCTCAGCGAAGTGCTGCAGCTTGCCGCCGCCGGCAAGGTGAAGCCGATGGTCGAGACCTTTGATCTGGACCAGGCGACCGAGGCGTATGACCGCCTGTCGTCAGGAAGGATGAGGTTCCGTGGCGTGCTGTTGCCGTGGGGCCACGCCTGAGCAAGGCGGCCGCCCATGCATCACAACGAAAAAGGCGGCCCTGCGGCCGCCTCCCCGTGAATCACTTGCCCTTGACGTGCTTCATCAAGCGCCGCTTGGCCTTGACCTGCCGCTCGGTGAGGACGTTCTTCTTGCCCTCGTACGGGTTGGTACCCTCGCGGAAGATGAAGCTCACCGGCGTGCCGATCAGCTTGAAACGCTTGCGGAAGAAGTTCTCCAGGTAGCGCTTGTAGGATTCCTGCAGCTCCTTCAGGCGGGTGCCGTGCACGATGAATGTCGGCGGATTGGAGCCGGCCGGGTGCACGTAGCGCAGCTTGGAGACGTGGCCGCGGATGGTCGGCGGCGGATTGGTCTCGTAAGCCACTTCCAGCGCCTTGTTCACTTCGCTGGTGGTGAATGTCTTGTTCGCCGATTCGTGAGCACGGTGCACCGCACGGAACAGCTCACGCAGGCCCGAGCCATGCTTGGCCGAGATGCGGACCGATTCAGCCCACGGCACGAAGCCCAGCTTCAGCGACAGCATGGTTTCCGCCTGCTCGCGCTGGTACTCGGTCAGGCCGTCCCACTTGTTGATGGCGATCACCAGCGCGCGGCCGGCATCGAGCACGGCGCCGAGCACGGTGGCATCCTGGTCGGTCACACCTTCGGTGGCGTCCAGCATCAGCACGGCCACCTGGCACTGCTCGATCGACTGCATGGTCTTGACCACCGAGAACTTCTCGACGACCTCGTCCACGCGCGAACGACGGCGCAGGCCAGCGGTGTCGATCAGGCGGTACTCGCGGCCGTCACGCTCCAGGTCCACCGCGATCGAGTCGCGGGTAGTGCCCGGCACGTCGGAGGCGATCATGCGCTCCTCGCCGAGAATGCGGTTGACCAGGGTCGACTTGCCCACGTTCGGGCGGCCGACGAAGGCGATGCGGATGCGGTTCGGATCGTTGTCCAGCTCTTCGCCGCTGCCTTCTTCCGGCAGGCGCTGGACCACTTCGTCCAGCAGGTCGTCCAGGCCCTGGCGGTGCGCAGCCGACACGGTCAGCATCTCGCCGAAGCCGTAACGGGCAAACTCCGAACGCACGGTGTCCTCGTCGGTGCCGTCGATCTTGTTGATCAGCAGCAGCGTCGGGCGCGACAGCTTGCGCAGCCAGGCCAGGATCTCGTCGTCCATCGCCGAGGTACCCTCACGGGCATCGACCACGAACAGGATCAGGTCCGCTTCCGCAGCAGCGGCGCGGGCCTGGCGGGTGGTAGCCCCGGCCAGACCTTCTTCCTCTTCCGCGATACCACCGGTGTCGACGACGAGGAAATGGTTGTCCTCGTCCAGGCGGCAGACACCGTAGTTACGGTCGCGGGTGACGCCGGGCTGATCATGGACCAGCGCGTCACGGGTGCGCGTAAGCGCATTGAAAATAGTCGACTTGCCGACATTCGGCCGTCCAACCAGGGCGACCAAAGGCAGCATCGCGATTACTCCAATTTTTAATTTGCCAACCGGAAGGCGGTCAGCTTGCCATCAACGTTCTGCACCAGCAGCACCCCGTCTACGACGACCGGCTGGGCCAGCAGGGCGTCACCGCCACTTTTCGCCCGTGCCGCCATCGCACCATCGGAGGTCTGCAACCAGTGCACGTATCCCTTGTAGTCGCCGACCACGACGTAGTCGCCGTGCAGTGCCGGACCGGTCAGCGAGCGACGGGCCAGTGCGGTCTGCGACCACATCGCCGCGCCGCTGGCCTTGTCCAGGCCGAACACGCCGCCCTTGTTGTCGGTGACGAACACATTGCCAGACGAGACCGCCACACCACCGGCACCTCCATGGTCGCGCGCCCACAGCGGGCGACCGGTCGGGCCTTCGATGGCCATCGTCTGGTTCTTGAAGCTGCTCACGAACAGGGTGTTGCCATCCAGCACCGGCGCGCCGTCGACATCGGCCATGCGCTCCAGCTCGGTACGGCCTTCACCGTTGCCCACGTTCTGTTCCCACAGGGTGCGGCCATCCTGCTGGGCCAGGGCGGCAACCGCGCCCTCGTCCTTGCCGATGAACAGCACGCCCGGGCCGGTCACCACCGGCGCGTTGCCACGCACGGTCAGTGCCGGCAGTTCGCTCGGGTTGAACCACTTCTGGGTGCCGTTGCCGGCATCGAACGCGGTGATGCGGCCGTCATTGCTGCGCACGTAGACCGCGCCCTGAGCGATGGCCGGCGCGGCGATGACTTCACCCGGAACACGGGCGCGCCACTTCTCGCTGCCGTCATTGATGTCCAGGGCGATGACCTGGCCATCCAGCGTGCCGATCACGACCAGGTTCTCACCGACCCCCGGGCCGCCGGACAGGCGCAGCTTGGCCTTCTTCTTTTCCTTCTTCGGCTCCCAGGTCCAGACCTTCTTGCCGGTCTGCAGGTCGATGGCGTGCACGCCACCGGTGAGTGCCGCAGCGAACACGTGGCCGTTGGCCACGGCCGGGCCCTGGCGCACGCCGATGCGGCGCTCGCCCTTGCCGAGATTGACCGACCAGGCCTTGTTGACCTTCAGGGTCGGCTCGAACTTGACCAGCTCAGCCGGTTCCTGTGCCTTCTTCGCGGCCGCGTCCTTGCCGGCGAACCAGCCCTTCACGGTGCTGCAGCCGCTCAGGGCCATGCCCATCAGGAGCACGGTGGCGACGCGGGTGATCATGACCTTCTGACTCATCAAACCGACTCCGCAGGGGCGGCAACGGTGCCGCCGGCGTCCATAACCTTGGTTTCCAGCAGGCGCCGCTGCGGCGCTGCCACGTCCAGCGACTTCAGCGCTTTCTCGTACTGGCCCCTGGCGTCATCACGCTTGCCCTGCGCCATCAGCGCGTCGCCATGGATTTCCAGGCTGCTGCTGTCGGTGGCGCTGCCCAGCAGCTTGATCGCCTCGTCACTCTTGCCGGTGGCCACCAGCAGGCGGGCCACACGCTGGTCGACCACGCGTTGCAGGTCGCCTTCGACCTTCACGCCGCGCAGGGTGGCCAGGGCTTCTTCGTTCTTGCCGGCGTCGACCTGGGCCTTGGCCAGCTGCAGCGCCGCGAGGTCGCCGTAGATGCTGGACGGGCCGGCTTCGAGCGCCTTGACCGCCTTGGAGGCGTCGTCGAGCTTGTTCTGCTGCAGGCCAACGAGCGCCTTCTGGTACTCGACATTGGCCGAGGCCAGCTTGCCGCCCTGATCCTTCTGGTACCACTGCCAGCCGGCAATGGCACCGATGGCGATGACTACGCCACCGAGGATGCTGGCGCCATTCTTCCGCAGCCAGCTGCGGACGCGTTCACTTTGTTCGTGCTCGTCGAGCAGATCGTCGATCGCCATGCGTACTCTCGCCCCGCCCATCGGGAGGGACCATTGGGATTAATCGAAGGTGGTGAAACCGCGCCTCAGTGCGAAACCGGGACTACGGAGCCTTCAGAGGATACCTGAAAGCGTGCCACGTTGGCTCGCTGGTAGGGGGTCAGATCGACGATAGCGCCGTTCTGCTGAACCTGGACCGCCGAGGCGTTGCCCAGGGTCACCCGGGTCACCTGGCCCGGCGTGAAGCTGCGGCTCTCGCCGGACTTGATCAGCGCCTTCTCGACGGTAGCGCCGTCCGGGCCGCCGATATCGACCCAGCTGTCGCCGCTGAACTGCATGTCCAGCGTGTTGGCGGCAGCCGCTGGCGCCGGGGTTGAACGCGGCACCGGGGCCAGCGAGGCCACGTACGGGGTGGCGGCCGGCTTGCTGGCCGGGGCACTCGCCACTTCAGCCGGCGCCGAGGGTTCGACACCCGCGGCGGACGGGGTTACCGGCACCGCGGCCGGGATCGCGTCCAGCGAGGCGGTATTCGGCGACGGGGTGGCACTGCCATCGAAATGGCCACGGGTAGCGAACCACACCGGCACCGCCAGCACCGCGGTGATGCCGACATACAGCACGCGACGGCCGAGATTCTCGGCAATGCGGCGCGCACGCGGAGTATGGGTATGGCTGACCAGGGTGGGCGGAACCACCGGACCGACCTGGGCCTGCTCCAGCAGCTGGCTCACGTCCACGTCCAGCAGGCGCGCATAGCTGCGCAGCTGGCCGCGCACGAACACCGGCGCGCCGAGCTTCTGCCATTGTTCCTCTTCCAGCGACCTGACCACCTGGACCGGCATGCGCAGGCGCGAGCCGACATCTTCGAGGGTCAGTCCGGCCGCCTCGCGGGCCTGGCGCAGGCGGCTGCCGCAGCCGGCCGCAGTCTCGAGAGCGCTCACAGTCTGGTCATCAATCACAATGCATCAACCCTGGAGTTAGGAGCCCGCTTCCTGCGGAAATTCCTGTCGAATCCGCTGAATATAGCGATCAGATGCCGCCCGATCACCCAGCCGCGCTTCGATTTGAGACGCAAGTTGTAACACGGAACGCGTTGCGGGTGCAGCCGCAATCCTACGTTCGGCGAAGGCCCGGGCCTCCATGTAGCGGCCCTGGCGGAAGCTGAGCTGGGCCATCGCCTCCAGCGCGACCGGGTTTCCCGGCAGCGCCGACAGCGCCGCGCGCAGGTCGCGCTCGGCACGTTCAAGCTGGCCAGCGTCCAGGGCACAGCCCCCGGCATTGGCCTGGGCCTCGGCCGGCGTGGCGTAGCCCGGCGCCTGCAGCGCACGATCGAACCAGACCAGCGACTCGGCCGGCCGGCCCTGCTGGCACAGCCACGCACCGTAATTGTTGAGGACGTCCCCGCGCTGCGGCGCCTGCTCGGCAGCCCTGCGGAAGCTCTCACCGGCCTGCTGGGTACGGCCACGGCGCTCGTCGATGCCGGCCATCAGCACCAGCGCATCAGGCGATTCGGGTGCCAGCTTCAGCGCCTCGCGCGCCTTGCGTTCGGCCGCATCGAGATTGCCGACCTGCATGTCGCGCGCGGCCAGTGCCAGCAGATCCTGCAGGCGCACCTGACGCCGCACGTTGTCTGGATCACGGACCGAGTAGACCGGCGCTTCACTGGGGCCCAGCCTGGCCTTGGGTTGGGATTTGCAGCCGCCGACCGCAACGGCCAGCACGCCTGCGAACAGAACCAGCCAGAGGCGGTCAGGCCGCGGCATCGCTCCCCTTCCCCGCCTGCAGCGTCTTGTTGAACTCCGCCTGGCGGCGGGTGCGGTCCATCACCTGGCCCTTGAGCTGGCCGCAGGCGGCGTCGATGTCGTCGCCACGGGTGCGGCGGACCATGGTCAGCACGTTGCTGTCGAGCAGGATCTTCTGGAAGGCGCGGATGTGCGCTTCTTCCGAACGCTCGTAGCGGGTGCCCGGGAACGGATTAAAGGGGATCAGGTTGACCTTGCCCGAGTCCTTGGCCTGCACCGCGTTGTCGAACTGGCGCATCAGGCGGGCCAGCTCGCGGGCATGCTCGGGCTTGTCGTTGATGCCCTTCATCAGGGTGTATTCGAAGGTGACCGATTCGCGGCGCTTGTTGGCGCGCAGGTAGCGTGCGCACGAGGCCATCAGCTCGGCGATCGGGTACTTCTTGTTGAGCGGCACCAGGGTTTCGCGCAGCGCATCGTTCGGCGCATGCAGCGACACCGCCAGCGACACGTCGCTTTCGGCAGACAGGCGGTCGATCTGCGGCACCAGGCCGGAGGTCGACAGGGTCACGCGCTTGTTGGCCAGGCCGTAGCCCAGGTCGTCGCGCATCACGCTCATGGCGCGCACGACGTTGTCGAAATTCATCAGCGGCTCGCCCATGCCCATCATCACCACGTTGGTGAGGCGGCGCATCTGGTGCGGCACGTTGCCCAGGTGGCGTGCGGCAACCCACACCTGGCCGATGATCTCGGCGGTGGTCAGGTTGCGGTTGAAGCCCTGGGTGGCGGTGGAGCAGAACGTGCAGTTCAGGCCGCAACCGACCTGCGAAGACACGCACAGCGTGCCGCGGGTCTTGTCCGGGATGTACACGGTCTCGATGGCGTTCTTGCCATCCACGCCCATCGCCAGCAGCCACTTGTGGGTGCCGTCGGCGGAGGGCTTGTCGAACACGATGTTCGGAACCAGCACCTCGGCATGGGCCTGCAGCTTGGCGCGCAGGACCTTGCCGAGGTCGGTCATTTCATCGAAGTCGGTGACGTAGCGATGGTGGATCCACTTCATCACCTGATGGGCACGGAACTTCTTTTCGCCAAGCACCTCGACGAAAAACTTCTCCAGGCCCGCGCGATCGAGGTCGAGCAGGTTCTGCTTGCCAGCCGTGGGTGCCGACTTCGGCAGCGGCTGGATGGCGGGGGACTGTACGACCTCGTTCACGGCATTACTCTCAGCGCGAGACGACTTCGGTGGCGGCGAAGAAATAGGCGATTTCAATCGCGGCATTCTCGACCGAGTCCGAGCCGTGGGCGGCGTTGGCATCGATGGATTCGGCGAAGTCGGCGCGGATGGTGCCCGCAGCGGCTTCCTTCGGGTTGGTGGCGCCCAGCAGGTCGCGGTGGGCCAGGACGGCGTTCTCGCCTTCCAGGGCCTGGATCATCACCGGGCCGGAGATCATGAACTCGACCAGCGCGTTGAAGAACGGACGCTCGCGGTGCACGGCGTAGAAGCCTTCGGCTTCACGGCGCGACAGCTGCTTGTACTTGGCGGCCACGACCTTCAGGCCGGCCTTCTCGAAGCGGGCGTAGATTTCGCCGATGACGTTCTTGGCAACGGCGTCCGGCTTGATGATCGAAAGGGTGCGCTCCAGCGCCATGGGATGTCTCCAATGGAATCGGGCCGCTGATGGCCCGAAGGGTAACATGAAAAAAACCCGCGTCGGGACGCGGGCTTAGCCTGATAAACGTAGGCGAATTGTAAAAGATAACGTGGCCGGGTGGTAGAGGGCCGTGCGGCCCTGCTGTAGAGCCGAGCCCATGCTCGGCTGGCCTTTGGGCCGAAGAGCAGCCGAGCGCGGGCTCGGCTCTACAGGTTCAGGTCCACCCATTCACCCACCTGAGTGAAATCTGACCGAGCCGGCCGATTTTGCTGCACTGCAAAATGCCATACGGTACCGTCTGGTTCTAGTATCAAACAATCGTTTGATTAAGGTCCGCCCACCGATGGCCAAGCCCGCCCACTTCTCGACCAAGGACCGGATCCTCGGCGCGGCCGAGGAGCTGTTCGCCCAGCACGGCTTCGCCGGCACCTCGCTGCGCCAGGTGACCAGCCAGGCCGACGTCAACATCGCCGCGGTCAACTACCACTTCGGCTCCAAGGAAAACCTGGTCAACGAGGTATTCCGCCGCCGCATGGACGAGATGACCGGCGCCCGCCTGTCGCAGCTTGAGCGCGCCCGCGCGGAGCATCCGGGCGAACTTCGCCCGGTGCTGGCCGCCTTCGTCGAGCCGGCGCTGGCGCTGGCCCAGGACCGCCAGAACGGCGGCGCCTTCGTGCGCGTGATCGCCCGCGCCTACGCCGAGAAGAACGACAACCTGCGCAAGTTCCTGTCTGACCACTACGGCCACGTGCTGCGTGCGTTCGGCAAGGCGATTGCCGAATGCGCGCCCGACCTGAGCAAGGAGGAGCTGTACTGGCGCCTGGATTTCCTGGCCGGCTCGCTCACCTATGCCATGGCCGACTTCGGGCTGATCAAGCGTCCCGCCGGTGTCACCGAAGCGGCGCATCGTGCCCATGCCGCCCACGAGCTGATCCATTTCGCCGAAGCCGGGTTCCGCGCCGCCGCACGCGCCAGCGCCCTGCCCGCTTCCCTTTGATTCCACCCAGTAACTGCTGACCAACAAAGGCCCTACACCATGTCCAATTCCCTGCTAGTCCGCCGCGCCGCCGTGCTGGGTGCCGGCGTCATGGGTGCCCAGATCGCCGCCCACCTCACCAACGCTGGCGTCGACACCGTGCTGTTCGACCTGCCCGCCAAGGAAGGTCCGGCCGACGGCATCGTGCTGAAGGCGATCGCCAACCTGGGCAAGCTGAGCCCGGCGCCGCTGGCCAGCAAGTCGCTGGCCGAAGCCATCACCCCGGCCAACTACGAGTCCGGCCTGGAGCAGCTGAAGGACTGCGACCTGATCATCGAGGCCATTGCCGAGCGCATGGACTGGAAGCAGGACCTGTACAAGAAGATCGCCCCGTTCGTGGCCGACCACGCGGTGCTGGCCTCCAACACCTCGGGCCTGGGCATCAACAAGCTGGCCGACGTGCTGCCCGAGCAGCTGCGCCACCGCTTCTGCGGCGTGCACTTCTTCAACCCGCCGCGCTACATGCACCTGGCCGAGCTGATTCCGGCCACCACCACCGACGCCAGCGTGCTGGAAGGCCTGGAAGCCTTCCTGGTCACCACCCTGGGCAAGGGCGTGGTGTACGCCAAGGACACCCCGAACTTCATCGGCAACCGCATCGGCGTGTTCTCGATCCTGTCCACCATCCACCACACCCAGCAGTTCGGCCTGGGCTTCGATGAAGTGGACGGCCTGACCGGCCCGCTGGTCGGCCGCCCGAAGTCGGCCACCTACCGCACCTCCGACGTGGTCGGCCTGGACACCATGGCCCACGTCATCAAGACCATGGGCGATACCCTGCCGAACGACCCGTGGCATGAATTCTTCAAGTCGCCGAAGTGGCTGGATGCGCTGATTTCCAAGGGCGCGCTGGGCCAGAAGACCGGCGCCGGCATCTTCCGCAAGGTCGGCAAGGACATCATGGTTCTCGACCTGGAAAAGCAGGACTACCGCCCGGCCGATCGCACCGCCGCGCCGGAAGTGGTCGAGATCCTGAAGATCAAAAACCCCGCCGAGAAGTTCGCCAAGCTGCGCGAAAGCCAGCACCCGCAGGCGCAGTTCCTGTGGGCGACCTTCCGCGACCTGTTCCACTACAGCGCCTACCACCTGGCCGACATCGCCGAAACCGCGCGCGACGTCGACCTGGCCATCCGCTGGGGCTACGGCTGGTCGCTGGGCCCGTTCGAAACCTGGCAGGCCGCCGGCTGGAAGCAGGTGGCACAGTGGATCGCCGATGACATCGTCGCCGGCAAGAGCATGAGCAACGCCCCGCTGCCGGACTGGGTGTTCGATGGCCGCGACGGCGTGCATGCCGCCGAAGGCAGCTACAGCCCGTCGCGCAATGCCAAGCTGCCGCGCTCGTCGCTGCCGGTGTACCAGCGCCAGCGCTTCCCCGATCCGCTGCTGGGCGAGACGTTCGCGCCGGGCGAGACCGTGTTCGAGAACGACGGCCTGCGCATGTGGCACGACGGTGATGGCATCGCCGTGGTCAGCTTCAAGACCAAGATGAACACCGTGTCCGACCAGGTGCTGGACGGCCTGCAGGAATGCGTCAGCCGCGCCGAGAAGGACTTCCAGGGCCTGGTGATCTGGCAGCAGAAGGAGCCCTTCTCTGCCGGTGCCGATCTGGCCGGTGCACTGGGCCTGCTGCAGGCCGGCAAGGTCGACCAGTTCGAAGAAATGGTTGCCAACTTCCAGCGCACCAGCCAGCGCATCAAGTACTCGCTGGTGCCGGTGGTTGCCGCCGTGCGTGGCCTGGCGCTGGGTGGTGGCTGCGAGTTCCAGATGCACAGCGCCAAGACCGTGGCCTTCCTGGAAAGCTACATCGGCCTGGTCGAGGCCGGCGTCGGCCTGCTGCCGGCCGGTGGTGGCCTGAAGGAACTGGCCGTGCGCGCCTCGCAGGCCGCAGGCCCGGGCGGTGACGTGTTCGCCGAACTGAAGAAGACCTTCGAGACCGTGGCGATGGCCAAGGTGTCCAACTCCGCGGTCAACGCCAAGGAACTGGGCCTGCTGCGCAGCACCGACAAGGTGGTGTTCAACAGCTACGAAGCGCTGCACATCGCCAAGGCCGAAGCTCGCGCTCTGGCCGAAGCGGGCTACCGTCCGCCGCTGCCGGCACGCCGCATCCAGGTGGCCGGTGACGTGGGTATCGCCACCTTCAAGATGATGCTGGTCAACATGCTGGAAGGCCGCTTCATCAGCCCGTACGACTACGAGATCGCCGAGCGCATCGCCACCGTGCTGTGCGGCGGCAAGGTCGACCGCGGCACCCTGGTGGACGAAGAGTGGCTGCTGACCCTGGAGCGCAAGCACTTCGTCGAACTGGCCCAGCAGGAAAAGACCCAGGCCCGCATCGCGCACATGCTGAAGACCGGCAAGCCGCTGCGTAACTGATCGCCATCCCTGCTTTTGGTGGGTGCCCACCTTGGTGGGCACTCCCTCTGCCCCGGTGGGTGCCGACCGTTGGTCGGCACTCCGGCTAAAAAAATCGAGAGATCACTGCAATGACCAAGCAAATCCAGGACGCCTACATCGTCGCCGCCACCCGTACTCCGGTCGGCAAGGCGCCCAAGGGCATGTTCCGCAACACCCGCCCCGACGACATGCTCGCGCACGTGCTGCGCAGCGTCGTCGCGCAGGCCCCGGGCGTGGACGTCAACCGCATCGATGACGCGATCATCGGCTGCGCGATGCCGGAAGCCGAGCAGGGCATGAACGTCGCCCGCATCGGCGTGCTGCTGGCCGGCCTGCCGAACACCATCGCCGCGCAGACCGTGAACCGCTTCTGCTCCTCCGGCCTGCAGGCCGTGGCGCAGGCCGCCGACGCGATCCGCCTGGGCAACGCCGACCTGATGCTGGCCGGTGGCACCGAGTCGATGTCGATGGTGCCGATGATGGGCAACAAGATCGCCATGGCACCGAGCGTGTTCGACAACGACCACGTGGCCATCGCCTACGGCATGGGCATCACCGCCGAGAAGGTGGCCGAAGAGTGGAAGGTCTCGCGCGAAGACCAGGACGCCTTCGCCCTCGCCTCGCACCAGAAGGCCATGGCGGCGATCCAGAACGGCGAGTTCAAGGACGAGATCAGCCCGTACGAGATCGTCTCGCACCTGCCGGACCTGGCCGATGGCCAGCGCATCATCACCCGCAACAAGATCGCCGACACCGACGAAGGCCCGCGCCCGGACTCCTCCGCCGAAGGCCTGGCCAAGCTGCGCCCGGTGTTCCGCAACGGCCAGTTCGGCGGCACCGTCACCGCCGGTAACTCCTCGCAGATGAGCGACGGCGCCGGTGCCGTGCTGTTGGCCTCCGAACAGGCGATCAAGGACTACGGCCTGACCCCGCTGGCCCGTTTCGTCAGCTTCTCGGTGGCCGGCGTGCGCCCGGAAGTGATGGGCATCGGCCCGATCGCCGCGATCCCGAAGGCACTGAAGCAGGCGGGCCTGACCCAGGACCAGCTGGACTGGATTGAACTGAACGAAGCCTTCGCCGCGCAGTCGCTGGCGGTGATCCGCGATTGCGGCCTGGACCCGGGCAAGGTCAACCCGCTGGGCGGCGCGATCGCCCTGGGCCACCCGCTGGGTGCGACCGGCGCGATCCGTACCGCGACCCTGCTGCACGGCCTGCGTCGTCGCCAGCAGAAGTACGGCATGGTGACGATGTGCATCGGCACCGGCATGGGCGCAGCGGGTATTTTCGAGGCGCTGTAAGGTTCAAAGCGTTGCCGGCTGATTGTTGGTTGGCTGTGGGGCCCGGGTGGGTGAGGCTGCCCGGGACACGCCGTAAACCCGTCCATGGGGGCTTGGCAGCGGCATCCATGCCGCTGACAGTCCCGGTCAGCCTCACCCACCCGCGCCACCCAACATTCCGCGCGGCGGAGGGATGAGCAAAGGCAGGGTCAAAGGCCGGGGTCAGAGCCCTTTGCTGCGCAAAGGGCTCTGACCCCAACAATCAAAAAAGGCAGCCATAGGCTGCCTTTTTTGATTGTGCTTCTGCCTTTGATTCCGCCCTTCCCGTCCGCGCCCGCAGGAAACCTGCCAGGCGGGACGGGTGGGCCGTTGCAGGACCGTTGGCGCCATGGATGGCGCCATCGAGCCCCCATGGACGGGTTTACGGCGTGTCCTGCAACGGCCCACCCGTCCCGCCCATCACGTATCAATCAAGGCGCCGCGAACGGAGCGCTTGATAAACCTTATTCCGCCAACATCGCCGTCAGCTTCTCCCGCGCCGGGCCGGCCAGCTTGGGGTTGTCCAGCGCGAAGCGGATCGTCGCCTCCACCAGCCCCAGATGCGTGCCGCAGTCGAAGCGGGTGCCCTCGAAACGGTAGGCATCAACCTTTTCGGTCTTCAGCAGCTGCGCGATCGCGTCGGTCAGCTGGATCTCGCCACCGGCACCGCTGCCGGTCTGCTCCAACAGCTCGAAGATCTTCGGGCTCAGCACATAGCGGCCGACCACCGCCAGGTCGCTCGGCGCGTCCTCCGGCTTCGGCTTCTCCACGATCTGCGAAATGCGACCCTTGCGGCCGTCGAACGCGTCAGTGGCCACGATGCCGTAGCTGGCAGTCTTGTCGTGCGGCACGTCTTCAACGGCGATCACGCTGGCACCACTGGCCTCGTTGAGGTCGGCCATCTGCTTCAGTGCGCCGTCGCCGCGGTTCCAGATCAGGTCATCCGGCAGCAGCACCGCGAACGGCTCGTCACCGATCACGGCCTTGGCGCACAGCACCGCATGGCCCAGGCCCAGGGCCTCGGCCTGGGTCACGAAGATCGCGCGCACGCCATTGGGCAGCACATGGCGGATCATCTCCAGCTGCTCCTGCTTACCGGCGCGCTCGAGCTTCTGCTCCAGTTCGTAGGCCTTGTCGAAGTAGTCGGCCACGGCATGCTTGTAGCGGTTGGTGATGAACACCAGGGTGTCGCAACCGGCTTCGATCGCTTCATCGACCGCGTACTGGATCAGCGGACGATCAATGATCGGCAACATTTCCTTCGGAACCGTCTTGGTTGCCGGTAAAAAGCGCGTCCCGAGCCCTGCCACTGGAAAAACTGCCTTGCGAATTCGCTTGCTCATTGGTGCCTGTTGGCCTCACGTGCCGGAAAAGGCACGACTTTAGCGGATGAAATGTAAGCATCCTGTTCGATGGGAGAAAACTCCGGCATCGTCGCGAACAGGATCTCCTGGATGCTGGTGGTGTCGTAACCAGCCACGGCATCGCGCAGGCGTGGAACATTGCCCAACACCAGATCACGCGAGAACGTGCGTACACCGGCCTCGAGAATCTTCGGATGCGCGGTGGAACGGTAGTCCTCGTCCGAATAGAACAGCGTCTCGTGCAGCTTCTCGCCCGGACGCAGCCCGGTGTAGATGATCGGAATGTCCTTGTACGGCTGCTTGCCGGCCAGGCGGATCATCTGCTCGGCCAGCACGCGGATCGGCACCGGCTCGCCCATGTCGAGCGTATAGATCGCACCGTGCGACGCCGAAGCGGCCGCCTGCAGGATCAGCTGGCAGGCCTCCGGGATGGTCATGAAGTAGCGACTGACCTCCGGATCGGTGACGGTCACCGGCCCGCCACGCAGGATCTGTTCGCGGAACAACGGCACCACGCTGCCAGCCGAGGCCAGCACGTTGCCGAAGCGCACCGTGACGAAACGGGTATGCGTGGACTTCTGGTCCAGGCTCTGGCAGATCATCTCCGCATAGCGCTTGCTGGCGCCCAGCGCATTGACCGGGTCGACCGCCTTGTCGGTGGAGATGAACACGAAATGCTCCACGTGTGCCTCCAGGCAGGCGCGGGCCACGTTCTCGGTGGCCAAGATGTTGTTGCGCACCGCTTCGCGCAGCTGCCGCTCCAGCACCGGCACATGCTTGTAGGCGGCGGCATGGAAGGCGGTGTCGACGGGGTGCAGCGACAGGGCGTGGCGGATCACCGCCGGGTCACCGCAGTCGCCCAGCACCGCTTCGACCTCGACATCCGGGAAGCTGCGCCGCAGCTCGCCCTCGATGGTCAGCAGCAGCAGTTCGCTGATCTCGAGCAGGATGATGCGGCCGGCGCCGTGACGCGCGCACTGGCGGCACAGCTCGGAGCCGATCGAACCACCGGCGCCGGTGACCATCACCGTACGCCCGCCCAACCAGCCACGGATCAGGTTCCAGTCCGGCATGATCGGCTTGCGGCCGAGCAGGTCCTCGATCGCCACTTCCTTCAACTGCCCGGGCAGCGACTGGCCCTGCAGGATATCGCTGAGCTTGGGCACGGTGCGGAACGGCACGCCGGTGCTTTCGCAGATGGCGACGATGCGCTGCATGCCCGCAGCGTCCAGCGACGGAATGGCGATCACCAGCAGCTTGGCCGCAGTCTCGCGGACCACTGTCGGCGCATCGTCCAGGGTGCCGAGGATCGGCAGGCCCTGCAGCTTGGCACCGCGCAGGTGCGGCGCGTCGTCCAGCAGGCCGACCGGCTCGAAATTGCCTGAACGGCGCAGGTCGCGGACCAGGGTCTCGGCGGCCTGGCCGGCACCCAGGATCAGCACGCGACGCGCGGACGAGTCCGACTGCAGCGCCTGATAGTCCTTCCAGGCCCGGTACAGCAGGCGCGGCGCGCCCAGCAGCGCCGACAGCGCGAACGGATAGATCACCAGCACCGACATCGGCACGCCGTCGAAGCGCTTCCACATCAGCACCAGCACGATGGCGACCATGCCGATGAAGCTGGCCTTGAAGATGTTCAGCAGGTCGCTGACGCTGGCGAACCGCCACAGGCCGCGATAGAGCCCCACGCGCCAGAACACCATGCCCTGCAGCAGCAGCACCAGCGTGGTGTCGACGTTCCAGAGTGGGAGCTCGGGGGCGTTGGCCAGGATCGAGTACCGCCCCGCGTGGAGCAGCTGCCAGCATGCCCAGACCATGAACAGGTCATGGCAGACGATGGCCGAACGCGGCATCAGGCCGAGGATTCTGTCCCGCCAGGGTGAAGCCATAAGTCAGGTATTTCCTTTTGGGTGGCGCAATCCATTGCGCAGGAGGAGCCAGAGGACGCTCAGCGCGGTGAACCACGCGATCGCCACGGCAGCCTCCCACCTCGGCTGCAAATTGGAGCAGACATTAAGCACTGTAATACTGAACAGGCCCAAAGCAAAGTACATCCCTGTTACCTGGGCGTGACTGGCTCCTGCCTGCACCGCGCGCTGGTAAACGTGCTGGGTATGGGGTTCCATCCAGCGTTGTCCGGAAATGATGCGCGCCAGCAGTGTGAAGCCCGCGTCCACAAGGAAGGGCGATGCCGACACCAGCAGCAGGATCCAGTGGATGTCGGTCTTTACGCTGGCCAGTGCCAGCACTGCCGCCACCGCGTAGCCCAGCGCGCCACTTCCGACATCGCCCATGAAGATCCGGGCCCGCGGGAAGTTGAACGGCAGGAAGCCAAGGCAGGCCAGGCCCAACGCGACCGCCGCCAGCGAGTACGGCCAAGGCAGCAGCGGCGCCAGCCCCAGCGCGACCACGATGGCCTGGCTGGCGGCGATGCCGTTGATCCCATCCATGAAATTCCAGATGTTGATCAGCGAGGAAGTGAACAGCAGGACCAGTACGGCCAGCAGCCAGCTGCCGCCATGGAACTTGACCAGCGCGGCCAGCAGCGCGGCGGCGATGAAGTGCACCATCAGGCGGCGCATGGCCGGAAGCGGCCGGTGGTCGTCCCACCAGCCGATACCCGCCACCAGCGCCAGGCCAAGGCTGGCGACCAGCAGGCTCGGACGCGCTTCGGGCCAGGCCCACATGGCAGCACCGGCGGTCACCAGCAGGCTGATGACGATGGCGATGCCGCCGCCACGCGGGGTCGCCACGCTATGACTGCGGCGTTCGCCCGGCTGGTCAAACAGTTGCCGGCGCAGCGCGTAGCCCCGCGCTGCCCAGGTCAGTGCCGCACTCAGCAGGGCCAGACCCAGCAGCGCGCCCATCACGAGCCACGGCATGGATCAGAGCACCGCGTAGTTCAGCAGCGGCTTGACCGTACCCCACTCCTTGCAGCTCGGGCACTGCCAGTGGTGGGTGCGCGCACCGAAACCACAACGGGTGCAGCGATAGGCCGGATTGCGCACCAGCAACTGGTCGGTGATGTGCTTGAGGTCGTGCAGGGTCGCCGTGGAATCGGCACCTTCAGCCAGGGTCAGGTCGATCAGCGCGGACTCACCACGCACCGACGGGCGATCCTTGAGCTGGCGGCCCAGGTAGGCACGGGCCGGGGCCACGCCCTCCTGCTCTTCCATCAGACGGGTCAGCGCCAGCACCGGGGCAATGCCACGGTAATGCTCGGTCATCTCCGACAGGAAGGCGCGCGCGCCCGCCAGATCGCCCACCTTGCGGTAGTTCTGCATCAGCGCCGGCAGCAGCTCCGGCAGGTACTCCGGATCGTTGCGCGCTGCGCGTTCAAAGGCGCGCACGGCCGCTTCCGGATTGCCGGCATCGGTTTCCAGGCGGCCTTCAATGATGCCGGCACGGACCGACATCGCATCGGCCTGGTAGGCCCGGGCAATCGCTGCCCTCGCCTCTTCCAGCTTGCCGGCACCGCGGAAGCGTTCGGCCAGTTCGCATTCGAACTGCCCGATCAGCTTGCCCATCGGCTCGCCGGTGACATCCTCGAAACGGGTGGCGTTGTCGATCGCCTTTTCCCAGTCGCGCTCGGCCTGGTAGATGCCGATCAGGTGCTTGAGTGCCTGCGGGGCACGCTGGTCCAGCTGGGCCAGTTCGGTGAACACGGTTTCGGCGCGGTCCAGCAGGCCGGACTTCATGTAGTCCTCGCCCAGCGCCAGCAGCGCCTGCACGCGTTGCGCATCGCTGAGGTCGTGGCGGTTGACCAGGCCCTGATGCAGGCGGATGGCGCGGTCGACTTCGCCGCGGCGACGGAACAGATGGCCCAGCGCGACCTGGGTCTCGAAGGTTTCCTTGTCCAGCTCGGCGATGTGCAGGAACAGCTCGATGGCCTTGTCCGGCTGCTCGTTGAGCAGGTAGTTCAGGCCACGGAAATAGGTGCTCGACAGGCGGCTGACCTGGCTGTCACCGTGGCGTTGACCACCACGCCGTCCGATCACCCACCCGGCCAGTGCGGCCAGCGGAACGAACAGGAAGAACCAGAACCACTCGGTGACGAAATCCATCTTCGATCAGCGTCCATCAAAAGATTGGGGGGAAGCAACCGGTGCCGGCGTGGCGACAGCGGACTTGTTGGCGCGGCGCAACTGGCTGTAGAGCGGAATGACCACGCTCACCAGCACCAGGCCAGCGCCGACGATGACACCCACCAGCAGCGCGGCGATCAGGGCCACGCCCACCGAGGTGTGCAGTTGGGTAAACAGCAGGTTGATCGACATCGCGGTCATGTTGACCGCACCGATGATCAATCCAAGGATCAGTACCGCCAGCAGGACCAGCAGACGAAAAACCTTCATGCGACAGCTCCAGTGGCAGGAGTCCGTAGCTTATCCGACTCGCGGCTGGATTCGCACGCGGTGGCGCGACGGCAGGCTCAGGCCGGATCGGCGTCCAGCGGCAGCACACTGCTGACCCGCTCGCGCAGTTCCTTGCCCGGCTTGAAATGGGGGACATGCTTGCCCGGCAGGGCAACCGATTCGCCGGTCTTCGGGTTGCGACCCAGGCGCGGCGGACGATAGTGCAGCGAGAAACTGCCAAAACCACGGATTTCGATGCGATCCCCGGCGGACAGCGATCCGCCCATCATTTCCAGCAACGACTTCACCGCCAGATCGACATCATCGGCCTTCAGGTGCGCCTGGCGGCGCGCAAGGATTTCGATCAGTTCGGATTTGGTCATTACCGGCTCACATCAGGGGTATCCCAGCCTGAAACGGCCCGGGCAATGCCCGGGCCGTCCAGGAAACAACGAACAGCGTAAGGCCGATTACTCGGACTTGTTGCCGTTCAGCTGTGCACGCAGCAGCGCGCCCAGCTGGGTGGTGCCGCTGGAAGCCGAAGAGGACTGGTATTCCTCCAGCACTTCGCGCATTTCAGCGTCGTCCTTGGCCTTGATCGACAGCTGCAGGGTACGGCCCTTGCGGTCCATGCCCACGAACTTGGCTTCGACCTTGTCGCCGACCTTCAGGTGCTGGGTGGCGTCGTCAACGCGCTCGTTGGCGATGTCGCGGGCCGAGACGTAACCTTCGATGCCGTCAGCCAGCTCGATGATCGCGCCCTTGGCGTCGACTTCCTTCACCACGCCTTCGACCTTGGAGCCCTTCGGATTGGCAGCCATGTACTGGCCGAACGGATCCTGCTCCAGCTGCTTCACGCCCAGGGAGATGCGCTCGCGCTCCGGATCGACAGCCAGGACGACGGCGTCCAGGGTATCGCCCTTCTTGAAGTTGCGAACGACGTCTTCGCCGGTGGTGTTCCAGCTGATGTCGGACAGGTGGACCAGGCCGTCGATGCCGCCGTCCAGGCCGATGAAGATGCCGAAGTCGGTGATCGACTTGATCTGGCCCGACACCTTGTCACCCTTCTTGTGGGTGGCAGCGAAGGTTTCCCACGGATTGGCGGCAACCTGCTTCATGCCCAGCGAGATACGGCGACGCTCTTCATCGACGTCCAGCACCATCACTTCGACTTCATCACCAACCTGGACAACCTTGGACGGGTTGACGTTCTTGTTGGTCCAATCCATCTCGGAGACGTGCACCAGGCCTTCGACGCCCGGCTCGATCTCAACGAACGCACCGTAATCGGTGACGTTGGAGACCTTGCCGAAGACGCGGCTGTTGGCCGGGTAACGACGGCCGATGTTGTCCCACGGATCCTCGCCCAGCTGCTTCAGGCCCAGCGAAACGCGGTTGCGCTCGCGGTCGAACTTCAGCACGCGGACGTCCAGCTCGTCGCCGACGTTCACGACTTCCGACGGGTGACGCACGCGCTTCCACGCCATGTCGGTGATGTGCAGCAGGCCGTCGATACCGCCCAGGTCCACGAACGCGCCGTAATCGGTCAGGTTCTTGACGACACCCTTCAGGATCGCGCCTTCCTGCAGCTTGTCCATCAGCTGCTCGCGCTCTTCCGAGTGCTCGCTTTCGACGACAGCGCGGCGCGAGACCACGACGTTGTTACGCTTGCGGTCCAGCTTGATGAGCTTGAACTCGAGCTCCTTGCCTTCCAGGTAGGCCGGATCGCGCACCGGGCGCACATCGACCAGGGAACCCGGCAGGAAGGCGCGGACATCCTTGATGTCCACGGTGAAACCACCCTTGACCTTGCCGCTGATGCGGCCGGTGATGGTTTCGTTCTTTTCCAACGCTTCTTCCAGCTCGTCCCACACCATCGCGCGCTTGGCCTTCTCGCGCGACAGGACGGTTTCGCCGAAGCCGTTCTCGATCGAGTCGAGGGCGACCTTGACGATGTCGCCTTCGGCGACGTCGATTTCGCCAGCGTCGTTACGGAACTGTTCGATCGGCACGATGCCTTCGGACTTCAGGCCAGCGTTGATCACCACGACGTCGCCGCGGACTTCAACAACGGTACCGCTGACGATGGCGCCCGGCTTCAGCTTGGCCAGGTTGGCCTGGCTGGCTTCAAACAGTTCGGCAAATGATTCGGTCATTAGATTTACTCTGTTGGACACATGGGTCGGTGGCGTCCCCTTCAGGGGAATGGCGACCGCCCGCCTGTTGGTCGACCCCGGAAACGCAGGTCGTGTGTAGTAGGAAAACCGCCACGCATCATTGCGCGACGGAGCTGGTACAGCACTGCTATGCGCGACCACCACCGATGTTGCTGGCAGTGCTCCCGCGCGAACGGATCAGGCAGCCGGAACCGGAAGCAGATCCATCACTCTGGCAACGACATCTGCGATGCCGATGCCTGTGGTGTCGATGAGGACAGCATCGTCTGCCGGCTTCAGGGGCGCCACGGTACGCTGAGCATCACGGGCGTCGCGGGCCATGATCTCGCGCAGGAGGTCATCAAAGTTAACAGAAACCCCCTTGTCTTTCAACTGCTTATGCCGACGCTCGGCGCGCTCCTCGGCACTGGCGGTCAGGAAGACCTTGTAGGGGGCGTCCTTGAAGATCACCGTGCCCATGTCGCGGCCGTCGGCGACCAGGCCGGGCAGCTCCCTGAATGCGCGCTGGCGCTCCTTCAGGGCAGCCCGGACCTCGGGAATGGCGGCAATGGCCGAGGCCAGGGCGCCGGTGGTCTCCAGGCGCAGCTCGTCGGTGGCATCGGTGCCATTGACCATGACCCGCATCGACTCGCCCTGTTCAACAAACTGAACATGGGTGTCGAAGGTGCAGCGCACCAGCGCCGAGGCATCGGACGTATCAATGTCGGCCCAGCTCGCGGCCACGCCCACTGCCCGGTACAGCGCGCCCGAATCCAGGTAATGCCAGCCCATCCGGCGCGCGATGATGCGGCTGATGGTACCCTTGCCGGCCCCGGAAGGGCCGTCGATGGTCAGGACGGGAGCGAGTGGATTCATGGGGTTCCCAGAGCGTGTGAAGGGGTCATTCTAGCCCCTGCCAGACACCCCCAGCGGGATCTTTTGTGCAACCACTTGAAACCACGAGGAAAAGCCCGGTAGAATGGCGGGCTTGAACGAGCGTCAACTGCCGATTGTCTTTCGCATATCGCGGCCACGCTCCACCCGAACAACTACTGTTTACGCCGAGGTATGCCATGAAAGTCCTGTCCTCCCTGAAGTCGGCGAAGGCCCGTCACCGTGACTGCAAGGTCGTGCGTCGTCGTGGCAAGATCTTCGTCATCTGCAAGTCGAACCCGCGTTTCAAGGCGCGTCAGCGCTAAGCCCAACAGCCTTCGCGGCTGCGGCTGGCCCTACGCGGGGCCGACCCGATGCAAAAAGCCGCCTTCGGGCGGTTTTTTGTTTATGCGGCTTTTTCCTGCCGTTTTTGCTGTAATCGCCTTTCTTGACCACTGGGGAGTAGATCGAGATGAAGCGTTACCTGTCCGCCCTGGCCGTGATGGCCACCCTTGCCGCCGCCACGCCGGCGATGGCCGATACCCTGCTTGTCGACCGTGCCCGCGAGAAGCCGGCCGGTGCCCTGCCCGTGCGCGGCCAGAGCATGCAGCAGGTGCAGGCGCAGTTCGGCGCGCCGAGCGAGCAGCTGCAGCCGCGTGGCGGGCAGAAGCGGCAATGGCCGACCATCAACCGCTGGGTGTACCCGCAGTTCACCGTCTACTTCGAGAAGCAGAAGGTGATCGACGTGGTGGCCAACCAGGCGGACCCGAACGAAATCGGCCCGAAACCGCCGATCCGTTGATCCCTTTACCCGCCGTGGGCGGGCCTGTGTAGCGAGACCATGAACCAGACCCTTCGTTTTCCTGCCGAGTGGGAAGCCCAGAGCGGCGTCCTGATTGCCTGGCCCACTGCCGACACCGACTGGGCCGACCGCCTGGGCCAGGTGGAAGAGACCTACATCGCCCTGGTCGCGGCCATCACCCGCTTCCAGCCGGTGCTGATCTGCGTGGCCGACGACGATGTGGAGACCTATGCCGAGATGCGGCTGCGCTCCAACCGCATCGACATGGACAAGGTCCACTTCACCACGGCGGCCTACGACGATACCTGGCTGCGCGACTCCGGCCCGATCACCCTGCGCCGCGCCGACGGCGGCTTCCAGCTGCTGGATTTCCGCTTCACCGGCTGGGGCGGCAAGTTCGACGCCACCCTGGATGACCAGCTGGTGGGCGTGCTCGACCAGGCCGGTGTGTTCAACGACGCGCCGGTGCGCAGCATCCCGTTCGCGCTGGAAGGCGGCGGCATCGAGACCGACGGCGAAGGCACCCTGCTGACCACCTGGAAGTGCCTGCACGAGCGCCACCCGGACCGCGACCGCGCCAGCCTGAGCGCCGACCTGGCCGACTGGCTGCAGCAGGACCGCGTGCTGTGGCTGGACCACGGCTACCTGGAAGGCGACGACACCGACGCGCATATCGACACCCTCGCCCGCTTCGCCTCGGCTGACAGCATCGTCTACCAGGCCTGCGACGACGCGAGCGATTCGCACTATGCCGAACTGCAGGCGATGGGCAATGAGCTGGCCGCGCTGCGCACCAAAGATGGCCAGCCGTACCGCCTGTTCCCGCTGCCGTGGGCGCAGCCGGTGATCGACGAAGGCCGCCGCCTGGCTGCGTCGTACGCCAATTACCTGATCGTCAATGGTGCGGTGCTGATGCCGGCCTATGGCGATCCGGCCGACGACCTGGCCCGCGATGTACTGGCCCAGGCGCACCCGGGCCGCGAGATCGTGCAGGTCCCCTGCCGCTCGCTGATCTGGCAGAACGGCAGCCTGCACTGCATCACCATGCAGCTGCCGGAAGGCCTGCTGAAGGCATGACGGATGATGCCGGGCCCCGCCCGGCACCGCTTTTGTAGCGTCGAGCCATGCTCGACTGGCTTCTTGTAGAGCCGAGCCCACGCTCGGCTCTACAACACCGGCCATTCAGCGCGCTACACGCCGTCGCCGCCCATCCGCGCTAACATGCTGGTTTTCCCCCGCAGGAACGCCCCGCATGAACTCGCGCAGCCCCCTTACCGTCGCCCTGATCCAGGAGCGCAACCACGGTGATGCCGCCGCCAACCTGGCGGTGATCGAAGCACGCGTGGCCGAGGCGGCTGCGCAGGGTGCCAAGCTGGTGCTGCTGCAGGAACTGCATAACGGTCCGTACTTCTGCCAGCACGAGTCGGTGGACGAGTTCGACCTGGCCGAGCCGATTCCGGGCCCGAGCACCGAGCGCCTTGGCGCACTGGCGAAGAAGCATGGCGTGGTGCTGGTCGGCTCGCTGTTCGAGCGCCGCGCTGCCGGCCTGTACCACAACACCGCCGTCGTCTTCGAGAAGGACGGTACGTTGCTGGGCAAGTACCGCAAGATGCATATCCCGGACGACCCGGGCTTCTACGAGAAGTTCTACTTCACCCCGGGCGACATCGGCTTCAAGCCGATCGATACCTCGGTGGGTCGCCTCGGTGTGCTGGTCTGCTGGGACCAGTGGTACCCGGAAGCGGCGCGCCTGATGGCGCTGGCCGGTGCCGAGCTGCTGCTGTACCCGACCGCGATCGGCTGGGATCCGGACGACGTGCAGGACGAGAAGACCCGCCAGCGCGACGCCTGGGTGCTGAGCCACCGCGGCCACGCCGTGGCCAACGGTCTGCCGGTGCTGAGCTGCAACCGCGTCGGCCATGAAGCCTCCCCGCTGGGTGCGTCGGGCATCCAGTTCTGGGGCAACAGCCACGTGCTGGGCCCGCAGGGTGAGTTCCTGGCCGAAGCCGGCACCGATGCCACCGTGCTGCTGTGCGACGTTGACCTGCAGCGCAGCGAGCACGTGCGCCGCATCTGGCCGTTCCTGCGCGACCGTCGCATCGATGCGTACGGTGACCTGCTCAAGCGCTACATCGACTGAGCCGGAGCCCGCGCATGGCCGTCCTCATCCGTGATGCCGGCCCGGCCGACATCGCCGCGATCACCGCAATCTATGCGGTGGAAGTGACCGACTTCGTCAACACCTACGAGTACGACATCCCGGACGCGACCGAGATGCTGCGCCGCATGCGCGACATCATCGATCGCGGCTTCCCCTACCTGGTCGCCGAGATCGACGGCCAGGTGGCCGGCTATGCCTATGCCAACACCTACCGCACCCGCGTCGCCTACCAGTGGACCGTGGAAAACTCGGTCTACGTCGATGCCGGCTTCCAGGGCAAGGGCGTCGGCACCGGCCTGCTGCAGGCCCTGATCGACGCCTGCGTGGCGCGTGGCTACCGGCAGATGGTGGCGGTGATCGGCGAACCGACCAATACCGCTTCAATCAAGCTGCACGAACGCTTCGGCTTCGAGCTGGTCGGCGTGTTCCGTGGCCTCGGCCGCAAGCACGGCCGCTGGCTGGATACCGTGCAGATGCAGCGCGCGCTCGGCGATGGCGCCGACACCGCACCTTCCAATGAATGAACCCATGACCGAAACCCTCCCCGAGACCGGCGACGACCTGTTCGCCGGCCAGCCGGTACGCGTCGTCGAACGCGACGGCGTGCGCTACACCCTGCTGGGCACTGCCCACGTTTCGCGCGCCAGCGTCGAGGCGGTGGAAAAAGCCATCGACAGCGGCCGCTTCGATGCCGTTGCCGTTGAACTGGACCCGCAGCGCCTGCAGGCACTGAGTGATCCGGACACGCTGGCCAAGCTCGACCTGGTCGAGGTGATCCGCAAGGGCCGCGTCGCCCTGTTCGCGGCCAACCTGGCGCTGTCCGCCTACCAGCGCCGCTTGGCCGAACAGCTGGACATCGAGCCGGGCGCCGAACTGAAGCGCGCGGTGGAACTGGCCCGCGAACGCGACCTGCCGGTGTACCTGATCGACCGCGAGGTCGGCCTGACCTTCCGCCGCGCCTCGCAGCGGCTGGGTTTCTTCGGCAAGCTGAAGCTGGTCGCCGGCCTCGGCGCCGGCCTGTTCTCGTCCGAGGAAGTGGGCGAGAACGAGATCGAGAAGCTCAAGCAGGGCGACATGCTGGAATCGAGCTTCGGTGAGTTCGCCAGCGAGAGCCCAGCGCTGTACGAGACCATCATCGGCGAGCGTGACCGTTACATGGCCACGCGCCTGCGCGAGGAGCACTACCCGCAGCAGCGTGAAGTGCTGGCGGTTGTCGGTGCCGGTCACCTTGCAGGGCTGGCGCGTTACCTGGAAACCGACACCGAGGCACCGGCGCCGCTGCGCGCCGAGCTGGAAGCGGTACCGAAGAAGCGCAACATTCCGTGGTTCACGCTGGGCATCCTGGCCATTGTGGCGACCGGCATCGGCGTGGGCTTCTACCGCGGCGGCCTCGGCGTCGGTACCGAACTGCTGGCGACCTGGGCGATGTATACCGGCGGCCTGGCGGGCCTGGGCTGCCTGCTGGCCGGCGGCCACCCGCTGAGCATCCTCACTGCAATCGCGGTGGCCCCGTTCAAGCCGTTCCGCCTGAGCATCCCGACCGGCGCATTCTCGGCCTTGGTGGAAGCGCGCCTGCGCAAGCCGGCGTATGAGGACTTCCTCAAGCTGCGCGACGATGCGCAGAGCTTGAAGGGCTGGTACCGCAACCGCGTCACCCGCGTGGTGCTGACCTTCATGCTGACCAACATCGGCAGCATGCTCGGCCTGTGGCTGACCACCTTCAAGGTGTGGGGCAAGGTCGCGGGGTAGGCCTTTCAACCGGCCACAGAATCTGTAGCGCCCGAGCCCATGCTCGGGCGACGCCGCGACGCGGCGAACAGCAGCCGAGCATGGGCTCGGCTCTACATGGGCACGGAATCGGTAGCGCCCGAGCCCACGCTCGGGCGGCGCCGCGATGTGGCGAACAGCAGCCGAGCATCGGCTCGGCTCTACAGAGGCAAACAGACGCGACGAGCGAAAAAAAAGGGGGAGGCCGCCCCACTACGACCGGCCTCCCCCACACCACAACACGTTGTCGCGCATTACGGTCGAGCAAGCTCGACCACTACACCGGGGTACCCGCCACGACCTCCAGGCCGCGCGCACGGCGGATCAGCCGCGTCACGGCATTGCGCAGGTCATCCAGCACCGCGTAGATGGTCGGCAGGAACAGCAGGCTGACCACGGTCGAGAACGCCAGGCCGCCAGCAATCGCGCGCGCCATCGGCGCGTACTCCGGGCCATTGCCGAACATCTGCGTGTTGGTCAGCGAGATCGGCACCATCGCCAGGATCGCCGTGCCCATGGTCATCATGATCGGGCGTAGGCGCTCGCGGGAGCCTTCAACCAGTGCCTGCGTTCGGCCCATGCCGCCGCGCCGCAGGTTGTTGATGTGTTCGATCATCACGATGCCGTTGTTCACCACCACCCCCATCAGCACAAGGATGCCGATGAAGGACATGATCCCGAACGAGGTGCCGGTGATCCAGAACAGCCAGAACACGCCGAAGATCGAGAACAGCACGCCGCTCATGATCGCCGCCGGGAACAGCAGCGACTCGAACACCGCTGCCATCACCACGTAGATCATCACCAGCGCGATCAGCAGATTGAACACCATCTGCTGCATGGCTTCGTCATCGTTGCCGTAGTCGCCGCCGTCGAAGGTGAAGCCATAGCCGGCCGGGAAGTTCATCGGCTTGAGCACCGACTCCATCGCCTTGCGGCCATCCGGCGCGGTGACCTTCTCGGCCAGGTTGGCCTTGATGGTCAGCGTGGTCTGGCGGTTGGTGCGGCCGATCTGGGTGGCCGACGAGCCGACGTCAACGGTGACCAGGCTCAGCAGCGGCACGCTGCGGCCGTCGCCGGTGCGCACGCTGAAACCGGCCAGGTCTTCCGGGCTGCTCTGCTCGGCGCCGGCGAAGCGCACCCATACCGGTACTTCGTTGTCGCCGCGGCGGAACTCGCGCATCGGCGCACCGCGCAGCGCCAGGCCGACGAAGCTCGCCACCTGCTCGGCGTTGAAGCCGAACGCCGCCGCACGCTCGCGGTCAACGCGCACCTTCAGCTCGCCGCCCTTTTCGCCATTGTCGATGCGCACATCGCGGAGCTCGGCGCGCTGGGCCAGCAGCGGCACTACTTCCTGGCCGATCTCCTGCAGCATCGAACTGGAGTCGCCGACCAGCTGCACCTGCACGCCCTGGTTGCCGCCACCACCGCCATCGCCGCCCTGGTTACCGACGAAGTAGTCGGTGCGGGCCGACTTCGGCAGGCCCTTGCGCAGTTCTTCCTGCAGCGCCTTGATGTCCTTGGCGTACTTCTCGTCCAGGGTGACCACGGTGGAGCTGCCTTCCTGCTCGCTGTACCAGGAATAGACCTGCTTGACGTGCAGGCGTTCACGGTTGGCATCGATCCAGTTCTCCACCCGCGCCACTTCCTCGGACATCTGCCGGTAGGTGTAGGCGCCCTTCCACATGTAGCCGATGAAGATGTCCTTGCCGCCGTCACCACCGAACATGTCGATCTTGGTCAGCTTCATCGGCACCAGGCTGACCAGCACCACCAGCAGAATGCCGAGCAGGCTCCAGCCACGATGGTGCAGCGACCAGTCCAGCAGCCTGGCGTAGCGGCGCTGCAGGCGCGCGATCATGCCGGTCTGCGAGTGAACCAGCTTGGGCGTGGCCATGCGCGCGGACAGCATCGGGATCAGGCTGACCGCAACCAGCCACGAGGCCAGCAGCGAGACCGAGATGGTGATCGCGATCTGCGCCATGAAGATGCTGATGTTGTTGGTCTCGCCGAACAGGTTCGGCACGAACACGATGCAGTGGCACAGCGTGCCGGCGCTGAGCGCGATGGCCACGTTGCGGGTGCCTATGATCGAGGCCAGCCGCGGCTGCCCTGGCAGGCGCTCGCGCTCCTGGTAGATGCTCTCCACCACCACCACGGCGTTGTCGACCAGCATGCCCACCGCCAGCAGCAGGCCCATCATGGTCAGGATGTTCAGCGTCACCCCGACGAAGTACATGAAGCCCAGGGTGATGGTGAAGCAGATTGGAATGGCCAGGGTCACCATCAGCGTCGATGGCCAGTGGCGCAGGAAGAAGAACAGCACCGTCACCGACAGGATCAGGCCGACCGCACCGGCCTCGGCCAGCTCCAGCAGCGAGGACGTCACCGCCTTGCCCTGGTTGTCGATCACCTTGATCTGCACGTCGCGCATCGACGGCTCCGCGCGGATCGATTCGACCTCGGCCAGCGCCGCGCGCGAGACTTCCACCAGGTTGGCGCTGCGTTCCTTGAAGATGTCCAGGCCGACGGCCGGGTTGCCGTCCAGGCGACGCCCGTAGTTCATCCGCGCCGGTTTCAGGCGCACGTCGGCGATGTCGCCCAGGCGCAGGCCCTTGGCGTTGATCACCAGGTCACGCATTTCCTGCAGGTCGGTGATCTCGCCTACCGGCTGCACGCGCACGCGCTGGCCGTTGTCGTCGATCTGTCCGGCCGAGATCGAGAAGTTCAGCGTGCGCAGGCGCTCGCTCAGCTCATTGATGCTCAGGCCGTGCGCGTTGAGGCGGTTCGGATCGATGGCGATCTCCACCTCGTTCGGCGGTGCGCCGGTGATGTCGACGCGGGCCACGCCGGGGATGCGCTCGATGCGCCGCTTGAACTCGCGGTCGAGCATGTCATAGGCGGTGGTCAGGTCGGTGGTGCTGGCCAGGCGCACCTTCAGCACCGGCTGGTCACTGCTGGACCACTTGAACACGTTGTAGCGCTGCAGGTCATCGGGCAGGTCGCTGCGGATCGCATCGATGCGTTCGCGTGCATCGGAGGCGGCGATGGCGATGTCGCGGTCCCAGTCGCTGAACTCAATGAAGATCAGCGCCGCCTCGGAGGTGGCCGACGAGCGCATGCGCTTGATGCCGGTCATCGTCGCCAGCGATTCCTCCACCGGGCGGATGATGGTCCGCTCCACTTCCTCCGGCGTCGAACCGGTGTACGGGATCTGCACGAACAGGAACGGCGCGGAGATGTCCGGCAGCGCTTCCAGCGGCAGCCGGAACGAGGCGATCAGGCCGATCACCACCAGTGACACGAAACACATGATGGTGGTGACCGGACGGCGGATGGAGAACTCGGCAACACTCATGCCGGTTCCTCCGCACCCGCCGCGCTGCCTGCTGCACCCGGCTCGATCTCACCGGCGTGCTTGCGGCCACGCTCGCGGTAATAGGCATCACCGCGGCGATCCATCAGGTCGTACACCACCGGGATCACCAGCAGGGTGAGCAGGGTCGACACCAGCAGGCCACCGATCACGGTGATCGCCATCGGTGCACGCACTTCAGCGCCCTCGCCCATCGCCACCGCCAGCGGCAGGAAGCCGAACAGCGTGCACAGCGTGGTCATGATGATCGGCCGCAGGCGCGAACGTGCACCTTCCACCAGGGCCTCATGCTTGGCCACGCCGGCCTCGCGCAGCTGGTTGACCTTGTCGATCAGGATGATCGCATTCTTGGTGACCAGGCCCACCAGCAGGATCAAGCCGATGAACACCACCACCGAGATGGGCTTGCCGGTCAGCATCAGTGCCAGGATCGCGCCGACCAGCGCCAGCGGGATGGTGAACAGGATCACGAACGGATGCAGCAGCGACTCGAACTGCGAGGCCATCACCAGGTAGACCAGGAAGATCGCCAGGCCGAAGGCGAAGATCAGCGACTTCGCCGCCTGCGCCAGCTCCTCACCCTGGCCGCCGATGTGCAGGCCGACACCCGCGCCCAGCGGTTGCTCGGCCACCATCTGCTGCACTTCACGCATGGCCGCACCCAGATCGATGTCGCGCAGGTTGGCCGAGACCACGGCCACGCGGGTCTGGTCGGCACGATGGATCTCGCTGGGGCCGGTGGTGGCAACCACTTCGGCAACCGCGTCCAGCGTCACCGGACGGGTACTGCCGGGATTGACGATCAGGCGACGGATGCTTTCCACGCTGGCACGATCACCTTCCTGTGCACGCACCAGCACGTCGATCTTGCGGTCGCGGAAGCTGTAGCGGGTGGCGACATCACCGCGCACCTTCTTGACCACCACATCGGCGATCTGGCGGGTGGTCAGGCCCAGCGCACCCGCGCGTTCCTGGTCGAAGCGGATCTGGATTTCCGGGAAGCCCTCCTCCACCGTCGACTTCACGTCGGCGTAGTGCGCGTTGCCGCGCAGCATCGCCGCCAGGCGCTGGCCGGCCACTTCCAGGGTCGCCATGTCCTGCCCGCGCAGCTCGATTTCCAGCGGCGTGGAGAAGCTGAACAACGCCGGGCGCGCGAAGTCGACCTGTGCACCCGGATGCTGGCCCATGGTGTCACGCAGGCGCTCGGTGATCTCCGCTTCGGTACGTGCATTGCCGCCGCCTTCCATCACCACGGTCAGCTTGCCGATGTTCTCGCCGCTTTCGGTCGGGCTGGCATCCAGGCGGGTGCCGCTGCCACTGACACCATACAGCGAGGCCACGCCTTCACCCTTGCCATGCGCCAGCTGCAGCTCGCGCACCAGCGCATCGGTCTGCTTCAGCGGCGTGCCGGCCGGCAGCTTCACCGTCATTTCGAAGCGGTCCTGCGCCAGCTGCGGAATCAGGTCGGCACCGAGCATCGGCACCAGCGCCATGGTCGCCACGAAGATGATCGAGGCCACGCCCAGCACCTTGCCCGGATGCGCCAGCGCACTTGGCAGCAGCCGCAGGTAGCCGCGCTCGGCACCCGCATAGGGCTTCATCGCCAGATCGCTGGCCTTGCGCATCACCGGACCGACCACCGCCACCACGCCACGCCACGCCCGCACGACCAGCCAGGCCAGTGCATAGAAGCTCCAGCGCGCGGTCGCCACGGCACCACGGCGACCCAGCGCCACCGGCTTCTGCCAGCGGTTCTGCGGCTGCCACGGCTCGTTCGGTGCCTCTTCCGGGAACGCCAGCGGCGGCCGTCCCTTCAGCGAGCTCAGCATCGGGATCAGCGTCATCGACACCAGCAGCGAGATCGCAATGGCGATCGCCACGGTCAGTGCCTGGTCGCGGAACAGCTGGCCGGCGATGCCGTCGACGAACACCAGCGGCAGGAACACCGCGATGGTGGTCAGGGTCGAGGCGACCACCGCCATGCTCACTTCGCGGGTACCGACGATGGCCGCCTGCAGGATGCCCAGGCCACGCTCGCGGGCCTTGGCGATGCTCTCCAGCACCACGATCGAGTCGTCCACCACCAGGCCGGTGGCCAGTGCCAAACCGCCCAGCGACATCACGTTCAAGCTCAGGCCGAGCTGGCCCATGAAGAAGAACGTGGCGATGATCGAGACCGGCAGCGACAGGCTGATCACGAACGTACTCCAGCCATCACGCAGGAACAGGAAGATGATCAGGATCGCCAGCAGGCCACCGATCACCGCATCCTTCTTGACATCGGCGATGGCGTGCTCGATGAAGCGCGACTGGTCCTCGATGGTGGTCATCTCGACGTCGGACGGGAACGTGCCCTTGATCTGCTCCAGGCGCTTGCGCAGCGCTTCGGCGGTGGACACGGTATTGGCGTCGCCTTCCTTGTAGATCGCCAGTTCGACCGATTCCTTGCCGCCCAGGCGGATCACCGCTTCGCGCTCCTTGTAGCCCTGGCGCACGGTGGCCACGTCCTTCAGGCGCACCGGCACACCGTTGGCGACCACGCTGGAGCTGCCGCCGGATGATGCGCTCTGCGCCGCCGACGCCGCAGCGATGGCCGCCGCCGAACCGGTCGACGCGGCAATGTTGAACATCTGCTGCAGTGCCGAGTCGGCCGCGCTGCCGTTCGACGCCTGGGTGGTGACCAGCAGATTGCGGATTTCCTCCAGATCGGCGAACTGGTTGACGGTGCGCACCAGGAAGCGCTGCGAACCCTCCTCCAAGCGGCCGCCGGAGATGTTGATGTTCTCGTCCTTCAGGCGCTTGATGACGGTGTCGATCGGCAGGTTCAGCTGCGCCAGCTTCTGCTGGTCGATGTCGACCTGGATCTCGTCTTCCAGGCCACCGCCGACCTTGACCGCTGCGACGCCGGTGACCGGCTCCAGCTTCTTCTTCAGGTCTTCATCGGCATAGCGGCGCAGGCCGGTCAGCTCGCGGATCGCATCGGCATCGCTGGCCGGTGCCGCCTTGTTCGACAGCACCAGGCGCATGATCGGCTCGGTGGACGGATTGAAGCGCAGCAGCACCGGGGCCTTGGCCTCCAGTGGCAGGTTCAGCGCTTCCATCTTGTCGCGCACCTCCAGGCTGGCCTGGTCCATGTTGGTGCCCCAGGCGAACTCCAGCACCACGTCGCTCTGTCCGGTGCGCGAGACCGACTTCAGCTTGCGCAGGTTCTTGACCACGCCGACCGCTTCTTCGACCGGCTGGGTGATCAAGGTTTCGATTTCGGTCGGCGCCGCACCGGTGTACTCGGTGCGCACGGTCAGCGTCGGGTAGCTCAGGTCAGGCAGCAGGTTGACCTTGAGGTTGCCCAGCGCGATCAGCCCGAACAGCAGCAGGGTGACCGTGCACATGGCGATGGTCACGCGGCGGCGGGTGGCGAATTCCACCAGGCCGCCGCGCATGCCCGCGGCGGCGCCGTCGCTCGCCGGCGAGGCACCTTGGTCGTGGCCCGGGGCGGTCATTGCTTGCTCCCGGCCTTGTCTGCCGGCTTGGCGGCCGCTGCGACCGTCTTCGCCTTTGCCTTCGGATCAGCGATCACCTGCACTGCGGTGCCGTCGCGCAGCGCGACCTTGCCGGCGGTGACCACCTGATCACCGGCCGCCAGGCCATCACGGATCTCCACCCACGGGCCCTCGGCGTAACCCAGCTTGACCGGAACGCGTGCGACCTTGCCTTCGCGCACCCGGAACACCGCCGGCTCACCGTCGTCGAGCAGCGCCAGGCGCGGCACCACCAGCGCATCGGCACGCTGGTCGTAATCGATGCGGATGCGGCCGAACATGCCGGGCTGCAGCGCGTGCGCGGCGCCGTCGAAGGCACTGACCACGCGAAACGTGCCGCTGCCCGAATCCACCACCGGCGCGATGCGATCGACGGTGCCGGTGAAGCTCTGCCCCGGCAGTGCATCGGCAGCCAGTGTCACCGGCTGGCCGGCGCGCAGCGTGGCCAGCTCGCGCTCGGGCACATTGAGCGTGGCTTCCAGCCGCGAGTTGTCGACGATGCGGAAGATCGGCGTGTTGATCTGCACGAAGTTGCCGGTCTTGATCGAGCGCGAGGCGATCACGCCGGAGATCGGCGCCACCACCGTGGTGTAGGACAGCTCCAGCGTGGCCAGGCGGTACTGCGCACGGACGTTTTCCAGGTCGTAGCGCAGCTGGTCAACGCTGGCCGCACTGACCAGCTGCTGGACGACCAGCTTCTGTGCACGCTGATAGTCGTTTTCCAGCTTGCGCATCTGCGCTTCGCTCTGCGCCACGGCCAGGCGTGCGCGGTCCGGGTCCAGGCGCACCAGCGGCTGGCCAGCGGTCACCCGCTGGCCTTCCTCGACCAGCACCGCCAGCGCCACGCCGGAGGTCTTGGCGACCACCTGCGATTCGGCGCGTGGTTCCAACGCGGCGGTACCGGTGTAGCTGGCCGCGACGGCACGGTGGCTGGCCACGGCCACTTCGACCGGGACCGCGTCGACCTTCTTCTCCTCCTTGGTCTCGGCGGCCTTGGCTTCGGAATTGGGCCCTGCGGCGCAACCGCCCAGCAGCAGGGAGGTGGAGATCAGCAGTGCGGCAGCGCAGATTCCGCTGCGACGGCCGGACAGGAAGGTTGGGTGCGACATCGTCAGGTCCCTGGAGGATGCGTGGACAGGTGTGGTAGCAAAGTAATGCACCACTTCACGGCAACACCATATCCCAAAGGTCATGGTGCCTTCGTGCCACTGGTCGGCCCGCCCCCCATTTCAGCTAGATGAAACCTGGGGCTATACTCGGGTCGTTCCGTACCCCACGCCGGAACGACCAGACCCGAATCCCCGGAAACGACACCATGCGCCCGCAGCCGCTCGCCGCTTGTCTCGCTCTGGCCGTCCTCCTGCCCCTTGGGGCCGCCGCACAGCCCGCTCCTGCTCCTGCCACACCGGCCCCGGCCCCGGCTCCCGCCGCTGCCCCGGCGCCCGCCGCCCCCACCGGCAACTTCGACAATGGCCGTGTCCTGGCCTACACCTGTCAGGGCTGCCACGGGATCACCGGCTACAAGAACGCCTACCCCAGTTACCGGGTGCCGAAGATCGGCGGCCAGACCCAGCAGTACCTGGCCCAGGCCCTGACCGAGTACCGCCAGGGCAAGCGCCGGCATCCGACGATGCAGGCGCAGTCGATGAGTTTCAGCGAACAGGAGATCGCCGATCTCTCTGTTTACCTGTCCACCGTCAAGTAAGGCCCGCCCATGTCGAAAGCCGCGCATCCGATGCGTCACGCCATCGCCCTGTCCGTTGCCCTGCTGCTGGCGGCCTGTTCGCAGTCGCAGGTGGAAAACAGCGAGAAATCCGCCGCCGACCCGGGCCATGCCAGCGGCGAACACGGCTCTTCTTCTTCGGCCGGCCTGCCCGCAGGCCGCGAGGCCGCCGGTGAAGCCCGCGCCAAGGTGAAGGGCAAGGCCACCAACCAGAGCTGCATCGACTGCCACGGGGCTGACGGCAATGCGCCGATCGACCCGACCTATCCGAAGCTGGGTGGGCAGTACGGTGACTACCTGGCACATGCGCTGCAGGCCTACCGCGCCGGAGACCGCCAGCATGCGCTGATGACGCCGCAGGCGAAGGACCTGAGTGATCAGGACATCGCCGATCTGGCGGCGTACTTCGGCAGCCGGCCGAGCCAGCTGCGGGACCTGCACGGGGTCAAATGACCGCTGGCCCCCGGTGGGTGCGGAATCCGCTTTGGTGGGTGCGGACCTTGGTCCGCACTGATGCAGGCATCCACGCATGGCGTGGATCTACCAGGCACCGGCGTCGGTAGGTGCGGACCGTTGGTCCGCACGAACCCGGCGAACTCAGCCTTCCAGCTCTTCCCAGCGTGCGTACGCGGCATCCAGCTCGGCCTGCACCTTGGCCAGCTGCTGGGTGTGCGCGGTCACTTCGGCGCTGCTGCGGGTGTAGAACGACGGATCGTTCATCGCCGAGGTCAGCCCTTCGACATCGCCTTCCAGCTTCTCGATGGTCTTCGGCAGCTGCTCCAGTTCGCGCGCTTCCTTGTAGGCCAGCTTGCGCTTCGGTGCGGCCGGAGCTGCAGCAGTCGGGGTGGCCGGTGCGGCGACCGCCGGCTTGGCTGCCGGTGCCGCAGCAGGCGTCGCCGCCACACTGGCCGCATAACGCTGCCAGTCGCTGTAGCCGCCGACGTACTCACCGATCACGCCGTCGCCTTCCATCACCAGCGTGGAGGTCACCACGTTGTCGATGAAGTCACGGTCGTGGCTGACCAACAGCAACGTGCCGGTGTAGTCGCCCAGCAGCTCTTCCAGCAGCTCCAGGGTTTCCACGTCGAGGTCGTTGGTCGGTTCGTCCATCACCAGCAGGTTGGACGGCTGCGCGAACAGCTTGGCCAGCAGCAGGCGGTTGCGCTCGCCACCGGACAGGCGGGTGATCGGTGCGCGCGCACGTTCCGGGGTGAACATGAAGTCCTGCAGGTAGGCATGCACGTGCTTGCGCTTGCCGTTGAACTCGAGGAAGTCACGGCCTTCGGCCACGTTCTCGATCGCGCTCCAGTCTTCGCGCAGCACCGCGCGGTACTGGTCGAAATAGGCGATCTGCAGGTTGGTGCCGGCGTTGACTTCGCCCTTGGCCGGCTGCAGTTCACCCAGCAGCAGTTTCAGCAGCGTGGTCTTGCCGCTGCCGTTGGGGCCGATCAGGCCGATGCGGTCACCGCGCAGGATGGTGGTGGTGAAGTCGCGGACCATGGTGCGCTCGCCGAAGGCGAACGAAATGTCCTTGACGTCGATGACCTTCTTGCCGGAGCTGACGCCCTGCGCGGCTTCCATCTTGACGTTGCCGCTGAGATCGCGGCGCGCGGAACGCTCGTTGCGCATCGCCTTCAGGCGGCGCACACGGCCTTCATCGCGGGTACGACGGGCCTTGATGCCCTGGCGGATCCACACTTCTTCCTGCGCCAGCAGCTTGTCGAAGCGGGCATTTTCCTGCGCCTGCGCGTTGAGGCGTTCCTCGCGGCGGCGCTCGTAGTTGGCCCAGTCGCCCGGCCAGCTGGTGACCTGGCCGCGGTCGATCTCGACGATGCGGGTGGCCAGCGCACGCAGGAAGCGGCGGTCATGGGTGACGAACACCACGCTGCCACTCCAGCCCTTCAGGAACGCTTCGAGCCAGTCGATAGCTTCGATATCCAGGTGGTTGGTGGGTTCGTCCAGCAGCAACACGTCCGGGCTGGACACCAGCGCGCGCGCGAGCAGCACGCGGCGCTTCATGCCGCCGGACAGGCGGCCGAACTCGGCCTCGCCGTCCAGATCGAGCTTGGTCAGGGTTTCGCTGACGCGCTGGTCCAGGCCCCAGCCGTTGGCGGCGTCGATCTTGGCCTGCACGTTGCCGAGGGCTTCACCATCGAAGACCTCGGCATGGCTGAGGTGGTGGAATTCGGCCAGCCACTGGCCCAGTTCGCCGAGGCCATCGGCGACGACGTCGAACACCGAGCCGGCCGCGCCGTGCGGCACTTCCTGCTCCAGGCGGGTGACACGCACGCCCTGCTGCACGCGGACTTCGCCGTCATCGGGCTTGTGGTCGCCGGACAGCAGCTTGAGCAGGGTGGATTTGCCGGCGCCGTTGCGGCCGATCAGGGCGATGCGTTCGCCCGGCTCGATCGACAGTTCGGCCTTTTCCAGCAACAACGGGCCGCCGACGCTGAAGTCGACGTTCTGTAGGGTAATCAGAGGCATCCGGATATTGTACGGGTTGGGGGCGTCGGCCGGGTTGCACCCGGCACCCGCAGAGGCAACGTCAACCGCCGAAGCAACAGCTGAAGCGGGTTTCCTGTGGGCTGGCGAGGCGGTGTGGGTCTGCAGGACACGCCGTAAACCCATCCTTGGGGGCTCGATGGCGCCATCCGTGGCGCCAACGGTCCTGCAAACCCACACCGCCCCGCCTCTGACAGCTTCCCGCGATCTGTCGGAACGGCATTCTGCTCTGGTGGGTGTCGAACTTGGTCGACACGGTAGATCCACGCCATGCGTGGATGAACGCTGGAGGGACTGTCGATGGATGGGATCCACTGGGGTTCTGATGGATTACCCCACCTCCCCCAACAACGCCTGCAACCCCGGCAACCATTGCTTGCCCGGGTGGCGGACCAGCCACAGGGTGCGCTGCAGGGCGGGCAACGGGGTTTCGAGCACGCGCAGGCGGCCCAGGGCCAGTGGTTCTTCCAGCGCGTGACGCGAAAGACAGGCCAGGCCGAGGCCGGCGATGGCGGCCTGCTTGATTGCTTCGGTATTGCCCAGTTGCAGGGTCTGGGCGAAGCCGCGCAGATGCGGCAGCAGCGCCTGTTCGACGGCTTCGCGGGTGCCGGAGCCGGGCTCGCGCAGCAGCCAGCGAGCGCGGCGCAGTTCGTCCAGCGACCAGCGCGCGGGGGTGTCGGCGGCAGCCACGATCACCAGCGGATCCTGCTGCCAGGCCGTGACCTGCAGGCCGCGTTCGTGGCAGGGGCCTTCGATCAGGCCTGCGTCGACGTCCAGGCGCTGCACAGCGGCGACCACGCCGGCACTGTTGTCGATGCGCAGATCAACCTCGGCCTGCGGCGCCTGGCGCAGCAGCTCGGCGATGCGTGGTGGCAGCAGGTAGTTGCCGATGGTGGTACTGGCCGCCAGCACCAGCCGCAGCGGTGCCCCCTGTGACGGGTCGCCGCCGGCGGCCAGCTGCCGCTCCAGATCGGCGGCGTTGACCAGCAAGGTACGCGCCGGCTCCAGCAGTGCGCGGCCGTGCCCGTTCAGCGCCAGGCGGCGGCCGATGCGGTCGAACAGCGGGGTACCGAAGTGCGCTTCCAACTCCTGCAGGGCGGCGCTGCTGGCCGATTGCGAAAGCGCGATGGCCTGGCCGGCGGCGGTAGTGCTGCCGTGATCGGCGATGGCGACGAAGACCTGCAGCTGGCGCAAGGTCAGGCGCATGGCACTTACCTCCTTTATGGGTAGGTTTCACCCATATTATTCGTTTTACAGGTCATCGACTCAGGCGCACGCTTGCCCCATCTCTCCAGCGCTGCCCGTGCCATGAACGCCCCTGCCCTCTCCCCCTGGTCCCTGCCCGCCCTGCGCCAACGCTGGCAGCCGCGCCTGCCCGGCCTGCTGCTGGTGGGCCTGATCGCGGCGGCGTCGCTGTACCTGGCCGAGCTGCCCTGGTTGCAGGCACACGGCCTGAGTGCGCTGACCGTGGCCATCGTCGCCGGCATCGTGGTCGGCAACACGTTCTACCCGCGGCTGGCGCCGAGCAGCGCGGCCGGTGTCGGCTTTTCCAAGCACTGGCTGCTGCGCGCTGGCATCGTGCTGTACGGCCTGCGCCTGACCTTCCAGGACATCGGCCATGTCGGCGTCACTGGCGTGCTGATGGACGTGCTGGTGGTCGCCAGCACCTTCGGCCTGGCCTGCTGGCTTGGTGTGCGCGTGTTCAAGATGGAGCGTGAGGCAGCGATGCTGATCGGTGCTGGCAGCGCGATCTGCGGTGCGGCAGCGGTGATGGCCGCCGAACCGGTGGTGCGCGGCCGCGCTGCGCAGGTCACGGTCGCGGTCTCTACGGTGGTGGTGTTCGGCACGCTGGCAATGTTCCTGTATCCGGCGTTGTATGCACTGGTGCAGTCGCACGGCTGGCTGGCAATGGACGCGCGCGAATACGGTCTGTTCACCGGTGCGACGGTGCATGAAGTGGCACAGGTGGTGGCGGCAGGCCGCGCGGTCAACGAAGCGGCGGCCGACACGGCGGTGATCACCAAGATGGTGCGGGTGATGCTGCTGGCACCGTTCCTGGTCGCACTGTCGCTGTGGCTGGCGCGCGGCGGCAAGGCCAGCGCCGACGGCAGCAAGACGCGCATCGTGGTGCCGTGGTTCGCGTTCGGTTTCGTGGCGGTGGCCGGTTTCAACTCGCTGCATCTGCTGCCGGCGGGCCTGCAGGCCGGGCTGGTGCAGCTGGATACCGTGCTGCTGGCGATGGCAATGGCCGCGCTGGGCCTGACCACCCACGTTTCAGCGCTGCGCCAGGCGGGCCTGAAGCCGCTGCTGCTGGCACTGATCCTTTTCGCCTGGCTGCTGTTCGGGGGGTTGGCGATTCATCAGGGCGTGTTGGCGGTGCTGGGCTGAGCCTACCCCCGATGTAGAGCCGAGCCGACGCTCGGCTTCAGAGGTGAAGCAGCCGAGCATCGGCTCGGCTCTACAAAGGGCAGCCGCGCGCGACCGGACGGGTACAATGCGCCATGACTGACTTCTCGACCCTGCCGCTGAGCCCGGCCCTGCAGCCCGGCCTGGATGCCCTCGGCTACACCACCCTCACCCCCGTGCAGGCGCAGAGCCTGCCGGCCATTCTGGATGGCCGCGATGTGATCGCACAGGCGCCGACCGGCAGCGGCAAGACCGCCGCCTTCGGCCTGGGCCTGCTGCAGGCCATCGACCCCAGCCTGATCCGCGTGCAGGCGCTGGTGCTGTGCCCGACCCGCGAACTGGCCGACCAGGTCGGCAAGCAGATCCGCAAGCTGGCGACCGGCATCCCCAACCTGAAGCTGTTGCTGCTGGTCGGTGGCGTGCCGCTGGGCCCGCAGCTGGCGTCGCTGGAAGGCCATGACCCGCACGTGGTGGTCGGCACGCCCGGCCGCGTGCAGGAGCTGGCACGCAAGCGCGCGCTGAACCTGGGCGCGGTGCGCACACTGGTGCTGGACGAGGCCGACCGAATGCTCGACATGGGCTTCGAGGAGCCGATCCGCGAGATCGCCGGCCGCACCCACAGGGACCGCCAGAGCCTGCTGTTCTCGGCCACCTTCCCCGACAGCATCCGCGCCATGGCGCGTGACCTGCTGCGCGACGCGGTGGAAGTGACCGTGGAAGGCGCCGACCAGGCACCGGCCATCCGCCACCTGTTCTGCGAGGTGGAACCGGCGCACCGCCAGAAGGCGCTGGCGGGCCTGCTGCTGAAGTACACACCGGAATCGGCGGTGGTGTTCTGCAACACCCGCAAGGACGTGGACGAGGTTGCGAATTCCCTGCAGCAGTTCGGCTTCTCCGCACTCGCCCTGCATGGCGACATGGAGCAGCGCGACCGCGAGGAAGTGCTGTTGCTGCTGGCCAACCGCAGCTGCAACGTGCTGGTGGCCAGCGACGTGGCCGCACGCGGCCTGGACGTGGAAGAGCTGGCGGCGGTGATCAACTACGAGCTGCCGACCGACGTGGAGAGCTACCAGCATCGCGTGGGCCGTACTGGCCGTGCCGGTGCCAGCGGCCTGGCGATCAGCCTGGTGGCCGGTCGTGAGAAGACCCGCGCCGAAGCGATTGAAGCGCACATGGGGCAACCGCTGGACTGGCAGAAGACGCCGTTGGCGACCTCGCGCCCGGCCGAATTGCCGCAGGCGGCGATGCGCACCCTGCGCATTGATGGTGGCAAGACCGACAAGCTGCGCCCGGGCGACATCCTTGGCGCGCTGACCGGTGATGCCGGCCTGTCAGCCAAGTTCATCGGCAAGATCGCGATCTTCCCGACCCGCTCCTACGTGGCGATCGCCCGAGAGCAGGCCAACAAGGCCGTCGCCAAGCTGGAAGCCGGCAAGATCAAGGGCCGTCGCTTCCGCGTGCGGATGATGTGATTGAAGCAGCGTTGCCAACCACGGTTGGCAACGACCTGACCTGGTAGTGGCCAACCTTGGTTGGCCCATTCCGTGGCGTCAGTCGCGAAAGGTGCTGCCAACCAAGGTTGGCAACTACCGGTTCGCAGATACCTGCCTGATCAGAACACCAGTTCAGTATGCAGCGGCAGGTCCGATTCCCAGCGCGCACGACCGCCGAGGCCATCGAGCTCGACCAGCACGCCGGCACCGACCACGTCAACGCCCAGGCGGCGCACCAGCGACAACGCAGCGACCAGCGTGCCGCCCGTGGCCAGCACGTCGTCGATGATCGCCACGCGGGCACCGGCCGGCAGCGCATCGGCGTGCACTTCGATGCAGTCGCTGCGGTATTCCAGCGTGTATTCCTCGCGCAGCACCTGACCCGGCAGCTTGCCCGGCTTGCGCACCGGCACGAAGCCCACGCCCAGTTCCAGCGCCATGGCGGCACCGAGGATGAAACCACGCGATTCGATGCCAACCACCGCGTCCAGCTTCTGGTCGCGCCAACGGTCGGCCGTCGCGATGATGGCACCGCGGAAGTCCTCGCCATGGGCGAGCAGCGGCATGATGTCCTTGAAGAGGATGCCGGGCTTGGGGAAGTCGGCGATGTCGCGCAGGCGGGAGGCCCACTGCGGAGCGACGAGGGCGTCGGTCATGTCACGTTGGCTATCTGATGGCGGCATAGGGTACCTGTTCCGGGCGCCGCCTGCCTGTCGGGGGGGTCGGCCGGGCTGCGCCCGGCACCTGCAGAGGCTTCAAGCCAAGGCAACGGCAAGAGCAACAGCAACAGCGGGTTTCCTGGGGGATGGCGGGGTGGGCCCGGTTGCGGGGCCGCTGCAAGTACGTCCATGTAAGCTCGGTCGCCGCATCCATGCGGCTCACGCCCCGCAACCGGACCCACCCCGCCTTCGACAGGTTCCTGCGATCTGTCGTAGATCCACGCCATGCGTGGATGAATTTTCATCGAAATCGAATATTTCGAGAATTGAACGAAGAGCATCCACGCATGGCGTGGATCTACCGTGTCGACCAAGGTCGACACCTACCAACGGCAGTCGGAATCTGTCAGAGGTGGGGCGGTGTCGGAGTGCGGGGTGTCAGCCGCATGGATGCGGCTGCCAAGCCTACACGGACGTACTTGCGGCGTCCCCGCACTCCGACACCGCCCCGCCAAACCACGGAATCCGCTTTTGCTCTCGCTGTTGACCTGGCCTCTGCGGGTGCAGGGCGCAGCCCTGCCGAAACCTACCCTCAGGAACTGCAGGACAGCATCGAGCAGCCGGCGCGATTGTCTGCCCATGCCGGGCGCTTGCCGGCAAAGTGTTCCAGGCCGGCACGCTCGGTGTATGGATCGCGCAGTACGTCCTGCAACGCATGAACACCGCCGAGGTCGCCCTGCTCCGCGCGATCGATGGCTTCCTGGGCCAGCCAGTTGCGCAGCACGTACAGCGGGTTGGCCGCTGTCATCTTCGCCAGGCGCTCGCTGGCCGGCAGCGGATCGGCCTGCAACCGCGCCGCATAGTCCTGCAGCCACTGCTGCAACGGCGCCTGCACCGCCTGCTGGCGCGCCTCGTCGTAGTACACCGCATCCAGCAGCGCCGCATCCGGTGCCGCCGGATCGATACGCATCAGCGCACGCCAGGCCAGGGTCATGTCCATACCCCCGTCCTGCATCAACTGCTGCCAGCGCAGGTAGAGCTGCAGGTCGTCATCGTCGGCGGCAGCCAGGCCCAACTTGGCGGCGGCATCGCGGCGCGTGCAGGCCACGAAGGTGGACTGGTATGCAGCCAATCCTGCCTGCAGCGGTGCCACATCGGCAAACAACGGCGACAGTGCCTGCGCCAATCGGCTCAGGTTCCAGTACGCCACCTGCGGCTGGGTGCCGAAGCGGTAGCGGCGACCCTGCGCGTCGGTGGTGTTCGGCGTCCAGTCCGGATCGAAATCCTCGACCCAGCCGTAGGGACCGTAGTCGAGCGTGAGACCAAGAACGGACAGGTTGTCGGTGTTCATCACGCCATGCACGAAGCCGACACGCATCCAGTGCGCGATCATCTCGGCGGTGCGCACCGCGATCTGCGCGAACCAGTCGCCATACAGCGCCTCGCCCTGCCCTTCCAGTTCGGGGAAATCACGCGCGATGCAGGCATCAACCAGCTGCTGCAGCAGTGCGGTTTCCCCGCGCGATGCCGGAAGCTCGAAGGAACCAAAGCGCAGGAACGACGGCGACACGCGGCATACGATGGCGCCGGGCTCGGCACGCGGATGGCCGTCGTAGAACATGTCGCGCACCACGTCGTCGCCGGTACCAACCAGCGACAGCGCACGCGTGGTCGGCACGCCAAGGTGGTGCATCGCTTCACTGCACAAGAACTCGCGGATCGACGAGCGCAGTACCGCGCGACCATCGGCGCCGCGCGAATACGGCGTGGGGCCCGCCCCCTTCAGCTGCAGCTCCCAATGACGGCCATCGGGCGCGACCAGTTCACCCAGCGAGATCGCGCGGCCGTCGCCGAGCTGGCCGGCCCAGTGACCAAACTGATGGCCGCCGTAGTTGGCCGCCCAAGGCTGCATGCCGGCGTACAGTGCATTGCCGCCAAACACCTGCGCGAAGCTTTCGCTTTCGACTTCAGCGGTATCGAAACCAAGCATCGCGGCAACATCCGGCGCCCAGGCCAGCAACGTGGGCGCCGTCACCGGGGTCGGCATCACCGGCGACCAGGCCGCACCCAGCACTTCGCGCCGGCGCGGGCCGGATTCGGGATCGCCCGGCAGGGTATGCAGCAGGCGGTTGTCGAAACGGGGGCTGTCGGTATCCATGGTGCTGAAGATGGGGGCGACGGCCGCCCTCCTCAATTGCCGCTGAGCGCCTGCAGGTGACCGCCGTGGGCCTCGGCACGCTGGTAGGCTGGACGCTCACCGATACGCTTGAGGAAGCCACGCAGTGCCGGCTTGTCGTCGAGGCCACCGCCGCGTGCGGCCGCAGCCTGGATCGGGAAGCTCATCTGGATGTCGGCTGCGCTGAACCGCTCACCCGCGAACCACTGGCTTTCGGCCAGGCGGCGCTCCATCCAGTCCAGGTGCAGGCGCCGCTGTGGGCCGATGAAGCCACGTTCGGCCTTGTCGGCAATGCTGCGCGCGATCGGACGGGCGAAGAACGGCATCGGCGCGTTGCGGATGCGGCCCATCACCAGGGTCAGCAGCAGCGGCGGCATCGCCGAGCCTTCGGCGTAGTGCAGCCAATAACGGTAGGCGATGCGCTCGGCGCCATCGGCCGGCATCGGTGACGGCGACAGCTGGCGTTGGGTGTCATAGCGATCCGCGAGGTAGTCGAGGATGGCACCGGACTCGGCCAGTACCAGCTCGCCATCCTGCAGTACCGGCGACTTGCCCAGCGGATGCACGTTGCGCAGCTCCGGCGGCGCCAGCAGCGTCTTCGGATCGCGCGGATAGCGGCGCAGTTCGTAGTCCAGCCCCAGCTCCTCCAGCATCCACAGCACACGCAGGGAACGGGAGTTTTCCAGGTGATGGACGATGCGCATGGGGATGATCCTTGGGGAGGCCCGCATCGTACCGCGCGCAGTGCATGCCCCATGTAGAGTCGAACCATGCTCGACTGTCTTTGGAAAGCAGTCGAGCATGGCTCGACGCTACAGAACAGCAGGCAACAAAAAACGCCGGAAGCTTTCGCTTCCGGCGTTCTGGCTACCAAACGGTAGCAGACGGATTAGACCGCCTGCACCTGGTCAGCCTGCATACCCTTCTGGCCCTGGACGGCGATGAAGGTAACCTTCTGGCCTTCCTGCAGGGTCTTGAAGCCGGTGCCCTGGATGGCACGGAAGTGCACGAACAGGTCCGGGCCGCTTTCCGGGGTGATGAAGCCGAAGCCCTTGGCGTCGTTGAACCACTTGACGGTGCCGGTCTGACGATCAGACATTTGACTAACTCCTGAAACACATGTTGAAAAAAATCGCAGCCACCGGGTATCGGGGCCGAGACTGAGTTGCAGGCGTTGGTAAAGCGGATCGATGAGCGGATCGTGAGATCAACTGCACCAGGCCACGATTCACGGTGACCCTAGCAAACACAGTGGGTCGAACGATACGCGTGTTTTCTGCAAAAAGCGATAGCCCGGACGTTCATGGGCAAACCCTGCCCGCTAGGCGTGACAAGGCTTGGCAGCCGATCAAGCCTAACTCCGAGTCCCCATTCAGGTTTTTCCTACCCTACACTGGGTAAATGACTGAAGCTGAAACCCAAGCTGAACCCGCCCTGCCCCGCATCTGGGTGGACGCGGATGCCTGCCCCACCGTCATTCGCGACATCCTGTTCCGTGCCGCTGAACGCGTTGGGATCGAGCTGACCCTGGTCGCCAACCATTGGATCCGCACCCCGCCATCGCGCTGGCTGCGCTCGATCCAGGTGCCGCAGGGCCTGGACGTGGCCGACAGCGCCATCGTCGAGCGGGTCGCCGCCGGAGACCTGGTGGTCACCCAGGACATTCCGTTGGCCGCCCTGGTGCTGGAGAAGAAGGCCGTGGCGCTGAACCCGCGCGGCCAGCTGTACACCCCGAACAACATGGCCGAGCGGCTGTCGATGCGCAATTTCATGGAAGAGCTGCGCGGCGCCGGGGTGCAGACCGGCGGCCCGCCGCCGCTGGGCCCGCGCGACCGACAGCTGTTCGCTGCCGAGCTGGACCGCTGGTTGGCCCGACGCCCGGTTCGCTGAACGGCCCTACCCGCCCTGGCCGGGCAGGCACAGGCGGCGCCGGCTGCTGAACCGCCGGGGCTCCCCGCTCAATGGGTCATCGAAGGCCAGCCCCTGCGCCAGCAGCTGCAGGGGCGACTCGACCGTTTCATCCGGGCGCGGCCTCAGCAGCGGATACAGGTCATCGCCCTCGATCGGCGCGCCCAGCGCCGCCATGTGCACGCGCAGCTGGTGCTTGCGGCCGGTTTCCGGCAGCAGCCGGTAGCGCCAGACCGGCCCTTCGGCCTCGATCAGCTCGATCCGGCTGCGCGCATTGGGCTCGCCCGGCACTTCGGCCATGCGGAAGAATGGCTCCCCCGGCACCAGGCGGCTGTCCCGCTGCAACGGAAACGCCAGCCCGGGCAGCGCCGGTGCCAGCGCCTCATAGGTCTTCTCGATGCGCCGTTCGCGGAACAGCCGTTGATAGGCATCACGCGTGGCTGCCTGGGTCGAGAACAGCACCAGGCCGGCGGTCAGCCGGTCCAAGCGGTGCAACGGCGCCAGTTCGGTGTTGCCGGTGCGTGCGATCAGGCGCGCCAGCAGGGTTTCGCGCACGTAGCTGCCGGCCGGCGTCACTGGCAGGAAGTGCGGCTTGTCGGCGACCAGAAGGTGCTCATCCAGGTGCAGGATGGTCTCGGCGAAGGGAATCACCGGCTCGTCGGCCACCTCGCGGAAGTACTGGATCTCCAGCCCCACCTGCCAGGGCATGTCCGGCGCCAGTGCCCTGCCCTGCGCATCCTGCACACGGCCCCGGGCGAAGCGGTCCTGCCATTGCGCGCGGTCGATGCGCGGGAAGCGCGCACACAGGCCATCGAGCAGGCTGCGCCAGTGGCCGGGCGGCAGCTGCAGGCGGCTGGGCAGGATCATCGGTGGCACTCCTGCGGCAGGAAAGAGCGCAAGAGTGCCACCGTTGACGCTGCGCAGACAGACCGGCAACGGACACCTCTGGAGCAAACCTCTATCATTGTCGTCTTTAGTCCACGGACCCCCCATGGCCCTCACCGCCACCATCCGCAAGGCCGAACTGCAGATCAGCGACATGGATCGCGGCTACTACGTGACCCACAACCTGACCCTGGCCCAGCACCCGTCCGAGACCGACGATCGCCTGATGGTGCGCCTGCTCGCCTTCGCGCTGAACGCCGGCGACCGCCTGGAATTCGGCCGTGGCCTGAGTACCGATGACGAGCCGGACCTGTGGGAACACGACTACACCGGCGACATCCTGCAGTGGATCGACCTGGGTCATCCGGACGAATCGCGCATCCGCAAGGCCAGCAACCGCAGCCGCCAGGTGCAGGTGGTGAACTACGGCGGCAACGCTTCGGACATCTGGTGGAGCAAGCAGAGCAAGGGCCTGGCGCGCTTCGACAACCTTTCGGTGGTCGACCTCGATGGTGCCTTCGTCGAACTGTGGGGCCAGCAGATCCAGCGCGCCATGCGCTGGAGCGTGCTGATCCAGGACGGCGAAGTGCAGCTGCTCAACGACCAGATCCAGCTCGACGTGATCCCGAACTGGCGCAAGCGCGCCAAGGCATGAGCACCATCCGTTGCGATGTGGTGGTCATCGGCGCCGGCGCGGCCGGGCTGATGACCGCAATCACGGCTGGCCAGCGCGGCCGCCAGGTGCAGGTGATCGACCATGCCAACAAGGTCGGCAAGAAGATCCTGATGTCCGGCGGTGGCCGTTGCAACTTCACCAACACCGGCACCACCCCGGCCAACTTCCTGTCCGCCAACCCGCACTTCTGCAAATCGGCGCTGGCGCGCTACACGCCCTGGCACTTCATCGAGCTGGTGCACAAGCACGGCATCGCGTATCACGAAAAAGAGCTGGGCCAGCTGTTCTGCGATGTCTCGTCCAAGCAGATCGTGAAGATGCTGGTGGACGAATGCCAGGCGGCCGGCGTGCAGGTGCGCACCGAGTGCAGCGTGCAGCGCATCGAGCACGGCAGCGATGGCTTCCACGTGCATACCACCCATGGCCTGTTCCATTGCGCCTCGCTGGTGGTTGCCACCGGCGGCCTGTCCATTCCCAGCATGGGTGCCACCGGCTTTGGTTATGAAGTGGCCCGACAGTTCGGCCACCAGGTGCTGCCGACCCGCGCAGGGCTGGTACCGCTGACGCTCAGCGGCAAGCACCAGGAACGGCTGGCCGATCTGAGTGGTGTCGCCCTGCCGATCGAGGCGCGCTGCAACGGCAGGAGCTTCCAGAACTTCATGCTGCTGACCCACCGTGGCGTGAGTGGCCCGGCGATCCTGCAGATCTCCTCGTTCTGGCAACCCGGCGATGCGCTGGAGCTGGACCTGCTGCCCGGCCAGGATGCCGGCGAGTGGTTGCGCCAGATGAAGCGCGAACGACCCGCCGCCGAACTGCGCACGGTGCTGGGCGAAGTACTGCCGAAGCGGCTGGCACAGCGGCTGTGCGAACACTGGCTGCCCGACCGGCCCGTGCGCCAGCTGGACGAGCCGGTGCTGCGCCAGGCCGCGCAGCTGCTGGGCGCGTTCCCGCTGGTGGCCAGTGGCACCGAGGGCTACCGTACCGCTGAAGTCACGCTCGGCGGCGTGGACACCGCCGAGGTCTCGTCTTCGACGATGGAATCCAAGCGCGTACCCGGCCTGCATTTCGTCGGCGAGGTGCTGGATGTGACCGGCTGGCTGGGCGGCTACAACTTCCAGTGGGCCTGGGCCAGCGGCCACGCGGCCGGTGGCGTGGTGTGAACCACATCGCCGTTCGATGCGTGCAAGGGGCGCGCGCATGGACGGTTCGGCGCGCATCGTGTATCTAGATTTGCAGATTGGGGAGCAGTGCATGCAGAACGCGAACGACATCACCATCCGCCTGCTGATCGTCGATGACAGCGGCGAAAATGCCGAAGCCATCGTCAGCACGCTGCGCAACAGCGGCATAGCAGTACGCCCATGGCGCCCTCAGGATGCAGCCGAGCTGGCCCAGGTCCTGGCCAGCCAAGCCATCGACCTGGTGCTGGCTTCGCCCTCCCAGGGCATCCCGCTGCCACTGGTGGCCCAGCATATTGCCGCCAGCGGCAAGGACATTCCGCTGGTGCTGCTGGCCGAGCGCATCGACGAAGACGAACTGGTGCAGGCCAGCAGCCACGGCATCCGTGCCCTCGCCCTGCGCCAGCGTTCCGAGCACCTGCTCGCCGTGGTCCGCGACCAATGGGTGGACCTGCAGGCGCGTCGCGGCCTGCGCCGCATCGAGGCGCAGATGCGCGAGACCGAGCGCCGCTGCGATGCCCTGATCGCCTCCTCCCGCGACCCCATCGCCTACGTGCATGAGGGCATGCACATCCGCGCCAACGACGCCTACCTGGAGATGTTCGGCTACGAGCATTTCGACGACATCGAAGGCATCTCGCTGCTGGACATGGTCGCCGCCCAGCATGTGGAAGGCTTCAAGCAGCTGCTGAAGGGCCTCAGCCGTGGCGAGGCGCCGCCGCCGCAGTACCAGCTCGACGCGCGCCACGAGGATGGCAGCGCGTTCCCGGCAACGATGGAATTCACCCCCGCCACCTACGAGGGCGAATCCTGCCTGCAGGTGGTACTCCGCCGCCGCATGGAATTCGACCCGGAACTGGCGCGCGAGGTCGAAGACCTGCGCCAGCGCGACCAGGTCACCGGCCTGCTCAACCGACCGACCTTCATGCTGCAGCTGGAAAGCGCGGTGGCCCAGGCAGGGCGCAGCGAAGGCCAGTTCGGCCTGCTGCTGATCGAGCCGGACCACTACGCGCGCCTGCTGCCGGATATCGGCCTGGCCTCGGCCGACATCCTGATCGGCGCCCTCGCCGCCCTGCTGGCCGAGGTGGTTGGCGAGGACGCGCAGCTGGCCCGTTTCGGCGAACACAATTTCGCCGTGCTGCAGGCCGGGCCCTACGCGCAGACCGTGGCACTGGCCGAGCGCATCCGCGAAGCCTACGCCGCACACGTCTTCAGCATCGGCGCGCGTTCGGCCACGGTAACGGTCAGCATCGGTGGCGTGCAGGTGGGCGAGAAGATCGCCAGCATCGGCCAGGTGCTGGCACGCGCCAGCGAATGCACGCAGGCCGCCGCCGAACTGGGCAACACCTGCCGCATCTTCGACCCGGCCGCTGCCGACCGCGTGGAGGAAGAACGCGTGCTGCGCTGGGTCACCCGAATCCGTGAAGCACTGGCCGGTGATGGCTTCCAGCTGCACTACCAGCCGGTGCTGAACCTGCAGGGTGAGTCGCTGGAGCTGTATGAGGCCTACCTGCGCCTTGAGCACAATGGTGAACTGCTGAGCCCGACTGCGTTCCTGGGCATCGCGGAGGAACACGGCCTGCTGGCCGACATCAACCGCTGGGTGGTGTCACGGGCGATCGCTGTGCTGGGCCAACGTGCACGCGAAGGCCATGCCACGCAGATGCTGGTGAAGGTGACGCCAGAGTCGTTCGACGACCCGCAGATGATCGCCACCCTGCGCCGGGAACTGCAGGCACAGGGCGTGCCCGGCGAACGGCTGTGGCTGCATGCGCCGGAAGCGAAGGTGTTCACCCATCTGCGCAGTGCGCAGCAGTTCCTTGCCGAAGTGGCGCCGCTGGGCTGCCGCATCGGCCTGGAGCAGTTCGGATCGGGGCTGGATTCGTTCCAGCTGCTGGCCCACTTCCAGCCGCAGTTCCTCAAGCTGGACCGCGGCTTCACCAGCGATCTGGCCGCCACCCGCGAGAACATCGACCGCATCAGCCAGATCACCGCTCGCGCGCAGGAGGCCGGCATCCGCACCATCGCCGAGTTCGTCAGCGATGCCAACTCGATGACCCTGCTGTTCAGTGCCGGCGTGGATTACGTGCAGGGCGACTTCGTTGGCCCGGCGTTGCCGGAGATGGGCTTCGAGTTTGGTTGACGCCTCTCTGTAGAGCCGAGCCATGCTCGGCTGCGGGACTCAAGCGAAGAGCAGCCGAGCATGGCTCGGCTCTGCACAAAGAGAAGGCCGGCTTTCGCCGGCCTTTTCGTTGATCAGGTCATGTCGACCAGATTGTCGATCTTCACGTCCGGGTTGACGTCGGCCTCGTAGTCGACGCCCTCCACGCCAAAGCCGAACAAGCGCAGGAAGTCGGCCTTGTAACCGGCCAGATCGCTGATCTCGTACAGGTTCTCGTTGGTGACCTGCGGCCACAGTGCGACCACCTTGCCCTGCACGTCCGCCGCCATTTCCTTGTAGTCGGCACGCAGGCGGCCTTCCTCATCGACCAGCGCGACGGTATGGCCCTCGCCATCGACCAGGTCGTGACGCAGGCGATCGATCGCCACGCCGTCGGCCTTGCCGCCGTAGAGGATGTCGTACAGCACATCCAACTGCTCGATGCAGCCTTCGTGCGTGCCCTTTTCCTTCATCACCTTGAACAGCAGCGACAGGTACAGCGGCATGGTCGGAATGGCCGAGCTGGCCTGGGTGACCACGGCCTTCAACACCGAGACTCGCGCGTCGCCGCCGATTTTCGCCAGCTTTTCGCGCAGGCCCAGCACCTTGGTGTCCAGGTCCTTCTTGGCGGCACCGATGGAACCGTTCCAGTAGATCGCCTGGGTGATTTCTTCGCCCACGTAGGTGAAGGCGGTGGTGGTGCAGCCGTTGGCCAGCACGCCGGCATCGGCCAGCGCGTCGATCCACATCTGCCAGTCCTCACCGCCCATCACCGCGACGGTACCGGCGATTTCTTCCGGGGTGGCCGGCTGCAGATGGGTCTCGGTCAGCACTTCCTTGTCGGTATCCAGGCCACGCAGCGTGATCGGCTCGCCGATCGGTTTCAGCGTGGAGCTGATGATTTCACCGGTCTTGGGGTGCTTGCGGCGCGGCGCCGCCAGGCTGTAGACGACCTGATCGACCTGGCCGAGATCGGCCTTGATCATTTCGATGGTCTTCGCCTTCACTTCATCGGAGAAGGCATCGCCGTTGATGCTCTTGGCGTACAGGCCGGCTTCGTCGGCGTACTTGTGGAACGCGGCCGAGTTGTACCAGCCCGCCGTGCCCGGCTTGGTTTCGCTGCCCGGACGTTCGAAGAAGATGCCCAGGGTTGCGGCGCCACTGCCGAAGGCAGCGGTGATGCGCGCGGCCAGGCCGTAGCCGGTGGAGGCGCCGATCACCAGCACGCGCTTGGGGCCGTTCTGGATCGGCGGACGCGCGCGGATGTAGTCGATCTGCTGCTTGACCGCGGCCTCGCAGCCGGTCGGGTGGGTGGTGACGCAGATGAAGCCGCGGACGCGCGGTTTGATGACCATGGATACCTCGGGTTGGCAGATGCGGCGCGCGGGGCGCTCAGCAGGAATATGGGTGCGCGCCTGCGCGCGCGAACCGCAGGATCGTAGTGCGCGGGGGAAGATTGCACAACCGACGCTGGCGTAGGGTGGTGTTTCTTTTGCGCAGGGTTGCACCCTGCACCCGCAGAGGCAACGTCAACGGCGGAAGCCGGGTTCCTGTGGGTTGGCGGGGCGGGTCCGGTTGCGGGGGACGCCGTAAACCCATCCTTGGGGGCTTGGCCGCGGCATCCATGCCGCGGACACCCCCTCAACCGGACCCACCCCGCTTTCGACAGTTCTCCGCGATCTGCCAGGACGGCGTGCGGCCCTGGTAGGTGTCGACCTTGGTCGACACGGTTGAATTCATTCGATATCTGACAGATGTGTCGACCAAGGTCGACACCTACCGACGGCCGCAGGAATCTGTCAAAGGTGGGGCGGTGTCGGAGTGCGGGGTGTCAGCCGCATGGATGCGGCTGCCAAGCCTACAAGGACGTACTTGCGGCGTCCCCGCAATCCGACACCGCCCCGCCAACCCACGGAATGCCCGCTGTTGCTGTTGCTGTTGCCTCGGCGGGTGCCGGGTGCAACCCGGCCAACAAAAAACCCCGCTTGCGCGGGGTTCTCTGTGTGCTGCGTGCAGCGGATGCTTACGGGCGACGGGCCAGGGCCTCGACGTCCTTGGCCTTCGGCAGCAGGTCCTGCTTGCTGACGCGCAGGAAACCGATCGTCAGCATCGGCACCGCCACCAGGATCGAGGACAGCACCACGATCACCGCACCGATCATGTGCGTCTCGGCCAGGCCTTCCATCGAGCTGCCGCCGTACAGGTACAGGGCCAGCGCGGACAGGAAGAACATCACCGCGGTGATCACCGTACGCGACAGCGTCTGGTTGATCGAACGGTTCAGCACTTCCATAGAGTCCACGCGCAGGCTGCGGAAGTTCTCGCGGACGCGGTCGAAGACCACGATGATGTCGTTGATCGCAAAGCCCATCACCGACAGCAGGCCGGCCAGCACGGTCAGGTCGAACTCACGGCCCAGCAGGGACACGTAAGCCACCGTCACGATCAGGTCGAACATGGCCACGATGCTGGCGGTGACCGCGAACTTCCATTCGAAGCGCACGGCGATGTAGATCAGGAAGCCGGCCAGCATGAAGATGGTGGCGTACAGGCCATTCATCGCCAGGTCCTTGCCGATCTGCGGGCCGACGAACTCGTTGCGCAGCACGGTGGCCTGGTTGTCAGCCGTGGACAGTGCCTTCACTACAGCGGCAGCGGTAGCCTTGTCTTCGGTGGCGGCAGCACCCGTGCCCGGAGCATGCTCGCCGTGCGGCGCCAGGCGGATCAGCAGGTCGGTGTTGCCACCGACGCTCTGTACCTGGGCGCCATCGAAGCCGTTCTGCTCCAGCTTGGTACGGACCTGCTCGACGTCCACCGCCTTGTCGAAGCGGGCTTCGATCAAGGTACCGCCGGTGAAGTCCAGTGCGTAGTTGAAGCCCTTGAAGCCGATGATGGCGACCGACGCCAGGAACACCACGATGGTGACCGCCATGGCGACATGGCGCCAGCGCATGAAGTCGATCTTGGTGTCGTTCGGGAGGATGTGCAGCGGAAACAGTTTCATTGTGCGTGTCGTCCCGTCAGATGGCCACGTTCTGGAGCTTCTTGCGACGGCCGTAGATCAGCGTCGCCAGCGCACGCGACACGGTGATCGCAGTGAACATGGAGGCGAAAATACCGATGATCATGGTCAGCGCGAAGCCCTTCAGCGGACCGGTACCGAATGCGAACAGCGCCACACCGACGATCAGGCCGGTCAGGTTGGCGTCGAGGATGGTGCCGGAGGCACGCTCGTAACCGGTCACGATCGCGGTCTTGCCCGGCACGCCGGCACGCAGCTCTTCACGGATACGCTCGTTGATCAGCACGTTGGCGTCCACCGACAGGCCGACCGACAACGCCAGGCCGGCGAAGCCCGGCAGGGTCATGGTCGCGCCGAACAGCGACATCACCGCCACCACGATCAGCAGGTTGAACAGCATCGCGATCGAGGTGATCACGCCGAACATGCGGTAGTAGACGCTGAAGAACACCAGGGTGAACAGGAATGCGAACACCACCGCGCGCATACCGTTCTTGACGTTCTCGGCACCCAGGCTCGGGCCGACCACGCGCTCTTCGACGAAGTCCATCGGCGCGGCCAGCGAGCCGGACTTCAGCAGCTTGGCCAGGTCCTCGGCTTCCTTCTTCTGCAGGCCGGTGGTCTGGAAGTTCTTGCCGAACACGCCGTTGATGTTGGCCACCGAGATCACTTCCTCGTTGACCTTGAAGCCACGCACTTCCTGGCCGTCGACGACGGTCACGGTCGGCACGCGCTCGGTGTAGACCACCGCCATCGGCTTGTTCACGTTGGCGCTGGTGAAGTCGAACATGCGCTGGCCGCCGACATTGTTCAGCGTCACGCTGACCGCCGGAGAGCCGCTGTTCGAATCGGTCACCGCCTGCGCGCCGACCATCTGGTCACCAGTGACGATCACGCGCTTGTTCAGCAGGACCGGACCACCGCCATCACGACGCTGGTAGACCTTCGCTTCCGGTGGGATGCGACCGGAGTTGATGGCGTCCTGTGCATTGCCGTCAACCACCGCGCGATACTCGAGGGTAGCGGTGGCGCCGATCATGCGCTTGGCTTCGGCCGTGTCCTGCACGCCCGGCAGCTGCACGACCACGCGGTCGGCACCCTGGCGCTGGATGATCGGCTCGGCCACGCCCAGCTGGTTCACGCGGTTGCGCAGGGTGTTGATGTTCTGCTCGATGGCGCCGTTGGCGATCTGGGTGATCTCGGTTTCCGGCACGGTCACCGTGATGCGATTGCCACTGACGTCGTAGCCGAGGGTCGGCTGCGCCTTGACCAGGGCAGTGCGGGCACGCTGCGCGGCGTCGTCACCGGCGGATGGGCTCAGGTTCGCCACGATGCTGTTGTCAGCACGGCGTTCCACCGACTGGTACGGAATGCGCGCGTCGCGCAGGGTGCTACGCACGTCTTCGGTGTAGGCGTCCAGGCGCTTGTCCAGGGCGGCCTTCTGGTCGACCTGCAGCACGAAGTGCACACCACCCTGCAGGTCCAGGCCCAGCACCATCGGGCGGCCGCCGAGGTTGGCCAGCCAGTCCGGCACGGTCGAGGCCAGGTTCAGGGCCACGGTGTATTTTTCGCCGACCGTATCACGCAGGGCGTCGCTGGCAGCGGACTGCGCCTTCAGGTCCGGCAGGCGGACGATCAGGCTCTCCCCTTCCTTCTCGACACCGATGGTGGTGACACCGGCCGTCTTCAGGTCGGCCAGCACACGGTCGCGCAGCGCATCGTCGATCTGCCCGCCACGGTTGGCGGTGATCTGGAGGGCCGGGTCCTTCTGGTAGATGTTGGGCAGCGCGTACAGCGCGCTGAGCGCCAGTACGATCAGGATGACGACGTACTTCCAGCGTGGAAATTCGAGCATTGCTTGGGTCCCGCGCGGCGCCATCCCCGGCGCCGCGGTTGTGCTTCGGAAAGGGAGTGGCTTACTTGGCCGAATCCAGGGTGCCGGTCGGCAGCACGCTGCCGACAGCGCCCTTCTGCACGCGGATGCGCACGTTCTCGGCCACTTCGATGGTGATGAAGTTGTCGCCGATGTCGGTGACCTTGCCGGCGATGCCACCGTTGGTCAGCACTTCGTCGCCACGCTTGATCTTCTCCAGCATGGACTTGTGCTCCTTCTGCCGCTTCATCTGCGGGCGGATCATCAGGAAGTACATGATGGCGATCAGGATGACCGGGAACAGCAGCGTGGTCAGGCCCATGCCCTGCGGTTGGCCGCCGGCGGCCTGGGCGTGGGCGGCGGGAATCAGGAAGGCAAGCAGGTTCATCGTTGGTCCTTTGGTTGGGCGGCGCTCCGGCCCTTTCACGGGCACGGGGTGTCGACCGCGGATCTGGGTCAGCCTTGAAGTATGCCACGGCCCCGGGCGTTCGTCCTTGGGCCGTTTGGCAGGGGCGTTCGGGTTACAGCGGCGGGGGTACCGCCCCGCGTGCCGCGTAGAAGGACTCACGGAAGGCCAGGAAGGTTCCCGCCTCGATGGCCGCACGGATGTCGGCCATGAGCTTTTCGTAATAGAACAGGTTGTGCAGCGTGCCCAGCATCGGTGCCAGCATCTCGTTGCAGCGGTCCAGGTGACGCAGGTAGGAACGGGTGTAGCCGCCGGTGCAGGCCACGCAGCCGCAGCCCGGCTCGATCGGGTCCATGTCGCGTGCGTACTGCGAATTACGGATGCGAACGGTGCCGAACGAGGTGAAATAGTGGCCGTTGCGGGCGTTGCGGGTGGGCATCACGCAGTCGAACATGTCCACGCCACGTGCGACACCCTCGACCAGGTCCTCCGGCCGGCCCACGCCCATCAGGTAGCGCGGGCGGTCGCCCGGCAGCTCGGGGTCCAGGTGGTCGAGCATGGCGTTGCGCTCGTGCTCCGGTTCGCCCACGGCCAAGCCGCCGATGGCGTAACCGTCGAAGCCGATCGCCTGCAGGGCCTCGGCCGAACGGCTGCGCAGGTCGGTATGCACGCCGCCCTGGACGATGCCGAACAGGGCCGCGTCGTTGCCCAGCTCGTCATGCGCGTTGCGGCTGCGCTGGGCCCAGCGCAGGCTCAGTTCCATCGAGCGGCGCGCCACATCCTCGGTGGCCGGGTACGGGGTGCACTCGTCGAAGATCATCACCACGTCCGAATCGAGCACCTTCTGGATCTTCATGCTCTCTTCCGGGCCCAGGAACACACGGGCACCGTCGGTGGGCGAGGCGAAGGTCACGCCCTGCTCGGTGATCTTGCGGCGGTGGGCCAGCGAGAACACCTGGAAGCCGCCGGAGTCGGTCAGGATCGGGCCATCCCAGCGGCAGAAGCCGTGCAGGCCGCCGTGGTCGGCGATGATGTCCAGGCCCGGGCGCAGGTACAGGTGGAAGGTGTTGCCGAGGATGATCTCGGCGCCCAGCGCACGCACCTGGTCCGGCAGGATGCCCTTGACCGAGCCATAGGTTCCCACCGGCATGAAGGCCGGCGTTTCCACCGTACCACGCGGGAAGGTCAGGCGGCCACGGCGGGCACGGCCGTCGCGGGTCTGGAGCTGGAACTGCAATCGGGACATGGAGCGGTCGTTCAGGCAAATAGTCGCCTATTGTCTCCCAAGAAGGCGTGCGCACCAAGGTGCGCACCCACAGGGGTCCCGGCGCTCCCAGGGCCCCCTACCCCGCCTGCGGGAACAGCAGCATGGCGTCGCCGTAGCTGAAGAAGCGGTAGCGCTGCTCGATCGCGTGCTGGTACGCCTCGAACACCCTTTCCTTGCCGGCGAACGCGGAGATCATCATCAACAGCGTGCTTTCCGGCAGGTGGAAGTTGGTCACCATCGCGTCGACGCTGCGGATGCGGTAGCCCGGGGTGATGAAGATCTGGGTCTCGCCGGCAAACGGCAGCAGCTCACCGTCACGCATCGCGCTTTCCAGCGCGCGCACCACGGTGGTGCCCACGCCGATCACCCGGCCGCCGGCCGCGCGCGTGCGCCGTACCTGCTGCACCAGCTCAGCGCCGACGTTCAGCCACTCGCGGTGCATCACGTGGTCCTTCAGGTCATCGGCGCGCACCGGCTGGAAGGTACCCGCACCCACATGCAGGGTGACGTGTCCGAAGTCCACGCCCTTTTCCTTCAATGCGGCCAGCAACGGCTCGTCGAAATGCAGGCCGGCGGTCGGCGCGGCCACCGCGCCCACTTCGCGCGCAAACACGGTCTGGTAGCGCTCGCGGTCGTCCACGCCCGGTTCGCGCTGGATGTACGGCGGCAGCGGCAGCCGGCCGGCATGCAGCAGCCACTGCTCCAGCGATTCCGGCACGTGGAACTGCAGCACGTAGAACTCGCCATCGCGGCCCAGCACCTCGGCTTCGCCACCGGCATCCAGCGCGATGCGGCTGCCCGCCTTCGGCGACTTGCTGGCCCCCACCTGGGCGCGGGCCTGTTGGGCGCCGAGCAGGCGCTCGATCAGGATCTCCACGCGGCCACCGCTGGCCTTCTGCCCGAACAGGCGCGCCGGGATCACCCGGGTGTCGTTGAACACCAGCAAATCGCCCGGCTGCAGCAGGGATGGCAGGTCACGCACCTGCAGGTCGGCGAAGGCATCGGGCGCCGGCGGGACCAGCAGCAGGCGGCTTGCGGAACGTTCGGCGAGGGGCGCCTGCGCGATCAGTTCAGCCGGCAGGTCGTAGTGGAAATCGGACTTCTTCAAGGCAGTGGGCGGCAACAGGTCGACAATGGCGCGCATTGTACGTCCAGCGTCTGCGAGCCGGCGCGCTTCGCGGCGAACGTCGCGCAAAATGCTGCTATGCAGCAGGTTTCTGCGGGGTTATCGCGCAAAAAAACAAGTGCTAGCATCGAGCCGGAAGTCCGCTGCACGAGCCTGCCCCCAAGCGCGCGTGATGACGCGCGTTTTGCTTTTGAAGACCCGTGCGACCCATTGTTTCAGGAGATCTGCAATGAGCTTCATCGAACGCCTCGCCCCCCTGCGCAACCAGCCCGGCAGCCGCCTCACCTCCGGTCTGGACGATGCCACCCTGACCACCCTGTCCGCCAACCACCCGCAGCTGATCGCCGCGGTGGACGCCGCCGCCGAGGAATTCGCGCGCGTGCAGGCCGACCTGGGGCCGCTGCTGGCGCAGGACGAACAGGCGCAGATCGACGCGATGCAGGACGGTTTCGTCAATTTCTACGCCGATGACGCGGTGACCCCGTACGTGGCACTGGCCGCGCGCGGCCCGTGGGTGGTCACCCTGAAGGGCGCCGTGCTGTACGACGCCGGCGGCTACGGCATGCTCGGCTTCGGGCACACCCCGGACGCCGTGCTGGAGGCGATGGCCCGCCCGCAGGTGATGGCCAACATCATGACCCCCAGCCTGTCGCAGCAGCGCTTCATCACCGCCCTGCGCGCCGAGATCGGCCACCGCCGTGGCGACTGCCCGTTCGCCCGTTTCATGTGCCTGAATTCCGGCTCCGAAGCGGTCGGCCTGGCCGCGCGCATCGCCGACGTCAACGCCAAGCTGCAGACCGACCCGGGTGCTCGCCACGCCGGCGCTGCGATCAAGCGCGTGGTGGTCAAGGGCAGCTTCCATGGCCGTACCGACCGCCCTGCCCTCTATTCGGATTCCAGCCGCAAGAGCTACATGCAGCACCTGGCCAGCTATCGCGGCGAGGACTCGGTGATCACCGTGGCGCCGTACGACGAGGCCGGCCTGCGCAAGGTATTCGAGGATGCCGCACGCAACCAGTGGTTCATCGAGGCGGTGTTCCTGGAACCGGTGATGGGCGAAGGCGACCCGGGGCGCTCGGTGCCGCCGTCGTTCTATGCCGTGGCCCGTGAACTGACTCGTGCGCATGGCAGCCTGCTGCTGCTCGACTCGATCCAGGCCGGCCTGCGCGCGCATGGCGTGCTCTCGGTGGTGGACTACCCGGGCTTCGAAGGCCTGGACCCGCCGGACATGGAAACCTATTCGAAGGCACTGAACGCCGCGCAGTACCCGCTGTCGGTGCTGGCGGTGACCGAGCATGCCGCGCAGCTGTACCGCAAGGGTATCTACGGCAACACCATGACCAGCAATCCGCGTGCGCTGGACGTGGCCTGCGCCACCCTGGCCCAGCTGACCCCGCAGGTGCGCGCCAACATCGCCGAACGCGGTGCCGAGGCCGTGCGCAAGCTGGAGCAGCTCAAGAGCGAGCTGGGCGGGCTGATCACCAAGGTGCAGGGTACCGGCCTGCTGTTCTCGTGCGAGCTGGCACCGCAGTTCAAGTGCTACGGCGCCAACTCCACCGAGGAATGGCTGCGCCAGCACGGCATCAACGTGATCCATGGTGGCGAGAACTCGCTGCGCTTCACCCCGCACTTCGGCATGGACAGCGAAGAGCTGGACCTGCTGGTGGGCTTGGTCGGCCGCGCCCTGCGTGAAGGCCCGCGCCGCGAGCAGGCCGCGGCGGCGTAAGCCCCCGCTTTTTGTAGAGCCGAAGGCAGCGGCAGGAGCCGCTGCCAACGTCGCTGGCGACGGCCCGAAGGGTGCCGGGCAGGACGACCGGCATAGCCCATGCTCGGCTGGCGCCTTTGCCGCGATCTGAACGAAGAGCAGCCGAGCGCGGCTCGGCTCTACAGAAGGCCTCTCAAGGCCTCATAATCCTTGAACACCCCGTCCCTGACCGCCCTGCGGTCGGCGACGGGGCGTTTTCGTTTCCGGCCAAGAGACAGGAAGATCCATGAAATCGATCTGTGTGTACTGTGGTTCCAACGCTGGCAGCAAGCCGGCCTATACCGAACGCGCCATTGCACTGGGCGACCGCATCGCCCGCGACGGCCTGCGCCTGGTGTATGGCGGCGGCAACGTCGGCCTGATGGGAACCGTGGCCAATGCCGTGCTCGCCGCTGGCGGCGAGGTGACCGGCGTGATCCCGCGTCAGCTGGCCGACTGGGAAGTGGCCCACCGCGGCCTGACCGAACTGGAGATCGTCGGTTCGATGCATGAGCGCAAGTCGCGCATGTTCGACCTCGCCGATGGCTTCGTCACCCTGCCCGGCGGCTTCGGCACCATGGAAGAGATCTTCGAGATGCTGACGTGGCGCCAGCTGGGCATCGGCAACAAGCCATGCGCGTTCCTCGACGTGGAAGGTTTCTACGCCCCGTTGATCGGCATGATCGACCGCATGGTGGAAGAGCGCTTCCTGCACCCGGACCAGCGCCAGGATCTGTGGTACGGCTCGGACATCGAAGCGATGCTGGAGTGGATGAAGAACTACCAGCCGGCCCAGGCTTCCAAGTGGATCGACGAGAAGCGTCGCTCCGCTCTGCGTTGAAGTGATCTGGCGCGGTGGCTCAGGCCACCGCGCGCTCCCACGGTGCCGGACGGCCCAGCAGGTAGCCCTGGCCGTAATCGCAGCCCAGTTCGCGCAGGGTCTGCCGCTGCGCCTCGGTCTCGATGCCTTCACCGATGGTCTCGATGCCCAGCGTGCGCGCCAGCGACAGTACGCCTTCGACCAGCGCGCGCGTGCTCTGCACTTCCGGTCCATGCAGGCCGGCGATGAAGCTCTGGTCGATCTTCAGCGTACTGATCGGGAAACGGTGCAGGTAGGACAGCGCGGAGAAGCCGGTACCGAAATCGTCCAGCTGCACCTGGATGCCGCGCTCGCGCAGCCCCTGCAGGATGCGCAGCGTGTGCGGGCCATCGTCCAGCAGCGCCACCTCGGTGATCTCCAGGCGCAGCCGGCGCGGATCGGCACCGCAGCTGTCGAGCAGGCCGAACAGGCGGCCACTGAATTCGGCGGAGCGGAAATGCCGGGGTGAGACGTTCACCGAGACGTAGCCTTCGCCCCCCTGCGCCAACCCTGCGATGACCTGCTCGTAGATCAGCCAGTCGACCTGTTCGATCAGGCCGCTCTCTTCACCCAGCTCCAGGAACGCGCCCGGCAGCAGCAGGCCGCGGCGCTCATGCTGCCAGCGCAGCAGCGCCTCGTGGCCCACCACCTCGCCATCGGACAGGCGCACGATCGGCTGGTAGAACGGCACGAAATCGCGGTGGTTGATCGCACGACGCAGGTCGGCCTCCAGGTCGAGGCTGCGCATGGCCTGCTCGCGCATGTCCTCGTCGAAGATCGCGCAGCGGTCATGACCCTGCGCCTTGGCCCGGTACATGGCCGCGTCGGCGTCGCGCAGCAGCTCTTCGCCGGTGCGGTAGCGCGGGTTCCACAGGGCGATGCCCAGGCTGCCGGACGGGAACAGTTCGCGCCCGGCGATCCACATCGATTCCTGCAGCGCCAGCAGCAGGCGCTGGCCAAAGTCCAGCGCCTGTGCCAGGCCCTGCGGGCATTGCAGCAGCACCGCGAATTCATCACCGCCCAGCCGCGCCACGACGTCCTCGGCGCCAGCCATCGATACAATGCGCTTGGCCACTTCCACCAGCATGCGGTCACCGGCAGCGTGGCCGATACTGTCGTTGACCAGCTTGAAGCGGTCCAGGTCGAGGAACAGCACAGCGAACACCGGCCCACCTTCACGCTTGGCCAGCGCCAGCGAATCCTGCAGGCGATCGAGCAAATGCAGGCGGTTGGGCAGGCCGGTCAGCGCATCGTGCATGGCCTGATGGGTCAGGCGTTGCTCGGCCCTCAGGCGTTCACCAATCTGCCCGAGCAACTTCTCGTTGACCTCGGCCAGCTCGCGGGTACGTTCTTCCACGCGCTTTTCCAGTTCGGCATGCGCCGAACGCAGCCGCTGCTGGTCGCGCTGACGGGCCAGGCCGGTACCGATGTTCTGTGCGACGAAGGTCAGCAGGCGCTGGTCATGCACGCTGAAAATGCTGTTCTCGCTGTAGCTCTGCACCACGATCGCGCCGACCACTTCGTCGTCGCGCAGCAGTGGTACGCCCAGCCAGCAGTGCGAACGCGCACCGGATTCACGCACTTCGCCACTGGCCAGCAGTGCATCGATCTCCGCGCGCGAGGCCAGCAGCGGGCGCCGGTTGCGCACCACGTATTCGGTCAGGCCCCGGCTGAAGGGCCGTGGCGCGCGACTGGCATTGTGCTCGTCCACCGAATACACGAAATCCAGGCCGTTGCCGGCCGGGTTGACCAGGGCGATGTAGAAATTGCGTGCGTCGAGCAGGCGCCCGACCACCCCATGCACCTGTCCGTAGAACTGGGCCAGGCTGTCGGCTGACATCGCCATCTCGGCAATGTTGTAGAGCGCGGTCTGCAGCTGTTCGGCGCGACGCCGCTCGGTTACTTCGTCCTGCAGGCTGTGGTTGGCCCGCTGCAGTTCCTGGGTACGCCGCTCTACCTGCTGCTCCAGCCGCACCTGCGCCTGGCGCCGGTCCATCGCGGTCTGCACATGCTGCGCAACGAAACCCAGCAATGCGCGCTCAGCCTCGCCATAGCGGGCCGCCTGTTCATAGCTCTGAACCACGATGGCGCCGCACACACGGCCATCGCGCAGCATCGGCACGCCCAGCCAGTCCAGGCTTTCCGGCCCACGCTGCGGGTCGTGCTCCTGTTCCATCACCTGCGCCAGCAGTTTGCGCGAGGGACCACTGAGCGGTTTGCCATGGCGCAGCAGCGCCACGGTCAGGCTGCGCGGCATCTCGCTGGCGTCATGGCTCTGCGTGGGATCGGCGACGAAGTCATCGACCTGATCGGCGAAGTACAGGAACCGGATCTGGTCGCGCACATCGTCGTATTCCACGATGTAGCAGTTCTCGGCATACATCAGCGTGCCCAGCACACCATGCACGTGGCGCAGCATCTCGGGCATTTCCAGGTCGGCACCGGCCAGGTCTGCAATCTGGAACAGGGCCTGCTGCAACCGCTCGGCCTCTTCCAGTGCCTTGATCTGGCCGGCCTGGCGGCCGCGCTGCAGCGCCAGCTCCATCGCCTGCCGGGCAACACCCCACCATGCCGGCGAAGGCACTGCGCCTTCGACCGACAACAGCAGGCGCGCACCATCATGTTCCCAGCCGTGCTGGCCATCGCCCGCGCCGGGTGCCGCCGCATCACCTCCGGCAGCCGCTGTCGGCCAGCCCCCCTGGCCACGACCGAGCTGCGGGTCGTCCCAGCCGACGCGGACCAAGGCCGTTTCCGGCAAAAGCGCATGCAACGCGCGCACCAGCGCCGTGCTCAGCACGGCCTCGTGTGGTGGCTCTTCCGCCGGTTCAGCATGCGTGGACAAATGACAATCTCTTGGCGCCGTCTGTGCGTCGCCTCCCCTGAGCCGCCGAGCATAGCGCGCCACCCGGGGGGCAATGGAAGCCCGTAAACCCCGAATCGTGCGCCCGTACGTTTTTCCTGCTGTCCGTAGCCCCTTCCGAGCCATGACCCTCGCCCTGCCCGCCCCCGCTACCGGCTATGCGCCATCGCCTGCAGGCCTTACCCTGTACGCCGTGGAAGCCAGCGCACTGCCAACCGATGAAGCCTTGATGCTGGCCTGGGCCGGTGGCGACCTGCGCGCATTCGAAAGCCTGTATGCGCGCCATCGCAAGCGCCTGTTCGGCTTCCTGCTGCGGCAACTGCGCGACAACGCGCTGGCCGAGGAGATCTTCCAGGACGTCTGGCAGCGGGTGATCAGCGCCCGCGCCGGCTGGCAGCCCGAGGCGGCGTTCAGCACCTGGTTGTTCCGCATCGCGCACAACCGCCTGAATGACCATTGGCGTGCCGCCCGTCATCGCCCCGCCGCGCCGGCCGACGCCGATCTGCGCCTGGCCGCGATCGAGGATGGGCAGACCCCGGAAGGTGAGCTTTCCGAATTCGAACAACGTCGCCGCATCCAGCTGGCGATGGAACAACTGCCGCCGGAGCAGCGCGAGGTGCTGCAACTGCGGCTGGATCAGGAACTGAGCCTGGAGGAGATCGGCCAGATCACCGGCGTAGGCCGGGAAACCGTGAAATCGCGGCTGCGCTATGCGATGGACAAGCTGCGTGCGGGATTGAACGCATGAACCGAGACGAACCGCTGACGCCGGAAGAACGCGAGCTGGCCCGGCTGCTCGGCCGTCGCGCCGAGCAGGCACCGCCCGCCGCACTGGACGCCGCCATCCTGGCCGCGGCCCGCGCTGCCGTGGACGCTCCGGCTGCCGATGCGGTCGCCTCTCCCGAGGCGCCGCGCACGCAGCGCACACGCCCGCGTTGGCCGGCGGTGTTCGGCATCGCCGCCTCGATGGTGTTCGCCATTGGCATCGCCTGGCAGCTGCGTCCGGAACCGCCGCCGGTTCCGGCCGGTGAGGCCGCTGTTGCTGCGGCACCGGCTGCGGCAGAAGACGTTGCGGCTGCCGATCAGGCCGCTGACAGCAGTGCAGCCGACAGCGCGGTGGCGGCTGCGGAACCGGCCGCTGCGCCCGCAGCGCCCGAGGCAGGCCCTGTTGCCGCTGCCCCGGCACCGGCACCGGCCATCGCGCGCACGCGCAAGCCTGCGCCGGCCGAGACCGCTGAAGCGCCGGCCCAGGCTGCACGATCGATGGCTGCAGATGCGGTCGCCGATACCTCCTTTGCGGCCCTTCCGCCCGCTCCGGCCGCAGCGCCGCCTGCGCCACCGGCCCCCGCCGCCTACTCGGCACCGGCACCGGCATTCGCGCCGGCAGCGTCCGGGGCGCTGAAAGCACGCACGGCCGCAGCACCGGCAGCCAATGCCGCCGAAGTCGAGCGGGCGCAGGCGCTGGACCGGGTAGAAATCACCTCGATGAAGCGTGAGGCTCCCAGCCGTTCCGCACCAGGCATCATGCGCCGCGGCAGCGATGCGGGCCTGAGCGCGGACGCCGTGCAGGCCGAGGTGGACGCCGACGCACGACTGCCGCGTCGGCAGTGGCTGCAGAAAATCCGCACACGACGCGACGACGGCCAGCGTGATCTGGCCCGTGCCAGCCTGGAGCGTTACATGCAGCAGTACCCGGAAGCGCGCCTGCCACGCGACCTGCGCCCACTGCTGGACGACTGAAGCGGACGGGAATACCCGGCAACCCCGTAGAATGGCGGGAATGCTCGATACTCTCGCCCAGCCGGTCAGCCACACGCTGGAAGTCAAACACAGCCGTTTCATCGCCCAGGCCGCGCCGATCGACGGCGCCGCAGCGGCCATGGCGTTCCTGCAGCAGGTCGCGGTGGCCGATGCCACCCACAACTGCTGGGCCTACCGGCACGGGCAGGACTATCGCTCCAGCGACGATGGCGAGCCGGCCGGCACGGCTGGACGTCCGATCCTGGCGGCGATCGACGGCCAGGGTTTCGACCGGGTGATGGTGGTGGTGACCCGCTGGTTCGGCGGTATCAAGCTCGGCGCCGGTGGCCTTGTACGCGCCTACGGTGGCGCCGCCGCCGAGTGCCTGCGTACCGCGCCGCGCCTGCCGCTGGTAGCGATGGCCCGGCTGCAGCTGCTGGCCGGCTTCGAGGACCTGGGTACCCTGCACGCCACCCTGCCCGCCTTCGGCGCCGAAAAGCGAGATGAACAGTTCGACGCCAACGGCGTGTGCCTGCGGATCGAATTGCCTGCCGATCAGGTCGACGCATTGAAAATCCGCCTGCGCGACGCCACCCGTGACCGTATCCGCATAGAAGACGACGACCAGGATGACTGACAAGGACGACGCCCCCGCTTCGACCCCGCCGCTGCGGCGCCTCGGCAGCCTGCGCACGTTGTGGCCATTCGTGCGCCGCCATAGCGGGCTGTTCACCGCCTGGCTGCTGGCCCTGGCGGTGTCTTCGGCCGCCACGCTGAGCCTGCCTCCGGCGGTGAAGCAGATGATCGATCATGGTTTCAGCAGTGGCGGTCAGATCAACCGCGCCTTCGCCCTGCTGATGCTGGTGGCGGTCGTGATGGCGTTGGGCACGGCCGCGCGTTTCTACTTCGTGTCGCTGCTCGGCGAAAAAGTCGTTGCCGACCTGCGCAGCCAGCTGTATGCCCACCTGATCCAGCTGGGCGCCGGCTTCCACGACCGCAGCCGCAGCGGCGAACTGGTCTCGCGCCTGACCGCGGACACCGAACTGCTGCGCAGCGTGGTCGGCTCGACCATGTCCGTAGCATTGCGCAGCACGGTCACTGTCATCGGCAGCCTGGCGATGCTGTTCGTCACCAGCCCGCGGCTGGCCGCATGGTCGCTGCTCGGCATTCCACTGGCGGTGCTGCCCATCATCATCGGTGCGCGCAAGCTGCGCACGGTCGCACGCAACAGCCAGGACCGCATCGCCGATGCCAACAGCCTGGCCAGCGAGACGCTGGGCGCGGTGCGCACGGTGCAGGCACATGCACGCGAGCCATACGAACGCGGTCGCTTCGACAAGGCGCTCGGTGATGCCATCGGCGCCGCCCGCCGCCGGATCGGTGCACAGTCGCTGGTCACCGCCAGCGCCATCCTGCTGGTGTTCGGCGCCATCGTCGGTGTGCTGTGGCTGGGCGCGCACGACGTCATCGACGGCCGCCTCAGCGCCGGCACGTTGGGCCAGTTCGTGCTGTATGCATTGATCGGCGGCGGTTCGGTGGGCGCGCTGGCCGAAGTATGGAACGAGCTACAGCGCGCGGCCGGCGGCATGGGCCGCATCGGCGAACTGTTGCAGGAAGACATCGAGATCCGCGCGCCGGCCCAGCCGCATGCGCTGCCGCAACCGCTGCGTGGCGAGATCCGGTTCGACGACGTGGTGTTCCACTACCCGCAGCGACCGGACCAGGCCGCACTGGACCACTTCAACCTGCACGTGCGCCCGGGCGAGACCGTGGCGCTGGTGGGTCCGTCAGGGGCGGGCAAGAGCACGGTGCTTTCGATGCTGCTGCGCTTCCATGACCCGGCCAGCGGCCGCATCGACGTGGACGGCATCGACGTGCGCCAGGTCGACCCGGCCGAGCTGCGTGCGCAGCTGGCGCTGGTGCCACAGCAGCCTACGCTGTTCGCGGCCAGTGCACGCGACAACATCCGCTATGGCCGCCTGCAGGCCAGCGACGCCGAGGTCGAGGATGCCGCACGAGCGGCCGAGGCCGACGGTTTCCTGCGCGCGTTGCCGCAGGGCTATGACAGCGAGCTGGGTGAGCGCGGTGCCCGCCTGTCCGGTGGCCAGCAGCAGCGTGTGGCGATTGCCCGTGCGCTGCTGAAGGATGCGCCGATCCTGCTGCTGGATGAAGCCACCAGCGCGCTGGATGCACAGAGCGAACACAGCGTGCAGCAGGCGCTGGAGCGCCTGATGGCGGGCCGCACCACGCTGGTCATCGCCCACCGCCTGGCCACCGTGCTCAAGGCCGACCGCATCGTGGTGATGGACCAGGGCCGCATCGTCGCCGAGGGCACGCACGCACAGCTGCTGGCCGAAGACGGACTGTACGCTGAACTGGCACGCCTGCAGTTCATCGATTGATGACGTCCGGCTAACATCGGCGCGGCCAAGCTGGCCGCGCAACTGCAGCATCCGCTGAAGGAGGTGCACGATGTCGTTCCGTCAGTTCCCCGCCGTCGACAGCAACGGCGAAAGTCACATCATCATCGAGTTCAAGCCCGAGGCGAATGGCAGCGGGCACCATTCCGAAGCCACGCCGCGCTACGAGCTGGATGATGGGCGGCCGCTGGTGCGCGATGGCCGCGAGTTCACCACCAGTGGCGGCGAGTTGAGGTTGACGATTTGAGGTTCGCCGGGCATGGCCCGGCGCTACCGGATTTCATTCCGTCCTGCTCTGGTGGGTGTCGACCTTGGTCGACATGCCTTTTGCCTCTGGTAGGTGTCGACCTTCGTCGACACCCTTTTTGCCAAAGGCGGTCGAGCATGGCTCGACGCTACAAAAAAGCATGGTCAATTTTTCACCAAGCATCTTGACAGCCTTGGCTGCCAAGGGCTGCGCGCGGTTATCCACACCTTTGCTCAGAAACCATCCACACCGCCTGTGGATGAATGTGCTCAACCCAGCACCCGCCCAATGCCGCTGGCGTCCACCTCAGCCGCCGCCGTTGCGATCGCAACCGGGTCGCTGCCCGCCACGAATCCGATACGGAAATGCACTTCGCCGCCGGGCGTACGCGAAGAATGGATCGAGGCCAGGCTGATGCGGTGCTGCTCGAACACGTTCAGCAGCTCACGCAGCGAGCCCGGCCGGTCTTCCGGCAGGTGCACCGACAACGCATTGCGCTCGGTCAGGTCAGCCAGCAGATAACCCACCCGTTCGAATGTGTAATTGCCGTCCGCAAGCGCCTGCTCGCCGAAGGCAGTGCGATTGGCCGACAGCAGCTGCTCCCGGAATGCAGCACGTGCACCGTCGTCACCCTGACCGACCTGCGCCTGCAGGGACTGCAGCTGGCCGACCAGCCGCTCCAGCATCGGCGCTACGTATGGGTTGCCGAACTGGATGTCTTCGTAGATCGCCGGGTTGAGCGAGAGGATGCGCGAGATGATCGCCGTATCCAGCTCGAACGATGCCGACCGGTACGGCATCATCGCGGCCAGATCGCCCAGCTGCGGCTGGTACTGGCGCAGCACGCCGGCCTGGGCCAGGTGAGTGGCATGCACCATCGCCTGTACCAGCGCCATCATCTGGTCGTGGTGCTGCGGCGTGGCGCGCACGCACTCAGCCTGCAACGCCGTGCACAGCGTCTCGACCCACGGCTGCCAGTGCTGCAGCCGCGCTTCGCAGACCACCATCACCCGGCCCTTCAGGGTCGGCGCCTTGGGCGGAGCGGTCATCGGGTGCAGGCCGACCACTTCGGCTTGAGAGGCCAACATCGCCTGGACCGGCGCTTCCTTTACCGAGGTCACGTCCAGCCACAGCCGGTCCTGCTCGCGGCCGGCCGACTGCTGCACGTACTCGGCAATCAGAGCCGGCGTATGCCGGATCGGTGCCGAGAACACCAGCACGTCGGCCTGCGCCAGCAGCTGTTGCGGCGTATGCGAGTCCGGATCGGCCGGATCGTGGCCGATCACCTGCAGCTGCATGTGCTGCTGGAAGAAGCGGGTCAGCCAGCGCCCGTAGGCGCCGGCACTGCCGATGATGCCGACCGTGCGCGGCGTACGTTCGAGCAGGCCGCTCATGCCACGCGTTCGGCGCGGAAGCGCGACCCTTCGGCCAGCGCGGCAGGCGCTGCCGCGATCATGTCGAACTCTTCGAAGCCGTTGTCCAGGGTCGCCTCCAGCGCCGCGTGGGTGCCCGCAATCGCACGCGAGATCGCCTGCTGCATCGATTCGCCGCGCAGCAGGAACGACACCACCAGCGACATCAGCACGTCGCCGGTACCGGCCACGTCCACCGGCAGCAGGGGCGAGGTCCAGCGCCAGGTCTCCTCGCGGCCGACCGCCAGGGTCACCAGTTCACCCGGGTTGCCGCCCACGCTGTGCGCGATCACCCAGTGCGGGCCACGGTCCAGCAGCGTGCGTGCGGCGGCGATGGCATCGGCCTCGGCGAGTGCTGGCATGCCGGTCAGGCGATTCAATTCAAAGGCGTTCGGGGTCACCAGCCAGGCATGCGGCAACAACCGCTCTGCGAAGATCGCTTCCAGGCCCGGTTCCACGTAGGGGCCGGTGTGAGTATCACCGATCACCGGATCCAGGCAGTAACGCAGCTGCGGGCAGGCCGGCAGGATGTCGTCCAGCCAGTCGGCGAAGGCAGCACCGTTGGCCGTGCTGCCAAAGTAGCCGGAGACGAGCATCTTCGCCCGCTGCGGCAGGCCGCGCTCGTGGGTGCCCAGCAGCAGGTCGGCGAACCAGTCGGCGGGCAGCACACGGCCGCGGGTGGTGTCGTAGAACGGCGCATTGCTCAGCAACACGGTCGGGATCTCCGCCACGCGCACGCCAAGTGCGCGCATCGGCGGTACCGCGGCGCTGTTGCCGGCATGGCCGTAGACAAGTTGCGACTGGACCGAGATGACATCGATCGGCGACGGGCCGTCGGGCCGCTGGCGGCGGCCGTGGACCAGGTGGTTATCAAGGGATTCGCTCATGGCCGCATTCTACGCTCAAGGGGGTTTTCGGCAGGGCTTGCAGCCCTGCACCTGCCAAAGCTTCAAGCAACGGCAAAGGCAAAAGCCAAAGCGAGCTATCCGTGGGATGGCGGGGCGGTGTCGGAGTGCGGGGACGCCGTGAACCCGTCCATGGGGGCTTGGCCGCGGCATCCATGCCGCGGACACCCCGCACTCCGACACCGCCCCACCTTCGACAGGTTCACGCGGCTGTTGGTAACTGCGGCTGTTGTGCCGCACGGCTGTTGGTAGGTGTCGACCTTGGTCGACACATCTGTCAGACATCGAATGAATTCATCCACGCATGGCATGGATCTACCGTGTCGACCAAGGTCGACACCTACCAGAGCAGTAAGCCGTTCCGGCAGATCACGGAAAACTGTCGAAGGCGGGGTGGGTCCGGTTGCAGGGGTGTCCGCGGCATGGATGCCGCGGCCAAGCCCCCAGGGATGGGTTTACGGCGTCCCCTGCAACCGGACCCACCCCGCCAACCCACGGATAGCCCGCTTCTGCTGTTGACGTTGCCTCTGCAGGTGCAGGGCTGCAAGCCCTGCAAACCCACCCCCCCTCAGTGAGCAGCAGGCCGAGATGGCGGCAGCCATGCCGCCACGATGCCCAGCAGCGGCAGGAACGCGGTCAGCTGGTAGACGTACTCAATGCTGGTCTTGTCCGCCAGTAGGCCCAGCACGGCAGCACCCAGTCCACCCATGCCGAAGGCGAAGCCGAAGAACAGGCCGGACACCATGCCGATGCGGTGCGGCATCATCTCCTGCGCATACACCACGATCGCCGAGAACGCCGACGACAACACGAAACCGATCAGCACCGCCAGCACCGTGGTCCACAACAGATCGGCATGCGGCAGCATCAGTGCGAACGGCGCCACGCCGAGGATCGAGGTCCAGATGATCGGCTTGCGGCCGATGCGGTCACCCAGCGGGCCGCCAAGGAAGCCGCCGGCGGCGGACGCCACCAGGAACGCGAACAGGTGCAGCTGCGCCTGTGCCACCGGAATGCCGAAGTGGTGGATCAGGTAGAAGGTGAAGTAGCTGCCGATGCTGGCCATGTAGAAGTATTTGCTGAAGATCAGCACCAGCAGGATCGCCAGCACCTTGGCCACGGTGCGCGACGGATGCCGCGGGGCCATCGACGCGGTGCTGGCCGGACGCGGGGTGCCCAGGTGCAGCGCATACCAGCGGCCGACATAGGTCAGCAACGCGATGCCGATCAGGGCGGCGCCGGCAAACCATGATGCGGCATGCTGGCCATACGGCACGATCACCGCCGCGGCAATCAGCGGGCCCAGCGCGGTACCGAAGTTGCCGCCGACCTGGAACACCGACTGTGCAAAACCATGTCGACCGCCCGAGGCCAGCCGCGCGATGCGCGAGGCTTCCGGATGGAAGATGGCCGAACCAATGCCGACCATCGCCGCCGCCATCAGCACCACCGCGTAGTTCGGTGCGAAGCCCAGCAGCAGCATGCCGCACAGGGTCGAGGCCATGCCGATCGGCAGCGAGTACGGCGCCGGGCGGCGGTCGGTGGCCATGCCGATCAAGGGCTGGAAGATCGAGGCGGTGAGCTGGTAGGTCAGCGTGATCAGGCCGATCTGGGTGAAGCTCAGGTTGAAGCCGCCCTTGATCACCGGATAGATGGCCAGGATCAGCGACTGCATCATGTCGTTGACGACATGCGAGGTGGAAATGGCGGCCAGCACGCCGGGGGCCACCGGGCGTGAGGTCGTTGCAGGAGAAGCCAGGGTTGACATGGACACAGTCAGGTTGGGGGCGAGCCACGCATGCTACGGTGACCTCCCCCTCCCTTCTGCCGCGTTCGGGTCATGGCATATCGCAAAAAGGACACCCCCTGCCCGGTCCGCGAGACTGCGCCGTGGAACGAGGTTCCGGTGCACCGCCCAGTGACCTGCCGCGCCCGCCACTACAAGCCCGGCACCCACATCGCGCCCCACCGGCACCGCCGTCACCAGCTGGTGTTCGCCATGTCCGGACTGATGGTGGTGCGTGCGGACGGCGGCCGCTGGGTGGTGCCTTCGACCCGCGCGATCTGGGTGCCGGCCGGCATGGCGCACGCGGTGGACTGCATCGCCGAGGTACACATGCGCAGCCTGTACGTGGAGCCGGACTTCGCGCCGCAGCTGCCGGACGAGGCATTTGCGGTACAGGTAGCGCCGCTGCTGCGCGAGCTGCTGCTGGCCGCCAGCCTGATCGAGACCGCGCATGTGGACGACAGCCGCGACGGCCGCCTGGTGCGCCTGCTGCTGGACGAGCTGCACCGCATGGACGTGCTGCCGCTGCACCTGCCCTCCCCCACCGACCCGCGCCTGCAGCGGATCTGCCAGCACATCCAGAAGCATCCCGGCGACGACGCCACCCTGCAGGACTGGGCACAGGCGCTGGAGGTGGACGTGAAAACCATCCAGCGTCATTTCGCCAGCGAACTGGGCATGACGTTCGGCCAGTGGCGACAACAGGCGCGGCTGCTGGCCGCGATGGAACGGCTGGCGGTCGGCGACAAGGTCATCGATGTCGCGCTGGCGATGGGTTACGACAGCCCAAGCGCGTTCACCAGCATGTTCAAGCGGCAGCTGGGGCAGACACCGGCGGCGTTTTTCCGCTGACCGCAAACGAAAACGCCGGGCATGGCCCGGCGCTACCGTTCAACGCTTGGGTTGAAAACTCAGGACGTCATCCGGTCCCAGAAGCCCTTCACGCCATCCATGAAGGTGGCCGACTTCGGCGAATGCTTGCGCGCTTCCTCGCCGACGAAGGTGGCCTCGAACTGCTCCAGCAGCTTGCGCTGCTCGTTGGTGAGGTTGACCGGGGTCTCCACCACCACACGGCAGTACAGGTCACCTTCGCTGCGGCTGCGCACCGAGCGCACGCCCTTGCCGCGCAGGCGGAACAGCTTGCCGGTCTGGGTCTCGGCCGGGATGCGGATCTCCGCCTCGCCGCCCAGCGTGGCCACGCGCACGGTGTCGCCCAGTGCGGCCTGCGAGATGCGGATCGGCACTTCGCAGTGCAGGTCGTCGCCATCGCGCTGGAAGATCGCATGCTCACGCACGCGCACTTCCACGTACAGGTCACCCGGCGGCGTACCGGCCGGGCCGGCTTCGCCCTCGCCCTGCAGGCGGATGCGATCACCGGTATCGACGCCGGCCGGCACCTTCACCGACAGCACCTTGTCTTCCTCGACACGGCCATTGCCGTGGCAGGTCTTGCAGGGCTTGGCGATGATCTGGCCACGGCCGCCGCAGTTGTGGCAGGCCTGCTGCATGGCGAAGATGCCGCGCTGGATGCGCACCTGGCCACGGCCATGGCAGACGTTGCAGGTCTCGACCTTGCCGTCTTCCGAGCCACTGCCATCGCAGTCGCCACACTCGGCCAGGGTCGGGATCTCGATCCGGCGCTCGACGCCGCGCACGGCTTCTTCCAGGTCCAGCTCCATCACGTAGCCGATGTCGGCACCGCGACGGGCCTGGCGCGGACCACCGCCGCCGCCACCAAAGATGTTGCCGAAGATATCGCCGAAGATATCGTTCATGTCCGGGCCGCCCGGACCGCCGCCGCCACCCATGCCGTGCTCGAACGCGGCATGGCCGTGGCTGTCGTACATGCGGCGCTTGTTGCCGTCGGACAGCACTTCGTAGGCTTCCTTGCACTCCTTGAAGGAGGCTTCGGCCGCCGCATCACCCGGGTTGCGGTCCGGGTGGAACTTCATCGCGCAGCGACGGTAGGCCTTCTTCAGCTCGTCGTCGGTGGCGGTGCGGGCAACGCCCAGCACTTCGTAGTAATCGCGCTTGCTCATATCGTGAATCGGGTTCCGGAAAGTCGGGATTCGTCAAAGCGGAAGAGCGGAACCAGGTCCGCTCTTGCGTCGGGCGCCCCGACACGCCGGTGGGCGGTCAGGACCCTGATGCGACAACGGGACGCTGGTGGCCAGCGTCCCGTGTCGGTCCGGATCAGGACTTCTTGTCGTCCTTGACTTCGGTGAACTCGGCGTCGACCACGTCATCCTGCGCCTTGCCTGCATTGCCGGCGTCGGCACCCGGGGCAGCACCGCCCTGGTCGGCCGAAGCGGCAGCGAACAGCGACTGACCGGCTTCTTCCAGCACCTTCGACTTGGCTTCGATCTGTGCCTTGTCGTCACCCTTCATCGCGGTTTCCAGGTCGGCCAGTGCCGCCTCGACCTTGCCGATCACTTCGCCGCCGACCTTGCTGCCGTGCTCGGTGATGGCGCTGCGGGTGCCGTGGATCAGGGCGTCGGCCTGGTTGCGGGCCTGCACCAGTTCCTGGAACTTCTTGTCTTCTTCGCGGTTGGCTTCCGCGTCAGCGACCATGCGCGCGATCTCTTCCTCGGACAGGCCCGAACCGGCCTTGATCTCGACCTTCTGTTCCTTGTTGGTCTTCTTGTCCTTGGCCGACACGTGCAGGATGCCGTTGGCGTCGATGTCGAAGGACACTTCCACCTGCGGCAGGCCGCGCGGGGCCGGCTCGATGCCGGACAGGTCGAACTTGGCCAGCGACTTGTTGAAGCGGGCCTGTTCGCGCTCACCCTGCAGCACGTGCACGGTCACGGCCGACTGGTTGTCCTCGGCGGTGGAGAACACCTGCGAGGCCTTGGTCGGGATGGTGGTGTTCTTCTCGATGATCTTGGTGAACACGCCGCCCATGGTCTCGATGCCCAGCGACAGCGGGGTCACGTCCAGCAGCAGCACGTCCTTGACGTCGCCACCCAGCACGCCGCCCTGGATCGCAGCACCCAGTGCCACGGCTTCGTCCGGGTTGACGTCCTTGCGCGGTTCCTTGCCGAAGAACTCGGTCACCGCCTGCTGCACCTTCGGCATGCGGGTCTGGCCACCGACCAGGATCACTTCGCTGATGTCGCTCGAACGCAGGCCGGCATCGTTCAGGGCGACGCGGCACGGCTCGATCGACTTCTTGATCAGGTCTTCCACCAGCGCTTCCAGCTTGGCGCGGGTCAGCTTGATGTTCAGGTGCTTCGGACCCGAGGCGTCAGCGGTGACGTACGGCAGGTTCACTTCGGTCTGCTGGGCGCTGGACAGCTCGATCTTGGCGCGCTCGGCAGCATCCTTCAGGCGCTGCAGGGCCAGCGGATCCTTGCGCAGGTCGATGCCCTGGTCCTTGTTGAACTCTTCAACCAGGTACTCGATGACGCGGTTGTCGAAGTCTTCGCCGCCCAGGAAGGTGTCGCCGTTGGTGGCCAGCACTTCGAACTGCTTTTCGCCGTCGACGTTGGCGATCTCGATCACCGAGACGTCGAAGGTGCCGCCGCCCAGGTCGTACACCACGATCTTGCGATCCTTGTTGTCGCCCTTGTCCAGGCCATAGGCCAGCGCGGCCGCGGTCGGCTCGTTGATGATGCGCTTGACGTCCAGACCGGCAATGCGGCCGGCGTCCTTGGTCGCCTGGCGCTGGCTGTCGTTGAAGTAGGCCGGCACGGTGATGACCGCTTCGGTGACCTTCTCACCGAGGAAGTCCTCGGCGGTCTTCTTCATCTTTTCCAGCACCTTGGCCGAGATTTCCTGCGGGGCCATCTTCTTGCCGTCGCTGGTCGACACCCAGGCATCGCCATTGTCATGGGCGAGGATGCCGTACGGGACGTGGGCGATGTCCTTCTGCACTTCGGCGTCGGTGAACTTGCGGCCGATCAGGCGCTTCACCGCGTAGAAGGTGTTCTTCGGGTTGGTCACGGCCTGGCGCTTGGCCGAGGCGCCGACCAGGACTTCGCCGTCCTTGGTGTAGGCGACGATCGACGGGGTGGTGCGATCGCCTTCCGAATTCTCGATGACGCGGGCCTTGCCGCCGTCCATGATCGCCACGCACGAGTTGGTGGTGCCGAGGTCGATACCAATGATCTTGCCCATGGGGGAGACTCCTGAGGATGCTTGTTGGGGTCAGTCCGGCCGCTCGGCCGGTGGATGAATACGATGTGGGGGAGGCTCGTGGAACATTCAAGCCATCTCCCGAACGCTGTGTTCAGCGCCTGGAAAACCTTGCCAGGCATGGCCTGGCACGACCGGGGCCGGGCATCACCCGGCCCGGTCAATCAATCGGCGGCCACCACCACCAGCGCCGGCCGCAGCAGGCGCTCGTTGAGCAGGTAGCCCTTCTGGAACACGGTCACCACGCTGCCCGGGGCGGCGCCCGGGGCCGGCACCTGGCTGATGGCCTGGTGGTGTTCCGGGTTGAACGGCTGGCCGGTCGGGTCCAGCAGGACCAGACCGTTGTCGGCGGCCACCTTCAGCAGCTGCTTGTAGGTCAGCTCCAGGCCTTCGCGCAGCGGGTGCGGGTCGTCGCCGGCGGCCTTCAGGCCGGCATCCAGGCTGTCGAACACCGGCAGCAGCTCGCCGAGCAGCTTCTCGTTGGCGAACTTGCGGGCCTGCTCGATGTCACGGGCCACGCGCTTGCGCTGGTTCTCCAGGTCGGCGCGCTCACGCAGCGCATCGGCCTTGATCTGCTCGACCTCGGCGCGCAGGCGCTCCACTTCGTCGTTGACGCCGGCGGCGGCAGCCGCATCAGCGGCACTCTGCTGGGATTCGATATCTGGCTGTTCGTGGTTCATGTCTGGGTCCCTGGCGGTCACTCTCCGCCTCCACCCACCCTAGTGTGGGCGGGATGCTGCGTTTCAAGCGTCGGATGTTCCGGGAGTGCGCCCGGCGGGTGAAAAGGCCGCGCCGAGCACATCGGCGGTGGCCTGCACCAGCGGGATCATGCGGTCGTAGGCCATCCGCTTGGGGCCGATCACGCCCAGCACGCCCAGCACCTGGCCGTTGGCGGTGTACGGGGCGGTGACCAGCGAGACGCCCTGCAGCGGCATCATCCCGGTCTCCTCGCCGATGAAGATGCGCACGCCCGGCGCCTGGATGGTCCGCTCCAGCAGCTGCAGGATCTCGCGCTTGCTGGAGAACAGCTCGAACAGTTCACGCAGGCGCTCCAGGTCGGACAGGTCCTGCACCCCCATCAGGCGGGTCTGGCCAGCCACCAGCATGTCGTCGGCCGCCGGCTGCAGGGCCTGCTCGGCCAGCTCGATGCTGTACGCCAGCAGCTGCTCCAGCTCGGACCGGGCGTCGCGCAGTTCCAGCAGCAGGCGGGTGCGGATCTCGGCCATCGGCAGGCCGGCGAAATGCGCATTGAGGTAGTTGGCCACCTGCTCCAGCTGGCCCGGCGCAAACTCCTGGCGGGTCTCGATGACCCGGTTCTGCACCTCGTTGTCGGCAAACACCAGGATCGCCAGCACCCGGCGCCCGTCCAGCGCCACGAAATCGATCTGGCGGAAGGCGAACTGCTCGCGCCGCGGCGCGCTGACCACGCCGACGAAGTGGCTCATGGCCGACAGCAGCTCCGAGGCGCTGCCGAGCAGGGCCTGGGTGCTGCCACCGCCGGCCAGTTCCTGGCGCAACCGGGCCAGCTCACCCTCACCCGGCGGCTGCATCTGCAGCAGGCTGTCGACGAACACCCGGTAGCCGTGTGCGGTCGGGACGCGCCCGGCCGAGGTGTGCGGCGAGGCCAGCAGCCCCAGGTCCTCCAGGTCGCCGAGGATGTTGCGGATGGTGGCCGGGCTGACCTCAAGGCCGGCCACGCGCGCCAGCGTCTGCGAGCCGACCGGCTCACCGTCCTGGATGTAACGCGCGATCAGCGTGCGCAGCAGATGGCGCGCACGCGGGGCAAGCTGGTCGGGAGAACCGTGCATGGAATCAACCTGTGAGACACGGACACTAGATAATGGCGGCGCATCACCTTGGCAAGTCATTGGACCTCCCTCGCCCACGTGCTAGCGTTGCGCGGCTGCTGATACCCCCTTACCCATGCTCAGACATCTTTCGATCAAGGATTTTGCCGTCGTCCGCGCCACCGAACTGGAGTTCGGGCCAGGCATGACCGTGGTTTCAGGCGAGACCGGCGCCGGCAAGTCGCTGATGGTCGACGCGCTGGGCTTCCTGTCCGGCCTGCGCGCCGACAGCGGCGTGGTCCGCCACGGCGCCGCGCGCGCCGAGCTTTCGGCCGAGTTCGCGCTGGACCAGCTGCAGGCCGCGCGCCAGTGGCTGGCCGACAACGAGCTGGACGACGAAGAACAATGCCAGCTGCGCCGCGTGATCCGTGCCGACGGCGGTTCGCGGGCGTGGATCAATGGCCGCCCGGTGACCCTGGCCCAGCTGGGCGACCTGGCCTCGTTGCTGGTGGAGATCCACGGCCAGCACGAACAGCAGGCCCTGCTGACGCGCCCGTCACAGCTGGCCCTGCTGGATGCCTATGCCGGCAACGAGAACGAGCGCCGCCAGGTGCGCCGCGCCGCGGCCGCATGGCAGGCACTGGTCGATGAATCGCTGGCGCTGTCGCAACAGGGCGACGTGAGTGACCGGATCGGCTTCCTGGAGCACCAGCTGCGCGAACTGGACCGCGAAGACCTGGAGCCGGAGTCGATCGTGGCGCTCGGTGCCAGCCATCGCCGCCAGGCCCACGCCAGCGCCCTGCTGAGCGCCTGCCAGGCCGCCAGCAACCAGCTCAACGGCGATGACGGGAGCTCCGCGCTGGACCTGCTGCAGCAGGTGCGCCACGAGCTGTCGCGCCTGATCGAACACGACCCGCGCCTGGGCGAGGTGGACGGCCTGATCGAGAACGCCTCGATCCAGCTGCATGAAGCCCTGTCGCTGCTGGACCGGGTGCACGACGACCTCGATGCCGACCCGGAGCAGTTCGAAGAGAACGAGCGCCGTCTCGGCCGCCTGCACGACCTGGCCCGCAAGCACCGCGTGCCAATGGACGAGCTGGGCGCGCAGCGCGAGCGCATGCACGCCGAAGTGGAGCAGCTGCGCGGCGCCGACGAACGCCTGCAGCGCCTGGCCGGCGAGATCGACAAGGCCGCCGCCGCCTGGCGTGTGCAGGCTGAAGTGCTGACCGCCAGCCGTCGCAGCGCTGCTGCCGAACTGTCGGCCACCACCACCGGCATCATCGCCGAGCTGGGCATGGGCGGCGGCCAGTTCCTGATCGAGCTGGAACCGCAGGACGCCGGCAAGCCGGACCCGCAGGGCGCCGAACGCGTGGAGTTCCTGGTCGCCGCCAACGCCGGCCAACCGCCGCGCGCCTTGCGCAAGGTCGCCTCGGGCGGTGAACTGTCGCGTATCTCGCTCGCTATCGAAGTGGCCGCGCTGGACCTGGATGCGGTGCCGACCATGGTGTTCGACGAGGTCGACTCCGGCATCGGTGGCGCCGTGGCCGACATTGTCGGCCAGAAGCTGCGCGCCCTCGGCGAGAAGCGCCAGGTGCTGTGCGTGACCCACCTGCCGCAGGTCGCTTCCAAGGGCCATGCCCATTACCGGGTCAGCAAGGCGCCGGTGGAAGGCATGACCCAGAGCGCAGTGGAAAAACTGGACAGCAAGGCGCGCGAGGAAGAGCTGGCACGCATGCTCGGCGGCGTGGAAGTGAGCAAGGAAGCGCGCGCCGCTGCGCGCAAGCTGCTGGCACATTGAGCCGAGCATAGGCTCGGCTCTACAGCCGCCCCCCCCAAAAAAAACGGAACCGACATGTAGAGCCGAGCCCACGCTCGGCTACGCGCACCGGCGCGGCGCATATCACCCCAACGGCCGCTCCAGATCCACGTTCTCCACCAGGTAATCCAGGAACGCGCGCACCCGCAGCGGCAGGTAGCCGCCCTGCCCCAGGAACACCGCGTGCACCTCTTCCAGGTCACCGGGATTGGCCTCCTCCAGCACCGGCAGCAGGCGCCCCGCGGCGATGTCCTCCTGCACCTGGAACGCCGCCAGCCGCGCCATGCCCAGCCCCCCCAGCACCAGCTGCCGCAGCGCGTTGCCGTTGCTGGCGCGGGCATTGCCACTGGGCAGCAGCATCCGTTCGCGACCGTCCTGCAGCAATGGCCAGCCCTGCATCGCCCGCGCGTGGCCGATGTCCAGCCGATTGTGCGACTGCAGCTCCTCAGCGTCGCGCGGCAGCCCATGCCGCTGCGCGTAGGCCGGCGCGGCCACGATCATCATCCGCGTCGCGCCCAGCCGCCGCGCCACCAAGCTGGAGCTCTTCAGCGGCCCGGCCCGCACCGCCACATCGGTACGTTGCTCCAGCAGGTCGATCACCTCGTCGTTGAGGGTCAGGTCCACGCCCACCTGCGGGTTGCGCTCCAGGAACGCCGGCAGCAGCGGTAACAGGAAATGCTGGCCGAACGGCACATTGGAGTTGACCCGCAGCCGTCCACGCGGCTCGGCGTGGGCACTGGCGCAGCGCTCGGCCTCCTCCAGGTCGGCCAGCACACGCAGGCCGCGCTCGTAGAACGCGCAGCCCTCCGGAGTCAGCTGCAGCTGGCGGGTGGAACGCTGCAGCAGGCGCGTCCCCAGCCGCTGTTCCAGCCGCGCCACCAGCTTGCTCACCGCCGACGGCGTCATGTCCAGGGTGCGGGCGGCGGCGGAGAAGCCACCGGTCTCGATCACCCGCACGAACACTTCCAGCTCGCCGGATCGGTTGATGTCAGGTCGCGCCATGGCAATGAATCCAGTTCACAGATGATTATCCATGCGCAGTCTAGTTCACAGATAACCACGGAATCACCATGGTGGTCCCTCCACCCGGGACCGCCCGATGAACCGCTTGAGCCACCTCACCGCCACCGCCCTGCTCGCCCTGTCCGGTGTCGCCAGTGCCGCATCCGCCCCGCACTGGGTTGCCAGCTGGCAGGCCAGCCCGCAACCGGTCTGGGGCGCGGATTTTCTATTCCCGACCCTGGTCCCGGCCACGTTGCATGACCAGACCTTCCGCCAGACCGCGCGCATCAGCCTGGGCGGGCCTCGGCTGCGGGTGCGGCTGAGCAATGCTTACGGCACCCAGCCGCTGCGGATCGGGGCAGCGAGCGTGGCTGCCCGGGCGGGGGACACACCGCAGCCGCTCAGTTTCGACGGCCAGCCCGGGGTGCTGATCTCCCCCGGGCAGGAACGGCTGAGCGACCCGCTGCCACTGGTCACGGATGACCGGCAGGCACTGCAGGTCAGTGTCTTCGTGCCGGGGCCGACGCCGGTGCAGACGTTCCATTGGGAAGGCCGCCAGACCAGTTGGACTGCGCCCGGCGACCAGAGCAGGGCCCAGGCTCTGAGCGCGGCCAGCAGCACCACTGCCCGCCTGTTCCTGGCCGGCATCGAGGTCGAGGCCGCCGCCCGCGCACGTAGCGTGGTGGTGATCGGCGACTCGATCACCGACGGCGCCACCGCCAGCCTCGACCAGGACCAGCGCTGGACCGACCACCTGGCCGCGCGTCTGGCACCGCGGGGCATCGCCGTGGTCAACGCCGGTATATCCGGGGGGCGGCTGCTGCGCGACGGCATGGGTGAGTCGGTTCTGGCCCGCTTGCAGCGCGATGCACTGGATCAGCCCGGCGTGGCCAGTGTGATCGTGCTGATCGGCATCAACGACATCAGCTGGCCTGGCACCGCGTTCGCCCGCAACCAGGCCCGGCCCACGCTGGCCGAACTACAGGCGGGGTATCGCGCCCTGGCCGAGCAGGCCCGAGGCCGAGGTATCCGGATCGTAGGCGCCACCCTGGCACCGTTCGCCGGCGCCCTGCCCGACACGCCGCTGGATGACTACTACCACCCGGACAAGGATGTCCTGCGCCGGCAGCTCAATGCGTGGCTGCGCACGGACAGCCCTTTTGACGCGGTGATCGACCTGGACGCCGCGCTGCGGGACCCGGCCGATCCGTCACGGATGGCGGCCGCCTACGACTCCGGTGACCACCTGCACCCGGGCGATGCGGGTAACCGGGCCATGGCCGAGGCGGTCGATCTTGAGGTGCTCATGGGGCCATCCACGCATGGCGTGGATCTACCGTAAGCAACGAAAAACCCCGGGCAAGCCCGGGGTTTCGTCGCACTACGGCTGGCCGGAACGGCTTACTTGCGCTTTTTGCGCACGTACAGCACCAGCGAGTGCTCTTCCAGCTCGTAGCCGTGGTCGGCAGCGATCTTGCGCTGCAGCTCCTCGATCTCGTGGCTCTCGAACTCGATGATCTTGCCGCTGTCCACGTCGACCATGTGGTCATGGTGGCCGCCACGGTCCAGCTCGTAGACGGCCTGGCCGCCTTCGAAATTGTGCTTGAGCACGAGACCGGCGGCCTCGAACTGGGTCAACACCCGGTAGACCGTCGCCAGGCCGATCTCGTCGCCATGCTCGAGCAGCTGGCGGTAGATATCTTCGGCGGTCATGTGGTGCTGGGCATTGCGCTGTTCAAGCAGCGCCAGGATCCGCATCCGTGGATGGGTCACCTTCAGGCCGACTTTTCGCAGGTCGTGGGTTTCCATAGGTCTCCGTTCATTGGCGATTTAGCGCCAGCTGCCTCGGATTGGGTCGCGGTGGCACGCCGGGAGTGTATCATCGGTTTGATTTCCCCAACCGCCAGTCCCGATGCGCAATCTCCTGTTGGTCGCCGCCGTCGCCCTGTCCACCACCGGGTGCGGCATCATCTACAAGCAACCCATCTATCAGGGCAACCTGATCCGGGAAGATGCCGTGGCCAAGCTGCAGGTCGGGCAGAGCAAGCAGCAGGTCACTGCGCTGCTGGGCACCCCGTCCATTCCGGACCCGTTCCACGCCCAGCGCTGGGACTACACCTCCAGCCAGCGCGTGAACCGCCTGGGCCGTACCGAGGTGAAGAACTTCACCGTGTTCTTCGACAATGACAACGTGACCCGCTGGGAAGGCGATTACTTCCCGGGTAACGACAAGGCCCTGGCCCAGCAGACCGTGCGCCAGTTCGGCCGCAATCTGCCGAAGGACAAGAAGAAGAAGGGTCGCTGACGCCCCCTGCCCGTCCGCACGGACGGGCGGCAGGAATCAACCGCCGAGCGCGCGACGTCGGCGGTTGTCCTTGGGGTCGGCCTGCAACGGGCGTAGCAGCTCGATGCGGTCGCCATCCAGCAGTACCTGCTGCGGGCGAGCCAGTACCCCATGCACGGCCGCCGCCGGGCAGCCGGCACTGCCTTCCAGCGCAGCAGCGGCAATGGCCTCGGCCACGGTCGCGCCCTCGTCCAGCTGCAACCGGCGCGAGAGCACCCGCTGCGGCCAGGCCAGCACCACCTCGACCTCGATCATTGCTCAGGCCTCGTCGGCAACGCGGATGAAGTCGTTGACCATGCGGTCGGCCAGGCTCTGGAAGCCCAACGCCAGCGCCGGCCCCAGCAGGCGCGAACTGGGCTCGAAGTCCAGGGTCAGGGTGACTTTGCAGGCATCTTCGGCCAGCGCATGGAACTCCCAGCGGCCATGCAGCTGCTTGAACGGGCCATCGCGCAGCTGCATGTCGATGCTGTGCGGGCGCTGCAGGGTGTTTTCAGTCTGGAACCAGGTGCTGAACGAGCCCAGGCCCAGATCCAGGCGCGCTACCAGTCGGTCCTCGCCCTGCTCCAGGATCTGGGCAGCCGAACACCAGCGGAAACGGCGCGGATAGGCCTGGACATCATTGACCAGGTCGAACATGCGCGCGGCCGAATGTTCGACCAGGGCGCTGCGGCGGATAGTAGGCATGAATACAGGACGTTTCGGCAATCGACCGGGCGGGCCCGAATCGGAGACAATACGGAAATGAGCAAGAACAGCGGCAAGGATAAAGCAAAGAGCGCGACGGCCAACAAAACCATCGCGTTGAACAAGCGTGCCCGCCACGAGTACCACATCGAAGACCGCTTCGAAGCCGGCCTGGCCCTGCAGGGCTGGGAGGTGAAGTCGATCCGTGCTGGCCGCGGCAACATCGTCGACGCCTACGCCTACGTGAAGGATGGTGAGATCTTCCTGATCGGCGCGCAGATCACGCCGTTGATCCAGGCCTCGACCCATGTCGTGGCCAACGACCGGCGCGATCGCAAGCTGCTGCTGCACCGGAGCGAGATCGACAAGCTGGTTGGCAAGGTCGAGCGCGATGGCTACACGATCGTGCCCACCGCGATGTACTGGAGCAAGAACAAGATCAAGCTCGAAGTCGCGCTGGCCAAGGGCAAGCAGACCCACGACAAGCGCGATGCCGCCAAGGACCGCGACTGGGCGATCGAGAAGCAGCGTGTCATGCGTCGCGGCAACCGCGACGCGTAAGGCGGTTGCGCATCACCCTGTAGGGTTGAGCCATGCTCGACTGCTTTGGCTTTCTGTAAAGCCGAGCCACGCTCGGCTTCGGAAAGAAGAGCAGCCGAGCGCAGGCTCGGCTCTACAAGACGCTGGTCACCCCGCCAGCATGCCCTGCCTGCGCACCCGCGGCGCCAGTGCCGCGTGCATCACCGCCAGGTGCATCACCACTGCCAGCTCCGGCGCGTAACGATCATCGCCCGAGCGCCACTGCTGGGCCAGCTGTGCGGCATCAGCCGGCAGCAACGCCAGCAGCTGGGCATCGTCCAGCGCGTCGGCCGCGCCCTGCAGCTGGCGGGCCATCTGTCGCGACTGCCACACGTGCACACCAATGCTCAGGCTGGCCAGCGACATCAGCACCACGGCCAGCCCGTGCTCGAACCACTGCGACAGCACTTCCGGCCCCCACAACAGGGCCGCCAGCACCGCCAGGCCCGGCAGGCGCCACCCCAGCCAATGGATGCGACCACGCTGCGACCAGTGCACCACCACCGCGCTGGCGACCAGTGCTGCAGCGGCCGTGGCCGGCAACTCGGTCACCCAGGTGGCCGCCAGCAGCACCGCCAGCACCGCCCATACCCAGCCCGGCGGCAACGCGCGTCGCTGGTAATCGGCTCCGACCGGCCCGATCAGCTGCCGCAGGCTGCGTTGTTGGCTTGCATCGGTCACCCACCGTCTCCGTGTCTGTCCTGGCCTGGATGGTCGTCGCCAGTGTGTCGCAAATTCGTGCCCACGAAGTTAGCAATCCGCTATGACAGACGCTCTACAACAAGTTGCGGATTGACAGGACGCGCGGCTCGCCCGCAGCACTCACCCCACTGACAGGTCCTTGCTGAGGAACACCCTGCATGTGCCGACCGGATCGCATGGCACCCGGCCGAACACGACCCATCCATGCTTCACATAGAAGTCGGGCGCCTGGAAGCTGAGGGTGTACAGCACGCCGGAACGGCAACCACGACGCCGTGCTTCATCCTCTGCGGCCTTCAGCACGCGCGATCCCAGCCCGTTGCCGCGATAGGCCGCTGGCAGATGGAACAGATCCACGAACCACAGGCCCAGTGAGGTTCGCCCGGTAAGGCCCCCCACCACCTCGCCACTGGCCGGATCGGTGACCAGCACCGCCAGCGTTCGCCGATCGGCGTAACCGGCAGCGTCAAGATTGAACTGATCCAAGCCAGTGCCAATCACCTCCAGCGCTTCGTCGCTGGGTGCATCCGTTACTGCAACGTCAAGCGTCATGGCGTCCTTCCAACGGTTCCACCTCAGGATTCTGGATGCTATCAAGCCTGCCCGCCCCTACGCCGGCCCGCTTCAACCTTCGGCGCTATTGCGGCCTGACTTGAGCACAGACCGATGCCGCTGCCTTCAACAACGGATCAGCCTGCAGCCCTGGTGCAGGACCTGTTGCCGGGAACGCTGCCGCGAGGGCCTTCGCCGCGAGGTCTGCATGTGGCTGGGTGTACCAGGACGATTCAGCCGACAACATGCCACCGCGCAGCTCATGCTCAAACCGATACTGCCCCAGTAGATCGCCAGGGGCTCTTCTCTGCGCCAGCGAACAGCCGGTCGACAAGCACGGCCGTAGCCTCATGATCCTGTGCCAAGGCAGAAGTGCGCCGGCGGAAGCCTGCGTAGGCGCCGAACAGTGCGGGGTCCCGTTCGTCCAGACCAAAGCGCTGCTGCCAGGCGTTCTTGTAGAGCGACGAGGTGTATCCCGGCAACCAATCCGGCAGGTTGTCGAGCAGGTTGAACAGGTCCAGCAAAGGGCTGTAGCCCACCTCCGCCGTCGGGCGCGGGGAATCGGTCGCTGCGGCGGGCCACGCCTGCATCGCCAGAACGGCTACGGCAAGCGCACCTGCCCATTCCAGCCACATCCTGCCGGGGCAGACGGAAACGACCATGAGACCCCGTGGAGTAGCGCCCAGAAATTCGAGCACGGCGTCCCGAGGGATGGCAACGCGCCAAACAGCAGGGGCCGGACGGTCACCCGCGTGACTGTTCTGGCAGCCGACCTCCGATCGGCAAACGCTCGCGTCTGCAATGACATTACTCCCCCCGGTCAATGAACAGAGCCGCGAGCCCGCGTGAAATACAGGAAAACAGACACCACCGACGACAAGAAGCTTGCCACATAGAGCAAGCCAGCCAGAACTGCAACAGGGATGTACAAATTAAAGTAAGGCGCGCTGTTTACAGCAAAAAAGGCCGCAAAGATTGGGGCGACAGACAAAAGCACCAACGCCGAAACGCTGGCGAAATATGCCCACCCCCTGCCGGAAGCGGGCAAGAGCGGGCATTGACATTGTCAAGACTGTCAAATGAAATAGAATCAGAACAACGAAAGTTTGCATACAAACCTTATTTCAATCCCGCAATACTGCACATACTCTTATAGCTACTCATTACAGCACCCGGATCCATTGCCCCGACCTTGCTCGAATAAGCTTGGAGCAATGCGGCCGACCTCGCGTCACCCAAATCACCGGCAACTGCGATTGAAGCGGCAATAGGGAATTCCATCCCGCCAGTCACAGCGCTGGTCCGTCCAAACAAGTATGCAGCGAAGGGGCTGGGATGAAATTTGAGAATCTCGGCAGCAGAAACCTGTGTATCAATCGCCAATTTCTGATATTCATCACGAGCAGCGGGCGAAGCCTGGAAAACCTCACTAATATTTTCAGCTCCAGAAGATGACACCAAGCTCTCAAGCTTAAACATCCCCCTATCGACATAAAAGGCTTTCGCCTTAACATCCCCCTGCCGAGCCCTATTGAGAAGCTCATCGTCCGTGAGATTTTTCGCGTCCAACCATTCTTTGGCAGAGGGGAAACCCAAAGCCTCTACCTCACGCATCGACCTTCCCTCCAGACCTGCGAAAATTCCATTGTATCGGATCGAGAGATCGGCCAAATATTCACGTTGCTCCGCAGATAGTGAAGAGTCACCATCCCACTTGAAAGTAGAGTTCCCGCTCTCCCCAAGCAATTTTTCAGATCCAGACCCAGAATCACTGGGACGCAGCTCAGCCTTGCTAGCTACCTGCTCCGCCGGCGGCCCACAAGCAATTAAAAGACCTGCTGATATCACTGAAACAATAGCGAACTTCGCGCCAAATTTAATGCTCATGGTGCACATCCATTTGCTTTCATGTCATGGACCCAGGCAGCACAAGTATTCTCACTAATCGCCTTTGCGTACGCTTCGTTTGATCCACTCGTAGTCGATACGGCCCCGTGATACATTCCTGCATAACCCATGCAAATATTGAAAGAGTCGGGATTCGACTGCCCTGAACAAGCGGACTCCATCGCTCCTCGGAATTGAACATCACAGGTACCTCGATGCATCGCACTGCCCCAACAGGCATCATGGCCATTACATGCAGCGAGAAAACTCACACCTGCAAACGGGGCATTCAGATCCCCCGAATAAGTTGACGAATTGGATTGCGAAAGCGCGCGCCCCAGAAACCAATTTGCACGAGGCCCAGTGCCACACCCATTTGGCACCCATCCAGGACTGAATCCAGGCACAGACGGTGGGGACCCGTAATCACAGTTTGCGGGGCGGCTTGCGCGCATCGCCCTGCAGACTTGCTGCTGATCGAGTTCCGGCAGCTCATCAGGATATCGCGCATGCTCCTCTAGAAACCGCTGATTGGCTGCGAATGACTCCTGATTCACTGCACCAGCACATGCGGTTCCGAGACAGCTAAACTGTCCCCCTCCCACTTTTGGCGCTGTGACCCTAACCGGCGGCAGAGTGACCGTCTGGGAGTAAGCCGAAAAAATACCGCGCTCGCCACCACTGCCAGCAATATACCTTTGCCCTTCATATGCACTCCTTTGCTTTAGTAGGCCCTCTTTAACATCCAGAACTCTAAGAACTCTCCTTGGACCAATTGCTGCCTTGCCTTCTCCACCAACAGCTGAACTCTTATCAATCCTGAACAATCGTGTCAACACGTGATTGGTGTAGCGGCCCTTCCATGCATGCTTTCGTCCCGTGGCTGCGATCCCCGAGGATGTCCCATCGATCCTGGCGGCCTGCCGCGAGGACCAGGTCCGTAATTACTGCCTGTTCAACTTCGCAACGGGTCTGCGCACCTCGGAAATGATCGGTCTTTGTTAGTCGGACATCGATTGGCGCAAGGGCACGGCCAATATCCGACGCGCCTGGGTCATGGGCAAGACGAAGGCCTCAAAGACCTAGCCCGGCATGTGTGAGGCGCAGCTGCTGCAGCCGACGATCGACGCCCTGAAGGCCCAGCGCACCCATACCGCCACCGTCGACGGATTCGTCCCCCACGACCCCAGGAGCAGTTCCACGCTCAGCGTCGGCGACAACGTGATGTGGGTGACCCGGCAGATGGAGCACCGGGACTGGACGATCACAGCCAAGAAGTATGGCCGATGGTCCCATCGATGGTTCCCGACGCCGGCGCCAGGGCGGCGGCTATCTGGGATCCGCTGAGGGCCCTCGTCAGCCCGGTGCTGGACACCGGTACCGAGGACTGAACAGCTCAGGCGCCTCGCAGTTGCGGGCGTGACTGTTCAGGAAGATTGCCGTAAGATCCGTTTCGTTGGGCAGGGTCAGTGTCAGCTTTTTTGCCGGCATTGGCCCCAAAGCCTTGCAGCACTTGAAGAAACCGGGGGTGCATTGGTTTCGACGGGGGTTGTGAAGTCGCCTGGCGCATGCCGAGGGGGTAGCTTTCCTCGTAAATCCAGCTGCAAAACTCTAGTTGCCAACGACGACAACTACGCTCCGGTCGCTCTCGCAGCCTAAAAACTGCGGTGCGTGACCTTCTGCCGACTTAGGCGGAGCCTCGAAACTGCTTGTGTCCATGCTCGCAGCGTAGAGTCATTATCATGGAATCGCGCTGGGCGGCTGCCTGTCAGTCCGGCACTAGAACACAACAGGCTGGTTCCCGGGTGCGCTTTGCACACCGTGCTGCTCGGGGATGAGATTCAACGGTGAGCTAAGCATGTAGTGCTGGGGATGGAGTGCCTCCGGACGGCGGTTCAATTCCGCCCACCTCCACCAACGAACGGTTCGTCAAGGACCGGAGAAGCCCGGAAATTCCACCAACGTGGGTTTCCGGGCTTTTTTATTGCCCGCCTCGCCTCGCCGCGGAGTTCACCGCCCAGGCGCAGTCGCGATTCGATGCCGTCAAGCAATGTCGACACCGCGCATCTTCTCTCACCTTCGACATCACTAAATCACTTCAGAATTTTCCCAGCCTCCCATTGGGGGGGATGTGTCCGCGAAGCCGTTCGTCCCTGGTCGCCATCAAGAGGAGACCACGGAGCACCCGCACCCTTCACATGAAGCCGCGCCCGAGGGGCACGGCCTGTTCGACACATCTTTCACAAAGGAACTGTATCCATGCGTACGTCGCTTCGGGTTTCCCTTGCCAGCGCCATCACCCTGGTTCTGGTCAGCGCCCCCGCCTTCGCCCAACCCACCGAACGGGTATGGACGCGAGGCATGGCCAGCAACGAGCAGTACAGCAGTTTCATCGTCAAGTACCGGGATGGCAGCAGCAAGCGCGTTTCGGCCACCACCGCACAGGATGCGCTGAAGAAGCGCCTCGGCATCCAGCAACGCAGCAAGCGCTCGATCGGCGCTGCGCCGGCCCCAGCCGTGACCCACCAGCGCCGCATGGGCGGTGGCGCCGACGTTGTCACCACGGACAAGGCACTGGATCTTCCGGAAGCGCAGATCCTGATGCAGCGCATCGCCGACGATCCGGACGTCGAGTATGTGCAGCCGAACTACATGATGAGCGCGTTCGCCACACCGAACGATCCGCGCTACGGCGAGCAGTGGCACTACAGCAATCCGACCAGTGGTGCGCGCCTGCCGGCCGCGTGGGACCGCTCCACCGGCCAGGGTGTGGTGGTGGCTGTGGTCGATTCGGGGTATCTGAACAACAACGACCTGCAGGCGAACCTGTTGCCGGGTTACGACATGATCTCGTCCACCCGCCCGTTCAGCGATTGGCAGTGCATCATCGGGGGAATGAATCCCGGCTGTGGTGGCTCCGACGATGGCGACGGACGCGACGCCGATGCCTTCGATGCCTCGGGCATTGCACACGGCACCCACGTCGCTGGGACGGTCGCGGCGGTGACCAACAACCAGATCGGCGTCGCCGGCGTGGCCTACAACGCGAAAGTGGTGCCGATACGCGTACTCGGCAACCAGGGCAATGGCGGTTCCGCCGACATCATCGACGGCATGCTCTGGAGTGCGGGTATCAACGTGCCCAATGTCCCGGCCAATGCCAACCCGGCTGAAGTCATCAATCTCAGCCTGGGCGGCCGCCGGGCCTGTTCGCCGGCCGAGCAGGATGCAATCGACGACATCACCGCGCAGGGCACGATCGTGGTGGTCGCCGCCGGCAACAGCAATCTGGATGTGTCCGAGTTTGCTCCGGCGAACTGCAAGGGCGTGATTGCGGTTGCCGCCAACGACCAGGGCGGTCGTCGTGCGTTCTACTCCAACTACGGCGCAGGCATCCACATCACCGCACCCGGTGGTGAAACCTGGTCCTGCCGTGCGTCGGTAGGCGAGTTCCTGCCATTGGCTACGCCGCCGAGCCAGAGCAACTGCGCACCGACCCGCCAGCATCCGGCACAGGGCATCCTGTCCACCGTGGGCAACAACGCCTTCGACTTCATGTCCGGCACCTCGATGGCGGCGCCGCACGTCGCCGGCATCGTCGCGCTGATGCAGGCGGTGGCGCCGGTGCCCAAGACCACCGACCAGGTCAAGGACATCCTGCGTCGCACTGCGCGCCCGATCGCCGCAGCAAACTGCCCGGGGGGTTGCGGGCCAGGCATTGTCGACGCCGCAGAAGCGGTGAAGGCGGCCAGCAACTGATGGCATGGCGCAGCGGCCCCGCAAGGTCGCTGCGCCTTCGTCGCGCATCCGATCTGTACACGCAGGCAACATCAGCAGGCCCATAATCCGGTTCCGCGCCCGGTGCCGGGCGCGCTGCTCCGTCACGTACAGAAGGACCTGCAATGAGAACCAGAAACACCGCGTTCGCCGTGGTCATGACCGCTCTGGCCGCGAGCTCGGCTACCCACGCAGCCCCGCCGCCTGCCATCGCCCCCGCCGGCACCGCAACGCTGGAGGCCCTGCTGGCCTGCAAGGCAGGTTCGAACTTCAGCGAAGCCGAGGCCATCGATGCCCTGCAGGCAGCCGGCCTGGCCAGGAAGCCTGGCGGCACGTTCGAGCCGGAAACCACGCCAGTCGCCCTGTTGGGCGGTACCGTCACCCATGCCGATGTGAATGTCGCCGAGGGCGAGAAGAGCGTCTTCGTCTACTTGAACGGTGTCGATCCGAAGCGCCTCGCCAAGACCTGGTCGGTGACCACGGTCAACGAATACGCCAACACCGAAGAGCCCTCGTACGTGAAGCGCATCGACAAGCGCCACACCCTGCACGTGATTGCCGGTGACGATTACGAAGGTTATTCCGCCGCCGTGAAGTGCCAGATCGCGCCGTAACGGCCTGACCCGCGCTACAGCCAGCGTCGTACTCGCTGGCGGAAGGCTGCGTACGCCCCAGGAAAGCGGGCCGACAGTGCCCGCTCTTCCGGTACGATCTGCCACCGGTTGATGTACAGCACGAACAGCGGCACAGCCAGCAGTGCGGCCAGGTTCTGCAGGTACAGCATGGCACCTGCCAGGACAGTGGCCTGCCCCAGATACATCGGGTTGCGCGTGTAGCGGTACACGCCGTGCGTGACCAGCACGCTCGACGCCGCCGGCCGCAAGGGGTTGACCGTGGTGCCCACGCGCCGGAAGGCCAGCTTCGGCAGCAGGTTCAAGACCACGCCGAAGACCATCACCAGACCCGCAAGCAACTCAGGCATCGGTAGCTGCAACGCCCCGCCCGGCTGCCATCGGCTGCCCATATAACCGATGGCGGCACACAACAGCATCGCAAGAGGCGGAGGAACACGGGTCTCAAGCCATCGCATCGCAGCCCCGCGTTCATCCTGTTCACCCCAGTGTCACACGGAAATGCCTGAATCGCCCGGTTGGCGGCACTTCCGCACTCCAAACCGACCGCCCGGTATCTTCCGCTTTGACATGCCGACCGCTAGAGTGGCGCCACCGCGCAGGAGGATCGTATGGCAACCACGGGCTTGGGCTTCATCGGCCGCACGACCCTCATCATCACCGTGTTGCTCACCCTGGGCGGCTGCGCCACGTTGCGCCAGTTCGGGCCGTCGGTGCAGGTGGCCTCGGTCAGCCCCGGCCAGTACATCGCCCTGAAGCGCGGCGACATCCTCACCACCGGCAAGCTCAGTTCGGCCACCATGGAAACCCTGCGCGTGGCCGGTCTCGACGAAGGCGTCTGCGCCAAGCCTGGCCTGCCCTGCATCGAGGCCATGGAAGGCAGCATCGTGGTGCGCGAGGAGGACAAGCGCTCAAGCCTGGCCGAGCTCTGGCTGCAGTATGCGATGACCCTGCCCGCGCCCAAGCGCGAGTACTCCACCTCCGGCCGTGCCAAGAGTGCGATCACCGAACTGGATGCCGACTTCCAGCCGCGCCTGGACGCGTGGATGCAGGTCGCGCGGCAGGCCTACGCCTACCTGTTCTTCACCGAGCGAACGGCCAACCAGCGCGGTTTCGAAGACCGCCAGACCCAGGTGCGCGACTACTACAACCTGGCCGTGCAGGAAGCCTCGGTGCAGTTGTACAACGCGTATGCCACCGGGCGCGTGCACAGCCAGGCCAGTCATTTCCAGCTGGGCCGCTGGACCTTCGTGCTGGCACCTTCAGGCGAGGCATCGCCGCTGGATACGCGTACCCCCACCGAACTGGTACCGGCGGCCTCGCTGTCGTTCACCGGCACGCTGCGCAGCGTGCATCGCCGCGATGGCTTCGGTGCCGAACTGGTGGCCGTGATGGAGGATCCGGCCGCCACCACCGCCACCACCGCCACCACGCCGCCGGCCACAACACCCGCCGCGCAGGCCGCCACACCGGTGACGCAGAGCTGGAGCGAGATGCCGTCGCCATCGATGACGGTACTGCTGCGCTTCTCCGGAAAGAACCTGTGGGAAGTGCTGCACGACGACGAGCCGGAACTGGAGATCCACGATCCCTACCAGGTCACGGAAGTCACCCTGCATGGGCAGCAGGTGCCATTGGCCGCGAACTTCACCGCAGGCTACGCATTGTGGCTGGCGCGCTCCAACTTCAGCCACCAGTCGCTGCGCTCGCTGTTCGGCGGCAAGGGCGGCATCGACACGCCGCATCTGTACATGATGCAGCCCTACGATCCGAACCGCCGCGTGCTGCTGATGATCCATGGCCTGGCCAGCAGTCCGGAAGCCTGGGTCAACGTCGCCAACGAGCTGATGCGCGACGACGAGATCCGCCAGGACTTCCAGGTCTGGCAGTTCTACTACCCCACCAACATGCCCATCGCGATGAGCCACGATTCGATGCGCCACACGCTGGATGAGGTGTTCAAGCATTTCGACCCCAGCGGCAAGGCGCAGGCTTCGCATGACATGGTGCTGGTCGGGCATAGCATGGGTGGGGTGATCGCGCGGCTGATGATCTCCTCTTCCGGCGATCATCTGGTCGACACCCTGCTGGAGACTGCGCAGATGACGCCGGCACAGCGTGAACTGCTGCGTACCAAGGGCGCACCGGTACTGACCTTCCTGCCGGAGCCGGAAGTATCGCGCGTGGTATTCATCGCCACGCCACACCGCGGCACCGATGTGGCGGGCACCCGCCTGGGCCGCTGGATCGGTCGCCTGGTGCGGTTGCCGCTGACCGTGCTGGAAGACGTCGCCACCATCGCCAACGACGGCCAGATCGATCGCAACGACGGCAAGCACGGCTACCAGATGAACAGCATCCAGAATCTGGACAAGGACGATCCCTTCGTCCGCGCCGTGGCCGGCCTGCCGATGTCGCCGAAGGTGCACTACCACTCGATCATCGCGCGGGCCAAGGCCGATGGTCCGCTGGAAAAGACCGACGACGGGCTGGTGCCCTACTGGAGCTCGCACCTGCCGCACGCGGATTCGGAGAAGGTGATCGTGTCCGGGCACAGCGTGCAGGAAGCCACGCCGGCCATCGTCGAACTGCGGCGGATCCTGCATGAAGACATGCAGGAACACGACCGGCAGAACAAGTAACGCACAGCGTGGCGGCATCACGGCAGCGGTATCCGGGCTGACCGGGACACCGCCACCGCGGCAAGACCGGGAAACTCAGCCTTGTCCGTCGGACGCAGCTTCGGTGATCAGTTCGGCCACCGCTACCGGCTGCGATGCCAGCGATGCATGACTGGCATCCAGCGTGATGCTGGCACGTGGCTGCATGCGCGCCGCCATGCGCCGCTGGTTGTCAGGGTGAATCATGTGGTCAGCGCTGGAGACCTGGTACCAGCTCGGCTTGTGCCGCCACGCCGGATCACTGACGGCATCACCGAACGTGCTCGCCAGCGGCGCCTTCTGGGTGACCGCCATCACCCGCGCCTCGTCGGCCTGCAGGTCCTGGCAGAAACTCTCGTGGAATTTGCCGGGTTGCAGCCACAGGTAGCCGTCGCTGTCCGGCGCCAGATTGGCCGCCGCCTGCGGCAGCTGTTGCTGGGTGATGCCGCCAGGGCTCTCGCCCGCATCCGGCGCGAACGCGGCGATGAAGACCAGGCCGGTCACGTTGGGTTCGTTTCCGGCTTCGGAGATCACCGCGCCCCCATACGAATGGCCGACCAGCAGCACCGGCCCCGCAACCTGGCGGATCATGCGCCGGGTCCGCTCCGCGTCGTCGGCCAGCGACGTCAACGGCAGCTCCACGGCATGCAGATCGTGGAAGCCCCGGCGATCAAGCTCCAGGATCACCTTGGCCCAATGCGCGGCGCCGCCCCAGAAACCATGAACCAGAATGATGCTTGGCTTGCTCATCTTGCAGAACTCCTCACTTGGATGGGATCGTTGCCCGACAGCCATCAGCGCTGCCTGAAGCCACCCGACCAGACTACGGATCGCCCCTGCCAGCGGCGATGCACGGACTCCTGAAAACCATGCCAAGGCTCCACACCACCGAATCGCTTCAGGCCGGCTCCGACGCCTTGTTTGCGATCTTCCAGGCCTCGCGCATGCACGGCGGCGACATCACCCGCCACGTCGTGCAGCCCGGTGGATCCCGCATCATTGCCGAGGGGCGCGGCTGCTTCCATTTCATCGAACAGAGCACGGCACGCCTGCATGCGGATGCCGCGGTGGTGCCCCTGCAGACCGGCGAGCTGCTGTTGATGCCGCATGGCCGGACACATCGCATCGACTGTGCCGGCGACGCCCCGCAACCTGCCCATCTGACCACGGCATCCTTTGGATTTGATGGCCCGGGCAGCCAGCTGCTGCTTGATGCCCTGCCCGGCTGGCTGCATGTTCCCGGGGTTGACCGGATGCCGAACGGATTTCCCGCCAGCTCAGCCGATTGGGTGGCGGTAACCCTGGGCGCAATCCAGGTTGAAGCGGCCCGGCCCACGCTGGGTAGTGGGCTGATGCTGTCACGCCTGCTGGACCTGTTGTTTGTCTGGACGCTGCGCTACTGGCTGGGAACCTCCAGCCCCCACAACTGCCAGCGTCTGCACGCACTGGCCGACCCATTGATCGGGCGGGCACTGGCGTTGATGCAGGCACACCCCGCACAGGCATGGACGGTCGAGTCCCTGGCGGCAAGCCTGAATCAGTCCCGCTCGAACTTCGCGCAGCGGTTCAGCCTGGCCACCGGCATGTCACCGATGCGTTATCTCGCTGGATCGCGATTGCAGCTGGCCGCGGAGCTGCTGCGCAGCGGAAACCGGCGGGTTTCGCAGATCGCCGGAGACGTCGGGTATCTCTCCGAACCAGCATTCAGCCGTGCGTTCCGCCGTGCTTTCGGCATGAGCCCGAATGCCTGGCGTCAACAGATGGCAGCGTCGCGCGAATAAGGGGAAAACCCTCATCGCGCCTGCGCATCAGCCCTTCTATGCTGGCTCCACTACCCCACTGGAGGTCCGCATGAACACGCAAGAGCCCAGCCGCCATCCCAGCCCCGATCCGGCCGAGCGCGACGCCTTCTTCCCGTCTCCGTACTCGCTGTCACAGTTCACGTCGGCGAAGAGCGACCTGTCCGGTGCCGACTATCCCGACGCGCGCCGCGACGGCCGCTGGAAGGTGCTGATGATCGCTGCGGACGAACGCTATCTGCCCACTGCCAACGGCCACCTGTTCTCCACCGGCAACCATCCGGTGGAAACCCTGCTGCCGATGTACCACCTGGACAAAGCCGGCTTCGACATCGATGTGGCCACGCTGTCCGGCAATGCCGCGAAGTTCGAGTGGTGGGCGTTCCCGCGCGAGGACAAGGAGATCGGCGGACTGTACGACCGCTACGAGGCCCGCTTCCGCCAGCCACTGCCGTTGGATGAGGTGGTGGCAGGCCTCGATGCCGCATCGGATTATGCAGCCGTGTTCATTCCCGGTGGCCATGGCGCCCTTATCGGATTGCCGCAGAGTCGCGCGGTAAAGGCAGCCCTGCGCTGGGCGATGGCCGAGCAACGCCACATCATCACCCTCTGCCATGGTCCGGCCGCGTTGCTGGCCGCAGGCGTCGACGAGGCCGACGGTGGTTCGCTGTTCCGCGGCTACCGCATCTGTGCCTTCCCCGATGCAATGGACCGGCAGACGCCGGAGATCGGCTACATGCCCGGGCAGCTGCCGTGGTTCTTCGGTGAACGCCTGGCGCAGCAGGGCGTGCAGATCGTCAATGACGGCATCGATGGCAGCGTGCTGCAGGACCGCCTGCTGCTGACCGGCGACAGCCCGCTGGCCGGCAATGCGCTGGGCAAGCTGGCCGCGCGCACGCTGCTCGACGCACTGGCCGGACGCTGACCGGGATGGGCGATCTGGTGCAGGCGTTGCTGGAACTGGAACGCGCTCGCTCACTGAGTGCGGTGGGCGCGGTACTGCGCAGCATCTCTGCACCGCTCGGCTACGACCGCGTGCTGGTGTTCGCCACCGGCACGGGGTTGGAGCGCGGTACCCAGCGCGTGTACTGGATCGAGGGCGACTGGTTCGGCGACGGCAGCAGTACCGACCTCGCGCGCTACCTGCACGCCTGTCCGGTCAATCGCCACGTGCTGGACAGTGACGCGCCGTTCTTCTGGAGCAAGCGCCAGGGCGTTCGCGGCGAACGCTATCAGGTGGTGAAGCAGCCTCGTGGTGAAGGCCTGCACGGCCTGCAGGTGCCGGTGTTCGGCACCACCGGCCTGGAAGGCGCGATCAGTTTTCCCGGGACAGCGATCGATGCATCGGCCAGCGCGCGGCTGCTGCTGGATGCTGCTGCAGCTGCAGCATTCCGTGCCGCACGCCGGCTTGCAGAGACACCCAGCGAACTTTCCGGAAGTACGTTGAGCACGCGCGAACGCGAGGTGCTGCGCTGGGTCGCCGCCGGCCGTCGCCAGGCGGAGATCGCGGCCACGCTGGGGCTGTCCGCACGTACGGTTGAAAACCATCTGCGTCGCGCGCGCCAGCGCCTAGGCGTGGCAACCACCGCGCAGGCAGTGCGTGCTGCCAGCCGCCGCGGTGAGATCGAAGACTGATCGCAGCAAGGCACTTCCGGCGGTCGGGTTCACGTGTTACACACGCCATGCGCATGTGCGCGATTGCAGAAAGCAAGGATGATGCTTATGAAACTGCAACTGGCCGCGATGGCCGCGTTGGTGGTGGCAACTGCAACCCTGGCTCCGGCGGCGGACGCCAATGCTGGGGGACCGAGAGAGAATGTTTCCTGTGTGCCTGTGAACGTGGACCGCAACCGCGTCCACCAGCACTGCACGGAAACCTACACCGATGAATTCGGCAACGTCTACACTGCCGAGTATTGGATCGACGAGTACGGCAACCCTTACCTGCGCGACTGAGCCGGGTGGGGAGTGCGCCGGACCGATCGCCGGGCCGGCGCGCATGCCGCAGCTGCCGCTCGGTCGCATGCGCTACCGGGGGTAGTTGCACGACACCGCGCAGATGCGCGATTGCAGACACAAGGATGATGCCGATGAAACTGCACCTGGCCGCGATGGCCACACTGGCCGTGGCCTTCGCGGGAATGATGTCGAGCGGCAACGCCAACGCCGGGGTAACCAGCCCACCCGGCAGCGTGACCCGCTGCGAACCCTTTGAAGTGGAGCGCTACCGGATCCACCAGCATTGCATCGTGACCATGCCCGATGCGGACGGGGAGATTTTCCTCACCGAGTACTGGATCGACGAATACGGCAATCCCTACTTGATGTAATCCTCATCGACAAGGAGCGTGGAAATGAGACTGCATAAAGGCATACCGGCATGTTCGCTTGCCACCGTGCTGGCCGTGTTGATGCTGGCCCCTGTCGCCAGCACAACGGCTGCCGAAGTCATCGAGGTCCAGGAAGAGTGCGTGCCCTTCCGCATCGCTGGCAACGTATTCCACCAGCGCTGCACGTCGTACGTGGTCTACGACAACGGTACCCGCGAAGCCACCGGTCATTACAACCGTGACGAGAACGGGATGATCTACGACCCCTGATCGCGTCCGCGCGATCCGCCGGGCGGCGCCTTCACCGCCCGCCCGGCATCTCCCAGCCGCCCATCCCGGCATACCGCTGCCCTCGCCTTCCATGGCATGCTTCGTGAAACCGTTTTCATGGAATGGAGGGATTCCACGATGTTGTCGCGTTTCCGTCGCCCTGCGCTGTCTGCGCTGCTGGCGCTTGCTCTGCCTGCCGTCGCCTGGGCTGCTGCACCGGCGCCGCTGAAAGTAATGTCGTTCAATGTCCGCACTCCGGCCGATACCGAACCGGGCAAGCGCTGGCCCGACCGTCGCGATGCCATGGTCAAGGTGATCCTCGACGCGCATCCGGCGGTGATCGGCACGCAGGAGCTGGTGAAGGAACAGGCCGACTACCTGTCAGGGCACCTGCCCGGCTACCGCTGGTTCGGTGAAGGCCGCCGCGGTGGCAGCGGCGATGAACACATGGGCGTGTTCTACGACAGCAAAGTGCTGGCCATCGAGGAATCCGGCAACTTCTGGTTGTCCGATACGCCCGATGTTCCCGGCAGCATCACCTGGGGCAACCTGTACCCGCGCATGGTCACCTGGGCCCTGTTCCGGCGCCTGGACGACGGCCGTCGCTTCTACTTCATGAATACCCACCTGCCCTACCGCAACGAGGACGAACCTCGCCGGGTGAAGGGTGCCGAGCTGATCAGCAAGCGCCTGGAAGCCCTGCCCGCCGACCTGCCGGTGGTGTTAACCGGTGACTTCAACAGCGAGCCAGGCGGTGACACCTACAAGGCGTTCACCCGCCTCCTGCAGGACACCCGTACCCAGGTGAAGGCTCCGCAGGGTCCGCGCCTGACCTTCCACGACTTCACCGGCAAGGCCACCGTGCAGCTGGACTGGGTGCTGGTGCGCGGCTTCCATGCGCGCAGCTTCCTTACCGATGATCGTCGCATCGATGGCGTGCTGCCGTCGGACCACTTCCCGTTGGTGGTCGAGCTGGACTGGCCGAAGCACTGATTCTCTGCGGCAGCCGTGGCTACGGCGGCGGCTGCCGCGACAACAGCCGGTACAACGCCTGGTGCTGGTTGCGCGCCTGGCAGATGCGGGCGCCGACGGCAAGGAACACGGCAACGCCGATCAGCCCGAGCCCCAGCATCGGATCGGGCAGCCGCAGGAAACCGATGGCAGCGGCCATCGTCGCCAATACCATCAGCACTACGACCGCCACCGACAGCCCTGCGCCAGGCGGTCCCGGATCACCAAACAGCATGCGCTGGGTATCGCGTTTGTCATCGCTCATCGCCTTCCCTCCTGGACTCTGCCCCACTAGTTACACCGCAGGCCCCGGTTCTGGCAGAGTCAGAAACGTCATGACTGTGACAACGTCCACAGCACGCGACGCGCTACCCTTCCTCCATTCCCAATCTGCGGAGGACGTCATGGCGCACCAGAGCCGTCTGGCCGGATTCATCATCGACTGCCAGGACACGCCCGCTGACGAAGGCGCACGCTTCTGGTCGGCCGCACTCGGCCTGCAGGCGCAGCCATCGTATGCCGAAGATGGCGCCGAGTACGCCGACCTGCAGGGCGCGCCCGCAGGCCTGAACGTGGAAGTACAGCGGGTCGCTCACCCATCGCGGGTGCACCTGGACATCGAGAGCGACGACATCGATGCCGAGGCAGATCGACTGGAAAAACTCGGCGCGCGCCGGATCGGCTTCGTCAAACGCTGGTGGGTAATGGAAGCACCGACCGGCCATCGCTTCTGCATCGTGCGCATGCGCGAGCGCGAGGTGCCTGCCAATCACTGGCCCTGAAAAAAGAAAGGGACGGAAGCCACTGCTTCCGTCCCCTGCGGTTACTGCACCTGCGCCACACTCGGCGGCTGCGGTGATTGACCCCACCCCCCCAGCGCCTTGTACACGCCCACCACGCTGACGTTGACCTCGGACTCGGCGGCCGCCAACGCATCATCGGCCGCCAGCTGCGTGCGCTGCGCATCCAGCAGGGTCAGGAAGTCCTCCGAGCCCTCGCGGTAGCGGATCTGCGCCAGCGACTCAGCACGGCGTGCCGCCTGCGCCTGCTCGACCACGATCGCCAGCCGCGCCTGCTGCTTGGAATAGCGGGTCAGCGCGTTTTCGGTGTCTTCCAGTGCCAGCAGCACGGCCTGCTCATACTGCGCAGCCACACCCTCGGCTTCAGCCTTGCTGGCACGCAGGCGTGCACGCACGGTGCCGAAGTCGAAGGCTGCCCAGCTCAGCGACGGGGTCAGCGACCAGGCCTTGTTGTTGCCATTGACCAGGCCACTTGCATCGCCGCCGAGGAAGCCGACGAAACCGGACAGCGACAGCCGCGGGAACAGATCCGCAGTGGCCACGCCCACGCGTGCGGTCGCCGCCGCCAGGCGACGCTCGGCCACGCGCACGTCGGCGCGTTGGCGCAGCAGCTCGCGGGTATCGCCCAGCGGCAGTGCCTTGGCGAATGCCTGCACGTCATGCGGTGCAAGCATGACGGTCAGCGTTTCCGGGCGCTGGCCCAGCAGCACCGCCAGCCGGTTACGCGACTGCGTCTCGGATACTTCCAGAAGCGGAATGTCGGCCTCGATCGCCTTCAACCGCGCACGACTGCTCTGCACGTCCAGCTCACTGCCGGCGCCCAGCTCCCAGCGCGCCTCGGTCAGCTTCTGCGTATCGCGCAGGTTGACCAGCGTGTGCTGGGCCACCGCAATGCGCTTCTGCGTACCGCGCAGCTCGAAGTAGTTGCGCGCCACTTCGGCGGCGACCAGCACCTGCGCGTCGGCCAGATTGGCCTGCTCGGCGTCGAGGTCGGCGCGCGCGGCTTCTGCAGCACGGCGCTTGCGGCCGAACAGATCCAGCTCCCAGCCGGCGTCGAAGCCGAGCTGGTAGCTTTCACTGAACACCCGCTGCCCACCCAGCTGCGGATCGGGTTGCTTGCGGCGGTCGTAGCTGCCGCCTGCGGTGATGTGCGGGGCCTGGTCGAAACGGCTTTCGACGAACACCGCGCGGGCCTGGCTGACGCGGGCCACGGCCACGCGAAGATCCAGGTTGTCCGACAGTGCGCCATGCACCAGCTGTTCCAGCACCGGATCATCGAACTGCGCCCACCAGCTGGCGACCGGCGAGACGGTACTGAACACCGGCTGCTGTGCGCTCTGGAGGACCACCGGCTCCTGCATCGGAGCCTTGTAGTTCGGGCCGACGCTGACACAGCCTGCCAGCACCAGGCTGGAGACGGCCATCGCCAACGTGCGGATCACCATGGCAGCACCTCGCCCAGGTAGGTGAAGCTGCCACTGGCGCCGGATTCACCGATCAGCGCCATTTCCACGCTGGAACGTGCGCCTTCGCTGATTTCGATTTCGCCGTTGCCGCCGTTCATGTCGGTCTTCACGTAACCCGGATGCACGGTGTTGACCTTGATCGGGGTGTTGCGCAGTTCGTAGGCCAGGCTCAGGGTCCAGCTGTTCACCGCTGCCTTGGAGGCGTTGTAGGCCGGCACCTTGAAATCGTAGATGCCCGACGCCGGGTCGGCGTGCAGGGTCTGCGAGCCGAGCATGCTCGACACGTTGACGATACGCCCGGACTTGGCCTGCTTGACCAGCGGCAGGAACGCCTGGGTGACCGCCACCAGTGCATACACGTTGGTGTCGAAGGTGCGCTTCCAGGTATCCAGCGACTGCTCCGACGGCGCCTGCGCCGGGTTTTCGATCATGATGCCGGCGTTGTTGACCAGGATGTCGAGGCCCCCATGGCGCTGGCGTACCTGTTCGACCGCTTCGGCGATGCTGGCTGCATCGGTCACGTCCAGCTGGATGGCTTCCACCGGCAGGCCCTCGGCCTGCAGCTTCAGTGCCAGTTCGACGGCGGTCTCGCGCTTGCGCCCGGCCAGCAGCGTGTGCACGCCGGCCTGCGCCAGCTGGCGCACGGTTTCCAGGCCGATGCCGCGGGTTGCGCCGGTGACCAGCGCGATCTTGTTCTGATGGGTGTTCATGGATTCTTGCCTTGTGAGGGGGAAGCCACCGCCGGCCAGTGACCGGCGGCGACGGGGTTCCATGTCAGTGGTGGATGGTCGGCTCGCCGTGCTGCACCAGCTGGCCACCACCGTTGCGGGTGACGAACTTGCGCAGTGCCACGTAGAACACCGGGGTCAGGAACAGGCCGAACAGGGTCACGCCCAGCATGCCGGCGAACACGGTGATACCAGTCACCGAGCGCACCTCGGCACCTGCACCATGCGACAGCACCAGCGGCACGGTGCCGGCAATGAAGGCGATGGAGGTCATCACGATCGGGCGCAGACGCAGGCGGCAGGCTTCCAGTGCCGATTCAACGATGCCCTTGCCGCCCATTTCCAGCTCTCTGGCGAACTCGACGATCAGGATCGCGTTCTTGCACGCCAATCCCATCAGCACCACCAGGCCAACCTGCACGAACACGTTGTTGTCACCACCGGTCAACCACACGCCGAACAGCGCGGACAGCAGGGTCATCGGCACGATCAGGATCACCGCCAGCGGCAGCGACCAGCTCTCGTACAGCGCAGCCAGCACCAGGAAGGCCAGCATGATCGCCACCGGGAAGACAATGAAGGCCGCCTTGCCCTGGGTCGCCTGCTGATAGCTCAGGTCGGTCCATTCGGTGGTCATGCCTACCGGCAGCACCTTGCCGGCGATCTCGGTCAGCTTGTTCATCGCCTCGGCGGAGGACAGCAGGCGCGGGTCGGCTTCACCGGCCAGGTCAGCCGCCGGATAGCCATTGAAGCGCAGCACCGGGTCCGGGCCGAAGGTCTGCTTGATGGTGACCATCGAACCGATCGGCACCATCTCGCCGCGGTCGTTGCGGGTGCGCAGCTTGCCGATGTCCTCGACCGTCTCGCGGTACGGACCGTCGGCCTGGGCGATTACCTGCCAGGTACGACCGAACTGGTTGAAGTCGTTGACGTAGGCCGAGCCGAGGTAGGTCTGCAGGGTGTCGAACAGTTCGGTGAGCTGCACGCCCTGTGCCTTGGCCTTGACGCGGTCGACCTCGGCATCCAGCTGCGGCACATTGGCCTGGTAGCTGGAAATCGGGAAGGCCATGCCCGGCGTCTGCGCAACGGTACCCTGCATCGCCTGCACGGCATTCTGCAGCGCGCCGTAACCCAGGTTGCCACGGTCCTCGATGAACATCTGGTAGCCGTTGCCGTTGCCCAGGCCGAGGATCGGCGGCGGCATCATCGCGAAGGCAAAGCCCTCCTGCAGGCCAGCGATCTTCTGGTTGATCTCGGCGTTGATCTGCGCGGCGGTACGACCATGGCGCTCGGCGAACGGTTTGAGCGGAATGAACGCCACACCGGTGTTCGGCGTATTGGTGAACTGCAGCGCGTTCAGACCCGGGAACGAGATGGTGTGGGCGACGCCATCGGTTTCCTGGGCGATCTTGGCGACCTTGCGCAGCATTTCATCGGTACGCGCGATCGACGAGCCTTCCGGCAGCTTCACACCCGCGATCAGGTACAGCTTGTCCTGGGTCGGGATGAAGCCCGGCGGCACCAGCTTGAAGATCACGCCGGTACCGACCAGCAGGATCGCGTAGACCACGAACACCGCGCCGCGGCGGCCGAGGATGCGGGCCACGCCACGCTCGTACTTCTCCGAGCTGGACTTGAAGAAGCGGTTGAACGGGCGGAACACCCAGCCGAACAGGCGGTCGATCAGACGGCTCGGGCCGTCCTTCGGGGCACCGTGGGCCTTCAGCAGGCGCGCGGCCAGGGCCGGCGACAGGGTCAGCGAGTTGATCGCCGAGATCACCGTGGAAATGGCGATGGTGACCGCGAACTGCTTGTAGAACTGGCCGGTGACACCGGACAGGAACGCCATCGGCACGAACACGGCGCACAGCACCAGCGCGATCGCCACGATCGGGCCGGAGACCTCGCGCATGGCCTGGTGAGCCGCTGCGGTGGGCGACAACCCTTCCTCGATGTTGCGTTCGACGTTCTCCACCACCACGATCGCGTCGTCGACCACGATGCCGATCGCCAGCACCAGGCCGAACAGGCTCAGCGTGTTGATCGAGAAGCCCAGCAGGTACAGCGCAGCAAAGGTACCGACCACCGACACCGGCACCGCGATCAACGGGATGATCGAGGCACGCCAGGTCTGCAGGAACAGGATCACCACCAGCACCACCAGCGCGATGGCTTCCAGCAGCGTGGAGACCACGGCCTTGATCGAGTCGCGCACGAAGATGGTGGTGTCATACACCGCCTCGTACTTGACGTCGGCCGGCATGGTCTTCTGCATCTCGTCCATCGTCGAGATGACCTGGTCGCGGATTTCCAGCGCGTTCGCACCCGGCGACTGGAAGATACCGATACCGACGGCGTTCTTGCCGTCCAGCTGCGAGCGCAGGGTGTAGTCACCGGCACCCAGTTCCAGGCGGGCCACATCGGCCAGGCGTACGATCTCACCGTCCACACCGCTCTTGAGCACGATGTCGCCGAATTCCTTTTCGGTCTTCAGGCGGCCCTGGGCATTGATCAGGGTCAGGAACTGGCTGTTCGGCAGCGGTTCGGCACCGAGCTGGCCGGCCGAGACCTGCACGTTCTGCTCGCGCATGGCGCGCACCACGTCACTGGCAGTCAGGCCGCGCGAGGCCACCTTGTCCGGGTCCAGCCAGGCGCGCATGGCGTAGTCGCCGCCACCGAAGATCTGCGCGTCACCCACGCCCGGAATACGCGCCAGCGCATCCTTGACGTGCAGGCGGGCGTAGTTGCGCAGGTACAGGGTGTCGTACTTGCCTTGCGGCGAGGTCAGGTGCACCACCATCAGGAAGGTCGGCGACTGCTTCTGCGTGGTCACGCCCTGGCGGCGCACGTCTTCAGGCAGACGCGCCTGCGCCTGCGCCACGCGGTTCTGCACCTTCACCGCCGCCGCGTCCGGGTCGGTGCCCGGGCGGAAGGTGACGGTCATCTGCAGCACGCCGTCCGAGCCGGCAACCGACTTCAGGTACATCATGCCTTCGACGCCGTTGATCGCTTCTTCAAGCGGCGTGGCAACGGTCTCGGCAATGACCTTGGGGTTGGCGCCCGGATACACCGTGCGCACGACCACCGACGGCGGCACCACTTCCGGGTACTCGCTGATCGGCAGGATCGGAATCGTGATCAGGCCTGCGGCGAAGATCACGATCGACAGCACCGCCGCGAAGATCGGCCTGTCGATGAAGAAACGGGAAAAGTCCATGGAGGAATTCCTGGGAAAGGCGTTCGGCGGGCAACAGCCGGCCTGCCCCTCGTCACTTTGACGAAGGCAGGAACGGCTGCCGCTGGCGCCGGCAGCTAAGCGGGGACGCGGATCAGTGGTTCAGTGCGGCAGTCGCATCGCGGCCCGGTGCCGGCGGCGCGGCCTGCGGCTGCATCGCCACCGCCTTGGCCTGCACCGGCATGCCCGGCATGAAGACCTTCTGCACGCCGTCGATGATCACCTTGTCGCCGGCGGCCAGGCCGTGCTCGACAATGCGCAGGCCATCAGCGGTGCGGCCGAGCTGGATGTCACGGCGCTGGGCCTTGCCATCCTTGTCGACCACGTACACGTACTTGCGATCCTGGTCGGTCAGAACAGCCTTCTCGTCGATCAGCAGGGCCTGGAACTGGCCGCTGCCGAGCAGCTGCACGCGGGCGAACAGGCCTGGCGTGAACTGGCGATCGGCGTTGTCCAGCAGCGCGCGGACGCGGATGGTGCCGGTGCTGCGGGCGACCTGGTTGTCGAGGAAGTCGACCTTGCCCGAATGCGGGTAGCCCTCTTCGCCGGACAGGCCGACCTTCACTGGCAGATCGCTGTCACGCTCGCTTGGGCGCTCGCCCTTGCGTGCCATCTGGGCGTAACGCAGGAAGGTGCTTTCATCGGCATCGAAGTAGACGAAGACGGTATCCAGCGAGACCAGCGTGGTCAGCACGCTGGCGCTGTCGCCGGCGGTGACCAGGTTGCCGGCGGTGACCATCGCGCGGCCGGCACGGCCGTCGATCGGTGCGCGCACCTTGGTGAACTCCAGGTTGAGGCGGGCCGCATCCAGCGCAGCCTGCGCCGCCTGCACGGCGGCACCGGACTGGTCGGCTGCAGCGCGACGCTGCTCGGCGGTCTCGGTGGAGATCGCCTGCTGCTCGGACAGCCGCTTGGCACGCTCGGATTCGCTGCGGGCCAGCGTGGCCTGGGTGCGGGCGCGGGCGAGTTCGGCAGCGGCGCGATCGTACTCGGCCTGGTAGCTGCGCGCGTCGATGGTGAAGAGCACTTCGCCCTTCTTCACTTCCTGGCCTTCGACATAGTTGACCTTGTCGATGTAGCCGGACACGCGCGGGCGCAGTTCAACGCTCTGTACCGCTTCGACGCGGCCGCTGAACTCGTCCCACTGGCTGACCTGCTTGACCAGCACCGGTGCAGCGCTGACCTGCGGCGGCGGCGGCGCACCGGCTTCTTCGGCGTGGCCGCCGCTGCAGGCCGCAAGCACGGCGGCGGCGAGGATCGACACGCCGACCATCGCAATGCGATGGCCGAAACGATGTGGAGTGGAATTGGGGGAAGTCATGGCATGCATCCGTACGGAGGGGTGGTACAGCTAGATGAGAACGTGTTGCAAAAACAGGCGGCGTATCCTGCGACCTCAACCATGGTCGAGGTCAAGCGACGCCCGCGGTATCGCGCCAGAGGGGAGGAACGTCCAGGTGCAGCAGGCCGCGCGGCAATTCGGCATCACTGCTGTCGCAGCGGACGATGGCGCGGTTGTCGCGGCAGCCATCAAGCAGGGAGACCACGCGGCGGCCGACCAGCAGCGAGCTGGGCCACTCGATGCAGGCATTGGCCGCGTTGGCAGGCGTACACACCGGGCTGCAGACTTCCAGCATCTGCGCACGCACGCCCAGCGCCTGCGCTTCCTGGTGCACCACCTGCGCGTACATGCGCAGCGCGGCAGTAGTGATCGAGGTCTCGCCGTAGCCCGCCCATGGCTTGGCGTTGGCCGGGCTGCCGATCATCACGTAGCGGCGCGCATGCACGTTGTCCTGCAGCAGCGGCAGCAGATGACGCACCGCGTGCACGTGCGGCATGAGGTCGGCCTGCATCGCGCCCAGCAGTTCATCGCCATTGCGGTCGGTCACCCGGCCGCGACGGTAAGGACCACCCATTGCGGCGATCACGGCGGCCAGCGGACGCGGGCGATGCGCGATGCGTTCGGCCAGTGCGCGCGCCGAGCCGTCATCGCTGAGCGAACCCAGCAGCGTCTCCAGGCCCGGCTCGTCGGCGAACTGCTCATGCAGCGCCGCCAGCCGGCCCGGATCGCGACCGACCACCAGCACCGGGCTGCCGGCTTCCAGCAATGCGCCAACCACGCCCTGGCCGACGGCACCGGTGCCGCCGAGGACCAGGACTTCGGGCGTCAGCATCCCATTCACGGGACATTTCCTCCCAAATCCGGGATAGTCCCGATTCGACGCAGCCGGTCGCCCTTGTGCGGGACCAGGCGGACGGCACCGCCACGCTGCTGACGCATCGGCGCGGTAAACTCACGAAAGTCCTTGTGTACCAAGGAACTCGGGCGGACTTCAACGGTCATTGCCAGATCCAGGGTGCTCTGGCCGGCGTTCCGGAGACGGGCAAGAATGTTGCGCAGGCTCATGGCGGACGGGCTCCAAATAACGAATGGCGCCACGATAGACCTCAAACCTTTACTTGATTAGTCCTGATTAAGGGGAATAATCATCCCGCTCCCGGTCCAATCGTTCTGTCACGATTGTCCCATCCCCGACGTCCAGGATCCCAGACCATGTCCCACGATCTCAACGAGACGCTGATCTTCGTCAAAGTGGTCGAGCAAGGCAGTTTCATCGCCGCTGCAAAATCGCTCGGCCTGCCCAAGACCACGGTCAGCCGCAAAGTGCAGGAGCTGGAAACGCGCCTGGGTGCGCGCCTGCTGCACCGGACCACCCGCCGCCTCGGTCTGACCGAAGCGGGTTCGATCTATCACGAACATTGCCAACGCATCGCACGCGAGCTTGAAGAAGCCGAGAGCGCAGTGAGCCAGTTGCAGTCCGGGCCGCGTGGCTGGCTGCGCTTCACTGTGCCTTACTCGATCGGCATCACCTGGATTGCGCCGCTGCTGGGCCAGTTCCATGCGCAGTACCCGGAAATCCGCCTGGACATGCATATGGGCAACGAGAAGCTGGACCTGATTGCCGGCGAAGCCGATCTGGCGCTGCGCGTGGGTGCCCTGCCCGATTCCAATCTGGTCGCGCGCAAGCTCGGCAGCCTGCGCACGCAGGTGTTCGCCAGCCCGGCCTACATCGAACGCTATGGCGAGCCGCTGCATCCGGAAGAACTGCAGTTCCATCGCATCCTGGCGATGCGCAAGCCGTACCACACCGGCAACTCGCCTCGTTTTACCTGGCAACTGGGCGAGAACGGCGGCGAGCTGCGCGATTTCCCGGTCACCCCGCTGATGACCGCCAACGACATGTCTGCGTTGAACGGTGCGCTGGTGTGTGGCGAAGGCCTGCTGCTGACCGGCGATGTGATGGCCAAGCCGTTCGTTGAATCGGGCATGGTGCGCCGCGTGCTGGCCGGCTGGACGGGCCCGGAAGTGGACTTCAACGCGGTGTTCGCCGGTGGCCGCCTGGTCTCCCCGAAAGTGCGGGCATTCGTCGACTTCCTGGTCGAGAAGCTCAACTTCGACGCCAACTACATGCTGGCGCAATGCCCGGGCGCGAAGCTGGCACAGCAGCAGAAAGAAAAGGAAGACGCTGCGCTGGAAAGCAGCGGCAAGCGGATCCTGGAGAAGGTCGCGGCTTCGGCGGCATGACCGAGGGTATCCACGCATGGCGTGGATCTACCCGGTCGCGCGATGCCGGTTTCTGTAGAGTCGAGCCATGCTCGACTGCTTTTCGAATGGCGCCGACCAAGGTCGGCATCTACCAGAAGAGGTAGCCCAGCGTGGCTCGGCTCTACAGGCGCTATCGGCGTGCCGAGCAACGCTCGGCACCCACAAAAATGCCGCCTGCAAGGGCGGCATTTTCGTTCCGGCCGATGGCCGGACCGGCTCAAGCAATAACGCGTTGCGTTATTGCTTGAGCGGAATCACACGAATCTCGACGCGGCGGTTCTTTGCACGGCCGGCGTCGGTGCTGTTGTCGGCAATCGGGTACGACTTGCCGGCGCCCAGCGTTTCGATACGCACGCTCTGCACGCCCTGGCCGATCAGGTATTGCGCGACCGAGTCGGCGCGTTCCTTCGACAGGCGGTTGTTGACCGCGTCGCTGCCGATGCTGTCGGTATGGCCGACCACTTCGATCATGGTCTGGTTGTAGTCGCGCAGGGTACCGGCAACGCCGTTGAGCGAACCGTAGAACTGCGGCTTCAGGGTCGACTTGCCGAAGTCGAAGGTGATGCCGTCCGGCAGGTTCAGCATGATGTTGTCGCCCTGGCGCTGCACATCGATGCCGGTGTTGGCGGTGCGCTCGCGCAGTGCGCGTTCCTGGCGATCCTGATACTGGCCGACCGCGGCGCCGCTGAGCGCGCCGATACCAGCACCAATCAGGGCATGCTGACGGCGCTCGGTGGCGCTGTCGCCGGTCAGCAGGCCGGCGGCCACGCCGATGGCGGTACCGATCAGTGCGTTGCGGCCGGTGCGGTTCTGCTGCTCCGTCGGGTTGCCGTACTGGTCACTCTGTACGTAGGAGCCGCCGGTGGCGCAGGCCGACAGGACGGCCGCACTCATCAGGGCCAATGCGACGTTGCGGGTGGTGTTGCGGATCATGAGGTTCTCCTTGGTTTCCGGTCGGCCGGCGGCCTGCGGGCGCAAAGAGAATAAACAGCCCGATGCGATGCCGGAATGATGATCGGGCACGCCGACAGGGCCGCGTTCAGCTAACTGACCGGATCACTCAACCCGCACTTTACCCCGCTCCTGACTGCCGGTAGGCAGCCAGCGCGGCATCGCGGCCAGCCGCCAGATCCACCAGCGGCGTACGCGGATAGCCCGGGGCATGCGCCGCCAGCAGCAGCGGATGCTGCCACGGCGCGAAGCGCGCCTTCACCGGCAGCGCCGCCAGTTCGGGCACCCAGCGGCTGATGTAGCGGGCCTGGGGGTCGAACTTCTCGGCCTGGGTGACTGGGTTGAACACACGGAAGTACGGCGCGGCATCGGCACCGGTCCCAGCCACCCATTGCCAGCCCATCGTGTTGTTGGCCAGGTCGGCATCGACCAGGGTGTCCCAGAACCAGCGTGCGCCATGCAGCCAGTGCGCGCGCAGGTGCTTGCACAGATAGCTGGCCACGATCATCCGCACCCGGTTGTGCATGTAACCGGTGTGCCACAGCTCGCGTAGGCCGGCGTCGACGATCGGCACGCCAGTGTTGCCGCGCTGCCAGTCGTGTAGCTGCGCTGCACTCGGTTTGGCCCACGGGAAACGGTCAAAACGCGGATTGAGGTTGTCAGTCGGCGTCTTCGGGAAGTGATGCAGCAGGTGGTAAGCGAAGTCACGCCAGCCCAGTTGCCGCAGATAGCCGTCGATGTCGGCGTCAGTGCCCGCACTGCGCAGGCCTTCCAGCGCATGGGCAATACGCCACGGCGCGATCTCGCCGAAATGCAGGTGCGGCGACATTCGCGAGGTGCCCACGCGATCCGGCAGGTCGCGCTGCTCACGGTAACCGCGCAACGCGCCATCCTCAAACACCGACAGCGCCTCCAGCGCACCGGCTTCGCCCGGCTGCCAGTGCTCCCAGAAGCCGGTATCCCAGTCCAGCGTCGGTGCCAGCTGGAGATCATCCAGTGCGAGGCTGTCGACCGCGTGTGCCGCCAGTGCCTTCGGTGCGGCCTGCAGCGCCGGCAGGCGCCAATGACTGAGCACGTTGCGCCAGTAGGGAGTGAACACCTTGTACGGCTGTCCCTGCTGGGTCGCGATATCCCACGGCTCGAAAAGCAGGCTGCCATTGCAGCTCTGCGCGTCGATGCCCTGCTCGCGCAGCGTGCGCTTGATGGTGGCGTCGCGTGGCTGGGTGGCCGGTTCGTACTTGCGGTTCCAGCACACCGCCTCGGCGCCGGTCTGCTCGATCAGCAGCTGCAGGGTCGGCAGGCTGTCACCGCTGCGCAGCACCAGCGAGGAACCCCGGGCGCGCAGGTCGGTATCCAATGCCGCCAGGGAACGGTGCCGCCACGCATCGGAGGCGGCACCCGGCGCCCACTCGCCTTCTTCGTGCGGCGCATGGATGTAGACCGGCACCACGTCGTGACCGGCATCCAGCGCGGCCTGCAGGGCCGGATTGTCCTGCAGCCGCAGATCACGGCGGAACCATACCAACGCTACCGACACATGCACCGCCTTCATTGTGGAAGGCGCACATGATAGCCAGCGGCGGTGAAGGAGATGCGCGCGCCCGGCCATCCACGCGTGGCGTGGGTCTACTGCTTGAATCGCTCCATCGCTTCACTGATCAGCGCGCGCGCCTCGGCGGCGTTGCCCCATCCGTTGAGCTGCACCGGGTTGCGCCCCGCCGGCAGGTCCTTGTAGACCCGGAAGAAGGCCTCGATGCGCTGCCGTTCGATCTCTGGCAGATCGGCCAGATCGCGGATGTTGGCGTAGCTCGGATCAACCTTGTCGGTCGGCACGCCGATGATCTTCTCGTCGTGCTCGCCGCCGTCGATCATCTTCAGGTAGCCGATCGGCCGGAAGCGCACGATCACGCCCGGATGCAGCGGTTCGCGGGTCAGCACCAGTGCATCCAGCGGATCGTTGTCACCGGCCAGGGTGCGCGGCATCGAACCGTAGTTGGCCGGATAGGCGACCGGCATCGACTGGAAACGGTCCACATGGACCAGGCCATCGTCCTTGATCTCGTACTTGGTGAAGCTGCCGGCCGGAATCTCCACCGCCAGATTCACCTCCTGCGGGGCCTGCTTCGGCTGCGCCACCAGGAACGGATGCAGCACGGTATCGGCGGCGGTCACTGCACTGGCCAGCAACAGCAGGGCGGCGCCGATGGCAGCGAGCGGAAGGATGCGACGGGGCGTGGTCATCGGTGCGTCCTCATTCCCAGCAGCGGTCGGCACGACCCTTGGCGGTCTGCGCGCGCGGGCAGTCGCGTGGCGTGATGCGGCCTTCGGTCAGCTCCGTGCGCTGCTTGCCACCCTTGGCATCACGGCGCAGTTCGAAGGCATCGTAGAGACGGCCGGTCACGGTGCGCGCTTCATAGCGCAGGTGCTGCGGGTCGATGTTCAACACCTGGAACAGCTGGGTGTCTTCGGCCACCGGGTCCATCGTCCTGCGCGCTTCGTCGGAAAGGCGGTACTGTTTCGGCCCCGCCACGGTCACCACATACTGCGGCGTCGCGGCCTGCCCTTCACCACGGCGACCATAGGTGTGATCGTGGCCCTGCAGCACCAGATCGACATTGTGGCGGCGTACCACCGGCAGCAGCAGGTCACGCAACGCGGCGTTCTCGCGTCCTTCGCGCGGCGAGTAGAACGGCTGGTGCAGCAGCACGATGGTCCACGGCTGTGGATTGCCGCCCAGTACCTTGTCCAGCCACTGTGCCTGTGCCTTGGCGGTGCCCAGGTCGAGTGCCGAAGTGCCATCGACCACGGCCACGCGCACGCCCTGCGCATCGAACCAGTAGCTGGTCTGCTGTGCGGCGCTGGCGCCATTGCCTGGCAGCGCGAACGTGACTGGCCAATGCTTGCCCAGCACGCGGCGTTCCTGCGGGGTGTCCTCGAATTCCTCGAAGTACTCGTGATTGCCGATGGCCGGGGCCACCAGCGTTTCCTGCGCCAGCCAGCTGGTCGCAGCAAACCACTCTCCCCACTCGCTGTCATCCATGTTGTCGCCGCCGCTGACCAGGTCGCCGGCAAACAGGCTCATGCGTGCCTGCGGTGCGGCCTTCTGCGCGGCACGCACTACCCGGCTGACATGGCTGACGTTCTTGTTCTGGGTATCGCCGAAGTACAGCAGGGTCAGCGGCTGGTCGGCGGCGGCCAGCGTGCGCAACTGGTTCCAGGCGCTCCAGCTGCCATTGCCCTGCACGCGGTAGACGTACTGGGTATCCGGCTGCAGGCCGCTGATGTCGGCGCGATGATGATGCGACAGACCGTTCTCGGTCTGCAGCGCACGGGTCGTTGCGCGCACCTGGCGGATGCCCTCGATGGCCGGTGAATCAGCGGCCAGGGCGATTTCCAGCAGCGGCGCCTGCACGCTGCCATCGGTACGCCAAGCGACAGCGAATCCATGGCTGGGATCGACCGCCGGCGAGGCGACGATGCGGTCAGGTACCGTCGTTGCTGCGTAGTGGCGGCTACCCGCCGGCACCTGAGTATTCGGTTCGGCCGCTGCGAACGACAGTGACGGCAACGCCAGCAGCAAGCCCAGCGCCAGCGTGCGCATCACGCGGTGCCCGCTCATGCGCCACACTCCAGCGGCAGCGCCAGCTGCTTGGCGATGCTCTCCCAGTCGAACGCCACCACGCCCTGGTCATCGTGCACGGCATAGAGCGCACCGTGCGGGAAGCGCGCGCTGGGTTGCTGCATCATCCAGATACCATCGGTGTTGGCCACGGTATTGCCCTGGAACGCACCGACCGGCTTCAGCGTATGCCGGTCGAACAGGTGGAACACGCTGCGCTGCTTGCCCTGTTCGGTAGTGATCCACCAGCCGTCCTTGCCACAGGTGCGCAGGGTCACGCCTTCGGCCTGGGCCTTGAACACGTCGCGGCCGAAGGTGGTACCGGTGAAGCGACCTGACAGGGTGTAGACCTTGAACTCGCTGGCGTAGCTCTCGTCCTCTTCGGCAATCAGCAGGCGATCGTTGTCCGGGTCGCCCCAGATCGACTCGACCACGCGCAGTGCTCCCGCCTCGGTGGTATCGCCGATGCTCGCCACCAGCTTCGCCTCGACCTTCGCACCGTCACGGGTCACGTGGTACTGGCGCACGCGCTTATCCAGTTCGGCCAGCGGCGGCAGGATGTCATTCCCCTGCGCATCCTCGCCGTTGTCCCAGGAGTCGGTGACGTAGACGCTGTAGCCATCGGCACGGCGGTCGACCCACAGCCCGTACGGCTTGCGCAGGTCGTCCGCAGCGAACGTCGCCAGCGGCGCGAAGTCCGGCAGGCTCAGTACCTGCACGCGGTGATTGTCGCGCTCCACGATCCACAACAGGTCGTCGATCACCGCGATGCCGTTTGGGCGGTCGAACTGCCCCGGTGCGGTACCGCTGCTGCCGACGTCACGCAGGTGCTGCCCGGTGCTGCCGTCGTAGACCACCAGCTTGTCGGTGGCCTTGGCTGTGGCGATCAGCCACAGCGCGCCGTCCGGCGCGCGCCAGGCCGCCGGCGAGTCGATGTTGTCGGCCGGGGTCATTGGTGACAGGAAGGCTTCGGCGATGGTGGTCACCACGCGCTCGCCACTGGCGGCCGGCGCGGCCGCTCCCGCAACCGGATCGTTGCCGGTGGTCGGCGTGCAGCCAGCAACCAGCGTGGCGGCCAGCGCCGCGGCCAGGACAGCAATGCCACGCCCCATCACAGCGCCACCTTCAGGCCCAGCGCATAGGTGCGGCCGTACTCTTCCAGCTGCAGGGTGCGCGAACGGGTGCCCTGGTACAGCTCCAATGGCTTGTCCAGCAGGTTCTGCGCTTCGAAGTACACGCTCACGCGCGGGGTGAACTTGTAGTCCAGCGAGAAATCGAGCTGTGTGTTGGGTGCAACGTAGATGTCGAATGCGCGCCCCTTGCCGATGCTGTCCAGGTACTCGCTGCGGTACACGGCCGCCAGGCGCGTGCTTACACCGTACTTTTCATAGCCGATGTGTGCGCTGTAGACATGCTTGGAAGCGCGCGGCAGCGTGAAGTCCTCGCCCGCACGGTCCTTGATGCCGGCGTCGAACTTGGTATCCAGCCAGGTGCCACTGGCACCGACCAGCAGGCCATCAAGACCGTCCGGCAGGAAGGCCAGCTGCTGCTGCCAGTTGAATTCCGCACCACGCACGGTGGCCTTGCGACCATTGATCGGCTGGGTCACGTCGAATCCACCGTAGGCCGGATCATTGGTGCGCACGGTCTCCACGATGTAGCCATCGATCGACTTGTGGAACAGGCCCAGCGAAACGATGCCGCTGCTGCCGATGTACTTCTCCACCGACAGGTCGATGTTCTTCGATTCGTACGGATCCAGTTCCGGATTGCCCAGGCGCACTTCCTCGTCACCGCGGCTGTAGCCCACGCGCGGTGAAATGTCACCGAACGAGGGGCGCGATACGGTCTTGTTGGCCGAGGCGCGCAGCACCCAGTCATCGGCCGCGTCATAGCGCAGGTGCAGGCCCGGCAGCACGTTGGTGTAGCTGCTGTTGGCCACGCGCGGGGTGACGGTGAAGCTGCGGCCGTTGGCCGCCACGTCCACCTGGTTGCCGGTCGCCTTGAACTGGGTGTTCTCCACGCGCACGCCGCCGATGATGCGCAGTGCACCGATGTCCCAGGTGCCCATCGCATAGCTTGCGAAGATGTCTTCGCTGGCCACGTAGTCCTCTTCCAGCGAGGTCATCGCGTTGCCACCGACGTCCTGCGGACGGGCACTGTACTGGCCGCCATTGGCCGCCCAGAAGGCACGCATCGCGGCCGAATCCATGCCATCACCCAGGTTGCCGTGGCGGTATTCGGGCGAGGAGGTGCTCCAGCTCGACAGCGCCACCTTCGGGCCGACACGCAGTTCGCGCTCATCCACATTCACGTCGCGGTCGCGCCAGCGGCCCAGCAGACCGAATTTGATGCTGCTGCTGTCGCCGTCGAAGCGCACGTTGACCTGCGCGCTGTGCTCCTTGTCGTTCACCTGCTTGGGCGAAAGCACGAAGCGGTCGAACGCGTAGTTGCTGTTGTCCAGCCACTGCGGATTGTCGAAGCTGTAGCTGGGCAGGCGGCTGCTCTGGTCCAAGGTGCCGTTGAAGGCCTTGCCGTTGAGCTTGAAGCGCGCCTCCATCTCGTCATTCACGCGCTCTTCGGTACGGGTGTAGCCAACCCTGTAGTCGACCACGGCGTTGGTCAGCTTGTTCTCGCCACCCAAGCTGGCCGCGAAGGTGTTTTCCCTCTTGGTGCGGTAGCGCATGCGCTTGTCGATGGAATCCTTAGGCATGCCATCCAGGCGGTACTGGTCGGTGCCGGTCTTGACCATCTTCGCGTCATCGAAGTTGAAGATCACGCGCTGGCGAGTCTCCGCATCATCGAACTGACTGTACAGCGTGCGCAGGTAGTACTTGCTGTCTTCGTTCGGGCGCCAGTCGAGGTTGAGGTTGGCGCCGATGCGCTTGCGCTCGATCTCGTACTTGCGGTGCTGCAGGTTGATCGCGGTGACGTCGCCAGGTGCGGCGTCATCCTCGCCGTCATACTCCACTTCGGTGTTGTCCGACTCGAACTTCCGCTTCTGGTAGTTCACGCCCAGGGCCACGCCGAAGGTGTCGTTGAACACTTCGCTGTAGTTGAAGGCGGCCTTGGGGCTGGTCTCGCCGGACAACTGCTGGTGGCTGCCTTCGATCTTGCCACGCAGGCTGCGACCGTCGCGGTCGAAGGCCGAGGCCGATTCCACCAGCACGGCGCCGCCGATGGCATCACCGGGCATGTCCGGGGTCGGCGACTTGACCACGCGCAGGCGTTCGGTGGAGTCGGACGGGATCACGTCCAGCGGCGCGGCACGGCTGGAATCCTCCGGCGTGCCCACGGCGATGCCATCCACGCTGACGCTGTTGAGATTGGCATCCAGGCCACGAATGACCACGAAGCGGCCCTCGCCCTGGTCGCGGGTGACGCTGATGCCCGGCAGTCGCTGCAGCGACTCGGCCACGTTCTTGTCCGGGTACTGGCCCAGGGCATCGGAGGACACCGCGTCTTCGATGGCGTCGCTGCTGCGCTTGAGGTCGACCGCGCGGATCTGCGATTCGAGCTGGGCGCGCACTTCGATGCGGTCCAGGTCGACCGCATCGGCGGCCACGGCGCCGGTGGCGGCGACCGCCTGCTGCCCGGCGGCCTGCAGCGGTGCGGCAGCCCCCATCGCCAGGGTCAGGGTGATGGCAACGGCCAACGGAGTCTTGATATGCACTGGGAATCCCCATTCCTGTTAAGAATGGGTCTGCACGGTATGTCCGCAAGGTTGCATGGCCGTGACATGGATCTGCACATTTCATGCAGGCCGTCTCCGGGCCCGGTTTGGGGTTGTGCGCCCAATCCGGCAAAATGGCGTCCTCTCTCCTTTTTCCCCTTCCCGACCATGAAGATCGTCGAAGTGCGCCACCCGCTGGTGCAGCACAAGATCGGCCTGATGCGCAATGCCGCGCTCAGCACCAAGGATTTCCGCGAACTGGCCAACGAGCTGGGCACGCTGCTGGCCTACGAGGCCACCGCCGACCTGGACACCGAACCGCACACCCTGCCCGGTTGGGCCGGTCCGGTCACCGTGCAGCGCATCGCCGGTGCCAAGATCACCGTGGTGCCGATCCTGCGCGCCGGCCTGGGCATGCTCAGCGGCGTGCTGTCGCTGATCCCGGCCGCCCGCGTCAGCGTGGTCGGCCTGCAGCGCGATGAGGAAACCCTGCAGCCGGTGCCCTACTTCGAGCGCCTGACCGGCCGCCTGGAAGAGCGCGATGCACTGATCCTGGACCCGATGCTGGCCACCGGCGGCACCCTGATCGCCACCATCGACATGCTCAAGCGTGCCGGTGCCCGCCGCATCAAGGGCATCTTCCTGGTGGCCGCGCCGGAGGGCATCGAGGCGGTCAAGGCCGTGCACCCGGACGTGGAGATCTACACCGCGGCCATCGACGCCCAGCTCAACGACAAGGGTTACATCCTGCCGGGCCTGGGCGATGCCGGTGACCGTATCTTCGGTACCCGCGTCGGCTGATCCGGCGAACCGGGGTCAGCATCCTTTCACAGCGGAAGGGATCTGACCCCAAGCGCGGCCTACAGGCCGGCCGCGAAGGCTTCCAGCTGGCCGATGACCGTGTTCCAGCCGTCGAAGAAGCCCAGCTGCTCATGCTGGTCACGCAGGGCCTTGTCCGGGTGCATCACCCGCGCGGTGTAGCGGCAGCCCTGCCCGTCATCCTCCATCGTGATGACGGCGGTGAAGCCCAGCCAGGGTGACTGCGGTCGCCAGCCTGCGCCCAGCATCGAAGTGAACACCAGGCGCTGCTGCGGCACGATTTCCAGGAAACTGCCCGGATTGTCACTGCTGCCGCCGTCCGGGCCCTGCATGAAGGTGTGGAAGGCGCCACCGGGGCGCAGGTCGAATGCGCGCACCTCGGTGGTCCACGGTTTCGGGCACCACCACTGGCGCAGCAGTTCCGGGTCGGTCCACGCCCGCCACAAGGCGGCACGCGGTGCATTCAGCACGCGGCTGATGACCAGATCGGTGTCAGGGTTGTTGCCTGCGTCTACGGCCATGGGCCTGCTCCTGTCGGTGAAGGGTTTCAACGAAATCGACCATGCGGTCGGCGCGCGCTTCCCATACGGCACGTTGTTCGGCCAGCCACTGCTCGGCCTCCCCAAGCCGCGTCGGCACCAGTTCGCAGGTGCGTACGCGCCCCCGCTTGTGGCTGCGCACCACGCCGCTGCGCTCCAGCACGGCCAGATGTTTCATCAGCGAGGGCAAGGCCATCTCGAAGGGCTCGGCCAGCGTCGACACCGTGCGCGGCCCATGCCCCAGCACAGCCACGATCGCGCACCGGGTAGGGTCGGCCAATGCCTGGAAGACGTCCTGAATGGCTGGATCATACTTATCCATATGGCTAAGTAATACGCCGATCTGAACGTTGCCGCAAGCAGGCGCTGCAATGGCGTGGTTCTTCACGTGGCCTTGCAGGCGGGAAGCGAATGCTCCGCGCACCCGCCACCCTTGGAGCTCCCGATGAAAGTCTCTTTCCTGCTGGCCGCCGTCCTGCTGGTCGGCCTGCCCCTGGCTGCCAATGCCACCACTCCGCAGCAGCAGCGCATGGCCGAATGCTCAGCCAAGAACAAGGGCTTGAAGGGGGATGCCTACAAGACTGCACAGAGCTCCTGCCTCAGCGGCCATGCCGCCGAGACGAAGGCCGCGACAACGCCGCAGGAACGCATGCGCAAATGCAACGCCGATGCCGGCACGAAGAAACTGGCGGGTGACGCGCGCAAGACCTTCATGAGCAGTTGCCTGAAGGCGTCGTAATGGCAGTGACGTAGAGCCGAGCCCATGCTCGGCTCAGGCATCCGTAACGTGCATGACCGTTCAGAGAAGCAGCCGAGCGTAGGCTCGGCTCTACCCCTACCCCAGGGCGCGTGCCTTCAGCTCGCCCTGTTCGTGCAGGGTCACGAAACGTCCCTTGTCATCACGGCCCAGCTGCGCCAGCGCAACCTGCGGGTCATGGGTGAAGAACAGCCGCACGTTGCGCGCCAGCTTGTCTTCAAGGAACTGCCGCTTTTCGTCGATCAGCAGCTCGGCATTGCGGTCGTAGCCCATGGTGATCGGCACGTGTACCCATGAGCGCCCCGGGATCAGGTCGGCACAGAACACCACGCCACCGTGCGCACTTTCGCCGGCATGCGCGTGACCGACGATCTCGGCCAGCATCAGCCCCGGTGTATGCCCGTCGCTGTAGCTGAAGCGTACGCTGCGGCCGAGCGCCTTCGAGTACTCCCCGTCCACCACTTCCAGCCGGCCACTGGCCTGCAGCAGGCCCGGCAGTTCCGGAATGAAGCTGGCGCGGTCGCGTGGGTGTGGCTGCACGGCGCGCTGCCAATGCTGCGCGCCGACCACATAGGTTGCGTTGGGGAACAGCAGCTCGGGCTCACGCCCTTCGCTCCACGCCGCCAGCAGGCCGCCAGCATGATCGAAGTGCAGGTGGCTGAGCACCACCACGTCGATATCCTCGTGCTCGAAGCCGGCTTCGCGGAGCGAATCGATCAGCACATGCTGGCTTTCCTGCACGCCGTAGCGCTCGCGCATGCGCGGGTCGAAGAACGCGCCGATACCGGTTTCAAACAGCACGGTTTTGCCTTCCAGCGGGCTGGCAAGCAGCGCACGGCAGGCCAGCTCGATGCGATTGAGCTCGTCCGGTGCCGCCCATTTTTCCCACAACGCGCGCGGCGCGTTGCCGAACATCGCGCCGCCATCGAGGCGCTGCGAGTTTCCACGAATAGACCAGAGTTTCATGTGTCGATTATCGGCGCCAGCTCGTTAAATAATCGCTAGAAGGGAAACAGAAAACCCCGCCGGCAAAGGCGGGGTTTCGATAATCAGCCGGATTGCCGGCCAGCAGCCGGCACGACCGGATCAGCGCGCCGGGACGACCTGGGCACTGCCCACCGGATTGCGCGGGTCGCTGCCGCCGAACAGCTTGTTCGCCTTGCGGTCCCATTCCACGGTCTGCAGGTTGCCCCACACATGGCTGGACCCGCGGCCACCTGCGGCCACATTGCCCGGCAGGTCGATCTTGTGACCCATCGCCTGCAGCTGCTTCACCGTCGCCGCGTCGAACGCATCGTCCTCGGCTTCGATCAGGTCCGGCAGCCACTGGTGGTGGTAGCGCGGCAGCGCGGCAACCTGCTGCGCATCCAGGCCGTCGTCGTAGCCGAGGATGCCCAGCAGCACCATGGTGATGATGCGGCTGCCACCCGGGGTGCCCAGCACCACCACCTTGTCGGCGTTCTCCATGAAGGTCGGGGTCATCGAGCTGAGCATGCGCTTGCCCGGCTTCGGCGCATTGGCCTCGTAGCCCATCACGCCGAACGCATTGGGCGTGCCCGGCTTCAGCGCGAAGTCGTCCATCTCGTTGTTCAGCAGCACGCCGGTGCCCTTGGGAATCAACCCCGAGCCGTACAGCAGGTTGACGGTCTGGGTGGCGCCGACGCGGTTGCCGTCGCGGTCGATGATCGAGAAGTGCGTGGTCTCGTCGTCTTCCAGCGGGGTCGGATTGCCCGACAGCAGGTCGCTGGGCGTGGCCTTCTCCGGATGGATGGTAGCGCGCAGGCCCTGTGCGTAATCCTTGCTGGTCAGCACCTTCTGCGGGATCTGCACGAAGTCCGGATCGCCGAGGAAGAAGGTGCGGTCGCGGTAGGCGCGACGCATCGATTCCACCACCAGGTGGGTGCGGTGCGCCGGGTCCATCTTCCTGATGTCCCAACCTTCCAGGATCTGCAGCATGCTGGCCAGTGCGATACCACCGGACGACGGCGGCGGCGCGGTGGTGATCTTCCAGCCGTTGTAGTTGAACACGATCGGCTCGCGCTGCTTCACGCGGTAGCCGGCCAGCTCTTCGGCGCTCCACTTGCCGCCAGCCTGCTTCACGCCGGCCAGCAACAGCTTTCCGGTCTGGCCCTTGTAGAACCCATCGAAGCCACCCGCGGCCAGGCGCTCCAGCGTCTGTGCCAGCTCCGGCTGCTTGAACAGGTCACCGGTGGCGATCGGCTTGCCGTTGCGCAGGTAGACCTCGCGCGTGCCGGGATAGCGCTCCATCACTTCTCGGCGCGACGCATAGCCCTTGGCCATGCGGTCGTACACCGGGAAGCCTTCACGCGCGATGCGGATCGCCGGCTGCAGCGAAGCCGACAACGGCAGCTTGCCGTGCTTGGCCGACAGCTCGACCAACGCTGCAGGCAGGCCGGGAATACCCGCCGACCAGGCACCGTTGACCGAACGATCACGGTCCAGGTTGCCCTGCTTGTCGAGGAAGGCCTGCGGGGTTGCCGCGGCCGGCGCGGTCTCGCGCGCGTCCAGCATCACGTCCTTGCCGGTGGCCGCATCATGCAGCAGGAAGAAGCCGCCACCGCCGAGGCCGGAACTGATCGGCTCGACCACCGCCAGCGTGGACGATACCGCCACCGCAGCATCGAAGGCGTTGCCGCCCTGCGCCAGGATATCGATACCTGCCTGGGTGGCCAGTGCGTGGCCGCTGGCAATGGCCGCGCCGTCAGGACGCTCGGCGCGGGACGGGCTGTCGGCCCAGGCCATCGGGCTCAGCAGCAGGCCGAGCAGCAACAGGGGGCGGACGATCAGCGTCTTCATTCGGATGGGGGCTCCGCATAGAGTTCGGGGTGATCGTGCTGCAGCTGGCGCAGCTTGGCCAGCAGCTGGTCTTCCGTTTCCACGATCTCCGGGTCCGGGTCGATGCACTCGACCGGGCAGACGACCACGCACTGTGGCTCGTCGAAATGACCCACGCATTCGGTGCAGCGCGCAGGGTCGATCACGTAGATGGTTTCACCCATCGCAATGGCCTGGTTCGGGCAGGCCGGCTCGCATACGTCGCAGTTGACGCAGAGCTCGTTGATTTTCAGCGACACGGCGATACTCCTCGCCCGCGCCCTGGGACAAAGGACCGGCCAGCGCGGGCGCGCGGGCCGGTCAGGTCATCAGCGGCACCCTTGCAGGACGCCGCCCGGGCCATGCCGGAGCATGGCCGCCATGGCTCGGTATTACTTGGCTTCGACGAAAATGTACTCGGCACCGGTCGGCTGGATGGCAGCCTGCACGCGGGCGTTGTCGGCCGACTGGCCGATGAAGACGACGCGGACGCCCTTCATCGAATCCGGCGACACGTCCTTGAACACGGCCTGGATCATGTCAGCCATCTTGCCCGAGGCCGACGAACCGAAGGCCAGCATGTTGCCCGGCTGCACGCCACGGGCCACGGCCTGGGTCGCGCTCTCGGTCTGGCGCTCGTACTTGGCCTGGAAGTCCGGGTCCGATTCCGGCGAGAGGTAGTACAGGAACGGGCTGTTGGTGATGTTGCCCATGTTCTGGATGGCCACTTCCTGCAGGTACTTCTTCCAGCCTGCATCGTCGTCCTTGGACGGGGCGACCAGGGCCTGCTTGGCCTCGTCGACCGGAGCGGCCTCTTCCTTCTTGCAGGCGGTGAAGGCCAGGGCCAACGAAGCGATCAGCATCGCGCGCATGGTGGTGTTCATGGGTTTCCTCCCGGAATGGTGCGTGGTGTTGTACGTAATGGGGTGCGGGTACAGCAGGGCTTACGACTGTGCCGCCTTCGCTTCGCGGACCTTGCGCAGGGCTTCGAGCACCGCGGCCGGCACGAAGCCGGACACGTCGCCACCCAGGCGCGCGATCTCGCGGACCAGCGAGGACGAAATGAAGCTGTGCTGCTCGGCCGGGGTCAGGAACAGGGTCTCGACCTCGGGAATCAGATGGCGGTTCATGCTGGCCATCTGGAACTCGTACTCGAAGTCGGACACCGCGCGCAGGCCGCGCAGCAGTACCCCACCCTGGACCGAACGTACGAAATGGGCCAGCAGGGTATCGAAACCGATCACCTCGACGTTGCTGTGGTGGCCGAGTGCGCCACGTGCCAGCTGCACGCGCTGCTCCAGCGGCAGCGCCGGGCCCTTGGACGGGCTCTGCGCCACGCCGACCACGACCTTTTCGAACAGCGGCGCGGCCCGGCTCACCAGGTCGATATGACCGTTGGTGATGGGGTCGAACGTGCCGGGATAAACGGCGATGCGGCGGTTGGCCACGGTCATGGGCGGTTGCAGATGTTCAGATGAGGTCAAAGTGTAGCAGTGGCGCGGCGGTACAGGGCAAAGCGCACCTCGCGGGTGCCGCCCTCGCGGTGCAGCAGCCAGTCCGGCGGCAGCACCGGCGTGTGACCGGCCGGCGATTCCAGGTACAGCCAGGCATCGGCGGCCAGATGCCGCGGCAGCTGCGCCAGCACGTCCTGCCACAGGCCATCCGCGAACGGCGGGTCGATGAAGACCAGATCGGCCTGCTGTGCCGGTGCGCCCTGCAGCCAGCGCAGCGCATCGGCCTGCACGACGGTGACCTGGTCGTAGGCCTGCAGCTTGGCCACGGCCGCGGTCAGATTGCGTCCCAGCTGCGCGTCGCGCTCGACCAGAGTGGCGTGGGCGGCGCCGCGCGAGACGGCTTCCAGGCCCAAGGCGCCACTGCCGGCAAACAGGTCCAGCACCCGCGCGCCGCCCAGTCTGGGCATCAACCAGTTGAAAAGAGTCTCGCGCACGCGGTCGCTGCTGGGCCGAAGCCCCGGAAGGGTCGGCACCGGCAGGCGGGTGTTGCGCCAGCGCCCGCCGATGATGCGGACCTGGCCGTCATTGCCCCCACGGCCGCTCATCGGCGCCCCCGGCGGGGTTCATTCGAGAATTTCAGCATGAGCAGGATTGTAGTTCGGCCGGGCTTTGCCCGGCACCCGTTGAAGCCGCAGCAACGGCCGAAGCAACTTCAAAAGCTGGTTTCCTGGGGGTTGGCGGGGTGGGTCCGGTTGCGGGGGACGCTGCAAGTCCCCCTCCGGGGCCCGGCCCAGCCGCTGGCGGCTGTGCGTTCGGGCACTTGCGAAGCAGTGCTTCGCAAGCAAAGCGCCCTCACCCATGTAAGCTCGGTCGCCGCATCCATGCGGCTCACGCCCCCTCAACCGGACCCACCCCGCCTTCGACAGTTTCTCGCCATCTGTCGGTAGATCCACGCCATGCGTGGATGAACATCTGTCAGATATCGAAGGATTTGAATGAAATCAGGAAGCCGCCGTTGCGACCGTCACCGGGAGCCTGTCAGAGGCGGGGCGGTGTGGGTTGGCAGGACCGTTGGCGCCATGGATGGCGCCATCGAGCCCCCAAGGACGGGTTTACGGCGTGTCCTGCCAACCCACACCGCCCCGCCATCCCACGGAATGCCCGCTCTTGCCGTTGCTGTTGCAGTTGCAGTTGCCTTGGCCTCTGCGGGTGCAGGGCGCCGCCCTGCCCGACCAACCCCTTGATTTCGGGACAATCAGCCATACCCCTTGGCGAGGCCGCACGCGCTGGCGCGGCATTGCACATGGAGCCTTAATCGATGACCGAGACCACCCAGACCGAAACCCTTGGCTTCCAGACCGAAGTCAAGCAGCTGCTGCAGCTGATGATCCACTCGCTGTACTCCAACAAGGAAATCTTCCTCCGCGAGCTGGTCTCCAATGCCGCCGACGCCGCCGACAAGCTGCGCTTCGAGGCCCTGACCCAGCCGGCCCTGCTGGAAGGCGACAGCGAGCTGCGCGTGCGCGTCAGCTTCGACGCCACCGCCCACACCATCACCATCGAAGACAACGGCATCGGCATGAGCCGCGCCGAAGCCATCGCCCACCTCGGCACGATTGCCAAGTCCGGCACCGGCGATTTCCTGCGCCAGCTGTCCGGCGACCAGAAGAAGGATTCGCAGCTGATCGGCCAGTTCGGCGTCGGCTTCTACAGCGCCTTCATCGTCGCCGACGAAGTGGAAGTGACCTCGCGCCGCGCCGGCCTGGCTGCAGGCGAAGGCGTGCGCTGGACCTCGCGCGGCGAAGGCGATTTCGAAGTGGCCACCGTCGACAAGGCCGAGCGCGGCACCCGCATCGTGCTGCACCTGAAGGACGGCGAGCACGACTTCGCCGATGGCTGGCGCCTGCGCAGCATCCTGAAGAAGTATTCCGACCACATCGGCCTGCCGATCCAGATGCCGAAGGAAGGCGAAGACGCCGCCGGCGAGTGGGAGACCGTCAACCGCGCCAGCGCGCTGTGGACCCGCCCGCGCACCGAGATCAGCGACGCCGAATACACCGAGTTCTACAAGCATGTGGCGCACGACCATAGCGACCCGCTGGCGTGGAGCCACAACAAGGTCGAAGGCAAGCTGGAATACACCTCGCTGCTGTACGTGCCCGGTCGCGCACCGTTCGACCTGTACCACCGCGACGCGCCCAAGGGCCTGAAGCTGTACGTGCAGCGCGTGTTCGTGATGGACCAGGCCGAGCAGTTCCTGCCGCTGTACCTGCGCTTCATCAAGGGCGTGGTTGATTCCAACGATCTGTCGCTGAACGTCTCGCGCGAGATCCTGCAGTCCGGCCCGGTCATTGATTCGATGAAGGCCGCGCTGACCAAGCGCTCGCTGGACATGCTGGAAAAGCTGGCCACCGACAAGCCGGAGCAGTACGCCACGTTCTGGAAGGAATTCGGCCAGGTGCTGAAGGAAGGCCCGGCCGAGGACTACAACAACCGCGAGAAGGTGGCCGGCCTGCTGCGCTTCGCCTCCACCCGCGGCGACGGCGACGCGCAGAGCGTGTCGCTGGCCGACTACATCAGCCGCATGGCCGAAGGCCAGGACAAGATCTACTACCTGACCGGCGAGAGCTACAGCCAGGTGCGCAACAGCCCGCACCTGGAAGTGTTCCGCAAGAAGGGCGTGGAAGTGCTGCTGCTGACCGACCGCATCGACGAGTGGCTGATGGGCTACCTGACCGATTTCGACGGCAAGAGCTTCGTTGACATCGCCCGTGGCGACCTCGACCTGGGCGCGCTGGAAAGCGAAGCGGACAAGCAGGAACAGGAAGCAGCGGCCAAGGACAAGCAGGGTCTGGTTGAGCGCCTGAAAACGGTGCTGGGCGATGACGTGGCCGAGGTGCGCGTGTCCCACCGCCTGACCGATTCGCCGGCGGTGCTGGCCATCGGCGAGCAGGACCTGGGCCTGCAGATGCGGCAGATCCTGGAGGCCAGCGGGCAGAAGGTGCCGGACAGCAAGCCGGTACTGGAGATCAACCCGGGCCATCCGCTGATCGCCAAGCTGGATGCCGAAGGCGATGGCGCACGTTTCGACGACCTGGGCCGGGTGCTGTTCGACCAGGCCGCGCTGGCCGCTGGTGACAGCCTGAAGGACCCGGGCGCCTACGTGGCGCGCCTGAACAAGCTGCTGCTGGAGCTGTCGGCCTGATCGGCAGGGTGGAGGTCAACCTTGGTGACGCGCTTTTGTAGAGTCGAGCCATGCTCGACTGCTCCATGAGTGCCAACCAAGGTTGGCACCTACCGAGGCGGGTCGAGCGTGCCAACCAAGGTTGGCACCTACCAGGGCGGGTCGAGCGTGCCCACCAGGGTTGGCACCCACCAGGAGCGGTGGTTGGCGCCTGCCGAGGGGGTTCAGACCTCGCGATCCAGCAGCGAGCCCAGCATCTGGTCCTGGCGACGGATCACCGTGGCATTGGCAGCGAAGGCCACCACCTCGGCTTTCGCGGCCAGCAGATCTCCCAGCGGTGCACTGACATCGGCGCCGCCAGGGGTCACCGAGGCCTGCACTCCGCCCTGCTCCACCGCACTACGCTGCAGTTGCAGGCGCTGGGCGTCCGGGGTCGCCAGATTGGCCACGTTGTGCGCGGCCACCTGCACGCCCTGCTGGGCTGCACGCATGCCACTGAGTGCCGCTCCCATCACGTTGTTCATGGCGGTCTCCGGGCCGCACTGCGCAGCCCTCCGGACCGGTTAACGGCCGATGGGCCGCGACCTTGAGTCCACATCGGCCCGACAGGCCCGAGTGGTAGCATATCCCTCTGATTTCAGCGCCTTTTGCCAATGCTCAGTTTTTTCCGCCGCAAGAAGCCCCAGGATGCCCCCGCAGCGGAGGCACCCAAGACCCAGCACTACTCGGCTGAAGAGCTGGCGGCGGCGTTCCCGTCGGCCGCGCCGGTCGAGGACAAGCAGCCGGCACCCGTAGCGGCACCGGCCGAGCCTGTACCGGTCGAGCCGCCTCCGGCAGCCGTCGTTCCGGTCACTGTCGAACCCACACCGGTGATTCCGGCTCCAGCCGCACCGGTTCCGGCAGCTTCGGCGCCGATCGACGTCGCCCCCGTCACGCCCCCGGTCATCGAACCGGCACCGGCACCTGAGTCCACCCCGGCCCCGGTCGCCGACGACCTGCCGGCCGCTGCTTCGGTCGACGCCGTGCCCGCTCCGGCCGGCAAGCCCGGCTGGCGTGAGCGCCTGCGCAACAGCGTCATCGCGCGCAGCTTCGGCGGCCTGTTCTCGCGCAACCCCAAGCTCGACGACGACCTGCTGGACGAGCTGGAAACCGCACTGATCACCGCCGACGTCGGCGTGGGTGCTACCACCGACCTGGTCGAGGGCCTGCGCAGGCGCATGAAGTCGCGCGAGTTCGCGGACGCCAATGCGCTGCTGGCCGCGCTGCGCGCCGAACTGATCGCGATCCTGCAGCCGGTGGCCAAGCCGCTGGTGATCGACCGCAACGCCAAGCCCTTCGTGGTGCTCACCGTCGGCGTCAACGGCGTCGGCAAGACCACCACCATCGGCAAGCTGGCCAAGCGCTTCAAGGATGATGGCCACAGCCTGATGCTGGCCGCGGGCGATACCTTCCGTGCCGCCGCCGTGGCCCAGCTGCAGGCCTGGGGCGAGCGCAACGGTGTGGCCGTGGTCGCGCAGGGCCAGAACGCCGATGCCGCCTCGGTGGCATTCGACGCGCTGCAGGCCGGCAAGGCCCGTGGCACCTCGGTGCTGATTGCCGACACCGCCGGCCGCCTGCACACCCAGTCCGGCTTGATGAACGAGCTGGGCAAGATCCGCCGTGTGCTCGGCAAGATCGACCCCACCGCGCCGCACGAGGTGCTGATGGTGATCGACGGCACCACCGGCCAGAACGCGCTGTCGCAGCTGCGCCAGTTCAACGCCGCAGTGAACGTGACCGGCTTGGTGGTGACCAAGCTGGACGGCACCGCCAAGGGCGGCGTGGTGTTCGCGCTGGCCCGCGAATTCGGTATTCCGATCCGTTTCGCTGGTATCGGCGAGCGCCCGGAAGACCTGCGCGTGTTCGATCCGGAAGCTTTCGTCGACGCCCTGCTGCCTGAAGCTTTGGGCGCCTGATACACCGTGCAGCCACCGCACTCTGGTGCAGCCACCCATGGGGTGGCTCTACAAGGGTTAACCCACGGGTGGCTGCCTCTCTGGAACACCGATGCCCCGCCAGCCGCACGCCAGCGCCGACACCGCCCAGCACGACGGCTTCGTCGCCCGCCTGCTGCACTGGTTTGACGACCACGGCCGCCACGATCTGCCCTGGCAGCACCCACGCAGCCCCTACCGGGTCTGGCTGTCGGAGATCATGCTGCAGCAGACCCAGGTGGCCACGGTCATCCCGTATTTCCAGCGGTTCCTGCAGCACTTCCCGACCCTGCCCGACCTCGCCGCTGCCAGCAACGATGCGGTGATGGCGCAGTGGGCCGGGCTGGGCTACTACGCCCGCGCGCGCAACCTGCACGCCGCCGCGAAGCGCTGTGTGGAACTGCACGAGGGCGACCTGCCGCGTGATGTCGAGGCGCTGCACGCCCTGCCCGGCATCGGCCGCAGCACCGCCGGTGCGATCCTCAGCCAAGCCTGGAACGACCCGTTCGCGATCCTCGATGGCAACGTCAAGCGCGTGCTGAGCCGTTACCACGGCATCGACGGCTTCCCCGGCCTGCCGGCCATCGAGAAGCAGTTGTGGGCCATCGCCGAGGCGCACGTGGCGCAGGTACCGGCCGGGCGCATGGCCGATTACACCCAGGCGCAGATGGATCTGGGCGCCACCGTCTGCAGTCGGGCCAAGCCGGCGTGCGTGATCTGCCCGCTGCAGGACGACTGCGTGGCGCGTCGCGAAGGCCGCACCGCTGATCTGCCCACGCCCAAGCCCAGCAAGACCCTGCCCGAGCGCGAAGCGGTCGCCCTGCTGCTGCGTGACGCCCAGCAGCGCGTGCTGCTGCAGAAGCGGCCGGATACCGGTATCTGGGCGCAGCTGTGGACGCTGCCGCAGGCCGACGCCGGCAGCGCGCTGCAGGACTGGTTCGATGCCCATGTCGACGGCTCGCTGGAAGACGCCGAGGAACTGCCGGTGCTGCAGCACACCTTCAGCCACTACAGGCTGCATCTGCAGGTATTGTCGCGGCAGGTACACGGCCTGCGCGTGGAAGAACCGACGCTGCGCTGGGTGGCTGCCGACGAACTGCCCGCGCTGGGCCTTCCGGCGCCGATCCGCAAGCTGCTCGACGGCGCCACGATCAAGACGTCGAAACGAACTTCCAAGAAGCCCCGCAACCACGAGTGAGTGCCATGCCCCGAACCGTCTTCTGCCAGTACGAACAACGCGATGCCGAAGGTTTGGACTTCGTGCCCTACCCCGGTGAGCTGGGCCAGCGCATCTTCAACAACATCGGCAAGCAGGCCTGGGCCGCGTGGCTGGCGCACCAGACCATGCTGATCAACGAGAACCGGCTGTCACCGCGCACGCCGGAGCATCGCGCGTTCCTTGAAGGCGAACTGGTCAAATTCCTGTTCGAGAAGGACGCGGAGAAGCCCGCAGGCTTCGTTCCGGAAGCCTGACAACAAAAAGGGGACGGAGGGGATTAAGTCGTTTGTGGCACAAACGACTTAATCCCCTCCGTCCCCTTTTTTGATCATTTGGCCGGGGAGGTCTCCGCCTCGCGCTCCTGCACCTGCGCCTGGCGCAGCTCCTGCTCGGAGGCACGCAGCGCCTTCACGTCCAGCTTGCGGATGCTGTTGATGAAGCAAGGCATGCGCGGGCCGCCGGTGGGGTCGCGCACCAGCACCTTGTCAAAGCGCGCCGAGACACGGTTCATCTGGCTGGTCAGGCCGATGGCGGTGGCATACGGCAGGTCCTGGCAGGGGCCTCTCAGCTCCAGCAGGTAGGCCTCACTGGGACGCGTCCACACCGCCAGCGCGCTGTCACCCAGCTCGGTCCAGCCATTGAGGGTGCCGAAGAACTGCATGTCGTTCTGCGGCGCACCGGCGTGGGCACGGTAAAGGTCAAGCTTCTCGGCGCTGCTGAGCCGGCCGGTGGTGGCACAGGCGGCCAGGGCCAGGCAGAGGCCGGCCAGCAGGAGCGGGGTCTTCATGGCGATCTCCTCGGGGAACTGTCGCCATCATGCGCCTGGCTTGGCAACGCCGGTGCGACGGCCGACAGCCCCATTCAGGCGCCGGTCGGCGGTCGACCAAGGTCGACCTCTACCAAAGCGGGTCCAGAACGTCGGATTCCGGTAGACGCCAACCTTGGTTGGCGCTTGCCCTGCAGGAGCAGCCGACCAAGGTCGGCTTCTACCAGAGTCCGTCCGACCGCTCAGACGTCGGCGTGGGCCAGTGCGTGCAGGCGCCCTTCGCGCAGCTCCAGCACCCGGTCCAGGCGACGCGCCAGGCTGCGGTCATGGGTCACCAGCACCAGGCTGGTGTGACGTGCACGATTCAGCTCCAGCATCAGCTCGAACACCGTTGCAGCAGTGCGGTCATCCAGGTTGCCGGTCGGCTCGTCACCGAGCACGCAGGCCGGATGGTTGACCAGTGCTCGCGCCACCGCAGCACGCTGGCGCTCGCCGCCGGACAGCTCGCCCGGCTTGTGGTCCAGGCGGTGGCCGAGGCCGACCGCTTCCAGCAGCGTGGTTGCCCGGCTGCTCGCTTCGGCCACCGCGGTGCCAGCCAGCAGCACCGGCATCATCACGTTTTCCAGCGCGGTGAACTCCGGCAGCAGGTGATGGAACTGGTAGACGAAGCCCAGCGCCTGGTTGCGCAGCAGGCCACGCGCGGTATCCGACAGCGCCGACATACGCTGGCCGGTCACATAGACCTCGCCCGCGGTCGGAATGTCGAGGCCGCCCAGCAGGTGCAGCAGCGTGCTCTTGCCGGCGCCGGAGGCACCGATGATCGCCACGGTTTCGCCGGCGGTCACGGTCAGGTCCAGGCCATCGAACACCGGGGTCTGCATGCGTCCTTCGGCGTAGGTCTTGCCCAATGCTTCGGCACGGATCACTTCATCGCCGCGGTTGAAGACCTTATTCATAACGCAGGGCCTCCGCCGGCTGGGTGCGCGCTGCCCGCCAGGCGGGATACAGGGTGGCCAGGAAGCTCATCAGCAGTGCGACCACGGTGATCGCCACCACGTCGCCGGTCTGCATGTCGGTCGGCAGGCCGGTGATGTAGTACACATCCTCCGGCATCAGCTTGACATTGAACACGCTCTCGATGGCGCCGAGGATGCGCTCCAGGTTGAGGGTCAGGGTGATGCCACCGATCAGGCCGGCCAGCGTGCCGAAGATGCCGATCAGCGAGCCCTGCACCATGAATACCTGCATCACGCCACCCGGGGTCAGGCCGAGGGTGCGCAGGATGGCGATGTCGGCCTGCTTGTCGGTCACCAGCATCACCTGCGAGGACACCAGGTTGAAGGCGCCCATGGCGATGATCAGCGACAGCAGGATGCCCATCACCACCTTCTCCATGCGCAGCGAGTGGTAGAGGTTGGCGTTCTGCTGGGTCCAGTCACTCACGCGGTAGGCACCACCGAGGTTCTGCGCCAGATCCACGCCCACTTCCAGCGAGCGGTCCATGTCGTGCAGTTTCAGGCGCACGCCGGTGGCACCGTCGCTGCGCAGCACGCGCTCCAGGTCCTTCATGTTGGCGAAGCCGACGCCACGGTCGACTTCGTTGTAACCGGCCTCGAAGATGCCGCTCACGGTAAAGCGTTTCATCCGTGGCACCGCACCGGCAGGCGTGCCCTGCACTTCTGCAAAGGTCACCAGAACCTGGTCGCCGACATCGACGCCCAGCCAGATCGCCAGCTCCTTGCCCAGCAGCAGGTTGAAGCTGCCCGGCGTGAGGCTGTCATAGCTGCCCTTGGTGACCTTCTTGTCGATCACCGACACCTTCGGCTCCAGCGCCGGGTCGATGCCCTGGATGATCGCACCCTGCACGCGCGGGCCGCTGATCATCGATTGGATCTCGATGTACGGCGCGGCACCGGCCACGCGCGGGTCCTTGCTGGCCACATCGACCACCCGCATCCAGTCCGGCATCGGCTCGCCGTCACGGCTGATGGTGGTGTGGGCGGTCATCTGCAGCAGGCGGCTGCGGATTTCCTTCTGGAAACCGCTCATCACCGCCAGGGTGGTGATCAGCACCGTGACGCCGAGCGCGATGCCCAGGATCGATGCCATCGAGATGAAGGAGATGAAGCCGTTGCGGCGCTTGGCGCGCAGGTAGCGCAGGCCAATGGCCACGGGAATGGGTTTGAACATGCAGGCACGCCGGTCAATTCAGCTTATGGTGCCATCGACCGGGGCCGACGGGAAACGCTACGTGCGGCCACGGCCAGTCGCAGTTCACGTCGCTGCCCGGAATCGAGCACATCCGGCCAGAACAGCAGGCGCCGGCGGCGCCGATCCTCACGCCAGAGCAACAGCAGCCAGGGGCCACGCACGACCAGTTGTGGCGCATCGACGTCCTGCCCGGCCACCTGCAGCGGCTCGGACGGTACCGGCAGAAGCACCTGCACGCGTGGCCTGCGCTGGCGCCAGGCCAGTTCGGCCAACCCGATGCCCCAGGCCAGCAACACCGCGGGAATCAACAGCCGCGGCGGCAGATCCGATGCGCGCAGCAGCCAGGGTGCGGCCAGCAGCACCGCCAGCTGGGCGGCGGCCTGCAGCCGCGAGGGGCGCCACTCAAGGCTTGAGGGCGAGGATCTTCTGCATGAGGGGGATCGCGTGCGCATGTGGGCAGGCCTCATAGCCCATGAACCAGCGCCACAACTTATCGTCCTCGCAATCGAGCAGGAACAGGAAAACCTCGCGCTCTTCGGTCGGCGCAGTGCTCCATTCGTGGTCGAGGTAACGGCCGAACAGCTGGTCCAGCTCGCGCATGCCGCGGCGGCAGCGCCAGCGCAGCTTCTTCAGCAAAACGTCTTCTTCCATCGTGCTTCTCCAGATACAGCAAAGCCACGCATGGCGTGGCTCTACTGGGGTCATGCAACTACCCTGCGCCGTATCAGGCGCGGCGTTCCATCATCAGCTTCTTGATCTCGGCGATCGCCAGCGCCGGGTTCAGGCCCTTTGGGCAGGTCCGGGCACAGTTCATGATGGTGTGGCAGCGGTACAGCTTGAACGGATCTTCCAGATCGTCCAGGCGCGCACCGGTGTCCTCATCGCGCGAATCGATGATCCAGCGGTAGGCCTGCAGCAGGATCGCCGGGCCCAGGTAACGCTCGCCGTTCCACCAGTAGCTCGGGCAGCTGGTCGAGCAGCAGGCGCACAGGATGCACTCGTACAGGCCGTCCAGCTTCTTGCGGTCTTCCGGCGACTGCAGGCGCTCGCGGTCCGGCGGTGCCGGGGTCTGGGTGCGGATCCACGGCTTGATCGAGGCGTACTGCGCGTAGAAGTGGGTCAGGTCCGGAACCAGATCCTTGACCACGTTCATGTGCGGCAGCGGGTAGATCGGCACTTCCTTCTTGCCGCAGTCCGAGATGGCTCGGGTGCAGGCCAGGGTGTTGGTGCCGTCGATGTTCATCGCGCACGAACCACAGATACCTTCGCGGCAGGAGCGGCGGAAGGTCAGGGTCGGGTCGATCTCGTTCTTGATCTTGATCAGGGCGTCCAGGACCATCGGGCCACAGGCATCCAGATCGACTTCATAGGTATCGGTGCGCGGGTTGCTGTCGTCGTCCGGACTCCAGCGGTAGATCTTGAAGGTGCGCACGTTCTTGCCGCCGTTCTTGACGGGGAAGTGCTTGCCCTTCGTGATCTTGGAATTCTTGGGGAGTGAAAACTCGGCCATGGCTGCTCTCGTTGGCTCAGGCGGCCCGCGCCCTTGGGCGCGGATTGCATGGTAGGCGGGGTCGGATCAGTACACGCGCGGCTTCGGCGGCACTACGGACACGTCGTCGGTCAACGTGTACATGTGCACCGGACGGTAGTCGAAGCTGCACTTGCCCTTCTCGTCGACGCTGACCAGGGTGTGCTTCTGCCAGTTGACGTCGTCGCGGTCCGGGAAGTCCTCGTGCGCATGCGCGCCGCGGCTTTCCTTGCGCTGTTCGGCCGAGTTGATCGTCGCCACCGCGTTGAGCAGCAGGTTGTTCAGCTCGTAGGTCTCGATCAGGTCCGAGTTCCACACCAGCGAACGGTCGGAGACCTTCACGTCCTGGAACGAGTCGAAGATCTTGTCCATCTTCTCGCAGCCTTCCTTCAGCGTCTGGCTGGTGCGGAAGACCGCCGCGTCGGCCTGCATGGTGCGCTGCATGCGATCGCGGATGACCGAGGTCGGGGTATCGCCGTTGGCGTGGCGCAGCTTGTCCAGCAGGCCCAGCGCCTTGTCGCAGGCATCAGACGCCAGCGGCTTGTGCGACGCGCCCGGCTTGATGGTCTCGGCGCAGCGGTTGGCCACCGCACGACCGAACACCACCAGGTCCAGCAGCGAGTTCGAACCCAGGCGGTTGGCACCGTGCACCGACACGCAGGCGGCTTCGCCGATCGCGTACAGGCCCGGGATCACCGCGTCGGGGTTGTCGCCATCCTTGCGGACGACTTCACCGTGGTAGTTGGTCGGGATGCCGCCCATGTTGTAGTGCACGGTCGGGATGACCGGGATCGGCTGCTTGTGCACGTCGACGCCGGCAAAGATGCGGGCGCTCTCGGCGATGCCCGGCAGCTTGTCGTCGATCACGCCCGGGCCGAGGTGGGTCAGGTCGAGCAGGATGTGGTCCTTGTGCTCGCCGACGCCGCGGCCTTCGCGGATCTCGATGGTCATCGAACGGCTGACCACGTCGCGCGAGGCCAGATCCTTGTAGTGCGGCGCATAGCGCTCCATGAAGCGCTCGCCGCTGCTGTTGCGCAGGATGCCACCTTCACCGCGGACACCCTCGGTGATCAGGCAGCCGGCGCCGTAGATGCCGGTCGGGTGGAACTGCACGAACTCCATGTCCTGCATGGCGATGCCGGCACGCATGGCCAGGCCGCCACCGTCGCCGGTGCAGGTGTGCGCCGAGGTGGCGCTGAAGTAGGCACGGCCGTAGCCGCCGGTGGCCAGCACCACGCCCTGGGCGCGGAACAGGTGCAGGGTGCCGTCGGACATGTCCAGGGCCAGCACGCCGCGGCAGGCGCCTTCGTCGTCGAAGATCAGGTCGAGCGCGAAGTACTCGATCATGAAGCGCGCATCGTGCTTCAGCGACTGCTGGTACAGGGTGTGCAGCATCGCATGACCGGTACGGTCGGCCGCCGCGCAGGTACGCTGCGCCGCCGGGCCTTCACCGTACTTGGTGGTCATGCCACCGAACGGACGCTGGTAGATCTTGCCTTCGGCGGTGCGCGAGAACGGCACGCCGTAGTGTTCGAGCTCGATGATGGCCGGGATGGCCTCACGGCACATGTATTCGATGGCGTCCTGGTCGCCCAGCCAGTCCGAACCCTTGATGGTATCGAAGAAGTGGTAACGCCAGTCGTCCTCGCCCATGTTGGCGAGTGCGGCCGAGATACCGCCCTGGGCGGCAACGGTGTGCGAACGGGTCGGGAAGACCTTGGTCAGGCACACGGTCTGCAGGCCCTTGGCGGCCAGGCCGAACGTGGCGCGCAGGCCGGCGCCGCCGGCGCCGACCACGACCATGTCGTACTTGTGTTCGGTGATCTTGTAAGCGGACATCTAATCTGGATTCCTGTGTTGGTGCCTGGGCTCAGGCAACGCCGAGGGCGATGCGGCCCACCGCAAACACACTGACGATCATGCCGAGCACGGCGACAAACTTCACCGCGGTCTGCAGCACCAGGGCCAGCAGCGATTCGTGGATGTAGTCTTCCAGCACGACCTGCATGCCGAGCTGCGCGTGCCAGAACATGGCGATCAGCAGGCCGATCAGCGGCACTGCGTTCCACGGCTTGGCCACGGCGGCGGCGGCGGTCGCGTAGTCCGAGCCCAGCAGGCCCAGCACGAAGACCAGGAACCAGATGCCCAGCACCACGAGCGCGGCGGCGGTCAGGCGCTGGTGCACGAAGTGCTCGGTACCGGTCTTGGCCGAGCCAAGGCCGCGCACGCTCTTCAACGGGGTACGGAACTTGCTCACGCGGCACCTCCGAACATCACATAGGCCCACACCAGCAGGGTGATCACCAGGCTGCCGGTGACCGACAGCCAGCTGCTGCGGATGAAGGCGGGGATGCTGAAGCCGATGGCGAAGTCCTGCACCACATGGCGGATGCCATTGCACAGGTGATAGGCGAACGACCATGTCCACGCGAACAGGAACACGCGGCCATACCAGGCCCCGGCATGGCCGGTGAAGCAGTTCCAGGATTCGGGCCCCATCATCAGGGCCAGCAGGCCGGCGGCGATGATGAGGGCACCAACAGACAGAAAGACGCCAGTGGCTCGATGCAGGATCGAGGTGGCCATCTGAATCTGCCAGCGATACACCTGAAGGTGCGGGGAAAGTGGGCGTTGTCTGGTCGCCATTCGCTGGGCTCGTTGTCTCGGCTGGGCGGCACACGGCCGCGTTGGCTCAATGCTGATCAGAAATCGATGCAGCGTCCGTTTTTCTCCCAATCGCCATACCGCACCGGATCAAGTCCGCCGCGGCCGCCGAATTCCTCTGCTTTTTCCTGTTCCACGGGCACGGGTGCCGCGGGGACCAGCGGGGCTTCAGATTCGTCGTCGGGAGTGGGGGTTGTTTGGCCTATCATGTTCGGTCTCGCAACGCACAAATTTTAGACCTCGTTCACGTGCCTGACAACCTGCCCCCTGCTTTCGTCGGATATCCGCGCCTGCCCGGCCACCAGTTGCTGAGCCTGCAGGGCACGGATGCGGCCGTTTTCGCCCACGCCCAGTTCAGCGGCGACGTCACTGCCTTGCCCCTGCTGCACTGGCAGTGGAGCGCCTGGCTGAGCGCAAAAGGCCGCACCCTGGCGGTGTTCCAGCTACTTCGGCTGGCCGACGACCACGTGATGCTGGTGCTGGCCGACGGCGATGCCGATGCGATTGCGTCGCAACTGCAGCGCTTCGTGTTCCGTCGCAAGGTGAAGGTGCAGGTGCGCAGCGATCTGGCGGTGGCCGGCGCCTTCACCGCGCCCGAAGCCGCCAGCAACGCCGCGATTGCGCACGCCGCAGCGGACGGCTGGGAACTTGACCTGGGCAGCGATGCGCTGCCGCGCACCCTGCGCATTGGCGCAGCTGATGCCTTTGCCGCCGGCAGCGAAACCGATGAGGCCGCTTTCGCCCTGGCCTGGCGCCAGGCCGACCTGCGCTACGGGTTGCCGCGACTGGAAGAAAGCCAGCGCGAAGTGTGGACCCCCCAGCAGCTGGGCCTGGACCGCCTGAACGGCTACAGCGTGAAGAAGGGCTGCTATCCCGGCCAGGAAATCGTCGCGCGCACCCACTTCCTCGGCAAGGCCAAGCGCGCGGTACAGCTGCTGCATACCGCAGCACCGGCGCAGGCCGGCGATGGCGTGCAGCAGGACGGCGCAGCGCTGGGCACGATTGCCAGCGTGGCCGGTGAGCTGGCGCTGGCGGTGCTGCCGCTGGAGGCCAGCGACGCCGAGCTGCAGGTGGGTGGTGCGGTGGCGCAGCGTGTGCCGCTACTGGATGGATTGGCGCGCTGAGGTTCACGCCGGGCACGGCCCGGCGCTACCGCCACCATGGTGGGTGCGGACCGTTGGTCCGCACTGCAACGAAGCAGCCGAGCGTGGGCTCGGCTCTACAGAATCAGAGGCGCTCGCCGGTTTCCGGGTTGAAGAAATGCAACCCCTGCGGGTGGATCGCCACGCGGATCTGCTCGCCCACCGCCGGCAGCGCCTGCGGCGCCACGCGCATGGTCAGCGCATGCTGGCCACTGCTGAGGTTGACGAAGATCTCGTTGCCGACCGGCTCAATGCCTTCGATGCGCGCAGTGAACGCATGCGCATCATCGGCGGCCGCCGGCTGCAGGTGCTCCGGCCGCACACCCACCGCGATCGGCTTCTGCAACCACGCTGGATCGATCGTGGCCTGGCCCAGCGGTGCACGCCATTCGCCGTCGACCACGGTCACGCCACCGGCGTCGCCCTGCAGCGTGCCACGCAGCACGTTCATCGCCGGGCTGCCGAGGAAGCCGGCCACGAACAGGTTGGCCGGGCGGTCGTACAGCGCCATCGGGGTATCGATCTGCTGGATGATGCCGTCCTTCAGCACCACGATGCGCTGGCCCAGGGTCATCGCTTCAACCTGGTCGTGCGTCACGTAGATCATGGTGGTGCCCAGCTTGCGGTGCAGCTGCGCGATTTCGGTGCGCACGCTATGGCGCAGCTTGGCATCCAGATTGGACAGCGGTTCGTCGAGCAGGAACACCGCCGGCTCGCGCACCAGCGCCCGGCCCAGCGCAACACGCTGGCGCTGGCCGCCGGACATCGCCTTGGGCAGCTTGTCCATCATCTCAGTCAGGCCCAGCGTCTGCGCCGCTTCGGCGATGCGCTTGTCGATGGTCGCCTTGTCATGCCCGCGCAGCTTCAGGCCAAAGGCCAGGTTCTCGGCCACGGTCATGTGCGGATACAGTGCGTAGCTCTGGAACACCATCGCGATGTCGCGATCCTTCGGCGCCACGTCGTTGACCACGCGATCACCGATGGTCAGCGTGCCGCCGCTGATCTCTTCCAAGCCGGCCACCATCCGCAACAGGGTCGACTTGCCACAGCCGGACGGACCGACCAGCACCATCAGCTCGCCATCGGCGACCTCGAAGCTGGCGTCCTTCACCGCGACCTGGCCGTTGTCATAGACCTTGCGCACACCCTGCAACTGCACTTTTGCCATTTCACCTTTCCGGTCCGCCCGAAGCCGGGCTGTCTTTTGGGACTGCCTCGGCCCTCCCGATGGCAGTGATGATTGCGCGCTTGCCGCATGACGGCGAGCACTGCAATCGAATACAGTTGCCCATTCTGCCATGTAAACGTTTTCACGTGGCACTATCCGATGATCGGTGCGCACCGATCTGCGTCGGCGGTTGAACGAAGCTTCCGCCGAGGTAGTGGTTTCGAATGGAACGGTCTTCCGCCACCCCGGAGATCGCCCCTGACGAACCTCGGACAGGCAGTTGCGCGGATGTCCCCCGAACCCAGCCATGAAGCGATTGACAACGATGTCACCCGGATCTGAAACTCGAGCGATGCACGACACCCTCTTCCTGTTCGGTGCCACAGGTGATCTGGCCCAGCGCTACCTGTTCCCTTCGCTGCTTCGCCTGCTTGGCGACGGCCTGCTGCCGGAGGACTTCCGCATCCGTGCGCTGGCCCTGTCCGGGCATGACACCGAAGCCTTCCATGACATCCTGCGGCCGCGCCTGCAGCAGGCCATGCCGATGGCCACGCAGGACGACATCGGTGCCCTGTTGCGCCGCATCGACTACCGTTCGGTGGATCTGCGCGACGTCGACTCGGTTGCCGCCGCGGTCTCCGACCTGGTGCACCGCAAGTGCGTCAGCTACCTGGCCATCCCGCCGGGCCTGTACATCTCCACCTGCGAAGGCCTGGCCAAGGGCGGCGCACTTGCCGCACCGGCACGCCTGATGCTGGAGAAGCCGATCGGCAGCGACAGCGAGAGCGCCGAGGAAATCATCAGCACCATCGGCCAGTGGATCGACGAGGACCGCGTGTTCCGTCTCGACCACTACCTGGGCAAGGCGGCAGTTCAGAACCTGATCGCGCTGCGCTTCGGCAACACGCTGCTGGAGGCAGTGTGGAACCGCAACTACATCGAATCGGTGCACATCCTGGTGGCCGAGAGCGAAGGCGTGGATGGCCGCGACGCCTACTACGCCCGCTCCGGCGCGCTGCGCGACATGGTGCAGAGCCATATTCTGCAGCTGCTGTGCATGGTGGCGATGGAACCGCCGGCGTCGCTGGAAGCCGACCGCATCCGCGACGAGAAGGTCAAGGTACTGCGCGCCCTGCGTCCGCTTGATGCCAAGCACGCCGCGCGTGACAGCATCCGCGGCCGCTACACCGCCGGCACCATCAACGGCCAGCCGGCACAGGCCTACCAGCCGCCGGAAGGCAGCGACGTGGAGACCTTCGCCGGTGTCACCGCGCACATCGACAACTGGCGCTGGAGCGGCGTGCCGTTCCACCTGGTCACCGGCAAGCGCCTGCCCGAACGCACCACCCGCGTGGTGGTCACGCTGAAGCCGGTCACCCACTGGCTGTTCGAGCGCCCGCAGCGCGCGCAGGCCGCACCGAACCGCCTGGTGTTCCAGCTGCAGCCGCAGGAAAACATCGAACTGGGCCTGATGAGCAGCCTGGCCGGCCCGGAATGGGGCGCGCTGGAACTGCACCCGCTGGAGCTGGAGCTGTCGGTGCCGACCGGCCTGCACCGCCGCATCGCCTACGAACGCCTGTTCCTGGATGCCTTCAACGGCAACCACACGCTGTTCGTGCGCGATGACGAAGTGCGCGCCGCCTGGGCGTGGATCGACAGCGTCGCCGATGCCTGGAAGGACGCCAAGCTGCCGCTGGAACCCTACCCGGCCGGCCAATGGGGCCCGAGCAATGCGGGCGAGTTCCTTCCGCAGGGTGTGGACGCACCGGACACTGGAGCCTCGGCATGAGTGCCAGTTCGCAGCCGGTGCTGGTCGCCGACATCGGCGGCACCAACGCCCGCTTCGCCCTGGCTGACACCTCGCAGGACGCACCGCTGCAGAAGGACAGCATCCGCGAGTATGCGGTGGCGGAGTTTCCCTCGCTGGGTGATGCCGCACGCCACCATCTCGAACAGATCGGTGCCACTGCAAGCCGCGGCGTGTTCGCGGTTGCCGGTCGGGTCGATGGAGACGAAGCGCGCATCACCAACCATCCGTGGGTGATCTCGCGCAGCCGCACCGCCGCCATGCTCGGTTTCGACGAACTGCACCTGATCAACGACTTCGCCGCACAGGCGATGGCGATTTCACTGCTGCAGCCCGATGACGTGGTCCAGGTCGGCGGTGCCGCCTGGGTCCCCGGCAAGCCCGGCCAGCCCCGCAACTACGCGGTGATCGGCCCGGGTACCGGCCTGGGTGTCGGCGGCCTGATCCTGCGCCACGGGCGCTGCTACCCGCTGGAAACCGAAGGCGGCCATGTCAGCTTCCCGCCGGGAACCCCGGAGGAGATCCGCATCCTGGAAATCCTGTCCGAGCAGTTCGGCCGCGTCTCCAACGAGCGACTGATCTGCGGCCCCGGCCTGGTCAACATCCATCGCGCGGTGTGCGAGCTGGCCGGTATCGATCCCGGCCAGCTGCAGCCGGTGGACGTGACCGCCCGCGCCCTGCATGGCGATCCGCAGGCAATGCGCACCGTGGACGTGTTCTGCGCGGTGTTCGGCGCCATTGCCGGCGACCTGGTGCTGACCCAGGGTGCCTGGGATGGCGTGTTCCTGACCGGCGGTCTGACCCCGAAGATGCTCGATTCGCTGCAGCACTCTGGTTTCCGCCAGCGCTTCGAACACAAGGGGCGGTTCTCTTCGATCATGGCGCGCGTTCCCTCGTTGGCCGTGATGCATCCCCACGCCGGATTGCTGGGCGCCGCCGCCTATGCCGCCGACGCCGAACGTGACGCACCTGGAGTTGCCGCATGAGTCCCACCTTCCACGACGACCGCATCGAGTTCATCAGCCACGGCGATGCCGATGGCTGGATCGAGGCAGTGGCCGCCGAGATGGCGCAGACCCTCAACCACGACATCAACGAAGTGGGCCGCGCCCGCATCCTGTTGTCCGGCGGCACCACGCCGGCGCCGGTCTACCAGGCTCTGGCCGAGTTGGACGTGCACTGGGACCGGGTGGAAGTGAGCCTGGCCGACGAGCGCTGGCTGTCGCCGCAGGATCGCGACAGCAACGCCTGGCTGGTGCGCGAGCACCTGCTCAAGCGCGCCGAAGGTGCGCATTTCGATCCGCTGGTGCGGATCGGCAAGCCGCTGCCGGAGTGCGTTTACACCGCCAACCTGCAGGCCCAGCACAGCCAGCCGCCGAGCCTGGTGGCACTGGGCATGGGCAACGACGGCCACACCGCCTCGCTGTTCCCGGGCTCGAAGGACCTGGCCCGCGCACTGGAAAGCACCCTGCCCTACGCGGCACTGGACGCCACCGGCTGCCCGGGCGCGAACCAGTGGTCGCTGCGCATCACGCTGACCCCACACGGGCTGGGCCAGTGCCGCCAGCGCCTGCTGCTGCTGCGCGGCAAGCAGAAGCTGCAGGTGCTGCGCCAGGCGCTGGACAGCAACGACGCCCAGCAGTACCCGATCCTCAATGCAATCAACCTGGACGGCGCGCGCCTGCGCGTGCACTGGGCTGATTGATGTCGGCGGCGGCGCCGCGCCGCCGCTTGCCTCTCGCCACCACGAACGCCGGTAGCCAATGAGCCTCCATCCGCAACTGCAAGCCATCACTGAGCGTGTCATCCGCCGCAGCGCCGCCTCGCGTGCCGCCTATCTGGCCGCGATCGATGCCTCCCTGCGTGAGGGCCCGTTCCGCAGCCGCCTGAGCTGCGGCAACCTCGCCCACGGATTCGCCGCCTGTGGCGGCACCGACAAGAGCCGCCTGCGCGGTGGCGTGACGCCGAACCTGGGCATCATCACCGCCTACAACGACATGCTGTCGGCGCACCAGCCGTTCGAGACCTATCCCGAGCAGATCCGCGACATCGCCCGCGAGCTCGGTGCTACGGCACAGGTGGCCGGCGGCGTGCCAGCGATGTGCGACGGCGTCACCCAGGGCCGTGGCGGCATGGAACTGTCGCTGTTCTCGCGCGATGTGATCGCCCAGTCGACCGCGATCGGGCTCAGCCATGACATGTTCGACACCACCGTCTACCTCGGCGTGTGCGACAAGATCGTGCCGGGCCTGCTGATCGGTGCGCTGGCCTTCGGCCACCTGCCGGCGGTGTTCGTGCCGGCCGGCCCGATGACCCCGGGCATTCCGAACAAGCAGAAGGCCGAAGTGCGCGAACGCTACGCCGCCGGCGAAGCCACCCGCGAAGAGCTTCTGGAAGCCGAGTCCGCGTCGTACCACGGCGCTGGCACCTGCACCTTCTACGGCACAGCCAATTCCAACCAGGTCTTGCTGGAAGCGATGGGCGTGCAGCTGCCGGGCGCGTCGTTCGTAAATCCGGGCACGCCGCTGCGCGATGCACTCACCCGCGAAGCGACCGAACGTGCGCTGGACATCACTGCGCTGGGCGATGACTTCCGTCCGCTGGGCCGGATCATCGACGAGCGCGCGATCATCAACGCGGTCATCGCGCTGATGGCCACCGGCGGTTCGACCAACCACACCATCCATTGGATCGCGGTGGCACGTGCGGCCGGCATCGTGCTGACCTGGGACGATTTCGACGAGCTGTCGCAGCTGATCCCGCTGCTGGCCCGCGTCTATCCGAACGGCGACGCCGACGTGAACCGCTTCGCTGCGGCCGGCGGCCCGGCGTTCGTGTTCGGCGAGCTGATCAAGGCCGGCCTGATGCACGGCGACCTCGTGAGCGTGGCGCGCGGCGGCATGGCCGACTATGCGCGCGAGCCGCAGCTGCGCGACGGCCGGCTGGTCTATCTGCCGGGCCTGGAACGCAGCGCCGATGACGAAGTGGTGCGTGGCGTCGACAATCCGTTCGAGCAACAGGGTGGCCTGCGACTGCTGCGCGGCAACCTGGGCAAGTCGCTGATCAAGCTGTCGGCGGTGAAGCCGCAGTACCGCACGATCGAAGCGCCGGCCGTGGTGGTCGATGCACCGCAGGTGTTGAACAAGCTGCATGCCGGTGGCCTGCTGCCCGAGCATTTCGTGGCGGTGGTGCGATACCAGGGCCCGCGAGCGAACGGCATGCCCGAACTGCATTCGCTGGCGCCGCTGCTGGGCCTGTTGCAGAACCAGGGCCGGCGCGTGGCGCTGGTTACCGACGGCCGCCTGTCCGGCGCCTCGGGCAAGATTCCGGCGGCGATCCACGTGACGCCGGAGGCTGCCCGCGGCGGTCCGCTGGCGAAGGTCCGCGAGGGCGACATGATCCGCCTGGATGGCGAGGCCGGCACGTTGGAAGTGCTGGTGGATGCGGCGGAATGGGCCGCACGTCCGCTGGCGCCGAACACCGCGCCGGCCGCGCATGACCTGGGCCGCAACCTGTTCGCGATCAACCGCCGCGTGGTGGGTCCAGCCGACCAGGGGGCGATTTCGATTTCGTGCGGGCCGGCGGCGGCTGATGGCGGGCCGTGGGATTACGACGCGGAGTATGAGTTGGGACACGATGCCGCGGCGGCGGCAGCGCCGCATGAGGCGAAGGACGCCTGAAGCGAAAAGCCGCGGCAGGCTTCCCGGCTTGGGCAGTAGAGCGCCCTTGGACAATTCCCGGCGCGTCATCTGCGCTGCGGCCACTGAATCAAGAAGAGCAAAGGCAAGGGCAAAAGCATGGGTATCGAACAACATCAGGTGAAGGCGGCGGAGCTGTTGCATGCGGCGGGCATCCTGCCGGTGGTGACGATTCATACGCTGGACCAGGCGCGGGCGGTCAGTGCGGCGCTGCTGGAAGGTGGCCTGCCGGCCATCGAACTGACGCTGCGGACGCCGGTGGCGATGGAAGCGCTGGCGATGCTCAAGCGCGAGCTGCCGGATGTGGTGGTGGGCGCGGGCACGGTGCTGACCGTGGAGCAGATGCAGCAGTCGATCGATGCGGGCGCGGATTTCCTGGTGACGCCGGGTACGCCGCCGGCCCTGGCTGATGCGCTGGCCGCTGCGCCGCTGCCGGTGGTGCCGGGTGCGGCCACGCCGACCGAGCTGCTGTCGCTCTACGCGCGCGGCTTCCGTGTGTGCAAGCTGTTCCCGGCCACGGCCGTGGGCGGGCTGGCAATGATCAAGGGCCTTGCTGGCCCGGTGGCTGACCTGAAGCTGTGCCCGACCGGTGGCATCACCGAGAACACCGCCGCCGAATACCTCGAACAGAAGAACGTGGTCTGCATTGGTGGTTCGTGGATGGTGCCGGGCAACTGGATCGCCGACGGCGAATGGGACAAGGTGCGCGCCAGCGCCGCCGACGCCGCGAAGATCATCCAGCGCGTGCGCGGCCACTGAGCCCAACGCAGCTGTAGAGCCGAGCCCACGCTCGGCTCCACGCCAGCGGAATGGAAAGCAGCCGAGCATGGGCTCGGCTCTACAGGACCAGCATCCAGAGCGGGCAAAGCGCGCGACCCGCTCCCGCTCTTCCTTCTTCATTCCGCGGTGGACGCGCACGGAACCTGTCCGTGGCCCTGCGGAGGGATGGCGCGACCGAGCCTCCAGAATCCAACCGCACCACCACCGCGAGGGGCTCAGCCGTTGGCCGAATCCCTCACAGCGGCCGTGCCGGATCCACCAACCCGTACTGGCTGGCCATCCGCGCCAGCGCGATGTTGTCGTGGATCCCCATCTTCTCGAACAGCCGCGCCTTGTGCGTGTTCACCGTCTTCGCACTCAGGCTCAGGCGCCGCGCAATGTCTTCCTGGCGCAGGCCTTGGGTCAGCAGCAACGCCACTTCCAGCTCGCGCGGCGACAGGCTGTCGAACGGCGAACCATTGCCTTCCACCGTCGACAACGCCAGATTCTGCGCGATGCTGGTACCCAGGTAACGACGGCCACCGGCCACGTCGCGCACCGCACGCAGCAGTTCCTGCGCATCGCAGCCCTTGCCGATGTAACCGGCAGCACCGGCTTCGAGCAGCCGCTTCGGCAGCGGGCCATCTTCCAGCACCGACACGATCACCACGCGGGTATTGCGGTGGCTGCGCACGATGCGCTCGGTCACTTCCATGCCGCTCACACCCGGCAGGTGCAGGTCGCACAGCACCACGTCCGGCAGCAGCTGGCGGACCTCGCGCAGCGCGTCCTCGCCGGTCTCGGCTTCGCCCACCACCTCGATGTCGGTTTCCCCCGACAGAATCATCTTCATCCCGGTGCGGACCAGTGCGTGGTCATCCACCAGGTAGACTCGAATCGTCATTCACGTACCTCTTCGAATGCGGCCATTGCAGGTCAAGCTAGGTGGGGTGCCGATACCCCTGCAAGCGCGTTCGGAATGCGACCCCGGCAATCTGCCTTGCGCATCACAGTACCGCGCGTTGTGCTTGCCCCCTGTCTTGCAGAACCTGCTGCAACGAAACAACTGATCTATCACGTAGACGTCCCTCAAGGGCCATCCACGTCAATCCCCCTGTGATGATGCTTCGCTGGCCTTCGCTGGCGGCGGGCCGTGACGTCGCCAAGGGTGCCGGCGACTGAACATGACCAGATAGCACCCTACCACCCAAACCAGCGCGGCACACCATCCGGCCAGGATGTCGGAGGGGTAATGCACCCCCAGATAGACCCGGGACACGCTGACCAGCAGGCTGAACGCGGGTGCCAGCATCAGGACCGGCCAGCGCCAGCGGGTGTTCCAGGCCAGCAGCACCAGGGTCACCGCCAGGGTCATCGAGCCCATCGCGTGGCCGCTGGGGAAGCTGAACGTCGATTCCGGCGCGATCGATTCCCACAGGCTGGGGCGCTGGCGCTGGAAGAAGTGCTTGCTGCCCATGTTCAGCAGCGCCGAGCCGACGAAGCTGACCGCCACGAAGGTGGCCTCGCGCCAACGCCGGTAGCCCAGCAGCGCGCCGATGATCAGCACGTCGGCCGGGATCAGGAACCATTCGTAGCCCAGTTTTGAAATGAGCACGAAGAAGCGGTCCAGCAGCGGCGAATGCAGGCCATGCATCTGCCACAGCAGCGGCGCGTCGAAATGGAACGATTCAAACTCGTGCACCTCGTCAGCCAGGGCGACGAAGCCGGCCAACGGCAGCAGCACACCGCCGAACAGCAGGACCAGGCGCCAGGCGTTGCGCGCCATCCAGTGGCGGAAGCCGGAGGCGGACTCCGGTGCAGCGAGGATCGCAGGCTTATCCGGCGCTTCGGACATACTTTTGTTCGACGTAATCGTCGATCAGGGCGACGAACTCCTGGGCGATGTTGTCGCCACGCAGGGTCACCTTCTTCTCGCCATCGACGAATACCGGCGCTGCAGGCGTTTCACCCGTGCCCGGCAACGAGATGCCGATGTTGGCATGGCGCGACTCACCCGGCCCGTTGACGATGCAGCCCATCACCGCCAGGGTCATGTTCTCTGCACCCGGGTGGTGGATCTTCCACAGCGGCATCTTCTCGCGCACGTGGTTCTGCACCACCTTGGCCAGCTCCTGGAAGAACTCGGAGGTAGTGCGGCCGCAGCCCGGGCAGGCCGTGACCAGTGGCGTGAAGGCACGCTGGCCGGTGGTCTGCAGCAGTTCCTGGGCGACGATCACTTCCTGCGTGCGCGACTGGCCCGGTTCCGGGGTCAGCGAGATGCGGATCGTGTCTCCGATGCCTTCCTGCAGCAGCACGCTCAGCGCCGCGGACGAGGCGACGATGCCCTTGCTGCCGATGCCGGCCTCGGTCAGGCCCAGGTGCAGGGCGAAATCCGAGCGCTGGGCCAGGTCGCGATACACCGCGATCAGCTCCTGCACGCCGCTGACCTTGGCCGACAGCACGATGCGGTCGCGCGGCAGGCCGAGTTCCACCGCCTGCTCGGCCGAATCCAGCGCCGAGCGGATCAGCGCCTCGCGCAGCACACGGCCGGCGTCCCAGGGCTGTTCGCGCAGGTTGTTCTCGTCCATCAGCTTCGCCGCCAGGGCCTGGTCCAGCGAGCCCCAGTTGGCGCCGATGCGCACCGGCTTGTTGTAGCGGATCGCGAACTCGATCAACTGGGCGAACTGCAGGTCCTTCTTCTTGCCGAAGCCGACGTTGCCCGGGTTGATGCGGTACTTGGCCAGCGCTTCGGCACACGCCGGCTCGGCGGTCAGCAGCTGGTGGCCGTTGTAGTGGAAGTCACCGATCAGCGGCACGTCGATGCCCATCATCGCCAGCTTGTCGACGATGCGCGGGATCGCCGCAGCGGCTTCAACGGTGTTGACGGTCAAACGCACCATTTCCGAACCTGCACGCCACAGCTCAGCCACCTGCTTCACGCTGGAGGCCACGTCGGACGTGTCGGTGTTGGTCATCGACTGCACCACCACCGGCTTGCCTCCACCTACGGTGACCCCGCCGATCTGCACGGCGTGGGTCTGGCGGCGGGGCCAGGAGGTGGCATCGGAGGGGGGAGTCGGGCGGGTGACGGCGTCGTGCATGGGCGCATTCTACCGCCCGCTCCCGCATTCCGGGTGACTCGCATTCAGCCGGCGGCACGGCTGCGGCCGATTGTCGCAGGCACGGTCACGCGTGAACGCATACGATGAGCGTGAATGACCGGTCCCGACGCCCCGTTTCTCCGAACCCTGTGCAGCCTGCGCTGGCTTGCCGTAGGTGGCCAGGCCGCCACCATCCTGGTCGCCACCTGGGTGCTGGGCCTGCCATTGCCGCAGCTGCCGCTGTGGGCCGGCGTGGCCGTGCTGACCCTGTTCAACATCTACACCCAGCTGCGCCCGGAAGCAGCCGACACCGCGCCACTGACCGCATTCGGCCACATCCTGGTGGACGTGATCATCCTGACCTGGATGGTGGGCTGGAGCGGCGGCATGGCCAACCCGTTCAGTTCGCTGTTCCTGATCCTGATCGCGCTGGCCGCGTTCGCCCTGCCCCTGCGATGGGCGCTGGCGGTCGCGCTGGCCTGCCTGCTCGGCTACGCCGCCAGCGGCATCTTCGGCCAGCCGCTGCCGGATGGCTATTTCCGCGCGCAGGACCTCAACCGCTGGGGCGTGGTCGCCAATTTCCTGATTTCCGCTGCGGTCGTACTGACCTTCTCCACCCGCCTGGCACTGGCGCTGCGCCAGCGCGAACTGGAACTGTCGGCCCTGCGCGAACGCTTCGCCCGCAACGAGGGCATCGTCGCCCTGGCCACCCATGCCGCCTCGGTGGCACATGAACTGAACACGCCGCTGGCGACCATGACCCTGCTCGCCGATGACGTCGCCGAGCGCAGCGAAGAGCCCGAAGTCCGCGAAGACATGGAAACCCTGCGCGAGCTGCTGGTGCAGTGCCGCGAGCGCGTGCTGGCGCTGGCCGCACCGGCCTCGGCCGATGCACCGGGGCGCAGCCACTCCAGTGCCCAGCAGGTACTGGAACAGTGGCGCCTGGTGCGGCCGACCATCGATCTGCACCGCAACGACGATGCACCGCTGCGGCTGCCGCTGGATCCGGGCGTGGGCCATCTGCTGATGGTCCTGCTCAACAATGCCGCCGATGCCGGCGAACAGGCCGGCCGGCCGCGCGTGGACCTGGACCTGCGCATCGAAGGCGACGACCTGATCGGCGAAGTCCGCGACTACGGCCACGGCTTCGACGCCCGTGCCGCGGTGCTGCCGGGCAAGCTGTTCGGCAGCAGCAAAAGCGAGGGCATGGGCGTCGGCCTGGCCCTGTCCCATGCCACCATCGAACGCCTCGACGGCGAGATGTGGATGCGCCCGGCCCAGGGGGCCGGCAGCCGCGTCGGCTTCCGCCTGCCGCTGGCCCCACGCGAGGACACCCCATGAGCCTTCACCACTCCACCCTGGGCCTGCTGGTCGACGACGACGAGCTGTACCTGCGTACCCTGCAGCGCAGCCTGGCCCGCAAGGGGCTGGAAACCCAGACCGCGCAGGACGCCGCCAGTGCACTGGCACTGGCCCGCCAGCATCCACCGGCGTTCGCACTGATCGACCTGAAGCTGGGCAGCGATTCCGGCCTGGCACTGATCCAACCACTGCGCGCGCTGCGCGCGGACATGCGCATCCTGCTGGTGACCGGCTACGCCAGCATCGCCACCGCCGTGGAGGCGATCAAGCTCGGCGCCGACGACTACCTGCCGAAGCCGGCCACGGTGCCGATGATCCTGCGCGCCCTCGGCGAGGAAGATGACGGCCCGGCCGACGATGGCGAAATGGAAGTACCGGACGCGATGACGCCGATCAGCCGCCTGCAGTGGGAACACATCCAGCAGGCGATGCATGAGACCGGTGGCAACGTGTCCGCGGCAGCGCGCCTGCTCGGCATGCACCGGCGTTCGCTGCAGCGCAAGCTGGCCAAGCGGCCGAGCCCGGAGCGCGATCCCAGCCGTTGATCGCGACCGGCCCCGTCCGGCTCAGACCTCGGCCAGCACCGCTCGGTCCTGCGCGGCGCTGGAACGCGACGCCGACGCATCGACCGGCGACGCTGACGTCTCCTGCAGCAACGGCGACGGCAGCGCGCAGGCCGGATGCATGCGCAGGAAGCCATAGATCGTACCTGCCAGGCCGATCATCAGGCCCGGAGTAAAGGCTGCGCGGGTCAGTCCGCCGACCATGCCCCGGTGCTCCTCGATCGAAGAAACGATCTCGATGGCCGCCTCATCCTGCGGATAGGGACATCCTTCCGGATCCAGCGCAGCCGCCAGCACCAGCAGCTCCCGGGTGGACACATCGCCGTGGCACAGGGTGTGGCTGAACCCCCATTTGCCGCGCGCGTCGGCCACAGCCCGCCGCATGTCACGCAACTGCGCGGGATCACCGGTGCGGGCAAACAGATCCGCCGCCGCCAGCCCGATGCCAACACTGCCATGGCACCAGGTAGGGAAGTTCTTCTGCCCATCCTGCAGGTGGATGTCACGCCAGTGCCCGGTATGCGGCTCGAACAGCGCCGCCTGGAACGCAAATGCTCCTTCGGCCAACTGCCGCCAGGCAGCGCGCTCAGGCACGCTGCCGGCATCCGAACGCGCCAGCCGTGCCAGCGCCCAGCCCATGCCCATCGCGCCGTGGCCAAAGCCACCGATCGGCTCGCGGAACTGTGGCGTCGACCAGCGCGCGCCGTCCGCGTCGACGATCGCAGCCTCCTGCAGGCGGCGTCCCGCTGCGGCCGCCAGCTCCAGCCAGCGTGCGTTCCCGGTAGCCCCGGCCAGCGACAGCAACGGCAGGATCATGCCGGACACGCCATCAATCAGTTCGAACTTTGTCGCCTCCTGGAAGCCGCGACGCTCCGCGGCTTCCGCACAACGCTCCGCCAGCGCCAGCAACGCCGGTCGCTGCAACAAATCGTGCAATGCCAGCAATGTCCATATCTGTGAACCGGTTCCGACGAATCCACCATCGATCTCGGCGGGGTGCTGCTCACACATGGTCTGGAACACCGCGAGGGCGCCATCGATGGCCGGGCCCAGCCCCGCTACCGGGTCGGCACGCCCCTGCTCCACTTCCCGGTGGTAAGCCGCCAATGCAAATGCAATACCTCCCAGCCCGAAATACAGGTCGGGCTGCACCGGCTGGACGGTCCATCCGGTACGGGTCACCTCGGGGGTGATCCAGGTCATCGAACCGTCTTCACCGTGCACCGCCAGCCGCAGCAGGCTCTCCACCGCGCGTGCCGCAAGCGTTCGTCGGCGCAGGTCCAGATCGTCCGCGCGAGGCTGCTGCGCGGCATAGCTGTAGCCGGATCGAGCCTCGGCGCGGGCCAGCGCATGCTGGTTCAGGTCGGTGGCCACCAGCGTGCTGCGGATGGTCACGTCTTCCAGGTCGATGCGCATCGCACGCCAGTTGTCGGCGATGGAGCGGATGCGCGCTGCGTCCAGCTGCGAAGTGAAGATCGGAATGTCACCGTGGCGCAGGTCGTCCACTTCGCCACGTACGGTTTCCAGGTCCGATGGCGCAGCCGGTGACACCGCCGCATTGCGCACCAGCAGATCGATCGCGCGTTCAACCGCCTGGGCTTCGTTGTGCAGCGAGGCTGGATGCCAGAGCATCCGCCCGAGCTCGGCGTAGGCCATTGTCGGCCGCCGCACGTCGCGCACCTGGCAGCCTTCGAAAGCCGCCAGGAGTGGCATCAGTTCGCCCTTCGCATCGAGCGCGCGCAGGCGCCCACTGGCGTCGATGAAGCCCTCGCTGATGTGGTCCCAGTACAACGACACATCGGGCTGCGCGCTGGGATGATTCTGCGCAACGGAGACCTCGGCCTCGACCATGCCCAACCGGGCAGGTTCCGTCCCGCCCTCGACAATCACCGGCACCTTCACCCGCGGCTGCTCGCCCGGCAGTGCGCCGGCTGCAGACAGATCCACGCCTTCCATGCCCAGGCCGGCAGTACGGAACGGCACGATTCCGGTACGCAGCACTGAATTGCGCATCAGCTTGACGGCGGTGTCGTACGCATCGCCAAGTCCTGATGGCTCGATTTCGATTACCCGGGAGAACACGCTTTCGGCGTCGACCACAACCGGCACCGGCCCGACCGCGATCAGGTTCTCCAGATGGATGTCGGTGCCCCCCACCAGGCGCAGGATCGCCAGCCAATGGCCAAGACCGCGGTAGTAGGCACGCAGTTCAACGTCATCGGCACAGTAGCGGTGCGCGGCGAAGGCGGCCCAGCCGTGGCTGCCACGATCAATCACCTTCGGCACGCATACGCGGTCAGGGCCGTCACCGAAGAGCGTGGACAACAGGCCGTCGAGCGTCGCATCGATGCGCAATGAGCGTGGCTTGTACATCACCGTGCCGCCTTCGAACTGCAGCCGTGCCACAGTCCGGCCGCCACCATGCAGGTCACCCCGTCCCAATGCAACGGCATGCAGCGTGCCCGCCGGCGCGCCCAGCAACCCTGCCAGCGCCGCACGATCACTGCCGATGCGCACAGCGAGCTCCACCACCGCAGCACATTGTCCTTCGAGCATGCGCGTCAGGCGCGGCAGCAGCACCGGATAGCGTCGCTGCAGATGCGTGCGGAAGCCCTCGCTGGTGGCCAGGGCAACGAATTCGTCCAGCGCACCAGCACTGCCCAGCGGGCCGATGTCACCACTTCGTGCAGCAGCGTGCAGTTCCAGCAGCAGCACGCGGTTGAGCTTGAGCTGGGCATGCTCACGCAGTGCCGCATCGCCCTGCGCGTGCAGCAGTTCGCGCTCACCGGGCTGCAGCGCAATGGCAGGGTCATGCAGGCCAGTCGCCAACGCGGCGCGCGCGTGGGCAAGGAAATGTTCGGTGATGCGCGCAAACGCAGCCGCAGCCGGAGAAGCGGTCATTACGCCCCCTGCAAGGTATCGGGAAGTCTGTTCCAGTCGCCGGCACGCAGCTGCATGCCTCTGCGTGCCGGCTCGGGTTACATCAGCAACACAGGCAGTGGTTGATCACCGATACCGTGGTGGTGCACTCGTTGGTGCCCCCGGTGATCATGGTGTCCGAAGCTCCGGTGAGGGCCGCTTCGGTGGCTGCCGCACCGTAGATGAACAGCGAACCCGCAGGGTTGGCGCACCCATCCACATCGTCCGAGCCATTGAGCCAGCCGGACACAACATCGTCATTCAGATCCATTCGCAATCTCCTGTCATTCACAACATGAGGCGTTGAGGACATGGATCGATTCCACGTCCCTTCGGATACGGCCAGTCCCTGGCATCAACTTCATGCTGCGAGCGATACTGGATGACAGGTACAGCCGCCCGTGCACACTGCATTGGCACGCGATGCACAGTCAAGCTGCGCTGCGGCAGGCACGCGGATGCGCAGCACGGAAACGACGCGGAATGAGTGGCCGCGCAGACATTCATGCGCGACCGGATCGAAGGCAAGCGGAGAGACATGGGATGGCCGGCCGGCGCCGGCACATCCGCAGGCCGGGTCAGCCCTTCAGCTGCGCCAGGATCTCGCGGGTCATCGGATCGGCAATCGCCACATCCTCACCCTGCAGCGCCGGCAACAGGCCACTGGCCAGCTGCTTGCCAAGCTCGACACCGAACTGGTCGAAGGCATTGATGTTCCAGATCACCGACTGCACGTACACAGCGTGTTCGTACATGGCGATCAGTGCGCCCAGCGCCTGCGGGGTCAGCGCGTCGAGCAGGATCAGTGTGCTCGGGCGGCCGCCCGGGTAATCACGGTGCGGGTCGTCGCTGCTCTGGCCATTGGCCAGTGCTTCAGTCTGCGCCAGCAGATTGGCCAGCAGGGCCTGATGATTGATCGTGTAGGGATCGTCGTTGTGCACGCAGCCGATGAAATCTGCCGGAACGATGCTGGTGCCCTGGTGCAGCGCCTGGAAGAAGCTGTGCTGCACATCGGTGCCCGCCCCGCCCCACCACACCGGCACGGTGTCGGTGGTGACAGGTTGGCCGTCACGCTGCACGCGCTTGCCCAGGCTTTCCATCACCAGCTGCTGCAGGTAGGCCGGCAGCAGCGCCAGGCGCTGGTCGTAGGTCATCACCGCGTGCGTGGCATGGCCCAGCAGGTTGCGGTTCCAGATGTCGGTCAGGCCGTGCAGCACCGGCAGGTTGCGCTCCAGCGGTGCATCCAGCGCATGCGCATCCATCTGCGCCGCGCCTTCCAGCAACTGTTCAAAGCGCTCGAAGCCGATCGCCAGCGCGATCGGGAAACCGACCGCCGACCACAGCGAATAACGGCCACCCACCCAGTCCCACATCGGCAGCACGCGATCGGCGGCGATCGCGAAGGCCTTGGCGGCACGTTCCGGATTGGCACTGACTGCATACAGACGCTCGCTGCCACCCAGCCAGTCGTGCAGGATCTGGCCGTTGAGCAGGGTTTCCTGCGTGCCGAAGGTCTTGGAGATCAGGATGCCGGCGGTCTTCGCCGGATCCAGCGTAGCCAGCGTGCGCTGCATGGCGGCGCCGTCCACGTTCGACACGAAATGCACGCGCAGTCGCGCACCGCTGACCGGGCGCAGTGCATCGGCGACCAGGCGCGGACCGAGATCGGAACCGCCGATGCCGACGCTGACCACGTCGGTCACGCCACTGTCTTCCAGCGCGCGCACCAGCACGCCCATGCGCTGGCGGATCGTGCGCGCGGTGGCATAGGCCTCGGCCGCCACCGGCGCATCGACCACGTCGCCACGCAGTGCGGTGTGCAGTGCGGCGCGACCTTCGGTCAGATTGACCTGCTCACCACGGAACAGGCGGATGATGGCACCGCCGACATCACGGTCGGCGGCCAAAGCCAGCAATGCCTGCAGTGCCGCGGCATCGTATTTCTGCCGGGCGAAGTTGACGTACAACGGACCGACCCGCAGCGCCAGGTCCTGCACGCGGCCGGGTTCGGCGGCGAGCAGGCTGGGGATGCTTGCGCCCTTCAGGCGCTGGGCGTGGGAATGCAGCGAGTCGAATCCGTTGTTCGTTGTCATGCGGCCTGGGTCGGGATCGTGTCGTTGGTGTGGGTGATCTGGTTCTTGCCATCAACGTACACCAGCTTCGGCTTGAAGCTGTCAGCTTCCTGCTCGGTCATGCTGGCGAACGCGGCGATGATGATGATGTCACCGACCTGCACGTGGCGCGCGGCGCCACCGTTGAGCGAGACAACGCCGCTGCCGGCTTCGGCGCGGATGGCATAGGTCGAGAAGCGCGCACCGTTGGTCACGTCCCAGATGTGCACCTGTTCGAACTCGCGGATGCCGGTGGCAGCCAGCAGGTTGTCATCGATGGCGATCGAGCCTTCGTAGTTCAGCTCGGAATGGGTGACGGTGGCGCGGTGGATCTTGGTCTTGAGCAGGGACAGGTGCATGGGGGCGCTGCAACGGCAAAGGAAAGAGCGGATTCTAGCACCCGCCTGGCCATCGTCAGGGGGCTGCAGCAGGACGCTGAAGGCTGTTCAGGTGCCCTCCCCCGGCGGCGGCGGCGCTGCGTGCCCGGAACTGCCTTCCAGAGACAGCCGGAACACCGTATGGAAGGCCATCCCGGCGACCAGCCCGAAGCCGCCCGCGGCCAGCACCTGCAAGGCATAGCTGATCACATCGAAGGTATCGACGTAGCGCAGGCGCTGCAGCCAGGGCCCCTGGTTTTCTCCCGGCCAGGCGCAGGTGGCCATGGCCAGCGCGCCCAGCCCGAAGCCGACCAGCACGAAGCCGGCCCGGCGCAGGCGCTGCTGAGACTGCAGGATCAGCGCCATCGGCAGCAACACCGCGATGGCATTGCAGACGGCCAGCACGAACATCAGCCCACCACCGGTGAGCGCAGGCATCGGCGTACGCCTGAATTCGAGCGCGAACAACAGGCCGCCAAACAGCTGGGCCGGCAACATGCCTGCCGCCAGCACCGCCAGGATCGAGGCCTGGGCGAGGCGGCCGGTATCAGTGCTGGGGGCTTTCATTTCGGGTCTCCCGTCCGTGGGAAGTGCAGAGGCGCCCGTTGCGGGCGCCCCCAAGCCGCGTGCGGCTCAGAACTCCAGGTTGTCAATCAGGCGCGTTGTGCCCAGGCGCGCGGCGATCAGCGCCACGCGGCCACCGCCGTCGAAGGTCGGCTCGGCCAGCTCGGGCGTGCGCAGCACGGCGTAGTCGACCTGGAAACCGGCCGCCTGCAGCGCAGCCGTGGCGTCGGCCTCGATCTGCACCCGCGTGTGCCCGGCCACGTAGCCTTCGCGCATGCCCAGCAGCGTGCGGTGAATGGTCGTCGCAACCGGTCGCTGTTCGGCGTTGAGGTACTGGTTGCGCGAACTCTTGGCCAGGCCATCCTCGTCGCGCACGATCTCGGCACCGACGATCTGGATCGGGAACGACAGCTCGGCCACCATCTGCCTGATCACGGCCAGCTGCTGGTAATCCTTGCGGCCGAACACGGCCACATCCGGCTGCACCTGCAGGAACAGGCGCGCCACCACCGTGCACACGCCGTCGAAGTGGCCCGGGCGGCTGGCGCCTTCCAGCACTTCACTGACACCCGGCGCGTGCATCTGCGTGGTCTTGTCCACGCCCAGCGGATACATCGCCTCGACGCTGGGCAGCCACACCGCATCGCAGCCGGCCTGCTCCAGCCCGGCCACGTCAGCCTCGGGCGTGCGCGGGTAGCGGCTGAAGTCCTCGTTCGGCCCGAACTGGGTCGGGTTGACGAAGATACTCGTCACCACCTTGTCGGCGTACTGGCGGGCCAGGGTCACCAGCGAATGGTGGCCACCATGCAGGTTGCCCATGGTCGGCACCAGCGCCACGCGCAGGCCCTCGCGCTTCCACTGGGCGATCTGCTCGCGCAGCGCGCCGAGCTCGTTGAAGGTCTGGATCATTGGGCGTAGGCGTGCTGTTCGTCGGGGAAGCTGCCGTCGCGCACGGCGTCGGCATAGGCGCGGGTGGCACCGGCCACCGAACCGCCTTCGGCAAGGAAATCCTTGACGAACTTGGGACGGCGATGGCCACTGTCCAGGCCGAGGAAATCGTGCAGCACCAGCACCTGGCCGTCGCACTGCGGGCCGGCACCGATGCCGATGGTCGGAACATCCACCGCCGCGGTCACTTCGGCGGCGACCGGGGTCGGCACGCATTCGAGCACCATGATGCTGGCGCCGGCAGCGGCCACGGCCCTGGCATCTTCCACCAGCTGGCGCGCGGCATCGCCACGGCCCTGGATCTTGAAGCCGCCCAGGCGCAGCACCGACTGCGGGGTCAGGCCCAGGTGAGCGCAGACCGGAATCTCACGCTCGACCAGGTAACGGATGATGTCGACCTTGAAGCCGGCACCTTCGATCTTGACCATCTCGGCACCGGCCTGCAGCAGCTGCAGCGATGCATCCAGCGCGCGTTCCGGGGTGGCATCGGCACCGAACGGCAGGTCGGCCACCAGCAGCGCACGCTGCAGCACACGGGCTACGGCGCGGGTGTGGTAGACCATGTCGGCCACGGTCACCGGCAGGGTCGAATCATGGCCCTGCACGACCATGCCCAGCGAATCGCCGATCAGGATCAGGTCGACGCCATTGGCATCGAAGGTACGGGCAAAGCCGGCGTCGTAGGCGGTCAACATGACCAGCTTCTGGCCATTGCGCTTGGCCTCGGCCAAGGCGGGAACGGTCCAGGGCTTGCTGTCTGCGTGGGTGCTCATGTGCTGATAACCGGGGGAGATAACCCGGGCATTATCACCCTATCGGCGCGATCCCGCAGGCATCCACCCGCATCACTGCATCCTGCACGCGGCCATGGCCGGGAATGGCCAGATCCGGCGCGATTTCGGCCAGCGGCACCAACACGAAGGCACGCTCGTGCAGGTAAGGATGCGGCACCTGCAGGCCGGGCTGATCGAGTACCTGCGCGCCGTACAGCAGCAGGTCCAGGTCCAGCGCGCGCGGGCCCCAGTGCATCGCGGGGTCGCGCACGCGGCCAAAACCCTGCTCCAGCGCAAGCATCGCCTGCAGCAGCTCATCGGCCGGCAATGTGGTTTCGACCGAGGCCACCGCGTTGACGAACGGCGGCTGGTCTTCATTGCCCCAGGCCGGCGTGGCATAAAGCCGCGAGGCCTGGCGCAGGCGGGTACCGGGCAGCCCGTCGAGCGCGGCAATCGCCGCGCCCACGGTCGCGGCCGCGTCGCCAAGGTTGGCGCCGAGGCCGATCCAGGCAAGAGTCATCGTTTACTCGCCAGCCGCACCGGCCGGGGCGCCCGGACGACGGCGGCGACGGCGGCGCTTGCGCGGTGCCCCGCTCTCGTCATCACCCTCTTCGCTGTGCATCACGTCCAGCGACGATTCCAGCTCGCGGCCGGACTGCGCCTGTGCCTCGCGCCAGAACTCGACATCGGCGGCGTGCTCGGCCGAGGCCACCTGACGCAGGCTGAGGAAGTCGAACGCGGCGCGGAAACGCGGATGAGTCAGGGTACGGAATACACGCTTGCGCTGGCGCGAGCCGAAACGCGACTGCAGCAGCCAGATCTCCTGCATCGGCAGCGAGAAGCGGCGCGGCAGCGCGATGGTGCTCAGCTGCTGCACGGTCACACGGTCGGCAGCACGGCGCTGTGCCTCCTCCGGTGCCACGCCCTGCTTGAGCAGGGTCGCCTGCGCGCGGCAGAACGCCGGCCACAGCAGCAGCGCGAACAGGAACGCCGGCGAGACCGGCTCGTCGTTGGCCACGCGCGCATCGGTGTTGGCCAGGCCCTCGACCAGCATGCGGCGCAGCGCGCCGGTGCGGTTGGACTTCAATGCCTTGGCGCTTTCCGGGAACAGTACGTCGAGCAGGCCGTAGCGCTCCAGGCCTTCGAAGCTGGCCACGCCGTGCCCGGACAGGAACAGCTTCAGCACTTCCTCGAACAGGCGTGCCGGCGCGGCTTCGTTGAGCAGGCCGGCCAGATGCGGGATCGGCGCGGCGGTGCCCTCTTCGATCTGGAAGCCAAGCTTGGCCGCCAGGCGCACCGCACGCAGCATGCGCACCGGATCTTCGCGATAACGCTGCTCGGGGTCGCCGATCAGTTTCATCAGGCGCGCCTGGACGTCTTCGAAACCGCCGGTGTAATCACGCACCGAGAAGTCCTCGATGGCGTAGTACAGGGCGTTGCAGGTGAAGTCGCGGCGGACGGCGTCGTCTTCGATGGTGCCGTACACGTTGTCGCGCACGAGCATGCCGTTTTCCATCTCGCGGTCGCCGCTGCCGTCATCGCTGTTGGCGCGGAAGGTGGCGACTTCGATGATCTCGCGGCCGAACACGACGTGGGCGAGGCGGAAGCGGCGGCCGATCAGGCGGCAGTTGCGGAACAGCTGCTTGACCTGTTCGGGCGTGGCGTCGGTGGCCACGTCGAAATCCTTGGGTTGGCCATTGACCAGCAGGTCGCGCACCGCGCCGCCGACAAGGTAGGCGCCGAAGCCGGCATCGCGCAGGCGATAAAGCACGCGCAGGGCGTTCGGGCTGATGTCCTTGCGGGAGATCGTGTGCTGGTCGCGCGGGATGACGCGCAGGCTGAACGGTGATGTAGCAGAGGAAATGATGTTGGCGCTTCCGGTTGAAGTTTCGGGATTGCCCAATGGCATCGAGGTGCATATACTAGCGCTCCTGCCTCGGCAGCGACACAGTTACGCTCCCTTCGTCTAGTGGTTAGGACGTGGCCCTCTCAAGGCTAAAACAGGGGTTCGAGTCCCCTAGGGAGCGCCAGTCGCCGCAGCAGGAACCGAAAAAGCCCGCCTTGTGCGGGCTTTTCTGTTTTCCGGGGTTGTGATGGCATCGATCGGCTTGGTCGCAGTAGCGCCTCCCTGCTATCGACTTGAGCCGGTGGGGTCACCCAGGGCAGGACACGCCGTGAACCCATCCATGGGGGCTCGATGGCGCCTTGCTCGCGTGCGCTGTCCTGCGCACTCGGCAAGACCAGGGTTGGGCTCCTGCCCAACCCGTCGGGCGCATGCGCCCGACCCATGGCGCCAACGGTCCTGCCCTGGGTGACCCCACCGACTCTGGACGGTCTCCCACGAGCTGCGGCAACAACTGACCAGCGCCTCGCCGCATCCGCACGCACCATGAAACTGTCAAGAGGGGCCAGGCCGCCCTCTCCAGGACCGTTGGCGCCATGGATGGCGCCATCGAGCACCATGGATGGGCTTTTGCGTGTCCTGGAGAGGGCGGCCTGGCCCCTCACACTCTGGACAAGCAGGCGCCGACGGGATGCAACCGAAGCCAGTCGCCATCAGCCTTCCATCTGCTCCAGCTCCTTGCCTTTGGTCTCGCGTACGTAGCGGACCACGAAGACAATCGAGAAGATCGCTACGACGGCGTAGATGCCGTAGGCGCCGGCCAGGCCGATGCCGGCCAGCAGCATCGGGAAGGTCACGGTGATCGCGAAGTTCGAGGTCCATTGCGCGGCGCCGGCCACCGCCAGCGCCGGACCACGGATCTGATTGGGGAACATCTCGCCCAGCATCACCCACATCACCGGTCCCCAGGACATATTGAAGAACACCACGTAGACGTTGGCCGCGACCAGCGCCAGCCGGCCCATGCCCTCGGACAGCTGCAGGCGACCATCGGCCAGGCTGCCACTGGCGAAGGCAACCACCATCAGCACCAGCGCCACCGACATGCCGACCGAGCCGATCCACAGCAGCGGCTTGCGCCCGATGCGGTCGATCAACAGCACCGTCAGCAGACAGGCCCCGATGCTCAGCGCGCCGGACAACACATTGATCAGCAGCGCGTCGCTTTCCGAGAAGCCCACCGCCTGCCACAGCACCGCGCCGTAGTAGAACACCACGTTGATGCCGACCAGCTGCTGGAACATGGCCAGACCGATGCCCACCCACAGAATCGGCCGCAGCTTGCCGCTGACCGTGTCGCGCAGGTCGGCAAAGCGCGGCTTGTGCTGGTCCTGGGCCAGGCTGGCTTCGATCTCGGCCTGCTTGGCCGCCGCCGCGGCCTCGCCGTACAGCCGCGACAGTACCGCCCTCGCCTGCTGCTGACGCCCCTTCAGGGCCAGGAAGCGCGGGCTTTCCGGTATCACCAGCAACAACAGCAGGAACAGCCCCGACGGCAGTGCCTGCATCCAGAACATCCAGCGCCAGGCCTCATGGCCCAGCCACAGCGGCTCGGTCGAGGCCCCAGCGGCACGGGCCAGCAGGTAATTGCTGAGGAAGGCGGCGAACAGGCCGCAGATGATCGCCATCTGCTGCACCGTGGCCAAACGCCCGCGATAGCGCGCCGAGGCCACCTCGGCAATGTAGGCCGGCGACATCACACTGGCCGCACCCACCGCGAAGCCGCCGAGCACCCGTGCGGCAATGAACAACCAGGAGGCGTGTGCGGCACCGGCACCCAGCGCCGAAACCAGGAACATCAGCGCCGAGGCGATCAGCACGCCACGACGGCCCAGGCGATCTCCCAGCCAGCCGGCCAGGAAGGCACCGATTGCGCAGCCGAGCAGCATCGAGGCGACTTCGAAACCGAGCGCCGCCTCGCTGGAGTTGAAGGCCTGGCGCAGGCCATCGACCGTGCCATTGATGACACCACTGTCGAAGCCGAACAGGAATCCACCCAGGGTGGCCACGCAGCTGATCAGGACGATGAATGCAGTGTTCTCACCGCCATGGGAGGCGATGTTGGGCTGGGCTGGGGACATGGACGATCCTGCTGGGAAGGGGGCCGGCCATCCGACGCAGCCGGCTGACCCGCAGCGTCGCACAGGCCTCCCCCTGCCGCCAATGACGCCACGGCCGCGCCTGCCAGACGCCCGATTTCCGCCCCGCGCCGACACCGGGGGCCAACCTGTTCTAGAATTGGCGGGTTCAGGAATCGATCCACCCCCAGCCCATGCCCTTTGTCGTCACCGAAAACTGCATCAAGTGCAAACACACCGATTGCGTGGAAGTGTGCCCCGTGGATTGCTTCCACGAAGGCCCGAACTTCCTGGTGATCGACCCGGATGAGTGCATCGACTGCACCCTCTGCGAACCGGAATGCCCGGTCAACGCGATCTTCCCGGAGGACGATGTTCCTGCCGGCCAGGAAAGTTTCGTGGCCCTCAACGCCGAACTGGCGAAGGAGTGGCCGGTGCTGACCGTGCGCAAGGACCCGCCCGCCGACGCCGGCGAATGGGACGGCAAGCCGGACAAGCTGAAGCTGCTGGAGCGCTGAGAAGCGCCCACGGCGGTAACGAAAAGGGCGCCCACGGGCGCCCTTTTCTGCTTCTCGGTAGGTGCCAGCCTTGGTTGGCACAGAAGCGCCGACCAAGGTCGGCCTCTACCAGAGCGGGTGCGGACCAAGGCCCGCACCCACCCGACCAGCCCTTACTGGGCCAGCTTCGCCTTCAGCGCGGCGATCAGCTTCACCGGCGCTTCGGCAGTGGCCGGCAGGCCACGCGGATCGACCGCGGAAATGTAGGCCCCAGCATCGACAGCGACCACGCGGACCAGGAAGTTGCTGCCTTCGTAGGCCACGTCATACGAGCCCAGCAGCTGCGCGCGGCTGGCGATGGTCACGCCTTCCACGCCTTCCAGCGCGGTGCCGACCTTGGCGAAAGCTTCGTCCTTGCCACCGGCGATGGTGAAACCGGTGTTGCCCACGGCCGGGGCCGCAGCCACCGGGGCCGCCGGCTTGGTCGCCGATGCCAGCGTCGGCACCTTGTTGTCACCGGTGGTGGTCGGCAGGTTCAGGTCCGGCGGCACTTCCAGCGGACGCATTTCCGGGGCCAGGGCGTAGTCGCCCTTGACACCACGCTTGAAGCAGCCGGTGGTGCCGGCGGCAACGGCCACCGCAAGCAGGGCGTAGGACAGCACGCGGACGGTGGATACGGATTGACGCATGTGAATCTCCTGGGTCAGACCAAGACGGAAGGTCAGTGGCTGGAAAGGGCTTCGAGGGCGGCGATGTCGCCGGCAAGGTGGTCGGCCGCCGGATGATGCGGCGCCGACAGGGGCAGCAGCGGCAGGCGCAGGTCGTGACCGATGCCGATGCGGCGCAGCAGCGCCTTGACCGGAATCGGGTTCGGTTCGACACCACAGAAATCATGGAACGGATGCAGGCGCGCATCCCACGACGCGGTGGCTTCGTGATCGTGCGCGGCGGCCAGTTCGCACATCCGGCGGTAGGCGCCCGGAAGCACGTTGGAACCGACCGAGATCAGACCATCGACGCCGGCCTGGATCGACCGGGCCGCCGTGCCGTCGTCACCGCTGAGCACGGCGAACTGCGGGCTGCGCAGAGCCAGCAGCGCCTGCACCCGGCCGGTGTCGCCCACTGCCTCCTTGATGCCGACGATGTTGGGATGGCTGGCCAGTTCGGCCACGGTCTCCGGTTGCATGTCGCAACCGGTGCGGCCAGGCACGTTGTACAGCACGACCGGCAGCCCGCCCTGGTCGGCCACCGCGCGGTAGTGCGCGATCAGACCGGCCTGGGTCGGCCGCACGTAAGGCGGGGTGACCACCAGCGCGTGGCTGGCGCCGAGCGCGGCGGCACGACGGGTCTGTTCGATGGTCTTGGCGGTGCCCGAAAGGCCGGTTCCGGCCATGACCGGGATGCGACCGCCGATGCGCTCGACCGCGCTGGCCAGCAGCAGGTCGTACTCGGCATCGGTGAGGGTCGCCGCTTCGCCGGTCGAGCCGGCAACGACAACGCCATGGACGCCACCTTCCAGTTGCAGGTGCAGCAGGCGCTGCCAACCGTCGGGATCGAGGGCGCCGTCGGCCCGGAACGGGGTCGCCAGCGCGGTGATGAGGCCGGAAAGGGACAAGGACGTGCTGCTCTTGGCTGGGAAGGGAAAACGCCCGCCACGAAAGGCCGGGGGCGACTTGAATGTTACTTGCGGCGCGAAAGCACGGGCAAGTATGCTGGACACCGGTGGATCCCCGCCTCTGGCGGGCATTCAGACTAACGCATGCATTACCCGGAATCGCCTTGACCGACACCACCCCGCGCCCCGCGCCGAGCGAAAACCACCTCCTGATCAACGCCTATACGACGCATCCGGAGTCCCCCCTGCTGTCCGTCACCCGCCGCATCGCCGACAGCGGCTGCAATCTGGTGGACGCACGCCTGGCCACGGTCGGCCGCGATGTCTCGGTCACCGCCCTGGCCACCGGCTCCTGGGACTCGGTGGCCAAGCTCGAGGCGATGCTGACCCGGCTGGAACGCGAGGAAGGCCTGAAGCTGGTCTGGTACCGCACCGCCGCCAAGCAGGCGCAGTCCAACCTGCTGCCGTACATCGTCGAAGTGATCGCCGCCGACAAGCCGGGCATCCTGTTCCAGCTGGCCGATTTCTTCGACCGCCAGGGCATCACCATCGAGAACCTGCAGAGCACGCGTTACCGCGCCATGCAGACCGGCGCGGAAATGTTCAGTGCACAGGTCACCATCGGCGTACCAGCCAACATGCACATCGCCGCACTGCGCGACGATTTCCTTGAATTCTGCGACCACCTGAACCTGGACGCGATCATGGATCCGATGAAGTTCTGATTTTTCGCGCGTCCCTCACGGGCGCGTGGCGTTTCATGCAATTGTCGTAGAAAGAACCCAGGCTCGACAGAAGGACCTCATGAACAACGGCGATACCCTGGACAGCACCACCCTCTCCCTGCCGCTGGCACTGTCCGGTGGCGAACAGGCCACTCTCGGCGATTACGCCGGCCACTGGCTGGTGCTGTACTTCTATCCCAAGGACAGCACCCCCGGCTGCACCACCGAAGGCATCGACTTCAACGCACTGCTGCCGAAGTTCAAGAAGGCAGGCGCGGTGGTACTCGGTGTCTCGCGCGACTCAGTGAAGTCGCACGACAACTTCTGTGCCAAGCAGGGCTTCAACTTCCCGCTGGTCAGTGATGGCGACGAAGCGCTGTGCAGCGCCTTCGACGTGATCAGGATGAAGAACATGTACGGCAAGCAGGTACGTGGCATCGAACGCAGCACCTTCCTGATTTCCCCCGACAGCCGCATCGTGCAGTCCTGGCGCAAGGTCAAGGTTGCCGGCCATGCCGATGCGGTTCTCGCCGAACTGAAGGCCTCCCAGTCCAAGTGAGTCCCACTGCCTACTGTGTCTGCCATCACCCTGCCCCGCAGCAGGCCGTGGTGGTTTTTCCCTGTCCGTAACCAGGAATCGACGATGACCCGAGGCAAGCGCATCTACGTGCTGGATACCAACGTGCTGATGCACGATCCCACCGCGCTGTTCAAATTCGAGGAGCACGACGTCTACCTGCCCATGCAGGTGATCGAGGAGCTGGACAACGGCAAGAAGGGCACCTCCGAGGCGAGCCGCAACGCCCGCCAGGTGAGCCGCTTCCTCAATGAGCTGGTGCAGGAATCCGGCCTGGACAACCTGGCCGACGGCATTCCGCTGCAGCGCCCCAATGGCCTGCAGCTGCGCGGCAAGCAGAGCGCCGGCAAGCTGCGCTTCCAGACCAGTCATTTCGACGCGGGCAAGAGCTTTGGCAAGGTCATTCCCGACAATGCCATCCTCGGCGCGATCCTGGCGCTGAAGGAAGAAACCCCGGACCTGCCGGTGGTGTTCGTTTCCAAGGACATCAACCTGCGGATCAAGGCCGCCATCGCCGGCATCGTGTCCGAGGACTACGAGAACGACCGCGCGCTGGACGATTTCAGCCTGCTTTACACCGGCGCCACCGAGCTGCCGGAAGACTTCTGGAAGCGCCACGGCGACGACCTGCGCAGCTGGAGCGACAAGGGCCGCACGCATTACGAAATCCAGGCGCAGGATGGCGAGGAGTGGTACCCGAACCAGTACGTCTACCTGCCGGGCGAAGATGAAGTCGAGCTGCGCGTCAGCCGCGTGGTCGGCGACGGCAAGGTGGTGTTGTCGCTGGTCGATGATTTCCGCCACGGCAGCCACGCCGTGTGGGGCATCAGCGCACGCAACCGCGAGCAGAACTTTGCCCTCAACGCACTGATGGACCCGGAGATCGACTTCGTCACGCTGCTGGGTACCGCCGGCACCGGCAAGACCCTGCTGGCGCTGGCCGCTGGCCTGGCGCAGACGATGGACCAGCAGCGCTACCGCGAGATCATCATGACCCGCGCTACGGTCAGCGTCGGCGAGGACATCGGTTTCCTGCCCGGCACCGAGGAAGAGAAGATGACGCCGTGGATGGGCGCGTTGACCGACAACCTGGAAGTGCTCACGCACAACCAGGAAGGCGGCACCTGGGGCCGCCAGGCCACCAACGACCTGCTGGCCAGCCGCATCAAGATCCGCTCGATGAACTTCATGCGCGGCCGCACGTTCCTGTCGCGCTACCTCATCCTGGACGAGGCGCAGAACCTCACCCCGAAGCAGATGAAGACGCTGATCACCCGTGCTGGCCCCGGCACCAAGATCGTCTGCCTGGGCAACGTCGAGCAGATCGACACCCCGTACCTGACCGAGACCACCTCGGGCCTGACCTACGCGGTGGATCGCTTCAAGAACTGGCCGCACAGCGCACACATCACCCTGCGGCGTGGCGAGCGCTCGCGCCTGGCCGACTACGCTTCGGAGGTGTTGTGAACCGCGGCACCCGCCTGCTGCTGCCCACGGCTGCGATCACCCTCGCAGCCGTGCTCGGCGCCTGCACCACCACGCGCGGCCCGGCCAGCGTGCCGACCGCCGAACGTACCGGCCAGTCCTGGGTGGTCACCCGCCCGATCATCGCCGCGCAGGTGCTCGACACCTGCTCGCGGCCCAGCCCCGGCCGCGAGGCCGGGCGGGTCAGCGGCTACTGGGCGCCCAGCCGGCAGCAGATCGACCAGCTGGAAGCGCGGCTGTCGTCGCTGGAGGCACAGGTACCGAAGGTGCTGGACTTCGACCGCCAGTACGTCGGCATCGAAAGCGCCGGCAAGCGGCTGATCTACATCAACGCCTTCCACCTGCCCGACGACAGCGGCATCAATCCGGCACGGGAAGCGATCCGCGTCTGTGACGGCGGCACGCAATTCTGGGGCGCGGTGTTCGACCCGGCCAGCAACACCTTCAGCGAGCTGCAGTTCAACGGCGGCTTCGGCGGGCCCTGAGGGGCCCCGCCGATGGGAATACGCCTGCCCACCTGGGTCTGGATCGGCGCGGTCGCGCTCTCGTGCGTGGCCGGCATGGTCAACGTGGTCGGCTTCCTCGGTTTCGAGCACCAGGCCGTCAGCCACATGACCGGCAGCACCAGCCAGCTCGGCATGGCGCTGGCCCAGGGTGACTGGCGCGCGGTCGGCCACCTGTGGGGACTGCTGATCGCGTTCTCGCTGGGTGCGATGCTCAGCGGCCTGTTGATCCAGGACAGCGCCCTGCAGCTGGGCCGGCGCTACGGCGTGGCGCTGGCACTGGAATCGGCGCTGTTGCTGATCGCCATTCCGCTGTTCGAACAGCACCAGATCTGGGGCGCACTGGCCGCTGCCATGGCCTGCGGCCTGCAGAACGCGATGGCCACCACCTTCAGTGGCGCGGTGGTACGCACCACCCACCTCAGCGGCATGTTCACCGACCTCGGCATCGGCCTGGGCCACCTGCTGCGTGGGCTGCCGCTGCAGGTACGCCGCCTGACCCTCAGCGGCCTGATCATCAGCGGCTTCCTCGCCGGCGGCATCATCGGCGCCTGGCTGTTCGTGCGCTGGCAGTACGACGCCCTGCTCGCCCCTGCCCTGCTGACCGGCCTGACCGGGCTGGGTTATGTGGTGTACCAGCAGTGGGCGCGTTGGCGGCATTGAGTGAAGCGCATCCACGCATGGCGTGGGTCTACTGGGCGACCGTCCGGTTGGCACTGTTCCCTCACGGGTGACCACGGCACAATCGATGGATGAGCCCGACCACTCCCGTTTCCGCCCTTACCATCGCCGGCTCCGACTCCGGCGGCGGCGCTGGCGTCCCCGCCGATCTCAAGGCCTTTGCCGCGCACCGCGTGCATGGCCTGGCCGTGTTCGCCGCGCTGACCGCACAGAACACCCGTGGCGTCACCGCCGTGCATGTGCCACCGATCGCATTCCTGCAGGCGCAGATCGAAGCCTGCTTCGATGACTTCGATATCCATGCGGTGAAACTCGGCATGCTGGCCAACGCCGAGGTGATCCATGCCGTCGCCGACGCACTGGAAAAGCACCGCCCGCCACACGTGGTGCTGGACCCGGTGATGGTCGCCACCAGTGGCGCGCGCCTGCTGGAGGAAAGTGCGCTCAAGGCCATGCGTGAGCGCCTGCTGCCGCTGGCGACGCTGGTTACGCCGAATACGCCGGAAGCAGAACTCCTGATCGGCCGGAAGATCGGCAACGGCGATGACGCCGAACAGGCTGCCTCCACCCTGCTCGACCTTGGTGCCGGCGCGGTGCTGCTGAAGGGCGGCCACCTGCATGAGGGCAATCGCGTGATCGATCGTTACTTCGACGGCGTCAGCAGCGAAGAATTCATCCACGCCCGCCTGCCGCTGGACGCACATGGCACCGGCTGCACGCTGGCCTCGGCCATCGCCGCGCAGCTGTGCAACGGCCTGAGCCTGGCCAATGCCTGCGAAGCCGGCATCGACTACGTTGCGCGCGGCCTGCAGCAGGGCTATACCCCCGGCCGCAGCGAGGTGCTGGTGCTCGATCACTTCGGCGCGGCGCCACACGCATGAGCCTCACCCCGGACGTCCTTGCCGTGCAGTGCGCTGACGGCCATCGCTACGAAGTGATCGCCTGCGTGCCCGCACAGCCCATCGCACGCCTGCTGTGGCTGCCGGCACTGGGCGTGGCCGCGCGCCACTACCTGCCACTGGCATTGGCGCTGGCGGCGAAGGGCGTGGCGGTCTACCTGCACGAGTGGCGCGGCAACGGCAGCAGCTCACTGCGCCCGTCGCGCACGCAGGACTGGGGCTATCGCCAGGTACTCGAACAGGATCTGCCGACCAGCCAGGCGGTCCTGGCTGCAGCGGATGACGATGCCGGCGCCCTGCCCTGGATCATCGGTGGACACAGTCTCGGTGGGCAGCTGGCCTGCGTGCATGCCGGCCGCAACCCGCACTACTTCAACCGGCTGTGGCTGGCCGCCAGTGGCTCACCGTTCTGGCGCGGGTTCCCGCCACCGCGTGGCTGGCTGCTGCCACTGGTCTACCGCTTCCTGCCGTGGATCGCGCAGCGCCAGGGTGTGCTGCATGGGCGTCGCCTCGGCTTTGGTGGCACCGAAGCGCGCGGGCTGATTGCCGACTGGGCGCGCGTGGGCCTGAACAACCACTACGCCGCGACCGGCATGGACGAAGACCTCGATGCGCAGATGACGCGCGTGCATGGCAGCGCACAGGCCGTGCTGATGGAGCACGACTGGCTGGCACCCACCGGATCGATGCAGACGCTGCTGGCGAAGCTGCCGAATGTGGACGCGCAGCTGCGTGTGCTGTCCGCGCAGGAACTGGGCACGCGCGCCGATCATTTCGCGTGGTTGAAGGCGCCGGAGGCCGTAGCTGACAGCTTTTTCATTCAGTTGGATGAAAATTTTCACAAAACTGTTGACGGTACGCGCCGACATCCGCATAATTCCGCTCCTGTCGCAGGGCGCCCGTAGCTCAGTTGGATAGAGTACCTGGCTACGAACCAGGCGGTCGGGAGTTCGAATCTCTCCGGGCGCACCACTCGACAGGTTTTCAGCATCCGCCGCTGGAAATGTTTTAAAATTTGATTGTGTACCGCGCGCCCGTAGCTCAGTTGGATAGAGTACCTGGCTACGAACCAGGCGGTCGGGAGTTCGAATCTCTCCGGGCGCACCATACACAATCAACACAACAAGTTTATGTAATTGGCGCCCGTAGCTCAGTTGGATAGAGTACCTGGCTACGAACCAGGCGGTCGGGAGTTCGAATCTCTCCGGGCGCACCATTACACCGAAACAGCAGGCCTCGGCCTGCTGTTTTTTTATGTGTGTTTTCCGGCAGGGTTGCACCCTGCACCTGCAGAGGCTTCAAGCCAAGGCAACAGCAAAAGCTGGCATTCCGTGGTTTGGCGGGGCGACATGGACAGGCAGGACACGCCGTAAACCCATCCATGGGGGCTCGATGGCGGCATCCATGCCGCCAACGGTCCTGCCTGCCCATGCCGCCCCACCTCTGACAGATTTCCGCGATCTGATGGATCCACGCCATGCGTGGATGAATCTCCATCGAGTTCGAATGTTTCGATATCCGTCAGATCGGCTCTACAGAAGTGCGGACAGTTCACGGAAAACTATCGAAGGCGGGGTGGGTCCGGTTGCGGGGGCGTGAGCCGCATGGATGCGGCGACCGAGCTTACATGGACGTACTTGCAGCGGCCCCCGCAACCGGACCCACCCCGCCACCCCTCAGCAAACCAGCTTCTGCTGTTGCTGTTGCTGTTGCTCTGGCTCGTAGCGGGTGCAGGGCGCAGCCCTGCCAAACCCCTACCCCCTGGCCATTGCCTGCCACCACTGCGACAGCAGCTCCGGCCTGCGCAGGCGCTCGCGCCACCAGCGCAGTGCCGCGCCATCTTCACCGGTGCGCCAGGCCAGCCAGAAGGTCTCTTCCGGCTTGTGCTCCTCTACTTCACGGATCACCAGCTGGCCGCGCGCCACCGCAGCGCGCGCGCACGGCTCGGGCAGGAAGCCGAAACCCACGCCTTCGCACTGCAGTTTCAGCTTGCTGGCCATGTCCGGCACCGTCAGCATCTCCTGCCCCATCAGCAGGCCGACCGTGCGCGGCAGCAGCCGTCGCGCCGAATCGGAAACCGCGATCGCACAGTGCTCGACCAGCTGCTCGCGACCCAGCACGCCAGGCACGTTGGCCAACGGATGTTCGGGCGCGACCGCGAATACGAACTCCACCGTGCCCAGCGGCTCGACCACGTAGCCACCGCCGCTCGGGCCCTCGCCCGGCGCGCCGACCAGCAGGTCGGCACGGCGGTCCAGCAGGGCCTCCCAGGTGCCGGACAGGGCCTCGCCGATCAATCGCAGCCGGGTCGGTGCCTCGGCCTCACGAAACGCGGCGATGTCCGGGCCGAGCAGCCAGGTCGGGAACACCGAGTCCACCGCCAGGGTCAGTTCGGTCTCCCAGCCCGACGCCACCCTGCGTACCCGCAGTTCCAGCTCGCGGGCGGCGCGCAGCAGGTGCCGCCCCTCGTCCAGCAGCGCGCGGCCGGCGTCGGTCGGCTCGGCGCGCGGGCCAACCCGGTCGAACAGCTGCACGCCCAGGTCCTCCTCCAGCTTGGCCACAGTGTAGGAGATGGTCGAGGGCACCTTGTGCAGGGCCTTGCCGGCGCCGGCAAAGGAGCCGCGACGGTCGATGGCATCCAGGATCTGCAGGGCATCGAGGCTGAGCTTGAGCATTCGAATTTTTCGATGATGGCTGTCAAAACTATCCGTTTTTCAAACCCCGGGCGCAAGCGGATACTTCTCTTCAAGGGGGAAACACAGCGGCTACCGGCCCACCCCGCCCTATCGAAACCATCGAACAAGGAGATTCCATCATGCTGCAGATCCGCAAGAGCGCTACCCGTGGCCTGGCCGAGCATGGCTGGCTGTCCTCGCGCCATACCTTCTCCTTCGCCAACTACTACGACCCTCGCTACGTCAGCTTCGGCCCGCTGCGGGTGATCAACGAAGACAAGGTGATCGGCGGCCAGGGCTTCGGCACCCACAGCCACAGCAACATGGAAATCATTTCCTACGTGCTGGGTGGCGCGCTGGAGCACAAGGACTCGATGGGCACCGGTTCGGTGCTGCGCTACGGCGACGTGCAGCGCATGAGCGCCGGCAGCGGCGTCAGCCACAGCGAGTTCAACCACTCGGCCGACGAGACCGTGCATTTCCTGCAGATCTGGATCTTCCCGGATACCGAGAACATCACGCCGTCCTACGAGGAGACCCACTTCGCACCGGAGACCAAGCGCGGCCAGCTGCGCCTGATCGCCTCGCCGGACGGTGCCGACGGTTCGCTGCGCATCCACCAGGATGCCCGCATCTTCGCCACCATCCTCGACGGCGGCCAGAAGCTGCACCATGCGCTTGGCAACGGTCGTGGCGCCTATGTACAGGTGGCGCGTGGCCAGCTGCAGGTCAACGGCATCACCCTGGAAGCCGGCGATGCACTGCAGGTCAGCGACGAAGCCCAATTGACGCTGGAAAACGGCAACGATGCCGAAGTGCTGGTGTTCGACCTGCCGCTGTAACCACAACGCCCGCGATGCCGAAAAGCATCGCGGGCGTATGTGTAGAGCCGAGCCCATGCTCGGCTGCGGTTTGACAGCCAGCCGAGCGTGGGCTCGGCTCTACAAAACCCGCGTCAGAACCTGTAGTTCAAGGTCAGCCGCACATTGCGCGGCTCGCCCCAGGTGTAGGTGCTGTACCAGTTGAAGATCGTGTAGTACCGCTTGTCGAGCAGGTTGTTGACGTTGACCGTGGCCGACAGGCGATCGTTGAACTGGTAGCGCGCCATCGCATCGAGCAACCAGTAAGGCTGCGTGCGATGCACCACCTTGGCCTGGGTGGCGGGATTGGTGATCTCGCCGAAGGTCGAATCCTGCCAGCGTGCGCCACCACCCAGCGTGAGCCCCTGCCAAGCACCGCGCAGGCGATAGCTGGTGTGCAGGCTGAACTGGTTCTCCGGTTCCAGCGTGGTCACCTTGGTCCCCGCCTGGCGGGCGATCTTGTGGGAGAACCCACCCTGCACCTGCCAGCCCTCGGCCAGCTGGCCCGACATTTCAAGCTCATAGCCCTTGGTACGCACGCCCATCAACGCGCGGTAGGCATCCTGGCCATCCGGCGTCTTGCCGCCGGTAGGCTGGGCGAAGTTGTCCTGATCAAGCTGGAAAAGCGCCGCGCTGGCATTGAGGCGTCCATCGAAGAACTCGGCCTTCAGCCCCATCTCGTAGCTGCGGCCTTCCAGCGGATCCAGCGCTTTGCCCTGCTCGTCGCGCTCGCTGTGCGGCTTGAAGATGGTGCTGTAGCTGGCATACACCGAATAGTGCTCGCCGAGGTCGTAGACCACGCCGGCATACGGCACATAGACGCCGGTCTCGCGCGTGTCCGGCGAACGGTAGCTGGCCAGACGGCTGCCGACGATCAGCTTCAACGGATCGGCCACGTCGAAGCGGCCGACCACGTACAGGCCGTTCTCGCGGGTCATTTCATTGTTGTCGTAGCTGCGCTGCCATTGCGGCTCGGCAATGTCGCCATTCCAGCTGCGGTAGTCCGGCACCGTATCCGGGAACCCCGCCTGCGGGCCGTAGCCGGTATTGGTCCAGCGCTTGCGCGAGGCACTGCCGCCAACCACCAGCTCATGCTCACGCCCGAACAGGCCGAAATGCCCGCTCACATAGAAGTCGGCGGCATTGCTGACGGTCTTGCCAACGTACTTGCCGAGCCAGAGGCTGACACCCTCGCCGGTCAACGGATCGGGATTGCCAGCGGCGGCACCGGCCAGTGCGGCGTCATAGCCGTTGACCTGGTGGTTGAGCTGCAGCTTGGCAATCCAATCGTTGGCGAACGTGTGCTCCAACGTGGCGAAACCGGTACGCACGTACTGGCGCCAGCCGGCCCATTGCGCACCATTGTTGAACGAGCGCGGCATGCGGTTGAAGTTGCCGGCGCTGTCCAGCAGCGGAATGCCGCCCCACGTCGAGCCCTTCGGGTCGCTGTCCATCACGTCGCCACCGACCGACAGCAGCGTGCGTTCGCCCAGATCGGCTTCCAGCACGGCATAGCCCACCTTGCTGGTGCGCTGGTAGTTGTCCAGGCTGGAGCGCTTGTCTTCCCAGGCGCCCACGGCACGGCCACGCACGCGGCCATCGGCAGTCAGCGGACCGCCCACATCAAGCTCGGCGCGGTAGTCATCCCAGCGGCCGACACCCAGTGAGGCACTGCCGGCGAAGTCCTTGCCCGGCTTCTTGCGCACCAGGTTGATGGTCGCGCCCGGATCACCCATGCCGGTCAACAGGCCGGTCGCGCCCTTGAGCACTTCGATGCGGTCATAGATCGCGGTATCACTGAGCGTGTTGCCCGCCGAGTAGGCCGAGTCACGCGACATCGGGATACCGTCGTACTGGAAGTTCTGCACGGCGAAGCCACGCGCGTAGTACTCGGTGCGTTCGCTGTCGTAGGTGACGATGCTGATGCCGGGGGTCACCCGCATGACGTCGTCGATCCCGTGCAGGCCGAAATCATCCATCTGTGCGCGGGTGATCACGCTGATGGTCTGCGGGGTCTGCCGTGGCGTCAGCACCAGGCGGGTGGCGGTAGCGATGGTGCCGGGCGTGTAGGCGCCGCTGCCCTCGGTGATGGTGCCGAGCAGGTTGGCCGTGACCTGCACGGTCTGCAGGGTCTGCGAGGCGGGTGCCGGTTTGGCCTTGTCCTCGTCCTGGGTGGACTGGGCAGCAGCGGTGCCGCTGCTCAGTGCAAGCAGCAGCAGGCCTTGAGCCAGTGCATGCGGCAGCGGCAGGCGACGCGGAAACAAGCGCGGAAAACGGACAGGCACAGACAGCACGGCGGGACCTCCACGATAGGGTGGGATCCTCTGGCGGCGGCTGGAGGGAAGAGAGGGGAGCGGCCGGATGACCGCAGGCGCAGGAGTGTACTCCCCTGCGCCCCGGCTGTCGTGCGGTGTGCTGGCGCGGGATCAGCCGCCGATGGCGGCGCAGGCCTCCAGGATCAGCGCGGTCACTTCCTTCGGCTGCGAGGCCAGTGAAGCATGGCTGGCATCGAGCTCCAGCAGGCGCTTGGGCTGCATCCTTGCGGCCATGGCCTTCTGGTTTTCCGGCGCGATCATACGGTCGTGGCGGGACAGCTGGTACCAGCTCGGCCGGTGCTTCCACGCGGGTTCGCTGACCGTATCGCCGAAAGTGCTGGCCAGCGGCGCCTTCTGGGTAACGGCCATCACCCGGCCTTCGTCTTCGCTCAGATCCTGGCAGAAGCTCTCATGGAACTTGTCCGCACGCAGCCACAGGTAGCCATCACTGTCCGGTGCCAGGTTCGGTGCCGCCTCCGGCAGGTGCTGCTGGGTGATGCCACCCGGGCTCTCGCCGGCATCAGGCGCGAAAGCGGCGATGTAGACCAGGCCCTTCACGTTGGGCTCGTTTCCGGCCTGGCTGATCACGGCGCCGCCATAGGAGTGGCCGACCAGCAACACCGGACCGTCGATCTGCCGGATCATTTTCTGGGTGCGTCCTGCGTCGTCGGCCAGCGAGGTCAGCGGCAGTTCCACCGCCTGCACACGGTCGTGGCCGTTGCGATGCAGTTCCAGGATCACCTTGGCCCAGTGTGCGGCCCCGCCCCAGAATCCATGGACGAGGAGGATGGTCGGTGTCGTGCTCATGTACGGATCTCCGGCAGCGGCCGGCGGGGTGCCGACCGTGCAGCCACTGTCCGTGGGCGACGTTAATCGCTGGTGACGCGATCGGGTCACTGCAATCGTATGCGTCGCCCGATGTCACGCATGGCACTTGCCGATCCGGCCTGAAAACGTCTTCATGAAAGTCCCCTGGAGCTTCGCATCGCGCATGACGCCTTCATCCCCACGTGCCCAGCAGCACGCCACCCGTGCCGCCTTCTTCATTCCCGGATTCGCCACCGCCGCGTGGGCGCCGATGGTGCCCTACGCCAAGGCCAAGGCCGGGCTGTCCGACGCCAGCCTTGGCGCCGTGCTGCTGTGCCTCGGGCTCGGCTCGCTGCTGGCGATGCCGTTGGCGGGCGCGCTGACCGGGCGGCTGGGTTGCCGACGGGTGATGGTGATCACCTGCGCGATGATGCTGTGCGCCCTGCCCTTGCTGGTGCTGGCGCCCTCGCCGGTGGCGCTGGGCGCGGCCCTGTTCGTGTTCGGCGCCGGCGTCGGTGCGCTGGATTGTGCGATGAACATGCAGGCGGTCGCGGTCGAGCGCGACGCCGGGCGCGCAATGATGTCCGGCTTCCACGCCTTCTACAGCATCGGTGGCTTCGTCGGCGCCGGCTGCATGACCGGCCTGCTGATCCTGGGTACACCGCTGTGGCTGGCCGCGCTGGTGTCGGTGGCGGCACTGCTGCTGGTCGCGGTGCTGTCGGCGCCGCACTGGCGACCGCAACGGATCCTGCACGAAGGCCCACTGCTGGCGCTGCCGCACGGCGTGGTGCTGTTCATCGGCGTGCTGGCCTTCGTGGTGTTCCTCGCCGAGGGCTCGATGCTGGACTGGAGCGCGGTGTTCCTGGCCGAAGTGCGGCAGGTGCCGCGTGACCAGGCCGGCGCCGGCTTCGCGCTGTTCACCCTGGCAATGACCGCGATGCGCCTGTTCGGCGACGGCATCGTCGAGCGCCTCGGTCGGACCCGCACCCTGGTCTTCGGCGGCATCACCGCCGCAGGTGGGTTCACGTTGGCCACGCTGGTACCGTCGTTCCCGGTGGCGCTGGCGGGCTATGTGCTGGTCGGGCTGGGCTGCGCCAATATCGTGCCGGCACTGTTCTCGATGGCCGGCCAGCAGCGGGTAATGCCGGAGAGCATCGCCATCACTGCGGTGACCACGCTGGGTTACGCCGGCATCCTCGCCGGCCCGGCAGCGATCGGTGCACTGGCACACGGCACCAGCCTCGGATTCGCCTTCCTTTGCGTGGCCGCGCTGCTGCTGGGCGTAGCCGCATCCGCGCGAGCACTGGCACGACGGGTGGCCTGACAGAAAAAGGGGACGGAGGGGATCAAGTCGTTTCCTGCCTTGGTGTGCGGTAAACGACTTGATCCCCTCCGTCCCCTTTTCTCAGCTGCGCGTCAGCCACTCGGCCTGGGCCGGCAGTTGCGGTGCCGGGCAGGCGCTCTGCGGATGGTGCTCGTCGCGCGCCATCCAGTCGCCGACCACTCCGGCCAGCAGATCCAGCCGCAGCGGCAGGGTGATGTGGTCCTCGCCGCGCATCTCGATGTAGTGCGCGCGCGGATTGGCCTGGGCCAGTTCACGGCCCTGGCTGACCGGTATGTGCTGGTCGCCCTGCCCGTGCAGCAGCAGCACGCAGGCGCGGGTATCGGCCAGCGCGCGCGCTACATCCACGCGGTCCAGATCGACGTCGATGCGGCGGCTGGCGGCGGCGATCACCTGGTTGATGTCCTGGCCGCCATAGCGCCAACGTGCGTACGACGCCACCGCCTGCGCCTTCAGGCCTTCCGGCTGCAGTCCCATCAGGTGCGGGATCATCGTGCGGATCGCCACACCCGCATTGGCGAACGATTCCATCGCCACCACGCCTTCCACCTGGTCGCCGAGCTTGTCGGCGGTGAATACCGCCGTGGCCGCGCCATAGGACACGCCGAACAGGTACAGCGGGCCGGTCACTTCACCACGTGCGCGCAGCTCGCTGATCACATCGACCACGTCATCCGATTCATAGGTGCCATAGCCGGACGGGCCAGCGCCGGACTGTCCATGGTTGCGCAGGTCGAGCGTGACCACGCGGTAGCCGGATTCGGCCAGCTGCAACGACCACGGCAGCATCGAATCACCGTTCATCATCCAGCCGTGCAGCAGCACCACGGTGCCGCGCGGTGCCTGCGCGCGGAACGGTCGCGGTACTGCCAGGCTCAGGCCGGTATCCAGCGGCAAGCCGTTCTCGTGGCGCTGCGGCAGGTAGTGGTAACGCGCGCCGTAATCGCCGGGATCAAACACACGCCAGAAGATCGGCACGCCATCGCGGCCCGGCGCGAAGCCGTGGCGATTAGGCAGTTCGGCAATGGCCGCGGCAATGCGCGGACGATCGAGCAGGGTCGATACGCCACCCGGTGCGATCAGCCGGTCGGCGAGCGAGGTGGACGAGGCGTTGATCGAGGATGAGCATGCAGCCAGCCACAGGCCGGCGCACGCCAGCAACAGCAGCAGCAGGCGCTTCATGGGCAATCGGGGAAAGGGTGCGACAGCGTTGCAGGTTAGCGACGCGGGCGTGGGCCATCTATCGCGCGCGGATGACGGCTTGATGACAACGCAGGAACGATTCAGCTTGGTGTAAAAGCTGTATCCGTTCAGTCATTGATTCGGATCAATGAACGCGCGCGCGGGAGTGCCCACAGTGCCGCCATGCGCACCTCGTTCAAGCTCGCCATTGCCCTGGCCGCCACGCTGGCCGCCGCCTACGGCATCGCCCGCACCACGCCCTACTGGTTCGCACCGCGACAGACGGCGCAGGTCGACATCCACGATCCGGCGCTGATCACGCAGGGACAGTACCTGTCGCGCGCGGCCGACTGCGCGGCCTGCCACACCGCGCCCGGCGGCAAGCCGTTCGCCGGTGGCCTCGGCATGCAGACGCCAATGGGCACGATCTACTCGACCAACATCACGCCCGATCCGGACACCGGCATTGGCGCCTACGACTACGCCGACTTCGAGCGCGCGGTCCGTCGCGGCATCCGTCACGATGGGCAGCCGTTGTATCCGGCAATGCCATACGCCTCGTACGTCATCGCCAGCGATGCCGAGATCAAGGCGCTGTACGCCTATTTCATGGGCTCGGTGCAACCGGTGAAGCAGGACAACGCCGACAGCACGATTCCGTGGCCGGCCAACATGCGCTGGCCATTGGCCTGGTGGCAGCTGCTGTTCGCGCGCCCGCGCAGCTTCAACCCGGATCCGTCGCTGGATGCCGGCCAGCAGCGCGGTGCCGAACTGGTTGAAGGCCTGGCCCACTGCGGCGCCTGCCACACGCCACGCGGGCTGGCCTTCCAGGAAAAGGCGATGGCCGATGATGGCAGCCGCCAGTTCCTGTCCGGCTCGGTGCTGGAAGGCTGGTACGCGAAGAACCTGCGCAATGAATCGACCGGCCTGGCCAGCTGGAGCGAGGGCGAGATCGTCGACTTCCTGCGCACCGGGCGTACCGATCGATCGGCGGCCTTCGGTGGCATGGCCGATGTGGTCGAGCACAGCACGCAGTACCTGTCCGACGCTGACCTGCTGGCGATGGCCCGCTACCTGAAGCAGCTGCCCGCCCGCGAAGGGCGTAGCGCGCAGTGGTCGCCCGGCACCGATACGACCACCGCCGCACTGCGCGGCGGCGATTACCGTGTTACCGGTGCGCTGGCCTATGCCGAGCACTGCCAGGCCTGCCACCGCGCCGATGGCCGCGGCATGCCGCGCGTCTATCCGGCACTGGCCGGCAACTCGATCGTGTTCGCCGATGACCCCAGCTCGCTGGTGCAGGTGACCCTGATCGGTGGCCGCACGCCGCATACCCCGCATGACCGCATGGCCTTCAGCATGCCGGGCTTCGAGCAGCTGCCGAACGCGCAGCTGGCACAGATCCTGACCTTCATCCGCAGCAGCTGGGGCAACCAGGCCAGCGCAGTGAACGAGGTCGATGTGGCGCGGATGCGCCGGGTGGTGCGCGACAAGCCGGTGCACTACGTTCCGCAGGAGGCCGCACGATGAAGCGTTCGCGCAGACGTTCCCGCCTGCTGATCGGCAGTGCGATCAGCCTCGTGGTGCTGGCCGGCGCCGGTACCCTCGCCTACCGTCATCTGTACCCGGATCTGGATGCCGCTGTGGCCAGCACGATCGATATCCTTGATGCGCAGGGCAAGGTAGTCGGCCACTACCACGCGCCCAGCGCCGAAGAGATCGCCGGGCTCGGCAATGCCGAATCGGTGATGCTGGGTCGCCGCCTCCTCAACGAGACCGCACGGCTGCTGCCGGACAATGTCGGCAACGATCTGAACTGCAACTCGTGCCACATGGCCGAGGGCAAGCGGCCTTTCGGCAACCACTACTTCAATACCGGCGGCGGCGCCTATCCGCGCTACATGCCGCGTCCGGGCAAGGTGATCGGGCTGACCGAGCGCATCAACGGCTGCCTGCAGCGTTCGATGAACGGCAAGCCGCTGCCGAAGGACTCGCCGCAGATGCGCGCGATGCTCGATTACATGGCGTGGTTGAGCGGTCCTGTGCCAGAGGGTGCAAAGGTGGCCGCCCCCAGTGAGGGGCCCATCGACAGCACGCTGACCCCGGACCCGATCCGTGGCCAGGCGCTGTACGCCGTGCAGTGCGCCGCGTGCCATGGCGACAACGGCGAAGGACGGCGCGACGCCAGCGGTGACATCGCCTTCCCGCCGCTATGGGGTGACCACAGCTTCAACATCGGCGCCGGCATGGCACGCCTGTACAAGGCCGCCGGTTTCGTCAAGCACAACATGCCGCCGGCGGTGACCCGCGAGCCGCCACTGGGGCAGCAGGTGATGCCCGACCAGGATGCGGTGGACATCGCCAGCTACTTCATCAACCAGCCGCGGCCGGACTTCGCCAACAAGGCCAAGGACTGGCCGCGCGACCCGAAACCCAAGGACGCGCGGTACTGAGCACCCCCTGGGTCAGCGCTTGACCAGCTCGACCCGCCGGTTGCGTGCCTTGCCTTCTTCGCTGCCGTTGTCAGCCACCGGCCTGTCGGCGCCGAATCCGGCCGCCTGCAGGCGGTCGGCGGCGATGCCCTTTGCGGTGAGCGCGGCCACCACCGATGCCGCGCGATCCTCCGACAGGCTACGGTTGCGTGCCGCGGCACCGCTGTTGTCAGTGTGACCTTCGATCGACAGTTTCAGCGAGGGATCGGCACGCAGCAGGTCCAGCACCTGCGCCAGCTGTGGTTCGGACGTCGGCAGGATCTGCGCCTTGTCGGTGGCGAAGTTGACCTGGATCGCCACGCGGCCATCGCTGTCCAGCTTCTTCTTCAACGCATCGGCCGGCAGCAGCGCCGCGGTCTGGGTGAAGCCCTTGCGCTCGGCCACCACCCAGCCTGCGCTGAGGTATTCCAGGCGCGCGTGCACCCACACCTGGCGGCCATCAGCCAGATCGACACGGTAGACCACGGTGTCATAGTTGTCCCAGCTGTAGCTGGCCGCGTTGCCATAGGACGACTGCACCTGCTTCGGCACGCTCTCGGCCGCCTCGCGCGGGATGCGCCCCTCGAACACCTTGGTACCGTTGACCTGGGCCATCAACGCCTGCAGGTTGCGACGTACTTCATGCATCGAGTACTCACGCTCGCCCTTGTCGAAGTCGGCAGCAAACGTGCGGCCTTCGACCTGCTCGAAGTGATCACCGGTCCAGAACGGGAAGGCATCGAAATCACGCTGCTCGGGCTTGTTCCGGTCACGATAACCGGCCGGCGGGGACAGGTGCGGGAAGCTATCCGACCACTGCGCAGTGGCCTTGAACGGCACTTCATCCACGACCACCAGTCCAGCGCCATTGCTGTCCACTGCCAGCTGCACCCACACGGTGCGATTGGCCTGGCGCAGCACGTACACCGTAGTGGGAGCTTCCTGCTCACCGTTCACCGCATCGATGAAACCACCTCCGATCTCGCCTTCCAGCTGCGGGCCGTAGTAGATGTCGCGCAGCAGCGCGCCTTCAAAGACCTTGCGGCCACCGGCGGCGGTGATCACGCCGTCGAAGTTGCGCTGTACTTCCAGGGCGGAAAACGCTTTGTCCGGTGCGCCATCGCTGTCGGTCACGATGCGTGCCGACCAGCTCGGGCCTTCCACCCAATGCACGCCGTTGCCCAGCCGGAACGGGAAGCGCGCCCAGGCGCGCGGGTGGGCGTTCTGCGGCGCATAGCCCTGCGGCAGGCTGAAGAACGGCAGTTTGCCCAGCGGAGCGTCGCTCAGCGGCACGCTGGCTGGGTCGAAGGGCACCAGCGGCACAGCCTTGCCCTCACGGTCGATGAGTGCGGCGCCATCGGCGGCGGCTGTTGAACCCGCTGGGGCGGCGGCCGGTGCTGCGGTCTCATCCGCCGTGGCTGGCGCAGGCGGTGCCACCTCTCCATCCGAGGGCGCCCGGTTGCACCCTGCCAGCAACACCAGGGCTGCACCACTCAGCCAGATCTTCGATCGCTTCTGCATCGCCACCACCTCAGGTCCATTGAAGCGCCGAGCATACCCGAAGGCCGTGACCGCCCCCACAGTGCCATCGTTCCTGCGCCGGCACGTCATGCCGATGTCATTGCCGCTGCCGACACTCCGGGGTTTCCTCCCTCTGAAGGTCCGGTTTCGATGCGAACGATTGCGCGTTTTCCCCGTGTCTCGCTGCTGCCTCTGCTGATCGCCCCCGCCCTGGACGCCCTCGCAGAAGCACCGCAGGGCGATACGGGCCAAGCGCGCAGCAGCGATGCCCGTACCCTGGACCAGGTACAGGTAATCGGCCAGGCCACCAGCTACGCCAAGACCTCGGTGCGCGCGGAAACACTCAACCGGCAGACGGTGATGAGCAGCGTCAACGATGCGCTCAATGAAGTGCCGGGCGTGGTGGTCAGCGAGGCCGATGCCACCGGTGCGTCGGTGTGGGGCACGCAGATCAGCATGCGTGGCTTCGTCACCAACCGCGATACGCAGCAGATCGGCACCACCATCGACGGCCTGCCCAACGGCGGCTCCGGCTACGGTGGCGGTTCGCTGGCCAACCGCTACATCGACACCCTCGACCTGGAGACGGTGGAAGTCAGCCAGGGCACCGCCGATATCTCCTCGCGCTCGAACGAGGCGCTGGGCGGCACGCTCAACTTCCTCACCAGCGACCCGCTGCAGGACAGCCGCCTGCGCTTCGTGGTCGGCGCCGGTGACAACGAGGCACGCAAGTACTACGTGCGCTACGACACCGGCCTGCTCGGCGGCCACACCCGCGCCTGGGTCAGCGCCTCCTCGTCGAAGGTGCACGACTGGATCGATGGTACCGGCCACGCCAGCAACGACCACATCGCCGGCAAGTTCATCACCGAACTGGATCGCTGGACGCTGACCGGCTACCTGTCCTACAACGATGCCGACGAGCCCGAATACACCAGTGTTTCGCCGAAGGGCTTCGCAACCAACCCGGAGCGCGACAACCTGGTCGGCACCCTCACCGGCATTCCCTACCTGGACCAGAACTACCGCTCCGGTTCACGCGCCCTGCGTGAGAACACCTTCGGCTACCTGCGTGCGGCCTTTGACGGCGGCAATGGTTTCAAAGCCTCGGTGGCCGCCTATGGCCACCGCATGCAGGGCCGCGGCGACTGGCTGCCGCCGTACCTGGCGCAGGTCAACGACGATGGCGCGGGCCGCCCCGAGTCGGAGTACATCGGTGGAAAAACCGTGTACGGCGGCAGCAACCGTGGCCAGATCTTCTTCGTCAATCCCGATGGCAGCGCCGCACAGCGCCTGGCCAGCTGCACGCCGCGGCTGGGCTTCACCGCCGAGTACGATCCGAACTGCTACGCCGGCAATGTGCTGGGCGCGCAGTCGTATCGCCATACCCACTACGACAACGACCGCATGGGCGTGACCGCCGACGTCGAGTGGCGACAGACCTTCGGCGCGGTCGACAACACCATCCGTGGCGGCCTGTGGGTGGAGAAGCTGGACCGTTCGGCGCGCCGCGACTGGCATCGCCTGCTCGCTGTCGGCCAGAGCATCGACTTCGACCACCAGCCGTACTGGGTGCAGTTCGAGGACAAGTACAAGGTCGACGAGCAGATGTACTACGTCGAGGACGTGGCCCGCTTCGGTCCGTTCAGCGCGCGCCTGGGCGTGAAGCAGTTCTTCGTCGACCAGTCGCGCCGCCGCGTGATCGGTGCCAGCGAGCACGTGACCTCCGATTCCAGGTCAGATCCGCTGCTGTCCACCGGCTTCACCTGGGCGCCAGGCGTGGAAGGCATGGAGTTGTTCGCCGGCTTCTCGCAGAACTTCGCCGCCATCCCGTCCGGTGTGCTCGGTGAGACCGACCCGCAGCGCTTCCGCAACGTCGAACCGGAAACCGCCGACAACATCGAAGTGGGCATGCGCATCAGCCGCTGGCCGCTGACCGCCTCGGTCACGCTGTACAACATCAAGTTCGACAACCGCATCGTCTATCTGCCGGCAGGTTTCGTCAGTGGCATCGACTACCTGGGCGAGACCGATGGTGTCTACGAGAACTTCGGCGGCGTGGAAAGCAACGGCCTGGAAGCCGCGTTCGGCTATGGTTGGGACAACGGCTGGCGGCTCAACGCCGCCTACACCTACAACCGCTCCAAGTACCTGGGCAGTGGCGATGCAGCACGCGATACCCAGCTGGGCATCGTCGACGGCGCCAAGGTGATCGGCCAGCCGGAAAACACCCTGGTGCTGTCGGCCGACTGGCAGGGCGCGAACTGGAACTTCGGCCTGTCCGGCCGTTACCTGGGCACGCGCTACCTCGACGCCGCCAACGTCAACAAGCTGCCCTCCGCCACCGTGTTCAACGCCAACATCGGCTTCGACCTGCAGGGACTGTCGCCACGCCTGAAGGGCATGGGCGCCAACCTGGTGGTGAGCAACCTCACCGACAAGCGGTATCTTGCAGGGGTGGACGGCCGCGACAATGCCTTCATCGGCGCCCCGCGCACCGTCGGCATCTCCTTCCGCGTGGACCTGTGAGTGAGCCCGTGACTGATATCGGCCGACGCCGGTTGTTGCAGGCCGGCGTTGCCGCCGGCCTTTCCCCGCTGCTGCCCAGCATTGCCCGGGCAGCAGCGATCGCCCCCGCCGCGCAGACGCGCAGCCTGGAAGACCTGCAGCACATCGTGGTGTTCATGCAGGAGAACCGTTCGTTCGACCACTACTTCGGCACGCTGCCGGGGGTACGTGGTTTCGGCGACCGCTTCGTAGCCCCTGCGCCGGCGCTGCAGGCCGGCGGCCGCACCCGCAGCCTGTGGCTGCAACCCGATGCCAGCGGCCAGCGCGCGATCGCACCGTTCCCGCTGGATACCGCCGCGCACTTCGGCTACATGCGGGTGGAGGGCACACCGCACACCTGGCCGGACGCACAGCGTGCCTGGGACCACGGGCGCATGGGGCAATGGCCGAAGGCCAAGCAGAACCACTCGATGGGCTACTTCCAGCGCAGCGACCTGCCGTTCCAGTTCGCCCTGGCCGACGCCTTCACGATCTGCGACGCCTACCACTGCGCGATGCAGGCCGGCACCAACCCGAACCGGGTGTTCCTGTGGACCGGCCACAATGATGCACACGCGCGTGCTGGCGGCCCGGTGATCGCCAACTCGCACGACAATTTCCCCGAACAGGGCGGGCACCCGGCGTCGTACCGCTGGACCAGCCATGTCGAGCGCCTGCAGAACGCCGGCGTGTCCTGGCAGATCTACCAGGACATGGCCGACAACTTCACCGACAACCCGCTGGCCGGTTTCGAGGTATTCCGCCAGGCCCATCGCGCCGCGCCGGGGCATGACCCGCAGTTGCGCGCACGCGGTGTCAGCACCCGTGGCCTGGCGCAGCTGCGCCAGGACGTGATCGGTGGGCGCCTGCCGCAGGTCAGCTTCATCATCGCCGACGCGGCCGGCAGCGAGCATCCCGGCCCCTCCAGCCCCGCCCAGGGCGCGGCCTATACCGCGCGCGTGCTGGACGCGCTGACCGCCGATCCAGAGGTGTGGAGCCGCACCGCGCTGTTGCTGATGTTCGACGAGAACGACGGCTTCTTCGACCACATGCCGCCACCGGCACCGCCTTCACCGCTGGGCACCGGCTGGGCAGGTGCGTCTTCGGTCAGTACCGAGGGCGAGTACCACCGCCATCCGGCACCGGGCGACGAGAAGTACGACCTCGCCGAACTGCGTGGCCGCCCATATGGGCTGGGTCCGCGCGTGCCGCTGTATGTGATCTCGCCGTGGAGCCGCGGTGGCTGGGTCGATTCGCAGGTGTACGACCACACCTCGGTCATACGGTTGATCGAACGTCGCTTCGGTGTGGCCGCACCGGACATCTCGCCGTGGCGCCGCGCGGTCTGCGGTGACCTGAGCAACGCGTTCGACTTCGCCCAGCGCGATACCCGCCCGTTCGTACGCGGCCTGCCGGACGTGAGCGCGGTGGCCGCGCGTGCCGCCGCCCTGCCGGGACGCACCGTGCCCGCGTTGCCCGAGGGACTGAAGCCGGCGAAACAGGAAAGCGGTGTACGCCCGGCGCGTGCCCTGCCCTACCGGCCGCAGGCATCGATTGCCGCTGTCGACGCCTCGGGTGTGGATCTGGCGCTGTCCTGCGAAGGCGCAGCAGCAGTGCTGCATGTTTACGACCGGCTGCGGCTGGATGCGGTGCCACGCCGCTACACGCTGCTGCCGGGCATGCCGCTGCGCGAGCGCTGGCCGCTGGACGCCCAGGGTCGCTATGACCTGTGGCTGCTGGGCCCGAACGGCTTCCACCGCCACTTCCAGGGAGCGGCCACGGGTCCTGCCGTGCAGGCTTCAACCGATCGTGCGGATGGCCAACTGCGGCTCCGCCTGCGCAATCTGGGTGACAGCGCGCAGCAGGTGCGTGTGCAGCCGGGCGCCTATGCCGGGCATATGCCCGAGCAGACGCTGGTGCTGCCCGCACATGCAGAGACCGCGTTGGCGTGGGACGCAACGCCCACCGCAGGCTGGTACGACCTGCTCGTCGGTGCGGGCGACAGTGCCCTGCGCCTGGCCGGCCGCGCCGAGGATGGGCGCCCCGGCACCAGTGATCCGGCGATGGGCAGCGAGCCATTGCGCTTCGATCACGATTGAAGGATCTCTGTAGAGCCGAGCCCATGCTCGGCTGCTTTTCCGGTCAGCTATCGAAGAGCAGCCGAGCATGGGCTCGGCTCTACAGGGTAGACCGGTAGATTCAGGCTTCCTGCAGCCCCGGCCGGCCATGCTCCACCGCATAGCGCTTCCAGCTCTGCACCGCGCCATTCGGCTGCATCACGGTATCCAGCGTCTTCATGTCGCCGATCCACGCATCGCGGGTGACATCGCACAGCACGTAGCCACGCTTGTCGGTGGTCGCCTTCAGATAGGGGCTGTGCGCAAGCTGGTTCCTGGCATACGCGTCCACACCCTGGCCATCGGCGCCGGAAGTGATCGACGTGGCGAGGAACTCGCTGGAGATCACGCCCGAGTCACGGTGGTCCTGCACCAGATCGCTGGCATAGTGGCGATGCGCGTCGCCGCAGGCGGTCACCACGTTGCCGAAGCCCACCTTCTGGATGTGGTCAAGCAGACGCCGGCGGCTGTCCAGATAGCCTGACCACTGGTCGTCGGACGACTGCACCACGCCGTCCTTCTCGCGCATGTAGTTGCCCAGCGCCACCTGGTGGGCGATCGTGTGCCAGCGTGGTGCAGCATCGGCCAGGCCGTCCAACAGCCAGCGCTCCTGCTTCGCCCCCACAATGCTGCGCTCCGGCGATTCCACCTCCTCACGCAGCGCCATGTTCACCTGCTTGCTGCGGTACTGGCGGGTGTCGAGCAGGTGCAGGTCCATCAGCGTGCCGTAGCGTGCGCGCCGGTACATCTGCATGTGGCCATCGCGCGGGAATGCCGAGCGGCGCAGTGGCATGTTCTCGTAGTAGGCCTGGAACGCCTGTGCGCGACGCAGCAGGAACACTTCGCTGGGCGTGTCATCCTGGTCTTCGGCACCGGCCCAGTTGTTGTCCACTTCATGGTCGTCAAAAGTGACGAACCACGGTGCCGCCGCATGCGCGGCCTGCAGGTCGGGATCGCTCTTGTACTGGGCATAGCGGCGGCGGTAATCATCCAGCGTGTAGATCTGCGGGCCGACGTGGTTGCGCAGGTTGGTGAACGGCTGGCCGTTCATCTTCCGCAGGCCCGGCTGGCTTTCGCCTTCGTAGATGTAATCACCGTAGTGGAAGACGAAATCCAGCGGTTCCTCGGCGATGCGCCGCCACGCGGTGTAGTGGCCTTCTTCGTAGTGCTGGCAACCGGCCACCGCGAAGCGCACGCGATCCACTGCGGCCGTGGCTGCGGGCAGCGTGCGGGTACAACCGACCGCACTGGCGTGGCCGCCTACGGTGAAGCGGTACCAGTAGGACCGTCCGGGCGCCAATCCGTCCAGCTCCACGTGCACGGCGTGGCCGAGTTCGGGATGCGCCATTGCCGAACCCTGGCGCACCACCTTGCGCATGCCATCGTCTGCTGCCAGTTGCCACTCGACCGCCATCGGCCGGGTCGGCATGCCACCGCCGAACACCAGCGGTTCGGTCGCCAGGCGCGTCCACAGCACCATGCCATCGGGCGAAGGATCACCCGAGGCCACGCCCAGGGTGAAGGGTGTGCTGGCAAAACGCGGCTTGGCCAGCAGGTTGCGCGGGTTCAGCGCGGTGGCATCGGCCTGCGCGGCCAGCGCGTGTGCCGTTCCCATCCAGGCACCGGCGGCAGAGAGGCCGGCCAGGGCCAGGAATCGCCTGCGATTGATTGTCTCCACGGCTGCGCCCTCAGTTGTAGATGATGTGGAAGTAGAAGAAGCGGCCGTAGTCGTCGATCTCGGTACGGAAGCGCCCGTTCGGACCGGTGCTGTAGGTCGGCTGGGTGTTGAACAGATTCTTGGCCTCGTACTTCAGCGTCACGTGCTTGCTGACCTTGTGGCTGAAGGCAATGTTGAAGGTCATGTACGGGTCGTAGTAGGAATCCAGCCACTGGGTGTCGCCGAAGTCGACCAGCATCCGGCTGCGGTAGGTGCCGGACAAACGCAGCTGCGCGCTCTTCCACGGCATGCGCCAGATCACCGAGCCATTGAGCGACCAGTCCGGCTGGTACAGCAGGCGGTCCAGGCGGCGCTCGGTGCCATCACTGATGCGGTAGTTGGTCTGGCCTTCCAGCCGCGTGGCGTTGAAGTACATGTCGAAGCGCTGGCGGCCCCACTGCAGGTTGCGGTTGGCCACCGCGAACTCGACACCGCGCAGCGTGGACTCATCGGTGTTCATCGGCTGGGTCACCCGGTAGCGGGCATCACCCACGTTCTCGAAGGTGGTCAGGGTGTAGATGTCGTCCTTGATCACCTTGTCGAACAGCGCCACCGAGACCAGGCCGTTGTTGCCGTTGAAGTACAGGTCCCACGCCAGGTCGATGTTGGTGGAACGGCGCGGCTGCAGATCCGCATTGCCCTGCTTGATGGTGCAGAAGCCCCTGCCCTCCTCGTCATCGCCACAGCTGGTGCTGGTGGCCTGGGCGATGTTGCTCGGCGTCGGCCGGCCCAGCGTGCGGCTGGCGGAGAAGCGCAGGCGCTGGTCCTCGGTGAGCTTGAAGGTTGCGTTCAACGAGGGCAGCAGATTGTTGTAGCCACCGCTGGTCGTTCGGAAGGCAGAGGTATAGGTGGTGCCACCATCGTCGCTGAATGGACTGTAGGCATCAAAGCGGGTGTGGTCGTAGCGCAGGCCGCCGATCAGCAGCAACCGGTCCCAGGCGTAGTGCGCGGATACATAGGCATTGGTGATGTCCTCCACGTACTTGTAGTCGCTGGTGAAGTTGGCATTCGGATACGCCGCATTGTTGTTGCCCAGTTTTGGCAGCAGCTCCTCGTTCCACTTGCGGTTGTCGATCAGCGGGAAGCCCGGCACGCTGCCCAGCAGCGTCGAACCCGGGTACAGGTAATCGTTCAGTGTCGCGCTGCTCTTGTAGTAGTCGAAGTCGATGTCCTGCCAGATCTTCAGATGGCGGTATTCGGCACCGGCGGCCAGGCCAAAGCCACGCGCATCGGCGTCGATGTTGTAGCTGAAGTCGGCGCGCAGGTTGTCGATGCTCTCCTTGGCATCGCGCGGGGAGACATAGGCCTGTGCTGGGTTGAGCTTGAACGCCGAGCTGGTCAGCAGGCTGGAATCGGAAACCGCCACCGCGTTGGGGAACCCGTGGCTGTCGTTCTCGTAGTCGACGAACAGATTGCTTGGGTAGGCGCGCACACCCCAGTAGACCTGGTTGTTGTGGAAGGTCTCTTCGGTGTGGCCACCGCGCAGGGTCAGCCGCGAGCGATCACCGATATCCCAGTTGAAGCTGGCGATGGCACCGCGGTTGTTGCGGTCCCAGCGGTCGTGCCGGTTCTTGATGTAGATGCTGTTGATCTGGGTGATGCCGCTGTCCCCGGTCTGGTTACGGATCGGAAACTTGGCATTGCCGTACAGATCGGTCTTGTTCATCGTCGAGTTCTCGTAGAACCGGTACGAGTACAGCAGCAGCGATGCGTAGAACGGATCATCCGAGGGCTTCCACTCGAGCTTGGCAGAGCCGCCGAAGTTGGTGATGAAGTTGGTATAGGTGCCGGTGCTGAAGTTGCCAGGCGCACGCAGCCCGTTCCAGCCCTTGGCCTCGTCCGGACCCGTGGTACCGTCAGTGAGGTATTTGCCAGCATCGTTGTAGTAGTAGTTCGACTCCACCCAGCGCTTGACGCTGTTGCGCGAGCGCTGTTCATAGCGCGCCACCGCAACGATGCCGAATTCCTGGTCGGCGCCGAACTGGTTGGAGAACACCATCTTGGCGCTCTTGCCGAAGTGACCCAGGGTCTCGTGGTTGCCGCCAGCGCTGCGCTCGACGTTGGTCTCGGCGGTGGAATAGATGCCTGCCACATCGGCAAACACGTACTTGCCGGACCGGTCGAAAGCACTGCGGCTGATGATGTCGATCACGCCGCCGATCGCATCCGGTGCCTGCTCCGCACTGAAGCTCTTGTAGATGTCGGTACGGGTGCCGATGTCGCTGGGAATCAGCTGCAGGTTGTTCATGCGCTCGCCGGAGCCACTGCCTCCCACGCTGGCAATCGCGATGCCATCGATGGTGGTGTAGTTGAGGTTGGCCTGTACGCCGCGCACGGTCACGTAACGTGGCTCACCGGCATCCTCCACCGCGCTCAGGCCTGGAGCGGCCATCAGGCTCTCGGCCAGAGTCTCGTCGCCGTAGCTGTCCATCTCGTCGTAGACCACCGAATCCTTGATCACCGGCGAGGTCTTCTTCTGGTCGATCACCTCGTGCGCGGCAATCACCTTGACGGTGTCCAGGGTCGGCGCGACCACCGCCTCGGCCTCGCGCGGCTTCGGCGCGGCCGGCTTCGGCGCGTTGCTTACGGGTGCCGGATCGATGGCGATGACATTGCCATCGACCACGGTGTAGCTCAGGCCGGTACCGGCCAGCAGTGCATCCAGCGCCTGCTTGACGGTGGCACCGCGCGGCACCGCGCCGGCCATGTGCACTTCTCCACTGCCCGAATACAGGAACTGCACCCCGGAACTGCGCGACAACTGCTCCAGTGCACGTGCCAACGGCTGCGCCGCGATCGGCGCCGAAACGCGGGCCTCAAGGCCATCGGCAGTGGCCGCGACCGCCAGCGGCACGCTGCAGGGAGACAGGGCGAGGATGATCGACAGGTAGAGCGTGTTGCGCATCACGGGTCCTTGGAAGAGAGAAGGCAGCAGGCGCCGCTGCGTGGCTCGGCAGCGGCTTCTCCCAAGTAAGAGCCCGCATCCACCGAAGTGGAGAACGCGGATTCGATGAATTTTTTCTGACAGTCCACGGCCACGTCGGCCTCAGCGACTGACAACCCGCACGGTGTCGCCTTCGCGCCTCACCACGAAACGCGGGTCGCGTTCGAGGAAGGCCTGCAGCGCACCGATGCGATGCGCATCGAGACTGCCCGACAACCGTGCCGATGCCGCGCCTTCGTCCAGCACGCGCACCTGTACCTGGTTGTGCCGGTTGAAGGCAGCGGCTACCTCGTCCAGCCGCTCATCCAGGAAGGACACCTTGCGTTGCTGCCAGTCCAGCAGCATCGACAACGGTACATCCAGCGACTCCACCGCATGGCTGCGCGCGTCGACCTGCACCACCCGGCCTTCGCCCAGTTGCGCAAGACGCCGGGCGTCCGCACCCTGGCTCCAGATCTCCACCTCGCCGGAAACCACGCCGATGCGCGTGCCCTGCAACCGTCGGGACACATCGAACACCGTGCCGATATCGCGGATCTGCAGTCCGTTCACCTGCACCTCGAACGACCGTCGGTCACGGGCGATATCGAACGTGGCCTCGCCCTGCAGCAGCTCCACCTTGCGGCTGAACCAGCCCATGCGTACCCGCAGGCGGCTGTCCGCGTTGAGCCGCACCTGGGTCTGGTCGGGCAGCACCACGTCGCGAAGCTCACCCTGTCCGGCACTGTACAGTTGCTCGGTGGGCATCACCTGCGGAACCAGACCCACGCCGAGCAGGGCGATACAGGCTGCGGCAGCCGCCACCCACCAGCGCGCACGACCGCGACGCGGCACAGCGCGCGGCGGCGCGTGCACGCTACCGAACAGCGGCACCACCTTGGCAGCGACCTGCCGCGCTGGCACCGGCGCCTCTTCAGGCAACGGCGATTGCAGCGCCTCACCGACCTGCCGGTGCAGCGCGAGGGCGTGCATATAGGCGCGCACGTGCTCCGGCGAGCGCTTCATCCAGTCCAGGAACGCAACCCGCTCGGCCTCGCCCAGTGTTCCGTCACGATTGCGCAGGAACCAGTCCATGGCCTCGCAGGCGAGCGTGTCGTCGGCCACGGGCGAAGAGTTCCGGTTCATGTGTGCTCCCTGGCGCCCAGCGCCTTCCTGCAAGCCTCCAGCCCCTTGCCGATGTGCTTGCGCACCATGTGCACCGACACCTGCAGCTGCTGGCTGATTGCCGGGCAATCCAGCCCATCGCGGTAATGCAGCTCCATCACCCGCCGCGTGGTTGCAGGCAGTCGTGCGATGGTGGTGCGGATATCGTTCCAGCGCTGCGCACGCTCGAATTCGCCTTCGATGTCTTCTTCGCTTTTCAGCACTTCGGCCAGCAGATCGACATCTTCCAGCGGCGGCAGCGACGACCGCGCGCGCGCATGCTCGCGCGCCAGGTTGGCCGCCACGGTGAACAGGTAGGCTTCCGGGTTCTCGACCGCATCGGCATCCTCGCCGGTGCTGCGCAGCAGCCGCAGGTAAACCTCCTGCGCCAGGTCTTCGGCATCCTCGCTGGCCGAACCGCGACGCAGGAAGAAGCCACGCAGCAGTCGTCGCCGCAGCGCGTAGCTCTTCTCCCAGATCCTCACGCTGTTCACGGCCGGCCAACCACCCCGAGGCTGGAAAGCCCCGCAGGGTGACCGCCATCGATGACAGTGGCGTTTCAACCTCCGGCAGGCAGCCGCTAGAATGCCGCCCCTGCACTGTCCCGGCAGCCGGCACAAGGAGTGCCCCGCAATGAACGCACGCACCGCCATCAACACCCTCAGCAGCCTGCTGTTCCTGCTGCTGGTCGCCCACACCACCGCCTACCAGCAGCAGATGTGGCCGCCCAGCCGGGTCATCCATGTGCATCCGGTAGTCGTCGCCCTCGCCTATGCACTGGGCGTGCTCACGCTGCTGCTGTGGATCGGTGGCCGTCGTGCACCGGAACCCGCCCAACGCCTGGCGCGCTGGCTACCCATCGTCGCCTGGTGCCTGCTGGGCGTCGGCGTGGCGATCATCCCGGTGTTCCTGCCTGGGCTGTCCCCGGCCTGATCAGCGGCCGCACCCAGCGCATGCGCGCATGATACGGCGCGCGGTGCCAACCCTTGCTTGCCAGAGACCCAAGCCCCGCCCGCCTACCGAAGCCCGGGGGGCAGGCCTACGCTTGTCTTCTCGGTGGCCGCCACGGTCGCCCTTCGCGTCACGGCCCCCGCCGTTGCGACCCCGCTCCAGTGCTGTGCGCCCTGCCGGTGTTGTCGCCCAGGCAGAAGTCCGACCGGCGCCCTCTGGAGACAGCCATGAACCAAGCCCTCATTCCCTTCGATACCGACCCACTGGAAACCCAGGAGTGGCGTGAATCGCTGGAGGCGGTGATGCAGGCCGGCGGCCGGCCGCGCGCGCACTACCTGATCGACCAGCTGAGCGATCTGGACGCGCAGCAGCACGGCGACCTGCATACCCGTGCCTGGACTGCCTACGTCAACACCATCCCGCCCGAACGCCAGCCGGCCTACCCGGGTGACCTGGCCATCGAGCGCCGCCTGAATGCGATGATCCGCTGGAACGCGATGGTGATGGTGCTGCGTGCCGGCAAGCATTCCAACGTCGGCGGCCACATCGCCACCTACCAGTCCGCGGCGGTGCTGTACGACGTCGGCTTCGATCACTTCTTCCGTGGCCGCACCGACACCTTCGACGGCGACATGATCTACATCCAGGGCCATTCGGCGCCGGGCATCTACGGCCGCGCGTACGTGGAGGGCCGCATCGATCCGGCACGGATGGACAACTTCCGCCGCGAAGCCGGCCGCGAAGGCCTGTCCTCGTATCCACACCCGCGCCTGATGCCGGAGTTCTGGCAGTTCCCCACCGTATCGATGGGGCTGGGCCCGCTGACCGCTGCCTACCAGGCGCGCTACATGCGTTACCTGGAATACCGCGGCCTGAAAGAACACCAGGGCCGCAAGGTTTGGGCCTTCCTCGGCGACGGCGAAATGGACCAGCCCGAATCGCTGGCGGCAATTTCCCTGGCTGGCCGCGAGCGGTTGGACAACATTGTGTTCGTGGTCAACTGCAACCTGCAGCGCCTGGACGGTCCGGTACGCGGCAACGCCAAGGTCATCCAGGAACTGGAAGGCACCTTCCGCGCGGCCGGCTGGAACGTGATCAAGCTGATCTGGGGCAGCGGCTGGGACGACCTGCTGGCCCGCGACCACAACGGCCTGCTGCGCCAGCGCATGATGGAATGCGTGGACGGCGACTACCAGACCTTCAAGTCGCAGAGCGGCGCCTACTTGCGCGAGCACTTCTTCGGCCGCTATCCCGAGCTTCTGGAGCGGGTCGCGCACATGAGCGACGACGACATCTGGGCGCTGGCACGTGGTGGCCACGATCCGCAGAAGGTGTACGCCGCCTACCAGCAGGCGGTGAACACCAGCGGCCGGCCGACAGTGATCCTGGCCAAGACGGTCAAGGGTTTCGGCATGGGCGAAGCCGGCGAAGGCCAGAACATCAACCACCAGCTGAAGAAGATGAGCGCCGATGCGGTGCGCGCCTTCCGCGACCGCTTCAACCTGCCGGTCAGCGACGACCAGCTGGAGGAGATGCCCTATCTGCGCCCGGAACCCGGCAGCGCCGAGGCCACCTACTTCGCCGAGCGCCGCCGCATCCAGGGTGGGCAGCTGCCGGCGCGCCTGGCCAAGGTCGATCCGCTGCCACTGCCACCGCTGTCGATCTTCAACACCCAGCTGCAGGGCAGCGGCGATCGCGGCCAGTCCACCACCATGGGCTTCGTGCGCATCCTAACCAGCCTGCTGAAAGACCCGGAACTGGGCAAGCTGGTGGTTCCGATCGTGCCCGATGAATCGCGCACCTTCGGCATGGAAGGCCTGTTCCGCCAGATCGGCATCCACTCCTACCTGGGCCAGCTGTACACCCCGCAGGATGCCGGCCAGCTGAGCTATTACAAGGAAGCCAAGGACGGCCAGATCCTGCAGGAAGGCATCAATGAATCCGGTGCGATCTGTTCGTGGATCGCCGCCGGCACCGCCTACAGCAACCACGGCCTGGCCACGATTCCGTTCTACATCTTCTATTCGATGTTCGGCCTGCAGCGTGTCGGTGACCTGGCCTGGGCCGCTGCCGATGCGCGTACCCGCGGCTTCCTGCTCGGTGCCACGTCGGGCCGCACCACGCTGATGGGCGAAGGCCTGCAGCACGATGACGGCCACAGCCACGTGCTGTCGTCGGTGATTCCGAGCTGCGTGTCCTACGACCCGACCTACAACTACGAGCTGGCGGTGATCATCCATGACGGCCTGCGCCGCATGTATGTCGACCAGGAAGACATCTACTACTACATCACCGTGCTCAACGAAAACTACCCGCAGCCGGCACTGCCGGAGGGCGTGGAAGCGGGCATCCTGAAGGGCCTGTATCTGCTGCATCCGGCAGCCGCCGATACAGCCTCGCAGCCACGCGTGCAGCTGATGGGCAGCGGCTCGATCCTGCGCGAAGTGGAAGCCGCAGCAGAACTGCTGCAGCAGGACTTCGGCGTCGCCAGCGATGTCTGGAGCGCCACCAGCCTGACCGAACTGCGCCGCGACGGCCTGGCCGCCGAACGCTGGAACCTGCTGCATCCGGCCGAGGAGCCACGCGTACCCTACGTGCAGCGGTGCCTGCAGGGCCATGAAGGCCCGGTGGTGGTGGCCACCGACTACATGAAGATCGTAGGCGACCAGATCCGTCCCTTCATCAACGACCGCCGCTTCACCGCACTCGGCACCGATGGCTTCGGCCGTTCCGATACACGTGAATCGCTGCGCACTTTCTTCGAAGTGGATCGCCACTTCATCGTGCTGGCCGCCCTGAAATCACTGGCTGACGAAGGTCGCATCGAACGCTCGCGGATGCAGGAGGCCATCGACAGGTACGGCATCGACACCGGCAAGCGCGACCCGGCTGCGGTATAAGGCTGCTGCATTCACCACGCCCGCTGTGCGGGCGTGGTGCAGGCGTCGCCGCTACGGTATCCGCTTGAACAGATTGGTCTGCAGGATCGGGGTACCGTCGTGACCGTAGAACGCCTTGGTCTCGGTCATCGTCGTACGGTCGGCCGCCACGGTATAGATGCGGGTGGAGGCCGGCGTGCCGTGGTCCACCAGCTGCATCACCAGGGTGTTCGGCGCCGGCAGTTTCAGATTGGCCTTGTCCGCGCCGTAAGTACCGGACAAGGGCCCCGGCGTGCCGTCCAGCGCCAGCGTGCCGTCGGACTTCATGGTCTTGCCATCGTGCAGGACGATGTCCACGTGTGAACTCCAGCGACCCGCACCGGCGTCCTTGAACTCGAGCACCACGTGCTTCGGGCGCTGCGCTTCGGGTAGCGCAGACGTGGCGATATCCAGCGACCAGCGCCCCAGCAGCGGTGAGGGCGAAGCTTCCACCGCCAGCGCCGGAACGGCCGAGAGCGAAAGCGCAGACAACAACACAGCGGACAACAGTTTCATACGTTGCTCCGTTCCAGTGAAGAAAGCGCTGCGTGACGCGTGATGGGGGGCAGCAGGGCGAATGCTGCGCGCCTGCGGCGGGGGGTGCAAGCCACTCGCTGAATGCCCGGCCACGCGCCATGTCAGGACCATGTCACACAGGGGTAGTAGAACGATCCAGCATCTCCGGCTCTTCTCCCCCAGTACACGGCGTTGAACGCGCAGCCCTCGCCACGGCACCTTTATGCCGCCGGCCACTTTGCCCGCACCCTGGCCTGGTCGTTCGTGGATCTGGTGCTGGGCTACTACCTGCACGCCCGGCTGGGGCTGCCGGCGGCCCACACCGGCCAGCTGCTGGCCATTTCACTGGCCTACAGCAGCCTGCTCGATCTGCTGCTGGCCGCCGTGTTCACCCGCATGCGCAACCAGCAGCGCCTGGCCCTGCGCCTGCAGCTCATCGGCGGGCTCGGCACGGCGGCCAGCGCCTGCCTGCTGTTCAGCCCGGGCAACGCAACCGAGCCCGCCTTCCTGCCGTTGCTGGTCGCATCGTTGCTGTTCCGTACCTGCTATGCGGTCTACGACGTGGCCCAGAACGCGCTGACGTCCTTGCTGCCCCATGACGAGGACGAGGCCATGCGCTATGTCTCCACCCGCGCCGTGGTGGTGCCGATCTCCAAGCTGTGCATTGCCTCGGCGCTGTTCGGCGTGGTCGGTACGCCTGCGTCCCAGGGCAGTGGCAACGCGTTGCTGATCTGCATAGTCATCGGCGTGCTGATCGCGGCCGCTGCGCTTCCTTTGGCCTGCGTCGCAACGCCCTCACGGCCCTCCGCAACCAGGACGCCCGCTGCCCTGCCCCTGCCCCTGCCCCTGCCGGCGCTGCTGCCGGTTCTGCTGGCCGCGGCGGCGGAGACGGCGCTGGTTGGCCTGGCAGGGCGTCTGTTCCCCTTCGCCGAACATGGGGCAGCGCTGACCTTCGCGATGGTGGCGGGCATGGTGGTTGCCCCCTGGCTCTGCCTGCGCCTGCGTTCAACGCTGCACAGCGAGACCGGGATGCTCGCGCTGATGTCGGTGCTGGCCGTCGCCGCCGTTGGCGTGTACCTGGCCATCCCCTCCACGCCCATAGCGATTGCATGTGCCGCCATCCACGGGACGGCGGTGGCCAGCGTCGGCCTGGTGCTGTGGCGACGCACCGCGCTGATCGCCCGTCGCCATGCCATCCATAGCGGACGCGACGATGACCTCAGCTGTTTTGCACTGCTCACCGGAACCATGAAGCTATCCATCGCGGCCTCTTCGTTGCTGCTGGGGGAAGTGCTGCCCGGTATACAGGCGGGCGATCCGGGCACCTCGGCCGCACTGGTCTCGCTGGTCGCCGCCGGCAGCCTGCTTTCGCTGGCCGCATTGGCCTGGCCCATCCCCCCAGCACGCACCGAGGGCCTGCAACCGTGAGCCTGGCCCCGACATCGCGGCTGCGCCGCAAGCCGCTGATCGCGCTGGATGCGGACCACAAGCGCATCATCTGGCTGTTGCGCACGATGGGCGCCGTTCCCCGCATCACCATCGCCCACCAGCTGGGCATGCACAACGGCGCGTTGACCCGCCTGGCGCGTGAACTGCTGATGCTGGAAGTGATCGAGGAACAGGGACAACTGTCCGATGGCCAGCGCGGCCGTCCCTCGGTGCCACTGGCGCTGTCCGGTCGGGGCGGCTATGCCGCCGGTGCCACGGTGCATCCCGGTTGGCTGGAGATCGCACTGGTGGATTTCGCCGGCCAGGTCATCGCCCGCGATGCCACCGCATTCGACAGCGCAGATCCCCTCGATTTCGTCCATTGCGTGGACCAGCGCCTGCGCAGCCTCACCAGCAGCACCGGACTGATGCGCGCGCGCTTTCTGGGCCTCGGCGTGGCCGTTCCGGGGCCCGTGGTCGAAACCGGTCCGGCACGCCGGCACGCGGTGGACTGGCTGCATGGCTGGCGCGATATCGACAACGACCAGTTCTTCGAAGACTACTTCGGCTTCCCGGTGTGGGTGGAGAACGATGCAACCCTGGCGGCGTTGGCGGAGTATTACGACAGCGGTCTGATCCGCGACTGCGCTTCGGCGCTGCTACTGTATGTCGGCCACGGCGTGGGTGGCGGCGTGATCCACCGGCGTGATGTGATGCGCGGTGAGTTCGGCAATGCAGGCGACATCGGCCGCCTGTTCCGCATGGACGCACCGCGCCCCTCGGGTATCGACCTGCTGGCCACGTTGCGCGAGGCCGGCGCCGGAATTCCTTCGTTGTTCGAGCTGGAGGCCTGCCTGGAAAGCCATGCCGGCATCATCAGTGCCTGGGCCGAACGCGCAGGAAACCAGCTGGGCGCAGCGGCCAATACCGGCGTGGCGTGGCTCGATCCGGGCGCCGTGATCCTGTCCGGTTCGCTACCCCGCCAGGTACTGGAAGCGTTGGGGCAACACCTGCAGCAGCCGGCACGCTGGAGCAGCGCGCTGGACAGCCTGCGCCTGCCGCAGGTGCATGTGTCACGGCTGGGAGGATCCGCGGTTTCGGTGGGCGCAGCGCTGCTGCCAATCCACCAGCTGGGCGCCGATGCCATCGTTTAATTGTTTATTTCCGCCGAAGTAAACAATTCCGTCATCGCCCGGACCTACCGTGCAGCGGTCCCCCTTCCCTGCATGGCCGCCCTCCGATGAACATCAGCCCCCTGGTCCTGGGAATCTCCCTGGCCTTGATATCCCTGCATGGCAACGCTTCTGCGCAGGACGCCTCCGTCCAGAACCAGGGCAGCGCCGACGCCGCAACGCTGGACGCGGTGGTGGTCACCGGTGCGGCACGCACCCAGCGTCGTTTCGATGCGTCCTTCGCGGTCAATTCACTCAGCCGCGAAGACGTGCAGAAACTCGCACCGAAAAGCTACGCCGACCTGCTCGGGTCCGTGCCCGGCATCCATGTCGAAGCCACCGGAGGCGAGGTGCAGAACATCACCCGGCTGCGCGGCATTCCCACCGATCGTGGCTTCATCGCCTTCCAGCAGGACGGCCTGCCGCTCTACCAGGAGCTGGATGGCCACTTCTTCAATTCCGGCGACGGCATGAACCGGTTCGACGTGATGAACCAGCGGGTGGAGATCGTACGTGGTGGCCCGGCGCCGATCTATGCGAGCAGTGGCGGCGCCATCGTCAACAACATCCTGGCCGAGGGCTCCGAAGAGACCCACGGCAAGGCCCAGCTGACCGTGGGTGACACCGGGCTGTACCGCGGCGAGATGTACCAGTCCGGCGCCCTCGGCAAGGACACCTTCTATGCAGTCGGTGGATTCCTGCGCCAGCACGATGGCTACCGCGACAACGGCTTCCCGAACGACAAGGGCGGGCAGATCAGGGGCAACATCAAGCACTACTTCGACGACACCAGCTGGTTCAAGGTCAGCGGTACCTTCGTCGATGACCACAATACGTTCTACCTGCCGATCCCGGTCGCCGATCCGCGCAATCCCAGCGTCCCGCTGGACCCGTACATCGACTACTTCGACGGTACGCTGAACTCGCCGTCGCTGCGCAGTGTCAACCTGAAGTACCTCGATGGCGGCGGCGTCCTGCAGGGCATGAACCGCGACCTGGCCGATGGCCGGCACATGCGCTTCGGCAACATCGGCTTCCAGTACGAGAATACCGCCAGCGATTGGACGATCTCGCTGAAAACCGGCTACACCAAGGGCCGCAATACCTTCGACGCGCTGTACTCGACCACCAACCCGGTCGACGCACGCGCTTTCGCCAACGGCTATCTGGGCGCGGCCCGTACCGCCTTCGGTGCCGGCGTCGCGCGGATGGGCTACGCCCTGGCCGGCAGCAACGGGGCGAGCGCCTACGATCCCTATGCCGACTCCGGCCTGGTGATCTCGGCCCAGTACCGGGCCGCAGATTCGGACTTCTACTCCGGCCAGGCCGACTTCAGTGCGACGCGGCTGTTTGAAACGGCCTGGGGCAGCCACGATCTGAACATCGGTGCATACACGGCCTTCTTCGGCACCACGGCCTTCAGCCTGTACCAGGACATGCTGATGGAGATGCGCGGCAAGCCACGCCTGCTGGACCTGGTGGCCTACGGCAACGATGGCACCCCGCTGGGCTATGTCACCGACAAGGGCACGCTGCGTTACACCACCACCCTGAATCGTGGCGAGGTCGATGCCCGCATGTTCGCGGTGTATGCCAATGACACCTGGGCACTGACGGACCGCTTCAAGCTCGACGCCGGTATCCGCCATGAACGCTACCGCTATGAAGGCTATGCAGAGCAGACCGCCCAGGTCGACCTCGGCGACCGCACCACACTGGCCGACAACACCACGCGCCGGTTCACCGGCGTCGTCCAGAACCATCGCCTGGACCCGTCCGCGAACAACTGGACCGTCGGTGCGAACTTCGATTTCACCCCTTCGGTGGGTGCTTACGCCCGCGTCTCGCACATGGAGATCGTTCCCAACTCGTCAGTGGCACGCTCGATCGATCCCACCATCGTGCAGACCCAGCTGGACCAGTACGAGCTGGGCCTGAAGGCCGGATTCGGCCGGTCCTACCTGTACCTGACTGCGTTCTACACGAAGTTCGACCCACTCAACGCCTCGTTCGTGGCGTTCAACCCGACGACCGGCCGCAATGACCAGTCGGTGCCGTTCATCGGTACCGCCGTCTCCAAGGGCATCGAACTGGATGGGCTGTTCCGGCCGCTGGACTGGTTCAGTATTGCCGGCTCGATCACGGTCAGCGATCCGCAGTACGACAGCCTGCAGAACGATTCCGGCGCCGATCCGGCCGCCGTCAACGGCAAGCAGATCGTTCGCGAGCCCAAGCTCTACGGCAACCTCCGCCCGACCTTCAGCTTCCAGCACGGCCAGGACCAGTTCGAGACCTGGCTGCGCTATGACGTGGTCGGAAAATCCTATGTTGATCTGTTCAACCAGACGGCGCTGCCTGCCTACCAGACCCTGGGGCTGGGCGTTTCATGGAAGCGCGGCAACTGGGGCGCACAGCTGGTGGGCGACAACCTGACCAATGAAAAGGGACTCACCGAGGGCAATACCCGCACCGACGCCCTGGCCGGACAGGGTTCGGCCGAGGCAATCTATGGACGGCCTCTGTTCGGCCGCAACGTCCGCCTGATGGTCAGCAGGAGCTGGTGATGCATCGACGATTTGCCTTGTCCCTTGCCCTGCTTGCCACGGCAGCGCTGCCGCTTGCGGCGGCGGCCGACGACCGCGACAGCGCCGCGCTGGCCGCACGACTGTTCCCGACCCTCGTACAGTTGAAGCCCGATACGCTGCCCGGTGATGCGCGTGCCCTCCTGGCCGAACGCATGCAGCAGCTGGCCGGCTGCCGGACCGCCACCTGCACGCTCGCGTCCGCACGCTGGACGCCCGCGCAGGCAGGCCTGTTGACCGCTGCGGCTCCCGCGCACGCCGAGGCCATCGAGCGGGAGCTGGCGGGCCTCAACAACATCCTCTCCGTCTATGGCCAGGGCCAGCCGCCCCGCTACGACGCCATCGACGGCCCGATCGGCGCAGCGGGCAGCACGCGACTGGCCGGCGACGTCGCCATTGCCATGCAGATGAGCGAGGTGGACGCCAGCGCGGCCTACACCGCCTTCGATCGCAGCATCGCGGTGGCGGTGGGCCTGCTCGATGCCAATGACCGCCTCGATGCGATGCGTTTCGAGCCCATCAGCGCGGGGGTGAACGCCGCGCCGTTTGCGCGTGCGCGGCAGCTCGACTGGAATGCGCATCCGTACACCGCGATCATCGTGCTGGGCCAGGGACCGGACGAATTGACCACCCCGCTCAGCGCCGGCAGCAAGCTGCGCCTGAAGGCGGCCGCGCAGCGCTACGCGGCAGGTGATGCCCCCTTCCTCATCGTCTCGGGTGGTGCGGTACACCCACGCGGCACCCGCAGCGTCGAAGCGGTGCAGATGCGCGAAGCGCTGATGGCACGCTTCGGCATTCCCGCAGATGCAATCATCATCGAGCCGTATGCCCGCCACACCACCACCAACCTGCGCAATGCAGCCCGGTTGCTGGCGGCCCTGCAGGCACCGCCGCGGCAACCGGCATTGGTGGTCAGCAGTCCATCACATATCGATTCGGTCGCCAGCAGCGCCTTCAGCGAGCGCAACCGCCATGAACTGGGTTACGTTCCGGGCGAGGTCGGTTCACGTGTTTCGCCCTACGCGATCCCGTTCGTGCCGGCTCCCGAATCGCTGCGCATCGACCCGATGGATCCGCTGGATCCCTGAACCGCGCGACGGCATCCTCAGTAGCCAACCTTCACCGTGAACATCACGTTTCGCGGTGCCCCGTACCAGCCCTGGTTGTAGAAGCCGATCTGCGAGTAGTAGTGGCGATCGAACAGGTTGTTGATGTTGACCGCCGCCGACACGTTGGAGCTGAACTGGTATCGCGCCATCAGGTTGACCAGCGCATAGCTGGGCTGCTGCACCGGCACCCGGCGATTTCCGGGTGCGGTGGCGGTCTGGTACATGCGGTTCTGCCAGTCCACGCCACCGCCGATCGTCAGCCGGTCCCAGGTACCCGGCAGTCGCCAGGTGGTGAACAGCTTGAACAAGCTGCGCGGCTTGGCGGTGTTGATCGCCCTGCCCTGCGCGTCCTGCGCGATGAAGGTGGTGAAGCTGGTGCCCAGGCTCCACCCCGGCAGCGGCTCACCGGCCAGTTCCAGTTCCAGGCCGTCCACCGTTGCGCCCTTCACCGCACGATACGCCGCCTGCGTACTGCCCTCGACCAGCCCCCCCGTGGCCTCGGCCAGATTGTCCTGCTGGGTGCGGAACAGCGCCGCCGACGCATTCAAGCGCTCCTGCAACCAGCTGCCCTTCAGGCCCAACTCATAGCTGCGGCCGCTGACCGGGTCGAGGATCTGCCCGGATTCGTTGCGGTTGTTCTGCGGCTTGAAGATGCCGGTGTAGCTGGCGTAGGCGCTGCTGTAGCCGTTGAGGTCCCAGACCACACCGGCATACGGCACGAACTCGTTGCGGTACCGGTACTTACGCTTGCTGCCGAAGTAGACCTGGTCGGTCTCCCAGTTGCTCAGGCGGCCACCGACGATCACATGCAGCGGATCGGCCAGCGACAGCCGCGCCACGGCATAGGCACCGCTCTGATGATTGTCCAGATCATCGGCCTGGGTCTTGCTGCTGGCCCACACCGGTTCCGGCGTACCGGGCCCGTGCCAGTCCAGATAGCTTGCCAACGGCGGCAACGGCGCCAGTGCGCGGTACTGCCCCAGTGCGATCTCGTCGCGTGAGCGCGACCAGCCGACGGACGCCGTGTGCTGGCGGCCGAACACCTGGAAGGGACCGGTCAGGCTGACACTGACCGCCTCACGGCGCACCGGACCGTCGTAGCGGGTGAAGCTGTTGCCATTGGGCATCGCCCCGGTCACCGGATCGGGATAGCCGCCCCGGTAGAGATGCTTCATTTCCATGTCGGTATGCGAGCGGCTGTAGGACACGCGTGCCTGCCAGTCGTTGCCGAAGCGATGGTTGAAATCGAAGAAGCCGTTGCGGGTATCGGTGCTCATCCGTGCCCACGGCGCGGTGGCCGATGCCGAGCGGTCGAAGCGGGTACGCGTGCCGTCGGCGTTGAACAGCGCGAAGCCGCTGCCGAAGCCACGATTGTCGTTGCCCTGGTAGGAGATACCGGCGATCAATCCGGTGTCCTCGCCCAGGTCCACGCTGACCACGCCGTAGAGCGTCTTCGCGGTGCTGTCCAGGCCAGCAGTGTAGCTGTCGCCCTCTGCCTGCGCGGCGACCACACGACCACGCACACGCCCTTCCCGGCTCAACGGGCTGGACACATCCACCCAGGCGCGGCGCGCGTCCCAGCTGCCGAGGCCGATGCCGCCACTGGCAGCAAAATCACGCAGCGGGCGCTTGCGCACGTAGTTCACCGCCGCCGACGGATTGCCGGCACCGGTCATCAGGCCATTGGCACCGCGCACGATCTCGATGCGGTCGTACACCACCATGTCCAGATTGTTCTCGCCGAAATTCCATGGCGACAGCACCGGCATCACCACGCCATCGAACTGGTAGTTGTCGATGTCGAAGCCGCGTGCCGAGAACGAATAGCGGTTGGCATCACTGCGCGTGACCGAGATGCCCGGAGCCGTGGCCAGTGCATCGGCGGTGCTGAGCAACCCGCGGTCCTCGATCTGCTGGCGGGTGATGACGCTGACCGACTGCGGCGTCTGCCGCGAAGTCAGCGACAGCCCCGTCGCCGTGCCCATGGAGTCGGTGGTGTAGGAACGCGAGGATTCGGTACTGCCATCGAGGTCGGCCGTGACCTGCACGGTGGGCAGCTGCGAGGTGTTCGCGGCGGGGGCGCGCTCGGCGCCGTGGGCAGTATTGAACAGCGCCAGGGTCGTGCCGATGGCGGTTGCCAGGGCGCGCGGGCGGATACAGGCGGGCATGGGAGATCCAGCAGGAGGGAAAGGCTGGATGAGAATTATTGTCATTTGAGCGTGAGCGCACGTATGCGCGGACGCAGCGGATGTATGCGCGCTGCCGACGCTGATCCTGCGTCAGCGCAGCTGGCTGGGCGCGATGCCGTAGCGCGCACGAAACGCGGTCGCGAAATTCGTGGCATGCCGGTAACCAACAAAATGCGCGGCCTGCTGCACGCTGCAGCCCTGCCGCAGCTGCGCGCAGGCCAGTTGCAGGCGATGCTCGCGCAGCCAGCCGAACACCGAGCACTGATACACCTGCTGGAACTTCAGGCGCAGGCTGCTTGGGCTCATGCAGGCCAGGCGCGCCAGCTCCTCCAGGCTGTGTTCGGCGGCCGGTGCCGCCTGCAGGCAATCCATCACCCGCTGCAGCATGCGGCGATCACGTGCTGAAACACGCAGATCCGGCGATGCCTCCCGCGCAGGCCCGCCCAGCGCCAGAGCCAGCATCTGCAGGCCGATACTCTCGCACAGCAGTGCATGCATCGCGCCCTGCCAGCTGCCCGACAGCAGCTGGTCGGCGGCGTGCTCGAGGTGCCCGGGGACCTGCCAACCACGTAACCGCGGGTGACCGGTGCGATGCGCGGTGGACAGCAGCTCGCTGATCATCGGGTCGTCAATCCCGGCAGGTGCGTCCAACGAGACATTCAGGCTGCGCATCCGCTGCCCTGCGGGATGAATCGCGGTCATCGGCGCCGCCTCGGCCAGCACCATCGCGCCGGCACCCGGGCTCATGCCGATCACCGCCTGCCCGGCCAACCGCGCCCCTGCGCGTCCCTCCAGCATCACGATCACCGAGAAGGCCGGCGGCGACTCCGAGGTTGCCTCGAACGGCTGATGGGCGATTACATCCGACAGCGCCAGGGTCATGCCCGGGCGCAGGCGACGCTGCTCCACCCTGCCCTGCACCACGCACTGTTCACCGGACAGATCGGCGGCCAGTGCAGGCAGGCGATAGCGGAAGCCGCTGCTGCGGCCCAGGCGATCGAGGTCGGCAAGGGTGAGGCTGAGCATGAGGGGCCTGCAGTGGTTCGTCGGTCATTTTCATATGAGAACCGTTCTCATATCCAGCCCCTGCCGCAAGGCCCAATCCACCCTTGTCGATACAAATAGTTACGTTATAACATTTCACATCATTTTCACGGATCGTGCCATGCGTCGCCACCTGCTTGCTGCTGCCATTCTGTTCGTCGTCCACACCGCCCAGGCCGCGGACGAACCCACCCTCCCCACCCTCCAGGTCCAGGCCTCCCAGCCCTCGCGCATCGACAGCCGGGTCACTGTCGACAACCCACAGGCGCAGAACCGCACCCTCGGCGGCCTGCTCGAACACGTCTCCGGCGTGCAGAGCAGCGCCTTCGGGCCAAACGCGGGCGCTCCGGTCATCCGCAGCCTCAGCGGCAACCGCGTGCAGATCCTGCAGGACGGCCAGTCCATCCTCGGCATGAACGCGATCAGCGGCGACATCAACATTCCGTTCGATCCACTGTTCGTGCACAGCGTCACCGTCAACAAGTCGTCCGATACCGTGCGCTACGGTGGCAACGCGATCGGCGGCAGCGTGGAGATCGACTCCGGCCTGATCTCGCGCAGCATGGAAGACAAGGACCAGTCGATGGAACTGGTCCTGCGCAAGGGCTTCAATGCCGCCGACGCGCAGGGCTTCCGCATGAACTTCAACAACCAGCGCAACCTCTCGACCAACCTGCTGGCCTCTCGGCAGCGCATCTCGCACTACGACATCCCCGGCAACAGCAAGGCCAGTGTCTGCAACACCGGGCTGTTCCCGCCGACCGGCGGCGTCAACTCGGCGCTGGCCGACAGCTGCCAGAAGGAGGCGCGCGTCCAGCAGATCTACAACAAGGCCTCGCAGCCCTACATCGACCAGTTCATGACCGAAAACCCGGACTGGGCCGATGGTGATTTCTCGTTCTACACCAACAACCCGACCTCGGTCTGGCAGCGCCGTACCTATATCAATCCGGTCAATCCGGCCTATGTCGCCGGCACGCCGTCATACGTACAGAAGCAGATCAACAACGATGTGACGCCCGATTACCATCACCGGTTGGGCAACAGCTACGCGCGCAATTCGCAGGTGGCGTTCGGGTCGACCCTGTTCTTCGAGCGTGGTTACGTGGGTGTCAGCATCGATGCCAAGGACAGCGAATACGGCGTGCCCGGGTTCTCGATGCAGAACCTGTCGTTCGGTTCCAACTACGCCAACGCATTGCCGGTGGGCGTGGTGATCAAGCAGGAACGCTACGCACTGGAAGCCCTGTTGCGCGACCCGCTGCCGTGGTTCGAGCGCGCCGAACTGCGTGTTTCCAAGCTGGACAACACCTCGGGCGAACGGCTGGGTGCCACCCGGGCCAACGACTACGATTTCGAGAGCACCCAGGCCGAACTGCTGCTGAGCCATCAGCGTGTCGGTCCGCTCAGCGGCCTGCTCGGCTACAGCCACCAGTCGCGTGACGTCACCGGCAGCGGCTCGCTGCGCTACCTGCCTGACGTCGACACCCGCAGCAACGCGGTGTTCCTGAAGGAGACGCTGGACTTCGGCTGGGCCAGTTTCGACGCTGGCGTGCGCCACGAGCGCGTTGACCATGACCTGCAACCAAGCCGCTTCAAGACCGCGCGCAATGCCGCCAACACGAAACTGCAGGACCGCGACTACCGGCTCAACAGCTACAGCCTGGGATCGTTTGTCGAGCTCGGTCCGTTGTTCGCCGCCAAGGTGCGCTACTCGTCCTCGCAGCGCGCACCGGAGATCAACGAGCTGTATGCGAGCAATGCTCACTATTCGGTGATGACCCAGGAAGAAGGCAACCAGAACCTCGAGCCGGAACGCGCGAAAAACCTGGAGCTGACCGGCCTGTTCCATATCGGAGGGTTCGAACTGTCGGCCACCGCGTACCGGATGAAGTACGAGAACTATCTGTACCTGGGCTACTCGGGCGTGCAGACCGCCAACCGCCTGCCGCTGAAGTACTGGAAGCAGACCGACACCACGGTGAAGGGCTTCGAGATCGATGCCTCGCAGGCACTGGAGCTTGGCCGATACGGCACATTGAACATCTCCGCTTTCGCCGACCTGGTGAAGAACAAGGCCGACCACCCCGATTCGCTGCGTGCCCACAATGACGGCGAGTACCTGCCGAACATGCCCACCAACCGCTACGGTGCCAACCTGCAATGGCAGCGCGAAGGCTGGAAGGCGCAGCTGTCCAGCACCTACTACGACACGCAGAAATACCTCGGCCGCAATGTCAGCGAGGAAGTGCCACTGGATGCCTTCAACTTGGTCGACCTGCAGGTCAGCCGTGAGCTGCCGGTACGCAACAGCTACATCGCCGGCATGGAGGTGTTCGTCAACGGCAGCAATCTGCTCAATGAAGAAGCACGGCCACACAACTCGCCGCTGAAATACATCGCGCCGTTGCCGGGGCGTGGTTTCCAGGTAGGTGTGACGGTAAGGCTCTGAGTCGGGGGCACCCGAAGCGCCATCCATTGATCGATGATCAGTGGATGGCGCACCGGCAATGAGTTTTGCCATAAAGAAAAACGCCTGCAGATCGAGGATCTGCAGGCGCTTCTTTGTATCTGGCGGAGTGAGAGGGATTCGAACCCTCGATAGAGCTTTTGACCCTATACTCCCTTAGCAGGGGAGCCCCTTCGGCCACTCGGGCATCACTCCGGGGTTTTCTCCGCGTCTGGTGCGTTGCACCTCAGCGGGGCGTGAATCATAACGTTAATCGAGTGCGAAGGTAAAGCGTTATTCGGCAGAATTTTCGCTACCGGTGCCACCGGCTTCGTCACCGCGCTGGATGCGCTGATAGATCTCTTCGCGATGCACAGCGACGTCCTTCGGCGCGGTGATGCCGATACGCACCTGGTTACCCTTGACGCCAAGCACGGTGACGCTCACCGAGTCACCGATCATCAGGGTTTCGCCGACGCGGCGAGTCAGGATCAACATTTTTGTAAGTCTCCATGGAACCGTGTGGAAGGGTATCCCCCACCGGCTTGACGCTCCGTCAAGAAGCGCTACCACGACAAAGGGAAAAGATTCGCAATGGTACCGTCAGCCGTCCCGCTCCTACAAGGAGGGGGACGGCCAGGTTCATCACAGGCGGGGGCTGACCCATTCGACGACTGCAGCCAGCGCAGTGGCAAGGGCGGGCCCGTCCTCGCCACCACCCTGGGCGAGGTCCGGGCGTCCGCCGCCCTTGCCCCCGATCTGACCGGCGATATGGGACAACAGTTCCCCAGCCTTGACCTTGCCCATTGCGCTGCCGTTCACACCCGCGACCAGGGCGGCCTTGCCGTCCTGGGCGCCGGCCAGCACGATCACCGCGTCGCCCAGCTGCTGCTTGAGGCGGTCCATGGCGTCACGCAGGGCCTTGGCGTCGAAACCCTCCAGACGGGCGGCCAGCACCTTCACGCCAGCAACCTCGACGGCCTGGCCTGACAGGTCGGCCGTGGCACCGGCGGCGACCTTGGCCTTCACGGCTTCCAGTTCGCGCTCCAGCTGCTTCTGGCGCTGGCCGAGGGCACGGATCTTCTCGACCACGTCCGTGGCGCTGCCGCCGAGCAGCTCGGCGGCTTCGGCCAGGCGGGCCTCTTCGGCATCCACATAATCCAGGGCGCCCTGACCGGTAACGGCCTCAATGCGGCGTACGCCGGCGGAAACACCGCCCTCGGAGGTGATCTTGAACAGGCCGATGTCGCCGGTGCGGTTGACGTGGGTGCCGCCGCACAGCTCGGTGGAGTAGTCACCCATCTTCAGCACGCGCACGTGCTCGCCGTACTTCTCGCCGAACAGCGCCATCGCACCGAAGTCCAGCGCTTCCTGCATGCCCATGTTGTGCACTTCGGCGGCGTTGTTCGCGCGCACCTGCTGGTTGACCTTGCGCTCGATCACGGCCAGCTCTTCCGCGCTGATCGGCTGGAAGTGCGAGAAGTCGAAACGCAGGCGGTCCGGAGCGACCAGCGAGCCCTTCTGCTGCACGTGGGTGCCCAGCACTTCGCGCAGGGCGGCGTGCAACAGGTGGGTGGCCGAGTGGTTGAGGATGGTGGCGCCACGGCGCTCGCCATCCACCTGGCCGGACAGCACATCGCCGACCTTCAGGCCGCCTTCGGACAGGGTGCCGACGTGGCCATGGAACTGGCCGGCGAACTTCTGGGTGTCTTCCACCACCAGGCGCACGCCGTTGCCGGTGAGCACGCCGGTGTCGCCGACCTGGCCGCCGGACTCGGCGTAGAACGGGGTCTGGTTGGTGATGACGATGACTGCGTCACCAGCATCGGCCGACTGCACCGGACGGCCGTCCTTGAGCAGGGCCAGCACGGTCAGGCCGTCGGCCTGCAGGCGGTCGTAGCCGAGGAACCGGGTCGGGCTCAGGGTCGCCACCAGCTCGGCCGGCAGCGTCACGCCGCCACCGAACTTGCCGGCCGCACGTGCGGTTTCGCGCTGCTGTTCCATCGCAGCATCGAAGCCGGCGATGTCGACGGTCAGGTCGCGCTCGCGGGCGATGTCCTGGGTCAGGTCGAGCGGGAAGCCATAGGTGTCGTACAGGCGGAAGGCGTCAACGCCCGGGATCACGCCATTGCTGGCCTTGCCCGCGACGTCTTCGAAGATCTTCATGCCGGCGTCGAGGGTTTCAGCGAAACGCTCCTCCTCGGCCTGCAACGCACGGGTGACGGTGTCCACCGCTGCCGGCAGTTCCGGATAGGCCTCGCCCATCTGCTCGACCAGGGTCGGCACCAGCTTGCTGAAGAACGGCTGGCGCACGCCCAGCATCCAGCCGTGGCGCAGGGCGCGGCGGATGATACGGCGCAGCACGTAGCCACGGCCTTCATTGGACGGCAGCACGCCATCGACGATCAGGAACGAACAGGCACGGATGTGATCGGCGATCACACGCAGCGACTTGTTTTCCAGGTCGGCGGTGCCGGTCAGCTCGGAGGCCTTGCGGATCAGAGCCTGGAACAGGTCGATCTCGTAGTTGGTGTGCACGTGCTGCAGGATCGCCGCCAGGCGCTCCAGGCCCATGCCGGTGTCCACGCACGGCGCCGGCAGCGGCACCAGGGTGCCATCCGGCTGGCGATCGAACTGCATGAACACCAGGTTCCAGATTTCGATGAAGCGGTCGCCGTCCTCATCCGGGGAGCCCGGGGGGCCACCGGCGATATGGTCGCCGTGGTCGTAGAAGATCTCGGTGCACGGGCCACAGGGGCCGGTGTCGGCCATCTGCCAGAAGTTGTCCGAAGCGAACGGCGCACCCTTGTTGTCGCCGATGCGCACGATGCGTTCTTCCGGAACGCCGACCATGTCGCGCCACAGTTCGTAGGCTTCGTCGTCGGTCTGGTAGACGGTGACCAGCAGACGCTCGGCCGGCAGCTTCCAGACCTGGGTCAGCAGTTCCCAGGCCCAGGCGATCGCGTCCTTCTTGAAGTAGTCGCCGAACGACCAGTTACCCAGCATTTCGAAGAAGGTGTGGTGGCGTGCGGTGTAGCCGACCTGGTCGAGGTCGTTGTGCTTGCCGCCCGCGCGCAGGCAGCGCTGGACGTCGGCCGCACGCACGTAGCTGCGCTTTTCCGCGCCAAGGAACACGTCCTTGAACTGCACCATGCCGGAGTTGGTGAACAGCAGGGTCGGATCATTGCCCGGCACCAGCGGCGCCGACGGCACGATGGTGTGGCCTTTGCCCTTGAAGAATTCAAGGAAGTCGCTGCGGATCTGGGAAGTCGTGAATTTGGCGGATGCGTTCATTGGGGGGCTGGCAGTCTGCGGGCCGGCGGGCCCGGACCACCGGCCGCATTGGCCAGGGTCGCGAGGGACCGCCGAAAACCTAAAGGGTATCAGGCCCGGCGCCGCCAGTCTCAGTCATCCGGGTCGTAGCGGGTCGCGCGGCGGATGCTGTCGCCGTCGAAGCCGCGTCGGGCCAGCAGATCGGCGGCCTTGCGCCGCTGCGTCAGGTCCTGCGGGCCGGCCTCGCCAAAGCGTCGACGGACCAGATCACGGGCGTTTTCCTGCCAGTCGCCTTCGTAGCTGTCCATCGCCGCGGCAATCGCGGCACTGTCCAGGCCGTGGGTCCCCAGCTCGGCGCGGACATGGATCGGCCCATAGCCGGTGTTGGCACGCATCCGCACCAGATTCTCGGCAAAACGGGTGTCGTCCTGCCAGCCGGCCTCGGTGAGCTTGGCGACAGCCGCCTGCGCCGCATCGTCTTCGATGCCGCGTGCGGTCAGCTTGCGGGTGAGTTCCTTGCGCGAGTGTTCGCGGCGGACCAGCAGGCCCAGCGCCCGTTGCACGGGGGTCTGCTCACGCGGCCGGCGTTTGCGACCGGTGGGAATGTCGTCGGCGTCGGACATGCGTACTCCAAGGGTGGCGCCATCCGTGGCGCCCAGCCCATCCCTGGGCGATTCGAACCTGCGGGACAGGGCGACGTCACTGACGGCGCCGCCCTGCCCCACAGCAAGCTTTACTCGTCGTCGCCTTCGTCGTCGCCTTCCTCACGGCTGGCTTCGGTCGGCTGGAACTTCCCGCGCAGCTCGGCTTCGAGCTTCGCAGCAACTGTCGGGTTGTCGCGCAGGTAACCGCGGGCGTTGTCCTTGCCCTGGCCGATGCGCTCCTCACCGTAGCTGTACCAGGCGCCGGCCTTCTCGACCAGCTTGGCATCCACACCCATGTCGATCAGCTCGCCCTCGCGGCTGATGCCTTCGCCGTACAGGATCTCGGTGATGACCTGCTTGAACGGAGGCGCCAGCTTGTTCTTGACGACCTTGATCTTGGTCTGGTTGCCGATGATCTCGTCGCCCTTCTTGATCGCGCCGATACGGCGGATGTCCAGGCGCACCGAGGCATAGAACTTCAGCGCGTTGCCACCGGTGGTGGTTTCCGGGCTCTGGCCCGGCATCATCACACCGATCTTCATGCGCAGCTGGTTGATGAAGACCACCAGGGTGTTGGAGCGCTTGATGTTGCCGGTCAGCTTGCGCAGCGCCTGGCTCATCAGGCGGGCCTGCAGGCCCGGCAGCTGATCGCCCATCTCGCCTTCGATTTCAGCCTTCGGGGTCAGTGCGGCGACCGAGTCGATCACCAGGATGTCGACCGAACCCGAACGGACCAGCATGTCGGCGATTTCCAGCGCCTGCTCACCCGTATCCGGCTGCGACAGCAGCAGGTCGTCCACGTTCACACCCAGCTTGGCAGCGTAGATCGGGTCCAGCGCGTGCTCGGCGTCGATGAAGGCCGCGGTGCCGCCCATCTTCTGGCATTCGGCGATGGCCTGCAGGGTCAGCGTGGTCTTGCCCGAGGATTCCGGCCCGTAGATTTCAACGACGCGGCCCTTCGGCAGACCGCCGATGCCCAGTGCGATGTCGAGCATCAGCGAACCGGTCGGGATGGCTTCGACGGGCTCGACCACGCGGTCGCCCATGCGCATCACCGAGCCCTTGCCGAACTGCTTCTCAATCTGGCCCAGAGCTGCAGCGAGGGCGCGCTTCTTGTTCTCGTCCATCGGTTGGGTCCTTGCAGAGGTCGTGTCGTTGGAGGTGCTGTCTTTGGGGGTCTTCTTTGCCATGGGCTCACTTTAAGTCGGACGTATCGCACAGGCTGAGATTCTGCCCGGCGCTCTGAAAAGAATTATCGGACATCCGTACCAACCTCAGTGGAACCAGAGAATCGCCACAAAAGACCGCGGGGTAATGCGCTATGGAACGGGTCAACGGTTGGGTCGCAACAGGCCGCAATAGAGGCCTTCGATCGAGAAGTCCTGGTCCGGCAGCACCTCGATCGGCTTGTAGTCGGGGTTGCGCGGCAGCAGGCGGATACGATCCTTGGCGATCTTCAGCAGCTTGACGGTGATCTCGTCATCGATGCGCGCCACCACGATCTGCCCGGAATGGGCGTCGCGAGTGCGGTGCACGCCGATCAGGTCACCGTCGAAGATGCCCTCGTCGATCATCGAATCGCCCTGCACCTTCAGCAGGTAGTCCGGCGCTGGCGAGAAGAACACCCGGTCCAGCACCACGAAATCGTCCGAGCCGATATCGGCGCCGATCGGCAGGCCGGCCGCAACCCGGCCGAGCACCGGCAGGCGCAGCACGCTGTCGGGCAGGCCTGGCTCGGCCAGCTTCTCGACCGGCGGCGCCTGCACCAGGCGGATGCCGCGGGCCTGGCCGGGGATGCGACGGATCGCACCGGCCTGCTCCAGGGCCTCCAGGTGGTACTGGGCCGCGCGCACGCCCTTGAAGCCGAACGCACGTGCGATTTCAGTCTGCGACGGCGGTGCGCCTTCGCTCTCGATACGCTCGGCGATCAACTGCAGGATCGCCTGCTGGGTGTCGGTCAGGTCCATGGTTAGTAGTATTACTACTAACGTGCAGGACTGCAAGTGCCGGAGACGACACGGCGACATCTGTAGTGCCGAGCCGTGCTCGGCAATGTGGCGAATGGCTGGGCTGACCTGGGCAAGAGCAGCCGAGCATGGCTCGGCTCTACAGGAATCGGTGCGGCAAGCACACTAGGTGTGCTTGCTGCTTCTCCATATCGAGAACAGGATCCACACGCCGCAGAAGCCGGCGCCGATGAAACCGCACACACCCAGCGCCAGCAGCCAGCGGCTGGAGACACCCCCTACGCTGTGCATCACGATCGACGAGCCGATGATCAGCGCAGCAGTGACGATGCCCATCACCAGCCGGTTCGCCGCACGGTTCACCTGCTCGCCGAAGCCCTGCAGCGCGCTGGTTTCCACCTTCAGCTGCAGCCGCCCACGGCGCGCCGCCTGCACCAGCTTGCGCAGGTCGCGGGGCAGCTCACCGGCGAAGTCGACCAGGCCCAGCAGGCTGCGCCGGCCGCGCTTGAGCAGCGCCCTGGGCGCATAGCGCTGCAGCATCACGCGCTCCAGGAACGGGCGCGCGGCGCTGGCCATGTCGAAATCGGGGTCCAGCTGGCGGCCCATGCCTTCCAGAGTCAGGAAGGCCTTGATCATCAGTGCCAGATCGGCCGGCAGGGTCAGGCTGTAGCTGCGCAGCAGCTGAGTGATGTCGCCCAGCATCAGGCCGATGCGCAGATCCTTCAGCGGCACGCCACGGTACTGATCGACGAACTGGCTGATGTCGTGCTGCAGCCGGTTCTCGTCAACCTCGACACCGCCGGCCCAGTCCAGCAGCACGTCAGCCACGCCCTGCGGATCCTGCTCGACCAGCCCGTGCAGCAGCTGCGCAACCTGGAAACGCCGTACTTCCGACAAGGCGCCGACCATGCCGAAATCGATCACGCCAATGCGGCCGTCACGCAGATAGATGATGTTGCCGGGGTGCGGATCGGCATGGAAGCTGCCGTCCTCCAGCACCATCTTCAGCACGATGTCGGCGCCACGCCGTGCCAGCTCGCGGCGGTCCAGCCCGGCCGCATCGACACCGGCCAGGTCTCGGCCGGGAATGCCGTCGACGAAATCCTGCACGTTCAGGCTCTCGCAGGTCCACTGCCAGTGCACGCGGGGAATCAGGATGTCATCACGACCATTGAAGTTGCGCGCGATGCGCTCGGCATTGCGGCATTCGGCGGCGAAATCCAGCTCGCGGCGCAGCGACACGGTGAACTGCTGCACGACTTCGGCCGGGCGGTAACGTCGCAGATCCGGCAGTCGGGCCTCGACGATCTCGGCCAGGCGGGCCAGCAACCGCAGGTCGGCCTCGACCACATCGCGGATGCCGGGGCGCCGTACTTTCAGCACCACCTCGCGACCGTCATGCAGGCGCGCACGATGGGCCTGCGCCAGCGAGGCGGCCGCCATCGGGGTTTCATCGAGGAACGCGAACACGTCCTGCGGAGACGCACCAAGATCGGCTTCGAGCTGCTCGCGGATATCCGCATATGGCAGCGCCGGTACTGCGTTCTGCAGTTCGGAGAGCTCGGCGATCCATTCCGGCGGCAGCAGGTCGACGCGTGTCGCCAGCACCTGCCCAAGCTTGACGAAGGTCGGGCCGAGGTCCTGCATTGCGCTGCGAACACGCACCGGCGCGGTCATCCGCAGCAGCTCCTGCCGCTCCTCGTTCCAGTGCAGCAGGCGCCCTGCCCGCTCCAGCGTGCTGGCCAGGCCGATGCGCCGCACCACATCGCCGAAGCCATAACGGATCAGGACAACCGCAATTTCCTGCAGTCGGCCCAGGTCACGGACCGTGCCCAGCGTTTCCCACATCATGCGTGCTCCGGACGATTACCGGAGCAGCATGTCACAGCTGGGCGTCGATACCGCGCAATGCCGCCGCCACGGTTTGCCGGCGGATGGCTTCGCGGTCACCATCGAACTGGAACAGCTCGGCGCGGGCATAGCCGCCACGGCGCTTCCAGCCGATCCAGACACTGCCGACCGGCTTGTCCGGGCTGCCACCGCCGGGGCCGGCGATCCCGGTCACCGCGACGGCGATACCGGCGCCGGAGTTGACCAGCGCACCGGACACCATTTCCAGCACGGTTTCGCGGCTGACCGCGCCGAACTGCTCCAGGGTCTGCGCGCGTACGCCCAGCAGGCGCTGCTTGGCCTCGTAGCTGTAGACCACCATGCCGCAGTCGAAGAACGCAGAGGAACCGGCAATGTCGGTCATGCACTTGGCGATCCAGCCACCACTGCAGCTTTCAGCGGTCACCAGCTGCAGCGAGGCCTGCTGCAGGCGCTGCCCGAGCGCGGCGGACTGGGCATTGAGATCGGCGTCGGTGGGAATGGACATCGGCATGACGGTGGGGTGAAGAACCTGCACGTTGTACCGCAGATGACAGGCGGATGTCGCGCACCGCCGCAATGGCAGCCGCCGGGCATGGCCCGGCGCTACCTCACCACTCCGGCAGCTTCTCCGGCAGCAGCGCCCGGATCGGCGCACCGTCGGCACTGGCGGCCAGCTTTTCGGCTTCGGCGATCGGCAGGTCAACCTGCAGCAGCCAGCCCTCTTCATCGGCCTGTTCGCTGCGGATCACTTCCAGCTGGTGCAGGCGCGCGCGCAGGCGGCCGGCATCCGGTGGCAGGCGCAGTTCGCCGGTGACGTGCTGCAGGCCCAGGCGCTTGCCCAGCACCGCCTGCAGCAGCTCCAGGCCCTGCCCGTCACGCGCGGAAATCCACACCCGCTCGCGACGCGACTCGTCCGGGATACCATCCTGGCCATCGTGGCGGACGTCGGCACCGTCGATGCGGTCGATCTTGTTGAATACCAGCAGCTGCGGCAGGTCACCGGCACCGACCGCGGTCAGCACCTCGTCGACCTGGGCGATGCGCTCCTCGCGGTGCGGATCAGCGGCATCGACCACGTGCAGCAGGAAATCAGCCTCGCGCGCCTCGGACAGGGTCGAGCGGAACGCGGCGACCAGATCATGCGGCAGATCGCGGACGAAGCCGACGGTATCGGCCAGCACCACGTTGCCCCCCGGCACCGCAATGCGGCGCACGGTCGGATCCAGCGTTGCGAACAGCTGGTCGGCGGCATAGGCCTCGGCGCCGGTCATGGCGTTGAACAGGGTCGACTTGCCGGCGTTGGTGTAACCCACCAGGGCCACGCGCGGCAGCTCGCTGCGCACGCGCGCACGGCGCATCTGGGTGCGCTGCACTTCAACCTTTTCCAGGCGCTTCTGCAGCTGCTCGACCCGCTTCTGCAGCAGGCGGCGGTCGGTTTCCAGCTGGGTTTCACCCGGGCCGCGCAGGCCGATCGAACCGCCGCGCTGGCGCTCCAGGTGGGTCCAGCCGCGCACCAGCCGCGTGGCCAGGTGACGCAGCTGCGCCAGCTCGACCTGCAGCTTGCCCTCGTGGCTGTGCGCACGCTGGGCGAAGATGTCCAGGATCAGGCCGGTACGGTCGATCACCCGTCGCTCGAGGAAGCGTTCCAGGTTGCGCTCCTGGCCCGGGCTCAACGCATGGTTGACCAGGATCAGGTCGGCACCACTGGCGTCGGCCGCAGCCTTGATCTCGTCCAGCTTGCCGCTGCCGATCAGGGTCGACGGATTCGGACGGTCCAGGCGCGCGGTGATCGTCGCGGCAATGCTGGCCCCAGCCGAGCGGGCCAGATCACCGAATTCTTCCAGCACATCGTCTTCCAGCTTGCCGAAATGGGGCTGGATCAACAGGGCGTGTTCGCCCTTCTTCGAGCGGTCAAACATTCACCGCTCCGGTATTACTCGTCTGCTTCATCACCTGCCTGACCACCTTCACCCGACTGCACGTAACCACCGCCCGGACCGACCTTCACGTTGCGTGCCGGAACGACCGTGGAAATGGCGTGCTTGTAGACCATCTGACTGACCGTGTTGCGCAGCAGGACCACGAACTGGTCGAACGACTCGATCGTGCCCTGCAGCTTGATGCCGTTGACCAGGTACACCGAAACCGGCACGCGTTCGCGCCGCAGTGCGTTCAAGAAAGGATCCTGCAGCGATTGCCCCTTGGACATTGCACACTCCTGATTATTGTTCTTATTGGGTTGCCGACGGTTGCCACGGCCCCCGAGCCGCCCGCCGACCGATGATGTTACACGGCTGGCGGGGGTTCAGCGTGCGACGAAGGTCGACACCGCGCCGGCCAGGCGCTCATGGTCGATATGGGGGTCGAACCAGCGCGCATCAAGCTCGCCGCGCAACCAGGTCAGCTGGCGCTTGGCCAGCTGCCGGGTGGCGAAGATCGCCTTGTCACGGAAACGGGTGGCATCGCCCTCGCCGTCGAGGTATTCCCAGGCCTGGCGGTAGCCGACCGCGCGCACCGCCGGCAGGTCCAGCGGCGCCGTCACGGCGGCCATTTCCGGCATCGCGCGCAGTGCCCGCACCTCGTCGAGAAAGCCCTGCGCCAGCATGGCGTCGAAGCGCGCCTCGATACGCTGGTGCAGCACCGCGCGGTCACGCGGCGCCAGGATCAGCTTGAGGGTGCGTACCGGCAGCGGCGCCACGCCCGGCCGACGCTGCCATTCGGTGATGGGGGTGCCGGTCAGGCGGTAGACCTCCAGCGCCCGCTGGATGCGTTGCGGGTCGGTGGCATGGATGCGTGCCGCCGCAGCCGGGTCGACCTTGGCAAGCTCAGCGTGCAGTGCCGCCCAGCCACGCTCGGCCGCCTCGGCGCTGAGCGCCTCGCGCATCACCGGGTCGGCCTCCGGCATCGGCGACAGGCCCTGCAGCAGGGCCCGGAAATACAGCCCCGTTCCACCGGCCAGGATCGGCACTTTGCCACGCGCCACGATGTCGGCCACGACCCGGCCGGCATCGGCGGCGAACTCGGCTGCCGAATAGGTCTGCCACGGATCGCGCAGGTCCAGCAGATGGTGCGGCGCCTGCGCGCGCTCAGCCGCATCGGGCTTGGCCGAACCGATATCCAGGTGGCGGTAGACCAGCGCCGAATCGACGCTGACGATTTCGCCATCCAGCTGCTGTGCCAGGGCGATCGCGGTGGCGGTCTTGCCACTGGCGGTCGGCCCCATCACGGCGATCGCCAGTGGCCGCCGGTCGATGCCCATCAATCTTCGTCCGGCCAGCGGATCGTCGGCGTGGCGTCGGCACGTGGCGTCGGCACGGCGTCGACGGCCTGCCAGATCTTCAGCGCATCCACCGTAGCCGCCACGTCATGCACGCGCACGATGCGCGCACCGCGCTGCACCGCGATCAGATGCGCGGCCACGGACGCCGCCACGCGTTCAGACGGGGTGTCGCGCCCGGTCAGTTCGCCCAGGCTGCGTTTGCGCGACAGGCCAGCCAGCATCGGCACGCCCAGCTCCAGGAAGCGCTCCGAGCGGGCCAGCAGGGTCATGTTGTGGGCGGTGGTCTTGCCGAAGCCGAAACCGAGATCGATCAGCAGGTTCTTCTTCGCGATACCTGCCATCTCGGCAGCGAACAGGCGCTGCACCAGGAAGCCGTGCACCTCGGCGACCACGTCGTCGTAGTGTGGATTCCCCTGCATGTGGCCCGGCTCGCCCTGCATGTGCATGAGCACCACCGGCACGCCGACGTCGGCAGCGGCTTCCAGTGCGCCGTCCTGACGCAGGCCGAAGATGTCGTTGATCATGCCGGCGCCAGCGGCCACCGCCGCGCGCATCACCTCCGGCTTGAAGGTGTCGATGCTGATCGGCACCTGGGTGCGGGCGGCCAGCTGCTCGATCACCGGAATCACCCGGCGCAGCTCATCCTCGATCGATACCGGCGCAGCGCCCGGGCGGGTCGATTCGCCGCCGATGTCGAGCAGGTCTGCGCCCTCCTCGACCAGCTTCAGGCCGTGGGCGACGGCCGCCTCGGTGGTGTCGTGCGCGCCGCCATCGGAGAACGAGTCCGGCGTGACATTGACGATGCCCATGACCCGGGCACGGTCCAGGCGCAGGATGCGGCCGGCGCAATCGAGCTGGGGCGAGGTATCGAACATGGGCAATCCTGCAGGGACAACGGCGGGTAGTTTAGTTCGGCAGGGCGGCGCCCTGCACCCGCCGAGGCCAGAGCGACAGCAACAGCCGGAGCAACAGCGGGTTTACTGAAGAATGGCGGGGTGGGTCCGGTTGCGGGGGCCGCTGCAAGTACGTCCATGTAAGCTCGGTCGCCGCATCCATGCGGCTCACGCCCCCGCAACCGGACCCACCCCGCCTTCGACAATTTCTCGCGATCTGCAGTAGATCCACGCCGTGCGTGGATGAATCTCCATCGGAATCGAATATTTCGAATTGGCATCGAAATGCATCCACGCATGGCGTGGATCTGCCGTGTCGACCAAGGTCGACACCTACCAACAGCTCCCGGAATCTGTCAAAGGTGGGGCGGTGTGGGTTGGCAGGACCGTTGGCGCCATGGATGGCGCCATCGAGCCCCCATGGGTGAGGGGGCTTTGCTTGCGAAGCATTGCTTCGCAAGCGCCCGAACGCACAGCCGCCAGCGGCTGGGCCGGACCGCGGAGCGGGGTTTACGGCGTGTCCTGCCTGCCCACACCGCCCCGCCATCCCACGGATAGCCAGCTTTTGCTGTTGCTTCGGCCGTTGCTTGAAGCTTCGGCAGGTGCAGGGCGCAGCCCTGCCGCGCCCTCAGCGGCGGCGGCGCTTGCGATCCACGTACAGGGTCTTGGCAATGCTCAGCACGATGCCGACCGCGATACCCACCACGCAGCCCAGCAGCAGGTTGTCGGCGCCCAGGCCCACACCCACGCCGACCACGGTGGCGATGACCATTTCGACGGTGTGGGAAATCGGTTCGGGCTTCGGGGCGGACATGCGGGCTCCAGCGTCAGTGCGGTTCTTCGGGATGGGCCAGTGGCCCGGAAACGACGAAGCCGGGTTGCCCCGGCCTCGTCTGGTGTCACATGCAGCGGGCCGTCAGTGCGATTCGGCCGGGCCTGCGATCGGCGGCAGCGGACGGGCGTCGCCGCCCTTGTCGTTGCCACCGTCCTTGTTCGACTTGTTCCAGCCGGCCGGCGGCGGCGGATCGCGACCCTCCATGATGGCGTCGATCTGCGGCGCGTCGATGGTCTCGTACTGCAGCAGCAGCTGGGACATCGCGTGCAGCTTGTCCAGGTTGGCCGTCATCAGCTCGGTGGTGCGTGCGTATGCCTCGTCGAGGATGTTGCGCACTTCCTCGTCGATGCGGCGCGCGGTGTCGTTGGACACGCTCTTGTGCTGGGTGACCGAACGGCCCAGGAACACCTCGTCGTCCTCTTCGCCGTAGGCGATCGGGCCGAGCTGGTCGGACAGGCCCCACTTGGTGACCATGTTGCGGGCCATCTTGGTGGCGCGTTCGATGTCATTGGAGGCACCGGTGGTGACCTTGTCGGCACCGAAGATCAGCTCCTCGGCAACGCGGCCACCGTACAGCGAGCACAGCTGCGACTTGATCGCCACGCGGTTCATCGAGTACTTGTCGCCTTCCGGCAGGTACATGGTCACACCCAGCGCACGGCCGCGCGGAATGATGGTGACCTTGTAGACCGGGTCGTGCTCGGGCACCAGGCGGCCAACGATGGCGTGACCGGCTTCGTGGTAGGCGGTGAGGGTCTTCTCCTCCTCGCTCATGGCCATCGAGCGGCGCTCGGCACCCATCAGGATCTTGTCGCGGGCACGGTCGAAGTGGTCCATGCGGACTTCCTTCTCGTTGCCACGCGCGGCGAACAGGGCCGCCTCGTTGCAGAGGTTGGCCAGATCCGCACCGGAGAAGCCCGGGGTACCGCGCGCGATCACCATCGGCTCGACGTCGTCGGCCAGCGGCAGCTTGCGCATGTGGACCTTCAGGATGTGCTCGCGGCCCTTCACGTCCGGCAGGCCGACCACGACCTGGCGGTCGAAACGGCCCGGACGCAGCAGCGCCGGGTCCAGCACGTCCGGACGGTTGGTCGCGGCGATCACGATCACGCCTTCGCCACCTTCAAAACCGTCCATCTCGACCAGCAGCTGGTTCAGGGTCTGCTCGCGCTCGTCATGACCGCCGCCCAGGCCAGCGCCACGGTGGCGGCCGACGGCGTCGATTTCGTCGATGAAAATGATGCACGGCGCATGCTTCTTGGCCTGCTCGAACATGTCACGCACGCGGCTGGCGCCGACGCCGACGAACATTTCCACGAAGTCCGAACCGGAGATCGAGAAGAACGGCACCTTGGCTTCGCCGGCGATGGCCTTGGCCAGCAGCGTCTTGCCGGTACCGGGCGGGCCCACCATCAGCACGCCGCGCGGAATCTTGCCGCCCAGCTTGGTGAACTTGGACGGGTCGCGCAGGAAGTCGACCAGCTCACCCACTTCTTCCTTGGCCTCGTCGCAGCCGGCGACGTCGGCGAAGGTGACCTTGATCTGGTCTTCGCCCTGCAGCTTGGCGCGCGACTTGCCGAAGGACATCGCGCCCTTGGCACCGCCGCCGCCGCCCTGCATCTGGCGCATGATGAACAACCAGAAGCCGATGATCAGGATGACCGGCAGGAAATTCATCAGGATCGCGCCGAGGGAAATGCCGCTGGACGGCTCCTCCTGCACGATCTCCACGTTCTTGGTGCGCAGCACGTTGATCAGGTCACGATCGAACGGCGCGGTGATGGTGGACGACTGCCCACCGCGGGTGGTGTAGGTCAGCTGGCTGGTACCGCCGCGCATGTCGCCGCCAAAGGCGACCTTCTGCACGTTGCCGCTGTCCACCTGGTCCAGGAACTGCGAATACGACGCGCCCTGCGCCCCGGCCCCGGAGGACTTCGGCGAGAAGCTCTGGAAGACCACCATCAGCACGACGGCGACGACCACCCATAGCAGGAGGTTCTTGGTCAAGTCGTTCATCCTCATTGGCTCCGGTGTTCCTCTCAGTGCTGGCGTTGCGTTGGGGTCGAACTTGCGTACGTTGCGAGCTTACTTCATGTGGGCGCGTTTTCCCTGACCCAAGGCATACACCTCGGGAGAGCGCTTGCGCGAGGCTTCCGGCTTGCGGATGGAGACCTTGTCGTACCGGCGGCGCATGTCGCGCACGTAGTCGTCAAAGCCCTCGCCCTGGAACAGCTTGATCAGGAATGCCCCACCGGTCTTCAGGTGGTTGTCGGCAAAATCCAGGGCCAGCTCCGCCAGGTGCATCATCCGCGGCTGGTCGACCGCGCCTACACCACTCTTATTGGGGGCCATGTCCGACAGCACAAGGTCTACCGGCTGATCCCCGAGCATGGCTTCAAACTGCGATAGAACGGCTTCTTCCCTGAAGTCACCATGAAGGAACTCCACACCGGCCAGCGGCGGCATGTCCAGGATGTCCAGGGCCAGCACGCGGCCGGTGTCGCCGATCTGTCTCCGCACCTGCTGAGACCAGCCGCCCGGGGCCGCGCCAAGGTCGACCACCACCATGTGCGGCTTCAGCAGGCGGTCACGTTCGAGCAGCTCTTCGAGCTTGTAGGCGGCGCGCGAGCGCATGCCTTCGGCCTGGGCCTTCTTCACGAAGGGGTCGGAGAAGTGTTCCTTGAGCCAGCGCTGGCTGCTTTTGCTGCGGGTAGCCATTGAAAATAGGGGCTGATGGGGTCCTCATGATACCCTGATCGCCCCATTCAACCGTGTTTTCCTGCATGTCCATCGCCCTGACCGCTTCCCAGACCCGTTTCCTGCGCGGCCAAGCCCACGACCTGAAGGCCCTGCTGCAGACCGGCGGCAAGGGTGTGACCCCGGCCTTCATCGCTGAGCTGAACGAAGTGCTGGAGCGCCACGAGCTGGTCAAGGTGAAGGTCGCTGCCGAAGACCGCGACGCCCGTGACGTGATGATCGGCGAGATCGTCGAAGCCACCGAAAGTGCGCTGGTGCAGCGCATCGGCCACGTCGCCGTGTTGTACCGCCCGAGCAAGGAACAGCGCCAGATCGTGCTGCCGCGCGGCTGATCGCCCTACTGCCATGCAGCTGAACCACGAACCGCCGGATTACGCCTACAGCCTGCGCGCCGCAGATGGCCGCTCGGCCAAGGTGAATGATCAGGTGCTGGGCAGCAGTTTCTTCCTGACCCCGGACCAGCTGGTCGAGCACTGGCCGGTGAAGCAGGCCGCCGAACTGCAGCTGGCCGACCTGGAGCCGATCCTGGCGCTGAACCCGGCACTGATCGTACTCGGCACCGGCGACCGCCAGGTGTTCCCGCCAGCGGTGGTGATGGCCGCCTGCCTGTCACGCGGCATCGGCCTGGAAGTGATGAACAATCCGGCCGCCGCGCGCACCTTCAACATCCTGGCCGGCGAAGGCCGCAAGGTCGCCGCCGCCTTCATTCTCGAAGGCTGACGTGGCGTCGCCGGGCATGGCCCGGCGGTACCCTGGATCACACGTACTCTGTAGCGCCCCAGCCCATGCTCGGGCGGCGCCGCGTCGCGGCGCGGAAAGCCGCCGGGCGTGGCCCGGCGCTACCCGATCACACGGTGATCAGCGTGCCGGCAGATACTGCTGCGGGTCGACCGGCTTGCCGTTGTAACGAATCTCGAAGTGGACCATGTCGCGGTTCGCACCGGTACGGCCCATCTCGGCGATCTGCTCGCCGGCCTTCACGCTCTGCCCTTCATTCACCAGGCGCTTGCGGTTGTGGCCATAGGCCGACAGCCACTGGTCGCTGTGCTTGATGATGATCAGCTCGCCGTAGCCGACCAGGCCGGCACCGGAATACACCACCACGCCATTGGCGGTGGCCTTGACCGCCTGGCCGCTGGTGCCGGCGATGTCCACGCCCTGCTTGGTCGCATCACCGGCCACGTAGCGGCCGACGATCGCGCCGTCAGCCGGCCAGCGCCAGGCGATATTGCTCTTCACCGGACCGACTGGCGCCGGAGCCGGCGCGGTGCTGCCGCCGCTGCTGCTACCCGAACGCGGCGGGGTGACCACCGTGGTGGGCGCGCGGCCGCCGCTGGCACCGGCCGGATACAGCCGGATCACCTGGCCCGGATGGATGGTCGAGGGGTTGTCCAGGCTGTTCCAGGCAATCAGGTCGGCCGGGGTGATGTCGTGGATGCGGGCCAGCGCATAGATGGTGTCGCCCTTGCGCACCACCACGGTCTGCCCGGGCTTGGGCACCGAGGTCTTCGGCGTGGTCACGCCACCGGTGCTGCCGCCACCCGGGCGGACCACAGTGGCGGTGCCGCAGGCGGCCAGGGTGGAAACCAGCAACGCCAGCGCGCCGATGCGCACTCCCTTGCTCAGACGATCAGGACTCATGCGAACTTCGACCTCCATACAAGCCAGGCGATCAGCACCACCACCAACGCGGTGGCGATCCAGCCCAGCGGTTCAATCCAGCGACGCAGTGCCGCTTCAGCACGCGCACCACCGATACGGATGACCGCAGCCAGCACGAACACGCGCTTGCCACGACCGATCAGCATGCTCAACAGATACTGCGGCATCGGTACGCCGACGATACCCGATGCCCACGTGAAGACCTTCATCGGGATGGGCATGAAACCGCCCAGTACCAGGAAGGTGAACACCGCCCACGGCGACTCGGCCATCTTCGCCTGCACAGTGGTGATGCCCTGCTCGATCGCCGGCAGCATGCCCAGCGCTTCGAACAGCGGCTTGATCGCCTCGAAGGCGAAGTGGCCCAGCGCGTAGCCGACAACCGCCCCGACCATCGAGCCGGCCAGGCTGAGGGTGGCGAACCACCACCCGCGCTTGGGCTGGGCCACGCACATCGGCGCCAGCATCACCTCCGGCATCACCGGGAAGATGATCGCCTCGAAGAAGCTCAACACCGTCAGGTAGGTCGGCGCGCGTTCGTGCGCCGCCCACTTCATCGCCCGCTCGTACAGCGGCCCGAAAATCTTCATGCAACCCTGCTCCGTGGATTAGTCGAGCATGCCAGACAGCAGCGGCACGAACGTGACCGGCGCCAGCACGTGTTGTTCGATGCTGCCGTCGGCCTTGCGATCCAGCTGTACCAGCGACTGCGCCCCGGGGCCACCGACCGGCGCCACCAGGCGGCCGCCCCCGGCCAGCTGCTCGATCAGGGCGTCGACCAGTGCCGGCGCCGCCGCAGTGACCACGATGGCATCGAACGGACCGTGCTCGGCCCAACCGACGCGGCCGTCGTCATGCTTGGTGCGGATGTTCATGCCCAGCGCACGGAAGCGCTTGCGGGCCTGGCGCAGCAGATCGCCGATGCGCTCCACGGTGTAGACCTCCAGGCCCAGCGCACCGAGGATGGCGGCCTGGTAACCGGAACCGGTGCCGACTTCCAGCACCCGCTTCGGCGCGACCTGGAGCACCGCCTCGGTCATCCGCGCGACCACCCAGGGCTGCGAGATGGTCTGGCCGTGGCCGATCGGCAGCGCGGTGTCTTCATACGCACGCGAGGCCAGTGCCTCGTCGATGAACAGATGGCGCGGCACCACCCGGATCGCGTTCAAGGTCGGCTCGTCGACGATGCCGGCTTCGCGCAGGCGATCGACAAGTCGGTCGCGCACGCGCTGCGAGGTCATGCCGATACCGACGGCTTCCGGTTGCAGGCGCAGGCGTGGGCTCATGCCGGCTGGTCCAGCGCCGCACTGAGGCCGCCAACCCAGCTGGCCACCTTCTCCAGTGCCTGGTAACGGGTCAGGTCGACCTGGATCGGAGTGATCGAGATGTGGCCGGTGCGCACCGCATGGAAGTCGGTGCCGGGACCGGAGTCCTGCTCACGACCAGCCGGGCCGATCCAGTACACCTCGCTGCCGCGCGGGTCCTTCTGCGCGATGCAGCCTTCGGCGCGATGACGGTTGCCGAGGCGGGTGACCTCGAAGCCCTTGACCTCGTTCCACGGCAGATCCGGCACGTTGACGTTGAGGATGGTGTCAGCCGGCAACGGATCGGCCTTGAGCCGGGCGACGATCTCCACTGCGGCGCGCGCGGCGGTCTCGAAGTGCTTCGGATCATGGTTGCGGGTAACCAGCGAGACCGCCACCGCCGGCAGGCCGAGGAAGCGACCTTCCATCGCCGCCGAGACGGTGCCGGAATAGATCACGTCATCGCCGAGGTTGGCGGCGTTGTTGATGCCGGACACGACAATGTCGGGTTCGAACTCGAGCAGCCCGGTCAGCGCAAGGTGCACGCAGTCGGTCGGGGTGCCGGCCACCGAGACGGTGTAATGGTCGATGCGCTTGAGGCGGATCGGCAGGTCCAGGGTCAGCGAATTGCTGGCGCCGGAGCGATCGCGGTCGGGCGCGACCACCGTGACCTCGTGTCCGGCCTCGCGCAGCACCGAAGCAAGCATCCGGATGCCTGCGGCGTCGACGCCATCGTCGTTACTGACCAGGATTCGCATCTTCGATTTAACCGCTTGATTTTCCAAGAATTCGATTCCATCACCGTGCAGTGTGGGCGGGACCGTCGTACTCCCCTGCGGAAGCCGTCGACCCTGCAAGGGCATCGTCTATTGTGCCGCATGCGAGCCGCCGGTCCTACCCTGCCGGCGGTCACGGCCGACATCGAACCGTCATAGGCAGACCTGCGCCGGCGGTTTACCCTGTACGCATGTCGCACCCTGAAGACGAAGATCCGGCCGCATTGTTCCGTGCGGCCATCGGCGAAGTGACGCCGCTGCGCAAGGATGCCGAGCCGGCACCGGCTGCGCCCCGGCCGAAGCCGCGCGCGCGCATGGCCGAACGTGACGAGGCCGAAGCCGCCGGCGAGTTCGCCCGGCTGCTGCGCGACAGCACGCCGCTGGAAGCCGGCGACGTGGCCAGCTATCGCCGCGACAACCTGCCACCACGCCTGTTCCAGCGCCTCAAGCGTGGCCAGTACTCGGTACAGGACGAACTGGACCTGCACGGCGCCACCGCCGCGCAGGCGGAGACGCTGTTGCGCCAGTTCCTGCTGGAGGCGCATGCACACGACTATGGCTGCGTGCGCATCATCCACGGCAAGGGCCTGCAGTCCGATGGTGGTGCGCCGGTGCTGAAGAACCTGGTTGATCGCCTGCTGCGGCTGCGCAACGACGTGCTGGCGTTTCATTCGGCGCCGACCGGGCAAGGTGGCACCGGTGCGGTGCTGGTACTGCTGGCGCGCAGATGAAAAAGGGGACGGAGGGAATTAAGTCGTTTGTGGCACAAACGACTTAATTCCCTCCGTCCCCTTTTTCTGTCAGGCCTGCGAGGCGTCTTCCACCGCGCCGAGCTCGTGCAGCACGGCGGTGGCGTAGCAGCCAGGCGGCAGCGCGAACGACAGCTCCAGTACGTCATCGGCCAGCCACTGGTGCTGCAGCAGCGCCGGACGCAGGCGCAGCGCGCGGCGCTCCTGCTTCAGGCGTGCGTCTTCCAGGCCGGCCCGCAGGGCCTTCGATTCCTCGTCGTCCAGCGCAGCCAGCTCCAGCTCGCGTGCCGCATCGGTGCTGCGCAGCTCGCCTTCGCCCCACAGCGGCGCGCTGGGATGGATGTCGAAACGCGCCAGGCGCTCGGCCAGCACGTCGGTGTACGGCTCGGGTCCGAACACGCTGCGGCTGCCATCGAGCATCCACACTTCGCCCTCCAGCGGCTGATCCCAGTTGCCCTGCTCCACGCGCGCGGCCAGCACGCGGTTGAACAGCGCCGAACGCGCGGCTGACAGCAGCAGCGAACGCTGATCCTTGCGCATGCGGCGGCCACCGAACATCGCCAGTGCCGCCGGCACGTTGCCGCCGTCGCGGCCAAAGCGCTGCTCGCCGAACCAGTTCGGCAGGCCGCGCTCGGCAACCTGCTGCAGGCGTTCGCTGATCGCTGCGGCATCGCCCTGCACTTCACGCAACACCAGCTTGAAACGGTTGCCGGCCAGTGCGCCACGCTGCAGCTTGCGGTTGTGCCAGGTGGCTTCAAGCACTTCGATCTCATCACTGGCCAACTCGGCCAGGTCCGGCGCAATGCGCTTGGGCAGGTGCACGCTGAAACGCTGGGTGGTGACCGCGTGGCGATCCTTCATGCCGGCGTAGCTCACCGCCATTTCCGGCAGGCCGGCCCACTTGGCCAGCACCTTGGCCACATGCACGGTGTTCGCGCCGCGCTTGCGGATGTGCAGCAGCAGGTGCTCACCTTCGCCGGTGGCCTCGAAGGCCGGCAGTTCGTCCACCTGGAAATCTTCCGGGGTGGTGCGGATGCGCGCTGTGAGCAATGGCGCACCGAATGCAAGCGGCAGCGGAATCATGCGGCCACCAGCAGCACCACGGCCTGCGCGGCGATGCCTTCACCACGGCCGGTGAAGCCCAGCTTTTCCGAGGTGGTGGCCTTGACGCTGACCGCATCAAGCGGCAACTGCAGCAGTCCGCCGATGCGCTCGCGCATGGCCAGCGCATGCGGGCCGACTTTGGGTCGCTCGCAGATCACGGTGATGTCAGTGTTGCCGACACGCCAGCCACGCTCACTCAGCAGGCTGTCGCAGTGGCGCACGAAATCACTGCTGTCGGCACCCTTCCAGCGGTCGTCACTCGGCGGGAAATGCTGGCCGATGTCACCCAGCGCCAATGCGCCGAGCATCGCATCACACAGCGCATGCAAGATCACGTCGCCGTCGCTGTGGGCGAGCACGCCGCAGCTGTGCGGTACGTTCACGCCGCCGAGCATGATGTGATCGCCTTCACCGAAGGCATGGACGTCATAGCCCTGGCCGATGCGGACGGGCGGGAAAGGTGCGGTGCTCATGGATGCAACCCTTGCAGCAGGGCCGCGCGGGCAATCAGCTGGCGCGGCGGGAAAGTACGAATTCGAACCGGTCCAGATCGGCCGGGGTGGTGACCTTGAAGTTGTCCTCACTGCCTTCCACCAGCAGCGGGCGCTGGCCCTGGCGCTCCATGGCCATGGCCTCGTCGGTGACTTCAACACCGGCGGCAGCAGCGTCGGACAGCGCGCGGCTGAGCTGGTGGCGACGGAACAGCTGCGGGGTCAGTGCGCGCCACAGGCGCTCGCGCGGCTCGGTGCCGTCGATGCCACCGTCGTCGCCTGCACGCTTGAGCGTGTCGCGCACCGGGGCGGCCAGGATCGCGCCAACCGGGTCGGCACGGCCGACTTCAAGCAGGCGGCCGAGATCGGCCAGGGACAGGTTCGGTCGCGCCGCATCGTGGACCAGCACGAACTCATCGGCGCGCACCGACTCCGGCAACGCCTGCAACCCGGCCAGCACCGAGGCGGCACGGGTCGCACCCCCGACACAGGTCAGCACCGGCTTGCCCGCCCACTCGTTCCAGCCCGGCCAGTCGGCGTCGTCCTGGCCGATCACCACCATCGCACCGGCCACGGCCGGGTGCGCCAGCAGGGCGTCCAGGGTATGGGCGAGCAGGATCTGCCCACCTGCCTGCAGGTACTGCTTGGGCAACGGCGCGCCGAAGCGGGTGCCACGGCCAGCAGCCGGAACCACGACCCAGATGGCCGCGCTCATGGCACGTCCGCCGGATGTTCGCCAGCCTGGGCAGTGACGCCTGCAGCAGGCTGCGCCGGGTGGACCGGCGCATCCTCGACCACGCGGTAGAACTTTTCGCCAGGCTTGATCATGCCCAGCTCGCTGCGCGCGCGTTCCTCGATGGCGGACTGGCCTTCCTTGAGGTCCTTCACTTCGGCAGCCAGCGCATCGTTGCGCTGCTGCAGGCCCTCATTGTCCCGCTCCTGGTTGGTGACCTGGGCTTCGAGCATCATCACTTCGCCCGAGTTGCCCGGACCGAACCAGAAGCGGTACTGCAGCCAGCCCAGCAGCAGGGCCAGCACCAGCAGCATCCAGCGCCAGTCGCGCATCGGCTCAGCGCTTCAGCGAAACGAACGCGTCACGACCGGCGTAACGCGCGCCGGCGCCGAGGGCTTCCTCGATGCGCAGCAGCTGGTTGTACTTGGCCACGCGATCGCTGCGGCACAGCGAGCCGGTCTTGATCTGGGTGGCGGTGGTGGCCACTGCGATGTCGGCGATGGTGGTGTCTTCGGTTTCGCCCGAACGGTGCGAGACCACCGCGGCATAACCGGCGCGGTCAGCCATGGCAATCGCTTCCAGGGTTTCGCTCAGGGTGCCGATCTGGTTGACCTTGATCAGGATCGCGTTGGCGGTGCCCGAGTCGATGCCTTCCTGGAAGATCTTCGGGTTGGTCACGAACAGGTCATCACCGACCAGCTGCACCTTCTTGCCGATGCGGTCGGTCAGCAGCTTCCAGCCGGCCCAGTCGTTCTCGGCCAGGCCGTCCTCAATCGTGATGATCGGGTACTGCGCGGCCCAGTCGGCGAGGAAGTCGACGAACTGCTCGGAGGTCAGGCGCTTGTTCTCGCCGACCAGGTTGTACTTGCCATTCTCGAAGAATTCGCTGGAGGCCACGTCCAGGCCCAGCAGCACGTCTTCACCGGCGGTGTAGCCGGCCTTGCCGATTGCTTCAAGGATGGTGTCCAGCGCTTCGACGTTGCTGCGGAAGTCCGGTGCGAAGCCGCCTTCGTCGCCAACCGCCGTGCTCAGGCCGTGGCCCTTCAGCACCGACTTCAGCGAATGGAAGATCTCGGTACCGGCGCGCAGCGCTTCGGAGAACGAGGTGAAGCCGACCGGCAGCACCATGAACTCCTGGAAGTCGACGTTGTTGTCGGCATGCGCGCCGCCGTTGATGATGTTCATCATCGGCACCGGCAGCGACGGGGTCACGCCGGTCTTGGCGGCCAGGTACTGCCACAGCGCCTGCTTGCTTGATGCGGCAGCGGCGTGCGCGGCGGCCATCGAAACACCCAGCAGTGCGTTGGCGCCGAGGCGGCCCTTGTTCTCGGTGCCGTCGAGGTCGATCAGGCGACGGTCGAGGCCGGCCTGGTCGGTGGCCTCCAAGCCCTTCAGTGCGGCGGCAATCGTGGTGTTGACGTTGTCGACGGCCTTGCGCACGCCCTTGCCCAGGTAACGGGTCTTGTCGCCGTCACGCAGCTCGACCGCTTCCTTGGTGCCGGTCGAGGCGCCGGAGGGAACCGCGGCACGACCGAACGAACCGTCCTCCAGGATGACTTCGGCTTCCAGCGTGGGGTTGCCACGACTGTCGAGGATTTCACGGGCGTGGATGCTGCGGATCGTACTCATGGTCGGACCGGTTACCTGTCTGGAGAGGGGCGACAAAACGAATGCCGCGTGATTATCCCCGGCTGCCCGCCACTTGCCAAATGGAATGGGCGGCTTCAGCCCCAGCTGGACCCGATCACGATCAGCACCAGCGACACCAACATCACCAGCAACGCACCGGCAATCGCCGCCAGGATGGGGCCACGCCGCCGTCGCCAGGCCAGCACCATCGCCACCGGGCTGCCCAGGAAGGACAGCACCATCGTGACCAGCGCGCCCAGCAACCACCATTGCGTGGCCTGCACGCCGCTGTTCCCGTCCCCCGGCGGCCGGAAACTGGCGGTGAAGGCCAGCACGCCCACCACCAGCGCGATCCAGGTCAACACGGACAGCCCCAGGGCGATCAGGCCCCAAGGCCAGCCGCGCGCCGATGTGGTCGTATTCATCAAAGCACTCCGTAGAACAGGGCGCCCAGCCACAGCGAGAGCAGGATGATCGCCAGGCCAGCGGCCACCTTGCCGCGATTCAACCGCCAGGCCAGCACAGCGGCAGCGACGCATCCCGCGGCACCGAGCAGTTCCGCCACCAGCAGCGCAATGAAGTACGCGCGCAGATTGAGCGCGCTGCCACCATCACCCGGTGGCCGCACGGATGCGGCGCCGATCAGCACCAGCCCGAACATGCCCACGGTGAACAGCACGGCCAGGGCCAGTGCGATCAAGCCCCACGGCCACTGCTTCCAGTGCCGGCGGCGGCGCTGGTCCTCCAGCGCCCGCCACGGGTCACGACTCACGCGAAGCGCGAGAAGCCGTGCTTCTTGGTCACCGCATCGAGCTCCATCAGGGTCTCGAGCAGCGCTTCCATCTGGTCCAGCGGCCACGCATTGGGGCCATCGGACAGCGCCTTGGACGGGTCCGGGTGGGTCTCGGCGAACAGACCGGAGATGCCCACGGCCACCGCAGCACGGGCCAGCACCGGCACGTGCTCACGCTGGCCACCGGAACTGGTGCCCTGCCCGCCCGGCAACTGCACCGAATGGGTGGCGTCGAACACCACCGGGCAACCAGTCTCGCGCATCACCGCCAGCGAACGCATGTCGCTGACCAGGTTGTTGTAGCCGAAGCTGGCACCGCGCTCGCAGACCATGATCTGCTCGTTGCCGGTGGCCTTGGCCTTCTCCACGACCGGCTTCATGTCCCACGGCGCCAGGAACTGGCCCTTCTTGATGTTGACCGGCTTGCCGGCCGAGCACACCTTGCGGATGAAGTCGGTCTGGCGGACCAGGAACGCGGGGGTCTGCAGCACATCCACCACCGAGGCCACTTCGTCCATCGGGGTGTATTCGTGGACGTCGGTCAGCACCGGCACGCCGATCTGCTTCTTGACCTCGGCCAGGACCTTCAGGCCCTCCTCCATGCCCGGGCCACGGAAGGCGGTACCCGAAGTGCGGTTGGCCTTGTCGAAGCTGGACTTGAAGATGAAGTTGACGCCGAGCTTGCCGGTGACTTCCTTCAACTTGCCGGCGGTATCCAGCTGCAGCTGCATCGACTCGATCACGCAGGGGCCGGCGATCAGGAACAGGGGCTGGTCCAGCCCGACCTCGAATCCACACAGTTTCATGGCGTTTCCTTGTTGTCCGCAGCACCGGCCGGGCCGGTGCGCTGGGGGTTGAAGCATGCAGGATGGGGGCCGAAGCCCCCATTCACAAGTCAGGCGCGCGCTTCGGAAAGCAGCTTGCCGCCAGCCTTTCGCTCACGCGCGGCACGGATGAAACCGATGAACAGCGGGTGGCCGTCACGCGGCGTGGACAGGAATTCCGGGTGCGCCTGGCAGGCCAGGAACCACGGGTGCGCATCGCGCGGCAGTTCGACCACTTCCACCAGGGTGTCGTCCATCGACTTGCCGGCGATCACCAGGCCAGCATCTTCCAGCTGGGTGCGGTAACGGTTGTTGAACTCGTAACGGTGGCGATGGCGCTCGGCGACGACGTCCTTGCCGTACAGTTCGCGGGCCAGCGTGCCCGGCTTCAGGCGTTGTTCCTGCAGGCCCAGGCGCATGGTGCCGCCCAGGTCGCTCTTGTCGTCGCGCTTTTCGACATCGCCGGTGGCGGTGCGCCATTCGGTGATCAGGCCGATCACCGGGTTCGGCGACTGGCGGTCGTTCTCGGTGCTGTTGGCGCCTTCCAGGCCGACCACGTTGCGGGCGTAGTCCACCACCGCCGCCTGCATGCCGTAGCAGATGCCGAAGTACGGCACCTGCTGCTCGCGGGCGAACTTCGAGGTCAGCACCTTGCCTTCGAAACCACGGTCACCGAAGCCACCCGGCACCAGGATGCCGTCGACATCGGCCAGTGCGGCCATGTCGGTACCTTCCAGGTCCTGTGCTTCCAGCCACTTCAGGTTGACCTTGGTGCGCTGGCGCAGGCCGCCGTGCTTGAGTGCTTCGCCGACCGACTTGTAGGCGTCCTGGTGGTCGACGTACTTGCCGACCACGGCGATGGTCACTTCGTCCAGCGGGTGCAGGGTCGCATCGACCGCGTCTTCCCACATCGACAGATCAACCGGGCCCGCCTTGTCGGCCAGCTTCAGCTGATTGACCACGATCTCGTCCAGGCCCTGGGCATGCAGGCCCGACGGGATGCGGTACAGCACGTCCACGTCCGGCACGCTGATCACCGCGCGTTCGGACACGTTGGTGAACTGGGCGATCTTGCGGCGCTCCGAATCCGGCACCGCCTGTTCCGAACGGCAAAGCAGCACGTCCGGCTGGATGCCGATCGAGCGCAGTTCCTTCACCGAGTGCTGGGTCGGCTTGGTCTTCAGCTCGCCGGCGGCGCCGATGTACGGCACCAGGGTGAGGTGCATGAACAGCGCCTTCTCCGGGCCACGCTCGGTGCGCACCTGGCGGATCGCCTCCAGGAACGGCAGCGACTCGATGTCGCCGACGGTACCGCCGATCTCGACCAGCGCCACGTCGTAGCCTTCGGTGGCTTCGTCGATGCAACGGCGGATTTCATCGGTGATGTGCGGAATGACCTGCACGGTCGCGCCCAGGTAGTCGCCGCGGCGCTCCTTGCGGATCACGTTCTCGTAGATGCGGCCGGTGGTGACCGAGTTCTTGCGGCTCAGGCGGGTGCGCACGAAGCGCTCGTAGTGGCCCAGGTCGAGGTCGGTCTCGGCGCCGTCGTCGGTGACGTAGACCTCACCGTGCTGGAACGGGCTCATGGTGCCCGGGTCGACGTTGATGTACGGGTCGAGCTTCATCATCGTGACCTTCAGGCCACGCGCTTCAAGAATGGCGGCCAGCGACGCGGCGGCAATGCCTTTGCCGAGCGAGGACACCACGCCGCCGGTTACGAAAATCAAGGGAGTCATGGCTGCAAGCATCCTGTCTGGAAATGGAAAACGGCAGCGCCACGCGCGCCCGGAGGGCAGGCATGGTGCTCAGAGGGGGTTTTCCGGTTCGCTGGGACAGCGAGGGAGGTGCGGATCCGTGCGGCGGCAGGCGCCGGACGGGGACCACCGTGCGAGGTCGGGGCGGCCGTGCCGGTCAAATCGACCGTCACCTGCGACCCGCCATGCTGGAAGCCACGCTTGGCCGCTCCAGCCCATTCGCAAATGGTGGACACGCACTTACTCCCGGAAAGCCATAGTTTACAGATTGATGGCCGCCAACCCAAGAGGCAGATGGCACGCTACTAAAAAGAAACGCCCCGCAAAGCGGGGCGTTCCGGAGCGCAACCCTTGTCGCAAGGGCGCCTGGCAGGTTGCGGGATCAGCGCTTCTTGCGCGCTTCCTCTTCCTCTTCCTGCTGCGGGGCCGGCTGGCCCTGCGCCTTCATTTCAGCATTGGCCTGGGCCCGACGCTTGGCCTTGGCATCGGCCTCGGCCTGCGCCTTGTCGGCCTGGTCACCCTGCTGCGGGGCCGGCTGGCCGGCGTTCTGCGCCACCACCAGCGGCACTGCAACGGCGGCAGCGGCCAGGATCGCAATGGTCAGCAACTTCTTCATGAGGTCCTCCTCGCGGTATGGCTTGGACGTTTCGGCCCAACAGGGGTCGCCGGCGTTCAGATACCAGCGGCTGCCATTTTACCCCCTCTGCGTCGCCGAGACTGAACCGCAGGCGTGCAAAATCCCGTGCCAGACCCCACACTTGCCCGTCGCTCCAAGCTTTCGAAGACAGATGAACGCCCGTTATAACGCCGCCGATATTGAAGTCCTGTCCGGCCTTGACCCGGTCAAGCGCCGTCCCGGCATGTATACCGACACCGCGCGCCCGAACCACCTGGCGCAGGAAGTGATCGACAACTCGGTGGACGAGGCCCTCGCCGGCCACGCCCGCTCGATCGAGATCACCCTGTACAAGGACGGCAGCGTGGAGGTCAGCGATGACGGCCGCGGCATGCCGGTGGACATCCATCCGGAAGAGAAAATCCCGGGCGTCGAGCTGATCCTCACCCGCCTGCACGCCGGCGGCAAGTTCAGAAACAACAACTACACTTTCTCCGGCGGCCTGCACGGCGTCGGCGTCAGCGTGGTCAACGCGCTGTCGACCCTGGTGGAAGTGCACATCAAGCGCGAAGGTGCCGAACACCGCATCACCTTCCGCAACGGCGACCGTGCCACCCCGCTGGAAGTGGTCGGCAGCGTCGGCAAGAAGAACACCGGTACCCGCGTGCGCTTCTGGCCCGACCCGAAGTACTTCGACACGCCCAAGTTCGCGGTGCGCGCGCTCAAGCACCTGCTGCGCGCCAAGGCCGTGCTGTGCCCGGGCCTGACCGTGAAGCTGACCGACGAAGCCACCGGTGAAGTCGATACCTGGTACTACGAAGACGGCCTGCGCGATTACCTGAAGCTGGAACTGGGCGATCGCGAGATGCTGCCGGCCGAGCTGTTCGTCGGCAACCTGAAGAAGGACACCGAAATTGTTGACTGGGCCGTGGCCTGGCTGCCGGAAGGCGAGCTGGTGCAGGAAAGCTACGTCAACCTGATTCCCACTGCCCAGCACGGCACCCACGTCAACGGCCTGCGTACCGGCCTGACCGAGGCGCTGCGCGAGTTCTGCGACTTCCGCAACCTGCTGCCGCGTGGCGTCAAGCTGGCCCCGGAAGACGTGTGGGACCGCGTGTCGTTCGTGCTGTCGCTTAAGATGACCGACCCGCAGTTCAGCGGCCAGACCAAGGAACGCCTGTCCTCGCGCCAGGCTGCAGGCTTCATCGAAGGCGCCGCCCACGATGCCTTCAGCCTGCTGCTGAACCAGAACGTGGAATTGGGCGAGAAGATCGCCCAGATCGCCATCGAACGCGCCAGTGCGCGCCTGAAGACCGAAAAGCTGGTCGTCCGCAAGAAGGTCACCCAGGGCCCGGCCCTGCCCGGCAAGCTGGCCGACTGCATCAGCCAGGACCTGTCGCGCACCGAGCTGTTCCTGGTGGAGGGTGACTCGGCAGGCGGCAGCGCCAAGCAGGCGCGCGACAAGGACTTCCAGGCGATTCTGCCGCTGCGCGGCAAGATCCTCAACACCTGGGAAGTGTCCTCCAACAGCGTGCTGGCGTCGGAAGAAGTGCACAACCTGGCCGTGGCCATCGGCTGCGACCCGGGCAAGGACGACATTGCCGGCCTGCGCTATGGCAAGGTCATCATCCTGGCCGACGCGGACTCGGACGGCCTGCACATCGCTACCCTGCTCACCGCGCTGTTCCTCAAGCACTTCCCGGCGCTGGTCGATGCCGGCCACGTGTTCGTGGCCATGCCGCCGCTGTTCCGCATCGACGTGGGCAAGCAGGTGTTCTACGCCCTGGACGAGGAAGAAAAGCGCTCGATGCTGGACAAGATCGAACGCGAGAAGATCAAGGGCGCGATCAACGTCACCCGCTTCAAGGGCCTGGGCGAGATGAATCCGCCACAGCTGCGCGAGTCGACCATCCACCCCGACACCCGCCGTCTGGTGCAGTTGACCGTGGACGATCGCGAGCAGACGAGCTCGCTGATGGACATGCTGCTGGCCAAGAAGCGTGCGTCCGACCGCAAGGGCTGGCTGGAGTCGAAGGGCGATCTCGCCTCCCTGGAAGTCTGACTCCCGCAGCCCTCCTGTAGAGCCGAGCCCACGCTCGGCTGCATTCCGCGCCGTGCCGGGCAGCCGAGCATCGGCTCGGCTCTACAGAGATCCCGCCCCCATCGGCAAACCCGGCGGCGCCATAATGCGCGTCCATCCGCGTGGACCATCGTATTGGCCAGCCACTCGCTGCTGTTCCCGGGCCTGCCGCTGCACAGCGCACGCCTGGTCCTGAGCCCGATCCGCCGCGACGATGCGGCCGCCCTGTTCGCGATCCAGTCCGATCCGGACGTGATGCGGTTCTGGAACCACCCGGCGTGGACACGACCGGCCGAGGCGCGTGCGCAGATCGACGATGACCTGGCCGCACAGGCCACCGGCACCCAGCTCAAGCTGGCCGTGCGCGAAACGCTGGACGGACCGTTGCTGGGCATCTGCGTGGTGTTCGCCCTGGACCGCGATGCCGCACGTGCCGAGATCGGCTACCTGCTGGCCCCCGACAGGCAGGGCCAGGGCTACATGCACGAAGCGCTGCAGCACCTGCTGGACTACCTGTTCCAGACCCTGCGCCTGCATCGCGTGGAAGCCGAAGTCGACCCGCGCAACCGGCCCTCGGCACACGTGCTTGAACGGCTGGGCTTTCACCTGGAGGGCGTGCTGCGGCAGCGTTGGCGCATCCAGGGCGAACTGTCCGATTCGGCGGTATACGGCCTGCTGGCCGACGACGACGTGCGCACTCCTCTGCCCGCTTGACCCAATCTGGCCAGTGGCGGCCTCGACGCGCGGGCATGCCTTTGGACACATACGGCATGCCCGCCACCGGCCTAGCATCGGAACCCCCTTCCGCTGCCAATCCGGTGCCATGAAGTCCCTGCTGCATACTGCCGCGCTCTGCGTCGGCCTGCTCATCGCCCCTGCCAGCGTGCTGGCCGCGCCTGACGCCGAGGCCAAGCCCGATCCGAAAGACGACAAGACCGAAGCACCTGCGCTGCCCGCCGATGCCTCGGCCCGCCAGAGCATGCGCCTGGCCGGCCGCACCCTGGACTACACCGCCACCGTCGGCACCCTGCCGGTGCGTGATGCGAAAGGCAAGGTGATCGCCGATGTGGTGTTCACCGCCTATACGATGCCGGGCAAGGACCGGCCGGTGACCTTCGCGCTCAACGGCGGCCCGGGGGCATCGTCGGTCTACCTCAACATGGGCGCGATCGGACCCAAGGTGGTGACCTTCGGCTCCGAGGGTGACAGCGCCTCGGCACCCGCCACGCTGCACGACAACCCCGGCACCTGGCTGGACTTCACCGACCTGGTGTTCATCGATCCGGTCGGCACCGGCTTCAGCCGCGCGCGCATCGGCGATGACGAAGCGAAGAAGCAGCTGTACAACCCCAGCGCTGACATCGAGTACCTGTCGCGCTCGATCTACGACTGGCTGCTGCGCAACCAGCGCATGGGCGCACGCAAGTACCTGACCGGCGAGAGCTACGGTGGCTACCGTGGCCCCCGCATCACCCACTTCCTGCAGACGCGGCTGGGCGTGGCGATGAACGGCCTGGTGCTGGTCTCGCCCTACCTGAGCCCGACCCTGGAAGACAACGCCGATGTCTCGCCGATGGCATGGATGCAGACACTGCCGTCGATCGCCGCCGCGCACCTGGAGCGCCAGGGCAAGCTGACCGATGCAGCGATGCGTGACGTGGTGGAGTACACCCGTGGCGACTACGCCACCGCGCTGATGAAGGGCCGCAGCGACCCGCAGGCGACCGAGGCGATGCTGCGCCGGGTAACCGAGCTGACCGGGCTGGACCCGCAGTTCGTGCGCCGCGCCGGTGGCCGCCTGGAGACGCAGGCCTATCTGCGTGAGGTGTTCCGCGACAAGGGCACGCTGGGCAGCCGCTACGACTCGAACGTGACCGCGTTCGATCCGTTCCCGAATGATCCGGAGCAGCGCGCCAATGATCCGTTGCTGGACAGCATCATTGCGCCGACCACCACGGCGATGGTCGACTTCGTGACGCGCGTGGTCGGCTGGAAGGTGGATGCGCGCTACCAGGCGCTGAATTACGACGTGAACCGGCTGTGGGACCGCAACGGCGAGCTGCGCCAGGGCGCGGTGACCCAGCTGCGCCAGGCGGTGGCGATCGATCCGCATCTGCAGGTGCTGATCGTGCATGGCTGGAACGACCTGTCGTGCCCGTTCATGGGGTCGATCCTGACGGTGGACCAGATGCCGGCGATGGGCAGCAATCCGGACCGGGTGCAGGTGCGCAGTTATCCGGGCGGGCACATGTTCTACAGCCGGGCCGACAGCCAGGCGGCCTTCCGCAGGGATGTGCAGGCGTTGTTCCAACGTAATTGAGGGGTTCGGCCGGGCCTGCGGCCCGGCACCCGCTGACGGCAACGGCAACGGCAAAAGCTGGCTTCCTGAGGGCTGGCGAGGTGGGGTGGATATGCAGGACACGCCGTAAACCCGTCCATGGGGGCTCGATGGCGCCATCCATGGCGCCAACGGTCCTGCATATCCACCCCACCCCGCCGCTGACAGGTTCCTGCTGCTGTTGGTGGGTGCCGACTGTTGGTGGGTGCCGACCGTTGGTCGGCACGGGATCGGATCCCTGCTTCTGCTCTGGTAGGTGTCGACCTTGGTCGACACGATGTGTGCGGAAAAATTCTTTGCCCATGAAAAAGCCCGCCGGATATCGGCGGGCTTTTTCGTTTGCAACCTTGGCGTGGCGATCAGGTCCAGCCGAACAGCTCGAACAGCTTCAGGATCAGGTACGCACAGCCACCTGCAGCCGGGATGGTCAGGATCCAGGCCCAGACGATGCGTTCGATCACGCCGAATTTCAGGGAGCGCGGGTTCTTGGCGAAGCCGACGCCCATGATCGCGGTGGAGATGCTGTGCGTGGTCGAGACCGGCATGCCGAAGTGGGCGGCCAGGGTCAGGATGGTGGCCGAGCTGGTCTCCGCGGCGAAGCCGTGGATCGGGTGCAGCTTGACCATCTTGTGGCCCAGGGTCTTGATGATCTTCCAGCCACCCGAAGCGGTACCAGCAGCCATCACCACCGCACAGGTCAGCACGATCCACATCGCGATGCCGTCACCGGCGTGCGCGTCCGGGTGCATGAAGGCCAGCCAGGACGGCAGGTCGTTCAGTGCGCCGGTGGCTTCGGCACCGATCAGGGTCATGGCGATGATGCCCATGGTCTTCTGCGCGTCGTTGTGGCCGTGGGCGAAGCCCATGTAGGCCGCGGAAGCGATCTGCGCCTTGCCGAAGAACGCGTTGACAATGCGCGGGCGGGCCAGGCGGCCGATGGCACCACCGATCTTGGCCAGGCCGGCAATCAGGCCCCACAGCAGCACCATCACCACGATGCCGAGCAGGAAGCCGGCGATCGGCGAGGTGATCATCGGCACGAACACCTTCCACAACAGGCCCTTGTTCTGCGCCCAGCTGCCCAGGCGCTCGGACCAGATCAGGGCGTCCCAGTTGTTGTGGGCCGCAGCCAGGCCGGCGCCGCAGAGGCCACCGATCAGGGCGTGCGAGGACGAGGACGGCAGGCCCTTCCACCAGGTGATCAGGTTCCAGATGATGCCGCCCAGCAGGGCGCACAGGATCACCTGCGGGGTGACGTCGACCACGTTGGTGTTGAGCAGGCCAGACGCGATGGTCAGCGCCACCGCGGTACCGGTCAACGCGCCGATGAGGTTCATGAAGGCGGCCAGCATCACCGCCCAACCGGGCGAGAGCACCTTGGTCGCCACCACGGTGGCAATGGAGTTGGCGGTGTCGTGGAAGCCGTTGATGAACTCGAAAACGAGTGCGGCCAGGATCACCACCAGGACAAGGGTCAACATGCGGCGGCGTCCGTCAGCTGTTCTTCAACACGATCTGGTACGCCACCACGCCAGCCTCGCGGCAACGGTCGATGGCCTTTTCCAGGATCTCGAAGAATTCCTTCAGCAGGAACATCTGCAGGTTGTCCAGGCGACAGGAGTAGATGTCGCGGTACAACTCGAGCATCAGGCGGTCGGCCTCGTTCTCCAGCGAGCGCAGCTTCTCGTTGAGCGCGGTCATCCGGTCCAGGTTCATGTGGCGCAGGTCGGCCACCATCTCCACCACCACGCCGGCAGCCTGTTCCAGCATCGCCGCGCGCGGCGCGAAGTCGATGTGTTCCAGGTGGGTCGTGGCCAGCGAATAGCGATCGGCGAACTTCTCGATCTGCTTCGGAATCTTGTACAGGGCCGAGCCCAGCGCTTCGATGTCTTCGCGCTCGATCGGGGTCATGAAGCTGTCCACCAGCGCCTGGCTGATCTTGTCCGAGGCCGCGCGTTCGCGCAGGCGGGCCAGCTTGAAAGCGTCCAGCGCGGGCTGGCGGTCGGCCTCGCGCAGCATGGAATGCAGCGCCTTGGCGGCGTCGGAAGCCGCGACGGCAGCCTCATCGAGCAGGGTGTAGAACTGTTTGCCGGAACCGAAAATGGTCTGCAGAGAGAACATTGAGAAACCTGTCAGCCGTCGCGGGAAGGACGGCACCAGACGGAATTATGACGGCTAGATGACCATCACGGGTATCCCTGCCCCCTTTCGGGGCTCTGGAACCCCCAACCTGAACAGGCGGTTGCCACCCTGCCACGCCCCTTTGCTAAGATGCCAGCGCGCCTTCGGGCGCACCTTATGGACGACGACCCTTATCCCCCTGCGCCGCGCCGGACCCTGTTCCTGAGCGCCAGCCGCCATCGCAAGCACCCGCCCTCCCTGCCACCAACCGGGGACGATGCCCGTGTTTGAAATGATCCTGATTGTCTTCGCGCTGGTTCTGCTGAACGGCTTCTTCGCCATGTCCGAGATGTCGGTCATGACCTCGCGCAAGAGCCGCCTGAAGCAGATGGCCGCCACCTCCAAACGTGCCGCCAAGGCGCTGGAGCTGTCGGAGAAGCCGGAGAGCTTCCTGTCCACCGTGCAGATCGGCATCACCGTGATCGGCGTGCTGACCGGCTACCTCGGCGGTGAAGCGCTGGGCGAGGCCTTTGCAGGCTGGATCCAGGGCCTGATGCCGGGCTTTGCCTACGCCGGCAATGTCGGTACCACGCTGGCGGTCAGCCTGATCACCTTCATCACGCTGATCTTCGGCGAACTTGTGCCCAAGCGCCTGGCACTGACCCGCTCGGAAGCCATCGCTGGCCTGGTTGCCATGCCGATGAGCTGGCTGGCCAAGCTGGCCCTGCCCTTCGTCTGGCTGTTGTCCAAGACCACCCAGCTGGTGCTGCGCCTGTTCGGCCTGGGCAAGGATGAAGTCGCCTCGGTGACCGAAGAAGAGATCCGCATGCTGGTGGCCGAGAGCCACGAGGCCGGGGTGATCGACGCCCACGAGCGCGACATGATGAACCGCGTGATGCGCCTTGGCGACCGCACCGCCGACAGCCTGATGACCCCGCGCAACCGCATCGCCTGGCTCGACACCCAGGCCGGGCTGGAGCGCAACCTGGAAATCATGGCCGAGCACGAGTTCTCGCGGTACCCGGTGTACCGCGACAACGACATGGACGTGGTCGGCGTGCTCGAACTGAAATCGCTGGCCACGCGCATGGCGCGCGGCGACAACGCGCTGTTCCAGACCCTGCGCGAACCGCTGTACGTTTCCGAATCAACCCACGCGATGAAGCTGCTGGAGATCTTCCGCGAGGAACAGCAGTCGATGGCGCTGGTGGTGGACGAGTACGGCGAGATCCAGGGCCTGGTGACCATCAGCGACCTGATGGGTGCCGTGGTCGGCCGCCTGCAGGCGGTGGAGAACGCCGACGAAGATGCGCTGGTGGTGACCCGCGAGGACGGCTCGCTGCTGGTGGACGGCTCACTGCCGATCGAAGACGTGCGCGAACTGATCGGCAGCAACGACCTGCCCGACGCCGAGGACGGCGACTACTACACGCTGGCCGGCATGTGCATCCACTACTTCGGCCGCATTCCGCACGCCGGCGAGTACTTCGACTGGGCTGGCTGGCGCTTCGAAGTGGTCGACCTGGACGGTGCGCGCGTGGACAAGCTGCTGCTGCGCACGCTGTCCGACGAGCAGGCCGATGAGCTCACCGCCTGAGGCCGGCCAGGGTCCGGGCGCCGAGCGCCCGGCTTACCGCAACGAAGGCATCCGCACCCTGCTGGAGATGTTCGCCTCCGGCGATCCGGCCGAGCACATGCCGCTGGGCCAGATCCTGTGCAACCTGCAGCAGGGCGCGTTCGGCGTGTTCCTGTTCGTGGCCATCCTGCCCTCGTTCATTCCGATTCCGGGCATGGGCGGTGCGGTCAGCGGTCCACTGGTGATCCTGATCGGCCTGCAGATGCTGTTCTGCCTGCGCCGGCCGTGGCTGCCGGGCTTCATTGCCCGCCGCGGGCCGAAGCGCGGCACCATGCATCGCTTCCTGGACCGCATCGACCGCCCGCTGCGGCGCCTGGACAAGATGCTGAAACCGCGCCTGCCGCAGCTGCTGACACCGCTGCCCGCCCACGCCTTCAGCGGCCTGCTGCTGGTGTTGCTGGGCCTGCTGCTGTCGCTGCCGATTCCCTTCACCAACTTCCTGTTCGGCTTCCAGCTGCTTCTGTTCTCGTTGGCGCTGCTGGAACGCGATGGCGCGCTGATGCTGTTCAACTGGATCGCGGCGCTGGCAGCGATCGCGTTCTTCGGTTTCAGTTCGGGGCAGCTGGTGGGCTATACGGTGGAACTGTTCCAGCGCTGGTTCTGATTGCTGTTCCAGCGCCCGCCGGGCATGGCCCGGCGGGCCGAAGCCCTCAGCGCAGATCGATGAATCCGTTGTCGGCCAACGCCGCCGGTTCGTCCTGCACCGCCGACAGAACGAAACTCAGCGCCGTGCCCAGCAGAGTGCCCGGGCCATCCCAGTATTCGGCACTGTCGGCGCGCACATGGATCAGGCGAAGGTTGGGGTCATCCTTGCCACCGGGGAAGAACAGCTTCATCGCCGGTGACCACAGCTCCTCGATCTTCGCGCGATCATCGACCACGCGTGCCCGCCCCGCCACCGACACGTAGGTGTTCTTCGAGGGCGAGGCGTAGGCCACGTTGACGCGCGGATCGAGCGCGATCTCGGCCACCTTCGGGCTGTCGCCGGTGATCACGAACCACAGGTCACCGTCGAAGGCGACCTGCTGGGTGGCCAGCGGCCGGCTGTAGAGTCGCCCGTCGACGCCGGTGGTGGTGAACATGGCCACCTCCACGTCCTTGATCAGCTCGGCCAGTTGGGCAATGTGTTCGGCACGGGTCTCGGCCATGGTGGGGACTCCAGAAGTGGGAGCCCCCATCAGACGCGGATCGGCCGCAACAGGCCGTGACGCAATTGTTCAGCCCGCGTGGCGGGCGTGCCAGGCCTGCATCGCCAGTTCGAACGAACGCAGGCGCGCGCGGTGGTCGTACAGGTTGGCGGTGAGCATCAGCTCGTCCGGCTTGTGCCGGTCGACGAAGGCTGCGATGCCTTCGGCCACCTGCTTCGGATCGCCCAGCACGGTGCAGGCCAATGCCCGCTCCACGCCCAGTTTTTCGTGCGGCTCCCAGAAGGACTCGATGTCGTCGATGGGTGCCGGAATCTTGCCCGGCCGGCCGCGACGCAGGTTCACGAAACTCTGCTGCTGGCTGGTGAACAGGCGGCGCGATTCGGCCTCGCTGTCGCTGGCAACGACGTTCAGGGCCAGCATCGCGTGCGGCTGCTTCAGCGTGGCCGAGGGGCGGAATTCACGGCGATACACCGCCAACGCTTCGTCCATCACGTCGGGCGCGAAGTGCGAGGCGAACGCATACGGCAGGCCCATCGAGGCGGCCATGCGCGCACCGAACAGGCTGGAACCGAGGATCCAGGTCGGCACCCGCAGGCCACCACCCGGAACCGCCTGCACCGCCTGCCCGGGCTGCACCGGCTCAAAGTAGTGCAGCAGCTCGCGCACATCCTGGGGGAACTGGTCGGCGCTGTCGAAGTAGCGGCGTAGTGCACGCGCGGTCGGCTGATCGGTGCCGGGCGCACGGCCCAGGCCGAGGTCGATGCGGTCCGGATACAGCGAGGCCAGCGTGCCGAACTGTTCGGCCACCTGCAGCGGCGCATGGTTGGGCAGCATGATGCCGCCGGCACCGACGCGGATGCGCTTTGTGCCCCCGGCCACATGGCCGATCAGCACAGCGGTGGCCGCGCTGGCGATGCCGGGCATGTTGTGGTGTTCGGCCAGCCAGTAGCGGCGGTAGCCCAGCGCATCGGCGTGCTGGGCCAGTTCCAGCATGTTGGCGAAAGCGGCTGTGGTGTCACTGCCCTCGCAGACCGGGGCCAGGTCAAGGATCGACAACGGGATCATCAGGCGTTTTTCCGTCACAGGATCCCCCATGCATGGGGACGGCCAGGCGCCGCGGCCAGTGACGGTGGCGGGATGCTGATTCCCGTGGGGCAGGTCCAGCGCCCACCGGATCGTGTAGAGCCGAGCCCATGCTCGGCTGCCTTTCGTCGACCAACAGCGGCCGAGCATGGGCTCGGCGCTACAGAAGCGCGGTCAGAACGCGCTGGGGCGCGGCTCCGGCAGCGGCTGGTCCACCATCGGCTTCAGCTCGGCGTCCAGCGCCACGCGCTCATCGAACACGAAGCAGCGGCCTTCGTAGCCTTCGCCACCCACCTCCTCGAAGTAGCCGAGGATGCCGCCATCGAGCTGCAGCACATTGTCCATGCCGTCATTGAACATCCACAGCGCGGCCTTCTCGCAGCGGATGCCGCCGGTGCAGAAACTGACCACGGTGCTGTCCTTCAGCGCTTCGCGGTGCGGCGCCAGCGCCTCGGGCAGGTCGGTGAACTTGTGGATGGGCAGCACCAGCGCATCCTTGAAGGTGCCGTACTCCACTTCCTGCAGGTTGCGCGTATCGAGCATCACCACCGGCTTGCCGGCGTCATCATGCCCCTGCCGCAACCAGCGCTGCACCGTGGCCGGATCGATCGCCGGCGCGCGCGGATAGTCCAATGGCTGGCCGTCGTCACGGCGGAAGCTGATGATCTCGTCCTTCACCTTGGCCTTCAGCCGCGCGAACGGCTGATGCTCACTGAGGCTGGTCTTGACCCGCATATCGGCAAAGCGCGCGTCAGAACGCAGTGCCACGTAGAAACCCTCGACCGCCTCTGGCGCACCGGCCAGGAACAGGTTCAGCCCCTCGCCCGCCACCAGGATCGTGCCGCGCAGCTCCGCCGCCTCGGCACGCGCCAGCAGCTGGTCGCAGAGGGCCTGGGGAGCGTCGATGACGGCGAAATGGTAGGCAGCGGTATTGGCGATCATCCCGCCATTTTAGCGCCAGAGTGCCCCAGGGTCAGATTTACCCGTTCATCCACGCATGGCGTGGGTCTGCTGTGTCGACCAAGGTCGACACCTACCAACAGCCGCGCCATCCCACGGGAACCAGCTTTTGCCGTTGCCGTTGCCTCTGCGGGTGCCGGGTGCAACCCGGCCGAACCCCCTTATCCCCGCAACAACACGAACGGCAGCAGCACCAGCGCCGCCGCACCGGCCATCGCCAGCAGCACCAGCACCACATACCCCGGTCGGCGCCGGAACAGGCTGCCGAACGTCTCCGCCGTCCCCTCGCGCAACGCCTGCTCGCGCTCGGCACGGATCCGCGGCCCGCGTTCGGCCTGATACTCCGCCATCAGCGCCTTCGCACGCGGATGATCGGCGTCCTCGCGCAGCCACAGGCCGCCGTTGGAAATGCCCCAGGGGCTGGGTTCGGTGCGATACCAGGCGATGCCGTGCTGGTCGAGCAGCGTGCAGACATCGGCATATTCGTCGTCACCGACATTGCGCAGATTGAGCAGGAGTTTTGCCATGCCCCCATGATACCCGGCGCCGATGCGCTACCCTTGCCGCCCTCGCCCTGCGCCCTTCCGGAGACGCCCGATGCGCCGCCTGCTGCTTCCCCTGCTGCTGTCCCTCGCCGCCGTTGGCTGCTCGACCGAACCGTCCGGCCCGCCGCCGGGTGGCACCCTGACCACCTTCGAGCGCATCGATACCGTCCCAGGCACCGGCACCGAGGCCGTTGCCGGCAACAAGGTCACCGTGCACTACACCGGCTGGATCTACGACAACCGCACCGAGACCAAGCACGGCAAGACCTTCGACAGCTCGGTCAGCCGTGGCGAACCGTTCACCTTCGCACTCGGCGCCGGCCAGGTCATCCGCGGCTGGGATGAGGGCGTGGCCGGCATGAAGGTCGGCGGCAAGCGCACGCTGATGATCCCGCCGGACTACGGCTACGGCGACCGCCGGGTTGGCCCGATTCCGGCTGGCTCGTCGCTGGTGTTCGACGTCGAGCTGCTCGATGTCAAACCGTAATACCGCACTGCCCCATCGGGTCGCCGTCATCGGCGGTGGCCCGGCCGGCCTGTTCGCCGCCGAGCGCCTGCGCGCCGCTGGGCTGGAAGTCGACCTGTACGAGGCAAAGGGATCGCCCGGACGCAAGTTCCTGATCGCCGGCAAGGGCGGACTCAACCTCACCCATTCCGATCCGCGGCCGTTGTTCGACAGCCGCTACCGCGAGCAGGCTGCCGTGGTCGGCAGCTGGCTGGATGACTTCGACGCGCAGGCACTGCGTGACTGGGCCGCCGGCTTCGGCGTGGAGACCTACGTGGGCAGCTCTGGCCGCGTGTTCCCGGTCGACCGCAAGGCAGCGCCGCTGCTGCGCGGCTGGGTGCGCCGGTTGAAGGAACAGGGTGTGCGCCTGCACGCCAACCACCGCTGGATCGGCTGGCGTGACGACGGCGCCTTGCGCTTTGAAACCGAAGACGGCGCCGTTGAAGTACATGCCGATGCCACCCTGCTGGCCATGGGCGGCGGCAGCTGGCCGCAGCTGGGCAGCGACGGCACCTGGGTCTCGCCACTGCAGGCCCGTGGCGTGGACATCGCACCACTGCAGTCGGCCAACTGCGGGTTCGACGTGGATTGGACCCCATTCTTCGCCCAGCGCAATGCCGGCGCGCCGTTGAAGCCGGTGGTCGCGCACTGGATCGACCTGGCCGGACAGCCACAGTCGCTGCAGGGCGAATGCGTGGCCAGCGAGTACGGCATCGAAGGCAGCCTGATCTATGCGTTGGCGGCGGACCTGCGCGAGACCATCAACCGCGATGGCCACGCGATGCTGTGGCTGGACCTGGTGCCGGGCCGTGACGAGGCGCGCCTGCTGGCCGATCTGTCACGCCCGCGCAAGGGCCGCAGCTTCGGCGAGCACCTGCGCCGCCAGGCCGGCCTGGATGCAGTGAAAGCCGCGCTGGTGTTCGAGATTCTGGGTAAAGAAGCGGGCAATGATCTGCCTGCCGTGGCGGCTACGCTCAAGCGCCTGCCGCTGCGCCTGCTGCGTCCCCGGCCGATGGCCGAAGTGATCAGCACCGCCGGCGGCGTGCGCTTGGGTGCGCTGGATGATGGCCTGATGCTGCGGGCAGTGCCCGGCGTGTTCTGTGCCGGCGAGATGCTGGACTGGGAGGCACCGACGGGTGGCTACCTGCTGACCGCGTGCTACGCCAGTGGCCTGCGCGCTGCGGAAGGCGTGATCGGGTGGCTGGCGGAGCGGTGACGCCTGCCTTGTAGCGTCGAGCCATGCTCGACTGCGCTGCCTGTAGAGCCGAGCCCACGCTCGGCTTGAATCAAAAGCAGCCGAGCGTGGGCTCGGCTCTACAGAACGCAGAAAACGGGCACTCACCACGGCCGGCGCATGCTCACCGAAGCCAGCGCCACGCCGCTGGGATGCGGGTAGGCCTCTTCGCGCACACTGATGAACCCCTGCCGCTGATAGAACGGCACGGCGTTGAGCGAGGCTGACAGCACCACCTCGCGCCCAGGATCGGCCATCGCCAGCAGGCGCTGCATCAGCGCCTGGCCGATGCCCTTGCCGCCACGATCCGGATCGACGAACAACGCATCGACTTCATTGGCATCGGCATCGAACACGCCAAAGCCGAGCAGACCGCCCTGCTCGTCCTCGGCCACCACGCAGCCACCCTGCGACAACAGCCGCGCGTACTGCGACGGTGGCGGCGAGGCAGACCAGGGCGCAATGACCTCAGGCGGGTAATGACTGCTGCAGGTCTCCCGCACGCAACGCGTTCGCAGCGCCCACAGCGTGGTCACATCATCCATGGTGCCGGTCCTGAACTGCATGACTCTCCTTGTAGAGCCGAGCCCATGCTCGGCTGTTCTTCGTTCCAACGTCGCGATGCCTGATCGAAAGGCAGTCGAGCATGGCTCGACTCTACAGAGCCGTTATCGCGACTTGCTGGCACGCAGTGCCTGGATCTTCGGCGGCGGCTGGAAGGAATCGCTGCGTGCATCGGCCCAGAACGCATGGAACACCGCATGGTCGGGCACCTTGTGCAGCAGCTCGCCCGGTTCCAGGTAACGGTACAGCGAGGCCAGCGAACGGATCTCCACCGGCGAGACACGACGCAGGATGTGCTCCGGCCCCAGTTCGGCCGGATCGTTCAGGCCCGCGGCACACAGCAGTTCCTTCAACGCATGCAGCGTGTGCTCGTGGTAGCTGTACACACGGGTGGCCTTGTCCGGTGCATCCAGATGCTTCCAGCGCGCGGGATCCTGGGTCGCGATACCGGTCGGGCACTTGTCGGTATGGCAGCTCAGTGATTGGATGCAGCCCAGCGCGAACATGAAGCCTCGGCCGGCATTGCACCAGTCGGCCCCCAGCGCGATGGTCCGCGCGATGTCGAACGCACTGGTGATCTTGCCGGCCGCACCGATGCGGATGCGATCGCGCAGATCGAGGCCGACCAGGGTGTTGTGCACCAGCAGCAGCGCCTCGTGCATCGGCACGCCGACATGGTCGACAAACTCGGCCGGTGCCGCACCCGTGCCGCCCTCCGCGCCGTCGACCACGATGAAATCCGGCAGCAACCCGGTTTCCTGCATCGCCTTGGCAATGCCGAACCATTCCCACGGGTGGCCGATGGCCAGCTTGAAGCCGACCGGCTTGCCACCGGACAGCTCGCGCAGGCGCGCGACGAACTGCAGCAGCTCAACCGGCGTCGAGAACGCCGAGTGACGCGACGGCGACACGCAGTCCACTCCCATCGGCACGCCACGCGTCACCGAGATCTCGGCGGTCACCTTCGGCGCCGGCAGCACGCCACCGTGGCCGGGCTTGGCGCCCTGCGACAGCTTGATCTCGATCATCTTGACCTGATCATGGGTGGCATTGGCAACGAAGCGCTCCTCGCTGAAACCGCCCTTCTCGTCACGGCAACCGAAGTAGCCCGAGCCGATCTCCCATACCAGGTCACCGCCCATCTCGCGGTGGTAGGGCGAGATCGAACCCTCGCCGGTGTCGTGATAGAAGCCGCCCTGGCGCGCGCCTTCGTTCAGCGCGCGGATGGCATTGGCCGACAGTGAACCGAAGCTCATCGCCGAGATGTTGAACACGCTGGCCGAATAGGGCTTGGCACAGTTCGGGCCGATCAACACGCGGAAGTCATGCTTGGCGATGGCGGTCGGTGCCAGTGAATGATTGATCCACTCGTAGTCCACCGCATAGGTGCTGCGCAGGGTGCCGAACGGCACCGTGTCCATCTCGTTCTTGGCGCGCTGGTAGATCAGTGCCCGCTGCTGGCGCGAGAACGGCACGTCTTCCAGGTCGCTCTGCACGAAGTACTGGCGGATCTCCGGGCCGATCGATTCCAGCCCGTAGCGGAAGTGCGCCATCACCGGATAATTGCGACGCAGCGTGCTGCGCTTCTGCAGCAGGTCCCAGGTCCCCAGCGCCACCATCGCGGCAGTCAGGCCGACGCCCCAATACCAGGCCGGCCAGATCGTGGCCAGCCACAGGCATATCGGGAACATCAGGATGGCGAGCAGGTAGACGATATACCGGTGCATAGCTTTCCTCGGTTGCAACTGCCCCGAGTCTACCGCGCCGTTCGCTGCCCGGGCTTACAAGCGATCGTCAACCACGTTGCGCGGCCAGGCCGATTTCACGTCGTAGACCAGGCCACCCGGCGCCAATAGCCCCCGGATTGCGGATTCATCCATCGCCTTGAAACGGGCGTGGGCCACCGCCAGCACCACCGCGTCATAGCGCCCTGCCCCGGGCTCGGCCAGCCAATCCAGGCCCTCGCCGGTCAATGCCGCCGGGCCGACCCACGGGTCGCTGACCTCTACCTGCGCGCCGGCATCGCGCAGCCGTTGCGCCAGTTCCAGCGCGCGGCTGTTGCGCAGGTCCGGGCAATCCTCCTTGAAGGTCACGCCCAGCACCAGGATGCGTGCGTCCGCCGGCGCACGGCCACGCTCGGCCAGCATCGCCAGCACCCGCGCGGCCACGTGCTCGCCGACGCGGTTGTTGACCTGCCGTGCGGTGTGGATCAGGTCCGGGTGGTAGCCCACGCTCTCTGACTTGTGCAGCAGGTAATACGGATCGACGCCGATGCAGTGACCGCCGACCAGCCCCGGCCGGAACGGCAGGAAATTCCACTTGCTGCCGGCGGCGTCGAGCACGTCCTGGGTATCGATGCCGAGCCGATCGAATATCAGGGCAAGCTCGTTGACCAGCGCGATGTTGACGTCGCGCTGGATGTTCTCGACCACCTTGGCCGCTTCAGCCACGCGCATCGAAGGGGCCGGGAACGTACCGGCGGCGATGATGCGCTGGTAGAGACCATCAATCACCACAGCGACTTCCGGTGTCGAGCCGGAAGTGATCTTGCGGATGTCGGCCAGGCGCCGCTGGCGGTCGCCGGGACTGACCCGTTCCGGGCTGTAGCCGCAATAGAAGTCTTCGTTGAAGCGCAGGCCCGACCCCTGTTCCAGCAGCGGCACGCACACTTCCTCGGTGGTGCCGGGGTACACCGTGGACTCGTAGATCACCAGATCGCCGGCGCGAAGATGACTGGCAATCAGTCGTGTCGCCGAACGCAGGGGCTCCAGGTCAGGCTGCTCGTAAGCATCGATCGGGGTCGGCACGGTGACGATGTAGACATTGCAGGCATCGAGCAATGCCGGATCGCTGCCGTACTGCAGAAGCTGCGCACTGGCCAGCTCGTCGGCTTCCATTTCCAGCGTGTGGTCCTGGCCGCTGCGCAGCTCGGCGATGCGACCGGCATCGATATCGAAGCCCAACGTCGGCCACTGCCGGCCAAACGCCGCCGCCAAAGGCAGGCCGACATAACCCAGGCCGATCACCGCAAACCGGGGGGCGCTGGCCGCCGCAACCGGCGCACTCATCGGCACATCCCGTGCAACGGATGCGATCGCACATACGCTGCCATGGCTTCGGCCAACACACTCATCTGCTGCACCACTCCGGGAAACCTGCGCCAGAAAGGCTACAGCCTACCGGCCCCGGCGCCCTGCCGCCAAGGCGGGCTCAGGACCCCAACGCCACCGCGGCCGGTTCCAGTTCACCGTCGGCGCCGGTCCAGGCCTGCAGCAGGCGCTCGAATCCACCGCTGCCAAGCAGGAAGCCGGGCCACGCGGCATCGACAATCTGCGCCAGCAGCTCCGGCTCGATCCGCCGCGTGCCCATCGACCAGCGCGGAAATGCGCGCTGCACCACGGGTGCACGGCACAGCACTTTCAGCTGCACGTGGCTGCGCGCGTTGAGGATGCGCTGGAACACCGAATCGATGCCGTCCTCCGGGCCCTCGAGATACTGCAGGAAGCGTGCTCCGTCGAACATCAGGACACCGGTGACACCGGCTACACGATTGAATGCCGTGGCGTCGGCCAGCAGGCGGTCAAGATCGGTTGTCTGCAGATCGGCGCGGGCCTCACTGGCATAGGCAATCGCGTGCAGCGACATCAGGTGGCTCCCCCCCTGGGAACGATGGCAGGGACTATGACATGAATGCGATCGACAGTTAAGCACGCCGCCGCCGTGATGCAATCCGGTCGCGGCACCGCAGGTGGGCTACAATCGGCGCCGCGCTGCAGGCCCGGATGGCGAAACTGGTAGACGCATCGGACTTAAAATCCGCCGGGGGCAACCCCATGCCGGTTCGATTCCGGCTCCGGGCACCATTGCATGTTTTGGGGAGCCAACGTGTTCACCCCGATTCGGCACGAAATCAGGCACTTTGGGTGATCGGAATTTCCGCGATCACCACGATTTGCCCGGACTTGCCCGGCTACTCTCCCCAAGAATTCCCCATATGATGCGGCCATGGCCAGCATCCAAAGATCGGAGAACAAGTGGCGCGTGCAGGTGTATGTGGCGGTCGTTCGCGACTCCACTACCAAGCACAGCAAGAAGCAGCGAAGTGGGCTCTTGAGCGAGAGGCAGAACTTCGAGGTGGGAAGCTGCCCGACAAGTCGCTGCGCGACGCCATGCGCCGCTACGTCAAGGAAGAGGCGCCCAAGCGAGCTGGCGAACGGTGGGAGTCGGTACGCATCGCTGCTTGGGAACGATCGCTGCCTCTCTTGGACAGGCGAATTGCGACAGTCAGCAGTTCGGACATCATCGCTTGGCGGGATGGAAGGCTTAGGCAGGTCAAGCCTGGGACGGTTGCTCGCGAAATGAACCTGATGCGGTCCGTATTCGAGACTGCGCGCCGGGAATGGAAGTGGATCAAGCAAAACCCCATGTCGGACGTTCGCTGGCCGCAGCAGCCTAAAGGCCGCGCGCGACGCGTATCTCCAACTGAGGAAGCCGACCTGATCGCAGCGTTCGGGCTCGACAAGGGTCTGTCCGCGGAGACGGCCACCCAGCGGACGGGCTTGGCGTTCCTCCTAGCGCTTGAGACCGCAATGCGGTCCGGTGAGCTCCTCTCACTGACTTGGCCGAATGTGCATCTGTCCGAGCAGTACGTGCACTTGCCGAAAACGAAGAACGGCGACGCGCGGGGCGAAAGGTCCGCGACTCGACGGGCCATCGCGAAGTGCACTTCCACGACAGCCGAGCTGAGGCCATCTGGAGGCTCTCAAAAAAGTTGGACATCCTCCAGCTGGCCCGAATCATCGGACATCGGGACCTCAAGTCTTTGATGATCTACTACCACGAGCCTGCTTCTGAGATCGCCCGTCAGCTGGGATGATGCGCTCATCGTGCCCCATCATCAGAGAGGCTGCTTACATACCGCACTCAAGATGTGAAACGGCGCACACCTCGACAGAAAAGCACTATACACATCTTGGTCCGGAAGGTGACAGCGACACCTCCGCTGCATTCCACTACGCCAGAGACAAGTGATGAACAACGGAAGTAACACCATTACCAGGACAGTAAAGTACATTATTCAGAGCGAACATCCGTCGCCAGACACACTCTCATCGTCTGACTGGGTGGCAATCATTTCTGCCTTCATCGCCCTGCTAGCTCTTTTCGCTACGATTTATTCAAGCATCCTTCAAAGAAGTCATAATCGCCTCAGCTCCAAGCCAGCACTTAACACGATCCTTGACGGACCAAGCATGTCCTTGTACCTGTCGAATCATGGTCTCGGCCCAGCATTCCTTAAAGAGGCTGAAGCCATTTTTGACGGAGAGACTTACAACCTACTGATCGAGAAAGAATCAGACTCGTTTTCAAGTCACTTGTGCGCAGGCACCTCAAAGGGAACCAAGTACAGTTGGATGATCCTAGAAAAGGACGCAGCCATCGCAGCAGGAGCCGAGCAAAAAATGCTTAAAATTCATTCCGACAATGAGAACGAGTGGAATGCGGTCTATCAAGCTCTAGACCGATGTGCCATCAAGATTGTTTATGAGAGCATATACAAAGAAAAGGGAATCACTACGCACATTGGCAACAATGTAAAGACGGCGGCGTCTAGCAGAACAAACGCGTAAATCAACGCATCAAAGCTGAACTTTTTCGACATTTCGCGGACCGGCCCAGGCCTTGCGGGCGTCCTTCGGCCGGGGCTTGGCTGCCGGCGGCTTGGGCGGCTCCAGTGCTTCCTTGACGCGTGCCGTAGCGGCGACCGTCGCCTCGGCCAGGCGCCGGGCCTGTTGCTGCTGCTCACAGGTCGGCGGCAGGCCGGGCAGCGGTTCAAGCGGTTCGCTTGGGGGGGCATCCAGCAACCTAGCCACGGCCGCGCGCAGGCGCATCTCCGGATACAGCCTGGCGGCGCACCAGCGCTCGGCGTAGCGCTTACCCTGAGACACGCTGGCGGCAAAAACCTTCTTGGTCTCGAAGATCTTTCGCGCATCCAAGTGAAGCCGGACGCCGCGACCGGGCGCCGGAGTGATATTGGCGACCGAACGCCCATTCCACCACGAATCCCACCGCTCCCCTGTCTGGACCCACCCAGACGGGATCGGCCCGGTGCGGAAGCCTTGGTAGGTGGAGGAGATCATGGCAGGAAGGATACGACCGGCCGTCTCAACCACTGCGATCCAACCAATTGACATTCTTAACCACTCAGACTCCCCTGCAAGGGTGCCTCTCGCACTACGGCGTAGGGCTTCACCTACAGCCGTGTTGGCGGTTTTCCGATTGCATCCCCGTCTTACTGTTGCGACCTTGCGCGAGCAGTGCAGCACTACCCTACTCATGGAGAGATGGAAGTGAACTCAACGCAAAACGATTGCAGGCCTGCCCGCTCCACCCCGCGCCGCCTGATGTTGGGCATGTCACTCGCATTGCTATCGGTAGGCTTCGCCCAGAGCGCGTTCGCCGGTCAGTGGGTCCCAACGGGCCGCCTGCTATGGGTGGATTCGGAAACTATCCAGCCTTATCCAGTGGCGTATACCAACTTTTGCCAGGGCGGTGTGGACGGGCCGAGCGGAGTTTATTTGTACGGCGACTGGGGTTCGGAAGGGCTTGGCTCGTGCCCGACGGACGCATACACCGGTTTTGACAACATGAAGTACGGTGGCGGCACCTGTAGGCCAGATCCTCAAGGCGTTGGCGGCGGCTATTCCTGCCAGGAATATCACCACGTTTTCGCAGGTCAGAAGTACCAGGGTCCGATACCGGCGACCTGTAGTACACCGGGACTTTACGGGGTCACCAACTACTACCGTGCAGAGCTTGTGTACTTCGGCTCTGGCGATAATCCCAACGACTATTACGACAGGTTCTTCGAAAGCTCTACGGAGTACGTTTGCCAGTAGTCGGCATCCAAACACCAAGCTCTCAGGCGATGTGCTTTAAGAGCTATTGATCCCCATCTGACTACTACAAGCATTATCGTCCCCGCGCGAGCGGGGACACTACTTCATATCGCCCCAAGGTCCTTCATCACCGCGTGGCCCTGCTGGAGGAGCCCAATCAGCAGACGGCCGCCGGCGACCTGCCGGCCCGTCTCCTCGTTGAGGTAGTTCGCCTGAAGCCTTGCCGCAGCCAAGACGTCCTCCGACGCAAAACTGTCTGGACGGCCTCTTAGTGGTTCACCTGGCGAGGCCAGGCCCCCATCGAGCTGCTGCACGATCGCGGGAGTAGTGCTGTCGTTCTTGGCGTAGGCCGTCGCCACCATCCGCCCACTTTTCGGTGACCAGCCGCCAAGCACAAGTTCCGCGCCCAAGCTCTGCTTCGGAAGGCCCGCATCAATGGCAGCGCGCTCATAGCTCAGCCACAGCTTGTCGATCACAAGCCCCGGCTCCTTCATAAGCTGCTCCACTGTGAAATCTGCTCGGAAGCTCGCCTGGAGGGCAAGCTTGTAGATGCGAAGAAAGAACTGCGCGCATCGGCACAGATGATGGGGCAGGAATGGCCGGAGGTCGCCCATTCGGTGGCGCCTGGAGACTCCTTCGAGCAGACCATCCAAGAGATGGCCGGGGCACTGCTGTGGCTTGAGTACGCGCCCCATTTGCGGCGGCCTACGGCGGCTCCGACCATCTTGGATTCGGCTGAGGAGGCGCCGTGACCGAATCGTCTGCTCCTGACCCGACCATCACGGTCCTGGCCGCGATGATCGAGGGCGAACGCTGGCTCAGCGCGGATTCCTGTGCCGTCCTCTTGGGCCTGACGACGCCGGACGGGAAGCCCAACCGGCGCGGGTTCCTCGAAAGGCTAGCGTGCCATCCCAGCTTCCCTGCCCCGCTTCAGATTGGAAACGAGAAGAAGTGGAAGAGGTCTGAGGTCCTGAGGTGGGCGGATGACCAAAGAAGGGTCACCCGCCAGTAGCATTCTCGGCCAATGCTTCGGCGATGACAGCCTTCCCAAGCTCAGACTCCGTCCTCTGCCGCCTAAATATCGCCACCAGTCGCTCACGGAACCCCGGGACGCTGCGGACGGCCAAGTGGAGCTCCTTAGATGTCAGCAGCTCATGGAATGGGCTGCCTGACACTTGATCCTCTACGAGTCGCAGCGGGATCTCATCAAGCCTACTCATCGCAATAGAGAACAACTGAGCCTCAAGCACCTCGTCCAAGCGCGCTGCCTCGGCCCGATAGCCCTCATAGGCGGCAGCCAGAGCCGCCTTGTACGCATAGTCCTCAGACAGCCTAAATCGTTGACCGGTTTGCTTGGTGGCAACCCAGGCTAGCCAAACGGGAGCCGCTAAAGACAGAGTGGCCAGAGCAACTTGCGCCACGAGGAAGGGCCAGCCGCCGTTGGTTACCTTCGTTGCGGCATCCAAGATCGTTGGGAATCGCACGAACCCAATGACAACTGCTGAGACAAGAGCGACAACCAGCACTCCTCCCCACAAGTAAACCGAGTTCCCCAGAGATCGAGCCTTGGAGTCGAAAGATTTGGCGAGTCCCTCAGATGTTGTAGCAGCGTAGGCGGCACCGACCTTCTTCATCATGAGCTCTGCTTCTTGCATTAGCTCATCCATCCTCGCCTTGCTGTCGGAGGCGCCTCCTACGGCCTCCGCAGCAGCGCCTTCGCACTTCAGCGCATTTTCCTTCGCCGTCTTTGCGTCATCCAAGGCCTGCTCAAGGTCTTCCCTCGTCGCATCAAGGTTCGCTGCAACATCGTACGCCGACGCGATTCTTTCGAGCTTACGATCGACATCATCCAAACCCCAACTCGCCTTATCCAGACGTCTCCTTGCGGTGTCAATGTCCTTCTTGAGCGCTCCTGGAAGGGTCCATATCTGACTGACCACCTTTGGATCCAGGAAACTCTGGAGCTGCACATCCAGCGTGATCATCAGTCCCTGCAGTGAAGCGATCACTTGCGGATCACTCTGTAAATATGGCAAGAGCCTGGTGCGCGCTTCGTCAGTCTTGACCTTCAAGTCCGGCAGAAAGACCGCCGCTCTCTCAACATCAACCGTTGACCAGTCGTAGTCCTTGTAGCGCTGACGAATGATGTCGAAGTTTGCTCGGATATCATCCGCATCGATGACGGGACCATAGGTGCCGTAGCTTACAAATTTCGTCTCGGACCATTTTTCAGTAAATTCATCAACAAGCTGCGCCAGCGCCTCGAAAAGACGAGTCGCTGCATCGACTGGGTCGAAATCTTCCGTCATAAGCCCCCCTACCGTAGGAGAATGCTAGGCGGTTGCACTTTATGAATGCAAGCCAACGGCATTTCGGCTACAAGCGCAATCCCGCCCACCGTGCCAAGGCCAGATCATCTCCTCGGCGTTGCTGCCCCATAATTTCCCCACCTTTCGCCAAAACCATTGCAGCACAAAGGGTTCTGATTCCGGCTCCGGGCACCACACGAACGCAGCACAAGCTACCTTCAGATCGCCCGCGAATAACGCGGTTGCTCGTGCGCGGCACGCAGGTACGGGTCGAAGCACATCGCCAGCAACCGCAGCAATGGTCGCCCAGGTTCGCTGGCACGCACCACGCCATCGCGGTATTCGGCCAGGCCGTCTTCCTGCAGCCGCTGTACCGAACGCAGGTCCTCGGCGAAGTACTGCTCGAAATCCACGCCGTGACGCTGCCCCAGCAGCACGCCATCCACCTCGCCCTGGCACATCAGCTGCTGGATCAGCTCCGCACGCAGCTGGTCGTCGGCACTCAACGCCACGCCGCGCCAGACCGGCAGTTGGCCCTGGTCCACCGCGTCCTCCCACGACGGCAGATCGCGCGGATTCTGGCTGTAGGTGGCACCGATGTGGCTGATCGCACTCACGCCCAGGCCGAGCAGATCGGTATCGGCGTGAGTGGTGTAGCCCATGAAGTTGCGATGCAGCTGGCCGGCACGCTGCGCGCGTGACAGATCCTCCTCCGGCAGCGCGAAATGATCCATGCCGATGTACTGGTAGCCGGCCGCAGAGAGCTTCTCCACCGCCAGGCCCAGCAGCGCCAGCTTGTCTTCCGGCGAAGGCAAGCGGCTTTCGTCGATCTGCTTCTGCGCGCGGAACAGATGCGGCAGATGCGCGTAGCCATACACCGCCAGGCGATCCGGGCGCAGCGCCAGCACCAGTTCGAGGGTGCGGCCGAACCCTTCCAGGCTCTGCCCCGGCAGGCCATAGATCAGGTCGACGTTGACCGAACGCATGCCGCTGTCGCGGCAGGCGCGCAGGATGTCCAACGTCTGCTGCACACCCTGTATGCGGTTGATCGATTCCTGCACCTGCGGGTCGAAATCCTGCACGCCGAGGCTGGCCCGGTTGAAGCCCAGCCGCGCCAGCATGGCGACGTCGCGGGTGTCGATGAAGCGCGGATCGAGTTCGATCGAGAAATCGCGCTGCGGCGAATCACTGAAATCGAAGCGCCGGCGCAACCCTTCCACCAGCGTGGTCATCGCCTCGGCATCGAGGAAATTCGGCGTACCACCGCCCAGGTGCAGCTGGATCACCTCGCGGCCATCATCGAACTGCGGCGCCAGCAGGTCGGCCTCGGCCAGCACGCGCGAGACGTAGCTGTGGCCACGACCGCGATCTCGGGTGATCACCCGGTTGCAGCCGCAGTAGAAGCAGGGGCTGGAACAGAACGGCACATGCACATACAGCGACAGCGCGCGGGCCAGCTGGTTGCTGTCGGAGATCGCCTGGCGCAGCGCCGGCGCGTCGAAGCCATCATGGAAATGCGGCGCGGTCGGATACGAGGTGTAGCGCGGGCCCGGCCGGTCGTGCCGGCGCAGAAGGTCGGGGTCGAAGGTCCAGGCCAGGCCACCGGCGGCGGGAGAGAACGTGTCCATGCCGCCAGCATCGCGCCGGGCGGCCTGCGGCGCCTTGACCCAGATCAATCCTTGCCGGGGATCCCCAGCACCGGCAGGCCTACCTGCGGCCAGCGCAGCATCTGGTAGCGCTTCCAGAAGGTGTCACCGATGCGCGCGGCCACTTCGTTGGCCAGCTCCTGCATCGGCGGGTTGTTGCATTCGGCAGTGGTGATCCGGAACAGCACCAGCCAGCGGTCGAACAGGTCCTTGTCCAGCTCGATGGCCATGTGCTTGGACATCGGCGAGCCCTTGAATCGGCGGGTGCCGCGCAGCATTGCCGACCAGAAGTCGACCAGCTGCGCCAGATGCTCAGGCCAATCGTGGACGTGCGCCTCGAACACCGCTCCCAGCCGTTCTTCCTCACGCACGCGGGCATAGAAATCGTGAACCAGGCGGGTCACTTCCTGCTCGGTGCACAACTCGGGTGAGGCGACGGGGAGGACAGGCGGCGGTGTTGCGTTCATCGGGGTACCCAAAGCGTGCCGGCAGTGTGCCGCACCCAGGCGGCAGCGCCGTTGATCCAGATCAATGTCGGCGCAGTCCGCTGCACCTAGGCTGCCACGCTTGCAGGAAGCATGCCCTGCGGATGCAGCGCCGACCCTGGCGAAGTATACGCGCCGCCCACTTTTCGATCCGGGACAGCATGAACAGACCTTCTCCCAACCGCCGCCAGCGGCTGATCCAGCAGTGGGGCGCCATCCTCTGGCCCAGCTTCATCGCCGCCGGCGTTGCCAGCGTGGTGTTCTTCGCCTTCGTCGATCCGTTGCGCCTGCAGGCCATCAGTTTCCCGGGCACGGCAATCAGTCGCGAACTGGGCTATACGGCGGGATTCTTCATGTTCTGGACGGTAACGTCGCTGTCCAGCGCGGTCACCTGGTACCTACAGCGGCCCATGCCGAGCGATGACGACGACGAGCTGCCGCTGGGATGAGCACGTCCTGCACCCGGATTCCTCGCCCCTGGCACTGGCGCGGCACGCTCAGCGCCGCCTTGCTGGCGCTGTTCTACGCACTGCCGTGGCTGCGCTGGGAGGGTCGCCAAGCGCTGTTGCTGGACATCAACGCGCGGCGATTCGACCTGTTTGGCTGGACGTTGTGGCCCAGCGACGCCGGCGTGCTGATCGGACTGCTGGCGGTGCTGGCGGTGGGCCTTGCGCTGCTTACCCACCTCGCCGGGCGCATCTGGTGCGGCCATGCCTGCCCGCAGACCCTGTGGCGGCGCGCCTTCGACGGGATCGCCCGCAGCGCGGCCCGCATGCTGCCTGCACCTGCTGTACGCCCGGCCACCCAGCTGGCCTGGGGACTGCTATCCGTGTGGACCGGCGTTACCTTCGTCGGCCTGTTCAGCCCCATCGCCGAACTGTTGACCGCTGCGCCCCACGCCGGCTGGAGCCGCTGGGAAACCTTCTGGGTGCTGTTCTATGCAGTCGCGACCTGGGGCAATGCCGGTTTCCTGCGCGAGCAGGTCTGCCGCTCGCTGTGCCCGTTCGCACGCATGCAGCCGCTGCTGACCGATCCGCACACACCGCGCATGCTGTACGACGCCCGTCGCGGTGAGCCGCGCGGGCCACGTCCGTCCGGGCTTGGCGGAGTACTGGGCCGTGGCCGCGGCCTGCTCGACCCGACCACTGCGCAGGACTACGTATTCCGCGCCGCGCATCCGCTGCTGGCCGGACCGATGCCGACCTTCAGCGCCGACCGCCTCGGTGACTGCATCGACTGCGCTGCTTGTGTCAGCGCCTGCCCGATGCAGCTGGACATCCGCCAGGGGCCGCAGGCCGATTGCCTGGCCTGCGGCGCCTGCCTGGAGGCCTGCGCACAACAACAGCACCGGGCCGGTTTCGGTCCGGGGCTGGTGCGCTACTGCAGTCCGCAGGCGATGGCTGGACAATCGAAGCGCCTGTGGCGACCCCGGACCCTGGCCCTGCTGTCCTTGTTGCTGGCGCTGCTTGCCTGCGGCGCCTGGCGCCTGCTCTGAATCAACGCGACCCGTTGGCGTGCGGCGGCACAAGCTGCGCACGCCGGACGATGCCCAGCTGTTCGATGATCAGCGCCATTTCGTTGGTGACTTCGGTACGCTCGGTCCCCTGCGGGACCAGACGGTCCAGCACCTGCTGGTAGGTATCCCAGAACGCCGGACCGCATCCGTGTTTGTGGTAACTGGCTTCCAGTTCGCGGCGTACCCGTTCAGCCAAGCCATGCATGCCGTATTCCATACGACCTCCGTTGGACTTGTTCTGCATTGTTGACGGTCTACCGACTCACTTGCGTGCTACTGAAAGACTCCCAGGCTTCACGCTTGGTTGACTCCAATTAGTCATAGATTTCACGACAGGTCAATTACATGCAGCGACTTTCGCGATTGAAATTATTAATCGTTCACGAAACTACATACGGGGACCCGGACCCCGCGGATGGGGTGAAGCCGACAGTAAGCGGGACCCAGGGACCGACACCTCCAGTAGATGGCGCCGATTGTGATTCTCAGATCGATCGATCTTACCTATTTTGCTAAGCATAATTAGCAAAAGGCGCTTAGCGTGCTAGATGCGACAAAAGGCGGCGCAAGTCAGATGGATTCGCCCGCCGACGCTTCTGTCGTGGGGAACAGGTTGGGATAGCGCTGATGCAGGATGTATTGCCGCAGGGCCGGAATCGGGAAGTCCCTCGGCCATTGCGACACTGCGGAACGGCTTATGCCAAAGAAGCGTGCCAGTTCGGCGTCGGTGCGGAATCCCAGCCGGGTGCGCACCTGCCGCTTGCTCCAGAATTCGGTCACGGTCGGTCCTTCTGTTAACCAGACTGATTCTTGCGACAAGGCTTCTTCGCAATCCACGCGTTAAGCTGGCTTGCATAGATGAATACTCTCGGCCAACGACTCGCGGCAGCCATGAAGAAAGCCGGGCACCCACGCCCGGCCGATCTGGCACGCGCCGCCAAATCAACGACAGCAACCATCAGCAACTGGCTCAACGATCACGTGAGCGCCTCGCACGTGAAAGCCGAACAGCTGTTCCGCATCGCAGATGCGGCCAAGCTGGACGCCCGCGAACTGCTGTACGGGGTCAGCGGGCTCGGCGTCGGTGAGCCCGGCAGTGCCTACATCCCCAGCCAGGCCCATCTGGATGTCTGGCAGGACGCCTACGAGCTGGTCAGCCATCTGGTGGCCGAGAACGGGCTGGAGATCGACCACCGCCGCCATGCGGCGCTGGATCTGCTCGCGTTCGAACTGCTGATGGATGGCTTCAGCCGCAGCAAGGTGGCTCGCGTTCTGACGACCTCGATGACGTGAATGCACCGCCGCTGGTAGCATGGACCGCGATGGGGATGGGGCTCCCCCGATAACCGCCTGAGAAGGCTGATGGCTCCTGCCAGGACGAACCCGGTGTTCGTCGACGGCAGGTCGTGCCTGCCCTCGGCGTTCGCCATTGACCCTGCGAACCCGCATTCGAGGCACGCCATGCAAGCATTGAACAATTATTTCCTGGTCTTCGTCGGCGGCGGCATCGGCGCCTGCCTGCGCCACGCCTGCAACCTGATCGGCGCGCGGGTGGCGGTCGGCAGTCCCTGGCCCTGGTCGACCTTCCTGATCAACATCAGCGGTGCGCTGCTGATGGGCGTGGTGGTCGAGGTCTTCGCCATGCGCAATGGCGCCTCGCCGCAGCTGCGCCTGCTGCTGGCCACCGGCATCCTCGGCGGCTACACCACGTTTTCCACCTACGCGTTGGAGATCGGCCTGCTGCTGCAGCGTGGCCAGCATGGGCTGGCGGCACTGTATGCCGGTGGCTCGGTGGCGCTGGGCCTGGCCGGTCTGTTCGGTGGCATGAAGCTCGCCCGGCTGGTGCTGGGCTGACCGATCAGGCCGCGCTGGCCCGCGCCTGCCCGCGCCATTCCCGTGGCGACTGCCCGGTATGCGCCTTGAACGCGCGCGACAACGCCGCTTCGCTGCCATAGCCCACATCGTCGGCGATCCGCTTCAGCGGCCGCCCCTGCCGCAGCGCCTGTTGCGCGAGTCCGACCCGCCACCCCTGCAGGTACTGGCCTGGCGTGGTGCCCATCGCCTCGCGGAAGCTGGCGGCGAACACGCTGCGTGACATGCCGGCGACCTCGGCCAGGTCTTCCAGGGTCCAGGACTGTGCGGGCGCTTCATGCATCGCCACCAATGCCAGCCGCAACCTCGGATGACCCAGCCCGGCGAACAGGCCGCCGCGCATCTCGCCACCTTCCATCAGCTGGCGCAGCACCTGGATCATCACCACCTCGAACAGCCGGTTGACCATCGCCGCCCGCCCGCAGCGCTGCTCGAACGCCTCCTCGAACAGCAGCTCCAGCGCCGCGTTGCCGCCATACAGGTCGGCCAGCGGCAGGCAGATGAAATCGGGCAGCGCAGCGCTGATCGGATTGAGTCGGCCGCCCTCGAAATGCAGGTTGGCGCAGGCCATGTCGGCGCCCTGCTGCGGGTCGGTACTGAATCGATGTGGCATCGGCCGCGGATACAGCAGCAGGCTCGGCACTTCGACCTGCACGGTCTGCTGCCCGTGACTGACCTGCAGCGGCCCGCGCCGCACCAGGTGCAACTGACCCGCCTCGTCCTCGCCGTCCAGCGTGTTGATACCGCACAGCGCGCCAGCATGGAACACCGAGGCAGTGACCGCAAAACGTTCGAGCAGGATGGCGAGACGGTCGACCATGGCGGGACTCCGGGTCAATCAAAAAGGGCTCAATGCGACAGATCGTATCGGAATAAACACTGGAAAGGACGGCACTGGCCGCGTGATCCCCCGGGCGCTATACAGGCCGCACGTTCCCGCGCATGGAGGCACCGATGTCTCTCCGCATCGCCTTGGCCCTGTTGCCGCTGCTGCTCGCGGCCCCGCACGCACTGTCCGCCTCACCCTCGAAGATCGAACACCTGGCCTGGCTGGCCGGTTGCTGGCAGCTTGATGGCCAGCCGGCCGGTGCCGGCGAGCAGTGGTCCATCCTGGCTGGAAACACCCTGTTCGGCAGCAGCCGCACCCTGCGGGATGGCCGCACGGTGGGCTTCGAGTTCATGCAGCTGCGCCAGCACGATGATGGACGCCTGGTGCTGACCGCCCTGCCCTCTGGCCAGAACGCCACAGACTTCAACGCCACCCGGGTCGATGGCAATGAAGCCGTGTTCGAGAATCCCGCCAACGACTTCCCGCAGCGTATCCACTATCGGCGCCTCGACGACCAGCGCGCGCATGCGCGCATCGAGATAGCGCAGGACAATCCGAAGCAGGCAATGGACTTCCCGATGCATCGCGTCGCATGCGGTGGACCGGTGCCCGCGACCTGACCGGCACCGCGCCCAGTCCTACGCCGTATGGCGGATCACCACGAAGCCCTCTTCCGCGGCCGGTGCCACGAAGTGGCGGGTGATCTGTGCGAACTCCTCGTCGCTGGCCTGGAACGGATGCTCGCCGAGTGCATTGCGCGCGCGCAGCCGCGCCTTGCAGACGTCGTCGGCAACATCGAGGAAATGCAGTTGATGTGCAGCGCCAGCCGGCGAGAACACTTCACGTGCCCACGCGCGGCTGGCTGGCGTATTGAATGGAAAATCGAGCACCACCGAAACACCCGCCTGCAGCAATGCGCGCAGATGATCGGCCAGCACAGTGCGCAACGTGGCTGCGCGCTGCAGATAGTTGGCAATGGAATGGATTTCGCCCGGGTACAGCGCCGCCAGCCATGCGTCTTCGCTGATCAATACGTGGCGCGGCGCCAATGCCAACTGCTGAGACAGGGTGGATTTGCCGGCACCGATCTTGCCACACACCAGGTGCAGGGTCGGCGCAGGGTCGTTCGATGAAGAGTCGTGCATCTGCGTTCTCCTTGGTGGATTCATCTACCCGGGAGAGCGCTGCATGCAGCCCGCCTTCCCGGGCGGGCTGCATGGCCGTGACGACCGCGCGCTACCCCGCCTTCCCGTGAGGAATGCGGATAATCGACGCGGTGCTGTGCAGGGCCATGCCGCCAGCGTAGAGCGCCGCCTGTTCGGCCCGCAACCCCCTGCGGCAGTGCAGCGCGCGCAGCGTTTCGTTGGCATCTATGCTCGGCGCCATTCCCGCATGGAATGACCCCGATGCGTCCCTTGCTTCGATGCGCTGTTGCCCTCTGCCTGCTGCCCTGGATGACATCGCTGGCTGCACCGCCGACGGCGGCACGCATGCTCAGCGGCGAACTGCAGGGCGCGCCCTGGCGGTTGGATGTACCGGCAGACTGGAACGGCGACCTGGTGATGCTGGCCCACGGCTATGAGCCCGTGGGCGTGCCGCGCACCACGCCGATGGCCGCCAACGACAGCACGGCAGCGCTGCTGGGCGCCGGTTACGCCGTCGCGCAGAGCGCATACTCCAGCCAGGGCTGGGCGGTGACCGATGCGATTACCGATACGGAACGCCTGCGCCAGCAGGTAGTGGCTGAACTCAAGCATGTGCGCCACACTTGGATGCTGGGATTCTCGATGGGCGGTGCCGTGACCATTGGCAGCCTCGAGCGCTTCCCGCAGCACTATGCCGGTGGCGTGTCGCTGTGCGGTGCCAATCTCAGTGGCGAACAGATCGCGGCCGACCTGCTGACCACGCTGGTCGCGTTCGATTATTTCTTCCCCAAGGCGGAGGGACTGCCGGGCACCGGGTTGGCATCGCGCGAAGCCGCCGCGCTGCCACAGGTGGAGTTGTACCAGGGCATCGCCAATGCACTGCAGCACGATCCATTGCACGCCGCGTTGCTGGCGCAGCGGCTGCAGGTCTCCGCTGATGCACTGGCCGGCACGATCAGCCTGCATGCGCTGGTCCTGCATGAACTGGCCACGCGCAGCGGCGGCATGCCGGTCGGCAACCTTGGTGTGGTGTACAGCGGATTCGGTGACGACGCCGCGTTCAATGCCGGCGTGCAGTGCATCGATCCCGTGCCTGCGGCGCAGGCGCATGTCCGCAATGCGCTCGCATTGACCGGCGCGGTGAAGCGACCGCTGGCGATCCAGTTCAACCACAACGACCCCACCATCGTGCCCCACATGCAGGCGGTGTATCCGCAGATGGCCGCACGGGCTGGCGCGCGACCATTGCCGCGCGTGCTGCCGCCAGTGGGCGAAGGGCATTGTGGCTTTTCGGAAGCACAGGTGGTCGACGCCTTGAAGGCGGTACAGCACTGAGACCACCGCGTGCCGCAGCGCATCAGGACCGTCCAGCAAGTGCTGCTATGGTGGCCCGGCCCATTGACGGGCACACAAAGGACTGACGTGATGATCAAGACGACCTTGAAGACCGTGATGCTCCTTGGCATGGCCGTGACCGGCCTGGCCTTCGCCGCAGACTCCTGCGAGTTCTGCACCCTGAGGTACGAACAATGCCTGCGTGCAACCCATGGGCCATTGGGAAAGACCTCCGAGCAGTGTCTGGCCGAGTACAAGCTGTGCCGTGAAATGGACTGCCCGTCGCCCTGACCGGTGTCCGGCCGGCTCCTTCGGGGGCCGGCTCAGCCCGCCATGCTGCCAAACGCTTACGATGCAGGGATCGGTGCAGCACCCGCCACCTCCCTCCCTGCAGAAGCAACGCACACGATGGCCTTCTTCGAACGACTGAGCGACACCCGCTACCTGCCGACCGAACATACCGGCGGCGCCTGGAACATCCGCGAACAACACATCGCACCTGCGATCGGGCTGCTGGCGCACCACCTGGAACGCGACGCCGCAGCGCGCGGGCACGGTTTCCTGATCGCACGCCTGTCCTACGACATCCTTGGCACCATTCCGATCGAAGCGATGGAGGCCGACGTACAGGTGCTGCGCGCTGGTCGCACCATCGAACTGGTCGAAGCTACGCTGCGTCATGACGATCGCCCGGCGCTGCGCGTGCGTGCATGGTTGATGCGCCCGAACGATACGCAGGCCATCGCCGGCACGCCGATCGCTGCTATCGCACCGCCGGAATCAATGCCCGAATGGGATCCAGGTACGGTGTGGCCAGGCGGATTCATCAAGAGCGTGGAGATCCGCCGGTACGACCAGGGGCCCGGCCGGGCCACTTACTGGGCGCGCGCGAAGCACGCGCTGCTGGACGGCGAGCCAGTCAGTCCACTGGCCCGTGCCGCCACCCTGTTCGATCTGTCCAATGGCATGGCCGTGCGCGCCGATCCGAAGGAGGTCGCCTTCCCCAACCTCGATCTGACCGCGCACCTGTTCGGCATGCCCGACGGCGAGTGGCTGGGCTTCGATACGTCGGTGTCGTTTGGCCACCAGGGTCTCGGCTTGACCAGCACGGTGCTACACGATGCACGCGGTCCGATCGGCATGCTCGGCCAGGCACTGACCGTGCGTCCGTGATCCCAACGGGCGGCGTCAGCCGCCCAGCGTGCCCATGGTGAAGGTGTAGCCGGAGCTCATCAGGAATTCGCGCATGCGCATTTCGGCGCGCCGCGGTGAGGCCAGGTTGGCCGGGGCGTACAGAGCATAGACCAGGCCCGATCCTTCGATATGCTCGCGGCGGACTTCGCAGCGGGCGGTTTCCGAGGCAATCACCCATCCGTCTTTCAGCCGATCCGGTCCGATGGATTGCCCGTTCTTGAGCCGAAAGGTCAACCAGCGCACATCTGCCATGATTTTGCTCATTTCCGATTCGCTCCGTGCCGCAAGCGATCCGTAGTGTCCTTGCTCGCCATTGCAGCTCCCTAAGACGTGGAACTCGACCATAGCGCCTTTCCATGTCGCAGGTGGCTGAGACTGACCGCAGGGCTCAGGTCGCCAGGGTGAACAGCCGCCACAGTGCCTCGCGCCCCGGCGGAGTCAGGCGTAGTTCGCGCCGGCCCTCGACGCGTCGGAGCCAGTCGTTGCTCACGAAGCTGTCCAGCATCGCCTCGCCGACCAGGCCCGCCAGATGTGGACGCCGCTCGGTGCAGTCCAGGCACCCCCTGCAATAGCGCGCAGGCTTGGCCGCGACCGGCTGCCCAAGTAAATCGGCCAGTGGCTGGCCCAGTCCTCGCAGGAAATCGGCACCGCCCTCGCTCACCCGCCAATGCCCCAGGCCCGGCAACACATGCCCCGCCCTCAGCAAATGGTCGGTGATGGCCACCGCGTGCACGCCGGCCAGGTGTCGATAGCAGGAACGAGCCTCACGCAACGCCGGCAGGCTGCGCGATGCGGAAGCCGTGCAGGACGGCGTGCGGTCGGCAACGCGCAGGATGCCCTCCAGCATGTCGGCAACCTCGTGCGAGGCCAGCCGGTGGTAGCGGTGGCGCCCCTGCGCGACAGACACCAGCAGATCGCCCTCAACCAGCCTGCGCAGATGCGTGCTCGCCGTCTGCGGTGTCACTCCGGCCACGCGAGCCAGCTCCGTCGCGGTATACGCACGCCCATCCATCAGCTGCAGCAGCATGGCCGCGCGCGCCTGGTCGCCGACCAGGGCACCGACGCTGACAAGGGAACCAGGGGTGTGGACCATGGCCGCATTGTGGCACGCCGTCGCCGGCCGACAGTTCGATGCAGGCCGAAGCATCGGCACCCGCTGCCACGGCACAGTGGACACCCCGATAGCGCAAGGCCTGCCGTGAAAACCGCTCCGATCCCCCGCCGCCGCATCACCCCTTCGGTCCTGTATCCCGGCACACCGGTGCTGCTGATGACCACGCTGAACGACGATGGCAGCAGCAACATCAGTCCGCTGTCTTCGTTCTGGGCCCTGGGCAACCGGGTGGTGCTGGGCCTCGGCGTGCAGGGCCAGGGCTATCGCAACCTGCAGTTGCGCAACGAGTGCGTACTGAACTTCCCCTCATCCGCGCAGGCCGCACAGGTCGAGGCCATCGCGCGGGCGACAGGCTGCGATCCGGTGCCCGCTGCCAAACAGGCGATGGGCTACGTGCACGTGCGCGACAAGTTCGCGCTGGCCGGATTCAGTGCGGTCGCATCGACACACGTCGCGCCAGAGGCCATTGCCGAATGCCCGCTGCAGGTGGAAGTCAGCGTGATGGCGATGCACCCGCCCGGCGAGGATGACGGCCAGGGCTTCGTGATCGTTGAAGGACGGATCCGTTGCATGCATGCGCACGAAGCGATCACCGTGGCGGGCACCCAGCACATCGACGTTGCGCACTGGAAACCGCTGATCTACCTGTTCCGCCACTACGTGGGCGTGAGCGAACCGGTCGGGCGCAACTTCCGCGCGGAGACCCCTATGGGCGCTTCTGCCTAGCTCCCTAGACCGTTTCGCCCTGCAGATCGAGCACGGCCGTGGTCCAGCGGCGCTCTCCCAGCGTAGCCACCATGCCGCCTCGATAGACGAAACGGCGCGCGTGACCGTCTTCAATGAAGCAGGTCTCGTTCTGCATCGGCACATAGCCCGCAGAGGCATAGTGCCGATGATCCAGGGCGAACAGCACGGCGAAATCGATACCGTGCCGACGCAGCTCCGCATGGGCCGCCTCGATCAAGCGCGAGGCAACGCCTTGCCGGCGAACGTCGGCACGCACCACCACGCCGCCGATCAAGCCTATGCGTTCCGGCTCGCCATCCAGCAATACGTTGCGTTCGTACAGTGCAAGGTGAGCGACCACATGATCGCCTTCCATCGCCAGGACCAGAGCGACCGGCCCCGGGATAGCATAGCCGTCGCCCTGCATGTCCGGGAACGCCTCGCGGAGCAGATCCTCCGCTTGGTGACGGTGATCCGGCGCCACGCGCTCCCTGCTGGATACCTGAACGTGCATTGCCCTGTCTTCCTGGAACATGTGTCCAGCCTCATCGTGCCACGGAAACATGACCGTGCCCGCGGCAACATTTCACCGTCAGTGCAGCGAGATCCAGTACGAGACGATATCCGCGTAGCTGCCCGCGCGTTTGACTGCCCGCGGCTCTGTGCCAATTACGCTGAAGCCCAGCGATTCATACAGCGCGCGCGCGGCAGTGTTGTCCGCCAGCACCGTGAGGGTGAGCGATTCAATGCCTTCCGCGCGCGCAGCCGCGAACGCTGCAAGAAGAAGCTGGCGGGCGACACCCTGGCCACGATGTTCGGTGCCCACATGGACACTGTGCACTTCCGCCGTATGCCGTCGCGCCATCCGCATCGGGCGTACATAACGCAGGAAGCCCGCAAGCATGCCGTCGATGAAAGCGCCGAAGTAGCGCGTACCAGGATCAGCAAGCTGGGCGCGCATCACCTCCGCCGAGTCATTCAACGCCTCGGCCAGCGTCGACAGGAACGCAGCGGGCGACTCGCGAAGCGCCTGCAACCGCGCTTGCCAGAGAATATCGGCGTCGTCAGCGCTGAGTTGCCGGATAAGCATGCGACACCCTCGTGAAGCTGTTGATGCACAGGTGCCCAGCGTAGCGCGGGTCCACTGATGCGGCGTGCATGCAAGAATGTGGAACGTCCTTTTTCATTCTCCACCATGACTGAACTGCAGATTCCCCGCGTTGGATGCGGCGCCGTCGTCCGTCATGCCGACGGCCGCATCCTGCTGATCCAGCGCGGACGCGAGCCGGAGCGCGGGCATTGGGGCCTGCCCGGTGGCAAAGTCGACTGGATGGAAACGGTCGAGGCTGCCGTAGTCCGCGAAATCCGCGAGGAGACGGCGCTGGAAGTGACGCTGCTGCGCCTGCTGTGCGTGGCCGATCATTTCGAGCCTGCGCTTGCGCAGCACTGGGTCGCGCCGATCTTCGAGGCTCGGGCAGCTGCGGGTGCCGAGGCCTCCATCCAGGAGCCGGGCGTGCAGACCGGGTTGGGCTGGTTCGCGCTGGATGCTCTGCCACGGCCACTGACCCAGGCCACGGTGCAGGCGCTGGCCCGGCTGTAGCGGATATCGATCCAGGCGCGTGCCGGTCTCCAGGCAAACAAAAAGCCCTGACCGAGGTCAGGGCTTTTCAATTGGAGGCCTCAAGCGGAATCGAACCGCTGTAAACGGATTTGCAATCCGCAACGACACGTTAGTTTTCAATGACATATACCACCTTGCCATCCTATGAGCCGCCCAGCTGACCCTAGCGACGCGTAGGACGCGCCCCGCCTGACCACTACGGCCCCCAATGCCCCTTCGACTGCGCATGCTCCCTCTCGAACGCCATCTACCTGGCTTGCGAGAACACTTCCTGCAGCTGCTTGATCAAGCGCTCCAGAGACGGAGGGACGTATCCAAGCACCGCCATCGTATCGGCAGCCGCTCGGGCGAAGGCCATTTTTCGCTCTGGGATTACCGAATTGGCGACGATCCTTCGGTGGGCTTCAGAAGCAACCCGCGCCTCGATCAACTGCACCATAGTCATGTCGCCGCCGAGCTTCTGGAAGTTGAGCTTGAGTAACTCATCAGTTCGAGGCTGAAGCCATCCCTTCCCTTCGGCTTCGCCCCAGTCGAACGGGTCGCACAATTCATCAAGAGCCCAAGAGATACCCATGCCGCTTTGCTTTATTGCCCTGACATGGTCGTCTCCGTTGTCCCTCCCCACAAAGATGCACTTCACCCTCCCCGCCCGACCAAGCGCTTCACACACCATTCGAATTCGCTCAGCTGCCGCCCGACCTGCATCGTCATCATCCAGTAGGGCAACGGTTTTGCCAGACACATCTGCCAAGGCCGCGCGTGCAATACACCTGTCCGCCACCCAATTCGCACCGCCCCCCCTGCCTTCTACGACCTCTATCTTGGCGTCGAGCTGAATTTCCATAACCTGTAGCGCGCCGAGCAGAATCACCTGATCCGAGGAGCCCTCAATGAAAAGTGCATTGCCCTTGTAGAGCAAGCCTTCATCGCGAAGCTGTGACAGCGCTTCCAGCACTTTCTGCCGCTCCACTTCCGCGCGATCCAAGTATGGCTCCACGAATGGCATCAGCCCCAAGGTCCCGTCAACGGCCTCAGGCAAGGGTTCATCACGAAACTGAGTCCGACCATCGATTCGAGCAGCAAATTGAATGGACCCAGACTCGCTATCCTTTGCCACCTTATAGAAGGCCGGCGAGTGGGTACTTACAACAATTTGCACATCCTGTGCATATTCACCAAATTCACGAGCAACCTCGACTTGCTTGGCAAGCTCAAGATTATTCTCCGGCTCCTCAAACCCCCAAATGGTCTCAGGCGCGGGCTTGCCCTTGGCGGAATTCTTTTTCCGCTGTTCCGCCAAAAATTTCAGGATAAGTGGGACGTGCCGCCCTTGAACGCCATCGCCTCTGTTGTGAAGCGCAGTCAGGACCCCGACATCTGACGAGCTGAACTCCAGCGCCTCAAACAGGTCGCCAAGATCTTCGGGTAGGGAGAACTCTGTTCTCAGATCAAGCAGGCGGAGCGAATCCTGTTCAATCTTCGCGACTTCTGCGCGAAGGCCCTCAAGAAACATTCCTGATGCTTCCTTCAGCTTTTCTGCCACAGTTGCTGCCAGTGCAGCATGAAGGCGTCGTTTTAGAATATTGAAGAAAGGTCTGCCACGAACAGCTGGAACGTACTCGAAGGCGAGGTTTCGCGCCCAATAGTTTACTTTGGAGTTCGGGGAGAAAGGCTTGCCATCTTTGCGCCTAATTTCATCCGGGAATGGAGTCTGCTGACCCGCTCGATAGACCTTTCGCCAAGTAATCGCATCGGAATCGCGATAGTGCGCTGGCGGCTGAAGCTCTAGCTCAATAACAATTTCGCGCGCCTTCTTCTTACCAACTCGGGCCTTCTGAGAGAAGTCCCTCTCGAACACCAATGGCTCATCAATATCCGTTTCCTGATTAAAGAACAGATTGAGCGCGCGAAGAACATTGCTCTTACCCGCATCATTAAGGCCAACTAGAGCGGTGTAAACCGTAAAATCGACATGCAAGTCAACGAGCGACCTGAAATTGGTCACCCGCACACTAGAAATGAACATCTGTCCCTGATCCCCTGGCTCACGTGATGCAAGCTGGTTTTATCACACTACGATCAGGTTTGGCTCAGTGACTGGCCACCGGCTTAGAAGGCTGGCGTACTGTGCATTGTAGTCAACAGCTTAGATTGAGTTCAATTCAGGAGGCCTGCGAACAGGCCCCTAGTCTCGCAATGGGCAGCTTCCGTGTATTCGGGAACCCTCTTCGCTCACCAACCACGTAGATCGCGCAGCCCTGCCCTCACCCATGCCTTACGCGCATCCCTCGGACGGGGTTTCGTTTCGGCCGGAGGCTTACGGGGCTCCAGCGCTGCCTTGATCCGCTCGACCTCCTTCGCTCCGGCCTCGGCTAGGCGTCGAGCCTGTTGCTGCTGCTCGCGAGTCGGCGGCAGGCCGGGCAGTGGCGGAGGCGGCTGAATCGGCGTGCTGTCGGTCAGCCGGGCGACGGCCTCTCGAAGGGGCAGATCGGGATAGAGTCTGGCCGCGCACCAGCGCTCGGCGTAGCGCTTCGCCTGTCGGACGTTGGCGGCGCGCGCTTCCTTGGTGTGCCACATCTTCTGGCCTTCCATCCACAGCCGAACGCCAGGACCGCCATCGAGCGTGACGTTCGCCGTTTCCCGGCCGTTGTACCAGAGCGCCCAGCGCTCACCGGTCTGGACCCAGCCAGAGGGGATCGGGGCAGTGCGGAAGCCGTGGGAGGAATACATGGCCGGAAGGATACGACCGGCCGTCGCAGATCCTGCGAACACGGCGGCCACCTGCCTGAACCGTTCGGGGAGAGTCGAGACTGACTCGACTCTGTGCCGGCACGCCGCTGCTCAGGCAGCCTCGGCGAATGGTTCGACCAGTGCCACCAGCATCTCCATGGCGGTGGCCTGGCCAACTTGATCGCCCCCCCGCTGCAGGAAGGAAGTCCAGTCGGCCCGCACCAGCTGCACCAGCTCCGGCGGCGACAGGGGGATGCAACGCATCGGCCAGTACGGAAGACTGCGCTGTCCGACCCGCCCCCGCGCAATCTCGATCAGGCTTGAATGGCTGGTGGCGCCCGCTGCTCTGGAGAAGGCCACATCCAAGCCATCGGGCGGCCCCTCCATGTAAGCGAGGAACCTCTGCCCATCAAACAGAGTGACCCCGGTTACTCCGGCAGTGCGATTGAATCGCTCTGCGTCCGCCATGATCTTGGACAGGTGGGCCATGGTCAGGTCGCCAACCGCTTCGCTGACAAATACAACAGCCCTGTTGGGCATGGCTCTCTCCGGCCTCCATGGGGAGCCCGAGCGTAGAACCGCTACCGTAAGTTCCGCGTAGAGGCCGCCTGACCGGCGTCACAGTTCGCCCTGGCCCTACACGCCCCGGGCACGCCCGGCAGGGCTACCCTCCGGCCATGTGCGGCCGATTCGTCCAGCTCCCCGTGATCGACTTCGGCCAGCCAGGGCTGGCTGACCTTGCCCCCGGCTTGGCCGAGATCCAGCCCAGCTACAACTTGGCGCCTACGCAGCGCGCCTCGGTGATCCTGGACCGGGGCGAAGGCCGGCAGGTCACTCGCTTGGCTTGGGGCCTGCTGCCGTTCTGGGCGAAGGCCAAGGGCCTGCAGGGCTCGACCATCAATGCCCGGATCGAGACGGTGGCCACCAAGCCCGCTTTCCGGTCGGCGTTCAAGAAGCGACGGTGCGTGATCCCCATGGCCGGCTACTACGAGTGGTCGGTGAGCCCCGAGGACGGAAAGAAGGACCCATGGTTCATCCACGCCACCGCGCCACTCCTAGCCGCCGGCCTATGGGAAGACACCAGCCCCTTGCTGCCCGATGGCAACCTGGGCACCTTCACGATCATTACCGGTGACAGCAGCGGCGTCTCGGCCGACATCCACGACCGCATGCCGGTCTGGCTCCAGGTCGACCAGATCGATGACTGGATGGCGGCCAGCCCCGACGACGCCATGGCGATGCTGCTGGCAAGCTCGCCTCCATCCATGGAGGCGTACAGGGTCAGCCGCGCCGTCAACACGCCACGAAACAATCGCGAAGACCTGCTCCAGCAGATTGCGTGATGCCTACAGCAGGGTGGCCTGGCTGTCGTCCCAGCTTTTGATGATCAACTCTCCGAACTTTCTCCCCCTCCCCTGCCCGCCGCCGATGGTGTAGTCGAGCTGCAGCGGCACCAGGTCGAAGCCGGCGAAAACTTCGCGGATTTCAGGATGGTCGTTGATCGAGACCACAAAGCGGCCGACCGAGGTGCGCATCAGCTCGGCCATGGCCTCGTACTCCGCGAAGGGGAACTCGACGCCGTAGCCCTCTGTTTCCCAATACGGGGGATCGAGGTAGAACAGCGTCCCCGGCCGATCGTAGCGCCGCACGCACTCCTGCCATGGCAGGCACTCGATCACGGTGTTCGCCAGGCGGAGATGCACAGCGCTCAGCTCCTCCTCGATGCGCAGAAGGTTTAATCGTGGACCGCCAGCGGTAACCACGCCGAACGACTGCCCCTGCACCTTGCCACCAAAGGCGAGCTTCTGAAGGTAATAGAAGCGGGCGGCGCGCTGGATGTCGGTCAGGGTCTCCGGCCGCTCCATCTGCGCCCACTCGAACATCTGGCGCGACACCAGCGACCAGCGGAACATCCGCACGAACTCGTCCAGGTGGTGGCGCACACACCGGTACAGGGACACCAGCTCGCCGTTGATGTCGTTGAGCACTTCCATCTGTGCTGGGTACGGCCGCATAAGCAGCGACGCGGCGCCACCGGCGAACGCCTCGACGTAGCAGTCATGGATTGGGAAGTGCGGATAGAGGTGCTTCAGTAGGCGGCGCTTGCCGCCCGGCCAGGAGATGATGGGCTTGGGCATGGGTTCTCAGTATTTGCGATAGGGGAAGCCGACAATCCCGCCGCTCTCGCGAGGGCGGCAGGGCCACGGCCAATGCCAGGTGCTGAGATCACCTGTGTTGCGGCGCTGCCTGGATGCTTGCCGGCATCCGGGCAGCGCCCTGCTTCGTCAGACGACTAGTTCTACCAACGGGAGATTGGGCGCGGCTTCCAGTAGTCGGCCACCACTGACCCAAACGTTGTACGGAATGGGCTGCTGCAGCTGACCGAAGGCTCGCATCTGCGCGCCGTCGTAGGTTGTCAGGCTACTGGTGCCATCTGCATTGTGTGCAGTGACCGTTGCCAGCAATCGCGGCCGGCCGCTGACCAGTTCGCCGAATTGATCCCACAGATCAGTCCGCATCGGTGAAATGCCTCTCCAGAGTCGCTGTCTGCTCGATCACGACAGCCTGTTGATCCACGACGACCTCAATGCGGATCGACTCGCATTGGCCGTGCCAGGTTCCTTCAGAACTCAGCACCTGCACCAGGTCGAGCGGCAGGATCACCCCGATCTCCCCTGCTTTCAGCGGCCTCGGGAAAAGCGGCACCGTCAGGTCCACCGCCGCCTGCTCACCGCGATCGCAGAGGATGTTGCGCCCCCGCTCGGCTGCGGCGGCAGCAACGTTGATCAAGGGGCTACTTACCTGCTGCGCGTAGAGCTGGCCCGCTTCGCCGGCCTTGCGCACCTTGCAGGTGACCCCCTTCCCGGCCAGCTCTCCCGTGACCACCACCGCGTCATACAGGGGCGCACTGCGCATCTGCAGGCTCTCGGTCAGCACAATGTCTTCCTGCAGTAGGTGATCCGGCGTTGTCTCCCGCCAAAGCCACGGACTGGCCGGGTAGCTGGCGCGGACAACCAGCGCCAGGTCCGAGGGATGGGACTGCACCACCCCGCCACTCGCACCAGCGAGCGCACTAATGGCATCCAGCGGCGTGTTCGCGTCATAGAACCATGCGCCGGGCGGAACCAACCAATCAACCGTGTCGTACCGACTGGCAAAGCCCGTGTCCGCCAATTCCTCCGCGACAAGCTGGGCCATGCTGCGCTCCTCCGTGGTGGCCTTGACGCGAGCAGGGGCGTAAGGCGGTGCCAGCAACGCTGTCCTTGATCGCCCACTCAAACGCACGCCGCCCCCAGCAAACTCGCGCTGTTTCTGGAAGCTCTCGATGATGCCCGTCCAGACGTAGCCGTTCAGCACCAACTCGAACTGTCGCGGGCCCGAGGCCGAGGGCTTGAGCAGTCCCAGCTGATCGGCATCGGCCAGCTCGATGTCAAAGGTCCAGCCCCAAGCCGAACGGCCGGCGCTGAGCGAGACGCGGGCCAGTTCGATCGGAATCCGATCAGGAAGCCGCACAAATGAAACCTCATTGATCACGACGTAGGTCCTACGTTGGGGGCGCACCACATAGCACGCCGAGATACCAAGATTCAGGGGAGCAACACTGGACAGGCCGAGAACTCCGCACCCCAGGTTCAATCCAACCTGGTTGCCAGCAGGAAAGCTGGGGCCAGGTTCCGGCTCTGGATCAGGCCCGGGGCCTGGCCTGATCCCCCACGGGATACGGGCGGCAGCCCCCCAGGGCATCAGTGAATCTCGCCGAGTGCGGACAGGATGGCGCCATTCCCATGACGACACGGCGTTGGCAGAACGCGTAATTGAACGCCAACGCAGCGTGAGCTCTACCGTTGATCTATTGAGCGCACCCCAGGCGAACATCGACCCACTCGAAAGCGCGCTGAGAAGGCTCCGCCAACGAACCTCCAGTGATCGCGATGATTGACCTAATGCCTGCCAACGCAACAGTGTCTCGCTGCTGGACCCACGCATTGTTCGATGCCAATCAAACTGACCCGATGCGCTTAATCCGGATGATGACGACCACGCAATGCCATTCCCTTGATGGACACCAGCGGCAGTGCCCCAAGCCAAGCCCCTATCCGTTGCAGCCACCGAAGCGGGCGCCCAAGCCAAGGACGAGACAGCCTGGCAACGGGCGGACTTTCGCCAATGCAAGCCCACAGCCTGGCGAACACCCCGGATGACCGGCTCAGGCGCGTTATCGTCCCACTCCACGCCAAGATTCAGGCCTACCCGTGATCCACCTGGGACAGCTAGGGGACCGAGGTTCAATCCCGCGCGACGACCTTCCGGTGTCAACATGCACTTACTCCAACGGAGCCGGGGAAACCCAGTCCTGAATCGCAGCGTTGTGGTTGCCGCGATCGTCAAATCCAATGACCAGGAACTTTCGATCCATATCTAGACCCTCGACACGCCACGTCCCATCGACCTTCGATCTGGTCATTGCGACGGCCGACATCGAGATCCTGTCGAACACCATGATTCGACCAGCAGCAGGCTGATTCATGATGCGGAATCGACCATCAACATCCGGCTTCTCCGTCGAAGGGCCCTCACCCGCCAGGTAGCCTTTCGCAGCGATGCCAGCCCGAGAGGCGACCCGTAGGCGCATCACCGCTGTCGCCCGCGTCACCACCACCCACCCCCGAGAGAGAACAGCAGCTGACCCCGGTACGGGTCACCGTTGAGGGTCGAAGAGTAGTAGTTGGGTGCATAGCCAACTGCCACGATCTGGGAGGCTCCTCGAAACTCGAAGGGGGCTGCCTGCACACTTAGATCTGCGAAGGGCCGGAGGTGATAGGGAACAGCAATCCCGGGCAGCACACCACGAGGGCGTCCAGATCCCTCGAAGATCTGCGCCCCGGTATAGAGCAACCCGCCGGTGACTGCGTCAGGGTAGGTGGACTGCCTAGCGCCATCCGAATTCCATGCATGGAACGAGGTATAGCGCATTCCACCCACCAGGAACGCAGGGGCAGACTGCACGGGGGAGTTCACAGTCCTGGGCAAGTAGCAAGCTGGCCTGTTCACGTCTATCGAGGTCGCTTCGTTCTGAGTGGAGAACACGAAACCGTCAAAGTCCTCCGTTCCGAGATAGTCCACCAAGCCGCTATGGCTTATACACCACGCCATCGTGTCGCCAGGCTTGTACGACGTGAAGTCGCCAAAGAAGTATGCCTGTCTCTGATCGACGAGCAGCGCAGGGTTCACATTGGTAAAGAGGTAGATGCAGCGACTATCGGCTATCGCAACCCATCGAGACGCAGTGGCGCTCAACGAGCTGGACTTCGCGATAATTGAGCCGGCCGGCCTAGCGCCCGGGCTAGGCGTCGCGTCATCACCATCGCCAAACGAGCGTAGCGCAGAGTAACCGCGCGCACGGGCATATCGAGCGGTACCAGCACTCGCCGAGTCATCGACCTCCAGTACGAATCCGCTACCGGCATAGGGATCATTTCTGTAGGCCCTCTTGCCAGTTGCACTCAAGTGCCGCGTCCACCCCGCACCCGGCTTGAACGCCTCCCCAACGCCATAGCCATCAACCAGCACAGCGTCCAGCACCACAAGCAAACTGCCAATCTGCCCCGACAACTGCGGGGCGCCAGCGTCTGTACTGCTATAGAACCTTGGAACGGTTGCCATCGTCACTCTCCCGCCACATTGCCGACGACCTGAAATCGCGTTGAATCACGGGCGCCATCCGGAGTTCCAGGTAGCGTCGTGCGCATGAGCCAAACAGGAGCCAACCCACCAACGGAATTGAATCGGACGACGTTGTTCGTGGACCAACCGGTCCCCCAGCCTTCGCGCTTCATAACGAAGTACGGCGCCCCGGTACGTGGATTCAGAGGCGCCAAGTCCGTGGTCGTGTTGCCGGTGGCAATGGTGCCTACCGTCTCACCGATCACTTCAAACTGGGTTGAACTGGTGAATCGCACGGCCCAACGCTCAGTGATTGCATCCGCGTTCTTCACCGCCAGCGGGTAATCCGTTTCGTTGTAGGTACCTGGTGCGACACTGCCGCTCGGAGAGTCCGCCCAGACATTGTTCCACGCAGCCTGATCAAACAGACTTACGACACGTGCTTGCAAGTCCAACGAGCCGTTTGCCTCACCCAGTCGTAGTGCGCTACTGATCATCGTCTCCCCCACCGGATAATCGTGGGTCAGAGGTGTGTTGATCTCGATTTCGCCGGTAATCTGCGGCTGAACAACTAAACGCCGGTCCTCGACGCGCTCGCTGATCGTCAGTGGCAGCGTGTAGGCAGCCAGGTTCAGCGGGTCGTTGAAGCGCAGGTTGCCAACGTCCAGATCCACCGTGAACCATGCGGCGTCGACTGGACGCCCCTCGGCGTCACGCACTTCAATGCCTGCAATCCTGCCGCGACCAAAGGTGACCACCTGTCCCGCTTGCGGCGACGGCACCATATGCTTCGCGGTGTGGTGGATCAGCACGGTCTGGCCCGGCTTGAACGCTGGCGCACGGCCGTCGCTGGGCAGACGCACCGACGACAAGCCAATCACCACCTCCGACAGCGGAATCGACCGATAGACGACCGCGCCCATGTAGATCGTGCCCGGCAGCACGAGCGTCGGCCTCCAGACCTGATCCCCCTCAACCTGATCGGGATCAAACCAAGGCTTACCCTCATTCCCGGCCACGGGCACCAGCTGACCGAACTGAACCTTGACGACGCCACTTTCCCAATCGACCTTGCCACGAATTTCCGCAGCTGACAGCACACCGTTAATGTCCGCAGTCACCGTGAGCAGTTCGCCATCAGTTCGGGTCGCGCGCAGCGTGAACATGCCTGGCCGCAGCGGTGAACCAGGCGCACGGAAGAAACTGACCGCCACACCCGGATCGGCGATCCGTGTCAGGAGGGATTGGATCTGGACAGTGTTCTCGCCGCCTGCCAGCCACTGCACCAGGTTCACCACACCTGCTGCGTAGTCGATCGTCCCTGCATAGATGCCCGAGCCAGTGGCGGGATCGATGGAGTGATACAGCCCGCCGCTACGGTCAACGTAGGTGCGCCCCCGGAATGCGAAGCGAACGCTGCCCGGAACGATGCTGTCGCTGATCGTCGGGGTGAGTTGCAGCTGGACCGCCGGCAGCGGAATGACCTCCTGCGCGGACTGGGCGGCCTCGCCAGCGAGCATCCAACCGGCTGAAACGATACTGCCGGCGGAGAACTGGGCCAGCACGTCCAGACGCTCGTACCCAACCACCTTCAGACGCCCAGAGCGGATCTCGTACACCGGATAGGACACCTGACGGACCGTGAACTTCCCGGCCTGCAGCGAGACCGCGCCCGTGCTGTAGTTCACGGCGCCCAGCACAGTGCTGAAGGCCGTGTCCCCCACCGAAACGCCCACCAGGTTGCCTGCGCCATCATCCTTGGCAATGACCCGCATCGCCTGAGGGGCCGACGACAGGTCATCGCGATCGCGCCGCACACTCACGAGCCAGTCGAGAAGCACTGTGCCCTGCCTCACCGGTCCCTGCGGCAGGGTGAACGAGACGATCCCGGCCGCGTCCGGAACAGGCTGCGGCGCTGCGTGTAGCGGCTGCCCCCAGTCGTAGGCGATCGAGAGCTGACTATCCGCATCAGGCAGACTCAGCGGCCGGAGCGAGATCTCACCGGTCGAGTAGCTGATCTGTCCACGAACCTGCCCGCCAATCAGCAAGCCGCCGTTCCCGTTATCTGTGACCGCCACATTGGAGCCGCCGACACGCAGCGTCAGTTGCACCGTCCCCGGTACCGCCGAGCCCTCGCCCAGCACAAAGCGGAGCGCCGGCGGCAGGATGGCAGTATCACCAACCCGGGCCTCCGCGATGATGGGAGTGCCCCAGTTGGAGATGATGCTGCTCTTCAGATCCGGCAGCGCGCCAGCGGTCACCACGACGGAGCCGGTCTGGTAGTTGATCGTCCCGGTGCCTTGGCCCGGCTTGCCTATCAGACGGCCGCGGCCGTTGTCGGTCAACCTGATCCAGCGCCCAAGGGCGCGGTAGTCGACCACCACTGTTCCCGGGGCCGGCAACGGGGTCAGCTGGAACAGCCAGACCATGCCCTGGTTGTTCTGCGTCACCTCAATCTCGTCGGTGAAGCCCTGCATGGGGATGGAGCCCGCCGGGGACGCGGTGATGCTGATACTGGTACTTCCGACGCCACTCGCATGCGTCAAGGCTACGACCCCACCTTGATAGTCGACCGTACCGCTCCAGGGCGTCGCCACGGCGGAAGCGAGCCCGCCAGTACCGTCGTCGGTGAGTTCGACACTGCCTGCGACAACCCTTACTGCGCCCACCACCAACCCAGTACCGAGGTATCGGCTGACCGGCACGCCAGCAGCAAAGCTCGCACTGAAGTTCTGGCCGAGGCTGCCGGCAGGACCGGACGGGACCTGGCTGATGGTGCCCATGCCGGCCAGAACGTCACTGACCGGGGTTTCAGCCGTGGAGGTAGGAACGATGGACACGTACGGGGTATCGACTTGCACAGCCAGATCGCCAGGCTTCCCAGCAGCGGTGAGGCGTTTGACGCTGTGATAGCTCGTGGCCTCCACCACGTTGGTCTCGTAGATCCTGGTCGCGGGCTTGGTAGCCGAGTAACGCACCACTTCTTGGCCGTAGAAATCACGCAGCAACGCGTTCACCAGCTCGATCACCAAGACATCCCGCTCAAATGCCCCTTGGTCATCGGTAAAAGTCCGTGTCGTACGGGAAAGCACGCCTTTGACCCGCACGTACTGCTCGGCCGGATCATGCCCGGAGCTGGCGAGCGTCAGCAGCGAGAAGTTGTCATTGATGTCGGGGCTCGGCGCGTCCTTCATCGCGTAGACCTGGATCGTCATCTGGCCGCTGAAGTGGTTGCCGAGCAGCACAAAGCGGGACTCCGTGCCGCGCGTGATGTAGCTCTCCACGCGGTTCTTGGCATCAAGGCGCACGTCACTGTAGGAGCCCGTCGCAAACATCGTGACGGTCACGCGCGGGTCTGCGGGCGGATCGATCAACACAGCGATCGCGTCCTTCAGGACGTCCGGTGCGGGCGTATCCACATGCACAAACATCTTGCGGAGAGTAGTTCGGCCGGTAGTCCGCTCTTCATCGCCGATATCCGGGAACAGGTTGTTCATCGCCCCGTCAACGATTTCGGTCTGAACCATGCGGCCACCGCCGTCAGGGTTATCGGTCAAACGCTGCGACTGCCGCAGCTTGATATCGGTAGCAAGAATCGTCATGGATTACACCGTCATGAGGCGAAGGGTGATGGAGAAGAGATCCGCATCAAGCGCGGGGACAGCAAAGCGGGTGGGGTCGACTTCGATGGCCGGTCCATCGGTGCGGCGCCATCTCACCTGGAACGACCGCTCGCCGCTGTTGTGGGCAGGCATGATCAGATCCAGTGGCGCCAGGCGGGCCTCGCTCTCACTGGCCTGCAGCGCCCGCAGCACGGGGAGACTGACGACACCGACGTAGGCGGTACCGTCCCGGGTTGTCTGAAGCGTGATCGGCCGCCCGGCCTGTCGCGCAGACTCTTGGACGATCAAGGCACCCGTCAGGCTTGTGCGCGCCTGCTGCCCTACCTTCCAGGCCGTGAACTCGTCGGTCCATTGAAGGTCAGCCGGCAGTTCGATTCCGGCAAGAACAATGCGGGTCATCAGCCTCGCCCCCGAACAGAAACGGCTCTGCTCTGCTGAACTTGGCGCAGGACCAGCGGAGCGACGAGGCCCGCGAGGCGCTGCGCTTGCTGCACCTCGGCTGCGGTGGCGCCGGCCACCACTTCCTTCGAAGGCAGCTTCCAGTCAATGACGATGACCTGTTCATTGCTGCCGTTGCTGCCGATACGGGCGGCGTCCGCCCTCGCCTGCGCCTCTGCCTCAGCTTCAGCCTGCTTGCGGCGCTCGGCGAGCGCGGCGGCGGCCTCCTGGTCTCGCTGCTGCCGCTGCCGCATGACCTGGGCCTCCAGCTGCGCCACCTCTGCGATTTCGCCCTTGCCCACGTAATCGAACTGCCCGGCCAGTCGCTCCTTCGCTGCTTTGGAAAGCTCGTCCTCCGCCTCGGCGGTCGCCTGAAGCTCTGCCTTGTACTCGGCCAGCTGTTTGCGCTGGTCAGTAACCCGGTTCAGCGCATTTGCAAACTGCACAAGCGGGTTGGGGCCGCTGAGCTTGCGCATTGCCTGCAACGCCGATTCGGAGACCTCGCCAATGCTGAACGCCATTCCTTGCGCAGCGGCCCCGGCCTGCCCCATCTGCTTGCCCATTCGTTCGGAGCTACTCCCTACCCGGTCAACCTGGTCCGCCGCACCTCCCGCGCTCTCGCGCACCTCCTCCAGCCGCTCGCGGCTGCGGCTGGCACCGTCCTGCAGCTGCCGCATTGCCACGTCGCTCACATCGCCCAGCCGCTGCATGCTGCGTTCGGTGTCGTAGATCGATTCCTGAACTGCGAGCTGGCTGTCGACGTTGTCCCGGCGCCACTGATCACTGTCTGCGGCTGCCGCTCGGGTTGCATCGGCATATGCCCGGAAGGCTCGACGCACGTCCTCCACGGACGCCTTGCCCCTGGCCGCGCCGTCACGGATCGCATCGAAAGCGCTCTTGGCCGCGTCGCGCGTTGCATTGAGCGACGCCTGGGACTGGATGCCAAGCCTTGCAAACTCGTCGGCCAGCGGGTCGATGGCAACCTGAATCTCGCGGATGCGAGCGTTCAGCGCTGCAGCCGACCGCGCGGCCGCATCGAAGCCGACCTTGCCCTGCCGCCCTGCTGACTCCAGCAGCGCACCCAGCGTTCGTGCTTCGTCCAGCGTCGCGACCTTGCCAAGCGCTGCCTTGAAGGCCGTCTCGATTTGGACGCCGGTCGCGATCGCGCTCTCAGCCACCGCACCGAAAGCGGCGATGGCATCCTTACCACCAGCGCTGAAGCTGACGCCCATGCGCGATGCGGAAACACCAAGCCGCTCCATTGCACTAACAAGCGTGGTCTGCAGCACGGCGGCGGCATTGGTGGCGCCTTGCGGCATTGCCTCAAACGCCGACTGGGCCGATGCCTGGAAGCGGAGCAGCTCCTCCCCGGAGAGCTTCTTCAGCGTCTCCAGCAACCCATCGCGCACATTGCGCTCTGCGGCAGCGCCTTGGGAGGCGATGTAGCCCAACGCCGCTCCGACCGCCTCCAGGCTCGCCGTGTCTGCAAAGTTGAGCCCTTCGAACACCTTGCCGATCGATTCCTTCGCGAGCTTGGCGTTCCCGTCGATGCCCGCCAACTGCTGCACCACAAGCTGTGCTGCCGGGCCGATGCCGTTCGTGAGCGCGTCCGCAGCAGTCTGGACGCCACCCCGGAGCGCCGCAAAGCCCGTCGACACCTCCAGCAACTTCTGTGTGACCTGACCCAGCTGTTGCAGCTGCTCAGCCGTCGCGACGCCGGCCTTCTGCTGCATCAGCAGGAAGCCTTCCTGCGCCGTGAGGTACTGCTCCAGACCGGACAGGCGCTTCTCGTAAGCCTGTCGCTCCGCCTCGCCCAGCTTGGCGACTTCCTCGGCTGACTTGATGACCACGTCACGGTATGCAACGAAGGACACTGCCTGTTCACGCAGTTGCAGCGCCGAATCGCGGACCTGGCTGATGTAAGCGCGCTGCGCTTCACCGGCACGCTTCAGCGCCGGGTCGTGCTGCTTCCAGATGTCCTGTGCCACGGTCTTGAGGACATCCAGACCGCCCATCGCCGCTTCCAGCCCCAGGACGGCGACAGTAATGGGGATTGCCTTCGGCAATCCGCGCAGCAACGCTCCGAACCGGCCGATGCCCCGGCTGCCGCTGGCGACCGCCGCATTGTTGGCAATTTGCGCGTTCGTCGTCGCGATCAGCGCGGCGCGCCATGCGTTCAGCTGAATCAGGGCCCCCACGATCTTGAACTGCGCGTATGCGGCAGCCATCAGGCCGATCACGCGAGCGTGGTCCACAACCCACTGCGTCGTGCCCTTCACCGCCTCGGCCATGGTGATGATGGCCTGGGCGGTCTGCTTGGCCCAGCGCGATAGGCTGCCATCGGCGGCCAATCGATCCAGCGTGGTCAGCAGGGTGGTGAGCTGTTCCTTGAAGTAGGTCAGCACCCCCTGATCTGCGACCTCCTGCTTCCAATCCTTGAAGCGATCGGTGGCGGTCTTCCACAGGCCGGCGATGGTGCCCACCTTGGCCGCTGCAGCCGCACCACCATACGACTCGGCCAGCAGGTCGAGAATGATCGCCTGAGCCTTAGCCACCTGGCCGGTCGCTTCCAGACTCTTGATCAGCGACTTCTGGCTGTCATCCAGCGTGAAGCCTTGCTTGCTCAGGCTCTCCATTGCCTTCGACGGCGTCTGCAGAGCCTTGCCTACGACCTCGGCAGACTGCTCCAGCGACATGCCCAGCCGCTGGGCCTGGTCGATGGCGATCTGCATCGCTGCCGGGAACTGCTCGCCCACGATGTTGGTGTAGGACAGCAGACGCACCTGGGCGGCGCTGATCTGCCCATCGTCAAACAGCCCACTCTGCAGCTGCTGGCGCATGGCGGCCAGGCTTTGCGCGGTGAACTCACTGGTACGCCCCGTGGCGTGCAAGGCCGCTTCCAGCTGAGCCAGTTCCTGCTCAGCGTCGCTACCCTCCTTCACAATGGCCTTGATGCCATCAACCACTCGGTTCAGGCCGACGAACGCGATCGCACCAGCGGCGACCGCCTTGAGCTTGCTGAACCAGCTGACCGTGCTCTCCGTGGCGTTTGCCAGGTCGCCGCTGCCGGCGGCGGCATCAGCGGCGCGCTCCCTGTACTCAGCCAACGACTTCGCGGCCGCCTTGCTGGTGTTAGCCTGCTTGCGGAAGGCAGCCTCGCCCTCCTCGATTTGCTGCTTGCGCCGCCGCCCCGCCTCGGCCTCTGCCGCAGCGGCCCGGGCCTGCTCAGTGAGCGCTGCCGCGCTGCGGGTCGCCTCGATACGCAGGCGCTGCTGGTGATCGGCCAGGTTCGCGGTGTTGACGCCGAGCGAAGAAAGCTCGTCGTCGGCTTTGCCTACGGCGTCCCATTGCTCGTTGAGCGCCTTTTTCAGGCGCTCGCCTTCCTTACGAAGATCCCGCTGGGCTGCCAGTACCTCGCGGGAGGGCTTCTCCATCTCCCCGATCCCGAGGCTGAGCGCCAGCGCGGCCTTCTGATTGTCATCAAACTGCTTTTCCAGCTCCGCGAGATCGGCCAGCATGCCGTCGAAGGCATCCGCTTTTGCCGCCGCCTCGTTCAGCCCAGTGAGCGAGTCAAGCAGCTTCGTCGCCTTGCCAGCGGTCTCGACCGACACGTCACCCAGATCGCCGAACGCCGCGCGCAGTTCGTCCACACCCTCGCGGCCCTGCGTTTCAATGACGACCCGAATTGCCTCTTCCAGCCGATCAGCCATTGGAGCTTCCATTGACGCGCCACTGGCGGCGCAGTTCAGTCAGGTAGGTGGTGTGGAAGCGCTCGATCAGCCGGCGACGGGCCTCCAGGGCGCGGCTGTTGCCATCAGCACCCGAAAGCATCTCGAACGGGCTGGGACCACGCAGGATGCGGACCGGGCCGCGACCGTGGCGCTTCTGCTGCGCGCGATCCCAGCTGCGTACCCGGATGGCCCTACGACCCTTGATCGTGGCGATGAAGGCACCGTCGTAGGTCTTCGACTCGCCCACGCCAATGCCGGCCGTGGCACCTCGGGATCTGCGACCGGCCCAGCGACCACCGAACTCGATCAGCGAGATCTGCCGCGTGCTGGCCCAGATCGAAAGGAAGTCGTCCTTGCCACGCTTGCCGGTGCTGTAGCCGCGCTCGCCCGTTTCCACGCGATACTTCCCGCGCAGCGCAGAGGCGCGGATGTTGTAAGAGGCACGGACCTCCTGCGCAGTAGCCGGCCCAGCCCGGCGCTGCAGGCCAACAAAGGCACGCTGCACAGACAGGTCGTAGCGATTCAGCACCTCGCCAGCCAGGTCGGTCAGGCCATGGAAGCCTTTTGCCCGCCGGCCGCTGACGTAGTACTTGAGCAGGTTGTTGTTGCGATTGGATGCCACAGCGCCCTTCCTGTTTCAAACCGGGAGGGCGCCTTCCAGGCACCCTCCCTTAGCTGAAGTCACCGGTACGCTCAGCCCGCCGACTGCGCGGCGATCTTGAAGGTGTAGAGATCGGTTTCGCCGGCCTGGAAGATGACCGGGCCAGTCAAGGTCACCTGAATCGGCTCATCGCTGAACCAGTCAACGTCGCCATCGACGGTCAGGTCGACATTGGGGATCGTTAGCAGCCCTTCGTCGCCACTGATGCGGTCCTGCATATCGCCCAGGACCTGGAACGATTTGCTCGGGGTTGTGCCGCCGCTGATCGCGGTTTCCAGATAGGCATCGAAGCTGTAATCGGCAGCCACAACATCGCCGGCCTGCAGCGCGCCACCCTTCTTGGGGATCAGCAAACCATGACGGGGCTCGAGGTCATAGTCGGTGCCCTTCACCAAATCCACTGTGCCCTTCTTGAACACCGGGGCCGGAGTCGCTTCGATGAAGTTGTGCGGCAGCTTTACGGGGGTATCCACGCTGCTAACAGTGACCGACACAGCGTTGGCCGAGCCGGCTGCCACAGTGGTGTTGACCAAGGTGCCGTACAGCATGCGAGCCAAGAAGGCTGGCGGCACTTCCAGCGCGGTAATCGAGACGTTGGTGACGCCCGGGTTCGAGTCCTTGTGGATGATCTGCTGATAGCGAGCATCACGTCGCTTGCTCTTGATCTCCACCGAATCGCCGGCTTCGTAGCTGAAGGTCAGCGAGGACTGCTCCAGGGGCTGGTTGCCGAACTTGTCGGCGGGCTCGGGGATGACGGGGACGCGAACGCCCTCGGAGCCGTGCTCCCAGAAGCGCAGGTCACCTGCGAATTTACGGACTTTGGGCTGTGCCATGGTTCTGGTTCCTTTACGAGTTGGACACGGGCTCAAAGGTCTCGGTCAGACCAGCCCGCGCGGTGATCTGAGCGACTACGGCGGTATGCCCGGCATCGTCCTCCAGGGTCGCCAGCTGGGTTTCCAGCAGCTCGAAACTGGTCACCCCCAGCGGCAGCGACTTCTCTTTGAACGTCAGGGCGCGGATCAGGTCATGGCGCGCGCGATGAACGAGCAGCCTAGGATTCGCCTCATCGCTGCCACGCGGAACTTCGAACTCGATGGTGATGGCCGCATCGGAACTGGACTGGGCCACACCGCCACCACTGCGCGAAAGCTGGCGGACAGAGATGATCGTTGCTGGCTCGGTGCTGTCCTCGCTGATCTCGGTTTCATCGATGATTACGGCGCCCGCACCGATGTCGGTGCGGAAGCCACTGCTGCGCGAGATCAGGCGGACGCGAGCAGCTAGGAACTCCACCAGCTGCCACGACAGCGGCTCTGCCAGGTCAGCCACGGGTCACCAGCCAGCGGCTCTGCGAGCCGTCATCGCTGATCTTCTTACTGTTGACGAAGACCTCAGTACCGAACGCGCTCGAAACCACCTCGAAGCGATCGCCTTGGTCAGGCGCTACGTCCGAACGCAGGTACGCGATCTCCACACGGCCTGACCTGAACTGACGCAGTTCACCGATGGTCTCAACGTCGCGCTCCACATAGGCACGCACACCCTCGGTGGTCGGACCATCCTTGGCCGTGTACCGACCTTGCGACGCCATGCCTGCCAGCGCAAAGGCGGCGTGCAAGGTGCCATCCAGATCGCGAAGGAAGTCGACCTCGCTCACCGCGCACCTCCCGAACACAGCATCGCGTAAGCCTGCAGTGCCCTCACCTGGGCGTCGCACTGGGCGGCGGCGCCAATAGCTCGGCCCGCACTTTCAATTCGGTCGTCGGCTCGACCATCAGGCTGGCTGCCGGCAGCGGCGGCCGCGGACAGCTCTGCGGTGGCGACGGACGCTTGCCAACGCTGGTGCAGGCGCTGGTTGCCAGCGCGAAGATCAGCGATGAGGCGATCAGATGCCTTCTGTGCATCGTTCTTTTCCTTTTCGTACTTGGATGCCAGGTTGTTCGCGGCGGCGGCGCTGCCACGCTCTGCCTTCAGGGTTTTGGCTGCGGCATCGGCCTCAGCGCGAGCGGCATCACGCTCGATTTCCATGGCGTCACGGCTGGACGCGGCCTGGTCGGCCGCACGGTGCGCGATGGACACCGAGCCGCGCTGCCAGACGATGACGCCCAGCAGCAGGAGGATGGCGACGACCAGAGCGCGGATCATGGGGACACCACCGGGTCTTCGGGCGGGATAACCGCACCAAGGCCCCGCAGCGTCGATTCGAGCTGGCGCACACGCGTGCGCAGGGCGCTGGCCTCCTCCTGCGCTCTGAGCCGCAGCAGCATTTCAGCCTGAAGCCGCTCATCCTGAGCGGTGACCCTCTGATCGAGGAAGGAGACACGGTCGGACAGGCCCTTGATGAGATCCACGTTGGCGTCGGTCTCGGTACGCTCCTTCCTACGAGAGAGGAACGCCGTCCACGTCTCGCGGAGCAGCCACAGCGCTACCACGCTGCCTGCAGCCCACCAGGGAGCCGTAGCGGTGACGCCGCCGCCGACCATCAGCGCAGCGCCTCTGCAACACCGGCGTCGATCACGTCCGGGCGCCAGTACATTCCGCCGTTTTCATGCTTGGCGATAGCGGTAGCCAGACGGCTCAGAGTGACCGCGTTGTCCAGGCGGATCACTTCCGAAGGCGCAACGCCCACCGCAGTGGCAACCTGCCGGACGTATGCACCAGTATCGTTCTCCACCGGGGGTGCCCAACGCCCGATGATCTCCTTCACCGTGCGCAGGCCGTGCTTGCGCTGGTATGTGAGCAGGGTCTTCGCCAGAGCGCGGAACCCGGCCTGCGGGGTCAGGAACACGCAGAAGCGCTGCTCGCGCGCGATGGCCGCGACGGACCGATCCTCACCCTGCCACGGCGTGCTGGTACGGTCGATGTTGCCAGGATTGTTGTTGCGTACGCCGCGCGGCGTGCTGGTGGTGCCCATGCCATCCCCCGTTGTCGCTATTGAAGAACCGGCACCGCTCACGCCACCCGGGCGTATGTGAGCGGTGCCGGCCTGTTCGGTTACGCGCCTGCTGCGGCGGAGCCCGGGGTCAACCGGACGAAAACGGTAAGCGCACCGGCTGCCGCCGGGTAGACTGCGAAGCCGATGTCGCCAACCTGGCCAGCACCAGCGGCAGCAGCGATCGCGTGGCCGGCGTCGGTGTCCCAGTTGACAGTGGCGCCGACAGCGAACACGGCGGCCGGCAGTTTGGGGACCTCGAAAACGCCTTCGACATGCGTCGCAATGATCTCGCCGGCCTTGCCATCGGTGACAGCGACGGCAACCAGCTTGCCCTGTACCACCAACTCTCCACTCTTGGTGTCAGCGGCCAGGGTCACGTCGAGCACGCGGCCGTCCTGATGTGCGTTCTTCATAAATACTCTCCGGATGCGTGAGGGGGGTTCAGGAGGCCGCCGCTATTGCGGCGACCTCGATGCGAGACGGTCAGGGGTTACCCGGGTTCTTGTAGATGCCGCGGTAGTCCGCGATGGCCGGCGCCGCATCCAGGCGCACCTTCCAGGACACGCCGTCGACGGTGAAGCCCTGGTGCTGCTCCAGATACGGCGTCTGGTTGCCGTCGAGGTAGCCCACCACGATCCCGTCTACGTAGGCGGGGTTGGAGATGCCGTACCAGGCCTGTGCATCCTTGGCGTCCAGACGCCCGTCGTCCCAGACTTCGAAGGTCTCGCGCACGATGTTGGGGTCGTTGCTGCCAACGCCCGCCCCCACGGCAAACTGGGCGGTGCGCACGGTTTTTGCCAGGCCACTCAGCGCCACCGGCGTCAACAGACCGCGCATCGGCACCTGGATGAGATTGCCGTCAGCATCCTTCTGCAGGCGCATCGCAGCCTGCATCGCGCCTACGCTGGCAGTGCTGATCAGCGCGGCAGGCAGCAGGTTCTTGTGGTCAGCGTGGAACAGGCGCTTGCCGTCAGCCAGGAGCGGGTTGCTGTTGATGAGGTCGAACACCGCCTTCGCGAGCGTGCGGCGTGCAGCCTGGCCCATCTTGCGCGGCACGTCGCCGAACACTCCCAAGTCGTCGTTAATGATGGCCTGGCGGGTGATGGTGAACAGCTTGCCGTAGGTAACGATCTTCATGGCCTGCGACTGCTCAGAGAACGAGCCCTGCTTGTACTCGCCACCCTCCGGAACAATGTCCAGATCCGAGAATGCGCCCAGTCCGACCAAGTTGGTCGGCTTGAAATCACCCACGTTCACCGCTCGGGTGTACTGGTCGAAGGTTTCTTCAACCTCCTGGTAGCCTTGCAGCAGCGCCCGGCGCGAGGCGTCGCCCAGCAGCTGCGGGAAGTCCGAGCTGCTGTGGGTGAACGCCATACCGACCACTTCCAGGCGCTCCATACCACGGGTGTCCACACCGGCCTGCTGCACGCAGGCTCGGGCGATTTCGGTCATGGACATGCCACGGAAGGCATTACCGTCCGTCGCCTGAACCAAGCCGGCACGAGCCTGGATCGCGTTGGACATGGCCGCGCGGGTCAGATCGCGCTGATCTGTACCAGCAGTAACAGCCGCTCCACCATTGAGCGGACTTGCATTGCTGCCCAGCAGCGCCAGGATGTGGCGGCCCACCGCATCGGCGGTGATGTTGGAGTCCGCCTGCGCGATCACACCATCCACGTACTCACGGACCTGCGCGTTGCCCATGTGGGGCAGCGCGATGGCCTGAATCTGGGTATTGCGCTCACGCAATGCACCCAGAGCAGCCTGGACAGGATCGCCCGCGGCCGGCGCTGGAGCGGGAGCCGCAGCGACGACCGGGGTGGCTGGCGTGGCAGCGGTGGTTGCGACTGCCGGGCTCTGTCGACCGGCGTTCGCGAGGATGGCGCTGTACTGCTTCTTCATGGTTGGATCCTCGATATGGCCGATCACGGCCGACTGGCTGACCTCGGAAAGCGAGGCGAATACTTGCGGAGAAAGGCTGGCGACAATGCTTCGACGCAGCTGAGACAACACGGGCGCGCCAGCACCCTCGATGGACTGCAGATAGCCGCTGATGGCGACGGTAGATGCCGACGACCACATGGCCGTGGCACCGGGGTCGGCGTCCACCACCAGGTCAGCCAGACCGGCATCGACGGCCTGCGGACCGGAGAACCAATGGTCGGCGTCGTCGGTAAGCAGTCGCTCCATCTCCTCACGTCGGCCCGAGCGGGCCGCATAGGCCTCCAACATGGCCGAGGCATGCGCGTCCAGCGCGTCTGCGTTCTGGCGGAATGCGGTAGCGCTGCCAGCAGCCACGGTGCGTGGCGCATGAACCATGACCAGGGAGCTGGCATAGACCCGGCGCTCATCTCCGGCCTGCAGGATCAGCGAGGCGATGGAAGCGGCCTGCCCTTCCACGGTGACGATCTTGTGCGCCGGATGGGCCTGCAGCGCGTTGTGGATTGCCATGCCATCGGCGACAACACCACCGACACTGTTCAGCCGCACATGAATGGTGCCGGCCGTGATCTGGCCGATCCGCTCGACCAGGTCGGCAGCGGAAACCGACTCTTCGAACAGGTAGCCACCGATGGCGCCATAGATCATCACATCGGCGACCTCGCCCTCTGCCCGGACCTGATATAGGGCGGGGCCGAGCTCGGCTTCGGTTGCCGCGTCCGCGCGGAGGGTGTTCTGGATCGCGCTGGCCAACAGGCGTGCACGCATGTCATTCGCTCCTGGAGAGATCGCGCGTCAGCTGGCCCAAGACTTGGGCACGCGCTTCTGCACTGGTGTTGGGCGCCGGCGGCGCGAGGGTCTGGGTCTGTTCCTGCCAGTCCTGACGCTGACGCAGGACCTCAGCGGGGTTATTGCCGTACTGAAGCGTGTTCTGCTGCGGTGACACCCAACCGCGGTCCTCCGCCTCGCCGCGCGCGTAGGCCTCCTTCAACGGATCAATCCACGGCATCACCGGGCGGACGTACGTGGAGGCGGCCAGGTCACGCAGCGTCCAGCCACGGGGCAGCCGCACGCGGCCCGAAAGCACGCAGGCCTCCACGAATCGCATACGCTGCGGCCGCACGCACAGGGCGATGAAGCGCTCGGCCAGCATCAGGTAGCTGCCCCACTTCTCGACCAGCTCCTGACGCTGCGCCGAATAGGTGCCGTTGTAGTCCAGCGAAAGGCTGGAATAGCTCACGCCGATGCCGCCGGCAGCTGCGCGCAATTGTTCCTTGCGCCAAGTTGCCGCGTTGGGATTCGGCCGGTCTGTGCCCAGACTCTCAATCGACTCGCCAGGCAGCAGATCATCGAAGATTGCACCTGGCGCAAGGCGCAGCTCACGAATCGGAACACCGTCCTGGAGGATGGCCTGGCCGCCCAGATCCGCGCCGTACTGCTCGCCGCTGCCCTTCTTGATCTGGAACGTCATCGACGCCGCCACCTTGGCAGCAATGCGTTCGGACTCTTCATAGTCCTTCACGTCCTCGAAGCGGGACATGGCACTCGCGAACACGCTGAGCCCGCGCACCTGGTGCAGACGTTTCATCAGCGCGATGCAGTGCATGAACTCGGCGGAAACCCGCTTGGTCTCCAGCCGCGTGCCCATCGGATCACCCGGATGACTCTTGTAAACGTGGAACGCGATAGGCCGGCCCCAGGCGTTGCGCTCGACACCTTGCAGGATGTTGCGCGCCGGATCGTTGAAGTCCAGCGGCACCAGGTCGGCCTCTAGCATCTCGAAGCTATAAGGCACGGCAGTGCCGTGCTCGAAGTACGGCACGGTACCGATGAGATCCTGATAGAACGCATCACCATCGCGGAACCAGCTGCGTGCTAGCAGCTGCTGGCACATGCCGTAGTCGTGCGTCCGGGTGGCCTCGGGCGCGTCCCACCAAGCGTCCCAGAGGTCGTCCAGCTGCAATGCTAGTTCGCGGTTGATCGGCTGCCCGGGAAGTCGAGGCGCAGAAAGCACGTCGATGCCTGCGCCAACCGTGTTCTGGACCAGGACGTTCAGCGCGTTGTCCGCCAGATCCAGGTCACGCTCCAGATGGCGGGCCTGATCGCGGAGCTGGCGCGCATCCATGCCTGCGATGGCATTGCCGCTACCCCAGTCCCTCGCGAGCTTTCGGTTTCGCGACGGGCGAGTGACTTCGTGCGCGCGGGCGATTACCGGGGCCATCTGAGCCCGCGCCGATTGAACGGCGCGATCGGCGCCGAGAGCGGCGCCCAATCGTGCCTTGGCGATCTGCGCGGAGGACATCAGGTCACCCCACCGAAATCGGCGTTGGCCCAGCGCGCCCGCCGACCGGCGACCGAGCCTGCACGCAGGACCGCAGCCTGCCACTCTTTCCGACCGGAACGGATCTCAGCCAGGTCCGCCCGGGTCAACTGGCGATCACCGATGCGAACGGTCTGGCCGGAAAGGACGGCGACCTCCGCGTCGATGTACAAATCCAGCATTTCCTGAGCAGTCTTCATGACTACATAGGCTACGGATAGCACTGTCCACGAACTCAATAAAACCGTGGACAATGCCCCCCTTAAGTTACTGATTCAAAAGGAGCAGAAAACTAATTTGTCTCCACTTTCATTGAAACCGTGGACGACACCTGTTTTCCCTTTCGCGGAAGCCCACCAGGGAACAGCTCGTGCAGCTTTGATCTGGACACGTCAAAGTCTCGCATGACCTGTTTCACGGGAATCCCAGATTCCAGAGAACGACGAATCTCCGCCAAGGGGTAGGTTCGAACTGCTGCAGGAAAGTACGGCTGCTCTCCGGCAAAGCACTGCATCACCGATTCAACGAACGGAAGCGCCATGCGCTCACTGATACCTATGTCGGCCCGCATCGCAGCCAGGATCCGCTCCCTCAACTCTTCGGCTGACTCGGTACGTTTCGCCATCAGAGCGCCCACCCATCTCGCGCCAGCCCGCTGCTACGCGGACGGACCTGTTGCGTTCCACGCGAAACACTCTTCGCCTCGACATCGACCGGCGCTGCCTCTGTTTCACGGGAATCAGCACTGTTCACGGTCAGCAGCAGGCGGGCCTCCAAAACGTCCCAGTCTGCACGCGTGTAGCGATGCAGGCGGACCTCCGGGTGATGCGCGGCGGCGTAGGCATAGACCCAAGTGTCCAGCGGCTCGTTACGTGTAACCCTCTTCTCGAATCGGTTCTTCACCGGGTTGTAGACCTCCGACACCAAACCGGGGAAGTATTCATCCGGCAACTCATCGCTGAAATGCACCAATCGCGTCTCGACAGCGCGCTCCGCATCGGCGGAGAGGCGGCTATACAGATAGTGCTTCGCAGCCACGGTGCCGACGTGGTGAATGGTGATGCCACGCTTGTCAGTTTTGCCGTTCCAGGTTACGTCAGCCAGCTTGCCCTTCGACAGCACGGGGGCGTTATTCGGAACGGCGCCGAAAATACACATGGGCCTGGTGACACGCCGCTGGCGGACGTAGTTCTTGACCGCCTCCGTGCGGTGACCACCGGCGTCGATAGCGACCGCCATCGGACGCAGAAGAGAGCCGTCCGCTCGCTCGATGGCGCGGTTCAGCAGGTCCGTCAGCGAAACCCACACGGCGTCCTCTGCGGGATCACCTTGCAGTTCCACATAGTCGAGGGTCCAGGCGGTCATGCCACGCCCCCAGCCAATAGTGTGAACCGCCAGGCGACCATCCTGGGTATCGACACCCACCGTGACCGCCAGCACCCCGATCGGAGCCAAGCGCAGGGTGTACGGCTCGGCGCGATCCTTGATCACGTTGTGCTTGACCGCGCGCATTGACGGGTCTTCCCACGTCTCGGCCAGCCGGTCATTCACGAAGGTTTTGAGGGAAGCAGGATCACCCTGCGCTTCCAGCCACTCCTTCACCAGGTCCAACCAGCGCGGCCCCAGCCCGAACTGGTAGTACAGGCAGTTGATGGTGTAGCCGCGAATGGGCGAGTCAGGGTTGGCCGCCACCCAGCGGCCGTTGGCAATCATGTCGGTCTTAAAGTGTTCCTCGATGGCGACGCCGCACTCGCAACAGGCGTACCACGCGTGGCTCTTGTCGGGCGACCACACCAGTCCACTCCACTGCAGCGCCTGGTAATAGCCGCAGTGGGGACACGGCACGTGGTACCGGCGCTGGTCACTCTTGTCGTACAGCTTCGCAATCCGGCTGAGCCCGGCGATGCCAGGCGTACTGATGTACTGACGCTTGTAGGTGGTCGGGAAGGACGATGTGCGGCCATCCAGCATCTTCACCGGGTCGTCGCCGGTGGAGAGCTGCTGCGGCGCTTCGTCGATCTCATCCACCTGCAGGTACTTCACCGTCGAGGACTTCAGGCGCTGCGGGCTGCCCATATGCTCCACGAACAGCTGGCCACCAGCGAAGTCTTTGAACGTGCGCTGGTTGGCGCTGTCGCGGCTGGCGGTACTGGTCAGCGCCTTCTTGACCGCCGCGCACACCTCGATCATCGGGTTGAGCTTCTGGGCGATCCACTTGTTCATGGATACCTCGCCCGGCAGCGCGTACATCATCGGGCCAGGCGCATAGTCCATCCAGTAAGCCATGGCGTTGGTCGCTAGCTGGCTCTTGCCGAACTGGATCGGGAACATGCAGACCTGGTCATGCACCGGGCTACGCGCGGACATGTTGTCCATCGGCTCACGCAGTGGCGGGTTGCGGTCCGTCACCCAGCGCCCGGGCTTGCTGCCGCTCTTGGTGGACAGGCGCATGTGTTCATCGCACCACTGCGACACGCTCATGGGCCGCCGCGGCTGCAGCGAGCGCGCCAGTACCGCCGCCAGGCAGCTCTGTGCCTCCTTCATTCCACAGCCTCCGCTGCCTTGGCCGCCAACGTGCGGAAGCCCTGGCTCAGTTCTTCCAGTGCGTGGCTCACCTCATCCCACACCAGACGCCGGCACCCAGCCTCATCCAGCGTTGCAGCCAGCTGCGGCGCCAGCGCATCGGCCAAGCGCTCCATCGCCCCCCGGAAGGTCGTTGCGTGCTCGGCGAGGAAGGCTTCCACGTCGGCACGCGGCAACAGCAGCCCCAGCTCCTTCTGCAGCGCGATGTGCGCCATGTGCGCGTCGGTCTCGGCCTTGTCGGCCAGCGCTTTGGCCTTGCGCGCGGAATCCGGGGTCTGCGGCCGACCGGCCCGTGAGGGCCTGGAATCGTCCTCGTCGCTGCCCTCTTCATCGTCATCGATGTCGGGGTCGAGAGCATTGGCACCCTCCCCACTCCCCACCAGCGAGCTGCCACGCTCATCGGCGTGGCGCTGGGCTACGCCGGCATAGACCGGATCTGCGGTACGAGCGTAGAGATCCAGGGAGGCGGTCTTCAGAAATCCCTTTCCGCCAGCACCCACCACCACCCTACCCTTCTTCCTCAGCTCGACCACGTAGGACGGCTTGCAGCCGATCAGGGAGGCCAGCTCTTTGCCAGTGATCGTCACGTCATCTTCAGCCATTGCTACCCCCTACTCCATTTCCTTCGAAGATCGTTAAAGCGGAAAAACGCGCGCGCGCGAGCATGTGCGGGCTGTGCGGTGACCTGTGCGGCTTCGGGACGAGACTGAATCGCTGCGGCAGTAGGCGTGTGCGGCACGTGCGGGATGTGCGGGACCCCATGTACACGCGAGTGGCTGCTAGGCGTTTGTGGCGGGAACAATCACGCTCACCCGCGCCCGCCCATGTAGGCCGCATCCCGCACATCCCGCACACGCCTACTGCTGCAAGCAATTCACGGCATTTCAATGCCCGCACATCTGCCCGCACGTCCCGCACACACCGCACATTGATGGATGTAGTGATCACGCACGCCCCTTGTAGTCGGAGAACATGCGACGGAAGGACACGACCTGGTCTCCCAGCCATGCTGCCTCTGTCTTCCCGTCAGGCACGGTGCAGTTGCCGAGCATCAGGAAGCCGTGAGGTCCGTTCACGCTCTGCTCGATCTGGTAGCGCTTGCGCGCCCGATCGGGATGGGTGATCTGGCGCTTGCGCACCAGCGCGTTGATGAACTTTGGTGACGGCGCCGGGCGCGGCAGGCCCTCTCGCGCACACCAGGCCTTATAGACCTCGTACCACTCCTTCGAGAGCGCAGGCATGGGCTTGAGCCCGGGGATGTCGTCGCCGTAAAGCTCATCCAAGAACCGCTGCGGGCTATCCTGGCTAAGGCCAATCAGCTCCTCTTTCGCCTGGGTCATCGGCGGGTTGGTGCCATTGGTGAAGCCGGTCAGATCTACCTGCAGCAAATAGTGGTGCAGCGCCGCCGTAGCGCCATTGCGGATATCGGCCAGCACCTCGGTGTAGAACTCTTGACTGAGCTTGTCCGGCGTCCAGATCACTGCGTGGCGCCTGTCATCCTCCTCCAGCACGACAGGCATCGCCTCGTTGGAGAGGAACACCAGGTTGGCGTGGTTGTCTTCCTCGTAGGCCTGAATGTTCTTCGGGTTGATACGAATGCGGTCACCCGTGATCAGCGCCTTCAGCTTGTTCTTGAGGTGGTACACCTCGGTGCGTGCGACCACTTCGTCGGCCAGCAGGAACAGCTTGCGGCTGGCCCAGTCATTGAACTTGTCTTCCAGCGCCGCCTGGTCCAACACGCGCCCATAGTCACCGTAGAGCTTCATGTACTCATCGAAGAACATGTTCTTGCCGGTGCCCTGCGGACCATGAATGACGATGGTCGATTTCATCTTGGCGCCAGGATGCTGCAGCGGGTAAGCAAGCCACTTGACCACCCAGTCGTACAGCGCCTTCTGGTTGGCCTCGTTGCCGCACATGTGCCAGAGCAGCTGCAGCAGCCGGTCGCAGTTGCCCTCTTGCGGTACGGTCGGCCAACCGGCAAAGAGGTTGCATGTCACCCCTGGCTTCTCGCACGAGGGGTCGAAGTCAACTTCGCGTACCCGCACGATGGACCGATCCGAATGCTCCATCCACGCCCGGTGCAATTCCTTGCGCACGCAGGCATCGCGCATGTCGCCCAGTGCGACCAACATGTGTTCTTTGTGGTCGAACACCGTGCCGCCCTGCCCATAGACCAGGGCGAAGCGCTCAAGCAACTCGTTCAGCGAGTGGATCGGTGCCAGGCGATCATTCCCCTCGCCCCCGTTGCTGGTGATGGAAGGCGCGCGTTTTTCTGCTGGCACCCGCCAGGACAGCTCCGTGAGACGGGCCTCGACCTGCGCCCGCACGACATGCAGGCCCTCTTGGGCGTGCAGATCGTTGAAGTCGCTGATCTTGGGGCCGCTGTCGATGAAGCGCTCACGCCTGCCCGACTCATCGGCGAAGACCGGATGCAGCACCGCTCCACCCACGTCCAGCGCTGCGGCCTCGGCACCAAGCAGACCTGCATTCGATGCGCCATGAGGCTGCGCGCAGGAGGGGCAGAACTGCGGATGGTCGGCAAGGACGAGGCGGCTCTTGCAGTGTCGGCACTTCTGCAGCACGTCGTCATCGGCGCACAGCAGCATCTTGATGCCGCGATAACGCTTCGCCAGTGCCGAGGCGACGGCCAGCATGTTGCCGGCGTCGAACGCTACTGCCACCGGGTAGCCCGTCGCCATGTGCAACGTGGCCGCAGTGGCATAGCCCTCGGCCACCAGCAAGATCCACTGGGGACTTCCGCCGATCAGGTGGAAGTGGCCCTTCTTGACCATGCCTGCCGGCCAGTACTCCTTGGCCGGCTTGCGTCCTGCCGCCGCCAGCTTCGCGCTGCGCAACACCTGTAGGCCGTGCACCTGCCCGTTGACGTCCAGCAGCGGAACAAGTGCGGCACCCGTCGTGCCATAGCGCAGGCCGAAACCCTGCACGCCCTTGCTGACCAGGTAATCAGCCTCGCCAACTGCATTGGCCTTGGCCCAGGCGGACGACGCCCGCTCTGCAGCCCGCTTCGCTTGGGTCTGACGGGCAGATTCCGCACGGCGGCGGTCCTCGGCCAGCCGATTGCGCAGCGCTTCGCGCTGTTCATCGGAGAAGGTCTTGTCGCGCTTGCGCAGATCGACCTTCGTTGCGCCGTTCTCGTTGCCGTGCCAGACGCCGTATGTGCCGACGACCAGCACTTCGCCAGCCGAGGTGTTCAGTTCGTGGAGCGCGTACCAGCCGCGGCGCTCGCGTGAGCCCTCGACGCGACAACGGACCATGCGTCCGGTGGTGTCCAGTTCGGTGATCAGCAGGCCAGCGGACTGCAGCTGCTGCAGCACATCCCCATAGTTCTCAGACATTCAGTAGTTTCCCGAGCCGCTATCTACCCAGGAAATGCGCGTCTGAATACCCGCGTTCGTCAGGTCCAGGGAGGACCCAACGCTGGTATCGAGAATCGCTCTCAATGCCAGGGCGGATTCAGTAGCGCGGCCAGCACGCGGCCTTTCACAAGCCACCCGGGGGGATGGGGCCGAATCAATGCTTGCGTGGTACATCAGGGTTCCCCAAAGGCAGGCAGTGCTGCCGGTTGTCTTGCTGCTCTTGTCGCTGGCGGATGCGCTCGCGCTCTGCCAATGCCTCATCGCCTATCAGTCCCGGCACCGCGTCAGTTAGCGCGAGTGCTGCGAGTTCCATGGCATGCCGCGCAGAAGCGCTGGCCTGACCACGCCGTCGATACTTGGATCGATGGGCGCGGTGAACTGCCACGTCAGTCCTCAGCCCCCCTGCTGACCAGCAGCGCGGCACGCATTCCGCTCCAGCCTGAAGCAGAGCGTGCGCACTTCGCGGGACAGGTCCTGGATGCGATCAGCCTCTGGAATGCTCAGCCGTCGGTCGGCCAGTGCATCAATGCCCGCCCCAGCCAGTTGGCCTGTCAGTTTGTGCAGTTCGAGGAGCTTGCTCTGGATCGCCGCCAGCTCGTCAGGCCAACCGCCGACAGGTGGCGCTGGCACGTAATCCACCATCAAGCCGAACTGTCCAGCCAATGAGCACACCCAGTCGGTTGCCATTGCCTGCGTACCCACGAATCGCTGTAGGTACTCGGTGAGGATCTCGGCCATCTCCATGGAGACAGACTCGCCCTCGATTCCACGCAACTTCTTCCGCAGCGTCTCTGTAGTAATGGACTTTCCGCGACGCTTGCTCACGTGTGCAGCAGCGTCTTGCACACCACCTGGTGCGCAGGAAACTGCATTGTTTAGGGCGTCCCGCCAATGCAGATCAGAGCGAAGGCAAGTCATGCGCCCTCCCCCTGAAATGCCGAGCATTTCATCGTTCCATGCCGGCCGGTGCCGCCCTCAAAATTCCGGCTATGCCAGAGATCATCAGCTTCCCTCAGCGCATGCGCTTTCAGGCCATTCGATCCTTTGACGTTCGCACCGGGACAGGCGGCGTTGTTGCGGTCTTGTGGGCGCCCTTGCACTCCGAACGCCAGAAGGAGAATCATCGCCAGAAGCATCAAAACCACCCCGCCCTTGCGGAGCTGCTGCCGAATGAGGTGCAGGCGGTAATGCTGGTGCCCGCGAACCCAACCGAAGCGAGCTATGGCGATGCTTAGGGCAGGATCACGGGCTGGCATTAACGCCCCCCGCCGATCCGATGACTCTTTTGAAATAGCCCACGATTGCGCCGTCAGAATCACGCTCCCAGCGGACACCCGGGATCAGTTCTTCGGCGGTAACCTTTCCTCCGAGGGTATCGGCGCGCAGCGCTGCGTCCTGGTTCTCGGCCATGGCCGAAGCAACCGCCCGCTCAATGGCGATCGCCACCTCCTCGGTCACACCATTCTTGCGCCAGTGATAGACGTAGCCCGTGGCGGGCTTGCCGGTAACCCGACGAGCCAGCTCACTTTGGGTGCCACAGATCGCAATAGCCCGTTGCAGAGGGGTCATGGAATGCCCGGTCACAAGAATTCTTGCGGTAAATTAGCGCAATCTTTCTTGCGAATCAACAGTGCAAGATTGCTTGCATGTTGATAGGTGAAATCACACGGGGCCTGATGGAGGCCCACGGGCTTGGTGTGGAGGCTCTTGCAGCCCGTGTCCGCGCAGCGGGCGCACCCAACGTGAAGTACCAGCACATCCAGCAACTGCTGGACACTCCAACCCGCCGCCCCCGGTACATCCCGGAGTTGGCGCGCGCGTTCGGCATGTCTGTTGAGCAGTTCCTGACCTGGGACAAGGGCGAGCCGCTCAGTGCCCTCTCAGCACCCCGTTCTGCACAATCTCAACCAGTGCAACTCGACGCCCCTACGCTTGCCGCGTCGTACCAACTTGTCCGCCTAGCCTGCCTTGCGCTCGGGTCTTCATTCGATCCAGAGGACGCGAGTGACGCCTCGATTGTCATCTTGGCTCACAACTACCTGGCCGCCCGTCAGGAGAAGGCAGTTACGCCAGACAACGTGGTCGACTTCACCGCACACCTGCGGAAGCGCCAGATTTCAAAGGGGGTTGATCATGAAGGAAGCGGCAGCACTGGAAGCTCTCGCGCAGGCACTCGCTAGCAAAGTTCGGCAGCAGGCACGGCCGCCCGACCTAAGGTGCCCACGACAGTGCCACGCGACAGCGTCAAATGACGCCATCGCCTTCGCGTACATCCGCAGGATTCGCCTGCTATGTGAAGCCTTCCAGCTGAGCTGGCTAGTCGACCAGCACCTGGTTCTGAGGCAACGCCTAACCGACCTTACAGCGCAAGAGCTTGGTGCGTTGCTCTGCGAGATGGAAGAAGCAAGGGAAGCCATCATGGAGGGCTTCCCGCTTGAGCAGACTGGGCTCATCAAGAACATGGCTGAAGTGCTGCCGAACCCTTGACGGGGACAGTTACGGGCTATGCCCGCCACGTTCCCGGATGAAGTCCTGTAGCGTCTGCGGCTCACGGTCATCTTTGGACGTGGCCACGCCTGCCACGTCCCCTGCCTCAATTCCCTGGTCCCGCAACCCCTGCCTAGCCAGCAGCCGATTGTTCCTGCGTTGCTCCTCGATAAGCACCCGCAGTAGCGGCTTGATGCCGAACACGGCAAAAGGCATGAGCAATCCCATAACCACCAATGCCAGCACGGCTAAGGCAACCAGCCAGACGCCCAGAGCACCCAGTGTGCTGAAGAAGACTTCCATACAGCTCCCCTCCCTCCATAGACGGCCTGAAGGTTAGCATTCGAGCGCGCATTCAGCTGCGGCGAGGACAGCCTCCTGGCCGGCACAAATCCACTCCAATCGCATCGACGCAAGTTTTCTTGTTGACGAGAACGCAAGTTTATTTGTAGAGTCCGCCCTGCCAGCTGTGCAGCTGGCGGGCGACCGGCGGGTCGCCACCCTACTGGCCCCTCCCCTAGCCGGTTGCAGCCGCCCCCTCGGCCCCTGACCCGCCGGCGCCCTCCTTCGAACAGGAGCGCGCCATGTCTCATCGCTACGCCGATCCAAGCCCCTGCCTGCTGCCGTTGTTGGCCGTGAAGGCCCTGCGGGCCGTGGCAGCACGCGATCACAGCACCGCCCGAACCCTGTGGGTTCGCAGCAAGGGCGAACACAACCGCAACCAGCTGCGCCGCTCCCGGCGCATGGGCGTCGCCAGCCTCCGCCTGGAAGCCTGCTCGCGGGACATGTCTGCGGAGGTGCGGGCATGAGCGCCCTTGCAGCGAAGAACCACCACCTGTGGTGCTTCAACTGTGATGAGAACAGCCCGGGCGCCGCGTCTGCGGACGACTGCGAGGATCTCGCAGGGCGCGAGGGCTGGGTGCTTGGGATCGATATCGATGGAGGCGGCGGAGCGCAGTACGCGTGCGCCGACTGCGCCGACCTTCTGGATGAAGCACATCCGGTCAAAAGCCTACGAGCAATGCGTCAAGAGACCAGCGGCGGTGCTGCATGAGCCGGCGCCTCCGCCTCGCTTGGGCCGCCGTGGTGCTGGTAGCCGCCGTTGTCGTACCGCTGCGCATCGCCGAGATCCACCAGGCGCACAGCGACCGTGATGCGGCCAAGGCGCGCTGGGCGCTCAGCACCTCGGTGAGGGGCTGACCATGCGCCAGACCGCTCGCCCGCTCCCCGACTCAGTACCGCTGTGCGGCCCCGGCCATCGACCGCAGATCGTCGTGACCGCAGGCGCCCCGACCGGCCATCGCCTGGGCGCGCCCTGCCCTCCGCTGCTGCACATCGAATGCCATCGGTGTGGCCTCGCCACCCGTCCGGTACCGATGGAAAAGGCCGCGTTGGCTGAGCTGCGCTGGACGGATCCGAGTCTTGCCCACCTGCGCATCCCGATCTCCCTGCTCGCCCGCCATCGCGGCGAGGTGCTGGCCGAGATCGCCGCAGCGTCCCCCTCCACGCCCATCGCCGCCTGACCAGGAGAACTGCCCATGGCCGCTCCACTGAAGCCGAAGGAAAAAGCCGCGTTGCTCGCTGCGCATGGCGCTTCGGACCACACACTCCACCGTACCGCCAACGGATTTGCGCCCCGCAACCGACCGGAGAAGCTGTTCACGCGCCGCGTCATGAACTGGCTGGATGAGCGCGTGCTGATCAGGTACGACGACCCGCAGCTGCCGCGCAAGGCGACCCTGACCGATCTCGGCCTCGCTGCCGCAGAGGCCGAGATCGCCAAGGCACGCGACCTGGCGCTCACGGCATGAGCGCGCAGCCAACACTGCCCGTCGAGCAGCCGTTCGCCACAGGCCACCAGGGTGAGTCGCTCGTGCTGATGGTGTGCCAAGGCTGGGTGTGGGCGGGCCTCTACACCGCCGCGCCGCGCGAGTCGCTCCTGAAGGTCGCCGCCAGCGCCAGCCGGAGCGTGGGGGTATCGCACCACTCGCTCACCCTCGGCGGCGTCACGTTTTCCCTCAACCGACTGGCCGCACAGGCCGCGCACCGCTGGCTCGACCGCCAGGGCGTGCGCGTTCGGTCGATCTCCCCCATCAACCGCGCTACGCGCCGCACGCGAGGAATCCCCGCATGAGCCGTTCTGTTGTGATCTACGGGCCGCACCTGTGCGGCACAAATGCCAACGCGCAGGAGCTGCGCGAACACTTCGGCCTGCAGGCCGTGATTGAAGACTGGGATGGGCACAGCAGCTATCCGCTGGATAACACGCTGGTACTGACTGAGAACCCCGATGCCGTCGCCGACAGCTCGTCCAAAGTGATGCATCACGGCTGGGCGATGCGCGAACTGCTCGCGGAGACCCGCGCATGAGCGCACGCCCGCAACAGATCGGCCGGGCCGCCGAAGTGCGCAAGGTCCTGTCCATGTTCCCGCAAGGCGCTACGGTCGAACAGATCAAGACCGCTGGCCGCATCAACAGCACCCACCAGGCCATCGGCTACACGCTGAAGGGGTTGGCACGCAGCGGCCAGGCAGTCTGCCACCGCTCCGGCGTGCGCGGGATCTGGCGCTTGTCCAGCCACACCCAACATGCGATCGCACCGCTGCGTGCGGTACCCGTGCGGGAGCGCCCGACATGCGTGGTAGGTCCGCTCACCGGCGTCAGTGACGCGGCGACCACGATTCGACACAGGGAACTCGACCGGCAGCAGTTGGCCGACGACCTGGACGCATTCCTCGCAGCGGGCGGGCACATCGAGGTGCTTGGGCACACCCCACTTCGCCCGCTGATGAGCCGTCACGCCGCCAACCATGGCAGCTATGCGGAGCGCGTGGCAGCCCATGAAATCGACTGAGGCAACCATGAAAAGCGAATCGCACGCAGCTGCCGTAACGGAGCCCGGCAGGCCCGGCAGTAGCTATTCCGACGGCCCGGCTTGGCATGCATTCGGCGTCAGCCGCGCCGCGTACCACGTAGTGCCGCGACGCACCCTGCAGTCGATGCCGGTCGAGTGGCAGGCGCGCTTTGTCGCGCTGATGCAGGAGGCACGTCAGGCGCTGCCTGATGAAGCGTTCCCTGAGTACCAGGTGATTCGACTCAAGGACGGCAAGTACGCCAACGACCCCAACTGCCGGTACCGCCGCACGCCTCCGTTTCCCTGTCGCCCCGCCGACGAAGCGCATGCCGTCTGCAATGCACCGCTCGCCGGCGCCTTCGTCAACACCCACACCCAATTCGATCAGGCACGCCGATGACCGAGAAACTCACCACTCTCCCCACGAACTGCCCCGTCCTGCGCGACGCATTCGAAACGATCAGCGCGATTGCGGTCGAGGCCGTGTGGCTGCCGAACCAGGCGAAGGCTATCACGGTCACCCAGGCGCAGACCGCGTTGCGTGACCTGCATCATCGCCTTCCCCGGCAGCAGGATCTGCGCGTGTTCGAAGCCCCCGTAGCCGCGTATGTCTCGACGCTGCGTAGCAGCCTGCAGGACGGCGACACGCCGCTCTGCGATACCACCCGTGCCCGGCTGGCGCAGGCGACTGAATTGCTGGAGCTGGTCAGGAATCAGACCCGTACCGTGGTCGATCCGGCCGACCCGTGGCGGGGCCTGTACCACCCCAATCGCCTCCCGGCGCGCAACGCCGACGGAGAGATCCCGTGCCATCCAGATGTGCCGATGTGGGCTGACGGTCGCGAGGTGTCGCTGCGGCCGTTGTTCCTCGCACAGGGATTCGACCTACAGGTGACGTTTGGCGACTTCACCGAAGAAGCCGTGGAGACCGGCGACCACCGTTACTGGGACGAGATGCGCGAGTGGCAGCCCATTGGCCCTGGCGCAGATTGGCGCCTGGTGTGGCTGGGTGATACCGAAGATGGCCCGGCTGCATGGTTCGTGCGACCGCTTGCTGCCGAGGCGATCATCGCGTGGGAGGCAGCACATGGCTGACGGCTCCCGCTCGTTCAACTTTCCCCCGCCACAGCGCTCTCGCCTGCGCCCAGGCGAAATCGTAGTCGACCTGTTCGCCGGCGGCGGCGGAGCCAGCGAGGGCCTCAAGCAGGCCCTCGGCGTAGATCCCGCTCTAGCCTACAACCACGACAAATTGGCCATCGGCATGCACGCCGCGAACCATCCTCTCACCCTGCACCACCGCGAGGATATCTGGCACGCAGACCCACGCGTGGACGTGGCAGGCCGCCCCATCGGCTGGTTCCATGCCTCTCCGGACTGCACCCACTTCAGCCAAGCCAAGGGCGGCCAGCCGCGAAGCAGGAAGACCCGCGCCCTGTCGTGGGTGGTGCTGAAGTGGGTTGGCCAGCTGCGGCGTGCTGATCGCCTGCACGGCACCAACACTGCGCCGCGCATCATCTCCATGGAGAACGTCTGGCAGATCCTGACCTGGGGTCCGCTGGTGGCGAAGCGCTGCTGCAAGACTGGCCGGGTGGTCACCCTAGACATGGTCCAAGCCATGCATCCGGAGTCGGGAAAGCCGATGTTCCGGCGTGGTAAGCCGGTCATGGTCAACCGAGTTGCCGACAAGGGCGAGCGGCTGCCCGTTGAGCGCCAGGCTCTCGTCCCCGACAAGCGATACAGCGGCCGCACCTGGCGACAGTTCGTCGCGGCACTGCGGGCGCTGGGCTACGCGGTCGAGTGGCGCAAGTTGGTGGCGAGCGACTACGGCGCCGGCACCAGCCGCGAACGTCTGTTCCTGCTGGGCCGTCGCGACGGCGAGGCAATCGCGTGGCCGAAGCCGAGCCACGGCTCCGCTCGGGGGCAGAAGCCGCGCGTGACCGCCGCAGACTGTCTCGACTTCAGCGATCTCGGCCGTTCCATCTTCGGGCGCAAGAAGGACTTGGCAGACGCGACAATGCGCCGCATCGCCAAGGGCGTAAAGCGCCATTTGATCGATTCGGCCAACCCGTTCATCGTGCCGGTCACGCATCAGGGTGGCGAGCGCGTGCACAGCGTCCATGATCCACTGCGCACCATTGCCGCCGCCAACCGCGGCGAGCTGATGCTGGCCATGCCGGGGCTGGCACCTTTCATCGGCGAGCATGCGAACACCAGCAATCAGCGCACCATGCCTGCTGACGAGCCGCTGCGCACCGTCTGCGCCGGCGTGAAGGGGGGGCACTTCTCCATGGTGGCCCCGATTCTCGCCGGGGTTGGTGGCCGCGCCGGACAGTCGGAACCGCGATCTGGTGCCGATCCCCTGTACACGATGACCACCGAGGCCGATACGGCACTGATCGCCCCGGTGTTGGTCCAGACCGGCTATGGCGAGCGTGAAGGACAGGCGCCGCGCGCACTCGATCTGCAGCAACCGCTTGGCACGGTCGTTGCCGGAGGGGTTAAGCATGCAGTTGCTGCCCCTTCGCTGGTGACCTTGCGGAGGAACATGGTCGGTGCCAATGTGCGCTCGCCGCTCACAACGGTTGCCGCCCAGGCCGAACACCATGCACTGGCAACAGCCTTCCTTGAACAAGCCAACGGCGGGTTCTACCAGGGCGACGGCAACGATGCCCGCGACCCAGTCAGCACCATCACGGCCAGTGGCAGCCAACAGCGGCTGGTCAGCGCAGATCTGGCTCAACTGTCGCCCGAGCAGGAGGCGGGCGCACTTCGCGTGGCTGCTTTCCTGATCAAGTACTACGGCACAGGGACCAACGCTCCCAGCCTCACCGCCCCCGTGGACACGATCACCACCAAGGACCGGTTGGCCCTGGTCACGGTGGTCGTCCAAGGCACTCCCTACGTCATCGTGGATATCCGGCTGCGCATGCTCAAGCCGCATGAGCTATTCCGTGCTCAAGGCTTCCCCGCAACCTACATCATCGACCGCACCGCAGACGGCAGCGTGCTGAACACCACATCACAGGTGCGCATGTGCGGCAACAGCGTCAGCCCTCCCCCACTGCGCGCCTTGGCCGAGGCCAATCTGGACTGCAGCCCGGCTGACATGGCGGTTGCAGCATGATCGGCGACCTAGCGGAACCGCTTGAGAATCGACGTACGCCCGATCGCGGTCGAGCAACCCTTGGTCGCATGATCCAGCACGGCAAGTCCGTCGCCCAAATTGCGATTCATCGCGACGCAGAACTTGATCCATACCTCGTCTTCCACGCTACTCCTGTCATATTGAAGCAGCCCGGCCAATTTCGATATGTAGCTGACGAAGTACAAAGACCGAGAAACATCCGCGGCAAGAAGAGTACCTACGTCAGGATATTTGCTCAGATCGACTTCAAGAGCGCGGGCGGAAGCAAGGTTTTCCACAAGCGCCTCTGCGGCCTTGGCAAGCCCGGCATCACTCCTGAGAGCCATGCGTTCATCAGCCGACTCCGTCGAGGGCGCGGCGAACGAGTACGCAGAACTGAAGTTCCTAATTGCTGCTTGTGCAGATTCAAGCTGCGTGACGTGAGCGGCAGCAAAAATCGCACTCACACGTCGACTCGCAAAGAAGCGTTTAACAGCGGGAACAGAGAGCGCTGTCACAACACCCGCCACAGTGCCGATGCTGGCCCATGCGTCCCAATTTACTACGCAGGTTTTTCCAAGCCACCAGCACTCACTTATCCCGTCAGAAAAGCTCATTTCAGAAATCCCCCTGATTGTTGGGATGAAGTTTGCCACGAGTCTGTAGGCCAATGAGAAACTTTCCGATTGAAAACACCTCTAAGCAATTTAAAGACGAGATCTCTGACACACTGGGTATTGAGGGCGCGGCACGAATGCTGCGGCTCGGGCTGGAAGCGATGAAGGAGCTTGTGGATAAGGGAGAGGTGCCGGCCGTGAGACTGAATCAAAAGCACACCGTCATGCTCAGAGAGGATCTGATCGACTTCCTGCGTTCGGAGGGCCGCCGCCAGGCAGCCGAGCGCAAGAAGTCGGCCATTGGAACCCGTCCGGCAGCCAACACGCCCGGGTCAGTGCCGATCAGACGTCCAAGCAGATCCCGTCGCACCAAGCTCCCCGACCTCCGCGCGTATGAGCAGGCCGATCACCAAAGCTGATCGGCCAAGTCAGAAGCACGCAGGTTGGCATACCTTTTCAGCTGACGCGGATCGCGATGCCCAGTGATGCTCGCAATCTTGATGTCCGTCAGTGTGGTTTTTTCGTACAGTCGGCTCGTTGCTTCGTGACGCAGATCATGGAAGCCGAGATCCGCGCATCCGGCCGCAACAAAGATGCGCTCGAACTGGCGCGACAGCTTGCTCGATACTCGCCGAAGGGCTAGCGGGCTACGCTCGCCCTCCCAGAAGGGAAACAACCGGCCGCCGAAGTCACCCTGGTACGCAGCGAGCTTAGCTAGCAGTACCGAGGTCATGGGTACCTGGCGCTTGCTTCCGTTCTTTGTTTTATCCAAGAAGATCGTCCGCCGCGCCACATCAAGCTGGCTGCGCTCTAGCGTATAGATCTCCCGCATGCGCATGGCCGTTTCCAGCGCCATGTCGAACATCAGTATCAACGCCTCCCGCTGCGGCAGATCGAGCGGCCGCTGCCGCCCCGGCGGCTTCGCGCCGGCCAGGATCTCGCGGATGCGTTCTTCTTCACCAGGCTCCAGACGGCGATCACGCTCCTGGTCAGTTTTCGCTTCCCCGTCGATGCGCTTCACAGCTACCTTGTCGTCGGCCGTGTACGTCGAATAGCCCCGGGGCAGAAGCCGCAGTGGATTCATTGGCAGCGCGCCATGCGCAGCCAGCCAGTCCAAGGCGCGCGACAGGGCACCCACGTAGTGCCGAATGGTCGACGGCGCGAGGTTTTGCTCCCGCTTCATGGTGGTGACCCACTCGGTCGCCCACGTAAAAGTCAGCTGCGGCAAGGCGATGCCGATTGGCAGCCGTGAGAGCAGGACGGGCAGCAGCTGCTCGTCATCGACCGAAATGTGCTGCGCGCTCCGATACTCGCTGACCTGGCTGCGTAGATCCTTCGCGGCTGCCTTGGTATTTGCCAGCTCCTCCGGTACCACCCCACGGTCGAGCAGCGCCTCGAGGCGGCGCACGTACTCGTCGCCCTCCGCCTCCGAAGCAAAGCTCAGGTAGACAGGCTGGGGCAGCAGTCCCGCCCGCTTGATCGTGTACTGCCAGGAGTCGCCCCGGCGTCGCTTGGTTGCCATCCCTGCTCAAACTCACGTAAACGCACTCGGCACATGTTAACGCGAGTTTGCCACCCGGAAACGGGTGGCAGACCGATGATTTCAGGGCCGAATCAGGGGATTCTGGCTTGCGCCCCCTAACGTCAGGCAAAGAAAAAGCCCTGATAAATCAGGGCTTTATTTGGAGGCCTCAAGCGGAATCGAACCGCTGTAAACGGATTTGCAATCCGGTGCATAGCCACTCTGCCATGAGGCCAACGTACTGCGCGCCAGGAACGGAGCCCTGACAAGACAAAACCCCAAGATGGGGCCTGTCGGAACATGGAGCGGGAAACGAGACTCGAACTCGCGACCTCAACCTTGGCAAGGTTGCGCTCTACCAACTGAGCTATTCCCGCGTAAGCCGACATGCTACCGGAAATCCGGAAAACACACCAGCGATTTCACTTTTCTGACTGCGCGTAAAGCCTTGTGGCCCAACGTGCCCCGCCTTGCCGTGGCGGGAGAAAAACAAGGCCCCTACCGGGGCCCTGTAGAATCTGGAGCGGGAAACGAGACTCGAACTCGCGACCTCAACCTTGGCAAGGTTGCGCTCTACCAACTGAGCTATTCCCGCAGATTCCGTTCGACCTGCGTCGAAGGAGCGCTATTGTGTCCAAATTCCTTCACGCCGTCAACAGCCTTCACACCATGCGGTCACGGGCGTCCGCGCTGGGGTACGCTGCCCCGCCCGGCCCCGTTCGCCCATGCTCCTTCGCGGCACGCCCCTGTTGATCGCCCTGCTGCTGCATCTGCTGGTGGCCCTGCTGTACTGGGCACTGATACCGCTGGGAATGAACGGGTATCGCGACCATTTCGGCTTTACCTCACATCGTGACATCGGCCTGGGCATCGCCCAGTTTTATCTGTTCTGGATGTTCATTGGCGCGCAGCCGCTGATCGCGGTGTTGCGGCCGCTGTTCGCCAGGCTGTTGGTGCTGGCGATCCCCTTGGCGTTCGCGACCTGGACACTGATGCACAACCACCCGCTGCGCCTGCTGTACTTCACCATCGGGCCCGGCCTGCTGGCACTGGCCGCGATCGTCACATCCGCATGGTATGCATCACGCAGCCGCCTGCCCGCCACCACGGACACCGCCGATGCCTAGACGCTACATCCGCCTGTTCTGGTTGCTGGTCGCGTTGACCTGGCTGGCGCTGATCGCGGCCTTGGTCAACGCCGGTTTCACCCCGGACTACTGGCTGCTGCACCACCTGGAAGGCGCCGAGTCGCCCTACCCGACCAGCACTGTCATCGTGTTCGCGTTGCTGGGCACGGTCGAACTGGTGGTGGCCGCCTTGATCGTGCGGCCGTGGAGACTGAAACGCCTGTGGCTGCGCCTGCTGATCGCCTTTGCCCTGCTGGTGCTGTGGTCGGTGCCGTGGATGCTGTCGGCGATGCACCAGCCGCCGGTACAAGGCATGCACCTGCTGTGGCTGCTGCTGTTGGACGTGGGCCTGCTGCTGGCGCTGTGCGGGGTGTCGGCGGTGAGCGCGTGGCGGACACTCAGGCATCGAAAGGGCCCATAGACGCCCCCCCCCAACGCCAGGCCTACTTCAGGAACTCCACCCGCACGTGCTGGCCGAAGCGCGCCTTGGCTTGCCCGTCGAACTCCAGTACGCACTCCACCACCTTGGCCACGCCACGCCCTGCATCTTCAGGCAGGCGTGCCTGCGCGAACACCGGGCTGATGCGCACCACGCGCGCGGATGGCAGCGTGCCGGTGTTCTCGGCGCCATCGCTGTCCGGCACCACGGTGGCCTGCATGCCCACCTGCACGGCATCGGCATAGGCGGCGCTGAGTTCGGCACGCACCTGCAGCGGGCGCGCCGGCAACAACGAGATCGCCGGCTTGCCCGCCTGCACGAAGGCGCCAAGGCCCGGCACCTGGCCGACCACGGTGCCGGCTTCCGGTGCGCTCAACGACATCTGCTGCAGTTTAAGCCTGGCGTGTTCCAGCTTGTGCTGGGCCATGTCGACCTGCGCACCGGCCACGTCGACATCGGCGCGCACACCAGCCAGCTGCTGCTTGGCCGCATCGGCCTGCTGGTTGGACGACACGCCTTCGCTGGCGCCGGTGGACAGGCGGGTGGCATTGCGCTCCAGTTCGCGCAGCTGCGCCTGGCTGCCCTTCAGGCGGTCATTGGCCAGGGCCAGGTCGGCGGTGGCCATTGCGACTTCCTGCTGCAACAGGGCGCCATCCAGCGACAGCAACAGCTGCCCCTTTTTCACCACGGCGCCTTCCTTCACCGGCGCAGCGGTGATCGAGCCATCCACCGGCGGCGCCAGTGCGATCAGCCCGCCTTCGACGTCGATGATGCCGCGCGCCACCGCGACCTTGCCGGCGGCGGCAGCATCAGTCTTGCCCGAAGGCGCCGGTGCAGCCGCGGGCGCTTCCTTGGAACAGGCACCGAGCAGCAATGCCGCCGACAGGGCCAGGCAGAGGGGAAGCAGGTGCAACGTCTTGGTCATGGGGCGGACTCTACAGTTTCGTTCTGGCGGCGGTCATCACGGACCATGCCGTCTTCCATGGCGATCACCCGATCGGCATGCCGGATCAGGCGCGGATCGTGGCTCACGCACAGCACGGTGGCGCCATGCGCACGTGCGTAGCGATGCAGGATGTCGATCACGCGTTGGCCGTTCTCGGCATCCAGCGCGCTGGTGGGTTCATCGGCGAAGATCAGCGTCGGCGACTTGGCAAACGCGCGCGCAACGGCAACGCGCTGCTTCTCACCACCGGACAGCTGCGCCGGTCGCATGTGGCTGCGATGGCTGAGGCCGACTTCTTCCAGCGCACGGCGCGCCAGCGGTTCGCTTTCACGATTGCTCATGCCGCGATAGCCCAGTGGCAGCTGCACCTGCTCCAGCGCGGTCAGTGCCGGGAACAGGTTGAAGCCCTGGAACACGAACCCGACATGGTGCAGGCGGAAACGCTCCACTTCGCTGCGGCTCATGTGGCCCACATCCTGGCCGAGTGCATGCACGCGACCACCATCGGGTGCGGACAAGCCGGACAGCAGCGACAACAGCGTGCTCTTGCCGCACCCCGACGGGCCCGATACCAGGGTCAGCTCCTCCGGGTAGATGTCCAGCGACAGGCCGCGCAGCACCGGCACCTGCACGTCGCCGGACATGAAGCCCTTTTCAAGTGCGTCGGCCCGCAGAGTCGGGGCGACGGCGCGTAAGGAAGTCATCGGCCGGCCCTCAACGCAGCAGCAACGATGGATCGGAGCGAACGACACTGCGTACCGCCATGATGCTGGAGAGCATGGCCATCACCGCGACCAGCGCTACGCAGCCGAGGATCACCATTGGCGTCAACTGCACCGGAACGCGCTGGGTCTGCGCGATCAACAGCACCACCGTACTGAAGGCCGCCGCCAGCAACATGCCGACTCCGCCGATCAGCAACGCCTGCTCGAACACCACCCGTGCCAGCGCGTAGCGGCCGGCACCGAGTGCATTGAGCGTGGCGTACTCGCGCACCGACCCGGCCACCACCGACGCGAACGACTGGTTGGTGATCACCGCGCCAACGAAGCAGACGATGACGGCCATGAACAACACTGCGATACCTGCGCCGGTATCGAACAGCCAGTACTGCTGCGAGCGGCTGGCAAATTCCGGTGCGGTCCAGAACTCGACCGGTGTGGCCTGGCCCATCGACGCTGCAAGGCGGTCACGCACGCGGTCGGCCAGCTCCGGCGAGCGCAGGCCCGCCACGAAATAGGTGCTGCCCTCGTGCGGATCAGTACCGGCGATGGCGCGCGCGGTATCCAGCGAGGCCAGCACGTTGACGCCACCCAGGCCACGCAGTCCCGGCTGCGCGGCAACCACACGCACGGCCTTGCCGTTGATCCAGGCGCGGTTGTTCTGCAGATCCACGCCCAGCGTATCCAGGTCGGCGCTGTCGACGATCACGGCACCCGGTTCGCGCAGCTGTGCACGCACATCGGTCGGCAGGATGCGCGCGAACATCATGGCGTCGTCACGGGTGGAAATGCCGGACAGGTACACCGACACATTGCCGGTACCCTGCGCGCTGGAACGCCACTCGCCATCCACCCACTCGTAGGGTTCGACGCGGGTGACATCCGGATCCATGCGCAGGTGGCTTTCAACATCCGCGCTGATCGCATGCCCGTAGTTGACGCTCTGGGTGCCGGGGAACCCGGCCCAGATATCGGCCGAAGATGCCTTCACGTAGATCGCGGCAGTCCCGAAGATGCCCAGCACCAGTGCGGCCTGCACGATCAGCAGCACACCGGCGAAACACATCGCCAGCACTACCGGCAGGAACCGGCGCCACTCATAGGCCAGGGTCTTTCGGGCCAGCGCGATCATTGCTGTTCGCCCTCACCCTCGACCGGCAGCGGTGCACCGCCAAGAGCACGGTACAGCGACGCAAAGGCCAGCACACGTGCGCCCTGCGCGCCGATCAGGTCGGCCTGCGAGGCTAGCGCGGCACGCTGCGTGTCCAGCCCATCGAACTCGCTGGACAAACCCAGCTGTACCTGCCGCGCCTGGCGCTTGACCTGCTGGCCAGCGGCATCATTGGCCGCACGCAGCGACTGGATGCTGCTGTCCTGGCGCGCCAGGCTGCCCAGCGCACCTTCCACTTCGCTCACGCCTTCCAGCACCGCCTTGCGGTAGCCGAGCAATGCGGCGTCCAGCTGCTTCTCATCGGCCTGGAAACGCGCGCGGCGTTGACCCCAGTCCCACAGCGGAATATCGACGTACGGGCCGATCGACGGACTGGAATCGGAATTGGAGCGGGCGTTCTGGGTAAGGTTGTAGGCATACAGGATGGAGCCGCCAAGGCTGACCCGCGGATACATCGCGGCGCGCGCCGAACCCTTGCTGGCCGCAGCCTGCATCACCTCCGACTCGGCCAGCAGGATCTGCGGACGATGGCGCAGCAGATCCGCGGGAACCTGCTGCAGCGAGAACGTGCCCAGCTTTGGCGGCGTGCGATACGCGCGCCAGGCCGGATCCGCGCCGTCACGGCCCAGCAGCAATGCCAGCGCGCGGGCCGCGTTGTCGGCGTTTTCCCGAGCCTGTGCGATGGCGGCGCGGGTGGCGGCCTGGCGTGCACGCAGGCGGTCCAGCTCGCCGGGCTCATCCAGGCGCAGGCGCTGGCGGACCAGGGCCAGTTGTTCACCGCGGTCATCCACGGTCTGCTGCCGGGCCAGCAGGTCCTGCTGGGCCTGTGCCACGGTCAGGTCCAGATAGCTGCGCACCACGTCGGCAATCACCGCCACCTGTGCGGCATTGCGCAGCGCCTCGGCGTTGCCGGCCGAGGCCTGCGCGCTCAGCTGCGCGCTTTCGGCGGCGCCGAACAGGCCCAGGTCCCAGATCGCTTCGATGCCGGCATGGAAGTAGGTATCGACTGCGGCGGCGTCCTGCACCTGCTTGGCGCTGGCCGAGATTTCCGGCAGGAAACGCGAGTCGGAGGTGCCGGCGACGATCCGCACGGCCTGCAGCCGCAACGTGGCCTGCTGCAGGTCGAGGTTGCCGGCGATGGCCTGGTCCACCAGTCCGTCCAGCGCCGGGTCGGCCAGCACCTTCCACCACTGCCTGGCGTCCACCGCCACACCCTGCCCCTGCGGCACCTGGGTCCAGGCGCTGGGTGTGCGATCAGGCAGGTCCGGGACGGACACCGACATGCAACCTGCCAAGGCCAGGGTTGCCAACAACGCGCCGGGGCGCAGCACTGCCTGCAGGGAGAGTCCACGCCCTGTCTTGGGCACTGCCACTGAAGTGATACGCCTGACCACCAGCCCGCCAACGTGTAGAAGGAGCATGAAGGCTACCGTGCGATTGTGGAGCGAACATGGAGAAATCGTCCGAAAAAGGTCACAGCACGCGTGCGGTTCAGGCAACGCCGACCCAGCCTTTCACCACGCTTTCAATGCGTTCCCGGCACGGAACACTGGACGACTTTCACGGCGTATTGCACATTGCGGCACTGCCTTGCTTCGATGCTGCCCGACCGTGAAACACCCTCGCCGCTGGCTGCTGATTGGCTCGATCACGACAGCGACTGTCGGTGTGATCGTGCTCGTCCTGACCACCCCACTGGTCTCGAACGCCCTGCTGCTTCTGATGGAGCGCAGCAACTTCATCCCCGGTGAATCCTCGATCCTCACCTTCGAGCCGTATGCCATCAACCAGGGCTCGTCGAACTACTGGTTGTACGGAAAGGATCGCACCTACTACTACCACTTCACCTACGAAGATGACGTTCCCTACGTCTACATTCCGCAGGACAACCGCTGCCCCGGTTTCGACCGGCAGAATGCGCGGACCTGGTGCAGTGCCCTGCCCGGCAAGGCACGCTAGCGCGTGGGTGGTGCAACCGGTGTGACAAACGAAAAACGCCCCCTTGCGGGAGCGTTTTTCTAGAATCTGGAGCGGGAAACGAGACTCGAACTCGCGACCTCAACCTTGGCAAGGTTGCGCTCTACCAACTGAGCTATTCCCGCAGATTTCGTTCGACCTGCGTCGAAGGAGCGCTATTGTGTCGATATTGCTGCACGGCGTCAACAGGAATTTCCACGTGAAGTGAAGGGCGGCGTTCAGGCCTCCAGGACCAATACCTCAGGTCCGCAGGCCACGGCGGTGGAAGTAGACCTGCTCGGCAATGCGCCGCGTGGCCGCCGTGTGCAGCAGCGCGTTGAGCGGCCAGTCGGCCTGCAGATGATCCATCGCCCAGCGCAGCAGGCGCTTTCCATGGAATGCCGGCGCCACCTGCCGCGCCACCCGTTCCGCTTCCGGCCCCTGCCCACGCAGATGGCGGGCCATCGCCTCGCCGACCGCCCAGCCATGCCGCCACGAGGAGTGGATGCCCCCGGCGGAGAGCGGCGAGACGATGCCCGCCGCGTCGCCGGTCAGGATCACGCGTTGGCCGGTAATCGGCCCATCCGGCCGGCCGCAGGGCACCAGGCCGGCGCGGGTGGCCGAGGGACGCGCCGAAGGCGGAATGCCGACCACATCGCGCACGTGGCCGAGGAAACCTTCAATATCCGGCGGCCGCACCTGTCGCGGATCATGACGCAGGGCCAGCCCGACCTGCAGGCCGGTTGGATTCTGCGCGACCCAGCCGATGTAACCCGGCGCGTAGCGCTTGTTGACGAAGCAGTGCAGCGCGTCGCCCTGCGTGACCTGCAGGCCGGCGAACTCACGTTCGACGCCGTAGAGGTTGTCACGCACCTGACCGAGCCCGGTGCGCTGTGCCACACGTGAGCGTGCGCCATCAGCGCCAACCAGATAGGCACATCGCCCTGCCCCATCCACCAGCCAGCCGTCACCATTGCGATGTGCATTGGTGAAGGACTGCTGCAGGCGCAGGTCGACACCGTTCGCGCGCAGCTCGCTGGCCAGCCAGCGCATCAGGTTCGGCGTATCGGTGGTGAGGAAGTAATAGCCGGGCGCGGCCAGCAACACGCTGCGCAGATTCGGCGCATACAGGCGCACGTTTGCAACGCGTTGCACGAGATGTTCGGGCATGCGCCCCAGCCAGGTCTGCTCCATCGCCTCTTTCACCACGATGCCGGTGGTGTGCAGGCGCTCGCCGGGGTCGGCCTTGCGTTCCAGCACGCAGACGCGCAGGCCGTACTGGGCAGCGGCCAATGCGCAGGCGGCACCGGCGAAGCTGGCGCCGACGATGACCACATCGTGGTCGTAGGCGGAGGGAGTGTGGGGCATTGCTGCATCGTCCTGGAGGAACACAGATGCAGCTTCGAACGGGTGCGTGGTGACGCGATGGGGTGGCGGTGAAGTGGGGATGAAGCGGGCTCTACGCAAACGAAAAACGCCCCCTTGCGGGAGCGTCTTTCTTGAATCTGGAGCGGGAAACGAGACTCGAACTCGCGACCTCAACCTTGGCAAGGTTGCGCTCTACCAACTGAGCTATTCCCGCTTGGGAGGCGAAATTTTACCTATTCCAAGGATGCCGTCAAGCGCTTTTTTTTCAGGGTCTGCGAGGCGCCTTGCACCGCGTATCCACGCATGGCGTGGATCTACCACGGCGTCCCCGCAAACCGATTGATCCGCATCATCCGTGGATGCAGCATTTCCAGTAGATCCACGCCATGCGTGGATGGCGGCGGCGATGGGGTCAGAGCCCTTTCCTGCGGAAAGGGATCCGACCCCGAGCCTCAGTTGCCCAGCTTCTTCTGCCGCGCACGCTCGCGCGCAGCGCGCTCGTCATCGCGCAGGCTCGGCCAGGCGGCGTGCAGGTACTGCAGGCCCGACCACAGGGTCAGCACCGCGGCAATCGCCAGGGTCCAGTCGCCGATGTGGAACACCGGCCAGCCCATCCAGATGTCTTCCACCGGCACGTTCGGGGCCACCGAATACAGCAGGCACAGCAGCGCGACCATCTGCGCGGTGGTCTTGACCTTGCCGATCATCGCCACGCGCACCTTGGCGCGCTGGCCCAGCTCGGCCATCCATTCGCGCAGCGCCGACACCGCGATCTCACGGCCGACGATGACCGCCGCCCAGAACGCCATCCACGGCGTCGGGTGGCCCTGCACGATCAGGAACAGTGCCACTGCCACCATCAGCTTGTCCGCGACCGGGTCGAGGAAGGCACCGAAGGCCGACTCCAGCTGGTAACGGCGTGCAATCCAGCCATCGAGCCAGTCGGTGATCGCGGCCAGGCCGAAGATCGCCGCCGAAGCGAAGTTGGTCCAGGTGTAGGGCAGGTAGAACACCAGCACCAGCACCGGGATCATCACGATCCGCAACAACGTCAGCCAGGTGGGCAGGGTCAACTTCATGCTTGCGTGCTTCTCTCTCTACTCGGCCGCATCAGGCGTGGCCAACCCGTGCAGGTTAGCGTAGATACGTGCCGCGAGGGCGTCATTGATGCCTTCCACCTTGGCGATTTCCGCTTCGCCAGCGGCTTTCAGGCCCACCAGGCCACCAAAATGCTTGAGCAGGCTGGCGCGGCGGCGGGGGCCGATACCGGGGATGTCCTCCAGCTTGCTGGTCATCCTCGCCTTCTGGCGGCGGCCGCGGTGGCCGGTGATGGCGAAGCGGTGCGCCTCGTCGCGCACCTGCTGGATGAACTGCAGGGCCGGGTTGGCTGCGCCCGGGCGCAGCTCGCGGCCGTCAGGCATCACCAGCGCTTCGTGGCCGGCGCGGCGCTCCACGCCCTTGGCCACGCCCACCAGCAGAACGCCTTCCACGCCCAGGTCGGCCAGTGCGGCCTGCGCCTGTGCCAGCTGCCCGGCGCCGCCGTCGATCAGCAGCACGTCCGGCAGCACGCCCTGCTCTTCCACCGCACGGCGGAAGCGACGGTCGATGGCCTGGCGCATGGCGGCGTAGTCATCGCCCGGCTCGATGCCGCTGATGTTGAAGCGGCGGTACTGCGCGCGCACCGGGCCTGCCGCGTCGAACACCACGCACGACGCCACGGTGGCCTCACCCAGGGTGTGGCTGATGTCGAAGCATTCCACACGCTTGACCGGCTCGGCCAAGCCCAGCATGTCGCGCAGTGCATCGCTGCGCGCGTGTTGAGCATTGCGGCTGTTGAGCTCGGTGGCCAGGGTCAGCTGCGCGTTGCGACTGGCCAGCTCCACGTAGCCGGCACGCTCGCCGCGCACGTTCCACTTCAGCTGCACCTTGCGCTCGGCCGAGGCCGACAGCGCGGCGACCAGCAGGTCGGCGTCGGGAATCTCGCGGTCCAGCAGGATCTCGCGCGGCGGCTCGAACTCGATGTAGTACTGCGAGACGAACGCGGCCAGCACTTCCTCCGGGCTCTCCTCGCCGTTGGTGCGCGGGAAGAACGGGCGGGTACCGAGGTTGCGGCCATCGCGGAAGGCCAGCAGCAGCACGCAGGCCTGAGACCCCTGCATGGCCACCGCCAGCACGTCCAGATCCGCGGCGCGGCCATCCACGTACTGGCGGGTCTGCATACTGCGCAGCGAGGAGATCAGGTCGCGCAGGCGCGCGGCCTGCTCGAACTCCAGCGCCTCGCTGGCGGCCTGCATCTGCTCGCCCAGCTCGCGGGTCAGTTCGTCGCTCTTGCCTTCCAGGAACAGCGCAGCGCGGCGCACCGATTCGGCGTACTCGGCAGGCGCCACCAGCTCCACGCAGGGCGCGCTGCAGCGGCCGATCTGGTACTGCAGGCACGGCCGCGAGCGGTTGCGGAACACGCTGTCTTCGCAACTGCGCAGCTTGAACAGCTTGTGCATCAGGTTCAGCGTTTCGCGCACCGCCGTAACGCCGGGATACGGCCCGAAGTAGCGACCGGGAATGGCGCGCGGGCCGCGATGCAGGGCGATGCGCGGCCAGTCCTCGCGGGTCAGCAGCACATGCGGATAGGTCTTGTCGTCGCGCAGCGAGACGTTGTAACGCGGCGACAGCGACTTGATCAGCTGGTTTTCCAGCAGCAACGCCTCGGCTTCCGAGCGCGTCACGGTCACGTCCATGCGCGTGATCTGCGAGATCATCGACATGATCCGCGCGTTCTTCGGGCTGCCGTTGAAATAGCTGCCGACGCGGTTGCGCAGCGCACGGGCCTTGCCGACGTACAGCAGGGTGTCGTCGGCCGCGTACATGCGGTACACGCCGGGGGCGGTGCTGAGCTGGGCCGCGAAGGCCTTGCCGTCGAAGACCGGAGCGGGAACGTCGGTCATTCGCTGATCGGCACTTCGCTGAGCACGCCGCTGTCGGGGTCGAAGCGCAGCACGGCGTGGGCGTCGGTCTCGGCGATCCACACCGCACCTGCGCCCACCGCCAGTCCCGCCGGGCCATGCAGGCGGCGCGGCAGCGGCTGGGTGGTCAGTTCACCGCCGCCCAGGCGCAGCGTGCGCAGGCGGCCGTTGCCGGTATCGGCAATCCACAGCAGCGGTGCATCCGGGCTGAGCGCGATCGCCTGCGGGAACTGCAGGCTGGCCTGCGCGCGCGGGCCGTCTTCACTGCCGAAGCGCCATGGCCCCTGCCCGACCAGCGTCTGCACCAGGTCGCCGCGCAGCTGCAGTGCGCGGATCGAGGATCCCAGTGCATCGGCTACGTACAGCACCTGCTGCACTACGGCCAGCGCAGTCGGTTGTGCGAACGCGGCCAGATGGCCGCTGCCATCACGCTCGTCGATGGAACCACTGCCCGCGCGCCATCGCAGGCTGCGCTGGCCCAGGTGGTAGCTCCAGATACGGTTGTCGCCGGCCATCGCGATGTGCAGCTGGTTGTCGGCGATGGCCAGGCCGACCGGATGGTCCAGCGAGACCTGCCGGGCCTGCGCGACCGGACCTTCCACCGGCGCACCGGGACGGCCATTGCCGCACAGCGTGTCGACGATGCCGGTCAGCAGGTTGATGCGGCGCACGGCGTGGTTGCCGGTGTCGGCGACGTACAGCGCATCGCGTTCCAGCACCAGCGCCTGCGGGCGGTGGAACGCCGCTTCGGCGAGGTTGCCGTCCATGAAATCGGCGGTACCGAGACCGAACTGGCGCAGGATGCGGCCGCCATGGCTGCATTCGAGGATGCGGTGATGGCCGCTGTCGGCGATGTAGAGGCGCTCGGTACTGACCGCCAGGCCCAGCGGGAAGCGCAGTGCCTGGCGGGGCTCCGGATGCAACTCGCTACCGCCACGCGGCGGCGCCGACGGCGCACCCTCGCACAGCGCATTCAAGGCACGCTCCAGTTCGCCGGGCGCGCCCTGCCCGACCAGCCGCTGCTGTTCGCGGCCCTGCGCATCCAGCAGCACCAGGGTTGGCCAGGCGGTGATCCCGAAGCGGCGCCAGCCATCCCAGTCGGCATCGAGCAGGACCGGCACCGTCAGGCCCTGGCGACGCAACAGCTTCAGTGCGTCACCGGCGTCGCGTTCGAAGTCGAAGCGCGGCACCTGCAGCACCAGCGGCTGCAGCTTGCCGGGGTGGCGCGACAGCCATTGGCCGAACTCGGCCAGGCGTTGCGCGCTCCAGGCGGAGGCGGCGTTGACGAACAAGAGCGCCACCGGCCGACCGCGCAGTTCGGTCAGGGTGCAGGGGGTGGCATTGAGCCAGGTGGCGAACTCGGGCAGGTCCGGGACGGGCTGGACGTTCATGGCCCGATTATGCCGGAGTCGGCGTCATGCAACAGTCGTGCCACGGCACGTTTTGCAGCATTGTCGACCAATGTCCAGACCTGTTCGAAATGATCACTGCCGCCGGTGTAGGGATCCGGGATCGCCACCCGGCCCTCTCCGCCCGACCATGGCAGGTACAGTGCCAGGCGTTCGCGCTGGGCCGGCGTGGCGATACGGCCGGCATCACGCAGGTTGGCCTCGTCGGCGCACAGGATCCAGTCGAAACGTTCGAAATCCACTGCCTGCAGCCGGCGTGCACGCAGGCCGCCGATGTCCACGCCGTGCCCGGCCGCGCAGGCGATTGCACGCCGGTCCGGCGGCTCGCCCACATGCCAGTCGCCGGTGCCGGCCGAATCCACCTGCACCCGCCCGGCCAGCGGCGAGGCCTCCAGGCGTGCGCGCAGCGCACCTTCGGCCATCGGCGAACGGCAGATGTTGCCGAGGCAGACGACCAGCAGCTTCATCGTGCCGACAGCGTCTGCAGCAGTGCTTCGGCGCGCTCCAGGTCCTCGGGCGTGTCGATGCCCGGCGGGAACGGTTCGGGCGAGATCGCCACGCTGATCGGGAAGCCCGCTTCCAGCACGCGCAGCTGTTCCAGCGATTCGACCTGCTCCAGCTGGCCCGGCGGCATCGCCGCGAACTGCTGCAGGAAACCGGCGCGATAGCCGTAGATGCCGATGTGACGCAGCCAGTTGTGACCGGCCGGCAACGTGTCACGGCTGCGTGCGAAGCCATCGCGATGCCAGGCGATCGGCGCGCGGCTGAAGTACATCGCCTCGTTGCGCACGTTGCGCACCAGCTTCACCACGTTCGGATCGAACAGGGTTTCTGCATCCTCCACGGCGGTCGCCAGGGTCGACATCGGCGCATTGCCGTCAACCAGCGCCTGGGCCACCGCACGGATACCCGCAGCGGGTGCAAACGGCTCGTCGCCCTGCAGGTTGACCACCACGGTGTCATCGGCCCAGCCGGCGATGCGCGCGCACTCGGCCAGGCGATCGGTGCCGGAGGCATGCGAGGTGGCGGTCATTGCCACCTTCACTTCGGCCAGGCCGGACAGTGCGTCGGCAATGCGTTGATCGTCGGTCGCGACCCAGACCTCGCCGGCACCGGCCTGCAGCGCGCGGCGCGCCACATGCAGCACCAGCGGCTCACCGCCCAGCAGGCGCAGCGGCTTGCCCGGCAGCCGCGAGGCGGCATAGCGGGCCGGGATGGCGACGACGAATTCGGTCATGGGGCAGTACTCGGCAGGCTCGTTACAACGGGAATGCGGCCGGCGGCGCATGAATGCAAGCGCCGCCGTGCCACTCAGTTCGGTCGCAGCTTGTCCAGGCGGTCGGTCAGCGCCACCCAGAACGCGGCAGGCAGCTCGGCGCGCAGCGGGACCGCGTAGTGCCAGTCATTGCCGAACGCCCGGCATTTCACCGCGTCCTTTTCGGTCATCAGCACCGGCAGCTGGCTGCCAAAGGACAGGTCCTGCGGCTGATAGGCCTGATGGTCGGCGAAGGCGTGCGGCACCACGCCGATGCCTCGCGCGCGCAGCATGTCGAAAAAGCGCTGCGGGTGGGCGATGCCGGCCACGGCGTGCACGCGCTGGCCCTTGAAGTACGACAGTGGACGGGCACGGCCTCCGGCCAGCGGTTGCGCGCTGTCGATGTGCAGGGCCATCGGCCACTGGCCGAAACCACAGGCCTGGGCTGCAGATTCTTCATCGGCCTGGCCGAGATTCACCACGCGGAAATCGCACTCGCTGGCGCGGCTGACCGGCTCGCGCAGCGGTCCGGCCGGAATCATCCGGCCATTGCCGTAGCGGCGCTGCGCATCGACCACTTCGATCTCGATGTCGCGCGCCAGCCGGTAGTGCTGCAGGCCGTCGTCGCAGACGATCACATCGCAGCCGGCCTCGATCAGCGCCTTGCCGGCAGCAACGCGATCACTGTCCACGCGCACTGGTACGCCTGTCTTCCAGGCAATCAGCACCGGTTCGTCGCCGCCCTTGGCGGTCGGCGTATCGGCCTTCACCCACAGCGGTTTGTCCGCATCTTCGCGGCCGTAGCCACGACTGGCCACGCCCGGCTTCCAGCCGGCGGCACGCAGGCGCTCCACCAGCGCGATGGTCAGCGGCGTCTTGCCAGTCCCACCGGCGGTGATGTTGCCAACCACGATGACCGGCACCGGCAGCGTGTAGCGCTTGCGCCAGCCACGCCGATAGGCGCGCCGGCGCAGCGCGGTGACGCCGGCATACAGCGGCGCCAGCAGGCGCATCGCCCACGGAACCGGGCTGCCGTCGTACCAGTACGGCGGGGTCTGGGTACCCTTGCCGGCCATCAGTCCTGCCTTTCGCGGAACTGCATGCTGTGCAGATGCTGGTAGAGGCCACCCATGGTGAGCAGCTCCTTATGGGTACCGCGCTCGACGATGCGACCGTGGTCCATCACCAGCACCTGGTCTGCATGCTCGATGGTCGACAGGCGGTGCGCGATGACCAGCGTGGTGCGCTCGGGCATCAATCGCTGCAGCGCGTCCTGCACCAGGCGCTCCGATTCGTTGTCGAGCGCTGCGGTGGCTTCATCGAGGATCAGGATCGGCGCGTCGCGCAGGATCGCACGGGCGATCGCCAGGCGCTGGCGCTGGCCGCCGGACAGCAGCGCGCCGTTCTCGCCCACCGGGGTCTGCAGCTGCTGCGGCATGCGCGCGATGAACTCCCAGGCGTTTGCGGCTTCGGCCGCCGCTCGGATCTGTTCATCGGTCGCGTCCATGCCATAGGCGATGTTCGCGCCAATGGTGTCATCGAACAGCATGACCTTCTGCCCGACCATCGCCACCTGGCGACGCAGGTCGGCCAGCGGATAGTCATCCAGCGCCACCCCATCGAGGGTGATGCGCCCGCCGCTGGGTTCGTAGAAGCGCGGCACCAGCCGGATCAGGCTGGTCTTGCCACTGCCGGACCGACCGACGATGGCGGTGACCGTACCCGGCTTGGCCACGAAGCTGATGTCGTCCAGGGCGATGCCACTGTCTTCGCGGTAACGCAGCATGACGTGCTCGAAGGCCAGTTCGCCACGCACGCGCTGCACCGTGTTGCGGCCATCGTCGCGCTCGACCGGCATGTCGAGGATGTCGAACAGGCGCTCGGCGGCGGACACACCGCGGGAGATCGAGGACTGCACGCTGGTCAGGCGGCGCAGCGACGGGATGATCGCCGTCATCGAGATCATCAGGCCCATGAACTGGCCGGCATTGAGGCGGCCCGCCAGTGCTTCGCGGGTCGACACCCAGACGATCACCGCCAGCGCCAGCGCGGCCAGGAACTGGACCACGCTGGAGGCACCGGCACGGGTGATTTCCACCTTCATGTTCAGCGCCAGCATGCGGTTGGCCAGGCGCGAGTAGCGCGACATTTCGTGCTGCTGCGTGCCGTGCACCTTCACTTCCTGCTGGGCCGCCAGCGACTGCTCGGCAGTCTGCGCCATCGTGCCCATGCCGTCCTGGATGCCGCGGCTGATGCGCCGGTAGCGCTTGCCGACGTAGGACACGATCACGCCGATCATCGGCACCACCACCAGCATGGCCACGGTCACCTTGACGCTCATCTGCAGCATCACCGCCAGCATGGCGATGATGGTCAGGGTGTCGGCAACCACGGTCTTGAGCGCGTCGGCACTGGCCTGGGTGACCTGCTCGGTATCGAAGTTCAGGCGGCTGACCATCACCGGCGTCGATTCGGTATCGAAATGCGAGGACGGCAGGTGCAGGTACTTGGCCAGCACCTGTTCACGCAGGTCGCGCACCACGCTGCGACCGGTCTTGGCCAGCGCGTAGTCGCTCACCCAGGTGGCGGCGCTGCGCATCAGGAACAGGCCGAGGATGGTCAGCGGCAGGATCACCGCCATTTTCGGTTCGGGATTGACAAAGCCGCGGTTGACCAGCGGCTCCATCAGCTTGGTGAAGTGGTAGCCGGCCACCGACTCCACCGCCATGGCGATGACGGCGGCGACCATCATGCCCCAGTAGGCACGGGTGTATCCCAGCAGACGTTTGTAGATCGGCCACACCGGCGCGTGTTTGGAACTCATGGACGCACCTCGGGTGCTGTTGCAATGGCAATACGGCGGAAGCCGAGCTGACCGAGCGCATCCTGCGCGGTCACCACGGCCTGATAGGGCGTGCGGGCATCGGCACGCAACAGCACCGGCTGGGTGCGGTCGCTGCCGGCAACGGCCGCGATGGTCTGCTTGACCGACTCGACGTCGCTGCGCAGCACTTCCTGGTCATTGATGAAGTAGCGGCCTTCGGCGTTGATCAGCACGCTCAACGAGCGCGGCGGCTCATTGCTGGGCTGCTGGCTGGCCGTGGGCAGCTGCACCTGGAGTGTCGAGCGCGCGTCGAAGGTAGTGGTGACCACGAAGAAGATGATCAACACCAGGATGACGTCGATCAGTGGCACCAGGTCGATATGCGGCTCATCCTGGGATCGGTCGTTGCCGATACGCATCGATCAGGCCTTCGCCATCGCCGCGCCGGCCGGGCGCGTGGCAGCGGCAGGGTTCATCACCCCAGGTCGGCCATCCAGCGTATCCAGCAGCGCGCTGGCTTCCTGCTCCATCTCCACCACGTAACCGTGGATGCGGCCCTTGAAGTAGCGGTGGAACATCAGCGCCGGAATGGCGACGATCATGCCGGTGGCGGTGCACACCAGCGCCTTGCCGATACCACCGGCCAGCTGGTTCACATCACCGACGCCGTGGTCGAGGATACCCAGGAACATCTGGATCATGCCGATCACCGTGCCCAGCAGGCCCAGCAGCGGCCCGGCCGAAGCGATGGTGCCCAGCGCGTTGAGGAAACGCTCCATGCGGTGCACCAGGTGGCGGCCGGTGTCTTCGATGCGCTCGCGGATCTGGTCACGCGGACGGTTGCGCGCTTCCAGCGCCGCGGCCAGCAGCGCGCCCAGCGGCGAGTTCGCGCGCAGGGTCTGCAGGTGGGCCGGGTCGAGCTTGCCGCGTGCCGCCCAGTTGCGCACTTCCTGGCCGAGGCCGGGCGGCAGCACTTCAGTACGCCGCAGGGACCAGAAACGCTCCAGGATGATCGCCAAAGCCAGTACGCCCAACAGCAGCAGCGGCACCATCGGCCAGCCACCGGCCTTGACCAGTTCCCACACGTTTCAACCCTCCGGCCCAACGGCCGCTTGTTCGATCGGCGATAGGATAGCAGCCGACCGCGCCCGCCCAGCGGCATCCCACCAGCGGGATGCGTGGATGCGCTGTTCACGCAGCTGCAGCCCTTGTGCGCCAAGCCATATGCGGATCGCCCCGGAATCGGCCGTGGCCAGTACCTCGGCCCCTTGCGCCTGCCAGCGCTGGACCACGTCCTGGCGAGGGTGCCCGAAGCGGTTGCGGTGCCCGGCCGAGACCACCGCCAGCCGTGGCGCCACGGCCTCAACCCACGGCGCGCTGGAGCTGCCGCCGCTGCCATGGTGGGGCACCAGCACCACATCCGCCTTCAGCGCTGCCGGAGACGCCTGCAGCAGCGTCCGCTCGGCCGGCCGGCCGATGTCACCCGGCAGCAGGACCACGCCGTGGCGGCTGGCGATGCGCAGCACGCAGCTGTCTTCGTTCTCGGCCTGACGGCTGCCCGGCGCCGGGTGCAGGACCTGGAAATCAACCCCGTCCCACTGCCAGCGCAGCCCCCGCTGGCAGGGCGTGGCGCCAGCGATGGTGCTGCCCGGTGGTGCCAGCAGCTGCAGTCCGTGCAGCTGCCGTCGCAGGCTGGACAGGCTGCCGGTGTGATCAAGATGGTCATGGCTGAGCATCGCCCGCCGGGGCGGCCCCTGGCCGAGCGCGCGCAGGGCCGGGACCAGAATGCGTTCGTTGCCCTCGCCGCCGGTCGGCGGCCCCACGTCGTACCAGAGCGCGTGCCGCGCCGTACGTACCAGCACCGCAGTGCCCTGCCCTACGTCATGCACCAGCAGCTCCAGCTCCCCTTCGGCCGGTGCATGGCGGGCGGGCCACAGCAGCGGCAGGCACAGCAGCAGGCCCGCCAGGCCACCGCCTGCGCCGCGTGGCAGCAGCCACCAGAACACCCCCGCCAATGCCGCCGGGACGGCCCAGCGCGGCGCCTCGGCCAACCACCACATCGCCTGCGGGTGCAGCGCCAGTGGCTGCAGCGCCTGCCAACTCAGCTCGAACAGCCAGGCAGCGGCACGCCAGGCCCAGCGCCCGGCACCGTCGTGCAGCACCTGCAGCGCAGTACCCAGCAACGACAACGGCACCACCAGCAGGGTCCACCACGGAATGATCGGCAGGTTGACCAGCGGCCCCAAGCGCGCGGTGCCGCCGAACAGGGCCACGCACAGCGGCAACAGGCCGAGGCTGGCCACGCCCTGGGCGGCCAGGAAGCCACGCAGGCCCCCACCGGCGCCCTCCGGCCCGGTTCGCGGCAGGCACCACAGCAGCCACAGCACGCCGCCAAAGCTGAGCCAGAAGCCGGCCGACAGCACCGACAGCGGCGCCGGCAGCAGCATCACCATCGCGGCCAGGGCCAGCCCCTGCCCCGCACCCACCGGGCGACGTCCGGCACGGGCCAGTGCCACCAACCCGATCATCAGCGCCGCGCGCACCGTTGGCAGCGCGCCACCGGCTGCCACGGCATAGGCAGCTGCGGCCAGCGCCGCGCCCCATGCCGCCGCCTGCGGCCGTGGCCAGTACCGTCCCAGCACTGGGCACAGCCACCACGACACACGGCACAGCAGTACGCCGAAGCCCGCCACCACGCCCACATGGAAACCGGAGATGGCGACCAGATGGGTCAGGCCCAGCGCGCGCAGGTGTTCCCAGTCGGCATCAGACAGGCCGCGGGTGTCGCCCAGGGCCAAGGCCTGCACGAACCGCGCGGCAGGATGTGCCACCTGCGTGGCGATGGCGTCACTGCTGCGCTCGCGCCAGGCCGGCAGGCCCTGCGCAGGCGCGTGCTCACGGGCAGCGCCCGGGTCGCGCACCGTGCCATTGCCGGAGATACCACGCAGCAATGCATGGCGTTCGCCATCGAAGCCGCCGGGATTGATCCGCGAGCGTGGCGCACGCACGCGCAACGACAACTGCCAATGCGCCCCTGCACGAACCGCATGGCGTCCGCCCTCGGCCCCGTGCGCTGACGATCCGCGCCACGGGTCGTTCCAGGTGATCTGCAGGCGCTTGCCACGCAACGCTGGCAACGTATCGGCCTCATCCACGTGCAACACGAAGCGCGTGTAGCCGGGCCCGCTCTGTGGAAGATCAGCCACCCGCCCTCGCACCTGCACATCCTGCGGCGGCGCGTCGGGTGGAAGCTGGTCGTGCAAGGCCCATTGCCCGTGCACTGTTGCCCATGCCAGGCCGAGCATGACCGCAGCCCAGGTGCGGCCGCGCCAGCGCAGCAGCCAGCCCGCGCCGCCGGCAACCGCCATCGGCACGCTCAGCCACAGCGGCAGCAGCGCCGGCATCTGCACGCAGGCCAGCGCGCCCAGTACCAGGCCGGCGGCGCAGCCGGGGCCGAACAGGGCCGGCGCGGAACGTTCGAAAGCCATTCCATCAGCCTGCCGCCGGGTGCAACAGGTTGCCTATCGGGGTTTTCCCCGCGTGGCTGTCAGCGCCGGACGGTGCCGCGGTGGAAGTTGACCCGGAAGCTGGCACCGCCGCCGGCGGCCTCGCCGACACTGACCGAGCCGCCGTGATGCTGCACGATTTCCTTCACCAGATGCAGGCCCAGGCCACTGCCACTGCCCGCCGCACGCAGGCGATGGAACGGCTCGAAGATCGCTTCACGGTCGCTCACCGGAATACCGGCGCCCTGATCGCTGACTTCCAGCAGGCCGCGTGCGTCCAGGCGCACGCAGATGGTGCCGCGTCCGCCGCCATGGACGATGGCGTTGTGCACCAGGTTGGCGATCACCCGCCCCAACGCCAGGCTGTCGCCATGGATCCACACCGGCATCTCAGGTGCATCCACTTCGAAGCCGTAGCCGGCACCGACTACCAGCGGCGCCAGATCGGCGGCCGCTTCACGCACCAGCAGTGCCAGATCCAGCCGCTGCAGTGCACCGACATTACGATCAAGTCGCTGCAGGTCCAGCAGGTGCTCGGCGACGTTGCCGAGCCGCGCCACGTCGGTCAGCAGCTGCGACTTCAGCTCGCCCTGCGGCAGCTGCGACAGGCGCGCCTGCACCACCGCGATCGGCACACGCAGCTCGTGCGCGGCATCGGCAAGGAACTTGTCACGCGCCGCATAGCCCTGCTGCACCTTGTCGATCGCGTCGTTGAAGGCTTCAACCAAAGGCGCGACCTCGGTCGACACCAGCTGCGCATCCAGCCGCGCACCCGGCTGGCCGATATCCAGCTCCTTGGCCTGTTGCGCGGAGCGGCGCACGCCACGCATGGCGCGGTGGATCACGGTCGGCATCACCAGCAGCGTGATCACGATCAGCGGCAGGAAGAACCACAGGCCGATCAGGCGCAGCACCATCAGCGCGCCATCCAGCAGCCCGCCCTTTGGAGCGCCGCCCACCATCACCGTGATGCGACGGCCCTCTTCGTTGCGGATCATCACCCGCGCCACATCCAGGTACGGCGGCACCAGCGAACCGAGTTCGGTCGCGCCCAGCGTAGGCAACCGCGCCAGCAGCGGCGCGTGGATCGCCGGAATCGTGCCGCGCTCCAACCAGGCTCCCTTGTCGTCGACTGCCGCGAACCAGAGGTTGCCGCCGGCACTGGCATCGAGCTTTTCCCAGCGTGCCTGGTCCAGCACCAGCCGGCCACCATCGCTGTGCACCGCCTTGGCCACCGCCTCGGCCATGAACATGTCCATGCCCCAGGTGTCCTTGTCGCCCCAGGTCAGGATCAGCGCAACAACTGCGAACAGCACGGTGAAGGCCTGCGCCAGGAACAACCGCCAGGCCAATCCCAGCGTGATGGAACGGATCGGACGTGTCGGACGTGCCATCTCAGGCCTCCGCCAGCAGGTAGCCGACGCCGCGGATCACATGGATCTCCACGCCGGCCCCGGCCTGTTGCAGCGCCTTGCGCAGCTTGGAGATATGCGCGTCCAGTGCATTGGACTGGATCTCGTCATCGAAGCCGTACACTGCCGCCTCCAACGCGCTGCGGGTGACCGTGCGTCCCTGTCGCATCGCCAGCGCCTGCAGCACCAGCACCTGGCGCCGGGGCAGCGCCAACAGCTGGCCCTCCACCTGCGCCTGCAGCGATTCGAAGTCGAATTCCAGCCGGCCCAGATGCAGGCTTGGCGTCACCATCGCCGAGGGCCGGCGCGAGACCGCGCGGATCCGCGCCATCAGCTCCTCGATCGCCACCGGCTTCACCAGGTAGTCATCGGCACCGACATCCAGCCCCTCGACCTTGTCCGACAGCGTTCCCTTGGCCGTCAGCATGATCACCGCCAGGTTCGGGCGCAGCGCGCGCGCGGTGGCGACGAACGCCACGCCATCGCCATCGGGCAGCTGGCGGTCGAGCAGCATCAGCTGGTGCACCGGCTCGCGGAGCGCGATCGCGGCTTCGGCCAGGCTGCCGACCACGTCGGCGACCACGCCCTGCCGCTCCAGGCCCGATTGCAGGGCACGGGACAGATCGGGATCGTCTTCGACCAGGAGGATGCGCATCAGGGGCTCGGCTACCGGAAACGGTGCCGATCATAGTGCCTGGCGCCGGCTTTGGGCGCCTTCGCGTGCCGAATGCCAAGGCGCAATGTTCTGACAATGTTGTGCCCGCACCATGCACAGCCATCCCCCGCAAAGTGGCTGATCGATGCCGTCGCTGTCCCCGACCCTGCTGCGCCCGTTGCTGTTCTCCGCTGCCATCGGCCTTCCGTTGATCACCCACGCCGCCGACCGGAACCCGGGGGTGCAGGCCGGTATCAGTGCCGGCGCGACCTCAGGGGCCTACGCCCACTACGACGTAAAGCCGCTGGTCGTACCGTCCATTGCCTGGCAGGGCGAGCGCTTCTTCGCCAGCCCGGGCTCGCTGGGCATGTACCTGTACAAGCGCGAGGGCCTGCGCCTGTCGGCGGCGGTCACGCCCTACACGCTGCGCTTCAAGACCGACGACGTGAACGATCCTCAGCTGCGTCGCCTGCACAGCCGGCAGATGTCCGCCATGGCCGGCATCAATGGTGAATACAGCGCCGACTGGGGCATCGTCGAGGCCAGCGTGATGCGCGAGGTCACCGGCCACGGAGGTGGCATGGAATCGCGCCTGCACTACAGCTATCCGATCCAGGCCGGTCGCTTCACCTGGGTGCCCAAGGTCGGCGTGGTGCACTCCAGTGCGCGCCTGCTCGACTACTACTACGGCATCACCGACGAAGAAGCGCTGCGCTCGGGACTTGCCGCCTACAACCCGGGCAGCGCGACATCGCCGAGCCTGCAGATCGCGGTCAGTACGCCTCTGGGCACGAAGTGGCGCGCGACCGGCGTCGTCGCCAACCAGTGGTTCGGCGATGCCGTAAAGGACAGCCCGATGGCCCGTCGCGGCACGCAGACGTCGGCCTTCATTTCCCTGATGCGCTCGTTCTGATCGAGCGCCCGCAACGGACAAGGACCCCCCATGGCCTCCGTCTCCCCTGCTGCTGAAGCGCACGCGATCCTGCGTGCCCCGGACCTGGACAGCGCCGAGCGCGCCTACCTGGGGCTGCTGCCCGACCTGGAACACGTGAACGCGTTGACGCGCCGCGCACTCGGCCTGTCGCGTGCCGCCGATGCGGCACGCGGCTATGCGTTGTCGATGACGCTGGTGGGATTGCGCCTGCAGGAACTTGAGATGGGCGAAGCAACCGCAAAGGAACATCGCCAGGCCACCCTGCGCAGCCTGCGCCAGGCCTTCAGCGCCTGAGCGCAGGCCAGCAACGCTGCCGGTGCTGCAGAGCAGCGGGAAGACTCAGCGGAACGTGGTCCACGCCAGCACTGCCGCCAGCAGGGCCACCCAGATCACCGCCTTGAAGGTACCCTCCAGCATGTTGCCGCCGAACAGCAGCTCGAGGATGGGATTGGGCCGGGAAACCGGAACGTGATCGCTCATGCGGCAGCTCCTTGCAGTGACGGCGCGATTGCGCGGTAGACCGAAGTCTACGCCTGCACGGCCCGGATTCATCGCCCCCCCGGCCGTCTTTGGCGGCTCAATTCCGGCCTTCGTCGCAGACCGGCTGCAGCACCCCACATGTCATGCCAGCCTGCGTGCACTTTCCCGCTGGAGCACCGTGCCATGCCGATGCTTGCCCTGATGCTGCTGCTCTCCAGCCTGTTCGGCGCTGGCAACGAACCCTCTGAAGAGGCCCTTCGCAGCCAGATCCTGATTGCCGAAACCCAGCCGCCGGAAGCCGTACGACAGGATTGCGGTTCGCCCTCCCTGCTGCTTTACCGGCTGCGCCAGGACCGGGTCCTGAGGCTGGCCAACCAGCCTCTGCAACGCGAACCCGCCGATGCCCAGCCCACGCGTGGTGCGACGGTTCGCGTTGCCCAGCTCTGGGAGCGCGTGGACGGCCACTGGAAGTTGCAGCGGATGATCAGCGTCGAAGACCTGGCCGTGCAACGCTGACCATGTGGAACCATGGTCGATGCCTAAAACGAAAAAAGCCGGCCCAGGGCCGGCTTCCATCGTGATCCACCGCTGCACCGGCAATGCCGGGAGCCAGGTGGTGGGCGGTACAGGGTTCGAACCTGTGACCCCTACCATGTCAAGGTAGTGCTCTACCGCTGAGCTAACCGCCCATATTGTTCTTGCCGCCCGAGAGCTGGCCTTGCTACGTAAAAACCCGGCGCCAGGGCCGGGCTTTGCAGTTCACGACAGCCTCCTTCCGGAGACTTCGTGGTGGGCGGTACAGGGTTCGAACCTGTGACCCCTACCATGTCAAGGTAGTGCTCTACCGCTGAGCTAACCGCCCGTTTTTGCTTCTGAACGTCCGCGATTGCGTCGGTGCAGGCCGCGTATATTACGGATGCCGGCCGTGAAGCGCAACACTTTTGTGAAGAAGATGCTGCACTGCCGCGTTCAGCCCAGACTCGCTTCCTTCAGCTGCCGGATCTGGTCACGCACGCGGGCGGCATCCTCGAATTCCAGGTCCTTGGCGTGCTGGTACATCTGCTGTTCCAGTGCCTTGAGACGGGACGCCAGCTGGGCCGGGCTGAGCGATCGATAGTCACTCCCCTCCTCGGCAACGCCGGGCCTGCCTTTGCCCTTGCCCTTCTTTGCTTCCTTCTCGGCGGCGTCCGAACGCGCCCCTTCCAGCACGTCGACGATCGGGCGCGCCACCGAGCGCGGCACGATGCCGTGCTCCTCGTTGTACTCGACCTGTTTGGCGCGACGACGGTCGGTCTCATCGATCGCGGCCTGCATCGAACGGGTGATCTTGTCCGCATACAGGATCGCCTTGCCGCGCACGTTGCGCGCGGCACGGCCGATGGTCTGGATCAGCGAACCGGTCGAGCGCAGGAAGCCCTCCTTGTCGGCATCCAGGATCGCCACCAGCGACACTTCCGGCATGTCCAGGCCTTCGCGCAGCAGATTGATGCCCACCAGCACATCGAACTTGCCCAGGCGCAGGTCGCGGATGATCTCCACGCGCTCGACCGTATCCACATCCGAGTGCAGGTAGCGCACGCGGATGCCGTGCTCGGTCAGGTACTCGGTGAGGTTCTCGGCCATGCGCTTGGTCAGCGTCGTGACCAGCACCCGGTCACCGGCCTTGATGCGCGCGTTGGCCTCGCTCATCAGGTCATCGACCTGGGTACCGACCGGACGGATCTCCACCACCGGATCGATCAGGCCGGTCGGGCGCACCACCAGTTCGGTGATCTCGTCACCCGCCTCGCGGTACTCGTACGGGCCTGGCGTAGCGGACACGTAGATGCTGCGCGGGCAGCGCTCTTCCCACTCCTCGAAGCGCAGCGGCCGGTTGTCCAGCGCCGAGGGCAGCCGGAACCCGAATTCGACCAGCGTCTCCTTGCGCGAACGGTCGCCCTTGAACATGGCACCGATCTGCGGAATGGTCACGTGCGATTCGTCGATCACCAGCAGCGCGTCGGCCGGCAGGTAGTCGAACAGGGTCGGCGGCGGCTCGCCGGCGTTCTTGCCGGTCAGGTGCCGGGAATAGTTCTCGATGCCGTTGCAGAAGCCGACCTCGGCCATCATTTCCAGGTCGAACTGGGTGCGCTGCGCCAGGCGCTGCGCTTCGACCAGCTTGTTCTGCGCGTACAGCTGCTCCAGCCGCTCCTTCAACTCGACCTTGATCGTCTCGATCGCTGCCAGCACACGCTCGCGCGTGGTGGCGTAGTGGGTCTTCGGGTAGACCGTGAAGCGCTGCATGTTGCGCAGCGTCTCGCCGGTGAGCGGGTCGAACAGGGTGATCTTCTCGACCTCGCCATCAAACAGTTCCAGGCGCAGGGCTTCGCTGTCCGACTCCGCCGGGAACACGTCGATCACTTCACCTCGCACGCGGAACGTACCGCGCTGCAGCTCATACTCATTGCGCGTGTACTGCAGCTGGGTGAGGTGGTTGATCAGGTCGCGCTGGTCGATGCGCTCGCCCTTGGACAGGATCAGGCGCAACGACAGGTAGTCTTCCGGCGCGCCCAGGCCGTAGATCGCCGATACCGTCGCCACCACGATCGCGTCCGGGCGCGACAGCAGGGTCTTGGTCGCCGCCAGTCGCATCTGCTCGATGTGCTCGTTGATCGAACTGTCCTTCTCGATGAAGGTGTCCGACGACGGCACGTAGGCTTCCGGCTGGTAGTAGTCGTAATAGCTGACGAAATACTCCACCGCGTTGTGCGGGAAGAACGCCTTGAACTCGCCATACAGCTGCGCCGCCAGCGTCTTGTTCGGCGCCATGATCAGCGTCGGCTTCTGCACGTTCTGGATGACGTTGGCGATGGTGTAGGTCTTGCCCGAGCCGGTGACGCCCAGCAGGGTCTGCTTGGCGATGCCCGCTTCGAAGTTGCTGGTCAGCTTTGCGATGGCATCAGGCTGGTCGCCCGCCGGCGAATACGGCGAGACGAGTTCAAAACGGTCGCTCATGGTGTTGCCAGTTCCCGGGAAGGGTGAGTATACGGGGCAAGCGGTGACGGCCGGCTGAGGGGTTTCCGGGCAGGCAGCCGCGGCGTTGGCCGATGGTGAATGCGCGAGCACGGAACGAGGCTGGAGGCATGTCCCTTCATCTTCGCCCTGCCCGGCTCCACCGCGGCCTCCATCTGATCGAGCTGCTGATCGCTGTCATGGTGCTGTCGGTCCTGCTGGCGTTGGCGTGGGGCCCCTGGCAACGCACGCTGCGGCACTTCCAGGCGGAAACGCTGCGCGCCGAACTGGTCGCCAGCCTGTCGATGGCACGCAACGCCGCCATCACCGAACGCCGCCGCGTGACGGTCTGCGGTTCGTCGGATGGCCTGAGGTGTGACCAGGCATGGAGCCAGGGCTGGCGGGTGCAGGTCGAACCGGCCAACAGCGCGACCGGCGCCGCAAGGGAACTCCGCGTACACAGGGCACGCCGGCGTCATGTCGACCTGCGCACCAGCGATCATCGGCCCGACATACGGTTCCGGCCCGACGGCCGCAATGCAGGCACCAACCAGTCCATCGTGCTGTGCATGAATGGACAGGAGCACAGCCGCGTCATCATCAGCGTCCCGGGACGGGTCAGGAGCCAGCGCCCGCGCAGTCCCACCCCGTGCTGAAAACTGAAATGCCATCGCGGAAACGAAAAAAGCCGCGATTTCTCGCGGCTTTTTCGAATCTGGCGCCCGAAGTTGGACTCGAACCAACGACCCCCTGATTAACAGTCAAGTGCTCTAACCGGCTGAGCTATTCGGGCGGGGTGCGCATTTTAGCCAGCGTTCGCAGGGGAGTGCAAGCCTTTTCTGCAATGTGGCGAAACGGCCCGCCCTTCACCAGCATCCGGGGCCCTTGCTGGCATTCGGCGTCTTTCGTCCGGCCTGATCAAGGGTCAGGGTCCCGCATTTGTCGTCTTCCTGGCCATTCTCCGGTACCGCCTGCAACTCGAACGCGGCCGCAGTCGCATCACCTTTCAAGGACAGTGCATAGAACGAGGTGCCGTTGCGCGGCGAGCTGGTGAACGGCAGAGTCAAACCGGCGTAGGTGTTCTGAGTGGTGTGATTGCGTTCCAGCACCTGCGCCAGTTCCACCAGATCGGCCTTGGCCTGGGCGCGCCGGGCCTTGCGCACGTGCTCGGTGTAAGCCGGCATGGCAACAGCGGCAAGAATCGCAACTACGGCAACGGTGATCATCAGCTCGATCAGAGTGAAACCACGGACGGTACGAAATGATGATTTCATGCGCATAGGCTTCCCGGATTGCAAACAGTTCATCGAATCTGCCGCCATGACTGGCGCCCACAGGGCCGTGGCAGATACATGCCATCGGCCCCCTGGGTACCAAGCATATAGGTGCATGGTTCCAGCAACTCATCCACCTTGCACTTGGTCTTGCTGGGGTCGCAGGGTGTCAGCTTGGGGACAAACACACTGTTGTTGGTAATCGGTCCGCCCTGGCTGCCCTTGCCCCCCTTGGTCAGCTTGATTCCACCACAGTTGCCGGTGCAGATCGAATCACCGCCGGGCTTGTCGCTGAGGCCAGACATGCCTCCCCCGCCGGTCAGCAGGTACACACCGTAGCGCCAGTTGACCCCCCCGCTGCCACAGATGGCGCTCCCGGGAACATAGGTCAGGAAGAACACACGGCCACTCTGAATCGTCGGCGTTGCAATGAAACGCTCGCCATCAACGATTGAATCGACGGTCAGGTCTACGTACCAGCCACGCTTGTTCGTATAGCTGACCGGATTGGAGGTAATGTCGCGGGTCTCATAGCCATTGCTGTCGGTGCCAACCAAGACGCTCTGCTGGACCAGGCTGGTGCGGTCGGCGATCGGTGTTTTCAGATCGTCCCATACGCCATACAGCGTCTGCACGCCGGTATTCGCATTGACGGTGTTGTCGTCGGCCGCGAAGTACTGCCCGGTACCGAAGAACAAACTGATGCCGCCGGCTGGACCGCTGCTGACTTCGATGCTTCCGGTGATGGGCTGGGCCACGTTGTTGCGGGTCGCAGTGAACAGTGGTGCTCCGCTATAGGCCACGTTCCAGTTGGCCGGATCATTGCTGGACAGATCGAACTTCCACAGATTGCCCTTCATGTCGCCGCCATACACCGTATCGGTCACCCCGTCCGCATTCTTCAGCGCCACCGGCACGATGTTCATCAGGCCATTGCGGCCCACGTACTTGGAATCAGCCGGACTCAAGCGCTTGAGCACCTTGCCGGTCTGGATATCGACCACGTACAGCACAGCCTTGCCACCTGACGAGTTCACACCGTTGCCGAACAGCGCGACAAAACGCGGTGCCCCACCACTGGTGGCGCTGGTCAACGGAACGATCGCTGGCTTGCCAAGCACGAAACCAAGATCTGATTCGTTCTTGCCGGATACTTCCCACAGCACCTTGCTGGCGTCGAACCCGCTCGGATCGCTGACATCCAGAGCGAATACCGAGCCATTGCCGACGCTTGCCGCATTCGGCGCCTTGCTCGCGCCACCGGCGCCGGTGGTCGCCGCCACCACGGTATGCCAGGAATCACCGTAATAGACATCCGAAGATGTCACCGGACCGTCCACATAGTAGCGGTGGCCATACTTCGGGTTCGCCAGTTCGGCAATGTGCTGCAGTGATGTGGACGGAATGAAAGCAAACTCCTCCCTGCCCGCCGCCGCTGTGGTGCTGGCATTGAAGCCGTGCAGCATGCCATCGTTGGCACCGACATAAACCATGGTTGGCGGTCCATTGGCCGCACGCTTTGCATTCAGGAAGGTCTTGTAGGCACTGCCGAGCGTCTGCTTCCACGCAACGCTCTGCGCCGTCCAGCCCCCATAGCCAAAATCATCGCGGTTGGACACGATTTCAGTAGTGGAGTTGATGATGTCACCCAGAGGCGAGGTGCGGGTCCGAAGCCCAGGCACTGCGCTGCCACTGAGATAGTTGACCAGTTGGTCGACAGTCGTGCTACCGAACCAGGCCGGGATCGGTGTCGGGGTGGTGCTGAAGCCCATCACCGCCAGCTTCTGCGCGCGGGTGCTGCCTGGAATGGCGGACGCCGTGAACGCCGCTGCAGCTACTGGCGTGACCACGTCCTTGGTGTCCTGCATGTTGGCGGATGTCGCCATGAAGATCTTGCGGTTGGCGCCCGCCATCCTGCTCGATGCACGCCACAATTCATCACCATCGGCGCCGCTGGGCAACACCTGGGTTCCCACCACGTCACCCGTCCAGTCATTTGAGCCGGCAGTAACCTTGTAATGCGAGCCTACCGTGAACGAGCCGGTAGTGATGCGTGCACCCGAGCCACTGCCACCGACCGGCGCGTCGCCCTCGGCAGCACTGGCAAAGATGTCATCCAGCGCCTGGCGCAGCTTGGAAGGATTGCGAGCCAGGAAGTAGTTGTCGGGTACTCCGGGCTTCTTGCTGTCCCACTTCTTGCCAGCCGGCACGCCGTATTTGGCGGCGTACCACAGCGGGCTTTCCAGCTGGCCGGCTGCCACACCACTTGAGGCCTTGTACTTGATCACCACCGGCCGATCCCACGTACTCGGGAAATCGTCGGACTGGGTAATGACGGAACCATTGCGCGCAGGACCGCTGGTGCCCCGTTGGTAATCACCCTTGCGCAGGGTCAGACGCTGCACCGTATCGGCGGCGTTCGAGCCGGAAATGGTATAGCCGGTCAGCATTGCGTTGCCGGCGAAGGCGGACAGGTTCTCGATTCGGATCAACACTTCGTCGGCCGCCACGGTGCTGCGCAAGGTGGTACCACGACTGGATTGATCGCGGTTGCACAGGGTGGTGGTGGTATTGGCAACCACGCTGCGGGCCGGATCAGCACGCCAGCACATGTCATTGGCACCCGGCGGCACAGTGTTGCAGGCTGCCCCTACGCAGTAGCTCATCATCGCCACAACGTCATTGTCGTGGTCATTGCCCCACAATGAGTCCTCCCATACCAGCGAGAAGCTGCCCGAACTCGCGTCATTCGCGTACGGCCGACCGTACTTGTTGTTGTTGACACCGGATTTCACTCCAACACCAACCGAACCCAGGAAGCAGCTGCGCCAACCGGCGTCCTTGATTTCCAGCCAACCGTCGTTGTTGGCCTGGCACAACGGCGCCAGACTGATGGTCTTGCCGCCGACCTTGATCTCGAACTTCGGCAGGTTCTCGGCCATCGCCACGGTATAGGTGGTGGCGGAGATCTTGTAACTGGCTGGCTTGCTCTGTACGCCTGGGCGCAGATCGGTAGCCGCTGCAGCCTTGGCCATGCCTGCCACCAGATAGCTACCCTCCATCGAAGGAATGTCGGGACAGATGCCACGCGCCAGGCTGAGATTGTCGACGGTACGCCCTTGGCAGATATCTTCGTGGGTATTGAGCACGGTGCCGCTCGGGGTCGTACCCACGCGACCGATCATCCAGCTTTTGCCGGCGATGCCCTCAGCGGTTCCGATATCGTTGGTCGCGGTAGTCGCGTTGATCGAAGCGGGCAACGTACCAATGTTGTCGCTGTCGAACGACGGCAGACCAGATGACATGACCAGAATGTTGCAGGTAGCGCAATAGGAGTTGCCGCCCTTGGCCGGGTCCCGATAGGGGTCGACCCAGGCAATGCCGGTTGGAAGCGTAGGGAGATCACCAGAATCACTGTAAACCTTGCTTCCACCCGTCACATAGCGCAGGGCTTCTGCATACATCTCCGCCAGCGGATTGCCCCAGGCGCTGCACTTCTGGTTGCCTGAGCCGGGGTTGTTGAGAATCTTGGATTTATCGGTGCCTACACGATTAAGAATGCCGTACTGGTTGCAGTCGGTCCAGTTATCCTTCCAGTTCCACTGGTCGATGCTGAAGTTGGAGATCGTGTTGATCACCCCTTCGCCATTGGCGGTCGCGCCGGACTTCATGTAGCAGAACTGTCCGGTGGAGAGATCGATCTCGTCACCGGTGCCGCAGAAGCTGTCACCATTGCCGGCCAGCTTGCCGATGTTCCTGCGCAATACGCCACCATCACGCGGATTGGCATATGTACCGGAAATCAGGCCAAAACGCAGGCGCCCGCTCTCGCCATAGGTCTGCAGCAGGCCGGCCGGCTTGTAACGATCGGTATTGCCACTGGTGTACTTGCGGCAGTAGTTTTCGCGCAAGGCGTCAGTGCCTCCCGCGCAGACATCCAGGCGCACAGCATAGTCCGCTGCCGATCCGGGCACGTCGCGCTTGCCGTCGGTATCGGTACGGCCGACGCCGCACTGATAACTGGCCGTCGATGCCCACTCGGACCAGTTGCCCGAAGCCACCCGCATCAGCGACCCGCTGGTGGCAGATGTGTTGCCATTGCAGAATGACCAGCCGGTGGAGTTCGCCGTCAGCGGTGCGAAGCTGCCGATGTCTGAACCGGTATACACCTTCACCCAAGCGTGCAGATCATTGGGAATCCGCGCGCGCTCGATGATGGTCTGGGTCAGGCTGTCTGTTGTGCGCAGTCCACCGTAAAGCACGCTACGCATGACGTCCAGCCTGCTCATGGTGACCCAGTTGAGGAAGTTGCCGGACCACTGGCCCGTGCAGCTATGACCGTTATTGCCACCGCCCTTCGCGGCAGCCTTGAACAGTGCGCTGGCTCCAGTTCCTGTCACCGAGTAGCAGAGTTTGGAGTCGAAGTAGCCGCCGTACTCGAATGCATCCAGATAGGTCGTATCGAGGATGCCGTCCTCACTGCCATCAGGACCGCCACCGATGTCGGTGTAGTCGCTGTATGCCTTGTTGAACAGCTGTTCGTCACGCGACATCACCATCATCATCAGCGGTGGCTGGCTCTGCTTGCTGTATAGCGGCTCCTGGGCGATATCGAAGTCACCAATGGCCGCACGTAGCGGAATCACCAGCGCGGCGACAGCAGCGACGACAGCACCAGCGGTACCCCATCGCAACCACTGGGACGGAGTGAGGCGGAGGAAACGGCGCGGAGTGTTCATGGAATGAAAACCGTATCGATGACGGCGCTGGCCGAAGCGTTGGTGGTGGCATCACTGGACAGGGCAGTGACCTGATAGATGTTGCCGGTGTCTTCGTTCAACTTCGCACCCACGCGACGACTGGAGGATGGGAAGCACTTGTCGATCCGACGGGTGTACTGCGCCGAGTTGGCGGAAACTCCATTGGCCCAGGTCAGTGGGTCGTAGGTTGGGCTGCAGGCCTCCTGCGCCGCAGCGTACAACCCACCACCTTCGATGGTGGTGGCAATGGTGTCCTCAACCTGACGGGCATTCTGCTCAGCGTTCTGGAACGCCAGGTTGGTCCGTAGATAATTGGCCGCCATGCGCTCCTGCATGCCTGTTACCTGCATGCCTGCGATGCCGATCAGGGCCAGCAGGATGAGCATGATCAGGGCAACGTAGAGCACCGCACCCCGTTGAGTGCGAGGAGGTTGCCAGCGGGGCGCGCGTAGAGCCATGGGATGCCTCAGTTGCCAAACAGGCGGTTACGGATTGCGATGGTCGTCTGGTAGGTGGAGCGCATGCGCCCATCACTGGGCGCGGCAAAGGTCACCCCCAGCGCAGTGAGTGCCGCCCCGTCCTTGGCCTGGGTAGCTGCGGCCGGGTCGGGGCTGGACATGACCAGACCCAGTTGCACGGCACCCACACGCCGCCAGGCCTGCGCGGTATCGGTCAATGACTTCTCCACGTCATCAGCGGTGCCTTGGCGGTCGATGAAGCCGGTTGGTGCGGTCCGCGTCAGGCCGCGATCCTGCCCGTACAGAAGCTGCATGTTAGCCACACCCTCGACCAGCGCTTCGGGCGCGCTGGCAGTGAATGCACCATTGGGAGCGGCACCGAAGCGGACGCGGTACAGCGAGGTCTGCTCCCTGTCGGCATCTTTACCGACGTAGAACACCACGCTTTCGGCGCGATGCAACATGGTCTGCCCTTCGGTATAGACGCTGCTGAAAGTGCCGGTGTTGTTCGGCGCGGTGTCAAAGGTCACGGTACCGGCAGCGGCATTCACTGCATTGGCCTGGAACGTGGTCGCGGAAATGCAATCTGCGACACCGAACAATCCCGGATTGCTGACACCACTGTTCAGCACCGCCACGCGCTTGGCGTCGAAACTGAAGATCGGCTTGGACGCGGTGCCGCCGATCAGGGTTACCGGGACACCGTCGGGCATCAGGTAGCGCATTGCCACGATATCGCTGCCGTTGACCCGGTTCGGCAGGGCATCAGCGATCTCCTTCGGCAGCACGGGGAGGTAGTCCACGCCGCCAGTCGGCGGATCAGCGCTGATCGTGACATCTTTGCCGGGCGCGGTCCCGACAGCTTCATAGCCCTGGATGGAACGGCCGAAGTCCAGGGTTGGATGCGCGCTGGCAGTCAAGGTGCTGTGCAGCGATCCGGAAAGATCGTGCGACTGGTCGTTGACGCAACCGAAATGGCCGGCCATCCGCAGTTCGCGCTGTAGGGTATCCATCGCGAACCGGCTATTTTCCTGCACGCGCGCCATGCCCTCGGACAACTGATAGGCCGCACGGGAGGCGGCGAACACCTGGATCACGGCGAGCATGATGATCAAGCCGATCGCGAGCGCAATCATGAGCTCGATCATCGAAACACCAGCCAGATAACGACGGTAACGAAGCGTGCTCACAGGCGTGTACTCGCACTGAAGGTAGTGTCATCGGCATCTGCACTCCAGCGCTCATCTCCCCAGCTGACGCGCACCGTGACCACGTTGTTGTTGCGAGTAACGGATGCACTGGCGTTGTCGCCGAGCGCTTTGCCCAGCCGGCAACGCCAATCTTTCATGAAGGCTGCCTGATCAATGTCCTTGCCGATCGGCGGATTGCACTCGCTTGTAGTCGCTGAGTAGTCACCTACGTACAACGCGGCAGCTACACGATTGATACGGACCTGATCGAGCAGTTCATAGCTGAGGTTGGTGGCTTGGGTGCGGTAGTTCGCACTCTGTACGTAGCGTACGTTCATGGTCTGAAGCAGAGCAAAGCCAAGCAGCCCGATGCCGAGCACAAGAATGGCGATCAGCACTTCAATCAGGCTGAACCCGTTCTGCGCGCGATGGCGCGCCACTTTCCACTGGATGCGACGGCGATTCATTTGCAGGCCTCCTTGTGCAACCTGAGCTGGCCCGTAAGGGACACCGTCAGACGCCGTTGAAGTGGCTGGTCACCGCATTTGTCTGGGCGAAGAGTAATGTCGGTGGCGGTAGCGGCCCGACTGCGCCCACGGGGATCGAACGCCACCGACACCGCGTTCACATCAACTCCGGACATCGCTGCGCGTGGCTCGCTGTAACGCAGGACGGCCTCCCCGGCATCGAAGCCGCCATTGCCGTTGGTGTCATCCCACACCATCCAGCCTTCGGTCCATGACTTGCCATCGCAACTGGTACCGGTACTGGAAGCACACATGCCGGCGCCGTGCGCATTTTTGACCGCTTCCGAGCGCGCCAACGCCAGCGAGGCCATCAACTCGTTGCTGGTCGTGGCCATTCGATTGGAACGGATCGTACTTTGGAAGCTGGGATACGCGATGGTGCTCAGGATCGCCAGGACGGCAACCGTGACCATCAACTCAACCAGCGTGAAGCCGTTTTGCCGGCGCAAAGACATTGGACGCTCCCCAGCGTGTTGATGGCCACGATGGGCCATCGCCCTGCCCCCGGCAAGCGGCGGCAGGATGAACGGTCATTCCGGGGCGACGGGCGTCAAAGCCTTGACGACCCGCCCTCCCCTGCCTGTGCCGGCGCGATCCCCATCGCGCCGGCACAGGCTCAGGCCAGCACCTGGTAGCAGGGCTGGTATTCGCCGGAGATCTTCATCCGGCGCTGTTCGACGAAGGCACGCAGCAGCCCGTCCAGGGCCTGCATCATGTCCGGGTCGCCATGGATCTGGAACGGCCCGAACTGCTCGATGCGGCGCATGCCGTCTTCCTTCACGTTGCCGGCCACGATGCCCGAGAACGCCCGGCGCAGGTCGGCCGCCAGCGCGTGCGGGGCACGCCCGTGGTGCAGGTCCAGCGCGGCCATCGCCTCGTGGGTCGGCACGAACGGCTGCTGGTACTCCCACGGAATCTCGATCGACCAGTTGAAGAAGAACGAGTCCTTCTGCGCCAGGCGGTGCTCACGCACGCGCTTGATGCCGTTGGCCATCTTCTTTGCCACCGCCACCGGATCGCCGATGACGATCTCGTAGCGCTCGGCGGCCGCATCGCCCAGGGTCAGGCGGATGAAGCGGTCGATCTGCTCGAAGTACGGCGCCGCCACCGTCGGGCCGGTCAGGATCAGCGGGAACGGCAGGTCCTTGTTTTCCTCGCGCAGCAGGATGCCGAGCAGGTACAGGATTTCCTCGGCCGTGCCAACACCACCGGCGAACACGATGATGCCGTGGCCGATGCGGACGAAGGCCTCCAGACGCTTCTCGATGTCCGGCATGATCACCAGGTGGTTGACGATCGGGTTCGGCGACTCGGCGGCGATGATGCCCGGCTCGGTCAGGCCGATGTAACGCGTCACGGTACGGCGCTGCTTGGCATGGGCAATGGTGGCGCCCTTCATCGGGCCCTTCATCGCGCCCGGACCGCAGCCGGTGCAGATGTCCAGGCCGCGCAGGCCCAGCTCGTAGCCCACCTGCTTGGTGTACAGGTACTCGTCGCGCGAGATCGAGTGGCCACCCCAGCAGACGACCAGATTCGGGTCGCCCGGGTTGAGGATGCGCGCGTTGCGCAGCAGGCCGAACACCGCATTGGTGATGCCCTCGGACGACTCCAGCTCGGCCGCGTAGGCAGGGCCCATCTCGATGGCCATGTAGGCCAGGTCACGCACCACCGCGAACAACAGTTCGGCGACGCCGCGGATGATCTCACCGTCGACGAAAGCCATCGCCGGTGCATTGACCAGGTCGATGCGCACGCCGCGATCCTGCTGCGCCACCTGGATGTCGAAATCGGGATACAGATCGCGCGCCGCGCGCGGATCGTCAGAAGCACTGCCGCTGGTCAGCACGGCCAGCGCGCAGCGGCGCAGCAGCTCGTGCATGCCGCCGGCGGAGGCATCGCGCAGGCGGGCCACTTCGGCCCGCGACAGCACATCCAGCCCACCGCGCGGGTAGATCCGCGCGTCCTGCACCGGCAGTGCACGGGCTGATTTTTCGTTCGTGGTCATGTCCAATTTTTCGCTTCCTTCAAGGTTTCCGACTGTACTGCCGCCCCCTTAAAAAGCAAAACGGCCGGGAAGCCCGACCGTTGGATGTGTGCTTCCCGCGTTCGCCTCTCCGGGACCGCATCGGCGGCGTTGGCACCGCGCACATTTCCGGATGCTACGCCGATGCCAGGTGACCTGCAAGGACTTTCGCCTGAACGGAAAACGGCCGGGTTTCCCCGGCCGTTTTCACTTACTGCTTCAGGCTCTGACGGATCAGAACTTGTACTTCACGGTCAGCTGCATCGACCAGCGCGACACGGCGGTGTTGCCCTTGTCGTTGTTGTTTTCCTGGACCGAGGAATCGTCCGCACCGGTGAACGAGTACACGTACTTGCCGGTGGCCGGATCGATACCCGCGAAGTTGCCCACGCGACGGGTGGCGTAGAAGCCGTAGTCGTCGATCAGGCCCCACTTCTTGTTGAGCAGGTTGCCGACATTCATGATGTCCAGCGCGATCTCACCCTTGTGGGTCTTCGCGAAGCCCGGGAACTCCTGGCTGATGCGGACATCGAAGCTGTTGACCCACTTGGCGCGGTGCTGGTTGGCCGGCACCGTGCTGCCACGATAGGCATCGAGTTCCGGGTTCTGCGCCAGCCAGTCGAAGAACTTCTTCTCCATGTCCACGCCGCCCACGAACAGCACGTCACCCGGGCCCTTCGGCACGTAGAACAGGTCGTTGCCGATTGCGCTGTCACCGTTGGCATCGTTGTAGAACACGTAGCTGTACGGACGGCCCGAACGGCCTTCATAGAACAGGCCGACGCGGGTGGCGTTGTCACCGAAGAAGTTGTGCTTCCACTCCAGGGTACCGGTGATACGGTCCTTGATCGCATAGCGCGAGTTGTACGCGATGTTCTCGTTGGCGTTCAGGATCTGGGTGTTGTTCCAGTTCGAGGTGTTCTGCGAGCTGGTCAGCGGGCTCACTTCCTTCGACTGGGTGTAGGTGTAACCCAGCGACCAGCCCCAGTTCTCGGTCAGCGGCTTGGCCAGCGAGAAGGTGGCCTGGCTGCCACGGCCCTTGTTCGTGTTGCGCAGGAGCAGCACGTCGCCGATGTTGTTCGGGCGGTAGTTGCGGTTCAGCACGCCATTGGTGCCGTTCTCCATGCCCAGATTGTCACCGGTGCGGCTGTCGATCTTGCTGTTGGCCTGGTTCAGGCCCTTGTCGTTCCAGTAGATCTCACGACCGTCCTGTGCCGACACGTAGGTTGGGCCATTGCCCTTGCCATCGGTCAGGTCCAGACGCTCGAAGTACAGGCCATCCTTGACCTTGGTGAACAGCAGTTCGGCCGACGCCACGATGCCGTACCACGGCAGTTCGTGATCGAACGCCAGGTTGGCCTTCCACACCGACGGCAGGCGGGTGCCCGGGTTGATGATGTCGACGTTCTGGCGCGCGATGATCTTCGACGGATCCGGGATGAACGGATTGTCGGCATCGACGCTGAAGCCGCCCGGGTTGCCGCTGACGTTGTACTCAACGTAGTTCAGGCCGGTGTTCTGGTACGCACCTGCCAGCCACACGTTCGGGGCAGCACCGCCGAACAGGCCCACGCCGCCGCGCAGCTGGGTCGGGCGATCGCTGTCGAAGGTGTAGTTGAAGCCAACACGCGGCTGGATCAGGCTCTTGTCCACCAGCTTGGTGTTGTCATAGCCGTAACGGGACTGGATGTCCGCGTTGTACTTGGTCTGGCTGGTGAAATCCGGGATGTCCACGCGGACACCGAACATCAGGCTCAGGTTGTAGTTGATCGCCCAGGTGTCTTGGATGAACAGACCGGTGTTCTTCAGGTGGAACTTGGCCGGAATGTCATCCAGGCTGCCGCCCGGACGCGGAACGCGCAGCTGGTAGCCGTTCGCGGTGCCCTTCAGGAACGAGGCCAGGTCACGGAAGTCATACGCGCCGTACAGGTTGCGGCCGTAGAAGTTCATCAGGTCGTTGTCGGTGTAATCGAAACCGAACTTGATGGTGTGGTCACCGACGTACCAGGTACCGGCACCGAAGGCACTCAGCTCCTTCGACTCGACCAGGTTGGTGTGGGTATTCTGCTCGGTACCCAGGTACAGCGAATTGCTGCCGAAGCGGACGCGCATCTGCGGCAGGTGCGAAGCCGCAACACGGTTGGACGAGTAGTCCTTGTGCGAAACCTTGAACTCGGTCGAGAAGTTCTCGGACCAGTCGCTGAACAGTTCACCCATCCAGGTTTCGTATTCGGTCGGCTGGGTGTACCAGAAGTCGCTCAGCGACAGGGCGCTGCTGCTGACCTGCGGGAAGCGGACGACGTCCTGCTTCATCTTGTTGTAGCGCAGGGCTGCACGATGGTTCTCGTTGATGTTCCAGTCCAGCTTGACCGCGTACTCTTCGATCTCGGTCTTGTTGTTCAGGTCGCTGACGCTACCCACCGGATGACCCAGTTCCGCCATGCGCTTCTGCACGGCCGAGATGTCGGCGTCGCTGATGCCACCCTTCGCCGGATCCTTGTTGTACGGGCTTTCGCTCAGGCTGACGCCGCCGCCGCTACGCTCGTACTTTTCGTAGTTGGTGAAGAAGAACAGCTTGTCCTTGACGATCGGGCCGCCGAAGGTCATGCCGTAGGTCTTCTCGTCCTTGAAGCCGTTGAAGTCCGTACGATCACCTTCCAGGCGCGAGCGGACCATGTCCTTGTCGCGGTACGAACCGTACACGGTGCCGTGGAATTCGTTGGTACCCGACTTGGTCACGGCGTTGATCACCGCACCGGTGCCACCGGCGATGGTGGTGTCGTAGTTGGCCAGGTCGATGTTGATTTCCTGGATGGCATCCATCGACACCGGCTGACGCTCGGTCGGCAGGTTGTTGGAGCCCAGGCCGAACGGATCGGAGGCACTGATGCCGTCGATGCGGATGGCGTTGTAACGGGTGTTCTGGCCACCGGCCGAGATCGCACCGTCAGCCTTGCTGACCTGCGAGATGCGCGGGTCCAGGCGGATGTAGTCCTGGATGTTGCGGTTGGCCGACGGCAGCGCGTCCATCGTTTCGCGGGTCACGTTGGTGCCGGTGCCCATCTTGGTCGCGCTGAACAGGTCCAGGCCGCCGGCGGTGGCGACAACGTTCACGGCGTCCAGGTTGGTGGCAGCCAGGTCACCGCCCAGGTTGGCATTGACCGTGTTGACCTGGTTCAGGTTCAGGAAGACACCTTCTTCGGTCTTGGTGCCTTCACCGGACTTGGTGATGGTGATGGTGTACGGGCCACCCACGCGCAGGCCGCGCGCGTTGTAGCGACCCGACGCATCGGTGGTGGCACGCGAAACGGTGCCCGACTCGGTGTGGGTGATGGTGACTTCAGCGCCAGCGACAGGCTGGCCTGCAGAGGACATCACCTGGCCGCCGACACCGGCAGAGGTGCTCTGGGCGAAGGCGGGAGCGGCGGCGAGCGCAGCCACGAGACCAAGGGTGAGCTTGGACATCCGGAGTGGGTGGGTCATTTTTCGGTAGCCTCGATGCGAGTTGGCGATGGCGGAAAAAAAGCGCATCCAAACAGCCCTGCGGGTGGCTGGTCGGACATTTATCTGGGGTTCCCTACCGCTTGGCTGAAGGAAGCCACAACGGTTAACACTAGATTAACACGCTACGCCATCAATGTGACGGTTGTGCGACAAACGGCACCGGATCGCAACGCAATCGTGACGGGTTCTTCACTCCGCCTTTCCCCGGAACTCACTCGCCGGGAGGCGCCTCGCTGGCATCGAAAATCTGGCCGCGCCAGGTAGCGCCAGCACTGGACAACAGGGTCACGGCCGCGGCGGCGGCGGCCTCCGGGCCTTGCGCGGCCGGGTCCTGGTCTACGGAATAGGCCCGGGCCCGCAGGGCCGTGCGCAGCGGACCGGGGTACAGGCCACTCACCCTTACCGGGCTGCGGCCGAGTTCGTCGTGCAGGCTGGCGATCAGGCCACGCAGGCCATGCTGGGCCACGCCGTAACCGCCCCAGTAGGCCTGGCCGACCCGTTCGGGGGCATCGACCGCAAACACCAGCGCCGCATCTTCGCGCTGCCGCAGCAGCGGCAGGCAGGCCTGGGCCAACCAGGCGGGCGCAGTCAGGGTGACGTGCACCGCGCGGGCAAAACTGGCCGGGTCTGCCAGCTCAAACGGGGTCAGGCCCGGGAAGTGAGCGGCACAGACCAGCAGGCCGTCCAGGCGCCCCAGCTCGCGCTGCAGGGCCTGGGCCAGCTCGGCATAGTCGTCGGGGCCCGCGCCTTCCAGATCCAGCGGATACAGCAGCGGCTCCGGGCCGACCGCCTGCACCTGGGCGTAGACACGGTCCAGGCGGCGAGGCTTGCGGCCCAGCAGAACCACGGTGGCCCCGGCGGCCGCAGCAGCCACTGCCGCCGCACTACCCAATCCGCCACCGGCACCGGCGACCAGCACCACGCGATCCTGCAACGGGCGGCCATCGAGCGCCCCGTCGGTCGGTGACGTCGATGGCCAGGCACTCATCCCTGGGTCGCCTCTTCGACGATGCGCTTGAGCTCGCCGGCTTCGAACAGCTCCAGCACGATGTCACAGCCGCCAATCAACTCACCGTTGATGAACAGCTGCGGGAAAGTCGGCAGGTTGGAAAAGCGCGGCAGGTTGGCGCGGATCTCGGGCTCTTCCAGCACGTTGACGGTGCGCAGGGTGACCGCGCCGGCCGCCATCAACGCCTGTACGGCGCGGCTGGAGAAGCCGCACATCGGGTATTGCGGGGTGCCCTTCATGAACAGCACGAGCGGGTAACGATCGACCTCGGCCTGGATTTGCTGCATTACCGCCACAACCACACTCCTTGCTTCGCCGGACAAACCGACCGTGATGGTCGGCTAGACTGCCCACGGTAGCCGCCATTGTAAGCGGATGGAACCGGCTGCCGCCGCCCCCTGGCCACGAACCTGTCCATGCCTGTCGAATTGCCCGCCCTGCCCTATCTTCCCGGCTCCCTGCAGCCGCACCTGTCCGCACAGACCGTGGAACTGCATCACGGCCGCCACCATCGCGCCTATGTGGATGCCGTCAACGCCGGCATTCTCGGCACCGAGTGGGAGGAAGCGTCGCTGGAGGAGATCGTCCGCCACGCCCAGGGCACGCTGTTCGATGCCGCCGCCCAAGCCTGGAACCATGGCTTCTACTGGCAGTGCCTGCGCCCGCGCGGCGGCGGTGAGCCGCAGGGGCGACTGGGCGAACTGGTCAAGCGCCAGTTCGGCGACGTGCAGCGCCTGCGCGAGGAATTCAACCGCACCGCACTGGGCCTGTTCGGCTCCGGCTGGGTCTGGCTGGTGCAGCATCCGGGCGGGCAGCTGGGCCTGCAGGCCACCCGCAATGCAGGCACGCCATTGACCGGTGAAAGCACCCCGCTGCTGTGCTGCGACGTCTGGGAGCACGCTTACTACACCGACTACCAGAACGATCGCGCGCGGTATCTGGACGCGTTCTGGCAGATGGTCAACTGGGAATTTGCCGAAAGCCAGCTGCGCTGACCCCTGTAGAGCCCAGCCCATGCGCGGCTGCTGTCCGGCCAGCCGAGCATGGGCTCGGCTCTACAGATCAGGCATCACGCGCTCTCGTGCGCGGCCACGGCGTCCATCACCCGCGCCGAGTACACCAGCGCCGCACCGGCGTTCAGCGACACCGCCACACCGAGCGCCTCGGCGATCTCCTCGCGGCTGGCGCCGTGCTTCAGCGCGGCATCCACGTGCACGGTGATGCAGCCGTCGCAGCGGGTGGTCACCGCCACCGCCAGCGCGATCAGCTCGCGGGTCTTGGCATCGAGGTGGTTGGTCTGGGCCCCGGCATTGGCCAGCGTGGCGTAGCCCTTTACCGTATCCGGCGAGAGCTTGCCGATCTCGCCGATGCGGCCCTTCAGTTCCTTGCGGTAGGCATTCCAGTCGAGCATGGGGGTGACTCCTGTGAAAGGAGCTCCACGCTACCACCGGGAATGTTGCGCCGATGCCTGCACCGGCGCGCCACACCGTTGCAGCCACACAGGGTAGTGCCGGCCGCTGGCCGGCCCCCCTTTGCTCAGCGGTTGCGCAGCGCCTGCACCGCCGGCGCCACCTGCGCCTGGCGATCCAGCTCCAGGCCGACCTGCTCCAGCGCATCGGCCAGTGCGGCAGCCTCGTCATCGCGCAACGTGGCGTGGCCGACCTTGCGACCTTCGCGCGGCTCCTTGCCGTAGTCGTGCCAATGGCCGCTGGACTGGCCCAGCACCGGCGCGGGGTCAGGCATCGCACCCAGCCAGTTCAGCATGCAGGCATGGCCGAGCATGCGGGTGCTGCCCAGCGGCAGGCCCAGCACGGCACGCAGGTGGTTCTCGAACTGCGAGGTCTCGCTGCCTTCGATGGTCCAGTGGCCGGAGTTGTGCACGCGCGGCGCCATCTCGTTGGCCAGCAGTTCGCCATCGCGGCAGAACAGCTCCAGCGCGAACACGCCGACGTACTGCAGGTGCTCGGCAACGCGGCGGGCATAGCCGATCGCGGCCTGCTGCTCGGCATCGGAGAGCACGGCCGGGGCCACGCTGGCCGACAGCACGCCGTCGACATGCCAGTTGCCAGTGACCGGCCAGGCCTCGAAGCTGCCATCGCGGCCACGCACGGCGACCACGCTGACCTCGCGCTGGAACGCCACGAACCCTTCCAGGATCAGGCCGGTACGCTCGACCTGCGCACCCAGTGCATCCCACGCGGCGTCGATGTCGGCCTCGCTGCGCAGGCGGAACTGGCCCTTGCCGTCGTAACCAAGGCGGCGGGTCTTGAGGATGCACGGCAGGCCGAACTCAGCCGCCTTCGCAGCCAACTCGTCACGGCTGCGGATATCGGCAAAGGCCGGCAGCGGGATACCCAACTGCTGGAACAGGGTCTTCTCGCTCAACCGGTCCTGGGCCACCGCCAGCGCGGCCGGCGGCGGATAGACCGGCACGCGGTCGGCAAGGAACTGCGCGCTGTCGGCCGGCACGTTCTCGAAATCGAAGGTGACCACGTCGACCTTGGCAGCGAAGTCCGCCAGTGCCTGGCGGTCATCGAAGGCGCCGACCGTGAGCGGCGCCAGCGGGCCGCTGCAGGCGTCGGCCGCCGGGTCGTACAACTGGAAGCGCAGCCCCAGCGGCGCACCGGCCAGGACCATCATGCGGGCGAGCTGGCCGCCGCCCAGGATACCGACGGTCAGGCTCATTGGCGCGGATCGTCGTGGGCCATCACGTCTTCGGTCTGGCGTGCACGGAAGGCGTCGAGCGCCTGGCCGATCGCCGGCTGGTCGCTGGCCAGCATTGCGGCGGCGAACAGCGCGGCGTTGGACGCGCCGGCATTGCCGATGGCGAAGGTGGCGACCGGGATGCCGGCTGGCATCTGCACGATCGACAGCAGCGAGTCCATGCCGTTGAGGGCCTTGGACTGCACCGGCACACCCAGCACCGGCACGGCGGTCTTGGCGGCGATCATGCCCGGCAGGTGGGCGGCCCCGCCGGCCCCGGCGATGATCGCGCGCAGGCCACGCGGGCCCGCCTGCTCGGCGTAACTGAACAACACATCCGGCGTCCGATGCGCGGACACCACCTTCACTTCGAACGGAACACCCAGGGCTTCAAGCTTCTGGGCGGCGTGCTGCATGGTTTCCCAGTCGGAACGGGAACCCATGACGATGCCGACAAGCGGCGCGATCGGGTTGGGGGTCATTGGCCGTCACCTGCCTTAAAGACGTATTCTAGCCATCTTCCACGCAAGACGAAGAACCATGGATCGCAAGCTGCTCGACCTGCTGGTGTCGCCGGACACCCGCCAGCCCCTGTCCCTGCTGGATGGCAAGGGCCTGGAAGCCCTCAACAAGGCCATTTCCGCCGGCGCGGTGAACAAGGCCGATGGCAACCCGCTGGCGCAGCCGCTGCGCGAAGCGCTGGTCACCCGCGACCGCAAGCAGGTGTTCCGCGTTGACGACGGCATCCCGGTGCTGCTGGCCGAGGAAGCCATCCCCACCGCCCAGATCGCCGACTTCCCGGCCGCATGAGCGCGCTGCCGACGCCGGATGCGGCCGTTGTCGCCGCCGATGTCGCGCGTGCGCTGGCCGAGGATCTTGGCAGCGGCGACGTCACCGCTGCGCTGTTGCCCGACCAGGCTGACAGCGCGTACCTGCTGTGCAAGCAGGACGGGGTGATCGCCGGTCGCCCCTGGTTCGACGCCACCCACCGCGCGCTCGACCCGGAGGTGCGCATTGAATGGCGTGTCTCCGAAGGTGACGCGGTCACTGCCGGCACCGTGCTGGCCGTGCTGCATGGGCGCAGCCGCAGCCTGGTGAGCGCCGAGCGCACCTCGCTGAATTTCCTGCAGACGCTGTCCGGCACCGCCACGACCACCGCGCGTTACGTGGCGGCGGTGGCCGGCACCGGCACGCGCATCCTCGACACCCGCAAGACCCTGCCCGGCCTGCGCCTGGCGCAGAAGTACGCAGTGCGTTGTGGCGGCGGCGAGAACCACCGCTTCGGCCTGTACGACACGGTGATGCTGAAGGAAAACCACATCCGCGCTGCCGGTTCGCTGCCCGCAGCCGTGGCTGCCGCGCGCCGGCAATGGCCCGCGCTGCCCCTGGTGGTCGAGGTGGAGGATCTGGCGCAGCTGCGCCAGGCGCTGGAAGCCGGTTGCGAACGCATCCTGCTGGATGACTTCAGCCCGGACCTGCGCCGCGAGGCCGTGCGCATTACCGCCGGCCGCATTCCGCTGGAAGTGTCCGGCAGCGTGGGCCTGGGCGGCCTGCGTTCGATCGCCGAGGACGGCGTGGACTGCATCTCCATTGGTGGCCTGACCAAGCACGTGCAGGCGATTGACCTGTCGTTGAAGCTGGGCCCGCCGCCGGGCTGAGGCCTACGTGACCTTGTAGCGCCGAGCCCACGCTCGGCTGCTTCTCGATCTGCGGCGCGCCCTGCACGCGTTGAGCCGAGCACAGGCTCGGCTCTACACGATCCGGAACGCCTTCACGGCTCGGCTACGGCCGCCTCTGCGACGCTGCCGACATCCCCCACAGGAGCCGCGCATGCGCCGGATGCTCTTGCCTGCCTGTCTGCTGCTCGCGGCAGCCCCCTTGTCCGCAGCGGCCGCCGAAGCCTGCGATGTGCCACCGCGCTTCGGCCTGAGTCCGCTGGCGGTGGCCATCCGCAACACTGCCTGCAACGAGCACCGGCTCTGGTACCGGCCCTTCATCGACCGCGATGGCCGCGCCGCCAGTCTCAGTGTCACCGAAGCCGAAAGCGATCACCTGGCCGACAACGGCCTGATCGCCTGGCAGCGCGTGGCCGGCTACTGGCGCAACAGCGGCACGCTCAACGCGATGGGCAGCATCGCGGGTGCCAGCAGCTGCCTGGCACCGCTGGGCACGCGCTACACCGACAGCGACTGCCGTGCCTTCCTGGTCGACAACCCGTGGTCGGCCGCGTTCATTTCCTGGGTGATGGTGCAGTCCGGCGTTCCCGGCTTCAACACGTCGCCGCGCCATATCGACTACATCCGCGCCGCGTACCAGGGCGGCCCCTCGGGCGTGCCGTACCGGCTGGTCGATCCCGCGACCGCAAAGCCCGCGCCCGGCGACCTGCTCTGCTTCCTGCGCGACCGCAGCACCACGCTCAGCTACAGCGGGCTGGTGCAGGCGCTGGGCAACGGTTCGGTGGGCCACTGGAAATCGCATTGCGAAGTGGTGGTGGCTGCCAACCTCGGGGGCGACCAGACCCTGTACCTGGTCGGTGGCAATGTCATGAACACCGTGGCGATGCGGTTGCTGCAGCTGGACCGCACCGGGCTGATCAAGTTGCCTCCGGCACGCGAACGCAACAGCACCGGCATCGACCCCAGCTGCACGCCCGGCCGCGAGGACGAATGCAGCTTCAACCGCCAGGACTGGGCAGCGCTGCTGCAGTTGACCGCCACATCACCGCTGGTGATGCCGTCACCAACTGCGACGCCAATGCAGCCCGCGCCTGTGCCGCAGCCGGTCGTCATACCGCCTCAACCAGTCTCTGCTGGTCCACAACCGACGCGGTGATGCCAGGCGCTTGATCCAGCGCGCGTTCGCCGCCATCTTTGCGGGATCGACCTCTGACGGCTGACGCCATGCCCACCCTGCTGCTGTTGCTGATTGCCGGCGGAATCATCTATTTCTTCTGGAATGCCGCACGTTCGGCCGCCGAGCGCGCGGTCGAACTGGGGCGCAATGCCTGCCGCGCCGCCGATGTGCAGTGGTTGGACCAGGCGGTGCACGCCACCGGCCTGCGCCTGTCGCGCGGCGAGGATGGCCGGCTCGGTTTCGAGCGCACCTTCAAGTTCGAGTACTCCTACGATGGCATCGATCGCCACGTGGGCCGCATGGTCCTGCGCGGCGACCAGCTGATCTCATTCACTGGCCCGGGCGCAGCGCGGATCAGCCAGATCCGGCCGGATGTGGATGATGCCGAGGATGTGTAAGGACTGAAGGTGTGCCGACCAACGGTCGGCACCCACACAATCCCGGCACCCGCCGATAAATCCTGCAAAGGAAAACGCCGCCCATCGGGGCGGCGTCGGAAACATTACTTGACCACGCGCAGGTTCGGGCGCCCCTTCGGCGGCGGACTGGCCGGCGGCGTATCGTCCGGCGGCGTGCCTTCCTCGTGCAGCAGCTCGTCGCTGGTCGGCGCGGTTTCGTTGCCCGGAATGTCATCCGGCAATGCCATGCCCTGCCCGGTCTCGCGGGCGTAGACGGCCAGCACGGCGCTGATCGGTACCTGCACCGGGTAGCTGGTGCCGGAGAAGCGCGCCGAGAAGCTCACCATCTCGTTGTCGATCATCAGCCGCACGACGGCACGTTCGGCGATGTTGAGCACGACCCGGCCATCCTTGACCGCCGAAGGCGGGACCTGCACGCCGGGAACGCCGGCGTCGACCAGGATGTGCGGGGTCAGCTGGTTGTCGTTGATCCATTCCACCAGCGCCCGCAGCAGGTACGGGCGGTGGCTGGTCATGTGGAAGAAGTCTTCGGTCATGCGTGAAGTGTACGCGCCCGGCGCCCTGCCGGGGCGGATCGCCTGCACGCCGGTCGGCGTGCAGACGGGTAACGCATGCCCGGATCAGACCGGCAGATCGCGCAGCTTCTTTTCCTGATCGGTCAGGCTGCGGACGAAACCGGGATGGCGGAAGATGCGGTTGCCGTAGTCTTCGATCGCCTTGCCGTCCTTCGGCAGCGGTACGTCCAGCGACTGCAGGCGCCAGATGATCGGCGCCATCGCGCAGTCGGCCAGGCTCATTTCCGGGTTGAGGAAGAACTTGCTGGCCTTGAACAGCGGCAGCGAGGCGGTCAGCAACTCCTTCAGGCGCTTGCGGCCGGCCTCGGCCTGGGTCTTGTTGCCCAGCTGGATGGCCTGCACCTGCGGCACCCAGTCGTGCTCGATGCGCAGCATGGCCAGACGGATGCGCGCACGCGAGAGCGGATCGACCGGCATCAGCGGCGGATGCGGGTAGCGCTCGTCCAGGTATTCGCTGACCACCGACGCGGCGTAAAGCACCAGTTCGCGTTCGACCAGCGTCGGCACCGAGTGGTACGGATTGAGGTCGATCAGGTCTTCAGGCGGGTTCTGTGGATCGACCGGAACGAAGTCGAAGGTCACACCCTTGGCCGCCAGGACCAGGCGTACACGGTGGCACAGTACATCGTCGTTCGAGGAAAACAGCGTCAGTGTATTGCGCATGCGTACGCTCGCCGCCATCAAAGGCTCTCCCACGACAGGAGACCGCCTGCCGCATCGGCGCCGCCGGCACCGTGCCAGCGATCGACTCCTCCCCGAGTGTGCAACCGACCATCACAAAAGCCAATAGGCCCGTGCGATGGCCGGCGGCAGAATCAGTGAACGTCCTTCCAGTATTCCTTCTTCAGCAGGTACAGCAGGAAAGTCAGCAGGGCCAGGAACAGGATCACCCACACGCCCAGCTGCTGGCGCTTGAGCGCGGCCGGTTCACCGGCATATTCGAGGAAGTTGGTGATGTCCCGCACGGCCTGGTCGTACTGCCCGGCATCGACCGAACCCGGCGTTTCAATCTTCAGGCCGGTCACCGGCGGATCCATGCCCGGCGCCTCCGGCTTGCCATGCACGGCATGCTGCAGGCCCTGCATTTCCCACAGCGGGTTGGGCATGGAGGCATTGGCGAACAGCGCGTTGTTCCAGCCCAGCGGCCGGCTGCTGTCCAGGTAGAACGACTTGAGATAGGTGTAGACCCAGTCGCTGCCCCGCACGCGCGAGATCAGGCTGAGGTCCGGCGGCATCTTGCCGAACCACTTCTCGGCATTCTCCTTGGGCATCGCCACCGGGATCGGATCGCCGATCGCCGAGCCGGTGAAGTTGAGGTTGTTCATCACCTCTTCCTCGGTCAGGCCCAGGTCCTGCGCCATCCGCGAATAGCGCAGGTACTTCAGCGCATGGCAGCCGGAGCAGTAGTTCATGTACAGCTGCGCGCCGCGCTGCAGCGAGGCACGGTCACCCAGGTCGTTGCCGGCCTGCAGCAGCTTGGTGCCGCCTTCGGCGGCGGAGGCCAGGAAACTGCCCAGCATCAGGGTGGCCATCAGGGCCAGCCGGACCATCCAGCGCTCAGTCATGGGTGGTCACCCTCTCCGGTACCGGCTTGGTCTTGTCCAACCTTGTCCATAGCGGCATGGTGATGAAGAACGCGAAGTACAGGAAGGTCAGCACCCGCCCGATGTAGGTCTCGTGCACGTCGGTGCCAGGGCCGGAACCAATCACGCCCAGCCACACGAAGCACACCGCCAGCACACCCAGCATCACCTTCGAGATCCAGCCGCGGTAGCGCACCGACTTCACCCTGGCCTTGTCCAGCCACGGCACAAGGAACAGGATCGCAATGGCCGAGAACATCACCAGCACGCCACCCAGCTTGTTGGGCACCACGCGCAACATCGCGTAGTAAGGCGTGTAGTACCAGACCGGCTTGATGTGCTCCGGGGTCACCAGGCGGTTGGCCTCGGTGAAGTTGTCGTGCTCCAGGAACAGGCCACCGAAACCGGGTGCGAAGAAGATGATGAAGGCGGCGATGATCAGCAGGAAGCCGGCGCCGACGCCATCCTTGAGCGTGTAGTACGGGTGGAACGGAATGCCGTCGGCCGGCGCGTTCGGCGACCAGCGGTTGCCCTTGGGCCCCTTCTTGATCTCCACGCCGTCCGGGTTGTTGGACCCCACTTCGTGCAGTGCACCCAGGTGCAGCACCACCAGCAACAGCAGCACCAGCGGCAGGGCGATGACGTGCAGGGCGAAGAAGCGGTTGAGCGTGGCGTCACTGGGCAGGTAGTCGCCCATGATCCATTCGGTCAGGCCGTTGCCGATCACCGGTATCGCGCCGAACAGCGAGATGATCACCTTGGCGCCCCAGAACGACATCTGGCCCCACGGCAGCACGTAGCCCATGAAGGCTTCGGCCATCAGCACCAGGTAGATCAGCATGCCCAGGATCCACACCAGCTCGCGCGGCTTCTGGTAGCTGCCGTACAGCAGGCCACGGAACATGTGCAGGTAGACCACGATGAAGAACAGCGAGGCACCGGTGGAGTGCATGTAGCGGATCAGCCAGCCCCACTCCACATCACGCATGATGTATTCGATGGAGCCGAACGCCTCGGCGGCGTTGGTCTTGTAGTGCATCGTCAGGAAGATGCCGGTGACGATCTGGTTGACCAGCACCAGCAACGCCAGCGAACCGAAGTAGTACCAGATGTTGAAGTTCTTCGGCGCGTAGTACTCGCTGACGTGCTTGCGGTACACCGGCATCAGGCCGGGCGCGCGGGCATTGACCCAGTCGGCCACGCCGCTGGCGGTACGGGCGAGGATATTGGCCATCAGGCAGCCCCCTGCGGATCGACACCGATGATGATGGTGTTGTCGTCCTGGTAGTGGTGCGCGGGCACCTTCAGGTTGATCGGCGCCGGCACGTCCTTGAAGACGCGGCCGGACATGTCGAAGCGCGACTTGTGGCAGGGGCAGAAGTAGCCGCCCTTCCACTGCGGGTCGTAGGGCTCAGGCCGGATCTCGGCGACCATTTCCGGCGAGCAGCCCAGGTGCGTGCACAGGCCGACCAGCACGGAGATGTCCGGCTTGATCGAGCGCAGCTCGGGGTTCTGCTTCAGCACGTACTCCGGCTGCTGGTCCTTCTCGCCGGACTCGGGGTCCTTGAGACGACCGTCCAGCCCGTGCAGCGCATCGAGGATCGCCTTGGACCGCTTGACGATCCAGATCGGCTGGCCACGCCATTCCACGATCAGGCGTTGGCCTTCCTGCAGGGCGCTGATGTCGGCCACCACCGGTGCGCCGGCAAGCTTGGCGCGGGCACTGGGGTTCCAGGATTTGATGAAAGGAACTGCGGTGAATCCGACGCCGACGGCGCCCACCACGGCTGTGGTGGCAGAAAGAAAACGCCGACGTCCGGTGTTGACTGGATCGTGTACCCCATCGTTGGCCATCCGGCACTCCGATATTGATTAGGTAGCTTTAAGGCTGCCAGCGGATCCGGTGGGGGCCAGAGCCGCATTGAATCACGGTCGAGTGTAGCGGAACCGTCGCGCGCCACACAACGCTCTTTGCAAGGAGTGCCGACTAACAGTCGGCACCTACCTGTTCAACGGTGTGCCGACTAACAGTCGGCACCCACCAGTCTGCGGTACCTACTGGTGACTCAGGGCACTGCGGTAACGCTCGGCCAGCTGCCCGACCCGGCGCACGTAGTACTGGGTTTCGCTGTAGGGCGGTACGCCGCCATGGCGGTCGACCGCGCCTTCGCCAGCGTTGTAGCCGGCTGCGGCAAGGGTCAGGTCGCCATTGAAGCGCTTCAGCAACCACGCAAGATACTGCACGCCGCCGCGGATGTTCTGCCCGGCATCGTAGGAGTCACTGACCCCGAAGCGCGCGGCGGTTGGCGGCATCAGCTGCATCAGGCCCTGCGCACCGGCACGGCTGAGCGCGGTCGGGTTGTAGGCCGACTCGGCATGGATGATGGCCCGCACCACCGCCTCTTCCACGCCGAACTCGCGTGCGGCCGAGGTGATCTCGGTCTGGAAGGCCGAGGTGTTCAGGCGCACGCTGCCGAAGTCCACGCGTGGATTGACCCCGCACGCGTAGCAACGCTCCATGAAGCTGTAGCGGATGGTCCGCACTGGGCCGAGGTTGGCGACCTGGGTCGGGCGCGCACTCGTGTAGTGGCGCACGCCGTCCTTCATGAAGGAATAGACCTGGCCGCTGACCATGCGCCCGGCGCGCGAGGCGACCGGCTGTGCCGGCGCGGCTGCAGGCGCAGGCGCGAGCGTTGCCGGCGTGGCGGCGCTGGCGGCAACGGCAACCGGGTTGCGTTCGATGCTGGCCACCGTGGTCGGCGCGGGCCTGGGCGCGGCCACCACCGGGCGCGGTGCCGGACGGGTGTCGCGGCTGTAGCTGATGGTGCTGCAGCGCGCACCCGCCACCCGCTTGCTCACATAACTGGTGACGCCGTCAGGGCCCTGGCACTTGTACAGGGTGCCGGCGCTGGCCGGCGCAGCGGTCAGCGCAGCGATGATGATCGCCGTTGTCCCCAGTATCCCCTTCATGGCGGCGAGTGTCCCAGCTTCGCCGGAGCTTGCCAAGCGATGTGGCTCAGCCTGTGACCGGCGGCACAGCCAGCACCTGGCCCAGCCCGGCCAGGCGCTGGGCCAGTTCGTCGCGCAGGCCCGGCGGCGTGGTCCACAGCGCCACCGGCACGCGGTCCAGGCTGAGGATCTGCGCCAGCATCATGCCGCGGCTCTCGGCCCCCATGCGCAGCAGGCAGTGCTCGGCGCCATCCGCCTCCAGCACCCCGCACCAGGGCGGAATGCGGCCTTCCAGTTCGGCGCGGCTGCCGGCCAGGCGGACGATGGCCTGCAGCGCGAACGGGGCCTGGCTGACCGCCTGCCGCACCATCACGTCCGGCGGCGCCGGGGTGCGCCGGTGCATGCCCGGCTCGGAGCACTCACGTACCGCGCCCATCCGGTCCACGCGCAGGGTGCGCCAGTCCTGCCGGCCCAGATCCCAGGCCAGCAGGTACCAGCGCCGGCCGTAATTGACCAGGTGCTGCGCCTCGACTTCGCGCTGGGTAACAGCCTCCTGCGCGCTGCGGTATTCAAAGGCCAGCCGTGACGCCTGCCGGCAGTACTGGGCCAGCCGTCCGAGCAGGCGTGCGTCGGTGGACGGAAGATCGGACAGGGTGGCCGTCGCTGCATGCACCTCGCCGGCCTGCTGGCGGCGACGGGTCGGCACCAGCGGGTCGAGCTTGGACAGCAGACCACGCGCGGTGTCGTCGATGCCGGCGACGGTGGCCGAGGCGGCGCGCAGGGCGATGGCCAGGGTGGTTGCCTCCTCCTCATCCAGCAGCATCGGCAGTACCGGTGCCCCGGCCCCCAGCTGATAGCCGCCCCCTACCCCGGCCGAGGCCTGCACCGGGTAGCCCAGCTCGCGCAGGCGCTCGATATCGCGGCGGATGCTGCGTCGGTCCACGCCCATGCGCTCGGCGAGCTCGGCCCCAGACCACTGGCGGCGGGCCTGCAACAGAGCGATCAGGCGCAGCAGTCGGTGGGCGGTATGGCGCATGAAGGATCGAGGACAGAAGTCGTCCGCAATAGTGCCCCAGGATGGCCTCCAGTTCACCACCCACCGCAAGGAGCAATGCCATGAATTCACGCCAGATCACCCTGTACCACGCCGCCCGTTCCCGCTCGAGCGGCGCCGTGGCCCTGCTCGAAGCGCTGGGTGCCGACTACCGCATGCAGGTGCTGGACCTGAAGGCCGGCGCCAACCTGGCCCCGGCCTATCTGGCCATCAACCCGATGGGCAAGGTGCCGGCCATCGTCCACAACGGCGCACTGGTAACTGAACAGGTGGCCATTTATCTGTACCTGGCCGACCTGTATCCGGAAGCCGGGCTGGCCCCGCCGATCGGCGACGCCCTGCGCGGGCCCTACCTGCGCTGGATGGCCTTCTATGGCGCCTGTTTCGAGCCGGCGATGATCGACAAGGCGATGCATCGTGAACCGCCGCCGCGCCTGATGTCGCCCTACAACGACGCCGAGACGGTGCTGCAGGTGATCGAGGCCCAGCTGGCGCAGGGCCCGTACCTGCTCGGCGAGACCATGAGCGCCGCCGACGTGCTGTGGGGCAATGCGCTGGCCTGGACCACCGCCTTCGGCCTGGTACAGCCGGCGCCGGCAACGGCCGACTACATCGCCCGGATGAGCGCGATGACCGCCTTCGACCGGTCGCGGCGGATCGATGCGGAGCTGGTGGCGGCGTAATCAGCGCCCGCCTTGCACAAGACAGCCGAGCGTGGGCTCGGCTCTACAGTGATGACCACGCCGGGCTTGGGCTTGGCCGCATGAACGCGGCGGCTGGCGCGGGATGCCGGTAGAATTGCCCGCTTTCCCGCCACCCGAATGGATTAAGCGCCATGACCGGGACGCCAGACGTCTTTCCGCCCGCCACGCCGGGCGGTACCCCGCTCGTTGCCCTGCCCGCTGGTCCGCGCAAGCCCGACCAGGTCAAGGGCAAGCTGTACATCAAGACCCACGGTTGCCAGATGAACGAGTACGACTCAGCCAAGATGGCCGACGTGCTTGCCGCCAGCGATGGCCTGGAACTGACCGACAGCCCGGACGACGCCGACGTCATCCTGGTCAACACCTGCTCCATCCGCGAGAAGGCGCAGGAGAAGGTGTTCAGCCAGCTCGGCGTGTGGAAGGGCCTGAAGAACAAGGGCCGTGAGGTCATCATCGGCGTGGGCGGCTGCGTTGCCTCGCAGGAAGGCGAAGCGATCATCAAGCGCGCACCGTTCGTCGACCTGGTGTTCGGGCCGCAGACCCTGCACCGCCTGCCGGAGCTGATCCGCGCCCGTCGCGAGCAGAAGCGCCCGCAGGTGGACATCAGCTTCCCCGAGATCGAGAAGTTCGACCGCCTGCCGGAACCGCGCGCCGAGGGCGCTTCGGCGTTCGTGTCGATCATGGAAGGCTGCTCGAAGTACTGCTCGTTCTGCGTGGTGCCCTACACCCGCGGCACCGAAGTCAGCCGCCCGTTCGAGGACGTGGTGGTGGAAGTGGCGCAGCTGGCCGCGCAGGGCGTGCGCGAGATCAACCTGCTCGGCCAGAACGTCAACGCCTACCGTGGGCCTTATGGGGATGGCGAATTCGCCGACCTCGGCCTGCTGATCCGCACCATCGCCGAGATCGATGGCGTCGGCCGCATCCGCTTCACCACCTCGCACCCGCTGGAGTTCAGCGATTCGCTGATCGATGCATTCCGCGACGTGCCGCAGCTGGCCAACTTCCTGCACCTGCCGGTGCAGGCCGGCAGCGACCGCGTGTTGTCGGCGATGAAGCGCGGCTACACCGCACTGGAATTCAAGTCGAAGATCCGCAAGCTGCGCGCGGTGCGCCCGGACATCTCGATCAGCTCGGACTTCATCGTCGGCTTCCCCGGCGAGACCGATGCCGATTTCGAGAAGACCATGAAGCTGATCGAAGACATCGGCTTCGACCACAGCTTCTCCTTCATCTATTCGCGCCGCCCGGGCACGCCAGCGGCCGACCTGGAGGACACGATCAGCGATGCGGAGAAGCACGCGCGCCTGTCGCGCCTGCAGGAGCGCATCAATGCGCACGCGGCCAGCATCTCCGAGAAGATGGTCGGCACGGTGCAGACCGTGCTGGTGGAAGGTCCGTCGCGCAAGAATCCGAACGAGCTGACCGGCAAGACCGAGAATATGCGTTCGGTGAACTTCCCGGCGCCGGCGCGGCTGATCGGCCAGTTCGTGGATGTGGTGATCACCGAAGCGCTGACCAATTCGCTGCGCGCGCGGGTGGTGGCGGAGTAAGGTCTGGGTGTGCCGACCAACGGTCGGCACCCACCGGAAATGATGCCGGCCAGCGGCCGGCACTACCGAATGACAGGCCTTAATCCAATCGCTTGCGGAAACGCAGGATCGCCAGCGTCATCATCACCACGATGAAGGCCAGCAGCGCCAGCGCGTCGTGCCACAGCTCCCACAGCGAGGCGCCGCGCAGCATGATGCCGCGCACCAGCCGCAGGAAGTGGGTCAGCGGCAGCACTTCGGCCAGCCATTGCACCGGCCGCGGCATGCCAGCGAACGGGAACATGAAGCCCGACAGCAGGATCGACGGCAGGAACAGGAACAGCGTCATCTGCATCGCCTGGAACTGCGAGCGCGCGCGCGTAGAGATCAACAGGCCCAGCGCCAGGTTGGCCAGCACCAGCAGCACGGCGGCCAGATAGATATCGAGCAGGCTGCCGCGGATCGGCACCTGGAACAGCCAGGTGCCCAGCACCAGCACCAGCGTGGTCTGCAGCAGGCCAATCGCTGCATAAGGCAGCACCTTGCCCACCATCAGTTCGCTGCGCGACACCGGCGTTGCGATCAGCAGTTCCATGTTGCCGCGCTCGCGTTCGCGCACCACCGCCACGGCCGTGAACATCACCAGGGTCATGGTCAGGATCACCCCGATCAGTCCCGGCACGATGTTCACCGCCGAGCGCCGCTGCGGGTTGTAGAAGCTGGTCACGCTGACCTGTCCACTGGCGATGCTGCCCTCGCGCAGGGGACGCGTGTTGCTGGTCGGACGCGTATCCAGCGGCACCTGCGCCAGCTGGATCGCTGCGCTCTGCACCACGGTGTCGCTGCCATCGACCAGCACCTGCACCGCTTCGCGACCGTCAAAGCGGCGACGCTCGAAGTCGGCCGGCACCACGATGCCGACACTGATCTCGCCACGGCGCAGCGCCTGCATCAGCTGGTCCGGGCTGTAGGCTTCGCTGCGCGGGGTGATCACGCCGGTGGCCATCATGTCCTGCACCAGCGCGCGCGAGGCGGCGCTGTTGGCCTGGTCGGCGACACCGGCATCAAGGTGGCGCAGGTTGAGGTTGATCGCATACCCGAACAGCAGCAGCTGCATCACCGGAATACCGACGATCATCGCCAGGGTGATGCGGTCGCGCCGTAGCTGCCGCAGTTCCTTGAGCATGATCGCCCACAGCCGGCGCAGGTTCATTCCGCCGGCTCCCGGCCACGACCACGGGTGGCGGCCACGAACACGTCTTCCAGGTTCGGTGCCACCTTCTCGATGCTGGCCTGCGGGTCAGCACTGGCCAGCGCACGGCCCAGCACTGCGATGTCCGCCGCTCCCTCATTGCACAGCACGCGCAGATGGGTGCCGATCTGCGCCACGCTGAGCACGCCGGGCAGATCGGCCAGTGCGCGGCTGGCCAGGCGCGGCTGCGACGCGGTGACCTGCAGCGTGCGCCCTTCCAACCGTGCGCACAGTTCAGCCGGTGTGCCATCGGCCACCAGCGCACCACGATCGAGGATCGCCAACCGATGGCAGCGCTCGGCTTCGTCCATGTAGTGGGTCGATACCAGCACGGTGGTACCGGCGTCGGCAAGTTCAAACAGGGCCTCCCAGAAATCGCGGCGTGATTCCGGGTCGACCGCGCTGGTCGGCTCGTCCAGGAACAACAGCTCGGGCGCATGCACGACGGCGCCGGCCAGCGCCAAGCGCTGCTTCTGGCCACCACTGAGGGTGCCAGCCAGCTGCGGCTGCCTGTCCAGAAGACGATACTGCTGCAGCAGCTCGTCGACCCGCTGCCGGGCCTGCGCGCGTGGCAGGTCCTGGATGGCGGCGAGGAATTCCAGGTTCTCGCGCACCGAAAGATCTTCATACAACGAGAAGCGCTGAGTCATGTAGCCGATGCGCCGGCGCAGTGCTTCGGCCTGCTCGGGAACCGCCAGGCCCAGCACCTCGATCTGCCCGGCACTCGGTTCCAGCAGGCCGCACAGCATGCGGATGGTGGTCGACTTGCCCGACCCGTTCGGCCCCAGGAAGCCATAGACCTGGCCACGCGGCACGGTCAGGTCGACATTGTCCACGGCCAGCAGATCGCCGAAGCGGCGGGTCAAGCCCTGCGCATGCACCGCGATGTCCGCACCGGTGCTCAGAAGCGCACCTGTACCGGAAGACCCGCTGGCAGCTTCTGCATGTCGCTGTTCCCGTCCACTTCGATCTCGGCCAGATAGCTCAGGCGCTCGACGTCATCACCGGTCAGTGCGTAGTACGGCGTGAACGACGGCTCGCTGCGGATCGCACGCACGTGCCCCGTCAGCACCATGCTGCCTCCCTCCAGCTGTATCTGCGCGCCCTGTCCGACCTTGACCTGCAGGCGCAGCGGCTGCGGCAGGTAGACGCGTGCATAGGGGCGCTCGCCGACCAGGATCACCGCCAGCGGCGCGCCGACCGGCGCCTGGTCCCCCTGCCGGTAAGGCAAGGCATCGACCACGCCGTCGCGCGGTGCGCGCAGCTGCAGTTTCTGCAGGTTGAGGCTCTGCACCACCTGCTGTGCCTGTGCGGCATCCGCGGCCGCCTGGCCCTGGGCGATATCCTGCACACGGCTGCCGTGCACCCGCTCCAGCCAGGCCTGCTCGGCAGCACGCGCGCTGGCCTCGGCATTGCCTGCGGCCGCGCGTGCGCGGTCCAGCTCGGCGGCGGCGATCAGGCGCTGGCGTGCCAGCGGTTGCACCCGGCGGTAGTACGCGCTGGCTTCGGCGGCCTGCGCACGCAAGGCGGCCAGCTGCGCCTGGGCCTGCGCGATCTGCTCCTGCCTCGGGCCGATCTTCAGTTCCTCCAGCTGTGCCTGCGCGCGCACCGTGTCGGCCTGCGCTGCGGCAAACTGCGCGTCGCCACGGGCCGGGTCGAGCTGCATCAGCACGGTGCCGGCCTTGACCTGTTGGCCCTCTCGCACATCCACCGTAGCGATCACCTCGGCCGCCGGTGCTGGCACCGTAATGCGGTCCCACTCCAGCGTTCCCAAGGCGGTTGGCGTTGCCTGGCCACACCCCGCCAGCAGGCCGATGCCCGCCAGTCCGATTCCACGCACCCCGTTGCCGATGCCCATGCCATCCCCTCCTGCGATGGCGCGACGGTGCCATGCGCCCCGTGCACCCACAATGATTGCAATCCGCCATGGCGTTTTTTTCACCGCCTGCCGCGGAGCCTTTTGCCGCAAGGCTCCGCACCACCTATCCACAGGTTGATTCGGCATCATTCCACAACCGCTGTGGAAATCCGCCAGGACGTGGCTTTGTTGCTCGCCCGGCAACGAAACCTGCACTGCCATCACGATGAATGCCCCCGTGCAGGCCACCTGTGGCAGTGCTGCCGCAGCGACGAACGGCCATGACGCTTTTTTCACCAGGACCTCATGGGCCTTGTGGCACAAGCATTGCAAAGGTCTATCCACAGGTTTCCGCGCGCCCCGTCCACACCGGGTGTGGAAAACGCTGTATCGACCGTCTGCTGGCCGTGTGCCCCGCACGCGCGCTACCCTTGTCCTCCCTGAATACACTGCGGTGGAAGGCGTCCGCCCCACCCCAAGCAATGAAAAGCATCGATCATCGAGACTTCACCCTGTCGCCGGAAGACAACGAGCGACTGGCCAACCTGTGCGGCCCCTTCGACGGGCACCTGCGCCAGATCGAGCTGAAGCTCGGCGTGGAGATCGCAAATCGTGGCTTCGTGTTCCGCATCAGCGGGCCGAACGAAGCCATCGTCGAGGCGCAGAAACTGGTTGAAGCGCTGTACGCCGAAGCCGGCGAAACCACCTTCGACAACCACGCCATCCACCTGCGCCTGGCGCAGGCCAACGTCGAGCAGATCGCCGAACGCTCCTACGAAGCGCAGGAGGTGGCGATCAAGGTCAAGCGCGGTACGGTGCGCGGTCGCGGTGCCAACCAGGGCCGCTACCTGCACCAGATCGCCACGCATGACATCAACTTCGGCATCGGTCCGGCCGGTACCGGCAAGACCTTCCTGGCCGTGGCCAGCGCGGTCGAAGCACTGAACGAATCGCGGGTGCAGCGCCTGATCCTGGTGCGCCCGGCGGTGGAGGCCGGCGAGAAGCTGGGCTTCCTGCCCGGCGACCTGAGCCAGAAGGTCGACCCCTACCTGCGACCGCTGTACGACGCCCTGTACGAGATGATGGGCGTGGAGAAGGTGGTCAAGCTGCTGGAGAAGAACGTCATCGAGATCGCACCGCTGGCCTACATGCGCGGCCGCACGCTCAACGATGCGTTCGTGATCCTGGACGAAGCACAGAACACCACCATCGAGCAGATGAAGATGTTCCTGACCCGCCTGGGTTACGGCTCCACTGCGGTGGTCACCGGTGACCTGACCCAGACCGACCTGCCCAAGCATGTGAAGTCCGGCCTGCGCGACGCCATCGACGTGCTGCGTGAGGTCGAGGGGGTCAGCTTCACCTTCTTCGAATCCCGTGACGTGGTCCGCCACCCGCTGGTCGCACGCATCGTCAGCGCCTACGACCGCCGCGACCTGCATCAGATCCAACCTGGAGCAACTCCATGACCCGTGGTCCCGTGCGACTGGACGTCGCCGTCAGTTATGCCCTGCCACGTGCCGGCCTGCCGGCGGCAGTCAGCTTCCGCAAGTGGGTGGCCGCCGCGTTGAAGGGCCGCATCCGCGAGGCCGATCTGGCCATCCGCGTGGTCGATGCCAAGGAAGGACAGTCATTGAACCGCCACTACCGCGGCAAGGACTACGCCACCAACGTGCTCAGCTTCCCGGCCGAAGTACCCGAAGGCCTGCCCAAGGGCGTCAAGTTCCCGCTGCTGGGTGACCTGGTGATCTGCGCGCCGGTGGTGGCCCGCGAGGCCGACGAGCAGGGCAAGGCGCTCAACGCCCACTACGCGCACCTGACCGTGCACGGCGTGCTGCACCTGCTCGGCTGGGACCACGAGGACGACAAGGAAGCCGAGGCGATGGAACAGCTGGAACGCGAGATCCTGGCCGAGCTGGGCATCGACGACCCGTACGCGGGCGAGCGCTGACACCGGGCTCTGTTCCGAGCCCACGCACTCACGGAAGAGGAGCGCAGCATGTCCCTGCCCGCACTTGTGCTTGCCGCGCTACTGCAGTCCGGGGCTGGCCTGATGCCCGATCCTGACCGTCCGTCACCGTTCCCCACCAGTGACAGCGAGGCCGACATCGCCGCAAAGATCGCCGAACTACGGGCGTTCTTTGGCAGCAACGAGCGCGACACCCGCAATACCGTCGCCACCGCCCAGCAACGGGCGCTGATCGACCGCCTGGAAGCGCGGCACGCGGCCCGCCTGGCCGGCATCTGGGTGGACAATGCGAGGGGCTGGAACGTTGTGGTGCGACTGACAGGCGCCGCACCCGAGGCCGATGAGACACACCCAGGGGCGGATGGCCCGCAACGTGTGCACTACATCACCGGCGCCGCGATGACCGAAGCGGAGATGGAGCGCCGCCTGCATGCTCAGCGGGACGGGCTGCTCGCCCAGCTGCCCGACCTGTTCGGCTATAGCCTGGATGTCAAGACCGGGGAGCTGGAGGTGGAACTCCGGGATACCCCAGCCAACCGCGCAACGGCGGCGACCGTGCGCGACCACCTGCAGGTGCAACTGGGCTACCCGGTCAGGCTGCGCTGGTATCCGGCGACATCGCAGCGGCGATCCCCCTGACCAACGTGGCCTGCGGGCGCCGGTCCGCGCGCTGCGCTATTGTTCGCCGCCAGGCATGGGGCGCAAGGAAACCAAGGATGACCTCGGACAACGGCTCGATGATGTTTACGCTCGGCGTGGGTCTTTTCGCCGTGCTGCTGGCGCTTGGCGCCTATGCCGTGCGCCGCATCAGCGCCCGCGACCCCAGCGGCAGGCATTGGCTGCTGCGCAGCCTGGCCCTGCTGTCGCCCCTCTGCCTGCTGACCGGCGCGGCGATCGGCCTGATCGGCCCGCATCTCAATGGCGAACGGGAACCGGCCCATACCCCCGCACTGTGGGGGGCGTCGATGATCCTGGTACTGGCGGGTGCGCTGACTCTGCCGGTGTTGTGGCGGATGCTGGTGCACCGGCACCTGGGCCGCCCGGTCAACGCGCTGCCGTTCTTCCATGCCAGCCGGACCTCGCTGCTGGTGCTGTTCGTGCTGGCCCTGATCTACCTGAAAGCAAGCGGCAAGGCGGCGGACGACCTGATGCCGTGGCTGACAGGTCCAGGCCTGTGGCCGGCAGTGGTGCGTGCCGCAGGGGAAGCCATGCAGATCGCCATGACGTCGGTCGTGCTCACCTTGTCCTTCATGGTCGTGCGGTTCCTGATGATGGGTTTCGCGCGCCGTCTGGTGGCACCGCTCCGGCGCTCGCCAGGGCTATGATGGCGCCCCTCTGCCTGCGGAAACCGCCCGTGTCACTGCGCTGCTGCCTGCCCCTGCTGTGTGTCCTTGCGGTCCCATCCGCCTTCGCTTCCAGCCTGGACCTGCCGGCGCTGATCGAATGCCGCCAGGGCGTGGCCGACCAGGCCGCGCTGGCGCCGTTGCTGGCCGACCCGCTGAAGGCCGTGGCCCAGGGCCTGCAGCCGCTGCCACAGGGCAACCAGTTCATGAGTGAGTTCCGCCTGGCCCAGCCGATCAGCGTGTTCGGCATGAGCACCGAGCGGGTGGCCGTGGCCGGCGCCAGCATCATGGCGGTGCTCGACCAGGCCGACCCGCGCCCGCTGGCCAAGCGCCTGGCGCTGGAGACCGGCTACGACCAGGACGGCAAGTTCATGGCCGGCCGCGAGCTGGTCAGCCGCGACGTGACCGACCCGAAGACCGGCGAGGCCCAGATCGAGTCGATCATCCTCAGCGTCTCCACCGTGGCCTCCCACCCGGGCAAGACCCTGGCAGGCTGCACCTACAGCCTGGACCTGCCCGAGGAGGAGCCGGCCCCGGCCGCCCCTGCCCCGGCCACCGGCAGTCACTGACAGGCCGCCACATCCTGCTAGACTTGGGCCAACGCCCGGCCTGCCGGGTGCCTTTTTTCCAGAGATGTCAGAAGACGACAGTAGTAGCTCCCCTGCGGAGCACAGTGAAAAGAAGCGCGGCTGGCTTGAACGCCTGACCTCCGCCTTCTCCGGCGAACCCCATACCCGCGACGAGCTGGTCGCTGTCCTGCACACCGCGCAGGAAGAGGGTCTGATCGCCGCCGACACCCTGAAGATGATGGAAGGCGCCATTTCGGTCGCCGAGCTGACCGTGGGCGACGTGATGATCTCGCGCTCGCAGATGGTCTCGCTGCCGGTTGAGGCGCCCTTCCTGGAACTGATGAAGCAGGTGGTCGAATCCGGCCATTCGCGCTTTCCGGTGCACGGCGAGAACAAGGACGACATCCTTGGCATCCTGCTCGCCAAGGACCTGCTGCGCGGCGTGGTTGCCGACAACGGCCCGGCCAACGTGCGCGAGCTGCTGCGCCCGGCGGTACTGATCCCGGAGGCGAAGAAGCTCAACGTGCTGCTGAAGGAGTTCCGCCTGTCGCGCAACCACATGGCCATCGTGGTGGACGAGTACGGCGGTGTCGCCGGCCTGGTCACCATCGAGGACGTGCTGGAACAGATCGTCGGCGAGATCGATGACGAGCATGACGAGGCCGAGGATCCTTCCGCTCAGATCGCGATCCAGTCCGACGGCCAGTACGTGGTCGACGCGCTGACCCCGATCGGCGACTTCAACGAACGCTTCGGTGCCACCTTCTCCGACGAGGACTACGACACCATCGGTGGCCTGGTCACCGAGGCCGTGGGCCACCTGCCGGAAGTCGGTGACGAACTGGCGCTGGACCGTTTCATGTTCCGCGTGGCCCGTGCCGATGCGCGCCGGGTGCAGGCCTTCCACGTGACCGTGCTGCCGCCGGACGCGCAGGACGACGCTTGAAGCGCCGCGGCCCCATCCTGGCACTGCGCCTGACGCTGTGGCTGGCACTGTGCGTGCTGGCCATGGCCCTGCCGCTGGCCGCGTTCGCGCAGCCCGTGGCGGCCACACCTGCTGCGCCCGGCACCGGCGCCGAGACCCCTGCCCCGCGCATCGGCGTGGTGACCATGCAGCCGGGCACGGTGTTCTTCGAACGCTTCGGCCATGACGCCATCGTCGTGGTCGATCCGCTCAGCGGCGAAGCGACCTCGTACAACTTCGGCTACTTCGATCCGTCCGAAGACGATTTCATCAGCCGCTTCGCACGCGGCGACATGATGTATTACCTGGTGGCGCTGCCGCTGCAGCAGGACCTGTCGTACTACGACGAGACCGGCCGCGGTGCCAGCGTGCAGTGGCTGGACCTGCGTACGGACCAGGCCCGCGCACTGGCCGCCGACCTGGCCGAACGGGCCAAGCCGGAAAACGCGCGTTACCACTACGACTACTACACCGCCAACTGCGCCACGATGGTGCGCGACACGGTGGACAAGGCACTGGGTGGCGGCCTGCAGTCACAGCTGGCCGGCCGTTCGCGCGGCAACACCTACCGCAGCGAATCGGTGCGCCTGGCCTCGCCGGCGCCGTGGATGTGGCTGGGCTTCGACGTCGGCCTGGGGCCGTTCGCCGACCAGCCGCTGTCACGCTGGCAGGAAGCATTCGTGCCGATGCGCCTGGCCGACGCGCTGCGCCAGGCACGCAACAGCGATGGCCGGCCGCTGGTGCAGTCCGAACAGGAACTGCTGCCGCACCGCATCGACCCGGAGCCGAAGGAGTTCGCGCGCCGCTGGTGGCCGTGGCTGCTGTGCGGCCTGGTGATCGCCGCCGGCGTGCTGGCGCTGCGCCACCGTCCGCGCCTGCTGGCCGGGCTGGCGCTGCCGTTCTGGCTGCTGTGTGCCCTGTTCGGCGGCGTGCTGGTGTTCCTGTGGGGCTTCAGCATCCACTACGCAGCGTGGGCCAACCGCAACCTGCTGCTGCTTTCGCCGCTGGCCGTGCTGCTGCTGCCGGGTGCGATCGCCCTGCTGCGCCGGCGCGTGCCGGGGCGCATGTTCAGGGGGGTGCTGTGGCTGCTGGCGGTGCAGGCCGTGGCCGCGCTGGTACTGCACTGGCTGAGCCTGCAACCGCAGTACAACGTGCAGTGGATCGTGCTGCTGCTGCCGGTGCACGTCGCCCTGGCGTGGGTGCTGGGGCGCCGTCCTCACTTGTCCGAAACACGGCCCTGACGCACGATGGCGGGCATGTCATTGCCCGCCTCCGCTTCCGCCCCGGCTTCGGCCAACCCCACCTGCGTCATCAACTGCGTCCACTACGATGACGAGGGCAGACGCCACGACATCAGCCTGGACGCCATCAGCGATGTCATTGCCAGCGGCAACGGCTTCGTCTGGGTCGGCCTGTACGACCCCAACGAAGACGTGCTGCTGAAACTGCAGGAAGAATTCTGCCTGCACGACCTGGCCATCGAGGATGCGCGCAATGCGCACCAGCGGCCCAAGGTCGAGACCTACGGCAATTCGCTGTTCGTGGTGGTGACCACCGCGCAGATGGTCGACGAGCGCATCCAGTACGGCGAAACCCACGCCTTCCTCGGCCCTCGCTTCCTGGTGACGGTGCGCCACGGCGCCTCGCTGTCCTACGCCCCGGTACGCGCGCGGGTCGAGCGCGAGCCCCAGCTGCTGAAGATGGGCCCGTCGTACTGCCTGTATGCGGTGACCGACTTCGTGGTCGACAACTACCTGCCCATCGTGCACCGCTTCCGCGACACCCTGGACCTGCTGGAAAAGGACATCTTCGCCGACACCTACAAGCGCAGCACCGTGGTGCGGCTGTACGAGCTCAAGCGCGAACTGAACAAGATGCGCATGGCGGTGGCGCCGCTGCAGGACGTGCTGGCACAGCTGCGTCGCTATCAGGGCGAACTGATCCCCGACGAGGTGAAGCTGTACATCCGCGACGTGCACGACCACGCGGTACGCATCAGCGATGTGATCGACACCCTTCGCGAGATGCTGGGCACCGCACTGAGCGTGAACCTGTCGCTGGTGACGCTGGCGCAGGGCGAGACGGTCAAGCGGCTGGGTGCATGGGCGGCGCTGCTGGCGGCGCCGACGCTGATCACCAGCTGGTACGGCATGAACTTCAGCCACATGCCCGAGCTGAGCGAACCGTGGTCCTACCCGCTGATGATCGTTGGCGTGGGCGGTGTGTGCGTGGGCTTGTACCGGCTGTTCAAGCGCGCGAAGTGGTTGTAGATCGTATCGACCAACGGTCGATACCCACAAAACCGGGGACATATCGACCAACGGTCGATACCCATCAGACCGGTAGGCCACGACCGTTGGTCGTGGCGCATTGGATGGTCCATCAAGCCACGTAGACAGTCTTGATGTTCATGAACTCATGGATGCCATGGTCGGCCAGTTCGCGACCGAAACCGGACTGCTTGCTGCCACCGAACGGCAACCGCGCATCGCTCTTGACGATGGCGTTGACGAACGCGGCGCCGCATTCCATGCGCTGGGCAAAGCCTTCGCCGCGCACCGCGTCGCGCGTCCACACGCTGCCGCCCAGGCCGAAACGGGTGTCGTTGGCCACGCGCAGCGCCTCGGCTTCATCCTTGACCCGGATCACCGCCGCCACCGGCCCGAACAGTTCCTCATCGTATGCCGGCATGCCAGGACCCACCTGGTCGAGCACGGTGGCCGGATAGCCGGCATGCGTGCCGGCAATCGGCTCGCCACCGATCAGCACGCGCGCGCCCTTGGCGACACTGGCCTGCACCTGCTTGTGCAGTTCGTCGCGCAGGTCGGCACGCGCCATCGGCGCCAGCGTGGTGCCGCGCTCGTCAGGGTCGCCATACTGGCGCTCGCCCGCCGCTTCCACGAAGCGACGGGTGAATTCATCGGCCACCGCATCGACCACGATGAAGCGCTTGGCCGCGATGCAGGTCTGCCCGCTGTTGTCGAAGCGTGACTTCACTGCCGCGGCCACAGTCTTGTCGAGGTCGGCATCGTCGAGCACCACGAAGGCATCGCTGCCGCCGAGCTCCATCACCGACTTCTTCAGCTGGCTGCCGGCATTGGAAGCGATCGAGCGCCCTGCCCGCTCGCTGCCGGTCAGCGTCACCGCCTTCACCCGCGCGTCGCGCAGCACCTCGGCGGCCTGGTCGTTGTCGATGTGCAGTACATCGAACACGCCATCGGGCAGGCCGCCGTCACGGCACACCGCCAGGATCAGGTCGGCGCACTGCGGCACGTTGCTGGCGTGCTTGAGCAGGGCGACGTTGCCGGCCATGAACGCAGGGGCCAGGAAACGGAATACCTGCCAGATCGGGAAATTCCACGGCATCACCGCGAATACGCAGCCGATCGGCTCATAGCGCACATAGCTGCGCTGGGCTTCAGTGTCGATCAGCTGCGGCTTCAGGTAGTCGGCCGCGTGGTCGGCGTAGTACTCGCAGGCGGCAGCGCACTTGTCGACCTCGGCAAGCGCCTCGGCCTTGAGCTTGCCCATCTCGTGGGTCATCGCCTGCTGCAGGTCATCGCGACGGGCGCGCAGCTGCGCGGCAATCTGGCGGAGGATGGCGCCGCGGTCCTGGAGCGAGTGATCAGCCCAGCCGGGGAAGGCATCGGCAGCGGCCTGCAGGCGCTGCTCGATGTCGGCTGCACCCATCAGTTCATGGCGGTAGGTCACCTGGCCGGTGGCCGGGTTGATGATCTCGACGGTCATGGGGGATCTCCATCTGGAAGACCCCCATTGTGCGCCGCCGGCCGTGAGCCGGGTGTTGCCGGCCTTGTCGGCAGACCGTGTGCTCAGCCGTTGTCCTGCCGCGCCAGCTGCAGATCGCGCTGGCGCCGCTTCTCCGCACGCGCATTGATGTACCAGCCGATCACCGCGGCGATCGACACCGCCGACACCAGCAGCGTGGCCAGTGCGTTGATCTTCGGGCTGATGCCCATGCGCACCGAAGCGAACACCTTCATCGGCAGCGTGGTCGAGCCCGGCGTGGCGACGAAGCTGGCCACGACCACGTCATCCAGCGACAGGGTGAAGGCCAGCAGCCAGCCCGCCACCAGCGCCGGCGCGATGATCGGCAGGGTGATGCGGCCGAACACGGTCAATCGGCTTGCGCCCAGATCCATCGCCGCTTCTTCCAGCGACAGGTCCATTTCCTGCAGGCGCGAGGACACCACCACGGTGACAAAGCACAGGGTGAAGGTGACGTGCGCGATCCAGATCGTGGTCAGGCCACGCGCCGGGAACCCGGGAATCGCGCCCATCGAGGCCAGCAGCGCCATCAGCGAGAAGCCCAGGATCACATCCGGCATCACCAGCGGTGCGGTCACCAGTGCACCGAACAGTGGCTTGCCACGGAAGCGCTTGAAGCGGGTCATCACCATCGCCGCCAGCGTGCCGAGCACGGTAGCCGTGCAGGCGGTCCAGAACGCGACCACCAGGCTGGTCCACATCGCATCCATCAGCGCGCGGTCGGCGAACAGGTCACTGTAGGCGCGGGTGGAGAACCCGGCCCAGACCATCGCCAGCCGCGAGCTGTTGAACGAATAGAACATCAACAGCAGGATCGGCAGGTACAGGAAGGCGAAGCCGAGCAGCAGCACGCCCAGCCCCAGGCCCTTTGCGCTACGCGGGCTCATGCCTGCTTCCCTTCCAGCAGGCGCTGCTGGGAACGGTTGAACAGCAGGATCGGCACCAGCAGCAGCAGGATCATCGCCACCGCCATCGCCGAGGCGCCCGGCCAGTTACGGTTGTTGAAGAACTCGTTCCACAGCTGGCGGCCCACCATCAGCGTCTCCGAGCCACCCAGCATTTCCGGGATCACAAATTCACCGATGGCCGGAATCATCACCAGCATGCAGCCGGCGATGATGCCCGCCTTCGACAACGGCAGGGTGATGCGCAGGAACGCCTGCCACGGCTTGGCACCGAGGTCGTAGGCCGCTTCCAGCAGGCGGTGGTCGTGCTTGACGAGGTTGGCGTACAACGGCAGCACCATGAACGGCAGGTAGCAGTAGACGATGCCGATGTAGGCGGCAGTCGGCGTATCGATCAGCTGCAGCTTGGGCAGGCCGAGGCTGGTCATCAGCGACTGCAGGCCGGTGAACTGCAGGAACTGGTCGAGCAGGCCGTTGCGGTCCAGGATCGCCTTCCACGCATACACGCGGATCAGGAACGAGGTCCACGACGGCAGCACCACCAGCATCATCGCCACGTTGCGTGCGGCCGGTGACAGGCGGGCGATGGCGTAGGCCATCGGGTAGCCGATCAGCAGGGTCAGGAAGGTGGAGATCGCCGCGATCTTGATCGAGCTCAGGAAGGCCTGCGCATAGATCGAATCGCGGAACAGCGCCAGGTAGTTTTCCAGGTTCAGCTTCAGCGAGAAGCCGCCATCCACGTACTGCAGCAGCCAGGTGTACGGCGGCGAGCCGACCCGGCTGAGCGAGAAGCTGATCATCAGCACGATCAGGAACGGCACTGCGAAGAACAGCAGCAGCCACAGGTACGGAATGCCGATCACCGTGGCACGCAGCCCCGGCAGCCAGCGCTTCAGGCCGGCCGTGCTCATGAGGTCAGCACCACGCCGTCGTTGTCGCGCCAGTGCACCCACACACTGTCGCCCCAGGTGAGGCCATCGCTGGCCCAGCGCTGCGAGTTGGCGAAGTTGGCCAGTACCTTGGCGCCGCTGGGCAGGCGCACGTGGTAGACCGAATGGCTGCCGAAGTAGGCGATGTCCTCGATCACACCCTGGGCCTTGTTGGTGTGCCCTTCCGGCTCGTCCTTGCCGATCATCACCTTCTCCGGGCGCAGCGCGAACGCGACCGGCTGCCCTTCATAGCCGGTGATGCCATGGGCGATGTAGATCGGCGCCGGGAACAGCGGCGAGCGCACGGTGACGTACTCGGGCAGGTCCTCGTCGATCACCCCGTCGAACAGGTTGACCGAACCGATGAACTCGGCGACAAAGCGGTTGGCCGGCTGCTCGTAGACCTCGTCCGGCTTGCCGACCTGCTGGATCCAGCCGGCATCCATCACCGCGATGCGGGTGGCCATGGTCATCGCTTCTTCCTGGTCGTGGGTGACCATCACGCAGGTCACGCCCGACGATTCGATGATGCTGACCAGTTCCAGCTGCATCTGCGAGCGCAGCTTCTTGTCCAGCGCGCCCATCGGCTCGTCCAGCAGCAGCAGCTTCGGCCCCTTGGCCAGCGACCGCGCCAGCGCCACGCGCTGCTGCTGGCCGCCGGACAGCTGGTGCGGCTTGCGCTTGCCCAGATGGCCCATCTGCACCAGGTCGAGCATCTCGCCGACGCGCTTGCTGATCGCGTCCTTGCCCAGGCCATCCTGCTTCAGGCCGAAGGCGATGTTCTGCTCGACCGTCATGTGCGGGAACAGGGCATAGGACTGGAACATCATGTTGACCGGCCGCTGGTACGGCGGCAGCGCGTCCAGGCGCTGGCCATCGAGGGTGATGCTGCCCTTGGTGGGCGTCTCGAAGCCGCCCAGGCAGCGCAGCAGGGTCGATTTGCCGCTGCCGGAGCCACCGAGCAGGGCAAAGATCTCGCCCTTGCGCACGTCCAGATTGACGTCGTCGACGGCGACGAAACCGTCGAATTCCTTGCGCAAATCACGAATGGAGAGATAGCCGGGCGCACCGGTCGTGTCGACGACGGCGGCTACCGGCTGGGCTTCAACGGGCATGGGGGCTCCGGGAGCGGGCGGTGGACAGCGGCGGCCATTCTAACGGCCGGGGGCCGAAGGGGATATGACGGAGGCAGGTGGCAGCGGCCGCTGGCCGGCCCCGGGGGCCCGAGGGGTGTCGGTTTTCCCCCGCCATGGTGGCCTGTCCGCTCCAAGGCCTGGGCTCCCCTGGACGACCCTGCGGCCATCCCGGCCAGGCGCCACGGGCGTTGGCCCGATCTGCAACGATTTTCAGAACCGGATGTGTTGAAGGCCCGGGACATTCCCCGCGCAATGCCCCGGATCAAGGCCTTGCATGGACCCACACTGGTGATTTCCCCGGACAGCCCCTCCCCCTTCCCGCCCCGCCTGCCGGGCTCCCTGCCTGCAAGGCTGCCACTGGTCATCATCGGCGCCGGCCAGGCCGGGTTGTCGCTCAGCGCGCTCCTGCAGGAGGCCGGCGTCGCGCATCGCGTGCTGGAGGCCGAAACCGTGGGCGCCAGCTGGCAACGGCGCTGGGAGTCGTTCCAGACCAACACCGCCAACGCGACGATGGCCCTGCACGGTCATGCCTATGCCGGCGATGACCCGGAAGGCTTCATGGGCGCCCCGGAGGTGATCCGGCACCTCCGCGAGTATGCCCACGAGCGTTCCCTGCCGATCAGCGAGGGGTGCGTGGTCCACCGGGTCGGGCCCGAGTCCGGTGGCTATGCCATCGACAGCAGCCAGGGGCCGATCCATGCCCGCGCAGTGGTGGTCGCCACCGGTGAATACCGCCGCGCGCGGATGCCCCGGGTCCCATTCGCACCCGCACCAGGCCTCACCGTGCTGCACTCGGGTGACTACCGCAGTGCCCGCTAGCTGCCCGATGGCGCCGTGCTGGTCATCGGGGGTGGGCAGTCGGGCGCGCAGATCGCCCAGGACCTGCGCGACAGCGGTCGCAGCGTGTACTGGTCACTGGCCCAGCGTCATTCGCACACCCGCCGGCTGCGCGGCAAGGACTCGATGACCTGGTGGGACATGGCCGGGCGCATCCACCAGCATGTGAGTGAAGCGGCCGCCGTACTGGCCGGAGAACCGGATGCGCTGCGCAAGGCCCGCACTGCGGAGTTTCCGCTGATCTCGGGCAAGGGAAGCGGCGGCCTGGGCAGCTCGATCAGCCTGCTGGCGATGCACCGCGCAGGCATCAGGTTGCTGGGCCGGTTGCAGGAATTCAGTGGAAACACCGCCCGCTTCGCAGATGTCCGTCCGCAGCTGCGCACCGCGATCGAGGCCACTCGGGCCGAGTATGCCTATCTCGATTCGCTGGCCAGCGCGTACTACGCCACGCGGCCCGAACCGCGCACCGACGATGCCCGCTACATTCCCGAAGAGGTCTATCTGCACTGGGAGCCGGAACCGTCGCCATGCGAGCTGGATCTGCAGGCCGCAGGCATCCGCTCGGTGGTGCTGGCCACCGGTTTCGTCGCCGAATGGCCCTGGCTCGACGTGCAGGGCGCGCTGGATGCACACGGCTATCCGCTCGGCGAGTTCGGTGTTTCACCGCAGCCGGGGTTGTTCTTCATCGGCATGCACAACCTGCAGCGGATGAGTTCGTCGTTCCTGTGCAACGGCGGCCGCGATGCACGCGACCTGCTGCCGGCCATCCTGCGGCACCTTGGCCGAAGCGGGAGTACAGGCTTCGGCGCAGGGTAAGGGAGCCGCCGGGCAAGGCCCGACGGCGCCAGACCGGCTTAGCGGCCGGTCTTCACCTCGGTCCACAGCCGGGTGTAGAGCTTGTCGGTCTCCGGCGTGTTGATCGAATAGGTGAACATCTTCTCGGCCACGTCGGCCGGCGGGTAGATGGTCGGGTCGGTACGGATCGCCTCATCCACCAGCGGGGTCGCGGTCGGCACCGGGTTGGCGTAGTGGATGAAGTTGGTGTTGGCTGCGGCAACCTTCGGCTGCAGCAGATAGTTGATGAACGCGTACGCGGCTTCCGGATGCTTGGCATCCTTCGGGATCGCCAGCATGTCGAACCACTGCGGGGCGCCTTCCTTCGGGATCGAATAGGCCACGTGCACGCCATTGCTGGCTTCCTCGGCGCGGTCGCGGGCCTGGATGATGTCACCCGACCAGCCGACCACCAGGCAGGTGCCGCCATTGGCCAGCGACCCCACGTACTGCGAGGAGTGGAAGTTCTGCACGTACGGGCGGATCGACTTCAGCAGGTCGGCCGCCTTCTGCAGCTCGGCCGGGTCGCCGCTGTGCGGATCCAGGCCCAGGTAATGCAGCGCGATCGGGATCATGTCGGCCGGCGTGTCCAGGATGGTCACACCGCAGTCCTTCATCTTGCTGATGTTCTCCGGCTTGAACACCAGGTCCCAGCTGTTGGCGATATCGGTGCTGCCGCCAAAGCGCTGCTTCAGCATCTCCACGTTGTAGCCGATGCCGGTGGTACCGATCATGTACGGCACGCCGTACTGGTTGCCCGGGTCCTGGGTGGCGATGCGCTTCATCACCGCCGGGTCGAGATTGGCCAGGTTCGGGATCTTGCTCTTGTCCAGCGGCAGGAACACGCCGGCCTGGATCTGACGACCGAAGAAGTTCAGCGTCGGCACCACCACGTCGTAGCCACTGTTGCCGGCCAGCAGCTTGGTCTCGACCATCTCATCACTGTCGAACACATCGTAGGTCACCTTGATGCCGCTCTCCTTCTCGAAGGTCGGGATGGTGTCCTCGGCGATGTAATCGCTGTAGTTGTAGACGTTCAGGACCTGGCTGTCCTGCGCGCCGCCGTTGCCACCGCTGCAGGCGGCGAGCATGGCGGAGGCCAGGCCGAGCGTGAGGATACGCAGCTTCATCGGGTGCTCCAGAATGCGGAAAGGGGGGCCGGCGGGGCCGGCAACGGGTGCCAGCCTACCCCCCGGCGGCGGATTTTTCTATTCCAGATGCTCAGACGTTCAGCAGCAGGAACTCGCGCTCCCACGAGCTGATGACGCGGAAGAAGGTCTCGTATTCCTTGCGCTTGACCGAGATGTAGGCGCGGCAGAAGCGCTCGCCCAGCAGCGCCTGCAGCTCGCTGCACTGCTCCAGCCCGTCCAGCGCTTCGCCCAGCGAGCGCGGCAGGTTATAGCCCAGTTCCTTGGCACTGCCGGTCACCGGCGCATCCGGTGCCAGCCGCTCACGGATGCCCAGCAGGCCGCAGGCCAGGGTCGCGGCCATCGCCAGGTAGGGGTTGGCGTCGGACCCGGCGAAACGGCTTTCCACGCGCATGTTCTCCGGCGTGTCCAGCGGCACGCGCAGCCCGCAGGTGCGGTTGTCATAGCCCCAGTGCACGTTGCTCGGCGAGACCTCGCCGAACACCAACCGCCGATAGGAATTCACGTTCGGCGCGAAGAACGCCATTGCCTGCGGCACGTACTTCTGCAGGCCGCCCAGGTAGTGGCCGAACACCGGGCTGAACTCGCCTTCGGCATGGGTCTCGCCGGCGAACACATTGCTGCCATCGCTCACCCGCACCAGGCTCTGGTGGATGTGCATGGCGCTGCCCGGCTCGTTCTCCATCGGCTTGGCCAGGAACGTGGCATACACCCCGTGGCGCATCGCTGCCTCGCGCATGGTGCGCTTGAACAGGAACACCTGGTCGGCCAGGTCCATCGCATCGGCGTGGGTGAAGTTGACTTCCAGCTGCGCTGCGCCGGATTCGTGGATCAGCGTGTCCACGTCCAGCTTCATCGCATCGGCGTAGTCGTACATCAGGTCGAGGATCGGGTCGAATTCGTTGACCGCGTCGATCGAGTACGACTGCCGCGCGGTTTCCGGGCGCCCGGAGCGGCCGGCCGGTGGCAGCAGCGGAAAGTCCGGGTCGGTGTTCTTCTGCACCAGGAAGAACTCCAGCTCCGGCGCCACCACCGGGCGCAGACCCAGCTCAGCATAGGCTGCCAGCACGCGACGCAGTACATTGCGCGGTGCCAGTTCGTGTGGCTCACCGTTCTTGGTGTAGCAATCGTGGATGATCTGCGCAGTGGCATCGGCCGCCCACGGCACCATACGCACCGTGTCCGGATCGGGTCGCAGCATCATGTCCGAGTCCGACGGCGAGGTCAGCTCGTAGTAGTCATCAGGGAACTCGCCGGTGACGGTGGTGGCGAAGATGCCTTCGGGCAGCCGCGTGCCGTAGTCGTGCGAGAACTTGTCGGCGGGAATGATCTTGCCGCGCGCGTTGCCGGTGATGTCCGGCACCAGGCATTCGACCTCGGTGATGCGCCGCTCCTTCAGCCAGCGCAGCAGGCTGCTTTCCTGCGGTGCGGGGGGCGTGGCCGTCTTGCGCGGGCGCGTTCGGGAACTCATCGGGAATCCAGTCGGTTCTGTTGGTGCTGCCGGCAAGCTTGGCCGAACGCACGGAAAATAGCGTGATAGAACGGCGCCTGCATGACACGCCACTCCGGGTGCCACTGTACGCCGAGCACGAAACCATGGTGCAGGCTGCGCGCCGCCTCGACCAGTCCATCATCAGCCAGGGCCTCGACCTGCAGGCCCTGCGCGAGGCGGGCAATGCCCTGCCCGTGCACCGAATTGACCTGCGCCCGGTCACTGCCGTGCCACTGCGCCAACCAGCCATCGGTAGCCAGGGTGATCGCATGGGCCGGCCCGTACTGCACCTCCACCGGCGCCTGCGGGTCTTCGCGATGATCGGACAGGCCCGGCACCGCATGCACCTGCGGATGCAGGCTGCCACCCAGCGCGACGTTCAGTTCCTGGAAGCCGCGGCAGATCGCCAGTACCGGAAGATCCTGCGCCAAAGCCTCACGCAGCAACGCGAACGCATTGGCATCACGGGCCGGGTCATGCGGATTGCCCGGCCAGCTGCGGCCGCCCTCGTAGTGCTGCGGTTCGATGTTGCTGACCGCACCGGTCAACAGCAGACCATCGAGCCCCTGCAGCCAATCGCCAGCCGGCAAAGGAGGCTGCAGGCTCGGCAGTACCACCGGGGTCACTTCGGCGGCCTCGGCCAGCGCGCGCACGTACTTCTCGCCGGCCACCGCGAAGCGGTGATGGCCGAGCACGGTACTGTCGGTGGGCAGGCCCACCCAGGGCAGGCGGCGCATGGAAAAACTCCTTGACGTGCCGACACGTTACCCGTCGCCCGCCGAGGGCGGCAAGTCGTCGCCGTCACACCATGGCTGTCACGCATCGGCGAAACTACGCGGGTGAATGCTGATCGTCCTCTCCCGCTCCCCCCCTCCCGCACTGCGCCCGCGAGGCCCGCGGTAAGCGCCGCCTTCCCGCCCAGCTGGTTCGCCGCCAGCCTGCCAGAACCGCCCGCACTGCCCTCGCTGCAGGGTGAGGTTCAGGCCGATGTCGCAGTGCTCGGCGCGGGTTATACCGGCCTGACCGCCGCACTTGAACTGGCTACCCGTGGCCAGCGCGTGGTGGTACTGGACGCGCAGCGGATCGGCTGGGGCGCGTCCGGTCGCAACGGTGGCCAGGCGCTGGTCGGCTATGGCTGCGAGGTGGACGAGCTGGAGCGTCAGCTCGGTCGTGATGATGCGCGCCACCTGTTCGACTGGTCACGCGACGCGGTGCAGGCAATGCGCACACGCATCGATCGCCACGGCATCGACTGCCATTGGGTGGAAGGCCACGCCAGCGTCGCCATCCGCGAACGCCATGAGCGCGACCTGCGGGCCAACTGCGAGCACCTGCAACGCCACTACGCCTACCCCATGCAGTGGTGGGACCGTGATGCCCTGCGCGCACAGCTGGACAGCCCGCGCTACCGCGCCGCGATGTTCGATCCGCTCAGCGCGCATCTGCAGCCCCTGGCCTATGCCCGCGGACTGGCCGATGCGGCGCGTGCGGCCGGCGCGGTGATCCACGAGAACTCCGCAGTGACCCGCGTGCAGCGCGGACCGCAGCCCACCCTGCATACCGCGCAGGGAAGCGTGCGCGCCGCGCATCTGGTGGTGGCCGGCAACGCCTGGCTGCAGGGCCTGCTGCCCGAGCTGGAACGGCGGATCATGCCGGTCGGCACCTATATCGGCGCCAGCGCGCCGCTGGGTGCCGAGCGCGCCCATGCCCTGATCGGCAACAACATGGCCGTGGCCGACACCGCCTGGGCACTGGACTACTTCCGTCTCAGCCACGACCACCGCCTGCTGTTTGGTGGCCGTGCCAGCTATTCAGCACTGCCCCCGCCCGGCCTGCGCGGGGTGATGCAGCGGCGCATGCACCAGGTGTTCCCGCAGCTGGCCGACGTGGCGCTGGAGCAGGTCTGGGGCGGTTATGTGGACATTACCCGCAACCGCGCCCCGCATTGGGGCCGGCTGGACGGCAACCTGTACTTCGCGCAGGGGTTCTCCGGCCATGGGGTGGCCGCCGCCGGGCTGGCCGGTGAGGTGATCGCCGCTGCCATTGCAGGCCAGAGCGAGCGCCTGGATGTGTTCCAGCGCCTGCGGCATGCCCCCTTCCCTGGCGGCCGGCTGCTGCGCACGCCGCTGCTGGTGGCGGCGATGTCGTGGTACAAGCTGCGGGATGCGTTGTGGTGAGTTGATCAGGGATCACCCTGAATTGGCTCCCTCGGAAACTGTGAAACCCGTCGCCACGGGAATTCATGTGATGATTTTCTCACTTGCCCGACGCTGCGCTGCGGAGATTGCATAATCGAACGCGTGTCGATACCGTCGGTACGAACCGGGTCCCGCGGCGAATGGATGCTGACAGGGAACGTACTGTGAAGGGGTAGTGCGATTGAATTGGTGGAATGAAGGCCTGCAGCTGAAGTTGCGCATCCATCCGGCAGGACTTGCCTTGGCTGTGCTGTATGCCATTGCCTGTTGGGCCACCCGCCAGTTGTCCCTTGATCAGTTCTACCTACCTGCCGGCGTTCGCGTGGCTGCAGTGCTGCTATGCCCAACGCGGTTCTGGCCTTATCTGCTGCTGGGTGAGTACGCCTACTTTGCGCAGATGCGATTGCCGATGGTTGAAAAGTACGGCGCAGCCTGGGCCATCCTCGCGTCAGGCGTGCTGATGCCTGCAGTAATGCTCATCACCCGCTGGGCCCGCAGCTTTTTTGCGAACTCGGTCACATCCCGTCTTCTGGCCATCGCGTTCCTTTCCTCCGTCGTGGTCACTCTCTTGAATGTGAGCCTTTCCCAACTGCTTTGGCCAACGCCACCCGCAGATTCGGCGCTTGCGTTCCTTTCCCGTGCAGCACGTTTCAGCGTAGGTGATTTCATTGCCATCCTTACGGTGACTCCCCTCGCATTGCTTTGGGCAATGAGAAACACCGAACCACACTGGAAGACCATTTTCACAGGCCCCACCGCCGTGGCCCTGTTGTTGATGACATTGCTCGGCGTTACCGCATCGTTGATTCCCAACGAAGCCAGTACACTCCGGACGTCCCTGCAGTTACTGATGGGGCTGCCCGTGATCGCACTCACGTGCCTGCATGGCTGGCGCGGTGCGGCCGTCGGCGTACCGATGCTGAATCTGATTATTGGCCTGACAACGCCAAAGCCCTATGCAGCAGCCTTTGATGCCGCAACGTTCACCACACAGCAAATCATGGCCATCACGGGAGTAGCACTACTGCTGCTTGGCTCCCGTATAAGCCACTTTCGTCGGCGCTATCAGTTGCGTGAGGTGGGCGAAAAGAACGCCATCAACCTTGCGCGCAGCTCGCACCTGGCGAGCGAGTCAGATCTTCGCGAACGCGCGATTCACCTGCGCAAGCTGGGTGACGGCATCGACCTGTCGCTTTCGGAAGTCATCAACTGGCTCAACAGCCACGGTCATTCCGCAATTGCCAACAGCCTGACTCACACAGCCAATGTGCACTCCCGGCTGTTCCGCGAACAGGCAAGCCTGGTGTATCCCACTGCGCTTGAGCAGTTGGGTCTGTATGTTGCACTGCAGGCCGGAGGCGTGCGCTCGGCGTGGGTCAATACGCACCGCGTAGCCGAACCGCGCCTTGCCGGTGATCCCTGCCGTCTCAGCCTGGACTTGCAGCTGACGGCATACCGGACTCTCATCGATGCCGTTTCTTTGTTGTTGAAGTGCGAATCCGGGCAGGTCATCGTCCGGGCACGCTGCGTCAACGCGGGACAACAGCGAGGAATCGTCATGACAGCCTCGCTGCTGGATCGGCATCGCGCATTGTCCCCAACAACCGTCAGTCTCGTCAGGGAGCGGTTGGCCGGGCGTGCGCTGGCCTTTGGTGGGTCCGTTCACTGTCGCCAAAGCCGCATCGTCATGGTGCTGGTGGAGCCTGGCACCACGACACTGCGTGAGTCGCAAGAAGGGAGTTCATTTGGCGCCCGAGTTGCATCTTCCGCCTAGGCTCAAAATCGGGTGAACGCCTGACCACAGTCGCACCGGCGTGCCGGTGAACGGACACATGGCTGACCGAGATTTGGCTGAGAACGGTTGACCAACAGGTGATGTTTGCCACCTGCTGACCAGTGATTACTGCGTTTCGATGGCCCAGACCGCACTTGTACCGGCGCTGTAGCGCACCAACACGAAACCATTTCCGCGATAGACCAGCGAGCGGATTGCATTGCCTGGTACTGGCAACGGCTGGCCTGGCAACGACACAGGTATCTGCGCCTTGCCGGCCGGGAGCGCCCAGAAAACTCCACCAGCGTTGCCTATGATGACCTGGACGCGACCAGCGAGGTCATTTACCTGGAAATAGGAAATACCATCACGCTGGAAACCGTAGACCTGCCAAGCAGGATCCTGGCTCAGATTGACCGTCGCAGGGAATGCCTCCCCCAGCCCCTGCCGGCTCAAACGGATACCGTGATCGTCAGACTGTGCCCAAACCGCCATCGGCAGCCCAGCGGCGATGACCACTCCCAACACCGCCCCAGCATTAGTTACTCGCATTTTTTTTCCTCGATAAAGAAAACGAAGAGCACGATGAAACTCCCACCCTGTTGAGCCGGGCACCGCCGTCAATGCTCCGCCGCACGGCACCCTCGCCTCACCTGGGCATTCAAGGACCACTATATGTCTATGGGCCCTCTTGATACATAGCAGCGCGCATCTGGATGCAATGTGGAAAACTGCGTCCGCCGCGGAAGATCAGGAACCAACTACCAGCACCCTGTGGGCGCCCTATGCCCCCCGTAGAGATTGCACGTCCTTTCGTCTACAGATAGTGTCCACATCGGGCTTGGCGTGATGCCCCGGAGCATGGGAGGCTCAGGCTTGGACCGATTCAAGAAGGCAATTGAGCTGAGCTTCCGGATCCGTCCGGTCGGTCTTGTGCTGGCCGCCACCTATGCTGCCAGCTGCCTCATATCGCGTCAGTTCTCGCTGGATCAGTTCTTCCTGCCCGCAGGTATCCGGGCAGCGGCGCTGCTGATCGTCCCGACCCGTCTGTGGCCCTACCTGCTGCTGGGCGAGTATGCGTACTTCGCAACGCTGCGCATTCCTATGATCGACTCCTATGGCCTGGATTGGGTCATTCTGGCTTCGACACTGCTGATGCCGATGGCGATGCTGGTGGTCTACCTGCATCGAAGGAGAATGCCGTCCGAGGCAGCCACCGGCCTCTGGCTGCTGTCGTTGTCGATCTGCACGGCACTGTTCGTCCCGGCTCTCAACCTGAGCATTTCATATGTCCTCTGGTCGAATCCTCCGCCGAGCAACCTGCTGGACGCGGTCGACCGAACGATCTTTGGCCACTTCGCGGCCATCATTACCCTGCTCCCACTGGCCTTTCTTTGGGCGCAGCGGCACGTGGATCCCAGTTGGAGCACCCGCTTTGTCGCGCCTACAGCTGCGGCGATCCTGGCGATGCTGATACTGGGGTTGGGCATGCAACTGACAGACAGCAGCGCCCATACCACCCGCACACACCTTGTCCTGCTGGCGGCTCTGCCTGCCATCGCCCTGACCTTCATGCATGGCTGGCGTGGCGCTGCCATCGCGATTCCGCTGTTGAATCTCCCACTTCACGGCGCTACGCCCAGTACCGGCCTGCCCTCCTCTTTCGACCTCGGTACGTTCGCCACCCAACAGAACATGGCTGTGATCAGCGTCGCATTGCTCGCACTCGGATCCAGCATCAGCTATCACCATCAACGCGCACAGGCCCGTTGGCAGGCTGAACGGAACGCCCTGCGTCTGGCACGCAGTTCCCACCAGACCAGCGAGCGTGAGCTGCGTGAACGCGCGGCCCATCTGAAGCATCTAGGCGAGGGCATGGACAGTTCGCTCAGTGAGATGGTCAGCTGGCTGAAGGATCAGGGTCATCATGCCGTGGCGAACAGCCTGCAACACGCGTCATCCGTGCACTCACGTCTGTTCCGCGAGCAGGCCAGCATGGTCTACCCCACCGGGCAGGAGCAGGTCGGGTTGTACATCGCGCTGCAAGCAGGCGGCGCATGCGAGATCTGGAACAACACGCATCGCGTCATTCCGCCCAGGCTGGCGGGTAACCCTTGTCTGCTGACTGTAGATCTGCAACTGGCCATCTATCGCTCCTTGATCGAGGCGGTGTCACTGCTGCTGGAGCTGGAGACCGGGCAGGTCTGCGTGCGTGCCCGAAGTGGCCGGGCGGGCGGACGTCGCGGCATCGTTGCTGTCGTGAGCCTGCTCGACCGTGGTTGCACGCTGTCGGCACGCACCACCGACCAGGCCGTCGAGCGCCTGGCCGGTCGAATGCTTGCTTACGGCGGCAAGGTCAACTGCCGGGGCAATCGGCTGCGACTGGTCCTGCATGAATCGATCAGCCACGCGGCGCCAGCGGCGGCCTGACACGGAATCTGGCCCAGCGCGCAACGTTCGCCGCTAAAGTTACACCCGAAACCGCCGCTATCCGTGCCGAGCCCTCCTTCGTGAGCCACCGCATCATGCCCGTCCTGCCGCAGGCCGCCGTCGATGGCGACCTGGCCGATCCCCTGCCACAGCGGATCCTGCTGGTCGAAAATTCCCGTGCGTTCACCGGCATGCTGCGCGAAGCCATCGAACAGCGCCTGGAACTGCCGGTGGTGATCGCTTCCACCCTCGCCGAGGCCGATCGCCTGCTCAGCGAAGGCGGCGGCTGGTTCCTGGTGCTGACCGGGTTGGTGCTGGCCGACGGCGACCGTGATGCGGTGGTCGAGTTCTTCCTCAAGCGCGACCTGCCCACCGTGGTGGTCAGCGGCGTGTACGACGAGGACCTGCGCAAGCGCGTGCTGCAGCAGCAGATCATCGACTACGTGCTGAAGAACACCCCGGGCAGCATCGACTACCTGGTGTGGCTGGTGCAGCGGCTGGAACGCAACCGCCGCATCGCCGCGCTGGTGGTGGACGATTCGCCGTCCGCGCGTGGCTATGCCGCCGCCCTGCTGCGCATGTATGGCCATGAGGTGCACGAAGCGGCCGACGGCAACGAGGGCCTGGCTGCAATCGAGGCGCATCCGGCAATCCGCCTGGCGGTGGTCGACCAGGAAATGCCCGGCATGCAGGGCGTGGAATTCACCCGCCGCCTGCGCACCCTGCGCTCGCGCGACAAGGTGGCGGTGATCGGCATCTCCGGCAATACCGATGCCTCGCTGATCCCGCGCTTCCTGAAGAACGGTGCCAATGACTTCCTGCGCAAACCGTTCTCGCGCGAGGAATTCTTCTGCCGTGTCTCGCAGAACGTGGACCAGCTGGAACTGATCGGCACCCTGCAGGATCTGGCCACCCGCGACTTCCTGACCGGCCTGCCCAACCGCCGCTGCTTCCTGGAGCAGAGCCAGCGCCAGCTGCCTCAGCTGCAGCTGCATGGCCAGTGCGTGGCGGTGGCGATGATCGACATCGACCACTTCAAGCACATCAATGACACCCATGGCCATGAAGCCGGCGACGACGCACTGCGTGCGGTGGCCGGCGCGGTAGCCGCACATGCGCGCAGCCAGGACCTGATCGCACGCTTCGGCGGCGAGGAGTTCTGCCTGCTGGTGCCGGACATGGAACAGGACGAGGCGCTGCTGTACTTCGAGGAACTGCGCCAGCGCATCGCCGCACTGGAAGTGGACATCGGCACCGCCACCCTGCGCATGACGGTCAGCATCGGCCTGTGCTGCCTGCGCCCGCAGCGTGATGCGCTGCACCGGTTGATCTCCGAGGCCGACCGCCAGCTGTACCTGGCCAAGGCCGGTGGCCGCAACCGGGTCAGCTGCACCACGGTGGCCAGCCCGCTGCGCCCGCGCGAGCCTGCCCTGCCCTGACCGGCCCGCTTTGATCCAGATCAACGCCGCACCCGCGCGGCAGTTCTACAGTCGGCCCCGACATACGCATGAAGGGGAGCCGGGGATGGCACTACTGGTCTGGCAGGACGATCTGAACATCGGCATCGATGTGATCGACCAACAACACCGCCGCATCATCGAGATGCTCAACCACCTGCACGTGGCCCAGGCCAGCCTGCAGCGTGCGGCGGTGGGTGAGGTGATCGATGAGGTGGTGGACTACACCATGTCGCACTTCGCGTTCGAGGAAGAGCTGATGGAGGAAGCGGGCTATCCATTCTGTGCCGCGCACAAGCGCGTGCATGAGGTCTTCATCAAGCGGGTATCGGAACACCGCATGCGCTTTCAGGCCGGCGAGGACATCAGCGATGAACTGCGGACCATGCTCTCGCGCTGGCTGTTCAACCACATCCGCGGTGATGACCAGGCCTATGCCGAACAGGTCAAGGCGCACCTGAACCAGTTCGCCCGCGAACACCAGGGCGGCGGTTGGCTGGGGCGCACGCTCAAGCGCTTCTTTGGTTGAGCTGCAGCGCGCGCCGGTGCAGTGCCACCAGCGCGCACAGGGTCGCCACCGCCGTCAGGCACAGGTAGTAGCCGACCGCGACCAGGCCGAAGCGTTCGGCCAGCCAGGTGGCCAGGTACGGCGCCGGTGCCGCACCGAGGATGCCGGCCAGGTTGAATGACAGCGACGCGCCGGTATAGCGCACCTCCACCGGGTAGATCTCGGCCAGGAAGGTGCCGCAGGGGCCGTAGGTCAAGCCCATCAGGAACAGGCCCAGGCACAGAAAGCCGGTGACCAGCCACGGGCTGTGCGGCTGGAACAGCGGCGCGAACAGCACACCGAAGCCGACGATCAGTACGCTGGCGACGATCATCGTGCGCCGCGTGCCCCACCGGTCGCCATAGCGCGCCGACAGCGGGATGCCCAGTGCGAAGAACAGCATGCCGGCCATCTGCATCAGCAGGAACTGCTCGCGGCTGTAGCCCAGCACCGCAGTGCCATGGCCGAGACTGAACACCGTCATCAGGTAGAACAGCACGAAGGTGGCGAACGCGCCCAGGGTGCCCAGCAGCATGGGCACCGGATGGTCACGCAGCACCGTCCACATCGGCAGCCGCACCGGCGCCTTGCGCTCCAGCGCCTTCTTGAAATCGGGTGTCTCGTGGATGTTCAGGCGCACCCACAGGCCAAGGCCGACCAGCAGCGCGCTGGCCACGAACGGAATGCGCCAGCCCCACTGCAGGAAGTCGTCCTGGCTCAGGCAGCGGCCCAGCACGAGGAAGATGCCGGCTGACAGCAGAAAGCCGAGCGGCGCGCCCAGCTGCGGGAACATGCCGTACCAGGCGCGCTTGCCTGGCGGTGCGTTCTCGGTGGCCAGCAGCACCGCCCCGCCCCATTCCCCGCCCAGGCCCAGACCCTGGCCGAAGCGGCACAGCGCCAGCAGCGCAGGGGCCCACAGGCCGATCTGGGCATGGGTGGGCAGCAGGCCGATCAGCACCGTGGACAGGCCCATGGTCAGCAGCGCGGCCACCAGCGTGGCCTTGCGGCCGATGCGGTCACCGAAGTGGCCGAACACCGCCGAGCCCACCGGGCGCGCGATGAACGCGACCGCAAACGTTGCCAGTGACTGCAGCAGCGCCGCCTGTTCACTGCTGTCCGGGAAGAACAGGTGCGGGAACACCAGCACTGCAGCCGTGGCGTAGATGTAGAAATCGAAGAACTCGATGGTGGTGCCGATCAGGCTGGCCAGCAGGACTCGACTGGGGGAATTCACGGGCGGCGCGGCAGCGGTGATCGTCGACATCGGCAACACGGGTAACGGCGGATCGCCCGATTCTGCCACGGGCCGATGGCCACACGGGGCGATGGTTTCAGCCGACACCGATGCCAACGGAATTTTTCGGGCCGCCCGCTAGTCTGCGCCACCGGTCCCTGCATGGATGCTTTGCCAATGACTGCAGTCGCGCTGTCGTGGTCCGATTCGCCGAAGCTGCCGCGCATGGCGGCATGGCTGGTGGTGCTGCTGGTGCATGGGTTGATGGCAGTGTGGCTGCTGGGCAGTGGCAGGATGACGCTGCGCAGCGAGGAAGGTGCCAGGATTTCATTGCGCTGGATACCTCCGGAGCAACCCGTGCCGACGCAACAACGCCCGGCACACCCCACCGCAGAGGCAACGCGTCCGGCCCCCTCGACAGCGCCACGCCCGACCCCAGCGGCACCCGCGGATGCCAGCACACCCTCTTCCGAGGAACGGCCTGCAACGACGCCACTGATGCTGGATCTGCCCGCGGGCAGCATCGATGGCGGTGACGGCATCAGCGCGGCGGGCGTGGCGCCACGCCTGATCGGCCGCCGCGAGGTCCATCCCGCGTTCGGGCCGCGCCGCAATTACTTCCGGATCCGTCGGCAGATGACCCCCGAGCAGATCGTGCATGGCGTGGCGCAGCTGCTGGGGTTGTGGCCACCGGGGTACATCGTCGACCCGTGCGAGCTGGGCAAGCAGGACATGGACTATTTCCAGAACGCCGTCGAAGAAGCCGACCGCGACATGCTGCGTGCGGCAGTGCTGCAGGTGAGCACCCGCTGCCGGTAGCGGGCACGCCTTTGTAGAGTCGAGCCATGCTCGACTGCTCTTGCCGAGACGCAGCCGAGCATGGCTCGGCGCTACAGAAGAACGAACGGCAGTCGAGCATGGCTCGACTCTACAAAGAGCGAACAGCCATCCAGCAATCGCGTCGTCACAACTGGATCCAGGTAGCCTTGATCTCGCTGTACTTGTCGAACGCATGCAGTGACTTGTCCCGCCCATTGCCGGACTGCTTGTAACCACCAAACGGGGCGGTCATGTCGCCACCATCCCAGCCGTTCACCCAGACACTACCCGCGCGCAACTGCCGCGCGACCCGATGGGCGCGGCTGAGATCACGCGTCCACAGGCCCGCGGCCAGGCCGTAGCGACTGTCATTGGCCAGGCGCACCGCTTCGGCCTCGTCGTCGAAGCCGAGTACGGCCAGCACCGGCCCGAATACTTCCTCACGAGCCAAGGCCTGCTCCGGGCGCACCTGGTCGAACACTGTCGGCTGCACATAGCTGCCGCCGGCCTCGACCTCGGCCCGTCGCCCACCCAGCAGCAGCCGCGCGCCCTCGCCTTCTGCGCGTGCGATATCGTCCATCACCTTGTCCAGATGCGCGGCATCGACCAGTGCGCCCATCGGTGCATCGGCCTCCAGCGGATGCTGCGGCTGCATGTGCTGGCCATGGGCGATCACTTGATGCACGAAATCCTCGCGGATCGAGCGCTGGACCAGCAGCCGGGAGCCGGCAGTACAGACTTCGCCCTGGTTGAAGAAGATGCCCTGTGCCACCGCCTTGGCGACGACGTCCAGATCGGGGGCGTCGGCGAACACCACATGCGGGCTCTTGCCACCGCATTCCAGCCAGACCCGCTTGAGGTTGGATCGCCCGGAATACTCCAGCAGCTTCGCGCCGGTGGCAGTGGAACCGGTGAAGGCCAGCACGTCCACGTCCATGTGCAGGGCCAACGGTTCACCGACGCGCGCACCGTGGCCGGGCAAAACGTTCAGTACGCCCTCCGGCAGGCCCGCCTCGGCGGCCAGTGCGGCCAGCCGCAGCGCACTCAGCGGTGACCGCTCGGAAGGCTTGAGCACCACCGAGTTGCCCATGGCCAAGGCCGGTGCGATCTTCCAGCACGCCATCAACAGCGGGAAATTCCACGGCACGATGGCCGCCACTACCCCAGCGGCCTCGCGCGTGACCAGCCCCAGCTCGTGCGGGCCGGTGGGCGCGACCTCACCGTACAGCTTGTCCACCGCTTCGGCGGTCCAGCGCAGGCAGCGCACCACGCCGGGCAGGTCGATACGGCGCGCGTCACGCACCGGCTTGCCCATGTCCAGGGTTTCCAGCAGGGCCAGTTCATCGGCGTGCGCGTCCACCAATGCCGCCAGCGCCAGCAGCACGCGCTTGCGATGGGCCGGAGTGGCCTGCGACCAGTGGCCCGCCTCGAAGCTGCGTCGCGCGGCCAGGACCGCGCGCTCGACATCCTGCGCGTCGCAGTCGGCAACCGCAACCAGCACGCGACCGTCGATCGGGCTGATGCAGTCGAAGCGGGCGCCACTGGCGGCATCGACATAGCGGCCGTCGATGAAGGCCTGGCCCGGCATCGACAGCTGGAGGGCCAGCGCCTGCCAATGGCTACGGTCGGGGAAATCAGCCATGGGAAGCTCCAACATTCAACGAGCCTTGGTTATACCGGGACCGCCGCGACTCCGCCGTGACGCGGCTGCGCTACATTCGTCGCATCGGACCCGACGGAGCCGGCATGAAGCGTCCCGAAAGCGACCTGCACGACCTGGCCACCCAGCGCCCCGAGTCACTGGACGCGTACTGGATGCCGTTCACCGCCAACCGCCAGTACAAGGCCGCGCCGCGCATGCTGGTACGCGCCGAAGGCATGCACTATGAGGATGTCGACGGCCGCCAGATCCTCGATGGCACTGCCGGCCTGTGGTGCTGCAACGCCGGCCATGCCCGCCCACGCATTGTCGAGGCTATCGTCGAGCAGGCACGCACCCTCGACTATTCGCCGGCCTTCCAGATGGGCTCGCCGCCGGCCTTCGCGCTGGCGCAGCGGCTGGCTGCACTGGCGCCGGGCCCGCTCAACCACGTGTTCTTCACCAGCTCCGGTTCCGAGGCGGTGGATACCGCGATGAAGATCGTGCTGGCCTACCACCGCCAGCGTGGCGAGGGCCAGCGCACGCGCTTCATCAGCCGCGAGAAGGCCTATCACGGCGTCGGTTTCGGCGGCATGGCACTGGGCGGGCTGCCCAACAACCGCAGGGCGTTCGGCCTGCAACTGGGTGGCGTGGACCACCTGCGCCACACCCTGGACCTGCCGCGCAATGCGTTCAGCAAAGGCCTGCCGCGCCAGGGCGCGGAACTGGCCGACGACCTGGAAAGACTGATCACGCTGCACGACGCCTCCACCATTGCCGCCGTCTTCGTCGAGCCCATCGCCGGCTCCGCCGGGGTGATCCTGCCCGCACCCGGCTACCTGCAGCGCCTGCGCGAGCTGTGCGACCACCACGGCATCCTGCTGGTGTTCGATGAGGTCATCACCGGCTTCGGCCGGGTTGGCATGCCGTTCGCCGCGCAGCGCTTCGGGGTCACCCCGGACCTGCTGACCTTTGCCAAGGCAGTCAGCAACGGCGCGGTGCCTCTGGGTGGCGTGCTGGCCAGCGACGCCGTGCATACCACGCTGATGCAGGCCCCGCCGCAGGCCATCGAGCTGTTCCATGGCTATACCCATTCCGGCCATCCGCTGGCCTGCGCCGCAGCGCTGGCGACGCTGGATGTCTATGCCGAGGAGCGCCTGTTCGAGCGTGCCATCGAGCTGGGCGAGTACTGGCAGGAACGGCTGCATGCGCTGCAGGGCCTGCCCAACGTGATCGACATCCGCAACTTCGGGCTGGTCGGCGCGGTCGAGCTGGCACCGCGCCGCGATGCTCCCGGCAGCCGTGGCTACGAGGTGTTCCGGCGCTGCTTCCATGACGGCCGGTTGCTGGTGCGCTGCACCGGCGACATCATCGCGCTGTCGCCGCCACTGATCGTGGACAAGGCACAGATCGACCAGATCACCGGCACCCTGGGCGAGATGATCCGGGCCACCGCCTGAGCCCGGGCCGGCGGTGGCGAGCGGGTACAATGGGCGGTTCCGCTCCTGCTCGCTGCCGTGCCCATGGATATCGTCGTCAAAGAAGAACTCAAGGCCTATATCGACCCGCTGACCGCGGACGAACATGACGCGCTGGAGCGCAGCATCCTGGCCGAAGGCTGCCGCGATGCGCTGGTGCTGTGGGGTGATGTGCTGGTCGATGGCCACAACCGTTTCGGCATCTGCCAGAAGCACGGACTGCCCTTCAACACCGTGCAGAACACCCGCTTCCAGAGCATGGAAGACGTGCACCTGTGGATGATCGAGCAGCACCTGGGCCGCCGCAGCGTGTCCGATTTCCAGCGCGGTGTGCTGGCGCTGCGCAAGCGCGACATACTGGCCGCCCGCAAGCAGGTCGAGCAGGCCCAGCTGCAGCGCGAGAGCGACGGCACCGCCGACGTCGTCGAAGACGCGGGTGAGGACAGCCCGCCGTGGGAACCGGCGCCGAAGATCAGCCGCGCCGAGCTGGCCCGCGAGGCCAAGCTGAGCACCAGCCAGGTCGGCATGATCGAGCGCATCCACGCCCAGGCTGCGGCCGAGGTGGTGGAAGCGGTGAAGGCCGGCGTGATCTCGATCAGCGCCGCTGCGGCTGTGGCCGACCTGCCGGAAGACGAGCAGCGCGCTGCCGCCGCCGGTGGCAAGGACGAGCTGAAGCAGGCCGCCAAGCGCGTGCGTGATGCCAAGCGCAAGCCGCGCGCACCGAAGCCTGAACCAGCCGAGATGGATTTCGAAGAACCCAGCGAGGACGAGGTGGCCAGCCGCGATGCCGAGGTTCTGTCGGCACTGGAACAGCTGGGCGAGGATGCACCGGCCCTGCGCCGTCGCGTGGTCGCGCTGACCCGCGAGAACGACACCCTGCGCGCGCAGCTGGCCGCGCTGCGCAAGCAGCTGGAAGCGCTCTAAGCGCTCTCGACGCGCTTCTGTAGAGCCGAGCCCATGCTCGGCTGCTCTTTGCCACGCGCAAGGCAGCCGAGCATGGGCTCGGCTCTACAGACAGGCGTCACCAAGCTGCGGTTAGACTTTCCGCATGACGCCTGCCCACGATCCGCGCCGCGCTCAGCTGCGGCGCCTGAAAGCCCTCGCGCTGGGCCTGTTGCTGTTGATGCTGGCCGGTTTCGCAGTCAGCCACTGGCAGGGCGAGCGCGGTATCTGGGCCTGGGTCTCGGCCTTCTGCGAAGCCGCTGCCGTGGGCGCACTGGCCGACTGGTTCGCCGTGGTCGCGCTGTTCCGGCGGCCGATGGGCCTGCCGATCCCGCACACCGCGATCATCCCGCGCAGCAAGGAACGCATCGGCGACAGCCTGGCGCTGTTCGTGCGCGACCAGTTCCTGGAGCCAGGTGTGCTGCTGGCCAAGCTGCAGGTATTCGATCCAGCCAGCCGCCTCGGCAGCTGGCTGGCCGACCCGGCGCGCTCGCGGATGCTGGCCGACATGGCCCGCGGCTGGGCCCTGCAGGCGCTGGACTTCTTCGACGAAACCGCAGTACGCCGGCAGCTGCATGCCTTCGTGGTGCAGCAGCTGCGGCAGTGGAATGCCGCCGCCACCGCAGGTGAACTACTGGCCCTGCTGACCGCCGATGGGCGCCACCAGCGCGTGCTGGACGAGGGCCTGCAGCGGCTGGGGCGCTGGCTGGAACAACCGGAGGTGAAGGAACGCGCCTCGCAGTTGATCGTGCGCTATATCCAGCGTGAATGGCCGACGTTGTCGAGCACGGTGAACTGGGTCAAGCCGATCGACGAGATCGGCGACAGCCTGGCCGAACGCCTGGCGCGGGCGGTGCTGGAAGAGCTGCAGCAGGTGCTGGCCGAACCGCAGCATCCGCTGCGCCAGGACTACGAGAGCTGGCTGCAGAACTACGTGCAGCGCCTGCGCGAGGACCCGGCCCTGGCCGAGCGCATCGAGCAGCTCAAGCAGGAAATGATCGACCACCCTGCCCTGCAGGACTACGTGCAGGGCCTGTGGGCACGCATCCATGCCAGCCTGCGCGCCGATCTGCAGCGTGAGGATTCGGCGCTGGTCGGGCACCTGCAGCGCAGCCTGGCCTCGCTGGGCAGCAGCCTGCAGGCCGATCCCGCCCTGCGCGACGCGCTGAACCAGCATCTGCTGGAGGGCGCCCAGCGTCTGACCGGCCGCCTGCGCGAAGGCGTGACCACGCATATCGCGCAGACCGTGAAGAGCTGGGACGAGCGGCACCTGGTCGAGCAGCTGGAACTGAGTGTGGGTCGCGACCTGCAGTTCATCCGCTTCAACGGCACCCTGGTAGGTGGCCTGATTGGCCTGCTGCTGCATGCCGCAACAGTAGTGTTCAGGTTCTAGGAACCCATCCGGCAGTCGATCCACGCCCTGCGTGGAGGGCGGAGTTCGTCACGCTTGATTAACGAAATGCGAATGCCTATCATTTGCTAATCGGTTGTACGCTTAGCCAAGCGGGGCACGGAAGCACGCACCTACCCGCCCCTTCGCCCGTGTACATCCCCCGACTACCGGGTCGCCCGCACCAAGCGGGTGGCGCACCGTCGATGGGACTCGCTGGGCGACGTGCGCGGAGCGCATGGCTGCTGTGTCTGCGCATTCCATCGCCTGTTTCGTCCTGCATGGAATCGCACCGATGGCAACGCCGCTGAACCTCCCTCGTCCCACTCTGCTGGCCCTGGCCGTGACCGCACTGATGATCGCCCCGCTGGCCCACGCCGACGGCACCGCCGAATCCTCCGCGCGCACGCTGGACACCGTGAAGGTGACCGCCGATGGCGAGATTCCCAACAGCTACACGGTCAAGGGCGCGCGCAGTGCGACCAAGCTGGACCTGTCGCTGCGCGAGACACCGCAGTCGGTAACGGTGATCACCCGCCAGCGCCTGGACGACATGGGCCTGTTCTCGCTGTCGGACGTGATGGGCCAGGTCACCGGCGTCAGCGTGTCGGTCACCGACAGCGAGCGCATCAACTATGTCTCGCGCGGCTACACCATCGACAATTTCCAGATCGACGGCATGCTCAACACGTTCGGTGGCTCGGTCAAGACCAACACCGACAACGTGATCTACGAGCGCATCGAAGTGATCCGCGGCGCCACCGGCCTGACCACCGGCGCCGGCGATCCGTCCGGCACCATCAGCATGATCCGCAAGCGCCCCACCGACACCTTCCAGATGGGCGCCAACCTCACCGTGGGCCGCTGGAACAACCGCCGCCTGGAAGCCGACCTCGGCGGCCCGGTCGCCTGGGACGGACGCATCCGTGCGCGCGTGGTCGCCGCCAAGCAGCAGAGCGATTCGTTCCGTGATGTCTATGCGCTGGACAAGGACGTGTTCTACGGCATCGTGCAGGCCGACCTGAGCGACAGCACGCTGTTCGAGGTGGGTTACGAATACCAGTCGCCGCGCACCACCGGCGTGACCTGGGGTGTGGTGCCGTACTGGGGCGCCGATGGCGCGCCAGCCAACCTGCCGCGCTCGACCAACCTGTCGGCCTCGTGGAGCGCGTGGCCGATCGTGGAGAAGACCAGCTTCGCGCGCCTGGAGCAGCAGCTGGGCAACGGCTGGTCGGTGAAGGGCAACCTCAGCCACGCGGTGCGCGATACCGATGGCAGCGTCTGGTACGGCGCGGCCGGCTATCCGCGCGCCGATGGCACCGGCATCACCGCCTACATCTCGCACTTCAACGAGCACAGCACGATGGACGTGTTCGACGTCAACGTCGGTGGCCCGTTCCAGTTGTTCGGCCGTGAGCATGAACTGGTGTTCGGGCTGGGCCAAGCGGTGCGCAAGGGCGAATCGGAGGCGATGTCGTTCGATTCCAGCGCACCGGGCTACTCCCAGGTGCCCGACTGGCGCCACTGGACCGGCGAGGTGCCGGTACTGCCGGTGACCCGCCTGGGTCGCCTGTCGTCGCAGGACGAGCTGCGCCAGCGCGCCGCCTATGTGGCGGCCCGCCTGCGCCTGGCCGACCCGTTGCTGGCCGTGGTGGGCGCCCGCTATGGCAGCTGGGAAACCCGCAAGTGGGCCTATGGCTACGACGCCAACGGCAACCGCAACAGCACCACCCGCACCGGCTACCGGCCGGACGACATGCTCACTCCGTATGCCGGCCTGGTCTACGACTTCAATTCGATCTTCAGCGGCTATGTCAGCTACACCGACATCTTCAAGCCGCAGAACTACCGCGACCGCAACGGCAATTACCTGGAGCCGGTGGTCGGCGACATGTACGAAGCAGGCGTCAAGGCCGAGTTCTTCGGTGGCCTGCTCAATGCCTCCGCTGCCGTGTTCGAAGGCAAGCAGGACAACGTCGCCGAGATCGACGATTCGGTGCCGGTGAATTCGCTGCCCGATGGCGGCCAGGCCTACCGCTCCACCGGCAAGGGCAACAAGGTGAAGGGCTGGGAGATCGAGAGCCAGGGCAGCATCGGCGAGCAGTGGAACGTCTCGGCCGGCTTCGCCCATACCGTCATCCGCAACAAGGATGGTGTGCTGCAGCGGACCACCGCCCCGCAGGACACCTTCCGCCTCAACACCAGCTGGCGCCCCGGCGGCATCGAAGGCCGCTTCTGGCTCGGTGGTGGCGTGACCTGGCAGAGCCGTATCTGGAACACCAGCACCAAGGCGGATCGCAGCAAGGCCAACATCACCCAGGACGCCTTCTACCTGGTCAACCTCGCCGGTGGCTACCGCTTCAACGAAAATTTCAGCGCCCAACTGAACATCAACAACCTGCTGGACAAGAAGTACTTCAACAACGTCGGTTTCTACAACGGCGTGTACTGGGGCGAACCACGCAATGTCACCGTGACGCTGCGCTGGAAGCTCTGAACCCGATGGACGGCGCTGGTTCTGCGACCAGCGCCCGGCCACGGATGGCCAACCCCGGCGCACTGCGGTGCGCCGGTCCCCTTTTCACTGAATCCTGCAGGAATGCCGTGGACCGCTCGCCCGCAACCGCCAGCCCCCGCACCTTCTTCTCCAACCCGCGCTGGGGCGTGCTGTCACGCTCGTTGGCTGCAATCTTCGGCGGCTACGCGCTGGCCTCGGTGACCAGCGTGTTCTGCGCGGTGGCGCTGCCTGGCGCGCGCGGCCAGACCGTGCTGACCGGCATGCTGCTGGCGATTCTGGTGGCCGCCTGCGCGGCGCTGTGGGCGTTCGCCACCCGCAGCGCGCTGCGTGCGTGGGTCGGCATTCTCGCTCCCGCCCTGCTGATGGCTGCCATCGCGCGCATGCTGGGGGCCTGGGCATGAAGAACGGATTCCGCCAGTCGATGGCCTGGCTGCACACTTGGACCGGCCTGCTGGTCGGTTGGTTGCTGCTGCTGATTTTCATGGCCGGCACGGCCAGCTACTACCGCGAAGAAATCAGCCGCTGGATGCGCCCGGAGCTGCCCTCCAGCAACGTCAGCATCGACGTCGCCGCGCAGCGCGCGGTGGACTACCTGCAGGCCAACGCCACGCAGGCCGAGAACTGGTTCGTCACCCTGCCGCAGCCGCGCAACCCGGCCATGCAGATGTTCTGGCGGCTGCCGCCGGAACTGGCCGACCCCAGCCGTGGCCGCCGCGGTGGCTTCGGCGACGCCACTTTGGACCCGAACACCGGCCAGGCATTGAAGGCGCGCGAGACCCGTGGCGGCGACTTCTTCTACCGCCTGCACTTCGACCTGCACTACATCCCGGTGCTGTGGGCGCGCTACCTGGTCGGCTTCTGCGCGATGTTCATGCTGGTGGCGATCATCATCGGCGTCATCACCCACAAGAAAATCTTCAAGGACTTCTTCACCTTCCGCAAGGACAAGGGCCTGCGCTCCTGGCTCGATTTCCACAACGTCAGCGCGGTGATGGCCCTGCCCTACCACGCGATGATCACCTACACCGGCATCGTCACCCTGATGATCATGTACCTGCCGTGGGGGGTGAAAGTCGCCTACCCACAGGACGAGGACAAGTTCTTCAGCGAAGCCTTTGGCGGTATGCCGGAGGTGACCGCGCCGGCCGAAGGCCGCGCAACACCGCTGCCGATCGCGCAGCTGCTGGACAGCGCGCGTGCGCATTGGCACGGCGTGGAAGTGGCCGGCTTCACCGTGTCCAACCCGGGCGCGGCCAATGCGGTGATCGACATCCGCCAGCGTGATGGCAAGCGCCTGTCCACCGACACCCCGGCCGTGCGCTACGACATGGTCAGCGGTGCATTGCTGGAAGAAACACCGCCCTCCGGTGGCGCCACCGCCACCCGCGGCGTGCTGTACGGCCTGCATCTGGCACGCTTTGCCGACTGGGGCCTGCGTGCACTGTTCTTCCTGTCCGGCCTGGTCGGCTGCCTGATGGTCGCCAGCGGCGTGGTGCTGTGGGCGGTGAAGGAACGTCCCAAGCATGCCAAGAGTGGACGCATCGGCTTCGGCCTGCGCCTGGTGGATGCGCTGAACATCGGCACCGTGGCCGGCCTGCCGATCGCCTTTGCCGCCTACTTCTGGGGCAACCGCCTGCTGCCGCTGGACATCGCCGAGCGCTCGAGTGCGGAAGCCAACGTGTTCTTCTACGCTTGGGGCGGCGCGCTGCTGGCCGCTTTCATCTGGCCGAAGCGGATGATGTGGGCGTGGCAGCTGTACCTGGGCGCCGCCGCGTTCGCGCTGGTGCCGGTGGTCAACGCGCTGACCACGCATGCGCACCTGGGCATCACCCTGCGCAATGGAGACTGGGTGTTGGCTGGCTTCGATCTGTCGATGATCGCCTTCGGCGCGATGCTGGCGTTGTGCGGCTGGCGCATGCAGCGCTGGACGCCGCCATTGAGTGCGGCCGAGAAGAAGAAGCGCGCGGCCGCAGCCGCTGCACCCAAGGCACCGGTCGAAGCGGCGGAAGCTGCCGAAGCGGAGGCCAGCGCATGATGCTGCTGGCTCTGACGCTGTCGTTCTCCGCGTTCACCGCCCTGTCGCTGGCGATGGAAAAGCACCAGCACGACCTGCACGGCAAGGCTGCAGCTCCCCCGGCACGGCGCACGCAGTGGCGGGTGCTGGGTTGGGCCCTGCTGACGGTGGCGTTCGCGTTGTGCGTGGTCGACCACGGCTGGGCGATGGGCCCGGTGCTGTGGCTGGGTATGATGACCGTGGGCGGCGTGGTGCTGTCGTTCGGACTGTACCCGTACCGACCGAAATGGATCGCGCCGCTGGCGATCACGCTGCCCGTGGCCGGGCTGCTGGTGGCGTTGCTGTAACCGCCATCCACGCATGGCGTGGATCTACTGGCCAGACGGGGTAGTGCCGGCCGCTGGCCGGCATCCCCTTTCGACTGGAATCACCCCAACCGCTTCAATTCCCACGCGCGGTGGATGCGCGCGTTGCGCTCGAAATCCGGACCGATGGTGCGCGCGGTGATCTCACGGCACTGAGCGAATTCGGCGATGGCGTTCTCTTCCAGCTTGAAGCGGCGGAAGTTGTTCGAGAAATACAGCACGCCGCCCGGCGCCAGCCGCGCCACGGCTGCACGCAGCAGCTTCAACTGCTCGCGCTGCACATCGAAGTCATCGGCACGCGCGGAGTTGGAGAAGGTCGGCGGGTCGCAGAAGATCACGTCGTACTGGCCACGGTCGCCTTCCAGCCAGGCCATCGCATCGGCCTGCACCAGCAGGTGCTGGTTGCCGCCCTGCCCGTTCAGCGCCAGGTTGTCGTAGCACCACTGCAGGTAGGTGGCCGACAGGTCGACGCTGGTGGTACTGGCGGCACCGGCCACCGCGGCCTGCACGCTGGCCACGCCGGTGTAGCAGAACAGGTTGAGGAAACGCTTGCCACGCGCCTGTTCGGCCATCATCCGGCGCAGCGGGCGATGATCGAGGAACAGGCCGGTATCGAGGTAGTCGAACAGATTCACCTGCAGCAGCGCGTTGTTCTCGCGTACCACGATGAACTCGTCACGCTGCTCGAAGCGGCCATACTTGCTGCCGCCCTTGCCGCGCTCGCGCGACTTCATCGAGACCTGCTCCGGCGGCACGCCGAACACTTCACGCGCAGCGGCCAGCAGTTCGTTGCGGCGACGGCGCACGTCGTTCTCCGGAATGGCAGCCGGTGCGGCGTATTCCTGCACGTGCAGGAAGGTACGGCGCTTGCCGCCGTCTTCCTCATAGACGTCGATGGCGGCGGCGTACTCCGGCAGGTCGGCGTCATAGGCGCGGAAGCAGGTGATGTCCTCGCGGGCACGCCAGCTCTTGAACTTCTTCAGGTTCTTGCGCAGGCGGTTGGCCACCATCTGCGCACCTTCGCTCAGCTCGCGCGGCTGAGCCGGATCGCGGCCCGGCACGGCGATCGGATCGCAGACGATCAACGCGCATTCCAGCGCACCGTTGAACATCTGGTACTTCTTGCCTGCGCGCAGGCCGGTGGCGAAGGCCAGTTCGTCGTTGCCGCACAGCAGGCTGGCACGCCACTGCGGCACCGCCTTCTGCAGGGCGCTGCCCAGTGCGCGGTACAGCGCCGGATCGGCGGCCAGGCGCTCGTCGTACGGCGGGTTGCAGACCACCGCGCCGATCTCCTGCTCCGGTGCGGCGAGGTCGGCGACGTCGGCGCGGGTGAAGCGAATCGCGTGGGCGACGCCCGCGACCTCGGCATTCTCGCGTGCCGCCTGAATCGCGGTCGGGTCGATGTCGCTGCCGTGGATGACCGGCTTCAGCGCGGCCAGGCCTGCGGCCTCACGGTCGCGCGCTTCGCTCTGGATGGTCTTCCAGGCGGCCTTGTCGAAGCCCAGCCAGCGGCTCGGCGGCAGGCTGCCATGGCGCATCAGGCCGGGAGCGACGTCGGCGGCCATCAGCGCGCCCTCGATCAGCAGCGTGCCGCTGCCGCACATCGGGTCCAGCAGGCCACCACCGGCGGCGTGCAGGCGCGGCCACTGCGCGCGCAGCAGCAGCGCGGCAGCCAGGTTTTCCTTCAGCGGTGCCTCGTGGGCGGCCCCGCGCCAGCCCCGGCGATGCAGCGGGCCGCCGCCGAGGTCGATCGACAGCGAGGCACGGCCCTTGCGCAGTGACAGGTTGACGCGCACGTCCGGCAGGTCGGTGTTGACCGAGGGACGTTCCAGCCCCTCATCGCGCATGCGGTCGACGATGGCGTCCTTGATCCGCTGGGCGGCAAAGCGGGCGTGGGTGATCTTGTCGCCGGACACATGTGCGTCCACCGCCAGGGTCATCTCCGGCTTGATGTGCTCATGCCACGGCAGCGCACGCACGCCGTCATACAGGGCCTGCTCGTCCGGGCACTCGAACTCGTCGATCGGCCACAGCACGCGGCTGGCCAGGCGCGACCACATCACGATCCGCAGCGCCTGCTCCAGTTCGCCCTCGGCGTTGACGCCGGCAATGGTGGCAGTGGCCTTGGCAAGGCCCAGGGCCGACAGTTCATCGGCAAGCAGGTATTCCAGGCCCTTGGCGCAGGAGACGAAGAATTTCACGGGATCGGTTCGCAGGTGGTCGGGCGCGGCACAGGGGCCGGGCCGGTCGGAAAGGAGGGCCGCAAGCACGGCCAGCAGGCCCGCGCCGGGGGCGGCGGGGCTGCCATTGTAGTCAAAGCGGGCGGGCGCGCCGTGCGCCCGGGCTTCACAGTTGCCGCAGCAGGCGCTCGAAGGCCTGCGCGGAGGCCTCCACGTGGTGTTCCAAGCGGTGACCGTCATCGACCAGCAGCAGCTGCGCGGCGCGCGCCTGCGCCCAGGCAATGACCCCGGCGGCCGGGACCACATCGTCATGCCAGGCCTGCACCACCGTGATCGGCACCGCCGCGGCATCCAGCGCCGGCATCGGGCCCATGGTGGTCGGCGGCACCATCAGGAACAGGCCGGCCACAGGCACCTGCAGCGAGGCGATGGCGGAGATGTAGGCGCCCAGGCTGGAGCCGGCCAGCACCACCGGGCCCTGCTGGGCGGCGATGGCGGTGCGTTCCACCAGGCGCTGCAGCCGGGTGCGCACGTCGCCCACCCGGCTGACCTCGCTCATCGCGTCCAGGTCGGTGTAGTCCGGGCGTTCATGGGTCCAGCCCAGGCGTTGCGCCACGTCGGCCAGCGCGGTGACCTTGGTCGCTTCCGGGCCGCTCTCGAAACCGTGGGACAGGATGCAGTGGCCGCGGCTCATGCGCGCGCTCCGTGGGAGCGGGTCGGCGGCGAAAGAGGAGGCAGGTTCATGCCGCAATGCTAGCATCGCCGGATGCCCAACCCGCTCCTGCCCGGCCTGCAGCTGCAGCCCCTGCCCTACCAAGACCGCCTGCCGCTGCGCAACCCGGCCACGCTGGAGATGGTGGTGATCCACTGCACCGAGCTGCCCGATCTGGCGATGGCCCGCGAGTACGGCGAGCGCGTGCTGTATGACAGCGGTGCCGGCAACAGCGGCCACTTCTACATCGACCGCGATGGCAGCGTGGTGCAGTACGTGGCACCGGAACGCGTGGCCCACCACGTGCGCGGCATGAACGCGCATACGCTGGGTATCGAACTGGTCAACACCGGGCGCTACCCGGACTGGTTCGACAGCCGCCACCAGGCGATGGACGAGCCGTACACCGAAGCACAGCTGGCGACGCTGGAGGCGCTGCTGCAGGCGCTGGTGGCACGCTACCCGTCGCTGCGGCGGATTGCCGGGCATGACCAGCTGGATCTGGAGCAGGTGCCGGCCAGCGATGACCCGACGCTGATGGTGGCGCGCAAGCGTGATCCGGGACCGTTGTTCCCGTGGGCGCGGGTGCTGGCGAAGGTACCGCTGCAGCCTGTTGGGTAAGCGGCAGGGCTGCGCCCTGCACCCGCAGAGGCAACGGCCGAAGCAAGGGCAACAGCAGGATTCCGTGGGATGGCGGGGTGGGTCCGGTTGCGGGGGACGCCGTAAACCCGTCCATGGGGGCTTGTCCGCGGCATCCATGCCGCGGACACCCCCGCAACCGGACCCACCCCGCCTTCGACAGATCTCCGCCGCTGTTGGTGGGTGCCGACCGTTGGTCGGCACGGGGTCGAATCGATCGGAACGGGCTTTTGTAGAGTCGAGCTATGCTCGACTGCTCTTTGCGTGGATATCGAGACGATAGAGTCAGGCGCCGCTGGCCACCGGGCGGCTGCTGTCGCTCACCCAGCCGCTCCAGGAATCGGCATAGATGCGTGCGCCGCTCAGTCCTGCGCTTTCCATCGCCAGCAGCAGGTGGCAGGCGGTCACGCCGGAGCCGCACATCAGCACCACCTGCTGCGGATCACGGTTGCCGATCACGCCCTGAAGTTCGGCGCGCAGCTCCTGTGCATCACGCAGGCGGCCGTCGGCGACGTTCAACGCAAACGGGCGGTTGACCGCGCCGGGTACGTGGCCGGCGACCGGGTCCAGCGGCTCGACTTCGCCGCGGAAGCGTTCGCCCGCGCGTGCGTCGACCAGCCAGCCCGGCGCGTGCTTCAGGCGTGCGCTGATCTCCTCGGCATTGGCGATCTGGGTGGTGTCGAAATGGCCCGGGTAAGCTGGCAACGTCGTCACTTCAGCCTGGCCGCTCGCCAGCGCGTGGCCAGCCTCCTGCCAGGCGGCGATGCCGCCGTCGAGCACGGCGACCTTGCGGTGCCCGATCAGGCGCAGCAGCCACCACAGGCGCGAGGCGGCCATGCTGCCGTCGCTGCCGTCGTAGACCACCACCTGGGTGTCGGGACCGATACCCCACTGGCCAAGCTTCGCCGCGAAGGCATCGCTGTCCGGCAGTGGATGACGGCCGTGGCCGCTGCGGGTCAGATCCGACAGGTCATGATTGAGGTCGGCGTACACCGCACCCGGAACGTGCCCCGCCAGATACTGGCCGCTACCCGCCTGCGGATCGGCCAGCGAGGACCGCGCATCGACCACACGTACAGCGCTGCTGGCAGTGGCACGTGCATCGACGACACGTACGCCCTCACCCAATGCAGCCGCCAGGCTGGCGACATCGACAAGCGTGGTCCACGACGGATCGATCGGCTTCATTGCACTTGCTCCAGGCGGCGACGCAGGTTGTAGAGAATGGCGGCGGTCGCGCCCCAGATGCGCTGGCCGGGCCAGCCGTACTCGAGGACGTGGCGGATGCGGCCGCGGTGATTGATTTCGACCTGGCGCAGATTGTCTGCGGCCATCAGGTAGGCCAGCGGCACTTCGAACACTTCGGCCACTTCGCTGGGCTGCGGCACCGGCACGAAGTCCGGATCGACCACGGCCACCACCGGCGTGACCCGGTAGCCAGTGATCGTCACAAAGGGATCGAGATAACCCAGCGCCTGCACTTGCCCCGGAGCCAGTGCGATTTCTTCCTGGCTCTCGCGCAGCGCGGCCGCCAGTGCGTCGCGGTCATCGGGTTCGGTGCGCCCGCCGGGGAAGCCGACCTGGCCACCATGCTGGCGCAGGGTTTCGGTGCGACGGGTAAGGATGACCTGTGCGCCATTGGCGCGCGGCACGATGCCGGCCAGTACGGCGGCTTCCACAGGTGGTCCCGGCGGCAGCAGGTCACTCAGTTCGCTGCGGTTCCAGCCGTCGCCGGCCGGCGGCTCGGCCAGTGGATGCAGCGCGCGCATCAAGCGTTCGTGATCGGCCAGCGAGCCGCGCAGTGATTGCTGCAGCTGTTCACGCAGAGGTTGCACGCGATGCAGGATGCGGCTGCGCTCCTCGTTGCTCATCGACGACCACCGTGCGATTTCATCGATGTGCCGCCCGCAGCCGGTGCATTGCCGGTCCGGATCCAGCGTGCACACTCCGATGCAGGGACTTGCGACAACACGCGCCGTTTCTTCCATTGTTTGCACCCGGCAACAGTAGCGCGATCGGGCTGAATTTGCGCGGGGTGCAGATGCGGTGCGTGGCACCGTCGCGCTCCGCGCAAACAAAAACGCGCCGGTGGAATCACCGGCGCGTTTCGTTTACGGCTTCGATTTACTTGACGCTGACCAGCTTGATCTCGAACTGCACAGCCACGTTCGGCGGGAACGGGGTGCGCGGGTCGGCACCGTAGGCCTGGTCCGGCGGCAGGGTGACTTCCCACTTCGAGCCTGCCGGCATCTGCAGCAGGGTCTCGCGCATGGCCTTCATTTCGACTTCGCTGACCTTGATCGACGGAATCTGCTGGGCCGGGCGGGCTTCGGTCGGGCGCTGGCCGTACGGGAACGGACCGGCCACTTCCAGCTGCACGGTGCTGGCCTGGGTCGGCTTGGCGCCCTTGCCGGCTTCGATCACGCGGTACTGGACGCCGCTCGGCAGGGACTGCACGCCGGCCTTGGCCTTGTTCGCCGCGATGAACTGATCGCTCTTGGTCTTGTTTTCGGCAGCAGCCTTTTCGTACTCGGCCTTGGCAGCCTGGGCACGGCCCTGCTCGCGCTTCTGGAACGCTTCAACGGCCGGCTTCAGCTGGTCGGCGGTGATCGCCGGCTGCTTCTTGGCGTAGGCGTCCTGCAGACCCTTCACCACCGAGTTGATGTCCAGCTGCTCACCACGACCGGTCAGCTCCGCCAGGTTGTTGCCGTAGTCGTAACCGAAGTAGTAGCTCAGCTTGCCCTTTTCGGACGAGACGTCCTGGGCGAAGGCATTGCCCGTCAGGGCCAGGGCCGCGACGGCGACCGCGATAGAACGCAACTTCATCAAACAGTTCTCCAGGGGTGGTAACTCAGGGACGTTCTGCGCCGCCCTGAGGCGACGGGTTAGGATAACGGGCACAACGTGTAACCGCTACTCACGATGCAGGCTAAGACCCGTCTGCGTTGGCGGAGTTCAATCTCACTTTTTTTTAACGTTTCAGGAGTTTTCCCGTGGCCGATGCCCTGATCGCTGTCGCCGACGACGGCGCCATCCGCACCGTGACCGTCCAGCGCCCGGACAAGCTCAACGCCTTGAATGCCGCGACCCTGCAGGCGCTGGCCGAGGCATTCAGCGCCGCCGCTGCCGACCCGGACGTGCGCGTGGTGGTGCTGACCGGTGCCGGTCCGAAGGCGTTCGTGGCCGGGGCCGACATCGCCGAGATGAACACACTCACTGCGGTTCAGGGACGTGATTTCTCCCTGCTCGGCCAGGCCCTGATGCGCCAGATCGAGCGCATGCCCAAGCCGGTGATCGCGCGCGTGAACGGCTTCGCCCTGGGCGGCGGGCTGGAGCTGGCCATGGCCTGCCACCTGCGCATCGCTGCCGATACGGCCAAGGTCGGGCAGCCGGAGATCAATCTCGGCCTGATTCCCGGCTTCGGCGGCAGCCAGCGCCTGCTGCGCCTGTGCGGCCGCGCCGCCACCCTGGAGCTGTGCCTGCTGGGTGCACCGGTCAACGCCGCGCGTGCGCTGGAACTGGGCATCGTCAACGAGGTGGTGCCGGCCGACGCGCTGGACAACCGTGTGCAGGACGTCGCCCGCCAGTTGGCCCGCTCGGCGCCGCTGGCCCTGCGTGGCCTGCTGGATGCCGTACACGTGGGTGGCGAATGCAGCCTGGAGGCAGGACTGGAGTACGAAAGCGCGCAGTTCGGCCTGCTGTTCGCCACCGAGGACATGCGCGAAGGCACCAGCGCGTTCCTGCAGCGCCGTCCGCCGGCCTTCCAGAACCGCTGACGCCATGGCATCCCGACCCAACCCCGCGCAGCTGTTCGCCCGGGTCCAGGCAGACGATCTCGATGGTGCCCTGCAGGCAGGCCTGATGGACTACGTCGCCCGCGCCGGCGACGAACAGCTGCTGCCCGGCCACCCGGACCTTCCGCGACGCCTGCAGCAGGCGCAGCAGCAATTGCATACGGCCTGGGCCGCACGCGAACGCTACCGTGCGCGTGCGGTGCGGCTGGCACGGCGCGAAGCCGAGCGCGATGCACGCCGTACGCCGGCCCCGGCGCCGGACGTGAAACCCGCCCTGCCCGCCGCAGCCGCCGCCATCCTCGCCCGGGCCAAGGCCCGCGCCAGCGGCAAGGAGCAGTAATGGCCACCCTGAAGAAGACCGCACGCGCCCCGGCGCGGCGTGGCGGCACGATGCCGCGCGCCGACGTGGTGGAAATGTTCACCCGCCTGCGCGAACTCAATCCACACCCGAAGACCGAACTGGAGTACAGCTCGCCGTTCGAGCTGCTGGTGGCGGTCGCGCTGTCGGCGCAGGCCACCGACGTCGGCGTCAACAAGGCCACGCGCCGTCTGTTCCCGGTCGCCAACACGCCGGCGAAGATCCTCGCACTCGGCGAGGACGGGCTGAAGCAGTACATCGCCACCATCGGCCTGTTCAACGCCAAGGCGAAGAACGTGATCGCCACCTGTGCGATCCTGCTGGAGAAGCACGGCGGTGAAGTGCCGCGCGATCGCGATGAACTGGAAGCGCTGCCAGGCGTTGGACGCAAGACCGCCAACGTGGTGCTCAACACTGCGTTCGGCGAGCCGGTGATGGCGGTGGACACGCATATCTTCCGCGTATCCAACCGCACCGGCCTGGCGCCAGGCAAGAACGTGCGTGAAGTGGAAGACAAACTGGTGAAGGTGATTCCGGCCGAGTTCCTGCTCGACGCGCATCACTGGCTGATCCTGCACGGGCGTTATGTGTGCAAGGCGCGAAAGCCGGATTGCCCGGGCTGCGTGATCGCCGACCTGTGCCGGTTCAAGGAAAAGACCACGGCCGAGGCGTGACCGCGTTCGTGGTGTGACAAAACAAAGACGGCGGGCACAAGGCCCGCCGTCTTTGCTTGTAGACAAGGGTGCTTCAGGACATCAGAACGACAGGTCGCCCCAGACGCCGAATTCCTTGGTCTTGTCGTTCTTCTTGTCGCTGGCGTTGGCCAGGTGCGTGTACTTGTACACGGTCGACAGCTTGAGGTTCTTCATGACCGGGAACTCGACGCCGACGTTCCAGTACTTGTCGCTCAGGGTCGGGTCCAGGGTCTTGCTGACGTCGGTGTCATCGTAACGACCGAACACGTTGATGCCGCCGTCGGTGACGCGCACGCTGCCCCACACCGACCAGCCACTGGTCTTGTCGGTGGCAACGGTCATCACGTTGTTGAGGTTCTTGGCCTGGAAGTACTCGCCACCGACGCGGAAGTCGCTGCTGGCGTAGGCCACCATCGCATTGGCGCGGGTGTAGGTGTTCTCGGCGCTCTGGATGTCGGTCTCCTTGCCCAGCTTGCCGCTGTAGCCACCGATGGCAACCACGAAGTTCTCGTTCGGGGTATAGGCCGCGCGGCCTTCCACGTCCATGCCCTTGCTGCGGGTCGGGTTCTTGTAACCGGCGCCGGACACGACCGAGACCGCATAGTTGAAGTTGTTGCCCAGGTTGCCGAAGCCATGCAGGCCCCAGTCGGACGAGTTGCCGTACTTCAGGCGGTCGGTCAGGGTGTTCTCGACATAGCGCATGCCGTAGAACTTCTCGACGTACGGGATCCACGGCATGTCGGCGGCACCGACGCGCAGGTTGAAGGCCGGGTCGAAGCTGCCCTGCACGTAGGCCTTCTTGACGAACAGTTCGGTGTTGCCGATGGCCGAGCTGTACTGGAAGTCGGTGGTCAGGTTGGCCGACCAGATGTCGTTGAACTTGTGATCGACGGTCAGGTAGAAGCGCTTGACGTCCAGACCGGTGCCGCTGGCGGCGGTGTCCTTGCCGTTGCTGGTCTTGTCGATGTTGGTCAGGTCGAAGAACATGCGACCGCCGATCTTGTTGTCATTGACCAGCTTGGCCAGCTTGTCGACGCTGGTCTGGGTCTTCTGTGCACCTTCCAGGGCCTGCGCCTGAGTGATGTTCACTTCGGACTGCGCGTCGGACTGCGCCTGCAGCGCCTGCGAATCGTTCTGCAACTGCTGGACCTGGGCCTGCAGCGCAGCGATCTGTGCCTGCAGCTGCTGCAGCTGTGCCTGGGATACGCCCGAGCTGGCGGGGGCTGCGAAGGCGTCGGCGGAAACCAGACCGAGGCTTGCAACGACCGCGGCGGCGAGCAAATGGGAACGCATTTTGGATTTCTCCAGAGGGTTGGAATGGCTTGGGCAGAACGCCACGCCGGCAGGCCGGTCAAGCGTTTTGCGAACGTTCCGTTAAAACCATGACAACCGAATGACAGATTGAGCACCAACCACAGATTTCTTCGTGCGGTCATGCGTACGACTCATTTGTGGCTACATGCTTGTCGATCCCTTGCGGCATATGGCGTGACGTATCAGCGTCCATGCCCGGGCCGGTCGCCGCGCGACCTTCACCGGCATTGCTGGTTTCGTGTGGATGACGCGGCATCACTGCGGAATGCCGGGCAGGGTCGGCATTGACGACCGCACCGGACAGGCCATCAGCGACATATAGAACGTGATCGCAACCGGCTTACGTCCGTTTCCGGTGCATTGGCCATCACGTCGCCCGCAGCACTCAGAACCTTCACGCCCCTGCTGTGCGGGCACCGGGCAGCGCTGTAACGGTTGCGTCATACAACGGTCCCTGCGCTGTCATCGAACCGTTATGGAATGTGCGCCGGGCGGGTAACCCCGCATCCCAATCAACCCAGGAGCCACCCCGTGATCCACGCCTTCAAGTCGCGCGTTGCCGTTGCCGTCTTCGCAGCGTCGTCCGTGTTCGCCGCCAACGCCGCTGAAATCACCGGCGCGGGCGCCTCGTTCATCTACCCGGTGATGTCGAAGTGGTCGGCCGACTACAACGCCGCCACCAGCAACAAGGTCAATTACCAGTCGATCGGTTCCGGCGGCGGCATTGCGCAGATCAAGGCCAAGACCGTTGATTTCGGCTCGTCCGACGCCCCGCTGAAGCCGGAAGAGCTGGCGGCTTCGGGCCTGGCGCAGTTCCCGTCGGTGATCGGCGGCGTGGTGCCGGTGGTCAACGTGGCCGGCATCGCCCCGGGCGCGCTGAAGCTGGACGGCACCGTGCTGGCCAACATCTTCCTGGGCAAGATCAAGACCTGGAACGACCCGGCCATCGCCGCGCTGAACCCGGGCGTGACCCTGCCGAGCGCCAAGATCACCGTCGTGCACCGTTCGGACGGCTCGGGCACCACCTTCAACTTCGTCAACTACCTGTCCAAGGTCAGCCCGGAGTGGAAGAGCTCGGTCGGTGAAGGCACCTCGGTCCAGTGGCCGGCCGGCATCGGCGGCAAGGGCAACGAAGGCGTTGCCGCTTACGTGAAGCAGATCAAGGGCGGCATCGGCTACGTCGAACTGTCCTACGCGCTGCAGAACAAGCTGTCGTACACCGCGATGAAGAATGCCGCCGGCCGCTTCGTGCAGCCGAGCGACACCTCGTTCGCCGCCGCCGCTGCCAGCGCCGACTGGGCCAGCGCCAAGGACTTCTACCTGGTGATGACCAACGCCCCGGGCGCCGAGTCCTGGCCGATCACCGCCACCAACTTCATCCTGGTGCACAAGAAGCCGAAGAACGCTGCCAACGGCAAGGCCACCCAGGAGTTCTTCCGCTGGGTCTACAAGAGCGGCGACGCCCAGGCCCGCCAGCTGGACTACGTGCCGCTGCCGGACAGCCTGGTCCGCCAGATCGAGACCTACTGGACGCAGAACCTGAAGTAAGCAAGCGCGTTCCCCCGCAGGAACGGGATCGGCGGGTCCTCTCTCCCCCGCCGATCCCGCCCAGGGCGCGAGATCCTCGAGATCTCGCGCTCTTCTTGTATTTTCGGGGTTGGTCGCGAAGAGCGTTTGCGCCTTCGCTGATCCGTGGGTGAGTCAGTGGGCCAGGGCGTGCAGGACACGCCGTAAACCCGTCACTGGGGGCTCGGCCACGGCATCCATGCCGTGGACGGTCCTGCACGCTCTGGCCCACCGCCTCTCGACACTTCACCGGGGGGCGCGGTGGGGTCATGGAAGGCAGGAGCAAAGGCAGGAGCGTTTGTAGAGCCGAGCCCACGCTCGGCTGGGTGCTGGAGCGTGCGGACCAACGGTCCGCACCTACCGAGGGCAGGGAGCAGTCGAGCATGGCTCGACTCTACAAGAGCCAACCGGCCGCCATACCGGTGCGCAGATCCGGGTTCTTCTGAGGCCTTCTCGATCTGGGCCAACCCTGTGAAACCCTTGTCAGAACGTGATCCAGGACACCTCTGTCATGGTCGTAATACGGCTGTAACAAAAACATCATTTCATAGCCGCATCCGCCGACACCGTCGGCTCTACCCCGCTATGGAGTGACCATGAAACTGCACTCGGCCGGCCTTGCCGCCCTTTCCCTGGCCATCGCCCTGGGCCTGTCGGCCTGCGGTGGCGACAAGCAGGCCGCGCAGCAGCCGGCTGCCGACGGTGCCGCTGCCCCGGCCGCTGCCGGTGCCAAGGTGACCGCCGAAGTGTCCGGTGCCGGCGCTTCTTTCATCTTCCCGCTGGTCTCCAAGTGGTCGGCTGACTACAACGCCAGCACCGGTGCCAAGATCAACTACCAGTCGATCGGCTCGGGCGGCGGTATCGCCCAGATCAAGGCCGGCACCGTCGACTTCGGTTCCTCCGACAAGCCGCTGAGCAGCGAAGAGCTGGCCCAGGCCGGCCTGGCGCAGTTCCCGTCCGCCATCGGCGGCGTGGTGCCGGTGGTCAACATCGAAGGCCTGGAAGCCGGCAAGCTGCGCCTGAGCGGCGCCCTGCTTGCCGACATCTTCCTGGGCAAGGTCAAGACCTGGAACGACCCGGCCATCGTCGCCGCCAACCCGGGCGTGAAGCTGCCGGAAGGCAAGATCACCCTGGTCCACCGTTCGGACGGTTCGGGCACCACCTTCAACTTCTCCAACTACCTGTCCAAGGTCAGCCCGGAGTGGAAGAGCAAGGTCGGCGAAGGCACCTCGGTGCAGTGGCCGGACGGCGTCGGTGGCAAGGGCAACGAAGGCGTTGCTTCCTACGTGAAGCAGATCAAGGGCTCCATCGGCTACGTCGAACTGGCCTACGCCCTGCAGAACGGCATGCCGTACACCGCCATGCAGAACGCGGCCGGCAACTGGGTCGCGCCGAGCGCGGAAACCTTCGCCGCCGCGGCCGCCAGCGCCGACTGGGCCAGCGCCAAGGACTTCAACCTGGTCATCACCAACGCTCCGGGCGAGCAGGCGTGGCCGATCACCGCCACCAACTTCATGCTGATGCAGAAGCAGCCGAAGGACGCCAAGCGCAACCAGGACACCCTGGCCTTCTTCAAGTGGGCCTTCGAGAACGGCCAGGCCCAGGCCAACGAGCTGCACTACGTGCCGCTGCCTGCCGAACTGGTCAAGCAGATCGAGGCCTACTGGGCGACCGACCTGAAGTGATGGACACGACGGTGCCCGCCCCGCGCGGGCACCGCCTCTTCCACGCCGTGCCGCCCCGCCCCTTCCTGGCCCTGCCGTCCCCATGAATGCCATCGCCCAGCCTGTAGCAGCCCCGTCCACGCGTGATACGCGTGATGCCCGCAATGACAAACTGTTCCGATGGGTGCTGGTCGGCACCGTCATCTTCGTCCTGATCGCCCTGGCCTGCGCCGCACTGTCGATGCTGTGGGGCGGCCGTCATGCCCTGCAGATGCAGGGCCTGAGCTTCTTCTTCTCCGCTGACTGGAATCCGGTCGAAAACAAGTTCGGCGCCCTCGCCCCGATCTACGGCACCCTGGTCACCGCGCTCATCGCGATGGTCATCGCCGTGCCGGTCAGCTTCGGCATCGCCTTCTTCCTCACCGAAGTCGCGCCGCGCTGGCTGCGTGGTCCGATCGGTACCGCCATCGAACTACTGGCCGGCATTCCCTCGATCATCTACGGCATGTGGGGCCTGTTCGTGCTGGTGCCGGTGATGACCGAGTACGTCACTCCGTTCCTCAACGAAACCCTGGGCGAATGGCCGATCATCGGCCCGATGTTCCAGGGCCCGCCGCTCGGCATCGGCATGCTCACCGCCGGTTTCGTGCTGGCCATCATGGTCATTCCGTTCATCTCCTCGGTGATGCGCGAAGTGTTCCTGACCGTGCCGACCCGACTGAAGGAATCGGCCTATGCGCTGGGTTCCACCAAGTGGGAAGTGAGCTGGGACATCGTCCTGCCCTACACCCGCTCGGCGGTGATCGGCGGCATCTTCCTCGGCCTCGGCCGCGCTCTGGGCGAGACGATGGCGGTGGCGTTCGTTATCGGCAACAGCGTGCGCCTGTCGCCGTCGCTGCTGGAACCGGGCACCACCATCGCCGCGCTGATCGCCAATGATTTCGGCGAAGCCACTGAAACCTACCGCTCGGCCCTGCTGCTGCTCGGCTTCGTCCTCTTCATCGTCACCTTCGTGGTGCTGGCCATCGCCCGCCTGATGCTGATGCGCCTGTCCCGCAAGGAGGGCAACTGATGTCCACCACCGCTGATTCGCTGTACCTGCGCCGCCGCATCGGCAATGTCATCGCCATCGCCGCATCGTGCGCCACCGCCCTGTTCGGCCTGTTCTTCCTGGGCTGGATCCTGTTCACCCTGGCCTCCAAGGGCCTGGCCGGCATCAACTGGGATCTGTTCACCAAGATGACGCCGCCGCCGATGCAGGAAGGCGGCCTCGCCAACGCCTTCTTCGGCAGCGCGGTGATGTGCGCGCTGGCGATCGGCATCGGCACCCCGCTGGGCGTGCTGGCCGGCACCTGGCTGGCCGAGTACGGCAACGCCCGCAAGGCCGGCACCGTGGTCCGCTTCGTCAACGACATCCTGCTGTCGGCGCCGTCGATCGTGCTCGGCCTGTTCGTCTACACCCTGTACGTGATGCAGACCGGCGGCAACTTCTCGGCGTTCGCCGGTGCCCTGTCACTGGCCTTCATCGTGCTGCCGGTGGTGGTGCGTACCACCGACGAGATGCTGCGCCTGGTGCCCTCGCAGATGCGCGAGGCGGCCCTGTCGCTGGGTATCCCGCAGTGGAAGGTAATCGTGCAGGTGCTGTACCGCAGTGCATCGGCCGGCATCATCACCGGCATCCTGCTGGCGCTGGCCCGCATTTCCGGCGAGACCGCGCCGCTGCTGTTCACCGCCTTCGGCAACCAGTACTGGAACAACAACATCTTCCAGCCGATGGCCTCGGTGCCGGTGGTGATGAACCAGTTCGCCGGCAGCCCGTATGAATCCTGGCAGGTGCTGGCCTGGGCCGGTGCCCTGGTGCTGACTGTCTTCGTGTTGCTGGTCAGCCTTGCCGCCCGCGGCATCCTGCTGCGCAACCGTATCTCCCATGACTGACCTTTCCGTGGATAACGCCATGAACGACCTTTCCAACGCCGTGCCGATGCAGCGCATCGCCGTGCCGTCCTCGCACGAGAGCCTGCACACGCCGTCGCCGGTGAAGCTGGCTGCGCGTGGACTGGACTTCTACTACGACAAGTTCCACGCCCTGAAGGGCATCAACCTGGAAATCCCGGAAAAGCGCGTGACCGCGCTGATCGGTCCCTCCGGTTGCGGCAAGTCCACGCTGCTGCGCATCTTCAACCGCATCTATGCGCTGTACCCGAAGCTGGAGGCGCGCGGTGAAGTGCTGCTGGACGGCGAGAACATCCTGTCGCCGAAGTACCCGATGAACCGCCTGCGCAGCAAGGTCGGCATGGTGTTCCAGAAGCCGGTGCCGTTCCCGATGACCATCTTCGAGAACGTGGCCTACGGCATCCGCCACCACGAGAAGCTGAGCAAGGCCGACATGGCCGACCGCGTCGAGCAGGCGCTGCGCCAGGGCGCGCTGTGGGACGAAGTGAAGGACAAGCTGGGGCAGAGCGCACTGGGCCTGTCCGGTGGCCAGCAGCAGCGCCTGTGCATCGCCCGTGCCGTGGCCCTGCGCCCGTCGGTGCTGCTGCTGGACGAGCCGACCTCGGCGCTGGATCCGATCTCGACCAGCCGCATCGAGCAGCTGGTGGAAGAGCTCAAGCACGAGTACACGATCGTGATCGTCACCCACAACATGCAGCAGGCCGCGCGCGTGTCCGACTACACCGCCTTCATGTACCTGGGCGACCTGATCGAGCACGACCGCACCGAGGTGATCTTCTCGCAGCCGTCGCAGCGGCAGACCGAGGACTACATCACCGGTCGCTTCGGCTGAAACGGCAGTCGAGCGTGGCTCGGCTCTACAGACAACGGCAGTCGAGCATGGCTCGACTCTACAGAGTGGAACAACCATGAATCTTCCCAACGACCACATCGTCAAGAGCTACGACGAAGAGCAGCAGCGCCTGGTGGCCGAAATCGTGCGCATGGGCGAGATGGCCGTCGCCCAGCTCGAAGCGGCGATGGACGTGATCGAGAAGCGCGACGAGAACGCTGCCCATCGCATCATCGCCAACGACGAAGCGATCGATGCGCTTGAGCAGCAGATCAGCCACGACGTGATGCGCCTCGCGCTGCGTGGCCCGATGGCGCGCGACCTGCGCGAGATCCTCGCCGGCCTGCGCATCCCCGCCGACATCGAACGCATCGGCGACTATGCGGCCAACGTCGCCAAGCGCTCGATCGCGCTGGGCAAGGTGCCGCCGCTGCCGCAGATCCAGGGCCTGCGCGCACTGGGCCGCCTGGCCGCGCAGCAGGTGCGCCGCGCCATTGCCGCCTACCGCGACAACGACGCCGACGCCGCACTGGCACTGCGCGAGGACGATGCCCGCCTGGACGCGCAGTACACCGCGCTGTTCCGCGAGCTGCTGACCTACATGATGGAAGACCCGCGCAACATCACCCCGTGCACGCACCTGTTGTTCATGGCCAAGAACCTGGAGCGCGTGGGTGACCACGCCACCAACATCGCCGAGAACGTGTGGTTCCTGGTGCACGGCGAGCAGCCGCTGCCGCCGCGTGAAAAGCGCGACGAGACCTCCAGCACCGGCCAGCCCTGACGCTGCACTGCAACACCGGAGTCGACTCCAAGGTGGCCGCTGTCCTAGTGACAGCGGCCTTCCTGTTTCTGGGCGTTCCACCCGCGTTGTGGGCGCCGGGCTTGCCCGGTGCGAATCTTCCGGATGCTTCTGTAACAAACCTCACGAAAATTTGAGGTCTTGGCGAGGATTCGTTGAGTAGGATCGCTGCACCATCGTTTCCACCGGCATCCCTGCCGGCCACTCGGGCACCCGCCCACACCACCCAGGAGCACGACCGATGAGCAGTTCCAACAAGACCCTGTCCCTGCTGACTGCTACCGCCCTGGCCGCCGGCCTGGGCATGACCGCCAGTGCCTCGGCGCTGAGCATGAGCGACCTGGCCCAGGGCTATCTGGTGGCCGGCCAGGCAGCCAAGGCCAGCACCGATGCCAAGGCAGCAGATACCAGGATGGCCGCCGACGCGACCAAGCACGCCGAAGGCAAATGTGGTGCCGACGGCAAGAGTGCCGAAGGCAAGTGCGGCGCCGACAAGGGCAAGGCCGCCGGTGCCGCGGCAGGCGCCAAGGCCAAGACCGGCGACAAGAAGGCGGCCGAGGGCAAGTGCGGCGAAGGCAAGTGCGGTGCCAAGCACTGACGTCCGCGCCAGCGCCGTCCACCTGCGGTCGCCGCTTCATGCGGCGGCCGCCGGGTTGGGGCTGCGCAGGGCGCTGCTGCAGGATCTGCGCGATGCACCGGCGGGCGACTTCGATTTCCTCGAATGCGCACCGGAGAACTGGATCCATGTCGGTGGCCCCGCTGGGGATGCGCTGGCCGAACTGGCGCAGCGCCATCCGTTGAGCTGCCACGGCCTGTCTTTGTCGCTGGGCGGCAGTGCGCCGTTGGATACGCAGCTGCTGGAACAGGTCGGCCAATTCCTGGAAAAGCACCGTGTGCCGCTGTACAGCGAGCACCTGAGCTACTGCAGCGACGACGGCCACCTGTACGACCTGCTGCCGATTCCGTTCACCGACGAAGCGGTGCGCCATACCGCCGCACGCATCGCCCGCGTGCAGGACCTGCTGGGTCGCCGCATCGCGGTGGAAAACGTGTCCTACTACCTGGCACCGGAGCCGGCAATGGACGAACTGGCCTTCACCAAGGCCGTGCTCGCCGAGGCCGACTGCGACCTGCTGCTGGACGTCAACAACGTCTACGTCAACGCCTGCAACCATGGCTACGACGCCGACGCCTTCATTGCCGGGCTGCCCGCAGAGCGCATCGTCTGCCTGCACGTGGCCGGGCACCTGGACGAGGCACCGGACCTGAAGATCGATACCCATGGCAGCGCGGTGATCGACCCGGTCTGGGAGCTGCTGGCGCGTACCTACGCGCGCATCGGCCCACGCCCCACCCTGCTCGAACGCGATTTCAATTTCCCGCCCTATGCAGAACTGCAGGGCGAACTGCAGACCATCCGCCGCCTGCAGGCCGCGCACGCCGGGGCTGCACATGGCTGACGCCACCGACACCCTGCGCGCGCAGCAGCACGCGTTCACCGCTCACCTGCGCGATCCACATGCGGTGCCTGCACCGGCCGGCCTGGAGCCACGCCGGGTGGCGGTGTACCAACGGCTGCTGTTCAACAACCTGCTCGGCCTGTTGAGCAACGGCTTCCCGGTCTGCGTGCGCCTGCTCGGCGAACCGGCCTGGAGCGGACTGGTGCGCCAGTACTTCGCGACCCATCGCTGCCAGACGCCGCTGTTCACCGAACTGGCCGCCGAATTCGTGCAGTGGCTGCAGGCCCAGCCACAGCTGCCGCACCCGGCGTTGGCCGAACTTGCTCATTACGAGTGGGTGGAAACCGCGCTGTACCAGCTTCCTGCCGAGCCTCTGCCTGCGCCAGGTGGCATCGACCCGCTGCGGGTGCCGCTGCAGCGCTCGCCACTGGCATGGCCGCTGCTGTATCAGTGGCCCGTGCACCGGCTCGGTGCCGAGGACGCACCGTCACAACCGCCGGCGGAACCGACCGGCCTGCTGGTTCGTCGCGAGGCCGATGGCGAGGTGCGCTTTGCCGTACTCAGCCCGCTGGCGGTGTACCTGCTGTCCAGCATCGGCGAACACCCTGGCCTCGATGGCCATGGCTACCTGCGGCACCTGGCCGCCGCGCACGGCCTGGCCGAGGACGCGCTGGCCGGACCCGGTGCCGCGCTGCTGCAGCAGTTCCTGCAGGCCGGCGTGATCGGCCCGCTCGCAGTCCCCGGCTGACGCCCCCTTCCCCCGGAGAATCACCGTTGAACCTCCCGACCCTGGCCGCCGTGCGCGGCCAGCTGGACCGTCTCGCCCCCTGGTTGGCCCCGCTCGGCCTGCGCCTGCTGCTGGCCTGGGAATACTTCGAATCCGGCCGCGAAAAACTGCACGGCCAGAACTGGTTCGCCGACCTGCAGGATGCCTTCCCGTTCCCGTTCGACCAGCTGCCGGCCACCCTGAACTGGCAGCTCGCCACGTGGTTCGAACTGATCGGCGCGGCCTGCCTGCTGGTTGGATTCGGCACCCGGTTTGCTGCGGCCAGCCTGCTGGTGCTGACCGTTGTAGCGACCTATGCGGTGCATTGGCCGATGGAGTGGAACTCGCTGTCTGACCTCGCCATGGGCTACGCGATCACTGACCAGGGCTTCGGCAACTTCAAGCTGCCGGTGCTGTTCATGGCGATGCTGCTGCCACTGATCTTCACCGGCGCCGGCAGGCTGAGCGTGGATGCGTGGTTGGCGCGGTGGCAGCCATCGGGCACGACGGCACGGCCCGCAGTCCGGTAAATGCCGACCCTGGTCGGCGCGCACCGTGCCAACCAAGGTTGGCACCTACCGGAATCCTGAGCGTGCGGTGCCCGGTAGGTGTCGACCTTGGTCGACACACGACCACGCAGGGAACCCATGCACAGAAGGCTGGCCGGGCGCTCAGGGTCGCTCTGCTAGAATTCACGCATGACTGACCCCACGCCCGCACCTGCCGCCGCTCCCGATTCCGCAGTACCCCAGGCGCAGCGCGCGATGTCACAACGCTTCCGCGGCTTCCTGCCGGTGGTGGTGGATGTGGAAACCGGCGGCTTCGACAGCCAGCGCAACGCCCTGCTGGAAATCGCTGCCGTGCCGATCGAGATGGACGAGAACGGCCTGCTCTACCCCGGCCAGACCGCCAGCGCCCACGTGGTGCCGGCCGAAGGCCTGGAGATCGACCCGAAGTCGCTGGAAGTGACCGGCATCATCCTCGACCACCCGTTCCGGCTGGCCAAGGAAGAGAAGGCCGCGCTGGACCACATCTTCACCCCGGTGCGTGCGGCGATGAAGAAATACGGCTGCCAGCGCGCGATCCTGGTCGGCCACAACGCCCATTTCGATCTCGGTTTCGTCAATGCGGCGGTGGCCCGGACCGGTCACAAGCGCAATCCGTTCCATCCGTTCAGCGTGTTCGACACAGTGACCCTGGCCGGCATCGCCTACGGGCAGACCGTGCTGGCACGTGCGGCCACGGCCGCCGGGCTGGGTTGGGATGCCAACGAGGCGCACAGCGCGGTGTATGACACCGAGCAGACCGCGCGGTTGTTCTGCACCATCGCCAACGCCTGGCCACGCTAAGGCAGCGCTTTCTGTAGAGCCGAGCCATGCTCGGCTGCGCCTTTTTCCGCGCTGTCGCGCTGTAGTCGAGCATGGCTCGACTCTACCGATCGATAGAGGCATATCCACGCCACGCGTGGATGTGATCAACCGATGCTCGTGCGATCGCGGCCGTCGCTCTTGGCGCGGTACAGCGCGCGGTCTGCGCGCTGGTACAGCAGCGCCGGGGTGCGGTCGTCGGCGTCCAGCTCCACCAGCCCCGCGCTGAAGGTCACGCGCAGGCCGTCAACACCGGCCCAGTCGGGGTGGTCATGGAACAGGCCGCGCAGGCGTGCGCACAGCTGTGCGGCTTCCTCCAGGCGGGTGTCGTTGAGCAGCAGCGCGAACTCTTCGCCACCGGTCCGCGCGGGCAGGTCCGAGTCGCGGCTGGCGGCGGCGATCAGCCGCGCCACCTGCACCAGCACCGCATCACCGATGCTGTGGCTGTGGCGGTCGTTGACGTCCTTGAAGTGGTCGATATCCAGCACCACCAGGCACAGCGGATGACCACTGCGCTGCGAACGCGCGAAGTCGCGGGCCAGGGTTTCATCGAAGGCACGGCGGTTGGCCAGGCCGGTCAGCGCATCTTCGCGGGCCTGCCGTTCGAAGGCCTCGGCCTGGCGTGCCAGACGCTCGGCCAGTTCGGTCTTTTCCTGGTTCAGCGCCTGCAGGTGCACGGTCTTGGCCTGCAGGTCGAAGGTGGCTTCATCCACCCGCCGCGCCAGGCGCAGGTTGCTGGCCTTCAGCTGCTGCAGCAGCAGGCGGTACAGCGCCACCAGCCCGGCCAGCAGCAACAGTCCACCCAGCCCCTGCACACTGCGTCGCTGCCACCAGAACGGCTCCACGGTGAAGCTCCATACCGCTTCCTGCTGGCCCCAGCTGCCACTCGGATGGGCAGCGGCCACGTGCAGGGTGTAATCGCCCGGCGGCAGGCCGACGAACTCCACGCTGCGCTGCGGGCCGCGTTCGACCCACCCCGCATCCAGGCCATCCAGCCGCGTGCGGTAGCGGATCCGGTCAGACATCAGGTAGCTCAGGCCGACATAGCTCACCGTCAAGCGGCGGCCGCCGGGAATGTAGTTGCGGTCCGGGCCCTCCCAATGCACCGGTGCGCCATCCACCTGCACGCTTTCAATCGCTGCCGGCGGTGAAAGGCGCTCGCGGAAGCGCTGCAGGCGTTGCGGGTCAACGGTGCTCAGGCCTCCGGCGGTGACCACCCAGAACGTGCCGTCCTGGCGCAGGATCGCCGATGGCCCGGAGCTGCCGTTGGCCTGCGCGTTGGCCATGCCGTCGATCTCGTTGTAGCGCTCCACCATCACCCGGGGTGCGCGGCCATCGGCCACGGCGTTGAGGGTGGCCATGTCGGTGCGCAGTACACCGCGGTTGCTGCTGATCCACACATTGCCAAGGCGATCCGGCACCAGCTGGAACACCGCATCCACCGGCATGCCCTGCTCCAGCCCCACCCGCGCCAGCGTGCTGTTCCGCCAGCGGTACAGGCCGCGGTCGCTGCTGATCCACATCGCGTCGCCCAGCTGATGGAAGCCGAACACGCTGCGGCCACCGCCCAGCGGCGCCAGGTCGATCGACTGCACGTGGTCGCCGCGCAGCACGCGGATTCCCTCGATGGTGCCGATCCACAGGTTGCCCTGATGATCGTGTTCAAGCGCGGTGATCAGGCCGCCAGGCATGCCCGGGACGTTCGATACCTGCACGCGGTCACCGTCGATGCGGACCACGCCCTTCTGCGTGCCGGCCCAGACCACGCCCTGCGGGTCCACGCTGATCGCACGGATGTTGCCACCCGGCATGCCATCGGCTGCGGCATAGTTGTGCCGCAGCCGGCCGTCACGACCAAGACGGTAGACGCCATCGCCGAACGTTCCGACCCACAGGTCACCGTCCGGGCCCTGCGCCAGGCTGAGCACCGAAGGTGCCTTGCCGCCGCGGTTGTGCAGCGGCATCGCACGGAAGTGGCCATCGGCGGTCTGCAGATCGAGGCCGCTGGCACTGCCGACCCACAGCTGGCGGTCGCGGTCCTCGAACACGGTGCGCACATAATCACCACTGAGGCCATCGCGCTCGGTGTAGCTGCTGAACAGCGTTTCGCGCAGGCGGTACAGTCCACCGTTGGCACCGACCCAGATGCTGCCCTCGGCATCCTCGCGCAGGCTGACCACGCGTCCACCCGGCAGGTTCAGGCCCGCCGGCAGCCGCTCCAGGCCATGCGAGGAGATCCGCAGCAGGCCCTGGTTCTCGGTGCCCAGCCACAGGTCTCCATGGCGATCCTGCAGCATCGAGGTCAGGTGCAGCTGGCCCGGCAGGCGGTGCATCAGCACCAGCTGATCATCTTCCACGCGGTACAGGCGCTCGCCGGCGACGATCCACAGCGCGCCGTCCGGAGCGCGGTACGGCCACGACAGGCCACTGCCGGCGCCCAGCCCCCACGCCGCGGGCGCCCGCTTGAGCACGCCGTCGTTGTCGCGCAGCACCAGCCCGTCCAACGTACCGGCCCAGACCCGGTCCTGCGCATCGACCACCAGCTTGGTGAAGCTCATCGCCATCGGCAGGTCGGCGGCCGGCGCCTGGTAGACGATGCCGGTGTCCGGCGTCAGATAGCCGATGCCCTTGCCTTCATAGAGCAGCCACAGGCGGCCCTGGCTGTCCATCTGCATGGACTGGATCAGTACCTGCGGGGTATCGGCCTGGTGCTCCCAGACCCGCCACTGGCCATCGTTACCGCGGTGGCTGACGTTGCCGCGCGAATCACTGATCCACAGCCCACCCTGACGGTCGACGAACAGCGCACCGATGCCGTTGTCACGCAGGCCCGGGCGGGTGCTGCGGTCGAACACGGTGAAATCGAGGCCGTTGTATCGCACCAGGCCTTCCCAGGTGGCGAACCACAGGTGGCCTTCGGGGGTCTGCGCGATGTCGCGCAGCGAGTTGTGTGGCAGGCCGTTGCGCGACGTCCATACATCGATGGCGTAATCGCGCAGCGGCGGTGCCCCCTCCTGCGCAGCCACCGGCAGTGCAAGGGCCAGCAGCAGCCACAGCAGGCCCTGTCGCAGCCATCGACCGATACCTGATCCGCAGCGCTCCGCCCAGCGCCCGATGTCCCCCTGTCCGGCCATCAGTGCAGCGGCGGCGGCCAGGCAGGGCTGCCGGGCCTGGCAGCATGCGGGAACTGCCAGGCAGCGCTGAACGGCATGCCGGCGGGAACGGGCTGGCTCATCGGGGGGAAACTGGGAAGATGCGCAGATGATAGGCCAAACCCGGCCCACGGCGTCACCATCGCCAGCCGCGAAGACTCAGCCCGCGCGCCCCGGCGGCGTTACCTGTGCACTGGCCGGCCACTGCACTACCGCCTCCAGCCCGCCTTCGGCGCGGTTGCGCAGCCACAGCCGCGCGCCATCCTTCTCGGCCAGAGCGCGGGCGATGGTCAAGCCCAGACCGGCGCCGCCGGTTTCGCGCGAACGCGAGGTCTCCACCCGCACGAACGGGTCGAACACGGCTTCCAGCTGATCCTCGGCCAGGCCGGGGCCGTCGTCGGCCACCACCACGGTGATCGCGCCGCCACTGCGCTCGACCCGTACCCGCACCCGGTAGGCATACATCACCGCGTTGTCCACCAGGTTGGAAAACAGGCGGTGCATGGCCAGCGGACGCAACATCAACACCGCTCCGCTGCCCCCTTCGAAGACGACATCACCGCCGCCCTCGGCGGTGTCTTCAACGATGCTCTCCAGCAGCGAATCCAGGTCCAGTGCGGCACGCTGCTCGGCGCTCTCAGCGCTGCGCGCCAGCTCCAGGCCTTCGCGCACCAACGCCTGCATCGCGGCCAGATCGCCGATCAGGCGCTCGCGCAGTACCTCGTCGCTGACGTTCTCCAGGCGCAGGCGCAGGCGGGTCAGCGGGGTCTGCAGGTCATGGGTGATCGCCGCCAGCATCTGCGTACGCTCGGCCAGGTGCCGCTGCAGGCGATGCTGCATGGCGTTGAAGGCTTCGGCGGCACGCTGCACCTCGCGCGGCCCGCGCAGCGGCAGGGGATCGCGCTGCAGGTCGTCGCCCAGGTCTTCGGCGGCGGCCGCCAGCTCCTGCAACGGCGCGCTGGCGATGCGCGCGACGATGTAGGCCAGCACCGCGATCGCCAGCACCAGCAGGGTCAGGAACCACGGATCAACGGCGAGGATGCCGTTGTGCGCCACCGCCGGCGAATCCAGCGCCAGCTTCAGCAGCGTGCCGTCGTTGAGGGTCACGTCGACCGCACGGCACTTGGGCGGGATGAATGCCGGATCACGCTCGCGCGGGTGCTTGCGATGCCCGGGCGGCGGCGGCGGCAACAGGTCCTGCAGCTTGGGAATGCAGGAGCGGAACGAAGCAAAGTGCACATGTGCGCGTGCGACCGGCCCCGGCCGGTCATCCAGCACTTCCATCAACGCCGTGTCGGCCCGCCCCAGGCGTGCGCCGGGTTGCAGCGCGCGCACGCTCGGCCCACCGATTTCGAGCAGGCGTTCACGCAGTTCGGGATTGCCGTCGAGCAGGTTGACGTAGCCCTGCAGGCGGTCGGCGATGCGGTTCAGGTTCTGCCGCTCGAACTCCTGCTGGCGCTTGGAGGTGGCCAGCATGGTCGCGCCGATCGCGGCCACGCTCATGCCCAGCAGCAGGATCACGAACAATCGCCCGACCATCGAGGACAGGAAATGGCGCAGGCGCTTCATCGCGGCTTATTCCAGGTTCACCGAGGAGGCCAGTACATAGCCTTCGTTGCGTACGGTCTTGATCAGTCCGTCCGGGCCACCATCGTCGCCCAGCTTGTTGCGCAGGCGGCTGACCTGCAGGTCGATGGCGCGGTCCTGTGCCTCGTAGTTGCGGCCGCTGCTGAGCGCGACCAGCTGCTCGCGCGACAGCACCTTGTTGGCATGGGCGATGAACACCCGCAGCAGGCGGAACTCGGCGCCGGACAGCACCACCACGCGATCGTCCGGGTCCACCAGGTGGCGATGCTCCAGATCGAACACCCACCGCGAGAAGCGCGCACGGCGCACCGCCAGCGGCTCCAGGTTGGCCGGCAGCGCCTCGGTCCGGCGCAGCACGTTGCGGATGCGCGCCAGCAGCTCGCGCGGTTCGAACGGCTTGGCCAGGTAGTCGTCGGCGCCCATTTCCAGGCCCAGCACGCGGTCGATCGGCTCGGCGCGTGCGGTCAGCATGATCACCGGCGTGTTCGAGCGCGCGCGCAGGTCGCGGCACAGGGTCAGTCCATCCTCGCGCGGCAGGTTGAGGTCCAGCACGATCAGGTCCACATGCTCGCGGTCCAGCAACTGGCGCATGGCGGTGCCATCGGCAGCCGTACTCACCTGGTAACCGGCACGGCCGAGCTGCTCGGCCAGCAGGGTGCGGATGTCGTTGTCGTCGTCGACGATCAGCAGTCGATGCATCGTGTTTTCAGTCTCCATGTCGCGATCATCCCGTGTCGGCAGCTGAACCGCATCCGGGGCAATGCGTACCAGTGTATCCACCCATGGGCGGGATACCTGTGGTTACGCGTATTCACCGACAGTGTTACATAGAGACATACCCCGAGGATTGAGCCGCCCATCGCCCGGTCTTCACAATGCCCACCAACGCCGCCACCGCGGCCCCGAGAGTGAAGCCACGACGTGACGTTCCGCCTGCTGCCCGCGACCCGCCGGGGTCGCCTGATACTGATCGCCCTGCTTGCCCTTGCCGTCGCCGCAGCCGCCTGGTGGCTGCTGCGCAAGCCCGCCGCCCCGGCGGTGGCGACCACGCCCGTCAGCCGTGGTGATATCGAGCAGACGGTGGAGGCCACCGGTGTGATCGACGCCTACAAGCTGGTCAGCGTCGGCGCCCAGGCCTCGGGCCAGATCAAGTCGCTGAAGGTACAGCTGGGCGACACGGTGAAGGAAGGCGACCTGATCGCCGAGATCGACGCCACCACCCAGCAGAACCAGGTGCTCAACGCGCAGGCCTCGCTGGACCAGGTCACCGCCCAGCGTGCCGTGCAGCAGGCCACCCTGCGCCAGGCCGAACTGGAATTCGCGCGCCAGCAGCAGATGCTGGCCGCCGAAGCCACCTCGCGCCAGGAATACGATGCCGCCGAGGCACAGCTGAAGACCGCCCGCGCCCAGCTGCAGTCCTACGAGGCACAGATCAAGGGCCGCGAAACCGAGCTGGGCACCGCCCGCGCCAACCTGGCCTACACCCGCATCACCGCGCCGATGGACGGCACCGTGGTGGCGGTGGTGGCCGAGGAAGGCCGCACCGTGAACGCCAACCAGACCGCGCCGACCATCGTCATGCTGGCGCGGCTGGACGTGGTCACCGTCAACGCCGAGATCTCCGAGGCCGACGTGGTCAAGATCAAGGCCGGCATGCCGGTGTACTTCACCACGCTGGGTGACCCGGACCGCAAGTACCACGCCACGCTGCGCCAGATCAATCCGGCGCCGGCCTCGATCGCCAATGAAAACTCGTCCAGTTCCAGCAGCTCCTCCAGTTCCAGCTCCAGCAGCGCGGTCTACTACAACGCGCTGTTCGACGTGGAGAACCCGGACGGCACGCTGCGCATCGACATGACCGCCCAGGTCTCGGTGCTGCTGAAGCAGGCCAAGAACGTGCTGATGGTGCCAGCGGTGGCGCTGGGACCGAAGCGCCGTGGCGACGAGCGCATGGTGCGGGTGCTGGACGACAAGGGCCAGCCGCAGCCGCGCAAGGTCAGCGTGGGCATCAACAACGGCGCCTCGGCCGAAATCCTGTCCGGGCTGAAGGAAGGCGAGCGCGTGGTGGTGGGCGAAGCCGGTGCGGCCGGTGCCAGCGCCGGCGGCGGCAACCGCGGCGGCATGCAGATGCGGGTCGGCGGCCCGGGCATGGGGCGCCGATGAGCACGACGGCGCCGCTGCTGCGCCTGCGCGACCTGCGACGCGAATTCCCGGCCGGCGATGATGTGATCGCCGTGCTGCGCGACGTCAATCTCGACATCCACGCCGGTGAGATGGTGGCCATCGTCGGCCAGTCCGGCTCGGGCAAGTCGACGCTGATGAACATCCTCGGCTGCCTCGATCGCCCCACCCGTGGCAGCTACCAGGTGGCCGGCCGCGAAACCGGGAAGATGGAACCGGACGAGCTGGCCGAACTGCGCCGCGAACATTTCGGTTTCATCTTCCAGCGCTATCACCTGCTGGGCGACCTGGATGCGCGCGGCAACGTGGAAGTACCGGCGGTGTATGCCGGCAGCCCGGGCGCAGTGCGCAACGCGCGTGCCGAGCAGCTGCTGCAGCGGCTGGGCCTGAGCGACCGCATGCACCACAAGCCGGGCCAGCTGTCAGGTGGCCAGCAGCAGCGCGTGTCGATTGCACGTGCCCTGATGAACGGCGGCGAGGTGATCCTGGCCGACGAACCCACCGGCGCGCTCGACACGAAATCCGGCGAGGAAGTGATGGCGATCCTCGGTGAGCTGCACGCCGAAGGCCACACCATCATCATCGTCACCCACGACATGAGCGTGGCCGAACACGCACAGCGCATCATCGAGATCCGCGACGGCGAGATCATCGCCGACCGCGCCAACCCGAACGCACCCACCTACCGCGCGCAGCGCGAGGCCAGCACCGGCGTCGCCCGCGGCAACAGCTGGCGGGCGGCCCGCGACCGCTTCACCGAAGCGTTCCGCATGGCCCTGCTGGCGATGAACGCACACCGGCTGCGCACCTTCCTGACCATGCTCGGCATCATCATCGGCATCGCCTCGGTGGTCTCGGTGGTGGCGCTGGGCAATGGCTCGCAGCAGCAGATCCTGCAGAACATCAGCGCGCTCGGCACCAACACCATCGACGTCTATCCGGGCCGTGGTTTCGGTGACATGCGCTCGGCGCGGGTACAGACGCTCAAGGCCAGCGATGCCGATGCACTGGCAAAGCAGAGCTACGTGGACAGCGCCACGCCCAGCGTGTCGACCTCGGTCACCGCGCGTTACCGCAACCAGTCCTCCACCGCCCAGGTCAGCGGCGTCGGCGAGCAGTTCTTCCGGGTCAAGGGCGTGACCCTGCTCAGCGGCAGCTTCTTCGACAGTGACGCGGTGAAGGGCCTCGGCCAGGTGGCGGTGATCGACGAGAACACCCAGACCCAGTTCTTCCCCGATGTCGATCCGGTCGGCCAGGTGATCCTGCTCGGCAACGTGCCGGCGCGCGTGGTCGGCGTGGCCAAGCGCCAGAGTTTCGGTTTCGGCGGCAGCACCAGCCTCAGCGTGTGGGTGCCGTACACCACGGTGATGTCGCGCATGCTCGGCCAGAGCCACGTCTCCAGCATCACCGTGCGCGTTGACGACGACACGCCAATGGATGCGGCGCAGGAAGCAATCACCCGCCTGCTGACCCTGCGCCATGGCACCGAGGATTTCTTCCTCAGCAACAGCGCCGAAATCCGCCAGACCATCGAACAGACCACGCGCACAATGACGCTGCTGATCGGCGCCATCGCCGCCATCGCGCTGCTGGTCGGTGGCATCGGCGTGATGAACATCATGCTGGTGTCGGTGACCGAGCGTACCCGCGAGATCGGGGTGCGCATGGCCGTCGGTGCGCGGCAGAGTGATATCCGCCAGCAGTTCCTGATCGAAGCGGTGCTGGTGTGCCTGCTCGGCGGTCTGCTCGGCATCGGCCTGGCGCTGCTGCTGGGCTCGATGATCGGCCGCTTCGCCAGCGACTTCCAGGTGCTGTTCTCCACCGCCTCGATCGTTGCCGCCTTCGCCTGCTCGACCCTGATCGGCGTGGCGTTCGGCTTCCTGCCCGCGCGCAATGCCGCGCAGCTCGACCCGGTGGAGGCTCTGGCCCGCGAATGAAGATGATGACCCGACTGCCCTTCCCTGCTCCCTCGCGCCTGCTGCTGGCGGGCGCTGTTCTGCTCGCCCTCTCAGGCTGTGCATCGGTGGGCCGCTACCCGGTGCAGGCCCCCGACGTGGCGGCCAGCTACGGGCGTGGCGACGCCGCCCTCAATGCACCCGCCGACGACCCGCGCAGCAGCCTGGATACATCCGGCCGCGACATCCGCCAGGACACCTGGTGGACCGGCTTCGGCGACGAACGACTGGACCGTCTGGTGGCGCAGGCGCTGGCCGCCAACAGCGATCTGGCCGCCGCCGGTCTGGCCGTGCAGCGTTCGCGCCTGCAGGCTGGCCTGGCCAGCAACGCGCTGTGGCCGCAGCCTTCGTCTTCCGGGGTCAGTGGCAGCGCCAGCCGCGCCACCGACCAGGCTGATGACTGGCGTCGCAGCTATTCCACCGGCGTTTCGCTGGGCTGGGAGGTCGATCTGTGGGGCCGCCTGCGCACCCAGCGCGACATCGCCCGCTGGGAAGCCGAGGCCAGCGAGGAAGACCGGCAGAACACCGCGCTGCTGGTGATCGGCGACACCATCACCCAGTACTGGAACCTGGCCTATCTCAACCAGTCGATCGCCACCGGCCAGGCCAACCTGGAGCGGCTGGAACGTACCCGCGAACTGGTCCAGGCCCGCTTCGACGCCGGTGCGGTATCGCGCCTGGAAGTACGCCAGGCACTGCAGAACCTGCAGTCGCAACGTTCCGCACAGAGCGCGCTGGAACAGCAGCGGGTGGAAGTGCGCAATGCGCTGACCGTGCTGCTGGACGGCACGCCGTGGCCACAGCAGGACGAACCGCAGGACCTGCTGGCCGCACGCAGCCCCGGGATCAACGAAGGCCTGCCGACCGACCTGCTCGGCCGCCGTCCCGACCTGCGCGCAGCCGAACTGCGCCTGCGCAACAGCCTGAAGACCATCAAGGTCACCGCGACCCAGTACTACCCGGCATTGAGCCTGACCGGCAGCCTCGGCTCCAGTGCAACCTCGCTGGGCGATGTGCTGCGCAACCCGGTGGCCACGCTGGGCGCCGGCCTGTCATTGCCGTTCCTCAACCTGCAGCGCGCGCAGCTGGATACCGACATCGCCGGTACGGCGTACCAGATTGCTGCAACCAACTTCCGCAAGACGCTGTACACCGCGCTCTCGGAAGTGGACAACGCGCTGTCGGCACGTGAGCAGCTGGCGCGCCAGGTGGCGGCCTCGCAGGCTTCGTATGACGAAGCGGTGGAAGTAGAGCGCGCGCAGGAAGTGCGCTACCGCGTGGGTGCCACCGATCTGCGCACCTGGCTGGAGGCACAGCAGACCCGGCGCGACGCCGAGCTGTCACTGGCGCGCGTGCGCCAGGGCCAGCTGAACAACGACGTGACCCTGTTCAAGGCGCTGGGCGGCAGCGCGGGCTGAGGCCCGTCCTGTAGAGCCGAGCCCACGCTCGGCTGCAACGAAGAGCAGCCGAGCGTGGGCTCGGCTCTACAGATCAACCGCGCTGGCGCACGGCCTCGAACAGGCTGACGCCGGCGGCGACGGAGACGTTCAGGCTCTCGATCTCGCCCGGCATCGGGATCTTGACCAGGCCATCGCAGTTCTCGCGGGTCAGTCGGCGCAGGCCGTCGGCTTCGCCACCCAGCACCAGGGCGATGTTGCCCTTCAGGTCCAGCTGGTACAGCGAAGCGGTGGCTTCGCCGGCCAGACCATAGATCCACACGCCCTGCTTCTGCAGGTCCTTCAGGCAGCGCGACAGGTTGGTCACCGCCACCACCGGGATCAGATCGGCGGCACCGGCCGAGGTCTTGCGCACGGTGGCATTGACCGTGGCCGACTTGTCCTTGGGGATGATCACTGCGGTCGCACCGGCGGCAGCGGCCGAACGCAGGCAGGCGCCGAGGTTGTGCGGGTCCTGCACCTCGTCCAGCACCAGCAGCAGGGCCTTGCCTTCGGCTGCAGTGACGAGGCCTTCCAGCTCGTTCTCGCTGTAGGTACGGGCGGCGGCATAGCGCGCGGCCACGCCCTGGTGGCGCACCGAACCACCCACGCCATCCAGCGCCTGGCTGTTCACCTTGCGCACGTCGATGCCCTTGCGGCGGGCATTTTCCTCGATCTCGGTCAGGCGCGGGTTCTTCGCACCGGCCTCGACCAGCACTTCGCGGACGTTCTCGGCGTCGTTCTCGATGGAGGAGGCGACGGCGTTGACGCCGACAATCCACTGGCTGTTCTTGCTCATGCGGGCGGGGACCGGAAAGGGGGTGGCTATGGTAGAGCATCGGCGGGCCGGGCGCTGCGGCGGGCCCGCCTGTAGAGCCGAGCCTGCACCCGGCGGCCCTGGGTTCAGGCTGCGACGACCTGCCAGCCGAGCGTGGGCTCGGCTCTACAGGTGCGTTACCGGCTGCGCGGCGGCCAGTGCGGAGTGTCGTGATCGGGGTGCTGGTGGGACACGATCGTGGCCAGGAAATCCAGCGCGGCGATGTCTTCCTCGGTGCGACGGGCCGGCAGGCTGGCCAACGTATCGACGAACGGCAGCTTGCGCTCGACCCCGTACTGGATCGTCGGCGGCAGGCGCTCGGGTTCGTCAAAGGCACCGGCCGCCACCGCCACGCCGTCCGGCGCCTCGTAGGTCAGCGGCGTACCGCAGTCAGCGCAGAAGCCACGCCGCACCACGTTGGACGACTGGAAATAGCGCGGCTGGCCGCGGGTCCAGCTGAACTGCACGCCGCGCACCGAGACCAGCGGCGCGTAGTAGGCACCGAAGGCCTTCTGGCACATCCGGCAATGGCAGATCGAGCTGTCGGTGAGCGCGCCACGCGCCTGGAAGCGGATCGCGCCGCACTGGCAGCCGCCACTGTATTCGGGTTGACCCTGCATCTGCGGTCCTCCGTAACGTCGTGCCAACCAAGGTTGGCACCTACCGGGTGAGGGATGTGCCAACCAACGGTTGGCACCCACCAGCTGAAGTAGGTGCCGACCGTTGGTCGGCACACCTTTCAATACTGCTTCTTCGTCCGCTTGGCCGGCTTGCCGCGCTCCGGCAGTGGCGGCAGGCCCTCGCCTTCGTCCTCGCCCTTGTGCTCGACCAGGCGGAAGTCGATCTTGCGTTCTTCCATGCTGGCCTTCAGCACCAGGATCCGCACGCGATCGCCCAGACGGTAGCTGCTGCCGCGGCGCTCGCCGGTCAGCGTCTTGCGGGTCGCGTCGAACTTGTAATAGTCCTGCGGCAGCTGGGTCACGTGCACCAGGCCCTGCACTTTCGACTCATCCAGCTCGACGAACAGGCCGAAGCTGGTCACGCCGCTGATCACGCCATCGAACTGGCCACCCACGTGCTTTTCCATCCACGCCGCGCGGTAGCGCTCGTCGACCTCGCGCTCGGCTTCATCGGCACGGCGCTCACGCTCGGAGCACTGCAGCGCCAGCGCAGCCATTTCGCGCGCGTTGTAGGTGAACTTGTCCAACGGCTTGCCGGACAGCGCATGCTTGATCGCGCGGTGCACCAGCAGGTCGGGATAGCGACGGATCGGCGAGGTGAAGTGCGCGTACGCCTCCAGCGCCAGGCCGAAGTGGCCGTGGTTCTCCGGGCTGTAGATCGCCAGGCTCTGGCTGCGCAGCAGCACCGATTCCAGCAGCGTGGCATCGGGGCGGTCGCGGATCTTCTTCAGCAGCTTGGTGTAGTCACCCGGGCGCACCTTGGACCACGGCGGCAGGCTCAGCTTGAACTCCTTGAGGAATTCCAGCAGGTCGGCGTACTTGGTTTCCGGCGGCTTCTCGTGGATGCGGTACGGGGCCGGCACGTGGCGCGACAGCAGGTACTTCGCTGCCTCGACGTTGGCCGCGATCATGCATTCCTCGATCAGCTTGTGCGCGTCGTTGCGCACCAGCATGCCGGCCTGGGTCACTTCACCGCGGTTGTCCAGCACGAAGCGTACTTCACTGCTTTCGAACTCGATGGCACCGCGCTTGGCGCGCGCCTTGGACAGCACCTTGTACAGCTGGTGCAGGCGCTGCACCTGCGGCAGCAGGTCACCCATCCAGGCCTTGGTATCGGCATCGTCCTCGCCCACCGCCTTCCACACCTGGGTATAGGTCAGGCGCGCGTGCGAGTTCATCACCGCCTCGTAGAAGCGCGAATGCGTCACCAGGCCGTCGCGGTCGATCTGCATGTCGCAGACGAAGCACATGCGGTCGACCTTCGGCATCAACGAACAGATGCCGTTGGAGAGCGTCTCCGGCAGCATCGGCACCACGAAGCCGGGGAAGTAGACCGAAGTCGCACGCTTCTGCGCTTCCTCGTCCAGCGGCGTGCCGGGACGGACGTAGTTCGAAACATCGGCAATCGCCACCACCAGGCGGAAACCGTCGGCATTCGGCTCGCAGTACACCGCGTCGTCGAAGTCCTTGGCATCTTCACCGTCGATGGTGACCAGCGGCGTGCTGCGCAGATCGACACGGTCGCCGATCATCGCCGGTTCAACCACCATCGGCACCGAGGCGGCTTCGTCCAGCACCTCCTGCGGGAACTCGAACGGCAGCTCGTGGCCGTGGATGGCGGTCTCCACCACCAGCGATGCGGTCAGCTTGTCGCCGAGCACGGCGATGATGCGGCCGATCGGCGGGCGGCGGCTGTCCGGCGCCTGGGTCAGTTCGCAGACCACCAGCTGGCCATCGCGCGCGCCACCGGTCTGGTCCGGCGGTACCTGCACGTTGCGCTGGATGCGCTTGTCATCGGGCACCACGTAATTGATGCCCATTTCAATGCTGAAGCGACCGATCAGGCGGGTCATGCCGCGTTCGAGCACGCGCGCAATGCTGCCTTCGCGACGGCCACGGTGGTCGATGCCGGTCACGCGGGCCAGCACCTTGTCACCGTGCATGACCTTGCGCATTTCATACGGGGGCAGGAACAGGTCGTCGCCCCCCTCGACCGGGCGCAGGAAGCCGAACCCTTCCGGGTTGGCGATCACCACGCCGGTGACCAGGTTCAGGGTCTGGATCGGGGCGAAGCCGCCACGGCGGTTCTGCACCAGCTGGCCATCACGGACCATGGCACCGAGCCGGCGCGACAGCGCTTCGGCACGATCGGGTGCGGTCAGGCCCAGGCGTGCGCCCAGTTCCTCGGCGGTCTGCGGCCCTTCGCAGCGCTCCAGCAGGGCCAGGATGGCCTCGCGGCTGGCGATGGGCTGTTCGTATTTCTCCGCTTCACGCGCGGCATAGGGATCGTCGATCACCTTGCCGGTCGGCGGCAGCTTGCGGCCCGGGGTCGGGCCTGGCGCGTCGGTATTGCGGACCTTGCGGCCACGCGGTGGTGCGCCGCCCTCATTCAATTCGGGGAACCAGCCCGGCAACGGCTTGCCCGGCTTGGTGGTGCGGGCTGCGCCCGCCTTGGCGCCCTTCTTCGGGCCCTGGCTGCGGGAGGTGCTCCCGCCCTTGCTTGGTTTTTTGGTAGTCATCGCCCTACATGGTAGCCGTTGACGGCGTGCAGAACGGGTCAGTGGCCGTCTTGAAGGCCTTGCGTGAAAAATATTCAGGAAGTCGTTGACAGCCTGCGGATTCATCTTCACAATTGCGCCTCTGGAACGCCCAGGTGGCGGAATTGGTAGACGCACTAGTTTCAGGTACTAGCGGGTAAAACCGTGGAGGTTCGAGTCCTCTCCTGGGCACCACGTTTCAAGGCTTCGGCCGCACAGAACCCCGCCATGGCGGGGTTTTTGCGTTATGCCCGTCCCCCACGCCAGCAATGGCGGCATGGAAACGGGACGCCGCCATCGGCGTCCCGGCGGATAACCGGTAGAGGCGCTAGGGCAGCGGCGGCGGGCCACCCGGGATCGGTGGCATGCCCCCTTCTGCAAGCGGCGGGATCTCCCGCACCGCCTTCCAGGCAGGCAATCCCTCATGCCAGACCAGTGTCTCCACAGTGATGCGACGCTCACGCAGGAGGCGCAACACCTGCTCAAGGCCGTGAGGCCCCGACGCATTGCCGTCCACGGCCAGGAAGTACTGCGTGGCGACAGGAAGCGAGGGAGGCTGTGCCGGCAGACGCGGCGTCAGCGCATCCAGCTGACTTGCCATGCCCCGCCCCAACCCCAGGCCAGCACCGAGCCCCAGCCCGGCCTGCACCGCCGGATTGCCTTCGTTGGCCGCTGCGGTTTTCAACACGTCGATCGACCTGTCGTACTGGTAGATATCGCGCCCCAGCATGTTCAGCTCAGCCGTCTTTTCCTTCAGTTCCTTCAGCCGCCGGAAGCTCGGATCGTCTTCCGGTACGTTGACCGAGTGGAAGTAGAAATTGACGACGCTGACGCCGAATTGACCCATCTCTTCATCGATGGCCGCACTGCATTGCGCAGCAATCTCCTCAAGGTGCAGCGACGCTTCGACGACGGAGATGCGCAGCGTCGTCAGCGCGCGCGCCAGGTGCACGTTGACGGCCTGCAGCACCACCCCGGTGAAGTACTCGACCACCTGCCCGGCCGAAAAGCCGGTCCCCGCCCCCACCAGCGACTCCAGGAACCGCCGCGCGTCGGTGATCCGGAAACCGTACTGGCCATAGGCGCGCACCGGCACGACCACGCCGTATCGGGGATCCTCCAGCTGGATCGGGCGACGGGTCCCCCACAGGTTGTCCAGCTTCGAGACGAGATTGACGAACCAGACTTCGGCCTGGAACGGACTGTCCATTCCGAACGGCACGCTGGTGAGCGTGGTCAGGAAAGGCAGGTTGTGCGTATCGAGCGTAATCGTCCCTTCGCGCACCTCCTCGCGGATGGTGCCGCGGTAGACGAAGAACGCGACCTGGCCAGGCTTCACCACCAGCTGCGAACCCCGCCTCAGGCGGGTGGAGGGAAACTTCCAGACGAAGTCCTGCGCAGTGTTCTCGAACGCAACGACATCAATGAGCGCCATGCAGTCAGGCCTCGATCATGTTGGCAGACAGGCGACGGCGCGCCCACGCAGCCAGCGGTGCAACAAGCAGCACCCGCGTAGCGCCACGGGCCAGCGCACTGCCCTCGATCAGGCGAGCCACCGGCGGCGAGCAGCGATAGTAGAGCCTGACAAAGCGGCGGCCTGCCGCTGTCCTGCGCAGCACGCGGTCCCGATACCGCCGCAGCACCCGCACGCTGCCATCCTCATATGAGCCCATGGCCGCCGTGGCAATGAAACACCCCGTCTTCGCCGGCGGCGGCAGGCCACCGGCCACCGCTTCGGGCCAGGCGCTGGCATCGTAGACGTTGTTGTAGAACTGCCTGCAGTACTTCTGGAATCCCTGGCACCAGTCCAGCGGCGGATCCGAATGGACGGTCGCGCCCTGGATGCGCACTTTCAGGACCTGAGCAGCGCAGATCGTCTTCAGAAGCGCTTCGGAGATGATGTAACGCCCATTCTCGAAGCAGAACAGCTGGCCACCGATGTGCTCGACCTGGGTGTCCTGCTCGGTGAACTCGACCCGTTGATTGACCTGGTCGCAATTGAAGATGATCACACCATCGCGCGCATGAAACCAATCATCGGCACGGATCACCACGCAATCGAGCACAAGGACATCGAGCTCAGCCGTCTTGACACGCCGCAGTGTAAACCGGGCATTGAACGCGCTCAGATTTTCCGAGCTGATGGCGACCTCGTCCAGGTAATCGCGGATGTAGAGGTTGCCCTCTCCCCACATGAACTGCTGGACATGCGTGATTTCGGTCTTTTCGGTGAACTCGTCGAAGGTTTTCTCGACGAAGGAATCTGCTGCATCCGACACTTACACTCCCCCTGTTTGCTGCAAAAGTGCGCCGAGCCTCCGCTCGACGTTTTCAATCTTCCGGGCAATGCTCGGATGACCGGTTTCAACCTGCTGCTCGACAAGAAACGCGAGCTCGCGACGCAAGGAGGCCTCCAGGGCACGCGGCTCCGCTTCGCCGGCACTCCCGGCATCCATCGCGGGCCCGACCGCCGCTGCCTCTTCCGCCAGGCTTCCACAGTAGGCACACACCCGCATTGCTGCCCGCAGGGGCGCACCGCACGACCGACACTCCACCATTCACTCCTTGCTGCTGCATGCCAGGATCTCGTTTCCAACCCGACCACGGCAGGCATGCTCCCTGCGCCGCATCGGTCAGCGCTGCATCATCGGGCCAAAACGTGCGGCAATCCAGACGGCAAACGGGTGGGATGCATGGGGGCCTGGCTGCCCTTGTGAGCCCCCTCGCAGGCATACCGGGCACAGGTGTTGACACCCCCGTCACAACACCCCATAATCTCGCTCCTCGACGCCCAGGTGGCGGAATTGGTAGACGCACTAGTTTCAGGTACTAGCGGGTAAAACCGTGGAGGTTCGAGTCCTCTCCTGGGCACCACGTCGAGAGTGAGAAAAACCCGCGAAAGCGGGTTTTTTCATGCCCGGAATCCGGCATTGCGGCCACCGGCATCAGAACAGCGGCCGCAACACCAGCTCCAGCCCAAGCAGCAGCAGGAACCCGAGGAAACAGGCGCGGAACACCCGTGCGCTGATGCGCTGCCGGATCACCTGCCCCAGCCACATGCCCAGCAATGCCGGCAGCACCGCCAACGCACTCAGCCCCAGCTGCTGGATGCCGAATGCGCCATGCAGCACCAGGCCGGTGGTCAGCGAAATCGTCGACACAGTGAAGGCCAGCCCCAACGCCTGCACCAGCTCCTCGCGCTGCAATTCCAGCGACTGCAGATACGGTACCGCCGGCATCACGAACACGCCGGTGGCGCCGGTCACCACGCCCGACAATGCCCCCACCAGCGGCCCCAGCCAACGCTCGCGCCGCTGCGGCACGCGGAACGCCGGTGCAAGCAGGGCATAGACGGCATAGACCACCAGCGCCACTCCCAGCGCAACCCGCGACCAGGTGCGATCGACCCGCACCAGCAGCGCCGCCGAACCCAGTGTCACCACCACCACCGCCAGCATCATCGGCCACAGGCGCCGCACGATGGGGCCCAGCGACGGCCCGGACAACAGCTGCCACGCATTGGTGACAAAGGTGGGGATGAACAGCATCGATGCCGCCGCCACCGGCGACAGCGCGCCACCGAGCAGCCCCATCGCCACGGTCGGCAACCCCATGCCGGTCACGCCCTTGACCACGCCAGCCAGCACGAACACCACCACCAGCAGCGCGTAGAAGTACATCGATTCATTCATGCCTTGATTGGATCGGGCCGTCGCCCGGCGCACAATGCGGTCTTCCCGGCCCACCCTTCGGCTGATCCGAAGGCTCGGGCGTTGCGATGAGGGCATGACATGCGGATGGATATCGCCGACCTGCGCCTGTTCCTGGCGATTGCCGAGGCGGGCAGCATCACGGCCGGCGCGGCGCAGGCGAACCTGGCCCTGGCTTCGGCCAGCGAACGCCTGCGCACGATCGAAGCCGATGCCGGCACCGTGCTGCTGAACCGCCATCCGCGTGGCGTCAGCCTGACTGAAGCCGGCGCCGCCCTCGCCCACCATGCACGCCTGATCCTGCAGCAGCAGGCGCAGCTGCGCGGCGAACTGCAGGCATTCGCGCATGGCGCGCGCGGTACCCTGCATCTGTATGCCAATACCGCTGCGCTGACCAACTACCTGCCCTCGCGGCTGGCACCGTGGCTGGCCGAACGCCCACGCCTGCACGTGGAACTGCTGGAGCGCACCAGCCCCGAAGTCGTGCGTGCGATCAGCGCTGGCCAGGCCGAGGCCGGCATCATCAGTGATGCGGTCGACGCTGCCGGCCTGCAGCAGCATGTGGTGGCCGAAGATCCACTGGTGATGCTGCTGCCCGCAGACCATCGCCTCGCATCGCGGCGCAGCCTGGCATTCGCCGATGTTGCCGGCGAGACTTTCGTCGCCCTGGCCGATGGCAATGCACTGCAGACCTACATCGAGGACCAGGCACGCGACATCGGGCGGCGCCTGGACGTGCGCATCCGCATGAAGACCTTCGAAGGGGTGTGCATCATGGTCGGCCACGACATTGGTATCGGCATCGTGCCGCGGACCATCGCCCGCCAGCATCGGCGCAGCACGCATACCGTCGCCGTACCGCTCGCCGATGCGTGGGCACAGCGCCGCCTGTGCGCCTGTTTTGCCGAGTGGGCGCAGTTGTCATCGGCAATGCGCAGCCTGCTGCTTCACCTGGGCGTGCAGCCGCAGAAAAAGCTGTGAAATGTTGTTGACACATCCTCTGCCGTACCGCACAATTCGTCTCCTGAGTCGCCCAGGTGGCGGAATTGGTAGACGCACTAGTTTCAGGTACTAGCGGGTAAAACCGTGGAGGTTCGAGTCCTCTCCTGGGCACCACGACTCAAGATGATCAAACCCGCGAAAGCGGGTTTTTTCGTTTCCGGGGTTTGGCGAGCGTGGCATCGCATCTACCGCTCGAACTGTCGTATCTCGCACCACCCAGGCGTCACGTTACGCGTTCAATTCGTACCTTTCTTAGTCGGAGATCTACCCGATTCCTTTTCGGTGGAAGGCAACTTTACGGGAGCCGGTTGCAGGTCTATCGCCACGACCTGACCAGCGCCCCCCCTTTCCCCAAAGGACGCCCCAATGCAGCGCAACATCATCTGCCCTCACTGCTACACCGGCTCGAACCACGGCGTACGCGTATGCGTGGGATGCCAGGCCGAGGTCCACTACGGCGCATCGAAGGAGGCCGTAATGTTCGTCTTTGTCGCCGCCATCATCTGCGGCGCACTGGTCGGCAGCCGATTGCAGGCCACTGCCGGCTGGATCACGTGCGGCGCCGTACTTGTGGCGGGAATGTGGGCCGTTTCCCGATTGTTCCGTGATCGGGTGGTATTCAAGCGCATCTATCGCACGCGCTGAACCTGCGCCGCTGCACTCCCCCAACGGCAGGGCCCGTGCGCCCCGCGTTGCACAAACAAGAACCCCGCCTTGCGGCGGGGTCAAAATACAGCACGTGTTTCCAGGGAGTTTTCAGTGCCCGCCGCCGGCGGCCGCACCTGCGCCTGCGCCGAACGGCGGTTTGGCCAGCCAGAGGAACGCGATGATCGCCAGGAAGATCCAGCCCAGCAGGAAGAAGATGTCGTTGAAGCCCATCTGCGATGCCTGGTGGTTGATCATGTTGTTCAATACCGCTGCACCATGTTGCAGGTCGCCCTGCCCCATCGCCGTCACCTGGTCCTGCATGCCCGGCTGATAGACCGAGATGTGCTCGGTCAGGTCAGCATGGTGCACCTGGGTGCGCCGCGCCCACAGCCACGTCGTCAGCGACGCCGCGAAACTGCCGCCCAGCGTACGCAGGAAGGTGGCCAGGCCGGAGCCCGCCGCGATCTCACGCCCATCCAGGTCCGACAGCAGGATCTGCAGCACCGGCATGAAGAAAAGCGCGACGCCGATGCCCATGATCAGCTGCACGCCGGCCACGTGGGTGTAGTCCACCTGCAGGTTGAAGTTCGAACGCAGGAAGCTGGTCATCGACAACACGATGAATGCAATCGTAGCCAGCATCCGCATGTCGAAGCGCGAGGCGTACTTGCCCACGAACGGGGTCATGATCACCGGCAGGATGCCGATCGGCGCCGTCGCCAGGCCTGCCCAGATCGCGGTGTAGCCCATGTCACGCTGCAGCCACTGCGGAATCAGCAGGGCCACGCTGAAGAACGCCGCGTACGCCACCACCATCGCCAGCGTACCGGCGCGGAAGTTGCGATGCCGGAACAGCTTCAGGTCGACGATCGGATCCTTGTCGGTCAGTTCCCAGATCAGGAACACCGTCAGCGTGACCACGGCCACGCACGCCAGCACCACGATCTTCATCGACGAGAACCAGTCCTCGTCATTGCCCAGGTCGAGCACCAGCTGCAGCGCACCGACACCGATCACCAGGGTGACCAGGCCGACATAGTCCATCTTCGGCTTCTCGATGTGCTCCGGACGCCCCTTCAGCTGGTTGCCCACCACCAGCGCGGCAAAGATGCCCAGCGGCACATTGATCAGGAAGATCCATTCCCAGCTGTAGTTGTCGGTGATCCATCCACCGAGGATCGGGCCGCAGATCGGCGCCACCACGGTGATCATCGCCAGCAGTGCCAGCGCCTGCCCGCGTTTCTCGCGTGGATAGATCGAGACCAGCAGCGACTGCGTGATCGGGTACATCGGACCGGCCACGAAGCCCTGCAGCGCACGCGACAGCACCAGCATGCCCATGCTCTGCGCCAGGCCGCACAGCAGCGAGGTGATGACGAAGGCCAGCGTGGCCCAGACGAACAGCTTGCGTTCGCCGAAGCGGCGGCTGAGCCAGCCGGTCAGCGGCAGCGCGATGGCCGTGCTGACCGCGAACGAGGTGATGACCCAGGTGGCCTGCTGCGAACTGGCGCCAAGATTACCGGCGATGGTCGGCAGCGAGACGTTGGCGATGGTGGTATCGAGCACCTGCATGAACGACGCCATCGCCAGGCCCACGGTGCACAGGGCGACGCTGGGCGGCAGGAACCCGGAGGCCGCACCCGGCGCCGCCGGTGCACCCGGAGCGCCGGGCGCGGCTGGAGCTTGTGCGGACATGGCGACCTCAGCCCACCTTCGCCTGCTGCGGCAGGTTGCCCTGGATGATCGTGTGGATCACCTCGTCGGCATCATGCAGCTGCTTGGCATACACATCGGTGTCGAACACCGTGCCCTTGGCCGGAGTGCTCGGCAGCACTTCGCCCTTCTGGTCGCGCAGGCTCACTTCGGCCTTCATCGACAGGCCGATGCGCAGCGGGTGTTCGGCCAGCTGCTTGGCATCGATGGCAATGCGGACCGGCACGCGCTGCACGATCTTGATCCAGTTGCCGCTGGCGTTCTGCGCCGGCAGCAGCGAGAACGCCGAACCGGTGCCCAGGCCCAGGCTCTGGATGCGACCCTTGTACTTCACGTCACCGGCGTACAGGTCCGACTTCAGCTCCACTTCCTGGCCCAGGCGCATGTGGCGCAGCTGGGTTTCCTTGAAGTTGGCCTCGACCCACATCTGCTCGGTCGGCACTACCGCCATCAGCGCGTTGCCCGGCTGCACGCGCTGGCCGACCTGCACCGAACGACGGGCAACGTAGCCGGTGACCGGCGCGACGATGCCGGCGCGGGCGTTGTTGAGGAAGGCCTGGCGCAGCTGCGCGGCGGCCGCCTGCACGTCCGGCTGGGTGGCGATCACGGTGTCGTCGACCAGCGCGCGGTTGCGCTCGACGGTCTCGCGCGAACCGGCCACGGCGGCTTCGGCAGCGGCCAGCTCGTCACGGGCGTGGGCCAGTTCTTCATTGGAAATGGCGCCGGTGGCGGCCAGGTCCTTGCGGCGGGCGAAGTCGTCGCGCACGCGCTTCAGGGTCACCTGGCGGGCGTTCAAGTCCGCCTGCGCACCTTCCACGCTGCGGTACAGGCCACGGGTCTGGCGCACGGTCTTGGCCAGGTTGGCTTCGGCCTGCTGCAGCGCCACCGATGTATCGGACGGGTCCAGCTGCACCAGCAGTTGGCCGCGCTCCACGCGCATGCCGTCATCGGCGTTGATGGCGACCACGGTACCGGCCACCAGCGGGGTGATCTGCACCTGGTTGCCCTGCACGTAGGCGTCGTCGGTCTCTTCGAACCAACGGCCGAACATGAAGTACCACAATGCCAGTGCGGCAAGTAGCAGCACGACGATCACGAACAGGCCGCGCAGCAGGTTGCCGCGGCGGTTGGAGGCGGCCGGGGCCGCAGTGTCTTGGGTCTGGCTCATGGCGGAAGTCTTCAGGAATGCGAGGAATCGGAATGGGAGGCGATCGGTGCGCGGTCGGCGTCAGCGGGCTGGAAACCACCGCCCAGCGCCTTGCTCAGGCGCACCGAGGTCTGCACCTGCTGCGACTGCAGGCCGGCCAGCTGCTGCTGCGACTGCAACAGCGTGGACTGCGCGGTCAGCACGTCCAGGTAGCTGCCGATGCCGGCGCGGTAGCGCTGCTGGGCCAGATCGAAGGCCGAGCGCGCGGTATCCACGGCCTGCTGCTGCGAGTGCGCCTGCTGTGCCAGCGAGCGCACTGCGTTGACCTGGTCGGCCACGTCGCGCAGCGCATCGAGCACGGTCTGGTTGTAGTTGGCCACCGCCAGGTCGTACTGCGCATCGGTGTTGGCCAGGTTGGCGCGCAGCTTGCCGCCTTCGAAGATCGGCAGGCTCAGCGCCGGGCCGATGTAGGCGAAGGTGGAACTGCTCTTCAGCAGGTCACCCACGTTCGGGGCGACCACGCCGGCCAGCGCGGTCAGGTTGAAGCTCGGGTAGAACTTGGTCTTTGCCACCTTGATCTGCTTGTCGGCCGCTTCCACGCGCCAGCGTGCGGCAACGATGTCGGGGCGACGGCCCAGCAGTTCGCTGGGCAGCACGCCCGGCAGCTGCAGCGCCACCGGGTTCAGCGGTTGCGGGCGCTGGATCGACAGGCCACGGTCCGGGCCCTTGCCGACCAGTGCCGCCAGCGCGGTGCGGGCGGCGTCGATGCGCTGCTGCGCGGCCTGCACCTGCTGCTGTGCGGCCGGTACCCGGGCTTCGGCCTGGCGCACCTGCAGGTCGCTGTCGATGCCGGCGCTACGGCGCTGGCGGGTCAGTTCCAGCGACTTCTGCGAGCGGCCCAGCTCTTCTTCGGCCACGTCATTGAGCTGCCATGCATAGGCCAGATCGGCATAGGCCTGGGTGATGCCGGTGGACAGGTTCAGGCGTGCAGCCTGGGCTTCGACGGTGGCGGCATGGGCGCCGTCCACGGCCGCTTCCCAGGCAGCGCGCTTGCCACCCCACAGGTCCACGCCATAGCTGAAGTCGAAGGCGACCTGGCTGCTGCCGCCGTAGCGGCCGCCCATCTCGCTGCCGACCATCGACTCGGGCAGGCGCAGGCCGGTGTAGCCACCGGACACCGACAGGCTGGGCAGTTCATCGGCACGTGCGGTGCCGACCTGGGCCTGGGCCTGGCGCAGGCGCGCATCGGCGGCGTCCAGGCTCGGGTGACCGGCCAGGCCTTCGGCAACCAGGGCGTCCAGCTGCGCATCGCCCAGCGCCTTCCACCAATCCTGCGCCGGGAAGCCGGTGGCGCTCAGGTCGGTGTCGGCCAGGGTGCGTTCGCTGTGCAGGCTGTCCACGTCAAGCACGTGGCCCTGCGGGTTGAGGCCACGACTGCTGGCGCAGGCGGCCAGGGCCAGGGCCAGCGCTGACACCAGCAGCGCGCGCCCGGACCGGCGGAGAGTGGAATGCGGGATCGGGTTCATGGGGTCGTCAGGGAATCGCGGATTCGGGTAAGGAGGGACAGCAGCAGCGTGCGCTCGTCGGCGGAAAGATCACGCAGGGCGTAATCCATCACCGCGTCGCCACGCAGCTTCAGCCGCGCCCACAGTGCGCGGCCTTCATCGGTCAGCACGATCTGCAGCGCACGCCGGTCCTGGGCATGCGGTTCGCGGCGGACGCAGCCCAGCGCCTCCAGCTTGTCCAGCAGGCGGGTCACCGCACTGGGCACCTGGTCGATGGCCTGGGCCAGCTCGTTGGCCGTGCACGGGGCCATGTTGGAAAGCACCTTCAACCCGATGTAGTGGGTGAAACCGATACCCAGGTCTTCTTCAGCCATGGATGCGTCGAGTTGACGGACCAGGCCGTCGCGCACCTGGCGCAGCAGCAGGCCGAAGCTGGGGGGAGTGGTTGCAGGACAGATCATGGGGGAGCATTCTCTTCCAAAAAAAATATTTCTCAATGGAAATATTCGATCTGGCATCGAATGCTGTGTTGCAGCAGCGGGCTGGATCAATGAAGGCGCCTACCTTAATGATCTGGTCAGGTGGCCCGGTAGTACAATTCAGCCAATGGATGACACATTTCAGCCAGCGGATATGATGAACAAGGCAGAAATCCCCCCTCCCAAGCGGTTGTTGCGCGACGACGCCCTGGATTGGTTCGAGCGCAATGACGGGCCACCGGTTGTCGCTTTCCGCTTCGACAGCCCCTTGGGCCTGGTCCGTGAAGTGGATTGGCACCACCACCAGCGCGCGCAGCTGATCTGCGTCGAACGTGGCCTGCTGACCACCCGGACCTCGCACGGGACATGGTCACTGGCGCCGGGCTCGGCCGGCTGGATGCCGCCGCTGGAGCCGCATACGGTCACCCTCGACGGCCCGCTGCGCGGCTGGGGCATGGCACTGGCCGCGCCGGCCTGCGCCACCCTGCCTGCCGATCCCTGCGTGCTGGGCCTGTCCAAGCTGGCGCAGGCGCTGGCCGACCGCATCTGCGAATGGCCGCTGGGCTATGACACCACACCCGAGCGCCAGCACATCATCGAGGTGCTGCTGGACGAGATCCGCACCGCGCCACGCCAGCGCATGCATCTACCGATGCCGCACGACCGGCGCCTGCTGAAGATCGCCTCGCAGCTGCTGGCCGACCCCTCCGACGAGCGCAGCCTGGCCGAATGGGCGCATTGGGCCGGCCTGTCGCCGCGCAGCCTGACCCGCCACTTCCGCGATGAGACCACGCTCAGCTTCGCCCAGTGGCGGCAGCAGGCCCGCCTGTCCGAGGCTCTGCGCCAGCTGACCGACGGCCGCAGCGTGGCCGACATCGCCCACGCGCTGGGCTTCAGCAGCGCCAGCGCCTTCGTCACCGTGTTCCGCCGCCACTTCGGGCTGCCGCCGGGGCGCTACCTGGCACGGGCCGGCCACGGCCTGGAAACCGGGCTGGACCCTGCACGCGGCTTGGCATCCCCCGCCGCATCCGGATAATCACAGGATTGCGAGCGGCGACCGCCGTCGCCGCCTCCCGACAACAGGTAACAACGCCGCATGACCGAACTTGCCCGCCCCGTGTTCCACGGATTCGAACAACTGCCGCTGCGCGAGTACGCCGAACGCGCCTACCTCGACTACTCGATGTACGTGGTCCTGGACCGCGCCCTGCCGTTCATCGGCGACGGCCTGAAGCCGGTGCAGCGCCGCATCATCTATTCGATGAGCGAGCTGGGCCTGAACGCCGCGTCCAAGCCGAAGAAGTCCGCGCGCACCGTCGGTGACGTCATCGGTAAGTACCACCCGCACGGCGACAGCGCGTGCTACGAGGCACTGGTGCTGATGGCCCAGCCGTTCTCGTACCGCTACCCGCTGATCGAGGGCCAGGGCAACTTCGGCTCCAGCGACGACCCGAAGTCGTTCGCGGCGATGCGCTACACCGAATCCAAGCTGACGCCGATCGCCGAAGTGCTGCTGGGCGAACTGGGCCAGGGCACCACCGACTGGGCACCGAACTTCGACGGCACCCTGCAGGAACCGACCTGGATGCCGGCGCGGCTGCCGCACCTGCTGCTCAACGGCACCACCGGCATCGCCGTGGGCATGGCCACCGACGTGCCGCCGCACAATCTCAACGAGATCGTCAGCGCGCTGCTGCACCTGCTGGACAACCCCGATGCCAGCGTGCGCGACCTGTGCGAGCACGTGCAGGGCCCGGACTATCCGTCCAGCGCCGAGATCATCACCGCGGCCAATGACCTGCGCAACATCTACGAGACCGGCAACGGCAGCGTGCGCGCACGTGCGACCTTCACCAAGGAAGCGCACAACATCGTGGTCACCGCGCTGCCGTTCCAGGTGTCGCCGTCGAAGGTGATCGAGCAGATCGCCGCACAGATGCGCGCCAAGAAGCTGCCGTGGCTGGAAGACATCCGCGATGAGTCCGACCATGCCAACCCGGTGCGCGTGGTGCTGGTGCCGCGTTCCAACCGTGTCGACGCCGAGCAGCTGATGGGCCACCTGTTCGCCACCACGGACATGGAACGCAGCTATCGCGTCAACCTCAACGTGATCGGGCTGGACGGCCGTCCGCAGGTGAAGAACCTGAAGATGCTGCTCAGCGAATGGCTGACCTTCCGCAGCAACACCGTCACCCGCCGCCTGCAGCACCGCCTGCAGAAGGTCGAGCGCCGCCTGCACCTGTTGGAAGGCCTGCTGGTCGCCTTCCTCAACCTGGACGAGGTGATCCATATCATCCGTACCGAGGATGAACCGAAGGCAGCGCTGATCGCGCGCTTCGGCCTGTCCGAGGAACAGGCCGAGTACATCCTGGAAACCAAGCTGAAGCAGCTGGCCCGCCTGGAGGAGATGAAGATCCGTGGCGAGCAGGACGAGCTGGCCAAGGAGCGCGAGAAGATCCTCGGCATCCTCGACAGCAAGGCCAAGCTGAAGAAGCTGATCCGCGACGAACTGACCGCCGACGCCAGGAAGTTCGGCGACGCACGCCGTTCGCCGCTGGTGCAGCGCCAGGCCGCACAGGCCATCGACGAGACCGAGCTGGTGCCGAGCGAGCCGATGACCGTGGTGCTGTCGGAGAAGGGCTGGATCCGTGCCGCCAAGGGCCACGACGTCGATGCGTCCGCCCTCTCCTACCGCGACGGTGATGCCCTGCAGGGCGCGGTGCGTGCGCGCAGCACCCAGCAGGTCGCGTTCCTCGACAGCGAGGGCCGCGCCTACTCGACGCCGGTGCACACCCTGCCCTCCGCGCGTGGCAACGGTGAACCGCTGACCGGCCGCTTCTCGCCAGCCGCGGGCACCAGCTTCGTGACCCTGGCCAGTGCCGAGCCGGACACCCGCTTCGTGCTGGCCTCCAGTCATGGCTATGGCTTCGTCACCCGCTTCGAGAACCTGATCGGTCGCAACAAGGCCGGCAAGGCGATGCTGAACCTGTCGGCGGGTTCATCGGTGCTGACCCCGTCGGTAGTGGCCAATGTCGCCACCGACCGCATCGTGGCAGTGACCAGTTCGGGCAACCTGCTGGCGATCGCTGCCAACGACCTGCCGGAACTGGACAAGGGCAAGGGCAACAAGATCATCGAGATCCCGAAGGCCAAGCTCGCCACCGAACGCGTGGTCGCCATCGTGGCGATCAGCCCGGGACAGACCCTGCAGGTACGCAGCGGGCAGCGCACGATGGGGCTGAAGTTCAACGAGCTCGACGCCTACCTCGGCGCCCGCGCCACCCGCGGCCACCTGCTGCCGCGCGGCTGGCAGAAGGTGGAAGGGTTGTCGGTGGAGTAAGGCGCCCGCCTGGTAGGTGTCGACCTCGGTTGACACGCCTTGCCTGACGTCAGATACGAAAAAGCCGGGGCAATCCCCGGCTTTTTCGTTGTCGGCTGGCGGGCGGTGGAGCAGCTGGCTGGCGAAAGCTGGCTGGCGGTGCTCCGGTGCTGGCGGGCGACAGAACTTTTGTAGAGTCGAGCCATGCTCGACTCGGATCCAACAGCAGCCGAGCATGGCCCGGCTCTACAGAGAGCGGTGCCGGCTCAGTGCGCCGGGGCGCCGTTGCCGTCGATCTTGCTCAGCTGGTACAGCTCCAGGCCGATGCGCTTGATCAGGCCCAACTGCTGCTCCAGCCACCAGGCGTGGTCTTCCTCTGTGTCCTTCAGCTGCGCCAGCAGGATGTCGCGGCTCACGTAGTCGCCGTTCTCTTCGCACAGCTTCATGCCGGCGGCGAGATTGTTCCGAACCGCGTATTCAGTGTCGAGATCCTTCTGCAGCATCTCTTCCACGGTCTTGCCCGGCTCGGTGGCATGCGGACGCATGTCCGGGTCGCCGCCGAGGAACAGGATCCGGCGCAGCAGCGCATCGGCGTGCTGGGTTTCCTCTTCCATCTCGTGGTTCAGGCGTTCGTACAGCGCGAACAGGCCCTGATCCTCGTAGCGGCGGGAATGGATGAAGTACTGGTCGCGGGCTGCAAGCTCGCCGCGCAGCAGTTCCTTCAGGCAGGCGATGACGTCCGGGTTGCCTTTCATGGGGGGGCTCCTGTGAATCGATGTGACATAGGGTGCCGCATTTCAAAATACGGTGATCTAATCGGAATCAGTCGCAGTTGCGCCTGCGGCTACAATCGGCCCACGAGTTCGGAAAGGACGTGCGATGCGACGTACATGGCGTTGGGTGCTGGGCGTGTTGATCGCCATCGTGCTGGTCACCGCACTGGTCCTGTGGCTGCTGCTGCGCGGCAGCCTGGCCGACCTGGACGGCGAGCATGCGCTGCCGGGGCTGGCCAAGCCGGTCACCATCGAGCGCGATGCGCTGGGCGTGGTCACCATCACTGCGGGCAGCCAGGCCGACGCGATGCGTGCATTGGGCCGCGTGCATGCGCAGGAACGTTACTTCGAGATGGACCTGATGCGCCGCAGCGCCGCCGGTGAGCTGTCGGCACTGTTCGGACCGAAGGCCATCGACGCCGACAAACGCATGCGCGTGCATCGCCTGCGCGCGCGCACCGAGGCGAACCTGCAGGCCGCGCTGGGCGAAAACGGCGCGGCCGTGCGTGCCTACGTCGACGGTGTCAACGAAGGGCTGGCCGGCCTTTCCGTGCGGCCGTGGGCGTACCTGCTGCTGCGGCAGTCACCGCAACCGTGGAAAGCCAGCGACAGCGTGCTGGCCGGGCTGGCCATGTACGCCGACCTGCAGGACCCGGACAACCAGACCGAGCTTGCGCTCAGCCGCATCCGCGCAGTGGTGCCGCCCGCGCTGTACGCGCTGATCGCCCACGACGGCACCGAATGGGATGCACCGCTGTTCGGCGAACCGACCGGCAACGCCACGCTCCCCGATGCCAGCCAGCTGGATCTGCGCACGTTGAAGGGGAAGCCAGGCACCGGGCAGGAAGAGGCCGATGTCATCGGCAGCAACAACTTCGCGGTGGCCGGTGCACTCACCGCCGACGGCCGCGCGATCGTCGCCGACGACATGCACCTGGGCCTGCGCGCACCCGGCCTGTGGTTCCGTGTGCGCCTGCGCTATCCCGACCCGCAGGCCGCGGGCGGCCAGGTCGACGTCACCGGCTTCTCGCTGCCCGGCCTGCCGGCGGTGATCGTCGGCAGCAACGGGCACGTGGCCTGGGGCTTCACCAACAGTTACATCGATACCGCCGATTACCGCACTGAACCGGCCAACGCCGCGGTAACCGTGCATGAAGAACACATCGCCGTGGCCGGCCAGGCCGACGTGCTGTTCCCGGTGCGCGAAACCGCCTGGGGCCCGATCCTGCATACCCACGCCGATGGCAGCGGCGATGCGCTGCGCTGGGTCGCCCACCTGCCCGGCGCGGTGCGCCTGGACTTCGGTGACCTGGCCCGTGCCGGTGACCTGGACGGTGCCCTGCAGTTCGCCGACCACGCCGGCATCCCCGCGCAGAACCTGGTGGTCGGCGACCGCAGCGGGCGCATCGCCTGGCGGCTGATCGGCGCCCGCCCGGATCGCGGTCCGGGCTGTGCACCGGCCGGCTTCACCGCCGCCAGCAACCAGGACTGCGCGCCATGGCCAATCCGCAGCGATGCCTCACCGGCATTGATCGATCCCCCCAACCATCGCCTGTGGACCGCCAACGGTCGCGTCCTCGACGGTGAGGCGCTGGCTACCGTCGGCAACGGTGGCTATGACCTTGGCGCTCGCGCGCGGCAGATCCGCGACCTGCTGGCGATCCAGGAGCGCTTCGACGAACACGACCTGCTGGCGATCCAGCTCGACGACCGCGCGGTGTTCCTGCAGCGCTGGTGGGCACTGCTGCATGACGTGATCGAAGGCAGTGACGATCCTGCGCTGAAGCGGTTGAAGTCCGTCAGCCACCAGTGGGGCGGCCGGGCCTCGGCCAGCTCGGTCAGCTACCGGGTGGTGCGCGCGTTCCGCACGCAGGTGATGGATACCCTGTCCGATGCACTGCTGGCCCCGGCCAATGCGCAGCTGGGCGATGACTATCTGGATCCGCGCCTGGCGCAGCTGGAAGGTGTGGCCTGGCCGATGCTGCAGCAGCGCCCCGCCAACCTGTTGCCACCGGCCTACGACAGCTGGGACACGCTGCTGCTTGATGCCGCACGCCGCACCGAGAGCGAGCTGGCCAAGCAGGGCCCGCTGACCAAGCGCACCTGGGGCGAACGCAACACTGCGGCGCTCTGCCACCCGATCGCACGAGCGTTGCCCGAGGTTGCCAAGCGCTGGCTGTGCATGCCCGCCGACCAGCTGCCCGGCGACCGTGATATGCCGCGCGTGCAGACGCCGAACTTCGGCGCCTCCGAACGCATGGTGGTCTCGCCCGGCCACGAGGCCGACGGCATCGTGCACATGCCCGGCGGCCAGAGCGGGCATCCACTGTCTCCGTACTGGGGCGCCGGCCACGAAGACTGGGTGCATGGGCGGCCGACGCCGTTCCTGCCCGGCAAGGCGCAGCACACGATGACGCTGGTTCCAGCGCGCTGACGGCGGCACCCACATGCCCAAGGGTGCGCTGCACGCTGTAGAGCCGAGCCCATGCTCGGCTCCGCGCCAGAAGCAGCCGAGCATGGGCTCGGCTCTACAGAATGCCCGCGCGGCGCTAACGGGTCAGCCCCTGCGCCGCTCGATCAGGTTCAGCAGCGGCCCGGTCATCGCAGTGGTCACCAGCGCCATGATCACCAGCACCGCAAACAGGCGGTCACCGAGCAGGCCCAGCTCGTAGCCCAGGTTGAGCACGATCAGCTCCATCAGACCGCGGGTATTCATCAGCGCGCCCAACCGCCACGCCTCGCGCGTGGGCATGCCCGCGCTGCGTGCGGCACTGAAGGTGCCCAGCAACTTGCCGGCCGTGGCTACCGCGATCACCACCACGCACAGCACGATGTCGCTGGCCTGCAGCGCATCGGCGCGCATGCGCAGGCCGGTCATGGCGAAGAACAACGGCAGCAGCAGGGTTACCGCAAACGGTTCGACGCGGGCCATCAACAGGTCGCGCAGCTGCGCGTTGGACGATACGGCGACGCCCGCCGCGAATGCACCGAACAGCGCATGGATGCCGAGCATCTCGGTGATCAGGGCACTACCCAGCGACAGCAGCAGGATGCCGAGCAGCCAGCGCCCTTCACGGCCCGGCACGATCTGCTGGCGGGCGAACCACGGCTTCACCAGCCCCAGCATCAGCGCCACGAAGGCGACCACGCACAGCAGGTTGAGGCTGGCCGGCAGCCATCCGCTGGCCTGTGCAGCCGCCACGATCAGCGCCAGCAGGCACCATGCGGTGGCATCGCCCAATGCCGCGCAGGCGATGGCGGTCTGCCCCAGCGGCGTCTGCGTGATACCGCGGTCGGCAAGGATGCGCAGCAGCACGGGAAAGGCCGTGATGCTCATCGAAATACCAACGAAAAGTGCGAATGCAGTGAAGCCTACGCCCTGCGGGCCGTGCTGCGGATACAGCCAGATTGCGAGGGCGACGCCGAGCACGAACGGCACCGCGATGCCGGCATGACTGACCGTGAACGCAAAACGCCGGCGCCCGCGCAGCGCCGCCAGGTCCAGCTCGGCACCGGCCACCAGCAGGAACATCAGCACACCCAGCTGGCTGAGCATGCCCAGCGGGCCCAGCGAGCTGGCCGGGAACAGGGCACCATGCAGCTGCGGCAACAGGCTGCCAAGGACCAGCGGCCCCATCATCAGGCCGGCGGCCATCTCGCCGATCACCGCCGGCTGGCCAAAGCGCTTGAGCAGCGCACCTGCGCCCTTGGCCACCAGCAGCAGCACCAGCAGCTGCAGCAGGAACAGGCCCAGCGGTGACGCCAGGTGCTGCGCCCAGCTGCCTTCGGCAGCAACCGTGGCACGCGCGACCGCCTCGGGCGCCGCCGGCCCGGCATACCGCGCCAGCAGCACGCCGGCCAGCAGCGGGACACCGGCCCAGGCCAGATAACGCCATCCCCATTTCGTGGGCCGCATGCCGCCGCCCGCCTGTACGTCCATGAACATTCCCCAATGCGCAGGGGGCGATCATACAAAAAGGGGACGGAGGGGATTAAGTCGTTAGTGGCACAAACGACTTAATCCCCTCCGTCCCCTTTTTGGGGCTTAGGCCAGCGCCTGCTCGTGCACGCCGGCGATCGCGCGGCCGGAAGGGTCGGCCGCCGCCGCGAAGCTGGCGTCCCAGGCAATGGCCGCCGGCGACGAACAGGCGATCGACTTGCCGCCCGGCACGGTCTCGGCGGCCGCGCGGCTCGGGAAGAACTGCTCGAACAGGTGGCGGTAGTAGTACGCCTCCTTGGTCTGCGGCGGGTTGTGCGGGAAGCGCTTGTCGGCGGCCGCCAGCACACGGTCGCTCACCTGCGCTTCGGCATGCGCCTTCAGCCCGTCGATCCAGCCGTAGCCGACGCCATCGCTGAACTGCTCCTTCTGGCGCCACAGGATGCTGTCCGGCAGGTAGCCATCGAATGCCTCGCGCAGCACCGCCTTCTCGATGCGACGGCCACCGAACCCGGCACCGACCATCTTGTGCGCGGCATCGAAGCGCATCGCCACGTCGAGGAACTCACGATCCAGGAACGGCACGCGCGGCTCCACGCCCCAGGCCATCATCGACTTGTTGGCACGCAGGCAATCGTAGTTGTGCAGGGCATCGAGCTTGCGCACCAGCTCGTCGTGGAATTCGCGCGCATCCGGCGCCTTGTGGAAGTACAGGTAGCCACCGAAGATCTCGTCACTGCCCTCGCCGGACAGCACCATCTTCACGCCCATCGCCTTGATCCGTCGTGCCAGCAGGAACATCGGCGTCGATGCACGGATGGTGGTGACGTCGTAGGTTTCGATGTGGCGGATCACTTCCGGCAGTGCATCCAGGCCTTCTTCGAAGGTGTATTCGAAGCCGTGGTGCACGGTGCCGAGTGCCTCGGCGGCGATCGCGGCGGCGGCCAGATCGGGCGAGCCCTTCAAACCGATCGCGAACGAATGCAGCCGCGGCCACCAAGCTTCGGTCTGGCCACCGTCCTCGATGCGGCGACGCGCGTAGCGTGCGGCAACTGCCGCCACCAGCGACGAGTCCAGGCCACCGGACAGCAGCACGCCGTACGGCACATCGCTCATCAGCTGGCGCTCCACCGCATGTTCGAACGCCTGGCGCAGCTCGGCCAGATCGGCCTGGCGGCCCTGTACGTCGGCATAGTCGCGCCACGGTTGCTGGTAGTAGCGCACCAGCTCACCACGGGCACTGTCGAAGTAGTGGCCCGGCGGGAACTGCGCGACGTCGGCACAGGTGTCGACCAGCGCCTTCATTTCCGACGCCACGCGCAGCCGCCCCTGGGCATCGTGGCCCCAGTACAGCGGCACCACGCCGACCGGGTCGCGCGCCACCAGCACGCGGCCGCTGTCACGGTCCCACAGGGCGAAGGCAAAGATGCCGTTGAGCTGCTCCAGCCACTGCGCCGGCGATCCGCCCTGGCGGTACAGCGCGTTGATCACTTCACAGTCCGAACCGGTCTGGAAGTCGTAGGCGGTAGTCAGCGCGGCCTTCAGTTGCTGGTGGTTGTAGATTTCGCCGTTGACCGCCAGCGCCAGCTGGCCATCGGCCGACAGCAGCGGCTGCGAACCACCGGCCGGGTCGACGATGGCCAACCGCTCGTGGACCAGCAGCGCGCCTTCGTCGAGGTACACGCCGCTCCAGTCCGGGCCACGGTGGCGCTGGCGCTGCGACAGTTCCAGCGCATGGCGGCGCAGGGCCGGAAGATCGTCACCGGCCTGCAGGCCGAAGATTCCGAAGATCGAACACATGGGGGAGCTCCTGTTGGGGAATTTCACGGGTGGGAAGGTGTTCGACCGGCCATCCAGGCCCGGGTGGGCGGCGCCCGGGCACAAAAAAACCCGCATCGGCTGATGCGGGTTTTCTGGTGTCCGGGCGTGTGTTGCTGTCTATCTACCCAGGGCGCAGTCCCGCATCGGCCGCGCACGATTATTCGCGCGCAGATTATTGCGGTTGTTGTTATTGACGGCGGTGGCCAGGCGGATCGACATGGCATCGACCCTACCCCGGTTTCCGGCGCGGCGCAACAGTTGCGTCGGCAACCACGCCTGAGGCGCATAATGGCGCGCCCTGAACCGTGTAACAGGAATGCAACACCGCAATGGACGCACCGGCGCACTGACCGCCCTGCTCTGCCTGGGCCTGGCGGCCTGCCAGACCCTGCCCCCGCCTTCTACGCTGCCGCAGTCCCAGCAGCAGGCATTGGAACAACGTGGAACCGACGGCAGCTTCGAGGGTGCCTTCGATACCGCGCAAACCTTCGAGCGCTTCAACGATCCGCGCGCCATCGCCTACTACTAGCGTGCCGCAGCGGTCACCCCCTGGACCTTCCACAATACCAAGGCGGAAGAAGCACTGGGCCGGATCTGGATCTCCGGCACGCTGCGCCATGCCGACAGCCCCCACATCAACCCGGCACCAGTGCTGCGCGCATCCTGGCGACGTGGCGAACGCGCCTCTCTGGCGGCGGCCTACCACGGCAATCCCTATGCGTTCTTCGGGCTCGCCAAGGCCTATCGTCAGCGTGGCGACACGCAACAGGCGCTGCGCTGGGACCTGCGCGGCATGATCTACGAGCGCTACCCGAGTTCGTCGTCACGTCTACCGGATGCGGTCGCCGCACAGGGTGACACCGTGCATCCGCTGGTTGCGCGGATCCAGCGTTGCGCCGAGCGTGGCGATGCCGAAGCGCAGGTGGACCTGGGCGCGCTGCTGGAGATAGGCATGGGACTGCCGCGCGATCCGGCACGTGCGCTGCAGCTGTACCAGCGCGCCGGTGAGAAGGGCAATGTGTTCGGCCAGTACTTCGCCGGGCTGCTGCTGGGCCGCAGCGCGCCGGGGGTGGAGAAGGACACCGAGGCGGCGGCGCGCTGGTTTGCCAAGGCCGAGGCGCAGCGCTTCTACATGGCGGCGCCGAGTTACTGGAAGAAAGCGGTCGAGCCGCCGTTCTTCCTCTTTTCGGAATAGTGGAGCCGAGCCATGCTCGGCTGCTTCTGCCGGGAAAAACCAGCCGAGCATGGCTCGGCTCCACAGGAAAACAGCCCAGGCGAGAGGCCGCGCCGACCAACGGTCGGTACCCACCGTCGCAGGCTCACGCCAGCAGCCGTTCCACCAGGCGCTGGTACAGCCTCGGCAACGCTTCCAGATCGTCCACGCGCACGTTCTCGTCCACCTGATGGATGCTGGCGTTCACCGGCCCCACTTCGATGCACTGCGCACCCAGCGGCGCGATGAAGCGAGCATCGGACGTGCCGCCGCCGGTGCTTTCTTCCGGGGCACGGCCGATCTGCTCGGCCAGCACTGCACGTGCGGTGGCGCGCAGCGTGCCTTCCGGGGTGTAGAACGGCTCACCACTGCGGTGCCACTTCAGCGTGTACTGCAGGCCATGCCGGTCCAGCAGTGCGGTGATCTCTGCTTCCAGCTTCGGCGCGTCCCAGTGCGGGTTGTAGCGGAGGTTGAAATCCACTTCGAGCTCGCCGGGAATCACGTTGTTGGCACCGGTGCCGGCGTGGATGTTGGAGATCTGCAGGCTGGTCGGCGGAAAGCTCTCGTAGCCTTCGTCCCAGCGCCGCGCACTCAGTTCGGCCAGGGCCGGAGCCGCCTGGTGAATCGGGTTGCGTGCCTTTTCCGGATACGCCACGTGGCCCTGCACGCCCTGCACGCGCAGCTTGGCCGACAGGCTGCCACGACGCCCCACGCGCAGCAGGTCGCCCAGGATCGCGGTCGATGACGGCTCACCGGTGACGCACCAGTCGATGCGCTGGCCGCGTTCGGCGAACAACCGTGCGACGTGGCGCACACCATCGATGGCGTCGCCCTCCTCGTCGCTGGTCAGCAGCACCGCCAGCGTACCGGGGTGATCGGGATGCGCGGCGACGAACTGCTCGGCGGCGACCACGAACGCGGCCACGCTGCCCTTCATGTCTGCAGCGCCACGGCCATACAGCACGCCATCGCGGATCTGCGGCGTGAACGGGTCGCTGGTCCAGGCCTCGCGCGGACCCGTCGGCACCACGTCGGTATGGCCCAGCAGGACCAGTACCGGCGCGCCCTGGCCGTGGGTCGCCCACAGGTTATCGACGTCGCCCAGGCGAAGGTGATCGCACTCGAACCCGGCCTGCTTCAGGCGTGCCGCCAGCAGTGCCTGGCAGCCAGCATCATCCGGCGTCACCGAGGGTCGTGCGATCAGTTCGCAGGCCAGGTCGAGGACCGCGCTCATGCGTCACCCACGCCGAAGCGGGCCTTGAAGCCGTTGTCACTGAAACCCTGGCTGACCGCGCCATCGGCGGTGACCACCAGCGGGCGCTTGATCAGCTGCGGGTACTCGCGCAGCAGCAGCTTCCATTCGGCCTCGGAATCGGCAGCCTTGCGGTTGTCCGGCAGCTGCCGCCAGGTGGTGGAGGACTTGTTGACCATCGCCGCCAGGCCACCCAGCTGCGCTGCCCATGCCAGCAGTGTTTCCGGGCTCGGCTTGTGCTCGCGGTAGTCGACGAAGGTGTACGGCACGCCGAAGCGGTCCAGCCACTTGGTCGCCTTCTTGCAGGTATCGCAGTTCTTCAAACCGTAGACAGTGGTGCTCATGGCCATCTGTGATGCTGGAAAACAGAGGGCCAGAATCTCACAACAGGCGCTCGGACACGACCCGGAACGGCACCCGTGGCAGCAGGAAGGCCAGCCCTTCGTGCAACGCCACGCCCATCGCCTGCAGGCGCGGGCACTGCAGCTCGCCTTCCAGCTGCAGCGGCTGCAGGCGGTCGATCTCCACCGGCAACGCGATGCGGGTGCTGGCCCAGCGACAGTCGCAGGTACGGGCGATGGCCTCGTCCTGGCAGGTGAGGAAACGCAGGAGGGCCTGATGGCCACCGAAAGCCGCCGTCCATGCCGCGTCCTCCCAGCCCGCAGCAGCCTGCCACTGCAGGTACAGCTCCGGCGCACTGCCCTGCCCGCCTTCGATCCGGGTATGCCCACCGCCATCGGCGCGCACCGCATGTTCGAAGCGGGTGGACAGATGCGGCTGCATGGCATCGCTGAAGGCACGCGCGCCGGCGACGAAGGGCAGCTGGTCCATCACGTTGCGGTCGAACAGCACCACCGGTGTCCCGTCCGGAGCATCGTCACGACGCAGGTACCAGCGCCAGTTGCTCTGCCTTGGAGACGGCATCAGGGAACGCAGCGGCCCGGCCAACGCCGGCCCGAAGTGACCGTGACGGTAACTGAGGATGGTGTAAGGCGTACGTCCGGCATGGACCACGTAATGATGGCCTGGCGGTGGCATCGGCGCGTGGCGCACGTCGACCCACCAGCTCACGTAGACCACATCGCGCACATCACTGACCAGCGCTGGCATCGGCCAGCGCCGCGATAGTGCGCGGCGCAGCCGGGTCCAGCGCGGGGCGTGCAGCAGGCGCGGCAGCATCCGCCCGAACAGGGTGTCGGACGGATGCCGGTAGATCGCGGACTGCGCCAGATCCTCCGGCGCAGCCACCTTCAGTCGGCCAGGCCGCGCAGCAGGTCGTTGACGCTGGTCTTGCTGCGGGTCTTGGCATCAACCTGCTTGACGATCACCGCGCAGTACAGCGAATGGGTACCGTCCTTGCTCGGCAGCGAGCCGGACACCACCACGCTGTACGGCGGGATGTAGCCGTAGGTGATTTCGCCGGTGGCACGGTTGTAGATGCGGGTGCTCTGGCTGAGGAACACGCCCATGCCGATCACGCTGTGGTGACCGACGACCACGCCTTCCACCACCTCCGAACGGGCACCGATGAAGCAGTGGTCCTCGATGATGGTCGGGCTGGCCTGCAGCGGCTCCAGCACGCCGCCGATGCCGGCGCCACCGGACAGGTGGCAGTGCTGGCCGATTTGCGCGCACGAACCCACGGTGGCCCAGGTGTCGACCATGGTGCCTTCGCCGACGTAGGCGCCGATGTTGGTGAAGCTCGGCATCAGCACCACGTCCTTGCCGAAGTACGTACCGCGGCGGGCGATCGCGCCCGGCACCACGCGCACGCCGCCGCGGCGGAACTTCGCTTCGTCATAGCCGGCGAAGCGCGATTCGACCTTGTCCCAGAACGGCGCCGGGCGCGCATCGACCACCGCCATGTCGTTGACGCGGAAATACAGCAGCACGGCCTTCTTCAGCCACTCGTTGACCTTCCAGCCACCCTGGCCGTCCGGCTCGGCGACGCGGAACTCACCGCTCTCCAGGCCGTCGATCACGCGGTTGACCAGTGGCTTGGTCGAGCCTTCCAGCTCGTGCAGGGTCAAGGTGGCACGGCGCTCGAAGGCGCTCTCGATACCAAACTTCAGCTCTTCCACACCCGGTGCCGACGGCTTGCGCAGCGACTTGCGGGCGATGGTTTCGGCGCGGACGGCTTCGGCGCTCCTGGCCGGTGCCTTCTTCGCTGCTGCCGTTTTCTTCGCCGGGGCCTTCACCGCAGCGGCCTTCTTCGGCGCAGTGGCCTTCTTCGCGGCCGGTGCGGCGGCAGCAGGTTTCCGGGCCGCTGCGCTCTTGGGGGTCGCGGCGGTCTTCTTGGCGGGCTTGGTGGCCATCAGGCGGGGTCTCCGGCGTTTCGATCAGGATCCAGGCAGGCCAGCATCGCGTCATGCAACTGCTGCCGGGCAGGTTCAGTCAGGGGGAGGTCGTGTTCGTCACTGATCACGAAAGTGTCTTCGGCGCGTTCGCCGAACGTGGCAATGCGCGCATCATGCACGCGCAGGCCCTGGTTGCGCAGCACGAACGCCACATCGGCCAGCAGGCCGGGACGGTCGGGAGCGACCAGCGCGAAACGGGTTGCGCCCGGCTCATCGCGGAATTCGATGCGCGGAGCGAAGCGGAAGTGCCGCAGCTGCCGTGGCACCACCCGGCGTGACGGCCGCAGGCGCGACAGGTCACCACTGAGTGCCTCGCGCAGCGCCGCTTCCAGATTGGCACTGCTGCCATCGGCAAAGGTATCGGCCGGGTTCACTTCGAAGGTATCGAAGATGGTATCGGCCGGGCCGTCCAGCACGCGTGCGCGGTGGATGCCGTAGCCCTTGCGGTCCAGCGTCATCACGATCGCGGCGAACAGGCCGTCGCGGTCCGGCGAATGCACGAATACTTCCAGCGCGGGGTCGTCGACACTGATCCGGCGTACCTTCACCAGCGCCTGGCCCTGCTTCACCGGCACCAGCGCGGCGGCCTGCCAGGCCAGCTGCTCAGGGCGCAGGCGGATGAAGCCCTCATCCGGCATCACCGCGAACTGGCGGTCGATGGTGGCATCGTCGTAACCCCGCTCGCGCACCAGCGCGCGCACGCTGTCGCGCGCCTCGGCCACGCGCTCGGCCGCCGGCACCGGGTGCTCCAGCCCCTCGCGCAACGCGCGCCGGGTGGCGAAGTACAGGTCGGCCAGCAGGCGGTCCTTCCATGCATTCCACAGCTTGGGGCTGGTGCCGGCGATGTCGGCGCAGGTCAGCAGGTACAGATAGTCCAGGCGATCGCGGCTGCCGACCAGGGTGGCGAAGCGATGGATCACCTCCGGGTCGGCGATGTCCTGCTTCTGCGCGGTCACCGACATGCGCAGGTGCTGTTCGACCAGCCACGCCACCAGTTCGGTGTCGGACGTGCTCAGCGCATGCGCCTGGCAGAACGCGCGCGCGTCCACCGCGCCCAGCTCCGAATGGTCGCCGCCACGGCCCTTGGCGATGTCATGGAACAGGCCGGCGAGCAGCAGCAGCTCGGGCTTGCGCAGGCGTGGCCACACTTCATGCGCGATCGAGAAGCGCTCGTCGGCACGGCTGCTGGCGAACAGGCCGATGTTGCGCAGGACCATCAGCGTGTGCTGGTCGACGGTGTAGACATGGAACAGGTCGAACTGCATGCGCCCGCTGACCTGGGCGAAGGCGGGAATCCACTGGCCAAGCACGCCCAGCCGCGCCATGCGCGAGAGCGTATCGACCGGGCGCTGGCCGCGCAGCAACGCCAGGAACTGCTCGCGCGCATCGACGTCGGCCTGGTCGTAGGCCGGCAACAGCGGCAGCGCTTCGGCCAGCGCGCGTGCCGTCAGCGAATGCAGGCCGCGCACCTGCGGATTGTTGGCCCAGCTGGCAAACAGTGCGAACACCTGGCCGATATCGCCGCGCGGCCAGTCAGCTTCGTTGGCCGCCAGGTAGCCACGGCGCAGGGAAAAGCCCACGGTCAACGGCTCCGGCTGCGCCTCGCCGTCGAACTGCTCCTCGAAGCGCTGCAGCAGGCGGTCGCTGATCCGGCGCACCACCAGCGCGGCGCGGTAGAAGCCCTGCATCATCTTCTCGACACCGAGATTCTCGGCATCGTCTTCGAAGCCCAGGCGCGCGGCCAGGGTCTTCTGGTAATCGAAGCGCAACCGTTCTTCGGGGCGTCGCGCCACCAGGTGCAGGCCGAAGCGCAGCCGCGCCAGCACTGCACGTTCGCGCTTCAACGCGGCGGCTTCGTCGGCACCGAGATGGCCCAGCCCGACCAGCGCTTCCAGGTCACGTACACCGAACGCGCGAAGCGCCATCCAGCCCAGCGTATTGAGATCGCGCAGGCCACCGGGGCCATCCTTCAGATCCGGTTCCAGGTTGTCGGCGGTGTCGCCGAAACGCTGGTGGCGGTTGCGCAGCTCTTCCAGCTTGGCCAGGAAAAAGGTGCGTGCCGGCCACAATTCCCGATCGTCGATGGCCTCGCGCAGCGCGCGGCGTGCCGCATCATCGGCCAGGATCGGGCGCGCCTCGATCAGCGCGGTCAGTACGGTCTGGTCCGCCGCCGCCTCACGGCACTGCGGCGCCGAACGCACCGCATGGCTGACCGCCAGCCCGCAGTCCCACAGCAGTGCGAACAGGCGTGCCAGTGCGGATTCATGCGCCAACTGTGCCGACGGATCACCGAACACCAGCAGGTCGATGTCCGATCGCGGGAACAGTTCACCGCGGCCATAGCCCCCCACCGCGAACAACGACAGCCCGCTATCGGCTGGCAGGCAACGCTGCCACGCCAGGCGGATCAGATGGTCGGCGGCACGCGCGCGCAGCGCCAGCAGGCGCTCGATGTTGTCGCCCTGGTCGAAGCGGCGGTACAGGCGTGCGTCAGCCTGCTGCAGCGCCTGGCGCGCGGCAGCAGCCCAGTCCGGGTCGTTAAGCGACGCGGCCGGCGTGTCCAGCAGCGAACTCGCCGGCAGCATCTTCAGGAGACCTGCGACTCGCCCGGCGACAGGGTCAGCACGTCCACGCCGGTCTCGGTGACCGCGATCATGTGCTCCCACTGCGCCGACAGCTTGCGGTCCTTGGTCACCACGGTCCAGCCATCCGGCAGCACCTTGTTGTAGCGGGTGCCCTCGTTGATCATCGGCTCGATGGTGAAGGTCATGCCCGGCTGCAGCACCAGGCCCTGGCCCGGGCGGCCGTAATGCACCACCTGCGGCTCATCGTGGTAGACCTTGCCGATGCCGTGGCCGCAGTACTCGCGCACCACGCTGAAACGCTCGCCTTCGGCATAGCTCTGGATGGCATGGCCGATGTCGCCCAGGGTGGCGCCCGGGCGCACCGCGCGGATGCCGCGCCACATCGCTTCGTAGGTGGTTTCCACCAGGCGGCGGGCCATCACCGACGGGGTGCCGACGAAGAACATGCGGCTGGTGTCGCCGTGCCAGCCATCCTTGATGACGGTGACGTCGATGTTGATGATGTCGCCATCCTTGAGCACCTTCCCTTCGCTGGGGATGCCATGGCAGATGACGTTGTTGACCGAGGTGCACACGGTCTTGGGGAAGCCGCGGTAGCCGACGTTGGCCGGAATGGCGCCCTGCACGTTCACGATGTGGTCGTGGCAGATGCGGTCCAGTTCCTCGGTGGTGACACCGGGCTTGACGTGGGGGGTGACGATGTCGAGCACTTCGCTGGCCAGGCGGCCGGCGATTCGCATCATCTCGATTTCCTGCGGGGTTTTCAGATTCACGCTCATGGCCCCCATTATCGCCGATCCGGCCACAATCTGAACGAACGCCACCCAACTGGCGATCCGGGCCATGCACGGTTCCGGCAAGGAAAGTGAAAGCGTGATCGCCGCCACCCTTTCACCTCCCTGTTTATCACGAAATACAGACACTTACGCCACCTAAGCTGGGGTCACCGTCGCCGAAGCGGTGCCGAACGTGCCGCCTTCGCCTTGTTCAACGGACCTTCGGGTCAGGGAGGTTGTCCATGCGATCCGCGCTTCGTTCCCCGCTTGCCTGGGCCCTGACCGGGATCCTGCTGTCCAGCCCGGCCCTGGCTGCAGACACCACCACCTTCAATGTCACCCTGGTGGTCACCAAGGCCTGCACCATCACCGCTGCGGCCGCCACCAACGTCGACTTCGGCACGGCGGCCTCGACCACCGCTACCCCCACCCTGGGCCAGGGCACGGTCACCGCCCAGTGTTCGGCACTGACCCCGTACACGATTTCACTGAATGCAGGTGCCAACGCCAGCACCGCGAATGACGTCACCACCCGCCGGATGAAGAACACCAACGCCGCGGTGACCGCCAACAACTACGTCGGCTACCAGCTCTACCAGGACGCCGCACACACCCTGGTCTGGGGTGCCACCTCCGGCACCAACACCCAGGCTGGCATCGGCACCGGGCTGGCCGTGCCCTACATCGTCTACGGCCAGATCCTGAACCTCAGTACGAACAACCCGGCGACCGGTAACTACCTGGATACGGTTACCGCCACGATCACCTATTGATGGAGCACGCCCGCATGGCCCGACCCCGCCCGTGGCGCGCCACCGGCGTGGCGCTGCTCGTCCTGAGCCTGGTGCTCGCCGCCCCTGCCGAAGCCACCAGCCTGCAGGTCGCCCCCACCAGCCTGCAGCTGGAAGCGCGCCAGCGTGCCGGCGAGCTTTGGCTGACCAACAGCGGCACCTCGCCGGTGAAGCTGCAGGTGCGGGTGTTCCGCTGGGTGCAGCAGGACGGCCAGGAACAACTGTTGCCCACCGATGAGCTGGTGGTCACCCCGCCGATGCAGGAACTGGCTGCCGGACAGCAGCAGCTGGTCCGGGTGATGCGTCCGGACAGGACGCCACCACCTGCACAGCAACATTACCGCCTGATTGTCGACGAGGTGCCCGATCTGGCCACCCGTGCCGAAGGGATGCAGTTCGTGCTGCGCTATTCGATACCGGTGTTCGTGCAACCCGGCGCCGGCAAGCTTGCGCCGCAGCTGCAGGCCCGCCTGGTGCAGTTGCCCGATGGCCGCAACGGCGTCGAGGTGGCCAACGCGGGCAACAGCTATGCACAGATCGCCGATCTCGCGCTGGGCAGTGCCACGCGCCCGCGCATCGTGCATCCCGGACTGCTGGGATACGTGCTGCCCGGGCAGGTGATGCGCTGGCCGATCGAGCGCACGGCGATCGACCGCGACAACGACCAGATCACGGCCAAGCTCAATGGCGAGTCGGAACAGACGCCGCTGTCGCCTCCATCGGCTCGCTGAGGCGTTGATGGGTGCGCTGCTTGCTGCCCTGGCTCCTGCGGCGATCCAAGCCGCCGATGTGTCCGGCGCAGCGGCCACCGCCGCCGCCGATGCATCAGGCATCTCCGCCGATGCGATCCTGCCACCGCCCACACCATTGACCGCCAACCAGACGCTGTACCTGGACGTGTCGCTCAACAGCACCCCACGCGGCCTGATGCCTTTCATCGAGAACCGTGGCCGCCTGCAGGCCAGCCCCGACGTGCTGCGCCAGCTCGGCTTCAACGCCAACGGCGATGCACCGGTGTACCTGGACCAGATCAGCGGCGCGGTGGTGCGCTATGACGCACGCCTGCAGACCCTGGCGTTGGACGTGCCGCTGGACCAGCTGACCCTGCCGACCACCGTGCTCAGCCGCCCGCAGACGCGCGCCCCCGCAGGCAGTGCCTCACCCGGACTGCTGTTCAACTACGACGTGTATGGCAGCCGGGTGGATACGCTCGGCAACCTCAGCCTGAGCTCGGAACTGCGCCTGTTCGGCGTCGGCAACGGTACCTTCGAAAACACCGCGGTCAGCCGACGCTACCAGCAGCCCGGCGATCGTCGCTGGCGCGGTGAGAGCGTGCGCCTGGATACGCGCTGGAGCCTGGATTTCCCCGACAAGGCGATGACGCTGGAGGTCGGCGATTTCTACAGCGGCTTTGTCGACTGGACCCGCCCGGTGCGCCTGGGCGGTCTGCAGATCGGCCGCAACTACGGCCTGCAGCCGTATCGCGTGCTCACTCCCACGCCCAGCTTCCTCGGCCAGGCCGTGGTGCCCTCCACCGTCGAGCTGTATGTCGACGGCCTGCGCCAGTACAGCGGCCAGGTCCCGGTCGGCCCGTTCCAGCTGGCCGCGCAGCCAGGCATCAGCGGCACCGGCAGCGCACAGGTCGTGGTCACCGACGCATTCGGCCGCATGCAGACACTGGATTTCAGTTTCTATGGCACCCAGCAACTGCTGGCCAAGGGCCTGTCCGACTGGTCGGTCGGCGTCGGCAACCTGCGCGAGGACTTCGGCCAGCGCTCCTTCGCCTACGACGATCGCACCGTGGCCAGTGCCAGCTGGCGCGGCGGCATCAGCGATACCTTCACCGGTGAAGCGCATGCTGAAGGCGGAGGTGGCCTGGCCCAGGCCGGCATAGGCGGCTGGTGGCTGCTGGGCGGCGCCGGCGTGTTCAACGCGGCCTACGCGCACAGCAACCATTACGGCCTGCAGGGCGGGCAGTGGGCACTGGGTTACAGCTGGAACAACCGCCGTCTCAACGTCAACCTGCGCAGCGTGCGCAGCCACGGCGACTACCGTGACCTCGGCGCGCTGCAGGGCAACCTGCCGCCGAGCATCAGCGAACAGGCCACGGTCGGGCTGGATCTGCTGCGGCTGGGCACGCTCAGCGCCAGCTACCTGCGCCTGCGCTACCCCGATGGCGAAGACAACCGCTATGCCAGCCTGTTCTGGTCGCGCACCTGGAGCCAGCGCTGGTCGGCCTACCTGTCGGTGAACCAGAACCTGGACCACAGTGATGACCGCAGCATCTATCTGTCGGTGACCGCCAGCCTGGGCAACAACCGCCAGGCCAGCCTGTCCAGCCAGCGCAACGGCGACAGCCAGACCTGGGTGGCCGACGTCACCCAGCCGGTGCCCGGCGATGGCAGTGCAGGCGGCATCGGCTGGCGCGCGCAGGTGCGCCACGGCGAGGACGGCAACGGCGGCCTGGCCGAAGTCGGCATCCTCAATGACATTGGCCGCTACTCGTTCGGCGCCTCGCGCCAGGGCGGGCTAAACTATGCCTACGGCAGCGCCAGTGGCAGCCTGGTCTGGATGGGCGGGCACGCGTTCGCCACACGCGAGGTCTCGGACGCGTTCGCGGTGATCAGCACCAACGGCGTCGGCGGCGTGCCGGTGCGGCTGGAGAACCGCCTGATCGGCGTCACCGATGATCGTGGCCTGTTGCTGGTCAGCCCGCTGCTGTCCTGGCAACGCAACCGGGTCTCGATCGACACCCTGGACCTGCCCGAGGACATGCGTGCCGACCGCATCGAGGACTGGGTGACGCCGCGCCAGCGCGCCGGTACCCACGTGACATTCCAGTTGCGCTCGCGTCCCTCTCTGAGCCTGACGCTTCAGAGCATGGACGGGCAGCCACTGGAAGTGGGCAGCGAAGTGCAGCTGCCCGATGGACGCCAGGCCACGGTGGGCTATGACGGCCTGCTGTACCTGGAAGACATCGCTGCCGGCAGCGTGCTGTACATCACCACCAGCCGCGGCCAGTGCCGGGTGAAGGTACCCGACCAGCCCAAGGTGGTGGCGTCTGGCGCCCGGCCGAAGCCGGCACCGCTGCAGTGTATTCCGGAGGTGGCGCCATGAGGATGCTGCTGCTCGTCCTGCTGCTGTGGGCCGGCCTGCTGGCGGCGGCGCCCGCCAGTGCCACCGCGGTCTGCACGGCGGCGGCCAATCCGACCCTGCCATTCGGCAACATCAACAGCAACGCTCCCGGCCCTACGGCGGCAACGCTGAACATCACGGTGACCTGCACCACCGCCGCACTGAGCCTGCTGGCCACCACCGGCGTCCGCGTCTGCGTGGGTATCGGCGCTGGCAGTGGCGGCGGCAGCAGCTCCACCTTCCGCACGATGTCCACCTCCACCAGCGACACCATGAACTTCCAGTTGTACAACACCGCCAGCTACAGCCAGGCCACCGGCCTGGTGCCGCACGGCACGCCACCCGCGCAGGAGCTGACCATGAGCTACAGCGTGCCGCTGCTGACCGGCGGCAGCGGTGCGCAGTCCGTGCAGCTGTTCGCGCAGATCCCTGCCAACCAGATCCTCGCTTCGGGTGCCTACAGCAGCACCTTCAGCGGCGCCAACGTGGTGCTTACCTGGGCCTGGAACGAAGTCCTGCTCGGCACCGCCACCGTGCCGGCCACCTGCAACGGCGGCGCGACCGGCACCAACAGCGCCAGTGGGGCATTCAGCTTCACCGCCACTGCCAACGTGCTGCCGCAATGCGGCAGCTACGTCACCACCAGCATGGACTTCGGCAACGTCACCGGCAGCATTCCCGCCAACATCGACCGGACCGCCACGCTCACGCTGACCTGCCTGAAGAACACTGCCTACCAGATCAGCCTCAACAACGGCCAGAACAACCCCGCCGCCTCCACCACCCGACGCATGGCCACCACCATTGGCAGCGGCACCTACTACCTCCCCTATGAGCTGTACCGCGATGCCGCGCGCAGCCTGCGCTGGGGCAATACCCTCAACGTCGATACCGTTGGCGGCACCGGAAGTGGCAGCGCGCAGCAGCTGACCATCTATGGCCGGGTGCCGCCGGTCACCGGCCAGCCCGCGGCCGGTACCTACAACGATCTGGTGCAGGTGACGATCACCTATTGAGTCCCCTGTAGCGCCGAGCCCAGCTCGGCTTCATTTTCTGGCATCCGGCAGGCCGAGCATGGACTCGGCTCTACAGTTCCGGCGCATCCTGCCGATACCGCGCAACGGGTCCTACAGCACGGTGGATGGCAGGTGGTTCGCGCACTTCTGATCGGGGCGATGCTGGTCGCCAGTACGCCCGCGTGGGCCGATCCCGGCAGCACACCCCTGCAGATCCGGCTGACCGTGGTCGAGGGCTGCAGCGGTGATGCCGGTAATACCCGATGCGCGGCACCGCACAAACGCAGCGACGCGCCCGAGCTTCCGCAACAGATCCGCGACCTCGCGCCGCCGGCCGACAGCGACGACGCGGTGCCTGCCGTGACCGTCATCTACTGATGCGTACCCTGCTGAGCCTGCTGGTACTGCTGCTGGCGCTGCCCGCGGCGGCGCTGGACCTGGTGCCGACCACCCTGCAGCTGCCAGCCGAAGGGGGGTACGGCGAGCTGTGGCTGTACAACCCCGGGCCCGGCCGCTGGCAGGGCGAGGTTCGGATCCTGGCCTGGGAACAGCAGGCCGACGCGGAAAAGCTGCGGCCCAGTGACCAGATCCTGGCCAGCCCTGCCCGGCTCGACCTCCCGCCCGGCACCCGCCAACGCATCTGGCTGCTGCCCCGGGAGAGGTCGCCCATTGCCGTCGAGCAGGCCTACCGGGTGCTTCTGGCTCCCAGTGAACCGGACCTGTCACGGTACTCGCTGCCCTTGTTCAGGGGACACGCCGTGCCCTTGGCGCGGCCGGAGCTGCATGCCGGGATCGAACCCGGTACGTCACATCCCTTTCTGAGATTGAGCAACGCAGGTACCGTACACGCCCGCCTGCACGATCTTGCGTTCGTCGCCGACGATGGCCACCGCACCCTGCTGCTGCCGGGACTGGCCGGCTACCTGCTGGCGGGCCGGGAGCGCCGCTGGGCCCTCCCCGCCCATGCCGACGGCTATGCCCGTGGCCATTTCCAGGCCCGGCTGCAGGACGGCCGCGTGGTCGATCTGACCGTGCCGGACCCGCCAATTGCAGCGAGCGCACCGAGCGGGCTATAATCGACCGGATTCCTGCCGCCTGCGTGCGCGGGAGACCGTCCACACCGGACGTCACCGGTGAATCCACACCTGCTGCCCCCATCCGTGCCGGGGTGCTCCGCAAGGAGTTCGGCCACGGAGGCAACAGGGAAGCCCAACCCCGGAACCGATCGCGCTTCCACGCGTCCCGCATACCTATCCCGCGGGCGGAATCGCTGGTTCCATATCAGGAGTATTGCAATGCCCCAGGTCACCATGCGTCAGATGCTGGAAGCCGGCGTCCACTTCGGCCACCAGACCCGCTACTGGAACCCGAAGATGGCTCCGTACATCTTCGGCGCCCGCGGCAAGATCCACATCATCAACCTGGAAAAGACCGTCCCGCTGTTCAACGACGCGATGAACTTCATCTCGTCGGTTGCCCAGAAGCGCGGCACCGTCCTGTTCCTGGGCACCAAGCGCAGCGCCCGCGAAACCATCAAGGAAGAAGCCGAGCGTTGCGGCATGCCGTTCATGAACCAGCGTTGGCTGGGCGGCACCCTGACCAACTTCCGTACCGTCAAGCAGTCGGTTGCCCGCCTGAAGGAACTGGAAGCCGGTGAAACCGACGGCACCTTCGAGAAGCTGGTCAAGCACGAAGTGCTGGGCCTGCGTCGCGAGCGCGACAAGCTGGAAGCCTCGCTGGGCGGCATCAAGGACATGAACCGTCTGCCGGACGCCATCTTCGTGATCGACATCGGCCACGAAGACATCGCGATCAAGGAAGCCAAGAAGCTGGGCATCCCGGTCATCGCCGTGGTCGACACCAACTACAACCCGGAACTGGTGGACTACGCCATCCCGGGCAACGACGACGCCATCCGCGCTGTGCAGCTGTACGCCCGCGCCGCTGCCGACGCCGTGCTGGAAGGCAAGGCTGCTGCTCCGCACGCTGCTTCGGTGCGTGAGGAAGAGTTCGCTGAAGCCGCTGCTGAAGGCGAAGAGAAGCCGGCCCGCCGCGCTCCGGCCAAGAAGGCTGCCAAGAAGGGCGACGACGCCCAGGCCTGATCCAGGCCCCGGGGTGGACGCCCGGCGTCCACCCTCCCTGCACGCAGCCTTTGGCGCGTGACAGGACCGTGTCACACGGGCCGGCCACCATGCCGGCCCAACCCCTTTCTTTCGTGAGGTAATCCCGTGGAAATCACTGCTTCCCTGGTCAAGGAACTGCGCGAGCGCACCGGCGCCGGCATGATGGAATGCAAGAAGGCGCTCACCGAAGCCAACGGCGACATCGACGCTGCTGCTGAAGCCATGCGCAAGTCCGGCGCTGCCAAGGCCGACAAGAAGGCTGACCGCGTGGCCGCCGAAGGCCGTCTGGGCCTGGCCCAGGATGGCGGCAAGGCCGTGCTGGTCGAAGTCAACTCGGAAACCGACTTCGTCGCCAACGATGACAACTTCAAGTCCTTCGTCAATGCCGTCGCCGCTGCCGCCCTGGCATCGGGCGCCACCGACGTGGAAGCCGTGAAGGCTGCCAAGCTGGCCGATGGCCGCACCGTTGAAGAAGCCCGCGCCACCGCCGTGCAGACCCTGGGTGAGAACATCCAGATCCGTCGCATGGTGAAGGTCGATGGCAACAACACCGTCGGCGCCTACGTCCACACCAACGGCAAGGTTGGCGTGCTGGTCGACCTGGTCGGCGGCGACGTCGAACTGGCCCGTGGCCTGGCCATGCACGTGGCTGCCCTGAAGCCGCCGCACAACAAGGCTTCGGACGTTCCGGCCGACTTCGTCGAGAAGGAAAAGGAAATCGAGCTGGCCAAGATGTCCGAAAAGGACAAGGCCAAGCCGGCCGAGATCCTGGAAAAGATCATCAGCGGCAAGATCAACAAGATCGTCAGCGACGTGACCCTGTACGGCCAGACCTACGTGCTGGGCGACACCACCGTCGAGCAGGTGGTCAAGGCCGCTGGCGCCGACGTGGCTGGCTTCAAGCTGCTGATCGTCGGCGAAGGCATCGAGAAGGTGGTGGAAGACTACGCCGCTGAAGTTGCCAAGGCGATGCAGGTCTGATTCCAGCCTTCCGGCTGCGAAGCGACCAGAAGGAGCCGCGGGAAACCGCGGCTCTTTTTTTATGCCCGGGACAATGGGAGGCCCATGCTCCAACTGTAGGTGCGCACACCGACGCCGCGCACACCGGCACCTTTGCGTTGCGCGCGAATCAAGCCGATACTCGGCGCAGGGAATCCACAGTCACATAGCAGGAACGAAAATCACGGACTGTGATGCATTCCTAGGTATTCTTGTCCCAATGGAATTGAACGACCCGACATGCCTCCCGAGCTGACAGCTGCCCTGGCGCTCTGCCGCAACCTGCCTTCGCCACCCGGTATTGCCCTGCGCATCATCGAACTGGCACAGGACCCGGAAGCGGACATCGCCACCGCCGCCGACATCATCGCCATCGACATGGCGCTGAGCGCTCGCATGCTGCGCATCGCCAATTCGCCGCTGTACGCCAGTCGTCGCCGCATCGAGAACCTCGGCCAGGCACTGACCATGCTGGGCCTGAATGCCACCATCAGCCTCGCCCTTGGCTTCACCGTTACCGACGGCCTGACCGGCGGCAGCGGCGCTGGCCATGACCTGCGCCAGCGCGCGTGGAAGCGCAGCATTCTCAGCGCACTGGCCGCCAGCCAGCTGGGCCAGGCCCGCGGCCTGCGCCGCCTGGAGGAACTGATGCTGGCCGGGCTGCTGCAGGACCTGGGCGTGCTGTGCCTGGCCCAGGCCGAATCGGAGCGCTACCTGCCGCTGCTGCGCGAAGCCCGTGACAACACGGACCTGGTTGCCCGCGAGCGCGACGCGCTCGGCTGCAGCCACGCCGATGTCGGCGCCTGGGTGGCCGAGCAATGGGGCCTGCCGCGCTATCTGGTGGAGAGCATCAGCCACAGCGAGGACGACGACGCTGCCGATTCGCCGTTCCAGGCCTGCGTGCAGCTGTCCGGCGCTGTCGCCGACATCTGGCTGGACGAAGATGCCGATGCCGCCCGCGAGCGTGCCTTGCACCAGGTACATGACCGGCTGGAACTCGACAGCGCCCGTTTCGACCAGGTGCTGACCCGCATCAGCGAGGCCCTGCCGGACATCGCCAGCCTGTTCGAGGCCGGCCTGAACTCGCCGTTGCGCGTGCGCGAGCTGATCGACCACGCGCAGGAGCTGGCCACCCTGCGCAACCTGCGCGAGCTGCAGGATGCCGACCAGGCGCGCCGCCGCGCCGACGAATTCGAGGCGCGGGCCAAGCGCCTGGCCGACCAGGCCCACCGCGACGCCCTGACCGGCGTGCTCAACCGCCGCCAGCTGGAGGCGGTGCTGGAGCAGGAGTTCCTGCGCGCCGGCCGCCAGGGCTGGCCGCTGTCGGTGGCCTTCATCGACCTGGACGACTTCAAGAAGATCAACGATGCCCACGGCCACCTGACCGGCGACGAGGTGCTGCGCGCCTTTGCCGGCAAGCTGCAGGGCCAGCTGCGCAACAGCGACACCGTGGCCCGCTTCGGCGGCGAGGAATTCGTCGCCCTGCTGCCCAATACCAGCGAAAGCGTGGCCCTGGACGTGATCCGCCGGGTGCTGGCCAACATCGTCGCCACGCCGATGGCCGAGCTGGAGGGAGGGCCGTTGTTCGTCACCTTCTCCGCCGGCGTGGCCACCCAGGGCGGCTACGAGCGCTTTGCCGACGTGCAGGACCTGCTGCGTGCCGCCGACGATGTGCTGTACCGATCGAAGAACCTGGGCCGCAACCGGGTGATCGCCCGCTCTCCCGGCGCCCTCGGCCACGACGAGCTTTCGGCCACCGCCGGCGCCGAGCTGGGCTGAACGGGGCGCCCCACGTGACCGGGGCGAACGCCAGGATTTTGCGCCGCAGTGCACAAAACACTATGGCCCGACGCCGCATGCGCGTAGAATCGCCCGCGATTTCCACGCACCCGAGGTCCCCATGTCCAAGCTCGCCTATCGCCGCATCCTTCTGAAACTATCCGGGGAGGCGCTGATGGGAGATGAGGACTACGGCATCGACCCGAAGATCATCAACCGCCTGGCCCGTGAGGTCATCGAAGCCCAGCAGGCAGGCGCCGAAGTTGCGCTGGTGATCGGCGGCGGCAACATCTTCCGCGGCGCCGGCCTGGCCGCTGGCGGCATGGACCGGGTCACCGGCGACCAGATGGGCATGCTGGCCACGGTCATCAACGCCCTGGCCATGCAGGACGCCCTCGAGAAGCTGGGCGCCAAGGCCCGGGTGATGAGCGCGATCAAGATCAACGACGTGTGCGAGGACTACATCCGCCGCCGCGCCATCCGCCACCTGGAAAAGGGCCGCCTGGTGATTTTCGCCGCTGGCGTCGGCAGCCCGTTCTTCACCACCGACTCCGGCGCCGCGCTGCGTGCGATCGAGATCGGTGCCGACCTGCTGCTGAAGGCGACCAAGGTCGATGGCGTGTACGACAAGGACCCGAACAAGCACAGCGACGCGGTCCGCTTCGACAGCCTGAGCTACGACGAAGTGATCCGCCGCGGCCTGGAGGTGATGGATACGGCGGCCTTCGCACTGGCCCGCGACAGCGACCTGCCGATGCGCGTGTTCGACATGGGCCAGCCGGGCGAGCTGCTGAAGATCCTCAGCGGCGAGAACATCGGCACCCTGGTCCAGGGCCGCGATCCGGCCTGAGCCTGAGCGCCAGGCGAGCTCCGGGCCGATTCAGGCCCGGCAGCGTCCCGTATTCGCCTATAATCGCCCGATTCCAGTTACACCCAGGACCGGGCGATGCTCAACGACATCAAGAACAACGCGCAGACGCGCATGGCCAAGAGCATCGACGCTCTGAAGCACACCCTCACCTCGATCCGCACCGGCCGCGCCACCCCGGCCCTGCTGGACCGCGTCACGGTCAGCGCCTATGGCAACGCCAGCACCCCGCTGAACCAGGTCGCATCGATCTCCAACGCCGACGCCCACTCGCTGCTGGTCACGCCGTTCGACAAGAGCATGATCAAGGAGATCGAAAAGGGGCTCTACAACGCCGAGTTCACCCCGAACACCCTGGGCACCGCGATCCGCATCAACATGCCGCCGCCGACCGAAGAGCGCCGCAAGGAGCTGGCCAAGCAGGTGCAGAAGGAAGGCGAAGGCGCCAAGATCGCCATCCGCAACATCCGTCAGGACGCGAACAAGGAAATCGCCAAGCTGGTCAAGGACAAGGCGATCAGCGAAGACGAGAAGAAGCGCGGTGAAGACGACATCCAGAAGTTGACCGACACCAACATCAAGGACGTCGACAAGGTCGTTGCCGACAAGGAAAAAGAACTGCTGTCGGTCTGAAGTCGATGCCTTCAGTCCCGCCTCCATTGCCGGCCGCCCTGCCCCGCCACATTGCCATCATCATGGATGGCAATGGGCGCTGGGCACAGCAGCGCCGTCGTCCGCGCGTGATCGGCCACCGGGCCGGCGCGCGTGCGGTCAACCGCACCATCGAGCGCTGCCTTGAGCTGGGCATTCCGGCACTGACCCTGTTCGCGTTCTCCAGCGAAAACTGGGGCCGGCCGCAGGAAGAAGTCGATGCGTTGATGAAGCTGTTCCTCGGCGCGCTCGACCGCGAAGTGGACGAGTTGCATCGGCGTGGCGTGCGCGTGCGCTTCATCGGCGAGCGCGAACGCTTCGGCGCCGGGCTGGTCAGCCGCATGCAACTGGCCGAGCAGCGCACCGCGGACAACACCACCCTGACCCTGTCGATCGCCGCCAGCTACGGTGGCCGCCAGGACATCGCCCGTGCTGCGCGCGCACTGGCCGCCGAGGTCGCCGCCGGCCGCCTGCTGCCCGAACAGATCGACGAATCGCTGCTGGGCAGCCAGGTCGCCCTGGCCGACCTGCCGCCACCGGACCTGTTCATCCGCACCGGTGGCGACACCCGCATCAGCAACTTCCTGCTGTGGCAGCTGGCGTACACCGAGCTGTGGTTCACCGAGGCGCTGTGGCCGGACTTCGATCCCGCTCTGCTGCAGCAGGCGCTGGACGCCTACGGCAGCCGTGAGCGTCGTTTCGGCCTGACCAGCGCCCAGATCGCCGCACTGGCCACCGAGACTTCCAGCCCATGACCAAGACCCGAGTCCTTGCCGCGCTGATCATGGCGCCGGTCGCCATTGCCGCGATCCTGCTGCTGCCGACCCAATGGCTGGCAGCGGCGGCCGCTGCGGTGCTGCTGATCGGCCTGTGGGAGTGGCTGAAGCTGGCCGGCATCGAAGACACCCTGGCGCGCACCGTGCTGCTGGTGCTGAACCTGCTGCTGATGGTGCTGCTGGTCTGGGCCGATGGCAGCACGCTGGTGCTGTTCCAGATAACCACGCTGGCCGGTGTCGCCTGGTGGTTGGCGGCGCTGGTCTGGCTTCGCTTCTTCAATTTCGGTGCGCAACCGTCGGCACCCTCGCGCATCGTGAAGATGCTGGCGGGTACACTAGCCATCGTTCCGGCCTGGGCCGCGCTGGTGCTGATCCATGCTGGCGGCGATCCGCCGGGCAAGCAGGGCCACCTGTGGCTGCTGGCTGCCCTGGCACTGGTCTGGGCGGCCGATTCGGGCGCCTATTTCGCCGGCCGTCACTTCGGCAAGCACAAGCTGGCCCCGCGCATCAGCCCGAACAAGACCTGGGAAGGCCTGTTCGGCGGCCTGCTGGCCGGTGTCGCCGTGGCCGTCGGCCTGGGCTGGCTGGCCGGCATCGATACCGCACACCTGCCGGGCCTGCTGATCACCTCGGTCGTGGCCGTGTTCGCCTCGGTGCTGGGTGATCTGTTCGAAAGCCTGATCAAGCGCCACGCGGGCGCCAAGGACTCGGGCCACCTGATTCCGGGCCATGGGGGCGTGCTCGACCGTGTCGACGGCGTCCTGGCTGCAGTGCCGGTGTTCGCACTCGGCAAGGAAATCTTCGGGTTCTGACCATGAATGCTGTCGCAGACCTGCGCCGGGTCGCCGTGTTCGGCGCCACCGGCTCGATCGGTGCCTCCACGCTGGACGTGATCGCCCGCCACCCGCAGCGCTACCAGGCCACCGTGCTGGCCGCCGGCCGCCAGGTGCAGGCGCTGCTGGCGCTGTGCCGCCAGCACAGGCCCGCGCACGCGGTGATCGCTGACGCATCACTGTTCGCCGAGCTGCGCGACGGCCTGCGCGATGCCGGACTGGCCACCGAGGCGCATGCCGGCCATGCCGCGCTGGACCAGCTGGCCGCCAGCGATGCCTGCGACACCGTGGTTGCCGCCATCGTCGGTGCGGCCGGGCTGTCTTCCACGCTGGCCGCGGCCGCCGCGGGCAAGCGCATCCTGCTGGCCAACAAGGAATCGCTGGTGCTGGCCGGTGAGCTGCTGACCCGCACTGCCCAGCACGCTGGCGCTGAGATCATTCCGATCGACAGCGAACACAGCGCGATCTTCCAGTGCCTGCGCTCGCGCGACGCCAGCACTGACGGCGCCGGTGTGCGCCGGATCCTGCTGACCGCCTCCGGTGGCCCGTTCCGCGGCCGCAGCCGGGCCGCGCTGGCCCAGGTCACCCCGGCCCAGGCCGTGGCCCACCCGAAATGGTCGATGGGCCCAAAGATCTCGGTCGATTCGGCGACGTTGATGAACAAGGGCCTGGAAGTGATCGAGGCCCACCACCTGTTCGGCATCCCCGGTGAGCGCATCGAAGTGCTGGTGCATCCGCAGAGCCTGGTCCACTCGCTGGTCGAGTTCGTGGACGGTTCGACCCTGGCGCAGATGGGCCTGCCGGACATGCGCACCACCCTGGCCGTTGGCCTGGGCTGGCCACAACGCATCGAATCGGGCGTGGCCGGGCTGGACCTGCTGGCCCAGGGCCGGCTGGATTTCGAGGCCCCCGATACCGACGCCTTCCCCTGCCTGGCCCTTGCCTGGCAGGCGATGCAGGCCGGTGGCACCGCGCCGGCGGTGCTGAATGCTGCCAATGAAGAGGCCGTTTCAGCGTTTCTTCAGGGCCGGATCGGTTTCCTGACCATCCCGGAGCTGGTTGCTAACGCTCTTTCAACACTGCCGACCCAGCGAGCCGATACACTGGAGGTCCTGTTGTCCGCCGACCAGCGGGCACGCCAGCTGACCCTGAACGCCATCGACGCCGCCTGAACGACCGCCTCGCCCAGCATGACGCCGCCGCCCCTGCCCGCCACTGTGAGCCTGCATGACTGACTTCATCGGATCGGTCTGGTGGATGATTGTCAGCCTCGGGCTGCTGGTCACGTTCCACGAGTTCGGGCATTACTGGGTCGGGCGCCTGTGCGGGGTCAAGATCCTGCGCTTCTCGGTCGGCTTCGGCCGGCCGCTGTGGTCGCGCCGGGACAAGCACGGTACCGAGTTCGCCATCGCCGCCATCCCGCTGGGCGGTTATGTGAAATTCCTCGACGAACGCGAAGTCGAAGTCCACCCGCACGAGCGCGGCCAGGCCTTCAACCACAAGACCGTCTGGCAGCGCATCGCCATCGTCGCCGCCGGACCGATCGCCAACCTGCTGCTGTGCATCCTGCTGCTGTGGGCGATGTTCGTGATCGGCAAGCAGGATTATTCGCCGACCATCGGCCGTGTCAGCGGCATCGCCGCCAGCGCCGGCCTGACCAGCGGCGACCGCGTGCTGCGCGTGGACGAGCGCCCGGTGGTCACCCTCGGCGAGGCCAGCATGGCGCTGACAGCCGCAGCGATGGACCGCCGCGACGTGAAGCTGGAAGTGCTGGACCCGGCCGATCAGGTGCGCGTGCGCACCCTGCCGCTGTCGCAGCTGCCCTCCGGTTTCGATGAACGACGCGTGCCGATCCTGGCTGGCCTGTACTGGCAGTCGTGGCTGCAACCGGCACGGGTCGATTCGCTCACCGCGGACTCCGTGGTGGCCGGGCAGCTGCAGCCGGGCGATCTGATCGTGGCGATCGACGGCCAGCGCATCGACGGTGCCGACCAGGTCATCGGCGAGATCCAGACGCTGGGCCGCGCTGGCGGCCCGGGCATGATCGAGGTCCTGCGGGGCGGCGAACGCCTGGCGCTGGAAGTCACCCCGCGCCAGGGCAAGGATTCCAAGGGCGAGCCGATCTGGCAGATCGGCGTGCAGTTCCCGACCTCGTTCAGCCCGCCCTATGACACCCTGCTGCGCTATGGCCCGCTCGACGCGGTCACCGTGGCCGTGCGCGAAACAGGCCGCCTGGCGGCCGATTCGCTGGGCATGATGGGCCGCATCGTCACCGGCAAAGCCTCGCTGCAGAACGTTTCCGGGCCAGTGACCATCGCCCGCGTGGCCAATGTTTCAGCCAAACGCGGCCTGGACTGGTTCCTGCAGTTCCTTGCCCTGCTGTCACTCAGCCTGTGCATCATCAACCTGTTGCCGATCCCGATCTTGGACGGCGGCCACCTGCTGTATTACCTTATCGAGTTGGTCAAGGGCAGCCCGCTGAGCGAGCGTGCCATCGCCGCCGGCCAGTACATCGGCCTGGCGTTGCTGGCCGGGCTGATGGGGTTGGCGTTCTACAACGACATCCTCGGCCTGGTCCCGCGATGAACTTTTCCATGTTGTTGCCGTCTACAGCGTCGGCATCCCGCACCAACGAAATCGACCTTCCTACCGGACGTGACATGACGCGACTCCCCAATCGCCGCCTGCTGGCCCTCGCCCTCGCCGCCGTCACCGGCGCTCCCGCCCTGGCCCAGGCAGCCGAGCCCTTCACTGTCAGCGACATCCGCGTGGATGGCCTGCAGCGCATCAGCTCGGGCACGGTATTCACCTACCTGCCGGTGGAGCGTGGCGAGACGGTCACCGACAACAAGGTCGGCGAGACCATCCGCGCCCTGTACAAGACCGGCTTCTTCGAAGACGTGCAGCTGGACCGCCAGGGCAGCATCCTGGTGGTGACCGTCAAGGAACGCCCGGCGATCAACAAGCTGACCGTGACCGGCAACAAGGACATCAAGTCCGAGCAGCTGCTCAAGGGCCTGTCCGACATCGGCCTGACCGAGGGCGGCACCTTCGATCGCCTGAGCCTGGACCGCGTGACCCAGGAACTGCGCCGCCAGTACAACGACCGCGGCAAGTACAACGTCGAGATCACCCCGACGGTGAGCCCGCTGGACCGCAACCGCGTGGACATCGCGATCGCCATCAAGGAAGGCAAGGCGGCCAAGATCCGTCACGTCAACCTGGTCGGCACCGAGAAGTTCGAGAGCAAGGACATCCTGGAGACCTGGGAGTCCAAGGAGCACAACTGGGCGTCGTGGTACCGCCGTGACGACCAGTACTCCAAGGAAAAGCTGTCCGGCGACCTGGAAAAGCTCAATTCCTGGTACCTCGACCGCGGCTATGTCGATTTCAGCATTGATTCGACCCAGGTGTCGATCAGCCCCGACAAGCGCGACATGTTCCTCACCGCCGGCGTGACCGAAGGTGCGCAGTACAAGATCTCCGAGATCAAGGTCAGCGGCGACACGATCCTCCCGCAGGAGGATGTCGAGCGCATGGTGATCCAGAAGTCCGGCGACACGTTCTCGCGTGCGCTGCTGGAATTCAGCTCGGACACCATCACCAACTCGCTGTCGAACATCGGCTACGCGTTCGCCAAGGTGAACCCGATCCCGACCACCAACCGCCCCGAGCAGACCGTGGCGATCAACATGCAGGTCGTGCCCGGCCCGCGCGTGTCGGTGCGTCGCATCCTGTTCCGTGGCAACACGCGTACGTCCGACGAAGTGATGCGTCGCGAAATGCGCCAGTTCGAGAACAGCTGGTACTCGCAGGCCGCGATCGACCGCTCCAAGATCCGCCTGCAGCGCCTGGGCTACTTCGAGTCGGTGGACGTGGAAACCCCGGCCGTCAGCGGCAGCAACGACCAGGTCGACGTCGTCTACAACGTCAAGGAAACCACGTCCGGCAGCTTCGTGTTCGGCCTGGGCTACTCGCAGTCCTACGGCATGACCACCTCGGTGCAGCTGTCGCAGAACAACTTCCTCGGCGGCGGCAACCGCGTGTCGGTCGAAGCCTCGCGCAGCAGCTACCTGCAGCGCTACGGCTTCAGCTACACCAACCCGTACTTCACCGATGACGGCGTGTCGCTGGGCTACAACCTGTCCTGGCGCGAGCTGGACTACTCCGACTTCAACACCGCGCAGTACAACAGCACCAATGGTTCGGCGCAGGTGGTGTTCGGCGTGCCGATCACCGAGACCGATACCGTCTCGCTGATGTTCGGCATCGACAGCAACCAGATCACCACCTACCAGGGCTCGACCCCGCAGTCGATCATCGACTACATCAACGCCGTCGGTAAGCGCACGTTCCATGCCTGGCGCACCGAGCTGGGCTGGGCGCGTGACTCGCGCAACGACTACTTCATGCCGACCCGCGGTACCTACCAGCGCATCGGCCTGGAAACCACGCTGCCGGGTTCGACCATCGAGTACTACAAGCTGAACTACCAGATCAGCAAGTACTGGCCGATCATGCCGTCGCTGGTGATCAACACCCGTGCCGAAGTGGGCTACGGCGATGCCTATGGCAACGACTACACCCGCACGCTGACCAACCCGGACGGCACCACCCGTACGGTGACCGCCAGCGGCCTGCCGTTCTTCGAGAACTTCTACGCCGGCGGTACCAACTCGGTGCGTGGCTTCGAAGACAACACCCTCGGCCCGCGCGAAGTCACCAACGGCTATCCGGAAGGCCAGCCGCTGGGTGGTTCGCTGAAGACCGTCGGTTCGGTCGAAGCCTACTTCCCGCGCCTGTTCGACAGCCCGTCGGCACGTGTATCGGCCTTCGTCGACTTCGGCAACGTCTACAACGGCACCAAGAACTTCAAGGCCAACGAACTGCGCGTGTCCACCGGTGTGGCCCTGCTGTGGCGCGCCCCGGTCGGCCCGATCTCGATCAGCTACGCCTTCCCGCTCAAGAAGGAAGACGATGACAAGATCGAACGCCTGCAATTCACCTTCGGTGGCCAGTTCTAAGAACTGACCACCGAAGGTGCGCCGCGGCTTGCTGCGCAAGCAGCGGGTCCCGACCTACCTCCTATCCCCCGCGCCACTGGCGCGCCCCCCTTAACAGAAGGGGGGCTCTCCACCAGACGGGTCTCGAATCGCCGGGCATTGCCCGGCGTTTTCGTTTAGAAGGGCTGGCGGAAGCGAGCGCTCCGCTTTTGATCTTTCCTGTTTTTCCGTGGCTGGCACTCGCGCCACGCCGTCGGAGGGCGGATGGGTGGGGCCTGCGAGGGTGTGAGCCGCATGGATGCGGCGACCAAGGCTACATGGACGTACTTGCGCCGTCCCTCGCGGGCCCCACCCGTCCGACCCAGCCCACGGGCCTGACTCTGCCAGCCACGAGGGGCCCCGCCGTTGGCCGCAGAACCGCCCCGCATGACCGCAATGGCGTCACACGTTAAACTCCCGCCGTGAATACTCCCACCTACACCGCCCAGCAACTCGCCGAGCAGTTCGGCCTGCAGGTCCATGGCGACCCCGCCACCGCCATCCATGGCGTGGCTACCCTCGCCCATGCCGGACCTGGCCAGCTGACCTTCCTCGCCAATCCACGCTACCGCGCCCAGCTGGCCGACAGCCAGGCCTCGCTGGTGGTCCTGCGTGCCGACGACGCCGAGGCCGCCCCCGGCGCCGCGCTCGTGGCCAAGGACCCGTACACCACCTTCGCCAAGATCGCCGCGCTGTTCGACATCGCGCCGACGCGCCCGCCGGGCATCCACCCCAGCGCCGTCATCGATCCCAGCGCCCAGGTCGCCGCCAGCGCCCATATCGGCCCGTTCGTCTCCATCGGCGCGCGCAGCGTGGTTGGTGAGAACTGCATCATCGGCACTGGCAGCGTGATCGGCGAAGACTGCAGCCTGGACAACGGCTGCGAGCTGATCGCGCGGGTCACCCTGGTCACCCGGGTCAAGCTCGGCAAGCGCGTTCGCGTGCATCCCGGCGCCGTACTCGGCGCCGATGGCTTCGGCCTGGCGATGGACGCCGGCAAGTGGATCAAGGTGCCGCAGCTCGGCGGCGTGCGCATCGGCGACGATTGCGAAATCGGCGCCAACACCTGCGTCGACCGTGGCGCGCTGGAAGACACCGTGCTGGACGAAGACGTGCGCCTGGACAACCTGGTGCAGATCGCGCACAACGTGCAGATCGGCGCGCACTCGGCCATCGCCGGCTGCACCGGCATCGCCGGCAGTGCCAAGATCGGCCGCTACTGCCTGCTCGGCGGCCACGTCGGCGTGGTCGGCCACCTCGAGATCTGCGACAAGGTCGTGATCACCGGCAAGTCGGTGGTCCGCAATTCCATCCATGAGCCGGGCGAGTACTCGTCCGGCACCCCGTTGACCGACAACCGCACGTGGCGCAAGAACGCCGCGCGCTTCAAGCAGCTGGACGCATTGGCTCGCCGCGTCCTGGCTGCTGGCAAGGAGAAAGAATGAACGACACGCTGCAGCTTCCGATCGACGTCTGCCAGATCCAGGAACTGCTCCCGCACCGCTACCCGTTCCTGCTGGTGGACCGGGTGCTTGAGCTCGACATCGAGGCCAAACGCATCCTTGCGCAGAAGAACGTCAGCATCAACGAGCCGTTCTTCCAGGGTCACTTCCCGGGCCGCCCGATCATGCCCGGCGTGCTGATCATCGAAGCGCTGGCGCAGGCCGGTGGCGTGATGACCCAGCTCACGCTCGGCCGTGACTCGCAGTCCAAGCTGTTCTACATGGTCAAGGTGGAAAACGCCCGCTTCAACAAGCAGGTCGTTCCCGGCGATGTGCTGATGCTGGACGTGCAGATGAAGCGCCTGATCCGCAACATGGGCTGGTACTACGGCGAAGCCAAGGTCAACGGTGAAGTCGTTGCCTCGGCCGAAGTCATGTGTGCCGGCGCCAAGGGCTGATCCACTGGAGGCAGGAATGACTGACAACGCACCGCGGATCCACCCGACCGCCGTCATCGACCCGGCCGCGCGCCTGGCCGATGACGTCCAGGTGGGCGCGTTCACCCTGATCGGCGCCGATGTGGAAATCGGTGCCGGCACGGTGGTCGGCCCCCACTGCAGCATCCACGGCCCGACGAAGATCGGCCGCGACAACCGCTTCATCGGCCACGCAGCGGTCGGTGGCGAACCGCAGGACAAGAAGTATGCAGGGGAGCGCACCGAGCTGGTGATCGGCGACCGCAATGTGTTCCGCGAGTTCGTCACACTGAACCGTGGCACCGGCGGCGGCGGCGGCATCACCACCATCGGCAACGACAACTGGATGCTGGCCTACACGCACGTGGCGCATGACTGCCATGTCGGCAACTTCTGCGTGTTCTCCAACAACACCACCCTGGCCGGCCACGTGACCGTGGGCGACTACGTGATCATCAGCGGCTTCGCCGGTGCCCACCAGTTCTGCCGGATCGGCGCGCATGCCTTCCTCGGCATGGGGGCGCTGACCAATGGCGACGTTCCGCCGTTCACCATGGTCGGCACCGATTCGCTGGGCCGCCCGCGCGGCATCAACAGCGAAGGCCTGAAGCGCCGCGGTTTCGATGCCGAGCGCATTTCCGCCATCAAGCGTGCCTACCGCACCCTGTACGTGGCGGGCCTGCCGCTGGCCGAAGCCAAGGTGCAGCTGACCGAACAGGCGCGTGACAGCGATGACGTGAAGGCCATGCTGGACTTCATCGAGCACGCCGAGAGGCCCTTGCTGCGATGAGCAGCACGACCGGCCAGGCGCCGGCCGGCGCCGCCGTGATTCCGCTGGCCTCGATGACCGGCAGCGTCCCCGCGCAACGGGTGCTCAGCGAGCGCCCGTTGCGGATCGCCCTGGTGGCCGGTGAGGCCTCTGGCGATCTGCTCGGTGCGGGCCTGGTTCGCGAACTCAAAGCGCGCTTCCCGAATGCCGAGTTCGCCGGCATCGGAGGCGACGCCATGCGCAGCGCCGGCTGCCAGACCTGGCACGATGCCAGCGAGCTGGCGGTGATGGGCCTGACCGAAGTGCTGCGCCATCTGCCGCGCCTGCTGAAGCTGCGCTCGGCGTTCCGCCAGCGTGCGCTGGACTGGCAGCCGGACGTGTTCATCGGCATCGACGCCCCCGACTTCAACCTGGGCATCGAGCGCTGGCTGAAGCAGCGTGGCGTGCGCACCGTGCATTACGTCAGCCCCTCGGTCTGGGCCTGGCGTGAGAAGCGTGCCGAGAAGATCGGCAGCAGCGCCGACCTGGTGCTGTGCCTGTTCCCGATGGAACCGCCCATCTATGCCAAGCACGGCATCGACGCGCGCTTCGTCGGCCATCCGATGGCCGACGACATTCCGCTGCAGGGCAACCGCGAGGAAGCGCGCGCCGCGCTTGGCCTGCCGACTTCGGCCAAGGTGCTGGCGGTGCTGCCGGGCAGCCGCCTGGGCGAAATCTCGCGCCTGGGCGAGCCGTTCTTCGAAGCCGCCTGGCAGGTCTCCGAGCGCATCCCCGGCCTGCACGTGGTGGTGCCTGCCGCCAACCCCGCATGCAAGCGGCTGATCGAAGAGCAGCTGTCGCGCTCGGCGCTGCCGGTCGCGTACTCGCATGTACTCGACGGTCAGGCCCGCAACGCCATGATCGCCGCCGACGTGGTGGTGCTGGCGTCCGGTACCGCGACCCTGGAGGCGATGCTGGTGAAGCGGCCGATGGTGGTCGGCTACCGTGTCAACGAACTGACCTACCGTCTGGTCAAGGCATTCGGCCTGATCAAGGTCGACCGCTTCGCCCTGCCCAACATCCTGGCCGGGCAGGACCTGGCACCGGAACTGATGCAGCACGACTGCACGCCGGACAAGCTGGCCGCGGCCATCCAGCAGTGGTTCGACCACCCACAGCGGGTGACCGACCTGCAGGGCACCTATGCCCGCCTGCATGAGCGCCTGCGCCGCAATGCTTCGGCACGTGCCGCCGACGCCGTCGGCGAGCTGCTGATGCGCGACCAGGCCCAGGTATGAGCCGCCGCCACGCCGCAGCGGCCAGCCTGGCCCTGTTCGATGGCAGCGCGGTAATCGAGCCGGAACGCCTGGTTGCCGGCGTCGATGAGGCAGGCCGTGGTCCGCTCGCCGGGCCGGTGGCGGTGGCGGCGGTGGTGTTCGACCCGGCGCGGCCACGCATCAACGGCCTGGACGATTCCAAGCAGCTCACTGCGGCGCGCCGCGAGCAGCTGCATGACCGCATCATCGAGCGCGCCCTTGCCTGGCACGTGGTGCTGGTGGACGTGGACACCATCGACCGCCTGAACATCTACCAGGCCACCCTGCAGGGCATGCGCGATGTCGTCGCCGCGGTCGCCCACGTGGCCGGCTTCGCGCGCATCGACGGCAACGTGGCGCCCAAGGGCCTGGTACTGCCGGCGCAGGCGCTGATCGGCGGCGATGGCATCGACCGCGCGATCATGGCCGCATCGATCCTGGCCAAGGTCTCGCGCGACCGTTACATGCTGGACGTGCATGCCCGCCACCCGCAGTACGGCTTCGAGCAACACAAGGGCTACGGCACCCCGGCCCACCTGGCCGCCCTGCGCGAGCACGGCCCCTGCATGGAGCACCGGCGCAGCTTCGCCCCGGTACGGGAGTGCCTGGAAACGCCGCCGGCTGTCGCGGCCATCGCCTGAGCCTGCTGGAGTTGTAGAGCCGAGCCCATGCTCGGCTGTCCACAGCAGCCGAGCATGGGCTCGGCTCTACAGAAGGCGGCCTCCCGCACGCCTGAATCCGGCGCCACGCCGTGCCCCTGTCAAGCCTTGTCGCAACCCCCTGCCCTCGCTACCCTGACCGGGCACTCCAGCGCTTCCCGACCCCGGCGACGATTTCCCCGTCGGCACCCGGGGCCCGCGCGCTCCAACCTGGTCCGGCATGTCCAACTCCCGCTTCGTACATCTCCACGTCCACACCGAGTTCTCGCTGGCGGACTCCACCATCCGTGTGCCGGCCAAACCGGACCAGGCGGACCCGAAGAAGGCCAAGCAGGCCAACCTGCTGTCGCGCTCGGTCGAGCTCGGGCTGCCCGCGCTGGCGGTGACCGACCTCAACAACCTGTTCGCGCTGGTCAAGTTCTACAAGGCCGCCGAAGGCGTAGGCATCAAGCCGATCGCCGGCGCCGACGTGCTGATCGCCGAAGAGGGCCAGGACCCGTGGCGGATGACGCTGCTGTGCCGCGACCGCGAGGGCTACCTGAGCCTGTCCCGGCTGCTGACCCGCGCCTGGATGGAGGGCCATCGCCCCGAGGGCGGCGTGGCCGTGCACCCGGACTGGCTGAAGGCCGGCAACGCCAACCTGTTCGCATTGGCCGGTCGGCAGAGCCTGGCCGGGCGCCTGGCGCTGGACGGCAAGCATGAACTGGCCGAGCAGCAGCTGGCCGACTGGCAGCGCGTGTTCGGCGATGGCCTGCACCTGGAGCTGACCCGCACCGGCCGCGAAGGCGAGGAAACCTTCAACCAGTTCGCGCTGATGGCCGCCGGCCAGCGTGGCCTGCCGGTGGTGGCCAGCAACGACGTGCGCTTCCTGTCGCCGTCGGACTTCAGCGCGCACGAAGCGCGCGTGTGCATTTCCACCGGCCGTGTGCTGGACGACCCCAAGCGCCCGCGCGAGTACAGCGACCAGCAGTACCTGAAGTCGGCCGAGGAAATGTGCGCGCTGTTCGCCGACATCCCCGATGCGATCGACAACACGCTGGCGCTGGCCGAGCGCTGCAACATCGAGATGCGGCTGGGCACCTACTTCCTGCCCAACTATCCGGTGCCGGACGACGAGACCCTGGACACCTGGATCCAGAAGATGTCGCGCGATGGCCTGGAAGAGCGCCTGGAGAAGAATCCGCTGGCCCCGGGCAAGACCCGCGAAGAGTACTTCGAGCGCCTGGAGTTCGAGCTCAACACCATCATCAAGATGGGCTTCCCAGGCTACTTCCTGATCGTGGCCGACTTCATCCAGTGGGGCAAGAACCAGGGCATCCCGATCGGCCCCGGCCGTGGTTCGGGTGCCGGTTCGCTGGTGGCCTGGGCGCTGAAGATCACCGATCTGGACCCGTTGCCGTACAACCTGCTGTTCGAGCGCTTCCTGAACCCGGAACGCGTGTCGATGCCCGACTTCGACATCGACTTCTGCATGGACCGCCGCGACGAGGTGATCGACTACGTCGCGCGCAAGTACGGGCGCGAGCGCGTCAGCCAGATCATCACCTACGGCACCATGGCCGCCAAGGCGGTGGTGCGCGACTCCGGCCGCGTGCTGGGCTTCCCGTACGGCCTGGTCGATGGTGTTTCCAAGCTGATCCCGAACATCCTGGGCATCCACCTGAAGGATGCACTGGGCAAGGGCAAGGAAGGCCCCAGCTCGGAAATGGCCTCGGCCGAACTGATCCAGCGCTACGAGACCGAGGACGATGTCCGCGACCTGATCGACCTGGCGCTGCAGCTGGAAGACCTGACCCGCAACGCCGGCAAGCACGCCGGTGGCGTGGTGATCGGGCCCGAGCCGCTGAGCGAGTTCTGCCCGCTGTACGCCGAACACGATGAGAACGGCCTGGGCAAGAACCCGGTCACCCAGTTCGACAAGAACGACGTGGAAGAAGTGGGCCTGGTGAAGTTCGACTTCCTCGGCCTGCGTACGCTGACCATCATCGACTGGGCGGTGAAGGCGATCAACAAGCGCCACGAGCGCGCCGGCATCCCGCCGGTGGACATCGCCGCGATTCCGCTCGACGACACGCCCACCTACAAGGACATCTTCGCCAACGGCAACACCGGCGCGGTATTCCAGTTCGAATCCTCGGGCATGCGCCGCCTGCTGAAGGACGCGCGCCCCGACCGTTTCGAAGACCTGATCGCGCTGGTGTCGCTGTACCGCCCTGGCCCGATGGACCTGATTCCTTCGTTCAACGCGCGCAAGCACGGCCAGGAAGAAATCATCTATCCCGATCCGCGCACCGAAGCGATCCTGAAGGACACCTACGGCATCATGGTGTACCAGGAGCAGGTGATGCAGATGGCGCAGATCGTCGGCGGCTACTCGCTGGGCGGCGCCGACCTGCTGCGCCGCGCGATGGGCAAGAAGGTGCCGGCCGAAATGGCCAAGCACCGCGAGATCTTCCGCGAAGGCGCGGCCAAGGACGGCGTCGACGAGGCCAAGGCCGATGCGATCTTCGACCTGATGGAGAAGTTCGCCGGCTACGGCTTCAACAAGTCGCACGCCGCCGCCTATGCGCTGGTCAGCTACCAGACCGCGTGGCTGAAGCGCCATTACCCGGCCGAGTTCATGGCGGCCACGCTGTCCTCGGACCTGGACAACACCGAGAAGGTGGTCGGCTTCCTGGACGAGGTGCGCAACCTCGGCCTGACCGTGCTGCCGCCGAAGGTGAACCACTCCGCCTTCATGTTCGAAGCGGTGACGCCGGACACCATCCAGTACGGCCTCGGTGCGATCAAGGGCGTCGGCCAGGGGGCCTGCGAGGCGGTGGTCGAGGAGCGGCTGAAGGGCGGCCCGTTCAAGGACCTGCTCGACTTCTGCACCCGCGTCGGCTCGGCCAAGCTCAACCGGCGCACGCTGGAAGCGATGATCAACTGTGGTGCGCTGGACGAGCTCGGCCGCAACCGCGCCTCGCTGATGCTGCAGCTGCCGGAAGTGATCAAGGCCACTGATCAGATGGCGCGCGAGCGTGCGTCCGGGCAGAACTCGCTGTTTGGCGGGCCCGACCCGAGCACCGTGTCGATTCAGCTGGACCTGCCCGAAGCCGAAGAATGGCCGTTGCTGCAGCGCCTCAACGGCGAGCGCGACACGCTCGGTTTCTACCTCAGCGGCCACCCGTTCGATCCCTGGCGCGACGATGTGCGCGATCTGGTAGGCAACGACCTGGGTTCGGTGGAGAAGATCTGGAGCGCCAACAGCGGTGGCGGTGGTGGCGGCGAGAAGCGCTGGCGCCCGGAAGTACAGACCGTGCTGGCCGGTCAGGTGGTCGGTGTGCGTCGCAAGGGCGAGAGCCAGATCTTCATCCAGCTGGAAGATGGCCGCGGCCGCGTCGAGTGCAGCGCGTTCTCCGACGCGATGGCCGAGTTCGGGCACCTGATGACCAAGGACCGCATCCTGGTGGTCAAAGGCGGCCTGCGCGAGGACGAGTTCAACGGCGGCTACGCGCTGCGCATCCGCCAGTGCTGGGACTTCGACGAGGTCTGCGCCAACTACGCCACGCGGTTGTCGCTGCGCTTGGACCTGCGCCAGCAGCGCCCGGTCTGGGAGCGCATCGATGCCCTGCTCGACCGCCATCGCCCGGGGCGCACGCCACTGCGCCTGGACCTGCTGCTGAAGGGTCCGCAGGGTGGCATCGCCGGCATGCTTGATGTGTCCGGGCAAAGCGCGGTACGCATTGATTCCAAGCTGATGGAGGCGCTGCGCGCCGACCCGGCCGTGCGCACGCTGAAAGTGCGCTACAGCCCACCGTGGGCCAGCTGAGGCTGGCTCCCTGTTTTTCCTGCCCCCCCTGTTTCCCCGTTCCAAGTATCAAGGACGATTGCCGATGAAGACCCTGCTGTTCCCGTTTGCCGCGGCTCTGACCCTGGCCGCCTGCTCGCCATCGAAGATCGAGTTCCAGATCGACAACCCGACCGACACGCCGCTGGCGCTGAGCATCGATGGCAAGGACCTGCCGGTGGCCGCACAGGGTTCGCGCCCGATCTCGCTCGCCGTCGGTGAGCACCGCCTGCACACCGACAAACTGGGCGACGTGCGCTTCATCGTCTACGTCGATGGCCGCGGCGGACTGATCAACCCGACCCTGAGCGAGTACGTGGTCGCCCGCGAGATCTACGTCACCGACGAGAGCAAGCTGAAGAACTTCGGCACCGGCAAGGCCGGCATCGAGCTGGGCGGCGTCGACTTCGAAGGTCCGTTCGAGAAGCACCACGAACTGTTCATCGACAAGACCTGGACCTACGGCGTGCGCGAGCCCTTCCCGAAGGAAAAGGTGGTGGCCCACGTCGATGCCAGCGGCGGCCAGATCGTCGCCAAGGTGTTCACTGCCCCCGACTTCATCGCCTACGTCGAGGAAGGCATGGACGAGCCCGGCGCGTTCAAGCGTGAGCAACCGGCCGGCTACGTGGCCCCGACCTACCGCCTGGAACCGGCCCCGGCCAGCCTGCCGGCGCTGGTACCGGCCTTCGAAGCGCATGCCGCGCCGCTGCGCGAGGTCTATGCGCGCTGGCTGAAGGCCACCACCGCCGATGAGCAGAAGGCCCTGCGCAAGCAGGACTTCGCCGCGCAGATGGCCTTCACCTCGGCCACCGCCACCCTGGGCAGCGGGCTGGGCCGGGAGGCCAACGAGGCCTACAACGACTTCGTTTCCCAGCGCAGCCAGCTGATGGGCCGCAGCGCCCTGGTGGTGCCCTGAGCTGACTGGCGCCCCCTGCCCGGCTGCGCTACCGTCGCCTTCCAGACGAAGGCGTACGGGTGGTTTGCACGCATTCGGCTAGAATTCCCCTCTTCTTTACACGACGGCTTCCGATGAATCCGAACTACCTCGACTTCGAGCAACCCATCGCCGACCTGGAAGCCAAGATCCAGGAACTGCGCAACGCCAGCGCCGGGCCGGCGGTCAATGTCGAGGCGGAAGTGCACGCGCTGCAGGACAAGCTGCGCATGCGCACCGCGCAGATCTTCCGCAACCTGACCTCGTGGCAGGTGCTGCAGCTGGCCCGTCATCCGTCGCGCCCGTACACCGCCGACTACCTCCGCGTCATGTTCGACGAGTTCCAGGAGCTGGCCGGCGACCGTGCCTTCGCCGACGACAAGGCGATCATGGGTGGCCTGGCCCGCATCAACGGCCGTGCGGTGATGGTGATCGGCCACCAGAAGGGCCGTGACACCAAGGAAAAGATCAAGCGCAACTTCGGCATGCCCAAGCCGGAGGGCTACCGCAAGGCCCTGCGCCTGATGAAGATGGCCGAGCGTTTCGGCCTGCCGGTGCTGACCCTGATCGACACCGCCGGCGCCTGGCCGGGCATCGACGCCGAATCGCGCGGCCAGTCCGAAGCGATCGCGCGCAACCTGATCGAGATGGCCGAACTGAAGGTGCCAATCATCTGCACCGTGATCGGAGAAGGCGGCTCCGGCGGCGCGCTGGCGCTGGGCGTGGGCGACCGCACCGTGATGCTGGAATACTCGGTGTATTCGACCATCACCCCGGAAGGCTGCGCCTCGATCCTGTGGAAGGATGCCGGCAAGGCCAAGGACGCGGCCGAACAGCTGGGCCTGACCGCCCCGCGCCTGAAGAGCCTGGGCTTGGTCGACAAGGTCGTGCGCGAGCCCACCGGCGGCGCCCACCGCAACCCGACGCAGATGGCCAAGCGCCTGAAGGCCGTGCTGCTGAACGAACTGGACGCGCTGGACAAGCTGTCCACCGAACAGCTGCTGGAACAGCGCTACAAGCGCCTGCGCAGCTACGGCACCTACGAAGCAGCCTGATTCATCGGCTTGTTACTTTCTTGCTCGTGCAAGAAAGTAACCAAAGAACACGCCGCCGAACGCGAGCCGGTGCTATGCACCGGTTCCCTGTGCTTCTCGGTGAATCAGGGGACGGCGCCGAACTCGCTGCGCTCAGACATCGGCGCCTCTTCGCCCCTGTTTCACCTGCGGTGCTCGGCTCGCTCATGGCGGACCTGAACATCAAAAGCCACAGCTGCACCCAGTAGATCCACGCCATGCGTGGATGCATCTGTGCGATGCGCCTCGCGCGCAGCGCGCCCCGTTCAGAACGGCTTGGCCAGTACCAGCCACACGATCGGAATGAAGGCCAGCAACGGGATCTCGTTGATCCAGCGCAGCGCGCGCGACGACGGCAGCGCCCTGCCCTTGGCCACGCCCTTGAGCAGGCGCCCGATCCAGCTGAAGTACACGAGCAGCAGCACCACCAGCCCCAGCTTGGCATGCAGCCAGCCGGCGCCACCGGGCGCGACCATGGTCGGGAAATCGGGGATCACCTTGTAACCCAGCCACAGCACCAGGCCGAGCAGGAATGCCAGCCCGAACATCGAGTGGCCGAAGCGGTACAGGCGCAGGCCCATCAGCTGCAGGCGCTCGGTCACCGCTGGTTGCCCCGCCGTCTCGGCCAGGTTCACCAGGATGCGCGGCAGGTAGAACACCGTCGCCATCCAGGCCACCACGAACACGATGTGGAAGGTCTTGACCCAGTAGTAGCTCTGCATGCGCTCGCTCCGGCGGCTGGCGTAGGTTGGCAGCCATTCTCGCATGCCGTGGCCGAGCCACCCCACGCGCCAGCGCCGCGACACATCGACGCATGGCGCGTCGCAACACCGTAGGATAGGCGCCGTTTCCGCCGATCGCGCACCGCCCCATGGACAAGACCTACGACGCCGCCTACTTCCAACGCTGGTACCGCCGTGCCGACATCGGCGGCAGCGCCCGCCTGGCGCGCAAGGTCGCGTTGGCCGTGGCCAACGCCGAGTACTACCTGGAGCGGCCGATCCGCAGTGTGCTGGACATCGGCTGCGGTGAAGGCGCCTGGCGTGCACCGCTGCTGAAGCTGCGTCCGAAGGTCGAATACCTCGGCTTCGACAGCAGCGAGTACGCTGTGCGCCGCTACGGCAGGACCCGCAACCTGCACCTGGCCCGCTTCGGCGATTTCGCCTGGCTGCGGCCCTGCGCTCCGGTCGACCTGCTGGTGTGCTCGGACGTGATGCACTACGTGCCCGATCGCGAGCTGCGCGCCGGCCTGGCCGGCGTGGCAGAGCTGACCGGCGGCGTGGCCTTCCTGGAGACCTTCGCCGCCGAGGACGCGTTCGAGGGCGACCACGACGGCTTCCAGGCCCGCCCGGCGCGCTGGTACCGCCGCACGCTGGCCCGGCACGGCCTGCAGCCGGTAGGGTCGCATTGCTGGCTCGGCCCCGCCCTGGCAGGCGATGCGGCCGCGCTGGAACGGATGTGAATCCGGATTCATTATTTTCAGCCGACTTAACCTGCGGGACACCCGGATGGGATATGCTGCGCGGCAACATATGACCATACATATTCGGTCGTCATGCTCTATCAACTGCACGAACTGACCCGCAACCTGCTCGCCCCCTGGGTGCACCAGGCCCAGGCCAACGCCAAGTTCTTCGCCAATCAGGGCCACTGGTGGTCGCAGATGCCCGGTGCTGATCGCCTGGCGGCGGTCAATGAACTGTTCCACCGCATCGGCAAGGATTACGAGAAGCCCGAGTGGGGCATCAACGAAATCGACGTCGATGGCGAACGCGTGCCGATCGTCGTGCACGAGGAAGTAAGCAAGCCGTTCTGCAAGCTGCTGCGCTTCAAGCGCCACAGCAATGAAGCCGACCAGCTGCACACCATGCTCAACCAGCCGTTCGTGCTGGTGGTGGCGCCGCTGTCCGGCCACCACGCCACGCTGCTGCGCGATACCGTGCGCACGCTGCTGCGCGACCACCGCGTGTACGTTACCGACTGGGTGGATGCGCGCATGGTGCCGGCCAGCGAAGGCGAATTCGGCCTGGACGACTACATCGCCTACATCCAGGAATTCATCCGCCACCTCGGCGTGGAGCGCCTGCACGTGGTGAGCGTGTGCCAGCCGACCGTACCGGTACTGGCTGCGGTTTCGCTGATGGCCAGCCGTGGCGAGCCGACCCCGCGCACGCTGGTGATGATGGGTGGCCCGATCGATGCGCGCTGCAGCCCGACCGCAGTGAACAACCTGGCCACGCAGAACCCGCTGTCGTGGTTCGAGAACAACGTCATCCACACCGTGCCGGCCAGCTATCCCGGCGCCGGCCGTCGCGTGTATCCAGGCTTCCTGCAGCATGCCGGCTTCCTGTCGATGAACCCGAGCCGCCACTTCAGCTCGCACTGGGATTTCTACACCGACCTGGTCAAGGGCGACCTGGAAGACGCCGACGCGCACCGTCGTTTCTACGACGAGTACAACGCGGTGCTGGACATGCCGGCCAAGTACTACCTCGATACCATCCGCGTGGTGTTCCAGGACTTCCTGCTGCCGCGTGGTGAGTGGGTGGTCAACGGCGAGAAGGTCGATCCGTCGGCGATCCGCGATACCGCGCTGCTGAGCATTGAAGGCGAGCTGGACGATATCGCCGGCCTCGGCCAGACCGAAGCCGCGCAGGCGCTGTGCACCGGCATCACTGCGGACCGCCGTGAGCATTTCATCGTCGAAGGTGCCGGCCACTACGGCATTTTCAGCGGCCGTCGCTGGCGCGAGGTGGTGTACCCGAAGGTGCGCGACTTCTTCGCCGCCCATGCCGAAGCACCGGCGGCGAAGGTCACGAAGAAGAAGAGCAACGTCACCCCGTTGCGGCGAAAGGCGGGGTAACTCGCCCTGGTAGATGCCAACCTTGGTTGGCGCCCTGCCATGAATTCCGATATCTGATGGATCGTGCCAACCAAGGTTGGCACCTACCAAAGCGAAGCCCGCCAAACGTCCCGAAGCGTGGATTCCGGCTTACAACCGCACCAGCAGGTTCTTGGCGATCAGCCCGTGCAGCTTGCCGATGCCGCGTGCCAGGTGCATCGTCAACAGCAGCAGCAGCGCGCCCGCCGCAGCAACAGCGATCGCCACCAGCGGCGAGGCCGCCATCGGCAGCACGTTCACGTCGTTGATGTACACGCCGGGGATGTCACCACTGAAGATCGCTGCAACCGGCGCCCAGATCAGGCTCAGCGACAGCGACAGCAACGTCACCGCGATGGTGAAGTAGATCACGCCCAGCGGCAGCATCAGCACGAAGTACAGCAGGGTCAGCCAGGTACGCCCATCGGTGAACATGTCGCCGATGCGCTGCAACCACGTGCGGCTGCGGTCGGTGTAACGCGGACGGCGTGGCATGCGTTCGCCCAGCAGCGCTTCCACCAATCGCCCTTCCAGCAGCGCCAGCCCGCGCACCGAGCCGAAGAACAGCACGGTCAGCGGAATACCGATGATCAGGATCAGCAGGCCCAGCGACAGCGACAGACCGGTCACCACCCAGGTGAAGAAGAAGATGCCGGTGGCCAGCGACAGCAGCATGTAGAACAGCGCGCCGTAGGTATGCGGATCGGTCACCACACCAAAGAAGCGCGCCAGCAACGAGCGCTGCGCCGGCACCGGCGGCGGTGCAGCCGGCTCGACGCCACTGGCTTCGGCCGCCGCGCGCAGCACCGGTGCGGTATCCGCACGCGGCGTACGCAGCGCGCGGTTCACCGTCACTTCGGTCTCGCGGTAGATATCGGCGACTTCGTCCGGCGCGCCGTAGCTGCCGGCCACGTCGGCGATCACCTCGGCCTCGCTGCGACCGGGCTGCGCCGCCAGCTCCGAGCGCAGGTACTCCTCGGCGTCGTACAGCGCGTCCTGCACCATCGCCGGGTCTGCGCCGTCCAGCGCCGCGCGCAGCTGCGCCAGGTACTGCGGGATGGTGGTCGGCAGGGCTCGGCCTGCCAGGCTCGGGTCGTTCATTGCGGTACCCCCTCCAACACGGAATCGACGGAATCGCGGGTGGCCTGCCAGGCCTGGCGCCACTGCGCCAACACCTCGCGGCCACGTTCATTGATGCGGTAGTAGCGCCGCGGCGGTCCGCTGCTGGACGGCTCCACATGGCTTTCCAGCAGCCCGGCCCCTTCCAGGTTGCGCAGCACCGGGTACAGCGCGCTCTGCTTGCCGCTCAGCACGCCCTCGCCCACCCGCTCCAGCTCCTTGGCGATCAGGTAGCCATACAGCGGCTCGCCGGCCCGGGCCAGCACCGCCAGCAGGGCCAGAGACACGGTTCCGGCGCTGAGCTCCTTCTGGAACTTCTTCAGGTGGACATCGTCTTCGACCATGACCTGCCCTCCACTACGTTGAAGTCCACAGTAGTGCGAAGTTCGGTATAGCGAATGTGTCGTTAGTCATCGTGCCGGTTGGCGCGGCTGCGCGGCTCACGCAGAATCGAACCCTCGTTCATGTTCCGGGGTTCCCATGCCGCACCGCCGTCGCCTTGCACTGACCGCCCTCGCCCTGGCCTGCCTGCTGCCCTCGCTGGCCAGCGCTGCCGCCCCGTACCGCAGCCCGCAGCAGATCCTCGACGCCTCGGCGGCCAGCGACTGGCGCACGCCGGACCCGGCCAACCTGCTGTACATGGACCTGCCCGCCGGGCGCGTGATCATCGAGCTGGCGCCGCAGTTCGCCCCGCGGCATGTAGCCAACATCCAGACCTTCGCCCACGAGCATTTCTGGGACGGCACCAGCATCTACCGCTCGCAGGACAACTTCGTGGTGCAGTTCGGCGATGCCGACGCCGATGACGCGGCCAAGGCCAAGCCGTTCGGCAGTGCTGCGCGCAAGCTGCCGGCCGAGTTCGATCGCGCCAGCGCCGGCCTGAAGGTCAGCGTGCTGCCGGATCGCGATGGCTGGGCCGCGCAGACCGGTTTCGTCGACGGCTTCCCGGTCGGCCAGGACCCGCAGGCCGGCAAGGCCTGGCTGGCGCACTGCTACGGCATGCTCGGCGCCGGCCGCAGCAACGAGGAAGACAGCAGCATCGGTGCCGAACTGTATGTGGTGACCGGCCAGTCGCCGCGTCAGCTGGACCGCAACATCACCCTGGTCGGCCGCGTGCTGAAGGGCATGGAGCTGCTCAGCGCGATCCCGCGCGGGCCGGCACCGATGGGCTTCTACACCGACCCGAAACTGCGCACGCCGATCGTGTCGATCCGCCGTGCCAGCGACGTGCCGGTGGCCGAGCGCACGCCGATCCAGGTGCTGCGCACCGATTCGAAGACCTTCGCCGATACGGTCGAAGCGCGTCGCAATCGCGTGGATGATTTCTACAAGCGCCCGGCGGGGCATATCGATCTTTGCAATATTCCGGTGCCGGTGAAGTAACGCCGTCGCGGGTTCAGCGCGTGGCGCGTGCTGAAGGTGCTTCATTGTTCATGGGCGTCACTTTTCTTTTCGCGCGAAAAGAAAAGTAACCAAAAGAAACGCGCCGCCAGGTCGCGAGCCGCCGTGCTTTGCACGTCGGTCCCCTGCGCTTCTCGGTGAATCAGGGGACGGTGCCGAACTCGCTGCGCTCAGACATCGGCACCTCTTCGCCCCTGATTCCCCTGCGATGCTCGGCTCGCTCAAGGCGGACCCAGTTCAAAGGCCACAGCTGCGCCCAGTAGTTCCACGCCATGCGTGGATGATCTTGCTGTTGATCTTGACCTTCCAGTCCGCCTTGAGCGAGCCGAGCACCGCAGGTCCGGCGAGGGCGAAGAGGCGCGGGTGTCTGAGCGCAGCGAGTTCCCGCGCCGTCCCTCGACGGGCCGAGGAGCGCAGGGCACCGGTGCGCAGCACCGGCTCGCGGCCGGCGGAACGTTTCTTTTGGTTACTTTTCTTTGCGGACAAAGAAAAGTGACGCCCATGAACAATGAAGCACTTTCAGCACGCGCCACGCTCAAAGCACCAACGCCTCAACCCTTCTGACTCACTGCCACACTACCCAGAATCAACGCACCGGCAATCAACATCTGCACCGTCACCGCCTCCCCCAGGAACAACCACGCGAACGCCGCGCCGAACAGCGGAATCAGGTACGTCACCGTCGACGCCCGTGACGGGCCGATGCGGCCGATCAGGCGGTAGAACATCAGGAACGCCAGCCCGGTGCAGGCTACGCCCAGGGCAATCGCCGCGCCCCAGGCCTTCAGCGGAATCGGCGCCTGCGGCCAGTGCGTCACCGCCATCGGCAGCATCCACAGCGAGGCACACGACAGCGTGGCTGCCGCAGCCGCGGCCGACGGCAGGCCGGTCATGTGCCGCTTCACCAGGTTCACGCCCAGGCCGTACAGCAGCGAAGCCGCCGCACCAGCCAGCACCGCGGTGCCGATGCTCAGGCCGGAGACCTTGGCCGTGGCCAGCACCACCACGCCGGCAAAGCCGACCAGCAGCGCACCGGCACGGCGCATGCCAATCTTTTCACCGAAGAACAGGAACGCGATCAGCGCGGCGAACAGCACGGTCATCGCATTGCAGATCGCGCCGATCGCCGCCGGCGCCTGCTCGGCAGAATAGGCGAACAGCACGAACGGCAACGCCGAGTTGATCAGGCCGATCGGTGCCAGCCACAGCCAGCGACGCGGCGGGAACTGCGCGCGGGCGCGCCACAGGAACGGCAGCAGCACCAGCGCGCCCAGCACCAGCCGCACCTCGACCAGCGCGAACGGGCCGAACGACGGCACCGCCACCCGCATGAACAGGAACGAGCAGCCCCAGATGGCGCCCAGCAGGGTCAACTCCAGCGGCGTGCGCCAGTCGCGCTCGGCCGCCTGTGGGACCGCATTCATGCCCTGCCTCCGTCCATCGTCTGTTCCTCGCCAAGGCAGACAGGATCAGGCGCAGACGCCCGCCGCACAAGCGCGTAGTATCGCTGCCAGCCACAAATATGGTTTGAGGCTCGACATGCAGCTACGCCCTTCTCTGCTCCCCGCACTGGCCGTGTTCGCGGTCGCCGCACGCCACCAGAACTTCGCCCAGGCCGCGCAGGAACTGCACCTGACCGCCAGCGCAGTCAGCCACCACGTGCGCCGGCTGGAGGAGGTGCTGGAAACCCGGCTGTTCCTGCGCCATGCCCGCGGCGTGCGCCTGACCGCCGAGGGCCGGCAGCTGGCCGACGCCGCCAGCGCCGCCTTCACCGATGTCGCGGCGGTCGCCCATCACCTGCAGCCGGATGCCGACAGCGTGCCGTTGCGGATCACTACGCTGCGCTCGCTCTCGTACTGCTGGCTGCTGCCGCGACTGCCACGCTTCACCCAGGCCTATCCACACATCCGCATCGAGCTGCATACGGGCAGCGGGCTGGATCGCTACGACGACAACGGACCGGAAGTCGGCATCCGCTACGGGCTGGGCCAATGGCCGGGCCTGCGCGCGCAGCACCTGATGGATGACTACCTGTTCCCGGTGGCCTCACCGGCACTGGCCGGGGTCGAAACACTGGTGGATCCGGCGCGCATCGCCGACCTGCCGCTGCTGACCGATCTGTCACCGCAGGGCTGGCGTGACTGGTTCCGCCACGCCGGTGTGCGCCCACCGTCGCCGCTGCCGCCGATGCACACCTTCGCCGACAGCACCGATGCGATGCGTGCGGCGGTATATGGCATGGGCGCGGTACTGGCGCGCACCCACATCGCCCAACCCTACCTGCAGCGCTACGAGGTGGTGCGCCTGCCCGGCCCGGCGCTGAAGGCCCGCTACGCCTATCACGTAGTGCATGCGGAAGGACAACCACCCAGCCCTGCCGCGCGCCTGTTCATCGACTGGTTGCTGGAACAGGCACAGGACGAACGCACGCCGATTCCCGCGTTGCCGGACAGCCTCCTCGGGCGTCCGCCCACGCACGACTGACTGCGCCCTCACCCGCCCTTTGCTTCACGCTGGCTAGGCTGTTGGCGAACCCACAACGTACCTATGCCATGGCCATGCTGCGACTGCGCATCACCGGAACCGAAGACGACGCCCGCGCCATCAGCGACCTGCTGCTCGGCCTGGACGGCATCGAACATGTCGAGGAAACCGACGACCTGATGCCGCACATGGACGACGACGATTCCAGTTCGGCCGGGCTGTCTGATGACATCGGCCCGGGCATCCACGAACTGGAAGTGGAAGTCGGCAATGAAAGCACCGCGCAGAAGGTGCGCGATGCGGTGCAGGAACTGGCACTGGAACTGGATGTGTTCGTCGAGTACGAGACCGACGAGGGCTGATGCCGGCTGGCTGCCGGCATCAGCCTTCCCCTCACAGGTTGGGCGGGAGCTTGCGACGGCGGCGACGCCACCACGCCCGCACACCCCAGGCCGCGATCATGGCCAACACTGCCACCGGCAGCAGCGCGGCAACAGCGCGGATCAGGAACGCGATGCTGGTGCTGAGGATGCTGCCCGACTCGCTCAGCGCCTCACCGATCTCGCTGCGGCTGCGTTGGCCGGATGTGGTTCCGAAGTGGATCGTCACCAGCTGGGTATCGATGCGCCGGCGCTGCTGCGCGGCATCCTTGCTGGCCTGCTCGACGCCCGCTTCGATCTCCGACAGCCGCGTGGTGATCGCCATCAGGTCCTCGATCTTCAGGTCCTTGCGGTCCTGGTAGGACAACAGCCGCGCGTGCTCCTTTTCCAGCCGGGCCTTGGTCAGTGCCGTATCGGCCACTTCCTGTGCGAGATCCTCGGCGCGCGTATTGCGCGACTGCAGCGTGCCCCCCTCACCGGCCATCGCGATCAACGGCTCGGTACCCTTCGGGGCGATGCGTACCTTGACCTCGCCGCTGGGCTGCTCGCCACTGCGCTGATCGACCTGCAGCACCGCACAGTCGCCGAACTTCGCGCTCTGGCAGGCCTGTGCCACCTGCTGGATGCGGGGTGCGATCTGCGCCGCTTCAAGCTGCACCTGCACGTCGTGTTCGTAGGCGAGGAATGCGCCTTCCGGTGAAGCGACGGCAGCTTCGGCGGCACTGGCGCCCGCATCGGCCGCTGCATCGCCGTGTTTGGCGCAGGCTGCCAATGCAAGCAGCAGCACCGGCATCGCCGCCACGCGCGTCCACGCGCGCATCGGCCTCACAGTGCAGCTCCGTCATAGGAAGTCACCGCCAGCGTGCCCAGATCCACCTGCGGTACGCAGCGCACGTTCACCGCCACCATCGGCGTGCCGGTGCGCGGGTCCACCGCTTCGCTGTAGCGCGCGACACCGCACTCACGGCAATGGTGATGGTCGATATGGGCCTTGTTGAAATGATAGGTGGCCACGTCCGCCGGATCGGTGGCCAACTGGAACGCCTCGCGCGGGGCGAACCACAGCAGGCTGCCGCGACGGCGGCACATCGAGCAGTTGCAGTCGATGACGTCGCTGATCGGCGCCTCGGCCTGTACGGTGAATGCGATCCTGCCGCAATGGCAGCTTCCCTGGTATTCCATGTCCTGCGCTCCGCTGGAGGGTCCGTGTCTGCGCCCATGGTAATCCTATGGCACGGGGACAAAGCAGCCCCGGGGCCCTATGCTCGGGGTTTGACCCTGTACAGGAACGCCGATGCGCCCGCATCTTCTTGCCCTCGCCCTGGTCGCCGCCCTCGCCGGTTGCCAGCCGGCCGACGCCCCGACCAACGGTTCCACCCCGGCCGCCAGCCAGCAGGCCGGTGACGCAGCGGTCGATGCCGCCTTCGCCGATCTGTCCAAGCGCGCCCTGGACACCTGGATGCAGCTTTCGCCGGTCAGCGCCACCCAGATCGGCGACCACCGCTACGACAGCGAACTGGACGACCTGAGTGCCGCCGGCCAGCAGAAGACCGTGGCCGCCTACAAGGCGCTGCTGGGCGAACTGGACAAGATCGAGGTGGCCAAGCTGGGCCGCGAGAACCAGGTGGATGCGGCGATCCTGCGCAACCAGCTGCAATCGGAAATCTGGAATGCCGAAGTGCTGCAGTCCGGCAAGTGGGACCCGCAGCTGTACAACGGCATCGCCGGCAGCGCGATCTATGGCCTGATGGCGCGTGAATTCGCACCGCTGCCGGAGCGCCTGAAGTCGGCCACCGCGCGCATGGAAAAGCTGCCGGCGATCTTCGCCCAGGCACGTGAGAACCTGGATCCAGCCCGCGTGCCGAAGATCCATGCAGAGACGGTGGCCAAGCAGAACAAGGGCATCCTCAGCATCGTCGATACCTTCATCACCCCACACATCGGTGAACTGCCACAGGCCGACCAGCAGCGCCTGCAGGCCGCCATCGACGGCCTGAAGAAGGCGGTGGACGAGCAGCAGACCTGGCTGGACAAGACCCTGGTGCCGAACGCAAAGGGCGATTTCCGCATCGGTGCGGAAAAGTACGACCAGAAGCTGAAGTTCGCGCTGAGCTCGTCGCTGTCGCGCCAGGAGATCGGTGAGCGTGCACGTGCCGAACTCAAGCGCGTGCGCGAAGACATGTACGGCATCGCGCAGACCGTGCTGAAGGACAAGCCGGGTGCGCCGGAAATGCCGGCGCAGCCGACCGACGAGCAGCAGCAGAAGGCGATCGAGGCCGCGCTGGAACTGGCCTACGCCGACAAGCCGGCGCGCGACAAGGTGGTCGACGATGCCAAGGCCGCACTGGAGCAGTCCACCGCGTTCGTGCGCGAGCACGACCTGATGACGCTGCCCGATGCGCCGGTCGACATCATCCTGATGCCGGAATTCCAGCGTGGCGTGGCCGTGGCCTACTGCGATTCACCGGGCCCGCTGGACAAGAACCTGAAGACCTTCTACGCCGTGTCGCCGATTCCGGACGACTGGAACGACAAGCAGGTCGACTCGTTCCTGCGTGAGTACAACTCGCGCATGATCCACCTGCTGAGCATCCACGAAGGCACCCCGGGCCATTACCTGGAAGGCTGGCATTCGGCCAAGTTCCCCTCCACCCTGCGTGCGGTACTGCGTTCGGGCCTGTTCGCCGAGGGCTGGGCGGTCTACACCGAGCGCATGATGCAGGAGCAGGGTTACCTCAACAACGACCCGCTGTTCCACCTGGTGCAGCTCAAGTTCTACCTGCGCACGATCTCCAACGCGATCCTCGACCAGGGCGTGCACGTGGACAACTGGGATCGCGAGAAGGCGATGCACCTGATGACCCACGATGCGTTCCAGCAGGAAAGCGAAGCCTCGGGCAAGTGGGTGCGCGCACAGCTGACCTCGGCGCAGCTGCCGACCTACTTCGTTGGTGCGCAGGAACACTTCGACACCCGCAAGGCGGTGCAGGAGAAGCTGGGCGACAAGTTCAACCTGAAGGCCTACCACGACCAGGTGCTGTCCTACGGCGCACCGCCGGTGCGCTTCGCACGCCAGCTGATGCTGGACCAGCCGATCGAGTGATCGGGACGGTGTGAGATGAAGCGGAGCGGCCCGGGGAAACCCGGGCCGCTTTTTTTGTTCGCCCCTGCTTGGGCTGCTGCCGGGTCAGAGCAGATGGATGTACATTTTCTTGGAGCTCAGCCGCAGATCTACGAAGTACTCGGCACCACAGCCACGACAGGCGGCAGGACAATCCTCATCACTGCCACGCTCGTTTTCCAATGAGCCCGCCACTACCGGGTATCCGCACTCGAAACAGTTGAAAGCCACATGGTTACCATGCGGATCAGCTGGGATCTCGTCACCCTCGCCGTCCATCACGAGAAAATCCGTGATTCTCATCGCCACTCCCTCCCGCTGAATTGATGACGACAGACTAGCCAACTCTTGAGCTTCAGGCGCCGCTCCGGCCCTGAATACTTGCAAACCGGGCCTGTGCGGCCTCACAGCTGGCAAACGACTCCGGGCGCATCGTTCGCATCGCCTCCCCGTCCCTGCAGGTTCCCATGCCCTCCCCGGTGCTACACCTTGGCCTCCTCTCCGCTGCCCTGGCGGCCGGTCCTGCCTTCGCCGCCTGCCCCCCGCCGCCGCCCGGCCAGCCGGACATCCGCGCTCTTGGCTACTACACCGACAAGGTGGGCTCGGTCATCGACCCGGCACTGCAGCAGCAGAACAAGGATGCCACCGCGCCACTGGACCGCTATGCCGCCGACGTGGCGCGCATGAGCGATGACTACCTGCGCAACGGCGACCCGGCGGCGGCGAAATGCACGCTGATGTGGCTGGGTGCATGGGCCGACGATGGCGCCATGCTCGGGCAGATGATCCGGGTCAACAACGACCAGTCGTTCTACATGCGGCAATGGATGCTCGATGCAGTGGCCATGGCCTATTTGAAAGTGCACGACCAGGCCGATGCCCGGCAGCGAGCACGCATCGACCTATGGCTGCAGAAGCTGGCACGGGCCAACCTGGCGTACTGGGACAGCCCGAAACGGCGCCGCAACAACCACTACTACTGGGGCGGCCTGGGCGTACTGGCCACCGGCCTGGCTACCGACGACGATGCTCTGTGGCAGGCCGGCCACGCGGCATTCCAGAAAGGCGTCGATGACATCCAGGACGATGGCAGCCTGCCGCTGGAGATGGCCCGCGGGCAACGTGCCCTGCACTACCACGACTACGCATTGGCGCCGCTGGTAATGATGGCCGAGCTGGCACGACTGCGCGGCCAGGACTGGTATGCCAGCAAGGGCCATGCCATTGACCGGCTTGCCCGCAGGGTCATCGAGGGCAGCAACGACCCCGTGTGGTTCAACCAACACACCGGTGTGGCACAGCTGCCACTGCATGCCAGCGGCTGGGTCGAGTTCTACCGGTTGCGCTCACCCGATGGCGGGCTGTTCGATGCCGCGCATGCACGCGGACCGTTCCATTCCCCACGGCTGGGTGGCGACCTTACGTTGATGGCCACCCATGGCATCGTACGCACACCGCTGCGATAGACCCTTGTTTCAGCGATGGGCGCGCTGCAGCAGCTGCTGGAACTGCACGATGCTGCAACCCCTTGGATCGCAGCCTGGCAATGACAGCACGACACGGCCCGGCGGCTGCGCTTCCGTCAACGACAGCGCATCGCGCAATTGCGCAGTGGTCGGGTAGACGTAGGCCAGGCGGAAACGCCCGCCACCGCTTCGGCGGTCACGCCAACGCTCGAACTGCAGCAGGCCGCCGATCGGCGTCTTCTCGTACTGCCCTGGCAGGGTGTAGTCGCTGATTCCCAGCGCGGCGAGCACGGACCCGATGTTGGAGTCATGGCCGACCAGCAGGGTCACCCTCGGCGTTGCCGGATCTTCGAACAGCGCGCCCAATCGTTCCAGCAGCGGTCCGGCCACATCCCGCGCCACCTCGGGCGTTCCGAACAGGATGTCCTGGTAGCGGTTGCGGATCTGCGCCAGCGCCTGCCATTGGGCCTCCGTGTTCAATCGGCCCCAGCCTTCGCGGGGGATGCCACTGCCCTGGTAGTGCTCCATCAACAAGGCATCGACCAACCCGCTGGCCAGGGCCAGCGAACCGGACGCGCGTGGTTCCTTGCCCGGTTCCGCATTGAAGGTCGTGTCGGCCAGCATCAGATGGCATTCGCTGTGCCCCGCACAGGCCGCCGACTGCGGGTAGCGGGTGATCTGCTCCACCACGGACAGTGCCGGTGCCAGTTCCGATGCGGCCAACGCTCGCTGCATTGCCGACAGCGCGTGCTCGCGGAAGACCGTGTCTCTGTTATGGATCACCGGATTGAACAACGGATCCATCGTGCCCAGCGCCATGCGCTGCTCGACCGCGACATGACAGCCCGGGAAGGCACCGGCAACGAAGAACTGCGCGGTGGCCTGGGTGCGCTGAAGGCTGTTGGCATGGGCGTGGAAGTCAGCCAGCTGCGGGCAACCCGAAGCCGGCAACAGCTGCGCCTGACGCAGCCACTGGCCCATGTAACGGCCCATGTAGACCTCCAGCACGCCGCCCTTGGTGGTGAGCTCGCCTGCGCCCACGTCCCAGCTTGGCCAGCGCTCCGGAGTGGCATTGGCCAGCGCGCCCGACGTCACCACCGGCGCGCGCAGGTTGTGGCGGCTGAGCAGGATGACCTGCTCTAGCTGGTCGCCTTCCACGGGTGCCGGTGCGGTGGCTGCGGCCGTGGTTGCCAGGCTGAGGGCCAGCAGCAGAGCGATCACTGATCGGCAGCCACAAAGCCACCGGTCTGCCGCGCCCACAAGCGCGCATACAGGCCACCGGCGGCAATCAGCTCGGCATGGGTGCCGGTCTCGACGATGCGGCCCTGGTCCATCACCACCAGCCGGTCCATGCGCGCGATGGTCGACAGCCGGTGCGCGATGGCGATCACCGTCTTGCCGCCCATCAGCTGGTCCAGGCTGTCCTGGATCGCCGCTTCCACTTCCGAATCCAGCGCCGAAGTCGCTTCGTCCAGCACCAGGATCGGTGCATCCTTCAGCAGCACGCGGGCAATGGCGATGCGTTGGCGCTGGCCACCGGACAGCTTCACGCCACGCTCGCCCACATGCGCGTCGTAGCCACGACGCCCCTGCCCGTCCACCAGCGTATCGATGAAGGCTTCGGCACGTGCTTTGGCTACGGCTGCGCGCAACTGCTCATCGGTCGCGTCCGGACGGCCGTACAGCAGGTTGTCGCGGATCGAGCGATGCAGCAGCGAGGTGTCCTGGGTCACCACGCCGATCTGCTGGCGCAGGCTTTCCTGCGTAACGTAGGCAATGTCCTGATCGTCGATCAGGATGCGGCCGCTTTCCAGGTCGTACAGGCGCAGCAGTACGTTGACTAGGGTCGACTTGCCGGCACCGGACGGACCGACCAGGCCGATCTTCTCTCCCGGCTTCACCACCAGGTCCAGGCCGGCGATCACGCCGCCCTTCTTGCCGTAATGGAAATGGATGTCCTGGAAGTGCACGCCGCCACGGGTCACCTGCAGCGGCACCGCATCCTCGTGGTCCTGCACGGTCAGCGGCTGGGCGATGGTGGTGATGCCATCCTGCACCGTGCCGATGTCCTCGAAGATGCCGTTGATGGTCCACATGATCCAGCCGGACATGTTGTGGATACGGATCACCAGGCCTGTGGCCAGGGTGATCGCGCCCACGGTGATGTGGCCGCCATTCCACAGCCACAGCGCGAGCCCACAGGTACCGGCAATCAGGAAGCCGTTGACGATGGCGATGGTCAGGTCCATGCCGGTGGTGATGCGGGTCTGTGCGCGGTGCTTGACCGCCAGTTCCTGGATCGACTCGGCCACGTAGGCCTGCTCGCGTCCGCCATGGGCGAACAGCTTCAGCGTGGGAATGTTGGTGTAGCCATCAACGATGCGGCCCATTGCCTTCGAACGTGCTTCGGAAGCGATCCATGCCCGTTCCTTCGCCCGCGGCACGAAGTAGGCCAGGATCACCGCGTAGGCCAGCAGCCACAGGATCAGCGGCACCATCAACCGCCAGTCGGCCTGCGCGAACAGGTACAGCGCGGTGCCGGTATAGACCACGATGTACCAGAGCGAGTCGACCATCTGCACCGCCGACTCGCGCAGCGAGGTACCGGTCTGCATCACCCGGTTGGCGACGCTGCCAGCAAAGTCGTTCTGGAAGAAGCTCAGGCTCTGCCGCACCACGTAGTTGTGCATCAGCCAGCGCGAGCGGTTGCTCAGGCCGGGCACGATCGCCTGGTTGACCAGCAGGTTGTGCAGGCCGACCAGGATCGGCCGCGCGATGACCGTGATGAACAGCATCCAGCCCAGTTCATTGGCGTGGCGCTTGAAGAAGTCGGCGCCCGGCTGCTCGGCGACCATGTCGACGATGCGGCCCAGGTAGTCGAACATCGCCACTTCCACCAACGCCAGCAGCAGGCCGGCGATGAGCGTGGCCAGCAGCACCGGCCATACCGGGCGCAGGTAGTGCAGGTAGAACGGCAGCACCTTGCGCGGCGGCATGCGCCCATCCACGGGCGGGAACACCGGGATCAGGGATTCAAACCAACGGAACATTGCATTCCCTCGCCTCTTGCAAGCGGCGAAGTATCCCACGCCGGATGTGTACGCCAGCCGATGATCACCCGCTCCCCCGGTAGTCGCCCACCTTGGTGGGCGCCTTACCGCATACCGACCAAGGTCGGCATTTACCCGTCACTCGGGGTGAACAGCAGGTCCTGGAAATCGAAGCTGAAATCGGTCAGGTCGGAGATCGACTGCATGCGCACCTCGCGTACCTTGCCGTCCGGGTCCAGGCTGAAGTTCACGAACGCGTCGGCGTTGAGCGAACGGTCGTCCCAGCGCACGATGAAGGTGTCGTGCTGCCAGTGCTCCAGGCGCCCGCTCAGCTGCGCGGTCTTCATGAAGCGCAGGCGCAGGCCCTTGCCCTCGGCACTGATCTGCATGTCGCCATACCAGCGGTCACGGAAGGTGCCGGTGTAGCCGGCCAGTGCCAGCGACGGCTTGCTGCCCTTGTCGCGCGCGCTCTGGTGCTTGGCCCAGGCTTCGTCGGCCTTGTCCTGGCCCTTGGCCACGGCCTTGGCATAGGCGTCCACCCAGTCGTGCTTCTCGCCGCCCAGATAGGCATCGAGCACGCTCAGCGTGATCGCATTGAACGCCGCGCCCACTTCCTGGTTGGTCAGTACCACCACGCCCAGCTTCTCGCCCGGCACCAGGGTCAGCCGCGAAACCATGCCCGGCCAGCCTCCGGTGTGCCAGACCAGCTTCTGCCCGCGGAAATCGCTCAGGCTCCAGCCTTCGCCGTAGCCGGCAAAGTTGGCCCGCGCCGGTGCCAGCTCCGGCACGCTCGGCGCCGGGATGGACTGCGGGGTGATCATCCGCCACATCTGCTGCTGGCTCTTGTCGGTGAACAGCGCGGTGCCATCGGCCAGTTTGCCCTCAGCCAGCTGCACCTGCATCCAGCGCGCCATGTCGTGCGCACTGGAATAGATGCCACCGGCGCCGGCATTGTTCGACCAGGTCAGCGGTGCGACCGTGCGCAGGTCCTTGAAATCGTACTTGGCGTGACCGACCGCGGCCTTGTCACCGGGCTTCAGGTGATCGGCGTTGTAGCGCGTGCCCGCCATGCCCACCTTGTCGAAGATGCGCGTCTGCAGGAACTGCTGGTAGCTCATGCCGGAGACATGCTCGATCACCTGCTGGGCGACCGCGTACAGGATGTTGTCGTAGGCATAGCTCTCGCGGAAACCGCCCTTCAGCGGCACCTTGCCCAGCCGCTCCACCACTTCGGCATTGCTGTAGGAGGTGGTCGGCCAGAACAGCAGGTCACCGGCGCCCAGGCTCAGGCCACTGCGATGCGACAGCAGGTCGCGGATCGTCATCTGCCCGGTCACGAACGGGTCGGACATGCGGAACGACGGCAGGTGGTCGATCACCTTGTCGTCCATCTTCAGCTTGCCATCCTCGGCCAGCAGGTTCAGCGAGGTGGCGGTGAACGCCTTGGTGTTGGAAGCAATGGCGAACAGCGTATCGGCCTGCACCGGCTCCGGCTTGCCCTGCTCGCGCACGCCCCAGCCGCGTTCCAGCACCACCTCGCCATCCTTGACCACCGCCACGGCAATGCCGGGCACGTCGAACTGCGCGCGCACGCGCTCGACGGTCGCATCCAGGTCCTGCAGCTGCGCCGGGGTGGCAGCACTCGCGATGGTCGTGCACGCCAGCAGCACGGCTCCTCCAATCCAGGGTTTCATCCAGCACGATCTCCGAACAGGGGTGGCGGCCATGTGCAGGCCGTCACCGGGGTTTCGCGGGATGGTAACGTTCTGCGGCGCACCCTGCCCTGTGCCATAGGAGGGGTGTCATGGGCGGGAACGGCCAACCGAGCAACGGCTCCACCATCATTCCGTGCCTGCGCTATCGCGACGCGCAGGCCGCCATCGACTGGCTGCAGCGCGCCTTCGGCTTCCATGCCCAGGCCGTCTACGCCGATGGCGATACGGTATTCCATGCGCAGCTGACCTTCGGCAGCGGCATGATCATGCTCGGCTCGGCCAGCAACCAGAGCGCGTGGAGCGAACACGCGGCGATGCCCGACGAGGTCGGCGGCCGCCAGACCCAGAGTGCCTGCGTGATCGTCACCGATGCCGATGCCCACTATGCACGGGCCAAGGCCGCCGGTGCCCGCATCGTCATCGACATCGCCGACCAGGACTATGGCGGACGTGGCTACGCCTGCGCCGACCCGGAAGGCTATCTGTGGTGGTTCGGCAGCTACGATCCGTGGCGCGCGGACCACGGCCAGTGACCGCGACCGCCCGGCAGGCGGAGATCCGCTGCGGCATCGGCGGCTGGGTGTTTCCCGAATGGCGCGGCGGCGTTTTCTACCCCGTGGGCCTGCCGCAGCGTGAAGAACTGGCCCATGCCAGCCGTGCCCTGCGCTGCATTGAAATCAACGGCACCTTCTACCGCACGCCCACCGCAGCACAGTGCGCGCAGTGGGCCGCGCAGACGCCGGAAGGCTTCCGCTTTGCGATGAAGGCACCACGCTACCTGGTGCAGCGCCGCGACTTGTCCAGCACCGTGGAAGCAGCCACACCGTTCCTGCAGGCAGCACTCGCGCTCGGTGACCGGCTTGGCCCGTTGCTGTGGCAGTTCGATCCGCGCCATCCGGCCGACGCCGATGCATTGGGTGCCCTGATGGCGCAGCTGCCGAAGCAATTGGACGGGGTGACGCTGCAGCATGCGCTCGAGGTCCGCAACGCCGAGACACATGGCCCGGCACTGGTCGACGCCGCGCGTCGCCACGGCGTGGCGCTGGTGATCGAAGACAGTGACGAGGCGCCATTGCATGGCGATGTCAGTGCCGGCTTCGTCTATGCGCGGATCAAGCGCAGCCAGGCCCGCTTGAACGAGGGCCTGCCGGCGCCCGTGCAGCAGCGCTGGGCCGAACGCGTCCTGCGCTGGTCACGCGGCGAGGCGGTGGACGACCTGCCCTGCCTGGCCGAGCCGGCCCCGGCAGAGCCGCGCGAGGTCTACCTGCTGTGCATCGGCGCGGGCAAGGCGCGCAACCCGGCGGCGGCGATGGCCCTGCAGCGGCGGGTGGACACTTCCAGCAATCCCTCACGCGGATAGCGCTGCGGTCATCGGCTTGCCTCACAATAGGCGGATGAGCACACCCGACACCCGCAAAGCGCTGTGGCAGATCCATTTCTGTGTCCTGCTGTGGGGCATCACCGCCATCCTCGGCAAACTGATCACCCTGCCCGCACTGCCGCTGGTGTGGTGGCGCATGCTGCTGGTGACGGCGATGCTGGCCCTGCTGCCACGGGTCTGGCGCGGGCTGCGCACCCTGCCCCTGCGGCTGGTGGCCGGCTACGCCGGCATCGGCGCGCTGGTCGCCCTGCACTGGCTGACGTTCTACGGCGCGGTGAAGCTGGCCAACGCCTCGGTGGCCGCCACCTGCATCGCGCTGGCGCCGGTGTTCACCTCGATCATCGAGCCATGGGTGGCCAAGCGGCCGTTCCAGCTGCGTGAACTGGCGTTCGGCCTGGCGGTGCTGCCGGGTGTTGCGCTGGTGGTCGGCGGCGTGCCCGATGGCATGCGCCTCGGTGTGTTGATCGGCGCGATCTCGGCGCTGCTGGTGGCAGTGTTCGGCTCGCTCAACAAGCGCATGGTCAGCCACGCGGATCCGCTCACGGTCACCGCACTGGAGCTGGGTGCGGGCACCCTCACCCTGACCCTGCTGGCACCGCTGATGCCCTACCTGCTGCCGGCGCTGGCCAGCCCGCTGTGGGTGGTTCCGGACCTGCACGACGGCATCCTGCTACTGGTCCTGGCCGGCTTCTGCACGCTGCTGCCGTTCGCCCTGGCCCTGGTCGCGCTGCGCCACCTGAGCGCCTACACGGTGCAGCTGGTGACCAACCTGGAACCGGTCTATGCGGTGGTGCTGGCGGTGGTGCTGCTGCGCGAGCAGCACGAGGTCACCCCGTGGTTCTACCTGGGCGTGGCAGTCATCGTCGGCGCGGTGTTCCTGCATCCGCTGCTGAACCGCCGCAAGCCGGTGCAGCATCCGGAAATCCTTGGCACGGCCGAGGCACGCAACATCGCCGATTGAGCGCGTCCACGCAGGGCGTGGATGGCCGTATCAACGCTGCGGCCAGTGCCATGCCGGAGCATCCAGCAGGCCCTGCCCGCTCAGCAGCGTGCGGCCCTGTTCCTTGTGCAGGTGCAGCGAATGACAGCCGGGCGCTTGCTCCAGTGCTGCGATCAACCGGCTGGCGTGTGACACCACCCACACCTGGCTGCGCGCACTGGCCGCGATGATCAGCCGCGCCAGCGCCGGCAGCAGGTCCGGATGCAGGCTGGTCTCCGGCTCGTTGAGCACCAGCAGCGGCGGCGGGCGTGGCGTGTGCAGCGCAGCAGCCAGCAGCAGGAAGCGCAGCGTACCGTCGGACAGTTCGGCCATCGACAACGGCCGCAGCAACCCCGGCTGGTGGAAGCGCAGGGCCAGTCGACCGTCCAGCTCTTCGAAGCCGACCGTGGCGCCGGGGAACGCATCGTCGACGCTGCGTGCCAACGCGACCGGATCTCCGATCTCGAGAATGGTCACCCACGCTGCCGCCAGATCCCGGCCGTCGTGATGCAGCACCGGCGTGCGCGTGGCCATCGCCGGTTGTCGCGCCGGGGCATGGGCGTCGCTGCGGAAATGGTCGTAGAAGCGCCAGCGACGGATGTACTCACGCAAGGCGAAGGTTTCCGGCATGCGCTGCGGATCGCCGACCTGGGTGAACAGGCTGTCGAACAGCGACAACCGGTCATCCACGAGATCCCAGCCGCGCGCATGACGTTGCCGCACCATTACCCCACGGCGATCAACCAGCAGGTTGGCGCTGCGCAGGAATGGCCCGGCCCAGATCGCCTCCGCCTTGATCTGCGGATCCAGCGCAAACGCCGAACGGCTGGGCGGCGGATAGCCCAGGTCGATGGCATAGCCGAATTCGTCGGTGGTGAAGCCGAGCTTCAATCCCACCGATGCCTGCCGAGGGCCACCCTGCAGCGGGATATCGCCGGCCGCAACCCGGCGATCGATGGATTCGGGGCCGGCCCACAGCGCCGAACCCAGCCCCCCTTCGCGGGCCAGCACCGCCGCAACGCCGCCCTGTGCGGTCTCCGCCAGCAGGCGCAGCGCGCGGTACAGGCTGGACTTGCCACTGCCGTTATCACCGGTCACCACGTTCAACTGCTGCAGCGGCAGGACCAGCCCGTGCAGCGAACGATAGTGGGCGATGGCCAGGGTCTGCAGCATGGTCGGCGTCCGTGGGAACAGGAACGGCATATTCGCCGGGCACAATCGCACAGGCCGCGACACGGCGTTATTCCATCGGCAAAATCATCCACGCAGGGCGTGGACCTACTGCATGCAGGGCTCAGCCCGCCCGTTCCACCCGGTTGCGACCGTTGCCCTTGGCCCGGTACAGCGCCTTGTCGGCGCGCGCCAGCATGTCATCCACGCTTTCACCTGCCTGGTGCTGGGCAACGCCGATGCTGATCGTGACCGGGAAACCCAGCGGAAGGTCTGCCACGGCCAGGCGCAGGAACTCGCATTGCAGTTCGGCCGTACGCAGATCAGTGCCCGGCATCACCGCCACGAACTCCTCGCCGCCATAGCGCGCGGCCATGCCACGGCCGGCGAAATGCGAGCGCAGCAGCACGCCCAGCTCGGCCAGCACCCGGTCGCCGGTGGCGTGGCCCTGGAAATCGTTGATGTGCTTGAAGTGATCGATGTCCAGCAGGGCCACGCAGGCCACTCCCGGTTGCCCATCGATCTCCGCCACCGCCTCTTCCAGTGCCGCCGCCATCGCGCGGCGGTTCGGCAGTCCGGTCAACGCATCGGTGCGGCTCTGCTCGGCCAGGTCGGCATTCTGCGCCAGCAGCACGTCCTGGTACTCCGACAGCAGGCGCTCGTAGTCATCGCGTTCCAGCATGTGCTTCTGGATGTCGAGCGCGAAACGGCGCAGCTCCATCACCAGCATCACCTGCCGTGACAGAGCGGCCAGTGCCTCGGCCTTGTCGCTGGGCAGGTGCTGCGGATGTGCATCGAACACGCACAACGTACCCAGTGGCAGGCCATCGGAACTGATCAGTGGCGCACCGGCGTAGAAGCGGATGTGCGGGTCGCCGGTCACCACCGGGTTGTCGTGGAAGCGGATGTCCTGCAACGCGTCCTCGACCACCATGATTTCCTGCGGCTGCAGGATGGCGTGGCCACACATCGATTCGCTGCGCAGGTTCTCTGCCGCGTCGATGCCCTGGATCGACTTGAACCACTGCCGCTCGACATCGATCAGGGTCACCGCCGCCATCGAGGTACCGCAGACCGCCTTGGCGATCGCCACCAGGTCGTCGAATGACTTCTCGCGCTGCGAATCAAGGATCCGGTAGCGGTACAGCGCCTCGAGCCGGAGGGCTTCGTTGGCAGGCTTGTCGGGCTTGATCATGCAGCGTCACATTCCGGCAGGTCACTGCGGAGTCTAGCCGATGTAGAGCCGAGCCCATGCTCGGCTGTACCCGGACAAAAGGCAGCCGAGCATGGGCTCGGCTCTACAGAGGCCGTTTACCAGTCCAGTTGCTTCGGCAACAGGCCCTGCAGCTCCTGCTCGGTCAGGTTGCGCCACTGGCCCGGCTTCAACGCGCCGATCTTGATGTTGTCGATGCGCACGCGGCGCAGCTGGGTCACGCGATAGCCGAATTCGGCGGCCATCAGGCGGATCTGCCGGTTCAGGCCCTGCTGCAGGGTGATGCGGAAACCGAACTTGGCGATGCGCGAGGTCTTGCACGGCAACGTCATCTGGTCGTGGATGCGCACACCGCGCGCCATGCCGCGCAGGAACTCATCGGTAACCGGCTTGTTCACCGCCACCAGGTACTCCTTCTGGTGGCCGTTCTCGGCACGCAGGATCTGGTTGACGATGTCGCCGTTGCTGGTCATCAGGATCAGGCCTTCGGATTCCTTGTCCAGGCGCCCGATCGGGAAAATGCGCTGCTCGTGGCCGACGAAATCGACGATGTTGCCCTTGACCGAGGTTTCGGTCGTGCAGGTGACACCCACCGGCTTGTTCAGCGCGATGTAGACATGGCGGCGGGCGCCGGGCTTGCGGGCCACGCGCGCGCGCAGCGGCTGGCCATCGACCAGCACCTGGTCTTCTTCGCCCACCACCGCGCCAGTGCCGGCCGGATGGCCGTTGACGGTGACCCGGCGGGCGGCGATCAGGCGATCGGCCTCGCGGCGGGAGCAGAAGCCGGTGTCGGCGATATGTTTGTTGAGTCGGGTGGTCATCGCCCTATTATCCGGCATCGCCGCCCGCAGCGCTTCATGCCAGGCCGGGCGGATCGAGCTCTTCGCCGTCGAACACCCGGTTCCGGCCCGCCCGCTTGGCCACGTACATGGCATGATCGGCCCGCCGCAACAGCCCGGCCAGATCGTCCTCGCCCGGCCGCCACTGCGCCAGGCCGATGCTGGCGGTCACTTCCAGCCCCGGCACCTGCAGGCCCTGCCCGGCCTCGGTGATGCGCTGGCGCAGGCGCTCCAGCCGCGCCGACGCCGCCTCGCGCGGCATGCCGGGCATCAGCAGCAGGAACTCCTCGCCGCCCATCCGCACCACTTCGTCCTGGCTGCGCACCGCAGCGCGCAGCGCGCGTGCCACCGCCACCAGTACCTGGTCCCCCACCCCGTGGCCATGGCGGTCGTTGATGTCCTTGAACAGGTCGATGTCGAGGAAGCCGATCACCAGCGAGCCACGCTCACGGTCGACCTGTGCCAGGTGACGGGCCAGCTGCTGCAGGCCGGCGCGGCGATTCGGCAGTCCGGTCAGGACGTCGGTTTCGGCCAGCTGACGCAGTTCATCGCGCTGCTGGCGCAGCCGGCCCAGCCGCTGGTTCATGGCATAGGCGGCCATCATCAGCAGCCAGGTCACCGACAGCTGCAGTGCTTCGACCCGGTATTCCAACAGCCATTCCGCACGGCAGGCATCGGCGATGATCAGGACCAGCATCGGTGCCAACGCGGCCAGTCCCGCCTGCGACCAACGGTCGCCACGCCAACGGGCCCATACGCCCATCAGCAATGCCAGGCCACATCCCAGCAGATAGGACACCTGTAGGCCCTGCGCGACCCAGGCCAGCTGTTCCCAGCGCAGCCACGGCACCAGTACGGCCAGCGCCAGCAGGCCCCACAGCACGGTCGCCTGCAGCGGCCGCGACCGTGGCCATACGCGGTCACCGCCGTTCAGCCGCCACAGTGCCGGCAGTACCAGCGCCTGGGTGGCGGCGGTCAGCGAGAGCAGCCACCAGGCCCCACGCTCCCCCACCGGCAGCCACGGCTCCGGGTAGCCGCTGAGGCCACCGAGGATCGCCTGCCACAGCACCAGCACCGTGGTGCCGGCGACGTAAACCAGGAAGCTGCGATCGCGCGTGGTCAGGAAGGCCATCAACGCCGACAGCGCCAGTGCGATCGCCACGGCGATGCAGGCAGCACGCATCAGCAGGCGGGCGGTGTCGTTCTGCTGCACCGGGCTGGGCGCGCCCAGCCGCAGGGTCGGTACCCAGCGCGCCTTCAGCGGCGTCTGCCAGGAAACCAGGAACGGCTCTTGGCTGCCGGCCGGCGGTACGGCCACCAGGCCGATGCCTGCACGGAAGCGCGAATCACGGGTGCGGGCGTCGTGCATGTTGCCGCAGATTTCGCGGTCACCGTGCTGTACCCGCACTTCGCCGGCAAAGACATTGAACACGTCCAGCGCCTGAGGCTGGCCCGACCAGCCTTCCTGCGGAGCCGGCACCAGCACCTGCTGGCGCGGACCCGACAGCATGTGCGGCGTGCACGCGCGATGTGGGGTCGGTTCGTCGGTGGCGCCTCCCACCAGCAGATAATCGCGGCCCGACACGGCCACGGCGGCCTGAAGCGGCCACGGCATCGCCAACCACGCCAGCAGCACGACCAGCACCGCTCCTGTTCCGTACTGCCACTGCCTGCCGCCCACGCCACGTCCTGTTCCTGCTTACGCCCGCGCCCACTGCGCGTCGCCCCTGGCGGGCATTATCGCAGCCGCGGCTGCAGCGCACGTGTAGACCAAAGTCGCCGCCACGCCGTTCAGCCAGCCCCCGGCGGCCCCTTCACCGCGACCAGCCGCACCGGGCGCAGATCGGCCAGGGTCAACCGCTCCAGCGGCTGCGGGCGTTCGATGGCATAGCCCTGCAGGCCCTGCACGCCAAGCCGGGTCAGCGCACCGGCAACCTCGGCGGTCTCCACCCACTCGGCCACCACTTCCATCTGCAGCTCGCGCCCGAGCTCGCTGATCGCACGCACCGTGGCGTGGCTGACCGGGTCTGTATCCATGTCCCGCACGAAGGCGCCGTCGATCTTCAGGATGTCCGCCGGCAACTGGCGCAGATAGCCGAAAGAAGACAGGCCGGAGCCGAAGTCATCCAGTGCCATCCGGCAGCCCCGCGCCTTGACCGCATCGATGAACGCACGGGCCTGGCTGAGGTTGCTGATCGCCGCGGTCTCGGTGATCTCGAAGCACAGCTTGGAGGCCAGCGCGCGGTTGCGCTCAAGCAGGTCGCAGACGAAGGCGAGGAATCCCGGCTCGGCGATCGACTGCGCCGAGACGTTGACGTTGCACAGGCCCAGCTGGCGCACGTGTGCCGGGCACACCTGCAGGTGGCGGAACAGCAGCCCGAGCACGTGACGATCCAGCGCAACCGCCATGCCATAGCGCTCCACCGCCGGCATGAACTGTCCGGGCAGGTGCAGGCTGCCGTCGGTACCGCGCATGCGCACCAGCACCTCGTAATGCAGGTAGGAAGGATCACCCACGCGGGCGATGCGCTGTGCATACAGCACCATGCGATTCTCGGCCATCGCCAGGCTGACGCCCTGCAGGCGCTCGGCCTCCTGCCGCCGTTCCTCCAGTGCCATGCGGTTCTCGTTGAAGCAGTGCACGCGGTTGCGCCCGGCCTGCTTGGCCGCATAGCAGGCGCTGTCGGCGGCACTCATCAACCAGTTCACGTCCGGCGCATCGGCACTGACTTCGACCACGCCGATGCTGCAGCTCAGCTGCGGACTGCCCTCGCTGATCGGGAAGGTTGCCTGCCCCAGGTTGCGGATCACCCGCTGCAGCACCCGCTTGGCCTCGTCCTGCCCGGCATGGGCGAGGAACACGGCGAACTCGTCGGCGCCCAGCCGGCCTACCCAGTCGCCATCGCGCACCGCGGCAACCAGATAATCGGCGAAGCTGCGCAGCATCTGGTCGCCCGCCGCGTGGCCGAAGCTGTCATTGACCAGCTTGAAATGGTCCAGGTTGATGTAGCACAGCGCATGCGTACCGCCGTCGCTGCGCACCTGCAGCAGCGAACGCTCCAGCAGCCGCTCGATCTCGCGTCGGTTGATCAGGCCGGTCAGCGGATCGTGGCTGGCGTGATGTTCGATCTCGCGTGCCAGAGCATGGTTCTGGCTGACATCCTCGATGATCGCAAACACCGACAGGCCGCCTCCCGCGCTGCGCACACCGGTGCCACTCCAGCGCCCCCACACCAGGCTGCCATCGCGGCGGCAGAAGCGCAGCTCACTCGGCCGCAGCTGCCGGTCCCAGTCAATGCGGCCGACGCCATCGATGACCAGTTCGCCTTCCATCAACAGATCACCGAGCGACATCTGCAGCAGCACGTCGCGTCGGTAGTCGAGGATATCGGCCATCGCCTGGTTGGCTTCGATCACCTTGCCGTCTGTGTCGAGCTTGAGCATGCCGACATTGGCCTGGTAGAAGGCCGCACGAAAGCGGCTTTCGTGCTCGGTCAGGTCCTTGCCGACGCGGCGCGCCAGCGCGACAGCCATCAGGCTGATCGCCAGCACCGACAGCCCACCGACCACAAGCGTGGCGATCCGCACCATCGTGGCCATGCGCAGCAACGCTTGGGAAAATGCCTGTGCCTGCACCTGCAGCCGCCGGTCCAGATCACGCAGCTGCTGCAGGTACCGGTCGCGGTCCGCCACTGGCAGCGCCCCCTGGGCATGCCCCGACTGCAGCTCGGCGACCAGCCGCTGCACGGCCAACAGGTCATCATCGGTCTGTCGCCACAGCGTGGTTGCTTCCCGGAATGCACCGATGTCGCGTGCATAGCGGAACGAGAACACCAGGCGCGGAATATCGGCGCGCGCGTTGCCGCCCAGCAGGAAGCCCTGCCTGGCCTTCTCCTCGTCCGGTACCGCCTGTTCCAGCGCCAGCCGGGCCTGCAGATCCCCCAACGGAATCCGCAGCGCCTGGCGCGCGTCATCCAGGTCCTGGGCATGGCCACGCGCCAGGTAGCGGCTCAGCGCAGCGGTTGCATCCTGCTGCCCCCGTGACCAGTAGCCCTGGCCGGCGATCCATGCGGTGGAGGCCGCCTGCAGTTCCTGGATCAAGGCGGACAGCGCGACCAACCCGATCGCCATGCCCGTCAACAACGCAAAGCGCAATCCCAGGCCACGGGTCATCGGCACCCGCCGGCTCTGCTGGTCCGTGCCACTTCTACCCATCCCGGATCCCCCCGAATGTGCTGCGGTGACAACCTCCCATGGAACCGGCCCAGCCTATGACCGGCAATGTGTGGGCCATGCGAAAAAGGGGACGGAGGGGATTAAGTCGTTTTCGGCATAAGCGCGCGGCCTGCCATTTACGACTTAATCCCCTCCGTCCCCTTTTCTGTACGCCAGCCCGGAGGCTGGCGTTGATCAGGACGGCTGCGGGTGAGGCTTAGAAGCTGCGCGGGCCGCGCGGCTTGAAGCCGTCACGACGCGGCGGGCGGCTGTCGCGGTCACCGCCGCGGTCGCCACCATGGCCACCCGGACCGCCACGACGCGGGCCACCCGGGCCGCCCGGACCACGCTTGTCGAAGCGAGGCTTGAACGGGCGCGGGGCCGGGTTGGTGTCTTCACCCGGGGCCAGCGCACGCATCTGCAGCTGCTGGCCGGACACCCACACCTTCTGCAGGTGCGACAGCACGTCCGACGGCATCTGCGCCGGCAGATCCAGCAGCGAGAAGTCGTCGTGGATGTCGATGCGGCCGATGAAGCGGCTTTCCAGGCCGGCTTCGTTGGCGATGGCGCCGACGATGTTGGCCGGCTTCACGCCATGCTGGTGGCCCACCGAAATACGGTAGGTCTCCATGCCCTGCTCCGGCGCACCACGCGGCGGAACCTCGCGGCGCGGACGCTGCTCGAAACCACCTTCGGCGTCGTCACGGCGCGGGCCACGCTCGAAACGCGGACCACGCTCGTTGCGGTCGAAGCGATCGCCACGCTCCGGACGGTCGCCACGGTCGAAGCGCTCGCGCGGCGCGCGCTCTTCACGCGGGGCGCGCACCGGCGGCTGCAGCAGGAACGGAGTGTCACCCTGCAGCATCTTGGCCAGCGCGGCAGCCACTTCGATGGCCGGCACGTTCTGCTCGTTCTCGAAGCGCTCCAGCAGCTGGCGGTAGAAATCCAGGCCACCGGCACCAAGGGTTTCGGTGATGCGCGAGGTGAATTTGTTGATGCGGGTATCGTTGACCGCTTCCACGCTCGGCAGCTGCATCTCTTCGATCGGCTGGCGGGTGGCGCGCTCGATCTGGCGCAGCATGCCCTTCTCGCGCGGGGTGGCGAACAGGATCGCCTCACCGCTGCGGCCGGCACGGCCGGTACGGCCGATGCGGTGCACGTAGCTTTCGGTGTCGTACGGGATGTCGTAGTTCAGCACGTGGCTGATGCGCTCCACGTCCAGGCCGCGCGCGGCCACGTCGGTGGCGACCAGGATGTCCAGCTTGCCTTCCTTCAGCATGGCGATGGTGCGCTCACGCTGGGCCTGTTGCATGTCACCGTTGATGGCGGCAGCGGCCAGGCCACGGGCCTGCAGCTTGCTGGCCAGTTCCTCGGTGCCGGCCTTGGTGCGCGCGAAGATGATCATCGCGTCGAACGGCTCCACTTCCAGGATGCGGGTCAGCGCGTCCAGCTTGTGCATGCCGCTCACCCACCAGTAACGCTGGCGGATGTTGGCCGAGGTGGTGGTCTTGGCCGCGATGGTCACTTCCACCGGGTCCTGCAGGTAGGTCTGCGCGATGCGGCGGATCTGCGGCGGCATGGTGGCCGAGAACAGGGCCACCTGGCGCTGCTCCGGCAGCTTCTTCAGCACGGCTTCGACGTCGTCGATGAAGCCCATGCGCAGCATTTCATCAGCTTCGTCCAGCACCAGCGTCTTCAGCTCGGACAGGTCCAGGGTGCTGCGGTCCAGATGGTCGATCACGCGGCCGGGAGTACCGACCACGATGTGCACGCCACGACGCAGGGCCGACAGCTGCTGGCCGTACGGCTGGCCGCCGTACACCGGCAGCACGCGGAAGCCCGGAATCTTCGACGAATACGACTGGAACGCCTCGGCGACCTGGATGGCCAGCTCGCGGGTCGGCGCCAGGATCAGGGCCTGGGGCTTGATCTGCTGCAGGTCGATGTTGGACAGTACCGGCAGTGCGAAGGCAGCGGTCTTGCCGGTGCCGGTCTGGGCCTGACCCAGCACGTCGCGGCCTTCCAGCATCGCCGGGATGGTGGCGGCCTGGATCGGCGACGGGGTTTCGTAGCCGATGGCGGTGACCGCCTGCATCACGGGCTCGGACAGGCCGAGCTGCGCAAACTGCAGCGGCGCTTGGGAATCTTGGGACATGGGGAACTCCGAAGACACTGCCGTCTTCCTGGCAGTGCGATAAAAAAGGTGATGGTCCGCGCTTTGGGCGCCCTTCTTATCGCGTGCCCTGGCGCTGCTCGGTTGGAGGAGATTTCACTCGCTCAGAGCGGAATCATACCGCATTGATCCTGAACGAGGCGTACAGCTTGCAGTGCGCGTGCCGTCATGCCCCGTGCTGGCGCACAATACGCGCCCTCTTCCCCGGCCCGGCCGCTGGCCCGCGCCCCTTCCCAGGAAACCCGCTCCATGCAGATTCTCGAATTCGACCTCGACGGTGACTACGTCGAACTCAAGCAGTTGCTGAAGCTGGCCGACCTGGTCACCAGCGGCGGCGAAGCCAAGATGGTCATCGGTGACGGCCAGGTGCGGGTCGATGGCGAAGTCGAACTGCGCAAGGCCTGCAAGATCCGCGCAGGCCAGGTGGTCGAGTTCGCCGACAGCCAGATCCGGGTGCTGGCTGCCGGCTGATCTGAAGCTGTTCAGGCCACGCGCTGGGTCAGGTGCGAGGCAATCAGCTGCCTGAATGGTGCCACGCCCTGCGCCAGGCGCAGGCCGGCTGCCCGCAGCAGGCGCGCCGGACGGCGATCGTCGGTGTACAGGCTGGCGATCGCATTGGTGGCCTCATACAGGGGCCGCGACGCCAACCGGTGACCGCGCTGGTAGCTGGCCAGCATGCCCGCGGCCGCAATATCGGCACCGCGTCGCTGCTGCGCGACGATACCCTGCGCCAGTCGCTGCGCGCTGGCCAGGCCCAGGTTGAAACCATGCGCGGTGACCGGGTGCATGCCCACCGCAGCATCCCCGATCAGCGCCGAACGCTCGCCGACGAAGCGGTGCGCGTACACCCCTACCAGCGGATACGCCTGCGGCGTGGCCACCGGCTGCATCCGGCCCAGGCGGTGCTCGAAGCAGGCACTGACGGCCTCACCAAAGGCCACCTCGTCCATTGCCAGCAGCTCCTCGATCTGCCGCGGCGGCAGCGTGATCACCGCCGAAGCCTGGCCCTCGTTGAGCGGCAGCAGCGCCATCGTGCGGCCGTAGCCGAACCATTCCCAGGCAGTGTGGTGATGATCGCGCTCGACCTGCATGCGGCACACCAGCATCGACTTGCCGAAGTCGCGCATCTGCGCACCGATGCCGAGCATGCGGCGGGTGGCGGAGAAGCGGCTGTCGGCGGCCACCAGCAGGCGTGCATGCAGTTGGCTGCCGTCATCAAGTTTGACCACATGGCCCTGCGCATCGGCCTGCACGCCCTGCACCTTGCGTCCGTCGAACAGTTCCAGGCCGTCCTGGCCCTGCACGGCATCCCACGCGGCGCGGCGGATCAGATGGTTGGGTACCAGCCAGCCCAGCGGCTGGCCATCAACCTGGCTGCTGGCGAAGGTCAAGGCGAACGGCGAACCGCCGTTCATCACTTTGGCATCGCGCAGCTCAGCGACTTCGGCCTGCGGCAGGCGCTGCCACAGCCCCAGCTGCTCCATGCTCTGCCGCGAGGCATGGGTCAGCGCGATCTCGCGGCCATCGAAGGCGGCTTCGGCCAGCGCCTGGCGCGGCTGCACTTCGACCAGCCCGACCTGCAGCCCGCTGCCGGCCAGCGCGCGCGCGAAGCACAGACCCGCCGGTCCGGCGCCGACCACCACCACGTCCATCCTGCGCATGCGCGCCTCCTGCCGTTGATTCAGTCCGGGCCAGCATAGCGCCACGCACCTGACCGGCCTTGATCTGGATCAGGCCCGGGTCACAACAACGCGAACACCAGCGCCAGGATCGACAGCAGCGACACAACCCACACCAGGCTGCGCACGTAGGGCACGCCTGCGGCGTACAGCGGCAGATAGACCACGCGTGCCCAGAAGTAGGTCTGCGCCGCCAGTGCAGTGGTGTCGTTGCCGCGACCGGCCACGACCACTGCGATGGCGGCGGCGGCGAAGAACGGGAACGTCTCCAGGAAATTGGCCTGCGCCCGCTGCAGGCGACCGGCCAGTGGGCTGACCGGCTTTGCATCGCCATCGCGTGCCGAGGCATTCCACTTCATCCCGCGCTCGCGGGTGACCACGGTAGAGGTAGCGAAGATGTAGACGAAGCCCAGCAGCACCGACCAGGCCAGCATCGTCAGTTCAGTTGCCATGGTTCATCTCCTCAGGGTGCCGACGCGCGCAGGCTATAGCCGGCCAGGCGCCACACCTGGTCCTCGTCGAAACGGAACGAGACCAGCTCGCGCACCGGCTGCGCGCTGTTGGCGAATCGGGTCGGGAAGCTGACGTTGATGTACAGCCCTTCCGGCACGGCGGCACCGGCGCTGTATTTGACCCGGGTGATGGTCGGCTGGCCACGCCCGGCCAGCGCTCCCAGGCGCGTGCGCTCGGTGGTCAACTGGCTGACGAAGGCGGCCTTCGGTACTGCACGGCGCGCGACGGCCGAAGCGCCATCCCACAACTCGCCGGCGCGGTTGGCATCCACCAGCTGCGCCGCCTTCACTGCGGCCGCGCCCATTTCCGCGTCCTGTTTCTGCACCTGTGCCTGCTGCGCGGCGGTCAACACCGGAGCGCCGGCGGTAGCTGGTTTTGCAGCCGCTGGCGAGGCCGGCGCCGGGCGCGCGGGTGCCGGGGCGGGTGTGGCCGGCGCAGGTGCCTGCGCCAATGCGGTCAGGGGCAGCAGGGACAGCAGCAGGAGCACGCGCTTCATGGACACCGCCGGTTCTCGGGAAAGAACCGCAGTCTACGCCAGCGCGGTGAGCTGTTCGTCAGCGCGCGTTGGCGCTGCCTTCCACCGCGGCGGCATCGGCCTGCGCGGCAGGCGTGCCGGTGTCTGCCGGCACCTGTTCGGCCACCGGCGGCGGCTCCGACGGTGCCGGTGGCAGCGTCGCCACATCGATCTCCGACAGCGGGCTCTCTTCCGGGCACACTGCATCCGGGAAACCGAAGCGCTGCTTCAGTGCCTGGCCGCAGCTGTTGATCGATTCCATGTCGGCGCCTTCGCGCTTGCACTGCTGGTCGAAGGCGATCAGGAACGCGTCCTTGCGCTGCACGAAATCATCGCCGCAGGCCCGCATCTGCTTGATCCGTTCCAGATCGTCCTGCACCGCGTTGGTGCCATCCAGGCCGTACTGGCGCAGCTCGTCCGCGGTCAGCAGGCGCAGGCTGCGGTTGGGCACGGTCATCATCAGATCAGCCACGCCCACCGCCACGCCGTTGCGCTGCAGGTAGTCCTTTACGTTGTCGTAGACCTCGTGCAGCTCGCGGTTGAGTTCTGCGCGCGAGGTGGCCTTGGAGCTGATGCGCATCATGCGGTGGATGCCAACCTTGCCTGACAGCAGGCGGTTGTCACCGGCGGCCAGCACGAACACGCAGGCACTGTGGCAGATCGAGCCTTCGCGCACCCAGATGGTCCAGCCGGATTCACCGATACTGTCACCGGCGACGATCGCCGATTCCACCTGGCCCCCGCTGGAATCCAGGTCGAGGATGCGCTTGTGGATCTTCTGCTGGTCGGCAACCACGGCCAACCGCCACATCATCTCGGCGAAGCCCGGGTTGATCTTGCCGGCGTAGCGCACGCGCATCAGGCCACGTTCGGCGCAAGGCGCCAGCGCCTGGCTGATCTGCTCGCGCTGCAGGCCTTCCAGCTCGACACCGTCGCCCGCGTCACCGGCATATTCGGTGCTGCAGCTGACCCACGCACGCCCGTTCTCCAGCTGCGCCTGCGGCCACGGCCGATCCGCCCGGCTGCGCGGCGGCGCCGGCGGCGGTGGCGCATCGGCGGCGTTGATCGACACCATGTTCTCGCCATCACTGGCCGGTGCCCGCGCCGCCTTGTCGGCAGCGGTCACATTGCCCGGATTCTCCAGCTGACTGCAGCCCGCCAGGGCCAGGCACAACAGGGGCAACCAGCGGAGTTTGGCGGACATCGGGCAACCGGATTTCAAGGGAGCAAGGGCCACAGTCTACCCGTCCGGGGCGCGCATTCAGCGCGTGGTACTGAACCCCTTCTGACCCTTGGGAAAGCGTGTCGACCAAGGTCGACACCTACCAGAGCGGGATGCCCTTCCGACAGATCGCAGGAACCTGTCGAAGGCGGGGTGGGTCCGGTTGCGGGAGTGTCCGCGGCATGGATGCCGCGGCCACGCCCCCAAGGACGGGTTTACGGCGTCTCCCGCAACCGGACCCACCCCGCCTCCCCACAGGAAACCAGCTTCTGCCGTTGCCGTTGCCGTTGCCGGCCAGCGGCCGGCACTACCGCGGGTGCCGGGCACAGCCCGACCTGACGCCCTTCAGCATCCATGTCCGAATGTGGCGAGTATCTCCACCCGCACACGCCTAGACTGGCGCCATGGATACCGCCCTCGCCCTCGACACCGCCGCCTGCGACCGCGCCCGTCTGGCCCGCGACGCACGCTTCGACGGCGTGTTCTTCACCGCCGTGCGCAGCACCGGCATCTACTGCCGCCCGGTGTGCCCGGCACCGCCACCGAAGCCGCGCAACATCACCTACTACCCGACCGCCGCTGCGGCCGCCGCCGCCGGCTACCGCCCGTGCCTGCGCTGTCGTCCCGAACTGGCGCCGCAGGCACAGCAGGCATTGGCTGGGCAGATCGTGCAGCGCGCCCTCGCCCTGATCCATGGCGGCTTCCTGCAGGAGCAGCCCGTTGCCGACCTCGCGCAGAAGATCGGCCTCAGCGCGCGCCAGCTGCAGCGCCTGTTCGTTGAACACCTGGGCGCGACGCCGGGGCAGATCCACGCCACCCATCGCCTGCTGCTGGCCAAGCAGCTGCTGACCGAGACCACGCTGCCGGTGACCGATGTTGCGCTGGCCGCCGGCTACAACAGCCTGCGCCGCTTCAATACCGCCTTCCTGCAGGGCTGCGGCATGGCACCGACGGCACTGCGACGCCAGCATCAGCCGCTGGCCGCCGATGACGGCTGCCTGGTACTGCGCCTGGTGTACCGTCCACCGCTGGATTTCCCGCGCATGCTGGCCTTCCTGCGCAAGCGCAGCCTGCCCGGCATCGAACTGATCGGCGAAGACAGCTACCAGCGCGTGCTCGGCACACCCGAGCGCCCCACCCTGCTGCGCGTCACCGCCGACCCGAAACGCCCGGAACTGCGCCTGCAGCTGGGCCCGGTCGATCCGCGCCTGATTCCCGACATCGTGCGCCGCGTGCGCCGCGTATTCGATCTGGATGCCGACCTGCAGCAGGTGCATGCCGCGCTGGGCGAGGAACCGCTGCTGGCGCGTGGCATCGCCGAACGCCCCGGGCTGCGCGTGCCCGGCGGCTGGGATGGCTTCGAGGTGGGCGTACGCGCCGTGCTCGGACAGCAGGTCAGCGTGGCCGCGGCCACCACCTTCGCGCGGCGCCTGGTCGATGCCTATGGCGCACACCTGCCGGGCATGCCATCGGAATTCGATCGCCAGTTTCCCGCGCCCGAGGTGCTGGCTGAGGCGCCGCTGGAATCGATCGGCCTGCCGCGCACCCGCGCCGCCACCGTGCGTGCGCTGGCCGCTGCGTGCGCCAGCGGCCAGCTCGACTTCGGGCCCGGTCAGGCATTGGAGGAATTCGTGGCCCGCTGCGTGGCACTGCCTGGCATCGGCCCGTGGACCGCGCAGTACATCGCGCTGCGCGGACTTGGCCAGCCCGATGCCTTCCCCGCCGGTGACCTGGTGCTGCAGCAGGTCCTCGGCCACGCGCAGGGCCAGCGCCTGAGCGAACGCGCGACCGAAACGCGCTCGCAACCGTGGCGCCCGTGGCGCGCCTATGCCGTGCTGCATCTGTGGCACCTGTCCGGCACCTTCGTTGGAGAACCGACATGACCTTGTTGTTCGATCGTTTCGACAGCCCGATCGGCGTGTTGACCATCGCCGGTGACGAGCGTGGCCTGTCGCATGTGCTTTTCCCGGAAAACCGCCATCCGGCACGCGGCCGCGAAGACTGGCACTACGCCCCGGATGCACTGCCGGAAGCACGCGAGCAGCTGCTGCAGTTCCTGCACGGCGAGCGCAACAGCTTCGACCTTGAGCTGGCGCCGCGTGGCACGCCGTTCCAGCTGCGTGTGTGGCAGGCGCTGGCGTTGATTCCGTTCGGCCAGACCTGGAGCTACCTGCAGCTGGCGCAGCACCTCGGCCAGCCCAGTGCGACCCGTGCGGTCGGCGCTGCCAACGGCCGCAACCCGCTGCCGATCATCCTGCCCTGCCATCGCGTGATCGGCAGCAACGGCGCACTGACCGGTTTTGGTGGCGGGCTGGAAACCAAGGCTGCACTGCTGCGGCTGGAACAGCGCCAGGCACCGCTGTTCGCCTGAGAGGGCTGGCCGGGCTGCGCCCGGCACCCGCAGAGGCAACGGCAAGGTCAAGAGCCAATACAGCTCCGATTTTCTACGCGTTGGGTGGGGCGGTATGGGTGGGCAGGACACGCCGTAAACCCATCCATGGGGGCTCGATGGCGCCATCCATGGCGCCAACGGTCCTGCCCACCCACACCGCCCCACCTTCGACAGATTCCCGCGGCGGTGGGTAGGTGTCGACCTTGGTCGACGCGGTAGATCCACGCCATGCGTGTATGGAAGCGTCTGTAAACTGTCTGGAGAAAAGCCCCCTTCTTGTTGAAGGGGGCGCGCCGACAGGCGCGGGGATAAGGAAAAATGCGCGGACACGGCGCGCGATAGTGCGCCGTGTCTTGGGCGCGTCATTACCTCGCACTATGATGGACGGATGACTTCCGTACGCCTGACCTGCGCGCTGGCGCTGCTGCTGCCATTGGCCGCCTGCACCACCGCGCCCGCCCCTTCCGCCTCTGTTCCCACCACTGTTGCAACGGCTGCGCCGCCGAAGCTGCTGTTGATCTCGATCGACGGCCTGCGCGCCGATGCGCTCGATCGCGGCCTGACCCCGAACCTGCAGCGACTGATCGACGGCGGGGTACGCGCGCGCTGGATGACGCCTTCGTACCCATCGCTGACCTTCCCCAACCACTACACCATCGTCACCGGCCTGCGCCCGGACCACCACGGCATCGTCAACAACAGCATGGACGATGCAACCCTGGGCCGTTTCGAACTGAGCAACCGCGACGCGGTCACTACCAGCGGCTGGTGGGGGGGCGAACCGATCTGGGTCAGTGCAGAGAACGCCGGCGTGCGTTCGGCCACCACGTCATGGCCGGGCAGCGAATCGGAAATCCGTGGCGTACGCCCCAGCCAGTGGCGCGTCTACGATGGCAAGGAACCACTGGAGCAGCGCGCCGGCATCGTGCTCGACTGGCTGGCGCAGACCGATGCCGATGCACCGCGCCTGACCACGCTGTACATGGAACACGTGGACAAGGCCGGCCACAACTACGGCCCCGAGTCGAAACAGTACGCCGACGCCATCGTGCGCGCCGACCAGATCGTCGGCCAGGTGCTCGATGGACTGCAACAGCGCGGCCTGGTCGCGACCACCAACATCATCGTGGTCTCTGACCACGGCATGGCCAGTGTCGCCGACGGCCACGTGATCGCCACCGAGTCGATGGCCGATCCAGCCATCGCGCGCAATGTCAGCCAGGGCCAGTCGGTGGGCTTCGCGCCGGTCGCCGGCCGCGAAGCCGAGGCCGAACGTGCGCTGCTCGGCCGCCATACGCACTACGAGTGCTGGAAGAAGGAGAACCTGCCGGCGCGCTGGCACTACGGCACCCATCCGCGGGTTCCGGCCATCGTCTGTGCGATGGATGAAGGCTGGGATGCACTGCACCGCGAGAAGATCGCCAAGCGCGCGAAGCAGGACCGCGGCTCGCACGGCTATGACAACGTCCTGCCCTCGATGCGCGCCGTGTTCGTGGCCAGCGGCCCGTCGTTCCGCCAGGGCCTGGTGATCGATGGCTTCGACAACGTCGACGTCTACCCGCTGCTGGCGCACCTGCTGCAGGTGCCGGCCGCGCCGAACGACGGCAATCCGGAAACGCTGAAGAAGACCCTGCGCTGATCCGGTTGTAGAGCCGAGCCCACGCTCGGCTGCATTGCGCCAGCCGAGCATGGGCTCGGCTCTACAAAAACGTGCATAAAAAAACGCGGCGCCAGGCGCCGCGTTTTTCGTTGAACCGGTCTGGGCCGGATCAGGCCTTGGCGACGGCCTTCTTCGCCACAGCCTTCTTCGCCGGAGCCTTGGCCACGGTCTTCTTGGCAACCGGAGCGGCGGCGCCTACGGCGACCTTGCTCGCGGTGTGCGAACGGGCGTTGCCGTAGCTGGCGTTATAGCGCTTGCCCTTGGCGGTCTTGCGGTCACCCTTACCCATGTCTTCAACTCCTCAAATGTGAAATCTGGTTACCCCGTACTGACACGGGTTCGGCGGGGCCGCCTTGCTGGGCGCCCCCGCGCACGATCGAAAATCCTATCACGGAGCGCCTAGTGCGCGCAGCTGGCGTCGTGCACGTGACCGTGGTTGAGGCGCAGGTTGACCAGATGGGCCACACCCACCAGCAGGCCGCCGACGGTCATCACCACCGCGTGCGGCACCGCATTGTGGTGCAACGGGTCGTACAGCACGCCGGCCCACAACGCCACCAGGCCGGGAATCAGGAAGCCCAGCGCACGCAGCGCACCGTGGCGACGGTAGCCCCAGACCAGGCTGAACAGCCCCAGCAGGGTCACGAACACCACCAGCGCCTGTTCCACGCCGTCGCTCAGCCAGAACGACAGGCCCAACGACGGCGCTGCGGCCAGCAGCACCGGAATCACCGCGCAATGCACCGCGCACAGCATCGAACCAGTGGCGCCGAAACGGTCGAGCAGGTGGCGCAGGCGTGAGGACAGGGACATGACTTCCAGCAGGGTCGGCGAATCGTTATGGAATAATATAACATCCCTTCCCGACCCGCACGGTTTCCCTCCCCCTGTCCCGCTGACGGGATGCGTGCGCCCAGCGATTGATACAGTGTAACAAAGGACCCACCGATGCCCGCCCGTACCCCGCGGTTGAAGCCGCATTCCCTCGCCCTGGCCCTGACCGCCCTGCTTCCGACCGTTGCCTTCGCCGCCAGCGAAGACGATTCCCATCGTGACCGTCACCTGACTGAACTGTCGTCGGTGCAGGTCACCGCGTCGCCGCTGCAGGGCGACGCAGAATCGCTGGCACGCCCGGTGGAGGTTCTGGCCGGCGAACGCCTGGACGAGCAGAAGGCCGGCACCCTCGGCGATACCGTGGCCAAGCTGCCAGGCGTGCAGAGCACCTTCTTCGGGCCCGGCGTCGGCCGCCCGATCATCCGCGGCCAGGAAGGCCCGCGCGTGGCCGTGCTGTCCAACGGCATGGGCAACATGGATGCCTCCACCGTCAGCGCCGACCATGCCACCAGCATCGAGCCGTTCCTGGCCGACCAGATCGAAGTGCTGAAGGGGCCGGCCACGCTGCTGTTCGGCAGCGGCGCCATCGGTGGTGCGGTCAATGTGGTCGATGGCCGCATCGCGCGCGAACTGCCGGAGCGCCCGCTGAGCGGCCGCGCAGAACTGCGCGGCAATTCGGTGAACAACGAACGCAGCGGCATGTTCCGCCTCGATGGCGTCAGCGGCAATGTCGTGCTGCACGTGGATGGCCTGGTCCGCAATGGCGACGACTACCGCATCCCCGGTTATGCAGTGATTGACAGCCTTGAAGATCATCATGACCACGATCACGACCATGACGCGGCCGAGGGTGAAGAGCCGCGTCGCGGCCGCCTGGACAACAGCTCGATCCGCACCCGCGCCGGTGGCGTCGGCGCAACGTGGCTGGGCGACGGCGGCTACTTCGGCGTATCGGCCAGCACCTACCGCACCAACTACGGCATTCCCAATGGCGCGCACGTGCACGCCGATGGTGATGATCATGGCCATGACCACGGTCACGACCATGGCGATGAAGAAGAAGGCGGCGACGAGCACGACGTGCGCATCGACATGGTGCAGAACCGCTTCGAGACCAAGGCCGGCATCTACGACCCGGTCTCGTTCCTGAAGAACATCAACGCACGCGTGGCCTACACCGACTACGAACACGTGGAGCTGGAAGCCGGCACGCCGTCCACCCGCTTCACCAACCGTGGCATCGAAGCGCGTCTGGAAGCCGTACAGCAGCAGATCGGTGGCTGGGACGGTGCCTTCGGCCTGCAGTTCGGCAACAGTGATTTCGGCGCCAAGGGCGAAGAGGCATTCGTTCCGGACACCGGCACCAAGAACATCGGCCTGTTCGTGCTGCAGGAAAAGCAGTTCGGCCCGTTCAAGCTGGAACTGGGCGGCCGCCACGACCAGGTCAAGCTGGACCCGACCGGCGACTACCGCCGCCGCACGTTCGGTGCCACCAACCTGTCTGCCGCTGGCATCTGGAAGCTCAACGACGCTGTTGATCTGCGCATCGGCGTGGACAGCTCCGAGCGTGCACCGACCAACGAAGAGCTGTACGCCGCCGGCGCGCACATCGCCACCCGCTCGCTGGAAATCGGCGACGCCAACCTGAAGACCGAACGCGGCCAGCGCGTGGAACTGGGCATCCACACCCACAGCGAGCGCCTGGACTTCTCCGCGTCGGTCTACCAGACCAAGTTCAAGGACTTCATCTACCTGGCCGAAACCGGCATCACCGAGGGCCTGCCGGTGCGCACCTGGACCCAGCAGGACGCGGTGTTCCGCGGTGCCGAGGCCGAAGCGCTGGTACACCTGTTCGAGGGCGGCGCCGGTGACTGGGATCTGCGCTTGTTCGGCGACTACGTGAAGGCCAAGCTGGATGGCAGCGGCAGCCGCAACCTGGACATCGCCGTGCCGCATGGCGACCACAACCACAACTACACGGTGGAGCTGGCAAACACCGGCTACCTGCCGCGCATTGCTCCGGCCCGCGTCGGCGCCGACCTGCGCTGGTCGAAGGACGGCTGGCGCGCCTCGGTCGGTGCGGTGCGTTACAGCCGCCAGAAGGACGTCGCGCAGAACGAGGAGCCGAGCAACGGCTACACCCTGGTCGATGCGCACCTGGCCTACCGTTGGGATCGCAACGCCAGCAACAGCTACGAAGTCTTCCTGGATGGCAGCAACCTGACCAACCGCGAAGTGCGTCCACATACCTCGCTGCTGCGCGACTACTCGCCGCTGCCAGGCCGTGGTGTCGCATTCGGCATCCGCGCGTTCTTCTGATCGCGTAAGGCGGGGTCGGATCCCACGGGGGCCTTCGGGCCCCCGTTTTCATTTCGATCCGCACCATCACGCACTCGTCACAAAGATGTGCGTACCACAACAAGCGGACAATCCCGTCACTCAAAGTCTCGCCAATCGGACATTTTTGTCCGAAAATAATTCCATGACTGCCCAACGTGCCGATGCTGCTGCCCGCCGTGCCCTCATCCTCGACGCCGCCGATCATGTGTTCGGCCAACACGGTGTCACCGCCCCGCTGGACCTGGTGGTCGAACGCGCCCAGGTGGGCCGCGCCACCCTGTACCGCAACTTTCCCGACCGCACCGCGCTGATCCAGGCGCTGCTGCAGCGCACGGTTGATCGCATCCGGCGCCAGGTCGAACAGCTCGGCGACCGCGACGACGCCCTGTTCGAGGTGTTCGAGGGCATGGCCCAGCGCATCATCGATTCGCCGGCACTGGCCGATTACTGGCGTGCGGTCGATTCGGACGTGCCGGCCATGCGCACCGCGCGCGAGACCGTGCGCGACCTGCTGGAAGCACCGATTGAGCGTGCCAAGGCGGCCGGCCTGTGCCGGGTCGACCTGGAAAAGACGGACATTTCACTGATCTCGGGCATGCTGGGCGCGGCCCTGCGCGGCAAGACCCGCGACGAGCGCGCCCACCTGGCCGGGCGCGCCCTGCAGCTGCTGCGCGGGGGTCTCCAGGGAGCAACCAGCGAGGCCCGCTGATGGTCCAGCCGTATCTGAAGCCGGTTCCGGATTGGGAGGAGCACGAGAAGCCGACCATGCCCGGTTCGGCTTCGATGCCCTGGCACCCACCGTACCGTCGGTTGGCCTATGCACTGGTATCGCTGCTGGTGGCGATCACCGGCGGCCTCGGCAATGCGCTGGTCACCGCCAACCTGCCGTTCCTGCAGGGCCAACTGGCACTGACCCCGACCCAGGGCAGCTGGCTGGTGGCCGCGTATGCGATGGTCAATGTCACCGCCAACCTGCTGGCCTTCAAATTCCGCCAGCAGTACGGCATCCGCCTGTTCGCGGAGATCGGGCTGGGCCTGTATGCGGCGCTGGCGGTACTGCACCTGTTCGTCGGCAGCTTCGAGACCACGATGCTGACCCGCGCCGCCAGCGGCTTCGCGGGTGCGGCCTGTTCGACACTGGGCACGCTGTACATGCTGCAGGCGCTGCCGCGTCGCTTCACCGGCAATCTGCTGGTGGTCGGCGTCGGCCTTTCGCAGCTGGCGGTGCCGATCGCCTGGATCGTGTCGCCGGGCCTGGTCGATACCGGCCAATGGCACCAGCTCTACTCGTTCGAAGCCGGGCTGGCACTGTGCGCGTTCGCGGCAGTGGTGGTGCTGAAGCTGCCGCCCGGCATCCAGGTGAAGGCGTTCGAGCCGCTGGACTTCCTCACGTTCGCCCTGCTCGCACCGGCCGTCGCCCTGCTGGTGATCGTGCTGGCGCAGGGCTACACCCGCTGGTGGCTCAACACGCCATGGCTGGGCTGGGCACTGGTCGCCTCGATCGTGCTGTCCACCACCGCCTTCATCATCGAGCACTACCGGCGCAATCCGCTGCTGCAGATCCGCTGGCTGTCGAAGCTGCCGGTACTGCACTTCATCGTCGGTGCGTTCCTGATCCGCTTCCTCACCACCGAGCAGTCCTACGGCGTGGTCAACCTGATGCGCACGCTGGGCATGGGGCCTGACCAGATGCGCCCGCTGTTCGTGGTGATCCTGGCGGGCGTGGTCACCGGCATCGCCGGTGCATCGCTGACCTTCGGCCCGAAGCGGCTGATCCCCCAGCTGCTGATGGCGATCCTGCTGCTGGGCGCTGCCGCCTTCTTCGACCAGCACCGCACCAGCATGGACCGGCCGCACGATTTCTACGCCAGCCAGTTCCTGGCCTCGGTCGGTGCCGGCATGTTCATGGGCCCGCTGATCATGCTCGGCATCTCCGCCGCGCTGAAACAGGGCGTGGACCACATGATCACCTTCCTGGTGACACTGTCGATCACCCAGACCCTCGGCGGGCTGGCCGGCTCTGCGGTGCTGGGCACCTTCCAGCTGCATCGCGAGCAGTTGTACTCCAGCGCATTGACCAGCCAGCTCGACCCGGCCGACCCGGTGGTGGCACAACGCCTGCGCCTCCAGCAGCAGCTTTACAGCGCACAGATCACCGACCCGGTGCTGCGCAGCGCGCAGGGCAGCGCGCAGCTGGCGCAGACCACTCGCCGCGAAGCCAACGTGCGTGGCTTCAATGATGTGTTCACATTGAGCGGTTGGCTGGCCATCGGCTTCCTGTGCTGGTTGCTGCTGCTGTCGCTGCGCACCGCCGTGCTCAAGCAATGGCGCAAGCGCCACCCCACTTCCCCCGCTGCGGCCACGCCGGCCGCGCCCCGCTGAGTCCTCCACCATGCCTCCCGTCCCGCCCCGACCCGACGACGCCGACAACGTGACCCCACCGCCGCCGACCGACGCGGCACCTGCGCCTACGCCCGTTGAGCCGGCGGTCGCGCCGAAGTACCTCAAGCCCAGCGCGCGCAGCGTAGTGGTGATGGTGGTGGTCGCCCTGCTGGGCATTGCGCTGATCCTGCGCGCCTGGCACCTGTGGCCGTTCACCAGCAGCGTGATGGTGACCGACAACGCCTATGTACGCGGGCAGATCACGGTGATGGCGCCGCAGGTGAACGGCTACGTGACCGAAGTGCTGGTGAAGGACTTCCAGCACGTGAAGCAGGGCGAGCCGCTGCTGCGCATCGATGACCGCATCTACGCGCAGCGCGTCGCCCAGGCACAGGCGACGCTGGACAGCGCACGCGCGGCGCTGGCCAACTCGGACCAGTCGCAGGCGCAGAACCGTGCGCAGATCGCCTCCGCACACGCCACGTTGTCGGCCGGCCAGGCGGAGCTGCAACGCTCACGCAACGAGCTGAAGCGCTACGAGGAGCTGGCCGCGCAGCAACTGGTGTCAGTCAACGACCGCGACAAGTTCCGCACCACCCAGGCGTCGGCACAGGCCAGCGTCCAGCAGTCACAGGCGCAGATCCGCATTGCCGAGGAAACGCTGGTATCGACCCAGGTGGCGCGCAAGAGCCTGGAGGCGCAGGTGGAGAGCGCGCAGGCGCAGCTGGAACTGGCCCGCATCGATCTGGCCAACACGGTGATCCACGCACCGCGCGACGGCCAGATCAGCGAGGCCAGCGTGCGCGTGGGCCAGTACGTCGCTGCCGGTTCGCAGCTGCTGTTCCTGGTACCTGACACGTTGTGGGTGGTGGCCAACTACAAGGAAGGCCAGACCTGGGGCATGGCGATCGGCCAGCCGGCCACGTTCTCGGTGGACGCGTTCCAGGGGCAGGTGCTGCGGGGCCGCGTGCAGGAGATCGCGCCGGCTACCGGGTCGGAATTCAGCGTGCTGCGCCCGGACAATGCCAGCGGCAACTTCACCAAGGTGGTGCAGCGGCTGCCGGTGCGGATATCGATCAATGAAGGCCAGACGCTGGCGGCGCAGCTGCGGCCGGGCATGTCGGTGATCGTGCGGGTGGATACCGCAAGCAAGCCGCTGGATTAGCCTTTGTCATGAAACGGGGGTCAGATCCCTTTTGCCTTGGCAAAAGGGATCTGACCCCAGGACCCATTGCTCAGCCCGCGCAGCGCGCGCAGAGGCCGTGCACTTCCAGAGTCTGCGCCTGCGGCTGGAAACCCAGCTCCTTGGCGCGCTTCTCCAGCTGGGTGACGATTTCGCGGTCTTCCAGCTCCACCGCGCTGTGGCAGCTGTTGCAGATCAGGAACGGCACCGAATGCGCGGCGCTGCTGGGATGGTGGCAGGCCACGAAGGCATTGACCGACTCCAGCTTGTGCACGAAGCCATTGGCCATCAGGAAATCCAGCGCGCGGTACACGGTGGGCGGGGCATCAGCGCCCACGCCCTTGCCGTTGCGCACCCATTCCAGCAGCTCGTAGGCCTTGACCGGCTTGCCGGCCTCGGCGATCAGCTTCAGCACATTGGCGCGGATCGGGGTCAGGCGCAGCCCGCGTTCGCGCGAGACGCGCTCGACCACCGCCACGAAATCCGATGCATCGTGGACGTGGTGGTGCGGGGCCGTACAGGCAGTGGCGGTCTTGGCGGGCATGCGTGTTCTCCGGTTCGGGCCTGGCAAGGATGCCTCAGGCCGTTGCTACCTTGGTGATGGCCACATCAATGCGTTTCAAGGCCTGCTCGCGGCCGGCCAGGTACACGGTATGGGAAATGTCAGGGCTGACCTGGGTGCCGGTGATGGCCACGCGCAGCGGCTGGGCGACCTTGCCCATGCCGATCTCCAGCGCGGCGGCGGCATCGTGCAGGGCCACGCCCACCGATTCAGCGGTCCATTCCGGCAGGGCTGCCAGCAGCTCGCGGGCCTTGCCCAGCGCCACCTCGGCACCGGCCTTGAAGTGCTTGGCCACGGCGGCTTCGTCGTACTCGGTCAGCGGCTGGTACCAGACCACGGCCTTCTCGGCCATTTCCTTCAGGGTCTGCACGCGTTCACGCAGGGCGATCACCACATCCTCCGGGGCCGGGCCGGCGGCCACGTCCAGGCCCAGCTTCTGCAGCTGGTAGACCAGGTGCGGCACGATGGCGGCCACGTCCTCGGTCTTCAGGAAGTGCTGGTTGACCCAGCCCAGCTTGGCCATATCCAGGCGCGAGGCCTTGGAGTTGCAGTCCTTCACGTCGAACAGCTCGATCAACTCCTGGCGGCTGAACAGCTCCTGGTCACCGTGCGACCAGCCCAGGCGGGCCAGGTAGCTCAGCAGCGCATCAGGCAGGTAGCCGGCGTCCTTGTACTGCATCACGTCGGCCGCGCCGGTGCGCTTGGACAGCTTGGCGCCCTGCTCGTCCAGGATCATCGGCATGTGGCCGAACTTCGGCACCGGCGCGCCGATGCCTTCGTACAGGTTGATCTGGCGCGGGGTGTTGTTGATGTGGTCGTCGCCGCGGATCACCTCGGTGATGCCCATGTCCCAGTCGTCCACCACCACCGCGAAGTTGTAGGTGGGGTAGCCGTCCGGGCGGAAGATGACCATGTCATCCAGCTCGCTGTTGGCGATCTCGATGCGGCCCTTGATCAGGTCGTCGAACACCACCGTACCTTCCAGCGGGTTCTTGAAGCGGATGACGCGGTTCGGGTCGTCCTTGCGCGGCAGGCCCAGCTCGCGCGCAGCGCCGTTGTAGCGCGGCTTCTCCTGCTTGGCCATGGCGGCCTCGCGCATCGCATCCAGCTCTTCGCGGGTCTCGTAGGCGTAGTACGCCTTGCCGTCGGCCACCAGCTGCTCGGCCACTTCCAGGTAACGGGCGACGCGGTCGGTCTGGTAGATCGGGCCCTCGTCGTAGTCCAGGCCCAGCCACTCCATCGCCTCCAGGATGGCGTCGATCGCGCCCTGGGTGCTGCGTTCACGATCGGTGTCCTCGATGCGCAGCACGAACTCGCCGCCACGGTGGCGGGCCTCCAGCCAGCAGTACAGCGCAGTGCGGGCACCACCGATGTGCAGGTAGCCGGTGGGACTGGGGGCGAAGCGGGTGCGGCAGGTCATGGACGGCTCGAGGAACGGGAATTCCCCGATTTTACCAGCCCTCCGCCCCCGACGGAAAAAGGGGACGGAGGGGATTAAGTCGCGATTGCCCAGCCTCTGGGCGCTGCAACCGGGAAACGGAGGGGAGAAACGACTTAATTCCCTCCGTCCCCTTTTACGGTTCCTGCTTGCGCGGGAAGGACTGCTCGCGCATGGCGGCGTTGTAGGCGAACGAGGCGACGATGGCGGCGGCCTGCTTCAGGTCTTCCGGTTCGGCGTGGTCCCAGGTATCCAGGTGGCTGTGGTGGACGTTGGTGAAGTAGTCCAGCCGGTCCTGGATGAACTGGAAGCCCGGCAGGCCGATGCGGTCGAAGCTGATGTGGTCGGTGCTGCCGGTGTTGCGGGTGGCCACCGTGGTGGCACCCACGTCATGGAACGGCGCCAGCCACGCTTCGAAGATCGGCATCGCCGCTAGGTTTTCCTGCGCGTAGATGCCACGGAAGCGGCCGGAGCCGTTGTCCATGTTGAAGTAGACCTGGAACTTGCTGTAGTCGCGGGTCTTCTGCAGTGCACCGGTCGGCTCGCGCAGCGAGGCCGGCAGCGCCTTCTGCGCCGGGTCGGCCGGTTCCGGGAAACGACCGAAGTGCTTGGCCACATAGGCCTGCGAGCCGATCAGGCCCTGCTCCTCGCCGCTCCACAGCGCCACGCGGATGGTGCGCCTGGGCTTGGCGCCGGTGGCCTTGAGGATGCGCATCGCCTCCATCATCACTGCCACGCCGGCTGCATTGTCGGCCGCACCGGTACCGCTGTGCCAGGAATCCAGGTGCGCGCCGATCATCACCACTTCATCCGGCTTGCTGCTGCCGCGGATCTCGGCCAGCGTGTTGTAGCCCGGCTGGTTGGCCTCGTCGGTGAAGCGCGCGGCCACATCCACGCGCAGACGTACCGTCTGCTTGGCCTCCAGCGCGCGCACCAGCGGATTGAAGTGCTCGCTGATCATCGCCAGCTCGGGGATGCCCACCGACTCACCGGCCTTGCGCGAACCGCCACCGGCAACGCGGATGATGCCGTTGTCCCAGCTGCTGATGCTGATCGAGGCCAGCGCGCCCTCTTCCACGAAGAACGCATTGACCTTGGACGCCAGTTGCTGGCGTTCCTGGTACTCCTTGACCCGCTTGGCACGCTCGGCGGTGGCGTCCTTGTCCTTGGGCAGGGTGAATTCCTGCAGGCCCTCCAGCGAGGTGGCGTCATGCCGGTGCGAATCGGGTTCGGTGCCGCGCTTGTACTCGCGCGCCTCGCCCAGCAGCAGGATCTTGCCGCGCAGCTTGCCGCGGTACTTCTCGATGTCTTCGGGCTTCTTGATCTCGACCTGGACCAGCTCGCCTTCAACCGGGCCCTTGGTGCCCGGCGTCCAGGCCTTGGGCAGTGCATGCAGCGGCTGCACGCGGTCACCCAGCATCTCCACGCTGGCGGAAGTGAACTCCCAGCCGCGCCCGAAGTCGTCGAAGGCTTCGTCGTGGACGTTGTCCAGCTTCCATTCGTTGAACTTGCCGCGGGTCCAGGCGTTGGCGCGGCCCATCGCCGGCGAGTTGGTCAGGCGCGGGCCGATGCGCTCGGTGAGATAACTGAAGGTGTCCATCACCTGCGAACGGTGGAAGGCCTCCTGGCGGATGCGGCTGACCATGTCCAGGTCCACCGTCTCGCGCTGCTGCGCCCCTGCGTTGCCACCCATCGCCAGCGCTGCGGCCAGCATGCCCCACTTCAACACATCGCACCCCTGCCCTTCGGCTCGATCATCAACCCATCGAGTCTAGCCAGCAGGGGCGCGGGGATACCGTCCCATCGGTCATGGGCGGCGGTAGAAGCGTGCGAACCAAGGTTCGCACCCACAGGAGAGTGGTTGGTTCGCACCTGCCAAGCCGCCTCATCCACTCCATCCCAGCCACAACTGCGCCCGTTCCGGCAGCAGCAGCAACCAGTGCCGCCGGTCGATGCTGCTGCAGCCGTACACCGCCGCATGTGCGGGCCAGTCCTCGGGCAAGCCACCGATGCCGATCTCGGCCAGCGCCTCCGCCCCGGCCTTCCATGGCCGGTAGCGCGGCACCCGGCCAGCCACGGTGCCGCGTCCCTGCCGCGCGCCCTGCAGCCAGCGCAGTCCCTGCCCCTGCAGTCCCTCGCAGGTCACCGCCGCCAGCTGGAAGCGGACCAGGCCGGGGGCGATCCGTGCCCCCGGCAGGGCCGCCAGCACGCCATGTGCCTGCAGCAGTGCATCCACTTCCAGCAGGGCCGGAATGCCCTGCCGTGCCCGTTGCCGCAATCCCTGGCGCCAGCCCATGACGTACTCCTTACTTCAGTTCCGCGCCAAGCGCGTACCAGTCGACCCGGCGGGTCACCCACATCGCCAGCGCCAGGATCACGAACAGCAGCAGCGAACCCATCAGCAGCGCGTTGTTCTCCGACACCAGCAGGCCATACAGCGCGCCGTACAGCACGGTCAGCAGCGCAGCGAAGCCGAGACCGCGCTTCCAGTGGCCCAGCACGTTGGCCAGGTACACCGCCTGCAGGCCGATACAGGCCACCGCAGATACCAGGTAGGCCTTCCAGAACGCGATGTGCTCGGACAGGCTGATCAGCAGCAGGAAGAAGATCGCCAGCGCCAGGCCCACCATCAGGTACTGCAGCGGGTGGATGCGCAGCGACTTGATCAGCTCGAACAGGATGAAGCCGACGAAGGTCAGCAGCACGAACAGCACGCCGTACTTCGAGGCACGGTCGGCCTGGGTGTAGGTATCGACCGGATCGACCAGCGACACCGTCACCGCCTGCGAGTCGACCGAACCGTCATTACGCAGCTGCCGCTGTGCGTCGGAGGCCAGCGAGGACACCGCCCAGCGCGCATCGAAGCCCTGCGCATCGACGCGGCGCTCGTTGGGCAGGAACGCACCGCTGAACGACGGATGCGGCCAGCTCGAACGCAGCGCGATGTGGGTGTCATCGCCCACCGGCACCACCGACAGCATGCGGCTGCCATCCAGGCGCAGCTCCAGTTCAACGGTGCTGGCAGCCAGCGTGCCGCCCTGATCCGCAGCGAAACCGGCCACCGGTGCATGCAGGCCTCGCCCCACTTCGCTGGCCGCGCCAACGCCCGGCAGCAACCGCAACTGCTTGCCATCCACGCGCAGGTTCGGCGTACCGACCAGGCCGCGCACGTCGGAAATGCCAACCGCCACATACGGCTGGCCATAGCTGCGGCCGGCCTTCACCGGATAGTCGTCAGCGGCGAAGGTGGCCTTCAACTGGCCGTTCCAGCTGTATACCGGGACCTTGAACAGGCCCACCTCGCGCTGGCTCGGCAGCATCTCGCCGCCCACCTCCAGCGACGCCGGCATCTGCAGCCAGTGCCCCTCGGTGACCTGCACCTCGGTCTTCTTGACGCCCAGCGGGTCAACCAGTTCAACCTGCTTGCGTTCCACCCATGGCACCACCCGTACCGGGCCCACCAGCTGCTGTGCACCAGCGCGGCTGTCGGCCACCCGCGAGAAGGCCTCGTCGCGGTACGCACTGCGTTCGTTGATGACCCCGCGGATCATCGTCAGCGGAACCAGCAGCAGCAGGATCAGCCCGCCGACAATGGCGAAGCGCAGCAGCATCTTCAGGGATTTCATGGTCCATCCTCGTTGGAGAGGGCTGCAGGATGGACCGCCGTGGTGAGCAGGGTTTGTGGCGAATTTGAAGCGAGTGTGAAGTCAGCGGCGCGGGCGCTGGCCAGGTGTACCCAGCGGCAACCACAGGCTGGCGACGGTACCGCCGCCGTCGCGTGCATCGACACTGGCGCGCCCATCGTGCAGGCGCGCGACTTCCTGCACGAACGGCAGGCCCAGGCCGGAACTGCGCCGCCCGCTGCCGGGGCGCGCCAGCGAATAGAAGCGTTCGAACACCCGCTCACGCGCGTAGTCGGGAATGCCGCCGCCACGGTCGGCCACCTGCAGGCGCACGCCCTGCCCGTCCACCTCGGCCTGCAGCGCGATCTCCGCGCCAGCCGGCGAGAAGGCAATCGCGTTGTCGATCAGGTTGTGCAGTGCCTGCCGCAGCAGGTAGCCGTCGCCCTGCACCTGCAGGTCGGGCACGCTGTCGATGCGGACCTGCACGCCCGCCGCTTGTGCGCGCACCTGCGCGGCAGCGGCCGCATCGGCCAACAAGGTCGGCAGCGCGATCCGGTCGCGGGTCTGCAGCCAGCCGTGCTGTTCCACTTCGGCCAGTGCCAGCAGTTTGTCGATGGTCTCGGTCAGCCGCTCCTGCTGGTCGACAATGCTGCGTGCGAAATGCACGCGATCGGCTTCCGGCAGCGGCTCCTGCAGCAGCTCGGCGGCACCACGGATGGCCGCCAGCGGGCTCTTCATCTCATGCGTCAGCGACTGCACGTACTGCTCAACGTAGGCCTTGCCTTCCAGCTTGCGGCGCATTGTTTCCAGCGCCTGGCCGAGATCGCCGATCTCGTCGCGGCGGCGTCGCGGCGGCGGCACCGGTTCGCCGGCGCTGACCGCACGCGCATAGCGGCTGAGCTGGCCCAGGCCGGTGGTCAGCCACATCGTCACCAGCACACCGACCAGTGCCGACAATCCGATCAGCCAGGCCCCGCGCTCGATGATGGCGCGCTGGCTGGCGGCGATGAACGGATCGATGCTGCGGTTGGGCTGCGCCAGGCTGAGCACGCCGATGAGGGTGCGCCCATCGGCCGGGTCATATACGGGCGCCGCCACATGCATCACCGTATCGCCCTCTTCGCCGGCAATCTCGGGACTGGAACGCGCGCCGTACTCACCACGCAGGGTGCGATAGACATCATTCCAGCGCGAGTTGTCTCGCCCCAGGTCGCGGCCCAGCGAGTCGTAGATGACGATGCCCTTGGCATCGGTGATGGTCACCAGGTAATCCAGCGAGCGCTTCGGGAAGCGCCAGACCATCGCCTTCAGGTCACGCTGTCGTGCCTTGGCCAGGTTGCGGGTGAAGCTGCCGCTGCGGATGGTGCCGGCCTTGACGTCGGCGGCGGCCATTTCGGCCAGCACGTTGGCCGCATCGACCAGGGTCGATTCCATCGCCTGGCGCACACCGGGCTTCACTTCGTTGACGAACACGCGCATCACGAAGAACGCGGCGATGCCGGTGATCAGGAAGAAGCCCAGGAACAGCTTCAGTACCAGGCGCATCGGCTAGACCTCCAGCGCGTAGCCAAGGCCACGGTGGGTGCGGATGGGGTCTTCGCTGGCACCGGCCGCGCGCAGCTTGGCGCGCAGCGTCTTTACATGCGTATCAACGGTGCGGTCGGCGCTGTCGGCGCTGCTGTCCCAGCCACGGTCCATCAGCTGGGCACGACTGAGGATGGCGCCCGGGCGCTGCAGCAGCGCTTCCAGCAGCGCGTACTCGTAGCGGGTCAGGTCCAGTGCCTGGCCGCGGAAGCGGATGCGCCGGCCTTCGCGGTCGATGGCGAAACCGCCATGCTCCTGCCAGCCCGTATCGTCGCCGGGCGCTGCGTTGACCGGTGCCGCACGGCGCAGGCGCGCACGCACCCGCGCCACCAGCTCGCGCGGCGAGAACGGCTTGGTCATGTAATCGTCGGCGCCCAGCTCCAGGCCGAGCACGCGATCCACTTCGTCGTTGCGGGCGGTCAGGAAAATCACCGGCAGCTGCGCCGCTGGCCCGGGCTGCGCGCGCAGCCGCCGGCAGACCTCGAAGCCGCCCAGGTCGGGCAGGCCCACGTCCAGCACCACCACGTCGATATCCCCAGCCTGCAGCCGCTGCAGGGCCTCGCCGCCCAGCAGGCAGTGGCTGGCGGCATAGCCCTCGCTGCGCAGCGCATAGAGCACGGTTTCGGCGATGGCGGCTTCGTCCTCGACTACCAGGACATGGGCAACGGGAGCTGTCATGGCGCGCAGCATAGCCGCTGCGGCCGCCGCCCCGTACACTGCCGCCCATGAACTATCGCCACGCCTTCCATGCCGGCAACCACGCCGATGTGCTCAAGCACATCGTGCAGCTGGCCCTGATCGACAGCTTCAAGCGCAAGGACAGCCCGTTCTTCGTGCTCGACACCCACGGCGGTGCCGGCCGCTACCTGCTGGCCAGCGAAGAGAGCCGCAAGACCCTGGAGGCCGAGTCCGGAATCATGCGGCTGATGGCCCAGCCCAAGCTGCCGGAGGTGGTCGAGCGCTACCTGAAGGCGGTACAGGCCGACAACCCGGTCGGCGCGATGACCAACTACCCGGGCTCGCCGCTGCTGAGCGCACAGGCCATGCGTGCGCAGGACCGCATGGCGGTGTGTGAGCTGCAGGAAGCCGAAACGGCCACGTTGAAGGCCCTGTTCGCCCATGACAGCCGCGTCGATGTGCGCTCTGGCGATGGCTATGCGCTGCTGCGCTCGCTGCTGCCGCCGAAGTTCAACGGCAGCAAGATCGGCCGCGGCCTGGTGCTGATCGACCCGCCCTACGAGGCCCAGGATGCCGAGTACCAGGCGGTCCTGGCCGCCCTGGCCGAGACCCTGGCGCGCTGGCCGCAGGCCACCTGCGCGGTCTGGTTCCCGATCAAGCAGCGCCGCACCATCCTGCATTTCCTGCGCAAGGCCACCGCCCTGCCGGTGAAATCGGCGATGACGATCGAGTTCCTGGTGCGCCCGGACGACTCTCCGCTGCGCCTCAACGGCAGCGGCATGCTGCTGCTCAACCCGCCCTGGCAGTTCGACCGGGTGGTCGGCCCAGCCCTGCCGGCGCTGCGCCAGCACCTGGGCGAACCCGGTGCCAGCACCCGCCTGGATTGGCTCAAAGCACCCGAATAACGGCCTTCACGAGGCTGTACCGCCGTGAGCCTTTCGTTCACGGAATGCAGCCCCGGTGATGCCACAATCGATGGACCACCAAGGAATCACCCGGTATGGCCACTCGCAACCGCATGCCGCCCTGGCATGAGATCTTCAAGGCTCCCAGCGGCCACGAGCTGCTGATCCGCCCCATCCGCCCGGAAGATGGCGCACCGCTGCAAGCGGCGTTCAGCCTGTTCGGACCGGAAGAAATCCGTGATCGTTTCCTGCAGGCGGTGACCGAGCTTTCGCCGGAAACCACCCAGCGCCTGACCCACCCGAATCCCAAGACCGAGATCACCCTGGTCGCTGCCGAATCCCTGCCTGCTGGCGAAGCGGTGGTCGGCGCGGTCGCCCGGGCCTCGATCATCCCCGGTACCCGTGAAGCCGAGTACGCGATCCTGATCAGCCGCTTCCTGATCGGCCAGGGCCTGGGCCGGCAGCTGATGCGCAAGCTGGTGAAGTGGGGCCGCGGCAAGTACCTGGACCGCCTGTACGGCGACGTTGCCGCCGAGAACGAGCCGATGAAGCAGCTGGCCGCCTCGCTGGGCTTCAAGCCGGTGCCGCACCCGACCGGTGCCGAAGGCCTGGTGCGGATGGTGCTGGAGCTGGACAACTGACGGATGCGCCGGGCCCTGCCCGGCCACGCCTCCCGGTAGTGCCGGCCGCTGGCCGGCATTGCGTTCCCCCAACGGCAGGTGAGGCTGCCGGCAAACGGCCGGCTCGACCCACCAGGCTTCGACCGGGCTTCTGCTAAAATCCGGGGTCCATGTCGCGTACCTCATACCCCGCCCCGCCGCTGCCGCGCGCCGGCCAGCTCCGCGCCTGGTGGCGCGCCCCCGCCTCGCCGACCGCCCTGGCCTGGTACCTGGCCCAGGCCGCGCGTGCGCACGACGCCCCGCTGCTGGTGATCGCCCGTGACAACCACGGTGCCAACCAGCTCGAAGCCGACCTGCACACCCTGCTCGGCGGCGACCCGGCCCTGCCGGTGGTCGCCTTCCCGGACTGGGAAACCCTGCCCTACGACCGCTTCAGCCCGCATCCGGACATCATCTCGCAGCGTTTGTCCGCCCTGCACCGCCTGCCCACGCTGAAGCGCGGCCTGGTGATCGTGCCGGTGCAGACCCTGCTGCAGCAGTTGGCCCCGCGCAGCTATGTGATCGGTGGCAGCTTCGACCTGAAGGTCGGCCAGCGCCTGGATCTGGAGGCCGAGAAGCGCCGCCTGGAAAGCGCCGGCTACCGCAACGTGCCGCAGGTGATGGACCCGGGTGACTTCGCGGTGCGCGGCGGCCTGCTCGACGTGTTCCCGATGGGCGCCGAAGAGCCGCTGCGGGTGGAGCTGCTGGACGAGGACATCGACTCGATCCGCGCCTTCGACCCGGAAAGCCAGCGCTCGCTGGACAAGGTCGAAGCCGTGCACATGCTGCCGGGGCGCGAAGTGCCGATGGACGAGGCCAGCATCGCCCGCGTGCTGGCCACGCTGCGCGAGCGCTTCGACGTGGACACCCGGCGCAGCGCGCTGTACCAGGATCTGAAATCCGGACTGGCCCCGGCCGGCGTCGAGTACTACCTGCCGCTGTTCTTCGAACGCACCGCAACCCTGTTCGACTACCTGCCCGACGGCAGCCTGCCGGTGGTCTGTGCCGGTGCCGGCGAAGCCGCCGAGGCGTTCTGGGCGCAGACCGGTGAGCGCTACGAACAGCGCCGCCACGACGTCGAACGGCCGCTGCTGCCGCCGTCGGCGCTGTACCTGTCGCCGGAGCTGCTGCGCGAGCGCCTGAACGATGCCCCGCGCATCGAGGTGTGGTCGGCTGACCACGCGCGCATCGCCGATGCCCATGCGCTGGGTGACCAGCCGCTGCCGCCGCTGCCGGTGGCCGCGCGCGAGGCCCCCGCTGGCGACGCGCTGAAATCCTTCCTCGGCCACTATCCGGGCCGGGTGCTGATCGCCGCCGATTCGCCCGGGCGTCGCGAGGCCCTGCTGGAAGTGCTGCAGGCCGCCGAGCTGAAGCCGCCGGTGGTGGCCGACCTGCCCAGCTTCCTCGCCGACGATGCGCGCTTTGCGATCGCGGTGGCGCCGCTGGAAGATGGCTTCGCGCTGGACGATCCGCGCATTGCGGTGCTGACCGAGCGCCAGCTGTTCCCCGAGCGCGCCGGCAGCACCCGCCGCACGCGCCGTGCCGGTCGCGAGCCGGAAGCGATCATCCGCGACCTCGGCGAACTGACCGAGGGTGCGCCGATCGTGCATGAGGACCATGGCGTCGGCCGCTACCGTGGCCTGATCGCGATGGACGTCGGCGGCATGCCCGGCGAGTTCCTCGAAATCGAATATGCCAAGGGTGACCGGCTGTACGTTCCGGTCGCCCAGCTGCACCTGATCAGCCGCTACTCCGGTGCTTCGGCGGAAACCGCGCCGCTGCATTCGCTGGGTGGCGAGCAGTGGAGCAAGGCCAAGCGCAAGGCCGCCGAGAAGGTGCGCGACGTCGCTGCCGAGCTGCTGGAGATCCAGGCCCGCCGCCAGGCGCGTGCGGGTTTGGCACTGCAGGTGGACCGCGCGATGTACGAACCGTTCGCGGCCGGCTTCCCGTTCGAGGAAACTCCGGACCAGTTGGCCGCCATCGATGCCACCCTGCGCGACCTCGCCAGCAGCCAGCCGATGGACCGTGTGGTCTGCGGCGACGTCGGCTTCGGCAAGACCGAGGTCGCGGTGCGCGCGGCGTTCGCCGCCGCCAGTGCCGGCAAGCAGGTGGCCGTGCTGGTGCCGACCACGCTGCTGGCCGAGCAGCACTACCGCAACTTCCGCGACCGCTTCGCCGACTATCCGATGAAGGTCGAAGTGCTGTCGCGCTTCAAGAGCACCAAGGAGATCAAGGCCGAACTGGAGAAGGTGGCCGCAGGCACCATCGACGTCATCGTCGGCACGCACCGCCTGCTGCAGCCGGACGTGAAGTTCAAGGACCTGGGCATGGTCATCGTCGACGAGGAGCAGCGTTTCGGCGTGCGCCAGAAGGAAGCGCTGAAGGCGCTGCGCGCCAACGTGCACCTGCTGACCCTGACCGCCACGCCGATCCCGCGTACGCTCAACATGGCCATGGCCGGCCTGCGCGACCTGTCGATCATCGCCACGCCGCCGCCGAACCGGCTGGCGGTGCAGACCTTCATCACCCAGTGGGACAACGCGCTGCTGCGCGAAGCCTTCCAGCGCGAGCTGGCACGCGGTGGCCAGCTGTACTTCCTGCACAACGACGTGGAAAGCATCGGCCGCATGCAGCGCGAGCTGTCCGAGCTGGTGCCGGAGGCGCGTATCGGCATCGCCCACGGGCAGATGCCGGAGCGCGAGCTGGAAAAGGTGATGCTGGATTTCCAGAAGCAGCGCTTCAACGTGCTGCTGTCGACCACGATCATCGAATCGGGCATCGACATTCCCAACGCCAACACCATCATCATCAACCGTGCCGACCGCTTCGGCCTGGCCCAGCTGCACCAGCTGCGCGGCCGCGTCGGCCGTTCGCACCACCGTGCCTACGCCTACCTGATCACCCCTGACCGCCGCGCGATCACCCCCGACGCCGAGAAGCGCCTGGAAGCGATCGCCTCGATGGACGAACTGGGCGCCGGCTTCACCCTCGCCACCCACGATCTGGAGATCCGCGGTGCCGGTGAACTGCTCGGCGAGGACCAGAGCGGGCAGATGGCCGAGGTCGGCTTCAGCCTGTACACCGAACTGCTGGAACGCGCGGTGCGCAGCATCAAGCAGGGCAAGCTGCCCGACCTGGATGCCGGCGAGGAAGTGCGCGGTGCCGAAGTCGAGCTGCATGTGCCGGCGCTGATTCCGGAAGACTACCTGCCGGACGTGCACACCCGCCTGACCCTGTACAAGCGCATTTCCAGCGCGCGCGACAGTGATGCGCTGCGCGAACTGCAGGTGGAGATGATCGACCGCTTCGGCCTGCTGCCGGATGCGGCCAAGCACCTGTTCGCCATCGCCGAGCTGAAGCTGAAAGCCAACACGCTGGGCATCCGCAAGCTGGACCTGGGCGAGAACGGTGGCCGCATCGTGTTCGAGTCCAAGCCGAACATCGATCCGATGGCGGTGATCCAGCTGATCCAGAAACAACCGAACCTCTACGCCATGGAAGGGCCCGACAAGCTGCGCATCAAGCACCCGCTGCCGTTGCCGGAAGACCGCTTCAATGCGGCCCGCGCCCTTCTGACCACCCTCGCCCCGGGTTGATCGCCCCCCCCCGAACACCCCGCACCGGTCCCCACCCGGTGCGGGCGGATGACCATGTTCCCTGACGCCGTACCCGCCCCCGACCTGCTGCACGCGCAGGCCTGCCTGATCGATGCCCTCTCGATGTCGTTGCAGATGCGCGACGCCTACACCCGCCACCACTGCGACCGCGTTGGCCTGCTCGCGCAGCGCCTGGCCACGCACTGCGACCTGGACGACGATGCCTGTTCGCAGATCGGCCTGGCCGCGCGCTTCCATGACATCGGCAAGATCGGCATTCCCGATGATGTACTGCTGGCACCGCGCCGGCATACCGACGAGGAACGCGCGATCATGCGCGAGCATCCGGTACGCGGCGAACACATCTTCCTCGCCACCGGCCGCAGCGACGCCATGCCTGTGGCGCGGCTGATCCGCGCTCATCACGAGGCCTTCGATGGCAGCGGCTACCCCGACGGCCTGCGTGGCGAGAGCATTCCGCTGGGCTCACGTATCGTCACCGTTGTCGATGCCTACGATGCAATGACCAGCGTGCGCCCCTACCGCGCGGCAATGGAACGCGAGACTGCGTTGCGCATCATCGACGAGCAGTCCGGTGGACTGATCGATCCCTACGTGCTGCAGCGCTTCCATCGCATGCTGGCGCAGGAGCCTGCGCTGGCCTGAGAGCCACCAGGCACGGCCCGGCGCTTTCGAGCGGACAAACAAAAGGCCCGGCGTTCGCCGGGCCTTTCGCATCACGCATCACGTGCGATCGATCACCAGATCACCACGCGCTTGTCGTCGGCACGCACCATCGCGTCGCCGGCCTTGCACTGGAATGCAGCGGCATAGGACGGCATGTTCGACGGCGCGCCGTTGGCACGGAAGTTGGCCGGCGCGTGCGGGTCGGTGTTCAGGCGCACGCGCAGTTCACCATCGGTGAAGTTGCGGCGCCACACGGTGGCCCAGTTCATGAAGAAACGCTGGTCCTGGCTGTGGCCATCAACCTCGACATTGGCCTTCGGGTCTTCCTTCAGCGCCATCTGCAGCGCGTCGTAGGCCACGGTCAGACCACCCAGGTCGCCGATGTTTTCGCCCAGGGTCAGCTTGCCCTTCACGAACACGCCCGGCACCGACTCATAGCCATCGAACTGTGCGACCAACTGGTCGGTACGCTCGGTGAAGGCCTTGCGGTCGGCGTCGGTCCACCAGTTGTCGAAGTTGCCATTGGCGGCGAACTGGCTGCCCGAGTCGTCGTAGCCGTGCATCATCTCGTGGCCGATGACCGCACCGATGCCGCCGTAGTTCAACGCCGGATCGGCCTTGGCGTCGAAGAACGGCGCCTGCAGGATGGCGGCCGGGAACACGATCTCGTTCTTGGTGGCGTTGTAGTACGCATTGACGGTCTGCGGGGTCATGCCCCACTCGGTCTTGTCCACCGGCTTGCCGATCTTGTCCAGCATGTAGCGGTAGTTGAACGCACGCGCCGCCTGCATGTTGCCCAGGTAGCTGTCGCCGTTGGTCTGCAGGCCGGTCCACTCACGCCACTTGTCCGGGTAACCGATCTTCGGGGTAAAGCTGGCCCACTTCTCCAGTGCCTTCTTCTTGGTTTCTTCGCCCATCCACGGCAGCTGCTCCAGGCGCGCCTTCAGCGCCTGCGACAGGTTCTCCACCAGGTGCTGCATGGCCACCTTCGACTCGGCCGGGAACACGGCGTCGACGTACAGCTGGCCCAGCGCTTCACCCATGCCGCCGTTGACCGACTCCAGCACGCGCTTCCAGCGCGGCTGCATTTCCTTCTGGCCACGCAGGGTGGTGCCATAGAAATCGAAGTTGGCCTTCTCGAACTGGCTGCTCAGGTACGGCGAGGCGTCATCGATGGTGTGGAAGCGCAGGTAGGCCTGCCAGGTGCTGGCCGGCACGTCGGCCAGCATCTTGTCCATTTCACCGAAGAAACCCGGCTGCGCCAGCGAGAACTTCTGCGCGGCCGGCACCTTCAGGGTGTCGAACAGCGCGGTCCAGCTGAAGTTCGGGGTCAGCTTGTCGGCGTCGGCGGCGCTGAGCGGGTTGTAGCGCTTGGCCGGGTCACGCATTTCGATGCGCGACATCGAGGCCTTGGCCAAGCGGGTTTCGAAGGCCATCACGGCCTTGGCCTGCTCGGCGGCCTGTGCGGCGTCCACGCCGGACAGGGTCAGCACCTGCGCGATGTAGGCCACGTAGGCATCGCGGATCTTGGCCTGCGCGTCGTCGAAGTAGTAGCCCTTCTCCGGCAGGCCGAGGCCGCCCTGGCCGACGTAGGCGATGACGTTGGCCGAATCCTTGTAGTCGGCATTGGCAAACAGCGAGAACAGCACGCCTTTGCCCTCGGCCTGGCTGTCGCGCAGGTACTGGGTGATGGCGGCGGTGTCGTTCAGCGCGGTGATCTTGTCCAGCTGGGGCTGCAGCGGTGCCAGGCCGGCCGCTTCGATCTTGGCCTCATCGTTGCCGGTCTTCCAGATGTCACCGATCTTGGCTTCCACCGAGCCGGCCTTGGCCTGGCTGGCGGCGGCCTGCTGGACCAGCGCGTGCTGCACTTCCAACGAACGCTCGCGCAGGATCTCGAAGCTGCCCCAGGTGGTCTGGTCGCCCGGCACCGGATTGGCCTTCAGCCACTTGCTGTTGACGAAGCCATTGAGGTCGGTACAGGCCGAGATCGACGGGTCCAGATCGGCGCTGTTGAGCGAGATCAGCGGCGTCTTGATCTGCGACTGGTCGAAGGCCGGCTTGGCGTCGGTGCTGGCGGCCGGTGCGGTTTCATTCTTGCCACAGGCCGCCAGCGAGGCAGCAATGGCGATGGTCAGGCCCAGCGGGACCAGGTTGCGGACGTTCATGTGGCTCTCCTGCGGGTAATTCCACAGGGTAGCCGGGGACGCCCACGACAGGGACCGGCCAAAGGTCACAGGGGCGAGCTTCTTGTAGAGTCGAGCCATGCTCGACTGCGGTTGGCCTCCTGCCGCAGGGGGCATGAACCCGCAACGGAGAGCAGTCGAGCATGGCTCGACTCTACAGAAAGCGAAGGCCGGCTTGCGCCGGCCTTCTGCTTCTTTATTTCGCCTTGCCCTGGTTGGCCACGGCCTCAGCAGCCTTGCGTGCTGCTTCCGGGTCGCCCAGGTAGCGGAACGACTTCACCGTCAGGTCGTCGTTCAGTTCGAACAGCAGCGGGATGCCGGTCGGGATGTTCAGCTCGAGGATTTCCTCGCGCGAGACATTGTTGAGGTACTTGTACAGCGCGCGCAGCGAGTTGCCGTGGGCGGTGACCAGCACGGTCTTGCCGTCCTTCAGCTGCGGCGCAATGGCGTCGTGCCAGTACGGCAGCACGCGGTCCAGGGTCGTGGCCAGCGATTCGGTGCCCGGCAGCGCGTTGCGGTCCAGGCCGGCGTAGCGGCGGTCGTGGATCGGGTGGCCCGGATCGTCCAGATCCATGGCCGGCGGCGGGATGTCGTACGAACGACGCCACACCTTGACCTGGTCCTCGCCATGCTTGGCGGCGGTCTCGGCCTTGTCCAGGCCCTGCAGGCCGCCGTAGTGGCGCTCATTGAGCCGCCAGGACTTGTTCACCGGCAGCCAGTCCTGCTCCAGCTCGGCCAGCGCACCCTGCAGGGTGTGGATGGCGCGCTTGAGCACGGAAGTGTGGGCGACGTCGAACTGCAGGCCTTCCTCGCGCATCAGGCGACCGGCGGCGGCCGCTTCCCGGCGCCCCTGTTCGGTCAGGTCGACATCGACCCAGCCGGTGAAGCGGTTGTCCAGGTTCCACTGGCTCTGGCCATGGCGCAACAGTACGAGTTTACGGGTCACTGCAGGGTCTCCAACGCGAGGAAAGGCAGGCCGCCATTGTAGCCCCGGGCGCCACTCACCGGGCCGTGGCGCCGCGCATGCGATGCTGCGGCCAATGAATACGGTGATCGATCCCGGACGCTGGGAAGGCAGCGTCGCCACTGCCCGCGCGCAGCAGATCCAGCTTGCCGGCCGCGTGGAGCGCCAGGACCGCTTGCCCCGCGACATGCGCTGGCTGGCCGGGCTGGATGTCGGCTTTGAAGACAACGGCGCCATCACCCGCGCCGCGGCGGTGCTGCTGGATGCGAAGACGCTGCAGCCCGTGGCGCAGGAGATCGCGCGGATTCCTACGGTGATGCCCTACATCCCCGGCCTGCTCAGTTTCCGCGAGCTGCCGGCGCTGCTGGCGGCACTGGCGCTGCTGCCGCAGGCGCCGGATCTGGTGTTCGTCGATGGCCACGGCATCAGCCATCCGCGCCGGCTGGGCGTGGCCGCGCATCTGGGCGTGGTCACCGACCTGCCGAGCATCGGCGTGGCCAAGTCGAAGCTGGTGGGCCGGTTCGTCGAGCCGGGCGCCGAGGCCGGTGCACATACGCCGCTGTTGGATGGCGATGAACAACTGGGCTGGGTGCTGCGCAGCAAGGTGCGCTGCAAGCCGCTGTTCGTGGCCGGCGGCCATCGGGTCAGTGCCGATACCGCGCTGGCCTGGGTGCAGCGCACCCTGCGCGGTTACCGGCTGCCGGAGCCGACCCGGCTGGCGGATCGGCTGGCCTCGCGACGGGACGAATAGCTGCGGCGGGCATCGCCCGGCACGCGCGTCACCTTCGATCAGCGATGCACGTGACCGCGATGGCCCTGCGCGTCCTCACCGTGGTCATGGCCCTCATGGCCCTCGTGCTCGCCGCCCTTGGCCGGCACCGGCTCACCACAGGCTTCGCCGCAGTGGTCCGCTTCGATCTGCAGTGTCACGTGCTCGATGCCGAAGTCATCGTGCAGGCGCCCGCCCAGTTCACGGCGCAGCGCATCGGCATCGGTGCCGTCGCGCATCACGATGTGCGCGGTGAGCGCTGGGGTGCTGGAAGCAAGCGCCCACACGTGCAGGTCATGCACATCCAGTACCGCAGCGTGGCCGGACAGGCTGTCACGTACCCTGGCCACGTCCATGCCCTTGGGCACGCCTTCCAGCAGCACGTTGATCGCCTCACGCATCAACACATAGGTGCGCGGCAGCACCCACAGGCCGATCAGCACCGCCAGGATGGGATCGATCGGCTTCCAGCCGGTCCACTTGATCAACAGCGCACCAGCAATCACCGCCACCGAGCCAAGCATGTCCGCCCACACTTCCAGGTAGGCGCCCTTCACGTTGAGGCTCTCGCCGCTGCCGGCCTGCAGCAGGCGCATCGAGATCAGGTTGATGACCAGGCCCGCCGCGGCGATCACCAGCATGCCCGACGAGGCAATCTCCTGCGGCTCGCGGAAACGCCCAATGGCCTCCCACAGGATGTACCCGGCGACCACGAACAGCATCGCACCGTTGATCATCGCGCCCAGCGCTTCCAGGCGCGCATAGCCGTAGGTGCGGCGCGCGTCGGGCGGGCGACGGCTCAGCCGTACCGCGACCAGCGCGATCATCAGCGCCAGCGCATCGGTGGCCATGTGCGCCGCGTCGGACAGCAGCGCCAGGCTGTTGGTCCAGAACGCGCCCACCACCTCGACGACGAGGAAGGTGGAGGTCAGGCCGAGCGCCCACCACAAGGGTTTCTCGTGGCGGATCTCGGATGGCAGGTGATCGTGGTCGTGGCCCATGGCAACAGCTCCTTTGCGATGCGGTGCAGGCTACGCCGTGCTGGCGGGGGAGACTATTACGGTGTTTATAACATTGCAGGCGTACCGGTCCGGAGCCGCCAGGCATGCCTGGCGAGCCCCGTGGAACGACGCCGGCCTGGGGTCAGAACCCGAAGCGCAGGCTGGCCCAGTACGCGCGACCCGGCTCGTTGTAGGTCGCCGCACCGGCATCGCTGCTATTGGCCTCGCGGAACAGGCGCTTGTCGGCCAGGTTGTTGACGCCAAAGCCGAAGCTGACCGTCTCGGTCACCTTGTAGCGTGCGCTCACGCCCCAGATGTTGTACGCACCGCGATCCTGCAGTGCGATCGACGGGTCGCAGGTGCCGGTGCAGCGCGGGTCGTTGTTGATGTTGGTGGTGGCCGGCTTCTGCTTGCCATAGAACGTGCCGGTCAGCAGCAGCGACAGCTTGTCGGTGGCCTGCCAGTCCAGCATGGTGTTGATGGTGTACTTCGGGATCACCGACAGCGGCTGGCGCGTGGTCTTGTTCTCGTTCTCGACCATGTAGGTGAAGTTGTTGCTCCACTTCAGGCGGCTGCCCTGCTCGCCCAGCAGCGGGATCACCAGGTTGCCTTCAAGCCCCTGCACGATCGCCTTGGGTGCGTTCTCCCAGCGGAAGATGCGGCCCTTGGTGTCGGCGGTCAGCCCGATCTGGGTGTAGCCGGCCTGGATCTTGTCCTTGTAGTCGTTGTGGAAGTAGGTCAACGACGCCTGCCAGCCGCTCTGCGGTGCCCACTCGATGCCCAGTTCCTTGTTCAGGCTGGTTTCCGCCTTCAGGTCCGCGTTGCCGCGCATGTAGCAGCCGGCGCCCAGGCTCGGCAGTGCATTCGGGCAGCCATTGCCACGGGTGTAATACAGATAGTCCGGATTCGACTGGTACAGGTTCGGTGCCTTGAATGCACGGGCGATACCCCCCTTCACCACCCAGTCGCTGTTGATGCGGAACTGCGCATTGAGGCTGGGGCTGGTGTTGTTGCCGAACTGGCTGTGGTGGTCGAAGCGCAGGCCCGGGGTCACGATCCAGCGCTCACCCAGGTAGATGTTGTCTTCCACGAACACGGCGGTGGTCTGCGCGTCGGACTTGCCGCGCGCGCGATCGGCCGACAGCCCAGGAATGCCGCCGCCACTGCTGCTGGACTGGCTCATCGAGTACGGGTCGGTCAGCCGGCTGTCGAGGTACTCGAAGCCCAGCGTCCAGATGTTCTCGGCACCGCCCAGCGTGGTCGGGAAACTCACTTCGCCATCCAGCTGGTAGTTGCGCAGGCGCGAGGTCGACCAGTCGGTGCCGTTGAAGCTGCCCTCCGGGCCACCGGCCAGGCCTTCGTTGATGCGCGAGTTGTTCACCGCCTCCACTGCCGCCGTTACCCGCGAGGTCACATCACCCCAGCGGCCGCGATGGGTGATCGCGCCGGTGTTGCGGTACATGCGGTTGGTCTCGGCCTGCTGCTCGGCCAAGGCCCCCAGATCGATCGGTGTCGAGGTGCCGGTGGTGCTGACCGCGCGGTCACCTGCATAGATGTTGCCCTGGCGGCTGGTGCCGGCTTCGAACTCGACCACCTGGTTGGCGGTCACGTCCCAGCGCAGCAGCGCGTTGATGTCGCGGTTCTTGACGCCCTCGCGGCCGGCCGGCGGCACCGCGTTCGGATTGGTCGCGAAGTCACGGTTGAGTTCCAGCGAATCGGCGTCGGTCTTGTTGAGATTGCCGTACAGGCGGAACGACAGGGTGTCGGTCATCGGCCCGCTCAGCTGCAGGCCGACGCGCTCGCTGCCGCCTTCGGCGCTGTGCTCGGGCACCAGGCCATACAGGTCGACCGCACCGGTCAGGTCGCCGGTCGGGCGCTTGGTGATGATGTTGACCACGCCGCCAGAAGCACCCGAGCCATAGCGTGCCGCTGCCGGTCCGCGCAGCACTTCGATGCGCTCGATCATTTCCGCTGGCACCCAGTTGGTGTCACCGCGGGTATTACGCTCGCCGCTGCGGCCCATGCGCACGGCGTCACGTGCGCCGATGCGTTTGCCATCGACCAGGATCAGGGTGTTTTCCGGCCCCATGCCACGCAGATCGATCTGGCGGTTGTTGCCGTACTGGCCGGAAGCGCTGTTGCCGGTCAGGTTGACGCCCGGCATGGTGCGCAGCAGCTCGGCGATGTCGTTGGCCGGCGGGCGCCGGGCGATGTCCTCGGCGGTGATGGTCGAGGTACCCAGTGCCTGGCGCGCGATCTGCGAGGCGGTGACGTGCACCGTGTCGATATCGGTGGCGTCGGTTTCGGCCTGGGCGGTCAGGGCGCTGCCCGCCAGCAGGGCGGCAACGGCAAGCGCCAGCGGGCGCGGCGAAAGGACAACGGCAGGAGACATGATCAGGACCTTCTGGCAGGGCTACGGGGCCTCTGGCAAAGGGCTTGAGGCAACGACGAGGGGGGAGGCGGAACGGGCTGCAGGCACCTGCAGCCCGTTCCGTGCGCGCATTCTCCCACCAATGCGAGTGATTCTCAAATGCGTTCACTCATTGCCGCAGCGGCGCCGATGTGGTTTGCGCACCGTGCAACCCTGCACCGCGCGTAAACTGGCCGGCTAACCCGCCATCAACCGTACGCCGCCGCGGCCGATACCCGTGGTTTGCCGTACGCAGTCAGAGATCGACGTGGAAACACCCCAACTGGATGAAGCCAGCCAGCCGCTGGCCGAGGCCTGGCAGCATTGCCTGCTGCAGGCCGGCCCTGCCGCCACCGCGCTGCTCAGGGCCGCTGCCACCGATGCCCCACCCGCGCTGGCCCAGCGCTTTTACGAAGTGCTGCTGCAGGACGGGCGTGCACGCCGCTTCCTGTCCCACGACCAGGTCAAGCAGCGCCTGCAGCCGGCCATGCAGCGCTGGCTGGTGCAACTGCTGACCACCGACGCCTCCGGCATCGCCACCACCGTCGCCTCGCAGCGGGTGATCGGCGACGTACACGCGCGGGTCGGCATCCCGGTCGACCTGGTCACCCGCGGTGCGCGCGTGCTCAAGCACGAGCTGTTCGTGCGCCTGCGCGACGACGCGCCCGACAGCGCGACCGCGTTCGCCGCCATCGACTGCCTCAGCGCGATCATGGACATCGCCATGGAAGGCATGACCCTGGCCTACACCCATGCGCGCGAGCGCTCCACCCGTGCCGACGCCGCCTACCGGCTGTTCTCGCTGGTACAGAACGTCGGTACGGAACGCGAGCGTCAACGCGCACTGCTGCTGGACTGGGAGAACGCCCTGCTGTACGCACTCGCCGGTCATGTGCAGGCCAGCGACAACGCCAGCCTGGCCACCTCGGAGTTCGGCCTGTGGTTCACCCACAAGGGCATCCCCAGCTTCGGCGAAAGCAGCGAAACGCAGCAGGTGGGCCAGTTGATGGCCCGCATTGACGGCCACCTGCAGCGCGCGAGCGGCGATGCGCCGGCGCAGCGACTGGCCGTGCTGCCGGCCATCCGCGAGGACCTGGCTGCCATCCGAACCCTGATGACACTGCTGTTCGAGCGCATCGGCGAACTGGATGCCGGCAGCGATGCGCTGACCAATCTGCTCAACCGTCGCTTCCTGCCTACAGTGCTGCGCCGGGAAATCGAGCTGGCCACGCGCAACCGCACACCGTTCTCGCTGCTGCTGCTCGACCTGGATCATTTCAAGGCAATCAACGACGGCCATGGCCACGATGCCGGCGACCGCGCGTTGCAGCACGTGGCCGGCCTGCTCGGCCAGCTCACGCGTGGCAGCGACTACCTGTTCCGCTATGGCGGCGAAGAATTCGTGGTGGTGCTGGTGGCCGCCAGCGAATCGCAGGCGACCGTGATCGCCGAGAGCCTGCGCCGGCAGATCGCACAGTCGCCGGTAGCGCTGGCCAATGGCCAAGTGCTGGAACTGACCGCCAGCATCGGCGTGGCCGGTCACGATGGTCATCCGGATTACGAGCGGCTGATGGCACGTGCCGACGCCGCGATGTACGAGGCCAAGCGCAGCGGCCGCAACCGCGTGGTGGTGGCCAGCGAGGCATTGCAGGAAGCCCCCGGGCGGCGTGCGTTGCAGCGGTAACGCCGCGCGGCAGGCACCAGAGTCGACTGCCAGTCGACTATCGCGCGGAGCGCTGGCTTCTCGCGCTCCGCGGCAAGAGCAGTCGACCAACGGTCGACGCTACCGACAGCCGACGCCACCGACACCAACGTCAGCCGCTGCTTTCACCGCCACCACCCGCCATGCTGCCCACCACAGCAGCGCCAGCAACGCGATGCCTGCCCCCAGCAGGCACACTGCGGGCCAGCCATGCCGCACCTGCATCCAGGGCCCCGCCGCCGCGCCTGCACCACTGCCCACCGCATAGAACAGCATGTACAAAGCCACCAGGCGCCCATGCTGTTCTGCCGGTGCACGCAGCAGCAATGCCTGGTTCGAGACATGTAGTGCCTGGCCGCCGAGGTCGAGCACGACCACACCCAGCAGCAGCAAGGACAGCGACTGCGGCAGGCCCAGCAGCGGCCACCACGCGACCAGCATCAGCAGCAGCGCGCCGAGGCTGACCCGATGTGCGAAACCGCAGTCCATCCAGTGCCCGACCCGCGCCGCCATCAACGCACCGACCACGCCAGCCAGGCCGAGCGCGCCGATGGCTGCGGTCGACCAGTGCAGTGGCGGTGCCGACAGCGGCAAGGGTGCCGCCGCCCAGAACACATTGAGGCCGGCAAACAGCAGCACCGCCAGCGGCCCGCGCTCGCGCAGCGTCCGATTCCGGCGCAGCATGCCCAGCATCGAGCCCAGCAGCTCGCGCCAGCGTGGAGGCACCGACGGCACCGGTACTGCGGGCAAGCGCCGCCACAGCAGCGCCGCCAATGCCGCCATCACCACCGCGGACAGCAGGTAGACCCTCTGCCAGCCAAAGGCCGCCGCCACCGTACCCGATACCACGCGCGCCAGCAGCAGGCCGATGAACACTCCGCCCTGCACCACGCCAACCATGCGACCGCGCTGCTCGGGCGGTGCCAGCGTGGCGGTGTAGGCGATCAGGCCCTGGGTCAGCGCCGTGCCCAGCAATCCGGCCAGCAGCATGCCCGACAACAGCCAGCTCGCCGTGCGCGACGCCGCCAGCCACAACAGGGCCAGCACCAGTGCGATCAGCTGCAGCCGCAGCAGGCGTCGCCGATCACCGCGGTCCGCCAGCGGCAGCAGGCCAAGCAACGCCAGCACGCTGCCGGCCTGGGTGGCCGCCAGCACCGCGCCGGCCACGGCCCGGTCCAGTGCAAAGGCGCGTGCAAGCTGATCCAGCAGCGGCTGAGCGTAGTAGACATTGGCAACGCTGGCGCCGGCGGCAACCGCAAGCAGGACCAGCAGCGGACGGGGAAGAGATGCGGCACTCATCTTGTAGTTGCAATTTGAAACCGGGTGCAGGCTATCGCCATTGGTTTTAAACTGCAACCACATTCGGAGATACCCAGCATGCGCACCGACAGCCCCTGTCCTGTAGCCCGCAGTGCCGACCTGCTCGGTGACCGCTGGGCGTTGCTGGTGATCCGCGACGCGTTCGACGGCATCACCCGCTTCGGTGATTTCCAGCGCAGCCTCGGCGCGGCGCGCAACATCCTCAGCGACCGCCTGCGCCGGCTGGTCGAGGCCGGCATCCTGCAGCTGCGGCCGGCCTCCGATGGATCGGCCTACCAAGAGTACGTGCTCACCGCCGCCGGCCAGGAACTGTTCCCGCTGCTGGTCGCGCTGCGCCAGTGGGGAGAGCGCCATCGCTTCGGTATGGGGGAAGCCCATTCACAGCTGATCGAATTGGCGACGCGGCGGCCGCTGCCCTACATGCAGCCGCGCGGGCGCGACGGCCAGCCGCTTCAGCCCGCCGCCACCCGCGTACGCAAACTCAAGGACGACGGGCGCGACACCTGACCCGCCCATTCGCGCACACCGACGAACGCCCGCGCCGGTTAGCATCGGTTTTTTCCGCCGCTGGATGCCGCCGATGTCGCGCTATCGCCCTTCCCTGCTGACCGCCCTGCTGTTGCCGCTGCTGGCCTGCGCCACAGCAACCACGCAGGCCCGCGAGGTTGCCGCGCCCGCCGACCACGTGCAGGCCGATGGCCCCTATGTGTTCCGCCAGGGCAACCAGTTGCAGGCCAGATGGATCTGCGACGACAAGGTCGAGTCGCACACGCTTGCCTCCGGGGCAGCAGGTACCGATATCGCCCCGCGCTGCGGCTACGAACACAGCGTGCACGTGGCTGCACCCAATGCACCTTCGATCTCCGTGCTGCCGGCCGTGCCGCGCATCGTTGCGCTGTCCGACATCCACGGCCAGTACGGGCTGCTGGTGCGCCTGCTGCGCGCCCACCAGGTCATCGACGCACAGGACCGCTGGGCGCTGGGCAAGGACACCCTGGTCATCGCCGGCGATGTGTTCGACCGTGGCCCGCAGGTGACCGAGGCGTTCTGGCTGCTGTATGGCCTGCAGCAGCAGGCGGCCGCCGCCGGTGGCGCGGTGCACTTCGTGCTCGGCAACCACGAGACCATGGTGCTGTACGACGACCTGCGCTACGTCAATCCGAAGTACCTGCGCAGTGCCCAGCTGCTGGGGCTCAGCTACCCTCAGTTGTATGGCGCCGACTCGGTGATCGGGCAGTGGCTGCGCACCCGTCCGGTGCTGCTGAAGATCGGCGACACCCTGTTCCTGCACGGCGGCATTTCGCCCGAGGCAGTACAACTGGCGCTGGACCCGGCGCGCACCAACGCGGCCTACCAGGCCACGCTCGGCCTGGCCAAGGCCGAAGTGAAGGCCGATCCGGCCACCGCACCGCTGTATGACGGCAAGACCAGCCCGATCTGGTACCGCGGCTACTTCGATGGGCGACTGGACACCGCAGGGGTGCAGGCCGTACTCGACCGCCTGCAGCTCGCGCGCATCGTGGTCGGCCACACCTCGATGCCGCACGTCAGCAGCTTCCATGGCGACCGCGTGATTGCCATCGACAGCAGCATCAAGAACGGCGAGAACGGCGAACTGCTGTTCATCGAGGATGGCAGGCTCAGCCGTGGCCTGCTGGATGGCTCGCGGGTGCCGCTGGCGCTGGGTGAGCCGGGCCTGCAGGACTGAATGGAGGGACAGCGCGACGGCACCGGGCGGTGGCGGCCCGCTCCACCTTCACCCGGTTTGCGGCTACCCTCGGCAGCCGAGAGAGGCCCACCCCGTCCATCCGGTGGGCCAGACCGTTACAGGAGCCCCCGCGCATGCGCGTTCTGATTGCTGAAGACGACCCGGACATCGCCTCCGGCCTGTGCGCCTCGCTGCGCCGCCAGGGCCATGTGGTCGACCACGTCGACAACGGCGCGCACGCCGACGCCGCGCTGGGCTCGACCCAGTACGCGCTGCTGGTGCTGGACCTGGGCCTGCCACAGCTGGATGGCCGCGACGTGCTGCAACGCCTGCGCCAGCGCGGCGATGGCCTGGCGGTGCTGGTGGTGACCGCCCGCGATGGCCTGGCCGAGCGCGTGCGCGTGCTCGACCTTGGCGCCGATGACTACCTGGTCAAGCCGTTCGCACTGGACGAATTCGAAGCGCGCGTGCGTGCGCAGCTGCGCCGGGTCACCAGCAATGGCAACCCGGACCTGCGCATCGGCCGCCTGCGCATCGACCTGGCCGGGCATCGGGTATGGATCGACGACCAGTCGCTGGAACTGACCGCGCGCGAGTTCGGCCTGCTGTCGGCACTGGCGGTACGCGCCGAGCGCATCGTGTCGCGCGCGCAGCTGGTGGAAGCGCTGTGCGACTGGGGCCAGGACCTCACCGACAACGGCCTGGACATTGCCCTGCACCGCCTGCGCCGCAAGCTGCAGCCCGGCGGCATGGGCATCCGCACCGTGCGCGGGCTGGGCTACATGCTGGAAGACGCGCAGGACGAAAGCGCCCCGTGATCAGTGGTCCCCCAAGCCTGCGTCGGCGCCTGCTCGCCTTCCTGGCGTTGCCGATGCTGGGCCTGCTCACCTTCAACACGATCCTGGCCTATTACGTTGCGCTGGACTATTCCAACCGCATCCACGACCGCAACCTGATTGACGACACGCACTCGTTCGCGCAGATGCTGAGCACCATGCCGGTGACCAGCGACCTGTCTCCGCAGGCGCGCTTCCTGATCGAGTACGACCCCGACGGCCATCGTTATTTCAACGTCGACAGCAGCCGCATGGGCACCCTCAGCGGCAACGCAGACTTCAGCCCGTACGCCCCTTCGCAGGACTGCACCGGCGTGCATCCGGCGCTGTACGACGGCAACCTCAATGGCCAGCAGGTGCGCATGGCCACGGTCTGCACCCAGGCGATGAACGATCCGCAGGACCAGCTGGCGGTGACGGTGGCCGAGAGCATGGCCGACCGCCGCCAGCGCGCGCGTGAGATCCTGATGATCATCATCCCGCTGATGACCATGCTGGCGCTGGGCACCGCCGCGCTGGTCTGGTTCGGCGTGACCTACGGCCTGCGCATCCTGACCCCGCTGAGGACCCGCCTGGCGCAGCGCCGCGGCGAACTGGCGCCGATCTCCGATGCCGACGTACCGGAAGAGATCCAGCCGCTGATCAGCACCATCGACGATCTGTTCGCGCGCCAGGCGGAAATGATCACCCTGCAGAACCGCTTCATCGCCGATGCCGCACACCAGCTGCGTTCCCCATTGGCGGGCATGGCCCTGCACGTGGACCAGGCGCTGGCGCACGGCGACCCGGACACGGTGCGCGAGGCACTGCAGCACATCCGCCGGCTCAACCAGCGCACCGCGCGGGTCAGCACCCAGCTGCTGGCACTGAGCCGGGCGCAGACCGTGCCGGAAACGGTCGAGGCATTGGATCTGGGCGTTCTGGTACCGCAGTGGGTCGGCATGCGGGTACCGGAAGCGATCCGTGATGGCATCGATCTGGGCTACCGCGGCAGCCCCCATCCGCTGCGTGTACTCGGCAACGGCGCCATGCTGCAGGAGGCGCTGGACAACCTGATCGACAACGCCCTGCGTTATGCCGGCCGCAATGCGACTGTCACGGTGGGCGTGCATGCGCTGGACGACAATGATGTCGAACTGTATGTGGAAGACAACGGTCCCGGCGTGCCCGACGACGTGATGCCACGGCTGGGCGAGCGCTTCTTCCGGGCGCCGGGCACCGCTGCCAGCGGCACCGGCCTCGGCCTGGCCATCGCGCATGAGGCGGTGGAGCACTTCGGCGGCCGCCTGAGCTTCCTGAACCGCCCCGGTGGCGGCTTGAAGGTCGCCATCACGCTGCCGCTGCTGAAGGCGCCCTGACCCGGCCCGGGGCGCTGAAAGGCTGGCGAAAATCGCGCTTGCGATCCTGCCATCCCCACTGCCGTCCCGGAGCCGCCAGGTGACCGAATCGCACGACTTCTTCCTCCCCGGTGGCCCACAGGGCGTGCTGCTGGTCCATGGCCTGACCGGCACCCCGGCGGAAATGCGCATGCTGGGCAAAGGGCTGAACAACGCCGGTTTCACCGTGCACGGCGTGCAGCTGCCCGGCCATTGCGGCAGCGTGGATGACCTGCTGGCAACCACCTGGGAACAGTGGTATCAGGGCGTGGAAGATGCGGCGGCAACCCTGCGCGGCAAGGTCGACCAGCTGTTCGTCGGTGGCCTTTCGATGGGCGCAGTGCTGTCGCTGGCCCTTGCTGCGCGTCATCCCGAGTGGGTGTCCGGCGTCGGCGTATACGGCGCCACCTTCCGCTATGACGGCTGGAACATCCCCGCCGTGGCCCGCTTCTCGTTCCTGCTGCCGTGGTTCAAGCGCTTCAACATCGGCCGCGACCGCATGTTCATGGAAGAACCGCCGTACGGCCTGCGTGACGAGCGCCTGCGCGCGCAGGTCAGCGCCGCCATGCTGTCCGGCGACAGCGCGGCGGCCGGCCTTCCGGGCAACCCCTGGCACGCGCTGGCCGAGATGCGCGCCCTGAGCAACTGGACCCGCCGCCACTTGCACCAGGTCACCGCACCGTGCCTGGTGATGCACGCCCGCGAAGACGACGTGGCCAGCATGGGCAACGCCGAGCTGGTGATGTCGCGGGTCAGCGGCCCGAAGGAACTGGTGGTGCTGGAAGACAGCTACCACATGATCACCATCGACCGCGAACGCCGCGACGTGATCCGCCGCAGCGCGCGCTTTTTCACCGAGATTGGTGAACGCACGGGCGTGCTCAAGGCGGTGGCCTGAAATGGGGGCACTTGCCACGCTGCTGTGGCTGGCCAATGTGGTACTCGATACCGGTGGCCAGCTCGCCTTCAAGGCCGCCGCCAGCGATCCGCAGGAAGGCGAAGGACTGCAACGCTGGAAACACATGCTCAGCCGCCCCTGGCTGTGGATCGGCATCGCCTGCTACGTGCTTGAGTTCGTCGCCTGGATCGCGTTCCTGTCGCTGGTGCCGTTGTCCAAGGGCGTGCTGTTGGGCTCGATCAACATCGTCGCGCTGATGATCGCCGGCCGTTTCCTGTTCCGCGAGAAACTCACGCCGCTGCGGGTGACCGGCATGTTGCTGGTAACCGCAGGCGTGGCGGTGGTGGGGGCCGGCTCATGAGGCGCCTCTATGTCATCGGCTTCCCGCTGCTGATGGCCTTCGACACGCTGGCCCAGCTGTGCTTCAAGTACGCCGGTGATGCCGCGCTGCCGGTCGAGGCCAACACCGCGTGGCTGCTGCGCGTGCTGTCTCAGCCGTGGGTGTACGGCGCCATCCTCGGCTACGTGGGTGCATTCTTCACCTGGATGAGCCTGCTGCGGCATGCGCCGATCGGCCCCGCATTCGCCGCCTCGCACCTGGAAGTGATCAGCGTGCTGCTGCTGTCGGCGTGGCTGTTGAACGAGCCGCTGACGCTGCACCATCTGCTCGGTGCGGTGCTGATCGTGGCCGGCATCGTCTGCCTCGGCCGCGCGGAAGCCGACGACCCGCACAGCCCCGCTGAAAGTGCCCCTTGAGCACGCTGCGATGAGCCTGTTAGCGCGCGAACTGCCCCCGACGGCTGGCCTGCCGATGCAGGCCAGCGATTTCCTGCCCGGTGGTGGCGACCTGCGCGACGTCCTGGCCAGCCAGCTCGGCACACCGCCGCTGCAGCTGACCTGTTCCGGTACGCACGCGCTGCTGATCGCGCTGCGTACGCTTCGCAAGCGTGCACCCAAGCGCGACACCGTGATCCTGCCGGCCTATACCTGCCCGCTGGTGCCGATCGCTGTGCACAGCCTGGGCCTGCGCGTGCAGCTGTGCGATACCCGCCACGGTCATTTCGACTTCGACCCCGGCCAGCTCAAGCGTCTGGCCGATGCGCGCACGCTGGCGATCCTGCCGACCCACCTGGGCGGGCGCATCGCCGATGTCGAGCTGGCCTGCGAGGTTGCGCGTGGCGCCGGCGCCTGGGTGATCGAGGATGCCGCACAGGCGCTCGGCGCACGGGTCGGCAACAACAGTGTCGGCCTGCGTGGCGATATCGGATTCTTCAGCCTCGCCGCCGGCAAGGGCCTGAGCCTGCACGAAGGCGGCCTGCTGGTCAGTCGCGATGACGAGCTGCGTGCCGCGCTGGCCGGACATGCCGCCGAACAGGTGCGCTTCAGCCTGCGCTGGGAACTGCTGCGCAGTGTGCAGCTGCTCGGCCTGGCCGCCTGCTATCGGCCATCGCTCCTATCGCTGGTGTATGGAAATCCGCTGCGCAGTGCGTTGCAGCGTGGCGACCTGGAAGAAGCGGTCGGTGACATTTTCCCGCTGGAAATTCCGCAGCACCGGGTCAGCCAGTGGCGGCAGAACATCGGTGCCCATGCCGCGCGGCGATTGCCTGCCTTCCTGCAGGCCGGACGCCTGCGTGCATTGCAGCTGCGCGTGCAGCTGGCACAGCTGCCAGCCGTTGAGGTGGTCGACGGCCTTGCCGGTAGCGGTGGCACCTGGCCGATGCTGATGCTGCTGCTGCCCAGCCAGCGCGCCCGCGATGCCGTATTGAAAGACCTGTGGCCACGCGGGCTCGGCGCCAGCCGCATGTTCATCCATGCCCTGCCCGACTACGCGTACCTGCGCGGCATCGTGCCGCAGGACGACATGCCCAACGCACGCGACTTCGCCGCACGCATGCTGACCCTTGGCAACAGCGCCTGGCAGACCCGTGAAGAGACGGCCGAAATACTGCAGGTGCTGGCCCGCGCGTGACTTCAAGACGCACGGATGGACTGCGCCTCACGCATTCATCCATGCACCTTCCTGAACGTTTTCCCAGCCCGTCAATGAAGCCTTTCAACAGGAAAGGAACGAGAAAGGCTGCCTGCCTACATTGAGCCTGCCCCGGCATCGGGCCGGGCGTTTCTTTCATCGACGGACCTGCCCATGCACTGGAGCATCCTGTGTGACTTCGACGGCACCATCAGCCTCGAAGATGTCATCGACTCGCTGCTGGAAAAGTATGGCCAGCCGGGCTGGCAGGAGCTGGAAGACCAGTGGAAAGCAGGAAAGATCGGCTCGCGTGAATGCATGCAGGGCCAGGTGCGGCTGCTGAAGCTGGACCCGGCCGCGCTCGACGCCCATCTGGACCAGGTGCAGATCGATCCGGGCTTCGCCGCCTTCGTCGCCCGCGCCGAGCAGCTGGGCGTGCCGCTGCGCATCGTCAGTGACGGCCTGGATTATGCGATCCACCGCATTCTCGCCAACCATGGCCTGTCGCGACTGCCGGTGGTGGCCAACCACCTGCGCTGGTGCGGGGACCACTGGGAACTGGAATCGCCCTACCAGGCCGAAGGCTGCCGCAGTGGCACCTGCAAATGCACCTGCGCCGCGCAGGCGCGCGCCAACGAAGCACCGCGCGTGCTGATGATCGGCGACGGCAGCTCGGATTTCTGCGTGTCCGAAGACGCCGACTTCGTGTTCGCCAAGCGCCGCCTGATCACCCATTGCACCAATGCCGGCATCGAGCATGCCGCCATCGCTACCTTCCACGATGCAATCGCACTGCTGCCGCGCTTGCTCGATGGCAGCCTGCTGCAGCCACGTCGTATCGACGCCAGCCCGCAGCCCGCCGCACTGCCCCTGCTGCTGGCCACCGCCTGAGCACGCCCCCGCTACCTCTTTCGAACGTCCTTCACGGAACCGAACTGCATGAACATTTTTGACAAGAACGCCGACGCCGCTGCCTCCGACGCGCAGCTGCTGGCCGATGAAGCGCGCTACAGCTCCTTCGGCGATACCGTCCACTACGTCGACCCGCCGAAGATCTTCCAGCGCGGCGAAGGCAGCTACATGTTCGACGGTGCGGGCGTGCCCTACCTCGACCTGCAGATGTGGTACTCGGCCTGCAACTTCGGCTACAGCAACAAGCGCCTGAACGACGCGCTGAAGGACCAGATCGACACCCTGCCGCAGGTCGCCAGCCAGTACCTGCACCCGACCCGCGTGCAGCTGGCCAAGACCATTGCCGTGGACATGCACGAGAAGTTCGGCCTCGACGGCCGCGTGCACTTCAACGTCGGCGGTGCGCAGGCCATTGAAGACTCGCTGAAGATCGTGCGCAACGCGCGCGGCGGCAAGAGCCTGATGTTCGCCTTCGAGGGCGGCTACCACGGCCGTACCCTGGGTGCGTCGTCGATCACCTCCAGCTACCGCTACCGCCGCCGCTACGGCCACTTCGGCGAGCGCGCGATGTTCATCCCGTTCCCGTACCCCTTCCGCCGCCCGAAGGGCATGACCCCGGACGAGTATTCCGATCACTGCGTGTGGCAGTTCGAGCGCCTGTTCGAAAGCGAGTACAACGGCGTGTGGGATCCCAAGGTCGGCCAGGCCGAGTACGCTGCGTTCTACGTCGAGCCGATCCAGGGCACCGGCGGCTACGTCATCCCGCCGCGCAACTTCTTCACCGGCCTCAAGCGCGTGCTGGACAAGTACGGCATCCTGATGGTCGTCGATGAAATCCAGATGGGCTTCTGGCGCACCGGCAAGCTGTGGTCGATCGAGCACTTCGGCGTCACCCCCGACGTGCTGGTGTTCGGCAAGGCGCTGACCAACGGCCTGAACCCACTGTCGGGCCTGTGGGCACGCGAAGAACTGATCAACCCGACCGTGTTCCCGCCGGGCTCCACCCATTCCACCTTCAACTCCAACCCGCTGGGCACCCGCCTGGGCCTGGAAGTGCTGAAGCTGGGCAAGGAAATGGACTACGAGCGCACCGTGCCGGAAAAGGGCGCGTACTTCCTCGACGGCCTGCGTGGCCTGCAGAAGCGCCACCCGGAAATCGGCGACGTCGACGGCCTCGGCCTGGCCCTGCGCGCGGAAATCTGCCAGACCGACGGCTACACCCCGAACAAGGAACTGCTGGACCGCATGGTCGACATCGGCCTGGCTGGTGACCTGCTGCACGACGGCAAGCGCATGGGCCTCGTGCTCGACGTGGGTGGCTGGTACAAGAACGTGATCACCTTCGCTCCGTCGCTGGACATCAGCTACGAAGAGATCGACCTGGCGATCACCCTGCTCGACCAGGCGCTGACCAAGGCCAAGGGCTGAGGTTGGATGCGCTGCCGGTTCCCGTGCCGATGGAAATGACGTCACGTGCCTCCAGCACCGCGCTGGAACCGGCCGCGCTGCTGGAGGGCTTCCTGGCCCACCCGCCGCTCGGATTCGAGGCAGGCCGGCTTCCCAGCGGCCTGCCGACCTTCCGTGCGCCGCTGGACCTGACCACCACGATGGACGACGAACTGCGCGGCAGGCTGCTCGGCCTGCCGCTGTCGCGCCTGTGGCGGCCGTGGATCACCTGGCAGACCCGCTTCGTCGGTGCCACCAGCACCGAGTACACCCCGCTGCCGGCACACGTCGCGCCGGAGGCGCTGGCCGAGGACGTGACGCGTCACGCGATCGGCGATACCCGGCTGCTGGTGGTGAAGGACCTCGCCATCGATTCACCGCTGCTGGACGACGCGGCCAATGCGCACAGCGCTGCCTTCCTGCAGGCATTGCTGGCGCGCGGCTTCGTCGAACTGGAAGGCATGCCGCTGGCCTGGGTGGCGATCGATTTCGATTCGCTCGACGGCTATCTCGGCCGCCTGTCGTCCTCGCGCCGCAAGAACATCCGGCGCAAGCTCCGTTCGCGCGACGACCTGCAGATCGACTGCATCGCCACGGGAGATCCGGCCCTGGCCGACCCACGGCTGCAGGCCGAACTGCATGCACTGTACCTGGGCGTGTATGCGCAGAGCGCGGTGCATTTCGACCAGCTCGACCTGCCCTATTTCCAGTACCTGCTGGCCGACGGCCAGGGCCAGGGACGGATGTTCCTGTACCGCCACCAGGGCCAGCTGATCGGCTGGAACCTGTGCTACGTGCATGCCGGCAAGCTGGTGGACAAGTACATTGGCCTGGCTTATCCGCAGTCGCGCGAGCACAACCTGTACGCGGTGAGCTGGATGCACAACCTCGAGTACGCCCTGCAGCACGGCCTGAGCCACTACGTGGCCGGCTGGACCGACTCGCGGATCAAGGCCGAGCTGGGGGCCAGCTTCACCTCCACCCGGCACGCGATCCATGCCCGTTCCCCGCTGCTGCGTGCCGCCCTGCGCAAGCTGGCGCCGCATCTGCAGGGCGAACCTGATGGAGGCGGTTGAACGATGCCGTTGCGTTCCCCGCTGATTCTGGACCTGGACGGTGGCGTGCTGCCGCTGCCACAGGCGCAGACGCTGGCCCTGCCGCAGTGGCATGACCCGCTGCGCTTCGCCTGCAGCAATGCCACCCTCGACCGTTTCGCCGCGGTAGTGCTGGCGCCGCTGCCGGCCCAGCTCGGCACGGTCATGCTCGGCAGCGGCGACTTCCACCACCTCAGCCTGCCGCTGCTGCAGCGCATGCACGCACAGGCGCCGTTCCAGCTGGTGGTACTGGATAACCATCCGGACAACATGCGTTTTCCGTTCGGCATGCATTGCGGCTCATGGGTGAATGCCGCCAGCAAGCTGCCGCAGATCTCGCACATCCATGTGCTCGGCATCACCTCCAGCGACATCGGCCTCGGCCATGCCTGGGAGAACCACTGGCGCCCGTTGCTGGGTGGCCGCCTGACGTACTGGTGCATGGACGTGGATGTCGGCTGGGGCCATCGCCTCGGCATGGGCCACGCGTTCCGCCGCTTCGAGCACCCTGAAGCGCTGGTGGCTGCGTTCGCTGCCGAACAGGCCAAGTCGCCGCAGCCGACCTACCTGTCGATCGACAAGGACGTGTTTGCCGAAGACGTGGCGCGCAGCAACTGGGATCAGGGCCGCTTCCAGCTGGAGGACGCACTGGTGGTGATCGAGGCGCTGCGCGCCGGCGGCCTGGTCGGCAGTGACATCACCGGCGAAGTGTCGCTGGCCAACTACCAGGGCCGCTTCAAGCGCTGGTTGTCATCGCTGGATGGCCAGCCGGACATCAGCGCCGACGATCTTCCTGCCTGGCAGGCCCGGCACCAGCAGGTGAACCGCGAACTGCTGGCGGCGATGGCTTCGGTCCCGATGGCCTGCTGACCGCTGGCCGGCAATGCCAACCAAGGTTGGCAACCACCAGAGTCGGATAGAGCCGAGCCCACGCTCGGCTGGCGCCTTCTGTAGAGTCGAGCCATGCTCGACTGCGGGGACCGCGAACAGCAGCCGAGCATGGCTCGGCTCTACACTGGGTTCCCCCCAGGAGCCCTCGCCATGCCCCAGACCGTCATCCCGCAACTGCGCATGCGCCACGCCGACACCACCCTGCCGTTCTACGTGCAGGGGCTGGGTTTCGTGGTCGACTGGGAACACCGCTTCGAACCCGGTTTTCCGCTGTTCACCCAGCTCACCCGCGACGGCCAGACGATCTTCCTCACCGAACACAGCGGCGACTGCGAGGTCGGCGGCGCGGTGTACTTCATCGTCGACGATGTTGACAGCCTGCACCGCGCCTTCAGTGCCGCCAGCGTGCCGATCGAGCAGCCCCCGCATGACACCGAATGGGGCAGCCGCGAAATGCTGCTGCGCGACCCCGATGGCAACCGTCTGCGCTTCGCCACCGACGCCAGCTGAACCACGCGGCCTTGAGTGGAATATACGAAACATATACGATTCGTATGTCAACTCATCCAGGACCACCCATGGGCATCGTCAACATCGATGACACCCTGCACGACCAGCTGCGCCGTGCCTGCACCGTCTCCAGCCGCTCGATCAACGCCCAGGCCAACTTCTGGATCCGGGTCGGCATGCTGTGCGAGCTGAACCCCACGCTGAGCTTCCAGGACATCGTCGCCAGCGAACTTCGGGCGGCCGGCGTACAGCCGCAAGCGCTGGCCCCCGGGCGGGCCTGACATGGCGATGATCAAGCAGCCGCACGAAATCGCGCTGATGGCCGAATCCGGACGCCTGCTGGCGCAGGTGTTCGCCGCGCTCGACCAGCTGCCGCTGCAGGGCCGCAGCACCATGGAGATCAACGAGTTCGTCGAGCGCATGATCGTCGATGAGTTGCAGGCGCGGCCGGCCAGCAAAGGGCAGTACGGCTTCCCGTACGTGCTCAACACCTCGATCGACGACGTCATCTGCCACGGCGTTCCCAGCACCACCGACGTGCTGCGCAACGGCCAGATCGTCAACCTCGACATCACCCTGGAGAAGAACGGCTACATCGCCGACTCCAGCACCACCTACCTGGTCGGTGAGGTCGACTACGCCGCGCGCAGGCTGGTGCAGACCGCCTACCAGGCGATGTGGAAAGGCATCGGCGCAGTGCGCCCCGGCGCACACCTGGGCGATATCGGCCACGCCATCGCCCGCCACGCGCGCAGCCACGGCTACAGCGTGGTGAAGGAGTACTGCGGCCATGGCATTGGCCAGGAAATGCACGAGGAACCGCAGATCCTGCACTACGGCCATCCCAACACCGGCATGGTGCTGGAGGAAGGCATGGTGTTCACCATCGAACCGATGCTCAACCAGGGCAAGCCGGCGATCCGCCAGCAGCCGGACGCATGGCCGGTCTACACGCGCGACGGCAAGCTGTCGGCGCAGTTCGAACACACCGTGGCAGTCACCCGCAGCGGCGTGCGCGTACTGACCCTGCGCCCCGGCGAAACCCCGCAGTGCGCGGTGGACGTGGCCTAGAGCGGGCGCAACAGCAGCAGCGTGGCGAGGCAGAACATGAACACTGCCACGCCAGCATCCAGCACCCGCCAGGCACTCGGCCTGCGGAACACCGGCTGCAGCAGCCGCGCGCCATAGCCCAGCGCACAGAACCAGATCACGCTGGCTGCGCAGGCGCCGGCAGCAAACGCCCAGCGCAGATCGCCCGGATAGCGCGTGGACAGGCTGCCCAGCAGCACCACGGTATCCAGGTAGACGTGCGGATTGAGCAGGGTGAACGCCAGGCAGGTCAGCAGCACCTGCCGTCGATTGCCACCCTCCACCTCGCCCGCCGCCAGCGCACTGCCACCGCGCCACGCGCGCAGCCCGGCCTGCAGGCCATACCAGAGCAGGAACGCTGCACCACCGAAGCGCAGCACCTGCAGCAGCAACGGCCACTGCAGCACCAGCGCGCCCATGACGCCCACGCCCGCCAGGATCAGCGCGATGTCCGCGCCGGCGCAGGCGGCCACCACCGTTCCCACATGACGTTGCTGCAAGCCCTGGCGCAGCACGAAGGCATTCTGTGCGCCGATGGCGATGATCAGGCCGGCGCCCGCGAACAGGCCGGCGACGGTAGCGGTGATCCACATCAGGACAGGCCAGGCAGCGAAGGGATGCGCAGGGTGCGGCCAATAACCGGTTAAGACAATCTGGTTTTTCTTTATCCTGTGCAGAAAAACTGAAGAGGCCCGCATGGATCTGGTACATCCACAACTGGCCGCGTTCGCTGCCGTGCTGGAGGAAGGCAGCTTCGAGGCCGCCGCACGCCGCCTGTCGATCAGCCCGTCGGCGCTGTCGCAGCGGATCAAGGCACTGGAGGACCGGCTCGGGCAGGTGCTGCTGGTACGCCAGGCGCCGTGCCGCCCCACCGCCGCCGGTGAGGCGCTGCTGCGCCGGGTACGGCCGATGCAGGCGCTGGAAGCCGAGGCATTGGCCGAGCTGCTGCCCGAACGTGGCCGTGACGCCGTGCGTACGCCGATCCCGCTGGCGGTCAATGATGATTCGCTCGATACGTGGTTCGTGCCGGCCATCGCCGACCTGCACCAGCGCCATGGCTACCTGTTCGACCTGCGCATGGACGACCAGGACCACACCCTGCAGTTGCTGCGCGACGGCAGCGTGCTGGGTGCGGTCACCGCCGAAAGCCAACCGGTGAAGGGCTGCAACGTGCATCCGCTGGGTGCCATGCGCTACCACGCCATCGCCTCACCGGGCTTCGCCCGCCAGTACTTCAGCGACGGCATACAGGCCGCAGCCCTGGCGCGCGCACCGATGCTGGTGTTCAACCGCAAGGATGAACTGCAATGGCGCTTCGTGCGGCGCTTGACCCGCGCGCGCCTGCAGCCGCCGCTACACTACCTGCCCTCTTCCACCGGTTTCGTCGAAGCCGCCGCGTGCGGACTCGGCTGGGGCATGGCCCCGGAAATCCTGGTCGCGCCCGCCGTGCACGCCGGCCGCGTGGTGGTAATGGAACCCCGCCGCTGGCTCGATGTGCCGCTGTACTGGCAGCATGCCGCCGTACGCTCAAGCACGCTGCAGCACATCACCCAGGCGCTGCGCACTGCGGCCAGCGGCACCCTTCGTTGAGGACAATCCGATGATCGCAGACCCGGGCTTCACGCCACGCGCACTACCGTTTGCGCACTTCTTTACCACTGGGACGGCATGGGCGTGATCGGCCGACGTACAAGGACGCAGCGCGCGAAAGTCGTGTTGGCACTGGCAGCCTGCCTGCCGCTCGGCGCAGCAGCGCAGAGCAGTGCCGATGCACCCGCACTGGACTGGGAACAGGCGCGGCAACGGCTGGAACAGGTGTCCGATGCACTGGCCGCCGCCGACGCCGCGGTGCGCAACAAGCAGGACCTGCAGGATGCCACCCGCCTGCTGCGCCTGCCGGAGATCACCGGCGAAGTGCGCCGCCTGCAGTTCCAGAAGACCCTCACCCTGCCACTGGGTTCGCTGGCACCGGTGGCCGAAGCCTTCGGCATCGACTCGCCGCTGTCGTTCACCGAACGCGACTGGCGCACCCGCCCGGTGGTGACTGCTGTGCTGCCGCTGTACACCGGCGGCGTGATTCCGGCCGCACAACGTGCCGCCAGCGCCGCCCACGAACAGGCCAGTGCCGAACGCGAGGCACAGCGCCAATCGCTGACCGTGCAGCTGGCCCAGGCCTACTTCGGCCAGCGCCTGGCCGAGCAGGCAGTGGACGTACGCCGTGATGTGCGCGATGGCTTGAACCGCCACCTGTCCGACGCGGAAAAGCTGGAGCGCGAGGGCTTCGCCACCCGCGCCCAGCGCCTGCAGGCCACCGTGGCCCGCGACAAGGCCGAGCGCGAATACCAGAAGACGGTGAACGACCTGGCCACGCTGAAGGCCGCACTGGCCACGCTGCTGCGCAGTGGCGGCGAGGTACAGCCGGTGTCGCCGCTGTTCGTGCAGCGCGTGCCGCTGGAACCGGTGGCCAGCTTCGAGCGCACCGCGCAGGCACGCCAGCCGCAGATCGCACGCCTGCGGGCGATGGTGGCGCAGGCCGAACAGGGCGTGCGTGTGCAGCAGGCCAAGCTGAAGCCACAGATCTTCGCCTTCGGCCAGTACGATTTCCGCCGCCGCGACGAAATGCTGACCGACCCGGACTGGGCGTTCGGCATCGGCCTGAAGTACACCTTCCTGTCGCCGAACTCGCGGCCGGCGCAGATCAGCGCGGCGCGTGCGCAGCAGGACCAGGCCGAAGCGGGCCTGCGCGAGGCCGAAAACCAGGTCGCGCTGGGCGTGCGCAAGGCCTGGAACGAACTGGAGACCGCGCGCCAGCAGTACGTGCTGCTCGACAGCAGCATCGCCCAGGCACAGGAAAACCTGCGCCTGCAGGAACTGGCGTTCCGCGAAGGCCAGGCGACTTCGCTTGATGTAATCGACGCGCGGCTCGGCCTGGGCGGTGCCCGTGTCGAGCGCGCGCAGGCCGCCTACCAATACGATATTGCGCTGGCACAGTTGCTGGAGGTCAGTGGACAGATGGACCGTTTCGAAGAGTTCCGGCGGCGTGCGGACGAGGTGATCGACCATGAGTGATGTGCTGCACGACGATGCGACGACGCCCCCGGCCAAGCGCCGTCTGGGCCCGATCCTGATAGTGGTGCTGCTGGTCGTGGTGGTGCTCGGCCTGTGGCTGGCCTGGCGCAGCCCGGCCGACCAGATCCAGGGCATGGCCGATGCGGACACGATCAACGTGGCCGCCAAGATCACCGCGCGCGTGGCCGAACTGAAGGTGCGCGAGGGCGACCGCGTGCAGCCCGGGCAGGTGCTGTTCCTGCTCGACAGCCCCGAAGTGGCCGCCAAGGAACAGCAGGCGCACGGCGCGTTGGCCGCCGCACAGGCGGTGGCCGACAAGGCTGACGAAGGCGCGCGCAGCGAAGACATCCGCGCCGCCGAAGCCAACTGGAAGCGGGCCGAAGCCGGTGCGACGCTGGCCGAAGCCACCTACCAGCGCGTGCAGAACCTGTTCAACGAAGGGGTGATGACCCGCCAGAAGCGCGATGAAGCGCATGCCCAGGCGACCAGTTCGCGCGAACTGGCCCATGCCGCCCGCGCGCAGTACGACATGGCGCTGGCCGGAGCACGCGAACAGGACAAGCGTGCCGCGCAGGGCCAGGTGCAGCAGGCACAGGGCGCGGTGGCCGAAGTCAACGCCGCGCGTGTCGAAGTGGAAGGGCGCGCGCCGGTGGCCGGCGAGATCAACAAGCGCATGGCCGACCCCGGCGAACTGGTGCCGGCCGGCTACCCGGTATTCACCCTGGTCGACATCGACCGCATGTGGGTGGCGATGAACCTGCGCGAATCTCAGATGCAGGGTCTGAAGGTCGGCAGCAAGCTGCAGGGCAGCGTGCCGGCACTCGGCCAGGACGGTGAGTTCGAGGTCTACTTCATCAACCCGGCCGGCGACTATGCAACCTGGCGTACCACCCGCCAGTCGTCCGGCTACGACGTCCGCAGCTTCGAGGTGCGGGTGCGCCCGGTACGCCGCATCGAGGGCTTCCGCCCCGGCATGAGCGTGCTGTTCGCATGGCCCCAGCACTGAGCCCCGACCGCAACGGCTTCGCCGCTTCGTGGCGGCGCGAGCTGCAGTCGCTGCGCGGCAACCGTGCCGACCTGCTGCTGGTGACCCTGCTGCCCCTGCTGATGCTGGCGGTGATGGCGTGGATGTTCACGCCGTCGGTGATGCGCGACATCCCCATTGCTGTGGTCGACCTCGACCACAGCAGTGACAGCCGCCTGCTGCTGCGCATGCTCGATGCCAGCCCGGGCGTGCGCATCGCCAGCCAGCCCGTGGACATGGAAGACGCGCGTTCGCAGCTGCGCCGCCTGGATGTGTTCGCCATCGTACTGGTGCCGCGTGATGTCACCCGACAGGCGTTGCGTGGACGCCAGGGCACGGTGTTCGCCTATTACAACGCGACCTACATGACCACTGGCCAATCTGCGGCGCGCGATATCGGCGACGCGGTCTCGGCCTGGAACGCGCGCCTGCTGCGCGAGCGCATCGGCCTGCAGGTTGGCCCGGGCAAGCTGCGCGCGGCGCCGATCGCGGTGCAGTCGGACATCCTGTACAACCCGGCGCGCAGCTACGAATTGTTCCTGCTGCCGCTGATCTTCCCGGCGGTGTTGTCGCTGGTGCTGGCGCTTGCCGTAGCTGGCAGCCTCGGCCGCGAGATCCGCGACGGTACCCTGGCCGCCTGGCTGGGCCGCACGCCGTGGGCTGCGATTGCCGGCAAGGTCGCGCCGTACATCCTGCTGTTCTCGCTGTATGGCGCGCTCGGCATCGGTTACCTGGCCTGGCTGCGCGGCGACGGCGTGGCCGGCAGCGTGCTCCTGCTGCTGCTCGCACAGCCCCTGTTCTACCTGGCCACGGCCGCCTACGCGTTGTTCTTCGTCGGCGTCACCCGCGACATGGGCACCGCGCTGTCTGCGGTCGGCCTCAGCATCGGCACCGCACTGGCGTTCTCCAGCGCCACCTTCCCGGTGCTGGACGGCCCGTTGTTCACCCGTGTCTGGCACCAGCTGCTGCCACTCAGCGCCTACATCAAGCTGCAGACCCAGCAGCAGTTCATCGGTTCGCCGCTGTCGGTTTCGGTGTGGCCGTTGGCCACATTGCTGCTGATGGCGGTGGTGGCGGGAGGCATTGGCGGCCTGCGCCTGATCGCCTTCGCGCGTACGCCTGAAGCCGCGCAGCCTGCGGGAGCCGACGCATGAGCGCACTCTGGCGCAGCCTGCGGCAGACCCTGATGGCGGTGCTGTGCGACCGCTATGCGATCGTGGTGATGGTCGGTGCGGTGATCCTGTACTCGTTCTTCTACCCGGCCGCGTACCGCCACCAGGTGGCCGGCAACCTGCCGGTGCTGGTGGTGGACGAAGACCACAGCGCCACCAGCCGCGAACTGCTGCGCAAGCTCGATGCACTGCGAGTCGCACGCGTGGTCGGGCAACCGGCGGACATCGACAGCGCGCGCCAGCAGCTGGAAGCCGGCCATGCCGAGGGCATCGTGCTGATTCCGGCCAACCTGGAGCGTGACATCCTGCGTGGGCACCCGGCCAAGCTGGTGCTGCTCGGCAACGGCGCCTACCTGGGCCGCGCCAGCTGGGTGCTGGGCAGCGTGGCCGATGCGCTGGGCGCGTTCGGGCGTGACGCGGTGGTCGGCCAGGCCGCTTTCATGGGCGCGCCGCAGGCACCACCTGTCACCCTGGTGCAGCGCCCGCTGTACAACACCCAGGAAGGCTATGGCAGCGCCATCGTGCCCGGCGTGGCCGAGCTGATCGTGCACCAGACCCTGTTGATGGGCATCGGCGTGCTGCTCGGTGGCCGCCGACTCGCGCTGGGCCGGCGCCTGCGCTTCGACCTGCCAACGCTGGCGGGCATGGCATTGGGCTTCGGGCTGATCGGCCTGTTCGGGCTGTTCTACTACGCCGGTTTCACCGCCTGGGTGCAGGACTATCCGCGTGGCGGCAATCCGCTGGGCCAGCTGCTGGGCGGCACCCTGTTCATCGCCGCCACAGTGGTGTTTGGACTGTTCGTGGGCAGCTTCTTCCGCACCCGCGAACGCGCGTTCCAGTACATCATTGCCACCTCGATCCCGCTGTTCTTCCTGGCCAACCTGTCGTGGCCGGCGGTGATGACACCGCAACCGCTGGTCTGGCTGGCGCAACTGCTGCCCACCACTTCGGGCATCAACCTGATGGTGCGCCTGAACCAGATGGACGCCAGCCTGGCAGAAGTCGGCCACGAACTGATCACCCTCACCGTCCTGCTGCTGCTTTACGGCAGCCTCGCCACCTGGCGCCTCCTCGCAAAAAAGGGGACGGAGGGGATTAAGTCGTAAACGGCAAGACTGGGGAATTGCGACTTAATCCCCTCCGTCCCCTTTTTCCCCTAACGACGAACGCCGGCGCGGGGCCGGCGTTCGAGTACTGCGGTGTGGAAGGGGAAACGGGGTCCGGCTGCGACCGATCAGCGGTAGACGCGCTCGCAGCGGCGTTCAACCACGCGGTCGCCGTTCTTCTGCTGGCTGTTGCCCTGAATCTGGCGGCCGGCCGCACCACCGGCCACGGCGCCGGCCACGGTTGCAAGCTTCTTGCCGTTACCGCCGCCGACCTGGTTGCCGAGCAGGCCACCGATCACTGCGCCGGTAGCGGTACCCGTGATGCGGTTGGGATCGCGCGAGTTGCGCTGCACTTCCACGTTCTTGCAGACCACGCGGCTGCCGTCGTTGAACTTGCGTCCCTCATCGCGCGGCCCATAGGTCTGCGCGCCGGCCACCGACGAAGCCGCCAGCAGGGTGCCCAGCACAAGCAATCGGGTCGAGGTCTTCATGGCCATCTCCTGAGTTCCGGTATGGCACCAGTGTCCTCCCGCGGTTGGCAACCGGAAGTGAAATGCGCGTGTCCGCCACTTCATCGGCCATCGCACGTTCAGGAAGAAAATCCGCGCCCATCGCGACCAGCCGTCGCGATGGGCGCCGTCTCCCTGCCGGCATTGCCCTCTGCTAGAACTCTTCCCAACCACCCGCATTTGCGGCCAGCGTCGGCTCAAGCCGCGGCGACAGCACCGCAGGCCGGCGTACCGGCGCAACCGATGCCGCCACGGCTGCCAGCGCCGGGCGTACTGCGGCGGCGGCGGTCACCGCCCCCGTGCGGAACACCGACACGGCTTCGGCCAGCAGGTTCGCCTGCTCCTCCATCGAGCGCGCTGCGGCACTGGCTTCTTCGACCAGCGCGGCATTCTGCTGGGTGGTCTCATCCATCTGCACCACCGCCTGGTTGACCTGTTCGATGCCCGAGCTCTGCTCCTGGGAGGCAGCAGAGATATCGGCCATGATGTCGGTCACGCGCTGCACCGAAGCCACGATCTCGCCCATCGTGGTGCCGGCCTGGCGGACCAGCGCCGAGCCGTCGGCGACCTTGCCGACCGAATCCTCGATCAGGCCCTTGATCTCCTTGGCCGCGCCCGCCGAGCGCTGCGCCAGCGTACGCACTTCGCTGGCCACCACTGCAAAGCCTCTGCCCTGCTCACCAGCACGCGCAGCTTCGACCGCCGCGTTCAACGCGAGGATATTAGTCTGGAAGGCGATGCCATCGATGACCGAGATGATCTCGGCGATCTTCTTCGACGCGGCTTCGATGGCCGACATCGTGGTGACCACCTGGCCGACAACCTCGCCGCCCTGCGAGGCAACACCATGCGCGCCGATGGCCAGCTGGTTGGCCTGGCGTGCGTGCTCGGCGTTCTGCTTCACGGTAGAGGTCAGTTCCTCCATCGACGCTGCCGTTTCTTCCAGGTTCGCCGCCTGCTGTTCGGTACGCCGCGACAGGTCGGTGTTGCCCGAGGCGATCTCGCCCGCTGCCAGGTTGATGCTGGAAGCACTGGCCTGGATACGGCCCACGATCTGCTTGAGCTGATCGACGGTGGCATTGCAGTCATCACGCATGCGCGCGAACACGCCGTGGAAATCCCCCTGCATGCGCACGGTCAGGTCGCCGCGCGAGACGGCCTGCAGCAGGGTCGAGACCTGCACCAGGTTCTCGTCGGTGGTCTGCATCAGGCGATTGAGCCCTGCCACCATGTCGCGGAAATCGTAGGCGAAGCGATCTTCATCACCGCGCAGGCTGAAGTCGCCTGCCGCGGCCGCCGTCGCCAGCCGGCGGATCTCGCTGTTGATCGCCGACAGGCTGGACTTGGTTTCATCCATCGCCTGGGTGATCGCCGCCTTCTCGCCGGGCAGCGGGTCCATGTCCACCGACAGATCGCCGCGTGCGTAGTGCTTCATCACCTCGATCAGCCGGTTCTGTACCTGCACGTGCGATCCAACCAGCGCATTGGTCTCATGCACCATGCGCCCGTAGTCGCCGGGGAATGCGCTCTCGTCCATGCGGTAGCTGAGGCTGCCGGCATCGTGCTGGCGTGCCAGCTCGCCCTGCGCCGCCATCACCGACTGCAGCTGTGCCTGCATGCGCTGCATCGACTTCAGCAGCTGGGTCACCTCGTCGTTGCCGGTGGCGTCGATGCTGCTGTCCAGGCGGCCACTGGCAATGCCGTCGGCCAGCTTCACCGCGCCTTCCAGCGGACGGGTCAGGCTGCGGGTGATCGCCCAGGCCGCCAACGTGCCCAGCAGCAGGCTCAGTGCCCCGAACGCGATCGACAGCGTGCCGGTCCACGATTCGGTTGCGCGGTACTCTTCGCGGCTGCGTTCGGTCAGTGTTTCCTGGTGGCGCAGCAGGGCCGAGATGGATTCATTCCAGGCCGTAGCCAGACCGTGCTCGGCCAGCAGCTCCTTCGCTGCACCATCAAAATCCCCCGCCTTCATGCGCTCATGCAGTTGCTGGGTTGATGCATCGGTAGCCTTGCGGGCCGCCTCGATGCGCGCGACCAGGGTATCGCCGGTAGCGTCACGCGGAATCTTGATGTACCTGGCCCAGATACCGTCATAGGTCCGCGACAACTCCTGGGCACGCTGGTAATCCTTGTCGAACTCATCCCCCCGCTTGATCACCATCAGGCGGCGATGCATCAGCACCGCGTTGTTGGTATCAAGCATGTCATTCAACAAACGCATCTTCACCATGTTGACGTCCACCACTTTCTCGAACTGAGCGGATTTCAGCTGATTTCCATACAACACCAGGCCAACGATGGCCATGATGAACAGCAGCAGCAGACCGAAGCCGGCGCCAAGCCGGGATCCCACACGGAGATTACGTAAGGCAAGCATCTCAATTCCCTTGATCGTGGCCGTACGTTCGATGGCGGCGCAGCGAAGGGAAACTTTACGGGACTTTATATATGGACCGATCCAAATATATGGAACTGTGCAGGCAGTCAGAAAACAAGGCGGCAGATAATGGCGCTATATCATTATCGAATACCGCTGACACGCCAGCGCCCGATGAAAATCACGCAGATTTAACACCATAATCACGCCAGCCCCATCCAAAGCGGTCCTGGATTATCTGCACCGGACACAACTGCCGCCCGGGAGGGCTACAGTCTGCAGATGACACGGATCCTGCACATCGAAGGCACGTCCATCAACGACATCGCCAGCCTCTACGTGGAAATCAATCGTGTGTTCATGGCCGACGAAGACTGGCAGCTGGGCGCAAGCCTGGACGCGCTTGATGACCTGCTTCACGGCGGCTACGGCGCTCTCGCAGGCCATGCCACCGCCACGGTGGTGTGGCGTGACATCGCCCACAGCCGCGATGCACTGGGCCGCGAGGCCACGCGCACCTGGCTGCAGTCGAAACTCGCTCAGGGCGGCAGGTTCAACGGTCCGGCCATCCACGCTCAGTTGACGGCACTGGCGCTTGGCCAGGGACAGACCTACTTCGAGATCGTCATGGAGATCTTCGGCAGCCATCCGCAGATCACCCTGGTGCCTGGCTGAGCGGGCTGCAGCGACCAGCCCCACATCCGCTCAGAGCTTGGCCAGGGCCTCGCCCAGACGGCGCGGGAACGCCACCTCGCTGGCCAGGTGCCATGCGCGTGCATTGGCGCCCAGCCGGGTCCACTCGGACTCATCCATCGCCAGCGCGCGCTCGACGGCCTGTTCCAGCGCCTTCTCATCCACATGCCAGGTCCTGGACAGATGGCAGGGCTCGCCCTCGTGCGCGGCAACCAGGATGCCTCGGCTGTCGTCGATCATCTGATTCATCGGCGCGCCGTCGCAGGTGATCACCACCGCCCCGCAGCTCATCGCTTCCACCAGGTAATGGCCCCAGCCTTCGGTCTGCGACAGGCACAGGTGGAACGCATGTTCGTTCTGCAGGCGCTGCACCTCCTGGTCGAGCAGCCGCTCGCGGACGATCCTCAGGTTCGCGGCACCGCCCTCATCTTCGTCCGAAGGGCCGCCGCGCAGGATGGTCAGCAAAGGCCATTCGGGGTGCCGTTTCCAGACATTGACGAGTGCAGCCGTCCCCTTCATGCGGCTGGTACCGGCCGCATGCAGGAAGCTGCGCGGCCTGCGCGGCACCGCCGGGTCGTAGCGGTCACGGCTGCAGAAACCGACCTCCAGTGCGCGCATGCCCAGCGCGTTGAAGATGCGCGTGGCTTCTTCGGTCTTGGTCAGCAACGCATCGAACCGCGGCAGGATCCGCAGGCTGCGTGCGGACACCCATTCCGGATTCGGGATCAACAGATTGACGTTGGCCAGTCCGAAGCTCGCCGGCCGGACATGTTCCAGCGAGATGTTGATGTCGAACCGGGCCGGCGTGCGCCCCAGGCTCAGCCACGAGGCCAGCAGCCTGCGCAGGCGCATGCCGCGGAGTTTCCAGGCACCACCATTGCGCACCGCGTCCAGGCGGCTGACCGTCACCGTGTGCCCGAGCTGCTGCAACGAGCGCTCGATCACCTGGATGTCATGGGACAGGCCACGCTGGTTGTCGGCAGCCAGCAGATGGATATGCGCCATCAGGAGGGACTCCCTTGCCGGCGCAGGTCACGCGCCGGCAAGGCGGTCGCCAGCATGAAACCCAGCACCAGGTAGAAATAGAACGAATGCGGCATCGCCCGGTAGAACACGTTGTCCGTGAACGCCGAAAGCGCATAGACGATGACCACGGCAAGTCCGGCGGTGGCGATCATCGCGGTGATGTCGTCGGCGTGGCCGAGACGTCGCACGAAATGGATGCCGGGCAGGATGAAGACCAGCAGCATGATCAGCAGCAACGGCACGCCACCGGTCACCGCCGCTTCCAGGTACTCGTTGTGCGGGTGGTTGTAGCGGAAGATCGACTCGGACACCTCGCCGCGGGCGATGCCCTCACGTGCATAGGTACCGAACTGGTTCAGGCCCACCCCCGCCACGGGATGCTCGGCGAAGGCGTCGACCGCCACGCCCCACATGGCGATGCGCTCGCGGACCGAGCCGACCTCGTTTTCCTGGTTGAAACCGGAGATCTCGCCACTGACTTCACCGAAGCGCTGGATCACCTCATGGTTCAGCACCGAGGTGGCGCCGACCACGCCAATGACCAGGGCACCGACAAAGGCCAGTGCCCCCCGCCAGCGCCGGGTGCGCCGGACGTGCACCGCAATCACCATCAGCATGGCGGGAATGAACGCCAGGATCGGCCCGCGGCTCTGCGCCAGGATCGAACCATAGACGCCGACGGCGATGGCCACGCCGTGCAGCCAGCGTTCGGCCGGATGGACATTGGGCTGGATCAACCGGATGACCGAGAACAGCGCCATGCACAGCGTCACCATGGTGAACTCGATGGCCGTCCATTCGCCGCCACTGAAACCATGCGCGCGTTCAAGGCCCATCACGTGGTGCTGCACGATGCACGACCCGCCGAAGACCAGGGTGGACAGGGCGAAGATCTTCCAGATCAGGCGCCAGTCCAGCGCAGTGGCGAACACGGCAGCGGTGCCCAGATAGAGCAGTGTCTGTGCCGGCAGGTCCAGTTCGTTCCAGCGCAGCCCGTGCCAGAGGATGCTGTAGAAGGCATAGGCCAGGCGCAGGAAGCAGACGATCACGATGAACCGGGCGATGCGGTAGCGCAGGCGGACATCGGGCTGGCGGCGGATCAGAACCACGCCGGTGACCAGCAGGGCCAGCAGCAGCACCGCCTTCAGCAAGGTGTAGGGTGCGGAGCCGGCAAGCGGAACGATGGCGACCAGGATGCTCAGCAGGACGGTACGCCAGGTGTAACGAGGTTCGGCGGCCATGCAGGCTGCAGTCATGCTTGTTCTTTCCATCAACGCCCGCCCGGGATGAGTCGCCCCGGTTTCCATGGAGGCCGCTTGGCGGAAATCGCCGGGGCTGACACTACCGTGGGCCCCTGGGGAAATCAACCAAAGTGCCCGCGCCGGGGCGCAGGCGTTGGCGCACGGACAGCCTCGGGCCCAGCGCGGGTGCCGGGGATCATCGACCGCCCCAGGTCGCTACACTAACGATCTCTCCGGCCATGCCTGCGCGTGGCCACGCCCCGACGCCCTGCCAAGACGCGAAACGCCCCAAGTGACTGATACAAAAGACAACACCAGCAACGCCAAGGCGTCCAAGGACCACACCCCGCTGATGAAGCAGTTCTTCGCGGCCAAGTCCGATTACCCGGACCTGCTGCTGTTCTTCCGCATGGGCGACTTCTACGAACTGTTCTATGACGACGCCCGCAAGGCGGCGCGCCTGCTCGACATCACCCTGACCCAGCGCGGCAGCTCCGGGGGCGCACCGATCCCGATGGCCGGCGTGCCGGTACATGCCTATGAAGGCTACCTGGCGCGGCTGGTGGCACTGGGCGAGTCGGTGGCGATCTGCGAACAGATCGGCGACCCGGCGCTGGCCAAGGGCCTGGTCGAACGCAAGGTAGTGCGCATCGTCACCCCCGGCACCGTCACCGACGAGGCGCTGCTGGATGAACGCCGCGACACCCTGCTGATGGCCCTGTCGCGCAGCAAGCAGGGCTACGGCCTGGCCTGGGCCGACCTGGCTGGCGGCCGCTTCCTGGTCAACGAAGTGGAAACCGACGACGCCCTGGAAGCCGAACTGGCACGGCTGGAGCCGGCCGAGCTGCTGGTACCCGACGAAGAAAACTGGCCGGAGTTCCTGCGCCAGCGTACCGGCGTGCGTCGCCGCGCGCCGTGGCTGTTCGATGCCGACAGTGGCCGCCGCCAGCTGCTGAACTTCTTCAAACTGCATGATCTGAGCGGTTTCGGCATCGATGACAAGCCGCGCGCCACCGCTGCGGCCGGTGCCCTGCTTGGCTATGTCGAGGAAACCCAGAAGCAGCGCCTGCCGCACCTGACCTCGATCGCGATGGAAACCGCCGGCGAGGCGATCGCGATGAACGCCGCTACACGCCGCCATCTGGAACTGGATACGCGTGTTGATGGCGACACCCGCAATACGCTGCTGGGTGTGCTCGACAGCACGGTGACGCCAATGGGCGGTCGCCTGCTGCGGCGCTGGCTGCATCGTCCGCTGCGCCTGCGCGAGGTGCTGGTACAGCGCCACCATGCGGTGGAAACCCTGATCGATCGCGGCAGCGACGCCGACATCCGCGAGCAGTTCCGCCGCCTTGGCGACCTGGAACGCATCCTCACCCGCGTGGCGCTGCGCTCGGCGCGCCCGCGCGATTTTTCCACCCTGCGCGACGGCCTGGGCCTGCTGCCGGCGGTGCGCGACGTGCTGGCCCCGCTGGACTCACCACGCCTGCAGGCCCTGCATGCGGCGCTGGGCGAACACGACGAGTGCGCGCAGCTGCTGGCCAGCGCCATCGCCGAGATGCCGCCGCTGAAGTTGAGCGACGGCGGCGTGCTGGCCGATGGCTTCGATGAAGAGCTGGACGAACTGCGCCGCCTGTCCACCCACGCCGACCAGTTCCTGGTCGACCTGGAACAGCGCGAGCGCGAAAGCAGCGGCATTCCCACCCTGAAGGTCGGCTACAACCGCGTGCATGGCTACTACATCGAAATCAGCAAGGGCCAGTCCGACCGCGCGCCGGTGCACTACACCCGCCGCCAGACGCTGACCAATGCCGAGCGCTACATCACCGAAGAACTGAAGGCGTTCGAGGACAAGGTGCTGTCCGCGCGCGATCGTTCGCTGTCGCGCGAGAAATACCTGTACGAGCAGCTGCTGGATACCCTCGGCGGGCAGCTGGAGCCGCTGAAGCAGTGTGCTGCCGCACTCAGCGAACTGGACGTGCTGGCCGCCTTCGCCGAACGCGCGCAGGCGCTGGACTGGGCGCGACCGGAACTGCAGGCCGAGCCGTGCCTGAAGATCGAACGCGGCCGCCACCCGGTGGTCGAGGCGGTACGTGAGCAGCCGTTCGAACCGAACGACCTGGACCTGCATCCGGACCGTCGGATGCTGGTCATCACCGGCCCGAACATGGGCGGTAAATCGACCTACATGCGGCAGAACGCGCTGATCGTGCTGCTGGCCCACATCGGCAGCTTCGTGCCGGCCAGCCGTGCGCTGATCGGCCCGATCGACCGCATCCTGACCCGCATCGGCGCCGGCGACGACCTGGCCCGCGGGCAGTCGACCTTCATGGTCGAGATGGCCGAGACCAGCTACATCCTGCATCACGCCACCGCCCATTCGCTGGTGCTGATGGACGAGATCGGCCGTGGCACGTCCACCTACGATGGCCTGGCACTGGCCGACGCGGTGGCCCGCCACCTGGCCTACCAGAACCGCTGCTACACGCTGTTCGCCACCCACTACTTCGAGCTGACCGCGCTGGCCGATGAGCAGCACGAAGGCGGCCGCAGCGGCATTGCCAACGTGCACCTGGACGCGGTCGAGCACGGTGAGGCGCTGGTGTTCATGCACGCGGTGAAGGACGGCCCGGCCAACCGCAGCTTCGGCCTGCAGGTGGCCGCGCTGGCCGGCCTGCCGCGCGCGACCGTGGCGCAGGCTCGCCGTCGCCTGGCCGAGCTGGAGCAGCGTGGCGGTGAAAGCCATGCCGCCGAGTTGGCGCCGCAGGCACTGGATGCCCCGCAGCAGTTTGGCCTGTTCGCCGCGCCGACCAGCAAGGCACAGGAAGCGCTGGCGACGATCGACCCGGACGAACTGACCCCGAAGCAGGCGCTGGAAGCCCTGTACCGGTTGAAGGCGCTGCTGTAACCACAGCGCCGCGATAGGCCCTGGGCCCGGGGAGTTTCCCCGGGCTATCGAAAGGCCCCGCAAATCTGATTCTGCATTTCAATTGACAGAATCTATCAACCTGAACGAATCATTCGATTATTCATTTCATCTGGCCCTAGCTACAGTCGAGTGAAGATGTTTCCAAGTCTTCACCGCCACCAGGAGCCAGCCGATGAGCCAGTCCGACAACAACAACGCCAAGTGCCCGTATCACAGCGCCCCGTCGCCTGAGGAAGGCGCCCAGCAGCAGCGCGAGCTGAGCACCACGCCCAAGCAGAAGCATGGCGATGATCCGGTCACGCCGATGACCACGGCCTTCGGCGCGCCGGTGGTGGACAACCAGAACAGCAAGACCGCGGGCCCGCGTGGCCCGCTGCTGATGGAAGACGTCTGGCTGCTGGAGAAGCTGGCCAACCTCAACCGTGAGATCATTCCCGAGCGCCGCATGCACGCCAAGGGCTCGGGCGCGTTCGGTACCTTCACCGTCACCCACGACATCAGCAAGTACACCCGCGCCAAGCTGTTCGAGAAGGTCGGCAAGCAGACCGAGATGTTCGCCCGCTTCACCACGGTGGCCGGCGAACGTGGCGCCGCCGACGCCGAGCGTGACATCCGCGGCTTCGCACTGAAGTTCTACACCGAAGAAGGCAACTGGGACCTGGTCGGCAACAACACGCCGGTGTTCTTCCTGCGCGACCCGCGCAAGTTCGCCGACCTCAACAAGGCCGTGAAGCGCGACCCGCACACCAACCTGCGCAGCGCGCGCAACAACTGGGATTTCTGGACGCTGCTGCCCGAAGCCCTGCTGCAGGTGACCGTGGTGATGAGCGACCGCGGCATCCCGCGCAGCTTCCGCCACATGCACGGCTTCGGCTCGCACACCTACAGCTTCACCAATGCCGACAGCGAACGCTTCTGGGTGAAGTTCCACTTCGTCAGCCAGCAGGGCATCGAATCGCTGACCGACGCGCAGGCGCAGATCCTGGTCGGCCATGACCGCGAAAGCCACGGCCGCGACCTGTTCGCCGCGATCGAGAAGGGTGACTTCCCGAAGTGGAAGCTGTTCATCCAGGTCATGCCGGAACTGGATGCGGAAACCTACCGCGTGCATCCGTTCGACCTGACCAAGGTGTGGCCGAAGAGCGACTACCCGCTGATCGAAGTGGGCCAGTTCGAACTGAACCGCAACCCGGTCAACTGGTACCAGGACGTGGAGCAGTCGGCATTCGCACCGAGCAACCTGGTGCCGGGCATCGGCCCGTCGCCGGACAAGATGCTGCAGGCGCGCCTGTTTGCCTACTCCGATGCGCAGCGCTACCGCCTGGGCGTGAACCACCACCAGATTCCGGTGAACGCCGCACGCTGCCCGGTGCACAGCAACCACCGCGACGGTGCGATGCGCGTGGACGGCAACTACGGTGGCCTGCCGCACTACGAGCCGAACAGCTACGGCCAGTGGCAGGAGCAGCCGGAGTACCGCGAGCCGCCGATGAAGATCCGCGGTGATGCCGACTTCTGGAACTTCCGCGAGGACGACGCGGACTACTTCAGCCAGCCCGGCGCGCTGTTCCGCAGCTACAACCAGGCCCAGAAGGACCGCCTGTTCGCCAACACCGCCCGCGCCCTGGGCGACGCGCCGGACTTCATCAAGCAGCGCCACATCGACAACTGCAGCAAGGCCGACCCGGCCTACGGTGCCGGTGTGGCTGCGGCGCTGAAGGCGCTGGCCAGCCAGCCGTCGGATCCGTTCAAGCCGGCGCAGCCGGAAACCGACTTCCCGGCCGCCACCCCGGGCGCGGAAGACATCGAGCTCTGATCGCCCCTCCGCGCGTACGGCACGCCGCCTCCCTGTGGGGCGGCGTCGCCGTTTTAACGGTCCGCGTCGTATCGTCTGCACGCCCAACCCCAATCAAGGAGCCCCCTGATGAGCCTGACCGATGAACTTCTCGCCAAACTGCAGGGCGCGCCGCTGCAGCAGGTGTCGCAGCAGCTCGGCATCAGCGATACCCAGGCGTCCGGTGCGATCAGTGCCGCACTGCCGGTGCTGATGGGCGCGCTGGGCAACAACGCCTCGCAGCCGCAGGGCGCGCAGGCGCTGCTCGGCGCCTTGCAGAACAATCATAGTGGGCTGGACCTGGGCAGCGTGCTCGGCTCGGTGCTGGGCGGCGGTGGCGGTGGTGCTGCCAGTGATGGCGCCGGCATCCTCGGCCATATCTTCGGCGGCAGCCAGCAGAAGGTGGAAACCGGCCTGGCCCAGGCCACCCAGCTCGACAGCGGCCGCACCAGCCAGCTGCTGCAGATCCTCGCGCCGATCGTGATGGCCTTCCTTGCCCAGCGCCTCGGTGGCGGCCAGGCCGATGCCGGCTCGCTCAGCCAGGCCCTTGGCCAGGAAAAGCTGCAGGTGCAGCAACAGGGCGGTCTTGCCGGTGGCCTGCTCGGCAGCCTGCTGGACCAGGACGGTGACGGCCAGCTCGGCGTGGGCGATCTGCTCAAGATCGGCGGCAGCCTGCTGGGTGGCAAGCGCTGAGCGATGCCGCCGCCGGGCGTGGCCCGGCGTGATCGGCATCTCCATGGGAAGCGCCGGGCCGTGCCCGGCGTCTTACCGGTTGCCCGCCTTCAACCGCTCCAGGATCGGCGCAAACACCGGTGCCTTCATCGAACGCGGCGGCGCCACGGACTTTCCCTGCTCCTGTGCCTGCCAGTACGACCACGGCAGCGGCCCGTCGCCCAGCTCGTAGTCCATGCCATCCCAGCCATCCTCGCGGAAGGCGTAGAACGCCCAATGCACCTTGTCCTGCTCCAGCACCTGCAGCACGTCCCGCAGGTAGCGCTGGCAGTCGGGCCAGCGCCGCATGCAGCCGAATTCGCTGACCACCATGCGGTTAGCGCCCACGCCATGCGACTTCGCCCAGTCCATCGGCTGCTGCAGGTAACTGCGGACCCGCGCGGCATCCCAGCGTTCGCTGTGCTCGCCAAACGGCACCACGCCGGGGTAGCGATACGGCGTGGTGCGCTTCTGGTTAGGTGCGCTGGTTGCGGCATACGGCTCATACATGTGCACGCTGTACAGCAGTTTCGAATCCGCCAGCGGCGCCGGCCAGTAGTTGAAACCATCGGCAGCGGCGTACCAGCCGGCATCCAGCATCAACGGCATGTCCGCATCGACCTCGCGGATGCTGGCGATCAGTTCCGAATAGAAACGGCGCAGATCACGTGGACCGTCTTCCACACCGGCGTACCACTGCTGCATGGCCGCGGCCGAGGCATGTTCGGCCAGGCCAGCACCATACTCGGGAACCGGTTCGTTGATCAGGTTGTAGGCAGCCAGTGCGGGATGGCCCTTCAATGCCGTGGCGAGGTCGCTCCAGAAGCGCCGGGCCGGCACGTGATTGTCGAAGGACCGCCACAGGCGCGGATCGACCTTGTCGCCGTTGTGCTGCTTCCAGCGCAGCAACGGCAACGACAAAGGAGTCAGCACCACTTTCAGCCCAGCCGCGTCGGCATCATCCAGCACCCGCCGCAGCGTGGCCAGGTCGGCCGGAACCAAGCCACGGTAGTCGTCGGCGTTGCCAATCAGGAAGTCACGCCCTCCCTGCCCCTTCCACTTGTCCGGTACCAGCCGTACCCAGGTCGCACCGGTTGCACGCAGCGCCTCGAAGTAGCTCCTGTCCGGAGGCGACATGTTCATGCTGTTGCCGCCGCGTTGCGGAGTATCCCAGAAGCTGATGTCGGCGGCGTACACCGGGGCGGCGGCGAGGGTCAGGCACAGCAGGCTGTGGCGCAGGCGCATTGCGATCTTCCATGACAGGATGTTCCGACCCTGCCGGAGGCCTGCCCAACAACGGCTGACCGGAACCTTACCCGCCGGGCATGGCCCGGCGCTACCGACGGAATCCCGCGCACACGGCATCCGCCATGCATGGCGGATGCGTCACAGCGCGTCGATGTCTCCCAACGCACGGATCAACCGCCGCGCGCGCTTGTCCGGTTTGTGCTCTGGCGGTTGGAACCCATCGCGTGCGGCGATGCGCAGCGCACGCTGTTCGGCACGACGGGCCTTGGAGGCCTCGCTCTCGGCATACAGTTGCTGCGCCGTCGGTGCGGGCCCGCGCTGATCGCTCAGGCCGAGCACCCGGATCTCGAAATGCTCCTCGCCGCGATCGACCTGCAGCCGCTCACCCACACGCACCGCGCGTGAGGATTTCGGGCGCTGCCCCGCGACGCTGACCTTGCCGGTTTCGATGGCCTGCTTGGCCAGGCTGCGGGTCTTGAAGAAACGGGCCGCCCACAACCAGATGTCCAGGCGGACACTGGGCGACAGCGGGGAAAGCTCAGTCATCGGCAGGGACTACTCCGTTCGCTTGTTCAGGGGACGCGGGTTGTCGGGGTCGGTGCGGCAACCGCTGCCCCCGATCAGGGTGGGTACGCCGGCGGAAAGATCCTGGCGCTGGCTGCCGACCAGGCACTCGGGGCGGTCGGTTGGCCGCACCTGGGTATCGCCCAGCCGGTCACCTGTCGAACATGCGGCCAGTGCGGCGCCGATCAAGGCCAGCGCCACGCTCCGCTTCATCTGCAGTCGTTGATGCATTGCCACATCCTGCAAACCGGCTTGGTGCTAGTGTGCGCCTCCCGGGATTCGATCACCACTCCATGGCCAAAGCGCCGCTTGACCTGACCTCCGGCCCGATCGGCCGCAATCTCCTGCTGTTTTCCCTGCCGATCCTGGCAGGCAACATCGCGCAGTCGCTGAACGGTTCGGTGAATGCGGTCTGGGTCGGGCGCTTCCTCGGCGAGACGGCACTGACCGCCACCGCGAACGCCAACAACATCATGTTCTTCCTCATCGGCTCGGTGTTCGGCTTCGGCATGGCCTCGACCATCCTGATCGGCCAGGCCATCGGCGCGCGCGACATCGCGCAGGCGCGGCGCGTGGTCGGCACCAGCGCCACCTTCTTCATCGGCCTGTCGGTAATCATCGCCATCGCCGGCTGGTTCATGGCCCATCCGCTGCTGGCGGCGATGGGCACGCCGGCCGCCTCGCTGCCGCTGGCCGAGGCCTACCTGCAGATCATCTTCCTGGCGATGCCGACGCTGTATGCGTTCGCCTTCCTCACCGCCGCGCTGCGCGGTGCCGGTGACTCGCGCACGCCGTTCCGTTTCCTGATGGTCTCGGTGGCGCTGGACATCGTGCTGAACCCGGTACTGATCTTCGGCATGGGCCCGTTCCCGGCGCTGGGCATTGCCGGCTCGGCCTGGGCCACGCTGGTCGCGCAGACGCTGTCGCTGGTAGGCCTGCTGCTGTACATGCGGCACAAGCGCCACACGCTGTGGCTGGGCCGTGCCGACATGCGCCTGTTCAAGCTCGACCTGACCATCCTCAAGGCGCTGGTGGTCAAGGGCGTACCGATGGGCCTGCAGATGGTGCTGATCTCGCTGTCGGTGATCCTGCTGATGACCATGGTCAACCAGTACGGCACCGACACCGGCGCGGGTTACGGCGCCGCGCTGCAGTTGTGGAACTACCTGCAGATGCCGGCGATGGCGATCGGCGCCGCGTGCTCGTCGATGGCCGCACAGAACGTCGGTGCGCAGCGCTGGGACCGCGTGCGCGGCACCGCGCGCCAGGGCGTGCTGTTCAATTTCCTGCTGACCGGCGCGCTGATCCTGCCGCTGGTGCTGTTCGACCGCCAGCTGCTGGCCCTGTTCCTGCCACCCGCCAGCCAGGCGCTGGACATCGCCCGCCACCTCAACCACGTGGTGATCGGCTCGTTCCTGTTCTTCGGTGTCAGCTTCGTGATCTCCGGCGTGGTGCGCTCCACCGGCGCAGTGATTCCGCCGCTGCTGATCCTGGCCGGTTCGCTGTGGGGCGTGCGCGTGCCGTTCGCCGAGCTGCTGCAGCCGTACTGGGGCGCCGATGCGATCTGGTGGAGCTTCCCGGTCAGTTCGCTGGTGTCGATGCTGCTGTCGCTGGCGTATTACCGCTGGGGTGGCTGGCGCAAGGCGAAGATGATGGGCAAGCCTTCGCACGCCGAAGAACTGGCCACGCCGTCGGAAATTCCGGCCTGCCCACCGTCGCCGGTGGCCGACCCGGATGCCGCGCTGGATGCCACTCCGCCGCGCTGAGGTGGGTGCGGACCGTTGGTCCGCACAGGCGCAGCCCTCCAAGCCGAGCATGGGCTCGGCGTTACAGAAGGCGGTCAGCGTTTCTTCTTCGCCGCGTTGTAGGTCGCCGCCGCGCGCATCAGCGCCTTGAACGCAGCGGCATCCGGCATCGCACCTTCATGGATGTCGATCGCGCGCCGCGTGTTGCCCTCCAGGCTGGCGTTGAACAGGCCTTTCGGATCGGCCAACGCCGCACCGTTGGCGAAGGTCAGTTTCACCGCCTGCTTGTAGGTCTCGCCGGTGCACAGGATGCCGTTGTGCTCCCACACCGGTGTACCGCGCCACTTCCAGGTTTCCTGCACGTCCGGCAGCGCTTCATGGATCAACGCACGCACGCGTGCCAGCACTTCGCCACGCCAGTCGCCCAGCTCGGCGATGCGTGCATCGATCAGTTCAGCTGCCGGGGTTCCGGCATCGTCAGGGTTCGGCGCGTGCGTGGCCATCAGCGGTTCTCGTCGGCAAGCAGATCAGAACGGTGGGCTTACATGTGTTCGCCGGGCAACGCGGCGGCCTGGCGCACCCAGTCAAGGAACTGTGCTTCATCCAGCGCGCCATCCTGCGGGATGTGCAGGTAGCGCGTATCGGCACTCCTGGACGGCTCAGGTGGCATCGGCTTCAGTGCAGCGCCACGGAAGAACGCCACCTTGATGTAGCGGGTGAAGTAATGGAAGCTGAGAAACCAGCCTTCGCCCGCGGCCACCGCATACATCGGCGAGTTCCATTTCACCGCCTTGTGCACGCCGGGTACGGCCTGTTCGATCAGCGCATCCAGCTGTTCGCCGATCGGACGTTTCCAGCCAGGCATGGCGGCAATGTACGCCTGCACCGGGGCATTGCCCTCGCCCTTGGCGATCTGCGGGTTGCCGCCGGACAGCAGCGTGGGTGTGGCGGAGGGTGCGGTTCGCTTGGCGGGCATCGCACGGCACGTCCATCGGGATGACACCGCAGCCTAGCGCGGCCTGTACCGTGCGGTCACGGCGCGGTGCGCCATCGGTTCAGTCCGCCTGCCGCGCACGGAACTGCCGCCAGTCCGGCAGCTTGCGGTGGCGGCGCAGCGAGCGCATCAAGGCCGCCATCACCACGCCGAACAGCGCACCAGCCAACAGCCCGGCCACCAGCAACAGCGCCAGCGGGCGCTCGCTGCCCTGCCACAGCATCAGCCACATCAGCGCGGTCCAGAACAGACCGAACAGCAGGCCCTGCACCAGCGCATTGGTGGCGAATCCGGCCAGGATCGGCGGCGGCAAGGCAATGCCCATGCGCCACAGCAGGCGATGCAACAGCGGCGCGGACTGCACGCGCGCCATCCCCTTGCCGTCGAGAAAGCGCAACGCCGACTGGATCACGGCGGGATAGCGCGGGTTGATGTCGTTCATCAGCTGATCGTGGCCGATGCGATGCCGGAAACGCAAACGGCCACCCGAAGGTGGCCGTCGCGGCAACAACCGAAGTTGTTTATCAGGCCTTTTCGGCCAGACGGGCAGCCTTGGCGGCAGCAGCGGCAGCCAGGTCTTCCTTGATGCGGGCAGCCTTGCCTTCCAGGCCACGCAGGTAGTACAGCTTGCCGGCGCGGACCTTACCACGACGCTTCACTTCGACCGAGTCGATGATGGCGCTGTGGGTCTGGAAAACGCGCTCGACGCCGTAGCCGTGCGAGATCTTGCGGACGGTGAACGAGGAGTTCAGGCCGGCGTTCTTGGTGGCGATGACAACGCCTTCGTAGGCCTGCACGCGTTCGCGGCTGCCTTCCTTCACCTTCACGTTGACGACAACGGTGTCGCCCTGGCTGAACTTCGGCAGTTCACGGGTGATCTGGGCGGATTCGAATTCCGCGACGATGGACTTGTTCAGCTTGCTCATGGGTTACACCGATTCTTGTTCGGGTGGGCGTGTCGTATCGACAACGTAGGCTCATGCAGTCACCGGACTGTGCTGCACGTTTGTTTTGGGTACTGCGCGCGCCGACCGGGGCCGGCGGGAATTAGCCATGATAGCCGATAAAGCCAGCCCTGCGCTAGGGGCTGGCCTTGTGTTTCTGGGCCTGACGGCCCTGCTCCAGCAGCTTGCGGTCGGCCTTGCCCAACGCCTGTTCATCCAGCAGGTCCGGGCGCCGCTGCGCGGTACGGACCAGCGACTGCTGGCGGCGCCAGGCCGCGATGGCCGCGTGGTTGCCCGAGCGCAGCACATCCGGCACGTCACCCAGCGGATGCTGGGCCGGCTGGCTGTAATGCGGGCAGTCGAGCAGGCCGAGGTCACCCTCGAAGCTGTCCTGCGCCGCCGATTCAGCGTCATTCAGGGCGCCGTCCTGCAGGCGGGCCACGGCGTCGATGATCACCGCCGCACCCAGTTCGCCGCCGGACAGCACGTAGTCGCCGAGGGAAATCTCCTCGTCGACGTTGGCCTCCAGGAAACGCTCGTCGATGCCTTCATAGCGGCCGCAGAGCAGGACCATGCGCGGCAGCGCCGCCAGTTCCCGCACCTTGGCCTGGGTCAACGGCGCACCCTGCGGGCTGAGGTAGATCACCCGCATTGGGGTCGGATCAGCATCGCGGATTGCCTGCAGGCAGGCCTGCAACGGCTCGATCAGCATCACCATGCCCGGGCCACCACCGAACGGACGGTCGTCCACCCGGCGGTAGTTGCCTTCGGCGTAATCACGGGGATTCCAGCCGTGCAGGCTGAACAATCCCTTTTCCTGCGCACGCCCGACCACGCCCAGTCCGGCGGACTGGGCGAGGAACTCGGGAAACAGGGTGATGACGTCGAAACGCATGCTCACACTCAGAACTCGGGATCCCAGTCGACCACGACCAGGTTGGCCTCGAAGTCGACCGACTTGACGAAGTCCGGCTGCACGAACGGAATCATCCGCTCGCGGTCACCACGGACCACCACCACATCGTTTGCGCCGGTGCTGAACAGGTGCGAGACCTGGCCCAGGGCAACGCCCTCGGTGGTCTTCACATCCAGGCCTTCCAGGTCCACCCAGTAATACTCATCGGGCTTCGGCGGCGGCAATGCACTGCGGGCCACGTAGATCTCGGTGCCGTGCATCGCTTCGACGGTATCGCGGTCCTCGACGCCGGGGAAACGGGCGACCAGGTGCTTGCCGCTGTCGCGGCCGCGTACACCTTGAATCGTGGTTTCCACGCCGGACGGGCTGCGCACGATCCACGGCTGGTAACGGAAAATGGCGGAACGTGGCTCGGTCCAGGACTCGAGCTTGATCTCGCCGCGCACACCAAAAGCGCCGACAACCCTGCCCAGCAGGATGCGGCGCTCGATATCTTTCATCTGCTTCAACCAAGAGGGCCACGCCGAAGCGTGGCCCGTCAGGATCAGGCCGCAGCGGCCTGGGACTTGGTCGCTTCCTTGATCAGGTTGCGGACCTTGTCGGTCGGCTGCGCGCCGTTCTTGACCCAATGATCAACGCGGGCCAGGTCCAGCTCGATGCGCTTCTCGGCGCCCTGGGCGACCGGGTTGTAGAAGCCAACGCGCTCGATGTTGCGGCCGTCGCGCGCGCTGCGCACGTCGGTGACGATGATGTGGTAGAACGGACGCTTCTTGGCGCCGCCGCGGGTCAGTCGAATCTTGACCATGGTGTTTTTCCTATTGCCCAGTCGCCAGGATGGCGAGGTAAGCGGGCGATTATAGCGGCAGAGCCCGGCCGAGCCAACCCCATGGTGACCAGCCTTCACGGTAGTGCCGGGCCATGCCCGGCGGGCTTTTCACCCCAAACCGTCCCAAGCCACCGCCGCCAGCACCGCCCTGCCCTGTTCAGCCAAGGCCTGCGAGCCGGGCAGGACATGCCCGTCGATGGCCTCCAGCGCCCACAGGCCGCTGGCGTTGCAGGCAAAAGCGGCCTTCACGCCAGCCATATCCGCCAGCCGCAACGGCTGCGTAGCCTGTGCCCCCGGCCAATACTGCTTCAGCAGCGCCTCGGCGGTGCCGCGCAGGGCAGGCGCCTGCGGCCAGAGCAGCCGTTCACCATCGTGCACGGCCAGGTTCCAGGTGCTGCCTTCACTCATTTCGCCATCGGCGGTCACGAACAGCACATCGTCGAATCCTTCCGCCATCGCCGCGCGGCGCTCGGCGAACAGGCCGAAGGTGCCCACATGTTTGATCTGCGGCAGTTCGCGCTGCCAGGCCACGCTGCGCACACGCTTGGAGGCGGTCAGCGTCACCGGCGCGGACACCGCCACCAGCACGTCCACCGGCACCGCCGCCAGCGGATTGCGGAAATCGAAGTGGCGCGAATACACCGTCACCCGCAACGAGGCATCGCCCTGCCCCGCTTGCCGCAGCGCCTGCACCATCCAAGCCCGCACCTGCGCCATATCCAGCTCGCTACCGAACAGCTCGCGCGTGGCATGCGACAGCCGCGCCAGATGCAGGTCCAGTCCCTGCACCGCGTGGTCGCGCACCTGCAGCGAGGTGAAGTGGCCGTAGTTGACGAGCGCCGGCAGCAGATCCTCCACCTGTGCCGGCTGGCCGTTGCAAGTCAGCGTCATCGCAGCAGTGCCTGCGCCTGGCTCCACATGCCGCGCAGCACGTCTGCGGCCGGCTGTGCCGGCGCCATCCACGCCGACTGCCCGGCCCAGGCCTGCATCGCGGCCAGGCGGTTTTCCTGCACGGCCTGCCTGCGCATCGGCGCGGTCAGCCCGCGCTGCACCGGGTACGGACGCGGCGCCGGGGCGCCTTCTGCGGCGGCGGCGCGCACGTAGGGTGTCGCCAGACCACGGCCCAGACGACCGCTGAAGGCGCGGGTCGGCCAGGTGTCTTCCGGTTCGCTGGCGGCCAGCCCATCGGCCCACGCCGAGGCGATCGCTGCTTCCGGCGTGCGCAGGAACGCGGTGCCGATCTGCACGGCGCTGGCCCCCAAGGTGAGTGCGGCGGCGATACCACGGCCATCGGCGATGCCGCCGGCGGCAATCACCGGAATGTGCAGGTGATCGGCCAGCCGCGGCAGCAGCGCGAACAGGCCGACCAGCTGGCGTTCGGCCATCGCCGGATCGAATGAACCACGATGCCCACCCGCTTCCACGCCCTGTGCCACCACGGCATCGGCACCGGCGTCCTGTGCCGCGCGCGCTTCGGACAACGTGGTCGCACAGGCGATCCAGGCAATGCCGGCATCCTTCAGCTGCTGTACGTGGCGCGGCAGCAGCACGCCCATGATGGTCGAGGCCACCGCAGGACGCGCCGCCAGCAGCGCGGCGAACTGTTCTTCGAAGTAGGCGGGCGTGGCATCGGCGGCGCTGGCCGGCACTTCCGGGCCCCACTGCGCCAGGAAGGCGCGGCTGGCGGCCTCGGCGGCTACGTCACGGGTCGGCACCGGATCAGGCACCCACAGGTTCACCTGTGCCGGGCCGGTGGAGGTCGCGCGGAAGTCCTCCATCCAACGACCGATATCGGCAGATGACGACAGCACCGCGCCCATTGCCCCCATGCTGCCGGCATTGGCCAGCGCAGCCGACAGCGGCACCGGGCAGGCACCGGCCATCGGTGCCAACAGGATCGGAAGCTGCAATGAAAAACGCCGACAAAAGGTGTCGGCGCGTTCAAGAATCGGCGATGCGTTCACGCGACATACCTGTTGGAGAAGTCGCCGCCCAGCATACGCCAGTCATTGTGACCGGGGCCGGATCGCGATTCGCGCCGGCCCCGTCGCTGCATCAACGGAACGGCATGCCGCGGCCGCCCATGGCACCCATCATGCCCTTCATGCTGCGCAGCATGCCCTTCATGCCGCCGCCAGCCATCTTGCTCATCATCTTTTCCATCTGCATGTACTGCTTCATCAGCTTGTTGACGTCGGCCGGGGTCACGCCCGAGCCCTTGGCGATGCGCGCGCGGCGCGAGCCATTGAGCAGGTTCGGATTGCGCCGTTCCTTCTTGGTCATCGAGCTGATGATGGCGATCATGCGCGGCACTTCCTTGCCCTGGCTGACCTGCTGCTTCAGATGGTCGGGAATGTTGCCCAGGCCCGGCAGCTTGTCCATCAGGCCGCCGATGCCGCCCATGTTCTGCATCTGCTCCAGCTGGTCACGCATGTCGTTCAGGTCGAACTTCTTGCCCTTGGCGACCTTCTCGGCCAGCTTGGCGGCCTTGTCCTTGTCGACCTGCTGCTCGACCTGCTCGACCAGCGACAGCACGTCGCCCATGTCGAGGATGCGGCTGGCAATGCGGTCCGGGTGGAACACGTCCAGGCCTTCCGGCTTTTCGCTGACACCGACGAACTTGATCGGCTTGCCGGTGATGTAGCGCACGCTCAGCGCGGCACCGCCGCGGGCGTCGCCGTCGGTCTTGGTCAGCACCACGCCGGTCAGCGGCAGGGCGTCGCCGAAGGCCTTGGCGGTGTTGGCCGCGTCCTGGCCGGTCATGGCGTCGACCACGAACAGGGTCTCGGCCGGGTTCACCGCCGCGTGCAGGGCCTTGATCTCGGCCATCATCGCTTCGTCGATGGCCAGGCGGCCGGCGGTATCGACCAGCAGCACGTCGACGAACGACTTGCGTGCATCGTCGATGGCGGCGCGCACGATGGCTTCCGGCTTCTGGTCGGCGCTGGACGGGAAGAACAGCACGCCCACCTGCTCGGCCAGGGTCTTCAGCTGCTCAATCGCGGCCGGACGGTAGACGTCGGCCGAGACCACCATCACCTTCTTCTTGCGCTTTTCCTTCAGGTGCTTGGCCAGCTTGCCCACCGTGGTGGTCTTGCCGGCACCCTGCAGGCCTGCCATCAGGATAATGGCCGGGGCCGGAACGTTGAGGTTCAGGTCGCTGGCTTCGGCGCCCATCACCGCGGTCAGCTCGTCGCGCACGACCTTGATCAGGGCCTGGCCCGGGGTCAGCGACTTCAGTACTTCCTGGCCGACCGCGCGCACCTTGATGCGCTCGATCAGGGCCTGCACCACCGGCAGCGCCACGTCGGCTTCGAGCAGCGCGATGCGGACCTCGCGGGTCGCCTCGCGGATGTTCTCCTCGGTCAGGCGGCCACGGCCACGCAGGCGCTCGATGGTGCCGGAAAGGCGCTGGGTCAGGGACTCGAACATGCGACGCAACCTGTCTGAAAGCGGGGGACAATAAGGCAGAGAGTATAACGGGTCCGGCTGTCTCCCCGGGCTGCGACCACGGGGCCGTCGCCACCGCCGCAGGGGTATGCGAAACTGCAACGATGACAATCGTTCTCATCGCGGTCCTGCTCTACCTGGCAGCCAGTGCCCTGCTGGTGCGCGCGCTTGGCCGCGATGAAAGCACCGGCTCCCCCACCTGGCTGTGGCCCGCCCTGCCGGCGATGCTGCTGCATGGCGGCTACCACGTGATGGTGGCGATGCGTACCAACGGTGGGCCGGACATGCACTTCTTCGCCGCGCTGTCGCTGGTCGGCCTGGGCATGGCCTGGCTGACCTCGCTGGTCGGCGCGCGCGGGCGGATGTCGGCACTGGGCGTGGTGGTGTTCCCGCTGGCCGCGGTACTGCTGCTGGCCTACCACGGCTACGGCCACGAACCGAGCAAGGTGCTGGGCTGGCGCCTGGCCAGCCACGCCTGGCTGGCGCTGCTGGCCTACGCCACGCTGAGCATCGCCGCGCTGCTGGCGATCATGCTGTGGCTGCAGGAGCGCGCACTGCGCCGCCGCGAGTTCCGCCCGTGGCTGCGGGCGCTGCCGCCGCTGGCCGACCTGGAATCGCTGTTGTTCCGGGTCATCACCGTCGGCTTCGCGCTGCTGACCCTGACCCTGGTCACTGGTGTGCTGTTCGTCGACGACCTGCTGGCACAGAAGCTGGTGCACAAGACCGTGCTGAGCGTGCTGTCGTGGATCGTGTTCGGCGTGCTACTGATCGGCCGCCGCCGCTATGGCTGGCGCGGCATGAAGGCGGTGCACTGGACGCTGGCGGCGATGCTGTTGCTGCTGCTGGCGTTCTTCGGCAGCCAGTTCGTGATCGAACTGGTGTTCGGGCATTCGCGATAGGCGGTGTGCCGACCAACGGTCGGCCCCCACCGGCGCTACCGTCAAGGCTGGGCCAGGATCTTCCGCACCGAGCGGCCGCTGTTGGTGAGGATGTCATCGACCTGCCAGCAGCCCTGCCCCTGGCGCACCATCGGAAGGCGGGTCACGTAGGCCTTCTTCCATACCGAATAGCGCATCTCGACCTGGCCGGCGGTGGCCGACGCCTCCTTCCAGCTGTAGCGCACGGGGGTTTCGATGTCGCCGTCCTGCGCATCCAGCCACGGATCGGAATCGATCGTGCAGATGCCCTCTTCGCGCTGCTGGCAGGCGCGCTCGCCACGCAGTGCCTTGCCGAAGGCCGGGCTGACCAGCGCGGGCGGCGGCTCCAGCAGGTCGCCATCGCCCGTCGTCGCCTCGTAGAACGCGCGGGCCACAACCACTGGTTCCTGGCAGGCGGGCGCGGCCTGTGCCGCTGGCGCCAGCAGCAGGCCGGCAATCATCAACATCCCTGTCTTTCGCATGTCCAATCCCTTTGGTCGTGATGGCGATCTGTTGTAGAGCCGAGCCCATGCTCGGCTGCGTTCCAGCATAAGCCGAGCGCAGGCTCGGCTCTACTTACAACCCGTAGCGCTCGATCACGTCCAGATGCGGCTGGCGGTCCTGGTCACAGGCCTCGGCCAGCCGCAGCCAGCAATGCGGGTGCGGCCATTTCGCGGTCTCCTGCTGCAGGAAACGGTGCAGCGCCAACGGCGCATGATCCTGCGGCTGGGCGACCGTGAACAGCAGGCCCGGCAGCGTGCCCTCCTCCATATCCGGATCGGTCACGGTGTAGTCCGCACGGCTGTGCGACCACACCTGCCAGCCCTGCGCCTCGGCAGCTTCAACGAAGGCATTCCACGCCTCCTCGCCGGGGTGAGCGCCGTCGATCAGCCAGCTGCGGGCGAAACCACCGCGTTCCAGCACGTGCACCTGCGCATAGGTCGGGATGAAATGCTCGCGCGCTTCCTCCTCCTCCGGTGCCGGATGTACCAGCGCGGCATCGAACACCACCCAGTCGCCCACCTGCTGCGCGCGGTTGGCCGGCGCGTTCTCGACGATGCGTGCGGTCACCGGCCCGCTGCGGCGTGCGTAGTATTCCATCGGCTCGCCGTTCTCCTCGCTGCGGATGATCACCCAGCCCCACGGCTCCTCGACCACGCCATCCTGGCTGGACAGCTCCATGCCGATCGCTGCGGCCGAGCGGCGCACCGCGTCCCAGTCGCGCGCCGCGCTGGCTGCGCTCATGTGGTCCCAATGCGCGGTGTTGGGCTCTTCCAGCAGCTCCACCAGCTGTGCAAAGCAGGCCTGGGCCTCGCTGAAGCGGCCGGTTTCCATGTACATCCGCGCCAGCGTGCCACGTGCACCGTGCGAACCCGGCGATGCGGCCAGCAGCGCCTGCGCGGCCTGCTCCAGCGCCGGCCAGTCGGACACGCGACGGGCACGCTGCACCTCGCACCAGTGCGCGAACACCGGCACGCTGCCGCGATAGGTATCCGCCAGCAGGCGCAGGCCGTCGTCGTCGCCCTGCTCGGTCAGCCAACGCATCAGCGTATAGGCGGCCGGACCATCCTCCTGCGTGTGCGCGCGCACGAATCGCCACAGCAAGGCGCGCGCTTCCGCCTGCGCACCACAGGCGCTCAACGCGGAGGCGGCCATCTCGGCCAGCGCCTCGTCATCGGGCAGCTGCGCCTGTGCCTGCAACAGCCACTGCGCCTCACGCTCCGGATCGCGCGACTGGTTCTGCTCCCCCTGCTCGTGCAGCCAGGCCAGCAGTTCGCTGGCCGGCACCGGCAGCGGCGCAACGTCCGGCAATGCATCGATACGCGCGGCCAGGTCGGCCACCAATGCTGCCGCACCACGGTCCTGGCGCAGCTGCGCCAGATGGGTACGCGCCAGTTCCAGCTGGCGCAGCGCCACCCAACGTGCACCTCGCTGCAGCGCCAGTTCAAGGCTCAGCGCAGCGACTTCGATCAGCAGGCGGTGCGAGCCAACCTCGGCAAAGTGTTCGATGATGGTGTTGAAGCGCGTGCCCAGATCCCAGGTATTGCGTGCAGGATCGCGCCGGCACAGCGCTGCGGCCGTGTTCGCCCACAGTCGCCAGTAGGTAGGCGTCAGTTCGCTCCACGGCACCAGCTGCTGCACGGCTTCTTCGTCGCGGCCCAGCTGGGCCAGCGCCCATGCCTTGGACAGGCGGCGCGGCACCGTGCAGTTGGCCGGCTCGTACTCGCCGGACGCGGCCACTTCGGCCTCGCGCTTCTCGATCAGCAACAGCGCTTCTTCGGCGCGGCCCATGCCCAGCAGGATCTTGATCTGCATTTCCGGGAAGCTGTCGAACACTTCCTTGCCGCAGGCCTCGATCGCATCCGACTGCACCTGCAGGTAATCCAGCGCATCCTGACCGCGGCCATCATCCAGCAGCGCATCGGCCTTTTCGCAGCTCAGGCACTGGAAGCAGGCCCAGCTTGGATCGATGCGTGCAAGCGTTTCATCGCACACCTCGACACGTTCGGGAACCCAGCCCGGGCCATCGATGTTGCCGTAGCAGGCAGCCAGATCCTGGGTCACGCAGATCGACTGCGGGCACTCCAGCGTGTCCTCACGATGCGCGCGTTCGAACAGCGCTACCGCTTCGCCCAGCGCACTCTCGCCTTCAACGCGGTTGCCGACGCGGTTGCGCAGCGCCCAGTGGCCGACGTAGACGTCGACCCACGGGTTGTCCAGCGCCTTGCCCAGCGCACGCGCTTCAGGCAGCAGCGCGTCGACGCGGTCGACACGCAGTTCGCTCACTTCGTCGGCGAGGCGGTTCAGCAGGTGCGCGTTCTGCGCCTGGCCGGCCTGGCGCAGGTCGCCCTGCAGTTTTTCGACCCAGTTCCAGATGTCCATGGGGTAAGTGCTCCTGTCTAGCGAAGGCTGGATGAGAGGATGCGGTGCTCAGCGCAGCATCTGCTGCAGGGCACCGGCGATATCGGTGAAGGCGCCGTTGAGGTCAGGGCCCACAGTGGTCGTCGCCCGTGCCAGCGGACGGCCCTGCGCGGCAACGATGATCTTCAGCGAGCGCAGCAGGCGTGCCGCAGCTTCGGCCTGCGGATGCCCGTCGCGTTGGGCGCGCAACAGCGCCTGCACGGCGGGATTGTCGAGGTTGAGGTACAGCCGCGACGGCGCACGCGCCTCGATGCGCGCGGTGAACTGCCGGGCCAGGCGCAGCGCCGCCATCGAGACGCGCTTGTCGTTCTCATCGTCTTCCAGGCGCTGCTTCAGTTCGGCCTCGCGATCGGGCACCACCACCACCGGCAATGCCTCCGGACTGAAGCGTGCCGGCAGCAGCTGTTCACCATCGCCCAGCTGCTCACGCAGCCATGCCAGCTGCGCCTCGTCGAGGCTGTCGTCAGTGCGGAACAGCGCGCGGTTGCCCTGCTCTGTGCCGAGCTCGACCAGGCGCAGGCCCTTGGCCTGGGCCCAGCGCCGCAGGAATGGCACCACCGCATAGCGATGGCCGTGCGCCACCGGCACGCCCATCGCACGGAACAGCATTTCCTCGAAGCCGCCGCCATTGTCGAGGATCACGTGCACCGCACCGCGTGCCGGCAACGCACTGGCTGGCAGGTCGCCCTGCGAAGTCGGCACGCGCACGTGTTCCAGCAGCAGGTCGAACAGGCGGTCATCGCACAGCGCTGCGCCCAGCAGGGCCTCATTGTGGCGCGTGAGAACGCGTCGCCAGGCCTCCGGCTGCTGCCGCGCGACGTCGGCCAGGCCGTCGATCAGCGCTTCCAGCAGTGCATGCTGCACGGCGCGGTACTGGTCGTCGCGCTGCAGGTCTTCGCGGCTGGCGGTAGGCGTCAGCCGCGAGGATTCGATCACCCCGCCAATGAACCCCGCCCAGGGCGGCAGCAGGTCGCGGGCGTCGTCGTCCAGCAGCATGCCGCGCACGAACACCGACAGGTTGCGGTTGTCGCTGGTGCCGTAGGTAGCGCCGTCCTGCACCCACAGCAGGCCGGTGGCATCGCTGTTGCCATCGGCACGCAGCGGCACGGTCACAATCGGTTCGAAATCATGCTCGAAGCGCGCGGCGAACTGCAGCGCCTGGCGTCGCGCCTGCACCGGATGCAGGGCAACCTCGCCTTGGCTACGCCACGGCGGCGGCTCGGGATTGAGCGCCTCGGCCGCGCCACCGATGAAGATCGGTTCGGACAGCAGCGCGCAGTAGCGGCCCAGCACCTCGTGCAGGCGCGCCTCGTTGGCCAGCGGCAGGAAGTCCGGATGCAGCTCCAGTTCCACCTCGGTACCGACCGCGCGTGCCGGCACTTCACTGACGGTGTACTGCTCGGCGTTGCTGGACACATACAGGTGCCCCAGTTCCGGCGTCTGGTACGAGGTGGTACGCACGCTGACCCGGCGCGCCAGCACGAAGGCGGACAGGAACCCGAGGCCGAACATGCCGATCAGGCCTTCGTCATCCTCGCCGCCCTGGCGCAGGCCGCGGGTATAGCCGACGCCGACAGTGGCCAGGTAGTCGTGGATTTCCTGGCGGGTCAGCCCGGCACCGGTGTCGGTGATGCGCAGCACGCCAGCGGCGGCATCGACCTGCACCGAAATGCGCGAAGGCACTTCGATGTCGGGCTGTTCGATGCGGCGACGGATGATCGAATCGTGCGCGTTCTGCACCAGCTCACGCAGCGCCACCACCGGGGTGGAATACAGGTGCTTGCCCAGCACCGTCATCAGTCCATTGAGATCGACCCCGGCGCGACGGATTTCGGCGTTGGGGGCGGTGAGCGCGGTGTCCTGCATGTAATCGTTTACTCCTGGGCACGGAAAGACGCCAGAGGGCGTCTTCGTCGAGCGGGAAAAACTAGCACAGGCAGGCTGACCGTTGCCGTGTCGGCTGCCGTATTCCGCGCGTGCGGTGGTGAAGCCGGGGCATGCCCGGCGCGATCACGCCGCGTCGATGGCCTCGGACAGGCGCTCCACCGCGATCACTTCCATGCCTTTCACCGAACCGCCCTTCGGCGCGTTGGCCTTGGGCACGATGGCACGCTTGAAGCCGTGGGTGGCCGCCTCGCGCAGGCGGTCTTCGCCATTGGGCACCGGGCGGATCTCGCCGGACAGGCCGACTTCGCCGAAAGCAATCGTCTTCTCCGCCAGCGGGCGGTCCTGCAACGAGGACAGTACGGCCAGCAGTACCGGCAGGTCGGCCGCGGTCTCCTGCACGCGGATGCCACCGACCACGTTGACGAACACGTCCTGATCGCCGACCAGCACACCGCCGTGGCGATGCAGCACGGCCAGCAGCATCGCCAGGCGGTTCTGCTCCAGGCCGACCGCGACACGACGCGGGTTCGACAGCGGCGACGCATCGACCAGCGCCTGCACCTCCACCAGCAGCGGCCGGGTGCCCTCGCGGGTGACCATCACACAGCTGCCCGGTTGATGGGTGCTGCTACCGGACAGGAAGATCGCCGACGGATTGGAGACTTCCTTCAGGCCCTTGTCGCCCATCGCGAACACGCCCAGCTCGTTGACCGCACCGAAGCGGTTCTTGAAGGCGCGCAGCAGGCGGAAGCGGCTGCCGCTCTCGCCTTCGAAATACAGTACCGCATCGACCATGTGCTCGAGCACGCGCGGGCCGGCGATGCCGCCCTCCTTGGTCACGTGACCGACCAGGAACACGGCGGTGCCGGTCTCCTTGGCGAAACGCACCAGCCGCGCCGCGCTCTCGCGCACCTGGCTGACCGAACCCGGCGCAGCGGTCAAACTCTCGGTCCACAGGGTCTGCACGGAGTCAGCCACGATCAGCCGCGGGCCGGCCTTGGACGCGTGCTGCAGGATCGACTCGACCCCGGTCTCGGCCAGTGCATTGACCCCGTCCAGCGGCAGCTCCAGGCGGTGCGCGCGACCGGCCACCTGCGCCAGCGATTCTTCACCGGTGACGTAGAGCACCGGCAGTTCGGCCGCCATCTTCGCCACCGCCTGCAGCAGCAGCGTCGACTTGCCGATGCCCGGGTCGCCGCCCACCAGCACCACCGCGCCTTCGACCAGCCCACCGCCCAACACGCGGTCGAACTCGCCGATGCCGGTCGTGACCCGCCGGTGCTCGGTCTGCTCCACGTCCTTCAGGGCGGTGACCTTCGGCGGATCAATCTTGCCGGCCCAGCCCGCCCGGCGCGAGGCCGGCGCCTTGGCGGCCGCCGCACTTTCCAGCACGATTTCCGACAACGAGTTCCAGGCGTTGCACTCGGTGCACTGGCCCTGCCACTTGCTGAATTCGGCGCCGCATTCATTGCAGACGTAGGCGGTGCGGGCTTTTGCCATCGGATGATTTCCAGCAACGGGAACAGGCGTGGCAGGATAGCCGAGCCGGGTCGCAGGTGCTGCGACCGCTCAAGTCCTGCCCACCCGCGCCGATAGGGGTCGCGGGCGTGCGCCTTGCGGGCGCCCCTTCCTCCCCCACTGGATTCAACATGACTGGCAGTTACAGTCAGAGCCTGGTCATCATCTCCCTGCTGGTGGCCATTCTTGCTTCGTACACGGCGCTGGACATGGCCGGGCGGCTGGCCACGGCCGAGGGCCGCGTGGCCCGCTGGTGGCTGGCGGGTGGCGCGGCGGCCATGGGCCTGGGCATCTGGTCGATGCACTTCATCGGCATGCTTGCCTTCGACCTGCCGATCCCGGTGGGTTACGACCTTGGCATCACCCTGTACTCGCTGGCGGTCTCGATCGGCGCCTCGGCCTACGCGCTGTGGCTGGTCTCGCGCCCCAGCCTGCCGTGGCGGCGGTTGCTGGCCGGCGCCGTGCTGATGGGGCTGGGCATCGCCACCATGCACTACCTCGGCATGGCCGCGATGCGCATGCAGCCGGGTATCGACTATCACCCGGGCTGGTTCGCCGCCTCCATTGCGGTGGCCATCGGCGCCGCCGGTGCCGCGCTGTGGATCGCCTTCCGCCTGCGTACCGAGCAGCGCAACACCATGCGCCTGCGCGCACTGGCGTCGCTGGTGATGGGCCTGGCCATCGTCGGCATGCACTACACCGGCATGGCCGCGGCGCGCTTCCCGGAGGGCAGCATCTGCGGCGCGGTCGGCAGCGGTGGCATCGACACGCGCTGGCTGGCGGTGCTGGTGATCGTCACCACCGTGGCCACTCTGGGTATCGCCTTGGTCGCCTCGCTGTTCGACCGGCAGATGCGCGTGCGCACCGGCCTGCTGGCCGATTCACTGGCGCATGCCAACGACAAGCTGATCCAGGCTGCGCTGCATGACCCGCTGACCCAGCTGCCCAACCGCATGCTGCTGCAGGACCGCATCGAGCAGGCCATCGAGAAGGCGCGGCGCCGCAACCATGCGGTGGCGGTGATGTTCTGCGACCTGGACGGCTTCAAGGCGGTCAATGATGCCTACGGACACCAATTGGGTGATCGCCTGCTGGTGGCGGTGGCGCAGCGCATCGGCAGCCTGCTGCGGCCGCAGGACACCTTCGCCCGCCTTGGCGGCGACGAGTTCGTGATCGTGCTGGCCATCGACATTCCCGACGATGCGGTGGTGGTCGCCGAGCGGATCATCGCGGCGGCGGGCGAACCGTTCCTGCTGGATGCAGCCGAGCTGCAGGTCAGCGCCAGCCTGGGCATTGCCCTGTACCCGGATGACGCCGGCAATGAGCGCGAGCTGATGGCCCACGCCGACGCTGCGATGTACCACACCAAGGAAACCGGGCGGAACGGCTATACGTTCTTCACCCCATCGATGCAGCTCAGCGCCAACCGTCAGCTGCGCCTGCTGCAGGACCTGCGCAAGGCCGTGATGCGCAATGAACTGGTCCTGCATTACCAGCCCAAGTTCCCGGCCGCGGGCGCGCCAGCCACCGGCGCCGAGGCGCTGCTGCGCTGGCAGCATCCGGAGCTGGGCCTGCTGGCGCCGGACGTGTTCATTCCCATTGCCGAACGCAGCGGCCTGATCCTGCCGATCGGCGACTGGGTACTGGACCGCGCCTGCGCACAGCTGCGTGCGTGGCACGATGCCGGACATGCCGAATGGTCGATGGCAGTGAACCTGTCGCCCCTGCAGTTCTCCTCCCCGGCCCTTCTGGACAGCGTGCGCGAGGTGCTCGAACGGCACCGCATCGAGCCGGCGCGGCTGACCCTGGAGATCACCGAGACCACGGCGATGAAGGACGTCGACGCCAGCCTGGCGATTCTCAACGATCTGACCGCGATGGGCGTGCACATTGCCATCGACGACTTCGGCACGGGCTATTCCAGCCTGCTGTACCTGAAACGCATGCCGGCCACCGAACTGAAGATCGACCGCGCGTTCGTGCATGACCTGGAATGCAATGAAGAGGATGCCGCCATCGTCTCGTCGATCATCGCGCTGGGACGCACCCTGCAGCTGCAGGTGGTGGCCGAAGGCGTGGAGACGCAGGCGCAGCGCGAGTACCTGAGCGAACTGGGCTGCGACCAGTTGCAGGGCTACCACCTGGGCCGACCGATGGACGCCGAGGAATTTCTGCGCCGGGTGGGCTGAGCCGATGTGCGGAGCAAGCTCCGCACCCACCTCATCAGTAGATCCACGCCGTGCGTGGATGTTCCTCGCCGCCCCCCACGGCAAACAGAAAGGCCGCCCGAGGGCGGCCTTTCTGCGTGGCAACGTCGCGAGGACGTCAGTGCATCATGTGCACGTTCATGTTGTGCATGACCCACAGGGTGCCGACCACGATGATGCCGATCACCACCACGGTGAAGGCCGCAGCGTTGACGTTCCAGCGGCTTTCCGAAGAGCGGTCCAGGTGCAGGAAGAACACCAGGTGGACCAGCATCTGCAGCACCGCGGTGATCGCGATCACCACACCGTTGACGGTGCGCGAGAAATCACCCGACATCACCATCCAGAACGGGATGACGGTCAGCACCACCGCCAGCACGAAGCCGATCAGGTACGACTTCACGGTGCCATGGCTTTCGCCGCCGGTGCCGTGGTCGTGTGCATGGTTGTCATGTGCCATTACAGGGCTCCATTGAGGTAGACGACGGAGAACACGCCGATCCAGATCAGGTCCAGGAAGTGCCAGAACAGGCTCAGGCACGCCATGCGGGTCTTGTTGGTCGGGGTCAGGCCGTACTTCTTCAGCTGCACGAACATCACCAGCAGCCACAGCAGGCCGGCGCTGACGTGCAGGCCGTGGGTACCGACCAGTGCGAAGAACGCCGACAGGAAGGCACTGCGGTCCGGACCGTAGCCCTGGTGGATCAGATGCTGGAACTCCCACACTTCCATGCACATGAAGCCGAAGCCCAGCAGCCAGGTGATGCCCAGCCACAGGTACATCTGGCCCATCTGCTTGCGGTGCATGGCAATCATGCCCAGGCCGAAGGTCAGCGAGGAGGTCAGCAGCAGCGCGGTTTCCCATGCAACGAACGGCAGTTCGAACAGGTCCTTCGCGGTCGGGCCACCATCGGTACCGCCTGCCAGCACCACATAGGTGGCGAACAGCGAGGCGAAGATGAGGCAGTCGCTCATCAGGTACACCCAGAAACCGAAGACGGTGTTGCCGCCGGTGTCGTGGTGCTCGTGGTCGTCATGGCCATGGGCCGCCGCGTGCGCGGCGTGCCCGTGGCTCAGGGTCGAGGTATTGGTGCTCATGCCTTCAGCTCCGACTTCACCAGGCCCTGGGCTTCCAGGTGCTTGCGGTGTTCGTTCTCGATGCGTTCCACCTCGGCGGCCGGGACCCAGTAGTCCACGTCCTGGTCGAAGGTGCGGTAGATGAACGTGGCGATCATGCCGACGAAGCCGACGATGGCCAGCCACCAGATGTGCCAGATCATCGCGAAGCCGAACACCAGGCTGAAGGCACCGATGACAACGCCCGTGCCGGTGTTGCGCGGCATGTGGATGTCGGTGTACTTGGCCGGCTTCGGCCAGGCTTCACCACGCTGCTTGCGCTCCCAGAAATCGTCCAGCTCGGTGACTTCCGGCAGCGTGCCGAAGTTGTAGAAGGCCGGCGGCGAAGAGGTTTCCCACTCCAGCGTACGGGCATCCCACGGGTCGCCGGTCAGGTCGACGGTCTTCTTGCGGTCGCGGATCGACACGGCCACCTGGATGATCTGGCACAGGATGCCGGCACCGACGATGAACGCACCTGCGGCGGCGATCAGCAGCAGCGGCTCGTAAGCCGGGTTGACCGTGCTCTGCAGGCGGCGGGTCATGCCCATGAAGCCCAGCACGTACATCGGCATGAAGGTCACGTAGAAGCCGATGAACCAGCACCAGAACGCGCACTTGCCCCAGAACTCGTTCAGGCGGAAGCCGAACATCTTCGGCCACCAGTAGGTGATGCCGGCGAACATGCCGAACACCACGCCGCCGATGATGACGTTGTGGAAGTGGGCGATCAGGAACAGGCTGTTGTGCAGCACGAAGTCGATGGCCGGAATCGCCAGCATCACACCGGTCATGCCGCCGATGACGAAGGTGACCATGAAGCCGATGGTCCACAGCACCGGGGTGGTGAAGTGCACGCGGCCGCGGAACATGGTGAACAGCCAGTTGAAGATCTTCACGCCGGTCGGGATCGAAATGATCATCGTCGTGATGCCGAAGAAGGCATTGACGTTGGCACCCGAGCCCATGGTGAAGAAGTGGTGCAGCCACACGATGAACGACAGCACGCCGATGCAGGCGGTGGCGTAGACCATGCCCTTATAGCCGAACAGCGCCTTGCGCGAGAAGGTCGCGATGACTTCGGAGAACACACCGAACGCCGGCAGGACCAGGATGTACACCTCCGGGTGACCCCAGATCCAGATCAGGTTGATGTACAGCATGGCGTTGCCGCCACCGTCATTGGTGAAGAAGTGCGTTCCCAGGTAACGGTCCAGGGTCAGCAGCACCAGGGTGATGGTCAGCACCGGGAAGGCGGCGACGATCAGCACGTTGGTCACCAGGGCGGTCCAGGTGAACACCGGCATCTGCATCAGCTTCATGCTGGGGGTACGCATCTTCAGGATGGTGATGAAGAAGTTGATACCGCTCAGCGTGGTACCCAGGCCTGCGACCTGTAGACCCCAGATGTAGTAGTCCATGCCGACGCTTGGACTGTATTCGATGCCCGACAACGGCGGGAACGCCAGCCAGCCGGTGGCGGCGAACTCACCGATCCACAGCGACAGCATGATCAGTACCGCACCGGATACGAACAGCCAGAAGCTGAGCGAGTTGACGAACGGGAACGCGACGTCGCGCGCACCGATCTGCAGCGGCACGGCCAGGTTCATCAGGCCGGTGATCAGCGGCATCGCCACGAAGAAGATCATGATCACGCCGTGGGCGGTGAAGATCTGGTCGTAGTGGTGCGGCGGCAGGTAGCCCTCGGACCCGCCGACGGCGAGCGCCTGCTGGGTACGCATCATGATGGCGTCGGAGAAGCCGCGCAGCAGCATGACGAAGGCGACGATGAGGTACATCACGCCGATCTTCTTGTGATCCACCGAGGTGAACCACTCCTTCCACAGATAGCCCCACAGCTTGAACTTGGTGATCAGGGCCATGACGCCCAGGCCACCCAGCACCGCGCCGACCAGGGTGGTCAGCACGATCGGATCGTGGGGGATCGACTCAATTGAGAGTTTACCCAACATGTTCATTCTCCCGAACCCGCGTGGCCGGCATGGCCCGCGTGTTCGTGTTCGTTGGCATCCAGGTTTTCACCCGATTCCTTGGAATCATGTGCGTCACTGGGGGCATGGCCCTCGTGCGCCTCATGGCTGGCGGCATCGGCAGCGGCGGCACCAGCGTGCGAGTGCTTCATGCCGTAGTGCTTGTTGTCGCCCATGTGCTTGGCGATCACCCAGTCGAACAGGCCTTCTTCGGTCTTGCCGAAGTAGGTGACCGGGTACCACTCGGCGTTGCGTGCTTCACCCAGCGCCTTGAACGAGGCCTTGTCCAGGGTCTGCTCGCCGGCACGGACCTGGTCCAGCCACTGGCGGTATTCGGCATCGCTGACCGAGTAGGCGGTGAAGTGCATCTTGGCGAAGCCCGCGCCGCTGTAGTGCGAGGACATGCCCGGGAATTCACCGGTCTCGTTGGCGATCAGATGGAGCTTGGTCTCCATCGCAGCCATCGAGTAGATCATGCTGCCCAGGTGCGGGATGAAGAAGGCATTCATCACCGTATCGGACGTGATCTTGAAGTTCAGCGGCGTGTTGACCGGGAACTTGATTTCGTTGACGACCGCCACCTTCTCTTCCGGATAGATGAACAGCCACTTCCAGTCCAGCGAGATCGCCTCGATGGTGACCGGCTTGACGTCCGATTCCAGCGGCTTGTACGGGTCCAGCGCGTGCGACGAACGCCAGGTCAGGACCGCCAGCACCAGCACGATCATGCAGGGAATGGACCACACCACCACCTCGATCGCCGTCGAGTGGGACCACTTCGGCTCGTAACGGGCCTTGGTGTTGGAGGCGCGATACTTCCACGCGAAGGTCAGGGTCATGATGATGACCGGGATGACGACCAGCAGCATGAGCACGGTGGCCGTGATCAGCAGGGTCTTCTCATCCTGGCCGATCTGGCCCTTCGGACTGAGGATGGCCACGGCATCGCAGCCGGTGAGCATCACCAGCAACGACAGCAGCAGGCCCGGGCGCAACCAGCGCCCAAGGGTTTTCAACGGAATCATCGGTCGATCCAATTGCGAGGGAATGCCGTTCCCCGTCCTGCCTGTTCCGGCCAAAGCCGGTCCCACCGGTCCGGAAGACAGGTAGGGAGGTGGGGTCGAGTCAGCCTTTCAATTTTAGGCCGTCACCCACCATTTAAGAAAGGCATTGACAATGATCGAGCGCAGGAAAGGCCCGTTTCTGGCTGCGACACGTTGTCGCACCGCGCAGGCGCGGCGGGCAGAACACCCGGGGGCGGCATCCTAGCATCGGGCGATGGCGGCTGCTCCGCCCGTGTTCGGCAAAGTCGCCTGAACATGTTCAGGCATGCCCGCGAAGGTAATGCATGGGATGCTCGGCGTTGGAGGAAGCCCATGGACAAGATCGACTTCAAGAAGCGCGATCGCGCGTTGTACCAGCCCCCGGTGGGCCGGTTCGTAACGGTGGACGTACCGCCCCTGCCCTACCTGATGGTCGACGGCCACGGGGATCCGAATACCGCCCCCGCGTATGTGCAGGCGGTACAGTGGCTGTACTCGGTCAGCTATGCACTGAAGTTCGCGCTGAAGGCAAAGGGCCAGGACTACGTGGTGCCACCGCTGGAAGCGCTTTGGACCGCAGAGGATCCGTCAAGCTTTGTGGCACGCCGCAAGGATGAGTGGAGGTGGACGGTGATGATCCGTACGCCGGACGGGATCCGTCCAGAGCAGATGGAGGCTGCCGTCGCCAAGGCGGCGAAGAAACTGGGCGACGCTCCGGCCAGTCTTCGCCATCAGGTGATTGAGGAGGGCCTCTGCCTGCAGACCCTGCATGTAGGCGCCTACGATGACGAAGGTCCGGCCCTGGCCCATCTGCACGACGAACTGATGCCTTCGCTGGGCTACACCTTCGCCGGCCCCCATCACGAGATCTACCTGGGCGACCCTCGCAGGACCGACGCTGCGCGGTTGAAGACCGTGCTGCGGCAGCCGGTACGGGCGCTAGAACCTGACAGGGGTTCGCGCTCATGATTTCCCACATCCGCCCAAACAAAAAGCCCCGGCCAAGGCCGGGGCTTTTCATGCAGCTGGTGCCGGAAACAGGAGTCGAACCTGCGACCTACGCATTACGAATGCGAACGATTATAATCTTAGTCATTTACAAACAATGACTTGTTGCACGGAAGGGAAACTATTGGGAAAATCCACCCCTCTATTCGAGGATTGAACGAATGGCCCGCCCCAAAAAAACTGCACGCACGAAGGGCGTCTACGACCGCGGCTCGGCGTTCCAAGTGAAGATCAAGCGCAAGGATGCAGGGGGCAACCTGCACGCCATCAACCGCACTTTCCCTTACAGCGAAGCGACCCGAGCCAAGGCCCTCGCCCAGGCCGAGGCGTTCGCTTCTGCAGAGCGCGCCGCGCTCCACGAAGAGAAGCAACCCGCCTCCAACCTGATGAGCAGCCAGAGCCTGGGGGTCTGGATCGAGCGCTACATCGCCGAGGTGCTCTCACTCAAAGCCAAGGATGACAAGAAGAAGTCGGGGGACAACGATGCGCGCCTCTTGCGCCTGCTCGCCAAGCGCTTCCCCGCCACCTTCAGCAAGCCGGTGGACAAGCTCACGCCCCAGGACTTCGGCCTCGCCAACGGCGGCATGGCCCGGTCGTTGGAAGATGACTACTACCTCGCCCCGGCCACCATCACTCGCCAACTCGCCGTTCTCTCCAGCGTCTTCACGGCAGCGATCAAGCGCTGGGGCTTCAAGATGGACAACCCCATCCACGCCACGCTCAAGCCCAAGGTGAGGAACGAGCGCGAGCGGGTGGTCACTGATAAGGAGTGGGCGGACATACTGACCGCCCTTGCCCCCATGTCCGCGGCCACCCGGGGCGCCATTGCCTTCCTGCGCTGGACCGCGGCCCGCCGCAGCGAAGCCATCAAGCTGCGCTGGGAAGATTTGGACTACAGCAAGCAGCGGCCCGAGGCCACGTTCCGGGACACCAAGAACCCCAAGGGTGGCAAGCCCATCCATCGGACCATCTTCCTCACTCCTGAAGCGGTTGCGGTGCTGGACACCCTGACCAAGGAGCTCCACGCCGCCAAGCTGCGCAAGGATCGCATCCCGCCCTCCCCCCAGAACCCGCCCGCCGTGCGCCCCAGCTCCGGTTTTGTCTTCAGCTTGGACGAGGGCAAGACCTCGATTGCCTCGGACACGCTCACCCAGGCCTGGGGACGCGCCCGCGAACAAGCGGGGGTGACCGACGCCACCCTGCACGACCTGCGCCACACCCGCATCACCGAGCTGGCCAACTTGCTGCCCATGCACCAAGTCATGCAACTCTCGGGGCACAAGACCACCCAGATGCTGACCCGTTACTACAACCCTGACATGCAAGATTTGGGCGAGCTTTTTGAGGTCACGAAAGCAGCGGCTGAAAAAGCCCAGCGGGACTACTTGAAAAAGACGAGGAAGAAAAACGGCAGTTGACTTCGCCCTTGTGTGTGCTATGGCTTGCAACGGGGCAGGGTTTCTTACTCCTTTTTCCCTGCCCCACTAAGCCCCCGAGCTGCTGGTCTCCTCCCCCGGTCGTTCGGGGGCTTTTTGTTTTAGCCCGCTTGCGCTTTCCTGAAAATCCACTACCCCTGAAAGCATCTATCTACCTTTCTGGGAGGAAAGCATGCAACCGCGCTTTACCATCGCCGTCGTTCTGGCTTGCCTGACACTGGCTGGGTGTTCGACCGTTCAACCCAACCCCAAGCCCAGCAGCCCTTGGATTTTCCAAACCCCGAAGCCGCACGGCGCCATTTACCGATTCTTCCACCCTAAAAGCGAAAGGATGTGGAAAGGGGTTTCCCCAGCGCTGCGGGAAAAGGTGGAAGCCGTCCAAGCCCAACTGGCCGCGGAAGGGTTTGATGTGCGGCCCGTGGAAGGGTATCGAAGCCCCGAGCGTCAGGCGGCCCTGCTTGCCTCCGGGTCTGGCGTGACCAGCGTTGGGGCATTCTCCAGCTGCCACAACTTCGGGCTGGCCCTGGATGCCGCCGTGTTCGTCAATGGGGAGCCCAGCTGGAACTTGGACGATGCCCATGTGATGGCCGGCTATCAACGCTTTGGGGAGCTGGCGGAGATCGTGGGGCTGAGCTGGGGCGGCCGGTGGACCAGCCCGAGAGACTATCCCCACGTGGAGCTCAAGCAAGAGTGTGGCCAGGCCAAGTGGGCCTACCGCCAGGGGCGCAAACCGGGCGCGTTTCCTTCGGTGACCGGGGAGCCCTCTTCGGAAGTGCTGGCCCGGGCGCTGGCGCCGGCTTGGTGCCCTGCGGGAATGGAAACGGCGTGCTTGGCTTGGGGCAATGAAAACCGGATGGCCTGGAACTGGACACTCCCGGCGCGGGTTTGTTTTGCAACTTTCCCTAACACCTTGAAAAAGATCACCTGATCGACTTGCGGAAATGAAATCGCCTGCTATGGATGAAGTATCAATCCATACTCGGGAGGGTTTTCATGTCTTCACTTCGCGCATCCATCTTAACGGCACTGGTCGGTCTCGCTGTCGTTGCAATCCCCAGCACCCCAGCGGCTGCTCAAACGGCTCAGAATACTTATATCGCCGGTGACGGAAACGAGTCCATCACCAACAAGCATTTATTGAATGGTGTTCTGGTGGGAACGAACAACACCACGCATTCGGCCGCAGAGCTCCTTTCGGCTTTCACTGTGATGGGCAGCAACAATGCGATTGATACGGCAGGTATCGTTTTCGGAAACAACAACTCTCAATCCTCCCCCACCCCCGGCCTTGCCTCAGGATCACTGCAAGTCGGACGCGGCAATACGGTTGAGGGTGAGAGCAACACCCAGGTTGGCCAGAACAACACGACGACGGGCTCCACAAACGCGACCATCGGGACGGGCAACGAAATCGAGGGCAACCAGAACCTGCTCACGGGGATCCTGGTCACCACGAAAGGGAGCGGAAACGCCATCACGGGGTGGGGAGGACAGGTTATTGGTGACAACAACGCACACATGGGCACCGGTGGCAGTATCAGTGGCAACAACAACGTGACCATGGGCAACAGCGTTGAAGTCACGGGAAACAACCAGGTCGTTGGCGGCACCTCGGCACGTGGCTTTGCGGACGGGTGCGTTGCACTCGGCGCTGGTTCCCAGTGCTTCGAATCAGACGAGTTCAGCGTCGGAATAACGAACAACGAGCGCCGTGTGACCAATGTTGGCGACGGGCGCAACTACACCGATGCAGCGAACGTGAGGCAGGTCGCCGCCGCCGTGAGGACGCTGGGCGCGGGTGCTGACATCGTCAGCGGTCAACTCGTGAAACCCCTCTTCCAGTTCCTCAGCGGCGCAACCTACACCAACGTCGCTGAGGCCATGTATGACCTGGATGGCAGGATCGCCAATCTCTCGCAAAATCCGGGTGGCAGCGCTGGTCCGCAGGGCCCTCAGGGGCCTCAAGGCCCCGCAGGAAAGGATGGTGTGGGCGGCTCTGATGTAAAGGCAGGTGCCAACGTCGTAGTCACTACCGACGAAGACGGCACCCAAACCGTGGCGGTCAGTGACAACGTGCAGTTGTCCGACCAAGGCTCTGTCCAGGTCGGCAAGACCACGGTCAACGCCCAGGGCGTGACCGTCCAAGGCGGCCCTTCGGTGACCACCGCGGGCGTCAACGCGGGCAATCAGCGCGTGACCAGCGTGGCTCCGGGACGCATCGAACAGGGCTCCACGGACGCCGTGAACGGTGGGCAGGTCTATGAAATGCAGCAGGTCTGGGATGACCGCTGGACCGACACCGACCGCCGTTTGCGGCACCAGGATCGCCGGATCAACGGTTTGAGCGCCCAACTCGGCGCGATGAGCCAGATGGCCACCGCTGCGGCCCAGAACGGGGGCACGGCCGTTGGACAGGTGAACCTGAACGTGGGCGTGGGGTTCTCGGGGGGCAGTGCTGCAATGGCCGTGGGCTGGGGTGCTCGGGTGTCTGAAAAGGTCAGCGTCTCGGCGGGCCTGTCCTTCGGCTCTGGCAACAAGCCGGTAGCCGGCTTCGGGTTGAGCATCAACTTGGGGCGCTAAACGATTGCGTGGTGGAAAAGGAGGTGATCGTATCTCGGCAAGGGCCCTTCGGGGCCCTTGTTCGTGCCATGGCTTGACGAATCGGTTCTTTCTTTTATGGGTATGTAGGTATACCCATCGATGGAGGACCCTTGAACTGGAAACGCAATCAGAAATACCTGCCCCGCCCACGCCATCTCTACGGGTTGTTCTTTGACAACGGGTGCTGCTACGTGGGGCAGACCGTCGATTTAAAGCAACGCGAGCAGCAGCACCGCAGTGCTCGTGGGGGCTGGCAGGGACGCCGATTCTCGTTCGTCCCGCTGTCGAGCATGACGGGCACCCAGGCCGATGCCGAGGCTCACGAATACGCGTGGCGCTACAAGGCCTTTCAGCATGGCTGGCGAATCTATAGCAAGCCGCCGGGCATTCTTATCCGCGACCCACGTCGCCGCACCACGGGTTACGTGAAGTCCTTGGCGGCAGGGTATGCGTGGCCCGAGGCGTTTCCGCGCCGCTCGGCGGGGGCTCCGTCGTCCCTGGCTTGGGGGTTCTTCAAATGGCTATTCCTCTACCCCTTCCTTTTCGGCGTGGCGGTGATGGTGCTGCAGGCCGTGGTCATGGCCACCCTGTAAAGCAAAGGCCCCGGCGGGAGCCGCGGGCCGCCCAGCCTGCTGCTCACAACGAGAAGCCCTGCCTGTGTTTCGGGGACTGCGCTGGCAGCTTGGGAGAGGCCTTTCGCGCCCGCCGCAACGGCTCCAGCACTTCCAGCAGCCAACGGGCCTTGCGCTCGCCCTCGCTCATCTGCGGTTTTGGGCGTTCCGCGTGCTCCTTCAGCAGTGCGTCGAGCTTGCCCTGGATGCGCGTTCGCTGAGCGGCTGGGCGTTGAGTGTTGGGGCGTGCAACTGCCCCAAGGCCCTGGACAACCGGCCGTTGCGGATCGTCTTTCAGTCCCGCGTCGAGCACGGTCTCTTTGAGGCGTTCCAGCCCCAGGCGTTCGCTCAACCGCTCCACGTCATCGGACGTCGCATACATGCGGTAGGAACCCTTCGTGAGTCGGGTGTAGGCCACCAGGGCGCTGTGGGCGTCGAGCATGCCCAGGTTCGCCAGGTGGTAGATCTCCCGCTTACCTTGGCCCTGGCTCTTGTGAACCGTCCCGGCATAGGAATGCGTCAGTGCTTTCATTTCGAAGCTGTTGAACGTCAATCGCCGGCCATCGGCCTTGGTCTCCGAGCGAATGGAAACGCTGATGTCGTAGCCGCCCACCCTTGAGGGCTTGATGTTCTCCACCACCGCCTGCGTGCCATTGATGACCCCCAGGTCCTTGTTCTTCGCGGTGAAGACGATCTGATCGCCTTTGGACAACGCCAAGTCGAACTTGCGCCCCTTGTCCCGGGCCTCGATCACCACTTCGTCCTGGCCCAGCTCTCCCCGTTCTTTCAACCCAGCCCGGATGCCCGCATTGAGCGCGGCCACGTCTGCACGGGTGTGGGCGATGACCAACTTCTCCTGCATCGGGGTTGGGTCTTCGAAGTATTCGTGCAGCAAGCGCTCGCGGGCGTCCTTCTCCGTGGCCGTTTCGCGGATGGTGTCGAGCAACCGGGCCTTGATTTCGTTGCCCTTGTCGAGGGTCTGGGCCCGGGAACGGCTGGCCTTTTTCAGATCGATGATCTGACCGCTTTCGTCCGTGGCGTAGAACGACAACGCGGTTTCTCGGTCTTCCTGTTTGCCCTGGCGTCGGATCTCGGTGAGCTTGGCATCGCCGACCGCTTGCTTGGTCAGCTGAAAGCCCGAGCCCGCCCCGATGGGCTGAAGCTGTTCCACGTCCCCCTGCATGATGACCTTCGCCCCCGCCTTGGCCGCGTAGCTGAAAAGCTTGTGGGTGTTGCGCGCATCGACCATGCCTGCCTCGTCCACCACAATGACGTCCGTCTTGCGGAACTGCATCTTTCCGTTGTCCAGGTCATGGAGCATCTGCGCCATGCTCACGCTGGACATGCCGCTTTCCGCCTCCAGCTTCTCGGCCGCGGCGTTGGAAACGCAGACGCCCAGCAACTCGAATCCTTGGGTTTCGTAAGCTGCCCGAAAACACTCACTGATCGTCGTTTTACCGGTTCCGGCGAGCCCGGAAAGATTGACCACGCCCCCGCTGCCCTGGGTGATGTGGTCCAGCGCGTGGCGCTGCTCCTTGGAGAGCTGAAAGCCCTTGGCCTTCTCGTAGTCTTCCACCACCCGGTCCACGTCGGCCTGGGGCACGTGGTGATGGGTTTCCTTGGCTCGCTCAATCGCGAAGGCCACCACCTCCTGCTCGATCTGGAGCATCCACGGGGCGCAGTAGCGCTCCTGGGTATGCCGCCTTGCCAGCGAGTCGCCCTTGTCGTCGTCGTGCAGGCGCATGGGGTTGACCAGCACCAGGCCGTGCTCCTTCTTGAACGCTTCAACCAAGCTGTAGAGCTCTGGCACGGTGACGCTGCCGGCGTATTCCTGGCCCAAGACCTCCAGGAGATTGTGGTCGCAGAAAATGGCGTCCGTCTCGTGGAGCCGCTCCAGCAGTTCTGCCGGGGATTTTTGCTCCATTTCGTGCGCGTTGCCCTTGGCTTGCTTCAAGCTTGCCGTGGATACGTCGAAGTCTTTCAGCGTGTCCTGCCAGTGCGCGATCAGCTCGTGGTAGGGCGGCTCGTCCTTGTCTTTGCGCGTGGCCAACGTGGCCTGCTGATTAGACACGTTGTGCTTGGCTGCGTAGGCCAGGATTTCCTTGCGGCGGTTGCCGTAGCGATCCGTCACCTCCTCGTCCAGACCCGCGATCCGAGCGTAGACGCGCCCGGTTTCCTGGCCGTCGTCGTCCAGTTCACGGATGCGGTCCACTCCATACCCCAGCGCCTTCATTCCTTGGTAGAGCTCTGTCTTGTAGACCTCGTCTATGGCTTTGCGGTAGCGGAAGATCTCTTCAGCAGAGAGGCTGGCCTCGCCACCGTCACTGCCCAGGCTGAGGTTGTAAAGCAGGTTGTGGGTGTGGAGGCTGGGCCCCATCTCGCCGGTCGCCTCATCGGTTCGGGCGGCGTAGTGGTGGTGAGAGCTCCAGATCAACCCATCAACCCCGATGACATCCTTGCCGGCCTTGTTGCGGCGAGTTTCGGACATGGCTTCGAAGGCTTCCATCGCCCTCTGGACCGCGTTGCGGTGCGCAGCGTGGATGGCTTCTTGTTCTGCGGGGTCAGAAGCCAGGGCAAACGCCACGCTGACATCCAGCGGCGCGGAAATGGTCATGTCGTAGCAAATGCGATGCCCACCTGCCAAGTAAGTCACGTCTTTGCCGTCCTTCTGTAGCGGCTTCCCCGTCTTGTCCTTCCTCACTCGGATCTGGCCGCGGTCGCCCGCGTTGTGGCATAGCGCACGCCCCGTCTTGGGGTCGAACCCATCGGTCAGTGGGAGCATCAGCTCCTTGGTGGCGCGCTGCTCGGCCAGGCCCAGGTGTTTCGCCAGGCCCCCATAGAACCGGGATTCGGCTCCATCGCTTGGTGCTGGCAAGTCGTAGTAACCCACCACCTGTCGAGCCTTCTCCCTAGCGAGTTCCTGGGCAAGCAGGTAATCAATGGACGCGCAGCCACCCTGGGTTCCGCTGGCATTTCGCTTGAGTGTGGTTCGGTTGATCATGGGTCCCCCAGTGCATGTTCTCTTCCACATGCTTAGCAGAAATGCTCGAATGAGCAATACGGTATAGGGGCTTCACGTGATCTATTTCTTCATAGAAGAGACCAACGAACAGGTAAAGGTTGGACGTGCCAAGAACATTGAGCGACGTCGTAGGAATCTACAGACAGGCAACCCAAGGGAGCTGCAACTCCTAGGGTGGATTCGCACTGATGACGATGTGCGTATCGAAAGGGAAATACATCAACGCCTCAATATCCTCCGTGGTCGAGGCGAGTGGTTTCACATCGACCCAGCTGATGTCCTTCCAATCCTGTCGCACTATGGCATTGACGGCTTCGTAGGGACAACGGAGGACTCATTCGCCATCGTCGGCCATGACCGAGATGGCATACCTGAATACATGGGTGTCTGGAACTGGGGAGACTTGGAGTTCGAGGAGTGCTGCCCTTTTTGCGGGTCTTTCTGCGGCATGCACTTCCAAGACGCTTCTCACATGTATCACTGCATCAACTGCGACCGACTTGAGAGTTTCGAGTTTTTGTCACCGGACTACGGTCGGGAGGATGAGGAGAGCGATTGATCTATTTCCGAAAGATCGCCTCCAGCTCGTCATTTGAAACCGCGCGGAGCTTCGGCGGCGTGGCACCGCGTTTTTGCAGCTCCGCGGCGACCTGGTCGGCGGTCATCTTCAAGACCCGCTGGACCTCTGCGGCGCTCTGCGCGTCGCTCGGGGGCATGGGCTTTTGCTCCACCGGGCGCGCGCCCTGCTTCGTCCACCGTGCCCGCTTCTGTCCATCTCGAACCTTCGGATAGCTCACGCCAGGCCAGTCCAGCAAGAGTGGGTCCCGGCTTGTCTGCACAATGGCCCGGATGCCCCAACCCTCGGAGCCATAGGCGCTGCCATTGCGTGGGCCCAAGTCGTCAGTGAGCCGCCCCGGCGGAACAACGGCTTTCGACTCCTCGTGGACGGTTGCTTTTTCGTCGTGGGTCCGCCAAGCCACGGTGCGCTTGCCTAGGTTCCGGGAGACTTTTTCCCGGGTCTCGCCGATTTGGAGATGGCAAATAATGTGTGTGCCGACCAACCCTGAAAAGGCTTGCGCGGTCTTGTCCCCATAGATCCTCTCGACCTGTGACCAATCCTGCACGGCCATGCAGGCCACCACGCCTTTTGAGCGTCCCAAGGCAAGCAACGGCTCGATGTTGAGCTTGCCGGCGGAGGTAAGCTCATCGAAGAAGAACCCCAGGAATCGCCCGGCTTCGTCATCCGGCAGGCTGGGCGAGATGATCTCCGGCACCGCGATGTTGATCATGGCCGAGATGTAACTGCGCGCCAGCACCTCGTCCGGGCCGCTCTGGACGATCACTTGCTTGCGCCCCGTGTAATCGTCCTTGATCCAATCCGACATGGAGAACATGCGGTCTGACTTACGCTCCGGCCACGCCAAGGCCAGGCGCTCAATGACCGCGGTGCCGTTGGCAAGCACGGCTATACAGCTGCTGGTGGTGTTGCTGTCGGGGTTGGCAATGAGCGCGGCGGCGCGGGGATAGTGGATTGAAAGCGCTCTAGCCATCGGTTCAGCGGGACGGGCAACCAACGCGGCCAACTCTGCCCACCCCCAGCTCTTGCCCTTCGTGGCCTGGAGTTCGCGCACGCACCCTTCCAGCAAGGCTTGCGCCGCAGACGCCCAGAATGCGCCGCTGCCCTCCTCCGGGGGGATGATGCTTTGGGAGAACGCGGCGGCTTGGGTTTGCGTCGCTACGTCACGGCCCACGTCCCAGATCCAGCTTCGCTTGTCGAAGGGGCAGACGATGACCGGTTGCTTAAAAATGGACGTAAAGTCCCCTTTGATGTCGTAGATAAAGGCCTTCTTCTTGTCGAGACGAACCACCTGCTCCAGCAGGTGCTTCAGGATCACGCTCTTGCCGCTGCCCACGCTCCCATAGATGAACATGTGGCGGGCCCAAAGCTTCTTGCTTGCGATCCAGTCGGGATGCAGTGATAAGGCGTGCAGTTCCTCCTCCTGTTCCTTCTTCGTGAGCGAGCGGCGGCGGGCTTCAGCCAGGGCTTCTTTCCCCTGCAGCAGTTGTGACCCAGATACGTGCCACATGTTCGAACGCGGGATGAGTGCCTTGCGGAGCACCCACGCCGACGCCCACCCAGACAAGGCTGCGGCGACGCCGATTCTGCATAGCGTGCCGAACGTGGCCTGCTCCTTGGCCACCTCCCAGAATGCGGCGGCAGGCTCTCGGAATGAGATCGTGCCGGTGGCAAGGTTGCCCAGCGCTGCCAGGCTGCCAGTCAGTCCCTGACCGAAGTTCATCAGCGAGTGTGAGGATGGGATTTGCCAGCCCAGCCAGAGCGCCGTGGGATAGGTCAGCGCCGCAACGCAAGCGCCTGACAGCAGGGCCTGGGGCCAATAGCGGACTTCGCGGCTCGGTTCAATGCTCGACGGAACCGTCCAGCTCCAGCAGTCATAGACCGAAGGCTTGCCCATGCTCCCTCTCCCTCACCCGATGCACGTCCCCCGGTTTGCGGCCGGCGCTGTCCAGCTGCCCAGGGTCCGCGCCTGCGGCCATGAGCTCCAGGCAGCACTGCGCGCGTTTGTGTTGGGCCGCCACATGCAGGGGAGTCTCCCCGCGGGGGTTCCCCAAGGCGGGGTCCGCGCCGGCCTCAATCAACCGACGAACGATGCCGGGGTGGCCGTGGCGCGCGGCGAGGTGTAGCGGCGTCTCGCCGTTGGCGTCGGGCACATTGGGCTCGGCCTGCATGCGCAAACAGGCCTCCACCCCCTTCAGGTTCCCGGTCGTGGCGTTCTCGCAAAGCCAGGTCTGCCAAGGGGCTCCGTATAGCCCCAAGTGCGGGGCATGCGCATGGGCTGCTGCCAGAACCTGGCTACCATGCATCGTGGTCAGCGCTCCTCCATAGGTTGCCTTGACGTGGTCCGCCGCCAACCGGGCTTGGGCATCGGAGACCTCAAACCGCCGGAGCAGTTGGGCGATGTCCAGAGGCGGCTGAGACGGCACCGGCAGTTCAGGCAGGGCTCGGAGGGTCTGGAGCTGCTTCGCTGCGGCACGGTTCGACTGAACCTGGTCGATGGATTCCCGCAGTTCTCTCAACAGCCCATCCCGCTGCTCGGCCGGGAGCAAGGCGTAAGCGGAGGCCAGGGGCTTGTGGCCCAGCACGCCTGCATGGATGGCTGCGTCGAGCGGGTGAGCGGACAGGTCCGGATCGACCTGAAGCAATGCGGCGTGGCCGCCCTGCCCCAACTCAACGGAAATGCGGTTGGAGAAACGGCTGGGGGTCAGCACCCAGTCAAAACCAGCGTCGGTTTGGGTGTCCAACCCGGAAACCTGGGCCTCTCGGCAGAACCGCGTGGCCAGGTCCAACACTTCCCGCGCATCGGCGGCAGCGGCGGCCTCGTGATGCTTCCCGTAGAACTGGGCCAGCGTCAGGGGGTGGAGAATGGGATGAAGCAACGGCTCGTGGGGACGATTCAAGAAATCGCCCCCACCGGGGTTGCCTACTGGGTTGTCGTGTTGGGGTTCCATCCCCTTTGCATACCGTCTTTTTCGGTTTTGGCAATCAGCAAGCGATCTTGATGATGAAAGCCGCGCCAATCAAAACCCCGGTTTGCAGGAAAAGCGAAACGGTGTGCAGATCCATCTGCTCCAAATCCTCCTTCAACCACGTCATCATGCCAGCAACCCCGCCACGTTGGCGGCCACGTAGCTCACCACCGAAAACGCGCCCAAAGTGATCAACAGGCTCCCCACATTGTCCACGGCATACTCGTAAGCATCGGCAAAAATATACATAGGGGCCTCCCCCGGTTGTGTTTGACTGATTACAGTCAACCACATCTCATAAAACTGGCAACCCTAAAAATCTCGATTGATCGACACTTTTGATGTTTAGTCACCCCCCCCCCCTCTTTTCCAGCTGCTCACCCCCACTCCTTGCTTTGTTTGCTTTTATGGGTATATCGATCCACTCACAAACAAGGGGACGTGCCCGATAAAAGGGCCCCGAAGGGCCCTGAGTGGTGTGTTTACTGGCGGAACACATTGGGTTGGCGCTCGCGATCTTGCTTCTGCCAATCGAACTCTTCCTCATAGAGGCGCATCTTCTTCTGCTCGGCCAAGGCCGTTGCGGCAAAGGTGGCCCCACCCCACTTGCCCGCGCCGTATTTCGGAAAGTCCACCTGCACGTCGTCGCTGCGCTGGCGCTGCTTGCGCCACTCGTCCAGGCGCATCATGGGAATCTCCACCTGTCCCGCGCGTTGCTGCTCTTCCTTGGCGCGCTCAGAGGGCATCTGGCTCACTCCCTGGCGCTGCTCGATGGTCTTGACCAGCTCCTCTTGCTTGCTCGCCATCCGCTCTTGATGCTTCGCAATCTCCGCCGGATCCGACTTCCGAAGCCACGTTCGAATGTCTTTGCGGGTCTCTTTGAGACCAGCCTCCAGCTCCGCCATTTGCTTGTCATACGCTGCCCGCTGCTTGACTAGGAAGAGATTGGGTCGCCCTCTCACCTCCATTTCATGGCGCTGATTGGCCAAGTCCGCTGCTCGCTCCTCCAGCGCCACCAGCCGCTCCGGGTCCAAACGTCGCTCCATCGAGCGCTGCATGCGCTCCACTTCGGATTTTTGCTCTTGGGCCTTCCGGTCCAACTCCGTCCATTTTTCTGCGACAGGCTCCTTGCTCGATGCCATCTGAGCGCGGAACTGTTGATCTTTCTCGTGATGATTGTGATTGTTCATTGCTTGGTCTCCTGCTGTGGGGATTGAAGGTCTTTGGAGCGCGCCTCGCGCTCCTTCTTGATGGCCGCAACCACCTCCTCGACTTGGCTAAGTGGAAGGAAGGGGGTGTTGCACACGTCGGCGCGACGAACGCCAGCCCGGTTGAACCAAAGAATGGCTCGCCCTTGCTGGTTCAGCAGGCCGGTGAACTCGGCTTGGGAGAACAACGGTTGGGCCTCGCGGTGACCGGACGCCGGCACCTCGATGTCCTTCACGGCGTTAACCCCAGTGAGCTTCTGGCCGGTCCAACGCATCTTGGTGACGGGGTCGATGTGGGTCGCCACCAAGCGCCCAGCACCCGCCCTGCGCAGTTGCTTCATGCCGGCCGCCATGGGGTGATTCGGATCGAACAACGAGTTGTCCAGCGCCATCTCAATCCCACCGGAGAAGTCCAAGCCAACGGCCTTCTGCTTGAAGGAGGTCATTTCTTCAACGCCATAGCGGCTGGCCGCATACTCGTAGCTCTTCGGGGTGGTGCGCTGCAGAACGAGGTTCTGGAAGCTGCCCAAGAACTGATCAGCCGCATCCCCGGGCAGCTTCACCCGAATGCCGTCCACGTTCTGGGTGGCGTAGATACAGCCCATCTTCGTTGAGCGGCAGATCGGCAGGATGATCTGGTCCTCGCGCCCAATGAGGTTCTGGCACTCGTCTTTGATCAAGATCACCGGCAGCTCGCCGCGCCCGCGCCATTCTTCTTCACTGACTTCGTTCCGCAGCTTGATGCCGTTGTTCAGACGCTGGCAGATGAGGTTCTGAACCAACACGCCGGCAGTGCCGTGGCGCGTGTCGGGCAGGTTCACGCCCATGGAGGTGCCCTTGAGCATCTGGCCCACGTCTACTTCGCCTCGCTCAATGCTGTGCCAGGGCACGCCGTTCTCGTCCACCAAATACTTGCCGCGCATCAGGGGATTGATCCGACGGTCCACGTTGGCCATGAAACTGCCGCGCGTTTCGGCCGGGTAGGTCGGCCACTTCTTGAGCACGAACTCAAACGACATCTGAAGCAATGAGCCGCCGACGAGAAGGTCCGGGTGAATGGTCTTTTGAGCCGTTTCCAGCCGAAGGTCCCAGTCCTTCTTGCGAGCCGCAAAGTCCTCATCGCTTCCCAGATGCATGGGTTGCACGCCGAGGAAGTTGGCCGCCGCCAACAAGCTTTCACCGGGCAAGCTGCTGGTCTGCGTGGTGCGAATGTCGTTGATGGCGATGAGAACCTTGTTCAGGCGCTCCAGCGTCCACTGCCACTCGCGCTCCTTGGAAAGCTCTTGCTGGCGAATGGCCATTTTTGCTTCCAGGTCGGCGATCACCAGATCGATATCAGCACCATCCCCGCCATTGGCCACCTCAGCATCTTGCTTCTGAAGCAATCCTTCGATCTCAAGCTCCAGGCCCAGTTTCTCTGCGGCATCCAACGCCCGCATCTTGTTCTCATGGTTGTGGAGTGCTTCCAGGATGACGGTCGCGTGATCGATGATGTCCGCGGACATCCCCTTCCAAATATCCGTCTCGTCGTCTTCCATGCGAGTGTTGGTCAGCGCAGCCTTCACGCCTTGCGCATCCAGGCCTTCAATCATGCCCAAGTGAACGCCGGTCTCCACCACGTAATCCAACATGCCGCGAACCTCGCCAGCGAGCGCGCCCTTGCCGCAGAACACCGCGAACGCGCAGGGGTAGCCCGACTTCATGATTTCGGCCATCAGCCACCGAATGTAGGACGATTTCCCCATGCCGCTTTCGGCCAAAATCATGGCGTGCATGTACAAGTCATCGACGCTGATTCCTGCCGGGGAACCGGCGTCGTAGCAGAACTTCGCCCCTTTTTTCTTCAGGTGGCCGGTCGCCGTGCCCCAGGCAATGAATGGGGTTTTGTCAGCCAAGGCTTTCCGAACTTGGTTTTCCAAGGCTTCGGCCGTCGCCCGCTCCATCAACCCTTGCTTGCCCAGGTTGAACCGGGAGCTTTGGGACTGAAGCGCCAACGTCCGCTCTTTGTAGTCCCGCGAGTAGTAGACAAACCCGTATGCACCGGCCATCACGAACCAGGCGAAACCGCCGATCACCGGAGGGAAGAGCGTCGTGATCAGCAGCGCAACCATGCCAACACTGCTCCAAAGGACAAAATCCTTCAGACGTGCCAGCCTTCCGCCCCACGCTTCCTGATCTTGCTCCACCGGAGCAATCAGGCAGTAGAGGAACCCGGCCACGAGATAAAGGGTCAGTGCCGTCATGGCACCGTTCAACACGGTGTCGCTGGTCCAAGCCGCCGTCCCCAGGCCGTTGATGAGCACCAACGGCAATGCAAAGGTCAGGAAGAACGCCCGCAACGCATCCGCGGTGCCCTCGCTCCTCTGAATGGCCCTCACGTAGGGGACGACGACCGGAAGCAGCAACCAGCCCAAGATGCCGACGTAAGGGACGGAGGTGATAGCTGAGATCAGCGCACCAAGGATTGGAAGCGCCGCATACATCAAGAACAGCGCCGTGCTATCTCCCCCTTGGAACTTGTCCCTGGGCAGCACTCGGCTCTCGATCAGTCGACCGTCTTTTGTCAGCTCCGCGCGGCCCTCCTGATTCTGCAGATCCAATGGAGCCGAAGGCCAGAAGACAGAGAACTTCTCGTCCTTCTCGTCCATCGACTCCGGAACCACGTAGCAGCCGCTTACGGCGTCGTATTCTGCTCCCAAATCCGTGGCGTTTTTCTCACGACCTTTTGGAACCACCAGCCGGCGGCTCGAGACACGATTGTGCGCGTTGACCAGGCCTTGGACGTTCTTGTAGTTGGCCGAGGATTTTTGACGCATGGCATCAACGATCCCTTGAGGCGCTCCGCGCAGCAGGATCCGATGCTTGAGCTGGTTGGCAAGATCCAACAGGCTGTAAAGATTCAGTCTCATTTCAGTTCCTCCTGGCCCAACTCATTCCAAATCGTGCGGCACCGCACAATCGCATTGTTGGAATAGTCGTTCCTTTTCCATTTGTCCTCGCACTCAGCGCGAAGCGCGGCAAGTTCCTCCGCAGTGGCCTCCTTCTCAGCAGGTAACGCAGCCCTTTGAGCAGGTGCCGTGCTCGCTTTTGGCTCGGCGGACGCCGCCGCCCTTTTGGGGCGGGCTTCTTGTCCACTCAAGCGATCCAGAGCGCCGGCAACCAACTGAACTGCCATCCCAACCGGCGATTCAGCCCAGTTGGAGAACGGCACCGCGATCAGGGCGCAACCAAAGCTGACGGCCATCACGGCCAAAAAGGTTGCCTTCGGGATTTCGGCCTTACTGACCTGCCGGGCTTCCTCTGCGTGCTGCTGCCCAAGGGACCACGCTTTCAGATTGTGCTGCTGCAACTCAATCGGACGATCCTCGGCCAGATCGTAGTAACTGTCTTTGACGGCCTGCGGGACATTTTTCAAACCCAGATCATCAGGACGCCCCAAGAACGTCTCGCCATGCCACCGCATGAAGCGAGATGTGAAAGAAACCCCGGCGCCGCGATACGGCAAGAAGAACCAACCCAACATAAAACCTCCCTTAAATGCAACCACTATTTACTTGTAACCGATCATCTTGTTTGCGCAAGGGGGTTAGTTGATTCCAGCCTTCTTTGCCCAGGCATCCATGTCGCTTTCTGCCTTTTCCTGCCACTTCGTTTCTTCCCGGGGCTTTTCAGCCGCTGGTTTCTTAGCTGCAGGCGTTGCTCCTACGCCTGCCGAAGACGTCGTTTTGGTAACCACTGCCCTCGGCCTCTTCACTTCCTCAGGAGCGCGTTTTTGGCCTTTCTTCACCGGTTGAGCCTCGGCCCGTGCTGCCGCCTTGGGCGCTTCTGCGAGAGCAGGCACGCCGCCGTTCTCAACCGGCAACGCGGGTGGCGCTTCGACTGCAACCGGCGCTTGCTCGGGTTCAGGAGCCGAAACAGGGGACGCTTGCTTAACCTCTGGGACCGGCACTACCGGCGTTGAAACAGGCGCAGCCACCGCAGACGCAGGAGCCGCAGTGGGAGCGGGTTCGTTTTTCCCGGTGTCGCGAGTGACCCACCAAGCAATCCCCCCACCCAGCACCAGGCAGGCGACGCCGGCCACAACGACGATTGACCAACCCTTCTTGCGGCTGATCGTTGTTGAGATCGAGCCAGCAGGGGTGGCATGCGCTGGCGAGGGCTCCGGTTGAACCGCTGCAGTGTTCGCGACACAAAGCGCGGACGTGGACGGGGGCAACGCCTCCACGTCCTCCAATGCCTCCGAAGCAACGGAAAGGTCCGCCGGCTTCACTGCCTCCTCTTCCGCAAGCACGTCCAGCGTTTTCGGTTCTACGGCTTCTGGTTCGACAACGACCACCCGAACCAGCGGCTCGTAGGCCCGGCTGGGTTCTTCCAGTGCAACCGTTGTGGATTCCAAAACCGGCTCGGGGGCGCACACGTCCACCGGCTGCGCACGGGCGGCTGGCTTTGCCGCTTCCTCCCGCTCGGCTTGTTCTTGCTGTTGCCGCGCCTGCTCGGCTGCGGTGGCTTCCTTGCGTTCCTTGGCCTCTTCTGCTCGACGTGCCAAGGCCTCTTGGGCTTCTTTGGTCTTCTCGGCAGCCTTCTCCGTCAGCTCCTTGGTCTTGCGCCCGAAGGCACGGCCCCAATGCTTGGCAGCGTTCAACACCTCGCTACCGCCGCTTGGCGTTGTGGGCGGAGTGGTGGTGGCGGGCGACGGCGGGGTGTCGTCATCAAAAAGCTCAGCCAGCTCCTGCAGACGGCGAAGCTCTTCTGGGCTTTGGGGGGTGTTGCTCATCGGATCCTCCAAGAGTTTGAAAAAGATTTGGGCCAGGGGGCTTTCGCCCCCAAGCGCTCGGTTGGCTTAGCGAACGTCAGGGATCGGCGTCACACGGATGAGGAAGGGCTCGTTGTCTTCCCCACACGCCACAACAGAGCTATGCCCCTTCAACGCCCCACGGCTATGCAACTCCTCAGCGGGAATCGGACACACCGACAGGTCTCCACCCTCAAAGCGGATCGTCAACTGGTTCTTCGAGGCCTTTAGCAACCCGGCGAGCTTGTCCAGAGTGGCAGCGGTCTTTTGGCTCACCGGTTGCATGTCCAGGGGGTTGTAGCGAATCGTCAAAGCGTCCAATGCCTCGACCTGGCCGTCCGCGCTCTGCACTTCCTTAGTGCTGACTTGCGCATCCAGGCCTGCGGCTTTCGCAGCGTCAGCAACTTCTTTCGCTTCGTTGAGTTGGGCCCGAAATGACGCGACGCCTCCGACCACGCCCCCGGCCAGGCAAGCGGCAGCTGCCTGCTTCTTGTTACCGGTGATGAGGGCCAGGCCACCGCCGGCCAGGCAGCCAATGCCGCCGGCCTTGAAGAGGCGCAGCTTGTCGGTCTTCTTCTGGGGTTCGGGCTGGGTGGCGTCCTGGGCAAACGAAAGTCCGGGGGCCAGCAATGCGGCGATGGTGAGAGTAAGAGCAAAGCGTTTCATAGAGACCTCCTTTGAGGCAGTTGGGAAAAGGGTTAGGCGCGGTTGGCGTGACGCCGCCAATCCGCGCTGTTGTCTGAAGGGGTGGGTTCGGTCGTGGCGCGTGCCGGCGCCTCCTTCGGCGCTGCCTTGGTCGGAACCTCGGCGTCGGGTTCTTGCTGCGCCAAGAACTGGGAAAACGCTTGAAGGGTTTTCACCACCAGTTCTTCATTGGCTTGGAGTGCAGCGCTCTGCTCGGCTCGCAGGTCCGCCATCAGGCTTTCTAGGGCCATGGCATTCCGCGTTTCGGATTCGCGCACCGTGGCCCGGATGTCGTCCAAGGCGTCGCGGGTGTCCAACCCCTGCACCACGCCCCGGTTCTTTTCCAAGACCGCCAGGCGCAAATACTTGTTGAGCGAAACACCCTGTTCTTTCGCGCAGTACCTCGCGCCCTCCAGCTCGTCGCTGGCGATGCTGAAAGATTTGGTTAGAAGCGACGGACGACCCACTTAACCCCCTGCATTAAAAATCCATACTCATGGATTAGCAAAGGATTTAAGAAGCGCAAGTGGGCTGAGCCGTTTTTCTTCTGTTTTGCTGGGATGCAGGCCATTTTTCAGCCGAACGGTTGGCCAAGTTGTTAGCCAAGACTGAAAACAAGGCGCAGCAAGGCGTTCAAGGGTGGAAACGCGCAGCGTTTCTAGCCAAGCCGGAACCCATCGGAGGTGCGACTTGTGTATGGCCTACTCCCTTCACCCTTCGGAAAACCTTGAACGGTGAATGGGCAGCCAACCTCTTCCCCCGCAGTCCTCCCCAAGTTTTTGCTCCCCCGCTCTTGCCCTTCCGCTTTTCCCCGGTAGAAGTTAAGTAAAGCCCCAATCCTCAACCCAACCGGAGCCCCCTATGCCCCTCACTCCCGCCACGCCCAGCCGCTCAAAAAAGTTTTCGCCAGCCCCCGCAGCCTCCCTCCCCACTCAGCCAGCTCCCCACCTTCCCACCGACTCCGCACCCCTTGCCTTAGAAATCCGGGACCGCCGTTTTCCCCACTCCCGCGACCTGTCCCTGTCCGTTTTAGTCAAGCGGAGGCCAGCATGGGATCGCGTGAGTGGTTGGGTTCAGTCACGCTGCCCGGGTGTTCCGAAAGCCCTGTCTCCATCCGTTTTAGTCAACTCTGCTTGGGGGTTCTGGAGGACGAGTGCTGGGGTTGTTGGTTTTGGTTCGGGTGCCTGGAAAGCGTTGACCCCATCTGTTTTAGTCAAGCGAGTAGCCCCGGTTGAAGTTCACTGCCCCCCGGTATTAGATCAGCGGTTGGGGGGCCAGCGCTGGTCTGGAAATGTTTCGGGCAAGCGGGCTCTGGGTTTTGGATCGGCGGTCGCTGGGGAGGTTCGACAGGCTCGGCATAGCGTTTTAGTCAAATCTTTTTCAGGCTCCTGCAACGCCCCACTGCCCCCGTTCTGCGATCCAGGTGCTCGGCCTACGCAGAACGGCTGGGGGGTGTTCCGTGCTTGAGCTGACCCCCTTCTTGGATGCCATTGCCCGAGCCGATGCCCCGCTGGAAGGCAAGGCCAACGGGTGGCAACGCAAGGCTGTTTTGGCCGAGTTCGGCAACGCCTGCGCCTTCTGCTCCGCTCCACTGGACCTGTCCTCTCCCAAGTCTTGGACGGCTACGCCACTGGTCCCCGCGCAACTGGGAGGGCCAGCTTCCGTTGTCGAAAACTGGGTGCCTGCCTGCCGTCCCTGCGCTGCTGCCAAGGGCCTGCGCGATGTCGTGAGCTGGTCGGACTGGCAAGCGTCGGCGGACCCTGACCGGGCGGCCCTGCTGCTGGAGCGTCGGCGCTCTGCATTGCTCTACGCGGAGAACCATTTCACCCCGTTGAGCCATCACTCGAAGCGTGAGCGGCTGCTAGCACACCTGTCCGCCCGTTTCGACAAGCCCCGCTTCAGGGTCTATGCCTGGTCGGGTGAGGTAGATGGGGAGCGCGTGTGCTTAGTGGGCTGGAGCACCCGGTCAGGCGATGCCCTGGCACTGAGCGAGGCCCTGCTGGCGTTACGACTGAGGGACGGGGGCGAGGTGCTGGCAGAGGGCCAGTTGACCCTTCTGCGGGTTGCGGTGGACGCGTTCCTGCGGGCCGTGTGGGCGCTCATCGAGGCCCATGGGCTCGTCGTGGAGTTGGACGTGCCAGGCGGTGGCCCGCTCGATGTAAACGACTGGAGAGAATGTTGGCGCCACCGAGTCCAGGATCCTGTCAGCAACCACAAGCGCCTCCCGATGACCGGCGGTCCTGCCCTGCCTCATGCTTCCCGTGTGCTGTCTACGAACCCGGATTCGGTTCGCCGGTTGGCCCAGCTGCAGGCTGCGAAACGGGCGGATAGGTTGGAAGAAGCGGAGTTGCGGTATCGAGAAGCGATGGCCCGGAAGACCAAATACCTGGAGCGGGTGAAGCGCGGCCTGGAGGCCCCGATGCCGCTGGACGAATACCGGGCGTGGGCGGATGAGGTGCGTCAGCTAGGCGTGGACTGGGCACACCTTCTCGACCGACAGTCAAGCTCCCCTACAGATTGACATCGCTCATCAACATCTTCAAATCAAAGACCTCAACTTCAACTTCGACCTCGAGTTTCTTTGCATAGCCCCTGACCATCGAATCAATCTCATTAAAATCCTCGAGCTCCCTTACGACAACTGCAATCAAAAAAGAGACATCAGTCCTATCTCCTTCACTATCAAGCTGACGTTTGATACGCCGGAATATCTGCAGCTGGCTCTTGACCTTTGAGCTGATATCCTGACCGCGCTTGTAGATGACTTCAACTATCTCCACACTTCGGCCCTGAACCAAAACGCCATCGAACTGGTAAGCTCCATCCTGAACGGAAACAGTCGCCGGCGCGGTGAGGACCCCTCCCCTGAATGCCTGAATCTTTTTTAGCGCAAGGCTTTCTGCCATTGCCGCCTCACCCAGCTCTAGCGTTGCTTGCGCGATCCTCGGAGTGGGCGCAGGAGTCTTGAGTCGATACGACGACTGCTTGAGCTGATACGACGATTGGTCTTCGTCCCGTTTCTGTTCCATGGAAGATGCGTTTTGAGCATTCGAAACAGCCGACGCATCGCTGGCTGAACTTTTCCTGCCTCCATTTTCAGGAGATGAGTCGCCCGGTGCTACCGATGAATCCCCTACGCTATGGCCATTTCTATCCTCCAGGCCAGTTTCGCCTTCAATGATTAGTTCTGAGAGCAAGGAAGCTTGTGATGATTGCCTGACCCCCTGAATCTTTACATAGGTCTCGTCGTCCCTGTAATCAGTGGGCGCATAGAGGTTCGAAGAACGAGCCCAAAGAACGACAAAAAAAAGAACGACCAATAAACAGGGGAATGCCATTACAAACCAAACAAATGTTGCTTGCACCGACTGCTCGAGGAACGGCAGGACGGTAACCGCGCTAGTCTCGGCAATGCCCGCGAACAAAGCGATCAGCGTAAGAGGGTTACTTATGGCAACTTTTTGCACTCTGCCCCCAGCATAGAAATGCATTGACCCGATACGACTTCAGTAGATTACATGGGGCGACATCAAGAGTGAAGTCGGCTTTCAGTCGAAGAGGCGGGGCGAGAAGCCGCCACATCCTTGGTTCCGTTGTGCTCGCTGCGTAGGCACCGGTCCACCAGTTGCCTCATCGCCCTGCCCGGCGCGATCCCACCGGCTGTCTCCCTGGCCAGCCGGGTGCCGATCCCAGCAGCTCGACAGGAGCAAAAAGAAAACTGCGTCAGATGCCTGGTCGAATAGCAGGTGTGCTTAGGCGTCGCGCAACCAAATCCGGCGGACGTGTCCTTCGACGCACCCGTTGAAAGTTCCTCTCCTTGCGTGATAAGGCTAGGCACCATCAATGGTTCGGCTAAGATTGAACGCATCACCCTTTTGAGATGGAGATTTGATGGACGGCAAACAGGAAGCGAAGTTCGAACAGGTGCTTCTCGAAGCTGTGGACCAGGCCAAGGCATTCAACTATCACCCAAACCGTTTCGTAGCGATGATCCGCAGCAAGGGACCATTTCAAACGGTCAAGGACATCGTCGCGAGCGCTAAGCCCTCGGACGGTTTCAACGAGTTGCTACTGGCGGGCCGAATGGACCTGACCTGTGAGGCCATCATCGTGCAGACCGAATGGCGCACGTTCTTCGATGAAGATCTTCTGGCGATCGCAGAACGGCGGCTCACTGCGCATGGCTACGCTTGGACCCGATTCGCGGAATGATGGACCGATTGCGCCGGCTCCACTTGGGCCTGATTTGTCCCTCCGGAGGGCATCTGGGAACTACTCGGCTCTCGGTGAGAGCGTAGTCCAGACATTGAACCACCGGTCTGTGCTCCGCTCAATCAACCGAGCATCTGCCCTGCCCTACTTCTTCAATCCCAGCCAAGTCAGTAGCACTGCGGATGCAATCGCCACCAGCAGTGCAATCGCAGCCTTCCCTAGATTGTCTGCCAGCCAAGAGCCGATTCGCCGATAGAAGCTGTCTTCTCCTGGCGGGGCTTGGATGTAGTGAGAGGTGACATCCTCGCCCTCCTCCTCCAAGTCCTCGTGCCCCCAAGAGAAGCGCCCCAAGAAGACCACCCCGCCATCGCGATTGAGCTCGTCCGTGTGACGACGGCTTGCCTCTTGCAGCCCCTTCAAGGTGGGCACTGCCGCGTCAGCGGTGGCCCGGATTGCCGTCCATGTGATGTCACGGGTTTGGACCACCGAGTTGTCCTGCAATAGAACCGGCTTTCCCTGTTTGTATGACCTGACAAAGCGCCGCCTCAGCTCCTTGGCGCTCATGTCCACGAACAGAGCCCTCTTCGCTTCGCTCCCCTTCAGCACCACAATGACGTGGTGATAGCATCCGCTGCTCTCTTGGCTGGCCATGGGTCAGCGCCTCTTCCGCGCCTGACCGACCAACGCCTTCCGCACCTGTTTGCGCACCGGGTCCAGATCGTCGGTTGCCGTGGTGACCACCAAGCGCCTCTTCGACTTCTTGAGCTCCTGGCAGGCCCAGGACGCCAGCGCAATGAGCGCGGTGGTGAGAATCGGCTGCTCTTCCCCGGTGACGTCCTGAATCTGCTCCCGGAGCTTGGGCGGCACGGTGACCATCGTTCGCTCCACACGCGTCCCGTTCTCGTCGCGGTAGTCGAACATCGTTGAATCGCGCCCCACCTCCAGGTAGATCCTCTGCCCGGATCGGGTGTATGGCGTCTCCTCGCTGTAGTCAAAGTAAGTCTTGCGCCCCGCGGTGTCCCCTGCAGCCACCATGAGCTCGGCCAGCTCCTGCTCGGAGAACTGCCCCAAGTCGATAAGCGGCGCATACGTGCGCTCGGGCTTGGCATGGACAACCTTTGCGGCCTTGGAAAGGTCTTTGCGGGCCGGGGCCTTCTTGGCAACGGCGTTCTTGGCGGGAGTCTTCTTGGCAGCCATGAGGTCCGGCAGGGGCAGCATTGGGATGTCCATCATGCCTTCCCCCGCGCCGGGTTGACCAACCTTTTTTGGATAGCCTGACCTACCCGCAGGATGTCCTCTCTCGCCTTGTCCACCCCAGCGCCGCGCATGGAGAACACGGTCTCGCCGAGCTCGTAGTAGCTCCCCAACGCCGCGCGCTCGGGGATGACGATAGCGCCTGCCAGGCTGGGATCTTCCAGCCGGCGGCGGTGCTCGGCACGCTTCAAGTTCACCCGGTTGGCCACCGGCAGGAAGGCCTTGCCCTGCTTCCGCAGGGTTTCAATGGTCCGGAGGTAGACCACGAAGCTACTTCCGTCGAGCAGGGTTGGAACCAGGTATAGCTCCGCGTCTGGGAGCTGATCCTTTACTGGGGCGCTGGGTGGCAGGTCTTGAATCTCCAGGTCGAAGCCGGGCGAGGAGGAACGGCCCACGGTGAACGGGGTTTCGTCTGAAATGGCTGCCCACGCGATGGAGCCGCACTGCGGGTCGCGGTCATTGACGAGCACGCGGGATTGGCCGGCAAACGCGGCGGCGAGGTTGAGCGAAAGCGTGGTGCGCCCCACGCCCCCTTTAAAGCAACAGACAACGAGACGCATGAGACAGGCTCCTTTTATGGGTAGGTCGTGCAACACACTACGATGCAAACCTAATCCCGCAAGGGCCGTGCAGCTAGAGGGGTTTAGCCGTGCAGACGTCGGAGGTTCAGCGACCCCGGGGCCCTGCGGGAGCCGTGGCCCACCCTGCCGTTGTCTCCACTCCGCTCTTCGGCGGCGAGCAGCCGCCGGCCTGAGCTTCAGGTCACGGCTTTATGGTTGCGACGGAGGTGGGCGTAGGCGGGGTGAGGCCGATGAAGCGCGGTGTGGGACCATTCGCCTGCCCGTTGGCGTCCAAACCATGCCTGCATGGCCGGGCAAAGAACGCCCCCCCAGACCTCCGCCAGCGTTCGGCCTTCGTCCACCCGTCGCCGCTCCAGCTTCCCAGTGTGCCCCCGTCGCACCACGAACCGCTCCCCGATCTGAACCAGCGGATTGGCCCCGGCGTCCATAAGCGCCTCAATCATCGCGGCATAGCGCGTCGCCAAGACCGGGTCCGACTGGACGGCCTTGAAATACATGAGGGAGGCGACGGCCAACGCAGTGATGCCAGGGTCGCCGGCCATGCCAGCGTCCAGGTCGGGCGTCCCCTTGAGTGTGTGGAGCCACCCATAAAGCGCCAGCGGGTCGTTGGTTTGGATGGCCCGGATGAGGCTTTCGGTCCCGGCGCTCATTGCCCACTTCCCAAAACCCCGATGAGCACCAAGGCCACCAACGCGTAGAACGGCACCAGCACGATGCTCCACCACTGGCGGGATGCTTCCTGGGCCTTGCTGCCCTGTCGAACAGGAGCTGACGCGCGATAGAGGCGCACCAGGGCGCGCCCGGCGGAGATGGGGTTGGCGACCAGGTCCCGGTAGAACACCGCGGTGCCCAGGAGACCTAAAACAGCAGGGACATGTTCAAGAGGCTCATGCGGAGCGCTCCTCTTCTTTCTTCCAACGCCGCTCATGGCGGGCCCGGGTGGCGAGGCGCTGGATCCGGCGGTGCTTGTCCGCCAGTTGGTTCAATCCGTTCGTGCGATCCAACAACTGCGGGGCCGTGTGGAGCTGGAAGTGCGCCAGGTCGTTGCGGGCGGTTTCGGAGGGATGAATTTTCATGCGCGGACTCTCTTTTGTGTATTTATGGGTAGGTCGGTTTATCCATTAAACCGCTCCTACACACTGATCCAACCACAAGTTCAACCCGTGTCAACCCATTGATTTGAAGCATTTTTGACTAAAAACAGAAACTACTCTCAGGGCTTGTCAGAACGCGGTTCTGTCGCATGTCGACGTGCATGACACGTCACTACTGGCCTCGCCTTCCTGTTAACGCCCCAGGCGTTGGCCTGGTCGAGTGCTGCTCGCACTGGGTTGCCACCGCAATTAGGGCCGCCGCGTTATGGGTCTACCCCCGTGTCGCCATCCGGCTGTACGTGGCGTCGGATGTGGAGAACGTTCGGGATCTGGCCAGCCGTATTGAAGGTTCCCACGGCGTCGCCGGCTCGCTACGCAGCGCCAGCACGATGAACGTTCTCGGGGAGGGGCTCGCTCCCGCCGACTTCCGTCAAACCAGTCTCGTAGTCAGTAGCCTTCCAGGCGATATGTTACGACGCTACAACGTTCAAAAATGCAGTAAGCTCTTGCTCAACCGCCGGATCAGCGCACAGGAAAAACACGGCCTCGTGGTGGTAGGCCTCCGTGAGCGTGGAGTGGATGCTGACTCCTGCGGCTTAGGGGGTTCTCACAAACACGTCGTGCTGGTGCTGCATGCCCGCTTGGTCAGCCTGATCCTGAAGCGCGCGCTTAGCCACCGCCGTCCGCTCAGAGACATGCTCCATTGCAGGGGTTCCGACCCCGCATGCGGTGTAGAAGACCTTGCCCTTGAACGTGGTGCGCCAGACACAAACACTCCCACCATCGCTCAGGGACTGCATGTTAAGAACAAGGCTGCTGATCATCGGAATTCATGGGAAAGGTGGGCCGCAGCTCTCCAAACGACGCCATCCGCTTGGGCGGCTGAGACACGCGGGGAGGGGGCCAGCCAGCCCTAGCAGCACCCCCATGGACCGTGGGCGACCTGCCGGCCCAATCGTGGCGGTCATCGTCCAATGGGTGTACCTGTTCCATCACACGTCTCGCGGGATGGGAGCTCCAGCAAGGGAGTGCTCGATCTGTCTGGGGGCCGCCACCGGTATTAAGGCCAGCCCGGGCCTCGTCCACGCTGAACGCAAAGAGGCTTGCGCCTTCGATCGGTGGGCATCACAGTGACACGCATGGCCTTGCATGAGCGAACACAACCACCGCTATGACCGCTCCTCTGGATCACTTCGCAGACCTGTGCATGGCGGCCCAGGGGTTTCGTCCCTCGCAAACGAGGCTGACGGCCTTGTGTGATCAAGACCTGGTTTGGTTCCAGCCGGGCAAGCCAGCCCGGTTTGGACTCACCGAGGTGGGTAAGTCGCAGCTGATGGAGATGTTGAAGGCGTGTTGTAGCGGGGCCGTCGATGAGCCGCTTGCCAAGGTCAAGTCGATGCGACCCAACAGCGTGGAGTTCTCGGCTGGAATGGCTTACTTCGACGAATTCGAATGCAATTTGCGCCTGGGCGTTCGACCTGAAATTCTCCCGAATCGTTTGGCCTTCCTCGCTTGGCTGATCAAAGAGCAGCCTAGCGCGCCCATCGCCCCAAAGTAGGCGCCATCGCCCACAAGCTGCCGACACCTCTCCCGTCCGCTCCTTGCACCACAGCACCATTGCATCGGGTGTCTGACGGAGAGCGCAGGCGTGCCCTCGCAAGCTTGGGCTCGACCAAGCGCCTGCCCACGCCAACCGTGTAACAGTATTGATCTACGATAATTGGCCGCCGCAGTTGTCAACGCTGGCGGTCGCCTCGCTCACGGCCTGCGGCTGTACAGTTCAGACGCAGATGCGTGGTTGTTCGATCAAGGCTTGCAAGCCAGTGGAGGTGGGGCTGAAGTTCATGGGCAGCTTGCCGATAAACCTGTAACAAGGTAAATGAGGCGAGAAGCCCAGCGAAGCGATGGCGCGTTTCAGATCGGGGGTTGCTTTGAGCGTTCGAAAGGATCGGGTTCGCTATGCCTTGACGGTCGTAGGGGCCACGACGGCGTGCCTTCTGGCGATGCTCGCCGTCGCCCAAGCCATTCTCTACGTCCGTGACAAGGAAGGATCGGAGGCAGTGGCAGAAGCCGCGGTGGCACGCTCGGAGGCTATCTCTCTCGCAAGGCGCGTCGCGGCCGAACAAGCGTCTCGCATAGGGCTGCCTCGCTGCTCGGCCGCCGACATTGACTCGCTGAAAGAGATTGCGTTTCGCTCCAGCTATATGAGCGACATCGGTCGCATCCAAGACGGACGCCTTGTCTGCAGCGCCCTTTGGGGGCGCTCGCGCCCCTACAGCCTCCCCGCTCCACGCTTCTCCAGCGGAGGTGTCCGGATTTGGCATGCATCGGATCTCGTTGGCTCCCCCTACACCGGGTCCAATCTGATCGCCCAAGGCGACACGTTCACCGTGTCTTCTCCGTCTGCCTTCGAGAGCTTGGACCCTGCGCGCAGCAGCTCCATCAGCATCGAAACGAAGGACCGATCATTTGCATTCCGGACCTTGTCCCCGACCAGCCGCGTCGGCAACCCCTCTGTCGTCCAAGCTCAGCATTGCAGCCATGTGGCTGACATCTGCGCCTTCGTCACCAGCCCTAGGCACGTGGTGTCCGAGCTGCCCTCGGCGTTGCTCACCACCATCTTGGCAGCCGGGGCGTCGGCGGGGCTGTTGCTGGCGTTCCTGCTGATCAAACACCGAATCACGGCACGGCAAACCATCCAGCAACGGCTGGTGCTTGCGCTGAAGCGCAGCGAGATCGAACTGGCCTACCAGCCCCTGCGTCGGATTGGCACGCGGGAGCTCGTGGGATTTGAAGCGCTCAGCCGCTGGCGCCCGCCGGGAGACGATGAAATCCCGCCGGCCATCTTTGTGCCCATCGCCCACCGCCTCGGCCTGAGTCCTGATCTTTTTCGATACGTCCTGGCCCGTGCCATGAATGACCTCGCCCCCGCTTTGCGGGAGCACAGGAACCTCTACGTGAGCATCAATGCCGAGCCTGTGGACATGGCCCAAGAGTGCATCGTTCGCTACATCAGCAGCGTTACCACCGATTTTGGCGTGCTCCCCGAACAAATTCGCATCGAAATCACCGAACGGGAAGAACTCGTGTCTGCCACCGCCAAGAGCAACATGCAGGCCCTCTCGGTTCTGGGATACCGGTTCTTGATCGACGACTTCGGGACGGGCAGCGCGAATTTCTCCCACCTCGCCCAATCGCCGTTTCGAGGAATCAAGATCGATCGCATGTTCGTGGCCGCTATCAACGAGGACTCCCCCCTGCGGCCCGTGTTGCCAGGGATGTATCGCATCGCACGTGAGCTTGGGCTGGATGTCATCGCAGAAGGCGTCGAAACAGAAGAGCAAGATTTGCTGCTCTACCGGATCGCGCCGGACGCCATCGGCCAGGGATGGCATTACGGCCGGCCTCTCTCAACAAAAGACGCTCTGGCCGCCATCCAGGTTGGGTAGCCCTCCCGCGCGGCTGGACCCAAGCCTGTTCACTGGCGCTTGACCTCCGTCCTAGCAAGATGTCCGTGCGTCCGATGGACGCGACAATCGTGAAACTCTCCGCTATGGCGCTGACCCCAGTTGGCGCCGCCGAACCAACGGGGTGACTCCCCCTCGCCCTAGGTGACGCCCCGGCAATTCAGGGCATCGTCGTGATCGGCACCCCTAGCCACTGGCCTTTCTAGGCCAACGTGCGCCGCGCACCAAACCAGTGGTCGAAACCGCCTAGCCGCTGGTCTGGCTTTTTGCTGGTGAACGTACTGGCTGAGCGCTTTCCAACAGCGCCGCTCGGTCCCTTCGCTGTGCCGTGGGCTGTCAGCGTACAGCGCGCCTCTTGGTCATATTTCTGCTGCGGCAACAGTGGGATCGAACCGCGCTCATGTATCGGGCGCGAGGACAGCGGGGACGATGCCGTAGCTGCATTCTTCAGAATTGAATTTTCCTATGAGGTTCCGTTGGGGATGTCGCGGTGCATCATATGCATTCCCCTCTGTTCAGCTTTTTGTTCATCTTCATGCCCAACGTTGGGCGTTTTTTCATCGATCAGGTTGAAGGAGTGCTGCGGGCGGACGGCCTGCTCTTGCAGGTCACGCGGGTCAGCTGCGCTTGCCTGGAGTGCGGCCGACAACTGCGATTGGTGCCAGGGCATGGCCTGCTGGACTTGGACGGCTCGGCCGTGCTCACTTGCCCGATGTGCGACAACCGCCAGGCAGTGGCACGAGCAAGGTTGGAAGAGCTCTGCCAACCAACTTCACCACCAGCGCTAGGCGAGCCCTGATCCAAGAGCGGACCTCTACGCGCTGACTGAAGGGACCGATTGACGGTGCAGTCAAGCTGAACGCTCACCGGTTTCCTACGCTTGAGCTTGGGGCCACACTGCTGCTGGGCCACGATTCGGTGGCCAGCCAACGGAAGCGGTGTATGCACGAGGATGAGACGGATGCGTTGGTCAAGTTGGAGCTCCGCCTGAGCGAGTGCGAGAGGCGCCTGTCCAACGCTGAGGGCAAAACCAATGCCTTGGAGTACGCGGTCAGGGCGTTGGTGGCCAGTTCTGCCAATCCATCCGCTGTGCGCCTGGCATGGGCCCACCTGATGCCCATGATCGTCGACAACCATGTGCCTCCGCAGCCAGGCTCCAATGCAGACTTTCTACTTGGTTTGCGTCATGGCCTGAGGTTCGTGGCCGAGCAAATCGACGCTTTACCCTGATCCCTAGAGACTTCCAAGATCCAGAACGGTTGCTTGGCCCTTTGAGAGAATTGCCGCCAGCAGACGACCGCCCGCCAATGGCCGCTCGCTGTCGCGGTTGAGGTAAGCGGCTTGCAAACGTCCTGCTGCCATCAACTCCGCCCGTTCCATGCTCGCCGGCTGATTCCGTAAGGGCTCGCCGGGCGACGCCAAGCCTCCCACCAGCGCTTGAACCACGGCGGGGTGGCCGTCTTCGGACTTGGCATAAGCGGTGGCGACCATGTGCTGCGCGTGCGCCGACCAGCCGCCCAAAACCAACTCGGTGTGCATAGCGCTGACGGGGATGCCAGCGGCTGCAGCCGCGCTCACGTAGTTTGGCCAGAGGCGATCAATCACGCCGCCGAGCTCGCCGGACAGCCGCTCTATCGTGAAGTCCACTCGGAAACTGGCCTGGAGACAGAGCTCGTAGATTCTTAAGAAGAACTGGGCCGACCCACGCGTGGCCAAGACGGCGTTGTGCTGAGGCAGCAGAAGCAACTTGGCACCCTCCGAATGCCCCCCCGTTTGAGCGTCTTGCGCCAGGGTATCGACGGTCACAGCCAAGTGATCGGCACTCAGCAACACGTTCAAAATGCTCATCTGCCGTCCTTGGGATCCATTCAGTCGATTGAACCTTCCAACGCCAATTCAGCCAGAGGGTTTGTTGAGAATCTCAGACGCGATCCGCTCCCCCGCTTCCAACACTTGGAGGCACGACGGCGCTTTGATTCCCAAACCGGAGCGCGCGCCCACGCCGTGCACCTCGACAGCAAGGAGGACCCAGCGGCTTTCACTGATCCGCCAGATCTCGGAGGTGTAAACCTGCTCCCCCACCGACAAGGTGACCCGTCTCAAATCTTTGGCCGGCTTGGAAGTGCCCATGGCCCTCGAACCCTGACTGCTTAAAAGCAGTGTGCACGCGAACGCCGCCGGCCTCAACTGCTCCCTTTACTCCGGCGCTGCTCGCCCTGCGACGAAGGGAGTCACACTCAAGCGAATGCACCCCGATAGCTCAGTCCCTGCCCTCATGGGATGCCGGCGATGTGACCGTGACCTGCCCAACCTGGGGGTCGCCGTCATGGCGTTGAAAGGGCGGGACATGGTGAGGGGGCCGCGCCCAGCGCGTTGGGGGCATCTCCGGCCGACTCCACCGTTGAATTGAGCCCAATCTGCAGCAGAGCCAAGGCCGCCAAGCACGCCTGCCGACTGGCGAACGTCTCCCGGGGAGCCATCAAAACATGCCCGCGTGGCGCCACCAGCCGCCAGCGCCAACCTTCCGCCCCTGTGATCCGGGCCCAAAATCCCACCCGGTGGTATACCTCAACGTACATAGCTGCCTTGCGTGATCAATCTGCGATGCTAGCGCCATCGAACCGAGCTCGGCCTCTCTTCCGGCCGGGCGTTTAACTCGTCTTTTGAACAGCGCGCTCAGGCGTGCGTCGCTAGAGCCTGCTCCGGCCCCGGGACGCCCCGGCCCACAGGCTCATCCAGCAAGTTTGAGCCCCCAGGATGGCCGGGAAGAGACCGCAACAATTGACTCACCCTGTGGACGCTTCCTCCCCTCCCCCCCTCCGCACCCAGCACGTAGAGAACCCGCCCTTCAAACTGGGCGAAAGCCAGCTCAAGTCCTTCCACGTCTGCCAACTTCTTCGTCAGAAGAGCTCGCCACGACGGGGGCGGTTCGGATTCAAATTCGACGATCACCGCGGTATCACCGCACTCCAGTTGCATGATTTCCACGCGAAGGGCGTGGGGCGACGATGCCGGCAGTTCGGGGGCGGATCGGGCCATAGCGGAAGTGTCCAGGCTGGAGGGGGTGGGGAAGGAGTATCCAGCGCTCGTGCCAAGACCGCGTCAAGGCACGACGGCACTCTCGCCTTCCAGTGATTGCCGTCATCACAGGGATGCACTAGCGCTTTACTCGCAGTCCTGCATGATCCCCCGAATTTTTGATCAACCGGGTTTGCCGTGACTGCTTCTCGTACCCCTCGCATCCTTCTTGTAGAGGACGACGTAGCCATCCGCGAATTGACGCAGGACGTTCTCAAAGACAGCGGCTACGACATCACTGCGGTGGGCGACGCCGAATCGGCTGTGGAGCGCCTGGAGCAGCAGCCCCCCTTCGATCTGCTCATCTCGGACGTGGGCCTGCCGGGGATGAACGGGCGCGATCTCGCCGAGCACGCCATGGCACGCCACCCTTCTTTGAGGGTCCTGCTGGTCACCGGTTACGCGGGCGTGTCCGGCGCAGACCCGCACTTCCTCCAAAACGACGTCATGCTGCTCAAGAAGCCTTTCACGCTGCGGGAGTTGCTGGGAACGGTTCGTTCGACGCTTTGACGGCTTCCAGCAACAACTCGGTCACTCTCCTCTCCAACTCCCCCGCGGCGAACGGCTTGCTGAGTATCTCCATGCCAGACTCGAGCTGGCCGGCCCCCACCGCGACGCTTGCTGCATAGCCAGTGATGAACAACACCGGCAGGGTCGGACGGCGCTGCCGGCCCGCGTCCGCCACCTGTCGCCCATTGAGCGAGCCCGTCAGGCCCACGTCCGTGATCAGCAGATCAAAGTGCTGTTCGCTGGCAAGCACAGTGAGGGCGTCGCTGCCGTTTGCAGCTTCCGTCACGCGGTGGCCCAAACTGCTCAGCACCTCTTTCACCAGCGTGCGTATGGCGGTCTCGTCTTCTACCAGAAGAACCGAACGACCAGGCGACGTCGCTGGCACAAGCGTGGCCATCTCCTGGATACGGTCATCGGCATCCGCCGTGCTCTGCGGCAAATAAAGGTGCATCGTCGTGCCCCCCCCCCCCCCCGGAATGGAGTCAACCGCCACCTGACCGCCGGATTGGCGCGTGAATCCGTAAATCATCGACAAGCCCAACCCCGTGCCCTGCCCGATCGGCTTGGTCGTGAAGAAGGGCTCGAACACCTTTTCAACAACGCGTGCGTCCATGCCGGTTCCCGTGTCTCGGACCGACAAGCGAACATAGGGTCCAGGAGTCAGCGCCAAACGCTCCGCCAGCCCGCCATCGACGTGTGAGAGCTCTGTCTCAATCGAGATGCGTCCTCCATCCGGCATGGCATCTCGCGCGTTGATGCACAGGTTGAGAAGGGCGTTTTCCAGCTGCGGAGCATCCACCCGCACGACGTCCTCCACTGCATCCAACCGCGTCTCGATCTCAATGGAGGGCCCGATAGAGCGGGACAGGATGTCGAGCATCCCGTTCACCATGGCCGACACGTGGATGGCCGACGGTGCCAACGTCTGCCGGCGAGAGAACGCCAACAGTCGTTGGGTTAGCGCTGCAGCCCGGTCGGCCCCGGTTCGAGCCATCTCCACGTAGCGACCCAGGTCCTCCAAACGGCCTTGGCCGACGCGCATCTCCAACAGCTCCAAGCCCATGGAAACCGCTGTGAGCATGTTGTTGAAGTCGTGGGCAATGCCGCCGGTCAGTTGGCCGAGGGACTCCATCTTCTGGCCCTGTCTCAGCCGCTCCTCCATCGCCATCAGCTCTTCAGTGCGGGCCTGCACCCGCTCTTCAAGCGTTGCGGTCAACTGCTGCAAGCGCTCTTGAGCCACGCGGCGATCGGTGATGTCGGAGGCTGCACCGAACCACTCGCTGACGTTCCCTTCGCTGTCCATCAACGGGACTTCGCGCAACTGGACCCAACGGACGGTGCCGTCGGCGAGCAAAGCGCGGTGTTCGACCTCCAACGGCGAAGCCAGCTCTCGGGCATGAGCGATGGCCAATTCCACCTCCGGCCTGTCCTCGGGGTGGATCAGCTGTTCACGCCAGGCGCCCCCAGTGGCCTTGAGCTCGGCCATGTCCCCTTGGCGATAAATCTGCTCGACGTGCTGCCAATCGGGGGAGACTGAGTAAAGCGACTGGGTGGCCGCGGCCACCAGTGCCCCCAGACGCCGCTCGCTTTGCGCCAAGGCTTCGGACGCGTCGCGCTCCGCAGTGCGGTCCCGAAAGACGACCACGTAGCCCACCGCTTGGTTTTCTTCTCCGCGCAACACGGTCATTGCGCCGTGCGCCCAAATTTTCTTCCCGCTGCGAGACCACATCGTTCGGATGAAGCGTGGAGGTAAAGAAGAAAGCAATGCCATCGCGCCAAAGCTCGTCTGCCAACTTGTATGCACTGCGTCGGGCGGCAGCGCTGGCGGGCACATCCAGAACGACGACGTCGACGTGCCTCGCTTGCGCTGCGCGCAAGGCTCCTGAGGTGGATTCGAAGCATTCGACGTCATAGCCGAGCTCTCTTAGTCCAACTCCAACCACCTCACAGATGGAGGTTTCAATGTCCACGAAGAGAATGTTCATGTGGGTTGCCGTTCCACAAGGTCGGGTCAAATTTTCCACACGGTCAGCAGCTGGTTCAAGCCAGTTGGGACGACTTCTGCTCTCGGCAGACGGAATCTCCTCAGCTTTGCCAACGCTTCATCGGGAGCGCGAGAGGAGACCCCAGCATCCCTTCCGCCGGGTGACAGACCAGTCGCCACGGTGCTCATTTCGCCCCTCCTTCGCTGAGTGGCTTCGAGAGGAGCCCCACGTAGACGGAGGCAGACGGCCCTCCCGTGAAGCGCACAAGGAGATCCATCGCCGTTGCATTCATTGCGTCCGCGTCGCCCCGCTGAGCGAAGCTGGCCCAGTCTGCCATCGCAATGCTCTGCAGCTGGCCCTCCTTGGCCTCAAACAGCCGCATAGGCCACTGCGGCAGCCGACGTTGCGAGACACGTCCCCGTGCCAACTCGATCAAGTTCAGGTGGCTGCGCGCTTCGGATGCCCTGGCGTAGGCAACGCGAAGGCCATCGGGCGGACCCTCCATGTAGGACAGGAACCTGGCCCCGTCGTACAAGGTCACCCCGGTCACGCCGGCCTGCCTGTTGAACCGCTCCGCATCGGCCATCAACTCAACCAGCCGCCCAAGGCCAAGGGTGGGGCTGGCCTCACTCACAAAAACCACCGCACGGTTTGGCATGACACGCTCCTAAGATTGCTTCAGACCCAACAACCTGACGGGTCGGGAAGAGCAACAAGTGCTACACGGCAACCTTTGATTTTGCCTTCCAGGCGCCTGTTTCCAGATCCTCCCTCAGCACCCAGTCCTTTGCCGGAATCTTCGCCCCACGAGCGGTCAGGTAGTCCGGCATGGAGAGCAGGATCTCACCCCCTTGAATCAGACAGCTGGTCGAGAGGACCACGCCATCACTGAGCTCGACCAAGCAGGTGGTTCTCTCGCCCGGTTCAGCCTGCTCGCCTGTCAGGGACGCAGTGGCCCCTGGGTAGATGTGGCTGTGAGTAAATTCCAACCGCATGGCATGCCCCTGTCGAATGCCTCAAGTTGATGACTCCCCTGCTTCCACTTTGCAACGTGAATCGGGCGGCCTACAGAGAGAATCCGTTACCCATCACCGCGGGACGTCATCGGGACGATTGCCGGCCAATGCGGCAAGCCGCTCCATCCCCGTTTCTGGGATGAATTTCCCTCCGAAGCGTTGGGAGAGATTCACCCAGTTCGACCTCATCAGTGTTTTGAGCTCGGCTTCTGAAATCGGCAGAAAGAGCAATGCATGCGCAGGAAACCGCAACTGCTGGATGGATCCCCGCGCCAGCTCAACGATTTCGGTATGCAGGGTGACGGACTCGGTGTAAACGCAGCTGGCAGCCACCGCACTCGCTGCGCCTTCCATATACGTTAAAAACCTGCTGCCGTCGAAGCATACGACTGCATGCGAGCCGCACTTGGCATTGAACTCTCGGCCTGCACGCATGACTTCGGCCAAGCGCTCATCACCGATGCCCTCCACCGCCGCGCTCACGAACACCACTGCACACTTGGGCATTGAGGGCCACCTCCAACTCGGAACCAGTGAGTCTAAACAGGCCAAGAGTAGATCAGCTGTGTAGAAAACGCAGGCGGGCTCGGACCGAAGTTGCGGTCCTTCTGAACGCTTAAGGATGCGCCATGGTTAGGACCATCCTAGATCAAGCTGGCTGCAAGAGACTTGACCTGGTAGGGCAGCGTCGCCCCGAGGTGCGCGAGGACTGCGGCCTCAACGACCGAAGTGCTGCACAGAAAAAATATCCCGTCTCGCGGTCCAGCCGACGTTAAAGACCGATGGACAAAGATCACTGAGGCGGATTCATCGCTCACGAAAACCTCATGAAACTTCGATCCCGCAAAGCGCACTTGGAGGGCTCTCCGACTTGCTTTCGTGTCCTGCCGTAGCTCCATACCGTATTGCCCAGGCGTCCCGATGCCACTAGCGGTGAAGAGGTACTTTTTTCTGAACGAAGTCAACCAGACCAGAACTGATCCGCCTTGGGCGAGAACGCGCTTGTGAGCCAGCTTGCTGCGTATCATCGGGCTGCTCGTTGTTGACCGGGTTGATCGATTCGTCCCGCCTGTCGCCCGTGGACGACCGACTTGGGAGCTTCCAGCGATGGACGGGTTCAGTATCAGGCAGCGGCAGCGGTGAGAGCAACGCCCACGCGCTGCCCACCATTTCGGCCGTCCAGGTAGGCGCGCTCACAGCACCACAACATGCCGTTCTCCGGGCGAAACAACCCGAGCAGGCTGCGCAGGGCCTAATCCTTTAACTGCCTCGCCAGGCTCAGCTTGAGCACCGAGGCGCTCATGGCTCCGCCGATTCAGTTCCGCGGTGCACGCGAGACAGACGCCATCCACCGTGCGACTTGAAGTAGCCCGTGTCGCCAGTCAACGAATAGCGAAATCCGGCCCAAATCGATGTCGGCACGGAGCTGTGCCAAGTGCGAGCCTTTTGGTAGGCGTAGCGAAACGAACGCATCATTTCGGTTCTCCGCGGCGCAGCCATTGCCGACACGACGGCGCTTTGAAAAGCGCGATTGCGAGTTGGAGCAACCCCAACGCAGCTGCGGCAGCCAAGATCACAAGAGCAAGAGACAAAAGGAGGTCCATGGCGGGGGTCCTGCAGGCCCGTGGGGTGGCAGCACCTCTGAGCGCCCGGGCCATTGGCGCTCAGCAGTCCCCTGTCCGCTACAAGTGAAGATCGCCACAACCGCGTGATATCGGCGTGAAAGCCAGCCGCGTCATTTGTTGCCGTTGCAACCGCCCACTTCTGACCTCCTACTAGTGCTTGGAACCGGGAAATCGAGTTGATTGAACAGTCCAGGCAATGCACCCGTCTTCATCAGTGATCCTGTTCATATTTGGTCAGAAACATCTCACACTGCTCGCTCCGCTTCCGACAGCGCTCTCTCTTCGCGTTGACCGTTCAATGCAATCTTCGACCGTCTTTGTAATCCACCAAGTCGATCCCACACTGCTGAGCAAGGGGGCGAGGGCTGGATCTGCAGCTATCCTGATGACCTGCCAAGCGTGCCGAGCTAGGTCCACCGTCACCATCGGTGGCGGACTGCAGACGGATAACGCGGGTGTCTGGGTCACTTGTCCGGGATGCAACGCGAATGCCATGCTAGGTCTGGAGGAGATTTGGCGCCTTTGGAGCAGTGACGCCGGGATCGCCTTTGCAGCGGCATTTGACGCGTCGATCAAAGCGCCAGTCAGCGTGATGCCGGAGGGAGATCGTCGAAGAGGCCCTGACCTATCGCCTAGCGGTTGCTGCAATGGCTGCAGCTGAGCACGGCGCCACCGGAGATCGATGTCAGCCCAATGGGCTCGCTTGAAACGAAATCACTGTCGCACATGTGGCAACGGGCGTGGACTTTCAGCGCTTTGGACACCGCCTGCGGACCCGCGCTCTCGCGCTCGACCCAGACCAAGCGAAACCGTCCAGTCTCACCAGCCGCACCACAGCTTTCATTCGCGTCCCGCTCGCACATTCAAGTTACCAACCGTGGCGTATGGCTTAGCATCAGGCGGCGAGGGAGAAGGCAGCGTGCTGCGCTGCTGAGCCTCACGTGAAGCCGATTTAGTCAGGTGCGCGATGAACTGGATCGGCCAAGCGCGGCGAACCACTAGGGAGTATCGTGTTCAATCCACTTCAAACGAGCCCATCCATGCTGCGAGCCGTTGCCTACCGAAGCGTTGCCGACCCGGGAATTGATTCCACCCGCCTCGATCAGATCGTGCGCGGTGCACAACGCTTCAACCGGCTAGGCGGCGTGACAGGAGCGATGCTCTTCGATGGAGCCCGCTTTCTCCAATACGTGGAGGGACCAAACGATGGCATAGAAGGCGCCATTGGACGCATCAGGGCCAGCGATGACCACACCAACCTCCATGTGCTTGGGAATCGCTGATCGAAACCCGGCGCTTCCCGGCTTGGGACATGAGCTGCTTTATGCAGCCCAACACTGTGCTGGATCGGCTGTTCGTCGCCCCGTGGGGAAGTTTGGACCGCTCGCTGGATCACGCCGGCAACCCGGTCGGTGGCTTGTTGCTTCTGCGCCAGATCTTGGCGTAAGGCCGCAGCCCAAGGGGAGGCAGCCCCTGCTTCCCACGCGCGCCAGAGATCCACTCACGGCGGTTAGCCACACGCGGTTGCGAGAACCGCAGTTTCAGAACAACGCTGGTGCGCTATCAACTTGCCGTAGTCGAATCGTGGGCGATCTTGTGAGACAGGTCTGCGATGTGCCGTTCGACGGCGGCCAAGGCTAGCTGCATCGCGTCGCCCTTATTACGGATCACACCCCTCTCCCGCACCTTGACGTCCACACCGTCTACCGTCGCCAAGTAGTGGAAGACATCATCGGTCGGACTGGTGATGGTGACAACGTAGGTATGCCCACCCATCGTGTCTCGCATGGTGTGGCGGAAACCCTCTGTCTTCATGACCGGTTTGCAATGGTAGGCTGGGATCAATCTTACGCGGATGAGCGAGGCAAGAGGGCGATAAATGACCTCTCGGCCGGATCTGCTTTGGCTGCTGAGGTCTTGGGTAAGCAGGAGTTCGCTTCCCCTCCGTCCCTTCGCAGTTCCCGTAGCAGTCGTTGCCTATGATGACAATCCGGCCGCCGTCACCGCCGCCGCCTTGAGAAGGCGGGGGTCATCGAACACCGCGACTCCCAAGAGACCAACAAAGAGCAGGGCGAGGTTCAAAAGGCTTATGCGAACCGCTCCTCTTCCTTCTTCCACGCCGCTCATAACGGGCGCGCGTGGCCAAGCGCTGGATCCGGCGATGCTTGTCGGCCAGCTGATTCAAGCCGTTGGTGCAATCCAGAAACCGCGCGGCGGTGTGGATCTGGAAATGCGCCAGGTCGGTGCTGGCAGCGGGCTCGATGGGATGAATCTTCATGTCGTCACTCTCTTTTTGTGGGTAGGTCGGTTTACCCATTAAACTGCTCCTACAACACGATCCAACCACATCACCAACCTTTGTCAACCCATTGATTTGAAAGATTTTTGACTAAAATCAAGAACCGCCGCCAGGGCTTGTCAAAACGCGGTTGTGTCGCATGCTGAAGTGCATGACACCGCATGCCCGCCCTCGCCGTCGTTCTCCTGCCCCAGGCTTTGGCCTGGTCGAGTTGCTGCTCGCATTGGGGGTTGCCACCGCAATGGGCGCCGCCGCGTTTTGGGTCTACCCCCGCGTCACCACTCGGGTCAACGTGGCGTCGGACGTCGAGAACGTTCGGGACCTGGCCAGCCGCGTTGATCGGTCCCATGGCGTCGTCGGTTCGTTCCGCGGCGTCAGCACGTTGAACGTCCTTGAGGATGGGCTTTCCCCCGCCGACTTCCGCCAAGCCAGCGCAGCGACCATGAGCAACGCGTGGGGCGGAGCCGTGACCGTGTCCCCGGCCACGGTGCGCTTGGCGGGGGATGCCTTCTCCGTGGGGCTGTCCGGGCTTCCTGCGCGGGCCTGCGTGCCGTTCGTCTCCGCCCTTGCGGGCGACGCGAACGTGCGGGACGTGATCGTGGGCAACACCAGTGTTTTGTTGGGCAACGGCGGAACCCTGGACGTCCCCGGGCTGGGATTGGCGTGCGGGGCCGATGGGGCCGTGGTCGACGTCGTCTATTACTCAGGCCTGGTCGCCGGGTCGTCGGTCGCCGTGGTGCCCACGCTTCCCCTGCCCTCCACGCCCGCCGTCCCTGGCCCTTCAACGCCGACACCGGCTGGCCCCGTATCCACCGCTCCCAGCGCGCCCGATGCAGTGCCGAGCGTTCCTGGGAGCGTGTCGCCAAGCCCTGGGGTTGCTCCTTCCCCTGCGGTTCCGCCGCTTCCTGTTGCGCCCAACGTTCCGGTGCCTCAGCCGCTCCCAACGCCGGTCCCCACCCCGGCTCCGCCGGCCTTGGTGCCGTGCCGGCAATCGGAAAGCTCGGCGGCCCGGGCGAGCTGTCCGGCGGGCACGTGGGGCACGGAAACAGTGCGGACACGCCAGGTCTGCGCCGCTGGCGATGTGGATCCAAACTCAGACGCTGCGTGGGAGCATCCCGAGGTGTGGGTTCAAGCCCAGACGGTGGCGGCTGTGACGGCGAGGGATTGCCAGGCCTGCCCTGGAACCTCCCAGGAGGAACGCGATCAATGGCTACCCACTTCTCAACCCTGCCCGTCGGGCCAAGCTGGGACGCACATCTGGGAGCGGCAGCAGGTCAGATCGCGGGACATGTTCACCCATTGCCCGTTTGGCACCACCGCCCTGCCCGGCCCCACTTACGGCGGCTGGTCCAACTGGGTGGATACCGGGGCTCGTCGCAACGAGGTCAGCACATGCAAGCCCACGGCCGCTCGCTGCGGCAATGGGAGCTTGCAAGTGGTGGCGTGGCACTCCGCCGATGGGCAGGACGTGCCGCCGCCCTCGGGTTCGAGTGGCATTTCTTACTGGTATCCCGACGCCGTGGTGCGCCTGACGCCAGCGGAAAAAGCCAAGCTGGACTGGGCCATCGCCAACGTGCCCATCCACCGGGTCGAGACGCCGGCCCCGATGCCCGGCAACTGGCCCGCCAACGTGAGCGAGTCGGCCTTCTACGAAGAGCAATGCAACGCCCTTTCGGACGCGGGAAACATCCGTTACGCCTACTCTTACGATTTTGAGTGCGTCTCCAACATGGGCATGCACTACTGCGACTACAACTGGACCAGCGGGGGCACCTCTTTGGCCGTGTGCCGCCAGGCCTGCGCGTCCGATTTGGTGGGCAAGACCAACAATCCGTATCGCTGGGAGTGGCCCGAATCGTCGGTGGTGGCTTCGACGCCCTACACCACCTGCACGGGCCAGCCCGGATGCACGCCCAACGGCGGTTTTGGCACCCAGCAAGGCCTGCCGGCGTGCAACGAGCACAACGTGGGCCAGACCTTGGCGTTCAACTGGTATCGCCAGTTCTACAACCCCGTTCGAGTCGACTACCAGAAGCTGACACTCACGTGCAGGGGGCCCATGGGCTAGCGGCCAGAAGCACTTGTCGGACACGCACGGAACAGTGCACTACGCAGCTGGGGGCACGAACGATGCTTGGCTGGGCGTCCCCATGACCTTCTGGACAAGCTCGTAACCAGAGACCTCCTCATAACGGGAGGGTATTCTTGCTTTGAGCCCATGAAGGCGCCGATTCGCCGTCAATGCGAGCTGGTTGTAAGTGGTCGCCGTGACGCGTCCACGCTGGGCCCCGTTGTATTCCCGGTTAGTGACGGTCGAGATATTGGATGCGACCGAATGACCGACCACGAAGGCATGGAAGAAGGGAACCCCTTCAATGCCTCCGCTGGAGACGAGCTCATCGACATACTCAGCCGCTTGATTCATCTCTTTGCGACCGATTTCAGAGCGCCCTTTCTTTAGCTCAATGAGTAGGACATCGCGCATCATCACCAGCTGATCCCTGGCATTATCGAAAGTCTCTGTCCCAACAACAGAGAGTGTCGCATCGGAGAGGACGACAATGTCAGGGCGTTTCGCTGCATTGGCAAACGCCTGCCCACCCTTTCTGCCTTTGAACAAGCTGGTGGCGACGGTGCGCAGGGTATTGTTCGACGCATACTCCGAGCTATCGAACTCAGGACCAAACAGCCAACGCGCCTGCGTCACGAGCGGGTGAAGGGTGTGCAGCTCGTCAGCTTCTGGGTCACCGCTGAGCTTCTCCATGGCCGCAATGATGGACAACCGACTGTCGATCTCGTCCAGAACGGTAAGCGCATCCTCCACCGTCCACTGCCCCAGCAACCTGTCGAGCCCGTCGATGTCGTGCTCATCCAGCTGCATCAGCTTGTCGAGGAAGCTTGAACCGCTTCGTGCCTTTTGAATCTTTATGACTGCCTTGACGACCTTATTGAGCGTTTCAGGCGGTATGCCTGGTTGGTCATGCACCACCGCCTTCGTGAACTGCGCCACTTCAAGCATGGAGCGCCTAGGCAGCGTGCGCAGATCCTCTCGATTCTTGTAGAGTGCGTCCTCTGAGTTTTCTTCAATCAAGTGGGCCGACAACTTTTCGACCATTTCCTGCGCATACCCGTTGGCTGCTTCGAAAAGGCGATCGGTGCGCTCGGTATTCTTGAACTTCGACCAATCCGGTTCGACTTCGGACAGCCACTCTGCCCCACACTCGATCACGATGGCATAGCGCTTCGCAAAGCGCACCCGCCCATCCAGAACGGCCATTGGCCCAACGGTCCAACTCGGCAGCCCTACCAACCGATTGCTCACCCAGAATGCCACGCCTTGGTAACGCGTGGATTTGGCCGTGCGCGTTGTGTCCACCACATACGCGGTGACGCCAAAGCCTGGTTCGACCTGAATCTTGCGTTCTTCTAGGAGGCCCTCATGCTCAGACAGAGGGACGGACTGGCCGTTCACCGAAACGATGAACTGCGGATCGTGTAGGAAACGTCCCGACAAGACCGTTCTGATCCGATCTGGATCCGGGCGGTGGCGTTCAACCTCTACCAACAACCGGGTGCCATGGCCCGAACGGGTGCCTGTCTCGTGGCTCTGGATGTAGAACGGGGACGGCTGATTTCGAGTGCCGATCACGAAGGTTGAGAGAACGCCGTTCGTCCAAGTTTCGATCGTGTAATGATCAGAGAAGCACAGAAGGCCATGGCGACCAATGCCGTTGCGCCCGAAGGCCATGCGCACCCAATCACGACGCCCCGACGGAAACTGGACGTTCGCCCCTTGGCTGCGATGCCGGTTGTATCCCAAGGTCATCCAGCGCTTGCGAAACTGGTCCTCGGTCATCCCATGGCCATCGTCTTCCACCGACAGCAAGCCACCCGCTTCCCCCGGGATGATCACGGCAACCTTAGCAGCCCCCGCATCCCATGTATTGGCGACCAACTCGGTGAGGGCCACGTCTGGGTCATAGCCAATCCGACCGAGTGACCGAAGCACGTAGTCTTCTTCAAAGAGAGCTTCGTTGGCTGCCTTGCCCTTCTTGCCCATGGGGATGTCCGCTAAATGCTTGATTGGTAATGTGTGCAAGACTATGCCGCCTTCCGCCGACTTTGGCAAAACGCTAAGCCCTGCCCATCTCACCCGCCGCGACCCAGCGAAAACGAGATATTCCGGAAGCCACTGGTATGAGTGGACGATGGCGAGGAGCCATTAGTCCCAGAAATCGAACCCCAAGGGTTCCCCATCCCACCGACTGTAAAGATCCCCAGCGCCCCAGTAGCTCACCTTGCCGTCTTGCACGGTGCGAATGGCCCGGAACACGCTCCGGTCCGGCGACGGGTGGTTCAGGCGACCATCCAACACCGGCAAGACGTATCCTGCCTGACCGTCGCTCGACGTCTCATCCGACGGTATGGGCAAAAGCAGCGCGCCCGTTGGAGTTTCCCGCAGCACCAGACAGAAAGACGGATATCGCTTGAGGCAACGCACCAACGCTGGGTGCGTGCCCGCCGCCCTTACCTCCGCCATCAGGCAATCAAGCGACTCTAGGGCCAGTGCCTTCGCCTTAGCGCTCTGCATGGCGAGAGATGCCTCCTGGCACCATGCTGCCACGTCCGACGAGTCCGCCAGCAAGAGCTTCTTGTTTCGACTGGCAAACCTCTGTGCAACGCGACGGTAACGGGAAGTGGTCACGAACATCCCAGAGGCGCCCTCGCGTAGGCTGTGCGCCTCCAGCGCCGCGACGGCCTCCAAGCCAATCGGGCGGTGCTTGGCATACCGCCGGGCTTGAACCAAGGTCAGTGCATCGCCCAAGGGAGACTGAAGCCACATCCGGACGTCCACACCCTCGTCGGCCGTGCCGGGCCCGATCTGCGTTTTCCAACCGCGCGCCGTGAATACGCTGCTGATCAGCTCCTCGAAGTCACGGTGAGGAAGCTGGTAAAGATCTTCGGGATGCTCCGCAAAGTGCTGGTATACGTCCCCGGAAACGTCCGCTGTGTCAGCTTCGATCAAGCGGCAGGTCCATTGCCATTGGGCCCATTGATCAAACTGCTTCTGCAACGCCGACTCGTGTTCGATGAGGTAGTAGTTGGCAGTGACGGCATCGTCCAGTTCGAGGTAGAGGCCTATCTGGGCCAACTCCTCCCCTAGCTCGTCGGCTTCTCGGCTTCCCTCGTTCAAGCACCGCGCCGGCATGCCGTCGGAGCACAGCGTCAGGATAGACACGCCCTCACCAGGCTCCGTGTCGTAGTGCTCCAACGGGTTTTTGTGGCTGGAATCCTCCCAGAACTCGTGCCGCTTGGCCCAAGTTTCCGTGATGGCTTGGGCCTGCTGCACGATGGCTTCCAAATGCGCATCCGGCCTGCCCGGTTCTTCCTTCGCTTTTGCCACTTTTACTCTCCCGGTCATGAGTCGGATGTTGCCATCGGTGGGGCCTGACCGCCATTTGTCGACCGCTGGCCCGGCGGCCTCGATTCGGGCATGCTCCTGGCCGCCCAGCCTGCCTAATAAGCAAAGATGACCGATTACACGCTCGACGATCACGCCAAGGCCGTCCAAGACCTGGCACGTTTGCACGAGAAATGGGAGAACTATTCGGGAAACAATCCGAACAAGTTCCGTGCAGACATCGAAACCGCCAAGGCCACGCTGGCCCAGGTGGAGCGCGCACTTAAGGACACTGGCGTATTGCCTCGAACGGCCCAAGAGGAGCGAGACGCGGCGCTAGACAAGGCTTACCCCAATGCGCTCACCCGCCAGATCGTGGAATGGGAAGGTCAGCGCTTTCAGAAGCGTTATACGCCTATTGCCACTAGCCTCTCAGGAAAGACCGTGCGCGAATGGAAGGGCTTTTGGGTCCCGCTGAGCGAGTGAGATCACTTCGGCGGCACGGTCGTCCGATCCCACGCGCGCTTGACCCAGCCCAACACCACGGCCAGCACGCCGATGACGAGAGCGCCATACAGCCAGGCACCAACAAAGGCCAAGGTCGCGATTTCGCCATAGACCGGATGCTCGGCATACTTGAACCCGAGGACGGCGGCCGCCACCACCGTCACTACGCCCAACCCGCCCCCGAGCAGCGCCCCTTTGAGAAAACCGTGCGTCGGGAAATACGGCATTCGGCCCGTGCGGACATGCCACTCCCAGACCCGCTGCGCTCGGATGTGGAGCGCTAGACAGAACGCCAAGAACGCGAAAATAAGCAGGCCCCCAGCGCAGTAGAGCGAGCCCAGCAACACGCTGGACTGCATGGCCTCCTGGCCCCCACCCAAGGCAAGCAGCCCGAGCGGACCCAAGATGACACTGGGGAGGATCATGGCGGCCGGCCCGGTGGGCGGATGCAACGGCTGGTATGGCGGATAGCGGTTCACGGTGATCTCCCCTATTGGATGGCTGCACGCTTGATCGAGACCGGCGTGCAGTCAAGCGGTGGACTGCGGCCCGTTTAGCCTGCAGACGTCCCTTCATCTTTCACTTCGACCACCTGCCAGCCCTCACCTTGCGGGCGTAACAGTGCACGCAGTTTCGGCTTGAGGGTGCTCGGCTCGGGCTTGGTGGGCTGGCCACCGATGGACCCCTGGGCTTTTACCGACCCGCCCACCATGCACTCTTGATCCCCATTGGGCTTCTTCTCGCAGTCGAGATCCAAGCCGCCCGCATCGGTCACTTCAAACCGCCAAGAGCGCTGGAGGGTTGCCTGCCTTCCCTGCTCGGTGAAGAAGCCTTCCACGACCTTCACCCCGTCCTCCTTCGTGGGGCCCTTGTCACCAGAGCAGGCGGTCAGGGTCAAGAGTGCCGCTGCTGCGGCCAAGATCAGTGCGTGCTTCATGTCATGCGTCCTTGTCTTTGGAAGGAGTGATGCCGATGATCTGGTTCTTGTAGCCGATCTCCAGCCGGTCGATTTGCAGAACGATGTCCGGCAGGCCGTTGGGCTTCAACCTGCCCTCCACGACCTTGAAAAAGATTCGATCTCCCGTGGCGTCGCGCCCCACCCTTCGCAGCTCGGCCGCGTCTTCGGGCTTCAGTCGCAGCGCGGCGTGGTAACGCCCACCGTGCTCGACCCCCACCACCGCATTGCCTTTGCCCAACGGCGAAGGGCCGATAACAGCCGTCGGAAGAAAGTCAGGCGAGCGGGGATACCAGTCGTGGTTCATGACCAGCACGTAGGCGTGGAGAATGTTGGTCTTGGGGTCGATTTCCACGTCGATGTAGGGCCGCAGATAGAACGCGTCGGTGGAGGCAACCTGCTGCGCCTTGGCCTCAAACGCAGACGCCGGATCGCCCTGCAGGCCGACGCGTTTGAACTGGTGGCCCCAGGAGCCAATGCAGTGCGTCCGCATGGCCGGTGTCAGGGCAGCACCGGCCTTGGCCTGGGCAAAGAGGTTGTCTTCGCACATGCCGAAACCGGCCGAAGCGGTGGCCGCCAAGCCCCACCGGATCCGGGTGTAGCCGTCGAGCACCGGCGGGTCGCCGTCGTCCCAGTAAGTGCCGGCGGGTTCCAAATAACGCTTGGTCGCAGGCGCGGAGGCGGCATTCTTGCCCGCCTGCATCAACCCCTTGCCGATCCTTCCCAAAATGCCGTCCTGGGCGTTGGCCGTCCCGCTGGCCAACGCCAAGCACACGGCCACGGCTGCAATCGCTTGCTTCATGCATCCCCCTGATCCCGGCCACCATGGCCTCATTTGCCATTTTGGCAAATGCGGTGCAGCATTGGAAGCGGCAGACTTGGGGATTGCTCCCGGTTCGTGATCGCCCATGCCTGCCCCTCTCGCCCCAGCTCACACGTTTGGCCGCCGCTTGCGCGAGGCCCGGCTTGCCAAGGGCCTGACGCAAGCAGAGTTGGGGGCCGTGCTTGGGTTGGACGAGGAAAACTCCGCCGCTCCCAGGATTTCTCGTTACGAGAGAGGAGATCGCGTGCCGGATCCTGCAACGATGGAAAAGCTGGCTCAAGCACTTGGCATGCCGGTCGCCTATTTCCATGCCACAAATGATCTAGTGGCAGAGACGTTGCTGGTGATGTCGCGGCTTGAACCCGAACAGCAGCGAGAGCTGCTGACGAAGGTGAGGGATTACGCCCAGAGCCGTGGCGTGGACATCGATCCTCCCGAGTAACGTCAACGATCTCAGGGAGAGAGAACGTGCTGAAACGACTTCGACGGTGGTGGCTGCGGCGGCATGCTCCGTGCCCGATGGCACCGGAGCAGATGCAGGCATTGGTGGATATCAACCTGCTGGAAATCCAACTGGCCGCACTGGACGCCCTCAAGCCCTCGTCGCCAGCCGCGGAGGCGGCCAGACTGCGTGCCCATGCATGCCTCTCATTGATTACGGGCCTAGACGGGAGCAAAACGCCGGCCTGGGGCGAACTGCGGGCAGAGGCCCGAGCACTGAACCGTGAGTTGGCAGCTCTCCTCGCCGCTGCACAGATCGACGCCCCCTCAGAGGCCTGATCCCTATCGTTCGCGAAAACCATTTCCCCATCCCCTACGACAATCACCGACTTGCCTCTAAATGTGACCCGCGTCACTATTGAGGAAGGGGACGGAGCCTTCCTGGCTCTGGCCATTCACAGGGGAAGTGACCGATGGCGAACAAGAATGGGGCCGCTGCGCCTACGACTCTGGAAGAGTGGTTGAATGGCCGCCCCAGCTGGCTGCGCATGGCCGCTTCCACGGTGATCCAGCACCGCCGCATGCCGAACGAAGAGGAGATGGAGGCGCTGGCGACTCACTGCCTGGCCGACGCGGCCAAGACACTGGACGTTCCCCACCCGGCTTTGGCACCGGGAACCATCTTGGGGACACCCACCGCCGCTGAGCTTCGCATCGACTCGGTCTCCTCCATCCGCGGCGTCAATGCCCTTGGCGAGGACGCGGCATTGGATCTCAGCCAAGGCCAGATGACCGTGGTCTACGGACCCAACGGGGCCGGCAAATCGGGCTATGCTCGTTTGATGAAGCACGTCTGCGGCGCGCGGGCCAAGGGATCCATCCACGGCAACGTGTTCAAGCAGAACCCCGATGCTGCCTCTGCTCTAATCAAAGTCACGGCGACCCGATCCGACGGCACGACATCGTCTGCTGATCTCACTTGGCAAGCATCCGACGGCCCCCACGCGACATTGAAAGCGGTGCCGGTCTTCGACTCAGCCACAGCGCTGGAGTTCGGAGACAGCGCCACCACCGCCACCCATCTTCCCCGAGCTATGCGGTTCGTCGGGATGCTCATCCACATCTCAGACGATCTCGCCACCCGATTGAAGGCCCGCGCCGCCAAGCTCACCAGCAAACTGCCCATCATCCCGGAAGACCACGCGCAGAGCAGCGCTGCAACGGTCCTCCGGAAGTTGACGGCGAAACTGACCGAAGAGGAGATCAACCAACGTTGCGCCTTCCCCGCTGCACTGAACGATGAGCGTTTGGCGCTGGAGACCGCACTGGCCCAGGCGAATCCTGAAGTGGCCCACGCCAAGGCCGTCGGAGAGCTGGAACGCTTGTCGCAGATGGCCACAAGCGTCTCGGCGTTGAGGGAGAGCTTGAGCAACGAGAAGGCCCAAGCCCTCCTGGAGACCCGCAGCAATGCAGAGGTCAAGCGCCAGGCCGCCACCACCTATGCCACGGCCTTCCTCAATGGGCTGCCGCTCAAAGGCGTCGGAGACGCCGTGTGGCAAACCCTTTGGGACGCTGCAAAGGCGTATTCGACCGGTCTTGCCTACCGTGATCTCCCGTTCCCCCACGTTGGAGACGAGGCTTGTTGTGTCCTCTGCCAGCAACCGTTGGGAGACGAGGGAAAGGCCCGTCTGGCTAGCTTTGAGAGTTACCTCAACGACACCCTGCAGACAGAAGCTAAGAGCGCGGAAGACACGCTGACGGCGCTTAAGAAAGCGTTGCCCAGTCCTCTCACCGATGTCGCCTGGCAGGCCCAGTGCGCTGCTATTGGCTTGGAAGCCCCCCAAGCCACTGAGCTGCTTGAAGCCATCCATGCGAGGTTGAAAGCAATGGCCGAGGCCACGGCGGCTCCGGCAGTGCAGTGGTCTATGTGGACCAACGCCTACGATCAGAAGGTCAAGACAACCACCGCTGATCGCGACGCGCTGGCGGGCTTGCTGGACCCGACGGGGCGGAAAGAGAAAGAAGCCCGCCTAGCAGAGCTGAAAGCACAACAGTGGCTATCGGAGCAGCGCAATGCGGTATGGGCCGACGTGATCCGCCTCAAACGCGTGGGAACGGTGGAGGCCGCTGTTCGGTCTACCTCAACCAGCCAGTTGACGACGAAAAGCAATGACATTGGCGAGTCGGAGTTGGCCAAGGGCTATTGCGACCGCTTCAATGCCGAGTTGCAGGCGCTAGGGGGCCATTCGCTTCCTGTCCGCATGTCGTATCGATCCCAAGGCAAAGGGGCGTTCACCTTTTACGTTGAGCTGAAGGACGCGCAAGGCGCCCAGAAGAATCGGGAAATCCTGAGCGAGGGTGAGCAACGCATCGTGGCGTTGGCGGCCTTCCTGGCCGACGCGACAGGGCTTGAACGGGGCATGCCCGTGATCTTCGACGACCCCATCTCCTCCCTGGATCAGCGCTTTGAGGAGGCGGTCGCCAAACGCCTGGTAGATCTGGCCGAGCGTCGCCAGGTGATCGTGTTCACGCATCGGCTGTCGCTCATGGTCCTCCTACAGAATGCCGCCAAGCAGCGAGCCAACCTCGATCAGTCTACGGTCAAGGTCGCGGTTGAATCGATCGCCCGCGATGGGAGCAAAACCGGCATGCCTGCGCAGATCAACACCTTCTCGTTGAAGCCTCAATCCGGCTTGAACCAGATGATCAGCAGCATCGGACAGCTCAAGAAGCTCGACCCGCAGCTGAAAGACCTTGCCCTGAAGGCCGCCTGCAGCAACTTCCGAATCTTGGTCGAACGCTCTGTAGAGGACGAGCTTTGCTCTGGCGTCATCAACCGCTACCGGCGCGAGATCAACACGCTCAACAAGCTACAGCGGCTCAGTGCAATCACGCCAACAGACTGCGCACTGATCGACGGGATGATGACGAAGTATTCGGCATTCGAGCACTCCCAACCCACCGACACCCCCAGTTGGCTTCCGGGTCCGGACGAACTGCTAAAGGACGTGCAAGACATGCTCGAATGGTGCAAGGAGTTCGGTAAGCGAGCGGAAACGGCGGCGAAACCCAAGGCGTAGCCCTGGCCACCCGTTACTGCGTGCTCACGGTCATCAGAAGCGCCGCTTGCCAGCGCTTCCCACAGCAGGTGGCAGCGCTTGATGCAACTCGTGCGCGCGAAGAAACGCGTGCAGCCACTCTTCGGCGTCCTTGACGCCCGTCAGTTCCCGAATCACCACCCCGGCCAAGCAATCCCCAGGGACGGCAAACAGGTCGTCGTTCAGATCGCTGCTGGACAGAGGGGTATGGAAATCGGCCCCCTCTTGGAACGCCTGAAGCAGGTGCTGCCGGGCAAGAGGATCCCGGCGTGCCGCCCATGCGAGGCGAACGAGCTCCGACGATGGCCAGGGTGCGGGGGTCATCAGAACTCGTAACCGTCTGGCACGCCCGAGGGGATGCCCTGCATGGGGCCCGAGTAGCCCACCTGCTGAACCAGGTTCTGGGCGGTTTGCGACATGCGATCCAGGCGTTCCGGGACTTGGTCCAGGGCGAACAGAACCATGCCAAAAAGGGCGATGTTGAGCAGTTTGTTGAAAAGTTTTCGCACGAGCGAGGTCCTCCGTGGTTGTCAGGGGTTCGGGTTTCAAAAAGGCTGGTGGTGTTGGGCGATGCCGAACAGGCAAAGCGCCCAGGTGGCCGCAATCACTGCAGGAGCCAGGCAGAGGAGCACGCCCAGGGCAATGTCCGACAGCTTGGCCCTGGGGTGGGTCACCATCTCCCATCCCAGCTTGGCTGCTCCAAGGCCTGAGACGCCTAGCCAAAGGAAGTGCAGCAACGCCAAGTGGTCGCGGGTCGTCAACGGCTTGAGCGCTGGGATCATGGACAAGCGGTCGCGTTGAGTGCTCACGCATGGCCTCCGGCGGCTTCCAGCTCCATCAATGCCTCCAACTGGAGGGTCAACACCTGCTCGCGCAGCTCACTGTAGGCAAAGTTGTAGAGCTGGTAGTCCGCAAAGCCGAACTCGTCTCGACGCTTGCTCGCCTCCTCGATCTTCTGAGCGAAATGCTCTTCCAAGTGAGAGAGCGAATGGCGGACCTTACTGCAGGCCTCATCGCCAGCGGCACCGTGGGCGCGCCTGCACGTGTTCACTTGGGCTTCCAGATCTTCGTTGCGCCGGTTGCGCTCTGCTTCGTAGGCGGCGGCCGCAGCGACGCCTTCTTCGTGTAGGAACTGAAGTTTCATTAGATGCTTCCTTAGATAAAGTGGGGATTGGCTTCAATCCGGTCGCCGATGACGGAGCCAACAGCAAGGCCGAACAGCACGCTGGCGGCGTAGACGGCAAGGGTGACGATGAACATGGAACAATCTCCTGTAGTGATGCGAAGAGAACATTTCTGTCCTCTGATTTCAGAATACGATGCCGCAAACTTTTGACAACACATTTATCCGATCATTTTTTGACTAAAGCGTTTTTCTGCTCGATTTAAAGCAGATTTTCAGCTTCATAGAGGTACCTCACACTATCGAAATAATGAGTATCGGGAGAAGGTCGCACACGGCCGCTGCTCCTCCCCAAAAAGCGGCGATATGAGATAGAACCGCCGCACCTGGCGTGTGGCGCAGCAAGCTCCCCAGTGCGCAGCTGCATCGGGTAGGACTACCGGTCGCTTTAGATCTCTGGCCGCAAAAAAGACAGCCTTAGCTGCCCAAGTTTCGCAAAGGCCGTCTTGCTCACTCGCTCGCCTGCACGCACCGCCATACCAACTGCCGGACGGCCTCGGTCAGCCTTATGCCGGCGCGATTGGCGTCGATCAGCAGGGCCATGCTGGCGGACGTAGATACCTCCACTTCGGGAAGAGCGGCGTCGTAAGGACAACGCTGAGTGGATGCAATGCCCGCCCAAGGTCGCGGACGGCGAGGTGAGAAACACTCGCGAATCTCCGCGTGCTGCTCGATGAGCTGCGTCAGCGCTGCTCGCATGCTCAATCGCTGCGCCTTGGCCAACGACTGAAACGCCTTCTTGCTCGGCGAGTCGATCCGCACCTCATGAATCGTGTCGACCAGAGGCTGATCTTTCTGACTCGGGTGCAGGCGATAAGGGTTGGTCATAACGCCCGCTTCCTGGACATAGGAAGCCACGCCTGTGCGGCCGCCTCCTCGCTGGTCAGCAGCGCGGAAGTGCCCAGGAAGCGGGTGAGCTGGTAATGGCCGATGGTGTGGGGATACCGCTGGGCGTGCATGGCTTTGTCGAAGTAACACTGACCACCCGAGCGGCGTTGATAGGCGAAATAGCGGCGGCGGCGACTCGTTGCTGGGGGTTTCATGCCGACCCCCCGCAATCGTCACAACGCCGCATCTCTGCCGGATACGTTGAGAAGGGGTGGGCCCCTTTCTGCCCCACTTCCCCGCAGCACCCACACTGCATGAGCCCCCGGGCGGTTTGGCAAATCGCGGCCTCCGGGCCTTGCCAAACCACGCCGACAACGACGGCTTCCCAGGAGCTGCCGCTCCGGGCCACCACGGTGAGCCTGTCGCCGTTCCTAACATTCTGGGCGGGCACCCGGGCGCCCCACTCGCCCGTCTTGAGTTGGAGGGGGCTGGCGTGGTGGTGAGCCATTAGAAGACCCCCCGATAACCAGGGGCAACAAAGCCTGACTGGTCAATAACGCAAGCAATCATGCGAAAACCTTTGAAGAGGGGCATTCCCTCGCTACCCACTCAAACTAAGCTGCCTCCAAAAAATCGCAATACTTTCACCCAACGTTTTATCGACTAAATATCAAAACTGCCGGAAGGGCCGCGAATCGCTGAAAAACCCTGAAACGCCTCACATTTTCCAGCCAAGCACCGGGCCCGGCGGAAGCCGAGGCCCCACCTGCCTTTTTCCCAGAGCGCTGTTGCTCCATGCTGCTTTTGCCGTTGCTTTCTGTCTTCAAGAGCTCAAAAGAACGCGGCCAGGGCCGCGCCCGAAAAGCCCCCTTTTGGGGAAGAAAGGCTCGGCGCCGGGGCTTCCGCCCCAGCCTGAGCGTGGCTGTCTTTGGTTCAACGCCCCAAAAAAAAGCCCCGGTTTCCCGGGGCTCTGTCTGCAACGCTCAATGGCAATCACACCTTGAAAGGGTGCGCCGGCCATTCCTGTTCCGGGTGCTTCTTTTTCCACGCCTTGCCTTCGGAAGTCTGAGCCCACGCAAGGAAGGCCTTCGGCTGACGTCCAGTGCCCGCCCAAGTGGTGCCGTCCGGGATCTGGAACTTCGGGGCGCGACTGATGCCGGCGCTCGCGGAAACCGCCTTGCGCGGCTCAAGCAATGCCTTCAGTTCGTTCTTCTGCTTCGACGTGTAGTGCTGCCCAAACTGCTGCAAGGTCTCGAAGACCCCTGCAAAGCTGGCTCCGGCCTCCGCCGCCACTGCTTCCTGCTCCGCCTTTTCAAGCGCTGCAACCTGCGCCTCAGCGTCGGCCTTTTTCTTCCTGATTTCTTCCAGCGACAATGCCACGCTATTTCCTCCTGGGTTTTGCGAAACCGCGATCGTGCCGATTCACGAGGCGGCTGTAAACCCTCAACGACCCAGGCCAGGCTTTTGCTGAGTTTTCACCGACGTCCAAGGGCTTCGCCTTGGAAGTCACTAAGCCCCCGTCCGTGTTCGCGGTGATCAACCGCGGGCAGCACTACGTATGGCCTACTCCGGGCGCGGGCTAGGGCCCGATCATGCTTCCATAGCTGACATGGCCTCGCCAAGTCCGGGATGCGGATCCTTGAGACCCATGTCAACCATCGCCAACCAGAGAGCTTCAAATGCCTGTTCTTTTCTTTCCTCATGGTATTCGAGTGCCAGCGACACCAAGTCCAACAGGTTGTCCGTCCACATTTGAAAGCCCTCGACGTTCTGCGCCTCGATGACTGCAAATGCCCACGCCGACGCGATTTCGGCGTAGCTGGGCCCCACTTTAAGCCGGAGGTTAGCGAGGTGCTTGGGATAGCGAAGCGCCAACGTTTCATGCGTGACCAAGGCGTAGCGCCCATTGCCCATGCGCAGCTCCCCCGTCCAGTTCGCCTCGTTCACCAGGCTCTCCGCCTCCCGCGCCGTGGTGGGCCAAGAAGCGCCCGACACTTCGGTGGCATTGCAGCCTTCGATGCAATAGCCATGCAGATCGCTGAAGTCGTTCAGTGCCTTGTATTCCATCTCCTCATCATCAAGCTCAGGGCAGTCCTCAACCGTGACTTCCCCCGAGCGCGGAAGCCTCTCAACCACCTCCCCATCAGTGTCCCAATCAATGTTGTCAAAGCGGAACGTGCGAGGCGGCAGGATCGGCTCAATCCCCGCATGGGTGAGCACCTCGCACACGATGGACGTGTGTACCTCCAACCCAGAAGCGATGGCCCGAGCGTGGGTGGCATGGCAGGCCAGGCCCAGGATGGCCAAGTCCAAGTATTCCGGGGACAGCGGGAACATCGGCGTTGCGTTCGTCATGGGTGGTTGCCTCGTCAGTTGGTGACTGAAAGGCTACGGACCCTCGGAGGCCATCTCTACGCACCAAGAGGGAGCCCCCTCTTAGGCCTGAACGGCGCTTCAGGAATAGCCCCCCATGCCTGCCCAAGGACGGCTTCAGCAGTTGCCCGTCTCGTGCGTCACCAGGAACCCTTCGGAGCCCCGCGTCTCATCGGATGCAGCGTCCTTCTGGGTGGTGCGATTGGCCTTCATGGCCATGGTCTCGGCCCAGACTCGCAATCCGATGTCCTGCAGAAGGATATCTTCCCTCTTTCGCGCGGTCGATTCGACGATCCAGTGGCGGCCATACGCGCCATGCAGCAATGGCCCCTCTGGCCATCCTTTACGGGCGACGGTCATGGCCAGTCCGGCGATTAACTGCACGTCAAAGCAACGCCCCGTCTCTTCCTCGGATAGCTCCAAGCGCGGAGCAAGCAAGGCTTCCCTGGCCTTCGTCTCGGTCTGTATGACGCGCTTAAGCTCTGCTGGGGTTGGAGCCTCCATGCGCGTCCACACTTGCGCTGGCAAGCATGCCTTGATCCAGTTCCAAGCGCTTTCGGTGTCGTCGGGCGGATCAGGCGGGTGCAGGATGAGCCGACTTTCAAACAACGTCTGGAGAGTTTCTGGGTGCCTCCACTGGCGACCGTGGATGTAGTGTCCCCAAGCCAGGATCTTGTCGCACACGGGCACCGCCGGGTGCTGGCACGGTCAGGAAATCGTTCAACGCACGTCGCACTATTTCGCCCACGCTGACCTGCTCCATCCATGCCCTAGACTTCAACGTCGTCACCAACTCTGCTGGGGCTGACACCGGAGCCAGCGCGATGCGAGGCCCAGGCACCAGGCATTGCGACGGGGATAGAGGCTTGGTGATCGCGTCCGTGAGCACTTGGCGCACGGCTTCGGCGATGGTCACGCCAGAGGTGCTGGCTTGCACTTGGAGCGCTTGGTGCATGGCCTCCGGAAGCAAGACCTTGGGAAGGCGCTGCGGGGATTGAGGCTTGAAAAGACGCGGCATCAGCACGCCCCCCTCTCCGCTGCAGTTGGAGGCCGGTCCCGTGTATGACTATTCATTGTCCCTCTCCAGGTCTCGCTACAACCAATGGCTTAGCAACGGCCCGGGAGAACTCAATCGTGGTCCTGCGCGTTGAGAACAGACCTGTCACCGTGACCGAGCAGGCATCCCAGCCTGAGCGTTCAGCAACGCGCAAACAGGCTTCACCGATTCGTTGGACGTCATACCCATCCCTGCGACTCTCAAGGAGCTCCTTAAGCACCGGCAGCAGTCGGTCATAGCAGGCGTTCGTTCGAAAGAGGTTGCCACCTGCGGTGCTTCTGCAGAACTGCGAGAGTCCTTCGCCGTCGTCCGGCGGTGGCCGTAGTGACCAACCCGCCAGACCCAACAACATGGCTGCCGCCCCTCCCACCACCAGGCCTCTCGCCCTTCGTGACTCGGCCAGTGCCCGCAGTGCGTCGGCGGAACGCTGATCCACTGTAGCCACACGTTGACGCCATTTGCTGGCCCACTCATTCGACAACCTCATAAGACCCTCCCGCCTGAATGTTCGATACATTCATCCTTGATCGAAACCTCACGTTCGCAAGAGGCGACCACCCGGGGTGTTTGACTAAATGTCGAATCCGCAAGGCTGTTCACAGAAACCCGTAGCATTGCGAAATAGTCCGCATATCGGACCGTCTCGGATCCGCGCCTGACCACCTGAGTGGCCCGAGAAGCTTGACGCTTATCCCCGCGTCCCTGGGGTTGCCCGAGCGACTCAATAGCCACGCGGCGGCTATCGCCAAGCGGTCTAAGTCGCCGTCGTTGCCGGCTTGTCAGGAGCGGCCCGGAGGCACGGCGGCCCAATCGGCCACTCCGCCTGGCGTTCACCGGCCCCAGACGCATTCCCTGAGTAAGCTAGAGCGGTAGCCTACCGTGATAGAGGTGACCGATGGCTGAGGCCGCCCGTCAGATTGCTCTGGAGTCGTTGCGGATCCTGGATTCCGATCCCGAGCCCTTCTTCGATGCTCTCACCAAGGCCGCGAGGAACATGACGGGCATGCCGATCGCCTTGATCTCCTTGGTGGACGGGGACCGCCAATGGTTCAAGGCCCAGATAGGTCTTCCCGGTGTGGACGAGACGCCCCGCGACATTTCCTTCTGCACCTGGGCCATCCAGTCCGATGAGCTGTTTGAGGTGGCAGACGCCGCCCAGGATGCCCGCTTTTCGACCAACCCGTTGGTCTTGGGTCCTCCTTTCGTCCGCCACTACGTCGGCGCGCCCATCAGCGCCAATGGCCACAACGTGGGAACGCTTTGCCTGCTCAGCCCAAACCCGGGAACGATCTCAGCGGAGCAGGGAGCAGCCCTGTCCTGCTTGGCCCAAGCCGCGGCAGTCGGCATGCAGCAGCGCGCTCGCCTTCTTGAGCGGGTCACCGAGTCCCAGGCCTTGCAACGGCGTTTTCAGAGAAGCCAGGTCTTTCTGGAGCGCACCAATGCACTGGCCAAGGTCGGCGGGTGGGAGCTCGTGCTTGGAACTGGAGAAGTCAAATGGACCAAGGAGACCCGGAGGATCCATGGCGTCTCTGACGACGCGGTGCCCGGCTTGGACACGGCGATTGCCCTGTATCCGGACGGCGCACGGCAGCGGCTCGAGGCCGCCCTGGAAGACTGTATCTCATCGGGTGTGCCCATCGATTTGACCCTTCCGTCCAGCAAGCTTTCGGGAGAGCGCACGTGGGTCCACGTGGTGGGCCACCGGGAGGAGAACGAGAACGGTGCCCGATTGATCGGCGCGATTCAGGACGTGACAGAGCAACGGGCGGCGGTCGAGGCATTGGCGCATAGCGAAGCGCGTTACCGCCGGCTTTTTCAACACAGCCTCGGCCTCATCTGCACGCATTCCTTGGACGGGACGGTCACGTCGGTCAACCCTGCGGCCTCGCACTCACTGGGCCTGTCGGAGGGTGACGTCGTCGGACGATCGCTGGCCGAGCTCATTCCCAAGAGCAAGCAGGACGCGTTCAAGGCTTACTTGGATCGCATCCGGGAAAACGAGAGCGACTCGGGGATGATGGAGCTGGTTGCCCGGGACGGGTCGCGCCGCTTCTGGGCGTATCACAACGTGCTGGACACAGAAGCCCAACCGCCCTACGTGCTGGGCCACGCGCAAGACATCACGACTCAACACATCCAAGAGCAGCAGCTCCACGACTTGGCGACCCGCGACCCGCTCACCCGCGCGTTCAATCGCCGCTACCTGGCCGATCTGGCCCACCAGCAGTTCGATGGGTGGGGCTGTCTGGTGTTCGACCTGGACCATTTCAAAGAGGTCAACGACACCCAAGGCCATGCACAAGGCGACAAGGTGCTGGTGGACTTCGTGGCTTTCCTGTCCGCCCCGCTCCAAGGCGAGGAAGCGGTGGTTCGGCTCGGGGGCGACGAGTTCCTCGTGTTCGTCCCCGGTGCAACGTTGGAAAGGCTGAGGGTGTTGGAGGACACCTACCACGAGCGCGCCGGCGAGGCACCGATCCGCTTTTCCGGCGGATGCGCCATTGGTCGGCCCTCGGAATCGGTGGCCGATACCATCAATCGCGCGGACATGAAACTCTACGACCGCCGAAAGCGGGAACGGCAGTGAGCCTGCCCTCAGATCCGGGCATGGGGCCAGTTGTGGGCTGCCCTCCTTACGCCGATGATCGCCTTCTAAGCGTAGCAAGCGGCCTTTCAGTGCCGCCCAATCTCACCGATGGAGAGGGCAACATGGATAAGCGGGTGTGCTTTGATTTCGAGATTGATTTCAGCAACGGGGGCGGGATTCAGGGCCAAGGCTTCCGGCTGGACATCGCCGGGGATGACATCACCGATGAGGCGTTGGCCGACTACATCGTGCGCGACATGCGCCTGCTGATGGTCGGCGAGGTTCGCATCCTCAACAAGGAAATCATTGAGGAGCCTCACAAGCGCCCGGCACATTACCACGCCGGTCCAACTGTCCACGCTCCAAAGGACGGGTGAGCGGCCATGCATCCTGATGTTCTCGGCTGGGCTGCGACCGTCGTGTTGATTGCCACGCTGGTCCGGCAAATGATCAAACAGTGGCAGTCTCCCCACCCCGAAACGGTCTCCAAGTGGCTGTTCGTCGGTCAGATGACCGCGTCCACCCTTTTCACCGTCTACAGTGCACTTTTGGGGTCAACGGTGTTTGTGGTGACCAATGCCCTGCTGCTGCTCACGGCCGTGGTGGGACAGATCCTGGCTTGGCGTCGACGTCGACGAACCGACGCACCGCCTACCTGCTGACCCAGTATTGGCTGCACCAAGGAAGGCCGTCGTAGGCCTTGAGCAGCCACTCGTCGTCAGATCCGAAACGCGCGTCGCATGACATGTTCGACCCGGCCTCCGACGGTGACCAGCGTCGAGATGGCCCAGTCGCTGGAAGCGGACACGGGCGGAAGCAACAAGATCTCAACGCCGGCCCCCATCGCCGCGCCTTTCCATACCTCCACTGTGCCATCCTCGCTAGGACTGCGGTGCAGGCACCAATCCGAAGCGAACTCCGTCAGCTCTTGCCGTCCATGAATCCTATCGAGCGCGCTGCAAAGCGAATCATACTGAGCACTCCTCACTCCCCCTTGCATCGTTTTCTAACCTGCGCTTCACCATCCATCCCAGACTACTTCATGGCAGACATGAAGATCGAAAGCCAGTCTGAATCCCTCAGGAGGACGCCAACTTTCTGACGCGGCAGCCTCCGATCCATTACCTGAAGCTGAGACCAGGGACGACCGCCTCAGCCGATTCAGTCTGGTTTCCGCCTGCGCCTCGCAGCACCCCTTTCCGCCACAGACCCGGGCAGAGCTACAGCCACCCTCGCCTTCGCCCGACGAAAATGGAGGCCGCGCCCAACCCCGCCATGACGCCCACCGCAATCCAGAAGCCTTCGGTCTTCATGCCGAAGAAGTTGGCATCGAAGTTCATGCCCAACGCGCCCGCGATGACGGCCAGCAAGCCGGTCACCACCGTCACGAAGGTCAGCAGCTTCATGCGTTCGTTGGTTTGGAGCTCGGTCTGGGTGCTGAAGAGCTGGAAGCTGCCAACAACGAGTTCTCGGGCGTTCTCAACCACGTCCAACGCTCGCTCAAACCTGTCGTCCAGATCGCGCAAGTGCCGCGCCACCTCTTCGGCCCCGTCAGGCACGAAGTCCGGCCGCGAGAGGCCGTCGAAGACAGTTCGGTGCGGTGCCAGCATCCGTCGGAGCCGAGAGGCCGCGGCTCGGAGCGCGGCGAGCTCGGGCAGGGCCGAGCGCCCAGGGGGCTGATCAGACAAGATCCGACTCTCCAACCGTTCGATCTCCACCTCAAACAGCGCGACGGCGGAGAAATACGTGGAAAGATGCCAATCCAACAATGCGGCCACGAAGCTCGCCTCGCCCAAGCAGCCGATGTCGCGGGCGCTCTCGGGTTCCCGCTCCCGCAGATCGGCCAAGAAGGCAATGTTTTCGTCGTGGTGGGTCACCACAAAGTTCGCTCCAGCCACGACGGTCAACACCGCGCCCTGGAACTTCAGCCCCCTCCCACGCAACACTGCCACTACACGCGCCATGAAATGGTCGGCGAACTTTTCAAGCCGGGGATTGGTGGCGATGGGACTGCTCGGCAGGGACGCGGGATTCAACTTCAGCGCGCGCCACACCTGTTCGGCTTGATGATTGGGAGCCCCGCACAGATCCACCCAAAGAAGTTCGTCGTCGCTCGGAGGATTGCCAGGAAGGTCCTCCAATCGAAGCGTGCAACTGCCCTTCTCGCGATAAAGCTTGATGGTCAAGCCACTTTCAGGAACGTCGGGGGTATCCATGCGGGAATCTTGCCGAGCGCCAGTTCAGTCACACGTGAAGATCCAACGCTGCGCTTGCCCCGCAGCAAGAATGGCCTTGAAACTGGGCTACGCCGCCCGGACGATCGTTGCGGTCCTCGGGGCGAAAGCGAAGACCCCTAGGGTTCGACAGTCCAAGGTCTGACTGCGCTCACTCGCTTCGCAAGGCTATTCATCCTTCGGCATCGGCGATCCGCACATACGCTTCTGTCATGGCCGTAGAGAAATCAGCCCCACAGCGAAACGCATTCAGCAACGCGCCCAAGAGGTAGCGGTGCTCGTCGACGGGGAACAGATCCACGTGGTGCTCGCCCTCTCGGTTCGCGTGCTTCACTGCATTCCGCAGCCCCACCATGTCCTCTTTGATGTCACGGTAGAGCAGATCTTGGCGGGCGCTCATCTGCCTGGCCACCTGGAGCATGTGCTCGCCAATGGTGGGGGTGTCGTTGACCGGGGGCAGCGCGCGGAGCATGTCCTCTGCCGTGCCGGCCAGAAGTACGACGGTAGCGGGGTGATGGCCCGCCAGATAGAGCGCGCACGCGGCTTCCAAGTGACCGATGGCGATGTCCAGTTTGCTCAAGCGCATGGGACTACGCCATAGGGGGGACGGCCATCATAACCCCCATGGCGGCGACCGGCCCGGGGAGTCCCTCGTTGACAGGGCGCATGGCTCCCGCCCTGACCGCTTCCCTTTTTGGGCACGTCTGATGGTGCAGATTTCTCCGTTTCCTCCGCTACGCGCGTGTCATAACCTTGGTTGAACCGGCCCTTCACGCATCGTCGCCGACCAGCGGGGCATGGTAATGGCTCTTCCTAACTCGGATGCCCACATGGCCATCAAGACCGCTGAAGAACTGTTTGTGCACGAGCTCTCCGACATTTACAGCGCCGAGAAGCAGCTGACCAAGGCCCTCCCCCGCCTGGCCCGCGCTGCGGAGAATCCGGACCTGGCCGCCGCCTTCGAGACCCACTTGGAAGAGACCCAGGGGCAGATCGAACGCATCGACCAGGTCGTGGAGGTGCTGGGGATCCGCCTGAAGCGCATCAAATGCGCAGCGATGGAAGGCCTGGTGGAGGAAGGCAAGGAAGTGATCGATTCCATTGAGAAGGGCCCGGTGCGCGACGCCGCCCTGATTGGCGGTGCCCAAAAGGTGGAGCACTACGAGATCGCCTCCTACGGCACCATCGCGGCATTGGCCAAACAGCTGGGCTACAAAGACGCCCTGCCCTACCTGTTGGAGACGTTGGAGGAGGAAAAGGCGACGGACGAAAAGCTCACGTTGCTCGCCGAGCAAGGCGGCAACCAGAGCGCAGCCAACAAAAAGTAATCCCGGAACGGGCCTGCGGGCCCGCTCTGCCTCAGGAGCGCAACATGTGGCGTCGCAACGGGCTGTCGATCGTGCTGTTTGTGCTTATGGCTGTGTTCTTGGTGGCTCAAGCCCTCACCGGATGGCAGGTCCACAACGAGGAACTGGCCCAGTACGGCTTGCCGTCTCTGCCGTTTTGGAGCTACCTGACCACGGGCCATTTCAGCAGCGCCACGTTCGAGAACTGGGAAAGCGAGTTCCTCCAGATGGGCATGTATGTCCTGTTGACCGTTCGGCTCCGTCAGGCGGGGTCGGCTGAGTCCCGGCCGTTGGATGCGGCAGAGGAGGAATCCCGCGTAGAGCCTGGCACAGCCCCTTGGCCCGTGCGCAAGGGGGGCGTCTGGAAGAGCCTCTACGGCCACTCTTTGGCCATTGTTTTCTTTCTCCTGTTCTTCCTCTCCTTCTCGCTCCATGCAGTGGGAAGTTGGAGGGCCAAGTCTCAGGAAAATCGACTGGACGGGTTGCTGCCCCCATCGTTTACCGATCACCTCTTCAGCAGCGACTTTTGGTTTGAGTCCATGCAGAACTGGCAAAGCGAGTTTCTAGCGGTCTTGGCGCTGGTTGTGCTGACCATCTTCCTGCGACAGAAGGATTCGCCACAATCCAAGGCGGTGGAAGCGCCGCATTCACAGACGGGGGACTGAGGTGAGCACCCCCGCCCTCCTGATCATCGACCTGTTCAGCAAGTTCGACTTTCCCGATGGGCAGCAACTTGCACCGCTGGCCCTCCGGGCCGCGAAAAAAGCCGGTCAGATTCGAGCGGCGTTTGACGAAAGGGGCTGGCCTGTCATCTATGCCAACGACAACTTTGGCGACTGGAAGTGCGGCTTTCACCAGCTAGCGGAAGTGTGTCGCCATGAGGACGGTCCGGCCGGTGACATTGCCCGACTCCTTTTCCCTGGCCCGGATCATTACACGGTGCTCAAGCCGAAGCACTCGGCGTTCCTGGCGACCCCGCTGGCCGTGCTTCTCGCAAAGCTGGACGTTCGCACCCTGGTGCTTGTAGGCATGGCCTTGGATTCCTGTATTCACGCCACCGCTATCGACGCACACTCGCGGGAGTTCTCTACCGTGGTCATCTCCGACGCCACGGGGTGCCTGCCAAAGCGCCGGTCCGCCGCGCTGACGCTGCTGCGATCCACCGGTAGCGTCCAAGTGCGCACGACCGGAGCGCTGCTTCAGTCGCTTAAGAGCGGCCCTCGCCGTTCAGCGATCGATCCTATTGGAAGGAAATAGGGACGTTCAAGAGCCCTTCGGGGGCCTGCGTTAGGGGAGCAAGCCGAGCAATGATCGGTGTGCGGCCACGCCCGCCAAGGCTCCCTCCCCCACCGCCAGGGCGATGTTCCCTGCAAACCGGGCGGCATCGCCGCACGCGAACACCCCTGGGATGGTGGACTGTTTGGCCGAATCGGTGGTGATGCATCCCGCGTCCTCGGTCGCGCAACCCAAGCATTTGGCCAAGCCGGAGGCCAACGTGGTTTCCGGGTGGACGAACAAGGCTTCCACTTCGCGGGAGCTGCCGTCTGCGAGAGTCAAGGACGCTTTGCCGGTCATGCCAACCAGTGCCTGCTTCTCCAGGGTTGCACCGATGCCCCTCAGCTGCAGAGAAAGCTCTTCCGCCTCCGACGAAGAAAGCGCGCCGTCGTGGAACGCCGTGATCTGTCCCCACTGAGAAAGCGCCCTGACTTGGTCCATCGCTTCGGATCTGGACGCAATAAGCAGGCCGATGGCTGTTCCGCAGATTTCATAGCCGTGGCAGTAGGGACAATGGAGGACGGTTTCTCCCCATCGCTCCGCGAGCCCCGGGACGTCGGGCAACCGATCCTCCACGCCGTGCGCGAGTATCAGTCGCTGGGCGTGGTAGTAATCGCCGGATGCACAATCAACACGGAACCCGGCCTCCAGTGAACCGGCGGCGTCGGTGGCCTCATCGGTCACCCATTGCACTCCCTCGTAGGCCAGCAACTGCCGGCGGCCGGTCTCAAGCAAGGCTGCGGGGCTCGCCCCATCCCACCCCAAACACCCGTGCGCCTTCCCAGCGCGTTGGTTGCGCGGCTGCCCGCGGTCTATCACCAACACCGTGCGGCAAGCGCGCGCCAACTGCAAAGCAGCCGACATGCCCGCATAGCTTCCACCGATCACGATGGCGTCGAAGGCAGGCAGGTCCTGCGAGGTTGGTGGGCTTGGACTGGTCATCTTCGCTTGCTCGATGGGGGAAATGCGCCGGGCGGGCGCGACACGCGATCGCCATGCTGGTTGGTTCAGAACAGCTCCGTCTGAGCCGGTGGGTAGACAAGCGCTGGCCCGACGGCCTGCGCCATCGGGTTCAGCGGATGCGGCTTGGGTTCGGCGTGGGACATGATGTGCAGCACCTCATGGCCCCGGTGCGTCAGAAGGTCGGAGATGAGACGGCGGTGGCAGCGCCACCACGGTGCCTCCGCGCACATCAGCGCGGTCCGATGTTCGCCCGCCAGTGCAAGCACCTTCGATAGCCCGCCGGCGAACTCGGCGGTCGCCATGTGGTCTGCGTAGCCCTGAAACGCGGCGTTGTCCCACGCACCATTGGGCGAATCCGGCTGCACCTTGCGCCGCCCGCCCAGTTCAGGAATCCAGAGATACTCCACGCCGTGCGCTGGCAACGTTTTAGCCATCTGCTCGGATGCGAACCAAGGGTGACGACGCGATCCTGGGAAACGACGCACGTCCGCGATCGCCGAGATGCCTTGTGCGAACAGCAGGTGTAAGAACTCGTCCCAAGGTCGAGTGGAATGCCCGATGGTCCAGACGGTCACCGGGGTCGGAGCGGGAGCATCGCACTGCATGAGGCTCATTGGACAGGAGCGGGCATCAAGCCCGCGTGCTCATCACGTGCTCGGCAGCTGCCATCGGGTTTCCGTCTGCCCGTCTACGCTCGGACACGACCGCGGGGATAGGGGCTAGTCGTTTCGTGCCCATTTCGACAAGTTCTGCTTCAACGCATCGATGCCCTCCCAGGGATCCTTGCGGCGACGCTTGAGCTTGGCCGGCACGTCCTTGATCGTGAACGCGTCAGCCCGCTTGAGCTTGGGCAGCTCGCTCCACGCCAAGGGCATGCCCACCGGAGCGCCGGGCCTCCCTCGCAGTGAGTAGGACGCCACGGCGGTGGCTCCTCGTCCGTTACGCAGGTAGTCGACAAAGATCCGCTTGTTTCGAAGGGCTTTGGTGGCGGTGGCCAGGAACCGTTGAGGTTCCGACTGGGCCAGCGCGTCAGCGAAGCCTTTGGCGAAGCGCTTGGTCAAATCCCAGTCGCACCCGGGATTCAGGGGCACCACGACATGAAGGCCCTTGCCTCCGGATACCCGCAGGAAGGACTCCAGCTCCAGTTGGCCCAGAAGCTTCCGGATGTCACTGGCGGCCTTTTTTACCTCCGCGAATGGCACGTCTGGGCCCGGGTCTAAATCGAACACCACCCGGTCGGCGCGGTCGGGCTCCTCCGCGTGGCTTCCCCACGGATGGAACTCCAGGGCATTGAACTGGACCAGCTCCAGCAAGCTGGCCGCGTCCCGGACCACCAAGTAGTGGGCGTTGATGCCGCTGTCCTCCTTCAGCTTGACCGAGTCCACCAGCTCCAGCCCGGCGGTGTGGTGCTTTTGGAAGAAGCAAGGCTTGCCGGTGCCGGCGGGACAGCGAATGATCGACAGGGGCCGGTTGATCACCTCGGGCAGCAGGTGGTCCATGACCGCCGAGTAGTAATCCCAAACGTCTTGCTTGGTATAGCCGTCGCCAGGGAAAAGGACCTTGCTCGGGGAGGACAGTTTGGGGGGCACGCGTTTGACTTGGGGCTTTGCGGCGGACCTCCCAGCGGAGTACGCGGCCGATACCCGTTTGCCACGGGCCGGTTTCGCCAGGGCGGCACGATCCGAATCCGCCAAATCATCCACGTCCTTGTCGGCCCGCACGGCTTTCAAGGAGGCTTGGCGCAGCAGCTGCTGTCCGCCGATGCCGCGAAAGAACACCTCCACCACAAAGCGTGGCTCGAACCAGGTGGCAGAGCGAAGATCGGTGTCCTCGGTGGGCACATGGGCCGTCGGCTTCTTGCCTCCCCCTTGGATCCTCTTGCTTACCTCCTTGATCAATGCGTCGGAGAACCCGGTGCCCACCCGGCCCACGTAGAGCCAACCGTGTTTGGGGTCAGGCTTGGCCAGAAGGAGCGAGCCAAAGCCGCTGCGGCTTCCTTTGGGGGCCGTGTAGCCCACCACTGCGAACTCATCGCTGGCCAGCTGCTTGGTCTTGCGCCAGTCGTCGCTGCGGCCGGTGTGGTAGCCGCGATCGGCGCGCTTGGAAATGATGCCCTCAAAGTGTCGTTCGCCAGCCAGGCGGTAGGCCTCGTTGCCGTCGCCTTGGACGTGAGAGCTGAAGGCCAAATGGCCCGCTTGGCCCTCCAGCAGCTCCTGCAGGAGCGCCTTGCGCTCCAACAGAGGTGCTGCGGCCACGTCCACGCCATCGATGTGCAGCAGGTCGAAGAGCGCGTAGGCCAGCGCGCCTTGCCGCTCCCCGGACAACGTCGCTTGGAGCAGGTTGAAGTCCTCCTTGGTGCCCGATCCGGCGATGAGTTCGCCATCCAACGCCGCAGAGGTCAGGCCCAGTGCGGCCACGGCGTCGCGTATCTCGGGGATCTTGTCGGTCCACTCCAACGCGTTGCGGGACCACAGCCGGACGGCCCCATCGGCGACCGTTGCGAGGATCCGATACCCGTCCCACTTGATCTCATGGACCCATTGGTCGCCCTGCGGCGGAGCCTCCCCCAGCTTGGCCAACTGGGGCTCGAAGGGGCCGGAAGGCGGAGCCGCCCCCTTCGCTTTGGGCAGGGCCAACGCCTTCTTGGCCCAGTTCTTCCGTCGCGCGCGCTTTGCGGGAAGGGCTTTGAGCTTCTTCTTGTCGGCTTTACCGCCGCCGGCCCTCTTGATGTCTGCCGTTGGGGCCGCCGACACATCGGCGAGCAGATCGTCCGCTTCCAGATCGCTCGCATACGCATCGTCGTCCTTGAACAACAGCCACTGCGGCTGACGGGCCGGTTTGCCGGACCGGACCAAGTGCCACCCGCCTTTGAGCTTGGTGCCGAAAAGCTCGAATCGCAGGTGACCCTTGGCAAGTTGTGCCTCTGGGTCTCCTTGGGTGGCCCAGACGCCGTGATCAAACTGGGCCACGTGCCCACCGCCGTATTGCCCTTTGGGGATCTCGCCTTCGAAGCTGGCGTAGTCGACGGGATGGTCTTCCACTTCGACCGCCATCCGCTTGACCTTGGGGTCGTAGCTAGGGCCCTTGGGGACGGCCCAGCTCTTCAGGGCGTCGCCGATTTGCAGCCGGAAGTCGTAGTGCCGGCGGCTGGCGTGGTGAAGTTGGACCACGAAAATAGCGCGCTGCCCTTGCGGCAGCGCTTTGCCAGGCTCCGGCTCCTTGGTCTGGTCAAAGCGGCGCTTGCGACGGTATTCGACCAAGGACATGACGGCTCCTCGTTACTTGCCCAGGTGCTTGCGAACGGCCGCAGCGGTGGGGCCCACGGCTTTGACGGCGGCCCGGAGCTCGTCGGCGGACACGCCCAGCGCCTTGGTCCAATACTGGAGCTCGTAGTCTTCGTTGACGTTGATGCGGTCGCGGTCCGGGCTGCCGGTGTTCTTCTTGTCGTCGCTCATGGGATTCTCCTTGGGTGATCAGGCGCTCTTTCGAGCCTTCTTGGCGGGGGACTTCTTTGCGGCTTTCTTTGCTGGGGCCTTCTTAACGGCGGCCTTCTTGGCAGGCTTGCTGTCTTTGGTGGAGGGCTTTGAGGCGGTCTTCACCGGCGTTGCCTTCGCCGGGGTGCGCTTGTTGGTCTCCAAGCTCTTTTGGAGCAAGGCCATGAAATCCACCACGTTGGTCGCCGAGTCCTCGCGGTGCTCCGGTTCCTCAAACGTCGTCGTGGCATCGGCCTGCTTGACCCGCTTCTTGATGATGTCGGACAGGCGCTCGCGGAACTCGTCCTGGTAGCTGTCCGGCTCCCAGTCAGAGGTCATGCTCTCAATCAGCTGCTTGGCCATTTCGAGCTCTTTGGGCGCAACTCGGTAGTCCGACGCCCCACCCTGCGGCAGTTTGTATTCGTCCGGAGCCACCAACTCCTGCGGGTAGCGAAGCAGGATCATGATCAACGCATCGCCTTCGGGCATCACCGCGCAAATGTATTCGCGCGTGCGGATGACCACCCTGGCGATGCCCACCTTGCCGGTTTCCTTCAGGGTCTCTCGGAGCAGGACATAGCCTTTTTCGGCCTTCTTGCCGGGCACCAAAATGTAGGGTTTTTCGAAGAACCTCAGCCCGATGCTCTCGGCGTCGACAAACGCCTCCACGTCGATGGATTCGTGCGTCTCGGGGGCGGCCGCGGCGATGTCTTCTTTCTCTATGACGACGTAGCTGCCCTTGTCGTATTCGAAGGCTTTGACGATGTCCTTCCAAGGCACTTCTTCGCCGGTTTCGGCGTTGACCCGCTCGTAGCGAATGGGCTTTTTGTTTCGTGCGTCCAACATGCGAAAGCTCAGATCCATGCGACGCTCGCCGGACATGAGGGACACCGGAACGTTGAGCAGCCCGAAGGACAACGAACCACTCCAGATAGGCCTGGGCATGCCAGCCGTCTCCAATCCTAGGGCCTTCCGTTGTAGGCCCGGCCCCGTCGGCCGGGCGTGAACCCGGCCGACGCGGCTCAGTGGTTACTTTTTGGCTTCGACGCCCGGGGTGGCATCGCGCACCATGAACTCCTCGGTCACCTCGGGCAGGTGGGCCGCCAGCCAGTCGGCCATGGCCTCTTCTTGGACCAGGATTTCCTCGCAAACCCGGGCCGTTTCTGCATCGCCCGCTGTCTTGGCGGCGGCGATCAAGGCCGTGTAGGAAGCAATCTCGAAGTGCTCAAAGACGTAGCCGGCCATCGCGCCTTTGACGATCTCATCGGAGGCCGTCATGCCGCCGACGGCCTGACCGAAGGCCGCCATCTTGCCCATCACGTCCTTGAGGGTCGACGGGGAGCCGCCCAGGCGCTTGATGCACCCTTCCAGCAGTTCGCGTTGACCGATGGTTTCCTGGATGTGTTCCTCGATGCGCGCCTTCAGCACCGGGTAGTGCTCGATGCGGGACGCCTGCCCCTTGAGCATGGTCTCCGCCTGCTGCTCCATTGCGTGTGCGTCGCGCAGCCAGTCCAACAGGTTCTCTTTGAGCTCTGCCATGGGTGTCCTCCTCTCGTGTCGGGCGAAGCGTTACCGTATCGAGGCTGGAATGCGGATCAAGCGATCCCCGAGTGAAGGCTTGGCGAACGGCAGAGCGTCCGAGACCGGCGATGTGCGGGCTTGGCGACCGATGGCCTTCGTGGTGAACGGCGCGCATGCAACGCATTCGCAGGCCATTGACCGCTCCCGCCCCATGCTGAACGCTCCTCAGCGCCAGGCCATCCTCATGACCCGTTCCGCGCTTTTGCTCGTTTTCTTGGCCCCCTCCCTCGCCTTGGCTCAGCAGGGGGACGGAACCGACGTCCAAGCCAACGTCCATACGTTCAAACCCGCCAAGGTAGATGCGACGCCCGAGCGCGTTCAGGCCCTGAAGGTGCCCAGTGGCTTCCAAGTGCGTCCCCTGGCGCAAGGCCTTCAAAATCCCCGGATCATCGCCGTGGGACCAGATGGGCGGATTTATGTCTCACGTCGAGATCAAGGCGACGTGCTGTTGCTGGAGGATGCCAATGAAGACGGAGCCTTGGACGCCGAACCGAAGGTGGTCTTCTCGCGTCCAGGGGCGCACGGCCTGGCCATCGCCAACGGGCAGCTGTATGTCGCCACGGCCAACGACGTGTATCGCGCCCCCATACGCCCGGACGGCACGTTGGGTCCCGAGGAACGGATCATCAACGACCTGCCCGATGGCGGTCAGCACCCCAACCGCACGCTGGCCTTTGGCCCCGATGGGATGCTCTACATCAGCGTGGGCTCGTCCTGTAACGCGTGCAACGAGACCAATCCCGAGCATGCGGCGCTGCTGAGGTCCTCGCCGGATGGCAAGAGCCGTTCCATCTTCGCCAGTGGCCTGCGGAACACCATCGGCTTTGCTTGGGACCCCAAAACGGGGGAGCTGTGGGGGATGGATCACGGCATCGACTACTTGGGCAACGATGAGCAGCCCGAGGAGCTCAACCGCATTCAGAAAGGAAAGAAGTATGGTTGGCCCCACATCTGGGGCAAGGACGGGGTGAATCCCCAGAGCACACCGCCAGGGCAGATCAGCAAACAGCAATGGGCGGCGACGAGCGAGCCCATGGTGCTGGGCTACACCGCCCACGCGGCCCCCATGCAGATGCTGTTCTACACCGGGCAGCAGTTCCCGGCAGCTTACCGGGGGGACGCCTTCGTGACGATGCGCGGTTCCTGGAACCGCAAGCCGGCATCGGGCTACGAGGTGGCGCGGGTCCATTTCGACGCCGGCAAGCCGGTCGGGTTTGAGCCCTTCTTGACCGGCTTCCTGGTCGACAACGGCCAAGCGCATATCGCACGGCCCGTCGGTCTGGCGATGACCAAAGGCGGTGCCCTGCTGGTCGGCGACGACGCCAATGGCGTTATCTATCGGGTGACCTACAGCCAAGGCCAAGCGGCCCCCTCCCCCGAGGCGGCGGTGCCTAGCGGGCCCTTGATGGCCCAAGTCAATCAAGGCTCAGGCGTGCCATTGGCCAAGGATCGGATCGGCAAAGCCGCTGCGTTCGAGATCCGCTCCCCGTCGTTCTCCTCGGGCCAAGCGTTGCCTTCCCGCTTCAGTGCGTATCACGACGATGCGTCGCCCGCTCTCTCTTGGAGCCCGGTGGCTGGTGCCAAGTCCTATGCGCTGATCATGGAGGATCCGGATGCAGCCAACGTCAAACCCTTCGTTCACTGGGTCGCTTACAACATCCCAGCGACCACGCAATCGCTGCCGGAGGGCCTGCCGGTCGATCCGCGGCTGCTGAAACCGGAGGGAATGCTGCAGGGGGCGAACAGCCGAGGGTCTGTGGGGTATTTCGGCCCCAAACCGCCTGTGGGCGATCCACCCCACCATTACCACTTCCAGCTGTTGGCCTTGGACACCGTGCTTGATTTGAAGGCCGGCGCGACGCGGGACGAGGTGCTGAAGGCCGCGAAGGGCCACATCCTGGGCGTGAGCGAGACCGTGGGCACCTACCAGCAGGTCGAGGCCCCGCTGAAATAAAAAAGGGACCCGAAGGTCCCGACCGGTGCCCAAGGCCCGGAAACTCAGTGAACCTCCAGTTCCTGGCAAAGGGACTGGAGGGCAGCGGCGATCTCTTTCAGGCGAAACGGCTTTTCAAGGAAGGGCGTGCCTTTGAAGCGTTCGGGCAGCCGGTTGGCCCCAAGGCCGGTCGTAAACAGGAACGGCACCCCCAACTCGACCAAGCGATCGGCCACGGGGTAAGACTCGACCCCGTTTAAGTTGACGTCCAGCACCGCAACATCGAAGGCGGCTTCCTTGGCGCACGCCAAGGCTGTGGGCAAATCTTCGGCCGTCTTGGAGACGTCGTAGCCGACTTGGGCAATGGCCTGCTCCAAGACCATCATGAGAGTGGGCTCGTCCTCTACTAGAAGAACCCTTAGTGCTTTGCCGTCCAATCCCATGACTTTCTCCCTACCAGCGCTCTGCGTGGTTGTGCCACGATTGAACAGTGTGGCCCGAGGGCTCGCCCGATTTGTGAAGAAAATGTAAAAGGATGACGACCGTCGCTCTTCTACACTGCGCACTCTGTCGCCCTTCGGTGGCCCTGCCGAGAGGATGACCTATGAACCAACCAGCGAAAGCGAAAACCGATTTGAGGGACGAGAGCCGGCAGTTTGCCCTGCTGGTGAACTCCGTCACCGACTACGCCCTCTACATGCTCGACCCCAGCGGGGTGATCCAGACCTGGAACCCGGGTGGGCAACGAATCAAGGGCTACCAGGCTGCCGACGTGGTCGGCACCAACTTTTCCCGCTTCTACCTGCCCGAAGAGGCCCAAGCCGGCCTACCAGAGCGAAACCTGCGGACCGCGGCCTTGGAGGGGCGCTACGTTGCTGAGGGCTGGCGATTGCGTCAGGACGGAAGCCGCTTCCGCGCCAGCGTGGTGATCGACCCCATCTGGGAAGACGGGGAACTGGTGGGGTTTGCCAAAATCACCCGCGACATCACCGAGCGCCACGAAGCGCAGGAGCAGCTGCTCCAAGCCCAGCGCGATCTCCTGCAGGCGCAGAAGATGGAGGCCATCGGCAAGTTCACGCTCGGCTTGGCCCATGATTTCAACAACCTGTTGACGATCGTGGCCAACTGTCTGGATCTCATCAGCCTGAGGGTGAAAGACGGAGGCGTGGCCAAGCTCATCGATACCGCGCAGCGGGCCGCCGAGCGCGGGGCCCTTTTGACTCGGCAGTTGCTGACCTTCGGCAAGGGCCAAACCCTGGTGCCAGAGGCCGTCGATTTGGCCGCCTTGATGGCCGAATGCGAAGCGCTGCTGCGCCGCTCTGCCGGCGACGCGATCGCATTGACGGTCGAGGTTTCTCGAGGCCTTCCGACCTTGTCGCTGGACAAAGCACAGCTGGAGGCCGCAATCCTTAACCTGGTGTGCAACAGCCGCGATGCCATGCCGAAGGGCGGAACGATCCTCATCACGGCCTCTGCGCGGCAAACCCGCGATCCTACGTTGCCCAACGCCAGTGAAAGCCCTTACATCTGCTTGAGCGTCCGAGACGACGGTTCAGGGATTGAGGCGGACCAGCAGGCCAGGGTATTTGAACCGTTTTTCACTACCAAACCCATTGGAAGGGGCAGCGGGCTGGGCTTGAGCCAAGTGTTTGGCTTCACGGCCCAGTCCGGCGGGTTCACCGAGCTCCAGAGCGAGCTTGGGAAGGGAACCCGCGTCAGCCTTTGCTTCCCCGCACCAGAGCATTGAGATGCCGATCCACGTGTTGTTTGTTGAAGACGAAGACGATCTCCGCAGCGTCGTCGTCGAGGCCCTGACCTCTCAGGGCTTCCAAGTCACTCCCGCCAGCAACGGGGACGAGGCCCTCGTCCTCCTGCGCGGCAGCGCCAAGTTCGCGGTGGTAGTGACCGACTTCAACATGCCGGACAGCGCCGACGGGCTGGAGGTCGCGGCGGAAGCCGCGGTTGCTCAACCCCAGGCCCGCGTCATGCTCGCGTCTGGCCTTCAACGCTCGCAGCTGCCCCCGCTGCCCGAGAAGGTTCGATTTCTCCCGAAGCCTTACCGCTTCCGACAGCTTGTTACGGCGATCCACGAAGACTTGGGCTGCACGTAGGGGTCGGATTCCTTGCGCTGCCTGGCGGTCGCCACTGGTTCACCTTCCTACCAGTGCGCGCCTGCTCACTAGGAACATTAAACGGTCGATCGCGGTTGCGTTCAACGCTTCTCCATCCCCCCGCACCTTGAAGCCGGCCCAGTCGCCCTCTGCGACCTCGCTCAGCTCTTTGACTTCCACAGGCAACCAGCGCATAGGCCAGTAAGGCAAGCGACGATCCGTGATCGTCCCTCTTTGCAGCTCGATCAGATCGTGATGGCTCGAAGCACCGAGCACTCTGGAGAACACCACGTCCAACCCGTCCGGGGGGCCCTCCAAGTATTGGAGGAAGCGCGTCCCGTCGAACAAGAGCACCCCACTGACACCTGCGTCCCGGTTAAAACGAGTTGCGTCGTCGACCAGCTCCTGGAGCTTGCCGCTCCGGAGGCCAAGCAGATCGCCGCGCAATGCGTCGGACGCCTCGCTGACATACACCACAGCCCTGATGGGCATTGGGCGCTCCTTCTAAAATAATCTGGCCACCCCCCCTTCCACGAACTCTAGTCCCGCCCACGCATTTAGGCAATCGCGTTGGGAGATAGCGCCTACAGGCGGCTGTTAACTTGATCCCGAGTTCCAATCGAGTAACCTTTGATTATGGCCCTTTACAACATCGCGGAACGTTAAGCACGGCTAAAGAACTAATCAGCAGGGGCGATGACGCGTCATTGATCTACGCCGCGCTGGAACTACGATTCTGCGTGGAATCTGTGGCTTATCAGAACTTGGCTGCATACGGTGAAGACGTTTCCACCGAGCTTGCTCGCGAATGGCGACCGGACCAGATCATCAAAATGCTGGCCACGTTCGACCCCAACTCTGATCAAACAGCCAGCTTTTCCATCTCGGTCACGCCGCTGCCCGAAGACATCGATTTCGCCTCAACTGACTTGAAGGCCGCTTTCAAGGACAAGGATTTTTTGCCGATAGGCGAGGCCAAACGCATTCCTTGGGGCAAGTTTCGCAGTTACTACAACTCGTTGGGGGCTTTCTCCATTTGCGCAAAGATCTGACGAACGCACGGCCGAAGATCGAAAGGCTCCGTGTTCTCATCGGTGAGCTGGAAGAGGTTGCGAGCTCGACGCTGATCGCTGCCGGCAAGGATCTCGCGACGGGCAAATGCGTCGACTGCGGCCATGTGCTGATTCTCGGCCCGGCAGAGCAAGCGGGGGACAAGCCCGTTTTCTGCCCGAATACCAAGTGCAACTCGAGCTATTTGGCCATCAAGGGGGACCCGGAGCGACGGGTGCAGAAGGTCGAAGCCCTGGGGCTGCGCTGCGAATGCGGGGCCATCGTTCCTATCTTGCCAGAGAGGCTCCTCAAGCCTGCGGTTTGCCCGGAATGTGGGTTGACCGTTTGCGCAGTCATTGCTGCAAAGGCAAGAGTGGGGGTGCCGCCCACTCGCGAGGGAGATCTAAGCGGCTAGTTGCACCTCACCTCCACCACGGCTTCCACGCCTGGTAGGGCTGACGGCAACACGGCTTTGCACACGCCCGACACCTCGACGGCCATCCCCGGCTCGGGGTGCTCCAAGTAGAGCGCTCCGTCGTAGCCCACCATTGCTTGTTCGTTCGGCGTAGATGCCAGCGTGCCCGGCGCGATGCTGGCCCCTGTCAGGGTGAAGGCCCGGGCGTTCTGGGTCAGCACCGGGAAGGTCACCCGCACGCCGCCTTGGCGGGGGGCCACGGATTGCTTTTCGGTCTCCCCAATCTCCACACCCACGGGCAGGTCTTTATCTTTGAGACTGAAGGTGGTGTGCAGCAGGGAGGGCACGTTGGTGACCAGCACGCGCCCCTGCCGGTTGGTGATGCCCACCGGCGCCCCGTTGACCCGCACCGGCAAGCCCGCTTGCCCGGGCACATCCACCACGGCGAAGCTGGCGTAGGCGGGACGCCCGAAGGCCACGCCGCGGTGGTCCAGGAACACGGCACCGGAGAAGTTGGCCGCCACCTGGGTTTGCCCGTCGTAGTGGTCCACCATGATCCGGGCGTCGCCGTAACGCGTCATGGCATCCGCCGTGGCCCGGGTGCTGCCCTGATCGCCCTCGGTGTGCTCTGCCGCCAAGCGAAGGCCGCCGTCGGTGCGGTAGGTCGCTCGGGTGGTCAGGGCATCCTGGCCTGGGGCTTGGCGGGCCCGCACGCCCACGCTGGCCTTGCTGCCGAAGCGATACGTGTAGCTCGCCGATACCTGGAGATCGCCGCCGTTGAGGTCCTTCAGCACGTTGGCGGACACCTGGCCTGCAGTGCCCAGGTTCGCGCTCGCGCCCAAGGAGGCGAAGGCCAGGCTGGAGCGCCCCGTGTCGATGGCGCTGTAGATGCCACGCACGGTGAAGCGGCGATCCGGGCGGTAGGAAACGCTGGCTTGGGTGCGCGAAACGATGGGCAGCGCCGTCTCGCTCTGCAGTCGCCAGAAGCCGTCGTTTTCTTCGTGTTCCAGCCGCACGCCAAACGCGGGCCCTCGGTAGTCGTAGCGGGCAGCCCAGCGCGTCCCGCCGTCGCTTGAGCGGCCCACCTCGCCGTCAAGCACGCCCCAGGTGCCCGGGGCCCAGGTGGAACCCACGGTGACGTTGCCCTTGCCGTTCTCGTCCACCTGCCCACCGGCTCGGATGGTCCAGCGGTCGTTGACGCCCTTGGCCCAAGAAGCACTGACGCCGGCCGTGCCGTAGCGATTTTCGTCTTCGCGGACCTGGCCGGCGGCGATTTCCCAGGCGGAGAGCCCGGGACGCAGCAGGGTCGGGGCGACATAGAGCCGTGCAGTGGAAACGGCGGTTTCCCGGCCGTAGGCGTCACGCACCACCACCGCCGTCTGGCTGGCTCCAAATGCCACGTTTCGACCGTCCACGGTGAAGGGGCCGGCCTTGACGTCTTGGCGTGTGATTTCAGCCTGGTTGGACAGGACCTTGACCTGCCCCGGGTCCAACGCGATCCCCCCTAAGGTCGGGACGGGCCACGTCGGCGTGAGCGGATCCAGCGCTGCCGGGTCCTTCGCGAGGCGAATGCCGCCCAGCGCCACCGGGCCGATGCGGGGCGTGGCGTAGACATCGCCGGCTTGCCAAGTCCGTTGGCGCGGCAGGTCGTCTTTCTGCCAAGCGGTCATGCCGCGGCGCATGCCAAACCCGTTGGGGGATTGGTTGAGCTGCCCGGTGGTGGAGACCACGCCCCAACGCCCTCCGGTGCGCGCGTCCAGTGCCAAGGACGTCGCTTGTTGCCCGCCTGCAATCTGGGTGGCGAGGTTGTAGTTGACCAAGACGCCCCCGATGCCGGGCGACACCTGAGAAACCGGAGTGCCGTGCTGGCTGAGCTGCTGCGCCGGCTTGCGGTCAGCCGGAATGGTGAGCTGGACGGTGGCGTTCTCGGGGGTGTAAGCCACGGTCACGCCCAAGGCTTGGTCGGTCAGGTCCTGGCCCTCCTCGCCCGGGCGAAGGGTCACGCCGAGCTTCTGCCAGGTCGTGGATTCGGCCACCCAGGCCCCACTTTGCTGCCAGAGCAACACGGGGTCCTTGGCGGGCAGCCCGTTGGCCCGGATTGGCGCGGCCAGCACCGGCTCCACCCCCTCTGGGATGGCCGCGTGCGCGCTGCCGATGGACAGGGCCAGCGCGAGGCCCAGGACCCTTCCCCGCCGCATGTGTCGCCCTCAGTTCACGGGGACGGCGACGGGGGACCCGTTGACCGTGATTGAGAGCGTGGACGCCTTGAGGCCTGGCTTGAGCTCCACGTGCTTGCTCTGCCCCGGCAATACCCATCCCAGCGCCCCTTCGCGCCACGCCGGCATGCCTTGAGGACCGACGGCGGTCAGACGCGCGGCGGTCGGACCGGTGTTGGTCAGCAGAAGGCCGTTGGCGGTCAGGCGGGCCGTGAGCACCGGAGGACCGGCCTTGGCGTCTTCAAACCCCACCGGCAGGTTCTGGTGGATCAACAACTGCACCTTGCCCGCCGTGGACGGCTGGGGCAACTGGCGCAGCAGCACGCGGTAGTAGCCGGGCGTGCCGACGCCTTGGGTGCGGACCAACCGCACGGCCCGGCGTGACCCAGGCGGGATTTCGACAATGGACGGTGCCGCGATCACCGCCTTGGCGGGGCCGGTCACGTCCTGCCCGCTGGGATCTTGGGACCAGTCCAGCACCGTCACCTGAAAGCGCTCGGGGGTTTCCCCATGGTTTTCCAAGGTCAACGCCCCTGCCTTTTCTCCAGCCGGGGCCACGATGCTTGTGGGAAACAACGACCCGTTGCCAGCCCACGCAGGAGCGGCGCACAGCATAAACAATGGAACCACCAACAAACGCTTCAACATCATTCCTCCAAATCGATCACCTCCTTTGATCCAACCGAAACATTTAAAGTTGTCAACCCACCCTCAAAAGAAAACCCCCGGAGATATCCGGGGGTTTGGTAGAAACCCTTTGAGGGTCAGTAAGTCAGGGTCACGGCGATGGTATCGGAGAAGGTCCCGCCGGGCACCTTGTTCAAATCATAGAAGGCATAACCGATGCCAATCATCTGCTGCTCACCGGTTCCCACGCCCTCCCAAGCGTCGGCCCCACTGCCCCACACTTGACTGGCACCAGGATCTTTGAAGAGGCCGTAGGCGACGAAGTTTCCGGCCCCATCGGACACGGCGCGGTGATTGGGACGAGCAATCGCGGCGCCGTAGTTCAACCCATCGCCGGGCACGATGCTGAAGGCGGTGCCTTGGTTGCAGCGAACCATCAACGCACCATTGGAATAGCCCTGCGTGCCGGACGCCAAGCCGTTGTATTCACCGCCGCCCAGCTGGGTCACGAGTAGGCTGCACTCGTTGTTCACGGTCGCAGAAATCATCAGGTCTTCGGTGACGTCAGCGGCGGACGCCGAAGTGGCAGAAAACGCGGCCATCAAGGCCAGAGAAAAAGAAAGGGTCTTGCGCATGAAAAATCCTCCTCGGATATTGGGGAAAAGGGATATGGCCCGACCTGGGCTTACTTCACCAATACTCGATAAATCCATTTCCGCAAGAGGATCGGGCAACAAGAGTTGCAGGAGCCAACCCAAGCGCTTGCACCGAGGACACGAGTGAGCTAAAAAGCAATCGCCGGTCGCAGAAGCGTCGGTGTTGTGCTCGCATAGCCAATAGGCTCCGGGTGCCCGAGGTCCACCCAATGGGGGCGCGGGAATCTTTTTTTTGATTCCGGAGCCATCCATGACGACCAAACGCCGCAAATCCCTCCGCACGTCTGCCTTCCATGCCCAGTTCGGCCGCTGCTACTACTGCGGCCTGCCGATGTGGCTCGCGGCTCCTTCAGAGCTCGGGCTGAAGCCCAGCAAGGCCCGAGCCTTTCAATGCACCGCCGAGCACCTGCTCGCCCAGCAAGACGGGGGCCGAGACGTATCCGGGAACGTGGTGGCCGCGCATGCCCGGTGCAACCAGTGCAGGCACAAGCGAAGCGGGCCAGCTCCTTCCCCCGATGCTTTCCGGGCGCTCGTGATGAGGCGCGTCAACGCGGGGAAGTGGTGGCCCCAAAACCAGAAGTTCTGGCAACATCAGTCGACCCAGTAGGGGCGATGCCTTGCCCCACTGCAAGGAGGCTTTGATGTTGATCCGGGGGGCAGAACCCGTCAGTTGCTTTGGGCTAGCCGGCTGCGATGAGAACGCGGGCACCTATGCCCTGGGATGGTGCTTGGAGCAGTCCGCAGCGCTTCGTGCGGAGCTCTTCGGTTCCATGGGGCTTGATCCGTTGGCACAGGTGGCGCTTTCCAGCCAAGACTTCGGGATGAAGGATCGCGGGTTCACTGATTTGGAGGTTCTTTCAGGCACGGCCTTTCATCTGGTGTTTGAAGCCAAGAGACACTGGCAGGTGGCCACGCATGCGCAGCTTGCCCGGTATGTCCATCGCTTGGCCGACTCGAATGTGCAGCACAAGCGGCTCATCTCGGTCAGTGCGGCTCGGAAGGAGTGGGCCGTTCGGCACCTTCCCGCGGACGTCAAGGGCATCCCCGTCGATCACCTCTCCTGGTCTGAAATCCGTGCCATGGCGAAGCGGGCTCATGCTGCGACCAGAAACCAAATCGAGCGCTTGTGGCTGGACCAGCTCGCCTTGCACCTATCGGAATATGGAATGACCTCCAACGCTTTTGACTCGCTCGCCTATGTGGTCTCGCTAAGCCGCGACTTGATGCCCAGCTCTCAAGAGCTGACCTGGATCGATGTCGTAACCAAGCAGGGCAGGTATTTCCATCCCATCGGTGGCAACGGCTGGCCCACTGTCCCGCCGGCCTACATCGGCTTCCGCTACCTATCGCAGTTCCGAAGTGTCCACTTCATCGAGCGCGTAGACACGGTTGATCGGCTTCAGGACGTAGACCCGCATTGGCCGGAGACCCATTCTCCGCACTTCGTTTACACCCTTGGTCCCGCGATGCGTCCAGCGACGGTGTTGCCACTGGGGAACATCTACTACACCGCCCGGCACCGGGTCGCGTTGGATCTGCTTCTTAGCGGCAAAGCAGCCACATATGAGGAGGCGGTTGCGCTCACCAAGGACCGCCAAGCCCAGCGAGGCGAGGCCTGACACCAGGCAAAAAAATACGCCGGGGATGAGCCGGCCGAAGAATCCCGAGGAACAAGGGATGGGCAGAAGTATGCCCGGCCTCATTCGCAGTGGTAGAGACCCTTGGCCGAAATCCCGTCTGCCTCGATGTCAGGCGTGCGTGGGAAGCTTGACCAGTCCCATCCACCCCGACTGCGCAGTGGAAGCACTCGCCATCAGGGGCCCGTGCCCGGGGATGACCGTGAGCTGGTCCACGCCGGCCTGGTCCTGGGGGAAGAACGGGCCGTCTGGGCTGAATATGAAATGGTCTCCCTGCAGCGCACCGCAGATTTGACAGTGGTTGGCCACATAGGTTTGGTTGGCCGTCTGCGAGTAGTTGGGCTTGAGCCAGGGGGCCGCGGCCCTGACCCGGGCCATCGTGCCCACGTCCAGCTCGCTGACGTATTTCAGCAGCGATGGGCCGCCTTCCTCTGGATACTCCTCGTCCTCGTTGTCGAGGAACCTAGGCACCCAAATGGCGGTCACCACGATCGACTCCGAGCACTTCCAGCAGGTGGACTTGCCCTGCAGCAGTGCGTAGCTGGTGGCCGTGATATTGAGATCGGTCATGGCGACTCGTCCACGTATGCACCGCGATCCCAGGAGCGGTAGCGCCAGGGCAACACTTCCTCCAAGAAGGTGACACGGGGGCTGGGGAGGTTCTTCAGCCCGCCGATGGCGGATTGAATGCCCTTGGTATTGGACTCTGGGACAAAGAGCCAGGGCCTGGCACTCCAATCCAGCGGCACACCGCTGTCCCGAGCCAGGGCTGCCCTGACCCCAGGCCAATGCTCGTCCCACGCCCGCAGATGGGCCAGCAGCGACGGCGCGCGTGCGGCGTAGGTGATTTCGCAGAGGTAGGCCGCCTGCTCCTTGAAGCTGACCGCGACGGCGTCGCAATACCAGTGCGGGCCGCTGGTATCCGGGTTCGCGCCTTCATTGAGTTGGATGCAGCACTGGCTGTTAACGAACAGCGCTCGGTCGGCGCGCAGGTAGTCCAGCACCACACCTTCGAAGTGATCCATCGCTATTTGGGCTCCATTGCGGTTCGCAGCTCTTCCAGCCGCTCGGCTATCTTGGCGCCGGAGAGCTTGCAGCCCCCAGCGCCGCAGACGTCTTTGACCATGACCAAGGAAACGACCGAGGCACGCAGGAGGTCTTTCCTGTTGCGCTCCAGCCCCTGCCATTCGTCTGGCAACGCAGGGAGCGCGGCGGTGGCTTCTTTGCCGCACAGGTATTGGAGACAGTTTAACGGTGACCACGCCTGGCCGATCTCGTTGACCAGCAGGCTGCGCAGCTCGCGTTCGCCGGCCTTGCCTTCTGCCAAGTTCAGCACCGCGTGCGCGGCGACGATGGCCTTCTGCCGGGGGGCAACTTCGCGCTGGGCCAGTTTGTGGTGCGGACCATTTCCTTGCTCTCGACATTCTGGGCATTGCCAACCTAGACGATCGCTGTATCGCAGCTTGAGACCCTAGCGGAGAACAGCCAACGGCAGGCTACGTGATCCGCCATGCGCTTCAGGCTTCGATCCATATCTAGGACTTCAACCAAGGCACCGCAGGCTCGTATAGCGGACGATCAACCATCCGAGAATCAGCCCGTGCGCTAAGCATCCCGTTTACATCCTTCGCCCGGGTCCATCCTTACCGCCCCCAAGCTCTTTCTTCATCTTGTCGCCCACGGCTCTATCAAAAACTTGCGCAGCCTTTCTGTAGCGCCCTTTAGCCTGATTCACCAGCTTGCGCTTGAAACGTGTAGGACTCTCCTTCGCGACCCTTTCAGCTTCTTCAAGCTCTTTTCCAGCCTTATCCATACTTCCTTTAGCCAAGCGCACTCTGGCTTCAATCTTTCGTTGTTCGATCTCGTCTTCGGTCACACACCCTCCTTGCACTGTATGGTTAGGCGGCCTTCCGGTGTTCGTAATACGGGGGTGAACCCCACTCACACCTGATCATTTAGAGATCGCTGCTTTAAGTTGCTCAGTGATGCTGTTGCCCTTCTCATCCTTCAACTGGGCCATGAGGTAGACCCCTCGGCCGTTGCTCTTAGCAGCCCATAGCTCGCCGATCATTCGCTTCTCCTTCTCGGAGTCCGCCGTGTATCGGTCGCCGCCCTTGTATTCAACGACCAGCAGGCGACCGTCCTTGAGCTTTGCTACAAAGTCAGGGTAGGTCCGCTGCTTGGACGTCGGCATCCAGAACTGGCTCTTGTCCACCAGGTTGCGGACCCAAAACTCCACCTCGTCCAGCTGATCGATGGCCTGGGCGCAGAGGAACTCCTCGCCCACCTTGCCCCCGGCGGTCTTCCATTGAAGATCGCCCACGAAGGGGTAGTAGTGCTTGCGGAAGCGATATGTGCCGCCTTGGTAGTAAGAATGCGCTGGATACTGGGTCATGTCCGCCGGATAGGTGAACATGGCATCGGGCTCGTCGCTGACCACGATCTCTGCGTCGGCACCAAACAGGGCCTGCTGGAAGCCATCCTTGAGCGCCTCCGCCTTGGCGATCTGAAGCTGCTCGCCGAGCTTCCGTCGGAGCACGAACTGGCCATTGAGCAGTTGGGATAGCGAGAAGCCCCGATCTTCGGACAGCCCGCTGATGGACCGGCGCAACCACTCCCGCAGCACGGGCTGCTTGATCCCCGGATCGCGGATCTTTTGGTCCAGCCAGCCCACCAAGTCCGCTTGAGTGCGGTCCTTGGCGAAGCCTGGCAAGTAGGTGTTGACGTCGTCATCAATCGGCGTGTAGCTGACCTTCTCGTCCACTAAATCGACTTCAAAGGTCTTGGTGTCTGCGTTGAACTTGAGGCTAGTCAAGTCTGCGGGATAGGCCAGCAAGTCCCAGGTGAAGCCCGGCGGCGTGGCGCCGCTCTCCACGAACTCCAGCTCGCCCTGCTCCATGACCCCGAGCCGGGGCACGCTGAACACTGCGCCGTTCTGGCTGGGTGCCTTGACGGACTTGGCGGCGATCTGGTGCCGCTGGATCGTAGCCGTCGCTTCCTCGCGCTCCTTGGTTGGCACAGCCTTGGTGATCGCTTCCACGGTGGACTCGTCCACCTCGCCCGTGATCTCTACCAAGCCCCCCTTACCTTCTTCGTTCGGAGTGAATACCACGCTGGCCTGGTCCCGAGCGGGGATCCCAGTAAGATCCGGCTGTTTGCTCACGGCAATGGTGGCCTTGGGCGTCGCGGGGACCGGATTGATCTTGCCGCCTTGCAAGTCCAAGCCGGGACCGGGGGTGGGATCCGGCAGCACCGCGCCTACGGCCTCCAGAGGGTTGAACCCGATGTCGATGAGCGACTTGGTGAGCTCTGCGGCAGCCAGATTGAACGCCGCAGTGGTGACATGGGCGTAGGCCTTGTTCATGGCCTCCTGCTTGCGGCGGGTGGCATACGGCATGCGCAGCACGCGCCCCAGCAGCTGCTGGATGTCCTTGTCGCTCTTGACCTGGGCCACCGAGCAGAAGACGTAGGCAAAGGAGCAATCCCACCCTTCCTTGAGCGCTTGCTTGGTGATGATGACCTCGATGGGGCAGTCCTTGGCGAACAGGTCCACCCCGTCGATCTCGCGCTGATCGCCCGTGGCGATGGCAATCGCTTTCTCGGGCACCTTCTCGTTGTCGATGAGGTGCTTCTTGACCTCCTCAACCGTGGCGATGCCCCTGGCGTTCTCAGCCTGAATCAGCAGGATGGGACGGATGTAATCCGGCTCGCCCAGCGCGGTCTTGCCCAACTCGTTGCGGCGGGCCACAGCGCTGCCCACGGCGACTTCCCATTGCCCGACGTGCTCCTTGAGCACGACTGGGAACTTGATCATGTCCGCGCCCTTGAGCTCAAAGGCACTGACGCTGACCAGCACATTGCTTTTACTGGCTTCCGGGGTTGCGGTGAGCTCCACCACTACCTTGGCACCCAGGCGCTCGTAGACCTGATAGGACAGGGGCGTGTTGGCATTGTGGGCTTCGTCGGTGATGACCAACGGGCCGTGAAGTTTCAGCAGATTGGCGAAGGACGCTATGGCCTTTCCCGCCTTGCTCTGCTCCAAGTAGGGCAAGTCGGACACGCTGCCGGCGAAGTGAGGCTCCAGATCTTCGTGGTGCTCGTAAACCTTGCGGCCTTCCTGGTTCTCCACGCGCAGGGCCGCCATGGTCGAAATGACCACGCACACCTTGGTGCCCAAGTCAGCAGGGCGGATGTGGGTGAAGTCTTCCACGTCAAACACCGCGACCTTGCCCCCGAACGCCTCGTCCAGTTCCTGGCGGTAGGGATGGCGGGGATTCTTGAAGGCCTCCAGCGTCTGGGTCTTGATCTGGGTGGTGGGGACCATCCACATGACCAGCGGAAACTCGCGCTCGAGGTAGGCGTCACCTGCCGCCTGGATGATGTGCGCACCCATAACGGTCTTTCCGCCGCCGGTGGGGATGCGTAGGCACACGTAGGGCGAGGCCTCAAGATGAGGCATGGGTTTGTATTGGGTGACCAGACCGGCATCCACGTTCTTCTCAAACGCGGATGCGGGGCCGGTCAGCCGGGCGTCTTCGAGGAACTGGGCCAGGCTGGACAACGCCCGCTGCTGATACACCTTGAGGGAAAGAGCCATGCTTAGCGCGCCTTGATGTCGTAGGGGGTTTGCTTGAAGGTGATCTGGAGCTCCTCCAGCCGCTCTTTAGGCAAATCGCAGGATTCGCCGTAGATCACCTTGGGCCCCTCAAAGGGCTGCAAGCCCTTCAAGATCCGCTTGGTCAGCACGTTACCGCCACTCTTGCTTTCATCCCCGAGAATGCCGTTGAACAGCAGGTAGTAGCCGATCCCATGGTGCTCACCCAGAAACGGTTGCTTGGGGGCACGTGTGGAGCGTGCGGTGCCTGTTTCGGCAAACCAGACGTGGGCGGCCAAGTGTTCGAACTTGATGCCCTCGCGGATGTGGCCCGCATCATCGAACACGGGCACACCGAGCTTGTAGAAGCGGAAACCACCGCCGCCTTTCCAATCCACCGCCTCGGAAATCCCTCCTGCTTCACCGTCCACCACCTTTTTCAGGCGGGGCTGACAGTGGCTTCGGGAATGCTCCCCCATCTCGATACCAATCCATCTGCGACCCATCTTGTGGGCAACAGCCGCAGTGGTGCCGGAACCAAGAAAGCTATCCAGAACCAGATCTCCTGGGTTTGTGGCGATCTCTACAATGCGCTTAAGCAACCTCTCGGGTTTGGGAGTTGCGAAAGAGTCCCCCTTTCCCATCAGCTGATGCTGCTCCTTTGCAGCCTCATCTGTATGGCCGACCTCATCCGAAGGCCACCATGTCCAGGGCACAACGCCTTCTGACTGGTCCAGATACCGAATGATGTTTGGTTGCGAGTTGTTGTCCTTACCGAAGTAGATGCGCCCCTCGGCTTTCAGCTTCAGGTATTCCGGCTCAATGGTGCTCCAACAACGCCCCTCTGGCGGCGTGTGAATAGCTCCGCCTGGCGCTTCGATCTCATACATCTGATTGGCGCGAAAGCCTTGTGCGGTCATTGGAATAGGACGCCAGCGCCTTCCCGTTGCCTTGTCTACGTTGCGATAGACCTTCGCCTGCTCCTCGGTGAACGGAACCCGATTTCGCGCTTTCTTGAAAGCATCGGGGTCAGATGCATAGACCAAAATGTAGTCGTGCACATCGCCAATAGCTTCTCGGTTTTCACGGGAATAGCGCTTCTGCCATACGCACGTTGCAACGAAGTTCTTCCTTCCAAAAATCTCATCCATGATGACCTTGAGGTAGTGAGCCTCGTTGTCGTCGATGGTGATCCAGATCGATCCATCATTAGCAAGGAACTGCTTGAGTAGTTCCAGTCGCGGATAAATCAACGACAGCCACCTGGAATGCTCCAAGTTGTCATCGTATTGCTCGAAGGCGCTCTTGGTGTTGTAAGGCGGATCAATGAAGATGCACTTCACCTGGCCTGCGTAGTAGGGCAACAACGCCTTCAACGCATCCAGGTTGTCGCCTTCGATCAGCATGTTCGGAGAGTCGACCTCCCCATAGGACAAGCTGGCCACCGGCTCCAAGAGTCGGTAGGGCGTCAGGGCGGAACGGGTCAGGTCTTCATCACGGTTAGACCAGTTGAGCAGTGGCATCGAATACATCCCCTCGAACAGGCTCCAAGTATCGTTCAGCGGGTGCATTTGGGCCAATCCCTAAGGGCCCATCCGGCCCTAAATCATTGATCAAAACGAGCTTTGCGACATCAGAAGCCGCCCGGGCTTTAGAGCCTCCACGACGCATCGGCAGTGGGGCCAGGAGATACGTCTCGGCTACTACGTGCTGAGGCCCACCTTCCCGCAGTAGCGATAGACGGCGGAACTGCTCACCCCGAGTTCCCGCGCCAGCCGGGCCCGGCTGACCACCCTCAAGCGAGCCCGAACCTGGTCCAGGCCCAGCCCCCGCAAGCTGCGCTGCTCCGGCCTTTTCAGGACACGCCCTAACCGAAGAGCTTGGCGGTCCAGGCCGATAGTGGCCGGCGACACGCCCAAGCGCTGGGCCACCTCGGCCGAGGTCAGCCCGGCTCGGACCAGCCGCTGCACCTGCTGGCGACGCTCAGCGAGCTCGCGGGCTTGGCGGTCCCGGAACGCCTGCCGTCCGGAGCCCGCCAGGCGGTGCCGCCGGACAAAGCGGTTCACGGCTTGGTGGGTGACGCCTAGGCGTTGGGCCAAGGCGCGCTGAGTCACCCCTTCGTCCAGCAAGGATTGAACCTGGGCCGGGGAGCGGCCGCCGAGGAAGCCTTTGCGTGGACTCATCGATCCATCGCCGCCAAGTCGCCCTGAATCTCGGAGGGTGACACACCAAGCGCCTGGGCGATGGCCCCAAGCGTCAGGCCTGCGGTCATTCCGGCGCGAATCGCATACCGCCGCTGACGTGCATAGGCTTGGCGACGCGCCTCCGGCTCGATGGGCATGGCATCGGACGGGTCTACCCGTCGGGCGTGCTCGATTTGATCCCGCTCACCACACGTTTGGCGGTGCGCGGCCAGGGCGTCGTCCACGTCCATGCTGAAAGGCGTGTTGCGTTGGGCAGCGTCGTAGATGGCTTGGATCTCCGCAGGCATGGGGAGCAGCTCGATGCCGTCAGGCCCGGGAAGAACGCCTGGGGCAAACAAGGTGGAAGGCTCGCGGTTCATCGGCCCACCCAGTAGCCCAGTCCCGCGCTAGTCAAGGTGGCCGCGTATAGAACGGCGTCCTCAGCGCTGGAAATGTTGAGGGCCATTACCACCGCCCCGAATGCGAGCGTGAGGACGCAACCCGCGAAGATCCCCCCAAAAATCGCGAAATCCACGTAGAGCGATGCGTCGCGCTTCCCGGCGCAGAATAGGGCCAGCGATTGCTTTACGGTCGGGTAAGTCAACGCGATCATAAAAGAGAGAAACGCCGCCGAGCAGAGAAACACAGCAAGGACCAGCATGGAAAGGACCAGCATCGTCAACGCACTCATCCGCGCGACCTCCCCTTGCCCCAGAAAAAGGCCAGCAGACAGAGCACCGCGACCGTGCCGAGTGCAAAAAGGCCTCCCACGTTGGCGACCTGGTGCCAGACGCTGAAGGTGGCTTGGGCCAGGAATGCGGCGATGACCACCATCCCAACTCCAAACAGCCCGCCATGAATCACGAAGCGGCCGTGCGTGCGGGCGTCTCGCTCACCGCCTCTCACCCGCTGCCACGCTGTCTTGGCGTCGGCAAAGCGCTTCAGCGTCCAGAGCGGAATCAGGACCATGAGGCCAAGCAGGGTTAGCAAAAGAATCGCGCTCACCATCGGCGGCCTCCCGCGCGACTCCTCAACGGGCGCGCCTGGAAAGTGAGAGGTTGGCCCCACTGGCTGGGCTTGAGATTCCATGCCATTGGCAGGTGGTGCAGCTCGCGAGGTTGCGCAGGGGAGCAGTCCATGCCATCCAGGATTAGATGCCCGCATTGCTTGAAGTCTTCGACGGTCAATGAGGCAGCGGAGCGCTTACGAGGAAATGCGTTCCACTTCATCGGCTTTGTCCCTCAATCGGCACAACGCGGGTCTTGCTGCCCTTCCCGGTCAGGAACACCTTGTCCCCGGCGCGGATCGGCAGGTCATCGGCCTGAACAATGGCAATGACTTTTCCGCTCTCCAGATCCCGGACATACACCTCCACGCCCCGGCGCTTGCGAAAACCGTTTTGAACGGCCGTGCCGGCGACGCCCCCAATCACCCCACCCGCCACCTTGGCGGCGCTGCGGTAATCGCCTTTAACCTCGCGAGCGGCCCCATAACCCACGGCCGCGCCGATGGCGCTGCCGGCGTTAACCTTCTTGTCCGATTGGAGGACGACCTCGCGGACCATGAGGACCTCGCCCAGGTGGGCGTTCTGAACGGACAAGGTTTCGCCGCTGCCGTATCGGCGGGCGGAGGTGTTGTCTGCGGCGGAGGCCGTCAAGGGAGCAGGCCGGCAAGGGCCAGAGAAAGAACCAAAACGCGCATGAGGCCTCCTTTTCCGAATGGGTTGCACTACCCATAACAAAAGGTTTGGTTTGCGCAAGGGGATCGGGAAAAGAAAAAGGCGGCTTTCGCCGCCTTTGTCGTTACTTACAGGGATGCGCTTCCGAAATATCCGACGCGACGGCATCCCACCCAACACCGCGAACACAAATGGCCGGCGATGAAAGCCGTGGCTGGTCGCCAGCCCGCACGATCAACCGGGTGGTTCGGCCGAGAACGTCAACGGCCACTGCCAACGAACGGCCGTCGCTCCAAGGACGGTCGAAGGAGCCTTCGAGCTGAACCCTTCCTTCTTGGACCTTCTCCCAAGCGATACCCCCGGCATTGAGAAGGCTGGGGAAATCGTCCAGGGTCGCGCCCTTGGGCAGGTCTACCTCCCCCAACAGGATCACGGAAGTGGCCGCAGTTTCGCTCTCAAGTGGAGCAGTGCCGGGCTGACTGGAACACCCCGCAGAGAGCAGCAACGCACCGGCGATGGCCGACAAACAAAGATTGCGCATAGATCCTCCTTTTTTGTGTGAGTAGAAATACCCATAACAAAGAAAAGGGGATGCGCAAGGGGCTGCAAAGAGAAAAGCGTGGCGTTCGCCACCCCTCTCAATCCAGCGTAAGAAGCTCAAGAAACAACATGGCGCTTAGTTAAACGGCCTAGGAAATCACTAACCAAGCATTCTTTCAACCCCGACGACGGCAAACGTCGGAAACCAAGGATTATAACAACAGCAAGGATAACCACCCAACCACCTTCTAACCGCTCACCCTGGAAAAGTTCTCAGTTAGAAGTAGAGGAATCGGACCACAGCCGGGTCTTCCCCCAGCACATTCATTTCTAACTCGAAACCTCAAAAGGTCAACCCCCTACCTGCGCTAAGCAACCTGGCGTTCCTTGCGTCGCGATGGGGTCCTTCGACCGGCTTCCGTCTTTCGCCCCTGCTCCATGTCCTGCTCCTTCTTGACCTGCGGCAGCGGCTCGCGTTCAAACGCCGGGATGTCCAAAAAGGTCATGACCTTCTCCGCTTGGCTGGCTGCGCGGAACAGGGTCCTGGGGTCATCGGCCAGGGCTTTCATCCAGGACTGCAGGTAGGCGGCGTGTTGCTCTTCGTGCTCCTTGCCCAGGGCAATACCCAGGCGCTCGGAAATGAAAAGGCTGGACAACTCCGCCACCAGTTCCTCTTTTGCGTAGTCCTGGCTGCCGAACCGACCGGCCTGGTCGCGGTCGAGCCGGTGTTTGGCGCCGGTCCAGTGGGCCAACTCGTGGAGCAACGTGGCCTGATAGCTGACGTCATCTCTGAAAGTGTGGTGCTTCGGCAGGTGAATCGAATCCGCGGCGATGGAGTAGAACGCTCGGTTGCCACCGTCGTGATGAAGTTTTGGCTGGTGCTTGTCCAACAACTCCCGCACACGCAAGTGGCGGATCGACTCGGGCATGACGAAGGGCGGCGGGGGCTCGGGCATGCCGTCCATTTGGCTGGCATTGAACACCGTGGCGACGAACACCGATGGCCCTTGGTATCCGTTCTTCTCTTCGCCCTCGGTCAACGGCTCGGCCCCGTCTTTGGCCTTGCCCGTCTTGCTGAAATCCCAGTAGGCGATCCGCTGCCCCTTCTCGCCGCGCTTGACCTGGGTGCCAATGCTTTCGGCCTGGCGATAGGTCAGCCAGCGGTCGTCTTGGTAGCCATGGGTTAGTTGGGCACCGCGCAGGATGAGTGTGTTGCTGCCGCGATAAGCCTTGCCCGTGGTCGGGTTCCAAGGCCCGTTGATCGAGCCGTTCTGCGGGGCGTCGGGATCATTCCATGGGCGGCGCCAGGGGATGGTGCCCTGCTGCATGAGCGCAAGCATTCGCTCGGCGGTGGCTTGGATGAGATCGGAATACTTGGACATGCGGGGTTGCCTCAAATCTTTTTCAACCTCCTGCGCCTCCAAGCGGGTGGTTGTGGGTGGGGTCGGGTCAGAACTCGATATGAAGGGTCAGACTCTTGCGGTGATACAACGCTCGCCGCACCAGCTCGGCGATTTCGTCCTCGCTGCGCAATCCCTGGTCGCCGTCTTTTCCCAGACGGACATGGAGACCAAACCCGCTTTGCACGAGCAAGTATTGCGGGTCCGCTTCCGGTGTCTCTGGGCTCTCTAGATCGGCCAGGCTGATGGCCGATTCGGGGAACGCGTCGTCGGGGATGTGGTTGGGCGATGGCATGGGGGCTCCGTTTTGGTTTGGATACCCCTTTGCAATAGCGCAACGTCGCCGGTTGTAAAGGCCTGCCCCGGAAATGCCCGGCGTTGCTGGGTTAGCCGGCCTTCTTCTTTTCCGCTTCGGCCTTGCGTTGCTCGCGCGCCTGTCGCTCCCGGCGATCCTGCCTCTCCCATGCGGCGGCGTTCTTGGCTTGGCGCTCCCGTTCGGCGCGGCGTTCCGCCTGGACCTGCTCGTAGGGCGTATTGGTGAAGCCAAAGACGTCTCGGATGGCATCGGGCATGTCGGCGAAGTCCTGCTCGTCTTGCCGTTCGGCGGCGACGGCCAGTGCTTCGTTCTGGGCGTCGTTGGCCGCCTTGGCCTGCTCAGATTCGGATTGGCGGGCTTCTGGGGTCAGGGCCTCCAGCCGCTTGAGCTCCTGCTCTTGTGCGCGCTCGGCGTCGGTCTGCTCGCCCTTCCAGCAGCAGAGGTAGCAGTCCAACTGCTCGCCCTCCACGCGCCGATTCGACGGGCGCCCACGCAGGTGCCCGGCGGTCTTCAGGCCACGGGTGAACTGGCGCTGCGAGAGGATTTCCTCCGGTTCAAAGCCCTTCTTCTCGCACCAGGCCACATAGCGGGCATGGATCGCCTTGACGCTCTGCCATTGCTCACTGCCAGCGGCAGCGCCGAACAGCACGCGGTCGGCATGGGCCCAGGCGGCGATGGAATCGGCGTTGTGGATGACGGCCTGCTTGTAAGCACGCGCGGCCTCCGGGAGTTCGTGGTCGGCCATGAAGCGACCGCGGGCCACGACTCGGCGGGCGCCTTCGAGCATCCAATCGAGGAACAGCTGCCCTTCTTCCTCCAGCAACTTACGACTGAAGTCCTCCACGCGGTCTTTTTCCGGAATGACGTTGGCCCACTCCACGATGGAAAGGCGTCGGGCGACGCCACCGGACTTGTCGCGGTAGAACGGCGCGGAGTTGCTGCTGATGATCCACTTGGCCTTGGAGTGGTAGTTCAGAACGGAGAGGTGTTTTCGGTTGATGCCGATCCCATTGCCACTCACCAGCGTTTTGAACGTGCCTTCCTTCCACTTCTCGCACTCCACCTCATCCACCAGGATCAGCTGGCTGCCGAGGATGCCTTCGAGCGCAAACGTGTCCCCCAGGGTGGCCAGGTCCAAGCGAGCCACTTTGTTGTGGACGCCTTCCACGCATTCGGCCAGCGTCGATTTGCCGCTGCCGGCGGCGCCGTGCCACCACGCTGCAATCTGGTAGGAACCGGGCAGCAAGGTCATGCCGCACTGCTCCTGCACCAGGGCGCGCACGCCCTCGTCGGGCAACGCGTGGGCCAGGAACTTGCCCAGCAGGCTATCGGCCGGCACGGGGCTGGGGATGTAGCGCTCGCCGGGCGTGGCGCCCGTGGCGATGTTCAGGGCGTGGGTCATGCCATAGCGCGGCTGGGGTTCCAGCGCCTGGATGCTGTCCGCCGTGATTTCCAGGTAAGCGTCAGCGCAGGGGACCACCGCACGCTTGGGTTCCAACTGCGGCAGCGCGCTTTGCTGGCCCAGCCGAGTGCGGGCGTAGGCCCAGCAGCTGGAAGCGAGCTTGTCGCTGGCCTTTGCGGGGATGTTGGCATCGAGCCAGTCGGACGCCAGGCCGTCGCCGAGGCCGCGGTGAACCAGCGCCCAGTGATTTGCACTCCAACGGTAGACCAACGTCGATTGCGTCGCGGATTCGTCGCGGACGCTGGCCCAGAGGTGGCCGTCAAGCCCCAACTGGAGGTGGCGAGCGAACAGGAAGTCCAGGCTTTCCGGGCGCAGCTCGCCTTTGTTGAGCTTGGCTTGCTTGTGGCGATCCAAGGCGCGTTGTTCGACCTTGAGATTGCTGGCGTAATCTCGCCGGTTTTTCTCCCAGTGCTTTTCGATGAGAAAAGCAACCTCAGGGGGGTTGACGACCGACGGATCTTGAGGGAGATTGTTCGTAGACATTGTAGTTGGCTCCAACGACTCCCCGCCCGGCAAGGCGGGGTTTCGCGTTTGTGGGGTTAGGCGACGTGCGGCAACGCGTTGTCGAGGATCCGGCGCAGCTTCTCGCTGGGAGAAATCCCCGACCGCTTGGCTTCGGCTTTCAGCCGCTCAATCAACGCCCTTTCCATGCGGGCATTGAAAGGGTCTTTGCGTGGGGTTTGGTTCTGCTGCGTGCTCATGGGTTCTCCGTGTTGCATCCGTAATACATTCAAGAAAGCAGGTTTCTTGAAACCGTCAAGCCCCTTTTCCAGAAATATTTTTTAGCTGCTGGTTAACTTTCCTGCTGGTTTTCTGTTTTTTCTTAAACCAGCAGCCAAACCAGCAACTAAAAACCTTCCAAGTGATTGTTTAATCTCGTTTTTGTTCAAAAAATAAGCTAACTGCTGGTTTGCTGGTTAAAAAAACAGGTTTACGCTACGCGCCAACGTCTCATCTGGTCGAGAGATTTTCACTCGCTCTTAACATTTTATAGTTGCATAGAAAAAGTGAAAAAATTAACCAGCAAACCAGCAGGGGCCTTCAAAGCCTTACGTGGCAGGGGTTTTGCTGCTGGTTTGTCTACTGGTTAACGGTTTTGGCGTTAACCAGCAGGAGCGTTAACCAGCAGTCTTTCCTAACAAACCGATACGGCTGGATTATTTTTCGTATGGAATGGCTTTCAGGAAAGCGGGGTAACAAGCACTTGTTACCCGGCTTCTGCGGGTTGAAGAGCAAAAGCAAAAGCGGCTTGGAGCAAGAGCCGGCGGCTGCTCGCCGCCGAGTCTTGGGAGGATTTAGGCCAATGCTCATCGACGGCTGGCATTCTCCAAGCGGATTTCCTCGCCCATGGCGATGAACCGATCTCGCGTGAGAGACCAAAACACCACCCGCGTTTCCAGGTATTGAGTGATGATGTCTTTGCACTCGACCACCACGCTCCCGATGGGCATCCTCCAAATCACCTGGTTTGACAGCAGTTGCAGGGCTGTAATCGCCGAGCACAACGGATCGCGGTCATTCGCTTTCACGGTAAGCCCCAGAAGGGCCTTCGGATCGTTCCTGACCAGTTCGTGAAGCTTCGCAAGCAACAGCGTGCCGGCTCCGCAGGTGGGGTCACCCATGGACCACTTGTCTTTTTGAGGAGTTGGAGCAAAGGCAGTCAGCGCCCTCGCAAAGTCCCAAGGGGTGAAATATTGAGCGTCGTTTTTATTCCCATTCCCCACGAACTCTCCAAAGAGCTGCCCCAGGATGCATTCGAACGGCTCGAAGGTTTCCACTGCGCCCCCATAGGCCTGGCCCGCCTCGAGGCACCAATCCTCGGTCCCATCCACATCGGTCCCAAGCAGCGTCAAGTCGCACCAGGGAGCCAAAGGCCCACCTCGCCCGACGGCCAACTCCGCCTGCTTGAGCACGAGAACCTTCAGCGCAAGCGCGGTGAACTTGCGCATCTTTTCCCTGGGCGATTCCCCGGGGATGGCTTGGATAGCCTTCAACAACCGCTGGTAAGCATTGTTGCGGCGGGAGGTCGGCTTGGCTTTCTTCGGAGTGCGCTTATTCATCGTTAGCCGCCCCCACGTCAGCGCCCGCCACCCGGCTCACGTGGGCCATGTCGAGGTAGGTTCCGCGAATCAGGCCAGACTCCACTCCCCGCTTGAGCCTGCGCGCGGCTGCAGCACCGTAGCCGATGAACACCGATCCCGCCGGGCAACTCGTGCCCAGGGTCCCATCCGGGCGGCAGAACGACAGACGCCCCTTCGTGAACACCACCGCTGAAACGCTGGGGTGGTTGAGCACCGACTCCTGCATCCAGCTCGTTTCCATCCGCGCCAGCACAAGGGCAATCCCGTTGCCATGCTCGGCGGCCTTCTCCATCCAGCGGTGCTGGCTGGTCGGGCTGTTCTTGTGCCCGCCGTAGGGCGGATTCATCCACACAAACGCCGACTTTGGCCAGGGCGTCTTGAGCCCGTCGTCGCTGGGCTTCAGCATCCGGGTGGCCGTGCGCCAGGGCATGCCCTGCTGCGGGATGCAGGGATCCAGGTCAAACGGACCCAGGCCGTGGACGATCTCCGGCGGGGTGAGCCAGGTTTCGGTCGTGATGCCTTCCGGCGCCCGGTCGTAACCAACGTTGTTGGCGACGGCGAGTGAAAGCGCGGTCTGCTTGGGCTTCTTTGCGGGCTTCTTCGGCTTGGTCGAAACAGGGAGGTGGCGAGCAACAGCGTTCATGGGAAATCTCCAGGTTTGAAGGGCTTTTAGGCAAAGCTCCGCCAGCACGGCTGGTCAGCCGCGTCGCGAAAGGGTTTGGGGTTGGGCCTCAGATGACTGCCAGGCCTCGACAGTTACAGCTCTAGTTCGATGTGCTCGGCAATGGCTTGAAGCGTCTCTTCATCGACGCGAAAGGCATACAGGTTTCCTCCCAACGTAAACTCGACGTCGTCGTAAAAGGTCACTCCCCACACCTGCCACCGCGTGGCATTGAGCTGCACCGCGTCAAGCTTGCGAAACTTCTCCAGCGCTTCAGATTTGGTCGCCGCAGCAATCGCATAGCTTTTGGTCGCCAGCCCGTCCCCCGTCAACTCCACACATCCCTCTTTTTGATCGGGATGCTGGATCGCAGGAAACTCCAAGAGAGCTGCACGCCTGCGGGAAAGTACGACCCGCGGCACCTCTTCCGCGATGGCATCGCCCTCCGAGCAACTGATGCGCGTCTCGATCCGATTCAGATCAAAGAAAGTAATCAATGCGTCCGCGGCTTCTTGGGGATCGATGCGATCCATCAGCGCTTCAGCACTTTCAATGCTCCGAGCGTGGCTGGGCAGCAATGCGGTGACGTCAAGAGAAGCGGTGATGTGAAAGGTAAAGATCTGCTGCGTCATGTCGATTCCTTGGTTTGGACAAAGCTCCGCCAGCACGGCTGGTCAGCCGCGTTTCGCGAACGTTTTTTTTGGGGTTCGGCCAGACTGACCAGGTTTACTGCTGCGCTGCTGGCTTAGCCGTTGGCGGCGTCTTCGATGTCCAGGAAGCTGTTCAGCGTTGCCAGCTGCAAGGTGAGCACTTGGTCGGGGGGTACGCCCCGCAGGTCGCGGTTGGGCACGATGACCGACGTGCTGGTGTCGGCGGCAAGCAGGCCCAATGCGTGGGGCAGAACGTCGGCCAAGGCGTCGGCGAGGACCTGCGGGGTTACGTTAGAGAACTGGTTAGAGAGCGAGGGGTCGAGCGAGAGGATGAGCGGCTGCATGAATGTCTCCGTGCTGGTGTGGCTCCATTTTCCAGTCACGATCCGAGCGCTTCGATGCCCTAAGAGGGGTCCCCCTCTTGGACCTGAATCTTCATTCATCCAGCCACGCTGGGGCGGCGGCGGAAGCCGCTGCTTCCCCGCTTTTATCTCTCCACGACCGAGCCGGCGGGCAGCCGGCGAGACAGGGGCGTTGCGCCCCTGAAGGACCGTCTAGAAGGGAGTTCCCTTTCTGCTCGGGGCAGGGGCCGGAAGCGAGAAGTCCAGCAGCTCCGCCCTTGCTTCGTTGCGGGCCGTCAGCGCCAACTTCGCGTCCTTTAGTCGCTCTGCTTCGCGCGCTTTCAGCGCCATGGCTGGCGCGGCCTGCGGGTCCTCTTCGGCATCGAATGCAGCCTGGGCTTCCGATGCGTCCTTGATGGCCAGGGATTCCTCCCACGCCATGAAGTCGGAAACGGCGCCCAGCCAGCCCTTGTGGCATTGAAGTAACGCGCCTTTCAGTGCGGGCTGTGCCCAAGGCCTACCGAACGCTTCGGCAAGCCCGCGTTTCTCGAGCTCGAGTTTGAAGTAGTTGCTTTCATCAACCTCGGCGATGCTCTTGCCTCGGAAGAACATCCGGACATGGTCTTTAGCGCCCAATGAGTTGCCTGGCCTCACCGATGCCACCACCCGCTCGCCTCGCTCATCGACCCCAATCGTGAGCAGGAGGTCGCCATTGAGCTGCTCTCGAAACGTCGCCAAGCCTTCGGGCAGCGTTCGCGTGGCCCCCAAGAGATGGCCTGCCGCCCTCGCTTCCCGCCACGGGCGGCCGCCCGGACGGCTTTTCTCGTCCTCAGCGGCGTCGATCAGGTCCACCAGCGATATGGCTGCATGAGTGCGCGCCTGCCCCGGCTTGTCCACCACCACGCCCACCTTGCGAGCCCACGCGTTGAAGGCTTCGTAAGTCATGTTCAGCAGGCCCGCGGCCTCGGCTGCGGTCCATGTGTCCATCCACACCGCCTCCCGCTTGCCAGCCGCCAGTTCCTGGCGTTGCTTCTTCTCATCGGCCAGCTCTTTGTCGAGAGCGCGCAGCAACTTTCCCCAGGTTACCCCCCACCCGCCCGCGAACGTGTCGTCCACGTGCCCGTAGCGGTCGGCATAGCGACGGATCAGCGCCGCTTCGGTCTTTGCTTTCGAATCAAACGACATACGGGGCAACCACTAGGATCGGTGGGGACTGTAGATGCTTAGAAGCGGAACGGCGTGCGAGTGATTGGACCCGCCGCGGGCGGCAGGCCTTCGTCCAAGCCTTGAGCACGGGCTTGGTTGCGGACCTCGCTCCACGCCGCCTGGAACGCGGACTGTGCCGCCTCCATTGCGTCATCGAATCGCTCGCGCGCCTCCATGCTGACCCAGGGCTCCAGCAGGGCGTCGACCAAGGGGGCCTCCCAGATTTCGCCCATGTCCAAGGCCCTGTCGCGCTCTTCGATGGGCAGCAGTTGCACATGGCCCACCAAACGCCCGTCCTGCCGCACCCAGGGCTGAAGCTCGGCGAAGCAGTCGGCGGGCGTTGCGGTCAGCGCAGGGCGCTGCTGAGGCTGCCCCAGCACGGCCAGCACCTCGCCCCAAAACTCCGCTGCATCGAAGGTGGTCAATGCAAAGGCCAAGGACGTCATGTCGGCCAGTGCCATGTGCTTGGCCCGGTCAGGAACCCGCCCCCCCTTACGCGGCACGATGGGGTTGGCACGGGTGACCGTGTGCCGGGTTGGCAGTGACTTGGGGGTGGCCTGCCCGGCCGCGTCGGTGTCTGTGAGCCCGTCGAGCGCCTCGGCGAGCGCGGTCACCGGGACCAGCCAACTGCCGCCCAGCTTGCGCAGGCCCGGAACGATGACGCCGGCCGCCAGTTGCTCGCGGGTCTGCTCGTAGCCGCCGGCCCCCGTTCGGTTGAGCACCCGCGCCACGTCCTCGACCGACAAGAGCGGCTTGTCGGGGAACATGGCGCGCAGGATGGGCAGCATTCCGGTCATGGGCTGGGGAAAAAGTGGGGAAAAACGATCCCTGGAAATCCCTGTTTTTCCCGGGATGGACCGGGGGAGGCAAGAAAAAGGGACTGGTCGGAAATCCGGCCAACCCCTTAATTTTAAGCTAATTTGAAGCTTGAACCTGGTGCCGGAAACAGGAGTCGAACCTGCGACCTACGCATTACGAATGCGCCGCTCTACCAACTGAGCTATTCCGGCTTAGCAGGGAATTGTAGAGGGTGCCGCTCAGCCGGTCAATCAACCTCGGGAGGATGCGATTACCCTCGCTTGCTCCTGCCACGACGGATCGACTGAACGGTCAGGAAAACAAAGAACAGGCAGAAGAACACGAATCCAGTCAGGGCAATGTCGTGCATGCCGCCCAGCTGCCCGCTCATGGTCCGGCTCCACAGGTATCGCACCGCCAGGATGATGATCAGCATCACCACCACGAGGTTGACCCACTTCATGGTGGCTCGGAACGTCGTTTTACTCATAGGTACAGGAATCGTCGGCGGCCCCCTTGGCCGCCTTGATGGTACGCATCACATCCCAACCTGTCGCGTTGCGTCACAGCACGATCGCTCGACGCCATCGCATTCGTTCCGGACGCCGTTGAAACCATCATTGAAGCCGGCATCGCCGTCCGCCACCAGCACCAGCGCACCCAGCGCCACCTCCGGCTGCACTTCGCGTTCGTGTGGATCCGGAGATGTGGTGCGCGACAGAACAAGCGCCGCAGTCACGATGTCGCCGGATCAGCCAGTCCCCACCGCATTGGCGCACGCCCGTCCCGCCGCGAAATCCTGCAGATTCCCCAGCGTGATTGCCGAGATCTCCTGCAGCGCATCTACGGTGAAGAACCCCTGGTGGCCGGTCACCAGCACGTTGGGGAAGGTCATCAGGCGCTGGAAGGCCTCATCATCGATGATCTCGCCGGACAGGTCCTGGAAGAACAGCGCGCTTTCCTGCTCGTAGACGTCGATGGCCAGATGACCCAGCCGCCGCGACTTCAGCGCGCGGATCACCGCATGGGTATCGACCAGCGCGCCGCGCGAGGTGTTGACCAGCATCGCGCCGGTCTTCATCCGCGCCAGCGAGGCGTCATTGATCAGGTGCTGGGTATCGGGCGTCAGTGGGCAATGCAGTGACACGATATCGGCGCGCGCCAGCAGTTCATCCAGCCCAACCATGTCGCCCACGCCGGCGAAGGCCGGCGACGGGTACGGGTCGTGCCCCAGCACGATGCAACCCATGCCCCTGAAGATGCGCGCGGTGGCCAGCCCGATCTTGCCGGTACCGACGATGCCCACGGTGCGGCCATGCAGGGTGCGCCCGAGCAGGCCATCGAGCATGAAGTTGCCTTCGCGCACCCGGTTGTAGGCGCGATGGGTCTGCCGGTTGAGGGTCATCACCAGCGCCAGCGCATGCTCGGCCACGGCTTCAGGCGAATAGGCTGGTACGCGTGCGACGAACAGATCCAGCGCTTCCGCAACCGCCAGATCCACGTTGTTGAAACCTGCGCAGCGCAGCAGCACGGCCCGCACCCCCATCGCATGCAGGGCATGCAGTACCGGCGCATCCAGGCGGTCGTTGACGAACACGCATACGGCTGCGCAATCCTGCGCCAGCGCCGCCGTATGCACGTCCAGCGCCACATCGAAGTACACGAACGCAAAGCCGTCCTCAGACGCATCGCGCTGGTTCGCCTCATCAAGGAAGCGGCGGTCGTAGGGACGGGCACTGAAGACGGCGATCTGCATGGATGGGCCTGGGTGGAATGCCATACCGACCATACCGCAGCAGCGCCCGCGTTGGGATGGCACCGGCGATGCCGTCATCGCCGGTGCCGGGTGCCATTTAGAACCGGTAGCCCAGGCCCAGCATCACGCCGTTCTGGATCTGCCCGTCGCGGCGCTCACCCACGTAGTCGGCCATGATCGACAGGCGCTCGCTGGCGCGACTGGTCACGCCGACGTTCCAGGCCAGCACCTGCTCGCCCACCGCCTGGCTGCTGGCGCCGAACACCAGATCCGGTGCCGCGGCGAAGCCGGTGCTGTAGCGGGCCTGCGAATCGCCCAGCTCCTTCTGCCAGACCACCCGGGCGCGCGGCGTGATGCGCTCACCGTTGTTGCCCTCAAAGGTCTTGAACAGCTGCAGGCCCGCACCCACGCGGATGCTCTCCAGGCTGCCACTGCGGCCAACCAGCGCACCAGCGCCCTGCCCTTCGTTGAAGCGGGTGGCCGAAGTACGCGCGTAGTCCACCACCGGCAGCAACGGCTGGATCACCAGGCCCTTGCCGGTGGTGAACGAGAACGCATGTTCAACACGCGCGGAGATCGCATCGTTGCTGTACTTGGCGCGCAGCGGCTGCTGCAGGCCATCGATACCACCGATGCTGCGACGAGTGTCATGCCGCAGATCGGTGTAGCGCACCGCTGCCGACAGATAGCCGCGCGCGTACGTCGCATCGAGGTAACCGCCCACGTCCAGCGCGCGCACATCACCGGTGAAACCAGAGCCATCGCTGGCCTTGGTCGACATGTCCGCCGCGGCCACGCTGACGCCCAGGGTCACGCGGTCATCGGCCACGCGGGTGTCGGCACCGACCACGATGCCACCGATGTTGTGGCTCAGGCCGGCCACGCCACCGTCGGCATCGATGCGGCCATGGCTGGCGAAACCACGTGCCCAGATGCCATGGCTGCGTCCGGCATCACCGCTACCCGCAACGCTGCCCGGCGCCGGCTCGACCAGGTGCATCGCCAGCTGGTTGAACAGGCTGCCATGGCGCATGCCCGGCTGGGAGGAGACCGACTGCGCCACCTGCGAGGCCAGGCCATCGGCATCGCCGCCGCTGCGCATGGCCGACTGGTGCTGCTGCACGACGTTGCCGATGCTGCCCACCAGCGCGGTGTCGGCCAGGCGCAGGCTGGCGTGCGCATCACCGCGCAGGGCACCGGCCTGTTGTGCGATCACATCGCGGTCGGCGAACTGCAGTGCGCCCAGCAGCGATCTCAGTCCCTTGTCCTGGCGATCGGAAGCAGTCGCCAGCGCACGGCCCAGGCCGTCGCCGGACGTACCGTTGGCGAACAGGCCCAGCTGGTCAAAGCCCGGGTTGGCGGTCAGCCACAGGCCATCGGCCGTCTGCTTCACGTTGAAGCTCAACAGCGAATTGTGGCGGGGACGGAACACATCACCGCTGATGCTGGCGCTGTAGCTGGTGTCGCCCAGGCGCACGGCCTCTTCGAAGCCGCCCTGGTAGATCGGGCCCTCAACCAGGTCACGACGGAAGTCCTGGCCGTAGTAGCCCTGCGCCACGTTCAGTTCGAGGAAGGCACCCTTGGAGATCACCAGTGCCCCCTCGGTCTGCTCGTCATCGAAGAAGGTGCCCACGCGCAGGCGGCCGGCGGTGGTGCCACCATTCTCTGTAACGTCGAACAGCACCTTGCCGCCCGGCATGATGTTGACGTAGCCATGGGTGACCAGGTCGCCACCGCGCGGCATCAGCGTGCCGAACACGCGCAGGCGGTTGAACCCGTCTTCGCGGTACGACGGGCCGGTGCCGTCCAGCAAAGCAGCGCGGTCCATCGCAGTACCCGCCACGTCACCATGGCCGACCAGCATGCCTGCGCCGAGCACGCGCACTTCCGATGCGCGCAGGGCGCCGCCTTCCAGCGCGATGGTGCCATTGTCGACCAGCATGAAATCCGCACCCGTCGTCGCGGACGTGCGCCAGGTGGCGCCGTTGGTCACCCGGATCACGCCCATGGCGTTGTCCAGCGTGGAGACATCCAGATCAGCCAGCCGCAGCTTGGACAGCAACAGGTCCTGGATGTCCGGGTCACTGAGGTAACCCTGCACCGACAGCGCACCGATGCCCTGCGGACCCTTGCTGGATGCGTTGTAGATGCTCTGCGCGAGATTGATGTAGGTGGATCGCCAGTCGGTATTCCAGCGCGCGAAATCATCATCGACGAACGCCTGCAACTGGCGTCCGGTACGCAGGTAGCCTGGGTTGATGTCGCCGGTCACGTTGGCGGTGACATTCAAGGTGTCGCCCGGATCACGGTACCCGTTCGCGGTGATGATCCTGTTGCTGTAGATGTCCTGGCCGGGGAACGACTCCAGCTTGCTGCCACTGCCATCGGGGTCGAAGGTGACCGAGGAACCGGTGCTGCGTGCCGGATCGCGGAACACCAGCAGGCCATTCGGCTTCACCACTTCGTACATGGCCTTGTGCAGCAGCCCGGCATCCATGCCACCACCGTAGTTGCCGGTATAGATCTGGGTCATGCGCGGCGACGGCGTGTAGATCACCTTGCCGCCGCTGCTGGCCGCGTGGATCTGCACCGAGTCGATGAGCGGCAGATCGCCGGCCAGATAGCGTTCGACGCCACCAGACTGCATGATCGAGCAGGACGAGATGCAATTGCCGGACACGATGGTGTTCAGTCCGGAGGTGCGGATGATGCCCTGCAGCCACTCGCCGGCGATCAACGCACCACCATTGGACGTGCGCAGCACCACCTCACGGACCGGCCGGCCTTCGGCCTGCGCCTTGGCCAGCAGTGCCGGCAGGGACACCACGTCGGCGTAGGTCACATCGCCACTCAGGAAGATGCGATCGCCCTGCACGTGATAATTCATTGCCATGACGTCATCCACCACGGATATGGCGGCAACGCCCATCAGCCCGGCCAGGGCCAGGCTCAACTTCGAATACTTCATGTGTTCTCTCTCCACCCGCAACACGCGGGTAGAACGATCAACGCCGCAGCGGGGTGATCTCCCCCAGTGGAACGGATCCTGAAAAATGAATACATTCACAATGAGAATTCGATCGATGCACACTCTTCCCCATCCGGTCATCGTCGCGTAAAACTCGATGACGCATTCGCCACCGACAGTCGAGGCCAGCCCTGTCCACCCCGTCTCCCCTGATCCATCGCGCGCCGGAGCTACCCGCACCTGCGGATGCCTTCATCGCGTTCGTACGCGAAGAGCGCGCACCGCTGTGCGCGTTCCTGCGCACGCGGGGGGTCGGGCCTGAGGATGCGGAGGATATCGCGCAGGACTGCATGGAGCGGCTGATCCGCTACCGCGCACAGGGTCCGGACGAACTGCGCCTGCTACTGTATCGTATCGCCCGCAACCGCCTGGCAGACCGCGGCCGCTCGCCGCAGTCGCGGCCGCATCTGCCGCTGGCCGAACACGATGGCAGCGACGAACCGTCCAGTTCCTCGCCCGATCCATTGCGCCAGGCCGAGTCAGGGCAGATGCTGTCCCTGCTGCGGCAGGCCCTGTTCAAGCTGCCCGAACGCGCACGCGAGGTCTATCTGCTCAACCGCATCACCGGCATGAGCTACACGCAGATCGCGCGGCATTGTGGAATTACTGCCAAGACCGTGGAAAAACATATCGCCCGGGCCCTGCAGGGCCTGCGTCAGGAGTTGGGATCGGATCCGCTGCACAACGACAGGGACGGCCAATGAGTGGCACCCCGCACAGGGATGATGCACAGCTGTTTGAACGCGCCAGCGCCTGGGTAGCCCGCCTGGAAGCCCCGGACTGCACGTCGGCCGAACGCGAAGCGTTCGAGGACTGGCTGGCCGAAGATCCGGCCCACGTCAAAGCCTGGGTGCAGGCCGAAACCCTGTTCCAGCAGGGTGCGGAGCTTGCCGCTGACCCCTGGCTGCGCACCGCCGCGGCACGCGCGGCGCGTCCGCCGCGCCGGCGCTGGTTGCCGGGCGTGGCCGCTGCTGCCGGTGTCTGCATGGCGATCGGCATCGGCTGGATGGTTGCCGTCGACGGCAACCCGACGCCGCAGGTCTACGCCAATGATTCGCACCAGCCACAGCAGCAGACGCTGGCCGATGGCAGCGTCGCCATGCTGGATGCCGGCACCACCCTCCGCGCCCGCTTCGGCTGGCGCCATCGTGATCTGGTGCTGGAGCGGGGCCGGCTGCAGCTGCAGGTCGCACCGTCAAACAAGGCGCTGCAACTGCGCGCTGGCGACAGTACGATCCGCGACATCGGCACGACCTTCCAGGTGGAACGCCTGCGCGACGGCCTGGTCGAGGTCGCGCTGCTGGAAGGCGCCGTGGAAGTCAGCAACGGCGCAGCGCAGCACACGCTGGCGCCCGGCCAACAGCTGCAGGTACTGCCCTCCGGCCGTATCCAGCCGGGCCCTGCCCTCTCGTCCAACGCAGCCGCTGAAGGCTGGCTGCGGGGGCAACTGGTATTCGATGCCACGCCCCTGTCGATCGTGGTCGAGCGCATGAACCGTTATGGCCGCACGCCGCTGGTGATCGTCGATCCGGAGATCACCGACCTGGCTGTAAGCGGCACCTTCCGCGCCGGTGATGCACAGGAGCTGCTGTCGGCGCTGGAACTGGGTTGGTCCGTGGCTGGCCAGACGCGTCCGGATGGCGCGCTGGAACTGCGCCGCACCTACTGAGGAGACCGGCAGTGAAGGCAGGTCCGGGTGCGCTGCAGTGGGGGCTGCTCCGCGCCCTGCTATGCCTTGCACTGGGTGTTGCCGCACTACCGATGGCCGATGCCGGCGAGCCCGCCGGCACGCTGGAGATCGACGTGGGCGCGGGCCCACTGATACCGGCACTGCAGCAATGGGCCCGGCAGAGTGGCACCGCCCTGCTGTTCGACGCACGTGAACTGGATGATCTGCGCACCGACGGGACCCGTGGCCAACGCGATACCGGGGCCTCCCTGAAGCTGCTGGTCGCCGGCCTGCCGGTGAACATCCTGCGCACGTCCTCGGGTGCCTTTGTCGTGCGACGTGTCCATCCCGAGCCACCTGCCACGCCGCCGAAAGCGGTCGCAGCCCCGCGCCTGCCGCACCCGGTTCCCAGGTCCGCCGACACGCCACACCAGGTGGAACTGGCACCCATCCACGTCACCGGCAGCCGGCTGCCGCGCTCTTCGGTGCAGACCACACTGCCGGTCACCACCATCGATCGCGACGACATCCTGCGCAGTGGCTACGGCAATCTGTTCGACCTGCTGCGGCACCTGCCCGGCATGAACGGCCATCCCGCCATGAGTACCTCGCGCGGCGGCGATTCGCAGTACCTGCCGGTGGGTGCAGCGGCCACCACCAGCCTGGACGGGATGGGCCCGCGGGCGACGCTGTTCCTGGTCAACGGCCGGCGCCTGCCCCGCTATCCCATGGTGTCGCTGGAACAGGGCGGGCTCACCGACCTCGGCGGCATTCCGCTGAGCTTCGTCGACCGCATCGAACTGGTACGCGGCGGTGCCTCGGCCATCTATGGGGCCGATGCCATGTCCGGCGTGGTCAACATCATCCTGCGCGACCAGGCCGATGGGCCCGAAGCCATGCTGCAGACCGGACTCAGCAGCCGCGGCGATGCGGGCCAGTACCGCCTGCAGGCCGCCACCGGCGGCGCGCGTGGCAACGGGGACCGCTGGTTTGCCGGCCTCGATCTGCACCGTGTCGAGCATGTCGCCGGTGACCAGCGTGACTGGCATGCGGAAACCTCGCTGTATCCGATCGGCGCGATCTTCGGCAACTGGTACGTGCCCGCCCGACGCTGCGAGCCGCCCCTGAAGCGGCGCGAGGATGGCTGCTGGTTTGACAGCGCGCGCCCGCGTTCGCTGCAGCCCGCTTCGGATACCGCGTCGGCCTACCTGCACTACCGGCATGAACGTGGCGAGGGACGCTATGCCTATGTCGAGGCAAGGGCCAGTCACAACCGTCAGCGCTTCGACCTGGGCCCGACTGCCGTTGCCGTGGTCTCGCGCGGAATCACCTTCAACAGTGTGCTGCGCGAGGCCGGCAACGTGCGCCCCAGCGTCCGCGCCACCGATGCGGACGTCACCCTCGGCATCGGCCGTGACCAGGGCCGGCGCAGCTGGGAGGCGGGCATCAGCGCGCAGCGCAGCGAAGTCACCTTGTCCACTGCTGGCACCGTGCGCACGACGCGCCTGCTTGAAGCAACGCAGGCGCGCAGGTTCACTCCCGGCTTCGACGCACCTCCGGCGGCCGAGGTGGACACGCTGTTTCCATCCATCCGCAACCGCGGCAGAACCGCACAGTGGCAGGGCTGGTGGGGCGTGCAGCGTGAGCTGATGGCGTTGCCTGGTGGTCCTGCACAGCTGGCCACCGGCATCGACCTGCGCCATGAACGCTGGACCTCGCGTCCCGATGCGCTGCTCAGCCAGGGGGACCTCGCATTGGGCCTGCCGCAGCAGCAACGCCGCCTGTCGCGACAAAGCAGTGGCGTCTATACCGAGCTGGGCCTGCCGCTGGCACCCACGCTGCGCGCGGACCTGGCTGCACGCTGGGACCGCGACGGCGGCTTCATGGCGTTCTCGCCTCGTGCCGGGCTGCGCTGGAGCCCGACACCGCACTGGTCGTTCCTGCTGGCCAGCGGGCGCGGTTACCGTGCACCGAGCCTGTTCGAGCAACGGCGGCCTCCCGGCTACTTCGGCTCGATCACGCTTCCGGTGTCCAGTGCCCTTCCGGAATGTGCAATCGCCACCCGCGGTGGCGGCTGCAGCGTCACGGCCAACGTCGTAGAGAACGATGCACTGAAGGCCGAGCGATCGCGCAGCCATTCGCTGGCAGCCACGTGGACGCCCAGCGATACGTTCTCGCTGTCGCTGACCCACAACATCGTGGAACTGCGCAACGAGATCCTCGCCCTGCAACCCAGCGATGCGGTGTGGAATCGCAGCACTTGGGAACTGGATGAAGACGGCCACCTGAGCAGCCTGCGCCTGTCGTTCGACAACATCGGTCGCACCACGTCCCGTAACTGGGTGCTGCGTGGCGAGTACCGCATCGACAGCGGCAGCAACGGCCAGTGGTTGTTGTCGCTCGATGCGCTGAAACAGCAGGAGCTGCGTCGCCGCCGTGACCACGAGGCCGCCGTGGACCTGCGCGGCCATGTGACACCCGAGCTGGCTGCGGTGTTGAACGTGCAATGGCAGAACAGCAACTGGGACATCGCCCTGCGCGGCAACCAGGTCGGTCGCACCCGTGCCTGGCTGCCCGGGGCCGAGTGCCCGCAGGATCAGGTCGAACAGAACCACTGCATGAATCCACGCCAGCTGCGCTGGAACCTGCACCTGGCACGCCGCCTCGGCCCACGCATCGTCGCAGCACTGGACGTGCACAATGTGCTCGATGCGCAACCGGTGAACTATCTGGTCGGCAATGGCGGGCAGATGCCGGGGCTGGACGATCCGCTCGGCCGCTACTACCTGCTTACCCTGCAGTTCCGCTGAAGCGTAGTAATCTACGCGCCCTGTTCCACCGCGGTCCCCTTCCCCCATGAAAGCCTATCTCTGGTTCTGGGGCGCGTTCCTGCTGTTCTTCGCGTTGCCTTTTCCCTGCATTCTCTATTTCGGCACCTCGTGGCCGGTGGCGTTGGTCGACCGCAGCGCGCCGTGGCCGGCACTGTTGCTGCTCGCACTGTCGATGGCCTTGTGGCTGACGCTGCTGTTCGCCTTCCTGCACTACCTGCTGCTGGGGCCACTGCGCGCACTGCACCGGGTGCAGTCGATCCTGGCCGACGGTGAACCGCGCAGTGCGCTGATCGAACAGGCCGAACAGACCGGCGTGCAGGTGCGCGGCTTCGCGCAGTGGAAACTGCAGTTGTCCTTCAAGAACCTGTCCGGTACGCCGATCCGCGAACAGATGCTGGTGGTCGACAGCAAACCCCAGCTGCATCGCTTCGAGGTGGGCAGGCACATCGATGCGCGCCTGGGCCGGACGCCCGGGGCATTCCCCAACATCGTGCTGGACGGCGCCCAGCCCGAACTGAATGTTGCCAGCCTGTGGCGGCGTGGCATCGGTGCAGCACTCGGCATCGCAGCCGTTACCGCTGCCTATGTGTTGGCCTACCGGCTGCAGAACGAGGGACTGGGCTGGACCTTCCTGTCGTTCGGTCACCCGCTGCTGGTGTGCCCGCTGGTGCTATGTGGCTATGCGCTGGGCCTGCGCCTGCTCGGCCGCCTGCTGCACGCCGATGCCCGCGGCGATTCGCTGAAGTATCGCGGCATCGGCGTTGAGGCCCGGGTGTTGAAGGTGCGTCAGACCGGCACCTACCTCAACGAACAGCCGCAGGTGGAGTTCCAGCTGGAATACATCGACCGCGAAGGCAGCGTGCAACAGGCCCGCGTGCGCCGCTTCATCCCGCTGATTGAACTGGCCAACATCCCGCGCGAGCACGTGACGCTGCTGTACGACCCGGATGACCGCAGCAACGTGCGGCTGTAGGGAATATGAAACAGCCGCCCTCCACCCGCACGGTGTTCCTGGTAGTGCTGCTGGTTCTGGCGGGCGCGGCCATTGCCGGCGGCGCAGTGCAGACCATCAGCGAAACGCTGGGGCATTCGGTACAGCCGGACCGGTTGCCACCCTCCGTCTCGTCACAGTTGCCGCGCGAACAACCCGTATCGCTTGTGCCGTCCCCGGCGCCCTTCCCCGCGGCGAGTACCGCTGCGGCGCCCGAGCGCAACAATCGCCTGTTCGATGCGGACTACCTGCTGGCTGCCCGTCAGGCACTGGAGCAGCTGCCGGCACTGGCCGGTCAGCGGCTGACGGTCTTCCACAGCATCCACTTCTACGACGATGGCCGCATCAACCTGGATCTGGTCGATCCGCAACAGCCGGGCCACGTTGACAGCTATCACTTTGAACGTGGCCAGTGGCGCAAGGGCAATCCGGTGAACCCGCAGCAGTTCGCGCCGACCATCAGCCTGCAGCGCAGCAGCACATCCCTGGCCAGCATCGATTTCGAGGCCGTGCCGCGCGTGGCGCAGGCATTGCAGGAACAACGCAATGCCCTGCAGAACCCCGCATCCGAAGTCGGCCACGTGTATGTGATCGTACGCAAGGGCGGCAAGCTGGTGTGGCTGCCGGATGACGTCGCCGGTGACCGCGAATCCGTGCGCCTGCAGTTCGATGCGCAGGGCACCCTGCGCGGCGTGCACCGCCGATAGGCCACACAAAAAGGGGACGGAGGGGATTAAGTCGTATGTGCCTTGGTGCGGATTGCGACTTAATCCCCTCCGTCCCCTTTTTCTATTTCACCGAGCGGGCGATGGCGTACTGCGCGCCGTAGTAGGTGGACAACACCAGCAGGCTGGCCAACGGCAGGCCAACGGCGAAGCGGTCCCAGGCCAGCAGGGAATCGCTGGCCACGAACAGCAATGCACCTGCCGCGGCCCAGCGGGCGCTTCGGGCGTCCACGGCATCGGGCTGCGGGCTGCGCCACTGCCGTGCCAGGGCCAGCACCGCCATCGACGCCAGCACCACCACGTAGGCCAGCACCGGCACACGCATTGGCACCGGCAGGTGCGGCCACAGGCCCATCACGTTGAGCACGGCGAATACACCCAGCAGCACGGCAGCGCCGAACAGCCCACGCCCGGCACGCAGGCCCTCGCGGAAAGCAACGATGTAGCAGACATGCGCCAGCAGGAACGCGACCAGCCCCGGCACGAACGCATCCATCGGCAGCATCAGCGCGATGTCGCCCACGCACGACAGCAGCATGCCGGCCAACACCGCGCGGCGGTAGAACGGCTGTGCTGGATCATGCACGCGCCAGGCGATGGCGGCGATCAGCAGCGTGGTGGCCGGCTTAGCCAGCCAGTGCAGCCAACGCCCATCACCGTGCAGGAACGCTCCGACGATGGCGAGGATCGCCATCAGCAGGATCACGCCATCGCGCACGCGCGGTTTCATCGCGCCTTCCACAGATCTGCAAGGCGGTCGGGCTTGCCGGTGATGCGCTCCAGCACCGGGTACTGCAGGCCACCGTGGTAGGCGATGTTCATCGTTTCAATGCGGTCGAACTGCTTCACCAGCAGCACGATCGGCGCCTTGTCTTTCGCCGCGCCGGCAACGGCATCCTTCAAGCGCTGGCTGCTGTACTCGCGCCCGCCAACCGCGATCACCTTCATGCCGGGTGCAAGACCGGCGTTGAAGGCCGGGCTGTCCCAGATCACGTCACCGACCGTGCCGTTGTCGAGCACGGTCGCGCCCAGCGAATAGGCGAGCAGTGCCGCCTTGGCGCGTTTTTCCTGTGCCTTGTAGGCGTCGTTCGGCGTATCGCGGTAGACCAGCTTCCAGCCCGCCAGTTCCAGGCCACCGGTCAACGAGCCGTGGCCGTCCAGGCGCCCCCGCAGGAACGTGGCCCAGTCATACGGTGCGATGCCGTTCAAAGTCGCGACCACGTCATCAAAGGTGTACGGGTTGACGTCCCAGTCGCCATTGCCGACGCCGAAGAACGCACGCGCGAAGTCGTCCAGGCTGCGACGGTTGCCACTCAGTTCGCGCAGCTTGCCCTCCACTTCCAGCCACAGCATCTGGCCGCCGGAGTAGTAGTCCTCGCTCATCTGGTAGTTGCGGTAGGGCAGCGTGCGGCGCTGGGCGATGGTCGGGTCGTTGGTGGTGTCCTGCAGTGGGCGCCAGGCCAACCCCGGGCGGCCACGATCATAGGTCGCGGCCACATTGGCCAGCATGTCGCGCGCCTGCGCCGTCGACCACAGCCCCGAGCGCGCGGCCAGCACCTGGCCCCAGAACTGGGTCTGGCCCTCGTACACCCACAGCAGGCTGTCGCCCATCGGCACGTTGAAGTTGGCGGTGGCCAGGTCGGCGCCGCGACGGTACTTGCCGTTCCAGGAATGGGTGTACTCGTGCGGCAGCAGATCACGCATCCACGCGTTGCTGTCCCACTCGGTGAAGTAACCCGGGTCGGCACTGTTCTCGCTGGAGCGGTGATGCTCCAGGCCGATGCCACCCAGCCGGTCGGTCAATGCCAGCAGGAATTCATAGTGGTTGTAGTGGCGTGCGCCATAGAGCTTGTCGGCCTGCTGCACCAGCGCGCGGTGCATCGTGATCTGTGCCTCGCTCGGCTTCAGCGACTTGGCTTCGTCGGCAAACACGTTGAGATGCACCGGTACCTTCGCGCCCGGGTCGAGATCGATGCGCTGGTAGTGCTCACCGGCGAACAACGGCGAATCGACCAGATGGTCATACGAGATCGGCTTGAACACCACGGTGTCGCCGTCGCGGCGCGCGGTCTCCAGCGCAGTGGCGAACGACCAGCCCTTGGGCAGGGTCACGCTGGCCTGCGCCTGCAGGTTGCGTGCATCCACCCCGGCCGGGTACAGCGAGTTGGCGTTCCACTGCAGGTTGAGCATCTCCGGGGTCATCACCACCCGGCCCTGGCTGCCGCCCTGCGAGGACAGGAAATCGAAGTGAGCGACGATCTCGCCGACGCCCTCCGGCACGTCCACCTTGAAGGCATAGACGTTGTACTGGTCGCGCTGCCAGGCCAGCGGCTTGCCGTTGGCGGTAACGCGCAGGCCGGCCAGCTTGTCGATCGGGCCGGTGGGCGAATGATTGCCGGGAATCCACTGCGGGTACAGCAGGGTCATCGGGCCGGGCTTGGCCGGCACCGTGGCGGTGACTTTGAAGATGCGCCGGGCCAGATCGCGGGCGTCCACATCGATGCGCAGCAGGCCGGGAGCCGCGGCGCTCGGCGATGGCGAGGTCTGCGCCAGTGCAGGCGCGGCCGCCAGCGCGAACAGCAACGACATCGCCAGGGCTCGGGTCTTCATCGGGCAACTTCCAACAACGGAGAATCTTCCGATGCTAGGCCTGTGCAGCGTCCGGCCCCATGGCCAAAGGTCATGGGGCGAGCGCCCATCCGCACATGCCAAAGGCGTGCGAACCAAGGTTCGCACCCACCTTGTGCAGTTCTCACCTACCAGAGTCAGGCCCGGTCAGTCGACCAGGCGCAGGCGCAGTTCCTTCGGCAGCGCGAACACCATCGATTCCGGCTCGCCGTCCAACTCGCCCACGCCATTGGCGCCCAGCTCGGCCAGGCGCGCCAGCACGCCGTCGACCAGCACCTGCGGCGCCGAGGCACCTGCGGTCACGCCGATGTGCTGCTTGCCTGCCACCCATGCCGGGTCGATCTCGTGCGCACCGTCGATCAGGTACGACTCCACGCCTTCGCGGCGGGCCAGCTCGCTCAAGCGGTTGGAGTTGGAGCTGTTCGGCGAACCGACCACCAGCACCAGGTCGCAGCGCTTGGCCAGATCGCGCACGGCGTCCTGGCGGTTCTGCGTGGCGTAGCAGATGTCGTCGTTCTTCGGGCCCTGCATGGCCGGGAAACGCTCGCGCAGGGCATCGATGATGCCGCGCGTATCATCCACCGACAGCGTGGTCTGGGTGGTGTAGGCGAAGTTTTCCGGCTGGTTGATGTGCAGCGTGGCAACCTGCTCGACATCCTCCACCAGGTAGATCTGGCCGGTACCGGCTTCGCGGTTCCACTGGCCCATGGTGCCTTCCACTTCCGGGTGACCGGCGTGGCCGATCAGCACCACGTCACGGCCGGCACGGCAGTGGCGGGCGACTTCGAAGTGGACCTTGGTCACCAGTGGGCAGGTGGCGTCGAACACCTTCAGGCCACGACGCTCGGCTTCCTGGCGCACGGCCTGGGACACGCCATGCGCGCTGAAGATCACCGTGTTGTTGTCCGGCACTTCATCGAGTTCTTCGACGAAGATCGCGCCGCGCTGCTTCAGGTCGTCGACCACGAAGCGGTTGTGCACCACTTCATGGCGGACGTAGATGGGCGCGCCCAGCGTTTCGATCGCGCGCTTGACGATCTCGATCGCACGATCGACACCGGCACAGAAACCACGCGGGTTGGCGAGCAGCACATCCATCAGTTCAATCTCCCGGCAGCGGCCGGTTTACGGTTTCGGATTGGCATTATCCGCCTTTTTGGCGGACTTGCCGTCGAACAGGCCAAACAGGGCGATGCCGATGGCACCCACCACGATGGCCGAATCGGCGATGTTGAACGAGGGCCAGGTGTAGCTGCCCACGTACCACTGGATGAAATCGACCACATGACCATGCACCTGGCGGTCGATCACGTTGCCGATCGCGCCGCCGATGATCAGCGCATACGGCACGGCCGCCTTCCAGTTGCCACGGGCGGTGCCGCGCAGCCACCAGGCCATCAGGCCGCTGATGACGATCGCCAACACGGTGAAGAAGTGCTTCTGCCAGCCACCGGCGTCGCTCAGGAAACTGAACGCCGCACCGGTGTTGTAGGTGCGGTACCAGTTCCAGAAGCCGTCGATGACCACCACCGGCTGGAACTCCGGCAGGCTCGACAGGACCCAGGCCTTGGACCACTGGTCCAGCCCGATGATGGCCACCGACAGCAGCAGCCAGACCAGGGCGTTCGGATGCGGACGGGGCGCGGCCATCAGAACCAGCTCCGCACTTCACCGGCACCGGTGATGTTGCTCACGCAGCGGCCGCACAGTTCCGGGTGGTCGGCATTGCCGCCGACGTCGGCGCGGTGGTGCCAGCAACGCACGCACTTGGCCTTGGCGGTCGGCTGGGCGCTGACGAACACCTCGTCGGTGGTCGCCGGGCGCACCTGCACGTCACCACTGATGAACAGGAAACGCAGTTCATCGGCCAGCGGCTGCCAGCGCGCGGCCTGCTCTTCGCTGGCGGCGATGGTGATCTCCGCTTCCAGTGCCGCACCGATCGCGCCATTGGCACGCATCGGCTCGAGCACCTTGGCCACCTGCTCGCGCACGGCCAGCAGCTGGTCGAAATCGGCGGCGTTGAGCTGGGCATCGGCCGGCAGCGGCGCCAGGCCGTCGTACCAGGTGGTGAACAGCACGTGGCCGGCGTGCTCGCCCGGCAGGTAGCCCCACAGCTCGTCGGCGGTGAAGGTCAGGATCGGTGCGACCCAGCGGGTGAACGCTTCGGCGATGTGGTACATCGCGCTCTGCGCCGAACGGCGACCGTGCGAATCGGTCGGCATCGTGTACAGGCGGTCCTTGGTCACGTCCAGGTACAGCGAGCCCAGGTCCACGCTGCAGAAGTTCAGCAGCAGCTGCACGATCTCGGCCATGTTGTAGCCGTCGTAGGCTGCCTTGATCTTCTCCTGCAGCTCCCACGCGCGATGCACGATCCAGCGGTCCAGCGCGACCATCTGGTCGAGCGGCTGCAGGTGCTGGGCCGGATCGAAACCGTCCAGGTTGCCCAGCAGGAAGCGTGCGGTGTTGCGCAGGCGGCGGTAGGCGTCGGCGTTGCGCTTGAGGATCTCCTGCGACAGCGACATCTCGTTGCTGTAGTCGGCCGAGGCGATCCACAGGCGCAGGATGTCCGCGCCCAGCTTGTTCATGATGTCCTGCGGCTCGATGCCGTTGCCCAGCGACTTGGACATCTTGCGGCCGTGCTCGTCCACGGTGAAGCCGTGGGTCAGGCACTGCTTGTACGGGGCGCGCTTGTCGATCGCCACGCCGGTCAGCAGCGAGGACTGGAACCAGCCGCGGTGCTGGTCGGAACCTTCCAGGTACAGGTCGGCCGGCTTGCCGAAGCCACGCGCGGCAAGCACGCCTTCATGGGTCACGCCCGAGTCGAACCAGACGTCGAGGATGTCGGTGACCTTCTCGTAGTCGGCCGCTTCAGCGCCCAGCAGTTCGGCGGCATCCAGCGAATACCACACGTCGATGCCCTCGGCTTCGACGCGGTCGGCGACCTGCTGCATCAGCTCCACCGAACGCGGGTGGATCTCGCCGGTCTGGCGATGGGTGAACAGTGCGATCGGCACACCCCAGGTGCGCTGGCGCGAGATGGTCCAGTCCGGACGACCGTCGACCATGCTCTGGATGCGCGCCTTGCCCCAGGTCGGGAACCAGCCGACGGTGTCGATGGCGGCCAGCGCATCGTTGCGCAGGTTGGCCTTGTCCATCGAGATGAACCACTGCGGGGTGGCGCGGAACACCACCGGCGTCTTGTGGCGCCAGCAGTGCGGGTAGCTGTGGCGGATCGGATGGAACGCCAGCAGCGAACCGTTGTCGCGCAGCACGCCGACGATGGCCTCCTGCGCCTTCCACAGGTGCTGGCCAGCCAGCACCACGTCACCGGCCGGCGGGGTCGATTCCAGGTACACGCCACGGCCGTCGATCGGGGTCACCTGGCCGGCGTTGTACTTGTCCAGCAGGCCGTACTTCTGGCTGACCACGAAGTCTTCCTGGCCATGACCGGGGGCGGTGTGCACCGCACCGGTACCGTCCTCGTCGGAGACGTGGTCGCCATTGAGCACCAGGATCCCGCGCTCCGGGTAGAACGGGTGCGCCAGCAGCTGGTTCTCCAGAGCCGCACCGGTGGTTTCACCGTGCAGCACCACTTCGTCCACGCCGTAGCGCTGCAGTGCGCGCTCGGCCAGCGCGGCGGCCAGCACCAGCCAACGGCGCTTGCCGTTGTGCGCCGGGCCCTCGGCCAGCACGTAGCGGATTTCCGCGCCCAGCGACACCGCCAGCGAGGCCGGCAGCGTCCACGGCGTGGTGGTCCAGATCGGCACGGCCACTTCGACGTCGGCCGGCACGCTCACGCCGAACGCCTGGCCGATGGCCTGCGCATCACGCGCGGCGTAGGCCAGGTCGATCGCCGGCGATTCCTTTTCCTGGTATTCGATCTCGGCCTCGGCCAGCGCCGAGCCACAGTCGAAGCACCAGTACACCGGCTTGGCGCCACGCACCAGGTGGCCGTTGGCCACGACCTTGGCCAGCGCACGGATCTCGTTGGCTTCGAAATCGAAGCTCAGGGTCTTGTACGGGTTGTCCCAGTCACCGGTCACGCCCAGGCGCTTGAAGTCCACGCGCTGGATGTTGATCTGCTCTTCGGCAAACTCACGGCACTTCTGGCGGAATTCAACCGCGTCCAGCTTGGTGCCGACCTTGCCCCACTTCTTTTCAACCGCGATCTCGATCGGCAGGCCATGGCAGTCCCAGCCCGGCACGTAGGGCGCATCGAAGCCGGCCAGGTAGCGCGACTTGACGATGATGTCCTTCAGGATCTTGTTGACCGCGTGGCCCAGGTGGATACGGCCGTTGGCGTACGGCGGGCCATCATGCAGCACGAACAGCGGGCGGCCGGCGGCGTTGTCGCGCAGCTGCTGGTAGAGCCCCTGCGCTTCCCACTGCGCCAGAATGCCCGGCTCGCGCTTGGGCAGGTCGCCGCGCATCGGGAATTCGGTGGCTGGCAGGTTCAGGGTGGTCTTGTAGTCCTGGCTCACGCAGTGGCTCGCAATCTATGTTCGGAAAGGATGGCGCGCGCCTGTTCGGCGTCGCGGTGCATCTGGTCGGTCAGCGCCGCCAGATCATTGAATTTCTCTTCGTCGCGCAGCTTGGCGACGAACTCCACGTCGATGTGGCGCCCGTACAGGTCGCCCTGGAAATCGAACAGGTGGGCTTCCAGCAGTGGCTCCAAGCCCTCCACCGTCGGCCGGGTGCCAAAACTGGACACCGAAGGCCACGGCTGGTCGAACACACCGTGCACCCAGGTCGCGTAGATGCCCGACAGCGCCGGGGTCTTCGGGAACCGCAGGTTGGCGGTGGGGAAGCCCAGCGTACGGCCGAGCTGGCGCCCGCGCACCACCCGGCCGCTGATCGCGTACGGACGACCCAGCAGGTCATTGGCACGGGCGAAGTCGCCCTCCTGCAGCAGCTGGCGGATGCGGGTGCTGGAAATGCGTTCGCCGTGCAGGTCAACCGCTTCGATCTCGCCGGCGGTGAAGCCCAGTTCGGCGCCCATCTTCTGCAGCAGGGCCAGGTCGCCACGGCGGCGGTTGCCGAAGCAGAACTCCGGGCCGATCCAGACTTCGCGGGCGTTCAGGCGCTGCACCAGCAGCTGGCGTACGAAGGTCTCGGCCGGCATCGCTGCCATCGCCGCGTCGAAGCGCAGCAGGCCGATCGCATCGACACCGAGCTCGCGCAGGATCTCGACCTTGCTGCGCGCCAGGGTCAGCCGCGGCGGCGGCGTGCCCTGGGCGAAGAATTCACGCGGCAGCGGCTCGAACGCCACGGCCACGGCGGCCACGCCCAAGGCGCGCGCGCGGGCAACCGCATGGCGGACCAGCGCACGATGGCCCAGATGGAGGCCGTCGAATGCACCGATACAGACCACGCTTCCGTTCGGGAACAGCTCCCCGCCCTCGACGCTTCTGAACAGCCTGCTCATCAACTCTCGTTCCGGCCCGACCGGGGCCGCCGCTTCAATGGTGTAACCCTGAAGTATAGCCGCCACAAGCGGTGATCAATGCCCGCGCAGGTCGCGCGGACGGAAGCCCATCGCCACCATGGCCACCGCGTAGGTGGCGACGCCACCGCCGACCAGCAGCGCCAGGCTGCCGATCCGCTCCCAGACACCCATCGCGGAGAACGCTGGCAGCCAGTACAGCAGGGCCAGCAGCACACCGACCATGGCCGCGCAGGCCAGCAGCAGGCGCAGCAGATAGCCACCCCAGCCCGGCCGGCGCTGGTAGACGTCGGTCTTGCCCAGCCAGTACCACAGCAGGCCCAGGTTCAGGTAACTGGACAGTGCGCTGGCAATGCCCAGCGCCAGGTGCAGGCCCGGCTGCTTGCCGATGGCCGCCATCACGCCCTGCGCCTTCAGCTCATCGGGCACCATCACCTGGTACAGCACCGCCAGCAGGGCGAAGTTGAACACCATGTTGGCCACCAGCGCGGCCACACCGGCGCGCACCGGAGTCTTGGTGTCCTGGCGGGCGTAGAAGGCCGGCAGCACCACCTTCAGCAGGGCGAACGCCGGCAGGCCGAAACTCAGGCCGTACACCGACAGCGCGGTCATGCGGGTATCGAAGGCGCTGAACTGACCATGCTGGAAGATGGTCGCGATCAGCGGTTCGGCCAACAGCAGCAGGCCCAGCATGGCCGGCACCGAAATCAGCAGGGTCATGCGCAGCCCCCAGTCCAGCGAGCGCGAGAAGCCCTCGCGGTCGGTACTCACGTGGTGGCGGGCCAGCGCCGGCAGGATCACCGTGCCCAGGGCCACGCCGAACACGCCCAGCGGCAGCTCCAGGAAGCGGTCGGCCAGCGACAGCCAGGACTGCGAGCCGTCGGTCAGCTTGGCCGCGATGACCGTGTCCAGCAGCAGATTGATCTGCGCCACCGACGAGCCGAACAGGGTTGGCACCATCAGCGTCATCACCTTGCGCACGCCCGGATGGCTCCAGCCCCAGCGCGGCAGGGTCAGCAGGTTGATACCCTTCAGCGACGGCAGCTGGAACAGCAGCTGCAGGATGCCGGCGGCCAGTACCGCCCAGCCCAGTGCCAGGATCTGCTTCTCTGGAGTGCCGCCCAGCCGCGGCGCCAGCCACAGCGCACCGGCGATCATGCACAGGTTGAGGATGACCGGGGTCAGCGCCGGCATCGCGAAGCGCTGGAAGCTGTTCAGCGCGCCACCAGCCAGGGCGGTCAGCGAGACGAACAGCAGGAACGGGAAGGTCAGGCGGAACAGGTCGACCAGCAGGCCCTGCTTCACCGGATCGGTATCAACGCCGCTTGAGAAGACCGAGGCCAGCTGCGGTGCGAAGATCAGCGCCACAGCAGTGACCAGCATCAGCACCCCACCCAGGGTGCCTGCGGTGCGGGCCATCAGCTCGCGCAGTTCGGCGTGGCTGCGGGTTTCCTTCACTTCCGTGAACACCGGCACGAAAGCGGTGGCGAAGGAGCCTTCGGCGAACAACCGGCGCAGAAAATTGGGTACCCTGAAGGCAACCCAGAACGCATCGGTAACCGCATTGGTGCCGAACGTGGTGGTGATCACCTGGTCACGGACAAGTCCGAGCACCCGCGAGACCATGGTCATGCTGCTGAACGACAGCAGGCCTCGCAACATCTTCGGTGAACTCACTCAGCGTCCCTCTTGACAATCGACTTGACGTGCATTTCTCGGGCCATCATACTAGCTAGCTTGCTGTTCCCATAACACCGATTTTTTCAGGAAACCACCACCGTGGCCAATATCAAGTCCGCCAAGAAGCGCGCCAAGCAGACCGTCGTGCGCAACGCGCGCAACGTGGCTCAGCGCTCGATGCTGCGCACCGCTGTCAAGAAAGTGATCAAGGCGCTGGACGCCAACGATGCCGCCGGCGCCGAAGCCGCCTTCGCCGTTGCCCAGCCGATCCTGGATCGCTTCAGCGCGCGTGGCCTGATCCACAAGAACAAGGCTGCTCGCCATAAGAGCCGCCTGAACGACCGCATCAAGGCCCTCAAGGCCGCCTGATCCGGCGTTGCCGCCCTGCCCTTCGGGGTTGGGCTGCAGACAAAAGCCCGGCCTCGGCCGGGTTTTTTGTTGCCTGCGATCCAGCTTATGTAGAGCCGAGCCCACGCTCGGCTGCCGTCTGCGCGGAAAGCCGAGCATGGCTCAGCTCTACAGGAAAGGCAGTCCCAACAAAAAACCCGGCCGAAGCCGGGTTTTTTGCACGGAACCACAACGGCATTACTGCGCGTTGCGGGCTTCCAGTTCGTCTTCCTTCTGGCGATCGAAGAAGGCCATGATCCGGCTCATGATCGGGAAGGTACCTTCACGGCCCAGCGCGGAAACCAGGAACCACGGCTCCTTCCAACCCAGCTCGGCGACGATCTGCTCGGCCGCAGCCTTCGCTTCGTCTTCGAACATCAGGTCAGCCTTGTTCAGCACCAGCCAGCGCGGCTTCTGCAGCAGTTCCGGATCGTGCTTTTCCAGTTCGCGCTCGATCGCACGCACCTGCTCGACCGGGGAAATGCCTTCCACACCGCCTTCCATCGGCGAAATGTCCACCAGGTGCAGCAGCAGACGGGTGCGCTGAAGGTGGCGCAGGAACTGCGCACCGAGGCCGGCGCCATCCGCGGCACCTTCGATCAGGCCCGGAATGTCGGCAATCACGAAGCTGCGGTAATTCTCCACCTTCACCACACCCAGGTTCGGGTACAGCGTGGTGAATGGGTAATCGGCCACCTTCGGGGTCGCCGCCGAAACAGCGCGGATCAGGGTGCTCTTGCCGGCGTTGGGGAAGCCCAGCAGGCCGACGTCGGCCAGCAGCTTCAGCTCCAGCTTCAGCGTGCGCTCTTCGCCCGGCTCGCCCGGCAGCGCCTGGCGCGGCGAGCGGTTGGTCGAGCTCTTGAAGTGCATGTTGCCCAGGCCGCCGCGGCCACCCTGGGCCACCAGCAGACGGTCGTTGTGCTGGGTCAGGTCGCCGATGACTTCATCGGTGGCGACGTTGATCACCACAGTGCCCACCGGCACGGTGATGGTCAGGTCTTCGCCGCCCTTGCCATAGGCCTGGCGACCCATGCCGTTCTCGCCACGCTGCGCCTTGAAGATGCGGTCATGACGGAAGTCGACCAGGGTGTTCAGGTTTTCGTCGGCGCGGATGTACACGCTGCCGCCCGCACCGCCGTCGCCGCCGTCCGGGCCGCCGAGCGGAATGAACTTCTCGCGACGGAAGCCAATGCAGCCGTTGCCGCCGTTGCCGGCGAACACTTCGATTTCTGCTTCGTCTACCAGTTTCATTGTTTCGATGCCTGCGATGGGCGCGGCCTGCCAGCCGTCGCCTTGAATGTTATGCCAGCCGCTGGCCGGCAACCCGGCCTGGCCGGTCTTGCTTTCACTCTAACGAAAAGCCCCGCCGAAGCGGGGCTCTTCATGCAGCACCCCCATGCCGAGGCACGGGTGCCGGCGATGCCTGGATCAGGCGTCGGCCGAGACGATGCTGACGGTGCGACGCTTCTTGGCGCCCTTGACCGAGAACTCCACCTTGCCGTCCACGAGGGCGAACAGGGTGTGGTCACGGCCCAGGCCAACGCCCGAACCCGGGTGGAACTGGGTGCCGCGCTGACGCACGATGATGTTGCCGGCTTCGATGGCCTGGCCGCCGAAGATCTTGACGCCCAGGTACTTCGGGTTGGAGTCGCGACCGTTGCGCGAGGAGCCTACGCCCTTTTTATGTGCCATGACTGCTTCTCCTGATGCTTAGCCGGCGATGCCGGTGATCTCGATTTCGGTGTAGTACTGACGGTGACCCTGACGCTTCATGTGGTGCTTGCGGCGACGGAACTTGATGATCCGGACCTTGTCAGCACGACCCTGGGACAGGACCTTGGCGGTGACGGCAGCGCCCTTCAGCGCATCGCCCAGCTTCACGCCGTCGCTGTCACCCAGCATCAGGATGTTGTCAAACTTGATCTCGCTGCCGACTTCGACTTCGAGCTTTTCAATGCGGAGCTTTTCGCCCTGCGCCACGCGGTATTGCTTACCGCCGGTGACCAGTACTGCGTACATGACCAGGCCTTCCTCTGTAGTTATTGTGGTCTGAGCTGCCGCCATCGAGGGCGGACAGGAGCGGAATTGTACGCAGATCAGCGGGCGCGGGTCAAGTCAACCCCTGAACGGCCTGGAGGCCGGGCCGGAACGGGGTCAGATCCCTCTTCACGTGATGAAAAGGGATCTGACCCCTGCCTGTCGGCCTGTCTCATCAGGTGAGACATCGGGCTGGCATTGTCGCCCATTGCCCCCATCTGGTCACCTCGGTAGGCTGACCGATTGCCGTTCCCTGCTGGCCCGGCACCCAGCCAACGCCCCCACAACCGGATCCCCCATGGCGATGGATTTCATCCGCATCCGCGGCGCGCGGACGCACAATCTGAAGAACCTCGACCTCGACCTGCCCCGCGACAAGCTGATCGTGATCACCGGCCTGTCCGGTTCGGGCAAGTCCTCGCTGGCGTTCGACACCATCTATGCAGAAGGCCAGCGCCGCTACGTCGAATCGCTGTCGGCCTATGCGCGCCAGTTCCTGAGCGTGATGGAAAAGCCGGACCTGGACCACATCGAAGGCCTGTCTCCGGCCATCTCGATCGAGCAGAAGTCGACCTCGCACAACCCGCGTTCGACGGTCGGCACCATCACCGAGATCTACGACTACCTGCGCCTGCTGTACGCCCGCGTCGGCACTCCGCGCTGCCCGGACCACGGCTATCCGCTGGAAGCGCAGACGGTCAGCCAGATGGTCGATCAGGTACTGACCCTGGACCCGGAACAGCGCTACATGCTGCTGGCCCCGGTCATCCGCGACCGCAAGGGCGAACACGCCCAGGTGTTCGACCAGCTGCGCGCGCAGGGCTTCGTGCGTGTGCGCGTGGACGGCGAGCTGCATGAAATCGATGCGGTGCCGCCGCTGGCGCTGCGCCAGAAGCACACCATCGAGGCGGTGATCGACCGCTTCCGCCCGCGCGAGGACATCAAGCAGCGCCTGGCCGAGAGCTTCGAGACCGCGCTGAAGCTCGGCGATGGCATGGCCTCGGTGCAGAGCCTGGACACCGCCGACGCCACGCCGGCACTGTTCTCCTCCAAGTACTCCTGCCCGGTCTGCGACTACTCGCTGCCGGAGCTGGAACCGCGTCTGTTCTCGTTCAACGCACCGATGGGTGCCTGTCCCGGCTGCGATGGCCTGGGCATCGCCGAGTTCTTCGACCCTTCGCGCGTGGTCGTGCATCCGGAGCTGTCGCTGGCCGCCGGTGCGGTGCGTGGCTGGGACCGTCGCAACGCCTACTACTTCCAGCTGATCGCCTCGCTGGCCAAGCACTACAAGTTCGACGTGGACGCCGCGTGGAACTCGCTGTCGGCCAAGGTGCAGCAGGCCGTGCTGTACGGCAGCGGCGACGAAACGATCACCTTTACCTACTTCACCGAAGCCGGTGGCCGCACCCAGCGCAAGCACCGCTTCGAGGGCATCATTCCCAACCTCGAACGCCGCTACAAGGAAACCGAGTCACCGGCGGTGCGCGAGGAGCTGTCCAAGTACATCAGCGAACAACCGTGCCCGGAATGCAACGGCGCGCGCCTGAACAAGGCGGCACGCAACGTGTTCGTGGCCGATCGTCCGCTACCGGAGCTGGTGGTGCTGCCGATCGACGAGGCACTGAAGTTCTTCAGCGAACTGAGCCTGCCGGGCTGGCGCGGCGAGATCGCCGCGAAGATCGTCAAGGAGATCGGCGAACGCCTCGGCTTCCTGGTCGATGTCGGCCTGGATTACCTGACCCTGGAGCGCAAGGCCGACACCCTGTCCGGTGGCGAGGCGCAGCGCATCCGCCTGGCCAGCCAGATCGGCGCCGGCCTGGTCGGCGTGATGTACGTGCTCGACGAGCCGTCGATCGGCCTGCACCAGCGCGACAACGAACGCCTGCTCGGCACCCTCACCCGCCTGCGTGACCTGGGCAACACGGTGATCGTGGTCGAGCATGACGAGGATGCGATCCGGCTGGCCGACTATGTGCTGGACATCGGCCCGGGCGCGGGCGTGCACGGCGGTGAGATCGTCGGCCAGGGCACCCTGCAGGACATCCTGGAGGCACCACGCTCGCTGACCGGCCAGTACCTTTCGGGCAAGCGCGCGATCGAGATCCCGGCGCGCCGGCACACCCCGAACCCGAAAATGACCCTGCATCTGCGCGGGGCGACCGGCAACAACCTGAAGGGCGTGGACCTGGCGATTCCTTCGGGGCTGCTGACCTGCGTGACCGGCGTGTCCGGCTCGGGCAAGTCGACCCTGATCAACGACACCCTGTTCTCGCTGGCCGCCAACGAGATCAACGGCGCCTCGCATCCGATCGCTCCCTACAAGGAGATCGATGGCCTGGACCTGTTCGACAAGGTGGTGGACATCGACCAGTCGCCGATCGGCCGCACCCCGCGTTCGAACCCGGCCACCTACACCGGCCTGTTCACGCCGCTGCGCGAACTGTTCGCACAGGTGCCCGAAGCGCGTGCGCGTGGCTATTCGCCGGGCCGCTTCAGCTTCAACGTGCGCGGCGGCCGCTGCGAAGCCTGCCAGGGTGATGGCCTGATCAAGGTCGAAATGCACTTCCTGCCGGACGTGTACGTGCCGTGCGATGTCTGCCATGGCAAGCGCTACAACCGCGAGACGCTGGAGATCCTGTACAAGGGCTTCAACATCAACGACGTGCTGGAAATGACCGTCGAGGATGCGCTGAAGCTGTTCGAGCCGGTGCCGTCGATCGCGCGCAAGCTGGAAACACTGGTCGACGTCGGCCTGAGCTACATCAAGCTGGGCCAGAGCGCGACCACATTGTCCGGTGGTGAAGCGCAGCGCGTGAAGCTGTCCAAGGAACTGTCGCGCCGCGATACCGGCCGCACCCTGTACATCCTGGACGAGCCGACTACCGGCCTGCACTTCCACGACATCGAAGCGCTGCTGGGCGTGCTGCACAAGCTGCGCGACGAAGGCAACACGGTGGTGGTGATCGAGCACAACCTCGATGTGATCAAGACCGCCGACTGGATCGTCGATCTTGGCCCGGAAGGCGGCCACCGCGGTGGCACGATCCTGGTGACCGGCACGCCGGAAGACGTGGCCGCCTGCCCGCAGTCGTATACCGGCCAGTTCCTGGCGCGCATGCTGCCCTCCACCAACGCACGCCCGGAACAACCGGCCGCCGTGGCCAACAAGCCCGATGCGCGCCCGCCGCGCAAGGTGAAGCCTGAGAAGCCCGCGAAGAAGGCCGCCGCCGCCAAGAGCACCGGCAAGGCCAGCAAGAGCACGACGAAGAAGAAGGACGCCTGATGAGCAGCGAACACAAGATCCTGGCCCGCATCCCGATCAGCGTGCGCTGGCGTGACATGGACAGCATGGGCCACGTCAACAACGCCAAGTACATTTCCTACCTGGAGGAAGCGCGCGTGCGCTGGATGCTGGGCGTTGAAGGCGTGTCGATGACCGACCGCATCGCACCGGTGGTGGCCGCGACCAACGTCAACTACCGGCTGCCGATCGTGTGGCCCAACGACATCCTGGTCGAGCTGTTCGTCGAGCGCCTGGGCAACAGCAGCGTGACCATCGGCCATCGCATCGTCGACCAGCAGGATGATTCGAAGCTGTATTCCGACGGTAACGTGGTGGTGGTCTGGATGGATACGCAGACCGGCAAGAGCGCACCGCTGCCGGAGGCGATCCGCAGCGCGTCGAGCTGAACAGCAACGCTGCCGCACCTTGGAAAAAGCCGCTCTCGAGCGGCTTTTTCCTTGCCATTCCGCACAGGAACTCAGCCCACCTCCGGCTCTCCAAACTTCAGTGCATTGCCAACGCGTGCGATGGCGTGGATCGCCGGCAACAGTTGCGCCCCCAGGGCGGTGAGTGCGTATTCGATCGAAGGCGGCGAGGTATCGCGCTCGTGCCGGGTGATCATCCCCTTCAGCTGCATGTCGCGCAGGCGCGCCGTCAATGTTTTGGCCGTCACCGGCGCCAGATCGATGCGCAACTCTCCAAAGCGTCGTGGCCCCGCGCTCAGCGACCACACGATCTCGGCCGTCCAGGCACCCGCCAGCAGTGCCATGCATTTGGTCAACGGACAGATGCTGCCCGGATCCTGCGCTTGGCTTTTTCGCACCTTCAAGCCCATGTCATTTGCTCCAAGTGGTTTCCAGTTGGAAACCCGATTCTCGCGTCGCGTTGCTGCCGGGAGCTCCTGCGCCCTGCAGTCGCCAGCATACTGGCCAGCCTCTCCCCCACGATGAAACAACGATGAAGCTCTACTACACACCGGGAACGTGTTCGCTGGCTGCTCATATCCTGCTGCGCGAACTGGGAATCGAGTTCGATATGGATCGAGTCGACCACGCCACCAAGCGCACCGAAAGCGGCGAGGATTTCCTCAAGATCAACGCCAAGGGCTACGTTGCCGCGCTGCGGCTGGACAATGGTGAAGTCCTGACCGAAGGCGCGGCGATCCTTCTCTACCTTGCCGATGTGGCGGGTGTTGAATTTTCGGTTCCGGTGAGTGCAATCGGCGCGGCGCGCTTGCACGAATGGCTGGTCTACATCGCCGCCGAACTACACCCGACATTTGGTCCGCTGTTCCATCCCGAGTCGGATACAGTGCTGGAACGGTCCAAGCAGCGACTCTACCGGAAGCTGGACATTGTCGAATCCGGCTTGTCCGATGGCCGCAGATACCTGTTGGGCTCGTCCATTTCCATTGCCGACATCTACCTGTTCGTAGTGGTCAACTGGACAGGGCATCTTGGTATCGATCTCACCCCCTGGCCCTTTACCCAGGCACTTCTGCAGCGAGTCAGTGAACGGCCTGCGGTGAAGGAGGCCATGACCTTCGAAGGGCTGCTGTAAGGCACCACCCGGGGCGTCCACTGTACGTCCCGGCTCCATCCGCATTAGTGCAGCGGTGGTCTATCCTTGCTGCACGCCGCTGGCATTCATGGCCGGCACAAGTGCAAAGGACTGACATGATCCACCAGACTGAACTGCGCGACCTGCTACCCGGCATGGTCCCCTTCCCCACCGACGTCTTCCCTGCCGACCAGGCCTGGCTCGGCCAGCATCTGCTGCCGCTGCTGAAGATCGACCTCGGCCTGCTGCGCCCGGAACTGGCCGGCCAGCTGGCGACCATGCTGTGCCCGATCGAACCCTATGAAGGATTGATCGGTGAGTGCACCGAAGCGCACCACAACGAGCTCACCGCCACCAACTGGATTGCCTTCGAACTGACTGCGGACAACCGCATGCGCTTCCTCGGCAACGAGGGCTACTTCCAGGGCAACGCAATAGAAGACGAAGACGCGCGTGCGCACATCGCCGAGATGCGCGACAGCCATGCCAAGGCCAGGGCGTTCTTCCAGCAGCATGGCAAGCTGGCCAGCTACTCGCGCTATGGCGATGGCGAGCCGGGCGAACAGGCGTGGCTGGATACGCTGGGTGGGCAGATCTCGACCGGCAACTGGATCGAAACGACCGACGTTCCGCCGGCCTTCGCACTGGAATTCACGGCGGCGGCCGACGACTGGGATGCACCGGAGGACACGGAACGGGCCATCATCACCCGTGACGGCAGGAAATTCTTCGCCGTGGCCGAAGTGGCCGGCTACAACTGGTGTGCGGCCGGCGCCGATGCCATCGTGATGCTGTACGAGCCGGTGAGCCGCACGGTGCTGTTCTCGTACGACTGGTCGTAAGCCCCACAGCGCTGCGCGCTCGCCGGGCCATGCCCGGCGGAACCGGCGCCGCGTTACGGCGCGGCCTTGCGCACGATCAGTGTCGCGCTGGCCTCGCCACCGCCCTCCAGCTGAAGCCGCAGCGGCACTGCCTGCCCCTCCTTCAGCGCGCCCTTGCCCTGCATCAGCATCAGGTGCAGGCCGCCGGGCTTGAGCTCGGCGCGTGCACCCGGTGCCAGCGGCATGCGCTCGATCGCGCGCATGCGGCTGACGCCATCAACGATCGTGGTCTCGTGCAGCGACACATCATCGAAGCTGCTGCTGGCTGCGCCGGTGATCACCACCGCCTTGCTGCAGCCGTTGTGGATCACGCCGTAGCCGGCGGTCATCGGCATCGCCGGATTCGGTGGCACCCGCGCCCAGCCCTGCTCCACCGTGACGCAGGCCGGTTCCGCCGCCGAAACCGATGCTGCGGCCGCACACAGAACCAACAGTACGCCAACGAATGGTTTGGTTATCATCGTCCAGGTTCCTTCTTCGCAACGAGACCGCAGCATGACGACGCTCATCGAGGTGATCAACCATGGCCCCATCCGCGAACTGCGCCTGGCGCGGCCGCCGGTCAACGCACTGGACACCGAACTGTGCCGGCAGTTGATCCATGCCATCGAGCTGGCCATGGCCGAAGACGCACACGGCATCGTGCTGTCGGGCAGCGAGCGCATCTTCACCGGCGGCATGGACGTGCCGCACCTGCTCTCGCACGGCGATGACAAGCACAAGTTGCTGGACACCTGGAACGCCTTCTTTGGCGCCGTGCGCACGCTGGCCGAGAGCCGCATTCCGGTGGTCGCGGCGATCACCGGCCACGCTCCGGCGGGTGGCTGCGTGCTGGCCCTGTGCTGCGACTACCGCGTCATGGCGCGCAGCGCCGATCCGTCGCGACCGTATGCCATCGGCCTGAACGAAGTGCAGGTCGGCCTGATCGCGCCGGAGGGCATCCAGCGCCTGCTGCGCCGTGCGGTGGGCGTGCACCGCGCCGGCGTCCTGCTGACCACCGGTTCGCTGGTGCCGGCCGAACAGGCGCTGCAGATCGGCCTGGTCGATGAACTGGCCGAAGGTGACCTGGTGGTGGCCCGCGCAGTGGCCTGGCTGCAGAACCTGCTCAAGCAGCCGCGCCAGCCGATGCTGCTGACCCGTGCGATTGCCCGTGCGGACCTGCACGTGGCGCTGCAGCCGGACCTGATCCAGCTCGACCGCTTCGTCGAGGCCTGGTTTGCGCCGGACGCACAGAACGCCCTGCAGGCGCTGGTCGCCCGGCTGGGCAAATAGCGGTTGCCCCGCCCGGGGTCAGATCCCTTTCGCCGGGCGAAAGGGAACTGACCCCTGACCGGTATAATCAGGCCCTCTTTCACTGCCGTGGCCGCCCCCTTGAACGACACGCCCGAACCCGTCGTCTCCGAGCTGATCGACCTGCTCACCCTGGAGCGGCTGGAGGACAACCTGTTCCGCGGGCAGAGCCGCGACATCGGCACCAAGTACGTGTTCGGCGGGCAGGTGCTGGGCCAGGCGCTGGCCGCGGCCCAGGCCACGGTCGACAACGGCCGCCATGTGCACTCGCTGCACGCCTACTTCCTGCGCGCCGGCAACATCGACCACCCCATCGTCTATGACGTGGACCGTACCCGCGACGGCGGCAGCTTCTCGGTACGCCGGGTGACTGCGATCCAGCACGGCAAGGTGATCTTCTTCTGCGCGGCCTCGTTCCAGCAGGCCGAGACCGGCGCCGAGCACCAGCACAAGATGCCCGAAGTGCCGCAGCCGGAAGACATCGAACCGAACCGTCCGCTGCCGGCCGAAGTGCTGGAGCGGCTGCCGATCAAGGTGCAGCGCTGGCTGTCGCGCGGCGGCCCGTTCGAGTTCCGCCATGTCTACCCGCGTGACGAACTGAACCCGCCCAAGCGCCCGCCCTACCACCAGGTGTGGCTGCGCCTGAGCGAGCCGGTCGGCGACGCCCCGGAACTGCACCAGGCACTGCTGGCCTATGCCTCCGACTTCCACCTGCTGGGCACAGCGACCTTCCCGCATGGGATCAGCTACTACCACCCGCACGTGCAGATGGCCTCGCTCGACCACGCGATCTGGTTCCACCGCCCGTTCCGCGCCGACGACTGGCTGCTGTACTCGCTGGACAGCCCCAGCGCGCAGGATTCGCGCGGCCTGGCCCGTGGCCAGTTCTTCACCCGCAATGGCGTACTGGTCGCCAGCACTGCGCAGGAAGGCCTGATCCGCGTGGTTCCCGACCAGGCAGCGGCCGCCGCCTTGCCGGCCAAGGACTGATCCGATGCGCCAGATCTTCAGCAGCCAGCGCGTGGAAACCGTCGAAGGCGTGGCCGAGCTCCTGCGCGGGCATGGCATCGACGTCAAGGTGACCAACGGGCGCTCGTACAAGACCCGCCGCCGTGGCCAGTTCAGCTACACCGACCTGGGCAACGCCAACGCCTACCCGGCGGTGTGGATCGTGCGCGCCGACGACCAGCCGCGCGCGCGAGAGATCCTGCGCGAGGCCCGCCTGCTCGACACCACCCGCCGCGACCACCCGACCGCCGAGTTCGCCTTCCGCGACACCGCCGAAACGACCGGCAGCGGCCGCGGCTGGGCCTGGCGCATCCGCATCGCCCTGCTGGTGGTGATCGCCGGCGTGGCGCTGGTGATCGGCCTGCGCCATCGCGGCACCCCGGCACCTGCCGCACCGGCCCCTGCCCCGCAGGCCCAGCCGCAGCAGGCGCAACCGGCCCCTCAGGCCGCGCCGGAAGAGGAAGAAGTGCGGGTCCGCATCCAGCCGTCCAAGTAAGGGGCGGTAGCGCCGGGCCATGCCCGGCGAGCACAGCGGCCTGGCAGCGGGGCCGCGATTTCACCATAACCCGTCAGGATTGGAGCCCCCTTGTTGTTCAAGGGGGTGCGCCAACGGCGCGGGGATGAGGTGGAATGCGCGGACCGCAGATGCATCAGCATCTGCGGTCACATTGGGCGCGCAGCTCCGTCTTGGGACACAATCCCTGCAGGAGCCGCCGCCATGACGACGTTCGCCGCATCGATCGACCAGACCCTGGAACGCGAACTGCCGGCCGCCGCCAGCGGTTGCCAGCACGCCTACGGGCGCATCGTGCTGGCCTGCCAGAACACCGTCACCGCCATCGCGCTGGCCATCACCCGCGACCGCCAGGCCAGCGAGGACATCGCCCAGGAGGCCTTCGTGAAGGGCTGGCAGCAGCTGCACCAGCTGCGCAGTTCGACCAGCTTCCTGCCCTGGCTGCGCCAGATCACCCGCAACCTGGCCCGCGACTGGCTGCGCGCGCAGCGTGGCCGGCCGCTGACCGGCGAGGCCGCCGAGGTGGCTCTCGGCATGGCCGCCGACCCGGCCCCGGGTGCCGCCGACCGCCTGCAGCGGGTGGAAGAAGAGATCGCTGCCGAGGACATCATTTCCGCGTTACCGGCCGACAGCCGCGAAGTGCTGTTGCTGTACTACCGCGAAGGCCAGCGCTCGCAGCAGGTGGCCGACCTGCTCGGACTCAGCGATGCGGCCGTGCGCAAGCGCCTGTCGCGCGCCCGTGCCTTGGTCCGCGACGGCCTGCTGCAGCGCTTCGGTGAGTTCGCGCGCAGCAGCGCACCCAGTGCGGCATTCGCTACCGCCGTGGTGTCGATAGTACTGGTGGCCGCTCCCGGCACCGCCAGTGCCGCGATCCTGCTCAGCACCGGCGTCGGCGTGGGCGGCAGCAAGCTGGGCCTGGGCGGCGTCAGTGCCGCAGGCGGCGCAGCCATGGGTTCACTGACGGCCGCCGCCAGCCAGCTGCACCTGATACCCGCCAGCAACTGGGCCGCCGTTGCCGGGGGCGTCGTCGGTGGCATCATCGGCAGCTATCTGGGGGGCCGCTTCCTGCTGCGCTTCGCAGACACCCCGCAGGAACGGGCGGCCGTGCGACGGTTCGTGCACCTCAATACGTTCACTGCGATGGTCGTCTGCACCAGCCTGTTGGTTTCGCTGATGCTGCAGGTGCCGCTGTGGCTGCAACTTGCCATTCTCGTCATCGGCCTGGGTACGGTGAACTACCAGTGCCTGGTGCCGCTGCAGCGCGTGATGGCCCCCATGATCGCGCGTGATTCAGCGCGGCGCGGCCGCAGCGGAACCAACTGGCAATACGAATCCGTCTACGGGCGCACCGGCATCATCGGCGCGAACGTCTTCGTGATCGCCCTGGTGGTGTATGCATTGATGCGCAGCGGAAACGTATAACGGACAACGCCGGCAGTCTGCCGGCGTTGTCATCATTCACTGCGTCGACCCTCAGCGCTGCGGCGCCGGTGCACCACCGTCGCGCGGACCGCCATGGCGCGGGCCACCGTGCATCGGGCCCTTGGCGGCGTCGAACTCGGCCTTGCTCAGCTGGCCGTCCTTGTTGGTGTCGGCTGCAGCGAACCAGGCATCACGATGCTGCTTCATGCGCAGCTCGCGGTCGGCCTTGTCCAGATAGCCGTCCTTGTTCAGATCAAGCTGGTCGAAGCGCGCGGCCAGGCGCGGATCGGCCTTGGCTTCCTCGCGACTGATGCGACCGTCCTTGTTGACGTCCAGCTTGGCCCAGCGCTCACCGCCGTGGCCACGGCTGCCATGCTTCCAGCGCGGCAGCTCATCGCGCGAGAGCTTGCCGTCCTTGTTTTTGTCCAGCTCGTCGAACTTCGCGGCCAGGCGCGGGTTGGCAGCGGCTTCGCCGCGGTCGATGACGCCGTCGCCGTTGGTGTCCAGCTTGGCCGGACGCTGCGCGGGCGTGGTCGGGGTGTCGGCAGCGAGCGCGATACCGGAAGCGGAGGTGCCGAGCAGCAGGGCCAGCAGCAGGGGGGTACGGATCATGAGGTCACTCCTGGGGATGGGAACAGCGTCGGGGTGATCACTTCACCCTCGGGGGACAACAACGCCCGGGCGCGACATCGGTTGACGCCGCTGCCGGTTCCATTCATCCGGCGGACAGTCGCCGCCACTGCGACAACCTGGGGCTATGCTGTGCCCATGGCGATGCATGGCGACAGAGACGACGAACTGCGACTTTTCCAGACCGGCGAGCACCCCTGCGGGTACTGGTCGGACCGGGTGGCACGCGACCTGGTGCTGGACCCGAACGACCGCCGCCTCGGCGCCCTCTATCCGCTGGCACTGAGCTGGGGCTTCCGCCGCAGCGGCGACCTGGTCTACCGGCCGCACTGCGCGCACTGCCAGGCCTGCGTGGCAGTGCGCATCCCCGTGGCCCGCTTCGCCCCGGACCGCAGCCAGCGCCGTTGTGCCGCCCGCAATGACGACCTGGAGGTGCGGATCACCGCCGCCACCGCCCGTGACGACCTGTTCGCGCTGTACCACCGTTATCTCACCCACCGCCACGCCAACGGCGGCATGGACGACCATGGCCCGCACGAGTTCGAGCAGTTCCTGATCGGCAGCTGGTCGCACACCCGTTTCATGGAAATGCGCCTGCCCGGCCACGACGGCCAGCCCAGCCAACTGCTGGGGGTGGCGGTGACCGACGTCACCGAGCACGGCCTGTCGGCGGTCTACACGTTCTTCGACCCGGACCACGCCGCGCGCGGGCTGGGCACCTTCGCGATCCTGCAGCAGATTGAATGGGCGCGCCGCGAGGGCCTGCCACACGTGTACCTAGGCTACTGGATCCGCGGCCACCAGAAGATGGACTACAAGCGCCGCTTCCATCCGCTGGAGGCCTACGATGGCCGCCGCTGGCACGATTTCGACAACGAACTGGACGGGCGCTGACAAACCGCTGACACCGGGCCGGGTGCACAATACGGCCCATGAACATGACCCGCCGCCATCCCCTGATCCTCGCCCTGGCCCTGCTCTGCGGCGCCACCGCCCCTGCCTTCGCCACGTCCCCCGCGATGACCGAAAAGCCGTCCGCTGCGCTGCGCCTGGCCACCTACAACACCTCGCTGTACTCCGACGACGCCGGAGGCCTGATCAAGGAGCTGGAAGGCGACAGCGAGCACGCGCGCAAGATCGCCGCGGTACTGCAGCAGGTGCGCCCGGACCTAGTGCTGCTGAACGAGTTCGACTTCGACGACGCCCATCGCGCCGCCGACCTGTTCCAGAAGCGCTACCTGGAAGTCGCCCAGCCCGGCGGCGGCAAGCCGCTGCACTTCGCCTACCGCTATCTGGCCCCGGTCAATACCGGCGTGCCCAGCGGCCTGGACCTGGACAACAACGGCGTGGTCGGCGGCGAAGGCCGCAGCCGCGGCAACGATGCGTGGGGCTACGGCCTGCACCCGGGCCAGTACGGCATGCTGGTGCTGTCGCGCTACCCGATCGATGAAGCCAAGGTGCGCAGCTTCCAGCTGTTGAAGTGGAGCGCGATGCCCGGCGCGATCCGTCCGGTTGACCCGCGCACCGGCAAGAGCTTCTACAACGACCACGTGTGGTCGCAGCTGCGGCTGTCGTCGAAGTCGCATTGGGACGTGCCGGTGAAGACCCCGGCCGGCGTGGTCCACGCGCTGGTTTCGCACCCGACCCCGCCGGTGTTCGACGGCCCGGAAAAGCGCAACGCCGCGCGCAACCACGACGAGCTGCGCCTGTGGCAGGAATACCTGTCCAAGGGTGACAAGCCGTGGCTGTGCGACGACAAGGGCCAGTGCGGCGGCCTGGCGCAGGACGCGCGCTTCGTGATCCTCGGCGACCTCAACAACGACCCGGTCGATGGCGATGGCCGCCATGAGGCGATCGTCGAGCTGATCGAGAATGCCCGCGTGCTGCGCTACCCCACCCCGCGCAGCATCGGCGGCGAGCAGACCAGCCTGGCCTATGCGGCCAAGGGCATCGAGCGCAAGGGCGCGCCGTTCCACGCCACCGGCGATTTCGGCCCGAAGTCCGGCACCATGCGCCTGGACTACGTACTGCCCTCGACCGGTTTCGAGTACATCGGCAGCGGCATCTTCTGGCCGGCCAATGAAAGCCCGGAGGCGAAGATCGCCGACGGCAGCGACCACCACCTGGTGTGGGTGGATGTGAAGTAATAAAAAGGGGACGGAGGGGATTAAGTCGTTTGTGCCACAAACGACTTAATCCCCTCCGTCCCCTTTTTTGCTTTACGGGCGCAGTTCGACGCCGATGGCGTCGGCGGCATCACGCGAGATGGCGCGTGCTTCGTCGATCGTTTCAGCGCGCGCCAGGGTCACGCCCACGCGGCGATGGCCGTGCACGCTCGGCTTGCCGAACAGGCGCACGGCGGTGTCCGGCACCTGCAGGGCGGCGGCGACGTTGTTGAAGTACGGCACGCCCTCGCCGTGCGCCAGCAGCGCGCACGAGGCCGACGGGCCGCTCTGGCGGATCACCGGAATCGGCAGGCCGAGGATGGCGCGCGCGTGCAGCGCGAACTCGCTCAGCTCCTGCGATACCAGCGTCACCAGGCCAGTGTCGTGCGGGCGCGGCGACACTTCGCTGAACCACACTTCGTCGCCCTTCACGAACAGCTCGACACCGAACAGGCCCCAGCCACCGAGGTCGTCGGTGATCGCGCGCGAGATCTCTTCCGCGCGCGCCAGTGCCGCGCTCGACATCGGCTGCGGCTGCCAGCTTTCGCGATAGTCGCCGTCCTTCTGCAGGTGGCCGATCGGTGCGCAGAACGAGGTGCCGCCGGCGTGGCGCACGGTCAGCAGGGTGATCTCGTAATCAAAATCGATGAAACCTTCGACGATGCAGCGGCCCGCACCGGCGCGGCCACCGGTCTGCGCGTAGTCCCACGCCGGGGCGATGTCCGCCTCGCTGCGCAGGGTGCTCTGGCCCTTGCCCGAGGAGGACATCACCGGCTTGACCACGCACGGCAGGCCGATGGCGGCCACGGCGGCGCGGTACTCGGCCTCGGTATCGACGAAGCGGTACGGCGAGGTCGGCAGGCCCAGGGTTTCGGCGGCCAGGCGGCGGATGCCTTCGCGGTCCATGGTCAGGCGTGCAGCACGCGCGGTCGGGATCACCCGCAGGCCCTGCTCCTGTTCCAGCTGGACCAGGGTTTCGGTGTGGATGGCCTCGATCTCCGGCACTACCAGGTGCGGCTGCTCCTGGGCGATCAGCGCGCGCAGGGCCATCGCGTCCAGCATGTCGATCACGTGCGAGCGGTGTGCGACCTGCATCGCCGGGGCGTCGGCGTAACGGTCGGCGGCGATCACCTCCACGCCCAGCCGCTGCAGCTCGATGGCCACCTCCTTGCCGAGTTCGCCCGAGCCCAGCAGCAGCACGCGGGTGGCGGAGGGGGACAACGGAGTTCCAAGCTTGGCCATGGCGGTTCCAGCAGCGATGTGAAGGCGGGTGGGCATTCTAGCTGGCCGGGCACCCGGGCCATGGCATCCGACGAACGGTAGTCGACAAGTGATATCACTTTGATATCTTCACATTGAACCCTCAAGGACGTACCGCCATGAAAGAGAAGTCGCTTGCCTCCCTCAACGGCCTCGGCACCCTGGCCGGATCCCTGCTGGCCGCGCTGGCCGGCGGCGCGCTGTTCGTGCTGGGGGTGGCGGCCAAGGCCAGCACCGGCTCGCCCAACCTGCTGCTGATGCTGGCCGGCGTGCTGGTGGTCGCTGCCGCGGTCTTCATCCTGGCCGGCCTGTACACCATCCAGCCCAATCAGGCGGCCGTGCTGAGCCTGTTCGGCAAGTACGTCGGCACCGTCAAGGACAACGGCCTGCGCTGGAACAACCCCTTCTACGCCAAGCGCCGGGTCAGCCAGCGCGTGCGCAACTTCGAGAGCGGCAAGCTGAAGGTCAACGAGCTGGACGGCAGCCCGATCGAGATCGCCGCGGTAATCGTCTGGCAGGTGATCGACGCCTCCGAAGCGGTCTACAACGTGGACGACTACGAGAGCTTCGTGCACATCCAGTCCGAATCGGCGCTGCGCGCGATGGCCACCAGTTACCCCTATGACCAGCACGAGGACGGCCAGCTGGCGCTGCGCAGCCATGCCAGCGAGATCTCCCAGCACCTGAAGAACGAGCTGGCCGAGCGCCTGGCCGATGCCGGCGTGCAGGTGATCGACGCGCGCATCAGCCACCTGGCCTACGCCGCTGAAATCGCCCAGGCGATGCTGCAGCGGCAGCAGGCCAACGCCGTGATCGCTGCACGCACGCGCATCGTGGCCGGTGCGGTCGGCATGGTCGAAATGGCCCTGGCCGAACTGCAGAAGAACGGCGTGGTTGAGCTGGACGAGGAACGCAAGGCGCACATGGTCAGCAACCTGCTGACCGTGCTGTGCTCGGACCGCGGCACCCAGCCGATCGTCAACGCCGGTTCGCTGTACTGAACCACCCTCGCAACGGGGCGCCCCACCGCCCCGCCAGGAGTTTTCATGAGTGAGAAGAAAGCCTATCCGCTGCGCATCAACGCCGAGGTCCTGGCCGCGGCGCAGCGCTGGGCCGACGACGAGCTGCGCAGCCTCAACGCGCAGATCGAATACGTGCTGCGCGACGCCCTGCGCAGGGCAGGACGCCTGCCGAAACCCACGCCATCGCCGGAGGACAAGGAATGAGCACGCGCTGGAGTTACCAGACGATCGAAGTGAAGACCACGATGATGGGCACCCTGAAGGCCGAGGACATCCAGAGTGAACTGACCCGCCAGGGCCAGCTTGGCTGGGAACTGGTCAACGTCATCATCCCGGCCCCGATGCGCCCGGCGATGCTGGTGTTCAAGAAGGAGGCCTGATCCATGGGCGGCAGCGACCCCAAACCCTTTGACGTGGCCGAGAGCTCGCCGCTGCGCGTGCTCTGGATCGTGCTGCCGCTGCTGGCTGCCTTCGTGGCCTGCCTGTACGCGCAGCTGTACAAGGCACCGGCAAGCGCACCCTGGATCGAAGTAACGCTGTCGCCGCCCTGGTTCCGGATGGGCGGCAGTGCGGCATGGAGCCTGATCGTCATCGCTGTACTCGCTGTCGGGCTGGGAGCCGCATTCTTCCGCCGCCGCGTGGCGCTGGCCGGCAACGTGCTGGACGTGCGCTCGACGATGTATCGGCGGCGCGTGCCAGTGGCGCAGCTGCGGCTGGACCAGGCCGAGGTGGTCGACCTGCAGCGTGACCGCCGCTACGGCATCCGTGTCAAAACCAATGGCTATTCAATGCCGGGCTTCTACTCGGGCCACTTCCGCCTGCAGGGCGGCGGCAAGGGCTTCGCCCTGGTCACCGACCGTGCGCGCGTCCTCGCCCTGCCGGTCAGTGATGGCAGCACGCTGCTGCTCAGCGTGGACCGGCCGCAGGCGCTGCTCGATGCACTGCGCAAGGTGGCCGCGTCGGCGCCACGGCAGTAAGCTGCGGCGATGCAACGACGCGCCCCCCTGCTGATCAATACCGAGGCCATCGAGCTGTGGCCCGCCCACCTGCTGCGTGCACGCAGCAACCTGGATGCACGCCTGCTGTCGCAGGCGCACTGGGTGCTCCGGCGCAAGCGCGATGGCCGCTACCTGGCGGCGGTACTGGCGCAGGGTGTGCACGCCATGGTGCCGCGCCTGCCACGCGAGCCCGGGGTCGAGGAAGCACTGGCGCTGCTGGATGCCGCGGCAGCGCGGCCGTTCGGCGCCGGACTGGAAGATCAATGGCTGCCGCTGGCCGGGTTGCAGCAGCGCCTGCAGCAGCTTGGCCTGGATGCACAGCGCTACGCAGACGGCAGCGGCTTGCCGCTGGAATCCGAACCGTGCCTGCTGCACTTCGCCGGTCGCGACCGCTTCGCCCGCCCGTTGTGGCTGCGCCGTGGCGCCGCGCAGGGCTGGCGGCGGATGCGACTGCACGCGGCACAGGACGGAATTGCGCTGGACGCGATCTCCGGCTTCCGCAGTCATGCCTACCAGCTGGGCATATTCGAACGGAAACTGGCGCGCGGCTTGAGCGTGGTAGAGATCCTGAAGGTGAATGCCGCACCGGGGTTCAGCGAACACCACAGCGGCCACGCGCTGGACATTGGTACGCCCGGCGATGCTCCCGCCGAAGAGACCTTCGAAACCACCGACGCGTTCGCGTGGCTGCAGGCACATGCGGGCGGGCATGGCTTCCAGCTGAGCTACCCGCGCGACAACCCGCACGGCATCGTCTACGAACCCTGGCACTGGTGCTGGAAACCGGCCAACGGCTGAGCCCCTCGTGGCGAAAGCCTGGAGCGGTCAGCGCATGGCCGCGGGCGGGATGGAATTATTCCGCGTGCGTCCGCCACGGAATGGAACAAGAGAGCAAAAGCAGGAGCGGATCGCTTCGCTCGAAGCCGAGCATGGCTCGGCTCTACAGAAGCTGACGGCGCAGCGGTGTCGTGCTTGGTCGCTCTCCGCTACCGTTACCGCCTCAACGCATTGATCGCCAGCAACACCCATCCGGCCATCATGCTGGTGCCACCAATCGGCGCCATCCGCGTCGGCCACTGCCACAACGCACCGCCCACCAGGCTGCCGGAAAACAGCAGCACTCCCAGCAGCAGCACGTACAGCGCCAGGTGCGCGATCGCTCCCTGCGCGCGCGGTCCGAGCGCCACCAGTACCGCACCATGCGCGAACGCATACAGCGCCGCCATGTTCAGATGCTGCTGCGCCAGCGGGTCGGCCACACCGTGCGAGGCATAGGCCGACAGGCCGATCGAGGCCGCGGCCAGCAGCGCACCCAGGCAGGCCAGCAGCGAAGGCTTACGTGCGCGACGTTCGAGATTGAACATGTGGGCTCCTTGCGCAGCGCCCTTGCCGGGCGCCAGATGAAAAAAAACGCGCCGCAATGAGCGGCGCGTTTTCGTATCCAACACTACATGGGTCAGCCGAGGCTTACTTGACGGCCCAGTAGATGTCGTAGGTCGCTTCCGGGGTGAACGACTTGTCCAGGCCGTCCTTCCAGGTTTCATACGGGCGATCGATCACTTCCGAACCGTTGGTCACAGCCCATGCACGCAGGCCGTTGCGGGCCACGTCCAGACCCGCCATGTGGCCGGTGTAGGCCGCATGCGCCGAACGGTGCGGAGCCACGTGCACGTACTTGACCGGAGCGCCACCGTCGATCTTGACGGTCAGCTCTTCAGCGGTGGCACCTTCAGCACCCTTCTTCTTCACCGGCTGGGCGATGTCGAAGGCGTACTTCTCCTGACCGAAATCGGTGGTGATGATGCGGAACGGACCGGCGGCTTCAAGGCCATTGGCCTCCATCACGCGCTTGATCCACTCCTGGTTGTCCTTGATGGACTTGGTGATCGTGTCCTGACCGCGGTCCACGTTACCGGCATTGACGACCAGCAGGTCTTCAGCCGGCACATCGACGATGGCCAGATCGGTCAGCGGGGCTTCCGGGGTGCGGTAGTCCACGTTCGGGACGCTGGCCAGCATGTTGGCCATACGCGACAGACCCATCTTGATGTCGTCGCCGATCTGGCGGCTGACATACAGGCCTGCGTAACGGCCGAACAGGTCGAAGCCGTACTTCACCGAGTAGTCCTGGGTGATCTTGACGTTGCGGCCACCCTTGCCGGTCGGCTCCAGCGTGAAGGTGGTGATCTTGTCGTGACCCTTGGTGGCGTCATCGATGGCGATCGCAACACGCTTGTTCTCTTCGGCTTCGGTGATCTTCCAGGAACCGGTGCCCAGGTCCTTGGAGGTGAAGTCGAGAGTGGCACCGACGCCGGAGGCCGGGCCGGACAGCTTCAGTTCAACGGCGGGATCGCGCAGTACCAGCGGGTTCCAGTCCTTGAAGCGGCGCAGGCTGCTGACCGTGTCGTACACGATCGTCATCTTGCGGTTGGTCTCGATGCTTTCGGTGATGTGACGCTCGCCCGGCAGACATACGCCAATGATGACGAACAGGCCAGCCACGATCCCCAAGGCGATCAGGAACTCGATAATACGGGTCATTCAGAGAGTCTCCGGGGCCGATCCCACGGCCGGGTTGATTGAAGCGAAGCGCCAATCCTAGCAGGCTTCGCGGGCATTGTTTATCGGGATTGGCGCACCGGTTTCCCTGCCGGCTGCGTATTTGTATGGACAAAGAATTCGAAGGGTACCGCATACCGATACCCGTGAAGTAGGGGGCAACCCCACCCGAGGGCCATGCCTGGGCCTCAAGTCATTGTCCTGAAAAGGTTTTCCTCAGACCAGCTGAAGCTCGAACGCCTTCAGTACGGCACGCGTACGGTCGCGCACGCCCAGCTTGGACAGGATGTTGGACACGTGGTTCTTGATGGTGCCTTCGGCCACACCCAGCGAATTGGCGATCTCCTTGTTGGAGAAGCCACTGGCCATCAGGCGCAGGATCTCGGTCTCGCGGTCGGTCAACGGGTCCGGCCGGTCAAGGCTGACGAACTCGTTGCGCATGTGCTCCAGGCCGGACAGCAGGCGCTGGGTCACGGCCGGCTGCACCAGCGAACCGCCTTCGGCCACGGTGCGGATGGCACCGACCAGCTGCGCCAGGGTCACGTCCTTGAGCAGGTAGCCCTTGGCACCGGCCTTGAGCCCGGCCAGCACCAGCTGGTCGTCGTCGAAGGTGGTGAGGATGATGGTCGGCGGCAGCTGCTCCTGGCGCGACAGCACCTGCAGCGCCTCCAGCCCGGACATCACCGGCATGCGCATGTCCATCAGCACCACGTCGGGACGCACCTGCGGTATCAGCTCGACCGCCTGCCGGCCATCGCCGGCCTCGGCCACCACCTCGATACCGTCGTCGAGCGCCAGCAGGGAGCGGATTCCCTGCCGCACCAGGGTTTGGTCGTCGACCAGGCAGACGCGAATCATCAACGCACTCCTTCAGGAACCTTGGTAAGGGCGGCCACCAGCACCGTTGCCGGCACCGTCGCCCGCAACCGGAAGCCTTCACCGGGCCGGGTCTCGACCTGCAGCTGGCCACCACATTGTTGCAGGCGCTCGCGCATGCCGCGCAAGCCATTGCCCACATTGAGCATTTCCGCACCGACGCCATCGTCGCGGGCCTCCACCACCACCCGATCGGGGGCTTCACGGTACACCCGTATCCACAGATGGCGTGCACCGGCGTGGCGCACCGTGTTGGTGATGATCTCCTGGGTGCAGCGCAGCAATACGTGGGCCCGCTGCGGGTCTTCCACGTTCAGCGGATCCTCGATCTCCAGCTGGATGTCCAGCGAGGGCACGTTCTCGGTCAGCGGCCGCAGTGCGGCAGCCAGGTCGATGGCGCCGGTCTCGCGCAGCTGGCTGACCACCTCGCGCACGTTGCCCAGCAGCAGCTTGGCCAGTGCGTGGGAACGCTTCACGTGCTCCAGCGCCTTGCCCTCGGCCAGGTGACCGGCCACTTCCAGGTTCAGGGTCAGCGCAGTCAGCTGATGCCCCAGGAGGTCGTGCAGCTCACGCGAAATGCGCGTGCGCTCGTTGACCCGGGCACTTTCGGCCAGCAGGGCGCGGGTCGCACGCAGCTCGGCATTCAGGCGGCGCTGCTCCTCGCGCGCCTCGGCCTGGCGGCGGGCCACCAGCGCGATCACGAACACGAAGCTGGAGAACCCCATGTATCCCACCGCCTGCAGCACAGCGATGGCCGGCGGAAAGCCCAGTGGCTGGATGTAGACCGGCAGCACGGCAAGGTTGCTGGCAACCAGCCAGACCACGCCGATACGCGGCCCCAGCAACCAGGGCAGCAGGCCGGCCACCACCATCAACAGGATGCTGCCCAGTGCGGTGCCGGAGAAATAGCTCACGCCGATCGCACAGGCAGTCAGCAGGATCAACGCGGCATGGTCGAAGATGCCGGGACGGCTCTCGCCCAGCGAACGGGTCAGTACCCAGTAGACAACGCCGAAGGCGAGGTAGGCCGAGGCCCAGGGGATGATCCGGAAACCAACGTCGCCATCCAGGTTCTCCAGGGTCAGCGAGGCCGGGTCGATCAGGTAGATCGCAAGCCATAGGCCGACGGTGCCCCAGGTGAACAACCCGGAGTAGCGCAGCATCGCATTGTGGTTCAGTCGGGCCAGCATGACCCATCGTAGCCCGTGCGCGCCCGCTCCCAAGCGCCGAAAGTCATGCCCGGGCATATCCCCTGTTCATGCCGCAGCCCACCCCGGGCATGCAATAATCGTGCGCAGGGTCCAATTTGACGGACCAACCGCGTTACCCCACGGAGTCACAATGTCGATTGTCATCCGCGACGTGCGCGAGCACGAGCTCGATTCCGTCCTGGCTTTGAACAACAACGCTGGCCTGGCCATCCTTCCCCTGGATGCGGCCCGCCTGCGCCTGTTCTACGAAACCGCTGAGTATTTCCGCGTCGCCGAGCGCGACGGCAACCTGGCCGGTTTCCTGATCGGCTTCGGCAGCGACAGCCAGCACGACAGCAGCAACTTCGCCTGGTTCAAGCAGCAGCTGGACACCCCGTTCTTCTATATCGACCGCATCGTGGTCGCCAGCCGCCGTCGTGGCGGTGGCGTCGGCCGTGCGTTCTATGCCGACGCGCAGAGCTTCGCCGAGCTGCGCTACCCGCAGATGACCTGCGAAGTCTTCCTCGACCATGGCGCCGATGCCGCCCTGCTCTTCCACGGCAGCTTCGGCTTCCGCGAGCTGGGCCAGAACACCATGCCGCAGGTCGATGTGCGCGCCAGCATGCTGGCCAAGGAACTGTGCAGCTACCCGTGGGTCCAGGAGACCTACGGCGGCAAGCTGCCGGATGTGGCATGGACACGTGCCCGGCAGCTGCCGGCGCAGGCACAGCGGCCGACGGGGACCTGAGCGTGGCGGTGAATTTCGATTACGAACAGGCCGGTGAACTGAAGATCGGCCAGGTGGGCATCGCCAACCTGCGCATCCGTACCCTTGATGTCGAACGCCTCGTGCAGGAAATGCGCGAACGCGTCACCCGTGCGCCGAAACTGTTCGGCCGCGCCGCGGTGATCCTCGACTTCGGCGGCCTGAGCCAGGTGCCGGACGTGGCCACCGCGCAGGCGCTGGTCGATGGCCTGCGCAGTGCCGGCGTGCTGCCGGTGGCGCTGGCCTATGGCACCAGCGCGGTCGACCTGCTCTCGCAACAGCTCGGGCTGCCCCTGCTGGCCAAATTCCGCGCCCAGTACGAGCGTGCCGAGGCCGAGCCGGCTCCGCCGCCGCCCGCGCCGGAACCGCGTCGCGCGGCCCGTGCCGAACCGAAGCCGGCGCCGGCCACGCCGGTGGCCAAGGTCGCCGACGCCGCCGCACCGCAGCCGGGCCGCATGCAGCTGGGCAACGTGCGTTCGGGCCAGCAGCTGTACGCTGAGAACTGCGACCTGACCGTGATGGCCACCGTCGGTGCCGGCGCCGAAGTCATCGCCGACGGCAGCATCCATATCTACGGCACCCTGCGCGGCCGCGCGCTGGCAGGGGCCCAGGGCAACACCGCGGCACGCATTTTCTGCCGTGATTTCCATGCGGAACTGGTGGCCATTGCAGGCCACTACAAGGTACTGGACGATGTCCCGGACAACCTGCGCGGCAAAGCCGTGCAGGTGTGGCTGGAACAGGACCAGATCAAGATCGCTGCGCTGGACTGACGCAGCTCCAAACTCATGCAGAACCAGGAGAAGTCCTTTGGCTGAAATCATCGTAGTCACCTCCGGCAAGGGCGGCGTCGGCAAGACCACTTCCAGCGCGAGCCTGGCCTGCGGCCTGGCACGGCGCGGCAAGAAGGTGGCGGTGATCGACTTCGACGTCGGCCTGCGCAACCTCGACCTGATCATGGGCTGCGAACGCCGCGTGGTGTACGACTTCGTCAACGTCGTGCACGGCGAAGCGACCCTCAAGCAGGCCCTGATCAAGGACAAGCGCTTCGAGAACCTGTACGTGCTGGCCGCCTCGCAGACCCGCGACAAGGACGCACTGACCCAGGAAGGCGTGGGCAAGGTCCTGAAGGACCTGGCCGCCGACGGCTTCGATTACATCATCTGCGACTCCCCGGCCGGCATCGAGAAGGGCGCCTTCCTGGCGATGTACTTCGCCGACCGCGCCGTGGTGGTGGTAAACCCGGAAGTGTCGTCGGTGCGCGACTCGGACCGCATCATCGGCCTGCTCGATTCGAAGACCCACAAGGCCGAGTCCGGCCAGGACGTGCCGGCCTTCCTGCTGCTGACCCGCTACACGCCGCTGCGCGTGGAAAGTGGCGAGATGCTCAGCATCGCCGACGTCGAGGAAGTGCTAGGCCTGAAGGCGATTGGCGTGATCCCCGAGTCGGGTGACGTGCTCAACGCCTCCAACAAGGGCGAGCCGGTCATCCTGGATGTCGAGTCCGCTGCCGGCCAGGCCTACGACGACGCCGTCGCGCGCATCCTCGGCGAAGAACGCCCGATGCGCTTCACCAACGTCGAGAAGAAGGGCTTCTTCAGCAAGCTGTTCGGAGGGTAAGCATGGGCCTGTTTGATTTCCTCAAAGCGAAGAAGACCACCGCCGAAACCGCCAAGAACCGCCTGCAGATCATCATCGCGCAGGAACGCAGCAACCGTGGCGGCCCCGATTACCTGCCGCTGCTGCAGCGTGAGCTGCTGGAAGTGATCAAGAAGTACGTGAACATCGACGTCGATGCGGTGAAGGTCGACCTGGTGAAGGATGGCCAGCACGACGTGCTGGACATCTCCGTGGCGCTGCCTGAAGGCCCGGACAAACCCTGATCCCCCGCCCCGCCCGTGCCTGCATGGGCGGGGCTGCCCGACCCGCATGACCGATACGACAACCGCCGTGGACATCACCTGCGTGGGCGACATCGCCTTCGCCGATGCGCAGCGCCTGCTCGCCGCGCATGGGCTGCGGCTGCACCACGTCGCGGCTGGTGAACCCATTCCCGGCAGCTACTGGGGCGAGCCCGAGGCCGGCATCATCGCCAGCAACGTGTACGTGCGCGACGACACGCCCGTACATTCGATGCTGCACGAAGCCTGCCACCTGATCGTGCTGCCGCCGGAGCGGCGTGCGCAGGTGCATACCGACGCCACCGACTCGGTGGCCGAGGAAGATGCCACTTGCTACCTGCAGATCGTGCTGGCCGGGCAGCTGCCGGGTGTTGGCAGTGCGCGGCTGATGGCCGACATGGATGCCTGGGGGTATACGTATCGGCTGGGGTCTACCAAGGCGTGGTTTGAACAGGACGCCGAGGATGCGCGGGCGTGGTTGATCGAACGCGGGTTGCTGCAGGCGGCGTAACCGCCATCCACGCATGGCGTGGATCTACTGTAGAGCCGAGCCCATGCTCGGCTGCTCTTCGCTGTTACGAGCGCGAATGCAAAGCCAAAAGCAGCCGAGCATGGGCTCGGCTCTACAGGATCACCCCTGCCCGGCCAGCGCGCGCAGGGTAATGCCGACGATGTAGGCCAGGTACGTGCCGGTGGCATAGCCCATCGTGCCCAGCAGCACGCCCACCGGCGCCAGCGCCGGATGGAACGCGGCCGCCACTACCGGCGCCGAGGCCGGGCCGCCGATGTTCGATTGCGAACCGATCGCGAAATAGAAGAACGGCACCTTCAGCAGCTTGCCCAGGCACCACAGCAGCACGATGTGCACGGCAATCCAGATCAGGCCGAGCAGGAACAGCCACGGGCGATCCAGCAGCGCCAGCAGATCCATCTGCATGCCGATGCAGGCGATCAGGAAATACAGCAGCAGCGAGCCCAGCCGCGAGGCGCCCGCCCCTTCCAGGGTACGTGCACGGGTGAAGCTCAGGCTCAGGCCCAGCGAGGTCGACAGCACCACCACCCAAACGAACGGCGCATCCAGGCTGAACTGCGAAGCCCAGCTGACGTTGGCCTTGAACCACGCCGCCAGCGGCGCGCCGATGGCGTGCGACAGGCCCACGCCACCGAAGGCCACCGCCACGATCAGCATCAGGTCGGTGAGGCTGGGAATGCGCTCGTGCTCGGCCTGGAAGCGCGCGATACGCTCCTTCAGTTCATCGATGGCCGACGTATCGGCGCCGCTGCGCGCATCGATCTTCGCTGCGCGCCCGGCCAGGAAGATCAGTGCCGCCATCCATACATAACCCACGCCGACATCGACCACCGCGAACTGGCCGAAGGTGGTTGCATTGACGTCGAACACTTCGCGCATCGCCAGCATGTTGGCACCGCCGCCGATCCAGCTGCCCGCCAGGGCGGCCATGCCGGCCCAGGTGTCACCGGCCACGGTTTCCGGATGCACCGCGCGCATCAACAGGAAGGCCACCACCGCACCCAGCATGATGCTGGCCGAGGCGCCCAGGTACATCAGCACCAGCTTCGGGCCCAGCCGCAGGATGCCCTTGATGTCCACCGCCAGGGTCAGCAGGATCAGCGCTGCCGGCAGCAGGATGTCGCGTGCGATCGGGTTGTAGAGCTTGGTGTTCTGGCCATCGATGAGGCCGACGGTGTTGTAGATGCCGGGAATCAGGTAGCACAGCAGCAGCGCTGGCACGAACGTGTAGAAGCGCTTCCACAGGCCCTGCTCGCGCGAGGCGGTCCAGAACACGGCGCCGAGGGTGGCGGCGATCAAACCGAAGACGACGATGTCGTTCTGGATCATGCAAGTCCTCGTGTAGAGCCGAGCCATGCTCGGCTGCTGTTGGCGAAGGTGTGCCGACCAACGGTCGGCACCCACCGGCGGGAACATCGGCACCCACCGGCGAAAACAAAAGCGCCGCCCCGGAGGGCGGCGCTGCAGCCATCAGTTGCCGATGTGCTGCTTCAGCCAGGCATTGACGGTGTCATGCCACAGGATGCTGTTGTTCGGCTTCAGCACCCAGTGGTTCTCATCCGGGAAGTACAGGAACTTCGATTCGATGCCCTGGCGCTGGGCGGCGGTGAACGCGGCCAGACCCTGCTCGACCGGAATGCGGAAGTCCTGTTGGCCGTGGATGACCAGGATCGGCTTCTTCCAGTCCGCCACGTGGTTGACAGGGTTGAACTTCTCGTAGTTCGCGGCCTTCTGATACGGCGTACCGCCCTGCTCCCACTCGGTGAACCACAGCTCTTCGGTGGCGTAGCCCATCATGCGCTGGTCGAACACGCCGTCATGGTTGACCAGGCACTTGAAGGGGCTGTTCCAGTTGCCGGCAATCCAGTTGACCATGAAGCCGCCGTAGCTGGCGCCCAGCGCACAGGCCTTGTCACCGTTGAGGAAGGAATACTTCTTCAGCGCCGCGTCCCAGCCCTTCTGCAGGTCTTCCAGCGGGCGGTCGCCCCAGTGCTGGCTGATCGCATCGGTGAAGGCCTGGCCATAGCCGGTGGAACCATGGAAATCGATCATCACCACCGCGTAGCCCTGGCCCGCGTAGGTCTGCGGGTTCCAGCGGTAGCTCCAGCCGTTGCCGAAGCTGCCCTGCGGGCCGCCGTGGATCAGGAACGCGACCGGGTAGGACTTGCCTTCCTGGTAGTTGTGCGGCTTGACCACGTAGCCGTGCACGGTGTCGTTGTTCCAGCCCTTGAACTCGAACTGCTCGTAGTCGCCGAAGGACACGTCCTTCAGCACGTCGCCAGCGGCCGGGGTCAGCGCGCGCAGTTCGCCGATGGCTTCGCCCGCGGCCGGCAGCAGGCCGACCAGCACCTGGTCGTTGCTCTTCAGGCTGTTGCGGGTGATGGCCACGCTGTTGCCGGCCACGTCGACAGCAGTAACGCTGCCATCGCCAATCAGCTTGGTGGCCTTGCCGCTGGCCACGTCGATCTGGAACAGCGGGTGTTCGCCGAGGTCATCGGCGGTGGTGTAGATGCTGGCGCCGTCGGCGGACAGGGCGATGCCGCCAGCCGAACGATCCCACTGCGGGGCGATCTCGCGCGTCTTGCCGCTGGCAACGTCCATCGCCATCAGGCCGAAGCGATCGGCTTCGAAGCCCGGGCGCTTCATCGCACGGTAGAACAGGGTCTTGCCGTCGGCGCTGAACACCGGGCCGGCATCCCAGGCCGGGTTGGACGCGGTCAGGTTGACCGGTGCCTGCTTGCCCGCAGCGTCGAAGCGGTACAGGTCGAAGTTGGTCGACCACGGCTCCTGCTTGCCGGCCACGCGGATGCTGGCCACCACGCTGGCACCATCCGGCGACCACGCGAAATCGTCATTGCCACCGAACGGCTTGGACGGCGCGTCGCCATCGATGGTCGCGCTCAGCGCCGAAGCGCCCTTGACCGCGCCGGCTTTGGCTGCCGGCAGCGGCGCCACGAACAGGGTGTTGCGGCGGCCGTCGTTCCAGGTATCCCAGTGGCGCACGAACAGCGAATCGAAGACCTTGCCGCTGGCCTTGGCGCCGGCTACATCCTTCAGCTTCTTTTCGGTGCAGGCTAGGTCCGAGGCGCAGGCCTGGAACACGCCGGCGCTGAACAGCACGCGGTCGTCCTGCGGCGACACGTGGTAGCTGTCCACGTCCACCGGGAAGTCGGTCAGCTGGCGCGGAGCACCGCCGCTGATCGGCTGCGCGTACAGCTGCTGGCTGCCGTTCTTGGCGCTGAGGAAGTACACGGTCTGGCCATCGGCCGACAGCGAAGCGGAATTGACACTCCAGCCAGCCGGGGTGATCTGCTTCGGCGGCGCCGCATCGCGGGTGCGCAGGTTGCGTGCGAACAGCGCGGTGGAGGCCTTCAGGTTGGCGTCCACGCTGCGCTTGGCGAACACCACGGTGCCGCCGTCAGCGGTCAGTACCGGCGCGGAGACGCGGTCCATGGCCACCATGTCGCGGACTTCCAGGCCACGGGCAGCGGCAACGCTGGGCAGGGCGGCCAGCAGGCTCAGTGGCAGCAGGGCATGACGCAGTTTCATCGGGGTCTCCGCAGGACGGCAAAAAACCGATGTTAGGCCCGTGCGGCCGGGGCTGCCAAGGCCATCGGTCATGCCTGCGGGCGGACAATCGCCAGAAACAGCAAACCGCGCCGTAGCGCGGTTTGCGGTAGTGCCGGCCGCGGGCCGGCAACCAGGGGTATCACGGGATTCCGGTATTGCCGGCCAGCGGCCGGCACACCCCGTCCCTTACGCCTTGGTGTACTTGCCCGTGCGGTAGATCAGCCAGCCGACCAGGAACAGCACGGCCAGGCCGATCCACTGTGCGCCCGGCAGGTGGAACGGCACGGCCAGCACGTCGGCACGGCTGCTGACCACGATCGGAATCGCGATGGCGATGCCCATCAGCGCCTCGCCGGTGATCAGGCCGGCAGCGAACAGCACGCCCGGCTTGTGCACGCGGTCGCGGCCTTCTTCGTCATCGGCGCGCACCTTGTGGAAGCGCTCCACCAGGTGGGCAATCAGGCCACCGAGGAAGATCGGCACCATCAGTTCCAGCGGCAGGTAGATACCGATGGCGGCGGCCAGCACCGGCACGCGGAAGCGTGCGTTGCGCGACTTCAACCAGCTGTCGAAGGCGATGATGGCGGCGCCGACCACGGCACCGATGCCGATGAAGGTCCACGGCAGTTCGCCACCGAACAGGCCCTTGGCCACCGAGGCCATCAGGTTGGCCTGCGGTGCAGCCAGCGCGTTCGGGTGCAGCTCGGACTTCACGCCGATGCCGTAGGCGGTAGCCAGCAGGTTCAGCACCGGGGCCATGATCAGTGCGCACGAGAACGCACCGATGCCCAGCATCAGCTGCTGCTTCCACGGGGTGGCGCCGACGATGTAGCCGGCCTTGAGGTCCTGCAGGTTGTCACCGCCGACCGCCGCAGCACAGCACACCACCGCGCCGATCATGATCGCAGCCACCGCACCCAGCGGCGCACCGCCGGCACCGACCGGCTTGAGGCCATCGGCGCCCAGCAGCACCACCAGCACGGCCGAGGCGAACAGGATGGTGGAGATGGTGATGCCCGAGACCGGGTTGTTGGACGAACCGATCAGGCCGGCCAAGTAGGCCGAGACCGACACGAACAGGAAGCCGGCGACGATCATGATGATGGTCATCGGGATCGACACGTGCCACTGGCCGACGATGGCCTGGTACAGGGCCAGCAGCGGCAGCACGAAGACCACCAGGGCCACCAGCATCCACTTCATCGGCAGGTCGCGCTCGGTGTGCGCCAGCACCGGGCCGCCGCTCTTGCGGGCGGCGGCAAAGCCGCTCTTGACGCCGTTGAGCAGCGACTTGCGCAGCGAGATCAGGGTCCAGATACCACCGATCAGCATCGCGCCGACACCCAGGTAGCGCATCTTCGCGCCCCAGATGGCAAATGCGGCTTCGGTGGACGAAGCGGTGGCGACCGACGCGGCCAGTGCCGGATCGGTGTTCATGAAGAACGCTTGGTAGATCGGAATGGCGATGTGCCAGGTCAGGATCGAGCCGGACACCACCACGATGCCGACATTGAGGCCGACGATGTAGCCCACGCCCAGCAGTGCCGGCGACAGGTTGGTGCCGATGAAGGCGGTGACCTTGGAGCTGCCGACGTAGGCCGAAGTGGCCCAGGCATCGGGAATCAGGCGCATGCCGCTTTCCGCGGCCAGCTTGACGAAGGCACCGATCACCGCCGACAGGCCGAGGATCTTCAGGCCCGGGCCCGGGTTCTCACCGGCCTTGAGCACTTCTGCCGCCGCCTTGCCTTCCGGGAACGGAAGCGGGTCTTCGACGATCATCGAACGGCGCAGCGGCACCGAGAACAGCACGCCCAGCAGGCCGCCGAGACCGGCGATGCCCAGCACCCACCAGTACTTGAAGTCCGGCCAGTAGCCCATGATCACCAGCGCCGGGATGGTGAAGATCACACCGGCGGCGATTGACGAGCCGGCCGAGGCGCCGGTCTGCACGATGTTGTTCTCGAGGATGGAGCCACCGCCCAGCAGGCGCAGCACGCCCATGGAAATCACCGCGGCGGGAATGGCGGTGGCGATGGTCAGGCCTGCGAACAGACCGAGGTAGGCGTTTGCGGCCGACAGCACCACCGCCAGCACGATGGCCAGGGCCACTGCGCGGAAGGTGAGCTGCTTGGGCGCAGCGTCGTGGTTCATGGAAGCCCCTGCTGGCAAAAAATCCCTGCCACGCTAGCGTTCAGGACAGATCAAGTCCAGCGTGCCAAAGGATGGGGGCGTGTGCTGCAGCGCAATGGGCCAGTACGTGGACCGGCAATCGACCGACCCGGCAAAGTCCGGTTGGGCACACAGCAAATGATATGTTATATCTTAATGCTACCTTGTTGTTACTGCATCGCATGCCCCCTTCCCTCTCCCCTCGCCTGGCCTCCATCGACCAGCTGCGCGGCACCGTGATGCTGTTGATGTTGCTGGACCACGTGCGCGAGACCTTCTTCCTGCAGCACCAGGTGAGCGACCCGATGGACGCGGCGACGGTCTCCCCTGCGCTGTTCGCCTGCCGTCTGCTGGCCCACCTGTGCGCGCCCGTGTTCGTCCTGTTGACCGGTCTTTCGGCCTGGCTGTACGGCCAGCGCCAGGCGGATCCGCGCCGGGCCACGTCCGCCTTCCTGCTCAAGCGCGGCCTGTTCCTGGTCGTGCTGGAACTGACCCTGGTGAACTTCGCCTGGACCTTCCAGCTGCCACCGGACACGCTGTACCTGCAGGTGATCTGGGCCATCGGCCTGAGCATGATCGCGCTGGGCGGCCTGTTGTGGCTGCCCCGTCCCGTCCTGCTGGTGGCCGCGGTCGCGGTGGTGGCCGGGCACAACGTGTTGGATGGTGTGCGGACGGAAGGCAACGGGCCGCTGCCGGTGCTGTGGAAAGTGCTGCACCAGCGCGACTGGATGGAGGCCGGTGCGCTGCGCCTGCGTACGTCCTATCCGGTGCTGCCGTGGATCGGGGTGATCGCACTGGGCTATCTGATGGGGCCCTGGTTCGCCCGCGAACGCGCGCCGGAGCAGCGCCAGCACTGGCTGCTGTGGGCAGGCGTCGGTGCGCTGGCCCTGTTCGCGCTGCTGCGGTTCGCCAACCAGTACGGGGATGCACCGTGGCAGTACCAAAGCAGCACGCTGCGCACATGGATGAGCGTGTTCAACATCACCAAGTACCCGCCGTCGCTGCAGTTCCTGCTGTTGACACTGGGCGTGGGGCTGTTGCTGCTGCGCCTGTACGAATGGCCGCCACTGGCGCGCGCACTGCGCCCGCTGGCCGATATCGGCGCCGCGCCGATGTTCTTCTACCTGCTGCATCTGTATGTGCTGAAGGGGTTGTACCTGGGCGCGCTGGCGATCTGGGGGCCGACACACGGTGACCTGTACGCCCTGGATTCGGTGGCCGGCCTGCTGCTGGTGGCCTGTGCGCTGGCGGTGGTGCTGTACCCGCCGACGCAGGCATTCGCGCGATTCAAGGCGCGAAGGCGCGATCTGGCGTGGTTGCGGTACCTGTGATCTCCCAGGCCAATCCGGCAATCCACGCATGGCGTGGATCTACTGAAAGCGGATCGGGCCACAGGCCTATAATTCCGCGATGAATTCCACTGCTATCGCTTCCGACGATTTCCTGGGCCACCCCAAGGGCGTCTACGTCTGCTTCTTCACTGAAATGTGGGAGCGCTTCTCCTTCTACGGCATGAAGGCGCTGCTGCTGCTGTACCTGACCAAATACCACCTGTTCGGCGACAAGGCCGGCCTGGACCTGCTCGGTGCCTACGGCGGCCTGGTGTACTGCATCCCGGTATTCGGCGGCATGCTGGCCGACCGCTGGCTGGGCATGCGCCGGGCGGTGCTGTTCGGCGGTATCCTGCTGGTGCTCGGCCACCTTGGCATGGCCTTCGAAGGCCACGCCGCGTACCGGGTGAACGGCGAAGTGGTGCGCGACACCTCGGCACTGGCGGTGACCTACCTGTCGCTGGCGCTGATCATCATGGGCGTCGGCTTCCTCAAGCCGAACATCTCCACCATCGTCGGCAAGCTGTACGCTAGGGACGATCCGCGCCGCGATTCGGGCTTCTCGCTGTTCTACGCCGGCATCAACCTCGGCGCGCTGTTCTCCTCGCTGGTGTGCGGCTTCCTCGGCGAGGCCTACGGCTGGAAGTACGGTTTCGGTGCAGCCGGTATCGGCATGCTGGCCGGCCTGGCGATGTTCCTGTGGGGCCAGAAATACCTGCAGGGCCACGCCGAGCCGCCGCAACCGGCGGCGCTGAAGCAGAAGGTGCTGGGCCTGCCGCGCGAATGGCTCATTTATCTGTGCGCGGTGCTCGGTGTGCTGCCGGTCGCGTGGCTGATGTGGGCCGCCGGCAATGGCGCGTTCGCGCTGGGCGGTGAAATCAGCCTGGCGCTGATGCTGATGCTGGTGGTGCTGGGCGGCGTGCTGGTCTGGTTCGCCTGGTTCACCGGCAGCAAGTGCACACCGGTGCAGCGCCAGCAGATGATCGCGCTGATGGTGCTGATCTTCATGGCGCTGGTGTTCTTCACCATGTACGAGCAGTCCTACGGCTCGTGGGTGACCTTCACCGACCGCCTGCTGACCAAGGACATCGTGCCCTCGCTGGTGATCACCGGCGGTACGCCGCTGCCATGGTCGATCATCTCGCTGCTGCTGGCACCGCTCGGCTTCGTAGTCAGCACGCGGTTGTCTGAGCGCCGTCCGGGCTCATCTGCGCCGCGCACCTTCTTTGCCGCCATCGTCGTGCTGATGCTGGTGCTGCTGGTACGCGACTGCCTGGTGATTCCGCAAACCGCCGGCTCGCTCACCTATCTGGGCGGCCTGTTCCTGGTGCTGCTGGCACCGGCCTTCGCCGCACTGTGGACGTGGATGGACCGCCGCGGCTGGGAACCGGGCAAGCCGGTCAAATCGGCCTGGGGTCTGGTGATCGGCGCGCTGTCGTTCGTGCCGCTGGCACTGGCCGCACAGCAGGTCGGCGCTACCGGCGAGATGGCCAGTGTGTGGTGGCTGGTGCTGGCCTACTTCCTGCTGGCCAGTGGCGAGATGTGCCTGTCGCCGGTCGGCCTGTCGGCGGTCACCCAGTTGGCCGTGCCGCGGGTGATGAGCCTGATGATGGGCACCTGGTTCCTGGCCACCGCCTTCTCGGAGACGCTGGCCGCGCTGTTCGGCAAGCTGGCCGCGATCGAGGTGCCAGAAGGCGAATCGCTGGACATGGTGGCCGCCGCCGGTGCCTATGCGCACCTGTTCTGGCTGCTGATGTGGATCGGCCTGGGCTGTGCGCTGGCCGCCTTCATTGCCGCGCCGCTGCTGAAGAAGATGATGCACGGGGTCAAGTAAGCCCGGTGCAGGCAAAATCCGGGGCGGCGGATCGATCATCCGCCGCCCCCAGCTTGTTCAGGGCGCGCTGCTCTTTTCCGCAGGCGCGGCCTGCGCGGCCACCTGTCCCCCCAGGCTGCGCGAGAGGAAGGCCAGCAACCTGCTGTAGTACGTGCGTTGATTGGCAGGAGAATAGAAACCATGCCCTTCGTTCTTGACGAACAGGGTTTCCACCGGCGAGCCGGCCTTCTTCAACGCAGCTTCCATGCGTTCACTGTGCACGATCGGCGCACGCTGGTCCTGGCCCCCCGCGGCCAGGAATACCGGCACCCGCACCTGCGCGGCCAGATTCACCGGGGAACGCTCTGCCAGATCCTTGGGCGACCCCAGCCAGTTGCGCAGATAGGCCAGGCCTGACTCATCACTCTGGATGTCTCCACGGGCGTACATCAACGGCAGGTCGTAGATGCCGACGTAGCCCGCCGCGCACTGGTAGAGGCCCGGTTCGCGCACCGCCCCCATCATTGCCGCATAGGCACCGTAACTGGCCCCGTAGATGCAGATGCGGTTCTTGTCGGCCACGCCCTGTTCGATCGCCCAGCGCGTGGCATCGGTGACGTCATCCTGCATCGACAGTCCCCATTGCTTGCGCGCGGCCTGCATGTGGGCCCGGCCATAACCGGAAGATCCGCGGAAATTTACCTGCAATACCGCGTAACCTGCCGCCGCCAGCATCTGCGCCTCGGTGTCATAGGCGCCGTCGTCGGCAACACCGATCGGACCTCCGTGCGGCACCACCACCATCGGCAGCGCACGGGCCTCGCGGCCGTGCGGGACGGTAAGGAAGCCATGCAGCGGACGCCCATCACGCGCCTTCAGGCTGATCGGACGCACCTCCGCCGCCAGCGCGGGGTCGATCCAGTCGCTCCGGCTGATCAGGTGCCGTGCACTCTTGCCAACCGTGTCATAGAGATAGAAATCGCCTGGATTGCTGCCTGACCAGGTTTCCACCAGCACCGTCCTGCCATCGCGCGTGCTGGAGGTGATGTAGGCCGCTCCGCCCAGGCCCGCTTCGAGGCTGCGGTAAAGGCGGGCTTCGTTCGAGGCGTCATCGAAGAATGCCGTTCGCGGCGCACTGCCAAGGAACAGTGCCCCGACCGGCACGCGGCTGCCGGGGCGCCGGATGATGCGCGCCGGGTCGGCGCTCTCATCGCGCAGCACGGTGCGTCGTTCATTGCTCTGGGGGTCCCAGCTGACAATGGCATCGGGTCCGTCTGCCTGCTCGACCTGCAGGTACGCCAGGCGACCGTCGGCCGAGAAGCCAAGGGGCAGCTCGATGTGCTTGCTCAGGGATTCATCGTTGAGCAGGATCCAGTCGCTGTTGCTGCCTGTGCGGTAGTAGAGCTTCTGCGTGCCATCGGTAACAACAGCGCGCGCGAAACGCACCTCGCCCTGCTCATCGATCGTGAAGTCCGCATCGGGGATGGGAGCCCGTGCCACCGCGTTGCGGCGACCGGTGATCACATCCATGCGCTCGACCTGGGCATGCGAACTGCCGACCAGCGGGATCACCGTCACCAGTGCGTTGCGATCGTCATCCTTGAGTTCATCGCTGAGGTACGCGGCCACCAGGCCTGCCGGTTTGACCTTGATGTTGGTGCCCAGGCTCTGGTCGGCAACCCGGTAACCCACCAGCAACTCGCCGCCCTTGCCGTTGGCATTGATACCGAACAGTTCGCCGGTCGGCGTCGGCCGGTCCAGCACGCCGAACTTCTGTGCCATGCCCACCAGCAGCCGCTCGTTGCTGACCCAGTCGAAGGTGTGGGCGTGATCGTTGCGGGGCGGGCGGAAGCTGCCGACCATCTTCATGTCGGCAATGCGATAGATCGCCAAGGCGGTTCCCGCCTCCAGCGGAACCGTCGCGGCGATGTACTCGCCCCCCGGCGAAATCTTGATGTCGGTAAACGACTCCTGACGCAGATAGCGATCCAGGTCCAGCGCTGCGGCCGATGCCCCACCCACAACCGCTCCCAACAGTACAGCCAGCACAATCCTGCGCATCCTTCCCCCATGGAAAACCGGACACCCTGTCCGGATGCACGATTCTAGGCACGTGACCGATTGCCGCGCCACATCGGCACAAAAAACGACGGCACCGTTGCCGGTGCCGTCGTTACCACTACCTTGGAGAGAGAGTCAGGACGTGGGTTCGGGGGGCGTGCGCCGGGTCAGTGGACCCCGCGCACCGCCAACGTAAGGGCCAGGATGCTGAGGATCACGGCAATGGTGCCGTCGAGCACGCGCCAGGTACTGGGCTTGGTGAACAGCGGCGCCAGCAGGCGTGCACCCAGGCCCTGCGCGGTCAGCCACAGGCAGCTGGCGGTGACCACGCCGGCGGCGAAGGCCATGCGGGCGTTGCCGAAGTTCTCGGCAATCGAACCGATCACCATCATGTCCAGCCAGAAGTGCGGGTTGATCAGCGAGAAGCCGACCGCGGCCATCAGCACCGCGCGGCGGCTGCCGTCGTCACTGTCAGCCTCGCCCATGCCACCGCCACCGGCGATCGCACGGCGTGCCGACTTCATTGCGTACCAGGCCAGGAACGCGACGCCGGCCCACAGCACGGCGGTGGTCAGCCACGGCAGTGCCGACGTGAGCGTGCGCAGGCCGGCCACGCTGGCGAAGATGAAGATCGCATCGATGGCCGCACAGGTGGCAACCACCGGCACGATGTGCTTGCGCAGGATGCCCTGGCGCAGGATGAAGGCGCTCTGGGCCCCGACCACGGCGAACAGGCCGATGCCGGTAGCTGCACCAGAGAACCAGGCACCGAGGCCGGTGCTGGCGGAGATGACCGAGAACATGGGATTCACTGCCTTTACTTGCTTGGGGGGACGGTGCCTCGCGAAGGCGGACAGCACCGGAACGGGCGCCATTGTCGCGCCGCAACATGGAAAAGACGAGCTAAACTTCCTAAACCAACATTAGCGGAACTTAATTCGATGCGTATCGACCATGCCCAGCTGCGCGCCCTGGCCGCGGTGATCCGCGAAGGCAGCTTCGACCGCGCCGCACAGTCGTTGAATGTCACGCCCTCGGCCATCTCGCAGCGGGTCAAGGCGCTGGAGGACCGGGTCGGCCGCCTGCTGGTCAAGCGCGGCACTCCGGCCACCGCCACCGCCGAGGGCCAGGTGCTGGTGCAGCTGGCCGAGCAGACCGCCCTGCTCGAACACGATGCCCTGCACCGTATGGGCCTGGCCGACGAGGACCTGCCCCAGGCAAGCATCCCGGTGGCGGTGAACCACGACAGCCTGGAGACCTGGTTCCCGCAGGCCGCCTCACAGTTCGCGCAAAGCACCGGCACCACGCTGGACCTGCGCGTGGAAGACCAGGACCACACCGTGGAGCTGCTGCGCCAGGGCACGGTGCTGGGCGCGGTGACCACGCTGGACGAGCCGGTGCAGGGCTGCCAGATCCACGCGCTGGGCAGCATCCGCTACGCAGCGACCTGTACCCCCGAGTTCCGCGAGCGCCATTTCGCCAAGGGCGTAACCGCGCAGGCGCTGGCGCAGGCCCCGGTGCTGGTATTCAACCGCAAGGACGAAATGCAGTCGCGCTTCGCCCGGCGCATGGCCGGCGACGACCTGCCCAGCACCGCGCCGACCTGGTGGATTCCGTCCACCCGCGCCTTCGTGCAGGCCAACCTGGGCGGCATGGGCTGGACCATGAACCCCCTGCCCTTGGTCAAGCGGCATCTGGACGCCGGGCGACTGGTCTACGTGCGCCAGCGCGCATGGGAAGACGTGCCGCTGTACTGGCAGCACTGGAAGGGCGACGTGCAGACCATGGCGCTGCTGACCCGCGCGGTGCTGGATGCCTCCTCGGCGCTGATCCGGCGCAAGCGCTGAAAAGGGGACGGAGGGGATTAAGTCGTTTAAGACCCAGACGACATATCGGGCAAAGACGACTTAATCCCCTCCGTCCCCTTTTTGCTCCATCCAACCTCCACGAAACCTCCACACCGGGTCCATGCGTGATGCGGATACTGGTCGGCCGATCACTGCAAGGATGCCCTGCATGCCTGTATTCGTCCGCGATGCGCGCCCCGAAGATGCCGCCGCCTGCATCGACCTGCGCGGGCGCACCCGCGAGAACGCCTTCAGTGCCACCCAGCTGGCGGAACTGGGCATCACCGAGGACAGCTGGGCGGCCGGCATCGCCCAAGGCGATTCGATCGGCCGCATCGCCTGGGAGGGCGAGCGCATGGCCGGTTACTGCTTCGCCGACCGCGACAGCGGCGAGGTGCTGGTGCTGGCCCTGCTGCCGGACTACGAAGGCCGCGGCATCGGCCGCCAGCTGCTGCAGGACGTGGTGAGCCTGACCCGCGATGCCGGTCACCAGCGGCTGTTCCTGGCCTGCTCGGCCGACCCGCGATCGCGCTCGCACGGCTTCTACCGCCGCCTGGGGTGGCGCCCGACCGGTGAGATCGACGACGCCGGAGACGAGATTCTGGAGCTGGTCTGATTGAAGGCGTCGCCAGGCAAGGCCTGGCGCTACCGGGTGAGGATGGTGCGAAGCGCCGGATGCTGCGTTGCATCAAAAAAGGATCGGATCCGGTTAGAATCGCACCTGGATGCTGCAAGGCGTTGTTTCTTCACGCCCTTTCCCTGCTCCATGCGCATCCTGACCTCCTCCCCTCCGCCAACGATCCCGCCCCCATGAAGAAATTTGGCAAGGCCCTGCTCGCCCTGCTCGTGCTGCTGTTGCTGGCCGCCGCGCTGTTCCTGTACTGGCCGCTGACCCAGCGCTCGGTGCCCGCCGCCAGCAACGACAAGCCCGTCGACGTTGTGCTGGTCGGCGCCGGCATCATGAGCATCACCCTGGCCACCTACCTGCAGGAACTGCAGCCGGACTGGAACATCCAGGTCTACGAACGCCTCGACGGCGTCGCCGGTGAAAGCTCCGACGGCTGGAACAACGCTGGCACCGGCCACTCGGCCTTCGCCGAACTGAACTACACCCCGGAACTGCCCGACGGCAGCATCGAGACCAAGCGCGCGGTCGGCATCGCCGAATCGTTCGAGGTCTCGCGCCAGTTCTGGTCGCACCAGGTCAAGGAAGGCCGGCTGAGCCAGCCCAGCGACTTCATCAACCCGACCCCGCACATGAGCTTCGTCTGGGGCGATGACAACATCGCCTACCTGCACAAGCGCCAGCAGGCCCTGGTGAAGAACCCGCTGTTCTACGGCATGCAGTACTCCGAGGATCCGGCCCAGATCAAGCAATGGGCACCGCTGCTGATGGAAGGCCGTGACCCGAAGCAGAAGGTCGCCGCGACCTGGATGCCGCTGGGCACCGACGTCAACTTCGGCGTGATCACCCGCCAGCTGACCACCGGCCTGCAGCGCAGCCCGAACTTCAGCCTGCACCTCAACCACGAAGTGAGCGCGCTGCGGCAGAACACCGACAAGAGCTGGAACGTGACGGTGAAGGACCTCAAGGCCGGCACCGAATCCACCACCCACGCCCGCTTCGTGTTCATCGGTGCCGGTGGCGCCGCGCTCAAGCTGCTGCAGATGTCGGGCATTCCGGAGTCGAAGGACTACGCCGGCTTCCCGGTCGGTGGCCAGTTCCTCGCCTTCCAGGGCCAGGACGTGACCTCGCGCCATGGCGTGAAGGCCTACGGCATGGCCGAGACCGGTTCGCCGCCAATGTCGGTGCCGCACCTGGATGCGCGCAAGCTGGACGGCAAGCCGGTGGTGCTGTTCGGGCCGTTCGCGCTGTACAGCACCAAGTTCCTCAAGCACGGCTCGTGGTGGGACCTGTATTCCTCGGTCACCCACAACAACGTCGGCCCGATGCTGGAAGTGGGCAAGGACAACCTGGACCTGGTGCAGTACCTGATGGGCCAGGCACGCCTGAACGATGCCGACCGCCAGGCCGAGCTGGTCAAGTACTTCCCCAATGCCAAGCCGGGTGACTGGAAGCTGATCACCGCCGGCCAGCGCGTGCAGATTATCAAGCGCGATCCGCTGAAGGGCCCGGTGCTGCAGTTCGGTACCGAGATCGTGACCGACAAGGACCACACCATCGCGGCCCTGCTCGGCGCCTCGCCGGGTGCGTCGACCTCGCCGCCGATCATGCTGGACCTGATGGCCAAGGCCTTCCCGGACCAGATGAAGGCCGGTTGGGAAGCGCGCCTGCGCGAGATCGTGCCGTCGTACGGGCGCAAGCTCAACGACAGCGCCGCGCTGGTCAACGAGATCCGCACGCTGACCAGCCAGACCCTGCACCTTCCCTACCTGGAAGTGCCGGTGGATGCCAACGCGGCAGCACCTGCACCGGCCGCAATTCCGGCTCCGGCTCCGGTCAAGGAAAAGCGCAACGCCAACGAGGAACTGCAGGCGCTGTAAGCCTGCGCGTTCCTTGCGATGCAGACGGACGGCCACCTTCGGGTGGCCGTTCGTTTTTGGGGCGGCTCCCTGCTGTAGAGCCGAGCCCATGCTCGGCTCCAGCAAAAAGCAGCCGAGCATGGGCTCGGCTCTACAGAAGGCGATGCCTGGTGCCGGAAAGCCGATGCACGATGACGCGAATTGTAATGTTGTTAAGAATTATTTACATTTGCGTCCTACGCAGTGACCGCGCCCCTCCCAGATGGACCTGATGTGCCCGAAGCCGCCGCCCCGGGTGCTGGACGACTGTTGCCGCCCTTCCCCGCTTCCAAGCCTCGAGCCCACCATGTCCCTGACCCTGCGTAACCGCCTGCCCCGCCGCGCGCTGCTGCCGGCTGCCCTGCTTTCGTCGCTGTCCCTGCTGGCCGCGCCCAGCGCGTTTGCTTCCGCCGATGGCGCCGCCGATGCCAAGACCCTGGACCGGGTCAGCGTGCGTGCCGAGCAGTCCGCTCCGCCATCCAGCACCACCCGCCTGCCGATCACCCTGCAGGAAACCCCGCAGTCGGCCACTGCGATCAGCCTGAAGCGCCTGCAGGACGAATCGCTGTTCAGCATCAACGACGTGATGCGCAACGTCACCGGCGTCAGCGTGTCCTTCTATGACACCCAGCGTCCGCTGTACTACGCACGCGGCTTCGCCATCACTGACTTCCAGGTCGACGGCATCCCGACCTACAGCGGTTCGACCAACCAGGAATACGACACCGCCTTCTACGACCGCATCGAAGTGATCCGCGGCGCCAACGGCCTGCTCAGTGGCGCCGGCGTGCCGTCGGCCACGGTCAACCTGCTGCGCAAGCGCCCGGGCAAGGAGTTCGATGCCTCGTTCGCGGTCAGCGCCGGCAGCTGGGACTATCGGCGCATGGAGGCGGACGTGACCGCGCCGCTGACCAATGACGGCCGTTTCCGCAGTCGCGTGGTCGCCGCCTATACCGATCGTGGCCTGTACTACGACCGCTACGACGAGAACAAGATGGCCGGCATGGCAGTGCTGGAAGGCGACGTCACCGACAGCACCACCATCACCCTCGGTTACCAGAGCCAGGACAACAACCCGACCGGCTCGACCTGGGGCACCGTGCCGTTCTTCGACAACCAGGGCAACTTCGCCCACCTGCCGCGTTCGACCAACCTGTCGCCGAAGTGGAGCTACTGGAAGCGCGAGAGCAACACCGCGTTCGCCAACCTTGAACAGCACTTCGGTGACAACTGGCTGTTGAAGATCAACACCGCCTACACCCGCGGCAACGTGCAGAACGTGCGCCTGTACGGCACCGGCAACCCGGACCCGGTGACCGGCTCGGGCATCTACCTGCGTGCCGCCGCCGGTGATTCCAAGGACACCCGCCGCAATGTCGATGCCTACCTGTCCGGCAGCTTCGACCTGTTCGGCCGCGAGCACGACCTCACCGTTGGCGCACAGTGGTCGGACCTGGAAGGCACCACCAACACCCTCGCACTGAACTACCCGACCGACTGGGCGCGCTGTGGCAGCGAGCGCTGCTACTACATCCCCAATGTGTACAGCTGGAACGGCGACATCTCCGAAGTGACCTACCGTCGCACCGGCGCACGCCGCGTGGCCAAGACCACGCAGAGTGGCGTCTACCTGGCCACCCGCCTGCGCCTGGCCGATCCGCTGTCGCTGATTGCCGGTGCGCGCCTGAGTCGCTGGGAAACCCTCAGCCGCTCGTACAATGCCGCAGGCGCCTACACCGGCACCAGCGGTGCGTACAAGGTGAGCGATGAAGTCACCCCCTACGTGGGCCTGGTCTACGACATCACGCCGAACGTGTCGGCCTATGCCAGCTACACCGAGATCTTCAACCCGCAGAACTTCAAGGACCGCAACGAGAACCTGCTGGCACCGGTGCAGGGCTCGAACCTGGAAGCAGGCATCAAGACCCAGTGGCTGGATGGCCGCCTGACCGCCAATGCCGCCGTGTTCGAGGCCAAGCAGGACAACTACGCGGTGCGCGACATGGGCGTGCCGGAGGGTTCGCTCAGCGATGGCACCTCCGCCTACGTCGGCGTCAACGGCACCAAGGCGCGCGGCTGGGAGATGGACGTCAACGGCGAGATCCTGCCGGGCTGGACGGTCAATGCCGGCTACACCCACGTCAAGGTCACCCGCGCGGCTACCGACCTGCTGTACGCCAATCCGCCGAAGGATCTGTTGCAGCTCAACACCCAGCTGCAGCTGCGCGGCGCCCTGGAACGCCTGAGCGTTGGCGGCGGCCTGCAGTGGCAGAGCAAGGTGCAGGGCTACAACATCGCCTACCCGCTGGGCGGCACGGTCACGGTGAACCAGCCGGCCTACATGCTGGTGCAGTTCAATGCCAACTACCGCATCAGCGACAGCTGGACCGCAACGCTGAGCGTGCGCAACGCACTGGACAAGACCTACTGGGCGAATCTGGACTACAACAACTACGGCGAACCGCGCTTCGTGTCGGCCAGCCTGCGCTGGAAGTTCTGAGCCACCCGCAAACCGGTGGGTGCCTGGTGGGTGCCGACCGTTGGTCGGCACGCCCTCCGCCACGACCCACCGTCGTGGCCTACCTGAATGGGCCCGCCTTCGCGCGGGCCCTTCTTTTTGCTGCACTGCAGGTTGCACCCCTCGTCGTAATTATGCCGTAATTACATCGACACCAATCGGAAGCCGGTCGATGAACCCGAGCTGGGATACGTTGGAACGCAGCCGCCAGGCCCGCCTGGAACGTGCCGCGCCGTGGGCCCGGGGACGCGAGGTCGCCGCCACCGATGTGGGCGAGCTGCTGCACGCACTGCTGGAGCCAGGCGACAAAGTCTGCCTGGAGGGCAACAACCAGAAGCAGGCCGACTTCCTCGCCCAGGCCCTGGCCGACCTCGACCCGGCACGGGTGCACGACCTGCACATGGTGCAGTCGGTGCTGTCGCTGCCCTCGCACCTGGATGTATTCGAGCGTGGTATCGCTTCGAAACTGGACTTCTCGTTCTCTGGCCCGCAGTCGGTGCGGTTGGCCAACCTGGTGGCTGAAGGGCGCATCCAGATCGGTGCCATCCACACCTACCTGGAACTGTTCGGCCGCTACTTCATCGACCTGACCCCGCGCGTGGCCCTGGTCGCCGCGCAGGCCGCAGACCGCCACGGCAACCTCTACACCGGCCCGAACACCGAAGACACGCCGGTGATCGTCGAAGCCACCGCCTTCGGTGGCGGCATCGTCATTGCCCAGGTCAACGAAATCGTCGACACCCTCCCCCGCGTCGACATTCCCGCTGACTGGGTCAACTTCGTGGTGCAGGCACCGAAGCCGAACCATATCGAACCGCTGTTCACCCGCGACCCGGCGCAGATCTCCGAGATCCAGGTGTTGATGGCGATGATGGCCATCAAGGGCATCTACGCCGAGTACGGCGTGAACCGCCTCAACCATGGCATCGGCTTCGATACGGCGGCCATCGAACTGCTGCTCCCCACCTACGCCGAATCGCTCGGCCTGAAGGGAAAGATCTGCCAGCACTGGGCACTGAACCCACACCCGGCACTGATTCCTGCCATTGAATCGGGCTTCGTGAAGTCAGTGCACTCGTTCGGTTCGGAACTGGGCATGGAGAAGTACATCGCCGCGCGAGGCGATGTGTTCTTCACCGGTGCCGATGGCTCGATGCGCTCGAATCGTGCGTTCTCGCAGACCGCCGGCCTGTATGCCTGCGACATGTTCATCGGTTCCACATTGCAGATCGACCTGCAGGGCAACAGCTCCACCGCCACCCGCGACCGCATCGCCGGCTTCGGTGGCGCACCAAACATGGGCTCGGATGCGCGCGGTCGCCGCCACGCCAGCGATGCCTGGATCAAGGCCGGCCAGCAGGCAGCACGCCCGGGCGAAATGCCGCGCGGGCGCAAGCTGGTGGTGCAGATGGTGGAAACCTTCCGCGAGCACATGGCGCCGGCCTTCGTCGAACGCCTCGATGCGTGGGAACTGGCCGAACGTGCGGACATGCCGCTGCCGCCGGTGATGATCTATGGCGACGACGTCAGCCATGTGCTGACCGAGGAAGGCATCGCCAACCTGCTGTTGTGCCGCACCCCTGAGGAGCGCGAACAGGCGATCCGTGGCGTGGCCGGCTATACCGCCGTGGGCATGGGCCGCGACCGCGCGATGGTGGAAAACCTGCGCGACCGCGGCGTGATCCGCCGTCCCGACGACCTGGGCATCTCTGTGCGCGATGCCAGCCGTGACCTGCTGGCGGCGCGTTCGGTGAAGGACCTGGTGCGCTGGTCCGGCGGACTGTACGACCCGCCCAAGCGCTTCCGCAACTGGTAAGGGGCTGAGCATGGAAACCCTCGACTATCGATTCGAAGGACACACTGCGGTGCAGTTTCCGCGCGATGCGGTGCTGGTCGGCGTGCTGGCCTCGGGCAACCTGGAAATCCTGCTGGAGCCGGCCGCACTGGACGGCGCGATGACGGTGCGCATCATTACCGCCGCGCAGGGCTTCGGCAACGTGTGGCAAGCGGTGATCAGCGACTTCGCACAGCGTCATCCGCTGCGCGATGTACGCATCTCGATCAACGATGCGGGTGCGACTCCAGCGGTGGTCAGCCTGCGACTGGACCAGGCCGTGGAAACCCTGCTTGCTGGAGATGCACGATGAACCGGACGCAGCGCCACAGTTACTACGAAGCCGATGCGCGCGAGCGCATCGCCGGGTTGATCGACGCGGGTTCGTTCCGCGAATTCCTCGGCCCGGCACGGCGGATGATGAGCCCGCATCTGGCACAGCTCGACCAGCCCGCGGCGTTCGACGACGGCATCGTTGTTGGCGAAGCCGCACTGCGCGGCCGACGCGTGCTGCTGGCCGCACAGCAGGGTGAATTCATGGGCGGCGGCGTGGGCGAAGTGCATGGCGCCAAGTTGACCGGGCTGCTGCGCCGTGCGGCGGCAACCCGCCCTGACGGGGTGCTGCTCCTGCTCGACACCGGCGGCGTGCGCCTGCACGAAGCCAATGCAGGGCTCATCGCCATTTCCGAGATCATGCGCGCCACCCTGGACGCGCGTGCAGCGGGCGTGCCGGTGATCGCGCTGATCGGCAGCGGCAACGGCGCCTTCGGCGGCATGGGCATCGTGGCCCGCTGCTGCAGCACGGTCATCATGTCCGAAGAGGGACGCCTGTCGCTGTCCGGGCCGGAAGTGATCGAGACAGTACGCGGTGTGGAAGAGTTTGATTCCCGCGATCGTGCGCTGGTCTGGCGTGTAACCGGTGGCAAGCACCGCTACCTGATCGACCAGGCGCAGGTGCTGGTTCCCGATGCCATCGAGGCGTTCGCGCAGGCGGCATTCGATGCGCTGCAGCCCGATACCTGCAGCACCGATTCAGATACTGCACTGGCCGCGCTGCAGGAACGTCATGTGGCATTGAAGGCGCGCGTGCAGGCCTGGAGCGATTGCCGCGATGGCCTGGAGATCTGGGCGCGGCTGGGCATTCCCCACCCCGAACGCCTGCCACTGCTCGACACCGATGAGTTCCTCATCGCCACCGCCGACCGGAGCCTGCCATGAGCATGCAACTGCAGAGCCTGCTCGATGCCCTGTTCCCGCAGGGGCATGCCATTGCGGTGAACGATTCGGTGCTGACCGGCAGCGCTACCACCGAGGACGGCGAGGTGACCGTGATCGGTACCGCCGACAAACTCGAAGTCGGCGTGGACCACGCACTGGCACTGGCCGGGACGGTGCTGGCCAGCACCCGCGCACATCCTCAGCGGCCGATTGTGATGCTGGTGGATACCGCCGGCCAGCGCCTGGCGCGGCGCGACGAACTGCTTGGCATCAATGGCTGTTTCGCGCATCTGGCACAGACGCTGGATCTCGCGCGTCGACGCGGCTCGCGGCTTGTAACGCTGGTCTATGGTGAATCCGTCAGTGGCGGCTTCCTCTCATTCGGCCTGATGGCCGACTACATCCACGCCCTGCCCGATGCACAGGTGCGGGTGATGGACCTGCGCGCGATGGCACGGGTGACCAAGCAGCCGCTGGAGAAACTGCAGTCGCTCAGCCAGACCTCACCGGTGTTCGCGCCGGGCGTGGAAAACTACGTAGCGATGGGTGCGGTGGACTCGATCTGGAACGGCAACCTGGCCGTCCACCTGCTGCAGGCACTGCGCACGCCCGCCGATGGCGACCGCCGCGCCGTGCGCGGAGCCGAACGTGGCGGGCGCATGCTGGCCGCACGCGTGGCTGCTGCCGTGAGCCAGGGCGATGCCTGAGCGGCTGCCCCGCCATACGCTGGTCTGGCTGTCAGCGCACGCCGGCTGGCAGGCGGACATTGCCGCGCATGAGTCGCGCTTGGCCGATTGGTTTGCGCAGGGCCGGCCGGCCATCGTCGCGCGACGTGCCGCCGATGATGCGGACCCGCGCCTGCGTCTGGGCGTGCCGCTACCGCCCGTCGAGGGCAAACTGCGCCTGGCCCTGCGCGTACCAGCACACGATGTGCTGCGCACCGCGCCGCCGCCGACACTTCAGACGGTGCTGGAAGGCGACGTTCCACAGGACTGGCAGCGGCCCCTTGAAGTGCTGCAGAACATCGCTGGGGCGCGCGTAATCGGTGCCTTCGCGTGGCAGCACCTCACTGGCCTGCGCTATGTGCACGCGCGCTCGGACGTCGATCTGCTGTGGCCGATCGACACCACCGCGCAGGCCGATGCCCTGGCTGCACGGCTACAGGCATGGGAAGCCGAACACGACCGGCGGGTCGATGGCGAGCTGTGCCTGGGCGGCGACGCCGCCGTGAACTGGCGCGAGTACGCCGGACGCAGCCGCGAGGTACTGGTCAAGCGCCTCGATGGTGCCGCTCTGGAACTGCGCGAGGCGTTGTTCGCCTCCACCGGGGTGAGCGCATGAACGCCGTCGTGCAACCTGCACTCAGGCCAGTCGCTGCCGTGAACAGCGCGCGACTGGGGCGCCTCGCCATCGCCAGCCTGCACGCGGAGCTGGCACTGGCGCCCAAGCCCGGGCTGGTCACACCCTTCGACACCGGCAGCCATCGCGACATGGACGCCGGCACGTTCCTGCGAAGTCTGTTCGCGCTGCGCCACTACTTCATCGCCGTGGCCGACGCCGGTGCCAGCGCGGCGCCGTTCCAGACACTGCGGGCGCATGGCATCGCCGCTGAGATATCGATGCTGCACGCCACCGCGGGCATCAACACCCATCGCGGTGCGATCTTCAGCCTTGGGCTGCTGGTGGCCGCGTCCGCTGTCTGCCAGGGCCGCGCGGGCCATGCCATCGCAGCCGAACAGGTCTGCCAGGAAGTGCGCCGTTGGGCTGCCGAGCTCGCCGGCGCACCTCTGGATGCGAACAGCCCTGGCCAGCGCGCGCGCGCGCGGCACGGCGTGCAAGGTGTGCGCGAACAAGCGGCCACCGGCTACCCGCTGCTGCGCGACGTGGCACTGCCTACCCTGCGCCACGCACTGGCCAGCGGCCTGCCACGCGAGGCCGCGATGTGCCAGACCCTGATGCAGCTGATCGCGTGCGTGGATGACCTCAACCTGCTGCACCGTGGCGGCGCCGACGGCCTGCGCTGGTCCCAGCGGCAGGCGCGCCGTTTTCTGCAGGGCGGCGGTACCTTCGTACCCGGCTGGCAGGCACGCCTGCACGGCATCGGTGAGCGCTTCGTCGCACGCCGCCTGAGCCCTGGTGGCAGTGCTGATCTGCTTGCCTGCAGCTGGTTCCTGCTGCAGCAGGAGGGCGTATGAGCCTTGCCCTGCTCTGCCCCGGGCAAGGCGCGCAGCACGCCGCGATGTTCGAGCACGTGCGCGATCTGCCTGCCGCGCGCAACGTACTGGAGGCTGCCAGCGCAGTGCTTGGACGCGATGTGTTCGCGGCGGCCGCTGACGAATCGCGCTTCGGCAATGCACTCGCGCAGCCCCTGCTGTGTGCAGCCAGCCTCGCGCACTGGCAGGGACTTCGCGAAGCGGTGCAAGCACCGGTGCTGGTGGCCGGCTACAGCATCGGTGAACTGGCCGCGCATGCGATCGCCGGCAGCGTTGATGCCGCCACCTGCCTGGCTCTCGCCGCTCGGCGCGCGTGGTTGATGGACAGCGCCAGCCCCGCCGACGCAGGTCTGCAGGCGGTGCTTGGCCTGGAACGCCACGTACTGCAGCCGCTGTGCGATCTGCACGGTGCGTACGTGGCCATCGCCAACGGGCACGACCATTTCATCGTGGGCGGCACGCACGCCTCGCTGCAGGGCCTGGCCGATGCAGCGCGTGCACGCGGTGCAGGCATCCGGCCGCTGCCGGTGCACGTTCCGGCGCACACACCGCTGCTGGCAGCGGCGGTCGCACCGTTCGCTGCGGCCCTCGATGCCTCCGCGCTACAGGCCCCGCGCCTGCCGCTGCTGGCCGGCATCGATGCGCGTCCGGTGCGGGATCGCACAACGGCGGTCCACACGCTGTCGTTGCAGCTGGCGCAGACCATCGAGTGGGCGCAGGTGATGCGCCAGGCCTTCGAGCGCGGCGCGCGGGTATTCCTGCAGCTGGGCCCGGGCAACGCGTTGGCGCGCATGGTCGCGCCGGCCTATCCGTGCTGCGAAGTGCGCGCGGTGGAAGAGTTCCAGAGCCTTGAAGGCGCCGCGGCCTGGGTCCGCAGCGCGCTGGAACGGCTGCAGTAACGGGTTCGAGCAGTACGTATCACGCAACACGCAGTACGTCGCCTTACCCCGGGATGGCGGGTCTCCATCCGCGCTGTACGTGAGTCACGTGTCTGGGAGGGCGCATGAGTCCACAAATCGCAACGATCATCGGTCTGGTGATCATGTTCATCGTCGCCACGGCGATGCCGATCAACATGGGCGCCGTCGCCTTCGCGCTGGCCTTCATCATCGGTGGGCTGTGGGTCGACATGGGCGGCAAGGAGGTCCTGGCCGGCTTTCCCGGCGATCTGTTCCTGACCCTGGTCGGCATCACCTACCTGTTCGCCATCGCGCAGAAGAACGGCACCATCGACCTGCTGGTGCACTGGGCGGTGAAAGCGGTACGCGGCCATATCGTGGCCATTCCGTGGGTGATGTTCGTCATCACCGCGGTCCTCACCGCCTTCGGCGCACTCGGCCCCGCCGCGGTGGCGATCATCGGGCCGGTCGCGCTGCGCTTTGCCAAGCAATACAACATCAACCCGCTGATGATGGGCCTGCTGGTCATCCACGGTGCGCAGGCCGGCGGCTTCTCGCCCATCAGCGTGTACGGCAGCATCACCAACGGCGTGGTGCAGAAGGCCGGGCTTGAAGTGACCGAGATGGCGGTGTTCCTGACCAGCCTGGGCTTCAACTTCATGATGGCGACGATCTGCTTCTTCGCCTTCGGTGGCATCGCCCTGCTGCGTCGCGGCTCGATCACCGCAGCAGGAACGATCGGCACTGCCGAACTGGCGATGGCCGGTGGCCCGCAGGCGTCGTCGCGCCAGTTCGCGATCGAAGGCCATGGCGCGCTGGTCGCGGCAGGCGGCGGCACGCTCAGCAATGATCCGGCGGCATTGGATGCGGTGAGCCTGACCCGCGAGCGGTTGTTCACCCTGATCGGCCTGCTCGGCCTGGGCGTTGCCGCGTTGATCTACAACCTCAACGTCGGCCTGGTCTCGATCACCGTGGCGGTGGCGCTGGCGCTGTTGTCGCCACAAAGCCAGAAGGGTGCGGTCGATGGCATCAGCTGGTCCACCGTGCTGCTGATCTGCGGCGTGGTGACCTACATCGGCGTGCTGGAACATGCCGGCGCGGTGGACTTCATCGGCAATGGTGTGTCCGACATCGGCATCCCGCTGCTCGGTGCACTGCTGGTCTGCTATGTCGGTGGCATCGTCTCTGCATTCGCTTCGTCGGCCGCAGTGCTGGGCGCCACGATTCCGCTGGCGGTGCCGTTCCTGATGCAGGGCCACCTCAGCGCCGCCGGCGTGATCTGCGCGCTGGCGGTGTCGTCCACCATCGTCGATGTCAGCCCGTTCTCCACCAATGGCGCACTGGTGGTGGCCTCGGCCGCGAAGGAAGAGCGCGAGACCCTGTTCCGCCGCTTCCTGGTGTACAGCGGTCTGGTGGTCGCGCTGGGGCCGCTGCTGGCCTGGCTGGTGTTCGTGGTGCCGGGCTGGATGTAACCGTCGAACGGTCGTGCCGGCCACTGGTCGGCACGACCTGGCGTTACACTCTGCGCATGGCTATTGCCCCTGCCCCGCGGTCACCGAAGAAGCGCGCACCTCTGTACGAAGAGGTGGCCGAACACGTGCGCGAACGCATCTATGACTATCGCCTGCCGCCGGGCGAGTGGATCGACGAGCCCGCGCTGTGCGAAGAACTGGGCATCAGCCGCACGCCGCTGCGCGAGGCGCTGAAGCTGCTTGCTGCCGAAGGCCTGGTGCAGATCGATGCGGGTCGTGGCAGCAGGGTCACGCGACTGACGCTGGAAGACCTCAACCAGCTGTTTCCGGTGATGGCTATGCTGGAAGGCCGCTGCGCGCACGAGGCGGTGAAGCACATCGACGATGCCGGTGTGCAGCAGCTGGAAGACCTGCATGCAGCAATGGAGACGGCAGCGGCCGAAGGCAACATCGCCGAGTACTACCGCAACAACTACCTCATTCACGAGACCGTGCAACATTACGCCGGCAACCCGTGGCTGATCCGGATCACCCACGACCTGCACCGCATCCTGAAGATGCACCGTGGCCGCCAGCTGCTGACTCCGGGCCGTACCGCGCAGTCGCTGGCCGAGCACCGCGAACTGATGGAGTGTTTCCGCAGGCGCGATGCCGCCGCCGCCGAACGCACCATGGAGCGCCACCTGCTCAGCCAGGGCCAGGCGCTGGCCGCCTATGTCGCGGCAGGCGGGTTGTTGAATGTGCCGGCGCCGCTGCCGACCGAAGGCGGCGGCTGAGCGGGCCGTCGTCGCTTTTGTAGAGTCGAGCCATGCTGGACTGCTTTTCGACCAGGCACCGCGGCGTTGGAGCGAAGTGCAGTCGAGCATGGCTCGACTCTACAGAGACCTCAATCGCTGCAGCTGCCACCACCACCGTCACTGCTGCCGCCGTCGCTTCCACAGTCGGAGCTGCTGTGGTTGTGCTGGCTGTAGTTGTCGCCGGAATACCCGCCCGAGTAATCGTAGGCACCGCCGAGACCGTTGTCCCCCCGGCTTCCCGAGCCATCGGCCGTGGCCACCGCCATGCACAGTATTGCGCCCACCAGCGGCAGCAGCCAGATCAGCAGCAACTGCACCGTCCGGCCGCCCGCCGACAGGCCATCACGCCTGACGATCACCACGGTAGCCACCACGTTCAGGCTCAGCACCAGCAGGACCAGCAGAAGGGCAACGATCAGCATGCGGCGACTCCGTGCCTGGACTGGGGGCATTATGGCCCGCCGCGCCGGCATTGGCCCTGCCTGTCATGAAGATGGGACAATGTAGGGCGCGCCGGTCTGTCTCCGGGCCGCCGGCGCCCCCCGCACCACACGGAAGAAGAAGAACAACAACATGCTGAAAGTCATTTTCGATACCGACCCGGGCGTCGACGACGCCCTGGCCCTGCTGTACCTGCACAAGCACGCCCAGATCGACCTGATCGGCGTCACCACCACCTTCGGCAATGCCTCGGTGGAGTCGACCACGCACAATGCGCTGTACCTGAAGCAGGCCTGGGGCTTTGCCGCCCCGGTCGCGCGCGGTGCCGGTGGCCCGCTGCAGCCGGAAGCCACCCCGGAAGCCTGGCCGGTGCACATCCACGGCCACAACGGCCTGGGCAACCACCCGGTGCCGGCCGAACTGGACGTGACCGCCGACGCGCGCCCCGCCCACCAGCTGATCATCGACCTGGTCCGCGCCCATCCGGGCGAGGTGACCCTGGTCGCCGTGGGCCGCATGACCAACCTGGCCCTGGCCCTGCAGCAGGCCCCGGACATCGCCGGCCTGGTGCGCGGCGTGGTGCTGATGGGCGGCGCCTTCCATGTCAACGGCAACATCACCCCAGCCGCCGAGGCCAACATCTGGGGCGATGCCGAAGCAGCCGATGTGGTGTTCACCACCGATTGGCCGGTCACCGCGATCGGCCTGGACGTGACCACCCGCGTGGAAATGGACCGTGACGGCCTGGATAAGCTGGCCGCCCTCGGCGGTGCCGACGCCGAGCTGGTCCGTGCACTGTCACAGGACTACGTGGACTTCTACCTGCAGGCCGGCCACAAGGGCATGGTCGTGCACGACTGCTGCGCCTGCATCGCGCTGACCCGTCCGGAGCTGTTCCAGTTCGAGCGTGCCAGCGTGCGCGTGGCCACCGACGGCGTTGCCCGTGGCATGACCATTCCGAAGCCGGAAGGCATGGGCTTCGGCCCCAGCGTGTGGGATGACCACGTGTTGCAGTCCGTCGCCATCGGCGTGGATGCGGCCGCGGTACTGGCCGACATCGAGCAGACCCTGAAGGTCTGATCGGCTAGCGTCTGGCCCTGCCCGGGACCGTCTCGGGCAGGGTCCACAGCACCGGCAGCACCAGTACCGCCACCAGCGCGATCATCGCGCCCGGTGCCGCCGCCCAGCCGCTGCGTTCCACCCACCATTGCGCCAGCCAAGGCGTCGCGCCGCCGAACACCGCGGTGGCCATGGTCACACCCAGTGCCAACCCGCTGACCCGGCCTTCGCCCGGGAACTGCTCGGCCGTGGCCGGGGCCGCGACCGCACTGACACCACCGGCCACGCAGGCCAGCAGCACCGCCGCCAGCGCGATGCCCAGCGGCGGCGCCTGTGCCATCCAGGCGAACAGGGACAGCGGCAGCAGCGCCGCCAGCAACGTCAGGCCCAGCAACATCGGCCGGCGCCCCACACGGTCGGACAACGCACCGCACAGCGGGGTGATCGCAATCACCGCCACCGCCGCAATCGTCGACAACCACAGCGCGTCGCCTTCGTCGTGGCCCTGCGCATGCAGGAACGCCGGCACGTAGGTGATGCCCACATAGTAGGTGATCGAGCCCAGCGCCGAGATCGCGAAGGTGCGCGCCACTGCTGCGGGATGGTGGCGCAACACATGCCGCAGCGGCGTGGCGGGAATGCTGCCCTCGCGCCGCTGACGCTCGAACTCCGGCGACTCGTGCATGCCCGAGCGTGCAACCAGGATCACCAGTGCCAGCGCGGCACCGAAGAAGAACGGAATGCGCCAGCCCCAGCTGTCCAGCTGCGCGGTGGGCAGCAGCGCGACAGTGAGCGCGGAAATCGCCACCGCCAGCAGCGCCCCCACTTCACTGGCTGCCGACGCCAGCGAGGTCACCAGGCCTCGTCGCCGCACGGGTGCGCTTTCCAGCAGGTACGCCACCACGCCGGTGTATTCACCGCCGACCGAAAACGCCATCACGCAGCGCAGTACCAGCAGCAGCACGCCTGCTGTAGTACCTGCCGTGGCCGCTGTCGGCAGCAGGGCAGTGGCCAGCATTGCCGCTGCCATCAACGCCATCGAAGCCAGCAGCATCCAGCGCCGGCCTAGCCGATCGCCCAGATGGCCAAAACACAGCGCGCCCAGCGGGCGCATCAGGTAGGACACCGCAAAGCCGGCCAGCGTGACCAGCAGCGCCTGCTCGCCACCACCGAAGAACACCCGCGACAGCACCGTGGCGAAGTACAGGTACAGGGTGAAGTCGTACCACTCCACTACCGTGGACAGGCCGGCCACCCACATCGAGCGCTGCCGCGCTACCGTCATTGCGTGTTCGCCTTCAACAGCCTCGATCCCGATTGTGCAGGTTCCAGGGAGGGTGGCATGTCCGGGGTGAAACGCGGGTCAGTACCTGGCCTACATGGCGCGGAACGCACCGAGATAGCGTCGGCTGACCGGCAACACCTCATCGCGACCGCGCAGGTGCAGCTGGGCGGTCTCGTTGTCGCCGCGCACCAGCAGCTTCACCGCGTGCCGGTTGACCACCGCCGAGCGGTGCACCTGCACGAAGCTGTCCGGGTCGAGCTGCTGCACCAGGTCCTTCAGCGGAAGCGCGATCACGGCCTCGCCCGGGCGGCCATCGTCCTCGCGCCAACCGACCTGCGTGTACTTGCTGTCGGCGCGCAGGAAGTCCACGGCGCTGCAGGGAATCACCCGCAGCACGTTGCCGACCTGCGCATGCAGCCAACGCAGCGGCGTCGGCGCCGGCAGCGACAGGCGCTCGGCCAGCTGCTGCAGCTGCCGTTGCAGGTCCTGCAACGGCGGTGGCTGCTGGAGGCGCTGCTGCAGCCGCTGCACCGTATCGTGCAGGCGCTGCGCGTCCACCGGCTTGACCAGGTAATCCAGCGCGCCCTGTGCGAACGCCTGCACCGCATAGGCATCATAGGCCGTGACGAACACCACCTGCGCACGCCGCGCGACGCGCGCGGCGACATCGATACCGGACAGGCCCGGCATGTGGATGTCGAGGAAACAGACCTGCGGCCGCAGGGTCTCGAACGCCTGGAGCGCTTCGCGGCCGTTGCGCGCCTGCGCCACCACCTGCAGCTGCGGCCACGCCTGCGCCAGCTGCGCTGCCAGCGCCTGCCGCAGCAGCGGTTCGTCATCGGCAATGAGCGCGGTGGCGATCACGCCACACACTCCCGGGCCGGGAGCCGAAGACGCGCGATCGCACCGCGTTGCGGACCCGCCTGCAACTGCAGCGAAGCGGCATCGCCATACAACAGCTGCAGCCGCTGGCGCAGCGCCTGCAGGCCCGTGCCAAGACCCGGCGCGGCATCGGCCAGGCCCAGGCCGTCGTCACTCACACTCACTTCATAGCGGGCATCTTCGCGCCAGGCCCGTACCACCACCTCGCCACCGTCTTCGCAGGGGTCAATGCCATGGCGGATCGCATTCTCCACTAGGGTCAGCACGGACAAGCCCGGGCACGCCAGCGCCAGCGCCTCCTCTGCGATCTCCAGCCGGAAGCGCAGCCGATCCGGCATGCGCATGTGCATCAGTTCCAGGTAGGCAGCCACCAGCGCGATCTCTTCCTCCATCCGTACCATCGGCTGCTGCAGGCGCGGCACGCTGCCACGCAGGTAGGCCACCAGATGGCGCATCACCACCGATGCCTGCGGAGATCCGCTGTCCACCAGCGCCTGCAGGTTGGCCAGGGTGTTGAACAGGAAATGGGGGGCGACCTGGCGTTGCAGCAACTGCACGCGTGCCTCCAGCGCCTGTCGCTCCAGTTCGCTGCGCTCGAGCGCGAAAGCCAGCGCCTGGTGCCGGGCCAGCGCATCCTTGTGCCGCACCAGCGCGGCGAGCGCCACCCATGGCGCCACCAGCAGGCCAACCACGGTGAGGGTCAGGAAGCCGGTCCAGCGATCGGGGTCCTGCCAGAACGGCGGTGCTGCCGCGTCGGTGCCTGCCAGATAGATTGCCAGCGTCCCCAGCGGAATCACCGCCGCCACTGCGAGGATCTGCAGTACCCAGCGCGACAGCCAACCCGGCAATGACCGCGGCCAGCGCTCCAGCGCGGTGAACACCAGCATCGCCGCCACGCCCAGCGCCAGCGCGCGCGGCAGTACCGACCACCACGGATGCCAGTCGATGACCAGCAGCGCACCGAGCGCCAGCGAGATGCCTGCACACCACAGGGTCCGGTGCAGCAGCGAAACCGGCGGTGGCGGCAGTACGTCGGACATGACAGGCAGCATAGCGCTTCGCCACTGCGGCACGTCAGCCGGCCGCGAGCGGCGGCCACCACATCAACGCCGCCGCTGCCAGGCTGCCGGCCAGGGTCGCCAGCGCCGCAACCAGCAGCGTCGCGCAGGCCAGCCAGGCACGAAGGCCCCCCGCCTGCCGCTGGGCGCGCAGGTACAGTTCCAGCACCGCCAGGGGCAGCAGGGTCTGCGCGAAGGCCAAAGCGGTCAGCGCCGGCCCAGTGAACGTATCCGCATCGAAGCCGGCCGGGCCCTGGTTGAGCAGCAGCCACAGCATCAGGCCGATGCGGAAGAACCACACCCCGCCCACCGCCAGGAACAGGCGCAGTGCCCAGACGCGGTGCTCGGTGATGCGTCGCTGTCGCGCGTGCCACCACGCTGCTGCCGCAAACCACAGGATCAATACGGCGTTGAGCGAGGTACCGAGGTGCTGGGCAGTGTCACCGGCGGCACCACCGCGTATCCACACCATCGCCAGGCCGCCCAGCGCCAGCAACGCGGCAGCCGCCATGTAGAACCGGCCATTCCAGCGGTGTACGGCCGGCGCCCAGCGCCGCAACGCAGGCCACAGCTGCAGCCAACCACCCAGCACGATGCCGGCCGCGAGCAGCAGGTGCATCGCCAGCACTGCATTGAAGGCCGTCGCACCGGCCGCATAGCCATGTGGCATCACCTCGTTCCAGCGCTGCGGCTGGCCGGCCAGCGTGCTGCTTCCGTAGAACCCCACGATGTAGATGGCAAACAGCAGCTGGCCAAGCGCGGCAGCGCCCAGCCAGGCAAGGGCTCCGATCCGCAACAGGCGCTGGTGGCGCCGCAGGGGATCCCCGTTGGCGCGCGCCGGGCGACCTTCGGTGATGGCAAGGGCAGGCAGGGACATGGCACGGCTTCCTTCGGGGAGGGCGCCATTGTTCGCCCCCGCCACGCCCATGGAAGTGCTGACCACGATCAATGACGGCCTGCGCCGACGGGAGACGCGCGGCGGCGACCGCTGGCGTACTGGAATCCTTGGCTACGGAGTGCCCGCTGCCTGCATGTATTGCGTCTCATGCCCGGTGAAGCGCTCACCGTCAAAGCCGAAGCAGAAGCGCCCTTGTTCGAACACGCGGTAGACCAGCAGCGCACCATCCAGGCAGAACTGCTGCTGGTCGACGCCCGTTTCGAGGGTTCCGTAGCGGATGGCGTCTCCCCCCTTCTCCGCCGGACCGGTAAACGCATCGACCGGCAATGGCGTGACGCGACCCGTGCGGGTGTCGACCAGCACCACCGAGCGCTGGAAAAACTCGGGGCGATCATCGACCTGGACCAGCAGGTAGTGCTGGTTGAAGTTGGGCTTCTCGTTCCTGAGCGCTTCCTCGACGCGCACCACGTGCTGCGCATCGCAGAAATCGACCGGGCTGTAGCGATAGCTGCACCCGTCGTGGTCGTAGGGCAGGTTCATGCCGGAATAGCTCACGCCTGCCTGGTTGTCCAGGTCGTCTCCCGGTTCCGGCGTGCTGCACAGCAGCCACGAGCGCTGTGCATCCTCGGGATCGGCCATCAATTTCGGCTCGCGTCCCGCCTCGTAGGCCGGACCGCCCGGGAAATCCTGCCCGAACTGATGGCGGACAATCGAGCGTGCCCTCTCCAGCGGCAGGCCGATCTTCGCACCACGGAATGAAACGAACGTCATCGTCGGCAGGATCACCTCCTCCACCGGCAATCCTTTCCATTGCCCCTGCACGCAGAACGTGGCGATCTCGTTCTCCTCGTCCTCCTTGCAAGGCTTCGGCGCGTTCGCAGCCAACCAGGGATGAGCCGGACGCCCAGTCTGCTGATCGATGTACCAGCCGTCCAGCGCGCAGGTTGGCAGGACATCGAGTAGCGGAGAGAGGTCTGTTGCCGTGGCCGGGGCGGCAAGCGGTGTGCCCTTTGGGGGGGCCCCGGCCGGCGCATCCGGTGTGCGCTGGCATGCCGCCAGCACGAGTAGACCTGCCAGCAGCGCGACGTGGCGCGGATGCCGGATTGAATGATGCGTTCCCTGCATTGCGTGTTCCCTGGTTTCAGAACCCGGTGCAGATGATCGCCGATCCGGGGCCGGCTGGGATGCTGGCTGCGGCACGATCTCCACGCATGGCGTGGAGCTACCGGTTGTGCCGGCTTCCCGCCCGGTACGCTGCGTAGGCACCGAGGATCTTCTGCAGCCGCGCGCGCTGCTTCGTTCCCATGGATACCCGCTGCACGCGCTTCAACAGCGTCTTCCACATGTATCCGGAACGGAAAAAATAGGGTCGCACTTCAAGGAAGGTCAGCGCGACATCCAGCGTATTCGGGTCGTGCTCGGCCAGCCGTGTCAACGCGTTGGCATAGCCTCCCGGAAACGCCAGCTGCTCGTAGTGCTGGTGGAACTCGGCACAGGCCGCAGCGTGCCGTTCCCGTTCTTCCGGCCCACGCCAGCGTGCACCTGCGGTATCGCGGATCACCTGGCGGAGCCGGTTGATCTCGTCGGCATTGGCGCGGATAAGGCGCTCCATCGGTGCGCGGGAATGGGCCATGGGTCTTTCCAGCTCTGACCCCATCTCCGGTCAAGGCGCGCGGCGCAGCGTCACCAGGGTGATCTCCGACGGCACGCCAATGCGCGCGGGGAATCCGGCCCACAAGCCAGCGCCATTGCTCACGTACAGGGTCATCCCGTCCACCTCGTAGCGGCCGGAAACATAGCCGCCATTGGCCCGCTTCACCAGCTGGTCCATGCCGATGATCTGCCCGCCGTGGGTATGCCCGGACAACTGCAGCTTCACACCGCGCGCAGCGGCCTCACGTGCATTGCGCGGGCGATGGTCGAGCAGGATCACCGGCGCGGAGGGATCGGCACCGGCCAATGCGGCGTCCAGATCCGGCAGCGGCAGGCCATAGCGTGTAGCCACCGGGTCGGTGACACCGGCGATGGTCAGCGCCGCATCGCCGCGCCGCACCTGCAGGTGACTGTTCTCCAGCACCTGCATGTGCAGCGCGCGGAACGCCTGCATCCAGTCCTGGTACTGAGCGTAGTACTCGTGGTTGCCGGTGATGGCGATGACGCCATCCGGCGCCTGCAGATCGGCCAACGGTCGCGCGTCGTCGCGACGGGCCTCGACACTGCCGTCGATCAGGTCGCCAGTGATCACGATCAGGTCCGGTTTCAACGCGTTGCTCTGGTCCACCACCCTGCGCACCCAGTTACCGGTCAGCAGGCGGCTGGCGTGGATGTCGGTCAGCTGCAGCACGCGATAGCCGTCGAATGCGGCCGGCAGATCTTTGATCGCCACGTCGATCTGCCGGGGCTTGGGTACGGCCATGCCCTGGCTGACGCCGTAGCCACTGACCAGCAAGGCCAGCATGCCGGCCGCCGGTCGCAGACTCCGCGTACGCAATGCGGCTACCGCACGTGGCCAGCGCAGCAGGCGGGAAGCGACCAGGCCCACATCAAGCGCCAGCATCAGCAACGCCAGCAGCAACACCGCCGTGGAGCCGGTGGCCAGCGTGGCGATGGCCAGTTTCGGAATCTCGGGCGAGGCCATCGTGCCCCAGAAGGTGGCGACGATGCGCAGCTGCACGCCCACGCCCACCAGCAGCAGCGACAGCACGACCTTCAACCCGATGGGCATTCGCAGTGGCCAGAACAGGCGCCAGGCCACATACAGGCCCATCAACAAACCGATCGTACTCAGCACTGCAACCATCCGGGAAGGAAAGCGGGCACGCAATGGTGACGGCTGCGGGCCGTATTGTGTAGAGCCGAGCCCATGCTCGGCTGCTCAGGAAGCAGTCGAGCATGGCTCGACGCTACAGAACCCCAATCGCGCAGGGCTCGACGCTACAGATGGCCGAGGCGTTCAATCCGCAGGCGGGCAATGCGACGCTTCTCCATCGCCAGTACGGTAATGCGTACATCCGCAATCTCCACTGCGTCACCGATGTCCGGCAGGCGTCCCAACTGCTCCAGCACCAGGCCGGAGATGGTCATGTAGTCGGCACTGCGCGGCAGCGATACGCCAGCCAGGCGCTGCAGATCGTCCAAGGTCAGCGCGCCATCGGCCTCCCAGCAATCTTCACCCAGCGCGACCACGCCATAGCGCTCGTCCTGGGTGTCGACCAGGTCACCGGCAATGGCCGCCAACAGGTCGTTGGCGGTCACCAGGCCTTCCACGCTGCCGTACTCGTCCACCGCCACCGCCAACGGCACCGGGTGCTGGCGGATCAGTTCCAGCGCCTGCAGCGCACTGGCGCTGGACAGCACGTACTGCGGCTCACGCAGGTTGCCTTCCAGCTGCAGCGGCTTGCCCTGCAGCAGGTCGGCCAGCAGGTCGCGGCTCTGCACCACGCCTCGCAGGCTGTCCAGGTCGCCGTCGCCGACCAGCAGGCGGGTGTGCGGCGATGCCACCAGGCGTGCCACCACGTCGTCCTGTCCACGCGCCAGGTCGATCCACTGCACGTCGGCGCGCACAGTCATCACGCTCGACACCGGGCGATCCGCCAGCCCCAGCACGCTGCGGATCATCTCGTGCTCGGCCGGCTGCAGGCGCTCTTCGGCATCGACGTGTTCGTCAGCACTTTCGTCGTCGTGGCCATTGGTCGGGCGCGCGCCCAGCATGCGCAGCACCGCATCCGCAGTACGTTGGCGGAACGGCTGGCGGCGCTCGTTGCGCTCGCGGTTGAAACGTACCCACTGGTTGAATGCCTCGACCAGGATCGAGAAAGCGATGGCCGCGTACAGGTAGCCCTTCGGGATCTTGTAGCCCAGGCCCTCGGCCACCAGGCTGAAACCGATCATCAGCAGGAAGCCCAGGCACAGCACCACCACCGTGGGATGCTTGTTGACGAAGCGGGTCAGCGGCTTGCTGGCCACCAGCATCAATGCCATCGCGATGGTCACCGCGGCGTACATCACGCCCAGGTTGTCGACCATGCCGACCGCAGTGATCACCGAGTCCAGCGAGAACACCGCGTCGAGTACCACGATCTGTGCCACGACCATCGCGAAGCTGGCGTAGACCTTCTTGCCATCCTCGTGGTGCTCGCGGCCTTCCAGCCGTTCGTGCAGCTCCATGGTGCCCTTGAACAGCAGGAACAGGCCGCCACCCAGCAGGATCAGGTCGCGTCCGGAGAAACTGTGGTCGAACAGCGTCAACAGCGGCTCGGTCAGCTTCATGATCCAGGCCAGCGCGGCCAGCAGCACCAGCCGCATCAGCAGGGCCAGCGCCAGGCCGATCACCCGCGCGCGGTCACGCTGGTGCGGCGGAAGCTTGTCGGCAAGGATCGCGATGAACACCAGGTTGTCGATGCCGAGAACGATCTCCAGCACGACCAGGGTTGCAAGGCCCATCCATATCGAGGGGTCAGCCAACCATTCCATTTCAGGTCCGTTTCGTCAGTAGGGAGGGAAAAAGGGAAAGCACTCAGTCAGCGTCCTGCGCCTGCGTCGGGTCATGCCCGAGCAGATCACCGGGCGTGCACTGCAGCTCACGGCAGATCGCATCCAGGGTGGAAAAGCGGATGGCACGCGCCTTGCCGGTTTTCAGGATCGACAGGTTGGCCAGGGTGATGTCGATGCGCCCGGCCAGCTCGGACAGGGTCATGCCCCGTTCCTGCAGCATGCGGTCCAGGGTGATGACAATCGCCATCAGATGACACCATCGAGGTCATCGCGCATCGCTGCGCCCACGGCGAACACGCGCGCCAGCACGAACAGCATCAGCACCGCCACCAGGCCGGTGATCGACATGCCGCCGCCCACCTCCATCCAGGTGAAGTCGGGCCCCATCCAGGCCGCGTAAGCGCCGATCAGGATCGACAGCAGCTCCATCGCCAGCATCAGCCAGGCCATGCGTTGCAGGCGCTGCGCGTTGGCGTGGGTGAACGGCCGCTCGCGCGCCGCCGACTTCAGCAGCCGCAGCAGATGGCGCAGGAACAGCAGGCACAGCACCAGCAGCGCGACGATCGCGCCCAGGCCGAGGCAGAAGTGCAGGAACAGGTCGTTGCCGTGTGCGGCAACAGCACCGGCATCATGGACGCTGTCGAGTAGCCAGCGGCGGTCATGGGCGACCAGCGGCACGGCCAGCAGTGCGGCCAGGATGCCCAGCCAGCACATCGCCCGGACGGCCTGTACGGCGGACTGGGCCAGGGTGAACAGACCTCGCGCGGAACTGGCGCGGGCGGGACGAGCGGTCAAGCGGCCTCCGGCATTGGGGTGGCCTCGCCGCCCCGGGGTGGATTTATCGATAAACGATATACCACACGCCGCGTGAAAGGCTGAATCGCGGGCGTGGCCCCTGTCAGGGCCCAGGCGCGCCCTGCTCCAGCATCGCTTCGCCCGGGGCCGCCGAGGCCATCGCCTGCACGCCTGCATCGGCCGCCTGCCGCGTGACCAGGCGGAAGCGCACCTGCAGCTTGCCCTGCCCCGGCGTGGCCCAGCCGTACTGGATGGCCACCTGATCGGCCGACAGTGGCCCACGCCCTGGCAGCGATCGCACCTGCAACGGCTTGGGTGCGGCCTGCACCAACCGGGCGAATCCCTTCTGCACGACCGCCGCGTCGGCCTTTTCGGCGTAGACCGTACACGTGCCATCGTCAGCCCAGCTCACCGCATAGCGGCCACTGGCCAGAGGCACCATCCAGGCCACGCCCGATTGCCCCTGCAACAGCGTCGCGGCTTCGGCGGGCTGCAGCGGCGACAGCCCATTGGATTCCATCAGCGACTGCAACCGCGCCGGGGCACCGATGTGCTGCATGCAGGCGGTGTCGAACAGCTCGCTGAAGGGATCCTGCGCCGGGGCCTTGGCCTTGGGAGTACGCGCGGGTTGCGCCACCGCCAGAGTGGGCAGCAGAGCCAAAGCCAGCCAGAACGCAGGACGCATCGGGATTCCACGCTACGGAAAACAGCAGGGAGGATGGCAAAGCCCGGGCGTGCCGCGCAATGGGTCATTGCTTGACATACGTGGATGACGCGCCCGGTGCACCGGTGATGCCGGCCAGCAGCCGGCACTACCTGGTGCTGTAGCGGTAGACCAGATCATCGGCATCACTGCGCACCGCGCGCGCGTCGAGCACACCGCCCAGGCGCCGCGCGACGGCCTGCGATGCCAGGTTGTCCGGCGCCATGTAACTGACCAGCGTCGGCAGCTTCGCCACCTCGAACGCCCAGTCGCGTAGTGCACCGGCCGCTTCAGTGGCAAAGCCCCACCCTTCATGGCCGTCGTACAGCAACCAGCCCAGCTCCTTTTCAGGAAACAACGGGCCATGATTGATCCCCACCTGGCCGATGCAGGCACCGGTATCACTGCGCTCGATCATCAACGCGCCATGACCGAACAGATGCCAGCTGGCCAGGTCGTGGCAGAACTGGCCCCACGCCGCCACCTCACCGAACGGCCCCCCCATGCCGCGCGCACGCGGCGAGGCCAGGAACGCGGCATAGACACCGAAGTCATCCAGCTGCTGTGGACGCAGCCACAGACGCACGGTGTGCAGGGTTGGAATCTCAAGCACGACGGCGCACAGGATCAGTACACGGCCAGATGACCGCAACCACGTCGTTGTGGTTGCCCTTCCATCGTCACCTGCACGCTGGCCAGCGTGTCCACGCCTTCGGTGTTGCGGCACGACTCTTGCTTGATCTCGACGATGGCCGGCTGCTTGTCCAGCTCACCGTTGAGCACGATCAGCGAACCGGGTGCATCGGCCGGCTGGCCGAGGTAGCGCAGCACGCCCTTGTGGGTGCGTCCATCGGCACTGAGGCTGGCGTCGTGGTTGCCCTTCCCTGTGGAGGCGATCTCGATGCTCCAGCCAGTGCCACCCCCGGTAAAGGCCGGTACCGGGCTCAGATCGGCAGCGATGGAAGGATGGCGAGGCGCGTCGGCGCTGGTCTGGGAAGCGGTGGAAGCACAGCCGGCCAACAACCCGGCCAGCAGTGCCGTGGCAACAACAGGGCGAAAGATCATGGAGGGCTCCTGCGGCGATCGGAGGGCCAGTCTAGGCAGGACCACGTGCGCCGGCGATGAATGCCACGATCAGCGGGTGCCTCGACCGCCCCCTGCCACCCGTACCCGATCACGCCCCTGCGCCTTGGCCCGGTACATGGCCGCATCGGCGGCACGCAGCAGAGTGCGCCAGCCCAGCGCGTCGGTGCCGCCCTCGGCCACGCCGAAACTGGCGGTCACCCGCAGCACGGTGCCGCCGGCCAGCGCGATGTCCATCTGCTGCAGGGCCAATCGCAATGACTCGGCCAGCTGGCGACCACCGGCCAGATCACCGTCGGCCAGCAGCACCAGGAACTCCTCGCCGCCATAGCGGGCAATGCTGTCGCTGCGGCGCAGGTGGTGCTGCAGCAACTGCGCCACCTGCACCAGCACTTCGTCGCCGGCTTCATGGCCATGGCCATCGTTGATCGCCTTGAAGCGATCCACGTCCAGCAGGATCACCACGGCGCTTGCATCGCCCCCGGCGTGTCTCTGCTGCACCACCTCATCCAGCGCGCGCCGGTTCAACAATCCGGTCAGCTCGTCGGTGCCAGCGAGCTGGCGCAGCTCGCTGGTCAGTGCCGAGCGCTCGCGCGATTTCTCACGTAGTACTTCGATGGCGTCGAACAGGCGCTGCATCTCGGCCAGCGGATGGGTGACATGCTGCTCCGGGCCGGGTGCATCCGTGGCGAGCTGGATCACCTGCTTCTGCGCCTGCAGCAATGGCTGCAGGATCTGCAGGTGAGCAATGCGCAGGGCCACGCCCAGCACCACCAGCGTGCCCAGCGCGGTCGCCACCAGCACAGCCAGGCGCATGGCCTCGCGGTTGCGGGTGCGTTCGTAGCGGGCGATGGACACGCTCAGGTAGCCATCACGCAAGGCTTCCAGCGACTGCAGGGTAGGCACGTAGCGCGCGGTGAATTCGGCAGCGGTCCACGGCGGTGGTACGCCACGGCGGCCATCCTCGATCAACTGCTCGATCATCGGCAGCGATTCGCCGAAGAACTGCCGTCGTGCCATGTCCCAGTGCCATGACAGTTCCGGGTCACTGCGGAACACCGACTCATGGCTGCCCGCCAACCGCCACAGCTCCAGCAGGCGGCCCTCGGTCTGCAGTGCAGCGCGTACCTGTTCCTCGCGCCATGCCCCCGGTACCGCCACCGGGGCCATCACGTTCGAGGCCAGGCGGCCGCCATGTTCGCGAAGATCGATCAGCACCTGGCCCTGCATCGCCGGAATCGCCGCTTCACGGTCGGCGCTGACCAGCACGTTGATCTGTGCCGAGGTCAGCAGGTGCAGGCGATCAACCACGGCGAACATGCCGCTGATTGCACGCTCAACCTCCTCCACCCGGCGCGCATCGTGCGGTTGCGCCACCACCCGGTCCACCGCAGCCCGCGCCGACTGCAGGCGACGTTGCGCGTCGGCCAGCAGGCCACGCTCATCCGGCACGCCCGGGTCGTTCTTGAACACGGTCTCCAGCTGCAGCATGGCGGTGTCGACCCGCTTGCGCGCGGCCGCCAGCTGCGCGGTCAGCCGCGCCTGTTCGGTGGCGTCGGCCGGATCAGCCCCAAGCAGGCTGTTGGCCGGGCCGCGCTCGGCCGAAGCGAGGTTAGCGAGATCGAAGGTCTGCCGCAGCTGGCGCAGGCTGGCCAGGTTGTCTTCCGCACCGGTGTAGCGCAGCGTGCCCTGGATCAGGGCGATGGCCATCAACGGCAGCGTGCACACCACGAACAGCCCAGCCAGGATCCAGACCCAGGTCCGCAACCTGATGGGCGATGCCTTGCGGGCCATGCAGAATTCCCCTGAAGTGCGGCTCACTGTAGCGAGCGGCTCCGGCGGCGCCAAGCCAGCGCCGTACGATCCGCAGGGAGGGATATAGCGCAGCGCGCGCGAACGCGCCGACAACGCCGGCGCCCCCGTCCAGCCGGTCAGATGCGACAGGTCACGCCGGGTCAGATCCAGCGCTGGTCGACCAGTTCGCGCTTCACGTAAGCGTAGAACACCGGCGCTGCCACCAGGCCAGGCAGGCCGAATGCTGCTTCCATCACCAGCATGGCCAGCAGCAGCTCCCAGGCACGGGCCTGGATCTCGCCGCCGACGATGCGTGCGTTGAGGAAGTATTCCAGCTTGTGGATCACGATCAGGTACAGCAGCGCGGCCACGGCCACGTAGAACGAGACCGACAGCGCGACGATGGTGATGATGGTGTTGGAGATGATGTTGCCCACCACCGGCAGCAGGCCGGCGATGAAGGTGATCAGTACCAGCGTCTTGGACAGCGGCAGATGCACGCCGAACAGCGGCAGCACGCCCAGCAGGAAGATGGCGGTGAACACGGTGTTGAGCAGCGAGATCTTCACCTGTGCGAACACCACCTGGCGGAACGCTGTGGCCAGGCGGCTGGTGCGGCCGATCAGCTCCTGCGCCAGCGGCCCCATCTTCGGCAGCGGAAGTTCGTCGTACAGCGCGATCATCGCCCCCAGCACCATGCCGATCAGTACGCGCACGCCCACCTGCACCACCGACGTGCCGGCCACGCCCAACTGGCGCTGGTGTTCGGCGGCCCAGTCATTCAGCGCCGCACGCAGCGCCGGCATGTCTTCGGGGATATACGGCTGCAGCAGCGCCGGTACCTGGTGGCGCGACGAATTGAGGATGTCCATCAGCCGCGCCAGCAGCGCGTCCGGCCCGCCGGTCTCGTTGCGGAAGAACGACGCCACGCCGATGCCGGCCAGCACCAGTCCGCTGATGATGATCGCCGACAGCACGATCACCGCGATTGCCCGCGCCCGTCCCGGCGGCAGCCTGCCTTCCACGGTCGACGCCAGCACGTGGGTCAGCTGGAACACCAGCAGCCCCGACAGCAGGGTTACCACCAGGCCCAGCTTCAACGCCAGCCACATGCCCAGCAGCATCATCAGCCAGGCCGCGATCCTCGGGACAGGGGGCTTGGGCTGGGCAACGAGGGCGTCTTGCATGGGCGGCGCGTCCGGGCGGGGTGGCCCATGGTAGAGGATTGGCGGCGACGATTCCGGGTGCAGGATGAACGGGCATCAGGCCTCGTGCTGCGACAGCACTGCTGCAGCCCGCGCCGACTCATTCGCCATAGCTGGCGTTGTTCTTGCCCTGGCGCTTGGCGTGGTAGAGCGCGCGGTCGGCCAATGCCAGCCAGTCCTCGACGCTGCCGCCCCGCGGCGTGGCAGCAATGCCGATGCTGACGCTGAACTCGATGCCCGGCGTTGCCTGCCGTGCTGCTTCCAGAAGGTGCAGACGAACCCGCTCTGCCACATGCATCGCATCGATGGGCGCACAGTCCTGCAGCAGCACGACGAACTCGTCGCCTCCCAGCCGCGCAGGGGTATCGCCGGGCCGGGCGAAGGCGCGCAAGGTGGAGGCGATATGGCGCAGCACTTCGTCCCCGGCACGATGACCATGCGAGTCATTGATGCGCTTGAAGTCATCCACATCAAGCATCAGCAGGCAGGCGAAACCACCCTGCCCCTGCGCCTTGTCCAGGGCCTGCTGTGCGCGGACGATCAGGAAGCCGCGGTTGGCCAGCTCCACCAGCGGGTCCATCCGGCTCAGCCGCTTCAACTGGCGGTTCTGCGATTTCACCCGCCGCGCCAGCTGCCAGCTGAGGATGCTGAGGCCGATGCCGTAGACGAACAGGAACGGCACACTGAGTACGATCGTGCGCTGCGATGACACCGGCTGATAGGGAAACCCGAGTACCCACCAGGTGAGCGCGAACCCAATTGCCAGTGCCAGTGTGGCCCGTACCGCCAGCTTCACCCTGCCGGCGGCGATCTTGTCGGCGACCAGCAGCGCGGCGAACAACGCACTGGGCACCACGCTGAGCCCCATGAAGGCGATCCAGCCACCGCCAAAGAAGGAATCGATCACCATGCAGCGGAACTGGACCACCGCGGGCTGCCGTGAGCGATGGGTCAGCACGAGGGCGAGCGCCGGCCAGGCCAGTGCATTGAGCAGCAGCAGGACCCACGCCAGCGCACCGTCCTGGCGTTCGAGCATGATCGAAGCAATGGGGATCGCCCCCAACCCGTTGCCCACGAAACGCATCCAGCCGATGCGCCGTGCCGCGCCGATGCCTTCGACCGAGACCTCGGTCGAGTCCGTCAAGAACGGCATTGCCGACCCCCTTGAGCGATCGCAGCTGCCACCAAGGCCCTTGCCGGGCTGCCTGCGGTGAGTCTGACAGCTCTGCGTCAATTCGGGATCAAGGTTGCAGAAGCCATCTGGCGACACTCATGAGGCAGCGCGCTCTGCCCTGCCCTCACCCGGCCCTGGGTGCAGCCGTCGAGCCCCGCAGCATCAGGGTGAAATCCAGCGTCTGCTGCAGCGGCACATCCACGTGTTCGATGATGGCAAGCAGCAGGTTGACCGCGCGCTCACCAATCTCCCGCATCGGCTGTCTGATCGTCGTCAGTGGCGGCGTGAGGTAGCGCGAGGAGGCTAGGTCGTCAAAGCCGACGATGGACAGATCCTCCGGCACGCGGATGCCCAGCTCCCGACAGGCCGCCAGGGTGCCCAGCGCCATCTGGTCGCTGAAACAGAAGACCGCAGTCGGTACCGGCGCGGCGGCCAACATCGCCATCGCGGCGGCATGGCCGGACTCCACCGAAAAGTCACCCGGCACGATGTTCAGCTGACGCAGGCGTCCACGCGCCTTGCCGGCCGCCCGCACCCCTTCCAGCCGTTGCTGGTGCAGGGGGTTGTCAGGCGGTCCACCGACCACCGCAATGCGTTCGTGTCCCAGCCCGTACAGGTGTTCCATCACCGCGCGCGCGGCGGCCGCATTGTCGATGTGGACGCTGGGAATGCCCAGCGCGGGATCGAATTCGCAGCCGTTGACCACCGGCGCGGCGGCACCCCGCTGTTCGACGATGTCACGCGCCGTGGGGGGCAGGCGATGCCCCAGCACGATCATGCCGTCGGCCTCGTTGCGCCGGAGCATCTGCGCGTAGCGCTCCTCGCGATCCGGTTGATGCTGGGTGTCCCCCAGCAGGACCGCGTAGCCAACGGCCTGCGCTGCGTCCTCCGCGCCCTGCAGGATCTGGGCGAAGAACGGATTGGCGATGTCCGGGACGGTGACCAGGATCTTGCCGCTGCGCTGGGTCTTGAGCGTGCGGGCCACCGTGTTGGGCACATAGCCCAGCGCGGTGGCGGCCTGCTCGATGCGCGCACGGGTGGCCGGCAGGACCTTGTCCGGCCGCGAAAGCGCCCGCGACACCGTGCCTGCGGAGACGCCGACGTGCTTTGCAATGTCGTAGATGGTGGCCATGGCGTTAGTTCTCCTGCCCGCTGTGCAGTGCACAACAGGTCCTGCGTGAGCCCCTGCTAGGATAATGCAATCGATTGCATCGAGGGCGAATCACGTTGAAGACGCTCAAGGGTCCAGCGCTGTTCCTGGCGCAGTTCATCGGCGACGCAGCTCCTTTTGATCGGCTGGACACGCTGGCCGGGTGGGCCGCGGGTCTCGGCTATTCTGGCGTACAAGTCCCCACCACGGCGCCCCACCTGTTCGATCTGGCGGAGGCCGCACGCAGCCAGGCGTACTGCGACGACCTCGCCGGCATGCTGGCCGGGCACGGCGTGCAGGTCACCGAGCTGTCCACCCATCTGCAGGGGCAGCTGGTCGCGGTCCATCCTGCGTACGACGGCCTGTTCGACGGCTTCGCGCCAGCGGACAAGCGCGGCGACCCCGCCGCGCGCCAGGCCTGGGCAGTGGAGCAGCTGCTGCTGGCGGCCAAGGCCAGCCAGCGCCTGGGGCTGACCGCGCATGCCACGTTCTCCGGCGCGTTGGCGTGGCCCTATTTCTATCCCTGGCCGCAGCGCCCACCGGGGCTGGTGGAGGAAGCCTTCGCCGAACTCGGCCGCCGCTGGCGCCCCATCCTCGATGCGTTCGACGCCTGCGGCGTGGACCTGTGCTTCGAGATCCACCCGGGCGAGGACCTGCACGACGGCGCGACCTTCGAACGCTTCCTCGATGTGGTCGATCACCACCCGCGCGCGAAGATCCTGTACGACCCCAGCCATCTGTTGCTGCAGCAGATGGACTACCTCGGTTTCATCGACCGCTACCACGCGCGCATCGGCGCCTTCCATGTGAAGGATGCGGAGTACCACGCCAGTGCCAGCAGCGGCGTGTACGGCGGCTACCAGGACTGGATCGATCGCCCGGGCCGGTTCCGTTCACTTGGCGACGGCCAGATCGACTTCAAGGCGATCTTCTCCAAGTTCGCCCAGTACGACTTCCCCGGATGGGCGGTACTGGAATGGGAGTGCTGCCTGAAGCACCCGGAAGACGGCGCACGCGAGGGTGCCGCCTTCATCCGCGACCACATCATCCGCGTGACCGAGCGCGCCTTCGACGACTTTGCCGACAGCGGCACGGACGCGGGATCACTGCACCGCATGCTGGGAATCTGAGCCGACACCGCCCCGGGAGGGCAAGCCATGACGCACGCCATGTCGCGCTTGGGCGCGATGATGTTTCTGCAGTTCTTCATCTGGGGGGCGTGGTTCGTCACCCTGGGTACCTACCTGGTGCAGGGCCCGCTGCAGGCCAGCGCCAGCCAGGTGGCAACGGCATTCCTCAGCCAGTCCATCGGCGCCATCGTGGCGCCGTTCCTGGTCGGGCTGATCGCGGATCGCTACTTCGCGGCGCAGCGCATCCTTGCGGTACTGCATCTGGCCGGCGCGGTGCTGATGTGGCTGGCGTCCACGGCAACCAGTTTCAGCATGTTCTCCGCCTGCGTCATGGGCTACATGCTGCTGTTCATGCCGACGCTGGCGCTGGCCAACAGCGTGGCGATGCGGCACATGCAGTCGCCGGAGAAGCAGTTCCCGCTGGTGCGCGTGGCCGGTAGCGTCGGCTGGATCGTTGCCGGCGTGCTGATCGGCTGGCTGGGCTGGGAACAGGCACACCGGCTCGAACTTACCTTCCAGATGGCGGCCGTGGCATCGCTGGTGCTGGGCCTGTACGCGTTCACCCTGCCGCACACGCCGCCGCTGGCGAAGCAGCGCGATGCCGGCCTCGGGCAGATCCTTGGGCTGGATTCGCTGCGGCTGCTGAAGTCGCGCGCGTATCTGGTGTTCTTCCTGGCTTCCATCGCCATCTGCATCCCGCTGTCGTTCTACTACAACTTCACCAATCCGTATCTCAACGACTTGGGCCTGCGGGGTGCAGCCGGCCTGCAGTCGCTGGGCCAGGTCTCCGAAGTGCTGCTGATGCTGGCCATGCCGTTCCTGTTCGTGCGGCTGGGAGTGAAGACCATGCTGGCGGTGGGCATGGCGGCCTGGGTGGTGCGCTACGCGCTGTTCGCCTTCGGCGATGCGGGCAGTGGTTTCTCCCTGCTGGTGATCGGCATCGTACTTCACGGTATCTGCTACGACTTCTTCTTCGTTACCGGCCAGATCTACACCGACGCGCACGCTGGCCCCGACGCACGCAGCAGTGCACAGGGGTTCATCACCCTGGCCACCTACGGCGTGGGCATGCTGATCGGCACCTTCCTGTCCGGCGCGGTGGTGGAGCACTTCACCACCGCGGCCGGCCCCGACTGGCAGCAGATCTGGCTGTTCCCGGCCGGCGTTGCACTGGTGGTGCTGGTCGCCTTCCTGCTGCTGTTCCGCGACCGGCCGGCGGCCACGGCCGCGCCCTCCACGCCCTGAGGATCCCAGTCGATGCCCAAGCTTGGAATCGCCATCGTCGGCGCCGGCATGATCGGCGCAGTGCATCGTCGTGCGGCACTGCTGGCGGGTGCCGAGGTACGCGGCGTGGCCGCCTCGTCACCGCAGCGTTCACATGAGGCAGCGCAGTCCTGGAATGTCGCGCGCGCCTACCGGGACATTGAGGAGGTCATCGCCGACCCGCAGGTGCAGGTCGTGCACGTGTGCACGCCCAATCACCTGCACCGCGCGATGGCCCAGGCTGCGCTGGAAGCCGGCAAGCACGTGATCTGCGAGAAGCCGCTGGCCACCTCGCTGGAAGATGCACAGGCGTTGGCTGCGCTGGCGGCCTCGCGCGGCCTTGTGGCCACGGTGCCCTTCGTCTACCGCTACCACCCGGTGGTGCGCGAGGCGCGCGCCCGTATCGCCCACGGTGAACTGGGGCCGTTGCACCTCATCCACGGCAGCTACCTGCAGGACTGGCTGCTGGACCCGGCCAGCAACAACTGGCGCGTGGACCCCGCGCTGGGAGGCACTTCGCGTGTGTTCGCCGACATCGGCTCGCACTGGTGCGACCTGGTGGAGTGGATCAGCGGCGAGCGTTTCGCCGAGGTCAGCGCGGCGTTCTCCACGGTAATCGCCGAGCGCGGCGCCGTCAGCGGACAGAGCTTCAGCACGCCAACGGCCGCCAGCACGATGCAGGCCGTCACGAGCGAGGACGTGGCCGCGGCGATGTTCAGGACCGGCGCCGGCACGCTGGCGTCACTGACGGTCAGCCAGGTCTCGGCCGGACGCCACAACCGCCTCTGGTTCGAGATCGATGGCGCAAAGGCCAGCGTTGTCTTCAACCAGGAGGATGCCGAACGGCTGTGGATCGGAAGACCCGACCAGCGCGAGGAGATCTTCGTGCGCGGGCCAGCCGGCGGCAGTGCCGAACAACGCCGCCTTTCCGTGCTGCCGGCCGGGCATGCACAGGGCTACGCCCAGTGTTTCGAGGCGTTTGTCGCCGACACCTATCGCGCCATTGAAGGCGAGCGGCCGCAGGGCCTGCCGACCTTCGAGGACGGCCTGCGCTCGGCGCAGATCGTTGACCGTGTCATTGCATCGGCCAGGTCGCGTGCCTGGACCACCATCGGTTGAATCCCGGGAGGATCTGTTGATGAAAGCTCTTTTCCGTAGAAGTGCAAGTCTCATCCTGCTGTTCGCCACCCTGCCCGCTTTCGCGGACGAAGCCGCCAGCACGCAGAAACCGATCGCGGTGCAGATGTATACCCTGCGCAACGCCGGGTCGCTCGACCAGCAGCTGAAGATCGTCCACGACGCCGGTGTGCACGCAGTGGAGACGGTCGGCACGCAGAACGCCAGCGCTGCGGAGCTCAAGCGGCTGCTGGACCGGTATTCGATCAAGGCGGTTTCGTCGCATGTGCCGCTGGCCGAGCTGCGCAATGATCTGGACGGCGTGGTGACGTTCAACCGGTCGATCGGCAACACCACGCTGGTGGTGCCGTACCTGGATGCGAAGGATCGGCCGACAGACGCCGCGGGCTGGACCGCACTGGGCCAGGAGCTGGGCAGGATCGCGAAACAGGTACGAGCCAAGGGCATGCGCCTGGCCTATCACAACCACGACTTCGAGCTGGTCGACTTCGATGGCAGCACCGGACTGGAGCTGCTGTTCGCAGCGGCCGGCCCCGACCTGCAGACCGAGCTGGACCTGGCCTGGGTCGCACGTGCGGGCCTGGACCCGGCCGTGATGCTGGGAAAATTCCGTGATCGCGTGTTCGCGGTGCACGCCAAGGACAATGCGCCCAAGGGCCAGGCTGAAGACGAAGGCGGATTCGCCGCCGTCGGCCAGGGCGTACTGGACTGGAACGCGATCCTGCCAGCCGCGGCCGCCGCGGGCGTGCACTGGTACATCATCGAGCACGACCAGCCGCGCAACCCGGCCAAGGTCATCCAGACCGGCGCGGACTACCTGCGTGAACACCTGGCCATCGACCAACCTGCTCGCGCACCGCGCTGATGCGAAGGAGCCTCGCTTGAACACTCGCCTGAAATTGAGCTTCACCCTGACCGCGGTCCTGTGCGGCGCGATGCTTGCGACCACGGCCTGGTGCAAGGACGACCCTGCGGCCGGTGCGAAGCTCTACAGCGCAAACTGCACGGCCTGCCACGGTGCCGATCGCGCTGGCATGCCGGGCGCGTTTCCTGCGCTCACCGACATCAGCAAGCGGCTGCAGCCCGCGCAGATCAAGGACAAGATCAGAAAGGGCGGCGGATTGATGCCGCCCTTCGCGCAGCTGTCGCAACAGGAAATCGATGACATCGCCAGCTACCTGGCGAAATAGCGGGTGGGCGCTACAGTTCGCGCACCCAGATGTTGCGGTAGCTGACCTTGGAGTCATGCTCCTGCAGATAGAGCGGCGCGCACGCATGGGGCGCGTACGAAGGCGCACCGATGTACTCGGTCTTGCCTGCCAGCACGGTGTCGTCCTGTACCAGCACGCCGTTATGCAGCACGGTGATGCGCGCGGGCGACGTCAGGCCGCCGCCCTGCGAGAAGCGCGGCGCCTTCCAGATGATGTCGTAGACCTGCCACTGGCCCGGTGCACGCGAGGCGTTCACCCGTGGCATGGCCTGCTTGTAGATCGAACCCGCCTGGCCGTTGGCATACGTGGGGTTGTTGTGACTGTCGAGCACCTGCAGCTCATACAGTTCCTGCAGGAAGATACCGCTGTTGCCGCGGTTCTGGCCGTCGAAGCCCTTCGTCTCGGTGGGGGTACGCCATTCGACATGCAGCTGGACATCGCAGAAGCGCTGTCGGGTGCGGATGCCTTTGCTGCCCGGCACCACGGTCATCGCGCCATCGGCGACGGTCCAGGGCACACGCCCGCCCTGCTCTGCCTCCCACGCCGAGACATCCTTGCCATCGAACAGCACGATGGCGTCGGACGGCGCCTTGCCCGCGGGCGTTGCCACGACTGCAGGCACCGGCGTCCACACCTCGGTCTTCTTCGGGTCACGCGCAGCGTCGGCACTGTCCTGGGCGAATGCAGTTGCAGCGGCCAGCAGGCTGGCGGTGATCAACGCAGGACGGATCATCAGGGTGGTGTCCATCAGCTGGTCCCCCACGCAGGCGTGCCGGGAACATAGGCCAGGTCGCCGTCGTAGCGCCCCGGCACGGCGACGTACTGCAGCACCCCGGTCGCGCCGACCTTGGAAGTGAAGAAGCCGAAGATGGCCAGCTGCTTGATCATCGTGAAGTAATGCGGCATCGCCTCGCCCTCTTCAGGCGTGCCGGTCTCGGTCACATCGGCAGGGCGTGCCTTGGCTTCGGCGTCCAGCGTTCGCAGCAACCCGGTGCGGGCTTCCGGTGTGAGCGATACGAAGCGGCCACCTGCGCGTTTGTCGATGTCGGCGAGGCCGGCACGAAACGCCGCCTGCTGCCGGGCGGTGTAGCAATCGCTGACGAATGTCGCCATGAACAACCCGGCACCGGCGTCCTTCGCGCCAGGTGTCCGGGTCCGCGGCAGGATGGTCTCGGCGATCTCGTCCAGCGTGCCGACATCGGCATCGGAGAAATGGATCTTCGTGGCGCCCGCCGGTGCCTGCCCGTGCACAAGCGCAGGCAATCCAACCATGGCCGCGCCGGTGGCGGCGACGATCATCTTCAACAGTTCGCGACGATCCATCAGAGGTTCCCCGCTTTCAGTTCGCGTACCGCGTGGTCGGCCGCGCGCGCGGTCAGCGCCATGTAGGTCAGCGAGGGATTCACGCAGGCGCTGGAGGTCATGCAGGCACCGTCGGTCACATAGACGTTGGGGGCATCCCAGACCTGGTTGTGCTGGTTCAGTACCGAGCTCTTGCGATCACGTCCCATGCGCGCGGTCCCCATCTCGTGGATGCCCTTGCCCGGGGCATAGTCGTTGTCGTGCATCTTCACGTCCTTGACGCCGGCCGCCTCCAGCATCTCGGCAGCATCGGCGGCCATGTCCTTGCGCATCGCCAGTTCGTTGGCACGCATGGCAACGTCCATCGCCAGCACCGGCAGCCCCCACTTGTCCTTGCGGTCGTGGTCCAGGCGGATTGTATTGTCGTGGTGCGGCAGCATTTCACCGAACCCGGTCATGCCGATGCGCCAGTCACCCGGCACGGTCAGCGCTTCCTTCAGGTCGGCGCCGATGTTCAGCTCGGCGATCTCACGCGACCAGCCGTTTCGGCTGGCACCGCCCTGGTAGCCGAACCCGCGCAGGTAGCCACGCTTGTCGGCTGCGACGTTGCGAAAGCGCGGAATGTAGAAACCGCAGGGACGGCGGCCGAAGTAGTACTTGTCTTCGTAGCCCTCGACCCGGCCCGAAGCACCCGCACCGAAATGATGATCCATCACGTTGTGCCCCAACTCACCGGACGAAGAGCCCAGCCCGCCGTCCCACACATCGGTCGCCGAATTCATCAGCAGCCAGGTCGAGTTGAACGACGACGCATTGAGGAAGATCACCTTGGCCGTGTACTGGTAGGTCTGCCCGGTCTCGGCGTCGATCACCTCCACGCCGCGGGCACGCTTGCGATCCTTGTCATAGAGCACTTCCTTGACGATCGAGAACGGACGCAAGGTCAGGTTGCCGGTCTTCATCGCCGCTGGCAGCGTCGCCGCCTGGGTCGAGAAGTAGGCACCGAAGGGACAACCCAGGATGCACTTGTTGCGGTACTGGCAGTTGACGCGCCCCTGCTCGGGCATCGGCTTGGTGATGTTGGCGGTGCGCGAGTGGATCATGTGGCGCGTCCCGCCGAAGGCCTTCTTGATACGCGCGGCCACATCCTTCTCGACGATGTTCAAGGGAATCGGCGGCAGGAACTCGCCATCCGGCAGCACGTCCAGGCCTTCGCGCGTGCCGGCGATGCCGGCGAACTTTTCCACGTAGTCGTACCACGGCGCGATGTCGGCGTAGCGGATCGGCCAGTCAGCAGCGATCCCGTCCTTGAGGTTCGCCTCGAAATCCAGATCGGAGAAGCGATAACTCTGCCGCCCCCACAGCAGCGAGCGGCCGCCGACGTGGTAGCCACGGAACCAGTCGAAACGTTTGGTCTCGATGTAGGGCGAGTCCTGTTCGTTGGCCCACATCCCTTCCAGATTTTCGGCCAGGCCGTAATCGCGCATCAGCACCGGGAAGTCGGCCTTCATCGCCTGCGTTGGCCGATTGCGATGCGGGAAGTCCCACGCCTCCTTCATCGCGTTGACGTAGTCCTTGACGTGCTCGATGTTACGGCCACGTTCCAGCATCAGGACCTTCAGGCCCTTTTCGGTCAGCTCCTTCGCCGCCCAACCGCCACTGATTCCCGAGCCAACAACAATGGCGTCGTAGTGATTATCTGCCATGGGTTTCTCACCTGGGTGGATATCGTTTCAGACGTCGCAGAGGCGGATCGCCTCGCGCAATGAGGCAACGGGATCGGGCGCTGCAGGCGTGAACTCCTGCGCCAGATACCCCTTGAAACCGGTGTCGCGGATCGCGCGACAGATGGCCGGATAGTGGAGCTCCTGCTGGTCTCCGATCTCGTTCCGGCCTGGCACGCCTGCGGTGTGGTAATGCTTGAAGCAGGCGTGGTGTTTTCCAATGGTGGCGATGATGTCGCCCTCCATGATCTGCATGTGATAGATGTCGTACAGCAGGCCGAAGTTGTCCGAGCCGAGCCGCTGGCACAGCTCCACGCCCCAGGCGGAGTGATCGCACAGGTAGTCGTGGTGATCGACCCTGGAGTTGAGCAGCTCCATCACCAGCACCACGCCGCGCTTCTCGGCATGCCCGAGGATGCGCTTGAGGCCAGCCTCGGCATTGGCCATGCCGTCGCGGGGATCCATGCCGTTGCGATTGCCGGAGAAGCAGATGAGGTTGCGGTAGCCAGCATCGGCGACCAGATCGATGTGCCGCGTGTAGCGCTCCACCAACTGGTCATGGAACTGGCGCCCGGCAAAGCCCTTGGTCAGGCCCAGCTCCGCGCCGTTGCACATCGAGCTGTACACGCCATGGGCCTTCAACGTCGGCCAGTCTTCCGGGCCGACCAGGTCGATCGCGGCGAAGCCGATGTCCTTCACCGTCGCGCAGAGCTGGGTGACGGACAGCTGCGGGAAGGTCCAGCGGGCGACGGAGTGCTTCAGGTTGCCTTTGAGCGGCGCGGTGGCGGCGAATGCGGGCAGCGTGCCCGCGATTGTCGCGGCCCCCAGGCCAATGCTGCCGGCAACTGCGATGCGCAGCGCATCGCGCCGCGTGAGCCCCGTCGCCGGGGCCGGTCTGATCGAATGGACGGACATCCACCTGCCGGCCTCCCAACCGGTATCAAACGCAACGATTCACTGCAATGCAATCGATTGCACCATAGGGGAGGAAATTGTCTGTTTGCAAGTCGCGGTGCACGAAAACTGATGCTGCGAAGCACAACGCAGATGACTTCGCGCAAAAAGAAAAGCCCCGCATCAGCGGGGCTTTCTTTCTGCTGCGAACGAGCGCTCGATCAGAACGGAATATCGTCGTCAGCGAAGTCGTCCATCGGCGGAGCCTGCTGCGGCTGCGGGCGCTGGTTGCCACCCTGGTTGCCGTAACCGCCGCCCTGGTTGCCGCCCTGGTTGCCATAGCCACCGCCCTGGCCGCCACGCTGGCCACCGCCACCGCCGCCGTACTCCTGGCGTGGAGCCTGCTGACGCTGCGGGCGATCGCCGCCGTAGTTGCCACCACCGCCACCGCCACTGCCTTCACCGCGGCCGCCCAGCATCTGCATTTCATCTGCCACGATGTCGGTGGAGTACTTCTCCACGCCGTCCTGGCCGGTGTACTTGTCGTAGCGCAGGCTGCCTTCGACGTAGACCGAGCTGCCCTTGCGCAGGTACTCGCCGGCGATCTCGCCGAGCTTGCCGAAGAACACCACGCGGTGCCATTCGGTACGTTCCTGCTGGTTGCCATCCTTGTCCTTGCGGACGCTGGTGGTGGCCAGGCTGATGCGGGTGATCGCCATGCCGCTCTGGGTGTACTTCACGTCCGGGTCGTTGCCGAGGTTGCCGACCAGGATGACTTTGTTGATGCCGCGCGCCATAGATGGATTCTTCCGTTGTCCGGGGCTGGACCAGTGATAGCACACCCGACGGGGTGCCGATACGCTGGACCTCCCACGGTTGCGAATGGGGGATATCGGAACGAGGCATCTTACCATTCCCTTCGCCCCCGGCCCGTCGGGAATCCGGCCGATCCGGGTCGGAACCGACCTCAACGAAGCAGGGGGCGATCCAGCAGCAGGCCGGTGACCCGCGTGACCTCCCCCACCGCCACCACCTTGGGCCCTTCATGGCAGTGGAAGCGCACGCCCGGCCGGATACGCTCCCGGTGCAGCCCAGCCCTCAGCACCTCATTGACCACGGTCAGGCCGGCCAACAGGGGCTCGCCCACCGGCAGCGGCAGCTCGGTCGCCCAGCTGTCGCCCTCGGCGTGCCGGAAGTCGGGCCAGATCATGAACAGCTCTGGCGCCCCGGCGTCAGCGGCGTCAGCGGCGTAGGCGAAGTCCCAGCGGATACCGTTCCGGGCCGGGCTGCGCCGCCCGCCCTCCTCCGGCGCGAGGATACGGATCCGCGCCTCGAAATCATCCGGAACATCCGGGTACAGGCGAAAAGACACCGCTTGGCTCCATCAGGCTGTGGCACTGACCGTCGCATGCCTGCGACCTTGACCACAAGCAGCATCGGGCGGGTCTGCCTGCAGCCACCCCATGGCATCATGCCCAGGCACCTTTTCCCCAGCCCCTTCCGCGCGCCCATGACGATCAAAGGCAAAGCCACCTCCCTGGACATCGCCCACCTGGCCGGGGTCTCCCAGCCGACCGTGTCGCGGGCCCTGCGGGGCAGCCCGATGGTCAATGCCGAGACCCGCGAGCGCATCCTGCGCATCGCCCGCGAGCTGAACTACAAGGTCGACAAGAACGCCTCCAGCCTGCGCCTGCGCAACGCCGGCACCCTGGCCCTGCTGTTCTTCGAGGACCCGACCAACGACGATTCGCTGATCAACCCGTTCTTCCATTCGATGCTGGGCTCGATCACCCGCGCCTGCGCGCTGCACGGGCAGGACCTGCTGGTCTCGTTCCAGCAGCTGTCCACCGACTGGCAGGCCGATTACGAGGACAGCAACAAGGCCGACGGCATCATCCTGCTCGGCTACGGCGACTACCACGAATCGCGCGACCGCCTGCAGCGGCTGGTCGAACAGGGCACGCATTTTGTGCGCTGGGGCGCCGCCCTGCCCGGCCAGCCCGGTGTCTCGATCGGCAGCGACAACTTCCAGGGCGGGCATGACATCACCACCCACCTCCTGCAGCAGGGCTGCCGCCGCATCGCCTTCCTCGGCCATGCCTCCAGCCATTACCCCGAATTCCAGGAGCGCTACCGCGGCCATGTCGCGGCCCTGCAGGACCACGGCCTGGCTGCCGAACCGGCGCTGCAGCACGATGCGATCACCACCGAGGCTTCCGGCCAGGAGGCCTGCCAGGCGCTGCTGGCGCGCGGCGAACCGATCGATGCGATCTGCGCCGCCAGCGACCTGATCGCCATCGGTGCGATGCGCGCCCTGCGCGAGGCCGGGCTACGGGTGCCGCAGGACGTGGCGGTGACCGGCTTCGACGACATCCCGCTGGCGGCCTCGGTATCCCCGGCGCTGACCACGGTGCAGCAGGACACCAAGCAGGCCGGCCAGCTGCTGGTGGAGCGCCTGCTGGCGCTGATCGGCCGGCAACCGGTGGAGAGCCAGAGCATCCCGGTGAAGCTGGTGGTGCGGGAATCGTCGCTGCGCCGGTAAGCGCCACCAGACCTCCCGCCACGCCCCAACGTGCGACGGCGGAATTCTCCCCCCATGACCAACGGCGGATGCGCACGGAAGCCGATGCGCGGATAACGCGCAGACATCGCCCATGGAAAGGTGTACGTCGCATGCTGAAGATCGATTCGCTGTCCAAGACGTACGCCAACGGCGTGCATGCCCTCAACAACGTCACCCTGGACATCCCGCGCGGCATGTTCGGCCTGCTCGGTCCGAACGGCGCCGGCAAGTCGTCGCTGATGCGCACGCTGTCCACCCTGCAGGAAGCCGACAGCGGCACGGCCACCCTCACCATTCCAGGCGAGGCGCCGATCGACGTACTGCGCGACAAGGACGCGGTGCGCCGCCGGCTGGGCTACCTGCCGCAGGATTTCGGCGTGTACCCGAAAGTCAGCGCGCTGGACCTGCTGGAACATTTCGCGGTGCTCAAGGGCCTGACCCAGCGCGCGCAGCGCCGCGAGGTGGTCGATGGGCTGCTGCAGCAGGTGAACCTGTGGGACGCCCGCAAGCGCAAGCTGGGCACCTACTCCGGCGGCATGCGCCAGCGCTTCGGCATTGCCCAGGCGTTGCTGGGTGACCCGCGGCTGGTGATCGTCGATGAACCCACCGCCGGCCTCGACCCGGAAGAACGCAACCGCTTCCTCAACCTGCTGGCGGCCATCGGCGAGAACGTGGCGGTCATCCTGTCCACCCATATCGTCGAGGACGTGACCGATCTGTGCCCGACGATGGCGATCATGAACAAGGGCCAGGTGCTGCTGACCGGCCGGCCTACCGAGGCCATCGACGCGTTGCAGCACCAGGTCTGGCGCAAGCAGGTCGATCCTTCGGAACTGGCCGACCACGAGGCACGCTACGTGGTGCTGTCCACCCGCCTGGTCGGTGGTCGCCCGGTGATTCACGTACACAGCGCCAATGACCCCGGCGACGGCTTCGCCGCCGTAGCCCCCGGCCTCGAGGACGTGTACTTCCAGCGCCTGCGCCTGCAGGCCCGTGCCCGCGCGGCAACCTGAGCGGAGCACACCATGATCCTCAACTTCTTCCGCTTCGAGCTGCGCGAGCAGCTGCGCTCCCCGCTGTTGTGGCTGCTGGCCGGGCTGTTCGCCCTGCTCGCCTTCGCCGCCGCGTCCAGCGACGCGGTGCAGATCGGTGGTGGCGCCGGCAACGTGCACAGCAACGCGCCCACCGTGATTGCACAGATGCTGGGCATCTTCACCCTGCTCGGCATGCTGGTCACCGCACTGTTCGTCAGCAACGCGCTGTTGCGTGACTTCGAACTCGGCACCGCCGAACTGATCTTCGCCAGCCCGGTGAAACGCCGCGACTACCTGGCCGGACGCATCGCCGCCGCCCTGGCGGCAGGCTTGCTGGTCTACGTGTTGATCGCGTTCGGCCTATGGCTGGCACCGTTCATGCCGTGGGTCGATCCCGAACGCATGGGCCCGATCAGCTGGCAGGGCTATGCGTGGACGTTCGCAGTCATCGTCATTCCCAACCTGTTGTTCACCACCGCGCTGCTGTCGCTGCTGGCGGCGCTGACCCGCTCGATCCTGTGGGTCTACATCGGCCTGGTGGCCTACCTGGTGCTGTACGGCGCCAGCGCGGCCCTGCTGCGCGACATCGACAACACGTGGATCGCGGTGCTGAGCGAACCGCTGGGCATGCGCGCACTGGGCCGCACGATCCGCTACTGGTCCACCGCCGAACGCAACAACGGCATTCCCGAACTGGCCGGTTATCTGCTGGCCAACCGCGCCCTGTGGCTGGGCGTGGCGGCGGCGCTGTTCGCCGCCACCTTCGCGTTGTTCCGTACCGAACGCAGCGGCAGTGGCCGTCGGCGCAGGGGCCGCAGGCACGCGCAAACGGTTGCCGAAGCCGCCATGGCCCGCCCCACCCGCGCAACACTGCCGCGCACGGTACCGGCGTTCACTGCCACCACCGCGTGGCAGCAGTTCCTGCGCCAGGTGCGCTTCGATACACGCGGCGTCCTGCGCAGCGTGCCGTTCATCGTGCTGCTGGTACTGGGCCTGGCCAATTTCCTGCCCAGCGCGCTGTTCCGGCAGACCCTGTACGGCACCTCGATCTGGCCGGTCACCTCGCAGATGATCATGGGGCTGCAGGGCGCCTTCAGCTGGCTGCTGGTGATCATCGTGTTGTTCTTCGCCGGTGAGCTGGTCTGGAAGGAACGCAGCGCGCGCATCAATGAAGTGACCGATGCCATGCCGGTGCCGAACTGGGTGCCGCTGTTGGCCAAGTTCACCGCATTGCTGGCGGTGATCGTCTGCTTCCAAGCGGCCGGTGCAGTGGCCGCGATGGGCGTGCAGCTGGCCAAGGGCTACACGCATCTGGAGCCGCTGCTGTACCTGCGCAGCCTGGCGCTGGATTCGGTGGTCTACATCCTCATGGGGGGCCTGGCGCTGGTGCTGCAGGTGCTCACCAACAACAAGTTCGTCGGTTACGCATTGCTGATCGTGGTGATGATCGGTCAGGGTGTGCTGGGCATGCTCGACTACACGCAGAACCTGTACAACTTCGGCAGCTGGCCCAACGCACCCTATTCGGACATGAACGGCTACGGCCACTTCCTGACCGGGCAGCTGGCATTCCAGGGCTACTGGGCCCTGTTCCTGCTGACCTTGATGTGCCTGGCGTCGGCCTTCTGGGTACGGGGTGTCAGCCAGGGACTGCGCCAGCGCCTGGCCCTGGCCGGCCGCCGCCTGCGTGGTCCGACCGGCGCCTTCGCCGCGGTGGCCGCGCTGGCGTTCGTCGGCCTGGGCGGCTGGCTGTACTGGAGCACCAACATCCGCAACGAGTTCATCTCGCCCGACCAGCAGCTGGACCTGCAGGCCCGCTACGAGCGCGAGCTGTCGAAGTACCGCAACCTGCCGCAACCACGCATTGTCGCCGTGGACAACCGCGTGGACCTGTTCCCGGAATCGCAGTCGATGGTGATCGATGCGAACTGGACGGTACGCAACACCCACGCCACGCCGATCCAGGACGTGCACGTCTCGATGGGCGATGACAAGCAGCTGATCGCGGTCGACCTGGGTGGGCAGACACTTTCGATGCATGACGCCGATCTCGGCTACCGCATCTACCGCCTGCAGAAACCGCTGCAACCGGGTGAAAACCGCAGCGTGCATTTCCGGGTGGTGCAGAAGCCTAATGGCATCACCGCCGGCCAGGCGCCGAGCAACATCGTGGACAACGGCACGTTCTTCAACAGCCGCGTGCTGCCTTCCTTCGGCTACAACGAAGGCGCCGAGATCAGCGACCGCAACGAACGCCGCAAGCGCGACCTGGGCGAGCCGCGGCGCATGCCCAAGCTGGAAGACGAAGCCGCACGCGCCAACACCTACATTTCCAACGATGCCGACTGGCTCGACTTCCGCACCACGGTCTGCACGGCACCGGACCAGGTGGCGCTGGCCCCGGGGTACCTCCAGCATGAGACCACGGTCAACGGCCGGCGCTGCTTCAGCTATGCCATGGACCGGCCGATGCTGAACTTCTACGCCTATCTGTCGGCACGCTGGGAGGTGCGCAAGGCGAAGTACAAGAACATTCCGGTGGAGGTCTACTTCGACCCGGCGCACGGCTACAACGTGGACCGGATGATCGAGGCGGTGCAGAAGTCGCTGGCCTACTACGAAGCGAACTTCACCCCGTACCAGCACCGCCAGGTACGCATCATCGAGTTCCCGGGCTATGCGCGCTTTGCGCAGTCGTTCGCCAACACCATCCCCTACTCCGAGGCCATCGGTTTCATCGCCGACCTGCGTGACCCGGACAAGGTGGACTACGTGTTCTATGTGACCGCGCACGAGATCGCACACCAGTGGTGGGCGCACCAGGTGATCGGTGCCAACGTGCAGGGCGCGACGGTGCTGTCCGAATCGCTGTCGCAGTATTCGGCACTGATGGTGATGGAGCAGGAGTACGGCCGCCAGCACATGCGCCAGTTCCTCAAGCGCGAACTGGACGGCTACCTGTCCGGGCGTGGTGGCGAGGCCATCGAGGAACAGCCGCTGGAACGTGTGGAGAACCAGCAGTACATCCACTACCAGAAGGGTTCGCTGGTGTTCTACCGGCTGCGCGAGGAGATCGGCGAGCAGGCGCTTAACCGGGCATTGAAGCGTTTCCTGCAGGACAAGGGTTACCAGCAACCGCCCTACACCACCTCGCGCGAATTGCTGGCCTACATCCGCGCCGAGACCCCGGCCGACCGCCAGCAGCTGGTTACCGACCTGTTCGAGAAGATCAGTTTCTACGACAACCGGGTGATGGTCGCCAGCGCCCGCCAGCGCGATGACGGCCGCTACGACGTGACCCTTGACCTGCATGCTGCCAAGCAATATGCCGACGGCAAGGGCCAGGAAAGCGACGGGAAGATGGAGGACTGGATCGAGATCGGCGTGTTCGCCAACGGGCCTTCAGGCAAGGAACGCGACCAGAAAGTGCTGTACCTGCAGCGTCATCACATCACCAGCGCCAATCCGAAGATCACGGTGACCGTGGATGAAAAGCCGGATGAAGCGGGCTTCGATCCGTATAACAAGCTGATCGACCGGGTGAGCGACGACAACCGGCGCAAGGTGACGATGTGAGGCAACGGGGGGCCGGCCTGTGCGCCGGCGCTCCACGCAGCACGTGCGGGCTTGGCTCGGCCTTGCTGTAGTTCCGAGCCATGCTCGGCACATTGTCCACGGCAGCCGCGAAAATTCAGTGCACCTGGGCCTTCGGCCCGAGCAATGCCAGCAGCACATAGACCACGATGGAGGCGACGGTACCGAACGCTGCCGGCAACCCGAACGCCCACGCCGAACGGCCCTGCTGGCGTGCCCACTGGGCCAGATGCCAGGCCGCGCCCAGGTTGATCAGCCAGGCAATGACGAACACCGGCCACAGCACCATGCCCACCGCGCGCAGCAGGGGCATGGACACCAGCGCTGCAGCGATCGCTGAGATCAGGAAGATCAGTGCGGAGCGGGAATGGCGCGATGTGGATGCGCTCATGCGGCCAACCTGCGCACCATCACCAGCACGCGATAGCTGCGGTTGTCGGCTTCCTGCAGCGGCTTCCAGCCCAGCCGAGCGTACAGGCCGCCATCCAGCGCTTCGGTCTGTAGATACAACTCGGAAACCCCCATCCGCACCGCCTGCGCCGCTGCCTGTTCCACCAGCGCGCCAGCCAGCCCACGCCCGCGATGGCTGTCGGCCACGAACACGCTGCCCAGCCAATGTTCGTACTGTGGGAACGCCTGCATTTCCCGGCGCTTGAGCTGGACTGCGCCAACCACCTGACCGCCATCGAATGCAGCGATCAGGTGCGGGAAACCTTCGGCATCCTGCGGCGGATTGAGCCGCTGCAGTTCCTGTTCCAGTGTCAGGCCGGCGTCCTGGCCCCATTGGGCGTGGTACCACTGGGCCAATTGCTGTCGTTCCGCTGCGTCGGCAGGCAATACCCTGAACTCCATGACCAAGCCTCGATCCCGATGTCGCCCAAGGGGATCACGGACGGCGTTCAAAAGGAAGCCTTCTGTAGCGTCGAGCCGTGCTCGACTGAGCGGGCATTGTGCGAAAGGCAGCCGAGCATGGGCTCGGCTCTACAGGACAATCAGCCCTGGGCGAAATCCTTGAGGATTTCGCCGATTCCGCTGGGCGAGATCTCGAAGCCCAGCGGAGTGCCCGGGTTGATCACCACGCCGTAGCCCCCCGGCACGCGGCGCAGCACGTCCAGCATCAACCAGCGGATCTGGTGTTGGGCCTGCTGGCTGTAGATGCCCACCCGCGATGGATCGGTGAACACGGCCACGTGCAGGGTGCCCTGCTTGTCGAACAGCAGCGGGTCGAAGCCGCTGCCGTCGGGCGTGACCAGGCTGCCGGTCAGCAGCACTACCTCGGAAGCGACGAAGGCCTCCATGAAGGCGCGGATCGGCACCGCCCCGTCCATCGCCGCCTTCAGCAGGGTTTCGATCGGGGTCTGCGGGGCGAGGTCGGTCATGGCGGTACGGCAGGGCGTGAGGGGGGCCTATTGTAGGGTCGAGCCTGCTCGACTGCTCGAAGAGCGTGCCAACCGAGGTTGGCACCCACCAGAGCGGTAGCGCCGGGCCATGCCCGGCGGCGCCCTCACCGTCCCAGACGCTGGTCCCGAGCCTTCTGGTCGGTCATCGCCTTGTCCAGCTCGACCTGCAGCGCCGGCTGCTGCACGGCGGCATCCAGCACGTACACCTTCACGCCATGCGCAGGCACTTCGGCCTTCAGGGAGGCATCCACCTGCAACGAACCGCCGTCCAGCGCATCACGCCAGCGGCCAGCCTGGACGTAACGCGCCACGGTGAAGCTCCTGGCCTGGTCGCCCTTGTTCAGCAGCACCAGCGCGGTCTGCGCCACCTCGCCCTGCTGCAGCACGCGGAAGAACACCGCCTCATCACCCTTCAGCCGCTCGTTCACCTGCAGGCCGCGCTGCAGCGCCGGGGTGGCTTCGCGCAGTCGTGCGATACGCTGCAGGGGCGCGAAGATGGGGCTCTTCGGCGCCGCATCCACACGCGGCTGGCCGAAGTAGGCGCGGTTGCCGGCGTGCTCGGCGCGGCCACGCATGAAACCGGTCTCCGAGCCGTAATAGACCACCGGAATGCCGCGCGCGGTGAACAGCCAGTTGTGCGCATCGATGAAACCGCTGTCGCTGGCCTGCAGGCGCGGCATGTCGTGGTTGTCGTAGAAGCTCATCAGCTCGTACGGGTTGGCGTACGGGCCACCGCTCAGGTGCAGCGGCTCGGCCAGCGTTTCAAAGCCCTTGCCGGCGGTGCCGAAGGTCTGCTCCAGTGCGCCGCGCAGCGGGAAATCGAGCACGCTGACATTGGCGTTGGCCGGCCAGGTGTGCTCGGCAATGGTCGCCGCGTTGTAGTCGAAGGCTTCGCCGAACATGAACATGCCCGGGTGCTCGGCGCGGATGCGCTTCACGAAGGCATGCCACCACGGGTGCGGCAGCCAGCCGATGGTGTCGATGCGCAGCGCGTCCACGCCCTGCGCGGTCCATTGCAGGTAGGCACCCACCAGGTAGTCCATTACCGCCGGATTGTCCTGGTTGAAGTCGGACAGCTCGGCCAGATTGCCGTCGAAGATCGAACCGTCCTTGCCGTCGACCGGACCGATGTTGTTGTAGAACGCGTGCAGCGGGTTGTGCTTCGGATCCAGTTTCTGCGGCGGCAGGTTCTGGTGGTCGGCAATCAGCTTTCCGTCCTTGTCGAAGATCTGGCCGAACTGCGGCTGCCGCGTCGGCATGGTCCAGGCCGGCGAGCCGTGGTTGCCCACGATATCCAGTACGACCTTCAAGCCAGCACCGTGCAGGCCCTTGGTCAGTCCGGCAAAGTCCAGGTCCCTGCTGGGCAGGTGCTCATCAAGCTTGTAGAAGTTGATGCCCCAGTACCCGTGGTAGCCGGTCTTGCCGCGGTCGGTCAGCGTGCTGGTGCAGCTGATCGGCTTGCTGCCGGTGAAAGCTTCGTCGGGGTTATCCACGATCGGCGTGATCCACACCGCGCCGAAACCCAGGTTGCGGATGTACTGCGCATTGTCGAGCACGCCACGGAAGTCACCGCCGAGGTAGCCGATATTGCCGTCCACCTTGTCCGGGCACGGCACCGGAATATCGAAGGTGCGGTGCTTGCCACCCTGGTCACGATGGTCGTTGGACGGGTCACCGTTGACGAAGCGGTCGGTGACCACGAAGTACACCGCATCGCTGGCGAACGGCTCGGTGGTGCCCACATAGTCCGGGCGCGGCGCGGCCGCCGCGTGGCCGGCCAGCACCAGGGAAACAGCAACAGACAGCGCACCACGCATCACACCACCTCCGGACGGGACGGAACCCACAACACGCACAGGCCGGCGATGAACAGGCTGCAGCCGCCCAGCACCAGTACATGCATCGGCTGGCCACCCAGCAACGTACGCAGGGCGAAGCCGAGCGCGCTGGCCGCGACCAGCTGCGGGATCACGATGAAGAAATTGAAGATGCCCATGTACACACCCATCTTCGACGCCGGCACGCTGTCGGACAGCAGTGCATAAGGCAGCGAAAGAATGGACGCCCAGGCGAAGCCGACGCCGACCATCGACAGCAGCAGCCAGTGCGGGTCGCGGATGAACATCAGCGAGACCAGCCCGGCACCGCCCAGCCACAGGTTGAGCAGGTGGCTCCAGCGCAGGCCGATCGCACGCACCATGAGTGGAATCAGCACCGCCGCCAACGCGGCGAAACCGTTATAGGCGCCAAACAGTACGCCCACCCAGTTGGCGCCTTCGTTGTAGGCCGCCGTCTTCGGGTCGTCCGAACCGAAGTGGACACCGGCCACCGCCGCAGTGGTGTAGATCCACATTGCGAACAGCGCGAACCACGAGAAGAACTGCACCCAGGCCAGCCGCCGCATGGTCACCGGCATCGCGCGCAGGTCGCCGACGATGGCGGCCAGCATATGCGTGCCAGGCAGCACGCGGGCCACGGCCAGCAGCAGGCCGTAGCCTGCACACAGCCCCGCCAGCACGTACAGCATCCTGTCGCCCTGTCGCCACGCGATCAGCACCGCCAGCAGCACGCCCAGGCCCAGCCATACGGCCACCCGCGCCCAGGGCGCCGGACCGCTGATCGTCGCCGCTGCGTGATGTGCCGGCGGCTCGGCATCATCGAACCCGGCCAGCTCCGCCGGTGAATATTCGCGGGTGCTGACCACCGTCCAGGTGATCGCCGCCAGCAGCACCACCGCGCCGAAGTAGAACGCATAGCGCACGGTGTCCGGCACCTCACCTGCAGCGGCCGTGTTGGCGACGCCGAAATGGGCGAGGATGAACGGCAGGAAGCTGGCGACGATCGCGCCCACGCCGATGAAGAAGCTCTGCATCGCATAGCCGGTGGGGCGCTGGCGTGGCGCCAGCTGGTCGCCGATGAAAGCGCGGAACGGCTCCATCGATACGTTGATCGAGGCATCCAGCACCCACAGCGTACCGGCCGCGATCCACAGCGTCGGCGAGTTCGGCATCACCAGCAGCGCCAGCGTGGTCAGCACCGCACCGATCATGAAGTATGGACGACGGCGCCCCCAGCGGGTCCAGGTGCGGTCGGACAGGTAACCGATCACCGGCTGCACCAGCAGGCCGGTCAGCGGCGCGGCGATCCACAATCCTGGTACCGCGTCGATGTCCGCGCCCAGCGTCTCGAAGGTGCGGCTGGCGTTGGCGTTCTGCAGGGCGAATCCGAACTGGATACCGAGGAAGCCGAAACACATGTTCCAGATCTGCCAGAACGACAGTTGTGGCTTGGCGGGACGATTCATCGTGCGTCCTCTTCCGCCGCCACCTGCGTCACCTTCAACGCTTGCACCTGCGCCTGGTTGAGCACGCCGTCGCGCCCGCCCTTTCCGCCGGTGTAGTGCGCGAAATGCTGCAGCGCGCTCATGTTGAAGCCTTCTTCAAGCGTGACCGTGCACGGCCCCTTGGGCACAGCGAACGTTGCAGAGGTCGAGTCCTGCACGGCCACGCTGTGCGGCATCGCAACCGTATGCCGCTGCAATGGCTGGCCCGGGCACTGCATTGCCAGCTGCTTGACCGCAGCCGTGACGCCGGTGTTGATCGGCCCGTTCGGGTTGCGGTACTGCAGGCGCAGGCGCACCTGCCCGGCCTTGGCCGAGGTGAACTGCCAGCGATCCTCGCCCTTCAGCACCTGCTGCGGACCGACGCAGAGCATCGAGCTGTGCAGCGATTCCAACGTGCCTTCGCGCCGGGTCAGGCTGAGGCAATGCTGCAGGCCATCGTCGCTGATGCGCGCCACGCCGTTGCTGTCGGTGACCGCCTTGCCGTCCTTCCACAGCACCTGATCGGCTGCCACCGCAACGTTCCAACCCGCGCCCTTGCGCAGGGCCTGCGGTGCCACCGGCGTGGCCGGCGCACGCGCGTTGGCATCCGCAGTCGTGGCAGCGAAACCGGTTGCTGCCGGGGCGGCGACCAGCTGCACCGTCGTGGTGCTGCCACGCGTGGTGGTTCTGCCGGCCACCAGCAGGCCATCGCCCACGTTCTGCGGGCGCTCCAGCACATAGCGCTTGCCGTTGGCTTCCAACGTGATACGGGGATGCGTGCCGAACAGTTCCGGCACCAGCACGGCCGGCAGCTTGGGCTGCACGCGGCCATCGTCCTGCACACCGAATACGCCTTCGACCACCATCGACAGATAGCCGGCCACCGACCACAGCTGCCGTTCGGAGTTGACCACCGGGCCGCTCAGCGCGCCTTCCTCGACATGCACGGCCTGGCTGACCAGCTCGTAGTTCTCCATGTTGGAACCGGCCAGCGCGGCGCCCTGCATCAGCGAGCGGATCTCTGCGGCGATGCGCGGCGCATCGTCCAGCTGCCGCGCCGCACGCAGCGAGTAGGCACTGACGAACGGCCAGATCGCGCGGTTGTGGTAGATCGGCTGCTGTGCTTCCTGCGGCCAGACCACCGGACTGCCGGCCGGCCCGATCGGGTACGCCGCCAGCGCACGGCGCGCACGCTCGGGCGGCAGCACGTCGGCCAGGATGCCCAGTGACAGGCCGAGCAGATCCACCTTGGCATACGGCACCGGATGCGCGGCTTCACCGATGTAGCTCATGTACTGGCCGATGTCCTCGCGCCAGAAGCGCGCATCGATCTGCTGCGCCAGCGCGTCGGCCCAGGCCTTGTAGTTGGCCGCACGGGCGTCACCACGCTGGGCCGCCAGCCGCTCGGCCAGGCGCAGCGCCTGGTAGTGCAGCACGTTGGTGGACAGCGCGTAGGAATCACCGATGAAGCGCACATCCTCACGGGTCCAGTCCGGATAGGTCTGCTCGCGCCAGTCCAGGAACGAGGTCTCGCCGCGGTACAGGCCCATCTGCCCGTCGAACACCATCGCGCGGTCCTGCGCCAGCGTGCCCTGCAGTGCCTGCCAGACCTGCTCGGAAAACGCGCGATCCTCCAGCAGGTGGCGTGCCGCCAGGAACCACACCACGCGGTCGCTGCTGATCGGCCAGCTGCCGCCGGAACCGGTGTCCTGCGCCACGAACAGGCCGGGCGTGTGCCCGTCGCGCGCCGCCGACAGCTTGAACTGCAGCGACTGCCGGGTGCGCTGCGGGTCCAGCCGCGCCAACGCCAGATCGGCAGCGAAGCTGACATCGCGGGTCCACACGTAGGGCCAGCGTGCGCCGGTCTGGAAACACTCGCACGGCACCGGCCGGCCTTCGTCGAACGCAGGATCGCGGATCGCGTCCACGCGGTCCTGGTCCATCTCCTGCTGGGCCAGCGCGAACAACGCATCGAACATCACGCTGCCGGTCTGGCTGCGCATCGGCATCGGCGCGATACGCACCTCACCCTTCGGCGCATGCAGCACGAAGCTGCCGTTGGCAGCGGCTTCGGCACGCGCATGGCGGCCATCGAATTGCAGGTCGGCCGCCTGCGCGGTCGATCCCAGCGCTGCCCCCAGGGCAGCGGTCAGGCAAATGATCTTCAGCATCGAAGCGGCGGACCGGCTTGCGCCCGTCGGCCTCCCTCCCTCTCTGCACGCGTTGTAGGTCCGCACCGTCGTTGCCGGCGGGCGGGCGCGGCCCCTCCCTCAAGGTGCCTTGGCCCCATGGTAGACGCGGGGCTGTCGGCTGCGTCCAGCTGCATACGTATTCATGGCGCCACGCGGTAGCGCGCCTGCTGCGCTGGCTTATGGTCCGGGTCTGCCAACGGCGCCTTGGGAGGGGAAATGCCGATGTCACACACTGCTGTACGCGCGGCAATCGCGCACCTGCTCGGCCTGGCCCTGCTGGCCTGGGCCACGCTGGCGCAGGCCGCGCCGCAGGTGGCCAGCGTCGAGTCACCGGGCAAGATACTCAAGGTCAGTCTCGTGCTGGACGGCGGCACCGCCCGCTACCGCGTCGAGCGTTTCGGCGAGCCTGTGGTGGAGGATTCGAAGCTCGGCTTCGCCCTGCGCGATGGCCGCCTGGACCGCGATTTCGCCCTGCTCGGCCAACAGCGGCGCAGCGTCGACGACAGTTGGGAGCAGCCGTGGGGCGAGCGCCGGCTCACCCGCAACCACTTCAACGAGCTGACCGTGCAGCTGGCCGAAACCACCGGCAGCAAGCGACGGCTGGATGTGGTGTTCCGCGTCTACGACGACGGCCTCGGCTTCCGCTATGTGTTCCCTGAGCAACCGAACCTGCGCGAGGCGATCATCGATGACGAGCTGACCGAGTTCGCCATCGCGCCCGAATCGACCGCCTGGTGGATTCCGGCCGGCGAACCGATCCACTACGAATACCTCTACCAGCGCACGCCGCTGCGCGAAGTGCCGCTGGTGCATACGCCGATGACCCTGCGCAGCCGCGATGGCCTGCACGTGGCGATCCACGAGGCTGCGCTGGTGGACTACGCCGGCATGTGGCTGCGCCGCACCGAGGGCCAGCGCCTGCGCGCGCAGCTCTCGCCCTCGGCCGAAGGCTGGAAGGTGCGCCGTGCCCTCCCCTTCGCCACACCCTGGCGCACGCTGCAGGTTGCTGACCGCGCGGGTGGGCTGATCGAATCGGACCTGATCCTCAACCTCAACGAACCCAATGCGCTGGGCGACGTGAGCTGGGTGAAGCGCGCCAAGTACCTCGGGGTGTGGTGGTCGATGCACCTGGACAACGAGAGCTGGGCGACCGGGCCGAAGCATGCGGCCACCACCGCCAAGACGAAGAAGGTGATCGACTTCGCCGCCGCGCACGGCTTCCGTGGCGTGCTGGTGGAAGGCTGGAATCCGGGCTGGGACGGCATGTGGGTGGGCAATGGCTACGACTTCGATTTCACCCGTGCCACGCCCGATTTCGACATCGAAGCGCTGTCCGCGTATGGCCTGAAAAAGGGTGTCCATCTGATCGGCCACCATGAAACCGGCTGTGCCATCGAGCACTACGAGGATCAGCTGGGCGCTGCGCTGGACCTGTACGCACGGCTGGGCGTGGACCAGTTCAAGACCGGCTACGTCTGCGACGATGGCCAGGTCGACCGCCGCAATCCGGCCGGCGGCCCGCTGTGGCGTGAGTGGCATGACGGGCAGTTCATGGCCCGCCACCATCTGAAGGTGGTGCAGGAAGCGGCGCGCCGCCATCTGTCGGTGAACCCGCATGAGCCGATCAAGGACACCGGCCTGCGCCGCACCTATCCCAACTGGATCTCGCGCGAAGGCGCACGCGGCATGGAGTACAACGCCTGGGGCCAACCGCCGAACCCGCCGGAGCATGAGGTCAATCTGGTGTTCACCCGCATGCTGGCCGGGCCGATGGATTACACCCCCGGCATCCTCAGCCTGAAGGGCCGCCACGGCCAGGCCATTCCCAGCACGCTGGCCCGCCAGCTGGCGCTGTACGTGGTGCTGTACAGCCCGATCCAGATGGCCGCCGACCTGCCCGAGCACTACCTGCAGCATCGCGAGGCGTTCCGCTTCATCGAAGACGTGGCGGTGGACTGGGAGCAGAGCCGCGTGCTCGATGGCGAAGTAGGCGACTACGTGACGATCGTGCGCCGCGACCGCAACAGCCGCGACTGGTTCCTCGGCAGCATCACCGATGAACACGGCCGCGTACTGCCAGTGTCGCTGGGCTTCCTGGAACCCGGCGTGCGCTATCGCGCAGAGATCTACCGCGATGGTGACGGCGCTGATTTCCGCAGCAACCCGTTCGCGTTCGCACGAGAAACCCGGGAGGTGACCAGCGCCGATGCCCTGACGCTGGTGCTGGCACCGGGCGGTGGACAGGCCATTCGCTTCACGCCTATCCGTTGAACGTCTTCCTCCCTGCGCGCCGCTGTAGCGCCCGAGCCCACGCTCGGGCGGCGGTGCGCAGCGCCGGAACGCAGCCGAGCATGGGCTCGGCTCTACAGAACGATGCACCTGAAAGCGATTACACCCCTGCAAACGCCATTGAATACGTATGCAGGGTGATTCCCGCGAAGAACGCGCTGCCTACCATAGCGGCGACGACAGCGGCCACCGCGTCGCACGTCCACGGTCACTCCGGGACGTTCACGAATCGATCTGCAACATTGCCTGGGAGGGGAAAATGTTGAACCACAAGCGCAGCGCGCTGAGCATCGCGCTGGCCGTTGTCCTGGCGCCGACGCTGGCGTCGGCACAGTCCACGCAGAGCACCACCACGCCGGCCGCCACCGCCGCCACCAACCTGGATACGGTGCAGGTCACCGGCATCCGCCGCGGCATCGAGAACGCGATCGCGATCAAGCAGGACGCCACCTCGGTGGTCGAGGCGATTTCCGCCGAAGACATCGGCAAGCTGCCCGACGTCAGCATCGCCGAATCCATCTCGCGCCTGCCCGGCCTGGCCGCCCAGCGCGTTGCCGGCCGTGCGCAGGTGATCAGCGTGCGCGGCCTGTCACCCGACTTCGCCACCACCCTGCTCAATGGCCGTGAAGTGGTCAGCACCGGCGACAACCGCGGTGTCGAGTTCGACCAGTATCCGTCCGAGCTGGTCAACGGCGTGACCGTCTACAAGACCCCGGACGCGGCGCTGGTCGGCCAGGGCCTGTCGGGCACCATCGACATGCAGACCGCACGCCCGCTCAGCTTCGGCGAGCGCGTGATCGCGGTCAGCGGCCGCTATCAGAAGAGCTCCCTGGGCCGCGCCGCCAACATCGATCCGTACGGCAATCGTTTCAGTGCCAGCTACATCGACCAGTTCTTCGACAACACCCTGGGCATCGCCATCGGTTACGCGCACAGCGACATGCCGATCCAGGAGAACCAGGTCGGCCTCTACGAGCCCTGGACCACCGAGCACACCGACAAGGGCGAGCGTCGCGGAATCGCGCCAGGCACCTACTTCACCGATGGCATCAAGGCACTGCGCCGTACCGGCAACAACAAGCGCGACGGCGTGATGGCGACGATCCAGTTCCGTCCGAGCAACAGCTGGACCAGCACCTTCGACGCGTTCCACACCGAAGCCGAGCAGATCGACACCGCCAACCAGTTCGAGCTGAGCCTCAGTGGCAATGGCGAGGACAGCAACAATCCCAACGCGATCCTGCCGGTGTTCAGCAATGTCGGCCGCAATGCCGATGGCAGCTTCACCGGTGGCACGATCAGCAATGCATACCCGCTGGTCCGCGGCATGTACAACAAGCGCAAGGACAAGATCGACGCGTTCGGCTGGAACAACGAGTTCAACGTCGGCGGCGTGAAGCTGGTCGCCGACCTGAACTACTCGAAGGCAACCCGCCGCGAGATCAACCTGGAAAACAACCTGCAGCTGGTGCCGCGCCCGCAGTTCGACACGATCGGCCTGGTGGTGAACAACAACAGCTTCTCGCAGATCACGCCGGGGCGTGACTACTCCAATCCGGGCAGCCTGTTCCTGACCAATACGATCTATGGTTCCGGCTACGGCAAGGTGCCGGAGGTCGAAGACCGCTTGAAGGGCGCCAAGCTGGCGGCGACGCTGCCGGTTCCCGAGGCCATGTCCAGCTGGTTCTCGGATGTGGACGTGGGCGTGAACTATGCCGACCGCCGCAAGCAGAAGGCCCAGGCCGAAGGCAACATCCTGCTCGGCGCCCAAGGCGAATCCACCATTGCCCCGGACCTGCAGTACCGCCCGGTCAACCTCGGCTTCGCCGGCATCGGCTACATCCCCTCGTGGAACGTGCCGGCAGCGGTGGGGCGCTACATGACCTTCAACCCGGTCGACAATCTGGACTACCTGATTCCCAAGTCGTGGACGGTCGAGGAGAAGATCACCACCGCGTGGGCACGCCTGAACATCAACACCGACATCGGCGTGGTCGGCGTGCGCGGCAATATCGGCGTGCAGATGCAGCACACCGACCAGAGCTCGGATTCGCGCTACTGGGACAGCTCGCAGCCGGTGGGCAGCAACATCCAGCCCTTCTCTGCCGGCAAGACCTACAAGGATTGGCTGCCGAGCTTGAACCTGGTGTTCATGTTCCCGCACCAGCAGACGCTGCGCTTCGCCGCCGCCAAGCAGGTCGCGCGCCCGCGCGTGGACCAGATGCGTGCCGGCCTGGAATTCGGTGTGGATACCAACAACGGCCGCCCCGGTGGCAGCGGCGGCAATCCGCTGCTGGATCCGTGGCGCGCGACCGCGCTGGATCTGTCCTATGAGAAGTACTTCGGCGAGAAGGCCTACGTGGCTGCGGCGATCTTCTACAAGGACCTGAAGAGCTACGTCTACACGCAGTCGGTGGACAACTATGACTTCAGCGGCCTGCTGGGCAATTACGTGCCGCCGCCGGGCATGACCGCACCGGTGCTGACCACCGGCACCTTCTCCACGCCGCAGAACGGCAAGGGCGGCACGTTGAAGGGGCTGGAGCTGACCGGGTCGTTCCCGCTGGAGATGCTGACCGACAGCCTGCGTGGCTTCGGCGTGCAGGCCAGCGCGACCTTCAACAAGAGCGACATCACCATCCTGGATCCGGAAAGCGCCTCCAGCGTGGGCAGTGACCCGATCAGCCTTCCCGGCCTGTCCAAGCGCGTGTACAACTTCACCGCCTACTACGAGCGCAGTGGCTTTGAAGCACGCGTGAGCCAGCGCCGCCGCTCGGACTTCATTGGTGAAATCGGCAACTTCAACGGCAACCGCACGCTGCGTTACGTGGTGGGCGAGAACGTGACCGATGCACAGGTCAGCTACACCTTCAGCGACAGCAGCGCCCTGCGTGGCCTGACCCTGCTGCTGCAGGGTAGCAACCTGACCAACGAGCCGTACCGCACCTATGCCGGCAGCAAGGACCGCCCGCTGGAGTACATCGAGTGGGGCCGCACCTACATGCTGGGCGTGAACTACAAGTTCTGATCACCACCGGGTAGTGCCGGCCGCTGGCCGGCAACCCATGGAAAGCAGGACCGGAAACCCGCTGCGCAGGCAGCGGGTTTTCTTCTGCGCGGATGCCGGCCGTTGGTCGGCCAGGCCCACCCACAAAAAAGGGACGGGGCGCTTCGGCCCCGTCCCCGCAAGTACCGCCACCGGAGAAAACGGTCAGCTGCGTCGGGCGCAATACACCGCGCGCGGCGGCAGCTGGAGTTCATTGCCCTGCACCGTGCCCGCATCCGGGCCCGGTACCTCCACCTGCTGCCAGTTGCCCGGCGGCAGCGGATGGCTCACCGCCTCGGCCGACAGGTTGAAGGCCAGCAGGAGGGTTTCATCTGCAAGCATACGCTCGAACAGCAGCACTGGCTCGGCGCTTTCGATGAACCGGATGCTGCCATGCAGGAGCGCCGGCTGGCTATGCCGCCAGGCCAGGAACCCCCGGAATGCGGCCAGGACCGAGCCCGGGTCGCGCTCCTGCACCGCCACGGCCGCGGCGCGGTGCTCGGCCGGGATCGGCAGCCACGGCTGGCCCGTGGTGAAACCGGCCAGCGGCGCATCAGTCCACGGCAACGGGGTGCGGCAGCCGTCGCGGCCCTTGAAGTTCGGCCAGAAGGTGATGCCATAGGGGTCCTGCAGCGCCTCGAACGGCACCTCGGCCTCAGCCAGGCCCAGCTCCTCGCCCTGGTACAGGCACACCGAGCCGCGCAGCGAGCACAGCAGCGCCACCAGCATCCGCGCCAGCCGCGGGTCAGCCGGGTGCCCGCCCCAACGGCTGACCGCCCGCTCCACGTCGTGATTCGACACCGCCCAGCACGGCCAGCCTTCGGTCATCGCCGCTTCCAGGCGGGAGACCGTGTCGCGGATGTAGGCCGCGCTGTAGTCGTCCACCAGCAGTTCGAAGCTGTAGCCCATGTGCAGGCGGCCGTCCCGGGTGTACTCGGCGGTGGTGGCCAGCGAGTCCTCCGAGGATATCTCGCCCAGGCTCACCGCGCCCGGGTACTCGTCCAGCAGCGCGCGCAGGCGCTCCAGGAAGGGCAGGTTCTCCGGCTGGGTGTTGTTGTAGTAGTGGTACTGGTACGCGTACGGGTTGTCCGGGCTGAAGCCGCGGCCCACGCGCTTGTCGGCGGGCTTTGGCGGGTTGTCGCGCAGCTGCGCGTCGTGGAAGCAGAAATTGATGGCGTCCAGGCGGAAGCCGTCCACGCCGCGGTCCAGCCAGAAGCGCACGTTGTCCAGGGTGGCCTGCTGCACGTCCGGGTGGTGGAAGTTCAGGTCCGGCTGGTCGACCAGGAAGTTGTGCAGGTAGTACTGCTCACGGCGCGGCTCCCACTGCCAGGCGCCGCCGCCGAACAGCGACAGCCAGTTGTTGGGCGGGGTGCCGTCCTCGCGCGGATCGGCCCACACGTACCAGTCGGCCTTCGGATTGCTGCGGTCCTGGCGGCTCTCGCGGAACCAGGCGTGCTCGATCGAGGTATGGCTCAGCACCTGGTCGATCATCACCTTCAGGCCCAGGCCGTGGGCCTTGGCCAGCAGCCGGTCGAAGTCGTCCAGGCTGCCGAACAGCGGGTCGACGTCGCGGTAGTCGGCGATGTCGTAGCCGAAGTCGGCCATGGGGGACTTGAAGAACGGCGAAATCCAGATCGCGTCCACGCCCAGCGCGGCGATGTGGTCCAGCCGCTCGATGATGCCCGGCAGGTCACCCACCCCGTCGCCGTTGGCATCGAGGTAGCTGCGCGGGTAGATCTGGTAGATGACGGCTCCGCGCCACCATGGATAGTGCGACATCGACAGCCCCCCTCCGGGCATGCAGGGCCCACCGGAAGCGGGCCGAAATCCTGTTCCGGCAAGCTTAGCGGTGGCCTCCGGGGCATGGCGCAGCCTGCATACGTATTCACGCTGGCCGCTGGCGTGACCACGCCGCAGCGGCGTGCCAGTCCGGTTTGCGCCCGGAGTTCACGGGCAACGCCTATAATCAACGGCGAGCCTGAAAGCCTGATCGCATGACCATCACCGAAGACACCCGTCCCGCCCTGGGCCTGCCCCAGATCCAGTCGCTTGCTGCGGCCGACATGGCCGCCGTCGACGCCCTGATCCGGCGCCGGCTGTCCTCGGACGTCGTGCTGATCAACCAGATCGCCGATCACATCATTTCCGCCGGCGGCAAGCGCCTGCGCCCGATGCTGGTCATGCTGGCCGGCCATGCGGTCGGCCAGGCCGGCCCGGATCACCACCAGCTGGCGGCAATCATCGAGTTCATCCACACCTCCACCCTGCTGCATGACGACGTGGTGGACGAATCCAGCCTGCGCCGTGGCCGCAGCACCGCCAACGCGCTCTGGGGCAATGCACCGAGCGTGCTGGTCGGCGACTTCCTGTACTCGCGCAGCTTCCAGCTGATGGTCGAACTGGAGCGCATGTCGGTGATGCAGATCCTGGCCGATGCCACCAACCGCATCGCTGAGGGTGAGGTGTTGCAGCTGCTGCACGTGCACAACCCCGATACCGACGAAGCCGCGTACCTCCGCGTGATCGAGCGCAAGACCGCGGTGCTGTTCGCCGCCGGCACCCGCCTGGGCGCGCTGGCCAGTGGCGTGGACGAAGCCAAGCAACAGGCCCTGTTCGACTACGGCATGCACCTGGGCTACGCGTTCCAGATCGCCGACGACGTGCTGGACTACTCGGCCAACGCCGACGAGCTGGGCAAGAACCTGGGCGATGATCTGGCCGAAGGCAAGGCGACGCTGCCGCTGATCCACGCGATGGCGCACTCCGACGACGCCACCCGTGAGCGCCTGCGCACCATCGTGCAGGACGGCGATGCCTCGGCGATGCCGGAAGTGCTGGCCGCGATCCGCGCCACCGGCGGCCTGGAGTACAGCCGCGCGCGTGCAGAGGAATACGCTGAGGCCGCCGAGCGCGCGCTCGATGGCCTGGGCGACAACGACGCGGTCGCCGCCCTGCGCGGCCTGGCCCGCTACGCGGTGCAGCGCTCGCATTGATCGGTTGAGGTGTGCCGACCAACGGTCGGCACCTACCGTGGCTGTGGGTGGATGCCGACCATTGGTCGGCACTGGAACATCGGTGGGTGCCAACCTTGGTCGGCACGCCTTTGTTTACCGGAACCGCTCCTCGAAGAACTCATCCAGCGCCTTCCACGCGCGCTTGGCCGCCCGTTCGTTGTACTGGCAGCCCGGCGGACTGTTGGCATCGCGCTCGGCAAAGCAGTGCACCGCACCACTGTAGTTGGTGAACTCCCAATCGACCTTGGCCGCGTTCATTTCCTTCTGGAAACCGGCGATGTCCTCGGCGGTCACGCTCTTGTCGTCGGCGCCATTGAGCACCAGCACCGACGGATGGCTGCCACCGGCCTGCGCCGGCAACGGCGAGCCCAATCCACCGTGCAGGCTCACCACACCGGCCAGCGGCGCACCGGCCCGGGCCAGCTCCAGCACCGTGGTGCCGCCAAAACAGAAGCCCACCGCGCCGATCCGGCTGGCATCCAGCGGCACCTTGCCGGCCTGCGCCTTGAGCACGTTCACCGCCTCCAGCGCGCGGGCACGCAGCAACGGCCGGTCGTTGCGCAGCTTGGTCGCCACCGGCCCGGCCTCGGCATCGGTCTTCGGCCGCACGCCCTTGCCGTAGACATCGGCCACCAGCACCACGTAGTCGTCACCGGCCAGCTGCTTGGCCTTCTCGATGGCCGATTCGTTCACGCCCTTCCAGTTCGGCACCATCACCAGGCCAGGGCGCTTGTCATGCTCGCCGTCGTCATAGACCAGCACGCCACTGAAGGTCGTGCCCTGGTGTTTCCATTCCACCGGCTGCGTCTTCATCGCCGCCCACGCCGGCATCGCCGCCAGCCCCAGGATCACCGCCACACCGCATCGCCAACGATTCATGCGCCTGCTCCGCAAGAAAAAGGGGACGGAGGGGATTAAGCCGTAATCGCCCCTCCCGCGTCGCATTCTGCATTGGCGGCGTGACGCAGGTGTGGTTGGATACGACTTAATCCCCTCCGTCCCCTTTTTTCGCATGAATCTTGTTGATCGCTTTCTGTCTGGCCTGATCCCGCGCCTGCCTGCTGACGATGCCCCGCAATGGGCCCACGTGCAGGGCGCAAGCGCCGAAGACCTGCAACGCCTGCGGGCGCAGTGGCCGCAGGTGCCGGACAGCCTGGTGGAGCTGCTGTCGCGCGTGGATGGCACCCACTACCGGGAGTACCCCGCGGGCAAGGTCTGCGTGCTGATGCTCGGCTCGGATGTCGAGGACGGCGGCTATCCGTACTACCTGCGATCGGTCGCGCAGATCTTCGAGGACCAGCAGCGGTGGGACGACAGCATCCGTTCCATCTACGAAGAGTGGCTGGATGACGAACCGGAGATTCTCGGCGAGGGCATCGATGCGGATCTGCCGATGAGCCGCCGGCTGTGTTTCTCGCACTGCATGAACAACGGTGGCACCTCGATGCTGTATCTGGAATTCGATCCGGCACCGGGCGGCACCGTCGGCCAGGTGGTGCGCTACCTGCACGATCCGGACAGCTACGCGGTGATCGCACCGAGCTTCGATGCGTACCTGCAGCAGCTGATCGATGGCGATTACGCGTTCATCGACGAAGACCAGTAGATCCACGCCATGGGTGGATGAATTCCCCGCTGGGTTGCCGGCCAGCGGCCGGAACTACCCTCAGGCGATACCCAGCCCGGGAATCGCGCTGATGCTCTCCGGGTCGAAACCGGCCAGCTCGGCAAAATGGCGGCCACGCGCCACGTAATCGCGATAGGCACCAAAACTGGGCGCGCCCGGCGACAGCAGCACCACCCCGCCCTGCGCACCCAGCGCCGCGCGTGCAAGCGCCATCGCCTCGGGCAGGTCGCCGGCGGCGTGCAGGCCGAAGCGACCGGCATCGGCCAGCGGCTGCAGCATCGCGTGGATGCGCGGGCCGTTGCTGCCCATGGTCACAATCTCCACCGGCGGCACGTCGTGCGCCATGTGCTGCATGAAATCGGTCCAGTCCAGGCCGCGGTCATGCCCGCCCACCAGCAGCGCGATGCGCTGCCCGGCGAAGCATTCCAGCGCGGCCAGGCTGGCATGCGGCGTGGTGCTGATCGAATCGTTGACGTAGGTCAGGCCATCGGCCACGCCAATCCGCTGCAGGCGGTTCGGCAGCGGGCGGAAATCCTGCACCGCCGGTGCCAGCGCCACCGAATCCAGGCCCAGCGCCTCCAGCGCGGCCAGCACCGCGCACAGGTTGCCGCGGTTGTGGCGGCCCGGCAGCGGCGTGTTACGGGTATCGAACACCGGCTGCTCGCCGCGATGCACGATGTCGCCCCGCATATGCCACCCCTGCGGCTGGTTGAACCAGACCACCTCACTATCGGGCAACGACAGCGCGGCCAGATGCGGATCGGCGGCATTGAGCACGGCGATGCGCGGCGCAGCTTCAGTCACCAGCCGCAGCTTGTCTTCGATGTAACGTTGTTCGCTGCCGTGCCAGTCCAGGTGTTCGGGGAACAGGTTCAGTACCACCGCCACCTGCGGGCGGGCGCCACTGCGCGCCACTTCACCGGTCTGGTAACTGGACAGTTCCACCGCCCAATACTCGGGTGCCGGCTGCGGATCCAGCACTTCCAGCAGCGGCAGGCCGATGTTGCCGACCAGGCCGGTGCGATGGCCGGCGGCACGCAGCAGGTGCGCGACCAAGGCGGTGGTGGTGCTCTTGCCCTTGGTGCCGGTCACGCACACGGTGTCGTGCACGATGCCATCGTCGGCCGCGTGTTCGGCGAACCACAGCGCGGTGCCGCCGATGAAGGTGGTGCCCTGCGCTGCCGCCGCCAGCGCGATCGGCTGGTAAGGGCTGATGCCGGGCGACTTGATCACCACATCGAACGCGGCCAGCGCTTCGGCCGAGGGTTCGCCACGCACGTCCAGCGCGCCCTGCGTTTCCGCACGCGCGGCTTCGGCTTCAGCAGCCGGGCAGAACAGGCTCAGGCCAAGCGTTGGCAGGCGCTCACGCAGCACCGCAAACGCGGCGCGGCCCTCACGACCCCAGCCCCACAGCGCAACGCGCTTTCCCTCAAGCGTCGAAATCTTCACGCACCCGTTCCCACAGCGCAGCCGGAACGCGGTGCTCGCCCTGCAGCTGCAGCAGCGGCGCCAGTTCCAGTTCGGCGGCATCCAGCTGCGGCTGGATCTCGTTGCAGAAGCGCTTCACCAGCACGTCTTCCTTCCACTCCGGGCGCTGCGCCAGGGTCGCCATCGCCGCACGCGATTCGCGGCCTTCGCCCACGCACTCGAACGGCTTGTGGTCCTGGAACTCCAGCAGCGCATCGAAGCCACCGGCCTGTTCGGCATCGTCCAGCAGATTGCGGCCGAAGATGCGCACCAGGCGCGTCTTCGGCATGAACGGGGCCAGCGCCAGGAACACGAAGTGGCACTTCGGGCAGACGCCGCACCAACGGTTCACCGGGCGCTCGCCGAGGATGTGGAAATTGCGGTTGCAGCTGGAGAAATGCGCGTCGTAGAAATCGGTCTTGGCGAACTGGCGGGCCACCGCCAGCTCCGACATCGGGCGCAGCAGCGAGTAGTACTGCAGGTCCGCTGCGACGTGCGCCTGCACGTGGCTGCCGAACGCCTGCTCGAACGCCCAGCCCTTGGACCACTGGTGGTTCACTTCGCCGGTGCCCGGAATCTGGCTGCCGTAGCTGGCCGAACGCTCGTTGGAGAACACCACCTGATCCACACCCTGCAACAGCGCGGCCAGCACCATGATCGCCGAGTTCACCGCGGTAACCGGGATATGCCCGTTCCACGCGCCCTGGCGGTTGAGCTCGAACAGTTCCGGCGCCAGCGCGCGGCCCAGGTTCAGCGTCGGCAGGCCGGTGCGCTCGGCACAGGCGCGGATCAGCTGCGAACCACCGATCCAGGTCACTGTTTCGTCCACGCCGGCACGCCGCAGCGCTTCGATGCTGACCAGCGAATCCTTGCCGCCACCAATGGCCACCAGCGCATGCGCCTGCAGGCCCAGCACCGGCGCCTGCGCCGCTTCGCCCTGTACCGGCAGGCGGAAGCGCCCGCGCAGGTTCAGACCGTTGCGGTAGGCGAACTCGCCCAGGCCGTTGAGGTAGACCGTCTCCACCAGCGCCGCGGTATCGGCATCGATGGCGTAGCTGTCGATGCTGACCGTCTCCGGCACGCCCGCCTTGTAGTAGCTGACACCGGCGATCAGGTGCAGCAGCTGCAGCGCGCGCTGCACGGCGGCGGTACGCGCCTCGTCAAGCACGAACGGGGCGCCCGGCACGGTGATGGTTTCCACCATCTCCGGGCCGTCATCGAAGGCGTAGACCAGCTTGGCCACGCCGGTTTCCGCAGCGAATTCGCAGCGGACGAAGCGGAAGCGGGAAACCTGGTGTTTGTCGAAAGCAGTCATGGTGTATCCGGTCAGGCACGGGCCCGCGCGAGGGCGCGGGGCGTGTCGGTGGGCGGGTGCAGGGCGCGCGCGGCGATCATTCGATCACGTCTTCGCGCGGCAGCATCCGCTGGTTGTAGGTGTTGGCCATCGAATAGCCGTAGGCACCGGCATCGGCGATCAGCATCACATCGTCCGGCGCGGTCGACACCGGCAGCTTGCGGCGCTTGCCGAACACATCGCTGGATTCGCAGATCGGGCCGACCACATCGAATGCCGCTTCGGCGTAACCGCCCTGGCGGCTGAGGTTCTCGATGTCGTGCCAGGCGTCGTACAGCGCCGGGCGCATCAGTGCATTCATGCCGGCATCCAGGCCGACGCGGCGCACGCCCTCCTTTTCCACCACCTGGGTGACATGGGTCAGCAGCACACCGGACTCGGCCACCAGGTAGCGGCCCGGCTCGATCGCAAGCCGGAACGCCGGGTGCAGCGCCTTGACCTCGGCCAGGCCGGCGGCCCAGGCATCCAGGTCGAACGGCTCGTCCTCGGCGGAATACGGAATCGGCAGTCCGCCACCGATGTCGATGGTCTGCACGCTGCCGATGCGGCGGGCGAAACCGGCCAGCTCATCGCACATCAGGCGCCAGTGCTGCGCGGTCTCCACGCCACTGCCCAGGTGCGCATGCAGGCCGACCACGCGGCTGCCCAGGTCGGTGGCCGCGCGCACGAACTCGTCGACGCGGGCGATCGGCAGGCCGAACTTGGACTCCTTGCCGCCGGTGCGGACCTTGGCGTGGTGGCCTTCGCCACGGCCCAGGTCGACACGCAGCCACAGCTCGCGGTTGCGGAACAGGTCCGGCCAGCGCTGCAGCGCTTCGACGTTGTCGACGGTCACGGTCACGCCCAGCGCGAACGCCGCCTCGTACTCGCTGCGCGGGCAGAAGCTGGGGGTGAACAGCACGCGCTTGGGCGACAGTTCCGGCAGGTGCTGGAACACATGCTTCAGCTCGCCGTGCGACACGCACTCCAGGCCGAAACCTTCGGCTTCCAGCAGCTGCAGGATGGCCGGGTGGCTGTTGGCCTTGATCGCGTAGTAGCGCTGGTCGATCGGCTTGATCGCGGCCAGCGCGCGGGCGCGGGCGCGCACCGTCGGCAGGTGGTAGACGTAGCGCGGCGTACCGGCATCAGCCAGCTGCAACAGGTGGGCACGCTGGCCCCGCCACCACGGCGTGCCACGCGGGCGCACGGTGCCGGCGATTTCGCGCCAGCGCGGGCCGAACACCTCGGTCTCTTCCACCGGCATCGCACCGCTGTCGATCAGCTCGGCATGCAGCACGGGCAACAGGCCATCGGCATCGGCTTCGTCGATGACGAAGGTCAGGTTCAGGTCGTTGGACGACTGCGAGATCATGTGCACGCGCTCGCGGCCGAAGGTGGCCCACACGTCCGACAGCTTGTGCAGCAGCGAGCGCATGCCACGGCCCACCAGGGTGATGGCCGCGCACGGCACGATCACCTTCACCTTGCAGATCTGCGACAGGTCGGCCGACAGCGCGGCCAGCACATCGGTGTTGACCAGGTTCTCGGACGGGTCCAGCGACACGGTGACGTTGGTTTCGGCCGAACCGATCAGGTCCACCGACAGGCCATGCTTCTTGAACAGGTTGAACACATCGGCCAGGAAGCCGACCTGCTGCCACATGCCGATGCCTTCCATCGACACCAGCACGATGCCATTGCGGCGGCTGATCGCCTTCACCCCCGGCACCGGTGCGGCGCTGCCATCGATGCTGGTGCCCGGCAGTTCCGGGCGCTCGGTATCGAGGATGGCCATCGGCACGCCGGCATCGCGGCACGGCTTGATCGAGCGCGGGTGCAGCACCTTGGCGCCGGTGGTGGCGATTTCCTGTGCTTCGTAATAGTCCAGGCGGGTCAGCAGGCGCGCGTCCGGCACGTCCTTCGGATTGGCGCTGAACATGCCCGGCACGTCGGTCCAGATCTCCACGCGGCTGGCGCCGAGCAGCGCACCGAAGTACGCCGCCGAGGTATCCGAGCCACCACGGCCGAGGATGGCGGTGCCGCCATCGGCATGCCGCGAGATGAAGCCCTGGGTGATCAGCAGGCGGGTCGGCTGCGCGCGGAAGCGCTGCATCCACTCCGCATCCGCACGCCACTGGCAGTTCACCGACAGGCGCTGCGACCAGTCGCTCTGGTTCGGCTGCGGCGGCATCGCATCCAGCCACTGCCGGGCATCCATCCAGCCCATGTCCAGGCCCGAGGCGTGCAGGTAGGCCGCGCCCAGGGTGGAGGACAACAGCTCGCCCTGGCCCAGCACGTCGGCCTGCCAGTCCAGCGGACGGGTGGCCGCACGCGCGTCGTCGAGCAGGCCCTGCAGCGCCGCCAGGCGCTCGGCCAGCACTTCGCGGCCCAGGCCCAGTTCAACCAGGAAGCCCTCGTGGCGCTCGACCAGCGCCGCCACGCGATCACGGCTGTCCGGCGCGCCATCGGCGATCGCGGTCAGTTCGTTGGTGACCCCGGACAGCGCCGACACCACTACCAGCACGCGCGAGCCGGTCTCTTCCGCACGTTTTTTCGCCAGCTTCCCGATCGTGTCCCAGCGATGACGACGCGACACCGAGGTGCCGCCGAACTTCAGTACGATCCAACGATCGACAAGGGGGGAAGCTGACATGGATTGGCTATGTAGAATGTGGGGAAGCCGCCCTCGGGGGCGGAACCTTTGATTCTAAGCGCAATATCACCGTAGATGGCCGTCCTCCGTTACCTGCAGCTCGATGTCTTCGCCCCCCGCCCCGGCACCGGCAACCCACTGGGCGTCGTCCTGGACGCCGACGGGCTCTCAAGTAGCCAGATGCAGGCCCTTGCCGCTTGGCTGAACCTGTCCGAGACGGTGTTCTTCCTGCGCCCCAGCACGCCGGGCGCCGACTACCACATCCGCATTTTCACCCCGACCCGCGAGCTGGCGTTTGCCGGCCACCCCAGCGTCGGCGCCGCCTGGGCGGCGGTGACCTGCGGCTTGGCGCAACCGCGCGACGGCGCCCTGTTGCAGCAATGCGCGGCGGGGTTGCTGCCGGTACGGGTGAGCGGTCCGGCCGTGGCACTGCAGATCCAGCTGGCCAGCCCCCCGGCGCGGCAACTGGACACCAGCGCGGACGCCGCGCCGAAGGAGCTGCTGGCGCTGGCTGCCTGTGGGCACGTACCCGAACTGTGGGACAACGGTGCACGCTGGTGGCTGCTGCCGCTGCGCGACGCCGCCGCCGTGCGCGGACTGGCGCCAGACATGGCGGCCCTGCGCGACTGGAGCTTGGCCACCGACGCTACTGGCTTGGCCGTGTTCGCCGACGAGCCCGGCGACGACCACGCCCGCGTGGTGCGCGCCTTCTGCCCCGCTGACGCGGCCGCCGTACCCGAAGACCCGGTGACCGGCAGCGCCAATGCGCTGATCGGCGCCTGGCTGCGGCAGCGCGATGCCCTGCCCGGCCGAGAAGGCCGCTACGTGGCCAGCCAGGGCCGCGAAGTGGGCCGCGATGGCCGCGTGCAGGTGCAGGTCGACGCGCAGGGCACGGTGTGGATCGGCGGCCAGGTGCAGTGCGTGATCGACGGCAGCATCCATTGGTAGCGTCGGGCCACGCCCGGCGAACGCCGCACACGGACGCCGGGCATGGCCCGGCGCTACCGTACCCCTCTCGTTCTACGGAGTTTGCCCCCTATGACCACCCGCCGTTTCCTGCAGCTGGACGTGTTCTCCCCGCGCGCCGGCGCCGGTAACCCGCTGGCCGTGGTACTCGATGCCGAGGGCCTGGATGACATCAGCATGCAGGCCATCGCCCGCTGGACGCGGCTGCCCGAAACCACCTTCGTGTTTCCGCCGCAGGCACCCGGTGCCAGCTACCGGCTGCGCATGTTCAGCCCGCAGAAGGAAGTGCCGTTCGCCGGCCACCCCAGCGTCGGTACCGCGCATGCGGTGCTTCAGAAGGGCCTCGCCACACCAGTCGAGGGCGTGCTGGTGCAGGACGGCATTGCCGGTGCTCTGCCGCTGCGCGTCAGCGGTGAAGGCGCGCAGCAGCGCATCGCCATCCGCACCCCGCGCGCGCAGCTGGCCGAGACTGCCGAGGCGACCGATCCTCGCCTGCAGGCCGCACTGAAGGGCTGGCCGCTGGGCACGCTGCCACCGGCACGCATGCAGGGCGGGCGCAGCTGGTGGGTGGTGCAGGTGGCCGATGAGGCCGCATTGCGCGCGCTGCAGCCGGACTGGGATGCGGTGGCCGCACTGGCCGAGTCCACCGACAGCATGGGCGTGTTCGCCTATGCCTTCAGCGATGGCAGCGAGGGCTTCGACCTGGCGGTACGTGCCTTCGTCGGCAATGGACGCCGCTTCGAAGACGCCGCCTCCGGCGCCGCCAACGCCGTGCTGGCCGCATGGCTGGACCTGCGCGATGCGCTGCCGCGCGGCCGCGCACCGTTCGAAGTCAGCCAGGGCCGCGAAGTGGGCCACGATGCGCGCCTGACGCTGCTGGTCGACGAGGACGGCGAGGTCTGGTCGGGCGGCCAGGTGCAGACCGTCATCACCGGCACCATCGATTGGTAAAGGGACACTGTAGAGCCGAGCCCACGCTCGGCTGTTCTTCGGCCAGATCACGGGACCTGCAGAAGCCGAGCCTGGGCTCGGCTCTACAGATGCGCCGGCTCAGCCCAGCTCGGCTTCCAGGCTGATCGGCACGGCGCTCAGTGCCTTGGACACCGGGCAGTTCTGCTTGGCGTCATCGGCAATCGCACGGAACTGCGTCGCGTCGATGCCCGGCACCACCGCCTTCACCTTCAGCCGGATCTGCGACAGCTGCGGGCCGCCTTCCAGCGACAGATCGACCTTGGCTTCGGTATCCAGCGAGGTCGGGGTAAAGCCGGCTTCGCCGAGCTTGGCCGACAGCGCCATGGTGAAACAACCGGCGTGCGCGGCAGCGATCAGCTCTTCCGGATTGGTGCCCTTTTCGTCGCCGAAACGGCTGTTGAAGCCGTAGCGGGTCTTGTCCAGCAGGCCACTCTGCGGCGTGCTCAACTGCCCCTTGCCCGACTTCAGATCGCCTTCCCAGTGCGCGGTGGCGTGTCGCGAGATTCCCATGTGCTGCTCCTGCGTGACGGTGATGAACGGTCACCCTCGCACGGGAGGCGTTAGCCCTGCGTCGCTCCGACGCACGCTGGAGGTCGTCTTCCGAACCCGGCGCGTGGACACTTCCTCGCCAACCGGAAACGCATTTCCCTCTTGTTTTCAGTGGTTTCGCGCATTCCGACGATGGTCGGGCGCGGGCCATCGCGCGCGCTGCCACACCCCCATCCCCCACTGCCGGCCATGTACTGAATCGGCCTGGATATGAAAAAACATGCACTTTCCGCGCTTCGGGCTATTGGCGGCGCCCGAGAGTTGCCCTACATTGCGCTTGCCGACGGGGTTCGGCGCCGACCAAACAACCAACCGTTCACGGAACAGGAAACCATGGCAAAGACCGCTAAGAAGGCTGCCCCGAAGAAGGCAGTGAAGAAAGTCGCGACGAAGGCAGCCGCCAAGCCGGCCGCTCCGAAGCCGATCAAGGAAGTGCTGACCAAGTCCGGCCTGGTTGCACACATCGCTGAAGCCTCCGGCGTCATCGCCAAGGACGTCCGCGCTGTGCTGGCCTCGCTGGAAAGCGCCGTCGCCTCCTCGGTGCACAAGAAGGGCGCTGGCTCGTTCACCCTGCCGGGCCTGCTGAAGATCACCACCGTCAATGTGCCGGCCAAGCCGAAGCGCAAGGGCATCAACCCGTTCACCAAGGAAGAGCAGTGGTTCGCTGCCAAGCCGGCCACCACCAAGCTGAAGGTGCGTCCGCTGAAGAAGCTGAAGGACGCCGCGCTGTAAGCGCGCGCCCCAACGCGGATTCCGACGGGACGGCTCTGGCCGTCCCGTTTTTTTTGTCCCAACCACAGCCCGCAACACAGCGTTGCCGCATTCCCGGGAATGCGCGTACAGGCCCGTCGCCATTGGCTGGGCGTGGTCCGTTGCGGCCCCGGAACGTACCAGGTGGAACACTGCGTGCAGCCCCGGCCATCGCCGCCGGGCACGGCCTTGCCTAAGGTGGGCACATCCTCCACAGCTACGGCGAGCGTCCCCTCATGGCCAGCCCCTCCACCCGCTACCGGATCTCGGTGACCCCCATCGAAAAGGACGGGTTGCAGTGCACCGGGCGCTGCACCATCGAACTGGAACATCGCGCCAGCCGCGACCTGATGCGCCTGCTGGAAGCGGCGCCGCGCACCGCAGGCATCAGCGGCGACGAGCGCGCGACCCTGGTGATCGCCACCCAGCTGCTGCGCGACATCGTGCAGCGCCACGCCGAAACCGAAGGCCATGCCCTGGCCGCCATCGCCGCGCAGGTGCTGCCGGCGCTGGATGCACTGGAACAGCTGCCCTCCTCCCGCTGATCGCGGCACAGCCGATACACTGCCTCCTTCCGTTCGCCTCGGGGAGGAGGCAGACATGCGCAGGTTCCTGATACTGATCGCACCGCTGGTGCTGCTGGCCTGTTCCCGGCCGCCATCGCAACCTCATCCTGCGGATGCCGCTCCGCCGGCCACGACCGAGGCGGCTGCCCGCGCGAAGCCACAGGCCGCCGCAGAAGGCGATGCAGCGGCCGTGCAGGCCATCGATGTCGATCCCCTGTTTGCCGCCGTCGCGGCCGAGGCCGAGCTGCCGGCGGGAATGCTCAATGCCTATGTCATGGCCCTGCTCAATCGCGATCGCAAGGCCATCGACGCCGCATGGACCTTCCCGCCCAGCGATGCACGACGCGCCGACGATGCCGCATTGCGCCAGCTCACGGACGTGCGCAGCCTGCGCCTGACCAGCGAACTGCCGGTCGCGCGCGACGGTCACCAGCCACCGCAGCTGCTGGAGGTTCCGGTGCAGATCCGCGCGGTGACCGCTGAGGGCACCTTCCGCTTCGGCGGCTGGTACCGCGTGCAGCCCAGCAGCGATGGCCGCGCCTGGCAGATCCAGTCGGCGCAACTGCGGCCATCGCTGGACTGAACCGTTGCAGCGGCATGCACGCGCGATTCAGCCGGCAAGGCTACTCTTTGGTCCATCCATTCCGCATTCACCGGTCACCGCCATGCGCCTGCGTTCCCTGATGACCCGCCTCGCGGCCTCCACCGTGCTGATCGCTGCTGCGATCGGCGCCCAGGCCGCCCCTTCCATTTCCGGCCGCGAACTGTCGGTCGGTGCCAGCGACGTGCAGCAGTACCTCGATGGCAGCTTCCCGCGCACCCAGGACGCCCTGGGGGGCCTGATCGCCCTGACCATGAGCCATCCGCAGCTGAGCCTTCCGGCCGGCGAACGGTTGAACCTGGGCATGGACGTCGCACTGGCCACCGCCGGTGGCAACCCGTCCAAGCTGGGAACGGTGAAGCTCAGCAGCGGCCTGCGCTACGACGCGCAGACCCAGGGCTTCCACCTGCAGCAGCCGAGCGTGGATGACTTCACCCCGGCCAACCAGGGCGGTCGCCTCGATTCGCGCACCCGCGGCCTGCTCAATGCCTGGCTGAGCGACTACGCCCAGCGCGAACCGATCTACAAGCTGGACCCGGCCGTGGCCGGCCTGCTCGGCGCACTGCAGGTGCAGTCGGCACAGGTGAAGAACGGCAAGCTGGTGGTCACCTTCAACCAGAACCTGGGCAACCTGGTGCCGGCAGGCGTGCTGGGTAAATGAGGTAGTGCCGGCCGCTGGCCGGCACTACCCGTAGCGCATCAGGCGGCAAGTACCTTGACCACCGCCTCACTGAAGGCGGGAATGTCGTCCGGCTTGCGGCTGGTGATCAGGTTTCCATCGATCACAACCGCGGTATCGCGCCATTTCGCACCTGCGTTGACCAGATCCTGCTGCAGGGACGGCCAGGACGTCACGTCGCGCCCCTCAGCAAGGCCGCTGTTGATCAGCAACCACGGGCCGTGGCAGATGGCCGCCACAGGCTTGCCGGCTTCATCCACTGCCCGGATGAAGCCGAGTACAACCTCGTCGGTACGCAGCGTGTCCGGATTGATGACGCCTCCGGGCAGGACCAAGGCATCGAAGCGTGCCGGATCCGCTTCATCCAGCGGAATGTCCACCGCGACGGCGTCGCCCCAGTTCTTCTCCTTCCAGCCCTTGATCGTCGCCTCCTTTGCGGGCGACACCACGCTGACGCGCGCGCCCTCGGCTTCCAGCAGCCGCTTGGGTTCGGTCAATTCGGACTGTTCGAAGCCGTGGGTGGCCAGGATGGCAATCTGCTTGCCCTTCAATCGCTCTGCCATGGGTGCACTCCGGTTGGGGGAGCCGACAGAATGGAAGAACGGCCCTTGCACGGCGGTGACCCTGCCGTGCACGGCAGGTGGAGAGCCTCCGGGTAGTGCCGGCCAGTGGCCGGCAGTCCCCGGTACCGGTCAGCGCTTGGGCTGCAGCATGGTGCCGGTGCACTTGGGCGAGCCGCAGCGGCACTCCCAGATCTTCTTCAGCTTGGCGGTATGACGCTCGGCCAGGGTGATGCCGTAGTTGTAGGTCAGTTCCTCACCTGGCTTGATGTCACGCAGCGCCTCGATGAACACCTTGTCGCCACGGCTGTCGCCGTCTTCGTCTTCCTCGATCACCGCCTCGCAGTTCGGGTCGCAGCTGTGGTTGATCCAGCGCGCGTCATTGCCCTTGTAGTTGGCATCGATCACCCAGTCGTCATTGAGGGTGAACAGGAAGGTATGGCCACTTTCAACGTCGCCGCTGTCATCGGCATCAACGTCGCCGTGGCTGCGCAGCAGGCCCTTGTACTGGATCACGCGCTCGCCCTGCTTGATCGGGGCCACGGAAAACACACCGTTGCCGTGGATGGCGGACTTGCGGGCTTGGATCTTCTTGGGCATCGGCAAGGGAAGTCTGCAGCGAAAGGAACGTTGATTCTCGCCCATTCCGGGTGATTGCGAAAATCACCCCGTTGGCGCAGCATTGCGCCCTGGCAACGGCCCCGGTGTGTCCTCCCGGCCCGGCCCCAGCGCCGGCTGAATGCCCGGGTTGGATGGCGACGAAGAAAAGCGTACAATTTCAGTCCGCTTTAAGAACCACTCGCATCCCCATGTTGCGCGTCACCAAACTCACCGATTACGCCACCGTCGTACTGACCGTGCTCGCCGCCCGTCCGGGCGAGGTGCTCAGTGCCACCGAGCTGGCCGAATTCACCGGTCTGGAGCCGCCCACCGTCAGCAAGGTACTCAAGCCGCTGGCCCAGGCCGGCCTGGTGGAAGGCCTGCGCGGCGTGCGTGGCGGCTACCGCCTGACCCGCCCGGCCATCGAGATCTCGCTGTTCGAAGTGGTCGAAGCGATGGAAGGGCCGCTGGCCCTGACCGAATGCAGCCACGACCACCACCAGTGTGGCATGGCGCCCAAGTGCGGCGCGCGCAGCAGCTGGCGGCTGATCAACGACGTGGTTTCCGAGGCCCTGCGCGATGTCACCCTCGCCCAGATCCTGCCCCCTCTCCCCCTTGCCGATGACGAACAGCGCCGCACCATCGCTGTCGACGTCGTCTCCTGATCCGTAGGCAGCCCCCCATGGCCACCGAAACCATCGAAAACGTCGCCCACGACGACACCCCCAACCGCGAGATCCACGAGCAGCTCGGCCGCAAGTATTCGGCCGGCTTCATCACCGAGATCGAATCGGACTCCCTGCCGCCGGGCCTGGACGAGGACACCATCCGTGCCCTGTCGGCCAAGAAGGATGAGCCGGAGTGGATGACGCAGTGGCGCCTGGACGCCTACCGCCACTTCCTGACCATGCCGATGCCGGACTGGGCCAAGCTGGAGATCGCGCCGATCGACCTGCAGGCGCTCAGCTACTACTCCGCGCCGAAGGGCCCGAAGTACGCCTCGCTGGATGACGTGCCCAAGGAGCTGCTGGACACCTACGACAAGCTGGGCGTGCCGCTGCACGAGCGCGCCAAGCTGGCCGGCGTGGCGGTGGATGCGGTGTTCGACTCGGTGTCGGTCGGTACCACCTTCCGCAAGGAACTGGCCGAGAAGGGCATCATCTTCTGCTCGATGTCCGAGGCCATCAAGGAACACCCGGAGCTGGTGCGCCAGTACCTGGGCACCGTGGTGCCGGTGGGTGACAACTACTTCGCCGCGCTCAACTCGGCGGTGTTCTCCGATGGCAGCTTCGTGTTCATTCCCAAGGGCGTGCGCTGCCCGATGGAGCTGAGCACCTACTTCCGCATCAACGCCGGCCACACCGGCCAGTTCGAGCGTACCCTGATCGTGTGCGAGGACAAGGCCTACGTGTCCTACCTGGAAGGCTGCACCGCGCCGATGCGCGACGAGAACCAGCTGCACGCCGCAGTGGTCGAGCTGGTCGCGCTGGAAGACGCGGAGATCAAGTACTCCACCGTGCAGAACTGGTACCCGGGCGACGAGAACGGCGTCGGCGGCATCTACAACTTCGTCACCAAGCGTGCCGAATGCCGTGGCGCGCGCAGCAAGGTCACCTGGACCCAGGTCGAGACCGGTTCGGCGATCACCTGGAAGTACCCGTCCTGCGTGCTGCTGGGCGACGATTCGGTGGGCGAGTTCCACTCGGTGGCGCTCACACACCACCGCCAGCAGGCCGACACCGGCACCAAGATGATCCACATCGGCAAGCGCACCAAGAGCAAGATCGTCAGCAAGGGCATCAGCGCCGGCCGCGGCCAGAACACCTACCGCGGCCTGGTGCGGGTGGACCGCAACGCCGATGGCGCGCGCAACTACACCCAGTGCGATTCGCTGCTGATCGGCAAGCAGTGCGGCGCCCACACCTTCCCCTACATCGAGGTGAAGAACCCGGGCGCCACCGTCGAGCACGAGGCCACCACCTCCAAGATCTCCGACGACCAGCTGTTCTATTGCCGCGCCCGTGGCATCAGCCAGGAAGACGCGGTGTCGATGATCGTCGACGGCTTCTGCAAGCAGGTGTTCCGCGAACTGCCGATGGAGTTCGCGGTGGAAGCCAAGAAGCTGCTGGAAGTCTCGCTGGAAGGTTCGGTGGGCTGACCGCCCGCCCCTGCCCCTCGCAAACGCATTCTCTTTACCGGCGGGCCGCGGCCCGCCCCACGGAAATCCCCACCATGCTGAAGATCGAAAACCTCCACGCCCGCATCGGCGACAAGGAAATCCTCAAGGGCCTGTCGCTGGACGTCCAGCCGGGCCAGGTGCACGCCATCATGGGCCCGAACGGCGCCGGCAAGTCCACCCTGGGCAATGTCCTGGCCGGCCGCGACGGCTACGAAGTGACCGAAGGCAGCGTGCAGTTCGACGGCGTCGACCTGCTGGAGCAGGACCCGGAAGCGCGCGCCGCTGCCGGCCTGTTCCTGGCGTTCCAGTACCCGGTGGAGATCCCGGGCGTGAACAACACCTACTTCCTGCGCGCGGCACTGAACGCCCAGCGCAAGGCACGCGGTGAGGAGGAACTCGATTCCATGCAGTTCCTCAAGCTGGTGCGCCAGAAGCTGGCCGTGCTGCACCTGAAGGACGAACTGCTGCACCGTGGCGTCAACGAAGGCTTCTCCGGTGGCGAGAAGAAGCGCAACGAGATCTTCCAGCTGGCCGTGCTGGAACCGAAGCTGGCGATCCTGGACGAAACCGACTCGGGCCTGGACATCGATGCACTGAAGAGCGTGGCCGATGGTGTCAACGCACTGCGCGCTGCTGATCGCTCGTTCCTGGTCATCACCCACTACCAGCGCCTGCTGGACTACATCAAGCCGGACGTGGTGCACGTGCTGGCCGATGGCCGCATCGTCAAAAGTGGCGGCCCGGAGCTGGCACTGGAACTGGAAGCGCACGGCTATGATTTCCTGAAGGACCGGGTCGTGCCCGAGGCGGCGGTCTGATGAGCGCCCTGCTTGATTCGATGGCCCAGGCCTTCTGCGGCAGCGATGCGCGCCGCGAAGTGCTGGATGCGGCCCTGCGCGACGGCCTGCCGGCCGCCCGCAACGAAGCCTGGAAGTACACCTCGCTGCGCCAGCTGGAACGCCGTGCGTTCGCTGCGGCACCGCTGCAGGGCCCGGCGCTGGATGCCGCGCTGCTGGAGGACATCCCGGCACCGCGCCTGGTGTTCGTCAACGGCCGCCTGGACGCCGCGCTGAGCGACGTGCAGGCCCTGCCGGCCGGCGTGCAGCTGCAGCCGCTGTCGGCCGCACTGGCCGCTGGCGAAGACGCCGTGCGTTTCCTCGGCCGCCGCTACGAGCGCAGCGAAGAGATCTTCGCCCGCCTCAATGCCGCCCTGGCCGATGAAGGCGTAGTGCTGCGCGTGGATGAAGGCGTGCAGGTCGAGGCACCGCTGCAGCTGGTGTTCGCCAGCGTCGCCGGCGACACCGACCTGGCCTGGCATCATCGCCACCTGATCGAACTGCGTGCCGGCGCCAGCCTGGGCGTAGTCGAGCACCGCTTCAGCGTGGGCGACTCCGCCCACCTGGACAACACCGTGCTGCATGCCCATGTCGCCCGTGATGCCGTGCTCAAGCACGCCCGCGTGCAGGCCGGCAGCGCGCGCCAGACCAGCTTCCTGCGCACCGACGCCGTGCTGGCCCGCGATGCGCAGTACCACCGCGTCGACCTGGAACTGGGCGCCGCGCTCAGCCGCCACGAACTGAACGTACGCCTGGAAGGCGACAACGCCCAGCTGACCGCCAACGGCGTGCTGCTTGGCAATGGCCGCCGCCACGTCGAAACCCGCCTGGGCATCGACCACATCGCACGCGATACCGCCTGCGAACTGCTGTGGCGCGGCGTCGCCGCCAACCGCAGCCGCGTGGTGTTCCATGGTGGCATCCAGATCCGCGAAGGCGCCGATGGCACCGACGCGAACCTGTCCAACAAGAACCTGCTGCTGTCGGCCGATGCCGAGATCGACACCCAGCCGACGCTGGTGATCGACGCCGATGAAGTGAAGGCCGCGCACGGCGCGACCGTCGGCCAGCTCGACGCCAATGCGCTGTTCTACCTGCGTTCGCGCGGCCTGCCGCAGGCACAGGCGCAGGCACTGCTCAGTGCCGCGTTCTGCCACGAACCGCTGAAGATCCTGCCGGACGCACTGCGTGCGCAGCTGGCACGCCGTCTGGACAAGGCGTTGGCCGAGGCAGGTGTGGCATGAACCTGTCTACGCCGCGCCCGATCGAAAGCCCCAGCGGTGCCCCCGACTGGGATCGCGTCCGCCTCGACTTCCCGCTGCTGATGCGTGAAGTGCATGGCAAGCCGCTGGTCTATTTCGACAATGCCAACACCGGCCAGAAGCCGGTGCAGGTGATCGGCGCGGTGGACGAGTTCTACCGCCGCTACAACGCCAACGTCAGCCGCGCGGTGCATGCACTGGGCAGCGAAGCCACCGACGCCTACGAAGGCGCACGCAACACGCTGGCGCGCTTCCTCAACGTGCGCCCCAGCGACCTGGTGCTGTGCAGCGGCACCACCTTCGCCATCAACCTGGTGGCCTACTCGTGGGCGCTGCCTCGACTGAAGGCCGGCGACGTGATCCTGATCACGCGCATGGAGCACCACGCCAACATCGTGCCGTGGCAGCTGGTCGCGCAGCGTACCGGCGCCACCATCCGCGTAGCCGAGATCACGCCTGACGGCGCACTCGATCTGGATGCGCTGCGCGCGGCGATGACCCCGGAGGTCAAGCTGCTGGCCGTCACCCACGTCTCCAACGTTCTGGGCACGGTCAACCCGGTGCGCGAGATCTGCCGCGAAGCGCGCAAGCGCGGCATCATCACCGTGGTCGATGGCTCGCAGGCGGTGCCGCACCGCAAGGTCGACGTCGCCGCGATCGGCTGCGACTTCTACGCGATCACCGGCCACAAGATGTGCGGCCCGACCGGCACCGGCGCCTTGTGGGCGCGCCGCGAGCATCTGGATGCGATGCCGCCGTTCCTCGGTGGCGGCGAGATGATCAAGGAAGTCAGCTTCGACGGCACCGTGTTCAACGATGCCCCGCACAAGTTCGAGGCAGGCACCCCGAACATCGCCGGTTTCATTGGCCTGGGCGTGGCGGCGGACTATCTGCAGAACGTCGGCTTGGACCACGTGGAAGCGCGCGAAGCCGAGCTGCTGGCGCACTTCACCGAAGAGCTGCGCCGGGTCGATGGCCTGCGCATCATCGGCGAAGCGCCGGAGAAGGCTGCGGTGGTCTCGTTCCTGATCGACGGTGCGCATGCCCATGATTTGGCGACCCTACTCGACCTGGAAGGCGTGGCCGTGCGCTCGGGCCAGCACTGCGCACACCCGCTGCTGCAGTACTTCGGCGTCGCGGCTACCTGCCGCGCCTCGTTGGCGTTCTACAACACGCATGCCGAGATCGAGCGGTTCATGACGGCGTTGGCGAAGGTGCGCAAGCTGCTGGGCTGAAGATTCGCCAGAACCTGGGAAGTATGAAAACGCCGCAGGAAACTGCGGCGTTTTTTATTGCGCGCTGGACGCAAGCAAGCAGATGTGTAACCGGGAAACGCTGAGTGATGCCAGGAACGGGCAATCTCACCGTAATGCCGATCCATCCACCATCAACGGCCTTGAGGCACCGTCTTCTACATGCCAACAAGCATGGATACCCCGAAGGCAATCAAGAAGACGTACATCATCACGACGCCCCTCAACACCCACCGTCCCCCCTGATGGAGCGTCTTCCCTTTGGAAGTAAGGGCAAGCACTGCAATACCGCGCAAGCACCTAAGCCACCAATCAACCTTGATGATTCCGACTGCAGCGAGTACTTCCGGCCGTTCACGCTCGATTTTCAGCAACATCCTGTGAGCCGCAAATGCGTTTACCCACATAGCGCCTAGAATGAAGGTAGAGCAGACAGGATAGCTCTCAATAATGACTGTCACTTAGCCCCTACCGGAAGAAAAATGCGAGCCTCATTCAACCTTAATTACCAGTCCATACCGACGGACACGAACAACTCTCGCGAGAACACCCTTGATCACTGATAACCCAGTTCAGCGACGACAGCCTTGCAGCTCGAATCCAAATCAACGTGAAATGATTTAAGCTCTTCTGAGGGCAACCTGCCCTTGTCGTCACGATGCATTACTGCATATCCCCGAAGCGGCCCCTCCTTACCCTCGGGAACAATGTCGTAGAGATCTCTGCCCCACCCCCGCGAGGCCTTCACGTAGTCAGCTATTACCGACATACATGCATCAACATGCCCGCCCTCCTTTACCTCTCGTGCCGAACAACCCGCAGTTGCGACAAGGCACAGCATTGAACCAAGCGTCAGCCTATAAATTATCATTAGCGACCTCCCGGAATGGGGATGAACTCATAACCCTCATGCCCCCGAATCATACCGGGGACTCCCTGCTGTAATTGATAGTCGTAGTCATACCCGTTTGTACCAGGGAAATAACCCTCTGCCCTTGTATTTGGATGCGTATGAAAATATCCCTTTACTATACATCCGCATTCGAATTCAGAAGGCTTTCCAGTGGATTCCATTGACATTCTGTCCCTGGTTCCCGCGGGCGACCTTACCAACTCATGGCCTTCCTCTCCCACAAACTGGACGATCCATCCGCCGTTCTCTCGCTTCAGAGACCCAGACTCCCCTCTGCGAACGGCCGGGGCGAACGGGTTCGAATCATTCCAAGCGCTCTCCATCTGCCCCTTTACTTTAGGATCTCGGGTCCATTCAGGATCGGATGCCCGCGGCTCTCGCCCATAGCTTCCATTCGAACCTGATGCAGCATTCGCAGCTCCCAGAGTTCCCATACGGCTACCTGGAGCGACCATCCCATTCTTTATTTTGCTTCCCACCACTGCGGATCTCCTCTGGCTTTTCTCTTCAGACGCACGCCCGTCCGGGTCCACAAATCTGTAGGGGCTATTGTTACCGTAGAAGTAGCGTCCAAACATTGAGCTCGATGCAGAAATTGGGTCCACACTAAGAAACACACCCAGCCCCGAGTCGTAATACCGCTGCTGCATATAGCTCAGCCCGGTCCCCGAGTCCGTCACATGCCCCGTATATCCCGGTCCATCCTTCAACGGCCGGTTGACCACCGTCCCATACGGCTCATACACCGTACGCTCGATGACGTTTCCGCTGGCATCGGTGATCGCCACCGGTGAACCCAGTGCATCAGTGTGGATGTACTCGACGACTTCCTGTGCGACCGCCGGAGCCACACAGGCCGCCAGCACCACCAGCGTGAGCACCGCCCGAATCAACAGCGAACAGAGTCCATTCATGGCTTAGTCCCAATTCAATACGCCGCGGGTGACGGGGAAGTCTGCGGACCATGCCGAACAGCCACCGGCGTTGCAGGCCCTGACAATGTAGAGACTGGCGCAGTAGGTCCCGCCGCTCGACTGCACGTAGGTATTGGGGCCGGTGTACAGGCGCCGTCCAGCTCCGGAAGGCTCAAGCTGATACTCCGTTGCCCCCGGAACCGCGCGCCAGCCGACGCTGCATTGCACCTGATAAGGCGCCTTGCGCGTGCTGAGCCACTCGGCCACGTAGATCTGAGTGGCCGCGGGAGGAAGCACCACGGAGACATTGGCGATGCCCGAGTAGGGACTGCACCCCGCGAAATTGCATGCCCTCACGCGATAGGCGTAGCTGCCATTGCCACGGCTGGCACCAAAGCTGTTCCCGCCGCCGTTATGCACCACCGTCCAGCCACCACCGTTGGCACTCTCCTCCAGCACGAAGCTCTCGCTGTTGGCCGGCACCGACCAGCTCAGGCTGTACTGCGGCACGTTCACCAGGCCCGGCGCGCTGATCACCGGCTCGATCGTCGGCGGTCCGATCACCGCTACCGTCGACGTGGCCGACCACGGTCCGCAGCCTGCGCCATTGCAGGCGGCAACCCGATAGCCATAGCTGCCGACCCCGCGCGCAGCGGTGGCATAGGAACCCGCGTTGCCGTCGAACAGCGTGACCCATCCGCCACCATTGCTGCTTTCCTGCAGGGTGTAGCGCGTGGCACCAGCCACCCCGTTCCAGCCAATGCCGATACTGCCCGGCGCAGCGCGTGCCGGCGCAGAGAGACCTGGCGCAGTGGCAGGCGGATACACCACCGTCACTGCGGCCGTGGCGCTGTATCCCGTGCATCCCACCGGGTTACATGCGCGAACCCGGTAGTTGTAGCTTCCCGCTGCCTTGCCACTGAAGGCCTTGGACTGACTGATGGCGTTGTGCACCTGGGCCCATGCGCCACCATTGGCGCTTTCCTCCAGCTCATAGCGCTCGGCACCGGAAGCCGCAGACCAAGCCACGTTGTAGCTGCCGTTGAAGGCCGTGGCAGGCAGGTTCAAGGTCGGCACAGTGGATGGCGCCAATGCCACGGCCACTGATGCGACATTGCTCCATCCGCCGCACACCGCCCGGCAGCCGCGCACGCGGAACTGATAGGTTCCCGTGACCAGGCCGGTGCTGGTGAACGATTGCGCCGCGCCATCAAAGACCGTGCTCCAGGTGCCCGCAAGGGCACGCTGCAGCTCATAGCGGTTGGCACCACCGGCCGGGCTCCAGGTCAGGTTCACGCTGCCCTGGGTGATGTAGCCCGGCGCACTCAGCGCGGGAACGCTGGGTGCGGCTTCGCCATGCACCTGGGACACCAGGCTGCCTGACAGGTAGAGATAGTCGGTCTGTTTGCCGGTACGTTCGTTGCGCTGGAATCGCAGCACACCGCCGTTGTCGTAGAACGAGTAGATTGCCCCCTTGCCACTGGCGCTGGCCTTCACCCGGCGCCCGTGGGCGTCATACTCGTAGCTCTCTGCTGTACCCGCCGCACGCAGCCGGTTGCCGTAGTCAAACGCGAAAGCCTGGCCATTGCGCACCGAAAGATTGCCCTGCACGTCATAGCCAAGACCGGTCACGGTTGCCCCGGTTCCGGTTTCGATCACGTTGACCAACCGATTCGTCGGATCGAAATAGTGCGTACGATCGCGGCTGCCGACCTTCGCACGGCGCAGGTTGTCCAGCGCGTCATACTCATACAAGGCGTTGCCGAAGCCCGGTGCAGTGACCGTCCGCAACCGGTCCAGGCCGTCATAGGTCATGTCCCGGTTACCGGGCGCCCCGGGCAGGCCATCGGAAATGGCCATCACATTGCCGCCGGCATCGTAGTCGTAGCTGTCATCCAGCACTGCGGCCGCTGCAGTGGCATCGCGGCTGCGGTCAGGCAGTCCGCGGGCATTCTGGGTCAACGTGTGCACGATCCCGTTGCCATAGACAAAGCGGGCCAACGCGCCATTGGCAAAGTAACTGGCCTCCTTTGCATAGCCGCCGACCGTCGTCGCCCGACCCAGTGCATCCGGCGCATAGCTGACGACACGCCCCCCCGGATAGGTATTGCTCGCCAGTGTGCCGTTGGCATCGTAGCCATAGGCCAGGCTCAGGCTTCCCAGATCCGGATGCTGCAGGGTTTCGCCGCTGAGCAGGCGGCGGCGGTTGTACTGGTAGCGGTTGACGACCATCGGCCGGGCCGGGTCGTTCTGCGTACTGATCTCGGCAGGCAGACCATCAGGCGCGTAGGACCAGTTCTGATTTCCGCGCCCATCCGGGAAGATCAGGGTCGACAAGCGGTTGGCAGCATCGTAACTGCGCTTCACCGCACGTCCACTGGCCAGCGCTTCACTGCGGTTGCAGTCGGTGGTGCTGGTCAAACCCGTGCCAGCCGCCGACCACAGCACGTTGCCTGCCGCGTCGTAGTCCTGCACGGTCGCGCCGGTTTCCGGTTCGATGGTCTTGCATAGCTGCTGGTAGCCGTCATAGACGTAGCGGCGGGTCAGCGACTGGCTGCCGTCTGCACTGCGGCGGGTGATCGCCAGCGGCTTGCCCAACGTGTCTCGCTGGATCTCGGTCACCACGCCTTCCGGATGCTGCAGCGTCAGCGGCATCTCATAGCTGGGCTGGTCGTAGGCAAGATGACGGGTCGTCGTGGCCTGGCCGCGTGGATTGGTCACCTTCACCGACAGATTGCCCACGTACTCCGTGCGGGTAACCAGTGCCCCCAGCTCGGACGATTGACTGACCACGGTGGGGCGGCCCAACGCGTCGTACTGCGTCGTGGTGCCGGTCAGGGTGGCATTGATATCGGAGAACTGCCGCGTGGGATACGAGGCAAACACAGTCTTGCCGCTGGTGTCGTAGCGGGTCACCACGGCGCTGTCCAGCACGTTGTTGGCGTTTTCGGTCACCAGCACCGGGCGGAACATCGCATCCAGGTAGGTATCCGTGCGCCGCCCGCCCTGCGTGCGGGAGTGCTTCCACGCACCGGCGGGCACCCCCAGCTGCGCGCCACCCAGCCGCTGCAGGTCCATGGTTACGCCATTCCAGTTCACGCTGTCGCCGCCAGGGAACTGCTGGCTGCGCAGCCTGCCCATGCTGTCGTAGCTGAAGCTGGTGGTTGCGCCGGTTTCGTCGGTCAGCGAGGTGATCCAACCGTTGTCGTCGACGGCAACCGTGCGCACCGCGCCATTGGGCGCTTCGGGCGTGGCCGGCATGCGCAGCTGCTGCGGAACGCCACGCTTCCATCCCGACAGATGGCTGGTATTGCCGCGGCCATCGGCCACCGAGGCAACCGTGCCGTCGGCTGCGTAGGTCACCTGCTGCGCCAGGCGGCCGAATGCATAGACGCGTAACGGCAGTGCTTTGGCCGTATCGAATTCGGTGCGCGACTGCTCGATGCCATTGAGCACACTGCGCGCCGCCTGGCCGTTCACCCACAGCGCGGGATTGTCGTAGTAGCTGGTGCTGCTGGTGCGACTCTGGCCGGCGGAATTCGCTTCGACAACGGTGACTTCGCGCGCAAATGCATCAAAGGCCTGCACGGTGCGGGTGAACTGCACGCCATCCTGTTCCACAACGGTGGATTGGACGGGGCGGTTGTAATGGGCCTTGAGATCGTTGGCACCGTACTTGAAGTCCTTGCCGGCCTCCTTCGGGAAGGGCGCCGCATCCAGCTGGGCATCCGGATAGTAGTTGTTGCGGTCAATGCGCACGACCGCGCCGCCCGATCGCGTTGTCGTGGACAACAACAGGCCATCGTTGTAGGCAACTTCCTTGCCGAACTCATAGACGCGAACGACACCATCGGGCAGCGTTTCGGTGGTGATCTTCGGCTCTGCCTGGCCCACCGGGATTACTGGACCGCCCAGGTCCTGGGCGAAAGCACCGTTGAGATTGGTGTATTGATAAGTCCACTGTGCAGTGGGCATGCCCGGACCGCTGATGGTCTTGGTCACCAGCGACATTGCGTCACGGTAGACCGGCGTGTAGTTCCAGCCGTCGGCAAACAGGTGATTGTCGCCAGAGGTCTGGCAATCCAGCTTTACATTCTTGCGCCCGTGGCGGAACGGGCGGAACAGGAACGTTCCCAGCGCACCCGACGGATGCTGGATGCTCAGGGTGATCTCGCTGGGCACGATCTTGTTGACGCGCGAGCATGTGGCCGGGTAGTCCATGTACTCCCAGATGCTCTGCCCGATGTAGTCGGCATACTTGTGGGTGACTGACAGCGGCGGCAGGTTGTAGACCCATTGGGTTCCGTCCGGCAGCGTCACTGTCCGCAGGATATCGGCCTCCGTGTACCCGTAAGTCCAGGTGCGCCCTGCAGCGGTTGCGGACGCGATCAGTCCTTTCGCGTTGTAGCCCAGGCTGATCTCGCGGCCATCGTTGGCAACCATGCGCAACAGCCGGTCGCCACTCCACTCGTAGCGCACCCAGTTGCCGAAGCGATCCACAACCTGCGATGGGTACAGGAACACACGCTTTCGATTCAGCAGTGCATTGCTTTCTGGCCCGTAGGGTTGCAGCGTTGCACCGTTGTGGGGCTTGGCGACCATCCAGTCGAAGTAGTACTTGGTACCGTCGGGCGCATGACCAAGGAAGCCTTGTCCCGGCTGTCCGCTCTTCAGGGCGGTCAGGCAACTGAACGTCCAGCCGCCCTTGGTATTCCAAGGCGCCGGTTCGCCAAACTGTGGCTGCGGCTGGCGCGCATCACCGCTGCCTCCCAGGACCGGCTCACCACCACCGCCTGGCAGGGAAAGGCGCACGCCATCCCAGAATGTAGTGGGACTGAAATTGACGGTCTGGGTTTGGCGACGGTTCCAGACCTCCAGCGCTGGGGGCGCCGCCACCGTACTGCAGCGCGCAGCAGGCGCCCAGTAGCCGACAGCAGCGGTCTCCGGCAGATCACCATAGACGCCGGACATGGACGGAATATCCAGATCCCAATCCGAGAATGGGCTCTCACTACTGCCATCGCCATCGCGGTAGCTGCGGCCCAAGGTCATCGCCAGGCTGCCATTGCCCGGAATCGAAACATCCGTGGCCTTGAAGCTGATCGAACCGTCATAGAGGTTGACCTGCTCGCCGAAGATCTCGCCCTTCAGCGGCTCGACAAGGTCCCCGTACTTCAGTCGCTTGTCGTACTCCTGCCGCCAGGTGGGAACGATCTGGGCGGAAACGCCGACCGGTGCCAGCACGCACAGGGCAACGACACCGAGAAGCAGACCCTTGGCAGCCATTGCGGCGCGCGGATGAGAAATGAGGCCAGACTGCATGCAGATCCTCCCTGGATCGACGTCCCTGTGTGCCCCACCTGCGCCGAACGGCAGTTGGCCTTCGACCAGGCGGCACCCACGCCGGCAGACAGCCACGCGTTGCTTCACGGTGGGCGGGTGCTGGTCACAGATATGAACGAATAATGAATATGGCGTCAAGTCCACGCATTGGCCAAACTCGGCAAAGTCACGTCAACCAGCAGCCTCCCGCGCCCTTCCCCGCCCCACATAGAATGTCCCCATGAGCACCCTGACCTTCCGCGCCGCCACGTCGGCCGACATCCCCGCCCTCATTGCCCTCGTCACCTCGGCCTACCGGGGTGACGCCAGCCGCGTCGGCTGGACCACCGAAGCCGACCTGCTGGACGGTGCCCGCATCGACGCCGAGGGCATCCAGGCCGACCTGGACCGCCCGCGCTCCACCATCCTGCTGGCCGAGCGCGGGGACCAGCTGGTGGCCTGCGCCCACGTCGCCGATGTCGACGGCAAGGGCTACTTCGGCATGTTCTCGGTCGACCCGGCCCAGCAGGGTGGCGGCGTCGGCAAGCAGCTGATGGACGCTGCCGAAGCGCACGCCGCACGCGAATGGAACGTGCCGGTGATGCAGATGACGGTGATCGACGTGCGCGACGAGCTGATCGCCTTCTACGAGCGTCGCGGCTACAGCCGCACCGGCATCAAGAAGCCGTTCCCGTATGGCGACGAGCGTTTTGGCATTCCCAAGCGCGACGACCTGCGCTTCGAGATCCTGGAAAAGCCGCTGGCCGGAGCCGCCGCGTGAGCGAGGCCTGGACCTTTGTCTGTGCCGGCAACGAGCTGCTGCCGGGTGAAATGAAGAGCGTGTTCGACGAGGTGACCGGCACGCCGATCGTGGTGTTCAACCTCGACGGCGAGCTGTACGCCCTGGAAGACCAGTGCACGCATGAAGAGTTCGAGCTGTCCTCGGGCGAATTCAACACCACCGAAGGCAGTGTGGAGTGCGTACTGCACGGCGCGCGCTTCGACGTGCGTGACGGCCGCGCCCTGTGTGCGCCCGCCTACAGCCCTGTGCCCAAGTTCCCGGTGAAGCGCGAACACGACGCCGTCTGGACCCGCGACGACCGGGATTGAGGCGGCGCCCCGCCCGGAGAGATCATTCACAGGGCGCCCCGCCAGAGAGCATCCACCCATGGGGTGGATCTACCGGAAGGCCATGAGGACCCTCCCAGGGCGCCCCGGGGTCGCCTCGGGGGGGCGCCACGTCCCGTACATGCGAATCATTATCGTTGATGTTATTCTACGTAACATCTTCGTAACGACTCGGCCCCCGCGCCATGGCTTCGCCCGCGCCCACCGCCACGCTGTGCCAGCTTGCCCGTCAAGGGTGGCCGCTGCTTGTGGTCGTGCTGCTGACGCTGCTGCTGGGCTGGTCGGCATTGCACGAAGGGCGCGGCAACAACCCGGCTGCCCACGGCTGGCAGGCACACGCTGATGATCTGCAGCAGGTCATGCCGATGCCGGCCCCGCCGGCGGACGAGTGCCCGCACCCTGCCGCGCCAGCACCGGAGCCGCCGCTGGATGGCGAGGGCACCACGCCCTGTACCGGACTGGCTCCCCCGCGCGCCGTCCTGGTCGCGCATGTTCCGCTATGGCGCTCCAACGCCCTGCGCTGGCAGCTGCACGATCCCGCACTGCGGTTGAACCCCGGCCACGCACCGCCCGCACCGCACGCCAGCTGAGGCGCCCTGCGGCTTTTGCCGTGCGCCTGTTTACGTTTCCTGCCAGCCGAGCGTCGGCTCGGCTCTACAGATACCGCCTTCTACATGCCGTCGCGCTGCCTGCGCTTCGGCCCGCGCCCTTTTCTGATCCAAGCCACCGCCACCCAGACCATGACCCACATCACGTCTCGCAAGCACGCCCCGCGCGTTTCCCTGCTCGCTACCGCCACCCTGGCCGCCGGCTTCGCACCGCTGGCCGCACAGGCCGCCGACAGCGCCGATGCCAGCTCCCGCAACGCCACCGACCTGGACAAGGTGCAGGTGCGCGGCAGCTGGTTCAATCCGTCCTCGCCGAAGTTCACCGCCGAGCTGCTGGACACCCCGAAGTCGGTGTCGATCGTGTCGGAGAAGCTGATCGCCGAAACCGGTGCGACCAACCTACAGGATGCGCTGCGCATGGTCCCGGGTATCACCTTCGGTGCCGGCGAAGGCGGCAACCCGACCGGTGACCGCCCGTTCATCCGTGGCTTCGATTCGCAGAGCAACGTCTTCGTCGACGGCCTGCGCGACGTCGGCTCGCAGACCCGCGAGATCTTCGACCTGGAGCAGGTGGAAGTGGTCAAGGGCCCGAGCTCGGCCTACGGCGGCCGTGACTCCGGTGGTGGCAGCCTGAACCTGGTGAGCAAGACGCCGAAGCTGAAGAACGAGACCAGCGCCAGCATGGGCATCGGCACCGACAGCTACGCGCGCGGCACCGTGGACGCCAACTACGTGCTGGGCGATGGCATCGCCGCCCGCCTGAACCTGATGAAGCACGCGTCGGACATCGCCGGTCGTGATGCGGCCAATGTCAGCCGTTGGGGCATCGCGCCGTCGATCGCGTTCGGCCTGAACGGCCCGGCGCAGCTGATCGCGAGCCACTACCACATGCAGAGTGATGACCTGCCCGATGCGGGTGGTTTCCCGTACAACAACCCGTTCACCAACGGCCCGAACGTGGCCAAGAACGGCGACGGCCGCCCGATGGTGCCGGACCGCAACAACTACTACGGCCTGGTCGACCGTGATTTCCAGCGTACCCGCGCCGATATCAGCACCCTGGACGCCAGCTACGATTTCGGTGGCCACAAGCTGCGCAACATCGCGCGCCTGGGCAACACCAGCAACGACTACCTGTGGACCCAGCCGGACGACAGCAAGGGCAACCCGAACAACTACGGCACCCTGTGGCGCCGCACCAACAGCCGCGCCGTCGACGTCAAGAGCTTCGCGGACCAGCTGGGCCTGACCGGCGCCTTCCAGACCGGCGCGCTCAAGCACAGCTACAGCGCCGGTGTGGAATACAGCGACGAGAAGATGACCCGTGGCAGCTACCAGATGACGCCGGGCACCGCCAACCCGCTGGAACCCCTCGCTGCCAACAGTTCGCGATGCACGGTGTCCGGTGCCGCTACCGGTTACAACTGCACCGACTTCAACAATCCGAACCCGAACGATCCGTGGGCGGCCGGTCAGACTGTCTACCGCAGCAACAAGGCGCTGGACGTTGAACAGCGCACCAAGACCAAGTCCGCCTACCTGTTCGACACCATCGAGCTCAATGCACAGTGGAGCTTCAACGTCGGCCTGCGTTATGACGACTACTCCACCACCCTGCTCACTCCGGGCAGCACCACTCCCCGCCTGCGCAACGACAACGACTTCGTGAACTACCAGGCCGGCGTAGTGTTCAAGCCGGTGGCCAACGGCAGCATCTACCTGTCCTGGGGCACCTCCTCGACCCCGCCGGGCATGGACGGTGGCGATGGCTCCGACGGCCTGACCGGGCTGGTGGCCGACCTCAAGCCGCAGGACACCAGGAACCTCGAACTCGGCACCAAGTGGGACCTGCTCGACAACCGCCTGAACCTGACCGCCGCGATCTTCCACACCGTGATGAACAACGCACGCGTGACCGTCGACAACGGCACCAGCCAGAACGCCGGCAAGAAGGAGATCAACGGCTTCGAGCTGGGCTTCAACGGCCAGCTGACCGACGCCTGGAGCCTGTACGGCGGCTACACCTACCTGGATTCGGAACTGAAGGACAACGGCTTTGTCTGCGCCGTTTCCGGCCGCACCTGCCCGAGCGGTATTTACGTGCCGTCGCCGAACAACGGCAACGTGTTCCCGAACACCGCCAAGCACAGCGCCAACCTGTGGACCACCTACCGCTTCCCGATCGGCCTGACCATCGGCGCTGGTGCGTTCTACTCGGACAAGCAGTACGGTGACGTTGCCAACATCAAGTGGATTGCCAGCTACACCCGCTTCGACGCGATGGCCAGCTACGCGATCCAGGACAACATCAGCCTGCAGCTCAACGTGCAGAACCTGACCGACAAGACCTACTTCACCAAAGCCTATGCCTCGCACTACGCGAGCATCGCCCCGGGTCGCTCGGCCACCCTGGCACTGAACGTGAAGTTCTGATGTAACTCCGCTCCACCACGGCGGCAGGCTCTCCTGCCGCCGTTTTTGTTTCCGGCGATACTCACCCCATGGCGACCCTTACCCCCATCGACAGCGACGCCCTGGCCGAGCTGCTGCAGCACGATCCGCAGGCTGCCTTCGCGCGCGTGCGCGACGCTGCGCAGGCCGGGCAGGTCGAGGCACAACTGCTGCTCGCGCAGATGCACATGGAAGGCAAAGGCACCGCGCAGGACGCCTCGGCGGCACTGCTCTGGTACGAAACCGCCGCCAACAACGGCGCGCCGATGGCGATGAACATGCTTGGCCGCTGCCACGAACTGGGCCAGGGCACCGCGCCCGACCCGGCGCTGGCTGCGGTGTGGTACCGCCGCGCCGCCGATAGCGGGCTGGACTGGGGCCTGTACAACCTGGCCAACCTGCTGGCCACCGGCCGCGGCGTGACCCAGGACCGCGCGCAGGCACTGGCCCTGTATACCCGTGCCGCACACCTGGGCCATGCCAAATCGATGAACCTGCTGGCCCGCCACCTCGAAGATGGCCTGGAGATCGAGCGCGATCCGCAGGCCGCCCTGGGCTGGTACCGGCGCGCGGCCGAGACCGGCGATTTCCGCGGCCAGGCCAACTACGCCTCGATCCTGCTGCAGGCCGGCCAGATCGAGCAGGCCGTGCACTGGCTGCGGCTTGCACTGGCACACGGCAGCCCGGCGTTCATGGCGCACATCGTCCCGGAACTGGCCGCATCGCCGCATCCACAGGTGCGCGCCCTGGTCGCACCGCCGTCCCTCTGAGGAGTCCCGCATGCTGCTGCACATCCCCGACATTCTCAGCGCCGACCAGGTGGCCGACTTCCGCCGCCGGCTGGATGCCGCCGACTGGACCGATGGCCGCGAGACGGTCGGCCATCTGGGCGCACAGGCCAAGCACAACCAGCAGCTGCCCGAGGCCTCACCGCTGCGCCGCGAACTGGGCGAGATCGTCCTCGTCGCATTGGCCCGGCACCCGCTGTTCTTCAGCGCCGCGCTGCCGCTGAAATACCTGCCGCCACGCTTCAACCGCTACAGCGGTGGCGGCACCTATGGTTTCCACGTCGACGGCGCGGTGATGAACCTGGCCAACGGCGAACAGCTGCGTTCGGACATCTCCTGCACCCTGTTCCTGTCGGCGCCGGACGAGTACGAGGGCGGCGAACTGATCATCAGCGACACTTACGGCGAGCATGAAGTGAAGCTGCCGGCGGGCGACCTGATCGTGTATCCGTCCAGCAGCCTGCACCAAGTGCGGCCGGTGACCCGAGGTGCGCGCGTGGCCTCGTTCTTCTGGGTGCAGAGCATGATCCGCGATGATGTGCAGCGCCGCCTGCTGTGGGAAATGGACGGCTCGATCGAGCGCCTGCGGCAGACCGGCGGCGACGCCGAAGCGGTACTGCAGCTGACCGGCGTGTACCACAACCTGCTGCGGCGCTGGAGCGAAGTCTGAGCCCCATCTGGCCAGCCTGCGACATTTTGGCAATCATTCTCATTTGCAACAGCTAACGGCTCTCATTACAATCACGCCCCGTTGATGCCGGCCGCTGCCGGCAGACCCCTGGGGACCCCTGCTTGCTGCGCCCGCTTCGCCCTCGCCCACTCATTCATCGCAAGATGGGCACCGCCATGCGTGGCCAGCGTCCTGCGCTGGCCAGCCTGCTGGCGTGGGTGGCGATGCTGGCCTTGCTGCTGGGTACTCTGCCACTGCTGCCACACGGGCAAGCCGGAATGGCCGTGCAGATGCCGCTGGAAGAACGCGGTGGCGAAGCGCCCCTGCAGGAAGAGGCCCCGGCCAAGCTGCGTCGCTGTGCTGCAGCTCCGGTGAAATCAGCCGAGAAGGCTCCCCCGCCGCTGCTGCTGGCCAGCCAGTGGCTGCGTACCGAACGTGAACTCGTACCCGCCACGCCGGCCATGCCCGGTGTGCGCCCGGACTGGCCGCTGGCCGCTCCGGACACGCCCTGGGCCGACGCGCCCGGGCGCCGCCAGCAACGCGGCCAGGCGCCGCCGCTCGCCTGATTCACGGCCCCGCGTGACCGCCTGCGCGGTCGCGTCAGCGCGCCGCTGCCTGCTTCATCCCTGCCGCCCCTGACCGGGCCTCCCCGTGCATGCCGCGCCATTCGCGCCTGGCATTGCATCACCCTGCATCCTTCGAGGTTACTGCCATGGCCCAGCGCCATCGTGTCCGTTCGTCCCTGTCCCGTACCCTGCTGACCAGCGCCGTGCTGGCGGCCATGACCGCCCCTGCCTTCGCCCACGGTGACGCTTCCGGCGCGCCGCAGACGCTGGACAAGGTGGTGGTCACCGCCTCCGGCTTCGAGCAGAAGGTGGTCGATGCACCGGCCAGCATCAGCGTGGTCAGTCGCGAAGAACTCAGCAAGCGCCCCTACACCAACCTGGTCGACGCGCTGCGCGACGTCGAAGGTATCGATGTCGGCCTGGAAGCCAGCGACAAGAACGGTCGTGCCACCATCTCCATGCGCGGCCTGCCGTCAGAGTACACCCTGGTGCTGATCGACGGCCGTCGCCAGAGCAATGTCGGCCAGCTGTATCCGAACAACTTCGGTGGCGGCCAGTTCGCCTACCTGCCGCCGCTGGATGCGATCGAACGCATCGAAGTGGTGCGCGGCCCGATGTCCACGCTGTACGGCTCGGATGCGATGGGTGGCGTCATCAACATCATCACCCGACGCAACCAGGACAGCTGGCACGGCGCCGTGACCCAGGGCTTCACCGTGCAGCAGGATGACCAGTTCGGTGATGCACGCACCACCGACCTGTACCTCAGCGGCCCGCTGCTGAAGGACCGCCTCAGCCTGGCGGTGCGCGGCAGCTACTACGACGCCAAAGCCTCCAATCCGGAGTGGGATGCACTGACCCTGCCCGACGGCAGCCTGTGGGAGCGCAGCATCGGCTTCGGCGGCGGTGGCAAGTCGGTGGCCAACACCAACTGGAACACCGGCGTACGCCTGGACTTCCGCGTCAACGATGACCACGAACTGTGGCTGGACTACGACGTGTCGCGGCAGAAGTACGACAACAGCGCAGGCCAGACCGGCACCCTGGACAGCCTGGCCAGCCTGTGGCGCGTCGGCAACGCGGTCATCCCCAACCCGAACGGCAGCGGCACCGTCACCCGCCGCGTGGTGCAGCCGCGCGTGGGCTACACCGCCTACCAGCGCTACGAGCGCGATCAGTTGTCGTTGACCCACCAGGGCCGTTACAGCTTCGGCACCTGGCAGACCTCGCTGACCCACAGCAAGAGCAGCAACCTCGGCCGCTCGCTGCCGCTGACCCTGGATGAGCGTGCCAACCTGCAGACGCTGTGGAATGACGTCTGCCGTCGCACCGGCGCTTCCAACAACTGCGCGGCCGGCCGTGGCAATGCGCTGACCGCACTCAATCCCAGCGAAATGGCGCGCCTGCAGGCGTTCCTGCCGCGCCCGCTGCGCACCATGGAACTGGAAGGCTACGTGCTCGACACGATGCTCGACCTCGACTTCGGCGCGCACAAGCTGACCGTCGGCGGCCAGTACAACGACACCGACATGATCGATGGCGTGTTCGGCATGGATGGCGCCGGTTATCGCAGCAACACCAAGCAGAAGCACCGCATGTGGGCGCTGTTCGCCGAGGACAACTGGGCGTTGACCGATAGCCTCACCGCCACCTTCGGCCTGCGCTACGACGACCACAACGTGTTCGGCAGCCACGTCAGCCCGCGCGGCTACCTGGTGTGGAACGCCAGCGACGCGTGGACCTTCAAGGGTGGTGTCAGCACCGGCTACAAGACCCCGCGTCCGGACCAGCTGTTCCCGGGCATCACCGGCTTCGGTGGCCAGGGCGTGCTGCCGCTGGTGGGCTCACCCAATCTGAAGCCGGAGACCAGCACCAACTACGAGCTGGCCGCCTACTACGAAGGCCAGCGCTGGGGCTTCAATGTCACCGGCTTCTTCAACAAGTTCGAAGACAAGATCGCCAGCGGCGGCACGTTCCCGAACTGCGAAGTGGCGCCGGCCGGCAGCGGTTACTGCGTGGACATCGGTCCGGGTTGGGCAACGCTGGGCTACAGCACCTTCACCCAGAGCGTGAACATCGACAAGGCCGAGACCCGCGGTGCCGAGCTGGCCGGTCATGTCGACCTGCTCGACACCCTGCAGTTGCGCGGCAACTACACCTGGACCAAGAGCGAGCAGACCAGCGGCCCCGACAAGGGACGCCCGATCGCAGGCACCACGCCGGCAAAGCACATGGCCAACGCCAGCCTCAACTGGCAGATCAATGACGCGGTCAGCGTGTCGCTGATTGGCGAGGGCCGCTACGACCGCTATCGCGACACGCTCATCGACAGTGCCGGCACCCGCCACGTGCGCTATTACGAGGACTACACGATCTTCCATCTCGGCGGCAGCTGGAAGGCCACGCCGTGGCTGACGGTCAACGCACGGGTCAACAACCTGTTCGACAAGGACTTCGTCTCGCAGTCGTGCCTGCTGCTCAATCCCAGTGAGTTCAGCTGCGTGGACGACTACGCGACCAAGGACCAGCGCCGCAGCTACTGGATCTCGCTCAACGCGAAGTTCTGATCGCCGCGCACCGCCTTGGTGGGTGCCAACCTTGGTCGGCACCGCTTCATCCACGCATGGCGTGGATCTACCGACCCGCGGTAGCGGTAGTGCCTGCCGCTGGCCGGCAGCCGATAACCCCCCTCCGGGATACAGAACGACACGCAATTGCGAGCTATTCTCATCAATGATGTAATGGGCAGTCCCCGTCCGCCTCGAACCGTGCCGTGAGCCGTCCTGCCTCTTCCACCGTGCAGCAGCAACAGAACCGTGGCTTCTGGCTGCGGACGCTGCACCAGTGGCACTGGATCAGCTCGGCGGTGTGCCTGATCGGCATGCTGCTGTTCGCGGTGACCGGCCTGACCCTCAACCACGCCGCGAAGATCGAAGCCAAACCCCAGGTGCAGAACCAGCATCTGGAACTGCCGGCCGCGCTACTGGGCCAGCTGGGCGCGCGCGAGGACGGCAACGCGCCGATTCCGCGCCCGGCCCGGCACTGGCTGGACGCCCAGCTGGGGATCGCCATCGGCGGGCGCCCGGCCGAATGGTCGCCCGAAGAGATCTACCTGTCGCTGCCGCGCCCCGGTGGCGACGCCTGGCTGAGCATCGATCGCGAGACCGGCGCAGTGGAGTACGAATCGACCTCCCGTGGTGCAGTGTCCTACCTCAACGACCTGCACAAGGGCCGCAACGCGGGCCCGGCGTGGGGCTGGTTCCTGGACCTGTTCGCCGTGGCCTGCCTGGTGTTCTGCATCACCGGCCTGTTCCTGCTGCACCTGCATGCGCGGCAGCGGCGCATGACCTGGCCGCTGGTCGGCCTCGGCCTGATGATCCCACTGCTGATCGCCCTGCTGCTGATCCACTGACTTTCCTTCGTTTCCGGAGCCGCCCCATGCGCGTCACCCTGACCATCGCCCTCAGCGGCCTGCTGGCCACCTCGCCGGCCTATGCCACCACCCTCGACATCAACGTCGAAGTACCCAAGCTCAACGTCGCCGAGTACCACCGCCCGTACGTGGCGGTGTGGCTGGAAGGCGCCGACCAGAAGGTCGCAGCAAACCTGTCTGTCTGGTACCAGCAGACCAGCAACAGCGAAGGCCACGGCACCAAGTGGCTGCCCGACCTGCGCCAGTGGTGGCGCAAGAGCGGCCGCACCCTGCAGGTGCCGGTGGACGGCGTGACCGGCCCGACCCGCCCGGCCGGCAAGCACGCGCTGTCGTTCAACGACAAGCAGCCGGCACTGAAGCAACTGGCCCCGGGCAACTACACCCTGGTGGTGGAAGCGGTGCGCGAAGTCGGCGGCCGTGAACTGCTGAAGATCCCCTTCACCTGGCCGGCCACTGCCGCACAGAACGGCAAGGCGCAGGGCGCCACCGAACTGGGCCAGGTCACCCTCGCCGTCAGACCCTGAAAAGGGGACGGAGGGGATCAAGTCGTAATTCCCTCCTCCTTGTCGCATCACCCCGCATCCACTGGAGTCTTCCGCATGAAGCGCACGCTCGTCCTCGCCGCCGCCCTGGCCGCTGCCCTTCCCTTCTCTGCCCTGGCCCACAAGGCCTGGCTGCTGCCCTCGCAGACCGTGATCGCCGGCAACACGCCGTGGATCACCGTCGACGGTGCGGTCTCCAACGATCTGTTCTACTTCAACCACGTGCCGCTGCGCCTGGAATCGCTGGTGATCACCGCGCCGGACGGCAGCACCGTGCAGCCGCAGAACGCAGCCACCGGCAAGTACCGCAGCGTGTTCGACATCGAACTGAAGCAGCCGGGCACCTACCGCATCGCATCGGTCAATGACGGCCTGTTCGCCACCTACGAGCAGAACGGTGAGCGCAAGCGCTGGCGCGGCAGCGTCGCCACCTTCGGCGAACTGCCCAAGGACGCGAAGAAGCTGGAAGTGAGCCAGTCGGTCGGCCGCGTGGAGACCTTCGTCACCAACGGTGCGCCGAACGACACCGCGCTGAAGCCGACCAACCGTGGCATCGAGCTGGTCGCCGTCGGCCACCCGAACGACCTGTTCGCCGGCGAGGAAGCCACCTTCCGCGTGCTGGTCGACGGCAAGCCGGCCACCGGCCTGGAATTCGAGATCGTGCGTGGCGCCACCCGCTACCGCAACGCGCAGGACGAACTGAAGGTCACCAGCGATGCCAAGGGCGAGATCAAGGTGACCTGGCCGGAAGCTGGCATGTACTGGCTGGAAACCGGTACCGAGGACAACAAGACCTCGGTGAAGCAGGCCGCCAAGCGCCGCCTTAGCTACGTGGCCACGCTGGAAGTGCTGCCGCAGTAATGACGTGGAACGCGATGCCGGGCAGCCCCGGCATCGCATCTGCAGCACACCACCATGACCGATCCCCAGCTCGACATCGCCCGCCTCGGTGGCACCACCATGGGCACCACCTGGAGCGTGTCGCTGGTCGCGCCGCGCCAGCGCGACCTGCACCCGCTGCATGCCGGCATCCAGGCGCGGCTGGACGAGGTGGTCGCGCAGATGAGCACCTGGGAGCCCGGCTCGGACCTGAGCCGCTACAACCGCGCCAACGCTGGCCAATGGTGCGTGCTGCCGGCTGAGACCCGCCAGGTGCTGGCCTGCGCACAGGCCATCGCCGCCGCCAGCGATGGTGCATTCGATCCCACCGTCGGCCCGTTGGTGGCACTGTGGGGTTTCGGTGCACATGCCGGCGAACGCCGCCAGCCCAACGACGCTACCCTGCAGGCAACGCGTGAGCGCTGCGGTTGGCAGCGCCTGCAATTGCGCAGCGATGCGCTGCTGCAACCGGGCGGACTGGAACTGGACCTGTCGGCGATCGCCAAGGGGTTCGGCGTCGATCAAGTGGCCGCCTGGCTGCGCGATCAGGGCATCGCTGCTGCACTGATCGAGGTCGGTGGCGAACTGGCCGGCTACGGCCGCAAGCCCGACGGCCACCCCTGGCGCGTACTGGTGGAATCCGCACCGGAAGAAGACGCGCACACCGAAACACCACCGCGGGTGCTGGCGCTGGAGGACAAGGCGGTGGCCACCTCCGGTGATCGCTGGCACCAGTACCAGGCCGATGGCGAGGCTTACAGTCACAGCCTGGACCCGCGCTCTGGCAGACCGGTGCGGCTGGTCGCCGCAGCGGTCACCGTGGTGGCCGACGACGCCATGCACGCCGATGCCTGGGCCACCGCACTGACCGTGCTCGGCCACGAACAGGGCATGGCGCTGGCCGAACGCGAAGGGCTGGCCGTGCGTTACCTGCAACGGGCCGCCGTAGGCCCCCGCGAATTCCTCAGCAGCGCCTTCCAGCGCCTGCTCGACGAGCAGGACGCATGAGCGCACGTCCATCGCGCGCGTGGCTCGGCAACGCACTGGTTCTGTTCCTGTTGGCAGTGATCGGCTGGGCGCTGCTGCGGCTGCATCTTGGTGAAGCCTGGTGGCAGGGCGCGCCGCCGGCACGGCAAACGCAGATCGCGATCATCGCCACCGCGCTGTATGCGCTGGCCTGCGCCGCACTGTGGTGGCGTGGGCGACCGCGCGACGATGCCGCCTGTGGCGACGTCGCACCGATCCTGCTGGTCTGGTCCAGCCAGACCGGCTTCGCGCGTGAGCTGGCCGAACGCAGCGCCGAGGCCCTGCGCGGTGCCGGCGTGCCAGTGCGCGTGCGCGGACTGCATGAGGTCGACGCCGCGTTGCTGGCCGACAGCCAGCGCGCGCTGTTCATCGCCAGCACCACTGGCGAAGGCGATCCACCCGATCATGCGCTGCCGTTCCTGCGCGGGGTGATGGCCTCACCGCCTGCGCTGCAGCACCTGCAGTACGGCGTGCTCGCACTGGGCGACCGCAGTTACGGCCACTTCTGCGGATTCGGCCACCAGCTCGACCAGTGGCTGCGACAGCATGGTGCGCATCCGCTGTTCGATGCGATCGAAGTCGACAACGCCGATCCGGCCGCGCTGCGCCATTGGCAGCAGTTGCTGGGCCAGCTCGGCGGCGGCGCCAGCGAACTGCCCGACTGGAGCCCGGCCGAGTACCAGCCGTGGACGCTGCTGCAACGTGAGCATCTGAACCCGGGCAGCCCTGGCGGCGCGGTGTATTGGTTGCGCCTGCAGCCCCCGGCCGATGCAGATGCGCAGTGGCAGGCCGGTGACATCGCCGAGATCGGCCCGCAGCATGCATCGCACACCGTGCGTGCCTGGCTGGACGCACAACGCTTCGATGCGGATACCGTGCTGGATGATGGGCAGACGTTGCTGGCACGCGTCGCGCGCTCGCACCTGCCCTCATTGGTTCCCCCAGGTGATCTGCCCGCATTGCTGGCGACCCTGCAACCGCTGCCCCATCGCGAGTACTCGATCGCCTCGGTGATGGCCGACGGTGCGGTTGAGCTGCTGCTGCGCCGACAGCTGCGCGCGGACGGCACGCCTGGCATCGGCAGCGGCTGGCTGTGCGACCACGCGGCCATCGGCGAACCGGTGCAGCTGCGCCTGCGCCGCAACGACAATTTCCATGGAGTGGCCGCCGACGTGTCGCTGCTGCTGATCGGCAACGGCACCGGCATTGCCGGCCTGCGCGCGCATCTGCACGAACGTATCCGCAGTGGCGCACGACGGACCTGGCTGCTGTTCGGTGAGCGCACCGCCGCGCATGACTTCCACTTCGGTGAAGAACTGCAGGCAATGCTGGCCGACGGCTCACTGGCGCGGTTGGATGCCGTGTTCAGCCGCGACGGCGGCGCGCATCGCTATGTGCAGGACCGGTTGCTGGCCGAAGCGGCAACGCTGCGGCAGTGGGTGGATGAAGGCGCCACGATCCTGGTCTGCGGCAGCCTGCAGGGCATGGCCCCGGCCGTGGATGCGGTGATCGAGCAGGTGCTGGGTGTTGCGGGCAAGGAAGCACTGCTGCTGGCCGGTCGCTACCGGCGCGATGTGTATTGAGGTTGCCGCATCCACGCATGGCGTGGATGGTGCCCACCGGCGCCCAGGAATCATCCCGCCGCCGCACTGACCCGTATCGCCAACAACTCGCCACCGCCCTGCAACGCGTGCCGCTGGCGCTCGCCGGCCGCCAACCACGCGGTATCGCCCGCCTGCAGCGCCGGCAGGCCGCTGTCGGCACCGAACTCCGCCTGACCGGCCAGCAGATGCAGTGCCCAGGCCACGCCCGGTTCGCAGAAGAAGAACATCGCGCCCACCAGTGGCCGGTGCAGCAGTTCGGCCTGCAGCAGCTCACGCTTCCACATCAGGTTGAAGTCGTGGGTGGTGCCATCGACCAGTTCGCCGTGCAGGGTTTCCTCACCCGCAAACCGCACGCGTCCGTGTGGCGGCAACACCTCGGCCACGCGACCATCGTCGAAGCGCAGGCGCACGCCATTGCCCTGCAGCAACACCAGCTCGCGCTCAACGCCGGGAAACGCGGAGAACGCGGCGTCCTGCTCGATCTCGGCCACCGACAGGCGCAGCGCCCAGTCATCGCCCTGCGCAGGCAGGCGCAGGATCTCGCGGGTCCAGCCAAGTCCATTCCGCCAGCGTTCGCGGCGATAGTCCAGGCTGGAAATGACCTGGCTCGGAGTGTGCAGCAGGGAGTCGATGTTCATCCACGCATTGCATCATGCCGCGCGCCGTCGTGCATCACCGCGTGGCGAGCGTGCCCTGGCCACCGCACCCGCCGGCCAGCAGCTGCGAGTGCTTCAGCCAATCCTGGTCGGGGTAGTAAGCAAACACCATCGTGCCGCCACGCAACGCATCGATCAGCGGCTTGGCCACCGACAGCCGCACCGCAGGGCAACCCAGGCTGCGGCCCAGCCGCCCCTGCATCTGCGCGGTAGCCGGGTTCACGTACGGCGCACCATGGATGACGATCGCTCGGTCACGCGCGCGGTCGTTGAAGCCCGGTTCCAGGCCGGCCAGGCGCAGCGAATATCCATTGCCACCCATGTAGGTCTCCTGCGCGGTGAATGCGCCGAGACTGGACATGAAACTGCCATCGCGGTTGGAGAAGTGCTCGGTGCGGTTCTCGCCGCTGTTGCGGCCATGCGCCACCCATTCCTCGAACAGCAGGCGCTGGTGGGCCAGGTCGAACACCCACAGTCGCGGCTCGGTGGAGGGCCGCGAGTAGTCGATCACGCTGAGGCGATCACCGTTGATGCCCAGCTCCGGCCGTTGCAACGCACAGCGCATGGCGTGCGCCGCCAGCTGCAGCACGTGGCGGTCGGCCTTGGGTGCACTGCGCGACAGCAGGGCAGCCAGATCATCGGCGCTGGTGGCAAGGGCGGGCGTCTGTGCCAGCGCCGGGGCGCTGGCCGAGGTCGCCAGCAGGCCGAACGCGGCCAGCCGGCACAGGCGGGATGCAGTCATGGGCACAACAGGAGGACTCAGTTGCCCTTGAGGGTGGACCCTGGCGGCTCGGATTCCAAGACCGGCTGCATTCCGGATTCAGCCGGGCTTGGGCGGACCGCCGGCAGCGAGGTCACCAGCAGGGTCGTGCCCGGCACCAGCACCTGGTACAGCTGGCGGGCGAAATCGGCCGGCAGCGCCATCGGCAGCGAGGGCGTGGCCAGCAGGTCCGGCGTGGCCTGGGCGCGGTCCTGGCCCAGCAACGGGTAGGCCGTCCACTGGTGCAGGCGCTGGTTCACGTCCAGCGGGCTGGGGGTATCGCTGTAACCCTGCCCCATCACGAACAGGGTGGTGCCCTGGAAGGCTGGCAAGGCGTCGGCCTTCAGCGGCGACTCGCCGATCATCACGCCATCGCGCAGCACGTACAGGCGCTGGTCGTGCAGGCTGACCAGGATGCCGACCTGCCCGGCCGGGGCCGCACTGTCATCCCACCAGGCCTGCGCCGGCGCGCCGCCCTCGGTCTCCGGCAAGGCCTGGCCACGTGCGTTGACCGGCGCCAGCACCGACGGATAGGCCAGGGTCATCGGCGAGCTCTTGGCATCGGCCACGACCACGGTATCGCCGCGCTGGGTTTCACTGAACAACTTCTGCGCGAAGGCCTGCGGCAGGCGCACGCAGCCGTGCGAGGCCGGATGTCCGGGCAGGCTGCCGCCATGCAGGGCGATACCGTCCCAGGTCAGCCGCTGCATGTACGGCATCGGCGCGCTGTTGTAGAGGTTGGACTTGTGGTCCTTGTCCTTCTGCAGGATGGTGAACACACCGGTCGGCGTCTCGTGCCCGGCCTTGCCCGAGCTGATCGTGGTCAGGCCGATGGCGATGCCATTGCGGTAGACGTAGGCGCGCTGCTCATCAAGGCTGACCACCAGCACGATCGGACCGGTCGGCGAGATTTCCGGATGCCACAGGTATTCGCCCGGCTTGAGGTCGGTCGGCCCGCGTACCTCGGCGGTGGCCGCAGCGGCAGCTGCAGGCTTGGCGGCCGGCGTCGGCGCAGCGGCATGAGCCAGCAGCGGCAGGGCCAGTGCAAGGGCGAGCATCAGGGTCGTGGGGCGGTGCGGAAGCATCCAGCGGGGGTCCTTTCCATGCGGAGCGGCCACCGTACACCATCGGCCCGTGGTGGTCGCGGCAAAACCAGGCGCCGGAAATGAAACTGCCCGGCGACACAGCCATGTGTCGTACCGGGCAATCGTTACGTCCTTGTCGGCCTGCTGCCGCCCCCTCGCATCCTGCGCTGTGGGGGTAGCGTTGCATCCTGCACGCGGCCGCGTCTGTCCTGTTTGTATCTCAGCCCCTTCCACAGGTCTGTGATGCCACCATCCTGGTGATTGGTGCCGCGTCCTGCGGCGGTCGGTGGTCACGGCCTTCCTGTCCGTGACCGGTGAACCAGCCTCCTGCCGGTTCCGACGATTCCTGCTGTCAGCGCCTCGGTACGGTTCGCACCGGTACCGATCCGGGTACCGGATCCGCCGGCAACAACCTGTTGCCTACGGTGATCCGCTGTCGATTCCGTTCGACGATTGCTTTCCCTATCCCCTTCACCTGCGTCAGGTCCTCGACGCGATGAAACGGGCCGTGTCTGCGCCGGTGCTCGACGATCGCCTCGGCCTTGGCGGCTCCGACCATCGTCAATCCCTGCTGCAGCGCCTGGGCATCGGCACGGTTGATGTCGATCGGTTCGGCGGCATGCGCCCCAGCGATCCACACGACCAGCACCAGTGCCCTCAACACGACACTCCAAGGCACGACGTGTATCTCCTTGTGGTTCTGGCCGTCCCGACCGGCAATCCCGTCGGTAGGAACAGTGTCCGTCACCACATGCACACAGCCTATCGGTTTCCTGGATTTCTAAAAGCCAGCCAAATACCCGACGTGATGTAGGAAAAACCCTACCCACGGCACAGGCGTAGAATGTCGCGATCACAGCCCATGCAATCGGAGTTTCAGATGGACAGCGCCAAGCTCGGCCAATTCGTCAATGACAAGTGGGACAGCGAGATCGTCCCGCAGTTGGTCGACTACATCCGCATTCCCAACAAGTCGCCGATGTTCGACGCCAATTGGGTGCAGAACGGCTACATGGAACAGGCGGTCACGCTGATGGAGAACTGGGCCAAGGCCCAGCAGCTGCCCGGTCTGAAGGTTGAAGTGGTGCGCCTGGAAGGCCGTACCCCGCTGATCTTCCTGGAAATTCCGGCTACCGGCGCCGAAACCGGCGACGACACCATCCTGCTCTACGGCCACCTGGACAAGCAGCCGGAAATGACCGGCTGGGACGACGACCTCGGCCCGTGGACCCCGGTCCTGCGCGGCGACAAGCTGTATGGCCGCGGCGGCGCCGACGACGGTTACGCCATCTTCGGCTCGCTGGCCGCCGTACTGGCGCTGCAGGCCCAGGGCCTGCCGCACGCGCGCTGCGTGGTGCTGATCGAAGCCTGTGAAGAGTCGGGCAGCTACGACCTGCCGGCCTACGTCGACCACCTGGCCGACCGCATCGGCAAGCCGTCGCTGGTGGTCTGCCTGGATTCGGGCTGCGCCAACTACGACCAGCTGTGGTGCACCACCTCGCTGCGGGGCCTGACCGGCGGCAACTTCACCGTGAAGGTGCTCAACGAAGGCGTGCATTCCGGCGATGCCTCCGGCGTGGTGCCGTCCAGCTTCCGCCTGCTGCGCCAGCTGCTGTCGCGCATCGAGGACCAGGACACCGGCCGCATCCTGATCGACGGCATGAACGTTGAAATTCCGGCCGAGCGCCAGGAACAGGCCAAGCGCGCCGCCGAAGTGGTCGATACCGAGATCTTCGAGAAGTTCCCGATGGTCGACGGCCTGCGTCCGATGAACGAGGACCTGACCGAGCTGGTGCTCAACCGCACCTGGCGCCCGGCGCTGTCGGTCACCGGCGTCGGCGGTATGCCGGCGCTGGAATCGGCCGGCAACGTGCTGCGCCCGCAGACCTCGGTGAAGCTGTCGCTGCGCCTGCCGCCGACCGCCGATGGCAAGACCTGCGGCGAGCTGCTGAAGGAAGCGCTGCTGCGCGACCCGCCAAACGGTGCGCAGGTCACCCTGGACCTTGAAAAGGCGTCCACCGGCTGGAACGCCCCGGCCATGGCGCCGTGGCTGACCCAGGCCATCGACGATGCCAGCCAGGCCTTCTTCGGCAAGCCGGCGATGTACATGGGCGAAGGCGGCTCGATCCCGTTCATGGGCATGCTCGGCGAGAAGTTCCCGGGCGCCCAGTTCATGATCACCGGCGTGCTCGGCCCGCACTCCAATGCGCACGGCCCGAACGAGTTCCTGCACATCCCGATGGGCAAGAAGGTCACCGCCTGCGTGTCCAAGGTGATCAGCGAGCACTACGCCGCCAGCCTGCGCGGCGAGACCAGCGGTTCGCCGGTGGCTGCCGACAGTGGCACTCGCCACGGCGACCACGGCTGCTGCTGATTACGGCACACCGTGACGGACGCAGCCTGGCCTTGCTAGGCTGCGTCCACCCTTGGTGGAAATCGCGCGCATGAATGGTCTGTTCGGCAGCAGCAGCTGGCTCTACATCATCCTGGTCGGCTTCTTCGTTGGCCTGCTTGGGCGTTTCTTCATGCCCGGCAACAACCGCATGGGCTGCCTGCTGACCATCGTGCTGGGCATCATTGGCGCCTTGGTGGCAGGCTGGTTCGGCCAGTACATGGGCTGGTACGCCCCCGGTGAGCCGGCCGGTTTCCTCGGTGCGGTAGTGGGTGCGGTGGCCGTGCTGGCCGTCCTGCGCCTGTTCAGCGGCCGCCGCTGACCCCGCTCCCCTTCCCTTCCTGTTCCCGACGAAGGCGCGCCCGGCGCGCCCGGATATGCCTGCATGACCGAACCCGCCTCCGACCCCCAGCGCAGCGCGCAGCGCCTGCAGTGGGCCCGTACCCAGCTCGATGATGCCAGCGCGGTGGTCGAACGCGCCTCGGTCGATGCCGGCATGCGCAGCTACTGGCGTACCACCAGTATCGGTGGCAGCCACATCGTGATGGATGCCCCGCCGGGACTGGAAGATCCGCGGCCGTGGCTGCGCATGCGCGGCCTGCTGCACGACCACGGCCTGCGTGTGCCCGCACTGCTGGCACAGGATCTGGATGCCGGTTTCCTGCTGCTGGAAGATCTCGGCGGCCCGACCCTGGCGAAGATCCTCGACGAGCGCAACGCTGACGACTGGTTCGGCCGTTCGATCGAACAGCTGCTGCGTCTGCAGGCGATCCCGGTGCCGGCCGACTTCGGCCAGTTCGGCGAAGCACTGCTGCAGCGCGATGCCGGCCTGTTCGACGAATGGTTCCTGCAGCGCCACCTGAACCTGGAGCTGGACTGCGGCGAGATCGAGGGGCTGCAGCTGGTACACCGCCGCTTGATGGACAACGCGCTGGGCCAGGCCCAGCTGATGACCCACCGCGACTACATGCCGCGCAACCTGATGCCGGTCGAAAATGGTCCCGCAGTGCTGGATTTCCAGGACCTGGTGCGCGGCCCGATCGCCTACGATGCGATGAGCCTGTTCAAGGACGCGTTCCTTAGCTGGCCGCTGGAGCGTGTGGACGAGTGGCTGGCGCAGTACCACGAGCGTGCCCGCGACGCCGGCCTGCCGGTGCCCGACCGCGCCACCTTCCTGCGCGATGCCGACTGGATGGGCATCCAGCGCCACGTGAAGATCCTTGGCCTGTTCTGCCGCCTGCGCTACCGCGACAACAAGGGCCATTACCTCGACGACGCGCCGCGCTTCATCACCTATCTGGATGAAGTGCTGCCGCGCTATCGCGAACTGGCGCCGCTGCAGCAGTTGCTGGACGACCGCATCAAGCCAGCACTGGCCGAGTTGGCCGCACCGCTGCGCGTGGCCCGATGAAGGCGCTGGTCTTTGCCGCTGGCCTCGGCGAGCGCATGCGCCCGCTGACCCTGCACACGCCCAAGCCGCTGCTGGAAGTGGCTGGCAAACCGCTGATCGTCTGGCACCTGGAACGCCTCGCCGCGCTCGGCGTGCGCGAGGTGGTGATCAACACCGCATGGCTGGCCGAACAGTTCCCGGCGACGCTGGGCGATGGCAGCCAATGGGGCCTGCGCCTGCATTTCATGTACGAAGGGCAGACCCCACTGGAAACCGGCGGCGGCATCCTCAACGCGTTGCCGGTGCTGGGCGACGCCCCGTTCCTGGTGGTGAACGGCGACATCTGGACTGATTTCGATTTCGCCACGCTGCCGCGCGAACCACAGGGCCAGGCGCACCTGGTGCTGGTCGACAACCCGGCGCAACACCCCGAAGGTGATTACCGCCTCGATGCGCAGGGGCTGCTGCATCACGACCGCGAAGGACCGTGCCTGACCTATGCCGGCATCGGTGTCTACCGCCCTTCGATCGTGGCCGACTGGCGCACGGTGATCGGCGATGCGCCGGGTAGCGAGCGTGTTCCGCCGAAGTTCTCGGTGGTGCCGCTGCAGAAGCATTTCATGGCGCAGGGGTTGATGACGGGGCAGCACCATCGCGGGCGTTGGACCGACGTGGGTACCGTGGATCGCCTGCGCGCGCTGGATGTTGAGTTGGCGGCGAACGGCTGAGCCCCTCGTGGCTGGACTCATTGAAAGCAGAAGCCGTGCTTGGCCGGTCGGGGTGAGCTGCGCAGGGGACGCTGCAAGTACGTCCATGTAAGCTCGGTCGCCGCATCCATGCGGCTCACGCCCCTGCGCAGCCCACCCCGCCCGGCCTCTGACAGTTTCCGTGGGCGTCCAGCCACGGAAGAAAGAAAAGAAAAGCAAAAGCGGGTCGCTTCGCTGCGCTTGCTCTGGTGTCGACCAAGGTCGACACCCACCACAAGCAAGACCCGTGTCGATCAAGGTCGACACCCACCAACAGCCGCGGGAACTTGTCGAAGGCGGGGCGCTGTGGGCTTGCGGGGTGTGAGCCGCATGGATGCGTCGACCAAGCCCCCATGGACGGGTTTACGGCGGCCCCGCAAGCCCACAGCGCCCCGCCTCCCCTCAGGAAGCCAGCTTTTGAAGTTGACGTTGCCTCGGCTTCGGCTTCGGCGGGTGCAGGGCGCAGCCCTGCAAACAAACCCCACCCTCAGTAACGAGGGCGGCCTTCTTCCAGCACCTGGCGCAGGAACGGTACGGTGATCCGCCGCTTCGCCGCCAGCGACTCGCGGTCCAGCCAGTCCAGCAGCGTGATCAACCCACCCAGCTCACGGCCGGTGTGCGACAGCAGCCACTCGATGGCCGCCTCGTCGATGGCCAGGCCGCGGCGCAGCGCACGCTCGCGCAGCACCGCAGCACGCCCTTCCTCATCCAGCGGCTGCAGCAGCACGCGGACGCACTGGCCCAACCGCGAACGCAGGTCCGGCAGCACCAGGCCCAGCTCGCCCGGCGCCTTCTGCGCCGTGTACAGCACGGTCACGCCTGCAGCGCGCGCGCGGTTGTGGAAATCGAACAGCGCGATCTCGTCTTCGCGATTGCCCGCGATCTCATCCAGGCCGTCCAGCGCCACCAGCTCGCGCACCTCCAGCCCATCCAGCGCCGCACGCACGCGGCCGGCCGCACTGGCCAGCGGCACGTAGGTCGGCAGGCGCCCGGCCTGCTCGGCGCTGGAACACATCGCCAGCGCCTGGTGGGTCTTGCCCGTGCCCGCCGCACCTTCCAGGTAGACCCAGTCGTGGCTGGCACCCACCGCGATCGCGCGCAGCTGCGCCAGCGCGCCATCCGGCGCGCCGATGAAGGTCTCCAGGCGCTGGTCCCGCGGGTAATGCAGGGCCAGCGGCAGTTGCGGCACACCCATCACTTCAGGTCGGGGCCCTTGTCGTTCGGAATGATGATATGGGGGGCATCGACCACGCCATCAAGCACGATCGCAGGCTTCTCGCCCACGTACAGCTCGCTCTGGCGATAACGCTGGTGCGCATAGCGCAGCAGCACGTTGGTCACCGCCGCCACCGGCAGCGCCAGCAGCATGCCGAGGAAGCCGAACAGCTGGCCACCAGCCATCACCGCGAAGATCACCGCCACCGGGTGCAGGCCGATCTTGTCGCCGACGATGCGCGGGGTCAGCACGTAGCTCTCCAGCAGCTGGCCGACGGTGAACACCACGCCGACCAGGATCAGCAGCTTCAGATCGAAGCCCTGCGCCTGCACCAGCGCCGCCACGATCGCCATCAGGATGCCGGTGGTCGCGCCCAGGTACGGGATGAAGCTGATCAGGCCGGCAATCAGGCCGATCAGCAGGCCCAGCTTGAGGCCGACCAGCGACAGGCCGCCGGCATAGATCACGCCCAGCGCCAGCATCACCAGGAACTGGCCGCGGATGAACGCGCCCAGCACCTCGTTGGACTCACGCGCCAGCGCGCTGATGGTGCCGATCTGGTTGCGCGGAATCACCGACGCCACCCGCTCGACCAGCTTGTCCCAGTCACGCAGGAAGTAGAACGCCAGGATCGGCAGCAGCAGGATGTTGACCACCCAGGTCACCATCGCGAAGCCCGAGCGCGAGACGTAGCCCATAAACGTGGTGGCGAAGCCGCCGGCCTGCTGCCAGTGGCTGCGCACCCATTCAATCAGACGGTCCGGATCCATCCACTGCATCACTTCCAGGCCGGTCTTCTGCTCGAACCAGGGAATGCCCTTTTCCATCAACCACGCCTGTGCCTGCGGCGCGACCGCGATCAGGGTGGTGATCTGGCGCTCGATCATCGGCACCAGCACCAGCAGCAGCGCCACGATCACCAGCACCATCGCGGCGAACACCAGCACCACGCCGGTCATGCGCGAGCGGCCGGTGGCCTCGATGCGGTCCACCAGCGGATCGCCCAGCCAGGCCAGCGCCAGCGCCAGCACGAATGGGGTCAGGATCGGCGCCAGCAGCCATACCACCCAGCCGACCAGGCCGGCGAACAGGATGTACTTCAGGCGGCGCAGGAACTGCGCGATTTCCGCTTCCGGGGTCAGAGTCATCGCAGGTGGTACTCGTTGCTTACCGGCGGGGCCACCGGGGTACCGGTGGTGTCATCGATCGGCGTCGGCAGGGCCGGCAGCGGTGCGCTCGGCACCAGCACGCCGTTGTCGCCCAGCATGCGGTTGAAGCCGGCCAGGCCGGTGGTCATCTCCAGGCTCAGCTCCAGCTGGCCGGCCGAAGCGTGCAGCGGGGTGACGTTGCGCACCACCGGCACCTCGCGCAGGCCGGCAGCCAGGCGCAGGTAGTCATCGGCACTGTTGATACCGGTGACCACCACCCGGTAGCTGCCGGCCTGGCCGACGGCGGCGCCCGCCTTGGCATAGCGCTTGACCAGCGCATCGGCGGCACCATCGGCACCGGCGGCCATCGCACGCATGGCGTTGGCGTCCTTGCTGGTCCACTTGTTCAGCTCACGGCCGTTGTCGACGAACACCCAGTCCGCCTGCCAGCCACCGTTGGCGCGGTACAGCTTGCCGATCAGCTGCATCGGCGGCGAGTAGCGCGAAGAGGCGCGGGCCACGGCGGCGCTGTCCTGGCGCCAGATGGCACCGGCCAGTGCCTGTTCGGCGGCACCACCGCTGGGCAGGCCCAGCTTGTAGCCGCGCTCGATGGCGCGGTTCAGCAACGGCCGGGCGGCGTTGGCCTGCTGCACGCTGACCAGGCGCGGACCACTGCCGTCGTCGACGGCCAGCCACAGCACCGGCTTCGGGCGCGGCTGCGGCCACAGCGGCAGGCCCAGCGCCGACACCAGCGAATCGACATCGTCCTCGCGGAAGCGGGCCACCAGCAGGGTACGGAAGCTGGGGGCGCCACTGGCGCTCACGCTCTGGTCCTGCTTGTAGTCGTAGCTGGCCACGTAATCCTTGGCATTGCGCAGCGCCTGCGCCACGCCAGGACGCGACATCACGCTGCGATCGCCGGACAATTTGCCCAGTACAACGCTCAAGGCGCGGGCCAGGGCGCCGTTGCGGTCGGCTTCGGCTTGGCTGTTGACGGGCACTTCGGCCTCGTACGCGCCAGTGGCGGTTGCAACATCACCCTCGGTGCGCAGGCCGCTCTGGGCCATCGTGGCCACCGGCAGGCTCAGCGCAAGGAGCAGGGTCAGAATCAGGCTGCGGCGCATCAGGACATCCATTGGCTCGACGTATCCGGGGGAATTGTTGCCCGAATACGGCCTTTGCGCCAATGCGGCCTGTTAAAATCGCCCGTTCAACCCCTGCCAGCGCCGACGCCCGTGACCAACACCCCGTCTTCCGCCCCCTCCCCCCTCACCTACCGTGACGCGGGTGTCGACATCGACGCCGGCAACGCGCTGGTCGAGCGGATCAAGCCCCTGGTCAAGCGCAGCTTCCGCCCGGAAGTGATGGGTGGCCTGGGTGGCTTCGGCGCCCTGTTCGACCTGTCCAACAAGTACCGCGAGCCGGTGCTGGTGTCCGGTACCGACGGCGTGGGCACCAAGCTGAAGCTGGCCCACCAGCTGAACCGCCACGATACGATCGGCATCGACCTGGTCGCCATGTGCGTGAACGACGTGCTGGTGCAGGGTGCCGAACCGCTGTTCTTCCTGGACTACTTCGCTACCGGCAAGCTGGACATCGACACCGCCGCGGCGGTCGTGGGCGGCATCGCCAACGGCTGCACCGAGGCCGGCTGTGCGCTGATCGGCGGCGAAACCGCTGAAATGCCCGACATGTATGCCCCGGGCGAGTACGACCTGGCCGGCTTCACGGTCGCTGCGGTCGAGAAGAGCGAGCTGAAGGACGGCGCCAGCGTGGCCGCCGGCGACGTGCTGATCGGCATCGCCTCGTCCGGCCCGCACTCCAACGGTTACTCGCTGGTGCGCCGCATCTACGACCGCGCCGGTCGCCCGGCCGATCTGGAGCTGGAAGGCGGCGTGAAGCTGGTCGATGCGCTGATGGCGCCGACCCGCCTGTACGTCAAGCCGATCCTGTCGCTGCTGAAGTCGCACGGCGAGGCCATCCACGGCATGGCCCACATCACCGGTGGCGGCCTGACCGAAAACATCATCCGTGTGGTGCCCGAAGGCCTGGGCCTGGACATCCAGGCCTCGTCGTGGACCCTGCCGCCGGTGTTCCAGTGGCTGCAGAAGGAAGGCGCGGTGGCCGACAGTGAAATGTGGCGCACCTTCAACTGCGGCATCGGCTTCGTGCTGATCGTGGCGCCGGACCAGGTGGCTGCAGTGTCCGACGCGGTCAAGGCGCAGGGCCTGGAGCACTGGACCATCGGCCAGGTGGTCACCGCCGAAGGCGCCGAGCGCGTCCACATCGGCTGATCCCGGCAACCCAGGAGCCCGCATGGACGCAACGCCCCCCTTGTCGCCCGCCCCCGTGCCGCCGCCGCTGGCGACGGTACCGGTGTTCAGCGCGCAGGATGCCGATCACCTGCGCATGCTGGCCATCGCGCACTACGTGGTCGGCGCCCTGATCGCGCTGTTCTCGCTGATCTTCATCATCCACATCGTGCTGGGCATCACCGCGCTCACCGGCAACCTGCCGATGAATTCCGGCGGCCAGCCGTCATCGCCGGCCGAGGAGCGCCTGTTCGGCTGGATGTTCACCATCGTCGGCTGCGTCATCGTGTTCGGTGGCGTGACCCTGGGTGCGTTCGTGGCCTACGCCGGCCGCTGCCTGACCCGTCGCCGCCGCTACCTGCTGTGCCTGATCGTGGCCGGCCTGGCCTGCCTGTTCACGCCGATCGGCACCGCACTGGGGGTGTTCAGCCTGATCACCCTGCTGCGCCCGCAGGTCAAGGCTGCCTTCGACCTTCCCGCCACGACCGCATGACTGCCTCCGGCAATCCGCCGCCGCTGCCACATCAGACCCTGGCGCAGCTGCAGCTGACCAGCCATCTGCAGACGCTGAAAGTGCTGTTCTACGCGTTGGCCGGCTTCCATTGGGTCGCCACAGTGGCGTTCCTCGGCCTCAGCGGCTGGGTGGCCCAGTCACGCGGGCTGGACGATGCCTGGATGCTGACCACGGTCTATGCGTCGATCGCCGGGCTGGCCGCCGTGCTGGGGTTCGTGCAGCTGCACACCGCGCGCCAGCTGTCACATCGCACCGGGCTGGCCTGGTGCCAGCGCGCAGCCTGGCTGGGCGTACTGGCCGGCCCGCTGGGCATGGCCTTGGCCGCCTATGCCTGGGTGTTCCTGTCCAAGCCTGAAATGGCCGCGCTGTTCGACCGCGGCGACCGCCTCAGTGTCTGAACCTGCCGGCAGACGCCCCGTCCTGTCCTGATCGATTTCCCATGTCCGCGCCTGCCCTCCCGACGTCCACTTCGCCCACCACCCACCGCTTCTCGGGCCCCAAGAAGCTGGCCTTTGCCACCGTACTGGCGGTGTTCGCAATCAGCTGGGTTCACCCGCTGTGGCCTACCGAACAGGCCCTGCACAGCACCCTGACCGTGATCGGGCTGGCCGCGCTGCTGTGGGTCGACCGTCGCGGCGGCTGGCTGGGCAACGGCGCCTTCATCGCCATCTGTGGCTTCATCGCGCTGCACTGCGTGGCGGCGCGCTGGCTGTATTCCAACGTGCCCTACGACGCCTGGGCGCAGGCGCTGACCGGCTGGTCGCCGAATGCGGCCTTCGGCTGGCAGCGCAATCACTTCGACCGCCTCATCCACTTCCTGTTCGGCGTCTGCTTCACTCCCGCGCTGCTGCAGCTGGCGCGCCATGCGTGGCCCGCGCTGCGCCTGGGCCAGGCCTTCACCCTGGCGGTGATGACGGTGATGTGTGCCAGCCTGGTCTACGAATGGTTCGAGTGGGCCATCGCGCTGGCGCTGTCGCCGGATGCCGCCGAGGCCTACAACGGCCAGCAGGGTGACATGTGGGATGCGCATGCCGACATGCTGATGGCGACCGTCGGCAGCCTGCTGACGTGGCCACTGATCCGCCGGAGTTCCCTGCAATGACCGCCCCAACCCGCATCGCCGTGCTCGCCTCGGGCCGCGGCAGCAACCTGCAGGCCATCCTCGACGCGATCGGCAGCGGCCGCCTGCCGGCCGAGGTGGTCGGCGTGTTCTCCGACCGCCCTGCTGCAGAGGCCCTGCAGCGCGTCGCACCGAACCTGCGCTGGGCACACACGCCGAAGTCCTTCAGCGACCGCGCCGCCTACGAGCAGGCACTGGGCGATGCGCTTGCCGCAGTACAGCCGGACTGGATCGTCTGTGCAGGCTACATGCGCATCCTCGGCGCGGCCTTCGTGCAGCGCTTCAATGGCCGGCTGGTCAACATCCATCCGTCGCTGCTGCCGCTGCACAAGGGCCTGGACACCCACGCGCGGGCGCTGCAGGCCGGTAATGCCGAACACGGTGCCAGCGTGCACCTGGTGGTGCCCGAGCTGGATGCCGGAGCCGTACTGGCGCAGGTGCGGGTTCCCGTGCTGCCGGGCGACGACGCGCACAGCCTGGCCGAGCGCGTGCTGGCGGTGGAGCATCCGCTGCTGATCGCCACCCTGCAGCTGTTGTGCGCTGGCCGCCTGGCTGAACGGGAGGGCCAGCCGCAACTGGACGGTCACCCCCTGTTTAGCCCGTTGGCCCTAGATTCCGCCGGGAACCTGAACCGGTAACGCCCTTGCACACGCCCCGCTGACTGCGGGGCTGGCATCCTGCCCCCTCCTGCGGTCCCTGTCCTCCATGAAGACCACGACCCTGCTGTCCACCTCATTGCTGCTGTCGCTTGCCGTGTTCCCCGGCGTGGGCTGGGGACAGGCACCGGCGCCCGCCACCCCGCCGGCACCGGTGCCCGCAGCGCAACCGCCTGCCGAGGCGCCGGCCGTACCGATGCCACCGGCACTGGCCTGGGAGCCACCGCCGCTGCAGCCCTTCAGCGCCACCTACCAGGCCTTCTACAAGGGCAAGGAAGCGGGCGATGCCAGCATGCAGGTCACCCACACCGGCGGCAGCCAGTGGCGGGTGGACATGCAGGTGGTCGGCCGCCGCGGCTTTGCCAGCGTGCTGGGCCTGAACATCGAGCAGAGCACGGTGTTCGAGGAGCGCGGCGGCGTGTATGCGCCGCTCAGCCAGAGCACGGTGCGCAAGGGCCTGTTCCTGGGCAAGAAGGCGGTCGGTACCTACAACTGGCAGGCCGGCACCGCGCAATGGACCGGTGACGTCAAGAAGGAACGCGCGCAGCCGATCCCGCTGCAGGCGGGTGACCAGAGCGCGCTGCTGATCAATCTGGCGATCATGCGCGATGCCCGCCCGGGCGCCGCCATGCATTACCGCTACGTGGACATGGGCAAGGTCCGCGAACACGACTACCAGGCCGCGCCGCAGACCGAGAACGTCGAGGTCGGCGACCTGTCCTACAACGCGCTGCGGGTCTACCGGACCAACGGCGGCAGAAACGAAACCATTCTCTGGATCGCCAACGGTGTCCCCACCCCGGTGCGCATCCTGCAACGCGAAGACGGCGAAGATCGCGTCGATCTGCGCCTGATCGAATACCAAGGAGTCTGAGCATGAACACCCTGACCCGCCACCTCACCTGGATCGCAGCCGCTGCCCTGACCGTGGCCAGCCTGCCGGCCATGGCCCTGGAACCGTTCAAGGCGGATTACCTGGCCAGCTACATGGGCATGCAGGCCAACGGCACCATGACCCTGGCCAGCGAAGGCAGCAACAAGTGGCGCTACAGCCTGCAGGTGAAGAACCAGCTGGCCGACCTGAGCCAGAGCACGGTGTTCGAGGAAGTGCGTGGCCAGCTGCGCCCACTCAGCAGCCAGGACCGTTCGGCACTGCTGGTGAAGAAGCGCAACGTGCAGGCCAACTACAACTGGACCAGCAACCAGGCCACCTGGACCGGCGACATCAAGCCGGACCGTGCGGGCCCCATCGCGCTGAAGGCGGGCGACATGGACGCGCTGCTGATCAACCTGGCGATCGCCCGTGACCTGGCCGCCGGCAAGCCGCTGACCTATCGCATGGTCGACGAAGGCCGCATCAAGAACATGACGTACCGCGTGATCGGCAAGGAATCGATCACCGTGGGCGGCAAGAGCTACGAGGCCACCAAGGTCTCGCGCGCCGACGGCAACAAGGAGCTGATCGCCTGGATCGTGCCGGAGTTTCCGGTGCCGGCGCGCATGCTGCAGCGTGAGAGCGGCCGCGATGCGCTGGACCTGACCATCAAGGCGATGAACTGACCGGAGATCCACGTCATCCACGCATGGCGTGGATGGATGTATCCCAAAAAGAAACGCCCGCTTTCGCGGGCGTTCTCTTATTTCTTCGCTTCGGCCGGTTTCTCTTCGGCCGCCTTGAACTCGGTGCGGCAGTCCACGCGGATCTGCTCACCGGTGCTGCGCCAGACGAAGGTGCGGCAATGACGGTTGCCGTCCTGGCTGTCGTTCACTGCGACCGCATAGAACGACTCGATGATTTCATCACGCGTGACCGTGCCATCGCCATTCCAGTCCATATCCTTCTGCTCGATGCCCCGGGTGATGGCGATGTTGGCGTACCAGGCATAGCCCAGCCACGCCAGCACGATCAGCACCAGGGCCAGCAGCGCCTTGCGACGCGGGCTGAACTTGCCGCGCAGGATCATGGCACGCGCCGGATGGTGGCGCCGAGCGAAGACAGCTTCTCTTCGATGTTCTCGTAGCCACGATCAAGGTGGTAGATGCGGTCGATGGTGGTGTCGCCGCTGGCCATCAGGCCGGCCAGGATCAGCGACGCCGACGCACGCAGGTCGGTCGCCATCACCGGTGCACCGCTCAGGTGCTCGCTGCCACGCACGATGGCGGTGTGGCCTTCGACCTGGATGTCCGCACCCAGGCGCAGCAGTTCGTTGACGTGCATGAAACGGTTCTCGAAGATCGTTTCGTTGATCACGCCCACGCCATCGGCCACGCAGTTGAGCGCCATGAACTGCGCCTGCATGTCGGTCGGGAATGCCGGGTATGGCGCGGTGGTCAGGTTGACCGCCTTCGGCCGCTTGCCCTGCATGTCCAGGGTGATGGTGTCGTCGGTGGTCTCGATCTTCGCACCGGCCTCGACCAGCTTGGACAGCACCGCGTCCATGGTGTTCGGGCGCGCACGGTTGACGGTGACCTTGCCACCGGTCATCGCTGCGGCGACCAGGAAGGTGCCGGTCTCGATGCGGTCGGGCAGCACTTCATGGCGGCCACCGGACAGGCGCTCGACGCCTTCGATCACCAGGCGGGCGGTGCCCAGGCCTTCGATCTTCGCGCCCAGCGCGATCAGGCAGTGCGCCAGATCGGTCACTTCCGGTTCCATCGCACAGTTGTCGAGGATGGTGGTGCCTTCAGCCAGCACCGCGCCCATCAGCACGTTCTCGGTGCCGGTGACGCTGACCATGTCGAAGGTGAAGTGCCCACCCTTCAGGCGCTTGGCGGTGGCCTTGATGAAGCCGTTCTCGACCACGATCTCGGCGCCCAGCGCCTGCAGGCCCTTGATGTGCTGGTCGACCGGACGCGAGCCGATCGCGCAACCGCCCGGCAGCGACACTTCGGCTGCGCCGAAGCGGGCCAGCAGCGGGCCCAGCACCAGGATCGAGGCGCGCATGGTCTTGACCAGCTCATACGGTGCCACGTGCTGGTTCACCGGACGCGGGTCGACCACGATCGCGCTGCCGCGCGACAGCGTGCCCTGGTCGATGGTGACCTTGGCGCCCAGTTCACCCAGCAGCTTCACCGTGGTGACCACGTCGTGCAGGTGCGGCACGTTGGTGATCTCCACTGGCGCATCGGCCAGCAGGGTCGCGCAGAGAATGGGGAGGACGGCGTTCTTGGCGCCGGAGATGCTCACTTCACCGTGCAGCGCAGCGCCGCCGGTCACAACGATCTTGGCCATGTATTCGGGATCTTCTGCGGTTCAGCCGGCTTCGGCCGGGGTCACGGTTTTCAGCGCCAGCGCGTGGATCGCGCCGCCCATCAGGTCGCCCAGCGTGGCATACACCATGCGGTGGCGGGCCAGCGGCATCTTGCCGGCGAAGGCCTCGCAGACCACGGTCGCTTCGAAATGCACGCCATCGTCGCCCTGCACGTCGGCGCGGGCGCCGGGCAGGCCGGTTTCGATCAGATTGCGGATGGTGTCGGCGTCCAACGGGCTTTCCTAATAAAATGTGCCTCCATTCTACTTCCGCTGCGTGGCGTCCGCATGGCCGAATCCCTGTTGCCCCCCCGTTCCGTCGACCCTGCCGGCCTGGTCGCCAGCGGCCGCCGCGTCTTCGAGATCGAGCGGCAGGCGCTGGATGCCGTGGCCGACCGCCTTGGCGAGGCCTTCCAGCAGGCCTGCCAGGCGATCCTGGCCAGCCGCGGGCGGGTGGTCGCCACCGGCATGGGCAAGTCCGGGCATATCGCCCGCAAGATCGCCGCCACCCTGGCCTCTACGGGTACGCCGGCGTTCTACGTGCACCCGGGCGAAGCCGGCCACGGCGACCTGGGCATGATCACCGAGGACGACGTGGTACTGGCCCTGTCCTATTCGGGCGAGTCCGACGAGGTGCTGATGCTGCTGCCGGTGCTCAAGCGCCAGGGCAACGTGCTGATTTCCATGACCGGCCGCCCGCAGTCCAGCCTCGCCACCGCCGCCGACATCCATCTGGACGTGAGCGTGCCGGCCGAGGCCTGCCCGCTGGCGCTGGCACCGACCTCCAGCACCACCGCCTCGCTGGCGATGGGCGATGCGCTGGCCGTGGCCCTGCTCGACGCGCGCGGCTTCACCGCCGATGACTTCGCCCGCTCGCACCCGGCCGGCAGCCTCGGCCGCCGCCTGTTGCTGCACATCACCGACGTGATGCACACCGGCGAGGACCTGCCCAGCGTGGGCGCCGACGCCAGCCTCAGCGAAGCGCTGATGGAAATGAGCCGCAAACGGCTGGGCATGACCGCCGTGGTCGATGCCGACGGCGTGCTGATCGGCCTGTTCACCGACGGTGACCTGCGCCGTGCGCTGGACAGCGCGCTGGACGTGCGCACCGCGAAGATCGCCGATGTGATGACCCGCAACCCGCGCACCATCGGTGCTGACCAGCTCGCGGTCGAGGCGGCCCGGCTGATGGAAACCCACAAGATCACCGGCCTGATCGTGGTCGATGGCCAGGGCCGCGCGGTCGGCGCCCTGAACATTCATGACCTGTTGCGGGCCCGGGTGGTTTAACCGACAGTCCGTAGACCCCATTCAGTCTGTAACGCCGCACCTGCCCCCAACGAGCCTGCCGCCCTGATGCCCTGGTCCCCCCTGCCCGCCTTACCCGCCCATCTGCATGCCGCCGCGGCCCGTATCCGCCTGGCCTGCTTCGACGTGGACGGCACCCTCACCGACGGTCGGCTGTACTACGACAAGGACGGCAACGAGAGCAAGGCGTACTTCGTGCAGGACGGTCTGGGCCTGAAACTGCTGCAGCAGCACGGCATCCATCCGGTGCTGATCACCGCGCGCAACAGCCAGTCCGCGCTCAAGCGCGGCGCCGACCTCGGCATCGATACCCAGATCGCCGTGGGCGACAAGCTGGCCAGCGTGCAGGCGCTGTGCGCGCAGCACGGCATCGGCCTGGAACAGGTGGCGTTCATGGGCGATGACCTGCCCGACCTGGCGCCACTGGGTGCGGTCGGCCTGGCGGTGGCCCCGGCCAACGCCCATCCGTGGATCGCCGAGCGCGTGCATTGGCAGACGCGCGCCGAAGGCGGACTGGGCGCCGCACGTGAGCTGTGCGACATCCTGCTGGCCGCGCAGGGGCATGTGGACGCCGTGCTGGCGAGGTTCGGCGCATGAACCTGCCTACCCTCAACTGGCGCACCGTGCTCGGCATCGGCCTGCTGCTGGCCGCCCTGCTGAGCAGCTGGGCGGCGCTGCGCAACCGCGACAAGGGGCCAGCCAAGGGTGGCCAGGAAGTCGGCGTGGACTACGTCCTGCACGACTTCCAGATCGTCGCCCTGGATGAGCAGGGCAAGGAATCGACCACGCTGCGTGCGCCGCTGCTGGAGCGCCAGCGCGGTGACCAGACCATCAACATCGCCACGCCGCTGTTCGAGATGCCGGACAAGGATGGCAAGCACTGGACCCTGCGTGCCGAGACCGGCTGGCTCAGTGCCAAGGGCGACGAGATGAAGCTGCGCGGCAATGTCGCTGGCGACAGCCCGGCCGGCCCGGGCACGGTGCCGACCACCTTCCGCACCGACCATCTGGACGTGTTCCCGAAGGAAAACCGCGCCCGTACCGACGCCCTGGTGACCATGACCCGCCCGGGCATGGAACAGTCCGGTGTGGGCTTCGAAGTGGATTCGAAGAACAACACGTATCATTTCCTCAGCCAGTCCAAGGGCCGCTACACGCCCAAGCGCTGATTCCGCCGCCAGCCTGCGACGTCTCCGGACAGGCGCAAGGCCGGCAGCTCCACCCGCCCGCCCCCGGTCCAGCCGGGAGGCCCCCACCGGTAGAACGGACCCCGATGAAGATTCCCTTTGCCGCTGTACTCGCGCTTGGTCTTCTTGTCCCCAGCGCCGCCTTCGCCAAGTCCACCGACCGCAACGAAGACATGCACATCGATTCCGGCGCCCAGTCGGGCATGCTCACCGGCGACGGCAAGACCGTGCTGTCGCAGGGCGTGATCATCACCCAGGGTACGCTGGACCTGCGCTCCTCCGAGGCCGAGATCTACCTCAAGGACGGAGAAGCGGTGCGTGTGGTGTTCACCGGCAAGCAGGCCAAGATGAAGCAGCAGCTTGATGACGGCACCTGGATGGATGCGCTGGCCGACCGCATCGACTACGACATCAAGACCGAGATAATCACCCTGACCGGCAACTACAAGGTCACCAGCGCGCGCGGCACCAACGCCGGCCAGCGCATGGTCTACAACACCCGTACCGGCGAAATGAACTCCGGTGGCGACGGCAGCCGCGTGCGCACCGTCATCCCGCCGAAGAGCAAGACCCCGGCCGCGCCGGCGGCACAGCCCAGGGCCACCACGCCGGCACAGCCGGCCGGGAGCAAGAAGTAATGCTCGTCGCCAAGGGCCTGCGCAAGAAGTACAAGCAACGCGAAGTCGTCAAGGACTTCGGGCTGACCCTCGACGCCGGTGAAGTTGTCGGCCTGCTCGGCCCCAACGGCGCGGGCAAGACCACCTGCTTCTACATGATCGTCGGCCTGGTGGCTGCCGATGCCGGCAGCATCGTGCTTGATGGCAAGGACATCACCGGCGACCCGATGTACACCCGCGCCAAGCAGGGCGTGGGCTACCTGCCGCAGGAACCGTCGGTGTTCCGCAAGCTGACCGTGGCCGACAACATCCGCCTGGTGCTGGAACTGCGCGAGGACCTTGATTCGAAGGGCCGCGAGCGCGAATTGAACAGCCTGCTCGACGAACTGCAGCTGGGCCACGTCGCCGACCAGCTCGGCGCCAGCCTGTCCGGTGGCGAACGTCGCCGCTGCGAGATCGCCCGTGCCCTGGCCGCGCAGCCGCGCCTGATCCTGCTCGACGAACCGTTCGCCGGTGTCGACCCGATTTCGGTCGGTGAGATCCAGCGCATCGTCACCCATCTCAAGCAGCGTGGCATCGGCGTGCTGATCACCGACCACAACGTGCGCGAGACCTTGGGTATCTGCGACCGCGCGTATATCCTCGCCGAGGGCAGCGTGCTGGCCCAGGGTTCGCCGGAAGCGATCCTGGACAACGCCGATGTACGTCGCGTCTACCTCGGGGATTCCTTCAAGCTGTGAGTGCAGTCGCCGGGTCCCTTTCCTTCCTTTCGGCACAGGCATGAAGACTCGGCTGCAGACATCGTTGGGACAGCAACTGGTGCTCACGCCCCAGTTGCAGCAGGCGATCAAGCTGCTGCAGATGTCCACCACCGAGCTGGAGCTGGAAATCGCGCAGGCGGTGGAAAGCAATCCACTGCTGGACTGGGCCGACAGCAGTGACAGCAGCAGTACCGCCAACGAAGCCGGCGATGGCAACGACAGTGACGCCCCCGCAGAACGCACCGATGCCGGTGACGACTGGGCACCGGCCGAACTGGACTGGAGCGCGGCCGGCAGCGGCGGCACCTTCGACGATGACGACGACAACGGCAGCGCTGCCGAGCGCGTAGCCGAAACCGAAACATTGGCCGACCATCTGCTGTGGCAGCTGCATCTGTCGCATCTGTCCTTGCGTGATCGCAGCATCGGTGCCGCACTGATCGATGCGTTGGACGACGACGGGTACCTGCGCGAGCCGCTGGCCACCATCGCGGAAACCCTGTTGCCGGCGATCCACGCCGACGAGGACGAGATCCTCGCCGTGCTGCATCGCATCCAGCGCTTCGATCCGGTGGGTGTGGCTGCACGCACGCTGGGCGAATGCCTGCTGCTGCAGCTGGATGTGCTGGCCGGCGACACGCCCGGCCTGATCCTGGCGCGACAGATTGCCGCAGGACCCTTGGAACGGTTGCCACGCAGCGGCGTCGCCGGGCTTGCCCATGAGTTGAAGCAGCCGCTGGACGAGGTCGAGACTGCCGTGGCGCTGCTGCGCTCGCTGGACCCGCGCCCGGGCACGCAGATCGCACCGCTGTCGCAGGACACCTATGTGGTGCCGGACGTGGTGGTGTGGCGGCAGAACGGCGTGTGGCGCGCGGCGCTGGCCGCGCATGCCGGACCGAAGGTGGTGATCCACCGCGGCTACGAACAGCTGATCCGACGCTGTGGCGACGCCGATGCCGGCTACCTGCGTGCCCAGCTGCAGGAAGCGCGCTGGCTGCTGAAAGGGCTGCAGCAGCGTGGCGAAACCCTGCTGCGCGTCGTGCGCAGCCTGATCCTGCAGCAGGCCGGCTTCCTTGAGTTCGGTGAGCAGGCGCTGCGTCCACTGACCCTGCGCGAGATCGCCGCCGAGCTCGGCCTGCACGAATCCACGGTGTCGCGTGCGATCGCCCGCAAGCACGTGCGTACCCCGCGCGGCACCCTGCCGCTGCGCGCCTTCTTCGCCTCCGGTATTGATACCGAGGGCGGCGGCGAGGCGTCCAGCACGGCCATCCAGGCGATGATCCGGCGCCTGATCGACGACGAGAACCCGCGCAAGCCGCTTTCTGACGCCAAGCTGGCTGACCTGCTCAAATCGTCGGGAATTCCAGTAGCGCGGCGCACCGTGGCGAAGTATCGTGAAGCCATGAACATTTCCGCCTCGCACGAAAGGGTCAGAATCGCTTGACGCGCCGCCGCGCCCGGCGGAGAGGTTCATTGGCACATCCGAACACAGGAGAAACCCGATGCGCATCGAAACGTTTGGCAAAGATGTCGAAGTCACCCCGGCCCTGCAGTCCTATGTAGAGGAGAAGCTGGCCCGGATCGGCAAACACTTCGACCAGCACTGCGAAGCGCGGGTGACCCTCAAGCTGCAGAAGACCGAACACCACGTCGACGCCAGCCTCAACATTCCCGGCCAGACCCTGCACGCCGAGGCCAATGCCCAGACCATGTATGCCGCGATCGACCTGCTTGCGGACAAGCTTGACCGTCTGGTGATCAAGCACAAGGAGAAAAAACAGCAGCACGCGCCGCTGCCGGTGGGCGACAATGGTGGCTGATCGCCACCGTTCCCCGCAGACATGCCCTTGACTGACCTCCTGGCGGCCGTGCAGACCCAGCTCTGCACGGCCACCGACCGCGACAGCGTCCTGCAGGCCGCCGCCGGGTTGCTGGCCTGCCGCCAGGCCAACGCCGAACAGATCTATCTGAACCTGTGCCAGCGCGAAGCGCTGGGCAGCACCGTGATCGGTCACGGCATCGCCATTCCCCACGGCCGCGCGCCAACCCTGGACCGCCCCCGCGGCGCCCTGCTGCGGTTGGCCACCCCGGTCGACTTCGGCGGCGAAGAGCCGGTGGACCTGGTGTTCGCCATGGCCGTCCCCGCCCACTACACCCACCAGCACCTGATGTTGCTGTCCGAGCTGGCCGAGCTGTTCTCGGCGCCGGACATCCGCCAGGCCCTGCGCGAAGCGGGCGATGCCCGGGCCCTGCGCGAGGCGCTGGACATGACCCCACCTGCGAGTGCCGCATGAATACCAGCATCACCGCCCGTGAACTGTTCGAACAGCAGCGCGAGCGGCTGGGGCTGCGCTGGGCTGCCGGCAAGTCCGGCGAGAAGCGCGAGCTGGAGGCCGGCAACACGGTCTCGCGGCGCCCCTCGCTGGCCGGCTACCTCAATGCGATCTATCCCAACAAGGTGCAGATCCTGGGCACCGAGGAACTGTCCTGGCTGGATGCGCTGGAACCGCGCCAGCGTTGGGAGACCATCGAAAAGATCATGCAGTCGCACCCGCTGGCGCTGGTGCTGACCCGCAACCAGGCCTGCCCGGAAGACCTGCGTGCCGCCGCGGATGAATCCGGCACGCCGCTGTGGCTGTCGCCCAAGCGCGGCCACGAACTGCTCAACCACCTGTCCTACCACCTGGCGCGTACGCTGGCGCCGCGGGTGATCCTGCATGGCGTATTCATGGAGATCTACTCGATCGGCGTGCTGATCACCGGCGAGGCCGGATCGGGCAAGAGCGAGCTGGCGCTGGAACTGCTCAGCCGTGGCCATCGCCTGGTGGCCGATGATGCCCCCGAATTCACCCAGATCGCGCCCGACGTGCTCGATGGCACCTGTCCCGAACTGCTGCAGGACCTGCTGGAAGTGCGCGGCCTGGGCGTGCTGAACGTGCGCGAGATGTTTGGCGACACAGCTGTAAAGAAGAACAAGTACCTTCGGCTGATCGTCCACCTGACCAAGCCGATGACCGAACCCACCCCGCATGGCTACGAGCGCCTGACCGGCGACTCGGGCACCCGCCATGTGCTGGACCTGGATGTTCCGCTGATCACCCTGCCGGTGATGCCTGGCCGTAACCTGGCCGTGCTGACCGAAGCCGCCACCCGCCTGCATATCCTGCGTACAAAGGGCATCGACCCGGCGGCGATGTTCATCGCCCGCCACAGCAACCTGCTGGAACGGCGAACGCCCTGACTTCCCTGCCCTTCGAAGAGCCTGTCCATGAGCACCGCAACCCCCTCCGCCCCGACCCTGATCATCGTCAGTGGCCTGTCCGGCTCGGGTAAATCCGTCGCCCTGAAGACCTTCGAGGACCAGGACTACTACTGCTCGGACAACCTGCCGATCCACCTGCTGCCCGACTTCGTGCGCAGCCTGCTGGCCAACCACGACGGCAGCGCACCACGCCGGCTGGCGGTCGGCATCGACGTGCGCGGCCAGGCCGACCTGAGCCAGCTGGGTGACTGGCGGCAGCTGGCCACCGACGCCGGCGTGGAAGTGAAGGTGCTGTTCTTCGAGGCCAGCGATGAAACGGTGCTCAAGCGCTATGCCGACACCCGCCGTCGCCATCCGCTGAGCCAGCTGGGTCTGTCCCTGCCCGAAGCCATCGCCCGCGAACGCGAGTTGACCGCACCGTTGCGCCGCGAGGCCGATGCGGTGATCGATACCAGCAACCTCAACGTGCATCAGCTGCGGCGGCGGATCATCACCGAGTTCACGATGGACCATGCCACCAGCCTGTCGCTGCTGTTCGAATCGTTCGCCTACAAGCGCGGCGTGCCGGCCGAGGCGGACTTCGTGTTCGACGCGCGGGTGCTGCCCAATCCCCACTGGGACCCGGACCTGCGCGCGCTCAGCGGCCGTGAGCCTGGCGTGCGCGACTACCTGGAAGCGCAGCCGGACGTGCAGCGCTACCTGGCCCAGCTGATGGATTTCCTCGATACCTGGCTGCCGAAGCTGGGTGATGGCACCCGCAGCTACGTGACCGTGGCGTTCGGCTGCACCGGCGGCAAGCACCGCTCGGTGTTCCTGGCCGAGCGCCTGGCCCGTCATGCCCGCGAGATGGGCTGGGAAGACGTGGCCACGTACCACCGCGAACAGGATTGAGGGGGGCGGCCGGGCTGCGCCCGGCACCCGCCGATGCCGAATCAACGGCAACGTCCGAAGCAAAAGCGGGTTTCCTGCGGGTAGACGGGGTGGGCCAACAAGCGGGGGACGCTGCAAGTACGTCCCTGTAAGCTCGGTCGCCGCTTGCTCGTGTGCGCAATCCTGCGCACACGGCAAGACCGGGGTTGGGCGTCCTGCCCAACCCGCCCCAAGGCATGCCTCGGGCCCATGCGGCTCACGCCCCCGCTTGCTGACCCACCCCGCCTTCGACAGATTCCTGCGATCTGTCGGGACGGCATTGTGTGCTGCTGTTGGTGGGTGTCGACCTTGGTCGACACGGTAGATCCACGCCATGCGTGGATGAGTCCCGGTCAGGCATCGAAAAACGCATGGGGTCGGATCCCTTTTCCAGGGGAAAAGGGCTCTGACCCCAGCAACGCTGAATACGGGACACAGTGCCCCTCATCTGCTGCTATCGCCAATTCACCTTGACCTGTTAACGTGCAGTAATGACCTGTGGCATTCTCCTCGTAACACATCCCGGGGTCGGGACCGCCCTGCTTGACGTGGCGACCCGGCTCCTGCGGCAGTTGCCGCTGAAAACCGAAGCTTTCGAAGTACCGTTCGACGCAGACCTGGACGCTCTTCTCCCGCTTGCCTCGGCCGCTCTGCGGCGGGTCGATGGCGGTGAAGGTGTGCTGATCCTGACCGACCTGTACGGCGCCAGCCCCGCCAACCTTGCCGGGCAGCTGGCCCGGCTGGGGACCCCGGTTCGCCGGGTGTCGGCGCTGAGCCTGCCGATGTTGCTGCGGGTGATGAATTATCCGGAACAGGGACTGGATCAACTGCCCGCCACAGCCGCGGCGGGTACCCGTAATGGAGCGATAGTCGACGATGCTTGAACGAGAACTCACCGTGAGCAACCGCCTGGGCCTGCATGCCCGGGCCACCGCCAAGCTGGTGCAGACCCTGGCGCCGTTCCGCTGCAACGTAACCATGGCCGCCAAGGGCCGTGAGATCAACGCCAAGAGCATCATGGGCGTGATGCTGCTGGCCGCCGGCCAGGGCACCCCGGTCACGGTGCGCATCAACGGCGAGGACGAAGCCGCCGCGATGGAAGCGGTGGTCGGCCTGTTCGAACGCCGCTTCGACGAGGACAGCTGAGCGTGCCGCGCGCGCGCGCCGGCCAGGTCCCTTCCGGCCAGCGGCCGGTACAGCTGCTGGCCGGGCACGGTGCTGCCCGTGGCGCGGCGATGGGCCGGGCGCGGGTGCGCCTGCCGCATGCGCTGGAAGTGGCCGAGCAGCGCGTCGCCGCCCATCAGGTCGAGGCCGAACTGGCCCGTCTGCACCGGGCGGTGGATGCCGCGCGCACGGAAATGCACGAGCTGCGCCAGCGCCTGCATGGCGCCTTGAACCAGGAAGTGGGCGAGTTCCTCGACCTGCATGCCCTGCTGCTGGACGATCCCGAGCTGTTGTTCGGGCTGGACGAACTGATCCGCAGCGGCCCCTACAGTGCCGGCTATGCACTGCGCCTGCAGCGTGATCGCCTGGCCAAGGTCTTCGATGGCATGGACGATGCCTATCTGAAGAGCCGCATGGACGACCTGGACCATGTGATCGGCCGCATCCACGCCTTCCTGCAGCCCGAACGGCCGCCGGTGATGAAGGGCCTGGCCGGGGAGATCCTGGTCTGCGACAACATCGCCCCGTCCGAGCTGGCGCAGCTGCAGGCACAGGGGGTGGTCGGCATCGTCACCGCCGCCGGCAGCGCGCTCTCGCACAGCGCGATCCTGGCGCGCAGCCTGCACCTGCCCCTGATCGTCAACGTGCCGCAGCTGCTCAGCCGCATCGCCGATGGCGACGTGCTGATCATCGATGGCGCCGACGGCAGCATCACCGCCAACCCGCAGGCCGACAATCTGCGCGACTACCGCGCGCGATTGAAGGAACACGCGCGCGAACAGCGCGAGCTCGGCCGCCTGCGCAGCAAGCCCAGCCGCACCCGCGACCAGGTCGACATCGCCCTGCTGGCCAATGCCGAATCGCTGGAGGACGTGACCCAGGCGCATGCGCTGGGCGCCCACGGCCTGGGCCTGTACCGCACCGAATTCCTGTTCCTGCAGCGCAACGAGCTGCCCGACGAAGAAGAACAGTTCCAGACCTACCGCGATGCCGCCCTGGGCATGAGCGGGCGACCGGTGACCATCCGCACCCTCGACCTGGGCGCGGACAAGGCTGATCGCACCGGCCTGACCCTGAGCAACGAAGAGAATCCCGCACTGGGGCTGCGCGGCGTGCGCCTGTCGCTGGCGCGACCGAAGGTGGCCGACACCCAGCTGCGTGCGATCCTGCGTGCCTCGGCCTACGGCAAGCTGCGGGTGCTGGTGCCGATGGTCAGCACCCGCGAGGAACTGCTGGCAGTGCGCCGGCGCATGCTCAAGCTGACCGAACAGCTGCGCAGCGAGGGCCACATGGTGTCCGACCACGTGCCACTGGGCGCGATGATCGAAGTTCCTGCAGCGGCGCTGGCGCTGGAAAGCTTCATCGACCTGGTCGATTTCCTGTCGATCGGCACCAACGACCTGGTGCAGTACCTGCTGGCGGCCGACCGCAACAACGAAGCGCTGGGTGAGTTGTATTCGCCGTTGCACCCGGCGGTGCTGCGACTGCTGCAGATGGTGATCGAGACCGGCGCGCGCCACCGCATCCCGGTGGCCGTCTGCGGCGAGATGGCCGGCGATGCGCGGATGACACCGCTGCTGCTGGCACTGGGCCTGACCGAATTCAGCCTGCATCCGGGCACGCTGCTGGAGGTCCGCCGCGCGATCCGCGAGGCCGACCTCGCCACACTGCGCGCCCGCGCGCCAAAGCTGCTGGCCGCACGCGACCGCCGCGCCATCGAGCGCTGGCTGGCGCTGGTGGCCGAAACGGCCTGAGCGCCAAGGGTCGTGCCGGTCGCCATGCGTGGCGGCTATGCGTTGAAACATCCCCTTGCGATAATGACGCGCTGAACACCCCTGTTGCCGCATCCTTGCCGGGATCGCGGCTTTTCTTATCCCGCGGGAGCTGCGATGGCTGAAGCTGTACGCCACGACAAGACTGCACGCCAACTGCGGATGCTGTCCGACGCACTGGACAGCGGTCGGCTGGGCCCGGTGCGCCGCCTGGTCAACACCCTGGCCCCGGCCGAGATCGGCAACCTGCTCGAATCGCTGCCGCCGGGCAAGCGCGAGGTTGTGTGGGGCCTGGTCGATCCGGAAGATGACGGCGAGGTGCTGGTCCACGTCGGCGACGACGTGCGCGAGAGCCTGCTCGCGGACATGGACCCGGACGAAATCATCGCCGCGGTCGAAGACCTGGACATCGACGACCTGGCCGACCTGGTCGAAGACCTGCCGGACACGGTCATCGACGAAGTCCTCAAGTCGATGGACCGCGAGAACCGCGAGCGCCTGGAGCAGGTGCTGTCCTACCCTGAGGACAGCGCCGGGCGCCTGATGAACCCGGACGTGGTGACCGTGCGCGCCGACGTCAACGTCGACGTGGTGCTGCGCTACCTGCGCCTGCGTGGCGAACTGCCCGACCACACCGACCACCTGTTCGTGGTCAGCCGACGCCATCAATACCTCGGCCGGGTGTCGCTGGCGGCACTGGTGACCCACGAGGACACCACCCCGATCAACCGCCTGATCGACGACGAGCAGCCGGCGATCGATGTCGGCGAAAGTGACCAGGAGGTCGCCCGCCAGTTCTCCGACCATGACTGGATCTCCGCGCCGGTGGTGGACGACAACAACATCCTGGTCGGCCGCATCACCATCGATGACGTGGTCGACATCATCCGTGGACAGGCCGAGCACCAGGCGCTGGGCGCCGCCGGCCTGGACGAGGACGAAGACCTGTTCAGCCCGGTCTGGCGCGCCATGCGCCGCCGCTTGATGTGGCTGTCGGTCAACCTGTGCACGGCGTTCCTGGCCTCCAGCGTGGTCGGCCACTTCGAGGGCACCATCGACAAGCTGGTGGCGCTGGCGGTGTTGATGCCGATCGTTGCCGGCCTCGGTGGCAACGCCGGCACCCAGGTGCTGGCGCTGATGGTGCGTGGCCTGGCGCTGGGCCAGGTGGGCGCCTCCAACGCGCGCACCCTGTTGTGGAAGGAGGTACGGGTTGCGCTGTTGAACGGCGTGATGCTCGGCTCGGTGCTGGGCCTGATCGTATTGGCCTGGTTCCATTCACCCGGTCTGTCTGCGGTGATCGCCATCGCGCTGACCTGCAACCTGCTGTTCGCAGCGCTGGCCGGCGTGCTGGTGCCGCTCACACTGAAACGCTTCGGCTTCGATCCGGCGTTGGCCAGTGGCATCTTCCTGACCGCCGTGACCGACTCGATGGGCTTCTTCACCTTCCTCGGCCTGGCCACCCTGGTGCTGCTGCACTGACCGTCTCAAGCGTTGGATCCCCGCTGCGCGGGGCTCTGACCCGTTCCCAACTGGATCCCCCATGGCAACCACGATCGAAAACTACTTCCAGCCCGGCTGGCGCGATCAGCAGCACACCTGCCCGGCCTGCGAATGGAAGGGCAGCTCGCGTGCCATGGAGATGGAGCTGGACGAGGACGCCACCGAGTACGACTGCCCGGTCTGCGAGAACCCGCTGCTGGTGGTGCTGCATCCGGACATGGCACAGGTACAGGCAGCTGCCGCCGAAGGCAACGCCGAGGCACAGGAGCAGTTGGACATCATCGCCAGTTTCCCGCGCGCGCAGTGACGCGGCGCACGATGCCGCATTGACGTGTGGCGGACTACGATGCGGTCATACCTGCCGCCTCGGGAATTCCCATGGTCCGTTCGATGTCGCGCTGGCTGCCGCTGCTGGCCCTTCTGATGATGAGCGGTTGCACTTCGCTGCCGGACAGCGCGCGTGGTCGCTTCGAAGCACGTGCGGTGAAGGTGGAGGGAGAGACCACCTACTACCAGGTGTTCATTCCGGCCGGCGTGCAGGCCGCCGCTCCCACCAACCTCCCGGTCATCCTGTTCCTGCACGGCTCCGGCGAGCGCGGTGCCGATGGCGTCAAGCAGACCCACGCCGGGCTGGGGCCTTACCTGCGCGAGCATCCCGACTTCCCCGCCCTGGTGGTGTTCCCACAGGTACCGGGCCACGAGGAGTGGAGCGGCCGCAACAACCGTGCGGCAGTGGCCGCACTGGACGCGACGATCGCCGAATTCGGCGCTGACCCGGCACGGCAGTACCTGACCGGCATGTCGATGGGCGGCTACGGCAGCTGGAACATCGCGTTGGACGACCCGCGCCGCTTTGCCGCGATCGTCCCCGTGTGCGGCGCGGTACTTGCACCACGCGCGAAGCGCCCAACCCTGTTCGTCGAGCAGGTCGCCCAGGAAACCGATCCGTATGCCGTGATCGCGCAGCGCCTGCGGCACACGCCGATCTGGATCTTCCACGGCGCGCTGGACGACGTGGTGCCGCCGGACGACGACCGCAGGCTGCACGCCGCCTTCCAGGGCGCCAGCGCACGCGACGTGCGCTACACCGAGTACCCCGACGGCAACCACAACGCCTGGGATGCCACCTATGCGGACCCGGCAATGTGGGCGTGGCTGTTCGCGCAGAAGCGCTGAGCCACAGCTTCTGCTGGGAAACATCTGTTGGTGGATGCCTACCGTTGGTCGGCTTGGGTATTGGTGGGTGCCGACCGTTGGTCGGCACTATCTCTCCGCTTCGGGGTAATCCATTGCTTGGTAACTCACATCGATCTCCCATCGGCACCAGGCATACGGATAATCCCCCACGCAGCTCGCCAAGTTCGCCCTGACCGGGTTGGCGACGATGTACATCGCATGGCGAAACAGTGATTCTTCAGAACGAATGGCGTGATCGTGATAGCTCGATTGCCAGAATCGTCCTGTCCTACCCAGCATGCGGTTGATCCGCAATGCACTGCTCGATTTGAAGCGTTGCATGATGTGGTCCAGCGAGAACGCTCGGATCTCCACAAGCCAATGGATGTGGTCTGGCATGACCACATAGGCAAGTGAGTGCGTCAGGCCCTCAGCATCAATGCGACGGAACACATCCATCACCTCCTGTGCCGCAGTGGCATCATCGAAGTAGCATCGACGTTCCTGGGTGACGGTGGTCAGGATGTAGGATTGCCCGATCCGGGAATGGCGGCCAAGGCGTAGGCGTGCGCGGTTCATGGGCCCAAGCGTGCGCCTGCCGGCATCCGTCTTCTATCGGGCAACCACGTCAGTACAGGTAGGCCCGGAACCATTCAGTGGCTAGGCCCGCACTTCACCGCACTGATGGTTCAGTGCCGACCAACGGTCGGCACCCACCAGGGCAGGTCAGCCCACCAGGGGGATCAGCCCAGCAGGGTTTCCAGCACGGCCATGCGCACGGCGACGCCGTTGGCGACCTGGCGCAGCACCCACGACTGCGGGCCGTCGGCCACCTCGTCGGTCACTTCCACGCCGCGGTTGATCGGGCCCGGGTGCAGCACCGCTGCATCCTTGCCGGCGCGGGCCAGGCGTTGGTTGGTCAGGCCGTACTGCGCGTGGTACTGCTCCAGCGACGGCACCAGGCCTTCTTCCATGCGCTCGCGCTGCAGGCGCAGCATCATCAGCGCGTCGACGCCTTCCAGCATCGCGTCGAAATCATCGCCGACCACGCAGCCCTTCAGGGTCTCGTCGTCCGGCAGCAGCGACTGCGGGCCGCACACGCGGATCTCACCCACGCCCAGCGTGCGCAGCGCATGCAGGTCGGTGCGGGCCACGCGCGAGTGCTTCACGTCGCCCACGATCACTACTTTCATCTTCGAGAAATCCGGGCCCTTGGCCTGGCGCAGGGTCAGCATGTCCAGCAGGCCTTGGGTCGGGTGCGCGCTGCGACCGTCACCGGCGTTGATCAGTGCAGTGCCCTCGCCCGCCGCTTCGGCCAGTGCGGCCACGGCGCCATCATCCGGGTGCCGCACCACGAAGCCGCGCACGCCCATCGCTTCCAGGTTGCGCAGCGTGTCGCAGGCGGTTTCGCCCTTGCGCGTGGACGAGGTCGAGGCATCAAAGTTCAGTACATCGGCGCCCAGCCGCTGCGCGGCCAGCTGGAACGAGCTGCGGGTGCGCGTGGACGGTTCGAAGAACAGCGTGCACACCGCCGAACCGGCCAATACGTGGCGCTTGTTGCCGACGCGGCCGACTGCGGCATCGCGGATCTGCCCTGCCCGATCGAGCAGCTGCAGCAGGGTCTCGCGCGGCAGGCCCTCCAGGGTCAGCAGGTGGCGCAGGCGTCCGGAGGCATCGATTTGCTGGGCGGTCATGGCGGTGTCGGGCAGTCAGGGAATGGGGGTGGCGTCGTCCGGCGACGACAGCCAGCGGTCGATGATCACCGCCGCGGCCACGGCATCGAGGGCGGCCGCATCACGGCGGCGCTTGCGCCCTTCGGCGCGCTCGACGGCGAAGCGGCGGGCGGCCTCGACCGAGCTGGAACGCTCGTCGATCATCACCACCGGCAGCTTGAAACGTTCCCGCAGCTGGCGGGCGAAGCCCTGCGCACGCTTGCGGTTGGGCTGGTCCTGGCCGTCCAGGGTCAGCGGGTCGCCGACCACCAGGCCATCGGGCTTCCATTCCTTGAGCAGGCGCTCGATCGCGGTCCAGTCCGGGCCGTTGCCGTGCACATCGACCACGGCCACCGCGCGCGCATGCGCGGCGAAGGCACTGCCGATAGCCACGCCGATCCGTCGCGAGCCGACATCGAAACCCAGAACGGTGCCATCACGGCGGATCGCCGGGGCAGCAGGAACCGGTGCGGGCGCGACCGGCTCAGACATGGCCGCTGTAATCCGTCAGCCGGAACAGGTCCACGCCGATACGCGAGGCCGCCCCCTGCCAGCGCTGCTCCAGCGGCAGCTGGAACACCAGTTCGGCATCGGCCGGCACCGTCAGCCAGCTGTTCTCGGACAGCTCGCTTTCCAGCTGCCCTGCGCCCCAACCGGCACAGCCAAGGGTGACCACGGCATTGGCCGGGCCTTCGCCGCGCGCCATCGCTTCGAGGATGTCGCGCGAGGTGGTCAGGTACAGGCCGTCGCCCACGGTCAGGCTGGAATCCCACGCCCGCGCGTCGTCATGGATGACGAAGCCGCGTTCGGGATGCACCGGGCCGCCGTTGAGCACCATGCGCGCCTGCAGGTCGCCATCACCGGTGGTGATGTCCATCTGTGCAAGCACTTCACCCAGCGTGTACTCGGAAGGCTGGTTGACCAGCACGCCCATCGCCCCGTTCTCGTCGTGCTGGCAGATCAGCGCGACGCTGCGGGCAAAGGTCGCGTCGAGCAGCGACGGCAGCGCGACGAGCAGGTGATCGGCAAGGGAGGTCGGCGTTACAGGCATGGCCCCATTCTACCTGCTGGGGCCGATATGGTCGCGCGATGGGCGCGTGCAGCGATGGGCTAGGATGGTGCTTTGCCATGGAAGGTCATCGATGCAGCCCTCTTCGCCCCTGACCCTGCCGGCACGCAGCGCCATCGTCCTGATCGCCCTGCTGCAGGGTCTGATGCTGTATGCCGCGCAGGAACTGTCCGATGCCTGGCCGTTCCGCGATATCGGCTGGCGCTACTGCTGGTACGCCTGGGTGCTGGCCATTCCCAGCGCGGTGGCGCTGAGCCTGGTCGAGCTGGGCCAGCGCCGCCTGTGGCTGCAGGCCGCGCTCGGCTCGGCGGTGGTGCTGGCGTTGGCCGCCTGGATCGGCTGGAACCTCAATGGCGAGACCGCACTGGAATCGGGCGCGCTGCAGTTCCCGCTGACCCTGGGCATGGCCGTGGCGGTGTTCGTGGCCCTGCCCTGGTGGCAGTTCCAGCTGCAGCACGGGCATTGGCGTGCCAGCTACCCGGCGTTGTTCGAGCGCGCCTGGCAGAACGGTCTGACCCTGGCCCTCGCCGCACTGTTCACCGGGCTGACCTGGCTGCTGCTGTGGTTGTGGGCGGCGCTGTTCCAGCTGCTGGAGGTGACGTTCTTCCGCGACCTGTTCCGGCAGGACGCGTTCATTGCGCTGGCCACCGGCAGCCTGGCCGGGTTCGGCGTGCTGATCGGGCGCACCCAGCACCGCGCGATCCAGATCACCCGCCAGGTGCTGTTCGCGATCTGCCGCGGGCTGCTGCCGCTGCTGTCGTTCATCGCGGTGCTGTTCGTGCTGAGCCTGCCGCTCACCGGGCTCGAGCCGCTGTGGAAGACCCGCTCGGCCGCCAGCCTGCTGCTGGTGCTGTCGCTGTTGCTGGTGACGTTCACCAATGCGGTCTACCAGCAGGGGGAAGACAGCGCCCCCTACCCCCTGCTGCTGCGACGCCTTGTTGAAGCCAGCCTGCTGGCGCTGCCGGTCTACGCGGCGCTGGCACTGTACGCGCTGGGCCTGCGCGTGGTGCAGTACGGCTGGACCGTGGACCGGTTCTGGGCAGTACTCGTCGCGTTGGCCGTGGCCGGCTATGCCGTGGGCTACGCGCTGGCGATGCTGCGCCGGCAGGGGCGCTGGTTGCAGATGCTGGAGCCGGTCAACCGCTGGATGTGCTGGGCGGTGCTGGCACTGGCATTGCTGGGCAACTCGCCGCTGCTGGACCCGGTGCGGCTGACCCTGTCCAGCCAGCTGGCGCGGCTGCGCGCGGACCCGCCGGCAATCACCAGCAGCGACGTCAACGTGCTGCGCTTCGATCTTGGGCGCCGTGGCGTGCAGGCGCTGCGCGAGCTGCAGCGTGATCCGGCCATCACCGCCGATGCCAACGCGCCACAGGTGATCGCGGCAGCGCTGGCACGCACGTCACGCTGGGACGACGGACAGCGCCTCGACAAGGGGCCGCAGGACGTCGTCGCCCTGCAGCGCGCGCTGAAACTGGCCAAGGGATCCAGCTCGCCACCGGACGATTGGTGGCAGGCACTGGCCACACGTTCGATCAATGGCGAATCCTGCGCCCAGAGCGAGCGCGACTGCCTGATCGTGCATCGCGACCTGGACGGCGATGGCACCGGCGAAGTACTGCTGTGCGAGCTGTACACCCACCGTGGCCCGGACTGCGTGCTGTATGCACGTGGCAGGGATGCCCAGTGGCGCCGGGCCGGTTCGCTGTTCGGCACCGTCAGCGGCCAGGCCGAGGCGATCAACCAGGCCCTGCGTGATGGCGAACTCACTCTTGTGCCACCGCGTTGGCCGATGCTGTCCATCGGCGGACGCCCTGCGCTGGCCATCGATCCCGAACCCGAATCCAACGAGTCTTCCCCATGAGCGGCTACTGCCTCATCGCCCCGGGCCATCCGGTGCACGACTACTACCACGCCAACGAGTACGGCTTCCCGCAGCGTGACGAGCGCGAACTGTTCGAGCGGCTGGTACTGGAGATCAACCAGGCCGGGCTGAGCTGGGAAACGATCCTGAAGAAGCGCGAGGGTTTCCGCGCGGCCTATGACGGCTTCGATGTGGACCGCGTGGCAGCGTATGCCGAGCAGGACATCGAACGCCTGCTGTCGGACGCGGGCATCATCCGCAACCGGCTGAAGGTACTGGCGGCGATCCACAACGCGCAGGTGATCCAGCAGCTGCGGGCCAGCCATGGCAGCTTCGCGGCGTGGCTGGATGCGCATCACCCGCTCAGCAAGGCCGACTGGGTGAAGCTGTTCAAGAAGACGTTCCGCTTCACCGGCGGCGAGATCACCGGCGAATTCCTGATGAGCCTGGGCTACCTGCCCGGCGCGCACGCCGAGAATTGCCCGGTGCATGCGCGGCTGCTGAAGCTGTCGCCGCCGTGGCTGAAGGCCGCCGGCGGTTGATCGGCGCTCGTGCCAGCCACGCATGGCGTGGCTCTACTGCATGCTGCGGGTGATCTACACGTTCCCGGCGAACGCGGAGAGCGCGATCACACGCCCATGTAGCGGCCGGGGCGGTGGTTGAACATCAGCACCAGGCTGAGCACCACCGCGCCGATGGCCGAATACAGCACCTTGGAAGGCGACAGCACGAAGAACGCGGCCACCATCAGGCAGGCGTCGTAGGACATCTGCACCTTGCCCGCGCTCCAGCCACGGGTGCGCTGCAGATACACCGCCAGGATGCCGATACCGCCGAGGCTGGCACGGTGACGGATGAAGAACAGGATGCCCAGGCCGGACAATGCGCCACCGACGATCGCCGAATACAGCGGGTGGATGTGCGAGAAGTCGATCCAGCGCGGCAGCAGGTCGGTCAGCACGCCGCAGGCGGTGACCGCGGCGAAGGTCTTCAGGGTGAATTCCCAGCCCATGCGCCGCACCGCCACCCAGTAGAACGGCAGATTGACCAGCACGAACACCACGCCGAAGTTCCAGTCCAGCGCGTAATGCAGCAGGAACGCCATGCCGGCCATGCCGCCGATCATCAGCCCACTCTTGGCGAAGATGGCCAGGCCCAGCGAGGCCACCATCGTGGCCAGCACCATGCCCTGCACATCCTCGGCGATCGAGTGGCGCAGCGCTTTTTCGTCGGCGGTGGTACCGGCGCTGTCGGGCGGCGGGGTCAGCGGACCGGCGGTGACCAGGTGGCCGTCAGCGTCGTCGCACGGCGCGGGGCCATGGGAGGGAAGGGACATGCGGATGGGGAACAGCAGGTGGGGAGCGGTATTAGACACGATCTGCATGACAGTTGCAGATGAAATCGTTCAGCTGAATGCGACTTGCCCTGCCCCGGCCCGCCCCTGCTCAGCCCTTGCCGGCCAGATGATGTGCCACCAACACGTTGGCATGGCCATGGCCCAGCCCATGCTCACTTTTCAGGAAGCTGACCAGCTCCATGTGTTTCAGGCCCTTCTTCCCCGCCAGCAGCCCGAACCAGTGCGCCACCGGCTGCCCGTAGGTCTTCTCGATGGAGGGGAAATACGAGGCCGGGCCATTCGGCTTGGTGTCAGTGCTCATGTGCAGCTCCCGTTGTTGAAGTCATTCATTCGACGAACCACAGACGCAGAAATCGACACCCCCACACGTCCGACCCAGTGCCGACCGACGGTCGGCACCCACCAAAGCAGAATGCCGTTCCAACAGCTCACGGGAAACTGTCGAAGGCGGGGTGGGTCCGGTTGAGGGGGCGTGAGCCGCATGGGCCCGAGGCATGCCTCGGGCGGGTTGGGCAAGACGCCCAACCCCGGTCTTGCCGTGTGCGCAGGACAGCGCACACGAGCAAGCGGCGACCGAGCCTACATGGACGTATTTACGGCGTCCCCCTCAACCGGACCCACCCCGCCATCCCACGGAATGCACGCATTTGACGTTGACGTTGCCTTGGCTTGAAGCAGGTGCCGGGCGCAGCCCGGCCGTATCATCCCGTCATGCCCCGCGAAAACCTCAACGACCTGCAGGCCTTCGTCCACGTTGCCCGCGAGGGCAGCTTCACCAAGGCCGCCGCCCAGCTGGGCATATCCCAGTCCGCGCTCAGCCATGCCATGCGCGGCCTGGAAGAACGTCTCGGCGTGCGCCTGCTGACCCGCACCACCCGCAGCGTCTCCACCACCGAAGCCGGCGCCCGCCTGCTCGATACCCTGGGCCCACGCCTGGCCGAGATCGAGGATGGGCTGGCCGCGCTGGCCGAATACCGTGAACGCCCGGCCGGCACCATCCGCATCAATGCCACCGGCCACGCCGCCGAGTACATCGCCTGGCCGCGGCTGGCGCCGCTGCTGCAGCAGTATCCGGATTTGAAGGTGGAACTGGCCGCCGACTACGGGCTGGCCGACATCGTGGCCGAGCGCTATGACATCGGCATCCGCCTCGGCGAGCGGCTGGCGCGCGACATGGTCGCTGTGCCGATCAGCCCGCCGCTGCGCATGCGCGTGGTCGGCGCGCCCAGCTACTTCCGCCAGCATGTGGTGCCACGGCATCCGGACGAGCTGGCAGATCACAACTGCGTCACCCTGCGCCTGCCCACGCATGGTGGGCTGATGCCGTGGGATTTCGGCCAGGATGGCAACGAACTGAGCGTGCGCGTCACCGGCCAGTGGACCTTCAACACCATGGGCATGACCCGCGCCGCTGCGCTGGCCGGCAGTGGATTGGCCTGGCTGCCGGAAGACCAGGTGCAGCCGATGCTGGACGATGGCCGGCTGCAGTCGGTGCTGGATGACTGGTGCCCGCACTTCGATGGCTACTACGCATACTACCCGTCGCGCCGCCACGTCACCGTGGCGATGCGCACGGTGCTTGATGCGCTGCGTGGGCCGATGGGGTGAGGGTCAAGGAGTGCGGACCAACGGTCCGCACCCACCACCAACGGTGCGCACCTACCAACGGTCCGCAGCCACCGGGTGGTCAGCCCTTGGCCTGCGCCGCACGCTGCGCGTTGTAGCGCTCGCCGACGATCGACACTTCATCCAGCGCCTGTGCGATGCGCTGCAGTTCCTCCGGCGCCAGCTGCAGGTTGGCCGCGCCCAGGTTTTCTTCCAGGCGATGGATCTTGGTGGTGCCCGGAATCGGCACGATCCACGGCGCCTGCGCCAGCAGCCAGGCCAGCGCCACCTGCGCTGGGGTCGCGCCACGTGCCGCAGCAATCGTACTGATGCGATCCACCAGCGCCTGGTTGGCGCGACGCGCTTCCACTTCGAAACGCGGCACGGTGTTGCGGAAGTCGTTGGCGTCGAACGTGGTATCGGCGTTGATCGCGCCGGTCAGGAAGCCGCGGCCCAGCGGACTGAACGGCACGAAGCCGATGCCCAGTTCCTGCAGGGTCGGCAGCAGTTCGCGCTCCGGTTCGCGCCACCACAGCGAGTACTCGCTCTGCACGGCGGCCACCGGCTGCACCGCATGCGCGCGGCGCACTGTGGCGGCACTGGCCTCGGACAGGCCGAAGTGACCGACCTTTCCTTCGGCGATCAGGTCACGCACGGTGCCGGCCACATCCTCGATCGGCACGTTCGGGTCGACGCGATGCTGGTAGAACAGGTCGATATGATCGGTGCGCAGGCGCTTGAGGCTGGCTTCGGCCACTGCACGGATGTTCTCCGGGCGGCTGTCCAGGCCGGTATCGACGCGCGCGTCCTTGAAGCCGAACTTGGTGGCGATCACCAGCGTGTCGCGGTACGGCGCCAGCGCCTCACCGAGCAGGTCTTCATTGGTATACGGGCCGTACACTTCGGCGGTATCGAAGAAGGTCACGCCGCGTTCCACCGCAGCGTGCAGCAGGGCGATGCCCTGGCTGCGCTCGACCGGTTGGCCATAGCCATGGCTCAGGCCCATGCAGCCCAGGCCCAGGGCGGAAACCTTCAGGCCACTGCGGCCGAGTTCACGTGTCTTCATCGTCATGCTCCAGAGGGGGAGCGCTGACGATACGCCTGCAGGGGCGCTGGATTGAACCGACTGGATGGCAGTCGGTCATGACTGGAATTCATCAATCCGGTCACGACCGAAGCCAGCCGGGTCACCGGATCTCGGAGATCTCCACGCCGTCCAGCCCCTGCGACAGGGTGCGCGCGTCACCGCCCTGGCTGAGCTTGATGCGAAGGCGTACCTCGTTCTGCGAATCGGCGTAGCGCAGTGCGTCCTCGTAACTGATCTCACCGGCCTGGTACAGCTCGAACAGGCTCTGGTCGAAGGTCTTCATGCCCAGCTGGACCGAGTCCTTCATCACTTCCTTCAGCTTGTGGATCTCGCCGTCGCGGATGTAGTCCTGCACCAGCGGCGTGCCCAGCAGGATCTCCATCGCCACCTTGCGCGAACGGCCATCGGGCGAAGGAATCAGCTGCTGCGCGACCACGCCTTTGAGATTCAGCGACAAGTCCATCAGCAGCTGGTTGCGGCGGTCTTCCGGGAAGAAGTTGACGATGCGGTCCATCGCCTGGTTGGCGTTGTTGGCATGCAGGGTGCACAGCACCAGGTGGCCGGTTTCGGCAAACGCGATGGCATGGTCCATGCCTTCGCGGGTACGCACTTCGCCGATCATGATCACGTCCGGTGCCTGGCGCAGGGTGTTCTTCAGCGCCGCTTCCCAACTGTCGGTATCGATGCCGACTTCGCGCTGGGTGATGATGCAGCCCTCGTGCTTGTGCACGAATTCGATCGGGTCTTCGATGGTGATGATGTGGCCGGTCGAGTTCTGGTTGCGGTAGCCGATCATCGCCGCCAGCGAGGTCGATTTACCGGTACCGGTGGCGCCGACGAACAGGATGATGCCGCGCTTGGTCATCGCCAGCGTCTTGATGATCGGCGGCAGGCTCAGTTCTTCCACGGTCGGGATGCGCGTCTCGATGCGACGCAGCACCATGCCGACCTGGTTGCGCTGGTAGAAGCAGCTGACACGGAAGCGGCCGACACCGGACAGGCCGATGGCGAAGTTGCATTCGTGGGTCTTCTCAAACTCCTCGCGCTGCGCCGGGGTCATCACGTTGAGGACCAGATCACGGCTCTGCTGCGGCGTCAGCGGGGTCTGCGTGATCGGCGAGATCTTGCCGTTGACCTTCATCGCCGGCGGCATGCCGGCGGTGATGAACAGGTCCGAGGCGCGCTGGTGCGCCATCAGCTTGAGGAACGAAGTGAAATCGATGGTGGTCGCGGTGGTGTTCACGGCGGGCTCCCAATGGGGCATGTACCAGGAAACGGTCGGTGGAGGAAACGGCGCGGGAACGGCGGCGCACTGGCGCACGCCGCCCCGTCGCGGCTCCGCCTTACTCGAACAGGCGCTTGTCCTTGGCGTAGTCGCGGGCCTGGTTGCGGGTGATCAGGCTGCGCTTGACCAGGTCCTGCAGGTGCTGGTCCAGGGTCATCATGCCGTACTGCTGGCCGGTCTGGATGGCCGAATACATCTGCGCCACCTTGTCCTCGCGGATCAGGTTGCGGATGGCCGGGGTGCCGACCATGATTTCCCACGCAGCGGTACGACCGCCACCAACCTTCTTCAGCAGCGCCTGCGAGATCACGGCACGCAGCGACTCGGACAGCATCGAGCGCACCATCGGCTTTTCGCCGGCCGGGAACACGTCGATGATGCGGTCGATGGTCTTGGCCGCCGAGCTGGTATGCAGGGTGCCGAACACCAGGTGGCCGGTTTCCGCGGCGGTCAGTGCCAGGCGGATGGTTTCCAGGTCACGAAGTTCGCCGACCAGGATGATGTCCGGGTCCTCACGCAGCGCCGAGCGCAGCGCTTCGTTGAAGCCATGCGTGTCACGGTGCACTTCGCGCTGGTTGATCAGGCACTTCTGCGAGGTGTGCACGAATTCGATCGGATCCTCGACGGTGAGGATGTGGCCGTATTCGTTCTTGTTAATGTAGTCGATCATCGCCGCCAGCGTGGTCGACTTGCCCGAGCCGGTCGGACCGGTCACCAGAATCAGGCCCTGCGGCTGCTGGATCACTTCGCGGAACAACGGCGGGCAGGCCAGGTCCTCGAGGGTGAGCACCTCGGACGGAATGGTACGGAACACCGCACCGGCGCCGCGGTTCTGGTTGAACGCGTTCACACGGAAGCGCGCCAGCGACGGAATCTCGAAGGAGAAGTCCACTTCGAGGAATTCCTCGTAATCGCGGCGCTGCTTGTCGGACATGATGTCGTACACCAGCGCATGGACCTGCTTGTGGTCCAGGGCTGGGATGTTGATCCGGCGAACGTCGCCGTCCACGCGGATCATCGGCGGCAGCCCTGCGGACAGGTGCAGGTCGGACGCTTTGTTCTTTACGGAAAACGCCAACAGTTCGGCGATATCCATGAGCGGCTACTCCCCAATAACGGCTTCGACTGGAAGGATCTTTCCCCGGGCGGCAGTATAGCCTCCTGATTCAACGGAACGCGTTACGTGGCCACTCCCCTGCCCCAGATCCTGAGCAACCTGCATGCCGCCGCCGAGGCCGCGGGCAGGCCCGATCCACGCCTGCTGGCGGTGTCCAAGACCCAACCGGCCGAGGCCGTGGCTGCGCTGGCTGCACAGGGCCAGCATGCCTTCGGCGAAAACTATGTGCAGGAAGCACTGGCCAAGATGCAGGCGCTGCAGCACCTGGCACTGGAATGGCACCTGATCGGCCACCTGCAGTCGAACAAGGCCGATGCCGTGGCCAGCCATTTCGACTGGGTACAGAGCGTGGACCGCCCCAAGCTGGTGACTGCGCTGGCACGCCATCGCCCGGCCGCGCGCGGCCCGCTGAACGTGCTGATCCAAGTCAACATCGACGACGAATCCAGCAAGCATGGCTGTGCACCGGAAGAAGTGGATGCACTGGCCGCGGCGATTACCGCTGAGCCCACCCTGCGCCTGCGCGGACTGATGGCGATTCCCGCGCCGTGGCCCGAGGCCGAGCGCCGTCGGGATGCATTCGTGCGCATGCGCACACTTTTCCAGTCGCTGGCTGCCCAGCACGCGCAGATCGACACGCTGTCGATGGGCATGAGCAGCGACTACGCCGAAGCCATCGCCGAGGGTGCCACCCTGGTGCGGATCGGCACCGCCCTGTTCGGCGCGCGCCCGCGCCCGGCCTGATTTTCCGAGGAGACTTCCATGGCAGCTGATTCCATCACCTTCATCGGCGGCGGCAACATGGCGCGCAGCCTGATCGCCGGCCTGATCCGCCAGGGCACACCCGCCGCGCACATCCACGTCGCCGAACCGGTGGCCGAACTGCGCCAGGCGCTGGCCGCCGACTTCGGTGTGCAGGTGCATGACAACGCCGCAGATGCCGCCGCGCAAGGTGGCACCTGGCTGCTGGCGGTGAAGCCGCAGGTGCTGCGTGAGGTCTGCCAGTCGCTGCGGGCACTGGCCCAGGCAAACCAGCCGTTGGTGGTGTCGATTGCCGCCGGTATCACCAGCGCGCAGCTGGAACGCTGGCTGGGCGGCAACCTGCCGGTAGTGCGCGCGATGCCCAACACCCCGGCCCTGCTCGGCGCCGGCGTGACCGGCCTGTTCGCAACGCCTTCGGTGGATACGCGGCAGCATGCACAGGCCGAGAAGGTGCTGGCCAGTGCCGGGCGCACGGTGTGGATCGACAGCGAGTCGCTGATGGATTCGGTGACTGCCGTCTCCGGCAGCGGACCGGCCTATGTGTTCCTGCTGGCCGAGGCGATGGAAGCGGCGGGTATTGCCCAGGGCCTGCCGGCCGACGCCGCGCGCACGCTGGTGGTGCAGACCCTGCTGGGCGCCTCGCGCATGCTGGATGAGGCTGGTGAGAGCCCGGCGGAACTGCGCCGCCGCGTGACTTCGCCGAACGGCACCACCCAGGCCGCGATCGAGAGCTTCCAGGCCGGTGGCTTCGAGGCGCTGGTGGACACCGCACTGCGCGCCGCGCAGGTGCGTGGGCAGGAACTGTCTGCGGCGAATGATTGATCCCGATGCGTGCCGACCAACGGTCGGCACCCACCGTCATCCACGCCTGGCGTGGATGCTCATTGCCCCAATGTGGTCATGACGAAATCGACGAAGCACTGCAGCCGCGGGCGCGGCCTGCGGTCGGGCAGGTAGATCAGGTGCATCGGCCGTGGTTCGGGCAGGTAGTCGCGCAGCAGCGGCTTCAACCGACCTGCTGCGATCTCCGCCGCCAGCAGTGCGGTCGGCTGCAACACCAGCCCCGCGCCGGCCACCGCGGCTTCGCGCAGCGCGACACCATCGTTGCAGGTGAGCCGCGCCTCCCAGTCCACCTGCTGTCCATTGGCCAACTGCCAGCCATGCCCGCCGCGCCAGGCCAGGTGGCTCAGGCAGTCGTGCCCCTGCAGATCCGCGGGCGTACGCGGCGTGCCGCGCCGGCGCAGGTAGGCTGGCGCCGCACACAGGCTCATCGCATACGGTGGCAGCGGCCGCGCCACCACCTCCTGCGACGGCAGTGGCCCGACCCGGATCGCAACGTCGAAGCCGTCCTCGATCAGGTCCACACGGCGGTTGCTCAGATCCAGTTCGATGTTCAACTGCGGCTGCGCGCGCAGCAGGCCGGCCAGTTGTGGCGCCAGCACGCAGCTGCCCCAGGTGGTGGGTGCGCTGACCCGCAGCAGCCCGCGTGGCTGTATCTGCAGGCCGGCCACATCGGCCTCGGCCTGCTGCACCTGCTCCAGCACTTGCCGGCACCCGGCCAGGTAGGCACTGCCGGCTTCGGTCAGGCGCTGGCGGCGGGTGTTCCGTTGCAGCAACGCGGTGCCCAGGTGCGCCTCCAGCTGCTGGATGTACTTGCCGACCATCACCGCCGAGACCTGCAGCTGTTCGGCGGCGCCGGCGAAGCTCCCGCGCTCGGCCACGGCAACGAAGGCCTGCATGCAGCGAAGGGTATCCATTACTAATCCAGAATTAGGAATCTGCGAAGCATACGCCGCTTACCTAACTCCACTGTGACGGCGCAGACTGCGCTCACCCCCTCACGCAAGGAACGGCCATGAAGATCCTCCTCGTCGGTGCCAGCGGCACGCTCGGCCAGGCAGTCGCCCACCAGCTCGGCCAGCAGCATCAGATTCTCGCCGCCGGCCGCAGCAGCGGCGAACTGCGCGTGGACCTGACCGATGACGCCAGCGTCGCCGAACTGTTCGCGCGTACCGGCCCGGTCGATGCGGTGATCTCCACCACCGGCTCGGTGCACTTCGGACCGTTGCAGCAGATGACGCCAGCACAGTTCAACATCGGGCTGCAGGACAAGCTGCTGGGGCAGGTGCGGCTGGCACTGGCCGCCCAGCACCACCTCAACGCCGGCGGTTCGATCACCCTGACCAGCGGCATCATCAGCGCCCAACCGATCCGCGATGGCGTCAATGCCACCGCCGTGAACGCCGCACTGGAAGGCTTCGTGCGTGCGGCAGCACTGGAGCTGCTGCCACGTGGCCTGCGCATCAACGTGGTCAGCCCGAACGTGCTGATCGAATCGATGGCGGCGTACGGCCCCTACTTCCCGGGCTTTGAAGCGGTAAGCGCGCAACGCGCGGCGCTGGCCTTCCAGCGTGCAGTGGAAGGCATCCAGAGCGGCGAGACGATCACGGTCTGGTAAGAAAAAAGGGGACGGAGGGGATTAAGTCGTTAATGCACAAACGACATAATCCCCTCCGTCCCCTTTTCGCGGGTCACTCCCAGCGCATCGGGCCGTCGCCGCGTTCGCCGAGGACGTCACCGGGGTTGGCCAGGCGGCAACGCTGCAGCGACAGGCAGCCACAGCCGATGCAGCCGGTCAGTTCGTCGCGCAGCAGTTCCAGCATATGGATGCGCTCCTCCAGCTCGGTGCGCCAGCGCGCGGACAGCTTGGCCCAGTCGGCCTTGGTCGGTGCGCGCCTCTCGGGCAGGCTTTCGAAGGCACGGCCGACGGCTTCCAGTGGCATGCCCACCCGTTGCGCGACACGGATCACGGCCAACCGTCGCAGCACGTCACGGCTGTAGCGACGCTGGTTGCCGGAGGTGCGCAGGCTGCTGATCAGCCCCTTGCGCTCGTAGAAATGCAGCGCGGAAACCGCCACGCCACTGCGCTGGGAGACTTCGCCAACGCTGAGTTCCTGGGAAACCATTGCTTGACCTAAACTGCGGTTGAGGTGGCATGCTGCTATCTTCGCCGCCAGTTGACAAGCGCGGCCCGCATCTGACTCGTATATGTCCCCCACTCTTTCGCCCGCCGACGCCCGTGCGCCGGCTGATACGTCGATCCTGTCCCCGCGCTACCGCGCCACCACCATCGGCATGGTGGCGCTGGTGGCGCTGCATGCCTTCGAAGCCCTGGCGGTGGCGGCGGCCATGCCGACCGTGGCCGAGGCACTGGATGGCCTGCGCCTGTATGCGCTGGCCTTCGGCGGCACCCTGGCCACCAGCGTGATCGGCATGACGCTGGCCGGACGCTGGGCCGACCGCCACGGGCCCGCCAGGCCGCTGTGGTACGGCCTGGCCTGCTTCGTACTGGGCCTGCTGCTGGCCGGCTTCGCGATGCGCATGGGCATGCTGGTGGCCGGGCGGCTGCTGCAGGGTTTCGGCGCGGGCGCGATCTCGGTTTCGCTGTACGTCATGGTCGGCCGCAGCTACCCCGAGCACCTGCAGCCGAAGGTATTCGCCGCGTTCTCGGCCGGTTGGGTGGTGCCATCGATGGTCGGCCCGGCATTGAGCGGCCTGATCGTGCAGCACCTGGGCTGGCGCTGGGTGTTCCTGGCGGTGCCATTGCTGGCGGTTCCGGCGGCCCTGCTGCTGCGCCCGGCACTCACGCGCATGCAGCCCACCGATGGCGGCCTCGCCGACGATGGGCGAGGCAACGTGGTGCGCTGGGCCAGCGGTGCCTCGCTGGCGGCGTTGTTGCTGTACTTCGGCGGCCAGCAGCAGGGAGCAGCGGCCCTGCTCTGTATCGGCGTGGCGATGCTGGCGCTGCTGTTCTGCGTACATCGACTGCTTCCGCCCGGAACACTGGTCCTGCGCCGTGGCCTGCCCAGCGTGATCGCGCTGCGCGGCATCGCGGCGGCCGCATTCTTCGCGTGCGAAGCCTATCTGCCGCTGCTGCTGCAGCGCGAACGCGGACTGTCGCCCAGCTGGGCCGGCGCCGTGCTCAGCCTCGGTGCGCTGGGCTGGTTCGCCGGTTCATGGCTGCAGGGTCACCAGCAGCGTGGCTGGTCGCGCCAGCAGCTGCTGCGCACGGGTACGTCATTGATGACCGTCGGCATCGCCGCCACGCTGGCGGTGCTGTTCAACGTGGTGCCCCTGCCGGTGTCGCTGCTTGGCTGGGCCGTGACCGGCTTCGGCATGGGCATGATCTACGCCAGCCTGTCGGTGCTGACGCTGTCGCTGTCGGCGCCGCAGGAGCAGGGTGCCAACACCTCGGCACTGCAGCTGAGCGAAGCGCTGTCGGTGACCACCGCGCTGGCGGTTTCCGGCGCGCTGTTCGCGTTGTTCGTGCAAAGCGCACCCCACACCGGTTACGTGTTGTGCCTGGCGATCACCTTCTGCCTGGCGCTGCTGGCCACGGTGATCGCGCGGCGGGTGTAACGCCGCCGCATTGCGGGATTGCCGGCCAGAGGCCGGCACTACCGGGTGCCAGTCCCCATGTCATCGATATCCCGGTGCAGGATGCGCCGCACCTCCAGCACCGCCTGCGGGGTCTCCTGCACGCTGTGGCCGGAAATGACCACCTTTTCGGACAATGCACCCGGCAGGTGCGCGCTCCAGTACGGCACCAGCCCGTCATCGGACTTCTCCACCGGCAGTTCCGGTTTGCGCTGGGCGATGATCGAGTGGTACTTCAGGCCCGCTTCGATCGGCAGCTGTGCGGCGGCCTTCACGAACGGATCGCTGGCCTTGAGGTTGTCGATGCTGTTCGGAATCTTCGGCTTGGCGGTGCCATCGACCTGCTGCTCGGCCTGCGCCAGTGCCATGAACACGTCCTCGAACTTGCCGAGAATGGTCAGCGGCAGGCGCACCAGGCGACCGATCAGGCGGCCGACCTTGTTGCCGGCGATGTCGGTACCCTGGTGCGGCGCGGCGATGAAGATCGCACGTTCCACGTTCGGCTGTGCCTTGAAATGCAGCAACGGCCCCAGCTTGTTCTGCACCCGCTTCAGCCGTTCACCCTTCAGGTCGTAGTTGGCCAGCAGGTCATTCCACAGCACGTCGCCCGAGTCGCTCACCAGCAGCCGGGCCAGTACACCGCCCATGCTGTGGCCGATGTAGACCATGTCCTTCGATGCACGCGTGCTGCCGTTGGGGTCGAAATGCTTCAGCGTATCGTTGAACGCATTGGCGATCTCGTAGCGGTTCAGTGCGATCGGCGCATTGGTCGGGTAATAGACCTGCCACACCTGGAACTGCTGGCGCAGCTCGGGATCACCCATGATCTCGTTGGCCAGGTTCACCCAGGCTTCCGGGCTGCTGGCCAGGCCATGCAGCATGAAGATGATGCGCCGGTTCGGGTCCCAAGGCTGCATCAGGTAGATGTGCGGTTCGCCGATGCCCTCGCTCATGCCGAACAGGGTGCGCAGCGACTGCCGGGCGAAGCCACTCTGCGCCAGCCACAGGCCATAGGCCGCGGTGAAGTTGCCGGCCAGCGGTACCTGCTCACCGTGCAGGGTGATGCGCTCGGTGGCTTCCGGCGAATAGGCATCCAGCTCGACCCGGCGCGTGCGCATCACGTCTTCCAGGCTGCTGCCCTCGAAACGCAGCAGTGCGGTGACGTTGATCGAGGACATCTCACTGAACTCGGGCACCGAATCGTCATGGCGATGACGACGGCCACGGTGCGCGTCGTCGCCGTCGTCCTGCGTGGTCTCGGCCTTCGGGCCATCGGGTTCGATCACCGGCGCGACCAGCTTCGGCGGATCCATCACCATCACCAGCTCGGCGCCGAAACCATCGCGGCGATAAGTGCTGCGCAGGCCGACGAAACTGACGGTACCGGCCGGCACCAGCTGCGCCGGGATGCTCTTCAGGTTCAACTGCTGGTAGTTGGAGGCCAGCGACCAGCTGCCGACCGAGACCGGCTTCGTGTAGTCCTCGCCGGCCAGTGCCGCCGCACGCGCACGCACGAACAGCACCACCGCTGCTTTCTCGGCCGCGTAGTTGTAGTAGTCGCGCACCTGCGTCTGGCGATCCTCGAAGGCACGGTCGGACGGTGAGCGGCCACTGTAGAACAGGTAGGCATAGGCATAGCGCGCGGCTTCCAGCCAGGCATCCAATGCCGCATCACTCATCGGCGGGTCGCCGGCGGCAGTCTTCTTCGGCGTCATCGCCAGCGCGGCCTTCACCCACAATTCGGACAGCGCCGACAGCCGCTGCTCGACATTGAGGTCATCGGTCATCAGCAGCGTGCTGCGGCAGACCAGAAAGTCCTTCTCGCACTGCGACTCGTCCAGGCCCGCCGCGCTGAGCGTTTCGCGCGCGGCCGGGCTGAGCTTGCCGGTGTTGAGCACATCCGCGCGCTTGTTGACCAGCGAATCGCTGGACTTGACCTGCTTGACGGTCACCATCGCACAGCCGCTGCTGCCCAGCAGCAGGAAGGCGGCAAGCAGCGCCGGCAACATGCGCTGCCAGCGGGTCAGAAAGAGTTGGGTCATTACTGCGGGTCCTGCTCGGCGCCGGGCACGCCCTGGCGGATCACGGTGGAGAAGTGCGGGCCATCACCCAGGTCCAGCGCGCGCTGGGTGATGCGGCCCTTGGCATGCAGCTCGGTGTACGGCACGCCTGGAGTGAGCGCGCCGACCTCCTGCGCGTACTCGGCCAGGTAACCGGACAGCAGCAGGCGGTAATCCAGCGGCAGGCGCGGTGCGATGTGACGGGCCAGGTCGAAGACGATCGTGGTGCAGTTGCTGGTCAGCGTGTTGTAGAAGCCCGGTTTCGCATCCAGTTCCCGGGCCTGTGCGATGTACGCGGCGAACAGTTCCTTCAGCTGCGCGCGGTCCATGCCATGCAGGCGGTACAGGTAGACATCCTCGCCACGCGCGTTGGTGCGTGTGCGGATGATGTCGGTCTCCTCCGAAGCCACCAGGGTCATCTCGAACTTGCGGAAGAAGCCACCCAGCGCCGAGAACGACTCACCGCGCTCCTTGCGGATCTCCAGCGAGAACACCACGTGGCGACCGTCCTCGAAGCCGAACGAGATCAGGGTGTGGGCGATGGCCGGGCCCATCCAGTACGACAGCACCAGGTCGGCCGAGCGCAGCTGGTCCAGGTCGTACTCGCGGCGCACCCAGTGTGCGTCGTAGTCGGTTTCGGTGCGCCAGCTGAAGTCACGCACATTGTCCAGCACGACGTGGCGGCCATCGAAGGACACCACGTGCAGGCGCTGGGCCACGTCATCGGCCCACAACCGGTCCTGGCGCGGGGTCAGCAGCAGCCACCACAGGCCGGCCAGTGCCAGCGATGCCCCGAACACCAGGCCCAGGCGGCGCGAGGCACGGCCCCGCGCGACCCGCCACGACGCCCACAGCGCCACCAGCAGCCACAGCCCGGCGACGCCGGTGGCCAGCCAGCCCGGCCCCGGCAACTGATAGGCCAGCAGCCCGGTCACCCACAGCGCCAGCAGCGCCATGGCACTTCCTGTCATCCATCGTCCTGCGGCGTTCACTGGCATCCTGTCGCGGTCTTGAAGCCGCATAGTTAGCCACAAGCGGGTTCACCGTGGCATCTACGGCCCGTTCAGGCAGGCCGGCGCACCGTCGGCGGCGGCCTCTGCGGCTTCGTTTCACCTCATAGGAGCACTGATGGGCATCACGTCCGTGGCCGGCGTTCCGGTCCAACCCCGGCATCGCGCCACCTGCCACTGCGGCACGGTCGAACTGCTGCTGGACCTGCCTGACGGCATCGTCGACCCGCGCCGCTGTGACTGCTCGATGTGCCGCCGCCGTGGCGCCATCGCCGCCAGCGTCACACGCGCGGGCCTGCAGGTGGTGCGCGGGCAGAACCACCTGCAGCTGTACCAGTTCAACACGCATGTGGCCGAGCACTACTTCTGCGGCGTGTGCGGCATCTACACCCACCACCGGCGTCGTTCCAACCCGGACCAGTACGGCTACAACGTGGCCTGCCTGGAGGGCATCGACCCGTTCGCACTGGGCATCATTCCGGTCAACGACGGGGTCAACCACCCGGCCGACCGCGGCGACTAGCCTAGTGGCGCGTCCGCCGTGGCGGTGCGGCGACCTTCTGCCACGGCGCCATGCCACTGCGGCCGGCCCGCACCGGGCGTTTCAGCCACGGGCGACGAGGCGTCGCCTGCGGTTCGGCAGCGACCGGGGGAGGGACAGGTCTGCGGCCGGGCCAGAGATGATCGAGCAGCCACATGGCGGGTCTCCGTGGGGGACGGGGACGACCTACGCTAGCGACAGTTGGGCAAAGGACGGGTGATGGTGCTGCGGCAGCCAGATGACAGCCGCGCCCATCAGTCCTGCGGCCGTGACCGGCCGAGGCGGCGCACCAGCACGAAGAACAACGGCACCAGCACCACCGCCAGCACCGTGCCGGAGACCATGCCGCCAATCACGCTCATGCCGATCTCACGGCGACTGACCGCACCGGCACCGGTGGCCAACGCCAACGGAATCACACCGGCCACAAAGGCCAACGACGTCATCACGATCGGACGCAGGCGCAGGCGTGCGCCCTGCAGCGCCGCCTCCACCGCAGAACTGCCGGCGCGATAACGGGCCTCGGCAAACTCAACGATCAGGATCGCATTCTTGGCTGACAGGCCGATGGTGGTCAGCAGGCCGACCTGGAAGTAGATGTCGTTGACGAAGCCCGCCGCCGTGGTCGCCAGCACGGTACCGATCACGCCCAAGGGGATCACCAGCACCACCGCCACCGGTACCGTCCAGCTCTCATAGAGCGCCGCCAGGCACAGGAAAATGAAAGCGATGGAGGCGGTGTACAGCCACAGCGTCTGGTTGCTGGCCAGTTGCTCCTGGTAGGACAGGCCGCTCCACTGCAGGTCGAATCCGGGTTGATCGGCAACCAGCGCCTGCATGCGCTGCATCGCCTCGCCCGAGCTACGCCCTTCCGCGGCGCTGCCCTGGATCTGCATCGCCGGCAGGCCGTTGAAACGCTGCTGCAGCTGCGGCCCGCGCGCCCAGTGGCTGCTGGCGAAGCTGGCGAACGAGGCCATCTGGCCATTGCCACCGCGCACATACCACTGGCCGATGTCGTCGGGCACGCTGCGGTAGGGCTGGTCACCCTGCATGTAGACCCGCTTGACCCGGCCACGGTCGAGGAAGTCGTTGATGTAGCTGCCGCCCCAGGCCGCCGACAGGGTGGAATTGATATCGGCCTGGGACAGCCCCAGCGCGCTGGCCTGCGCATGGTCGATGTCCAGCCGCAGCTCGGCCTTGTCGCCGAGGCCGTTCAGGCGCACCGAGGTGAGCCCATCGTCTTCGCCGGCCGCACGCACCACCTGTTCCTGCGCTGCCTGCAGGGCCACGCGCCCGGCCGCACTGGTGTCCTGCAACCACAGTTCGAAGCCGCTGGACTGGCCCAGTCCACGCACTGCCGGCGGTGCCAGTACATTGACCCTGGCATCCGGCAAGCTGCGGAAGTAGGCATTGGCACGCGTGATGATCGCCGCAGCGGTGTTGTCGCCCGTGCGCTCATCCCAGGGTTTCAGGGCGAGAAAACCCTGCCCCGCGTTCTGGCCGGTGCCGGCATTGTTGCGGCCGACCACCACGAACACCACGTCCAGGTTCTGCTTCTCGTGCTCCATGAAGTAGCGGCTGATCTGCTCGCCCAGCGCTTCGGTACGCGCCATCGGCGTGCCCTCCGGCGTGGAGAACTGGAAGGTCACCTGTCCCTGGTCTTCCACCGGCAGGAAGCCGGTGGGCATGCGCGCGTACAACGCAATCATGGCGACCACCAGCAGCAGGTAGAACGCCATCCAGCGCCGCGGCCGGGCGACCACGCCACCGAGCTTTCCCTGATAGGCCAACTGGCTGCGCTCGACTCCTCGGTTGAACGCCCTGAAGAAGCGGCCCTGCGGTTTCTGCGCCGAAGATGGCTTGAGCAGGGTCGCGCACAGCGCCGGGGTCAGCGTCAGCGCGACCAGCGCCGACAGCGCCATCGCAGATGCAATGGTGATCGAGAACTGGCGGTAGATGATGCCGGTGGAACCACCGAACAGGGCCATCGGCAGGAACACCGCGCCCAGCACCACGGTGATGCCGATCAGCGCGCCGGTGATCTCGCCCATCGATTTTTCGGTGGCCTCGCGTGGCGGCAGGTGCTCGTCGTGGATGATGCGCTCCACGTTCTCCACCACCACGATCGCATCGTCGACCAGCAGGCCGATCGCCAGCACCATCGCGAACAGGGTGAGCGTGTTGATCGTGAATCCGGCGACCGCCAGCACGCCGAACGTGCCCAGCAGCACCACCGGCACCGTGATCGCGGGGATCAACGTGGCACGCAGGTTCTGCAGGAACAGGAACATCACCACGACCACCAGCACGATGGCTTCGATGAGGGTATGGATGACCCCCTCGATCGAGACCCGCACGAACGGTGTGCTGTCACGCGGATAGGCCACCTGCAGCCCCGGCGGGAAGGTCGGCCGCAGCCGTTCGATCTCCGCGCGCACGGCATCGGCAGTGGCCAGTGCATTGGCACCGGAGGCCAGGGTCACCGAGAAGCCGGCCGCCGGATAGCCGTTGAGATAGCTGCTGGTCTGGTAGTTCTCGGCACCGATCTCCACCCGTGCCACGTCGCCCAGATGCACTGCAGCGCCGCTGGGAAGCGTGCGCAGGATGATCGCGCGGAACTGTTCGGGCGTCTGCAGCCGCGACTGTGCGGTGACGGTGGCATTCAGGCTCTGCGTTGCGCTGGATGGCAACGCCCCCAGCTCACCGGCCGTGACCTGGGTGTTCTGGGCCTGGATGGCCGTACGCACGTCGGCCGGCATCAGGTCGTAGGCACGCAGCTTGTGCGGGTCCAGCCACACGCGCATCGCATACGCCGAGCCGAACACATTGATCTCGCCCACACCCGGAATGCGGCTGATCGGATCCTGCACGTTGCTGACCAGGAAGTCGGAAACGTCCACCCGTTCCATGCGCCGGCTGGTGTCATACAGCGAGACCACCATCAACGAATCGCCCTGCGACTTGGCGACCGTCACGCCCTGCTGCTGCACTTCCTGCGGCAGCCGGTTGATGGCCTGGTTGACGCTGTTCTGCACCTGGACCTGGGCGATATCCGGATTGGCGCTCTGGTCGAAGGTGACCGTGATCCGCGCCTGCCCCGATGACGAACTGGTCGACGAGAAATACAGCAGATGGTCGATGCCCTTGATCTGCTGTTCGATCACCTGGGTGACGCTGTCTTCCACCGTCTGCGCCGAAGCACCTGTGTAGTTGGCGGTGATGTTGACCTGCGGCGGTGCGATGTCCGGGTACTGCTCCACCGGCAGCTGGCTGACGGCAATCGCGCCGAAGGCCATGATGCAGATCGCCAGCACCCAGGCAAATACCGGGCGGTGGATGAAGAAGCGCGGCAGCATGGGCTCAGTCCTTCCCGGCCGCTGCCGGCGTGACTGCCCCAGCGGGCTTCACCTGCACCGCCATGCCATCGGAGAGCCCCTGTGCGCCGGCCACGACCACCCGTTCGCCGGCAGCGATGCCATCCAGCACCAGCCACTGGTCGCCAATCGCGCGCGCGGTACGGAACAGGCGCAGCTTCGCCTTGCCGCCCTCATCCACCACCCACACCTGCGCCTCGCCCTTCGGGCTGCGGTCCACTGCAGACTGCGGCACCAGCAGCGCCTGCCGCTGCGTGCCCTGCCCCACCTGCGCCCGCACGTACATTCCCGGCAGCAGCTGCCCGGCGGGATTGGGAAACCGTGCACGCAGGGTGATGCTGCCGGTTTCCTGCTGCACGTCGATGTCGGCAAATTCCAGGGTGCCGGGCAACGGATACGCACTGCCATCGGACAGCCGCAGCCGCACCGCAGCGGTGGTGGCCTGCACGCCACCGTCGGCGATCGCGCGGCGCAAGGCCAGGTACTCGTTGCTGGACTGGGTGATGTCCACGTTCATCGGGTCGACCTGCTGGATCCGCGCCAGCGGGTCGGCCTGGCCGGAGGTGACCAGCGCCCCCGGTGTGAACAGCGCACGACCGATGCGCCCGGCAATCGGCGCGGTCACCGTGGCAAAACCAAGCCGCGTACGAGCGGTATCCAGGCTCGCCTGTGCCGCCTGCACCGCGGCTGCGGCCTGCTGCCCACTGGCGATGGCGTCATCCACGTCCTGGCGCGCGGCCAGCTGCTCGCCGCCCAGCGCTTGCATCCGTTGCGCGCGCAGGCGTGCGGTGACTGCCGCCGCTTCGGCGGTTTTCAGGTTGGCCTGAGCCTGATTCAGCGCCGCTTGGTACAGGGCCGGTTCGATCTGGAACAAAGGCTGCCCGGCACGCACGGTTTCGCCCTCCTCGAACAGGCGTTTCACCAGCACGCCATCCACCTGCGGGCGCACATCCGACTCCTGCGATGCGATGGTTCGCCCCGGCAGCTCCTGTTCCATCGCCAGCGGCCTTTCCTGCAGGGTCAGCACCTCCACCTCGTGAAGCCTGCCGGCCGGCTTGGGCGCATCCTTGCCGCAGGCCGTCAACAGGCCGAGCAGAACGAGCGCAAGCAGCAGCGGCCGTCGGAGCCGCGGTGGCCGGGCGTGGTGTGGCAACGGGGTGGGCAGGAGGTTCATCGGGTGCCGGGGTTCCGCGCGCCGGGGGGAGACGCTCGGCGCCGAATATAGAAGACCCGTGCGCGGAATCCGGCGAATCGCGCATGAAACATTTTTCATTTGCAGTCACCGCGAGCGGTTGCGAGGATGGCAGCCATCCAACCTGCACACTGGCCCATGCCGCGCGTACTCACCATCGAGGACGATCTTGTCACTGCGGAGGAAATCGCAACCGAGCTGCGCAGCCATGGCTTCGAGGTCGACGTTGCCGTTGATGGCACTGCCGGCCTCGCATTGGCGCGTGCGGGCGACTACGCGGTGATCACCCTGGACCGCATGCTGCCCGGCATTGATGGCCTGGCGCTGGTCACTGCGCTGCGGCGCGAAGGAATCGTCACCCCCGTACTGATGATCAGCGCGCTGTCGGACGTGGACGAGCGCGTGCGTGGCCTGCGTGCAGGCGGCGACGATTACCTGACCAAGCCGTTCGCCTCGGATGAGATGGCGGCCCGCGTGGAGGTATTGATCCGTCGCCAGAGCCAGGCTGCCGCCATCGACAACGTACTGCGCGCCGGTGACCTGGAACTGGACCTGATGACCCGTTCGGCGCGACGCGGGGGCCACGAGATTGCGCTGCTGCCCACCGAGTTCAAACTGCTCGAATTCCTGGTCCGCAATGCCGGCCAGGTGGTCACCCGCAGCATGCTGTTCCAGGAAGTCTGGGGCTATCACTTCGACCCCGGCACCAACCTGATCGACGTCCACATCGGCCGCGTGCGCAAGCGCATCGAGCAGCCGGGCCGCCCGCAACCCATCACCACCGTACGTGGAACCGGCTATGTCTTCGATGCGCAATCCTGACCAGTGGCGCTCGTCCAGCAGCCGCCTGCTCGGGTTGTACTGCATCCTGTTCGTGGCCTGGTCGAGCCTGCTGCTGGGGGTGATGTACTGGCGCATCTCGGACTACCTCAATGACCTGACCGAATCCGGCCTGCAGCAGCGCGCCCATCTGTTCATGGCATTCGACGGCCAGGCACTGGACGATGCGTTGCGCGACAGCCAGCGCTTCGACCTGCACCAGGTCTATACCTACGGATTGTTCAGCGGCGACGGCGCGCCATTGGCTGGACCGCTGACCGCCATCCCAGCGGGACTGCCGCTGGATGGCAGCTCGCACCCGGTGGAAGGCTGGACATTGGTCGATGGAAAGCACGAGAGCGGCGGCAGCGCGCTTGGCGTAGCGACCCGGGATGGGCGGACGCTGGTGTTCGTGCGCCAGAACGGCAAGCTCATGGCGGTCAACAGCATCATTCTCGATGCACTGCTGTGGGGCGTGTCGCTGACCGTCATCCCTGGCCTGGTCGGCTGGCATCTGCTGCGCCGACGCCCGCTGAAGCGGATCCAGCAGATCGAAGCGGCCACCAGCCGCATCGTCGCCGGCGACCTCGGCCAGCGCCTGCCGGTATCCAACCGTCGCGACGAGATCGATCGGCTGTCGAGCATCGTCAATGCCATGCTGGAACGCATCGAGCAGCTGATGACCGAGGTCAAAGGCGTGTGCGACAGCATCGCCCATGATCTGCGCACCCCGCTCACCCGACTGCGGGCGCATCTGTACCGCATGCGCGTCGGCCTGGACGAACAGGATCCGCATGCAGACCCGCTGGACAGGGCATTGGCGGAAACGGACATGCTGATGGCGCGCTTCACCGCGCTGCTGCGGGTATCCGAACTGGAAAGCCACCAGCGGCGTTCGGCCTTCGACGAGGTCGACCTAGCCGAGCTGCTGCAGGAACTGCACCAGTTCTACCTGCCACTGGCCGAAGAGAAGCAGCAGTTGCTGGAACTGCAGGTGGATCCACAGGTCGGCCTGCTGCGCGGCGACCGTGAGCTGTTGTTCGAAGCGGTGGCGAACCTGCTGTCCAACGCCCTGCAGTTCACCCCTGCGCACGGCCGCATCCTGCTGCGTGCGGTCGATGATCACGGCGCGCCGAGGATCGATGTGATCGACAATGGACCCGGCATCCCGCCGCAGGATCGCACGCTGATCTACCAGCGCTTCTTCCGCGGCAGCAGCAGTGCCGGCCAGGGACCTGGATTCGGCTTGGGCCTGTCGATCGTGGCTGCTATTGCCGGCCTGCACGGCTTCCGGCTGCGCGCGGGCAGCGCCCCGGGCGGCGGCGCCTGGCTGAGCATCCGCGGCGCCTCGGACGGCCTGCCCTGACACCGGGCCTGGGTAACTCAATCGCATTTGGGAATCATTTGTATTTGCAGACACGCATCCGGATAATCCGCCGTCACCGCCTTCCCGGATTCCTGACGATGCCCGCCCTGTCGCCGCGCCGCCCGCTGCTGTACACGCTCGCCCTGCCCACCCTGCTGGCCTCGGCCATCGCCCAGGCCCAGGACGGCCCGGCGGCACGCACCCTGGACAAGGTGACCGTGGTGGCCGAGCGGGCCAGCACCGCGACCAAGACCGACACCGCCCTGACCGAGACGCCGCAGGCGATCAGCGTGGTCACCCAGCAGCTGTTCACCGATCGCGGCGCGCACAACCTGCAGGAAGTGCTGCGCTACAGCGCCGGCGTCACCGCCGATGCCTGGGGCCTGGATACCCGCAACGACGCGACCTCGGTACGCGGGCTGGACCCCGTGCAGTACCAGGATGGCCTGCGCCGCAGCTACGGGTTCAGCCCGCTCGCCCGCCCGGAGATCTACGGCCTGGAACGCGTGGAAGTACTGCGCGGCCCGTCCTCGGTGCTGTACGGTGCCGGCGCCACCGGCGGCATCATCAATGTGATGAGCAAGCGCCCGACCTTTGGCACCCTCACGGGCGAGGTCGGCGTGCAGTTCGGCAGCTTCGACCGCAGGCAGCTGCAGGGTGACATTGGCGGCGCCTTGAACGATGCCGGTACGGTTGCCGGTCGCTTCGTCGGGCTGATGCGTGAATCGAACATGCAGACCGATGTACTCAACGATGACCGCATCTACCTGGCGCCCTCGATCAGCTGGCGCGGCGAACGCAGCACGCTGACCCTGCTGGCCAGCTACCAGCACGACAGGACCGGCTCCAGCCAGCAGTTCCTGCCGCTGGCAGCGACCCTGCTGGCGCCGCCGGGCCGCCGCCTGGACACCTCCACCTTCATCGGCCACCCCGGCTTTGATCGCATCGATTCGCGCGTCTACAGCCTGACCGCGCTGTTCGACCACAGCTTCAATGACGTGCTCAGCCTGCGCTCGGCGGTGCGTTACATCGATGGCAGGACCACCCTGCAGCAGATGTACGTGGACAGCTACAGCAATCCGGCAGATCCCTTCATCGACGCCGACCGCCGCGTGGTCAACCGCACCGCCTACGGCACCCGCCCCGACGTGCAGATCTTCAGCGCCGACAATGCGCTGCAGTTCGATTTCGCCACCGGTGCCTTCCAGCATCTGCTGCTGGCCGGTGTGGACTACAGCCAGTACAAGGAGCAGCTGCAGCGGCTGGACGCCACCGGCACGCCGATCGACATCTACACCCCGGTATCGGTCGCACCGATCGTGCGTGGCTGGGATCGTCAGCCGGACCAGACCTCCACCCAGCTGGGTGTCTATGTGCAGGACCAGATCCGCTGGGCCGACCGCGTCTCGCTGGTGCTGGGCGCGCGCCGCGACCATGCGCGCTCGAAGACCGAAGGCCAACCCAGCCAGACCGACAACGCCACCACCTACCGCGCCGGCCTGATCGGTGACCTCGGCGCCGGAGTATCGCCCTACCTGAGCTACAGCGAATCGTTCCTGCCGGTCACTGGCCAGGACCTGTTCGGCCAGGCCTTCAAACCAATGCGTGGCCGCCAGAGCGAGGCCGGCATCAAGTGGCAACCGGCACGCAATCTGCTGCTGACGATGGCGGCGTACCGCATCACCGAAACCAACCGGCAGACCAACGATCCGGACAACGTGCTGAACGTGGTGCAGACCGGGCAGATCCGCTCCAAGGGCCTCGAGCTGGAAGGCCAGTTCCAGTTCGCCAACGACCTGACGATCACCGCCGCCGTCGCGCGCAATGAGGCCGAAGTCAGCCGCAGCAACTTCGCGCTGGAAGTGGGCCAGCGCCTCAACGACACCCCACAGGACCTGGCCTCGGCCTGGGTGTCCAAGGGCTTCCAGCTGGACGATGCCGCACGCCTGCGCCTGGGCCTGGGCGTGCGCCATGTCGGCAATACGGCGTCGCTGGGCAATGGCGGGCGCATCATCACCCCCAGCTACACGTTGGCCGATGCATTGGTGGAAGTGCAGGTGACCGACTGGACGATGGCATTGAACATCACCAACCTCACCGACAAGCGCTACTACGCCCCGTGCCGCACGTTTGGCGACTGCTTCGCCGGCTACCCGCGCGTAGTCACCGGCACCATCAGCTATCGGTTCTGACCGAGGATCACGCTGACCGCCGATTCAGCAGGTGAACCGGCGGCTCAGCCGCGGGCAGGCAGCTTCGCCACGTCCAGGAAATTGCGCAGCACCGGCGACGCCTGTTCCGGGCGCGTGGAAAACTGCAGGGCGAAACGGGCGGCTTCGCCCTCCAGCACGCGGTAGACGATCTCCTGCGGACGAAAGCTGGCCATGCTGGCCGGCACGATCGCCACGCCGGCGTCCACCGCCACCAGCGACAACACCGCGTGCATGCCCTGCGCTTCCTGTACCACGCGCGGGGTGAATCCCGCCGCCGTGCACAGGCCCAGCACCTGCGCATGGAAGCCGATGCCCTCGCCCGCCGGCCACGAAACGAACGGTTCATCAGCCAGCATCGCCACACTGACCTCCGCCGCATCGGCCAACGCATGTGCACGCGGCAGCGCAATCGCCAGGCGGTCGTGGTCGAAGTCGTGCAGCACCAGCTCGGCGGTGGGAATCGGTGGAATCAGCACGCCTACGTCGATGCGCTGCTCACGCAGCCACAACTGCTGCTGGCGCGAGGTGGCTTCCTGCAGGTGCAACTGCACCTGCGGGTACTGCTGGCGGAAGCGGCGGATCAAACCTGGCAGGCGGCCATACAGCGCACTGCCGACATAGCCTACGCGCAGGCAGCCAGACTGTCCGCTCGCCGCCTCGCGCGTGCGCTGCAACGCCTGCTCAGCCTGCCGCAGCGTTGCACGTGCCTCCACCAGCAACGTCTGCCCGGCCACGGTCAGGCCCAGCGTGCGGTTGCCGCGCACGATCAATTCACTTCCGAGTTCGTCTTCCAGCCGACGTATTGCCGCCGTCAGCGGTGGCTGCGACATGTGCAGGCGGGCCGCAGCGCGGTGGAAATGCAGTTCTTCGGCCACGGCCACGAACTGGCGAAGCAGGCGCAGATCGATCATCTGGGAGCAGGCAGTGAAAACCTGCCTAGGGTACGCCCTCAGCCGCGCGCGTCCACGCTGGCGCGGGCAATGGCCGGCCACTGCAGCGCCACCGACTCGATGCTGTCGGCACTGACCGCACGCAGATCGCGCGGATACGCCACGTGCTCGGCCTCCTGCAGGCGCAGTGCGTGGAACTGGCCATTGCTTGCGCGCAGCACCCAGCCGCCGTCCTGGCAGCGTGTGGATGCCAGATAGGCCACACCTTGCGCAACAGCTTCCGGATGCAGCTCATCGGGCTCACCCTCGATGCCCCACATGCGCGTCTTTGCCACCGGCGAAACCGCATTGACCACGATGCCATGCTCCGCGCCCTCCAGCGCCAGCACATTGACCAGGCCAAGCGCCGCCAGCTTGCCCATCGCATAGGCGGACAGTCCGCGCTGTGCGTACTGCGGATACAGCGCGCGATCCGACGTCGTGATGACGATGCGGCCACCGCCCGCCGCGCGCATCGCCGGCCATGCCGCCTGCGCCAGCCACAGCGGCGTCTTCGCCGCCAGGCACAGCATCTGCTCCAGCGCCTCGTCCTCGATCGCTTCCAGTGGCTGGTACTCGACCCAGCCCGCGTTGTGGATCAGGAAGTCGATGCGGCCGTGCGCCTGCAGCAGTTCCTGCACCAGCGCATGGCAACCGCTGCGATGATCGATGGGACCGCTTGCGGCCTGTACCGCCAGACCCTGCCCCTGCAGCGCCTCGACGCTGCGAAGGATGCGCTGCGGATCGGCGCCTCGGCCATCGGTACCGGCACCGACGTCATGCATCACCACCTGCGCACCGCGCTCGGCCAGCAGGCGACTGTAGGCCAGGCCCAACCCACCCGCGGCACCGGTCACCAGGCCCACCTGGCCCTCGAAGGAAATACGGGAAATCGGCTTCATGGGCACAGCTTCGGCCAAGCGCACTGCCCCGGCCAATACCGTTGACCACCGCCCACGATACGCACCCGCTATCACCGGAAAAAGGGACGGAGGGAGTTAAGTCGTTTCAGGCACAGCAGGGCCAGTTACGACTTAATCCCCTCCGTCCCCTTTTCTGTTCAGCGACTGAAGCGGCGCGCGCCAGCCACGCAGATCACTGCGACCACGGTCACCAGCACCATGCTGAGGCTGACCGATTCGTGCAGCAGCAGCGCGGCCAGGGCCAGGCCGAAGAAGGGCTGCAGCAACTGCAACTGGCCGACGGCGGCGATACCGCCCTGGGCCAGCCCGCGATACCAGAACAGGAAGCCGAGCAGCATGCTGAACACCGCCACATAACCCAGCGCCCACCACGCCGAGGCATCGACCGCGGTGAACGAGGCCGGACGCATCAGCACCGTCAGCGGCAGCATCACCGGCAAGGCCAGCAGCAACGCCCAGCTGATCACCTGCCAGCCGCCGAGATGGCGGGCGAGCCGGCCGCCTTCGGCATAGCCCAGCCCGCACACCACGATCGCCGCCAGCATCAGCAGGTCGGCCTGCAACGAGGCCTCGATGCCGTTGCGCGCGGCATAGCCGACCACGCACGCACTGCCCAGCAGCGAGAACAGCCAGAACGCCGGGCGCGGCCGATCGCCACCCCGCAGTACGCCGAACACCGCAGTGCTCAACGGCAACAGGCCGAGGAACACGATGGTGTGCGCTGATGAGGCGTGGCGCAGGGCAAGCGCGGTCAGCAGCGGGAAGCCGACCACCACGCCGAGGCTGACCACCACCAGCCCCGGCAGGTCACTGCGCCGTGGCCAAGGCTGGCGCAGCATCAGCAGCAGGCCCAGGCCGAGTACCGCAGCGATGGTGGCCCTCGCAGCAGTGACGAATCCGGCATCCAGCTGCAGTACCGCCAGGCGGGTGGCCGGCAATGAGCCGGCAAAGATCACCACGCCAATGAAGCCATTGATCCAACCACTCGCCGACCGTTCCACGCCTATGCTCCTGGGGTGCCGGGCGGCGCCCGGCGGGATCTCCATGGAAGCACCTGCAGCCCGCGCTCCCCAGCTACAATCCAGTACAGTTTCAAATAACTGTACTGCCCACACTTCCAGCACACTTTCGCCATGCCACGCCCGCTTACCCGTATCGAATCGGTCATCCAGGCCGTCCGTACCCGCATCGGCGCGCGGGTGGATGGCCCCGGCTCACGCCTGCCCTCGGTGCGTGCTCAGGCGGCGGCGATGGGCGTGTCGGTCTCCACCGTGGTCGAGGCCTACGAGCGCCTCGCCGCCGAAGGGCTGATCAGCGCCCGTGCCGGTTCCGGCTTCTATGTCAGCGGACCGCCCGCACCGCTCGCTCTGGCCGAAATGGAACCGCGACTGGACCGCGCGGTGGACCCGCTGTGGGTGTCGCGGCAATCGCTGGAAACGCCGCCCGGGCACCTCAAGCCGGGCTGCGGCTGGATGCCCAGCGACTGGCTGTATCACGACGGCATGCGGCGAGGCCTGCGTCGGCTGGCGCGCGGCGATGCTCCCCACCTGGTCGACTACGCCGGCCCGCTCGGCCTTCCGCCGTTGCGCCATCTACTGCAGCGACGTGCCGCCGCGCTTGGCATCGATGCACCCATGGAGCAGATCCTGCTGACCGAATCCGGTACGCACGCGGTCGACCTGATCTGCCGCTTCCTGCTCAAGCCCGGCGACTGCGTGCTGGTGGATGACCCGAGCTACTTCAACTACCACGCGCTGCTGAAAGCGCACCAGGTGCAGGCGGTGGGTGTACCGTACACACACGCCGGCCCGGATCTGGACGCGTTCGCGCAGGCGCTGCAGGAGCACGCGCCGCGGCTGTACATCACCAATTCCGGCCTGCACAACCCGACCGGCGCGATCCTCCCGGCCAGCACCGCGCATCGGCTGTTGGGGCTGGCCGAACGCAGCGAGCTGATCATCATCGAAGACGACATCTTTGCCGACTTCGAGCTGCACCCTGCGCCGCGTCTTGCTGCGCTGGACGGGCTTTCGCGGGTGATCCACGTCGGCAGTTTCTCCAAGACACTGTCGGCCGCTTCGCGCTGTGGCTACATCGCCGCGCGCCACGACTGGATCGAAGCGTTGACCGACCTGAAGCTGGCCACCAGCTTCGGCGGTGGCCATCTGGCGATGCAGTTGATGCACATCGCGCTGACCGACAGTGGCTATCGCCGCCACATGCAATCGGTACGCTCGCGCCTGGCCGACGCGCGCCGGCACACGCTGCGTAAACTGCACACGCTGGGCATCACCCCGTGGCTGCAACCGGAAGCCGGCCTGTTCCTCTGGTGCCAGCTTCCCGATGGCCGCGACGCCGCTGCGCTGGCACGGCAATGCCTGCGCGAAGGCATCGTGCTGGCCCCGGGCAACGCCTTCAGCCAATCGCAGCGCGCGGCCGACTATGTGCGTTTCAACGTTTCGCAGTGCCAGGACCCGAGGATCTGGCAGGTACTGGCGCGCGCGCTGCGTTGAGCTGGTAATGCGCGACCAGCGCATCCACCACCATGCGCACGCCCGGCGACTGGCCGCGACGATGCGGCAGCGGCACGCAATGCCCCCTGCGCGCCGCGCTACAGTGGTATGTCCCCCCGCCGCAGGAATCCGCGCATGTCCACGTTCTCCGACCCGCAGGCGGTGGCCCGCTATGCCGAAGCACCGCTGCGCCAGGTGCCCGGTTTCCTCGCGTTGCAGCAGATGAGCCACCTGCTGCTGGCCGAACGCGTTCCCGCACAGGGCCGCGTGCTGGTACTCGGTGCCGGTGGCGGGCTAGAGCTGAAGGCCTTCGCCGAGGCACAGCCGGGCTGGCAGTTGCTGGGCGTGGATCCGGCCGCACCGATGCTGGCCCTGGCCGAGCTGACACTGGGTCGGCTGATGTCGCGCGTGCAGCTGCTGGAAGGCTACATCGACGATGCGCCCGATCTGCGCTTCGACGGTGCCAGCTGCCTGCTGACCCTGCACTTCCTCGACGCCGCGCAGCGCCTGCACACGCTGCGCGAGCTGCACCGGCGCCTGCAGCCCGGCGCGCCGCTGGTGGTGGCGCACCACAGCGTGCCGCAGGATCCGGCCGGCAAGCTGCGCTGGTTGCAGCGCTACGCGGCGTTCGCCGAAGCCTCGGGGGTTGCCCGCGCCGATGCGCAGCGCGCGATCGAGGCCATTGCCGAGCGGCTGCCGCTGCTGGCGCCCGAGCAGGAGGTCGCACTGCTGCACGAGGCCGGCTTCGACGACGTGGAGCTGTTCTATGCCGGCTTCAGCTTCAAGGGCTGGGTGGCGTACGCCGGGTGATGCCTACGGCACCACCGTGATGCCGATGCGCTGCATCAACAGCGCCACCTGCTGCACGTCCAGCGTGGCGCCGCGCAGGTTGGTGCTGCGCAGGTCCAGCTCGCCCAGCTCGGAGTTGGTCAGATCGCAGTCGGTGAAGTTGGCGCTGTTCCAGTCGATGCCCTCGAACTGGCCGCCGGACAGGTCCGAGCCGGCGAAGCTGGCGCCGCTCACATTCGCACCGTCCCAGCGGTTTTCCCATAGCTCGCACTTCTCCAGCGTCACCCGCGAGAAATTGGCATAGCGCAGGTTCGACTTCTTGATGAAGGCACTGCAGAACCCGCTGCGCGTGGTGATCTGGTTCATGAAGCTGGCGTTGCTGAAGTCCGCGCCCTGCGCACGGCACTCACTGATCTCCAGACCCAGCGCCTTGATGAAACTGAAATGGCACATGCTGATGTCACAGCTGCGGAAACTGGCTTCCTTCAGCGTGGCGCCATTGAAGCGGCAGCCGGCGCGGCTGTCGGCATCGTAGAAACTGCAGTTGATGAACTCGGTGCCGGTCAGGTCCGCGCCTGAAAAATCGCACTCGTGGAACTGCTGATCGACCACTTTCTGGCCGGTGTACTGGTCTGCGCGGATGCGCAGCTTGCGGTGAACGGTCGGGGACATCAGGGATTCCATGCCAGGGGCCCCGCCATGATGCCGGGCCGCAAAGGCGATCCATAGACCCCGGGTGCGGCCCGGTTTACCGGCAGTCCAGCCGCGCTGCGCCTACCCTGCCCAAATGCACGTTGTTGCACGTTAATGCACGAAGATGCAGACTTGCAGCATGAGCTCCGATTCCAGCCCCCTCCCCGCCCAGCGCACCCGGCAGATCCTCGAGGAACTGCGCCAGCAGGGCCGCGTGGTCGCCGCCGAACTGGCGCGCCACTATGCCGTCTCCGAGGATTCGATCCGCCGCGACCTGCGCGAGCTGGCCGCCCAGGGCCTGTGCCAGCGTGTCTACGGTGGTGCCGTGCTGCCACCGCCAAAGGAACGCCCGCTGCGCGAGCGCCTGACCCGCGACCGCGGCGACAAGGCTGAGCTGGCCGCCCGCGTCTGCGCGCTGCTGCAACCCGGCCAGGTCGTACTGCTTGATGCCGGTTCGACCAACCTGGCGATCGCCCAGCAGCTGCCGGCCGCTCTCGGGCTGACGGTGATCACCAATGCCCCGCAGATCGCCACCGCCGCCAGCATGCTTGAAGGCACCTCGGTGCAGCTGATCGGCGGCCGCTTGGCCAGCGGTGGCGGTGCGGTCGGTGCCGAAGCGTTGGCCCAGGTGCAACGCCTGCGTGCCGACGTGTACCTGCCCGGCCCCTGCGCGGTGGACGGCGACACCGGCGTGTGGGCGATGGATGCCGAGGAAGCCACGCTCAAGCGCGCGATGGTGGCCTGCAGCAGCCGCATCATCGTCGCCGCCACCACCGAAAAGCTCGGTGCCCGCGGCCACTGGCAGATCGCCAGCCTCGACGAGATCGACGACCTGGTGCTGACCACCACCGCGCCCCCCGCATTGGCGGCGCGCTTCCGCGCCGCCGGCATCGCGGTACACCCCACTCCGTCCTGACCATACCGCTCATGTCCCTTGCCAACCGCGCGCGTGCCGAACAGCACGCGACCCGCGCTGCGTTCTTCATTCCCGGCTTCGCCACCGCGCTGTGGGCCACCCTGGTGCCGTTCGCAAAGGCACGCACCGGGATCAACGACGCCACGCTGGGGCTGGTGCTGCTCTGCCTCGGTGCCGGTTCGCTGCTGGCGATGCCGTTGTCCGGCGTGCTGGCCGCGCGCCTCGGCTGCCGGCGGGTGATGGTGGCCAGCAGCCTGCTGATCTGCCTGACCGTGCCCGGCCTGGCGCTGGCCGGTTCGGCCTGGTCACTGGGGCTGGTGCTGTTCGTGTTCGGCGCCGCCGTGGGCGCGATGGACTGCACGATGAACGTGCAGGCCGTCATCGTCGAGCGCGAAGCACGGCGCGTGATGATGTCCGGCTTCCATGCCTTCTTCAGCATCGGCGGCTTCCTCGGCGCGGCCACCATGACCGTGCTGCTGTCCGCACAGCTGCCCCCCTTGGCATCGGTGCTGATCGGCGTTGGCGCCATGCTCCTGGTGATGCTGTTGTCGGCGGCGTACTGGCACAGCGAACGCATGCCGCACGACACACCGATGCTGGCCCTGCCGCACGGCATCGTGTTGTTCATCGGCGTGCTGGCGTTCGTCGCCTTCCTCGGCGAAGGCGCGATGCTCGACTGGAGCGCGGTGTTCCTCAGCGATGTACGTCGCGTCGATGCCAGCCTCGCCGGGATCGGCTATGTGACCTTCACCCTGACCATGACCGTCGCGCGCCTGTTCGGCGATGCACTGGTGGCACGCGTGGGCCGCCAGCGTGCGATCGTGTTCGGTGCCCTGCTTGCGGCCGCGGGCGTACTGGTGCTGACCTTGGTCACGCCGTGGCAGGCGTCGCTGCTCGGCTATGTGCTGGTCGGCCTCGGCTGCGCCAACATCGCACCCGCGCTGTTCTCGCTGGCCGGCCACCAGACCCGCATGCCGGGTGCGCTGGCAATCACGGCGGTATCCACGCTGGGCTTTGCCGGCATCCTTGCCGGACCGGCGCTGATCGGATTTGCTGCCAATCACTTCGGCCTGATCGCCGCCTTCATCGGCGTGACCACCGCCTTGTTGCTGGTTGCCCTGTCCACGCGTTGGCTGCGGGTGTAGTCCAGGGCATCAGCGCCGCCTGCGCCGCAGCTTCATCCGCAACCGCCGATAGCCGATCACCGTCGCCGTGGCACACAGCGCGGTGCCAGCAGCGCTCAGCAGCAGCAACACCGCCAGCCGGGCACCTTCCTGGCGCAGCATCGCCGGCAGGTCCCAGCTGTGCAGGAAGTAGAACAACCAACGCCCCACCCGCTCGCGATGCCCCATCGTCAGCAACGGATCGCCGGTCGCCAGATCGAGATAGACGCGCGTCGCCTCGGCATCGCCAAAGTCCACCACCGCCACCGGGAAGCGGCGTACCGCTGCACCATTCATGGCCTCGGGCGCACGCGGATAGAAGTAGGCATCCGCCGCATGCTGCACCACGAACCCCTGCATCGGTGCATCGGACAGCGCACGCACCTTCTGCTGCAGCCACGTTGCCGGAAGCAACCGCGTAACCTGCAGATGCCCATTGCTGCCGGACACGATGCGGGTATCACCCTGCCCGTCCAGCAGCACCGCGAACAGTTCACCACCGATCCGTCGCCACTGGATCTCCACCGGCCGGAAGCGCTCGGCATCGGCCACCGCCAGGAGCTTTGCCGGCTCACCCAACACGCCATCCACCGCCACCGCGCCACCCCGATAGCGTCCGCTGTCGATCGCCTCGCGCGTGCTGCTGAAGACGCCCAATGGATTCATCGACATCAGGCCGCTGAAAATCCAGGTGAACACGAAGGCCGCAGCACACAATCCGATCAGATGGTGCCAGCGCATCCACGACTCCACGTACGGCGTCTTCGCACCGGAACGATAGTGCCCACGGAAACGCCAGCGCCATACGCCCACCACGATGCCGCTGATCGCCGCCACCGTGCACAGTGCGGACAGCACGATCACCACCCACGTCCACACCGGGTCGACCGACTGCATGCGCAGGAAGTACAGCCAGTGCAGCCAGGCACCCACATAGTTCCAGCGCTGCTGCACATGCGGTGCGTCCAGCACCACTTCGCCGGTGTGCGAGGACACATACAGGTCACCCGGCTGCGCGCCCCCTACCTCCACCCGGTACAGCGGCCGGTGCGCGTCCAGCGCGCGCGAGTGCGTCCAGCGATCCTCGTCCACGCGCATCGCGCCGACGAACGCCTGGCCGCCAGCAAACTGTGCAGCGGACGCTTCGGCGCGCTGTGCCGACACCGGAAGCAGAACCTGGCCGGTGCGCGCAGACCAGGCGCCCACGTTGCCGCCGCTTCGCACCACATACGCTGGCTCGCCGCGCAGCGTCGTCAGTGCCACGGCCTCCGGCTCGGCCTGCACGGCAGCTGGCAGTACCGACAGCCCCTGCCAGCCGCGGGCATCCCCCAGCACCGGCAACGCCGCCAGCCGCTCACCCGGCGTCAGCTTCGGGTAGCCGATGAACAGCATCACCGTGCCACTCACGAACCACAGCAGCATCAGCAGGCACCCACCGATGCCCAGCCAGCGGTGCACCAGGTAGGTCCAGCGCTTGGCGGTGGATCGCAACGTCATCGCCAGCGTCCTCAGAAGCGATGGTCGACGGTGAATTCGACGCGCCGGTCCGCACCCAGCAACCACTGCGTACTGGTGTAGTACGCGGTGGCGTAGTACGCCTTGTCGAACACGTTGAACAGCCGCGCGGACAGTCGCGTGCGCGGTGCCGCCTGCCAGGTCAGCGCCAGGTCGGTAGTGCTGTAGCCGGGAAGTTCCAACGCGTTGGCATTGTCGGCGTAGCGCTTGCCGACATAGCGGATGCCCGCCGCTGCGCTCCAGTCCGGCAGGAACTGCCAGCTCAACCATGCGTTGGCCAAGCGCTCGGCCACGTTCGGCGGTACGTTGCCATCGCGCGACACCAGCACCGCCGGCGAACCGCTGGTTTCCAGGAAGTCCTCGAACTCGGCCTTCAGCACCGTGGCGTTGGCATCGAGCGACCACTGCGGCGCGAAGTTCCAGTTCAAGGACGCCTCAATGCCACGCGAGGTCTGCGCGCCCACCTGCACGCGGCGGTCCGGCACCAGCGGATCGCGGCTGAGCAGACCGGTCTTGCGGATGCGATACGCCGCCAGCGTCCACTCGCCGCCATCGAAGGCCTGCTTCAGGCCCACCTCGATCTGCCGGCCCTTGGCCAGGTCGAAGGCACCGTTGGCCGGGCTGATCATCAGCAGGCCACTGACCGGATCCGCCGCCTGCGAGTACTGCGCGTAGAGGCTCAGCGTCGGCTGCAGCGCGAACACCGTGCCTGCACGCCAGCCGGTGCTGCTGTAGGTCTTCGAGAACGCGTTCTGGCCGCTGATCAGATCGGTGCGATCGATGCGCGCGCGGTCGTGACGCAGCCCACCCAGTACCGACCAGCGTTCACTCAACACCAGCCGGTCCTCCACGAACAGCGCGTACTGCTCGGCGCGGTTGCGATAGCGCGGCAGGTTGGGCGCGTCGCTGGCGAACCGGCCTGGCACCGGATCGAACGGATCGACCGGGCCCGAGCTGCCGGCATAGGTGTTGTTGGTGTGCTTGAAGTGCGCACGATTGGCATCGAGGCCCACGGCAAAGCGGTTGGCCAGGCCCGCGATGTTTCCTTGTACCTGCAGTGTCGAGGTCAACCCGGTCTGGTCCTGGTTGTGGGTGATCTCGGTGTTGCCCGAGCGATCGATCAAACCGGTGGCGCGGTTGTAGACATAGGCCTCGGCATTGCGCCAGTCGCGCTGGCTGTCGATCTGGTAGACGCGGGTTCGCCATTCCACGTTCGACGTCGGCGTCCACAGCGTATCAAGTTGGGTCCAGCGGTCGCGATAACGGATGTCGCTGTCTTCCACGTTGTAGTTGCGATGGCGCAATGCCTCCAGCTGCTGCCCACCCACCAGCGGCGTGCCGAAGTAGCGCATCGGTTTCTGGTGGCCCTGCGCATGGGTGAGGGTCAGCTGCAGGTCCGGGCGTGGCTGCCACAGCAAGGCACCGGAGAAGGTCACGTCACTGTTTCGCCCGCGGTCAACCCAGCCACCGCTGTAATTGCCACTCACGTCCAGCCGATAGGCCAGGTCCCGGGTCAACGCACCGCCGCTGCCGAAGCCCAGGCGCGCAGTATCCTCGCTGCCGACGGTCACGCTGATCTCGTTCTCGATGGCGCTACGCGAGGGCTTCTTGGGCACGATGTTGATGACCCCGCCAATGGCGCCATCGCCATGGATGACCGACGCCGGGCCGCGCAGTACTTCGATGCGTTCGATCGACCAGGTATCGAACGGGAAGGTGATGCCCACGCCGCCGTACTGGCGAAGCCCGTCGTACAGGCGCATCACCGAGGCGCCATCGGTGAAGCCTCGGCTGGACAACGCACTCAGGCCGTTGCCCGGGTGCGGCATGGCACTGATCGCGCCTGCCCGGCTGATCGCATCGCTGAGGTTGGTGTCGCCCCGCTGTTCCAGCTGTTCACGCGAGATCACGGTCAGGCTGGCCGGTGTCTGCAGCACGCTCAGGCCCAGCGCAGACGCGGCGCTGGCGGTGGAAGACAGTTCACCGCTGCGGGTGTCGACCACGCGCACGGTATCCAGCGTGGTCGGGGGTGGCGCATCGGCGGCAAGGGCGGGCACGGCGTACAGCAGGGACATGCACAGCGCAGGCAGTGTCGCCCTGCGCAGGCGCGCGGAGTTGGGGTTGGTTTTCATTTGTTCACGGCATGCAGGGCCGCCCCGCAGTGGCAGGGCAGCTCAGGGAATTCGGAGAACGCGCACGCAGCAGTGCCAGGCCATGCCTGGCGGCTCGGCAAAATCAATCCAAAGGCGCGCGCGCAGGGCTCAGGCGGCCATCAAGGCCGGCGGCCCACGCGCTCCCAATGTGCCGCTGATGCGCTGCGGCAACGCCTGCACCGCACCGCGCAACGCGCGGCATACCGGCGCCATCGGCGCCAACAGCAACACTGCCGCCACCAGCAGGGTGATCAGCCGCGCGGCGATCAGGCAGTAGTCGCAGTCCACGCCCATCTCATGTTCGGCGTGTGGATCGGCAGGCGGCTTCTTTTCGGCCTCGCCGTGCGACATCCCGTGATGCTCGTGGTGCCCTTCCATCGCGTGCTGCGCATGCTCTGCGTGCATCGCGTGATTCATGGCAGCCACCGGTGCGGTTGCCGCAACGTGGCCATGTACCAGCCAGCGGCTCACCAACGGGGCGAGCAGCACCAGCAACATGGCAAGCCATGCCAGGGTCTGGAACCGGCGGTGGAGGACAGAACGACGCACGCCACCATTCTACGGGGCGATGGCCAACCTTGGACCGAGTTCAGGGTTTCCAGAAAGGCGGTGCGACGTTATGACGCAGCCGCGGACGCAGACGCTCTCCACGGCCCCAAAGGGGGACGGAAGGCGGCCTTACAGCCCCTTCCGTCCCCACATCGCATTGCTAGAACCGCGCGGGCTGCTGCACCGCACGTTCCAGGAACATGACGCCCGCCTGCAGGCTGTTGCGGGCGTTCTCCAACCAGCGCTCCGGATCGGCCACCGCAAATCGCTCCTGTGCATCCACATCACCCGAGTCGGCCAGGTCGGCCAACTGCAGATGGATGTGGTTCTCCACCAGGCTCACCAGCACGGCGAGCTCGGCCGACAATCCGGCGATGCGTTCGGTGAAGCCAGCGTCGTTGCTGTTCAGAGACATGTCCCCTGTTCCTATGCGTTGCGGTGTTGATGGATGGCTTCGAAACGCTCGGCGCAGGCAGGCCCACAGAACAGCCTGGCCGGATCGTTGTCGAAGTCTTCGCTGCAGTCCGGGTTGTGGCATTCCCCAATGGGCCTGAGTGGGGCAACGCTGCGGGCCCGCGTTGCGTGCTGGGCCAGTGCTCGTTGCAGATGGCGCGCGTCCAGTTCCTGCGCTTCGTCGATGGTGTCCGTCATGCGGGTTGTATTTTATCGAGGGGTCGTCGCACTGATTGAGAACGTCGCGGCCGCGGCCTGCGGCGCGCATGTGGCATCGGGCCGGGGCATTTCATTGAGGTCGGCTTCAGTCATGCAGGCTCCTTGTGCATGGGCGCCCTGGCGGGCGTTTGAGAGAGAGTGAAGGGCCGCGTCGAACGGCCCGGCCATCATCCGGAAACCGGTTCTCGCCGATTGCGACGCAAGAAGGCGATGATGCGGATCTGCGATCGCAGTCGCATGTCCAACCGCGTGGAGCGCCCATGGCGGAACCGGGGACAGCAGGTATCCAAAGGTGTTGCAAATGGCGGATCCATCGGACACCATGACCACATCAACACCTCCCATCACCTACTGACCACTTCGCGTCGGGCCGCCGCCGCATGGCCTGCACAGCGCAGGCATCGCACAGCGCCGTTGCCATCCACGGCCGCTGTGCATCGAACAACGTTCCAAGGGGGTCCCGCCGAATGTACACACCGCACCCAACACAGGACGTCGTCCCGGCGTTCCTGCAGGCCATGCATGCACACGGCATCGTGCCGGACGCCCGCGGACGCGATGCACTCAACGCCGACGGCACGCTGGTGCGCTTCCACGTGGAGGGTGACCGCCGTGGCACCCGCAATGGCTGGGCGGTCCTGTTCGGCGACAACGTGCCCGCCGGCGAGTTCGGCAGCTGGCGTACCGGTACCCGTCACGCCTGGTGCGCGCAATCACCGGCCACGCTGAGTCCCACCGAGCAGCGCGCGATCCGGCAGCGCCAGGAATCGGCCCGGACCGAACGTGAGCGGCAACAACGCGAGCGCGAGGATGCCGCAGCCAAGGCCGCCAACGTACTGTGGCAGCGGGCCATGCCCGCCGACGACAGCCACCCCTATCTTGCGCGGAAGGGCGTGCACGCTCATGGCCTGCGCGTGGCAGCGTGGCCGGTACGCAACAGCGATGGGCTGGTGTTCCGCCACATCGAGAATGCGCTGTTGGTGCCGGTGGTGAACACTGCCGGACGCATCGTCTCCCTGCAGGCGATCCTTCCCCGTACCGACCCGGCACTGGGGCGCGACAAGGACTTCCTGGCCGGTGGCCGCAAGCAGGGCTGCTTCCATGTCATCGGCAAGCCATTGCCCGGGCATCCCATCGCCATTGCCGAGGGCTATGCCACCGCAGCATCGATCCATCAGGCCACCGGCTGGTGCGTCGTGGTCGCGTGGGACGCGGGCAACCTGACGGCCGTGGCCCGTGCCTGGCGCAACGCCGTACCCGATGCCTCGTTCGTGCTCTGCGCGGATAACGACCAATGGACGCGGCAACCTCTGGAGAACCCTGGTGTCAGCCAGGCCACGCAGGCTGCGGTAGACATCGGTGCTCGGGTGGTCTGGCCGGAATTCGCCATCGTGCACGGCGACGATGATCGCCCCACCGACTTCAACGACCTGCATCGGCGTGAAGGCCTGGAAGCACTGCGCGCGCAGCTGCTTGCCGACCCACCGTGCGCGCCGGACGAAGGCCCCGCCGACAACGGCACACGCTCCCCGGCCGCCGCGAGCTATCAGGTTCCCGGCAACCTCTCCGCCTTCGATACCTTCACTCCGTTCCCGGACAGCAGCGCACGCGGCCGCCCGTTGCCGACCGCGCGCAATCTCGCCGAGCTGTGCCGCCGCACCGGCGTTACGGTGCGTTACAACGTCATCCGCAAGGACCTGGAGATCCTGGTGCCGGACCTGCAGTCCACGATCGACAATGCCAAGGAGGTTGCCGCCGGCGAAGTGATGGACTGCATGCACCGCGCCGGCATGGCCACCGCCAGCTTCGAGACCAACCTGTGCCAGGTGGCCGAAGCCAATCCCTACAATCCCGTTGCCAGCTGGATCACTTCACAGCCCTGGGATGGTCAGTCCCGCCTCCAGGCGTTCTTCGACACCGTGCAGGAAGCCCAGCCCACGCGCATGTCCGATGGCCGCATCCTGAAGGAGGTGCTGATGCGGCGTTGGCTGATCTCCGGCGTGGCGGCCGCCTTTGAACCGGATGGCGTGGTCGCACGGGGTGTACTGACCTTCGTCTCCAAGCAGAATCTGGGCAAGACGCGCTGGGCACGGCAGCTGGCACCGGCCGAACTGCAGCTGATCGCCGATGGCGTGGTACTCGACCCCGCCAACAAGGACAGCATCAAGCAGGTCATCTCCAAGTGGATCGTGGAACTGGGTGAGGTCGACGCCACCTTCCGCCGCACTGATATCGCCGCGCTGAAATCATTCATCTCGCGCAGCCACGATGAAATCCGCCGGCCTTACGCACGCACCGAATCGCGCTATGCGCGGCGCACCATCCTGTTCGCCAGTGTCAACGACGAGCGCTTCCTGCGTGACGCGACCGGCAACAGCCGCTGGTGGACCGTGCATGCCGTGGCGTTGGGTGAACCGGCGCGGATCGACATGCAGCAGGTGTGGGCCGAAGCCCATGCGCTGTACCGCAATGGCGAGACCTGGCACCTGTCCGGCGAAGAGCTGGATGCACTCAATGCCACCAACAGCGAGCACGAACCCATCTCGCCTATCGCCGAGCTGATCGACCGCCACTTCGACTGGTCCCTCCCCGCCGAGCATTGGAGCACGCACTACCGTGCCACCGAGATCGTCATCGCGGTGGGCATCGACAAACCGAACCGGCGCGAGGTCAACGAGGCCGCCGCCTACGTGGTGAAGCGGCATGGCGTGCGCACCCGCGTGGTGGGCAAGGAACGGGCAAAGGTGTGGCTGATGCCACCGCGCAGCCGCAGCCTGTCCGAACACATCGCAGGACCGTTCTGATGCCACGCACCCATGATGGCCGCGAAGTCGGCAGCGACAGCGCCGAGTGGCGCCTCGACTGCGAGGCACGTCGCCTGCTGCAACTGGCGGGCTACCGCTGCATCGACGCTCAAGGGCGGTGCAGAACGATCAGCCCGCGCCGGCATCGCCAGCAGTACCTGGCACGCGTACAGGCCACCCGGGGTCCTGTGGAGCGCGAGCGATTGGCGTCACTGGCGGTACGGCAATGGATCGCCAATCCACCCTACCAACCCGTCGAGGACGCGAGTAGATGAAAGGTGTTGACTGGAGCAGTCCACAGAGGCAAGATGACTGTATCGGCCACGCCACCTTCCAGGAGCGCTTCCGCCATGCCTCGACCCCGACTGCATGCCTTTGAAGGTGAGCAGCTCACCGTGCGACAGATCCACCAACGGGTACCGGTACTGTCCGAGCGGACCATCCGCGATCATCTTGCTGCCGGCCGTCGTACGCGTACCGCCATGTTGTGCTTTGACCCGATCGCGGCGGCAGCGCGCGGTGGCCGCATCACCCAGCGCATCCTGCGCGCCCGCAGCACCGCCGCACGTGATTCCTGATCCACCGGCAGCGGCCACGTTCTTCAAGGAGTAGATTCCCCATGATTCCCGCGTCCCTCGACAGCGGCCATCGCATGATCGCCGACACGCTGGCTGCGTTCCGTGCCGGGCCTGCCCTGGCCAGCACTGCGCTTTGCGCACGGCCGCAGGCGGGTCCGCCGCTCTACATCGGCATCGCCGGCGCCAAGCGTGCGGGCAAGGACACCCTCGCCAGCGGGCTGGCGTCGGCGCTGGCACTGCCCTGCGACAGCTTCGCCGCACCGCTGCGGCAGTTCGTCGCGTCCCTCCTCGGGCTCTCCCTGCGTGAACTGGACAGCCGCAAGGAGGACACCATCGACTGGCTGGCCGAACTCACTCCTCGCCACCTGATGCAGACCGCGGGTACCGAATGGGGCCGCGACCGCGTCCATCCCGAGCTGTGGGTACGCTCGCTGTTCGCGCGCCTGCCTGCGGGAGGACTGGTGCCCGACGTCCGCTTCAGCAATGAGGCCTGCGCGATCCGTCGCCGCGGTGGTGTCGTGATCCGCGTCAGCCGCCCGGGCCATGGAGGCCATGACACCCACGCCAGCGAGCAGCCACTGCCCGATGAGCTGGTCGACATCGAGGTAAGCAACGACGGCAGCCGGGCCGATCTGGTACGCAGGACGCTGGACCAGCTGCTGTCGCGCGGCGTGATCTGAGCCTGGAGCAGGGCCGCGCTGCCCTGCATCTTCCTGACCCAACCGCAGGTTCCGGCCCATCATCAGCGAAAATGATGTAAGGTCGTCCCCCATCACCGACGGCACCTGTCGTCACCCTGCATCCCCAACCATTTCGCAAAGAGGAATTGTCATGGAGGTCGAACAGTTCACGTCGACGCGCCAGAAGGCCATCGAATTGTTCAAGTCGCAGCCCAAGGGTGGCAAGGACATCGTGAGCCTGGACGCGATCTTCATCTCGCTGTGCTCGCTGGCCAACGCTCGGACCGAGACCGGCACCACCCGGCAGGAACGCACAGCGGCTCGTCCCGGCAGCCAGCAGCCTCCCGCGCCGTGGTTCACCGAGACCCTGGCCGCCCTGAAGGGCAAGGGCGAATCGATCACCGTGGCGCGGTTCCTGATGTTCGCCAACCGCTTCCCGGTCAAGCGCATGGACCAGGTCAATGCAGCGCGTTGGCTGCGTGATGCCGGCTACATTCCGCGCAAGACCGGCGGCAACCTGGTATTCGACCTTTGATCCAGCACCACCTGCAGTCCTGAAGCCCCGGCATCGTCCGGGGCTTTTTCGTTCCAGGGCCTGCTCGCCTGCATGAGGACCGCCAACCGGACGCCATCCTCACCCCGTACCTGCCACATCCCCTTGATCTGCCTTTCTCTCTTCCCTGTGAGGACTGCGAGTACGAAGGAAAGAGCAAACATCAGCAGCAACAGCCAGCGGCCGCAGAGCGTCATACGCTGCCCAGCAGCCCTCCTCACCCGTCCTCGGGGCGCCGATGAACACCTTCAGCACGCATACTTGCAAGTAGACGAAAGGTGTTGACTGGCGGTGCGGGATGGCAACAGTGGAGATCAATGCCACTGAAGACATCCTCCATGAACGCCCTGCCCGACAGCATCCAGACCCTGGCCGAGGTCATCGGCGAATCCGCAGCCCTCACGCTGGTGCGTGCGTGGCCGCCGACCACCTCCAGCACCACCGGCCGTCATCGCGTCATCGTCTACGTTCCCTCCACCCTGCCCGACCAGCATCGCCTGATCGACATCCTCGGCCGCGACGTTGCCCAGCGGCTGGTCACCCACTTCGGTGGCGAGCTGCTGTTCCTGGCCTCGTGCTTTGCAGCCAATGCCCATGAGCGCCGCGAGCAGATCGCACGAGCGGTCGCCTGTGGCATGCCGCGCGAGCACGTCGCGCGCGAATTCGGTGTCTCGCAGACCACCATCAAGCGCGCCCTGCGTGGCGCCCGTTCCGCGCCACCGCCTGCGGTCCATCCGGCCCTGCTCAAGGGGTACGCACGCGCATGAACGAGAGCGACCTGCTGGCTGGTGTTCCGGACTGGGCCAAGTATCTGGGGGGAACCTCGGGTGTACTGATCGCGGTGTCGCTGTGGCTGCGCCAGTGGTTGTCGTCGGCCAAGGTCGACCGCACCGCAGACGAGGCCACCAGCAACACCCTGCGCACCCTGCAGGAGCAGCTCGCGGCCGAGCGTACCCGCGCAGACGGCCTGATGCACGAGCGCGAAGCAATGGCCCAGGAGATCGGCCAGCTGCGCGGCGAGGTCAACGCCCTGCGCGCACAGATCGCCCAGCAGAGCGTGCAGATAGACGCGCTGTTGAACCTGGTGCGCAAGCAGCCGGGGGCCGCCGCATGACCGCCGCTGCAGCCAGCGCCCTCGGTGGGGCCAACATCGCCGCATTCCTGGACATGCTGGCGGTATCCGAAGGCACCGACATCCCCAGCCAGCGCTCGCGTGACCACGGCTACGACGTGATCGTGGGTGGCCAGTTGTTCAACGACTACCGCGACCATCCCCGCGTACTGGTGTCGCTGCCACGCTATGGCATCAAGTCCAGTGCCGCCGGTCGCTACCAGTTCCTGCGCAGTACCTGGGATGACCTGCGCGTGCGGCTGGGCCTGCCCGACTTCGGCCCGGTTTCGCAGGACCGCGCGGCCGTGGCGCTGCTCAAGCAATGCGGTGCCTACGAATTGATCCGCCTCGGTCGCTTCGATGCCGGCGTCAACGCCGCACGACGTATCTGGGCATCACTGCCGGGCGCCGGCTACGGGCAGAAGGAGCAGGCACTGGAAACACTGCGCGTGGCCTACCGCACCGCCGGCGGAGGCCTGCAGTGACGCCCGTCGCCCTCCGTTTCCGCATGGGCCTGCTGGTCCTCGCCGGTACCCACGCAGGCTGTGCCTGGCTGGGGTGGACGCTGCGCGACCGCAGCGCGGACCTTGCCATCGCCACCGTCCACACCGCACAGCAGGCATCGCGCGCTGATGCGGCGCAGGCCGCACATCAGCGGGACCTCGGCAACGCCCGCGCAGGTGCGCAGGCCGAATCGCAGCGCCTGGCCACGCAGGCCGAACGCACCCGGCAATTCCAGACCCTGCAACAGGACATCGAGACCCATGCCAAGACTCCTGGCCGTGACCGCGGCGATGCTGATGCTGAGTTCGTGCGCATCTGGCGCGAAGCCAACGCCGGCCGCGCCCTGCCGCGTTGATCTCAGCATCGCCCCGGCGCAGCTGCGTGCGCCGGACGAGCTGCCGGATCTGCAGGCGGCCAACGACGATGCGCTGCTACGCAATCACGTTGCCGTCGCGCGGCAGTACCACGCACTGGCCGACCAGCTGCGTGCCCTGCTGTGCAGCCTCGGCAGCCAGCAGGGGATCACCCTCAACGGTACAGCGCCAATGGCGCCTGCGGAGTGCGCAGCCACCGGCACCGGCACTGCCACCGCACGACAACAGCGCTGATCCCCGCGGCCACGCCTGCAATGTCCCATGCGGCGGGTGATGGCAACACTGGATGCAGACAGCGCGCGTCCCCGACCTGGCGCGTCCTCCCATTCAACGCACGAGCTGACATGGCGACCAACTCCCCCTCTTCCATTCTCGACGCACTGCACCCCGCCATCGAAGCCGCGATCCGCGCGCGCTTCCCGGACTTCGCAACCGTCGAGTTCTATCGCGAACCCGGTGCTGAAGGCCTGGCCACACCCGCCTGCCTGCTGGCGATGACCCGCTGCGATCGCAGCAAGGACAAGGACGATGGCAGCGGGCAGATGCAGGCACTGCTGCGCTTCGAGGCACGCGTCGTCGTCGCTGCCGCTACTGCCGACGCGGCACTGCAGCTGCGCAAGGCCGCCGTCGCGCTCGCCAGCTGGCTGCACCAGCTCGGCCGGTTCCCCGGTGCGGCCAGCGGCGCGATCGATGTGATCGCCGCACTGCCCGAAGACGCGGCGGCGGCGCAGCCAGGCCTTCGCACCTGGCTGGTGGAGTGGTCATTGCCGGTCGCCTTGGGCAGCAACGCCTGGGAGGAGACCGGAGGCACAGTTCCCCAGGCCTTCTACAGCTTCGTACCGGAGATCGGTCGTGATCACGAAGCGCGCTATCGGCCCATTGAGGGAGCAGCACCATGAGCGCCGAACACGCACGCTTGATCGGCAACCTGCTGATGATCGGCGTCGTGCGCGAGCTGGACGAAGCGGGCGGCCGCGTGCGCGTGGATGCAGACGGCATGCTGACCGACTGGATTCCCTGGCTGGAGCGCCGTGCTGGCCCAGGCATGCGCAGCTGGTGTGCGCCCGAACCCGGCGAGCAGGTGCTGCTGGCGTGCCCCTATGGCGACCCGGGCCAGGCACTCGTTCTCGGCAGCCTGTACCAAGACCGGTTCCCGGCGCCCACCGACTCGCGGCTGCGGCACCGCACCGAGTTCGCCGACGGCAGCGTTGTCGAGTACGACCAGGAAACCGCAACGCTCAACGTCGATGTCGGCAGCGGCAAGGTCATCGTCACCTGTGCAAGTGCACAGGTGATCGCCAGCGAATCGATCGTGCTCGATACACCGTCGGTCAAGGCGACTGGCGACCTGGACGTCACCGGTGCGATCAGTGCCGGCAAGGACATCAGCACACCCGGCGAGGTCAAGGCTGGCGCCATCGGCCTGAAGGCACACACGCACACCGCACAGGGTCCGACCGCACCCACCACGCCCGCGCAGCCCTGAGCGGCCACGCGTGCAATGCCCTGAAAACCCGCACTCCACGACGATAGAGGCCATGCGAGGAATCGACGCCAACACCGGCAAATCACTGGATGGGCTCGCCCATCTGCACCAGTCCGTGCGTGACGTTCTCACCACGCCCCTTGGCTCCCGGGTACTGCGCCGTGAATACGGTTCGCGCGTGTTCGAACTGATCGATGCGCCGACCAACCGCTCGCTGCGCATGGACCTGATCGCGGCCACCGTCGACGCACTCGCGCGATGGGAACCGCGGCTTCACGTCGAGAACGTCGACGTCTCCCTCCCCGCCCCCGGCGTGATGATCCTGGCAGTGACCGGAATCCACCTGCCGGACGGCGAGGCCATCACCATCGAAGGAATCGAGGTTCGCTAACCGTGGCATCCGGCTCGTTCACCAGTGTCAATCTCTCCCAGCTGCCTGCACCGGCGGTCATCGAAGTGCTCGATTTCGAGACGCTGTTCGATGAATCGTTGACCGCACTGCAGGTGCTCGACCCCACCTTCGACGCGCTGCTGCCGTCGGACCCGGCCTTCAAGATCCTGGAGGTCTGCACCTACCTGCGCCTGCTCGACCGACAGCGCGTCAACGATGCGGCGCGTGGCGTGATGCTGGCCTACGCGGTCGGCAGCGACCTGGACCAGCTGGCCGCGATCTTCGGCATCGGCCGCCAGATGCTGGACCCGGGCAAGCCGCAGGAAGGCATTCCGCCACGCTACGAGAGCGATGAAGATTTCCGTCGGCGCATCCAGCTGGGTCCGGAAGGCTTCAGCGTGGCCGGGCCGGAAGGCGCCTACATCTTCCACGCGCTGAGCGCCGATCCGCGGGTGCTCGACGCCAGCGCGACCAGTCCGTCGCCGGGTGAAGTGGTGGTCTCGGTGCTGTCGCGTGAAGCCGATGGCACGGCCACCCAGGCGCTGCTCGACGTAGTGGAAGCGAAGCTGAGTGCGGCCGACGTGCGTCCGCTGACGGACCACGTGCTGGTACGCACGGCGGCAATCATCAACTACGCGGTCACCGCCACGCTCTACACCTTCGCCGGCCCGGATTCGCAGGTGGTGCTGGCCGAAGCACGCTCGCGCCTGGATCGCTACATCGCCGAGTCGCATCGGCTCGGCCGCGATGTCACCCGCTCCGGCCTGTTCGCCGCATTGCATGCCGAGGGCGTGCAGCGCGTGGAGATTTCCAGCCCGGCGGCTGACGTGGTGGTGGACCGGACCCAGGCCACCTACTGCACCGCGGTGACCCTGACCCATGGCGGCAACGATGAGTGATTCCACCGCACGCCTGATCAATGCACGCCTGCGTGGCGCGATCGATGGGCACAACCTGCAGTTCCGCCATCCAGGTGGCGCACTGGCCACCCTGCAGGCGGTGTACCGCACCGATTGGCAGGGGCGATTGAAGCTGTCGGACACGATGCGGCGCAACCTGCAGCGTTTCTCGGCAGCCTTCGGCCACACTTGGTGGAAGGGCTTCTACGTCAAGCCGGCGAACCTGTCGTACAGTCATCCCGCTCCGGATGGCAGCTCCAGTGCCTGGTCCTTCCCGGTCTCCGATGCGATCGGGGGCCCGGAGCAGAACTTCGCCGGCGTGGTGGACGAGGATGGAAGCGCGTTTCCCAATGGTGCCGTGCGCACCATCAGCATCTGGCTGCGTGCAACCGAACCCTGTGCGATCGACTTCGGCATGCGCACCACCGGCGCAGGCAGGACCCGTCTGCAGGTGGGCACCGAGTGGAAGCGCTACAGCTACACCTATGCCGCAACCGCGGATGACGCCCCCCGGGGCGTGAGCATCGTGCTGGATCGGCGGGCAGGCGGGAACACCGGCCTGAAGCCGGACAGCCGCATCCACCTTTGGGGCGTGCAGGTGGAGGAAGGCCGCGAGGCGACCAGCTACATCCGCACCATGCCCCAGCCGGTGGGCGTGATCGATTACAGCGTGCTCAACAATGTGATCACGCTCAGCCGGCCACCCGCTCCCGGTTCGATCATCGACGCCGACGCGCTGATCAGGGTGCCGACGGCAACCACCCTGCTGCCGCCCAACGCCACCCGCGCGGAACGGGCGCTGGCCCGTGCTGCGGTGACCCGCCCGCTGCCGGTGGACATCACCGCGCTGTGGGATGCGGACCGCTGCCCGGCCGCGTTGCTGCCCTGGCTGGCCTGGGCCTTGTCCGTCGACGAATGGAAGGCCTACTGGCCGGAAACGGTAAAGCGTGCCCGCGTGCGCGCCGCGATCGCGATCCAGCGCCGCAAAGGCACCTGGGGCAGCGTCCGCGATGTGGTGGCTGCATTCGGCGGCTCGATCCTGATCCGCGAATGGTGGGAAATGCAGCCGCGAGGTGCACCGCACACCTTCGAAGCGGTGATGACCATCGCCAACCAGGGCGGCGAGACCGCCACCGCCAAGTTCGTCGACGACGTGATCGGCGAGATCAGCCGCACCAAGCCAGTGCGCTCGCACTTCACGTTCACCCAGGGCATGCAGGCCAGCGCCGGTATCGGTGCACTTGCCGGCGCCCATGGCACCACCTTCCGCCGCATCCAACTGATCGGAGAGTAAACCCCGCATGCGCTTGAAAATCACCGACGCCGGCTTCGCCAAGCTGGTCAATCCACCCAACACCGGCACCAGTGCCGTGCTGATCACCGAGATCGGCCTGACGTCCACGGCATTCACGCCGACGGCAGGGCTGACCGCCCTGCCGGGCGAGATCAAGCGGGTCTCGACGTTCGGCGGCAAGGCCGTGGGCGACGACACGCTGCACGTCACGATCCGTGACGACAGCGCTACCGCCTACAGCCTGCGCGGCTTCGGCCTGTACCTGGGCGACGGCACGCTGTTTGCAACCTTCGGCCAGACCGATCCGATCATGGAGAAGACCGCTGCCTCGATGCTGCTGCTCTCCACCGATACCCGCTTCAGTGAAGTCGATACCGCGCTGATCGAGTTCGGCAATGCCGAATTCATCTATCCGCCCTCCACCACCGAGGTGCAGGGCGTGGTCGAACTGGCCACGACGACCGAGACCGAAGAGGGGGCAGATGCCCAGCGTGCAGTGACACCGCGCGGGCTGCGTGCCTTCATCGACAAGCGCTTTGGCGCCAGCGCCCCCACCCAGTTCGTCCGCACGCTGCTGTCGATCGCCACCGATGCCGCGTTCCGCTCCGCTCTGGGGCTGAAATCGGCCGCGTTGAAGGACGAGGGCGCCGACAAGGGCCTGGATGCCGACCTGCTCGATGGCCGCCACGGCACCCACTATCTGGACTGGCGCAACATGACCGGCGTGCCATCCAGCGTGCACGTGCCCGGACAGGTGATTCTGTTCGCCGGTGCCACCGCGCCCAACGGCATGCTGCTGTGCAACGGCGCCGCTGTTCCGCGTGCCAGCTACCCGGCCCTGTTCGCCGCCATCGGTACCCGCTACGGCGCCGGTGACGGCGCAACCACCTTCAACCTGCCGGCAATGCAGGAAGGCACGGTGGTCACGCACACACTGAACCCGGAAGCGGTCGGCAGCTTCACCCAGGGTGAGGTGATCCGCCATGCCCACGGTGCAAGCGCGGCGACGGCAGGCAACCACAGCCACGCCATTTCCGTAGGCGCAGGCGGCGCGCACTCCCACGGTGCCAGCGCCAGTGCCGTCGGCGACCACGCGCATGGTGCGTGGACCGACTCGCAAGGCCACCACGCACATACCGGCGGCACCTCGTGGATCGGCGATCACCAGCATCTCACCGCGTTCGCCGAATCAGGCACCACCTACCCATGGGGCGCCGACTACAACAACCACGCCGGTTCACGCGGCAACCTGGACTACGACAACCCCTGGCCGTACACCAGCCCGGCCGGTGGCCACGCCCACAGCTTCACCACCGACGGCGCAGGCGGCCACGGCCACAACATCGGCATGAACGGCGCCGGCGGCCACTCGCACACCATTTCCATCGCCCAGGTGGGTGACCACGGCCACGCCGCGTCGGCCGCCGACGCCGGTGCGCACACCCACACCGTCGTGGTGGAGAACGCCGGTGGCGACCGCAACCTGCCGGCTGGCCTGCGGATGATCTATTGCATCGCGTACTGAGGACATGAACTTGCCTACCGAACCGCGCTTCGCGCACTCCTACGATCCCGATACCCGCGCCTACATGGGCAAGGTACGCCTGCAGCCTTCGCCGGACGGTGCCTGGAACCTGCCCGACTTCACCGTGGACGTCGCGCCTCGCCAACCTGCCGGCGAATACCAGGCACTGCGCCTGGCCGAGGATGGCTCACGCTGGGAACTGGTGGCCGATTTCCGCAACTGCATGCTGTGGGACACACGCACCGCGATGGCGGTACCCAACCGCCTCGCGCTGGGCGAGCCGTTGCCCAAGGACGTGACCCTGTCCGAACCATTCAAGCTGGATGGCACCACCGCGCAATACAACGCGTGGAATGCCAGCCGCCGCGAATGGACGCTGCTGCCGGACTACAGCTCGCGACCGCTGTGGAACAAGCACGATGCCAGCTTCGCTACTCCCGTTTCCCGTGGGGTCGCGCTGCCGTCATCGGTCACCGATCTGGCACCGCCTGCAGATCGCAGCTACCCGGTCACCTTCGATGAAGCCCGTGCTGCCTGGGTGATGGTCACTGCCCCCGAACCCGACCCGGCCGCGCAACCGCAACCGCAACCGCAACCGCAACCGCAACCGTGATTTCGGGCCACCGCTGCAATTAATCCAGCCGCGGCCAGATACGAACATGTACCCATGCGGCGCAGATCGCGACCGCAGCACCCACCCAACCAAGGAAAAAACAACGCATGGCCGAATTTCTGCATGGCGTGCAGGTCGTCAACATCGATGGTGGTTCCCGCTCGATCGCTGTTGCCTCGACCAGCGTCATCGGCATCGTGGGCACCGCGCCCCGCGCCGACAAGATCGCCTTCCCGTACAACACTCCGGTCCTGGTGACCTCGCGTTCGCAGGCAGCCAAGCTGCTCGCCAACGCCGCAACCGAAGTCGATGAGGGCACCCTCCCGGGCCAGCTCGACGCCATCTTCGACCAGTCCAACGCAGTCGTCGTTGTCATCCGCGTCGAGAAGGGCGCCACCGAAAATGACACCCTGGCCAACGTGCTGGGCGGCGTAAACGCGCAGACCGGTGCCTACACCGGCGTGCATGCATTGCTGGCGGCAAAGTCGGTGGTGGGCATCAAACCCCGCATCCTGGCGGTACCGGGCTTCACCCACACCCACGAAAAGCGCGATACCGAACTGCTGGCCAACCCGGTCGTGGCCGAACTGCTCGGCATTGCCGACAAGCTGCGCGCGGTGATCATCAAGGATGGCCCGAACAGCAACGACGACGCCGCCAAGAGCACCACCGCCCTGACCGGTTCCAAGCGCGTCTACGTGGTCGACCCGGCGCTGCTGGTGCAGTCCGGTGATGCCATCGTCACCCGCTACGCCTCCGGTGCCGTGGCCGGCGCCATCGCCCGCAGCGACAACGAACGCGGCTGGTGGGCATCGCCGTCCAACCTCGAGCTCAACGGTGTGGTCGGTACCGCACGTGCGATCGACTTCGGCCTGTCCGACGCGACCAGCCGCGCCAACCTGCTGAACCAGTCGAACGTGGCGACCATCATCCGCGAAGGTGGCTTCCGCCTGTGGGGCAACCGTACCGCCAGCAGCGACCAGAAGTGGCAGTTCCTGTGTGTGGTGCGCACTGCCGACATCATTGCCGACAGCCTCGAGGCCGCCCATCTGTGGGCCGTCGACCGCGGCATCAGCAAGACCTACGTCGACGACGTGCGTGAGGGTGTCAATGCCTTCCTGCGCGGCCTGAAGACCCAGGGCGCGATCCTCGGCGGCAACTGCTGGATCGACCCCGACCTGAATGCAGCGGACAGCGTGGCCCAGGGCCGCTTCTACTGGGACTTCGACTTCACCCCGACCTACCCGGGTGAGCAGCTGACCTTCCGCATGCACATGAACAACAACTACGTCTCGGAGATCTTCTAAGCATGGCGCGCAAGATCCGCAAGAACTTCAACTTCTACGTCGACGGCAAGGGCTATGCCGGCAGCGTGATGTCCTTCACCGCCCCCAAGCTGTCGCTGAAGACCGAGGACTTCCAGGCCGGTGGCATGCTGGCCCCGACCGAGATCGTGCTCGGCCATGACAAGCTGACCGCCGATGTCGAGTTCGCCTCCGACGACGCGGAGATCATGAGCAAGTTCCACGTCATCGAAAGCAAGGAATACGGCTTCACCGCCCGCGAAGCGCTGGAAGGCGATGACGGCGAAGTGACCCAGGTCGTGCACAACATGCGCGGCAAGGTGAAGCTGCTGGACCGTGGCGAAACCAAGGTCGGCGAGAAGGGCACGATCAAGGTCAACCTGGCGCTGAGCTACTACAAGCTGACCCATGGTGCCCAGGTCGTGCAGGAGATCGACGTGGTCAACATGATCGCCCGCCAGGGTGGCGTGGACGTGCTGGCCGGCATCCGCGGCGCACTGGGCATCTGAACCCTCGCCGCACTGAAGAACCCGGGGGCGCCTCGCGCCCCCGCATCCATCGCACCGCATCGCATTCCAGGAACGCATCCATGTCCAGCAAGACCAAGACCCCCACCGACACCGTCATCGAGCGCGATGGCTTCGCCGAAATCACCCTCACCCGCCCGCGCCAGGTCAACGGCATGGAAACCGCCGTGCTGCGCATGCGTGAACCGACCGTGGAAGACATGGAGCGCTACCAGGATGACAAGGGCAGCGACGCACAGCGCGAGGTGCGGATGATCGCCAACCTGTGCGAGGTCTCGCCGGAAGACGTGCGCAAGATGCCGCTGCGCGACTACGCACGACTGCAGGCAGGCGTCGCGCTTTTTACCACCTGACCCTGCCTCAGATCAGGCAGGGAGTGCTCGCCCTGGCCGGTCATACCGGCTGGGGCCTGCGCGAGATCATGACACTGCGGGTGTCGAAGTTCATCTGGTGGATTCAGGGATTGCCGGTACATGGCCAGTAACGTTCAAACGACAACGATCACGATCGGCGGCGAGGTGTCCAAGTCACTGAAGGACGCCTTCTCCTTCGCCAACGACGGTATCAAGCGCCTCGGCACCGAGGTGACCCTGCTGGACCGCAGGCTCGCGCGCATGAGTACGACCAGCAAGGAGTACGCCCGCATGCGTACCCAGGTCGATGCTCTGCGTGCCTCGCAGGTGGCGCTGGAGAGCATCGAAGCAAAGCGCGACGCCAACCTGGAGAAGCGCGGGAAGCTCGGCTCGGCATTTGGCGAGGCACGCGGCACGCTTGGCACGGCCGTTACCGCACTGGCCAAGCCGGTCGAGAACGCCTCCGGCTTCGCCCGCCAGAACCAGCAGATCGGCGTGGCGGCCAACCTCAGCCGCACCCAGGTGAGCGCCTTGGGTCAGGCCATCCTGGAACAGTCGCGTGCAACCAACCAGGGCGCCGACGCGCTGCAGCGCTCGATCAGGCTGATGATCGACGCCGGCATGGATGCGCAGTCGGCCCAGGCCAGCCTCGGTGCCGTCGGGCGGACCACCACCGTCACCGGTGCCAGCATCGATGATGTGGCCCAGGCCGCGGCCGCCCTGCAGCAGTCGTTCGACATCGATCCCTCGCGCATGCAGAACGCGCTGGATGTGCTGGTCGTCAACAGCCGGCAGGGCGGGCTGGGCCTGAAGGACATGGCCGAAGTGCTGCCTACCCTGGGTTCGTCGTTCGAGGCGATGAAGCTGCAGGGCACCTCGGCGGCCGCCACCCTCGGCGCGGCCCTGCAGGCCACCCTGGATTCGGCCGGCGGCGCCGACAAGGCCGCCAGCAACATGAAGAGCTTCATGTCCGAGGTGCTCTCGCCGGACATTCAGGAGAAGGCCAAGAAGAGCCTGAACCTGGATCTGCGCAAGATCATCGGCGATGCACAGACCAGCGGCGGCAATCCCTTCGATGCTGCGATGCAGGGAATCATCCAGGCGACCGCGGGCGACCAGAAGAAGATCGGCACCCTGTTCAGCGATGCACAGGCGAAGAACTTCGTCCAGCCGATGATCGAGAACTGGGATACCTACATCCGTGTCCGCGACAAGGCCTTGAATGGGTCGGCGGGTACCACCGATGCGGCCTATGCCGATGCGATGCAGACCGATCCGCAGAAGATCGAAGGTGCCAAGATCGCCGTGGACAACCTGTCCAAGGCCTTCGGTGCGGCACTGCTGCCCGCGGTGGGCGAGGCCGCCGTCAAGCTGACCGAGCTGTTGAACGGGGTTACCTCGTTCGTGCAGGAAAACCCGAAGCTGATCGCCAACACCACGCAGATCGTGGTCGGCATGCTGGGCATGCGCACGGCGGTGCTCGGCGCTCGCTACGCCTGGACCTTCCTGCAGGGCCCGATCCTGGGCGTGCAGAAGGCCTTCCAGCTGTTCCGTGGTGGCAGCCTGCTGGCACAGATGGGGCGCTTCGGGCCGATGGCCATGCGCCTGGCATCGGGCTTCCGTGTGGTTGCTACTGCCGTGGCCGCCATCGGTGGTGGTCCGATCACGATCGCCATCGCGGCAATCACCGCAGGCGCCATCCTGGTGCGCAAGTACTGGGAGCCGATCAAGGCATTCCTGGGTGGCGTCTGGGAAGGCCTGAGCGGTGCAGGCACCGCAGCGATGGGTGAACTTATGCGTGCGGTTGAACCGCTGCGCCCCGCCTGGGAAGTCATGAGCGGGTTGATCGGCCAGGCCTGGGACTGGCTGTCGAAGATGCTTGCACCTGCACAGTACACCGGCAACGAACTGTCGCGCGTTGCCCAGATCGGCAGCTTCCTCGGTACCGTTCTGATGGAAGGCCTGAGAATGAACATCCAGCTCATCAGCGGCCTGGTGCAGTACGTCGCCTGGATGGGCAACGTGTACACGACCGTCGCCAGCGGGATCGGAATCGGAATGAGCAAGATGTGGACGGCGATCAAGTCCGGTGCCGAATCCCTGTTCGACTGGCTCATCCCGAAGCTGGATTTCCTCATGCCCTACGTCGAGAAGCTGATGGGGTTCGTCGAAGGGGGCATTGGCAAGGTCAGTGCGCTGGTCGGCAAAGGCCTGGACTTCGGCAAGGAGGTGCTTGCCGGTGGAGCGGAAGCAATCGGCAACGGCATGGTGGGGTACACCAACATGCGGGCCGGCGGCCGAGGTGGCCTGGATGACGCCGTGGGCCTGGTCGGCGACGTCGCCACGTTGGACGCGCCGGGCGCGCGCAAGCGTTGGGGCGGCATCAGCGAGGCCGCTCGCGGTCGCACCGCACCCGACATGCCATCGCCCTCTGCGCGCGGCGTCACCACCGTGCAGCAGCAACAGACCAACAACATCACCATCCACCAGCAACCGGGTGAATCCAGCGAATCGGTGGCGCGTCGCACTGCCGACGAACTGCAGCGTCGCAACGCGGTTGCTGCCCGTGGTGGCCTGGCAGACAGGAACTAAGCATGAAGCGCGAGTTCGTAACCGCATCCATCGACAAGCTGTTGTCCAGTTTCCAGAGCAACGACTCCGGCAACGCCCCGGTACTGCTGATGCTGGGCGGCTTCAAGTTCAGCCTCAACACCGCCGTGTTCCAGGAGATCCAGCAGAGCAACGAGTATGGCTGGGCTGCGCAGGAACGCATCGGGCAGATGGCCGCCCTGCAGTACACCGGCCCCGGCAAGGCCAGCATGACCTTGCCGGGCGTCATCCACTATGCGTTCCGGGGTGCCGGCAATGAGCTCTCGCAGCTGCGCAAGCTGGCGGCACAGGGCAAGCCACAGCGGCTGCTGACCGGCAAGGGCGGAAACCTGGGGCTGTGGGTCATCGACAAGATCGACGCCACTGCCTCCGGCTTCACCGTCGATGCGGGAATCCAGCGGCACGAATTCACCCTCTCCCTGCGGAAGCACAGCGATGGCACGAACGTATAACACCCGCGACGGCGACGTCGTTGACCGCATCGCACATGCGCACTATGGCGAACAATCACCGGCCATTCTGCGCGCGATACTCGACGCCAACCCGGGCCTGGCCGCGCGCGGCGCAGTACTGCCTGCGGGCATCGCGATCACTCTGCCAGACGTGCAGCGCCCCGCCGGCGAACGCAAGGGGATCGCGCTGTGGGACTGAACATCAGACCGGCATTCCGCGTGGTGGCCAACAGCCAGGACATCACCGACAAGATCATGTCGCGCTTCAAATCATTGCGCATCACCGACGAGACCGACAACAACTCGGACATGCTGGAGCTGCAGCTGGCCGACCATGATCCGTCCGATCCGATCCAGCTGCCGCCGGCAGGCGCGGAGCTGGAAGCCTTCATCGGCTATGACGGCGAAGTGCGGCGCATGGGCCTGTACATATGCGATGAGGTGGAGATTTCCGGCTACCCGGGCAGCATGACCCTGCGCGCGCGCGCCGCACCGTTCGAGGCCAGCAAGGGCGGCAAGAACGATCTGCAGACGCAGAAGACGCGCACCTGGAAGAAGGGCACGACGATCGGCGGCATGGTCCAGCGCATGGCCGGCGAGCACGGACTCAGCGCGGCCGTGAGCGGATCGCTGGCGTCGATCGCACTGCCGCTGACAGTGCAGTCGCAGGAGTCGGACATGAACCTGCTGCTGCGCCTGGCCAAGCAGCACGATGCCATTGCCAAGCCGGGCGGCGGCCGCCTGATGTTCGTCAAGCGCGGCGAATCCACCAGTGCCAGCGGTGAGCGCATTCCCGACGTTACCCTGACCCCGGCCGATGGCAGTGGCTACAAAGTGAGCATCGTCTCACGCGAGAAGACCGGCACCACCATTGCCTACTATCGCGATGTACGCGGTGCCAAGCGCCAGGAAGTAAAGCTGGGCAGCGGTGAACCGATCGTGCGCCTGCGCATGGCCTACGCCGACCGCAAAACCGCTGAAGCCGCAGCGCGCGCCAAGCACCAGGAACAGGCCCGGCAGACGCGTACGCTGAGCTACACCCTGCCCGGCCGCGAGACGCTGATGGCCGAAGCCACGGTGGTGATGCAGGGCTTCCGCGATGGCGTGGATGGGCAGTGGCTGGTCAAGCGCGCCGAGCACAACATCAGCCACGACGGCTACGTGACCAGCATCGAGTGCGAACAACCCAACAGCGCCGACGCAGTGAAGGCGGCCCGCAGTGCGGCAGCCACCGAAGGCGAGCAGGTCGGCAGCGAGGTGTAGATCCACGCCATGCGTGGATGCTTTTCGCGCATCAACTCACGTACTGCGCTACCCCGTTGCCGAACGACCAGTTCTCCTTCTTCACTTCCACCAGGTTGATGAACACATCCTCGCGGCGGATGCCCACCGCCGCGTGCAGGCCATCAGCGATGCCGGCATACAGCGCCTTCTTCTGCTCCAGCGTGCGCCCTTCGTTCCAGGTGATCTGGATGCAGATGAAATCGCCGGTGCGGTCCACGCCCAGGTAGCCGGGGTCGTAGATCAGCGTGCCGGGCGCGTGCTGCTGGAAGATCTGGAAGCGGTCGTTTTCCGGCACGCCCACCGCGCGCATGGCCTGGTAGATGGTTTCGCCGACTCGTTGCAGGTAGTCGGCGGATTTACCTTTGCGAAGATCGATGCGGGCGAGCGGCATGGTGGCACTCCAGCGTGGATGGGTACGGCGACAGGCTGAGACTACGCCTGCCCGGGGCGGTGGGACAGCGCAGGGATGGAACCCTCTGGCTCCATGCGTGACACATTCCCGCCTGCGCACGCCGGGTGACGGAATTGCCATGGCGGCGCCGCTCTGGAGTCGTCATGTGCACGGTCGGCAGAGGTGGCGCTCTGCGCCATCAGTGATGGGCGACACAGTCGGCAGATGCTGGAGGGCACAGAACCGGAAACGCTTGGTGTGCCTGCGTGGAGTTGAGAACTTTCCTTACAGACCACTGTGATTGTGCGATCCCATGATCACCGCGCCGAGGCAGATTGCCTGGGCCGGGATTGGCGTCTCGAATAAACGAATGAACACCCATCGCTGCGATTTACGCCGCAGCAGAGAGAATGCACCGATTGCCTTCAATGGCGGCCGGTGCGTGGGGATCGACAGATCCGCCAGGCCTTCTTCTCGATGGGAGTTCGTTTGCCTTGGTACGCCAACCCGCACCGTCCGCCACCTTCACTCCCGAAGGTGGCCCCACGCCAGTGAGGGTTTCGCCATGACCAACCGCACCGCCGACCATCCCCGCCTGCACGCCCTGATCGGCAACATCGCCGCCGACGTGCCTGAAGACCTCGCACGCGAGATCGAATGCGCCCTGCAGGAACAGAACCTGCCCGTGCAGTCGCCTGCCTTCTTCGCCTGCCTCAATGCCATCAGCCACGCCGATGGCGACGACGGACAGCCGTGCCGCAGCCTCACCCTCGGCGCCAGCAATCACGCCTCGCTACGCCGCTCGATGTCCGGGCTCAGCACAGTGCTCGATCTGCTGCAGGCCGCCGATCGAGCGCGTGCCGAGTGTGGCCCGGACGAACAGTTGGGTGCCTTCCATACCGATGGGCTGATCGTGGCCGCGCGACAGCTGGTGCGCGAGGCGCATCACTGTCTCGCCGAGGGCCACACCTGACCGGCCCGGATGCGCTCCCGCTACAATCGCGCAGGGAACGCAGGAGGCCGCAATGGACGCCGAACACCTGGAGTATTTCAAGGCCGCCCTGGAGGGCCGCGCAAGCGTAGGCTGGAACGTCTGGTTCGCCGCCAACCAGCACGCGCTGGCACAACAGCTGAGCCGCCCTGCACTGCTGCGCTTGAAGTTCAGCAAACTGGATGAAGCCGAACGCTTGCTCGCCCAGGCCGGCATCGTGCCCCGCAGCACCGCGGGCAAGCGCTACGAAATGTACTGCGCGCAGTTCGCGGCAGACGTGGTGGACGCGAACGGTCGCCCGCTGCCAGCCCTCTGGCGCGCAGCGCACGGCGGTGCCATTGGCCTGCTGGCCGATGGCGAGCGTGAGGCCGGCCAGGCGAAGCTGCTCGTGGAGTTCCGCCGCGCCCGCAAGCGTGGGTTGCAACAGGGCCACGAATGGTTGGCCGATCTGTGCTTTGAAGGCGAGATGGAACTGACCAGCGGCAATGCCGAGGTGGGCCGTAGCCTGCTGGCGGTGGTGGTGCAGGCCGGCAGCGGCAACGACCTGCTGGATGCAACGGCGATGATCGCGCGCGCGCTGTTGGACGAACACGGCTGAGACAGGGTCCGCTGCCCGTCGGCCCAGCAGAATCGCAGGCAACAAAAAAGCCCCCATTGCTGGAGGCTTCTTTCGTTCTGCAACATGGTGGGCGGTACAGGGATCGAACCTGTGACCCTTGCCGTGTGAAGGCAATGCTCTACCGCTGAGCTAACCGCCCGGTGTGTTGCTGAGCCGCTCATTATAGGGGCTTTTCAGAGGCCGTCAACAGTTTTTCACATTCGTGTTCACGGGTGTTTCCGGGGTCCGCAGCCGAGCATGGCTCGGCTCTACAGAAAGACCCCGGTGCTACCTCACATCGTATGGGTCGGCTTGTCCGAACCGGTCAGACCGGCCAGCAGGGTCTCGATCTTGTGGCGCACGCCCTCGCCTTCCGCGCCCTCGGCCAGCTGCACACCGATGCCGGCAGTGCGGTTGCCCTGCGCACCGGCCGGGGTCACCCAGATCACCTTGCCGGCCACCGGCAGGCGCTCGCTGGAATCGGGCAGGGTCAGCAGCAGGAACACTTCGTCGCCCAGGAAGTAGCGCTTGGGCGTGGGCACGAAGATGCCGCCGTTCTTCACGAACGGCATGTACGCGCTGTACAGCGCGGCTTTGTCCTTCACGGCCAGGGACAGGATGCCCTGGCGGGCGTTGCTGGCACTCATCGATTTCCCCTTGCGGCAGGCCGCTCGTTCACCTTGTTCCAGGCCAGCAGCAACTCGACCACCGCAAGGTCTGCACGCACCGTGGTGCGCAGCAGGTCGCGGGTGCGGTTGGCCGCATCGAACCAGGCTGCAAGCTTGTGCAATCGCTCCGGCGTGGTCAAGGCATCGGTGCTGGCCTGGGTCAGCGCCAGGTCGGCGGCAAAGCGCAGGCGCAGCGCTGCGTTGTCATCGCCGCACCACTTCTGCGCCAGTTCCACTGCACCGGTCTTGCCGGCCGCCAGCTGTTCCAGCTCGCGACCTACTTCACGGCGCAGGCTCAGGCCATCCTCGCGCAGCCAGTTGTCGGCCTGGCCGGGATGCCCGCGTGCAGCCTCCAGCGCTTCGCGCGCCGACGCCTCGCTATGGCCCTGCTGCTGCAGCCAGGCCAGCGCCTCGTGCTGCGGCGGCAGCTTGAACTCCAGGCGCTGGCAGCGGCTGCGGATGGTCTGCGGCAGGCGCGCCGGGTCGCTGCTGATCAGCCACAGGTAACGGCCCGGCTGCGGCTCTTCCAGGGTCTTCAGCAGCGCGTTGGCGGCCGAACGGTTGATTGCATCGGCCGGGTCGACGATCACCACCTGTGCCACGCCGTACTGCGGGGTCAGCGCCAGCTTGTCGGTGATCTCGCGCACCTGCTCGATGACGATCTCGGTGCGCAGCTTGTCGCCGCTCTTGTTCGGAATGAAGCTGACCAGCTGCAGGTCCGGATGGGTACCCGCAGCGATCAGCTGGCGCGTGCGCGTGGCATGCGCGGCATCACCGCGGGCCAGCACGTGGTCGGCCAATGCCAGCGCCACCTCACGCTTGCCCAGCCCGGCCGGCCCGCAGATCAGCAGGCCATGGCCGAGGCGACCGGCATCGAGCGCGGCCACGGTCTGGTCGAACGCGCGCTGCTGCCATGGCGAGAACGTACTCATGCGCCCTCCCCGTCCTGCAGCCAGCGCTCGACACATGTGACCACATCAGCGGCCACGCGCGCCTGCTCCTGGCCCGCATCAATCAACGCAAAGCGCTGCGGGTCCTGCTGCGCACGGCTGCGGAATACTTCGCGTACGCGCTGGAAGAAATCGTCCTGCTCGCTCTCGATGCGGTCCGGCCACAGGTCACGGCCGTTGGCGCGCGCGCGGCCGACGGCCACGTCCACATCCAGCAGCAGGGTCAGGCCCGGCAACAGGCCGACCGCACGTCGCTCCAGATCGGCAATCCACTGCGGGTCGAGGCCACGGCCACCGCCCTGGTAGGCGTAGCTGGAATCGGTGAAACGATCACTCAGCACATAGGCACCGCGCTGCAGTGCCGGCTGGATCACCTGGCGCACATGCTGTGCGCGCGCGGCGAACACCAGCAGCAGTTCGGCTTCGGCACTGAGCGGCTCTGCGGCGATCTCGGCATCGGGCTTCAGCACCAGGCCGCGGATGCGCTCGGCCAGGGGCGTGCCGCCCGGCTCGCGGGTCAGCACCACTTCATGACCGTGGCTGCGCAGGCACTCGCGGATGGCGTTGATGGCGGTGGTCTTGCCCGCGCCCTCGCCGCCTTCCAGGCTGACGAAACGCGGGTGGCGAAGCAGCGCGGGACTCATTGCGCCGGGGTCTCCTTGGTACGTTGCTGGCGCAGCTGCTGCAGGTAGCGGGCGACTGCGGCGTTGTGCTTGTCCAGGCTGGGCGAGAACACGTGCGCGCCACTGCCATCGCCCACGGCGACGAAGTACAGCGCGTCGCCCGCTGCGGGTTGCGCGGCGGCCATCAGTGCATCGCGGCTGGGCATGGCGATCGGGGTCGGGGTCAGGCCGGCACGGGTATAGGTGTTGTAGGGCGTATCGGTGGTCAGGTCGCGGCGGCGGATGTTGCCGTCATACGCGGCACCGATGCCGTAGATCACGGTCGGGTCGGTCTGCAGGCGCATGCCGATCTTCAGGCGGCGCATGAACACGCCGGCAATCTGCGGGCGCTCGCTGGCCAGCGCGGTTTCCTTCTCGATGATCGAGGCCATCGTCAGCAGTTCGTAGGGCGTGTTGATCGGCAGGTCCGGCGCACGGCTTTCCCAGGCTTCATCCAGCGCCTTTTCCATCGCGGCGTGGGCGCGCTTGAGCACGTCCAGGTCACTGTCACCGCGCTGGTAGACGTAGGTCTCCGGCAGGAAGCGGCCTTCCGGATGCTGGCCACCGAAGCCCAGGCGCTGCATCAGCGCGGCGTCATCAAGATTGTCGGTGGTGTGCAGCAGCGGCTCGGCGCGCTTGAGCGCGGCACGCAGCTGGCGGATGTTCCAGCCTTCGATGATGGTGACGCGGTGCTGCAGCACCTTGCCGGCACGCATGCGCAGCAGCAGCTCGCGCGGGGTCAGGTCGCCGCTGAGCGCGTACTCGCCCACCTTCAGCTTGCCGGCGGCATCGAGCTGGCGCGCCAGCAGCTGCCACTGGGCATCCTGGCCCTCGTCCACGCCGGCATCGCGCAGCTTACGCAGCACGCTGTTCATGCCATCGCCACTGGCGATGACCATGCTCTCGGCAGTCGGGGTGATCGGGGCATCGGCGAACCGGGTCTGCTGGTAGAAGAACCACGCGCCCGCGCCAGCCACGACGGCGGCCAGCACCACCACCAGCGTTACCACGAACAGACACCCGCGCTTGGCTCCCGCCATGGACTACCTCTGAACTCGATTCCGTCGTGCAGGATACCGTGCCGGTGGTGTGGGGTCATGACCGGGGCCACACACCCGTGCCGACCAACGGTCGGCACCCACACCGAAGCCGAACCGGCGGCCGTCAGCCTTGCTGGCCGAGCGCGCGCAGCAGGCCGCGGGCCTTGGCGCGGGTCTCGTCCAGTTCCTTGTCCGGGTCCGAATCAACCACGATGCCGGCGCCGGTGCGGAAGCTCACCTCGTGGCCATCCACTTCGGCGGTGCGGATCAGGATGTTCAGGTCCAGGTCGCCATCCCGGTTCAGCCAGCCGAAGGCGCCGGTATAGGCGCCGCGCGGCACCTGCTCCAGTTCGCTGATGATCTGCATGCAGCGCACCTTGGGGCAGCCGGTGATGGTGCCGCCCGGGAACGTGGCGGCGATCACCTCGCCGGGCGTGACCTCCGGGCGCAGATGGCCACTGACGTTGCTGACGATGTGGTGCACATGGGCGTAGCTCTCCACGGTCATCAGCTCGTCGACCACCACGGTGCCGGGCAGGCAGATGCGGCCCAGGTCGTTGCGCTCCAGGTCGATCAGCATCACGTGCTCGGCGCGTTCCTTGGGGTGGCCCACCAGCTCCTGGATGCGCGCTGCGTCATCATCGCCTTCGAAGCGCGGGCGGGTGCCGGCAATCGGCCGGGTCTGCGCATGGCCAGCATGCACCGAGACCAGGCGTTCGGGCGATGAACTGACCACGTGGCGGCCGTGGGCGGTGAAAAGCCCGGCGAACGGTGCCGGGTTGGCACGGCGCAGCTGCGCGTACAGCGCCTGCGGGCTGACCGGCGCAGCGAACTGCGCGCTCCAGCGCCGCGACAGGTTCACCTGGAACACATCGCCGGCACGCAGGTAGTCGATCACCCGGCGCACGCCGTCGGTGAAGCGCTGCGGCGCATCCTCGGCCACCGACTGCGGCGGCTGCCAGCCCTGCCCGGCTTCGGGCAGCGCGGCCGAAGCCAGTGCCACCAGCGCGTCCAGCAGCGCCTGCTCGCCGGCTTCGGCGATGACGAAGCTGGCATCGTTGTGATGGTCGTGCAGCACCGCGGCCGGGCAGCGCAGTGCCAGCGCGGTCGGGCGGCCGTCCTCGCGCGCACGCGCCGGCAGAACCGGTTCGATCTGGCTGGCCACTTCGTAATCCAGCATCAGCGCCCAGCCGCCACGGAACGGCAGGCTGTGGCTGCCGTCGTGCAACAGGCGCTCGCGCTGCCAGGCACGGTCCAGCACCTGCAGGAAGCTGCCAGCGTGTACCGCATCATGCTGGTCACGCACCTGGCCGTCGGCGTCCAGCCGCAGGCCCTCGCCCTGCGCGGCCAGCAGCAGGCTCCAGCGGCCTTGGGCGGTGCCCGAGGCGGTGGATTCCATCAGCAGCGGGAAACGCGCCGGGTCGTGCTGCTGCAGCGCCAGCAGATCGATCGGATGCGGCAACGGGTGGATCAGCGGTGCGTGGGTCATGGCAGCCAGTTCGGGGGATCAGATGCACGGAAGCCGCCTTGCGGCGGCCTCCTCGTGCGTAACGCACGTTCAGTCGAGCATGGCTCGACGCTACAACTCGGTCAGACGCGCTTGAAGATCAGCGTACCGTTGGTGCCGCCGAAGCCAAAACCATTCGACATCACTACGTCCACCTTGGCCTGGCGTGCTTCGTTGGGCACGTAGTCCAGGTCGCAGCCTTCGCCCGGCTGCTGCAGGTTGATGGTCGGCGGAATGACGTTCTCCTGCAGCGCCATCACCGAGAAGATCGCTTCCACGCCGCCGGCAGCACCCAGCAGATGGCCGGTCATCGACTTGGTGGAGCTGACCATCATCTTGTAGGCGTGGTCGCCGAAGGCGGTCTTCATCGCCATGGTCTCGCCCAGATCGCCCAGCGGCGTGGAGGTGCCGTGCGCGTTGAGGTAGCCCACCTGTTCCGGGGTCACGCCGGCGTCCTTCATGGCCATGGCCATGCAGCGGGCGGCACCTTCGCCGTTCTCGCTCGGTGCGGTCATGTGGTACGCGTCGGAGCTGGCGCCGAAACCGGCCAGCTCGCAGTAGATCTTCGCGCCACGCGCCTTGGCGTGCTCGTACTCTTCCAGGATCAGGATGCCGGCGCCGTCGCCCAGCACGAAGCCGTCACGGTCCTTGTCCCACGGGCGCGAGGCCTGTTCCGGGGCATCGTTGCGGGTGCTCATGGCCTTCATCGCGCAGAAGCCGCCCAGGGCCGTCGGCGACGAGCCACGCTCGGCACCACCGACCACCATCACATCGGCATCGCCGTACTGGATCATGCGCATCGCGGTACCGATCGAATGGTTCGAGGTCGCGCACGCCGACACCGCCGAGAACGACGGGCCCTTCAGGCCGGTGATGATGCTCAGCTGGCCCGGCAGCATGTTGATGATGGTCTTGGGCACGTAGAAGGGCGAGATCTTCTTGCCCTCGTGGAACTCGATGGTCTGCTCTTCGATGCCGAGCAGGCCGCCGATGCCGGCGCCGACGATGGCGCCGATGCGTTCGGCATTGGCGTCGGTGATCTCCAGGCCCGAGTCGTGCAGGGCCATGAACGAGGCACCGAGGCCGTAATGGATGAACGGGTCCATCTTCTTGGCATCCTTGCCGCTGACCCGGAATTTGCCGAACAGTTCATTGTCGGCGGTGATGTCGAATCCCTTGACCTCACCTGCAATCTTGGTGGTGAACCGATCCAGATAGGCATCAGAAACGTTGGTCAGCGGACCGATGCCCGAACGACCATGGGTGATGCCTTCCCAGCTGCTGGCCAGATCATTGCCCAACGGCGAGACGATACCCAGGCCAGTTACGACGACGCGACGCTTCATTGCTGATTCTCCTGGCCCGGATGGTTTCAACGGGCAACTCGGTTTGCTTCGGTGTGATGCTCAAACACACGGGGCCGCAACAGCGGCCCCATGGGGTGCGGTGCGCGGCGAGCGTGAACCCGCGCGCGCACTGCCGTCTGACATCAGGCCTTGACGTGGGCCTTGATGTAGTCGATGGCGGCCTGCACGGTGCTGATCTTCTCGGCTTCTTCGTCCGGGATCTCGCACTCGAATTCTTCTTCCAGGGCCATCACCAGCTCGACGGTGTCCAGCGAGTCAGCGCCCAGGTCATCGACGAACGATGCGCTGTTGGTGACTTCTTCTTCCTTGACGCCAAGCTGTTCGACGACGATTTTCTTGACGCGTTCTTCGATGGTGCTCATGGGATCTCGCTCCAGATGGAGTTGTGGTTCAAAAGTGGTCGCCATCAAAGGCGATGGCCGTGGGATAGTGTAGTGGAAACCGGCGCGGCCTTGCATCGCAGCAAAAACCTCAGCAGATCAACCACTTGCGGCGCAATCCCTGCGCCCCTTGCTTACGGCATGTACATGCCACCGTTCACATGGAGGGTTTCGCCGGTGATGTAACCGGCAGCCGGGCCGGCCAGGAAGGCCACCGCATGGGCGATGTCTTCCGGCGAACCCAGGCGTTCGAGGGCGATGTCGTTGATCAGCGCGGTACGCGCTTCTTCCGGCAACGCCTTGGTCATGTCGGTGTCGATGAAGCCAGGTGCGACAACATTGACGGTGACACCGCGCGAACCGATTTCCTTGGCCAGCGACTTGCTGAAGCCGATGATGCCGGCCTTGGCGGCAGCGTAGTTGGCCTGGCCGGCGTTGCCGGTCACGCCCACCACCGATGCGATGTTGATGATGCGGCCCTTGCGCGCCTTCATCATGCCGCGCATCACCGCCTTGCTGGTGCGGAACACGCTGGTCAGGTTGGTGTCGATGATCGACGCCCAGTCCTCGTCCTTCATGCGCATCAGCAGGTTGTCGCGGGTGATGCCGGCATTGTTGACCAGGATCGAGATCGGGCCGAATTCCTTGGCGATGCCGTCCAGCACGCTGTCCAGCGCAGCCGCGTCGGTGACATTCAGCGCGCGGCCGTGACCACCGTGGGCGGCCAGGCGCTCACCGATCGCGGCAGCGCCGGATTCGGTGGTGGCGGTGCCGATGACGGTGGCGCCCTGGGCGGCCAGCAGATCGGCGATGGCGGCACCAATGCCACGGCTGGCGCCGGTGACCAGTGCGATTTCACCCTGCAGGGGCTTGCTCATGATGTTTTCCTCAGGCTGGGGCGGCGGCCGCACCCGTGCCGCGTGCAGCGGCCACTGGTACGGTCGGCAGGAACAGGGGGGATCAGGCCGACCATGCCTCGCGGGCGGCTTCGAAGTCGCCCGGCGTGGCCAGCGAACGGCCGTCGATGGCCTTGTCGATGCGCTTGACCAGGCCGGTCAGCACCTTGCCCGGGCCGCACTCGGCGATCTGGGTGACGCCACGGCCAGCCAGCGCCTGCACGCAGCCGGTCCACTGCACCGGCTGGTACAGCTGCTGGACCAGCGCGGTACAGATCGCGTCGATGCCGTCATGCGCCTTGGCGTCGACGTTCTGCACCACCGGCAGCTGCGGCGCCTGCCAGGCCAGGCCGGCCATCACTTCGGCCAGGCGGTTGGCGGCTTCGCGCATCAGCGGGGTGTGCGAGGGCACGCTCACGGCCAGCTTGACCGCCTTGCGCACGCCCTTCTCGGCCAGCAGCGCCAGCGCGCGGTCGACCGCATCGGCATCGCCACCGATCACGATCTGGCCCGGCGAATTGAAGTTGGCCGGCACCACCACCTGGCTGCCTGCCGCTTCAGCGCAGACGTCCAGCACCAGCTGGTCTTCGGCGCCGAGCACGGCGGCCATGGCGCCGACACCGGCCGGTGCGGCTTCCTGCATCAGCTGGCCGCGCAGGCGCACCAGGTGCGCGCCGTCATGCAGGCTCAGCGCGCCAGCGGCAACCAGGGCGGTGTACTCGCCCAGGCTGTGACCGGCCAGCACCGACGGGCGCGGACCGCCCACGGCGTTCCAGGCGCGCCACACGCCGATGCTTGCGGCCAGCAGGGCCGGCTGGGTGTATTCGGTGCGGTTGAGCATTTCCTCCGGGCCGCCCTGGGACAGCGCCCACAGGTCGACGCCGGCACCATCGGATGCCTCGGTGAAGGCGTCACGCACCTGCGGGTGCAGTTCGGCCAGCTCGGCCACCATGCCCACAGACTGCGAGCCCTGGCCGGGGAAGACAAAAGCGAGGGTGGATAGGGTCACGCGGTCATCCGCTTGTTGCAATCGAAGCGGGCCATGATAAGGGGGAACATGCCGTGTCGTCTGTACGTGCGCGTATGCACGCGTATGGTGAATGGCTGTCGCAACACGCTGGAGATCCGGGGCCGGATGCCTCTCCGACCCCAGCCGCTGATCAGCAGAACAGCTGCAGGACGTCCAGATCGCCGTCGGCGAGGAAATCCACGCACAGGCCCACCAGCATCAGTACGCCAGCGGTGCTGGCGCCATGGGCGATGAAAATGGAGTGAGCCAGCGCGCGCGCTGAGCGGCCCAGCTTCATGCAGACCCGGGCCAGGCTGCGCAGGCGGCCACTGACCGCGTGCACGTGCTCGCGCACCGGCGCCTGGGCATCGCCCATCGCCTGGGCCATCATCGCCTGCAGGTGTTCGGGGCGGTCGGCGTAGTACTTGGCCACGCCATAGCCGAACATCAGCCAGTCGCGGGCCTGCGCTTCGGACAGATCCATCACTTCCAGCGGATCTTCCTCGAAGTCGATGAAACCGACGTTCTCGCCATCCCAGGTGAGATTGCGCGGCAACGGCTGGCCGAAATAGGCGCCGCGCGCATGCGCTGCGGCAATGGCCAGCATCGCCGCCATCACCAGTCGGTCGCGACCTGCGTCGTCGGCTTCGCGCAGGCAGGTATTGAACGAACTGCCGTTGTCGCCGATCACCAGCGCGGCATGGCCGGTGCCCAGCACGTCGGGCACGTTCACGCCCTGCGCCTGCAGTTCTGCAAGGCGACGGGCTTCGGTTTCGCGCGCGGCGTCGCCGCCACGGTGCGGCGGTGGGCGCAGGGCGTCCAGATGAAAACGACGGGCAACAAAATTGAGCAGGCCAAGGGCCAGCGCCCGGCTTCCCTTGCCGTACTGCTTCAGCCAGGCACGTTGCCCTTCGATGACGATGGGCTCAACCATGACAGGTCCTCCTTAAACGCGTTACGGCCCCAGAGGGGCCGCAACGACAAAGCTTCACGTTGTCGTAACTTGCACTATCAATAGCGCAGCAGAGCCGAACCCCACGTGAAGCCGCCGCCGAAGGCTTCCAGCAGCAGCAGCTGGCCACGTTCGACCTTGCCCGAACGCACGGCGGCGTCCAGCGCAAGCGGCACCGAGCCGGACGAGGTATTGCCGTGCTTGTCGACGGTCACCACGACCTGGTCCATCGACATGTCCAGGCGCTTGGCGGTGGCTTCGATGATGCGCAGGTTGGCCTGGTGCGGAATCAGCCAATCCAGGTCGGACTTGTCCAGGCCGTTGGCGGCCAGGGTCTCGTCCACGACCGAGTCCAGCGCCTTGACGGCGTACTTGAACACGTCGTTGCCCTTCATGTTGATAGTGCCGCCGCCATTGGCGCCGTCCTTGAAGCCGGTCGAGACACCGACCGGGTTCCACAGCAGCTCCTTCTTGCTGCCGTCGGCATGCAGGTGGGTACTGAGGATGCCGGTCTCTTCATCGGCCTTGAGCACGACGGCGCCAGCGCCATCGCCGAACAGCACGCAGGTGGTGCGATCGTTCCAGTCGACCATGCGGGTCAGCGTTTCGGTGCCGATCACCAGCACATGCTTGCAGTCACCGGAACGGATGAATTTGTCGGCCACGCCCAGCGCGAACACGAAGCCCGAGCAGGCGGCGTTGACGTCAAAGGCAGGGCACCCCGCAACACCGAGCTTGGCCTGGATCAGGCACGCGGTGGACGGGAAAATGAGATCAGGGGTGGTCGTGCCGACCACGATCATGTCGAGCTGCGAGGCATCGATGCCTGCGGCTTCAAGCGCGCGCAGGGCGGCGTTGTAGCCAAGGTCGCTGGTGGTTTCGCCTTCGGCCGCGATGTGCCGTTCACGAATTCCGGTGCGCGACTGGATCCACTCATCCGAGGTTTCGACCATTTTTTCCAGGTCGGCGTTGGTCAGGACTTTTTCCGGCAAATAGCTACCGGTGCCCGCGATCCTCGAATAGATCCGCTTGCTCATCATGTTTCCTGTTGCGCGGGCCGCCGATCACCGGCACACCCGGGGAAGAAGGCAAAGGCCGCTGCCCGGAGGCAGCGGCCTTCCCGGCACATCAATCTTCTTCGACGGCCGAGGTCTTGGTCTGGATGACCTTCTTGCCGCGGTAGAAACCATCGGCAGTGATGTGGTGACGCAGGTGCACTTCGCCGGTGGTCGGGTCGGTCGACAGCTGCTTGGCGCTCAGGGCGTCATGCGCACGACGCATGCCGCGGCGGGACGGGGTGACACGGGATTTCTGCACAGCCATGGGATTGCTCCAAACTCGGTTCGTTTTGCTTCGTCGTATCGTCGCGCAGGACGCCAGCGCCCAGCACACTTTCGCTTTCGCCGCAGCCGCCGACGACAATCCGGCTGCTATTGTTTCTTCAATGCCGCCAACGCCGCGAACGGGTTGGCCTTCTTCGTTTCTTCTTCGCTCGGCGCCCAGTCCTTGTCGACTGCTTCACCGTCGGGCGACAGCGGTACCACCGGCACCGCCAGCACCAATTCGTCCTCGACCAGATCCAGCGGCTTCAGCTGGCCATCTTCCGGCACCAGCAACGCCTCGTATTCCTCCGGCAGGGACGATTCCTCGTCCTCGTCGCGGATCAGGCCAAGCCTCTGGGTCACCTTCACCGGCAACAGGAATCGCTGCATGCTGCGCTGACAGGTCAGCGGCAGCGCGGTGTCGATGGTCAATTCCACATAGGATACCCGCAAGACGTCGTCGCGACCGAATTCAAGCGAGTAATTGCACTCACCGTCGGTATCTGCGACCAACCCCTGCAGGCGGGTCAATTCAGCCAGGGACACCTGACCGTCGAAGCGCCTTCGCGCTACAACCATCCGCCAGGCATCCAGCGTTTCGGGCACGTTCGCGGACATAAGCCGCTGAATACTAAGGATCGGGGCGGCGACTGTCAAATGCCCGCCATACAGGACTTGCTGCTGGCGCTGCGGACACGCCAGACTGCCATGCCCTGCCCCGGTATTCTCGCATGTCACTGGTCCTGGCCTCTACCTCCCGCTACCGCCGCGAGCTGCTGGAACGGCTGGGCCTGCCCTTCGACTGCGCACGTCCGGACGTGGATGAGACTCCCTTGAACGGGGAGGCTCCGCTGGCCCTGGCCACCCGCCTGGCCGCCGCCAAAGCGGCCGAGGTGGCGTCCCGCCATCCCGGCGCGTGGGTGATCGGCTCGGACCAGGTCGCGGACCTGAACGGCCAGCCGCTGGGCAAACCGGGTACGGTCGAGGCCGCCTGTGCGCAGCTGGCAGCGATGTCGGGGCAGATCGTCCGCTTCCACACCGCCGTCTGTCTCAGTCGTGACGGAGAATCATTCACGGCCGTCGATCTGACCGAAGTCTGCTTCCGCACACTGGAACCGGACGAAATCGCCCGCTACGTAGCCACCGAACAGCCGCTGGACTGCGCTGGCAGCTTCAAATGCGAGGGCCTGGGCATCAGCCTGTTCGACGCCATCGACAACCGCGACCCGACCGCGCTGATCGGCCTGCCGCTGATCGCGGTATGCGGATTACTGCGCAGGGCCGGTTTCGCGGTGCCCTGAACGCTCCCGCCAACCTGTAGAGCCGAGCCCATGCTCGGCTGCTTTTCGCTGGGCACCTGCCATCTGCAACAAAAGCAGTCGAGCATGGCTCGACTCTACAGAAGCAGAGGACTCAACGGACCTCGAACGGCTGCTCCTGCCATTGCTCCACGCTGCCGTCGCGGCCGTGCAGGCGCAGGCCCAGCCAATGCCGGCCCGGCGCCAGCGTGGCGGTATCCAGCGACGCATCAAAGCCCACCGCCGGATGCTGCGGATCGGTACTGTCCGGCCAGGTGTGGCGCACGTCGAACACACGCCCATAGCGGGCGTCACCGATCGAGCGACCATCGACCAGCACTTCGACGCGCGCCAGGCCGACACCATCCTTGAACGCCCAGCCCTTGATCGCGAGCGTGCCGGATACCTTCTCACCATTGGACGGCGCGTCCAGCCACGCCATCGCCGGCGTCACGCACGGCCCTTCCGCGCGCTGCACCGGCAGCCGGAACAGCAGGAAGCGCTGGAACCCGTGATCACTGCTGACCACGCGTGGCGCAGGCAACGGCCCCACCTGATCGCAGATGGCGTGATAGCGCTCCAGCAGTTCGCGATAGCGCTGGTCGCTGGGTGACAGCACCAGCAGCATCGGCACCGTGCGCTCGCCCTCATGCAGCAGGTCCCACTGCGCCAACTGTGCGGTCCGCCCATGCTTGTCGTTGAGCGGATGCGGCAGTACCTCGATGTTGCCATTGCCGAGCTGGAAACCCAGCTCGGCGCCAACCTTGAAGTTGCCAGCCAGCACGCGCGTCCCTTCCGGCATCTGCCGCAGCTCTTCATGGACCGCTACCGCCAGTGGCTGCCAGCCGGCGAAATTGCGCGGGTAGTACTTGCTGCCGGCCATCTGCTCGCGCAGTGCCGGCGTGGATGCCATCAGGTAGTAGCCGAAGGCCAGCACCATGCCCGCGCCGGCCAACCACCAGCCGGTGCGGCGCAGCCAGCGCGGCCAGCCGTTGAGCACCACCGGCACCGCCACCAGCAATGCGAGGTAGCCCGGCAGCGGCCAGTGGAAGCTGATCCGCTCGACGTCAGTGAAGAAGCCGAGCACGAAAATGCCCAGCGTGGATACGCCACCCACCAGGCCGAAATAGCGCCACTGCACGCGCGCACCGCCACCGCTCCGGGTTCCTGCCAGCGCCACCTTCCACATCGCCATGCACAGGATCGGCGTCACCAGCATCGGCTGGATCACCAGGAACCACAGCCCGCCCCATTCAAACGCCCAGGGATGACGCTCGACCACCTGGAATTTCAGGCCGGCATCGTGGTTGTCCGCATTCCACGCCAGCAGTGGCAGCCATGCCAGCACGCCCACCGCCAATGCCACCCACACACGCGGATCGGCCAGCATGCGCCGCCCCTGCGGCAATGCCAGCAGCGCGATGAAGCCGACACCGATGACACCGATGAAACGGTAGTGGCTGAGTGCACCGATCAGCAGGCCCAGCGCCAGCTTCATCGCCGAGGAGGCATCCACGTTGTGCAGCAGGCGCGCACCGGCGTGCAGGCAGATCACTGCCGCCAGCGCCATCGGCACGTCCGGCACCGCCAGCAGGCCCAGCGTCGCCGACAACGGCATCAACAGCGTGAGGCTGCCTGCCTGCCAACCGGCCACATTGCCGAACCAGCGCGTGGCCGTGCGCACCACCAACAGCGGTAGCAGCGCACCGATGGCCAGGAACGGCAGGCGCAGCGCGAGCACGTGATGCCCGCCGATCTCCACGCCCAGGCGGGCCAGCCAGGCAGTCAGCCCGGGCAGATCCGAATAGGCCGCGGCCAGATGCTGGCCTTCCTGCCAATAGAACGCTTCGTCGACGAACAGCGGCAGGCGCGCGGCAACGATCAGCTTGGCCGCTGTGACCAGCGTCCATAACCAGAGAAATATCGTCCGTGCGCGCTGTTCGCCTTGCATTGCTCTATGGATAATCGAGTGGATTCCAGATCTGAGACGATCATGCCAGCTTCGTCCCCCAATCCCAGCATGCTAACCGATCAATTGCGTCAGGCCCTGCGGGAGGCACAGGATCAGGTGAACGCACTGGTACTGGGCAAGGTGCCGGAAGTCAGGCTGGCGTTCGTCGCATTGCTGTCCGGCGGCCACCTGCTGATCGAAGATCTGCCCGGCCTGGGCAAGACCACGCTGGCGCATGCGCTGGCCAGCAGCCTCGGCCTCAGCTTCCAGCGCGTGCAGTTCACCTCCGACCTGTTGCCCGCCGATGTGCTGGGCGTGTCGGTGTATGAAGCCGGCAGCCGCCAGTTCCAGTTCCACCCAGGCCCGGTGTTCACCCACGTACTGCTGGCCGACGAGATCAACCGTGCACCACCGCGCACGCAGAGCGCATTGCTGGAAGCGATGGCCGAACAACAGGTCACCCTGGACGGACAGACGCATCCACTGCCCGACCCGTTCTTCGTGATCGCCACGCAGAACCCGGTGGACCTGTCCGGCACCTTCCCGCTGCCGGATTCGCAGCTGGATCGTTTCCTGCTGCGGCTGGCGATGGGCTACCCCAGTGCCCAGGCCGAACGCGAACTGCTGCGTGGCAGCGACCGCCGCGACCTGATCGCGCGCGCCGTACCGAAACTGGATGACACCCAGGTGCGCGCGCTGCGCGACGCGGTGAACCAGGTGCATGCCAGCGACGCGCTGATCGACTATGTGCAGGCCCTGCTGACCCGCAGCCGCCAGCACGCCGGCGTGCGCGTCGGCCTGTCACCACGCGCCGGCCTGGCATTGCTGCGTGCGGCCAGGGCACATGCCCTGCTGCTGGGTCGCGGGCATGTCGTGCCCGAGGACGTGCAGACGCTGTTCGTCGCAGTGGCTGGTCACCGGCTGGTGGCGGAAGCCGAGTCCAGTTCGGGACCGGCACTGGCGCGCGCGATCCTGCAGACCGTCGCGGTGGATTGAGCGTGGCCACACCCTGGGCACGCATGCAACTGCTGGCACGGCCACGCAGGCCCGAAGCCTTGCCGAAGCGGCTGGACCGCCATCGCATCTATGTGCTGCCCACCCGCTTCGGCCTGTTCGTTGCCACCCTGCTGGTGGCCATGCTGCTGGGCGCGCTGAACTACAACAACAATCCGGCGCTGCTGCTGGCCCTGCTGCTTGCGGCAGCGGCCATCGCCAGTGCCATTGCCGCGCATCTCCAGTTGTCCGGCGTGCAGATCGATGCGATCTCGGCCGAGCCGGTACCGGCCGGGCAACCGTTGCGCCTGCGCGTAGACCTCTCACTGCGTGATCCGCGTGCGCGGCACGGCCTTCATCTGCAGCTGGGTGACAGCAACGCCTGGACCTCGCTGCCTGCGCACGGCCGTGGCGAAGTGGAACTGGACGTTCCCAGCGAACGCCGGGGCTGGCTGGAACTGCCGCGTATCCGCCTGTCCACCACCCAGCCGCTGGGCCTGGTGCGGGCATGGTCGTGGGTGTGGCCGGAACAGCCGCTGCTGGTCTACCCGCTGGCCGAGGCCGTGGCGCCTGCACTGCCGGAGAGCGGCAGCGATCCGCTGCATACCCGTGCCCATGCCAGCGGCGAGGAGCTGCATCAGCTGCGCCCCTACCGGGCGGGCGATGCGCCGCGCAGCATTTCCTGGAAGCACTCGGCGCGCCGCGACAGCCTGCTGGTGCGAGAGTACGAAAAGCCGGTCGGCATCGAAGTGATCCTCGACTGGCGCTCATTGGCGCCGCTGGGCCATGAAGCACGCATCGCTCGATTGGCGCGCTGGGTGGATGTGGCCGAACGCGAGGGCCGCCGCTACACCCTGCTGCTGCCTGCGCACCCGCCGTTCGGGCCCGGCCAGGGCGCCAGCCATCATCACCTGTGCCTGCGCGCGCTGGCGCTGATGCCGCATGACTGAGACCCCGGCCCTGCTCGACCGCAATGCCCGCAACTGGACCCTGGCCAGCGCGGCGCTGGCACTGTTGCCGTTGCTGCTGCAGCTGCCACCACTGCTGGCGGGCGTGATCGCGCTGGCAGCGATCATCACTGCCGCCCTGTCGTGGCGGACAGTGTTGCCGATGCCGGTACGCCTGCTGCTGGTGCTGGGCATGCTCGGCGCCATCGTCTGGCAGATGGGCGTGGTGCGCCCAGGACGCGATACCGGTTGCGCGCTGCTGGCCGCGATGCTGGCGATCAAGTCCAGCGAGCTGCGCAGCCTGCGTGATGCCCGCAGCCTGCTCGGCTTCGCGCTGTTCTCGCCCTTTGCAGCATTCCTGCTCGACCAGGGGCCGCTGACAACAGCGCTGGCCGCGCTGGCCGGGGGCAGCGCACTGATTGCACTGCAACGCCTGGCGCAGGATGAAGGCCATGCTGGCCGCCTGTCACTGCGTGGGCAGCTGCAGGGTGTCGGCCGCCTGTTGGCGATCGGCCTGCCGCTGGCATTGGCCTGCTTCTGGCTGTTCCCCCGACTGGCCACACCACTGTGGGGTATTCCCGAACGCGCCGTGGGTACACCGGGGCTGTCCGACAGCATGGAACCCGGCCAATGGCTGGACCTGATGGCCGACGACAGCCCGGCGCTGCGCGTGCAGTTCTTCGGCGCTCCGCCCGAGCCGGCGCAGCGCTACTGGCGCGGCCCTGTACTGACCGCCTTCGATGGACGGCGCTGGACACGCGACCGTGCCAGCGCGCGGCGACCTGCTGCAGTGGTTGCAGCGGGTACACAGGGCTGGGACTACCAGATCGACTACGAGCCCACCGACCGCCGCCAGCTGGTGGCGCTGGACCTGCCCAGCCGCGCACCTGCGGGCAGCATGCTGGATGCGGACATGAGCCTGAGCAGCGAACGCCCGCTGGCCTCGCTCAGCCGCTGGCGGTTGCATTCGGCCCCGCCACTGCGCTTCGACAGCACGCTGTCGCCCTATCTGCGCCGCGCGACGTTGCAGCTGCCGGCTGGCTTCAACCCGCGCACTGCCACGTTGGCGCAGCAATGGCGGCAGGACGCTGGCAGCGATGACGAGGCCATCGTGCGCCGCGCGCTGCAGTGGATCACCACCGATTTCTCGTACACGCTGGATACCCCTGCGGCAGGGCGCGACCCGATCGACGAGTTCCTGTTCGGCTACAAGGCCGGCTTCTGTGAACACTTCAGCTCGGCCTTCGTGGTGCTGATGCGCAACGCCGGCGTCCCGGCGCGGGTGGTGACCGGTTTCGCTGGTGGCACCCGCAACCGCATCGGCGACTACTGGGTGGTGCGGCGGATGGATGCCCACGCCTGGGCCGAGGTATGGCTGCCGCAGCGCGGCTGGGTCCGGGTTGACCCGACCGCAGCCGTGGCACCGGAACGCATCCTGGACACCCTGGATGACCGCCTGCAGGCCGGCACGGACACACCACTGCAGCAGCGTTGGCTGCAGCTGGGCCAGATGGGCGACTGGCTGCGCCGCGGCTGGAACGATCTGGTGCTGTCCTTCGATGCGCGCCGCCAGCAGCAGCTGCTCAAGCCGTTCGGGCTGGACGATCTGGGCCCCGGGCAGCTGGTCGCTGGCTTCGTGGTGGCCGCACTGCTGGCGCTGGCGTGGATGGCCTGGCTGCTGGCCCGTGGCGAGCGCGAACGCGACCCGCTGCTGCGCGCCTGGCACCGGCTCGGACGGCGCTACGCCCGCCTCGGCCTGGCCCGTGAACCGCACGAAACCGCACAGGACTGGGCACAGCGGGTACACCGGCAGCGCCCCGACCCGGCCCTGCTCGCACTCAGCCAGCGTTTCGCCGACGCGCGCTACGCTGGAACTTGCACCGACCTCGCTTCATTATTGCGGGACCTGCGCAGGCATCGCCCGACTTCCGGAGCCTCCCCATGAACACCAAGTTCCTTCTCACCGCTGTGGCCACGCTGGCCCTGTCGGCCTGCGCCACGGCCCCCAAGCCGCTGCAGGGACAGTTCAGCCTGGTCTCCCCTCGCGACTCGGTCGCTACCCAGCAGGTCGGCACGCCGGTCCGTTGGGGCGGTCGCATCATCGAAACCAAGCCCGGCCAGGGCGAGACCTGCTTCCAGATCATCTCGCGCCCGCTCAATGGCAGTGGCCGCCCGAACACCACCTCGTCCGACGCCAGCGACGGCCGCTTCATCGCCTGCCGTGCAGGCTTCTACGACCCGGCGGTGTTCGAAGCCGGTCGTGACGTGACCTTCATCGGCAAGATCGACGGCTACCAGAACACCCGCATCGGCGAGTACGACTACCGCCTGCCGAAGCTGTCGGCCGATGTGATCTACCTGTGGCCGGAACAGCGCCAGGTCGACGTGGCGCCCTACCCCTATGGCCCGTGGGGCCCGAGCCCGTATGGCCCGTACTGGGGCGGCTATGGTCGCTGGGGCTGGTGGTGATCATCACCGCACAGGCATGACGGAAAAGGCCGCCCTCGGGCGGCCTTTTTTCATCCACGCATGGCGTGGATCTACAGCGGGGCGCTCCTGGCGCTCATGCGTGATCTACGCCGGGAAACGGTAGATCCACGCCATGCGTGGATACCGGGCGCTCAACGTCCCGGGGTACCGAAGTGCCCCAGCGGCGCACCGGCCAGCAGATGCATGTGGATATGGAACACGGTCTGGCCGGCATCCTCGCGGCAGTTCATCACGATGCGGTAGCCGTCCTGTGCGAAGCCTTCGCGGCGCGCGTACTCGGCGGCAGCCAGCGCCAACTTCCCGATCAGGTGCGCCTGCGACGGCTGCAGGTCATCCAGGGTCGGAATGATCTCGTTCTTCGGGATGAACAGCACGTGCACCGGCGCCTGCGGTGCGATGTCCTTGAAGCCCAGCACCTCGTCATCCTCGTAGACGATGGTGGCCGGGATCTCGCGACGGATGATCTTGCTGAAGAGGGTTTCGTTGCTCATGGTCGGCCTCGGCGGGGATGTCTCCCGCATTGTAGGCCGCTCACGCCCGGCCATGCCGGCCGTTGCTCAATCGCGGAATTCGCTGCGCGTCCCGAACGCGTGCGACAGCGTGCCACGATCGACGTATTCCAGTTCGCCGCCCAGCGGCAGGCCCTGCGCCAGGCGGCTGGGCTGCACCTTGCGTGCGCGCGCCAGCTGCGCGAGGTAATGCGCGGTGGCCTCGCCCTCGACAGTGGCGCTGGTGGCGATGATCAGCTCCTGCACCTCGCCTTCGGCCAGCCGTCGCTCCAACTGCTCCAGGCCCAGCTCGCGCGGGCCGATGCCATCAAGCGGCGATAGGCGGCCCTGCAGCACGAAGTAGACACCGCGGAAGCCGGTGGCGTTTTCGATGGCCAGGCGGTCGGCCGGCGATTCGACCACACACAGTTGGCTGCGCTCGCGGCTGCTGTTGGCACAGGTCGGGCACAGCTCGGTTTCGCTGAAATCGCGGCACTGCGCGCAGTGGCCGATGCGTTCCACCGCCAGCGCCAGCGTTTCGGCCAGACGCTGGCCACCTTCGCGCTCGCGTTCGAGCAGGTAGTAGGCCATGCGCTGCGCCGTCTTCTGGCCGACGCCAGGCAGCACCCGCAACGCGTCGATCAATTGTTCAAGCAGGGGTGCGGACACGGCGGCATGCTTTGATGGCGTCGAGCAGGCTCGACAGCTACAGGGTCCGTGGCACCCGGTTACACGGGTGCCACGCTGAAAATCAGAACGGCAGCTTCATGCCCGGCGGCAGCTGCATGCCAGCGGTGGCCGACCCCATCTTCGACTTCGACTCGGCATCGATCTTGTTCGAGGCATCGTTGAAGGCGGCGGCGATCAGGTCTTCCAGCATCTCCGGGTCGCTGGCCAGCGACGGGTCGATGCGCACCTTGCGGCATTCCTTGGCACCGGTCAGGGTCACGCTGACCATGCCGCCACCGGCGCTGCCGGTCACTTCGATCTTGGCGATTTCTTCCTGGGCCTTCTGCAGGTTTTCCTGCATCTTCTGGGCCTGCTGCATCAGTTGGGCGATGTTGCCGCGCATAGTGTCTTACTCGTCAAAAGAACGGATGGAATCGGAAACAACCCGGGCGCCGTGCTGCTGGATCAGCACCTGCACTTCCGGATCGTCCATGAAAACAGCCTCTGCCACCTGCTGCCGCTCGCCACGCTGGCGATCGGCACGCTGGTGCAGGGTCTCGGCCGGAACGTGTTCGGTTTCCACGGTCTCGACCACGATCTTCGGCGCCTGGCCGAGGGCCTTCTCCAGCATCTCGCCCAGGGCGGCCAGCGCGCGCTCCGAGCGCAGGTATTCAAATCCGGGCGAAAGGCCCAGTTTCAAGGTCCCGTGCTGGCAACTGATGAAGGCAGCGTTGGCCGCCAGCTGCCGCGACGGGCCGCTCAGGCCGCTGTTGGCAACCAGATCCAGCCAGTCCTCGGCGCTGGCCAGGTCGCTGACACCTTCCAGCGGCGCGGTCCCCTGCACTGGCGCGGGCTCGGCCGGCGCGATGGCAATGCCTTCAGTGCGGAACGGGCGCTCGGACGGCGCAGGCTCGCCGGGAGCCGCGACGGGAGCTGGCGGTTCATGCCAGGGCGCCACCATGGCGGCGTCCGGCCCAGCCATCTCGGCCGCCAGCGCCTCGTCACGCGCCTCTGCTTCGTCGGTGGCCCACGGCGGCAGGTCGTCGCCCGCTTCTGCTTCAACGGATGGCGGCGCCGCTGCTTCGGCCTTCACCGGCGGCGGCGACACCGGCTCCTCCACCGGAACCGGCTCGGGCTCCGGCGTCGGCTCAGGGTCGGGTTGCGGGACCGGGACCGGCTCCGGTTCGGGTTCAGGTTCGCGCGGCGCGGCCTGCACCGGAGCGGCAACCTGCGCTGCCACGGTCGGGCTTGCCGAAGCGGCGGCAGTCGCCGGCGCCGCTTCGTGGGTACCCGCACCGCTGCCGCCCCCGGCAGCATTGCCGCCCGGCGCATTGCCTGCACCGTCCACCGACTTCGGCACTGGCGGTACTGCCGCAGCCGGACGGAACGCCAGCATGCGCAGCACGGCCATTTCAAAGCCCGCGCGCGGACTCGGCGCCAGCGGCAGGTCACGACGGCCATTCAAGGCCATCTGGTACCAGAGCTGCACCACTTCCGGGCGCAGGCGTTCGGCGAACACCGTCGCGTCCAGGCCTTCGGCAGCCGCTGCGGCACCCGGTACCAGCTGCTGCACCTGGATGCGATGCAGGCCTTCGGCCAATGCTTCCAGCACGCCACTCCAGTCGGGCGAGAATTCGGCCAGCGCGGCCACCACCTGCAGCAGGCGCGGGCCATCACCCTCGGCCAGCGCATCGAGCATCGCTGCCACCTGGGTGCGGTCGACCGTGCCCAGCATGGTGCGCACCACGTCCTCGCGCAGCGCGCCGCCGGCGTAGGCGATCGCCTGGTCCAGCAGCGACAGGCCGTCACGCAGGCTGCCATCAGCGGCCTTGGCCAGCTGCACGATGGCGCTGCCGTCAGCCTCGATCTCTTCTGCCGCTAGGATGCGGGTCATCTGGCCCTGGATCTGGTCCTCGTCCAGGCGCTTGAGATTGAACTGCAGGCAGCGGCTGAGCACGGTAACCGGCAGCTTCTGCGGGTCGGTGGTGGCCAGCAGGAACTTCACGTGCTCCGGCGGTTCTTCCAGCGTCTTCAGCAGCGCATTGAACGCCGCCTTGGACAGCATGTGCACTTCGTCGATCAGGTAGACCTTGTACTTGCCACGCGAGGGCATGTACTGCGCGTTCTCGATCACCTCACGCACGTCATCCACACCGGTGTTGGACGCGGCGTCGATTTCCAGCAGGTCGATGTAGCGGCCGGCGTCAATGTCCAGGCAGGCCGCACACTGGCCACACGGATCGGCGCTGGTGCCCTGCTCGCAGTTCAGCGACTTGGCGAAGATGCGCGCGATGGTGGTCTTGCCCACGCCGCGGGTGCCGGTGAACAGGAACGCGTGGTGGACCCGGCCGCTGTCCAGCGCGTTGCTGAGCGCACGGACCACGTGTTCCTGGCCCACCAGCTCGGCAAAACGCTTCGGACGCCACTTGCGGGCAAGGACGAGGTAGGACATCAGGCCACCGTTTTCCATCGGATGTTCCATTGTGCCATGCCTGTCCAGCCCCCTCGCCTCCGGCACGTCCTTCGCAGGCTCCTGGCTGGGGTGCTTGTGAAGTGCCGCGCAGCCCGCTAGAATCTGCGCCCCTGCTGAGGCGTTTGCCGATGGCAGGGATCCGGAGAGGTGTCCGAGTGGTTGAAGGAGCACGCCTGGAAAGTGTGTAAGCGTCTAAACCGCGCTTCGGGGGTTCGAATCCCCCTCTCTCCGCCAGATAAATGAAGAAGCCGCCCAGTGGGCGGCTTTTTTATTTGTCTGACGGAGAGCATCGGGCGAGAGAAGCCCCGCCGGGGTTCGACGGTTCTGCAGGAGCAGAACCGGACCGCCGCAGGCGGGTCCCGGTGCGCAGCGCGCCGGGATCGGGTGCATGGATGCACCCGACAATCCCCCCTCTCTCCGCCCCTGTCGGGGCAGCCCCCCAACAGAGGGGCTTGTTCCTCCAGACCCATCAGTAGATCCACGCCATGCGTGGATGCTTTTGATCGCCTTACGCACGCTCGATAGCACCCCAAAACAAAACTGAACGAATCCTGAAAATTCGCTATCGTAGGTGCCTTCAACCGACGCCCGGCCCATTGCCCATGAGCTCGATCGACAGCGCTCACGCCGCCTGCGAGAACTGCAACACTGCCCTGCACGGCCACTACTGCCATCGCTGCGGGCAATCGGCGCACAACCCGCTCAAGCACGTGGGCCATGCCATCGAAGAAGTGTTCGAATCCTTCTGGCATCTCGATGGGCGCATCTTCCGCACCCTGCGTGATCTCTGGGTACCCGGCCGCATCGCACTGAACTATCTCAAGGGGCGTCGCGTGGGATACGTACAGCCATTGCGCCTGTTCGTCATCCTCACCCTGTTTACGTTCTTCATCGGCAAGCTGTTCGTGCATGTCGACGACATCCACATGGGCGGCAGCAGCGGTTCGGCGTACACCAGGGCCACAACCGTGGAGCAGGTCGAGGCCGCGCGCGCGGAACAGCTTGCGACGATCGATCGCCAGCAGGCCAACTCACCCGCCACCGGCAACGCCGGCTTCGCCATGGCCAGGGCTGCAGTGAATGCCGCAGCCGCGCAGCGCAAGGCCGAGCTCACCGGTGCCGGAAAGGAGACCGCCGCGACGGAGCGCGGCACCTTCTTCAGCCACACCGTCAACGGTAAACCGTGGGACGCTGACACCAACCCCATCGTGATGACCGGCTGGCCCCGGTTCGCCAACAACTGGCTCAACAAGCGCCTGCACAACGGCAACGCCAACATCCAGCGCATGGGGGGCAAGACCGATCTGTACATGCAGGCGATCCTGACCGCATTACCAGGCGCCCTGTTCTTCCTGATGCCGGTGTTCGCACTGGTACTGCGCGTCGCCTACATTCCGCGCGCGATGGGCTATCTGGAACACCTGGTGGTGGCGCTGTACAGCCATTGCTGGCTGATGATGGTGCTGCTGACAACCTTCCTCATCGCCGGCATCAGCAGCGCGCTCGCATCACCCGCATTCGGCGCCGTCAGCCAATGGCTGTATGCACTGTTGTGGCTGGCAGTACCGGTCTATCTGCTGTGGATGCAGCAACGCGTGTACGGCGGCAACAAGGCGCTGACCGTGCTGCGCTACCTGGCCATCGGCGGCGTCTACCTGTTCCTGGTGAGCTTCGTGGTGATGTATGCGGTGCTGGCGGGAATCTCGGCCTGAGGGATACACGCAGGGCATCACGCCCATGAATCCACGCATGGCGTGGATCTACTGACGATCGTCTATCGTGGGCCCATGAACCTCCGCCTCTACTACCCCACCGATGCCAGCGCCTGCCTGTCGATTTTCGACAGCAACGTACCCACCTACTTCGCGCCCGAAGAGCGCAGCGACTTTGAACGCTTCCTGCGCGAACAGGCCACGGACTGTGCATTCCAGGTCATCGAGCGCGATGGCAGCATCGTGGCCTGTGGTGGCCTGTCGCGACGCGGCGACGGCAGTGCCGGTTTCTGCTGGGGCATGGTGCAGCGCGCGCTGCACCGGCAGGGGCTGGGACGCGAACTGGCACTGGCACGCCTGTGCCAGGCCGAAGCGGATCCCTCGATCAAGCGCATCGCGCTCAGTACCAGCCAGCACACCCAGGGCTTCTATGCCGGGCTGGGCTTCCAGGTGACGCGGATCGTGCCCGATGGGCACGGCGCCGGGATCGACGCCGTGGAAATGGAGCGGGAACTCTAGCGCTCCCGCCCCGGCCCCATCCACGCAGGGCGTGGATCTACCGCTGGCCCGCTCCCCTCAGAAGCCCACGCGCAGGTTGATCTGCCCGCCAACATCGCGGCGGCCATCGCCGTGCTGGCCCTGCACGAACATCGACAGCTGGCTGTTGCGGCCGAGCCCAACCGCCACGCCCACCTGACTGACCAGCGCATTGCGTGCCATCACCGCGCTGTAGACGTCGAACGCATTGCCACCGACGGCGAAGCGGTTGCGGCTGGCCACATCGGTGTCACCCGAGGCGTGCTGCCAGCCGAGGCCGACCGTCAGCTGTGCCGGGAAGCGCTCGCCGCTGCCCACATCCCAACGTCCACGCACGCCCACGGTGCTGACATTGAGCGTGTCCTTGCCGCCTTCCAGCTCCAGTGCAGCAGCGCCACCCTGCTCCACTGCGCGATCGCTGTCGACCCAGTGCTTGGTGAACTGCACGTACGGCTGCAACTGGGTCTTGCCATGGGTCCAGGTCCAGCTGCCCTCCACCTGCGCGATGGTCACATCCGAGTCCTGGCGGCTGTACAAGGTCTGGCCCAGCAGCGGCACCTCACGCGTGGTGCGCGTACGGTAGTCGCCGCGCGATACGCTGCCACCCACCGCGAAGCCGTTGTTCCACTGGCCCTGTGCATACAGGCCGAACGTGTTGCCACGCAGGCGGGCCCGCGAGCTGCGATCGTACAGGCGCGTATCCAGCCGCTCGTTGCCTGCGGCCGCACCCAGCACCACGTGCTCGCCCAGCTGCCAGTCCACGCCCGCCATCAGCGCATTGCGGTTGGAGCGGATGTCATCGCCGTTGCCGTCACCGTCCTGGCGGAACACCTTGCCACTGCCGGCCAGCCACGCCGAAGCACGCTCGCCCCGCACCGTCGGCAACTCACTGCCCAGACGCTGGCGGATACCCTCTTCCAGGTAATTGTCGTACAGCAGCACCGCGCGGCTGGCCGCATGCACTTCACCGGACAGCTGGTCGAAGGCAGCGCGCGCGGTACCCGCGTCATACATCAGCAGCGTGTTGTACAGGCCCAGTGCCGAACCACTCTGCGGCAGGCTGTCCAGCGCTGCGGCGGTGCTGTACTGGTTGCGCGTCTTCGCCGCCGTGGTGAATGCCGCGGTCTGCGCCACGTCGATCTGCAGGTTGGCCGTGTTCGCGGTATAGACCGGGGTGATGGTCAGGAAGGCCGACGGCGTGGTCGCCGAGGCGAACTGCCCGCTCACCCCACCGCCCGCATTGACCACGGTGTACTGCTGGCCCTGCTGGTAGCTGGTGCTCGGCGAAATGGTGTTCACCTGCACGGTGCTGCCACCCACGTTGGCACTGCCGCCCACCTGCACCGTGTCGCTGCCGGTGGCACCCAGATCGATGCCCAGCGTGCTGCCCGGCGACAGGGTCAGGTTGCCCCCCACCGTGATCGTGCCGGTGCCATTGCCCGCACCGCTGCCGTTGCCCGGACCATTGCCCGGCGACAGCACACCGCCGCTGGATACAGTCACGCCACCGCCGGTGCCACCGATGGTGCCGGTGCCGGACAGCGTGGTGCCGCTGCCGATGGTCCACTGGCCGCCGATGTTGCCGGTGACATTCAGGCCACCGCCGGTGACCTGGCCGGTACCGCTGAAACCACCGCTGTTGCCGCCAAGGTTCAAGCCCCCCGGGCCGGACTGCACGATGCTGCCGCCACCGCTGATGGTGCCGCCCAGCGTGGTGGTGCCACCGGTGTTGATGACCAGGCCACCGTTGTTGGTGATGTTACCGGTGATGGAACCGCTGGCCCCGCCGTTGCCGACCTGCACCGTGCCACCCGCATTGATGGTGGTGCCGCCGGTGTAGGTGTTGTTGCCGGTCAGCGTGATGGTGCCGTTGCCGGCCTGGGTCAGGCCACCGCTGCCACTGATGGTGCCGCCAACGGTGGTGTTGCCACCTACGTTGAACACCAGGCTGCCGTTGTTGCTGACGTTGCCGGCAATCGATCCGCTCGCGCCGCCGTTGCCAACCTGCAGCGTGCCGCCGGTGTTGATGGTGGTGCCGCCGGTATAGGTGTTGTTGCCGCCCAGGATCAGCGTGCCGGTGCCGGCCTGGGTCAGGCCACCGCTGCCGCTGATGGCACCGCCGACGGTGGTGTTGCCACCCACGTTGAACACCAGGCTGCCGTTGTTGGTGACGCTGCCGCCAATCGCACCGGTCGCGCCGCCATTGCCCACCTGCAGGGTGCCACCGGCAGTGATGGTGGTCGGGCCGGTATAGGTGTTGTTGCCGGTCACGGTCAGCGTGCCGCTGCCGGCCTGGGTCAGGCCGCCGCTGCCGCTGATGGTGCCGCCCAGCGTGGTGTTGCCCGCCACGTTGGACACCAGCGTGCCGTTGTTGGTGACGTCGCCGACGATCGAGCCGGTCGCACCGCCGTTGCCAAGCTGCAGCGTGCCACCGGCATTGATGGTGGTACCGCCGGTGTAGGTGTTGGTGCCGGTCAGCACCAGCGACCCACTGCCCGCTTGGGTCAGGCCACCCGTACCGCTGATGGTGCCGCCCAGCGCGGTATTGCCGGCCACGTTGGAAATCAACGCACCATTGTTGGTGATGTCACCGGCAAGCGAACCTGTGGCGCCGCCGTTGCCGACCTGCAGCGTGCCACCGGCATTGATGGTGGTGCCGCCGGTGTAGCTGTTGTTGCCGACCAGGGTCAGCACGCCGGCACCGGCCTGGGTCAGCGCGCCACTGCCACTGATCGCACCGCCGACGGTGGTGTTGCCACCGACATTGAACACCAAGCTGCCGTTGTTGGCGACGTTGCCGGTGATCGCGCCGGTCGCACCGCCATTGCCGACCTGCAGCGTGCCACCGGTATTGATGGTGGTGCCGCCGGTATAGGTGTTGTTGCCGGTCAGGGTCAGCGTGCCGGCACCGGCCTGGGTCAGGCCACCAGCGCCGCTGATGGTGCCGCCCAGCGTGGTGTTGCCGGCCACGCTGGACACCAGCACACCGTTGTTGGTGATGTCACCGACGATCGCACCGGTCGCACCGCCATTGCCGATCTGCAGCGTGCCACCGGCATTGATGGTGGTACCGCCGGTGTAGGTGTTGTTGCCGGTCAACACCAGTGTGCCGCTGCCAGCCTGGGTGAGGCCGCCGCTGCCGCTGACCACGCCGCCCACGGTTGCCGTGGTGCCGAGGTTGTAGACCAGGCTGCCATTGTTGGTGATGTCGCCCAGCACCGAACCGGTGCTGCCGCCGTTGCCGATCTGCAGCGTGCTACCACCGTTGATGGTGGTGCCACCGGTATAGGTGTTGTCGCCGCTCAGGGTCAGCGTGCCGGTACCGCTCTGCACCAGACCGCCGGTGCCACTGAGCACACCGCCGAAGGTGGTGCTGCCGTTGTTGCCGCCGGTGGTCAGGGTCGCCCCCCCCAGCACCACGCTGGATCCGGTCACGCCGGCCAGGCCTCCGATGCTCTGGCTGCCACCGGCACTGATGTCCAACGTGCCGGCGCCGGCCAGGTTCACCGTGCTGGCACCGGACAGGCTGCCACCAGCCGCCACCGCCAGCGTGCCGCTGTTGAGGGTGGTGGTACCGGTATAGGTGCTGGCACCGCCCAGGGTGACCGTTGCTGCGCCATCCTTCAGCAGGCCGCCAGCACCGCTGATCGGGCCGTTCAAGGTCAGCGCGTTGCTGCCGGCCAGGGTCAGCGTGCCGCTGGCCAGCTGCACGGTGTTGGCCAGGGTCAGCGCGGTGGTGCCGTCCAGGCTGGCATTGCCGCCCACGGTCAGCGTGCCGGTTCCCAGTGCACCGTTGTTGCCCAAGGCAAGGCCACCGGCGTTGAGTGCCACGCCGCCACTGAAGGTATTGCTGCCGGTCAGGCCCTGGATGCCAGCGCCGTTCTTCACCAGGCCGCCGGTGCCGGTGATGTCACCAGCGAACGTAGTGTTGCCCACGCCATTGAGTGTCAGCGTGCTGCCACCCAGCGCCACGGTGCTGCCGGCCACGCCTGCCAGCGAGCCGATGGCCTGCGGGCCACCCGCGCTGATGTCAAAGGCGGTACCGGCGTTGGCCAGATTCACCGCACCCGTGGCAGCCAGGCTGCCACCGGCGCCGATCGCCAGCGTACCAGCGTTGATGGTGGTGCCACCGGTGAAGGTATTGGTGCCGGTCAACGTCTGGGTGCCCGAACCTTCCTTGACCAGGCCACCGGAGCCCGCCACCGAACCACTGAAGGTGCCATTGGTGGCGCCTCCGATCGTCAGCGTGTTGGCGCCCAGATTCACCGTACCGCTGCCGATCAGGGTACCGAACTGCTGCGTGCCGCTACCCGCCGACAGATCGAAGGTCGCACCCGAGGCCAGGTTGACGATGCCACTGGCGTGCAGGCTCGCGCCGGCGCCCAGTGCCAACGTACCGGCGTTGATGTTGGTGCCACCGGTATAGGTATTGGTGCCGTTCAAGGTCAGCGTCGCTGCTCCCTCCTTGGTCAGGCTGCCGGTACCACTCAGGTTGCCGTTGAGGGTGAGGTTGTTGCTGCCGAGTACGGTCAATCCGTTGTTGAGGATGAAGTTGTTGGCCAGCGTCACCGCGGTGTTCGAATCGAGCGTAGCCGCGCCTCCAACCGTCACCGCACCGGTGCCCAGCGCAGCGTTGTTGCCGACCACCAGGCCACCTGCGTTGAGCGCCACGCCACCGCTGAAGGTGCTGGCGCCATTGAGCGTCTGCACGCCTGCGCCGTTCTTGATCAGGCCGCCATTGCCGCTGATCGCACCGTTGAAGGTGCTGTCCACGGTACCACCCAGGGTCAGCGTGCTGCCGCCCAGTGCCACCGTGCTGCCGGCCACGCCGGCCAGCGAACCGATGGCCTGGTTGCCCGCCGAGATGTCGAGCGTGCCGGTGCCGGCCAGGTTCACCGCGCCGGTCGCGGCGAGGCTGCCACCGGCACCGATCGCCAGCGTGCCGCTGTTGATGGTGGTACCACCGGTGTAGGTGTTGGCACCGCTCAGGGTTACGGTGGCCGCACCGTCCTTGATCAACCCACCCGTGCCCGAGATCACGCCGCCCAGCGCCAGCGCCTGGCTGCCGAGCAGATCAAGGTTGGCACCCGATGCGAGGTTGATGTTGTTGGCCAGGTTGACGCCGGTCGATGCATCCAGTGTCGCGTTGCTTCCGACCGTCAACGCACCGCTGCCGAGCGCAGCGTTGTTGCCGACCACCAGCCCGCCACCGTTCAAGGCCACGCCGCCGCTGAACAGGTTGGCGCCGCCGAGCGTGAGAATACCCGCGCCGTTCTTGACCAAACCGCCGGTACCGGCAATCGCGCCATCGAAGGTGCTGCTGCTGACGCCCCCCAGGATCAGTGAGTTGGCGCCCAGGCTGACCGTCGAGCCGGCCACGCCGGACAGCGAACCGATGGTCTGGTTGGCGCCGGAGGCCGAGATGTCGAAGCCCGCACCTGGCGCAGCGACGTTCACCGCACCGGTCGCCGCCAGGCTGCCACCGGCACCGATCGCCAGCGTGCCGGCGTTGATGGTGGTGCCGCCGGTGTAGGTGTTGATGCCGGTCAGTGTTTCGATACCGCTGCCGACCTTGGTCAGTCCACCGGTGCCTGCGATCGAGCCACTGAAGGTGCCATTGGCAGCGCTGCCCACTTCGATGTTGTTGGCACCGAGGTTGACCGTACCGTTGCCAACCAGCGTGCCAAACACCTGCGTGCCGTTGCCGGCCGACAGGTCCAGCGTGGCGCCGCTGGCGAGATTGACGGTACCGCTTGCGGCCAGGCTGGCCCCGGCGCCGAGCGCCAGCGTACCGGCGTTGACGTTGGTACCACCGGTGTAGGTGTTGATGCCGTTCAAGGTCAGCGTTGCGCCACCGTTCTTGGTCAGGCTGCCGGTACCGGAGAGCACACCATTTAGGGTGAGCGCGTTGGTGCCCAGCACGGTCAGCCCGGCATTGAGCACGACGTTGTTGGCCAGCGTCGCCAGTGCAGTGGTATCCAGCGTGGCCGCGCCGCCAACGGTGAGTGCGCCGGTACCCAGCGCCGCATCATTGCCCAGCACCAGGCCGCCGGCATTGAGCGTCACGCCGCCACCGAAGGTGTTGGCACCGGACAGGGTCTGCACCCCGGCACCGACCTTCACCAGGCCACCGCCCCCCCCGATCACGCCATCGAAGGCACCATTGGCTGCGGTGCCGAAGGTCAGCGAATTGCCACCGAGCGTCAGCGTGGTTCCGGCCACGCCGTTGAGCGCACCAATGGTCTGGTTGCCGGTTGCACCAGAGATATCGAAGCCCGCACCGGCATTGCCGAGCGTGACGTCGCCTGCGGCGGCCAGGCTGCCACCCGCACCCAGCGCCAAGGTACCGGCGTTGATGGTGGTACCACCGCTGTAGGTGTTGGCACCGTCCAGTGTCAGCGTGGCGGCGCCGTTCTTGATCAGGCTGCCATTGCCGGACACGATGCCGCCCAGGGTCAGCGCGTTGCTGCCCGGCACGGTCAGTGCCACGCCCGAGCCAAGGTTCACTGCGTTGCCCAGCGTCACCGCGGCGCCGGCATCCAGCGAGGCACTGTTGTTCACCGCCAGTGTGCCGGTACCCAGCGCACCGTTGGCGCCCACCACCAGGCTGCCGCCGTTCAAGGTCAGGCCGCCACCGAACGTGTTGGTGTTGTTGAGTGTCAGCAGACCAGCGCCGTTCTTGATCAGGCTGCCGTTGCCGCTCAGCACGCCGCCGAGTGCAACGTCACTGGTCCCGCCCAGAGTGAGCTGGGTGCCGGCACCGAAGTTCACCGCGTTGGCGAGGTTCAACGCCACCGAACTGTCGAGGCTGACGGTGCCGCCGATGCCCAGCGGCCCGGTACCCAGCGCATCGGCATTGCCCAGCTGCAGGCCGCCGGCATTGAGTGCCAGGCCACCACTGAAGGTGTTGGCACCGGACAGCGTCTGGATGCCGGTACCGGTCTTGACCAGGCCACCCGTGCCGCTGATCACGCCATCAAAGGTGGTGTTGGCATTGGTGCCGAAGGTCAGCGAATTGCCGCCCAGCGTCAGCGTGGTTCCGGTGACGCCGTTCAGCGCGGCAATGGTCTGGTTGCCACTGGCGCCGGAGATATCGAAGCCTGCGCCGACATTGCCAAGGGTGACATCACCGCCAGCGGCGAGGCTGCCGCCTGCGCCCAACGCCAGCGTGCCGTTATTGATGGTGGTGCCGCCGGCATAGAGGTTGGCACCGCTCAGGGTCAGACGTGCCGCGCCGTCCTTGATCAGCCCACCGGCACCGAATACCGGACCAGTGAGCGTCAGGTCATTGCTGCCCAGCACGGAGAGGTTGGCACCGGCAGCGAGGCCGATGTTGTTGCTTACGGTCAGCGCCGTTGTGGCGTCCAGCGAAGCGTTGCCACCCACGTCCAGCTGACCGGTACCCAATGCCAGTGCATTGCCCAGCTGCAGCACACCCGCGTTGAGGCCAACACCCCCACTGAAGCTATTGGGCCCGTTCAACGCCAGTGTCGCCGCACCGTTCTTGACCAGACCGCCGGTGCCGCTGATGACACCGCCCAGCGCCACGTTCTGGCTGCCCAGCAGGTCAAGCACTGCCCCAGTTCCAAGATTGACGCCGTTGGCCAGATTCAGTGCCACCGAACTGTCCAGCGTGGTATTGGCGCCCACCGACAGCGCACCGGTGCCCAACGCACCGGCATTGCCCAGCAGCAGGCCGCCACCGTTGACGGTCAACCCACCGCCGAAGGTGTTGGCGCCATTGAGGGTCAAAGTAGTGGCACCGTTCTTCACCAGCCTGCCCGCACCGGACACCACCCCACCCAGCGTGATCGCCTGCGAGCCTGGCAGCGACAGCGCGGCACCCGCCCCCAGTGCCACGTTGTTGCCCAGACTCAGCGGTGCACTGCCATCGAGCGAGACGTTTCCGCCAATGCCCAGCGTCCCCGTGCCGAGTGCGCCGCTGTTGCCCAGCAGCAGGGCGCCGGCGTTTGCGCTCAAGCCACCGCTGAAGGTATTGGTGCCGTTCAAGGTCAGTGTGGACGCGCCATTCTTGACCAGGCTGCCGGTGCCGGTGATGTTGCCGCCCAGTGTCAGGTTCTGGCTGCCCGGCAGGGTCAGCGCCGCGCCGAGGTTGATCGCATTGCCCAGGTTGAGCGCAGCAGTGGTGTCCAGCGAACCGTTGCCACTGACCGTCAGCGCACCGCTTCCCAGCGCGCCGGCGTTGCCCAGCACCAAGCCGCCGGCCGCAAGATTCACCCCACCGCTGAAGGTATTGGCGCCGGTCAGCGTCTGCATGCCACTGCCCTGCTTGATCAGGCCACCGGTGCCGCCGATCACGCCGGCGAAGGTCTGGTTGGTGGCATCACCGAAGGTGAGCGTGCTGCTGCCCAGCGTCACCGTGCTGCCGGCGATGCCAGACAGTGCACCGATGGTCTGGTTGCCGCCGAGTGAGATATCCAGTTCGGCGCCGGCCCCCGCCAGGCTCACCGCCCCGGTGGCCGCCAGACTGCCGCCACTGGCCAGCGCCACCTTGCCTGCGTTCACGTTCAGGCCGCCGGTGAACGCGTTGGCCCCACCCAGCGTCAGCGTGGAGGCGCCGTTCTTGACCAGGCTGCCGGAGCCACCAATGACACCGCCCAACGTCAGTGTGTTGCCTCCCAGAATGTCGAGCGAGCCACCTGCCCCGAGATTGATGTTGTTGCCCACACTCAACGCCGAGCTGCCATCGAGGGTCACGGCTCCGCCGACGTTCAAGGCACCGGTTCCCAGCGCACTGCCATTGCCCAGCAGCAGGCTGCCGGCATTGAACGCCAGCCCACCAACGAACGTATTGGCGCCATTGAGCGTCAGGGTTGACGCGCCATTCTTGATCAGGCCGCCAGCGCCGCTGATCACCCCGTTGAACGTGAGCGCTTGCCCGCCAAGCAGATTCAGGTTGGCGCCCGATCCGAGACTGACAGCATTGGTCAACGCCAGCGCCGTGGTGCCGTCGAAGGTGGTGTTGCCGCCGACAGAGAACGTACCACTTCCCAGCGCGGCCGCATTGCCCAGCAACAAGCCACCTGCGTTGAGCGCAACACCGCCAGTGAGGCTGTTGACGCCGGACAGGGTCTGCACGCCGGTACCGAGCTTGATCAGGCCACCGGTGCCTGCGGCGAACGTGCCGCTGAAGCTGGTATTGCCCAGCCCACCCAGGGTCAGCGTGTGGCTGCCGAGATTGACCGAACCGCCGAGGCCGGCCAGCGAGCCAATGGTCTGGTTGGTCGCCGCTGAAAGATCCAGGCTGGTGCCAACGCCCAGCGTGATCGCACCGGTGGGCGACAGGCTGCCGCCCGCGCCCAGCGCCAACGCGCCCCCGGCCAGGTTGAAGTTGCCGGTCAGCGAATTGGCACCATTCAAGGTCAGCGTGCCCGCGCCGTTCTTGGTCACGTTGCCGGCACCGGAAATCGAGCCACTCAATGTCAGCGCATTGCTGCCCAGCAGGTTCAGCGAGCCCCCGCCGTTGATCACCAGATTGTTGCCCAGGTTGAAGCCAGCCGTCGTATCCAGCGAGGCGCTGCCACCGACCGTCAGGTTGCCGCTGCCGAGTGCACCGGCATTGCCCAGCAGCAGGCCGCCCGCATTGAGGTTGACGCCGCCGGAGAACACGTTTGCGCCGCCGAGAGTAACGATGCCGGTGTTGTTGACCGTCAGCCCACCAGCGCCTGAAAGCACGCCACTCAGGCCGAATGCATTGGTCCCTGCCAGGGACAGATTGCCACCGAGGCTGAAAGCGTTGGTCAGGTTCAGACCGGCCGTGGAGGAGGCGATGGCACCGCCGTTGGCAGTGAACAGCCCTGTGCCGAACGAACCGGCATTGTTGAAATTGATCAGGCCATCATTGAGCGTCGTCGGCCCCGCACCCGCCCACGCACCCTGCAGGTTCCAAGTGCCGCTGTTGACCGTCAGCTTCTGGAAGTTGACGTACTGGTTCCAGCCCACCGTGGTCGGCGCACCACCGGTGCCGGAGCCGGGGCCAGAGGGACTGTTCTGCAGCACCAGGCTGTTGTTGCTCGCCGAGCCGCCATCAACCTGGCCCGCGGCCGCCAGATTGACACCCACGCTACCCACGGTACCGGCGATACCCACGCCGGCGTTGTTCACGCTGGAACCAGACACCGCTGTGAACGTATTGCCTGCCGTAGAGTTGCCCAGGTGCACGCTGCCGTTGATCGTTCCGGCGTTGAGGAAGGTGTTGCCGTTGGTCGCCGAGGCGGACCCGGCAAAGCCGACACGACCGGTGATGCTGCCGGTATTGGTGAACTGGGTCTGCGCGCCGCCATAACTGAGAATGGCCGGGGCATCGGCGGCGGTGAACAGACCCGCACCGAAGATCGACATGCTCACCGAGCCATTGTTGACGACGGTGCTGGTGCCGCCCGCAGCGTTCTGCACCACCAACGCCTGTCCACCGAAACCGAGCAGGGAGGCGATATTGACCAGGCCGTTTATCGAACCACCGGCCAGATTGTTCACGTTGATGGCGTTGCCACCGACCGTCGCGTTGCCCAGCACCATGCCCGACGCCGCCAGGCTCAGGCCACCGCTGATGGTGGGATCGACCGTGCCCTGGTTGTTCACGGTAATGCCGTTGCCGTTCAGGGTCACCGCACTACCACCCACGATCGGCGGCACGCTGAGCTGGGCGCCGGTCTGGATATCCAGGGTTACGCCATTGATGCTGTTGGCCAGCGAGTTGGTGCTTGAGCCTGTCGGGCAAGTGACTGTGTTGCCGACGGTGTTGCACGCTGCGAACGCAGATCCACTGGCCAGCGTGGCCGCCAGGGCCACCGCCAACTGGTGCGTCCGCAATCGCGGCACCCTCGCCGCGCTGACCGCACTTCCGCCGGGATTCTGGGCGACCTCCGAAGCAACCTGCATTACGCCGAGGGCACGATTGAAAACCAGACGGTAAATGCGGTTCATCGGTAAATCTCCATGAAAAGACCGGATGGCACTGCAGGCAGGTTTTTTTGAAGACAATGCGGCCCACCCTGGCTCCCGACACGGGAACAAGGCCTGCCTTCATTAACTTCTGAAAATCTTCACATCTTCACGCGACCGCACCTGGAACAGGCAGGCCAACGCGCCCGTCAAGGCGAAAACTCCCCGATTTCGCATGACGAATGGCGGCACTGTGCGGCCGATGGCGCCAGCGGCATGTGAATCACGCTCGTTATTTTTATGACGTACGTCAAATAAAACGGGAAGGCAAAATGGTTTTGCCGAAAATGCATATACCTGCAGAAAGCGGAGATTCCTTTCTCCGCCATAAGTAAATGCATTCAGCTGCTGGAGAGTTTCATCAGCACCAGGCCGGAAACGATCAATACCGCTGCACCGATCCGCATCGGGCTGACCTGCTCGCCCAGGAACACGATGCCGACCACGAATGCGCCGACTGCGCCGATGCCGGTCCAGATCGTGTAGGCGGTACCCAACGGCAGGCTGCGCATGGCCACCGCCAGCAGCCAGAAGCTAGCGATCATGCCGATGATCGTGACCACGGTGGGGGTGAGCTTGGTGAAGCCTTCGGACTGCTTCATGGACACGGCCCAGACGATTTCCAGCAGGCCGGCGAACAACAGATAGATCCAGGCCATGACAGCCCTCCTCTTGGTAGGGCCAGGCCGTCCTGGTCATTGATTCCCGATGCGGGGGAGGTCGTTCCTCCTGGCCGGCATTCTAGCAACGCCGGTCGACCCGGGGCGCTGCCAGCAGACGCGGGTTACAGCCGATTCAGTGCACGAAGCTGGCGTCGATGTACCTGCCTGCGCTATAGTTGCCGTCTGCCATCGGCCAGCCGATGTGCAGTCCGGCTGTGGTCTCCGGCGCATCGCGCGCTGCTTCCCCTGATCGGTGAACCGGCCGCCCACTGGGCGGCCAACGTCTCTATGGTGGCCCCGTCGGCCCCTCGCGACGCTAGGTCGAAAATCCCGCCAGGGCCGGAAGGCAGCAACGGTATCGATCGACGCGGGCGCCGAGGTCAGCCGGCGGGGCCATCGCCTTTTCCGGCGACGCCCCGCCTCTGGCAGATGCCAACCTTGGTTGGCGCCGTGCGCCGGCATGGCCCGGTGCTACCGCGCCTCGGGCGTGCCCTGATGGAACACTACCCGCCACCCCTGTGTGTGCCGGCGCCACAGCGAACTGCGCAGTACCCAGCCCTGCGGCTGGCCATCCAGGTAGTAGCGGCTGCGATAACGCACCTGGGCCAGGTCTTGCGTCAGCAGCGAGACCGCGTACTGCTCCGATTCGATCCGCACCTGCGCCCGTTCCAGCGGGATCTCCGCCAGCGCAGCTGCACGGTCGTAACAGCGGCCGGAACTGCCGATCTCGCTGAAATCCTCGTCCAGCAGGGCCGCAAGGGACTCGCGATCCCCCCGCACCTGCGGCGCATGCAGCGCGCGTTCCAGCGCCTCCAGTTCGGCGGCCAGCGTCGCGTCGGCGGGCTGGCCGGCGCCGCTCACGGCGGATCCTGCGCCAGCACGTGCGGTGCAGTGGGGTTGGCCAGCGGCACGCACTGCCCCGGTTGCGCCACGCGGTGCCCCCGCGCAGCCAGCGCCTGGCCATCGGCCACGCTCGCATAGTGGTAGAGCATCATCCGCGCCTGCAGTTCCGCGCTGTACTCGCGCTCCAGGTCGTCCACGCCGGTATGCGACGGGTTGCCGTGCAGGCCGCAGTCGTGCGCGATCAGTTCGTTGTCGTTGGCGAAACGGGCCAGCATCTCCGGAATCGGCCGGGTATCGCCGCTCCAGGTCAGCGCGCCCTGCAGGCGCAGGCCATAGGCTGTCTCCGGCCAATGGTGGCGCACCGGGAACACCTCCAGGCGCACGCCCTCATGCCAGAACGCCTCACCCACCACGATCAGCTGGAAGGCATCCCAGAAGTTGGCGCCGCCCTCGGCCAGCACGTTCGGGTAATCCCCGATGCGCTTGTGCAGCAGCGGCACCACCGTGGCAGGCACATACAGGCGCACCTTGCCGCGCCGGTGCGCATTGAAGAAGGTATCGACGAACAGGCGCTCGAAGCCCGCCACGTGGTCCAGATGCACATGGGTGACGAACAACGCCTGCGGCATGTGGCCGTAGTGCGCCTTGAACGCGGTCAGGCCTTCACCGCCGCAGTCGATGGTCAGCCACGGACGCCCGTCCCGCTCGATCACCGACATCGGCGACCCCAGCTCGACCGCCGACGCATTGCCGACGCCGAGGAAACGCAACGACCAATCCATCAGGTGCCCCGGTTCCAGGCCATGTCATAGGCGCGGCGCAGCCGCGCGAAGTCCTTCTGCACGTCTTCCATGCTGCGCTCGCCGCGCAGCTTGATCAGCGAGCGCAGCAGGCGCTTGAGATTGCGTTCGCGCCAGGCGGTCGCCGGGATGCGGATCACCCCGCGGTCGAAGTCGATCAGCCAGCCATGGCCGTTGCCGTCGAACAGGATGTTGTGCGCATTGAGATCGGCATGGTCCAGGCCGGCACGATGGAAGCGCGCGATCAGCCGTCCGGTTTCCTCCCATGGTGCGCCCCGGCCAGCGACCAGCGCACGGTCGGCCAGCGAACGGACACCCTCGATCCGCTCCATCAGGATCGCGGCCCGGTAGCGCAGGCCCTCGCGCATGTAGAACGCGGCGAGCGGCCGTGGCACCGGCAGCTTCTTCTCGCGCAGCGCGCGCATCAGCCGGAATTCGGCGAAGCTGCGGGTGCGGTCCGCGCCGCGCCAGAAGTACTGGTCATGGCTGATCTTCGCCGCCAGGCCACCGCGCAGGTAGTGGCGCAGCACGCTGGGGCCGAACGGCGCATCGACCAACCAGGCGCTGCCACGGCCGCCCTCACCCACCGGCCGGGCCCTGCTTCCCCAGTGCTGGGGCGAGAACAGGCCGATCTCGGCTTGCCGCAGCCGCTCGCGGTCGAACAGAATGGCCCCGATGCCGCGGCCCTCGCGGCATGGCGTCAGCGCTTCATTGGCGTCGAATGCGACCATTTCATTGAGTCTAACAACACATGGCATCAGCGTCCTCCTCCTTGTGCCTCCTGCGCCTGTCCGCACTCGGCGATGTCACCCACGTGGTGCCCCTGGTGCGCACCCTGCAGGCTGCGCGTCCGGACACGCCGATCCACTGGATCATCGACAAGGCCGGCCACAAGCTGCTCGACGGCCTGCCTGGCGTCACCTTCCATGCCTACGACAAGAAGAGCGGCATGGCCGGGGTCAAGGAACTGCGCAGGCAGCTGCCACCGGGGCGCTTCGAAGCGCTGCTGCAGATGCAGGTGGCGTTCCGCGCCAACCTGCTGTCGGCCTTCATTCCCGCAGAGCGTCGCATCGGCTACGACCGCAGCCGATCGAAGGATCTGCACGGTCTCTTCATCAACGAGCGCATCCCCGACCGCCCCGGCATCCATGTGCTGGACGCCATCGGCAGTTTCTGTGAACCCCTTGGCCTGCGCCAGACCGAGGTCAGCTGGGACCTGGCGGTGCCGCAGTCGGCATATGAGTGGGCCGCCGCGCAATGGCAGGACGATGGCCGCCCGGTGCTGATGATCTCGCCCTGTTCCAGCCACGTGCGCCGCAACTGGTATGCAGACCGCTATGCAGCCGTGGCCAACCACGCCGCACAGCGCGGTTGGCAGGTAGTGCTGTGCGGTGGCCGCAGCGAGCTGGAGCGCAGCATGGCCGATGCCATCCAGGCCCAGCTGCACACGCCTGCACTGGACCTGGTCGGCAAGGACACCTTGAAGCAGCTGCCGGCGCTGCTGGCCCGCGCCAATCTGGTGATGACCCCGGACTCGGGCCCGATGCACATCGCCAACGCGATGGGCGCCAAGGTACTGGGCCTGCATGCGGCCAGCAATCCGAACCGCAGCGGTCCCTATTCCGACCGCCGCTACTGCGTGGATCGCTACGATGATGCCGCGCGCAAGTATCTGGCCAAGCAGGCCGCGGATCTGAAGTGGGGCACCAAGATCGAGTTCGACGATGTGATGGAACTGATCACTGTCGAAGACGGTATCGCTGCGTTCGAACGCTACGTCGCCGACCACCTGGGGTGAGCGGCAGGCTGCCCGGGATTACGCGCGCTGCGCGTAATCCTGGTAGGACTTCTCTTCCACGTACGCCGAACCCAGCGCCAGGTTGATCGCCTTCTTGATGCGCGCGCGTTCGTCATTGCGCAGGTAGACACTGCGCGCCAGGTCGATGAAGCCCTGATCGAACGCCTGCGCCTTCTCCTTCAGCCGGATGTCATCCTCGATGTCCCACAGCTGCTCGTTGACCGCCTTCAGCTCGGCACGCAGCTTGGCGATGTCCTTCACCGCCGCCGGGTGTGCCATCCAGGTCTGCTCCAGCGCCGACAGCTCCTTGCGCACATTGGCCAGCTTGCCCTCGTCGCTGATGCGCTCGGACTTGATCTGCAGGATCGAGATCTTGTCCAGCAGCTCGCCGAAAGAAACGGGGACGAGGATTTCAGCGGTCATGGGGAAAAGCTCCAGCAGGTGATGCGTGCAGTTTAACCCGCAGCTCGCGATGGGACAGGTAGATCCATCTGGAGGAACAAGCCCCTCTGTTGAGGGGCTGCCCCGACAGGGGCGGGGAGAGGCCGGCAAAGGGAGGGGCCCACGCGTTGCACAGCAACGCGTGGGGCGACGCGCAACGCGCGTCGCGTCCCGCGCCAGATAAAGAAAAAGGGCTGCCTTTCGGCAGCCCTTTTTCTTTATCTGGCGGAGAGGGGGGGATTCGAACCCCCGAGGCGCTATAAACGCCTGCCTGATTTCGAGTCAGGTACATTCAACCACTCTGCCACCTCTCCGGGTGGTCCCCGGCGGACCGGGGACGCGCATCATACGAGGAAGTGAGGCCGACGACAAGTCATTCCGGCCAACCAAGTGAAAATTTCCTGAGCGCATGCCTTGCCGGACGCGTGCAGCCACCCGATGATGCCTGTCTCCCCAGCAACACCCCGCCCCAGCCCCCATGATCGAATTCGGACACCTCACCCACCCCGGCATGCGCCGCGAGCTCAACGAGGACACCTACTACGGTGACAGCGAGCTGGCCTTGTGGCTGGTGGCCGACGGCATGGGCGGACCCGCCTGCGGCGAAGTGGCAAGCGCGCTGGCACGCGAGACCATCGTGCGCGAGATCCGCCGCGGCGCGCCGCTGGCGCAGGCCATCCGCACCGCCGACGAAGAGATCATCCGCGCCTCGCGCCGACGCAACGACACGCTGCCGATGGGCACCACCGTGGTTGCCGCGCGCGTGCAGGGCAATCGCTATGAAGTGGCGTGGGTCGGCGACAGCCGCGCCTACCTGTGGCGCGACGGCCAACTTGCGCAGCTCAGCCAGGACCACAGCGTGGTGCAGGAACTGGTCGCGCAGGGCAACCTGACCGCCGAACAGGCGCGCGCACATCCGCATCGCAACGTGGTCACCCAGGCGCTGGGCGTGACCGATCCGGCGCATCTGAACGTGGCCACCACCAGCGGTGAACTGCGCCCGGGCATGCAGCTGCTGCTGTGCAGTGACGGACTGACCGAGGAAGTGGACGACCGCGGCATCGCCCGCACCCTCGCCTTCGACGATGCCAGCGCGCAGGAGTGCGTGGATACGCTGGTCGCGGCCGCGCTCGACGGCGGTGGCCGCGACAACATCAGCGTCATCCTGGTGCGCTGCCACTGAACCTGGTGCATGAGCCGAGCATGGGCTCGGCTCTACAGTAGATCCACGCCATGCGTGGATGTTTATGCGCTGGCGGGCTCTTCCACCTTCGGGCCATCCCACAGCGCGTGGCCAGCCTTCTTGCGCAGCCGCTCCAGTCGCGCGGCATGCGCTTCCAGCTCCGACGGCGTGGCCACCACGCGCGGGCGCGGCAGCAGCTTGCTGGTATCGAAGGCCTGCAGCGCCGCACCGGCACCACCGCCATCGTCATCGCCCAGGCCGAAGCCGATTTCCTCCTGGCCCGAGGTCAGCGCGATGTAGACGTCGCCCAGGATCTGCGCATCGAGCAGGCCGCCGTGCAGTGCACGGTGCGAGTTGTCCACGCCCAGCCGCTTGCACAGCGCATCCAGCGAATTGCGCTGGCCCGGGAAGCGCTCGCGCGCCATCACCAGGGTATCGATCACGGTGCAGCGGTCGGTGATCTTCCCGTACTGCGGCCCCAGCAGCGACAGCTCGTTGTCGAGGAAGCCCAGATCGAATGCCGCGTTATGGATGATCAGTTCGGCGCCATCGATGAAGGCCAGGAACTCGTCGGCGATCTGCGCGAAGTCCGGCTTGTCATCGAGGAACTCCAGGGTCAGGCCGGTGACTTCCTGCGCGCCCTGTTCGAACTCGCAGTCCGGCTTGATGTACTGGTGGTAGTTGTTGCCGGTCGGGCGACGCTTGAACAGCTCCACGCAGCCGATTTCGACGATGCGGTTGCCCTTCTTCCACTCCAGACCGGTGGTTTCGGTATCGAGGATGATCTGACGCATGGGCTCAGTTTACCGGGCTGGCGTCGCGGATCTGGATCGCCGCGTTGCGGGCCAGGGTATCCACCCGCTCATTGTCGGGGTCGCCGGAGTGCCCCTTCACCCACCGCCAGTCGATCTGATGCCGCAGCGTGGCCGCCTGCAGGCGCTCCCACAACTCGCGGTTCTTCACCGGATCGCCGCCGGCGGTCTTCCAGTTCTTGCGGATCCAGCCCGGCATCCACTGGGTCAGGCCCTGCCGCACGTACTGCGAATCGGTATAGAGCACGATGCTGCACGGTTCGGTCAGCGACTCCAGCCCGGAAATGGCCGCCATCAGCTCCATCCGGTTGTTGGTGGTGTGCGCCTCGCCACCGCTCAGCTCACGCTCGTGGCCCTTGTAGCGCAGCAGCGCAGCCCAGCCGCCGGGGCCGGGATTGCCAAGGCAGGAACCGTCGGTGTGGATTTCGATGGTTTTCAATACAACTCCAGAATCAGGTAGCTACGGTGCCGTGCCAGCGCACCGGCAGCGGTTTCGGCCCAGGCAGGGCCAGCGTGCGTTTTTCGGCATGGAACAGGCAGGCCGCGCGCAGCGGTGCCCAACCTCCGGGACGACGGCTGCCCGCACCGCGCCAGAGCGGGCCCAGGTAACGCATATCGTCGCACTCCAGCCCATGACGGCCGAGCAGCAGGCGGATCCGCTGCGGCGTGCGCACCACCAGCCCATGCTGGCGCCAGCGCGTGCGATACGGGCTGAACGGATTGAGGCTGCTCAGCCACAGGTGGCCGCCCGGCATCAGCACGCGCTCGCACTCGTCGAGCAGCCGATCAGCGTCGGCCGCGGTGACATGCTGCAGCACGATCGCATTGACGCTTTCATTGGCCAGCGGCAACGGCAGCGCACAGCGGGTGTCGCCGGCATAGCCCTGCCCCTGCCGGAACAGGCGCAGACCGCGTCCGCCCAGCTGTGCATCGTCCAGCCAGGCCACACTTGGTGCGATCCACAGCCAGGGCTGCGCCGGCAGCACCGACAGCTGCGGCAGCAGTAACTGTCGCTCCAGCACGCGCAAGGCCTCCGCCGGTTCACTGTCGAACCACGGGGTCTGGCTCGCTTGACGGGTGCTCTGCAGCGCGGGCATGGTCCAATTCTATGCGACTGACTGCCCTGCCCGCATTTGCGGATAACTACATCTGGACGCTGATCGACGACGAGGGTGCTGCCGTGGTCGTCGACCCCGGTGATGCCGCGCCCGTGCTCGCGCTGGCCGACCAGGGCCTGCGCGTGGACACGATCCTGCTCACCCATCACCACGACGATCACATCGGTGGCGTGCCGGCATTGCAGGCGCGTTTCCCCGGCGTACGGGTCGTCGCGCCGGTCGAGGAACGCATTCCCACGGCGACCGAGCGGGTCGGTGAAGGTGAACGCGTTCAGGCACTGGGCCGGACGTTCCACGTACTATCCGTGCCCGGGCATACCCGCAGCCACATCGCGTTTCACACTGCTGAACATCTTTTCAGCGGAGATTCGTTGTTCAGCCTGGGCTGTGGACGCCTGTTCGAAGGTACGCCGTCCCAGCTGCTGGCGTCGATGCGCAAGCTGGGTGCCCTGCCCGCGCAACTGCTGCTTTGTTGCGCTCATGAGTACACCGTGTCAAATGCCGTCTTCGCGCGGCATGTCGACCCCGCCAACGCTGCCTTGTGGCAGCGCCAAGAGGAGGCTTTGGCCATGCGCCGCGATGACCGTTCCACCCTGCCGGTAACCCTGGCCAACGAATTCGACTGCAATCCCTTCCTGCGTGTGCACGCTGCACCGATCCGTGCATCGGTATCGGCACACCTGGGCCGTGACGTCGTGGACGACGTCGACGTGATGGCCGGTCTCCGGCACTGGAAAGACGGCTTCCGCGCATGATGCGCCGAAGTCTGCCGCTGGCCCTGGGCCTTGCCCTGGGGCTGGCCGGAACCGCGGGCGCACAGTCGCTGGGGGCCGGCATCAGCCAGAACCTGACCGCTGCTGCGGCCCTGCCGCTGGACGCGTCAGCGCTGCCCGCCGCCTCCGTACGCAATGGCCAGGAGATCTTCACCAGCTTCCGCGACGGCCTGGCCGAGCCCAGCTGCGATGCCGAGGCCACCAGCCCGCGCTGGCAGAAGCAGTTCGCCCACGCCCCCTCGCGCCTGGCCAACCAGGATGACGATGCGCTGGTGCTGTTCGGCTATGTGGTCGAAGAGCTGCGCAAGGCCAACCTGCCCACCGAATTCGCGCTGATTCCGTTCGTGGAAAGCGGCTATCGGCCCAATGCCCGCAACGGCAGCGGCCCGACCGGCCTGTGGCAGTTCATCGCCACCACCGCGCGCAACCACCGCGTGCCGATGGCCAACGGCTATGACGGCCGCCTGTCGGCGGTGGATTCCACCCAGGCCGCGGTGCGCTACCTGAAGACCCTGCACGGCATGTTCGGCGGCGACTGGCGTCTGGCCACCATGGCCTACAACGCCGGCGAGTACCGCGTGCTGCAGTCCATGCGCAAGGCCGGCATGAACGCGCAGAACGCCAAGCCGGCAGCCCTGCCGGGCCTGTCGCCGGTCACCCATGCCTACGTCGAGAAGCTGCATGCCCTGGCCTGCGTGCTGGAAGACGTGGAAGACCAGCCGGGCGTGATGGCCTCGCTGGACCGCACCGTGCCGGTGCTGAAGGACCACACCCTGCCTGCGGGCACCAGCGTCCAGCAGTGGGCCGCACAGCGCGCGCTGGACCCTGCCAGGATCGCCCGCCTCAACCCGGCCCTGGCCGCCGGCAATCGCGCCTCGGGAACCACCCGGGTGCTGGCCCCGGTCTCAGCCGCTAATGCGACGGTGACGGAAACCGCGACCACACTGGTGGCCAGCACCGCACCGGTTGCCACGACCACGCCGACGCCGCGGGCGGCCAAGACCGTCGCCGCGATCGCTGATCGCCCGCGCACCCGCCGCCACACCGTGCGTGATGGCGAGTCGGCATGGACCATCGCCCGTCGCTACGGCATGCCGGTGAAGGCGCTGCTGTCACTGAACGGCCTGAGCGGCAGCAGCGTGCTGAAGCCGGGCGCGGTACTGCGCGTCGAGGATTGAAGCAGGCGCGGTTCCAGCCGCGCCCTGCCCTGCTTCCTGTAGAGCCGAGCCCATGCTCGGCTTTTTCATGTCTGCAAAGGGCGGTCGAGCAAGCTCGACCACCACCAAAGCTCAAGCGCGCCACAAACGACGCGACGACAAAAAAAAGGCCCGGCAATGCCGGGCCTTCTTCGATCCTGCTCGCCGCCAGGCTTACAGGTTCTCTTCGGTGGTCTGGATCACGAACTTCTTGCGCATCGCCTCGACGTAGGCCTTGGCTGCGGCCATGCCATCGATCTGGCTGAGCTGGTCCTTGAGCTGCTTCTGCTGCTCGGCAGTCACTTCCTTGATGTCGCCCGGGTTGACCTTGTTCACTGCGAACAGCAGCGCGTGGCCGTTGACATCCACCTTGCCATAGCTCGGCTTGCCCTCGGCCGGCACCGGCGCGCTGAAGATTGCGCGGTTGATTTCCGGAGTCGGCACCGGCTGGCTGCGCGGCAGGCCTGGCATCGGGCTCAGCTGCAGCTTCTCGCTGGCAGCCAGCGACTGCAGGGTGGCACCGGCCTTCAGCTTGGCCAGCACGGCGTCGGCGGCCTTGTCGCTGGCCTGGCGCTGGCGGTCGGCGCGGATCGCGGCGATCACCTGTTCGCGCGCCTTGTCCAGCGGCGTTGCCTGTTCCGGAGTATGCGCGGCAACGCGGATGACCACGCTGTGGTTGGTCGCGCCGCCCAGGGCGATCGGGTCGCTGGCGGTCCCGTCCTGCACCAGCACGTCGGAGAACGCGGCACGCAGCACGGCCGGGTCAGCGGCGATGCCACTGGCAGTGGCACGGGTGATCGGGCCCAGGGTCTGCAGCGGCAGGTTCACTTCCTTGGCCGCAGCAGCCAGATCGCTCGGGCTCTTGTTGATGGCGTCGACCAGCTTGCCGGCCAGTTCGTTGAAGCCGCGCTCGCCGTCGGCCTTCAACTGCTCGGCAGCCAGCGTGTCACGCACTTCCTCGAAGGACTTGCCTTCGCCACCGCGCACCGCGGCGACCTTGATGATGTGGTAGCCGAACTCGGTCTTGACCGGGCCAATCACGTCACCGGCCTTGGCGGCGAACAGCGCATCTTCGAACGGCTTGACCATCGCGCCGCGTTCGACCCAACCCAGGTCACCGCCCTGATCCTTTGAACCCGGGTCTTCCGAATTGGCCTTGGCCAGTGCAGCGAAGTCGGCACCGGCCGCCTTGGCTTCGGCAGCGATCTTGTTCGCCTTGGCTTCGGCGCCGTCACCGGTGATCAGGATATGGGCAGCCTGGCGCTGTTCCGGCGAGGTGAACTTCGCCTTCTCGTCTTCATAGCGCTTGCGCAGGGTCGCTTCGTCAGCCGCGGTCGGTGCCGGCAGGTTCGCGCCGTTGATCTCGACGTATTCCAGCGACACGCTTTCGGCCTGGCGGAAATCCTTGCCGTGGCTGTCATACCACTGCTTGATCTGTTCGTCGGTGACCGGCGCGGTATCGGCCGGCACTTCCGGCAGCGCGGCCAGCTCGACGTCGCGGGTTTCACCCAGCAGCTTCAGCAGGCGCTCGGTCTCGGCCTGGGTGACGAAGCCCGAATTCTGCAGGCCCGACGGAATCACCGACTGCTGCAGGCTCTCGCGCACCAGCTCCTGGAACTGCGTGGGCGTACGCGGCGGATTGCCACCGGCCAGGGCCAGGCGATAGTTGTTCTCGTTGAACTTGCCGTTCGAATCGAGGAAGGCCGGGATGGTGGCGATGTACTCGCGCACCGCACCGTCGCCCACCACGACACCGGCCTGCTCGCCCACCAGGCGCACGACCTGCTCGTCGATCAGCTGATCGAGCACGGCCATCTTGTTTTCAGTGCTTTCGAACGCGCGCGGGTCGAAGTTCTCACCCTGCTGCTGGCGCTCGCGCATGCGCTCCTGCTCGAAGCGGGTGCGGAAATCCTGCGCACTGATCTCGTGGTGCTGCCACAGCATGCGCACCGGCCACCACGACGGCGCCGAACGCCACCAGGTCGGCGGCGCGGAAACCTTGGCCACGTTCTGTGCGCCAACGCCACCGAGGTAGCTGTTGTCGATCACGAACAGGAACGGAATCATCAGCAGCCCCAGGATCACGGTGACGATCCAGCCTGAGGTCTTGTCGCGGAGTTTCTGCAGCATGGTGAGAATCACAAGGCCTGATTGGCGAGCCCGGCAGTGTAACCCGCTTCGCCGCAGGGACCAAAAGCAGCGCCGGCGCGGCCTGCGCCGATCTTCGTGGACCTGCACCATCAGCACATCGGCAGGCCTGCCGGCACGGCCCAAAGAAAAAGCCCCCGGCTTGCGCCGAGGGCTTTTAAAGTTGGCGGAGCGGACGGGACTCGAACCCGCGACCTCCGGCGTGACAGGCCAGCATTCTAACCAGCTGAACTACCGCTCCGCGCTGAAACTTTGCAGGCGCCCAGTATATCCGAAGACTCCCTGGAAACCCAGCCCGATGAACACTTTTTTCAAAGTTTTTTCACAGGGACTTAAGAATTCTGCAATGGCGGAGCGGACGGGACTCGAACCCGCGACCTCCGGCGTGACAGGCCAGCATTCTAACCAGCTGAACTACCGCTCCGTTCTTGCAAAAACCTTTTCGTCTTCCTCCCGAACCTGTCGGTGAGAAGACAAGGCCCCCAGCTTTGGGCCGGGGGCCTCGATGTAGTGGCGGAGCGGACGGGACTCGAACCCGCGACCTCCGGCGTGACAGGCCAGCATTCTAACCAGCTGAACTACCGCTCCGCATTGTTGCTTTTTTTGTTTTCCCACCGGCCTGGACCGGGGAGAAAACAAAGCCTCCAGCTTTTGGCCGGAGGCCTCGTTGAATGGCGGAGCGGACGGGACTCGAACCCGCGACCTCCGGCGTGACAGGCCAGCATTCTAACCAGCTGAACTACCGCTCCACACTCAAACTTTTACCGCGGTGCTGTGGTGGGTGCTGAGGGTTTCGAACCCCCGACCCTCTCCGTGTAAAGGAGACGCTCTACCGCTGAGCTAAGCACCCCAGCGAGCCGCTTAGTTTACAGCATCCTTCAGGGCCTTACCAGCCTTGAACGACGGATTCTTCGAAGCAGCGATCTTGATGGTGTCGCCGGTCTTCGGGTTGCGGCCGGTGCGGGCAGCACGGTCGCGGACCTGGAAGGTACCGAAGCCAACCAGGGTGACCGCATCGCCGTCCTTCAGCGCCTTGGTGACGGCAGCAACGACGGCATCGACAGCGCGGCTGGACTCGGCCTTGGTCAGGTCGGCAGCTTCAGCAACGGCATCGATCAATTCGGTCTTGTTCATTCTCTACAACTCCTTTGGCGGTGGGTTCCGCTTATTCGACAGGGAAGCAACCGCACGCCTTCTGCATGCGGCCGCCATGTGGAAACGGTTCGCCGATTCAGTCATCGCTGACAGCGATCACTCATTCGCGAGTGCTGCTTTTATACCAGTGGCCCTACCCCCACGCAAGCTGGAAAGCCAGCAACGACGCGGGTTTCGGGCCATCGGACAGCGCGCGTCAATGCTTGACGCGCGCGCTTCCACTCGGTTTGGCCTTGCTGCGCACCGTGACACGCTGCGCACTCTTGCGCGCCTTCTTCGGTGCCAGCGGACGCTCCAGCGCCAGGTCCAGGACTTCTTCGATGTACTTCACCGGCACGATCTCCAGATCGCGGGTGACGTTGGCCGGAATGTCTGCAAGGTCCTTGCGGTTCTCTTCCGGGATGATGACCGTGCGGATGCCGCCCCGCAGTGCGGCCAGCAGCTTCTCCTTCAAGCCACCGATGGCGGTGACACGACCACGCAGGGTGATCTCGCCGGTCATCGCCACGTCGGCACGCACCGGCACCTTGGTCAGCATCGAAACCAGCGAGGTGACCATTGCCGCACCAGCACTCGGGCCGTCCTTCGGCGTGGCGCCATCGGGCACGTGCAGATGCACGTCGTGCTTCTGCAGGAAGTCGCTGTCGATGCCGAAGCCCACGGCGCGCGAACGCACCACCGACAGTGCCGCCGACGCCGATTCCTTCATCACGTTGCCGAGCTGGCCGGTCAGGATCAGCTGGCCCTTGCCCGGCACCAGCGTTGATTCGATCTGCAGCAGATCGCCACCGACTTCGGTCCAGGCCAGGCCGGTGACCAGGCCGATCTCGTTTTCTTCCTCGGCACGGCCGAAGTCGAAGCGACGCACGCCCAGGTACTTGTCCAGGTTCTTGCTGGACACGCTCACCAGCGCCTTGGACTTCTTCGTGCCCTTCTTCGCTTTCACCGGCTGCGGGCCGGCCAGCGCGATCTCCTTCACCACCTTGCGGCAGATCTTGGCGATCTCGCGTTCCAGGTTGCGCACGCCCGATTCGCGCGTGTAGTAGCGCACGATGTCCTGGATGGCATCACTGCCGATCTCCAGTTCTTCCGGCTGCAGGCCGTTGGCCTTGATCTGCTTCGGCACCAGGTAGCGGGTGGCGATGTTGAGCTTCTCATCCTCGGTGTAGCCGGGGATGCGGATCACTTCCATGCGGTCCAGCAGCGGGCCCGGAATGTTGAGCGAGTTCGAGGTGGCCACGAACATCACTTCGGACAGGTCCAGATCCACTTCCAGGTAGTGGTCGTTGAACGCGTTGTTCTGCTCCGGGTCGAGCACTTCCAGCAGCGCCGAAGACGGATCGCCACGGAAGTCCATCGACATCTTGTCGATCTCGTCGAGCACGAACAGCGGGTTCTTGCTGCCGACCTTGTTGAGGTTCTGCACGATGCGGCCCGGCATCGAACCGACGTAGGTACGACGGTGGCCACGGATCTCGGCCTCGTCACGCACGCCGCCCAGCGACATGCGCACGAACTTGCGGTTGGTGGCCTTGGCGATGGACTGGCCCAGCGAGGTCTTGCCCACGCCCGGCGGCCCGACCAGGCACAGGATCGGGCCCTTCATCTGTTTCACGCGCGACTGCACCGCCAGGTATTCAAGGATGCGCTCCTTGACCTTCTCCAGGCCGTAGTGATCGGCATCGAGGGTGTCCTGCGCCACCTTCAGGTCCTTGCGCACCTTGCTGCGCTTCTTCCACGGCACGCCCAGCAGCCACTCCAGGTAGTTGCGCACGACCGCGGCTTCGGCCGACATCGGCGACATCTGCTTGAGCTTGTTCAGTTCGTTGCGTGCCTTGGCTTCAACGGCCTTCGGCATGCCGGCTTCGGCGATCTTGCGGGCCAGCTCTTCCAGCTCGCCCGGCGCGTCGTCCAGGTCACCCAGTTCCTTCTGGATGGCCTTCATCTGTTCGTTGAGGTAGTACTCGCGCTGGCTCTTCTCCATCTGCGACTTCACGCGGCCGCGGATGCGCTTTTCCATCTGCTGCACGTCGATCTCGCCATCGACCAGGCCGACCAGCATCTCCAGGCGATCGCCGACGGCCAGCGTTTCCAGCAGGCGCTGCTTGTCGGCCAGGCGCACGCTGATGTGCGCGGCGATGGTGTCGGCCAGGCGCGCCGGCTCATCGATGCCCGACAGCGTCTGCAGCAGTTCCGGCGGCAGCTTGCGGTTGGTCTTGACGTACTGCTCGAACAGCGACATCAGCGAGCGGGCGATCGCCTCGACCTCGCGCGCTTCGCGCTCGTCGGTGGCGTCGATTTCCACCGCCTGCCCGTGCAGCGAGCCGTTGCGCTCGTCGACGTGGGTGACCTGCACGCGCGACAGGCCTTCGACCAGCACCTTGATGGTGCCGTCGGGCAGCTTCAGCAGCTGCAGCACCTGCGCCAGCGTACCGACCTGGTAGAGGTCGGCCGCATGCGGGTCATCGGTCTCGGCCGACTTCTGCGCCAGCAGCAGGATGCGCTTGTCCGATTCCATTGCCTGTTCGAGCGCGTGCATGGACTTGTCACGGCCGACGAACAGCGGGATGACCATGTGCGGGAACACCACTACGTCGCGCAGCGGCAGGACCGGCAGGTCGAGGGTTTCACTTGGGGAACGGGCCATGGGGGCTCCAGGGAAGGGGAAAACCGCCTCCGGGAGGGCATCTTCCGGAGACAAAAAAAGCCGATGGCCCCGTTATGGGGCCATCGGCTTTCAGATGCAAGGCATTCCTTGAAAATCCTTTCCAATCAACAACCTGGAAGGATCACTCGGCGCCTGCGGCCTTCTGTTCAGGGGCCGCCGGGGTCTGGTAGATCAGGTACGGCTCGGACTTGTGCTCGATCACCGACTCGTCCACCACCACCTTGCTGACGTTTTCCTGCGACGGCAGGTCGTACATGGTGTCCAGCAGGACCGATTCGACGATGGTGCGCAGGCCACGGGCGCCGGTCTTGCGCTTGAGCGCCTTGCGGGCGATGGCCGACAACGCGTCCGGACGGAACTCCAGTTCGACGCTCTCCATCTCGAACAGCTTCTTGAACTGTTTGGTGATGGCGTTCTTCGGCTCGGTCAGGATCCTGATCAGGGCCGGCTCGTCCAGCTCCTCCAGGGTCGCCACCACCGGCAGGCGGCCGACGAACTCGGGGATCAGGCCGAACTTGATCAGGTCTTCCGGCTCGACTTCGGCCAGCACCTTGCCCACTTCCTGCTTGCGCTCGCTGCTCTTCACCTTGGCGCCGAAGCCGATGCTGCCGACGTCGGTGGAACGGGCCTGGATCACCTTGTCCAGCCCAGCGAACGCGCCGCCGCAGATGAACAGGATGTTCTTGGTGTCCACCTGCAGGAATTCCTGCTGCGGGTGCTTGCGGCCGCCCTGCGGCGGAACGCTGGCCACGGTGCCTTCGATCAGCTTCAGCAGGGCCTGCTGCACGCCTTCGCCGGACACGTCGCGGGTGATCGACGGGTTCTCGCTCTTGCGCGAGATCTTGTCGATTTCATCGATGTAGACGATGCCCTGCTGTGCCTTCTCGACGTCGTAGTCGCACTTCTGCAGCAGCTTCTGGATGATGTTCTCCACGTCCTCGCCCACGTAACCGGCTTCGGTCAGCGTGGTGGCGTCGGCCATGGTGAACGGCACGTTGAGCAGGCGGGCCAGGGTCTCGGCCAGCAGGGTCTTGCCCGAACCGGTCGGGCCGACCAGCAGGATGTTCGACTTCGCCAGTTCGACGTCGTCGTTCTTCTGCCGGCTCTCGATGCGCTTGTAGTGGTTGTACACGGCCACGGCCAGGGTGCGCTTGGCGCGGTTCTGGCCGATCACGTACTGGTCGAGCACCTCGAGGATCTCGCGCGGCTTCGGCAGCGAACTGCGCGCCGACTGCGCCTTTTCCTCAAGCTCCTCGCGGATGATGTCGTTGCACAGCTCCACGCACTCATCGCAGATGAACACGCTCGGACCCGCAATCAGCTTGCGCACTTCATGCTGGCTCTTGCCGCAGAAAGAGCAGTAGAGGATCTTGCCGGTGTCCGTGGAACGACCTTGGCGGTCTTCGCTCATGCTTCGCTTACCCAGTTACCCCACCCGCTGAACGGGGGTTCGATTCGAGAATAGCACAGGGCCGAGGGGACACCAGTCCCACCCGACCCTGCAGGAACGGGGCCTCCATGGCCCCGTGAAGGCCGGTCAGCCGGCCTGGATCGACTCATCCGGACGACGCTCCAGGACCTGGTCGACCAGACCGTAGGCCTGCGCCTCGAAGGCGCTCTTGAAGTTGTCGCGCTCGGTGTCACGGGCGATCGTCTCCAGCGACTGGCCGGTGTGCTTGGCCAGCACCTCGTTCAGGCGCGAACGCAGGGTCAGGATCTCACGCGCGTGGATGTCGATGTCGGTGGCCTGGCCCTGGTAGCCGCCCAGCGGCTGGTGGATCATCACGCGCGAGTTCGGCAGCGCATAGCGCTTGCCGGCTTCGCCCGCAGCCAGCAGCAGGGCACCCATCGAGGCGGCCTGGCCGATGCAGGTGGTGCTCACATTCGGCTTGATGTACTGCATGGTGTCGTAGATCGCCATGCCGGCGGTGACCACGCCACCCGGCGAGTTGATGTAGATGTTGATGTCCTTTTCCGGGTTTTCCGATTCCAGGAACAGCAACTGCGCCACCACAACGTTGGCCATGTGATCGTCGATCGGGCCCACGAGGAAGATCAGGCGCTCCTTCAACAGGCGCGAATAGATGTCGTAGGCACGCTCGCCGCGGCTGGTCTGCTCGACCACCATCGGAACCAGGTTCAGGGCTTTGGTTCGGTTGTCCATTACGTGAGGTACCTATCTTGGGGGGCAACAACCCCGCGCCGGCAAAGGCGCGGGGCATCCGGTGATCCGCCCGGGCTTACTGGCGGATCGCGTCCTGGAACGACAGCTTCTCTTCGGTGTGCTGGGCACGCTCGGCGATCCAGTCGATCACCTGCTCTTCCATTACACGGTTCTGCAGGCCAGACATCAGCTGGGGGTCGTTGCGGTACATCTCAATGACCTGTTCCGGCTCTTCGTAGGTCGACGCGATCAGACGCATCGTTTCGTTCAGGCGCTTGGCTTCCAGGCGCAGGTCGTTGATACGGGCCACTTCACCGACCAGCAGGCCGACCAGCACGCGCTTGGCGGCCGCTTCCTTGAAGCCTTCGTGGGCATCGGCCGGGATCTCGCCGACGTTCTGGCCGTTGCGGCGGATCTGCTCGACCTGCTGGGCCAGCATGGCGCGGGCTTCGTTCTCGACCAGGCGCGGCGGCATTTCCACCGACGAATAGGCGGCGATGAGCTGCTCGCCCACTTCGCGGCGCAGGCGGTTCATCAGGGCACCCTTCAGCTCGCGCTCCAGGTTGGCGCGGATGTCGCTGCGGAACTGCTCCACGTCGCCGCCCTTCACGCCGAAGCTCTTGATGAAGGCTTCGTCGACCGCCGGCACGACCGGCTCGGAGACTTCGGCGACCTTGACGGTGACCTGCACGGTCTTGCCGGCCAGCACCGGCACGCGCCAGTCAGCCGGGAACTCGACATCCAGGGTCTTCTCTTCGCCCTTGGCCAGGCCGACCAGGCCCTTTTCGATGGTGTCGAACATCATGCCCTGGCCGAGCACGATCGAACCCTTCTCGGTGCCTTCGGCCGGCAGGCGCTCTTCGCCGGCCTGCGACCAGGTTTCCACCGCGACCAGGTCACCGTCCTGTGCGCCGCGGCTGACCGGGGCCCAGGTGCGACGCTGGTTCTGCAGGTTCTCGATCATCTGGTCGATGTCGGCGTCGGTGATCTCGGCGCTGTGGCGCACAACGGTCAGCTTGCTGACGTCGATGTCGCCGAAGTCCGGCACCACCTCCACGGTGGCCACGAAGGAGAACTCACCCTCGTCGCCCTTGTCGATGCGCGGGCTGCCGACGATGCGCAGGTCGTGCTCGCGCACGGCCGCGTCGAAGGTTTCGCGCAGCAGGCCGTCCAGCGCCTCGCCACGGACCTGCGCGCCGAAGCGCTGCTCGATCACCTTGGCCGGCACCTTGCCCGGACGGAAGCCCTTGATGCGGGTGGTTCGGGCGATTTCGCCCAGGCGGCCGACGATGTGGCTCTGCAGACGCTCTTCCGGCAGCGAGAAGCTCAGGCGGCGTTCCAGGTTGCCGGTGGATTCGATCGAAGCTTGCATGTTGACTCCTGCCACCGGTGGCCCACGCCCCCGGCTCGATGATTGGGATGAAACGGTTGTAAGGACACGACGTCTGGGACGCGCCTGCTTGCCGCAGCCCTTTAGTTTCGCCCAATTCGGCCTGCACTGCCAGCGCGTGCCGGTCAAGGGGGCGCAGATGGCCCGATCAGGGCGGGGACAGGCCGGCACTGGTGCGAAAGGGGGGACTCGAACCCCCACGCCTTGCGGCACTGGAACCTAAATCCAGGGCGTCTACCAATTCCGCCACTTTCGCGTGGCCGGCACAGGCATTCATTGTCGCAGGCGACGGCGGGAATCGGAAGGCCTGCACAAAACTGAACATGACAGCCGCGTGCTCATTGCCCGCGCCAAAGGCCGTCCCGAAGGCGTGCAACGGTTCGGGACGGCAGCGACTCAGTGCTTCGCCTCGGCAGGGGACGCAGGTGCGTCAGCGCCCTGCCCGGCCGCCACATCCACCTTGCGGATGTCCACGCCACCCTCGTCGGCGCGACGCAGCTCCATCGCCTCCGGCGCCGCTTCACCCTCCACCGGCTGCGCCGGCTGCATCTGCATGGCGTCACCGACCGGGCGCGCTGGAACCGCCTCCGTACCTGCATCGCGCTCCACGGTCTGCGCCGGATCACGTTCCGGCGCGCAGGCCGCCAGCGCCAGCAACGCAAATGAAACCCACAGCCCCCGGTGCAGTCGCTTCATATCGGCCATCAGGATCTTCCTTCGTACATACATGCGCCCTCGGCGCGGAAGATCCATTGGGTGCGATGAAGGGCGCAGCGCGGTGAGAAGCAGCGCACAGCATTGAAAACACTGATGACGCGTATGCCCCTGATTTCAGCATCGCTTCAGTAGATCCACGCCATGTGTGGATGAAATGCCACCCGGCGAACAGGCAAGAAAAAAGCCACTTGGTGAACCAAGGGGAAGCTGCTGCGCATTCGCGCCGCAGCCCCACGCTTTGCATGGCAAAGCGTGGGCCCCACTTCACCGGCCCCCACGTCTCCGCGGCTTCGCCGCGCCCCCTTGACTCAAGGGGGCTCCACTCCAGCCGGCACCGCTGGTATCTGCAGACGCCACCCGGCGAACAGGCAAGAAAAAAGCCACTTGGCGAACCAAGTGGCTTTCGTCTGGTGGGCTGTCAAGGATTCGAACCTTGGACCTATTGATTAAGAGTCAACTGCTCTACCAACTGAGCTAACAGCCCGAAATCGGGGCGCGAATTATGACCCGATCCGCTCGGTGGGTGCAAGCACTTTTTTCAACGTGGTTGAAACCAGCACTGCGGTCCCGCTGCTGCTGCAGATCCACGCCGAGCGGGTTCTGCAACGCGTGATCCATCGAAACGATAGGAGTCACACTTATAAGAAAAAAGCCACCTGGAATACCAGGTGGCTTCTGTCTTGGTGGGCCGTCAAGGATTCGAACCTTGGACCTATTGATTAAGAGTCAACTGCTCTACCAACTGAGCTAACGGCCCGTGAAACTCAGACGCACATTGTAGCGTGCTTTCTGTTTATTGCAATACCGTTTCGGCTGCGCCGATGCGGTTGAATCAGTGGGGTGGCTGAGGGGATTCGAACCCCCGACCACCGGAATCACAATCTGATTCCGCTGATCTTGAACCCCAGCAAGTGCAAGCACTTACGAGACGCACATCGTAACAGGTGACATCACGGGTGACAACTAGGTGACGCCTAGTGCCGTCACAGGTGACGCGAGGTGACGCCGAATAAAGTGGTCATCTTCGGCGGACCTCTCCTAGGACAACCATTCAGAACTACTCATTGCTGTTCACCACCGAGGACTACTACAGTTCCACATAGGTCCACCCAGGACCAACAACCGAACCACTCAGGACCGTACCGGGCAGCCCCCGGTGCGGTCCTCCCGTTTTGACTTTTGCATCCCCCGAGGGCAAACGATGACGACTTGGCAAGAGAACGACCTGCACGCCGCCCAGCTCGAACTGGAGAAGGAAAGCACCAGCCTGGGCATTGCCCGCTACGAGAAGATCAGGGAGCAGCGCCAGGAGGCCGAGACCGGCCCCGGCCGCAAGCTGGTCATGGAGAGCATCGACGCCACCGCCGCCGCGATCATGGCGTTCGTGGCCGAAGCCGACACCGGCAAGCCGGGCAAGCGCCACGCCGCCCTCAAGTTCATCCGCCACCTGAACCCCCACGCCCTCGCCTATCTGACCAGCTTCACCTGCGTCAACGCGCTGGTCGCCGATCACCGCAAGGCGGTGTCCGTGGCGATCACCCTGGGCCACGAGGTAGCCAACGAGATCAACTTCTCCCTGCTCCGCGAGAAGCACCCCGGCCTGTACCGGGTGGTCCAGGAGCAGCTCAAGAAGTCCACCTCGGCCCGGCACTCCACCGCCGTCATGCGGCACGTCATCGCCGACGCCGAGTTCGCCCCCGAGGACGACAAGCGCCTCTACCTGTCCGACAAGGACGCGCTGCTGGTGGGCATGAAGCTCATCGAGCTGTTCGTCGAGGCGACCGGGCTGGTCGAGCTGGTCACCGTGGCCGAGCGTGGCAAGCGCCACCTGCTCATCGCCGGGAATCAGAAGGTGCTCGACTGGCTGACCAAGGCCCACGACAGCGCCGCCCTGTACCAGCCGGTGCTGATGCCGATGGTCGTCCCGCCCCGTCCGTGGACCACGCCCCGCGACGGCGGCTACCTGACCGACATCGGCGGCCGGGCTGACCTCGTGCGTACCCGCAACCGCGCCTACAAGCGCGAGCTGGCGCTGGTCGATATGCCCAACGTCTACCAGGCCCTCAACGCCATCCAGGCAACCGCCTGGAAGGTGAACGTGCCCGTCCTGGAGGTCATGCGCGAGCTGTGGAACGCAGGCGGCGGTGTCGCCGGGCTGCCGGAGCGCGAGCTGATGGACCTGCCGAGCCGCCCTGCCCTGCTGGAGACCGACCCGGACTACTTCAAGGAGCACCACGCCGACGAGTTCAAGGAATGGAAGCGCGACCGCGCCAAGGTCTACGAGGCCAACGCGCGCAGCGTGTCCACCCGCCTCGCCGCCGCGCAGAAGATCGCCCTTGCGGAGAAGTTCGCCGAGTACCCCGCGATCTACTTCCCGCACAACCTCGACTTCCGCGGCCGGTGCTACCCCCTGCCCCCGACGCTGACCCCGCAGGGTGATGATGCGGCCAAGGGCCTGCTGACGTTCGCCCAAGGCGTGCCGCTCGGCGAGGACGGTGCCTACTGGCTCGCCATCCACGTCGCCAACTGCTTCGGCGTGGACAAGGTGTCGTTCGAGGAGCGCGTGGCCTGGGTGCGCGAGCACGAGGAGCAGATTCTCGACAGCGCCCTCGATCCGCTGGACGGCCAACGCTTCTGTATGGACGCCGACAGCCCGTTCTGCGCGCTGGCCGCGTGCTTCGAGTGGCTCGGCTACAGCCTCAACGGCCGCGATCACGTCTCCCATCTGCCCATCGCGCTCGACGGCTCCTGCAACGGCCTCCAGAACTTCTCGGCCATGCTCCGCGACTCCGTGGGCGGCGCAGCCACCAACCTGATCCCGCAGCCGAAGCCCGCCGACATCTATTCGCGCGTGAAGGACGTGGCCCAGGAGAAGCTGCGCGCCCGTGCCGAGAGCGGCGACCCGCTGGCGATCAAGCTGGACGGCCAGCTCACCCGTGACATCGTGAAGCAGCCGGTGATGACGCTGCCCTACGGCGTCACGAAGTCGGGCATGCGCGCCCAGGTGCTCTCCAAGTTCAAGAAGCTGGGCATGGAGGACGATTGGGAGACCGCCGAGTACCTGGCGACCCTGCTGTGGGAGTGCATTGGCGAGGTGGTGATCGCAGCCCGCGCGGCGATGGACTGGCTGCGTGACGCCTCCAAGGTCGCCTCGTCGGCCGACCTGCCGGTGAGCTGGACGACCCCTGCCGGCTTCCCGGTCCTCCAGGAGTACCGCGAGGAGGAAGGCGTCCGCATCCGGCCGCACGTCGGAGGCCGCGAGGTGAATTTAGTGGTCAACATCGGCGGTACTAAGCTCGACCGTCGCAGGCAGACCCTCGGGATCAGCCCGAACTTCGTCCACTCCTGCGACGCCAGCCACATGATGCTGACCACCTGCCTCGCGGCAGAGAACGGCATCGAGTCGTTCGCAATGATCCACGACTCCTACGGTACGCACGCAGGCCAGGCAGCAATCCTCGCCGCCGCACTCCGACAGGCGTTCGTCGATCAGTACAGCGGCGACGTACTGGCCGACTTCCGACAGCAACTCGTCGAGCAGCTCCCGCCAGAAGCGGCAGAGAAACTCCCACCCCTCCCGCCGCATGGCGACCTGGACCTCAGCCTGGTGCTGGAGTCGCGCTATTTCTTTGCCTAGTCCATCCCCCTTTGGCAATTGATACCCCAAACGAGAACATCCACATGAGCATCAACTACCAGCACGCACTGAACACCTACGTTGCTCAGGACCACTTCGGTGTGGTCCTCGGCATCTACAACCCGGCCGAACACGGCACGGTCGAGGAGTTCAAGCACCGCATGACGGAGCTGCACGCAGGTGCGTGATCGCGTCATCGACGGACTGCACTCACGTTCTGCCGAGAGCGCCGCACGCGGCGCTTTCGTCGTGATCGACAGCGTGCAGTCCCTCGGCCACCCGGCCGATCAGGTGATCGGCTTGGCGTGTGCCTTCAAGAACTTCTGCGAAGTGCTCAGCCTCGATCCGATGGAAGTGCTGCGGGTCGTCTCGCGCATGGAGCAGGACTGCCGCTACCGGCAGGTCAACACCCTCAACGCCGTGCGCCGCTACGCGGAGCGCGAGCTGAAACCGCACTACCCGTGATGCGTGACCCGATCACCGACGCCTTCATCGACGAGGCGCTCATCGGCTTCGACATCGACGAAGCCTTCGGCATTTCCGCCGACACCCCGCTGACCGCCGCCGCTGACCTGTGGCGCGCGGGCATCTATCTCCCGACCAACTACGAGACCGACAACTGATGGCAACCAAGAAGCGCGAACGATTCGTCTCCCCCAAGGGCACCGCAGTGTGGCCGCGCCTGAACGAACCGGACACCAAGTTCAAGCCGGAAGGCGAATACACCGTGAGCCTGGCGTTCGACCCGAACGACAAGGACTTCAAGGCGCTGGCGAAGAAGCTGGAAACCCGGCGCGACGAGCTGTTCCAGGAGTTCCTGAGCGAGAACCCGAAGAAGAAGAAGGGTGCCGAAGTGGCCCCGGTGTTCACCGAAGAAACCGACGAGAACGGCGATGACACCGGCCGCGTGCTGGTGAAGTTCAAGATGAAGGCCAGCGGCGTCAGCAAGCGCACCGGCAAGAAGTTCACCATGCGCCCGGACATCTTCGACGCCCGCGGCAAGAAGATCGACAACCCGCCGCAGATCGGCGGCGGCAGCGAACTCAAGGTCTCCTACGAGATCGGCGGCTCGTTCGTCGAATCGGCCAAGAAGTTCTACCTGACCTGCTACATGGTCGCCGTCCAGGTGATCGAGCTGGTCGAGTTCGGCCAGCGCAACGCCAAGGACTACGGCTTCGGCGAGGAGGACGGCTACGAGGCCGCCGACAGCGCGCCGTTCAGCGACAGCGATGACGACTCGGACGACGACAGCGACTCCGACGACGAGGGCGATGACGGCGACTACTGATCCGCTGTCGGTCATCGTGGACACCGCGAGGGGGGCCGAGCATTTGGCCTCCCTCACGTTCCCGTTTGACCCGGTGCCCGCCTCGCGCCCGAAGGTTTCGCGCTGGGGCGTCTACTACGGCAAGACCTACAAGACCTGGAAGGAAGCCGCAGAGAAGCATCTGCCAGCCGGTGACCTGGACCTGTCGCCGACCGATCCGGTTTTAGTGGTCATCATCGCGGTATGCAAACGCGCCAAGACCTCGAAGGCCGCGTTTCCCAAGGGCGACGTGGACAACCTCGCCAAGGGGCCGATGGACGTTGTGACCAAAGCCACCGGCTATTGGGCCGACGACAAGCAAGTCATGTGGCTGCTCTCCGGTAAGCGCTGGGCGCAGCCGGACGAAGAACCACGCACCGAAGTCCACCTCTACAAACTCTAAGTGCGCCTCAAACCTCTGGAATCGGTAGAGGCGCTGTTCGTCCTCGCCAGCATGACCCGCCCCGAGCAGGTCACGACCGGCGAAGAACTCGCACGCCTGCACCGCTCGCAGGGCTACTCGAAGATCGCCGTCCACTTCGTCATCGAACGTGACGGCTCGATCTACGACGGTCGCCCGCTGAATCAGCCCGGCGCTCTCGCCGGTAAGCACAACCAATCCGCATACCAAGTCTGCCTCCTGGGCGGCGTCAACGACGCCATGCAGCCCGAGGACAACTTCACCGAAGCCCAACACGCCGCGCTGCGACGCCTGCTCGCCGCCTACGGCAAGCCCGTCGTGTGGGCACCTGACTTCCCTCGATAGGAGAACCCAACGTGAAACCGCTGCCCCCGCAAACCCAGGTCGTCCTGGATCACCTGCGTCGCCACTCGCACCTGACCTCGTGGCAGGCCGAAGGCGTCTACCGCATCCGCCGCCTTGCCTCGCGCGTCGATGAGCTGCGCGCTGCTGGCTTCGAGATCGAAACGCAGACCTGCGAGGACGCCTCGGGGCAGCGGTACACGCGCTATCGCCTGTCGCGCCGTCAGCGCCGCAGCAAGGCTCCGCTCCTGGAAGCGCGCCGCGCTCCGAAGCAGTACCGCGTCGATGCGCTGCTCCAGCTGTATCGCAACTACTGCACCGACGAGCTGGGCCTCGACGCCAACGATGCGACCGAAGAAGTCGCCGCATTCACCAAGTTCCTGCTGGAGAAGAACGCATGACCAACACTGCCACCACCGTCATTCCGTCCGCGATGCGCCTGGCTTTCGAGCGCGCATGGGCGAGCGCCGACAAGCCCTTCCGCGGCCTGGGCCGCACCGTCAAGGGTGCGCTGAATCGTCGCCTCGGCATTTCCTACCGCAAGCGCATGTGGTCCGTGGAGCGTGCAAAGCGCTGACTCCGAATACCTCCACAAAGAGCCGTGCCCGAACTGCGGCAGCAAGGACAACCTTGCGCGCTACAGCGACGGGCACGGCTACTGCTTCGGCTGCGGTCACTACGAGCCAGCCGAAGGCGAGGAGGTCTCTCAACCCACCAGCAGGAAAACCATGAGCGACTTTGCGAAGGGTGAACCGCAAGCCCTGGCGAAGCGCGGTATCACTGAGGAAGCATGCCGTAAGTACGGCTACTGGATCGGCAAGGACAAGCACGGCAAGACCGTGCAGATCGCCAACTACAAGCGCGATGGCGGCATCGTCGCGCAGAAGCTCCGCTACCCCGACAAGAAGTTCTCGTTCATCGGCGACTCGAAGGCGTGCGGGCTGTTCGGCCAGCACCTCTACGAACCGGGGCGACGCCTCGTCATCACCGAAGGCGAGATCGACGCGCTCTCCGTGGCGCAGGCACTCGGCCTCCGCTGGCCGGTGGTGTCCGTCCCGAACGGGGCGCAAGGCGCAGCCAAGTCCATCAAGCGCGAGCTGGAGTGGGTCAACGGCTTCGACGAGGTTGTGCTCATGTTCGATATGGACGAACCGGGCCAGGCCGCCGCGCAGGAAGTGGCGCTGCTGCTGACTCCCGGCAAGGCCAAGATCGCACAGCTCCCAGCGAAAGACCCGAACGAGCTGCTCCAGCGTGGCGACGCCGAGGCGATCACTCGCGCCATCTACGAAGCGCAGACCAAGCGCCCCGATGGCGTGGTGACGTTCGGCTCCCTCAAGGAGAAGGCACTCAAGCCGGTCTCGATGGGCATGCCCTGGCACGACCCGCGCCTCACCGCGCTGACCTACGGCAAGCGGTACGGCGAGGTCTACACCTTCGGCGCAGGCACCGGCATCGGCAAGACCGACTGGCTGATGGAGGAAGCAGCCTTCATCGCGCAGGAAACCGGCGACCGTGTTGGCCTGTTCTTCCTAGAGCAGCAGCCGGTCGAGACGGCGAAGCGCATGGCAGGCAAGGTTGCAGGCCGCCGCTTCCACGTTCCCGATGGGAGCTGGACGCAGGAGGAACTGGAAGCCGCGTTCGAGATTCTCGACAAGGGCCAGGTGTTCATCTACGACCACTTCGGCTCGTCCGAGTGGGACGTGATCGAAGCCAAGATGGCCCACATGGTCGTCGCCGAGGGCGTCAAGCACATCGTCCTCGACAACCTCACGTCGTTCGCGGCCGGTGCCGAGGACGAGCGGAAGATGCTGGAGGACACGATGGCGAAGATCGCGCAGTTCGCGCAGCGCCACCTCATCTGCATCTACCTGGTCTCGCACCTCGCCACGCCGGAAGGCAAGCCCCACGAGGAAGGCGGGCGCGTGATGCTCCGTCACTTCAAGGGCAGCCGCGCCATCGGCTTCTGGACGCACTTCGCCTTCGGCCTGGAGCGCAACACGCAGGCCGAGAACGAGGCCGAGCGCAACTGCACGACCTTCCGCGTCCTCAAGGATCGCTTCACCGGCCAGTCGAACGGCCAGGTTCTCTACTACAGCTACGACCACGCATCCGGCCGTCTGCTCAATGCAGATGCTCCGGGCGAATACGGCGACTTCGCCGACGAGTCATCCGATGTATCCACCTCCGACTACTGACGGCCGCTCGGTCGTCGGCTTCATCCCAGCTGATGCTCCGCTCTCCTTCGCTGAGAGCCTCGTTCTCCCCTACCAACTCCCGCGCTCCGACCAAGCCTGCCGTGTCATGTACGGCAAGCCAGGGCGGCGCGTGGTCATCCACATCAAAGCCGAGGAACTACCCCAATGAAAGAGATCGTCGCCATCGCAATCGACCTGCTGACCGCCCCGTTCCGCAAGGACACCGTGACCGACGTGGTGAAGGTGCTGGAGGGCCAGGTGGACAAGCTGTTCAAGATCAGCGCCGACCGCATCGCCACCGCCTCGACGCTGCGCGACAAGGCCGATGTCCTGCACTCGCAGGCCGACGAGCACGAGGAAGAAGCCGAGCGCGCACTGCGCGTCGCCGAGCGCTTCACCAACCTGATCCGCTAAGGGACCAACCATGACTGCCGAGCAACACGCTCGGTCCCTGTTCGACGTGTTGCCGGCCGAAGTCCGCCACCTGGTCATCCTGGGTGGCGGAAGCCTGCGCGCGTTCTACGACGGGACCGAAATCAAGGACATCGACTGCTTCTTCGTGTCACTTGCGAGCTACACCTACGTGGCCGCGTACCTGAGCGGCCGTAGCGACTGGACCAGCGAAGCCGCTCCGAACGGTATCCGCAACTTCCGCTCGCCCGAGGGTCACCTCGTGAGCCTGATCGGCTTCGAGTTCGGCACGCCGCACGAGCACTGCGCCCGCTTCGATCTGCGGTGCTGCGCCCATGTCGCCATCTACGAACCCAGCACCGACGAGGTGGTGGTCGTATCCCTCGAAGGCGCGGTTGCCGACGCATCGGAGAAGCTGCTGTTCGTGCTGAACAACAACGGCACCGAGCGCACCATCCGCCGCATCACGCACTACGTCGAGGACTACGGCTACACGCTGCATCCCGACCAGCCCGAGCAGGACGAACTGTTCGAGGACGACGACTTCTCCGGCCACGCGCCGCAGGGCGTCCACACGCCGCCGAAGGCCCCCGAGCCGGAGTACATCCTCCGCGCCCGCCGCCGCGTCCGCGCAATCCCCGTAACCAACCACGGCTACCCGTAAGGAGGACCGCCGTTGATCCTCGTATTCGACTGCGAGACCAATGGCCTCCTCGACGAACTTGACACGATCCACTGCATTTCCCTCCAAGAGGTAGATGAGACCGGCGCACCGCGCGGTCCCATCCTGTCCGCCAACGATCACGGCACGGGCGAAATGACAGTCCGTCAGGCCGTCGAGAGGCTCAAGAAGGCCAAGCGCGTTGTCGGCCACAACATCGCCGGATTCGACATTCCGGCTATCGCCAAGGTGTTCCCGGACTTCAAGGTCCAGGCGTACTTCGACACGCTGCTGATGTCCACGCTGGTCTACCCGGACCTCAAGGACCGCGACTTCAAGGCCCGCAAGAAGCAGGGAGCGAACCCGGTGTTGCCGGGCAAGCTGATCGGCCGTCACTCCCTCGAAGCGTGGGGCTACCGCCTCGGCCGCTGGAAAGGCGACTACGCGGCGCAGATGGCCGCACGCGGCCTCGACCCCTGGGCACAGTGGTCTCAGGAAATGGACGACTACTGCGACCAGGACGTTGCGGTCACGCAAGCGCTGTTCGCGTTGTTGATGAGCAAGGGCCTCCCCACCGAGGCCATCGAGCTGGAGCAGGCCGTCGCGCCGATCCTCTCGCGTCAGCAGCGCTACGGCTACCTGTTCGATCAGGAGAAGGCGCGTGAGCTGGAGTGCATCCTCGTGTCCCGGCGCACTGCGCTGGAGGCCGAGCTGCGCAAGGTCATTCCGCCGTGGAAGGTGGTGAAGCGCAAGTTCGTACCGAAGCGCGACGACAAGCGCCGCGGTTACGTCAAGGGCGTGGAGGTCACGACCTACAAGGACGTGGTGTTCAACCCGGCAAGCCGCCAGCACATCGCTGACCGCTTGACTGCAATGTACGGCTGGCAGCCCCAGGAGTTCACCGAGAAGGGCCAGCCGAAGATCGACGAAGAAGTCCTGGGCGCGCTCAAGTTCCCGATCATCCCGCTCCTGCTGGAGCACTTCATCGTCAACAAGCGCCTCGGCCAGCTCGCCGAAGGCGACGAGGCGTGGCTCAAGGCCATCAAGAAGGACGGCCGCATCCACGGCAGCGTGAATCAGAACGCAGCGGTGACCGGCCGCATGACGCACTCGAAGCCGAACATCGCTCAGGTGCCGAAGGTCCAGCACTCGAAGGAGAAGGGAATCCTCAAGGGCCAGGAAGGCGGCTACGGATTCGAGTGCCGCTCGTTGTTCTGCGTCCCAACAGGGAAGCTCCAGGTCGGCGCGGACGCCTCGGGATTGGAGCTGCGCTGCCTGGCGCACTTCATGGCAAAGCACGACGGCGGCGAGTACGCCAAGGTCATCCTCGAAGGCGACATCCACTCCGTCAACCAATCGGCGGCAGGACTGCCCACCCGCGACAACGCCAAGACCTTCATCTACGCCTTCCTCTACGGGGCAGGCGACGCGAAGCTCGGCTCCATCGTGGGTAAGGGTCGCCAGGCCGGGGCGAAGCTCCGCTCGAAGTTCCTGGCCGGGCTGCCTGCGCTGGAGAAGCTGGTACGCGGGGTCAAGAAGCGCGCGGCCGAGAAGGGATACCTGATCGGTCTCGATGGCCGGAAGCTGCACATCCGCAGCGACCACGCCGCGCTCAACACCCTGCTCCAGTCGGCCGGTGCGCTGGTGATGAAGAAAGCCCTGGTGATCCTCGACGCCGACCTGCAAGCCGCAAGGTTGGTGCCGGGCGTCCACTACGAGTTCCTCGCCAACGTCCATGACGAGTGGCAGATCGAAGTGGACGAGGACAAGGCCGAGTTCGTGGGCAAGACCGCACAGGCTGCCATCCGCAAGGCTGGCGAATACTTCGGCTTCCGCTGTCCGCTCGATGGCGAGTTCAAGATCGGAAGGAATTGGGCCGAGACGCACTGACCCGCGGCAAGCGGGACATTGCACTCGCCCTGGTGCGCCAAGCGAAACGCCGGGCAGCAAGGAAGGGACTGCCGTTCGACCTCACGTCGGACGACATCGTGGTCCCCGACTTCTGCCCGGCGCTGGGCATCCCGCTGTACCGCGCTGTCGGGCGCAAGGCCCAAGGCCCCAACTCACCCACGCTCGACCGCATCGAACCTGACCTCGGCTACGTCCGGGGCAACGTGCGCGTGATCTCCGCACGCGCGAATCAGATCAAGTCCGACGCGACTCCCTCGGAGCTTCTGCGAGTCGCCTGTTACGTCCAAGAGAACCGATGAACCCAACCAACATCCTGCGCGCCCTCGCGGCGCTGCTGGTCGTTGCCGCGCTCGCGGCTGGCGGCTTCGCAGCCTGGAAGTACACCGCAATGGCCCAGCGCGTGACGGAGCTGGAGGAGTCGGCAAAGGAACTGGCCGACCTCAAGCAGACCGTCGAGACCCTCAACCGCGAAGCCGTGCGCCGCTCTGCCTTCGATGCAGCGCTGCGGAACGCCCGCGCCACCACCAACCGCTCTGTGGAGATTGCAGCAAATGCTGACCCGGAAACTGGCGATTACCTGTCTCGCCGCATTCCTGACGAGCTGCGCCGCGCACACCTCGAAAGTCGTGCCGGAGCAGTTCCTCCAGCCGACCGTCATTGAGGGCACGCACTCCTCACTCGACGCCGTGATGGCTGACCCGACCACCACCACCTACGACCTCTACCGCTTCGGCGGCAACGCCGAGGACGGCCTCCTGCGCTGCAACGCCGACAAGGCGAGCGCCCTGGAAGTCCTCAAGGAATCGAACCGATGAACGAGAATCAGCTTCGCGTGCATTTCATTGGCGGCCCCGCTGACGGCGATGTCCGCTTGATCGCTCCGTGTACTACCTACCGCGTGGCTGTGCTCGAACACCAGCCCGAGGTTCACGCCTACAACGCCAAGTGCCCGTGCTGCACGGAGCGCATGCTGCGCCCCGTGGAGTGGAACACCGCGATCTACTTCATCCGCCGCGTTGGCGAGAAGTGCTGGGTCGCCGTACACGAGAGCATGGCATGAAGCGCGCACTTCTGATCCTGGCGCTGTGCGCTGGCCTCGCTGCGTGCGACATGAAGCCTTGGCCGCCACGCGCCGATTACGGCTCGTGCCTGAAAGGACACACCGAGAGTGGCCTGATGCTGATCCCAAACAGCAATGGCGGATTCTCGTACATCCCCACCAGCGATTACGTCTGCGACGAGTACGAGTACCCGCTCGGCGACGGCCCGGAGTACCAGGCCGGAATGAAGCGCTACGCCGCCGAGCTACAGGCGTGGTATGAGCGTCACCCGGAGAAGCGGCCATGACTTCCTACGTGACCTATCGGCCACCGCATGCGGCCGGTTCCTGGGTCATCGGCGGCAACTTCTTCGTGCAGGTCAAGGAGCGTCCGAACTGGCTGCACCGCTGGTTCGCGCTGGCGTTCCTGGGATGGCAGTGGGTGGACGCATGAACAAGCGCGGCCCCCTGCTGCTGATCGACGCCGACGTGCTGCGCTACCAGCTCGCGTTCTCGAACACCGCGAACATCGACTGGAACGGCGACGGCAACAAGGTCGAAGCGATCCAGCCCGAGCGCGCGAAGGCGAAGCTGGAGGACTACATCGACGAGATCGTCGAGAAGTTCGGCGCGCGTGATTACCTGCTGGCCCTGTCCTGCAAGAAGCACAACTTCCGCAAGGACATCGACCCGACCTACAAGCTCAACCGCGCCAGCAAGGACAAGCCTGCCCTGTGGTACGTGCTCGACGAGTTCGTATACGACGAGTTCGGCGACAAGATCGTGGAGATCGAGAACCTGGAAGGTGACGACGTGCTGGGCCTGCTGGCCTCGCACCCGAATCCGAAGCGCGCGCCAGGTAGCCGCATCGTCGTGTCCATCGACAAGGACATGCAGACGATCCCCGGCATCCGTCTCTACAACCCCAACCGTCCCGACGTGGGCGTCCGGCCGATCTCGGCTCACGACGCTGACCTGTTCTGGATGAAGCAGGTGCTCACGGGCGACCAGGTGGACAACTACCCCGGCTTCCCCGGCATCGGCCACAAGGGCGCGGACGAGCTGCTCATGCCAATCCACGAGGCGTACCGCGATGCGTCCGTCGAGGAGCACCTCGGCGCGCTGTGGAACACCGTCGTCACCACCTACACCACCCGCATCCCCCGCGGCGGCACCGAGCCGCTGTCGAAGCACGATGCGATCCGCCAAGCACGCCTCGCGCGAATCCTGCGCTACGGCGACTACAACCCCAAGACCAAGGAAGTGAAGCTGTGGAAACCCTGATCCTGTTCATCACCATCGTCGCCGTGCTGGCCGTGCTGTTCGCCTTCGTCGCCTACGGCGCTGCCTGGCTGTGGTGGCGCAGCCTCAACACCCTCGAACGTGCCATGTACCGCGACGCCGCCAGTATCAAGCTGTGGCCCGCTGCTGTCGGCGCTGTCGGCGTTGCTTGGCTGGTCGCACGCTCGCTCGCGTGACGATTAGCCCCGCTTGGCCCTAGCGTTCTCCCAATCAGCAATTAATTCGTCCCGGACGTGATCCGCTGCAACCGGACGCACAACCTTGTCATGCAAAAACACTGTGACTGTCGGTTTGCCGTCAGCGGTCTCGCCGCCGACCACCTTGAGATTTACCAGCGACTGCACCCTATTGACGAGATTGTCGTGGTCTTGCTGAGCCTTAGCGGGAGGGGAATGCTCGTAACTCGCCTCAGCGGCTACGAAGCCGTAAATCCTGTCTGCGTAGTTCTGTTGCGTGTGCGTTACTTGTTCGTATTCGGCGTACTCGATCCCGTCCATAAGCGGCTCCTTTTCTGACCGCTGAGTATGCGGCATTAACATCCCTGTTGGTAACTGGCCCGCTTCGTGCGGGCCTTTCCTTTTCTGGAGTCCCCATGAAGATCATCGGAATTACCGGCCGCGCCCGTAGCGGCAAAGACACCCTGGCCGAGTTCCTGGTCAGCGACCACGGCTTCGTGAAGCTGTCCTTCGCGGCCCCGATCCGCGCCTTCGTGGCGGACATCACCGGCCTGCCGGTGTCCGCGATGGAGGACGGCCCGCTCAAGGAGGAGCCGCTCGACTGGCTCAACGGGCAGACCCCGCGCCGCCTGATGCAGACCGTGGGCACCGAGTGGGGCCGCGAAATGATCGACCGCGACCTGTGGGTCAAGGTGGTCGCGCAGAAGATCCGTCAGGCCCGCCGCGACGGCGCTGCTGGCGTCGTGGTGTCGGACGTTCGCTTCGACAACGAAGCGCAGTTCATCCGTGAGTGGGGCGGCCAGGTGGTCCAGGTGCTCCGCGACAGCGCGGCCCCGGTCTCGGCGCATGCCTCCGAGGCAGGCGTCCACGGCGACCTGATCGACACCGTGCTCGACAACAACGGCCCGATCCACCGCCTGCGGATGGTCGCGGAATCGCTGGCCCGACTCTAAGGGTTTAGTGGTCATCATCGGGGGAAACGACAGTTTCCCCACCTATTCATAACCCAGGAGTTCTATGCAAATCCCTCTGCACTCCTACGACCTGATCGACCTCCTGGACGAACTGCACCCCGAAGTGATCTACGACCCCGCCCAGCCGAAGGAGGAGTTCCTGCTCCGGCAGGGCGAGCGTCGCCTGATCCTGCGGCTCAAGGCGCTGCGGAAGGTCGAGCAGATGGATCACCGCGCCCGCTAACCATGTGCAGCAAGCCCAACATGCCGGACCAGCAGGAGAAAGACCCGATCCTGCTGACCCGCCAGGACACCCAGCCGACCGGCCACGCGGCCGATCAGCGGCGTAAGTCCAAGGTCCGCCTGGACCTGAACAACGCAACGCAGTACCAAGGACTGACCATCCCGAATGGCTGACGCCAAGCAGACCTCGGCCGAGAAGCAGACGGCCGCGAAGCGCTACGGCGATCTCAAGTCCAACCGCAAAGAAGCCGAGACGCGCGCCAAGCGCTGCGCCAAGGTCACCCTGCCCCGCCTGTGGGTGGACGAGGGCGCGAAATCGCGCACCCCCGGTTCCGCCTACATCGACACCGGCCCGAAGTGCGTCAACGCCCTGGCCTCGAAGATCGTGCTGGCCTGGCTCCCGCCGAACGCCTCGGTATTCAAGCTCGCGCCTGACCAGGCCGTCGCCGAGAACATCGCCGAGCAGGCTGGCGTGGAGACCTCCGAACTGGAGGCCGCGCTGGTGGACGTGGAGCGGGTCATCGTCAACGACCTGGAGACCAGCGGCGTTCGCCCGGTCCTCAGCGAGGCGGCCAAGCACGCCATCGTCCTCGGCAACTTCCTGCTCTACGACCCCGACGAGGGCAAGCCCAAGCTGTACCCGCTGACCTCCTACGTGACCGACCGCGATGGCCTGGGCAACGTGCTGGAGATCATCACGCTCGACAAGATCGCCCCGGCCATGCTGCCGGACTCGATCCGCGCGGCGGTGATGCAGAAGCTCGCCCAGGAACGCGACGAAAAGACCAAGAACGACGACGTGAACCTCTACACCTGGGTGCGTCGCTCGGAAGATGGCAAGGAGTGGGAAGTGGTCCAGGAGGTCGAGGGCGTCGAAGTCCCCGAGACCGTGGGCACCTACCCCATCGACGCCTGCCCGTGGATTCCCCTGTGCGCCCCGCCGTCCCTCGTGGACGACTACGGCGAGGGCTTGGTCTACGACTACGTGGGCGCGTTCGAGTCGCTGGAGGCGCTGCGCAAGGCGATCCGTAAGGGTGCCGCCGCCCTGGCGAAGATCATCATGTTCCTCAAGCCGACCTCGACGATCCGCGAGCGCCAGCTCACCGAGGCCGAGTCCGGCGCGGTGCTGCGTGGCGAGGCCAGCGACGTGACCACGCTCCAGCTCCAGAAAGCCTACGACCTGAACTTCGTGCGTCAGGAGGCCGAAGGGCTGGCGAACTCGCTGGAGCTGATCTTTGGCGTGAAGTCCGCCGTGCAGCGCCCCGGCGAGCGTGTGACCGCCTACGAAATCCGGGTGCTCACCCAGGAACTCGACGACGCCCTCAGCGGCTTCATGGCGATGTCGGGCGAGCAGCTCTTGCTGCCGCTGATCCGCCGCCGCCTGCACAAGCTCCAGAAGCAGGGTCGCCTGCCCGAGCTGCCGCAGGAACTCATCAAGCCGCGCATCACCGTAGGCATCGCCGCCCTCGGCCGCGGCCACGACCTGAACAAGCTGATCGAGTTCGGTCAGGCAGTGGATGCGCTTGTCGGCGCAGAGGAGAAGGCACGCCGCCTCAACAGTGGCGAGGCGATCTCCCGACTGGCCGCCGCTTCCGACATTTCCACCAAGGGCCTGATCCGCTCCGACGACGAGCTTGCTGCCGAGCAGCAGGACGCCTCGGCGCAGGAGGCGATGGTCCGTGCCGCTCCGAATATCGCCTCAGCGATGACCCAAACCCCGTAACCCCCGAGAAGGACGCAATGTCGAACGAAACCACCGAGAAGCCCGCCAAGCCGACCAAGGAAGCCCCGAAGGCTCCGAGCGTCGAGCGTAAGGGCAAGGCCGAGATCACCCGCAAGACGAACGGCCTGGTCATCGTCAACTACAAGCCCGAGGACAAGTAATGTCGCAGCCGGGCAAGTCCGAAGTGACCGTCAGCCTTGACGGCATCAACGGCCAGCCGACCCCAGGTCAGCAGCCGCCGCAGAACTCCCAGGACACCCAGCAGCCCGCACCGGGCGCGCAGGGTGGCACCGATGGCGAGCGCCTGTTCGGCGGCAAGTACAAGACCGTGGAGGAGCTGGAAGCCGCCTACGCAGAACTGAGCACGCCAGCCGACGACAAGGGTGGCAAGGGCGGCCCCGCGACCATCGACGACGCCACCGCGGATGACGCGCGTGACGCCCTGGCGCGGGCTGGCCTGAACCTGGACGACTTCGCCACCGAGTTCAACTCGAACGGCTCGCTGTCCGAGGAGAGCTACAAGAAGCTCCAGGACGCGGGCTATCCGAAGGAGCTGGTGGACGTGTACGTCGATGGCCTGCGCGCTCGCGTGCAGACCTACGAGAACGCCGTCTACTCGCCTGCAGGCGGCAAGGCCGGTTACGACGGCCTGGTCCAGTGGGCCAAGACCAACCTGAGCGCCGAGCAGAAGCGGGCGTTCAACGAAGCGGTGCAGTCCGGCGACGCCGGACGCGCAGCGCTGGCAGTCCAGGGCCTCGTCGCCCTCCGTGGCGGCAACGGCCGCCTTCTGAACGGCAAGACCGCGGCGAACGCCGATGCCGGTCCCAAGCCGTTCCAGTCGCAGGCGCAGGTCGTCGAAGCGATGCGCGATGTGCGCTACCACCGTGATCCGGCTTACCGCGCGGAAGTCTCCGCCCGCCTGGCCGTGTCGCCGCTGTTCAAGTAATCCACTCAACCTCAAGCAAGGACTAAATGTCGGACGCAATCCCCTCCCGCCTGGGTCAAGCCCAGGCCAACGGCGACGCCTGGGCGCTGTTCAAGCAGAACTACACTGCTGAAACCATCACCAGCTTCGTCGAGAACTACAAGCTGGACGGCCGCGTGTCGGTGCGCAACATCGAGAGCGGCAAGTCCGCCTCGTTCCCGAACGTCGGCACCATCGGCTCCGAGTACCATGTGCCCGGCACCGAGATCAAGGGCATGGTGGTCGAGCACAACGAGACCATCATCACCCTCGATCCGATGCTGATCTCGCACGCCTTCATCGCCAACATCGACGAGGCGATGAACCACTACGACGTGCGTTCCGAGTACACCCGTCAGCAGGGTGCGGAGCTGGCGCTCAAGCGTATGCAGAACGAGCTGCGCTGCGCGATCCTGGCCGCTCGCACCACCGAAGGCAAGGTCGAAGGCCAGCCGGGTGGTGCCATCATCAAGGCCGCCACGATGGCCTCCGATCCGACCGTGCTGGCCGATGCGTTCCGCAACGCCCGCATGCTGTTCGACGAGAAGCTGCTGCCGGACAACCCGCAGGAGTTCACTGGCGCACTGGCCCCGGCTCAGTGGTATCTGCTGACCGAGAACAAGGACTTGATCGACCGCGACATCAACGCGGAATCGAACGGCTCCTACGGCCAGGCGATCATTTCCTCGGTCGCTCGCATCCCGCTGGTGAAGATCAACGCGATGCCGCGTGTCGATGAGTCGGCCCTGGCCTCGATCCCTGCCAAGTACCGCGGCAACTTTGCGGACACCGTGGGCGTGATCTTCCACCGCTCGGCGGTCGGCACCCTCAAGCTGCTGGACCTGTCCCTGGAGGACGTGTACCAGGGCGAGAAGCAGGGCACCCTGATGCTGGCGAAGTACGCGCTGGGTCACGGCATCCTGGCTCCGCGCGGTGCCATCGAGCTGTCGAAGGCTCCGTAAGCAATACAGCGCCGTTGGGCAAATCCCGCGGCGCTTCAATCTCTCTCCATCTACGGGGGACATCCACATGGGTGTCCCCCGTTTTTTTGCCCCGAATCCATGAACCTCGAACTCACTCCGACCACGGAACTCGAAGCCGTCAATGTGCTGCTCGGTGCTATCGGCGAAGCGCCGATCAGCGACCTCGAAGCGCTCGGCAACCTGTACGCCTCGCAGGCGCGCGACACCCTCCGCGCGGTGAGCCGCGAGGTCCAAACCGCTGGCTGGTGGTTCAACACCAGCGAGTCGTTCACCTTCACGCTCAACGCGGAAGGCAAGGTGCTGCCGCCGCAGTCGATCCTCAAGCTCGTCCCCGCACGCGGAAGCGAGCCGCTGGTGATCCGAGGCACGCGCCTCATCAACCCGCTCACCCTCGCCGACACGTTCTCGTCGGCACCCACCGCCGACTTCGTGACCTGGTTCCTCGCCTACGAGGAGCTGCCCGAGTCGGCCCGCCGCTACATCGCCGTGCGCGCTGCGCGTTTGTTCCAGACGAGCGTGCTGGGTAGCGACCAGCTCTACGTGTTCACCGAGAAGCACGAGGAGGAGGCATACCTCATCTTCGCGCAGGAGCACGCTGACTTCACCTACGCCCGCGGCCACAACTTCCTCAGTGGCTCGACGGACGTGTCTGATATTTGGGACCGCTGATGCCGCTAATCACGGGGGACTATCCCTCGTTCCTGGGAGGCGAGTCGCAGCAGGACGATACCGTCCGCTCGCCGAACCAGCTCACCAAGGCGATCAACGCCTGGCTGCATGCCGCAATGGGCGCGGGCAAGCGCCCGCCCGCCGAGTTCGTTGCTGGACTTGGCGTCACCCTCGATCACGACTGTGCCTTCCACTCCATCGTCCGCGATGAGAACGAGCGCTACATCGTCGCCGTGGGTCACCGCAGCATCCGCGTGTTCGACCACGAGACCGGCAAGGAATACACCGTCAATGCCACGGGCGACGCGCTCAACTACTTGGACACCCAGGGACAGCGTGCGTGGTCGTGCTTCGCGCTGGCGACGTTCTCCGACACCACCTTCATCGTCAACCGGCTGGTAGACGTGAAGCAGAGCGACGAGCTGTCGCCCGGTTCGCTGTACGGATCGGCGCAAACGATGTCCGACCTGCCGAAGCCCGGTGACAAAGGCTCGGCCGTTGTGCCGACCGGCGCGATCTACAACATCATCGGCTCGTCCGAGTCGCAGTTCGACGACTACTACGTCCAGAAGCAGTCCTCCTCGGTCTACCTGGAGGTCGCCCGGCCGGGCATCAAGCACCGCTTCGATGCCAAGACGATGCCGCACATCCTCAAGCGCATCCCCGATCCGGTGCATGCGGACGGCTTTTGGTTCTCCTTCGGTGGACCGGAGTGGACCGCTCGCCTCGCGGGTGACGAGCAAAGCAACCCGTTCCCGTCCATCGACGGCCAGCGCATCCGCGAGGTGTTCAAGCACCGGGACCGCCTGGGCTTACTGGCCGGGGAGAACGTGCTGATGTCCGAGGTCTCCGACCCGTTCAACCTCTGGCGCACTTCGGTGACCCAGGTGCTCGACGCCGACCCCATCGACGTAAGCGTCAGCGGGTCGAACGGCGTCACCACGCTCTACCACGCAGTTCCGTTCCAGTCGGCCCTGTTCCTTGCCGCTGCGGGCGGCCAGTTCCTCCTGACCGCCGAGCCGTACCTGGCCGCCAAGAACGTCAAGAGCGATCCGGTCAACAGCTACAGCAGCTCGCCGTACATCCGGCCGAAGCTGATGGGCGAGTCGCTGTACTTCACCGAGGACAGCGGCGCATACGCAAGCGTGCGCGAATACTTCATCGACGACCTGTCGGTGACCGGCGACGCCGCCGACGTGACCGCGCATGTGCCCAAGCTGATGCCGGGCCGCATGCGAGCGATGGCGAGCGCAAGTGGTGCCGACTGCGTGTTCTTCGCTCCTGACGAGCCGACCGACGCGCAGCTCTACGTCTACTTCGTCCGCTGGATCGGTGACGAGAAGCAGCAGTCCGCATGGACGCGCTGGTCAATCTCCGGCGTCGGCCGCATCGTCCACATGCACGCCATCAACGACGTGCTGTACGCCGTCGCGGAAGCGCCGGGAGGCGGCTGCGAGCTGCTCAAGTTCCGCATGGTGCTCAACCAGCACGACGCGGACGCCACGGGCGACTACAACTTCCTGCTCGACCGCATGCTGGTGGTGCAGCCCACCTATCAGCAGTTCGGCAACGAGACCTGGATCGACCTACCCTACATCGTGCCCGATGGCATGACGGTCACCGTCCTCAAGACGGACGACTGGCAAGACCCCGGCGCGTACCTCGACATCACCAAGGCGCGCTGGGACAACGCCCGCACCCGCCTCGCGCTCCCCGGTAACCACACCGAGGGCCGCGTGGTCGTCGGCATGGACTACGAGCACCGCCTCACGCTGACCAAGCCCATCGTTCGCGGCGGGCAGAACCAGGCCGTGCTGGTGGGCCGCACGCAGGTGCGTGACATCGAGGTCGCCTACAAGGACGGCGCGTACTTCGAGCTGGAGGTCGAGCAACACGGCAACGGCCGAGTCGAGACCTACGTGGCGTCGCACTCCGGTGCGTACACCGCGCGCGTCCTCAACGACTCGGTGTTCCGCACCAGCGCCCCGACGTTCCACTCCGGCTCTCGCCGGTTCCCCGTGCTGGGTGACGCCAACAGCGTCCGCATGCACCTCGTCAACCGCCTGCCGTTCCAGTGCTGGTTCCAGTCAGCACAGTGGCGCGGCATGTTCGTCTCCCGCAGCCGAGTATGACCCTGACCTATCGAAGCCCCACCGCCAGCGACATCCTCCACGTCGCCGAGAACATGCGGCAGGAGGACATCCTGGAGGTGGCGGCTTCGCATGGTCACACCCCGCTCCAGGCGCTCGCATACGCAGTGACCGCGAGCGACCGCAGTTTCGCCGCGATGCACGACGGTTCTCCCGTGTGCATCTTCGGCTTCACCCAGCACGCCGAGGGTATCGCCTCGGTTTGGCTGCTGGGCACCGACGCCCTGGTGGCTCCCTCGTTCCGCCGCACGTTCCTCCGAGAAGCTCGGCGGATCAGCGACGAGTGGGCGGCCACCTTCGGCACCATCTTCAACTTCGTCGATGTCCACGCCGTCACCACGCGGCGATGGCTCGGCTGGCTTGGCTTCCGCGAGAGCGGCGTCGAGTCCGCCTACGGCTTCGCCAAGACACCCTTCGTCCGAGTAACCAAGACCCCATGTGCAACCCCGTAGCAGTCCAGGTCGGTATCGCCGCAGTCAGCGCGATGGCGACCATGTACGGCCAGAATCAGAACAACAAGGCCATCGAGGAAGCCGCGGAGCGTCAGCAGGAGCAGATCAACGACCAGGCCGCCGAGCGCACCCAACAGCGCATGGAGGAGGCCCGCGCACTGCGATCCGCGATGCGCGCCTCCGCAGCAGAAGCGGCAGTGTCCGGCAACTCGGTCGAGCTGCTGGCGAACGACATCATGGCCCAGGCTGGCCGTGACGTGGCCCTCATCGAGAAGAACCGCAGGAACGGAGTCGTCGAAAGCGGCTCCGAAGCACGCGCTCGTATCCGCACCGGCAATGCCGAGGCGATGGGCGGCGTGATGCAGTCAGGCGCGAACGCCTACAGCAACATCCAAACCTACAAGCGCTATTCCATCCCCGGAGACGAGTAACCCGTGGCTCGCACGAAACCCCAAGAGATCATCCGCCGCGCGCAGGTGCCGCAGCGTCTCGCCGAGCGCCCCGTTCTGGCGGTGCAGGCTGACCAGGCGTCCTCCGCTGGTGCCGGTGCCCTCTCTCGCACCGCCGCTGCGGTGCTGACGCGCGTCTCGGATTCCGTCAACTCGCAGATGATCTCCAACAGCCGCGAGCAGTACACCGCCGCGGCGACCCAACGTATGCAGGAGGACGCCGAGGGTACGCCCCGGCAGGCCGAGGACTTCGTTGCCCAGCAGTCGGAGTCATGGCGTCGCGGCTACCTCAAGGCTGACGGCATCATCCGCGTCCGCGACTGGCAGATCGAAGCGGCCAAGGAGATCGCCAAGGCCGAACCCGGCACCGACATCGAGCCGCTCATCAAGGAGCGGATGGCGGCGCTGACGCAGAACCCCGAGTTCCAAGACCCGCAGGTCCGCAAGGCCCTGATGCCGGTCGCCATGCGCGCCGCGCAGCAGGTCCGCCAGCAGTGGCAGGCCGACTCGATGCGGGAAATGCTGGTGCGGCAGAAGGAGTCGCTGACCGCGATCATCCGCGACGGCATCAAGGGCGGCACGTTCCTCACCTCCGAGGGCATGAACGGCCTGTACGCGATGCTGGATCAGGAGGAGTACGCCTACCTCAACAAGCGCGACGTGGACGAACTCTACGTCGAGGCCGCCAAGGAGGAGCTGGCTGCGGGCAACCGCGATCCTCAGTCGATCCTGGCGTTCCTGGAGAAGGACCGCGGCGACGGCCAGCCAGGCTTGATGAACACCGAGCACGGCGACGAGCTGCGCGCGGCGGCTGCCGCTGGTGCCCGCGTAATCGCACACCGCGAGGACGAGGCACGCAAGCAGGCGATGGCCGAGGCGGAGTGGACGCTCCAGGGCCTCGCGGATCGCGGCCAGCTCACCCACAAGACCATCGACACCTGGGCCAGCAAGTTCGGCCTGAGCGGCGGCGACCTCCAGTCCTTCAAGCGCTACTGGAACAACCAGCAGGAGCAGACTCTCCGCCGCTGGGAGCAGGAAGCGAAGGAGCGCGCCCGAGAGGAGCGCATCCGCAAGCTGGTCGCCGGGGGCAACCCCTACGAGATCAGCGACGCCGACCTCAAGAAGCAGGCCGGTAAGGAGTGGGAGGAAACCCCGCAGGCCACACGCGGCCAGGTGCTCCAGAAGTGGGCACGGCAGGGCATCGTCATCCCTCAGCTCGAACGCATCCTCAAGCGCGCCGACCCGGCGTTCCAGGAGAACTTCCAGAACGCCGCGACGCTGTACGAACAGCTCCGCAAGGTCTCGCCCAAGTACGCCGATACGGTCGCTGGCGGCGAGGCTGCCGCGATGCTGGACCAGTACCTCTACGACACCCGGCGCAGCGGTCAGTCGCACCAGGAGGCCGCTCGCGTCCTGACGCAACCGAAGCGCGAAGTCGAGGAGGCCCGCTCGGTCATCAACGACACCTGGAAGTCCGGCATCAAGGACTACCTGGAGATCGACGGCAAGCCGCGCGACCCGCGTGAGCTGCACCGCATCCGCCAGGAAGCCGAGCGCATCGCCTCTCGTGGCGGCGTGTCCGGCGAAGCCGCCATCCGTGCAGCGGTCGGTCAGATCGACGCCCAGCGCACGACCGTCAACGGCCGCCGCGTGCCGAACATCGGCATGCCGCAGGGTGCCGAGCCAGCGGTAGACGAGCTGATCCAGACGGTCGCGCGCAAGCTCGGCCGCGACCCGGATGAGCTGTCGGCCCTGCCCAATCCCCGCAATCCTGGGCAGTGGCAGATCGTCGGCCCCGACAACTGGCTGATCCCTGACCCTGACACCGGCCGCGCCATCGGTTTCGACCCGCGTGCCATCGCGGCACAGCACCAGCGCTGGAAGGGAGACCTTGCGGAATCCCAGGCGCGTCGTCGGGTCGAGCAGCGCACCACCTGGGCGGATCAGTCCCGGAACATCCGCGACCTGCGCTCGCAGTCGGCGACAACGGAAGTCCCCGCGACCATCGCCAAGCGCGACGCCAGCGCCGCCGAGGCCGCCGCTTTCGAGCTGCCCAAGTTCGACCTCACCAAGCCGCTGGTCCCCAACGCGGGCACCAAGCAAACCACCACCACCCCGGCAGTCCCCGAGGACTTCCTGGAGTACCTGACGAGGAAGTAAGACCGCATGTTTGAATCCCTACCCGGCGCAGACGAGAACATCGTCAAGCCGGCAACCCAGCAGCCCATCGTGCAAGCCGTGCGCGAGCGCAAGGAGCAGCGAGAGGCCGCGCAGCGCCGGAAGGATCAGACGACCGTATGGGACGGATGGGGCGCTGCCCAGGCAAAGGGCGGCATCGGCTTCATCGACCGCTTCATCACCGAGCTGGGCTACGAGCCGCAGCAGGGCTATCGCATTCCCGCAGACGCGCGCAAGCGTTGGGAGTCGATGGGCCTGCGCCCGGAGCAGTGGGAGCTGTTCGGCCGGGCCACGTCCGACGAGCACCTCTCCTATCTGGAATCCGTGGCCTTCATGAATCAGATGGCGGACGACGACCTGGCGCAGTTTGGCCTGGGCGGACAGATCGCCCTCGGCTTCACCGACCCGGTGGCAACCGGCCTCGATCTCGCCACGGGCGGCCTGGGGTACGCAGCCAAGGCCGGACGCCTCGCCAACGCGGTGCGTTCCGGTCTACAGGCTGCGGGCACCTCCGCGCTGATGTCGGCCGCAACCTCCACCTACGACCCCGAGCAGACGCTCGCGGATGGCGTGCAGAGCGCCGCCCTGTCGTTCGCGTTCGGTGGTGCCCTCGGCGCTCGCCGGGGTGCCCTGTTCGATGGCGAGGTCAAGCCTGACGTGGTGAAGCGGCTGGCTGGTGACGACTCGCTGTCGGCCGCCCGCGTTGCTGGCACCGCCACCACCGACCCGACGCCCGGCGTCCTCCCGCTGCGCAATGAGACCGCATTCGAGCAGGAGTTCACCGACAAGGCGCTGGTCAACGCGCACATCACGCCCCACTTCGCCACCGTCCGCCGCGATCTTGCTGCCCGCATGGGTAGCGCCAAGTCGCCGCTGGTGCGCGAGGCGGGCCGCCTGCTGTTCCGCGATGGCGTCGGCTACACCGATCGCTCCGTCGCGGTCCAGGAGTCCACCAGCGAGTTCGCCAAGCGCCACCTGGCCGTCATGGAGACGGAATGGCGGAGCGGAGTGAACGCCGCGTGGGACGCCTACAAGCAACGGACGGGCACGCATTGGTGGAACTTCTCCGAGCGCGCCAAGTTCAACGAGGAGGTCGGCCGTGCCGTGCGCGGTGCGCCGGACGTGTCACCGGAAGCCGCCAAGGCTGCCGGAAGCGTCGCCAAGGCGATGCGGGATGCGCTCAAGCTGGCGCAGGACAGCAACCTCGACGGCTTCGCCAACGTGGCGCAGAACGGCAACTACCTGCCGCGCTATTGGAGCGGCAAGGGCTTCAAGCGCCTGTTCGGCGAAATGCAGCTCCACCAGGACGACGTGATCGACCAGCTCATCAAGCCCGCCATGCGTCGCGCATGGGAGGCCGCCGCCGACGAAGGCGACGAGATCGACGACGAGCTGCTCGGGGCGGTTGCACGCTCCTACCTCAAGCGCGCTCAGGCGAACTTCGAGGGCGACGGGATGGACCTGCTGGTCCGCCCGCTGGACAACGATTCGGTCGAGGAGATCGGCAACATGCTGACCGAGGCGGGCGTCTCGCCCGTGCGGTCGCAAGAGCTGCTGTCCAAGCTGGAGCGCAAGACCTACGAGTCGGGCAAGCTCGACCGCGCGAAGAAGCGCATCGACCTCGACGAGACCTACTCCACCACCATCCGCAACGAGGCTGGCGAGGACGTGCAGGTCTCGATGGCCGACCTGTTCGACAACGACGTGGACTCGGTGATGACCCGCTACATGCGCGAGATCACCGGCTGGTCGGCGCTATCGTCGAAGGCTGGCATCAAGAACCGCGCACAGCTCGACCGCTTCGTGTCGAAGCTCAAGAGCGACGCCCGCAAGTCCGGCGACGACGTGAAGGACATCGAGCGCCTGATCGACATCGGCCTCAAGTCCACCTTCGGTCGCAGCACCGAACTCGATCCCGCCAGCCGTGGCGCACGCTACGCGCGGTTCCTGCGCAACTGGAACTTCGCCCGCGTGATGAACCAGGTAGGCTTCTCGCTGTTCGCCGAGCTTGGCCCGACCATCGCGCATGCTGGTCTCCGCAACTTCTGGAACTCCGTGGGTGCCGCCCGCGACTTCCTGGTGCGCGGTGCTGACGGCAAGCTGTCCTCGCAGGAGGCGCGCGTGATGGAGCGACTGTTCGCACCCGGCACCGACTGGCTGCGCAACCCGCCGTTCCTGCGCCTGGACGAGGACGCGCTCGTGCCGCAGACGTTCAATGTCAAGCACGGCGAGAAGATCGACAACGCGATGAACATGGCGACGCACGTCACCTCGGTCGCATCCGGCATGGCCCCGATCAACACGATGCTCCAACGCATCGCCGGTCGCGCCACGCTGCTGCGGCTGCTGGACATGGCGAACGCCAAGAAGCTGTCGGACGCCGAAGTGGCCCGCCTGCGCACCTGGGGCCTCGACGAGAAGGCCCAGGCCGACGTGTTCGGCTACCTGAAAGGCAAGCGACAGATCGAGCAGATCGACCCGGACAAGCTGCCGTTCCAGACGCGCGAGCGCATGGCGGCATTCCTGTTCCGCGTGACGCGACACCAGGTTCTCGAAGGTGATGCCTCGGACAGCATCGAGCTGATGCACTCCACCACCGGCCGCATCGTCACGCAGTTCCGCAGCTTCATGATCAACAGCTTCACCCGCCACTTCCTGAACTCGGTCCACCACTACGACGACTGGCGCACCTACGCGATGGTCGTGCTGTCCACCTCGGCAGCAGGGATGGGCTGGGCGGCTCGCACGTACATCAACACCGCTGGCAACCCCGAGCAGCGGAAGAAGCAGCTCACGCAGGCTAACTTCTACAAGAACGCTGTCGCGCAATCGAGCTGGTCGAACGTCATCCCCGCAGTCACCGACGCAGTGTGGGCTGACGCCTTGGGCAACGACCCGGTATTCGCCAACAACCGCTCGACCGGCCTGGAGAACGGCGTGATGGGCATCCCGTCCATCGACCTGTTCAACAAGGTCTACGGCAGCACGCGGATGATCGGCTCGGCCATCCGCGACGACGAGGAGATCACCGAGAAGCAGATGCGCGACTTCTGGAAGATTTGGTGGTTCAACAACATGACGGGCGTCCGCAACATCGCGGATCAAGCCCTACAGCAGTTCCCCGACCGCAAGGACGGGACTGATCGACCGTAACCAGGAGGCCCTTCGGGGCCTCCACCTTTTTGAGGACGCATGATCGAACTATCGCGCGGCCTTTCCTTCGTGCTCTACACCTACGAGGGAGGCCCTACGCGGTTCACCGTGCCGTTCCTGTACATCGCCCGCGAACACATCCGGGCGTTCGTCGGTGAACCGGACGCGGCCCGCGCTGTCTCCGTGTCGTGGGTGGACGCCAGCACCATCGAGATTCCGTCGCAGGATGGCGTGCTCGACGCACCCTACACTGTGACCATCCGGCGATTCACGCCGATTGACGCCCTCCTGGTCAACTACAAGGAAGGCGCAAACCTCCCGGCGCGCGACTTGTCCAAGTCGTTCCGCCAACTACTGTACGCACACCAGGAACTCGCCGAGTTCGGTAGCGGCAGCGGCCTCCCCGGTGGCGGCCCCGGTAACCCCGGTGGCAACCCGGACCTCAATGCAATCATCGAGCAGCTCCTCCGCTCGCCAGCACTGCAAGACCTGCTGACCCGCATCGACCTCATCGACGTGAACGCCGAGGCGATCCTGGAGGAGATCATGCGCTCGCACGAGTTCTTCGACGTGCAGCGCGACTACGGCGACAAGATCAGCACGGCCACCCATGAGATCGGGCTGCTGACCGAAGGCAACAAGGTCATCGCGCAGCAGATCATCGACCTGTTCGCGCGGGTGGACTACGGCGAGCAGAGTAACCAAGCACGGTTCCTGGAGGTCAATCGCGCCATCGCCGACGAGCACTCTGCGCGCGTCGAGGCGATCACCGAGCTGCAAGGCCAGGTGGTCGAGAACGGCAAGACAATCTCCGCAGCGCTCAACCAGCGCATCGACGAGGTGGAGAGCACCACCGAAGCGGCGCGCGCGGCCACCGAGCAACGCCTCGGCGCAGAGATCGAGGACAGCGCGGCGCAGGTCCGCACCGCAGTCATGGCCGAGGTTGACGCGACCAAGGCCCGCGTGTCCGACGTTGAGACGGCAGTGGTTCGCCACGGCGAGAACATCGCTGGCCTGGCCGAGACCACGGAAGCCCTGACGGATGCCGAGGGTGCCAACACGGCATTCCGGCAGCAGATGGCGGCGAGCTACGGCGCGAACGTGCCGCAGGGGATCGCCAACGAGATCGACGGCCAGGTGTCGGCTGTTTCGGCTGCCTTCGAGCAGCGCATCGACACCGAAGCGTCCGCACGCGAAGCCCTGGCGTCCCAGGTGTCCACGCTTGAGACCAGCACCGCGCCGACGATCTTCTCGGACGCACAGCCCTCCCCGCCCGCTGGCGGCTTCAAGGTTCCGACCTTTTGGGTCAAGACCGGGCAGACCGGCGCGTACCTGACGCAGATTTGGGATGGCACCGGCTGGCGCAAGGCCGACCTGGATGTCACCTCTCCGACCGGCGCGCTGGTGCAGCAGCTCAACACCACCAAGATCACCGCCGAGCAGGCACAGGCCATCGCGGCCACGCAGGTCCAGGCGTTCAAGGACGGCGACTTCGCCACCATCCGGCAGGAGTTCAATGTGGTCGCCGGGCAGCACTCCGGCATGTACGGTCAGTGGCAGGCCAACTACTCGGTCAAGATCAACGCGGGCACCATCAACGGCGTCCCCGTGGTCGCCGGTATCGCCCTCTCCGCCAACCCGCAGACCGGCAGCGACTTCATCGTCACCGCGGATCGCTTCGCCTTCGTCCACCCGCAGTACACCTCGGGCGGCACCCTGGCGAGCATCAAGTATCCGTTCGTGATCGGTACAGTCGGCGGCCAGTCCACCGTGGGTATCCAAGGTGCGCTGGTGGTGGACGGGACGATCACTGCGGACAAGATCAGGGTGAACTCCCTAGCCGCACTCACGGCGAACGCGGGCACGATCAACGGCGGCACGTTCAAGACCCACACTCTCGACGGCAACGGCAACATCGTCAACGCTGCCGAGTTCCGCGTGGAAATCTCCAACCTCGGCGACTGGCCCCTGTGGGTCGGCTCCGGCGCGAAGAACGCCAACAACGCGGTGTTCTACGTGGACCGCAACGGCGGCGCGTTCTTCCGAGGCCGCGTCAATGCCCCCAACATCGTGGGGCAGTTCCAGTCGGCGACCGGCGTGTGGTGGACCGGGGCAACGAGCCTCTGCTACCAGGCGGGCAACAACTTCATCCCGCTCGGCGATTGGGTGGCGATCCACGAGTTCTGGCTCGGCGCTCCGGTGCTGGCTGGCGAGGGTCATACGCCTTCCGTGTCGGTGACCGTGACCGCGAACACGCGCGTCTACGGGCTGCACGTCATCTTGGAGGAGCTGCGCGACTCCGTATGGGTCGTCATCGCCTCACACGAACCGCCGATGTACCGCGCGTTGATTCAGCAGATGGGCGGCGACGGCAACACCTTCACCGCGTCCAATTTCTACACCTACGAGCAGTCGGTGACGCTCTCGGCGTCCGGGGCATGGACAGGCGGTGCCCGCGCGTTCCGCGTGCGTTGCCGCGCATCCAGTCCGCCTCCGCAGGTCCACGGCTACGACGCCCCGGCCTACCCGAACTACCTCATCACGTCGATTGGCGGCTTCGCCTTCGGCATCCGATAACCCTCAGAGAGAATCCAAGCACCGCATGAGCACTACCCCCGGCTACGTCTCCAACGCCGAGCTGGCCTCGCGCCTCTCGACGCTGGTAGACCGCTGGAACCGGCGCGAGAATCAGATGATCGCGCTGCTGACTCAGGAGGAAGGCACCGTCGTCGTGACGGACGGCCTGGGCAACAACCACACCCTCCCCTCGTTCCCGCAGCTCCAGAAGGACGTGGCCGGGCTGACCGACGAGCTGACCGGCTCGGTCGTGCAGGTGCGCGACCTGGTGTCCGTGGCAACCGGCATGGCGAACGCCGCACAGGCGTCCGCAGATGACGCCTCCGGCTTCGCCGACGCTGCCGAAGCATCCGCCGTGCGCGCTGCGGAATCCGCTGCGAGCATCGACGACGACGTGCAGGCCACCGCCGACGCGGCGACCTTCGCTGCTGCCAAGGCGGCCGAGGCTGCCGACAGCGCCACCGAGGCGGCAAGCTCCGCAGTGGACGCCGCCGCTTCGGCGACGGCCTCGGCCACCTCGGCGCTGGCTTCGGCTGGCTCTGCAAGCCAGGCGGGCACGTCGGCCACCGCAGCGGGTCAGGCGCGTTCGGACGCGCAGGCAGCGGCGACTGCTGCCGCCACGTCACGGGATCAGGCGCAGACTATCCTGGGCTATGCGACCGACGCGGCCGACCGCGCGGAAGCTGACGCCACCGCTGCCGCCGCATCGGCTGCCGCAGCCGCCGACAGCGCGACCGCCGCAGCGACCTCGGTCACCCAGGCAACCACCCAGGCCAACCGGGCGGAAGCCCAGGCGTCCGCTGCGTCGACCAAGGCTGGCGAGGCTGCTGGCTTGGCGACCACCGCGGCCGGTCATGCCTCCGCTGCGTCCGGCTCGGCGTCGGCTGCCTCGACCTCGGCGCAGACCGCATCGTCGGCCAAGACCGCTGCCGAGGCTGCCCGCGACAAGGCGAACCTGTACGCGAACGCCCCGCAGGGCACCGAGGTGTCGCCGGGCGAGTTCTCGGCGAAGCATTGGGCCGCCCAGGCGCAGGCTGCCGTCACCGGCTCGCTGGTCTACATGGGATCGTGGGATGCCAGCACGGGTGCGTTCCCGACCAACCCGGTGAAGGGGCATTTCTACAAGGTGATCGGCGAAGGCACTGTCGGTGACATCCACTGGCGAGTCGGCGACCAGGCGCTCTACGGCGCTACCTGGGAGAAGATCGACAACACCGATCAGGTAACCAGCGTCGCCGGAAAGCAGGGCGACGTGTCGCTCGTTGCTGGTGACATCGGCGGCCTGGGCGCGCTGGCAACCCGCAGCGACGTGGACTTCAACACCCAAGTCACCGGCAAGCCGACGACCTATCCGCCCAGCACGCACTCGCACACGAAGGCTCAGGTGGGTCTGGACAAGGTGGACAACACCGCCGATCTGGACAAGCCGGTAAGCACTGCGGTGCAGGCTGCGCTCGACGGCAAGGCTGCGGCGTCGCATACGCACACCATCGCCAACGTGACCGGTCTCCAGACCGCGCTCGACGGCAAGGCAGCGTCCTCGCACACGCACACCATCGCCAACGTCACGGGGCTACAATCGGCCCTGGATGGCAAGTCCGCTGTCGGCCACACGCACAACTCCACCGACATCGCCAACGTCGTCAACGTCACCGACGATCAGAGCATCGGCGGCATCAAGACGTTCGCGGCCGGTCAGATTCGTGCGCAGGGCTTCGGCGGCAATGCGGCGGCTGGTGTGGTCTATCTCGGCTCGCTGGATCGCTACGTCTACGTCCCCCCGACAGCCAACTCGATTGAGTTCCGGTTTGCGGACGGTACGGGTGGCGTCGCGTCCCTCAACGCTGGCGGCACCGTCTGGACCTCGGCGAACTTCAACCCGGCAGGGAAGGCCGACGCGGGCCACACGCACACCATCGCCAACGTCAGCGGCCTCCAAGGCGCACTGGACGCCAAGGCGAACTCGACGAGCGCTCAGTTCACCAACCTCATCAACATTGGCGGGGCGAGTGACCTGTCGGTGCAGCTCAACCCGACTGGCGGGCGGTCCATCCGCTTCGCTGCGACGGCTACGCCGAACACCGGCATTTGGGACGCGACGAACAACGTGTGGCTGTTCCGTATCAACGGGGATAACAGTGCGAACTTCGCCAGTCATGTGAGCGCACAGAACATCACCGCTGTCGGTGAGGTCTACTGCAACAACTGGATGCGCTCGAACACGTCCGGTACGGGCTGGTATCACCAGGTCCACGGTGGCGGCTGGTACATGGCCGATAACACCTGGATTCGCAACTACAACGGCAAGGGTCTGTGCCTTTCGGGGCCGGGCGGAAGCGGCGGCGATCTCCGACTGGAGAGCTACTCGCCGACCATCGCCTGCTACGACACGGACGCCGGCACGACGCACTGGATACACTGTAACGACAACCAGCACGGCTTCCTCGCCAACAATGCCTTCGCGTGGTGCGCCTACCGCGACGCAAGCAACAATTGGATCGCCACGGGCAACATCGTCGCCTATGCGTCCGATGCGCGTCTCAAGAAGAACATCGTGGACGCCTCGGCCTCCAAGGTGGGCGACTTCTTCGACCGATTCCGTGTGCGCGAGTTCGATTGGGACGCCGAAGCTATCGCCGAGTTGAATCCCACGTTCCACCCGAGTGCGGAGCATGAGGTCGGCGGCATCGCGCAGGAGGCCGAGGAGGTCTACTCGTTGATGGTCGCCACGCACGCAAACGGCATCAAGACGATCCAGTGGGAGAAGGCTGTTCCCTTCCTGATCGCTGAGGTGCAGGCGCTGCGTAAGCGCGTCGCGGACCTTGGGGGAGGTGCCTGATGGCCCTCCCCGGCTCCGGCCCTATCTCCTGGGAAATGATCCGCGCCGAGTTTGGCGGCGGCTACCCGATCTACGCGGACCAGTATTACCGAGGACGTGGATTGGTGCCCGACGTTCCGGCCAACTACGGCGTCCCCACGAGCGGCCCGATCTACGCCTCGCAGTTCTACAACGCGGTCAAGGCGACGCCGTTCCAAGCATCGCTGTCGCCGAGCTACCTGATGGGTAACTGGCCTCAGTCCACCAACGGCACGGTCAGCGAGTCGTTCAGCGTTTATTGCTCGGGCGGCACCGGCAACTACTCCGTGGTCTCCCGCTCCGTCACAGGCGGCGCGTCGATCTCCGGCAGCGGCCTCGGCGGCACTGTGACCGCCTCGGGGCGGAACACCTCCCGCATGGGGCAGTTCACTGTCGTCGTCACCGATGGCGTCACGCAGATCACCCTGACCGGCAACTACGAGTACAGCTTCGGTCGTCCGCTCTAACGCATCCACCACCTACAAGAGACCTAATGCACGATGAAGTGAAGCTGGTCGGCGCTCTCGCGGGCGTCGGCCTCATCGTGGGCATCGCAAAGATGCTCACGTCGAACGATCCGATCACCTGGAAGCAGGCGCTCGGCCGCGCAATCCTCTCTGGCGCTACCGGCCTTGCCGCTGGTGCCATCGTCATTTTCATCCCCGGCGTCTCCTTCGTCGCCCAGGTCGCGCTCGCGTGCATCCTGGCGTCGCTCGGCACGTCCGCGCTGGAGACCGTACTGAACCGCGTCGTCAACAAGTGACCGCCCCCAAGGATGCCTTGGAGCGACTGCACGCCGCAGTCGCGGACAAGCTCGCCGACACCATCGACTCGATGGAGTCGGACGCGAAGGGCCTGGCCTCGATCCTCAACGTGGCCCGGCAGTTTCTCAAGGACAACGGCATCGACGTTGCGGCCACGCCGCCCGGCTCACCGCTGGGCAAGCTGGCCGACAAGGTGTCCGAGTTCCCGTTCGATCCCGCTGAGGATGGGCGGCTGAACTGATGGAGGGCATGACGAGCCTCCACGTTCGTCACCCTTTCGAGGACTTCCGCAACTTCGCCTGGTACGTATGGAAGGAGCTGGGGCTACCAAGCCCCACTCCGATCCAGTACGACATCTGCGAGTTCCTGAAAACCGGCCCGCGCCGTCGCGTCATCATGGCGTACCGCGGCGTCGGCAAGTCCTGGGTGACGGCCGCCTACGTCTGCTGGCTCCTCTGGAAAGACCCCCAGCACAAGATCATGGTGGTATCGGCATCGAAGGAACGCGCCGATGCGTTCTCGGTGTTCGTCAAGCGCCTGATCGAAACCCTGCCTGAGCTGCAACACCTGCGCCCGCGTCCCGACCAGCGCAACTCGAACCTGGCGTTCGATGTCGGCCCCGCGCAGCCCGATCAGTCGCCCTCGGTGAAGTCGGTCGGTATCAACGGCCAGCTCACCGGCTCCCGCGCCGACACCATCATCGCGGACGACATCGAAGTCCCGAAGAACTCCATGACCGTCGTGCAGCGCGAGAAGCTCGCCGAGCTGGTCAAGGAGTTCGATGCGGTGCTCAAGCCGGGCGGCGAGATCATCTACCTCGGCACTCCGCAGACCGAGGAGTCGCTCTACAACAAGCTGCCCGAGCGCGGCTACGTCATCCGCATCTGGCCTGCGCGCTACCCGAAGGACACCAAGCACCGCCAGGTGTACGGCGACCGCCTCGCGCCGATGATCGCCGATGCGTTCGACGCGAACCCCAAGCTCGCCTGGAAGAACTGCGAGAGCGTCCGCTTCTCCGATGAGGACTTGATGGAGCGCGAGGCGTCCTACGGACGCTCCGGCTTCATGCTCCAGTTCATGCTCGATGCGTCGCTGTCCGACGCCGAGAAGTACCCGCTCAAGCTGTCCGACCTGATCGTGATGGACGTGGACCGCGAGGTCGCTCCGATCCGCGTGGTCTACAGCAGCGGCCCGGAGTACATCGTCAGCGACATCCCGTCCGTGGGCTTCACCGGCGACCGCCTGTACCGGCCCATGTACCTCGCCTCGGAAATGGAGGAGTTCACCGGCAAGGTGCTCGCCATCGACCCCTCGGGCCGAGGCGGCGACGAAACCGGCTACGCGGTCGTCGGCATGCTTCGCGGCATGCTCTACGCGCGCCGTGCTGGTGCGACCAAGGGCGGCTACGACGACGACACGCTGGAGACCCTGGCGCACATCGCGCGCGCCGAGAAGGTCTCCGCAGTCCTCATTGAGGCCAACTTCGGCGACGGCATGTTCGCCAAGATGCTCTCCGGCGTCCTGGCGCGCGTGTACCCGTGCTCCATCGAGGAGGTGAAGCACTATGGCACCTCGAAGGAGAACCGAATCATCGACGTGCTGGAGCCGGTACTGAACCAGCATCGCCTGGTGGTCGATGCCTCGATCATCCGCGCCGATCAGAAGTCCGAGCAGAAGTACCAGCTGTTCTACCAGCTGACGCGCATCACGCGCGACCGCGGCGCACTGCGCCACGACGACCGCCTCGAAGCGCTGGCGATGGCCGTGAAGTATTGGGCCGACCAGCTCTCCCGAGACGTGTCCAAGGAGGAGCAGCGCTACCTGGAGGAGCTGCTCGACCGCGAGTACGCCTCCTTCATCCAGTCCGTGACCGGCCGCGTGCCGTCACCCGACAACTACCTCGACATCCTGTAGGAGACCCAATGTCCAACACGCTCGCTGCGTGGCTGATGGCGCTCGCCGCCGCTGCCCTGCTGTACCTGTTCCTGCGCCGCAAGAACGACGACGACAACGACGGCCCGAGCGCACCCGCGCCGGTAACGCCGTGCGACTGCAACCACGCTCCCTGCTGCCACACCCAGGGCGGCCAGTCGAACCCTTACGCCCCGGTGTGAGCCAGGCTGTCCAGCTCGCGCGCCCTCTGACGATGAAGTCGGAGGGTCTGCGCCTGGTGGCCTACCTGTGCCCCGCAGACAAGTGGACCATCGGCTACGGCCACACCGGCAGTGACGTGAAGCCCGGCCTCCGCATCACCGAGGAACGCGCTGTGGAGCTGCTGGAGGCTGACCTCTCCAAGGCCGCTACGGTCGTCCGTCGATACGTGCGCGTGCCCCTCAGCGCGCCGCAGGAAGCCGCTCTGATCGACTTCGTGTTCAACCTCGGCGAGGGCAACTTCGCCAGCTCCACCCTGCTCCGCGTGCTCAACGCGGGCGACTACGCGGCGGTGCCCGCACAGCTCCGCCGATGGACCAAGGGTCGCGTCAAGGGCGTGCTGACGGACCTGCCCGGCCTCATCGACCGCCGCGAGGCGGAAGTCAAACTCTGGAACTCCAAGTGACCATCAAGACCATCTACAACCGCGCCAGCGAGCGCCTGGTGCGCGCCTACGAGCGCGCCAAGGGGTACGTAGCGCTGCGCATTGCCCTCGCCTCGCAGTGGCTCCCGGAGCGCCTGCGCGAGACCTCCCGTCGCACCTACACCGGCTGGCTGTTCGTCGCCGTGTTCCTGGCGCTGCCCTACGTCGTCCTCGGCGGCCTGTGGGAGCACTTGCGGAATGCCGCGGAGCGCCTGTGGGATGACGTGAGCGACATCGAGTGGGCTGCGTTCACCCCGAGCTACTGGCGGGAGCACATCAAGCAGTGACCACGCTGGCCTTTGACGGCCGGCTCGTTGCTATCGACTCGCAGGTCACCGCTGGTGATCTGCGGTACGAGGAGGAGAAGTTCTACCGCACCACCGACACCACCGGGCGCGACCTGGTGGTGTTCGGCGCGGGCACCACTTCCCACATCCAGCGAGCCGTGCGCGAGCTGTCGGAGGGATTCGACGAACTGACCAAGGGCGAGTACACGATCCTCGTGGTCGGCCTGCGGGACAACCCGGTGGCCTTCTACCACGACGGTCTCCCTCTCGACCTCCGGCGCGACTTCCTCGTCGCCGGTAGTGGTGGTGCGATTGCCCTGGCCGCCATGAAGGCAGGCCACAACGCGACCGAAGCAGTCCTCATGGCCTGCTCGACGGACCTCTACAGCGGTCCACCGGTGCAGACCTACGACACTTTCAACAAGCGCTTCCTTAGAAAACGGACATGACTTAACGGCGCAAGGATGCGCCTAAACTGGAATCCCCATCTGACGCGTCCGTTCCAAGGCCCCCATGAGATCGTTTATGCGATACGGCTTTTGAAGAAAGGTAGCCCATTGGTGAATGGTGGGCAGTTGAGGATTGGGAAGCCCCGTGGCAAACATGTAGGGTATTCGATTCGACAAGAGACAGTCAGCGACCGACATGGAGCCACCATCCTCGATATGAATATCTAAGATTGCCGCGTGGAACACTTTTGCCGCCAGTTGGTCTAAAGCTTGCGCGGAGGAAGCAACAACCTCGACCTCATAGCCGAAATTCACCAGGATTTCCTGCAACATCTCTGACAGGTCGGGGTCATCTTCTAAGACCAGTAGCGACCCCAAGCAACCCTTACCGTTTACCCGCGAAGCCATCTGACACCTCCCATGCGTAGCGGCCCGTACCCTATAACTATTGAAGGGGAATATCGCGCTGATGATTTGCAGCGTCCTGAACTGTTCAGCTAGAGAGTCAAGTCGTCTTCCTTGAACCACCACATTACAGCCAAGGCGACGAACCATACGATCAAGGGTATTCCGACAAGGAACTGGAGTAACAGGTCTCTCATGTACTCGCATCCCGCCGACTCAGTAAGCGCGGAATCAAGGATACGCACCTGCTGCTCCACAACGCTTGGGGCGGTGTTATCGTCGTTAATAAGTCCGCGGCTTCTTTCCGCCACGGCGTCCGCATCTCGCATCTTTACATGTTGATACAGAGCCGGTACTCCCACAAGGATTACACAAGCCAGCGTGATCGAAGCCGCGAACCGGGTGAGGATGCTATTGAGCGATGCCATGTGGTCTTGATGAGCTGTCTAGGGCAAACGCCAAGTCTACCGGACCACACAGACCGTCATCTCCTAGGGGGCTTGACAGAGCTGTTATCATTAGATAGACCTAAGTATTACTATAGTGGGACTGTAGAGTTCTATTCATTGGTATTCACCACCAAGTAGAACTACAGTCCTCCTATGCACTCTTGGGGTGTTCCTCTGTCCTCCTTGGGTGCCACTGCGGCGGAACTCCCATGCACCGACTTCTCCTGATCCTGCTCATCGCGGGCGTCACGCCCATCAACCCGCTCCTGGCGATCCTCGCGTACAACCGAGGGATGACCTGGGCTGTGCCTGTGTGCGTCCTATGGGGACTTGGGTCGCTCGCCTGGTTCGCTGTCGTGGCAACGCGGAAGCGCTCCGGTGTGACTGAGGCTCCCTCCTCGCGCGACTGAGGGGGTCGAAACGTTTGCGGCAAATTTCCGAAGGGGTATCCAACTACTTGGAACCGCGCGATCACCCCCCGTAGGGGGTCGCCCCCTGTAGCGCAAAGGCACGATGCGCCCCCCCCTTCGCGTCACCTGCGGCGTCACCACCTCGGCTAACCTGCTGATTCCAAAGGTGAACCACCGGATTAGGTATCCAGTGCCTAGGCAATCCCATGCGATACCTGGGCAACCTGCGGACATCCGCGCTCAAATGTTCGCGCCTCTGTCTGTCCCTATCTGTCTTTTTGCCCTGACCGCCACGCGTCCACCTCGGCACCACCTCGGCACACCTGCCTACCACCTCGGCGCACCCTGCCCCAGCCTATGCCCACCTGCCGCCCACCACGGCCAGCCAATGCGCCGCCACGGCCCACGCAAGGCCCGCCACGGGCATCCCTACCGCCCCGCCTATAGAAGCTCCCCACGCGCGCGCTAGGCGCTCCCTGCGACCATCCAAAAATCGTTGCCATCGGGGTATTGACAGCCATGCGGGGATTGATCTAATCTATACCCGTCGCCAGCAGCACGGCGGCAGCGGAAAAGGCGGCGACAGACGTGCGACCGATGGATCGACAGCACCTAGAGCTTATCCCGCCAGCACTGAGGACTAGCCCCAAAGGCCCCTGAGCGCACCGCAGGTAACGTCCGGCTCAATCCTCCCACTACCGGGAGTGATTGACAAACCGGGAACAAACGGGCATAATGCCCACCATCGAACAACGGTCGCAGGGTGCGGTCGGGACAGTAGGAAAGGGGCAGGCAGGAGCGCCGCCCACGGCAGAACGCGGGGAGCTGGGAACACTAGCCGCGCCGGGAAGTGTAAGGGCCGATGAAGGCCGCCACGGATACCGGGTCACCGCCAGAAAGAGCGGGGCCATCTGTACGGGATTCCTAGGCGAGCTGGAGGCGCTCCCGGAAGCTGGCGACGGTCAGATTCCATGCCTTACAAGCATGAGTCTGACCGCCAAAGCGTCCCTACCGTTGTGATGGGGCGTTTTGGTGGTCCGATTCACTGGAGAGCAACCCATGACGATGATCCCGTTTGATATGACCGCCCGCGACTACTACGTGGCCGGTTGCATCCGCCGCGGCATCCGCGAGCACCGCGCCCGACTCAACGAGCGGGAGCGCCAGGCGAACAGGAACCGCACCCAAGTTGCGCCTTGTCCCTCCCCCGTTGTCATCTGATCCCCTTTCGTCAACCCGGTTTTCCACACCCCGCCGACGTGTGACGGCGGGTCTTTTTTGGAGCTACCATGAGCACCAATGGACCACTGGAGGACTTGCAAGTGCGCAAGCTCACCGCTGAGATTCGCAAGATCAACCGCGAGAGCGACAAGCTGATGATGGAGACCCGGTGGTATCCGTTGGTGGTCGCCACGGCCTTTGTGGCTGGCATCGTCACGCTGACCAAGCTGTTCCTCTAACAGCGCCCTATCCCAATCCACCGAAGCCGCCGCAAGGCGGCTTTTTTGTTGCCCGGAGAAAGCTATGAACAAAATTCCTTCCGCCCTGATCGCCGCCGCTCTGCATGTGGCACCCAAGAATGACGTTCGCTTCTACTTGAATGGCGTGCTGATTGAGTCGCACGCCGATGGTGCGATCATCGTTGCTACAGACGGCCACCGCATGCTTGTGGTGCGTACCAGCCTGCCGTGGGACATTGGCAAGATCATCGTGCCGCGCAATGCGTGCGAGCTGGTCGCCAAGATGAAGGGCGATGTCTATTTCAGCGCCGTGGGCGATGCCAGCCGGTTCAAGGCGGAGCGCGGAGGCCAGGCCATTGAGTTTGCTGCCGTTGATGGAACCTACCCGGACTGGCGTGCTGCGGTGTCCAAGCCGAACGAACTCAAGCTGTCCGGATTCGCGCCTGCCGTCCTCGAAGGCGTAGTGAAGGCGGCCGGTGTAATTCGCAAGGCATTCGGCGGCAAGGCCACTTCACTGATTCCGGTGACTGGCGGCGACGTGGCGGCCATGTTCGGTATTGGCGGCATCACCGATCCGAGCATCAGGTGCGCGTCTTTGATCGTCATGCCAATGCGCGACTCGTCATACCCGGAAGCCCTGTGCAGCGACGCGCTCCGCGCTTAACCCGAACCCATTAGCCGCCGCTAGGCGGCTTTTTTGTTGCCCGGAGAAAGCCATGAACCTCGACAAGTACGCCCCTGAGAGCGCGAAGCGCATAGCCGTGGCGCTGGTGGATGCCGCCCTCGCCGCTGGTTACTCGCTCGGCGTCTACGACGGCGAAGAAACCACGGTGCGGCACAGCCGCGACCGGCAAGAAGTGTTGGAGGCCCTCGCCTCTACCGACCACGATCACCTGCGGTTCTACCGCCCGGACGCAACAAAGGCGGGGTTTGTGCTCCTGATTTGGGAGAACGGGAACGACGCCGCGAGCGACTGGAGCGACAACGACGAGACCAACGCGCTGGTGATGCCGGTGCTGCGCGGGCTGGGAGTGCTGTGATGGAACTGCGCACCTACGGAACCCGCAACGTGTTCCTGGCACAGCCGGGGCGCTATCACGAACAACTGGCGGCGACCGCGATGACGCCGCAGCAAGCCGAGGAGTTCGCCACCGTGGTCAACCGGGCAATCAGGGATACCGACTTCGACCCCATCGACCTTGCGTTGCTTGCGGCAGGGTGGCAGTTGGCTGACGTGCCTGTGACCATCGAAGTGGGCGAGTTCCTGACCAATGTGGCCCGGATGCTTCACAAGCTGTTCGAGGAGCTTTGCACCCCTGACGGCTATCCCGGCGTCTTTGGCTACGAGATCGCGGAACCGTTGGGTGCGTGGCTTGCCGAACGCCCCAAGAATCGCTGCGAACTCGCCGATGCTGAGCGGCAGGCACGCGAAATGATCCAAGCCGAGATGGGCCGCTTCGCATGAGCTACCGCGAGGAGGACATCATGTTCGAGACCGAAAAAGCGTGGGTGCTGCGCAAGGGGCCGAACCATTTTGAGGTCTACAAAATCGGCCTCACGCACTCGACACGCCACGGCATTTTTCACAACATCCCCGGCGCGCTGGATCGCGCCATTGAGCACGCAAAGGGCCTGTCGCAATGAGCAACGACAACGAGCTGGCTGTACCTGCCGGTGACAAGCTGGTCACCCTGGGCGACCGATCGGTCTCCTACGGTCCCCGCCAAGAGTTCGATGGAAGCGTCGAGCCTTGCGCACCGATGGCCGCGCAGTTTTGGGGCGTCTACCGCTGGGCTGGTAAGGACCGCTGGTGGTGGATTGCCGACGTGGCCGACGAAGACACCGCCCGCGCAGTGGCCGCCGCCTACCTGCTGAACGTCAAGCCCGATTGGGCGCACTGACCGACAACCACCGCTGATCCCGAGGCCCGCCTAGTGCGGGCCTTCGCATTTCTGGAGCACACCATGCAAATATACGTTGCCTGCCTTGCCTCATATAACGCTGGCGTCCTGCACGGCGAGTGGATCAACTTGGAGGGACGCGACGCCGACGACGTGCGCGATGAGATTGCCCGCATCCTGCGCGAGTCGCCGCACCCGAACGTGACCGTTGATTGCCCGGATTGCGGCGGTACTGGAACCACATACGTCCCCCGAGTATTCGGCGGGGCGGAATGCACGGCGTGTGGCGGAAGCGGCAAGGTCGCCAGCGCCGAGGAGTGGGCCGTCCACGACTACGACGACGTGTTCGGGGATACCTGGGGCGAGCACCCCGACCTGGACAAGCTGTGCGCATTGCAAGAGCGGCTGGACGAGTTGCACAACGACACCGAACGCGCCGCCTACACGGCCTTCTGCGACCACGAGGGCCTCGACGATGTGACCGTGGAGCAGTTCCACGAAGCCTACGCGGGCCAGTTCGATAGCTGGGCCGACTTTGCCGAGAACTATGTGGACGAATCGAGGCTTCTTCACGACGTGCCCGACGCCCTCTCCCGCTACTTCGACTACGAGAGCTATGGCCGCGACATTCGGCTCAACGGTGACGCGTTTGAGGTGAGCGGCTTCTACTTCTGGAGCCGCTAACGCCGCTTCCGCAAGACCCTGCGCCAATACAGGTATGTGCGATGCGCCGGCACCGAGCTAGTCCACACCCATACGACTAGGTGAAGGGCCGTAATGGCGACTTCTACGCGGGGGTCAATCATCGAATGGTCCTTGGGGTCGGGAGTGGCGATCACGCCCTTCAGCCCTAATCATAAGGCCAATCTCAATATTTGGCACTCATTGTTCCATTTGTAGCACTTGCATAACAGGAGACTTACATATGCGTAACGCAGATTTCACCGCAAACTCGACCCTGGTGATCGTCAACGTGGCCCTCCGCGTCCACCAGTTCGGCCCGTTCTTGGTATTCGAGCGGGAGGTTTTGGTCCTGCATGAACGGACCTACGAGGTGCCCGAATGATTCGGACCATCAATTTCGACCATAACGAGAAGCGCGGCGCTCTCCGCGCGATGCTCGGCCTACTCAACGAGCGCGTCCAGTTCTCGGTCGTCCCCGAGGACTGTGGCTGGCGGGTGTCGTATCCGGTCCCACCCGCGGCCCCAACGGAGACCCCGCGGCCATGACTTCACTGCACCAGTCGGGATCAATCTCTCCCGTGGTACTTGATTCCTACGGACGCGCCATCATTGTGGCCTGTAGTCTGCCCGACGGCAGCGTCATGCTGTCGGGCTGCGCATCCGCAGACGACCAGGGGGGCGTTCTCAGTCTATGAGTACGGTGAGACGGACAATAGCCAGCGCGGTAGTCCGCGTAGGGCAAGGACTGTTTTTTGCATCCGTGGTCGGGGCCATTGTGACCCTGGCGGCGATGCTGGCACTACCGTTCTTAAAACACTGAAACGTAAGACCTTTTTGTGGAGCGCAGCCGGGGGTGGCGGCGCATTACAACGCCGTGAGCAGGGGACAGGACGGCCCCTTCGCAGGGCAGAAGTACCTGGACCTGTTCGTGAAAGCCTTTGGATATGAGATCGGAATCGACCCCTCCCCCACGCCCTGGCAGCGTGGTTTCTGGATGGACAAAATTGGCAAGAATGCCATCAACATTGGCTTGGGCCTTGTAATCCTTACATTGCGGCTCCAAGATAGACCCTGATGGTTTCCCAAGGGGGAACCATCCCCTTACGGAAAATGAGCGCACCATGAATCTCTCGCAGAAAGAACTGACGGCCATTCTCACAACCGCACTGTCAGCCTTCCGGGAAGAGATCGACGAGGACATCACCGCCACCCGCATCCTCACCCTACTCGCCGTTGTGGACGAGCCGGGCATTCAGCAGGTGGACCTTGAGCGCGTCCTCGGCGGACTCTCTCCCTCCGCAGTGAGCCGCAATGTGCTCGACCTGTCGTCTATCAAGCGTAACCGCGAGCCGGGGCCTGACTTCCTGGAGCAGCGCCCTGATCCCGCCTACCGCAAGCGCAACCTGATCTTCCCGACGACCAAGGCGCTGCACTGGCTGGCTTCGCTCGCAGAACGTGTCAACCGCAAGGTGACGGCGCGCGTCGCAGCCGCCTAACCCCCAACACCCCGTTGTGCCCCGAGGCCCGCCTAGTGCGGGCCTTTTCATTTTTGGAGATACACATGGCCCTTCGCCTCAAAGGGACCGCGCCCAAGCCGGGTGCGCCCGATAAGCGCTACTACATGCTCGACGTGCAGGAGGGATACCGGCGCGTGCGCTTGTCCACCGGCACCCGCGACCGCGTGGCAGCCGAGCGCAAGGAGCAGGCGGTCCTCGACGCCCTGCGCGACGACCCCGACGTTTCCGAGGACGTGCTGCGCGAACTCATCCGGGGCAAGTCCCGGTCGGCGCAGATGGCCGTGGCGAAAGCCAAGGCCCGGCAGCGCACCCTCAAGGACGCGATGGATGACGCCCTGGACGACCGCAACTTTTGGGGCAAGCTCAAGTCCATCGAGACCGTCCGCACCAACTGCAAGATCGTCCAGGGCTTCCTGGGCGAGGACACGCCCATCAACGACATCACCCAGGCCGCAGTGGACGCGATGGTGACCAAGATGGAGGCCGAGGGAGCTGCTCCGGCGACCATCAACCGCAAGATGCACGCCCTGATGGCCGTCCTGCGCCGCGAGGCGAAGGCCGGGCGCATGCTGGCCGCCATCCCGGAGTACCGGCCGAGCGACGAGCGCGACAACGCGCGCCAGTTCACCCTGACCATTGAGGACGAGGAGCTGATCCTCTCCCGCGTGCTCGCGTGGGACATCCTGCCCGACCCCGAGTACGGCGGTCGGCCGCGGACGCGCGACGGTAAGGACTACCACGACCTGTTCGTGTTCCTGGCCGACGTGGGCTGCCGCCTGAGCCAGGCATTCAACCTGCGCTGGAGCGACCTGGTGGGAACCCCGCCGACCGCCGTTCGCTTCTGGCGTCACGGGGAACTGAAAGGCGGCCGGCAGCGCACCATCCCGTTGACCTCCCGCGCCTCGGAAGTGGTCCAGCGGCGGCGCAGGGCGGCAGGCAAGGAGCAGACCGGCCCCTTCTCCACGCTCAACAAGACCCGCGCCAACAAGCTCTGGAATCGTGCGCGAAAGGGGACGCATCTCGCCAAGGAGAAGGAGTGCGTGATCCACTCGCTGCGGCACACCTGCGCCACCCGGCTGCTGCTGGCGACCGGCAACATCAAGCTCGTGCAGGAGTGGCTGGGGCATCGGGACATCCGCACCACGTCGGAGACCTACGCGAAGGTGCTGGCCGAACAGGCGCTCATCGGCAAGTCTGCGCTGGAGCAATTGCGGGCTGCGCCGCAGGTGACGCCCACAGGTGACGTTCCGAGACAGGGATTGATTGCCAACGAGGGATTGTAGTACCAAAACTGACCGTCGCCAGCTTACTTTTCAGTAACTTAGCGACGGTAGTAAGAAAACAGTGGGGTGGCTGAGGGGATTCGAACCCCCGACCACCGGAATCACAATCCGGTACTCTAACCAACTGAGCTACAGCCACCACTGAAACTTTCGCTCCACCGCCGATGAGGCTGACGTTGAAACTTGATGCTTTGCTACCGGGCGGAACCAGAAGTCCGTCCCCCGAAGCGAGTCCGGCATTTTCCGGGAGTCGCGAAGGAATTGCAAGCACTTCTTCACATTGATGTGCAGGGGCCGGAACGGGAGATCAGAGCTGCTCCGCCGAGATCACACGCACGGCGTCCCCATGCTCATCCAGGAATGACAGCGTGGCCTCCCCCTTCGGCGTGACCTGCAACTGCAGGCGCGGCTGGCCCGCTCCGTCGAGCAGCTGAAGCATCGCATTGCGCGACTGCCTCCTGCCAGGAAGCACACAACGAGTAATCGCTTGCACACCTGCGCGTGCAAGCGCTCATCTTCGGCCGAGAACATCGGCCGCCGCCGTCCATCGGCAACACCGTTTCGATCACGTCGATCGACGCACTGCGTTGAGCCGTCGCCTCCATCAGCAGGCCAGTCAACGCCAGCGAGGTGACACCGCCGCAGTACAGGGTAAGCCGCCGTTGGTACCCGCGCTGTCGATGCACTTCGGCCAGTACCTGCTTTACCTCTCCCGCGCCTTTCGAAACTGCATCCGTGACGAGCGCCAGAAGGCGCGTGCCGCATGCACCGAACGTCAGGCGCAGGCAAACAGCTCGCCACCGTCGGACCCACTCCCGAGTGACGTGAATGATTGGTGAACGAATCGTGAATGAATCTCAAACAGGAATGGGGGAGATCCGTTCATACAACGTTAGCTGCAGGACATGGAACGCGAGGCGCGCGTTTGCAACCATGCCGGTTCCTGCAATGAAGGTGAGATCAATAGATGAGCAAGCGGCTAATCGGATTCGTCGCGCTGGCAGCGGTGCTGGCAGTGGCAGCCGTTGCAATGAACGGCTACCGGCAGCAGCCGGCTGCCGATGCCACGGCAGAGGAATCCGGGAAGAGTGGCAGCCTTGATGAAAGGCCCGACCAGGGAAGGCAGCTTCCGGCGTCAGGTGCGGCGGCCGCGCAGAGGCTGGAGCGGGACAACAAGATCCCGCCAGGCTCGTACAAGGCGGTGGGCCCCAAAGCCTACGAGATCGTAAGAGGCAACGAGTTCCGGCCTCCCGGTGACGCGCTCGCCCACGTCAAGCAACTGATGCTGCGCTCCGAATCCGGAGATGCCACGGCAACCTACGAAATCTATCGAACCATCGAGCAGTGCCAGACCTTCATCTCGGATCGCGCTGACAAGCTGGCGGATTCAGCCACCACGGTCGGGTCCGGCAACTGGTTCCTGGAGCGATCGGAACGAATCCTCAAAGAGTGCGAGTCGCTGGCTCTGGATCAGGACATCTATCACGCCGATTGGCTTTCGAAGGCCGCCGCCATGGGCTCGCAGGAAGCGATGCGCGCTTACTCGCGATCGCCGGAGAAAGTCATCGGTTCGCTTGATGACGCAATCCGTGATCCCGCGGCGCTCGAGGCGTGGAAGGACACCGCCACCGGATATCTGCGCGAACTGGAATCGCAAGGGAACGTCAATGTCATCAGCGACATGGCGATGGCCTACACGTATGGCGGCATCGTTCCTGCGGATCCCGTTGCCGCCCTGGCGTACACCCGCGTCCTCAACCGGCTGGACCCACGTTTTGCCACCACCACTGACATTGCCAACCATGAGAAAAACCTGAGCAGCCAAGAGAAAGAGAAAGCCCGCATTTCATCGAACGAAATCTTCAAGAACTGTTGCATCCCACGATAAGGACCTATTGTGAAAGCTAGACTGATTGGGATTATCCCTTCGCTTGGTAGAAACTCCATTCCCGCCATTGCAGGCGTGCTGCTGTTCATGGCAGCCGGGAGCCTTCAAGCGAAAAAGCTTCCTGGCGTCATCAACTGCACCGCCGGATGCACGCTGACAACCCCGTATCCCGATCCGGTGACCAACCAGCAGCTTTCCCAAGAGGTGCAGAAGCTCAATGACGGCCGGACCACCGTCTGGACAGCCCAGACGCGAGTCCAGACCGGCGATGTCCTGACCGTCTGCAACGGTATTTCCTGCGTCAACTACACGTGGCGAGGTGCAGGTTTCGACTCCGGCGAAGTGATTTCGACCGTCCTCCCGCCCAACTCCCGGGGCGGTGGTGGTGGCGGCGGTGGTGGTGGCGGCGGCGGCGGTGGCAGCGGCCCGATCAGCGGCGGCTGCCACGGCAACTGCGGTGGCGGCAAGGTCCGGGTGGGCGAACTGGAACAGATGTGATCCATCCAGGGCGCACTCGACCAGAGTGCGTCCATCGCGACATGGAAAAGGCCAGCGCATAGCGCTGGCCTTTTTCGTTGCCGGGCGCATTGCCCATCCCAGGCGGCGCTGCTCAAGCACCTGCGGAGTGAGCCGATCGTCGCCAGACGCAGGTTCACCGCAACCCGCCTGGCATCACGCCGTGCGACTGCACCCCAGGCAAAGGGCATCTTTCATCGGACAAGAGGAAGGCGGAATGCTCGCCACCCAGGATTGCCCAGCCATCGAATGGGAACCGATGTTCGCGGGCGTGATTTCATAAACCATTGATTCCAATGGCGCGCCCGACAGGAATCGAACCTGTAACCGCCGGCTTAGAAGGCCGGTGCTCTATCCAGTTGAGCTACGGGCGCCCGAACCGGAACGGTGTCCAATCCGACGTGATGTGGGATTGGTCGGGGTAGAGGGATTCGAACCCCCGACATCCTGCTCCCAAAGCAGGCGCGCTACCAGACTGCGCTATACCCCGGTCTTGCAATCCCCTCGGGCCACGCCCGGGGAGCTGGTCATTGTCGCCAAGCGCATTGGGAACTGTCAACGCAGGATGTGCAGATCCGGCGCCTGCCACAACGCCGAAAGCAGTCATCGGCTATGCTCACGCCCATCGGCCGGATGGCCGTCCAGACCCTCATTCGCACGGAGAACGCGCATGCGCAGCGGCAACCCGGCTCTTTCCGAGTCCACCTTCCTCGACCTCGCCAGCGGCTCGGTGGTGACCAGCCCCGACCAGGCAATGACCCTCAACGGCACCGTCAACAAGACCGGTTTCCTGCTGCTGTTGACCGTGCTGACGGCCGCTTTCGCCTGGAACCAGACCATCGACGACTACGGTCAGGTTTTGCCCGGTGCCAGGCTGTATGCCATGGGCGGCGCCATCGGCGGCCTGGTGCTGGCGCTGATCACCGTCTTCAAGAAGGAATGGTCGCCGGTCACCGCGCCGATGTACGCGCTGGTGGAAGGCCTGTTCCTCGGCGCCATCTCGGCCGTGTTCAACGCCAAGTTCCCGGGCATCGTGTTCCAGGCCGTGCTGCTGACCTTCGGCACTCTGTTTGCGCTGCTGTTCGCGTACCGCAGCGGCCTGATCAAGGCCACCGAGAACTTCAAGATGGGCGTGGTCGCGGCCACTGGCGGCATCGCCCTGCTCTACCTGGCATCGTTCGTGCTCGGCTTCTTCAACATCAACGTGCCGGTGATCCATGACTCCAGCTGGCTGGGCATCGCCTTCAGCCTGTTCGTGGTAGTCGTGGCCGCGCTGAATCTGGTGCTGGACTTCGACTTCATCGAGACCGGTGTCGCCCAGCGTGCACCGAAGTACATGGAGTGGTATGGCGCATTCGGCCTGATGGTGACCCTGGTCTGGCTGTACGTTGAATTCCTGCGCCTGCTGTCGAAGATCCAGCAGCGCTGAGCCGCAACATGCCATAGACGACAAAGGGCGCCCTTCGTGGCGCCCTTTGTCGTTCTCCCTCAGCGCGCCAGCAGTACCGGCAGCGACGACGCCAGCAACGCGATGCCTGACGCGGTCAGCAGGCCCAGCACGACCTGCCGGAAGCGCGCCTCGCTGATGCCGATGTAGACCCGCGCGCCCAGCAGGGTCGGCACCAGCATGGCCGGTGCCACGATGGCGAAATACGGCAACATCTGCCGGCTGACCAGGCCGCTGCCGACATAGGTGGCCATGGTCACCGCCAGCATCGCCAGGTTGAAGTTCTGGATGACCGCACGCTGTTCGTCCTTGCCGAAGCCTCGCAGGGTGCTCCACAGCGTCGGCACCGGCCCGGCAAAGCCGCCGATGCCACTGAACACACCACCGGCCATGCCAGCAATCGCATCACCGATACGGCCGCCGACGCGGACCGGAGGCAACGAGCGCGCCATCAGCATCACCGGGCACCACAGCGCCAGGAAGCCGCCCAGCAGTGCCTTGAACCAGTCCATGTCCAGCTGCGGCAGCACCATCACGCCCAGCGGAATGCCGGCCAGCCCGCCCAGCACGAAGGGCAGCAACAGGCGCAGGTTGAATCCACGGCGCACGGTGAACACAGCCACCAGCTGACCGACCAGCGCACCAAACACCGACAGCGTCGCCGCCAGCCGCGGCTCCAGCCCCCATGCCCAGAACGACATCGCCACCATGCCAAAGGCGAAGCCGGACAGGCCCTGCACGAATCCGGCGACGATCGCGCCCAGCGCGACCAGCAGATACACCGACTCCATCACCACCTCGGTTGCAGCCGCGCGACTACCCTGCCGCACCCATCTGTGCAGGGTAGTGCGCCGCGAGGTGCTCGACCAGCGCACGCACCTTGGGAGCAAGCGCACGCGCATGTGGATACAGCGCGAAGTAGCGCCGCTGTCCGGCGTGCCAGGCCGGCAGCACACGGATCAGGCGGCCGGCACGCAGGTCTTCCTGCACCGTCAGCGCGGTGAACAGGCTGATGCCCATTCCCGCCAGCGCGGCGGCATACAGCGCTGGCGTCGCATCCACGCGCAGGCGTTGCCCGGCCTCGACGCTCGCACTCGCACCGCGCGGCCCCTGCAACTGCCAGGGCGGCATTGAAGGTGTGGGACTGAAGCCCAGCAGCGTGTGCTGCGCCAGATCCGATGCCTGACGCGGCAGACCATGACGCGCCAGATAGGCCGGTGCAGCGACCAGGATGCGCGGGCAGCTGGCCAGTTCGCGCGCGACCAGCTGGCTGTCCGGCAGCGAGGCCGCGATACGCAGCGCCAGGTCAAAGCCACCACCGACGACATCGACCAGTTGATCATCGGCCGACAGGTCAAGCGCGACCTGCGGGTAGCGCTGCAGGAACGACGGCAGCCAATGCGGCAACTCCTGGCTGGCCACGACCTGCGGCACGCTGATGCGTACGATGCCACCGGGCTGCGCTTGCCCGGCACGCACGCGATCATCCGCTTCCTGCAGGCGATCCAGCAGCGCTGCCGCCTCGCGGTAGTAGTCGCGACCGGCCTCGGTCAGTGACAGCCGGCGGCTGTTGCGATCGAGCAGTCGCACCTGCAGATGCTCTTCCAGCTGCCGCAGTTGCCGTGACATCGCCGAATGGGTGGTCCCCAGGCGCTCGGCAGCGGCAGTGAAACTGCCTGCGTCGACGATGGCGCGCAGCGCACGCAGGGCGGCGAAGTGATCCATCGGCGAGCGACTCCAGGTGACGGGGCCCACGGCATGCGGGCCCCACCAGCTTATCAAGCGCCGTCGCCAGCCTTGCGCACCGGCAGCGCCAGGATCGCGTCGGTGCTCATGACATCACCGAAGGCGTCTTCGATCTGCGCCAGCGAGGCGTCATGCAGCGCGCGATGATCGATGCGCTGGCCACCGGCCAGGTCCAGGTCGCGGCTGGCGCTGGCATCGGACGATACGATCACCCGGTAGCCGCGCGGTGCCGCCGCCGCGTCGCGCGCAGCACCGGCCACGCAGGCATGGGTCTGCAGGCCGGTGAGGATCAGCGTGTCGATGCCGGCATCCTTCAGCACCGTGTCGAGCACCGCGGCCGAGTTGCCAGCGAACACGCTGACATTGTCCTTCTGCACCACGGTCTCACCCTCGCGCGGCTGCAGGTCGCGATGGAAGGCGGCATTGACGCTGCCCTGCGCGAACAGCGGTGCGCTGGCCGGCAGCACATGCTGCACATGGATCACGCGGATGCCGTGAGCATCGGCGAACTCGACCACCCGCCTGGCCTGGCGCAGTGCGGCCACGCCATCGGGAATGACCATGCGGCCACCAGCAAAGCCGGGCGCGGCGCTGGCATCGAAGTATTCGTTCTGGAAGTCGATCACCAGCACGGCGGTCTTCGCTGCATCCAGCGAGGCCGCGACCGGCGCGCCGGCCATGTGGCGGATGGTGGGATGGGCCGGCTCGGCAGCGGCGACCGGAGTGGTGGCGGCCATGCCGATCAGGCTGGCCAGTCCGAAGGCGGTGAGGTTCATGGTGTGGATTCCTGCGCGGTGGATGTGAGGCACAGGATGCGGAGCGATTGGCGCACGAACCAGCCGTGCGGGGGCACATGATCTGTGCGAAAACCGCACAACCGATCATTCCGTCATCCACGCATGGCGTGGATCTACCGGAAAACGCAACGGGGCGCCCGAAGGCGCCCCGCTGTGGATCCAACCGAGGTCTGTCGGCCGCTTACAGGCGGCTGGCAATGGCCTGGGCAAAGCTCATGGTGGTGCCGGTGCCGCCCAGGTCGCCGGTCAGCGAGTCCTTGGCTTCCATGGTCGCCACGATGGCCTTGCGCAGGCGCTCGGCGTTCTCCGGCTGGCCGACGTGATCCAGCATCTGCGCGGCTGCCAGCAGCAGCGCACACGGATTGGCCTTGCCCTGGCCGGCGATGTCCGGCGCGGTGCCGTGCACGGCTTCGAAGATCGCCGCGTCCTTGCCGATGTTGGCACCCGGGGCCAGGCCCAGGCCGCCGACGAGGCCGGCACACAGGTCGGAGATGATGTCGCCGAACAGGTTGGTGGTGACGATCACATCGAACTGTTCCGGACGCATCACCAGCTGCATGCAGCAGTTGTCGACGATCATTTCCTGGAATTCGATGTCCGGGTACTGCGCGGCCACTTCACGGGCGACATTCAGGAACAGGCCCGAGGTCGACTTGATGATGTTGGCCTTGTGCACGGCGGTGACCTTCTTGCGGCCGGTGCTCTTGGCCAGCTCGAAGGCGTAGCGCACGATGCGCTCGGAGCCCTTGCGGGTGATGCGGGTGCCGGAGAAGGCGGTCTCGCCGTCGGCCGACACTTCCTGGCCTTCGGCCAGGTACGCACCTTCGGTGTTCTCACGAACGGTGATCAGGTCGACGTTGTCGAAACGCGACTTGGTGTTCGGGAAGGTGTGGGCCGGACGCACGTTGGCGTACAGGTCGAAGTGACGGCGCAGGCTGACGTTGATCGAGGTGAAACCACCACCGACCGGGGTGGTCAGCGGGCTCTTCAGCGCGACCTTGTTGCGCGCGATCGATTCCAGGGTCACCGCCGGCATCAGGTCGCCGTGCTTTTCCAGGGCCACCAGGCCGGCGTCGGCATCTTCGTACTCCAGGCCAGTCTTGAGCTGGTCGAGCACGAACAGGGTGGCGTCCATGATTTCCGGGCCAATGCCGTCGCCGCGGATGACCGTAATTTTCTGCGTCATTGATCGATGTTCCGAACAGGGGGAAAAACGCCGTCCGGACGTGCCCGGAAACGCCGGCGCAAAGGAAGTTTCACCGGCAATTATGCCTTAGCCGGGCCCGGCTACCCAAGTAGACCATGGTCCTGACCCCGGCAAAGGCATAATTGCCCGCGCATTCTTCCTCTACCCCCGCCTGTCGGCGCGCCCCTTCAACAAGAAGGGGCTCTTGGGCGGTTGGATCGCGGGAAATGCCCCGGCGCGCGGCCGTGATCCGGTAGCGCCGGGCCATGCCCGGCGGCTTTTCGTTCAGGTCTCCGCCGGGCATGGCCCGGCGCTACCTCAGTGCTCGTGCGCTGCCGGGGCGGCGGCGCCGCCTTCCAGCTGGTCGAGGAAGTCGACCGCGCGACGCAGGTGCGGGATCACAATCGAGCCGCCCACCACCAGGCCGACCGAGAAGGTCTCGAAGAACTCCTCGCGGGTCACCCCGGCGTCCTTGCACTGGGCCACGTGGTAGCTGATGCAGTCGTCGCAGCGCAGCACCATCGAGGCCACCAGGCCCAGCAGTTCCTTGGTCTTCACGTCCAGCGCACCGGCCTGGTAGGTCTGCGTGTCCAGCGCGAAGAAGCGGCGCACCACCTGGTTCGGTTCGCCCAGGATGCGCTCGTTCATGCGCTTGCGGAAGTCGGTGAACTCGGCGATGCGGTCCTTGCTGCCGTCGTCGGCCGCGCTCATGCCTGGCCCTGCCCGGCCAGCAGCGGCTCGAGCTTGCCTTCACGGTGCAGGGCCATCATGTCGTCGTAGCCGCCCACATGGACGTCGCCGACGAAGATCTGCGGCACGCTGGTACGGCGGGTCTTGGCCATCATCTTCTCGCGCTCGACCGGGTCCAGGTCGATGCGGACCTCGGTCCACTGCTGGCCCTTGCTCTTCAGGAAGTTCTTGGCGGCCACGCAGTACGGGCAGACGGCGGTGGAATAGATGGTGATGGCGGGGGCACCGCCGGCGGTCTGGGCTGTCACGGGAAACTCCACGATGGATCGACGGTCTACATATGGTACCGGTGCGCTGGAAATTCCACGCCACGGCCGCAACACTGTGGATTAACGAATGGTTGCCCCCTGCCCTGCCACGCTTGGCGCGCCCCGCCCGAGGACCCCCTGCTTGCGAGCCCTGCTGCTGACTACCGCCGTCACCCTGGCCCTGGCCATGCCGCTGGCCCAGGCCCAGGAGAAGCTGCCCGACATCGGCTCCTCGGCCGGCGAGCTGCTGACCCCGGCCCGCCAGGCCGAATACGGCGCGATGATGCTGCGCGAGCTGCGCAACTACGGCTACCTGCTGGACGATCCGCTGGTCAACGACTGGCTGCAGACCATGGGCACCCGGCTCGGCTCCAACAGCGACCAGCCGCGCCAGCCGTACACGTTCTTCGTGATGAAGGACCGCCAGATCAACGCCTTCGCCACGCTGGGCGGCTATATCGGGGTCAATGCCGGCCTGGTGCTGACCGCCGAGCGCGAGGACGAGGTGGCCGCGGTGCTGTCGCACGAAATCGCCCACGTCACCCAGCAGCACGTGCTGCGCGGAGTCGAGCGCGCCCAGCGCGACCAGATCCCGATCCTGCTCGGCATGCTGGCGGCGGTGGTGGCCGCCCAGGCCAGCAACAGCACCTCCTCCGGCAACGCAACGATGGCCGCGATCAGCTCGGGCATGGGCCTGATGCAGCAGCGGCAGATCAACTACACCCGCTCCAACGAGTCCGAGGCCGACCGCCTCGGCATCCGCACCCTGTCGCGCAGTGGCTACGACGTGGATGCCATGGCCGGCTTCTTCGAGCGGATGGCATCTGCGATGCGCGGCAACGAGGGCGGCTACAGCGTGCCCGAGTTCCTGCGCACCCACCCGGTCAACATCACCCGCATCAGCGAGGCCAAGGCCCGCGCCGAGCAGATGAAGAAGGACACGGTGCTGCTGACCACCACCACCCCCAGTGGCGAGCGCAGGGAGCGCGTGGACCCGGCCGATCCCAGCCTGGCCGAACCCCTGTTGCGCGGAAACAACCCGCTGCTGCCCAGCAGTGTGCTGCGCATCCCGATGGGCCAGCTCAGCCGCGGCGCCAGTGGTGACTTCGACTGGGCGCGCGAGCGCCTGCGCGTGCTCAGCGCGGACTCTACCCCCGAGCTGGAACGCGAGTACGCCGATCTGGCCAAGCGCCAGAAGGACGGCCTCAACGATGCCCAGCGCTATGGCCAGGCGCTGGCGGTGATGCGCAGCGGTCGCGCCGGTGCCGCCCAGGCCCGTCAGACCCTGGCAGGCCTGCTGCAGACCCGCCCGGACAATCTGTGGCTGGCACTGGGGCTGGGCGAGGCCGAATCGCGTGCGGGCCAGACCGCCCAGGCCAACAGCCGCTTCGAGCAGCTACTGCGCCAGCACCCCAACAGCCGTCCGGTGGCGCTGACCTATGCCGAGATCCTGAACGAACAGGGCAGCCGCGAGGCCGGCCAGCGCGCGCAGGCCATGCTGCGGCCTCTGCTGTCGCAAAGCAGTAACGATCCGGTCTTCCAGCAGCGGTACGCCCGCGCCAGCGAACTGGCCGGCGACAGCGTGCGTGCCAGCGAGGCCTACGCCGAGGCGGCCTTCCTCAGCGGCCGGCCGGAACAGTCGCTGATGCAGCTGCAGGCGCTCAAGCGCAATCCTGCGCTGGACTACGTCGGCCGGGCACGGGTGGATGCGCGCATCGAGGCAATCACCCCCACCGTGCTGGAGCTGCGCCGCCAGGGCGTGCAGGACCCGGATCTGGACCGCCGCTGAGCGCTGCATGACCGGCCGATGGCAATCCAGGCCGGTTCCGGCCAGGTAGTCACAAACATGTCATCAAACCGTAGTCTACTGGCACCACTCCAGTAACCGAGCCCTACGGTGTCCTCGTGCAGAAACGCATCCTGATCGTCGATGACGAGCCCGCGATCCGTGAAATGGTCGCCTTCGCCCTGCGCAAGGGCGATTACGAACCGGTCCACGCCGGCGACGCCCGTGAGGCCCAGACCGCCATCGCCGATCGCGTCCCCGACCTGATCCTGCTGGACTGGATGCTGCCCGGCACCAGCGGCCTGGACCTGGCCCGCCGCTGGCGCAAGGAAACCCTGACCCGCGAAGTGCCGATCATCATGCTGACCGCCCGCGGCGAAGAGAACGATCGCGTCGGTGGCCTTGAAGCTGGCGTCGACGACTATGTGGTCAAGCCGTTCTCGGCGCGCGAACTGCTGGCCCGCATCCGTGCGGTGATGCGCCGCGCCCGCGAAGATGACGAGGACGGCAGCGTGGCCGTCGGCCCGATCCGCATCGACGGTGCCGCCCATCGCGTGTTCGCCAACGACCAGCCGGTGCCGATCGGCCCCACCGAATACCGCCTGCTGCACTTCTTCATGACCCACCCCGAGCGCGTCTACACCCGCGCCCAGCTGCTGGACCATGTGTGGGGCGGCAGCGTGTACGTGGAGGAGCGCACCATCGACGTGCACATCCGCCGCCTGCGCAAGACGCTGGAACCGTTCAACGCCGAGAACATGGTGCAGACCGTGCGCGGCGCCGGCTACCGCTTCTCCACTGCTACCTGAGTCTCGTCGTGCCGGCGCCACGCACCCGCGGGTGCCGGCGCCGGCAACTCTGCTATAACCCTCGGTTCACCCCAGTGAACCGCCGCACCTCAACGACGAGATCGCAATGCCCCGCCACATCCGCTCTGCCTGGTTGAAGACCCTGGCCACCGTCGCCGCGGTACTGCTGTTCGCCGGATTGGTGGGGTGGTTCACGGGCCATCTGTGGTTGTGCATCGCACTGGGCGCACTGGCCACGCTGGTGTGGCATTACTGGCGCCTGCGCAGCGTGCTGCGCCGGCTGACCGCGCGCCAGCGCTGGGACACCGCCGAAGAAGGCACCGGCGTCTGGAACGAGCTGGACCGCCTGCTGTACCGCAACCAGGTGGAAATGCGCGTGCGCAAGCGCCGCCTGCTGGACATGCTGCGCAGCTACCGCGCCGCCGCCGCCGCGCTGCCCGATGCCGTGGTGGTGCTGGACCGCAACAGCCAGCGTGTGCAGTGGTTCAACGAAGCAGCCACCGCCCTGCTCGGCCTGCATCATCCGGGCGACCTCGGCGAGGCCCTGGTCGAACGCCTGCAACCGATGCCGCTGGCGCATTGGCTGGCTGGTGGCCGCAATGCCGAGCCGATCCTGGACGTGCCCTCGCCGGTCGATCCGGCGATCCGCCTGAACCTGCGCCTGATTCCCTATTCGTCGGATTACTGGCTGCTGATCGCCCGCGACGTCAGCAAGCTGCTGCGCCTGGAACAGGTGCGCCGCGATTTTGTGGCCAACGTTTCACACGAACTGCGCACGCCGCTCACCGTGGTCCACGGCTACCTGGACATGATGGACCCGGAGGATTTCCCGGGAACCGGTCCGATGCTGGAAGAAATGCGCAAGCAGAGCCAGCGCATGGCCCAGCTGGTGGAAGACCTGCTGACGCTGTCGCGCCTCGAGTCGCAGGAACACAGCGAGGAAGAGACCGTGGCCATGCAGCCGATGCTGGCCACCCTGCGCCGCGAAGCCGAGGCGCACAGCCAGGGCCGCCACCAGATCAGCATCGACGACCTGGCCGGCGTTGACCTGCAGGGCTCGACCAAGGAACTGCACAGCGCCTTCTCCAACCTGGTCACCAACGCGGTGCGCTACACCCCGGCCGGTGGCCGCATCGCCGTGGAGTTCCGCCGCGAAGGCGACGGTGCCGTGCTGGCAGTGCGCGATTCCGGCTACGGCATCCCGGCCACCCACCTGCCGCGCCTGACCGAACGTTTCTACCGTGTCTCCAGCAGCCGCTCCCGCGAAAGCGGCGGTACTGGCCTGGGCCTGTCCATCGTCAAGCACATCCTCGGCCTGCACCACGCACGGCTGGAGATTGAAAGCGAGGTCGGCAAGGGCTCGGTGTTTTCCTGCCATTTCGATGCCGACCACGTGCGCCCGCGCGAGTCCGCCCCCCTGACTTCCATCGAAGAATGACGCCATGAGCAGCCTCGGATCCCTCCCCCTCCCCGTGAGCCCGGACAACGATCCGCTGCGTGACCCGGCGCTCTACATCAACCGCGAACTGTCGCAGCTGGATTTCAATTTCCGCGTGCTGGCCCAGGCGATGGACCCGCAGGTGCCGCTGCTGGAGCGGCTGCGCTTCATGTGCATCTCCTGCACCAACCTGGACGAGTTCTTCGAGATCCGCGCCGCCGCCGTGCGCCACGCGCAGGAATTCGGCCTGCCGCCGGCGCCGGACGGCATGAGCCCGCAGGCCATCCTCAATGCCATCCACGACCGCGCCGCGGAACTGGTGGACCAGCAGTACCGCTGCTGGAACGAGACGCTGCGCCCGGCGCTGATGGAGGCCGGCATCGGCGTGCTCGGCCGCCATTCCTGGACCGACCGCCAGAAGCGCTGGCTGCGCGCCTACTTCCGCAACGAGATCATGCCGGTGCTGTCGCCGCTGGGCCTGGACCCAGTGCATCCGTTCCCGAAGATCCTCAACAAGTCGCTGAACATCGTGGTGGTGCTGAAGGGCACCGACGCGTTCGGCCGCGCCGGCCACCTTGCCATCGTGCGTGCGCCGCGCTCGCTGCCGCGCATCATCCAGCTGCCGGAGAAGCTCGGCGGATCGCAGAACTTCGTGTTCCTGTCGTCGGTGCTGTCCACCTTCGTCGATGAGCTGTTCCCCGGCATGGAAGTGCAGGGGGCGTACCAGTTCCGCGTTACCCGCAACTCCGAGCTGGTGGTGGACGAGGAGGAAGTGGAGAACCTGGCGCTCGCACTGCGCGACGAACTGGTCGACCGCGGCTACCGCCCGGCGGTGCGCCTGGAAATCGCGCAGGACATGCCGCGCGATATCGTGCGCACCCTGCTGCAGAATTTCGGCCTGACCGAGAACGCGGTGTACCGCATCGACGGCCCGGTCAATCTCAACCGCATCATCCAGCTGTACGACCTGATCGCGCAGCCGGACCTGAAGTACCCGCCGATGACCCCGCGCACGCTGCGCGACAGCGACGGCATCTTCGAGACAGCGGCGCGCCAGGACCTGTTGCTGCACCACCCGTTCGATGCCTTCACCGCAGTGCTGGAGCTGATCCGGCAGGCGGCGATCGATCCCAATGTACTGGCGATCAAGCAGACCCTGTACCGCACCGGCAAGGATTCGCTGATTGTCGACGCGCTGATCCAGGCCGCGCGCAACGGCAAGGACGTGACCGTGGTGGTTGAACTGCGCGCACGCTTCGACGAAGAGGCCAACCTGGGCCTGGCCGATCGCCTGCAGGAAGCCGGCGTGCAGGTGGTGTACGGCGTGGTTGGCTACAAGACCCACGCCAAGATGCTGCTGATCGTGCGCCGCGAGGGCCGCAAGCTGCGCCGCTACGTGCACCTGGGCACCGGCAACTACCACAGCGGCACCGCCCGCGCGTACACCGACATCAGCCTGATCACTGCCGATGCGGACATCGGCAACGACGTGCACCTGCTGTTCCAGCAGCTGTCCGGGCTGGCCTCGAAGATGAAGCTCAAGCGCCTGCTGCAGTCCCCCTTCACCCTGCACACCGGCATCCTCGGCCGCATCGAGCGCGAAACGCGCATTGCCGCCGCCGGCCGCCCTGCGCGGATCATCGCCAAGATGAACGCGTTGAACGAACCGCAGGTGGTGCGCGCGCTGTACGCCGCCTCGCAGGCCGGCGTGCAGATCGACCTGATCATCCGCGGCGCCTGCACCCTGCGCCCGGGCGTACCGGGCATCTCGGACAACATCCGCGTGCGCTCGATCGTCGGCCGCTTCCTGGAGCACAGCCGCGTCTACTGGTTCGGCAACGACGGCGCACCGGAGATGTACTGCGCCAGCGCCGACTGGCTGGAGCGCAACCTGCTGCGCCGGGTCGAGACGTGCTTCCCGATCCTCGACCCGGAGCTGGCCAAGCGGGTCTACCGCGAAGTCCTGCAGAACTACCTGGACGACAACCTCAACGCCTGGGAGCTGGACGCCGACGGCATCTACCACAAGCGTGCCCCGGCGCACGACGAAGCCCCGCATTCTGCGCAGATGGCATTGATGCAGGGGCTGTGAGCCGGTGTGTCGACCAAGGTCGACACCTACCAGGAGCGGCAGGCACCGATTCTGGTCGGGATTGGATCAGTGCCGACCAACGGTCGGCACCCACCATCAGATCGCAGGGAACTGTCGAAGGCGGGGTGGGTCCGGTTGCGGGGGTGTCCGCGGCATGGATGCCGCGGCCAAGCCCCCAAGGATGGGTTCACGGCGTCCCCCGCAACCGCACCCACCCCGCCATCCCACGGATACCCCGCTTTTGACGTTGACGTTGACGTTGCCTCTGCGGGTGCAGGGCGCAGCCCTGCCGCACTCCCCTCTTCCAAAATGTGAAGGCCGCGCGGTGACGAGCACACCGCCCCTTCGGCTAACATTCGTCCATGCCGCACACCACCACGACTCCGCCCGCATTGCAGGATGGCGACCTGCTGGCCGCCATCGACCTTGGCTCCAATAGTTTTCACATGGTCATCGCGCGCTACACGCTCGGCCAGCTGCGGGTGATCGACCGCCTGCGCGAGACCGTGCGCATGGCCGATGGCCTGGATGGCAAAGGTGGCCTCTCCTCCGCTGCGCGGCAGCGCGCGCTGGAATGCCTGGCCCGCTTCGGCCAGCGCATCCGCAACGTGCCGCCGCACCGGGTGCGCGCACTGGCCACCAACACCGTGCGCCAGCTGCGCTCTCCGCAGTCGTTCCTGGTTCCCGCCGAAACCGCGCTCGGGCATGCCATCGAAGTGGTCAGTGGCCGCGAAGAAGCGCGCCTGATCTACCTCGGCGTGGCCCACGCGCAACCGCCCAAGCCCGGCCAGCGCCGGCTGGTGATCGACATCGGCGGCGGTTCCACCGAGTTCATCATCGGCATGGGCATGCAGACCCTGGAGCGCGAAAGCCTGCAGGCCGGTTGCATCGCCAGCACCCGGCGCTTCTTCCCCGGCGGCAAGCTGAGCAAGAAGCGCTGGAAGGACGCGCTGGCCGAGATCGGCCGCGAGTTCCAGCCCTTCGCCAGCAAGTACCGCGCGCTGGGCTGGCAGGAAGCACTGGGTTCTTCGGGCACGCACAAGGCGATCAGCGAGATCTGCGCCACGATGAAGCTGAGCAAGGGCGCGATCACCGCCGAGGCCCTGCCGCAGCTGCGCGATGAACTGCTGAAGGCCAAGAAGATCGACGACATCCAGCTGCCGGGCCTGTCCAGCGACCGCCGCCCGATCATCGCCGGCGGCATCCTGGTGCTGGAGGCCGCCTTCCAGGCACTGGGCCTGCAGAAGCTGCTGGTCAGCAAGGCGGCGATGCGCGAAGGCATCCTGTACGACATCGTCGGCCGCGCTGGCGAAAACGACCTGCGCGATGAATCGGTGTCCGCACTCAGCCAGCGCTACGGCATCGATACCGTGCAGGCCGATCGCGTGCAGGACACCGCGCTGTCACTGCTGGAACAGGTGCAGGAACGCTGGCGGCTCGATGCCGACGACGCGCGGATGCTCGGCTGGGCCGCGCGTCTGCACGAGCTCGGCCTGATGATCGCGCACAGCGGCTACCACGTGCATGGCAGTTACGTACTGGAACACTCGGATATCGCCGGCTTCTCGCGGCAGGAACAGCAGATGCTGGCCGCCCTGGTGCGCAGCCATCGCCGCAGCGTGACCAAGACCGCCTTCGACGCCCTGCCCGAGCGCCTGCTGCTGACCGCTCGCCGGCTGGCTGCCCTGCTGCGCCTGGCGGTGCTGCTCAATCGTGCCCACGAGGACGATCCACTGCCCGCGCTGGAACTGACCGCCGACGACAACCGCCTGTCGCTGATCGTGCCGCAGGCCTTCATCGATGCCCGGCCGCTGCTGCGCGCCGATCTGATCGGCGAGACCGACGGCATCGCCGGGCTGGGCATCCAGTTCCGGCCGTTCGTGGCCTGAGGCTCACGCTTTCCCACGAGGGGAAGAAGGTCACACACCGTTACGATTCGCGCATGCGCCCCCCGTTGACCTGCTGCGACGCAGCAGATCATGTCGGGGGAGCGCATTCAGCGCTACAGCTAAGCGACTGCTTTTGTTGAGCTTTCGTGAAATCTGACGATGAAGCCTGGTACAAATCGACACGCCCTCTTTACAGAGCATTAACCAACGAGACTACTATCGGGTCATCGGTCCGCTTATCGGCGGCCGATTTCTTCGACGCCCCTTTTGGCGTCCCTGCACGACCTGAGAGAGAGAGAGCTCGTCATGACTTCACGTACCACCCCCCTGGGGCAGGCCATCCGCTACGCCCTGGCAACCACTGCGACGCTGGCCGCGCTGCCTGCGTTCGCCCAGAGTGGCAGCACTGCCGCGCCGACCACCCTGGATCGCATCGAGATCACTGGCTCGCGCATCCGCCAGGTGGACGTGGAGACCGCACAGCCGGTCCTGGCACTGAGCCGGTTGGACATCGAGCGCCAGGGCTTCAGCTCGGTGGCCGACATCCTGCAGAACGTCACCGCGATGGGCAGCCCGGCGATCAGCCGCGCAAACGCACTGAGCTCGGGCGAAAACACCGGCGGCACCTACATCGACATGCGCAACCTGGGCGCGCAGCGCACCCTGGTGCTGGTCAACGGCAAGCGCCTGGGCATCAGCACCTCGGGCCTGCAGGACGTGTCCTCGCTGCCGGTGTCGGCGGTGGAGCGCATTGAAGTGCTGAAGGATGGCGCTTCGGCCATCTACGGTTCCGATGCGATGGCCGGCGTGGTCAACATCATCACCCGTTCCAACGTCAACGGCGTGACCGCCAACGTCTACCACGGCCAGTACAGCGAAGGCGACGGTGCACGTGACCGCTTCGACGTGGTCGGCGGCTGGAGCAATGACCGCGTGTCGCTGACCCTGGCACTGGAGCACTCCGAAGAAAAGAGCGTCTGGGCCAAGGACCGCTGGTTCAGCAAGTACGGCGTGAGCGACCGCCACCCGAACGATGCCTCCAACTGGACCACGCTGAGCCAGTGGGGCCAGGTCACCGGCCTGAAGGGTGGCCCGGGCTGCACCAACACCAAGGACGGCTGTGGCTACTCGCTCAACCGCGGTGCTGATCCGACCAACCCGGCCAACTACCACCTGACCGACGCGACCCCGTTCACCGGCGATGTCAGCAACGCCAACGAACAGATGCACGTCATGTATCCGCTCAAGCGTGATTCGGTGTACTTCGACGGTCGCTTCAAGATCACCGACCAGGTCAACCTGCGCACCGAATTCGGCTACAACAAGCGTTCGGCCGAGCGCCAGATTGCAGGCTACCCCCTGCAGTCCAGCTCGGTGTCCATCTCGGGCGACCCGACCGCTACCGGCCTGATGTCCAAGGACAGCTACTTCAACCCGTTCGGCAACCAGCACGGCTATGCCAAGCCAACCGACGTGGCCTGGAACCGCCGCACCTGGGAAATCCCGCGTGTGAGCACCAGCGAACTGAAGACCTACCGTGCGGTAGTGTCGCTGGATGGCAGCTTCGAGATCGGCCAGCGCTACTTCGACTGGGACGTGGGCTACCAGTACAACCGCAACGAGCTGACCGCTACCGCCACCGGCAACCTGCACAAGAAGCGCGTGCGTGACGCCGTGGGTCCGTCGTTCCTGGATCCGGCCACCGGCAAGGTGATGTGTGGCCGTCCGGGCGCGGTGATCAGCGGCTGCACGCCGTGGAACCCGCTGGTGCCCTACGGCAAGAACGATCCGAACGGACTGACCGGCAATGAAGAACTGATGGCCTGGCTGTTCCCGGCGGAGCACACCACCGGCCGGACCACCACCAAGAACGCGTTCGCCAACCTGTCCGGCAGCATCATGACCCTGCCGGCCGGCGACCTGGGCTTCGCTTTCGGCGTGGAAAGCCGCAAGGAAGATGGCCGCTACACCCCCGATGCCCTGGCCCAGACCGGCGCCACCACCAACCTGGCCGCAGGCCCGACCGGTGGCAGCTACAACGTGAAGGAAGCCTACCTGGAGCTCAGCGTGCCGGTGCTGGCCGACCTGCCCGGTGCGCGTGAGCTGAGCTTCAGTGCTGCCACCCGCTATTCCAAGTACAACACCTTCGGCAACACGCTCAACAGCAAGTTCGGTTTCAAGTGGAAGCCGATCGACCAGCTGCTGGTCCGTGGTACCTGGGCCGAGGGCTTCCGCGCACCGACCATCAACGATCTGTACGGTGGCGGTTCGGAAACCTTCGCGCAGTTCAGCGACCCGTGCGACACCGTGTTCGGCTCGGCCAAGGGCAGTGCTGAAGTCCGCTCGCGCTGCGCACGTGACATCGCCGATGCCGCCAACTTCCGCCAGCTGAAGCAGGGCAACACGCCGGTAACCACGGCACAGGATGCGACCCCGACGCCGTTCGTTTCCGGTTCCAACCCGCTGCTGGTTCCGGAAACCTCGACCAGCAAGACGCTGGGCCTGGTGTGGAGCCCGACCTTCCTCAGCAACCTCAACGTGGCGCTGGACTGGTGGAAGATCCGCATCGACAACACCATCGTCGGTGACAGCCCGAACCAGATCCTGAAGGACTGCTATGAGCAGGGCATCGAATCGCGCTGCAGCCGCTTCACCCGCGACCCGTCCAACGGCATCGTCACCGGCCTGAAGTTCGGCAACCGCAATGCTGGCTTCGCCGAGACCGAAGGTTACGACCTGGATGTCAGCTATCGCGTCGACACCAGCTACGGCAAGCTGAGCGCAGGCTGGACCAGCACCTATGTGAGCAAGAACGTCTACCGCTCCACCAATGATGTCCGTGATGCGATCACGCCGATCAACGGCGTTGCCAACACCATCGGCACCGCCACCAGCCTTGCGTTCCGCGTGCGCTCGAACCTGGTGCTGGGCTGGGATGTGGGTGACTTCGGCGTCAGCTGGACGGCACGCTACTACTCCGGTGTGAAGGAGCGCTGCCTCAACGCCTCGCGGTATGCGGACGAATGCTCCGATCCGACCTTCCTGGCTCCGTGGCTGAAGTCGCCGACCGCTTACAACGAGCGCGGCGCGGTGACCTTCCACGACGTGCAGTTCCGCTACAACCTGCCGTGGGATGCCACCGTTTCGGTGGGCGCGAACAATGTGTTCGGCAAGGAAGCTCCGGTGATGTACAGCAAGCCGAACTCGTCGTTCTCCTACTACGGTGGCTACGACATCGGTCGTTTCATGTACATGAAGTACCAGCAGCGCTTCTGATCCATCCGCACTGTTGAAGCTCGACGACCACGGCCCTTCGGGGCCGTGGTTTTTTTGTGCCCCCGCGCAGACTGTCGCTTTCCACATTGACCTTGATGCGTTCAATCAGGGGCACGGTACTCTGATCTGCTTCCGCCGCACGGCCACTGTTTGCAGCAATCGATTGATTTACTTCTGCTTTGTGCAGAAGCGTCACGACTGTCTACGGTGCTTTCGTCGTTTGCCCATACGTCTCCACGCCCGTCTTCACTAGGTTCGAACGTCCACCACCGCGGTGGCATTTACGCAGCCCCGCTTGGCTGTGTTCCGAAGACTTCGAAGACTGAGAGAGAGACCCATGACCATCCGTATTCCCGAGCTCGGGTTGGCGATCCGTCGTGCGCTGGCGATGACGGCCAGCACCGCACTGGCCGCCCCCGCATTCGCCCAGCACTCACCAGAAGCCACCACGCTGGACCGTATCGAGATCACCGGTTCGCGCATCCGCCAGGTCGACCTGGAAACCGCACAGCCGGTGCTGACCATCAGCCGCGCCGACATCGAGCGGCAGGGCTTCAATTCCGTCGCGGACATCCTGCAGAACCTGACCGCGACCGGCAGCCCCGCGCTCAGCCGCGCCAGCCCGCTCAGCAGTGGCGAAGCCTCCGGCGGCAGCTACGTGGACATGCGCGGGCTGGGGGCGCAGCGCACGCTGGTGCTGGTCAACGGCAAGCGCCTGGGCATGACCACTTCGGGTTACCAGGACATTTCCAGCATTCCCGCCGCTGCCGTGGAGCGCATGGAAGTGCTGAAGGACGGCGCTTCGGCCATCTACGGTTCCGACGCGATGGCCGGCGTGGTCAACATCATCACCCGGCGCAACGTCCAGGGTGTGACGGCCAACGTCTACCATGGGCAGTTCAGCGAAGGCGACGGTGCCCGCACCCAGTACGATGTGGTTGCCGGCTGGTCGAATGACCGCGCCTCGATCAGCGTCGCCGCCGAGCATGTCGAAGAGAAGGGCGTGTGGGCGAAGGACCGCGGCTTCAGCGCCTACACCTATACCGATCGTCATCCGGACGATGGCTGGACCACGGTCGGCCAGTGGGGGCGCATCGTCGGCTTCAAGGGCCCGGGCTGCAGCAGCGCCCGTGGCTGCAGCTATTCGCTCGATCGCGGCAGCCAGCCGGGCGGGCCGGACAGTTTCCACCTCAGTGACAACACACCGTTCACCGGTGACGTCAGCAACAGCAACGAACAGATGCACGTGCAGACGCCGATCAAGCGCGATTCGCTCTTCGTCGACGCACGCATGGATCTGAACGACCAGATCCGCTTCAACACCCAGTTGGCCTACAACCGACGCACCACCACGCGCCAGGTTGCCGGCTATCCGTTCCAGTCCGGTGCAGCCGGCATCACGCCGATGTCCGCCGACAGCTGGTTCAACCCGTTCGGCAGCCACCACGGCTATGAACGCCCAAGCGATGTGCACTGGAACCGCCGCAGCTGGGAGATTCCGCGCGTCAGCATCAGCGAACTGACCACCTGGCAGGGTGTCGCAGCGTTTGAAGGCAGCTTCCAGTTCGTCGGTCGCGAGTTCGATTGGGAAGCCGGCTACCAGTACAACCGCAGCGAGCTGGAGCAGCGAGCCACCGGCAACCTGCACAAGCAGCGCGTCGCCGATTCCACCGGTCCTTCGTTCTACAACCCGGCCACCGGCAAGGTGGAATGCGGCACACCGGACGCACCGATTGCCGGCTGCAAGCCCTGGAATCCGCTGGTGCCGTATGGCCAGGATGACCCGTACGGCCTGACCGGCAACAGCGAACTGCAGGACTGGCTGTTCCCTGAGGAACTCACGCGTGGCCGAAACACCACCCGCAACCTGTTCGCCAGCCTCAGTGGCGGCCTTGCCACGCTGCCCGCCGGGGAACTGGGCTTCGCCCTGGGCGTGGAGAGCCGCCGCGAGGAGGGTCGCTTCATTCCCGACGCGCTGGCCCAGACCGGTGCCACCACCAACCTGGCGGCGGGCCCCACCGGCGGTGGCTACCGTGTCGATGAGGCCTATCTGGAGCTGAGCGTGCCGTTGCTGCACGACCTGCCCGGTGCACGCCAGCTGACCCTCGACACGGCGACGCGCTACTCCGACTACACCACCTTCGGCGGAACCCTCAACAGCAAGTTCGGCGTCTCCTGGAAGCCGATCGACCAGTTGCTGGTCCGTGGCACCTGGGCCCAGGGCTTCCGTGCGCCGACCATCTCGAATCTGTACGGTGGCGGCTCGCAGACCTTCACCACCGGCTTCCGTGATCCCTGCGATACCGTCTATGGCGCGGCCGCCAGCAGCCCGGAGGTACGTGCACGCTGCGCTGCCGACATCGCCAACGCAGACAGCTACCGCCAGCTCGGCCAGGGCAACGAGCCGATCACCGGCAGCAGCGGGCAGACGCCCCTGCCCTTCACCAACGGCTCCAATCCCGACCTGAAGCCGGAAACCTCGACCAGCCGCACGCTGGGCCTGGTCTGGAGCCCGACGTTTGCCGAAGGACTGAACATCGCGCTGGACTGGTGGAAGATCCGCATCGACAACACCATCGTTGCCGACCATCCCAATGACATCCTCCGCGACTGCTACGAACTGGGCATCGCCGAGCGCTGCGGCAGCTTCACCCGCGACCCGGAACTGGGCATCGTCAACACGCTCAGATATGGCAGCCGCAACAGCGGTTTCCGCCAGGCCGAAGGCTATGACCTGGAGATCGGTCACAAGTTCGAAACGTCCTGGGGCACGCTGAGCGCCGACTGGAAGACCACCTATGTGGTGGCCGCGGAAGAACGGACCACCAACGAGGCGGATGCCCCGCCCATCCCCAGCAATGGCATCGCCACCAACGGCGGCATCGGCTTCCGTGTGCGCTCCAACGCATCATTGGGCTGGGAACGTGGCAACCTCGGCCTGGGTTGGGGCCTGCGCTATTTCTCCGCGGTCAAGGAACGTTGCCTGGATGCGGCCACGTACCCGGGTGAGTGCTCGCACCCGGGGCAGCGCGCACCGTGGTTCAGTGGCAGCCGTGACTACAACCGCCGCGGATCGGTCACCTTCCACGACGTGCAGGCACGCTACAACCTGCCATGGGATGCGACCGTCTCGATCGGTGCCAACAATGTATTCGGCCGCCAGGGGCCGGTCATGTACAGCCAGCCGAGCGCCAACTTCTCCTACTACGGTGGCTTCGACATCGGTCGTTTCATCTACATGAAATACCAGCAGCGCTTCTGATCCACCGCGCTCCCTGCACCACCACCACGGCCCTTCGGGGCCGTGGCTCCACGGGAACCGGACCGCCGTCATCCCGTGGTCGCAAAGCGGTCATATCCGCTACATCGCCAGGCCCGAGCATGCCGGAAACCGGGAGGCCCGCCATGCGCTATGCCATCGTCACCGAGACCTACCCGCCGGAAGTGAACGGCGTTGCCCTGACCGTGCAGGGCCTGGAGCAGGGACTGCGCACTTCCGGCCATGACATCGACCTGATCCGGCCACGCCAGGCCAGCGAAGCGCTGGACTCGGCGCCAGGCACGCTGCTGGTTCCGGGTGCCGCATTGCCGCGCTACCCCGGCCTGCGCTTCGGCCTGCCTGCACCGATCCGGCTCAACCGCCACTGGCAGCAGCAGCGTCCCGATGCGGTCTACATCGCCACCGAAGGCCCGCTGGGCTGGTCGGCGCTGCGCACCGCGCGCCGCCTTGGCATTCCGGTCGCCAGTGGTTTCCACACCCGCTTCGACGAGTACCTGCCCGACTACGGTGTCGCCTGGCTGCAGGCCGCGGCGATGCGCTGGATGCGCCGGTTCCACAACCAGGCCGACGCAACCCTGGTACCCACCCGCGAACTGCAGCAGTTCCTCGGTGAACAGGGCTTCGAACGCGTGCGCCTGCTGGCACGCGCGGTCGACAGCCAGCAGTTCGATCCGGGCCGGCGCGACCCGGGGCTGCGCGAGGAATGGGGCGTGGACGGCAATGGCCTGGTGGCGATCTATGTCGGCCGCATCGCCGCGGAAAAGAACCTTGGCCTGGCGGTGAAAGCCTTCCGGCGCCTGCAGCAGATCCGGCCCAAAGCCCGCTTCGTCTGGGTAGGTGATGGTCCGGCCCGCGAAAAACTGGCACATGAAAACCCGGATTTCATCTTCTGCGGCATCCAGCGCGGCGAGGCCCTGGCGCGGCATTTCGCCAGCGGTGACCTGTTCCTGTTCCCCAGCCGCAGCGAGACCTTCGGCAACGTGACCCTGGAAAGCATGGCCAGCGGCCTGGCCACCGTCGCTTTCGACTACGGTGCGGCCCGCGAATACCTGCGTGATGGCGAGAACGGCGCGGCCGTGGAAAACGATGAGCAGTTCATCGAGGCAGCCGTGCAGCTGGCCGCCGATGATGCACGGCGCCGCGAATTCGGCAGCAGCGCCGCGCGTGCGATGAAGCGCCTGCATCCACAGCAGGTGGTTGCCGAGTTCGATGCCCTGCTGTCCGAGCTGGCCCAGTCGCGGAGGAGCGGCCATGCGCACCACGCCGCTTGAGCTGCTGGCCGGCCGCGAGGCGCGGCTCTGCCGCCGGGCCAACCACTACTGCCGGCGTCGCCGCGTGCGTCGCCTGTTCTCGGTCATCAGCCGTCTCGGCGATGGCGTGTTCTGGTACGTGCTGATGGGCGCGCTGGTGCTGCTCGACGGCTTCGATGGACTGCGCGCCTCCGTGCACATGGCCGCCACCGGGCTGGCCGCGCTGCTGCTCTACAAAGGCCTCAAGCGCTGGACCCGGCGTCCCCGCCCGTATGCGGCCGATCTGCGCATCCGTGCCTGGGTGGCACCGCTGGACGAGTTCAGCTTCCCCTCCGGGCACACCCTGCACGCGGTGTCGTTCACCATCGTCGCGTTGGCCTACTACCCGTGGCTGGCACCGCTGCTGGTCCCGTTCACCTTCGGCGTCGCGCTGTCGCGGGTGGTGCTGGGCCTGCACTACCCGTCCGATGTACTGGCCGCCACCGGCATTGCCATCCTGCTGGCATCGGCCAGCCTGGCCTGGTTGCCGCTGCCGGTGTGATGGCCGCCGCGCCGGCACGCATGGCCCGGCGCTACCGTCATCGTTGATGGCCTAGAATGCAGGCATGACCACGCTGTTCATTTCCGACCTGCACCTGGACCCCAGCCGTCCGGAGATCACCGACCTGTTCCTGCGCTTCCTGCGCGAACAGGCGCCCGGCGCCGATGCGCTGTACATCCTCGGCGACCTGTTCGAGGCCTGGATCGGCGACGACACGCCCTCGCCCGCCGCCGATGCAGTGGCCGACGCGCTGAAGGTGCTCTCCGACAGCGGCGTGCCGGTGTACTTCATCCGCGGCAACCGCGACTTCCTGCTCGGCGAAGACTATGCGCGCCGTGCCGGCCTGCGCATCCTGCCCGACCCGTGCGTGATCGAGCTGTACGGTCGCCCGGTGCTGCTGCAGCACGGTGACCTGCTGTGCACGGACGACATCCCCTACCAGCAGTTCCGTGCACAGACGCGCGACCCGGCATTCCAGGCGCAGTTCCTGTCGCAGCCGCTGGCCGCACGCATCGCCTTCGCGCAGAAGGCACGCGACGCCAGCCAGGCCCGCCAGTCGGAAATGAAGCAGGGGGATCGTGCGCAGTTCGAGACCGTGACCGATGTGGCTCCGGCCGAAGTCGATGCCACCTTCATGCGTCATGGCGTGGACACCATGATCCACGGCCACACCCATCGCCCGGCGGTGCACACGCTGCAGGCCGGTGGCCGCACCTGCAACCGCATCGTGCTGGGCGACTGGTACGAACAGGGATCGGTACTGCGCGTGGATGCCGGCGGCTGGTCGCTGGAAACGCTCGCGCGCGAATGATGGATCGCAGGGTGCCAACCAAGGTTGGCATCTACCAGGGCAGGTGCACGCACCCGGGTAGACGCCGACCCCGGTCGGCGATTGGCCTCAGCGGAAGGCCGCGATGGTGGCCTTGGTATTGACCAGCACGCGCTGGTTGTCGGCGGTACTGGCATTGCCCATCGGGATGCCGTTGTAGCTGATGTTCGGGTTGGACCAGTAGTTCAGGCGCGGGCAGCCGGCCGAGCAGTCATAGGCCATGATCGTGCGCCAGCGCGAACCGGAGGACGGCTCGTAGCGATAGCCGTGCCCATAGGCATAGGGCGACGTGCTGGGATCACTGGCGATATCGTGCCGCGCACTCTGCAGATGGCCGATCTCATGCGCGAAGGAGTAGTAGCCGGTCGCGCAATCCCAGTACACCGCCGCGAAGGCCGTCGATGCCGTCGAGCCGATGCCCGAGGCCAACCCGCAGTAGCTCGTGTTGTTGATCAGCAGGACGCCGACATCGGCCGCGGTGTTGTTGCGGCTGGTGTGGATGCTGTCCATGTAGCCGTCGCTGGTGTTGCGGAAGCGGGTCAGGTCGGTGGTGAAGTTGCCGGACTCGGTGTAGTTGGTGGTTTCGTAGCCGGCCAGCTGCAGGGTGATGCCAACGTTGCTGTTGACGTAACCCTGGTTGGATTCGGCCACCGCCAGCTGCACCAGCGACTGCATGTTGCCGCCATAGGCCGTTACCGCTGCATTGGTCGCCACCACCAGCACGCGGATGGTGGCCGGGGTGCCGGACGAGGCCTGCGCGATGCCGATGCGGTCATTGTTGCCCATCGGGATTTTCGGCAGCTGGTTGTAGTCGGCCGGATGATCGGCCGGCATCCGCGATTCATCCACTTCCACCAGTACATGGCGGTTGCCCAGCGGACGCAGCCGGTAAAGCTTGCCGTCCTTGCGGATCGAGCCGGTGAGGGTGTTGCCCGAACGCACCAGGATCACTGAATTGCCAGGATCATCCTGACCGTTCGAAGTGGCGGCAGTCAGCCGATCGGACGGCGAGCGCAACTGGCCGTACCAGATGCTGCCGCCATCAGGCAGAGCTTCCACCTTGCTGCGCACCGCCTGCACGCGCTGGCCAAGCAGTTCGAACTCCAGTTGTGGCTGCGCGGTGGCAGCAGCGTCGACACGCACTTCCTGTACCGTCGCGGTGGACGGGGTGGCCAGCAGCTTGCCCAGCGCGGGCTCACTGTTTGCCGATGCCCGGCTGATGACCGTCACCGGCTCGAACAACGGTGCCGCATGCGCGGCCGCTGCCACCGACAAACCCAACACCAGGCCACCTGCCGCTTTGCCAATCGATCTGGACAACATTGCGTCGCTCCTTGAATGATGTGAACAGCGTTGATGCAGCACGCCCGGGTTTTCCGGGTCTGGCCATCTGGCCTGCGCGGGTCGTGTGAATTCAATAGAAGATGGGAATGAAAATCAGGAACTGTGATCGACCGCATCTGCGTTAAGTAAGGTCAAAGGCGTCACTACACTTCGCCAATACACCGCTTTCGCGCTACCGTGACGCAGTCACGACGGGACATGCACATGGCACCATCGCAGGACACGGATGAAGATGTCGGCTTGCTGCGGATTGGCCTGTTCTTCGATGGCACCCGCAACAACGCACACAACCTGGCACGCGGTCGCCCACAGGTTCCGCAGCCACGCCCGGCACAGCTGCGCGCGGATGATGATTCGACCTACCAGAGCCGGCTGACCAGCAGCTACGACAACGGCCTGACCAACATCGCGCGCCTGCAGCAGCTGTATCCGGACGGCCGCCGCGATGCGACGGGCGCACCTTCGTTGTCGATCTATGTGGAGGGCGTGGGCACCCGCGATGATGCCGATGATGATCTGATCGGACTGGCCTTCGGCATCGGTGCCAGTGGCGTTCGTGCAAAAGTGCAGCGCGCGCTGCAGGTGCTGCTGCCGGCTGCACTGGCCGAGCTGTCCGCGCGCTGGCAGCGACCGTTGCGTGGCGTGCAGCTGGATCTGTTCGGCTATTCGCGCGGCGCTGCCGCGGCACGTGACATCGCCAACCAGCTGCAGGGCTGGGACAGCGCGCGCTGGCGCCAGCTGCTGCAGGTCGCCGGCCTGTCCTGCACTGCGAACTTCGCTCCCGCCACACCGGTGCTGCGCTTCATCGGACTGTTCGACACCGTGGTCGCAGTCAATGGCGGCCGCGCCGATGAGCAGCCTCAGCGGGCCCTGCGCAGTGGTATCGCTGCACACGTCGTGCAGCTCACTGCACGCGATGAACATCGGCAGCACTATCCGCTGACCAGCGTGGCACCGCCATTCACCGAGATCGCCCTGCCCGGCGTACACGCCAACATCGGTGGTGGCTACAACCAGCTGGAGGAAGGCCCCAAGCTGCTGAGTCGTCCACGCCGGCAACAGCTGCGTCGGCCAGCAGTGGCTGACTACCAGACGCCACCGCTAGCCCTGCTGCAGGCGACCACGGCTTACGCTGAAACGCAGGCCGATGCCGAGCGCTGGCGGCAACAACTGGGCGTTGGGGAAAAAGAGATCTGGGTGGATGTCTGGCACCAGTGGCAGCAGCAGCGCCGTGCAGGCAGCCGCAGCGTACTGTTGTCACCGGTGCTGTATGTGACTGCCGCGGTGGTGCTGCGTCGGCGCATCGACTGGCGTTATCAACTGATCGCACTGCAGGTGATGCAGCAGCAGGCCATCGATGCCGGCGTGCAATGGACCGCCAATGCGGCCGGAGTTCCCGGCTGGGAGCTGCCGTCGGCCCTGCAGCCGATCGCACGCCGCCTGGTGGCCGGACAGCCGCTGACGCAGACACAGGAGGCGCTGCTGCGGCGGCGCTACCTGATGCAGTCAGCGCACTGGAACTTCGATGCACTGGGCGACACCGCACTGACCTACGCCGCCGATGCCGGCGTCAGCGAACTACCGTACCGGCCGGGTCCCGGCCTGTTCTACATCAACCGGCCGACCGTGGACGGCAAGCGCGTGGTGTTGCCGAATGCATAAGAAAAAGGGGACGGAGGGGATTAAGTCGTTTGTGGCATTAACGACTTAATCCCCTCCGTCCCCTTTTTCTCAACCGGCCTGCTCGACCAGGTTGGCAAGCTCATCCGCATCAAAACCAGCCAGCAGGCGCGCTTCGATGTTGAACGGCCCGTGCAGGTAGCCACCGGCGTACTCCACCAGCAGTTCCTTGAAACGTGCGCGCGGTTCGACACCGGCGCGGTCGCAGTACCAGCGGTACCAGCGCGAGCCGGCAGCGACGTGCGCCACTTCCTCGCGCAGGATCACTTCCAGCACATCGGCGGTCTCGCCATCGCCGACATTGCGCAGCTTCTCGATCATGCCCGGCGTCACGTCCAGGCCGCGCGCTTCCAGCACGCGCGGCACCAGCGCCATGCGTGCCAGGCCATCGTGCGCGGTCTTTTCGCACATTTCCCACAACCCGTTGTGCGCGGGAAAGTCGGCATAGTCGTGGCCATGCACCTGCAGGCGCTGGCGCAGCAGCATGAAGTGCCGCGATTCGTCGTCGGCACAGCTGACCCAGTCGGCATGGAACGCCGACGGCAGTCCGCGGAAGCGGTACACCGCATCCCAGGCCAGGTCGATCGCATTGAGTTCGATATGCGCGATGGCATGGATGAAAGCAGCCCGCCCTTCCACACCGCCCAGCCCGCGCCGCGGCACTTCGCGCGGATGCACCAGCACCAGTTGCGCCGGCCGGCCCGGCATACGGATCGGTTCCGGCGGCGGCGCATCGGCGGCCACTCTCAGGCGACCGGCACGGAACGCAGCGGCGTAGGCCTGGGTCAGCGCAACCTTGCGCAGCGGGTTGGCTTCGGCCAGGCACTGCTGCGCGGCGCGCAGCAGGTCGCCACCAACGTCGGGCACGTCAACCACGCCTGGACCTCAGGCGCGGCGCTTGTGCTTGGCATCGTCCGAACGCAGCTGCTGGATGCGCTCGAAGTAGCCCGGCTCGATACCGGTCGGGTAGTGGCCGTTGAAGCAGGACGAATCGAAGTTGCGCAGCGCCGGGTTGCCCTCGCTCACTGCCGCTTCCATGTCTTCCAGATCCTGGTAGATCAGCCAGTCGCAGCCCAGGTGGGCTTCGATCTCTTCCACGCTGCGGTTGTGCGCGACCAGCTCTTCTGCAGCCGGCATGTCGATGCCGTAGATGTTCGGGTAGCGCACCGGCGGCGCCGCGCTGGCCAGGTAGACCTTGCGTGCGCCTGCATCACGGGCCATCTGCACGATCTGCTGGCTGGTGGTGCCGCGCACGATCGAGTCGTCCACCAGCAGCACCACGCGGTTGCGGAACTCCAGGTGGATCGGATTGAGCTTGCGGCGCACCGACTTCACGCGCTCGCCCTGCCCCGGCATGATGAAGGTGCGGCCGATGTAGCGGTTCTTGATGAAGCCTTCGCGGTACTTCACCCCGAGCACGTTGGAGATCTCCAGCGCGGCGTCGCGCGAGGTATCCGGGATCGGGATGATGGTGTCGATGTCGTGGTCCGGGCGCAGGCGCAGGATCTTCTCGCCCAGCTTGATGCCCATGCGCATGCGCGCCTTGTGCACCGACACGTTGTCGATCATCGAATCCGGGCGTGCGAAGTACACGTACTCGAAGATGCACGGGGTGTGCTCGGCCGGCTCGGCGCAGATCTCAGAGAACAGCTCGCCACGCGCGGTGATCACCAGCGCTTCGCCCGGCTGCACGTCACGCACGCGCTGGAAGCCCAGCACGTCCAGCGCGGCCGACTCGGAAGCGACGATGTATTCGTCACCTTCGGCGTGGCTGCGCTTGCCCAGCACCAGCGGACGGATGCCATGCGGATCGCGGAAAGCCACCAGGCCCAGGCCCAGCACCACGCTGACCACCGCATAGCCGCCCTTGCAGCGGCGGTGCACGCCAGCCACGGCACGGATGGCCGCTTCCGGGCTGAGCTGGCGCTGCTGCTCCAGTTCGTAGGCGAACACGTTCAACAGCACTTCGCTGTCCGAATCGGTATTGACGTTGCGCCGGTCCTGTTCGAACACCTGCTGGCGCAGCGCCTCGGTGTTGATCAGGTTGCCGTTGTGGGCCAGCGCGATGCCGTACGGCGAATTCACGTAGAACGGCTGTGCCTCGTCCATGCCTTCCGAACCGGCGGTCGGGTAGCGCACATGGGCGATGCCGACGCTGCCTTCCAGGGTGGACATGGTGCGGGCATCGAACACATCGCGGACCAGGCCGGTGGCCTTCTGCACCCGCAGGCGGCTGCCATTGACGGTGGCGATGCCTGCTGCGTCCTGGCCGCGATGCTGGAGGACGGTCAAGCCGTCATACAACTGCCCGGCGACGTTCTGGTTGCCGACGATTCCGACGATGCCACACATGGTGCGAAGTCTCCGCTGGGCTGTGCCCAGTTACAAGGAAGGTGGCCGTACCTGGCCGCGGTGGTCGCCGCGCGCGCGGTCGACATTGGCCGGATCGCCCGGCTCGATACTGTCCGGCAGTGCTGAGGCGTCCGGACGCACTTCGGCCGGATCGTAGGAATCGCCCTGTTCCGCTTTCGCAGGCCGCAGCCATCCGCTGCCTGCCACTACCTGGTTGAGGATGCCATTATCGCCTGCCGCACCCGGCTTTCCCAACCCGGCGCCTGCATTCTTCCCCAACTCCATCAATGCAGATGGGGACAGGGCGTCGGTGGGCAAGCCCTTGGGCAGCAGATCAGCGCCGGGAACCTCCCAGTGCGGCAGCTTGCTGTTCATCCAGGCAACGGTGGGGTTCAGCAGTGGGCGCACCGCCGAACGCTGCCAGGAGGGCTCGGCGGTCAGCGGGGTGAAACTGCCCAGCAGCAGCAGGATCGCGGCGATCAGGCCGCCCCGCACAGCGCCCAGCACCCCGCCCAGCAGGCGGTCCAGGCTGGTCAGCATGCTGCGATGGACCAGGGCCTTGATGACCATGCCGATCACCGCGACCACGATCATCACGCCGATGCCGACCCCCAGGTAGCCACCGACGAAGTGTTCGCCACCGGGGGCCGCCGGGGCGGCCCACCAATGGGCGGCATCATTGCCGAAGGCGAAGGCCGCCCACGCGGCCAGCAGCCACGACAGGGTGCCGATGACGATTCCCACAAAGCCGCGCAGCATCCCCAGCAGGGTGGAGGCGGCGATCACGATCAGCAGCACCACGTCGATCATGGCGCCCCGCTCCTTCGGCGGCGCTGGCAACGGGGCTGCGCGTGGGTCATGGGTGCGGTCGCACCATGCCGGCCACGCCGACCTTGGCGGCGACCTGCGCCTTCAGCTGCTCGGCATCGGCGCGGTTGGCCACCGGCCCGACGCGGACGCGATGCAGGGTGCCCTTGTCCGTGCGCACCTGTTCAACGAACGCGCTGAAACCGGCGGCGCGGACCTTGTCGCGGAGGGCATTGGCATCGTTGGCCTGACCGAACGCGCCCAGCTGCACGGCAAAGCCGACGCTGCTGGCAGCCGGTGCCGCCGGTGTGGCTGGCACCGTCGCCGGCTTGCTGGCGGTGGCCTCCGGCTTCGGCTCGGGCTTCGGCGCAGGCTTCGGCGGTTCCGGCTTGGCGGCCGGGGGCGCGGTCGGCGTACTCGGCGGCAGGCTTTCGCTGCGGACCGGGTTGCTGCTGGCCGACGGCGCAGTGGCTGCGGACGGGGTGCTGGCGCTCGGCGTAGCGGGTGACGGGGTGGCCGCGACCGGGGCACTGCTGCCGGCCGCCGCGTCCAGGGTGATCACTTCGGCCTTCACATCCGCCCGGATCTTCACCGCCTGCAGGCGGGCCGCCTCGGCTTGGGCGCGGTCGGCATACGGCCCGACCCGCACACGCCAAGCCTGACGGCCGCCGATGGTGGCGGTTTCAGTGAAGCCCGGCAGCTGCGAGCGCTTCAGGTAGGCGATCACGGCATCGGCGTCGGCCTTGCTGCCGTAGGCACCGAAGGTAACCGCATAGTTGCCGGCGGCGACCGCCGGCGACGTGTCCACGGTCGGCGGCGTGGCAGGCGCTGCGGCCTCCGCAAGCGGTTTGGCCTGGCCGGTCTGCAGCCCCGTGGCACCGCCCGCCGGGGCCACCAGCGGCAGTTCACGGGTTTCGAACTGGCCATCGGCCGGTGCATCCGGCGCGGCGATCGGCACATTGGCGACGCCGCTGTCCGGTGCCGGTCCCTTGACCAGCATCGGCAGGAAAATCACGGCCAGTGCCACCAGCACGATGGCACCAATCAGACGCTGTTTCAGAGGCGTATCCACGTGAGGCAGGCAACTGTCCGGAGATTGCCATCGATTATACGGGTGCCGGACCGGACGGCGTCGGCGTTGGCTGAACGCGTATCAGGCGGCGTCCTGCAGCCATTGCAGGGCGGCGGCGGCGGTATGGAAGGAGCCGAACACCAGCACCCGGTCCCCACGTTCGGCCTGGGCCAGTGTCTGCGCCAGCGCCTGTTCGACGCTGTCAGCCAGCGCCGCCGTGGCGGCGGCCGTGCCGGCCAGGCGTGCCTGCAGCTGGGCGGCGCTCTGCCCGCGCGGGCCTTCCAGCCCGGCCAGGGTCCACTCGCCCACCACGTCCTCCAGCGCCTGCACCACACCCGCTGCGTCCTTGTCCTGCAGCGCGGCGTACACCGCCAGGGTGCGCCCGGCCGAGACCTCGGCCTTCAGCGCACGCGCGAGCTGGCCCGCGGCCTGCGGGTTGTGGCCCACGTCCACACGGATCTGCACGCCGTCGCGCTCGAATGCCTGGAGCCGGCCGGAAATGCGCGCCGCCGCGACACCGGCAGCCCACGCCGCGCGCGGCACCGGCTTGTCCAGCGCGCGCAGCGCGGCGATGGCGGCGCCGGCGTTGGCCAGCTGGATCGGGCCGGCCAGCGCCGGGGTCGGCAGTTCCATGCGCAGGCCGACGTCGCGCCAGCGCCAGCGCTGGGCATCGATCGGCTCGTAGAAATAATCGCTGCCGCCACGGATCGCGTTGGCACCCACCAGATAGGCACGTGCGAGCACGCTGGACGGCGGATCGGTCTCGCCCAGAATCACCGGCTTCCAGCCACGGATGATGCCGGCCTTCTCGGTGCCGATCGCTTCGCGGTCCTCGCCCAGCCATTCGGCATGGTCGATGTCCACAGTAGTGATCACCGCCACATCGGCATCGACGATGTTGACCGCATCCAGTCGACCGCCCAGGCCCACTTCCAGTACCGCCAGGTCCAGCCCGGCGTCGGCGAACAACTGCAGCGCGGCCAGCGTGCCGTACTCGAAATAGGTCAGCGTGGTCTCGCCACGCGCGGCTTCGACCGCATTGAACGCAGCGACCAGCGCCGCATCGTCCACGTCCTGCCCGTCGATGCGCACGCGCTCGTTGTAGCGCAGCAGGTGCGGCGAGGTGTAGGCGCCAACCTTCCAACCGGCAGCACGGCCGATGGCCTCGATGAAGGCCACGGTAGAGCCCTTGCCGTTGGTACCACCGACCACGATGGTGCGCTGGGCCGGCGTGCCCAGGCCCATCGCCGTGGCCACGGTGCGCACGCGCTCCAGGCCCATGTCGATGGTCGCCGGGTGCTGGCGTTCAATGTAGTCCAGCCAGTCGGCCAGGGTGGTCGGGGTGTTCGTCACGGCAGTGCTTCCAGCAGGTACAGGTGGTTCGGTGTGGCGGGTCAGAGTGCGCGGTGCTTGGCTTCGCCGAAGAACGGCGTGTGGTGGGCACAGTCGTTCAGGCGCACCACTTCCAGGCTGTCCAGGTCGGCGCCTTCGAGCAGGTTGAGCGTGGTCGGCGCCTGGCGGAAGGTCCACAGGCGGGAAATCGGCAGGCCCAGCACCTTGCAGAGGATCACGCGGTTCACCGCGTCATGGGCCACCACCAGCAGGGTGTCGTGCTCACCGAGGCCTTCGGTGGCCCGGGCCAGGCCGCGCCAGCTGCGCTCCAGCACCAGGCGCAGCGATTCGCCGCCGGGCATCAGCACGGTATCCGGCTCCTCGCGCCAGGCCTGCAGGCGCGACGGATCCTTCTCGTTGATTTCACTGGCCAGCAGGCCTTCCCACTCACCGTGGGCAATTTCCTGCAGCTCCGGCTCGGTCAGCAGCATGTCGGCACGGGCGGCGCCAAGCGCAAGCTGCGCGGTGCGCTGCGCGCGCGACAGCGGCGAGGCGACGGCACGGGTGATGTCCACCGAGGCCAGGCGGGCACCCAGTGCCTGGGCCTGGGCTTCTCCGATCGGCGAAAGCGGAATATCGATCTGGCCCTGGTAGCGGCCTTCGGCGTTCCACGGCGTTTCGCCGTGGCGGGCAAGCAGGATGCGCATGCGTGCAAGGGGTCCTGGGGGAGGAGGTTTCCGCGTTTCGTTCACATCCTGTGAAGTGCGCGGAACAGGGATGATACCTGTTCGGCGCACCCGGCCGGGCAGCTAGGGATGCAGTGCAACCAACGACGTCGAAGCGGACAGCCACGTTCACTTTGCAATATGCAACTAATCTGATGGCATTGCTGGCACCCGACGTCCACGCTTGGAGCCTTTGCGGGCCGATCAATGTCCAATCGCTCCTATCTGTGCTGCAGCCCCCTGCCGGGCATCTATCCCAGCTTCGCCGTCGACTACGATTCCGACGTGCAGACACTGGCAAACGATGTCTACTGCATACCGCTGCTGTGGCCGGCGCTTTTTACACCCGAGGATTTCCAGCGGGCTGATTTCGAAGTCGATGGCGAAGTTGTGATCGGACAGGCACCTTCGGCACCCAAACAGAAAGTGCTCGAAACCCTTCGGCGCCGCCGCACAGGCGTCGTCCAGGCATTCAAGGGTATCGGTGATCTTGCTCCGTACGTGAACATGCTCGAGCGGGTGATTGAAGACGCACCGTATGAGTTCATTTCAATCGAAATGGACGAAATTGCCGCCCTGAACGATCCCGAGGAAGAGTTCTATGAAGCGTTCGAGCGCTTGTTGTCCGGATTGGATGCACCGGACGAAGACGTTTGCGAACAGCTGATCGCGCTGGCTGCAATGGAACACTGCTGGCCTATCCCATCCGTCCGCCTGCATCTCGACGGCCTTGAGGGCTCGGAAGATGACTACTGGAATCACTGCCGGGTGCTCGGAGCGGGCAGCGATGTGTCGGGAATGGGGCGCCCGGTTCCCTGGGAAACCGCTTAGGGCTGCTGACAAAAAACCCCGCGACAGACGTCGCGGGGTTTCAGTATTGCAGTAGCGTGGATGCACCGCCCGGCAGTGTCTGCAGGCGTTGCCGGCCAGCGGCCGGCACTACCGCAACCGGTTTACTTCGCCAGGTTCAGTTCCTTCAACAGCTGCGGCGCCGGCGCCACTTCCTGCATGATCCACTGCATGTAGCGGCTGTCGACGGCGATCATGCGGGTCATCACCGGATCGAACACCCAGTTGGAGCTGACCGATTCCCAGTTGCCATCGAATGCCAGGCCGACCAGCTTGCCGTTGGCGTCCAGCACCGGCGAACCCGAGTTGCCGCCGGTGATGTCCAGGTTGGACAGGAAGTTCACCGGCACCGAACCAAGGCGCTTGTCTTCCAGGCCGCCATAGCGCTTGGCCTTGACCGCGTCGAGCAGCGCCTTCGGCGAATCGAACGGATCTTCGCCGGTTTCCTTCGCCGCCACGCCTTCCAGGGTGGTGAACGGGGTGTACTTCACGCCGTCCTTGCCATAGCCCATGACGTTGCCGAAGGTGATGCGCAGCGACAGGTTGGCGTCCGGGTAGACGAACTCACCCTGGCTCTTCTTGTAGTCGGCCACGGCCTGCAGGTACTGCGGTCGGGCAGTCAGCGATTCGCCTTCGCGGATCTTCTTCTGCTCTTCCTGCTTCAGCAGTGCCGGCATGACGGCCACCGCGTACTGGATGGCCGGATCGCTGCTGGCTTCAAACGCAGCGCGGTCGGCCTTGAACCACTTCAGGCGGGTGTCCAGGCTGCCCAGCTCGGTGCCGCCCAGCTTGGCCACCAGCGACTTCACCGCAGCGGCATCGCTGCCGGCCAGCCACTTGTTCAGCACTTCATTGTCGCGCTGCGCGGCGGGCAGGGCCACGTACTGCTCCAGCCAGTAGGCCTGCAGCTGCTGGTCCATCTTCGCCACATAGCGGCGGTCCATCTGCTTGAGGCCACCTTCGATGGTGGTCAGATCGCGTTCCTGGTAACCGGCTTCGCGCTCGGCATCCGGCTTGCTGCGCTCGATCGACAGGCGGTACAGGGTGATCGCTGCGCCAACGGCCGAGGTGTTGTTGAACTGACCGACGAACAGGTCGCGTTCGCGGGTCGACTTGCTGGTATCCAGATGCTTGAGCAGCTGCGCGTGTGCGGCCAGCGCCGGCTTGCCGGCGGCGCCCTGCTTCTTCAGCCACGCCAGCACAGCGGCTTCTTCAGCCTGCTTCTGGCCAGCGGCGTCGATGCGCTTGAAGCCTTCCAGCTGGCCCAGGTAGTTCTTGGCCACGTTGTTCATGCTGGCGGCGGTGGCGGCGTACTTCACCTTGACGTCGGCGTCGGCCTTGCCGGCGTCGGCGATCATCTTCAGTACCGCGTTGTAGTGCTTGGCGATGGTCGGGTAGGTGAAGCTGGCGGTTTCGTTGAACTCACCGGCCAGCGCATAGCGGTTGGTGCGGCCCGGATAGCCAGCCACCATCACGAAGTCGTCGGCGCCCAGCGGCTGGTCGGCGAACTTCAGGAAGTGCTTGGGCTGGTACGGCACGTTGTCGGCGGCGAAGGCGGCCGGCTTGGCGTCCTTGCCGACGTAGGCGCGGTAGAACGAGAAATCGCCGGTGTGGCGCGGCCACATCCAGTTGTCGACGTCGCCGCCGAACTTGCCGACGCTGCCCGGGGGCGCGTAGACCAGGCGCACGTCCTTGATTTCCATGTTGCGGAACAGGCGGTAGGTGTTGCCGCCGGAGAAACTGTACAGGCGGCAGCGGAAGCCGGCATCGGCTTCACAGGCGGCAACCTGGGCCTTGTCGAAGGCGTCCAGCGCGCGGCTGCGGGCCAGCGGGTCGTTGCCGGCGGCAGCGATGGCGGCCTTGGCCTGGGTGGTGACGTCGGTGATCTGGTCGAGCACGAACACGCGGGCGTTCGGGCCGGCGCTCAGTTCGTCCTTCAGGGTCGGCGCGTTGAAGCCGTCCTTGATCAGGTTCTTCTGCGCGGTCGAATTCAGCTGGATGGCGCCATAAGCGCAGTGGTGGTTGGTGACCACCAGGCCCTGCGGCGAAACGAAGCTGGCGGTGCAGCCGCCGAGGGCGACGACCGCACCCATCGGGTCGCCGGTCAGGTTGGACAGCTGTTCCGGGGACAGCTTCAGGCCGGCCTTCTGCAGCGGGCCGGCGATTTCCGGCAGCTGCTGCGGCACCCACATGCCTTCAGCAGCATGGGCGACCTGGGCCAGCCCGAGGCTGGCGACGATGGAGAATGCAAGCAGGTTCGAGCGCATGGAGCGGCCCCTGGTAGTGGAACCTTCGATTGTAGCCCGCCGCCCTGCCCCGGCCCGAACCCCGGAAGTCATGCAATCGGATGCTTCCACCGTTCAGCGTCTCCACTGCGATCAGACGGAGGCGGGAGGCCAGGCCGATGCAGGACACGCCGTAAACCCCGCTCCGCGGCCCGGCCCAGCCGCTGGCGGCTGTGCGTTCGGGCGCTTGCGAAGCAGTGCTTCGCAAGCAAAGCGCCCTCACCCATGGGGGCTCGATCGCGCCATCCATGGCGCTCACGGTCCTGCATCGGCCTGGCCTCCCGTCTCCCGACAATTCCCTGGCCTCGGACGGTAGCGCCGGGCCATGCCCGGCGAGTGCAGCGGCCACGTTCGAAACGCCCGTCGGCGCACGCCTTTCGTTCCACCACTGCACCCGCAGCGCAACATGGGAAATCCGCGCGGCACCCTATAATCCGCGCTTTCCCCCTGATGAGTTCCACCCCGATGGCGCAGCAAACGATGAAGGCCCTGGTCAAGCGCGAAGCGGCCAAGGGCATCTGGCTGGAAGAAGTTCCGGTTCCGACCCCGGGCCCGAACGAGGTCCTGATCAAGCTGGAGAAGACCGCGATCTGCGGTACCGACCTGCACATCTACCTGTGGGACGAGTGGAGCCAGCGCACCATCAAGCCGGGCCTGACCATCGGCCACGAATTCGTCGGTCGCGTCGCCGCACTCGGCTCGGCCGTGACCGGCTATGAAATCGGCCAGCGCGTCTCGGCCGAAGGCCACATCGTCTGCGGCCACTGCCGCAACTGCCGTGGCGGCCGCCCGCACCTGTGCCCGAACACCGTCGGCATCGGCGTCAACGTCAACGGTGCCTTCGCCGAATACATGGTGATGCCGGCCAGCAACCTGTGGCCGATCCCGGACCAGATCCCGTCGGAGCTGGCTGCGTTCTTCGACCCGTACGGCAACGCCGCGCACTGTGCGCTGGAGTTCAACGTGATCGGTGAGGACGTGCTGATCACCGGTGCCGGCCCGATCGGCATCATCGCAGCGGGCATCTGCAAGCACATCGGTGCGCGCAACGTGGTGGTGACCGACGTCAACGACTTCCGCCTGAAGCTGGCCGCCGACATGGGCGCCACCCGCGTGGTCAACGTGGCCAACCAGTCGCTGAAGGACGTGATGAAGGAACTGCACATGGAGGGCTTCGACGTGGGCCTGGAAATGAGCGGCAACCCGCGTGCGTTCAACGACATGCTCGACTGCATGTACCACGGCGGCAAGATCGCCATGCTCGGCATCATGCCCAAGGGCGCCGGCTGCGACTGGGACAAGATCATCTTCAAGGGCCTGACCGTGCAGGGCATCTACGGCCGCAAGATGTACGAGACCTGGTACAAGATGACCCAGCTGGTGCTGTCCGGCTTCCCGCTCGGCAAGGTGATGACCCACCAGCTGCCGATCGACGATTTCCAGAAGGGCTTCGACCTGATGGAAGAAGGCAAGGCCGGCAAGGTCGTGCTCAGCTGGAATTGACCCGAAGGGTCAATTCCCCCGCATGTTTCCTTATCCCCGCGCCTTTGGCGCGCCCCCTTGAACAACAAGGGGGCTCTTCCCCAGATGAGATCAGGAACACCGCGGAATTGAAAAAGGCGCCCAATGGGCGCCTTTTTCGTAAAGCGTGCCAGGCAAGCCTGGCACCTACCGGAGCACGGGTTATTTGCCGATCGCCACGGTCAGCAGCACGCGACTGTGTGCCAGCTTGCCCGAGTTCTCGCGGCCGTTGCTGTCGGTGCCGTAGTAGCCGAGGCCGACGTTGAACAGGCCGAACTTGCGGCTGACGCCGACGTTCCAGTCGGTGTAATCCTTGGCCAGGCCCTTCTCGAAGCTGCTGCGGCCGACGTTGGCGTTCAGCGTGAAGTCCTGCGGCAGGCCCCACTCGCCGCCGACGCCGTAGTACCAGCCGTCGGTACCGCTGTTCCACTGGTCGTTGGTGTAGGCCACGATCAGCTTGTAGGTGTCATCGAGCGTGGTGGTGGTGACCAGCTCGTTGTAGTTCTGGCTGCTGGCACCGATGTAGGTGTAGCGGTTCAGCAGCACGTCGAAGTTGACGCGCGGGGTGACGTCCACGCCGTAGCCGATCTGGTAGTCGATCTCGGTGTTCGGGTCGCCGGGGCCGAAGTCCACGCCCGAACCCCAGACACCGGCGTACAGGCCAACCGGCGAGGTGTAGGTGAAGCCTGCCTGCAGGGTCGGCTTCTCGTCGGTCTGCGACACGCCACGGAACAGGTAATCGGAAACGGCGGTGACGTTCCAGCTGTACGGCGATTCGTTTTCCTGGGCGCTGGCGGCGAACGGGGCGGCCAGGGTCAGGGCAGCGGCAATGGCGAGGCAGGCACGGGCGTGCTTCATGAGCGTCTCCGGTGGGGGCGGTGGCGTGGAAGGCGGGGAGCGGGCGTAGCGGCCGGAGCGGGACAGCTCCGGTTCACGAATTTTTAACCAGTTTGCTATTGCGATGCAACATGTGCCGGCCGTGGCGATGCCCCAGCCGGGCCGGTCGGCACGCGGCGATGCCCGGTAGAATCAACGGTTTCCCCGTTCAGAGCCGTGCCCACGCCATGACCGACGCTTCCTCCGCCCTGACCCGCCACTACGCCGAGGAACTGGACGCCATCCGCGCCCAGGGCCTGTTCAAGTCCGAACGGATCATCACCAGCCCGCAGTCGGCCGAGATCACCCTCGAGGACGGCCGCAAGGTGCTGAACTTCTGTGCCAACAACTACCTCGGCCTGGCCGACCATCCGGACCTGATCCAGGCCGCCAAGGATGCGCTGGATACCCACGGCTTCGGCATGGCCTCGGTGCGCTTCATCTGCGGTACCCAGGACCTGCACAAGCAGCTGGAGAAGCAGATCGCCGACTTCTTCGGCAAGCAGGACACCATCCTGTACGCGGCCTGCTTCGACGCCAACGGCGGCCTGTTCGAACCGCTGCTGGGCGAGAACGACGCGATCATTTCCGATGCACTGAACCATGCTTCGATCATCGACGGCGTGCGCCTGTGCAAGGCCAAGCGCTTCCGCTACGCCAACTGCGACATGGCCGACCTGGAAGCGCAACTGCAGGCCGCCGATGCCGCCGGCTGCAAGACCAAGCTGATCACCACCGATGGCGTGTTCTCGATGGACGGCTTCATTGCGCCGCTGGACGAGATCACCGCGCTGGCGAAGAAGTACAACGCGCTGGTGCACATCGATGAGTGCCACGCCACCGGCTTCCTCGGTGCCACCGGCCGCGGCTCGGCCGAGGTCAAGGGCGTGCTGGAGAAGATCGACATCATCACCGGCACCCTGGGCAAGGCCATGGGCGGCGCACTGGGCGGCTTCACCTGCGCCAGCGCCGAGGTGATCGAGCTGCTGCGTCAGCGTTCGCGGCCGTACCTGTTCTCCAACTCGCTGCCACCGCATGTGGTTGCCGCCGGCATCAAGGCGTTCGAGATGCTGGCCGCCGCTGACGACCTGCGCGACACCCTTGTGGAGAACACCCGCTACTTCCGCGAAAAGATGGTCGCCGCCGGTTTCGACGTGAAGCCCGGCGTGCACCCGATCAGCCCGGTGATGCTGTACGACGCACCGCTGGCGCAGAAGTTCGCCGAGCGCCTGCTCGAAGAAGGCATCTATGCGATCGGCTTCTTCTTCCCGGTGGTGCCCAAGGGCCAGGCACGCATCCGCACCCAGATCAGCGCCGCGCACAGCCGCGAGCATCTGGACCGCGCGATCGATGCGTTCACCCGCATCGGTGTCGAGCTGGGCGTGATCAAGGGCTGACCCCCACCGGTCAAAGCGTGCCGACCAAGGTTGGCACCTACCAGAGCTTGATGGCGTGCCGACCAAGGTCGGCACCTACCAAAGCCTGATGGCGTGCCGACCAAGGTCGGCACCTGCCGGCATCACTTCTTTTTCTTCTTGCCCTTCGGCTCGTCCTTGCTGGCCACCACCACCGGCTTGGCGGCAGCGTCCTGGCCGTTGCCCTTGGCAACGCGGATGCCGTTGGCCTTCATCCAGGCATCGAACTCATCGGCGGTCATCTTCTTGTCGCCGTTGCTCATCAGGAAGCGGTAGCTGCCGCGGCCATCCAGCTCCGGGGTCTTCACTTCCACCACCGGGGTTTCAGCCGGCGTTTCCGCCTTGGCCACCTTCTTGTGGCCACCACAGGCGGTCAGCAGCACCATCGGCAGCAGCAGGCCTGCGCAGCGCAGGGTTTGGTTGAGGGTCGGGTGGTACATGGGCAGGCTCCGTTCGGGAAATTCAGCAACCAGGCGCCCCCTACGCCTGGAACGGTGGCCGGCAACCGCCGGCCGCGGGCGATGATCAGCCCGGTGCAGCGGCCCCCAGCCGCTGCTGGTCACTGACCTCCAGCACCCGCCATTGCCCCTTGCCGAGATCGCCGAGCTGCAGCTCGCCGATCGCAACCCGGACCAGGCGCAGTACCTGCAGGTCGAAGGCCGCCAACAGGCGGCGGATGTGGCGGTTGCGGCCCTCGTCGAGGATCACCTCCAGCCACGCGGTCTTGTCGCCGCTGCGCAGCACGCGCACGGCCTGGGCAACGAGGAACTCACCCTCGTCCTCCACGCCGGCCTGCAGGGCCGCCAGCGTGGCGTCATCGGGCAGGCGGTCGACCTGCACGTGGTAGGTCTTGTCCGGCCCGGTCTGCGGGTCGGTCAGGCGCGCCGCCCACTGCGGATCGTTGCTGAACAGCAACAAGCCTTCACTGGCCTTGTCCAGGCGTCCGACCGGCGCGATCCACGGCAGCCCGGCGCCATCGAAACAGCGGTAGACGGTGTCGCGGCCACGCTCGTCCTGCGCGGTGGTCACCACCCCGCGCGGCTTGTTGAGCATCAGGTACAGGCGCTGCGGCGCACCCATCGGCTGGCCATCGACCTCGATCGGCGGCGCCGGCTGGCCAATCGGGAACTCGGGATCCCGCACGATGCGGCCGGAGACGCGTACGCGGCCCTCGGCGATCCAGCGCGCGGCCTCGCTGCGCGAGCAGACGCCGGCCTTGGACAGCACGCGCGCCAGGCCATGACGGACACCGGCGGCTGTGGCAGCGGGAATCGCACGCCCACGCGATGCGTGGGAGCGGGCGGCGGGGGCGGCAGGTGGGCGGCGCGTGCGCAAGCCTCTGCTCCCCGCGGCGCTTACTTCTTGTCGACCGGCTTGGTCTCAGCCGGTGCTTCGGCCGAAGCCGGGGTGGCGGCCGGAGCCGGACGTGCCTTGACCACACGCACGCCACGCGCCTTCATCCAGGCATCGAACTCTTCAGCGGTCATGCGCTTGCCGTTCTGGCTCATGTCGAAGCGCCAGGGCGTGTTGTCGAATTCGGTCTGCGGCTTGTAGGCCGCCGGATCGTTCGGCTTCACCGCCGGGGCGCTCGGAATGGCCTTGGCGATGTTCTGGCAACCATCGATGCGCAGGCGCTGCAGCACCTGGTCCAGCGACTGCGACGGATCGTAGTTGCTGCTCAGCACACCGGCCGGCATGCCCAGCTGGTTGCCACGGATGTAGAGCTCGTCGGCCACCGGCGCGATGGTCGTGGCCGGCAACGGCAGCGGCGAGGCGCTGGTGTTGACCGAGCAATCGACCGCAGCGTGGGCGGCGGGAACCAGGGCCAGCGCCAGGAAGGCGGCCGATGCAGAGCGCAGCATGAAGGGCATCCAGGAAAGGAAGTGACGCGGCGAGTTTAGCAATGCCGCGACAGCTTTCAAGCGCCACTTTCAATGAATACGGCAACTCATTGGTTTTACGAACAAAAACCCGACGAACGGTTGCCTGCGTAGCAGTAGATACCCGGATTCCGGCCGCAGAAACAACAAGACCCGGCCGAAGCCGGGTCCTGCTGTGTCTTACGGGCAGAGCGTCAGAACTTAGTTCTGGACGTTCAGCTCGGTACGACGGTTCTTGGCGCGACCTTCCGGGTTGTCCGAACCATCCGGGTTGGTGTTCGGAGCAATCGGACGGCTCTCGCCGTAGCCGATCGGGCCGACCAGGCGACCGGCGTCAACGCCGTTCTTGGTCAGGTAGTTGTACACGGCGGTAGCACGACGCTCCGACAGCTTCTGGTTGTAAGCGTCGGTACCCTTCGAGTCGGTGTGACCGGCAACTTCAACGCGCAGATCCGGGTAACGCTTCAGGATCTCGGTGGCTTCGCTCAGGATCGCCACGGCGTCCGGACGCAGGTTCGACTTGTCGAAGTCGAAGTTGACGCCCTTCAGGTCGATCGAGACCGGCACCGGGCAACCGTCCGGACCGATGGTCTGACCCGGCTGCGAGTTCGGGCACTTGTCGTCGCAGTTGTTGACGCCGTCACCGTCGTCGTCCAGGTCGGCGCAGCTCGGGGCAACCGGAGCCGGAGCCGGAGCAGCCGCGACCGGAGCCGGGCCCAGCGGGATCACGACGCCGACCGAAGCCAGCACGTCACCGAACCAGTCTTCCTTCGGAGCGGCAACGCTCTGGTCGTCGAAGTCAGCGCGGTAGGCCACTTCGGCGCGGACAGCAACGCGCTTTTCGAAGGTGGTCTGCAGGCCGACGCCCAGCTTGGCGGCAACGTTGCCGTCCTTACGCTGGCGCGGACCATTGGCATTCAGCGCCGGGTACTCTTCTTCCGACTTCTGGTAGCCCAGGCCACCGACGATGTACGGGTTCCAGCCGCGGCCTTCCTTGATGAAGTGGCGACGCAGGTCCAGCGAGACGCCGTACTGCGACCAGTTCAGGTCCTTGTTCGAATCGAAGTTCGGGTTCTGATAGTTCAGCTCACCGTCCAGCGACCAGTTCGGGCTGATGAACTTGCCCAGGCCCAGGGTCACGAACGGAGCGTCATTGGTCAGACGGTCGCTGTCCTGGAAGTTGAAGCCGGCCGAACCGGTCAGGTACCAGCGGTCATCGAACTCCTGCGCCGAAGCTGCCTGGGCAAAAGCCAGGCCGCCCAGCAGCGCGGCAGTAAGGATCTTCTTGTTCATTGAGTACAGCTCCTATTTCGGGGGTATGAAACCGGTAGAGGCATGGGCCAGCACAAGTGCGTCGATGTACGACAGCCGATTCAGCACGCCACCGCCGCGAACATTATGCTCAGGCGGGTGAAGGCCATGTTAACAGTCCCGTAACATGTGAAGTGTTGCGCCCGACCGTCCACCGGTCCGACGTTGAAACCCTATACAGGATGATGAAAATCCGCAAGACCCACACGCTGCAAGGGTTTGACGGGGTTTAGGCGGGGAAAACGACATATTGCGCAACGCGCTGCACCACACGGTTCAGCGTGTTTCCGGAAAGGTGAGGAACCTTATGATGGAGCCACGAACCCAGCCGGAGCCGTGATGAAAGCCGTCGCCCTGAGTCGTGAATCCGCCCCTGCACTGTGCGATATCCACCTGCCCCCGCCGCTGCCTCCCCGTGGGCGTGACCTGCTGGTCCGGGTCGAGGCGGTTTCGGTCAACCCCGTCGATGGCAAGCAGCGTGCCAGCACGGATCCGGCCACGCTCCAGGCGCCCCGCGTGCTGGGTTGGGACGCCGCCGGCGTGGTCGAGGCGATCGGCGACGAGGCCAGCCTGTTCGCCTCTGGTGACGAGGTCTATTACGCCGGTGATGTCACCCGCCCCGGCTGCAATGCGCAGTACCACCGGGTGGACGAACGCCTGGTCGCGCGCAAACCCACCACGCTGGATTTCGCTGAGGCCGCAGCGCTGCCGCTGACCACGCTCACCGCTTGGGAGCTGCTGTTCGAGCGCATGCCCCTGCGCCTGGACGATCGCCGCCACGCCGGCCAGCACCTGCTGGTGATCGGCGGTGCGGGCGGGGTCGGCTCGATGGCGATCCAGCTGGCCCGCCATGCGGGTTTCGAGGTGATCGCCACGGCGTCGGGCGAGGCCTCGGCCGACTGGTGCCGGCAGATGGGTGCCCGGCACGTGATCGACCACCGGCAACCGCTTCAGGCCCAGCTGCAGGCGCTGGGCATCGACGCGGTGCAGGTCGCACTCAACCTGGCCGACACCGATCACTACTGGGACGAACTGGGCCTGTTGCTGGCGCCGCAGGGACACGTCGGCCTGATCGTCGAGCCGCGTGGGCCGCTGCGCATCGGCGATCCCTACAAGGCCAAGTGCATCGGCATCCACTGGGAATTCATGTTCGCGCGCTCGCGCTTTGCCACTGCCGACTGCATCGAGCAGCACCGCATCCTCAGCCGCACGGCCAGCATGATCGATGCCGGCCAGCTGCGCGGCACCCTCAGCGAGACGCTGGGCCCGATCAATGCGACAAATCTGGACATCGCGCATCAGCGCCTGGCCGGCGGACGCACGGTGGGCAAGCTGGCGCTGGCAGGCTGGGGCGACTGACGCGTCATGTAGAGCCGAGCCCATGCTCGGCTGCTTTGCCTGGCACCGCCAGCCGAGCATGGGCTCGGCTCTACAGATTCCGCCTGTAGCGGCGGATTGGTCGGCATCTGTATCTATTGAAGTGACTGAATCGGGATTACGGTGGAAACAGATCCCCCTCCCCCGAGACCGCCATGCCCACCGCCCTGCCCCTGCGCATGCTGCAACTGATCACCGGCCTGTTCCTGTACGGCTTCGGCGCCTCGCTGATGATCCGTGCCGCCATCGGCGTGGCGCCCTGGGACGTGCTGTCGCAGGGCATCGCCGCGCAGACGCCGCTGTCGTTCGGGCTGGCCACCAATGTGATCGGTGCGCTGGTGCTGCTGCTGTGGTGGCCGCTGCGGCAGAAGCCGGGCGTTGGCACCGTGCTCAACGTGATGCTGATCGGCCCGTCCGCGCAGTTCGGGCTGTGGCTACTGCCGCCGGCGGTCGGCCTGGGCTGGCAGCTGGCGATGTTCTGCGCCGGCATGCTGCTGGTCGCGCTGGCCACCGGCCTGTACATCGGCGCCAAGCTGGGCCCTGGCCCGCGCGACGGCCTGATGACCGGCCTGCACGCCCGTACCGGCTGGCCGATCTGGAAAGTGCGCAGCCTGATCGAGGGCAGCGTGCTGCTGCTGGGCTGGTGGCTGGGCGGCAATGTCGGCCTCGGCACGCTGGCCTTCGCCCTGCTGATCGGGCCGCTGTGCGGAATGACGCTGGGCTGGTTCGGGATTGGCCGGCCGATGCCCGGACCGCGCCCGGCGAGCGCACAGCGCGGCCACGGGTAGCCGCGTCGCCGGGCATGTCCCGGCGCTACCGATTCGCCAGCCCTTGCCCCGGCCGCCGTTTCGCGGCACGCTTCGCGCTTCCGTACGCAAGCGTATCGACCATGTCGCCAGCCAACGAAAGCGCCTATCCCCACCTGTTCGCCCCGCTGGATCTGGGCTTCACCCAGCTGCGCAACCGCGTACTGATGGGCTCGATGCACACCGGCCTGGAAGATCGCGCCCGTGATTTCCCGCGCCTGGCGGCCTATTTCGCCGAACGCGCCGAGGGCGGCGTCGGCCTGATCGTCACCGGTGGCTTCGCGCCGAACGTGGTGGGCTGGTTGAAGCCTTTCGGCGGCAAGCTGTCCTGGCCCTGGGAAGTACGCCCGCACCGGCAGCTCACCGCCGCTGCACACCAGCACGGCGCGAAGATCTGCCTGCAGCTGCTGCATGCCGGCCGCTATGCCTACCACCCTTTGTCGGTGGCGCCGTCGAAGCTGAAGGCACCGATCAACCCGTTCACCCCGCGCGCGCTCTCGGCCAGCGGCGTCGAGCGCCATATCGCCGACTACGCACGCAGCGCGAAGCTGGCCCGCGAGGCCGGCTACGACGGCGTGGAAGTGATGGGCTCGGAGGGCTACCTCATCAACGAGTTCATCGCCCCGCGCACCAACAAGCGCACCGATGCCTGGGGTGGCGACGCGCGCCAGCGCATGCGCTTCGCGGTGGAGATCGTGCGCCGTATCCGCGAGGCCTGCGGCCCGGACTTCATCATCATCTACCGCCTGTCGCTGGTGGATCTGGTGGACGACGGCAGCAACTGGGACGAGATCGTGCAGCAGGCGCAGGCCATCGAGGCGGCCGGCGCAACGATCATCAATTCCGGCATCGGCTGGCACGAAGCGCGCATCCCGACCATCGCCACCTCGGTGCCGCGCGCTGCCTTCGCCGGGGTCACCGCCAAGCTCAAGCCACATGTGAAAGTGCCGCTGGTGGCGACCAACCGCATCAACATGCCCGACGTCGCCGAGCGCATCCTCGCCGATGGCGGCGCCGACATGGTGTCGCTGGCGCGGCCGCTGCTGGCCGACCCGCAGTGGCCAAACAAGGCCCGTACAGGCCGCGCCGAGGCGATCAACACCTGCATCGCCTGCAACCAGGCCTGCCTGGACCACGTGTTCGAGAACAAGCTGGCCAGCTGCCTGGTCAATCCGCGCGCCGCACACGAGACCGAGCTGGTCTACCGCCCCACCCCGGCCCCCAAAAAGGTCGCCGTGGTCGGCGCCGGCCCGGCCGGCCTGGCCTGTGCCACCGTCGCCGCCCAGCGCGGCCACCAGGTCACCCTGTTCGACGCCGGCGACGAGATCGGCGGCCAGTTCAACGTGGCCAAGCGCATCCCCGGCAAGGAAGAGTTCCACGAGACTCTGCGCTACTTCCGCCACACGCTGCAGGAGACCGGCGTGCAGCTGCGCCTCGGCACCCGTGCCGATGCTGCCAACCTGGCCGGCTTCGACGAGGTGGTGCTGGCCACCGGCATCACCCCGCGCAAGGTCGACTTCCCCGGCGCCGACCACGCCAAGGTGGTCAGCTACCTGGACGTGCTGCTGGGCCGGGTCACGGTGGGCGCCAATGCGGCGATCATCGGCGCCGGCGGCATCGGCTTCGATGTCGGCGAGTTCCTCAGCCACGCCGGTGAGTCGCCCTCGCTGGACCCGCAGCGCTGGATGGCCGAATGGGGCGTGGATGCCAGCTTCGAGGCCCGCGGCTCACTGGGCCGGCCCGAGGTCGAGGCATCACCGCGGCGGCTGTGGCTGCTGCAGCGCAGCCCGGGCAAGCCCGGTGCGCGACTGGGCAAGACCACCGGCTGGATCCATCGCGCCACGCTGAAGGCCAAGGGCGTGCGCATGCTCGGCGGCGTCGAGTACCTGGGCGTGGACGACGAGGGCCTGCGCATCCGTGTGGAAGGCAGCGAACAGCTGCTGCCGGTCGACCATGTGGTGATCTGCGCCGGGCAGGAACCGAACCGCGCATTGCAGGCCGAACTGCAGGCCGCCGGCATCAACGCGCAGCTGATCGGCGGCGCCGATGTGGCCGCCGAACTGGATGCGAAGCGGGCGATCGACCAGGGCAGCCGGGTCGCCGCTGCGCTCTGATGAGGGCCTGAATGGGGGGCGGAATGTGATTTCCGTCACCTCTGCCGAACCTGAATGTCAAGCCGGACGGTTCACGATGCGTTCGGCTATTCCCCCCTACCTTGCGCCATCTTTCCGCTCACCAGCCAGTTTCCGGTGAGCCGGCGCAGCCCCCTCGATCGGTACTGATCGTTTCTTTTGGGGCTGCCCACGGGGCGGCCCCGATGGCCGCCTCCCCATGACGCCAAGTCGTACCCCGCCTCCTGTCGCCCCCGCGGCCGGAACCGGAGGGTGCGGCCCACACGGAGCAAGGAGTTATATGAAACTGGCCTGGATTCTCTGGCTGTCGCAGTTGTTGCCGCAGCCGGCCGCTGATTCATTGTGTTTGAGCACCACCGTTTACCTGGAAGCCCGCGACCAGACCCTGCGTGGCCAGCAGGCCGTCGCCGAGGTCGCCCTGCGCCGCCTCGACAGTGGCCTGTGGGGCGACTCGATGTGCCAGGTGGTCACCGCGCGCAAGCAGTTCGCGCCGACCATCGTCTCCCCCGGCACCCAGCTGGGCAATGACGCGGCCTGGAGCGAGGCGATGAACGTGGCCTTCGACGCCGAGCGCAACTGGGCGCTGCCGGCCGGCGAGCGCCGCGAGATCGTGCCCGGTGCCAGCCACTTCGCCGCGCTGTCCATCGCCAGCCCGAACTGGCGCAATGCGTACCAGGTGGCCACCATCGGCGATCACACCTTCTATAAGGTGCAGAACCTCAAGCCGCGCCAGTCGTAACGATCCGTGCTGGCGGCAGCGTTGCCGCCCGCCGGCAGGCTCTGGGATAGTGGGCGTTTCCCGCCCGCATCACCTGGAGTTCCCATGAAGCTGTACAGCAAGCCCGGTGCCTGTTCCACCGCCGACCACATCGCCCTGCAGTGGACCGGCCAGCCGTTCGAGGTTGAACTGCTGAACAAGGACACCCTGAAGGGGCCGGAATTCCTCAAGATCAATCCGGCCGGTGCCGTCCCCGCACTGGTCGACGGCGACTTCGTGCTGCTGCAGAACGCCGCGATCATGGGCTATATCGCCGATAGCTTCCCGCAGGCCGGCCTCGGCGGCGACGGCAGCCCGCGCCAGCGCGCCGAAGCCACCCGCTGGCTGGCCTTCGTCAATTCCGATGTGCATCCGGCCTTCTCGCCGCTGTTCGCGCCGGGCAAGTTCATCGCCGACGAGAGCCAGTTCGATGCGATCCGCGCCGCCGCGCACAAGCGCCTGCGTGGCCTGTTCGAGACCGCCGACAAGCAGCTGGCCGACAAGCCGTGGCTGGCCGGGTTCCGCAGCTTCGCCGATCCGTACTTCTACATCACCCTGCGCTGGGCCGCCGGCACCAAGGTCGACCTGTCCGGCCTGGACAACCTGGCCGCCTACAAGGCGCGCATGGATGCCGACGCCGGCGTGCAGGCCGCGCTGAAGGCTGAAGGCCTGGCCTGATCTTGACCTGGGGTCGGATCCGTCTGCGCAGCAGGCGGCTCTGACCCCCTCGGTTCCAACAGCGTGATCAGCCGATCTGGCGGATCACTTCGCCCTTGGCATCGCGCAGGTAGGTCGGCACCACTTCGATGCGCAGCGCCGCCACCGGATAGATACCGCGCTCGGCACGCACGCCCGCCAGGGCCTGCAATCCCGCCTCGTCCAGTGCCCAGCGCGCGTTGTCGGCGGAGACGTCGCCCACTTCACCGCGCCCGGCCGGAACGAACTCCCACTGCCGCTCGCGGCTGACCAGTTCCAGCGATCTGCCGTGGCGCAGGCGCAGTGGCAGCAGCTCGCACACGCTGGCGACCTGGCCGGCCCCCAGCACCAGGGTGGTGACGCCCGCCTCCTGCCGCCAATCCAGTGTCTCGATGAACAACATGCCGGTACTGGAGCCCTCGCGCTCGCTGCCGGCCTGCACCTGTGCGGCCAGCGCCGGATCCTCCAGCAGGTTGCCGCGATGCAGGTCGCTGATCCACAGCGGCATCGCCGGCTGCAGCGCCTGCAGCACGCCACGCGTCGACCAGCGCTTGACCGCTTCCATCTCCTCATCGGTCAGCCCGACCAGCTGCAGGAACTGCAGGTGGCCATTGGCGGTGTCGCGTGCGGGCAACTGCGGATCCGCGACGAAGGCCAGATGGCACAAGCGCGTGCCGGTCTCCAGCGCGATCGGGCCGTTGGCATTGAGGTGGTGACCGTCCTCGAACACGTTGCCACTGCCGAACACATAGCGCGCCAGGTTCTGCAGCAGGTTCATCGGCCACACCGGCGGTGCGCTGCCGGCGTTCTCACCGGCGTCGGCAGCGAGGCGGAAGGTCAGCTCGAAACCATAGCCGCTGGTGGCGGCATCACTGCTCTCCTTGGCATACAGCTCGGAGAAGCCGTAAGTGACGTAGTGCCAGTGGGGTACCGGCGCATCCGCCCAGTACACGCTGATGCCATCGAGCGGATCCTGGCCACCGAGCGTGTGCGGAAGCGCGGTGCCGAAGTGACGCGGCTCCTGCCCGGCATACAGGGGCGCCAGCGCCGCATTGATCGCGTCCCAGCCGGGGGTATCGGTGTCGTCGTGGTCGTCCTGCACGCGGGACTCCTTGTGGGGAAGTGAACCGATCACTTTACGCGGTGCCTCAGGCCTGCACGACCTCGCCTCCACCCTTGACCACGGCCGCCTGGGTTTCCTGCCACCAGCGCTGCGCCAGCGCCGGACTGCGCGCCTTGCCCACCGCCGCCAGCAGTTCCGGGCACAGGCGTTCCAGCGCCAGCGCATCGGTGCAGCGTTCGATCTTCAACTGCATGAAGTAGCCCTTCAGGCCCAGGTGGCGGCGTACCGCCTCGCTCATCGCGTCGTACAGCTGCTGGTACAGCGCCGGGTCCTGTTCGCGCCCGGTGCTGATGCCGCGCAGCGGCGTCACCTCGGCACTTCCGCCGATCACTTCGATCAGGCCCTGCGCTGACAATTGCTCCAGTGCATCGGGCGGCGCACGCAGGCCTTCGAACAGGCCGCGCAATTCAGTGTCATCGCGATGGCCGTCGACCATCAGCAGGATCGAACGCAGTGCCGCCGGCAGGCGCCGGCCACGGTCTTCGATTTCCTGACGGCCAGCAGCCGTCTTGGCGTGCAGCAATGCCATTGCCTCCCCCTCCCTCGATGCGCAATGCCGGCGCGCCCTGGCGGGCACGCTCCCCTGCAACCGAGCTTAGCGCACCGGTTGCAGGGAGGAAGCTGCGGTGCAGCAACGGCCTCCCCTGTAGAGCCGAGCCCATGCTCAGCTGCTTTGGCAAGGCATGCGGAGCCGAGCATCGGCTCGGCTCTACAGAAGCAGGTCAGCGGCCCAGCGCGCGGCGGATTTCCTCCAGCGCGCTGGGATCATCCAGCGTCGACAGGTCACCCGGGTCGCGCTGTTCGGCCAACGCCTGCAACGAGCGCCGCAGCAGCTTGCCCGAACGGGTCTTGGGCAACGCATTGACCACGTGCACATGGGCTGGGCGCGCTACCGCACCAAGCGAAGTCGTCACCGTCGCCATCATCTCGGCCACCACTGGCGCCGGATCCTCGCCATCGAGCCCCTGCTTGAGGGTGACGAACACCAGCGGCACCTGCCCCTTCAGTTCGTCCTTGACCCCGATCACGGCAGCCTCGGCCACGCGCGGATGGCTGGAAATGGCCTCCTCGATCTCACGCGTGCCCAGGCGGTGCCCGGCCACGTTGATCACATCATCGGTGCGGCCGAGGATGAAGGTGTAGCCATCGTCGTCGCGGATCGCCCAGTCCAGCGAGCTGTACAGCAGTTCCTTGAAGTGGCTGAAGTAGCTCTGCAGGAAACGGCTGTCGTCGTTCCACACGGTGCTCATGCAGCCCGGCGGCAACGGTGGCGACACCACCAGCACGCCCTTCTGCCCTGGTGCGACTTCTTCGCCGGTGTTCTCGTCAATCACCTTCATCCGGTAGCCGAGATTGGGGAAGCCCGGCGAACCGAAGCGCACCGGCTTCATCTCCAGGCCCGGCAGCAGGGTCAGCGCCGGCCAGCCGGTTTCGGTCTGCCAGTAGTTGTCGATGATCGGCTTGCCGAGCGCTTCGCTGATCCAGTGCGCGGTCGGTTCATCCAGCGGCTCACCGGCCAGGAACAGGTACTTCAGCGCGCGCAGGTCGTGGCGATGGATGAAGTCTGCGTCGTGCTTCTTCAGCACGCGGATGGCGGTGGGCGACGAGAACATCGTGCGCACGTTGTACTGCTCGCACAGCGCCCACCAGATGCCCGGATCCGGATTCGTCGGCAGCCCTTCGTACAGCAGCGAGGTGCAGCCACCGATCAGCGGGCCGTACACGTTGTAGGAATGGCCCACCGCCCAGCCGACATCGGAGGTGGAGAACATCACCTGGCCCGGCTTGCAGTCGAACACGGTCTCCATCGACTGTGCCATCGCCACCGCATAGCCGCCCACATCGCGCTGCACGCCCTTCGGCTTGCCGGTAGTGCCGGAGGTATACAGCAGATAGCTCGGTTCGCTCGCTTCCAGCCACTGCACCGGCACATCGACTTCCCCGATCTGCGCTCGCAGCGTGGCGTACTCCACATCACGGCCCGGCACGCGTGGTTCGGCTGCATCCAGCCCACGCGACACGATCAGCACATGCGGTGGCGGTGAAGCCGCTTCGGCGCAGGCGGCGTCGACCATCGGCTTGTACGGAATCAGCTTGCCACCGCGCATGCCGGCATCGGCGGCGATGAGCAGCCTGGGCTTCGCATCGTCGATGCGCAGCGCCAGGTTGTGCGCGGCGAAGCCACCAAACACCACCGAGTGCACCGCACCGATGCGCGCGCAGGCCAGCATCGCGAACACGGCTTCGGCCATGTTCGGCATGTAGATCACCACGCGGTCACCGTGACCGACGCCGAGGTGCTTGAGCACGGCGGCGAAGTCGTTCACTTCGCGATACAGCTGGCGATAGGTGATCTCGCGCGTGCTGTTGGTTTCGGTGGAGATGGCGACCAGCGCGAGCTGGTCGGCGCGCTCGGCCAGGTGGCGATCCACGGCGTTGTAGCAGAGATTGGTTTCACCACCGACGAACCAGCGCCGGAACGGCGGGTTGCTGTAGTCGAGCACCTGCTGCGGCGGTTTGTGCCAATGGATGCGCTTGGCTTCCTCGCCCCAGAAGGCCTCCGGCTCGTCGATCGAGCGACGGTAGGTTTCCTCGTAGTTCATGACGCAGCCCTCCCAGACAAAGTCATGGGTTCGAGGATAGTCCGGCGCTGGCGCGCGGGCCGCCCTACCTTGGTAGGGGGTGGGTTTGTTCTGCAGGGCTTGCAGCCCTGCACCTGCAGAAGCCTAAGCAACGGCAGAAGCGGGTTTCCTGAGGGTTGGCGGGCTGGGTCCGGTTGCGGGGGACGCCGTGAATCCGTCCATGGAGGCTCGGTCGCGCCATCCATGGCGCTCACGCCCCCGCAACCGGACCCACCCCGCCTTCGACAGTTCCCCGCAGTCTTTCGGGCTGGCATTGCCTGCTCTTGGTGGGTGTCGACCTTGGTCGACACGCTTGATCCACACCATGCGCGGATGAATCCCATTCGATTCGATTTCTGACAGATGTGTCGACCAAGGTCGACACCTACCAACAGCCGTGCGGAACAACGGCCGCAGTTGCCAACAGCCGCGGGAACCTGTCAGAGGCGGTGCGGTGTGGGTGGGCAGGACCGTTGGCGCCATGGATGGCGCCATCGAGCCCCCATGGATGGGTTTACGGCGTGTCCTGCCCACCCATACCGCCCCGCCAACCCACGGACAACCCGCTTTTGACGTTGATGTTGACGTTGATTCTGCAGGTGCAGGGCTGCAAGCCCTGCCGCCCCCCCCCTAGAACGGAGCCGCGGACTCGAACGCGAGCGCCTCGCCCGTCAGCGGATGCGTGAACCGCAGGCTGCGCGCATGCAGATGCACGCGTTGCGCCGGTGCCGCGCCATACAGCACATCGCCGACCATCGGATGACCAAGGCTGGCCATGTGCAGGCGCAGCTGATGGCTGCGGCCGGTGATCGGTTCCAGTTCCACGCGCGTGCGCTGCGCTTCAACATCACGAGCCAACACGCGCCAACGCGTCAGCGCCGGCTTGCCGCGCTCATGGTCGACCATCTGCTTCGGCCGGTTCGGCCAGTCCACGATCAATGGCAGGTCCACTTCGCCGGCATCACCTTCGAGCACTCCCTGCACCACGGCTTCGTAGCGCTTGCCGACCTGGCGCTGCTCGAACTGCATCGACAATGCGGCCTGCATCTCCTTGCCGCGTGCGTGCAGCAGCAGCCCCGAGGTCACCTGGTCCAGCCGATGCACGGTCAACGCATCCGGGTACAGCGCCTGCAGGCGCGCGACCACGCAGTCCTGGTTCTCGGCGCTGCGGCCGGGCACGGACAGCAGGCCGGCCGGCTTCTCGGCCACCAGCAGCGCGTCATCGATGTAATGCAGGTGGATCATGCGGTTCCAGGAATTCCAAATGAAAACGGGGAAGCCGAAGCCTCCCCGTTTTCTGCGTACCGACCAGCGGTCGGTACCTACCTTGATGGAAGACGTACCGGCCGGAGCCGGTACCGCCTGCATCAGCCCAGCAGGTGGGCGACGCCGGCGCGCTCTTCTTCCAGCTCGGCCAGGGTCTTGTCGATGTACTTCTGGCTGAAGTCGTCGATCGGCAGATCCTTGACCAGGGTGTACTTGCCGTTCTCGGTGGTCGCTGCGAAGCCGAAGATCACGCCTTCCGGAATGCCGTAGGAACCGTCGGACGGCACGCCCATGGTGACCCACTTGCCGTTGCTGCCCAGCACCCAGTCACGCACATGGTCGATGGCAGCGTTGGCGGCCGAAGCAGCCGAGGACGAGCCACGGGCTTCGATGATCGCCGCACCGCGCTTGCCCACGGTCGGGATGAAGGTGTTGGCGTTCCACTCCTGGTCGTTGATCGCATCGGCGATCGACGCACCATCGGCGGTGGCGAAACGGTAGTCCGGGTACATGGTCGGGCTGTGGTTGCCCCACACGACCAGCTTCTCCATGCCACCGACCGGCTTGCCGAGCTTGGTCGACAGCTGGCTCAGCGCGCGGTTGTGGTCCAGGCGCAGCATGGCGGTGAAGTTTTCCGGCTTCAGGTCCGGGGCCGACTTCATGGCGATGTAGGCATTGGTGTTGGCCGGGTTGCCGACCACCAGCACCTTCACGTCACGGCTGGCGACCTTGTTCAGCGCTGCGCCCTGGGCGGTGAAGATCTTGGCGTTTTCCAGCAGCAGGTCCTTGCGCTCCATGCCCGGGCCACGCGGACGTGCGCCGACCAGCAGGGCGATGTCGGCGTCCTTGAACGCCACTTCGGCGTCATCGGTGCCGACCATGCCGGCCAGCAGCGGGAAGGCGCAGTCTTCCAGCTCCATCATCACGCCCTTCAGGGCGGCCTGGGCCTTGTCGACCGGCAGTTCCAGCAGCTGCAGGATGACCGGCTGGTCCTTGCCCAGCATTTCGCCGGAGGCGATGCGGAACAGCAGGGCATAACCGATCTGGCCGGCGGCGCCGGTCACGGCAACACGAACGGGTGCTTTCATGGGGGTTTCCTCTTGCTTGCAAGCGTTTGATGGGACGCCGCGGGCGTGGCCACGCTGGCCTGGCGGGCGGCGGGGAACAGGGAAACGGCCACCCGTGGGTGGCCGTTTCGAAGGGGGATCAGGCGGCGAGGTGCTTGTTCCACTCCGCGACGCGCTCGGCCTGGGCGGCCAGCACGGCGTCGACGTCGCCTTCCAGGGTGATCGAATGGATCACGTCGCCCTGCTTGACCGAATCGACGATGGCCTGGCCTTCCAGGACCTTGCCGAAGACGGTGTGGCGGCCGTCCAGCCAGTCGGTCTTGATGTGGGTGATGAAGAACTGGCTGCCGTTGGTGTTCGGGCCGGCGTTGGCCATCGACAGCGAGCCGACCTCGTGCTTCACGCCATTCTTCTCGTCTTCGAACTTGTAGCCCGGGCCGCCGGTGCCACGACCCTGCGGGCAGCCGCCCTGGATCATGAAGTCGGCGATCACGCGGTGGAAGATCAGGCCGTCATAGAAACCGTGCTTGACCAGGTTCACGAAGTTGGCCACGGTCAGCGGCGCCTTGTCGGCGAACAGCTCGACCTTGATCGGGCCCTGGGTGGTGTCGAAAGTGGCGATGAGGGACATGAAGATCCTTGATGCAGAGGGGAACGCGTCTAGCCACCTAGTTTACACCTGCCTCGTGGCGGCGGCGGCTTCGACCATCGGTGGAGAACCCGGCTTCAGCCGCCGGCGGGGGAGCCCCGCACGACGGTCCTGACGGCCTCGGCCGCCGCTGCGGACAGCCAGCTGAATGGGCCCCATGACTGGTGTGAAATCCACCTTTTCGCGAATCGTCAAGTTCGACGTATAATGTTGGACTTCTTTTTCCAAATCCGGCGCCGACTGGCCCCCTTTCGTATGTCCATCGAAAATCTTCGCAACATCGCCATCGTCGCCCACGTCGACCATGGCAAGACCACCCTGGTCGACCAGCTGCTGAAGCAGTCCGGCACCCTGTCCGAGCGCACCGTCCTCGCCGAGCGCGTGATGGACAGCAACGACCAGGAAAAGGAACGCGGCATCACCATCCTGGCCAAGAACACCGCCATCACCTGGGAAGACAAGAAGACCGGCATCAAGAACCGGATCAACATCGTCGACACCCCCGGCCACGCCGACTTCGGTGGTGAGGTCGAGCGCGTGCTGTCGATGGTCGACACCGTGCTGATCCTGGTCGACGCGATGGACGGCCCGATGCCGCAGACCCGCTTCGTGACCCAGAAGGCCTTCGCAATGGGCTTCAAGCCGATCGTCGTGGTCAACAAGGTCGACCGTCCGGGCGCCCGTCCGGAATGGGTGATCGACCAGGTCTTCGACCTGTTCGACAAGCTCGGCGCGACCAACGAGCAGCTGGACTTCCCGATCGTCTACGCCTCGGGCCTGAACGGCTACGCCGGCCTGGAAGACACCGTGCGCGACGGCGACATGACCCCGCTGTACGAAGCGATCATGCAGCACGCGCCGCGTCCGGAAGTGGACCCGGAAGGCCCGTTCCAGATGCGCATCAGCCAGCTGGACTACAACAACTTCGTGGGCGTGATCGGCATCGGCCGCATCCAGCGCGGCACCCTGAAGAAGAACATGCAGGTCGCGGTCATCGACCGTGAAGGCAAGAAGCGCAACGGCAAGGTGCTGCAGGTGCTGGGCTTCATGGGCCTGGAGCGCATCGAGCAGGATTCGGCCGAGGCCGGCGACATCGTGGCCATCTCCGGCATCCAGGAACTGACCATCTCCGACACCATCTGCGCGCCGGACTTCCCGGAAGCCCTGCCGGCGCTGACCGTCGACGAGCCGACCATCTCGATGACCTTCCAGGTCAACAACTCGCCGTTCGCCGGCAACAAGGACCTGTCCGGTGGCAAGTTCCTGACCAGCCGCCAGATCAAGGACCGCCTGGACCGTGAAAAGGTCCACAACGTGGCCCTGAAGGTCGAGCAGCTGGAAGACGCTGACAAGTTCCTGGTCTCCGGCCGTGGCGAACTGCACCTGTCGGTGCTGATCGAGAACATGCGTCGCGAAGGCTACGAGCTGGCCGTGTCGCGCCCGGAAGTGATCATCAAGGAAATCGACGGCCAGATGATGGAGCCGATCGAGCAGCTGGTGGTGGACATCGAAGAAATCCACCAGGGCGGCGTGATGGAAAAGCTGGGCACCCGCAAGGGCCAGCTGAAGAACATGGAATCGGATGGCAAGGGCCGCGTGCGCCTGGAATACTCGATCCCGGCCCGTGGCCTGATCGGCTTCCAGAACGAGTTCAAGACCCTGACCCAGGGTTCGGGCCTGCTGTTCCACGTGTTCGACCACTACGGTCCGAAGGAACAGGGCGCGATTGCCAAGCGCATCAACGGCGTGATGATCGCCAATGCGCCGGGCACCACGCCGGCCTACTCGCTGGGCCCGCTGCAGGAGCGCGGCAAGCTGTTCGCTGCTGAAGGCGACAACGTGTATGAAGGGCAGCTGGTCGGCATCCACTCCAAGGACAACGACCTGACCGTCAACGCGATCAAGACCAAGCCGCTGACCAACATGCGCGCTTCGGGCAAGGACGACGCGATCCAGCTGACTCCGGCGATCAAGTACTCGCTGGAACAGGCCCTGGACTTCATCGAAGACGACGAGCTGGTCGAGATCACCCCGAAGGAGATCCGTCTGCGCAAGAAGTTCCTGACCGAAAGCGACCGCAAGAAGGCTTCGCGCGGCGGCTGAGCCAGCACCCCGTGAACCAGAGCGGCTACAACCCGGATCCACACCGGCATCCGGGTCTCCATGTCATCGCCCTGCTCGAAGCGAGCAAGGCGATGCTGGCGCTGTTGGCCGCCACCGGGCTGGAAGTGCTCGGACCGCAGCCGCTACGGCACGGCATCATGGCCCTGATCCGGCGTTTCAGCCTGGATCCGGACCATGGCACCCTGCCCTCGCTGCTGCACATGATCAGCCCCGACGCGGTCCACCTGGCCGCGGCGGGGATGATCGGCTACGGCCTGCTGCACCTGGTCGAGGCCTGGGGCCTGTGGCGGGCCAAGGCCTGGGCTTCCTGGCTGGGCTGCCTGACCGCCGCCCTGTACCTGCCGTTCGACATCTTCGCGATCATCCGCCATCCCGGCTGGCCGTCGTGGACGATCCTGGCGATCAACCTGATCGTGGTCTACGTCCTCGCCCGCGACCTGCGCAAGCGCCACCGCTGAGCACCCGCTACACTGGGGATTGGAGCCGACCAAGCCGCCCCATGCGCCCGTCCTTGCCGCCTCTGCTGACCTGCCTGCTCGCCGCGCTGCCGGCGCTGCTTTCGGCTGGCTGCAGCCCGGCCACGCCCAGCGCGCATGCGGCCGAACCTGCGAGCCGCAACGTGCCGTTCCCGTACGCCGAAACCGATGTCGCCGACCTGCAGGCGCGAATGACCGCCGGTGAACTGGACAGCACCACCCTGACCCAGGCCTACCTGCAGCGCATCGCCGTCCTGGACCGCACCGGGCCACGCCTGCGCGCAGTGATCGAGCTCAACCCCGATGCCCTGAAGGAAGCCGCCGCGCGCGACCGCGAGCGCCGCGAAGGACGCCTGCGCGGCCCGCTGCATGGCATCCCGCTGCTGCTGAAGGACAACATCAACGCCGCGCCGATGGCCACCAGCGCCGGCTCACTGGCCCTGCAGGGCTTCCGTCCGGACGATGCCTACCTGGTGCGCCGGCTGCGCGAAGCCGGTGCGGTGGTGCTGGGCAAGACCAATCTCAGCGAATGGGCCAATTTCCGCGGCAATGATTCCATCTCCGGCTGGAGCGCGCGCGGCGGCCAGACCCGCAATCCCTATCGGCTGAGCCATTCGCCCTGTGGCTCCAGCAGCGGCAGCGCGGTGGCCGTGGCCGCCAACCTCGCCAGCGTGGCGATCGGTACCGAGACCGACGGCAGCATTGTCTGCCCGGCGGCGATCAACGGCGTGGTCGGGCTGAAGCCAACCGTCGGCCTGGTCAGCCGCGACGGCATCATCCCGATCTCCTTCAGCCAGGACACCGCCGGACCGATGACACGCAGCGTCGCCGATGCTGCTGCCGTGCTGACCGCGATCGCCGGCCGCGATGACGCCGACCCGGCCACCGCGACCATGCCCGGCCGTGCGGTCTACGACTACACCGCGCGGCTGGACCCGCAGGGCCTGCGCGGCAAGCGCATCGGCCTGCTGCAGACGCCGCTGCTGAAGTACCGTGGCATGCCGCCACTGATCGATCAGGCAGCGACCGAGCTGCGCCGCGCTGGTGCCGTCGTGGTCCCAGTCGAGTTGCCCAACCAGGGCGCCTGGGCCGAGGCCGAGCGCACGCTGCTGCTGTACGAATTCAAGGCGGGCTTGGAGCGCTACTTCAGCACCCATCGCGCCCCGCTGCGCAACCTTGCCGAACTGATTGCCTTCAACCAGGCGCACAGCAAGCAGGAACTGGGCCTGTTCGGCCAGGAGCTGCTGGTGGAGGCCGATGCCACCGCCGGGCTCGCCGACCCCGCCTACATCCGCGCGCGCAGCGATGCGCGCCGCATGGCCGGCCCGGAAGGCATCGACGCCGCCCTCGCCGCCCAACAGCTTGACGCCCTGGTAGCACCCACCACCGGCGTGGCGTGGCCGATCCGCAGCGAAGGCGACGACTTCCCCGGCGAGAGCTACAGCGCCGCCGCCGTGGCCGGTTACCCCAGCCTGTCCGTGCCGATGGGCCAGATCGATGGCCTGCCAGTCGGCCTGCTGTTCATGGGCACCGCCTGGAGCGAGCCGAAGCTGATCGAAATGGCCTACGCCTACGAGCAGCGCACGCGCGCACGGCGCCCGCCGCACTTCGATACCGATGCATTGATCGACGCCGGCGAGCCGTGATCGTATTTCTGTAGAGCCGAGCCCACGCTCGGCTTCACCGGAAAATCGAAAGCGGCCGAGCATGGCCCGGCTCTACAGAGGCTGGTCAGGCTCCACCGGCACGATCGCCGCTTCACCATCCTCCGCGCCAGGCGAACGCACATCCGCGGTGCGCGCACGTGGGCCACGCGGCATATCCAGCTCGTCTTCGTGTTGCAACCGCGCACGCACCTGCGGCAGCGACTGCGGATGCTCACGCGCAAGGAAATCGAGCATGCGCTCGCGCACCAGGCAGCGCAGGTCGAAGGCATCACCGGAGCTGCGCGCGCTGACCAGCAGCCGCACCTGGATCGCACGCTCGCTGGTCTCGGTCACCTGGGTCACGCAGACCCGGCCATCCCACAGCGCTTCGCCACGACAAATGCGCTCCAGTTCGGCGCGGATCGCCGCGATCGGCGCCCGGTAGTCCAGCCACAGGAACGCGGTGCCGAGCAGGTCGGCGCTGCGCCGCGTCCAGTTCTGGAAGGGGTTCTCGATGAACCAGGTCAGCGGCACCACCATCCGCCGCTCATCCCATATACGCACCACCACGTAGCTGCTGCCGATCTCCTCGATGCGGCCCCACTCGCCTTCGACAATCACCACGTCATCCAGCCGGATCGGCTGCGTCACTGCAATCTGCAGGCCAGCGATCAGGTTGCCGAACACCGGCTTGGCCGCGATACCGGCCACCAGGCCGATCAGGCCCGCCGAGGCCAGCAGCGCGGTACCGATCTTCTGCACCATCGGGAAGGTCAGCAGCACCAACGACGCGCCCAGCACGACGATGCCGCCCATCAGCACACGACTGAGCACCCGCGTCTGCGTCTGGATGCGGCGCGCTTCCAGGTTGTCGGAGACATCGATGGGATGGCTGCGCAGGATCGCGCGCTCACCGGCCGCCACCGCGCGTACAAGCAACCAGATGAAGCACGCGGTCAGCGCGATGTGCAGCACATGCTGCAGATTGCCCAGCAACGGATCCTGCAGCGGTGTGGCCTGCAACGCGGGAATCAACAGCAGCAGCGGCCATGCAGTGGCCATCGGCAGCCCGAGCACACGACCGATGCGCGCACGCCGGCGATCACGCCCTTTCAGCCGGTGATAGATCCACAGGATCAACCACGCGCCGATGCCGCCCACCAACGCTGCCAGACCCAACGGCCATGCATAGGCCTGTGCGCTTTGCCAGTGCACCGTTGCCACCTCCACTCGAACAGCCAAGCGGACAGCCTCGCGCATGGCGCATGAGCGTCACGTCAGTCGTTCGTAAGCAGGGTGTTGGTGGGCAGGGCTTGCAGCCCTGCACCTGCTGCGTGCTGGAGCAACGGCAACAGCAACAGCCGAAGCAGAAGCGGGTTTCCTGTGGGATGGCGGGGTGGGTCCGGTTGCGGGAGACGCCGTAAACCCTTCCATGGGGGCTTGGCCGCGGCATCCATGCCGCGGACACTCCCGCAACCGGACCCACCCCGCCTTCGACAGTTCCCGCGGCTGTTGGTGGGTGCCGACCGTTGGTCGGCACGGGGTCAGATCCCGTTGCTGCGCAACGGGCTCCTACCCCATTTTCAATATTGATATCTGACAGAAAAATCGTGTCGACCCCAGTCGACACCTACCAACAGCCGCCATTACCAGTGGATCCACGCCATGCGTGGATGATTCATTCGATATCTGACAGATGTGCCGACCAACGGTCGGCACCCACCAACAGCGCACGGTATCTGTCGGAGGCGGGGCGGTGTGGGTGGACAGGACCGTTGGCGCCATGGATGGCGCCATCGAGCCCCCATGGACGGGTTTACGGCGTGTCCTGACCACCCACACCGCCCCGCCATCGCACGGAATGCCCGCTTCTGCCGTTGCTGTTGCTTCGGCTTCTGGCAGGTGCAGGGCTGCAAGCCCTGCCGAAAAACCCTTACCGCACTTGCTCCTGCTTGCGCACGATCGCCATCGCGATCTCCAGCGACTGCTCGTAGTTCAACCGTGGGTCCACCGTCGAACGATACGCGCGCTCCAGGTCACGCTCGGTCAGTTCGCGCGCGCCACCGGTGCATTCGGTCACGTCCTCGCCGGTCAGTTCCAGGTGCACACCACCCAGGCGCGTGCCTGCAGCCGCATGTAGATCGAACGACATCTCCACTTCGCCACGCACATTGTCAAAGCGCCGCGTCTTGAAGCCATTGGCGGTGCTTTCGGTGTTGCCATGCATCGCATCGCACACCCACAGCACGCGACGGCCATCGCGCTTGACCGCGTCCAGCAGCGGCGGCAGCTTCTCGGCGATCTGCGCCGCCCCCATTCGGTGGATGAAACTCAGTCGGCCCGGTTCGTCATGCGGGTTGAGCACGTCGATCAGGCGCAGCAGCTGGTCCGGCGTCACCGACGGGCCGACCTTGATCGCAATCGGATTGCGCACGCCGCGCAGGTACTCCACGTGCGCGCCATCGAGCGCGGCCGTGCGCATGCCGATCCACGGGTAATGCGTGCTCAGGTTCAACCAGCCCTGCTGGCGTGGCACCTGCCGGGTCAGCGCCTGCTCGTAGGGCAGCAGCAGTGCTTCATGCGACGTGTAGAAATCGATGCGGTTGAGGTTGTGCACGCGGGCCCCGGCCAGGGTCTCCATGAAGTGCACGGCATCGCCGATCGATGCCACCATCTTCTGGTAGTCGGCGGCCAATGGCGAATGGCTCACCCATTCCAGGTTCCAGTACTCGGGGTGGTGCAGGTCGGCGAAACCACCATCGATCAGCGCGCGCACGAAGTTCATGGTCATCGCCGAATGCGCGTGCGCCTGCAGCATCCGCTTCGGGTCCGGCAGGCGTGCCGCCTCGGTGAAGGCCGGCGCGTTGATCACATCGCCGCGGTAGCTCGGCAGGGTCACACCGTCGCGGGTCTCGGTATCAGCCGAACGCGGCTTGGCGTACTGGCCGGCAAAACGGCCGACGCGGATCACCGGCTGGCGCAGGCCGTGCACCAGCACCAGGCTCATCTGCAGCAGCACCTTCAGCCGGTTGGAGATGGTGCCCGATTCGCAGTCACTGAAATTCTCGGCGCAATCGCCACCCTGTAGCAGGAAGCGCTTGCCCTCCTGCGCATCGGCCAGCTGCTGCTTCAGCGCCAGGATCTCCCACGACGTGACCAGCGGCGGCAGCCGCTTCAGCTCGTGCAGGGCAGCGTCCAGCGCCACCGGGTCCGGATAGGTCGGCATCTGCAGCGCGGTCTTGCCACGCCAGCTCTCCGGCGACCAGGCAGCGCCAGCAGCGGTCGCGGCAGGATCGGGGACAGGCGAAACGGCGGACAGGCTCATTGCAGGCTTCCGGAGGTGGGGGACGTTCATGGTCGCAGAGCCGACCGCTGTCGCAAAGGGTCGAACGTCGTCTGCACATGACTGAACGCCGGGGAAAGGGCATCGCGATCGGCCAAAAGCGGCATGCCCACGGCCAGCCGGACAGGCGCATGATTCGCCACGCACTGTTACGAAGTAACACTCAATCCCCATTGGCCCCTTCCACAGCCTATCCGCCATGAAGCCCTCCCTGCTTGCTACCGGCATTACCTTCGCCCTGACCCTGGCCAGTCTGCCTTCCCTCGCTGTGGCCGCCGATGCCGCCGCTCCCGTGAAGGACCTCGATACCGTCACCGTCAGCGCCCAGCTCGACCAGGCCCGCAATGCGCTGTCACCGGACATCGGCAGCAGCCAGTACCAGATCACCGCCGAAGACATCCAGAAGCAGCCTCTGGGTGCCTCCGCACCGCTCAGCCAGGTGCTGCTGCAGGCCCCGGGCGTGGTCCAGGATTCCTATGGCGGCGTGCATGTGCGCGGCGACCACGCCAACCTGCAGTACCGCATCAACGGCGTGCTGCTGCCCGAATCGATCTCGGGCTTCGGCCAGACCCTGGACGCCCGCACGATCAAGAGCATCCGGCTGATGGACGGCGCGCTGCCGGCGCAGTTCGGCGAACGCACGGCCGCGGTGGTCGACATCACCACCCGCAACGGAGCCGAGCTCGGCAATGGCGGCAGCGTCGGCATCACCACCGGCTCGTTCGGCAAGGTCAATCCGAATGCCTCATGGTGGGGCTCGCAGGGACGCTGGAGCTGGTTCCTGACCGGCAACTACGACCAGAACGACGTCGGCCTGGAGAACCCGACCCGTTCGCGCAAGCCGGAGCATGACGATACCCACCAGGGCAAGGCGTTCGCCGACCTGACCTATCTGGTCAACGACACCACCCGCCTGAGCGTGTTTGCCGGCTTCGCCAACAACCGCTTCCAGGTCCCGGTCAACCCGGGCCAGACGCCGCAGTTCGGCTATCTCGATACCACCACGTTCGATTCAAGCCAGCTGGACGAGACCCAGCGCGAGACCACCCGCTTCGGCATGCTGGTGCTGCAGGGCACGCTGGGCAGCACCGCCTACCAGGTCTCTGCCGGGCAGCGCTACAGCGATGTGGCATTCAACCCGGATGTCGTCGGCGACCTGGTGTTCAGCGGCGTCGCCTCGCAGGTCCAGCGCAGCAACCGCGCCAACACCCTGCAGGCCGACTTCTCCACCCCGCTGGGCAACGACCACACGCTGCGCTACGGCCTGTACGGCGATTACGAGACCGCGCAGGCCAGCAACAACAGCTGGGTGTTCCCGGTTGATGATGCCGGCCAGCAGTCCAGCACCACACCGCTGCAGATTCCTGATCGCAGCGCGTTCCATGCCAGCACGCTGGCGTTGTACGTGCAGGACGAATGGAAGCTCGGCGACGACTGGACCGTGAACTACGGCCTGCGTGGCGACCGCTACAAGGCCTTCGGCCACACCGAGGGCCAGCTCAGCCCGCGCGTGGGCGTGGTCTGGAATGCCAGCGACAGCACCACCGTGCACGCCGGCTATTCACGCTACTTCACGCCACCGGCCAGTGAGTTGATCGCCAGCAGCGACATCGCGCTATACGACGGCACCACCAACCAGCAGCCCAGCGGCGGCAACAACACGCCGTTGGCCGAGCGCAGCGACTACTACGACATCGGCGTCTCGCAGCAACTGGGCGAGCACCTGACCCTGGGCCTGGATGCGTATGACCGCCGTGTTGCGCGGCTGCAGGATGAAGGCCAGTTCGGCGCCGCCTACATCTACTCAACCTTCAACTATCGCCGTGGCCATATCCGCGGCCTGGAGTTCAGTGCCGACTACAGCAACGGTCCATTCAGCGCCTACTTCAACGCGGCCTACAACAAGGCGATCGGCACCCAGGTCATCACCGGTCAGTACAACCTCGATCCGGACGCGCTGGCCTATGTGGCCAACCACTGGATCCACCTCGACCACGACCAGAAGCTGACGTCGTCCGGTGGCCTCAGCTACGCCTTCGCCGGGCACAACCGGATCGGGGCCAACTACGTGTTCGGTAGCGGCCTGCGTTCGGACATCGAGGGCGTGCCCAATGGTGGCGAGCTGCCGTCCTACCTGCAGGTGAATCTCAGCGCCGGACACGATTTCAACGCCGACAGCGGTCATCCGCTGCACGTGCAGCTGGCCGTGATCAACGCACTGGATCGCAGCTACCAGCTGCGTGATGGCGGCGGTGTCGGCGTGTTCGCCCCGCAGTGGGGGCCGCGCCGCGGCGCTTACCTGAGCCTGCAGCAGGACTTCTGAGGTAGCGCCGGCCGCTGGCCGGCATTGCCACGGTGTGCCGGCCAGCGACCGGCACTCCCCTGCTTCAGCGCTTGACCTTGCGCAGCGACACCACCAGCGCCCACAACGCCAGCAGCACGAACCACACGCCCGACCACATCGGCATGGTCAGGCCCAGGAACGTCCAGTCGATGTTGCCGCAGTTGCCGGTACCGGTCAGCACGGTGCGGAACACTTCCAGCGGCCCCATGGTCTCGCTCAGGAAGGCCAGCGGCGGGCCACAGGTGGAACCCATTTCCGGCGGCAGCATCTGCACGTAGACGTGGCGCGCGGCGATGCCGACGCCCACTGCGGCGGCTATGAAGGCCAGCACGCCATAGGTCGCGCGTCCCGGGCGATTGGACGGACCATGCAGCGCGCCGATCAGGAACAGCAGGCCGAGCGCGGCGAAGGCCAAGCGCTGGAAGATGCACAGCGGACACGGCTCCAGGCCCATCTTCAGCTGCAGGAAGATCGCGTAGCCGAGCAGGCCCGCGCAGATCAGGAAGCCCAGGAAGAACTGGGCGCGGAAGGGCCAGCGCAGTGGATTCATCGTCAACGCTCGAATGGATCAGGCGCCAAGCGTAACCGAGAGTGCGCGCCGTCTGAACCGTCACAGGTGACGCCTGTCGGAACGGTGTGGGTCAGAGCCCGTTCCGCAGGAACGGAATCCGGCCCCTCAAACGCAAAAGCCCGGCAGAGGCCGGGCTTTCGCTGTGTCGCGTTGGAGCAGTCCGATTACTCGGCCACTTCCTCGGCCACGACCGGACGGTCAACCAGCTCGACGTAGGCCATCGGCGCGTTGTCGCCGGCGCGGAAACCGCACTTCAGCAGACGCAGGTAGCCGCCCGGACGGTTCGCGTAGCGCGGGCCCAGGATGGTGAACAGGTTGCCCACGGCTTCGTTGTCGCGCAGACGGGCGAAGGCCAGACGGCGGTTGGCGACGGAGTCGACCTTGGCCAGGGTGATCAGCGGCTCGGCAACGCGGCGCAGTTCCTTGGCCTTCGGCAGGGTGGTCTTGATCAGCTCGTGCTTGAACAGCGAGGCGGCCATGTTCTTGAACATCGCTTCGCGGTGGGCGCTGGTGCGGCTGAACTTACGGCCAGACTTCTGGTGACGCATGGTGATATTCCTTGGTTAATGATGAGACTGTGCGGATCGTTGTCGCCATCCTGGCGTTGCTGCGCGGACTGCGGTTGGTCCTGGTCGCCCGTCCTGGACGACCTGCCCCGCGAACCTTCGGTTCGTCGTGGCATGTTGTGTTGCGTTGAAGGCCCCACCGCGAACGGTGGAGCCTTCAGGCATTACCGATATCAGCCCAGCATGCCGTGGCTGGCGACGCCGGCCGGCGGCCAGTTCTCCAGCTTCATGCCGAGCGACAGGCCGCGCTGAGCCAGCACTTCCTTGATCTCGGTGAGCGACTTCTTGCCCAGGTTCGGGGTCTTCAGCAGCTCCACTTCGGTCTTCTGGATCAGATCGCCGATGTAGTAGATGCTTTCAGCCTTCAGGCAGTTGGCCGAACGCACGGTCAGCTCCAGATCGTCGATCGGGCGCAGCAGCACCGGATCCACGCCGTTGTTGGCCGGCTTCGCCGCACCGCGGTCGCGGTGGGTGAAGTCACCGAACACCGACAGCTGGTCGCTGAGGATGTCGGCGGCGGTGCGCACGGCTTCCTCGGCGTCGATGGTGCCGTTGGTCTCGATATCGATGACCAGCTTGTCCAGGTCGGTACGCTGTTCGACGCGGGCCGCTTCAACGGCATAGGCGACGCGGCGGACCGGCGAGAACGAGGCATCCAGGACCAGGCGGCCGATGGCACGGGTTTCTTCGTCCGGACGACGACGCGCGGCAGCCGGCTGGTAGCCGAAACCACGTTCGATCTTCAGACGCATGTTGATCGCCGTATCCTTGGTCAGGTGGCAGATCACGTGTTCGCCGTTCAGGATCTCCACATTGTGGTCGACCTTGATATCGGCAGCGGTGACAACGCCCGGGCCCTGCTTGGACAGGGACAGGGTGGCGCTGTCGCCGGAGTGCATACGGATGGCCACGTCCTTCAGGTTCAGCAGGACTTCGAGCACGTCCTCCTGCAGACCTTCGACCGTGGTGTACTCATGCAACACGCCGTCGATTTCGACTTCCGTGATGGCGAAGCCCGGGATGGACGACAGCAGCACGCGACGCAGGGCATTACCCAGCGTATGCCCGTAACCCCGCTCCAAAGGTTCGATAACGACCTTTGCACGGGTGTCGGTAAGGCGTTCGATCTGCGGACCGCGAGGACGCAGAACCTGGTTGGCGGTAACCGTCATGTTGCGGGTTCTCCTAGTGAACCCCCGGCCGTCGCCGGGGGCTCTCCAATGTGAATTACTTCGAATACAGCTCGACGATCAGCGCTTCGTTGATGTCCGCAGGCAGATCCGAACGATCCGGAACAGCCTTGAAGATGCCGGTGAACTTGCCGGAATCCACTTCAACCCACGACGGGCTCAGGTCATGCTGGGCGGCGACGGTCAGGGCTTCCTGGACGCGCAGCTGCTTGGCAGCCTTTTCAGACAGGGCGATGGCGTCGCCAGCCTTGACCTGGTACGAAGCCAGGTTGACCGACTTGCCATTCACGGTGACGCCGCGGTGCGACACCAGCTGACGGGCAGCCGGACGGGTCACGGCGAAGCCCATGCGGTAGACGACGTTGTCCAGGCGGGTTTCCAGCAGCTGCAGCAGGTTCTCGCCGGTGTTGCCCTTCTTGGTCGAGGCCTTCTTGTAGTAGTTGCGGAACTGACGCTCCAGCAGGCCGTAGATACGCTTGACCTTCTGCTTTTCACGCAGCTGGGTGGCGTAGTCGGACAGCTTGCCCTTGCGGGCAGTGGCGCCGTGCTGGCCGGGCTTCTGCTCCAGCTTGCACTTCGAGTCCAGCGCACGCGCCGGGCTCTTCAGGGACAGGTCGGCGCCTTCGCGACGGGCGAGCTTACAGGTAGGACCGATATAACGAGCCATTTCTTATCGCTCCCTTTAGACGCGACGCTTCTTCGGCGGACGGCACCCGTTGTGCGGGATAGGCGTCACGTCGATGATGTTGGTGATCTTGTAGCCGACGTTGTTCAACGAACGCACGGCCGACTCACGGCCCGGACCCGGGCCCTTGATGCGGACTTCCAGCGACTTCACGCCGTAGTCCAGCGCAGCACGACCGGCCTTTTCAGCAGCCACCTGGGCAGCGAACGGGGTCGACTTGCGCGAACCGCGGAAGCCAGCGCCACCGGAGGTCGCCCACGACAGAGCGTTGCCCTGGCGGTCGGTGATGGTGACGATGGTGTTGTTGAACGAAGCGTGGACGTGGGCAACGCCGTCGGTGACGACGCGCTTGATCTTCTTCTTGGTCTTAGCAGCGGGCTTAGCCATTTCTCAGTCCCTTACTTCTTGATCGCCTTGCGCGGACCCTTGCGGGTGCGGGCGTTGGTACGGGTGCGCTGGCCACGCAGCGGGAGGCCACGACGGTGACGCAGGCCGCGGTAGCAGCCCAGGTCCATCAGGCGCTTGATCGCGATGCCGATCTCACGGCGCAGATCGCCTTCCACGATGTACTTGCCGACTTCGGCGCGCAGGCGCTCGATTTCCGGCTCCGACAGATCGCGGATCTTGGTGGTCGAAGCAACGCCTGCGACTTCGCAGACCTTCTTCGAACGGGTACGGCCGATGCCGTAAATGCTTTGCAACCCGACCCAGACGTGCTTCTGGGCTGGCAGGTTGACGCCTGCAATACGCGCCATGACGCGGTTCTCCAGCTGAGTGATGGCCGACAGCGCGCCTCGGGCACGCCAATCCGGCAGGATGGATCAAAAAAGTGAACTAGCGATACTAACAAGGTTCCGGTTTACATGGAAGCCCGTGAAACCATTGGTTTCATGAACCCGGCCTGGGGAGTGTGCCCAGGCTCCGGCGCCGGATGGGGTTGGACCTGGGGTTTCCCCCGGAGCCGCCCGCGCTACTCCAGCGCGGGACCACCTCATCACACCCCCACCCGGAACCGCTGCGGGGGCCGCCCTTCGTTTGTGTGGCCGGAGTCCGCGAAGCGGAGGGACCATCACGTCAGGAAGACGAAAGTATAACAGGCCAATCAGCCGCGGGCAAAACCGCCGCGGTTGCCGCCCTTCAGGTTGGCCTTCTTCAGCAGGCTCTCGTACTGGTGGGACATCAGGTGCGCCTGCACCTGGGCGATGAAGTCCATCACCACCACCACCACGATCAGCAGCGAAGTACCACCGAAGTAGAACGAGGCGTTCAGCTGCGTGCGCATCAGTTCCGGCAGCAGGCACACGATCACCAGGTAGGCCGAACCCGCTGCGGTCAGGCGGGTCAGCACACCGTCGATGTAATCGGCGGTGGCCTTGCCCGGACGGATGCCCGGAATCAGCGCGCCCGACTTCTTCAGGTTGTCGGCGGTTTCCTGCGAGTTGAACACCAGCGCGGTATAGAAGAACGCGAAACCGGTGATCAGCGCGGCAAACACGATCATGTGCAGCGGCTCGCCCGGGCCCAGCGCATTGGCGACCTTCTGCAGGACCTGGCCGAAGCTGCTCTGGTTGGCGGCCTGGCCGGACCACATGGCCAGGGTGGCCGGGAAGGCCAGCAGGCTCGAGGCGAAGATCGCCGGGATGACGCCGGCCATGTTGAGCTTCAGCGGCAGGAACGAGGTCTGGTTCATGTACGCATTGCGACCACCCTGGCGGCGCGCGTAGTTGACCGTGATCCGGCGCTGGCCACGCTCGACGAACACCACGAAGAAGGTGAAGGCGAGCACGACGATGGCGATCAGCAGCAGCTGGATGAACTGGATGTTGCCGTCGCGGTAGGCGTCGAAGGTGTGGATGATCGCACCCGGCAGGCCAGCGACGATACCGGCGAAGATGATCAACGACACACCGTTGCCGATGCCGCGCTCGGTGACCTGCTCACCAACCCACATCAGGAACATGGTGCCGGCGGTCAGCGCGACCACGGCGGTGAGCACGAAGCCCATGCCCGGTGCGTACACGACCGGAGCGCCCGACGGCGAGACCTGGCCCTGCAGGGCCAGCGCGATCGAACCGCCCTGCACCACTGCCAGCAGCACGGCGCCGATGCGCGAATACTGGGTGATCTTGCGACGGCCGGACTCACCTTCCTTCTGCATCGCCTTCAGGGCGGGGAAGATGTGCACGGCCAGCTGCATCACGATCGATGCCGAGATGTACGGCATCACGTTCAGCGCGAAGATGCTGAAACGGTGCAGGGCGCCGCCCGAGAACATGTTGAACATGTCCACGATGCCGCCGCCCTGCTGTTGCATCATGGCAAGCATGGCATCGGGATTGACGCCCGGCACCGGCACGTAGCAGCCGATGCGATAGACGATCAAAGCCCCGACGACGAACAGCAAACGTTGGCGAAGTTCAGTGAACTTGCCCATTCCGCCCGCGAGGTTACCGATGCCAGCTTGCGCCATGATTTTCTTACTCCGTTACGCTGCCGCCGGCAGCTTCGATCGCGGCCTTGGCACCCGCCGTGGCAGCGATACCCTTCAGGGTGAACGCCTTGGTCACTTCGCCCTTGACGACGACCTTGGCCTTCTTCGCAGTGCTCGGGACCAGCTTGGCAGCACGCAGGGCGGCGAAGTCGATCTCACCGGCCGGCAGCTTGTCCAGCGCGTACAGCAGCACTTCAGCGGTGTCCTTGGCGATCGGCGAACGGAAGCCGATCTTCGGCAGACGACGCTGCATGGGGGTCTGGCCGCCTTCGAAGCCAGCCTTGATCTTGCCGCCACCCTTACGGGCGAACGAACCCTTGTGGCCGCGGCCGGCAGTCTTGCCCAGGCCCGAGCCGATACCGCGACCGACGCGGGTGCGCTCGGTGCGGGCGCCCGGTGCCGGGCTCAGTTCATTGAGACGCAGAGTCATGATCGATTACTCCTCAACCTTGACGAGGTAGTGAACGGTGTTGATCAGACCGCGAACCTGCGGGCTGTCCTTCAGTTCACGCACATCGTTGAGCTTGTTCAGACCCAGAGCACGCACCGACAGGCGGTGACGCGACTGAGCACCACGCAGGCCGCGCACCAGGCGCACCTTCACAGTCTTGTTGGACTCATTAGCCATGGTTGAGTTCCTCCACCTTCTTGCCGCGCTTGGCCGCGATGCGGGCCGGCGACTGCGCAGCAGACAGGCCCTTCACGGTGGCACGCACCAGGTTGATCGGGTTGCGCGAACCGGTGGCCTTGGCCAGCACGTTCTTCACGCCAACGGCTTCCAGCACGGCGCGCATGGCACCGCCGGCGATGACGCCGGTACCTTCCGAAGCCGGCTGCATGAACACGCGGGCTGCGCCGTGACCATCCTTGATGGTGTGCCACAGGGTGCCGTTGTTCAGGTCAACGCTGACCAGGTTCTTGCGGGCCTGCTCCATCGACTTCTGGATGGCGACCGGCACTTCGCGGGCCTTGCCATAGCCGAAACCGACCCTGCCTTCGCCGTCGCCGACCACGGTCAGGGCGGTGAAGGTGAACTGGCGGCCACCCTTGACGGTCTTGCTGACGCGGTTGACCGCGACCAGCTTTTCGATCATGCCGTCGTCGACTTTCTCTTCGCGGTTACGGTCGCGATCGCGACCCCGCTGCTGACGCTCTTCTGCCATTTTGATTCCTTGGTAGTTTGGGTATGTACGGCTCGGGGCCGCTTATGGTTGTGGAATGTCGCGTTGTTCCGGTGGACCACTGCAGAAGAGTGGCGCCGTCCAGCCTCACTCAGGCGGGCGAGCAGGCGGGCAGGAGACCACAGGTCCCCTGCCCTTATCCCTTAGAACTGCAGGCCGGCTTCGCGGGCGGCTTCTGCCAGGGCCTTGATGCGGCCGTGGTAGCGGTAGCCCGAACGATCGAAGGCAACCTTCTCGACGCCGGCGGCCTTGGCGCGCTCAGCGACGATGCGGCCGACCTTGGCGGCGGCGTCGGCGTTCTTGCCGTTCTTCAGACCTTCCATGACGTCGGTCTGGGTGGTGTTGGCAGCAGCCAGCACCTTGGAACCGTCGGCGGTGAAGACCTGGGCGTACAGGTGCTGGCCGGTGCGCAGCACCGACAGGCGGGCGACGCCGAGCTCACGGATGTGGGCGCGGGTCGACTTGGCGCGACGCAGGCGGGCGATGTTCTTGTTCATGATGTTTTTCCTTTGAAAGCGGAAGTGCCTGATTAGGCCTTCTTGGCTTCCTTACGGATGATGACTTCGTCGGAGTACTTCACGCCCTTGCCCTTGTACGGCTCCGGCTTGCGGAACGCACGGATCTTGGCGGCAACTTCACCGACGACCTGCTTGTCAGCGCCCTGGACCAGGATCTCGGTCTGGGTCGGGGTGGTGATGGTGATGCCTTCCGGCGCCACGAACACGACCGGGTGCGAGAAACCGAGCGACAGGCTCAGGTCCTTGCCCTGCATGGCAGCACGGTAACCCACGCCGACCAGCTCCAGCTTGCGCTCGAAGCCTTCGGACACGCCCTTGACCATGTTGGCCAGGATCGCACGCACGGTACCGGTCAGTGCGACCAGCTCGGCGTTCTCGGTGCTCAGGGTGGCAACGCCGTTGTCGACGTTGATGGCAATACCGGCCGGCTTGGCCAGCGACAGGGAGCCCTTCGGGCCCTTGGCGGTGACGCTGTCCGACTGGACGTTCAGTTCAACCTTACCCAGGTCGATCGGCTTCTTGGCTACGCGGGACATAGTTCTACTCCTTTCGCCTTAGGCCACGAAGCACAGGACTTCGCCGCCGACGCCCAGCTGGCGCGCCTGCGCATCAGTCATGATGCCCTTGGAGGTGGAAATGATGGAGATACCCAGGCCGTTCATGACCTTCGGCAGCTCGCTCTTGCCGCGGTACTGGCGCAGGCCCGAACGCGAGAAGCGCTTCAGGGTCGCGATGACCGGCTTGCCTTCGAAATACTTCAGCACGATTTCCAGCTCGGACTTGTTGTTTTCCAGCTGGGTCACGCGCAGGTCGGTGATGTAACCCTCGTCCTTCAGGACCTGGGCGATCGCAACCTTGATCTTGGACGACGGGGCTTTCACCGTCTGCTTGCCAACCGCGGCCGCATTCTTGATGCGGACCAGCAGGTCGGCGATGGGATCAGTCATGCTCATATGAGTACCTTTGAGTGCACCGATATCCGCTTTCGCGAAAATCTGTTGTCTCCTGGAAACGGGCCAGGTCCCTTGATGCAGCGGGCCAGAAGCCCACTCCTACAACCCCGTTTGCACAGGGCAAGACGCGGGAGTATACGCCAAAAGAGCCCGGCTTGCGCCGGGCTCTTCGGTTTTTTTGCGTCGGGAAGGCTGAACGCCTCCCCTGTCCGGTTCAGGAACCCCCGGAGGGGCTCCTGATCGCAGGGCCGGCTGGGATTACCAGCTGGCCTTGCGCAGACCCGGGACGTCGCCACGCATGGTGGCTTCACGCAGCTTGTTACGGCCCAGGCCGAACTTGCTGTAGACGCCACGCGGACGACCCGACAGCTCGCAACGGTTGCGCTGGCGGCTCGGCGACGAATCGCGCGGCAGCTTGGCCAGCTTGGTTGCGGCGTCGATCTTCTCTTCGTAGGTCGCGTCCACGGAGGACACGATCTTCTTCAGAGCTGCACGCTTTTCAGCGTACTTCTTTGCCAGCTTTTCCCGCTTGATGTCGCGGTTGACCATGGAGGTCTTTGCCATTTCGGTTTCCTCGACAGATCAGTTACGGAACGGGAACTTGAACGCTGCCAGCAGCGCCTTCGCTTCCGCGTCGGTCTTCGCAGTGGTGGTGATGGCGATATCCATACCGCGGATCGCGTCGACGGCGTCGAAGTCGATTTCCGGGAAGATGATCTGCTCCTTCACACCCATGTTGAAGTTGCCGCGGCCGTCGAAGGAACGACCGGAAACACCACGGAAGTCGCGCACGCGCGGCAGCGAGATGTTGATCAGGCGATCCAGGAACTCGTACATCTTGTGGCGACGCAGCGTGGTCTTGCAGCCGATCGGCCAACCATCACGGATCTTGAACGACGCAACCGACACACGCGACTTGGTGACAACCGGCTTCTGGCCGGAAATCTTGGTCATGTCGCCGACGGCGTTTTCCAGGATCTTCTTGTTGGTGGCCGCTTCGCCGACACCCATGTTCAGGGTGACCTTGACCAGCTTCGGCACTTCCATCGGATTGGTGTAGCCGAACTGCTTCATCAGCGCCGGCACCACTTCGTCCTTGTAGAACTTTTCGAGACGGGAACTCATCTTCTCATTCCTCAGGCGTCGAGCGCCTCACCGCTGGAGCGGAACACACGCAGTTTGCGTCCATCCTCCAGCACCTTGAAGCCAACGCGTTCGCCCTTGCCCGAAGCCGGGTTCAGAACATTCACGTTGGAGATATGGATCGAAGCTTCGCGCTCGACCACGCCGCCGGCAACACCTGCCTGCGGGTTCGGCTTGGTGTGGCGCTTGACGATGTTCACGTTGGCGACGACCACACGGTCGCCGTCGACGCGGACGACTTCGCCCTGCTTGCCCTTGTCCTTGCCAGCGTTGACGACAACCTGGTCGCCCTTCTTGATACGGTTAGCCATGATTATCTCCTGTCGCTCACAGCACTTCGGGAGCGAGCGAGACGATCTTCATGAACTTCTCCGAACGAAGTTCACGGGTCACCGGCCCGAAGATACGGGTACCGATCGGCTCCTGCTTGCTGTTCAGCAGAACGGCAGCGTTGCCGTCGAAGCGGATCAGCGAGCCGTCGGCGCGACGCACACCCTTGCGGGTACGCACCACGACGGCGTCATACACTTCACCCTTCTTGACCTTGCCGCGCGGAATCGCATCCTTCACGGTGACCTTGATGATGTCGCCGATGCCGGCGTAACGGCGCTTGGAACCACCCAGCACCTTGAAGCACATCACCTGCTTGGCACCCGAATTGTCCGCGACGTCAAGGTAGCTCTGCATCTGGATCATGATTCAGACTCCTTATTCAGCCGCACGCGTGATGACTTCCACCACGCGCCAGTTCTTGGTCTTGGACATCGGAGCAATCTCGGTCACGCGGACGACATCGCCTTCCTTGCAGGCGTTGTCGGCATCGTGGGCGTGCAGCTTCGTCGAGCGCTTGATGTACTTGCCGTACAGCGCGTGCTTGACCTGACGCTCAACCAGGACGGTAACCGTCTTGTCCATCTTGTTGCTGACGACACGGCCTTCGACCGTGCGCAGCGTCTTCTTTTCAGTATTGTCGCTCATAGCGGCCATCCTTACTTCGTGCTGCCGAGCAGGGTCTTGACGCGAGCAATCTCGCGACGGACCCGGCGAATGTCGTGGGTCTTCGGCAGCTGGCCGGTGACCTGCTGCATACGGACAGAGAACTGTTCCTTACGCAGGTCGATCAGGTGGGCCTTGAGTTCGTCAGCCGACTTTTCACGGAGAGTTTTGATATCCATCAGCGCACCGTACGGGTCACGAAAGTGGTGGTGACCGAGAGCTTGGCGGCGGCCAGGCGGAACGCCTCGCGAGCCACTTCCTCGGAAACACCCTCGATTTCATAGATCATGCGGCCGGGCTGGATCTGGGCCACCCAGTATTCCACGTTACCCTTACCAGAACCCATTCGGACTTCGATGGGCTTCTTGGTGATGGGCTTGTCGGGGAACACGCGGATCCACATCTTGCCGCCGCGCTTGACGTAGCGGCTGATCGAGCGGCGGGCCGCTTCGATCTGACGCGCGGTCAGCTGACCGTGTGCGGTTGCCTTCAGGCCGTATTCGCCGAAGCTGACAGCGTTGGCGCTCCAGCTCAGGCCATCGTTACGGCCCTTGTGTACCTTGCGGTACTTGGTTCGCTTGGGTTGCAACATTGTCGTTACCTCGCTTCACGGGCCGGGCGCTGACGGTCACCACGGTCGCCGCGATCGTGACGATCGTTGCGCGACGGGGTGTCGTCCTGCTTTTCCTGGCCAACCTGGGAGAAATCGAAGACCTCGCCCTTGTAGATCCAGACCTTGATGCCGATGATGCCGTAGGTCGTCTTGGCTTCAGCGAAGCCATAGTCGATGTCGGCACGCAGGGTGTGCAGCGGCACGCGGCCTTCGCGGTACCACTCCGAACGGGCGATTTCTGCACCGTTGAGGCGGCCACCGACGTTGACCTTGATGCCCAGGGCACCCAGGCGCATCGCGTTGCCGACCGAGCGCTTCATTGCACGGCGGAACATGATGCGACGCTCCAGCTGCTGGGCGATCGACTCGGCAACGAGCTGCGCGTCCAGTTCCGGCTTGCGCACTTCGGTGACGTTGATGTGCGCCGGGACGCCCATCATCTCGCTCACTTCCTTGCGCAGCTTCTCGATGTCCTCACCGCGCTTGCCGATCACCACGCCCGGACGGGCGGTGTGGATCGTCACGCGAGCGGTCTTGGCCGGACGCTCGATCAGGATCTTGCTGATGCCGGCCTGAGCCAGCTTCTTGCGCAGCATTTCGCGCACTTTCAGGTCGGCTGCCAGGTAACCAGCGAACTCGGCCTTGTTGGCGTACCACTTGGAGTTCCAGTCCTTGGAAATGCCGAGGCGGATACCAATCGGATGAACTTTATGACCCATGGTCTTTTCCTTATCCGCTTACTTGGCGGCGCCCACAACCACAGTGATGTGGCTGGTGCGCTTGAGGATGCGGGTACCGCGGCCTTTCGCCCGCGCCATGAAACGCTTCAGGGTCGGACCTTCATCAACCATGATGGTCTGAACCTTCAGCTCGTCGACGTCGGCGCCCTGGTTGTTTTCGGCATTTGCAATAGCCGACTCCACCACCTTCTTGATCAGGTGGGCAGCCTTCTTATCCGAGAACTTCAGCAGGTTGACCGCACGCTCGGCCGGCAGACCGCGCACCTGGTCAGCGACCAGACGAGCCTTCTGCGGGGAGATGCGCGCAGTGCGCAGGATGGCTTTCGCTTCCATTGTCATCTCTCCTTACTTGCCCGACTTCTTGTCACCACCGTGACCCTTGAAGGTCCGGGTGATGGCAAATTCGCCGAGCTTGTGGCCGACCATGTTCTCGTTGACGAGAACCGGGATGTGGTTCTTGCCGTTATGCACGGCAATGGTGACGCCTACCATGTCAGGCAGGATCATCGAACGGCGCGACCAGGTCTTGATCGGCTTCTTGCTGCCCGCAGCGGCCTCCACCTTCTTGACGAGGTGGTGATCGACGAACGGGCCCTTCTTGAGTGAACGTGCCATGGTCGATTAGCCCCTACGATCGCGGACGATGAACTGCTGAGTGCGCTTGTTATGGCGCGTCTTGTAACCCTTGGTCGGGACACCCCACGGGGTGACCGGATGCGGATTACCCTGGCCGGCCTTCGCCTCACCACCACCGTGCGGGTGGTCAACCGGGTTCATGGCAGCACCACGAACGGTCGGGCGGACGCCGCGCCAACGCTTGGCACCGGCTTTGCCCAGCTTTTCCAGGCTGTGCTCGTCGTTGCCGACTTCGCCGATGGTGGCGCAGCACTCGACCGGAACCTTACGCATTTCACCCGAGCGCAGGCGCAGGGTGGCGTAGATGCCTTCGCGAGCCACCAGCTGCACGGCCGCACCCGCGGCGCGAGCGATCTGAGCGCCCTTGCCCGGCTTCAGTTCGATGCAGTGGATGGTGGTGCCGACCGGGATGTTGCGCAGCGGCAGGGTGTTGCCGGCCTTGATCGGGGCATCCGAACCAGCGATCACCTGATCACCAGCCTTCAGGCCCTTCGGGGCGATGATGTAGCGACGCTCACCGTCGACGTAGCACAGCAGAGCGATGTGCGCGGTGCGGTTCGGATCGTATTCGATGCGTTCCACGCGCGCTGGGATGCCCAGCTTGTTGCGCTTGAAGTCGATGATGCGGTAGTGCTGCTTGGCACCACCACCGACGTGACGCACGGTGATGCGGCCATGGTGGTTACGACCACCCGAGCGGCTCTGCGACTCGACCAGCGCAGCGTGCGGAGCACCCTTGTGCAGGTCGGGAGTGACCACGCGCACGGCCGAACGGCGGCCGGGGGAAGTGGGCTTGAATTTCATCAATGGCATGGGATGTACCTCAGGCCTTGGCCGTTACATCGATCGACTGGCCATCGGCCAGGCGAACGTACGCCTTGCGCCAATCGCCGCGGCGGCCAGCACGGTTACGGAAGGACTTGTTCTTGCCCTTGACGTTGACCACGTTGACGGCTTCGACCTTGACGTCGAACAGCTGCTCAACCGCGGCCTTTACATCGGCCTTGGTGGCTTCGTTCGAAACTTCGAAGACATACTGGTTGGAGAGTTCCTGCAGGCGCGCGGTCTTTTCGGAGACACGCGGGGCACGCAGCACGCTGAAGATTTTTTCGTTGCTGTTCATGCCAGCCACTCCTCGACCTTCTTGACCGCGTCAGCGGTGATGACGACCGTGTCGGCACCCACCAGCGAGACCGGATCCAGACCCTGGACGTCACGCACCTGCACGTACGGCAGATTGCGGGCGGACAGGTACAGGTGCTCGGACGCTTCTTCGGTGACGATCAGCGGGCGCTTGCCCACTTCCAGGCCGGCCAGCTTGGCGATCAGACCCTTCGTGTTGGTCACTTCGACGTCGAAGGACTCCACGATGGTCAGACGGCCCTGACGGTTCAGCTCGGACAGGATCGCGCACATGGCGGCACGGTACTGCTTACGATTGACCTTCTGCTCGAAGCTGCGCGGCTTGGCCGCGAAGGTAACACCGCCGCCGACGAAGATCGGAGCCGTCAGTGCGCCATGACGCGCGCCGCCGCCCTTCTGCTTCTTCGACTTCTTGGTGGTACCAGCCACTTCGGAGCGAGTCTTCTGTGCCTTGGTGCCGGCGCGACCGGCGTTGCGGTAGGCAACGACGACCTGGTGGACCAGATCTTCGCTGAAATCGCGACCGAACACGGCGTCGGAGACCGAGACCTTGTTGTTGCTACCCGTGATAACGAGTTCCATCGTCATCTCTCCTTATGCCTTGCTCGCCGGACGGACGATCACGTCGCCACCCGCCGCGCCCGGAACGGCGCCGCGAACGGCGATCAGACCGCGCTCGACGTCGACCTTGACCACTTCCAGGTTCTGGGTGCTCTGCTGCACCGCGCCCATGTGGCCCGACATCTTCTTGCCCGGGAAAACGCGACCCGGGGTCTGGCGCTGACCCAGCGAACCCGGCGCGCGATGCGACAGCGAGTTACCGTGGGTTGCATCGCCCATACGGAAGTTGTGGCGCTTGATGGTGCCCTGGAAGCCCTTACCCTTGGTGACACCCTGGACGTCGACGATCTGGCCGACTTCGAAGATGTCCGCCTTGACTTCGCCGCCAACGGCGAAATCGCCGAGCTGCGCGTCTTCAACGCGGAATTCCCACAGGCCACGACCCGCTTCCACCTTCGCCTTGGCGAAGTGGCCGGCTTCCGGCTTGTTGACCAGGGCAGCGCGACGCGCGCCGACGGTCACCTGCACGGCGCTGTAGCCGTCGGTTTCGACGGTCTTGATCTGCGCGATGCGGTTCGGGGTTGCTTCGATCAGGGTCACCGGGATGGAGCGGCCATCTTCAGTGAACACGCGGCTCATGCCGGCCTTGCGGCCCACGAAGCCCAACGAATACTTCTTCGTCATGGTCGTAGTCCTCAGGTCAGCTTGATCTGAACGTCGACGCCGGCAGCCAGTTCGAGCTTCATCAGCGCGTCCACGGTCTTGTCATTCGGGTCAACGATATCGAGCACGCGCTTGTGCGTGCGGGTCTCGTACTGGTCACGCGCGTCCTTGTCGACGTGCGGGGAAACGAGAACGGTGTAACGCTCGATCTTGGTCGGCAGCGGGATCGGGCCACGCACTTGCGCGCCGGTCCGCTTTGCCGTTTCAACGATCTCGCTGGCCGAACGGTCGATCAGACGATGATCGAACGCTTTCAGCCGGATCCGGATCTTTTGGTCCGCCATGGCGGTAGGTTCCTTCGTTAAAAGAGCGACAGACAAAGCCTCTGGGTTGCTTTGTCCCATGAAATTCCTGAATACGGACGGCCCACAGTCCTGCAGGCCGCCAAGGTCACTCCATAGACCTCAAAAACGTAGGCAGACCCGTTCCCAGGCCTGCCCAGACGTAGAAGCATAATGGCACGCAAGGCAGCTGTCAACAGTCGCCTGTTGACGCCGCCTGAATGGCATTGACCCTTCCTGGTCCGGGGAACACAAGGCACATCCTGTGCCTGCTTTCCCATTTGATACGCCCCGATGCCCTACCCAGGCAACATCGGGGCGCAGATACTACCAGATTACTCGATGATCTTCGAGACCACGCCGGCGCCGACGGTACGGCCACCTTCGCGGATGGCGAAGCGCAGGCCTTCGTCCATTGCCACCGGGTTGATCAGGGTGACGACCATCTTGACGTTGTCACCCGGCATCACCATTTCGACGCCTTCCGGCAGAGCAGCTGCGCCGGTGATGTCGGTGGTACGGAAGTAGAACTGCGGACGGTAGCCGTTGAAGAACGGGGTGTGACGGCCGCCCTCGTCCTTCGACAGGACGTAGACTTCGCCTTCGAACTTGGTGTGCGGCTTGATCGAACCCGGCTTGGCCAGGACCTGGCCACGCTCGACGTCGTCACGCTTGGTGCCGCGCAGCAGCAGGCCAGCGTTGTCGCCTGCCTGACCCTGGTCCAGCAGCTTGCGGAACATTTCAACGCCGGTCACGGTGGTCTTCTGCACCGGACGGATGCCGACGATTTCGATTTCGTCGCCAACCTTGATCACGCCGCGCTCGATACGACCGGTCACCACGGTGCCGCGGCCCGAGATCGAGAACACGTCTTCCACCGGCATCAGGAACGGCTTGTCGATCGCGCGCTCCGGCTCCGGAATCCAGCTGTCCAGGGCATCGACCAGCTTCAGGATGGCCGGCACGCCGATGTCGCTCTGGTCGCCTTCCAGCGCCAGACGCGCCGAACCGGCGATGATCGGGGTGTCGTCGCCCGGGAAGTCGTACTTGCTCAGCAGCTCGCGCACTTCCATCTCGACCAGCTCGAGCAGCTCGGCGTCGTCAACCATGTCGGCCTTGTTCAGGAACACGACGATGTACGGCACGCCGACCTGACGCGACAGCAGGATGTGCTCGCGGGTCTGCGGCATCGGGCCGTCAGCGGCCGAGCACACCAGGATCGCGCCGTCCATCTGGGCGGCACCGGTGATCATGTTCTTGACGTAGTCAGCGTGGCCCGGGCAATCGACGTGGGCGTAGTGACGGACCGGGGATTCGTATTCGACGTGCGCGGTCGAGATCGTGATACCACGAGCCTTTTCTTCCGGAGCGGCGTCGATCGAGGAGTAATCCTTGAACTCGCCACCGAAGCGCTCGGCACCGATCTTGGTCAGTGCGGCGGTCAGCGTGGTCTTGCCGTGATCGACGTGACCGATGGTGCCGACGTTGACGTGCGGCTTGGTGCGCTCGAACTTACCCTTTGCCATTGTTCTATACCTTGATTGTTCGTAAGTGGTTTCAAGAGAGGCTGAGCGAGGCTCAGCCCTTCTTCATGACGGCTTCGGCGATGTTGGTCGGCGCCGGCTCGTAGTGATCGAATTCCATGGTGAAGGTGGCGCGGCCCTGGGTCTGCGAACGCAGCGCAGTGGCGTAGCCGAACATTTCACCCAGCGGGATCATCGCGTTGATGATGCTGGCCGAACCGTCACCGGTGGTGTCGGAACCCTGCAGCACGCCGCGACGACGGCTGACGTCGCCCATCACGTCACCCTGGTAATCCTCCGGGGTCACGATCTCGACCTTCATGATCGGCTCCAGCAGCACCGGCTTGGCCTTGGCGAAGCCCTGCTTGAAGGCCATCGACGAAGCCAGCTTGAACGCCATTTCCGAGGAGTCGACGTCGTGGTACGAACCGAACACCAGCTTCACCTTGACGTCCACGACCGGGAAGCCAGCCAGCGGACCGCTGGTGATGGTTTCGCGCAGGCCCTTTTCAACCGACGGAATGAATTCCTTCGGGATCACGCCGCCGGTGATGTCGTTGATGAACAGGAAGTCGTCCTTGATGGCCGGAGCCAGCTTCGGATCGGCACGGTCGGCAGCGGTGATCGGCGACAGTTCGATCACGACGTGACCGTACTGACCCTTACCACCGGACTGCTTGGCGTGCTTGTAGTCCGACTTGACGTCGGCCAGGGTGATGGTTTCGCGGTAGGCCACCTGCGGCGCGCCGACGTTGGCTTCAACGTTGAACTCGCGCTTCAGGCGGTCGACGATGATGTCCAGGTGCAGCTCGCCCATGCCCGAGATGATGGTCTGGCCGGATTCTTCGTCGGTCTTGACGCGGAACGACGGATCTTCCTGCGCCAGACGGCCCAGGGCCAGGCCCATCTTTTCCTGGTCCGACTTGGTCTTCGGCTCGACGGCCATCGAGATCACCGGCTCCGGGAACGTCATGCGCTCCAGGATGATCGGGGCGTCCACGGCGCACAGGGTGTCACCGGTGGTGGTGTCCTTCAGGCCCACGGCAGCGGCGATGTCACCGGCCAGAACTTCCTTGATTTCCTCGCGGTTGTTCGAGTGCATCTGCAGGATGCGGCCGATGCGCTCCTTCTTGCCCTTCACCGAGTTCAGCACGGTGTCGCCACCGTTCAGGGTGCCCGAGTAGACACGGAAGAAGGTCAGCGCGCCGACGAACGGGTCGGTGATGATCTTGAAGGCCAGCGACGAGAACGGAGCCTTGTCGTCCGACTTGCGGGTCATTTCGACGGTGTCGTCGTCAACGTCCACGCCCTTCACGTCCGGCACGTCGACCGGCGACGGCAGCAGCTGGATCACGCCGTCCAGCATGGCCTGCACGCCCTTGTTCTTGAAGGCCGAGCCGCAGTACATCGGCACGATTTCAGTGGCCAGGGTGCGGGTACGCAGCGCATTGATGATTTCAGCCTCGGCCAGCTCTTCGCCGCCCAGGTACTTTTCCATCAGCTCTTCGCTGGCTTCGGCAGCGGTCTCGACCATGAACTGGCGAGCCTCTTCAGCCGGGCCCTGCAGGTCGGCCGGGATTTCACCGTACTCGAACTTCATGCCCTGCGAAGCCTCATCCCAATGGATGGCCTTCATCTTCAGCAGGTCGACAACGCCCTTGAAGTTGTCTTCAGCGCCGATCGGCAGCTGCATCGGCACGGCAACCGCGCCCAGCTTGGCCTTCAGCTGGCCGACGACCTTCTGGAAGTTGGCACCGGTGCGGTCCATCTTGTTGACGAACGCGATGCGCGGCACGTGGTACTTGTTGGCCTGGCGCCACACGGTTTCCGACTGCGGCTGCACGCCACCGACGGCGCACAGGACGAAGACGGCACCGTCGAGCACGCGCAGCGAGCGCTCCACTTCGATGGTGAAGTCGACGTGCCCGGGGGTGTCGATGATGTTGAAGCGGTGCTCCGGCAGGGACTTGTCCATGCCCTTCCAGAACGCGGTGGTGGCAGCGGACTGGATCGTGATGCCACGCTCCTGCTCCTGCTCCATCCAGTCCATGGTGGCGGCGCCGTCGTGCACTTCACCGATCTTGTGGCTCTTGCCGGTGTAGAACAGGATGCGCTCGGACGTGGTGGTCTTGCCGGCATCGATGTGAGCCATGATGCCGAAGTTACGGTAACGCTCGATGGGAGTGGAACGGGCCACGGGAGCCTCTCAGATTTCTTGGATTTCGGATGGCCGAACGCCGCCTTTCGGCGGCCTTCGGATTGGCGCAGTCCTTCTGGGACCGCGAGGCAGCACGCACCGAAGTGGTGCTGCCCTGCCTGTTTTACAAGGCCGTCAAACTCACCAGCGGTAGTGGGCGAATGCCTTGTTGGCTTCGGCCATGCGGTGGGTTTCTTCGCGCTTCTTGATGGCGCCGCCACGGTTTTCCGAGGCGTCGATCAGTTCAGCAGCCAGCTTCTTCGGCATGGTGTTCTCACCACGCTTGCGCGCGGAGTCGATCAGCCAGCGCATGGCCAGAGCCATCTTGCGCGACGAACGCACTTCGACCGGCACCTGGTAGGTGGCACCACCGACGCGGCGCGACTTGACTTCGACCGCCGGAGCGACGTTGTCCAGAGCCTTCTGCACCAGTTCAATGGCGTTGGCGCTGCTGTTCTTCTCGGTGATCACGTCCATGGCGCCGTACACGATCTTTTCGGCGACGGACTTCTTGCCGCTCTGCATGACCATGTTGATGAAGCGGGCGATGGTTTCGCTTCCGTGCTTCGGATCGGGCAGGACGGAACGCTGCGGAGTATTACCCTTACGCGACATAGTGCTCTCTCCTTATGCCTTCGGACGCTTGGCGCCGTACTTGGAACGGGCCTGGCGACGCTTGGCAACGCCGGCGGCGTCGAGCGAGCCACGAACGGTGTGGTAACGCACACCCGGCAGGTCCTTGACGCGACCGCCGCGGATCAGGACCACGGAGTGCTCCTGCAGGTTGTGGCCTTCACCACCGATGTAGGAAATCACTTCTTCCTGGTTGGTCAGGCGGACCTTGGCAACCTTGCGCAGAGCCGAGTTCGGCTTCTTCGGAGTGGTGGTGTAGACACGGGTGCAGACGCCACGGCGCTGCGGGCACTTGTCGAGCGCCGGCGAGGCACTCTTGTAGGTGGTCGCTTGCCGCGGCTTGCGGACCAGCTGGTTGATCGTCGCCATCAGTAGGTTCTTCTGATTGGTGGCCGGAAAATCCGACCAGAGATGCGGAAATGTTAAAGCAGGCCAAAATTCTGGCCTGCTGAGACAGACGATTGTAGCAACCCGTCAGGAAAGCAGTCAAACGCCTCCTGTCAAGCCCGTTCCTGATCCTGGAACGTTACTGGGGGGCCTCCATGTACCCCGTTCAGGTTGGCCGGGAGGATCGCGGTCGATCCCCCTGCCCTTTCCCTACCCGTCGATGAACCGACGGGGTGGTCCGGCCTGCTGGCCGGACCGGATACCTCATTCTTCGCCAGACGCCTGTTCAGCTTCAGCTTCAACGGCCGGAGCCTCGACTGCAGCCGGGGTGCCGGTCAGGGCCTGCATCTCCGAGTCGGTCAGACCCGAAGCGCCGCGGCGGCGGCTGCTGTGGTACGACAGACCGGTACCGGCCGGGATCAGGCGGCCCACGATCACGTTTTCCTTCAGGCCGCGCAGGTTGTCCTTGGTACCGCGGACGGCCGCTTCGGTCAGCACGCGGGTGGTTTCCTGGAACGACGCGGCCGAGATGAACGATTCGGTCGCCAGCGAGGCCTTGGTGATACCCAGCAGGACCGGATCGAAGTGCGCCGGCAGCTCGTTGCGGGTCGACAGGCGCGCATTCTCCTCGATAACGCGCTGACGCTCCACCTGTTCACCGTTCAGGAACTTGCTGCTGCCCTGGTCGGTGATCTCGACCTTGCGCAGCATCTGGCGGGTGATCACCTCGATGTGCTTGTCGTTGATCTTCACGCCCTGCAGGCGGTACACGTCCTGGATTTCCTTCACCAGGTAGGCCGCCAGCGGTTCGACACCCAGCAGGCGCAGGATGTCCTGCGGGCTCGGCTCGCCGTCCACGATGGTTTCACCCTTGGTGACATGCTCGCCTTCGAACACGATGACCTGGCGGTACTTCGGAATCAGCTCCTCGTGCTCCGAACCATCGGTGTCCTTGATGATCAGGCGCTGCTTGCCCTTGGTGTCCTTGCCGAAGCTGATGATGCCCGAACGCTCGGCCAGCACCGCCGGATCCTTCGGCTTGCGCGCTTCGAACAGATCGGCCACGCGCGGCAGACCACCGGTGATGTCGCGGGTCTTCGACGCTTCCTGCGGAATCTTGGCGACCACGTCACCCACGCCGACGGCAGCGCCGTCCTGCAGGTTGACGATCGAGCGCGGCGGCAGCAGGTACTGCGCCGGCAGGTCGGTGCCCGGAATCGACAGGTCGTTGCCCTTGGCGTCGACGATGCGCACGATCGGGCGCAGGTCCTTGGCCTGGGTACCACGACGCTTCGGATCGGTGATTTCGCGCGACGCCAAGCCGGTCAGCTCGTCGGTCTTCTCGATGACGGTGATGCCGTCGACGAAGTCGATGAAGCGGATGAAGCCGGCCACTTCCGACACGATCGGGTGGTTATGCGGATCCCAGTTGGCCACGGTCTGGCCCGCCTTGATCGCATCACCGTCCTTGGACGTGATGGTCGCACCGTACGGCAGCTTGTAACGCTCACGCTCGCGGCCGTGGGCATCGAGCACCGAGATTTCGCCCGAGCGCGACACTGCCACCAGCGAGCCGTTGGCGTGCTCGACGGACTTGAGGTTGCTGAACTTGACCGAGCCGGTGGTCTTGACGGTGATGTTGTCGACCGCAGCAGCTCGCGACGCCGCACCACCGATGTGGAACGTACGCATGGTCAGCTGGGTACCCGGCTCACCGATGGACTGGGCGGCGATGACGCCGACCGCTTCACCGATGTTGACCAGGTGGCCACGGGCCAGATCGCGGCCGTAGCAGCGCGAGCAGACACCGAAGGCCGATTCGCAGGAGATCGTCGAGCGGACCTTGATGGTCTGCACGCCGGCATCTTCCAGCTTGGCAACCCAGGCTTCGTCCAGCAGGGTGTTGCGGGTGACGATCGGATCTTCGTCGTTGCCCGGCAGGAACACGTCCTCGGCAACCACGCGACCCAGCACGCGGTCCTTCAGCGGCTCGACCACGTCGCCGCCTTCCACGATCGGGGTCATGATCAGGCCTTCGGTGGTACCGCAATCCACCTCGGTGATCACCACGTCCTGCGCGACGTCGACCAGACGACGGGTCAGGTAACCCGAGTTCGCGGTCTTCAGCGCGGTATCGGCCAGACCCTTACGGGCACCGTGGGTGGAGTTGAAGTACTCCTGCACGTTCAGGCCTTCGCGGAAGTTCGCCTTGATGGGCGTCTCGATGATCGAGCCGTCCGGGCGGGCCATCAGGCCACGCATGCCGGCCAGCTGACGGATCTGCGCCTGCGAACCACGCGCACCGGAGTCGGCCATGATGTACAGCGAGTTCATCGACTTCTGGTCGATGGTCTCACCCTTGGCGTTGACCACCTTCTCGGTACCGATGGTGTCCATCATCGCCTTGGCGATGCGCTCGTTGGTGCGCGACCAGATGTCGACCACCTTGTTGTAGCGCTCGCCGGCGGTGACCAGGCCCGACTGGTACTGCTCCTGGATTTCCAGCACTTCGGCTTCGGCCTCGGTGAGGATGCCCTTCTTCTCGTCCGGGATCAGCATGTCGTCGATGCCGATCGAGACGCCGGCGCGGGTCGCGTAGGCGAAGCCGGTGTACATCAGCTTGTCGGCGAACACGACCGTGTCCTTCAGACCCAGCTGGCGGTAGCTGGAGTTGATCAGGCGGCTGATGTTCTTCTTGGTCAGCTCGGTGTTGGCCAGCGCGAACGGCAGGCCTTCCGGCAGGATTTCAGCCAGCAGGGCGCGACCGATCGTGGTGTCCACGATCGAGGTCTTGTTCTGCTTGATGCCGTCTTCGTCGGTCACCACTTCGGTGATGCGGACCTTGACGCGAGCGTGCAGTTCCACCACGCGGTTGTCGTAGGCACGCTTCACTTCGGCGATGTTGGCGAAGGCCATGCCCTCGCCCTTCTTGTTTTCCAGCGAGCGGGTCATGTAGTACAGACCCAGCACGACGTCCTGCGACGGCACGATGATCGGCTCGCCGTTGGCCGGCGACAGGATGTTGTTGGTCGACATCATCAGCGCACGCGCTTCCAGCTGGGCTTCCAGCGAGAGCGGCACGTGGACGGCCATCTGGTCACCGTCGAAGTCGGCGTTGAACGCGGTGCAGACCAGCGGGTGCAGCTGGATGGCCTTGCCTTCGATCAGCACCGGCTCGAACGCCTGGATGCCCAGACGGTGCAGGGTCGGCGCACGGTTCAGCATCACCGGATGCTCGCGGATGACCTCTTCCAGGATGTCCCAGACTTCGGCTTCTTCGCGCTCGACCAGCTTCTTGGCGGCCTTGATGGTGGTGGCCAGGCCACGACGCTGCAGCTTTGCGAAGACGAACGGCTTGAACAGCTCGAGCGCCATCTTCTTCGGCAGGCCGCACTGGTGCAGGCGCAGGTACGGACCGACCACGATGACCGAACGGCCCGAGTAGTCGACGCGCTTGCCGAGCAGGTTCTGGCGGAAGCGACCCTGCTTGCCCTTGATCATGTCGGCCAGCGACTTCAGCGGGCGCTTGTTGGTGCCGGTGATGGCACGGCCACGACGGCCGTTGTCCAGCAGCGCATCGACCGATTCCTGCAGCATGCGCTTTTCATTGCGCACGATGATGTCCGGCGCGCTCAGTTCGAGCAGGCGGCGCAGGCGGTTGTTACGGTTGATGACGCGGCGGTACAGGTCGTTCAGGTCGGAGGTCGCGAAGCGGCCGCCATCCAGCGGGACCAGCGGACGCAGGTCCGGCGGCAGCACCGGCAGCACGGTCATGACCATCCACTCCGGACGGTTGCCCGATTCCAGGAAGGCTTCGATCAGCTTGATGCGCTTGGTGAGGCGCTTGAGCTTGGTTTCCGAACCGGTAGCGGCGATTTCCTCGCGCAGGCGGGTCATTTCCGACTGCAGGTCGATGGTGCGCAGCAGTTCGTACACGGCCTCGGCGCCCATGGCGGCGTCGAAGTCGTCACCGTGCTCCTGGCGGGCCTGCAGGTACTGTTCTTCGGTCAGCAGCTGGCGGCGCTCCAGGGCGGTCAGGCCCGGCTCGGTCACCACGTAGGCTTCGAAGTACAGCACGCGCTCGATATCGCGCAGGGTCATGTCCAGCATCAGGCCGATGCGCGACGGCAGCGACTTCAGGAACCAGATGTGCGCGACCGGCGAAGCCAGGTCGATGTGGCCCATGCGCTCACGACGCACCTTGGCCAGGGTTACTTCGGTGCCGCACTTTTCGCAGACCACGCCGCGGTGCTTCATGCGCTTGTACTTGCCGCACAGGCACTCGTAGTCCTTCACCGGGCCGAAGATGGCGGCGCAGAACAGGCCGTCGCGTTCCGGCTTGAAGGTACGGTAGTTGATGGTTTCCGGCTTCTTCACTTCGCCGAAGGACCACGAACGGATCAGGTCCGGCGAAGCCAGCGCGATCTTGATCGCGTCGAAGTCCAGCGTCTGGCGCTGCTGGTTGAAGAGGTTGAGCAGGTCTTTCATGGTGTTCTCCAGAAGGAGGAATGCTGTGTCGATGGGCTTTCAGTTGACTGCCAGCGGCGCGGCGGCGGAGGCCGCCGCGCCGGCATGGATCAGTTGTCTTCCAGTTCCATGTTGATGGCCAGCGAGCGGATTTCCTTCACGAGCACGTTGAAGGATTCCGGCATGCCCGCGACCATCTCGTGCTCACCGTCGACGATGTTCTTGTACATCTGGTTGCGGCCCTGCACGTCATCGGACTTCACCGTCAGCATTTCCTGCAGGGTGTAGGCCGCGCCGTAGGCTTCCAGCGCCCAGACTTCCATTTCACCGAAGCGCTGGCCGCCGAACTGCGCCTTGCCGCCCAGCGGCTGCTGGGTGACGAGCGAGTACGGACCGGTCGAACGGGCGTGCATCTTGTCGTCGACCAGGTGGTTCAGCTTCAGGTAGTGCATGTAACCCACGGTGGTGTGGCGATCGAACGCTTCACCGGTGCGGCCGTCGTACAGCTGGGTCTGGCCACTGCTCGGCAGGTCGGCCAGTTCCAGCATGCGCTTGATTTCCGCTTCGGTGGCGCCGTCGAAGACCGGAGTGGCCATCGGCACGCCGTCGGTGAGGTTACGGGCCAGGCGCAGCAGTTCCTCGTCGCTGAACTGCGACAGGTCGACACGGTTGGCCACGTTGGTGTCGTCGTGGTTGTAGATGTCGTCCAGGAACTTGCGCAGGTCGGCAACGGCGGCCTGGGCTTCCATCATCGCCTGGATCTTGCGACCCAGGCCCTTGGCCGCCCAGCCCAGGTGCACTTCCAGGATCTGGCCGATGTTCATACGCGACGGCACGCCCAGCGGGTTCAGCACGATGTCCACGGTCTCGCCCGAGGCCATGTACGGCATGTCCTCGACCGGCACCACGTTGGAGACCACACCCTTGTTGCCGTGGCGGCCTGCCATCTTGTCGCCCGGCTGGATGCGGCGCTTCACGGCCAGGAACACCTTGACCATCTTCAGCACGCCCGGGGCGAGGTCGTCACCGGCGGTGATCTTGCCGCGCTTGTCGGCGAAGCGACGCTCGAATTCCTTCTCGTGCGCCTGGATCTGCTTCTGCGCGCGCTCGATGGCTTCCGAAGCGTCCTCGTCCTTCATGCGCAGGGCGAACCAGTCAGCCTTCTTCAGGCCGTCCAGGAAGGCGTCGCTGATCACGTCACCCTTCTTCAGGCCAGCGCCACCGTTGACCACCTTGCCCACGATCTGCGAACGCAGACGCATGTAGATGGCCGCTTCCAGGATGCGGAACTGGTCGTCGAAGTCCTTCTTGACGCGCTTGATTTCAGACTCTTCGATCTGGCGGGCGCGCTTGTCCTTCTCGATGCCGTCGCGGGTGAAGACCTGCACGTCGATGACGGTGCCGTCCATGCCCGGCGGAACGCGCAGCGAGCTGTCCTTAACGTCCGAAGCCTTCTCGCCGAAGATCGCGCGCAGCAGCTTCTCTTCCGGGGTCAGCTGGCTTTCGCCCTTCGGGGTGACCTTGCCGACCATGATGTCGCCGGCGCGGACTTCGGCACCGATGTACACCACGCCGCTCTCGTCCAGGCGGTTCAGCGCCTGCTCGGAGACGTTCGGGATGTCGGCGGAGATTTCCTCCGGCCCCAGCTTGGTGTCACGCGCAACGCAGGTCAGCTCTTCGATGTGGATCGTGGTGTAACGATCCTCTTCCACCACGCGCTCGGAGAGCAGGATGGAGTCTTCGAAGTTGTAGCCGTTCCACGGCATGAACGCGATCAGCATGTTCTGGCCCAGGGCCAGTTCGCCGATGTCGGTGGACGGACCGTCGGCCAGCACGTCGCCGCGGGCGATGACGTCACCCACCTGGACCAGCGGACGCTGGTTGATGCAGGTGTTCTGGTTCGAACGGGTGTACTTGACCAGGTTGTAGATGTCCACGCCTGCGTCGGTGGCGCCAACGATCTCTTCCTCGTTGACCTTGACCACGATGCGGGCGGCGTCGATCTGCACGATTTCGCCACCACGACGGGCGTTCACGGTCACACCGGAGTCACGCGCCACGGCGCGTTCGATGCCGGTACCGACCAGCGGCTTCTGTGCACGCAGGGTCGGCACGGCCTGACGCTGCATGTTGGCGCCCATCAGTGCGCGGTTCGCGTCATCGTGCTCCAGGAACGGAACCAGCGCGGCCGCGATCGACACGGTCTGCATCGGCGAGACGTCCATGAAGTGGACTTCCGCCGGCGGCTTCAGCAGCGATTCGCCCTGGAAGCGGCACGGAACGAACTGCTCGGTCAGCACGCTGTCGGCATTGGTCAGGGCGTTGGCCTGCGCAATGACGTACTCGTTTTCTTCGATGGCCGACAGGAACTCGACTTCGTCATAGACCTTGCCGTCCACGACCTTGCGGTACGGGGTCTCAAGGAAACCGTACTGGTTGGTGCGGGCGTACACGGCCAGCGAGTTGATCAGGCCGATGTTCGGGCCTTCCGGGGTTTCGATGGTGCAGACGCGGCCGTAATGGGTCGGGTGCACGTCGCGCACTTCGAAGCCGGCGCGCTCACGGGTCAGGCCGCCCGGGCCCAGGGCCGAGACACGACGCTTGTGGGTCACTTCCGACAGCGGGTTGTTCTGGTCCATGAACTGCGACAGCTGCGAGGAGCCGAAGAACTCCTTGATGGCAGCGGCGACCGGCTTGGCGTTGATCAGTTCCTGCGGGGTCAGGCCTTCCGACTCGGCCATCGACAGGCGCTCCTTGACCGCGCGCTCGACGCGGACCAGGCCCACGCGGAACACGTTCTCGGCCATTTCACCGACCGAACGCACGCGACGGTTGCCCAGGTGATCGATATCGTCGACCACGCCGCGACCGTTGCGGATCTCGGTCAGGACCTTGATCACGTCCAGGATGTCGGAGCTGTCGCCATGGGCGGCGACCAGGCGCTTGGACTCTTCGTCGTTGCGCTCACCGTAGTACTTGCGGTCGTACAGCACGGCTTCGCCGGTGGTTTCCTTGCGGCCCACGCGACGGTTGAACTTCATGCGGCCGACCGCGGACAGGTCGTAGCGCTCGAAGGTGAAGAACAGGTTGTGGAACAGGTTCTGCGCGGCGTCCTTGGTCGGCGGCTCGCCCGGACGCATCATGCGGTAGATCTCGACCAGGGCTTCCAGCTGGGTCTTGGTCGGGTCGATGCGCAGAGTGTTGGACAGGTACGGGCCACGATCCAGATCGTTCACCCACAGGGTGCCCACGGCATCCACGCCGGCCTTGCGGAAGGCCTGCAGCTGCTCGTCGGTGATCTCGTCATTGGCCTGGGCCAGCAGTTCGCCGGTCGAGGCGTCGACCACGTCGTGCGACAGGATGCGGCCGACGATGTAGTCGTCCGGCACGGCCAGGGCGGCGATGCCCGAGGCTTCCAGCTGCTTGATGTGGCGCGCGGTGATGCGCTTGCCGGCTTCCACGATGACCTTGTCGCCGTCGGCGAGGTCAAAGCCCAGGGTTTCGCCACGCAGGCGCTCCGGCACCAGCTCCAGCTGGACGCCTTCATCCGGGTTGATGTGGAAGGTGTTGATCTCGAAGAACTCGGCCAGCATCTCTTCGTTGCTGTAGCCAAGCGCGCGCAGCAGGATCGACACCGGCAGCTTGCGGCGGCGGTCGATACGGGTGAACAGCGCATCCTTCGGGTCGAACTCGAAGTCCAGCCAGGAACCGCGGTAAGGAATGATGCGGGCGCTGTACAGCAGCTTGCCCGAGCTGTGGGTCTTGCCACGGTCGTGGTCGAAGAACACACCCGGCGAGCGGTGCAGCTGCGAGACGATGACGCGCTCGGTGCCGTTGACGATGAAGGTGCCGTTCTCGGTCATCAGCGGGATTTCGCCCAGATAGACCTCCTGCTCCTTCACGTACTTGATGGCCTTGGTCGACGACTCACGGTCGTAGATCACCAGGCGCACGGTCACGCGCAGCGGGGCGCCGTAGCTCATGCCACGCTGGCGGCACTCACGCTCGTCGAAGACCGGTTCGCCCAGCTTGTAGCCGACGTATTCCAGGGCAGCATTGCCGCTGTAGCTGGCGATCGGGAAGACCGACTTCAGCGCAGCGTGCAGGCCGTGGTCCGTGCGCTTGGCCGGATCGACGTTTTCCTGCAGGAATTCACGATAGGAATCCACCTGGATGGCGAGCAGGAACGGCACTTCGAGAATCGAGCGCTGCTTGCCGAAATCCTTGCGGATACGCTTTTTTTCGGTGAACGAATAGGACGTCATGAGGTCTTCCACCTTGTTGTGCGGATCGTGCGCCCACGATCCGAAGGGAACTTGAAATTGTCAGTTGGAAGTCGCTGGTATTGCCGGCACCAGCACGCCTTCTCCCGCTACTTCCAACTGCCAACTCGTCTGCATCCACTCCCCCGCTGCCGCGCGCTGCGCTGGCCGGCCGGGGTCTGACCGCAGCCCGTGTTGGGCTTTTTGCCGCTCGTTACATCCACGCGTGGCGTGGATCTACAACACTGCAACAACGACCAAAGGCCGGGGGCTTACGCCCCCAGCCTTGGCTGCATCGCCGTGAATCGGTGACGATGCAAGGTAACTGCTTACTTGACTTCGACAGTCGCGCCAGCAGCTTCCAGGTCCTTCTTCATCTTCTCGGCGTCGTCCTTCGAAGCGCCTTCCTTCAGGACGCCACCGGCTTCGGCCAGGTCCTTCGCTTCCTTCAGGCCCAGGCCGGTGATGGCGCGGACGGCCTTGATGACTTCGACCTTCTTGTCGCCGGCCGACTTCAGGGTGACGGTGAACTCGGTCTGCTCTTCAACAGCAGCGGCCGGGCCAGCGGCAGCAGCCACGGCAACCGGAGCAGCGGCGGAGACGCCGAACTTCTCTTCGATGGCCTTGACCAGCTCCATCACTTCCATCAGGGACTTCTCGGCGATGGCGTCGACGATCTGTTCGTTGGTAAGGGACATGATTAATACCTTTGGATGATTTTCTGGGTTGAGGTTCCGTCAGGAACCACGGTAAGTCGAAACTCAGGCGGTCTCGGCGGCCGGCTCGGCAGCGTCGGCGGCGACGTCGCCACCACCCTGCTTCTCGCCAACGGCCTTGATGGCGCGGGCAAACATCGTGACCGGCTCGGTCAGGACGCGGGCCAGCATGGCCAGGGCCTGGTCGCGGGTCGGCAGCGAGGCCAGCACTTCGACGTGGCTTGCCGGGAACACTTCGCCACCGATGGCGACGACCTTAGCCTTCAGCTTGTCGTTGCCCTTGGCGGCTTCCTTGATCAGGCGACCGGCAGCGCCGGGCTCCTCGAGCGAGAACGCGTACAGCAGCGGACCAACCATCTGGTCCTGGGCGACTGCGAACTCGGTGCCTTCAACGGCGCGCGAAGCCAGGGTGTTCTTGACAACCTTCAAGAAAACACCGGTTTCACGAGCCTGCTTGCGCATCGCGGTCATCTGGGCGACCGTGGTGCCAGCGTATTCGGCTGCGATCAAGGAGTGGGCCTTGGCGGCGACGTCTGCCAGCTCGGCGACTACTTCTTGCTTCTGGGACAGATTGAGAGCCATTGCACTCCTCCTATTGAACTCCGCTTACGGCTCCTGCCGTGTGCGGTCCTGTGCGGCATCCATCCTGGACGCCGGGAACATCGGGATGATGTTCCGGGGGTGGGCCGTTCTAGACCTGGAGTGGGCCAACCTGGGAAACCCAGACGTGCGTGAACCAGAAAAACTCCAGAAGGGCACCATCTACGCAGGGTGATTCCGGGGAATCGATTAAGCGCTCATGACTGCTCCGGCGGCGACTCCTTGCCAGATCGAGCTTCCGTGCCCGTCGCCGGTATTACCACGACCGCGCCTGCGGTCTTTGACGGCTACCGCGGGCGATGCACTGCCAGCGATGCCTTCAAATGTCACGGTCACGGCACCGAAGGTACCGTGACCGCTTGAAACAATTACTTCAGGGTCAGCGACGACTGGTCGACGGTGACGCCCGGGCCCATCGTCGAGCTGACCGAAACCTTCTGCAGGTAGGTGCCCTTCGAGGTGGCCGGCTTGGCCTTGATCAGGTCCAGCAGCAGCGCGGTCAGGTTCGACTTCAGCGCGTCTTCGGCGAAGTCGGCCTTGCCGATGGTGCAGTGGATGATGCCGGCCTTGTCGGTGCGGTAACGGACCTGACCCGACTTGGCGTTCTTCACGGCTTCACCCGGGTTCGGGGAAACGGTGCCGACCTTCGGGTTCGGCATCAGGCCGCGCGGGCCCAGCACGGTGCCCAGCTTACCGACGACGCGCATGGCGTCCGGGGTCGCGATGACGACGTCGTAGTTCAGATCGCCGGCCTGCATCTTCTCGGCCAGGTCATCCATACCGACGGCTTCGGCGCCAGCGGCCAGGGCTTCGTCAGCCTTGGCACCGGCCGGAGCGAACACGGCGACGCGGACCGACTTGCCGGTACCGGCCGGCAGCACGGTGGAGCCGCGGACCTGCTGGTCGGACTTCTTCGCATCGACGCCCAGGCGCACAGCGACGTCGATCGACTCGACGAACTTGGCCTTGGTGGCGCTCTTCAGGATGTTGATCGCGTCCTCGAAGGCGTATGCCTTGCCCGGAACGACGGCGGCCTTGATGGCCTTCTCACGCTTGGTCTGTGCCATCTTATTAACCCTCCACCACGAGGCCCATGGAACGGGCAGAGCCAGCGATGGTACGCACGGCGGCGTCCAGATCGGCGGCAGTCAGATCCGGTTCCTTCGCCTTGGCGATCTCTTCCAGCTGCTTACGGGTGACCTTGCCGACCTTCTCGGTGTTCGGGCGCTTGGAGCCCGACGAGATGCCAGCGGCCTTCTTCAGCAGTGTGGTGGCCGGGGTGCTCTTGGTGATGAAGGTGAACGTACGGTCCGAGTAGGCCGTGATGATCACCGGAACCGGAAGACCCGGCTCGAGCTTCTGCGTGGCAGCGTTGAACGCCTTGCAGAATTCCATGATGTTCAGACCGCGCTGACCCAGCGCAGGACCGACCGGCGGCGAGGGGTTGGCCTGACCGGCCTTCACCTGCAGCTTGATGTAACCGACAACTTTCTTTGCCATGTGAGTACTCTCCGGGTGCTAGCGCCTTTCGACAACAGGCTCCCCATCGGACCGGGAATCACGCGTCCCGGCATCGCGTTTTGAAATCATGCTGAAGGCCACCTTTCGGCGGCCTCGTCCTGCTGGCTTCCCAGCGGGGAGCCGCGCACTATATCAGGTTTTTTCTTCACATGCCTGAAGCGGCACGTAAACGGAAGAAACCGGGCAAGGCCCGGCTCCCTCTGTAGAGTCGAGCCATGCTCGACTACCACACCATCCAGACCCCGGAGTCGAGCATGGCTCGACTCTACAGGACAGGTCAGACGGCCTTTTCGACCTGGCCGAACTCGAGTTCGACCGGAGTGGCACGGCCGAAGATCAGCACCGAGACGCGCAGACGGCTCTTCTCGTAGTTGACCTCTTCGACGACGCCATTGAAATCGTTGAACGGGCCGTCGGTGACGCGGACCATCTGGCCCGGCTCGAACAGCACCTTCGGACGCGGCTTCTCGACACCTTCCTGAACGCGGTTCAGGATGGCTTCGGCCTCGGAATCGGCGATCGGCAGCGGACGGTCGGCGGTGCCGCCGATGAAGCCCATGACGCGCGGGGTTTCCTTGACCAGGTGCCAGCTTTCGTTGTCGATGCGCGGAATACCGGCTTCTTCGTGGGTCTCGATCTGGACCAGCACGTAACCCGGGAAGAACTTGCGTTCGGAGCGGCGCTTCTGGCCAGCGCGCATCTCGACCACTTCTTCGGTCGGGACCAGGACATCGCCGAAGCGCTCTTCCATGCCGTCACGGACGATGCGATCGCGCAGAGCCTGCGCTACCGACTTCTCGAAGCCCGAATAGGCGTGAACGACGTACCAACGCTTCATGCAATTCTCCTTAGCGGCTCAGGAACAGCTGAATCAGCCACTGAATGACGTAATCGAACCCACCCAGCAGCAGGCTGAGAATGGTTACCACCACCATCACGACCCAGGTCATGCGGATGGCTTCCTGGCGCGTCGGCCAGACCACCTTGCGCAGTTCGAAGCGCGACTCGGAGAGGAATTCGCGGGTGTCGCGCCCCTTGCCGGTCAGCATGAACACGCCGATACCGCCAACCAGACCGACTACAACCGCCAACGCACGCAGCTGACCCGCCCACGCACCCAGCTGGGTGGCGCGACCGGAGTCGGCGGAGAACCAGAACCAGACGAACAGACCAGCCAGCACCAGCAGCGATGCGGCGACGTACTTGACGATATCCCCGCCATTGGCGGAGTTGTCCTTGGAGTGTTCGATCTTGCTATTCATCCGGCTGTGTCTGCTTTAGCGGCCCAGGCCGCTGGATAAGGTGGGCAGATGGCACGCCAGGAGGGACTCGAACCCCCAACCTGCGGTTTTGGAGACCGCTGCTCTGCCAATTGAGCTACTGGCGTACGTGTTGAAACTTGCCTTCCCTTAGACGGCGAAGGCGGACCGAGGTTCCCGGCCCGCCATTCGCGTAACCGGCGGCGCTATGCAACCACCGGTACTGCAGGCTTACTCGATGATCTTCGAGACCACGCCGGCGCCGACGGTACGGCCACCTTCGCGGATGGCGAAGCGCAGGCCTTCGTCCATTGCCACCGGGTTGATCAGGGTGACAACCATCTTGACGTTGTCACCCGGCATCACCATTTCGACGCCTTCCGGCAGAGCAGCTGCGCCGGTGATGTCGGTGGTACGGAAGTAGAACTGCGGACGGTAGCCGTTGAAGAACGGGGTGTGACGGCCGCCCTCGTCCTTCGACAGGACGTAGACTTCGCCTTCGAACTTGGTGTGCGGCTTGATCGAACCCGGCTTGGCCAGGACCTGGCCACGCTCGACGTCGTCACGCTTGGTGCCGCGCAGCAGCAGGCCAGCGTTGTCGCCCGCCTGACCCTGGTCCAGCAGCTTGCGGAACATTTCAACGCCGGTCACGGTGGTCTTCTGCACCGGACGGATGCCGACGATTTCGATTTCGTCGCCAACCTTGATCACGCCGCGCTCGATACGACCGGTCACCACGGTGCCGCGGCCCGAGATCGAGAACACGTCTTCCACCGGCATCAGGAACGGCTTGTCGATCGCGCGCTCCGGCTCCGGAATCCAGCTGTCCAGGGCATCGACCAGCTTCAGGATGGCCGGCACGCCGATGTCGCTCTGGTCGCCTTCCAGCGCCAGACGGGCCGAACCGGCGATGATCGGGGTGTCGTCGCCCGGGAAGTCGTACTTGCTCAGCAGCTCGCGCACTTCCATCTCGACCAGCTCGAGCAGCTCGGCGTCGTCAACCATGTCGGCCTTGTTCAGGAACACGACGATGTACGGCACGCCGACCTGACGCGACAGCAGGATGTGCTCGCGGGTCTGCGGCATCGGGCCGTCAGCGGCCGAGCACACCAGGATCGCGCCGTCCATCTGGGCGGCACCGGTGATCATGTTCTTGACGTAGTCAGCGTGGCCCGGGCAATCGACGTGGGCGTAGTGACGGACCGGGGATTCGTATTCGACGTGCGCGGTCGAGATCGTGATACCACGAGCCTTTTCTTCCGGAGCGGCGTCGATCGAGGAGTAGTCCTTGAACTCGCCACCGAAGCGCTCGGCACCGATCTTGGTCAGTGCGGCGGTCAGCGTGGTCTTGCCGTGGTCGACGTGACCGATGGTGCCGACGTTGACGTGCGGCTTGGTGCGCTCGAACTTACCCTTGGCCATGGCTGCTTATCTCGAATTCGTCTGAGAGGTGATGCTTAAGATGGTGCTCACGAAAGGAATCGAACCTTCGACCTCTTCCTTACCAAGGAAGTGCTCTACCGACTGAGCTACGTGAGCCGAGTTTTGCATTATGACATGAACTCGATAATATTCAAAGTTCATTCAATGGAGCGGGAGACGGGAATCGAACCCGCACCATCAGCTTGGAAGGCTGAGGTTCTACCATTGAACTACTCCCGCGCCGGGAATGTCACAACGTGAAACTGGTGGAGGGAGGTGGATTCGAACCACCGAAGGCGTAAGCCAGCAGATTTACAGTCTGCCCCCGTTGGCCGCTTGGGTATCCCTCCTTACCACCCCATTCCGTTGCCGCCGAAGCGTTGCGGTGTGTGGTGGTGAGCCGCTTATTCTGCTGATGGGACGGGGGGCTGTCAACGCTTTTTTCCACTTTTTTCACACGCTGTCGCAAACCCATTGATACGCAAGGTTATTGCCCGGGGACCGGCAGGGTCTCGCTGGCGAAAATTGCGACATGAGGGACACCGTCGCCGCCGATCCAGCCCCGATACATGCCCTGGGTGTTGAACGGCGTGGCCATTTTTCCGTCTGCGCCGAGCACGATCGCACCGCCATCGCCGCCCATCTGCGGGATCGTCTCGTTGATCACGCCCTTGCCGGCCTGCTCCGGGCTCTGCCCCTGGTAACGCATGCGCGCGCAGATCTCGTGCGCGGCGGCAGTACGGATGTAGTACTCGCCCCAGCCGGTGCCAGACACCGCACATCGTGCGTCAGCCCAGGTACCGGCGCCGATGATCGGCGAATCACCCACGCGCCCATAGCGCTTGTTGGTCATGCCACCGGTGGAGGTACCGGCGGCCAGGTGCCCCTGCACATCCAATGCGACTGCACCGACGGTCCCGAAGTGCTTTGCGGTCTCCAGATCGGCATGCGCCTGGCCGCCGGCCTCTTCCTTCAGTGCACGCTGCAACTGCTGCCAGCGCTTTTCCGTACGGAAATAGGAGGGATCGACCAGAGAAATGCCCTGCTCGACCGCGAAGGCTTCGGCGCCCTGCCCGACCATCATCACGTGCCTGGACTTCTGCATTACGGTCTGCGCCAGCAGGATCGGGTTGCGCACCCGCTGCACGCCCGCCACCGCGCCCGCCGCCTGGCTCGCGCCGTCCATGACGGCCGCATCCAGCTCGTTGTGGCCGTCGTGGGTGAACACCGCGCCCTTGCCGGCGTTGAAGGTGGGATCGTCCTCCAGCACGGTGATCGCGGCGGTGACCGCCGCGAGCGCCGGGCGGCCCGCGGCCAGTTCGGCATGCCCCTTCAGCAGCGCCGCCCGCAGCGCGTCACGTGCGGCCTTTTCCTCAGCCGGCGACAGGTCCTTGCGCTCGACGCCGGCGCCGCCGTGGATGACCAGCAGCGGTGAAGCCGCCGGTGCGGCCTGGACAAGCGTGGGCAGGGACAACAGTGCGGACAGCGCCAGGCGCAGTTTCATCGGGTACGTCTCCAGCAGGTAGGCAAGGGAGGCATCATCGTAGAGCCGAGCCCATGCTCGGCTGATGCCTCGATTGAAAGGCAGCCGAGCGTGGGCTCGGCTCTACAGCATCCCATGCGTGGCCACAGGATCGCCGGGTCACTGGCGGATGACTTCGATCTCGCCGTCGCTGACGTCGGCCATGGCCTGGTAGTCGGCCTCGGCCTGGAAGTCATCCAGGCGCATGCGGCTGCCGCTGGCGACCACCGTTACCGGCACCGCGTGGAAGCGCAGCGGTTCACCTTTGACCAGGCGGTCGGCATCGCGGCCGGGGCTGACCACCCAGACCTTGCCCTCGCCGTCAGCACTGTAGACCTGTGCCTGGCCATCGGGCTCCACGCACAGGGCAGTGTCTTCGTCGACGCCGATGCCGACGATGTCGGGATCACCGCTGTCCTGGGCGGCGCGCGCTATGAACACGATCAGGCGGCCGAGCCGATCGCGCTTGTCGAAGTGGGTATCGGTAACCACGCGCTGCAGGTAGGGCATCTGCAGGAAGCCACTGTCCATGGTCACCGCGCTGCCCATCGGGTCGGCCAGCGCACCGGCAGAGGTGATGCTGCCGCCATCCATCGCGCCGTAGGCATAGCCACCGAGTATCGCCAGGCCAGCACTGGTGCCGGCAATCGGCTTGCCGGCGCGCACATGCGCGTTGAGCGCGCGGTTGAGCACGGTGCCCTTCCAGAAGCGGATGTAGCGGGACTGGTCGCCGCCGGCGATGAAGATGGCATCGGCTGCAGCCACCACGCGCAGCACGGCCGGATCATCGGCACCACGGCGATTGTCGAACACCAGCGTCTGCACTGCGGTGGCCCCGCCGATCTCGCGATACAGGCGGTCCTGCAGTTCGTCACTGCCAGAAGCGCGCAGGATCAGCACGCGGCCATTGCCGGCCTGCTTCAGCCACCACTGGAATGCTTCGGGCACCCATTCGCCGCCGCCCATCAGCATCATCGCCGGTGCGCGCGGGCCGGGTCTCGGCGCCTCCAGGTCACCCACTTCGTAATAGGCAAAGCCCGGCCCCTGCAGATCCTGCGCAACGGTCGCCAGCGGCCAGGCCAGGACCAGCAGTGCCAGCCAGAGAAAGGGTCCGCGCAGGGGGCGGTGGAGGCGTCGCATCTTGATCTCCCTGAACAAAATCGACTTGCAAGCGTTTTCACTCTTTGCCAGATAGGGACCCAGTAGTCAAGGGCATGAAAAAGGCGTTAAATGCGCGCGCCCATTCCGGAAATCTGAATGGGGGACAGGGCCCCTCCTCTGCGGGCCGGCTTCATTTCCGAGAATTCCTCATGCGTAGAAAGGCGATGGCGTGGTCGATCCAGCTGGCGTTGATGGGCGTGGCTGCTTCCGCGGCGGCCCAGGCACCGGCTTCCTCTTCGGTTCAACAACTGGACGCGGTGCAGGTCACCGGTTCGCGCATTCCGCGCGCCCAGGTGGAAGGCCCCGCCCCGATCACGGTGATCAGCGCCGAGCAGATCCGCTCCAGCGGCTTTACGACCGTGCCGGACGTGCTGCGCGCGATGACCCAGAACGGGGGGGAGACCCAGAGCCAACAGTCCTCCAGCGGCGCCGACTTCTCGCCGGGCGCCCAGCAGGTGGACCTGCGCGGCCTGGGCCCGAACCACACGCTGGTGCTGGTCAATGGCCGCCGCATCGCCGACTTCCCGATGCCGTTCAAGGGCCGCAGCAACTTCACCGATGTCTCCAACATCCCGCTGGGGATGATCGAGCGCATCGAAGTGCTGACCGGCAGCGCCTCGGCCATCTACGGCTCGGACGCGATCGCCGGCGTGGTCAACTTCATCCTGAAGAAGAAGGCCGACGGCACCACCATCGACATGCGCATGGGCACCACCAGCGAAGGCGGTGGCGCCTCGTTCGACATGAGCCTGGCCAGCGGTTTCAGCCGCGGCAATTTCAACGCGGTGTACAGCGTTGAGCTGCAGTCGCAGAGCCCGCTGTGGGCGTACGAGCGCGACATCCAGGATTCGACCCAGGACGCACCGACTGAACGTACGCGCGCCGCTCGCCGCGCCTATCTGCGCACGGACTACAACGACGCCTACCTGGACCCAGGCGCAGCGACCTGCGAAGCACTGGCCGGGCAGAACCAGGGCAGTACCTACCATGCCTACCGGCCGCGCTCCGGCTGGTATTGTGGCAGCGATACGTCAATCGGCTACGGCACCATCCTCAGCAAGCGCCGCGGCGCCAACGGCTACGCTTCGCTCAGCTACGACTTCGACAACGGGCAGCAGTGGTTCGCCGACGTGCAGCTGGGCTATCACACGATGTCGCTGATGCGCGATGTGACGTCCTGGGGCTACATGAGCTCAGACGGCAATGAAGCGGGCTATTTCAGAAACATTGCCAGCACGGAGGCCGATCAACAGATCGAATCCTGGAACCGCCAGTTTTCGCCGGAGGAAATGGGCGGCCTGCGCAACGGCATGGTGCGCAGCACGCAGAAGACCTTCAGCGTGACCACTGGCTTCAAGGGCAATCTAGCCGGCAACTGGGACTACGAGGCCGCACTGAGCCACTCGCAATACCAGTCGCGGATCAGCTGGGCGAAGATCATCGCCGCCAAGGCCAATGATCTGTTCCTGGGCCCGCAGCTGGGCGATTACACCGATGACGAAGGCAACGTATTCCCGATTTTCAATGCCGACCCGTCACGCCTGTACCGGCCGCTGACCCGCGCCGAGTACGATTCGATCGCAGCACGTACCACCTACACCCCGAAGTCACGCACCGAGACGGCTGCGTTCACGCTGACCAATTCCGCGCTGTTCGGTCTGCCGGGCGGTGATGCCGGCTTCGCCGCAACCGTGGAAGTGGGCCAGCAGGCGTATTCGCTGAATCCCGATCCGCTGGCGACCCAGTACTACTACTACAGCTGGAAGGATTCGGATGGCAACGGTTCGCGCAACCGCTGGGCCACGGCGGCCGAACTGCGCATGCCGCTGCACGAGACGTTCAACCTGAGCGTGGCAGGCCGCTACGACCAGTACCGCTATTCCGGCCACACCATCGGCAAGGCTACGTGGAGCGGCGGCCTGGAATGGCGCCCGATCGACACCCTGCTGGTACGTGGTTCGTATGGCACCGCGTTCCGCGCACCGGACCTGCACTACGTGTTCGCCGGCCCGGGCAACGACGAGACTGACGTAGTCGATCTGTACGACTGTCGCGCCAATAGCACCGAATGCGACGAAGACGTCAGCATCATCCGCAGCCGCACCGGCAACCGCCAGCTCGACCCGGAAACCAGCACCTCGTGGAGCGCCGGCTTCGTCTGGTCGCCGGCGATCGGCCTGGACCTGTCGGTGGACTGGTTCGACATCGACATGCGCAAGCAGGTGCAGGACATGGACGTGCGCACGATCCTGGCCAGCGAAGCGAACTGCCGCCTCGGCAGTGCCGACATCAACTCGCCGACCTGCGTGGACGCGCTCGACCGCATCACCCGCACCAGTGATGGCCGCCTGTACGGCGTGCGCGTCGCCCCGATCAACGTCGCCCGCGAATCGACCTCCGGCATCGACGTCGGCCTGCGCTACCGCCTGCAGACCGGCATCGGTGATTTCATCCTCAACGGCACCCACACCTGGGTGAAGAAGCACGATTTCCAGCGCTACCCCGGTGACCCCGTCGAAGATCAGTTCGCGGTCAACAGCGGTTTCGATATTCCGCGCACCAAGACCAGCCTGAGCGTGACCTGGGAGAAGGCTGCGTGGTCGGCCACGGTCTACGGTTCACGACTGGGCAAGCTGCCAACCTATGACAGCTACGCCCAGACCTTCGACTGGGACAGCGGTGACAGCCCGTACATCAAGGCGACCTACCGCTACAACGCGTCGCTGCAGTACCGCTTCGACGACCACGCGCGCCTGTCGCTGTCAGTGGTGAACGTCTTCAACAAGATGCCGCCGAAGGACGCCACGTACACCGCCTACCCGTACTACGACGTATCCTGGTTCGACAGCGTCGGCCGCACCATCAACCTGCAGTACACCCACAAGTTTGGTGGCAGCGCGTTGTAAGCGCGGTTACGCAGGACGTGGACGACGGGGCCCGCCATTGGCGGGCCTTGTTGTTTGCGGCGCTGGCTCGGGTTTTCCACACCCCACGTGGAAAGCGATGGGAACTAGGTGTGGACAAGTGGGTGGGAACATTGCACCGCAGGTGTTTCCACGCATGGTGTTTTTTTGTCCACGCCCCCGATTGTTTTCCACACAGCACGTGTAAAGCCATGGGAACTTGGTGTGGAAAAGTGGGCGCGAGCGTTGCAGCACAGGCGTTTCGAAGCGTGGTGAAATTTTATCCACGTCGCGCGGGCAAGCACCTGTAGAGCCGAGCCCATGCTCGGCTCCGGCTGGCATCAGCCGAGCATGGGCTCGGCTCTACAGGACGTCGCATGGTTTTCCACACCAGGCGTGGAAAGCGATGGGAGTTTGCTGTGGACAAGTGCCGGCGAACATCACGCCGCAAGCGTTTCGCAGCGTGGCGTTTTTTTATCCACCCCGGAAACGCAAACGCCCCGCTCGGGGCGGGGCGTTTGCGTAGCATCAACGCGCGGTGGGATCAGACGTTGAAGCGGAAGTGCAGGATGTCGCCTTCCTGCACGCGGTACTCCTTGCCTTCCAGGCGCAGGCGGCCGGCTTCCTTGGCGCCGGCTTCGCCCTTGTACTTGATGAAGTCGTCATACGCGATGGTTTCGGCGCGGATGAAGCCCTTCTCGAAGTCGGTGTGGATGACCGCGGCGGCCTGCGGGGCGGTGGCGCCCTTGCGCACGGTCCACGCACGGACTTCCTTCACGCCAGCGGTGAAGTAGGTCTGCAGGCCGAGCAGGCTGTAGGCGGCGTTGATCACGCGGTTCAGGCCCGGCTCGCTCAGGCCGAGGTCGGCCAGGAAGGTATCGCGGTCTTCGTCATCGAGCTGGGACAGCTCTTCTTCGATCGCAGCCGACACCGGCACCACCTGCGCGCCTTCAGCGGCGGCATGCGCGCGCACGGCTTCCAGGTGCGGGTTGTTCTCGAAACCGTCTTCCAGCACGTTGGCGATGTACATCACCGGCTTCAGGGTCAGCAGGAACAGATCGCGGACCAGCGCCTTCTCTTCCTCGTCCAGGCCCACCGAGCGGCCAGCCTTGCCGTCGGACAGCGCGGCCTGCAGCTTGGCCAGCACCGGCTTGCGCGCCGCTGCGTCCTTGTCACCGCCCTTGGCCGCGCGCTCGGCACGGTTCAGCGCCTTCTCGACGCTGTCCAGGTCGGCCAGCGCCAGCTCGGTGTCGATGGTTTCGATGTCCGAGATCGGGTCGACCTTGCCGGCCACGTGCACGATGTCGCCGTGCTCAAAGCAGCGCACCACGTGGGTGATCGCATCGACTTCGCGGATGTGCGCCAGGAACTTGTTACCCAGGCCTTCACCGCTGGCAGCACCGGCCACCAGGCCGGCGATGTCGACGAACTCGACCGCGGTCGGAATGACCTTCTGCGGGTTGATGATGCCTGCCAGTTCGCCCAAGCGCGGATCCGGCACCGGCACGATGCCGACGTTCGGTTCGATGGTGCAGAACGGGAAGTTCGCCGCGGCGATACCCGCCTTGGTCAGCGCATTGAACAGGGTCGACTTGCCGACGTTGGGCAGGCCGACGATGCCGCATTTGATACCCATGGGTGACAGCTCTCTGGGGTGAAAGTGATTGGGAAAGCAGCGGCATGGGCGCTGCTTTTCCAATCATTCTCCGTACCGACCAACGGTCGGTACCTACCGTTTATTTCGGGGTGTGCAGCCGCTTCATCGCTTCGCTGAAATCGCCCTGTACCGCCAGCGGCATCACGTCGATCGCATCGTCGATGGCACGCGCGATCAGCACGTCGTCGTCCTTGGACGGGCGGCCAAGCACCCAACCCACCACCCGGTCCTTGTGGCCGGGATGGCCGATGCCCACGCGCAGGCGATGGAACTTGCCGTGACCGAGCAGGCGGATGGTGTCACGCAGGCCGTTCTGGCCACCGTGGCCACCGTCGAACTTAAGCCGCGCCACACCGGGCGCCAGGTCCAGTTCGTCATGGGCCAGCAGGGTCTCTTCCGGTTCGATCTTCCAGAACCGCTGCGCGGCGGTGACCGACTTGCCGCTGAGGTTCATGAAGGTGGCGGGCTTGAGCAGCCACACCGTCTGCCCGGCGATCTCGACCTTGGCGGTCTCGCCGAACAGCTTGCTGTCCACATTCCATCGTGCACCGGCTTTTTCAGCCAAGGCCTCAACGAAATGAAACCCGGCATTGTGCCGGGTCCGGGCGTGTTCCGATCCGGGGTTGCCCAGACCGACGATCAGTCGCAGTCCTGCCATGGTTCCTTCCAATACGGTGCCTGCCCGGAGGCAGGCACCGTAGCGGTATTACTCGGCGGCAGCCGCTTCTTCGTCAGCCGCGTCGGCCTTGCCGGCCTTGGCGGTGACGATGGCGTCGTCGTGGTCCTTGCCCAGCGCCAGGGCCGGGATTTCCACGCCCTTCGGCAGCTTGATGTTGGACAGGTACACCACGTCACCGGCCTTCAGCTCGCCCAGGTCGACTTCGATCGACTCCGGCAGGTCCTTCGGCAGGCAGGTGATGGTCACTTCCTTCAGTTCGTGGGTGACCACGACGTCGGCAGCCTTGCCGGCCGGCGAGGTGTCTTCGTTGATGAAGTGCAGCGGGACCGAAGCGGTCAGGGCTTCGTTCTCGTTCACGCGCTGGAAGTCCAGGTGCATGATCAGCTGCTTGTACGGGTGGCGCTGCATGTCACGCAGCAGGACCTTCTGCACCTGGCCGTCCAGGTTCAGGTCCAGGATCGAGGCATAGAACCACTCGTTCTGCTGGGCCAGCCAGATTTCGTTGTGGTCCAGGCTGATGGCGACCGGCTCGGCGTTGCCGCCGTACACGATGGCCGGGATCACACCAGCGTGACGCAGGCGGCGGCTCGCACCCTTACGCTGCAGTTCACGCTTGGTGACCTTGATTTCATGGGTCTTCGACATTTTCGACTACTCAGGTTGTTGCCCTGCCTTGCGGCCTGGCGGTTGAAGATGCTTCCGCGACCAGAAGCACCCGGGGTATGTCCCCGCCGTTGCCGGCAGGGACGAAAAACTCAGTCGACGTACAGCGAGCTGACCGACTCGCCGAAGGCGATGCGGCGCATCGTTTCGGCCAGCATTTCCGCCACGCTCAGCTGGCGGATCTTGCTGCACACCCGCGCGGCGTCCTTCAGCGGGATGGTGTCGGTCACCACCAGCTCGTCGAGCTGGGAATTGGTGATGTTGTCCACCGCCGGGCCCGACAGCACCGCGTGGGTGCAGTAGGCGGCGACCTTGAGCGCACCGCGCGCCTTCAGGGCAGCGGCAGCGGCGCACAGGGTGCCGGCGGTATCGACGATGTCATCGACCATCACGCAGGTCTTGCCTTCGACGTCACCGATGATGTTCATCACGGTGGAGACGTTGGCGCGCGGGCGGCGCTTGTCGATGATCGCCAGGTCGGCGTCATCCAGGCGCTTGGCCACCGCACGGGCGCGGACCACACCACCCACGTCCGGCGACACAACGATCAGGTTCTCGGTGCCGTAGGCGCGCCAGATGTCGGCCAGCAGCAGCGGGGACGCATACACGTTGTCCACCGGAATATCGAAGAAGCCCTGGATCTGGTCGGCGTGCAGGTCGACGGTCAGCACGCGATCAGCGCCAGCGGTGCTGAACATCTTCGCCGCCAGCTTGGCGGTGATCGGCACGCGCGAGGAACGCATGCGGCGATCCTGGCGCGAGTAGCCGAAGTACGGCACCACGGCGGTCACGCTGGCCACCGATGCGCGCTTGAGCGCGTCGATCAGCACCAGCAGTTCCATCAGGTTTTCCGCGCTCGGCGCACAGGTCGGCTGGATCACGAACACGTCCTGCTTGCGGACGTTCTCTTCGATTTCCACCTGCACTTCACCATCGGAGAAGTGCGAAACCAGCGCCTTGCCCGGGCGAACCCCCAGTTCCTTGCAGATGTTCTGCGCCAGACGTTTGTTGGCGTTGCCGGAAAAGACCAGCAGGTTCGGGGACTCTTGCATCATGATTGTCTCGGGCGGGGACGAGTGGCGGGGATCCGGAGTCGGCAAGGACCCTGATGGACCCTTGCTGCTGACAACACCGCGGTTGTTTCCACGTCCCGCGCAGGCGATGCGCTGGAAGGCGCGGACACAGCCGCTATTGGCAGGGGCGGTAGGATTCGAACCTACGAATGCCAGGATCAAAACCTGGTGCCTTGGGCCTCTTGGCGACGCCCCTGCAGTGATAAATCAGTGTTGCTCGAGTGCATCCAGCAGTGGCGAACGCGCAACGCCCGCTGCCACCCTTGCCCGCAACTCCTTCGGCAACTTCGACCGTCCCTGCTCTGCGGCAGACTGCGATGCGAACTCGACGAAACAACCACTTCCCGAACCGGTCAGCCGCGCCGTGCCGATGTCGCTCAACGCGGCGAACGCTGCCTCGACGGCAGGCTCACGGCGGCGCAGCACCGGTTCGAACGCGTTCCCGACCAGGGTCCCGGAAGCGAAGTCCTCTATTTTCGCCACTGGGCTGTCGCGCGTCAAATCCGGGTCTGCGAACAGGGCCGGGGTGGGAACATGAACGCCCGGTTCGACCACCACGTACCAGGCCGGGGCCAGGGTGATCGGCTGCAGGCGCTCGCCCACGCCTTCGGCCCAGGCATTGCGGCCGCGCACGAACACCGGCACGTCCGCGCCCAGGCGCAGGCCCAGCGCGGCCAGCGCATCCTCGTCCAGACCTGCCCGCCAGAGCCGGTTCAGCACCACCAGCACGGTGGCGGCATCGGAGGAACCGCCGCCAAAGCCACCGCCGGCAGAAACGTGCTTTTCGACGATGATGTCGGCGCCTTGCGCGATATTGGCCGCGTCTTTCAGAAGCCGCGCGGCGCGTACCGCCAGATCATCCGCCTCGGCAACGCCGGCCAGCCCCTCGCCCTCACGACGCACCTGCCCGTCTTCACGCAGGCGCAGACCAATGCGGTCGCCCCAGTCCAGCAGGCGGAACACGGTCTGCAGCTCGTGGTAGCCGTCGGCGCGGCGGCCGGTGATGTGCAGGAACAGGTTCAGCTTGGCCGGGGCCGGCCACCAGGACCAGCCCGCGTCATCGTACCCGGCGCTCATGGGGCGCCCTGCCCCCACTGGTCCACCAGCAGGCGCACCTTGGCGTCACCATTGCTGGCCTCGATCCGGCGCGGCAACGCCGGGCGCCCGGCCTCGGCCGGGTACCAGTCCAGGTACTGCACCTGCCAGCCCATCTGCTGCATGCGACGCGGCCGGCCTTCACCGTCGCGCTCGACCTTCTCCGGACCGGCAGCATCGCCGGCCACCAGGCCACGGATCCACTGCGGCAGCTGGTTGACCGGGATGTCCCAGCCGGTCGCCTCCAGCAGCAGCAGCTGGGCGTCCTCGCCGTCACGCGGCCCGCCGGCCAGTCCCTCAAGGCGACCGGCTTCGGAATGGGTATCGCCGGTCAGCTTCCAGCTCTGCCGGGTCACCGGCGCGCTCAGCTCGACCACATAGCGGCGCCCTTCCTGCTTCCAGTCGATGCGACCGCTGCCGCCATCCTTGCCCTTGCTGACCGCGACCCGGCCCTGGAAGGCCCAGTCCGACTGCGCCTGCAGCGCGGCCACGCGCGCCGCCTCCGCCTGCGCCGCTTCGGCCGAAACAACCTCGACCACCGCCGGCGCCGGGGTCTTCTGCGTGCCCACGCTGGTACAGGCGGTCACCGCCAGGGTCACGGCCGCCAACAGCAGCGGCCGGATCAGGGAAACACTCATGGATTGAATTTCTCGCGGGCGCGCAGCAGCGCGCGGTTTTCAGGATCGAGCTTGGCCGCTTCTTCAAAGAAGTGGCGGGCTTCGTCATGCTTGCCCAGCACCCACAGCACTTCGCCGACATGGGCGGCGATCTCCGGGTCCTTGGCCAGGGTCCAGGCCCGGCGCAGCTGCACCAGCGCCTCTTCCTTGCGGCCCAGGCGATACAGCACCCAGCCATAGCTGTCGACGATGGCGGCGTTGTCCGGCTCAGCCACGCGGGCGCGGTCGATCAGCTCCAGTGCTTCCTGCAGGCGGCCGGTGCGATCGGCCAGGGTGTAACCCAGCGCGTTCAAAGCCGGCACGTTCTCCGGATCGGTCACCAGGATCTTGCGCAGATCGGCCTCGGCGCGCGGGATGTCGTCGCGGCGTTCCCAGGTGAGCGCACGGGCGTACAGCAGGCCGTTGTCATCCGGGTAAGCGGCCAGGCCGCGGGCCAGCGCATCCAGTTCACCGGCGCTGTCGTCGGCGCGCTGGCGCAGTTCCGCTTCCAGCAGGTAGGCGTCGCGGCGCACGTCGTCGTCAACCACCGCATCGGACTGGATCGCGTGCACCTCATCCAGTGCCAGCGGCAGGCGCCCGGCCAGGGCCTGGGCGTTGGCCGCGCGCAGGCGCGCTTCGCTCAGCTCATCGCCACCGGGCACGCTGTGATACCACTGCACCGCCTCGGGGTAACGCTTGAGGTATTCGGCGATCTTGCCCAGCAGCAGGCGCTGCGCCGGGTCCGGCTTGGCCGCCTGCCGCGACAGTTCATTGTAGAGGTTGGACAGCGCGGCCTTGTCGCCCTGCTTGGCCAGCAGCGAAGCGCGCATGCCCCAGGTCTGCACGTCCTGCGGGCCGAACGCCAGCACGCGCTCGGCGGCGGCGGGCTGGCCGAGGCTGTCATAGGCGATGGCCACGGCATTGCGCAGTTCTGGGTCCTGGCGGGTTTTCGGCTCCACGTCGTGCAGCAGCGACAACGCCTTGCCGGTCTCGCCCGCCTGCTGCAGCTGGCTGGCACGCAGCAACGCCACACGCGGTTCTTCAGGGAAGCGCTTGACCACTTCATCGATCATGCGCCGCGCCAGGTCGGGCTTGTCCATGCGCAGGGCAAGGCGACCGAACTCCTGCCAGGCTTCGATCTTCGGTGGAATGGCGTTGGCGTCGACCAGCTCACCCAGCACCTGCGCGGGCACCGCCGGATCGCGGCCGCCACCGATCAGGGCGGCCAGGGCAAACTTCCAGCCGCGCTCGTCGGAGTCGGCCAGCAGGCCCTGCAGTTCGGTGCGGGCAGCCTTCACATCGCCCTGACGCATGGCCAGCGCACCGGCCGCACTGCGCATGGTCAATGAGCGCGGGGCCCGCTGTTGCCACAGGGCCAGGCCCTTGGCGGCGCTGGCATCATCGTTGGCGAGCATGGAAATGCGGGTCGCACGCTCGGCCAGGCCGGCGTCGCCGTCGGTCTGCTGGGCCGCCTGCAGGTACCAGCGCGCGGCCTCGGCCAGCTTGCCGGCCTGCAGGGCGAACTCACCGGCCATCACCGGTTCCAGCGCCAGTTCCTCAGTGGCCGGGGCCCTTGCAGGGGCCTTGGCCGGCACCGCCGCCAGGGCCTGGCTGCAGGCCAGGGACAGCAGCAGAACACTGGGGATGCGAATCAATGCGGGCATCGTCGGCATCGGGGCCTTAAAATGTCGTCCAATGGCCAGCAGCTTATCGCAAGCAACTGAACAATGACCCTGTGGGTGCTCGGACTGAATCACCAGACCGCACCGGTGGAGCTGCGCGAGCGCGCGGCCTTCGCCGGTGAGGCGTTGCCGCGCGCGCTCGGTTCGCTGCGCGATACTCCGCAGATCGCCGAGGCGGTGCTGCTGTCCACCTGCAACCGCACCGAGCTGTATGCCGTGGCCGATTCGGCACAGGCGCTGGACCAGTGGCTGCACACCCAGGCCGGCGACCTGCAGGGCTACCTGTACCAGCACGCCGATGCCGAGGCCGTGCGCCACCTGTTCCGGGTCGCCACCGGCCTGGACTCGATGGTGCTGGGTGAGCCGCAGATCCTCGGCCAGGTGAAGGATGCCTGGTCGACCGCGCGCGACCACGGCCTGCTCGGCCAGCGCCTGGACCGCCTGTTCCAGCAGACCTTCTCGGTGGCCAAGCGTGCGCGCACCGATACCCAGGTCGGCGCCAACCCGGTATCGGTGGCGTCGGCTGCGGTGCGCCTGGCGCAGAACGCGTTCGCCAGGCTGGACGATTCCACCGTGCTGCTGGTCGGTGCCGGCGAGACCATCGAACTGGCTGCACGGCACCTGAGCGAAGGCAAGGTACGCCGGCTGCTGATCGCCAACCGCACCCTCGCCCACGCGCAGGAACTTGCCAGCCGCCATGGCGGCGTGGCCCTGCCGCTGACCGAACTGGACCGCCACCTGGGCGAGGCCGACGTGGTGTTCTCGGCCACCGCTGCGCGCGAACCGGTGATCCATCGCGAGATGGTGGCCAAGGCCCTGCGCGCACGCCGGCACAAGCCGATGCTGCTGTTCGACCTGGCCGTACCGCGCGACATCGAGGCAGAGGTCGGCACGCTCAACGACGCCTTCCTCTACACCGTGGACGATCTCGAGCGCGCGGTGGAAGACAACCGCCGTGGCCGCCGCGAGGCCGCCGCCGAAGCCGAGGCGATCATCGACCTGCAGGTGTCGCGCTTCGTCGAGACCCAGCAGGCCAGCGCCCACCAGGCGCCGCTGCGGCAGCTGCGCGCGTTCGGCGAAGCCACCCGTGCCGAGCTGCTGGAGCGCGCACGCCAGCAACTGGCCAACGGCAAGCCGGCCGATGAAGTGCTGGAACTGCTTGCCCACGGCCTGACCAACCGCCTGCTGCATCCGCCGACCGCCGCCCTGCGTGCGGCCGCGCTGAGTGGCGATGCCGACCTGACCCGCGCCGCCGAGCGCCTGTTCCCGGCCACGCCGGGTTACCGCCACCCACCCGTGAGACCCGATGACGCCGACCCTGCGCCGTAAGCTGGAAGCGCTGGCCGAGCGCCGCGAAGAACTGGAACGCCTGCTCGCCGAACCCGATGTGGTCGCCGACAACACTCGTTTCCGCGACCTTTCGCGCGAATTCGCCCAACTTGAACCGATCGCCATCGCCCTGGCTGATGAAGCCCGTGCCAAGGCCGATCTGGCAGCCGCCGAAGGCATGCGCGCCGACCCCGACCTGCGCGAGCTGGCCGATGAGGAAATCGCTGCTGCGCAGGCGCGCCTGCAGGAACTGGAGCAGGAGCTGGCGCTGCTGCTGGTGCCGCGCGACCCGCGTGACGAAGGCAACCTGTTCCTGGAAGTGCGCGCGGGTACCGGCGGCGACGAAGCAGCGATCTTCGCCGGCGACCTGTTCCGCATGTATGCCCGCTATGCCGAGCGCCAGGGCTGGAAGGTCGAGATCGAATCGGACAGTCCGGGCGAGCACGGCGGCTACAAGGAAGTGGTGGCGCGCGTGGTCGGCCGTGGCGCGTTCTCGCGCCTGAAGTTCGAATCGGGTACGCATCGCGTGCAGCGCGTGCCGGCCACCGAATCGCAGGGCCGCATCCACACCTCGGCGGCCACCGTAGCGATCATTCCCGAGGCCGATGAGGTCGATGACATCGTCATCAACCCGGCCGACCTGAAGGTGGATACGTTCCGCTCGTCCGGCGCCGGTGGCCAGCACGTGAACAAGACCGAATCGGCCATCCGCATCACCCATGTGCCAACCGGCGTGGTGGTGGAATGCCAGACCGAGCGCAGCCAGCACGCCAACCGCGACAAGGCGATGAAGCGCCTGAAAGCACAGCTGCTGGACGCCGAGCGCCAGCGCCAGGACGCGGCGCAGGCCGAATCGCGGCGCCTGCAGGTCGGCAGCGGCGACCGCAGCCAGCGCATCCGCACCTACAACTTCCCGCAGGGCCGGATCACCGACCACCGCGTGGAAGGCCTGACCCTGTACGACCTGCCCAACGTACTGGCCGGCGACCTCGATCCGCTGCTGCAGCGGCTCAGCCACGAGCACCAGGTCGACGCCCTGGCCCAGCTGTCGGCGGGCTGAGCACGATGACGGCCTGGCAGCAGCGACAGCACCTGCAACAGGCGATTGCACGCCAGCCCGGCGATTTCGTCGCCTGGGTGATGCTGGCCGACCTGGAACTGGAAGCCGGCGACATTGCCGCCGGCGAGCAGGCGGCGCGGCGCGCGCTGCAGCTGCGCCCGAATCACCCTGAAGCACTGGCACGGTTGGGTCGCGTGGCCTGGATGGCCGGCGCGCATGCCGACGCGGCGAAGCTGCTCGGCCAGGCCTCGGCGCTGGCCCCACAGCACCCCGGCATCGCGTTGTGGCTGGGCCATGCGCTGGAAGATGCCGATGATGCCGAAGGCGCGGCGGCGGCCTATCGCCGTGCACATGCGCTGATGCCGGACGAACCCTATATCGCCGCGCAGCGCCTGGCCTGGCAGCGTCGCCTGTGCGACTGGCAGGACGTGGATGCGCTGGCCACACAGGTGCGTGGCGCCCTGGCCGCCGGGCAAGGCGTGGTCGAACCATTCGCGTTCCTCAGCGAGGATGCCAGCGCGGCCGAACAGCTGGCCTGCGCGCGTGCACGCGCCGCAGTGGTTGCTTCGGGGGTGCGTCCCCTTCCTGCCGTGAAGGTGCGCGGGCACGGCCCCTTGCGCGTCGGTTTCCTTTCCAATGGTTTTGGCGCCCATCCCACCGGGCTGCTGACCGTGGCCCTGTTCGAGCAGTTGCGTCATGACCCGGCGTTGCAGCTGCATCTGTTCGCGTTGAACCACGATGATGGCAGCCGCATCCGCCAGCGCCTGCAGGCAGCCACACCGCTGCATGATGTGGCCGGGCTGCGCCATGCAGACACTGCCGCGCGCATCCGCGCACAGGGCATTGACCTGTTGTTCGACCTGCGCGGCTGGGGCGGCGGCGGCACGCCGGAAGTGCTGGCGATGCGCCCTGCCCCGCTGCAGTTGAACTGGCTGGCCTATCCCGGCACATCAGGCGCGCATTGGATGGATGCCGTGGTCGCCGACGACTTCGTGCTGCCGGCATCGCTGGAATCGCAGTTCAGCGAACGCGTCCTGCACCTGCCACGTGCCTTCCAGCCCTCGGACAACACCCGCATCCTGGCGCCAGCACCATCCCGCGCCGAGTGCGGCCTGCCCGAACACGGCGTGGTGTTCTGCTGCTTCAACAACAGCTACAAGCTCAACCCGCGCAGCATGGGCCGTGCCTTCGCAGTGCTGCAGGCGGTGCCAGGCAGCGTGCTGTGGCTGCTGTCCGGGCCCGGCCAGGCCGATGCGCGCCTGCGTGCCGCCGCACAGACCGCAGGCCTGGACCAGGCGCGCCTGGTGTTCATGGCCAAGCTGCCGCATCCTCAGTACTTGGCCCGTTATCAGCTGGCCGACCTGTTCCTGGACACGCATCCGTACAACGCCCACACCACCGCCTCCGATGCACTGTGGGCCGGCTGCCCGGTGCTGACCTGCCCCGGCGACACCTTCGCCGCGCGCGTGGCCGGCAGCCTCAACCACCACCTGGGGCTGGCACGGATGAATGTCGCCGACGATGCCGGGTTCATCGCCACCGCCAGCGCGCTGGGCAACGATCCGGCAGCACTGGCGGCGTTGCGCGCTGAACTGGCACGGGCACGCGAAGACAGCGGCCTGTTCGACATGGCCGGATTTGCCCACGACCTTTCGGCGCTGCTGCAGCATCTGGCGGGCGAACAGGGCTGGCAGGGCCTCGACATCACCTGAGCGATCCCTGCGCTACGCTCGGGCTTCCTCCCCGCGTGGTGTGACGATGGCCAAGCTCAAGCGCAAGGACTACGACGAACTGCTGCTGCCTTTGCAGCTGGAACTGACCGCGATGGCGCGCTGGGTGCAGCACAGCGGGCAACGCCTGCTGGTGCTGTTCGAGGGACGTGATACCGCAGGCAAAGGCGGCGCGATCCAGGCCATCAGCCAGCACCTCAACCCGCGCCAATGCCGGGTGGTGGCGCTGCCCAAGCCCACCGACCGCGAAGCCACGCAGTGGTACTTCCAGCGCTACGCCTCGCACTTGCCCGCCGCCGGCGAGATCGTGCTGATGGACCGCAGCTGGTACAACCGCGCAGGCGTCGAGCGGGTGATGGGCTATTGCAGCGAAACCGAGTACCAGCAGTTCCTGCATCAGGCGCCGGTGTTCGAACAGCTGCTGGTGGACGACGGCATCCTGCTGTTCAAGTACTGGCTGTGCGTGGACCAGGAGCAGCAGGAAAAGCGCTTCGCCGAGCGCCACCTCGATCCGCTGAAGGGCTGGAAGCTCTCTCCGGTGGACCTTAAATCACGCAGCAAGTACAGCGCTTACACCGAGGCCCGCGAGGCAATGCTGCGCGCGACGCATCGTGAGGCGGCGCCGTGGACGCTGGTGGATTTCAACGACCAGCGGCTGGGCCGGCTGACCCTGGTGCGCAACCTGCTGGACCGGCTGCCGGATACCCGCGTGGACGCGCCTTTGCCGGAGCTGCCGAAGCTGAAGGGCAAGCTGCATCGCGAGCACTACGATGTGCTGAAGCCGATCGAGGATTTCCCGGTCGAGGAATAGGGTGGGTCGGCAGGGCCTGCGGCCCTGCACCTGCAGAGGCAACGGCAACAGCCGGCTCTGGGAGTTTTGCTTGTTGGCTGGGGTGGTGTGGGTTGGCAGGACACGCCGTAAACCCATCCATGGGGGCTCGATGGCGCCATCCATGGCGCCAACGGTCCTGCCAACCCACACCGCCCCATCCCCGACAGATTTCCGGTGACGGAGGTAGATCCACGCCATGCGTGGATGAATCTCCATTGAAATCGAATACTTCAACAATTGAACGAAGAGCATCCACGCATGGCGTGGATCCACGTGTCGGCCAAGGTCGACACCCACCAACAGCCGCAGAAATCTGTCAGAGGCGGGGCGGTGTCGGAGTGCGGGGTGTCAGCCGCATGGATGCGGCTGCCAAGCCTACATGGACGTACTTGCGGCGTCCCCGCACTCCGACACCGCCCCGCCACAACACGGAAATCGCACTTTGGCTGTTGCTGTTGCCGTTGCTTGAATGTTTCGGCGGGTGCAGGGCGCAGCCCTGCCGATACCCAACCTACTTGGCAGCAGCGATCTGCTTTTCGATGTCGGCGGCCGTCACCGGGCCGAGGAAGCTGTGCGCCAGCTTGCCTTGCGGATCGATGAGATGCGTCAACGGCAGACCGCGCGGCGTGGCGAAATCCGCCGGCGGATCGAACGGGTCCACGATCACGATCGGATAGGTCACCGGATGCTTGGTCAGGAACGACTGCATCTCCGGCAACTCGATGTCTTCATAGGCCAGGCCGACCACTTCGATGTTGCTGCGCATCGCATGCAGCGCCGAAAGCTCCGGCATTTCCTTGCGGCACGGTGCACACCAGGTCGCCCAGAAATTCACCACCACCCACTTGCCACGATGCGCAGCCAGGTCGTAGTCGCTGCCATCCACTGCCTTCATCTTCAGCGTCGGGAACTCGGCGGTGATGCGTTCGGCCGGGGTCTCTTCGACCGGCGCCGGTGAGGTCGGCGTCGGTGCCTGTGCCGGTGGCTGGCTGCTGGCGGGGGTCGGCTCCTGGGCCGGCTTGCAGGCCGACAGCGCCAGCAGCAGGGCCAGCGGGAGCAGCAACGGGGTCTTGCGGGTCATGGCATGTCTCCGGAATCGGTGTAGATATCGCTGACCTTGCGCTTGAGGCGTTCGCGCAGGGGCAGCCGCAGATCGTCCAGTGCCGCCAGCGCAGCACGGCCCAGTGTGTCGTCGCGGTATGGCAGATGCTGCTCGGCTACCGGGATGCGCAGCTGGGTGCATTCGTACAGATCGGCCAGGCTCACCTGGTCCAGGTCGCGCGAGAGCAGCCATTCGCCGCGTTCATCGCGGCGCAACAGGCCGATTTCCTGCAGGTTGCAGGCCAGGTCCTGCAGCAGCGAATCGGTCAGCATCGGCTCCAGACGCAGGATTTCATCGTCGGCCAGGCCCTTGCCCTTGGCACGTGCATGGTGGAAGCGGCCGAGCAGGCGCAGCAGGCCATAGAACTCGTAGCCCTGCGGCAGGCGCAGTTCCACCGGCTGGTAGCGGAAGGCGGCCATCGACGAGGACAGCGACGCGCCCAGCAGCACCGCCACCCAGCACAGGTAGATCCACAGCAGCAGGATCGGCACGAAGGCGACGGTGCCGTAGAGCTTCTGGTAGGACTGGAAACTGCCCAGATAGGCGCCAATGCCCCACTTCACCAGTTCCAGGATGACCGCCGCGAGAATCGCGCCGGGTACCGCGTGCCGCCATTTCACGGTGTGGTGCGGCACCACCCGGAACATCAGCGTGATGCAGACGAACTCGATCAGGATCGGCGCCAGCCGCAGTGCGAACTCGGCCAGCCAGCGACCTTCCTGGGTCCCGAACAGTGGCATCGCGAACACCCGCGCCGACACCGCCAGCGAAGCGGCAGCGAGCATCGCGCCCAGGGTCAGCACGGTCCAGTAGACCAGGAAGCGGGTCAGCTTGGGCCGGGTCGAACCGACCCGCCAGATCTGGTTGAAGGTTTCTTCAACGCTGTTGAGGGTGATCAGCAGTGATACCACCAGCGCGATGAAGCCGGCGGCGGTGAGCTGGCCGGCACTGGCCGAGAACTGCCGCAGGTAGCCCTCCGCCGCACGCGCGGCGTTGGGCACGAAGTTGGAGAAGACGTAATCGCTGAGCTGGTCGCTCCAGCGGTCGAAGACGGGGAAGGCCGAGAGCACGCCGAACACCACGATGGCCAGCGGCACCAGCGCGAACACCGTGGTGTACGCCAGCGCCGCCGCTGCCTGGAACAGGCGGTCGTCGAGGAAGCGATGCCACAGGAAGCGGCCGAAACTGATGGCCCGTGCGCGATCCCGCGCGCGCTCCATCCACAGGTTGAGCGTATCCAAAGGTTCCATCGGTGGAAGGGTACCCGATGCGGAATGCTGGCAGGATAGCCATACTGATGGCTACACGACGAGGAGAAGCGGGCACGATGGGCGAGATTCTGGTGCTGTACTACAGCCGGGGCGGTTCGGTGGCACGGCTGGCGCGCCAGATCGCGCGGGGCATCGGCGAAGTGCCGGGCATGACCGCGCGCCTGCGCACGGTGCCGCCGGTGGCTGCGGTGACCCAGACCGCGCAGCCGCCGGTACCCGACGATGGCGCCCCCTACGTGAGCGTGCAGGACCTGGTCGAATGCCAGGGCCTGCTGCTCGGCAGCCCCACCCGCTTCGGCAACATGGCGGCCCCGGTGAAGCACTTCCTCGACGGGCTGGGCGCCGAATGGGTCAACGGCACCCTCTCCGGCAAGCCGGCCGGCGTGTTCACCTCCACCGCCTCGATGCATGGCGGGCAGGAATCGACCCTGCTGTCGATGCAGGTGCCACTGCTGCACCATGGCTGCGTGATCGTCGGCATCCCGTTCACCGAGCCGGCGCTGAGCCACACCACCAGTGGCGGCACGCCCTATGGCGCCAGCCACGTCGCCGGTGCCGCCGACGACCCGCAGCCGACCGACGACGAGGCGGTGCTGGCGCGTGCGCTGGGCCGCCGGGTGGCCGACATCGCGCAGCGGTTGGCCCGATGAACCGCGCGCCGCGCACGGTCCTGCTGCTGGCCCTGATGGGGCTGGCCGCGCTGTTCGCCGGCTGGTTCATCAATGACAAGCACTGGCTGGCGACCCAGCTGGTGTTCACCGCGCCGCCGCTGGCGCTGGCCTGTGCGCTGCGCCTGGGCTGGCGCAAGGCCGGCTTCTGGGCCTCGGTGCTGGCGCTGGGCTGGTTCAGCCATGGCGTGATGAGCGCCTGGAGCCATCCGGAAACGCGCTGGCTGGCATTGATCGAGATCGCGCTGGCGCTGCTGGTGATCTTCAGCGCCAGCCTGCCCGGGCTGCGCGCCCGCTTCGGCAAGCGACGCTGACGCTGCGCCCGCCGGGCCGTATCATCTGTGTTCCTGGCCCCGCGCCGCTGTACCTGTCCTGGTTTCGCGCATGCACATGATGGAAGAGCTCCTGGTCGTCACCACCGGTGGCACGATCGACAAGATCTACTTCGACGACAAGTCGGACTACCAGATCGGCGACCCCCAGATCGGCATGATCCTGCGCGAGCTGGGCGTGACGTTCCGCTTCAACGTGATTCCGATCCTGCGCAAGGATTCGCTGCACATCAACGATGAAGACCGCGAACTGATCCGCGCCACCATCGCCGCGCAGCCGACCCGGCACGTGCTGGTGACCCATGGCACCGATTCGATGGTGCAGACCGGCAAGGTGCTGGCGACGATCCCGGACAAGACCATCGTGATGACCGGCGCGCTGAGCCCGGCGCGTTTCCGCGGTTCGGATGCGGAGTTCAACATCGGCTGTGCGATCGGTGCGGTGCAGTCGCTGCCGACCGGCGTGTACATCGCCATGAACGGGCGGATCTTCGATCCGCAGCACGTGCGCAAGAACGTAGCGGCGAACCGCTTCGAATCGGTTTGAGGAACGGCGTGCCGACCAAGGTCGGCACCCACCACGACGCGGCGGCACGCACCACCGCGCGGCCCCATGCAAAAACGCCCCGGCCTAAGCCGGGGCGTGCCCATGGAGAGGGACTTGGGCTCAGTACTGGGCGCTGAGGGTCAGGCCCGAGAAGGTGCTGTACGCCTTCACCCGCACATACCAGGTGCCGGCGGCCGGGCTGTTGATGGTGCAGGTCTCGCTGTTGCCGCTCAGGTACGGACGGCAGGTGTAGGTGGTATCGGTCGGGGCACTGCCCTGGCGCACGTACAGGTCGGCATCACCGCTGCCGCCACTGATCGCCACGCGCAGCTGGCTGCTGCCGGCCGGAACCGCAACGGTGTAGTTCAGCTCGGCACCGGTGGCGGCGCCCAGGCCGGTCACCGGCACGTTGTTCTGCAGCACGTTGCCACCCGGGTTCGGGCCGCCACCGTTGATCGCTGCAGCGACCGCCGCGTCGGCGTCGATGATGCCGGCGCCGCAGCCACCCGAGCAGGCGCCCGGCAGCGGGCGTGCGGTGCTCTTGATGATGCTCTCCACCTGCGCCGGGCTCAGCGGGCTCGGGGCTACGGATTGCATCAGCGCGACCACGCCGGCCACGTGCGGTGCCGCCATCGAGGTGCCGTTGTACGAAGCGTAGCTGGCACTGCCCGGGGTGGTGGTGCCGCTGTTGAGGGTGGACAGGATGCCCTGGCCCGGTGCCGAGATATCGATGCCGTTGCCATAGTTGGAGAAGCTGGCACGCGCACCGGCCGAGGTGGTGGCCGCCACTGCGATCACGTTCGGGCAGTTGGCCGGCACCGACGAGGACACGTTGGTGTTGCTGTTGCCGGCGGCGACCACCACGGTGGTACCACGGCCGACAGCGCCATTGATCGCGTTCTGGTAGGTGGTCGAGCAGCTGCCACCGCCGCCCAGCGAGAGGTTGATGACCTCGGCCGGATTGGCATTGGCCGGCACGCCACTGACGCTGCCGCCGGAGGCCCACACAATCGCGTCGGCGATGTCAGAGGTGTAACCGCCGCACTTGCCGAGTACGCGTACCGGCACGACCTTGGCGTTGAATGCGGTACCTGCCACGCCGGTGCTGTTGTTGGTCACCGCCGCCACCGTACCGGCGACGTGGGTACCGTGCCAGCTGGAGTTCGAACCCGGGTAGCCCGCCTGGCACTCGTTGTCGCCGTACCAGTCGCCCTCATCGTTCGGGTTGTTGTCGCGGCCGTTGCCGTCGCGCGCCATCGCCGCATCGCTGATGAAGTCGTAGCCCGGCAGGATGTTGGCATTGAGGTCGGCATGGTTGGTGATGCCGGTGTCGATCACCGCCACGACCACACCGGTGCCGGTGGCCTTGTCCCAGGCCGGCCGGATGTTGATGCCGGCATTGGAGGTGCCAAAGCCCCATTGCTCGCTGAAGCGGGTGTCGTTCGGGGTCAGCGTGGCACGCATGATCTGGTCGACTTCAACGTATTCCACGTTCGGGTCGGCGGCCAGCTTGCGCATCAGCTGCTCGGATTCGGCCTGGTCGAGCGGACGATCGGTCTTGACCAGGGTCGGGCCGACGGCCAGCTTGCGGACCTGCTGCAGGCCCAGCGCGCGGCCCTGGCTGCTGGCCAGGCCGGCGGCGGCACTTTTCAGTGAAGAGGCCAGTGCGGTGGTGTTGGCCACCGGCGCGCTGCCGTCGCGGTACTTCACGATGAAGCGCTGGTGGGTCGGCGCGGACTGCAGGCCGCTGAGCTGGACATCACCGGCCAGCGCAGGCGTGGCCAGCAGCAGCGATGACAGAACGGACGCACCAAGGACCACCCACACTCGACGCACACGCGGTTGCGTTACCTGGGACATCGTATTTCCCTTTCTTGTGGTGTGAATGCCGGAATCGGCAGAAGCACCGGCCCGAACCCTGGGCTGGCTTGCATTGGCGAGGTTCGAAGTCCGGCGAGCCAGCGGATCCCCCTTCCGATCCGCCGTGCAGATGACGCTAATGACCAAAACCGGACACCACAAGATTTTCAGCGTCTTTTCAGCAAGATGAAATGTTCGTTCTGAGACTTCCCGGGTCGAGGGTTTGTGAAGGTGAAGGAACTTTCTCGTGCCCTGCACGCACCTGACTGGGTCATCACATGTCCTGCAATGACTTTGCCGACATCGGCGTCCACTGCTGTCACCAACGACCGCGGAGCGCCTGCCCGCCGCGTCGGACGCGCTGACTACTTTGCCTGCGGAACGCGCGCCGGCCGGATGCGCTGCCCTTTGACCGGCTCGCCGCGTGCAATCGGCTGGCCATCGGCCACGTAACCGGAGAACTGTGCCGGCAACGCTTCGCCGACACCGAACACGGGCCCGGCCTGCAGCTGGTAGTGCAGGTGCGGCTCGGAGGAGTTGCCGCTGTTGCCACAGTCACCGAGGTGCGCGCCGCTGCGGACAACCTGTCCCTGCGCAACGCGCACACTGCCCTGGCGCAGGTGCGCCAGCACCGAGTACTCCTCATTGCCGTGGTCGAGGATGACGCGGTTACCGGTGAGCTGGGCGGCATTCATCTGGCCCGGCACGTTGTCGGCCACACCCTCGATCACTTCCACCACCGTGCCATCGGCTGGCGCGAGGATCGGGCGACCGAAGCAGTAGTAGTCATCGTTGCGCAGCCCATCGCCACGGTGCGAGCGGCCGTCGCGGAGCACCAGCAGATCCAGCGCGAAGCGCTGGCCGGCATGGGCCGCATGGTAGTTCTGTTCGACAGTACGCCCGCCCCAGAACACAAAGTACTCATCGTCGAACGGCAGTTGCAGCCGTGTGCGGGTCTGGTAGTCGAGGAACCCGCTCGCCGCTGCCTGCGGCGGTGCGGTCTGTAGCGGGCGGATGTAGAAGCCGCCGATCCGCCCTTCGGCATCGATGGCCCACAGCACCTGGATGATGGCCGGGCTCCTGGCGAAGCGCGCCTGTCGCAGATAGGTGTCGAATCCATCAACCTTCTCGACCTTCTCACTGACCAGCTCGGTTTCTGCGCCCCAGCCCGCCAGCACCTGCTCGCGCAGCGCCACCAGGCTCTGCGGGGACTGCAGCCCCGCCTGCATCTGGGGCGTCATCCGTTCCCACAGTGCGTCGACGTGCCCTTCGTAGAACTGCGCGGTCAGCATGGCACCTTGTTGGCGCGGATCTGTGGCCTCAGCCGCACTGGTGAGAGCAGAGAAGGAAACAACCAGAACTGCAAACAGGCGCGGAAGCAATGTCATGTCAGGGGTCCTTTCGATCCGGATCGGGAAGGCCGGCAACGATTGCCGCCAGCTGCGTGCGGTACTCGGCCAGGGCAGTGCGGCCCCTCGGCGTCAACTGCAAAGTGGTCAGTGGGCGCTTGCCGCGGAACGACTTGTCGATGGCGACCAGACCTGCCGCTTCAAGCTTGCTCAGATGGCTGGAGAGGTTGCCCTTGCTCAACCCGCTGAGATGCTCGACAAATCCGAACTCGGCGGATTCGGCACCTGCCAGGATCGACAGGATCAGCAGGCGCGCCGGCTCGTGGATCAAGCGGTCGAGCTGGAGCAGCGCTCTGGAATCAGGCAGCTGGGTCATTCGACGTTCGTCCGCGCCGCCATGAACGCGCGCATCTCCACCTGCAGCCGCTGGAAGCGCTGGTGGTCACGCCAGCCGACCACGATCAGTGCGATGGATGCCAAGGGGAACACCGCGGTGCTCGGGCCGAAGCCGTACGCCTGCCCGGTGAAGGCCAGCGCGGCCTGGCACAGCAGGAACACGCCCACGATGAACTCCAGCGGCGTACGCAGCCAGCGCCACACCACCCAGGGCAACAGGGCCACCACGACCAGGTAGCCAATGGCGCGCAGGTCCCAGGCGCGTTCGCCCATCGGTACCAGCCGGGTCAGCACGCTGCCGATCACCAGCACGCTTACCAGCGCGGTGAAGGTGATGAAGAAGCGCTGGAAATTGCGTTCGACCGGCGTGACCTGCTCTTCGACCTGGCCCAGCCGCTGGTAGTAGCGGCGTGCCAGCCATTGCTTGCCGACGATCCACAGCACCGGCACGGCAATCAGCACGATGCGCAGCGCCAGGGTGGTCGGCAACAGAGCGCCGGCAAGAAACGAGGCCAGGCAGGCGATGCCGCCTGCCATCGCCGACAGGCCCCCGGCACTTCGCGAATACCGCGAGTATTCACGGGTCAGCGCCTGCAGGCGCGAGGAAGGATCAATGACGGACGGCTGCTGCATGACACGCTCCATCGGGGTCGCTTGAATTTAGTTTGCACTGCAAACCTATTTGCGTCAAGCAATCGCCTGCTGCGGTCTGGCGGGCGGGCCCACAACGCAGAAAGCCCGTCACTGGGACGGGCTTTCCAGAGGCGCAGTCGAGCATGGCTCGACGCTACGGTTCGGCGTGGGTGATCAGCCCAGCTTGACCAGCCAGTTGTGGCGGTCCGGCAGGCGGCCGTATTGGATGTCGGTCAGTTCCTTGCGTAGCGACATGGTCACTTCGCCGGCCGGGGCGTTGATGTCCCCCACCGAGAAGCCCTCGCCCTTCAGCTGGCCGATCGGGGTGACCACCGCCGCGGTGCCGCAGGCGAACACTTCGGCGATCTCGCCGGAGGCAACGCCGTCCTTCCACTCGTCGATGCTGACCTTGCGCTCTTCGACCTTCATGCCGCGGTCGCGGGCCAGCTGCAGGATGCTCTCCCGGGTAATGCCCTCAAGGATGCTGCCCGAGAGCTGCGGGGTGACCAGCGTGCCGTCCTTGTAGACCAGGAACACGTTCATGCCGCCCAGTTCTTCCAGGTACTTGCCTTCCACCGGGTCGAGGAACAGCACCTGCGAGCAGCCCTGTGCCTGCGCCTTCTGCTGCGGCAGCAGCGAGGCGGCGTAGTTGCCACCGCACTTGGCGGCGCCGGTGCCGCCCTTGGCTGCACGCGCGTATTCGGTGGACAGCCAGATCGACACCGGGGCGACGCCCTTGGCGAAGTACGGGCCAGCTGGGCTGGCGATGACGTAGTAGCCGGCCTTGTGTGCGCCACGCACGCCGAGGAAGGCTTCGTCGCCGATCATGAACGGACGGAAGTACAGGCTCGACTCATCGGCCGACGGCACCCAGGCGCTGTCGACGGCGATCAGCTGCTTCAGCGATTCGACGAAGATCTCCACCGGCAGTTCCGGCAGCGCCAGGCGCTGTGCCGAACGCTGCAGTCGACGGCCGTTGGCATCCGGGCGGAAGGTCCAGATCGAACCGTCGGCATGGCGGTAGGCCTTGATGCCTTCGAAGATTTCCTGGCCGTAATGCAGCACGGCTGCAGCCGGGTCCAGCTGCAGCGGGCCGTAGGCGCGCACATTGGCGTTGTGCCAGCCGGTGTCCTTGTCCCAGCGCACTTCCACCATGTGGTCGGTGAAGTGCAGGCCGAAGCCCGGCTTCTCCAGGATCTGGGCGCGCTCCTCAGCGCTGCGCGGGTGGTCCGAACGGGTGACGGCGAAGCTGGGAATGGACTGGGACACCGGAGATTTCCTGTTCTGGTTGCGGGTAATGCCGGGCCCGCGTCACTGCGGGCCGTGGGTCAAAGCATGCCGGTCTCGAGCCGGGCCGCCTCGGACATCATGTGCTGGTTCCACGGCGGGTCGAACACCAGGTCGACGTCGGCCTCGGCCACCGTCGGGATCATTTCGAGCTTGCTGCGCACGTCGTCGACCAGGATCTCGCCCATGCCGCAGCCCGGTGCGGTCAGGGTCATCTTCACGTCGATCTCCCGCTTGCCTTCGTCCAGGTGCTTGATCTCGACTTCGTAGACCAGGCCCAGTTCGACGATGTTCACCGGAATTTCCGGGTCGAAGCAGGTGCGCAGCTGCTGCCATACCAGCTGTTCCACCTGTTCATCGGTGGCATCGGCGGGCAGTTCCAGCGGCGCCGGCGCCTCCTTGCCGATGGCGTCGCCGTCCTTGCCGGCGATGCGGAACAGGTTGCCCTCGACAAACACCGAATAACTGCCGCCCAGTGCCTGGGTGATGTACCCATAGCTGCCGGCAGGCAGGGTCACGGTGTCGCCCTGCGGGACCATCACGGCCTCGCAATCGCGTTCGAAGTGGACAGGTTCGCTGCTACGGGAATACATGGGGACCGATATGGGGCCGTGGCCGGGGCCACGCAAGACGGCATTCTAGCCCAGCCGCCCTGCGGCCGCCGGTGCACTGCGGCAAACCACAGTATCCTGTGGGTAATCTTCAGGGAGCTTCGATGTCCTCCAATGCCGCGCGTGCCAGGACCGTGACCTGGCTCTGGCCCCTCATGCTGTTGCTGGGTCTGGTTGTTGCTCCCCTTGCCTGGATGGTGCTGGCGCTGATGACCGGCCGGCAGGTCGGCTGGATGGCGGTACTGACCGCCCTGGAACTGGTGTTCATGCTGCGCATGGGTACGCTGGGCCCGGGCCGGTTGCGCATCGCGCTGGTCGTGCTGGGCACCCTGCTGGTGGCCGCCGTGGCCAACTGGGCCATCGCCAGCGCCTGGATGGGCGGCTCGATCGGGCTGGATCTGTGGGACGCCACGATGCGGATGGGCCCGCACCTGGCCTGGACCCTGATCACCCTCGCCAATGGCGCGATCGAGTGGCTGTGGCTGGCCCTGGGCGTGGCCGTGGGCGCCTGGCTGGCGCGCTGACCGCGAGACTCACGCCACGCGTGGATGGCGGTAGTGCCGGCCGCTGGCCGGCAGAAGCGTGCGGACCAAGGTCCGCACCTACCGGATGCAGCCGGATCTCAATGCCCGCCGTCGAGCGCCTTCAGTTCGCTCACCAGCGAGGCTGCCGCCTCGGCACCGTCGCCGTACAACATGCGGGTGTTGTCGGCGTAGAACAGCGCATTCTCGATGCCGGCAAAGCCGGTGCCCTTGCCACGCTTGATCACCACCACGTTGCGCGCATTGACCACGTCCAGCACCGGCATGCCGTAGATCGGGCTGGCCGGATCGGTGCGTGCGACCGGATTGACCACGTCGTTGGCGCCGATCACCAGCACCACGTCGGTGTTGGCGAACTCCGGGTTGATGTCGTCCATGTCGGCGATCAGGTCGTAGGGCACGCCCGCCTCGGCCAGCAGCACGTTCATGTGCCCGGGCATGCGTCCGGCCACCGGGTGGATCGCGAACTTCACCTTGACACCGCGCTGGCCCAGCCGCTGCGCCAGCTCCCATATCTTGTGCTGGGCCTGCGCCACGGCCATGCCGTAGCCTGGCACGATCACCACGCGTTCGGCGTAGGCCATCATCGCCGCGACGTCCGATGCTTCAATCGGCTTCTGCGCACCCGTGATCGCCTGCGCTTCCCCGCCGGCACCGCCGCCGAAGTTGGAGAACAACACGTTGCGGATCGGCCGGTTCATCGCCTTGGCCATCAGCCGGGTCAGCAGGATGCCCGCCGCGCCGACCATCATGCCGGCGATGATCAATGCCTCATTGCCCAGCACGTAGCCTTCGAACGACACCGCCAGGCCGGTGAAGGCGTTGTACAGCGAGATCACCACCGGCATGTCGGCGCCACCGATCGGCAGCGTCATCAGCACGCCCAGTGCCAGCGCCAGCACGAAGAAGGCGACGATCGCCCAGGTATTGAGCGTGCTCGCGGCGATGATCGCCAGCAGCACCACCGCCAGTGCCACCAGCAAGTTCATCACCTGCTGGCCCGGCCAAGTCACGCGCTTGTCGAGGCGGCCATCGAGTTTGGCCCAGGCGATCACCGAGCCGGACAACGACACCGCACCGATGGCCGCGCCGACCACCGCCAGCAGCAGCACCGTGCCCGAGGGCTGGCGCGCGGCCAGGTCGGCCAGCGCCTGCGCGCTCCAGTGGCTGGTATCGCGGTTGGCCAGGAAGGCGTAGCGCAGCAGTTCCACTGCACCGATGGCCGCCGCCGAGCCACCGCCCATGCCGTTGTACAGCGCCACCATCTGCGGCATGTCGGTGATGGCGACCTTGCCGGCCGACCACCAGGCCAAACCCGCGCCAAGCAGCAGCGCCACCAGGATCAGCGGCACGTTGTGCAGTTCGGGCAGGAAGAAGGTTGCCGCCGTAGCCAGCAGCATGCCCAGCCCGGCCCAGCGGATGCCGCTGCGCGCAGTCAGCGGCGAAGCCATGCGCTGCAGGCCCAGCAGGAACAGCGTGGCGGCGACGAGGTAGCTGGCCTTGACCAGCCAATCGAGCAGTTCGACGGTGCTGATGTTCAAGCCTGCGGCTCCTTCGGCTCGTCCTTGCCGCCCTTGGGCGCGCTCGGCTTGAACATTTCCAGCATGCGCGCGGTGACCACGTAGCCACCGGCCGCGTTGCCGGCACCGAGCACCACGGCGAGGAAGCCCAGGGCTTTCTCCAGCGGTGTCTGCGCGTGCCCCAGCACCACCATCGCACCGATCAGCACGATGCCGTGGATGAAGTTGGAGCCCGACATCAGCGGGGTATGCAGGATCACCGGCACCCGCGAAATGATCACGTGGCCGGCGATGGCTGCCAGCATGAAGATGTACAGCGCTACGAACCCGTCACTCACTGGCAACGCTCCTGCTCTGTCTTCGTCGTCCCATCATAACCACGGGCTGAACCCGGTGCGCGCCCGGCGTCAACCGAAGCCGCGCTCACGCGTTGTCGATGGTGACCCCGAGCGAGGAACCGTACCCTGTGCTGGTGAGCAGCCCCGTTCCCCCGAGCGCCGAGACCGATGCCCTGCCGGCGTCGCTGGAAGCGTTCCTGGCCAGCGTTGGCCCGCGTGCGTTCCGCTTCGCCGAGGCTGGCCTGCGCCAGCGCGAAGACGCCATGGACGCGGTGCAGGACGCGCTGCTGCGCATGCTGGACTACGCCGACAAGCCGGCGGCCGAATGGGCGCCGCTGTTCTGGAGCATCCTGCGCCGGCGCGTGATCGACGTGCAGCGCCGGCGCCGCTTCCGCCTGCCGTTCTGGCGCGACAACCAGGACGCGGAAGGCGGCGAGATCGATTGGGCCGATCCCGGCCCGGACCCGGCACAGGCGCATGAACAGCGCCAGCAGTACCAGCAGCTGGTGGACGCGTTGCGCCGCCTGCCCGCCCGCCAGCGCGAAGCCTTCACCCTGCGCGTGCTGCAGGACCTGGACGGGGCCACCACCGCCCGCGCCATGGGCTGCAGCGAAGGCGCGGTAAAAACCCATCTGGCACGCGCCCGCCAGGCGCTGCAGGATTACCTGGAGATCCACCCGTGAACCGCTCCCTGCCTTCCGATGACACCCTGCGCAGCCTGCACGCACAGTCGCTGCACGCGCTGTCGCCGGCAACGCTGGCCCGGCTGCGCCAGGCTCGCCACGGCGCCACGGCCACCCATCGCGGGCGCTGGCGCTGGTGGCTGGCCAGTGCCTGTTCGCTGGTGGTGGCACTGGGTATCGGCCTGCAGTTCAGCGGCCATGGCACGCTGACGGGCCCTGCGCCGGCACCTGTGCTTGCCTCGGTGGAAGACAACAGCGCGCTCTACGACGAAAATCCCGACCTGTACCTGTGGCTGGGCGATACCGACCTGGCGATGGAGTGAACCATGCCCCGATTCAATCACCTGCCGCTGCTGCTGACCCTGTCGCTGCTGCCGGCCCTCCCGGCACTGGCGCAGAGCGCCGCGCCCTCCCCTGCCGCACGCCCCGCGCCGGCCGCGCCGCTGCCGGCCTGGGAACAGTTGAGTGAAGCACAGCGGGAATCCCTGCTGGCACCGCTGCGCGACCGCTGGAACAGCGCCGATGCCGGCCAGCGCCAGCGCATGCTCTCGCATGGCCGGCGCTGGCAGTCGATGAGCCCTGAGGAACGCGACAAGGCCCGACGTGGCCTGCGCCGCTTCGAGCACATGAGCCCGGAACAGCGTGAGCAGGCCCGGGCCCTGTTCGGCCAGATGCGGGATCTGCCGCCCGCGCAGCGCGACGCACTGCGCGAGCGCTGGTCGCAGATGACGCCGGAACAACGCAAGGACTGGGTGCGCGAGAACCCGCCGCCGGCGAAGCCGCGGTAAAGGCAGCGTTCAACCCTTTGTAGAGCCGAGCCCACGCTCGGCTGCTTTATCGCGCCTGCGCAAGCCGAGCATGGGCTCGGCTCTACAGGAGGCATATCAGGTTCACGCCTGCCAGCGCGTCTTCGCCAGCAGCTCGTCGTCCCAGTCGAAACCGAGCTGGCCTTCGCGCACGAACAGCGCGACGAAGTTGAGCAGGTTGCGCGCATACATCTCGCTGGCCTGTGTTGCACCGCGGCTGGCCAGGCCCAGCGGGCCATCGATAGTCACGCCCTGGTGTTCGATGCACTGCCCTGGCTGGGTCAGTGCGCAGTTGCCGCCGCCCTCCGCCGCCAGGTCCACGATCACGCTGCCGGTGGCCATGCCTTCCACCATTGCGGCAGTCACGATCGTCGGCGCCGGTCGCCCCGGTACCGCAGCGGTGCAGATCACCACATCCACACCACGCAGGTGGTCGGCCAGGCGGCGCTGCTGCTCGGCACGCTCTTCATCGGTCAACGCGCGCGCGTAACCGCCCTCGCCCGCCGCGCTCACCCCGAGGTCGAGAAAGCGCGCGCCCAGCGACTGGATCTGCTCGCGGGTTTCCGGGCGCACGTCGAAGCCTTCCACCTGTGCACCCAACCGGCGCGCGGTGGCGATGGCCTGCAGGCCCGCCACACCGGCACCGATCACCAGCACCTTGGCCGGACGCACGGTACCGGCGGCGGTGGTCAGCATCGGAAAGAAGCGTGGCGCACGCTCGGCCGCGATCAGCGCCGCCTTGTAGCCGGCCATGCCCGCCTGCGAACTGAGCACGTCCATCGCCTGCGCGCGGGTAGTGCGCGGCAGCTGCTGCAGCGGGAACAGCTGCAGGCGGTCGCCAGCGGCCAATGCCGCAAGCGCCGGATCACTGGCCGGGGCCAGCAGGCCGACCACGCTGGCAGCGGGCTTGAGCTGCTCCAGGACCAACGCCGGCGGCGCCTGCACGCACAGCAGGATATCGATCTCTCCCCAACGACCCGCGTCGAACACACGTGCACCGGCATCGTCATAGGCCGCATCGGTGAAGCCTGCAGCCAAGCCGGCGCCCGCTTCGTACCAGACGGTAATGCCGAGGGCACCGAGCTTGCGCGCGGTTTCCGGCGTCAACGCCACGCGCCGTTCGCCCGGCGCGGTCTCCTTGATCCCCAGCAACGCCACGGCCATGCAGGTCCCCGCTGATCGGTGAGTTTTCCCGATCCTAGCAGGCGGCTCCGCTCAGTGCAGGGTGGCGCTGCCCGGGTCCAGCCGATCGATCACGCCCTGCATGGCGCTGTCGAAGGCGCCGTCATCCACATGGGCGCGCAGCCGGCCCAGCCGCACCATCACCGCCAGTTCCTCCGGAGAGGCCACGCAGAAGCGCACGCCGCGGCGGTTGACGAACAGCAGGCGCGAGGAGATCGGGCTGACCCAGGACAGCTTGCCGGCCTGCACCTTGCCGTCCTTGTCGACAAAGTCCAGCCAGTTGCCGATTTCCATGCGGCGGAAGCGGTCGGCATCGGCGTTGTCGAAATCGTCGGCGTCGATCTGCCCGCCCAGCTCGACCGCGGGCGATTCAGCCACCGGCGGTGCCGGCAAGGCAACCTGCGGCAGTTCCGGCAGCGCGCGCTGCAGTTCCGGGCGCGATTCGGCAATGCCCTGCAAGGTGTCATGCAAGGCGTCGATGGCACCGGTGGCGGCATCGCCGTGCACGCCGACACTGGCAAATACCTTGGCCAGCACCGGCTGCCAGGCCTGCAGCCACGGCTTGCCGACGATCTGGCGGCGGGCCTCGGCCACTTCCTCCAGCAGGCCGTCAGCCAGGCTCAGTGCCTCGGCCACCGACGCACCCTCCTCGCCCTCGCGCAGCAGCGCCAGGGTCAGGTGGTGCTGCCACGGCTGGCGCAGGAACTCGGCGATGGCCGGCGGCAGGGTGGCATCGCCGATGCGGCGGTCCAGTTCGGCACCGGCGCGGCTGCGGGCCATTTCCAGCTTTTCCTGGCCGCGCTGCGTTTCGGCGGCGCGACGCTCGGCGATTTCCACGCGGCGGCGATGCTGGACGAGGAACTCGCGGAATTCTTCTTCCAGGGTCAGGAAGATCGCCAGGTTCTCGTTGAACTCGGCCACCAGCCGTTCGATGATCTCCTCGACCTTGGCCATCAGCATGCGCTCGGCCTGGCTTTCGCCGGTATTGCCTTCGCAGGCTTCGGCCAGCGAGTTGAGCAGCTTGCGTGCCGGATGGGTCTTCTGCACGAACATGCGGCGGTCGAGCATCGCCACCTTGACGAAGGGCACCACCAGGCGGCCGATCAACTCGCGCGAGCGACCTTCCAGCTCGCGTTCGTCCAGCATCACGTCGAACAGCATGCCCACCAGATCAATCGCGTCCTCGTCCTGCGGGTCCAGCCGGGTCTGGCCGGGATCGACGCCGAGACGGGTGGCGCTGGACAGCACTTCACTCTTCAGCCGCTGCGCCAGCGATTCGCCGTCCTCGCCGATGGCCGCACGCAGGGTGGCGCTGGGCGTGGCCTGCAGCAGTGACAGCACCGACATCATCTCGCGCTGGCTCAACGGGCGGTGCTGGCCGACCGCGACCTGCGCGGCCGAGGTGGCGTCCTCGCGAACGTGGCGGGTCTGCTGCAGCAGCTCATGCAGGGCCTCCAGCAACATGCCCTGCTGGCCGGCATACGCCTCACCGCTGCCGGCATCCTCGCCCCCGAGGTGCTGCTGCATGTGGCCACGGCGCTCGGACCAGCGCGCGGCGAACCGCTGCGCCCAGGCCGGCGCGGCCTGTTCATCATCGCTGAATTCGGATTCGAAGCCCGCCGCGTGGCGCGGCTCGACCAGATCGTCCGCCCCCGGCGCCATGCGCGGGTCGGGCGCGGCCGACAGCGGACGCCGCGGCGCCCCCATCTGCGACATCACGCCAGCGGCGGCAAGCTGCTCGTCCAGCTTCTCGTAGATGCGGCCCACCGGCGCGCGCAGGTCGCGTTCGCACAGTTTGATCAGCACCAGGTGCACTTCCGGCGCCAGCTCGCAGCCGGCAAAGGCCTCATGGATGGCCACGCCCAGGTGCTCGGGGCTGACCGGGTTGTGGTCGGCATCCAGCTCGGCGCCGCCGATCAAGCGGCCCAGGCGCCGGTCCAGCCGCGCCAGCACCGGCTTGAAGTCGCGCAGCAGCACGGTGGCGAAATTGCGCACCGCCAGCCGCGACTCCAGTACATGTTCAGCCAGCAGGCTCAGGCCATCCTCGGCCGGTCCGGACAGGGTGGCTTCGGCCGACAGCGGCTCGCCACTGGCCAGTGCATCCCAGGCCCGCTGCAGGTGGCCGGCAAAGGCGGCGGCGATGTCCTCACGGCGGCGGCGCAGCTCGCGCATCGCATCCAGGAACAGCAGCTGCGACGAGCCTGCATTGCCGGCCCGGTCGAACAGTGCATCGTCGAAACGCGCCAGTGCGGCCCCGAAAGCCTGGCACAGCGCCGGCAGGACCATGTCCCGGGCACGCTGAAGCTGGACCGGGTCACGGCCCGGCGATCCCATCGGTGTGGGCGCGCTCATCATTCGGGAAGGCTCCCCACCTTCTCTGATACGACAGACAGCATGGACATCGCGACGACCGGCACACCCCATGTACCGGTACGTCGATGGTAGGCCGGCCAGCCCGTCACGGACAGTGAAACAGTCCTCACTTCAAACCTCATGACCGGCGGCCCGGCAAGATAGATATCGTAAGCCGTGCGAGGCCCACGAGGCGAGAGGAAGCGGTCGTCCCTTTCCCGCCAGTGGCATGATGTTCATCACAGTTTGATATTCAGGGGCGAGACGCGACACAGACGGCGTCATTGACCACCCCGACTATAATCAAACACCCGTGATGACCGGTTCAGACTCCATGCCCGACCCCGCTGCCCTGCTTGCCCTGGATGCCCGCCGCTCGGTGCCCTCGCGGCAACTGGGCGAGCCCGGACCGGATCCGGCCACCCTGCAGCGCATGCTGGCCTCGGCCGTGCGCGTGCCCGACCACGGCAAGCGCGTACCGTTCCGCTTCCTGAAGATCGCCGGCGATGCACGTCACACTCTGGGCGACTTCCTGGCCGAGCGCAGCCGCCAGCGCGACCCGCATGCCGGTGAGGCGGTATTCGAGAAGGACCGCCAGCGTTTCAGCCATGCGCCGCTGGTGATCGTGGTGGTGGCCAGCCCGCGTCCGGACCCGAAAGTGCCCGAACAGGAACAGCTGATGACCGCCGGCTGCGTCTGCTTCGCCCTGCTGCAGGCCGCGCAGGCGCTGGGCTTCGGTGCGCAGTGGCTGACCGCATGGATGGCCTTCGACCCGGCCGTGCAGGCCTATCTGGGGCTGTCCGAGGGCGAAGGCATCGCCGGTTTCATCCATATCGGCACGCCGAAGGCCGCCGTCCCCGAACGCGAGCGCCCCGATCCGGCGGCCCTGCTGCGTGACTGGACGCCGCCGGCATGAGCCTGCCGGCAGCGCCGCCCTCGCTGTACCTGGTCGACGCCAGCATCTACGTGTTCCGCGCCTGGCACTCGCTGCCGGACCAGTTCCAGGACGCGCAGGGCTGGCCGACCAACGCGGTGCACGGCTTCGCCCGGTTCCTGCTGGACCTGCTCGAGCGCGAGCGCCCACGGCACATCGCCATCGCCTTCGACGAAGCGCTGGACAGCGGCTTCCGCCACCGCCTGTACCCGGCCTACAAGGCCAACCGCGACCCGGCGCCGGAGGCGCTCAAGCGCCAGTTCGTGCACTGCAAGGCGCTCTGCGCGGCGTTGGGCCTTGCCGTTCTGGCCCACCACGAATACGAGGCCGATGACCTGATCGGCAGCGCCCTGCATGTGCATCGTGGCAGCCACCGCGGCGTGATCATCTCCGCCGACAAGGACCTGTCGCAGCTGCTGCTGGACCACGACGAACAGTGGGACTACGCGCGCAACCAGCGCTGGGACGTGGCCGGGGTGAAGGCACGGCACGGCGTGCATGCGCACCAGATCGCCGATTACCTGGCGCTGTGTGGCGACGCGGTGGACAACATTCCCGGTGTCAGTGGCGTCGGCAGCAAGTCTGCCGCCGTGCTGCTGGCCCATTTCGGCAGCATGGACGCGCTGTACGAGCGACTGGATGAAGTACCGTTCCTGCGCCTGCGCGGCGCCGCACAGATGGCCGTGCGCCTGCGCGAGCAGCGCGAGCACGCCCAGCTCTGGCGCCAGCTGACCACCATCGCGCTGGACGCGCCGCTGGAAGGCAGCCAACCCGGCCTGCTGCGCCAGGCGGCCGACCCGGAGCTGCTCGGCGGCCTGTGCCAGACCCTGCGCTTCGGCCCGATGACCCGCCGCCGGCTGTTCGATGCCGCCGGCGTACCCGACATTCTTCCCACCCACAGCGAGCCCGCATGAGCCAGCGCAACACCGAAGCCCCGCGTGTCGTCTATGAAGGCAAGTACCAGCGCATGCTGGTGCGCGGCACCTGGGAGTACAGCGAACGCACCCATGCCGGCGGCCTGGCGGCGATCATCATCGCCGTCACCCCCGAGGACAAGGTGCTGTTCGTCGAGCAGTTCCGCGTGCCGCTGCAGGCCCCCACCATCGAGATGCCGGCCGGCCTGGTCGGCGACATCCACGCCGGCGAATCGATCGAAGTCTCGGCCGTACGCGAACTGGAAGAAGAAACCGGCTGGACCGCCGACCACGCCGAAGTGCTGATGATCGGCCCGACATCTTCCGGCGCCAGCAGCGAGAAGATCGCCTTCGTGCGCGCTACCGGCCTGCGCCGGATCGGTGAAGGCGGCGGCGATGACAGCGAGGACATCACCGTGCACGAGATTCCGCGCAGTGAGGCTGCGGCCTGGCTGGTACAGAAGATGGGCGAAGGCTACGAGCTGGATGCCAAGCTCTGGGCCGGGCTGTGGATGATCGAGCACCACCTGGACGGACGCCCGCGTGGCTGACGCCGACCTGCATGCGCTGCCGGCGCTGCTGGGCGCCGACGACCCGGCGATCTACACCCTCCACCGGCCGCAGGGCGCCTCACCGTACCTGCTGCTGGCCGACCACGCCGGCCAGCAGGTGCCGCGAGCATTGGAAGGCCTTGGCCTGGCGCAGGCCGAGCTGGACCGCCATATCGGCTGGGACATCGGCATTGCCGGCACCACCCGTGCACTGGCCGAACGGCTGGATGCCTGGGCGATCGAACAGACCTATTCGCGGCTGCTGATCGACTGCAACCGTCCGCTGGCCTCGCCAACGCTGATTCCGGAAGTGAGCGACCACACCGTGGTGCCGGGCAATGCCGGGTTGTCGGCGGCACAGCGGCAGCAGCGTATCGATGCGATCCACGCGCCCTACCATGCACGCATCGACGCAGAACTGGATGCGCGCCGCGATGCCGGCCGCCCTACCCTGCTGGTGATGATGCACAGCTTCACCCCCGCGATGAACGGCGCGCAGCGACCGTGGCATGCCGGCGTGCTGTACCACCAGGACACGCGCTTTGCGCATGCGCTGCTGCAGGCACTGCGCGACGACGGCGACCTGGTGGTGGGTGACAACGAACCATATTCGGTCAGCAGCACCAGCGACTACGCGGTGCCGGTGCACGGCGAAGGCCGTGGGCTGGTGCACGTGGAACTGGAGATCCGCCAGGACCTGATTGCCGACGTGGCCGGGCAGCAGGCGTGGGCGGAGCGGCTGGCGCGGATCTTCAGCGCGCTGCAGCCGCAGTTGCTGGCGTTCGGTTGAACGTCATCCACGCATGGCGTGGCTCTACTCGCGATGTCCCAGTAGATCCACGCCATGCGTGGATGGTGTCGTTCAACGCAATACGGGCGCGTCCATCCACGGGAACGGCTTGAAGCCCTGCACCTGCAGCGTCGCGCCGATGACATCGAAGTCATCCTTGATCGCCTGCGCGCGGCGACGATCCAGCGCTTCACCCAGCACCAGCGGCAACACGCGGCAGCGCGCCAACGCCTCGCCCACCGGAATCTCCAGCAGGCGCGCCACGCACTGGGCTGCGGCTTTGATCTGCCCCTCCGGGCACGCTCCCAGCGTCAGATCGAAGGACGCGAAGATGCCTGTGCCCACACCCGCCTCGCGCGCAGCCACCTGTTCCGCAGCTTCCGCTTCGCCCAGGGCCTCGTCGATACCCTCGACCTGCTGGAACGCGTCGTACTCGGCGTAGTACGCCAGCGCCTGTGCGTAGTCCCGCAGCGACGACAGCGGGCGTTGCCGCTTCTGCACGTCGAGCACATCCGCAAACGTCGCAGGTTCCAGAAACGTGCCCAGGCCCAGCGCGCGCGCTTCAGCCGGGACCTCGCTGTCCTCATCGAAGGCGGCATCCTCATCGGGTGGCAACCAGAAGCGCGCCTGCAGCAGATCGCCCTCGGTGGCGTGCACCCAACCGAAGGAACCGTACACCTCATCATCATCGTTGCAGGCGGCGAAGGCATGCAGGGTCTGTTGCAGGTCCAGCAGTTCGATCATGCGTCGGTGCTCAGGCAGGCGGTCGCTGCCGAGTCTACCGGCGCCGGGCGCAGGCCCAGCGCGATCACCACGCCGAGCGCGGCGAACAGCGCGGCGCCGTACTGTGCATTGACCATGCCCTGCAGGGCATCGGGGCTGGTTGCCGCCTGCGTGCCGCGCGCGGCGTTGGCGATCATCACCAGTACCGCCAATCCCAAGGCGCCGCCGATCTGCTGGGCGGTGGCCGCCATGCCGGACGCAACACCTTGCTGCGGTCCCGGCACGCCCTGCCCGGCCACGATCCACATCGCCGTCCAGCTCATGCCCTGGCCGATGCTGAGCACCACGATGCCCGGCAGCAGCGGCCAGTAGCCGGCGCCATGCGGCATTGCCAGCGCCACCGCGGCGATGCCGATGGCACCGGCGGCAAAGCCCCAGGCCAGCACCTGCCGTGGCGAACGGCGCCGCAGCATGCGTTCGGCAATACGGATGCCGAAGGTGCACACCAGCGTCGGCAGCAGGAACGCCATGCCAGCCTGCAGCGGGCTCCAGCCATAGCCATCCTGGAAGTACAGCGCCAGGAAGTAGTACTGCACGCCGTAGCTGCTCATGAAGGCGAAGGTCAGGCCCAGTGCCGCGCGCAGGCCGGGCAGGCGCAACAGCGAAAACTGCATCAGCGGGTCACGGCTGCGCTTCTCGATCTGCACGAACACGGTCAGCAGTACTGCTGAAAGCAGCAGGCAGATGAGCGTGGCCGGCGCCGTCCAGCCCCACTCCGGCCCTTGCACGAGGGTGGTGACCAGCAGGCTGCCGCCAGCGGTGACGGTGAGGCAGCCGGCCAGGTCGAAGGAACGCCCCTGCACCCGTGGGCCATCGGCCGGCAACCACGCACCGGCAGCGACCGCACATGCGGTGGCCAGCGGCACGATTACCGCCAGCACCGCCGGCCAGCCGAACGCCTGGGTCAGCACGCCACCGAGCAGCGTGCCCAGCGCCAGGCCCACCGCGCTGGCCATGCTCCAGATCGCCAGCGCGCGGTTGCGCACCGGGCCTTCGGCGTACAACGTGTTGATCAATGCCAGCGTGGCCGGGAACAGCAGCGCCGCACCGACGCCCTGTGCGGCACGCGCAATGATCAGCAGGGTGGCATTCGGCGCCAGCGCACCGAGCAACGAAGCCAGTGCGAACAGCAGCATGCCCAGCCGGTAGAAACGGCGGCGGCCGATCAGGTCGGCGGCGCGGCCACCCAGCAGCAGGCTGCCGCCGAACGCGACGGTGTAGGCACTGACCACCCATTGCAACTGCTGCGCGTTGATCTGCAACGCGCGGCCCATGTCGTGCAGGGCGACGAAGATGATGGTGGCGTCCAGGGCGATGATCAGCTGCGCGGTGGCCAACAGGGTCAGCGCACAGCGCGGGTATTTGAGGGGAGGCATCGGCGGGTTGGAGCGGTGGGGGGAGCGCAGTCTCATTGATGCGGACAACTCAATAAACCCCCTGCCGCCCATATCTGTCATGATTTTCAGCATGAATGCAGCCTCGATGGACCTCAATGCGGTGCGCATGCTGGTGCAGGTCGCCGAAGCACGCAGCTTCACGGTGGCCGCCGGCCAGCTCGGCCTGAGCCAGTCCGGCCTGTCCCGCGCGATCGGCCGGCTGGAGGCCACGCTGGGGGTGAAGCTGCTGCAGCGGAACACCCGCAACGTGGCGCTGACCCCGGATGGCCGCCAGTTCGTGGAACAGGTGGCCCCCCTGCTGGCCGGCCTGGACGATGCCGAGCGGCAACTGGCCGACCGCCCGTGCACGCCCTCGGGCACGTTGAAGATCAGCGCGCCGTCGATGTTTGGCCGCAAGGTGCTGGTGCCAATGCTGGGGCCGTTGCTGCAACAGCATCCGCAGTTGCAGGTGGAAGCGGTGCTCAGCGACCGCCTGGTCGATCTGGTCGAGGAAGGCTTCGATGCCGCGCTGCGCACCGGCGTCATCGCCGACCAGCGCATCGTCGCGCGGCCCTTGCGGCCGCTGCGCTGGGTGACGGTGGCCAGCCCCGCCTATCTGGCCCGCTGTGGCGCACCGGGCGATGTAGCCGCGCTGCAGGATCACGCGTGCCTGGCGGTGCGCAACCTGCGCAGTGGCCGGCTGGTGGACTGGCAGTTCCTGCAGGACGGGCAACTGCGTGAGGTCACGCCACCGACGCGGATGGTGTTCGACAGCGGCGATCCGCTGGTGGAAGCGGCCATCGCCGGTATCGGCATCGTGCAGGTGATGGATTTCGCGGTGGCCGATGCGTTGGCCGACGGCCGCCTGCAGCGCGTGCTGCAGCCCTTCGAGGGCCGCAGCCGCGAACTGTCGTTGATCTACCCGCCGTCGCGCCAGCATTCGCCGAAGCTGCAGGTGCTGACCGACGCGTTGCTGGCGGGGGATTGGTAGATCCACGCCATGCGTGGATGAGGCCGGTAGCGCCGGGCCATGTCCGGCGCTACCGGTGAGGCGTTGCCGGCCAACGGCCGGCACTACCGATCAGGCAAAGCTATCGGTGGCGCGCACCAGCGCGTCCACGTTCTCGGCTTCGAACGCCGAGTGGCCCGAGGCCGGGGTGATGTCCAGCTTCGCCTTCGGCCACACCTTGGTCAGGTCCCAGGCGTTGGCCAGCGGGCAGACCACGTCGTAGCGGCCGTGCACGATCACGCCCGGAATATCGGCGATGCGGTGCGCGTCGCGCAGCAGCTGGTCTTCCACTTCGAAGAAGCCGCCGTTGACGAAGTAGTGGTTCTCGATGCGCGCGAACGCCAGCGCGAAGTGCGGATCTTCGTGACTGTTGATGAAGTCATCATCCACGTGCAGGAAGCTGGTGGCGCCTTCCCACACCGCCCACGCCTTGGCCGCTTCCAGGCGGGTGGTTTCGTCGTCGCTGGTCAGGCGGCGGTGGAAGGCCGAGATCAGGTCATGACGCTCCACTGACGGAATCGGCTTCAGGTAGTGCTCCCACGCATCCGGGAACAGGCGGTTGGCGCCCTCCTGGTAGAACCATTCCAGCTCCCAGCGACGCAGCATGAAGATGCCGCGCAGGACCAGTTCGGTCACGCGCTGCGGGTGGGTTTCGGCATAGGCCAGCGCCAGGGTCGAACCCCAGCTGCCGCCGAACACCTGCCAGCGATCGACCTTGAGGTGTTCGCGCAGCTTCTCGATATCGGCAACGAGGTCCCAGGTGGTGTTGTCCACCAGGTCCGCGTGCGGGGTCGAACGGCCGGCACCGCGCTGGTCGAACAGGATGATCCGGTACTTGGCCGGGTCGTGGAACTGGCGCATCTTGTCGCTGCAGCCGCCGCCCGGGCCACCGTGCAGCATCACCACCGGCTTGCCGTCCGGGTTGCCGCACTGTTCGAAGTACAGCGTGTGGCGGTCGTCGACCTTCAGGGTGCCGACCTCGTAGGGGGTGATGGCGGGGTACAGCGTACGCATGCTTGCAGCTCCAGGGTGATGCCCTGCCGGGGCAGGAGAACCTCCATTCTAGGCCGGACGCCGGCCCAGAGTGATGCGGTCGCGCTGCTCCAGGTCCTGCACGGTCTGCACCTCGGCAAAACCCGCCGCGTCGAACAACGCGCGGATCGCCTCGCCCTGGTCCCAACCGTGCTCGATCAGCAGCCAACCATCGGGCAGCAGGTGGGCCTGGCCACCGTCGACGATGCGGCGGATGTCATCCAGGCCATCCACGCCGGAGGCCAGCGCGGTGGCCGGTTCAAAACGCAGGTCGCCCTGTTCCAGATGCGGGTCGTCGCTGGCGATGTACGGCGGGTTGCTTGCTATCAGGTCGAAACGCGCGCCCTGCAGCGGCGCATACCAGTCGTGCCCGCCCTCGGCGAAGCGCACGTTGCGCAGCTCATGGCGCGCGGCGTTACGCTTGGCCACGGCCAGCGCGCCCGGGCTGGCATCGGTGGCCTGCACCTGCGCCTGCGGCCGCTCGCTGGCCAGCGCCAGCGCGATCGCGCCGCTGCCGGTGCCGAGGTCGGCCACCTGCAGGTCGCGATTGGCCGGCAGGCGCTCGAGCGCCAGTTCCACCAGCAGCTCGGTTTCCGGGCGCGGAATCAGCGTGGCCGGGTCGACCTCCAGGTCCAGCGTCCAGAAACCGCGGCGGCCGGTCAGGTAGGCCACCGGCTCACCGGCCACGCGGCGGGCCAGCAGTGCTTCGAAGGTGGCCTGATCGGTGGACGGCAGCGGGTCGGTGGCGTGCGCGAACAACCAGCTGCGCGGGCGCTCCAGTACGTGCAACAGCAGCAGTTCGGCCTCGTGGCGGGCGTCGATGCCGCCCAGGCGGGCGCTGGCCTCGGCCACGATCTGGCGCAGGGTGGGTTCGGGTTGGAAAGACATTCCTCAATTGTAGAGCCGAGCCGATGCTCGGCTACTTCTGGAACAGCCGAGCATCGGCTCGGCTCTACAGATCCACCGTCGAGCGTGGCTTGACGCTACAAAAAGCTGGAATCCGTTCAGGTTTCGCCAGAGCGCATAAGGAGGGGCTATCAGCCCTTTTCACGCGCCCAGGACGATTTTCCTTGTCACACAGGCAGTTGCAGGATGAGGGCGGCAAGGTTCAGTGCCTGCTCATGGCCCTTTGATAGACTCCATCTATCAAATAGATGCAATCAATGGATTGTTCTTATCGCGAGCGAATCGGTAACCTAGCTCCTGTCGATTCACCCACTCCCCTTCACCAGAGGAAAAACGATGTCCCTGATCAACACCCAGATCCAGCCGTTCGAAGCCAACGCTTACCACAATGGCGAGTTCATCAAGGTTTCCGACAACAGCCTGAAGGGCCAGTGGTCCGTCCTGATCTTCATGCCGGCCGCCTTCACCTTCAACTGCCCGACCGAGATCGAGGACGCGGCTGACCATTACGCCGAGTTCAAGAAGGCCGGCGCCGAGGTCTACATCGTCACCACCGATACCCACTTCTCGCACAAGGTGTGGCACGAAACCTCGCCGGCCGTCGGCAAGGCCCAGTTCCCGCTGGTCGGCGACCCGACCCACCAGCTGACCAATGCCTTCGGCGTGCACATTCCGGAAGAAGGCCTGGCCCTGCGCGGCACCTTCATCATCAACCCGGAAGGCGTGATCAAGACCCTGGAGATCCACTCCAACGAGATCGCCCGTGACGTCTCCGAGACCCTGCGCAAGCTGAAGGCTGCCCAGTTCACCGCCGCCAACCCGAACCAGGTCTGCCCGGCCAAGTGGAAGGAAGGCGAGAAGACCCTGACCCCGTCGCTGGACCTGGTCGGCAAGATCTAAAGCAGTACCGGCCTGCCGTGGCCCCACGCCACCGCGCGCCTTTCATCCCCGTGCCGGTCCCCCCGCCGGCGTGGGGGTGAACCCAAGACAGCCAACGCGCGCCAGCCTTGGCCAGCCAGCCCGTTCCACGGTCGCTGTCTTGGGTTCACCCCTACCCCCTGCTGGTCCGCTACCTTCTAAAGCGGTGCCACGCCCCCTGTTTGCCTGAAGCCAGGAGATGACCCGATGTTGGACGCCAACCTGCAGTCGCAGCTGAAGACCTATCTGGAGCGCGTGACCCGCCCGATCCAGATCACCGCGCACGCCGACGACGGCGCCAAGTCGCAGGAAATGCTGGAACTGCTGCAGACCCTGGAAAGCCTGTCGGACAAGATCTCGCTGCAGGTGCTGCGTGACGGCCAGGGCCGCGTGCCGTCCTTCGACCTGGGCACCCCGGGCCAGGACATCCACCTGACCTTCGCCGGCCTGCCGATGGGCCACGAGTTCACCTCGCTGGTGCTGGCGCTGTTGCAGGTGGGCGGCCACCCCTCCAAGGCCACTGCCGAGCTGATCGAGCAGGTGCAGAACCTGGAAGGCGAGTACAAGTTTGAAACCTACTTCTCGCTGTCCTGCCAGAACTGCCCGGACGTGGTGCAGGCGCTGAACCTGGCCGCCGTGCTCAACCCGCGCATCCAGCACGTGGCCATCGATGGTGCCCTGTTCCAGGACGAAGTCGAGAAGCGCGAGATCATGTCGGTGCCGACCGTGTACCTCAACGGTGAAGTCTTCGACCAGGGCCGCATGACCCTCGAGCAGATCGTGGCCAAGCTGGATACCAATGCCGGCAAGCGCGATGCCGAGAAGATCGCCGCCAAGGACGCCTTCGATGTGCTGGTGGTGGGCGGTGGCCCGGCCGGCGCGGCAGCAGCGATCTACGCCGCACGCAAGGGCATCCGCACCGGCATCGCCGCCGAGCGTTTCGGTGGCCAGGTGCTGGACACCATGGCGATCGAGAACTTCATTTCGGTGAAGGAGACCGAAGGCCCGAAGCTGGCCACGGCGCTGGAACAGCACGTGCGCGAGTACGAGGTGGACATCATGAACCTGCAGCGCGCCAGCGCGCTGGTGCCGGCCGGTGAAGACGGCCTGGTGCAGGTGCAGCTGGAGAACGGCGCAGTGCTGAAGTCGCGTTCGGTGATCCTGTCCACCGGCGCACGCTGGCGGCAGATGAACGTGCCGGGCGAAGACCAGTACCGCAACAAGGGCGTGGCCTACTGCCCGCATTGCGATGGTCCGCTGTTCAAGGGCAAGCGCGTGGCGGTGATCGGCGGTGGCAACTCCGGCGTGGAAGCGGCCATCGATCTGGCCGGCATCGTGTCGCATGTAACCCTGCTGGAGTTCGATTCCAGCCTGCGCGCCGATGAAGTGCTGCAGAAGAAACTGCGCAGCCTGGCCAACGTCACCGTGTTGACCAGCGCGCAGACCACCGAAGTGCTGGGCGACGGCAGCCGTGTCACCGGCCTGGTCTACAAGGACCGCGTCGGCGGCGACGCCCACCGCGTCGAGCTGGAAGGCATCTTCGTGCAGATCGGCCTGCTGCCCAACACCGAGTGGCTGAAGGACACCGTGGCGCTGTCGCCGCGTGGCGAAGTCGTCATCGACGACCGCGGCCAGACCAACCTGCCGGGTGTTTTCGCCGCCGGCGATTGCACGACGGTACCCTACAAGCAGATCATCATCGCCATGGGCGCCGGTTCGACCGCCGCACTGAGCGCGTTCGACCACCTGATCCGCTCGTCGGTGAGCAGCAGCAGCGGTGCCGTTGCTGAAGCTGCCTGATCCACCGTTCCCAGATCACCGGGAACATTGTCTGCCTGTCGGGTAACCACGCCGTCAGCCGGTCCGTTACCCCTGGGGTGTAAGGATGAACCTACGTGATCTGAAGTACCTGGTAGCCCTGGCCGACCACAAGCATTTCGGCCGGGCTGCCGCCTCCTGCTTCGTCAGCCAGCCAACGCTGTCCACGCAGATCCGCAAGCTGGAAGAAGAGCTGGGCCTGCCACTGGTGGAACGCGCACCGCGCAAGGTGATGCTGACCCCGGCCGGCCAGGAGGCTGCCGCGCGGGCGCGAGTGATCGTGTCCGAAGTGGAACAACTGAAGGAAGCGGCGCGACGCAGCCGCGATCCGGAAGCCGGTACGGTGCGCCTGGGGATCTTCCCGACCCTGGGCCCGTACCTGCTGCCGCATGTGATCCCGCGCATCCGCGATCGCTTCCCGGAGCTGGAACTGCTGCTGGTCGAGGAAAAGAGCGATGTGCTGCTCGACCGCCTGCGCGAAGGCAAACTCGATGCTGCGCTGCTGGCCCTGCCGGTGATCGACGATCAGCTGCACGCCGAGTTCCTGTTCGAGGAGCCGTTCCTGCTGGCCGTGTCCGGGCGCCACCCGCTGGCCCGTCGCGAACACCTGGACGTGCAGGAACTGGCCACGCAGAAGCTGCTGCTGCTGGAAGACGGGCATTGCCTGCGCGACCAGGCGCTGGAAGTCTGCCGCCTGTTCGGTGCCAACGAGAAGTCCGAGTTCCGCGCCACCAGCCTGGAGACGCTGCGGCAGATGGTTGCCGCCGACGTCGGCATCACCCTGCTGCCGAGCCTGTCGGTGCAGCCGCCGGTCCCGCGCTCGAACAACATCCGCCTGCTCGACTTCACCGGCGAGGGCCGTCCCAGCCGCCGCATCGCCATGATCTGGCGCCGCAGCTCGGCCATGAACGACTTCCTGATGGAGCTGGCCGACCAGTTCAAGCGCCTGCCGCAGGCGCTGTTCACCCTGGAGGCGGTCAACGCCGCCGGCGACACTGCCGCCCTGCCCGGCCCCGCGCTGAACGGCTGAGCCCCCGCAGTACCGGCCTGGAATCGGCAGGAGTCGATTCCGGCCGCATTTGTCCCCACAATACAGACAGGCGGCGCCAGCAGGTGCCGCCTTTTGCATGGCTTTCAACCAAGGAGCTTCACCATGAGTACCGCCAGCGGCCTGCCGCCGTCGATCACCGTTTCCACCTTCGACATGGACCGCCTGGACGCCATGCTCGAATCCCCTGCGCTGAGCCAGACGCCTGCCGCGCTCGCGCTTGCTGAAGAACTCAACCGTGCCACCGTGCTGGCAGCGGACCAGATTCCCGAAGGCATCGTCATGATGCATTCGCGCGTGGAGTGCGAAGATGAAGTGTCGGGCGAAAAGCACGTCCTGACCCTGGTCTTCCCCCGCGAAGCCAACGTCGATGAAGGCAAGGTCTCCGTGCTGGCCCCGGTCGGCACCGCCCTGCTGGGCCTGGCCATCGGCCAGAGCATCGACTGGAACGCGCCTGGCGGCCGCAAGCTGCGCCTGCGCGTGACCGCGGTCCACAACGACCGCCCCTGATTACCGCTGCGCACCGCGCGCGATTCGATCCCCCTGCACCAGGAGCCGTAATGAGTACCCCGTCCAAACTGTCCCAGCTGCGCGAACTGTCCGTGGTCGTTGCCGATACCGGTGACTACGAGGCGATCAAGCGCCTGCAGCCGGTGGACTGCACCACCAATCCGACCCTGGTGAAGAAGGCGCTGGACCTGCCGGTCTACGCCGAGCTGATCGAACGCGAACTGGCCTGGGGCCGCCAGCAGGATGGCGACCGCGAAGCCGTGGTGCACGCCGTGGCCGACCGCCTGACCATCGGCGTCGGCGCGCTGCTGAGCACGCTGGTGCCGGGCCGCGTGTCCACCGAAGTGGATGCCGACCAGGCTTACGACACCGCCGCCACCGTGGCCAAGGCCCGCCAGTTCATCCAGATGTACGCCGATGCCGGCGTGCCGCGCGAGAAGATCCTGATCAAGATCGCCGCGACCTGGGAAGGCGTGGAAGCCGCGCGCATCCTGCAGGCCGAGGGTATCGACTGCAACCTGACCCTGATCTTCAACCCGACCCAGGCGCTGGCCTGCAGCGAAGCCGGCGCGTTCCTGATCTCGCCGTTCGTCGGCCGCATCCTGGACTGGTACGTGGCCAACGGCCAGACCCCGGCCAGCATCGACGAAGACCCGGGCGTGAAGTTCGTGCGTGGCGTGTATGCCGAATTCAAGCGCCGCGGTTCGCCGACGGTGGTGATGGGCGCCTCGTTCCGTTCGACCGCGCAGATCGAAGCGCTGGCCGGCTGCGACCGCCTGACGATTTCGCCGGACCTGCTGGAGAAGCTGGACGCCGACCACGGCGCGCTGCCGCGCAAGCTGGTGGCCGGTGCCGCCGACGGCGTGGCGGTGACCCCGATCGATGCGGCGAAGTTCGCGGCGGATCTGGCGGCCGATCCGATGGCGACCGAGAAGCTGGCGACGGGTATCGATGCGTTTGCCAAGGATCTGGAAGCACTGCGCGAGCGGATCCGCGCGGCACTGTGATTCCGGCCAACGGCTGAGCCCCTCGTGGCGGGTCGGTTGGTCGCGAAAGGCATGAAGCAACAGCCGTGCTGGGTCGGGCGGGTTGGGTTCGCGGGAGACGCCGTGAATCCATCCCTGGAGGCTTGGCCGCCGCATCCATGCGGCGGACACTCCCGCGAACCCAACCCGCCCGCCCTCTGACAGTTTCCTGTGGCCGCCCGCCACGGAAGAAAGAAAGAAGAGCAACAGCGGGTCGCGCGCTTCGCTTGCTCGGAGCCGAGCATGGCTCGGCTCTACAGGAAGCAGAAGCAGAAAAGAAAAAGGACGCGGCGAAAGCCGCGTCCTTTTTCTTTTCCAACAGTTCGTCAGTAACCCAATGCTCTTTCCCACCGTCACCGGGAAACTGTCGAAGGTGGGACGGGGGCGGCTGGCAGGACCGTTGGCGCCATGGGCCCGAGGCATGCCTCGGGCGGGTTGGGCAGGACGCCCAACCCCGGTCTTGCCGTGTGCGCAGGACAGCGCACACGAGCAAGGCGCCATCGAGCCCCCAAGGATGGGCTTACGGCGTGTCCTGCCAGCCGCCCCCGTCCCGCCAAACCATCAGCAACCCAGAGCCGCTTTGGCTTTGGCTTTGGCTTTGGCTTTGGCTTTGGCTTTGGCTTTGGCTCTGGCTCTGGCTTTGGCTCTGGCTTCTGCCCGCCGCAGGCGGACCACCGCGCGTCAGCGCGGCGCCTCCACATCCAGCCCGATCGGGCAGCTCACGCCGGTGCCGCCGATGCCGCAATAGCCATTCGGGTTCTTCGCCAGGTACTGCTGGTGATAGTCCTCGGCGTAGTAGTACGCCGGCGCCGGGTACACGATCTCGGTGGTGATCGGGCCGTAACCGGCCGCATCCAGCTGCGCCTGGTAGGCCTCGCGGCTGGCCAGCGCTGCGGCGTACTGCGACTCGTCGGTGGCGTGGATCGCCGAGCGGTACTGGGTGCCGGTGTCGTTGCCCTGGCGCATGCCCTGGGTCGGGTCGTGGCTCTCCCAGAACAGCTGCAGCAGCCGCTCCAGGCTCACCACTGCCGGATCGAACACCACCTGCACCACTTCGGTATGGCCGGTCAGGCCCGAACAGACCTCTTCATAGGTCGGATTCGGGGTGATGCCACCTGCATAGCCGACCGAGGTGCTGTACACGCCCGGTTCGGTCCAGAACTTGCGCTCGGCGCCCCAGAAGCAGCCCAGCGCGAAACGGATCTGCTGCAGGCCGGCGAAACGGTCCTTCAGCGGATGGCTGTTCACGAAGTGCTGGTTGCTGTGCAGCGGCAGCGGTTGGTCACGCCCCGGCAGCGCCTCTTCCGGGCGCGGCAGGCGCTGCTTGAAGGCGCCGATGCCGAGGATGCCCTCGCCAATTCCCAACATGATGCGCTCCTACGCCGGAAGTCCGGCTATGTCGTCTGCATCTGAAATGGGGGCGTCCGGCGCGTGGCCCAAGTCCAGCGCCGCCACGATGTCCTCGGCCTGCGGCCGCGCCGCGTCGGGGATGCCCACCCGCAGCACGCCGAACAGCGGCAGCTCACCCATGCCACCCAGCAGCGACTCGCCGAACACGAAGGCCGGGATGCCGGCATCTTCCAGCGCGTGCTTGACCAGGTGGGCGTCGAACAGGTTGTCGGCCTTGTACACGATGTGCATGCGGCGGCTCCGTGGGACAGGGTTCCAGCATACGCCCGGGGGCTGAATGGTGGTGGTGACGGCGCATGACCATTCCCACGGCCAGCCCTACCGGGCAGCCATGCCCCGTACGCGCTAGACTGTTGGTCTTTCTGCCTTTCTTTTTCGCCGACTCATGTCCGAGCACACCCCCGCCAGCCCCGAGACCCCCGCCGACAGCCACGAAAAGCGCGATTTCATCCGCCAGATCGTGCGCGAGGACCTGGCCAGCGGAAAGCACCAGGCGATCAAGACCCGCTTCCCGCCGGAGCCGAACGGCTACCTGCACATCGGCCACGCCAAGTCGATCTGCCTGAACTTCGGCATCGCCGGTGAATTCAGCGGCGTCTGCAACCTGCGTTTCGACGACACCAACCCGGCCAAGGAAGATCCGGAATACGTGGCCGCGATCCAGGACGACGTGCGCTGGCTGGGCTTCAGCTGGAACGAGCTGCGCCACGCCTCGGACTACTTCCAGACTTATTACCTGGCCGCCGAGAAGCTGATCGAACAGGGCAAGGCCTATGTCTGCGACCTGTCGGCCGAGGAAGTGCGCGCTTACCGCGGCACCCTGACCGAGCCGGGCCGCCCGTCGCCGTGGCGCGACCGCAGCGTCGAGGAAAACCTCGACCTGTTCCGCCGCATGCGGGCCGGTGAATTCCCGGATGGCGCGCGTACCCTGCGCGCCAAGATCGACATGGCCAGCGGCAACATCAACCTGCGCGATCCGGCGCTGTACCGCATCAAGCACGTCGAGCACCAGAACACCGGCAACGCGTGGCCGATCTACCCGATGTACGACTTCGCCCACGCCCTGGGTGATTCGATCGAGGGCATCACCCACTCGTTGTGCACGCTGGAATTCGAAGACCACCGCCCACTGTACGACTGGTGCGTGGACAACGTCGATTTCGCCCATGACGATGCGCTGACCCAGCCGCTGGTCGATGCCGGCCTGCCGCGCGAAGCAGCCAAGCCGCGCCAGATCGAGTTCTCCCGCCTGAACATCAACTACACGGTGATGAGCAAGCGCAAGCTGATGGCGCTGGTCACCGAACAGCTGGTGGACGGTTGGGAAGACCCGCGCATGCCGACCCTGCAGGGCCTGCGTCGCCGTGGCTACACCCCGGCCGCGATGCGCCTGTTCGCCGAGCGCGTGGGCATCAGCAAGCAGAACTCGCTGATCGACTTCAGCGTGCTGGAAGGCGCGCTGCGCGAAGACCTGGACAGTGCCGCGCCGCGCCGCATGGCGGTGATCGATCCGGTCAAGCTGGTGCTGAGCAACCTGCCGGAAGGCCACGAAGAACAGCTGACCTTCAGCAACCACCCGAAGGACGAGAGCTTCGGCAGCCGCGAAGTACCGTTCGCACGCGAAGTGTGGATCGACCGCGAGGACTTCGCCGAAGTACCGCCGAAGGGCTGGAAGCGCCTGGTCCCGGGTGGCGAAGTGCGCCTGCGCGGCGCCGGCATCATCCGCTGCGATGAAGTGATCAAGGATGCCGACGGCACCATCACCGAGCTGCGCGGCTGGCTGGATCCGGAATCGCGTCCGGGCATGGAAGGCGCCAACCGCAAGGTCAAGGGCACCATCCACTGGGTCAGCGCCGTGCACGGCGTACCGGCCGAGATCCGCCTGTACGACCGCCTGTTCTCGGTGCCGAACCCGGACGACGAATCGGAAGGCAAGACCTACCGCGATTACCTCAACCCGGAATCGCGCCGCACCGTCACCGGCTATGTCGAGCCGGCCGCGGCCAGCGCCGCGCCGGAGCAGTCGTTCCAGTTCGAGCGTACCGGCTACTTCGTGGCCGATCGCCGCGACCACACCGAGGCCAAGCCGGTGTTCAACCGCAGCGTGACCCTGCGCGACACCTGGTCGGCCTGAGGACCTGCGCGGGCGCCGGGAAGGCGCCCGCACGACCACGACCATGATCACCGCCCTGTCCGCCCTGCTCTGGTTCATCTCGCAGCATCCGCTGCTGACGTTCTTTTCGGCGATGGTGCTGGCCGGGCTGGTCTCGTGGTGGCGGCGCTTTCCGGGCTACGCCATCGTGGTGTTCCCGCTGGCGATGCTCAACATCTTCCTCGGCCACTTTCTCAACGCCGCCTTCCTCAACGTGGTGGGCGAGCGTGGTGAAGCGGTGATCGTGAAGTCCGAGCGGACCAGCTCGACGATGAACGAGCAGTACATCTGGCGCTACGAAGCGGTACTGCGCACTGCCGAAGGCCGCGATGTGGAAGTGGTGTTCCACACCAACACCGCCTCACTGTGGCCGCTGGAGAATGCCATCCGCATCCCGGCGCCCGACCAGCCATTCGTGGTGAAGTACACGCCGGGTTTCCCGCGCAACTTCGTCATCCTCACCAACGAATCCCCGCACGGCATCGCCCAGGCCCGTGCCAGTGCGCGCGAGCGCGTGGAGGTGGCGGCACGCAAGCTGCACTTCAGCCCGGGCAATGCCGATTTCCGCACGGACTATCGCCGCGAGCTGGAAACCTGGCTGCGCGACCACGGCAACGATCCGCAGCAGCAATCCGACGCGCAGCGATATCGCGCCGAACTCGACGCTCTCGACCGTTAGATTTCCAGGCCCTGCCTGGGTGTTCCACCCCATCCACCGACAGGCCTGACATGACCACGACCTCCGCCGCCCTCCTCCCGCTGCTGCAGCAGGTCCTGCAGGACGCGGGCGTCGCCAGCCACGTCGACGGCAACGCGCTGCTGCTCGACAGCGGCCTGCGCCTGACCCCGCATGCGATGGCCGCACATGCGCGCGACAACGGCGGTTGGCAGACCTCCACCGTCATCGAAAGCCAGCATCCGCAGCTGTTCGCCGACGGCCTGTTCGAGTACCAGCATGCCAACGGTGCCGATGAGCAGGCATCGCTGTTGTCCGGCTTCCAGACCTGGGTGCGGGTGGACCTGGCGACCCTGCAGACCGCGCTCGGCGCCGAAGAAGCACAGGGCCTGCCGATGCTGGGCCTGACCTATCCGGCCAGCGACGACGGCGAGGAACTCGAACGCACCGTGGTGCTGGGGCCGTTGGCGCACTACCGCGCGCAGGAGGTGGATGCCTCCACCTGCAGCGAGGACGACCACGGTTCCTGCCCTTGCTGCCTGTTCACCCACAGCATGGAGGCCTTCGACGAGCTGCTGAAAGCCCGCCAGTTCCTGGCCATCCGCCTGTTCGCCTCGCGCGATGCCGATGGCCTGTGCGAGGCCGATTGCCGGGTCAATGGCCACGACTTTGCCGCCGCCCTGCCCCTGCTGCGCGCCTACGCGGCCAGCTGGCCGCAGGCCGGGCTGGAATTCCGCAAGCAGTACGTGGTGATCCGCACCGGTTCACCGGGCTGATCCGCCGCCACACCCGATACAGGCCGGTGCGGCTACACTGCGCGCCGGTTTCCCAAGCAACCGCACTTTCTTCCATCCCACACGAGGCACCCCCGCGATGCTGTACGCGCAAGTCCACCTGACCCTTCCCGCCTGGATCCACGACCAGATCGACCTGGATCGTCGATATCCGGGCGATGAGGCCAAGGTCGCGCTGGCGATCGAGCTGTCGCGGCTGAACGTCGAACACGCCAGTGGCGGCCCGTTCGGCGCCGTGGTGTTCGGCCCGGATGACAAGGTCATCGCCGCCGGCGTGAACCGGGTGATGCCGCACGCGACCTCGCTGGCGCACGCCGAGAACATGGCCTACATGCTGGCCCAGCAGCGCCTGCAGACCCCGCGCCTGAACGCGGTGCTGTCGCCGGTCACCCTGGCCACCAGTTCGCAGCCGTGCTGCCAGTGCTATGGCGCCACCGTGTGGGCCGGCATCGACCGCCTGCTGATCGGTGCCAACTCGGCCGACGTCGAGGAACTGACCCCGTTCGACGAAGGCCCGCTGCCGGCCGACTGGGTGGGCGAACTCAACAAGCGCGGCATCGAAGTGGTGCAGGGCCTGAACCGCGACGCCGCGCGCAGCGTGCTGCGCGCCTATGGGGAAAGCGATGGCGCCCGTTACTGAAACCGGCATCGGCCTGCTGTGCCTGTGCCGGCAGGGCTTCGAGCCCGAACTGGCCGGCGAGCTGCAGTTCCGCGCCGGTGAAGCCGGTTTCGCCGGTTATGCGCGCACCCAGCGCAATGATGGCTACGTGCTCTTCATGTGCGACGAAGCTGCGGCACTGGCACCGCGCCTGCGCTGGCGCGAGCTGATCTTCGCGCGACAGAAGCTGGTGGTACTGGCCGAGCTGCCGCAGCTGGACCCGGCCGACCGCATCACCCCGATGCTGGAGGTGCTGGCCGATGCGCCGCGCTTCGGCGACCTGTGGGTGGAACACCCGGATTCGGATGCCGGTAAGCCGCTGTCCGGCCTGGCCCGCGCCTTCGGCAACGCGCTGCGCCCGGCGCTGCGCAAGGCCGGCAAGCTGACCGACAAGCCAAACAATCGCCTGCCGCGCCTGCACGTGGTGTTTGTGGACGGCACCCACGCCTTCGTCTGCGTGGCCGACCCGGCCGACAGCGCGCCGTGGGCGCTGGGCATCCCGCGCCTGAAGCTGCTACCCGAAGCGCCTTCGCGTTCGGCGCTGAAGCTGGACGAAGCGCTGCTGACTCTGCTGACGCCGGAAGAACGCGAGGCGCTGGCCAGGCCCGGAATGCGTGCGGCCGACCTTGGCGCCGCCCCCGGCGGCTGGACCTGGGTGCTGACCCGCCAGCACATGCACGTACTGAGCATCGACAACGGTCCGCTGCGCCAGCACGTGCTGGACACCGGCCTGGTCGAGCACCTGCGCGCCGATGGCTTCCATTGGCATCCGGAGCAGCCGCTGGACTGGATGGTCTGCGACATGGTCGAGCAGCCGCGGCGCGTGGCAGAGCGCATGGCCACCTGGTTCCGCGAAGGCTGGTGCCGGCACGCGATCTTCAACCTGAAGCTGCCGATGAAGAAGCGCTGGGACGAAACCCGGCTGTGCCTGGACCTGTTCCAGGACCAGGCCGGCAAGCCGCTGGTGGTGCGCGCCAAGCAGCTGTATCACGACCGTGAGGAGATCACGGTACTGGCCTCGCCGCTGCGCTGAGGAACATGCCCGCCGGGCATGGGCCCGGCGCTACCGAGGAAGGGAACCATGCGATACCACTCGCTCGCCACGCTGATCACCTTGCTGGCAACCGCACCTGCCATGGCCCAGCAGCTGCCGCACACCCCTGCGCAGAGCCAGCCGCTGGGCCCCACCGGCGGCGCGATCCGCCAGCAACCGCTGGATGCTGGCCGGGTCAGCGGCAGCGTCGAGATTGCACAGCCGACCGGCGAGGCGCAGGTGACCGTGCGTTCGCTGGAACCCAGCAGCGTGGTCGGCCAGTACCGCATCCACTTCGCCACGCTGGATGTGAACGGCGATGGTTTCATCAGCCGCGAGGAAGCGCAGGCGAATCCGGCACTGGCCGATGAGTTCAATGCATTGGACGTGAAGCGTCGCGGCAAGCTGGATCGTGCCGACCTGGCCGGTTGGCTGGTCGACTGAAAAAAGGGGACGGAGGGGATTAAGTCGTTTGTGGCACAAACGACTTAATCCCCTCCGTCCCCTTTTTTTGTTCACCGGTGCCGGAAGCGTGCCAACCAAGGTTGGCACCTACCAGAGCGGCGTCCCGTGGTTGGTAACGCGCCAGCGATGCCCGCAGCGTCGTGCGGCATGTATTCCGCTTACACCCCAGCGGCGCGCTTCCAGAACGCCTGCACCAGCGGCGGCCATTTGCCGACACAGCCCAGCGCGCGACCACGGGCCAGGGTCAGGTGCATTTCGTCGTTGGAGAACAGGCGGTTGATCGCATCGAAGCTGTAAGCGGCGATGTGGTTGTCGCTGCGCCGTTCGCGTGCCCAGCGCTGCAGGCGCTGCGGCGACAGCCGCGGCTGGCCCCGACGCTCGGCGGACGGCGCCAGCCACTGCTGCAGGGCGGCGACATCGCGCAGCCCCAGGTTCACGCCCTGCCCGGCCAGCGGATGCACCACATGTGCGGCATCGCCCAGCGCCAGCACGCGGCCGGCCACATAGTGACGGGCCAGCTGACGGCGCAGCGGGAACGCCGCACGCGGCGAGGCCAGCCGCAGTTCGCCCAGGCGTGCAGCGAAGGCGCGGGTCAGTTCCCGGTTGAACGCATCTTCGTCCAGCGCCAGCACGCGTGCTGCCTCGTCTTCAGGCAGGGTCCAGACGATCGAACTGCGGCGCTCGGCCACCGGCAGCAACGCCAGCGGGCCGCTCGGCAGGAAGCGCTGCCAGGCGGTGGCCTGGTTCGGCAGTTCACTGTCGACATAGGCCACCACGCCACGCTGGTGGTAGTCGTGCTTTTCAACTTCGATCCCGGCCAGCTGGCGCAGGGTCGACTCGGCACCGTCGGCGGCCACCGCCAACGCCGCTTCCAGGCGGCGACCGTCATCCAGGCGCAGGCGCACGCCGTCTTCATCCTGTTCCAGCGCTTCCACCCGTGCCGGGCAGTGCAGCTGCACGCCCGCCGCCGGCAACGCCGCCCACAGGCGGTCCTGCAGCAGGCCGTTCTCGACGATGTAGCCCAGTTCGCGCCGGCCGAAGCGATCGGCGTCGAACAGCAGATCTTCGCCACCGGCCGCATCCCACACCTGCATGCGCCGGTAGGGCCAGGCGCGGGCCTGCGCGATCGCCGGCCACACGCCCAGGCGGTTCAACAGCTGCACGTTGTCAGCAGCGAAGGCGAACACGCGCAGGTCCGGCTGTGCGGCCTGCCACGGCGCCGGCTCACGGCCTTCCACCAGCGCAACCGACAGGCCGGCATCGGCCAGCGCCAGCGCACACGCGGCACCGACCACGCCTCCACCGACGATGGCCACATCAAGGCGCGTGCGCCGGCTCATGCGGCTTCTCCACGGCACAGACGTGGCACGTCGCCACGGAAGCCCATCGCGCCACCGACCAGCATCGACTGCACCGACGCGCGTTGCGCGGCCACCAGGCCGAGGCTGCGCAGCGGCCGCATCAGCGGCGCCGGGTTGCTGGTCAGGCGCGCCAGGCCACCGGAGAACGCCACCGTCTGCCGGCGATCTTCCTCGCGGCGCGCGACATAGGCCTGCAGCAGTGCATCGCTGCCGGCATCCTCATGCGCATCCTCCAGCAGCTCGGCCAGGGTCAGCGCATCGCGCAGGCCCAGGTTGAAGCCCTGTGCACCCAGCGGATGAATGGTCTGCGCGGCATTGCCCAGCAGCACCGTGCGTTCACCGGCCAGCGCGCGCGCCAGTACCTGGATGAGCGGATAAGCACTGCGTGGGCCGGATTCGAGCAGGCGGCCGGCACGCCAGCCGATCGCGTTCTGCAGGCGTTGCAGCCAGGCCACATCGTCCAGCGCCATCACCGCATCGGCGTGGTCGCGCGCTACGCCATGCACGGTGCCGAAGTGACGATCGCCACGCGGCAGCAGGGCCGTCGGGCCGGTATCGGTGAACCGCTCCCAGGCCGTGCCGTCCGGCGTGCGCTGGCTGCGCACGCGGGCCACGAACAGGGTCTGCTGGAAATCATGGCGGTCGACCTCGATGCCCAGCGCGCCACGCACGCCGCTGGTGGTGCCATCGGCCCCCACCACCAGACGTGCCAGCAGCACGCGTTCACCCGCCTCGTCAGCCACCCGCACCTGGCGGTAGCCGTCGACCACCTCGCCCAGCCCCAGGAACCGCATTGGCCGGTAACGGCGCAGGCGCGGCAGCTCCTGAAGCCGCGCTTCCAGCGCCTGGCCGAAATCGCGCGCGACCACCACCTGGCCGAACCACGGCCTGTCGTAATCGGCCGCTTCGAGCTGCACACGGCCGAAATCGCCGGCACGACTGACATGGATGCGCCGGATCGGGCCCGGTGCCATCGCCAGCTTCTGCATCACCCCCAGCGCGGTCAGCGCATTGACGGTGGCAGCGGCGAAACTGAGATTGCGCTGGTCGAACACCGCCGGCAGCTCGCCGGCCGGGCTGGCCTCGAGCAGGCCCACGTCGCGGCCCAGGCGGTCCAGGGCAATGGCCAGGCTGGCACCGACCAGGCCACCACCGACGATCAGCACGTCATGTCGTTCACTCATGTGTTCATGATACGCGCTCGTCCCGACTGCAGGCCGAACGGGCGGTACCTGCGCCAACCCGCGCGGCGGGCTAGAATGAAACCTGAATCCGCTCCGGGCCCCCGCCATGTCCGATACCGCCAACCGCGCCTTCGTCCTGTCCGTACTCGTACTGCTGCTGGCGGCGACCCGGGTCAACCACTTCGCGGCCATTCCGGATGCCTCCTGGGCCGTTTTCTTCATCGGTGGCTTCTACCTGGCCCGCTGGACGCGCTGGGCGTTCCCGCTGCTGATGGTGTTCGCCGTACTGGTCGACTGGATCGTGATCCGCAGCAGCGGCCTGGATTTCTGGCAGCACTACTGCGTGTCGCCGGGCTACTGGCTGCTGCTGCCGGCCTACTTCTCTTTGTGGGCCGGCGGCATGCTGCTGGGCCGCAACTACCAGAGCGCGCGCTGGCCGGTACTGGCCAAGGGCGCACTGCTGCTGGTCGCCTCGGTGGCGGTCTGCCACCTGCTGGCACAGGGCGGCTTCTACTGGTCCAGCCGCAACGTGGCCGAGCCGACCCTGGCCGGCTGGGCACAGAACTACGCGCAGTGGTTCGGGCCCTACCTGCGCACCACGGCGATCTATGTGGCGCTGGCCGCCGCCCTGCAGCTGGCCGTGGAGCAGGTGTTGAAGCTCCAGCAGGCCCGCCGCGACATCCGCCACTGAGCCGCGCCATGGGTCATCGCCTCTCGCGCATCTACACCCGCACCGGCGACGACGGCAGTACCGGCCTTGGCGACGGCCAGCGCGTGGCCAAGGATGACGCCCGCGTGGCGTCCTTCGGCACCGTCGACGAGGCCAACGCCGCGCTCGGCCTGCTGCTGGCCGCACCCCTGCCCGAGGATGTGCGCGCGCTGGTGGTGCATCTGCAGCACCAGCTGTTCGACCTGGGCGCCGAACTGTGCATCCCCGGCCACGCCGCGATCCATGCCGCCGACGTTTCGGCCCTGGAACAGCAGCTGGACCATTACAACGCCGACCTGCCGATGCTGAAGGAATTCATCCTGCCAGCCGGTGGCGAAGCCGCCGCGCGCTGCCATCTGGCCCGCACCATCGTCCGCCGCGCCGAGCGCGAAACGGTCACCCTGGCCCGCCACGAAGCCGTGCGCAGCGAGGCGCTGCAGTACCTCAACCGGCTGTCGGACCTGCTGTTCGTGCTGGCCCGGGTGCTGGCCCGCGCCGATGGCCAGGGCGAAGCGCTGTGGCAACCGCAGCAGCGCCAGCGCTGAGTCGGCACGATGCTGGTCTATACCCACCCGTCCTGCCTGCTGCATGACCCCGGTCCCGGCCATCCCGAATGCCCGCAACGCCTGCAGCATGTGCTGGACGCGCTGCACGCGGCCTTCCCCGGCCAGCTGGACTGGCGCGAAGCGCCGCCGGCCAAGTTCGGCGAACTGACCCGGGTCCACGACAGCGCCCTGCTCGACTTCGTGCTGCAGCCGCAGACCGCGCCGTTGCGCCAGCTGGACATGGACACCTGGACCTCGCCCGGCTCGGCCAGCGCCGCCGTGCACGCCGCCGGTGCCGGTGTGGCCGCAGTCGATGCGGTGATGCTGGGTGAGGACCCGCTGGCCTTCTGCGCGGTGCGCCCGCCGGGCCACCACGCCACCAGCAGCACGGCGATGGGCTTCTGCCTGTTGAACAACATCGCCATCGCCGCCGCCTATGCCCGCGACCGCCATGGCCTGGAGCGGATCGCGGTGGTCGATTTCGACGTGCACCACGGCAATGGCACCCAGGACATCTTCCAGCACGATGCCCGGGTCTCGTACTACAGCACCCACCAGGCCGGGCTGTTTCCCAATTCCGGCCTGCGCCGCGACCGCGGTGCCGGCAACCTGATGAACATCCTGCTGCCGCCGGGCAGCGGCGGCTTCCGCTTCCGCAACGTCTGGGCCGACGAGATGCTGCCGGCCATCGACGACTTCCGCCCGCAGCTGCTGCTGATCTCGGCCGGCTTCGACGCCCACCTGCGTGATCCGCAGGCGGACCTGATGCTGGAGACCGACGATTTCGCCTGGATCACCCGTGAACTGCACGCGCTGGCACGCCGTCACGCGGCCGGCCGGGTGGTCTCGATGCTGGAGGGAGGCTACGACCTGCAGGCCCTGGCCGAATGCAGCGTGGCCCATGTCCAGGCCCTGATCACACCCTCTGCGGGTGGCTCCGCCGGATGAACCCGAACCGGCAGGCTTCGGCGCCCTTCATTGCCCCTATGCAAGGGATGGGGCAAGCTACCGTCCGTTTTCGCCCGAATCCGAACCGCGTGCGCCGAGCCCTCCGCCTGCTTCCCCTGCCTCTGAGCATCGCCATCAGCCTGCCGGCGATGGCCGATGATAAGCCGCTCAACTGGGGCCTGTGCCCGGCCACCGACGTCATTCCCGCATTCACCGACGCCCCCACCCCGGTCCCGGCCCAGGACAAGGCTGCCGCCGCGGCCGCCCGCGAGAACCAGCCGACCGACATCGAAGGTGACCAGCTGCTGGGCACCACCACCGTGCCGCAGTACGAGGGCAACGTGGCGCTGCGCCGGGGTGACCAGTTCGTCGGTACCGACAAGCTCAGCTTCGACACCGAGACCGGCAACTACATCGCCGACGGCAATGTCCGCTACCAGGACGGGTCGATCCGGATGGTCGCCAAGCGTGCCGAAGGCAACCAGGAAAGCGACACCCACAAGATCTCCGACATCAAGTACCAGCTGGTGTCACGCCGGGGCAACGGCGATGCCGAGTCGGTCGACCTGCAGGGCGCGGTCGGCCAGATGCACCGCTCCACCTACACCACCTGCGACCCGTCGCAGCCGGTATGGAAGCTGTCGGCGCCGCAGATCGAAGTGGACAACGACGAAGGCTTCGGCACGGCCCGCAACGCGGTGCTGCGCATCGGCAAGGTGCCGGTGCTGTGGGCGCCCTACTTCAAGTTCCCGATCGATGACCGCCGCAAGACCGGCCTGCTGTTCCCGCAGCTGGGCATGTCCGGCCGCAACGGTTTCGATTACGCGCAGCCGATCTACTTCAATCTGGCGCCGAACTACGATGACACCCTGACCCCGCGCTACATGAGCCGGCGCGGCCTGCTGCTCGACAACGAGTTCCGCTACCTCTACAACGGCGGCCGTGGCGAGGTGCTGACCAGCTACATGCCCAGCGACAAGCTGCGCGACCGCGACCGCGGCCGGGTGATGTTCGACGGCTACCACAACGTGAACAGCCACTGGCAGGCCCGCGCCAACCTGGCCTGGGTGAGCGACGAGCGTTATGTCGAGGACTTCGCCAACCGCCTGGTGGGCGTGACCGCCTCCAACCTGCAGAGCACCATCGGCCTGTACGGCACCGGCCAGAACTGGACGGCCGGCATCATGGCCGACCGCTGGCAGCTGACCGACTACACCCTCGACGAGCGCGCCCTGCCCTACAACCGCGAGCCACGCCTGTTCTTCAACTGGAACAAGCCGGTGCTGCCGTGGCTGGAAACCGGCATCTACACCGAAGCGGTGCGCTTCACCCACGACGACGTCAACTTCAAGTACGGACCGGACCGGGGCACGGATCTGCAGTACACGCGGAACGGCATCCAGCAGACATCCGGTCTTGGCATCAGTGGTGGCTCGCGCCTGGACGTGAAGCCGTACGTATCGTTCCCGATCAGTGGCGCGGCCTGGTACATCACCCCGACCCTGGCCTACCGCTATACGGCCTACCAGCTGGACCGCGGCCTGGTCGACGGCGTCAACGGCATCCAGGCCCAGATCCTGCGCTCGCAGGGCATCGACCCGGCCACGGCCACCCCGGAACAGCTGCGCGGCAATACATCGCCCAGCCGCAGCCTGCCGATCGGCAGCCTTGATGCCGGCCTGTTCTTCGATCGCGAGACGTCGATCGGTGGCAAGTCATTCCTGCAGACCCTGGAGCCGCGCCTGTTCTACCTGCGCACGCCCTATCGCAACCAGGACGAGCTGCCGATCTTCGACACCCGTGACTTCACCTTCAGCTGGGGCCAGCTGTTCCGCGACTCGCGCTATACCGGCGCCGACCGCCAGAACGATGCCAACCAGCTGACCCTGGCACTGGGCACCCGCTTCATCGACCAGACCACCGGCAAGGAACGCTTCTCGGCCGCGATCGGCCAGATCCAGTACTTCGACGAATCGCGGGTCAGCACCACGCCGGGCGGCGCACCGGTGGAGAAGGGCAAGTCGGCCTGGATCGCCGACGGCAACTACATGATCAACGACCGCTGGACCCTGGGCGCCACCTACCAGTGGGACCCGAAGTACAAGCGCGAGGATCTGGCCAGCGTCCGCGCCCGCTATCTGATGCCCAACGATGGCGTGATCAACCTCAGCTACCGCTACCGCATCAACGCTGGCGCGCCGGCGACCGCCAACAAGCATGACCGGACCCTGCTGGAGCAGGCCGACCTGTCGTTCCTGTACCCGCTGAACGCGCGCTGGAGCCTGGTGGGCCGGTATTACTACTCGCTGCAGGACAAGGAACCGCTGGAGATCATCGCCGGCGTGCAGTGGGACAGCTGCTGCCTGGCGGTACGTGCGGTGGCCCGCCGCTACGTGCGCAACCGCGAAGGCGACATGAACAATTCCTTCCAGCTGGAGTTCGTGCTCAAGGGCCTCAGCTCCATCGGCCAGGACACGGACCGTACGCTGCGCCGTGCTATCCTCGGCTACAACCGCGACGACCTCTATCTCGTGCCGCCCAGCAACACCGGGGCGACCCGGGATGACTACGATCCGAATCAGATCCCATGACCAAGCGCTTCCCCGTTCTTCTCGCCTCCCTGCTGGCGGTGTCCAGCGTGTCCGCCCCCCTGCAGGTGCTCGCGCAGGAGGCGCAGCCGTTGGACCGCATCGCCGCCGTCGTCGACGAGGATGTGATCCTGCAGAGCGAGCTCCAGCGTGCGATCGCCAACATCAAGGCGCAGTACGCCGGCCGTGAAAACCAGCTGCCGCCGGAAGACGTGCTCAGCCGCCAGGTGCTCGAGCGCCTGGTGCTGGTCAAGCTGCAGGTAGCCCGCGCCCAGGGCAGCGGCATCCGCGTCAGCGACCAGGAGCTGAACCAGGCGATGAATGCCATCGCCCAGCAGAACGGCTCGAACCTGGATGCACTGCGCCAGCGCCTGGCTCACGACGGCATCGACTTCAACGATTTCCGCGCTTCGGTGCGCGATGAAATCACCGTGCAGCGCCTGCGCCAGAGCTTCGCGCAGAGCCGCATCAGTGTCAGCGAGGGCGAAGTCGACGCCGCCCTGAAGCAGCAGGCCACGGTGGGCAACCAGTACCACCTGGCGCACATCCTGATCGCCCTGCCCGACGGCTCCAACGCCGACCAGATCGCCACCGGCCAGAAGAAGGCTGAAGGCGTGAAGGCCCTGTTGGACAAGGGTGAGCTGGACTTCAACGCGGCCGCCGTGCGTTATTCGGACAGCCCCAACGCGCTGGAAGGCGGCGACCTGGGCTGGCGCAGCCTGGATGAAATCCCGCAGGCCTTCGCGCAGATGATGGAAAAGATGAAGCCCGGCGAAGTGGTCGGCCCGATCCGCGGCCCCAGCGGTTTCCAGCTGCTGAAGCTGGTGGAAGTGCGTGATGCCAGCGCCGCCAGCGGTGGTGAGCACACGGTCACCGAGTACCACGGCCGCCACATCCTGGTGCGCGTGGACGATCACCAGAGCGACGCTGCCGCCAAGGCCAAGATCGATACCCTGCGCGCCCGCATCGCCGGTGGCGCGGACTTCGAGACCGTGGCCAAGGAGTCCTCCGAGGACAACAACAGCAAGGGCCAGGGCGGCGATCTGGGCTGGTTCCCGGCCGACGCGTTCGGTCCGGCGTTCGGCCAGCAGGTATCCGGCATCCAGGATGGCGGCGTCAGCCAGCCGTTCCGCACCGATGCCGGCTGGCACATCGTGCAGCGCGTGGGCACCCGCCAGACCGACGTGACCACCGACAACCAGCGTGCCCAGGTCCGCGAGACCATCGGCCGCCGCAAGCTGGAAGACGAGTACAACCGCTTCCTGCAGGAACTGCGTGGCGAAGCCTACGTCAGCTTCCGCAGCGGCGACCGCGCGGAAAACACCGCCACGCCGCCGCAGTCCTGACCGATGCGTCCCGAGCTCGCTCTGGTACCGGGCGAGCCCGCCGGGATCGGCCCGGAGCTGTGTGTCCGCCTCGTCCAGCAGCCGCGTGAAGATTGCCGGCTGCTGGCCTTCGCCGACCCGGATACCCTGCGCGCGGCCGCCGCCGCGCTGAACCTGCCCCTGCAACTGCTGCCCGAGGACGCCGAAGCACGCGTCCCCGGCGATCTGCGTGTGCGCGTTGTGGCCAATACCGTGCCCAGCCACTTCGGCCAGGCCAACCCGGCCAATGCCGGTGCCGTCATCGCTGCCCTGCTCGGTGCTGGCCAGGCCTGCCTGTCCGGCGAACTGCACGGCGTGGTCACCGGCCCGGTGCACAAGGCGGTCATCAACGAAGGCGGCATCGCCTACAGTGGGACCACCGAACTGCTGGCCGACCAGGCCGGGGTGAAGGTGGTGATGATGCTGGCCAACCACATCGTCCGCGTGGCCTTGGCCACTACCCACCTGCCACTGCGCGAGGTGGCCGACGCGATCACCGCGCCCCGCCTGGAACACACCCTGCGCACCGTGCATGCCGCCCTGCGCCGCGAGTTCGGCCTGCCTGCGCCGCGCATCGCCGTGCTCGGCCTGAATCCGCACGCCGGCGAAGACGGCCATCTGGGTCGTGAGGAGCTGGACCTGATCATTCCGCTGCTGCAGCGCCTGCGCGCCGAGGGCATGGACCTGATCGGGCCGCTGCCGGCCGATACCGCCTTCCTGCCGGCCAAGCTGGCGGGCTTCGACACCGTGCTGGCGATGTACCACGACCAGGGCCTGCCGGTGCTGAAGTATTCGGGCTTCGAGCAGGCGGTGAACCTGACCCTGGGCCTGCCCTACCCGCGCGTGGCGGTGGACCATGGCACGGCACTGGATCTGGCCGGGCGCGGCATTGCCGATCCTTCCAGCCTGCAGGCGGCCACGACGTTGTGTGCGCAGCTTGCGCGGCAACGTACACTGAGCGCATGAATTCCCCGCATTCCCCCTCCGGCCCGGTGTTCACCGCCCCGGCCAAGAAGCAGCTTGGCCAGCATTTCCTGGCCGACCGCCACTACATCGACAAGATCGTGATGGCGGTCAACCCGAAAGACGGTGACCGCCTGGTCGAGATCGGTCCCGGCCAGGGCGCGATCACCCTGCCGCTGCTGCGCGTGCATCCGAAACTGACGGTGATCGAGTTCGACCGCGACCTGATCGCGCCGCTGACCGCCGCCGCCGAGCCGCTGGGCGAGCTGACCATCGTCCACCGCGACGTGCTGCGCGTGGACTTCACCGAGCTGGCTGCCGGCCAGCCGATCCGCCTGGTCGGCAACCTGCCCTACAACATCTCCTCGCCGATCCTGTTCCATGCACTGGAACATGCCGCGGTGATCCGCGACATGCACTTCATGCTGCAGAAGGAAGTGGTCGACCGCATGGCCGCCGGCCCCGGCAGCAAGGTGTACGGCCGGCTCAGCGTGATGCTGCAGGCCTACTGCCAGGTGACCTCGCTGTTCGTGGTGCCGCCGGGCGCGTTCCGGCCGCCGCCGAAGGTCGATTCGGCCGTGGTGCGGCTGGTGCCGCGTGACCCGGCCACGATCAACATCAACGACCACAAGCGTTTCGCCGAGGTGGTCAAGGCCGCCTTCGGGCAGCGCCGCAAGACCCTGCGCAACGCCCTGAACAACGTGGTGTCCGCCGAACAGTTCGTTGCCGCCGGCGTGCGTCCCGATGCCCGCGCCGAACAGCTGGACGTGGCCGAATTCATCGCCTTGGCCAATGCCTCCTGATTACACTGCCGGTATGGAAGACGCTGACGTTTATGCCATCTCCGTCGAAGTCGCACCGCGCTTCCTCGACGATCAATCCGCGCCGGAAGACGGGCGCTATGCGTTCGCCTACACGATCCGCATCCACAACCAAGGACGTGTTGCCGCGCGCCTGGTCGCACGCCACTGGCGCATCACCGATGCCAACGGCCGCGTCGAGCATGTCGACGGCGACGGGGTGATCGGCGAGCAGCCGCGCCTGCGTCCCGGTGAAGACTTCCATTACACGTCCGGTGTCATGCTGGGGACCGATCACGGGACCATGCAGGGCCACTACGACATGGTCGCCGACGACGGCACCGAATTTGCCGCGCCGGTCGCACCTTTCGTGCTGGCCATCCCGCGTACCCTGCACTGACACGGAGGCCGAACGATGAGTGTGTGGGCGATCGGCGACCTGCAGGGCTGCTATGACGTCACCCAGCGACTGCTGGAAAAGATCCGCTTCGACCCGGCGCAGGACACCCTGTGGTTCTGCGGCGACCTGGTCAACCGTGGCGGCCAGTCGCTGGAAACGCTGCGGCTGGTGCATTCGCTGCGCGAGCACAGCATTGTGGTGCTCGGAAACCATGATCTTTCGCTGCTGGCCGTCGGTGCGCGCACCGAAGAGGAACAGCGCAAGGTCAACCCGGACCTGCTGCGCATCGTGCAGGCCGAGGACCGCGACGAACTGCTGGACTGGCTGCGCCTGCAGAAGCTGGTGCACGTGGACCGCGAGCTGGGCTGGATGATGGTGCATGCCGGCCTGGCGCCGAAGTGGACCACGCAGATGGCCGAGAAGCATGCGGCCGAAGTCGAGGTGCAGCTGCACGGCGCCGGTTACCGCAAGCTGTTCCGCAACATGTATGGCGACAAGCCGAGCTGGGCCCCCAACCTGTCCGGCTACGACCGCTCGCGCGCGATCATCAATGTGCTCACCCGCATGCGCTACTGCACCCCGCGTGGGCGCATCGGCATCGAGGACAAGGGCACGCCGGGCACGCAGGAACAGGGGCTGTATCCCTGGTTCGAAGTGCCGGGCCGGGTCGAGCGCGACCTCAAGGTCGTCTGCGGCCACTGGTCGGCGCTGGGCCTGACCATCACCCAGGGCGTGCACGCCATCGACACCGGCGCGGTCTGGGGCGGCAAGCTGACCGCGATCCAGCTCGATACCGACGAACTGCGCGTGGTACAGGTGCCGGGCCGCGATGTACCCGCCCCCGTGCCCAACGCCCGCCCGCCAGCACGCCCGGCGCACGAGCGCCCGGCTGCGTCGGCGCAGGGCAAGGAACAGGGCGGCGGTAACGCTCCGGCCGCCAACCCGGGCAATCGCGGCCCGCGCCGTCGTCGTCGCCGTGGTGGCGGTGGTGGTGGCTCCGCGGGCCCCGGCAACAGTAGTCCCCCGCCGCAGGCATGACGCGGCGCGGCTGGGCACCATGGATGGTGCTGCTGACGCTGGCCCTGGCCAGCGGCTGCCAGCCCACTTCGGCCCCGGCCCCCACCGGCGGCGGAAACGCCGGTCACACGCCATCGCAACCGCAGGCGCCTTCGCCGCCGCTGGTGGCTGCAGCGCGCGCGCAGATCGGCGTCACCACCCGCTACGACCCTGCCTATCAGGTGCTGGCCTATCCCGGCGGAGACGTTCCGGTTGATCGCGGCGTGTGCACCGACGTGGTGGTGCGCGCCCTGCGCAGCCAGGGCCTGGACCTGCAGGCGCAGGTGCATGAAGACATGCGCGGCAACTTCAGTGCCTATCCGGCGATCTGGGGCCTGTCACGACCGGATCGCAACATCGATCATCGCCGCGTACCGAACCTGATGCGCTGGTTCGAACGGCAGGGCTGGCAGCAGCCGATCACGGCCCTCGCCGCCGACTACGCGGCCGGCGACATCGTCGCCTGGAAGCTCAACGGCAACGGCCTGCTGCACGTGGGCATCGTCTCCGACCGGCAATTGGCCGACGGCACACCGCTGGTGCTGCACAACATCGCGCGCGGCACGCGCGAAGAGAATCTGCTGTTCCAGCATGCCATCATCGGGCATTACCGGAGGCCGTAGGCAATCCTGTAATCCGAGCCATGCTCGGCTCCCCGATGTGTCCGCCGACAGCAGTCGAGCATGGCTCGACGCTACAGGGGCGTTGCGACGATCAGCGGCGCACGTAGTGCACGAAGCGGAACGCGTAGGCATGGCGTTCGTCGGCCGTGTGCAGCTCGCTGCTCACTTCCCGCCAGTCCCGCACGTCCACTTCGGGGAAATGGGTATCGGCGGGGACTTCGGCATCCACCCAGGTCAGGTACAGGTCACTGGCCTGGTCCAGCAGCTGGTGGAAGATCTCGCCGCCACCGATGATGCACAGCTCGCTGGCGCCCTCGTCTTCGGCAATCGCCTTCGCCTCGTCCAGCGACGCCACCGCCCGCATGCCCTCGAACGGCACCTGGCCGCTGCGGGTCAGCACCAGGTTGGTCCGCCCCGGCAGCACGCGGCCGATCGACTCGGCCGTCTTGCGCCCCATCAGGATCGGCTTGCCCAGGGTGAGCGCCTTGAAGTGCCTGAAATCATCCGGCAGGTGCCAGGGCATGGCATTGCCCTGGCCGATGCCACGGTTGCGATCCAGCGCCACGATCATCGACAGCTTCATTGCTACCACCTCCTCAGCTGGCGTCGATCTGCAGGCGTTCGCAGGCAGCGTTGGCGGCACTGGCGGCCTGCAGCGCCGCTGCCAGCTCGGGGCTGGACGTGGACTGCTCATCCAGGCCATCGAGGATCTTCTGCTTCTGCGCCTCTTCGATATCCTTCAGCCCCGGTCCTGACAGGATGTCTGCCGACAACGCGGCAGTGTCGGTGCTGGCACGACGTGCCAGAAATGCCTGCAACTGGTCACTGGAATAGACGGTGGCAAGCTGCTGCTCGAGTGTGCGCTGATAGGCCGGATCCTCGACACCCGCCTTCAGGTGCTCGGTCATCGCCGTGTACATGCCGGTTACCGCCTCACGCATCTGCGCCCGGCAGCCTTCCGGCACATCCTGGGGCATCATCGTGCTGCCGTTGAAGGCCCCGGCGAACGCCTGCACTTCCTCGCGCATGTGCTTGTGCACGATCTGCTCGTTGACCTGCCGGGCCAGCGACAGCGTATCGGCCGGTCCGGCCTGCACCATGGCCAGCGGCAACATGCCGCACAGCGCCAGCAGGCCGCTGGAAATCAATCGGGAACTCATACCGCCACCGGCGCCTTGATCGCCGGGTGCGGATCGTAGCCATCGATGCGGATATCGTCGAACTGGAAGCCGAACAGATCGGTCACCTCCGGGTTCAACCACAGCGTCGGCAGCGCGCGCGGTTCACGCGACAGCTGCTCGCGCGCCTGCTCGAAGTGGTTCGAATACAGGTGCGCATCGCCCAGCGTATGCACGAAATCACCCACGCCCAGGCCGGTGGCCTGCGCCACCATGTGAGTCAACAGCGCATAGCTGGCGATGTTGAACGGCACGCCGAGGAAGATGTCGCCGCTGCGCTGGTACAGCTGGCAGCTGAGCTTGCCGTCCACCACGTAGAACTGGAACAGGTTGTGGCACGGCATCAGCGCCATCTGCGAAAGCTCGCCCACGTTCCAAGCGCTGACCACCAGCCGGCGCGAATCGGGATTGCGCTTGATCTCGTCCACCAGCCACTGCATCTGGTCGATCTCGCCGCCATCGGCGGTGGCCCAGCTGCGCCACTGCTTTCCGTAGACCGGGCCGAGGTCGCCGTTCGCATCGGCCCACTCGTCCCAGATCCGCACCTGGTTGTCCTTCAGGTAGCCGATGTTGGTGTCGCCCTTCAGGAACCACAGCAGCTCATGGATGATCGAGCGCAGGTGCAGTTTCTTGGTGGTGACCAGCGGGAAGCCTTCGTTGAGGTCGAAGCGCATCTGCCAGCCGAACACGCTGCGGGTGCCGGTACCGGTACGGTCGCTCTTCTCGGCACCGTGTTCGAGCACGTGCGCCAGCAGGTCCAGGTAGGGCTTCATGCCTTGCCCTCGGTGGCCACCGGCAGCTGCGGCTGCAGCACCGGTGCGCGGCGCGACATCACCAGCAGCACCAGGCCGAAGGCGATCAGCGGCAGGCTGAGGATCTGGCCGCGGGTCAACCAGTCGAAGGCCACGTAAATGCCGTTGTCGGGCATGCGCACGAACTCGACTGCGAAGCGGAACAGGCCGTACAACAGCGCGAACAGGCCACCGACCAGATAGCGATGGCGCGGCTTGGCCGACACCGTCCACAGCACCACGAACATCACCAGGCCTTCCAGGAATGCTTCATACAGCTGCGAGGGATGCCGTGCGAACTGGTTCAACGCGCCGGTCGCGAACTGCGCCTGCAGGGTCGCGTGGTCGAGCTGGTTCAGCGGCGCCGGCAGGCCGGACGGGAACACCACGCCCCACGTGCCGTCGGTGTACTTGCCCCACAGCTCGGCGCCGATGAAGTTGCCGATGCGGCCGAAGCCCAGGCCCAGCGGCACCAGCGGCGCCATGAAATCCATGGTGTCGAAGAAGTGCAGCGCGTGCTTGCGCGACCACCACCAGCAGGCACCCAGGACGCCCAGCAGGCCACCGTGGAAGCTCATGCCACCGTCCCACACCTTGAACAGCAGCAGCGGGTTGTGCAGGAAATCGCCCAGCGCGTAGAACAGCATGTAGCCGATGCGCCCGCCCAGCACCACGCCGAGCATGGCGTAGAACAGCAGGTCGGAGAAACCATTGGCATCGACGCCCGGCAGGCGCCCGGCGGCGATGCGCTTGCGGCCCAGCAGCCAGGCGGCGGTGAAGCCGAGCAGGTACATGATGCCGTACCAGTGCACCTTGATCGGCCCCAGCGAGAGGGCGATGGGGTCGATGTCGTGGAAATAGATCATGGAAGGTGCCTTGCGGTTGAACGCCTATTCTCGGGCCAGTGCCGCCCCGGCTCAACCAAGGAGCTGGGGCGAGTTCGGCAACGCGTCATCGTTCGACCGCGTCGAGGCCGGAAAGTGCCCTTCGATCAGGCTGGAGACCTCGTCGATGGCATCCTGCAGCGCTTCCACCGGATGGGAGCCACGCAGGCCCTCGCGCAGGTGGGTGCAGACCCGCTGCCACTGCGCCGGGCTGACCCGGCCGTGCAGGCCCCGGTCGGCGACGATCTCGATGGCGTGGTCAGCCAGCAGCAGGTAGATCAGCACGCCATTGTTATGGGTGGTATCCCAGGTGCGCAGACGGGCGAAGGCATGTTCGGCGGCCTGGCGCGGGCTGACCCTGTGCCACAGCGCGGCCAGCGGCAGGTCCGCTTCCACCGCGAACATCACCTGCCCGCCGTGGCGCTGCTCACCGGCCGCGATGGCCTCGGTGATCGCCTGCAGCGTGGCCGGCGGGAACGCGCGCCGTACCGACGGCGAAAACACATGACGACACAGTCGTTGGATCATCACCAGCCCCCCGAAGCACCGCCACCGCCGGAGCGGCCACCACCACCGCCCCAGCCGCCGCCACCGCCAAAGCCGCCTCCGCCGCCCCAGCTGCCACCGCCCCAGCCACCGCCACCGGCAAAGCGGCCCGGGTGGCCTGAGAGCATGGCCACGATCAGGCCCACGATGCCCGCCAGGCCACTGGCCAGCAGCGTGGACGTGAACAGGAACGCCGCCAGGGCTGCACCGGCACCGCCGAGCACGCCACGCAGCGGACGCGGCACCCGCGAGAACACGCCGCGCAGGATGCTGCCGGCGAACACACCGATGAACAGCGCCAGGAACCAGGTATCACCGCCACCGCTGGGATCACGCCCGCGATGGCCGCTGACCGGTGCCGGCAGCGTTTCGCCGTCGATCAGCTTGACCAGCACCGCCGTGGCGTCGGTGATGCCACCGGCGTAGTCGCCGCTGCGGAAGCGCGGCACCAGGTATTCCTGGATGACCCGGTTGGCGATGGCATCGGGAATCGCGCCTTCCAGGCCGTAGCCGGGTTCGATGCGCACGCGCCGGTCATCCTTGGCCACTACCAGCAGCACGCCGTCATCCACGCCCTTGCGGCCAATCTGCCACTGGTCGAAGACGCGCGTGGTGTACTGCGCGATGTCTTCCGGCTGGGTGGTGGGCACCACCAGCACCTGCAGCTGGCTGCCCTTGCGCTGCTGCAGTTCCATCGCCTGCTGCACCAGCGCCTGCTTCTGCGTGGCATCCAGCGTGCCGGTGGTATCGACCACCGGCGAATCCAGCGCAGGAACCGGCGCCAGCTGCTGCGCCTGCGAGGCCAGCGGCAGCCACAGCAGCAGGGCCAGCAGCGCAGTGGCAAGGCGCATGGGTCAGTGGCCCGGCTGCGGTGCCGGCTGCTGCTGCGGCGCGTTGCCGAAATCGACCGCCGGCGCGTTGGAGATCTGCGCTTCGTTTTCCACGGTGAAGTTCGGCTTGGTCTTGTAGCCGAAGATCTTGGCGGTGATCACCTGTGGGAACGAGCGGATGTAGGTGTTGTAGTCCTGCACCTGCTGGATGTAACGGCCGCGGGCGACGGTGACCCGGTTCTCGGTACCTTCCAGCTGCGCCTGCAGGTCGCGGAAGTTCTGGTTGGACTTCAGCTCCGGATAGTTCTCGGTGACCACGAGCAGCCGCGACAGCGCGCTGCCGAGTTCGCCCTGGGCCTGCTGGAACTGCTTGAGCGAGGCTTCGTCGTCGGCATTGACGTTGATCTGGCCGACACGCGAACGGGCGTTGGTGACCTCGGTCAGCACGCGCTCTTCCTGGCTGGCGAAGCCCTTCACGGTCTGCACCAGGTTGGGCACCAGGTCGGCGCGGCGCTTGTACTGGTTGATGACCTCCGACCAGCTGGCCTTGACCGCTTCATCCTTCTGCTGGATGGCGTTGTAGCCACAGCCGGAGAGCAGGGAGGCCAGCAGCATCAGGGGCAGGACACGGGTGAACAGGCGCATGGCGGAGGTTCCGGGTGGGCTTGGCGCCGAGCATGCCATGGTTCGGGTGAAAGACCGGCCATCGGGCGCCGCCCCCTCCGCGGTGGCCATGCTCATGGATCGCGTGAGTAGTCCGGGCGGGTGGGCATGGCGGGGGACGCCGTGAATCCGTCCCTGGAGGCTTAGCCGCGCCATCCATGGCGCGGATACCCCCGCCACGCCCACCCGCCCGGCCTCATACGGTTTCCTGCCCACCGCGGGAAGATCAAAAGAAAAATCAAAAGCAAAACGCGGTTCTTCAGGCATTCGTGTCGACCAAGGTCGACACCTACCAGAGCGGGACGCCGTTCCGACAGATCGCGGAAAACTGTCGAAGGCGGGGTGGGTCAGTTTGCGGGGGCGTGAGCGCCATGGATGGCGCGACCGAGCCTACACGGACGTACTTGCGGCGTCCCCCGCAAACTGACCCACCCCGCCATCCCACGGATAGCCCGTTTTTGACGTTGACGTTGCCTCGGCGGGTGCAGGGCGCAGCCCTGCCGGAAACTCTCCCCCCCTCAGCAGGCCTCAGCCACCGCAGTGCGAGGACGCCCCAGCCATGCCAGCACCAAACCGGATGCCGCCAGCAGGCCACCGGCCACCGGAATTGCCGCGTAGCCCAGGCCCGAACTGATCACCGCACCGCCCAGCGCCGCACCCACGGCATTGCCCAGGTTGAACGCACCCACGTTGATCGACGATGCCAGACCCGGCGCCTCGCTGGCCGCCTGCATCACCCGGATCTGCAGCGGCGGCACGATCGCAAAGGTTGCCGCGCCGAACAGCAGCACGCCCAGCGCCGCAGTAGCATGGTGCATGAAGGCCAACGGCAGCACGAACATCAGCACCGCCAAAGCGGCCAACAGGATGCGGGTGGCGCCATCCAGCGACCAGTCAGCCATGCGCCCGCCGATGCCGTTGCCGAAGGTGAAGCCGATACCGATCAGGGCCAGCGACATCGCAATGAAGGCGTTGGAGGCACCGGTCAACTCGGTCAGCACCGGCGCCACGTAGGTGTAGAGGGTGAACATCGCGCCCGCGCCGAGGACCGTGGTGCCCATCGCCAGCAACACCTGCGGCTGCACGATCGCCTTCAGTTCGCGACGCACGTCCGGGCGCGGACCCGGCGCAGACGCCGGCAGCGCGAAGCCCAGCGCGGTGATCGCGACCAGGCCCAGCACCGCCGTACCGGCGAAGGACAGGCGCCAGCCCAATTGCTGGCCCACCCAGGTGGCCAGCGGCACGCCGCCAATGTTGGCGATGGTCAGGCCCATGAACATGGTGGCCACGGCAGCAGCCTGCTTGTCCTTAGGCACAAGGCTGGCGGCGACCACCGCACCGATGCCGAAGAAGGCACCGTGATTGAGGCTGGTGACCAGACGCGACAGCAGCAGCAGGCCGTAGTTCGGGGCCAGTGCCGAGAGCAGGTTGCCAACCACGAAAATCGACATCAGCAGCATCAGCGCGGTGCGCTTGCCGAACCGTCCCATCAGCAGCGTCATCACCGGGGCCCCCAGCATCACGCCCACGGCGTAGGCGGTGATCAGCATGCCGGCGGTGGGAATGCCCACGCCCACGCCGTCGGCGATGACTGGCAACAGGCCCATCGGCGCAAACTCGGTGGTTCCGATGGCGAAGGCGCCGACGGCAAGCGCCAGCAAGGCGGCTCTGGAATTCATGGGAGGGTTTCCTGGGGGCGGGAATCGGGAGTGCGTAGCCTGCGCGCTCTGCTGTTCCGGATTAAGCCTCGCCCTGGGAAAACACTGTTGATCCTGGTTCACAAGTGGATGCCGGAATTCCGCTGCGAGTGCCAAAACCGCGGTTCCGGTGTAGAGCCGAGCCCATGCTCGGCTGCTTCCTGCCGGTCAGCCGAGCATGGGCTCGGCTCTACAAGGCAGAACGAAGAACCCCCGGCGTTGGCCGGGGGTTCGGGGTCATGCGCTTACCAGTCGCCGGCACCCGGCACGTGGTGTTCGCGGGCGCGGCGGCGCATCAGCAGGTTCAGCCACTCCACCAGCACCGAGAAGCCCATCGCGGCGTAGATGTAGGGCTTGGGCACGTGCACGTCCAGGCCGTCCAGGATCAGCACCGCACCGATCATCAGGATGAAGGCCAGGGCCAGCATCTTCACGGTCGGGTTGGCGTCGATGAAGCGGCCCAGCGGGTTGGCGGCCAGCAGCATCACCAGCACCGACAGCAGGATGGCGGCCACCATCACCGGGATGTGGTCGGCGATGCCGACGGCGGTGATCACCGAGTCCAGCGAGAACACGATGTCGATCACCGCGATCTGGGCGATCACGTAGCCGAACACGGCCGACGCCTTGGTGGTGCTGGGGTCTTCGTCCTCGCCACCGCTGATCAGTTCCTTGATCTCCATGCAGCCCTTGATGATCAGGAACAGGCCACCGACGATCAGCACCAGGTCGCGGATGGAGATGCCCATGCCGGCCACGGTGAACAGGTTGGCCGCCATGTGCGCCAGGTAGGCCAGCGACACCAGCAGGCCGATGCGGGTGATGCAGGCCACCGCGATGCCGAGCTTGCGTGCGAACGGACGCCGCTCTTCCGGCAGCTTGCTGACCGCGATGGAAATGAACACCAGGTTGTCGATGCCGAGCACGATTTCCAGCGCGCTGAGCGTGAACAGGGTCACCCAGGCATTGGGGTCGGCGAGGAACTCAAAGGACATGGAAACTCTTCAAGGCAGTGGGGGAATGGGGTTTCAGCCGTAATTGCCGGCCATTGCATGCGGGACCACGACCAGCGCCCAGCACAGCAGCACGTTCATCATCAGCACGAACACCGCCGCCGAGCCCATGTCCTTGGCGCGACCGGCCAGTTCGTGGATCTCGCTGCCGTAGCGCTCGATCACCGCCTCGATGGCCGAGTTGGCCAGTTCCATCGCCAGCACCAGCAGCATCGAGCCGATCAGCAGCGCGCGCTCGACCGGGGTCTGGCCCAGCCAGATCGCGACCGGGGTCAGCAGGATCAGCAGGTAGACCTCCAGCCGGAACGAGGACTCATGCAGCCAGGCGGCGCGCAGGCCCTGCCAGGACCAGCGGGCGGCCTGGAAGATGCGGCGCGGGCCGCGGGGCAGATGGCCGAACTGATCAGCCACGGGTGGCACATCCAGCAACAGGGGCGCGGCGCAGCGACCGCTCAGACGCACGGCAGGGAATCATGGGTGCACAGGGATAGGCAGATGGCCGCCATTTTGCCACAAGGCCGCCAGCCGCATCCCGGCACCGGCCCGGTGAATGGACTGCCAGGGGCAAGCCCCGGCCCGCCCCAGCTTCTATGATGGCTGTCCCCTTCCCTGCTGGAGCGCCTGATGTCCCGTCGCCGTACCTGCCTGCTGATGCTGGGCCTGCTGACCGTCGCCCCCCTGGCCCAGGCGCTGAGCCCGACCAAGCCGCCGCGCGTGCCCGAGCAGGTCTCCAACGTGGCCTGGGCCGGCGACATGGCCCGCTTCGCCAGCGCCGACCAGGCCAACCCGCCGCCACGGGGCGGCATCGAATTCATCGGCAGCTCCTCGATCCGCATGTGGGAAGGCCTGGCAGCCGACTTCCCCGGCCAGCCGGTGTTCAACCGTGGCTTCGGTGGTTCGGAAGTGCGCGACAGCACCTGGTATGCCGACCGCATCGTAGTGCCGTATGCGCCGTGCAAGGTGTTCTTCTACGCCGGTGACAACGACCTCAACAGCGGCCGCAGCGCCGTGCAGGTGCGCGACGATGTGGTTGCCTTCGTGCAGCGCGTGCACCGCGACCTGCCGAAGACCAGGGTCGAGTACCTGTCGATCAAGCCGAGCCCATCGCGTGCGCATCTGCTGCCGGCGATCAACGAGGCCAACGCGCTGATCAAGGCCGCCCTGGCCAAGCTGCCCAACACCGGTTTCACCGACGTCTACACACCCATGCTCGGCACCGATGGCCAGCCGGATGCGTCGCTGTTCCGCGAGGACATGCTGCACATGACCCCGGCCGGCTATGACATCTGGACCAAGGCACTGGCGCCGAAGGTCAACTGCAACTGAGGCGGACGGGCGCCGGAGGGCGCCACGCGCTCGCGCTCCGGTAGATGCCAACCTTGGTTGGCATAGGGCACCGGCGTGAATCCTGTTGAAAGCGCCGACCAAGGTCGGCATCTACCGAGGCAGCAGGTGCCGCCTCAGCGGAAGATCACCGTGGCCTGGGTGCCCTGGCCCGGCTCGCTGGCCAGGCTGACCTTCCAGCCGAAGCGGTCGCACAGCCGGCGCACGATCGACAGGCCCAGGCCGGTGCCCTGCGGACGGCTCGGCTCGGCACGGTAGAACGGCTCGAAGGCCCGCGACAGCGCGTCGGCCGACATGCCGATACCGGTATCGCGCACCACCACCCGGTCGTTGTGCACCTGCACGTCGATGCGCCCTTCGTCGGTGTAGCTGCAGGCGTTGCGCACCAGGTTGCTGACCACCACCTGCAGCACCCGCGGCGGCGCATGCAGCTGCACCGGGCCATCGCTGTGCAGGTGCACCGACACCGGGCGCGTACCCAGCAGTTCGTTGGCGTTGTCGACTTCATAGCGGACGATGTCGTTGACGTCGAACAGCTCGACCTGGGGCTCGACGTCGGCCTCGCGTGCCAGGATCAGGAAGGCATCGATCACCGCCTCCATGTCACGGCCTGCACGCTGGATGCGCTGCAGGCTGCGGCGCAGGCGCGGCTCCAGGCTGTCATCGCCCAGTGCCATGTCGCTGGCGACGCGGATGACGGTCAGCGGTGTGCGCAGTTCATGGCTGGCGTCGCGGGTGAAATTGCGCTCGCGCGCCACATGCGCGCTGACCCGGTTGGCCAGCGAATGCAGTGCGGCCGCCAGCTGCCGGGTCTCGCCCTGCATGTCCGCCGGCAGCTTGTTCGGTTCCAGGTCGGCCGCCTCCGGGTGGCCCGGATCCCAGCGTGAGACGCGCCGCGCCAGCCAGTTCACCGGCGACACCAGGCGCTTGGAGGCCCGATAGGTCACCCAGCTGGCGCCATACACCGCCAGCAGGGTCAGCAGCACCGGCACGATGCCGAACCAGAACGCCAGCATCTCCGCGCGCGAACGCAGGAACACCAGGTAAAGGCGGCCGGCCGGGCGTACATCGACCAGCACCAGCTGGTCGTCCTTGGGCAGTTCGTGGAAGCCGGGCTCCAGGTTGCGCAGGTTGGCCGGCAACGACAGGGCCGACTGCCCGCTTTCCAGCAGGTAGCCACGGATGTTCTGGGTGTTGGGTGGGGGCTGCACCGGCGAGGCCTCGTGCAGCGTCCAGAAGTACGCTGCCTCCTCGCGCAGGGCGGCGCCAACCAGGCTGTGCTTGATCACCAGCGAGACCAGCCACGCACCCAGCAGGATGCCCAGGCTGGCCAGCACTGCCTGCAGGATGAAAGCGATACGGATCTTGCGCGGCAGGCCGTGCGGCATTGCGGGGTCCCGGTCAGAGCGCTGCGATTATAGGCAGCGCACTGCGCCGTGCGGATGCATGGGCGATGACCGGTGGCAGCACCATCCGGTCATCCCCCGCCCTCGTCCGTGGCCGCATCCCGGCCCGGCCTGCGGCTGCACCGGCGCGGGCCTGCTCAGGCCATCGGCTGGGCGATGTCGGCAATGCGGTAGCCGGCACTCTGCACGGTATGCAGCAGCGGACGGTCGAACGGCTTGTCGATGATCTTGCGCAGGTTGTACAGATGGCTGCGCAGGGTGTCCGAATCCGGCAGGCCGTTGCCCCAGATCTCGCGTTCGATCTCCTGGCGGGTGACCACGCGCGGCGATTCGCGCATCAGGATGGTCAGCAGGCGCAGGCCGATCGGCGACAGCTGCAGCTCGGTACCGGCACGGGTGGCACGCATGCTGACCGGATCAAGCACCAGGTCGGCGACCTTCAGTACTTCCGACCCCACCTGGCGACGTTCGCGGCGGATCAGCGCGCGCAGGCGGGCTTCCAGCTCCTGGATCGCGAACGGCTTGGTCAGGTAGTCATCGGCGCCGAAACCGAGGCCGGTGAGCTTGTCGTCCAGCGTGTCGCGTGCCGTGAGCATCAGCACCGGGGTGGACTTGCGCGCATCGTTGCGCAGGCGACGGCACACTTCGATGCCATCCAGGCGCGGCAACATCAAGTCGAGCACCACGACGTCATAGCTGTTCTCCGCCGCAAGGCGGTAGCCATCCAGGCCGTCCTGTGCATAGTCGACTTCGAAGCCGCGACCTTCCAGGTATTCCCCGATCATCTCGGAGATGTTGCGGTTGTCTTCGACCACCAGCACCAAGCCGGAGGTCTCCTTCGTCTGACGCATGTGATTCCCTCTAACTTCAGCTTTGTGAAACATGCCGGATCGACGGTGGACGCGATGTGAAGTTCCGTCAAGAGGGAAGTAAATCGTTCAGAGCAGGGGGCGCAGCAGCGGCCAGACGTTGTCCAGCACCTTCGGCTGCGCCTGTGCGGTCGGGTGCAGGCCATCGGCCTGCATCATGCCCGGCTGCAGGGCCACGCCCTCCAGCAGGAACGGCAGCAGCGGCACCTTGTACTGCGTGGCCAGCGCCTTGTAGGCGGCCGCCAGGCGCTGGCGGTAGGCCGGGCCGTAATTGGGCGGCACGTCGATGCCCAGCAGCAGCACCTTGGCACCGGCCTTCTGGCTGGCCTGCACCATCTTTTCCAGGTTGCCCTGCACCTGCGCCGGGGTCAGCCCACGCAGCGCGTCATTGCCACCGAGGGCAATCACCACCACGGTCGGTTTTTCCTTGGCCAGCAGGCCCGGCAGGCGGGTCAGCGCGCCGGCGGTGGTCTCCCCGCTCATACTGGCGTTGACGATGCGCGCCGGCGTTTTCGACTGCTGCCTGACCCGCTGCTGCAGCAGGCTGACCCAGCCGGCGTCGGCGGGGATATTGTGGGCTGCACTGAGGCTGTCGCCGAGCACCAGCACGGTACCGGCCGGACCTTTGGCACAGGCCAGCCCCGGCAACAGCAGGAACGCTAGCAGCAGCATCATCATCGCGCCGGCTTGCCGGCTCCATCCCGTCTTGCGCATTGGAGTCTCCTCATCGACAGCCTGTCCCCCCGCAGCGCGCCCGTCGCCATCGCCGTCGACCAGGTCGGCAAGTCCGTGCAGGGCCCGGAGGGTGAAGTCCACATACTGGACAACATCACCCTGACCGTCCATGAAGGCACCAGCGTGGCCATCGTCGGTGCTTCAGGTTCCGGCAAGACCACCCTGCTCGGCCTGCTGGCCGGGCTGGACCTGCCCAGCCGCGGCCGCATCAGCCTGGCCGGGCATGACCTGGGAAACCTTGACGAGGAAGCACGCGCCCAGCTGCGCGCACGCGAGGTCGGTTTCGTGTTCCAGAGCTTCCACCTGCTGCCGGCACTGACCGCCGCCGAGAACGTCGCGCTGCCACTGGAGCTGGCCGGACGCGAGGACCGCGCGCGGGTGGACGAGGTGCTGGCCCAGGTGGGCCTGGCCCATCGCGCCCGCCACTACCCGCGCCAGTTGTCCGGCGGTGAACAGCAACGCGTGGCACTGGCGCGTGCCTTCGTCACCCGCCCACGCATCCTGTTTGCCGACGAACCGACCGGCTCGCTGGACCACGCCACCGGCCAGCACATCAGCGACCTGCTGTTCGAGTTGAACGCCGGCAGCGGCACCACCCTGGTGCTGGTCACCCATGACCTGCGTCTGGCCCAGCGCTGCCAGTACATCCATCGCATCGACGACGGCCGCCTGCTGCCGGTTGAACATGGGGCCCAGGCATGAACCTGCTGCGGCATGCGTGGCGCGCGCTGCGTCGCGAGGCCCTGGCCGGCGACCTGCTGACCGTGTTCGCCGCGCTGGTACTGGGCGTGGCGGTGATGACCGCAGTCGGTACGCTGGTGAACCGGGTCAACCTGGCACTGACCGGCAGCGCAGCGGAAATGCTCGGCGGTGACCTCGGCATTGCCGGGCGCGATGACCCGCCGCAGGCGTTCGCCGATGAGGCACAACGGCGCGGACTGGCCTTCACCCGTATCGCCAGCTTCGGCAGCGTGCTGTTCAACGGTGATGCCAGCCAGATGGCCAGCATCAAGGCGGTGCAGGCGGGCTATCCACTGCGCGGCACGCTGCGGGTGCGCAGCACGCCCGGTGGCGCGCTGATCGCCGAGGCCGGCATGCCACCCAAGGGCCAGGCCTATGCCGACCCGCGCCTGCTGCAGGGGCTGGGGCTGAAGACCGGCGATGACCTCGAATTCGGCGCAGGCACACTGCGCATCGCCGGCATCATCGAGGCCGAACCGGACACCGGTGGCGACCTGCTGACGCTCTCGCCGACCCTGCTGGTCAACCGCGCCGATGTTGAGGGCACCGGCCTGCTCGGCCCCGGCAGCCGCATCAACTATCGGCTGATGTTTGCAGGACCACCCGGGCAGGTCGCGTCCCTGCGTGAGTGGCTGCTGCCACAAGTGAAGGGCCTGCGCCTGCTGAGCGTGGATGACACCCAGCGCGGCGTGCGCCAGGCCTTCGATCTGGCCGGCCGCTTCCTCGGCCTGAGCGCGCTGCTGGCAGTACTGCTGGCCGGCGTGGCGACCGCGCTGGCGGCCAACCGTTTTGCCCTGCGCCGTATCGACCAGGTGGCGATCCTGCGCTGCCTGGGTGCGCGCCAGCGCGACATACTGCTCGGCCTGGCACTGCAGCTGCTGATGCTGGCAGTGCCGGCCTGCGCGCTTGGCATCGGCCTGGGCATGGCCGCGCAGGAAGGGCTGGTGCAGGTGCTGGGCAGCCTGGTGCCGCAGCGCCTGCCGCTGCCGGAAGCGATGCCGGCGCTGACCGGTGCCGGCATCGGCCTGTTGCTGCTGTTCGGCTTCGGCCTGCCACCGCTGCTGCGCCTGCGCGGGGTGCCGCCGATGCGCGTGCTCAACCGTTCCTTCGCCTCCCTGCCGCCGGCCTCGCTGCTGGCCTATGTGGCCGCGCTGGGGGCGAGCCTGTTGCTGGCGGTGCAGGTCACCGGTGACCTCAAGCTGGCGCTGTGGGTGCTGGGTGGTCTGGCCGCGCTGGCGGTGGCGGCCGGGGTGGTCGGCTTCGTGCTGCTGCAGTTGCTGCGCGGCCTGCAGCATCGCCTGCATGGCAACTGGCGACTGGGCCTGGCCGCACTGACCCGGCGCCGCCTGCTGGCGGTGATGCAGCTGGTCGGGCTGTCGCTGTCGCTGTGCGCGCTGTTGCTGCTGGCGGTGACCGGCCCCGGCCTGCTGCAGCAGTGGCGCGAGCGGCTGCCCGCGGACACGCCGAACTACTTCCTGATCAACATCCAGCCCGAACAGCGCGACAGTGTGCTGGCAACGCTGCGCGGGCTGGGTGCCAACGACGCCAGCATCGAACCGATGGCCACCGGGCGCCTGATCGCCATCAACGGCAAGCCGCCGCTGCGCGTGGACCGCGAGCCGGGTCAGGACGGGCAACCGGCGCAGGGCGGCCAGCGCGACGACGATGACGAGAACCGGCCACTGAATTTCAGCTGGCGCAGCACGTTCCCGCCGGCCAATACGCTGGTCAATGGCGCGTTCTGGAAAGCCGACAGCACCGCACCGGAAGCCTCGGTGGAGATCGGCTGGGCCAAGCGCTACGGCGTGTACCCCGGCGACCGCATCACCATTGCGGTGGGCGAGCAGGAGCGCGAATTCACCGTCACCAGCCTGCGCAAGGCGGACTGGAACACCTTCCGCCCCAACTTCTTCGTGCTGTTGAACCCCAATGCCGTGGGTGACACCCCGCACAACCTGCTGTCGGCATTCCATCTGCCTGCCGGCAAGGCGGCCGGGCTGGGCGAGCTGGTGCGTGCGCAACCGAACCTGTCGCTGCTGGACGTGGATGCGGTGATCTCGCAGGTGCGCGATGTGATGGAGCGGGTGGCGCAGGCGGTGCAGCTGGTGATGGTGTTCAGCCTGCTGGCAGGTGTGCTGGTGCTGCTGGCCGCGCTGCAGGCCACGGCCGGCGAGCGCCGCTACGACAGCGCGGTGCTGCGCACGCTGGGCGCGACCCGTCGCCAGCTGCGCGGTGCGGTGCTGGTTGAGTTTGGTGCACTGGGCACGCTGGCCGCGTTGCTTGCGGTGGGTGCGGCCGCCGCCATCGGCGTGGCGGTCTCGCAGAAGGTGTTCGAGCTGCCGTTGCTGCCACCCTGGCCGGGACTGCTGCTGGGCGGCGTGGCCGGCATCGGATTGAGCCTGCTGGCCGGCTGGTGGGGCACGCGGCGCATCCTGCATACCTCGCCGGCGCTGGCCCTGCGCGAAGCCTGACGCGGTTGTGACTCACACGGGTGGGACGGGCGGTATGCTGCGCGCCCCACCCGATCAGATCGTCCGGAAACGCGGAACGTTGCTCCCGCGCTCCCGATGTTCAAGGAACGAAGATGAAATACTGCGTCTGTCTGCGCGCCCTCCTGGCCAGTTCCCCGCTGCTCGCCGCGGTGCTGCCCGCAGGCGCCCGCGCGGCGGATGGCTATGTTCCTGACGCGGTTCAGACCTTCGTGCTGGAAACAGTGCTGGCCGACGAGGTGCGCGCCTTCCACGAAGGCCGCGAGACCTATCTGGTTCCGGCAGGCATGGCGCGCACGCGTGGCGATGTTGAGGTCCTGGCCGACCTGCGTGCGGAATTCGACCGGTTCTACCAGGGCCAACCGAAGCCAAGAAAGGAAGTGGCGCACATGGCGATCCTGGTCGCACAGACCGCGCTGCTGCTGCCCGACCGGAAGGCGTGCAGCACCGATCGCGCGCGCTGCAACGAAGCGATCATGGGCGTCCGCACACGCGATGACGAGGCAAGCCTGCAGGCCACTCTGCGTGCTTTCCAGGACGCCGGGCTGGACCTGAACACCTTTAGTGGGCCGACGTCCTGAGTGCAGGGCATCCACGCGTGGCGTGTGCGTTCAACGCCGAGAGCGTGCCGAGCAAGCTCGGCACCTACCAGGAGCGGATATCCGGCGTGGATCTACTGGGCTTTTTCCACGTACTTGGCGAACACTTCGTCGATCTGCTTGTCCTTCACCTTCTTGCCGGACTGGATTTCTTCGGCCTGGGTGAACAGCGGAATGATCATCGCCATGCCGTCGATCCTGGTCTTCAGGTGCACGCCCGGGGCCTGGGTCAGGAAACCGTCCCAGCGCTGGCGCACCTTGGCCCAGTAACCGGCGGTGGCCTTCCAGTAGTCGCGCGCCGGGGTGAAGTCGACCTCGGTGGTCTTCACGTAGTCGTTGAAGCCGAACTCGCGTGCGATCTCCACCTGGCTGCCGTCGGCGTTGCGCTGCACCTTGGTGTTGAACTGTTCGTGGGTCCAGCCGTTCGGGGTCAGCGTGTGGCGGTTGATCACGGCCAGCGCGTTGTAGTCGCTGCGCTTGGTGTACTCACGGCGCGGCAGCGGGCGCCAGCTCAGGTCGCTGGTCCAGCTCGGCACGTTGTTGGTGTAGGTCCAGGTGCCGGTGCCGCAGTAGCGTGGCGCGTCGCTCACTTCGTACACGCACTGGGTCCAGGCGCCCTGGTTTACCGCCGCCGGAATGCTGCGCACCTTCCAGGTCTGGTCTGCACTGAACTCGAAACGGTTCGGTGCTTCATACACCCAGTCCTGGCGCCAGTGCTTGGTGATGTGGCCGCTCTTCTCGTCCAGCAGCAGGTGCTGCAGCACGATGCGCTTCGGCGTGTCCTCGACCACGATGACCACTTCGCTGCCACCGCTGCGCATCGCCGGTGCACGCTCGTAGCCCGGCTTCAGCAGCACGGTCTCGTCGAACGCGAAGTCCACGGTGTACTCACCCTGCATGGCAAGGATGCTGTCGTGGTCGCGGGCGATATCGGAGGGCTGCGCGCTGGCCACGCCGCTGGCGGCGAGCAGCAGCATGGCGCTGGCTGTCTGGAGCTTCATCGGGGTCTTCCTTCGGGGTTGCAGATTCATTGAGCGGCCATCCGTGGCCAACGGGCGTTCCATCAGGAGAGGGTCACAGGCGGATCAGCGGCAGGTCGCCGGGAATCCGTGGCGCTTGGCGCCGGGCGGCGTCGGCACAACAACAGTCGTCGATTGCCAGTTCGCCTTCAGCGTTTTCCAGGCGTGCGATGCGGCGCGCGGTGGCCGCGCCCAGCGAGGACAGGGTCGACAGGCTGGCCGCCAGGGTGCGCCCGTCGTCGGCGGCATGCAGGCGCAGCGCGCACAGGCGCCAGCGCTGGCCACCGAGATGGCCGGCCAGGCGCCGCCACAGTCGTTCGCCGACGCTGCCATCGCTGTCGTGTTCCGGTCCCGGCGGCAGCGCCGCGACCAGGCGGTCCCAGGCCAGGAAGTCGCTGTCGGGCAGCAGGTACAAACGCCACACGCAGCGGCCGCGGCCATCGAGGAAACACAGGCTCTCGCGCAGGCCTTCACTGTCCACGCCCTGGCAGGCGTGCACGCGTACGGCCTGGCGCCAGCCACCCAGCTCGTTGCCGTCGGCGTGGTACAGGCACAACACGGTGCCGAGCGTGGCCAGCTGTGCCGGGGTCGGCCAGGCCGCGCTGTGCGGCGCGGCGATGGAGTCATTCCTGCGTGCGGACAGTGCTCGGCTCATGAGGTCACCAGGAAACGGCAAGGCTGGCGGAGAAGGTGCGGCCCGGGCTGCTGAAACGATCGCTCAGTGCGCGATTGGTGATCAGGCTCGGGGAGATCGACGACCATTCGATGTAGCGCTTGTCGGCCAGGTTGAACACGCCGACATTGAAGGTGGCACCCGGTGCGAAGTTCCAGTGCGCCATCAGGTCGAGCACGCCATAGCCGGCCGGCTGGTAGACGAAGGGTGCCGGTGCGTTCGGATTGGTCTGCGCAGCAGGCGGCGGCAGGCGCTTCTTGCGCTGCACGAAGGTGCCGGCCAGTTCGACGCCCCAGGTATCGGTGTCGTACATCAGGCCCAGCGTGCCACGCAGCGGATCGACCGAGGCCAGCGGTTCGTCATCGGTCCGGTTGTCACCACGCGACCATGCCAATGCACTGCGCAGCGCCCAGCCCTTCAGCGCCGGGCTGAGCTCGCCGAACTCGATGCCGGCCTTCATTTCCGCGCCATAGATGCGTGCTTCGGCGATGTTCTGCGACTGGAACACGGTCAAACCCTGTGCGTTGCGGCCGGTATCGACGTTGGACTGGATGAAATCCTTGTAGTCGTTGTAGTAGCCGCTGACGCTGACGTACGCCGCCGGCGCGATGAAGCGCAGGCCCAGTTCGTAGCCGTCGCTGGTTTCCGGCTTCAGGTCCGGATTGGCGATGGCGGTATAGCGGAAGGCGACATTGGTCAGGCCGATGTTGACGTCGTTGTACGGCGGCGAACGGAAGCCACGCGCATAACCGGCGAACAGCGACCACTGGTCGGTGAAGCGCCAGACCATGCCCAGCTTCGGCGACACGCTGGTCTTCTTCAGCTGCGCCACGGCCGTGGTCGGGTTGTCTTCGGCGAAGATGCTGTCCACTTCCGGCTTCAGCTCGTAGCGGTCCACGCGCACGCCCGGCACCAGCGACAGCTTGCCGTCGGCCAGGCGCATCTCATCCTGTGCATACAGGCCCAGCTCGGTGGTCTTGCTGATCGGGAAGTCACGCACCGGGAAGGTGTCCGGCAGCACCGTGTTGCTGACCACGCCCGCCTTGCTGACCTGGTAGCCGTCGCGCTTCTGGCGGATCTCGGTACGGGTGCCTTCGAAACCGTAGGTCACTGCGTGCTCGACGCTGCCGGTGGTGAACGCCTTGTTGAACTGCGCCTGCAGGCCATAGGCATGCTGGTCGAAGGAGAACACGCGGTGGCGGCGGGTGCCGTCGGTGCGCGTTTCGTCGGTCTGCTGCCGGGTTTCGCTGTTCTGCGCGTACACCTGCCAGTGCAGGCTGTCGGCGAACGGCTGGTCCAGCGCATCCATTTCGTGGGCGAAGGACACTCGATTGCGCTTCTGGGTGTCGTGGGACTTCATGCCAGTGGCCGCAGCCGTCGCGCCGGGACGCGGCGCAACACTGGCAATCGCCGACAGCACATTGGTATCGGTGGTGTCTTCGTTGCCTTCCACGGTCAGGCGGAAGCGCTGGTCTTCGCTGGGTGCATAGACCAGCTTGCTGAGCAGGCTGCGGCCGTCGCGATCCTGCGGATTGGACGCGGTGCGGGTGTCGTTGTCGCTGCGCACCGTGCCCTTGTTGTCGGTTTCCTGGCCCTGGTGGTGGTTGACGTTGACCAGGCCGCTCCAGTGGTCGCCACCAAAGGCGGCCGTGGCACCGCCGAGCAGGCCCTTCCACTCACCGTCGTAGCCGAACTTCAGGCCGAAGTAGCTGTTCTTGCCGTCCTTGAGGTAGTCGGCCGGGTCCTTGGTGACGAACGCGACCACGCCACCGAGTGCATCGGAGCCGTACAGCGAACTGGCCGGGCCACGCACGATCTCCACGCGCTTGAGCGTATCGAGGTCGGTGAAGTTGCGGTTGGAACTGGCGAACGAACCGATGTCGAACCGGGTCGGCATGACGATGCCATCGGTCTGGATGCGCACGCGGTTGCCGTCCAGGCCACGGATGCGGAAACCATCCAGGCCGAAGCGGGTCGCGCTGCGGGTGACCGACAGGCCCGGTTCGTAGCGCACCAGATCCTTGATGTCCTGCGCCAGGTGCCGGTCCATCTGCTCACGGTCGATGACGTCCACGGTGGCCGCCACGTCGCTCACGGCCCGCTCGGTGCGGGTGGCGGTGACCTGCACCCGATCGAATTCGCGCGCATCGGGTGCGGCAGTGGCAGCAGCGTGGGCGGACAGCGGCAGCGCCATCCAGACAGCAAGGCAAAGGGCGGTATGGCGGGTCATCGGGTTCGTTCGATCAGGCAGGGGAACCCCCGGTTACCGGCACACCCGGAAGGTGCACGCGGTAGACCGAGGGGGAGAGAGCAGGAGCGGACGGGTCGCCCACCCTGCCGGCGCTGCCGGCAGGAGGGAGGGAGGCGGGCGACCAGGCCGCGATTACTTGGTCAGGATCAGCTTGTCGTTGCTGGTGTGCCGCAGGCGATAGAAGCGGTCGCCGTGCTGGATCAGGATTTCACGACGGCCCTTGAGCAGGGCTTCGCTGTCGATGACCTCTTCCGGCGGAACGACGCGGACCGGTCGATCGCGGAGGGTCAGCGTTTCGGGGCGCAGCAGTACAGGTTGAGCATTCATGAGCATCTGGACTCGTGCGAGGGACGAGTTAAATGATAATGATTCTCAGTTGACAATCAACAATCATTCTCAATTTCATTGATGAGATTAATGATCGAATTCGTAAATTCGATAGACATCATCAATCAAAAGCTTGGGCGCGGCACCTTTGTAGAGTCGAGCCACGCTCGACTGCTCCTGGCGCCGTCGCCGGGAAACGCCCGCACTGCGCGCGGAGTCGAGCACGGCTCGACTCTACAAAGGGCTGTCAGGCGAAGACGGCTTCGACCTGGGCCCAGCCGGCCGCGTCGACCTGCTCCAGCACGTCCAGTGCCTGCAGGTTCTGCAGCAGCTGGCTGACCCGGCTGGCGCCGAGGATCACGCTGGAGACATTCGGGTTGCGCAGGCACCAGGCAATCGCCAGCGTGGCCGGGGCGTGGCCCAGCGCGCGTGCCACCTCGCTGAAGCGCCGCACCTGGCCCAGGCGGGCCCCGGCGTCGGCCCCCAGTACCAGGTCCTGCAGCCACTCCATGCCTTCGCGCCCCAGCCGTGCATCGGACGGGATGCCCTGGTCGTACTTGCCGGTGAGCAGGCCCGAGGCCAGCGGCGAGAAGATGGTGGTGCCCAGCCCGGCACCGGCATACAGCGGCGCGTACTCGACCTCGACCCGCTCGCGGTGCAGCAGGTTGTACTGCGGCTGCTCCATCGACGGGCCCTGCAGGTTGCGCGCCTCGGCGATGTCCAGCGCCTGCTGGATCTGCGCCGCCGACCACTCCGAGGTGCCCCAGTAAAGAATCTTGCCCTGCCGTACCAGGGTATCCATGGCGTGCACGGTCTCGGCGATCGGCGCGTCCGGATCCGGGCGGTGGCAGTAATAAAGGTCCAGGTAGTCCACCCGCAGGCGCTTGAGTGCAGCGTGGCAGGCGTCGGTCACGTGCTTGCGCGACAGTCCGCGCTGGGTAGGTCGCGGGTCCTTGGCGCTGCCGAAGAACACCTTGCTGGACACGCAGAAACCGTCGCGCGGCAGGCGCAGGTCGGTGATCACGTCCCCCATGACCTGTTCGGCACGGCCGTTGGCATAGCCCTCGGCGTTGTCGAAGAAGTTGACGCCATGATCCCAGGCGGCGGCCACCAGGTTGCGGGCCTCATCGCGCGGAACCTGATCGCCGAAGGTCACCCAGGCGCCGAAGGACAAGGCGGAAATCGGCAGGCCGGTGGAGCCCAGGCGACGGTATTGCATGCGAATCTCCTGCTGCGGGCCCGCATCCGGGCCGGGATCGAACCCCATTCTACCTGCCGCCGCAAGCCGCAAGCCCTTGCCGTTGCTGGCCTGATCGGCACCGATGGCCGCGCACACGCTGCTTTTTCTTGCCCCGGCCCCTGCCCTGCACTAGGCTTCCCGTTTTTCGCGACGCCCCAGGGGAGTCACTCACATGGTCGAAGGTTTGGGCAGGATCGGCTTCGGCCTGTTCGGGTTGGCGGTGCTGATCGGCATCACCTGGTTGTTTTCCAATAACAAGCGCGCGGTTGACTGGAAGCTGGTTGCCACCGGTATCACCCTGCAGATCGCCTTTGCGGCGCTGGTGATCCTGGTGCCGGGCGGGCGCGACGTGTTCGACGCGCTGGGCAAGGGCTTCGTCAAGATCCTCAGCTACGTCAACGAGGGCTCGGGCTTCATTTTCGGCTCGTTGATGGACACCAAGAATTACGGCTTCATCTTCGCCTTCCAGGTGTTGCCGACCATCATCTTCTTCTCTGCACTGATGGGGGTGATGTACCACCTCAACATCATGCAGGGCATCGTGCGCGTGATGGCCTGGTCGATCACCAAGGTGATGCGCGTGTCGGGTGCGGAAACCACCAGCGTCTGCGCCAGCGTCTTCATCGGCCAGACCGAGGCGCCGCTGACCGTGCGCCCGTACATCGCCAGGATGACCCAGTCCGAGCTGCTGACCATGATGATCGGCGGCATGGCGCACATCGCCGGCGGCGTGCTGGCGGCCTACGTGGGCATGCTTGGCGGCGGTGATCCGGCGCAGCAGGCGTTCTACGCCAAGCACCTGCTGGCAGCCAGCATCATGGCCGCGCCGGCCACCCTGGTCGTGGCCAAGCTGCTGATTCCGGAAACCGGCACCCCGCTCACCCGCGGCACGGTGAAGATGGAAGTGGAGAAGACCTCCAGCAACATCATCGACGCGGCCGCTGCCGGCGCCGGTGACGGCCTGAAGCTGGCGCTGAACATCGGTGCGATGCTGCTGGCCTTCATCGCCCTGATCGCGCTGCTGAACGCACCGCTGACCTGGATTGGCGATGTGACCGGCCTGGCCGCCGCCATCGGCAAGCCGACCAACCTGTCGACCATCTTCGGTTACGTGCTGGCCCCGATCGCCTGGGTGATCGGCACCCCGTGGGCCGATGCCACCACCGTCGGTTCGCTGATCGGCCAGAAGGTCGTGATCAACGAGTTCGTGGCCTACACCGAGCTGTCGCAGATCGTGAACGGCCAGATCGCCGGCGTGAGCCTGTCCGAAGAAGGTCGCCTGATCGCCACCTATGCGCTGTGCGGCTTCGCCAACTTCAGCTCGATCGCGATCCAGATCGGCGGCATCGGCGGCCTGGCCCCGGAACGTCGCCACGACCTGGCCAAGTTCGGCCTGCGCGCCGTGCTGGGCGGTACCATTGCCACCTTCATGACGGCGACCATCGCCGGCGTGCTGACGCACTTCAGTTGAACCCTTGGTTGAGAAAAGATTCCCTATGAGCAGCAGTGTCGTTGTCGTCGGTTCCTTCAATGTCGATCACGTGTGGCGGTGCGAGTCGCTGCCGGCACCGGGTGCGACCATTGCCGGCCGTTACAGCACCGGCCCCGGTGGCAAGGGCTTCAACCAGGCCGTGGCGGCCTGCCGCGCCGGTGCCGACACCCACTTTGTGTGCGCGCTGGGCGACGACGCCGGTGGCGCCACCGCCCGTGAGCTGGCCGCGCAGGACGGCTTCGGCCTGATCGCCGAAGCCAGCAGCGAACCGACCGGCACCGCCGGCATCTATGTGGACGCGCGCGGCCGCAACACCATCGTGATCGGCCCGGGTGCCAACGCCGCGCTCAGCACCGACTTCCTGCAACAGCAGCAGGCGCTGCTGACCGGCGCCAAGGTGGTGCTGGTGCAGCTGGAATCGCCGGTGCAGACCATCGAAGCGGCACTGGCCACGGCCCGCGAGGCCGGCGTCACCACCGTGCTCAACACCGCACCGGCCGATGCCCCCTCCACCATCGGCCTGCTCAAGCTGGCCGATGTGATCACCCCGAACGAGACCGAGTTCGCCGCCCTGCTCGGCCGTCATGTCGGTGAGCGCGTGGATGCCAACGACGTCGCCGCGCTGGATGGCGCCAGCCTGCACGCGCTGTGCCGCAAGCTGGTCGGCAACGGCACCGTGGTGGTCACCCTGGGTTCGGTGGGCGTGTTCGTGTCGCATGCCGACGAGAACCTGCGCGGCGATACCCAGCCGTACTACCGCGTGGGTGCCGAACAGGTGCAGGCGATCGACACCACCGGCGCCGGCGACGCCTTCAACGGTGCGCTGGCCGCATCGCTGGCACAGGTGGCCGACGCCCCGTTCGCCCGCCACGTGCGCTTCGCCAACCAGTTCGCCGGTCGTTCGACCGAGAAGGAAGGCGCGGCGGCGGCAATGCCGCGTTTCACCCCGTCCGACGCCGAAGCAAAGTAATTCCACGCCATGCGTGGATGAAGAAGCCCGGGTGTGCAGACACCCGGGCTTTTCTGTTTGCCTTTCAATGAGGCAGATCCACACCATGCGTGGATGAACGAGACCGCGCAAGCCGCAGCAGCAGGCCCGTGACGATTGCCAGCAGCGCCACGGCAGCGGCCACCACGCCCAGCGATGCCAGGCCGAAGCGTTCGATGGCCCCACCCCCCAGCAGCGCGCCCAGGCCGATGCCGGCATTGGCCGCTGAGACATTCAAGGTTCCGGCCAGCGCCTGTGCCTGCGGCGCTGCACGCATCACCCGCACCTGGCACAGCGGGAACAATGCGGTATGCGCCACGCCCCACAGGGCCAATGCGATCAGCACGAACGTCCCGTGGCCGGCCAGCCCGACACTGGCCAGCATGCCCAGCGCCAGCACCGCGCAGAACACCAGGGTCGCGCCCAGCGGCGCACGATCGACCCAGCGCCCGCCCAGTGCATTGCCGATCAACCCGACAGCTCCGAAGCCCATCAGCCACCAGCCCACCTGTGCCGCCGGTACCTGCATCAGCCGCTCCAGCACATCGGCCAGGTAGGTGTAGGCAGCAAACATCGCGGTGAACACCAGCACCGACAGCAGCACATGGCCCAGCAACTGCGGCTGGCGCAGCACTCGTGCCTGTTCGCCCAGCGCGCGCCGCGGTCCGGCCACGGTGTCCGGCATCCACAATGCCAGCGCGCCCGCCATCAACAGCGACAGAGCCGCCAACAGCCAGAAGCTGCCGCGCCAGCCGAGGGCGTCGGCGGCCAACGTACCCAGCGGGATACCGAACAGCATTGCGGCGGTGATACCCAGGTAGACCCGGGCGACCGCACGACCTCCCTGCCCCGCAGGGGCCAGCTGCGCGGCAGTCTCACTGGCCGTGCCCCAGAACACCGGCAGGGCCAGTGCCGGCAGCACCCGCGCCAGCGCCAGCAGCCACGGCTGCGTGGCCACCGCGGCCAACGCGTTGGAACCCGCGAACAACAGCAGAATGGCCACGAACAGGCGGCGCCGGCCGACGTGTGACAGCAGCGCGGTCAAGGGTGGCCCGGCCAGCATCACGGTGAACGCGAACAAGGTGACCAGTTGCCCGGCACGGGCAATGCCCAGGCCAAGGTCGCGCGCCAGCGCGGGCAACAGGCCGACGATCAGGAACTCGGTGGTGACGATGACGAAGGCGGACACCGCCAGCAGGACGACCGAAAGACGTGCGCGAGGATTTGCGTGGACAGCGGTCACGGCGGAATCGAGGGAGGACATGAGCGGGCATCAGAACAGGGGTCGCCAGCCTATTTCCTCCATGAGTTCCGATTGCTGCTATGTTTTCCACCGATTCCGGACAGAATTTCCCCATGCTTCCCACCGAGCGCCTGCGCGGCATCGAGGCCTTCGTCGCCACCGCCGATGCCGGCAGTTTCACTGCCGCCGCCGAACGCCTGCACCTGACCAGTTCGGCGGTGGGCAAGACCATCGCGCGGCTGGAGGCGCGGCTGGGAGCGCGGTTGTTCGAACGCAGCACGCGCCGCCTTCGCCTGACCGAGGCCGGTGAGGGCTTCTATCGCACCTGCGTGCGGGTGCTGGGCGAACTGGCCGATGCCGAGTCGGTGCTGGTCTCGCACGCAGACGCGCCCGTGGGCCGCCTGCGGGTGGATGCGCCGGCCACCTTCGGGCGCCTCAAAGTCTGGCCGTTGCTGCTGCAGCTGGCCGCCGAGTTTCCACAGCTGCATCCGCAGGTGACCTTCAGCGACCGCTTCAGCGACCTCGCCGAGGACGGCGTCGACCTCGCCGTACGCATCGGCGGTCCCGAGCCGCTGCCCGCCACGCTGGGCAGACGCCTGCTCGGTTACGAATGCCTGCGCTTCTGCGCCTCCCCGGCCTACCTGCTTCGGCATGGCCAGCCCCGCTCGGTCGCCGAGCTGGCCGGGCATGACGGTGTGCTGTTCGGACGCGCCGACGGCAGCATCGGGCCGTGGCAGGTGGCCGATGACAGGCAGCGCAGTACACCGCTGCAGGCCCGTGCGCGCCTGGTGGTTGGCAGCGCCGAGGCCCAGGTGGCGGCGGTCGAGGCCGGCTTCGGCATCGCACAGCTGGCCACCTGGCTGGTCGATGACGCGCTGGCGCGCGGCAGCCTGGTCTCGATCCTGCCGTCGCTGGACTGCCGCGGCCTGCCGCTGCGCCTGTTGTGGCCGCAGGGCCGGCAGCGGCTGCCACGCGTGGACGTGGCCCTGGACCGTCTCGGCGCCGGGTTGCAGATCGATCCGCCGCGCTGAGCGCAGCGCTATCACCTGTGGTCGCATCGAACGGCTGCGACCGCCGGTCGCATTGCCCGCATCCCGCCCCTCACCCACCATCCGCGCAGCGTTTCAGCGTGGGCAGGACATGGACGGATTCCCCTGGTTGCTGGTTGCCGCCGCCGGCAGTGCCACCGCAGCCTTGCTGCACATCGGCTGCATTGCCTTTGGCGCCCCTTGGTACCGGTGGTTCGGCGCTGGCCCGCGCATGGTCCGGCTGGCGCAGGCCGGGCATTGGTGGCCACCACTGATGACCGCCGGCATTACGGCCGTGCTGGTGGCCTGGACACTGTACGCACTCGCAGCCGCAGGCTGGCACTCGCCGCTGCCGGCCAATCGCATGGTCCTGTCGGGCATCACCCTGCTGTTGCTGCTGCGCGCGGCGATGGGCTTCGCGCTGGCGCTGCTCCGGCCCGGCTACAACGGCCGGCGCTTCTGGGCAATCAGTTCACTGGTCTGCCTGGGCCTGGGGCTGGCCTTCGCGCTGGGTACCCGCCAAGCCTGGCAGAGCCTGGGGTAGCCCCCTACCATCGCCCGCCCTTGGGGGCGGCGGAAGCAACCGTCAAGCATCTGCTGATGCCGGTAAGGCATGAGGTCGGTGCCGATCGGCCTGAACCGGACCGCGCCCGACACGGCCGTACCGCCGCCCGCGCCCTACAATGGGCGCATGCAGATCGGCCCGTACACCATTGCCCCCAACGTCGTGCTGGCGCCCATGGCCGGCGTCACCGACAAGCCCTTCCGCCTGCTGTGCAAACGGCTGGGCGCGGGTCTGGCCGCCTCGGAAATGACCATCAGCGATCCGCGCTTCTGGAACACGCGCAAGTCGATCCACCGCATGGACCATGACGGCGAGCCGGCCCCGATCAGCGTGCAGATCGCCGGCACCGAACCGCAGCAGCTGGCCGAGGCCGCGCGCTACAACGTCGACCACGGCGCGCAGATCATCGACATCAACATGGGCTGCCCGGCCAAGAAGGTGTGCAACGCCTGGGCCGGTTCGGCACTGATGCGCGACGAGCAGCTGGTGGCGCGCATCCTCGAGGCCGTGGTCAACGCGGTGGACGTGCCGGTCACGCTGAAGATCCGCACCGGTTGGGACTGCGACCACCGCAATGGCCCGCTGATCGCACGCATCGCCGAGGACAGCGGTATCGCGGCACTGGCGGTGCACGGCCGTACCCGCGACCAGCACTACACCGGCCAGGCCGAGTACGCCACGATCGGCGAGATCAAGGCTGCGCTGCGCATTCCGGTGGTCGCCAACGGCGATATCGATTCGCCGCAGAAGGCCGCCTACGTCCTGAAGGAAACCGGCGTAGACGCGGTGATGATCGGCCGCTCGGCACAGGGCAGGCCGTGGATCTTCCGCGAAGTGGCGCACTATCTGGCCACCGGCGAGGAACTGCCACCGCCGTCGCTGGCGGAAGTGCGCGACATCCTGCTCGGCCACCTGCACGCACTGCATGCGTTCTATGGCGAGCCGCAGGGCGTGCGCATCGCGCGCAAGCACCTGGGCTGGTATGCCAAGGACCGGCCGGAGAATGCTGCCTTCCGCGCCGTGGTCAACCGCGCCGAAGACCCGCAGAGCCAGATCGCGCTGACCACCGAGTACTTCGACCGCCTGATCGCCGGGGAACCGGCGTTGTCTTCGGCCGCCTGACCGCATCGCTGCGTCGCAGAGTCGAGCCTGCTCGACCGTCTTGAACACCGAGAGCCCGCCCCATGACCCCGCCGATTTCTTCCCCGACCTACCTGCACGGGTTTTCCGGCACCGAGCAGCAGCGCCTGATGACCCAGGCCCGCCTGCTGGAATCGAGCATCTTCGGCCAGATCGACTACAGCGGCGCGCGGCGCCTGCTGGAAGTCGGCAGCGGCGTCGGCGCACAGACCGAGATCCTGCTGCGCCGCTTCCCCGAGCTGCACGTGACCGGTGTGGATCTGAGCGAGACCCAGCTGGCCACCGCGAGCGAGAACCTGGCGCGCACGCCGTGGTGCAGCGACCGCTACACCCTGCAGCAGGCCGACGCCGGCGAGCTCCCGTTCGAGGCACGCAGCTTCGACTCGGCGTTCCTGTGCTGGGTACTGGAGCACGTGCCGTCACCTGCGCGCGTGCTGAGCGAGGTGCGCCGGGTGCTGGCACCGGGTTCGCCGGTCTACATCACCGAGGTGATGAATGCCTCGTTCCTGCTCGACCCGTATTCGCCGCACATCTGGCGTTACTGGATGGCGTTCAACGATTTCCAGTACGACCACGGGGGCGACCCGTTCGTTGGCGCCAAGCTGGGCAACCTGCTGCTGGCCGGCGGCTTCCGCGACGTGCACACCGAGATCAAGACCATCCACCTGGACAACCGCGAACCGGCACGCCGCAAGACGATGATCGCGTTCTGGGAACAGCTGCTGCTGTCGGCCGCCGACCAACTGCTGCAGGCCGGGTCGGTTGACGAGGAAACCGTGGAAGGCATGCGTCGCGAGTTCCGCCTGGTGCAGAACGACCCGAATGCGGTGTTCTTCTATTCGTTCGTGCAGGGCCGCGCCACGGTGTATTGAGCCGACGCGGCACTGCTGACTGAATCAGTAGAGCCACGCCATGCGTGGCTGCCACCGTCGATGTCCCTTCATCCACGCATGGCGTGGATCTACTCGACAGCGCCGACTACGGGCGCATGCCAGATCCGCTGCCACATCGCCGCCAGCCGGCGCCCGGCATCAGCGCGCGCGGCGGGACTGCTGTAATCCGCCCGCAGCTGCTCGGGCGTGATTGGCCGCCACTGCCCGTCGACCTGCTCGGCCACGGCGAAGTTGAAGGTGTAGTCCGGCTCCAGGCCCATGCGCAGGTCGCTCAGCACCAGCCGGCCGTCCATCACCTGCGCACGCATGAAGCCACGGTTGAACCAGGTCAGCTGCTGCACCGCCGGGATGCCCCCTGCTTCACGCAGTGCCTGCACGTTGGACGCGTGGCCTTCGAACTGCATCGGCCCATGGTCGGCCACCAGCGAGCGGTCGCCCACCACGTAGCCGTTCGGCGTCATCGCCACCACCCGCCACAGCAGGGTGTTGAACGGCATCGGCACCGAGAAGCGCGGGGCATCGCCCAGGCCCATCGCCGCCAGGCTCTGCTGGGCAGCACGGTCGACCTGGGCCTTGGCGATCAGGCCCCAGCCCAGGTAGGCACTGCTGGCCAGCAACGCCACACCCAGCACCTTGCCAGCCCAGGGGCGGGCGCGGCCAAACCAGGCCAGCACGCAGCCCAGCAGCAGCCACACCGTGTAGCCGGGATCGATGATGAAGACGCTGGAGCCCATGGTCGGGTGTGGACGCAACGGCCACCACAACTGGGTGCCGTAAACGGTGAATGCATCCAACAGCGGATGGGTGACCAGCGCCAGCTGGATCGCCCAGAACCAGCGCACCGGTGACTGCGCAACGCGGCCGTTGCCGAAGCGCTTGAACAGCCACCAGATCAGCGCTGCCACCCAGGGCAGCACCAGCAGCGAATGGCTGAAGCTGCGGTGCTCGATCATGTTCGCCACCGGGTCGGCGGCGGTGAAGCCGAGCCACAGGGCATCGAGGTCCGGCAAGGTGCCGAGCGCGGCACCGGCCAACAGGGCCGCGCGGCGCTGGCCGGGCGGAGCGATGGCAGCGGCGACGGCGCCGCCGAGCACGATCTGGGTCAGGGAATCCATGGACCGATGCTAGCGGCTTGCGGGCGGTGCATGTAGAGCCGAGCCCATGCTCGGCTGCCGTTACACGCAATGAAGAGCAGCCGAGCATGGGCTCGGCTCTACAAGGGGACAATCGCGGGTTACGCCGCCTGCGACAGGCGCGCGCCCGGCAGCTCCACCAGCGTCTGGCCGTTGTGGTCCAGCAGGCGCAGCGCGCCATCGTGGTCTTCGGCCAGTGCTGTCAGGCTTTCCACCCAGTCGCCGTCGTTGGCATAGACCAGGCCGTCGCGTTCAATCAACGCAGCGCGGTGGATGTGGCCACAGACGATGCCATCCAGTCCGCGACGGCGCACGTCGTCCAGGCCGGCCTGCACGAAGCGCTCGATGTAGCGTTCGGCCGCACCGCTGCGCTTCTTCAGGAATTCAGACAACGACCAGTAGCGCATTCCCAACAGCCGCCGCACCGCGTTCAACGCCTGGTTGCCGGTCAGGATGCGGTAGTACAGCCAGTCACCGAACTTTTCCTGCAGGCCGCCGAAGTGGGTCACGCCGTCGTACTCGTCCCCATGCGCGACCAGCAGCCGGCGGCCATCGGCGGTCACGTGGATGGCGCGCCGGCGCACCTGCATCGCCGGCAGCATCAAACCGCAGACCTGGCGCAGCGAAGCATCGTGGTTGCCGGGGATGTAGACAATCTCGGTCCCGGCACGGCGCAACGCGTGCAGGGCCTGGATGACTTCGCTGTGTGACTGCCGCCAGTTGGCCCGGCGATGCGCCATCCACCACAGGTCGATGATGTCGCCGACCAGGTACAACCGTTCGCAACGCAGCTGCGAGAGGAACCGTGCCAGCTCGGTGGCATGGCAATGACGTGAACCCAGATGCACATCGGAGACGAACACTGCGCGCCGGTGCGGCGACAGGTTCGCCAGCGCGCTCATGCCGGCGTCCCCGCGTCGCGCAGGTAGCGTTTGCGCTTGTTCGGCCGGATCGCACACAGGTCTACTTCGATCAGGCCGTCGATCGAATCACTGAAGTCCGGGTCGACACCGAAGGCGAGGAAGCGGGCACCACCGGGTTCGCACAGATCGGTGTACTGGCGGTACAGCGTCGGCACCCCCGTGCCGAGTGCGGCCAGGTTGGCCTTGAGCACATCGAACGCGGCACCGGCATCCAGCTCGCCGAAACTCGGCGGCGCGGCGAAGTACTGGAACGGCCGGTTCGATTCGGCCAGGCCAGCAGTACCGCTGTAGTAGCGCTGGTAGTAGGCCACCAGCTGCTCGCGCGCATCGCGTGGCAGCGCCGCGCTGATCGACACCGCGCCGAACAGGTAGCGGATACCCGGCCGGCACTGCAGGTAGGCACCGATGCCCTGCCACAGGTAGTCCAGGCTGCGGCTGCCCCAGTAGTCGGGCACCACGAAGCTGCGGCCCAGTTCCAGGCCCTCGGCGATGTGGGTGATGGCATCGTCGGAATAGCGGAACAGCGACGCGCTGTAGAGCCCGGACAGTCCGTGCCGGGCCAGCGCATGGGCGCCGCGCATGATCCGGTACGCGCCGGCGATGCGCTGCGCGGCCGCGTCCCAGATCACGATGTGCTCGTACCGCGGGTCATAGTCGTCCAGGTCGCGGCTGCGCCCGGTGCCCTCGCCCACCTGGCGGAACGTCAGTTCGCGCAGGCGGCCCAGTTCAAGCAGCAGCGGTGAATCGGCGCTACAGGTCGCCAGCAGGATCTGCTTGCCATCGGCGGTCTGGCCCAGCTGGGTCGCCGCGGCGATGCCGGCGGCGACCTGCGAAGGCGGCACGGGGGACGCCAGTGGCTCGGGGCCTGCGCAGGCAGCGGCATTACCGGCTGCGCCATTGCGGCCCAGCGCATAGAGTGCGCGGCGTACCGCCAGCAGCTGTGCGCCCGGGTCGCCGCCTTTGCCCAGCTGCATCGGCTCGCCGATGCTCAGGCGCAGCGGGCGGCCACGGCGGGTGAACATCTCGCGCGCCAGCAGCGCGGTGCCAGCCGGCTTGAACAGGGTCGAGGCGCCGTAGAACAGTGCCGAATTGCGTGCTTCCACGCGCACCGGCAGCACCGGCGCACCGGCGGCACGGGCAAAGCGGACGAACCCGCGCTGCCAGCGGCCATCGCGGATGCCGCGCAGCGACAGGCGCGAGACCTCACCCGCCGGGAACACGATCACGCACTGCTCGGCGGCCAGCGCCTCCTCCACCGCGTGCAGACTGCCGCGCTGGGCCTTGCCGCCAAGGATGCGCACCGGCAACAGCAGGTCCTGCAGTGGCGCGATGGCTCCCAACAGATCGTTGGCCACGATCCGCACGTCACGACGGATGCGGCCGACCGCGTCCAGCAGCGCGAGGGCGTCCAGCGCCCCCGAGGGGTGGTTGGCGACGATCAGCAAGCGGCCGGTGGCGGGAATCTTCGCCAGCGCGGCCGGATCCACCTGGTACTGGCCATCGATGAATTCCAGGCCGGCGGCGACGAAGCCGAATCCGCGCAATCCTGCACTGCGCTGCAGGAACGCTTCGATCTGATCCAGGCGCGACCAGCGGCCGACGCTGCGCAGCAACGGCCGTGCCAGTTGGCCCCGGCGGCCGTGGAACCAATCGGGGAAGCGTTGCTGGAGACGCTGTTCAAGTTCCTGCATGGAGGATCCACTCATGCCCGGCGGCCGGATTGGCCGACAGCCTGCGCCCGGCAGGCGGCAGCCAGATGGCGGTTTTTGGGCAGAACGATGACGGCTGGCAGCGTCCGGCCAGGCCGGTAGCCGCCTGCTCCGTTGTCACGCAGGTGGAACACTGGGCCTCGAGGCTGGGGCCCAATCCCGGCCGGACGGCCTCTGCCGGGCCTACACGGGCTTAACCACCGGCAACCGGTACCGGTTCACAATGCACAGGCGGCGCACCCCGTGTATCATTCGCGCCCATCTTTCCATCCGAATCAAGGGATATTACGCCTGATGTCCAGCTATCTCTTCACCTCCGAGTCGGTCTCCGAAGGCCATCCGGACAAGGTTGCCGACCAGATCTCCGATGCGGTGCTGGACGCGATCCTGACCCAGGACCAGCGCGCCCGCGTGGCCTGCGAGACCATGGTCAAGACCGGTGTTGCCATCGTGGCCGGTGAAATCACCACCAGCGCCTGGATCGACCTGGAAGCGCTGACCCGCAAGGTCATCACGGACATCGGCTACGACAGCTCCGACGTCGGCTTCGACGGCGCCACCTGCGGCGTGCTGAACCTGATCGGCAAGCAGTCGCCGCACATCGCCCAGGGCGTGGATCGCAAGAAGCCGGAAGAAATGGGCGCTGGCGACCAGGGCCTGATGTTCGGCTATGCCACCAACGAGACCGACAGCTACATGCCGGCCGCGATCCACCTGTCGCACCGCCTGGTCGAGCAGCAGGCCAAGATCCGCAAGAAGAAGAACTCGCCGCTGTCGTGGCTGCGCCCGGACGCCAAGAGCCAGGTCACCCTGCGCTATGAAAACGGCGTGGTCTCGGCCATCGACGCCGTGGTCCTGTCGACCCAGCACGCCCCGGGCATCAAGCAGAAGGACCTCATCGAGGCCGTCCGCGAAGAAATCATCAAGCCGGTGCTGCCGGCCAAGTGGCTGCACAAGGGCACCAAGTTCCACATCAACCCGACCGGCAAGTTCGAGATCGGTGGCCCGGTGGGCGACTGCGGCCTGACCGGCCGCAAGATCATCGTCGACACCTACGGCGGCTGGGCCCGTCACGGTGGTGGCGCCTTCTCCGGCAAGGACCCGTCCAAGGTCGACCGTTCGGCAGCCTATGCGGCCCGCTACGTCGCCAAGAACGTGGTTGCCGCCGGCCTGGCCGACCGTTGCGAAGTGCAGGTCTCCTACGCCATCGGCGTGGCTGAGCCGACCTCGATCTCGGTCACCACCTTCGGCACCGGCAAGATCAGCGACGACAAGATCGAGAAGCTGATCCGCAAGCACTTCGACCTGCGCCCGTACGGCATCATCAAGATGCTGGACCTGGTGCACCCGATGTACCAGCAGACCGCGGCCTATGGCCACTTCGGCCGCAAGCCGAAGGAGTTCAGCTACCTAAACGGCGAAGGCGAGACCGTCAACGCCACGGCCTTCTCCTGGGAGAAGACCGATCGCGCCGCCGCCCTGCGCGCCGATGCGAAGCTGAAGTAAGAAACACGAAGGGCCGCTCACGCGGCCCTTCTGCTTTCTGTAGAGCCGAGCCCATGCTCGGCTTTCTTTTTCCTGCGACAAGAGCAGCCGAGCATGGGCTCGGCTCTACAAGAGCTACGCCACGCCGATACAATCGCCCCATGTCGACCGAACTGAAAACCCACCAGCTGTCCATGACCGTGCTGATGTCGCCGGAGATGGCCAATTTCTCCGGCAAGGTCCACGGTGGCGCGATCCTGCGGCTGCTCGACCAGGTCGCCTATGCCTGTGCCAGCCGCTACGCCGGCAGCTACGTGGTCACCCTGTCGGTCGACCAGGTGATGTTCCGCCAGCCGATCGCGGTGGGCGAGCTGGTCACCTTCCTGGCCTCGGTGAACCATACCGGTACCTCGTCGATGGAAATCGGCATCAAGGTGGTGGCCGAGGACATCCTCAAGCGCAGCGTGCGCCACGCCAACAGCTGCTTCTTCACGATGGTGGCGGTGGACGAGGAAGGCCGGCCGACGCCGGTACCGCCACTGCAACCGGCCACCTCCGACGAGAAGCGCCGCCAGGCCGCCGCACAGATCCGCCGCCAGCTGCGCCAGGAAATGGAACAGCGGCACCTGGAACTGCTGGCGTCGAATCCGCCGTCGCCGGAGGAGTGAGGGCGTGCGGGGCACGCCCCGCACCCACCGAGGCAGGTAGCGCCGGGCCATGCCCGGCGGACACGCATCACCCGGTGTTCTGCACGCCCTGCGAAACACCGTTCACGCACGCCACGAGCGCGCGCAGCAGTTCGTCATCCTCGCGTCCGCTGGCCCGCCAACGCTGCAGCAGATCCACCTGCAGCACGCTGATCGGATCGACGTAGGGATTGCGCAGGCGGATCGACAGCGCCAGCCGCGCATCGTGGTCCAGCAGCGTCTGCTGGTCCATCAACGCCAGCAGCCAGTGCCGGGTGAGTTCCAGTTCACGCTGCACCTGCGGGAAGAAACGCCCATGCAGGTCGCCCGACAACAGCGAGAACTGCTCGGCGATGGTGATATCGCCCTTGGACAGCACCATCGCGATGTCGTCCAGGAAGGTGCGGAAGAACGGCCAGTCACGCGCCATATCGCGCAGGGTCTGTTCGTGGCCGGCATCGACCGCCGCCTGCAGGCCACTGCCCACGCCGTACCAGCCGGGGATGACCGCGCGTGCCTGGCTCCAGGCGAACACCCAGGGAATCGCGCGCAGGTTGCCCAGTGCCGCGTCCTGGCCGAGCCGACGCGAAGGACGCGACCCCAGCGTCATCCGCTCGATCACGTCGATGGGTGTGGCGGTACGGAAGTAGTCCATGAAGCCGGCCTGGCCAACGAACACGCGATACACCTCGCTGCTGGCCGAGGCCACCGCGTCCATCACCGGCCGCCACTCATCCTCGCGCGGCTCGGCGGCACGCGGGCGCAGGCTGGCGCGCAGCACTGCACCGGTGGCCTGTTCCAGCGAGCGAAGGGCCAGCGCGCGGATGCCGTATTTGCGATGGATCACCTCGCCCTGCTCGGTCACCCGCAGGCGGCCATCGATGCTGCCGCGCGGCGACGCATCGACCGCGTGCGTGGTCTTGCCACCGCCACGGCTGATCGAACCGCCACGGCCATGGAAGAAAGTCAGGCGGATGCCGGCCTCGGCCGCCACCTCCAGCAGTTCCACCTGCGCGCGCTGCAGGCCCCAGCGCGAAGCGGCAATGCCACCATCCTTGCTGCTGTCCGAATAGCCGAGCATCACCATCTGCACGTCGCCGCGCGCACGCAGATGGGCGCGATACACCGGGTCGGCCAGCAGGTCGCACAGGGTGGCCGTGCCACGCTTGAGGTCATCCACGGTCTCGAACAATGGGGCGATGTCCAACGGCACCGCCCCACTCTCTTCCACCAGGCCGCCACGGCGCGCCAGCGCCAGCACCGCCAGCACATCGCTGCGGTCGTGTGCCATCGAGATGATGTAGCTGCCCAGTGCATCGTTGCCATGCCGCGCGCGCGCATCGGCCAGCGACGCGAACACGGCATCCAGACGCTGATTGCCCTCGTCATCACCCTTGGGAAGCGGTGCTTCGCCGCTGGCATGCGGGCCCAGCAGCCGCGCACGGCCCACCGCATCCAGCGCCTGCCAGGCCTCCTCGCCGCCCAGCACGGCGGCCAGCGCGCGCGCATGCACGCTCGACTCCTGGCGCACATCCAGCCGCGCCAGATGGAAGCCAAAGGTCTTCACCCGCCACAGCAGGCGCTGCACCGCAAAACCACCAGCGTGCTCGCCACGGTTCGCACGCAGGCTGTCGAGGATCAGCTGCAGGTCGTCGATCAGCTCGTCCGGGCCAGCGTAGTTGCCTTCGCCATGATCCAGCGTGGCCTGCAGGCGCGCGCGCATTCGGTCGTTGAGCAGGCGGTACGGCATGTCGGCATGGCGTGGGCGCGACTGCACCTGCGGCAGCAGCTGCTGGTAGTGCGCCACGCGCGCCTGCAGCGCCTCGCTCACGCCCACCCGCTCGGTGGACTGGCTGAGCAGGCTGGCCAGCTGCAGCAGTTCCTTCTGGTAGCGCCCCAGCACTGCCTGCCGCTGCGCATCCAGTGTGTTGCGGATGGTGGTGGCATCCACGTTCGGGTTGCCGTCCATGTCGCCGCCTACCCACGTGCCGAAACGCAGCAGGCGCGGCAGCGGCAGTTCTTCACCGTAGGTATCGCGCAGTGCCTGCTGCAGCGATTCGTACAGCACCGGGATCACCCGGTACAACACCTGCACCAGATAGAAGCCGACGTGCTCGCGCTCGTCATCGACGGTAGGCCGCACCGGCGAAGAATCGGTGGTCTGCCACGAAGCGGTCAGCGCCATGCGGAAGCGCGCGGCATCGGCGGCAGCTTCCCCCGGCGTGCGTTGGCCGTCGAGGTTGTCGACCAGGCTGGCCACCATCAGCTGCTCTTTTTCCAGCAGCGCGCGGCGCACCGCCTCGGTCGGGTGCGCGGTGAACACCGGTTCGATGTCGATGCGCGGGAGCCACTGCGCCAGTTCGTCCAGGCCCACGCCCTGCGCCTTCAGGTGCTGCAGCGCATCCTGCAGGCCATCAGGCTGTGCACCTGCGGTACCGGCGCGCTGGTAATCACGGCGACGGCGGATGCGGTGCACGCGCTCGGCGATGTTGACCACCTGGAAGTACGTGCTGAACGCACGCACCATGGTTTCGGCCTGCTGCGGCGTGCGCCCGGCCAGGCCATCGGCCAGCTCCGACAATGGAGCTTGATTCTCGCGGCGGGCGATGGCGCGGGTGCGCACGTCTTCGACGTCGTCGAGAAACGCGGCGGACACCTGTTCAACCAGCAGGTCACCGACCAGCGCGCCGAGCCGGCGCACGTCATCGCGAAGCGGAAGATCGGGAGAAGCAAACTCGATGCTGCTGCGGTACTCGTTCATCGGCGACGCACAGGCCTCGGTCAACGGATCCAGGCCCCAAGCCTAAACCAGAACGGGCGTCGTGCTGCGATGCAAAAATGGTTTCATCTGCACGTATCCATGACGGACGCAGCCGAGCATGGGCTCGGCTCTACAAGCGTCGTGGCGCGTGACACCGTGTAGCGCCCGAGCCCATGCTCGGGCGGCGGCGCAGCCGCACAGGCGGCCCCGTTGCGGGGGCCGCCGTCACACTAGTCAGCGCTTCTTCTTCGCCTTGACCTGCTCGGCCGGGCCGATGGTCTGTTCCAGCCAGCGCTCGCTTTCGGCCAGCATGGTCATGATCGATTCGCGTGCGCGGTAGGCGTGCGATTCGTTCGGCAGCATCACCAGCCGCGCGGTGCCACCCAGGCCCTTCACCGCGGCGAACATGCGCTCGCTCTGGATCGGGAAGGTGCCAGAGTTGTTGTCGTCCACGCCGTGGATGAAGAGGATCGGGTCCTTGATCTTGTCGGCATAATTGAACGGCGCCATCTTCTGGTAGACGTCCTGCGCCTGCCAGTAGTTGCGTTCCTCGGCCTGGAAACCGAACGGGGTGAGCGTGCGGTTGTAGGCGCCGCTGCGCGCGATGCCGGCCTTGAACAGGCGGGTGTGCGCCAGCAGGTTGGCGGTCATGAACGCACCGTAGGAATGGCCACCGATGGCGATGTGCTCGCGATCGGTCACGCCACGACGCACCACTTCATCCACCGCGGCCTGCGCGTTGGCCACCAGCTGTTCGATGTAGGTGTCGTTCGGCTCCTTGTCGCCCTCACCGATGATCGGCATCGATGGGCTGGCCAGCACCACATAACCCTTGGCCAGGAACGCCTGCGGGCCCCAGTAGCTGACCGCATTGAAGCGGTACGGCGAATCGGTCACCTGGCTGGCCGCCGCCGCGCTCTTGAACTCGCCCGGGTAGGCCCACATCAGCAGCGGCCGCGGGCCGCCGCGCTTCGGGTCGTAGCCCGGCGGCAGCAGCAGGGTCGCGGTCAGGTCGACGCCATCCTTGCGCTTGTAGCGGATCTGCTCCTTCTGCACGCCCTTCAGCTGCGGCAGCGGATGGGCGAAATGGGTCAGCGCGCGCGGTGCGGCACCGGCATCGGCCAGCGACTGCACGTAGAAGTTGGCCGGCTCATCCGGGCTTTCACGGCTCAGCAGCAGCGAGCTGCCCCGGTCGTCCAGCAGCGCCACTGGCGCGGCGTAGCTGGGCGCCTGCGAGTGGAACAGGCGGGTAGCCTTGCCACTGGCAATGTCGAAGCGGTCCACGAACGGGCGGTCGCCCTCCGGCGAAGCACCGGCACCGGCCAGATACAGGCTGCCGCCATCGGCGGTGGTCTGCAGCAGCGAGCGGCCGCGGTCGTCGCTGGACAACAGCGGACGGCCCGGATCGGAATAGCGGTCCTGCGCGTCACGATCCCACAGCAGGCGCGGCTCGGCACCGGCATTGTCCGGGGCAATCAGCCAGGTCCTGGTCTTGCGCGTCTTCCACCACGACTCGGTCAGCAGGGCCAGGTCGCCACGGCCCCAGTTGATACCCACCAGACGGCTGCCGAGCTGGGCCAGGGTCACCGGCGGCTTGTCGAACGGCGCGGCCTGCATCAACACCGCATCGCGCACCTTGGCCTCCCGGTTCGGATCGCCGCCGTCCTGCGCTTCGGCCCAGACCAGGGTGGCATCGGCATCACCGCGCCAGCTGATGTCGCGCACGCCGGTCACTTCGGCGTCGTTGCCGGTAGGCAGGCCTTCCACCAGCGGACGCACGGCCACGGTGTGCACCAGCTTGCCGCTGGCACGGTCGATCACTTCGATGCGGCGCGGGAAACTGCTCACCGGCACCACGTAGGAGTACGGCCGCTGCACCGGCTGGCGCAGCACGAAGCGGCCATCCGGCGACACTGCAAAGCCCATGAAGATGCCGGCCGCGCCGATCGCGCGGGTACGGCCATCCAGGCTGACTTCCATCGGCTGGGTGGTGGCGTAGTAATCGAACTGGCGCGCGTCGGCCTCGTTCTTCAGCAGGTCCTGGTAGGTACGGATCGACACGACGCCGCCGCCCTGGCTGGTCTGCTGCACGGCCGGACCGGTCGGAATGCCGTCGGCGGCCGGGGCCGCACCGAGGTTGGCCGGGCGGGTGAACACCACCAGGCCGCGGCTGTCCGGCAGCCACTGGTAGCCGCTGCCGATCACCGTGTTCAGGCCGGCAACCAGACGGCGGGCACTGCCACCGGCCACGTCCACAAGCCACAGTTCATTGGCGCCACTGGCGGCATCGACCTGGTTGAAGGCCAGCCACTTCTGGTCCGGCGACCACATCACACTGGCGATCGACAGCTTGGCCGGCAGGCCGCTGATCTGCCGTTCCTTGCCGTCGGCAACGTTCATCAGCCACAGCTTCTCGCCGAAGCTGAAGCGGCTGTCGGAGAACGTGCGCGGGTTGATACGCAGGCCGGCCAGCTTCAGTTCCGGCTGCGCCACCACCTGGATCGACGGCAGCGACGGCATCTGCATCATCGCGGCCACGTCGCGGCGTGGCGACAGGTACAACGAGGGCGCACGGGGCGCGTCCACCACCGCCTGCAGCGCGGCCGACGGCAGTTCGTAGCCATTGACGCCCTGGGCCTGTGCGGCCACAGGCTGCGGCGCTGCCGCCCAGGCCAGCGGGGCCACCGCCAGCAGTCCCATCGACAGGACCAGGCCGGTCCAGCGCCGTGTGCGGCGCGCGTGCATGCTCATCGTTCCACCTGTGTGATGCGTGAAAACACCGACCTTAACAGTCTGTGCACGCGATCCCATCTGCCGATGGTTGGGTCGTTCCGATGTCATGCCGGGGCCGCGATATACTGGGCGTTCTCCCCTGCCGAGGGGCGCTGCGACCGGATCCCATGAGGCCCGGCCAGGCTCGGTAAGGTGGCTTTGTAACAACGGCGCCCGGCTAGATGCGAGCACCCGCTCGTCCACAACCGGAGCACACGAATGAACGCTGTTGCCAAGACCTTCTCCACCGAAGGTGATTACAAGATCCGCGATATCACGCTGGCCGACTGGGGCCGCAAGGAACTGGACATCGCCGAGCACGAAATGCCGGGCCTGATGTCGATCCGTCGCAAGCACGCCGCCAGCCTGCCGCTGAAGGGCGTGCGCGTGACCGGCTCGCTGCACATGACCATCCAGACCGCAGTGCTGATCGAGACCCTGAAGGACATCGGCGCCGACGTGCGCTGGGCCTCGTGCAACATCTTCTCGACCCAGGACCACGCCGCTGCGGCGATCGCCGCCACCGGCACCCCGGTGTTCGCGTGGAAGGGCGAGACCCTGGAAGAATACTGGGACTGCACCCTGGACGCGCTGACCTTCACCCTGGCCGATGGCACCCTGACCGGCCCGGAGCTGGTGGTGGACGACGGCGGTGACGTGACCCTGCTGATCCACAAGGGCTACGAGCTGGAAAACGGCAGCGACTGGGTCAACACCGCCTCCGCCTCGCACGAAGAACAGGTCATCAAGAACCTGCTCAAGCGCGTCGCCAAGGAGCGACCGGGTTACTGGGGCCGCGTGGTCAAGGACTGGAAGGGCGTCTCCGAGGAGACCACCACCGGCGTGCACCGCCTGTACCAGCTGGCCCAGGCCGGCACCCTGCTGATTCCGGCGATCAACGTCAACGACTCGGTCACCAAGAGCAAGTTCGACAACCTGTACGGCTGCCGCGAGTCGCTGGCCGATGGCCTGAAGCGCGCGATGGACGTGATGCTGGCCGGCAAGGTGGCCGTGGTCTGCGGCTACGGCGACGTCGGCAAGGGCTGCGCCGCCTCGCTGCGTGCCTATGGCGCGCGCGTGATCGTCACCGAGATTGACCCGATCTGCGCCCTGCAGGCGGCGATGGAAGGCTATGAAGTCAACACCATCGAATCGACCCTGGGCCGTGCCGACCTGTACGTCACCACCACCGGCAACAAGGACATCATCCGCATCGAGCACCTGAGCGCGATGAAGGACCAGGCCATCGTCTGCAACATCGGCCACTTCGACAACGAGATCCAGGTCGATGCGCTGGTGTCGTTCGCCGGCATCAAGCACGTCAACATCAAGCCGCAGGTGGACAAGTACATCTTCCCGAACGGCAACGCGATCTTCCTGCTGGCCGAAGGCCGCCTGGTGAACCTGGGCTGCGCCACCGGCCACCCGAGCTTCGTGATGTCCAACAGCTTCGCCAACCAGACCCTGGCACAGATCGACCTGTGGGCGAACAAGGACAGCTACGAGAAGAAGGTCTACCTGCTGCCGAAGAAGCTGGACGAAGAAGTGGCCCGCCTGCACCTGGAAAAGATCGGCGTGAAGCTGACCACCCTCAGCCAGGAACAGGCCGACTACATCGGCGTGCCGGTGGAAGGCCCGTTCAAGCCGGACCACTACCGCTACTGATGACTGTGGGGTGCCGGCCAACGGCCCGCACTTCCGGTGCATGCGACACGGACGGGCGCCTTCGGGCGCCCGTTCAGCGTTTGCGCACGGCCGAACATCACGCATCCACCAGAGTGGGGGCCAATAGCCTCGGTCAAGGCAGCACTCTCAGCGCGCGCTACGATGCCCCCATGACCCCGGCCATCAACCTGCTCAAGCGCGAGAAGATCGCCCACACCGTGCGCAGCTACGTGCACGACGCCCACGCCGAATCCTATGGCGGCGAAGCCGTCGACAAGCTCGGCCTCGATCCGGCCCAGGTGTTCAAGACCCTGCTGGCCAGCACCGAGGCACACGAACTGCTGGTGGCGATCGTGCCGGTGGCCGGCCAGCTGGACCTGAAGGCATTGGCCGAAGCGGCCGGCTGCAAGAAGTGCGAGATGGCCGCCGCCGACGCCGCACAGCGCGCGACCGGTTACCTGGTCGGTGGCATCAGCCCGCTCGGGCAGAAGAAGCGCCTGCGCACCTTCCTGGACGCCAGCGCGCAGGCATTGCCCGCGCTGCATGTCAGCGCCGGTCGCCGCGGCCTGGAAGTGGAACTGGCGCCCACCGATCTGCTGCGACTGACAGCCGGCCACTACGCGGCGATCGGCAAGGCACGTTGATGCGCTGGCCGTGGTCCGCAGCGCCGTCGCCCCGGCTTGAGGATGCTCAGGCCGATGTGCTGCTGCAGGACCTGTTGTCGCGCGACGCAACGCGCATCACCGATGCCGCACCCACCGTCGCCCGATTGTTCACTCCCGCATCCCTGGAGGCGTTGAGCGCGCATGCGGATACGATTGAACGCAGCTGCCAGGGCGTCGCCCTTGGCGGCATGCTGATCAGCAACCAGGCTCACCTCAAGGCGGCCCTGCAACGGCTGCGCTACTGGCAGGCGCGCGAAGGCTGCCTGTGCGCGCTCTACCCTTCCTATGTGTTCTTCAGCCCCGAGCCGCTGCTGGAACAAGGTCACGTGCAGCTGCGTGCACGGGGCGAAGCGGAGGACGGCTGGGGCGAATGCTACCGGCTGACGTGCACCTGCTGCGCGCAGCCATGGAGCGCGACCGAGCGCGAGTACCACTACCGCTGGTGGGAGTGGAAGGCCGAGCCCGCCCTGCAGACGCCCTAGTTGAGCTTGAACGTGACCGTTCCGCGTATCAGGCTCATGTTTGGCGCCTTGCCCGCCGCTTCACGCTCATAACGCCAGTCACGCGCGTGCTTGAGCGCCGCCGCATCGAGCAGTGGGTACCCACTGGACCGGGACAGGATGATCGCCTGGGTCTTGCCCTGTGCATCCAGCAGCAGCATCAGCTCGACACCGCCCTGCTGGGCTTCGCGCATGGCAGCCGCAGGATACGCCGGGACCGACGAGAGCCGCCGCTGGTGCCAGCCTCCTTCCCGGCCAATCAACGGCGTGCTGGAAGAGAGCGGGCAACGCGCAGGCATCTGCAGGTCGAAGCCCGCAGCCCCTTGCGAAGGCCGGGTGGTGGCTGGCCCACCACAGGCAATCGCCGACACGCTCTGGAGCAACGACTGCTGACGCGAAAGCGCTGCTGCGTCATCCGCTTCCACATGGAACGTGCAACGCCCCGAGGTTGCCTGCGCGTGCAGTGAACCCACGCCCGCGTCGCGGATCAGCGTCACGTCGGACAGGGCCCCACAGGCAGCGCCTGCATCGTACTTTGCTGCCGAGCTTTCACTTGCGGCCAGCAGGCCTGCGGCGCCCCATGCAAACGGCATCCAGCTGCGAACATTCATCCCTGTGCTCCCTGCGTTGATTCACCGCCATGGTAGCGCTCCACTGCCGTCACCCTGTTCACATGCCGGCTGTCCGGCCACAGCGTGGGCTCAGGGCCGCCAGTTGGCGTTGTTCTCCCAGAACGCCACCGAGCGCCGGTAGGCCTCCCGGTCCAGCGGCACACCGGAACCGCCCTCCTCCACGCCCAGCGCATTGCGCATCATCGTGATCGGCGCCATCGGCACCTCTTCCGGTTCGGCGGTGTAGATGCAGCCGACGATGCCCCACTCGGCCTCGATCGGTGAACCTTCCTTCGCCAGCTGCCCAGCGCTGTACAGGATCACCACCAGGTAGTTCGCACGCGGTGATTCCACGCCCTCGAACCAGCGCACCAGCACCGGCAGTTCCTCGCGGTTGCGTGCCTCGTAACCACTGCGCAGCAGATGGCGGTTGGCCTCGGTGACCGGCACCGTCAGGCAGCGCGTGCTGGTCCAGTTCTCGTAGACGAACAGCTTGCAGAACGGGGCGTAGCCGTCGAGCACCTTCAGCGGCGCATGCGCGTTGAGGTGTGCCTCGAACTGCTCGGCAGTGCAGTCCTGGATGGTGTTGCCGCGCGGCACGCGCGGAAACAGACGGGGACGGGCGAAATCGGTGAGGACGATGGACATGGCATGCACGAGCGGGAACAGGCCCTCAGGGTAACGGTCGATGCGCTTGAAGTCTGCTTCACATTTGCCGGCCACAGTGCGCGTACATCTCCCGGAGAATCCTGCATGAACCGCTTCCGCTCCCCCCTGCTGTCCGGCCTGCTGGCCGTCCTTCTCCTCCCTGCCATGACCCCATCTTCCGCGTCTGCCGCAGCATCGCGGGTGCTGCTCGTTGTCAGCAGCGAAGGCCGGGACCAAGGGAAGACCCGCCCGGGCTTCGAGATGGACGAATTCGCCCAGGCCTGGCTCATCCTCAAGCAGAACGGCTTCGACATCGACGTGGCAAGTCCGCGTGGCGGCGCCGTCGAGGCTGACAAGTACAACCCCACCGAGGCCTTCAACTCAGCCGTCCTTGCCGATTCCCAGGCAATGGGCAAGCTTGCCGCGACGCTGCCCACTGCACAACTGCGCGCCAGCGACTACCAGGGCGTCCTGGTGATCGGCGGCAAGGGTGCCATGTTCGACCTTCCGGCCGACAAGGCCCTGCATGCCACGATTGCCGGAATCTGGCAGCAGGGTGGACTGGTCGCGGCGGTATGCCATGGTCCGGCCGCACTGGCAGGTGTTCGCCTTCCCGATGGCCGGGCCATGGTGGAAGGCCGCGCCATGACCGGATTCACGGAAGAGGAAGAAGCACTGTTCGGCAAACGTTGGGCGAAGGAATTCGCGTTCCAGCTTGAACCGCGCATGCGCGAGCTGGGCGCACGCTGGCAGGAGGCACCGCTGATGATGCCCAAGGTCGTAGTCGATGGACGCCTGCTGACCGGTCAGAACCCGTTCTCGACCGCCGCACTGGCTGACGCCTTCGTGCGCGCCAGCGGGCGTGTGCCACTGGCACGGCAGGCATGGCGCGATGAACGCAGCATGGCGCTGGTGGAGCAGCACCTGCAGCAGCGCGATGGGCAGGCGGCGCAGATACTGGCGCAGCGCCCGTCCGACCATCACGTCGAGCTGATCGGCATGCTGGGTTTCTACCAGCTGAAAGCGGCAAAGGACGCCACTGCGACCGCCGACGCGCTGTCCATCATGCAGTTGGCCAGCCCGCATATGGACGAGCCGAGGCTGCAGGTTGCGATGGCAGAAGCGCACTGGCGCCTGGGCCGGACCGATCTGGCCCGTTCGCAGGTACTGGCGGTGCTGGAAAAGCAGCCCGGTCTGGACGAAGCTAACGCTCTCCTGGCCCGCATGCAGCCCTGACCATGGACGCCGAGCGCCTGCGCCTGCTGTTGATTGAAGACAACCTGCCGTTGGCCTCGGCCATCATCGACATGCTGCAGGTGCATGGCCATCTGGTCGATTTCGCCGCTGACGGACACGTCGGGCTGCAGTTGGCGCTGGCGTCACCGCCGGATGTGGTGCTGCTCGATATCGGGTTGCCGGGCACCGATGGTACGACGGTCTGCCGTCGGTTGCGCGAGTGCAGTGATCGGCACGTCCCCGTCCTGATGCTGACCGCACGCGATGCGATCGACGACAAGCTGCAGGGCTTCGCTGCGGGTGCGGATGACTATCTGGTCAAGCCCTTCGACGATGCCGAGCTGCTCGCCCGCTGTCTCGCCCTCGCCCGCCGCCATCGCGTGGGCCAACCGAACCTCCTGCAGATTGGACCGTTGAACATCGACCGCCGCAGCGGCCAGGCCTGGCGCGCGGGATTGCTGCTGGAGCTGGCACAGGTTCCGCAGCGCATCCTGCTCGTACTGGCCGAGGCCTGGCCGCGAACCGTCACCCGCAGCGAGCTCGTTCAACGCCTGTGGGGGGACGAAGCACCTCCTTCCGATCCGCTGCGCTCGCATCTGTACCTGTTGCGGCAGGTACTGGACAGGCCGTTCGAAGGCGAGATGCTGCGCACCGTCCACGGTGTCGGCTTCCGTCTGGAAGCTTCGCCATGAAACCGCGGCCCACCCAGCACCTGCGCCGTCGACTGCTGATCACATTCACAGCCTTCGCGCTGTTCACCGCCATGGTGTTCGGCACCTACTCGCTGGTGTTCATGTATGTGGTGGAAGACAGCATCTTCAACGCCCAACTGGACCGTGAAGCACGCACTCAGCTCGCCCGGTACGCGCACGAAGGGGACTGGCGCACACCTGCCGATGCCGCAATCCAGCTGCATCGTTCACCCTCTACCTTCCCCGACGATCTGCGCAGCGGGTTCGTAAAGGAACCGTGGCGCTCGGAGTTCGCGGGTGTCGATGGCCGGCACTACCATCTCAAGCGGATCGATCCCCCGGCCGGCGCCCGCCCTGCTTGGCTTGTGTCGGAGGTCAGTGCGCAACTGGTGGTCCGGCCGATCCGCGATCGGGTCGTAATGCTGCTTGCCGGCACAGCACTGCTGGTCCTGATTGCGGCGATTGTCCTCGGCATCTGGCTCGCCCATCGCAGCACACGCTCGCTCTACGCGCTGGTCGAAGAGGTTGAAGCGCTGAAGCCGGAACCAGGCCCCGGCGTGCGCCTGGCAGCACGTTTCGATGATGACGAGATTGGCGTGCTCGCGCGCGCGCTGGATGGATTGTCCGCACGCGTCGCTGCCTTCGTTGCCCGCGAACACGCGTTCACGCGCGATGCCAGCCACGAACTGCGCACCCCCTTGAGCGTCATCTCCAGTGCGGCGGGCCAGTTGGCCAGCGAGTCGGGCCTGTCCGAGCGTGGCCGCCAGCATGTGCAGCATATCCGTCTTTCGGCACTGCAGCTGCAACAGGCCATTGCGGCGCTGCTGGCGCTGGCTCGCGAGGAAACCGCCAGCCACGGCGCTCCGCCGGTCAAACTTGTGCCGCTGCTGGAACGGGTGATCATCGAGCAGTCTCCGTTGCTGGCTGCACGGCCAGTCGAGGTACAGCTGACCGTGCCCGAAGGGGCCACGCTGCGCGCGCCCGAGGCGGCCCTGCGCGTAGTCCTGGCCAATCTGGTCGGCAATGCGTTCGCGCATACCACGCAGGGCCAGGTCCTGATTGCATGGCAGGACGCTCAGCTGCTGGTGCACAACACGGCAGGTACTTCACCCTTCCTTGGCAACTGGCCCGAGCCGCGGCCATTCGACAAGCGTGATGGCAGCGAGGGAAACGGCCTGGGCCTGGATATCATGCGGCGACTGTGCAGCCACTACGGGCTCGAACTGGTCATCCAGCAAGGCGGTGGCGGGGTGATGGCCCGCTTGAGGGGGCAGCCAGCCGAGGCATGAAGCGCCTCCGGCGGTCCAGCCCCGTCAGTGCCGAGTTGTAGCGGCCCCTACAACGCCATCCGTTCACGCAGTTCACGCGCCTGCCGGCGCGACACCTCCACCTCGCTGCCGTCATCCAGCGTCAGGTCGTAACCATCGCCGATGCTGGGCGTCACGCCGCGGATGCGGCGCAGGTTGACCAGGGTATTGCGGTTGGCACGGAAGAACAGATCCGGCGGCAGGCGTGTTTCCAGTGCGCTCAGGCTGCGGGTCAGCAAGGCGTTCTGGTCGCGGAACCACAACCGGGTGTAGTTGCCATCTACCACCAGCCGGCGGATCTCGGAGACCGCCACGAACCAGCAGCGTTCGCCCTCGCGCACGAACACCTGGTCCTGCGCGCCCAGCGTGCCACGCATCTCTGGCGCTTCGGCTGAAGCCACTTCGCGCTGGCGTGCCCGCTCCAGCGCCTCCAGCAACCGGGGCGCTTCCACCGGCTTCATCAGATAGTCCAGCGCGTTGGCCTGGAATGCGCGCACCGCGTAGGTGTCGTAGGCAGTAACGAAGACCACCGCCGGCACCGTCTCCAGGCCGTCCAGCACATCGAACCCACTGCCGGAAGGCATCTGCACATCCAGCAGTACCAGGTCCGGCGCCAGCGTGGCGATCGCCTCGCGCGCGGCAGGCACATCGTCGGCCTCACCCACGCACTGCACCCAGGGCAGCGCCGACAACAGCGTGCGCAGCTCCTGCCGCGCCAGCCGCGCATCATCAACGATCAACACACGCAGCATGGCACTCATTGTGGAATCTCCAGCAGGGCCTGCATGCGATCGCCGACCGGTTGCAGGGTGAAACGGCCGCGCGAACCGAGCTGCGCACGCAGGTAGGCCAGGCCGACGCCATGCCCGTCGGCAGGCTCGCTGGCGCTGCCCAGCGGGTTGTCCACCTGCAGTCGCAATACATCGCCGTCCAGCGTGGCCTGGATCTGTACCTCGCCACCACCGGGGCGGCTGGCAATACCGTGCTTGATCGCATTCTCCACCAGCAGCTGCAGCGCCATCGCCGGCAACTGCGCCTGCAGGGCGTCAGCATCGATGCGCCGAGCTACCTGCAGGCGCTGCTCGAAGTGGATGGCCTCGATCGCCAGATAGTCGTCCACCACCGCCAGTTCTTCGGCCAGCGTGACCTGCTCACTGCGGTTGTGCGCCAGCGCCTGGCGCAGTGTGCGCGACAGGCGGGTGACCATGTCACGCGCACGCTCGGGATCTTCCAGGATCAGCGCGCGCAGGTTGTTCAGCGCATTGAACATGAAGTGCGGGTTGAGCCGTGCGCGCAGTGCATCGCGCTCCAGTGCGCTGCGTTCGGCTTCGGCGCGCAGCCGGGCCAGTTCACTGTGGCGCGCCCGGCGCAGACCGTGCAGGCCGGCCCACAGGCCGGCCCACAGGCCGGTCCACATCAGCAGGAACAGCGCGGTGTTCATCCAGTACACCAGCAGCGAAGACCACCGGTAATCCGCGTGGCCGCCAGGCAGCTGCACCCAGCCCAGTGCCAGCGCCGGCAGCAGCAGCGCCGCCGTCATCGCCTGTGCGACGCTGGCACCGGCCACCACACCGGCGGCCAGTTTCAACACCAGGCTGCCCAGGCTCCCCTCCCACCAGCGCTGGCGCAGCGCCATCGCGCGCAGCATGCCGCTGCACACCCAGAGGCAGGCGGCCACGCTGACGGTGATCAACACGATGCCGCTGAACACCACGCCGCCGCCGATCCGCATCCCGGCCCACAGCCCGTACATCGCATAACCCGCCCATGCCAGTGCATTGAGCGTCCAGAAGCGGCGGGATGAGGTGGTGGCGTCCATGCGAGCTCTCGGCGAGGACAAGGGTCAGGGGTGCGCGGCGAGGAAACGCTGCACCTGCTCCTGCAGCCAGCGCGGATCATCCCACATCAGGAAGTGGAACCCCTGTGCGCTCATCGCGATCTGCACGCCCTTCAGTTTCGCGTACTGCGCCTGAAACACCGCGCGGGTGCTGTCCTCGGTGCCGCCCATCGGCTGGTAGCCGGCCCAGCTGCCCAGCACCAGCGTCGGTGCGCTGATCGAGGCGATGCTGTCGCGCAGGTCGGTGGTCATCACCGCATGCATGGCATCGGCGGTGGTCTGGCGGTCACTGCCTTCGCCCCAGCGGCCCAGCTCGGCCTGGCGCTGCGGATCACGGGTCATGCCCGGCAGGCCCGCCTTCAACTGCGCCTGCCATTGCGGGGCGTCGGCAGCGAGCATGCCCTTGCGCAGCTGGTCGGCCATCGGGCGCACGCTGTCTGCGGTGGCCTTCGGGTCACGCGCGGCTGGCAGGAACGGCAGTGCATCGACCACCACCAGTGCGCTGACCGCCGTCGGCTGGGCCTGCGCCATCTGCATGCCCAGCAGGCCACCCAGGCTGTGTCCGATCACCACCACCGGGCCCAGGTGCTGGTCATGCAGGTAGGCCAGCAGCTGCCCACGCATCGCCGGCAGGAACTCGGCCGGGCGCGGATCAGCGGCTTCGGCGCCGGCAAAACCGGGCAGCTGCACCAGATGGCACTGCACGTCCTTCAGCGCCAGGCAGGTCTCGCGCCAGACCTCGGCGCTGCTGTTGAGACCGGGAATCATCAGCAGCGGACGGCCCTTGCCGACCACCTCGACCTGCACCTTGCCGGTGCCTGTGGCGGCCGCCGCATGGGCCGAACCGGAGCCAAGCACGGCCATCGCCATGCCAATCATCGCCAGCCGGGCCAGCGCCTTCATTGCGTACCACAGTGCCAGGAAGATCTTCATCGTCTGCTCCTTCGTCGGGTGGATGTTGCCGGGATGGGAGCAGCGTGGGCCGGGCCGAGGCGTCCCGGTTGTGATTTCGGAGCAACGGCCGGACACCGGGGCGAACGGTCGCGTGCCACGGATGGCCTGCCCTCACGCAGCCGTCAAACATCCATCTTGATGAAGCGATATACTGACCCGCACCCGCCGCCACCGCCCGTGCCATGACTGCCATCAGCTTCGAGTTCTATCCGCCCAAGACCGACGAACAGCGCAGCCAGCTGGACCGCGCCGCGGCCAAGCTGAAGGACTACGGCCCCGAGTACGTGTCGTGTACCTTCGGCGCCGGTGGCTCGACCCTGAGCTACACCTCCGAAACCGTGCGCCATCTCAACCAGCACCACGGTTTCGATGCCGCGCCGCACCTGTCGTGCGTGGGCGGCACCCGCCAGGAAATCCGCGAGCTGCTCAAGCTGTACCGCGCCATCGGCTGCCGCCGCCTGGTCGCGCTGCGCGGCGACCTGCCGTCGGGCATGGGCTTTCCCGGCGACATGCGCTATGCCGCCGAACTGATCGACTTCATCCGCGCCGAGCACGGCGATGCGTTCCATATCGAAGTGGGCGCGTACCCCGAAACGCATCCGCAGGCCTCCGATGCACTGGCCGACCTGAAGCACTTCAAGGCCAAGATCGATGCCGGTGCCGATGCGGCGATCACCCAGTACTTCTTCAACCCGGACGCGTACTTCCATTTCGTCGACGAAGTGCGGCGGTTGGGCGTGCAGGTACCGATCACCCCCGGCATCATGCCGATCGCCAACTTCAGCCAGCTGCGTCGCTTCTCCGAACAGTGTGGTGCGGAGATTCCGCGTTGGATCAGCCGCAAGATGCAGGCCTACGGCGATGATGCGGAGTCGGTGCGTGCATTCGGCACTGAAGTGGTGGCCCGGCTGTGCCAGCGCCTGATCGAAGGCGGCGCACCCGGCCTGCACTTCTATACACTGAACCTGGCCAAGCCGACCACCTCGGTGCTGAAGCTGCTGCAGGGCTGAGCGCACGGCGCGCCAGCGTGATCGGCGCTACCCTGTGGCGATGATCCGGCTTTCCTTCCTGCTGTTGCTGCTGCCGCTGTGCGTGCTGTCGAGCGTCGCCCAGGCACAGTCCACGCGCCTGAACCGCTGCACCGATGCCCAGGGCCAGAGCGTGTATACCGACCGTCCCTGCGACAGCCTGGGTGCGCAGTCGCGGCTTCCGCCGCCTGCGCCCGCCGGCAACACCCTGCAGCGCGACACCCTGGGGGCACGCTGCCCGCGGCGGCTGAGCGAACTGGTGGATGCGCTGCGTACTGGCATCCTCAGCAACGACGTGAACCGGCTGTCCTCGCTGTACCTGTGGGGCGCGGTCTCCGATGCGGGTGCGCAGCGCATCCTTGGCCAGCTGGAATCGTTGGCGCGGCGGCCATTGGTGGACGTGGTGCCGGTGTATCCCTCGCAGGCGCTGCCGCAATCGCAGGATGAGGGCCAGAGCCCTGCTGCGCAGGGATCCGACTCTGTGGCCTCTGTGGCGCGGCATCCGATCGGCCTGCGCCTGGAACAGACCTTGCCCGGCAGCGTGTCGCGCGCTTCGACGGTGCTGGGGTTGCGGCGGCAGTATGGGTGTTTCTGGATCACGTTGTGATCGGGAGGGTCAGAGCCCCGCGTTGCGATGATCCGACCCTGACATCACGCCGGCCACAGCGCACGAATGGCGGCGATGCCCTGCCCACCATGGCGACGCGCCTCACTGATGTGGCCACTACCCATGCCACCCAGCGCGTAGATCGGCAGTGACACCTGCGCACGCAGCTCGGCGAAGGCATCCCAGCCCAGCGGCACGGCATCGGGATGGCTGGCCGTGGCCTGCACCGGACCCAGCACGGCGAAGTCGCAGCCCAACTGCTGTGCGGCCTGCAGCTGCTGCAGGTCATGGCAGGACGCGGCCACCAGCTGGCCTTCGGGCAGCGGACGCTGCGACAGCTCCAGCAGCTGCTCGCTGCCCAGATGCACGCCCACGCCCAGTGCGCGTGCCAGCTCGATATCGCGGTTGAGCAGCCACTGCACCCCGCTGCGACGATGCGCGCGCAGGGCCTGCTCGACCATCGCCTGGCGCTGCGGATGCGCCGTCGGCAAGCGCAGCTGGATGCGCTGCTGGCCCGCGGCCACCGCGCGCTGCAGCTGTTCGTGCCAATGCTGCATGCCGCCCTCATCATCCGCCGGCGCCGGGGTGATCAGGTAGCTGTCAGGCTGGCGCAGGGCGGCCACCACCGGCAGGTCTGCCGGTGGCATTGAATAGCAGCCCAGCTTGTCCGGCGCCACCCAGGTAATGGCCTGCCCTTCACGGCCCCGGGGGGTTCCCTTCCAGCTGCGCACGTGGCGCACCTCCAGGGTCAGATGCTTGTCCGGATAGCGCTGCGGCACGTCCATCAGCCACTCGCCGATATCGGCCTCGATGCCCAGTTCCTCGCGCAGCTCGCGCACCAGCGCCTGTTCGGAGGTCTCGCCGGATTCGCGCTTGCCGCCGGGGAACTCCCACAGGCCGGCCATGTCGCGGTTCTCGGTACGGCGGTTGAGCAGCACGCGGCCACGGGCGTCGGTGATGACGGCGGCCACAACGTGGATCGATCGGGTGGGGGAAGGCATGGAGGAAGCATGCCCAGAACAGGGCGGCCCGCGCAATCTCGGATCGGGCCGGATCAGCCCTGCGAAACAGCCGCCCTAAAAGAAGAGCCCCGCTTTCGCGGGGCTCTTCGGGGTCAGCTCAGCTGGCCGTGGCAGTGCTTGTACTTCTTGCCACTGCCGCACGGGCATGGATCGTTGCGGCCGATCTTCGGCTCGTCGCGCTGCACCTGTGCGATGCCCTGCTGGGCAGCCTGCACCTGCGCGGCTTCCTCGTCGGCGCTGTAGCCGCCCACGTCCTGGTGCTGGAACTGCGACTGGCTCAGGCGGGCTTCGGCCTGCTGGCGTTCTGCCGCTTCCAGCGCCTGCACTTCCTCGTCGCTGCGGATGCGCACGCGCGACAGCAGGGTCACCACTTCGCGCTTGACGTTCTCCAGCATGTCCGAGAACAGTTCGAAGGCTTCCTTCTTGTACTCCTGCTTCGGCTGCTTCTGCGCGTAACCACGCAGGTAGATGCCCTGGCGCAGGTAATCCATGCGGGCCAGGTGCTCCTTCCAGCTCTGGTCCAGCACGGTCAGCATCACGTGCTTCTCCAGTGCGCGCATGGTCTCTTCGCCCACGCCGGCTTCCTTCTCGGCGAAGTGCTGGTTGACGCGCTCCTGCACCTTGGCGGCGATGGCTTCGGCGTCCAGCTCTTCGTGCGACTTGACCAGGTCGGTCAGCGACATCTGCAGGCCGAAGTCCGACTCCAGGGTCGCTTCCAGGCCACGCAGGTCCCACTGCTCGTCGATCGAGTTCGGCGGCACGAAGCGGGCCACCACGTCGAAGATCACGTCGTCGCGGATGCCGTCGACGTTGTCCTTCACCGACTCGGCGTCCAGCAGTTCGTCGCGCTGGGCGTAGATCACCTTGCGCTGGTCGTTGTTGACGTCGTCGAAGTCCAGCAGGTTCTTGCGGATGTCGAAGTTGTGGGCCTCGACCTTGCGCTGCGCCTTCTCGATCTGGCGGCTGACCAGGCGGTCTTCGATGACGTCGTCTTCCTTCATGCCCATCATGCGCATGGCCTTCTGCACCCAGTCAGAGGCGAAGATGCGCATCAGGTTGTCTTCCAGCGACAGGTAGAAGCGGGACGAACCCGGGTCACCCTGGCGGCCCGAACGGCCACGCAGCTGGTTGTCGATACGGCGCGATTCATGGCGTTCGGTACCGACGATGTGCAGGCCGCCGGCAGCCTTGACGGCCTCGTGGCGCTTCTGCCATTCGGCCTTGACCGCGGCCTTCTGCTCGTCGGTGGCACCTTCGCCCAGCTCGTGGATTTCCGCTTCCAGCGAACCGCCCAGAACGATGTCGGTACCACGGCCGGCCATGTTGGTGGCAATGGTCACGGCCGCCGGACGGCCGGCATTGGCGACGATGGTCGCTTCGCGGTCATGCTGCTTGGCGTTGAGCACTTCGTGCTTCACGCCCGCCTTGCGCAAGTGCTCGGACAGCATTTCCGAGGTTTCGATCGAGGTGGTACCCACCAGCACCGGCTGGCCACGCTTGGCGCACTCTTCGATGTCGGCCAGCACCGCATTGAACTTGCCCTTGCGGTTGAGGAACACCTGGTCCGGGCTGTCCTTGCGGATGGTCGGGCGGTTGGTCGGAATCACCACCACTTCCAGGCCGTAGATGCTCTGGAACTCGAAGGCTTCGGTATCGGCCGTACCGGTCATGCCGGACAGCTTCTTGTACATGCGGAACAGGTTCTGGAAGGTGATGCTCGCCAGCGTCTGGTTCTCGCGCTGGACCGGCACGCCTTCCTTCGCTTCCACGGCCTGGTGCAGGCCATCGGACCAGCGGCGGCCGGACAGGGTGCGGCCGGTGAACTCATCGACGATGACCACTTCGCCATCGCGCACGATGTAGTCCACGTCACGCTGGTAGATCGCGTGCGCGCGCAGTGCGGCGTTGAGGTGGTGGACCACGGTCAGGTTCTGCGGCGCGTACAGGCCTTCGGTCTCGCCGTCGAGGATGCCGGCCTCGACCAGCAGCTGCTCGGCGTGCTCCATGCCCGCTTCGGACAGGTGCACCTGCTTGCCCTTCTCGTCGACCCAGAAGTCGCCCTCGCCGTCTTCCACTTCCTGCTTGACCAGGTTCGGCACGACGCGGTTGACGCGGATGTACAGCTCCGGGGAATCATCGGCCGGGCCGGAGATGATCAGCGGGGTACGCGCTTCGTCGATCAGGATGGAGTCGACTTCGTCGACGATGGCGTAGTGCAGGCCGCGCTGGTAGCGGTCGGCCTTGGACAGCGCCATGTTGTCGCGCAGGTAGTCGAAACCGAATTCGTTGTTGGTGCCGTAGGTGATGTCCGAGGCGTAGGCTTCGCGCTTGTCGCTGTGCGGCATGCCCGGGTACACCACGCCCACGCTCAGGCCCAGCCAGTTGTACAGCTTGCCCATCTGCGCGGCGTCACGGCGCGCCAGGTAGTCGTTCACGGTGACCACGTGCACGCCCTTGCCTTCCAGCGCGTTGAGGTACACCGGCAGGGTCGCCACCAGGGTCTTGCCTTCACCGGTGCGCATTTCTGCGATCTTGCCCAGGTGAAGCACCATGCCGCCGATCAGCTGCACGTCGTAGTGGCGCATGCCCAGCACGCGGCGACCGGCTTCGCGGCAGACCGCGAACGCTTCCGGCAGCACCTTGTCCAGGGCTTCACCATCGGCGATGCGCTGCTTGAACTCCGGCGTCTTGGCCTGAAGCTGCTCGTCGGAAAGCTTCTCGATCTCCGGCTCCAGCGCATTGATCTTGGCGACGATGCGGTTGAGCTGGCGCAGCTGTCGTTCGTTACGACTGCCAAATACGCGGGTAAGCAGGCTGTTGATCATTGAAGGAACCGGGTTGGATGGACACGACGCCCGGCCTCCCCCTTGGGATCCGTCCGCCGCAAACGAAACAGGGCGCCTGGCGCCCTGTCGATGGCAACACCCATTGTAGCTTGGGACGGCCGGCTGAGGTTTCAAGCGTCGATCCGGTCGCGATCGCCCCGGATTCGGCAAAGAAACACGAATGCGGGGTCGGATCCCTTTCGCCACGGCGAATGGGATCCGCCCCCGGACCGGGGATCAGCCGCGGCTGACGCGGCCGACCGGCGTGTTGCCGCCGTCGCCGAGGAACTTGCGCGGGTTGACCACGTTTCCGTTCTCCCACACCTCGAAGTGCACGTGGGCGCCGGTCGAACGACCGGTGGAACCGGCCTTGGCCACTTCCTGCCCGGCACGGACCAGGTCGCCGACCTTCACCACCAGGCGCGAATTGTGCGCATAGCGGGTGACGTAGCCGTTACCGTGGTCGACGTCGACCACGTTGCCGTAGCCGCCCTTGACGCCGGAGAAGCTGACCACGCCTTCGGCCACGGCCATCACCGGGTCACCGACCTTGGCGTGGAAGTCCATGCCCTTGTGGGTGGCGGCACCGCGGCCGAACGGGTCGGCACGGGTGCCGAAACCAGAGGTCACATAGCTGTTGCGGATCGGCATGCGCGAGGGCACGGCGTTCTGCTGCAGCTGGTGGTCGAACATCAGTGATTCCATTACCGACAACTGGCGGCCTGAAGCAGCGAAGCGCTGCTCCAGCACCTGTAAGTCGGCGTTGACGTCCTTGACCGGGATGTCGCTGGTCGGGCCGCCTGCGTCACCGTCACCGAGACCGGGGGTCTCGTTGAAGTCGAACTCGCCGTCTTCCAGCTTGCCCATCTGGGTCAGCCGTTCGCCGAGGGCGTTGAGGCGGGTGGCCTGGGCCTGCAGCTCGCCGAGGCGGGCCGCCAGCGCGTTGACCTGGGTCTGCGCATCGCGCTTGACCTTGGCCAACTCCGCATCCTGGCGCTCGACCTTGGCCTGCAGCCGGGAATCATTCAGCGCGCTGGCGCCAATGCCGCCAGCAAGGCCGATAATGCAGCCTACCCCGAGCACGCTGCCCAGCAGGGCGCGGGGGCGGTCCTCGAAATAGAACCGCAAACGCGCGATGGGCGACGATTTGGCCTGTCCTTCACGCGTTTTGATTACGATCTTTTTGAATGCCATCAGTGAGTTTTCATGTCTGAGCCGAAATCCAGCGTTCGCCCCGCGTCAGTGCCGAAGCCGGCGCTGGATGCGGTGATGGCGGACAAAAGCGGGAACCCGCTGCGGCGTGCCTTGTGGCTCGACGCGCTGGACCGTCAGTTGCGCCCCCAGTTGCCGCCACCTCTGCGCAGCCGTTGCCGGCTGGCCAATGTGGACGGGGAACACCTCGTTTTTCTCGTCGAGTCCCCGGTCTGGCATGCCAAGTTGCGGCTTGCCGAAGCCCAGTTGCTCGACGCGGCCCGTTCCATCGGGCTGAAGGCCACCAAGGTGACCATCAAGACTGCGTCTCCCACTCCCACGCACTCCCCAGCGCTCGACAACCGGAATGGACCCCACGCAGTTTCAGCCGCCACGCACAAAGGGCTACGCGACGCCTTGGCTTGCCTGCAGGACGTTCCTTCGAAGCCGAAGAAGCGGTCCTGACGACAACGGAGCATCCGGCTCCGCTCCCCGTCGCACGTGTCACCACGGCGTGAAACATTTCGGGGGCCGGGTCGCATCCTAGCTGCCATCCGGGGGCCTGTCGTTAGATTGTTGTTAAAACTACGTTAAATTCAGGCTTCCGATCCAACAGGTTCACAAAACCGTGACCTCGAACCGGCCTTGACGCGCGTCAAGCATGCTGAATGCGACGAAGACACCTGAAACGACAACGCCGCCCTGGAAGGCGGCGTTTTTGTCTTTCAATTCAACAACCTGCAGGAATCAGGCGTAGGCCGGAGTGGCATATTCCACCGGATCCGGCGTGGCCGGCGAGTCGAAGCTGACCCATTCCCAGGCGGTAGCGTCGGCCATCAGCGCGCGCACCAGCTTGTTGTTGAGGGCGTGACCCGACTTGAAGCCCTCGTAGGCACCCAGCACCTGGCCACCGGCCAGATAAAGGTCGCCGATCGCGTCGAGGATTTTGTGGCGCACGAATTCGTCGGCGTAGCGCAGGCCGTCTTCGTTGAGCACGCGGAACTCGTCCAGCACGATGGCGTTGTCCATCGAACCGCCCAGGCCCAGGTTGCGCTCGCGCATGTATTCCAGGTCGCGCATGAAACCGAAGGTGCGCGCGCGGGAGATTTCCTTGGTGTAGGCCAGCGTCGAGAACTCGATTTCCTGGCGCGACTGCTTGGCCGGGATCATCGGGTGATCGAACTGGATGGTGAAGCCCAGCTTGTAGCCCTCGTACGGGCTGAAGCGGGCCACCTTGTCGCCCTCGGTCACTTCCACGGTCTTCAGCACGCGGATGAAGCGCTTGGGCGCATCCTGTTCCACGATGCCCGCCGACTGCAGCAGGAACACGAACGGGCCGGCCGAACCGTCCATGATCGGCAGCTCGGCCGAGGACAGTTCGACGATGATGTTGTCCACACCCAGGCCGGCCAGCGCCGACATCAGGTGTTCGACGGTCTGGATCTTGGCGTCGTTGCAGGTCAGGCCGGTGCACAGGGTCACTTCGGTGACCAGCTCGGCCTTGGCCGGCACTTCCACCACCGGGTCCAGGTCCACGCGGCGGAACACGATGCCATGGTTGACCGGTGCCGGGCGCAGGGTCATGTAGACCTTGTCACCGCTGTGCAGGCCAACGCCGGTGGCGCGGATCGTGTTCTTGAGGGTGCGTTGCTGGATCATGGGGGATGGACCGGAAGTGACACATTAGATTAACACGCACGGTCCCCTACCCCGGCTGAAAGGCAGGCAGGACACACCGGCGCGCCAATGGGACGCACATGAAGCAGGGCGGCCGGGCCCATCCTGGCCCGGCGCCCGCGTTTTCAGGACATGGTGGCGCAACCCGGGGAGGACAACCCCGGGCCGCCCCGCTCAGTCCGCCTGGCGGCGCAGGAACGCCGGGATGTCCAGGTAGTCGTTCGGCAGTTCCGCCGCCGCCGGTGCCGAAGCCGCCGGGGCCGACGGGGCCGAAGCCGCCGCGGTATCGCTGCTGGCACGACGCAGGCCCAGGCCCATGCCACCGACGGCCTTGGACACAGCGTCGCCGCCGTTGTCGAAGTCACCGAATTCCGGCTGGCCGGTGGTGGCATTGCGGACCAGCTTGATCGGCGCACGCTCGCCCGGACGCTGGGTCTTGCTGGCCGACACGCGGTTCAGGCCGGTAGCGACCACGGTCACGCGCACTTCGTCCTGCATGTCCGGATCCAGCACGGTACCGACCACCACGGTGGCGTCTTCGGAAGCGAAGCCATCGATGGTGCGGCCGATCTCGTCGAACTCGGCCATGGTGAAGTCGGCGCCGGCGGTGATGTTGACCAGGATGCCGTTGGCACCGGCCAGGTTCACATCGTCCAGCAGCGGGTTCTGGATCGCGGCTTCGGCAGCGGCCTGGGCACGGTCATCACCACGGGCGGTGCCGGTACCCATCATCGCCAGGCCCATTTCGGACATGACGGTGCGCACGTCGGCGAAGTCGACGTTGATCAGGCCCGGACGCACGATCAGGTCGGCGATGCCCTGCACGGCGCCCTGCAGCACGTCGTTGGCGGCACGGAAGGCCTGGATCATGGTCGCGTTGCGGCCCAGCACGGTGATCAGCTTCTCGTTCGGGATGGTGATCAGCGAGTCGCAGTGCTGGCTCAGTTCCTCGATGCCCTTCAGCGCCACCTGCATGCGGCGACGGCCTTCGAACGGGAACGGCTTGGTGACCACGGCCACGGTCAGGATGCCCATTTCCTTGGCCAGCTGTGCCACCACCGGTGCCGCGCCGGTGCCGGTGCCACCGCCCATGCCGGCGGTGATGAAGACCATGTCCGCGCCCTGCAGCGCGTCCATGATGCGCTCACGGTCTTCCAGCGCGGCCTGGCGGCCAACTTCCGGATTCGCGCCTGCGCCCAGGCCCTTGGTCACGTTGGTACCCAGCTGCAGCTGCAGCTTGGCACCACAATTCTTGATGGCCTGCGAGTCGGTGTTGGCGGTGATGAATTCCACGCCATCCACCGCCGAGTTGACCATGTGCGCCACGGCATTGCCGCCGCCGCCGCCCACGCCAACCACCTTGATCACCGCATTGGGTGCCATCTTTTCGATCAGTTCAAAATGCGCCATGTCCGTGTCCTCGTTGTATCCGCTTTGGCTGGCATGGGCATTCGGGCGTCCTGCCGTCCTGCCGTCCTGCTGCATGCCAACGTTGCGGCTGTGTGGGTTGTGTGTTGCCGGTGTTGCGTTGTGATGCGGGTACTGCGGGTACTGCGACCGGGCCAGGCCCAGTATTACGGGTTCCGCGTCAGAACTCGCCGCGGAACCAGGTCTTGAGTTTCTTGAACATGCTTCCAGCGCGCCCGGTCGGCAGCGACGGCCGGCGCGGATGCTCGATCTGGCTGCCCATCAGCAGCAGGCCCACGCCGGTGGCATGCACCGGGTTGCCCACCACTTCGCCGAGGCCGGTGACGTGCTGCGGAATGCCCACGCGCACCGGCATCTGCAGCATTTCCTCGGCCAGCTCGACCACGCCTTCCATCTTCGAAGCGCCACCGGTCAGCACCATGCCGGCGCGCACCAGTTCCTCGAAGCCGGAGCGGCGCAGTTCGGCCTGCACCATCTCGAAGATCTCCTCGTAACGACCCTGCACCGCCTGCGCGAGCGAGTGGCGCGGCATGCGACGCGGCGGGCGGTCGCCCACCGACGGCACCTGGATGCTTTCCTCGGCGGTGGCCAGCTGGGCCAGGGCGCAGGCGTAGCGCACCTTGATCTGCTCGGCTTCCGGGGTCGGCGTGCGCAGCATGTGCGCGATGTCGTTGGTCACGTGGTCACCAGCGATCGGCAGCGAGGCGGTGTGGCAGATCGCACCCTGCACGAACACCGCGATGTCGGTGGTGCCGGCGCCCATGTCGACCAGCACCACGCCCAGCTCGCGCTCGTCGGCGGTCAGCACCGCCACGCTGGAGGCCAGCGAGGACAGCACCAGGTCATCCACCTGCAGGCCGCAGCGCTGCACGCACTTGCTGATGTTGGCCGCGGCCGACTGCGCGCACACCACCAGGTGCGCGTGCACCTCCAGGCGCACGCCGGTCATGCCGACCGGATTGCGGATGCCTTCCTGCGAATCGTCCAGCACGTACTCGCGCGGGATCGCATGCAGGATCTTCTGGTCGGCCGGAATCGCCACCGCCTTGGCCGCATCGAGCACGCGATCCAGGTCACCCCAGGTCACTTCCCCGTCGCGGATCGGCACGATGCCCGGCGAGTTCTTGCACTGCACGTGGTTGCCGGAGATCGAGGCGTACACCGAGCGGATCTCGCAGCCGGCCATCAGCTCGGCTTCTTCCACCGCGCGCTGGATCGACTGCACGGTCGATTCGATGTCCACCACCACGCCGCGCTTCAAACCGCGCGACTCGTGCGAGCCGATGCCGATCACTTCGATCGGGTTGCCCGGCGAATACTCGCCCACCAGCGCCACCACCTTGGAGGTGCCGATGTCCAGGCCAACGATCAGCGATTTGTCACCCTTGCGATTCATGTCCTTTCCTGCGTCCTGCTGGCTGGGGTCGCCGGCGTTTTCGCCGGCGTGGCCGGGGTACCCCAGCTCAGCGTGAAACCATTGGTGTAACGGAGGTCGGCGCGCTCGATCGGCGCGTCCTGGCGGTTCAGCTGCGGCAGCACCTTGACGAAGCGCTGCATGCGCGAGCGCGCGTCGTCACGGCCGACCACCACTTCGGTGCCGTTGCTCAGCACCAGCGACCAGCTGCCGCGTGCATCCATCGTCACCCGGCGCACATCGACGCCGGCCGGTGCGAACAATGCACGCGAGTCGCTGTACAGCTTCATCACTTCTTCGGTCTGGCTGTCCGGGCCATCCAGTTCGGGCAGCGCCAGATCGGCCAGCTTCTTCGGCGTGGGGAACAACTTGCCCTGCTCGGAAACCAGGCGGTCGCTGCCCCAGCGTGCGAACGGCTTGTGCTCGACCAGGGTCACTTCCAGCACGTCCGGCCACTGCTTGCGCACCTGCGCGCTTTCCACCCACGGCAGCTGTTCCAGCGCGTCCTGCGCGTCCTGCAGCTTGACCGCGAAGAAACCCGCGTGCGCATACGGCAGCAGCACCTGCTGCAGCTGCTCGGCCGGCACCCGCTTGAACTCACCATGCACGCGCAGCTTCGCCAGCGGCCAGCGCTCGGCGCCGACCCAGCCATTGACCACGGCCACCACCGGCAGTGCAACCACCGACAGCGCCAACAGCCAGACGAAGATGCGCAGCACCGCGTTCATGCGTGCGAGGCCTCCAGGGTCTGTTCCAGCACGCGCCACACCAGCTCTTCGAAGCTGATGCCGGCCTGGCCCGCGGCCTTGGGCACCAGCGAATGGCTGGTCATGCCCGGCGCGGTGTTCACTTCCAGCAGGAAGAAGCGGCCGCTGCTGCGGTCACGCATCACGTCCACGCGGCCCCAGCCACGGCAACCGGCGGCACGGAACGCGGCCAGTGCGATGCGCCGGATTTCTTCTTCGTCGCCACCGTCCAGGCCCGGGCACAGGTACTGGGTGTCCTCGGCGATGTACTTGGCGTTGTAGTCGTACCACTGGCCCTTGGGCACGATGCGGATCGACGGCAGCGCGACGTCACCGAGGATGGCCACGGTCAGTTCGTCGCCGACCACCATCTGTTCCATCAGCAGCTGGCCGTCGTAGCGCGCGGCCAGCGCCACGGCCTCATCCAGGCCGGCATCATCGGTCACCCGGCTGATGCCCACGCTGGAACCTTCGTTGGCCGGCTTAACCACTACCGGCAGGCCCAGTTCGGCGGCATTGGCGTGCACGTCCTCGGCAGTGACCTTGCGGTACTGCGGGGTCGGCAGGCCCAGCGACAGCCACACCTGCTTGGTGCGGATCTTGTCCATGCTCAGCGCCGAGCCCAGCACGTTCGAGCCGGTGTACGGCACGCCGAAGGCGTCCATCAGGCCCTGCACGATGCCGTCCTCACCACCACCGTTGTGGCCATGCAGGATGTTGAACACGCGATCGATGCCGCCGGCGGCCAGCGCCTTGGCCAGCGCCGGGATGCCGTCCACGGCAAACGCATCGACGCCGCGTGACTGCAGGGCTTCGAGCACGTTGCGGCCGGAATCCAGCGATACCTCGCGTTCGCTGGAGGTGCCACCGAGCAGCACGGCGACGCGGCCGAAGCGGGCCGGGTCGGTCACGTGCAGCGGCGGGAAGGTCAGGGTGCTCACGCCTCGCCCTCCCCCTTGAAGCCTTCCACCGCGATGTGGGTGGCCACGGCGCCGATGTCGCCCGCCCCCATCATCAGCAGCAGGTCGCCGTCCTGCAGCACGTCCGGCAGCACGCTGGCCAGTTCGGCAGCCTTGCCCACCACCACCGGCTCGCTGCGGCCGCGCGCACGGATGGCACGGGCCAGCGCGTGCGAATCGGCACCGGCAATCGGCTCTTCACCGGCCGGGTAGACCTCGCTCAGCACCAGCGCGTCGACACTGGACAGCACCGCGGCGAACTTGTCGAACTGGTCGCGGGTACGGCTGTAGCGGTGCGGCTGGAAGGCCACCACCAGGCGCTTGTCGGCCCAGCCACCGCGGGCGGCGGCGAACACGGCTTCCAGCTCGCTCGGGTGATGACCGTAGTCGTCGATGATGCGGACCTTGGCACCGCTGGCGGTGGTCACTTCGCCCAGATCGTTGAAGCGACGGCCGACACCGGCAAAGGCTTCCAGCGCGCGTGCGATGGCATCCGGGGCCACGCCCAGCTGCCAGCCCACTGCAGCGGCGGCCAGCGCGTTCAGCACGTTGTGCTTGCCGGGCAGCGCCAGCACCACTTCCTGGCTGGTGCCCTGCGGCAGGCGCAGGGTGAAGCGCATGCGCGAGCCTTCCTGCACCACGTTCTCGGCGCGCACGTCGGCCTGCGGGCTCATGCCGTAGCTCATCACGTGGCGCGGGGTCTTGGCGGCCAGTGCAGCCACTTCCGGGTCGTCGATGCACAGCACCGCCAGGCCGTAGAACGGCAGGCGCTGCAGGAACTCGGCGAACGCCGCCTGCACGCGGGCGAAGTCGTTGCCGTAGTTCTCCAGATGATCGGCATCGATGTTGGTGATGATCGACATCAGCGGATTCAGGCGCAGGAAGCTGCCATCGCTTTCGTCGGCCTCAGCCACCAGCCACTGCCCACCGCCCAGCTTGGCGTTGGCGCCGGCGGCCAGCAGCTGGCCACCGATCACGAAGGTCGGGTCCAGGCCACCTTCGCTCAGCACCGCAGCGGTGAGGCTGGTGGTGGTGGTCTTGCCATGGGTACCGGCCACGGCGATGCCACGGCGGAAACGCATCAGTTCGGCCAGCATCGCTGCGCGCGGCATGATCGGAATGCGCTGGCTGCGCGCTTCCATCAGTTCCGGGTTGTCTTCGCGGATGGCGCTGGAGACCACCACGCAGTCGGTGCCCAGCACGTTGGCCGCCGAGTGGCCGCGCATGATGCGCGCACCCAGGCTGGCCAGGCGGCGGGTCGCCACGTTGTCGGCGTTGTCCGAACCGGACACTTCATAGCCCAGCGTCAGCATCACTTCGGCGATACCGCTCATGCCGGTGCCGCCGATGCCGACGAAATGCACGCGCGGGAATGCGCGCACCAGGTCGTTGGTATCGTGCAGGCGGCGGATCATGCGCGGCCTCGCGCAGGGCAGGCGCGGTGGCATGCCTTCTTCATACAGCTTCCTCAAGAATGATATCGGCGATGCGCTCGGCGGCATCGACCTTGGCCAGGGCACGCGCGGCTTGCGCCATCTGCATGCGGCGGGCGGGATTTTCGGACAGATCGCGCAGCAGTGCGGCAATGCCGTCGGCCAGCGTTCCGTCCTGCTTCAGCAAAACCGCCGCGCCACGCTCGACCAGGAACTCCGCATTGCGGGTCTGGTGATCGTCGACGGCGGCAGGGAATGGCACCAGCACGCTGCCGACACCGACCGCGCACAGCTCGGCCAGCGTCGACGCGCCGGCACGGCACACGACCAGATCGGCCCAGGCGAAGGCTTCGGCCATGTTCGCGATGAACGGGGTGATTTCAGCCTGCACGCCGGCCTTGGCATACGCCTCGACCGCTTCGGCATGCAGCTTCTCGCCGCTCTGGTGGCGCACCTGCACCGGCACGCTCGTGCCCAGCGCAGCAATCGCCTGCGGCACGCCGGTGTTGAGCGCACGCGCGCCCTGGCTGCCACCGACCACCAGCACGCGCAGCGGGCCATGGCGGTCGGCGAATCGCTGTTCCGGCGGTGCGATGGCGGCGATCTCCGCACGTACCGGGTTACCGACGAACTCCTCGCCCTTGGCGAAGGTACCCGGGAAACCGGTCAGCAACCGGCGCGCATAGCGCGACAGGATGCGGTTGGTCATGCCGGGCGCGCGATTCTGTTCGTGCACCAGCAGCGGCAGGCCGTGCAGGCGGGTGGCCATGCCACCGGGGCCAGAGGCAAAGCCACCGAAGGCGACCACCGCACGCGGCTGGCGCTTGCGGATGATCATGCCGGCCGCGCGCAGCGCGCGCATCAGCCGCCACGGCGCGCCCAGCAGGGCCAGCTTGCCCTTGCCGCGCAGGCCGGTGATGGCCAGCGTGTCGATTGGAATGTCGTGCTGCGGCACCAGGCGCGTTTCCATCGCACCGTCGGCGCCCATCCAGGTGACCGGCACGCCGCGCTGGCGCAGCACCCGGGCCACGGCCAGGCCGGGGAAGATGTGACCGCCGGTGCCACCGGCCAGGATCATCACCGGGCGCACGTTGGAAGCGCTGCTCATGACAGCCTCCCGAAGGTCGGTTCGATGCGCGACTGCAGGCGGCTGGTGCCACGCGCAGCGTTCGGCGCAGCGGCAGCCACCGGCTCGGCGCTCATCGGTACGCTGGAGGCCACCGGCGCGACCGGCGCGTCGCTCGGCTCGGCAGCGGCGTCTTCGGCGCCGCCGATGCGCACGGCCTGGCGGCGCTCGGCGCGCTTGAGCTCATAGGACACGCGCAGCAGCAGGCCCATCGCCACGCAGGTCATCAGCACCGACGAACCACCGGAAGAGATCAGCGGCAGGGTCAGGCCCTTGGTCGGCAGGATGCCCAGGTTCACGCCGATCGAGACGAAGGTCTGCATGCTGATCCACAGGCCGATGCCGAAGGCGATATAGCCGGAGAAGTGGCGCTTCATTTCCACGCAGCGCATGCCCAGCCAGAAGGTGCGGCCGACCAGCAGCGCGTACAGCGCCACGATCACGCAGGTGCCCAGGAAGCCGAATTCCTCGGCGGTGACCGAGAAGATGAAGTCGGTGTGCGCTTCAGGCAGGTAGTACAGCTTCTGCACCGAGTTGCCCAGGCCGACGCCGGTCCACTCGCCACGGCCCACCGCCATCAGCGCGTTGGACAGCTGGTAGCCGTCGCCCTGCTGGTCGGCCCACGGGTCCAGGAAGGAGGTGATGCGGCGCATGCGGTACGGCTCGATGATCGCCAGCGCACTCATGCCGACCAGGCCGATGATCACCGGCATCGACATGCGCGGCATGTTCACACCGCCCAGCACCAGCATGCCGGCGGTGATCGCCAGCAGCAGGGTGGACGAACCGAAGTCCGGCTGCAGCAGCAGCAACAGCACCAGCGCACCGGCCACGCCCAACGGCTTGAGCATCGCCGGCCAGGTCGCGTTGACCTCGTCGCGGAAACGCACCAGGTAGCTGGACAGCCAGACGATGTAGAGCACCTTCACCGCTTCCACCGTCTGGAACTTGGAGATGCCCAGGTTGATCCAGCGGCGTGCGCCGTTGACCGTGCTGCCCAGGCCCGGTGCGAACACCGCCAGCAGCAGCACGAAGCAGCCCAGCAGCAGCATCTGGTTGTACTGCTCGATGGACTTCAGTTCAGTGCGGGCGGCAACGACTGCCAGCACGATGCCCACCGCCAGGAAGATCAGGTGGCGGTTGAGGTAGTAGAACGGGCTGCTCATCAGCGCGATCGAACTGGACGCCACCATCACCACGCCAATGCCCGTGAGCGCGATGATCGCGCCCAGCAGCCACTTGTCGTAGCTGCCTTCGATGGCTTCAAGGCGTGTTGCCTGGCGGGACAGGTCGTTCATCTCAGCGCACCTTCAACGTAGCCAGGCCGATCAGCACGAGCACGACGGAGATGATCCAGAAGCGCACGATCACGCGCGGCTCCGGCCAGCCCTTCAGTTCGAAGTGGTGATGGATCGGCGCCATGCGGAACACGCGCTTGCCGGTCAGCTTGAACGAGGCGACCTGGATCATCACCGACAGCGTTTCGATGACGAACACACCGCCCATGATCACCAGCACCAGTTCCTGGCGGGTGATCACCGCGATCGTGCCCAGCACCGCACCCAGCGCCAGTGCACCGATGTCGCCCATGAACACCATGGCCGGATAGGTGTTGAACCACAGGAAGCCCAGGCCCGCACCGGCGATGGCCGCGCAGATGATGACCAGCTCGCCGGCGCCCGGGATCTGCGGGATCTGCAGGTAGTTGGCGAACACCACGTTGCCCGAGGCGTAGGCGAACACACCCAGCGCGCAGGCCACCAGCACGGTCGGCATGATCGCCAGGCCGTCCAGGCCGTCGGTCAGGTTCACCGCGTTGGAGAAGCCGACGATCCAGAAGTAGGCGATGGCCACGAAGCCGATGCCGGCCAGCGGCAGCGCGATCGACTTGAACATCGGGATGTAGAAGGTCAGCGCCGCCGGCACGTCGGCCGTGTAGAACAGGAACAGGCCCGCGGCCAGGCCGAAGATCGACTGCAGCAGGTACTTCCAGCGCGACTTCAGGCCGTTCGGGTCGCGGCGGACGATCTTGATCCAGTCGTCGTACCAGCCGATGGCGCCGAAGCACAGCATCACCGCCAGCACCAGCCACACGTAGCGGTTACGCAGGTCGGCCCACATCAGCACCGACAAGGTGATGGTGAGCAGGATCAGCGAACCGCCCATGGTCGGCGTACCGGCCTTGGAGAAATGGGTCTGCGGACCGTCCTTGCGGATCGGCTGGCCGCCCTTGAACTGGGCAAGCTTGCGGATCATCGCCGGGCCAAGCCACAGCGACAGGAACAGGGCCGTCAGCGCGGCAAGGATGGCGCGGAACGTCTGGTAGTTGAACAGCCCGAACAGGCTCTCCAACTGCTGCAACCATCGAGCCAGTTCATACAACATGCGGGGATTCCTCTCCTTGCGCCAGCAGCGCTTTGACAATCGTGTCCATGGCGCTGCCACGGGAACCCTTGACCAGGCAGCGCACGCCGGCGTGCAGCTCGTCCTTCAGCGCCTGCGATAGCGCGTCATGGGTGGCGAAATGACGGCCGCCTTCGCCGAAGGCAGTGGCGGCAGCGGCGCTGAGCGGGCCCAGCGCATACAGGCGCTTGAGGCCAGCAGCGCGCGCGCGGAGCCCCGCCTGCGCGTGCAGTGCCTCGGCGTCCGGACCCAGCTCGCGCATGTCGCCCAGCACCAGCCAGCCCTCTTCTGGCGCCGCGACCAGGGCGTCGATGGCCGCAGCCAGCGAACCGGGATTGGCGTTGTAGCTGTCGTCCACCAGCACCGCGCCGTTGCGCAGCTGATGGGCGATCTGGCGGCCCGGCACCGGCTGCGCTTCGGCCAGGCCGGCCGCAATCAGCGCCAGATCGACACCAGCGGCCAGCGCCAGGCTGGCAGCGGCCAGCGCATTGCTGACGTTGTGGCGACCCGGAAGGCCGAGCACCACGCGCGCTTCGCCGGCCGGCGAAACCAGGGTGAACTGGCTGCCCTGCGCACCGGCGCGGATGTCGCGCGCGGTCACGTCGGCGGTATGTTCCAGGCCATAGCGCAGCACGCGGCAGCGCGGCAGAGTGCCGACGAAATGCTGTTCGAACCAGCGGCCGTAGGCATCGTCGGCGTTGATCACCGCCACACCATCGGCCGGCAATGCGGCATAGATCGCGCCCTTGGTCACCGCCACGCCGAGCAGGCTGCCCATGCGTTCCAGGTGCGCCGGGGCAATGTTGTTGACCAGCGCATAGCGCGGGCGGGCGATGTCGGTCAGGTAGGCAATGTCGCCCGGCTTGCCGGCGCCCATCTCGTAGACGGCGTAGTCGGCATCTTCCGGTGCATCGATCACCGCCAGCGGCAGGCCGATCTCGTTGTTGCGGTTGCCCGGGTTGGCGTAGACCACCTTGTGCGCGTGCTGTGCCATCTGCTGCAGGATCGACAGCAGCAGGCTCTTCACGCTGGTCTTGCCGTTGCTGCCGGTGATCGCGAACACCTCGGTGCCGCGGTCACGCTGCATGCCGGTGGCGATCTTCGCCAGCGCCAGTTCACTGTCGGCCACCAGCACCTGCGGCAGCTCGATCGGCAGCAGGCGCTCGACCAGCAGCGCACTGGCACCGCGCGCCTGTGCGTCGGCGGCGAAATCATGGCCGTCAAAACGCTCGCCGCGCAGCGCCACATACAGGCTGCCCGGACCGAGGCTGCGGGTGTCATTGCTGACCGCATCGATGGCCACGTCGTCGCCGTGGATCTCGCCGCCGGCCCAGTGTGCGATCAGCGAAAGCAGGGTGCGCTTCATGCGATGCCCTCCCCGGCCTGCGAGCTCAGAACACCGGCCTTGGCAGCCAACGCAGCGGCGGCCACTTCGGTGTCGTCGAAGTCATGGCGTACGCCATTTACTTCCTGGTATGGCTCGTGGCCCTTGCCGGCAATCAGGATGATGTCGCCGGCACCGGCGCGCTTCACCGCCAGGCCGATCGCACGCGCGCGGCTGCGCTGCACGGTCACGGCATCGGCATTCTGGAAGCCCGCCAGGATGTCGGCCACGATCACGTCGCCATCCTCGCCACGCGGGTTGTCGTCGGTGACGATGACCTGGTTGGCCAGGCGCTCGGCGATCGCGGCCATCTGCGGACGCTTGCCGGTATCGCGCTCGCCACCGCAGCCGAACACGCAGAACAGCGCGCCGTGCAGGTGGCCGTGCAGGCTGTCCAATGCCTGTTCCAGCGCGTCCGGGGTATGTGCGTAATCGACCACCACGGTCGGCAGGCCGTCTTCGCCGCCGAGGCGGTTCATGCGGCCACGGATCGGCTGCAGCGCCGACAGCACTTCAGCGATGCGCGGCAGCGGCTGGCCCTGTGCATGCAGGGTACCGGCCACGGCCAGCAGGTTGTCCACGTTGAAGCGGCCCAGCAGCGGCGACTGCACTGCAGCACGTTGGCCGTCGATGACCAGTTCGAAGGCAATGCCTCGGCCATCCAGCTGCAGCGCTTCAGCGCGCACGCTGGCATCGCTGGCACCACGCGAGCTCAGTCCGATCGGCTGCACGCCCGCCGGCAGGCCGGCAAACAGCTGGCGGCCGAAGGCGTCGTCAAGATTGATCACCGCGGCCTTCAGGCCCGGACGATGGAACAGCCGCGCCTTGGCCGCGCCATAGCTGGCCATGTCGCCGTGATAATCCAGATGGTCGCGGGTGAGGTTGGTGAACACCGCCACGTCGTAGTGCACGGCGTCGACGCGGCCCTGGTCCAGCGCGTGCGAGCTGACTTCCATCGCCACCGCGCGCGCACCGGCGTCGCGCAGCTGCGCCAACAGCGCGTGCATCTGCAGCACCAGCGGCGTGGTGAAGCCGGTCGGTTCAACTGCACCATAAAGTCCGGCGCCCAGCGTGCCGATACTGCCACTGGGCGTGCCGAGCAGGTGCCAGGCCTGGGCCAGCAGCTGCACGGTGGAAGTCTTGCCGTTGGTGCCGGTCACGCCGACCATCGCCATCGCCCGCGACGGTGCGCCATGGAACTGGTCGGCCATCGCGCCCATGCGCGCACGCAGGCCCGGTACCGCGATCGCATCGGCCGGGGCCGGCAGTTCGGCGGGCGCCGGCGGTTCGAACAGGATGGCGCCCGCGCCGGCCGCACGGGCCTGCTCGACAAAGCCCAGGCCATGGGCGCCGAAACCGGCGATGGCGACGAAGGCATTGCCGGGGCGCACGGCGCGGCTGTCCAGCACCAGGCCGGTCAGAACGGGATCATGGCCCGCCAGGGCCACGTCCGGAAGCAACTGCGAAAGCAACATCGAAGGACTCATTGCGTGCCTCCCGTAGCGGGGGGCGTCTGGGCATGCGCGCTGGGCAGCGCAGCATCGAATTCAGCGGCGGCATCGGCCGGCAGCGCGGCTTCGGCCGGCGGCGCGGGCAGGATCGAGGCCGAGTGGCCGACCTTGCCGGACTGCTGCGCGGCCAGCCACGACTGCAGGTCGTCCAGCGGCACGTCCATCAGGCGCAGGGTGCCTTCCATCACGTTGTGGTAGACCGGCGCCGACACCAGGCCGCCGTAGAACTTGCCGGCCTGCGGGTCGTTGATGACGATGACGGTGGCGAAGCGCGGGTTGGTGGCCGGCACCACGCCGGCGAACAGCGCGTTGTAGTGACCGCGCTCGTAGCCGCCCGGACCGGCCTTTCGCGCGGTACCGGTCTTGCCGGCCACGCGGTAACCCAGCACCGCCGCCTGCTTGGCGCCGCCCTGGGTGACCACCGTTTCCATCATCGCCACCACCTGCCTGGCGACGTTCTCGTCGATGATCTGCTGGCCTTCATTGCGCTGGCCCTTGACGAAGGTCGGCGCGATCAGACGACCGCCGTTCGCCAGTGCCGAATAAGCGGTAGCGATCTGCAGCGGCGTCACGTTCAGGCCGTAGCCGTAGGACATCGTGGTCTTGGTGGTGCCCGACCAGCGTGCCGGGCGCAGCACCACGCCACCGGACTCACCCGGGAAACCGCTGTGCGGTACCGAGCCGTAACCGAAGCGGCGCACGCCGTCATAGAACACCTGGTCCGGCATCTTCGCCGCAACCTTGGCCGCGCCCACGTTCGAACTGCGGGTGATCACGCCGGTCACGTTCAACACGCCGTTGTTGCGCGGCACGTCGCGGATGGTGAAGCGGCCCAGGGTCATGTAACCCGGGTTGGTATCGATGATGGTGTCCTTGGTCACCGCACCCGCCTGCAGCGCGGTGGCGATGGTCAGCGGCTTCATCGTCGAACCCGGCTCGACCAGGTCGGTCACCGCGCGGTTGCGGCGGGTGTCCGGAGCCGCACCACCCACCGAATTCGGGTTGTAGGTCGGCAGGTTGACCATGGCCAGGATCTCGCCGGTGGTCACGTCCATGATCACCATCGAACCGCCGGCCGCCTTGTTGGCCACCAGCGCGTTGCGCAGTTCCTTGAACGCCAGGTACTGGATGCGGCGATCGATGCTGAGGGTCAGGTCCTTGCCCGGTTCAGCAGCGCGCAGCAGATCGCTTTCGACGGTCTCGCCCTTGCGGTTGCGGATGACCCGCTTGGCACCGGCCTTGCCGCGCAGCCATTCGTCGAACGCCAGCTCCAGGCCTTCCTGGCCGCGGTCGTCGATGTTGGTGAAGCCCAGCACGTGCGCCATCGCCTCACCCTGCGGGTAGAAGCGGCGGAACTCGCGCTGCGCGGCCACGCCCGGAATCTTCAGCGCGACCACCTTTTCCGCCTCGTCCGGATTGATCCGGCGGCGCAGGTACATGAATTCCTTGTCCGACTTCTGCGACAGGCGGCTGCTCAGCTCGTCCACCGACATGCCGACCGCCTGGGCCAGCTCCGGAATGCGCTCGGGCGAACGCAGCAGGTCCTGCGGATTGACCCAGATCGAGGCGACCGGGGTGGACACCGCCAGCGGCTCGCCGTTGCGGTCGGTGATCATGCCGCGCGAGGTCTTGATCGGCAGCTCGCGCAGGTAACGGGCCTCGCCCTGGCGCTGGTAGAAGTCGCTGTTGATGATCTGCACGTAGGCGGCACGACCGACCAGCGACACCGAGCACAGGCCGAGCGCCAGCGCGACCCAGCGCAGGCGCTGGCGCAGGTTGAAGGCGTTGCGCGGGCGGTTGCGGCCGGTCTTGCTCATGGCCGCACCACCACGATGTCGGCGGCCTCGGGGAACTTCATGCCGAGCTTCTCGCGGGCGATGCGATCGACACGGTTGGCTTCGGCCAGCGTGGCCTGCTCCAGCTGCAGGCGGCCGAATTCCAGATTGATGTCATCGCGCTTGCGCTCGGCGCGCGACAACTCGATGAACGTCTGCCGGTGACGGTGGCGCACGAACACGACGCCGATCGCCGAGGCCACGGTGGAAGCCAGCAGGATGATCAGCAGCAGCCGGCTCATGCGTCGGCCCCCCGCTTCTGGGCCACGCGCAGCACGGCGCTGCGGGCGCGCGGGTTGGCGGCCAGCTCTTCGTCGGTGGCCTTGATGGCACCGCCAATCAGGTCCAGCGTCGGCACGAACACCTGCGCTTCGGGCAGGCGGCGGTTGGCCGGCGGCGCCTTGGCCAGGCGGTTCATGTACTGCTTGACGATGCGGTCTTCCAGCGAATGGAAGCTGATCACCGCCAGGCGGCCACCGGGCTTGAGCCGTTCCACTGCCGCATCGAGCCCGGCTTCCAGATCGGCCAGCTCGCGGTTGATGTGGATGCGGATGGCCTGGAAGCTGCGCGTGGCCGGGTGGATCTTGTCTTTCCCACGCGGCATCACCGAGGCGATCAGCTCGGCCAGTTCGGCGGTGCGGGTGAACGGCTGCTTCTCGCGGCGGGCCACGATGGCGCGGGCGATGCGGCGGCTCTGGCGTTCTTCGCCGTAGGTCCACAGCACGTCGGCAATTTCGCGGTCTTCCACGCGGTTGATCCACTGCGCGGCGCTTTCACCGCTGTCCGGGTCCATGCGCATGTCCAGCGGGCCGTCCTTGCCGAAGCTGAAACCCCGCTCGGCCACGTCCAGCTGCGGCGACGACACACCCAGGTCGAACAGCACGCCGTCCAGGCCCTCGGCCGTCGCATCCCACTGCAGCAGCTGGGCGAAGCTGCCACGGAAGATGGACACGCGCGGGTCCGGCGCGAAATCGCGCTCGGCAACGGCGATGGCTTCCGGATCCTTGTCCATGACCAGCAGGCGCCCCTCGGGACCAAGCTGGGTGAGCACGCCACGTGCATGACCGCCACGACCGAACGTGCCATCCAGATAACGTCCGTTTTCGATCACCCTCAGGCCTTCGATGACCTGGGTGTACAGGACCGGCAGGTGCACCGCCGGCGACTGCGACACCGGAAGGTGACCGGCCTGCGCTTCTGGGCGCATCCGGGCACCCCGGCTCACAACTTCAGGTCGAGCAACCCATCACCCAGATCCTCGTCAGACAACGTCTGCTGGATCAGGGCCCGATGCGCCTGCTCGCTCCACAATTCGAACTTGTCGCCCATACCGAGCAATACCGCCTTCTTCTCAATGCCCACCGCACCGCGGTGGCTGGCGGGGATGCTGATGCGACCGTTGCCGTCCAGCTCCAGATGGGCGGCCGAGCCGACCAGCTTCTGCTGCAACAGGCGCACGACGCGCTGGGTGTTGGGCTTGGACATGACGTCGTCGCGGACCCGCTCCCATTCCGACTCTGCATACAGCCACAGGCAGCCGGCTTCGAACGGGTTGTAGGTCAGCACGAGACGGTTGTTGCTGGCGCGCGCGACGAGGTCGCGGTAAGCGGTGGGAACCGCCATGCGCCCTTTATCGTCAACTGTGATGGCCGTCTCGCCCTGGAACACGACGCGTGCACCTATCCTTCGCCCGGTGAAACATTGAACCACGAAAACCCACAAAACACCCGGATTTCCCTCTGATGCCCACCTTAGCAGCGGCCGAAGGGTTGTCAACAACTTTTCAGCGGGGAAATCGCCAGCCGCATCAATGGCTTGCAACAACCTTTAGAGAATTGTTCAAGGCTTATCCACAAGTTGCTGATCCGTCTCAATTTTTGAGATTGAACGGAAGTTCAGGGCTGTGGACAGCGCGTGAAACATCGCCCGCGCATTCATCCAAAACGGGCCGGAAGCGGCGCCAGACTGCGCAAACCGTGCACAATGAAGCCATGTGCCTGCTCGCTCTTGGCTGGATGCACCACCCGCGCTGGCGGCTGGTGATGACCGGCAACCGTGATGAGTTCCACGCCCGCCCGACGGCGGCGCTGGCCCCCTGGCAAGATGAGACCTCCGTCATCGGGGGGCGCGACCTGCGCTCCGGCGGTGGCTGGGCCGGCGTCGGTGCCGGCGGCCGCATGGCGGTGGTCACCAATGTCCGCGATCCGCTGGCCGCCCAGACCGGTCCTTCACGGGGCGCGCTGGTGGCCGACTTCCTGCGCGGCCGCGACCCGGCCGCCGTGCATATCGACCGACTGGCAACGGTGGCCGCCGCCTACGCGCCATTCAACCTGTTGCTGGCCGATGGCGACAGCCTGGAGTACCTGGGTAACCACCCGGCCGAGCGCCAGCGCCTGGGCCCCGGCGTACATGGCATGTCCAACGGCGCGCTGGACGCGCCGTGGCCGAAGACGCGGCGGCTGATGGCTGCGCTTGAAGCCTGGTTGGAGGCCGGCGATGAGGACCTGACCGCGCTCTGGGCCGCTCTGGCCGACGAACATCGCCCCGCCGACAGCGACCTGCCCGACACCGGCATCGGATTGGAACGCGAGCGCTGGCTGAGCCCGGCCTTCATTCGTGGCGACGACTACGGCACCCGCGCCAGCACGGTGCTGCTGATCGATGCCGATGGCCACGGCCAGATCCACGAGCGTCGCTTCGGCCCGCAGGGTGGCGCCCTCGGCCAGAGTCAGGTCGATTTCTGACCCTGTACCTGTTTTCTGTGTCTATAAATGTCTGCACGCACGCCACACGATGACCCGGCGCGGTTCTGCCGCGCGCCTCACCGATCCACAGGGAGTCATCGATGCGCCGTGTTCTCGTACTTGTCGTCACCCACCTGCTCGCCCTCGGCCTGGGCTTCGGCCTGGGCATCTACCTGCTGCCGATCCTGATCGCTCCCGACGACCCGCCGGTCGCGCAGGTACAGGCGGCGATGGGCGACGCCCGTTACCACACCACCTTTCGTCGCGACCTCAAGGGCAGCGACGCCGTGCACTGGGCCGACGGCAAGGTCAGCGTCAGCCCACGCCAGGTCGCGTTCGACGGCAAGATGGGCCCGGGGCCGGACTACAAGGTCTACCTCGTGCGCGACTTCGTCGACAACAAGGCCGATTTCCTGAAGATCAAGGCACAGGCCCAGCGCATCGGCGAAGTGAAGACCTTCAACCGGTTCCTGGTGGACGTGCCTGAAAGCGTCAACGTGGACGACTACACCACCGTGGTGGTGTGGTGCGAGCGCTTCGAGCAGTTCATTTCGGCCGGGCAGTACCGTACGCCGGGTTGAACAACACCCCAAGCATCTGGGCGGAGAGCAACCGAGCATGGCTCGGCTCTACTGTAGAGCCGAGCCATGCTCGGTTTACCGTAAGAAAGAGGCGGAGCCGGCCGATAAGCCGGGTTCTGTCGTGGACAGTCATTCCTCTAGGCGTTACGTCACCGCAACGCTCAAGCAACCTACCCGGATCCAACGCGGGCCGCGCCAAAGGATCCCTATTTGGTCTTGCTCCAGGTGGGGTTTGCCGTGCCGGTCTGTTGCCAGACTCGCGGTGCGCTCTTACCGCACCATTTCACCCTTACCGGCCTTCCGAAGAAGACGTAGGCGGTATCTTTCTGTTGCACTTTCCGTCGGCTTGCGCCGCCCAGGCGTTACCTGGCACCTTGCCCTATGGAGCCCGGACTTTCCTCGGCACCCCCGAAGGGATGACGCGACTGTCTGGCCGGCTCCGCCAGCGCATATTCTAGCCTACGCACGCCCTTCCTGCCGCGCTGATCGCGACGTGCGGTTCATCCATCCACGCATGGCGTGGATCTACCGATCGCGCTGCCCCGGGGATGCCGATCCCGCTGCTCTGGTGGGTGCGGATTCCGTTCTGGTGGGTGCGGACCTTGGTCCGCACCATCCACTCGCCGTAGCCGGCGATGTTCCTTTTTGTCGGTCGATATTCAAAACACCCGACGTTATGGAACAATGCCGTCATGGGAAACGCTGAGGCCAAGGCACGAAAGCTATTGCGACGCGCAGGCACCCTGCGCGCCCGCGAACTGGTGACCGCGGGGATCGCCCGCACCCAACTGACCCGCCTGGTCGAGGCAGGTGCACTCATCCGGTTGTCCCGTGGCGTCTACACGTTGGCGGAAAGAAACAGCGATGACACCGATGATGGGCTGCGGGTCATCGCAGAACGCCTGCCGCACCCCCGTCTATGCCTGTTGAGTGCCCTGCGCCTGCATGGCCTGACCACCCAGGCGCCATTCGAACGCTGGGTCTCCATCGGCAACAGCGACCGCGCTCCGCGGATCGATTGGCCGCCCCTTCGTGTGGTCCGCATGTCGGCAACGACCCTCAATGCGGGGCTGGAAGAACGTCGCGTAGGCAGACGCCTCATATACGTCAGCAATGTAGCGAAAACCGTCGTCGATTGTTTCAAGTTCCGCAATCTCGTAGGACTTGATGTCGCACTTGAAGCCCTGCGTGACGCGCTTCACAACCGTGCGACCACGCCGGATGCGCTGATGAAGTATGCGCGGATCTGTCGCGTTGCCAGACTGATGAGACCGTACCTCGATGCCCTGGCGTGACCCACTCTCCACCACTCCCCCAGCGCGTTGCTTCCATCCGGCAACGGCTGCTCGATGGCGCGCGCAGCCGAGGCGAGGACTTCCAGTTCGTGCTGGACAGGTTCGCCGTTGAGCGCCTGCTCTACCGTCTCTCCACTTCCCGATACCGCGATCAGTTCCTGCTGAAGGGCGCCATGTTGTTCGCCGTGTGGTTTGACATGCCCCATCGCCCCACACGCGATGCAGACTTTCTACGATTCGGCACTGCAGATCCCGACCATCTGCTGCACATCGCACGGTCGCTCTGCGCAATACCGGACGACGACGGCCTGTGCTTCGACCCAGGCAGCATCGCCATCGAGGCCACCCGCGAAGAAGCGGAGTATGAGGGGCTGCGAATGCGCCTGACCGCACATCTTGGCCGCTCGCGCTGCCACGTACAGTGGGACGTGGGGTTTGGCGATGCGGTGACTCCCCCACCGCAGGAAATCGCCTACCCGGTAATGCTGGATGACTTTCCCGCACCCTTCCTGCGCGTCTATCCACGCGAGACCGTGTTTGCCGAAAAGCTGGAGGCCATTGCGGCACTGGGCGTCGCCAACAGCAGGATGAAGGACTTCTTCGACTTGCTGGCACTGGTCCGCGAAGACGCCATGGATCGCCCGCACCTTGTTGCGGCCATTGGCGCGACGTTTGATCGACGAAGGACCCCGGCGCCGACGCCCTTGCCCTACGGACTGACTCAGTCGTTCGCCGCAGATACCCAGAAGCAGACCCAGTGGCGCGCCTTCCTGCGCAGGAATCGCCTGATCGCGCCGGATCTCTCTTCGGTGATTGCCGAGATTGCCGAGTATCTGGACACCCTCGACACAACCGTACAGTCCTGACGCCGCATGGCCTGGCGCTATCGGTTCCGCCCGGGTGGGTGCAGCCCCTGCCGCAGCCCATCCATCCACGCATGGCGTGGATCTACCGATTCACTGGACAGGGCCGACGAAACCCACGCCGCTCTGGTGGGTGCGGATTCCGCTCTGGTGGGTGCGGACCTTGGTCCGCACGATCCATCAACTCCCGTACAACGCCTTGCGCGGCGCGCCGGTCAGCTCGGCCGCCAGCTTCGCCGCGGTCGACGGCGGCAGATGCTCGCTCAGCTTGGCGTAGACACGGCGGCCATGCGCCAGCTGCGCTTCCTCATCGTCGCCGGCGCCCTGCACCATCACCACGAACTCGCCCTTGCGCTGGTTCTCGTCGGCTTCCACCTTGGCCAGCAGGCCGGCCAGATCGCCATCGAGCACGGTCTCGAACAGCTTGGTCAGCTCGCGCGCCAGCACCGCCGGGCGCTCGCCGCCGAAGATCGCGGCCATGTCGGCGAGCGACTCGGCGATGCGGTGCGAGGATTCGTAGAACACCATCGTGCGCACTTCACCCGCCAGCGCCTGTAGCCGGTCGCGGCGGCCGCTGGCCTTGGCCGGCAGGAAACCTTCGAAGCTGAAGCGGTCGCTGGGCAGGCCGGCCACGCTCAGCGCGGCGATGGCGGCACAGGCCCCGGGAATCGGGCTGACCTTGATGCCGGCCGCGCGCGCGGCACGCACCAGGCGGAAACCGGGGTCACTGACCAGCGGGGTGCCGGCATCGCTGACCAGCGCCAGCGACTCACCGGCCTGCAGGCGCGACACCAAGCGCTGCGCCAGGGCCTCTTCATTGTGTTCATGCAGGGCCACCAGCGGCTGCTGGATGCCGAAATGGGACAGCAACTGGCCGCTGCGGCGGGTGTCCTCGGCACAGATGGCCGCCACCGAACGCAGCACCTCCTGCGCGCGCGGGCTCAGATCGGCCAGGTTGCCGATCGGGGTGGCGACGACGTACAGGGTTGGGACACTCATTTCAGCGGTACTCACGGGGCAAGGGTAGAATCGTAGCGTGTACCCGGCCAAGGCCGCTGCCCTCATCGCATGGACCCGATCATGAACAAGCCCGCCGCACGGATCTCCGCCCTGTCGCTGTCGCTGATGCTGCTGGCCGGCTGTGCCACCACCAGCCTGACCAGCGCGCCCGAATCGCCGGCCCAGAGCCAGGCGCTGGCGCTGATCGAACAAGGCAAACCGCGCGACGCCGCCCTGCAGCTGGAAGCGCTGGCCGCAACCCTGAAAGGTGGCGCCCGCAGCAACGCCCTGGCCGATGCCGCCTGGGCCTGGCACCTGGCCGGCGACAGTGCCCGCGCGCGCAGCCTGCTTGGCCAGCTCACCGCCCGCCAGCTGTCCGGCACCAGCCTGCAGCGCTACCAGCTGACCGGCGCCGAGCTGGCACTGGCCGACAAGCAGCCGGCGCAGGCCCTGGCCCTGCTGAAGGAACAGGGCGACAACGTCTTCCCCGCGCTGCGCACGCGCTGGCACGTAGCCCGCGCCAACGCGCTGCAGGGCACCGGCGATGCCTTCGGTGCCGCCACCGAGCGCGCCCGCGCCCACGCCAGCCTGACCGGCAGCGCACGCAGCGAGAACCAGGCCGCCATCGCCGGTCTGCTCGGCACCCTCGACGACGCCACCCTGCGCAGCCGTGCCGCTGCCCTGCCGGCCAACGACCCGCTGTACAACTTCGCCGGCCGCGCACTGATCGCGCGTGGCCTGCCGCTGCCGCGCCCGTTCGACCGCGATGGCGCCGCCCAGTTCGATACCAGCAAGCGCCCGCCGGCCATGAGCGACGGCTACCGTCCGCCGGCCAAGCTGGCCGTGCTGCTGCCGCTCAGCGGCCGCCTGGCCACCGCCGCGCAGCCGGTGCGCGATGGCCTGCTGGCCGCGTACTACGGCGAGACCCGCCGCCGCCCGGACATCAACTTCATCGACACCGCCGGTACCCCGGCCGGTGCGCTGGCCGCGTATGACAAGGCCGTCGCCTCCGGTGCCGACTTCGTGGTTGGCCCGCTGGGCCGCGACGAAGTGGACGCCGTGTACGGCCGCCAGCAGCTGCAGGTGCCGGTGCTGGCCCTGAACCGTGGCAAGGATGCGCCGCCAGCCGGCAGCGCCGGTTTCTCGCTGGCACCGGAAGACGACGGCATCGTCGCTGCCGAATACCTGCGTGGCCGCGAGCGCGGCAAGGCGCTGGTGATCAACAGCGCCGACGACACCGGCCGCCGTGCCGCTGCGGCCTTCGCCCAGCGCTTCGCCCAGCGTGGCGGCCAGGTGGTGGCCACCGTCGGCGTCAGCGACGCGGTTGGCGATGTCGGCGCGCAGGTGCGCAATGCCGGCCAGGTCGATGCCGTATTCCTCGCCGTGCGCGCGCCGCAGGCCCGCCTGCTGGCGCCGCAGCTGGCGCTGGCCGGTGCCGGTGGCGCCACCCGCGTGGGCACCTCGCAGCTGACCGTCGGCAGCGGCAAGGTGGAAGAAGACGTGGCGCTGGACGGCATCGTCTACCCGAACGAAGCCTGGAACGTGCGCAGCGTGTCCGGCCTGCCCTCGGCCAGCCAGGTCGCCAGCACCCTGCCCAGCGCACGCGGTGCCGCCGGCCGCCTGTTCGCCTTCGGCGCCGATGCCTGGAAGATCACCGCCTACTTGGACAAGCTGTCCAACGAAGGCGGCCTGGACGGCGCCACCGGCACCCTGTTCCTGGACAGCAACGGCAACATCCTGCGCCAGCCGGCCTGGTCCACCTTCAATGGCGGCCGGCCGATGCCGATCGTCGGTGGTCGCTGAGCGCAGCCAACGGGGCTCGGCGGTGGAAGCCGCCGCCGAGCAGCATCTGCAACAGGCCGGACTGCAGCCGCGTGCGCGCAACGTGCGTTATCGCGGCGGTGAACTGGACCTGGTGATGGACGACGCCGGCACCGTGGTGTTCGTGGAAGTGCGTTACCGCGCGCGATCCGATTTCGGTGGCGGCGCGGCCTCGGTGGATGTGCGCAAGTGCCGACGCGTGGCGCATGCCGCGTTGCTGTACCTGCAGGACCATCCCGCGCTTGCCGATGCGCCCTGCCGTTTCGATGTGGTGGAAGCCACGGGCGAGCCGCCGCAGTTGAACTGGCTGCGCGATGCGTTCCGGCTGGATGATTGCTGATGTGTACCGTCCACTCTAGCAAAGGCCGACCTTGGTCGGCGCTTCTGTGCCAACCAAGGTTGGCATCTACCAGCGCGCAGCCTGGCCGGCACGACCATGGTGCGTGACTGATGCCGTCGATCATCACCCATGCCGCTGTACCGCTGGCGCTGTGGTGCGCCGCCGATCGCGGCCGCATTCCGGCATGGCTGCTAGCTGCCGGTGTGGTCGCCGCGATGCTGCCCGACGCCGACGTGCTGGCCTTCGCCCTGCACATTCCCTATGCCGATGCGTTCGGCCATCGCGGTGCCAGCCATTCGTTGTTGTTTGCCTGCGTGCTGGCGGTGTTGGCCGCGGTGTGGGCGTTCTTTGGTAGCGGCCGACCTTGGTCGGCACCACACAGCTCCGGTAGTCGCCGACCTGGGTCGGCGGTTTCGTGCCAACCAAGGTTGGCACCTACCCAGCGAGGGCCAACGTTGGCGTCCACCGTACAGGCGGCGACGTTCGTCTTCATCTGCGCCGCCAGCCATCCCCTGCTCGACGCGATGACCTCCGGCGGCCTCGGCGTTGCCCTGGCCTGGCCGTGGAGCGAACAACGCTTCTTCGCCCCGTGGCGGCCGATCCGCGTTTCACCGTTTGCGCCGCAGTTCTTCAGCGCGCGCGGCATCGCCACCCTGCTCTCTGAACTGCGCTGGGTCTGGCTGCCGCTGGCCGCCGCCGTTGTTGCCTGGAAACTGATCCAACCCGCTCCTGCTGCCCCACGAGATCCGTCATGAGTACTGCCCTGCCCGCTGCCCTGGTTGCCGAACTGTCTGCCGTGCTGGGCGTGGAGGGCTGGCGCACGGATGACAACGCTCTGGAAGCGAACGCGCAGGACAATTCCTGGCGCCGCCAGCGCCCGGCGGCCGTTGCACTGCCGGCCGATATCGAACAGGTGCAGGCGCTGGTGCGCGCGTGCCGTGCGCATGGCGTGGCGCTGGTCGCGCGCGGCGCGGGCACCGGCACCACCGGCGCTGCCGTGCCGTTGCCGGGCAGCATCGTGCTGTCGTTCACCCGCATGGACCGCATCGTGGAGATCCGTGCCGGTGATCGCTGCGCCGTGGTGCAGCCGGGCGTGCTCAATGGAACGCTTCAGCAAGCCCTGGCACCGCACGGCCTGTTCTGGGCGCCCGATCCTTCCAGCGCGGAGATCTGCAGCGTGGGTGGCAACCTGGCCTGCAACGCCGGTGGCCCACGCGCGGTGAAGTACGGCACCAGCCGCGACAACGTGTTGGGCCTGGTGGCCGTCACCGGCACCGGCGAGGTGATCCGCTGCGGGGGTGCCTACACCAAGGATTCCACCGGCTACGACCTCACCCACCTGCTGGTGGGCAGCGAAGGCACGCTGGCGCTGATCGTGGAAGCCACCCTCAAGCTGACCCCGCTGCCGGTCAGCCAGGCCGGTCTGCGCGTGCTGTACCGCGACGCCGACGCGGCGGCGGCAGCGGTATCTCGCCTGATGTCGCAGCCGGTGGTGCCCACGCGCCTGGAATTCATGGATGCACGCAGCCTGGAGCTGTTGCGCCTCAATGGTGCTGACGTACCCGAGGCAGGCGCGATGCTGCTGGTCGAAGCCGATGGTGACCACGACACCCTGCCCTACCTGCTGCAGGCACTGGCCAGCGCCGCCGAAGGCGACGGCATGATCGAGCTGGACGTGGCGATGGAAGGCCGTGCACGCGACCAGCTGTGGGCCGCACGAAAGGCCTTGTCGCCCGCACTGCGTACCGTCGCGCCCGGCAAGATCAATGAAGACGTGGTGGTGCCGGTGTCGCGCATTCCGGAACTGGTGGCAGGCGTGCAGGCATTGGCACGCGAGTACACGCTGACCATCGTCACCTTCGGTCATGCCGGCAACGGCAACCTGCACGTCAACATTCTTTACCACCCGGACGATGCCGATGAGAACGCACGCGCGCATGCCGCGCTGCCGAAGATCTTCGAACTGACGCTGTCGCTGGGCGGTACGCTCTCTGGCGAACACGGCATTGGGCTGGCCAAGCGCGATTTCATGACGCAGGCGTTCAGCCCGGCCACGCTGGCGACGATGCGCGCCATCAAGACCGCGCTGGACCCGGATGGAATTCTCAACCCGGGCAAGGTGCTGCCGCCGGTGTGATGCGCGCCGAGCATGGCCCGGCGCTACCAAGGCGTGCACTGTAGAGCCGAGCCCACGCTCGGCTGCTCTTCGTTCAGATCACGATGCACCCGCGCTTCGCGCGGTGAGCCGAGCATGGGCTCGGCTCTACAGAGGTCCGCGTGCCGACCCCGGCACGCCCGCTTACCAGGCCATGCGCACGCCCACCTGGCCACCCACGTTGCGGTAGCCATGGTCACCGCGCTGTACACTCAGCCCGCCCCATGCGCCCCAGCGCTGGCCCAGCTTCAACTCGGCACCGGCCTGCATTTCATAGCGATTGCGCGGCACATCCGCGCCCAGCGTGTCATCGTTGAACTGCAACGTGCTGGTACCGCTGCCGCGCAGCCAGTTCACACCCAGGTACGGCTGCACGGTGTTGCCACCCGCAATGCCATGGCCGAACACGCGCACGCCCAGGCGCCCGCTCAGGCCACCTGCATCCGCATGGTCGACAACCGTGCCATTGCTCTCCACGTGGCGATCCGCACGGTAGTCCGCATACGTCAGCTGCAGCTGCGGCTGCACGTAGAGCGAACTGCCAGCACCCTGCCGCACATTGAAGGTATGGCCCATCTCCAGTGACGCAGTGGCCACACGCGCATCATAGTGCTCCGGCTCCAGGCCGATACCCTGCACACGGTTGTCGAAGCGGCCAAACTGCATGGCTGCGTCCACGTAGGCACCGCCGGTTCCTTCTGCATCCTGCAGCCAGGTGCCGTACACGCCCAACGCAGTGCCACGCACACGCCCCTTGGCGCTGTAGCCGGTCAGCTCGGATAGCACACTGCTGTCAGCGCGCCCGTTGCCCAGCATCACACCGAACGCGGCGTTGCCACGACGCAGCAGATCACTGCCGATCTGCAGCACCGAGGTGTTGCCATCCACCGACAGCTGCCCCCCCACTGCAGTGAAGTCCGCATTGCTACGACCCACGCGTGCCCATGCAGTGCGCTCACCCGTGAGGGCACCGGTACGGTCATGCATCCGATGCGCAAACATGTTCACCGCAGCCGACTGGTTCGCAAGATAGGCACCCGCCTCCGGGCGCAACACAGGCGGCGGCCGGATCGGATCGACGATGCCGCCACCGTCCTCACCCTCGCCGCCCTCGATCGGGTCCGGGCCCGGGTTCCCCACGCAACCCGGCGCACCCGGGTCGTCTTCGCAGACATCAAACCACTGCGAACGCAGGTACCAGTGGCCATCGGTGGGATCGGCCAGACCGCCCTGGAACAGGAAGTACTCGTACGAACCACCCACCGCACGCCCGGTCAACGCGTAGCTGGCCAGCGATGCACCGTCCACTTCGATCAGCTGGATGCCATCCACGGTGGGCGCTCCCACACCGCCGATGCTCCTCACCGCAATCAGGGCATCACCCGAGGTATCACCGCGCACGTGCAGGCGGTCGATGGCCGAATCATCACCGGCCAGCGCGCCCTGGAACAGGAAGGTGGCGCCCTCGCTGTGCAGGTCACCTTCCACCGTGAGCGTATTGAAGCGGCCGCTGCCATCGGACAACGCCACCACGCTGTCGCGCGCCTGCAACTCGCCCACGATGGCATCGCCGGTCAACGTCCATTGGCTGCCGCGTTCAAGCGCAAGCGTCTGCACCAGATCGGAAGACCCCTGCCACAGCGCGCCATCCGCCAGACGCACATGCACCTCGGACTGCGGCACCAGTCCGGCGTCTTCGTCCTCCGGCGTGATGACGATATCGCCGTGCAACTGCGAGCCACCGTCCAGCGCCACGTCGAAGCGTCCGGCCACGGCAGCATCCAGTGCCAGGCCGATGCCGTTGCCACCGGACACCACCACACCGTTACTCAACGTCAGCACTGGATCGCGGCTGCTGCGCAACCAGATGCCACCGTGCTGCGCACTCACCAGCGAGCCGCCGTCGATGCTCATCTGGCCGTTGTCGTTGATCACCGCCGCCCAGGCACCTTCGCCTTCAGTGCGCACATGGGTATTGACCAGCGTCATTTCGCCCCTGCCCCCCGACAACACACCGTGTGAATTGATGCCGGTGGTGCGCACCACGCTGTCTGCAAGGTGTACGGTGCCGCCAAGGCGGGCGATCGCACCAATGGCGCCGTCGCCTTCGGTAAGAATATCGATCATGTTGCCGTTCGCTATTGGTGCAGCAGATACACCGCCTTCGGCATACAACCCATGACCGTTCTGGCCAAGGGTCCGCAATCGGCTGCCGGTAACCTGCGCGGTACCTCCCAGCACCGATATCGCCTGCCAATAAGTGCCATTGGCCGTGATGGTCGATCCGTCGACTACCAGATCGCCATTCGTCACTCGAATGCCAACGCCATTGCGAGTGGTGATGAACGAATCGGTCACACTCGCAACCACATCGCGCTGGTTCATGTCGATGCCGATCGACACGCTGTCGAGCCGGCTGCCGTGCAGGGTAAGGTCCGCGCCTTCGGTCATATGGATGCCGAAGTGACCGGACAGCTCCACCCCATCCAGGCGCAGCACGCCGCCGCCACCGGTAGCGAAGCTGACCGCGGTGGCGTTGTCGCCACGTGCATGCACGCTGCCTCCGCGCATCTCAAGCTCACCGCCGACGAACAATCCCATTCCGGAGCGCTCGTGGGTCAGATCGATGTCGACATCTTCCAACACCACCTTGCTGCCCAGCCCCACCAGCACGCCCGATGCACCGGCGCCGCTGCCATCTATCCGCGCCGAGCGCAGGGTGACATCGCTGCCACCCTGCGCCCACACCCCATGGCCTGCCCCCGCCACAGCGATCTGCAGACGTTCGGCCAGCAGTGTTCCATCACGCACGTCCAACCCATTGGACTGGTCGCCAAGAATCTCGATCGCGCTGTCGCGCACTACTGCCTGCCCCTGCTGCACGCTGATGCCATGGGCCAACCCGCCACGGGTAGTGATCCGCACGTTGTCCAGTGACAGCGCACCGGACAGCGCTTCCGCCCCCGACGCTGCCGTGCCGCGCGTTTCGATATGCGTTCCGCTGGCGTGAACCTGGCCGCCATTGGCGGCGGAAAGGCCGGCAGCACCATAGCCGGAGGTCAAGACGCTACCCGCCTGCAGTTCGATACGACTTCCCGCACCCTCGGCGCGTGCAGCGGCAGCACGCAGCCCTTCGGTAATCAAATTGACCGGCCCGGTTGGAATGAGGCTGCCACCGTTGATGGCAAGGAACGCATGCCCACCCGGATTGCCCGGCTCCACCGGGTCAGTGGTGCGGTAATCGCCCGCAGCCGGGTTCTGTTCGTCGCCATCGGCGATGACCTGCTGTGCCATGGCGACCGACGACGCCAGGGCGGCGGACAACCCCACGGCAAGCAGATGGGGGCGGGGAAGTACACGACGCATGCGGGGGACGCTCCAATGGAAGGGCCCATACCGTAGGAAGCGGCCGCAATGGCGCCTATCGAATTGGTTGCATACCGCAGCCGCTGCGTCGTCCTGCCGCGCCCAAGTACGGACCGGATTCACTGTGCTGAACATCGGCCGACCCGAGCGTCCAGACGGCCAGCGCTTTGCAACTAATTGCATGGGCCGGAGCCGTGCCCGCGGCCAGAATTCGTGCCGATCAAGACACAGGTTGCCTGCTTAGGCTCATCACGCGCGCTTCACGCGAAGAGGTCGAAAAGGCCACATCCGTGAACGAGCGCCTGAACGACTCCCTGTGTCGACTCTTTCCCAGAAAGGACAAGACCATGAACCGTCATCGCACCCGCACTGCTCATCCTCATCAACGCCCGCTGGCGCGTGGCATCGTCCTCGCACTCTGCATGCTGCCGCTGGCCGGCGCCTGGGCCGGTGATCTGGACGGTACCGTTGGGTTGGTCAACAACGGCGACCCGATTGAAGAGTGGACACTGCGCAACAACGCGGTGTTGACAGTGGTCGGTGGGCAGACCAACAGCATCCGTGCGGTTGATTCACTCGTGTACATGTCAGATGCCACCATCAACCGCAGCGGCTCCTACCAGCGTGCTGTCGAGCTGGATGGCACGGCGAGCCTGCAGTCGGAACGCAGCACGTTGCGTGGCGGCGGCATCTTGGTCCAGGGCTCCTCGTCGGCGCACCTGATCGGCAGCCGCATTCTTGTCACCGCTGCCGACGGCCTGCTGCCAAGCAATCCACTCAGCATCGGCCTGACGCTGGGCAGCACCCCCGGCGGCATTCCCTTGCCCGGCGCTTGGTCTATTCTGGATTCCACCTACGTACGTGTGGAAGACACTGCAGGCGGCAGCGATATTGCCAGTGGCTTGGGCGTGCGCATGGAAAATGGGCGCGTGGACATCGTCAATGGCTCGGAAATCGACGCCGACAACGTGGGGGTGTTGATGTACGGCTCGATCCATACGCCCGACACGCTACGTCTGGGTATTGACGGTTCCACTATTCGCTCCGGGCGCGGCGCGGCGATCCGCGTGGGCGCCGACGAGGCTGCCGACTTCGAGATCACCGTGGCAAACGGTGCACGGTTGATCGGGGGGAATGGCAACCTGCTGCAGGTGGACTCGCTTACCGGTAGCAGCACGCCGGGGGCCAGCCATGTGCGCTTCAACGTGGATGACGCGCGCCTGATCGGCAATGTCAGCTTCGATGCCGCAACGGTTGATGGCAGCCTGGACGTCTTCCTGCGCAACAAGGCGCAGATCGACGGCCGCTTCATCAACGTCACCAGCGCCACCATCGATACCGACAGCGCCTGGCTGATGACCGGCGACAGCAGCGTGGGCCATCTCACCCTGGGCGCCGGCGGTACCGTGGCGCTGGGCAATGGCAGCAGCTTCAACACCCTCAGCCTGGACGAGTTCACCGGCAACGGCGGCACCCTGTTGTTCAACACCCAGCTGGGTGACGACGCCTCGCTGACCGACAAGCTGGTGATTGCTGGTGATGCCAACGGCCAGGCCAACGTGCGCGTGCTCAATGCTGGCGGTGCTGGTGCCAAGACCGATCGCGGCATCGAGCTGATCGATATCGGCGGCGCCTCCAACGCGCAGTTCGATCTGGTCGGCCGCGCCGTGGGCGGTCAGTACGAGTATTTCCTGGTGAAGGACGCCAACGGCAACTGGTACCTGCGTTCGGAACTGGCAACCACGCCGGATCCGTGCCTGGCTGACCCGACCCTGCCGCAGTGCAAGCCGATCATTGATCCGATTGATCCCATCGACCCGATCACCCCCATCCCGATCCTGCGCCCGGAGACCGGCGCCTACCTGGCCAACCAGTTCGCGCTGGACCAGATGCTGCGCCACAGCTACCGCGATCGCCAGGGCGGCGCCGCGGCGGCGGAGGGCATCCGTGGCTGGGCCCGCGTGGACGGCACCCAGAGCAAGCTCGGTGCAGTGGATGACCAGCTCGACCTGCGCGTGGACCGCTCGCGCCTGCAGCTGGGTGCGGACATCGGCGTGTTCGATGACGGCCGTGGCCGCGTCGGCGTGATGGGTACCGCGGCACGCAGCAGCGCCACCTCGCGTTCGGACGTGACCGGTTTCAGCGCACGCGGCAAGGTGGAAGGTGGTGCGCTGGGCGTGTACGGCAACTGGGCCAACGACGCGATGTACGTGGATGCCAGCGTGCAGCGCGGCCAGTTCCGCAACCGCGTGCAGGGTGATGGCCTGGCCGAGGAGCGCTACGACTCGGATATCTGGCAGTCGTCTGTGGAGGCAGGTTACCGCTTCGACATCGGCCAGATTGGCAACACTGCGCTGAGCCTGCAGCCGGAACTGCAGTTGGTCTATACCGATGCGAAGACCGATGTGCATACCGAGACCAACGGCACCGTGGTGCATGCGCAGGGCAACAGCGGCCTGTCTGGTCGTGCCGGCCTGCGCCTGCAGGGTGAATCGCGCTCGGCCGCGGGTGCCTCGGTCAGCCCGTATCTGGCGGCCAACTGGTACCGCGATGGTGCGGGCAATGGCATCGCCTTCGATGATGAGCTGTTGAAGGCGGGCATTCCACGCAACCGCTATGAGCTGAGTGCCGGTGCGCGTGTGGAGTTCCGTTCCGGCTTCAGTGCCTGGGGCGGGTTTGGGGTGATGCGCGGTGATAGCGGGTATCGCGAGGCGACTGCCAATCTGTCTGTGGCCTACAGCTGGTAATGAAACAAGAACGGCGCCGGAGCAATCCGGCGCCGTTCCAATGTGCACGATGCGCTTTCTGTAGAGCCGAGCCCACGCTCGGCTGATCTCCGATCAGATCACGAAGAACGCCGCGCTTCGCGCGGTGAGCCGAGCATAGGCTCGGCTCTACAGTGAAGCCGTGCGAACTCTGACGCATTCGCCTCACTCTGCATGACGATCTTCCGCGCGCATGCAGATTGCAACAAACTTGAATTTGAAACTTTTCTCATTGGTACAGCGACACCTACGTGCGCAAGATGTAGATGCCACCGACAACGGGTGGCACGGGCTTGCAATCCCGTTTGGTAACTACGTTGTTTACGCTTGTCTGTCGGCGTCGCTCATCCATCGGGCGGCGTCGGCAGACATTCTGTCCGCGCTTACATGGCGGACGGTGTGTGGGGGCCTCGTGCCCGCCGGCGTTTCGCGTAGTTACCACCGGTATTGCAACCACGCACCGTCCGCCACCCTCGCTGTTAAGCGGGGTGGCCCCTTGCTTCGCACACAAGGACGCCGCCATGACCACATCACACTATCCCCACCTGTTCGCCACTCTGGGCGAGGCCGCCACGCGCCTGCCTGACGATCTGGCGCGCACGCTGGAAAGCACCTTCGCCGCACTGCAGGAAGGCGAAGCGCCCGGCACCATCACGCTGCTGCATTGCCTGCAGCACATCCGCCAGGGCGACGCCGCCGATGGGCAACCGTGGCCGGGCAAGGGCCGTACGCCGGGGCAGCGGCTGGCACTGGCGCGCATCGACCGCGCCAATGCCGGGCTGACGTTTCTACTTGAGCTGCTGCACGCTACAGAACGCGTGCGCGTGGATGGCGAGATCAGCCAGCAGGTGGACGATGACACGCGCGAGGGGTTGCTGCTGGCGTGCCGCGGGCTGGCCGAGTATGTGGATGTGCAGTTGCACGCAGCTTAGCGGCTTCTGTAGAGCCGAGCCCATGCTCGGCTTGCCCGGAACCTGACCGAAGAGCAGCCGAGCGTGGGCTCGGCGCTACAGGGCCGTACCGGCTTTCAATCGTAGGCGGCGGTGACCACGATCTCGGTGGAGATATTGCCGGCGTTGATACCACTGGTGTTGGGAATGAAGTAACCCGCGCGCAGCGGATAGGACGCCGTCGCGCCAGAGACAGCCACCGGAATATCAGTGTCGCCCTTCTTCAGGTAGGTGTTGCCGGTCGCGCCGGCCAGCAGCGCGATCGTCACGCCCGTTGCTGGCGTTGTGGCGGCGGTGTTCTTCCAGCGCTCCGGGTCGCCGTCGGCGGCCGTGCCATCGAAGGACAGGCGCGCGCGGCTGACGCCCACACAGCCGGTGAAGTTCAGTGCACCGGCCTTCACGCTGCTGGCGGCACCCGGCGTCATTTCATCGGCCTTCACCGGGTCCAGCGCGATCGCCGGGGCTGCCAGCGTGCAGGTGCCCGGCAGCACACGGCCGCTGATGGTGAGAGTGGCCTGGGCATGCGCGGCTGAAGCAATCAGGCACAGCATCGGCACTGCAATCAGTTGAAATCGGGTAGGGAACATGGCGTTGCTCCTGCAGGTTGATTTGAGGAAACGAGGGATCACGGTGCGGTGATGTCCATTGGATCGGCTGCACGTACTTGCAGACCCTCCGGCGGCAGCGGCAGCGGCACGCACACGGCCTGGCTCCACGACAACCCGTACGCATCCGGCGCGTCGGGCATGCGGTAGTCGATGCGGCAGCGTCGCTTGCCATCGGGGTCGACGATCAAACTGCCACTGTCCTGCGCACCGCGCAGCTGGATCACCCCGCCCTGCCCCACCGCGCCGACCGGCGCGCCGTCTTCGCTCTGCACCACCGCCGCAAACGGCAGCGGCTGACCCAGGGCATCGGTGGCGTCGATGAACAGCGTGCGCTCGCGGCGCACCTGGAACGGCACGCGCACGATGCCACCGGCGGTGGGCGCCACACGTTGCGAGGTCTGCAGCAGCTCCACCTCGATCGGCAGGCCGGACGGATCCAGGTCAATGGTGTTCCAGCGATAGGGGCTGATGTGCGGCAGCAGCGCGTAGCCGTTGCGGGCCACACGCAGGTCGGTACTGCTGCCGATGCGTGCACCCTGCGCACCCGGCGCCTGCACCAGCGCGAAGCCCTCGCCCACCGGCGCGCCCAGGTTCAACCCGCCGCCGTGCAACACCACGCTGCCCGACGCACCCAGCGACAGGCTGCGGTAGTCGCCGCTGCGGCTGTAGCCGGCGTTGAGGTTGCCACGGCTGCCCTGCCACGCGGCATAGGCGCTGTGGCTGTTCTGTCCATTGCCTTGTGCGCTGGACAGGCTGTAGCTCAGCGCACGTGACTCACCCAGGCTGCCGGTGATGCCCAGCTGCGACTGCCTGTCACTATCGGCCTGGCTGAGCTGGGTGCTGGCACGCGGTGCGTTGGCGCTACGGCCCAGCGGTACACTGAGGGTGAATGCGTAGCGGGTGTCCTGGCGGCCATCGCCCACGCGGAAGCGCAGCGCGGACACACCGTAGTTGACCCGCCCCAGCGTGCTCTGGAAGCCCACCTGGAAATCGTTGCGGCGTCGGGCGCTGTCCCAATAAGACACATGGCCGCCGCTGAGATACAGGTTGCTGCGCTGGCCCACCCTCTGCGAGAAGTTCACCTGGTAGCGCTGGCGGGCGCGCTGTCCCAGCCCCCAATCGTCGTTCTGCTCTCGCGCCACGTCGTTGAGGCTGAGAAACCCACGGGTGCTGTAGCGGTACGCAGCCAAGCCAACATTGGTACCGGTTCGCGCCACATAGCGCTGGTAGTTCAGGCGGAAGCTGTTGCCCGCAATGGTTTCGCTGCCACGCTGCCGGGCGCGCGAATGGGTGACATCGGCACCGAATGCACCGATGGCCGTGTTGACCGCAGCACCGGCGAGCAGGGCGCGATAGTCCTCACCCAGCTGGGCGCCACCCAGCACGGTAAGCCGGTTGTTCAGGCCGCGCGCGTAGGTGCCCTCGGTGAAGCGCAGCGTCTGCAGCGTGTTGCCGGTGTCGCGCAGTTCACCGGCAGTGACCGCGAAGCGCGACGAACCCGCGCGAAGCGCCTGCGGAACGGCCGAGAAGTTGACGCTGAAACGCTGCACGCGGCCATCGGCTTCGGTAACGCTGACGTCCAGATCGCCGCCGAAGTTGGTGGGATACAGATCCTCGATAGTGAACGGGCCTGGCGCCACATTGCTTTCGTGGATGATGCTGCCGTTCTGGCGGATGGTGACCACCGCATTGCCTTCGGCAATGCCCTGCACCACCGGCGCATAGCCGCGCAGCGAATCGGGCAGCATGCGTTCGTCGCTGGCCACGCGCACGCCGGTGAACGGCACGCTTTCGAACAGCTCGCCACCGGTGTTGCCCTGGCCCAGCAGCAGCTGGCTGCTCCAGCGCGGAATGTCGCGTTGCAGATGGCTGCTGATGACCTCGTGCCGGGTGCCCTGTCTGCCATGGGTGAACGATGCGCGGTGGCGAAGCCGCCATGCGCCCAGGTTCACGCCTGCCCGCAGCCCAAGGTAACTGCTGTCGCTGCCTTGGCTGCGGTAGTGGTTGGCGCTGTAATCGATGAAGGCAGCGGTGATGCCGTCGTCGCGCAGTTCCGGTGCCACGAAGCCACGCGCGGCGATGGCCTGTGCCGCCTGCGGAATGCTGAGGGACAACTTCAGCTCGCCACTGTCGAAGGTGGTGCTGGCGCCCTCCACCAGCGCTGACAGATCCACACAGGTGCTTTCTTCGGCGGGCAGTGCCTCCAGGAACGCAGGCTTCAACGGCAGCCCGCGTACCAGCGCCGGTGACAGGCATGGCACCGCAATCTGCGGGTCGTCCTGGATGACGAAGCGGATGTCCTGGCTGCGCAGGAACTCGCCGTTCACATGCACGTCCACCGCGTAGTCGCCGGCCGGCAACGGGTTGCCGTTGGCGTAGCGCGCCATGTCGATGGCTTCGCCGCCGATCAGGAAGCCTTCGCTGAACTCGACCGGCGCGGCGGCGGCATCGAACGCCAGCCCCGTCGACAGCACCGCACCGATGGCGGCGCAGAGCGAGCGCGCGGTGGCACAGGTGCGATCAACGGTGTTCATCGGTAGTCGGCGGTCAGCACCGCCTCGCCCTTGACGTCGCCGGGCACCAGAGGGTCGGCCGTACGCAGATAGCGCGCACTGAACGGAATGGCCTGCTGGCCCTTGCTGGACCAGCCGTGCGACCAGACCTGGCCGAACTGCACCGGCTGGCCACCGCGCAGCAGCTGCACCTGCACGCCGCCAGCGGTGGTACCTGGAGCCGGTGCGAGTTGGCCATTGCTGCTGCCAGGGTCATTGGCGTCAGCCAGCGACAGCTGCACATCGATGTTGTCCATCGGGCAGTTCATCGCGACGTCGAAGCTGGATTCCTTCGCGTTGCTGCCGCTGGCGGCGAGTTCGTTGGCAAGAACGTCGTCGAGGGTGTGGGAGGCGTTGGCGAGCGTGCAGGTGACGGGGGGGACGATGATTTCCAGCCGCACATGGTGCTGCATCGACTGGCTTGGATCACCTTCAACCGACGAGGTGATGGTGCCCAGGTCGGTCATGGGAATGCTCTCCATGGCACCGCCGCGGAAGAAGATCACCATGTAGACATCCACGTTCATCGGCTCTGTTTGGGTGACAGATTCTCCGGGGTGTCGGTTGCGAACTCCGAGCTCGATGGGAGGACCGCCATAGCTTCCCTGACTGCTTTTCTTCACGCTGAAGCTGAAACCAATCAGTGGCGATCTTGGTCCTGTGCTGTAGACCTTATAGAGGTAGCTGTCCATCTGAACATCCCGCACATAGGTGAGACCCGTGAGTGGTGCATCGATGTTGAATGCAGTTTGTCCTGCCGTGCATTCGAAGCCACCAGGAATCTGGCCAGCATTGAACACTCTGTAACGCGTATCCGGCCGATCAATGTTCGGCATCGTCAGCGACACCGTCAGATCCTGATCACCCGGATTCAACCTCACACAGCTCGCGTTGGCCTGCTGTGCTTGCAGCGCCATCGCAGCGATCATCAGTAGCGCCACCAACGCTGGCACACGCGATATGCGCCGCGCAGCGGCGGAGGGAAGGATGGGAACGCACATGGCGATTCCTTCGGCAACGAATCGAGGCCGCGCAGTCTAGGCAGCGGCACTGTCACTTCCTATCGGATTTATTGCAGTTCGCGAACGTCAACGCGCTTTTGCAACTTGTTGCATTCCGCGGCCTGGCGCGCGCATCGAAACTGGTCGCACTGGCTGCCATGGGCGGTCACCGCGTGCCTTCATTCCACAATCGAGAACTGTCATGTCCCTGACGCTCCGTCTGCTGTCCCTTTCTGTCTTCGCCATCGCCGCACCGTCGGTGTCTGCCGAATCGCTGGAAATCACCGGCGAACTGATGACCTCCACCTGCTCGGTGGGCTCCACCGGCGGCACCATCACCGTGCCGATGGGCAAGGTGGACCTGGCCTCGGTCAACGCCAGCGCCCGTGCCGGCCAGAAGAACTTCACCATCGCCCTGGACTGCTCGGGTTCGGGTGCGTCGCAGGATGTGGGTGTGCGCTTCGGCGGCACGCCCGACGGCAGTACCGGCAACCTCGCATTGACCGCCGCATCGACCGCCACCAACGTGGGCGTTGCGCTGTACGACGCGGCCGGTAACCAGCAGAAGATCGGTGAGGACCCGGCCGTGTGGGTGACCATCGCCGCCGGTGGCAGCGGCCAGCTGGACTACAGCGCGTGGTACGCCTCACCGGCGCAGAACGCGCGGGCTGGCACCGCCAATGCCTCGGGCGACTTCGTGGTGGTCTACAAGTAACGCGCTTCCGGCAGGCTGGCGCCACGCAGCGACGGCCTGCCCCTTTCAACGAGGTTGACCATGAAACTCCGCGCCAGGACGTGGATATGCGCGCTGCTGGCCGTGTCGGCGGCGCTGCCGGCATCGGCTGCGGTGACGCTGCAGGGCACACGCATCGTGCACGATGCCAGCAAGGGCCGCGACGTGACGGTCAGGGCGAGCAACGTGGGTGAGCTGCCGGCAATGACGCAGGTGTGGGTCGACGACGGCGACAGCCAGTCGCGCCCGGAGAACGTACGCACGCCGTTCCGGCTGACACCGGCTGAGCCACGCCTGCTGCAGCCCAAGCAGGGCCAGGCGTATCGCGTCACCTACGCACCGCGCCCATCGGAGGCGCCGCTGCCGACCGACCGCGAATCGGTGTTCTATTTCAATCTGCTGGACATTCCGCCCAAGCCCAGCGATGCCAGCGGCAAGAACCTGCTGCAGTTCGCGGTGCGTACGCGGGTGAGGCTGTTCCATCGCCCGGCCGGGCTGCCGGGCAGTGCACGCGATGCAGCGGCCACGCTGCAGTGGTCTGCCGATGGTGATGGCCTGCAGGTGCGCAATCCGAGTGCGTACCACGTCTCGTTGAGTTCATTGACGCTGGCCGATGGCCGCCGCGTGGACGTGGATATGATCGCGCCGGGGGCACAGGTGCGCTATGCGCTACCGGAAGGTGCCGCGATGCCAGCAACGGTGGCGTTCAAGTGGCTGGATGATTACGGCACGCCCCGTGAGGCCGAGGCGCGCGTTGAGCGGTAAACGTAGATCGGGCTTCCGCAGTGCACCGGCAACGACTTGCACTGAGGGTGGCGTACGGGTCACGCTGCAGGTCACAGCCTCACAACGCAGGTTCGCACCATGGCGTCACCCTTGGGCTCCGTGCTTGCCACCCTGCAAGGCTTGCAGCGCCGGCTGCTGTTCGGCGGCGGTGCCATCTTGACCCTGCTTCTCCTGGCCGCCGGCTGCGCGGCGCTGTGGCTGCGGCTGGAAACGGTGCACCTCAACGAGCGCGAGGCGCTGCAGCGCGGCCAGCAGACGGTGGATCGCTACATTGGCGAGCGCAGGCGGGCCTACGTGGCCAGCTTGAACACCAACGCCATGCTGTGGGCTACCCAGCAAACCGCACTGGTGGCCGGTGGCCTGCCTGTTGCTGCCCGCTTTTCAGCACAGGATGGCCAGGCCGGCGTGGTGGCACCCGGCGCCCTGTCCGTCCCCTGGCTGGCGTTGTCCCCGCGCGAGGGCCGTCTTCCGCCACAGGCGGAGGCGGCGTACCTGGGCATGGTGCAGACCTATTCGGCATACATGGCCGCAACCGTGGCCGCGCAGGATTCGCCCACTTCCTTGATCTCCTTCGCCTTCGAACCGGAAGGGCGCCTGTTTGCGATCGCCGGGCTGCATGATGAAGCGCAGCTGCTGCAACTCATGAAGGTGCCTACCCGTGAACAGGCACTGGCCGCGCTGGCACAGACCGCCGATGCCGGCTGGCAGTCAGCGGGGGCGGAGTCCGAGCTTCAACTGGCCAGCGGCCAGCTGCGCGCCTACTTCGGCCGCAATCCGTTCACCGGCGAGGATGCACTGGTCACCCAGATGCGCCTGCGCAGCAATGGCGTCCCCTTCATCAACCGGCTGACGTTTGAACCGCTTCAAGGCCTGCGCGAGCGGTTGGAGGAGGCCAGCCCGGGGATGTGGGTGGTGCTGGACCGGCAGGGAAACGATGTTCTGCGCAGCGCTGCGGACGCTGCGATTTCCGGGCGTGCGCTGCGCGCCGCGCCATCGCCCCGGCCTACGCTATTGGCACTGCCTGCCGGCCGTGCCTTCGTGATGTCCGCACCCTTGCAGGGCATCGACTGGACGCTGCTGCGGCTCTACCGCTGGACCGACATCTGGGCGGCGCAGCGGACCTATCTGCTCGGCGGTGGGCTGGCCCTGGCCGCCCTGCTGGCCGCACTGTGGACGCTGTTGCTGCTGGTGGACCGGCGCGTGCTGCGGCCGGCGCTGGAAGAAGCCGCACGGGTGCATGAAAGCGAAGCGTTGAGCCGCACCTTGATCGAAACGTCGCCGGTCGGCCTGTGCCTGCTCGATCAGCAGAGCGGGCAGGTGATCCTGCACAACCAGGCACTGCAGCAGCTGATCGGCGACACCACCGGCAACCTGTTGGACGCACTGGTCGGCCGCCTGGTGCAACGCGTTGACGGCCAGGTACACGGGCAGCTGTTCGAGGCGCCGTCCGCGGATGAGCACGGTCCATCGCGCTACCTGCAATCCATCGTGGCCGCCGCGCGCTACCAGCGGCGGGCGATCTGGGTCTGCGCGGTGACCGATGTGACCGCACAGACCGAAACCCAGCAGCGCCTGCTGGATGCACGGCGTCATGCCGAACAGGCCCAGCACGATGCCGAGGCCGCGGACCAGGCCAAGACCGCCTTCGTGGCAATGATCAGCCATGAAATACGTACCCCCTTGAGCGGCGTGCTCGGCCACCTTGAACTGCTTGCCCGCCAGACCATGCCGGCGGCGGCGCACGCGCATGTCACGCGCGCGCGCAGCGCCGCCGATGTGCTGCAGGGGCTGGTGAACGACACCCTGGATCTTTCCCGTATCGAAGCCGGGCTGATGACGCTGGAACCGGCGCCTTTCGATCCGCGTGCGCTGCTGCAGCAGACCGCGACACTGTTCGAGCCACAGGCCACCGCGAAAGGCCTGCGCCTGGAGCTGCACACCGGCGATGCGCTGGGGCCAGCCTACGTGGCCGACGCAGGCCGCGTGGCGCAGGTGATCAACAACCTGGTGGGCAATGCGGTGAAGTTCACGGCATCGGGAACGGTGGCGGTCAGCGTTGATGCCTCGCTGCGGCCCGATGGCAGCGAGTGGCTGCACGTGGAAGTGCGCGATACCGGCCCGGGCATCGTTGCCGAGGCGCAGGCCGTATTGTTCAAGCCGTTCGTGCAGGTCGGTGCCGGTTCGGCACGGCAGCACGGCGGCAGCGGCTTGGGACTGGCCTTGTGCCAGCGCTTCGCCGAACTGCTCGGCGGCACCCTCGGCGTGCGCAGCACCCCGGGTACCGGCAGCGCTTTCCACCTGGACATTCCGGCACGCCGGACCACCGCCGTGGCAGGCACGCCGCCACGGCCAGCGCCTGTAGAGCGCGCGCATTCCCCGCGTGGCCACGCCTTGCTGGTGGATGACAGCGTGATCAGCCGTGACGTGACGCTGGGGCAACTGCATGCGCTGGGTTGGCAGGTCACCCTCGCGGCCGACGGCGAGGAGGCGTGGCAACGCTGGCGCGAGGGCCGGTTCGATATCGTGCTGACCGATCTGAACATGCCGCGCCTGGACGGATACGGGCTGGCCCGGAAACTGCGTGCGGATGACTCCTCCATCCCCATCGTCGCGCTCACCGCCAATGCGATGCCCGAGGACGCGCAGCGCGTGCGCGAGGCCGGCATGTCCACGCTGCTGCTGAAGCCGCTCGACCTGGCGTCGCTGCAGGCCGCGCTGCATGGATTCGACCTCGATCGCTCGGCACAGGCACCCTTACCTCCGGTGGTGAGCGAGGCGGTTCAGCGGCAGATGCGCGAGGCGTTCCTGCAGACCGCGCATCGCGACTACGCGGCGCTGACCCAGGCGCTGGACAGTGCCGACGCACCGGCCATGATCGATCAGCTGCACAGCTTCGCCGGCGCGCTGGTATTTCTGGGAGAAGCCCAGGCAGCGCGCAGCTGCCAACAGGCCGAACAGGCCCTGCGCAGCACCGGCGCGACAGATGCGGCGTCGAAGGCGATCGTCATTGAGGCTATCGCGTTGATCGCGGCGAGCATCGAACGTCAGGTTGCCGCGCAGCAGCAGGCATGACCTGCGTGCTCAGCCGGCGAAGTGCTCGTACCCGCTGGGGCCGTCGTGGCCTTCGGTGTGCACGCCCTGCCCTTCCATGATGCGGCCGATGCGGGTGATCGGCAGATCCAGCGATTCGGCAACGAAGTGCAACGCGTCGCGCTGGTCGGCGGCGGCGGTGAAGCACAGTTCGTAATCGTCGCCGCCGTGCAGCGCGCACTCACGGGCAGCATCGCGGCCCAGCAGTTCGCGCAGCGCCGCTGACATCGGCAACGCATCGGCATCGACTTCGGCACGCACACCGCTGCGTGCCGCGATGTGGCCAAGGTCGGCCAGCAACCCATCGGAGATATCCACGGCCGCATGCGCGAACGCACGCAGGCGCAGGCCGAGGGTGACGCGCGGGGTCGGCCGCAGCAGGCGCAGGCGCAGGCTTTCGTAGTCGGCCAGCAGGGTGGCGGTGGCCACGTTCAGCGCACCCTGCTGCCACAGGCGCAGTGCACCGGCGGCGTCGCCGAGGGTGCCGCTGACCCAGATGTCATCGCCAATCTGTGCGCGATCACGACGCAGCGCCTGGCCGCGTGAGACCTGACCCATCGCGGTGACCGACAGCGACAGCGGGCCACGCGTGGTGTCGCCACCAATCAGGGCGATGTCGTGCTGGTCGGCCAGTGCGAAGAAACCGTCGGCGAAGGCCTCGATCCAGTCTTCGCTGGCTTCCGGCAACGACAGCGCCAGCGTGCACCACGCCGGGCGCGCGCCCATCGCGGCGAGGTCGGAGAGATTCACGGCCAGCGTCTTCCAGCCGATATCGAACGCCGGCGTTTCGGCCGGGAAGTGCACGCCGCTGTTGAGTGTGTCGGCGGTGACCACCAGCTGTTCGTTCGGGCGCGGCTGCAGCAGTGCAGCGTCATCGCCAATACCGAGCACGATGTCGTCGCGCTCGACGGTGCGGGCGCGGATGCGGTCGATGAGGGCGAATTCAGCCAGGGACATGGGGCGTTCCCGTGGGGGTGGCGGCGATCTCGGGCATCGGTGCCAACCAGGGTTGGCACCCACCAGAAGCGGAGTCAGGGCCGGTATCGACCCAGCAGGTCACGGCCCGTCCAGGACGAGCAGAACCGGGTCAGTGACCCGATTCGACCTTGCGCCATTCCACGGCGGCACGATCCAGCACGCCGTTGACGTAGGTGTGGCCGTGTTCGGAACCGAAGCGCTTGGCCGATTCGATGGCTTCGTTGATCACCACGCGGTACGGCACATCCAGGCGGTAGCGCAGTTCGTAGGCGGCCAGGCGCAGCACCGCACGTTCGATCGCGTCCACTTCCTCGATGCCACGGTCCAGGTACGGGCCGAGCGCTTCGTCGATGTCACGACGGTTGTCGAGCACGCCGTGCAGCAGCGCCTCGAAATACGCCAGATCGGCGATTTCGCGGGCCTGCTCGTGAGCGAACTGGGCGATCAGCGACTGTGCGTTGCCGCCGGAGATCTGCCAGGCGTAGATGGCCTGCACGGCACGACGGCGGGCGCGCGAGCGCAGCACCGGATCGACGCCATCGCGGCGGACGGGTTTACCGGAGGGCTTGCCCTGGGTGTTCTTGTTCATGGCAGCTGCTCCAGAAGATTGACCATTTCCAATGCGGCGAGTGCGACTTCCTCGCCCTTGTTGCCGTGGCTGCCGCCTGCGCGGGCCTCGGCGTCTTCAACGCGTTCCACCGCCAGCACGCCGTTCAGCACCGGCACGCCGAAGTCCAGCTGCACGCGCATCAGGCCTTCGGCGCAGCGGTCGGCCACGTGTTCGTAGTGGCGGGTATCGCCACGGATCACGCAGCCCAGGGTGAGGATGGCGGCGTGTTCATGGGCGGCAGCCAGGCGCGCGGCCACCAGCGGCAGCTCCCAGGCACCCGGCACGCGGATCACGTCGATGTTGGCTTCGGTGATGCCGTTGCCGGCCAGGCTCTGGCGGGCGCCAGCGACCAGCGTATCGGTGATGCGGGCGTTCCAGCGGCTGGCCAGGATGGCGAAGCGCGCCGATTCGGGAGTGCGAAGATCGCCTTCGTAGTGGCTCATATGCGGCTTGGGGGACTCGATAAGGGGGTAATTCTAGCGTGGATGGGTCCCGGCCGTGGCTGGCGGGGCCTGCAGGGTGTGCCGACCAACGGTCGGCACCCACCACAGGTAGGGCATGGTCGGCACCCACCAGAGGGCGGACGGTGGGTGCCGACCGTTGGTCGGCACACCAAGGGGGTTACAGGGCCACCGTCTCCACCACTTCCAAGCCGTACCCGGCCAGGCCGATCTGGCGGCGTGGGGTGCCCAGCACGCGCAGCTTGCCCAGGCCCAGGTCGGACAGGATCTGCGCGCCGGCACCGTTGCGGCGCCACTGGCTCACGTCCTTGTCCTTGCCCGGCACCACCGGCGCCGGCTGCTGGCGCAGGCGGGCCAGCAGGGCTTCGCCATCACGCGGGGCCTGCAGCACCACCATCACGCCACTGCCTTCAGCATCGATCGCACGCAGGGCATCGGTGGCGGCCACGCCGAAATCGTCGCGGCGCCAGTGCAGCAGGTCGGCCAGCGGGTTTTCCACCTGCACCCGCACCAGGGTGGGGGTGTCGGCATCCGGCGTGCCACGGACCAGGGCGAAATGCAGGTCGTGGGCGATGCGGTCGCGGTAGGTGACCAGCTTGAACGGGCCGAATTCGGTCTCGATCTCGCGCTCGTCCACGCGTTCGACGGTCTTTTCGGTGGCCAGGCGGTAGGCGATCAGGTCGGCGATGGAGCCCATCTTCAGGCCGTGCTCGCGGGCGAACACTTCCAGTTCCGGGCGGCGCGCCATGCTGCCATCCGGGTTCAGGATCTCCACCAGCACGCCGGCCGGTTCCAGCCCGGCCAGCATGGCCATGTCCACGGCGGCTTCGGTGTGGCCGGCGCGGGTCAGCACACCGCCCGGCTGGGCGATCAGCGGGAAGATGTGGCCCGGCTGGTGCAGGTCCGACGGCTTGGCGTTGGGTTTCACCGCAGTGCGGATGGTGTGGGCGCGGTCGTGCGCCGAGATACCGGTGGTGACGCCCTCGGCGGCTTCAATACTGACGGTGAAGTTGGTCTGGAACTGCGCGGTATTGGCCTGCACCATCGGCGCCAGGCCGAGATCGGCGGCGCGGGTACGGTTCAACGGCAGGCAGACCAGGCCACGGCCATGGGTGACCATGAAGTTGATGTCGCTGGCCTTGACCAGCTCGGCGGCCATGATCAGGTCGCCTTCGTTCTCGCGGTCTTCGTCATCGACGATGACCACCATGCGGCCCAGGCGGATGTCTTCCAGGATGTCCGGAATCGGGGCGAAATTCATGCGACATCTCCCTGTGGGGGCTGACCGTTGGTCGGCACACTGATCAGGCGCTCCACATACCGGGCGACCAGATCGATTTCAAGATTGACCGCGCTGCCCACGCCTGCGGCGGAGAAGGCGGTGTTGGCGACGGTGTGCGGAATGAGGGCGACTTCGAAGCCTTCATCGTCCACTTCGTTGACCGTGAGGCTGACGCCATCCACGCAGATCGAGCCCTTCTTGGCGATGTAGCGGCGCAGCGCGGCCGGCGCGGCGAAACGCCAGCGCTGGGCACGCGCGTCTTCGTGGATGGACAGCACCTGGCCCAGGCCATCGACGTGGCCGCTGACCAGATGGCCGCCCAGGCGGTCGGTCGGGCGCATGGCGCGTTCCAGGTTGATGACCGCACCCTCGCCCAGCTGGCCCAGCGTGGTCAGGCCCAGGGTCTCGGTGGAGGCATCGGCCTGGAAGCTGCTGGCGTCGAATGCGATGACGGTGAGGCAGACGCCGTTGATGGCAATGCTCTCGCCCATCTGCACGTTGTCGAACGGCAGATTCCCGACATTGAAGGTGAAGCGGACATCGCCGCCGATGGATTCGCGTGCGGCCAGACTGCCGACGCCTTCGATGATTCCAGTAAACAAGAAACGTTCTCCGCGAAAAGTGAGCGAAAAACGCCGCAAGGCAAACAGGCACGCGCAGGGCATGAGCCCTGTGGCACCGTCTTCTTTCATCCGGACTATGACCGTCGGCTCCGGCATTGGACCGGATCTGCTGACCCCCGGCCGTGGGCCGGGGCGCTCGCGGGCTCGTGCTTGCGCACCTACCGCCGGTGGGGAATTGCACCCCGCCCTGAAGACGTTTGTGTACCGGCGAACCGGCGTCGCTAGTGTACCAGCCCGGGCTGAACGGGGTCGGATGCCACAGCTGTGACGGCCGTCGCTCGCAATTTGTAAAACTTTCATTAAAATTCCACCCCGGACGACATGAGGTCGCCACGGGCAGCCCGCTGGGGCAGGCCCGCCAAAGGACTGAAATTCACAGGAATTCCCATGCGCAAGATGCTGATCGTGGCCGCCCTGCTGGCCGCCGCCCCGCTCTCGGCTTCGGCCGACGCCCTGAGCTACACCTACGTCGAAGGCGGTTGGACGCAGGTCAAGGTTGACGACAACGCACTGGACGACCCGAAGGTCGACGGCGGCTACCTGCGTGGCTCCGTGGCCATCGCCGAACAGGTCTACGTGTTCGGTGGCTGGTCGCGCACCAGCAAGACCTACCATTACAGCGACGGCTCGCTGAAGCTGGAACTGAACCAGCCGGAGCTGGGCATCGGCTACCACATGCCGTGGACCGACCGCCTGGACTTCACCGCCGATATCGCCTGGGTGCGCCAGAGCGCTGAACTGACCGACCGTTACGACGGCTACAGCGACCGCTACAAGGATCACACCAACCTGGGCCGCGCCACCCTGGGCATCCGCGGCAAGCCGTCGCGCATGACCGAAGCCTGGGCCAAGGCCGGCTACATGGACGGCGGCAACAACTTCAAGGGCACCTGGGTCGGCACCGTCGGCGGCCAGATCAACTTCACCAAGACCTGGGGTCTGGTGGGCGAGATCTCCGGCTACCGTGACGTCACCCAGTACTCGGCCGGCGTGCGCGCCAGCTTCTGATCCAACGATCGCTCCTCGTCGTGCGATCGAACGGGCCCCGCAAGGGGCCCGTTTTTTTTGGCTGCTGCACGCCGTCACCTGGCCGCGTGGCGCCATCGAAAGTGCAGGCAGATGCGCTAGGCTTGCGCGCCTCTGGAACAGGAATACACCGTCATGAAGACCCCCACCCGTACCCTTCTGGCCAGCGTGCTGCTGTGCGCCCCGCTGTTTGCCAGCGCTGCACCGGCCCAACTGACGCCCGAGCAGGCCTTCGACCTGTACGCACGCGTGCTGCTGGAAGACGATGCGGCCGCCACGCGCACGCTCAACGACGCACTGAAGCCGGCGTTCGAAGGCCAGGACGCCGTGACCCCCAACCCGGGTGCGCTGGCCAAGGCATTGGCCGAACCCTGGCAGACGGTACTGGCCAGCACCGGCGCCAAGTCAGACGCCGCGGCCACCGAAGCGCTGTATGCCAAGGCGCTGCGTGATTCGAAGTGCCGCGCGACCAAGAGCGTGGTCGAAGACAACGAATACGTTGAAGACCAGAAGCTGGCGCGGATCACCTACAGCTGCCAGCTGCCCGACCTGGGCAAGGTCCGCCCGCTGTTCGCCGCGAGCCTTGCGTCTGACGCCAGCCCGGCCGCGCGCAAGCAGTTCACCGATGCCTACACCCAGGCACTGCAGAGTGGCGTGCGCGTGCCGGTCAGCGGCACCTTCACCCTGTACCCGGCCAAGGACAACGGCTACTGGTACAGCGGTAATTTCGATGATCTGGTGGGCACCGTAGCCGGTGCGCTGGCGCCGTTCGAGGACTGGATGCAGGATGCACAGGCGGCCAACGCGCCGAAAGTAACCGGCGTACCGGGCTGCGACCTGCTGCTGCAGCAGCACCGCGCCTGCGTGGCGAAGATCGCGCCGGACCAGATCAGCGGCGTGGATGCGATGGCCGAGGAACTGAAGGCCAAGGCGCAGGTGCAGTCGGCCGAGGAAATGACGCAGGAGTGCAAGGCACTGCGCCCGATCGCCGAGATGATGTGGACCGACGAGTGCGCGTGAGGGGGTAAGCGGTAGCGCCGGGCCATGCCCGGCGACGCCCGCAACGCTGCACATTTTCAGACAAGTTGCATGGACCCGCGCAAGGAACGCCCCTGATCCTCGGGGCCCTCCTGGATTGCCCGTGTGCCGCCATGCTGAAACCCGTCTTCATCCTGCTGCTGGGCCTGCCGCTCTGGGCGGTAGCCTCCGCGCCAGCCGATCTTTCGCCGCAGGCCGAATACACGCTGCAGGCGCAGGTGCTGCTGCACGACGATGCCGCGGCCCGGCAGATACTGCGCGAGCAGGGAGAGGGATACGAGCCTGCCGTTGCCCTGGAGTGGCAGTTGCTTGTGGACGATGTGCCTGCGGCACTCGCGCGGCAGGGTTCTACTGCGCCTTCCCCGGCTGCCACGCAGGCCTTTGTACAGGCACTGGCAATGCGACTGCCGAGGGTCAGCTGCGCTGCCCGGAAGTTCGTGCCGTCGGGATCGCCGGAGATCGGCCTGTACCCACTGGTCTGCCAGCATCCCGACGTGGAACCCCTCCGGCAGGAGTATCTGGCGTTGCGGGCCGCACCTGAAGCAGGGCGCCAGGCACGCATCGATACGCTCTTCCTGCGTTGGGCGGCGGTGCTGCGCGACGGACCCGATGTACCACATTGCAGTCGGGTCACCGGGTGGTACCAGGCGCGCCATGCGTTCGCCCATGCCGAGCGCGTGCATCAGCTCTACCAGACAATCCTGTGGCGATTGCTGCCGATCGAGTTGTGGCTGGGTGAACCGCTGCTGCCGCAGGAGGATGAGCTGTGTGATGACGCTTGAAGTCCGTCGGGCGCAACCCTGCACTACCTAGGCCCGTTATGCCCGCAGCAGCAACCTGATGTCTTCGCCCACCTGCCGCTGGTCGACCACACGCAGGCGGCGCTGCTGGTCCATCGCCTCGATGCCGAGGCCGGCCAGCAGCGGACGGCCGTTGTCGCCCAGCAGCGTGGGCGCCTGATACAGCAGCAGCTCGTCCACCCAGCCGCCGCGCAGCAAGGCACCGGCCAGCGTCGCGCCGGCTTCGGTATGCACTTCGTTGATGCCACGTTCGGCCAGCAGGGCCAGCACCGCACCAAGATCCAACCTGCCACCACTGCCCGGGACGCTGGCAAATTCGGCGTCGGCCGCATCCGGTGCGCTTACTGCTGCGTCATGCAGGTACAACGTCGGCGCCCCACCCTCGCGCACGCGGCTGCATTCCAGCGAGCGCAGGCGTGAATCGAGCACCACGCGCAGCGGTGGCATCACCTCGGTATCGGCCAGGCGCACGGTCAGCATCGGGTCGTCGGCAATCACGGTGTCGGCGCCGGTCAGGATCGCACCCGCACGTGCGCGCCAGTGCTGCACGTCTTCGCGCGCGGCCGCACCGGTGATCCACTTGGAGCTGCCATCGGCCATTGCGGTACGGCCATCGAGGCTGGCCGCAAGCTTCACCCGCAGCCACGGGCGGTTGCGCTCCACGCGCGACAGGTAACCCTTGTTGAGCTCGCGCGCCTGTGCCGCCATCAGCCCTTCGGCGACGTCGATGCCGGCATTGCGCAGCAGATCGAAGCCACCGCCATCGACCTTCGGGAACGGATCGCGCATCGCCGCGACCACGCGCGACACGCCCGCTTCGATCAGTGCCAGTGCACACGGTGGCGTGCGCCCATAGTGCGCGCAGGGTTCCAGGGTGACGTAGGCGGTGGCACCGCGGGCCTCGCTGCCGGCCTCGCGCAGCGCGAACACTTCAGCGTGCGGACCGCCTGCCCGCTGGTGCCAGCCCTGCCCGACCACGCGTTCGCCATGGGCGATCACGCAGCCGACCATCGGGTTGGGGCGGGTGGTGTAGGCGGCACGCTCGGCCAGGCGCAGTGCGTTGGCCATGTGCAGGTGGTCGAGGACGGAGAACGGGGTGGTCATGCGGCCATGGTAACGCCGCCGGTGTGCATCCATGCCATCAGTGCCAACCAAGGTTGGCATCTACCAGGGAAAAGGCGGTCAGCCCTTCTTCTTCTTGGTCAGGGCAATCACGTCACCCAGCAGCTGCAGCTGTTCGGTGCTGGACGGCAGGTCGCGTTCCAGCTTCTCGATCTCCTCGCGGAAATCGGCCACGTCCTCGAAGCTGCGATAGACCGAAGCAAAACGCACATAGCCGACGTGGTCGAGCTTGCGCAGTTCGTTCATGACGAACTCGCCGACCTTGATCGAAGGCACTTCGCGCTCGCCGCTGATGCGCAGCTGGTGGACCACGGCGCGTACCGCCGCTTCGATCTTGTCTTCGGCCACCGCACGCTTCTGCAGCGCGCGGTCGAAGCCAGCGCGGACCTTGCGCTGGTCGAACGCCTCGCGGGTGCCATCGCTCTTGACGATGGCCGGCAGCTTCAGCTCAACCGTTTCCAGGGTGCTGAAGCGCTCGCCGCAGGCTTCGCATTCACGCCGACGACGGATCGTCGCGCCGTCTTCGGAGACGCGCGAGTCGATGACCCGGGTATCGGCATGTTGGCAGAAGGGGCAATGCATGGAACGCCTGGCTCAGGGAAGTACCTATTGCCACGGTCATGGCAGCGTCGCAAAGGTACCTGAGAAAGGGCCCCGCAGCAAATGCTGTCTGCGCGGAAGTGCCTGCATTTCGGCCGAACAGAGCCTCCAGCGCGGTCAGGGCTGTGCGCTCAACCGGGTGCCGGCGGCACCGAGGCTCCGCGTGCCCAGCGCAGCCACACCAGGTGCCCGGCCATCACCAGCAACGGTGGGCCAAAGCCGAGGAAGGCCAATGTTGAGATCTCCCCGTGCTTGAAGGTGAAATACAGCGTGGCGGCAACCACGGCCAACGCGGCCAGGCCCCCCAGCGCCAACCCCACCCAGGCGACAACCGGGGAATCGCGCAGACCGACAAGGCCACGCCACAGGAACAGGCCGCTCAGCCACAACCACGACAGCAGGCCGATGATTCCGGCCGTCGACCACAGCAACAACAGTGTGTGCTCGTCGCCTGTCAGGTACTTGCCATCCCATACGACCATCAGCCCCAGCACGGCACCCGTGCCGCCTGCCGCCACGGTGGGCAGGCCTATCAGCAGGCCGGCGATCGCCATCCAGCGTTTGTGCAGACGCTCATCCATGCGTTCGATTTCCTTCCATGGGCCACGTCATGCGCGGCGTTTGATCCACACCAGCATCGCAGCCGGCACCAGCATCGACGGGCCCAGCAGCAACAGGGTGATGCCTTCGGCGTGCACGGTGACGCTCCACCACAGCGCCAGCCCCAGCGGGGGCAAGGCGGCGAGACCGCCCGCCAGCAACATCCACCACCAGAGGCGGTGCACGTGCAGCCCGGCACGCCCCTGCATCAGGAAACCCGCGCTGAGCCACAGCCAGGCCAGGCAGCCGGCAATGCCGGCCAGGCCCCACAGTGGCATCACCGTCACCGAGGCCAGCGTGCCATGACCGAACTGGCCCAGCCCCATCAGCAGCAGCATGGTCGCTGCCGCGCCGCCCATCGCCAGGCTGGGCAGGCCAAACAGCACCGCCAGCACGGTGTACAGGTACTTGAGGTGGCGCTCATCCATGCGCGGTTGCTCCAATGCCGGGGTCAGAGCCCTTCCCTCGCGGGAAGGGATCCGACCCCACTCCCCGATCAGCCGTAGACCGGGTACTTGCGGCACTGCGCGCTGACGGCGTCGCGCACGCGGGCGATCACGGCGTCATCGTTCGGCGCGTCGAGCACGTCGGCGATCCAGTTGGCCAGGTCCACACAGTCCTGTTCCACATAACCACGGGTGGTCACCGCCGGGGTACCCAGGCGCAGGCCCGAGGTCACGAACGGCGAACGCGGGTCGTTCGGCACCGAGTTCTTGTTGACGGTGATGTGCGCCTTGCCCAGCGCGGCTTCCGCGTCCTTGCCGGACACGTCCTTGCCGATCATGTCCACCAGCATCAGGTGGTTCTGGGTGCCACCGGAGACGATCTTGTAGCCGCGCGCGATGAGCGTGTTGGCCATCGCCTGGGCGTTCTTCACCACCTGCTGCTGGTAGGCCTTGAAGCCCGGTTCCAGCGCTTCCTTGAAGGCCACGGCCTTGCCGGCGATGACGTGCATCAGCGGACCACCCTGGATGCCCGGGAACACGATCGACTGCAGCTTCTTGACCAGGTCTTCGTCGGCGCCCTTGGCGACGATGATGCCGCCGCGCGGGCCGCGCAGGGTCTTGTGGGTGGTCGAGGTGACCACGTGGGCGTGTTCCAGCGGGCTCGGGTAGACGCCTGCGGCGACCAGGCCGGCAACGTGGGCCATGTCCACGAACAGGTAGGCACCGACCTTGTCGGCGATGGCGCGGAAGCGCGCCCAGTCGATCACCTGCGAGTAGGCCGAGAAGCCGGCCACGACCATCTTCGGCTTGTGCTCCAGGGCCAGGCGCTCGACTTCGTCGTAATCGATCAGGCCCTGGTCGTTCACGCCGTACTGCACGGCGTTGAACAGCTTGCCCGAGGCGTTGACCTTGGCACCGTGGGTGAGGTGGCCGCCGTGGGCCAGGCTCATGCCGAGGATCGTGTCACCTGGCTGCAGCAGGGCGAAGTACACGGCCTGATTGGCCTGCGAACCGCTGTGCGGCTGCACGTTGGCGTAGTCCGCGCCGAACAGCTGCTTGAGGCGGTCGATCGCCAGCTGCTCGGCGATGTCCACGTATTCGCAGCCACCGTAGTAGCGCTTGCCCGGGTAGCCTTCGGCGTACTTGTTGGTCAGCTGGCTGCCCTGCGCTTCCATCACCGCCGGGCTGGTGTAGTTCTCGCTGGCGATCAGCTCGACGTGGTCTTCCTGGCGCTGGGTTTCAGCGGCGATGGCCTTGGCCAGTTCGGGATCGTAGGATTCGATGCGGACGTCACGCGGGAACATCGGGTACTCCAGCAGGCAGGGAAAAGGGGGGTACGGCTCAGCCCCCGATTGTAGCCCCGCACCGGCCTGCTGGGGCCGAAACGGACGGGGCCGGCATCCCCGAAGGAATCCGGCCCCGTATGGTTTCGATTGTGCTGCCCCGCCGTGCCAGTAGATCCACGCCATGCGCGGACATGACCGCCGACTCAGCGGTTGCTGAGCACGTACTGGGCGATCACACCGGTGGCGATGGCAACCAGCAGCATGTTGCCGCGGTCATCACGGATCCAGTGGTGCCCGTAGGGCGGGCGACGCAGGTGATAGCGCGGGTAGTCGTTCACCACATAGATCGGGCCGCGGTAATAGTCGCGGTAGCGATGGCCGACCTTCCAGCCATAGCCCGGGCCATAGGCCGGGCGGTACACCACACGCGGCGGTGCCGGGCGGTAGTAGCGGTCATGATCACGGTGCCACTCGCGGCGATCCTGGCGGTAGTCGCGCCGGGCCTCGCGGCGGTCGCGCTCCCAGTCACGGCGGTCGTGGCGCCACTCACGGCGATCCTCGCGCCATTCGCGGCGGTCGTGGTTGCGGCGATGATCGTTGTCGGCGAACGCCGGGGCCACGGCGCCCAGCGCCAGCACAGAGGCCACGGCACTGGCCATTACTCGATTGATGCGCATGTCAGACCTCTGCTCGGGTGGGTGGTGAGCCCATATTGCGCATACGATCTGAACCGTTTCCGGCTGGAAACGCTTCCCGCTGCAGGACTGTGACGCAGTATTCAGGCCACGGCCAGCCCGGCGCCCTTCCCCGGGCGCGGCCCGGAACCGGTTCCGGCTATAATTGGCGGTATTCCATTTCAGTCTGTGCCCGCTGCCGCAACGGGATCTTCCCGTGACGGACCGGGCGCAGGGCCGCGCCTACGGAGACCGCATGTCCTCGCAATACATCTACACCATGAACCGCGTGTCCAAGGTGGTCCCGCCCAAGCGGCAGATCATCAAGGACATCTCGCTGTCCTTCTTCCCGGGTGCGAAGATCGGCCTGCTGGGCCTGAACGGCGCCGGCAAGTCCACCGTGCTGAAGATCATGGCCGGCGTGGACACCGATTTCGAGGGCGAAGCCCGCCCGCAGCCGGGCATCAAGGTCGGCTACCTGGCGCAGGAACCGGAGCTGGACCCGACCAAGACCGTGCGTGAAGCGGTCGAGGAAGGCGTGGGCGAAGTGCTGCAGGCCCAGGCCGCGCTGGACGCGGTGTACCTGGCCTACGCCGAGGAAGGCGCCGACTTCGACGCGCTGGCCAAGGAACAGGAGCGCCTGGAGGCGATCCTCGCCGCCGGCGACGCGCACACGCTGGAAAACCAGCTGGACGTGGCCGCCGATGCGCTGCGCCTGCCGCCGTGGGATGCCGTGGTCGGCAAGCTGTCCGGTGGTGAAAAGCGCCGCGTGGCCCTGTGCCGCCTGCTGCTGCAGAAGCCGGACATGCTGCTGCTCGACGAACCGACCAACCACCTCGACGCCGAGTCGGTGGAATGGCTGGAACAGTTCCTGGCGCGCTACACCGGCACCGTGGTGGCGGTTACCCACGATCGCTACTTCCTGGACAACGCCGCCGAGTGGATCCTGGAACTGGACCGCGGCCGCGGCATTCCGTGGAAGGGCAACTACACCGACTGGCTGACCCAGAAGGATGAGCGCCTGAAGCAGGAAGACAACCAGGAAAAGGCCCGCCAGAAGGCGATCCAGAAGGAACTGGAGTGGTCGCGCCAGAACGCCAAGGGTGGCCGCACCAAGGGCAAGGCCCGTCTGGCCCGCCTGGAAGAACTGCAGTCGGTCGATTACCAGAAGCGCAACGAGACCAATGAAATCTTCATCCCGCCGGGCGAGCGCCTGGGCAATGCGGTGATGGAGTTCAAGAACGTCTCCAAGAAGTTCGGCGACCGCCTGCTGTTCGACAACCTGAGCTTCCTGGTGCCTGCCGGCGCCATCGTCGGCATCATCGGCCCGAACGGTGCCGGTAAGTCGACCCTGTTCAAGATGATCACCGGCCAGGAAAAGCCGGATACCGGCGAGATCGTGGTCGGCCCGACCGTGAAGCTGTCCTACGTGGACCAGAGCCGCGACGCACTGGAAGGCAACCACAACGTCTTCCAGGAAATCGCTGGCGGCCTGGACATCCTCAACATCAACGGCATCGAGATCCAGTCGCGCGCCTACATCGGCCGCTTCAACTTCAAGGGCCAGGACCAGCAGAAGATGGTCGGTTCGCTGTCCGGTGGTGAGCGTGGCCGCCTGCACATGGCCAAGACCCTGCTGCAGGGTGGCAACGTGCTGCTGCTCGACGAACCGTCCAACGATCTGGACATCGAAACCCTGCGTGCGCTGGAAGATGCGCTGCTGGAGTTCCCGGGCAACACCTTCGTCATCTCGCATGACCGCTGGTTCTTGGATCGCATCGCGACCCACATCCTGGCGTTCGAAGGCGACTCGCACGTGGAGTTCTTCCAGGGCAACTACCGCGAGTACGAAGAAGACAAGCGCCGCCGCATGGGCGACGACGCTGCGCCGAAGCGCCTGCGCTTCAAGGCGCTGAAGTAAGGCAACCGGAAAGGCCGCGCTCGCGCGGCCTTTCTCCTTTCGGTAGGTCACCACCGTTGGTGGTGACGCTTCAAGGCGTACCGACCAACGGTCGGTACCCACGTTCTGCATTCGGGTAGGTCACGACCGTTGGTCGTGACACCTTATCGTCGCGAGAATCTCCATGTCCCTGTTCGAGCGCCTGTTCCAGCTGCAGCAGCACGGCACCACCGTGCGTACCGAGCTGCTGGCCGGTGTCACAACCTTCCTGACGATGTCCTACATCGTCTTCGTGAACCCCGAGATCCTCGGCACCACCGGCATGGATGCCGGCGCGGTGTTCGTGGCCACCTGCCTGGCTGCTGCACTGGGTTCGGCAGTGATGGCGCTGGCCGCCAACTTCCCGGTGGGCATGGCACCGGGCATGGGCCTGAACGCGTTCTTCGCCTTCACCGTGGTCGGTGCCGCTGGCCTGCCATGGCAACAGGCACTGGGTGCGGTGTTCATCTCCGGCCTGGTGTTCCTGGTGCTGTCGCTGACCGGCGTGCGTGCGTGGCTGGTGTCCGGCATCCCCTCGTCGCTGCGCTCGGCCATCGTGGCTGGCATCGGCCTGTTCCTGGCGATCATCGCGCTGCAGAAGTCCGGCGTGATCGTCGGCAATGAAGACACGCTGGTGGCGCTGGGCCCGTTGAACACGGCGCCGCCGCTGCTGGCACTGGCCGGCTTCCTGCTGATCGCGGTGCTGGAAGCACGCCGCATCCGCGGTGCGATCCTGATCGGCATCCTGGCGGTGACCGGTGCGGGCTGGGCATTGGGCGATGTGCAGTACCAGGGCCTGGTCTCGTTGCCGCCGAGCCTGGCACCCACCTTCCTGCAGCTGGACCTGCCGGGCCTGCTGCACCATGACGGTGGCGCACCCATCGCAGTACTGCTGCAGGTGGTGCTGGTGTTCGTGCTGGTGGAAGTGTTCGATGCCACCGGCACGCTGTACGGCGTGGTCGGTCGCGCCGGCCTGCTGAAGCTGCCGGGCGCGCAGAAGCGTTTCGGCCGCGCGCTGCTGGCCGACAGCACCGCGATCGTGGCCGGTTCGATGCTTGGCACCAGCAGCACCACGGCCTTTGCCGAAAGCGCCTCGGGCGTGCAGGTGGGCGGCCGTACCGGCCTGACTGCATTGGTGGTGTCGGCGCTGTTCCTGGCCGCGCTGCTGTTCTCGCCGCTTGCGGCGATGGTGCCCAGCTATGCCACCGCGCCGGCACTGCTGTTCGTGGCTGGCCTGATGCTGCGTGAGCTGGTGGAAGTGGACTGGAGCGACCTGACCGAATCGGTGCCGGCCGCGCTGTGTGCGCTGGCGATGCCGTTCACCTACTCGATTGCCAACGGCCTGGCGTTCGGCTTCATTGCCTATGCCGCGCTGAAGGCCGGTACCGGGCGTTGGCGCGAAGTGCATCCGGCGGTGTGGCTGGTGGCGGTGCTGTTCACCCTGCGCTACGCGCTGGAATAAGCGGCCGGCACTACCAGAGCACGCTTCGGCCCGCGACCGGGACTACCAGGCGCGGGGTTCACCCGCCACGCACGGCGCTCTGGGATGATGCGGGCATGGTTCGGCCCGACCTCCCCGCGGATCCGTCTTCGCCGTTGCGCCGTCGCTTGCTGCGCGCGGCAGTGCTGGCACCGTTGGCCGCTACGCTCGCCACCCTGCCCGGCTGCTCACTGCCGGTGCAGGTGGATGGCACCTTCCTGCAACCGTGGCGCAGCCACCTGCAGTGGGGCCTGGCCGACTGGCAGCGTTCCTTGAAGCTTGCGCATACGCTGGGCTGCCGGCAGCTGGTGCTGCAGTGGACCGGCATCGTCGGTGGCAGCGACGGCGACTGGTCGCTGCCCGACCTCAGCCTGCAGCAGCTGTTCACCGCCGCCGGCGAGAACGACATCCGCATCCGCGTCGGCCTGCCCTTCCAGCAACGCTGGTGGCAGGCTATCGGCGCAGACGACGCCACGCTGCAGGCCTTCCTGGCCGAGAGCCTGGCGCACGCACGCAGCTGGTTGGCACAGGCGCCCTGGGCGCAGCAGCCGGCCTTCGGAGGCTGGTACCTGCCCTACGAACTGGAGCAGTACCACTGGGCCGATCCGGCCCGCCAGCAATGGCTGGCGCAGTGGCTTCACGGGCTGGTGCAGGCCGCCAGCACGCGCGGCGGTGACTGCGCGATCTCCTGTTACTTCAGCCGCCTGCAGACCGATGGCAACCTGGTCACGCTGTGGCAGGCGGTGCTGGCACAGGCCACGCTGCGGCCGATGGTGCAGGATGGCGTGGGGGTGGCCGGTGCCGGCAACGTGCAGCAGCTGCAACCGCTGCTCGATCATTTCCACGCACACGGCATCGGCTTCGATGCGATCGTTGAGCTGTTCCGCGAACTGCCCGACGGCAGCGGATTCAAGGGCGAAACGGCCGATGCCGCTCGCATCCAGCGGCAGTTGGCATGGGCACGCGACAGCGGCGCACAGCACGTGCTGGTCTATGCGCTGGAGCCGTGGCTGACCCAGGACACGCCGCAGGCCGCAGCGCTGCGGCGACGCTGGGGCCTGCCTCAGTAGTAGAGGATGGCGGTGGCGAACAGGCCCTTGGCGCGCTGCGTATCACCGCCGCCGATGGCCAAGCGGTACTGCACGGTCAGGTCCAGGTAGGAACGAGGCGTGTTGTAGTGGTCCTCGCGGAACCAGTAGCGCACGCCCACGCCCGGCCCTGCGCCAAGTGACCAGCTGCGCTGCGTATCGTTGAGCGCGAACGACTGCGCCGGGAACGGCGGGTAACGGATGTCGCGCACGCGCGAGCGCTGGTCCAGCCAATCGGCACCGACCACGACATAGGGTGTGACCACCCAATGCGTCTGCCCTGCACCGAAACGGAAGCTGCGGCCGGCGCGCAGTTCACCGGCAGCGAACCACTGTTGGCGATGCAGGCGCCCATTGGCCTCACCCAGGCGCCGCACCGGCGTGCCGTTGGCATCAAGCGCGTCGAGGGTGAAGGTGGCACCGTTGTCGTCCCAGGTGTATCCCCCCTGCGCGTAGCCACTGACCATCCACCACTGGTTCACATCGGTGCGCAGATCGGTGCCATGGTAGTAGCCATAGGTCAGGTAGGACATCCAGCCACCGGAACCACTGGCGAGCCGGTAGCGCGCCAGCGTGCTGGCTTCCAGTGGCCGGTTCAGGGCCAGCTGCAGGCGGCACTGCACTGCTGCCGATTCGGGGTAGACCTCGCCCTGGCGGGTTGCACTGCCGAGGAACTGTCGGCGCTCGATGCCAGCACTCAGACCGGTCTGGCCAAACGCGTAGCGCATGCCGAAGGACGCGATCGTGGAGGGCCAGCCGGTAGTGGAACGCGAGTGGCTGAGGCGCTCGGCGCGTGCACGCGCATCCGGCGTTGATTCGCCGGTGCACGGGTCCACCGCGCGGATCGATTCGTACGTGCCGCCCTCGTCGTACAGCGTGTTGAGCAGGCGTGCGTAGAGTTCCAGCGTGCCATGCTGGTCGTTGAAGGCCGGGGGCCGCCAGAACGCTTCCAGCGTGCTGAACACCGAATCGCCGGGCGTGCTGATCGCCGCACCGCCCACATTGGTCGCCGCCTGGCGCGCACCGCGGAAACCCGCCGAGGCGATCACGCCCCACTCGCGCGAATAGTTGGCGATGGCATTGCGCACGTTGTAGCGCTGATGCGCATCCAGTGACAGCTCGCCGGCATCGGCGCGATCGATGGCGCTGCGCAGCAGTGACACTGCCTGCGGATGATCGCCGTTGGCTGCGCTGGCGTAGGCCTGGTCTAGCACCACGCTTTTCGGTGCCTTTCCGGTGGCCTCGGCGGCACGGAAGTCGGCCAGTGCGCGCGCCGGTTCCTGGGCCTTCTGGTTGAGGTAGCCGCGCTGCATCAGCGCCCCCGCGTCATCAGGACGCTGCGCCAGTGCCGCATCCAGGCGCTGCCGCGCTTCGTCCTGTTGGGCACGATTGCCCGCCGCCAGCGTGGTGGTCAGCAGGCCTTGCAGGTTCGCGTCGTCCGGTGCGAGCTGCACGGCCTGCCGTGCCTCACCGATGGCATCGGCGTAATCCTGGCGCGCGTAGGCAGCGTAGGCAGCGTAGGCACGCTGTGCGGCACCGCCATCCCCCTGCAGGTCGGCCGGCATCAGTTCGCAGACGTTGCCGCTGTCCCCGGACGGGCAGTGCTGGACCGGTGCCGGGTAGGCTTCGGTGCTGATGCGGGGAAGGTCGCGACTGGAACGGATCGCCCGGCTGCGCTGCGCGATGCCCTGCTGCAGCAGCTGCCGTGTCCGTGCATCGCCTTCACCTGCCGGTAGCGCCGCCTGCAACGGTGCCAGCAGTGCAGCTGCGCGTACCCGATCACCTGCGGCCAGCGCCGCATCCACCGCCAGCAGGCGCACGTTGCGCTGCTGCGCGGTTGATCCCGGCGTGGCGAGCGCGGCATCGAAATCCTCATTGGCCCGCAGCGTACTGCCCTGGCGCTGGCGCAGGTAGCCACGCATCACCCGGGCATTGAGATCGTTGGCGTCCACCTGCAATGCCTGATCAGCACTATGCTCAGCGTCGGCCAGCTGATCGCCCTGCAGCTGCGCGGTGATCAGCAGCAACCGGTATGAAGCAACGTCGGGTGCCAGTTCCACGGCGGCGTGCGCCTGCTCAATGGCGGCGGCATCCTCGCCTGCGGACAGCGATTGATAGGCCAGCTGGGCTTGCAGCAGCGCGCGTTGGCGGCCCAGTGTCACGCGCCGCGCGCGCAGCGCTTCGACATTCGGTGCGCCCAGCTGCAGCGCGGTGCCGATGGCGGCGTCGGCCTGTTCGGGCTGTTGCTGTGCCTCCAGCGCCGCCACCCACAGCAGGGCCCATGCGCCCTGTTTCGGCTGCTGCCGGAACGCCTGTTCGGCCTTGCTGGCGGCGATGCCCATCTGCCCGGCGTCGTAGGCCGCATAGGCTTCGGTTGCCAGCATGTAGGCCTGCCGGTTGTTGCGGTCGGCCACCGTTGCGGGTGCACGCGGCACCGCTGTGCTACGCGCTGCACCTGTGGTCGTCCTGGGCGCAGCGGCCGCCAGCGCCGGCAAGGCCGGATCCTTCATCCCCGCGTCCAGCGCACGGCGCGCCTGCTGCTGTGCTTCTTCGCCACGACCAAGCTTCTGAAGCGCATAGATCTGCAGCAGGCGCAGCCGCACCACGTCCGGGCGCAGCCGGATCGCTTCGCTGGACTGCCGGTAGGCCGTGGGGTAATCGCCACGTTCATAGGCAGCAAACGCCTGCTCGGCGATGTGGTAGGCCGCACCGGACAGCGGCAGTGCCGCATCGGCCTGCGCCAGCACCGGCGCGGCGGCCGTGGCCAGTGCCACGGCAATGACGGTGGACAGCAGCGTGGTCTTCATGCCGGCAAGGCTCCGGGCGGCGGCGACTGCAGCGTGGCCGCACGCCGGCGCTGCTCCTGCATGGCCTGGGCCACGGCCTCTTCGGTGGTGATGCCCTGCTTGACCAGGTAGTCGCCGATGCGGCCGTCGCGCTGCGGCATGTAGTCGTCCAGTGCGATCTCGAAGCGTGCGTGATCGATCAGGCGCATTTCCACCAGCAGGTCGCCCAGCAGGGGCACGTTGTCCAGGTGCCACTGCCGTTCGCCACCGATCAGGCGCAGGCCCGCGTTGATCTCGCTTTCGCGGGCAATGCTCTGTTCGATGTGCTCGCTGCGCGTTTCCTGCTTCAGCAATGCCACGGCGTCCTCGGGCAGCGGACTGGCCACGGCCAGCCGCAGGGTGCCTTCCTGGCGCGGCGGCAGCGGCAGCATGCGCCATTGCACGCAGGCATCGGCACTGACCGGGAACTGGCAGGCACGCAGGTAATCCACGTCGATCACCGCGCGTGGCAGGTCGCCCTGGAAGGCGATGGCCTCGGCCAGGGTCTCGTCATCCAGCCAGCCCTGGGTGAGCAGGATGCGGCCCAGCGGTTGCTGGCGGCCTGCCTGCTGCTGGTCCAGCGCCTGCTGCAGGCGTTCGGGTTCCACCGCCTGCCAGGTGGTCAACAGCTCGCCCAGCTGCTTGCGGGTCTGCACCAGCTGCGCCGCATCGGGGAAGTCGTGCATGGTCTTGTCCCAGACCATGCGCTTGCCGAACAGCAGGTAGGCCAGGAACACCTTCCAGGCTCGGGCGGTGGCCATGAAATTGATCATGTTGCCGACCACCATGCGCGGGATCGACATCAACGCATGCTCCCAGCCGTACAACCGGTTGACGAAATAGAAGCGCTGCACGACCCGGGTCGCCAGCGCTGCGGTGGTCAGCAGCGCGACATTCATCTGCCAGGTACCGGCCTGGAACACGCTGGGAAACTGCATCGTCCACAGCCCGGTCATCTTCAACAGCCAGAACAGCAGCAGCTGCAGGAAGATGATGTACGCAATGATGCTGACGAACGAGGTGATGATGCCCTTGCGGTCGCGTGCCAGCAGGTACTTGGTGGCCAGCGAGCCGCGCCAGCCCAGCGACTCCCAGCTCTGCAGGCCGATGCCCAGCACCCACCGCGCCTTCTGCCGGTACGAGGCACGGAAGTTGTCGGGGAAGTACTCGCGCACGCACAGCGCCATCTGCTGGGTACGCTCGCGCACCGGCCCCCAGCCGAACCATGACGGACGGCGCACGCGGAACTGCACCGGGAAGCGGGCGAAGATCGACTGCATGCCCATCGCCGCCAGCCGCGCACCGACGTCGTAATCCTCGGTGAGGCTGTCGGTATTGAAGGGCTGGTTGTCGGTCTGCGCGCTCAGCGCCAGCAGCGCGCGCCGCGAGAAACAGGTACCAACACCGGCTGAGGGCACCATGCCGGACACGCTCTCGCGCACCACCAGATCCTTTGCGTGCCATTCGGCGAATTCGTCCATGTAGACGCCGGCCACCAGTTCGTACCACTCACGGTCCAGCGAGGTGACCGGCAACTGGATCATGTCCTTGCGTGGCAGCAGGTAGTTGTAGAAGCGCAGTTCCATCGGGTGCAGCACGTCCTCGCTGTCGTGCAGGATCACCCCGGCGAATTCGATGTCGTGGCGCTTCTCGTAATCGAAGATCGCCAGGATCAACCAGTTCAGGCAGTCGGCCTTGCTGGTCGGCCCGTCGTGCGGCACCTCCACGCGGCGCAGGCGCTTGTAGCGGCGGCGCATGCGCTCCACTTCATCGATGGTCTGCTGGTCGTTGGGATAGGTGCCGACGAACACGACGTACTCGCGGTAGTCGAGCACGTTGATCATGTTCTCCACCATCTGCGCGATGACGTCGTATTCCATCCACGCCGGCACCATGATCGCCAGCGGCTGTTGCGGCCGCTGCATCAGGTCTTCCTGGGTCAGCGGCCGGTACGCTTCGCGACGCTTGATGGTGAGCGCGCGCCAGCTCTCGCGCACCCAGTACCAGACATCGATGAACAGGTCATCGAGGCTGGAGATCAGGATCAGCACGGCCACCGCCGCCGCCGTGGTTTCCAGGGCGGCGTAATAGTTGGCCAGCTGGATGTTCCAGAACAGACCGTCCACGGTGGATCAGTGCCCTGTGTTGGCGGACTTGCGGCGGCGCACCTGGGTGACGCGGGCGGCCAGCAGCGCGAACACGATCACGCCGACCAGCAGCAGCAACCAGACCATGTGCCGTTCCCACTTCGATTGCGGATTGCCATCCTGGGCAACGCGGCTTCCGTAAGGATCCTGGCGATCGAACTCGCGCACGGCATCAGTGCCGTCGAGCACCGCAAGATCACCGCGCAGCAGCCGGAACGGTGCGCCGAACGACGGTGCCTGCGCGCCCAGGTCGCTGTACAGCACCCCGAGCTGGCCGCCGGAGGTGCCGACCTGCACCACTGCGGCGCGATCCAGGCCGCCGACATCCAGCAGCGGCTGCGGCTTCCCGCCGATCAGCAGGTGGCCGTCCTTCAGGCCGGCCACATCAACACCCGACGGCGCCACACCGAAGGCCAGCCACGGCGTACCCGGGCTGACCGCCGCACCGGCATCGACCACCTTCAGCACCGACGCCTCCGGCGAGGCGCCCACTGCACTGGCCACCGCGATGACCTTGCGCAGCGATGCCGGCGCATCCTGCAGCCACGTGGCGGGCACGAACACCTGGTTGCCGCGTGACAACTGGCTGCTGGCACCGACGAAATCACTGCCCAGCGCACGCTTGGCCAGGGTCAGGTGGCTGCTGGGCAGGATCGAGACCGGATAGGCGGTGGCCGGATCGTGGCAATAGGGGCGTGCCGGCTGGCGCAGGAAGCTGACGCGGATCTCGTTGCGCGCCGACAGCGCATAGGCCGGCACCTTGGCCACCAGCCGCTGCGGCTGGCCGTTGGCCGACAACACCTTGCCCCCCAGCAGGTAATCGTTGAAATGGATCGTGGCCACCGCGCCCTGCCCGGCCGCATTGGGGGCCGCCGAGACGTCGATCACCACCTCCTCGGGCAGGCGCCCGTCGGCCGACAGCGCACCGAGGTCGAAGGTGGCGCTGCGGTCCGCGCGGGTGACGACATCCATCGTGCCGGCGATGTTGCCGAGCCGGCTCAGCAGCACCTGGTCACCGTCCAGCTTCGGCGTGCCCGCCGCGCTGACCTGCAGGCTGCGGCCCAGCGCATAGCTGCGCCACTGTTCGGCGAACAACCCGGCGACCTTGCCCGCCGCCGCCGGGTCGACCACCAGCGTCGGACGGCCGGCAACGGCCACCACGCTGACCGAGGCGGTGGTCGCGGGCTTTTCCAGGCCACCCATGTCGGTACCGCGCCACGCGGCGAACGCCGTGCCCGCGTCGGCGCCAGCGGTGGCAACCTGTGCGGCCAGCGCATCCAGTGCCGCGCGCACGCCGGCCCGCAGCGCATCGCTGCCGATCATCACATCGGCGGCCAACGGCCCGCTGTCTCGCAGCGACAGCAGCGCACCGACTTCGGCCAGATCCTTGATCGCGTATGCCCGCTCTCCTGAAGCCAGCGCTGCATAGGCCGACACGCCCTGCAGGCTGGCCGGGATGCTGATGCCGGTCAGGTCGACGCTGTCACCGACCTTGGGCAGCGCCACCACCTGCACCTGCTTGCCACCGGCCTGCAACGCGGTACCGATGCGCCAGGCCGCATCGTAGGCGGGCGCCTGCAGTGCCTTGCCATCCACCAGCAGGCGCACCTGCGGGGGCAGCGCGCCCCACGCCTTGGCCACGGTATCCACGGCGCGGCCGTCGAAGCGGTAGCTGAAACGCGAGTCCGGCGACAGCCGCAGCACGTTGGCCGGCGCGCTCTGGTCGGCACATTGGTAGTCGGACACGATCGACCACCAGCCGACGCCGACCCGCACGAAGCCGTTCTGGCGGGGTTCGCCATCGATGGCCAGCAGCTGGCTGGCATCGCCCTGGGCATCGGTGATCGAACGCGCGGCGATTGGATCGCCATCGACCGACCACAGGCCGGACGTGCGCCCGGCGTGGCCACGCACATAGCGCCCGTCCAGCTGCAGCTGCGCATCGCGGGTAGCGACGCCGGCCGGCACCGGCAGGTAGACCTCGCGCTGGCTCTCCTGCCCGCTGAGCACCAGCGGTTGGCGGAAACCGAGTTCGCGCAGGGTCATCTGCCGGTTGACCGTGCTGTCGCCGCTCCATTCGGCGAACTGGCCGGCGACGCTGTCGGCGGCATGGGCACTGCCAACCACGCCCGACAGGACGAACGCGGCGGCGGATGCAAACAGGGAAGAGCGGCCGGTCTGGGTCATGGCGTCACTTCGCGTGGATGGGAGTGGGCGGCACCGCCGCTGCGGAGGCCAGGCGAGAAGTCGGGAAGGGGCGTGCCACGCAGGGCGGCGACGATGCGCGCGCTGGCACGGCCATCGCCGTAGGGGCTGGCGTCGGGATCGAAGTGGGTCCGGTGCGGTGGTTGTGCCAGTGCCGCGTTGACCGCCGCGACAATGCGCGAGGGCGTGGTGCCGACCAGCGTCACCACACCGGCCTCGACCGCCTCCGGGCGTTCGGTGACGTCGCGCATGACCAGCACGGGCTTGGCCAGCGCCGGCGCTTCTTCCTGCACGCCACCGGAGTCGGTGAGGATGACGTCGGCGCGCTGCATCAGGCGCACGAAGCGCAGGTAGTCCTGCGGCGGCACCAGGTGCACGTTGTCGAGATGGCCGAGGTGGGCGTTGACCGGGCCCTGCACGTTCGGGTTGAGATGCACCGGGTACAGCACCTGCAGGTCCGGCCGCCGGGCCAGCTCGGCCAGCGCGCGGCAGATGTCCTCGAAGCCCTGGCCGAAGCTCTCGCGACGGTGGCCAGTGACCAGCAGCAGGCGACGATCAGGATCAAGCATGTGGAAGGGTTCGTCAGCCCGCGCACGCAACGCCGGGTCGGCATCCAGGCGCTCCACGGTCTGCTGCAGGGCATCGATGACGGTGTTGCCGGTGACCAGGATCTGCCCGCCGAGGTGTTCACCGGCCAGGTTGGCGCGCGAGCTGGGCGTGGGCGCGTACAGCTGGTGGCCGACCACATCGATCACCCGCCGGTTCATTTCCTCCGGCCACGGCCGGTTGATGTCACCGGTGCGCAGTCCGGCCTCGACATGGCCGATCGGAATGCGGTGGTGGAACGCGGCCAGCGCGGCGGTCATCGCCGTGGTGGTATCGCCGTGCACCAGCACCCGATCCGGACGGACCTGCGTGTACAGCGCGTCAAGCCGCTCGAACAGCTTCGCGCACAAGCCATTGAGGGTCTGGTTGGGCACCATGACATCGAGGTCATGGTCGGCGGTGATCTCGAACAGCGACATCACCTGGTCCAGCATTGCCCGGTGCTGGCCGGTGATGCAGACCACCGATTCGATATCCGCAGCCTCGCCCAGGGCACGCACCAGCGGCCCCATCTTGATCGCTTCCGGTCGCGTGCCGAACACCGACAGGACCTTCACCGCAGCGCTCCGGACGGACGGCGCGAGGAAATGCCAGGAGCTGTAGCCACGTCTGGATCCTTTCGGCGTTCCCGTCCAACACCCGCAGGCAGGAGACGGTCACCTCATGAGGAAACTCCAAAATCGCGACGTACATCACATTCGAATGATGGTACGCGCGTCGTGGCATTGATCTTCATCGTTGGAAGATCAAGACGCAGTCAACGCCGCCCGTGGAACGGGCGACGTTGCAGTGAAACGCAGCAGTGGCCGCAGCCTGGGTTGCCTTACTCGTACTGGATGGTGAAGGTGGCCTGGCCGTTCGCGACACCCGCACCCACCGTGCCGGCCTGGGTCTGCACATAGCGCGCGCGCAGCGGCAAGGTCATCGTGCTGGTGCCGGGGGTGGTGGTACCGATGTTGACGGTCTGGCCGAAGCGCACTTCGCGCTCGGTGCTGCCATCACGCTGGACCATCTGGATGCCGATGCGGGTGGCGCTGTTCGTCGCCGCGCTCAGCTTCAGCACGCCCGGCATGTTCGAGCTGTCCTGGTCGGCATCCAGGCGGATGCCGATCTTGCTCTGGTAGGCCGCAACATTGCTGCCCTGGCAGTTCAGGCGGATCTCGAAGTCACGATTGACCGCCTTGGAACCGACACCGGTGAAGCTGGTGTTGGGCACACTGCCGAAGTCGACGGCAATGTTCCGGCTGCCGGCCTGCACTTCGCAGGTCGGGCTGACCACGGTGGTGCCCGAGCCCTTGAAGGTTGAAGTCAGCACTGGGCGGCTGGCACTGTCACCGTCGAAGTAGTATGTGGTGAAGCGCCCATTGGGCGCGATCACGCCCGAGCCAGTCTGTGCGGCGGTCTTGATCAGCTGGATGCGGAAGCGACCGCCAATCAGCGTAACGGTGCTACCACCGCCAAAGCTGAGCTGATGCGGGTAGTAGACCTGGATCGACCCGGAATCACGGAACAGCTTGATGCCAACACCGGGTACGTCGGTTTCATAGGTATTCGCAAAACCAGGAACCGGGCGCTTCTGTGCCGCGTTGACGTACTCGCCGATCGAACGGCCACCGTTCCAGTCGCAGCTGGCCACACGGTCGCGCTGGGTGATCGACTCGCTGATTTCCTTGATCACACCGCCCACCGGTGTGCTGGGCAGGATCACGATCTGGCCCATGTCCATGGTGACGTCCTGGGCCGTGAACCAGCTGGAGCTGATCCGGCACGCAGCACTGGCCTGCTGCGCCAGCAACACACCACCGAGCACGGCCACGGCAGCCAGCGCCTTGCGGCCTCGGGAAGAAATCATCGGCATGCTGCCTCCAGCGGGATGAAGCCGGTCTTGGACGCATCGGCGCCCGCCGGAACCTGGTAATCGACGGTGCAGCGCTGGTCGGCGCCTGCGCCCCACTCCACCAGCAGGCGGCCCTGGTTCTTTTCGCTGCGCACATACAGGCGGCCGCCCTGGCTGACCATGCCCACCGGCTGGCCCTGCTCGTCCTTGACCTGCGCACCGAACGGCATGGTGCGGCCATCCGGGTTGCGCACCTGGATCAGCAGCGCGTTGCCCTTGCGGGTATCGAAGCGCAGGTAGCTGATGGCACCGGCGAACGGCGCGATCGCCTGGCTGGTGCTTTCCAGCTCGACGTCGTGGGCCATGCCCTGCGGGTCGAGGGTGACGGTGTTGAGGCGGTACGGCGACACGTACGGCACCACGGCGTAGCCGCGGCCATCGACACGCAGGCCCGGGGCGTTGCTGACGATCGCATCGCGCGCGCCCGGTGCTTCCACCAGCACCATGGTGTCGCCACGCTGCGGGGTGAAGGTGAAGCCGCCCGGATGCACGACCACGCTGCCATTGGCACCCACCGAAGCCTGGCGGAAGTCACGCGAGTGGCTGTAGCTGGCGTTCAATGCGGAATAGCGGCTGCGGTATTCGACGTTGCCGATCGCGGTGGTGCTGCCCTCGCGGGAATCGGACAGGGCCGCGCCATAGCTGAAGTTGTTGTCGACACCGGCCGAACCGGTGATGCCAACGCGGCTGTTGTCGTAGCCCCCGCGGTCGCGCACGCCGAGATCAGCACTGAACGACACCGGGTGGGTACCACGGCCCAGCGGCACGCTCATCGACAGCAGGTACTGGGTATCCGAGCGGCCGAGTACGCCCTCTTCGGTGCGCAGCGCCGAGAAGCCGTAGTTCACCGAACGCCAGGCGTTGTTGTAGCCGACCTGGTACTGCTTGGAGGTGCCGGAACGGTCGTAGAAGTCGCGCACCGAGCCGGTCACGTACAGCGCGCCGCCACGACGGCCCAACGGCTGGTTCAGGGTCACCTGGAACTGGCTGCGCTGGCGACCACGGGTGGTCGGATCGATGCCACGCTTGTCCGAATCACGGCCGTACAGCGCATCCTGCAGGCTGTAGAAGCCTTCGGTCGAATAGCGGTAGGCGGCCAGGGTCAGGTTGGTCCCGGTCTCGCCGATCATGTTGCTGTAGCTCAAGCGCACGCTGGCACCGGTGTGGTTGCCGTAGTGGTCGAACGTCGTACGTGCGTGGGTGACGTCGGCGGCGAACGCGCCTACCGGCGTGGACAGGCCGACGCCGTACAGCAGCGACAGGTAGCCGTCGCTCAGTGCACTGCCGCCGTACAGCGTCAGCTGGTTGCCGATACCGCGCTGGTAGGTGCCCTGCACCAGCCACGGCTCATCGGCCAGCAGCTTGTTGCGCACCTGGCCGGCGGTCAGCGAGTAGCGCGACACGCCTTCGCGCAGCATCTGCGGCACCGAACCGAACGGCACCTTGAATTCGCGGCGGCGGCCATCGGCCTCGATCACGCTCACTTCCAGATCGCCGCCGTAGCCGGTCGGGTACAGGTCGTCGATGACGAAGCTGCCCGGCGACACGGTGGAGGAGTAGATCAGCTGCTCGTTCTGGCGCACTTCGATGCGTGCATTGGTCTCGGCGATGCCGCGCACGACCGGCGCGTAGCCGCGCAGCGAATCGGGCAGCATGCGGTCGTCGCTGGCCAGGCTGGCACCGCGGTAACCGATCGAGTCGAACAGTTCACCGGTGGTGTAGGCCTCACCGATGGTGAGCATGCCGCGCACCTGCGGAATGCCGCGCTGTGCATAGGTGGCGATGCTCTGCCAATGGCGGCCGTCGCCCTCGGACCAGGTCAGGTTCGAATCGTGGCGGAACTGCCAGCCACCCAGGTTCATGCCGGCGTTGAGGCCGAGGTAGGCACTGCGGTTGCGCTGGCCACCTTCGACACGGCTGTCGCTGTCGATGGCATTGAAGCTGTAGCCGACGAAGCCGGCATTGATGCCGCGGTCCCACAGCGCCGGGTTGACGTAGCCGCGTGCCTCACGGCGCAGGAACACCTGCGGGATGCTCAGGTCGTAGCGCAGGTTGCCGCTGTCATAGACACCATAGGCATTGGCCATGCGCTGCTGGACCGGCACGCAGCTGGTCTTGTCGGTCGGCACGGACGGATCCTGCTGCAGCAGCACGGCTTCGCTGTCCACGCCCATTTCTTCCAGCATCGGCAGCGGCAGGCAGGCGTCGACACGGCCCTGCGCATCGGCCTTGAACTGCAGATCGCGACGGCCCTGCCAGGCACCGTTGACGTAGACGTCGACCCGATAGTTGCCGGCCACCATCGGGTTGCCGTTGCTGAAGGCCGCCAGGTCGACCTGCTTGGCCTGGCCAGACAGGAAGCTGGAATTGAACTGGGCCGACTCCGGTGCACGCGCATTGGCCGCACCACTCTGCGCCATCAGCGCCTGTTCGCCGAGATTGGCCGGGGCAGCCAGCGCCCATCCTGGGCAGGCCACGCCAGCAACCAGCAGGCAAAGCGCCTGATGGATCGACAATGTCAATCTGTTTCCGATCACACTGACATTCCTTCAATTCGCCGCACAGCGGCGGTGGCGGGATGCGCAGGCCAGGGGCCAGCGCGGCGCGTTCAGCCCCCGGTGCTGCCGAGGCGGATGGTGTGTTCCACCCGGCCGCCGTAGTCGTTGATGGTGATGAAGCGGACCTGGTCGGTGCCCGCCGGTGCGGCGAACTCCAGGCTCTGCTTCGGCGCGACCATCGCGCCCTTGTCCTCGACGGCCTTTTCACTGCTGCCGGTCACGGCATGTACTTCGGCCAGAGTGACGTGGAAGGGGCTCGGGTTTTCCACCCGCAGGCGGTCGCCGGTGCGGGTCCAGCGCAGCGCTGCCGGCGCGTCGTTGGCGACGCCCTTCAGGCCCTGCGGCCGGTAGAAAAGCTTCAGGCGCGAACGAAACGCGACCTGCAGGTAATTCTGTTCGCCGCTGTCGGCGTTGTCCGGGGACGGCGGAACATCCAGCACGTTGAGCCAGAACACCGACTCACGGTCGGTCGGCAGCTGCGCGCCGGAGAAGATCAGGCGAAGCGCCTGGCTGCGGCCCGGTTCGACGCGCGCGATCGGCGGCGTCAGCACGAACGGGGCATCGCTGGTATCGGCGGTCTGGTTGGCGTCGCCGCTGTCGATCCAGGCCTGCACCAGCGCCGGCGAATCGCCCACGTTGTCGACCTGCACGGTGACTTCGCGCGCCTGCGCCGGATAGATCACTCGCGTGCCATTGACCACCACGCCGGCCAGAGCGTTCTGGCAGAAGGGCAGCGTGAACGCTGCCAGCAGCAGCGCCCGGGGAAAGATTGCTTTCATCGGAAGTACTACGCTCGAGGTATGTGGCCTGGGGCCGCGATGCACTGGCCGGCGCGTACGCCGGCCAGTGCGGGTACGACTACGATCAGTTGTAGATGATCGTGTACTTGACGCTGCTGGTGACGTCGCCCGGGGTGGCGGCGGCAGTGGCGTAGTACTCAGCGTAGTAGTTCAGGTTGGCGGTGCCGTCGCCGGCCACGGTCACCCACTGCGAGTTGTCCTGGGCCAGACCGGTGCCAGCCGCCTTGATCGGCAGGAACGTGTTGTTCGAGCCCAGCAGCTGCAGCTGCACGTTGGTGGCAGCGTTGGCCGAAGCCTGGTTGACCAGGCGGCCGCTGTTGAAGTCAACGGTGGAACCCGGCTCGAAGTAGGTGGCGACGTTGCCGGCGCTGCACTTGCTCAGGTTGATGGCGAACGGGGTACGGCCCGCAACGGCACCGGCGGTGGCCAGGGTGTTCTTGGACACGGTCGGCAGGTTGACGGCGAAGTCCTTGCCGCCCGGGGTCGAGATGGTGCAGGTCTTGTCGGTCACCTTGCCGTTGAAGGTGATGGTGCCGTCGGCGGCGTTGGCGGCCAGCGGAGCGGCGGCCAGCATCAGAGCGGCGATGATATTGATCTTGTGCATTCGCTTTTACCTAACCCTACTGAAGAGATGAGAAGTAGAGGAGGAAGCAAGGAGCACTGCCGGGCTATCAAGACCCATCCTTGCGTCTCACCTGTGGCCGGACTCGGACATACCTTCCCCTGAATCCGTGACGCAAGTATAGGCACAACTGTGATGAAAGTCTCATTATTTTTCTGAACGCCAATTCATTGACGCTCTAAATGTGACGTGATAGGCGAAATCGAGATTCAGGGAGCGTGGGGAACGTGACGGTGGCCGGATCAGGTCACAAACGACCCCGCATGACGCTCCTGGTGACGCGTTCGGCATGCGCGGAAACAGGCCTTTTTCAGGTGGAAATCGCCTTATTTGATGCGCATCACTCTTTCTTGGTGATGGCCCTAGCAGATTCGGATTTGTCCTATTAAAGACGGATCGAACCTGTCGCTAACTAGGACACACCGAACCAGAGAACGTGTCATGAGGAACTCCATTCTGCTGTGCGTGGCCCTGATGTCCGTCAGCGCACTGGCCCAGGCCAGCAGCGGCAGCATCCGTTTCAGCGGCCGCATCGCCGAGCCGGGCTGCACGACGGCCCTGTCCCAGGGTGAGCTGAGCCTGGCCGCCTGCCCGCCTTCGGCCAAGGGCTCGACGGTGGCCGTGACGGCCCTTGCCGATGGCCAGGCCGCGACGCTGCGCGACGGCAAGCGCCAGGGCCAGAAGCTGTCGGTGTCGGCCAGCGCGATGCGCGCCGGCGATATCGCCTTCTCCGAGCGTTACAGCGTGCAGGCTTCGAAGCAGCAGCCGCTGCAGGGCGCCTACCTGGTGGTGGTCGACTACCTGTAAGCCGGCGTGCCGCAAGCCGACGCGTTTACGCCGGCGGCAGCTCGAAGACCTGGCGCAGATAGGCCAGGTAGCCCGGGTCGTCGCACATGCTCTTGCCCGGCGAATCGCTGAGCTTGGCCACCGGCTGGCCGTTGCAGCGGACCATCTTGATCACGATGTTGAGCGGCGTTGGCCCCAGATCATTGGTCAGGTGGGTGCCGACGCCGAAGGCGACCTGGCAGCGACCACGGAAGTAGTCGTACAGGCGCATCACCTTGGCGATGTCGAGCCCATCGCTGAACACCAGCACCTTGCTGCGTGCATCAACCCGGCGCTGCTGGAAGTGCGCCAGCATGCGGTCGCCCCAGTCGAACGGATCGCCCGAGTCGTGGCGGACACCGTCGAACAGCTTGCAGAAGTACATATCGAAGTCGCGCAGGAACGCATCCAGGCCGACCACGTCGGACAGCGCGATGCCCAGATCGCCGCGATACTCGCGGGCCCACGATTCCAGTGCCGCCACCTGCGAATCGCGCAGGCGCGGGCCCAGCGCCTGGAAGGCCTGCAGATACTCATGGGCCATGGTGCCGTGCGGGGTCATGCCGTACAGGCGGGCGAAGTGCACGTTGCTGGTGCCGACCAGCTGCGGGCCGAGCGCGTCGCGCAGCAGCGGCAGCAGACGGGCGTGCCAGTCACGCGAGTAACGGCGGCGGCTGCCGTAGTCGGCAATGCGGCACTGCTCGAACCCCGGGGTATCGCGCAGCAGCGCGGCCTTGGCCTGCAGGCGGCGCTCACCCTCGGCGAAGTCGGCAGTAGTGGTGTTGCGGAACCAGACTTCGTTGATGATCGCCAGCAGCGGCACTTCGAACAGGATGGTGTGCAGCCACGGACCGGTGATGTCCAGTTCGATCTCGCCGGGCACGGTCTTCGACGCGCGCAGCTGGATGTACTTGCGGTCGAGGTGGAACAGGCCGAGGAAATCGGCGAAGTCGGGCTTCACGAACCGCAGGCCACGCATGTAGTCCAGCTCCGCGTCGCTGAAACGCAGGCTGCACAGGTGGTCGATCTCTTCGTCGATCTGGTCGATGTAGTGGGCCAGGTCGATGCCGGGCGTGCGGCACTTGAACCGGTACTGCACCTGGGCACCGGGGTGCTGGTGGAGCACCGCCTGCATCATGGTGAACTTGTACAGGTCGGTGTCGAGCAGGGACTGGATGATAGGCATGGGGCGGATTATGCGCCCGGCGGAGTGAACCGTGGGCGCGCCTGCCTTCCGTAGAGCCGGGCCCACGCCCGGCGGATTGTTGCCTGAGCCGAGCGTGGGCTCGGCTCTACAACGACCTACGCAGCAGGCGCGGCACCAGCATCAGGGCGTGCGCCCAGATCGCGCCCCACACCGCCACCCGTACCGGCAGCGAACGCTGCCTGGCCTCGAACTTCTGGAAATAGCGCCACAGGCCCTTGTGCTTGTGCCATTCGACGAAGAACGGCCGCGAGCGGCTGGAGACGCCACGAACGTGGGTGACCTGCAGGTCATTGGCGATCGCCACCACCGCCCCCGCTTCGCGCGCGCGCCGGCACAGGTCCAGGTCTTCAGCGTGCAGACGATAGCCGGCGTCCCAGCCTCCGATGCAGTCGAACAATGCACGCGGCATCATCAGCAGCGCGCCTGACAACGCCGGCACCCGCTGCAGCGCCTGCTGCGGGTCACGCGGCACCGCCAGCTTCGAGCCCTTGCCTGGCGAGCGCAGCATCATCAGGAAGTCCGGGTCGCGGCGGCGCACGGCCTCGTCGGCAAGGCCCTGCTCGTCGACCTGTTCGACGCCGAGCAGGCAATCGCCCAGCGCTTCCGCGCGGCTGCGCAGTGCGGCCAGTGTTTCCGGTTCGACCATCAGGTCAGGGTTGATGAAGGCCAGCCATGGGCTGTGCGAATCGGCCACGCCCTGGTTGTTGGCGGCGGCAAAGCCGGGATTGTCCGGATTGCCGACGAAACGCACGCGCGGGTCGTGGCTGGCATGGCGCTGCACGATATCCAGCGTGCCATCCATCGAGCCATTGTCGATCACCCGGATCTCGGCCACGTCCTGCGCCTGGCGCAGGCGCGAGAGACAGGCATCGATGGTGCTGCCGCTCTGGTAGGTGACGACAATGGCGGCAATGGCAACATTCAAGCAGGAGGCTCCGGCGCGGAAGACGGGACGAACAGGTCCCCCTGTTCCTTCGGCATTATCGCCTGCCGCATGCGCTGCTGCAGATCGGCGCGCAGCCCGTGCAGTGGATCGTGCATCAGGAAGTCAGCCAGCCGAGGCACCCAGCCCGGCCAGCGCGCGGCCAGGGCCTCGAGATCGCCATCGCGGCTGACCGCCTCCCCTGCCCGGCTGATGAAGGCGGTCTCGCACAACACGTTGCGCCATCCCAGGCCGGCCATGCGCAGGCTCAGGTCCACCAGCGCCGCGTTCCAGCCGGCATAGCTGTCCACGTCCAGGCCCCCGGCACGCCGGCGCGCGTTGCCCCGCACCAGCACCGCGTGGGTGACCGCCGACGGCAGCTCCGGGTGCAGCGTTGGCAGGCCGGCACAGGTCTGCGCCAGCAGCGCGGCATCGTCGGGTTCCGGATTGATCTCGCCCAGCCGGGGCCACGCAGCGGTTTCGCCGGCATTGCACCATGGGGTTGCGGTCGCGATGGCGGCATCGCGGGCGAAGGCGTCCTGCAGCTGCTGCAGCCAGCCCGGCGCGGGCACGCTGTCCGGTGCCAGCACCGCCACGTCCATGCCATCGCAGGCGCGCAGCATCTCGTCCAGGTGGGCGACTTCACCCAGCGGCCGTGCACGCCGGGTGTACTCGGCCTGCAGCGGTGTATGTGCCAACCAGTGTTCCACCACCGCCTGCGCACGCGGCCCGGTCTGCGCATCGTCGGCCAGCCAGACCGCGGTCCCCGGCGCGGTGCCCGCATCCAGTGCGGCCAGGCAGCGGTCGAGCGCGGCATCGTCCACGCACAGCGGCAACAACACGATCGCCCCCATCCCGCCTCCGTGGTTGTCGGTAGCCACAGCCTAGCACTGGGAGGGTATCGGCCGGGTTGCACCCGGCACCCGCTTCAGGCCAGAGCCGAAGCCGAAGCAACAGCAGAAGCCGGCTATCCGTGGGATGGCGGGTTGGGTCCGGTTGCGGGGGACGCCGTAAACCCGTCCCTGGGGGCTTGGCCGCGGCATCCATGCCGCGGACACCCCCGCAACCGGACCCAACCCGCCTTCGACAGATTTCTGCGATCTGCAGTAGATCCACGCCATGCGTGGATGAATCTCTATCGAAATCGAATATTTCGAACTGGAATCGAAAAGCATCCACGCATGGCGTGGATCTACCGTGTCGACCAAGGTCGACACCTACCAACAGCCGCGGGAATCTGTCGAAGGCGGGGCACTGTGGGTTTGCGGGGTGTGAGCCGCATGGATGCGGCGACCAAGCCTACATGGACGTATTTACGGCGTCCCCGCAAACCCACAGTGCCCCGCCACCCCTCAGTAAACCCGCTGTTGCCGTTGCTCTGGCTCTGGCTCCGGCTCTAGCCTCTGCGGGTGCCGGGCGCAGCCCGGCCGTAAACCCCCTACTTCTTTGCGCGCGGCTGGTTCAGCGGTTCCATCGCGCGGAAGCGCTGGCTGTACTCGTCGGTCAGATTGCGCGCTTCCTGGCTGTTGCGCACGATGCTCGGGGTCAGCAGCACGATCACTTCGGAACGGCGGCTGGTGCGGCTCTTCTGCCCGAACAGCGCGCCCACCACCGGAATCCGGCTCAGGCCGGGAATGCCGCTGCTGCCATCGGTGGCCGAATCGGTGATCAGGCCGGCCAGCATGATGGTGTCGCCGCTCTGCACCGCCGCTTCGGTCGACAGCTTCTTGGTGGAAATCCTCGGGTTGCAGTTGCGCTCGGTCGGATTGCAGTTGTCAGGCACGTTCGAAGCGCTGCTCACTTCCTGCACGATGTCGAGGAACACCGTGCCATCGCGGGTCACGCGCGGGCGCACCTTCAGGATCACGCCGGTGTCGATGTACTGCACCGAACTGTAGGTGCCGGTGCCCAGGCCGGTGTTCACCGTAGTCGTGTTGATCGGCACCTTGTCGCCCACGTTGAGCGTGGCCTCGGCGTTGTTGCGCACGAACACCGAAGGGGTCTGCAGCAGGCGTACATCGGTGACCTTGTCCAGCGCGCTCACCACCGCCGCACCATTGTGGCCGGTGAACGCCCAGCCCAGGCCTTCGCCACCGGTCGCGGCACCGGCGAAGCTGCTCCAGGAGCCACCCGCTGCTGCCGGCAGGGTCACGCCGCCCAAGGCTCCCGTCAGCGCACGCCCGGCCACAGCGTTGTCGAAGAACCAGTTCACGCCGTACTTCAGGTCACCGTCCAGCGAGACTTCGGCCACCTGCGCTTCGATATGTACCTGCAGCGGCATCACGTCCAGCTTCTCGATCACTTCGCGGATCGAGCGCCAGGCCTGCGGGGTCGAGCGCACCAGCAGGGTATTGGTTTCCTCCACCGCCGACACGCCCACGCGATCGCCCTCCACTTCCAGGCTGACGCTGACGTTGCCGGACTGGCGCTGCGGCAGGTTCATGCTGCCGTTGCCGGCACCACTGGAACCGCTGCCCGGGGTCGAGCCGAAACTGCTGCTGTTGTTGCTGTCCATGCCACGGTCGCCGTCGCTGCCCAGCTGCGACGGCATCGCACCCGGGGCCAGCGAGGCCGGGCTGGAACCGCCACGGTTGCCGCTGCTGGCGAAGGCTTCACTGAGCCGTTCGGCCAGGTCACGCGCCTTGATGTAGCGCAGCTCGTAGGAGAACAGGCGGGCACTGCCACCGGCCGTATCAATGCGGTCCAGCCACTGCTGGATCTGGTCCAGGTAGCGCACCTGCGGGGTGATCACCAGCACCGCGTTGGCGTTTTCCAGGGGCAGGAAGCGGAACATGCCGGCGCTGGGCGTCTTGCTCTCCTCGCCGAACACTTTCTCCAGGTCGGCAGCCACCTGTTCGGCCTTGCCCGACTGGATCGGGAACACGCCCACCGACATGCCCGACAGCCAGTCGACGTCGAAGATCTCGACGGTGCGCATGTAGTTTTCCAGCTCGGCGCGGGTACCGCCCAGGGTGATCACGTTGCGGCCGCTGTCGACGTTGACGATGGCATTGGGCCGCGCATACGGCTCCAGTACCTTCTTCATTTCGGTGGCGGAGATGAACTGCAGCGGGATGACCCGTACCTCGAAGCCTCGCGCACTGGCAGCGGGCGCCGTGCTCGGCGCGACCGTACCGGCCAGCGCCTGGTCGGCGGCGACGATGTTGTAGCGGCCACCGCTGTAGACCATGCGTGCGTTGTTCCAGCCCAGCACCATCTCCAGCAGGTTCAACGCCTGCGCCGGCGACACCGGCTTGGGCGTGGCCAGGGTGACCGTGCCCTGCACCCCCGGTGCGATCACGTAGTTCTGGCCCAGCATGTCACCGAGGATGGCCTTGACCACCGCATGCACCGATTCGCCTTCGAAATTGAAGGTTGCTTCACCGGTGCTGGCGCCATGCAGTGCCGGTGCCGGTGCGCGTGCTGCTTCGCGGTTGATCATGGTGCCGGTGCCACGGCGGATCACCGCCTGCGGAGCGCCCTGGGCGTCACGGGCAGCATCGGCGGCGACATCGGCCGCCTGGCCGGCCTCGGCAGTGGGCGACAGATTGCCCTTGCGCTGCACATGCGGCGCGGACACGGTGCTGCAGCCGACCAGCAGCGCGAGGGCAAAGGACCAGGGAAGGAAACGCAGGCTCATGCATTCACTCTATCGGTTGGTGCCATCGCCCGGGGGCGGCGACGGTTGTTGCTGCTGTTGTTGTTGCTGCAGCTGGCGGCGACGGGCCTGGATGCGTTCGCGGATGGCCTGCATCTGCGCTTCGCTGGGGCCGTTGTTGGTGGCAGGCGGTGTGGCGGCCGCCGCAGCCGAGGGCGCTGGCGTACTGGCAGCAGGCGACGGCGATGGGGTTGCCGCAGCCGGCGGCGGTGCAGGCGGAGCGCCTGCCGGGGGCGGCACAACGATCGCACCTGCCGGCGGCGCACCGTTGGCGCCGCGCAGCACGGTCGGCGGCTCACCGCCCTGGCCGTTGAAGACCGCCAGTTCCAGCACCTGGTTGCCACCGGGGCCGATCACGGTGGCCTGGCGCGGCTGCAATGCCACCAGCTGCCAGCCGTCGACGGCTTCACCGTTGAGGCGCAGGCGCAACGAACGGTTCTGTTCGGTGGTGAAGGTGGCCATGCCGAAGTCGCCGGTCAACAGCACGCCGGTCAGGCGCAGCGCGGCGCTGGCGGCAGGCTCGCTGCCACCGAGCAGGTAGGGCTTCGGCCTGCGGTCCTCGGCGAACAGCGGTCGCTCGCCGATGGCGCTGTAGCTGTCGGCGCTGGCCATGCGTTCTGCGGCCAACGGCGGCAGCACCGGCAACGAAGGCACCGCATCGGCATCGCCATCCGCACCTGGCAGCTGGCTGCCCAGGCCGAAGCCGGTGGCCAGCCAGACCGCTGCCGCCCAGCCGGCCAGTGCCAGCAGGAAACCGGTGCGCAGGCTGATCTGCTCAAGCTTCATCGGCCACCTCCTGCCCCTCTTCCGGCGCAGCCGGTGAGGGTGCCGGTGCAGGTGCAGCCGAAGGCGGTTGCGGCGCCGCGCCCGGCTCGGCTGCAGGTGCCGGCGCAGCGCCATCGGCAGCGGCACCGGGCAGCAGGTAACCGGCCAGTTCGAACGACACGTCCAGGCCGAGCCCGGATTCATTCGGCGACTGCTGGAAGCGCTGCGCGATCAGGTTGAGGTTGTCGACGAACAGGCGCGGGCTGCCGGTTTCCAGGCTGTGCAGCACCGTGGCCAGTTCGGCCACACCGCAACGCAGGCGCACCTGCATGGCAACGCGTACGAACTCGGCGTCACGACGGTTGTCGGTCAGTGGCGTGCGGTTGCTGATGGTGCAGCTGCGGTTGCCCGGGCTGGCCATCGCCACCGCATCCTGCAGCTTCGCGCCGAGCGCAGCGGCTGCAGCTTCGGCGGTGGCTTCACGCAGGAAGCCCGGCCGCTGCTGCAGTGCCTCGCGGGTGGCGCGCAGGCGTTGTTCGATCTGCGGCTGCTGCTGCAGCTGCGCCTGCACGCGCTGTTCGCGCTCGCGCAGGGCGGCCACGTCGGCATCGATTTCGCGCAGCGGCTGGGTGAACCAGGGGTGCACCAGCAGCAGGTAGGCCAGGCCCAGCACTGCGAGCAGCAGCGCCAGTGCCAGCCAGCGGTCACGGCGTGCGCTTGGCATCGGCATCGGCCGCCTCCCGGGTCAGGGCCGCAGCCGGCAACGGCTGCAGTTCGGCGGTCATGGTGAAGCGGTCACGGCCACTGGCGGCGCCATCGGCCTGCAGTACGCCGGTCAGATTGACCTTGCGCCACTGCGGCGCATCCTGCAGCAGCTGCACCAGTTGCGAGGCCTCGCGGCTCAGGCCGATCAGCTGCAGGTTGTTGTTCTCGATGGCCAGCTTTTCCAGGTAGGTGCCCTCCGGCAGGCGCCGGGTCAGTTCATTCCAGATTTCCACCGTTCCGGCGCGCTGGCTGCGCTGCTTTTCCAGGAACGCGGCACCATCGATCAGCGCCTGCAGCTGCGCGCGTTCGCTGGCAACACCACGCGCACTGCGCGCACTGCGTTCAACCTGCGCACGCAGCTCATCGGCGGCGGCACGGCGGTTGTCGAGCAGCTGCAGGGCCGCCAGCACCAGCATCACCAGCGCGGCCACGGCCAGCAGCACATTCCAGCGCCGCGTCGGATCCACCCGCAGCTGGCGCTGCCCTGGCGGCAACAGATTCACCTGCAGGGGGTCACCGTGGGCGTCGATGGCATCGACACCGGCCAGTGCATCAGCCCACTCGCCCACGCTGGCGCGCCACGCTTCAAGCTGGCGCAGTGGCCAGGCGACCAGTTCGACCTGCAGCTGGCCTTCGGCGGCGCTCCCGAGTTCACGCACGTCATAGCTGACCTGGCTGGATTCGAACGGCGTCTGGCGGTCGATCTCGAAACCGACCACGGCGCGCAGGCGGTCGGCCGCAGCCGCAGGCAGGCGCAGATGACGACGCAGTACCTCGCTGGCCGGCAGCAGCCACACCCGCGGCAGGCTGCGCAGTCGCGGTTCCAGCACGCGGTCCAGTTCGGCCGGCGACAGCGGCCACGGCACGCTGGCCACCGCTTCGCGGCGCTCACCGGCCTCTCGCCAGACCTGCAGCTGGTCACCCTGGCGCTGCAGCAGCAGGCGCGCCTGTGCCCAGCCCAGTGCCCACTGCCAACGTGCCGGCACCCAGGCCAGCAGCGATTGCCGCCACCAGCGCAGGAAACGGCCGGCACCAGGGCCGATCCGGCCCTGCACCTGCCGCACACTGTCCTGCCATGCCGTCATCTTGCTGTCATTCCCTGCTCCCAGCGAAGCACTGTGTAGGACCGCCCGGGAACCCCGCCCGAGCCATTGCGTACCACTGCCTGCAACACCGACCGGCGTCCACTGCCGTCGGTTGCACGAGACTCGATACTATAGGTGCCGCTGCTGCTGGCAAGCGTTGTCGCACCGCCAGCGGTATCTGCGTCACGCTCCTGCTGCGCGCGCTGCGCCAGCACGGTATCCGCATCCAGGCCCAGTGCGGTCAGCACCGGCGCGCTGGCGTACTGGGGATCCGGGCGCGCCTGGCGGCTGTACAGGGTCAGGTGCGGCAGCATGGCCTTGTACAATGGGCCACGCATGCCCAGTACCCGCTGCAGTTCGCCGAGCGTCTCGAAACGCTTGTTGCGCGGGCCATACGGCAACCCGGCCGCCGCATAGTCCGGCGCTTCGGCGCCGCCACCCGGTTGCAGCAGGCTGTCTTCATCACGCCAGTCGACAATGGCGCCGGCCATCTGCCGGGCCGCCCCTTCGTCTTCGCCGAGCGCCTTGAGGAACGCGGTCAGCAGGGTCACGTCGGCCAGGTTCAGGTTGATCTTGCCGTTCTCGTCCAGCACCTTGATCTCGATGCTGGCGTCATCGAACTGCCAGCGGTAGGTGCGGCCATCGGCACGCCAGGGCGCCCGCAGCGGATCGGCGGACAGCCGCAGCAGCGCGTACTCCAGGCCGGCGCGCGCCCGTTCCTGGCCACGTGCGTCATCATCCAGCACCCGCTGCTGCAGATGCTCGACCCGTGCGCTCAGCGCGAACGCACCGACCAGCGCGGTCATCAATGCGATCAACCACAGCACCAGGACCAGTGCCGCACCGTGTTGCCGGTTCATCGCGCGCCTCCGCTGCCACCCGCGCGCGGTGCCACCACCAGGGTGGGCCAGGGCGCCCCCTTGGCGGGCACGATCTGGATCTCCACCAGCATCGGCAGGCGACGGGTATCGTCCCAGCGCGGCATCCAGTCGCTCATCTGGCCGGTACTGGCATCGATGCCGCGATAGCGCAGCTGCACCGACTTCAGGCTCTCCACCAGCACTTCCGGTGGGCGCGGCGGATTCTCGGCGATGCGCTCGCCTTCCTGCAGCAGCACCAGGTCCAGCAGCAGGCGCTGCTGGCCATTGCGGCCGTCCACCTGCAGCGCGTGCAGGTAGGCTCCGCCACGGCCGAGGTAACCCGGGAGATCAGCGGCGAACATCATGCGCTGTTCTTCGCCCTGGAAGAAGATCGGTTCGCGGGTGGGATCGGGGACTTCCAGCGGCGTGCGCAGCGCACCGGCCAGCTGCCGCCGCAACAGGGCCTGCACCGCGCGCATGCGCTCACTCTCGGCCGCAATCTGCTCGCCACGCTGGCTGACCGCCATCGCCGAGCGCACGCTGGCGAACGCCAGCGCCAGGCCACCGGCCAGCAGCACCGTGGCCAGCATCACTTCAACCAAGGTGAAACCTGCAGCACGGCGCTTCATCGCGCACGCTCCAGGTCCGGCGGCAGCAGGCGCAGGCTGCGCCAGCGCAGCTGCTCGCGTTCGCTGTCACCCCAACGCACCTGCAGCTGCAGTTCGGCCAGCCAGGGGGCACCGGCCGACGGTGACTGCACGACGCTGCCTGCACGTGGCTCCACCCACGGCTGCACCTGCAGTTCCCAGTGGTAGCGTCCCTGTTCCCAGTCGCCCTGCTGGCTGCCCACCTGCAGCGGCGTGGCGACGCCGGTTTCGGCCAGCAACGACTGCGCATGCAGTATCGCGCGCGTGCGCACTTCGGCCTCACGCACCTGCCTGGCCCCCCCGGACAGGCTGCCCAGCAGCAGGGTCAGCGCCAGCCCGAGCAGGGCAAAGGCGATGATCACTTCCAGCAGGGTGAAGCCGCGGGCGCGCTGCTTCATTGCGCCCGCCAGGGGCCGGAGCGGACCTCACCGGTCAGCCAGCCCACGTCGATGCGCCATTCGGCGTCGTCACGCTGCAGCCGGATGCGGCCGCCGCTGGAGCCGCCATCGGGATGGAACTCGATCACGCCCTGTCCTGGCGCGGTGGCCAGCTGCGCGGCGCCTTCGAACTGCACCTGCAGCTGTGCCGGTACGTCGCCGTGGCGCTGGTTGGCGCCTTCCCAGCGCCGCTTGGCCGGCTCGATGACAAAGCGCTGCGGCTCGCCGCGGGCGATCGCCTGCGCGCGCACCACGCGCAGCTGGTTGGCGATGTCCTTGCCGGCGCTGCGCAGCTGCATGCCGGCGAAACCGCGCGACAGGCCGGCAGCGGTGATCAGGCCGATCGCGGCGATCAGCGCGATCACCAGCAGCATTTCCAGCAGCGACAGACCCGCTGCGCGCCTGCCGGGCAGGCGCGGGCGTGGCAACCGGCGCGGCAGGAAATGCAACATGCCCGGTTACGGCTGGTAGCGGATGTCAGCGTCGACGCTGCTGCCGCCGGCCTTGCCGTCCTTGCCCAGGCTGATCAGCTCATACGGCTGGCCTTCGCCCGGCGTGCGGTATTCCAGCGCATGGCCCCACGGATCGTTCAGATCGGCCGGCTTGGCATACGGGCCCAACCAGCCACCGACGCCAGCCGGTGCAGTCACCAGATCATTGAGCGAGCCGGGCAGCTTGCCGGTATCAATCTGGTAGTTGTCGACCTTGGATGCGACGGTCTGCACCTGTGCCTTGGCAATGTTGGCCTTGCCGCGGTCGGCGCCACCCAGCACGCGGCTGGCGACCAGGGTCAGCACCGCGCCGATCAGCACGATGACGATGATGATCTCCAGCAGGCTCATGCCCGACTGGTTGCGCGCGGCGGTGAAGGAAAGGCGGATCGGTCGACGGGAAGCAATCATGGTCGGTCCTTTCAGTTTCGGAGTGTCGGGGTTGCGTAGGGATCCATCGTCAACCGATGGCATTGGTCAGGTCGTACAGCGGCACCAGCACGGCGACGATCACCGCGCCGACCACCGAGGCCAGTACGAGGGTGATCGCCGGCACCATCGCCGCCAGCAGGCGGTCGATGCGCCGGGCGCTGTCCTGTTCGAAAGTATCGGCCGCTTTCAGCAGCATGGTATCGAGTGCACCGGATTCCTCACCGACCTGGATCATCTGCAGCGCCAGGCGCGGGAAACGCTTGCCGCGCGACAGCGCCAGCGACAGGCCGGTACCGTTCTTCACTTCATCCGCGGCGGCTTCCACATCGGCGGCCAGCGCGCGGTTGCCCAGTACATTGCGGGCGATGCCCAGGGCACCCAGCAGCGGCACCCCATTGCGCAGCAGCGTGCCCAGCGTGCGGGCCAGCCGCGCGGTTTCCAGTTCACCCAGCAGGCGCCCGATGCCGCGACGCTGCAGCAGCCAGCCATCCAGCGCCAGCCGGAAGGCGGGTTGCCGTGCCTTGCGTTCGAAGAACAGCGCCAGCACCGCCGGCACCACCAGCAGCAACACCCACCAGTCACGCACGAACAGGCCCAGCTGCAGTACCGCGTTGGTGAACCACGGCAGCGCCACATCCAGGCTCTCGTACATCTGCGCGAACTGCGGCACCACGTAGCCGAGCAGGAACAGCAGTGCGCCGCCCACCACCACCAGCAGGATGGCCGGGTACACCAGCGCGTTGATCACCTTGCCCTGCAGGGCCCGGCTGCGTTCGAGGTAGTCGGCCAGGCGCTGCAGGGTTTCGTGCAGGCTGCCGCCGGCCTCACCGGCACGCACCATGTTCACGTACAGGCGCGAGAACAACCCATGCTGGCGCTCCAGTGCGGTCGACAGCGGCGCACCACCGCGCACCACATCGCGGATGTCGGTGATCGCGCGGCGCGAGCGTTCGTCTTCCGGCAGGCCGAGCAGGATCGACAGCGCGCGATCCAGCGGCTGGCCTGCACCGAGCAGTGTCGCCAGCTGCTGGGTGAACTGCAGCAATGCCGCACCCTGCAGCGGCCGTTGGCGGAACAGGTTGCGCCAATTGCTGCCACCGATCGCACCGCCATCGGCCAGCTGGGTCTCCATCGGCAGATGACCCTGGTCCTGCAGGCGCGCGACCAGTTCGGCCTCGCTGGCCGCTTCCATCTGCCCGTCGAAGATCTCGCCGTGCGGATTCAGTGCCTTGTAACGGTAGGTCGGCATGTCAGCCCCGGCGTCCTGCGCGCATCAGCTTTCCTCGGTGACACGCAGGACTTCCTCGATGGTCGTCTGGCCACTGAGGGCCTTGGACAGGCCATCTTCGTACATCGTGCGCATGCCCGCTTCGCGGGCAATGCGTTCGATCTCGCCCATGCCATCGCGGCGCATCACCGCGCGCCGCAGCGCATCGTTCATCACCAGGAATTCCATGATGGTGGTGCGGCCGAGATAACCGGTCGGCGCCAGCGCGGAGGGCTTCGGGCGATACAGGTGGATCGGCCCTTCCGGCTGCAGGCGGCGCAGCTCGAAGCGTTCGATTTCCTCCGGCGAGGCCTCATAGCGCTCGGCGTGGGTTGGTTCCAGCCGGCGCACCAGGCGCTGGGCGAGGATGCCGTTGATGGTGGAGGTGAGCAGGTAGTCTTCCACGCCCATGTCGAGCAGGCGGGTGATGCCACCCGCGGCGTTGTTGGTATGCAGGGTGGACAGCACCAGGTGGCCGGTCAACGCCGACTGGATCGCAATGCGCGCGGTTTCCAGGTCGCGCATTTCGCCGATCATGATGATGTCCGGATCCTGGCGCACGATGCTGCGCAGGGCGTTGGCGAAGTCCAGGCCGATCTGCGGCTTGGCCTGGATCTGGTTGATGCCCTCGATCTGGTATTCGACCGGGTCTTCAACGGTGATGATCTTGACGTCGGCAGTATTGAGCTGGCTCAGCGCGGTGTACAGCGTAGTGGTCTTGCCCGAGCCGGTGGGGCCGGTCACCAGCAGGATGCCGTGCGGCTGCTCCAGCACCTTGCGGAACTGCGGCAGGAACGCATCGGTGAAGCCAAGCCGGTGGAAATCGAACACCACCGTTTCGCGGTCCAGCAATCGCATCACCACGCTTTCGCCGTGCGCGGTCGGTACCGTGCTCACGCGCAGGTCCAGCTCCTTGCCCTGCACGCGTAGCATGATGCGACCGTCCTGCGGCAGGCGGCGCTCGGCGATGTTGAGCCGGGCCATGATCTTGATGCGGCTGATCACCGCCGCGGTGAGGTTGGCCGGCGGGCTTTCGCCCTCCACCAGTACACCGTCGACGCGGTAGCGCACCTTCAGCCGGCTCTCGAACGGTTCGACATGGATGTCCGAAGCGCGCAGCTCCACCGCACGCTGGATCACCAGGTTGACCAGGCGGATCACCGGCGCTTCCGAGGCGAGGTCGCGCAGGTGCTCGATGTCATCGACCGCACCGCCCTCGCCGTCGGCGGTTTCGACGATCGCGCCCATCGCGCTGCGGCCCTGGCCGAACCAGCGCTCGACCAGGTCATCGATCTCCGCACGCATGCCCAGCACCGGCGTCACCGGCACGCCCAGTGCCAGCTGCACCGCCTGCTGCGGGTAGGGATCGTGGGCGTCGGCCAGCCACAGCCGTACGCCCTGTTCATCCAGGGCCAGCGGGCAAACGTGGAACTGCTTGAGGAAGCGCAGTGACAACGGCAGGCCTTCCGCCAGCCCTTGTGGCGGTGCTTCCGGCAGCTGCTTGCCTTCCAGCAGCGGCAGGCCCATCACTTCGGCGCTGGCCTGCGCCTGGTCACGCTCGGAGACCAGCCCCAGCCGCACCAGCAGGCCCAGCAGGCTGCCGCCGGCCTCTGCGTGCAGCGGCCGCGCACGTGCCAGATCGCCTTCCTTCAGCCGGCCGCGCGCCAGCAGCGCATCCAGGATGCGGCCTTCAGCGTTGTCGGCAGCGGCGGTAGCAGCAAGCGCGTTCACATGACTCTCCTGTCAATCGGCTCGACTTTAACAGTTAAGCCATGATTTCCGCCGCCCCTCCACCACCTTTCGTAAAAAGACGAAGCCCGTCACACAGGATGACGGGCTTCGGCCATTCAACTACGACAGTTCCAGCTTACTGCGTGGCAAGGATGCTCACGCCGTTGTAGGCCGCTTCGCCGACTACCTTGATGTAGTAGGTAGCCGCCACCGGCTTCGCTACCCGCACCGTCTCGGACGTGCCCGGACGGGTCGACTTGGCGTCGTTGTCGCTGGCGCTCGGTTCACGCCCCTGCGCGATGTAGACCGAGACATTACCGGTGCCACCGTAGGTGATCACACTGAGCTGCTTGCCGGCGGCAGCCTCGAAGCTGTACAGGCGGCTGCTGGCGGCAGCACCGTTCAGGCCACCGACGGCGGCCTTGTTGGTCAGCGGCGTGGCCACCGGCCCGCAGTTCTCGGTGCACGGTTCTTCCAGTGCCTTGGCCAGCGCGGCCTTGGCGTCGAGGATGCCGGTACCGATCGGGGTCGCCGCCGGAATGGCGACCGGGAACGGACGTGCGGTTTCCTTCAGCAGGGTGCGCATCGCGGCCGGGGTCAGCGGGTCCTTGCCCTTGGCGATCAGCGCGCTCTGCACCAGTGCGGCAACGGCGGCCACATGCGGCGAGGCCATCGAGGTACCGCCCATGCCCATGTAGCCCGGCGTGCCCGATTCCGGCGTGGTGGCCGCATTGGAGCCGGTCTGCCAGATGTAGCCGCCCGGGTTGCCGTCCACACTGCCACCGCCACCCGGACCGGACAGGTCCACGCGGGTGCCGTAGTTGGAGTAGTAGGTGATGCCACCGGTGATGCGGGTGGCACCCACGGTCACCACGCCTTCGCAGCTGGCCGGCTGGTACTTGGACGCGTTGTCGGTTTCATTGCCGGCCGCCACCACCACGGTGGTCCCGCGCGAGATCGCGCCGTTGATCGCGTCCTGGTAGGTGCTTGCGCAGGCGCCACCGCCCCCCAGGCTCATGTTGATGATCTCGGCCGGATTGGTGTTGGCCGGAATGCCGGCCACCGTGCCACCCGATGCCCAGACCACCGCATCGGCGATGTCGGACAGGTAGCCACCGCATTTACCGAGCACGCGCACCGGCAGTACCTTGGCCTTGTAGGCGACACCGGCCATGCCGACGCCGTTGTTGGTCTGCTCGGCCACAGTGCCGGCGACGTGGGTGCCGTGCCAGGAACTGTCCTCGGCCAGCGAGCCGTCATAGCACTCGTTGTCGTTCTCGACCCAATCACCGTAGTCCTGCGCACCCGGCACGCGATCGTTGGTCGGGCGCCGCGACGTCTCCGCGTCGCTGATGAAGTCGTAGCCCTCCAGCAGGTTGCCGACCAGGTCCGGATGCTGCGGCAGGATGCCGGTATCGATCACCGCCACCACGATGCCCTCGCCCTGCGAGACATCCCATGCCGCCGGTGCGTTGATGCCGCCGACCGCATTGTGCAGATGCCACTGGTTCTGCTGGTAGAAGGGATCGTTCGGCACCAGCGCCGGCTGTACGTTGCCGGCACGCAGTTCGGTGCGGCGCAGCTTCACGTCGGCTTCGGCGTACTGCACCGACGGGTCGGCCTTCAGCTCTTTCAGTACGCGCTGCAGTTCGGCCGGGGCCAGGTGGCCCTGCACACGGATGAGGTCCGCCCCGGTAGACAGCTTGCGGACCACCTGCGGGCCAAGCGTGCTGGCGCGGGATGTGCCGCCGGAGAGGCTGGCACGGGTCAGTGCGGACTGCACGGTGGACAGCTTCGCCGAGCGGTCAGTGGCGGCAGCAGCACCGGCCCGGTACTTGACGATGATGCGCTCGGTTCCCGGCTGGGCGGTGCTGGCCTGGCGCACCGGTTCACGGGTCGGCAGTCCAGCGGCGTGGACGGCACCGACAGCCGTCATCGACAGCACGGCGGCGGCAAGCACATTGATGCGAAGGTTCTGCTTCTTGATCACGTCGAATTCCTCTTCTGGGTCATGGATCGAACCAACACTGCGGCCATCATTCCTTGACGACTCCCGGCCGGCCCAGCCGGGATTGCCGTGACCTCCCCCCAGGCCCTCACTGCAGGTGCTGCGCCGGCGTGGGTGGCCGCCGGCGCGATGGAGTGGCTTACCAGCCGAAGCCGGCACCGACGCCAACCGAGCTGTCGTCGCTGCTGAAGGCACCACCGAAGGTCACCGTGGCGCGATCGCTGATCGCACGCTGGTAGCCCAGCGACAACGCCGACTCGCCGCCCTGGAAGCCAATGCCGACGCCGACCCGGTTCTGGGTGCGGATACCGGCGGCACTGGTGGCCATGTTGAGCATCGCCGCGCTCATCGCCCCCTGGCGGTCGATGCGGCGATCCATGTGGCGCAGGCGTCCGTCGATTTCGCCCTTGAACACATCGAAGCTGTCGGCGACGGCCTGGACGCGGCTGTCGGTGTAGCTGTTGGCCGTGGCCATGCCACGGTCGAGCTGGCCCTTGTTGACCGCATCGGTGGCCGTGGTACCGGCCGCCACGTTGGTGACCTGGCGCTCGTTGCCTTCACTGCCCACCGAGACCGTGTTGGCACGATCGGCAACCGAGCCCTGCCCCAGTGCCACCGCGTTGGCCGCGGTGGCATTGGCGCCCTGGCCTATGGCGGTGGACGAGGCGCCACTGGCAACGGCGCCCTCGCCCATGGCGACGGCGTTGAAGCCCGTCGCGGGAGTGCCAACCGGAATCCCGGCACCGGCGGCGGCAGCGGTCGGCGTGCCCTGCACGCGCGCGGTGCTGGCCGGTGCCGCGTCGGCCGTTGCAGGTGCATCGGCGGCGCTGGCCAGCGGGCTGTCATCCAGCGGGGTACTCATTGCGCGCAGGCTGGCAGTCCCGGCACGCGTGCCACCGGCGGTGCGGCGGTCGATCTCGCTGACCTTGCGGTCCAGCGCGCCGAGCGCATCGCCGACGTTGCTGTAGGTGGCGCCCTGGATCACATAGTTCGGCGCCACGAACACACCCTGCATGCCAACGCTGGCACCACCGCCGAGGAAGCTGGCGGCATCACTGAGCGACTGGAACAGCTGGCCGCCGTTGATCGCCTGGCGACTGCCCGCAGCGATGCTGCCGGCACCGACGTTGTCGATGGTGGTGCCCTGGAAGCCGGACAGGGTCAGGCGGTCACGGCTGGCGTCGTCATAGCTGACTGCGCTGGCCGCCGTGGTTTCCACGGTGGCGATGCGCGAATCGAAATCACCGACGCGGGTTTCCACCGCGCCCACCCGCTGGTTGGTGACGTTGAGCTGCGAACCGGTGATGGCATCGCTGCTGCCGGCGGCGATGCGGCCATCGGCCACATTGACGATGCGGCGCGTGGCCGGACCATCGGTGCCATTGCCACCGCCGACCGACACCACGTTGGCATCGAGTGCACGCGAACCGGCACCCAGCGCAACCGAGTTCGCGCCCGATGCACCGGCGCTGGTGCCCAGTGCAAGGGCACCGTTGCCGATGGCCATCGCATTGGCACCCAGGGCATTGCTGCGTGCGCCGCTGGCAGTGGCTGCCGAACCGATCGCGGCGGCATCGCTGCCGTTGGCACTGGCGGTACCTGCGCCGGTGGCCTTGACGTAGCGGGCCGTGCCATCGGCGGTCGCCGCGACCGCATCGAGCTGGCCACGATTGACCGCATCGGTGCGCTCGGTGCCGGCAGCGACACGGGTGATCTGACGATCACTGCTCGCGCTGCCGACCGACACAGTGTTGGCACGGTCGGCGACCGAGCCCGCGCCCAGCGCAACGCTGCCTGCGGCACTGGCGGTGGCACTCACACCTACCGCCGTGGCATTGGCGCCGGTTGCCTTGCTGCCGTATCCGGCCGCGGTACCCAGGCGACCGCTGGCCTCGGCATAGCTGCCCAGCGCAGACGCACCATCGGCCGAGGCATTGGCGCGGAAACCACTGGCCTGCGACTGGGTGCCGCTGGCCGTGGCCTGCGCACCGCTGGCGGTACTGTAGGCACCCTTGGCCTGGGCACCGGCGCCGGTAGCACTGGCGCCGAGTTCGCTGGCGCTGGCGCCACTGCCCACGGCTACGCTGTCGACACCTCCGGCCTGCGCCGCGTTGCCGAGCGCCGCCGCATTGTTGCCGGTGGCCAAGGCATCGAAGCCCACGGCAGTGGCATTGGCGGCCATGGCATTGGCGCCGCTGCCCAGCGCGGTGGCGCCGTTGCCGATGGCATTGGCCGCATTGCCGGCAGCCAGTGCGTTGTCGCCGTCCACCAGTGCACCAGCTTCGCCATCGGCATTGCCGCTGGCCTGGAACTGCAGGCTGGTCTTGTCGGCGACGCTGGCGACCGCATCCAGCTGGCCCTTGTTCACCGCATCGGTGGCTTCGGTGCCCGCCGCGACGTGGGTCACCTGGCGCTCACCGCCGGCCTTGCCGACGGCTACGGTGTTGTCACGATCAGCCTTGGAGCCAGCACCGAGCGCGACGCTGTTGCTGCCATTGGCGGTGGCGTTGGCCCCCAGCGCAGTGGCGCTGCTGCCTGCCGCCCACGAGTTCCAGCCAATCGCGGTCGCGTAGTCTTCGGTGGCCCAGGCACCGGCGCCGAACGCCGCCGCACCGGTGCCACTGGCACGCGACGGGATCAGGCCGAAGAAGGTGCTGCCGCCGATGGCCACGCTCTCCTCGCCACTGGCCTCGCTGGACTGACCCACGGCAACGGCGCCGGTACCGGCCGCAGCGGCACCGAAGCCGACTGCAGTGGTGTTGGCAGCGCTGGCTGCCGAGCCGTAGCCCAGAGCGGTGCCGAGGCGGCCGCTGGCTTCGGCGTAGCCACCCACTGCGGTGGTGCCATCAGCCGAAGCCGCGCTGCGGAAACCGCTGGCGAGCGCCTGCCCGCCGCTGGCATTGGCTTCTGTACCCGTGGCCGTGCTGTAGGCGCCGCTGGCCTGTGCACGCGCCCCCACCGCGCTTGCACCGACCTCACTGGCGCTGGCACCGCTGCCCAGGGACAGGCTGTCCTCGCCGGTGGCCTGTGCGTTACTGCCCAGGGCAGCCGCGTTGTTGCCGGTGGCCAATGCATCGATGCCCACGGCGGTGGCGTTGGCGGCCAGCGCATTGGCACCGCTGCCGAGCGCAGTGGCACCATTGCCGATCGCGTTGGCGGCATCACCCGCGGCCAGCGCGTTGTCACCCTCGACCAGCGCGCCGGTTTCGCCGTCGGCATTGCCGCTGGCCTGGAACTGCCTGCTGGTCTTTTCCGCTGCCGCGGCTACGGCGTCGAGCTGGTTCTTGTTGACCGCATCATTGCCCTGCGTGCCATCGGCCACATTGGTGATCTGGCGGGTGTTGCCGCCGCCGCCTACCGACACGGTGTTGTCGCGATCGGCGATCGAATCGGCACCCAGCGCCACGCTGTTGGCGCCACGCGATTCGGCGGCATTGCCCAGCGCGGTGCTGTTGATGCCACCCGACCAGGCACCACCACCCACCGCGGTGGAGTAGTTGCCTGAGGCCTCGGTGGCCAGCACGCCGAACAACGAACCACCGACGGCGACACTGTTGGTGCCGGTGGCCAGGCTGCCCTGGCCGGTGGCGGTGCTGTAAGCGCCGGAGGCTTCCGAATCGCCGCCCACTGCCACACTGTTGGAACCGGATGCATTGGCGAAGTTGCCGAACGCAGTGGCATTGAAGGCCGAGGCCTGTGCATAGCCACCGATGGCGGTGCTGTAACCGCCGCGGGCTTCGGCACCGATACCGAAGGCCGCCGACGCCGTACCACTGGCCACGCTCTCGCTGCCGACAGCGGTGGCCGCGTCGCCGCTGGCATTGCTGAAGTAGCCCAGGGCCACGGCTTCTTCGCCGGACGCTTCGGACAGCACGCCATTGGCAGTGCTACCGGCACCGCTGGCGATGCTGGCCGCACCGAACGCCGCGCTCTGCTCGCCGCTGGCTTCGCTTTCCGCACCATGCGCAGTTGCGTACTCGCCCGTGGCCTGTGCGTTGGCACCGACCGCGCTGGCGTTGGCCGCAGTTGCCAATGCGTTGAAACCCAGCGCCTGTGCGTTGCTGGCCAGCGCGTTGGCGCCGCTGCCCACTGCGGTGGCGCCATTGCCGATGGCGTTGGCGGCATCACCGGCCGCCAGTGCGTTGTCACCCTCCACCAGTGCACCGGCCACTTCGTCGCCGTTGCCGCTGGCCTGGAAGAAGCGGCTGGTGGTGGCAGCGGTAGACGCAACCGCATCCAACTGTGCCTTGTTCACCGCGTCGGTGGCCTGGGTACCGGCGGCGACGTTGGTGAGCTGGCGCTCGTTGCCGCTGCTGCCCACCGACACCGTGCGCGCACGGCTGGCAACCGAACCGGCACCGAGCGCGACCGCATTGCTGGCGCTGGCATTGCTGCCGGCCCCCAGCGCGATCGCGCTTTCACCGCCCGCCACCGTATTGGTGCCGATGGCGATGCTGTTGAGGCTGTTGCCCAGCGCCTGGAAGCCCAGCGCCACGCTGTTGTCGCCATAGCCGAAGGCACCGCGGCCGACGGCCGTGGAACTGGCCCCGTTGGCCCAGCTGTTGTAACCGATGGAGGTCGCGCCGCTGCCGCTGGCCCAGGCTGCGTTGCCGAAGGCCGAGGCATTGGTGGCAGTGGCCCATGCCCCCGAACCGAATGCTGCCGCGCCACTGGCAGTCGCCCAGCTGTAACCGCCTACTGCGGTGCTGTCATCGCTGCTGGCGAATGCGCTGTCGCCGACCGCGACTGCATAGCTGCCGGTGGCGCGCGACTTGCCGCCTGCGGCGAAGCTGTTGTCACCACTGGCCTTGGCAGCGTTGCCGAAGGCGCTGCTGGCAGCCCCGGTGGCCTGCGCGCCACTGCCCACCGCCGTGGCATCGGCAACAGCGGTGGTACCCACCTGCTGCGCCGTGCCGTCAGCACCGATGATCGGCTGGTTGAACTCGTCGTAGGCCTGGCCGAGGCCACCGATGGCGACACCGCCATTGCCGGTGGCTGCGCTGTTGCGGCCCACGGCCACGCTGTCATCGCCAATGGCCGACGCGGCTGCACCCTGCGCGATGGCGCCTGCGCCGATCGCATTGCTCGACGAGCCCACAGCGATGGAGCCCTCGCCATCGGCCAGTGCGCCAGCGTCACTGCCTGCCTCCGGCTGTGCCTGGAAGAAGCGCGCGGTGGTATCAGCGGTACTGGCCACGGCATCAAGCTGGGCCTTGTTCACCGCGTCGGTGGCTTCGCTGCCCGCAGCGACGCTGGTGATCTGACGCTCGTTGCCTACACTGCCGACAGCCACGCTGTTGGCACGCACCGCTTCGGAGTTCGCGCCAAGCGCGACGCTGTTGGCGCCGCGTGCGGTGGCGTAGTAACCCACGGCCGTGCTCTGCGCGCCGCTGGCCCAGGTCTGCGCGCCCAGCGCGCTGGCATTCTCACCCGGGGCGTAAGCGAAGTAGCCAACGGCTGTGGCTTCAGCACCGGAGGCTTCGGTCAGGCTGCCGTTGGCCACCGCGCGGTCACCGCTTGCGATGGCACCGGCGCCGACGGCGGTCGCCGCTTCGCCGCTGGCCTGGGTCTGCACGAAGAAGCCCAGGCCTGGGATCAGGTCGGCCGGGCCACCGATGGCGACGCTGCTGGTGCCGGTGGCATTGCTCTGCGTACCCAGCGCGGTGGAGTAGTCACCGATGGCATTGGCCACCGCGCCGAATGCGGATGCCTGCGCGCCGGCGGCATAGGCGCCGACGCCGTAGGACGACGCCGCAAATCCGCTGGCCTCGGCACTGGCGCCCACCGCGGTGCCACCGACGCCTGCGCTGGTGGCGCCGGTTTCCACCGGTACGCCGCCACTGGTGATCAGCGGGTTGCCGTCGGCATCCACCGCGGCGCCACCCACGGCAACGCTGCCTGGACCGTTGGCCTGCGCGTTGTTGCCGAACGCGGCACTGTTCTGGCCCGAGGCCAGTGCGTTGTTGCCCACGGCGGTCGCGTTCTGCGCGACGGCCGCGGCGCCGGCACCGACGGCCGTGGTGCCGTTGCCGAGGGCATTGGCGGCCTCGCCGGCCGCCAGTGCATCGTCACCGTCGGCCAGTGCGCCCGCATCGCTGTTGCTGCTGCCGGTGGCCTGGAAGCGCTTGGCGGTGGCATCGGCCACGGCGGCGACGCCCTTCAACTGACCGACATTGACGGCATCGTTGTCTTCGGTGCCTGCGGCCACGCTGGTGATCTGCCGGGTCAAGCCGTATTCGGCGGCACCGACGGACACGGTATCGACGCGGCCGGCCAGCGAGCCCGCGCCCAGCGCCACGCTGCCGGTGGCAACCGCAGCGGAATTCGAACCCAGCGCGGTGCTGTATTCACCGACAGCAGTGCTGAACGCACCGACTGCGATCGACGCTTCGTTGGCGGCGGTGGCGCCGCGGCCCAATGCGGTGCTGCCCGGGCCCATCGCCACGGCACCGCCGCCGACAGCGGTCGCGCCATCGGCGGTGGCTTCGGACAAGGCACCCAGTGCGGTGGCTGCGCCGTTTTCGCTTGCGGCATAGGCACTGGCGCCGACGGCGGTGTCACCAAGACCGAACGCGGCAGCACTCTGCCCGACCACCACGCTGGCGTCACCGATCGCCAATGCGCCTTGGCCGAACGCGCTTGCGCCCAGGCCCGCGGCAATGGCCTGGGTACCGATGGCGGTGGTGGCGTTGGCCAGCGACTGCGCACCGGCACCGGCCGCGACTGCGCCCTGGCCGTCGATCTTCGCTGCATCGCTGTCATCACCTGCGCCGTCGGCCTTGAAGTAGCGGTTGCCATCCGCGGCAACGTCGGCCAGCGCGGCCTGCGTGGCGCGCGCCTGCGCATCCAGCTGTGCCTTGTTCACCGCATCGGTGGCCTGGGTGCCCGCAGCAACATGGGTGATCTGGCGTTCCTTGCCGGTATCACCCACGGACACCGTGTTGGCCCGCGTGGCCTTGGAGCCAGCGCCCAGCGCTACGCTGTTGGCGGCAGTGGCGCTGCTGTTGCTGCCGATCGCCACCGCGTTGCTGCCCTTGGCGCTGGCCGAGCCTTCGATCAGGCACTTTTCGAGCAGCTTGCCGCTGAATGCCACGCAGGTGGCGCTGCCGCCGATCTGCACCGACTGTGCTGCGGCGGTGCCGCTCATGCCCAACCCCAATACCAGGCCCAGTGCCACCGCCAGCAGTGCGGGCGTGGCCTGCGTCGCATCGCGGCGCTGGTCGACGACCCCGCCACTGCTGCTGTCGGAGGAGGCCAGTTCCGAGGCCACCACCAACTGACCCAATGCTTTGTTCCAGACCTTGCGATAAATCCGATTCATCGGTACGGCTCCTGATTGGACTGGTTTTGGGCAAAGCAACGCCACCGCTGGGCTTTCCGGCCCAACGTCCCCTGGGGGCGTTTATTCGCGTGATTTACTGCGGGGTATTGCCGAACGGCGCGCAGCGACAGAAAACCGAGCGCGTGCGCCAACCGGTTACTGCGAAATGAATGATTCTGAAACGGGGTTCAAGTGTTAACGGCAACTTTCCAAATCGTCAAGACTTTGACACGACAAATCCTATTGCCGTGAAGCAGTTCACCCTTTCACCTGTTTATGAAAGTGTTTTGTTAGGCGTGCGTGACGAAGTTCCGCCGCATGAAAATCGATGTAACTAGCGGTCGCGACAGGAGTTTCATGCGCGCAAAGAAAAACCCGCCGATCAACGGCGGGTTTTTCCGTACGCAGCGGCATTGCGGCCTGCGCAGAACGATGCGATCAGCCGCACCATACCCGCGCGTTGCGGAACATGCGCATCCACGGCGAGTCACCCTGCCACTCGGCCGGCGCCCAGCTCAGGTTGAGCGCGCGCGGCGTACGTTCCGGGTGCGGCATCATGATGGTGACCCGGCCATCGTTGCTGGTCAGGCCGGTGATGCCGTCCGGCGAACCGTTCGGATTCAACGGGTACTGGCTGGCGACGTTGCCGTTGCCGTCGATGTAGCGCAGCGAAACGCGAGCGGCGGCCTGGTCGACGGCATTGTCGAACACGGCCTGGCCTTCACCATGTGCCACCGCCACCTGCAGGCGCGAACCGGCCATGCCACGCAGCAGGATCGACGGCGATTCCACCACTTCCAGCAGCGCGGTACGGGCTTCGAACTGCTCACTGGCGTTGCGGCGGAACTGCGGCCAGTGCTCGGCGCCCGGAATGATGCCCTTGAGCTGGCTCATCATCTGGCAGCCATTGCACACGCCCAGCGCGAAGCTGTCCTCGCGCGCGAAGAACGCGGCAAAGGCATCACGCAGCGCACTGCGCTCCAGGATCGAGGTGGCCCAGCCGCGGCCGGCACCCAGCACGTCGCCGTAGCTGAAGCCACCACAGGCGACCAGGCCGGTGAAGTCCTGCAATGCCACGCGGCCTTCGATCAGGTCGCTCATATGCACGTCGAAGGCGCGGAAGCCGGCACGTTCGAAGGCGTTGGCCATTTCGATCTGGCCGTTGACGCCCTGCTCGCGCAGTACCGCCACGCGCGGACGCGCGCCGGTGCTGATGAACGGGGCGGCCACGTCCTCGTTGAGGTCGAAGCTGAGCTTGGGCTTCAGGCCTGGCGCAGTGAAGGCACGAGCGATCTCGCGCTCGGCATCGGCATTGGCCGGGTTGTCGCGGCGCTTCTGCATCGCGTGGGTGACCGACCACCAGGCGTCGAACAGCGCTTCCCAGCGCCATTCGGCCAGGTTCTCGCCGGCCAGCGACACGCGCACCACCGGTGCGGTGGTCGGCTTGGCGATGCGCTGTGCACACTCGATCAGTGCATGGCGCTCGACCAGGTCGGCAAAGGCGGCACGGTCTTCGCGGGCGATCTGCACCACCGCGCCCAGCTCTTCATTGAACAGGCTGCGGAACGGATCATCGCCCCAGGCATCGAGGGTGATGTCCAGGCCCAGCCGCGAGGTGAAGGCCATTTCGCACAGCGCGGCGAAGGCGCCGCCGTCGCTGCGGTCGTGGTAAGCCAGCAGCAGGCCGGCCTGACGCGCATCGCGGATCAGTTCGAAGAAGCCACGCAGGCGCTGCGGGTCGTCCAGGTCCGGTGCGGCACCGGCGAAGGCCGGCAGATCGCCGTGGTCGGCATGCACCTGCGCCAGGATCGAACCGCCCAGGCGCTGCTTGCCGGCGCCGAGGCCGATCAACCACAGCTCGCTGTCCACGTCGCGGTCGAGCAGCGGGGTCAGCTGCTGGCGCACGTCGGCCACCGGCGCGAACGCCGAGATCACCAGCGACACCGGCGACACGCTCTTGTGCGCTTCGCCCTGGTCGTGCCACTGCGCCTGCATCGACAGCGAGTCCTTGCCGACCGGAATGCTGATGTCCAGCTGCGGGCACAGCTCCATGCCCACCGCCTTCACCGCGTCGTACAGCAGCGCGTCTTCGCCGGGGTGGCCGGCCGCGGCCATCCAGTTCGCCGACAGCTTGATCTCATCCAGCGCATCGACCGGGGCCGCGCACAGGTTGGTCAGCGCTTCGCCCACCGCCATGCGTGCCGAAGCAGCCGCATCGAGCAGGGCCAGCGGGGTGCGCTCGCCGATCGACATCGCTTCGCCGGCCACGCCGTCGAAGTCGGCCAGGGTGATCGCCACGTCGGCCACCGGCAGCTGCCACGGGCCGACCATCTGCTCGCGTGCGGTCAGGCCACCGACGCTGCGGTCACCGATGGTGACCAGGAAGTTCTTCGAAGCGACCGTCGGGTGCGCGAGCACGCGCAGGCCGGCTTCCTGCAGGTCCAGGCCACCGGTCTTCAGCGCCGGCCAGCGCGGTGCCGGCGGGTGCGCGGTGTCGCGGTGCATCTTCGGCGGCTTGCCGAACAGCACGTCCATCGGCAGGTCGATCGGCGCGTCGGCCGGGGTATGGCCGGGCACGGCGCCATAGGCCACCACCAGGTGCTCTTCGGCCGTGGCCACGCCCACCGCGGCGAACGGGCAGCGCTCGCGGGCGCACAGCGCGGCGAACTCGGCCAGGCGCTCCTGGGCCACGCCCAGCACATAGCGTTCCTGCGACTCGTTGCACCACAGCTGCATCGGCGACAGCGACGGATCATCGGTGGGCACCTTGCCCAGGTCGATCACGCCGCCGACCTTGGAGTCGTGCAGCAGTTCGGGGATGGCATTGGACAGGCCACCGGCACCGACGTCATGGAAGAACTTGATCGGGTTGTTGGCGCCCATCGCCACGCAGCGGTCGATGACCTCCTGGCAGCGGCGCTCCATTTCCGGGTTGTCGCGCTGCACGCTGGCGAAGTCCAGGTCTTCGGCGCTTTCGCCGGAGGCCACCGAGCTGGCGGCACCGCCGCCCAGGCCGATCAGCATCGCCGGGCCACCCAGCACGATGACCGCATCACCGGCCTGCAGCTGGATCTTGTCGACCTGCACGCGATCGATCGCGCCGAGGCCACCGGCCAGCATGATCGGCTTGTCGTAGGCACGCACCAGATCGGCGCCTTCCGGCAGCTCGAAGCTGCGGAAGTAGCCAAGCAGGTTCGGGCGGCCGAATTCGTTGTTGAACGCAGCACCGCCGAGCGGGCCATCGGTCATGATTTCCAGCGCCGGTGCCATGCGCGGGTTCAGCGCGCGCGGCGCTTCCCACGGCTGCGGCAGCTCCGGGATGCGCAGGTGCGACACCGAGAAACCGGACAGGCCGGCCTTCGGCTTGCCGCCGCGGCCGGTTGCGCCTTCGTCGCGGATCTCGCCACCGTTGCCGGTCGATGCGCCCGGGAACGGCGCGATCGCGGTCGGGTGGTTGTGCGTTTCCACCTTGATCTGGAACGCGCTGGGCACCTGTGCTTCGCGGCGGTATTCGCCACTGGCCGGGTCCGGGCGGTAACGCGAGGCCGGATGGCCTTCAATCACCGCGGCATTGTCGCTGTACGCGCTGAGCGTGTGCTGCGGGGTCTGCTGGTGGGTGTTCTTGATCATCCGGAACAGCGAGCGGTCCTGCTCCTGGCCGTCGATGGTCCAGCTGGCGTTGAAGATCTTGTGCCGGCAGTGCTCGGAATTGGCCTGCGCGAACATCATCAGTTCGACGTCGGACGGCGCGCGGCCCAGCGCGGTGAAGCGTTCGCGCAGGTAGTCGATCTCGTCCTGGGCCATGGCCAGGCCGAGGCGCTGGTTGGCGGCCTCCAGCTGGTCCACCGGCACGCGTTCCAGTTCGCCACGGGCCGGCGCCGAGAACAGCGCCTGGCCCTGTTCCACGGTCTCCAGCACCGACTGCGTCATCGGGTCGTGCAGCGCCTTGACCAGCGCCTGCTGGGCGGCGGCATCAGCCGGCCAGCCCTGCACGTCGATGCGCAGGCCGCGCTCGACCCGGCTCACCGGCTGCCCGGCACCGCGGACCAGCTCGGTGGCCTTGCTCGACCACGGCGACAGCGTGCCCAGGCGCGGCACCACGATGCGGCTGACCGCGCTTTCGGCCAATGCCTCGGCCTGCGGCGCAGCTTCGAGGATGCGGCACAGCGTGGTCAGGTCGGGGGCGGCGCTGCCTTCGGGCTGCACGAAGTAGACGTGCCAGGCACCGCTGATGCGCAGGGAGGGAGCGATGGACTGCAGGCGGGATTCAAGACGTTCGCGGCGGAACGGCGACAGGGCGGGCGCGCCCTCGAGGACCATCATGTCCGGGGAACCGTAGTTGGGAAACGGGCCCGACATTGTACCGGAAGCGGGGGGAGGGCTTTGGCCGGGCGGCGCCCGGCACCCGCCTAGGCCAGGGCAACGGCAACAGCAACAGCAGTTGCCAAAGCAAAAACAGGATTTCCGTGGGATGGCGGGGTGGGTCCGGTGGCGGGGGACGCCGTAAACCCATCCCTGGGGGCTTGGCCGCGGCATCCATGCCGCGGACACCCCCGCCACCGGACCCACCCCGCCTTCGACAGATTTCCGCGATCTGCGGTAGATCCACGCCATGCGTGGATGTTCCCGGTAGTGCCGGCCGCTGGCCGGCAACCAGAGGAAGTCAGAAATCAGGCATTGAAGAGCGAAGCGACCGGCTTTTGATTTTGATTTTCTGTTCTGTCTTTCGTGGCTGGGCCGCGCAGGAACCTGTCAGGGGTCGGGCGGGTGGGCATCGCGGGGGTGTCCGCGGCATGGATGCCGCGGCCAAGCCCCCATGGACGGGTTTACGGCGTCCCCCGCGATGCCCACCCGCCCGGCCAAACCCATGAATTCGCGCGCCGACCAACCACGAGGGGCTCCGCCGATGGCCGCCGACCACGCGCAGCGCGCTCTCCGCCCGATTCCCGGAACCATGCGCTTGCTCACGGATTGACCACACAATTGATGACAACGTTGTCCCTACCTGGCGCCGGACTCTCTCCCCGGCCTCCCAGGTACCTCCGTCCGCCCCCTCCGTCGCCTTCCCGGGCGACGCCCGGACCTGCGTCACGCGCGGCGCCATCGGGGCCCGCGCGCCCTTTGATCGGAGACTTACCCATGTACGACCCGATTGTGCGCAGTGCCGAACGTGCGACCCGAAACTGTCGTCCCCGCCGCCTGGCCTGGCTGCTTGCCCTGGCCGCCGGTACCGCCGCCCTGCCCGGCCTGGCGCAGGCCGCCAGCTGTGCCGGGGTGGCCCAGTGGGACCAGGCCAAGATCTACCGGGCCGGCGATACCCTGCAGAAAGGAGGCGTCCTCTATCGGGCGAACCAGGACATCTGGAACGCGCCGCCGGACCATCCGGCCGGTGCGCCCTACTACACCAACCTCGGCGCCTGCGATGGCAGCGGCGCCAACCAGCCGCCGGTGGTCAGCCTGACCTCGCCGGCCAACGGCGCCACCTTCAGTGCCGGCAGCACGGTCAACGTGACTGCCAACGCCAGTGATCCGGACGGCAGTGTCGCCAAGGTCGAGTTCTTCCGCGATGGCAGCACGCTCGGCGTGGCCACCAGTGCGCCGTATGCGGCCAGCTGGGCCAATGCCAGCGCCGGCAGCCACACCCTGCGCGCGGTGGCCACCGACAACAACAACGCCACCAGCAGCACCGCGACCATCACCATCACCGTCAACGCCGCCGATGGCGATACCACCGCGCCCAGCGTGCCGGGCGGGCTGGCGGTCGGTACGCGCACCGCCAACAGCATCGCGCTCAGCTGGAGCCCGTCCACCGACAACACCGGCGGCAGCGGCGTGGCCGGCTACGACGTGTACCGCAACGGCAGCCTGGTCGGTTCACCGTCCAGTGCCAGCTATGTCGACGGCGGGCTGACTGCCTCCACCACCTACCGCTACCGCGTGCGCGCCCGCGACAACGCCGGCAACGCGTCGGCACAGGGCACCGAGATCAGCGCCACCACGCTGGCCGGCGACGGCGGCACCACCGGCAAGCGGGTCATCGGCTACTTCACCCAGTGGGGCATCTACGGCCGCAATTACCGGGTCAAGAACATCGACAGCAGCGGCTCGGCCGCACGCCTGACCCACATCAACTACGCGTTCGGCAACGTGCGCAACAACCGCTGCGAAGTGGGCATCACCCAGCCGTCGGATCCGAACAGCGGTGCCGGTGGCGATGCCTTCGCCGACTACACCAAGGCCTTCAGCGCTGCCGAGAGTGTCAGCGGCAGCGCCGATACCTGGGACCAGCCGCTGCGTGGCAACTGGAACCAGCTCAAGCAGCTCAAGGCCAAGTACCCGGGCATGAAGGTGCTGATCTCGCTGGGTGGCTGGACCTGGTCGCGCGGCTTCTCCAGCGCGGCGCGCCCAGAAAACCGCCAGGCGTTCGTCGCCTCGTGCATCGACGCCTACATCAAGGGCAACCTGCCGGTGACCGACGGTGCCGGTGGCGCCGGTGCCGCGCTGGGCGTGTTCGACGGCATCGACATCGACTGGGAATACCCGGTGGCCTGCGGCATCGAATGCGGCAAGCCGGAAGACAACGCCAACTTCACCGCACTGATGGCCGAGTTCCGCCGCCAGCTCGATGCGGTGCGTCCGGGCCTGTTGCTGACGGTGGCGGTGGGTGCCGGCATCGACAAGATCCGCGTCACCGATCCAGCCGCGTACCACCCGTACCTGGACTACATCAACGTGATGACCTACGACTTCCACGGCGCGTGGGATGCGAAGACCAATCACCAGTCGGCACTGTTCGATTCGCCGAATGATCCGTCCACCGGCGACCAGAAGCTGTACAACAGCAACGACGCCATCGAGGCCTTCATCAGCCGAGGCGTGCCTGCCGCCAAGCTCAACCTCGGCATCGGCTACTACGGGCGCGGCTGGACCGGTGTGGCCAACGCCAACAACGGCCTGTACCAGACCGCCACCGGCGCCGCCCCGGGTACCTACGAGGCGGGCATCGAAGACTGGAAGGTACTGAAGAACCTGGCGTGGCCGGGCTACACCGACAACACCGCCGGTGCCACCTGGATCTACAACGGCAGCACGCTGTGGAGCTTCGATACCCCGGCCAACATCACCCGCAAGATGGGCTACGTGAAGACCCAGGGCCTGGGCGGCGCGTTCGTCTGGGAGTTCAGCGGTGACGATGCACAGGGCACGCTGACCAAGGCGGTCAGTGATGGCCTGAAGTAAGAAAAAAGCCGGGGGTGCTGCGCGCCCCCGGCTTCCTACCTGTAGAGCCGAGCCCATGCTCGGCTGCGGAAACATCAGCCGAGCATGGGCCCGGCTCTACAGAAACAAGGTCGGCGGCGATCAGCGCTTGGCCGACAGCTTTTCCAGCGCCGCGCGCAGCTGCGCCGGCGGCAGGTAACCGCCCAGCTGGGTACCGTCCGGGGCGAAGATGGCGGGCGTCCCATTCACGCCCAGCTGCTGGCCCAGTGCGTACTGCATCGCCACCGGGTTGGTGCAGTTCTTGGCCGGCACGCTACCACCGCGCTTGGCATTGGTCAGCGCCTGGCGGCGATCCGCCGCACACCAGACCGAGATCATGTCGGTGTAATCCTTGCTGCCCAGGCCCATGCGCGGGAACGCCAGGTACTCGACGCTGATGCCGTTGCGGTTGAGCTCGGCGATGTCCTGGTGCAGCTTGCGGCAGTAGCCGCATTCGATGTCGGTGAACACGCTGATGGTGTACTTGGCGTTCGGTGCCGCGAACACGATGCGGTCGCCATGGTTGGCCTTGGCCAGCAGATCGCGGCGGTAGCCGAGCAGGCCTTCGCTGTTGGCCGGGCCCTTGGCGCGGGTGTCGTACGGCTGCGACTGGAACAGGTAGCGGCCGTCATCGGACACGTACAGCAACTGGCCGGACACGACGACCTCGCGGAAGCCGGGGAACGGCGCAGCGCCGATGTAATCCACCTGGAAACCGGGATTGAGCGCGGTCAGCGCGGCACGCACGGCCTGATCGGCCGACGCGTTGGCGGCCGGGCTGGTCTTGGCCGCAGCGGTGGCGGGTGCCTTGGCAGCTGGCGGAGCCGGCTGGGCGCAGGCGGTCAGGCTGAGCGCACCGAACACGGCGGCGATGGCAAATCGGAGCATGGAGCGGTCCGCGACAGAAGAAGACCTGGGATTCTGACACAGCTGCCGCGACCGGGCCGCGACCTCGCCCGACGCTTGAGGCCGGGGTTCAGGCCTCTGCTCAGCCGCGCGGATGGTGGCGCGCGTGCAGCTTCTGCAGGTGTTCGCGGGCCACCAGGGTGTAGATCTGGGTGGTCGACAGCGAGCTGTGGCCGAGCAGCATCTGCAGCGCGCGCAGGTCGGCACCGCGGTTGAGCAGATGGGTAGCGAAGCTGTGCCGCAGGCCATGCGGGCTGATCCGCGCCGGGTCGATGCCGGCCACCTGGGCGTGGCGCTTGACCAGATGCCAGAACGCCTGGCGGGTCAGCGCATGCAGCGTGGGCTCGACGAACAGTGGCGTCTGCCCATCCGCCAATGCCTGCACCTTGCCCTTGCCGACCAGCTGCGGCCGCGACTGCTGCAGGTAGCGCTCCAGCCAGTGCTGGGATTCCTCGCCCAGCGGCACCAGCCGTTCCTTGCTGCCCTTGCCGGTGACTCGCAGCACACCCTGGCGCAGGTTGACCGCAGTCGCCGGCAGCAGCACCAGTTCGCTCACGCGCAGGCCGGCGGCATACATCAGCTCCAGCATGGCCCGATCGCGCAGGCCCAGCGGGCTGTCGACATCCGGTGCTGCCAACAGCGCGTCGATCTGGCTCTCGGCCAGCGCCTTGGGCAACAAACGTGGCAGCTTCGGCGGATCGAGCAGCGCGCTGGGGTCTTCGCTGCGCTCACCACGACGTACGCCGTCGGCGAAGAACGCGCGCAGTGCCGACAGCAGGCGCGCGTTGCTGCGCGGCGACCAGCCATGACGGGTACGCCAGGCCAGGTAGTCGAACAGGCCGGGGCGCTCGATGCCGGCCAGCCCGCCCTCGCGTCCATCCATCCACCGCGCCAGACCTTCCAGGTCGCGCCGGTAGCTGTCGAGCGTAGCGCGCGCGAGGCCGTTCTCGGCCCAGATCGCGTCGAGGAAACGCTGGATGCGCACGCTGTCATCGGCGCGCAGTTCCGGCAGTTGCTGCACCAGCTGGCGGCGTTCGGCGGGGGTGGAAACAGAGGCCATGCGTAGAGGATACGAGGGCCACTGCGGATGCGGCCAGCATTGCGTATGCTCGGCGCATGTCCCGCCCCGCCATTGATACGGCCCCTGCGGCCGCTACCGAACTGCCCCGCCCGCGCGCATTGCTGCTGTGGCGCGCGCTGGCGATGGTCTACGACGCGCTGCCGGTGCTGGCGCTGTGGATGCTGGCCGGCACCCTGTTCACCCTTGCCTACACCTTCAGCGGCCATGCCCAGCGCGAGAACATCGCGCCGTTCAGTGCCTGGCAGTGGCTGCTGTGGGCGGTGTGCTGGGCGATCACGGGGTGGTACGCGACGGCAAGCTGGCGCCGCGGCGGGCAGACGCTGGGCATGCGGCCGTGGCGGCTGAAACTGCACGCCAGCGATGGCGCGCCGCTGCGGCGCAGCCAGCTGTGGCTGCGTTTCGCCGTGGGCACGCTATCCCTGCTGCTGGGTGGACTGGGCTTCTGGTGGGCGTGGGTCGATCGCGAACGCCTGACCTGGCATGACCGCGCCAGCGGCACCCGCTTGGTGCGGATGCCGAAACGGTAAGGCGCTGTCTGTAGAGCCGAGCCCGTGCTCGGCTGCTTTCCGCACTGTACGCGACAGCCGAGCACAGGCTCGGCTCTACAACAATCAGAATCAGCCCGACTTGCGCCGGAACAGCAGTCCGGACACCGCCAGCATCACGATCGGTGGCAGCGCATAGGCAATGCGGTAATCGAACTTCAACGCGCCGGCCATGCGACCGAAGAACAGCTGCAGCAGCCAGAAGCCCAGCGCGAACAGGATGCCCAGGAACAGGCGCTTGCCCATGCCGCCGCTGCGCAGCGAACCGAACGCGAACGGCACCGCCGCCAGGCACAGCGCCAGCACGTTCACCGGGTAGAACCAGCGGCTCCAGTACACATCCTCGAAGTCGCGCGCATCCAGCCCGTTGCGCTGGCGATAGGCGATGCTGGTGCTCAGTTCGGCCACGCTGAGGTTGCGCGGCTTGGCGATGCCGGTGGCCAGCGCCGCCGGATCCAGCGAAGAATTCCACGCTTCGCGCGCCACTTCCTCACGCGTGGCCGAGCGTTCACCAAAGGTGTCCCGGCGCACGCCCGTCAATACCCAGCCATCCTTGTCATGCTCGACGGTGGCAGCATGGGTCAGCGAGGCGATCCGGCCGTCTTCAGCGATGCGATACAGGCGCACGTCGCGCAGGATCAGGCGCGTGCCCTTGTCGCCAACCAGCTGCTCCTCGCCACTCTGCGCATTGAGGAAGGTATCGCCCTCGCGTGCCCACAGGCCCGAATAACGGCTGGTGGCGATATCCCGCCCCCACTTGGCACTGGACTTCAACGCATCGGCACGATCCTGGCCCCAGGGACCCAGCGTCTCGGCGCTGAGCACCATCACCGCGGTCAGCAGCGACAGCGCGATCGCCACCGACACGCTCAGCCGCTTGCGCGACAGGCCCAGCGCGCGCAGTGCGGTCAGCTCGGAGGTGGCAGCCAGCTGGCCCAGGCCCATCAGCGCACCGATCACCGCGGCGGTGGGGAACATGGTGTAGGCGCGGCGCGGCACCGTGTACAGCACCCAGGCGGCGGCATGGCCCAGGGTGTAACCGTTCTTGCCGATGTCCTTGAACTCGCCGGAGAACGCCATCACCACGTCCAGGCCGACCAGTACGGCCCAGGTCAGCAACACGGTGGTGAACACCGACCGGCCCAGGTACAGGTCGAAACGCATCGGGCGCAGCCTCATGCGCGGGCTCCCTTCGGGCGGCCCAGGCGGCCATCACGTGCATACATCCAGATGGCCAGCGCCAGCAGCGGCAGGGTCAACCACCACAGGCCGAGCGCAGGGGGGATCTTGCCGTTGGCGATCCAGCCGCTGCCGATGAACATCAGGTTGGTGCCGACCATGTAGGCCATCAGCGCCAGCATCATGCGGCCGTAGCGCTGCTGGCGCGGCGAGCTGCGGCCCAGCGGCACGGTCAGCAGGGCGAACGCCAGCGCGATCAGCGGCGGGGCCAGGCGGCGGTGCAGCTGCGCCTGCGCCTGCGGACGCTCATCGCCGATCAGCTGCAGGGTCGGCATCAGTTCCGGGTCATCCTCGGTGCGGATCTGCGCGCCATCGGGCAGGGCCACGTCATTGCGGGCGAAGGTCGCCAGGCGGTAGTCCAGCGCACCGGCCACCGGCCCTTCCACCTGGTGGCCGTCATCCAGCTCCAGGAAGCGCTGGCGGGTACCCTCGAAGAACATGCGACCGCCATTGGCCGACACCACCTCCAGGCGGTCATCCTTCTGGCGCTGCAGAAACACTTTGCCCAGCTGGGTGCCATCGGGCGAGATCGAGGACAGGTAGACCACGCCGCCATTGGGCAGCGGGGTGAAGCGGCCCGGCTCCAGGCCGGCCATCAGCACGCTGCGGTTGGCCTCGATGATCATCTGCTCGGCCACCCGGCCGGCCCACGGGCCCAGCCACAGCGAGCAGGCGCCGACCAGCAGCACCACCGGCACCACCAGCATCAGCAGCGGCCGCAGCAGGCGCTTGGGGCCCACGCCAATGGCGGTGATGACCGCCATCTCCGAGTCGCGGTACAGGCGGGCGATGGCCAGCAGCAGGCCCAGCATCAGCGCCAGCGGCAGGATCAGCGGCAGGTAGGCGATGAACTGCAGGCCCAGCTGCGAGAACAGCAGCTTGGCCGGCAGCCGCCCGTCGGCGATGTTGCCGAGGATGTCCACCAGCACGCCGCCCACGCTGACCACCAGCAGGACGATCAGGGTAGCCAGGAAACTCTGGACGAAATCGCCCAGCAGGTATCGGTCGAGCTTCAGCATGGGGCGGTGGTTTAAACTCTGGGGTTCGTTCGCGGTGCCGCCCAGTCTACTGTCTGGGCGTAAACGGCCTGCGATTGTACGGACTCGCCAATGGAATCTGCTCAATGGCCCTCGAATTCACCCTGAACCACGTTGCTCCGGCCGCCGCCACCGTTGATTGCCTGGTGGTCGGCGCGTATGCCGACCATACCCTGACCCCGGCCGCACAGGCCCTGGACGCCGCCAGCGGTGGCCGCCTGGCCGCCCTGGCCCAGCGCGGCGACCTGTCCGGCAAGACCGGCGCCACCACCCTGCTGCATGACCTGCCGGGCGTGACCGCCCCGCGCGTGCTGGTGGTCGGCCTGGGCGAAGTCGCCCGTTTCGGCGTGCCGCAGTATCTGAAGGCCGTCGGCGACGCCGTGCGCGCGCTGAAGGCCGGTGCTGCCCGCAGCGCACTGTTCACCCTGTCTGAAGTGGCCATCAAGGACCGCGACGCGGCCTGGGCGATCCGCCAGGCGGTGATCGCCGCCGATCACGCCGCCTACCGCTACACCGCCACCCTGGGCAAGAAGAAGGCCGACGACGCCGGCCTGGCCCAGCTGGCCATCGCCGGTGACGACGCGCAGGCCCTGGCCCAGGGCCAGGCCATCGCCGCCGGTGTCGAGTTCGCCCGCGAGCTGGGCAACCTGCCGCCGAACTACTGCACCCCGGCCTACCTGGCCGAGGTGGGTGTGAAGTTCGCCGGCGAGCATGACGGTGCCGAGGCCGAGATCCTCGACGAGCACCAGATGGAAGCGCTGGGCATGGGCTCGCTGCTGGCCGTGGCCCGTGGTTCGGCCAACCGCCCGCGCCTGGTGGTGCTGAAGTGGACCGGTGCTGACGACGCCAAGCCCTATGTGCTGGTCGGCAAGGGCATCACCTTCGATACCGGTGGCGTCAACCTGAAGACCCAGGGCGGCATCGAAGAAATGAAGTACGACATGTGCGGTGGCGCCAACGTCATCGGCACCTTCGTCGCTGCGGTCAAGGCCAAGCTGCCGCTGAACCTGGTGGTGGTGGTGCCGGCCGTGGAAAACGCCATCGACGGCAACGCCTACCGCCCGTCCGACGTGATCACCTCGATGTCGGGCAAGACCATCGAAGTCGGCAACACCGACGCCGAAGGCCGCCTGATCCTGTGCGATGCGCTGACCTACGCGCAGCGCTTCGAGCCGGCCGCGCTGGTCGACGTGGCCACCCTGACCGGTGCCTGCATGGTCGCCCTCGGCCACCAGACCGCGGGCCTGATGAGCAAGCACGACGACCTGGCCAACGAGCTGCTGGCCGCCGGCGAGCACGTGTTCGACCGCGCCTGGCGCCTGCCGCTGTGGGACGAGTACCAGCCGATGCTGGATTCGAGCTTCGCCGACGTCTACAACATCGGCGGCCGCTGGGCCGGCGCGATCACCGCTGGCTGCTTCCTGTCGCGCTTCGCCGAAGGCCAGCGCTGGGCCCACCTGGACATCGCCGGCGTTGCCAGCGATGAAGGCAAGCGTGGCATGGCCACCGGCCGCCCGGTCGGCCTGCTGAGCCAGTGGCTGCTGGACCAGGCCGCCCGCGCCTGATGCCGTACCCGACCCTGGCCGGCGCCCGCCGGCCGGGGCCTCGCCCGGCACCGCCGGAACCCTGCCTGACCCGGACCCTGCCATGCCCCGCGCCGACTTCTACCTGATCGCCAAGCCCCGCTTCCTGACCGAGCCGTTGCGCCTGGTCTGCGAGCTGGCGCGCAAGGCCAACGACGCCGGGCTGTTCACCCTGGTGCTGGCCCGCGACCAGGCCCAGGCCGAGGAGCTGGACGAACTGCTGTGGGCGTTCGACAACGACGCTTACATCCCGCACCAGATCGCCGGCGAGGACATGGACGAGGAAGAAGCGCTGGTGCTGATCGCCGTACACGGCACCGGGGCACCGGCGCGTCCGCTGGTGATCAACCTGCGTGATGAACCCTGGCTGGGCGAGTGCGAGCGCGTGCTGGAAGTGGTTCCGGCCGACCCGGAAGCGCGCGAACCGCTGCGCGAACGCTGGCGCCAGTACAAGGCCGCCGGTTACGACCTGAACAAGCACGACATGTAAGCGCGCCCCGGCCCCCTTGATGGGCCGCCGCCGCGCCCTGATCCTTCAACGATTACCTCCTGGTTCCCCCGCATGACCCAACTCGCCTCCAGCTACGACCCGAAGTCCTTCGAGACCGACCTCTACGAGGCCTGGGAGAAGGCCGGCCACTTCAAGCCGTCCGGCACGGGCGAGCCGTACACCATCCTGCTGCCGCCGCCGAACGTAACCGGCACCCTGCACATGGGCCACGCGTTCCAGCAGACCCTGATGGACGCGCTGGTGCGCTACCACCGCATGCGCGGCTACGACACGCTGTGGCAGGTCGGTACCGACCATGCCGGCATCGCCACCGAAATGGTGGTCAGCCGCAACCTGGCGCTGGAAGGCAAGGGCGAGACCCGCGATTCGCTGGGCCGCGAGGGCTTCATCGGCAAGGTCTGGGAGTGGAAGCAGCAGTCCGGCGACACCATCGAGCGCCAGATGCGCCGCCTCGGCACCTCCGCCGACTGGTCGCGCAGCACCTTCACCATGGACCCGCAGCCATCGGCGGCGGTCAACGAAGCCTTCGTGCGCTGGTACGAACAGGGCCTGATCTACCGCGGCCAGCGCCTGGTCAACTGGGACCCGGTGCTGAAGACCGCCATTTCCGACCTGGAAGTGGAGAGCGCCGAGGAGGACGGCTTCCTGTGGTCGATCGCCTACACCCTGGATGAAGGCCTGAGCTACGAACACGTCGAGCGCGATGCCGACGGCGTGGAAACCCTGCGCGAAACCCGCGATTACCTGGTCGTCGCCACCACCCGCCCGGAAACCCTGCTGGGCGATACCGCGGTGATGGTGCACCCGGAAGATGAGCGCTATGCGCACCTGATCGGCAAGAACGTGGTGCTGCCGCTGACCGGCCGCCGCGTGCCGGTGATCGCCGACGACTACGTGGACCGTGCGTTCGGCACCGGCGTGGTCAAGGTCACCCCGGCGCATGACTTCAACGACTATGAAGTGGGCGTGCGCCACAGCCTGCCAATGATCAACCTGTTCACCCCGGTGGCAGCGCTGAATGAAAATGCGCCGGAACGCTTCCAGGGCCTGGACCGTTACGCCGCGCGCAAGGCCGTGCTGGCCGAGCTGGAAGACCTGGGCATCCTGGTCGAGACCAAGGCGCACAAGCTGCAGGTGCCGCGCGGCGACCGTACCGGCCAGGTGATCGAGCCGTACCTGACCGACCAGTGGTTCGTGAAGATGGACGACCTGGCCAAGCGCGGCCTGGAACTGGTCGAAGACGGAACCATCGCCTTCGTGCCACCGAACTGGATCAACACCTACCGCCACTGGATGAACAACATCCAGGACTGGTGCATCAGCCGCCAGCTGTGGTGGGGCCACCGCATTCCGGCGTGGTTCGACGCCGCCACCGGCAACTGCTACGTCGGTCGCAGCGAAGACGAAGTGCGCGCGAAGAACAACCTCGGCAGCGATGTGGTGCTGAACCAGGAAAGCGACGTGCTGGAGACCTGGTTCTCCTCGCAGCTGTGGCCCTTCTCCACCCTGGGCTGGCCGAACGAGCAGGCGATGGCCGAGCGCGGCTTCGACCGCTACCTGCCGTCGTCGGTGCTGATCACCGGCTTCGACATCATCTTCTTCTGGGTGGCGCGCATGATCATGGCCACCGACAACCTGGTCGGGAAGATCCCGTTCAAGGACGTCTACTTCACCGGCCTGATCCGCGACGGCCAGGGCCAGAAGATGTCCAAGAGCAAGGGCAACGTGCTCGACCCGCTGGACATCATCGACGGCATCACCATCGACGACCTGGTCGCCAAGCGCACCGGCGGACTGATGCAGCCGAAGATGGTGGAGAAGATCGAGAAGGCCACCCGCAAGGAATTCCCGGACGGCATTGCTGCCCATGGTGCCGATGCGCTGCGTTTCACCATCGCCGCGCTGGCCACCCACGGCCGCGACATCAAGTTCGACATGAACCGCGCCGAGGGCTACAAGAACTTCTGCAACAAGCTGTGGAACGCCAGCCGCTTCGCGCTGATGAACACTGAAGGCGCGGCGTTCACCGGCGTGCCCAAGCCGCGTACCGATGCCGAGCGCTGGATCCTGGCGCGCCTGGCCGCAGTGTCCACCGAGGCGCAGGGCCACTACGCCAACTACCGCTTCGACCTGCTGGCGCAGTGCCTGTACGAGTTCGCCTGGAATGAGTTCTGCGACTGGTTCCTGGAACTGAGCAAGCCGGCCCTGAACGGTGCCGACGCGGCTGATGCCGAAAGCACCCGCCACACCCTGCTGTACGTGCTGGAAGCGCTGCTGCGCCTGCTGCACCCGCTCACCCCGTTCATCACCGAACAGCTGTGGCAGCAGCTGGCCCCGCGCCTGGGCCTGGCCGAAACCACGCTGTCGCTGCGCCCGTACCCGACCGCCGCCGAATTCGCCGGTGATTTCGCCCAGGCCGAGGCCGACGTGGAATGGCTGAAGGCCGTGATCAGTGCGGTGCGTCGCGTGCGCAGCGAACTGAACGTCGCCCCGTCCAAGCAGGTGCCGCTGCGCCTGCAGGCCGGCCTGGAGCAGGACCGCGTGCGCATCGAACGCTTCAGCGCATCACTGTCGTTCCTGCTCAAGCTGGACAGCATCCAGTGGCTGGCCGAAGGCGAAAGCGCACCGCCGGCTGCCGCTGCGATCGTGGGCGAGCTGAAGCTGCTGGTGCCGCTGGAAGGCCTGGTCGATCTCGATGCCGAGCGCGTGCGCCTGGACAAGGAAATCGCCCGCGTCGAAGCCGAAAAGGAAAAGAGCGAGACCAAGCTGGCCAGGTTCACCGACAAGGTGCCACCGGCGGTGGTGGAGCAGGAACGCGTGCGACTGGCCGACTGGAATACCCAACTGGCCGGCCTGCGCGAGCAGCGCGCGAAGCTGTAAGCGCCGCGCTCTGGTGCGTGCCAGCCAAGGTTGACACCTACCACGGCGGGAGAGGTTGGCATCTACCGATGCGGAATCGGAAACGCCGGGCAATGCCCGGCGTTTCCATTTTCCCGACATGGCATCATCGCCCGATGCCTCCTTCCATTTTCCTGCTGGTCCTCGCGGCTGCGGCCCTGCACGCCAGCTGGAATGCGATCGTCAAGCGCGGACCAGACAAATTCCTCGGTACCGTGCTGGTCACCGGCAGCGCCGCGCTGCTGTCCGCCGCCGCCCTGCCCTTCCTGCCATTCCCCGCCGCGCACAGCTGGCCGTGGCTGGCTGCTTCGGTGCTGCTGCAGGTGACCTATTACGGGCTGGTCGCACGCTGTTACCAGCAGGTCGACATGAGCCTGGCCTATCCGCTGATGCGTGGCAGCGCGCCGATCCTGGTTGCGCTGGTCGGCACCCTGCTGGGCGAACCATTGCCAGCTGCCGCGTGGCTGGGCGTGGTGCTGGTGAGCACCGGCATCCTGTGCATGGCACTGGGTGCGCGTGGCGGCCAACTGCGCTTGCCACTGCTGACCGCGGCGATGATCGCCACCTACACCCTGGTCGATGCGCAGGGTGCGCGCCAGTCCGGCAGTGCGCTCAGCTACACGCTGTGGCTGTTCCTGCTGTCGGGCATTCCCCTGCCATTGTGGACGCTGTACACCCGGCGCGGCGCGGTGCTGGACTATGCGCGGCAGCATTGGCCTCTCGGTCTGGCCGGCGGCGTCGGCACCACGGCGTCCTATGCGATGGCGTTGTGGGCGATGACCCAAGCGCCGGTGGCGATGGTCTCGGCGCTGCGTGAGTCTTCGATCCTGTTCGCGCTGCTGATCTCGGTGTTCCTGCTGCGCGAGCGCATTCCGCGTGCGCGCTGGCTGGCGGCGGCGCTCATCGTAGGCGGTGTATTGGCACTGCGGTTGGCGTGAACAATGCGTGCCAACCAAGATTGGCACCTACCACGGCAGGTGATCTGTCGATGACAGCGGAGATCCGTCGGTAGTGCCGGCCGCTGGCCGGCAACCCATCCCGGTTACAGCGGCGGCATCGCCTGCAGGTCGCCGTCGACCAGTTCGATCGCCATCACCACCGCGTCCTCGCGGCCCTGTGCGGCCGGGTAGTAACGCGGGCGGCGGCCGATCTCGTTGAAGCCTTCGCTGTGGTACAGCGCCAGCGCCGGCGTGTTGGACGGACGCACTTCCAGGAACACCCGCTGCGCACCCCGGTCGCCGGCCAGCTGCACCAGCGCGCGCAACAGCTGGCGTCCGAGCCCACGCGACTGCGTCAGCGGGTCGATGCAGACGTTCAGCACATGGGCCTCGTCGGCCGCGATGCTGAGCACGCCATAGCCGATCAACTGGCCATCGCGCTCCATGGCCAGGCCTGGATAACCCGCACGCAGGCAGTCAACGAAGATGCCGCGGGTCCAGGGAAACGGATAGCCGCGTACTTCAATCGCCATCACCGCGTTGAGGTCGCTCTCGCGCAGCGCACGCAGGCTGACCGGACCCGGCTGGCTGACCGCACTCATGGCGTGCCCCGCTTGCGCAGGGCGCGCAGCTGCGGCCACAGCGCGCGCTTGGCGGCTGGGTCCTGGCGCAGCTGGTCCAGCGGCCAGCTGTCCATCAGCGCCTGCGTGGCCGGATCGTTGGGGTTGCAGCCGGAAGCGCGCAGCAAGGCGATCTGCAGGCGATCCGGCAGCCGCACCACCGGCTGCCGGGCATTGCCGCCGGGCAGCGGGCGGGCAGCGGCGGGCGCGGTGTCCGGTGCGCTGACCGGGGTCTCGCGACGCGGCGGTGCCGGGCGCTCCTGGCGGGAAACCGGTGTGGCCGCAGCCAGAGGCTCGCGCGCGGGTGCGGTGGGTGCCCGCGCCTGCTCCACCGCTGGCGCGGCAGCCGCCTCGGCTTCGGCCACGCTCAGCTGCAGCGCGGCATCCAGCTCGGCGGCCAGCTGGCCGTCGTGATAGACGGTGTAGCCCATGGCCTGCAGCCAGGCCTGCTGGGCCGGTGACCACAGCACGGGCAGGTCCTGGCTCACGCGGCCTCGGGCTTCTTGCGCAGGCGCTGCACGGCCCACATCACCGGGCCGGACAAGGCGTACAGGATGCCCACCGCGAACAGCACGCGCGGCAGATCGATGACCGCGATGGCGATGGCCACCGGTACCAGCGCCAGCACCAGGAACGGCACGCGGTCGGAACCGGTACCCTTGGCGCCGCCGCCCTTGAAGCTCCAGAAGCGGATGCGGCTGACCATCAGCAGCGCCGCAACGATCGTCACCGCCAGCGCCACGTAGCGCAGCTGGTTGCCGTCCCAGCCCAGGTTGCCATCGGCAAAGGCCCAGACGAAGGACATCATCAAGCCAGCCGCGGCCGGGCTGGCCAGGCCGACGAACCAGCGCTTGTCGACCACTGCCACCTGGGTGTTGAAGCGGGCCAGGCGCAGCGCCGCGCAGGCGGCATACAGGAAGGCCACGGCCCAGCCGACGCGGCCGAGCAGCGGGTCATCGAACTTCAGCCACGACAGCGACCAGTGGTACATCACCAGTGCCGGGGCCATGCCGAAGCTGACCAGGTCGGCCAGCGAGTCGTACTGCACGCCGAATTCGCTGCTGGTACCGGTCAGGCGCGCCACGCGCCCATCCAGGCCATCCATCACCGCTGCCACGAACACGGCGATGCTGGCGTTGACGAAGTCCCCGTTGGCCGCGGCGATGATCGCGTAGAAGCCGGCAAACAGGCCGGCGGTGGTGAACAGGTTGGGCAGCAGGTAAATCGTGCGCGAACGCGGCGGCGGTGTGATCGGGTCCATGGAATCCAGTTTAATCGACTTGCCAGTGCTCGGCGCCAATGCTGCAATCGGCGTTCTACGCCCATTCCGTGGAGTTTGCCATGCGTGTCCTGTCCTGCCTTGGATGCCTGCTGCTGTTGGCCAGTGCCAACGTCGTGGCTGGCCCGGTCTATAAATGGAAGGACGCCAATGGCGTGACCCAGTATTCGGAGACCCCTCCGGCGGGCAGGAAATTCGAGACCCGGGCGCAGGCACGCAGCCCACAGGCTGCGGCCAGCGCCGAGACCCCGACCGCACCGGTGCCCGAGCAGTGCAGCACAGCCCGGGCCAACCTGGCCCTGCTGGACGGTGGCGGCCAGGTGATGCAGGACACCGATGGCGATGGCAAGGCCGATACCCCGTTGGCTCCGGAGCAGCGCAGTGCGCAGAAGGGATTGGCTGAAGCCGCCATCAAGGCTTACTGCCCGGCGGAGTGAGGGTATCGGCAGGGCTTGCAGCCCTGCACCTGCTCAATGCAACGGCAACGGCAACGACAAAAGCCAAAGCCAAAGCCAGAGCGGCATTCCGTGGGATGGCGGGGCACTGTGGGTTTGCGGGGACGCCGTAAACCCGTCCATGGGGGCTTGGTCGCCGCATCCATGCGGCTCACACCCCGCAAACCCACAGTGCCCCGCCTTCGACAGTTGGCCGGTGGCCAGTAGATCCACGCCATGCGTGGATGAAATCTGTCAGATATCGAATTGAATCCGGGGTCAGATCCGTTTTCCTGCGGAAAACGGATCTGACCCCAATGGCTTTCCGACAGATCGCGGAAAACTGTCGAAGGCGGGGTGGGTCCGGTTGCGGGGGCGTGAGCGCCATGGATGGCGCGACCGAGCCTACAGGGACGTATTTACGGCGTCTCCCGCAACCGGACCCACCCCGCCATCCCACGTATAGCCCGCTGTTGCTGTTGCTGTTGACGTTGCTTGAGGCGGGTGCAGGGCGCAGCCCTGCCAGTACCCCCCACCCCGGCCGGGCTGGCAGAATAGGCGTCTCTGCCGTTATCCGAAGCCGACGATGCGCCTCTCCCAGTTCCACCTGCACACCACCAAGGAAACCCCCAGCGACGCCGAGCTCACCAGCCATCGGCTGATGCTGCGCGCGGGCATGATCCGCAAGCTGGCATCGGGCCTGTACACCTGGTCGCCGCTGGGCCTGCGCGTGCTGCGCAAGGTCGAGCGCATCGTGCGCGAGGAAATGGACCGCGCCGGTGCCGTGGAATTCCAGATCCCGACCATCCAGCCGAAGGAACTATGGGAGCAGACCGGCCGCTGGCAGAAGTTCGGCCCGCAGCTGCTGAAGATCAAGGACCGCAAGGACCAGGTGTTCTGCTACAGCCCGACCGCCGAAGAAGCCGCCTGCGACTTCGCTCGCGCTGAGCTGTCCAGCTACAAGCAGCTGCCGGTGAACTTCTACCAGGTGCAGACCAAGTTCCGCGACGAGATCCGTCCGCGCTTCGGCGTGATGCGTTCGCGTGAGTTCCTGATGAAGGACGCCTATTCGTTCCACCTGCACGATGAGTGCCTGGTGCGCGAGTACGAGAACATGAAGTCCGCCTACAGCCGCATCTTCACCCGCCTCGGCCTGGATTTCCGCATGGTGCAGGCCGACTCCGGTGCGATCGGCGGTGATGCGTCGCAGGAATTCCACGTGATCGCCGATTCCGGCGAAGACGCGCTGGTGTTCTCCACCGGTTCGGACTACGCGGCCAACATGGAAGCGGCGATCGCCGCCGATCCGGCACCGCGCGCGGCCGCCAGCGAAGCCATGCGCAAGGTCGACACCCCTGCCCAGAAGACCTGCGAGGATGTCGCGGCGCTGCTCGGCATCGACCTGCAGCGCACGGTGAAGTCGGTGGCACTGATCGCCGGCGAAGGCAAGGCACAGCAGTTCGTGCTGGTGCTGGTGCGCGGCGACCATGAGGTCAACGAGATCAAGCTGGCCAAGGTTGCCGGCCTGGACGAACAGCGCTTCGCCAGCGAGGCGGAAATCGCCGAGTACCTGGGCAGCGTGCCGGGCTTCCTCGGCCCGGTCGCCCCAGCCAAGGCCATCCGCGTGGTGGCTGATCGCGAAGTGGCGGCGATGTCCGACTTCGTCGTCGGCGCCAACGAAGCCGGTTTCCACCTGGCCGGCGTCAACTGGGGCCGCGACCTGCCGGAACCGGAAGTGGCCGACATCCGCAACGTGCGTGCCGGTGACCGCGCGCTGGACGGTGGCGAACTGAAGATCGCCCGTGGCATCGAAGTCGGCCACGTGTTCCAGCTGGGCCGCAAGTACGCCGAAGCGCTGGATGCCACGGTGCTGGACGAGAACGGCAAGGCGGCGGTGATGGCGATGGGCTGCTATGGCATCGGTATCTCACGCGTGGTGGCTGCCGCGATCGAACAGAACCATGACGATGCCGGCATCATCTGGCCGGACGCGATGGCGCCGTGGCAGGTGGTGGTGTGCGTGATCAACCCGAAGGGCGACGCCGCCGTGGCCGACGCCGCGGCCAACCTGCTGCAGGAGCTGCGCGATGCGGGCCTGGACGCGGCACTCGACGACCGTGGCCTGCGCCCGGGCGCGATGTTCGCCGACATGGAACTGATCGGCATCCCGCACCGCGTGGTGGTCAGCGAACGGGGCCTGGCCTCCGGTACCTACGAGTACCGCTCGCGCCGCGCCAGCGAAGCGGAAAGCCTGGACAAGGCCACCCTGCTGCAGCGCCTGCAGGGTTGATCAGGAAAAGACCGGGGCATGCCCCGGTCTTTTTTTACCTGACGCCCATTTGAGCAATATTGCAGCGGACATAATCCGGTCAAAATCGACGCAATGCAGCCGGGATGCTGCCAGGCCATGACCCGTCTGCATTTGTGCTGGGATTAATTCATCTTTATTCTGTCCCGCGACGCCATGGACTGGCTCGTCCCGTCCACTTATTAGTTTCCGGAGTAACCGTAAATGAGCATTGACCTGACCGGCCTGTCGGCACGCGAGCTGGGCGCCCTGATCCGCACCGCCAAGAAGCAGCAGACCATCGTCGCCAAGCGCCGGCCGATCACCAAGGTCCGGGCACAGCTGACCAAGCTGGCCAAGACCGAGGGTTACACCATCGAGGAACTGTTCGGCGACGCCCCGGCCCCGCGCGCGCGCAAGGTGGCCAAGGTCGCCAAGGCACCGTCGAAGGCCGCTGGCCGCAAGCTGGGCAAGGTTGCCCCGAAGTACCGCAACCCGGCCAACCCCAAGGAAACCTGGACCGGTCGTGGCAAGCAGCCGCGCTGGATGGCCGAACTGACCGCCAAGGGCAACAAGAAGCCGGAAGATTTCCTGATCAAGAAGGCCTGAGGCCGGATCGGGATGCAATGAAAAACGCCGGCGAAAGCCGGCGTTTTTCATTCTTCGGTGTGTGGACCAACGGTCCACACCTACAGGGTTTTGCGCGCGGGCATCAGCAGGTTGCCGAACAGCAGGCCGGCGACCAGGGCCATCACCACGTTGAGCACGGTGAGGAACACGCTCTGGCCGGCACCCACGTCCTGCTGCTGGACCAGGGTCAGCACGCCGCGCAGGCTGGTGCTGCCTGGCACCATCATGATGATGCCAGGCAGGCGGATGATCGCACCCGGGCGGCCCACCAGGCGGCCGAACAGATTGCCACCGGCGGTCAGCAGCATCGCCGACAGGAAGATGCCGGCCGGCGCGCCCCAGGCGTGGCCACCGAACTTGGAGATCGCATAGCCGGCCACCGAGGCGGCGATCACCCACGGGTAATCGCGGCGGTTGGCCTTGAACAGCATCGCGAAGGCGAACGCCGCGGTCAGCAGCGAGCCCCACTCCACCCAAGGCCCCTGCGGCCGCGCCGCGCGGATCACCGGGTCGAGGCCGAGCACGTCGGCCAGGGTCACCGCGATCATCGCGCCGACACTGAGTTTCATGATGGTGGTCAGCGCACCGGCGAAGCGCGCGGTCCCCGACACCCAGTGCTGGCTGGCCAGTTCATTGACCGCATTGGTCAGCGACATGCCCGGCAGCAGCACCACCAGCGAGGCGATGATCACTGTGTTGAGGTTGAGCGCGCCGATGAAGGACGCGACCAGCGTGGCGACCAGGCCGGCCAGCAGCGCGGCCAGTGCCTCGGCGGCTTCGCGGGTGGCCGGGCGACGGTCGGTGACCATGCCGAGCAGGCCGATCATCAGGCCGATGACACCGGCGGTGGCGATGTCCAGCCACGGCAGCTTCCACATGCCGGCCACGCCGGCCGCGCCGAGGGTGAACGAAAGGATGGTGCGCAGCTTGCCGCGCCGGCCCGGATCCTTGTCCAGCTGGCGCAATGCGGTGTGGCCCTGGGCAATGCTCATCCGCCCATTGGCCACTTCCTCGGCGATATGGTCGGCGACGCTGAGCTTGTGCAGGTCGTTCTCGCCGGGCGCCAGGCGGATCACGCGGGTGATGTCACTGGAGCCGATCGCCTGCGCCGGGTCGCTGAAGCTGAGGATGATACCGGTGGGATTCGACCACGGTTCACAATCCAGATCGAGCTGGCGGGCCAGTGCCACCACCGCCGTTTCCAGGCGCTGGGCCGTTGTGCCATAGCTGTGCAGGCGTCCGGCGATCTCGGAAACGAAGGCCACGCGCTGCGCGTAGCTGGCCTGGGGCGTGGGGATCGTGTGAGCGTCTGCGGACATGCGCCGTAGTATTACCTAGGCTGGGCCCTACCGGAGAAATTCATCCGAGTTCGACGCGAAGCCCAATACAGAACGGTTATGCTGCGACCCGAATGGCCCAAGTGACCCCGAACCACGCCCCCCAGCTCGAACAGGATGCCCATGACCCGGGCGTGATCCACCTGTCCGGCACCTGGACCTTGAAGACCGCGCTGGCCGCGGCCGAAGTCCTGCGCGGCGTTCCCGACACGCTGACCGGCATCGATGCCACCGCCATCGAGAAGATGGATTCGGCCGGCGTGCTGCAGGTGCTGCGCGTGGCCCATCGCGCCGACCTCGGCGAGGACGCACTGAAGTTCCGCCCGGATCACCAGGCGCTGGTGTGCACCATCGAGGAAGTGGCCGACGACCGGCCCAAGCCCAAGCGCGATTTCGGTGTGCTGGCGGCACTGGAACGGCTGGGTGTCAGCGTCCATGCCACCGGCCACAACATCAAGGCGCTGTGCAGCTTCCTCGGCGAGAACCTGGCCAAGGCGGCGCGCCTGGTCAAGGAACCCCGCCGCTTCCGGATGACCGCCACCGTGCACCAGATGGAGCAGGTCGGGCTGGACGCGGTACCGCTGGTAGCGCTGCTGTCCTATCTGGTTGGCGCGGTGATCGCCTTCCTCGGCTCGACCATCCTGCGCGACTTCGGCGCCGAGATCTACGTGGTCGAACTGGTCAACATCGCCTTCCTGCGTGAGTTCGCGGTACTGCTGACCGCGATCGTGCTGGCCGGCCGCACCGCCAGCGCCTTCACCGCACAGATCGGTGCGATGAAGGCGCGAGAGGAAATCGATGCGATGCGCACCCTGGGCCTGGATCCGATCGACCTGCTGGTGCTGCCACGGCTGCTGGCGCTGCTGGTCACCCTGCCGCTGCTGACCTTCATTGCAATGATCGCCGGCCTGGCCGGCGGCATCACCGTCGGTGCGTTCGACCTCGACATCCCGCCGCAGATGTACATCGCGCGCATGCACGAGACGATGGAAGTGCGGCACATGCTGGTCGGCCTGTCGAAGGCGCCGGTGTTCGCGCTGGTGATCGGCCTGATCGGCTGCCTGGAAGGCCTGAAGGTGGAAGGCACGGCGCAGTCGGTGGGCGAACGCACCACCTCCAGCGTGGTGCAGACCATCTCGCTGGTGATCATCATCGACGCCTTCGCGGCGTTGTGGTTCATGCACATGGACTGGTGACATGAGCACGCATCCGATGCCCGACGACATTCCCATGCAGGACGACGACGGCCACGACCTGGCCATCCGCGTGCGCGGGCTGGTCAACCGCTTCGGCAGCCAGACCGTGCATGAAGACCTGGACCTGGACGTGCGCCGCGGCGAGATCCTCGGCGTGGTCGGCGGTTCGGGCACCGGCAAATCGGTGCTGATGCGCTCGATCCTCGGCCTGCGCGTGCCCGACGAAGGGCAGATCGAGGTGCTCGGCCGCGACGCGCGCGCCGACGATGCCGAAAGCCGCCTGCACATCGAGCGCAACACCGGCGTGCTGTTTCAGGACGGTGCGTTGTTTTCGTCGCTGACCGTAGGCGAGAACGTGCAGGTGCCGTTGAAGGAGCACCACCGCGAACTGCCCGAGCGCTGGCATTACGAACTGGCGCTGCTGAAGGTAAAGCTGGCCGGCCTGCCCGCCGATGCGATCAACAAACTGCCCTCCCAGTTGTCCGGCGGCATGCGCAAGCGCGCCGGCCTGGCCCGCGCGCTGGCACTGGACCCGCCACTGCTGTTCCTGGATGAACCGACCGCCGGGCTCGACCCGATCGGCGCGGCCGCCTTCGACCGCCTGATCAAGACCCTGCAGGAAGCGCTGGGGCTGACCGTGTTCCTGATCACCCACGACCTGGACACGCTGTATGCGATCTGCGACCGGGTGGCGGTGATCGCCGACCGCAGGGTGGTGGCCAACGCGCCACTGCCGGACATCGAGAAACTGGATCATCCGTGGATCCAGGAATACTTCCACGGACCGCGTGCGCGTGCCGCGCGCGGCGAACAGATCGAGAGTGCCTGAGCCATGGAAACCAAAGCCAACTACGTGCTGATCGGCGCGTTCACCCTGATCACCGGCCTGGCCCTGCTGGCCTTCGGCCTGTGGGCGGCCAAGTACTCCTCCGACCGTACCTGGCAGGAATACCGCGTGGTGTTCCGCGAGGCAGTAACCGGCCTGTCGGTGGGCAGCCCGGTGCAGTACAACGGCATCGCGGTGGGTTCGATCATCGAACTGAACCTGGTGCCGGACGACCCGCGCCAGGTGGTCGCACGCATCCGCCTGAACTCGACCACCCCGGTCAAGACCGATACCCGTGCCAAGCTGGCGATCACCAGCCTGACCGGCCCGTCGATCATCCAGCTCAGCGGTGGTACGCCGCAGTCGCCGGCACTGACCACGGTCAACAAGGACCCGGCGCCGATCATTCCGACCACGCCGTCGGCGCTGCAGAACATCACCGATGTGGCCAACCGCATCGTCGAGCGCATGGACCAGATCCTCAGCGACCGCAACGTGGCCTCGATCAACGCGACGCTGGCCAACCTGGAAACGATCAGCGGCGGCCTGGCCGACCGTGACCAGGGCACGCAGGCGCTGCTGCTCAGCGCGCGCGATGCCGCCCGCAGCCTGGACACCACGCTGAAGACCACCAACGGCACCATCGAGCGCCTGGACAGGAACCTGGTGCAACAGCTGCCGGGCATCATCGACAAGCTCGACGGCACCCTGGCCAAGCTTGATTCGGCCGCCGGCAACGCCGACTCGATCCTTGGCGAGAACCGTGCCGCGATCAACAGCTTCGCCAACGATGGCCTCGGCCAGCTCGGCCCGACGCTGACCGAGCTGCGCGGCCTGATCCGCGATCTGCGCAGGGTCAGCGACCGCCTCGAGAACAACCCCGCGCGCTACCTGCTGGGCCGCGACGCACCGAAGGAGTTCGAACCCAAATGAGCCCGACCGCCCTTCCGCGCCTGCTGCTGGCCGCTTCGATGGTCACCCTGCTGGGCGGCTGCTCCATCCTTGGCAGCAGCGAGAAAACCGCAGTGACGCTGTACTCGCCCTCCGTGCAGGTCAAGGCCGACCCGGCGTGGCCGCAGGCCAGCTGGCAGCTGGTACTGGCCAAGCCCAGCGCCGCGCGCATGGTCGACAGCCCGCGTATCAATGTGCGGCCGATGCCGTCGCAGCTGGAGATCTACAAGGGAGCCAGCTGGGCACAGCCGGCCACCGACATGATCGAGGACACCCTGCTGCGCGGCTTCGAGGACTCCGGCCGCATCCGCGGCGTGGCCCGCAGCACCGCCGGCATCCGCGCCGACTACAAGCTGTCCACCGACGTGCGCCGCTTCGAATCGGATTACCAGGGACAGGCCACGCCGACCGTGGTGATCGAGGTCAACGCCAAGCTGATCCATGTGGCCGACCAGCGCGTGGTCGCCGACCGTACCTTCCGTCAGGCGCAGCCGGTCGGCAGTACCGACGTGCCGGCGGTGACCGCCGCCTTCGAACGTGGCCTGCAGCAGCTGGCACAGGAGATGGTGGGCTGGACGCTGACAAGCGGGCAGGCAGATCAGCCGACCGTCGCGCGCTGACCGATCAGCGTGGCGTAATCCAGCGGAACGTCAGGTTGATCCGTTCACCCTGCACCCGTGCCATCTTCGGCAGCGCGTGCTGGTAGAACCGCTGTGTCTGCCCCGCCATCACCAGCAGATCGCCATGGCCGAGCAGGTACTCGGCCTTCCGCGCCGGGTCATCGCGCCGGCGCAGCAGGAAGCGGCGCGCCGCGCCCAGGCTCAGCGAAGCAATCACCGGGGCCGGCCCCAGCTCCGGCTCGTCATCGCTGTGCCAGCCCATGTAGTCGCCACCGCCGCGATAGCGGTTCAGCAGCACGCTGTTGAAGCGGCCGAGGCCCTCCGCCTGCAGGCGCCCGCGCATGGCCCGCAACGCGGGTGGCCAGGGGTGCGGCACGAATTCAGCACCGGAATAGCGGTAGCGCGCCTGCGGATCGCCGATCCAGCAACTCAGCCGCGGCGAATCCACCCAGTTGCCGAACATGCGGATGCGATGGACCTCCCAGCGGACTTCGGCCTGCAGGGCGGACAGGAGCCGGTCGGCATCGGCCGCGGCCAGCCAGCCCGGCAGGTGCTGGACGTCGGCATCGGGCAGGTCGTGGGGGAACAGCATGGCCACACGCTAGCACGCCGGTGTTTGCCGTCATGGCAGCCAGCACCGAAAATGGCGCCATGACCGTTTCCCACATGCCGACGCCGTCCGATTGCCGCCTTTCGTGGAGCCCAGCCCGATGAGCGTGCGCCAGTCGCTGTTTCCGTTGCTGCGCGCCGTGTTCCGGGCCTTGCCGCTGCCACAGGCCCAGCGTGACCGGTTGCGCACCCGGCTGTTGGCGCGGCACGGCGGCTGGGTACCGCCGCCACCCAAGGGCCAGCAGGACGAGGGGGGCACGCGCGCCAGCGCCCAGCTGCGCTGGCGTGCCGACGAGCAGGCGATCGGCCACGTGCCATGGCGTGAGGCGACCTTGCCGTCTCCTTTGCCGGCAACGCTGGTCGCGTTCTACCTGCCGCAGTTCCACACCTTCCCCGAGAATGACGCCTGGTGGGGCAAGGGGTTTACCGAATGGCGCAACGTAACCCGCGCGCTGCCGCAGTTCGAGGGCCACATCCAGCCCCGCCTGCCGGCAGACCTGGGCTTCTACGACCTGCGCAATCCTCAGGTGATGCGGGACCAGGCGCGCCTCGCAGCTGAGTACGGCATCGGCGCGTTCTGCTTCTATTACTACTGGTTCAGCGGCCGCACCCTGATGGAGGATCCGCTGCACCAGTGGCTGGCCGACGACAGCATCGACCTGCCGTTCTGCCTGTGCTGGGCCAACGAGAACTGGGCACGACGCTGGGATGGCCGCGACGAGGACATCCTGATCGGCCAGCAGCACAGCGCCGAGGACGATCTGGCCTTCATCGCGCATGTCGCGCCCTACCTGCGCGACCGCCGAGCCTTGAAGGTCGAGGGCCGGCCGATGCTGCTGGTCTATCGCCCGCACCTGCTGCCCGACGCCCGGGCGACCGCCGAACGTTGGCGCCGCTGGTGCCGCGACAATGGCGTCGGCGAGATCCACCTGGCGTACGTGCAGGGCTTCGAGCGCCCGGATCCACGCGACATCGGGTTCGATGCGGGAGTAGAGTTCCCGCCGAACATGAGCAACCCGCGTTCGTTGTCGGCGCAGCAGTGGCTGCTCAATCCGGCCTTCAATGGCGATGTACGCGACTGGCGCGAACTGGCTGCAGAAATCGCAGCCCGCCCGCTGCCGGACTATCCGCTTTACCCGGGCGTGAACCCGGGCTGGGACAACGAAGCGCGCCGCTCCGGCCGGGGCCGCGTCTACCTGCATGCATCCCCACGCGGCTACCGGGACTGGCTGCGTACCACGATCCATGAACGCCTGGCCCCGGCGCCAGCGAGCCAGCGGATGGTGTTCATCAACGCTTGGAACGAATGGGCAGAGGGCGCCGTGCTGGAACCGGATGCACGGCTGGGTCATGCCTGGCTGCAAGCCACCCGCGATGCACTCGTGCCTGCTCCGGCACTGCTTCGGAAACCGGCAGTGCATCTCCATGCCTGGTATCTGGAAACGCTGCCGGACGTCCTGTCCGCGCTGCGCGAAGCGGCACTGGACTGGACAATCGTGGTGACCACCCCGGCACACCAGGCGGAGCCGGTGCGGCAGGCCCTGGTGGCGCATGGGCTCGAGGGTGAGGTCGTCGCCGTGGACAACCATGGGCGTGACATTCTTCCGTTCCTGGAGGTCGCCGAAGGGCTGCTGCAGACCGGCCACGATGTAGTACTGAAGCTGCACACGAAGCGTTCAACGCATCGCGCCGATGGCGACCAGTGGCGCCAGGAACTCCTGCAACGGCTGGTGCAGGGCGGACGTGCCGCGCGCATCCATGCCGCGTTCCAGGCCGATCCAGGGTTGGGCATGGTGGTGGCCGAAGGGCACCTGCTCCCGGTCGCCGATTTTGTCGGTGGCAATGGTCCCGCATTGGCGCGGCTGCAGGCCCGGCTGGGACTGGAAACGCCGGTGGACGCCAGCCGTTTTGGTGCAGGCAGCATGGGTTGGTGGCGGCTGCAGGCCCTGCGCCCGTTGCTGGACGCGCATCTGCATCGCAGCGCGTTCGAGGACGAGCAGGGCCAGATCGATGGAACGCTGGCCCATGCCATTGAACGTGTGCTGGGCGCCTGCTGCGAACACGCCGGACTGCGCGTCACGACAGCCGCAGCGTGCCTCGGTGAGGCCGACCCGGAGGCCGGCAGCAACGAATACGCTTACGCCCGACGCAGTTGAGGGCGGAGGGGGCACCGCGCGCCCCTTCCACCCATCGTTCAGCCGCGCTGGAACGCCACGCCGGTCTTTTCCTTCAGCTCGTCATCACTGACGCCCGGCGCCGCTTCCGCCAGCAACAGGCCCTTGTCGGTGACGTCGAACACGGCCAGATCGGTGATGATGCGGTCGACCACACCCACGCCGGTCAGCGGCAGCGTGCATTCGGTCAGGATCTTGTGCTCGCCGTTCTTGGCGGTGTGCTCCATCAGCACCACCACGCGCTGCACGCCGGCCACCAGATCCATCGCGCCGCCCATGCCCTTGACCATCTTGCCGGGCACCATCCAGTTGGCCAGGTCGCCCTTGTCGGTGACCTGCATGGCGCCGAGGATGGCCAGGTTGACGTGACCACCACGAATCATCGCGAAGCTGTCGTGGCTGCCGAAGTAGCTGGCACCGGCACGCGCGGTGACGGTCTGCTTGCCGGCATTGATCAGGTCGGCGTCCACTTCGGCGTCGGTCGGGAACGGACCGATACCGAGCAGGCCGTTCTCCGACTGCAGCCACACATCCACCCCTTCGGGGATATGGTTGGCGACTAGGGTCGGCAGGCCGATGCCCAGGTTCACGTACGCACCATCGGTCAGTTCGCGGGCGGCACGCGCCGCCATCTCATCGCGGGTCCACGCCATGTCAGTTGCCCTCCGCGCGGATGGTGCGCTGTTCGATACGCTTTTCAGGATGCGGGTTGTGCACGATGCGGTGTACGTAGATGCCCGGCAGGTGCACCTGGTCCGGATCAATGGCGCCGACTGGCACCACCTCCTCCACTTCCACGATGCAGACCTTGCCGGCCATCGCGCAGGCCGGATTGAAGTTGCGCGCGGTCTTGCGGAACACCAGGTTGCCCGCTTCATCAGCCTTCCACGCCTTGACCAGCGCCACGTCGGCGCGCAGCGCGGTTTCCATCACGTAGTGCTTGCCGTCGAACTCGCGGGTTTCCTTTCCTTCAGCCACCACCGTGCCGTAGCCGGTGGCGGTGAAGAACGCCGGAATGCCCGCACCGCCGGCGCGCAGGCGCTCGGCCAGGGTGCCCTGCGGGTTGAACTCCAGCTCGAGCTCGCCGGCCAGGAACTGCCGCTCGAATTCCTTGTTCTCGCCCACGTAGGACGAAATCATCTTCTTGATCTGCCGGGTTTCCAGCAGCTGGCCCAGGCCGAAACCATCAACGCCGGCATTGTTGGAGATCACGGTCAGGCCCTTGGCACCACTGTCGCGCAGCGCGGCGATCAATGCCTCGGGAATGCCACACAGGCCGAAGCCGCCCACGGCCAGCGTCTGGCCATCGGCGACCACCCCTTGCAGGGCCTCCGCCGCACTGGCGAAGCGCTTGCTGCGCTTGCCGGTGGAAGTCGATTGCTGCATTGCTGTACTACCCTGCACGTTGAGGATGACCGCATTCTAGCTGGAGGGCGGCGAAGGGCCTGGATGCGCCGCAGCATTGCACGGGCATCGCACAGGGTTCCGTAGAATGCCGGGTTCCCCTGCCAATGGCCGGCCCCGTGCCCGCCCCACCCTCGTTGATGGCCCATACCTACACCGAAGAAGACCTGCTCCGCTGGATGGAAGGCCGGACGCTGGAAATGAGTGACCATGGCCTGTCGGAAGTCCACAGCATGCGTCTGTTCGGTGACATTCTGGTCGCTGAGGTAAAGATCCCGGCCAAGTACTCCTACCGGGTGGAGATCGACCTGGCCGCCAGCCTTCGCCATCCGCGCAGCCTGCTGCGCAACCGGTGTTCCTGCCTGCTCGGCCACGACTGCATGCACGTGGCGGCTGTGCTGGCGCAGATGCTGCAGCAGATCGACCATACGCCCCCCATGCCCGACGACAGCAGCACGCTGCCAACGTTGCTGATCCGTTCGATGACGCCCGTCCTGCGCCTGCACACGGTCGAGTTCCGTCCGCCGTGGCTCGGCCCCCGCGACCCTTCGCAATGGGCCGATATCGCGACCGTGGCCTTCGAATACGACGAGCACGTGCGGTTCCTGGATGATCCGAGCCTGTTCGCACACGATCCGGAGGGCCAGCTCGCCCTGCTGCCCCGCGACCTGGTTGAGGAGTCACGGCGCGAGGCCGAGCTGCGCACGGTGGGACTGCATCGCGACACGGAGCCACGGGCGCCATTGGACGGCGCAGGCCCGCAGTTCCAGCTGCGCACCCATGACTGGACACGGTTCCTGCTGGACGACGTGCCGCGCCTGGAAGCCCTGGGCTGGAAAGTGGAGACGGACGACGATTTCCGCCATCGCATCACCCGGGTGGATGAGATCGGCCTGGACATCCAGACCGACCCGGCGGATGCGGGCTGGTTCAACCTGGGCCTGGACATCCAGGTGGAAGGCCGCAACGTGTCGATGGTTCCGCTGCTGCAGCAGGTGCTGCAGTCCGATCCCCGCTGGATGCGTGGCCAGCTGGACGCCATCGGCGATGACGAGAACATCCTGTTGATGGCAGGCGACAGCACCCGCCTGGCACTGCGGGCCGCTCGATTGAAGCCGATCATGGCGCTGTTGGCGGACCTGTTCGCCCAGCGTGGCGCGCCGCTGCGCTTGTCAGCGCTTGACCGTGGCCGCCTGCAGGCGCTGCGGGACACGGCGCGCCTGCAGTTCCGGGGGCGCAAGGACACCCAGGCGCTAGTGCAGCGCCTGATGCAGGCACCCGCACTGGGTGAAGTGCCGCCACCGACGGGGCTGGTGGCGACGCTGCGTCCCTATCAGCGTGAAGGCCTGTCGTGGTTGCAGTACCTGCGCCAGCAGGGTCTGGGCGGCGTGCTGGCCGATGACATGGGGCTGGGCAAGACCCTGCAGACACTGGCGCATCTGCTGCTCGAGAAGGAAAGTGGCCGCCTGGACCGGCCGGCGCTGCTGGTGGTGCCGACCTCGCTGTTGCACAACTGGCAGAGCGAAGCCGCACGCTTCACCCCTGGCCTGCGGGTGCTGCCCCTGCACGGACCGACGCGCGAAGCATTGTTCGAGGCGATTCCCGAGCATGATCTTGTGCTGACCACGTATCCCCTGCTGTGGCGCGACGAGCAGGCGCTGCAGGCACATGCCTACCATCTGCTGATTCTGGATGAAGCCCAGCAGGTGAAGAATCCGAAGTCACGTGCGGCCATTACCCTGCGCACGCTGCAGGCCCGCCATCGCCTGTGCCTGACCGGCACGCCACTGGAGAACCATCTGGGCGAGCTGTGGACGCAGTTCGACTTCCTGCTGCCCGGCCTGCTCGGCAGCGAGAAGCAGTTCAACCAGCATTGGCGCCATCCGATCGAACGTGGCAGCGACCACCGTCGCGCCACGTTGCTGGCGCAGCGTCTGCGTCCCTTCATCCTGCGCCGGCGCAAGGACCAGGTCGCGTCAGAGCTTCCGCCCAAGACCCTCATTACCCGTGCGGTGGACATGGAGGGCGGCCAGCGTGATCTCTATGAAACCGTGCGTGCCGCGATGGAGAAGCAGGTGCGCGAGGCCATCAGCGGCAGCGGGCTGGCGCGCAGCCATATCGTGGTGCTGGATGCCTTGCTGAAGCTGCGCCAGGTCTGCTGCGATCCGCGCCTGCTGCCGGGCGACGCCCCGGCACGCAATGCCGGCTCGGCCAAGCTGGAGCTGCTGCGCGACATGCTGCCGTCGATGGTCGAGGAAGGCCGGCGGGTCCTGGTGTTCTCGCAGTTCACCGGCATGCTGGCACTGATCGCGCAGGCGCTGGAGGAGCTCGGGCTGGCCTATGTGACGCTGACCGGCGACACCCAGGATCGGGTCACACCGGTGCAGCGCTTCATGCAGGGCGAGGTGCCGGTGTTCCTGATCAGCCTGAAGGCAGGTGGCGTCGGGTTGAACCTGACCGCCGCCGACACCGTCATCCACTTCGACCCCTGGTGGAACCCGGCGGCCGAAAACCAGGCCAGTGACCGCGCCCATCGCATCGGCCAGCAGCAGCCGGTGTTCGTTTACCGACTGATCGCTGCAGGCAGCATTGAAGAACGGATCGCCGAGCTGCAGGAACGCAAGGCCACGCTGGCCGACTCGATTCTCGAAGGCGGCGGCGCTACGGGGCCGCGCTTCAGCGAGGAAGACGTGCAGGCGCTGCTGGCGCCGTTGCCGGGCCTGCCCGGCAAACGTTCCCGTAAAGCGGGCAAACGGTCGACGCGAGCCTGACCCCCGAACGCCAGTCAGGTGGCGTTTCCCGATGGAAACGATTCCCATACGGGACTGGGACTACAATTGGGGGCTGAGCTCACAAAGGATCTGATCGATGCCCCTGCCCGCCTTCAAGGCCTACGATATCCGCGGCCGTGTGCCGGAAGAACTGAACGAAGACCTGGCCCGCCGCATCGGCGTCGCCCTGGCCGCACAGCTCGCTCCCGGTCCGGTGGTCCTCGGCCACGATGTGCGCCTGACCAGCCCGGCGCTGCAGGATGCGCTGGCCGCAGGCCTGCGTGGTACCGGCCGCGAGGTGATCGACATCGGCCTGTGCGGCACCGAAGAGGTCTACTTCCAGACCGATCACCTCGGTGCGGCCGGCGGCGTGATGGTGACCGCCAGCCACAACCCGATGGACTACAACGGGATGAAGCTGGTCAAGGAGAATGCCCGTCCGATCAGCTCCGATACCGGCCTGTTCGCGATTTCCGACGCGGTCGCCGTCGATACGTCCGAGGCCCAGCCGCCGCGCGCCGGGCAGACCGCCCAGCATGACAAGAGCGCCTACATCCAGCACCTGCTCAGCTATGTCGATACCAGCAAGCTCACGCCGCTGAAGCTGGTGGTGAATGCCGGCAACGGCGGCGCGGGCGCCATCGTCGACCTGCTGGCACCGCACCTGCCGTTCGAGTTCATCCGCATCTGCCACGAACCCGACGGCAACTTCCCCAACGGCATTCCCAACCCGCTGCTGCCGGAAAACCGTGCCGCCACTGCCGACGCCGTGCGCGAGCACGGTGCTGACTTCGGCATCGCCTGGGACGGCGACTTTGATCGCTGCTTCTTCTTCGATCACACCGGCCGCTTCATCGAGGGCTATTACCTGGTCGGCCTGCTGGCCAAGGCCATCCTCGCGCGCAATCCCGGCGGCAAGGTCGTGCATGACCCGCGCCTGGTCTGGAACACCGTAGAGATGGTGGAGCAGGCGGGCGGCGTACCGGTGCTGTGCAAGAGCGGCCATGCCTTCATCAAGGAAAAGATGCGCGCCGAGGATGCGGTGTACGGCGGTGAGATGAGCGCCCACCACTACTTCCGCGAATTCGCCTATGCCGACTCCGGCATGATCCCGTGGCTGCTGATCGCCCAGCTGATTTCCGAAAGCGGCCGCTCGCTGGCCGACTGGGTCGAAGACCGCATGGCGGCCTATCCGTGCAGTGGCGAGATCAACTTCAAGGTGGCCGATGCCAAGGCTGCTGTGGCCCGCGTCATGGCGCACTTCGCGGCGCAAGCGCCGGTACTGGACCACACCGACGGCATCAGTGCCGACTTCGGCGACTGGCGCTTCAACCTGCGCAGCTCCAACACCGAGCCGCTACTGCGCCTGAACGTAGAAGCCCGCGGCGACGCAGCGCTGATGCAGGCCCGCACCGACGAAATCTCCCGCCTCATCCTGCAGTAATCAAGGAAGATCATGAGCAACATCCAGCCCGTCATCCTGTCCGGTGGTTCCGGCACTCGCCTTTGGCCACTGTCGCGCGAGGCGTATCCGAAGCAGTTCCTGCCGTTGGCCAGCGAGCTGACGATGCTGCAGGCCACCTGGCAGCGCGTCGCTCCCATCGCCGCGCATGGCCCGCTGGTGATCGCCAACGAGGAGCACCGCTTCGTCGCTGCCGAGCAGTTGCAGCAGGTCGGCGCCGAGCCGGCTGGCATCATCCTGGAGCCGGTTGGCCGCAATACGGCGCCGGCGATCGCGGTCGCAGCCCTGGAGGCCACCCGCGATGGCGCCGATGCGCTGCTGCTGGTGCTGCCCTCGGACCATGTGATCACCGATGAGGCCGCGTTCCGCACTGTCGTGCAGGCTGCAGCCAGCGCTGCCGAGGCCGGCAAGCTGGTGACCTTCGGCATCGTGCCGAGCGGTCCGGAAACCGGCTACGGCTATATCAAGGCCGCCGATGGGCAGGGCCTGCGTGCGGTCGAGCGCTTTGTCGAAAAGCCCGACCTTGAGACCGCCACCGGTTACGTCAGCAGCGGCCAGTATTACTGGAACAGCGGCATGTTCCTGTTCAAGGCCTCGCGCTACCTGCAGGAACTGGAGCACTTCCAGCCCGACATGCTGGCCGGCAGCCGCCAGGCCTGGCAGCAGGCCCGTAGAGATTCGGATTTCACCCGTCTGGACAAGGACGCCTTCGCTGCGGTTCCTTCCGACTCCATCGACTACGCGGTGATGGAAAAAACCGCAGACGCCGTGGTGATTCCGCTGGACGCCGGCTGGAACGATGTCGGCTCGTGGACAGCCCTGCGCGATGTCTCGCAGCAGGACGGTGATGGCAATGCGCATCAGGGTGATGTGATCGCCATCGACTGCCGCAACACCTATGCCTATGCACAGCGCCTGGTAGCACTGGTCGGCCTGGACGATGTGATCGTGGTCGAGACGGACGATGCAGTGCTGGTCGGCAAGGCCGATCGCATGCAGGATGTCAAGACCGTGGTGGCGCAGCTGAAAGCCGAAGGCCGCAGCGAGGCCACCTGGCATCGCAAGGTCTACCGCCCGTGGGGCGCCTACGATTCAATCGATAACGGCGAGCGTTTCCAGGTCAAGCGCATCACGGTCAAGCCCGGCGGCACGCTCAGCCTGCAGATGCATCACCATCGCGCCGAGCACTGGATCGTGGTCAGCGGCACCGCTGAAGTGACCCGCGGCGACGAAGTGATCCTGCTCAGCGAGAACCAGAGCACCTACATCCCGCTGGGCGTGACCCATCGCCTGCGCAATCCGGGCAAGCTGCCGCTGGAACTGATCGAAGTGCAGTCGGGCAGCTACCTGGGCGAGGATGACATCGTGCGGTTCGAGGACACGTACGGGCGCAGTTGAGCCGACGCCCTGCAGCGAGTGCCGACCGTTGGTCGGCACACTGTGGATGCACGCGACCACCAACGGTGGTCGCCTACCCGGTCAGGCAATCTCCGCCATCACCCGCTTCAACCCGTCCTGCCATGCCGGCAGCACGATGCCGAAATCCTGCTGCAGCTTGCGGTTGTCCAGCACCGACCAGGCCGGGCGCTTGGCCGGCGTCGGATACTCGGAACTGGGAATCGCCTCGACGGCCGGCACCTTCGCCAGCACACCGTTAGCCAGCGCTTCGGCGAAGATCGCCTCGGCAAACCCATGCCAGCTGGTCTGGCCACTGGCCGTCAGATGCCAGGTTCCCGACAAGTGGCCCGGGTGCTGCAGCGCCTGCGCGGTGACATCGGCGATCAGCGCCGCCGGAGTTGGCGTGCCGATCTGGTCGGCGACCACCCGCAGCTGATCGCGCTCGGCGCCCACTCGCAGCATCGTGCGCAGGAAATTGGCGCCATGTGAGGCATACACCCACGCCGTGCGGAATATCAGGTGGCGGCCACCGGCGGCGCGCACGGCGTCTTCGCCATCCCGCTTGCTGGTGCCATACACGCCCAGCGGCGCGGTTGGCTCATCCTCGCGGTAGGGCGCGCTGCCCTGGCCATCGAACACGTAATCCGTGGAGTAATGCACGAACGGCACGTCGTGGGCGGCGCACCAGCGTGCAATCACGCCCGGTGCCTGCGCGTTGGCGGCGAAGGCCGCCTCGGCGTCCTGCTCGGCACGATCCACGGCCGTGTAGGCGGCCGCGTTGACCACCACCGACGGCTGCAACCGGTCCAGCAGCGCCGGCAGGCTGTCGGGCTGGCCGAAATCCACCACCTCGCAGGCACTGCCGTCGGCCAGCTGCCCGCTGCGGGTGGTGGCAATCACCTCACCGAGTGGCACCAGCGCGCGCAGCAGCTCCTGGCCGACCTGGCCATTGCCACCGAAAACCAGAACGGTCATGGCACGTAGACCGGCAGGCGGTCTTCGGCAATGTCCTTCAGGAAGGGTGCGCTCTCATCCTTGGCCGACAGCGTCGGTGCACTGACCGGCCAATCGACCGCGATGTCGGCATCATTCCAGCGCACACCGGCGTCGAAGTCCTTCAGGTAGACCTCGGTGCACAGATAACTGAACACCGCGCGCTCGGAGAGCACGGCAAAGCCATGCGCGAAACCCTCCGGAATCCAGAACTGCTTCTTGTTTTCCGCACTCAGCACCACCGCTTCCCACTGGCCGAAGGTCGGCGAGCCGCGACGGATGTCGACAGCCACGTCGTAGACCTCGCCTTCCAGCACGCTCACCAGCTTGCCCTGCGGGCGCGGCCACTGGTAATGCAGGCCACGCAGCACGCCCTGTGCCGAGGTGGACACGTTGCTCTGCACGAAGCGATCCGGCAGGCCCAGTGCAGCAAAGCGCTCGGCGTTCCAGGTCTCGAAGAAATAGCCACGGGCATCGCCGAACACGGCCGGTTCGATCACCACGCAACCGGGCAACTTGGTTTCAATCACTTTCACGGAACAACTCCTCGCAGGGCGAGCGTGTGCAGGTACTGGCCGTAGCCGTTCTTGATCAACGGTGCAGCCAGTGCTTCCAGCTGTTCGGCATTGATCCAGCCCTTGCCGAAGGCGATTTCCTCCGGGCAGCAGACCTGCAGGCCCTGGCGGGTCTGGATGGTCTCGATGAAGTTGGAGGCTTCCAGCAGCGACTGGTGAGTGCCGGTATCCAGCCACGCATAGCCACGGCCGAGCGCTTCCAGGTGAAGATTGCCTTCTTCCAGGTAGCGCTTGTTGAGATCGGTGATCTCCAGCTCACCACGCGGCGACGGCTTCAGTTCGGCCGCGTAATCGCTGGCCTTGCCGTCATAGAAATACAGGCCGGTGACCGCATAGTTGGAGCGCGGTTTCTCCGGCTTCTCCACCAGATCGATCACCTTGCCGCTCTGGTCGAACTCGGCCACGCCGTAGCGCTCCGGATCATTCACCCAGTAGCCGAACACGGTCGAGCCGTGCACGCGTTCGTCTGCACGCTTGAGCACCTCGCGCAGGCCGTGGCCGTGGAAGATGTTGTCGCCCAGCACCAGGCAGCTCGGCTTGCCGGCGACGAAGTCGCGGCCGATAAGGTAAGCCTGGGCCAGGCCATCCGGACTAGGCTGCACCGCGTACTGGATGTCCATGCCCCATTGCGAACCGTCGCCCAGCAGCTGCTGGAACAGCGCCTGCTCGTGCGGGGTATTGATGATCAACACTTCGCGGATGCCCGCCAGCATCAGCACGCTGAGCGGGTAGTAGATCATCGGCTTGTCGTACACCGGCAGCAGCTGCTTGCTGACACCCTTGGTGATCGGATACAGCCGGGTGCCGGAGCCACCGGCGAGGATGATGCCCTTGCGCTGGGTCATGAGGTCTCCTGGGTTCAGGCCGCGGTGCCGATGCGCTGCAGACGGTAGCTGCCGTCGAGCACGCCGTTGACCCATGCCTGGTTGTCCAGGTACCAGTCGACGGTGAAGGTGATGCCCTGCTCGAAGGTGTAGGCCGGTTCCCAGCCCAGGTCGTTCTTCAGCTTGGACGCATCGATCGCATAGCGGCGGTCATGGCCGGGGCGATCGGTGACATAGGTGATCTGGCTGCTGCGCGGCTGGCCATCCGCGCGCGGGCGGCGCCGGTCCAGCAGTGCGCAGATGGCCTGCACCACTTCGATGTTCTGCTTCTCGGAGTTGCCACCGACGTTGTAGGTCTCGCCGACCTGGCCCTTGGCCAGCACGGTGCGGATCGCTTCGCAGTGGTCGGACACGAACAGCCAGTCGCGCACCTGCTTGCCATCGCCGTACACCGGCAGCGGCTCGCCAGCCAGCGCCTTGGCGATCACCAGCGGGATCAGCTTCTCGGGGAAGTGGTACGGGCCGTAGTTGTTGGAGCAGTTGGTGGTCAGTACCGGCAGCCCGTAGGTGTGGTGGAAGGCACGGACCAGGTGGTCCGAAGCGGCCTTCGACGCCGAGTACGGCGAATTCGGGGCGTACGGTGTGGTTTCGCTGAACTTGCCGGTCTCGCCCAGGGTGCCGTACACCTCGTCGGTGGACACGTGCAGGAAGCGGAAGGCCGCGCCCTGTTCGGCCGGCAGCGTCTTCCAGTAGTCACGGACCGCTTCCAGCAGGCCCAGGGTGCCCACCACATTGGTCTGGATGAAGGCACCGGGACCGTCGATGGAGCGGTCAACGTGGCTTTCGGCGGCGAAGTTCAGCACGGCATCGGGCTGATGCTCGGCCAGCAGGCGGGAAACCAGCGCACTGTCACCGATGTCGCCCTGCACGAACACGTGGTTGGCGTTGCCTTCGAGGCTGGACAGGGTCTTCAGGTTGCCGGCGTAGGTCAGCGCATCGAGGTTGATGACCTTGATGCCGCGGGCGACCGCCTCGAGAACGAAGTTACCGCCAATGAATCCGGCGCCGCCGGTGACAAGCCATGTGGGCACGAAAGGCATCTCCTTGAAGTGGGCAAATCTGCGGGCTGCGTCTGCAACCCGCCGCACGTTGACCGCCAAGGATACATGCCCAGCCGCTCGCCCCCCCAACACCTGAATGAACAGGCGCTAGCCGGCCATCCCGCCAGCAGGGTCGGACTCGGCCTGAAGCACCCAGACCTTGATGTCCGCAGGCAGCAGCCGCATCACCGGCGCGAGCACGCTCAACGCGGCCGTGAGCGCCATGGCCTTGGCCGTCGACACCGACCGGTCGTAGCGGATGCGCGCGTACAGACCTTTCACGCTCAGGGAAGGCAGCGTACGGGCGTGCTGCAGGCTCAAACCGGTGCGGGTACCAATCGCGCGCATGCTGCCGTCGTCCAGGTAATGCACGTGTGGCGACGGGAACCCCTTCTGCCACAACCGCTCGAAGCTGGCAGGTGCCCCCATCCGGGCCATCACCCGCGCGACCCGGTAGAGCACGCCCGTGCGTGCCGGTGCATTGATCACCACCACCCCCCCGGGGCGAAGGACGGCCGTGCAGGCCCGCATCGCAGACAGGATGTCGGGGATGTGCTCCATGACGTCATTGAAGACGATCACGTCAAATTTCTCACCCGCCTGCAGTACATCCGGGAAAAACCCCCGGCGGACGGGCAAGCCGCGCGCGCTGGCCGAATCGGCTACGCGGGCGTCGGGCTCGATGCCCACGACCTCGAAATGGCCCTCGGTGGCCTGCAGGAACCAACCATGGGCACAACCGACATCCAACAGCCGCGGGCGCCCCTCCGCCCGCTGCGGAAACCGCGCTGCCAGATCCTCGGCCAGCACGGCGAAGTTGCGTTGCCGAAGGTCACTCAACCCCTCTTCGCGAAGCACCTCGTCCAGCACCTCGCGATCCCCCTGCACGTCGATATCCACGCGAAGCGAGCTTCCCTCGTAACTGCACCGGCCGCATTGCAGGTGCCAAGGCTGCAGCCCAGCCTTGAGCTGCCCCTCACAGGCAGGGCATTGATCGAATCCCATCAACATCGTCTCCAGGTTCTGACGCACGCATGACCCGCTCTCCCCGGGCCCGGGAAACATCGTGGCGACTTCAGTGACCACCAGAGCATAACGCCCGCATCCGCACCACCATGTTGCACACGCAGCACGCCAACGCGGGGACGCCGTAGCGGCTCCACCCAACCATACGCATTCGCATGGTCACCCCAAGCCAGCTAGAATCGGGATCCCACCCCCGAACCGGTTGCTGTTGCAGGACCGGATGATCTCCAGCAACTGTGAGCCGGCCAGCGGCCGGTACTACAAGGACCCCGTACAAGATGAAAATCCTCGTCGCGTACAAGCGCGTGGTGGACTACAACGTCCGCATTCAGGTCAAGCCGGACGGTTCCGGCGTGGTCACCGACGGCGTCAAGCTGTCGCCCAACCCCTTCGATGAAATCGCTCTGGAAGAAGCCTTGCGCCTGCGCGACAAGGGCATCGCCAGCGAAGTCGTGGTTGCCACCATCGCCCCGGCCGACGCCCAGGCACACCTGCGCAACGGCCTGGCCATGGGCGCCAACCGCGCCATCCATGTCGTCACCGACCAGGCCATCCAGCCGCTGACCGCGTCACGCACCCTGCTCAAGCTGATCGAGAAGGAACAGCCGGACCTGGTGATCCTCGGCAAGCAGGCCATTGACGACGACGCCAACCAGACCGGCCAGATGCTGGCCACGCTGTGGGGCCGCCCGCAGGCGACCTTCGCCAGCAAGCTTGAGATTGCCGACGGCAAGGCCACGGTGACCCGTGAAGTCGACGCCGGCCTGGAAACACTGGAAGTGGATCTGCCGGCCGTGGTCACCACCGACCTGCGCCTGAACGAGCCGCGCTTCATCAAGCTGCCGGACATCATGAAGGCCAAGGCCAAGCCGCTGGAAACCCTGCAGCTGGCCGACCTCGGCGTTGAAGCCGCCGACACCTTCAAGACCACCCAGTACGCCGCACCGTCCAAGCGCAGCAAGGGTGTGATGGTCAAGGACGCGGCCGAACTGGTTGCCGCACTCAAGCAGAAGGGGCTGCTGTAATGAGCAAGATTCTCGTCATCGCCGAGCACCACGACGGCAAGCTCAATGCCGCCACCGCCAAGACCGTCAGCGCCGCCGCCGCCATCAGCGGTGCCAGCATCGACGTACTGGTGCTGGCCGCCGACCCGGCCGCCGTGGCTGCCGAAGCCGCGAAGATCGCCGGCGTCGCCAAGGTCCTGACTGTGGCCAATGCCGCCAACGCGCACGCCCTCGCCCAGGTGCTGGCGCCGCAGATCGCGCAGCTGGCCAAGGGCTACACCCACGTGTTCGGCCCGTCGACCACCTTCGGCAAGGACCTGATGCCGTGCGTGGCTGCCCTGTTGGGCGTCAACCAGGTCTCCGACCTGATGAGCGTCGAAGGCAGCCACACCTTCAAGCGCCCGATCTACGCCGGCAACGCGATCATCACCGTGGAAGCACCGGCCGACCAGATCGTGGTCGCCACCGTGCGTGCCGCCTCGTGGCCGGAAGCCGCCCAGGGCGGCAGCGCCGCCATCGAAGCAGCCAGCGTTGACGCTGCCCTGCCGACCCACACCCGCTTCGTCGGCCTCGCCGCCGGTGCCAGCGACCGCCCGGACCTGCAGAGCGCCAAGCGCGTGGTCTCCGGCGGCCGTGGTGTCGGTTCGGAAGAGAACTTCAAGGTCATCTTCCAGCTGGCCGACAAGCTCGGTGCCGCCGTGGGTGCCTCGCGCGCTGCGGTCGATGCCGGCTACGTGCCCAGCGACCTGCAGGTTGGCCAGACCGGCAAGATCATCGCGCCGGAACTGTACGTGGCCGTGGGCATCAGCGGTGCCATCCAGCACCTGACCGGCATCAAGGATGCCGGCACGATCGTGGCGATCAACAAGGACGCGGATTCGCCGATCTTCGAGATTGCCGATATCGGTCTGGTGGGGGATCTGTTCACGATCCTGCCGGAGCTGGAAGCAGCGCTCTGAGCCCGTTTGCATGACGCTTGCACGGAGGGCGCCGCCAACGGTGCCCTCCCTTTCCGGACTTCTGTCTTATCCATGATGCCGCGCCTGTTTCGCTTCCTCCTTTCCGGCGGCTCGGCCGCCGCCGTCGAATATGCGATCTTCCTCCTGCTTCAGACCGGGCTGGGTACGGACTGGTTGCTGCTGAACCAATCAGTCAGCTTCGCTGGCGGCTTCATCGTGAGCTTCATGCTCAATCGCCACTGGGTATTCCGCAGTGAGGGAGCCTGGGGCGCGGAACTGGCCAGGTACGGGCTACTGGCTGTAATCAACCTGATCCTGGGCAATGTCGCAATCAGTCTGCTGGCAGGCCCTCTCGGCGTTCCGCCACTGCTGGCGAAACTGATCGTGATGGTCATGGTGGCATCCTGGAACTACGTCATCTTCTCCCGACTGGTCTTCCGGCAGCGCCCGATGGCCTGATCCTGCAGGCCCTGGCGCCATCACCACCTTCCTGAACACCTTGGCGGGGCCCTCTCACGGCTTGCCCTAGAATAGGCCCCCCAAACCTTCGTACCTCCAGGTTACTTCGAATGGCAAAGACCCCGAACTCGCTCGGCCTCGGCACCCGTGCCATCCATGCAGGACAGCAGCCCGACCCGAGCACCGGCGCCATCATGACGCCGATCTACGCCACTTCGACCTACGTCCAGGAAAGCCCCGGCAAGCACAAGGGCTATGAGTATTCACGTACCCAGAACCCGACCCGCAACGCCTACGAGGCCTGTGTCGCCAGCCTTGAAGGGGGCACCGCCGGCTTTGCATTCGCTTCCGGACTTGCCGCTGCGTCGACGACGCTGGAGCTGCTGGACGCGGGCGACCACGTCATTGCGATGGACGATCTGTATGGCGGCACCTACCGCTTGTTCGAGCGCGTCCGTCAACGATCGGCGGGGCTGGAATTCAGCTATGTCGACCTGAACGACCTGGACGCGGTACGGGCAGCGATACGGCCCAATACCCGCATGATCTGGGCGGAAACCCCCACCAACCCCATGCTCAAGGTTGTGGACCTGGCCAAGCTGGGCACCTTCGCCCGCAAGCAGGGCCTGCTCCTGGTCGTGGACAACACCTTCTGCTCGCCGATGGTGCAGCGTCCGCTGGAGTACGGCGCCGATCTGGTCCTGCATTCCGCAACCAAGTACCTCAACGGCCATTCGGACATCGTGGGTGGCATCGTGGTGGCCGGCAGTGATGCCCTGGCCGAACAGATGGCCTTCCTGCAGAACTCGATCGGAGCCGTGGCCGGCCCGTTCGACTCCTTCCTGGCCCTGCGTGGCCTGAAGACGCTGCACCTGCGCATGCGTGCACACAACGAAAGTGCGTTGGAACTGGCCCGCTGGCTCGAACGCGACAGCCGTATCGAAGCTGTGATCTATCCTGGCCTGAAGAGCCACCCGCAGCACGCTCTGGCCAAGCGCCAGATGGATGGCTTCGGCGGGATCATCTCCGTGCGCGTGAAGGGCGGCAAGACCAAGGCCCGCCGCATGCTGGAACGTTGCGAGCTGTTCGCACTGGCCGAATCGCTGGGTGGGGTGGAAAGCCTCATCGAGCTGCCGGCGGTGATGACCCACGCGTCGATTCCGCCGGCCCAGCGCAAGCGACTGGGCATCACCGACAACCTGATACGTCTGTCGGTGGGCACGGAAGATCTGGCCGATCTCCGTCACGAACTGGACGCTGCCCTGGGACGTTGAGCCAGGTCTTCATTGATTCCACGCCGCCGCGCCAGCGGTGGCTTGACGCCGCGTCCTGCACGCGGTGACCGTATTGAACCCGCGAGAATTCCTTGATGAATGAAGCACTCTCCGACCTGGGACGCAGCCTGCGCTCCTGGCGCCTGTGGACATTGCTGGGCTGGCTGGAAATCCGCCAGCGCTACGCCCGCTCCCGTGTCGGTCCGTTCTGGCTGACGATCAGCATGGGCGTGATCATCGCATCCATCGGCATGGTCTACGGCACCCTGTTCGGGCAGAAGCTCAGCGAGTACCTGCCTTACCTGGCGACCAGCCTGGTCATGTGGGGGATGTTCACCAGCACCGTGCAGGAGGGCAGCAACGCGTTCATTTCCAATGCCGCCTACATCCGCCAGGTCTCAACGCCGAAGTTCATCTACATCCTGCAGGTGCCGTGGCGCAACCTGCTGATCCTGTGCCACAACATCGTGATCGTGGTGGCGCTGCTCGCCATCTTCGGCGTGAAGCGCTGGGACACCCTGCCGCTGGTCATTCCCGGCCTGGTCCTGGTGGTGCTCAATGCAACCTGGATGGCGACCCTGTCCGGACTGCTGTCAGCGCGCTTCCGTGACTTCCCGCAGATCGTCGCAGCGATCATGCAGGTGGCCTTCTACATCACCCCGATCATGTACAAGCCGGAAGCGCTGACCAAGTATTCGTTCATCGTCAACCTCAATCCCCTTGCCTATCTGCTCAACGTCGTGCGCCAGCCTGTACTGGGCGAGGTTCCGTCCGTGCGGACCTGGGGAGTGGCCATTGCCATGGCCGTTGTCGGCTGGATCGTCGCCCTGGTGATGGTCCACCGTTATCACAAGCGCATCGCGTACTGGGTGTAAGGATTCCACATGGCTTTCATTGAACTGGAACACGTCAGCCTCGATCTTCCGATCTACGAGGTGCACGGCCGCTCACTCAAGCGCCAGGTGATGCGCCTGGGTCGCTCCAATGCCGTTGCCGACAGCAACGACGGCGTCATCATCGTCCGCGCCCTGCAGGACGTCAGCGTTCGCCTGGAGACCGGTGATCGCGTCGGTCTGATCGGCCACAACGGCGCCGGCAAATCGACCCTCCTGCGCGTCCTTGCCGGCATCTATGCCCCCACCGGAGGCATCATCCGACGCGATGGCAAAGTGGTTCCGCTGCTGGACATCAGCCTCGGCATGGACGACAACTCCACCGGTTGGCAGAACATCCGATTGCGCGGCCTGCTGCTGGGCATGACCAAGAACGAGATCATCGAAAAGCAGGAGGGAATCGCTGAATTCAGCGAACTCGGCGATTATCTCGACCTGCCCATCCGGACCTACTCCAGTGGCATGCGCGTACGTCTGGCATTTGCCATTTCCACGGCGGTTGATGCGCAGATCCTGCTGCTGGACGAAGTGATGGGCGTGGGCGATGCCGGCTTCATGCACAAGGCCAAGCAGCGCCTGGCAGATCTTCACGGCCGTTCGGACATCGTCGTGCTGGCCATGCACTCCAACGAAGAGATCCGCCGTGTCTGCAACAAGGTGATCTGGATGGACAACGGTTCAATCCGGATGTACGGCGATACCGCGTCGGTGGTGTCCGCCTATGAGCAGTTCGTCAACGGACATTGAGTCCCCGTCCCACCCTCCGGTACCCCTGATGACGCACCCCATCCAGCCAGCCTCCAATGCCAGCCACTCATCGCCGCAGTCCTCTTCACCGGAGATGATTGCGAGCTGGCTGATGGATACCCTTCGACCACAGCAGGTGATCGATGCGGCTGGAGAAGGCTCGTCCCTGTTTGCAGCTCTGGTCGATCTGGCCGCTTCGCAAGGGCTGCCGGTGCGTCCGGTCGAAGCACCGGACGCATTGGGCAGCACCAAGCTCAACGCATTGGTGATGCTGGCGCCGGACCAGATCAGTGATGGCTGGCAGCTCATGGACTGGATGCGGCGCCTGGACACCCATGGCGGGATCCTGCTGCTGGGCCCTCCGCCTCGTGAGAGCGCGATCACCGGCCACGCCCTGGCAGACGGCCAGCACTGGCTGTTCGTGGCCGATCCGGAATGGAGCATCGGAGCGACACCACCAGGATCAAGCGATCGGCCACAGATCGAAGAGCTCGCCTCCCTGGAAACGGCACAAGCCGTGCTGCTGGAGCAACGCCAGCACATGGAGCAACTGCGCAGCCAGGTCGTGCAACAGGAAAGCAGCCTCACCGAGGTAGAACAGAATCTGCTGCGTGCAGAACGTCGCGTGGCGTCGCTGCGGCGCGCACTGGAAACATCCGGGATCACTTCCCAAGCGACGCTTGATCATCTGCACCGGGCCCAGAATCAGATCGGAGAGCTGCTCAATTCGCGCTCCTGGCGCGTGACCGCCCCGCTGCGCATGGCACACGTTGCCGTCTGGCGCGTTCGTTCGCTGCTCAAGCAGCTCCTGCATCTGTCCACGGCCACCATTCGCGTCGCCCGCCAGAACGGCATCCGCGAGGCCGGACGCCGGATCACCAGCCAGCTGCGGCAGCCCGCTGCATTGTTCCGCCAGGGCTCAGGGGCCGGAAGCTGGAAACTGAGGCCGGTCCATGCGCTTCCACCGGCAAGGCCGGCGAGCAGTTCGCAGCAGCTGCGCGTCCTGCTGGTGGCGGAAATGGGCATCGGGCAGTGCCTGAAATACCGCGTGCTGCAGAAGCAGCTGATGATCGAAAGCCTTGGCTACGACTGCACCGTCGTCAACTGGACTGATGTCGTCTCTACCCGCGACCTGCTCTCCACGCACAGCGTTGCCGTGTTCTACCGCGTCCCCGGCTATCCGGACCAACTGGAGACGATCGCCCTTGCTCGTGCGGCTGGCGTGCGTACGTTCTGGGAAGTCGACGATCTCATCTTCGACATCGAACACTACCGGAACAACAGCAACGTCAACGATCTCAGCCCAGTTGTGCGCAAGGCCATCCTCGAAGGCGTACCGCTGTTCCGGGAGGCGCTGCTGGCTTGCGATGCCTGCATCGCATCGACCACCGCCATGGCCGACGCCATGCGCGCAACCGGTGCGCCCGAGGTCTGGGTCGTCGAGAACGCACTGGACGTGGAGACACTGCGCGCAGCAGAGGAAATCGCCGCCGCACCGCCGCGTGGTGATGGATTGCTGCGCATCGTCTATGGCTCTGGTTCCAAGGCCCACGATTCCGATTTCCGTATCGCCGCTCCAGCGTTGCTACGCATTCTGAAGAAGCGCTATGACGTTCGCCTTACCATCATCGGTCATCTCAACCTTCCCGAAGCGTTCAACGAAGTCGATGCCCAGGTAGAGCGCCTGCCGCCCTCCGATTACCCGACCTACATGCGCAGGCTCGCCAGGTGCCAGATCAACATCGCACCGCTGGAGCGCACGGTCTTCAATGACGCCAAGTCCAACATCAAGTATCTGGAAGCGGCGATCCTGGGCATTCCCAGCGTCTGCTCCTCCAGCATGGAGTACCAGCAGACCGTCCAGCACGGCACCACCGGTCTGCTGGCCAGTACCGAACAGGACTGGGAAGAACAACTGCTGGCATTGATTGGGAGCCCCGGGCTGCGCCGCCAGATCGGCGAGAACTCGCGTCGCCATGTCGAGGATGACTACACCCCTGAAGCCGTAGCCAAGCACAGGCTGCTGCCATGGCTGAAGTCATTGGAACCGTCCGTCGAGCGTCGGCCACGTATTCTGGGCGTCAACATTTTCTTCGAACCACGCAGCTTCGGCGGCGCCACGATCGTGGCCGAGCAGATGGCACGTATCATCAATGCAGGCGGCCGGGCGGAATACGCGACATTCACCACCCTGCCGGCCACCGATGTGCATGCCTACAAGGTGACCCGCTACGAATCGAGCGCGGGCGAGGTGTTCGCCATGGGTCTGCCGCATGAGCACGATCAGGCCCTGCATTTCGACAATCCCTATCCCACGCATGGGTTCCGCGAAATCCTCCGCGCCTGGCGTCCGGACGTGGTTCACATCCATTCCATCCAGGGCATCGGCATCCAGATCGCGGAAGTCTGCCAGGCCGAAGGCGTCCCGTTCGTGGTAACGCTGCACGATGCATGGTGGATCTGTGCGCGCCAGTTCATGGTCAACGACAAGGGCCGTTACTGCTACCAGCGCAAGATCGACCTTGATGTGTGCTCGCGCTGCGTACCGCAGCCCGCAATGAACCCCTATCGCCAGTACCGCCTGCACGAAGTGTTGACCGGCGCAGCGTTGATGCTGTCACCCAGCAAGTTCTTCGCTGGTGTCTACGCCGACAACGGGTTTGATCCCGAGCGCCTGCGGGTCAACAAGAACGGCATCGTCAAACCTGCTTCGGCCATTCACCGCGAGCCACCCAGCACCCGCCCGCTGCGGTTCGGTTTCGTTGGCGGCGAGGGCCCGATCAAGGGAAGCGCCCTGATCAAGAAGGCTTTCGCAGGCCTGCCGCATACCAACTACGAACTGCATGTCGTCGACAACGAACTCAACCTCGGACGTCGTTCGATCTTCGAATCCAACTGGAAGGTTCCCGGCACCTTCAAGGCGGTCCCCGCTTACAGCCAGGAGACCATCGATTCGTTCTTCGGCAGCATCGACGTGCTGTTGTTCCCGACCCAGTGGAAGGAGAGCTTCGGCCTGTCGGTCCGCGAGGCATTGATCCGCGATGTCTGGGTGATCGCTACCGACGCAGGCGGTGTCATCGAAGATATCGTCGACGGCGAGAATGGCGACATCATCCCGCTGGATGATGATGGCAGCGCGCTGCAGGCCGCCATCAAGCGCCTGCTGGATGCGCCGGGCCAGCTCGACGGTTACCGTAATCCGCACGCCGCAATGGTGCGTCTGTTCGACGAACAGGCTACGGAACTGACCGACTACATGCTGGAAGTGATCGAGCGCCAGCCAGTGAACTGGCGCGACCCGGACGAACTGAACTGAACGAAGATGCCGTTGGAATGAAGCCAGCCGGGTTTCCACGAATTCAACGAAAAAGCCGCTGATCGTGAGATCAGCGGCTTTCTTTTTCATCAGGGCTCAGGGCAACCGCGCGGGAGGATGTCGTCCTGGTTTTCCGTTTCCAGGAATACGCAACTGTCCACGCGTTCCTGGCTGTGGCTTTCCCACACACTTACGCCGCTGCCATCGCGCGGCGCGACTTCCCCGCCTACATAGGCTTTGCCATCCAGCTTGAACTCGGCGTAGCCATTGTCGGTGAGCTCTGACAGCTCGAAGGGCAGCACAAGCCGCTCTCCTCCCTGGGTCCACAGCCGCAGTTCGGCCTGCCCGGCATGCGTGGTCATATAGGTGCCAAACCGCACCGAGATACGCTTCAGGCCAGCAGGATCCTCGCTCTGTGCGGGCAGGAAGTGCAACGGCACGGTGTTGTCGGGCGTCAACGGTGGCGAGGGCTTCAGCTCAGGCGCCGCGATTGCGGACTGCGTCGCGCCAGTATGGTAGCGCTCGACCAGGAGCGAACAGCTCGCATACGCCATCCAGGCCAGGAACAGCATTGCCAGCCCGTGCCCGGCCTTGAACAGCAGGCCATCGCGCGGTGCTGCGTTGGCCGTCAGCGCCATCACCAGGCATAGACCCGGAATCAGCAGATAGCGCCCCTGAACGCCATCAACGGTCGTCGAAGCGGGATCGGTCCACTGCACCAGCAGGGCGAGGAAGGTCATCAAGACCGACGCCAGGCAGACCACGACCAGCGTCCAGCGCGCCAGGCTCTGGGTGCGCCACCCTTCCAGGTCGAGCGACAGCAGCATCAACACCACCAGCGTCAGCCCTGTCATGTGGTAGAAGGCAGGTGAGAAGGACGCGTCCAGCCAGCCCAGCACCCCGATGAACGACACGACGTAGAAGGACATCCGCGCCATGTTGGTCCAGGTCGCGAACAGGATGGAGGTCAGTTCACCGGGATGCGTGAGAAGGTGCAGCAGACGAGCTGCATGATCGATCCGATGGCTGCTGGGGGGATAGACCGTCGTCTTCACCGTGAACAGGGTCCATGCCAGTACGAACACACTGATGGCGATCGCAATGTACAGCTGCCGGCGCTCGCGCATCAGCCATGCTGCGACGAAGGGCAACAGCAGCATCGGCAGCATGTTCGCGCGACAGGCACAGACCAACAGGACACTTATGTGGAGTGCAGCCACCGCCGTCGGTGGCGAGGCACGGCCATCGGTGGCGATCCGCATGAAAGCCGATAGGCCAACCAGCGCCACTGCTGTGGCCATGGGATCAAGCACCGCCGCGCCAAACAGAAACAGGTTCATCGGCAATGCGAGCAACGCCAGCACCACCGCCGAAGGCCGGTGGAGTCTGAAGGCCAGCAGTAACAGAACCCCGCAGGTCATCCATTCCAGCAGGCGGGCCAGCCGATAGGATTTGCCCACGCTCATGCCCAGCGCTTTGCCCATGCCCAGCCCCACGGCTTGTGGCGCGTACATCAGCGGGAAGTAGTAAGCGGTCCCCACTGCCGTCTGGAACTGCGGCTGGTCGCTCCACTTCACGCTGCCTGCCGCCTGCAGTTCATCAGCGGAGACTTTGCGCTGTGACGCTCCCTTCAGTGGTTCGAAGTACGACATGTACTGCACCAGGCCACTGTCGAGGTAGCCTCCCGAAGGGGACCCATCCACCGACTTCAACAGGATCTGCCCCTGCCCCATCATGTAGGCACGCTTGACGTGGTCGTACTCGTCAGGCGCCTGGAACGGCGGCGTGATCGCAGACAGGACCAGGCTGACCAGCAGGGTAGCGAGCAGGTACAGCGGCCAGACCTGAGGCGCCACACGCTCTGCCTGGGCGGACACGCGCATCAGGTATTCCCCACTTCAAGCGCCGACCAACGAAGCCGTGGATGAACAGCATGGCGGGGGGTTGCTGCGATGTCCTGGCCGAAGAAGGCAAGCAACAACTGCACACCCAGCAATATCGGCATCGCGGCCAGCATCACCGTACCGCTGCTGGCAACCTGCCCGGTACCAATGCTGGTCAGCCAATGCTGCAGGCCATAGATCATGCCGAACAGCAACAGCACCAGGCCGGCCGGCAGTTCGAACGACGCCAGAGACAGATTACGCAGGTAATAGTTGTAGAAAACGCGCTTGCCGAAGTTGCGCAGGTTCTTGAACAGGAACTCCGACAACACCTGCGAGATCTTCAGATTGCTGACTTCGTCGCCATACTTGGCGTGCATCGGCACATCCAGCACCACCGCGCGCAGCGTGCTGAGCCGGAACAGCATGTCGGTCTCGAAGAAATAGCGCTTGCTGATCCGCCCCATCGGCAGGTGGCGCGCCACATCACGGTGGATGGCGGTGAACCCATTGGTGGGATCGAACAGGTCCCAATAGCCGGAAGAGAGCTTGGTCAGGAAGGACAGCCCTGCATTGCCAAACAACCGCAGCTTCGGCATCTGCGCAATGCGCTCGAGATCGAAGAAGCGGTTGCCCTTGGTGTAGTCGGCTTCACCGGCGATGATCGGGCTGACGAAGCTTGGGATCAGCGCCGGATCCATCTGGCCGTCACCGTCTACCTTGACGATGATGTCGATGCCGTCTTCGATCGCTGCGCGATACCCTGTCATGACCGCACCACCCACGCCCTGATTCTCGAGATGGCGCAGAACGACAACACGCGGATCGGTGCAGTTCGCTTCAACGAAGTCGCCACTGTTCATCGGGCAACAATCGTCCACCACATAGATCCGATGGATGTCACTCCCCATTCCATCAATAACGCCAAGAATGTGGTTGATGACCTTGTAGGACGGAATCACAACGGCGATCTGGACAGGCATGCGCACTCTCTGAAGTTCTCCGGGCTGGCCCCGGCGGGTAACAAAACAAGCCGATTGTGACATCTGCGACCTGTCCAGAGTGTGCAGGGGGCGAACCCGCCCCCTGCGCAGGACGCTTACTGCACGCGACGGCGCAGGTAGTTCAGCAGGTCGATACGGGTGATCAGGCCCAGGAAAGTGTCGCCGTCCATCACGATCGCCACCTGGCCGCGGTCGAACACCGGCAGCAGCGCCTCGATCGGCGACTTCACGTCCAGCCGGTCCAGCTTGCTGACCATGGCGGTGGCGACGGTGTCGCGGAAACGTGCCTCATCGCCATACACATGCAGCAGCACGTCACTTTCATCGACGATGCCCACCAGCTGGTCACCGTCCATCACCGGCAGCTGCGACACGTCGTACAGCTTCATGCGCTGGTAAGCGGTGGTCAGCAGGTCGTTCGGTCCGATCACCACGGTGTCGCGCTGGCCGTACGGGCGCAGGATCAGGTCGCGCAGGTCTCCATGCTGCGGGCGCTGCAGGAAGCCGTTGTCCAGCATCCAGTAGTCGTTGTACATCTTCGACAGGTACTTGTTGCCGGTGTCGCACACCAGCACCAGCACCTTCTTCGGCGTGGTCTGTTCCTTGCAGTACTTCAGGGCCGCCGCCAGCAGGGTGCCGGTGGACGAACCGCCCAGGATGCCTTCCTTGCCCAGCAGCTCGCGCGCGGTGTGGAAGCTCTCGGCGTCGCTGATGGCATAGGCCTTCTTGACGCGGCTGAAGTCGGAGATCGACGGCAGGAAGTCCTCGCCGATGCCCTCCACCAGCCAGCTGCCCGACTTGTCGTTCAGATTGCCGTCGTTGATGTACTCGGCCAGGATCGAGCCGACCGGATCGGCCAGCACCAGCTCGGTCTTCGGCGACAGCTTGGCGAAGGCGCGCGACAGGCCGGTCATGGTGCCGGAGCTGCCACAGCCGAACACGATGGCATCGAGGTCGCCGCCCATCTGCTCCAGGATCTCCGGGCCGGTACCGAATTCATGCGCGGCAGGGTTGTCCGGGTTGCCGAACTGGTTGATGAAGTACGCGCCCGGGGTCTGCTCGGCGATGGTCTTGGCCAGATCCTGGTAGTACTCGGGGTGGCCCTTGGCCACGTCCGAGCGGGTCAGACGCACTTCAGCGCCCATCGCCTTCAGGTTGAAGATCTTTTCCCGGCTCATCTTGTCGGGAACGACCAGAATGAGCTTATAGCCCTTCTGCTGAGCCACCAGGGCCAGGCCCAGGCCGGTGTTGCCTGCGGTGCCCTCGACCAGGGTCGCGCCGGGCTTCAGGTCGCCGCGCTTCTCCGCCGCTTCGATCATCGACAGGCCGATGCGATCCTTGATCGATCCGCCCGGGTTGGCGCTCTCCAGCTTCAGGTAGAGCTCGCAGACGCCGGTGTCCAGGCGCTGGGCCTTGACGATCGGGGTCTGGCCGATGAGTTCGAGGACGGAAGAATGGATGGGCATTCGGAGGACTTTCGGTTCGCGCCACGCAGGGCCGGACCGATGATTATCCGACGGATGGCGATGAAAGTCAGGTCGCTGCGGCAGCGGCGTGCCCGCCGTAAAAAAGAGATGCGGACGGCCCCGGATCGACGAGGAGACCGGTACCGCCCGCACCGGTGAGTTGTGCCTGCAGGCCAAGGCACCACCGCTTGTGGTGCCTTGGCGCGGCCGCCTCATCGGCGGTGCCGCGATGCCGGGGCAGAAGCGCCCGGCGGGGCCATCGATGGCCGGGTCACGCCGTTCCGGGCGTGACGGGGTGCGTCAAAGCGTGGGGGACGTCGTTGGGAGCGGTGTTTCGTACATTCGCAGAAGTCGTTGCTTGGCCAGCAGCTTCTCGCGCTTCATGCGACCCAGGGTGACATCATCGATCGGGAGTACACCCAACTCCGCGTCCATGCACTTCTTGTTCAACTTGCGGTGCTGGTCATGGAGTGCCCTGAACTCCGGATCACGCGCGCGACGGGCGTCGATCTCGCTCTGGGGCTGATCTTCAAACATGATGGACCTCCTTCGACAGATACACGAACGCCCCGGCCGCAAGGCACGGGGCGTTGTTCATGGAGGAGCGCCGGTCGATGGCCACCTGGACGCCTGCAACGACCTGCGGCACTGGCCTGCGCACGTCGATTCGCTGCGGTTCGCGCCCTGTTTGCATCGGCCCGGCCCTCCCATCGTCCGGTCCGCGGCATTGCGTCCCGGACGATTGACCCTACGCCTGCTCAAGGCGGGGTACAAGACCCCTGCGTCAAAAAGACCGAACCCCGCCGGGGCGGGGTTCAGGCTGGATGCTCATCGCAACGAAAAACAAACAATATCAATCAATTACGGGGCGATGATGACCTCGGCCGAGCGCGCCTGGGTGGAGGCCGCCTTCTTGCCGGCGAGCTGGATCCGGTTGCTGGCGACACCGGCCGCGACCAGGGCATCGCGCAGGGCCTCGGCACGCTTCTGGCCTACGCCATTTGCGTTGTCGTAGGCCTCGATGCGCAGGCGGCCCTTCTTGCCGATGTTCAGGTACTCGGCCAGTGCCTTGGCCTGGTTGCGGGCCCCGCCGGACAGGCTGGAGGCGCCGGCGGTGAACGCGTCACCACGGAAGGTGAAGACCTCGCCGCGACCATCGAACTTCGAGGCCGGCAGTTTCTGACCGGACACCAGCTCGGCTTCCTCGCGGGCCAGCTTGGCGGCGTTCTGCTGGGCGGCGCTGAGGCGCTGCTGCTGCTTGCCGGCCACGCTGGTCAGGGCGTTCTCGGCGTCCTGGCGGGCCAGGGTCTCGGCCTCGGCGGCCTGGCGCAGGCGCTCGGCCTCTTCGGCCTGCATCTGCGCCTGCATGCGCAGCTGCTCGGCTTCCTGGCGGGCGCGGGCGGCGTCGCGGCGGCTGGCCTCGATCAGCAGGTCACTGCGGGTGCGATCGAGGCGATCGACCTCACGCGCGGCCAGTGCGGTACGCACGGCGGTCTCGGCAATCTCCACCCGGCGCTCGGCCAGGTAGGTGGCCAGCTCCTGGTCGCGGCGCTTGGCCTTGTCCAAGGTGGCAATGGCCTGCTGGGCCTGCATGCGCTCGAAGGCGCCCAGCTCAGCGGTATCCGGGTTGGCCTGGATCGCCATCAGGCGCTGGCTCAGCTGCGCCACCATCGGATTGTCGGCGGCCACGGCCAGGGTCGGCAGCGCCAGCAGCGCGGCCAGGGTTGCGGCAGTCATCGGCTTCACCGGCGATCCTCCCCGGTCGACAGCTGGCGTTGCAGCTGGTTGACCTCGTTGCGGCGCAGCTGCAGCTGGGCGGTCACGGTGGCTTCCTCGCTGCGCACGCGGGCCAGGTCGGCATCGGCGGCGGCACGCAGGGCCATTGCCGGGGCGTTCTTGCGCTCGCGGCGGTCGCCGGCAGCGCGCTGGGCCTGCTCCAGCCCCTGCCGGGCCAGCCCGATCAGGTCCGGGGCGTACTGGTCGGCATCGGCCTGGGTGGCCTTGTCGACCGCCTGCCGGGCCTGGGCCAGTTCCATCGCGCCATCCTGCGCCCAGGCGGGGGCAGACAGTGCGAATGCAAACGCCATCACATACAGGCTGTGGCGCATTCGTGCGAAGCTAAGTCGTTTCATTGGGGAGGCCGTACCGGTTGTCGGTTCACGGCCATTGTCGTCAAGCCGACACCGTGCTGGCAACGGGCGTCGGCCGTTTCGTTGGGGAAAATTCGCAATGGATATCGGCTACTTCCTGAAGCTGATGACCGAAAAGAACGCTTCGGACATGTTTCTGACCACCGGGGCACCGGTCTACATCAAGATCGAGGGGAAGCTCTATCCGCTGGGCAATACCGGCCTGCCGCCGGGCATGGTCAAGAAGATCGCCTACTCGCTGATGGACGAAGGCCAGGTACCGCAGTTCGAGCGCGAGCTGGAACTCAACATGGCCATCGCCCTGCCCGATGCCGGTCGCTTCCGCGTCAATGTGTTCAAGCAGCGCGGCGAAGTCGGCATGGTCATCCGTGCCATCCGCAGCCGGATTCCGAGCATCGAAGAGCTGAACCTGCCGCAGGTGCTGAAGGACGTCATCATGACCCCGCGCGGGCTGGTGCTGGTGGTGGGGTCCACCGGCTCGGGCAAGTCCACCTCGCTGGCATCGATGATCGACCACCGCAACAGCACCACCACCGGTCACATCCTCACCATCGAGGACCCGATCGAGTACCTGCACAAGCACAAGATGTCGATCGTCAACCAGCGCGAGGTCGGGCTGGACACCCATGCCTTCCACAACGCGCTGAAGAACGCGATGCGTGAAGCGCCGGACGTGATCCTGATCGGCGAGATCCTGGATGCGGAAACGATGGAGGCCGCCATCGCTTTCGCCGAGACCGGCCACCTGTGCCTGGCCACCCTGCACTCCAACAACGCCGACCAGACCATCGAGCGCATCCTCAACTTCTTCCCGGAAAGCGCGCACAAGAACGTGCTGATGAACCTCGCGCTGAACCTGCGTGCAGTGATCAGCCAGCGCCTGGTGAAGAACAAGGAAGGCCGTCGCCTGCCGGCCACCGAGGTGCTGATCAACACGCCGATGATCCGCGACCTGCTGCGTCGTGGCCAGGTGCACGAGATCAAGGCGGCGATGGAAGGCTCACTGGAGGAAGGCATGGAGAGCTTCGACCAGTGCCTGTTCCGGTTGGCCAAGGCTGGCACCATCGAGCAGGAGGAGGCCCTGCGCGCGGCCGACTCGCGCGATGGCCTGGCGCTGAAGTTCCGCCTGTCCGAAGGCAGCAGCGGCGAACACGACCCGTACGCGGATTTCTCGGCCGGCGCGCCGAGCATCACCCACGGGTTCTGACCTGGAAAAGGGGACGGAGGGGATTAAGTCGTTTATGGCACAAACGACTTAATCCCCTCCGTCCCCTTTTTCTGAAGGGTTCAGGGGCGGTCTCATCCAATGAGACCGCCGATCCGTAGGTTTCCGCAATGGAAACCATCCGCAAGCTTGCCATCCTGGCTGACGCCGCCAAATACGATGCCTCCTGCGCCTCCAGCGGCTCGGGCAAGCGCGACTCACGCGCCAGCGGCGGCATCGGCAGCACCGAAGGCATGGGCATCTGCCACAGCTATACGCCGGATGGCCGTTGCGTTTCGTTGCTGAAGATCCTGCTGACCAACTTCTGCGTCTACGACTGCGCGTACTGCGTGAACCGCGTGTCCAGCAATGTGCCCCGCGCGCGCTTCAGCGTGGACGAGGTGGTCGCGCTGACGCTGGACTTCTACAAGCGCAACTACATCGAGGGCCTGTTCCTTTCCAGCGGCATCATCCGCAATGCGGACTACACCATGGAGCAGATGGTGGAAGTAGCGCGGCAACTGCGCGAGGAACACCGCTACGCCGGTTACATCCACCTCAAGACCATTCCCGAAGCATCGCCGGAACTGCTGGCCAGTGCCGGGCGCTACGCCGACCGGCTGTCGATCAACGTGGAGCTGCCCACCGAAGCCGGGCTGAGCGCGCTGGCACCGGAGAAGACCGTACAGTCGATCCGCGGTGCGATGGGCGAGCTGCGCTGGCGCATCGAGGAAGCCAAGGAAGCGCGCAAGGCGCCAGCGGTGGTCGCGCCGGTGTCCACCCGCAGCGCCCGTCCGCGCCCTCCGCGCTTCGCACCGGCCGGGCAGAGCACGCAGATGATCGTCGGCGCCGACGGCGCCAACGACCGGCAGATCCTCGCCAGCGCCGATGCGTTGTACGGCAACTACCGGATGCGCCGGGTGTACTACTCCGCCTTCAGCCCGATTCCGGATGCCAGCCGCCAGCTGCCGCTGCAGCCGCCGCCCCTGCAGCGCGAGCACCGCCTGTACCAGGCCGACTGGCTGCTGCGCTTCTACGGCTATGGCGTGGATGAAATCACCGATACCACCCAGGCCGGCATGCTCGATCTGGACATCGACCCGAAGATGGCCTGGGCGATCCGCCACCCAGAACGCTTCCCCGTGGATCTCAACCGCGCGCCGAAGGAAATGCTGCTGCGCGTACCCGGGCTGGGCGTGCGCAATGTGAAGCGGGTGCTGATGGCGCGCCGCCACGCTCGCCTGCGGGTTGCCGATGTGGCACGCCTGAAGGCGCCGATGAGCAAACTGCTGCCATTCGTGCTGCTGGCCGACCACCACCCGCGCAGGGCGCTGGACGATCCGGCGGCGCTGCGCGCCCAGTTGGCCCCCCCGCCCCGTCAGGGATCGCTGTTCGATGCCCCACCGCCAGCCTGACGCACAGCGCTGGTCGCTGCGGGTGGATCCGCCGTGGTCGCTGGAGGCCTGGCGCAACGGTGCGCGCGATGCCCTGTTGCGCGGCATCGCACCGGAACAGCTGGACTGGCTGGAGGGCAGCGACGCATCACTGCTGGATGCGCCGGCGGTCAGCTCCGCGCCCGTGCTGGCCGATGGCGACGTGCCGAACGTACCGCGCGACTTCCTTGAACTGGCGGCCACCTGCCTGTGTCATCGCGATATGCAGCGCATGGCCCTGTTGTACCGGCTGCTGTGGCGCATCACTCATGGCGAGCGCTCGGTGCTGTCGAATCCCGCCGATGCCGACGTGCTGCGCGCAACTGCGATCGCCCAGGCCGTTCGCCGCGATATCCACAAGATGAAGGCGTTCGTGCGCTTCCGCGAGGTGCCCGGCCAGCCCGAGGCGTTCATCGCGTGGTTCGAGCCACAGCACCACATCGTCGATCGGGTGGCGCCGTTTTTCGCGCGCCGCTTCACCGGCATGCACTGGGCCATCCTGACGCCGTCACGCAGCGTGGCATGGGATGGGCAGGCACTGGCGTTCGGGCCGGGTGCACGGCGTGAGGACGCCCCGGCAGAAGATGCGCGCGAGGCGCTGTGGCAGACCTATTACGCCAGCATCTTCAATCCGGCCCGGCTCAATACCCGGATGATGATGCAGGAGATGCCGGCCAAGTACTGGCGCCACCTGCCAGAGGCGCAGCTGCTGCCGCGCCTGGTGCGCGATGCGGGCGATCGCGTGCAGGAAATGCATGACCGGCCCGCGCAGGCACCGCAACGGAAGATACCTGCGCGGGCGCTGGCGCCAATGCCCGCCGCCGACGCCAAGGGATTGCAGACACTGCGCCAACAGGCGCTGGCCTGCCGCCAGTGCCCGCTGTGGGAAGCGGCCACGCAGGGGGTGTTCGGTGAAGGCCCGGTCGATGCCCGGATCATGGTGGTCGGCGAGCAGCCGGGCGACGTCGAGGATCTGCGCGGCCAGCCATTCGCCGGCCCGGCCGGCCAGCTGCTGGACCGTGCCCTGGCCGAGCTGGGAATCGATCGCGCCACGCTGTACCTGACCAATGCGGTGAAGCACTTCCACCATGAGCGCCGCGGCAAGATCCGGCTGCACAAGCGTCCGGAAAGCCGCCACATCCAGGCCTGCCGGCCATGGCTGATGGGCGAGATCGCGCGGGTGCGGCCGCAGGTCATCGCCTGCCTCGGCGCAACCGCGGCAGCCTCGGTATTTGGCCGTGATTTCAATCTGTCACGCGACCGTGGACGCTGGCACACGCTGGAGGACGGCACCCGCGGCTACGCCACCGTGCATCCGGCGTGGGTGCTGCGGCAGGGCGATGATGCGCGCCGCGAACAGGTCTATGCGCTGTTCCGCGATGATCTCGCGCAACTGCTGCAAGAAGGGGACGGAGGGGATTAGTCGTATATGCATTTACGACTTAATCCCCTCCGTCCCCTTTTGGGGGTTCAGGCGGCGTCGGGCTGGTTTTCCGGGCGGGCGCGGTCGAAGGCGTCCAGCGCCTGGCAGGCCGCTTCGATGCGGCGCAGGGTCGGGTACGGCGTCAGGTCCAAGCCGAAGCGGTGTGCGTTGTAGAGCTGCGGCATCAGGCAGAGGTCGGCCAGGCCCGGACGATCACCGTGGCAGAACGTGCCTGTGTCACCGCTGTTGGCCAGCAGCGTTTCCATGGCCTGGAAGCCTTCGGCCATCCAGTGCAGGGTCCACTGCGCGCGGGCGTCGGCCGGCAACTGCAGGTCGCGCTCCAGGTACTGCATCACCCGCAGGTTGTTGATCGGATGGATATCGCAGGCCACCAGCTGGGCCAGCGCCCGCACCCGCGCGCGGCCGGCGGCGTCGGCCGGCAGCAGCGGTACCTGCGGGAAGCGCTCGTCCAGGTATTCCACGATCGCCAGTGACTGGGTCAGCACTTGACCGTCATGCAGCAGCGTAGGCACCAGCTGCTGCGGATTGAGCGTGCGATAGGCGTCGAGGTGTTGTTCGCCGCCCTCGCGGACCAGGTGCACCGGCCGGGCGTCCCAGGCCAGGCCCTTCAGCTCCAGGCCGATGCGCACGCGGTAGGCGGCGCTGGATCGCCAGTAGGTGTACAGCACGATGCCGTCGTCGACCGGGCCGTCGTCACCCAGGATGTCCATCGCCGCCTCCATGCTCAGGGCTTGGCCGCCTGTTCGATCCGCTGCTCAATCGCACCGAAGATACTGTTGCCCGCGGCATCAAGCATCTCGATGCGGACCACGTCGCCGAACGACATGAACGGCGTGCTCGGCTTGCCGTCGCGCAGGGTCTCCACCACGCGCTGCTCGGCGAAGCACGATGCACCCTTGCTGGTGTCTTCGTTGGCGATGGTGCCCGAGCCGACGATGGTGCCGGCGCCCAGCGGACGGGTCTTGGCCGCATGCGCGACCAGCTGGGCGAAGTTGAACTGCATGTCCACGCCCGCTTCCGGCGCACCGAACCACTTACCGTTGATGTGGGTCAGCAGCGGCAGGTGCACCTTGCTGTCCTGCCAGGCCGCACCCAGCTCATCCGGGGTGACGAACACCGGCGACAGGGCCGAACGCGGCTTGGACTGCAGGAAGCCGAAGCCCTTGGCCAGCTCGCCCGGGATCAGGTTGCGCAGCGAGACATCGTTGACCAGGCCGACCAGCTGGATATGGCCCGCAGCCTGTTCCGGGGTGGCGGCCATCGGCACGTCGTCGGTGATCACCACGATCTCCGCTTCCAGGTCGATGCCGTAGTCCTCGCTGACCACCTTGACGGCATCGCGCGGGCCATGGAAGCCGGCGCTGGTGGCCTGGTACATCAGCGGATCGGTGTAGAAGCTTTCCGGCACTTCAGCGCCACGGGCACGACGCACGCGCTCGACATGCGGCAGGTAGGCGCTGCCATCGACGAATTCATAGGCACGCGGCATCGGCGCGGCCAGTGCCTGCGGGTCGAGGTCGAACACGCCATCGGCGTCGCCGGCGTTGAGCGATTCGTACAGGGCGTTCAGGCGCGGCGCAATGTGGCTCCAGTCTTCCAGGGCCTGCTGCAGGGTGGCGGCAATGCCGGTGGCGCGCACGCCGTGGCGCAGGTCACGCGAGACGACGATCAGGGTGCCGTCGCGGCCGCCTTCCTTCAAAGAACCAAGCTTCATGGGTGGGTGTCCGGAGTCGTGGGCAAACAAGTTTCAAGTGTAATCAAATCTGCGGCGGCGCCAAGCTGCAGCGCGGCATCGGCCCACCCTACCGTAGTGGGGGGTTCGGCAGGGCTTGCAGCCCTGCACCCGCTCAATGTAACGGCAACGACAACGTCAAAAGCGGCTCTGGCTTTCTGCTGGTTGGGCGGGGCGGTGTGGGTGGGCAGGACACGCCGTAAACCCATCCTTGGGGGCTCGATGGCGCCATCCATGGCGCCAACGGTCCTGCCCACCTACACCACCCCACCCCCGACAGGTTCCCGATGACGGATCGAACATCCACATCATTCATCGTCGAGATCCTTCAGACATCGAAATTGATCGAATGAGATCCGACAGATCGCGGAAAACCGTCGAAGGCGGGGTGGGTCCGGTTGCGGGAGTGTCCGCGGCATGGATGCCGCGGCCAAGCCCCCATGGATGGGTTTACGGCGTCTCCCGCAACCGGACCCACCCCGCCACCCCACAGGAACCCGGCTTTTGATGTTGCTCCGGCCTTGGCTCGGGCCTCTGCGGGTGCAGGGCGCAGCCCTGCAGAGAGAACCCCTTACCTGAACAGGCCTTTTTGCGTGAAGTCTCAAACATCGTTTAGACTTGCAGAGTCTGCAGCGGCCGTCCGTTTCCCTCCGGGATCGCCGGCGACCAGGGTCCGCCCTCTTCGCCCGCCCCCACTCCGACGCCGTTCGTCACGCATTCCAGCCTGCGCTTCGTGCCGGCTGCACCCAATTCTCGCAGCGCGGTTCACGGGAACGCTCCGAGTCAGCCGATCAGTTTGATCTGCCCCCGTCTGTCCGTTTGGACAGGCGTTTCTTGTACTTGGAGCAAACTCAATGTCTTTTGAATCGCTGGGCCTGGCGCCCTTCCTGCTGCGCGCGCTTGCCGAACAGGGCTACGAAAACCCGACCCCGATCCAGCAGCAGGCGATCCCGCTGGCGCTGGCCGGTCGCGACCTGTTGGCCGGTGCACAGACCGGTACCGGCAAGACCGCCGCGTTCGGCCTGCCGTTGCTGCAGCACCTGGGCACCGCTTCGCAGGAAGTGCGCAGCGGCCCGCGCAAGCCGCGCGCGCTGATCCTGGCCCCAACCCGCGAACTGGCCACCCAGGTGCACGACAGCCTGCGCGGCTACAGCAAGTACCTGCGCATCCCCAGCGCCTGCATTTACGGCGGCGTCGGCATGGGCAACCAGCTGGACATCCTGCGCCGTGGCGTGGACCTGCTGGTGGCCTGCCCGGGCCGCCTGATCGACCACCTGGAGCGTCGCAGCATCGACCTGTCCGGCATTGAACTGCTGGTGCTGGACGAAGCCGACCGCATGCTCGACATGGGCTTCCTGCCGTCGATCAAGCGCATCCTGGCCAAGCTGCCGAAGCAGAACCGCCAGACCCTGCTGTTCTCGGCTACCTTCGAGGACAACATCCGCCAGTTGGCGCTGGAGTTCATGCGCAACCCGGAACAGATCCAGGTGACGCCGAAGAACACCGTGGCCGAGACCATCACCCACCGCGTCCACCCGGTCGACGGCAGCCGCAAGCGTGACCTGCTGCTGCACCTGCTGGCGCAGGACAGCCGCGAGCAGACCCTGGTCTTCGCCCGTACCAAGCACGGCAGCGACAAGCTGGCCACGTTCCTGGAAAAGTCCGGCATCAAGACCGCGGCGATCCACGGCAACAAGAGCCAGGGCCAGCGCCTGCGTGCACTGGGTGACTTCAAGGCCGGCCGCGTGACCGTGCTGGTGGCCACTGACATCGCCGCGCGCGGCATCGACATCAACGAGCTGCCGAAGGTGATCAACTTCGATCTGCCGATGGTGGCCGAGGACTACGTGCACCGCATCGGCCGTACCGGCCGTAACGGTGCCACCGGCCAGGCGATCTCGCTGGTGGCGCAGGACGAAGTGAAGCTGCTGCGTGCGATCACTCGCCTGCTGGGCCGCGACATGGACATCCGCGACGTGCCGGGCTTCGAGCTGCAGACGCCGATCCGCTGGGGCAACAGTGCACCGGGCAAGGCCGAGCACGATACCGGCGAGCGCGCACCGCGCAAGAGCCACGCGCGCCGTCCGCACGGCGATGCGCCGCGCCATGCACATCCCGGCCCGAAGAAGGCCGGTGGTGGCCGTCGTGAGGGCGGTGGCAATGGCCAGCAGCGTGCCGGTGCGGGTCAGGGCCAGCGTCGCGGTGGTGGTGGCAATGGTGGTGGCCGTGGCCGCGGCCAGGGCGGCAACGGCGGCAATCGCGCCGGCTGATCCCGGCTGAAATGGATGGTGCTTCCCGCTGCGCGGGGGCTATCGAGGGACGGCGCTGACGCGCCGTCCCTTTTTTGTTGCTGACTACCGTGAGTAGAAGCCGGCGGTATGCTGCGCTGAGGGCGGATGGGCGTGGGGCCAGCGCAAAACACGCCGTAAACCCATCCATGGGGGCTCGGTCGGCGCATCCATGCGCCTCACAGTTTTGCGCTGGCCCCACGCCCATCCGCTTCAAGCATTGCCTGCGCCTTCTTCTCCCGCCGGGTAGCCGGGAGAAGAAAGATCGAATTCAAGTTCAAGAGCAAACGCCGATGCTTTTGCTTTTGCCCTTGCTCCCGCCTTGGGGTTCGATGCGTCCGCGCCCGCAGGAAATCGTCGAGGGGAGGCCGGACGGGCTGCGCAGGACCGTTGGCGCCATGGATGGCGCCATCGAGCTTACATGGACGTATTTACAGCGTGTCCTGCGCAGCCCGTCCGGCCTCCCCACCCCTATACCAACTGAAGCGCGTGCAGCCTCAACCCCGCGCTTTCGCCGGATTCACCAGATTCCCGAAGAAGATCGCGTTGATCAGCAGCCGGTCCGTCCCGTGCCAGTACTTGCGGTGCGCGGGGTCATCGGCAAACAGCACAACGTTGCCCTGCCCCTGCGCCGACACCAGCAGCCATGCACTGCCCGCCACCCGCGTACGGTTGCGCTCGGACAGGTAACCATTCACCCGCGGCGGCGTATCAATACGCACCACCGTCGAGAACGGATTCGTGCTCGGCTGCAGCGTCACCGTGTTCTCCTTGTTGATCGCCAACTGCCGGCGCGGCACGCCGAACGCCAGCGGATGGCTGGTATCAACATCGGCACTGAGGATGTTGCCGCTCACCCGCTCGATCGCGGTGATGTCGCGCTGGTCGCCGAACGCGCGGCGGCTTTCGTCAGCAGCGTCTTCTTCCTTGCCGAGCTTCTCGCCGTCGGCCAGCTTCTGCTCGATCGCCCACTTCGAGGCACTGCCATAGGTCACCAGTGAACCACCGGCCTGCACCCAGCGCTTCAGTGCAGCCACCGCCGTGGCATCGACACCGGTGTAGATACCACCAGACAACACGATCGTGGTGTAGCGGTCCAGCGGCACCTTGCCCAGCTGCTGCGGGTCCAGTTTGCTGGCCGGCAGCTGCAGCTGCTGGTCGAGCAGGAACCACGCCGATCCGATTTCGGTGGCGGCCACGCCCTCGCCCATCACCAGTGCCACCGCAGGCTTGCGCAGCGCCTTGACGCCATCACTGCCGAGGTCGATGCCTCCGCGGCTGCGGCCGCTGGACAACGCATGTACCCGTACGCCGGCATCGCGTGCAGCAGCACTCACCGCATCCAGCAGCGCCGCGCCGTGCAGCGGTTGCCCGGCCACCGGAACAACGATGCTGCCAGCGGCGAAATCGGCCTCGCCCTGTGCAGTCGAAGCGGTAAATGGCTGGAACGTTGCGCGTGTGCTCAAACCTCTGGCCTGCAGCACCGCCAGCGCACGCCCGGCGTTGTAGTCGCGCCAGTCGATGACATAGGCGAAGCCGGCTTGGCCACCCAGCACTGCGCCCTGCTCCGCTGGCGGCGCGGCCACGCGGGCGCCGCCTTCGATGCGGCTGCGGCTGCCGGCGAACGCCACGCCATACGCCGGTGCAATCGCATAGCTGGTGCTGCCGTAGAACACATCACCCTTGATCGGCGGCGTCTCGGCAAAAATCGAATGGACCAGGCGGAACTGCGCCTGCTGCACCGGCACCACGTAGGCGCTGCCGGCATCGAAGCGCTGCCCATCGACAGTGACTGCACGATCCAGCGCGCGCACCTCGATGCGATGCAACAGCAACAGTTCCAGCAGGCGACGGGTCAGTGCCGGATCGTGCGCGTCGCCGAACACGAAGCTCTTCACCGGCTGCTGCGCAGCCTGCTTCAACGCGCTCTGGAAGAACTGCTTCTGCAGGTCGAACAGGCCGTTGCGTTCGGTCACCGCGCCGCGCACCGTGCCCAGACCGGTGGCGACCTGGTTGCGGATGGTGAACGGGAAGGTCAGCAGGCCATTCACCGATTCCTGCACGCGACCGCGCGAGCTGGCCTGCTCGACGGTAACGCCGACGGCGCCATGGAAGTCGGGGTAGGTGGAGCCATAGACCGGCGAGAAGTTGTCGAAGTTCTCGCCGGTGTAGTACAGCGACCCCAGCGCATCCAGCGCCTGCGCGTGGTACTTGGCCAGGGTCTTGTTGAATTCATACGACGCCGCCGGAATCAGCGGGCTGTGCATGCTCTTCGGCGAGGGCTCGAAGTAGTAGGTACTGTCCTTGCCCATTTCGTGGAAGTCGATCTGCACGTTCGGGTACCACTGGTGGAACACTTCCACTTTCGGCCGCGAGTCCTGCTGGGTCAGGGCCAGCCAGTCGCGGTTGAGATCGGTGAAGTAGTGATTGGTGCGGCCCTGCGGGAACGGCTCGACGTGCTCCTTGTCGGCCGGGTCGGCCGAGGCCGGGTCGGAGGCCCAGGCGTTGTGCCAGTTGGCGGCACGATCACGTCCGTCCGGGTTCTGCGCCGGGTCGAACAGCACCACCGCCTGCTGCAGCCACTGCTGGGTTTCGGCGCTGCGGTTGGCCACCAGGTAGTAAGCGGTCAGCATCGCCGCCTCGGCGCTGGAGGTCTCGTTGCCGTGCACGCTGTAGCCCAGCCACACCACCACCGGGCTGTCGCCGGCGGCGCTGCGCGGCTGCGCCGGATCGGCCAGGGTCGCGTGCTGCTGGCGGATCTGCTCCAGCCGCGCATGATTGCCTGCAGCAGTGACGGTGGCGATCAGCAGCGGACGGCCCTCGTAACTGCGGCCGATCTCGCGCACGCTGATCTTGTCCGAGCGTTTCGCCAGTTCCTGGAAGTACGCCACCAGCTGGTCGTGCCGGGTGTAACGGCTGCCGATCGGGTAGCCAAGGAACTGCTCCGGCGTGGGCACCGCTGCATCGAACGCCGCTGCGTCGGTGACCTGCGGGAAGAAGTACGCGCTCTGTGCCTGCACCGGCTGCGGCGAGGACAGTGCGGTGGCGGCGGCAAGCAGCAACGGAAGAACGGCACGGCGATGCAAGGACACGGTGACTCCCCTGGAACACAACGGCAGACAGTCGCGCGGCCGGTCCCTTCAGGTGACCGGCCGCGGCGGATGGATCAGAAGCGGTAATCGAAGCCCAGCGTGAAGTAGCGGCCACGCAGGTCGTACTGGCTGAAGTCGTACGGCGCGCGGATGCCCGGGAACGAGGCGTCGTACGGCGGCGTCTTGTCGGCCAGGTTCTGCACTTTTGCGTACACGGTCAGCTTGTCGATGCCGGTGTAGGCCAGGTAGAGGTCGTACTGGCTGTAGCTGCCGACGCGCTGCTGCACGGCCTTGGCCGCGGTGCTGGCTTCCTGGCGGTAGCCGCTGGTGTAGTACCAGGTCACGGCGGCGTTGAAGTCGCCGTACTTCCAGTCCAGCGTGGTGGTGGCCTTGTCCTTGGGCAGGGTCGCGCCGAGGTTGCTGCCGGCGTAGTCCACCAGCGGGCCGCCGACCACGGTCGGGCGACGGTAGTCGCGCACGTGGGTGTAGGCCGAGGACACGGTGAAGTCACCCAGCGCAGCGGTCGGGATACGCTGGCGCAGCTCGACATCGATGCCCGAAGTCTTCAGCTCGCTCAGGTTCTGATAGCGGTTGTAGACCGCCTGCAGCTTGCCGCGTTCATCGCGCTGCACCGCGCCAGCCACGTTGTCGTTGACCAGGGTCTGGGTGTTGTTGGTGCCGACCAGGTTGTCCAGCTGGATGCGGTAGTAGTCCACGCTCAGGTTGGTGTTGGCCCACGGCGACAGCACCACGCCGAAGTTCACGCTCTTGGTGCGCTCGGGCTTCAGCTCGTTGTTGCCAACGGTGAAGAAGGTCGGGTTCTGCCGCGAGCCCGGCACGTCCGGATCACGCGGATCGACCACGCTGCCGTAGGCGATGCTGGTGCTGTTGGAGTTCTCCGACAGCGACGGCGCACGGAAGCCCTTCGAGGCCGATGCACGTACCAGCAGGAAGTCGAGCGGCTGCCAGCGCAGGCCGATCTTCGGCGAGAAGGCATCGCCGAAATCATCGTAATGGTCGGCACGCGCGGCGGCGGACAGCTCCAGCGTCGACGCCAGCGGCACGTTCACTTCGGCATAGGCCGCACTGACCTGGCGCTTGCCGTGCACTTCGGCGATGGCCGGGCGCACCTGCAGGCCGGCGTCGATCTGCCACGGGTTGTTGGAATCGAGCTTCTCGCGGCGCCACTCGGCACCGGCGGCGAAGCCGATCTCGCCGGCCCAGGTGTGGCCCAGGCTGCCGGAAATCTTCGCATCGATGCCCTGCAGCTTGGATTCGGCCGGACGCAGCGTGGCGATGTTGATCGAGTCGCGCACCGACTGCGGCGTGGCCGCCGGGTTGAGCAGGTTGTAGCTGCCCGTGGCCAGCGCATCGGCCAGCGCCCAGCGGTTGGCGAAGCCGCCGGACACGCTCTCGCGTTCGCTGCTGCGCGCACCGAATGCAGCCACTTCCCAGTCCCAGTTGGCGGTGGTGCCGCGCAGGCCGAACACGCCGCGATAGGCCGTGGAGCGGTTGGTCTTTATCGTGCCGCCAAGGTCGAAGAACGTGTACTCGATCGGGATCGCACGGCCGTACGGGTTGTACGGATTGCTGGCCGGCAGCAGCGACGACACCGGCTCGGCCAGGCCGCTGTTGGCGTTCAGTGCGAAGCGGCCGCTCTCCAGGGTGAAGAACGGGCTGCTGCCGAACCATGCGGCGCTCTTGATCTGGCTGTACAGCACTTCGCCGAACGCTTCGACGTTGTCGTTCAGGCGGAAGGTGCCGTTGGCATAGGCCTGGTAACGCTTGGTCGAGGGGATCAGCGTGGTGAACGGCGCTTGGTTGAAGCCGCAGGTGTCACCGGACAGGCCATCAATCGGCGCGCTGGCAACGCGGGTGGTGCCAGCCGGGCAGTTACCGCTGGCATCGAGCATCGGTACCGACACGCCGTTGACCAGGTAGCGCGCGCCCTTGGCCGACCAGCCGTTCCAGCGGCCACCCGGCTTGTCGGTGTAGATGCCGCTCCTGGTCAGGTTGCGCTCGTCCTGGTCCAGGCGCTCGCGGTTGTACCCCTGCAGGCTGAAGAGGATGTTGTAGCCATCGGTGTCGAGATCACCCAGGCCGCCGACGAACTTCAGGTTCTGCTCGTGCAGGCCGCCCTGGTCGGCACCGCCGAAGCTGCCACCGATCTCGGCGCCTTCGAAGTTCTGCCGGGTGATGATGTTGACCACGCCGGCCACGGCATCGGAGCCGTACACCGCCGAGGCGCCGTCCTTGAGCACTTCGATGCGCTCGACCGCAACCAGCGGCAGCGCGTTGAGATCGACAAAGGTGTCGGACAGGCCGCCGGCCGGGAACCCGTAGTTGGCCAGGCGGCGGCCGTTGAGCAGAACCAGCGTGTTCTTCTGCGAAAGACCGCGCAGGCCGATGCCGGCCGAACCGGAGGCCCAACCGTTGTTGGTGGTTTCGTTGCTGGCGTTGCCGGTGTTGGCCGAGATCGAACGCAGCACATCGGCCACGGTGGCCTTGCCGGTCTGTTCCAGCTGCTGGCGGCCGATCACCTGCACCGGGTTGGAGGCTTCGGTATCGGTACGCTTGATGTTGGAACCGGTGACGCGCACGGCGGCCAGGGTGCTGGCTTCGCCACTGGCGTCGGCGGAGGTTTCGGCGGCGGCGGACAAAGGCGCGGCCAGAGCGACGGCCAGGGCCGCCACGAGCAGGGTGTGCTTGGGCATGACGATGTGGGGGAGGTGGAAAGGGCGACGAAGTTCCGCAGTAGTCCATGCCTGGCCGGGGTCCGGCCAATAACATCTCTTCATACGGATATAAGAGAAACTATCATCTCTTCATCCGGATGGAAAGAGTTACTTCACGAAAGCCCAACATCCGCTCAGGCTGCCGAACCGCCCACGGCGTACAATCGCGCCATGGAAATCTTCAAAGTCTTCATGCTCGAGGCGGCGCACCGCCTCCCCAACGTGCCGCCGGGGCACAAGTGCGCGCGCCTGCACGGCCACTCGTTCCGGGTGGAACTGAAGGTCGAGGGCGAGCCAGGTGCGCAGACCGGCTGGATCATGGACTTCAGCGACGTGAAGGCGGCCTTCCAGCCGATCTACGACCGCCTGGACCATCACTACCTCAATGACATCCCTGGCCTGGAGAATCCGACCAGCGAGAACCTGGCGGTGTGGATCTGGAACGAACTCAAGCCCAGCCTGCCGGCGCTGAGCGAGATCACCGTGCACGAAACCTGCACGTCGGGCTGCCGCTACCGGGGCCCTGCGATCTGATCAAATTATTGATCTAAAAGGTTTTTCAAAGGCGCCTTGGGCGCCTTTGTTATTTTTGTTGCAATGCCGCATCAAGGGCGTATGCTGCAATGCATCAAGCCACTTCCTGATGCCCCATGGCCGCCGCCTTCAGCGATCGCTTCAGTGATGCCACCCGCCAGCTCGCCGCCGCTGCAACGCGCGCGAACCGGTTGGCGTTGGAGAACGCGGAAAGCATGTTCGGCGTGCAGCTGAAGGCGATGGAGCGCAACCTGACCGCCACCAGCGGCTGGCTAGGCGAACTGGCCCGCAGTGAAGACGCGGCCGGTACGCTCTCCAAGGGCGCGCAACTGTGGCAGGACAACCTGCAGCGGCTGGGTCAGGCCCAGCAGGACATGGTCGGGCTCGGCCTGCAGGCCAGCAAGGCATGGTCCGAACTGGCACAGGGCTACAACGAATCAACGGCGGACGCGAACAACCACTGACGCGACGCAACGCTCATTGCGTGGGTCCCTCCCCCCACGCAATCCGGACCCGGCAGATCCCTCCCTCTGCCGGGTCTTTTTTTGCCTGACGTCTGGATTGCAGGGCACTTCTTCGTCTCACTTCTCTGCGAGCTGATGGGCCCCGTCGGGGCAGGCAGGGGCCTGGGCAAATGTCCCCCGGCGCCGGCCGTTGGCCGTCACCTCCTCCTTTACTTTGCCCAAACCCCTACCCACCCCGACGAGGCTCGGCTTGCGGTGGGTAAGGCTGCGAGCAATCTGCCTTCAATGAGGCGCCGATAGATTTCGAGCGCAGGGCGGATGCCCTTGCGTACGAAGTAAAGGGGGAGGCGACGGCCAACGGCCGGCGCCGGAGGACATTCGTACGCAAGGGCATCCGCCCTGCGCCACGCAGAATGAATCCGCCACACGCCAAGCTGAAACGGCTCAACGCCCGCGACCACCGTGCCAGTGCTGGTGCCACGCCTGGAACATCAGCACGTTCCACAGGTGCGTGTGCCACTTGCGCTCACCGCGCAGGAACGCTTCCCAGATGCCGCGCACGCGCGCCGCATCGAAGCAGCCCTGGTTGCGCAGCAGCTGCGGATCCAGCAGCGCCTCCGCCCAATCGCGCAGCGGGCCTGCCAACCAACGTGCCATCGGCGGACCGAAACCGCGCTTGGGGCGGTACACCAGGGGCTCGGGCAGGTAGCGTGCCAGCAGGTGCTTGAGAATCCGCTTGTGCTCGCCGTCGTGGTACTTCAGATGCTGCGGCAGGCGCCAGGCCAACCGCACCACCTCCATGTCCAGCAGCGGCGCACGGGTTTCCACGCCCGCCGCCATGCCCGCGCGATCAACCTTGGCGAGGATGCCTTCGGCCAGGTCCATGCGGAAATCCAGCAGCTGGATGCGGGCTTCCGCCGGAAGCGCGGTGTCCTGCTGCTGGAAGATCGTCATCGGCTCTCGCGCGCCCAGCACCACCTGCGCCGGCTGGCGCCAGCGGGTGACGCGCTGCAGGTAATGCCCTTCCACATCGTTGGCAGCGACCTCGGCCACCAGCGCACGCCAACCGCCGAGGCGGCCACGCTCCACGTTCATGCGGTTGCCGCTGCGCCGTGCCAGGTCGCGCACCCAGTCCGGCAGGCCACCGCACAGGCGTGCATTGCGCAGCGCGCGGCCGTAGCTGGGGTGGCCGAAGAACAGTTCGTCGCCGCCGTCACCGGTCAGCGCCACCGGCTTGCGCGCGCCCAGCAGTTCACTGGCCAGCAGGGTCGGCAGCTGCGAGGCATCGGCGAACGGCTCGCACCAGACCTGCGGCAGGCGCTGCAGCAGGTCCAGGCCCTGCCGCGCATCCATCCGGTGCAGATGATGCTGCACGCCCAGATGGCGCGCGACCTGCGAGGCCCAATCGCTTTCGTCATGGCCGGGATCGTCGAAACCGACCGTCCACGCCTCGATCGGCAAGGTCGATTGGGCCTGCATCATCGCGGTCACCAGCGACGAGTCGGTGCCGCCGGACAGGAACGCGCCACACGCCAATGGCGAATGCATGCGTGCGGCAATGGCCTTCTGCAATACGGCTTCCAGCTGGTCGGTGGCCTGTTCCAGGCTCGGCGTCGGCTGCAGGGGCTCCTGCAGCGCACGCTGCATCGCATCGCGTGCACACCAGTAGCGCGTCCCCCCTTCCGTCGCCTGGCTGGAACCGCCGGCAGCGTGGTCATCCAGATCGACGCGCAGCACCGCGCCGGCCACCAGCTTGTGGATGCCCCGGTAGATGGTGTGCGGCGCCGGCACATAGTCGTGGCGCAGCAGCAGGCTCAGCGCATCCTGGTCGATGCTCGGCGCGAAGCCGGCGAAGGCCTGCAGCGCCTTCATTTCCGAGGCGAACAGGAACTGGCCCTGGAACCAGCCGTAGTACAGCGGCCGCTCACCGACCGGATCACGCGCCAACCACAACGCACGCGACTCACGGTCCCATACGCTGAAACCGAAGGCGCCTTCGATACGCGACAGCGCGCGCTCCACGCCCCATTCAACGATCGCCTGCAGCAGCAGCCGGGCATCGCTGCAACTGCGCGGCAGATCGCGCAGCTGCGCCTGCAGGTCGCCACGGTTGTACAGCCGGCCGTCCAGGCACAGCACGTAACGGCCGCAGTCCGAGCTCAGCGGCTGCAACGGCGTATCGGTGGGTGCCCGGCAGTGGCCCAGCGCGAGGCCGGCCTCGGCGTCGGTCCAGTAGCCGATGCGGCCGCGGCCGCGCTGCTGCAGCGCGCGCAGCATCGGCGCCAGCTGCTGCAGCAGCTGTTCGTCCTCGGCGGGTTGCAGCCAGGCGCCGACCACGCCGCTCATCGGGCACCTCCGCAGCGGAAGCGGCGGGACGGGTTCAGCAGGCGGGGGGCGGCGGGCGACATGGGAACGGCACGCGGAGCGGAGGAGACTCCATGCTCGGCGCCGCACCTGCCCCGCGTCAGTCGCTTTGCTGTCAGCGATGGTCACCAGACGTATCGCGAAGGTAACGTTTTGTAACGGCAACAAGCTATGCTGGACGCCAAGTTGTTGCCAGGCCTGAGGCCCGGCCCGCGCGCCAGCAACCCCGGCTGAATGGCGCCCGCCCCCTGGACCCGGGTGGCCCGAAGGCTGGGATAGCATCGCCGCGCTCGTGCCGTGGCGGTACGTATGCCCCACGGAGGCCTTGAAAATGCTGGATATCGTACTGGTCGAAGACGATGCCCGCCTGGGTACGATGGTCAGCGACTATCTGCAGCGGCATGGCTACCAGGTGGCCCATGAGCGCAGTGGTGAGCGCGCGGTAGCCCGGATCCTGGCCGAGAAGCCGGCCCTGGTCCTGCTCGATGTCGGCCTGCCCGACCAGGATGGTTTCGAAGTGTGTCGGCAGATCCGGCCCCACTATGACGGCATCATCTGTGTGCTGACCGCCCGCACCGACAACATCGACCAGGTGCTGGGACTGGAGCTGGGGGCCGACGATTACATCGGCAAACCCATCGAACCGCGGGTGCTGCTGGCCCGCCTGCGTGCGCACCTGCGCCGCCATCGCCGGGTCGAACCGCGCGACGGCAGCCTGCGCTTCGGCGAGCTGAACATCGACCCGTCCACCCGCAATGTGCACCTGCAGGGCGGCCTGCTGGAGCTGACCACGGCCGAGTTCGACCTGCTGTTCCTGCTGGCCAGCAACGCCGGCCAGATCCTGGACCGCGATGCACTGCTGCGCGGCCTGCGTGGCATCGCCTTTGATGGCCTGGACCGTTCGATCGATGCACGCATCTCGCGCCTGCGCCGCAAGCTGGGCGACAACCCTGAACAACCGGAGCGGATCAAGACCGTGCGTGGACGCGGCTACCTGTTCAGCCGCTCGGCATGGGGATGAAGCGCACGCCTTCGGCCATGCGCGGCCACGCCTTCCACTTCCTGCGCTACGGCATCGGCTTCCTGGTCGCCCACCTGCTGCTGATCGTGCTTGGCCTGTGGGCTTGGGATGCGCTGCTGGAAGACCGCACCGAAGCCAGCCTGCTGGCCGAGATGCGTGGCACCCATGCGCTGCTGCAGCAGCGCTTCGCGGAAACACCGCGCGAGCAATGGCCGGCGCTGGCACGCGGGCTCGACGCCGACTTCGCCTATGCCCTGCGGATGGTGCCGCTGGCCGAGGCGGAAAAAGAGCTGTCGGCCAGCCAGCGACCGCCGCTCAACAACGGCCGGGTGCAGATCGACCTCGAACACATGCGCAGCCTGCAGCGGATCGGTGACAGCGACTATGCCGTGATGCTGGGGCCACTGGATGAAGCGCTGCCGGAGGAAGGCTGGCAGGACAGCGAAGTGTCCGGCGTGGCGATCCTGCTGCTGATCCTGATGGTGGCCGTGGCGCTGCCGATGTACGTGATGGTCTACCGCCTGTGGCGCGACGTCTCGCAGCTGGCCCAGGCCGCCCGGCAGATGCGCGATGGCCAGCTGGACACGCGCGCGCCGCGCGCCGGTACCGCGCTGGTGCGGCCGCTGGCCAATGCCTTCAACCACATGGCCGAGCAGCTGCAGCAGCTGCTGGAGAGCCAGCGCGTACTGGCCCAGGCGGTGGCGCACGAAGTCCGCACGCCATTGGCGCGGATGCGCTTCGGCCTGGCCGACCTGGAGGACACCGCACTCGACGATGTGCAGCGCGATGCGCTGGGCGGGCTGCGTACCGATGTCGATCGGCTGCAGCACCTCACCGATGCCGGCGTCGAGTACGCCGCACTCGGTCGCTGTCACCAGCTGACCCGCCAGCGCCTGCAGTTGGCGGCACTGGTGCGCGGCGTGGTGGCCCAGTTCGCGCCGTTGCCGATGCCGGTGCAGCAGGCGCTGTCGCCGGCGGGGCTGGTCAACGTCAACCGGCACATGCTGGAACTGGCGTTGCGCAACCTGCTCGGCAATGCCCTGCGCTACGCGCGGCGGCAGATCCGCATCGCCAGCACCGTCAACGACGGCTGGCTGTGCCTGCAGGTGGAGGACGACGGCCCCGGCATTGCGCCCGAACTGCGCGGCCAGGTGCTGCAACCCTATGTGCGGCTGGATCCGGGCAGCCCCGGTTTCGGCCTCGGCCTGGCGCTGGTGCAGGTGGTGGCCGACAAGCATGGCGGCCACGTCGAGGTGACCGATTCGGAGTTGGGCGGTGCCTGCATCCGCCTGCACCTGCCGCTGGAAAGCGGTGGTGCCGTGGAGGGCGAGACGACCTGCTAGACCGCCGGTTCCGCGCGTGGCAAGGCAAACACGAACAGCGCGCCCTGCTCGCTGTCGCGCAATTCGATCCGGCGCCCATGTAGCTGCACGATGCGCTGCACGATCAACAGGCCGAGGCCACCGTTGTCACCGCGTCGTGCGCCCAGCGCGGCCGGCGCCTGGAACAGCTGCGCACGCAGCGCGGGGGCTACGCCGGGGCCGTCGTCGGCAACAGTCACCTCAACGCTGTCCGGCGTCGCGCGCAGGCACACCTCGATCCGGCCACCCTCCGGCGCATGCCGCAACGCGTTGTCGAGCAGGTTGGTCAGCACCCGCTCGACCAGGCCCAAGTCGGCGCGCACCAGTGGCAGGCCCGGCGGGAACCCGGCGTGCAGGCGCTGGTTGCGCGCCTGCGCGGCCAGCTCGAACTTCTGCAGTACGTCCTGCAGCAGTTCCGGCAGCGCGAACACCTCCCACTCCAGGCGCACTTCGCCATGTTCCAGCCGCGCCAGCTCAAACAGCGCACGCGCCAGCCGGCCAACCTTGGCGCTCTGCGCCAGCGCGATACCGAGGTAGCGGCGGCGCTCATCCGGCGACAGTGCGGCGTCCTTCAATGCCAGCGTTTCCAGGTAGCCGTGCAGTGACGACAACGGCGTACGCAGGTCGTGCGAGATGTTGGCGACCAGCTCGCGGCGCTGCAGGTCCTGCTGGCGCAGCTGCTGCCACTGCTCACCCAGCCGCTGCGCCATCTGTGCGTGCGCGTGTTCGAGGATCACCAGTTCGTCGCGCTCGCCGGGGCGCAGCGGCTCCGGCGGCGGTAGCGGCGTCGGTGCGTCGATGTCGAACGCCTGGATGCGGCGGGTCAGCCGCCGCAGTGGGCGGGTCACCCAGTAGAACGCCACCAGCCCGGCCAGCAGGCCGAGCCCCCCCACCAGCACTACTGACCATAGCGTGGTGTTCCACTGGCTGCCGGCGGCGAGATCGTCGGCCAGCATCTGCCGGTGCTCGCCGACCAGCACCACGTACACATAGCCGGCCTGGCGGCCCTGCACGATCAGCGGTGCTGCACTGAACACCTTGCGGCCATCCGCGCTGCGCGGGTCATCGCCGAGGATCGGCAACGGCGCACCGGCCAGCAGGCGACGCAGCGGCGCCACGTCCACCCGGTTGCGCACCAGATGCCCACTGGGTGCATCGTGGCCAAGGATGCGACCCTGGTCGTCCAGCAGGTAGACCTCGACGCTGGGATTGACCGCCATCAACTGGCCGAACAGCGCGCGCACCGCGGCATCGCGCATGCCGCTGGTATCCATCAGCTCGCTGCGCTGGGCGATGTGCTCGGCCAGGCCCAGCGACAGCCGCTGCACCACCTCCTGCTCGTGGCGGGTATTGGCACGCATCTGCAGTGCCAGCAGCGCCATGCAGCACATCAGCATCAGCGCGGCGATCACCGCCGCCAGCTTCTGCCACAGGTTCGGCTTGATCATGCCGCCGCCCCGGCCGGGTCGACCAGCTTGTAGCCACGGCCCCACACCGTCAGCAGCCGCCGTGGATTGGCCGGGTCCGGCTCGATCTTGCTGCGCAGGCGGTTGATGTGGGTGTTGACCGTGTGTTCGTAGCCGTCGTGCTGGTAGCCCCAGACCTGGTTGAGCAGCTCCATGCGCGCGAACACCTGGTCCGGATGACGGGCAAAGAACAGCAGCAGGTCGAACTCGCGCGGCGTCAGCTCCAGCGTGTTGCCATCCACCGAGGCGGTACGCGCAACCGGATCCAGCTGCAGGCCACCCAGTTCGATCGCGCCGGCATCGATGCGGGCACTCTGCGCCATCGCCTCGGCGCGGCGCAGCAATGCGCGCACCCGTGCCACCAGCTCCGGCATCGAGAAGGGCTTTGCCAGGTAGTCATCCGCGCCCAGTTCCAGGCCGACGATGCGCTGGGTTTCGCTGCCACGCGCACTGATGATGATGATCGGCACATAACGCGCCATCGCGCGTGCACGCTGGCAGACCTGCAGGCCATCCACGCCGGGCAGCATCACGTCCAGCACCAGCGCATCCCACGGACCATCCTGCTCAAGCAGGCGCAGGCCGGCATCGCCACTGGCGGCATGGGCGACGTCGTAACCCTCATCGCCCAGATGCATGCGCAGCAGGTCGGCGATGTGGGCATCGTCTTCAACGATCAGCACGCGTTTGGTCGACATCGGCAGCTCGGGGCCAGTGGGGAGGCTGGCTGCATTGTGGCGCGGGACGGCCGCCGATACCTCACGAAAAATTGAATCCTGCGTGAGGATTCGTTGACCCGGGCGGGCGCAGCATGGCCCCGTCGCCCCTTCCCGGAGTCCGCCATGTCCCTGTCCCGCCGCCATCTGCTGGGCCTGGGCGGTGTTGCCACCGCCGCCGGCCTGTTCGGCCTGGGGGCATGCAGCCGCGCCGCCCCTGCGGCCGCCGAAGCGCGCCCGTCGCGACAGTTCGAGGTCATGCACAGCGATGCACAGTGGCGCCAGCAGCTGACCCCGGCGCAGTACGCCGTACTGCGCCAGCAGGCCACCGAGCGCCCGTACAGCAGCCCGCTCAACAAGGAACACCGGCAGGGCACTTTCGCCTGCGCCGGCTGTGCACTGCCGCTGTTCTCCTCCTCCACCAAGTTCGAGAGCGGCACCGGCTGGCCCAGCTTCTGGGCGCCGCTGCACAACGCCATCGGCGAAGACCGCGACGTCACCTTCGGGATGCTGCGGGTGGAGGTGCACTGCCGTCGCTGTGGCGGCCACCTTGGCCATGTATTCAACGATGGCCCACGCCCGACCGGGCTGCGCTACTGCATGAACGGTGCGGCGATGGTGTTCGTTCCCGGTGCCACTGATGGCGGCACTGCCGACGGTTGGCGGGTGCCGGTCGGTTCTTCCCCTGTTTCCGGAGCCTGACGATGCTGCTGTTGCTGCTTGCCTACCTGGGGGGCGCGCTGACCCTGCTCAGCCCCTGCATCCTGCCGGTGCTGCCGTTCGTGTTCGCGCGTGCCGACCGTCCGTTCCTGCGCAGCACGCTACCGCTGCTGCTGGGCATGGCACTGACCTTCACCGTGGTCGCCAGCCTGGCCGCGGTGGGCAGCCAATGGGTGGCCCAGGCCAACCAGGTTGGACGCTGGATCGCCCTGCTGCTGATGGCGTTGTTCGCAGTCGCCCTGCTATGGCCACGACTGGCCGACCATCTGCTGGCGCCGTTCCAGCGCGTGGGTGCCCGCCTGAGCGCGCGTGCCGATGCGGCGGATGCTGCGGGGCACGGCGGCGCGTGGACCTCGCTGCTGATCGGCATCGCCACCGGCCTGCTGTGGGCACCCTGCGCCGGGCCAATCCTCGGCCTGGTGCTGACCGGCGCCGCCCTGCACGGTGCCAGCGTCGGCACCAGTACCCTGCTGCTGGCGTATGCGCTGGGCGCAATCACCGCACTGGCACTGGCGGTGTGGGTGGGCGGCCGCGTTTTCCGTGCGCTGCAGGCCCGCCTTGGCCTGGGTGACGTCGTGCGCAAGGTGCTGGGCGTAGCCGCGCTGCTGGCGGTGGTGGCGATCGGTCTGGGCTGGGATACCGGCCTGCTCACCCGTCTTTCGACGGTCAGCACCGCACGCATCGAGCAGGGCCTGCTGGATGCGGTACCCAGCGCGCAGCCGGCGGCACCGCCGATGATGATGGCCGGTGCCAACGCCGCAGCCGATGCACCGCTGCCGGTGGAAGGCACCCTGCCCGCGCTGGACGGCGCCACCGGCTGGCTCAACAGCCCGCCGCTGACGAACCAGCAGCTGCGCGGCAAGGTAGTGCTGGTCGATTTCTGGACGTACTCCTGCATCAACTGCCTGCGCGCGATGCCGTTCGTGCACGAATGGGAACGCCGCTACCGTGACCACGGCCTGGTGGTGGTCGGCGTGCACACGCCGGAGTTCGCCTTCGAACGTGACCCGCGCAATGTGATGAAGGCCGTGCAGCAACTCAAGGTCGAGTACCCGGTGGCGCTCGACAACCATTACACGATCTGGCGCGCGTTCAACAACCGCTACTGGCCGGCGCAGTACTTCGTCGACGCGCAGGGCAACATCCGCGGCCACCAGTTCGGCGAGGGCAACTACGCGCGCTCGGAACAGATGATCCGTCGCCTGCTGACCGAAGCGGGCCAGACCCATCTGCCGCCACCGGCTGATCCCGCTGCCGCTGATCTGAAGGGTGTGGCTGCGCAGGCCGACATGGGCAATCTGCGCTCACCGGAAACCTATCTGGGCCACGCCCGCGCCGAGCAGTTCGCCTCGCCCGGCGGGCAGCGCAGTGATGCCGCGTTCGACTACACCTTGCCGGCCACCCTGGCGTTGAACCAGTGGGGACTGTCGGGGCGCTGGACCGTCACCGACGAAGCGGCACAGCTGCAGCAGGCCGGTGGACGCATCGCCTTCCAGTTCCATGCGCGCGACCTGCACCTGGTGCTGGCGCCGGCCCAGGAAGGAAAGCCGGTGCGCTTCCGCGTGTTGTTGGACGGCAAGCCACTGCCTGCCGCCGATGCCGGCAGCGATGTCGGTGCCGATGGCAGCGGTGTGGTCGACGAGCACCGCCTGTACCAGCTGATCCGCCAGCGCGGCACGGTCGGCCCGCATCGCTTCGAGATCGAGTTCCTCGACGCGGGTGTGCAGGCCTATGCCTTCACCTTCGGTTGAACCGGGAGCACACGATGAAACTCTCCTTTGAACAGGGCATCGCCGCCGGTGTTGCAGGTCTGGTGGCCACGGCATTGATCGCCGGTGTGCTACTCGTTGACCACGGCGCCATCGCGGCACCGCTCGAAGCCAGCGCGCAGACCCAGGCACTACCGGCACCCACGGGCGACGCCGCGTTCCGCGATGACGCCACCCACGCCAGCGTGGTGTTCGCCGGCGGTTGCTTCTGGGGCGTGCAGGGCGTGTTCCAGCACGTCAAGGGTGTGAGCAACGCAGTCTCCGGCTACATCGGTGGCAGCGGCGCCGATGCACGCTACGAGCGCGTCAGCGGAGGCCAGACCGGTCATGCCGAAGCGGTGAAAATCGACTACGACCCGCGCCAGGTCAGCTACGGGCAGCTGATGCAGGTGTTCTTCTCGGTAGTTCACGATCCGACCCAGCTCAACCGCCAGGGGCCGGACCACGGCAGCCAGTACCGATCGGCGATTTTCACTGACGACGCACGCCAGCAGGCGGCCAGCCGCGCCTACATCGCCCAGCTCGGCCAGGCCGGCAGCTACCGCGCGCCGATCGTCACCCAGCTGGTCAGCGGCCAGCACTTCCACCCGGCCGAGAGCTACCACCAGAACTACATGACGAACTACCCGCAGGCGGCCTACATCCGCTACTACGACGCGCCGAAGCTGGCCGCGCTGGGCAAGCAGTTCCCGGCGTTGTACCGGCGCGATGCGGCGCTGGTGCCGATGCGGTAACGACGCTCATGTAGAGCCGAGCCCACGCTCGGCTGCTCTTCCGCCAACAGCAGCCGAGCATGGGCTCGGCTCTACACAAAAAAAGACGCACGGCCATCCAGCCGTGCGCTTGGGAAGTATCGGCCGTGCCCCGATCAGGCCCGGCCGACAACGACATGCTAGTCTCGCCATCATCATGGGTACAGCACCAGATGGCGGGAAATTCGATGGATACAGATGACCAGGGCGCGATGATCCCACCCCGCTACCAACGGCTGTCCGACGAACTGGCCGAGGCCATCCACGGCGGCCGGCTTCCAGTAGGCAGCCGCCTGCCTTCGCTTCGGCAGATGGCCCTGCAGCGCAGGCTCAGCCTGAACACGGTGATTGCCGCCTATCGCCAGCTGGAAGATGCCGGCCTGGTGATTCCGCGGCCCAAGGCCGGTTTCGAGGTTGCGCCACGATTGTCGGTGCCGGAACGGTCGCTGCGCGACACCCCGTCCGCGCCCACCGCACCACTGCAGCAGGTGCTGATGGCCCGGGTACTGGAGGCACAACGTCGCCCCGGCGTGATCGACCTGGCCTTCGCCGGCCCGCGCGGTCGCCAGTTCTACCCCGGCGCGCAGTTGGCCAGACACACCGCGCAGGTGCTGCGCCATGGCCAGCAGACGGTGGAGACCTACGCGCGCCCGAATGGTTCGCCGCGGCTGCTGGCGCAGATCGTGCGCCGTGGTCCGCGCATGGGCCTGCACACCCACGCCGAGCGCCTGCTGCTGACCCACGGTGCAATGGAAGCGCTGCAGCTGGCGTTGCGTGCAGTAACCCAGCCAGGTGATGCGGTCGGCATCGAGGCGCCGTCCTACTTCAACCTCTACCCGTTGTTGGCCAACCTGGGCCTGCAGGCCATCGAACTGCCCACCCACCCGCAGCACGGGCTCGACGTGGATGCGCTGGATGCGCTGCTGGAGCACACGCCGCTGGCCGCACTGGTGGTGATGCCCACCGTGCACAATCCGCTCGGCTGCACCATGCCGACAGTGGCCAAGCAACGCCTGGCCGAACTGGTCAACGCGCGCCAGCTGCCACTGATCGAAGATGCGGTGTATGCCGAGCTGCAGTTCTGCGAACCGCCGGCACCCTTGTTGAAAGCCTTTGATCGCAACGGCTGGGTGATGGTGGTCGGTGGCTTTTCCAAGACGCTGGCGCCGGACTATCGCATCGGCTGGCTGGAGGGCGGCCGCTTCGCCGAGCGCATCGCACTGCTGAAATTCCAGTCCACCGGCGGGGAACCGCAGCTGCTGGGTGACGCAGTCGCAGCCTATCTGGAAGCGGGCAGCTACGAGCACCACCTGCATCGCATGCGTCGTCTGTATCGCGAACAGGTAGGGCGGCTGCGCCAGCTGGTGGCCGAACATTTCCCGCCCGGCACCCGCGCCACCGAGCCGCAGGGCGGATTCCTGCTGTGGCTGGAACTACCGGGCGTGGATACGCGCGAGCTGTTCGAGCGTGCGCTGCAGGAGGACATCGTGTTCATGCCCGGCCAGGTGTATTCGCGCGGCGCGCGCTACCGGCATTGCCTGCGGCTGTCGTGCTGCCAGACGCTGGATGCGCGCTTCATCGGCGCGGTGGAGCGGCTGGGTGCGATTGCGCGGGAGCTGGCGGCGCGCCAGCTCCTGTAGAGCCGAGCCTACGCTCGGCTGCCCTTCGTCAATGGTCCCCGCTGAGCCGAGCATGGGCTCGGCTCTACAGGAAGCAGGTCAATCGAGCAGGTACGTGCTCAGGATCTGGCCATCCGCCCCCGGCAGATGCGGCAGCCGCCCCCAGCACGGCATCGGCAGGCGCTGCTGCAGCGTGGCGATGTTCTCGTCCTGGCGCTGCATCGCAGGATCAATGTGGTTGCCGATCCAGCCCAGGCACTGCACGCCGCTGGCCTGCAGCGACTGCGCGGTCAGCCGCGCATGGTTGACGCAACCCAGGCGCATGCCCACCACCAGCAGTACGGGCAGACGCAACGCGCGCACCAGATCGAGCTGGTCCAGCGTGGCCGAAACCGGTGCCAACCAACCGCCGACACCCTCCACCACCACGATGTCAGCCTGCGCGCGCAGACGCTCGAATGCAGCCACGATCGGCGCCAGTTCCACCTGCACGCCATCCTCGGCGGCGGCCAGTTCTGGGGCCAGCGGCTGGCGCAACGCATACGGGTTCAGATCGGCATAGTCCGGTACCGGCCAGCTGGCCGCCTGCAGTGCCAGCGCGTCCTCGTTGCGCAGGCCCTGCCCCAGGTCTTCGCTGCCGCTGGCCACCGGCTTCATGCCGACCGCGCGCAGGCCGCGCCGGCGCAGCGCATGCAGCAAGGCGGTGCTGGTGGCGGTCTTGCCGATCTCGGTATCGGTGCCGGTAACGAACAGGGCGGGCGGCAGCGTGGCGGGCAACGGCATCGAAGGGCTCCAACAGGGCAACTGTGTGTGCATTATCGCCGGCCCGGCGCGCTTGCTAGACTGCGGGCATGTTCACCAATGCCTCGCTCACCGGCAGCAAGCCGGAACAATACGCCCAGCTGCTGGAACAGGCCCGTGGCCTGGTCTACGCCGAGTCCGACCGCATCGCCAACGCGGCCAACCTCTCGGCACTGGTCTACCACGCCCTGCCCGACCTGAACTGGGTGGGCTTCTACCTGTACGACGGCAAGGAGCTGGTGGTCGGCCCGTTCCAGGGCCTGCCGGCCTGCGTGCGCATTCCGCTGGACAAGGGCGTGTGCGGTGCAGCCGCCAGCCAGCGCGTGACCCAGCGCGTGGACGACGTCGATGCCTTCCCCGGCCATATCGCCTGCGATTCGGCCTCGCGTTCGGAGCTGGTGGTGCCGCTGCTGCGCGGTGATGAACTGATCGGCGTGTTCGATATCGACAGCCCCAAGGTCGGCCGCTTTGATGCCGACGACCAGGCCGGCCTGGAAGCCATCGCCCGCGTGTTCGTCGAGGCGCTGGGATGAGCGCACCGAAGCTGCGCAACATCGGCCCGAAAAGTGCGGCGTGGCTGCGCCAGGTCGGCCTGCGCAGCCGCGAAGACCTGGTTGCGATCGGTGCCGTGGGCGCCTTCGTCAAGGTCAAGCGCGCGGGCTTCAAGCCCAGCCTGAACCTGCTGTACTCCCTGGAAGGCGCACTGCTGGACTGCCACTGGCAGGAACTGAGCGAGCCGCAGCGCGATGCGCTGGTGCAGGACTATGAAGCGCGCATCGCCGCGCATCCGCTGAAGGCAGCCGGCCCGGCGTCGGGCCCGGTACATGAGCAGCGCTTCGATGCCGGTGATGACGCTGAAGACAGCGTTGCCGAGCGCGCGGACGAGGATTGAGCCGCGCCCTTCTGTAGAGCCGAGCCCACGCTTGGCTGGCCTTTCTGATCGAAGTGCAGCCGAGCATGGCTCGGCTCTACAAGAGCAGATCAGGGCTGCTGCAGCTCCAGCAGCTCGCCCACCAGCCCGACCTCACCACGTTCCAGCCACACCCGCAGCCGCGTGCCGTGATCGATGCGCAGGGCCCAGCACAGCGACATCGGCAGGCCGCAGACCTGCGAGAGCACCATGCGCAGCGGGCCACCATGGCTGACCACCAGCGTCGGCACCGGATCCTCATCATCGAGCAGGCGATCCAGCGCGCGCGCAATGCGCCGCTCGAAGTGGCCCCAGCTTTCACCGTTCGGCGGCGGGAACGCGTGCGGGTCGGCATGGAAGGCGGCCAGTGCGTCCTCCGGCAGGTCGAACAGCGACTGCCCGTCCCAATCGCCGAAGTCCAGCTCTTCCCATTCCTCGTCCGCTTCCACGTCCAGCCCACGCGGGGTGGCCAGGGCCATCGCCGTGTGCAGCGAGCGCAGCCGTGGCGAACTGATCACCCGCTCCCAGGGCTGCGCGGCGTAGGCGTCGACCAGTTCCTGCGGCAGGCGGGCCAGCTGCGGTGGGTCGCTGCGTCCATCGAGGAACTCATCGCGACCGTTGCCGGCATGGCGGACCAGGTCGAGGATCATGGCACCGCAACCGCGTGCAGCACGCTGGTCAGTGACGGGTACGCGCACGGCGCAGGAGAGATCGGCGATTGAAGCAACATCATGAACACCACTTCCGGACAGCGTCCCCATAGCGGGGCGCGTCATTCTAGCGTGGGCCGCCCTCAGCCTGCCCAGTACGGAGTCCTGCGCGTGAAGCAGACAGCGACGCCATCATGCGTTTACCCAGTCGAATCATGGGTGCTTCAATGCAACGATGTCCCAGCGCAGCCAGCGGGAGTGCGACCGCCAGCACCAGTGCGGCGCACAACAGATAGCCGGATGTCCCGTCACCAACATACGCAAGCAACCGGCGCAGCACCGGTCCCAGCACAGCGATGACAATGGGATGACCCAGGTAGAGCGAGTAACTCACCGTACCCAGCCAAGCCGTCGCCCGGTTGACGAGCAGACGCGGCGGGCATTGCGAGCAACCCAACAGCACTGCCAGATAGCCCAGGCCGGCCAGCTGCCATTGTCCTGCCCCGCTCCAGCCACCTGCGATTCCCGCCACGACCAGCAACAGCAACAGGGCACCGGCCAGGTTGAGTGCCATCCCCCACCAGCGCGCCCGCGCCGGAGGCACTTGTGAGAGCGCGTTGTAGGCGTGGAACGCCACCAGCCCCATCGCAAACACGGGCGCGTGCGTCAGCCAGCCATAGCCGCCCAGTGAAGCTTCCGCGCGTGCACCCAGCGCGCCGGTTCCGGCCAACGCCGCCAGCCCCAGCAGCGACAAGAGGAGCATCCAGGCCCGGCGTCCGTCATTCACCAGCAGGTACAGCGCAGGGAAAATGGCGTAGAACAGCATTTCCACGCCAACCGCCCAGCTGGCCCAGACAATGCCCTGCTCCCAGCCGGGGAACAGGTTGAAGGTGAACGTGGCATTGGCAGCGATCTCGGCCCAGGGATGGCCGGCATGGCTGCCTCGGCCATCGCGGAAGATCGAGAACGCCAGCAGCGCGTAGAACAGCGGCGCAATCCGCAGGAAGCGGTGCAGGTAGAAACTCAGCAAGGGCCGCCCGCTGGCCCTGTGGCGAGGCTGGGTGTAGCACAGGGAGAACGCGCTGATCACGAAGAACAGGGCGACGCCGGTGGCTCCCAGCTGCAGTACCGGCAACAACCCGGCCGCAACGGGCAACGCCGGCGCTGGCATCGACTGGACGTGAAACAGCACGACATAGACGGCGGCCAAGCCTCGAAGCGAATCGAGGAACTGCAAGCGATCCTTTGCAACCATGTTCCCGCTTCCCAACCGCAGTGCGTGCGACGGCCTTCACTCTACCAGCTGGCGATGCCGTAGACTGCGCCCACTTCCAGGTGACCTGCGGCCGTGGCCGGCAGGTTGAAACGGGAAGCCGGTGACGCGTGATTCCACGCCAGGCCGGCGCTGCCCCCGCAACGGTAAGCACGTCAGTTCCAGGCAACACCGCCACTGTGCCGCGCGCATGGGAAGGCGCCTGGACGGGTGGCCCCAGGCCACCCGGCGGCAAGCCCGGAGACCGGCCCGGAAGCCTCAGGTCGCGATGCGGTGGGCATGGCGCTGGATGACCGCAGCGTGCGCTGCGGCGTCGGCGCATGCCTGCCTTCGCGGCTCCTCCCCTTCGCCACGCGGGCGTGCGTGGCACCTGGAGTCCCCCATGAAGCTGCAGTCCCGAATGCTGTCCCTGGCCGTGCTGGCCGCCCTGCCCGCGCTGGCCCAGGCCGCCGATGACACCACTGCGCTCGACCAGATCCTGGTCACCGCCACCCGCACCCCGATCGCGCTGCAGGACAGCATCGCGCCGGCGCAGGTGATCGACCGCGCGCAGATTGAATCCAGCCAGGCCACCTCGCTGCAGGAGCTGCTGCGCGGCCGCGCCGGCATCAACCTGACCAATGCCGGCGGTCTCGGCAAGCAGAGCTCGCTGTTCCTGCGCGGCACCAACTCGGGCCACACCGTGGTGCTGGTCGACGGCGTGCGCATCAACAGCGCCGACCTCGGCCTGGCCATGTACCAGGACCTGCCGCTGGCGCAGATCGAGCGCGTGGAGATCGTGCGCGGCCCGCAGTCGAGCCTGTACGGCGCCGACGCCATCGGTGGCGTGATCCAGATTTTCACCCGCCGCAACCAGGGCAACTTCGCTCCACACTTCCAGCTCGGTGGTGGCAGCAACGGCCTGCGTGAAGCCAGCGGCGGCATCGGCGGCGGCACCGAGCGCGGCTGGTTCGGTGCCGACATCGCCTACCAGCATTCCGACGGCATCGATGCCTGCCGCGGTTCTTCCTCGGTGTTCACTGCCGGCTGCTTTGCCGACGAACATGACCGCGACGGCTACCGCAACCTGTCCAAGAGCCTGCGCGGCGGTTACAGCTTCAACGACCAGTGGAACGTGGAAGGCAGCGCGCTGCGCGCCGATGGCAAGAACCACTATGACGGCTACTACAACTACTCCGAGACCCGCCAGCAGGTGCTGGCCGGCAAGGTGCGCTACACCCCATCCGAACGCCTGGCATTCACCGCCAACGTCGGCCGCAGCGACAATGAATCCGACAACTTCGGCGCACCGGGGGTGTTTGGCAGCGCGCAGACCCATCGTGACAGCGCCTCGCTGCAGGGTGACTTCGGTGTGGCCGAGGGCCAGCTGCTGAGTGCCGGCGTGGACTGGAGCGAAGACAATCTGGACGGCAGCAGCGCCGGGTATCTCGTCGACAGCCGCCGCAACACCGGCGTGTTCGTGCAGTACCAGGGCCGCTTCGGCCGCCACCAGCTGCAGGCCAGCGCCCGCAACGACGACAACCAGCAGTTCGGCAACCACGCCACCGGCAGCGTTGGCTGGGCGATGGAACTGGGCCACGGCCTGCGCGTCAACGCCAGCTACGGCACCGCGTTCAAGGCACCGACCTTCAGCGATCTGTATGACCTGTGGAGCGGCATGCCGACCTTGAACCCGGAGAAGTCCAAGAGCGCCAACCTGGGGGTTTCGCAGCAGGGTCAGGGCTGGCATTGGGGCCTGGATGTGTACGAAACCCGCATCGATGACCTGATCACCTACGATGCGTCCACGATGAAAATGCAGCAGGTGGAGAAGGCGCGCATCCGTGGTGCCGAGCTGACCGGTGGCGTGCTGCTGGCCGGCTTCGACATCAACGCGCAGCTGAGCTACACCAACCCGCGCAACCGCACCCACGGCAGCAGCCAGTTCGACAACTGGCTGCCGCGCCGTGCACAGCAGACCGCGCGCCTGGACATCGACCGCCGCTTCGGCGATTTCCGCGCCGGCCTGACCGTACAGGGCGCGGGCAAGCGCTTTGACAACGCCAGCAACTCGGTGAAGGTTGGCGGCTACGGCGCGCTGGACCTGCGCGCCGAGTACGCGCTGACACCGGAGTGGTCGCTGCTGGCGCGTGCCGCCAACGTGTTCGACCGCAGGTATGAGACGGTGGCGTGGTTCAACCAGCCGGGCCGCGAGTACCAGTTGAGCGTGCGTTACCAGCCGAAGTGAAAGAAGTTGCCGGGCATTGCCCGGCACTTTTCCATCGACGCATGGCGTCGATCTACCGCTACACCGGAATGCCGGCGGCCAACCCCGGCAATTCACGCAGATCGTCGATCACCGCCACCGCATGCGCGGTGGCCAGGTCCAGGCCGCGCGGGTAGCCGTAACGCACCAGCGCGATCGGCATGCCTGCCTCTTCGGCGGCGCGGTAGTCGGTCAACGAATCACCCACCATCAGGCAGGCGTCCACCGGCAGCCCGAAGTGCGCAGCGATGTGCCGCAGCGGTTCGCCACTGGGCTTGCGCTGCGGCAGCGAATCGCCGCCCAGTATCAGCGCGAACGCATCACCGATGCCCAGGTGCTGCAGCAGCGGTGGCACCAGCGCTTCGGGCTTGTTGGTGCAGATTGCCAGCGGCACGTTGCGTGCACGCAGTTGCGCCAGCGCTTCACCCACGCCATCGAACAGGCGCGGGCTGCGCAGCAGGCATTCGCGGTAGTGCACCATGAATACCGGCATCACTTCGGCCAGGTCGACTTCGCGGCCGGTGGCATGCACGGCCTGTTCGACCAGGCGGCGCACACCGTCGCCGATCCAGCCCAGCACCGTGGCTTCCGGTACGCGTGCCACGCCGATGTCCTCCAGCGTGCGGTTCAGCGCTTCGGCGATATCAGCTGCGCTGTCGACCAGCGTGCCATCAAGGTCGAACACGACCAGCGGATAGGGATACGACAAGGGACGGCACCTGCATGACGTGGGGCCGTCCATTGTACGCCGCTGGTTTTTGCACCGATCCGCCTCAGCCGATCCGGCGCGCGCGGGTAGCCAGGAACGTGGGCAGGTAACGGTCGATCAGGAAACGCGGCTGCGGCTGCCAGTCCTCCATGAAGCGATCGATGATGAAGCCGGCATCCAGCTGGCCACCGATCAGTTCGGTCAGGCTGTGGCCGAAGGTCAGCGCATCGCCCCGCGCCAGTTTCGCCTCGCGCTCGGCCGGTGGCAGGTCTTCCAGATCCGAATAGGGAATGGCGTACTGCGGCCGGATCAGGCCCTGGGCATCCAGCTGCGGATCGCGCGCACCGACGAACAGCACCGGGTTGTAGAAGCTGGCCATCAGCATGCCGTCGCGCGCCAGCACGCGGCGGCATTCGGTCCACACCGGCCGGACGTCGGGCACGTACAGGTTGGAGATCGGGTGGAAGACCACATCGAAGCTGTCGTTGGCGAAGGCGTGCAGATCGCGCATGTCGCCCTGCACCGTACGCAGTTGCAGTCCATCACGTGCCGCGACCCTGCGGTCCTGCTCGAGCTGGCCATCGGACAGATCGAACACGGTCACCTCCGCGCCGGCCGCCGCCAGCACCGGTGCCTGCTGGCCACCGCCCGAGGCCAGGCACAGGATGCGGCGGCCGCGCACATCACCGAGCCAGTCCAGCGGCAGCGCGCGCGGGGTCAGGTGCACCTGCCAGCGGCCATCGCGCGCGGCGGCAATCGTTGAGCTTTCCACCGGGCGCGACCATTCGCGCACTTCGCTGGCCTGGCGGTCCCAGGCAGCACGGTTGTGGTCGATCAAGGCCTGTCCATGGTTCATGTGTTCTCCTTGCCCGGTGGGCGCCAATCCAGATCCTGGAAGGCCGGGCTGGCGAAACACTCGGCCAGGAAGTCCAGGAATCGCCGCATGATAGCGGGCTGCTGGCGCCGTGATGCGTACACGGCATGAATGCCGAGTTCGTCCAGACTGAACTCGGGCAACAACTCGATCAGCTCGCCACTACGCAGCAGCGGCGCCACCTGGTAGGTCGGCAGCATGGCGATGCCGGCACCGGCACGCACTGCTTCCAGCAACAGCGAGGCTTCGTTGGCGCTGATGTTGCCGCCCACCGCCACCGACAGCGAACGGCCATCGCGGTGCAGCTGCCACAGGCTCTTGCCCACGTAGTGATGGGTCAGGCAGTTGTGCGCGGCCAGGTGTTCCGGTGTAGTCGGCGTACCGCGCGCCTGCAGGTAGGACGGCGTCGCGCACAGCACCGAGCGGCAGGTGGCCAGCCGCCGTGCAATCAGGCTGGGATCGATCTGGCGCGCGATGCGCACCGCAAGGTCCACCCGCTCTTCCACCAGGTTCACCGTGCGATCGACCAGCAGCAGCTCGATGCGTGCCGCCGGATGGCGCGCAACGAAGCCGGCCACCGCCCGTGCAAGGTGGCTCTGCCCGAACGACACGCTGGCGGTCACCCGCAGCGTTCCGTGCGGCTCGGGATCATCACTGGCCAGCTCGCCCTGCAGTTCTTCGCCGATCGCCAGCATCTGCCGGAAGCGCGCCAGCGCCGCCTCGCCGGGGCCGGTCAGGCTGATCCGGCGCGTGGTCCGGTGCAGCAGGCGCGCACCCAGCCACCCTTCAACCTCGGCCAGGTAGCGGGTGACCATCGCCCGCGACATGTCCAGCACCTCGGCGGCGGCGGTGAGGCTGCCGCGCTCGGCCACCTCGACAAACACGGTCATGGCGGTCAATCGGTCCATATGCTCGATTCATGCAACAAACAAGCGCGTTATACGCTGTTTTTCGATCAACTGCAGCAGCCTAGAGTGGCCGCATTCCCACCCCACACCGCCCCACGGAGTCCTGCCATGAAAATCGCCCTCGTTGGTTCCACCGGCAACATCGGCCGCCAGATCGCCCGCCACGCGCTGGCCAACGGCCACGAACTCACCGTCATCGTGCGCAGCGCGCAGGACCTTCCGGCAGAACTGGCCGGCGCCCACCCGGTGATCGCTTCGCTGGATGACCAGGACGCGCTGGTTGCCGCCATCGCCGGCCACGATGTGCTGGCCAGTGCCTACGGCCCGCGCCCGGGCGATGACATCGGCCGCGTCGGCGAGGTCGCCGCGCTGCTGGCTGCCGCCGCACGCAAGGCCGGCGTGCCGCGCCTGGTGGTGGTCGGTGGCGCTGGCAGCCTGGAAGTGGCACCCGGCGTGCAGCTGGTCGACACGCCGAACTTCCCGGAGGCCTACAAGCCGTACGCGCTGGCCCATCGTGAAGCCTTCAATCGCCTGCAGGCGGTGGACGACCTGGACTGGACGTTCTTCTCGCCGGCCGCCGAAATCGGCCCGGGCGAAGAGCGCGGCCAGTACCGCGTGCAGCCCAAGGCCTTCCTCGCCGACGCCAGCGGCCACAGCCGCATCAGCTACGCCGACTACGGCGCGGCGTTCGTCGCCGAGCTGGAAGCGCACCAGTATCCGAAGCAGATCATCACCGCGGCGTACTGATCGACGCGCGAGCCCTGTAGAGCCAAGCCCACGCTCGGCTCCCCATCCGACACAAGGAATTCCCCATGCGCACCGCTGCCCTGCTGCTTCCCCTCGCGTTGGCCGCCGGCTTCACCAGTGCGCCGCTGATGGCCGCTTCGGCCACCCCGGCGCCGGCCACGGCAACGAAATCCCAGCTGCGCCTGCAGACCTTCCATCCCGGCCCGCAGGCGATGTTCTCAGTGTCCTCGGTGCTGATCGAAGGCCGCCACGATGCGATCCTGGTCGATGCCCAGTTCGGCGCCAGCGATGCACGCAGGCTGGTCGAGCTGATCCGCGCCAGCGGCAAGCAGCTGACCACCATCTACATCAGCCACGGCGATCCGGATTACTACTTCGGCCTGGCCACCCTGCAGGACGCGTTCCCGCAGGCGCGCATCGTCGCCACCGCGCAGACCGTCGCCCACATCCAGCAGACCCAGGCCGGCAAGCTGGCCTACTGGGGACCGAAGATGGGCGCCGACGTGCCGGCACGCATCGTGGTGCCGCAGGTGCTGGACGGCGACGCCCTGCAGCTGGAAGGCCAGCGCCTGCCGCTGATCGGTCTGGATGGCCCGACCCCGGACCGCACGGTGCTGTGGGTGCCGTCGCTGCGCGCGATCGTCGGCGGCATTCCGGTGGTGGCCGGCGAACACGTGTGGATGGCCGACACGCAGACATCTAAGTCCCATGCCGACTGGCTGCAGACCCTGCAGCGGTTGCAGGCGCTGAAGCCGAAGGTGGTGGTGCCGGGGCATTACGCACCGGGTGCGGCGCTGGATGCCAGCGCACTGCGCTTCACCGCAGACTACATCCGTGCGTTCGATGTTGAGGCGGCCAAGGCCAAGGACAGTGCGGCGCTGGTGAAGGCGATGCAGGTGCGCTACCCGAAGCTGGCAGGCGTGGCGTCGCTGGAGTTGAGTGCGAAGGTGGCCAAGGGCGAGATGCAGTGGCCATGAGGTAGGGAGCTTTCTTTTGCAGGGCTGCGCCCTGCACCCGCAGAGGCAACAGCAACAGCTGGCTATCCGTGGGATGGCGAGGTGGGTCCGGTTGCGGGGGGCGCTGCAAGTACGTCCATGTAAGCTCGGTCGCCGCATCCATGCGGCTCACGCCCCCGCAACCGGACCCACCCCGCCTTCGACAGTTTCCCGCTATCCGTCGGAACCTGCTGCTGATGGTGGGTGCCGACCGTTGGTCGGCACAGGGTCGGATCCCGTTGCTGCGCAACGGGCTCTGACCCCACTGTTTGATGAATAGGTATCTGTGGGATTGTTCATGTCGTGCTCGAACAATTCCCCCTGCACCACCGGCTCCTTCTCGCGGAAGCCACCAAGGCCGACGCCGACCAGGCGGTAACGGGTCTCCGCCGGCAGGTCGACGCGGGCGCGCAGGGCCAGTGCGATGTCGCGCAGTTCTTCCATCGATTCCGGTGGGCGTTCCGGGGTGAAGCTGCGGGTGAGGATGCGGAACTGCGCGGTCTTCAGTTTCAGTACCACGGTGTGGCCGACCCGTTCGGTCTTGCGCGTGGCATTCCAGGTCTTCTCCGCCAGCTGCACGATCGCTTCGCCCAGGTCTTCCAGCGGCAGGTCTTCGGCGAAGGTGTCCTCCGAGGAAATCGACTGCACCTGCTGGTCAGGTTCCACCGGCCGCTCGTCGATGCCGCGTGCGCGGTTGTACAGGCTGCGGCCAAAGCTGCCGAACGCCTCTTCCAGATCGATCAGCGCCCACTGCCGCAGATCGCCACAGGTGACGATGCCGCGCGCGGCAAGTTTTCCTTCCATCACCTTGCCGACGCCGGGCACCCGGTTCACCGGCAGCGGCAGCAGGAAGGCATCCACCCGCTGCGGCGGAATCACGAACTGGCCATCAGGCTTGCGCCAGTCCGAGGCGATCTTGGCCAGGAACTTGTTTGGCGCGATGCCGGCTGAAGCAGTCAGGTTCGTTTCCTCGCGGATCTGCGCGCGGATGGTGCGGGCGATGTCGGTGGCCAGTTCAATGCCGCTCTTCGGCTCGGTCACGTCCAGGTAGGCCTCGTCCAGCGACAACGGCTCGACCAGGTCGGTATGCCGCAGGAAGATCGCGCGTACCTGCTGTGACACCGCCTTGTAACGTGCGAAGTCCGGCGGCACGAAGATCGCATCCGGGCACAGGCGCTCGGCACGCACGGCCGGCATCGCCGAACGCACGCCGAACACGCGCGCCTCGTAGGACGCCGCGCACACCACCGAGCGAGCGCCGCGCCATGCCACAACCACCGGCTTGCCGCGCAGTGACGGATCGTCGCGCTGCTCCACCGACGCGTAGAACGCGTCCATGTCAACGTGGATGATCTTGCGCAGTCGGGTCATGTCAGGTGGAAAGGGCGGGGGCGTGCCGAACGGGCCACACGCCGAAGTATGGTCGTTGCACATCAACAGGATGCGCGTATTCCATTGAAAACACTACGGTTGCGTACGGTTGAAATGTTTGATCGGCGCAGTTTCCACGGGCATCCTCGAGCGCTTGTTTCCCTGTTTCCCCGCTTCCAGGATTGTGCTTCATGACCCGTCTCCACGCGTTCAACCGCGAACAGCTGCTGGCCAGCGCACGCGGTGAACTGTTCGGCACCGCCGCCGGCCGTTTGCCCAACGATCCGATGCTGATGTTCGACCGCATCACCGACATCCGCGAGGACGGCGGACCGCATGGCAAAGGCATGGTACGCGCCGAACTGGATATCCGCCCGGACCTGTGGTTCTTCGGCTGCCACTTCATCGGCGACCCGGTGATGCCCGGCTGCCTGGGCCTGGATGCCATGTGGCAGCTGACCGGCTTCTTCCTGACCTGGCTGGGCGCCCCCGGCAAGGGCCGCGCGCTGGGCTGTGGCGAAGTGAAGTTCACCGGCCAGGTGCTGCCGGAGGCCAAGCTGGTGCGCTACGAGATCGATATCAGCCGTGTCATCAACCGCAAGCTGGTGATGGCCCAGTCGGACGCGCGCATGTACGTGGATGACCGCGAAATCTACAGCGCGCGCGACCTGCGCGTCGGCCTGTTCACTGAAACCGGGAGCTTCTGATGCGTCGCGTCGTCATCACTGGCATGGGCATCACGTCCTGCCTCGGCAATGATCTGGATACGGTTTCGGCCGCGCTGCGCGAAGGGCGCTCGGGCATCACCGCCCTCGCCGACCACGCCGAAGCGGGCCTGCGCAGCCAGGTTGGCGGTCGTGTTGACCTCGATCTGGAGGCGCTGATCGACCGCAAGCAGAAGCGCTTCATGAGCGATGCGGCGGCCTTCGCCTACCTGTCCATGCGCGATGCCATCGCCGATGCCGGGCTCAGCCCCGAGCAGGTCAGCAACCTGCGCACCGGCCTGATCGCCGGTTCCGGCGGCGGCTCCAGCGAATGGCAGATCGGCGCGGTCGACCTGCTGCGCGAACGTGGTGTGCGCAAGGTCGGGCCGTACATGGTGCCGCGCACGATGTGCTCGACGGTCTCGGCCTGCCTGGCCACGGCCTACCAGATCAAGGGCGTCAGCTATTCTCTGTCGGCCGCCTGCGCGACCTCGGCGCACTGCATCGGTGCCGCCGCGGACATGATCCGCCATGGCGCGCAGGACATCATGTTCGCCGGTGGCGGTGAAGACCTGCACTGGTCGATGAGCGTGATGTTCGATGCGATGGGCGCGCTGTCGACCAGCTTCAACGAGACCCCGGCCAGCGCCTCGCGCCCTTACGACAAGGACCGCGACGGCTTCGTCATCGCCGGCGGCGGCGGCATGCTGGTGCTGGAGGACTACGACCACGCCGTCGCGCGCGGCGCGCACATCCATGCCGAGCTGATCGGCTATGGCGTGACCTCCGACGGCGCCGACATGGTCGCCCCGTCCGGCGAAGGCGCGGTGCGCTGCATGAAGATGGCGCTGCAGGGCGTCGATCGCCCGCTGGACTACCTCAACACCCACGGCACCTCCACGCCGCTGGGCGACGTCACCGAGCTCAATGCGATCCGCGAAGTGTTTGGCGATGCGGTGCCGCCGCTGTCCTCGACCAAGGCCCTGTCCGGCCATTCGCTGGGTGCGGCCAGCGTGCACGAGGCGATCTACTGCCTGCTGATGATGCGCGATGGCTTCGTCGCCGGTTCGGCCAACATCGACGAGCTGGACCCGAAGGTGGAGAGCTTCCCGATCCTGCGCGAAAGCCGCGAGCAGAAGCTGGATACGGTGATGTCCAACAGCTTCGGCTTCGGTGGCACCAACGCCGCGCTGGTGTTCGGGCGGGTGTGATGGGGAAGGCGTGCCGACCAACGGTCGGCACCCACCAAATAGATGTAGAGCCGAGCCATGCTCGGCTCAGTGCCAACCAAGGTTGGCACCCACAGGGGGCATTGGGGTATGCCGACCCACGGTCGGCACCTACCGGTTACCTCGGCAACAACGGCACCAGCAATGCGTGCGCGTCCACCAGCGACCCTACGATGCGGTGGCCCAGTGCGCGCAGCTCTTCATCAGGATGCACCAGGTCCGGCACCTGGATCACGGTCATGCCGGCCGCCAGCGCCGCGCGCGTACCGGCCGGTGAGTCTTCCAGCGCCAAGCAACGCTCCGGCGCCTGGCCCAGCCGCTGCGCGGCCAGCAGGTAGATATCCGGCGCCGGCTTCGGCCGCGCCACGTCGCCGCTGGTGATCACCGCATCGAAGTACGGCAGCAGGCCAGCAGCGGCCAGCTTGCGGTTGGCCCGCGGCTGCCGCGTGGTGGTTGCCACCGCACGCGGGATCGCATGTGCCTTCAGCAGCTCCAGCAGCTCCAGGATGCCCGGCCGCAGCGGCAGACCGGTCTGTGTGCGTGCTTCGTACAGCTCATGGCAACGTGCCGCCACTGCGTCGATCACGCTGTCCTCGATCCCCTGCGCGCGCAGCAGTGCGTACGTGTCGCGGTCACCGAGGCCGACCATGCGCAGGAACACCGCCTCGTCCAGGCCCAGCCCGAACTCGTCGGCGGCCTCGCTCCAGCAGGCCAGCGAGACCCGCTCGCTGTCGATCATCAGGCCGTCCATGTCGAAGATGACGGCGTCGGGAAGGAACGGCAGCGCAGCGATGGTGGTCATGGAGCGAACAGCGTATCCAGGTCGGTGGAAGTGAGCTGCCGCCATTGCCCCTCGTCCAGTCCCTGCAGGTCCAGCCCGCCGACGCGGCTGCGGTGCAGGGCCTGCACGTGGTTGCCGGTGGCGGCGAACATGCGGCGTACCTGATGGTAGCGGCCTTCGTGCAGCACCAGGCGCGCGCGACGCGCATCCAGCACTTCCAGTTCAGCCGGCAGCAGGGGCGTCTTCTCGGACTCCAGCATCAGCGTACCGCTGGCGAACAGCGCCACCTCGTCGCCGCGCAGGTCATCGCTCAACTCGACCTCATAGACTTTCGGCAGCTTCGACTTCGGCGAGATGATCCGGTGCAGCAGGCCACCGTCGTCGGTCAGCAGCAGCAGGCCACTGGTCTCGCGGTCGAGGCGGCCCACCGTGGACAGCACCGGATCGCGGTCGCGGAAGCGCGGCGGCAGCAGGTCGTAGATCAGGCGGCCGGTGTCCTTGGTCGAGCAGGTGTAGCCGGCCGGCTTGTGCAGCGCGATCGACAGGCCCACCGGCGGGTCCAGCGGCTCGCCGTCGACGCGGATCGCCTCGTGCGGCACCTGGTCGTCGGCATACAGCACCTCGCCGTCGGCGTCGGTGACGCGGCCTTCGCGGAACATCCACTGCACCTGCTTGCGGCTGCCATAGCCCAGGTTGGCGATGAGCTTGACCAGCTTCACTTGCCCTTCCCCTTCACCGCTTCCACCAGCTTGAAGCCATCACGCTCGGCGATCACGCGCACTGCGCCAAAGCTCTCGTTGAGCGTGTACTCGTACGGCAGGTGGCGATTGGCCACCACGTACAGGCGTCCGCCCGGGCGCAGCGCCTGCGCGGCCACGGCGATGAAGCGCTGGCCGATGTCCGGGCGATCGGCGCGCGAGGGCGTGTGGAACGGCGGATTGCTGATGATGACGTCGTAGCCCGGCTCGATGCCGGCGGTGACGTCCTGCCACAGGAAGCGCAGCGGCAGCGGACGCGGCGGCGGTGCCAGGTTCAGCTCGGCCAGTGCCAACGCGCGCTGCTCCGCTTCGTACAGGTCCAGCGCGGTGATCTTCGGGCAGCGCTCCAGCAGCTCGCGCGACAGGTAGCCGTAGCCGGCACCGAGGTCGGCGGCGCGGCCGGCCAGGTCGGCCGGCAGGTGCTCGGCCAACAGCGCCGAGGCCGGATCGATGCGGTCCCAGGCGAACACGCCCGGGCGGCTGAGGAAACGGCCGCCGACGATCGGCCGCACCGCATCCAGTGCCGACCAGCGCTTGGCCAGGTCGGCGTCGTGCTGGCCCTGCATCGGGGCGGTCCAGTACACGCGGCAGTGGTTCTTGGTCAGGCTGCCGCCGAGGCCGGTCAGTTGCTTGAGGTCGCCCTCGCCCGAGCGCGCACCTTCGTTGTTGGACTGGCAGGCAACGATGCGGCCGCCGTCGGCGACCAGCGCCAGCGCGCGGGCGAACAGCGCGCGGGCCTCTTCACGCTGGCGCGGCGGCAGCACCAGCACCAGTGGGTAGCGGCCCTTGCCGGCCACATCATCCAGCTGGCCGCTGACGGTCCAGCCGGCGGCCAGCTGCAGCGGCTGCGCGAACGGGGCGAAGCTCTGCTCGCAGTGCACCTCGCGGTTGCCGGCCGCTTCACGCAGCGGCCAGCCGTCGCGGGCACGCAGGAAGGCCACCGGGCCCTCCGGCCAGCGCAGGGCGCCTTGGGAGAACGGCAGGAACAGGGTCTGCAGGGGGGCGTCGTCGCTGGAGGCCATCGGCGCGGGTACTTCAAGCGTGAGGGCCGTCCATTGTACCGGCTTGGCCGGGCCGGCCCCGGTATGCCGCTTTGCGAAACCCGAACGGGGCCTTGATCTGCCAGCAACATTGAAACGTTCAGGGTAGAGGCTCCCCCGGAAACCCAGGAGAACCTGCATGCGAGCCTTGTTCGTCGGTGGCGTGGTCGACAACAGTGAAATGGACCTGGAAGGCAGCCATCCGCCCGTGCATTACCCCGAGGACACCGGCGGCGGCCACTCGCGCTACCGGCTGCACCAGGTCGGTCATGGCGCCGATGGCAGCGTGGCCTATGCGGTGTACGGCGCGCCGGACCTGGCCGATGACGAGGTGGCCCGGGTGGCGGAAGAACGCGCCTATGCGCGCCGGTTCGAGGCGACGCCGACGTTGTTCGAGCATTGACGCACCGGTAGCGCCCGAGCCCACGCTCGGGCGACGGCGCAGCCGAGCGTGGGCTCGGCTCTACATCCGATCAGGGCGCCCTGGGTGGCAGACGGTTGACGCTGGCGATCTCGTCCAGCCACACATGGTGCTGCTGCACCGGCGTGTCGTAGTCATCCAGGCGCAGCTGGCCGTTGCTGCCTTCGTCGCCGGCGTCATTGCGGTACTGCTGCACGGTCGGTTTCACCGCCACGGTGCCGAGCAGGCGGCGACCATCGTGCAGGGTCAATTGCACCTGCGTTTCGCCTTCCAGCTGCGGCAACAGGGCTTCCAGGCGCGCGATCTGCGCCGGATCGGTATGGATGCGGGGAGCTATACGGGACATCGGCGACCTCCTGCGTGCAGGGTCGCCGATCGGCCGTGAATGCTCAGTGCAGCGCGCTGTCCGCGCGTGGCACCTGCACCTTGCGTACCGCAGCCACCAGCTGTGCCACCGAGTACGGCTTGGCGACATGTTCCTGGAAGCCTGACGCCAGCGCTCGGCGCCGGTCGTCGGCACGTGCCAGCGCGGTCACGGCAACCGCCGGCAGGGTCATCGCATCCACGCCCATGTCCTCGCGCAGCGTGCGCACCAGGCCATAGCCATCCATGCCCGGCATGCCGATGTCGGTCAGCATCACGTGGTACTGCAGGTGCCCGGTATCAGCCAGCAACGCCAGCGCTTCACCGGCCGAGCTGGCGGCCGACACGCTCGCGCCCTGCTCTTCCAGCATGCGCCGCAGGTACTCCAGCACTTCCGGCTGGTCTTCCACCGCCAGCACATGCATGCCACGCAGCGGGTACGGTTCGACGATCACCGGCTCCAGGATCGGCCCGCTGATCACTTCGCGCAGCGGGCGCCGCTCGGCATCGGGAATGTGCTGCGGCAGGCAAACAGTGAAGGTGGCGCCGTGGCCATGGCCTTCGCTGGCAGCGGTGACGGTACCGCCATGCAGTTCGACCAGCTGCTGCACGATCGCCAGGCCCAGGCCGAGGCCGCCATGGCGTCGGGTGGTGGTGCCATCGGCCTGACGGAAGCGGCTGAACAGATGATTGAGGAATTCGGGCGCGATGCCGTCGCCGGTGTCACGCACGGTGATCACCCAGTGGTTGCCATCGGCCTGCAGCCGCAGCTCGATGCGGCCTTCGGCCGGGGTGAACTTGATCGCATTCGACAGCAGGTTCCACAACACCTGCTGCAGGCGGGTGGCATCGCCCAGCACAAGGCTGGGCTGCTCCGGCAGCAGCAGGCTAACGTCCAGCGCCTTGCCTTCGGCGACCAGCTCCTGCGCGCCGATGGCTTCGCCCAGCAGGTCGCGCAGGTCCAGTATCTCCACCTCCAGCTGCACCTTGCCCAGCAGCATGCTGCTGAGATCGAGCATGTCCGAGATCAGCCGCTTCTGCGCACCGGCGCTGTTGGCGATCACATTCAGGCCCTTGTACAGCGGGCTGGTGTTGTCCACGCGCTGCAGCAGCAGCTCGCTCCAACCGAGGATGGTGGTCAGCGGCGTGCGAAGCTCGTGCGACAGCGTGGCCAGGAATTCGTCCTTCAACCGCGCCATGTTCTCTGCGGCACTGCGCGCGGCACGCTCGGACTGCAGCAGCTCCTCGCGGGCCAGTTCGATCTCGCGGCGTTCGGTCACGTCCGGGCTGCTGCCGGCCAGGCCGATGAAGCGGCCCATCCGCGAGAAGCGCGGGCGTGCGTTCATCTCCAGCCAACGCCACTCGCCATCGGCGCGTCGGGCCCGCACCAGCGCATGCATCGACCGCTGCGCCTTCAGTGCTTCCTGCAGCTCGTACTCGAACACCGATGCATCGTCCGGATGCACCAGGCCACGCCAGACATCTTCCGGTACGCGGGTTTCGTCACCGCCGAAGAACTCACTGAAAGCGCTGTTGACGAAACGGGCATGGCCGCGCTCGTCCAGCACCCACACCGGCATCGGCAGGCCGTCGGCCAGTGCGCTGAAGCGGGCTTCGCTTTCGCCCAGCTCCACTTCCATCTGCTTGCGTGCGGTGATGTCGAAGAACAGGATGCCGACCTTGTCTTCGCCCGGACGGCCCACGCGCACCGCATCAACCGCGAACGAGCGGCCCAGCGCACGCGCTTCCATCTCGAACTGGGCGGGGCGGCCACTGCGCGCGACCTCGCCGGCGTCTGTGCAGGCCGGATTGGAAGCACAGCATCTTCCAAAGCGCGTATTCACAGCGTCAAGCGCCGTCAGTCATGGTTGACGTCGATGAATTGGCGGCAACCGCCCTTGCGCACGACGCAATCGGCCATTGCGGTGGCCCGGCCACAGGATCACACTCGATCTGTGATCAACATCGTCCCCAGCGCGGGGACGCAGGAGACCGTCATGAAACGCTCACTCGCGATTGCCCTGCTGGCAGGCGCCCTGGTGGCGGGCGGCGCCAACGCTGCACCGCGCACCGTGACCGATGCGGACGCGCCACGCGCGTTGCAGGCCGATGGCCCGGTCAGCGTGAAATGGGAGGATCCGGCCAAATTCACCGAGATCCGCCAGAGCACCAACCGCTTCGAGGCCGAACGCGGTGACTGGGTGCAGCAGCTGGCCCGCTACCTGCAGACCACCGCTGCCAAGCCGCTGCAGCCTGGGCAGACCCTCGATGTGACCCTGGTCGACATCAAGCGTGCCGGTGACTACGAGCCGTGGCACGGCCCGCGTGGCCGCGACATCCGGATCATGCGCGATATCTACCCGCCGCGGATCAGCCTGCAGTACACGTTGAAGGACGCCAGCGGCCGTATCGTCAGCGAGGGCGATGCGCGCCTCAGCGATACCGGCTACCTGCACAACCTGGGGCTGAAGAGCGACAGTGATCCGCTGCGCTACGAGAAGCGCCTGATCGATGACTGGGTGAAGCGCCAGCTGGCCAGCCAGGCCACCGCCGCGCGGTAATGCCGGGCGACGCGCCCCACCGGGCTGCCGAGGCAATGCCTGGCAACGCGACCCAGCGGTAGGTGTCGACCTTGGTCGACACGCATTAGACGGCGCCGACCAAGGTCGGCCGCTACCGGAGCCGAGCGTGGGCTCGGCTCTACACGTATACCTTGGCCACGCGCTTGACCGCGCACGGCAGCTGGTACGCGCTCACGCCGCAACGCGGCGCCAGTTCGGACAGCGTCGGTGCGCTGCCCCACAGTTCCACCACGCTGCCGATGCCGGCCTGTGCATATGCGGTCAGGTCCACCGTCAGCATGTCCATCGACACGCGCCCGATCAGCGCACCGGGCTGGCCGTCGATCAGCACCGGGGTGCCATTCGGGGCGAACTGCGGATAACCGTCGGCATAGCCGAGCGCGACCACACCCACGCGGGTGCGCGCCTTGGCCACGAAGCGTGCGCCATAGCCCACCGGCTCACCCGCCTCGATCCAGCGCTCGGCGATCACCTTCGACTGCATCGTCATCACCGGGCGCAGGCGCTCGGTCAGTGCCGTGTTGTCCGGCAGCGGATTGGCGCCGTACAGCATCAGGCCCGGACGCACCCAGTCGCTGCGTACATCCGGCCAGCCCAGCAGCGCCGGCGAGTTGCACACGCTGGTCTCGCCACCCAGGCCGTCGATGGCCCGCGCGAAGGTCGCGGCCTGTTCGTGGGTGCGTTCGCTGTCCAGCTCATCGGCGCGCGCCAGGTGGGTCATCAGCACGATGCGCTCGACCTGCGGCAGCGCCGACAGGCGTGCATGCGCGGCACGGAAGCTGTCCACGTCCAGGCCGAGGCGATGCATGCCACTGTCCAGCTTCAGCCACACCGTCAACGGGCGCGGGCTGTCGAAGGCAGCAACGGCCTCCAGTTGCCACGGCGAACCGACAGCGAACCAGAAGTCATGCTCGGCCACCAGCGCCATGTCGCTGGGCTCGAAGATGCCTTCCAGCAGCAGGATTGGCGCACGGATGCCGGCCTGGCGCAGCTCCAGTGCCTCTTCGATGGTAGCCACGCCGAAGCCATCGGCCTCGTCTTCCAGCGCCTGCGCACAGCGCACCGCGCCATGCCCATAGGCATCGGCCTTGATGATCGCCAGGGCCTTGCCACCGCCCAGTTCACGGGCGAGCCGGTAGTTGCTGCGCAGGGCGCCCAGATCGATCAGCGCGCGGGCAGGACGCATGTGCGGTTCTCTTGTTGCGGCGCGTGACCGTACTGGCCGTAGCGGAAAATATCCAGGCCTTCGGTGCTGATCTGCGGCTGGCGCGCGCTCATCAGGTCGGCCAGGTAGCGACCCGAGCCGCAGGCCATGGTCCAGCCCAGCGTGCCGTGGCCGGTGTTGAGGTACAGGTTGCGGAACGGCGTGGCGCCGATCACCGGCGTACCGTCCGGCGTGGCCGGGCGCAGGCCGGTCCAGAACTGCGCACGCGACAGGTCGCCGCCCTTCGGGTAGAGATCGCTGACCACCAGCTCCAGGGTTTCGCGGCGGCGCTGCGACAGCGACAGGTCGAAGCCGGCCACTTCGGCCATGCCACCGACGCGGATACGGTCGTCGAAGCGGGTCACCGCCACCTTGTAGCTCTCGTCGAGAATGGTCGAGGTCGGCGCCATCGCCGGGTCGGTGATCGGCAGGGTCAGTGAGTAGCCCTTCAGCGGGTACACCGGCAGGCGCATGCCCAGCGATGCGACCAGCGCCGGCGAATAGCTGCCGAGCGCGACCACGAAGCGGTCGGCGGTTTCCAGCTTGCCGTCGATGCGCACGCCGGTGATGCGGTCGCCATCGAACTCCAGGCCGGTGATGTCCTGGTCGAAGCGGAACTCGACACCGGCATCCACGCACATCTGCGCCAGGCGGCGGGTGAACAGCTGGCAGTCGCCGGTCTGGTCACGCGGCAGGCGCAGCGCGCCGACCAGGCCATCGACGTGGGCCAGGGCCGGCTCGGCCTGGATGATGCCGGCGCGGTCCAGCACCTCGTACGGCACGCCGTACTGGGCCAGGATCTCGATGTCCTGCGCCGAGGCATCCAGCTGCTGCTGGGTACGGAACAGCTGGGTGGTGCCCAGGTCGCGGCCTTCGAATTCGATGCCGATCTGCGCACGCAGCTCGTTCAGGCAGTCGCGGCTGTACTCGGACATGCGCACCATGCGCGCCTTGTTGATCGCGTAGCGCTCATGGGTGCAGTTGCGCAGCATCTGCCACAGCCAACGGTACTGGGCCAGGTCCATGCCCGGCTTGATCGCCAGCGGCGCGTGCTTCTCGAACAGCCAGCCGATGGCCTTCTTCGGCACGCCCGGGGCCGCCCACGGCGAGGTGTAGCCGAACGACAGCTGGCCGGCATTGGCGAAGCTGGTTTCCAGCGCCGGGCCGGGCTGACGGTCGATGACCGTGACTTCAAACCCGGCCTGTCGCAGGTACCAGGCACTGGTGGTGCCGATCACGCCGCTGCCGAGAACTAGGACTCGCATGGGACTTCTCCAACCCGATCATTCCCTGCACTGGAGCGTGCCGGGACCATAATTGGGGAAGTATAGACAGCCATTCCCAGTTGATTTGCCTGTTTTGAAATCAACCGGCAGGATGTTCTCCTGCAATTCATTCCCCAAGGTTGACGGCCATGGCCACCCGTACCCGCGAACTGGACAAGATCGACCGCAAGATCCTGCGCATCCTGCAGGCCGAGGGCCGTATCTCCTTCACCGAACTGGGCGAGCGGGTCGGCCTGTCGACCACGCCGTGCACCGAGCGTGTGCGCCGGCTCGAGCGCGAAGCGGTGATTACCGGCTACCACGCCCACCTCGACCCGGCCGCGGTGAAGGCCAGCCTGCTGGTGTTCGTGGAGATCAGCCTGGCCTACAAGTCCGGCGACATCTTCGAGGAGTTCCGGCGTGCGGCGCTGAAGCTGCCCAACGTGCTGGAGTGCCACCTGGTATCGGGCGACTTCGATTACCTGCTGAAGGCGCGGATCAGCGAAATGGCCTCCTACCGCAAGCTGCTCGGCAGCACGTTGCTGACGCTGCCGCATGTACGTGAGTCGAAGAGCTACATCGTGATGGAAGAAGTGAAGGAAACGCTGAGCCTGCCGATTCCGGATTGAGGCGGTCGCAGGATGGGGTCAGAGCCCGCGGTGCGGGGTCCGACCCCTGAGTCCGTCAGCGCTGCTGCGGATGCTTCTGCGAGCGCTGTTCCTGCTGCTTGCCGCCCTTGTGCGGCTGCTGTGGGTCCATCTGTTGCTGTTGCTGTTGCTGCTGTTGCTGCTGTTGCTGCTGTTGCTGCTGCGGGTTACGACCCTGCGGTTCCTTGCCGGGATGACGGTTCTGCTGGTTTTTCATGATTGCGATCCAGTGGACAAAGGACATGCGGCGGCGGAATGCCGGCGCAGGGCCACGGTGGTCCCGGAACGGTTAATCGCAGGCGAAAAAGCGGTGATCGCCAAAAGTCTGTTTTCGTGCGTTCAGCCCGCGCAACGCGCAGTAGCTGCCAACCTTGGCTTGGCACCCGAGGTCAGCGCTTGATCTGCTGGCCATCACCGGCTGGCACGCTGTCGTAATAACGGCCGGTGCGCGAGTCGAACACGCGGTTCGGGCCGGCCGGGCGCACGCCAGGCACGATGCGTCCATTGCGGTCATAGACCTTGTCGGCCGGCTTCGGTACCGGCGCCGGCGCGACCTGGGCGGGGCCGGTGGACTTGATCGGCTGCGCCGGCTGCGGCGAGGGCAGTACCTGCGGCTGCGGGCGGGCAGCCTGTGGCGGAGGTGCCACCGGTTGCGGTGCCACGGTGGTGGCACTGCGGGTGGCGGTCGGGCTCGACGATGTAGGTACCTGGGCCTGCGCTACCAGGGGCAGCAGGCCCATCAACAGCAGGGGAAGGCTCGGTTTCATGTCACGCTCCGGCGTGTATCGCATTCACCTTGCGCCTGCACCTGTGTGCCGCCCATGAACGGCCATCACACTTGCAAGCGCGCGCCGGCACCCCCACGTTTTCCGCCATCCCCAGGCCATCGACCCCACGGAGCGCCGCCATGACCGCCTTCGACCTGACGCCCCCCACCGCCACCCAGACCGAGGCGCTCGTTGCCGGCCTCAGTGGCGAAGAACGCCGCGTGCTGCTGCAGCACGGCACCGAGGCGCCGTTCTGCGGTGTGTTCCTCGACAACAAGCGCGAGGGCGTCTACTGCTGTCGTCTGTGCGCACTGCCGCTGTTCCGCTCCAGCACCAAGTTCGATTCCGGCACCGGCTGGCCCAGCTTCTTTGCCCCGTTCGACCCGGCGCACGTGCGCGAGATCCGCGATACCAGTCACGGCATGGTGCGCACCGAGATCACCTGCGCGCGCTGCGGCAGCCACTTGGGCCACGTGTTCCCGGACGGTCCGCCGCCCACCTACGAGCGCCACTGCCTGAACTCCGTCTCACTTTCGTTCACCGGCAATGGCGAGCCCTGGCCCGACCCGTTGCAGCGTGGCGGCGCGGAAAGTGGCGTGGCGGGCTGAAACACCCCGCTGACCGATTTCACAGAATTCCCTCTTCAGAAAACCGGGCGACGGGCCGACAAGGAGATATCCCCTCTCCTTGCGTCGCCCCATGCTCATCATCGTTGGATTCCTGGTCGTCATCATCAGCGTGATCGGGGGCTATCTCGGTGCCCACGGCCGCCTGGGTGCCCTCTGGCAGCCCTACGAGCTGGTCATCATCGGCGGCGCCGCACTCGGTGCCTTCCTGGTCGGTACCCCGGCCAAGACGGTCAAGCAGACCCTGCAGGCCATGGTCGGCGTGTTCAAGGGCCCGCGCTACAAGCAGCAGGACTACATCGACGTCCTCAGCCTGCTCTATGAACTGCTCAACAAGGCCCGCCGCGAAGGCTTCATGGCGCTGGAAGACCATGTCGAGCGGCCGGCCGAGAGCGCGCTGTTCGGCAACTACCCCAAGGTGCAGGCCGACCACCACCTGATCGACTTCATCACCGACTGCCTGCGCCTGATGATCGGCAGCAACATCGAGCCGCACGAGCTGGAACCGCTGCTGGAACTGGAGCTGGAAAAGCACCACGCCGAAGCCATGGCGCCGTCGCAGGTGCTGACCAAGGTCGCCGACGGATTGCCCGGTTTCGGCATCGTGGCGGCGGTGCTGGGCATCGTCATCACCATGGGCTCGATCGGTGGCGACATCGTCGAGGTCGGTGGCCACGTCGCCGGTGCGCTGGTCGGCACCTTCCTCGGCATCCTGCTGGGCTACGGTTTCGTGGGCCCGATGGCAGCCGCGATGGAGGCCCGCGCCGAGCAGGACAGCCGCATCTACGAATCGGTCAAGACCGCCCTGCTGGCCTGCCTGCGCGGCTACAACCCGAAGATCGCGCTGGAATTCGCCCGCAAGACGCTGCCGTCGAACGTGCGCCCCGCCTTCTCCGATTTCGAGCAGCACCTGAAGACGGTCAAGTAAGCCATGGCCGAGACCAAGCCCACTGTCATCGTCCGCCGGGTCAAGAAGGCCGGCCACGCCGCCCATCATGGCGGTTCGTGGAAGGTGGCCTATGCCGACTTCGTGACCGCGATGATGGCGTTCTTCCTGGTGTTGTGGCTGATGGCCACCACCAACAAGAACGACCGTGCAGCCATATCCGAGTATTTCCGCAACCCCAGCCCGCTGAGCGGGCAGAACGCCACGCCGGCCCCCGGCATGGCCGGCCCGGGCGGCGCCAGCACCTCGATGATCAAGCTGGGCGGTGCCACCGACATCTCCCGGGGCAGCAGCAACGATCCCTTCCAGAACCAGAAGGAAGCGGTGCCACAGCCGGTGGACCAGCAGCAGCGCGACAAGCAGCAGCTGGAAGCACTGATGAAGGAACTGCAGGAAGCAATCAGCAAGAGCCAGGCACTGGAGCCGTTCAAGGACCAGCTGCTGCTGGACCTGACCCCGGAAGGCCTGCGCATCCAGATCGTGGACAAGCAGAACCGGCCGATGTTCGATCTCGGCAGCGCCACGCTGAAGCCCTATACGCAGCAGATCCTGCACGAGCTGGCGAACTACCTGAACCACGTGCCGAACCGGATCAGCCTGACCGGCCACACCGACATCACCGCCTATTCCGCCGCACGCGGCTACGGCAACTGGGAACTGAGCGCAGACCGTGCCAATGCCGCACGCCGCGCGCTGATCGATGGTGGCCTGGACGACAGCAAGATCACCCGCGTGGTCGGCCTGTCCTCCTCGGTACTGTTCGACAAGGCCGACCCGCAGAACCCGATCAACCGCCGCATCAGCATCGTGGTGATGACCCAGGCTGCCGAAGCGGCCGCCCTGGCCGGTGCCGGCCCGCAGGTGGGGCTGTCGGCGCCGACCGCCGACCCGGATGTGCAGGCCGCGCAGGGGCCGGCAAAGTAAACGGTAGGTGCGGACCTTGGTCCGCACCCACCAAGGGCATCACCCGGCGCACCCGCTACAATGGCGGTCTTTCCGTTTCCAGGTGACCCCACCCCATGTCCCAGAACTCCAAGGCCAAGCGCGACAAGCGCAAGAAGCAGCAGGCCAAGCGTCCGTTCCTGCGCCTGAACGCCCAGCAGCAGGTGCAGAACCATGCCGTGCTGACCAACGAAGACGGCCAGGTGGTCGCGGCCATCGGCCTGCAGGGCCGTGAATGGCTGCTGGCCATCGGCGGCCAGACCATGGGCAACGCCGAAAACCCGGTGCCGATGCTGGCCATGCTCAAGCACCTGTCCAACGTGCAGGAAAAGGAAGGCCGCAAGGTCAACCTGGAGTACTCCGAGCTGCTGCAGAAGCTGCTGGACACCCTGGCAGCCGAATCCGAGCAGACCGCAGACGAGTACCTGGACAAGCTGGTCGCCGAGTTCGAGACCGTGGAAGCCGAAGAAGGCGAAGAAGCCGCCGAGGCCGCCGAAGGCGAAGTGGTTGAAGCTGCTGCCGAGGCCACCCCGGCCGCTGACAGCGACAGCAAGCCGCAGGCCTGAACCGGCCGCGGCGGTGACGGTCTACGTCGATGACGCGGTGCATCCCTGGCGCGGACAGCGCTGGGCGCACCTGATGGCCGACACCCTGGCCGAGCTGCACGCGATGGCGGCGCAGCTCGGCATTCCCCCGCGGGCCTTCCAGAACAAGGCCAGCGGTGCGCACTACGATGTCACTTCCGAGCTGCGCGCGCAGGCCATCGCGCTCGGTGCGCGGGCAATTTCCCGGCACGCCGACCGTGACCTGGTCAAAGCGGTGATTGCCAACGCCAGGGCGCAGTACCGGCCGTAGGCGCGCTGCCGTTTGCCTCCTGTAGAGCCGAGCCCATGCTCGGCTGCTCTACGCGGACTGCAGCCGAGCGCGGGCTCGGCTCTATATGCGCAGCGCTGCCGGTCCGATCAGAACGGGTCGCTGCCCAGGCGGATTTCCACGTTCAGCAGCGAGCACAGCGCCAGCATCGCGTCGTCGTCGCGGGTCAGCGCCATCACACCGGTGAAGCCGTCGCTGCCGGCATCCACGCTCCACAGCGTGTAGTTGTGCTCGCGCAGGCGGTCGAAGGCGGTGGACATCAGCTGCACGCCGTCCAGGTCTTCGGCGAAGTCCTCGTCGTCCAGGTCGCCACCCCAGTCCAGCTGCAGGTTGAAGCGCGCCGACAGCTCGTTCACCGCCGACTGCAGCGATTCCAGGTCATCGCGCTCGACCTCGAAGCCGGACTGCCAGGCGATGGCCGTGAACAGTGCCGGCACCCAGTCACTGTCCGCTTCCAGCGGCTGCCCGTCCTCGGCCAGGTGCTCGCGCCAGCGGTTGAACTGCTGCAGGGCCAGCTCTTCGTCGCCCGGGTTGATCAGCACCAGCAGGTTCCAGACCCGGGCCTCGAAGCCGTCTTCGTCGAAGTCGTGGATGTCTTCCTCGAAGTCGAAATAGTCGCTGTTGTCGGGCATGGCGGAACTTCCTCTGGGGCAGGCCGGCATTCTACGGTTTATCCTGTGCCGCTGAAGCCGGCCTTGGTGGCCGTCACTGTGAATGAAGCGATGAGCGATACCCCTCCCGACCACCTGGCGATCAACCCGGCCAGCCCCTTCCATGATGCGCAGGCGCTGGAGCGCGGCGTCGGCGTGCGTTTCAACGACGTCGAGCGCGACAACGTCGAGGAATACTCGGTCAGCGAAGGCTGGATCCGCGTGCAGGCCGGCAAGGCCCGCGACCGCCGCGGCAACCCGATGACCATCAAGGTCAAGGGCAAGGTCGAGGCGTATTTCCTGGAAACGAAGCCGGAGTAACCGGCTTTTGTAGAGTCGAGCCATGCTCGACTGCTTTCCGTTCCGGGTTCATGACGCCTGGGGCAAGAGCAGTCGAGCATGGCTCGACTCTACATCCGGCGTCATTCGCGCTTGCGCGATTCCAGCAGGTCCAGGTTGCGGATCAGGCGCCGCGAGATCTCATCGGAGATCACCCCGCGCCGGGTCAACCGGAACAGCTCCTCGCGCTCGGCATTGAGGCCGGCGCTGCGCAGCTGGCGGTAGCCCAGTTCCATGCGCCGCACCTTCTCCGGGTCCACGTCGGGCCCGTCGCTGTCCTTCTCCAGGTGGCGCTGGTACAGCAGGCTGACCCGCGAGGCGGCGTCGTTGTACAGCTGCACGTTCTCGGTGTTCTGGTTCATCACCATCTGCTGGCGCATGCGCTCGACCCCGGCCAGCGCCGCCTTCGACGACAGCCGGCGCGCCAGGTCTTCTTCCTTGCGCTCGCCCGAATCGGACGGCAGCTGCAGGCCCTTCAACAGCCGCGGCAGCGCGATGCTGGCGCCCAGCAGCGAGAACAGGATCACCGACGCGGCCAGGAAGATCACCAGGTCACGCGCCGGGAAGGCACTGCCATCGGGCAGGAACAGTGGCAGGGTCAACACACCGGCCAGGGTGATCGCACCGCGCACACCGGCCACCGAGGTTGCCACCACGATGCGCCAGTTCGGTGCCTCGCCCCGCTCCAGGCCGCGACGGCGCGCGCGCAGCAGGTTCCAGCGCAGCGACAGCCACACCCACAACAGGCGCAGCACGACCAGCGCCAGATTGATCACCACCACATACACCAGCAGCCACCACGCACTCTGGTGGCCGGTCTCGTTCATGGTGGTGGTGGCGCGTTCGACGATGCCCGGCAGCTGCTCGCCCAGCAGCACGAACATGATGCCGTTGAAGCTGAACTGCAGCATGTTCCAGACCCCGGCGCGCTGCACGCGCATGCTGCCGGAGACGCGGCCGGTCAACTCCACGTAGCTCATCGCGATGCCGGCGGCGACCGCAGCGAGGATGCCCGACGCATGGATCTCTTCGGCCAGCAGGTAGGCCGCGAACGGAATGAGCAGGTTGACCAGCATCGCCGCGCCCGGCTCTTCGCCGAAGCGACGCCACAGCCAACGCTGGAAGGTCGATACACCCAGCGTCACCGCCACGCCGACCGCCAATCCCGCCACCGCCACCCACACGAAGGTCAGCGAGGCCGTGGCCAACGAGAAGGTGCCGGTCATCACCGCCGCCACCGCAAAGCGGAAGCAGACCAGGCCGGACGCATCGTTCAGCAGCGACTCGCCCTCGAGGATGTGCATCAGGCGCTTGGGAATCGGTGCCTTGGACGCGATCGCACCGACTGCCACCGGATCGGTGGGTGACACGATCGCCGCCAGTGCGAAGCACACCGCCAGCGGCATCACCGGAATCAGCCAGTGGATCAGGAAGCCGGCGCCGATGACGGTGAACACCACCAGGCCGAAGGCCAGCTCGAGGATCGCGCCCTTGTCGCGGAACAGGCCCTGCTTGGGAATGCGCCAGCCATCCAGGAACAGCAGCGGCGGCAGGAACAGCAGGAAGAACACCTCCGGCTCCAGCGCATGGCCACGGTTGAACACCCCGGCGATCACCGCGCCCAGGCCGATCTGCACCAGCGGCAGCGGCAACGAAAACGGCAGGACGCGAACCAGGTAGCCGCTGGCGACAACGGCTACCAGCATCGCCAGGACGACTTCAATGGTATGCATGCTTCTTCCAGGAAGCGGCGCGCGGGGAGGCTCGGGAGCCAGCGCCGGAAACCCGGAAAAAACTACCACATGCGGCCACGACCGCGACGGCCGGGGCCGCCGCGCGTCAGCCCCGGCTCATGCCCCGTCGAAGCGGTACAGATCCATGGCGAGGAAGCCGGCATCGATACCGGCGTCGATGCGGCGTGCGCCGAAACCGCCCTCGCCGGCCGCGCCCATCGCGAAGAACAGCGGCAGCAGGTGCTCGTCGGTCGGGTGCGCGCGCTCGGCGAACGGCGCCTGCCGGCGGTAATCCAGCAGCGCCTGGCGGTCGTCGGCGGCCAGGCGCTGCTCCACCCATTCGATGAAGGGCCGCACGTACGGCGCTTCCTTGCCGTCCTGGTAGTCGCCCCAGTCGTGCAGGTTGTGGGTGATGCTGCCGGAGCCGACCAGCAGCACACCCTGTTCGCGCAGCGGCGCCAGCGCGCGGCCCAGCGCGAACTGGTGCTCGGGGCCGAGCAGCGGCTGGATCGACAGCGGTACCACCGGGATGTCGGCCTGCGGGCGCAGCAGCCGCAGCGGCACCCACGCGCCATGGTCGAGGCCACGCTGCGGGTCGAGGGCCACTGGCAGGCCGGCGGCGGCGATGCGGCCGGCCACCTCTTCGGCCAGCGCCGGATCACCCGGCGCCGGGTACTGCAGTTCGAACAGCGCGCGCGGGAAGCCACCGAAGTCGTGGATGGTGGGCGGCTGCGGATGCGCGCCGACCAGCGGCTGCCGGCCCAGCCAGTGCGCCGAGGCCATCACGATGGCACGCGGGGTCGGCAGATCCTGCGCCAGCTCAGCCAGGCGCACGCCGACCTGGCCCGGATGCAGGGCGGTCATCGGCGAGCCATGGGAGATGTACAACGAAGGCAGGCGGGTCATGGAATTCTCCAAATGCAGGATCAGGCGGCGATCAGCGCGAACGCAGGGTCCACTTGCCGTCGCCGACCAGGAACAGCACCACCAGCGCCAACGCCCAGAACGCCGGGTATTCCCAGCCGCCGCCGGCATTGGCGAAACCGAAACCGTTGGCGCCGTGCACGGTGACGATGGTGCCCAGCAGCAGCGGCACGCCGACCAGGCCCACCCAGCGCGCATAGACGCCCAGCAGCAGCGCGACAGTGATCACCAGCTCGACGCCGATGGTGAGGTAGCCGAGCGCGCCGGGCAGGCCCAGCGACTCGAAGTACGCCGCCGTGCCGGCCGGGGTGAATACCAGCAGCTTGGTCAGCGCATGGGCCAGGAACAGCACGCCCAGGGCCAGGCGCAGCAGGGTGGCGCCATACGGCGCCAGCGGCGAAACAGGAGCAGTCGTGGTGTGCATGGGGAAGCACCTCGGAGGGAATGGGCACAGGTTATTGCGCCTTCACGGGCCGATAAATACGATCGTTTGACCGTATTTATTTCAAAAGGCGCAACAATGGACACCCTCGAGGCGATGCGTGTGTTCGTGGCGGTGGTCGAGCGCAACGGCTTCAGCGCCGCCGCCCAGGCCCTGGACATGTCCACGGCCGGCGTCACCCGCCAGGTCGCCGCGCTGGAGAAGCGCCTGTCCACCCGCCTGCTCCACCGCACCACGCGCCGGGTCAGCCCGACCAGTGCCGGCGCCGCCTACTACGCCCAGTGCGTGCGCCTGCTGGCCGAATTCGACGCGCTGGAGGCCAGCATCGGCGCGCAGGCGCTGGAGCCCTCGGGCACGCTGCGCATCAACGCACCGGTCAGCTGGGGCATTGCCCGCCTCGGCCCGTTGCTGGCCAGCTACCGCGAACGCTTCCCGCAGGTGGAACTGGACCTGGCCCTGTCCGACCGCCTGGTGGACATGGTCGAGGAAGGCTACGACGTGGCCATCCGCATCACCCGCGAGCCCGGCCCCACGCTGATCGCACGCCGCCTGGGCGAATCGCGGGTGAGCCTGTGCGCCGCGCCGGCTTACCTGGCCGCACGCGGCACCCCACAGACCCCGCAGGACCTGCAGGCGCACGCGTGCCTGAGCTACAGCTACTGGGCCGCCGGCAACAACTGGCCGCTGCAGGGGCCCGGCGGTGAGGTGAAGGTGACGGTGAACAGCCTGCTGCACGCCAACAACGGCGACGTGCTGCGCGAAGCCGCGATTGCTGGCATGGGCGTGATCCTGCAGCCGGATTTCCTGCTGGAAGACGCGCTGGCCGATGGTCGCCTGGTGCGCATCCTGCCAGAGTGGGAGGCCTCGCCGATCGGCATCTTCGCGGTCTACACCAGCCGCAGCCACCTGGCACCGAAAGTGCGCAGTTTCATCGACCATCTGCTGGAAAGCGGGGTGTAGCCGAGTCTGGCGCTTGCCGGCCAGCGGCCGGCAAATACGAGATCCGCTCAGGCAGCGACTTCGTCCAGCGCATCGATGATCCGTTCCAGCGGGGCCGGCCGCCCCAGCAGGTAACCCTGCACCTGGTCGCAGCCGTGCGCAGCCAGCCAGTCCAGCTGTCCCGGCGTTTCCACGCCCTCGGCGATGATGGTCAGGCCCATGCTGTGGCCCAGCGACAACAGCGCGCGGCAGATCGAGGCATTGCGCGGATTGGTTTCCACATCAGCAACGAAACTGCGGTCGATCTTCAGGATGTCCAGCGGCAGGTGCTGCAGGTAGGACATGCTGGAATAGCCGGTACCGAAGTCATCCAGCGACACGCTGATGCCCTGCTCGTGCAGGCGCTGCATGGTCTGCATCGCCTGCGCGGGCTTGCGCATCAGGCTGCTCTCGGTCAGCTCCACGTGCAGCGCGCCGCGGGCCAGGCCGAACTCCTGCTGGGCGCGGGTGAACTCGGCCACCAGATCGCTGTTGAAGAACTGCACCGCCGACACGTTCACCGCGATCGGCAGCTCGCCCCAGCCGGCCTCGACCAGCCGTCGCTGCGCCTTGGCCGCCGCGCGGATCACCCAACGGCCCAGCGCCAGGATCAAACCGGTCTCCTCGCACAGCTGGATGAACTCGTTGGGCGGGATGAAACTGCCGTCGGCCTGCGGCCAGCGCAGCAGCGCCTCCAGCGCCGCCGGGCTGCCATCGCTGGCATGCCGGATCGGCTGGAAGTACAGCTGGAATTCGTTGTCGATGGCCGCATGGATGCGCCCGGCCAGGCGCAGGCGGTCGGCCAGCCGCGTGGTCACCGCTGCGTCGAACCAGACCACCACGTTACCCTCGGCGCGCGCGGCGTGTGCGGCCTGCGCAGCCATGCCGATCACCTGTTCGGCCGAGTGGCCATCACCCGGCACATGCACGGCCACACCGATGCGCGGCTCGAACTGGTGCAGCGAATCCTTGCCGCGCATCGGCGCCGAGACGATCTGCAGCAGGTCGTCCAGCACGCGCTGGGTATCGTGCTCGGCACCGATGGCGAACACGAAGTCCTCGGCTGGCTGGAAGGCCAGCGTGCCGCAGCGCGCGCCCAGGCCACCGAGCCGGGTCGCCATCGACTGCAGCACCGCATCGCCGATCTCGCGGCCCAGCGTATCGGCCACCAGCTGCAGGCCGCGCAGCTGCACGAAGGCGATGGTGTAACCCTGTTCCTGCTCGTCCAGCTGCTCGGTCAATGCACGCACGTTGAGCAGGCCGGTGGCCGGGTTGTGCCGCGCCTGGTAGGCCAGGTCGCGCTCGTAGGCCAGCCGTTCGCTCACATCCTCGGCCAGCACCAGGCAGGCCGGCTGGCCATCGAAATCGAGCTTGGACAGGTGCGCGCGCACTTCGAACACGCTGCCATCCTTGCGCCGGTGCAGGCGCACGGTGGCGTCCTGCAGTTCGCCGACACGGGCCTTGGCGATCGCACCCTTCACCTCGTCCCAACCTTCGCGCGGGCGGATGTCGAGGATGCTCATCGCCAGGAACTCCTCGCGACTGTAGCCGTACTGGCGCACGGCGGCATCGTTGATCTCGATGAAGCGCAGCGTGTCCGGATCGAACACCCAGAACGGCGCCGGATTGCGGTCGAACAACAGGCGGAAGCGGCGTTCCACCTCGCTCATCTGCTCGCGGGCCTGGTAGCGCTCGCTGAGGTCGGTCAGCGCGCCGATCATGCGGCGCTCGCTGTCGGCCACCTCCACCCGCTGCCCACGTGCGCCCACCCAGCGCACTGCGCCCCCGGGCAGTATCAGGCGGAACACCTGGTCGAGCACCGCGCCACCGGCGAAGGCCTGGTCGAAGGCCTGCTGCAGGCGCACCGCGTCATCACGATGCACGCGCGCGAAGAAATCGGCCACCGGCAGCGCATCAGTCTGCACGCCGAAGATCTCGCGCGCCAGCGGCGACCAGCGCAGCAGCGCAGCGTCCTCGTCCACGTACCAGGTGCAGACGCGCCCGACCTGGTGCGCAAGACGCAGCTCAGCATGGCCCGTCTTCAGCTCCTCGGCCATCGCCTGCTGGCTGCGGGTGCTGCGGCGCACGGCGTACAGCAATACCAGCAACACCGCGATGTAGGCCAGTACGATCGCCACCGACGCCTGCAGGTAAGGCCACCAGGGCGCCAGCACGTCCTCGTCGGCCAGGCCGACCTGCACCGCCAGCGGGCTGCGTTCCAGCGTGCTGATGGTGATGATGCGCGGCACGCCGTCGACGACGCCCGGCATGCTGCCCAGTTCGACCACCGCCTGCTTGCCGAGCAGGTCGCGGCGCGGCAGGTCATAGCGGCGGCCCACCGTGCCATGCGGATCGGGTACGCGGGCCAGCATGTAGCCTTCGGCATCGCTGATCGAGACCAGGCCGTTGGGGCCGACATCGAGGCCGCCGACGATGCGCTGCAGTTCGCCGCAGCGCAGCCGCGCCAGCAACCAGCGGTCGCCGGCCATCGGCAGCGCCAGCGGCACCACCCAGCCACCGTCGCTGGCGCGCAGCGGCGGGCCGATGTACAGCGAACTGCCCAGGCCGCGGCGCTGCGGATCGGTCCATAGCGGCAGGTTCAGGTCCCCGTTGCCGGCCGTCAGGGCGCGGCCATAGCTGTCCAGCACCACGATGCTGTGCAGCTCGGCATGCCGGCGCAGCACGCCGCCGATGGAGGCATCCAGCAGCGCCGGCGCCTGCGCGGGCACACTGCGGAACACCTCAACGGCATCGGCGGCGATGCCGGACATCGCCCGCTCCAGGTTGCGCAGCTCCAGCGCCAGCAGGCGCTCGCTGCCCACCGCCAACGCACGGCTCTGGCGCTGTGCGGCCTCCAGCCGGCGGTGATGGTCGTTGGCCAGCATGGTGGCCAACCCGGCCACCAACAGAATGCCCAACAACACCCCGCCCCAGGTAATGGCGCGCAGCGGCCGGGCCAACGCCCGTTTCAGCGCGGGCATCGGTTGGTCTTCCTTGTGCAGTCGGCTGGCTTCATGCGCGAACGAATCCTCCACGTCCCCGACCTCAACGGCCGGCGGACGCCATTCTTGACGCCTGACCCCACCCCGCATGGCCACCTCCCCGTGTCCGCGCAGGGTTCCCGGGCCCAGCATGCACCACCCCGGTGACGGCGTGAAGATCGCTTCCGCGCGTTCAGCCAGATCCCGCACAGGGCAGGTGCCACAACGGGAGGGCCAGCCGGGGCGGAGCGGATTAGACTTGGGGTTTTCCGCTGCAAGAGAAGTCCATGTCCAAGCTGCGCCGTCCCACCCTGGCACTGGCCATTGTTGCCAGCCTGTCCCTGGCCGCCTGCGACCGCCCGGCCGATCCGGCCGCTGGCACCGCCAAGCCCGCCGATGTCGCGCCCGCTGCGGCCAAGCCGATGCTGGGCAGCTTCGGCTTCGATGCCAGCGGCATGGACCGCAGCATCAACGCGGGTGACGACTTCTTCGGCTTCGCCAACGGCACCTGGGTGAAGAACACCGAGATCCCGGCCGACCGCTCGCGCTTCGGCAGCTTCAACGTCATCGCCGAGAAGACCCTGGCCGACACCCGCGCCATTCTTGAAGGCGCCGCCGGCAACACCCAGGCCAGCGGTGACGACAAGCTGATCGGCGACTATTACGCAGCTTACATGGACGAGGCCGGCATCGAGCAGCACGGCATTGCGCCGGTACAGCCGCAGCTGAAGGCGATCGACGCGATCGCCGACAAGGCCGGCCTGGCCCGTGCCCTGGGCGGCGACGTGCGCGCCGACGTCGACCTGCTCAATGCGACCAACTTCTACACCGACCGCCTGTTCGGCCTGTGGGTGTCGGTGGACCTGCTGCAGCCGGACCGCAACGCGCCGTACCTGGTGCAGGGCGGTCTGGGCATGCCCGACCGCGACTTCTACCTGGGCGGTGGCCGCATGGCCGAGCTGCGCAAGCAGTACCAGGCCTACATCGCACAGATGCTGCAGCTGGCCGGCGTCGCCGATCCGGCGGGCAAGGCACAGCGCATTCTCGCGCTGGAAACGAAGATCGCGCAGGCGCACGCCACCCAGGAAGAAACCAATGACGTGACCAAGGGTGCCAATCCGTGGACCCAGGCCGACTTCAATGCCAAGGCGCCGGGCATGGACTGGAGCGCCTTCCTCGACGCGGCCGCACTGGGCAAGCAGCAGGACTTCATCGTCTGGCAGCCCAAGGCCGTGGCCGGCCTGTCCAAGCTGGTCGCCACCGAGCCGCTGGATGCCTGGAAGGACTACCTGGCCTTCCACGCGCTGGACCGCGCCGCTGCCTACCTGCCGAAGAAGTTCGCCGATGCCCGCTTCGCCTTCCACGGCACCGCGCTGAGCGGCACGCCGCAGCAGAGCGACCGCTGGAAGCGTGCGGTGGACGACGCCAACCATGCCGTCGGCGAAGCGATCGGCAAGCGTTACGTCGAGAAGCACTTCGACGCCAGGACCAAGGAACGCGCGGACGAGATGGCGAAGAACATCATCGCCGCCTTCGCCAAACGCATCGACGCGCTCGCATGGATGTCGCCGCAGACCAAGGCCAGCGCCAAGGCCAAGGTGGCCGGCCTGACCGTGGGCATGGGTTACCCGGAAAAGTGGCGTGATTACACCGGCCTGGAGATCCGCCGTGATGACGCGCTGGGCAATGCGCAGCGCGCCGAACTGTTCGAGTACCAGCGCAACATCGCCAAGCTGGGCAAGGCGGTCGACCACAGCGAGTGGGCGATGCTGCCGCAGACCATCAACGCGATGAACGTGCCGCTTGAGAACCGCCTGGTGTTCCCGGCCGCGATCCTGCAGCCGCCGTTCTTCGACGGTGCCGCCGACGACGCGGTGAACTACGGTGCGATCGGCGCAGTGATCGGCCACGAGATCAGCCACGGCTTCGACAACGCCGGCGCGCTGTTCGACGAAACCGGCAAGCTGCACAACTGGTGGACCGCCGAGGACCTGAAGCAGTTCAACGCCGCCGGTGATGCGCTGGCCGCGCAGTTCAGCAGCTACGAGCCGTTCCCGGGCGTGCATGTGAACGGCAAGCTGACCCTGGGCGAAAACATCGCCGACGTGGCCGGCCTGGGTACCGCCTACGACGCCTACCAGCTGTCGCTGCAGGGCAAGCCGGGCCAGACCCTGGAGGGCTTCACCCCGGACCAGCGCTTCTTCCTCGGCTTCGCCCAGGCGTGGCGCAGCAAGAGCCGCGAGCAGGCGCTGCGCAACTCGCTGCTGACCGATGTGCATGCACCGGGCCAGTTCCGCGCTCTCACCGTGCGCAACATCGACGCCTGGTACCCGGCGTTTGAAGTGAAGGAAGGCCAGAAGCTGTACCTGGCCCCGGACAAGCGGGTCAAGGTGTGGTGATGTAATGGGAACGGGCGCCGCAAGGCGCCCGTTTCATTTCCCGGTAGCGGCCAACCCTGGTCGGCACGTGCCTCGCTCTGGTGGGTGCCGACCTTGGTCGGCACGGCGCGGATCTACCTGCGTGTGGTGGCAACCATCAGCAGAGCACTCCCTGCCAACACCGCCGCAGCCCACAGCGTGGCGTGCAGCCCGATGCCATCCAGCAGCCGTCCACCGCCCCACGCCCCGAGCGCGATGCCGATGTTGAACACACCCACATACAGCGCGGTGGCGATCTCCACGGCCTGCGGCACCGCTTTCATCATCCAGCTCATCAGGCCCACCGATACACCGCCATAGGCCAGGCCCCACAGCAGCAGCACCGCGATGCCAGCGGACGGTGTGTTTCCCACCCACAGGAACAACAGCGGCGTCAGCAGCAGGCCCGATGCGATCGCCAGCACCGTGCAACGTGGATGGCGTGCTGCCAGTGGCCCGGCGATGAAGTTGCCGGCGATGCCGGCCAGGCCGTAGACAAACAGCAGTGCACCGATCCACGACGCATCCACGCTGGAGACGGACGTCAGCAGCGGCCGCACATAGGTGAAGGCGATGAAGTGCCCGGACACCAGCAGCACGGTCAGCCACAGGCCACGCCGCAGGTCGCGTTGGCCAAGCTGCTGCACGAACTGCCGCAGCCGCACCGATGTACTGACAGGCAACGCAGGAACCACCCACAGATGCAGCAGCATCACCGCCGCACTGAACAACGCCATCGCCACGAACGCGCTGCGCCAGCCCAATGCATCCCCGATCAGCGCGCCCAGTGGCACGCCCAGCACCGAAGCTGCGGCCACGCCACCGAAGATGATCGAGGTGGCCATGCCGGTGCGGTGAGCCGGCACCAGTCGCGCGGCCAGACCGCCTGCGATGGCCCAGATGCCGCCCATGCAGAATCCCACCAGCACCCGCGCGGCCAGCAGCCAGCCGATGCCCGGTGCCAGTGCCGACGCAAGGTTGGCGACCAGCAGCAGCCCCAGCAGCGCGCACAGGATACGGCGACGATCGATGCCACCGGCTGCGATCACCACCAGCGGTGCGAACAGGGCCGCCAGCAGGGCCGGCAGCGAGATCAACAGACCGGCGGTACCGGTGGACGCGCCGAGATCTTCGGCGATAGGGGTCAGCAGGCCCACCGGCAACATTTCGGTGGTGACCACCGAGAAGGTGGCGAGGCCGACGGCGGAAACTGCCCACCACGGATGGCGGGGCACAGGCGCGGCGTGCGCAGGCGAGGAAGCGCTCACGGGATGATTCCTTCAGGGGATGTGGACGCGGCGGACGGGCGCAGTGCACGTTGCGCGAGCATGGCGAACAGCAGCACGCCACCGCCTGCGACCAGCGCAACGACAAAGCCGCTGCGCACGCCCCCCGCATCGACGCTCTGCCCGGACAGCGCCGCGCCCAGCGCCACGCCGATGTTCAATCCGGCCAGCAACCAGGTCATGCCCTCGGTCAGGCGCGATTCGGGCACGTGCTGTTCGACCAGCGACATCGCCACGATCATCGTCGGCGCGAAGAACACTCCGGCCAGCAGCACGGCAACGGCCAGTGCAGGCAGGTTGCCCACCCACAGCAACGGCAACGTGGTCAGTGCGGTGGCCGCAGCGCCGGCCAGCAACAGGCGCGGCAACGGTGCCTGCAGCTTCAGTGCACCGAACAGCAGGCCCGCTGTGCAGCTGCCCAGCGCATAGGCCGACAGCACCGCGCTGGCGGCAAGCGGCTTGCCCCGCTCTTCGGCGAACGCCACGCTGGTGATGTCGACGGTGCCGACAATCACGCCCATCGCCAGCATCAGCAACGCCAGCAAGCGGATCTCCGGCTGCCGTAGCAACGAACGCGAGGGTACGTCACCTTCGCGGTGCTGCAGCGGCGGCTCGGTGCCACGCTGCATTACCAGTGCGGCCACTCCAATCACCAGCAGCAATGCTGCCGCCAGCACGCCCGCCTGCGGCCACACCGCAACCGACAATCCCACCGACAGCGGTGGCCCGGCGATGAAGGTCACCTCGTCGAACACGGTCTCCAGCGAATACGCGGTCTGCAACTGCGCGCGGCCGCGATGAATCGCGGTCCAGCGCGCGCGCACCATCGCCGACACGCTTGGCATGCAACCGGCCAGCATCGCCGCAATGAACAGCGTCCAGTCCGGCGCAGCCAACAGCGTGCACGCGAGCAGCAACAGCAGCCCCGCCGCACTGGCCGCCGTGGCCCACGGCAGCACCCTGCCCTGGCCGTGGCGGTCGACCCAGCGCGACACCTGCGGTGACAGCAGCGCGTAGGTCAGCACGAAGGTGGCCGACACCGCACCAGCCAATGCGTAGCTGCCGCGCAGCTGCGACAGCAGGGTGATGATGCCGATGCCGGTCATCGGCAGCGGCAGGCGTGCCAGCAGCCCGGCCAGGGCGAGGCCGGCGGTGCCGGGGGCCGCGAACAGGTCGCGATAGGGGGTGGCCATCAGGATCTCCAGGGCAGCGACTTGCCTGGCGCACGGGGCGCCACGACAATACATACAGAACGTATGAATAAGAGGCTACATTCATACGCACCGTATGTAAATAATCATGCACTGTGTATGTAAGGAGCTCCGGATGGTTCGTCGCACCCGCGCCGAGATGGAAGAAACCCGCGCCACCCTGCTGGCCACCGCCCGCCGTGTGTTCAGCGCGCATGGCTATGCCGCCACCTCGATGGACGACCTGACCGCCCAGGCCGGGCTGACCCGTGGCGCGCTGTACCACCACTTCGGCGACAAGAAGGGCCTGCTGGCGGCGGTGGTCGCCCAGCTGGATGCCGAGACCGACCAGCGCCTGCAGGCGATCAGCGACGGCGCCGACGATGCCTGGGAGGGTTTCTTGCAGCGGTGTCGTGCCTATCTTGAGATGGCGCTGGAACCGGAGATCCAGCGCATCGTGCTGCGCGATGCACGTGCGGTGCTCGGTGGCGCCTCACCGGAATCGCAACGCCACTGCGTGCACTCGATGCAGCACCTGATCGAACATCTGGTTGCCCAGGGCATGGTGGCGCCGGTGGATGCGCAGGCGCTGGCGTCGTTGATCTACGGCAGCCTGGCCGAGGCCGCGTTCTGGATCGCCGAAGGCGAAGATGGCGACACGCGCCTGCGGCAAGCGACGGCGGCGCTGGAGATGCTGTTGCGTGGATTGAAGTCGGCCGGGTGAAGCGCATCCACGCATGGCGTGGAACTATTGCGGAATCCGCATCTGGTAGATGCCAACCTTGGTTGGCGCTTCTGCGGCATAGCGCGAAATGCGTGCCAACCAAGGTTGGCATTTACCAGGCAACGGTGGGCCACTCGCGCAGGACGTCCACCGGCACACCCATGCGCGTGCAGGCGCGGCTGGCGAGGCCATCTGGCAGCGCGCGGCGGAACAGGGGCGCCATGCCCTGCATCAACTTCGCTGAAGCTGCCGCCTGCGCACGCTGGCGACCATTGCGTTCCAGCATGCCCTCGGCCCAGTCCGGCAGCAGCGCCGCACCTGCACCCAGGAACACTTCGCGCGACAGCCCCGGCACCGGTACCGGCAGGCGCACGCTGGACAACACCTCCAGCACTTCGCGCGAGCGCTCATCCACGCGCAGTTCCGGCTGCCGCGCGCAGAAGTACGCCGCCACTTCCGCCTCACTGCGCGGTACATCCACCGCGCCCAGTGCCTCGGCCACGCAGCGGTACTCGTCGTAGTAGCGGTCGGCGATGTGCGCCGGCACCTCGCGCCCGTAGCGACGGAAGCCCTGCAGGAAGCCAAATGCTTCAGTCACGTGCACCCAGGTCAGCAGTTGCGGATCGTCCGCCGCGTAGGGCTCGCCCTGCGCGGTCTGGCCGCGGATCTGTGCGTGGATGCGGCGTACCTTCGCCACCAGCGCCTCCACCTCACCGGTGGGCGCATAGCTGGTGCCGGCAACGAAGGCGGTGGTGCGGCGCAGGCGTCCCACCAGGTCCTGACGGAAATTGGAGTGGTCGTAGACCCCGGCCAGCGCGCGCGGGTGCAGGGTCTGCAGCATCAGCGCGCAGAGGCCACCGGCCAACATCGAGGGGAACTCGGCGTGCAGCCGCCAGGTGACGCTGTCAGGTCCGAACCAGCCCGGGTCGCCCAGCGGGTGGTCGTAATCGATGCCGCTCTGGCCACGCGGGAAGGCCTCCAGGACCCAGCGCCGAATCGGCGCGGTGACGGGGCGGGAGAGTCGCTGCAGCAAAGCCGGCATCACAGGTCCAGGAAAGGCGGAAGAACGGCCGCAGGTTGCGCGGTCGGCCCCGATTCTGGGCGATCACGACGCCGGCGGCGAGTCTCGGCGCTCAGCCGCGGTTTCATGTGCGGCCGCAGCACGTTTCACCCTGCGACATCCTGTCGCAGGCTGCGACCATGATGTTGCGATGCAGCAACATTCACCCATTCAGACAAAACCCTTACGCCGCTAGGCATTGCGCCCATTGCACGGCTCGCTGGAAGTGCTAGAACTGAACCCGCCACACCGTCCAACGCTGATCGACGCACGTTCCACAAGGAGCCAGCCATGATTGCTTTGTTCAAGGGTTTGGGACTACTGCTTCGCGACAACGAGCTCTACAGCAGCCCGTTCGAAAAACAGGTCGCGCACTGGCGCAGCCTCAGCGAGCAGCAGATCCGCGATGAAGTGGCTGTGCTGGCCCAGGCCAAGTGCCAGTGGTTGATCGCCTCGATCGTTGGCTGGCAGGCGGCCTCGCTGCTGATCCTAGGGCTGATCACCAACTACCTGTGGCGCGACGATTACCACATCACCTTCACGCGCGTGGTCGTGGTGTTCGGCTCGTGGATCTCGATCCTGTTCGTGATCTGGTTCATGGCCAACATGTTCGACCGCACCGCCGGTTTCGAGCGTTGGATGAAGGCCTTCAACAGCCGTGCCCGCATCAGCTCCAAAGCCGACAGCGTCGAGCACGTGGCCGAGGCGCTTGACCTGGCCGAGCATTACCCGGAAGTGCTGGACTACAAGCAGGCGGTCACCGCCAAGCGCGAGCTGCGCCACGAGGACATCCGCATCATGACCGAGATCGGGCGCATGAAGCAGCACTCCGAACTGGTCGGCCGCCTGAACCATGTGGGCGAGAACGAGCACCACCACGACCTGACACTGCAGCCTGCCTACTGACCCTTCAGGGAAGCGGGGGGACCCACACTGCCACCGTGATCACTCACGGTGGCAGTGCTCTATCGGGTCCTGGCTGACGCACTGACGGAAGCCGTTGGGTAGCCCACGCATAGCCTCGGTCTTGCCTGCTGCAACGGCGAACCGGCGCAGCGGCGGTGTGGTGCACGCGGCATCGGTGCTGCACGCTGGGTCCAGCACCAGGTAATGGCAGTGGCCACTGCTGCTGGCAATGCACTGAAAGCGCGCCTCCCCATCGACCACCGTACTCTTGCTGTACAGCGTGTCCACGCCGTTGGCATGGGTGCGGGTGATCGAGGTGTTGCGGGATTTTTCGCAGCCGGCCAGTGCCAGCACGGCAACGCACGCAATCAGCAGACGGGACATGTTCATTCCTCGGTGCAGGGGGATGCGGCTGCGGCTACATGCCGCGGAACAGGCTCATGAACGGCTGGCTGACCACCAGCGTCTCCGTGCGCCCACGCAGGCGCAGCACGCCGCGCCCGGTATCGTCGCGGCTGACCGCCGCCACCGCCTTCATGTTGACGATGGTCGAGCGATGGATCTGGCGGAAATGCTGCGGGTCGAGCACTTCCAGCAGTTCGCGCAACGGTGTGCGCAGCAGGCTCTCGCCGGCAGCGGTCACCACGGTGGTGTACTTGTTGTCGGCACGGAAGTAGGCCACGTCCTCCAGCATGATCAGCTGCGTCTCGCGGCCGTTGCTGGCGGTGATCCAGGCCAATGGCGGGCGCTCTGCCGCCCCCTGCGATGGCCCCAGGCGCCGCAGCAGGCGCTCGAGTACGGCATCGTCCTGGCGCGTTGATGGCAGCCGCGACAGGATGCGTTCGCGGGTGGCCAGCAGGCGCTCGTCGCTGACCGGCTTCAGCAGGTAATCCATCGCGCCCTGCTCGAACGCGTCGATGGCGTACTGGTCGTAGGCGGTGACGAACACCACCTGGGTACGCGGACTCAGCTCGGACAGCGAACGGGCTACTTCAATGCCACTGATACCGGGCATGCGGATATCGAGGAAGGCGATGTCCGGCTGCTTCTCGGCCAGCTGCTCCAGTGCGCTGGCGCCATCCTCGCACTCGGCCACCAGCTTCAGGTCCGGCCACAACCGGCCCAGCTGCTCGACCAGCGACTGCCGCAGCAGTTCCTCGTCTTCGGCAATGAGCGCCTCAAGCGGCATGGCTGCGCTCCTTGCTCGACTGCGGCAGGGTCATGGTTGCGGCCACGCCGCTGGGGAAGTTGGCGACGATCGCCACGCCGGCCTGCTCACCGCAGGTCAGGCGCAGGCGCTCGCGCAGGTTCTTCAGGCCGATGCCGGTACCGCTGGTGCCCTGGCCGAAGCCGAGGCCATCGTCGGCCACCGTCACCGTCACATGGTCATCGAAGCCACGCGCCAGGATCCAGATCGTGCCACCGCCGGGCTTGGGTTCCAGGCCATGCTTGATCGCGTTCTCCACCAGCGTCTGCAGCGCCATTGCCGGCAGCTGCACGCCGTGCAGCTCGTTGGGCACCTGCACCTCCACCCCCAGCCGTGCGCCCATGCGGATACGCAGGATCTCCAGGTAGGCACGGGTGCGCTCCAGCTCTACGCCCAGCGTGGACAGCGATTCGTCCACCTGTGGCAACGAGCTGCGCAGGTACTGGATCAGGTGGCCCAGCATCTGGTCGGCACGTGCCGGGTCGGTGCGGGTCAGCACCTGCGCGTTGGCCAGCGTGTTGTAGAGGAAGTGCGGTTCCACCTGCGCATGCAGCAGGTTCAACCGGGCCACCGACAGTTCCTTTTCCACCTGGGTCTGCTCGGCCGCGGCCTGCTCGTCGCGACGCTGGTCGGCAACACGGCGGCTGATCGCGCGGGTGACCGCTTCGGCATTCTCGAAGTTGCTGCCCTCATCCAGCGCCAGCAGGTCGGCCCACCAGCCGGCATCCGGTTCAAACAGCAGGGTGACGGTACTGGTGCCCTGCCCCGGCGTGACCGTCGCCAGCACGCTGTTGCGCTTGATCGCCAGCCGTGCCGGCAGGTTCCAGCGCGACGGCTGGCGGCCGTTCCAGGCATCCACGCGGCGCACGTAGGCCCGTACCTGCAGGCTGCCGGCCGAACTTTCCACGTCTTCAACGCGCGGCAGTTCGGCGATGGCCGCTTCCACCACCGAGAATGCCTGGCCGGCATCCATCGGCAGTTCCACCTGGCGGCGCTGGCGGCCGGAGAGCGTGGTCGAATCCAGCCGGCCGGCGACCAGCCAGACGCGGCGTACATGGGTAATCGCGCTGCCCAGCGCGGAAATCATCAGGAACATCGCCAGCAGGCCGAAGATCCAGCCCGGGCCATCGTTCATGCCACTGAAGATGCCGCTCCAGACCATGCCGGCGACGAACAGCGCCGCAGCCCAGGCCAGCAGGTGACGAAGCAGGAGAGAGAGGCTGGCAAACACGGCGGCGCCTTGGAGGAAGGGGGTGAGCCGAGCATAGGGCGGCCCGCCGGGCAAACAAGCGGGCTGCGACGAAGGGGGGAAAAGCGGGGATGGAAGCCGTTACGGAAACGCCGGGCATGGCCCGGCGTTTCCCCGGAGGGGCAATGCCGGCCAGCGGCCAGCACTACCGAACGCCATTATTTGCGCTGATCGGCGCTGGCGTCACGCACGGCGCGGAAGGACTCGTCCCTGCTCCAGTTCGGCCAGCTGCGCGAATTGGCCAGCTGGTTGCCCAGCGTGTACAGCACTTCCAGGTCGCGGGCGGCACCGGCGAACACCCAGTCCGGTTGCCATTCGTCGCCCTGCTGGTGGTAACGCTTGGCGGTGTAGTCCTCGGAGGCCTTCTTGCCTGCGGCCACGCCACCGTCCACCCAGTCCTGGCCGGCCGACCACGACAGTGCCGGCACGCCACGCTTGGCGAACGGGAAGTGATCGGAGCGGAAGAACAGGCCCGCTTCCGGCTTCGGGTCCGGGGTGTAGCGGATGTCCCAGCCCTTGGCCACGTCCTTCAGCTGGTCCAGCAGCTCGAAGCGCGCGGCACCGTAGATGCCGAAGTCACGCGACGGGCCGAACGGCGCCATGCCGTCCATGTTGATCACCGCCACGGTCTTTTCCAGCGGATACAGCGGGTGCGTGGCGTAATACTCCGAACCCAGCAGGCCCTTCTCCTCGGCGGTCACCGCCAGGAACAGGACCGAACGCTCGGGGCGCTTGGCCTTGGCGAAGCCGCGCGCCAGTTCGATCAGCGAGGCGGTACCACTGGCATTGTCCAGTGCGCCGTTGAAGATGCGGTCGCCACGTGCGTCGGGCTCGCCCACGCCGATGTGGTCCCAGTGCGCGCTGTAGACGATGGTCTCGTCCGGGTGGCGGCTGCCTTCCAGGCGCGCGGCCACGTTGTGCGAGGTGATCACTTCGGTCTTCACCGCGTACTTCGCGTCCAGGCTGGCGCCGGTCAGCGGCACCGGGGTGAAGTCGCGCTGCTGCGCCTTCTTCTTCAGCGCTTCGAAGTCCTGCCCGGCCGAGCGGAACAGCTCCACGGCCAGGTCGCGCTGGATCCAGCCTTCCAGCAGCGGGTGGCTGTCGGCCGGGTTGTCACGCACCACGTCGAACATGGTGTTGGTGTTGGAGCCGGCCACGGTGGCCCAGCCGTACGACGCCGGTGCGGTCTCGTGCACGATCAGCACGCCCAGCGCGCCCTGGCGGGCACCTTCTTCGTACTTGTAGGTCCAACGGCCGTAGTAGGTCATGCCCTTGCCGTCGAAGTCGCCCTGGCCGGTCTCGAAGTCCGGGTCGTTGATCAGCACCACGGCGATCTTGCCCTTCAGGTCCACGCCCTTGAAGTCGTCCCAGTTGCGCTCCGGGGCCTTCACGCCGTAGCCGAGGAACACCAGCGGCGCCTTGCTGATGTCGACGTTGCTGGCGCCGTTCATGGCGGCGCGCACGGCGATCTGCTTGCCCTGCTCCAGCGCAACGGTCTTGCCGCCCTGGTGCAGCGCCAGCTGCGGTGCGCCGACGATGTCGCCCTTGCGCAGCGGCACGGCCTGGGTCCACAGGCGCTTGCCGTCCTTGAGGTCACCGCCCGGCTGCAGGCCGGCATCGGCGAACTGCTTGCTGAGGAAGGCGATGGTCTTCTCTTCGCCGGCGGTGGCCGGGGAGCGGCCTTCGTAGGCGTCGGAGGCCAGTTCTTTGACGTCGGCGGAGATCCGCGCGCCGTCGAATTTCGGGGTGGCCGCCATCAGTGCGCTCGACACTGACAAGGCCAGCAGGCCCAGTGCTACTCGCTTCATTGCTCTCTCCAGCAGGGAAATCCTTCTGGAGTGTAATGGGATTCGGCAGGGCTGCGCCCTGCATCTGCCGAAGCCAGGGCAGCAGCAACAGCTGGAGCAACAGCAACAGCAACAGCAGAAACAGGCATTCGGTGGGATGGCGGGGTGGGTCCGGTTGCGGGGGACGCTGTAAACCCCGCTCCTCGGTCCGGCCCAGCCGCTGGCGGCTGTGCGTTCGGGCGCTTGCGAAGCAATGCTTCGCAAGCAAAGCGCCCTCACCCTTGGGGGCTTGGCCGCGGCATCCATGCCGCGGACACCCCCGCAACCGGACCCACCCCGCCTTCGACACATTTCTGCTGCTGTTGGTGGGCGTCAACCTTGGTCGACACGCCGCTGTTGGTAGGTGTCGACCTTGGTCGACACGGACGGAAACACGAAGGGGCCAGAGCCCTCTCCCGGCGGGAAAGGGCTCTGACCCCATCGGTGTGTTGCTTGCGCGTGTTACCAGTTCGGGTCTTCGGCCGGGGCGGCAGCGGGCTTGGGCTTCGGCTTGGCCGCCGGACGAGCGGCGGCAGCCGGCGCGGCCGAGGCGGTCGCACTGGCAGCAGCAGCCGGCTTGCTGCCCAGCTTCTGGCGCAGTTCGATCTGGCCCGGGCGAAAGCCGCCGCGCATCGCGTCGACGCCGTCTTCGATGGTGCCGTAGGAGGTCTGTGCGGCCACGCGGTCGATGCGGATGGTGCAGCACGGGTGTTCGCTGCGGCCCAGCGAGCGGCCGGTCTGCGGGTCCTTCAGTTCTTCGCCCAGGCGCACGGCCTGCCAGCGCTGGCCTGCCTGCAAGGTGTCACCGCCCTGGCTCAGCACCACCTGGTCGCCGTCCACCGAGACCACCGACACCGGGAACAGCGTGGTGACGATGGTGGTGCCGATCTGGCCGGACAGCGATTCCATCATCGCCGCGGCCATGCTGCGGCCGTTGACCACGCGCGGCAGGGTGCTGGGGCCGGTCGAGGCCAGCTGGTGGTCGAAGCTGTCGGACATCACCACCTGGCCGGTGGTGGCGTTGATCAGGCGCAGGGTGATGCGCCCGCCACCGGAGTACGAGGTCACCTGGCGGTCGGACATGCGCAGGTTGCGCACGCTGCGCGGGTACTCGAAGCGCTCGATGGTCGGGATCAGGATCAGGTCGGTCGCCAGCTGCTGGCCCACGCGTGCGGTGTCCTGCAGGCGCACGTTGCCGCTGTTGATGTGGTCGATCTCGGCCTGCAGTTCGTCACCGAACTCGCGGTCCAGCACGATGAAGCGCTGGGTCTGGGTCAGCGTGTCGGACAGGCGGGCACGGATCGCATCGGCCACTTCGTCCGCGTCCACGCGGCCGTCACCCACGGCGTAGCTGCCGGCCTTGGTGCGCGGCAGTGCAACCACGATCTTCGGCTTGCCCTGCTCGTCCGGCGCACGGTACTGGGCAATCTGCGCGCGCACGCGCACCTTCCAGTAGCTGCGCATGCTGCGATGGGTCACATCGGAATCGTAGGAGCTGGCGCCACGCTTGGCATCAACACTCACCTTCTCGTCGTAGCTTTGCTTGACACTGGCCGAGGCCGAACCGCTCTTGGCCGAGGCTTCGCCGGACGCACTGGCCGACGCCGAGCCCTTGAAGCTCCAGCCTTCGTCGCTGGCGCGCACGCGGGCGATGGTTTCCTCGTCCAGCTGCCGCACTTCATCCTGCGACAGGATTTCATAGCCCAGCACCGCGCCCTGCGAGCCGGCGATCATCTGCTGGGTGAACGCGTCGGCGCGGATATCGCCGACGTGTTCGTCATCCACATCCACATGCAGGCCTGCACGCAGGCTCTGCATCTGGCTGGCCACGCGTACGCCGTTGACCTGCGCCACCGCCGACTGCAATGCCGCCAGCACCGCCAGTTCCGGGGTGCTGCCGATGCCGTCGGCTTCGCGCGCGACCTGGGTGGTGCCGCCGAAATCCGGCGTGCCACGCAGGGGCGCTGCTTCCACGGGCGCATTGCTGGCCAGTGCACTGGTTGCCTTGTCCTTGGCGGGCGCGGCGGCCGGGGTGTCCTGCTTGCCACAGGCTGCAAGCAGCGTGGCAGCCAGGCCCAGGCCGATCAAACGGTAGGTCATACGCATGGAGATTCGCCTCGGATCAGAGCTTGTCGAGCATCGAATCGGCGTTGGACGGCACCTTCACTTTGCTCTTCTTGGCGAAGGTCACGGCCGACTTGGTCGAGCCGTACAGGCCCTGGATGAAGCCCGGCGATTCCTTGGCCACCCATGCACCTGCCGCCAGCTTGCGGCCGACGGTGGCCAGCTGGGTCGCGCCCAGGTTCTTCATGCCGGCGGTGAAGTTGCTGGCTTCGCCGCCCAGCTTCTGTGCTTCGGCCGCCGAGGACAGCAGCGAGACCAGGCCTTCGGCGTAGTGCTGCTTGGATTCAGCGTTCAGTTCCGGCTGTGCGGCCTGGCGCTCGTTGATCGCCGCCTGCGCCGCTTCGCTGACCGACACCGACTTCTTCATCGCATCGACGCTGACCGAACCCGACGACAGCGCCTGACGCTCGGCTTCCAGCAGCTGCACCTGCTCGGCCAGGCCGAAGGCGCGGGCGAACGAGGTCTGGGCCTGCAGCGAGTGCGACTGCGAGGTAACGAAACGACGCACCAGCGCTTCCTGCGCGGCTTCGTCCGGAGCGGCGGCGCTGGAGGTGCTGCTGCTGGAGGTGCCGGTGGCGGCACCGGCCAGGTCCTTCAGCTTGCCCAGGCCAGCGTGGGCCGGCATCGACAGGGTGGCGGCAGCGATGGCCACGACAAGAGCGGTATTGCGGATCATATGAGTGTCCTTTGGGAGAGACGGCCGCGAAGCGGCACGTGGGAATCGGTAACCCCAGGGCGATGCCGAGCGGGCTCGGCACCCACCGGGGTGGCGGATCAGCGGACCGCCTTGACGTTCAGTTCGTTGATCATCTGCTGGGCAGCCTTTTCAGCCGCCAGCTGCAGCGCGTTGGTACGGGCGACGGTTTCGTTCGGGCCGGTACCGGAGAACTGCACCGGGCCCACCGACGACACGGTGCGCGGGAAACGACCGGTCACGTCCAGCACCTTGCCGGTGACCGTGACGAACACGCGGGTGTTGCCGCTGGCCGGATCGCGGTCGCGCATGCCGACGTCGAGGGTGCCGACGGCGATGTACGGAATGTTGGCCGCACGAATGCCGTTGGCGGTATCACGCAGGGTGGCCGGCGCCAGGTCGTTGCCGGTGCTGAAGTCCTTGCGGATGCGCTCGATGCTGAGCAGGCCGCGCGACTCGCCTTCCACGTATTCGGCTTCGACCACTTCGTAGCCGGCGGCGCTGAAGGCACCGGTCATCGCGGTGTTCACTTCGGCCGCGTTGGCCACCTTCCAGCTGATGTTGTCGCTGCGCTGGGTGGTGCTGCCACCGCTGGTGACCGACATCGAACCGTTCTGGTTGATGCTGCCGTTGGTGCTCACCGAGTTGCCGCGGAAGCTGTCGCCTTCACGGGTGTTCTCGCTGTAGCTGCTGCTGGCGTCGACGCGGCGGTATTCCTTGTCCTGGAACGACTGCACGGTGTCCTGCGAGCGCGCCATGAACAGGAAGGTCAGCAGCGAACGCTGGGCGGCGGTGGCACTGGCCACGGCCGAACCTGCATCCAGCTTGGTCTGCAGCAGGGTGGTGTTGATCTCGGCGCGGACGGTGACGGTGTAGGTCTTGGCCTTCTTGTCTTCGGTGTCCGACAGCTGCACGGCACTGAGCACATAGCGGTCGATCTCGCCGATGAACTCGGCGCGGCGCGCTTCGAACAGGCGCAGCTTGGCCGCACCGGTTTCGGCGATGTACGCCTCCAGTGCATTGACCTTGGCCTTGTTCAGGGCCTGGGCACGGGTGTCGGCACTCAGGCGCAGGCCGTAGCTGGCCGAACCAGTACCGCGCGAACTGGCGGTCTGCGCAGCGACCGGCGAGGCCACCACCAGGGCGATGAGGATGAGCAGGATGGTACGCATCAACGACATGACTTGATCAACTCCTGGAGGGCTTGGGTCTGCTGCTGCAACGGGCGGCCGCCCGGCTTCTGTTCGTCCAGCCAGCCGCGCGAATCGGCGCGCTTGGCGGCGGCGCCGGCGAAGGCATCGAGGCCCGCCAGCAGGGTTTCGTAGCTGGCCGACCACTGGTCGACCTGCCACTGCGTGACCGGCACCACCTTGGTGGCCCCCTTGCGCAGCGGCTGTTCGAAATAGACCTTGCCGGAGAACGGCTCGGTCACTTTGGCGGTGAAGAACGCGCCGAACAGCATCGTCTTCATCGCCGGGGTTTCTTCGATCACGCCGTTCTTCAACGCATCCACCTGCAGGTTGATGACGTAGTCCGGCTCGGGGATCTTCAGCTGGTAGACCTTGCCGTCGGCAAAGCGCGCCGCCATCGCACCACCGATCGCCTGGCCCGAGGCCGGCGGCAGCAGGCCGACGCCGGTGTTGGACGACAGCGTCTTGGACAGCTCATGGGCCAGCGTTGCACGCAGCGGGGCGTCCCATTTCGGGTCGGGCAGCTTGGCGCGGACCGCGTCGGACAGGGTCACACCACCGACCTGCAGGCGACGCACCGCGGCATCGGGCAGCTTGGCCTGGGCGAGGCTGGCGGCCAGCACCTGCGACAGGCTGGTATCGGCACTGCCGTACAGGAGATCGGCAACGATCGCGTCGATATCGTCGTTGTCCGGCCGGTAATCCTGCACGTCGATGCGCTGCAGGGTCAGCGGATAGGACGCGATCACCTGGCGCTCGCGGAAGTCGAAGAACAGCGCCTGCAGCGCCACTTCCACCAGCACCTTGTACTGGTCACCGATCGGCTCGACCGAGACCAGTTCGCGGTCCAGTGCCGCGGCCAGCACGGTCGCGCTGGTGGTGCCGTCGAGCATCGCCACCGGCTGGTCGATCAGCTGCAGGTGGGCCGGGGTGCGGCGCTTGAGCGACTGTGCCAGCGCCTGGTTCAACGGAATCAGGCCGCGCTGTTCCAGCACCGCATGCGCATGCGGCGTGGTCGCCTGCACGGCGGCGGCATCAGCGGTGTAGGCAAAACCGGCCCAATAGGCCTGCTGTGATTTGTCTGCCGCCTGCACGGCCATCGGCCATACGGCCAGGCACAGGGCACAGGCAAGCAGGCGCGCAAAAGCGCGCGATGCGCTCTTCGTCCTTGAATACATCCAACCGCTCCTCGGTCAATACGCATGGAAAGTGGACGCTGACGCGTCCGCTGGGCGCGAAACATAACGGCTCGCGGGGCTGCCGACAAGTGCTGCCTTCGTCGAGGTCACTCCGCGGGGGGCAGACCAGCCCGTTGCCGCAGCAGGCCTCGCTCTGCCTGGTTCTGGCTGAGTCTGGCGGCTTCGGCAAAAGCGTGACGTGCATCCTGCTCCCGCCCCAGCTTCTGTAGTAGCTCCCCGTGCACCACCTGCAGCGGCGCGTACTCGCGCAGTCGCGCATCCACCAGCAGCGGCTGCAGCTGCGCCCACGCCGCGAAGGCACCGTCGCTGCGCAGTATCGCCACCACGCGGTTCAATGCGACAACTGGCGAAGGCTGCACCTGCAACAGCTGCGTATAGAGCGTTGCGATGCGCGGCCAGTCGGTATCTTCGGGACGTCGCGCCGCCGCATGGCACGCTGCGATGCGCGCCTGCAGCACATAGGGATCGTCGCTGCCACCGGCGGCCAGCGCGCGCGCCAGCACCTGCTGCCCGCGCTCGATCTGCAGCCAGTCCCAGCGCGCGCGGTTCTGCTGGTCCAGCAGCACCGGCACGCCCTGCGCGTCGGTCCGTGCCGCAGCGCGCGAGGCCTGCAGCTCCATCAGCGCCAGCAGGCCCAGCACCGGCGGCACCGGCAGCCGGTGCGCCAGAATGCGCGCGAGTCGCAGTGCCTCCTCGCACAGCGCCGGACGCATCCAGTCGTCACCGGCACTAGCCGCATAGCCTTCATTGAAGACCAGGTAGATCGCCTCCAGCACCGATCCGAGCCGCTCGGGCATCGCGTCGGCACGCGGCACTTCATAAGGCACCTGCTTCTGCGCCAAGGTGCGCTTTGCGCGCACGATGCGCTGGGCGATGGTCGGCTCGGGCTGCAGGAAGCCACGGGCGATCTCAGTTGTGGTCAGGCCACCGAGCAGACGCAGGGTCAGTGCCACCCGTGCATCGGCCGGCAGCACCGGATGGCAGGCCACGAACATCAGCCGCAGCAGGTCGTCCCCCAGGTCATCTTCAAGCGCCTGGCTGTCATCGGGTGCCGGCAACGCCGCCGGATGCAGTTCCTCGCCCCACTGCGCATGCTGCTGCGCCACCCGCTGGTGCTGGCGCAGCACATCAATGGCACGGTTGCGCGCAGTGGTCATCAGCCAGGCTCCGGGATTGTCCGGGATGCCCTGCTCCGGCCAGCGCTCCAGCGCGGCCAGCCAGGTGTCCTGGGCCAGCTCCTCGGCGCGGCCGACATCGCCCCCGAGCAGCCGCGCCAGGCGCGCGATCAACACCGGCGACTCCATCCGCCAGAGGGTTTCCAGACGCTGCGTCAGTGCGGGATCGAGCATGCGCCGATCACAGCACGCACGTCTGGCCCGCACAAGCGCCGCAGCTCACGCTTCAACAATCGGCTTGAAGCCGCCCCAGAACATGCGCTTGGTATCGAACGGCATGTCCTTCGGGCCCAGCGACGCCAGCCGCGGGTCGGCCATCACCCTGGCGTTGATGCGGTCGCGCGCCGCGCGCGAGCGGAACACCACGAAGGCGACGATCACCGTTTCGCCGGGCTTGGCTTTCACCGCGCGCGGGAATGACGTGCTTTTGCCCGGTTCCACGTCGTCGGCCACGCACTCCATGTACTGCAGCGCGCCATGGTCCTTCCACACCGCGCCGGCCTTGCGGGCAAGGCGGCGGTAGGCCGCCACCTTGTCCTGCGGGCACGGCAGCACGTAAGCATCCACGTAAGCCATGAGGGTTCTCCCTTGCGGCGGCCGTCAGCCCGGCTCGCCATCCATGTGTGCGATTTCCCAGAGATGGCCATCCAGGTCCTGGAAGCCACGCTGGTACATGAAGCCCAGGTCGCGCGCCGGCTGCGGTTCGCTGGCGCCGGCGGCCAGTGCCTTGTCCACCAACTCGTCAACTGCCTTGCGACTGGGTGCCGAGAGCGCATTGATCACTTCCGTGTGGGTGTACGCATCGGCAATCGGCTTGTTGGTGAACTGCTGGAAAAAAGGTTGGGTCAGCAGCATCACGTAGATGCTCTCGCTGATGACCATGCCAGCCGCATCGTCATTGGTATAGGTTGGATTGAAGCTGTAGCCCAGCGCGGTGAAGAACGCCTTGGACTTCTCCAGATCCTGCACGGGCAGGTTGACGAATATCATCTGCGGTTGTGGTGCACTCATCGGTAACGCTCCTTGTGGATGAAGAGGAAAGAGGGAGGAATCAGGGCTGCTTCATGCAATTGACCATCCACGGCTTGCCGTAGCGGTCGATCAGCATGCCCCAGCGGTGCGCCCAGAACGTTTCAGCGATCGGCATCTGCACCTGGCCACCTTCGGCCAGCGCAGCGAACACGCGTTCGGCTTCTTCGATGCTGTCGACATCGACATTGATGGTGGTCGAGCCGCCCTCGCCACCGCCGGGACCATCGGCCGCCATCACGATGGCGCTGCCGATTTCCAGCTGGCTGTGCGCAACGTGGTCGAGGGTTTCCGGCGGCATCTCGTTGCAGCCTGGCGAGCCATCGGAGGGCGGCATGTCGCGGTATTTCATTTCCGACGTGACCTGGCCACCGAGTGCCTTGGCGTAGAACGCCATCGCCTCATGGGCCTGGCCGCTGAAGCCGAGGAAGGGAATCAGTTTCATGGCAATACTCCGTTGTGCGGTTCAGGGCAGTAGTGCCGGGTCCTGCCCGGCAGGGAGATGAATCGGGTCAACCTTCCAGCTGTGCACGCAGACGCTGTTCCTGCTGCTGTAAGTCGGGGGTGAAGGCTTCACCGAAGTCTTCGGCGGTGATCAGCGGGCGCAGTTCCAGCGTGCCGCCACTGCCGAACGGCGCGCGGCTGGCCCACTCGACAGCTTCCTCCAGCGACCGCACGTCCCACAGCCAGAAACCGGCGATCTGTTCGCTGGCGGGACCGAACGGACCGGCCTCGACCCTGGGTGCGCCACTGCCGAAGTGAATGCGGCGACCGCGCTGGGTGGCGTGCAGGCCTTCACCGGCGAGCATGATGCCGGCGGCCACCAGTTGTTCGTTGAAGGCGCCCATTTCGGACAGTTCCTGTTCGCTGGGCATGCGGCCGGCTTCAGAGTCGGCGTTGGCCTTCACGATCACCATCACTTTCATTGCAGTCTCCCGTGGGGACGCGTGGTGCGTGCCCTTCACTGGGTACAACGAACCAGGGGGCTGGGAATCGACACGTCTGTTGGAAATTTTTTCTTCCGCGGAAAGCGTGCCTTCGGCGAGGGTCGGCGAACGGCGGAGCCCCTCCGTGGTGGGTTGGGTTGGTCGCTGAAAGCTGGGTTCATGGGCTTTGCCGGGTGGGTAGACGAGTCGGGGGACGCCGTAAACCCGTCCCTGGGGGCTTGGCCGCGGCATCCATGCCGCGGACACCCCCGCCCCGCCTACCCACCCGGCCCTGGACAGTTTCCTGCCTGCGGTACCCATCACGGGAAGATCAAGAAAAAAGGCAAAGGCAAAGGCAACGGCAAAAGCAACGGCAACAGCAACGGCGGATGGCTGGCGGCCTCGGCTTTGCGAGCGAAGCGACCCGCTTTTGCTCTTGTTGTTGATTTCCCGTGGTGGGTCAGCCGCAGAGATCTGTCCAAGGCCGGGTGGGGAGGCAGGGCAGGGGCGTGAGCCGCATGGATGCGGCGACCGAGCTTACATGGACGTACTTGCAGCGCCCCCTGCCCTGCCTCCCCACCCGGCCAGTCGCCAGAAACCCAGCTTTCAGCGACCAACCCAACCCCACCACGGAGGGGCTCCGCCGTTCGCCGATCCCCGCCGAAGGCGCCGCTTCCCGCGCTGCAACATGCCCACGCGCAATCCTGCGCGATCATGGACCCCCGCCCCCGCCAGGACCACGCCATGCAGCAGTACCTGCTTCTGATCTACATCGAGCCTGCCCTGCTGCAGGCCCTGCCCATCGAAGAATTCAACGCGCTGATGCGCGACTGCCTCGCCCACGCCGACCAGCTGCAGGCCGAAGGCACGCTGCTGGCCGCGCAGAAGCTGCAGCCGGTCGACACCGCGCAGACCCTGCGCGTGCGTGATGGCCACAGTCGCGTACTGGATGGCCCGTTCGCCGAAACCCGTGAACTGCTGGCCGGCTTCAACCTGATCGTCGCCCGCGACCGCGACGAAGCCATGCGCATCGCCCGCGACTTCCCTTGGGCACGCTTCGGCAGCATCGAAGTGCGGCCGCTGGAAGACATGGACGCCGAGCGTGAACGCTGCGGCGCCCCGGCTGCCGCTATGGCAGCAGCCGTACCCTGATCTCGCGCGGGCCGATGCCTTCGTTGCCGCTGTAGTCGCGCACGCTGGCACGCACGACGTACTCGCCCGGCGGCAGCGCCGCCGGCTGCCAGCGGCCGGTTTCCATCAGGCCGTCACGCACGGTGTTGGTGGCCAGGTAACGGAAACGGGTCACCGCGCTGCCATGCACGGTGATCCCACTGTCGGGGGCGTAGGCCACGCGCACCGCTTCCTTCTGCGGCGGCATGCGGTTGAACACGATGTTCCAGCGCGGCTGCTCGTAACCCTGCAGCGGCTGCCCAGCCGCATCGAGGATCTGGTAGCCCACCTGGTACATGCCCAGGCGGCGTCGCGGCAGGTTGTTGTCAACCTGGTCCCAGGCCTCGATCACGATCTGCACGCCACGCCCCTGCCGCGCCACCATCACCACGCCGTCGCTGCCGGCGGCCATGGGCTGGTCGGTGTCGTCCAGCAGCGCCACATCGGTGATGCGCGGTGCGAAGTGGTCGGCGTAGTTCTGGAAGCCCAGCGCCACGGCATTGGTCTCGAAACCACCGGTACCCACGGCCAGGTGCACATGCGCCTGGTTGTTGATGCTGCCCAGGCGGTCACCAACGTGGATGCGCATGCCACGACGCACGCGCATCCGCTCCAGCCTGCCCTGCTCGTCGTACAGCGCCTGCCAGCGCGCATCGAACGGTTCATTGCGCGGGGTGCGGCCCACCCGCATGTGGATGTACTTGAGGCGGTCCACCGCCAGGCCTTCGGCCTGCTCGCCCAGGCTCCAGGCCGCCATCGGGCTGCTGATCTTGCCATCGGCGATCGCCAGCACGGTCTGGCCCACATCACCGCGCACGTCGAAGCCGCCGTGCAGGTGATGGCGACTCTCGCCGGTGAAGTTGCCGCGCACTTCACCCAGTGTGCCGACCACTTCGTGCCAGCCATCCTGCGGCGCCAACGGCCAGCGCCCGCCGGTATCGGGCAAGGCGGCATCGGCGGCCGGGCCGACCAGTGCCGGCGCGGGCAGCTCGCCTACCGGCAGCGGGCGCAGGCGATGCAGACGGTAGCTGGCGGCGTCGGCCACCAGCACGCTGCCATCGGCATCCATCGCCAATCCGCTGGGGCGGGCCAGGCGCGGCAGGCGACCATTGCCGACCAGCGCGATCTGGTGGCCCTGCGGTGTCACCTGCACGATGCGGCCATCCATGTCGCCCACGTACAGCACGCCGTCGTGGGTGGTGGCCAGCGACAGCGGCCCATTGATCACGCCACCGGCGGCGACCACGGTGCTGACCGTGCCATCAGCGCCTATGCGGCGTACCGCGTTGTTGAACAGATCGGCCACCAGCAGCGCACCCTGCGCATCGAAGGCCAGTGCCACCGGCGTATCGAAGCGCGCAACGCTGCCCACGCCATCGGCCAATCCCGGCCGCTCACCACCGGCCAGGGTGCGCACCGTGCCGTCGGTGCCGATCACCCGGATACGGTCGTTGTAGGTATCGGCCACGTAGACCTGGCCCTGCGCGTCCACCGCGATGCCCGTAGGCGCATCAAAGCGCGCCTGCGCAGCCGGCCCATCGACATAGCCCTGTTCACCACCGGCCAGCGTGGTCACCTGCCCATCGGTGCCGATACGGCGGATCGCATGGTTGCCGGTGTCGGCCACGTACAGGTTGCCCTGCGCGTCGGCGGCAATGCCCGAGGGCGTATTGAAACTGGCCTGCAGTGCCGGGCCATCGACGCGCCCCTCGCCCTGCCCGGCCACCGTTTCAACACGGCCATCGGGAAGGCGGCGACGGATCCGGTTGTTGTCACCGGCATCGGTGAAATAGACGCTGCCATCGGCACTGCGCAGCAACGCGTACGGATCGGCGAAACGTGCCTGCGCGGCGGCGCCGTCGCGGTTACCCGGGTGGCCATCGCCGGCCAGCGGCTCGATCTGCGCGGTCCACGCCAGCGGCGTTGGAGCCGGACCCGCCGGTTCAGCCAGCGTATGCAGCGGTGTCTCCCACCAGGTCGCAGCCAATGCCACTACCGTCGCCAACGCTACGCCTGCCGCCATCCATTGCCACCGTGCCATCGTGCTGCGCTGCCTGCCTGCTGCCTGAAGAGGCACCGACAATAGACGCTGAACGCACGATCCGCCATGGCCAATCGTACGGCCAAACGCCAGAGTTCCATCCATCGCGCTTGTTCTCGCTGGCTGCAGCGGGTTCAATGCGGTTCCCACGGATGGAGATCCTCCATGCCCCGCATCCTCCCCCTCGCCGCCCTGCTGATTGCCGCATTGGCTTCATCCGCCACCGCTTCGATCACGGTGGCGCCACAGAAGCCGTCCGTCACCGCCGATGCGATGCACCAGGCCTATGCCACGCGATGGGATGAAGCCATCCAGCAGTCGCGCAGTGGCAACACGCTGGGCGCGCTGATCGCGATGGAACGGCTGATGGAAGATCCGATGCTGGATGACTTCGATGCCGAACATCGCGGCCGCGCCGCGCAGGTGGCCGGCTGGACCGCGATGGTGCAGAAGAAGCCGGACCAGGCCCGCCGCTACCTGCAGCGCGCACAGGAAGCACTGCCGGACGATGCGCAGATCCTGCTGACCCTGGTCTCGGTGGAACTGTCCGAGAACCAACCGGCACCTGCCACGAAGCACCTGGTGCAGGCGCTGAAGCATGCCGACGCGCCGTTGCCAGTGGACCGCCACGCGATCAACTACCTGCAGTTCCGCCTGCGGGACCAGCCGCAGCAGCGCATGGAACTGCTGCAGGCGCTGTTCGACAACGGTTGGAAGAGCGGCGGCCTGGAACCCACCGGACTGTGGCTGGCACTGGCCACGCTGCAGGCCGACAACGGCCGTGGCGACGATATTCCCGCCACGCTGGCGCGCATTACCGGTCCCGCCGAAATCATCCGCCTGCGCAGTGACAAGCGGTTTGATCGCTATGTCGACCGCGCCGATGCCCGCTTCGATCCGGTGCAGGCTGCACAGAAGCACCTCGACGAACTGCGGGTTTCCGGCCTGCTCGACCGGGCGCTGGATGCACGCATGGCCGAGTTCAGCAGCACGCTGCTGATGCTGGACCGCAACGAGGAAGTGCTGGCACTGACCGATGGCATGGCCAGTGCGGCGGCCGAAGGCGAGTCGCCCTCGGCGGCGGAAGCCGAATGGGTGGCGTGGCTGCTCAACAGCCGGCTTACGGCGCTGCGCCGGTTGGGCCGTACCGATGATGCGCTGGCGGCAGCCAAGCTGGCCGCACGCATCGGCGCACTGGGTCCGGATGGTGCCGAGCACCAGTTCAACGTCGGCTTCGTGTTCAGTTCGCTGGGCCGCATGCAGGATGCCGCCACCGCGGTGAATGACATGCCGGGCCTGGCCGGTTACGGCAAGGCGGCCCAGGCACTGCTGCAGTTCGTTGCCGCCCGTGAACGTGGCGATGCGAAGGCCGAACAGGCCGCGCGTGCAGCGATCCTGGCCCAGGGCGATGACGCGCGCCTGTTCCAGCGCGAGATGCTGCTGGACGAGGGCAATCTCGACGGCGCCGCTGCCGTGCTGATCGAACAGCTGCGCTCACCCGTCGAGCGCGGCGAGACACTGGCCTCCCTGCAGGACATGCGCACCTATCCGTCGCTGCCCGGTGACGTGAAGATCGATGCGGCCTGGCGTGCGCTGAAGCAACGCGCCGACGTGCAGGCCGAGGTTGCCCGCCTGGGCCGCATCGAACGCTACGAACTGGTCAGCACCTCCACCTCGCGCTGAGGAGCTTTTGTGTAGAGCCGAGCCCATGCTCGGCTGCAATTGGCGCAGCCGAGCATGGGCTCGGCTCTACACCGCGCGTACAGCGCCACTGGCCTAGCGCGCCGGCACCTCGGTACGGATGCCCATCGCCTCGCGATAGCGCGCGTACAGCGCCATCACCTTGTCCACATAGGCCAGGGTTTCGGCATAGGGCGGCACGCCCTTGTAGCGGGTGACCGCGCCGATGCCGGCGTTGTACGCAGCCGCCGCCAGCGGCCGATCACCGTTGTAGCGACGCAGCAGCGCGCGCATGTAGCGGGCGCCGCCATCGATCGACTGCTGGGGCGAGAACGGATCATTCACGCCGTACTCCTGCGCGGTGTCCGGCATCAGCTGCATCACGCCCTGTGCGCCCTTGCTGGACACCGCCAGCGCATCGAAGTTGCTTTCGGCATGGGCAATCGCGCGCAGCCACGCGTCATCGACGCCCGTGGCCTTGGCTGCGGCCTTGAACTGTTTGGCGTGCTGCGCCAACTGCGGCTTGCCGACCTTGCCCAGGCCTTCGTGTGCAGGCTCACCCGGCGGCGTGGCCACGGTGAACTTCAGGAACACTTTCGAGCCGGGCAGGTTGCGGGTGGAATAGACCAGCACGCCGTCCTGCTCACGCTCGTACAGCACGCCACTGAACACGCCCATGTTGCCCCACAGGTTCGGGGTCTGGATGGCGTTGTCGTCGATTTCCTTCGGGGTGCAGCGTGAACCAGGTTCCGGCGCGGTGGCCAGGCTGACGGTGTTGCCCTGCACGCAGCGGTAGACGGTGCGCGCGGCAGCCAGCCCGGGCCACAGGCTGGGCAGCAGCAACAGCGCAAGCAGGAGAGGGCGACGGGACATGGCGGCCGGATCATCCGGCCGCGCCCGCTAATGCTGGGTGAATGGGGGTCGGCCGGGCTGCGGCCTGCACCTGCAGAGGCAACGTCAACAGCCAGAGCAGCGCTGGGCTGTTGAGGGCTGGTCGGATAGGTGTGGCCCGGCAGGACACGCCGTAAACCCATCCATGGGGGCTCGATGGCGCCATCCATGGCGCCAACGGTCCTGCCGGGCCACACCCACCCGCCCTCGACAGTTTCCTGCGGCTGACAGTAGATCCACGCCATGCGTGGATGAAGCTGCCTGGAGACGATGGATCAATCGATGTGACGGAACACCTGGATCACTTCGCGGTCCTGCGGCGCACCCAATACCCCACGCCAAGCAGCACGAACCACACCGGGCTGGCGATCAATGCCTGGCGGGTGTCGGCCTGCAGGCTCAGCAGCACCAGCACGGCAGCGAAGAACACCAGGCAGGCCCAGCACATGGCAACGCCGCCGGGCATCTTGAAGATCGAGGCAGCGTGGCGCTCCGGGTAGCGACGGCGATAGGCCATGTAGGCCACCAGGATCAGCGACCAGACGAAGATGAACAGCACCGTCGCCAGCGTCGTCACCAGGGTGAAGGCGGTCACCAGGTTCGGAATCAGGTAGATCAGCAGCGTGCCACCGAGCAGGCACAGGCACGAGAACAGCAGGCCACGGGCCGGCACGGCGGCGCGTGACAGTTTCGACAACCCGCGCGGGGCGTGGCCCTCTTCGGCCAGGCCGTACAGCATGCGGCTGGTGGAGAAGATGCCGCTGTTGGCCGAGGACGTGGCAGAGGTCAGCACCACGAAGTTGATCAGGCTGGCCGCGGCCGGAATACCGGCCAGCACGAACAGCTGCACGAACGGGCTCTTGTCCGGCACCACCTGCCGCCACGGGGTGACGGCCATGATCGCGATCAGCGCCAGTACGTAGAAGATGATGATGCGCACCGGAATCGAATTGATCGCCTTGGGCAGGTTGCGCTCGGGGTCGGCGGTTTCGGCGGCCGTGGTGCCGACCAGCTCGATGCCGACGAAGGCGAACACTGCAATCTGGAAGCCGGCGAAGAAGCCGACCAGGCCCATCGGGAACATGCCGCCGTCATTCCACAGGTTCGACAGCGCCGCGGTGTGGCCACTGGGTGAAGTGAAGCCCCACGCCACCAGCCCGGCGCCGGTGATGATCAGTGCGCAGATCGCCACGATCTTGATCAGCGCGAACCAGAATTCCATCTCGCCGAACAGCTTCACCGTCACCAGGTTCAACGACAGCAGCAGCATCACGCAGGCCAGCGCCGGTTTCCAGGCTTCAAGCCCGGGGAACCAGAACTGCGCGTAGGCGGCAATGGCGATCACATCGGCGATGGCGGTGACAATCCAGCAGAACCAGTACGTCCATCCACAGAAGAAGCCGGCCCAGGGGCCGAGCAGATCGGTGGAAAAATCGATGAAGGATTTGTACTGCAGGTTGGACAGCAACAGTTCGCCCATCGCGCGCATCACGAAGAACAGCATCGCGCCGATGATCAGGTAGACGAAGACGATGGACGGGCCGGCCAGGCTGATGGTCTTGCCCGACCCCATGAACAGGCCGGTGCCGATGGCACCGCCAATGGCGATCAACTGGAGGTGGCGGTTGGACAGGCTGCGGCGCAGGTGCTCGGGGGGCGTTGCGGGCTCGGTCATGGGCGCGGGCAAAAGGGCGGGCGAAGCGTTCGACGGTAGTCCTCCTCAGGCAGGAGCGCCAGCGCCGGATGAGCCAATCCCGTCAAACTTGGCCGCTTTCATCACAATGTGACCAAATACCGGATTCATCCCATTCCGCCCGGCCCGGCGCCATGCTCAGATAGCCGCACCTGCCCAAGGATCGGCCCGACCATGCGCCCTGCCCTGCCCGCCCCGCTGGAGCCCCGGCCATGAGCCGGCTGCGCGTCATCATTGGTGGCACCGCACTGGCGCTGCTGGCCGCGGCCGTGCCGATCGCGGTGATGGCCTATGCCACCTGGGACCGTGCGGTCAGCGTCGAGCAGCAACGCCTGCGCGACATTGCCGGCCGTGCCCTGCGCCGCGCCGACCAGTCCTACCAGGAAGCACTGGCGGCACTGCAGTCGGCCGAGGTCGGCGCCCACGACGCCTGCGGGCCCGACCATATCCGGCGCATGCAGACGCTGGTGATGACCTCGCCGTCGGTCGACCAGATGGGCTACTTCGAGGGTGGCAAGCTACGCTGTACGTCGTGGGGGCCGTTCCTGTCCGACGTCAACCAGCCCAAGGCCGACCACGTCACCAGTGATGGCGCCGGCATCGCGGTGGATGTGCGCCCCGAGGCAAGCGGACGGCGCCAGGTCCTGTCGATCCTGTATGGCAACTACGACGTGCTGGTCGATCCGCGCCGCTTCGTCGATGTCATCGCCGACCCGAACGTGCGCCTTGCTCTGGCCAGCCCGGACGGCCGTCTCCTGGCCAGGCAGGACGGCATGGATCCGGCATTGCTGGAGACCCTGCTGCGCGCGCCTGGTGAAGGCCTGGACCACAACACCCTGTACGCCACCGCCCGCAACGAAGAGTGGCTGGCGATCGCGACCACGCCGCGTACCGCGCTCGCCGCGACCTTCCGCCAGCAGGCGTGGCTGTTCGTACCGATCGGCGTTCTGCTGGCCGCTGTCGGCGCCGGCCTGGTGATCTGGCTGTCGCGTCGCCGCCTGTCCCTGCGCGGCGAGCTGGCCACGGCGATCCGCCGCCGCGAGCTGTACCTGCACTACCAGCCCATCATCGAACTGGATACCGGCATCTGCGTCGGCGCCGAAGCGCTGGTGCGCTGGCAGCGCCCGGATGGCACCCAGGTGCGGCCGGACCTGTTCATTCCGCTGGCCGAAGAGGCCGGCATGATCGGCGCGGTCACCGATCTGGTGATCGAGAACGTGGTGCGCGACATGCGCGAGCTGCTGGTGGCCGACCGCAGCGCGCACATCGCGATCAACCTGGCCGCCGAAGACATCAGCAGCGGCCGCGCGCTGAAGATGATCTCCAAGCACATGGCCGGCAGCGGCATCCTGCCGCAGCAGATCTGGATGGAGGCCACCGAGCGCGGCTTCCTCGACCTGGACCGCGCCCGCACGATGCTGGCACAGGCGCGTCGGGCCGGGCACAGCGTGGCCATTGACGATTTCGGCGTCGGCTTCTCCAGCCTGCAGTACCTGGAACAGCTGCCGCTGGACGCGCTGAAGATCGACAAGTCGTTCATCGATGCGATCGGCACCGAGAGCGCGACCAGCCCGGTGACGCCACATATCATCGACATGGCCAAGGAGCTGGGCCTGTGGGTGGTGGCCGAGGGCGTTGAAACCGAGGCACAGCTGGCGTATCTGCATACCCGCAAGGTCGAGTTCGCGCAGGGCTGGCTGTTCTCGCGGCCGCTGCCACGGGATGAGTTCGTGGTGTTCCATCACAAGCGGCAGCAGCGCTATGGCGCGGCGCGGGAGCACATGCAGAATCCGCGCAGCGTGCCGATCGAGCGTGAGGGAGTGGAGTAGGACGGCGAACGGCGGAGCCCCTCGTGGTGGGTCGCGTACTGCTATCCCCGGGGTGGCCGGGACGGTCGGGTTCGCGGGGGACGCCGTAAACCCGTCCATGGGGGCTTGGCCGCGGCATCCATGCCGCGGACACCCCCGCGAACCCGACCGCCCCGGCCTCTGACAGGTTCCGGCGGCGTCCCGCCACGGAATCAACGGAAGAAGGCAAAAGCAAAGGCAGACGCGGGTCGCTGCGCTCGGTGGATCCACGCCATGCGTGGATGGCGTGGACCACGGTAGTGCCGGCCGCTGGCCGGCACCTCCGTAACGTTTGCTCTGGGCCTACGCCCACGCCTTCGGCCGCGCCAGCAGCCATGCAGCGCTCACCGCCAGCAGCAGCAACGGCAGCCATCCCAACTGGTTCGGGCCGCCCGCCTGCAGCAGCACACCCCCTGCAACGCCACCGGCGGCGATGGCCAGGTTCCAGCCGGTCACCAGCATCGATTGCGCCAGATCCGCGGCGGCACCCGCTCGCCGTGCCAATGCGGTCTGGAACAACGTAGGCACCGCGCCGAAGGCCACGCCCCACAGGATCGTTGCCAGCAGCAGCGGCGTCGCGTGGCCCGGCCACAACAGCAGGGTCAGCACCGGCACGATGAAACCGATCACCGCGGCCCACACCAGCGTGCGCAGATGACGGTCGACGCCCCAGCCGGCAATGCCGATGCCGGCGATGGCGGCCAGGCCGAAGGCCAGCAGCAGGCGGTCCAGCCACGGGCCGGCACCGGCCTCCACCGCCAGCGGTTCGATGTAGGTGTAGAGCACGTTGTGCGCCAGCACGTACAACACCATCACCGCCAACGCACTGCGCACGCCCGGCATGCGCCACACCGTCGCCAGCGAGGTACGCTGGCCGGCAGCCGCCGCCGGCAACGCGGGCAGTGCCCAGCGTGCGTAGGCCAGCAGCACAACTGCCAGCACGCTCATCAGCGCGAATGCCCAGCGCCAGCCGATCTGCTGGCCCAGCAGCGTGCCGGCCGGTACGCCCAGCGACAACGCCAGCGGCGATCCGACCATCGCCACCGCGATTGCCCGGCCCTGCAGCGAGGGCACAACCATGCGCGCGGCGTAGCCGGCCACCAGCGACCACAGCAGCCCGCCGCTCACGCCCGCCAGGAAGCGCGCGGCCAGGATCAGCGGGTAACTGCTGCTCAGTGCAGTCAGCGTATTGACCACCACGAAGCCGGCAATCGCGGCGAGCAGCAAGGGACGTCGCGGCAGGCGCTGGGTCAGTGCGGTCATCGGCAGTGCGGCCATCACCGAGCCCAGTGCGTACACGCTGACCAGCTGGCCCACCGCCGCGTCACTCACACCGAGGCTTTCGCCCATCGGCCGCAGTACACCGGCCGGCAGGGTTTCGGTCAGCAGAGTAATGAAGCCGCCGCCGGCCAGCGCCAGCAGTCCCGCCCACGGCAGGCGCGTGGCTTCACCGGCCGGGCTGGCCGCATCGATGGCATGGCCGCTCATCGCGCGGTCTCCAGATCGGCATAGACCGCATCACGCAGCTCATCGACGAAGGCACCGTCCATGCCTTCGTACAGGGTGTTGGTCAGCGCCACCACACTGAGCCCACGCGCTGGATCGACAAACCAGCTGTGCCCGTAGGCGCCGCCCCAACGCCATGTGCCTGCGCTCTGCGGCGTGCCGCTGGCGGCCGCATCGCGCAGCACCGCAAAGCCAAGGCCGAAGCCCCAGCCGGCCGGTTCCGGCGGCCCCTGCTCGCCCACCTGCGGGCTGGCCATCTCCGCTGCCAGTGCGGGCGGCAACAGGCCTGAACGCTGCACATCACGCAAGGCCTCCAGCACCGCCATCACTTCATCGGCGCTACCGACCAGACCGGCGCCGGCCGAAGGGAAGCGGCTGGCATCGGTAGCGCGGGCGAGGCTGTACTCGATGCCCACCGTGCCCTCGAACGGGGCGACCACCTCGCCTTCGCGCAGGCGGTGCGGCTGCGGTGTGTCGGTGACGTAGGGCGTGGCAAGCCGTGCCGCATCGTGGGTGGCGAAGGTGGTATCGCGCAGGCCCAAGGGCGCAGCCAGCAAGCGGACGAACAAGGCCTGCAGCGTTTCCCCGGTTGCCGCTTCCGCCACGGCGCCGGCCACGTCCACGCCCAGCGAGTACAGCCACTGGCTGCCCGGTGCGAACAGCAGCGGTGCCTGCGCGATGCGGCGCATGTTGTCGGCCAGAGAGAGCGGGTTCGCGTCCAGGCCATCGCTGACGCCAGCGCGTGCATACGGGCCGTCGGCGTCGGCTTCCAGGAAGCGGTATCCCAGTCCGCTGCTGTGGCTGAGCAGTTGGCGCAGGCTGATCGCTGGCGTGGTGCCATCAGCCAGCGCCGGGCGGAAATCCGGCAGCCAGCGTTGTACCGGCGCGTCGAGGTCTAGCACGCTCTCGGCAACCAGGCGCAGGATCACCGTGGTCAGCAGCGGCTTGCTGACCGATGCCAGCCGGAACAGCTGATCGCGCTGCATCGGCATGGCCGACTCGCGATCGGCCAGCCCGGTCGCGCTGGCGTGGCGCAGCACACCGTGCTCGCGCACCAGCACCACCGCACCGACCAGGCGCTGCGGGTGCACCTGCCGCAGCAGCCGCTGCACCGACGGCAGTGTCGGCGCGGTTTCAAGGGAAGGAGCGGCATTCATCGCGGTGATCCGTGGGGGAGAGGCCGCCACGTTAGGCAGCGGGCGTCCGCGCAAAAAGCCGGTTGCCGCTCCGGGCATCATGGACCGTGCAGTCCGCAATCGGCATGATGGCCGGAACTGCAAGGCCGCAACGGTCCCCACGCCACCCCGCACCACAGTGTTGCGATGGCGGAGCCGCCCGCAGCGGTCGCGCCGACCTACCCTGCCGCTTTCACCGCCCGCACGCCCATGTCAGTCCTGGACAACCTCGCCAATCTGCAGACCTTCGTGCACGCGGCCGATACCCGCAGCTTCGTCGAAACCGGGCGCCTGCAGGGCATCTCGGCCTCGGCCGCCGGCAAATGCGTTGCGCGGCTGGAACAGGCATTGGGCGTGCGCCTGTTCCACCGCAGCACGCGCAGCATCACCCTCACCGCCGAGGGCCAGCTGTTCCTGGCGCGCTGCCGGCGCATCCTCGACGAGCGCGATGCCGCGCGCACGGAGCTCGCACAACCGCATGCCACACCCAGCGGCACCTTACGCATCAGCCTGCCGCTGGTTGGCGACCTGACCCTGCCGCTGATGGCCGAGTTCATGGCGGCCTATCCCGATATCCGCCTCGACCTCGATTTCAGCGACCGCCTGGTCGATGTCATCGAGGAAGGTTTCGATGCCGTGCTGCGTGTCGGCGAGCCCAGCGACTCGCGGATGAACGCACGGCGGCTGGGCGTGTTCCCGCGCCGCATCGTCGCCTCGCCCGCCTACCTGCAGCGCCGCGGCATTCCGCGCACGCCCGCGGAACTGATGCAGCACACGCTGCTGCACTACCGCTTCCCCAGCACCGGCAAGCTGGAACCGTGGCCGATCCACTGGCCCGACGATGAAACGCCGCAGGAGCTTCCGGTGCACATGGTGGCCAACACCATCGAAGCGCGGGTGGCACTGGCGCTGCGCGATATCGGCCTGGCCTTCGTGCCGGTGCACTCGGTGCGCGATGCGCTGGCCGACGGCCGCCTGGTCACGGTGCTGGACGAACACGTGCATTCCTGCGGCACCTTCCATCTGCTGTGGCCGTCGGGCCGACACGTACTGCCGAAGCTGCGGGTGTTCATCGACTTCGTCGGCGCCCGCCTGGGTACCGTGCCGTAGCCGCGAGCAATCCACCCATGCCCGGCCCACAGTAGATCCACGCCATGCGTGGATGCTCTTGTAGTGCAGAGCCATCAAACCATTCAGCCAACCTCGCTATACTGGCCGCTCATTCCTCCAAGAGGCTCGCGACCAATGCGCCATTGATGCCGCCGTCTTCCCACTAGACGGCCTGACTCTTCCCGCCCCTGCGCGCAGGGGAGAACCCGGCATCCATGGAGGTCGCATGACCCCGCATTCCCTCACGCTCGATCGCGTGTCGTATCGATTGGCCGACGGCCGCCCGCTGTTTTCCGATCTGACGTTTTCCTTCGAACCGGTCGCCACCGGCCTCGTCGGTGCCAATGGCGCCGGCAAGAGCGTGCTCGCACGCCTGCTGGCCGGCCGGCGGCTGCCCGACAACGGCCAGGTTCGCGGCAGTGCCCGCGTGTTCCTGTTGCCGACGCCCGGCCATCCCCCCGCCGGCACGGTCGGTGAACTGGCCGGTGTCGGCGCGGAACTGGCTGCACTGCAACGCATCGAAGCCGGCAGCGTGGACGAGGCCGACTTCGCCCGCGTCGGCGACCGCTGGGATCTGCGCGAACGCCTGCAGCAGCAATGGCGTACGCTGCAGCTACCCGACGACCTCGATCCGGCCCAGCCGGCCGCGCGCCTCAGTGGTGGCCAGGCCATGCAGGTCGCGCTGTCCGGTGCCTGGGCCAGCGGTGCCGACTGGCTGATCCTGGACGAACCCAGCAACCACCTCGACGCACGCCATCGCCAACAGTTGTATGAACAGTTGCAGCAGTGGCGCGGCGGCCTGCTGGCGATCAGCCATGATCGCGAACTGCTGGCGCACATGCAGCAGATCGTCGAGCTCGATGCGCGCGGGCTGCATCGCTATGGCGGACCGTGGCAGCACTACGCCGACGCGCGCGCCGCCGAACGTGAAGCCGCCGCCGCCCAGCTTGACCATGCACGTGCACAGCACCGGCAGCAGCAACGCAGCGCGCGCGAACAACACGAACGCCAGCAGCAGCGCCAGGCACGTGGCAACCGTGATGCGAAGCAGGCCAACCAGGCCCCGATCCTGCTGGGCAGGCAGAAGCAGCGTGCCGAGGCCAGTCATGGCCACGCGCAGCAGGTGCAGGCCGAGCGCCTGCAGGCCAGTGCCGACCAGCTGCGCGCTGCAGCCTCGGCGGTTCACGCCGCCCCAGAGCTGGCACTGTTTGCCGGTGAGGGGGAACGCGGCAACGCACGCTTGCTGCAGGCGGAGTCGCTGGTGCTGCCGTATGGCTGTAGTGCGCCATTGCAGCTGGAGATCCGCCGTGGCCAGCGCATCGCCGTGGTCGGTGACAACGGCAGTGGAAAATCCACGCTGCTGCGCGTGTTGGCCGGGCAGCGGCCTGCACGCAGTGGCACCGTGCAACGCCATTGCCCACTGGCGCTGCTCGACCAGCAGCTGCTGGGATTGTCCGGCGAACGCAGCATTCTCGACACCGTGCAGGCCGCCAACCCGCGCGCGGACCCAGGCGAACTGCGCACGCGGCTGGCCCTGCTCGGGCTGGACGCACAGCGCATCCAGCGGGCAGCCAGCAGCCTCAGTGATGGCGAGCGGGTGAAGGGGGCGCTGGCCAGCGTGCTGTATGCCGATCCCGCGCCCCAACTGTTGCTGCTGGACGAGCCCGGTAATGCGCTGGATCTGAGCGCGTTGCAGGCGCTGGAGGAACTGCTTGCGGCGTGGCCGGGCGCGCTGGTGATGGTCAGCCACGACCGGCACCTGCTGCAGGCATTGCGACCGACACAGGTGCTGCAGGTCACCGGCGACGCCTGGCAATGGCGCGACGCCTTGTAGATCCACGCCATGCGCGGATTCGATTCTGTAGAGCCGAGCCCACGCTCGGCTGCAATTGCAGTAGATCCACGCCATGCGCGGATGGAATGATCCGCCAGCCGAGCGTGGGCTCGGCTCTACAAGGCGGGCAAAGACCGGTTGAACCGCCATCCACGCATGGCGTGGATCTACAGGAGCCGTTAGCTCAGCGCTTCCACACCGGGAATGCCTGCGGCATCTGCTGCCACAGCAGCGGTCCCGCACGCAGCTCCTGTTCGTTGAGCAGGCAGGCATCCAGCTCTGCGCGCACGGCGCGCTCGTCCATGTGCACGCCAATCACCACCAGTTCCTGGCGCCGATCGCCCCACAACGGGTGCCACAGGCGCTGCATTGCCGAATGCGCGGCCGCGTCCGGAAACTCCTCCGGTCCCGGCAACGGCGCGCTCCAGCAGTCGGCCTGCTGGCGCGCCCATCCGAGGTCGCTGTACGGCAGCGGTGTCGGCGGCAACAGCGGTGTGGTGTCCTCGATGCCCGCACGCACGCGATCGCGCGCGGCGTACCAGAAGCCCGCCGCCTGCGTCCGCGTCGCGGCACCCACGGTGTTCAGCTCGCCCACCCAGTCCATGCGGTTGGCCAGCCAGAACCAGCCCTTGCTGCGGATCACGCCAGGCATCCCCGACTGCAGCGCGCGAGCGAAGCGCGCGGGATGGAACGGTCGCCGCGAGCGGTAGACAAAGCTGCCGATCCCGTACTCCTCGGTTTCCGGCGTGTGCTCACCACGCAGTTCCTTCACCCAGCCCGGCGCACGTTGTGCACGCTCCATGTCGAAGCGACCGGTATCCAGCAGCTCGGCCAGGGGAACATCACCGAAGCTGGACAGCAGCAGCCTGGCGTCGCGGTTCAGGCCGCGCAGCACGGCCAGCGTGTCCTGCAGTACCTCGTCGTCCACCTGGTCCACCTTGCTGACCACGATCACGTCGGCGAACTCGACCTGCTCGCACAGCAGGTCAACCACCCCGCGGTCATCCTCCGGGCCGGCCTGCTGGCCGCGCTCGGCCAGTCGCGACGTCGAGCCGAAGTCGGCAAGGAAGGCGCTGCCATCCACCACCGTCACCATCGTGTCCAGGCGCGCGATATCGCTCAGGCTGAAGCCGTGTTCGTCGCGCACCGCGAACGTCGCGGCCACCGGCATCGGCTCTCCGATCCCGGTCGATTCGATCAGCAGATAGTCATAGCGGCCCGCATCGGCCAGGCGCCGCACTTCCTGCAGCAGGTCATCGCGCAGCGTGCAGCAGATGCAGCCGTTGCTGAACTCCACCAGCGTCTCTTCGGTGCGGCGCAGTTCGGCCCCACCTTCGCGCACCAGCTGCGCATCGATGTTGACCTCGCTCATGTCGTTGACGATGACCGCTACACGCAGGCCCTCGCGGTTGCGCAGGATCTGGTTGAGCAGGGTGGTCTTGCCGGCCCCCAGGAAGCCGGACAGCACGGTGACCGGAAGGCGACGGTCGGCGCGGGAAACAGTGTTCATGTCGGAGCGGGTTGGCTGCGGAACGGAAATGTTACTGTATAACAATTGTTGCGCAAGGAACCTCCCCGATGAAGTCGCCTTCTGCCGCCCTGCTCGATGCCGGCGCGGTCGCCCTGTCCAGCCTGTGCCTGCTGCACTGCCTGGCGCTGCCCCTGCTTGCGGCCGCGCTACCGCTGTTCGGCGCGTGGGCCCAAGCGGAGTGGGTGCACCTGCTGTTCGTGGCCATCGCCCTGCCGCTGACCGGCTACGCGCTGTGGCGGGCCGAGCGTCGTCACCCGCTGCCCGTGCTGGCCTGGGCCACCGCCGGCGCCGGTCTGGGCCTGTTGCTGGCCGGCGCGCTGGCGCTACCCTCGCATGACTGGGAAACGCCGATGACCGTCACCGGCAGCCTGCTGCTGGCCGCCACGCACATCTGGAACGCACGGCACCGGCACGCAGGGTAGAGTCGACTGTTAGTCGACTCTCGCGCGAAGCGCGGGATCTCATGCCGCCTGGGCGAAGAGCAGTCGACTAACAGTCGACTCTACCGCCCCTCGGCCTATTTGCCGTAGCGGCGCAACAGCTCCACCAGCACCTCGGCCTCGGCCGCCCGCTGCTGCGGGTCGTCGGCAGCCACCACATGTTCCTGCAGGTGCTCGTGCAGCAGCTCCATCAGCAGGCTGTGGGCTGCACCGCGCACGGCGGCGACCTGCACCAGCACGTCCGCGCAGTCGCCCGCCTCGCCGTCGGGCTTGTCCAGCGCCTGCTCCAACGCCGCCACCTGACCCGCGATACGGCGCACCCGGGTCAGCAGCTGCTTTCGATTCTTGTGTACATGGGCCATGACTGGATCATATACCCTATGGGGGTATCCACTCCACCCCCCCTTGGTCCCCCATGCACCTGGACGCCCTCGCCGCCGCCCGCCGCCACGAACACCGCTTCGACGACGGCAATCCGCTGGCCGAACGCAATACCCGCCGCGCCCTGTGGCTCACCGTCGGCATGATGCTGGTGGAGATCATCGGCGGCTGGTGGTTCAACTCCATGGCCGTGCTCGCCGATGGCTGGCACATGAGTTCGCACGCGCTGGCGCTGGGCCTCTCGGTGTTCGCCTACCGCTGCGCGCGCCGCTACGCGCACGATCCGCGCTTCGCCTTTGGCACCTGGAAGATCGAGATCCTGGCCGGCTACACGAGCGCCATCGCCCTGCTCGGCGTCGCCGCGCTGATGGCCGTGCAGTCTCTGGAGCGGCTGTGGGTACCGGCGCCGATCCACTACAACGAAGCCATCGCCATCGCTGCGGTGGGCCTGGGCGTGAACCTGCTCTGCGCATGGTGGCTGCACGACAGCCCGGGCCACGCGCATCACCACCACGGGCATGACCATGGCCATCATCACGCGCATGACCACGAACACCACGATCACGGCCGTGCGCACGGTCACGACCTCAACCTGCGCTCGGCCTACGTGCACGTGCTGGCCGACGCCGCCACCTCGGTGCTGGCCATCGTCGCCCTGCTCGGCGGCAAGCTGCTGGGCCTGACCTGGCTGGATCCGGTGATGGGCCTGGTCGGCGCCGTACTGGTCACGGTGTGGGCGATCGGCCTGCTGCGCGACAGCGGCCGCATCCTGCTCGACGCGCAGATGGACGCGCCGGTGGTGGCCGAAGTGCGCGAGGTGATCGAACAGGGCCCGTGGCCGGCACGCCTGGCCGACCTGCACGTCTGGCAGGTCGGCCGCGGCAAGTACGCGGTCAGTGCCAGCGTGGTCACCAGCGACGCAGGTCTCGATGCCGATACCGTGCGCAACGCGCTGGCGATCCATGAGGAGCTGGTGCATGTGACGGTGGAGATCCACCGCAGCTGATTCTGTCCGGCTGCCGTCGCACTTGTAGAGCCGAGCCATGCTCGGCTTGCCGTTGCCTTTGTAGCGCCGAGCCATGCTCGGCTGTCGCAGGCCATCAGCCGAGCACGGGCTCGGCTCTACAGTCAGAGCTTCAGCATCATCCGCAGCAGGTACATGAGCAGCGGCAGCGCACTCAGCACCGCGCCACCGATGCCGATCCACGGCCAGCGCTCGCCGCGCACGCGCGAAGCCACCGCCAAGCCGCAGCCCACCAGCGCCGCGCCCAGCACACCCACGCCCAATCCCGCAGCCATGCCATTGCCGCCCGCGGCCACCGCCGCCTGCGCAGCCAATGTACCGGCGCCCCAACCCACAGCGATCCCCAGCCAACTGGCCACGCCGCACCACGGTGCCTTGCCCTGCGCCATCCGAAAACCCCTGTGTCCTTGCCGAATATCTGTACGGGCCGTGCCCGCATGCTGCCTACACTAGCCGCACCTGCCCCGTAGGGACATCCCATGCGCACGCTCCGCCTGCTGCTGCCCGGTGCCCTCCTGCTGCTCACGGCCTGTGGGGGTGACGCCGGGCTTCCGTTCTCCGCCGATCCGCTGCAGGGCTGTTTCGCCACCAGCGCGCGCAAGCCGGCCGATTTCCGTATCGACAAGGAAGGCGGCCAATACTTCGTCTCTTTCAGCCGCGGCGACCAGTGGCAGCGCGAGCCCAATGCGCTGCACAAGGCCACCCGCAGCGAGATCAGCCGCTACTTCCGCGATGACGCCGAGCAGATCGACAGCGCGTTGATCCGCATGGCCGGTGGCTTCGGCATCTTCCACTTCAACAAGGACGCGACGCTGAAGGGCAAGGCCAGTGATAGTGACTACATGGCGTTGATGCTGATCGGTGCTGGGCCGGTGTATGCAGTGAAGTGCCCGTAAGACGCAATGATTCTCATGGCGGCTCAGGGCAATATGGGTACATCCTGTCTTCTTTGAGGAGCGATGCCAATGCTGCTGTTTCTGCTGCTTGCAGTAAGCGCGCCGAAGACGCAGGGTGCCTATGACGAAGTCCGGCAGCTGCCCGATGGCCAGACCCTGATCATGCGTACCCTGGACTGGGATCTCGGTGATGCTCGCCATGAGCGCGTTACCGTGCATTGGCTGCTGCAGGAAGACGGCAGCCTGCGCTACGACTTCGATCGGCAGCCACCGGAAACCCAGGAGGTCCATCGTCGAGCGTGCGCGCTGCAGGGCATGCAGCCATCGCGTGGCATCGGTACGATCTCAGGAGAAGGAGCCACGCACGGCTTCAGCTGCACCCGCCAGCGGTAGCGCCGAGGGTGGACTCGGCGCTACAACAGCTGCGGTACCATGCCCTCCCCCGAACCGCCCCGGTACCCGCCGTGCCCCACTACACCGGCCCCCTGCTGACCCGCGACAGCGCCAATACCCTGCGCCGTGCCCATGACAAGCGCGCTGACGAATGGCAGGGTTCGCTCGACCTCGGCCGCAGCGAGGACAGCGTGGCGCTGGATGCCGACGGCTTTCACTTCCGTGGCCAGCCCTACCCGTGGCCGGGCAAGCTGAAGGACCGCACGCTGTACTATTGGGACGGCGAGGACTTCGCGCCAATCTCGCGCTACAGCGGTTCGCTGATCAAGCTGGTGCCGACCGAATGGGGCGCACCGACCTTCGAGATCGACGGCATCAAGATGCTGCCGACCTCCAAGCTGTCACCGTTCGAGGACGCGCGCCGCAAGGTCGAGCTGGTCGCCCCGGCCGGCAAGGTCATCCTCGATACCTGCGGCGGCCTGGGCTACTTCGCCGCCTGCGCGCTGGAGGCCGGTGTCGGCCAGATCCGCTCATTCGAGAAGAATGCCGACGTGATGTGGCTGCGCACGCTCAACCCGTGGTCGCCGGATCCGGACTCGGTCGCCGCCGGAGGCCGCCTGCAGTTCAGCCACGGCGATGTCTCGCAGCAGATCGAACAGGTGGCCAGCAACAGCGTCGACGCGATCCTGCACGACCCGCCGCGCTTTGGCATCGCCGGCGAACTGTACTCGCAGGTGTTCTACGACCACCTCGCCCGCGTCATCCGCAAGGGCGGGCGCCTGTTTCACTACACCGGCGCCCCGAACAAGCTGACCAGCGGCCGCGACGTGCCGCGTGAAGTGGCCAAGCGCCTGGAAAAGGCCGGTTTCAAGGCCGAGCTGGCGCTTGACGGCGTGCTGGCCGTCAAGCGCTGAGCCTCACTCCGAACCCACCTTGGCCAGCTTCATCACCCACGTCGGCACTTCCGGTTCTCCGGCGTAGAAGTCCTTCGGTTTCTTCTCCGCCATCGCCCAGCGGTGCAGCCAGCTCGGGCCGTAACGGCCACTGTAGCCTTCGGCACCGCGTGCATAGGCCGGGTCACGCATCGCCTCATCCAGTGAGATGAAGCGATAGCCGCGGCGCTTCGTCGCCGCCACCAGTTCGGCGAACGTGGCCGCATTGAGTTCGTTGGCGTGCATCAGCCAGACCTGTGGCAGCGCGTAGCCCAGCAGCGCTTGCGACTGCTTCTCGTAGTAGTCGAGCTTGTTCAGCATGTAGGGCACATAGCCTTTGCGCAGCTGCGCCAACGTCGCCTCGCGTGCCGGGGAATCGGGCTGCTCGTTCATCACGTTGGCATAGGCGAACGCCCACACCCACTCGCCGTTGTCGACCGTCACCGGTGCCACCCGGTAGCCATGCTGCTTGAAGAACACGTCCATCTCCGCGCGTTCTTCCGGCGTGCGCCCGGCACGCAGATAGGGGTGACGCATCCACTGAGGCTTGAGCCCGCGCTCGGCCAGCAACGGCCGCAGCACCGCCTCGCCACGCAGGAAATCCTGCTGGAACGCAGGCACGCCCTTGGCGTTCAGATCCATGTGCGAGTAGGTGTGGTTGCCCAGCACATAACCGGCGTCCAGCCAGTTGCGCAGCATCTGCACCCGCGCCGGCTGCACCTGCCCGCCGATCTCAAGCTTGTTCCCGTTGACGAAGCCAACCACCGGCACGCCCGCCTGGCGCAGCTGCGCCATCAGCGCTTCATGCCGCGACTGCAGGTCCGGCGGAACGATCTCGTCCACCCGCGCCCATGGCAGGTCGTCGATGGTCACCGCGATCCGACGATCCACTTCGGCGGCGTGCACCGCCAACGAACACAGCAGCAATGGCACAGCACGCAGTAACCAACGCATCAGCACATCCTTGCAGGAGCGAAGTGCTGACTTTAGCGCGATTGTGGATGCATGGTCGGCCACGCACCCGCTATGGGCTGCGCGACTGCACCTGACGCTCGCGCACGATCGCCCGCCACAGCATGAATCCCGCAGCCATCGCCATCAGCATCAACGCGACCAGCACCAGGGCAAGGTCATCGGGATTGCGCAGCAGCGGCGCGTGCTCGCGGGTGAGGATGCCGAATACCACCTGTTGCGCCTGTGCCAGCGGCAGCCGGCCCTGCTCGCCCAGTTCCACCAGGCACGCCGCTGGGGACAGTTTGGCTACGCTGATCCACGCCATGTCGTACAGATGCAATGCCCTGACGGCCAGCGCCAGGATCGCGGCGTGCAGCGCCATCAACCCCCAGTTGGCGCGTCGCAGGCGTTCCGACAGGCGACCCAGGCGGTAGACGCTGATCGACATCGCGCCCAGCAGCGCCAGTGCCACGCCTGCCATCGGAATCCACTGCAACGGTTGCCATGGTGCAAGCGCAGTGGACCGCGCCAGCAGCTGTTCGGCCACCTGCATGCGCGCGACCGGGTCAGGCCCACCGCATGCGTCATCCACCGGCTCCAGCAGCAGTCCCACGCGGTAGTGGAAGAAGCCGGCTGCAAGCGCTACCGCCAGCAGCGCCACCACCTGCAGTGCCAGCAGGATCGGGCCAGGACCACAGATACGACAGAAGCGGGTAGCGGCAGAGACCATCGGTTCATCCGTGACAACAAAGGACCATCCTAACCAAGCGCCCTGTGCTTGTCGGCTGGCGGATACGACAACCGTCGCGTGGTCCCGGTAGGATGTGGATGAGCATGGATGGTCGTACGTAGAGGTGTTGTGGATGGTCACGCTGTATCTGTGGGTGAGAACGCTGCTTCCGCTGCTGGCATTCGTGATCGCGTGGATGCTGCTGTCGCGCCTGATCAAGGCCCGCGTAGCGCGCCTTCCACGGGTTCCCTTGAACCTGCCCGAGCACAGCACCAGCCCGCGCCGGAAGGACCGGCGCATCTACGCACGCAAACTGCGGCGCAGACCGGGCCTGCGCACCGCAACGCGCCCGGCCACCGCGCCGCGCAGCTGGAACCTCGCGGCCGTGTTCGTCTCGTTCTCCGCATTGATCGCCACCGTGCTGGTCATGCCGGATGGCGCGCGCTTCCAGGTGATGGTCGAGAGCCTCACTGGCTACCCGGCCACGATTGCAGAAGTAAAGGTTCCCGCTGCCGGGCAGCCTCTCGTGCTGCAGGCGTGGCAGCCCGCACTGGCGCAGCTGTCGCGACCGGTAGCGATGCGCTACCCGATCGGGCGCACCGGCGGCGGGCACGACGCGCACGCCACGCTTCCGGTGCAGGTGAGGCATCAGGGTGATCGGCTGCAGGTGGCTGCGGCCTTGCCGGTGGATACCAATGTGCTGCGTGCAGAGCTTGCGCGCTTGGCGGGGCTGCCGGTTGAGGCCATCACCGTCCGCCAGAACAAGATCGCGCCCTGGCTGGAACCCGGCTGGAAGCCGCTGGCCAACCTGTAGAGCCGAGCCCACGCTCGGCTGCTTTTGCAGTAGATCCACGCCATGCGTGGATGGATGCAGAGCGGAGTCGAGTATGACTCAACTCTACAGATCACGATCCGCGCGGCAGCTTCGCGGCCCACATGTTGTCCACCAGATTCGGATAACGTCGCCCATTCTCTTCGGCACGCTGCCGCGCCGCCTCTTTCTGCGCAGGTGACAGCGGCTGCGAGGTCTGGCCCTTGGGGTTGGGCTTCTTCCACGGGGGTGTCTTGGTCTGGCGCATGGCCGCAGCTTACCGCTTCAGGAAGTTCAGCAGCGCAAGATTGAAGTGGTCCGCATGGCTGGTATTGCACCCATGTGGTGCGCCTTCCAGGATCACCACTTCGCTACCTGCGATCGCCCGGTGCGTGCGCTGGCCAGAACCTTCAAACGGCACGATCGCGTCGCTGTCACCATGCAGAATCAGTGTTGGCACGGTGATCTTCTTCAGATCGTCGCGAAAGTCGGTGGTCGCGAACGCGTGCATGCAACCCAGCGCCGCCGTCTGGTCGGATTGATGGCACAGCGCGATGGCCGCCTGACGCGTCTCTTCGGTCACCATCAGCTGGCCATTGGCGCTGAAGAAATCGCGGGTGAAGCCATCGAAGAACGCCTCGCGATCCTTTTCCAGACCGCTGCGCATTTCGTCAGCCTTGTCCTGGGTCAGCGGGCCGTCCGGGTTGTCGTCGCCGCGCAGCAGGAACGGCGGCACCGCCGCAGCGAACACCACGCTGTGCAGGCGCTCCTGGCCATGGTTGGCCACGTAACGCGCCACCTCGCCACCGCCCATCGAGAAGCCGACCAGGGTGACGTCGCGCAGGTCACGTTCCTCGATCACCCCGGCCAGATCCGCCGCCAGCGCGTCGTAGTCGTAACCTTCTGTCGGCTTGTCAGAACGGCCGAAGCCACGCCGGTCGTAGCTGATCACCCGGTGCTGCGCGTCGCGCAGGATCGACACCTGCGTCTTCCAGGCATCGGCGGACAGCGGCCAACCGTGAATCAGAATGACCGGGCGGCCATCGCCACCGGTGTCTTCAACGTGCAGGCGGACGCGGGAAGCAGGCATGGGAGCTCCTGTGGAAGGGGAGGATTTCAGGCTATGGGCCGGCCCCTATCGCGACCGTGATGGAATCGCCGGCCGCCATGACACCGCCTGCACAGGGCACGCCACCCGGCCAATCCATAGATGCGGGCATTCACTCCCTGGAAATCCCGTTTCGTCGCAGGGCGGCTGCGGCCCTCGGAGCACCGTGCGAGCCTGCATGAATCCCGCCCTGGAGCCTCGCCATGCTGCTGCTCACCCTGCCCCTGCTGGCCGCCGGCCTCGCCGCCGCACCCGCGCCCTCCGATGACCTGCGCGAGCAGATCCACCAGGCCGACGCGCAGCTGTTCGCCGCCGCGTTCGACGACTGCGATGCCGACAAGGCCGCGGCCATGACCACTGAAGACATGGAGTTCTTCCATGACAAGGCGGGCAAGTCCGCCAGCAAGCGCGACGACTTCCGCCGCAGCGTGGCCGCCCTGTGCGAGAGCACCCGCGCCAACCGCACCCATCTGCGCCGCGAGCTGGTGGAAAGCTCGCTGCAGGTGTTTCCGCTGCACGACGATCGCGCCCTGGAGATCGGCGACCACCGCTTCCACGAGCGCGATGCAAACGGCATCGAGCACTGGACCGGCCAGGCCCGCTTCATCCAGGTCTGGCGCCGCGTGGACGGGCGCTGGCTGGCCGAGCGGGTGATCAGCTACGACCATCGGCCGGCGGACTGATCGCCGCGATGCGGTGGTTCACGGACCGGTTCTATACTGCCCAGGTCCATCACGACCTACCGCTGCAGATCGCCCCATGGCAGAGATCACCCCCAACCATCCCGAGTACGGCCTCAACCAGCAGATCCGCCAGGGCGTGGCCGCCCTGGACGCGCAGCATGGCCGCCCGTTCGACCAGACCAGCGAGCGTCTGGCCGCCAGCCTGACCGTACTCGCGCGCGAGCAGGGCCTGCAACAGGTCGACCACGTGCTGGTCAGCAACGCCACGGCCCAGCATCCGGCCGGGCACAACGTCTTCGTGGTGCAGGGCGACCCGGCCAATCCGGCGCACCTGCGCGCGATGATGCCGACGGCTGTGGCGGCGCAGACGCCGGTGGAGCAATCGATGCAGAAGCTGGGCGTGGGTGTGCAGCAGCAGGTCGAAACCCAAGCGCAGGAAATGCAGAATCCCGCGCCGCGGCTGGGGTAAACGCTGCAGCTTGAAAAGGGGCAGCGCATTGCGCCCTGCCCCCGCGCTTACAGCCTGGGCACCGCAGTTACAACTGAATCCGCGCCACACTCTCGTCAGCGCCCTTGTCGTCCTTCTCGCCGTTCTTGATGCTCACGAACAACACGTTGTTCTTCGCATCCAGCGCCAGGCTGTTCGGGTGGGTCGGCACCGTGTAGGTGGCCACCTTCTGGTAGCTGTCACTGTTGTATGCCGTCACCGTACCCGCCTCGCGGTTGGTCACGTACAGGCGCTTGCGCGGTGCATCCAGCAGGATGCCCAGCGGGCCGGCATCGGTCGGGATGCTGGCCAGTTCCTTGCCGGTGCTGCGATCGAGCACCAGCACGCGCTGGCCCGGATGCTTGCTGACCAGGCCGCTGCTCTTGGCCTGGTAGCCACGCAGGAATTCCGAGCCCTGGTCGGTCACAAACAGGCGCTTGCCGGCCGGGTCCAGCGCGATGTTCATCGGCTGCTCGGCAGCGATCTTGTGCTGCGCCACCACCTTGTTCGAATCGGTGCCCACCACCACCAGGTCGGCCAGCAGGTTGCTGGTGTAGACGCGCTTGTTGGCCGCATCCAGCGCCAGGCCCGGCGCCTTGGCATTGCCCAGGCCGTCGATGGTGTTGATCACCTTCAGCGTGTTCGTATCGATCACGAACAGCACGCTGCTCACGTCCGGCTGGCTGCTGTGGCCGGTCACGTACAGGCGGTTGGCGGCGCTGTCGACCACCAGCTCGCGCAGGTCGTGGGTGTAAGCAGCCTTGCCGTCCTTGCCGGTCTTCTTCTCCATCAGCTGGATGGTGCCGACGGCCTTGTTCTGCGCGGTGTCGACTACGGTCACCGACAGGTCCACGGTATTGCCCACGTACAGGCGGTTGTGGGCGTCATCCAGCACCACGCCGAAGCCTTTGCGCTCCAGCGGGATGCGGGTTTCCACGGCCAGCGTGGCCGGGTTCAGGCGCAGCACCTGGGCCGGGCCGGCGTCATCGCCGAAACCACCGGACGAGGCCACGAACACGGCGTTCTGCTTCGGGCTGTAGGCCAGCTCGTACAGGCCCTTGGCCACGGCCTGGCGCTGCACGGCGGCGGTAGCACTGGCGGCGGGTGCGTTGTCGGCGAACGCGGAGGGCACGCCGAGGCTGAGCGAAACGGCCACGGCCAAGGCGGCCGAGCGGAAGAGAGGATTACGGAACATGCGAGCGTCCTTGAATGGGCACGGGAAGGTGTCCTGGCTCGCTGGGCCGTACTGCGACGGCCCGACCTGCATCTGTCTGCGCGGGTGGGCTGGCTGGGGTTGCGGGGGAATGGTAGCAGGTGGGGCGCGTGGCGTGCGCCGGCGCGGGCATGGCCGACGCTCGACCTCTATGCTGCGCCCGCGGCTATGCCATCCGTGGACCGTGGCTCTGCTGAAGCTGCTGCTCCTCCTGCAGGCGCTGCGCGTCTCGCTGCGGCTCGTTCTGCTGCAACTGCGCGACACGATCGAACGAGGCCTCCACCGTTGCCTGCGCAGCCACCTCCGCCGGCATGCTGGCGCGCTGGTGTGCCGGGTCACTGCGGTCACCCTGCACGATGAACAGCTTCGGTGCGGTATCACCGCGCTGCTCGCCCAGCACCACTTCGTCCACGCGCGAGAACTGCTGCTCCTTCGACAGCGCGAGCAGACTGGCACTGACATTGCCGTTGCGTGCACCGAAAGCGCCGAGGTCGGCCACCTGCTGGTGGATCTGGTTGAGGCGGGCATGATCGTCGTGCGCCGGGTCTGCGGGCGTGCCGCTTGCCGCGAGTGCACTGTTGCCGCGCCACTGCTCGCCGTTCTCGGTGAACATCCATTCGCGGAACGTCTGCTTCGGCATCGGGTTCCACTGCACCTTGTCCAGCTCGCTGCCCTTCACCTGCTGCGGAATGGCGTTGACGGCGCGGATGTTGTTCAGGACCCTGGTGGCGCCCTCGTAGTTGGTGATCTCCCCGGCCAGCCCGATCGGGCGCAGGCCTGCGTGGTTCAGGGCACCCCATGCGAAATCGGTGCAGGCGTTGGAGAAGAAGTCGTAGTTCATGTCGAAGCCGTGCTTCTTCGGGTCTGCGGAGAACTCGAGGATGCGGTCGTACTGCTCCTTGCTGATCTCGATCGTGCGCTCGAAGCGGGGCTTGTCGTAGACCGACACGTCCATGTCATCGACTTTGCCTCTGTTCGGCTCGTCCTTGGTGCCTGCGTGTGTGAAACCAATGCTCTCCGGCAACGGTTCACCCGAACGGCGCAGAGACAGGAACATGTGACCCGCGAACGAGGGCTCCAGCAGAAACCTGTTTCCCTCAGCATCTCGGCCGTAGCGCGGCGTGCCGGGGGCCGCCAGATGGATGGTTACGCTGTAGCGCTCGGCATCGTCCTTGTGCATGTCTACTTTCCTAGTGATTGGTAGCCAACGATCAGTTCTGCTTTCAGGCCTTCCAGCTGGGGCCGATCCTCCACGAGGTCCACCCGCAGAAGGTAGCGCCCGGGTGTAATGCCTCCGACCTGCGCCAGCTGCAGCGTGCGATAGAGCACGCCTTCAGAGTACAACCCGGCCTCGGCCAAGCTGTTGATGTCCACGCTCCCCGTCGTCAGGTCTGTGACCACGCCATCATCGGCGATCTTCTGCGAGTCGCGTCCATCGCGAGTACGCTGCCAGAGCTGTACATGACGAGGCGCGCTGCCATCAATTCGCTCCAGGTGCAGCCGCGTTGGCAAACGTCCGAGAGTGATCTTCTCCGACGCATCCAGCAGCCGTCGGGCGTCGGTATCCTGCAGCCGCAGCCCGATGTTCAGGATCGGAATGGCCGGCTTCTGGGGTGCCGGCAAATCAAACGTGACCTCGGCAATCCGGCCGGCCTTCTGCAACTGCACGGCTCGCGTGAACGGCACAACCGTGCGCGCCTCGGCCTGTGCGCGCGTCAGCAGGGGCGGCGCAATCTCAGGCGCTGGTGACACACGGCATGCCGCCAGCGCGCCTAGCACCGCCAGTAACACCAGCCTCTGCCGCAGTGGCCGCGTCATTGCTCCTTCAACCGCAGCGAATCGGCCACATCGGTCGTGGCCGCCACTTCAGTGGCGATGCTGGCGCGGCGGTGCCCCGGGTCATTGTGATCGCCTTGCACGATGAAGATGCTCTCTGCCGCATGGCTGCTCTTCGTTGGCTGGCTGAGCAGCACGTGGTCCACGCGCGAGAGATTGTTCTGCTTGGCCAGCACCAGCAGGCTGGCGCTGATGCGCTGGCTGGCGGCATCGAAGGGGCGCCCGTGCGCGGCATCCAGTTCGGCCACTTTCTGGATCAGCTGCGAGAACAGGCGATGGTCTGGATGCGAGGGGTCCAGCAGCGTGCCGGCCACTTCAATCGGCGTCGGCGGCGGTTCATCGCTGGCACGGTCGGCCTGGCGATGATGTTCGGCCTCGCGCTCGGGCATCGCATGGTGGGTTTCGGCATTCAGATCACTGCCCGGGAACGGCGCAGCAATGCACTGGATTTCCGGCAGGTTGAACAGCACCGCGAACTCGCCCAGGTTGCTGCCGCCATCCAGCGGCGCCGGCAGCGGATGCAGGCCGGCGTAGTGCAGCGCCGCCCAGACGAAATCGCTGCAGCGGTTGATGGTGGCCGGGCGATCCACGTCGAATTCGAACTCGGCCGGTTCCTCGGCGAAGTCGCGCAGGCAGCCGTAGTGCTCCTCGGTGATTTCCAGGGTGCGGCTGTAATACGGATCCAGATGCTCGTCGGCATCATCGTGGCGCACCTGCGCGTACTGCGCACCCGTGGGGGATTCGCCCGGCGCGTGGCGCGGTGGTGCGAAGCCGTAGCTGTGGGCCTCGTCGCCTGCTGCTACCTGCAGGTACATATGGCCGCGCGGCGAGGTGCCTCCACTTTTCAGCGGGGTGCCGGGGGCGGCCAGATAAAGGGTTGCGGTGTAGCGTGTTGCCTGCTCCATGCCTGTTCAGCCTTGATGGGTGCTGCGGTCCTGGCCGGATGATGGCATAGGTGGGATGGGGGGCAGGTGGAGGACAAAGCTAGGGCCGCGGCTGGCCTGCTGAATGTGTGAACCAGCGTGCATTCCGGCAGTGCCCATGAATCGTTGTATGGAGTAACGCGGGAGTGGGCCGTATAGTTGGCGCATGTGAAGCAATGGATTTGCTCATGGACCTCATCGTGAGGCTGCCGACACTGTTGCCCTTGTGTGAACGATGGCGCGGGCTTTGCGTTCAGGCTCTGCCCGCTGTCGTGATTGGCTCAAAACTAATCATCGGCCATGCAGACGCGCAAGGTGCAGGCCCTCGCCTCCAACAGCGATCCGACATGCTGCGGGCTTTTGAATCCCGCGATGTATCTCTCGTTGGCAAGGTCATCGACCCGATGTCGCACGGCATCAAACGCGACCGGGCTGTTCTGGCTAGGGATGCCCTCCCTATTCTTGCTGACGCCGACCGACTCACTCGATCGGTCATTAGCGGCCGCCGCCCCACTCAACGCAGGAACTGAGATGCCTTTCCAATTCCAGGCCAAGCCTTACTCCTCGCTCGATCCGATCAGCGAAACGGAGATCCCTCGCCCAAGAATTGGACCGACTGCTCTGGCAGACGGCCGGCACGGGACCGAGTATCAGTTCGCCATCTATCGCGGAGATTCGCGCGTAGGCGGAGTCGGCTTCGACGGGTGGGATGAAACCACGCAGGACGAAGGACGCCTTGTCCACTGCTTCGTCTTTGACCTCAGGCATGCTCAGGTCATCCACGCCATGCTGGCATACAAGCAGACGCTTGGTAGCGTCGATGACGACTTCACCTATCTTAAAGGGCTCGCGCAAGGGTTCGTACTTTCATTCGCAGGCCGAACTGACAACGATGAATCCCTACGCTATCTCGCGGTGACCAGTCCGCAGGCACTGATGGAATCGCAGATTCCGGCACCCGCAGACGTCGTCACGTTGGCCGACGGCTCCATCGTGCTGGCCAGCGTTGAAGTCCCCGCATTCGGCGCCTGAGGTCTATGCCATGAGCAAATTCATCTTCGATGATTTTGTGAAGACCACACTCGGCGGCGCAACCCAGGCCGGGAGTGGAGAAGCCCTGACTGCGCAGCAGATTTCCGATGTCATCACCTATCTGAAATCACCGGGATCGGGTCCTACCACCAGCGTCAGCTTCGAACAGTATGTAACCGGCAACATGCAGGCCCACCCTCCGCGACTTCCGGATGGGATGGATTACCTCGCGTTCTCGGGCAAGGACGCCGCAAAAATCTCCAACTACACCATTGCAGAGGTGTACTCAAAGGATATCAACGGAAAGTCGGGAATAATTGGCGATACCCCATGGGGCAAGTTCGTCGATCAGCTAGCCAAGAATCCAGCTCACATCCCCGATCTCCAGTCGATGGAAGCTGGCCTCAGAAGCGTGATGGAGTCAAAGGGGATCGTTCCCTTCGACAAGAACTATGTGGGTGCGCTCCAAGACATAATGTGGAACGCCGGCAGCCCAAAGTTCTTCGAGAACGCCATTGCTACGGGCAAGCCACTGATCGCTTTCGTGGATGGGGCGCCTCCCGATCGCGGTTTCAGTAGGTTCGAACTAGCCACCGCCCTCGACCACCCCACCGTCCGCATCAACGGCTATCCCATAAGTGCCTTCGGGCCTGAGCCGCTGGCCTTCGCAAGCCAGTCCGCCGCCGAGTACCAAGCACTTGAGCGCAGCCTCGCGCAGCATGCCACCACCAACAGCGCGCAACCCGTCGATGTTGCGCAGGTGCGCCTGCATCTCAAACCCATCGATGGCTATGACGCTGTCAGCAAGACGCTCTTCGAACGACCGCTGCACGACTACAGCGCATTGAACCTGAGCGAGATGTCGACCACGCGCGCGAACTGGGTCGCCGCGCATGCCAACCTGGGCACAGGGCCGCGCCTGTTCGCTGACTTGCCCGAACCACCACCGCACGCGCCCCTGCAGCCAGGAGCTCCACGCGGCCCTCCCCATGCGGCGACGGTTGCCGAAGCAGTGGCCGACGTTGCACCGCATGGCATGCACGCCGGAATCAACCCCGCTATCAAGGTTGCCGGCGTTGCAGGCGTCGCCCTGCTTGCGCACGACTTCGCCACCTCTGGGCACAAGTGGATCGAACTCAACTCGCAGGGCAATGCCGCAGGCGCAGATTCCACCGCTGCACACTTCGTGGGCCGCAACGTCGGCGGCGCAGTGGGTGGCTTTCTTGGCGGCGCTGGTGTCGGCCTCGCTTCGGGCTCGTGGACCGGGCCCGGCGCCATTGCAACGGGTATCGGTGGCGGTGTCCTCGGTGCGTATCTCGGCGAACGCTGGGCCGAGCAGAAAGACATTGAACGCGTCTACTCCCAAGTTGACCCGATGGGGCGCACTTGGACGCGCGACCCCGCTGATCCCAATGGGCGCTGGCTGCGAGCCGGCGAACAGCAGCAGGTCCAGAGCACCGACCTGGGCACCGGCGTCGAAGTCCGCCCGGTGCAGACGGCACAGGGTGACGACGTCACCTCCCGCATCAGCTATGTTGCCACCGGCACATTGGAGCGCCAGTTGAACTGGCAGGCGGCTCGGGCCTCGTATGAGTTGGGCTTGTCGAATCCGCCACCCCCACAGAACCCCTACCGGCTGAACGCCAATGGCTTGGCCGAGCCCGCGCGAGGTGCCTTCGAAACCGATCGCGCCTTTGTACGCGATGCCAGCTCGGGGCAATGGGAACTTGAAATCAAGGAAATGGTGGATGGTCGAGTGCCCAACAGCCGCCACCTGCCAGTCTCGGAGGAGCAGGCGCAGGCGCTGGATGAACAGTCGCGCACGGTCATCGCCCAGAACGCGTCAAACACCAAAGCCGCGATGGCTGCGCGCTACATGGTTGCTCACGAGCAAGGACGTTGGAGCGACTTCGGCGACGCAAACAATCCATCCATTCCCCGTGCCGTTGAAGACGCGCAAGCCAGCGCCGACACGTTGAAGGCGAGTGATGGCAATGCCTATACACGTCAGGCGGACGGCCAATGGGTCAGCAAGGGCGTGATCTTTGACAGCACCGCCAACCGAAACCTGAGCGACGAGCTGGAGATCACGTGGCAAAGCCAGAATGACGGCATCGCCGGGCTGCACGGCATCGCCAGGCAGCTCAAGGACACCGCACAGGTTGCACACGAAGGTATTCGCGGCCAGGTGGATGCGCTCTACGCGCGCCATGGCATCGAGCGCACCGAGCAGCAGCTTGCAGCTACTGCCGTCGCGGTGGAGCAGACGCTGAATCTGCAGGGCAGAACAGGCGACGTAGTTCTGGAACTGATGCCAGACCCCCGTACCCACGCGCCCAGCGCAGAAAGTGCCATCGCCACGTTCGGTGACGCCGGCGGAAACCGGATGGTGCTCACCGGCACCACCACCATTGAGGACATTACGCGGGCTCAGTCGCAGCTTCGGCCAGAGGCTTCACTGGCTGCCCAACGCGCTGCGCTTGCAGATCAGGCGACGACACCCGACGTGCCCGAGCTACGCATTGCTGCGTTAACTGCAAAGGAGCAGGATGCACACCGGCAAGCCCTGCAGGAGGCCAATCGTCAAGGCAGCGCGGCGGTGGATGCGCAGCAGGCAGCGTCTGCGGCCGTGCTGGAGGCGCGAGGGGTGCAGGTTGACCCGGGTGAGGCACTGAAGGTCGACCGTGACCTGCAACGAGGTGCGGCAACCAGTGCTGCCGTTGAACCCGCTCGCGAGCCCACTCCGGCGCCCGCTCCTGTCATCGCCGCGCCCTCGGCGTCGATTGTTGAGCCAGAGCGCACGCGTCCCTCCCGTGAGAGTGAGCAGCCAGTAGAGAGTCGCCCTGAACGACAAGCCGATTCGGCGCAGCGTGCAGAAGATGCCGCTCGGCAGGACGTTCGGCAGGAAGAGCCGGCACCGACTGCACCAGCGGTGGGCCCTCAAAGTGCCTCGCAGCATGAACCGACTGTAGAGCAAGCCTATGAGGAGCGGAATGCATCGGTCGTAAGTACTGTGGCCAGTGCAGGCTCAACCCAACAAGTTCACATGCAGGAGCACAAGGCTGAGGATCCCACGCTTCAGGGCGGTGCTGAGCCGCAGAAGCTTGCGGATGCACTGCCGGTGCAGCCCGCCGTCGCTACAGCTCAAGACAAAGCAGAGAAGCCACTGCCGCAACCTTCTGAGAACGAGCAGGCCCCAAGGACTGCGCAGGAAGTCCCGTTGGATCTCCCACTTCCGCCACTACCGGCTCAGGACAATCCGGAGCCGGAACCTGCAGGCCCCAGAACGGCTGACGTTGGCGGAGACGCTACCCGTCAGGCAGCGCCCCCCTCTTCCCCTTCAGATGAGGAGCGCGACCTCCCTGAGCATGCAGAGCCGCAGCCGGCCGCTCTGACGGAAAGCAATCCAATGCAGCCCGGTCATCCCGATCACCCGCTCTATCAGCAGATCCGCGAGGGCGTAGCGGAGCTGGACGCCAAACACGGCCGAAGCTTCGATGCCACGAGCGAGAGGATGACGGCAAGCCTGCTGGTTCTGGCCAAGGACAATGATCTGTCCCACGTTGATCACGTACTCGTAAGCAACGCCACGGCAACGCATCCTGCCGGCCATACCCTCTTCGTGGTGCAGGGCGAGGCGAACGATCCTGCCCATCTGCGCGCCTCCATGCCAACGGCAGAAGCGGCGCAGACGCCTGTGGAGGAATCACTGCTGCAGTTCGATTCGGTCAGCAGGGAGGCGCAGCAGCGTGCATTGGCTAATCAGCAGGAGCAGCAACTGCAGGACGAGCGAGCACAGCAGGATATTCAGGTGCGGGCGGCAAGTGCGGGGTGAGCACGGATTCAGATGAAGACCGCGCTCAATGGCTGACGTTGAGGACTTCAGCAGCTGACCTTCATTCAGCTCCTCGCTCAAACTCCGATCACCACCGTGAATTGCTCAGACAATTACCAGCGCAATGAGCGATTCGGGCCGTTATCGGCCAAACCCCTCCGATTGCAGGCACCCCTAATTTTGGGATGCCTACGATCGACGATTCCCACCTACTTACGCAGCAGCACATCTCGATGGTAGTTCAGGTAATAGACCTGCGCCGCGGAGAACGGAACGTTCGAAATCTTCTGCACAATATCCCACTTCAAGCGCACCGCCTCTGGCAACTGACTGCTCACAACTAGTCGGCCGTCATCTTCAAACGAGATGTACCCGCGATCGAACAACCGATCGATATGAGGTGCCAGCATGAGGCCGTTGTTCCCATCAAGACGCTCGTCGTTGGTGCTCTTTGCCCAGGGCTTGATGTGGCTGGCGATCAGAAATTTGGGCTCACTCGTACCAGTAACGCGGCAGGATTTTTCAATGTCACTCACGCTCTTCCGGTAGATACCCTGTCCCACTCTGGCATTGATCAGCTGGGCCCTTACGGTTTCACCAATATTGTTGTCTTCCTTAATTTGCTTGACCGACACCTCGTCCTGCCAATCACCCAGCTGGTCAATGTCAACATTGAGCAGCGCCAACAGCTCAGTGGCCATCGCCTCGGGCACAGGGAACAGATAGGCCTGGTTAGCCTTTCCATCCAGCTTCAGCGGAGAGTACTTTTCCGGAAGACGCGGCCCAATCTTCGCCATGTGATCGCTCACTTTTAGCGGCACTTCCATTAGGTGATAGTCCACCGGAACGGCCCAGCCGTCCTTGCGCCATTCGTTGTCCGTCTTCCTGAATTCATCAGGACGATCCTTCGCTTAGTGCACCCCATTGATGACCGCAACCGCCCTGATTCGAGTGTTGGCAAACGCAAAGACCACATCGCCCGGCCGCACCTGGGTCATGTGCTCATAGAAGGGATTCGTCTTCCCCTCCACATTGGTCTTCGGCGACCACAAATAGCCTGCCTTAACTGCCCGATCAAACGTCTGCTTTTGGTTCACCCACCAGTACGCCATCCGTGCTTCCCCTGTCTCATCTAGTTGATGCGGCCAACTGGCCTCCGAGACGGGATAGTACCTTTCGATGTCGTAATCAGCACGTTTCTGGCAAGTACAGTATTCGGCAGAGGAAGCTCCGCCTTCCTTGCCTCAACGTGGCAACACGTCTTGCAACCGGCCCCGCACCGCGCGCTCGTCCACGCTCCTTTCGCTGGCCCTGATACTCACGAAGAGCACTTTTTTCTTCGCGCCGGGGAGCAGGCTCTACGGGCGGGCGCGACCGGGTAGATCGCCACCTTCTGGTAGCTAGCACTACTTTCCGTTCTAGCCGTGCCCGCATCGTGGTTGGGCACGAACAGGCGCTTGCCGCCCAGTCCAATGGCTCGGCGCCGATTCTGTGCTGCGCTACCATCTGCTCGAATCGCCCCCCACCAGCAGGTTGGTCAGAAGGCTGGTGATGTAGATGCGCTTGTGGCCAGCTCAAGCGCCGAGCCCCGTGTCTTGGCAGAACGTAGGATCTCGGGAGAATTGAAGCTCCATGCCAGAAGTTCAGACCTGCGACACATGTTGTCGCAACTTCACACAGAATGGACTTCGATGGAATCGTTTGAGGCAGGGAAGCCAACTCCCCTCAACCAAGAAGAGGAAGTGCGATGTTCAGAATCATTGGGGCGGTTGTTGTATACGGATTTGCGCTCTACGACGTTGGCCACTGGTTGGCCAATCGCGATGATCCGTCAGCAATCGATCAGGAACTGCGCTGATCAGACTCTGGCGAAGCCTGAGCCTGCAGAAAGCGGCATGCCTGCACGTTGATCTCAACGAAGGCATCCCAGGACATTGTTGCCGCATAGTGCCTATGGAATTGAAGATCGACCCGACAAATGTCGGGTCGATCTTCGTATATGCCACAGCGCCGATTATCTTCGCAGTAATGGCGGCAGACTCCATCGCCTCTGTCCAGGAAACGCGTCTGCTCAGCCACATGGACCTGCTGGCAACAAAGTCCACAGCCGCTGCACGGAAACGGCGCGTTCACGCCCTAGCCAGTCCAGAAAGCCACGCGCGCGTGCCAGATACATTGCCAACCTCGTATGGCAATTCAATGCCACGTCGCTCGATCTCAGTCGCCAGCACCAACGAGCGTTCGAACTCAGCGTTGCAGGCCGCCAGGTCCTGAGCAAATTCAACCATCGCGCACGGATCAACATTCAGTTCAATCGCAGCCAGTTCCATCAGGTAGGCATCAAGTCGGCGATTGATCTCGATGAAGTCCGCCAGAGTCTGAACATGTGCGCTGCGCGCCATGAAGTCCCATATCTTTGCGGCCAGAGGACTGTGCAGAAGTGACCAGGTCAAGCCCAAGGTCACCACGCCACTCACCAGCGCCGCCAGGAACGAAACCAGCGGACCGCCGATGATTGGGGTCGCAGAAAGCGCTGCCAACTGACTCAGAACCAGTGAAGCCGCGATCGCCCCTGCACCCACAGTAAGTGCTTCCAGTGCTGCCCGCTTCTGATCGATGTCATTCAACCTGCCCGGGTTGAGGCACATGATCTTGATCGACTTCACCAGCGCCCCCCACATCTCGCGGATGATCTTGGCGGTGTTCTTGGCCGACCTTGCGAAGATATTGAACACCGTCGTGGTGATGCTGGCCGCAACGCCGCCAAGGAAAGAATCTCCAAACTCCGCAAGCAAGTCGCGGAATCGGCGCTGAACTCTACGCCAGATGCCACTAAGCAGCGCACTTACCCTATGAAGAAATCGCTCGAACGTGAAGCGCCGCTTCAGCCCCTTCAGTGCTGACGGCAGTTTTGCCCGCAGCTCAAACCAAACCTCGCTCGCAATCAAACCCAGGACCTGGCGCAGTCCCATTCGCATCCCCAAGTTCGCGGACGCATAGGCAGTATTCTTGAGGAACTTGCTACCGGTGTAGTAGGCAACGTTGACCTCACGCTCATAGGCATCACGGGCCTCAGCATCACGCTGACGCATTCCGTCCTGGTCAATGTCCTTCAGCGTGTCATTGCGCTTTTCAACTTTGGCAATACCGGCCTCCAAGGTTCTTGCGTGATGCTGCTGTTCCGGGGTGTCGCGCGGCATCGCGTCCAGCTCCCGCTTCCATGCCGCGATCTTTCGCTCATTCTCCCTGATGGTTCTGGAGACGTCCGCCAGATACGCGTCCACCGGCTTGGCGCCTTTGGATGAGTTGATGGTCTGGTGCGTTGACTGCAAATTGCTGGATCGGTTGGCAAGCTCTACGCCATCCAGCTCCGCCAGCACGCGCCCAGGATCATCATGAACCTCCTTGGCTGCGATGACATGATCCAAGGCGCGCTTGTCCTCCGCTCCCATGGCCTTCCCACGATAGGGGTCACTGAGCGTGCCGGCCTGATGACTCGCCTTGTCTGCTCTGCCCTGGTCCTTATAGTTGTTGTGGGTGTGATAGGCCGTGGTGTCGTACTCCCCGCGGTTCTCATACCGCTGCCTTTCGGTATTGGCGGCACCGCTGTCACCATCCGCCACGTAGTGCCCCTGACGAACATTGTGGATGGTGTCCACATCCCCCCCCTGCTTATCCTGAAGCAACAGGAAGTCGAGGCCAAAGCTGGTCGCCAGGCTGTTCACGACGGTCTTCTCCAACTGGGGCATCCAGTCGAAATCGTGATCTGCATACGATGAGATCATGGGATAGTCCAAATGAGGAGATTTGATGAAGATGGCGGATGTCGAGCACCCGCCACTGGATGCTTACTGGGGGTTGAATCGCATTGCGCTGTTGCGACCTTCGGCCAAGGCCGCGTCAATGTCGTCCTTGTTGAGAATCATCGATCCATCCGCGTCAGTCTCCATCTGCGGCACGCCATCGGTGCTTACCACCACATCGCCATCCTTCATCTTGACCTTGAACAGTGGCGTGGAAATGATGTCGGTTAGGATCGCCGCCAACGCGTAGCCATTGCCGATGGCCAGCATGATCTCGTCCTCAAACTTCGACAGCTCTTCGTCGACATTCCGACCCAGGCGCTTCAGACCGCCTACGAGACTGTCCATCCCCTCCAGCGTATCGAGGTAGCGCTCGAAGTTGACGCGGATCTCTTCCAACGCCGCCTTCACCTTGCGTGCTGACAGCGCAGTGCTCGCAAGTGAAACGCCTGCCTTTTCCATCTTGGAAACAGCCTTGTCGACCTCAATGCTGGACTGCTTGGCATTCTTCAACGCCTTGTCGCCATGGCTGTCATAGGCCCAACCCGCAATGGCGAAGATGGGGGCGGCTACCGCGGCGCCGAGGATGGCCGTGCCGCCCGCGATACCCATCCCACCAGCAGCCAGCGATCCTCCACCTATCGCTGCCAGCGTCGCGTTCGTCGCCGCAACACCCGCCAGACTGGAGATTGCGGTGCCCGTTGAAGCCGCAGCAAACGTCATCACGCCGCCATACACGGCGAAGCCAGCGGCAACACCACCAGCGCCCGCGCCGGCAATGCTCCCCAGCACGCCCACCGCGGAATACGCATAGGCCTCGACCTTCTGCAACGTGTGCCGTGGCAGCTTGACCTCGAGCTTCAGATCGCGGCTCTGATTGAGCTGCTCCAACAATGCCGCCGACAGCAATGAGAAGCGCTCGAAGTCCTTTCCGATGCTCAGTTCCAACTGCCCAAGCGCGTCGAGCGACTCAAGTGCCTTGGCCTCCTGGCGATCAAACTGCTCTCGACGAACCTGATAGCGCGAACGCGCGGCATCGGCGATGTCGTCCGATTCACTATGCTTCTTGTAGCCGTCGTAGACCTTCTTGGCGCCAACCGAGAGGGCTGCCGCAGCGCCGAGTCCGATGATGATAGGTAGGGGCATGTCCTTGTTTCCTGGCAGTGGTGGTGTTGGGTACGAACAGCTTTGGGGGTGTGAATCAGACGTCTGTCAGCAGGTAAGCTGCTGCTGCGCTTTGTACTCGGACTGCGATGCGCTGGCGGAGGGAATCTGGCTCAATTACACGGATGCGCTCGGCCTGGGCCAGAATCCAAGTGATCATCTCTTGGTCGTCAGTCACCTGGACCCGCAGCCGTTGCCAGTCACTTCCTTCGATGGCCTGCAGTTGCTGCCCGGTGGCAAGCGGCGTTTCGGCCAGAGCCCAGGCCAGATGCGGATGCACTTCAGCATGCAGCTCTGTGGTCCCGATGCTGTTGCGAGGGCTGAAGGCAGCCGACTGGAGATAGCTCGGCATATCGAAGCCACGATCATCGGCCTCCTCCTCCTTCACGGAGATGTCCAGGATGCGATGCAAGGCGTAGTGCCGAAAATCATCAAAGTCGCCAACGCGAGCAATCAGATAGGTCGTCGCGCCCCGTGACGCCAGTCCCGCGGGATGAAGCATCAGCTCGGCCGGGGTCTCTTTTGCGCGGCTGAGATAGCGAACCTGAAGCACGCGACCGGCGAGAAGACCGGTGGCAACGCGGTCCCAGATCTCCGGCACAACCGAAGCCGGTTGCAGAGGCTTCACGGGCGGCACTACCCGAACACGCCGAGACCACTGCGAGAGACCGTTGTGGTCCATGGCCTGCAGCAGAGCACGGGACTCGTTGAAGTGCGGATCCAGCAGATCGAGAACGGAAGGCGGGAGAATATGACGGAGGTGTTCTTCGGCCATGGTCATTGCCAATGCGGCCGCCGGACTAACGGAAGGAACCGTCGTCTGGGCGCCTGCAGCAAATGACCATCGATAAGGACGCAAGCGACGCACAGCCTCATCACTGTCTTCTGAGCTGCATACCAGCTGGAAGAGCGTGCTCAGCTTTCCGGAGAGATCGCGCTGCAACGAGCGCAAGTTAATATCAAAACCCTCCGCCCACAGTGCATCACGCAGTTCAACTGTGGAGATGCTGCGCGGATAGCGCGGAATCAGGCGCAACAGGACAAGATTCCTGGCGAGTGGGTCCTTGTTTGAGCGTTGACTCATGGTTCCTTGCTGGGCCCGACCTAAGTCGCCGCCCCCCTCAAAGTGTGGGAACAGACTGCGGGGAGCACGCGACAATCCGTGTCGTCTCATACTGATCAGTACGACTGAGATTCAAATGATCGGTGGTGCGGGTGTGGCGCGTGCTTGGGTACAGGCGTCGTTGCCCGTTACCGCGCAGCCATAGGTAAGGCCATCGCCTTGGTCCGCCGAAGTTGAGGCTGGTTAGAAACCATGGAGCGCCTGGCGGCGTGCGGCGCGCCTGGCCCATGCGGCAGTATCCCTGCCGGCACAAGAGAATTCCCTTTCATCTCAAGCCCCCCTGTGGGCCAATCCATTTTTGCAGAGTCTACGACATTGGAGCGACAGGATGGCCCTGATTTCCATAGGAATTTATGCAACTCATGGGGACCAGAAACAAGCCTAAAGATCCGCTTTGCGGCGCCGCTAACTTCCCAATGGCAAATGCGATGGCAATCTGAAGCGGAGATTCGGGCATTTGCGACAGCTCTCTGCGTCCGGGTGCCTTCGGCGGCTGGTTGACGAATTTCACAGCAATCGGCACCCGGCGGTGCATTCGCTGGTACTTCTGTTGTCGATCCTACTCATCGGCGGCGGCAGGGCTGATTTCGCTGATACGACGCACGCAATGTCTGTGGCTGCGGACCACCGCAATACCCACATGGATGAATACCTGCTGGGCTGCTACGCAGACCTCCCGCCACGCGAGGCTGCACTGGCGTTCGGCAGCGACTACGACCTGGAGCGTGACGATGCGCTGTGGCCACGGCCTGGCGCGCCTATGTGATCCGCGTGGAGATCCCGCACGCCGGCATTCAAGGCAAGCGATGCCAGGGGATGGCCGCTATGCTGGCAGCGCGCCGGAATGGAAACCACGTATGCCCCACTTCAACACCGCCCTGGCACTGAACTTCGTTCTGATGCTGCTGGGCGCTACACCTGCCATGGCCATGGCGGCAGACCCGCAGGTTTCCACTGAGGTGTTCGTGGAGCGCGGTGACAACCCCACCTTCGAGCTGCAGCAGGCACCTGCCATTGAGTATTCAACGGCCCCTACCACGCCGCCCGATACCTTCCTGCAGGCTCCCATGCAGGTGCTGCTGGTTGCCCAATTGGATGAGCTGGGCCACGTTTCCAACGTGATGGTGGCGCGGTCCAGCGGGCTGCGGGAGATGGATCGTGCGGCCCTTAACGCCGTGGACAAGTGGCGCTTTGATCCGGTCGTGGTTGAGGGCGTCGCGCTGCATGCGCGGGTGCGGGTCCGTCTGACCTTCGCGCCCACGACCGAGGCGCCGCCGGGCTGAACCGCTGGTTCAATCTGTCGCGATTGGCACTAGGCCATCGCCCTGGCTGCGGGCGCTCCTGCGCTTGGGGCCAATAGCGCCAAGCCCTTCAAGACCATTGCGGCGCAATCGGTTGCTGGCTTAACACCGTGTGCGACAATGCCGAAAGCGTCAGGACTGGCAATCATCAGTCCTGTGGTTTCTTGGCATTTGGTTGCTGCACGGGTATCTCTTGGCGTGCCACCGGAAAAGGGTGGCGCGGGACTCGAAAACCCGTCTATGTACCAGATGTATGCGCTTGCCGGCCGGCGTCACCTTTTGTGTGGCGCCGGCTGGCAATCCGTTCGCGTTCCATGGCGGGCGGTGCGTGGGGATCTTCGGATCCGCCGGTCTGGTACATACCGGTTTTCGAGCCCGCACCGTCCGCCACCTTTATTGGTGGCGCTGCTGTCTGTCCTGTACGGAGCATTGCCATGAACACATCGGACTTCCGTTCCCTGCACGCGCAGTACGATCCGGACAACGCCGAACCCGAACGCGAACGTTCCGTCGATCCCAACGCCTTCGTCGCCACGCTGCACCGCATCGGAACCGGTGCAGCTGCGGATGGCCAGCCTTGGCCGGAGCGGCATCAACTGCCTGGGCGTTGTCTTCAGCTGGCGGACGCGGATTGCGCGCTGGCGGGTCTTCGCGTGGTGGCGGAGCTGATGCTGGCTGCGGAGCGCACGCGGCAGAACGGTGCACCCGAGGAGTACCTGGGGGATCGGGTGATGGAAGGGTTGAAGTTGGCGTGCGTGGCGTTGACTGCGCAGGCTATTGAGCGGTTGCAGGTGCGGGAGTAGAGCGCTCCTCTCTGCGCACATCGAATGCAATGCACGGATCGTATGCACGGTCCGAAGCATTCACCGCTGTCTGAGCCTTTAGCCTCTAACACTAGCCTCACTATGCCGAGCCGGACTTTGCTTGCCCTGACGGCGGCAGCGCTATTGGGATTGATCATTGGAGGGACGTACACGCCGGCCACCGCAATGAGTTTTGAGAACTACCCAAGACTCACCGACTCGGAGTTTGCCCTGTTCCAGGCCGACGCCGAGAGCTTTGCCGAAGCATTGGCTTGCCAAGGCGTCACCATCGAAAAACATGATTCCAGTAGACGCTTCTTTGATATGAGCGTACTTGGCGATGCCATTCTGTTCGTGGACAACTCTGGGCCGAGTCTTCTAATAGTCACCATGTCTACGGTCGCAGGCGTTGCAATGGAGCTACAGCGCTGGAAGGATGGATGGGGCTCACCAGAGAGACGCAGGAGGAACTTGAGCGCACCTGAGAACAGCTGCCCTAGGTCTGCGTCCCAGTAGCCCCCCATCTGCACCCTGTCGAGGCAGCCAAACGCGTCAACCAATGACACAAGGAACCTGGTTCTGGCTAGAATCCTGAGCAGTTAGCTTCTGGGACAGGGATCTAGGATGGAACTCCCATTCGAAGTGGGCGCGCTCTACAACCGTCAAAAGCAGATCCATGGCGTATTTGGCGGGCAACAGCAAGGCGGCATTTCGACACCCAAAGAGCATCCGCTAGTCATCGCGTTCACTGGCGAGGCCGGCGTGTCTCACGGCTACCATGACTTCTGGGACGACGACGAAGTATTTCATTACTTCGGCGAGGGTCAAGTCGGAGACATGAAGTATGTGGCGGGCAACCGAGCGATCGGCGAGCACGTCAAAGATGGCAAGACGCTCGTGGTGTTTCAGATGATGGGCAAGGGGCGACCCTACCGGTACCTCGGTAGGTTCCTGTGTCTGTCCACCTACGTTCAACCTGACACGCCAGATCGAGAAGGGCAGCCAAGGTCTGCGATCGTGTTCCGCTTGAGATCACTGGAGACCTCACTGGGCCTCGCGGCAAGTGAGTCGGAGCAAGCTGAGATCGATGCCGCTGTCGATGACGTCGGCGCCACCAGCACAAGACGCGAAACCGAAGTGCGGACGAAGCAACGCCTCTTCCGCGAGCGCCTGATCGGCGTTGAGAAGGGTTGCCGGCTCACCGGCATTGAGGACCTCAGATTCCTCCGTGCGAGCCACATCAAGCCATGGGCGGATAGCACTCACAGCGAGCGCGTTGATGGCGAGAACGGGCTTCTGCTGGCTCCGCATGCGGACCTGCTGTTTGATCGGGGGTGGATTAGCTTTTCGGCGAGCGGTCGCCTACTAGTTTCGAATGCCCTACCTACCGGCGTACAAGCTCGGCTCGGTTTGAACTTGGATACATCACTTCGATATGGAGTCTTCTCCTCGAAGCAGCTCAGCTTCTTGGAATTTCATCGAGCTGTTGTTTTTGATCGGCGCCAAACCTCCTCACAGAAATCCTGAGGGTCAAGTTGGGCGATGATAGATCAAGCACATCAGCTCCCGTTCTTTTCCCAACCGGGATGCCAGCCCTTTTTCGGGCGCGGATCACCAGCATTGCCTCGTCGTACGCTTCCCTGCAGGTTCTCCGGTTGCCGCTCGTTCTGCTCGCGCACATCCTCGGACTTGGCTCGCAGGGCGTTTTCCCTGCCGCGTTTGCCGTCCTCGACCCAGCTTTCGATTTCCGCCGCAGCCAGATCGAACTGGCGGCTGGCGACGGCCACCGTCGTCTTGCCCTGGATGATATCAAGGACCAGCGCCGACTTACGCCGGGCAGTCCAGCACTTGAATCTCTTCTTCCATCATTTCGCTCATCGGCGTCTCTTTCGGGGAGAGCAACACCTGAGCAGGAAATCAGTGGGTCACCACACCGACGCCTCGTAGCCAGCGGACGTCCATTTCAGGCACCGCTCCTCCTTTGAATGATCCTTGGGGAAGCACGCTGCGACGATAGAACAGCACGGGAACTATCGCCAATTCCGAAATAATCTCGATCCGGCGGTCCATTGACAAATCGGCCGCATTCATTGCAAGCAAAGATTCCGTATAGAGCGAAGGAGTAGTACGCAGATCGCTGAAATTGACGCTGAATAGCAGCTCTTCTAACGAGACGTGAGCTTAGCGAAACCGACGAAGCAGCCGATGATTGGCGACCAGACCACTAGAATGCGGAGGACTCCGGGACACAAGCAAACCACCTTGTCCTCCACGCATATGTCGCATCGAAGCTCATTCGATATCCACCATACGGCAGGTCAAGACATTACGAAGGAACAAAGCGTCTCTATCACGTGGATTTGCCGAAATTACAAAACTCGCTCTACCTAAATAATGCTCTCTCGCACCGGACCTATTTTCGGATATATGAGAAAGATGACTATCCATTCCATGCTTGGCGATAAAGTAAGCAATCTGCCTCAACCGCCTTCTATATTCTCGCGGCGCATTCACACGATCATTCACGACATGACCAACGACAACCTGCCTGCATGCCCTACCCATAACCGTGGTCTTCTTCGGATTCACATTAAATCCGTGACTCACAATCAATGACGAGATAAATTTAACAAACCCATAATCTATAGAATCGCCTGAAAATATGAAATCATCAGCATACCGCGTGTACCTTAGAGACCTACCTCGGCAGTATTTAAGAATATCCCCATCCAAAGACCTAAGTACAACATTGGAAAGATAAGCACTACAAACCCCTCCCTGAGGAAGAGATTCATTTACACAACAGAGACGAGCAAGCGTACTGGAAACCTCCGATGAGTATCCAATCAACCTAAATATACCAAAAACCCTATCCCTAGTAATACTAGGAAAGAAATCTGCAATATCTATTTTCAATACATGCTTCTGACGCGCATGAAATCGCGCCGCGTCTCTTACCTTTCTACGAGGAACGAACGCCTTTGCTGCGCTAGAAACTGGCACTCGCAGGAGAATTTCCTTATAGATCCAACGCTGTACCTCCTTGAGCGACGGGAGGGGCTCGGAGATCAGCCTCTTTTCACCGGACCTTTTTGGTATTTCAAATTCCCGATAATAAAGATGAGGGGAATTCGCGACAGCATCTATATATCCTTCCTCATACCCCAACAGCGCACAGAGATGCTGCCGACTAAAGATCACGGGCAAACCGTTGGAGAGAAGATTCTTCGAATATTCAAGGCACCGCTCCAAAAACCCATCATCGGAGCCATTGCCATATCTCATAACATATCGTTCAACGAACAATTTCTTATATTCTTCGAACGATGGAAGAGCATGGAGGGAGTGGGCGTTCAAGTTACTATTTCCTTCCTTCTGACACTGAAGCCGTGCTTTTCGGCTTCAGTGCGCCGGTTTCATGGCGCAGGCCAAAACGGCGTTGCGAGCTCCTGCTCGCAATGACGCTTTTGGCCTGAGGCTTGAATGATAGTTCGCTTCAGGCTCGGCGACTCGCCGGCCTTGCCTTTCGGCATGTGCTAACTTGAACACCCACTCTCTACATGCTCCTTTGCAGATATCTAATCAAGGATAACACGACGACCCGGAATGAATGGCTCGAAGTTCGTTAGCTTGGCTCTAACCTTCACCCCAGCGAGAGGCACAATCCAGTCCCCGTCATTTTTAGGCACTGGAGCTCCCTGAAGTAGCGCCGCCCCTCCTTCAGTAAGCGCTAACCCTTCCTCTCGGTTGAGAATCATCCCTGCATCCTCCAGCCGCAACAACTCTCTCATTACCTGCCCGGAAGTGAATCCCTCATCCATGACATGAGCCATTGAGATTCGTCTAGCGACCAGCGCGAGGACCGCCCTTTCGATCGAGCTACTACGATCAGAATTACTCACCGACTAAATGCCCCATTCCATACCGGTCCATCCCACCAAAAAACTGGGAAAGTGTTGTTTGGGCAGAAGCACATTAGAGCCAAGGACTCACTCTGCTCGTAACCGAGCCGAAAGCCGTCTCTAACTCCATTCCTCTCCTCCATTCTTGCCATCATTTCGAGCGCCGCAGCTTTATCGTCAATATTGATCGCGTCAGAGATCCCGCGCGCCTGTTTAGACAGCATTATGCAGTTTACACCAGCCTCACGCAGCACCGTTTCCCCGCGCACCATGCCGACGAAAGAGCACACGTAGATGTTCGCTCCAGGCACCCCCAATCCGACCAAGCGATCAACAGCTTTACGCGCCGTTTTCCCACTCCCGATGAAGTCATCAACCATTACGAATGCAGTGCTCGCCGCCCGACCAAGCAGCGCATCTGGGATATGCTCAGATGCCATAGCAAATTGTCGACCAGACGCCTCTACGTTTGCTCTAAGCCTACGACTCATTAGCCATGAGATCGCATCTCCACTTTTTGACTTCCGGGCAGGAACATCACCTAAAAGAGGGAGAAGAAGCACATTCCCAATTGATGGAGGCAGTCGCTCCATCACAATGTCGGCGACTTCATGAGCTTTATTTTGATACTGACCAAACTGACACACATCAAACCGCGACAGTAGCGAGAACAGCAGCTGTCTACCCTCTGAATCCTGATGACTAAGGAGTGAGATCAACGCATCCCCTGAATCTTGAATGCCGAGACTTTCTAGCAATTCACCCAACCTAAGTAGCTCGCTCGCACCCAGCACGCCCCCTCCCATACGCATCCAATGCACGTGAGATCAAATCACAATCTCGAACTGGACTCAAGATTGATGACGTCGCGAATTGTTGAACTGGGCCTAGCTTGTCTCTCCTAAACTCCCGCTTCGAATTTCAATATAGCCATGCATAAAGAACGGGCGACCAGTTGGCCGCCCGCTGTTGTCGGAACTCTTCAATTAGTACTTCAATCAAACCCCAACAGGATTAGCCTTCTCCGGATCAATCTTGTACTGCTTGATCGCCCGGGCCACATCCTTCGCGGTCATCTTCCCTTCCTTCGCCAGCGCCGCAATCGCGGCATGCGCGATGTAGTAACGATCCACCTCGAAGAACCGGCGCAGGTTCGCACGGGTATCCGAACGACCGAAGCCATCGGTACCCAGCACGGTGTACGACATCGGCACGAACGCACGGATCTGGTCCGCATACGCACGCACGTAGTCGGTGGCGGCAATCGCCGGGCCCTGGCGGCCTTCCAGCAGCTCGGTCACGTAGGCCTTGCGCTGCTCACCTTCCGGATGCAGGCGGTTGGCACGTTCCACGTCGAAACCATCGCGACGCAGTTCGTTGAAGCTCGGGCAGCTCCAGATATCGGCGGTCACGCCGAAGTCCTTGTCCAGCAGCTCGGCGGCGGCAATGGCTTCGCGCAGGATGGTGCCGGAGCCCAGAAGCTGCACGCGCAGCTCGCCCTTCTTCGGCTTGCCGGCGTCGGTCAGCAGGTACATGCCCTTGACGATGCCTTCGGCCGCGCCTTCCGGCATTTCCGGGTGGGTGTAGTTCTCGTTCATCAGGGTGACGTAGTAATACTCGTCCACCTGGTCTTCCATCATGCGCTTGGTGCCGTGCTGCAGGATCACCGTCACTTCGAAGCCGAAGGTCGGGTCGTAGCTGCGCACGTTCGGAATGCCACCGGCCACCAGATGGCTGAAGCCATCTTCGTGCTGCAGGCCTTCACCGTTCAGCGTGGTGCGGCCGGCGGTGCCACCCAGCAGGAAGCCGCGGGTACGCATGTCGGCGGCCTGCCAGGCGATGTCGCCCACGCGCTGGAAGCCGAACATCGAGTAGTAGATGTAGAACGGCAGCATCGGCACGTTGCTGACCGAGTAGCTGGTACCGGCGGCCATCCACGAGCTGATCGCACCCGGCTCGCTGATGCCCTGCTGCAGCACCTGGCCGCTCTGGTCTTCGCGGTAGAACATCAGCTGGTCCGCGTCCACCGGCTTGTACTTCTGGCCGAACGGCGCGTAGATGCCGATCTGGCGGAACAGGCCTTCCATACCGAAGGTACGGGCTTCGTCGGCCACGATCGGCACGATGTGCGGGCCCAGTTCCTTGTCGCGCAGGGTGATGTTCAGGCTCTGCACGAAGGCCATGGTGGTGGAGTAGCTGCGCTCGCCGCTGCTCTTCAGCAGGCGGTCGTAGGTTTCCAGCTTCGGCGCCACAAAGGTCTTGTCGGCCTTGCGGCGGCGCTGCGGCAGGTAACCGCCCAGCGCGGCACGGCGTTCCTGCAGGTACTGCACTTCCGGCGAATCCGGGCCCGGGTGGTAGAACGGCACCTGGCCGTCGGCCAGCTGCGCGTCGGTCACCGGAATGTTGAAGCGGTCGCGGAAGTGGCGCACCGCTTCGTCGTCCAGCTTCTTGGTCTGGTGGGTCGGGTTCAGTGCTTCACCGGCGCTGCCCATGCCGTAACCCTTCACGGTCTTGGCCAGGATGACGGTCGGCATGCCCTTGGTGTTCACGGCCTGGTGGTAGGCGGCGTACACCTTGTGCGGGTCGTGGCCACCACGGTTCAGGCGCCAGATGTCGTCGTCGCTCAGGCCGGCCACCATCGCAGCGGTTTCCGGGTACTTGCCGAAGAAATGCTCGCGGGTATACGCGCCGCCGAAGGCCTTGCAGTTCTGGTATTCGCCGTCGACGGTTTCCATCATCAGCTTCTTCAGGACGCCATTGGTGTCCTTGGCCAGCAGGGCATCCCAGTAACCGCCCCACAGCAGCTTGATCACGTTCCAGCCGCCGCCACGGAACACGCCTTCCAGTTCCTGGATGATCTTGCCGTTGCCGCGCACCGGACCGTCCAGGCGCTGCAGGTTGCAGTTCACCACGAAGATCAGGTTGTCCAGGCCTTCACGGCCGGCCAGGGCGATGGCACCCAGGGTTTCCGGCTCGTCGCTCTCGCCGTCGCCGATGAAGCACCACACCTTGCGGTCGGACTTCTCGATCAGGCCACGGTTTTCCAGGTAGCGCATGAACTGCGCCTGGTAGATGGCGGCCAGCGGGCCCAGGCCCATCGACACGGTCGGGGTCTGCCAGTAATCGGGCATCAGCCACGGGTGCGGGTACGAGGACAGGCCACCGCCGTCCACTTCCATGCGGAACTTGTCCAGCTGCTCTTCGCTGATGCGGCCTTCCAGGAAGGAACGCGCGTAGATACCCGGGGCGCTGTGGCCCTGGATGAACAGCAGGTCGCCCGGGTGGTTCTCGCTCGGGGCGCGCCAGAAGTGGTTGAAGCCCACGTCGTACAGGGTGGCGCCGGACGCGAACGAGGCGATGTGGCCGCCCAGGTCACCCGGCTTGCGGTTGGCGCGGACCACGGTGGCCATCGCGTTCCAGCGGATGATCGAACGGATGCGCCATTCCAGCTCGGCGTTGCCCGGGCTCTTGGCCTCGAACTGCGGCTCGATGGTGTTGACGTATTCGGTGGTGGGAGAGAACGGCAGGTAGGCGCCCGAACGACGGGTCAGTTCCACCATGCCTTCCAGCAGCTGATGCGCGCGCTCGGAGCCCTCGACATCAATAACGGCCTTCAACGACTCGATCCACTCCTGGGTTTCCACAGGATTCGGGTCGTTGTTCAGCACCTCGTTCAACCAGTTCATTAGCGCTCCCATAACCGCACGCACGCGCGCGACTGTTGTATAGATTTCTAGACCGCAAAGTGTAGCGCACCAAGGGCTTTCGTCACTTGGCTACGCAGGCGTATGGATGCAACCGGCCAGTGTCCGCAAGGGGCTTGCAAGCGCCCTTGACGGCCCTGCAGCGGGCCTTGGCGGCTGCGCGGGCTGTCGCTTGCGGGCCGCTGCGCCCATGTGCAGGACGCAGTGTTACTGCTGCCGATGACGGTTGTGGGGCAACTCCTGGGCCGCGGCGGGCGCGTTCCGGACTCCGGCACTGAACCGGCGACAACGTGTCGCACCTGCCTCTGGATTGCCGGTGGCCGTGGGCCCAGGGTGGCCCGTGAGTGATGGGCCCGGTGGCCCTGCTCCCTTCCACAGCATCGCCGGGGCGCCTCGCAAGGGGCGCCCCTTTTGCTGTGGGAGGAGCTGGCCGTGGCCCAAATTGCACCTGCATGTGGCCGGATCGGGCGTTGTCGCTTTCGACATATCGATATATCGTTTGCACACTCGTTTACCGATATATCGAAATGAGCCGAAGCCCCTCTCCCAGAGCCCGTTCCACCGATTCGGCGGTGCCGCGCCGCAACGGCCAGCCGCGCGTGCTCAGCCGTGGCGACCTGCGCCTGCTGGTGCTGGCCCTGATCGGCGAGCAGCCGCGCCATGGCTACGAGCTGATGCAGCTGATCAGCAACCAGTTCATGCAGGCCTACACGCCCAGCGCCGGCACCATGTACCCGCTGCTGGCCAGCTTCGAGCAGGCCGGCTGGATCGAGGCCGAGGAAGTGGACGGCAAGCGGATCTTCCGCATCACCGCCGCCGGCGAGTTCGAGCTGAAGGTGCAGCGCACCCAGGTGCGGCTGGCGCAGCGACGTGCCTTCGACCGTGCCCGCGAGATCACCAAGGCCTCGCTGCCGCCGCCGCTGGCCTGCGCCCTGCGCGAGTTCAAGCGGGCGCTGGTGCACCACCACGGCCGCTGGGCCGAGGGCGAGGCGGACGAAGTGGCGGCGCTGCTGACGCGGGCGTCTGCCCTGCTCAACGGTACCGCGGGTAGCGAGGCATCACCGCTTTCAACGACCCAGCCAGACTGATTCCAGCCAGGTCCTCCCCCATGCCGCGCGCCCCCGCGCGACACCTTTACAGGTATCCCCATGACCGAACACAACAACACGCGCCTGCGCCTGGATGTGCGCTTCCGTGAACTGACCGTGCTGCGCACCGAGGAAGTCACTCCGCACATGCGCCGCATCGTGCTGGGTGGCGACGCGCTGGCCGGTTTCGATTCGCCCGGCGCCGACGACCACATCAAGCTGTTCTTCCCCAACGCGGCGGGCGAGATGGTGCTGCCGGTGCTGACCGCCGAAGGCCGCAGCTACCCGGACGGCAAGGAGCCCTCGCCCGCCCGCGACTACACCCCGCGCTGGTGGGACCACGAAACCGGCGAGCTGGCCATCGACTTCGTGCTGCACGACCAGGGCATTGCCGGGCCGTGGGCCGAACGCGCGCAGCCGGGCGACACGCTGGTGATCGGCGGCCCGCGCGGCTCGTTCGTGGTGGCCGACACCTACGACGCCTATGTGCTGATCGGCGATGAAACCGCGCTGCCGGCCATCGCCCGCTGGCTGGACGTGCTGCCGGAAGGTGCCGAGGTGCAGGCGTACATCGAAGTGCGCGATGAGGCTGAACGCCAGGACCTGCCGCAGTACGAGAACGTGCGCATCCACTGGCTGGAGCGCAATGGCTTCCCGGCGGCGACCAGCACCCTGCTGGAAGACATGCTGACCGACTTCGAGGCACCAGAGGGCGATGTCTACTACTGGATCGCCACCGAGTCGCGCCGCGCGCGGATGATGCGCAAGTTCATCGAAGGCCACCTGGGCGTGCCGCGCGACTGGATTCGTTCCACCGGCTACTGGAAGGCCCACCCGGACGAAACCGACGGCGATTGACCGGGCAGCCGGTGGGTGCGGACCCTGCTTGGTGGGTGCGGACCGTTGGTCCGCACGCCTTTGACGCACCTTCCTGGGTGGGTGCGGACCGTTGGTCCGCACGCCCTTGACCATGTAGAGCCGAGCCCACGCTCGGCTGCTTTTCGATTCGCCCTCGCGCTACGCGCGATGAGCCGAGCATGGGCTCGGCTCTACAGGAGGGACCGCGACCGGCGGCTTGGCCACCTGCCGCGTCCACCCGAACCGCTGCGCGGCCCAGATCTCCAGCGCCACCAGCAGCGCGATGATCAACAACGGCAGCAGCAGCCCGAAATACACGCCCGGCATCATGCCGTTGATCTGCGCCTTCACCAGCCGCAGCACGCCGCGGGTGTGCAGCAGCTCATCCACATGCATGGTCAGCGCCTCACGCACCACCTTCGGCTCCAGGCCGAGGGTGCCGGCCCGGTCCACCAGCGTGTCTTCCACCATGCCGCGTAACAGGCCCTCGCGTACCTTGCCGATCACCCAGCCCGCACCGCGTGCCAAGGGGCCATCGCCAAGGCGGTCGAGGCCAGGCAGCGGGTGTTCGCTCAGATAGGCCGAGGCGATCGAGTCGGCCACATCGCCCACCGTGCCCTGGCTGTGCAGTGCCTCGCGCATGCGCGGGTCGTCCAGCGAATCGGTGAAGCCTTCGCTCCAGCCTTCCACCAGCGTCTGCAGGTGCGGCTGGAAGTGATCGAGCTGCTTGAACAGCGCGCGGTGCGCACCAGCAGTGAAGCCCAGCTGCAGGCCGAAGAAGGCGGTCACCAGCGGCAGCCGACGATGCCCAGCACCAAGCCAAACAACGTGCCGAGCACGCTGCCGCCCAGCAGATCAAGCACGCTCAGGCCCGACCAGAATTCGTTCAACCAGTACTGCGCGTCCTGCATGGGTCTTCCTTCCGTGGGTGATACAGCGGGCCATTGTAGAGCCGAGCCAATGCTCGGCTGCTCTTCGTTCCGCGATCGGCGAACCCTCGCGCTGCGCGCGATGAGCCGAGCGTGGGCTCGGCTCTACAGGTGCTCCGTCGCCCGGTTCAACGCATCAGCCGCGAAGCAATGCGACAATCGCGCTCCTTTCCTGCAGCAACGAGGCCCACATGGCCAAACTGACCCTGGCCAGCGTGGATGCGCTGCGTACCCGCTTCACCGATGACGCCGCCTGCGATGCGGCACTGGCCGCGTTCGCCGACACCGCCGCCCTGCGCACGCCGTTGCGTGAGCTGGTGGAGGCACAGCACCGCTACCTGCAGGCCGAGTTCGAAGTGGCGCAGGTGGCCGACGTGCTGCGCCGCGACCAGAAGTACGCGCCGGTGGGCCGGCCTTCGATCAACATCGTGCAGCTGCGCAAGCAGCAGGCCGCGACCAAGCAGGCCGCGCTGATCGCACGCCAGGTCGTGGCGCAGGCCGCGCAGACCTTCGTGCGCGTGAGCGGGATGACGGTGAAGGCCAAGCAGAGCCCAAGCGAAGCGTGCGTGGCATGGTTGGGCGCGCTGCGCTGAGGGATCGTGCGGACCAACGGTCCGCACCCACCAGATGCAGGTTGGCGTCTACCGGTTAGTGCCGGCCGCTGGCCGGCAACCCCATCAGCATCGGGCACCCCGCATGCAGCCGGCCAGCGGCCGGCTCTACCGGCACCCAAAAAGAAGGCCCGCTTTTCAGCGGGCCTTCTGCCTTCTCACGACGAGTGAGTTGGATGCATCAAGCAGCCGGCTTTTCGCCGGTGGCTTCGGTGGTGATGCGGATCTTCACTTCATCACTGACGTTCGGGGCATAGGCGCCGACGCCGAAATCGCTGCGCTTCAGGGTGGTGGTGGCATCGAAGCCGGCGGCCGGAACCTTGGCCATCGGGTGCTCGCCGCCGCCGTTGACGGTGACGTCCAGGGTGACCGGCTTGGTGATGCCCTTGATGGTCAGGTCACCGGTGACGGTCAGCTTGTTGGTGCCAGCGGCTTCCACCTTGGTGCTCTTGAAGGTGGCATCGGCGAACTTGGCAGCGTCGAAGAAGTCGGCGCTCTTCAGGTGCTCGTCGAACTTGGCGGTGAAGCTGTTCAGGCCGCTCAGCGGCAGCTTCACTTCCACGGTGGACTTGGTCACGTCTTCGGCGTTGTACACCAGGGTGCCTTCAACGTTGCCGAAGTGCGCGCTGGGATTGGAGAAGCCGAAGTGGCTCCACTGGGCCAGCACGTCGGTGTGGGTCGGGTCCAGCTTGTAGGTGCCCGAGGCGATCTTGATCGCTTCGGCGGCCGGCGCAGCGGCGGCGGCGGCATCAGCCGCCGGGGTGGCGGCCTGCTCGGTGGTGGCCGGGGCGGCGGCATCGGCAGCCGGGGCAGCGGTGTCGGCCGGCTTGGAGCAGGCGGCGATGGCCAGGGTCAGGGCCAGCGGCAGCAGCAGTTTACGGGTGGCGCTCATCTCAGGAACTCTCCGGATCGTAGGGTGGGTACACGGTGCAGCAAGAGCCCGCCGCGGGACGGCGGGCCCGAAACCGATACAACGACTTACGCGATGCGCGCCGCTTCGTCGAACGACAGGCGCGGCAGACGCGGGAACAGGCCCGCCGAGTCACCGTAACCCAGGTTGACCAGGAAATTCGACTTGATGGAGGTGCCGGCGAAGAAGGCTTCGTCCACCTTGGCCGGGTCGAAGCCCGACATCGGGCCGGCATCCAGGCCCAGCGCGCGTGCGGCCAGGATCAGGTAGGCGCCCTGCAGGCTGCCGTTGCGGATGGCGGCTTCGTGGCGGCCTTCCTGCGGGCCATCGAACCAGGCCTTGGCATCGGTGTGCGGGAACAGGTACGGCAGCTTCTCGTGGAAGTCCAGGTCGAAACCGATGATGACGGTGACCGGGGCGGCCATGGTCTTGGCCAGGTTGCCTTCGGACAGGGCCGGGGCCAGCTTGGCCTTGGCTTCCTTCGAGGTGACGAAAACGAAGCGGGCCGGCGTGGTGTTGGCAGCCGTCGGGCCCCACTTCACCAGGTCGTACAGTTCCTGCAGCAGGCTGGCCGGGACCGGCTTGTCGAGGAAGGCGTTCTGGGTACGGGCAGTACGGAACAGCTGATCGAGGGCAGCAGCGTCGAGCGCGTGGGACATCGGTGGATCTCCAGGGCGGCTAAGGGAAGTCAGTGCCCGCGGGCGGCGCGGGGCGAATCGACGAGCCGCAGTGTAGAGTGTCGCGACTGTTGCAACACCCAGCAGGGCTGAAACGAATTAATGCCACAGGTGAAACGATCGAGTGCGCCCTGGACGGTCACGGACGGCCGTGCGGGCAATGTCCGCCAGGCGGTCGCGCTGGCCTCTGCGCTGCGCCAGGGCACCCATCGGCCGCTGGTCCTGCAGCCCCGCGCGCCCTGGCGCTGGCTGTCGCCGCGTCGCCTGCCCGGCGATGTGAATGGCTACGGCGAGGCCTTCGCGACGCTGGCTGCAGATGCCCCGGCGCTGGCGATCGGTTGTGGCCGCCAGGCCGCTGGCGCCCTGCGCGTGCTGCGCGCACGTGGCAGCCAGGTGGTGCAGATCCTCGACCCGCGCATCGGCGCACGCTACTGGGATGTGGTGGTGGTGCCCGAACATGACGCCCTGCGCGGCAGCAATGTGTTGACCCTGCTCGGCAGCCTCAACCCGGTGGATGATGACTGGCTGGCCTGGGGCCGCGCCGCGTTCGCCGGCTTCAGCACCCTGCCCGGTCCGCGTACTGCGCTGCTGGTGGGCGGGCCGACACCACTGGCACCGTGGGATGAGACGGCGATGGTCGGCGTGTTCCAGGCGCTGGCCGACCAGATCCGCAGCGAAGGCGGCAGCCTGCTGGCGACCACCTCGCGACGCACGCCGCCGGCCTTGGCCGAGATCCTGCGCGCGACCTTCGCCGACCTGCCGCACGTGATCTGGGGCGACGGCGGCGACGGCACCAATCCCTATGGTGGCCTGCTCGGCTGGGCCAACCGCGTGGTGGTGTCGCCCGATTCGGTGAACCTGCTCTCTGAAGCCTGCGCCACGCGCATGCCGGTGATGGTGGCGCTGGCCGATACCGTGCAAGGCCGGCTGGCACGCTTCCAACAGCAGCTGCGCGAGCGCGGGCGATTGCAAACGCGCTGGCTGGACTGGCAGTACGACCGCATCGAGCCGCTGCGCGAGACCGCTCGGGTAGCGGCAGAAGTGAAGCAGCGCCTGGCATTGGGGTAGTCCCGGCCGCTGGCCGGCAATCCTGGGCGCCCGGCAACACGGTGGTGCCGGGTGCGCAGCGATTTCTGAACATTTCGGTCCGCCCGCACCGTTAGAGTCCAGCTTCCCCCATCACGCTGAACGTCTTCATGCGCACCCTGCTCCTGCTGCCCCTGGCCCTGCTCGCTGCCTGCTCCACCACGCCCACCGAACTGGACCCGATTTCCTACCAGTGCCAGCAGCAGCTGGACGCGTATCGCGAACAACCGGCCTTGCGCGATCCGAAGACGGGCGAGCGCCCGCCGCTGCCGATCGCGCCGATCAGCGATGCCTGCGACAGGGAACTCAAGCGCAAGGGCGTGGACCGCCCGCTGCGCTGAGCGGCGTATGATCGGCGCGCGGGCCTGCCCGCCGTTGAAGGTATCGACATGGATCGTTTCTCCCGCCTGCCCCGCGCCGCCCTGCTGATCGCCAGCCTGCTGGCGACCGCACCGGCATGGGCCAACAGCACCGAGTGCCGCGAGCGCTACCCGAGCGTGGCGTCGCAGGCGGCGATGCTGGACGTGGCCTGGACCACCGCCGAGCGCCTGGATGCGCTGCCCGATGTGGACGTGGTGGTCGCCGCGCGCGGTGGCCAGGATCTGAGCCGCTACGGCCTGCGCCACAGCCACCTGGCGTTCCTGCTGCGCGAGGACGACGGCCGCTGGCGCGCGATGCACCTGCTCAACCGCTGCAAGACCGACAGCTCGCAGCTGTACCACGAAGGGCTGGGCAACTTCGTCGGCGAGAGCGGCGGCCATACCGACCTGCGCATCGGCGTGCCCTCGGCGCCGCTGCGTGCCGCGTTGAAGGCGATGCTGGTGTCGCCCTCGATCCAGCCCAAGGCGCTGCACGAAACCAGGTACAACGTGGTCGCCTACCCGTTCGCCACCGACTACCAGAACTCCAACCAGTGGGTGCTGGAAGTGCTGGCCGCAGCGATGGCGCAGACCGAGAGCGCGCCGGCCATCGTCAAGCGCGAACAGGCACAGCAGTGGCTGCGCCAGCAGAAGTACCAGCCCAGCGTGCTGCATATCGGCCTCGGCAAGCGCGTGGGTGCGCGCCTGTTCGTGGCCAACGCCACCACCACCGACCATCCGGCCGGCGAACGCATCTCCGGCAACTATTCGGTGGTAACGGTGGAATCGGTGTTCGACTTCCTGCACCAGCGCAGCCAGCTGCAGCAGGAACTGGTGATCCCCCACGTGCCGGTGGCTGGAGCCACCGCTGCCTCGCCCTGAATCATGCAAGGAGAACGAGATGCGCGCATTGCCTGTTTCCCTGATGTCGATGGTGATGGTTGCCGGTCTGCTCGGCGCGAACACTGCCCATGCAGAACGCCGCATCGTCATCATCCACGATCCGGGCCCACAAGGGCCGAGCCTGGAGATGTCCACGCAGATGGTGGACTCGGCCCGCGCGGCGGCGGCCAAGGAAGCCCAGGATGCAGCCGACGCCGGTCAACCACTGGCGCGCCCGCAGCAGATCAAGCTGCCCCAGATGCAGGTGAGTGCGATCGCCACCACCGTGGATGGCCGCCGCGAAGTGCTGCTGCGTGATGCCAACGACCCGCAGAACACCGCATCGATGCAGTACCCGCGCGGCATCGGCGATCCCGCCGTGCAGTTCACCGTGGGCCAGACCGTGAACTTCGAGCCCACTGGCAACGACCAGGGCTGGCAGCTGAAAGACAACCAGGGCCGCCCGCTGGAATACCTGCCCGAGGCCACCGGCCCGCGCGACATCTTCGATACCCGGCGCTGAGCCGCCGTCCCCACCCTGACCAGGAGGTCTCCATGTTCCGTTGCCTGCGCGTTCCCGCCACTGCCCTGCTGCTTTCAGCGCTGGTGGTGCCCACCGTCCATGCCGGCGCCGCGCCACAGTTGAACAGCGGCCAGACCAGCGTGCTGGTCACGTCGCTGATCGTGCTGTCGATTCCGTTGGCCACGTCGATGGGATTGGCCGAACTGTCCAAGGCCCCGTTCAAGGCCAGCGAGCGCAACGGCAAGGTCGCCGCACGCACACCGGCGGTTCCGCTGCCGCCGATGGAGGTGAAGCAGGTCGCCACCACGCCAGCCGGTGATCGCCAGGTGCACCTGCAGGTACCTGGCAAGGCCGACCAGACCGCAACGCTGCAATGGCCGGCGGCTGCAGGCGATGACCCGGTCGCCGGCTTCGTCGTTGGCCAGCAGGTGCGCTTCGACCCGACCGACGCCGGCGCCGGCTGGACCGTGAAGAGCGCGCAGGGCCAGGCGCTGGCCTATGTGCCGACCGCCTACGCCGCCGGCGACGTGATGAGCGAGGTGCTGTAAAGCTGAACGACCGGTTTTGGCGTTGCCGCGGGCCGGGCGGATAATGGGCGATCCCCTTTGTCCCCCTGGCTCGCCATGTCCGTGCGTCCTGCCCCTGTGTTTGCCCCGCTGACCGCCCGCGCCCTGGTGCTGGCGGTGCTGGCCATGGGCGCGGTGGTGCTGCTGTCCAACGTACTGGTGCAGTACCCGATCAACGATTGGTTGACCTGGGGTGCCTTCAGCTACCCGGTCGCGTTCCTGGTCAGCAACCTGATCAACCGCCGTTTCGGCCCGGGCCCCGCCCGCCGCGTGGCGTGGATCGGCTTCCTGGTGGCGGTGCTGCTGTCGGTATGGGTTGCCACGCCGCGCATCGCCATTGCTTCGTGTTCGGCCTTCATCGTGGCGCAGCTGCTGGACATCACCGTGTTCGACCGCCTGCGTCGTGGCAGCTGGTGGCGTGCGCCGATGGTGGCCACCACCTGCAGCGCGACGGTGGATACCACCATTTTCTGGTCGATCGCGTTTGCCGGTTCCGCCCTGCCGTGGGTGAGCTGGGCGGCGGGTGACCTGGCGGTGAAGCTGGCGATCGGCGTCTGCCTGCTGGCGCCGTTCCGCGCGCTGTTGTGGAAGATGGCGCCGCTGCGCGCCACCAGCTGACCGCACATGCTCTGGTGGGTGCCAACCTTGGTTGGCACGCTGTGGCCGGGGTCATGAACGCTGACGGGTTTTGCCAACCAAGGTTGGCACCTACCAACAGCAGGCCAACGGCCAGATCATCGGTCCGGCAGGTCATCGCCGAGCCATTGATCCGGTGGGTGCCGACCGTTGGTCGGCACGCTCCATCAGAGTTCATCGCCGCTGAAAGATAGTGCCGACCAACGGTCGGCACCTACCCAAAGCAAGCCATTGCTCTGACGGATGCAACCACTCAGGCGAACGGCAACGCTGCAGCTCTGCACGCTGCCGTAATCGCGGCACACGCCTCTTCAATCCCGGGCGTGGTTGGTGCCAAGCGCGGTCGCCGATCCAGCGTGCAGGCCAGGCCTACGTCCAGCAACGTGGCATGCGCGCCATGCAGCGCCTGCGCCGTGTCTTCCGGCAGGAAACCGGCAACCGCCAGCGCATCGATCAACGACGGCGTATCGCGTGGTTGCAGCAGCGCCGCATGCTGCGCACTGCGCGCCAGCACGCCGGTCTGCAGCAGGAACTCCAGGTCCACCACACCACCCGCGCCCTGCTTCAGGTCCAACCGCGCGGCATCGCTGCGGTCCAGTTCGGTGCGCATGCGGCCACGCATCTTCAACACATCGGCATACAGCGTGGCCGGATCGCGTTCGCGGCCCAGCGTCTGCGCACGCACCTGTTCGAAGTCGGCCAGCAGGCTGGCATCGCCGGCCACACCACGCGCGCGCACCAGGGCCTGGTGTTCCCAGGTCCACGCACGCTCGCGCTGGTACTCGGTGTAACTGGCCAGCGAAGACACCAGCGAACCCTTGCCGCCATCCGGGCGCAGGCGCACGTCGATGTCGTACAGGCGGCCCGCAGCAGTGACCGCACCGAGCAGCGCCATCACCTTCTGCGCCAGGCGCGCATACCAGCGCCCCGGCTCCAGCGGACGTGCACCATCGCTGGCGTCCACCCCGGCCGGGTTGTCGTGCAGGAACACCAGGTCCAGATCGGAACCGAAGCCCAGCTCCAGACCCCCCAGGCTGCCGTAGCCGATGATCGCGAAACGGCCACCGGGAATATCACCATGCGCGGTGCGCATATCGGCTTCGGCCATCGCCAGCACGGTGACCACCACCGCCTGCGCCAGTTCGGCCAGTTGCCGGGTGCTGTCCACCGCGCCCTGGCGGCCGTCCAGCGTGGCCATCGCCATGCGGAAGCTCAGCGCCAACCGCGTCTCGTTTAGCCAGCGCAGTGCGGATTCGGGATCCTCCACCGCCAGCACCTGCTGGCACTCGGCCAGCATGCCGGCGGCATCGGGCATCGGCCCGGACACGCGTACGTCCAGCAGTTCATCCAGCAGCAGCGGATACGCCGCCAGGCGTTCGGCCAGCAGTGCGCTGCGCGCCAGCACATCGACCAGCCGCGCCAACGCGCTGGGCTGCTCGTCCAACAGCGCGAGATAGCTGGTCCGGCGCAGCACCGCCTGCAGCAGGCCAAGCACGCGCTTGAGCGCGGCGTCGGGCTGGGGCGAACGCGTGGCGGCATGCAGCAGTGCCGGCAGCACGCGATCCAGCCGCGCACGCGCGGCGTCGGACAACGACTTCACGCCGGTGCTTTGAGCGAAATCGCGCAGCGACTGGTCAGCGCCGTTGGCATCGAGGAAGCCGGCTTCGGCCAGCAGCGGTGCATTGCTGCCTTCGGGCAGGCTGCGCCAGTAGTTGGCCAGTGCATCGGGCGCGGCCTGGCCCTTGCGCGGTGCCAGCAACGCGGCGAATTCAGTACTGACGCGCTGCTGCTGTTCGGCCAACGCCGCGCGCAGCACGTCCCAGTCCGGGTAGCCGAGGCCGACGGCAATGCGCTCGCGGTCCAGCGCATCGCTGGGCAGCACATGCGTCTGCGCATCACGCAACATCTGCAGGCGGTTTTCCAGGCGGCGCAGGAACAGGTAGGCCTCGCGCAGCGCGCTGCCATCTTCGGGGGCGATCTGCCCGGCGGCGACCAGCGCGTCCAGCGCCACCAGCAGGCGGCGCTCGCGCAGTGCTGGTTCACGGCCACCCCGGATCAGCTGCAGCGCTTGGCACAGGAACTCGATTTCGCGGATGCCACCGGCGCCGCGCTTGATGTCTTCATGCAGTTCACGGCGCGCGACTTCGGCGGTGATGGCCGCCTTCATTTCGCGCAGGCCATCGAGCGCGGTGAAATCCAGGTAGCGGCGATACACGAACGGGCGCAGGGTCTGCAGCCACGCCTCGCCGGCCTCGATGTCGCCGGCCACTGCGCGCGCCTTCAGCCACGCATAACGCTCCCAATCACGGCCCTCGCGCTGGAAATACTGGTCCATCGCCGCGAACGACAGCGCGACGCGGCCGGCGCTGCCGAACGGGCGCAGGCGCAGGTCGACGCGGTGGCTGAAGCCATCGACGGTGGTTTCGTCCAGCAGCTTGGCCAGGCGCTGGCCGAGCCGGGCGAAATACTCTTCGGCGGCCAGCGCACGCGGCCCGTCGGATTCGCCGCCGTGCGGGTAGGCGTAGACCAGGTCGATATCGGAACTGAAGTTCAGCTCGCCGCCGCCCAGCTTGCCGAGGCCAAACACCACCAGCTGCTGCGGAGCGCCTTCGCCATCGCGAACCACGCCGTGGCGCTGGGCGAACTCCTGCTGCAGGGCATCCAGCGCCAGCCGCAGGCAGTCCTCGGCCAGGGTGGTGGCGCCGGCCAGGGTCTGCGCCACGTCGTCCAGCCCGGCCAGGTCGCGCCAGATCAGCCGCGTGGACATCGCCGTTCGCCAGCGCCGCAGCTGTGCCGGCCAATCGCTGGGCTGCAGCGGGTCGAGCACGGGTGCGGGGATCGGCGGGCAGCCGGGCGCGGCCAGCTGCGCCAGCAGCGCCGGTTGCCGCACCAGGGTATCGAGTGCGAAATCGCTGGTGACCGCCAACCGGGTCAGCAACGGCAGCAGGTCAGCCGGGACGGGCTCGGGCAGGACCTGGGCCAGGCGCGCCAGGGCGCGGTCGACAAGAGGCTGCAGGGAGGCGGGCAGGTCAGCGGGGGCGAGAGTCATGAGCGGATTGTATCGACCCCGTAGAGCCGACCGCTGGCCGGTAGATCCGATGATCCTGCCGAAGGTTGCTCAGGTTGCCGGCCAGCGGCCGGCACTACCAATAATGGGAACCGCGTATTCATACTGGGCAACAGGCAATAAAAAAGCCCGCTTGCAGCGAACTGCCAGCGGGCTCTGCTCCCTCCCCCACGTCGGGATGCAGGGCCATCGTGCGGGCTGCGAAAGCACTTTGCACGCTGCACTGCAAAACAAAACCGGTGGGTTTGGGTGAGCCCCCGGGGAAAAGCCATTCCACGAAGGTAGAACCCCCCGTACGGATGAGGATGGCCGATAATCGGAATTCCCCCCAGCAACACGTGTCGTCATGTCTGTTGATCGCATCGCCAACGCGCGTCTCCGTGACCGCGTGGTCTCCGCAGAGGCCGCAGCCGCGCTGATCCAGCCCGGTGAAACCGTGGCCATGAGCGGCTTTACCGGCTCCGGGTATCCCAAGGCCGTTCCCGTCGAACTGGCCCGCCGCATCGAAGCGGTGCATGCCCAGGGCCGGCCCTTCCAGATCAGCCTGATGACCGGCGCCTCCACCGCGCCGGAACTCGATGGCGCGCTGGCCAAGGCCGATGGCATCGCCATGCGCATGCCGTTCCAGAGCGACCCGGATGCGCGCAACCGCATCAACGAGGGCAAGCTGGATTACATCGACATCCACCTCAGCCACGTGGCCCAGCACGTGTGGTTCGGCTTCTACGGCGAGATCGATACCGCCGTGATCGAAGTCTCGGCCATCCGTGAAGACGGTTCGCTGGTGCCCTCCACCTCGGTCGGCAACAACAAGACCTGGCTGGACCTGGCCAAGAAAGTGATCGTCGAGGTCAACGAGTGGCAGCCGGCCGGCGTCGACGGCATGCATGACATCTACTACGGCACTGCGCTGCCGCCGCACCGCAAGCCGATTCCGCTGGTGAACGCCAACGACCGCATTGGCGACACCGCGCTGCGCTGCGACCCGGACAAGATCGTGGCCGTGGTGCGCACCAACGGCCCGGACCGCAACAGCCCGTTCAGTCCGATCGATGCGACCAGCGAGCAGATCGCCTCGCACCTGATCGAGTTCCTCAAGCACGAGGTGAAGAAGGGGCGCCTTCCACCGAACCTGCTGCCGCTGCAGTCGGGCGTGGGCAACATCCCCAACGCGGTGCTGGCCGGCCTGGCCAAGAGCGGTTTCCGCGACCTGGCTGCGTTCACCGAGGTGATCCAGGACGGCATGCTCGACCTGCTGCGCGACGGCGTGCTGAGCTATGCCTCGTGCACGGGTTTTGCGCTGAGCCCGCAGGCCAACGAGACGTTCAAGGAGAACATCGATTTCTACCGTGAGCGCATCATCATGCGCACGCAGGAGATCTCCAACCACCCGGAACTGGTGCGTCGCCTCGGCTGCATCGGCATGAACGGCATGATCGAGGTGGACATCTACGGCAACGTCAATTCGACGCACGTGATGGGCACCCGCATCATGAACGGCATCGGCGGTTCGGGTGACTTTGCCCGCAACGGTTTCCTGTCGGCGTTCCTGAGCCCGTCCACCGCCAAGAACGGCACCATCTCGGCGATCGTGCCGATGGCCAGCCATGTCGATCACACCGAGCACGACGTGTCGGTGATCGTGACCGAACAGGGCCTGGCCGATCTGCGTGGGCTGACCCCGCGCAAGCGCGCGCAGGTGCTGATCGACAACTGCGCGCACCCGGATTTCCGCCCGCAGCTGCAGGACTACTTCGACCGTGCCAGCCGCGAAAGCTACGGCAAGCACACCCCGCACCTGCTGCCGGAAGCGCTGTCGTGGCACCAGCGCTGGCTGGATACCGGCACGATGAAGGGCTGACGCCCGCGGCTGTAGAGTCGAGCCATGCTCGACTCTCCTTCCCTGTGGAGCCGAGCATGGCTCGGCTCTACAAGGGCCCGCTCCACAGAATCCCTGTAGAGCCGAGCCCACGCTCGGCTCCACGGCAAGCCGTTTACCCGCGCAGCGCCGCCAGCGACTCGGCCTGCAGCCGCTCGTAGATCTCGAACTCGTCATTCACCGCCACGCCCAGCGCCTGCTCGAAGGCCTCGCGGTTGGCATGCGCGGCATACGCGCGCTGCTCTTCACCGCCCAGGTTCGACTGGAAGATGCCCGCCGCGCTGACCGGCAGGAAATCCTCGTAGACGATCGGGTCGGCCGTGGCCAGGCCCGCAGCCACCAGCACTTCAGCCGGCAGATCGGCCACGCGCTCCGGCGCGGCACGGCCGGCATCGGTCAGCTGGTAGCGGTAATACCCCAGGCCTTCCTGGCGCAGCGTGTCGTGGTCATCCGGGAAGCTGGCGAACACCGCCTGCAGGCGCTGCCCGTAGTCGCCGCCGGTGCTGCCTTCGCCACCGGCATCGCGGGCCTGCGACAACAGCTGGTCGTACAGCGCGCGGCCCTTCGGGGTCAGCGCAAGGCCGCGCTGTTCGATCTCGCCGAAGCGCGCGGTATGCGTGCCGGCATCGCCACCTTCCGCGTCCGGGAAATGCACGGCCTCTTCCAGTGCCTTGAAACTGGTCTGCCGCAGCAGGATCGGGCAGGCACGGCGCGGCGGGCCTTCGATGACCGCCTTGGCCGCCATGCCGTGCTCGATCATCGCGGCCTGCGCGGCGTCGATGTCCAGCGTGCGCGGGGTCAGGTGATTGATGTGCGGGCCACGGAAACTGACCACGTCGGCCACCAGCCGATGCGCGTTGTGCAGCGCGTGGTAGGTCGGCAAATCGACCGTGGCATCACCGTGCCAGCGGAAGGTTTCCAGCGCTTCATCGACAAAGCGCTCGGCATCGGCCTGCGACAGGCCACCGTCACGCTCGGCCTGGTCGATCAGCGCCAGGGCGCCCTCGGTGAAGATACGGCGGCGTTCGAGGATGCGTGCGGACTCGGCACGCAGCGCTTCGTCCTCGATCAGCTCCAGGCGCAGCAGTGAGGTGAACACGCGGAACGGATTCTGCGCCAGCGCGGCGCCAGTGAGCGGGCGGAACGCGGTGGAATGCACCGGCACGCCGGCCACCGACAGGTCGTAGTAGCCGACCGGGTACATGCCCATCACCGCGAACAGGCGGCGCAGCGTGGCCAGTTCCTGCACGGTGCCCACCCGGATCGCGCCATGGCGTTCTTCATCCAGGCGCGCACGCTCGTCATTGCGCTGCAGCTGCGCGGCCAGCGCCGGGTCCTGGGCAAGCACCTGCGCGTTGATCCGCTCCACCAGTTCCACCAGCGTGCCGTACAACGGCACTTCAGTGCGGTACATGCGGGACATGGCCTGTGCGAACAGGCGGCGGATCACATCAGGCGAAACGAAAGAGGCGCTCATCAGTCACTCGATTACGGGAACGGGGAACAGCTCGAACCCGTATTGTCGCCGGAGCGCGCGGCGGCGGCGATATGCAGAGCAACATGAAAGAAATCGGTAGTGCCGGCCGCTGGCCGGCAACCTCCGGATGCCTGGAAGGGTGCAGTTGCCGGCCAGCGGCCGGCACTACCGCTTGAGTTGGCGTTTCAAGGTGGCATCCAGGGTGATCGGCCGGTCCCAGTGCTGGTAGCTGGCCACGATGGCATGGCGCACGGCGCGGTAATGCAGGTTGTCCGGCTTGGAGGGCATGCGCTTCACCACCGCCTCCCAGCCGCCCGCCGGGTCCTGGCTGAAGGCGCGCACGCTGTCGCGGCAGGTCTGGCCGCTGGCCTTGGCCCAGAAACAGGCGAAGTAGATGTCCCCGGCCTGCCAGCCGTGGGTGGTGAACAGCGCGCTGATGTAGCCGCGCGGCACGTCGGCGTAGCGCGACACTTCGTCGAGGAAGGCGTCGGGGTAGCGTTCGGCGTAGTGGTTGATGTCCTGCAGCTGGGCATCGACCCAGCTATCACCGGTCTCCACCTCGTAGGCTGCCGAGCGCTCGGCGGTCTGCTGGGCCAGCACGGTGGCCGGCACCAGCAGCAGGGACAACAACAGCGCGCGCAGTCGGACGTTCATGCCCCGATTCTGCCGCAGCCGCCGGGTCCTGTCAGGCCGCCGCAGCGGCCTTGGCCTCGATCGCCGCCAGTGCAGCCGGCCAATCGTGGGCGGTGTCGGCGGTGACCATGCGCGGTTCGTCGTCGGCCACACCATGCTGGGTCTCGTGTGCCCAGGTCACTGCATACGGGGTATGCACGCCCCAACCACCGAGGGTGACCACCGGCTCGATGTCCGAACGCAGCGAGTTGCCGACCATCACGAAGCGCTGCATCGGCAGATCGAATTCGGCCAGCACGCGGGCATAGGTTTCCGGATCTTTCTCCGAGACGATCTCGATGCGCGGGAACAGCTCGGCCAGGTTGGCGACCTTGATCTTCGCTTCCTGGTGGAACAGGTCACCCTTGGTGATCAGCACCACCGGGTAGTGCTCGGCGATGGCTGCCACGGCTTCGCGCACACCGTCGATCAGTTCGACCGGGTGGCGCAGGGTGTCGTGGCCGATATCCAGAATGCGCTGGATATCCTTGGCCTCGATGCGCTGGCCGGTGATGTCGATGGCCGCTTCGATCATCGACAGGGTCATGCTCTTCACACCGTAGCCGAAGGTGCCTAGGTGGCGCTGCTGAACTTCCAGCAGGTGGCGCGCGGTCTGGGTGTCATGCACGTCGACGTAGCGCGACAGCAGGTCAAGGTAATCCTGCTCGGCCTTGCGGTAGTAGTCCTCGCTCTTCCACAGCGTATCGTCACCGTCAAAACCGACCAGGCCGATGGCGCGCGACGGCGCAGGCGTGGAGGTGTTCATCGGCCAAGGATACAGGGGTGGCGATGACGAGAAAAACCCGGGCGGCCGCAGCCGCCCGGGTCCCCATGCACCGGTCTTCCCGAATCAGGTGTGGATCAGCGGCCCTGGGCCGCGCCGGCACCCGCACCGGCCTGCTGCGCGGCCACATAGGCCTTGTACTCATCGGCGCTCAGCTCGCCGTCCTTGTTGGTATCGGCCTGGTCGAACACCTGGGCCAGGCCCGCGTTCACCTGTGCCTCGGTCTTGCTGATGGTGCCGTTGCCATCGGTATCGATGCTGGCCCAGGTCTGGCCACCGCCATTGGCCTGCGCCGATGCCGCTGCGGCCGCATTGGTCGCCTGGTCGGCGGCCTGGCCAGCCTGTGCAGCCGCCTGCTGGGCCTGTGCGGCCTCGTTCTGCGCATGCGCCGCCTGCTGCTTGGCCGACTGCGCCATCGCCGGAATGGCCAGCACGCTGCCAGCGGCGACGATCAGGGCGATCAGGGGCTTGCGGTTGCGAATAGTCATCAGGGGTGTCTCCTGCCAATTGGGTGGTGTTGCGCGGCGTGTTGTCTCCGCACGGCACCTACCCTGCCACCGCGTTTCTGAATCGATTTTGCGTCGCGAGCGGCGTGCACACACACGATTAACCACTCGCCTCCACCCATGCATTAGCGCGGTGGTTAGCAGCAAGTGAGCAGCTCATAAGATGCGCATTCAGCGCTGCCGGATTTAACCGGCAACCAACGAAAAACCTGCGTCAGTCGACGGTTTTTCCCGATGACCGCGAACTGAACAACACCCACCCAAGGGCGACACCGGCGAGCGCGCCGGCGATTTCCAGCACTACGCGACTGCCGAGTTCGTTCGGATCGTGGATGGTTGCCAGGAACAGGCGCGCGTACAGCGGCGACTCCAGCCGCACGATGCCCATGTAGAACAGCTTCCATGCATCGATGCCGGCGGAGATGATCACGGCGATGACGCAGGACCAGCCGATGGCGTGGCCGACCGTCCAGTGCAGGAGTCGGCACAGCTGCGACCACAGGAAGTACACCAGCAGCCCGACCAGCAGGGCGATGGCGCCGGCTTCCAGGGTACCGAGCAGGCCGAAGTGCAGGGGAAGGTTCATCGGGTGGGCAGCGGTGGGATGGCGGCCAGTGTAAGGGTATCGGCAGGGTTGCACCCTGCACCCGCAGAGGCTTCAGGCAACGGCCAAAGCCAAAGCGGCTCTGGACTGCTGATGGTTTGGCGGGACGATGTGGGTGGGCAGGACACGCCGTAAACCCATCCCTGGGGGCTCGATGGCGCCATCCATGGCGCCAACGGTCCTGCCCACCCACACCGCCCCACCTCCGACAGATTCCTAATGACGGCGTGGATCTACCGTGTCGACCAAGGTCGACACCTACCAACAGCAGCGACCCACTGTCGAAGGCGGGGTGGGTCCGGTTGCGGGGGCGTGAGCCGCATGGATGCGGCGGCCGAGCTTACATGGGTGAGGGCGCTTTGCTTGCGAAGCACTGCTTCGCAAGCGCCCGAACGCACAGCCGCCAGCGGCTGGGCCGGACCCCGGAGGGGGGCTTGCATCGCCCCCCCGCAACCGGCCCCACCCCGCCATCCCACAGGAGGCCCGCTTTTGACGTTGCTTCGGCCTCTGCGGGTGCAGGGCGCAGCCCTGCCGATACCCCTACCGCACGGGGACGTCGTACGCGGTACCGGGATCCGGCTCCGGCTGCAGGGTGTAGTGCCACCACTCCTGCGGGTAGTTCACGAAACCACGCCGGGCCATCGCCTGCACCAGCTGCTGGCGGTTCGCCCGCTGCGCATCAGTCAGCCCGCTCGCCCGTGTATGCGCACGCGGGCCAAAGAAATCGAAGTCGGTGCCCATGTCCAACGGCATGCAATCACCGCTGCGGCAATCCAGCAGGCCCAGATCAACGGTGGCACCGCGGCTGTGGCCGGATCGCTCGGCGATGTAGCCGTCGGCCAGCAGCCGTGGCTTGTTCAGATCCGGGTACTGCAGCGCCTTGCGCGAGAGTTCGCCTGGGTCGTTCACCCAGGCCATGAAGGCCTGCACCGAACGCACCGGCCGATAGCAATCGTAGAGCCGCAGGCCGAAACCCTGCGCGCGCAGATCCTGTTCCACCTGCGCCAGCGCTTTCGCTACCGGCGCCAGCAGGTAGCAGGACGACGCCTCGTAGCCGGGCACGCGCGCGCCGGTGAAGTTGTTGGCGCCGGCGTAGCGGATGTCCATGTCGATACGCGGCGCCACCGAACGGATTTCCACCAGCCCTGCCTCGGTCGCATCGGTGGCTGGCGAAACGCGCGGTGGCTCAGCGGCGCTGGCGGTCGCCGTCAGCGCAGTCGCCAGTACGAGTGAAATGCAGGTCGTGGAAGTCATAGCTGAAGTCGATGTCCGGATCGATGGCGCGCAGGTCCAGCGTCGGTACCGGGCCCTCGCCTGGCTGCAACCACGCCTGCGCTTCGTCGCCCAGCGTATCCCAGCGCAGCAGCCAGCGCCCCTGCAACTGCAATACGGCCGCCTGCAACTTTGGCGACTTGTCCACGCTGAAGCGCAGGCCATCCTTGCCCGGGCACAGCGACGCCGGGCCCAGCCAAGGGTCGCTGTAGCGGCCCTGCCAGCGCGTCAGATCAGCACCCATGGTCGCCTGCGCCGGACTGGCTTCAGGCCGCTGGTGGCCGGTTGCCGCGCGCATGGCCTGGTCAGCCTTCAGTTCGGCCAGGTATTCCATCGCCGGGCGTGCATCGTCGGGTGCGGTGAAGCGCTTCAGCGTGGCCTGCATCAGCGCGGTGCGCGCATCCTCGCCCTCGCCGTTCATCAGCATCACCACGCCCACCCTGCGGTCGGGCAGCAGCGCCAACGACGAATACATGCCCGACAGCGTGCCGGTGTGCGCCACCTTCCACCGCCCGTGCATGTCCGACACGCGCCAGCCATAGCCGTAACCGTAAAAATGCGCGTTGTCCCAGCGTCGCTGGCGTTCACCCAGCGGCATGGGCATGTGCAGGGTCCACAGCGTGCGGCGCTGCTCAGCGCCCAGCCATTCCGGCACCAGCGCAGGATCCAGCAGCACCTGCATCCAGCGCGTCATGTCCCGCAATGAACAGCGGATGCCGCCGGCCGCCATCGACGGCAGATCGGGGCTGATCGCTCCATCTGCGTTCACGACCTCATTGCGATCACCGCGCCAGGCATGCGGCTGCGCCACGTTGCCCACGCGTTTCACCGACCACGCCCCCACCTGGCAGCGCGTCATGCCCAGTGGTTCGAACACCTGCTCGCGCATCAGCTGGTCATACGGCTTGCCACCCGCCACCGCTGCCACTTCGCCGGCCACCACATACATCAGGTTGTCGTAGGCGTAACCGCTGCGGAAGCTGCTGACCGGCTTCAGGTGTGCCAGCCCGGCAATGATGTCGGCACGGGTGAATGCGTTCGGCTCCGGCCACAGCATCAGGTCGCCGGCCCCCAGGCCCAGGCCGCTGTTGTGGATCAGCAGGTCACGCACCTGCATCTGCTGGCCCACCCACGCGTCGTGCATACGGAAGTTGGGCAAGTGCCGCTGCACCGGATCATCCCAGCGCAGCTTGCCCTGCTGCACCAACCGCGCCAGCAACGCGGCGGTCATCGCCTTGCTGTTGGAGGCGATCTTGAACAGCGTGTCCTCGTCGATATGGCCGCCATCGCCGCGCACACCCTCCGCATGGCGATAGACCACCTGCCCGTTGTCGACCACTGCCATCGCAAGCCCGGGCAGATGTTCGACCCGGACCACGGTGGCGACATCGGCATCGAGGGATGCGGTGTCGGTCGCCGATGCCGAAGAGGCGGCCAATGCCGCCAGCATCCAGAGGCTATACATGCTCACGCCCCGGCACTGGGCCTCAGTAGGCCCAGGTGACGGTCAGCTGCGCGTAGCGCGGCGACTGGAAGCTCGTGCCGTAGCGGTACAGCGGGTTCGGCGTGCCGATGCTGTCCTGCGGCTCGTAATCCTGGTCCACGGTCACCACGCGCTGCTGGTTCAGAACGTTGTACACCGCCAACTTCAGGCGCAGATCGGTGGGGATCGGCACTTTGTACGAAACACTCACGTCCAGGTCGTAGGTCCACGGCGTACGCCCATCGCCGCCGCGCGGCGAATGCACGAACACACGTTCGGACGGTACCGTCGCCTGGCAGTTGGACACGCACACGTAGTAGCTGTGGAAGTCGGTGTCGTCGAAAGGATTGCCGGCACCGAAGCGCGTGATCGGGCTGCCCGACTGTACGCCCAGCGTGGCGGCCACGCTCAGGTTCTCGGTCAACGAGTAGCTGCCGCGGAACTTGAACTGGTGGCGGCGATCGTTGGCCAGGTAGCCGTAGCCGCGATAGTTGACCCACGGGTTGTCGAAGTTCTCGGTGCGGCCGGCATCGGCGAAGTCGGTATCGGAGTTGACCGGGCCTTCGGCGTTGCCGCGTCCATAGGCCAGGGTATAGGACGCGTTGAAGCCCCACTTTCCATCCCACGCACGGTCGACCTGAAGTTCCAGCGCCTTGTAGTCGCGCTTGGGCTTTACCCAGCCGCGCTGGCCCACGTAGTTGCCATCATCGTCGTACAGCGCCCAGCCTTCCCTGGATGTGTCGATGTTGATCCAGCCATCATTGGTGCCATCACAGTTGGTGTCGCCCCAGACAGTGTTGGTGCGTCCCGGGTTGCCCATGATCCACACCCCGTCGATGGCACCGCATTGGCCGGTGGCGGTGATGTTCATGTCATCGATGGCGTTGTGCAGGCGGCGGTAAGTCACGCTGGCGCCAACCGACCAGGCCTCGTTGATCATCTGCTGGAAGCCCAGGATCGCTTCATCCTGGTAGACCGGATCCATGTCCCGGTTCACTTCAGCACGCAGGTCCGGCACGCTGCCATCGCCCTGCGAATTGTCCACCGGTCCGATCTGCGCGCCCAGCACCGGCACATTGTTGGCCGCGCCGCTGTAGCCCAGGAACTCATACCAGGTGCGTTCGTCGAGGAAGCCACCGGCCTGCTTGATGTTGATGACGTTCGCCACGGGCAGGAAGTAGCGTCCCAGGTTGCCAAACACCTTGGTGGTGCCATCGCCGCGCACATCCCATGAGAAGCCGAGACGTGGCGCCACCATGTCATCGATCTTGATGTAGCTGCTGCCATCGCCGCCCTTGTTGTCGAAGGCTTCCAGGCGCACGCCCATGTTCAGCAGCAGGTTCGGTGTCACCTGCCAGTTGTCTTCCAGGTACCAGGCCGAGTTGACGGTCTCAAACGCACCCTCCACCTCATAGCGGCGCGTACGCGCCACCAGGCCACTGGCCGGCACCACACCGCCGTTGAGTGAACTTCCCGGAGTACGCGCATAGATGTCGTAGCGCAGGCCGCCCGGACCGGGGTAGGCACGGCTGTAGTCGGAGGTGTTTTCCTCGCGGTCCATGCCGAAGCGCAGCAGGTGATTGCCCAGTGTCCATTCGAAATCGGCGCGGGCGGCCTTGCGGGTATCCAATGCTGATTCCAGCTGCGAGCTGCTGGTGCAGCTGCGGTCACCCTGCAGCGAGGGTGGCACGCCCTGGCTGGCCGTTCGGTTGTCGAACACACGGTTGCAGTTCTCGTCCATCAACGAGCTCTGCATGCGGTTGCGCTTGTTCTCGCCATACATCAGCTTCATGGTCAGGTCGTTGTTGACCTGCCAGCTATAGGTGCCGGACCAGTTCTTGCCGCCCACCGTGTTGTAGATCTGGTTGCTGCGCTCACCCACAGTCTGTCCCGTGGCGTAGTCGTAATCGTAGACATCGGTGAGCGTCTTGCTCTTGTCCGAGAATCCGAACAGCGACAGCATCTGGTTGTCGGTGATCTGCCAGTCGATCTTGCCGCCCCAGAACGGATCATCGGCCTTGCCCTGGCTCAGGCGGGTGCCAGCGTCGTTGGTCGATGTCGGGCGGTAGTCGCGAGCTTCATACATGCCGAAGAAGAACAAGCGGTCCTTCACCAGCGCACCGGACGCGAATACGTTCAGCGCACTGCGACTGTAGTCGTCGCGGCTCGCTGTGATGTAGCGGCTGCCGCTGCCGTCGTAGCGGTCGCGCGCCTGCGACTGCCAGGCACGCGGTTCGAACACCAGTTCGGCACCGGCCTTGAAGTCGTTGCTGCCGGACCGGGTGACTGCGTTGATGACACCGCCGGTACTGCGCCCGAACTCTACCGAATAGCCGCCAGTCTTGACCTGGAATTCCTGGTAGAACGAGAACGGCACCGACGAGAAGCCGACCCGGTTGTAGAAGTCGGTAACGTTCAGGCCGTTGATGTAGACGGTGTTCTCGGCCACCGACGAACCACCGAAGGAAATGCCCTGGCCGCCCAACGAGCCCTTGCCCTTCACCGCGCCGGGCGCGAGCAGTGCGACGGCGGTGATGTCACGGTCCACCGGCAGGCGCGAAAGCTCCTCGCGGGTGATGTTCGTGGCCGATTCGGTGGACTTGACATCCACCATCGACACCACCTGCGGTGCACGTACCTCGACCGTACCCAGCGTGCTGACCGCACCCAGCGGCACGTTCACCGTGGTCGCACTGCCAAGGCTGATGGTGACCTGGCCAACACGGCTGGCCGCTCCACCCGGCAGGCTCACGTCCATCTCGTAGGTGCCGACCGGCAGCAACGGGATGCGGTAGCTGCCATTGGCGTCGGCCTGCACCGATCGGACAAAGCCCGTGGCGGGGTTGCGTACGGTGACCGTGGCACCGGCCGGCACCTGGCCGGCATCGCTGACCAATCGGCCGACCACCGAACCATCCTGTGCGAATGCGCTGGGCGCGATCACGCCCAGACACGCCCCGAGGGCGACGCACAACGCCGCCCGCTTGATGCTGTAAGCCTTCATCCCCTGCTCTCTCCTGCAAGAATTGAATGGTGTGGAATGCGATGTGTCGCGCTAGCGTTGCCTGGCTGGCAGTACCCGCCACTGGAAGTCGTAGCTCCATTGGTCGAAGTACAGGTTGCCGCCTGCCCACTCGGCCTCGCCGCGCTGCGAGTCGACCGTTTCCGAGCGGAAGTACTGCTTGGCCGGCACCAGGGGCTGGCCGAAATCGTCGTTGAAGGCGATGCGGTAGCCGTCGAGGCCACCCAGATAGAAATCGCGCAGGGCGAGCACGTCGCTGGCCAGTGCGCCGGTGGTCACGTCCATCGGCAGCCAGCCATACGGCGCCAGGTAGACCTGCCCCCAGTCATGCAGATTGTTGTAGCCGCTGCCATCGTCGGAGAACACCATGCCCGACTGCCAGCGCGCGGGAATGCCGTTCATGCGCAGCAGCGCGATCAGCAGCAGGGTCTGTTGGCCGCAGTCGGCATGGCCGGCATGCAGCGCGTAATCACTGATGTTGCTGATCGTGGAGTATTCGCGCGCGCCCGCCCATGGAATGCGATCGACCGCCGCGAACAGCTTGCGCACCACTTCATACGGTCGCGTCTCACCCTGCAGCACCTGGTCGGAGAACAGCTTCAGCGAGGGGGTGAAGCGCACATGCGGCAGCTGTTCGGCCAGGTAGGGCTTCAATGCGGGATCGTTCGGTGTGGCCTGCACCTTGGCGGGATCGATCGCGGTGTGCCGGGCAAAGAGCGTGACCGCATAGCGGATCTCGAAGCGGGTCGGCTGCCCGGCCACGGCCTTGGCTTCCAGGTAGGCCGTGCGCTGCAGGGTGCTGGCTGGCGCCACCCGCGCCTTGCCCGGGGTGCTGCCCAGCCACTGCACCTGCTCCTGCTGGCCCGGAATCTCGCGCGGGTACGGAATCCAGGCGCGCACGGTTTCACCGGCCGGAACGGCATCGGCTTTCACCGTGAGCGACTGGGTGAATTCAATACGCTGCGGCAGTACCGACGCCTGGCCACTCTGTTCGGCCGCGGCAAGCACGCGCGCGTGGTGTGCATTGAGCACCTCGTTCGGGCCCGGCGCCGGCATCGGTTCATCCGCGCGGCGGCGTGCGCGTGCCTCATCGCTGAGCAGGAACAGGTTCGACGGTGCGCGCTTGAAGTACCAGCGCGCGCCATCGATATCGAGGTGTTCAATCAGGCCGAGCTGGTCCCAGCGCGCGAATTCCTCGTCGGTGAGGTCGGGAATCCAGCGGCGCACGGCGGACTTGGCGGCGGTTTCATCGAGGGAAAAATCCAGGCGGATGCGGCGCATGCGTTCTTCCTGGAACGCGATGTCGTCGAAACTGACGCCAGGCTCCGCCGCGTCGGCAGCCGACCAGGTGTTCAGTTCGCTGTGAGCTTCAAAGAACCGTCCCGCGTCGATCATCTGCACGACGCGCGCAAACTGGATGGCTGAGGGCGGCGGCTCCGCTCCCGCCGACCACGCCCACAGCAGCAGCGCGGCACAGAGACCGGCGGCGGCAGGCAGACACGGTTTGCGAACGGCAGACTCCACAGCGACACTTCCCCAGCGCGGGTGGTAACGGCTGTGTAACACGGGCCGGGATGCCGGTCAATAATTTATTCTTGATTTCGAAGCCGAAAGGAATAAATATTCCAACAGGCATTCGAGGAGGGTGTGCACCGCATGAGCCTGGCTTCCCGCGAACCGCGCCGGCGTTGGCCGCGCCGGCTGACCCTGGCCCTGTGCCTGCTGGCCGCGCCGGCCTTCGCACAGGCTGCCCCGGCACCCGATCCCGGCGCACCGCTGCCCTATGTGATCGGCCTGCACGAGGCCTACCTCACACCGCAGTACTGGGCCGCGCGCCTGGACAACGCTGATGCGCCGATTCTGGACCGCGCACAGATCGAGGCACAGAACGCGCGGATGCGGGCGCAGGACAGCCACATCCAGAACATCGCCGCACTGCCCGCCCAGCTTGATGCGGCGACGGTGCGTGCCAGCATCGCCGCGCTGTCGAGCTGGCCCACGCGTGCCCTTTACAACGACAAGGGCCAGGCGATCGCGCCCGCGCTGCGCAGCGCGATCGAAGCCAACCTCGGCCTCGATGCGATTCCCGCCCAGACGGCACCGGCCTACGGGCTGGTGGTGAAGCGCGCGGCACTGCGCACCTTCCCCACCCGCGAGCGCGTCTTCAGCACCGTCGGCGACACCGACATCGACCGCTTCCAGGAATCGGCACTGTTCCCCGGTGACAGGGTTGCCGTGGTCCATCGCAGTGCCGACGGCCGTTGGCTGTTCGTGCACAGCGAGCGCTACAGCGCGTGGATCGAGGCCGATGCCATCGCCAGCGGCGACAAGGCCACGGTGCTTGGCTACGGCGCGAAGGGGCCGTACCGGATCGTCACCGGCGCCACCGCACAGACCGTCTACACCCCGGAAGAACCGCGTGTCTCGCGCCTGCAGCTGGACATGGGCGTGCGCCTGCCGGTACTGGCCGACTGGCCTGCGTCAGAGCCGGTGAACGGCCAGCAGGCGCATGCTTCGTGGGTGGTGCAGTTGCCGGTACGCGAGGCCGATGGTCGCCTGAAACTGGTGCCGGCGCTGCTGCCGCGCTCGCAGGACACCGCCGCCGACTACCTGCCGCTGACCCCGCGCCTGCTGCTGCAGCAGTCCTTCAAGTTCCTGGGCGAACGCTACGGCTGGGGCCATGACTACGACACCCGCGACTGCAGCGGGTTCGTTTCCGAGATCTACCGCAGCTTCGGCGTGCTGCTGCCGCGCAATACCAGTGCACAGGCGGTCAGCCCCGCACTGGATCGCCTGCCCTTCACCGGCAAGGACGGCAAAGCGGTGCGCGACCGCGCCGTCACCGACCTGCAGGTGGGCGACCTCGTCTACATTCCCGGGCACGTGATGATGGCCATCGGCCATGTCGACGGCCGCACCTGGGTCATCCACGATACCGCGGGCGGCAGCTGGTTCGGTGCCGACGGCACGCGCGTGCAGGCCCACCTCAATGGTGTTTCGGTCACGCCGCTGGAGCCGATGATGGCCAGCGATACCGTCCGCTACATCGACCGCATCACCAACATCCAGCGCCTGCGGGCCAAGACTCCTGAATGAAGATCACTGCCATCGAACTGGGCATGCTGCGCGTGCCGCTGAAGACGCCGTTCAAGACTGCCCTGCGCACGGTGGAAACCGTGGAAGACGTGGTGGTGCTGATCCGCACCGACACCGGCCACACCGGCTACGGCGAAGCCCCCGCCACCGCAGTGATCACCGGTGACACGCACGGCTCGATCATCGAAGCGATCCGCCACTTCATCGCGCCGCGCCTGATCGGCCAGGACGTGGTCAACCTCAACCATCTGTGCACGCTGGTGCAGACCGCGATGGAGCGCAACACCAGCGCCAAGGCCGCGGTGGAAATCGCGCTGTACGACCTGTGGGCGCAGCTGCACGGTGCGCCGCTGTACCAGATGCTCGGCGGCGGCGACCCGGTGATCACCACCGACATCACCATCAGCGTGGACTACATCGACAAGATGGTGGCCGATTCGCTGTCGGCGATCGAGCGCGGCTTCGAGTCACTGAAGATCAAGGTCGGCAAGGACATTGGCCTGGACATCGAACGGGTCAAGGCGATCCATGCCGCCGTCGAAGGCCGCGCCCTGCTGCGCCTGGACGCCAACCAGGGCTGGACCGCCAAGCAGGCGGTGCATGCGATGCGCACGCTGGAAGAGGCCGGCGTGGTACTGGAGCTGCTGGAGCAGCCGGTTAAGGCCGCGGACATCAGTGGCCTGAAATACGTCACCGACCGCGTCAACACGCCGGTGATGGCCGACGAAAGCGTGTTCAGCCCGAGCCAGGTGATGGACCTGATCCAGCAGCGCGCGGCCGACATCATCAATATCAAGCTGATGAAGACCGGCGGCCTGTCCAACGCGATCCGCATCGCCGACATCGCCGGCATCTACGGCGTGCCATGCATGATCGGCTGCATGATCGAATCCAGCATCAGCGTTGCCGCCGCCGTGCACCTGGCGGTGGCCAAGAGCGATGTGATCACCAAGGTCGACCTGGACGGCCCGTCGCTGGGCCAGTTCGACCCGGTCAGCGGCGGTGTGCATTTCAACGAATCGGAGATCAGCATCAGCGATGTGCCGGGGTTGGGCATCACCGAAGTGCGTGGGCTGGAGATGCTGGGTTGATCTCTGCCTTGCGGCTGGCCTGGCGTGCCACTGACGTTGGGTCGGGCGTTGCTTTTCTTTTCGCGAAAAGAAAAGTAACCAAAAGAAACGCTCCGCCGGCCGCAAGCCGGTGCTACGAACCGGTTCCCTGCGCTCCTCGGCCCGTCGAGGGACGGCGCGGGAACTCGCTACGCTCAGACACCCGCGCCTCTTCGCCCTCGCCGGACCTGCGGTGCTCGGTTCGCTTGAAGGCGGACTCAACGTCCAATGCAACAGCTGCACCTATTAGATCCACACCACGCGTGGAAGCGCTTGTTTTTGCCCTACCCCGTAACCCCTTCGCGGCTGGCGCGCGCGCGATGTGTCCGGGGTCGGGCGGGTGGGGCTTGCGGGGGTGTCCGCCGCATGGATGCGGCGGCCAAGCCTACACGGACGTACTTGCGGCGTCCCCCGCAATCTCCACCCGCCCGACCCACCCCATAATTCGCTTTACGCGGTCAACCGCAACGCCTTTGCAGACACCCGGACACCCCGCATGCCGCCCCTGCTGAAGATCCGTTCCGAGCGCGGGCAGATGTCGGCCATCGAGCGCCGTATCGCCGACTTCATCCTCGACAACGCCCACCTGCTGCGCGACTACTCGTCCCAGCAGCTGGCCAGCGCGTTGGGCATCAGCCAGTCCAGCGTGGTGAAGTTCAGCCAGAAGCTCGGCTTCAAGGGCTACCCGGACCTGAAGTACTCGATCGGCCAGGATGTGGCCCGCGCCGGTGCCGATCCACAACAGGCCCCCAGCGAACCCGACGGCGGCGATGACTACCTGCGCCTGGGCGACGCCCTGCGCCGCAGCAAGGCGCAGGCCGAAGAGGAAACCCGCCAGGCCAACCCACGCGAAGAAATCGAGCGCATTGTGCAGCTGCTCGACGGCGCGCCCAAGCTGTTCGTCCATGGCTTGGGTGACGATGGCCTGTTCGCCCGCGAGTTCGCCATGCGGCTGTCGCTGCTCGGCCTGCTGGTGGTGCCGCATACCGATCCGATCCTGATGCTGGCCAACCTGTCGGCCGCGCGCCCGGGCGATGCGCTGCTGATGTTCTCCGAATTCGGCAACCTGCCCCAGCTGTCGCAGCTGTCACGGCAGTTCCAGGACATGGGTGGCAAGGTGATTTCCATCACCCGCCACACCGCCAACCCGCTGCGCGCGCATGCTGATGCAGCACTGGTGGTGTGTGCGCACGATCGCACGCCGCAGGTCGCGCAGCTGCTGTACCGTAGCGCCATGCATGCCCTGCTCGATTTCCTGTTCGTGCTGCTCTGCCACACCAATCCGGACCGCCAGCAGCAGCTGGCGGTGAACCTGGAGCGGATCGACCACCTGCTGGATTCCTGACCGGAGCACCTGTTGATGAAATCGCTGGTTCGCCTCGCTACCGCTGCGCTGCTGCTTGCTGCAGCGGTGTCCGTCCACGCGGCACCGCTGGATGGTGCGCGCCAGCTGATCGTGGTCACCAGCGAAAGCTGGGACAGCACCCAGGGACAGCTGCAGGCCTATGTGCGCGATGGCAAGGGCTGGCACGCGCATGGACAGGCGTTCCCGGTGGCGCTCGGCCGCACCGGCAGTGCCTGGGGCCTGGGCCTGCACCCGGCGCAGGCCGACGGCCCGCAGAAGCAGGAAGGCGATGGCCGCAGCCCTGCGGGCGTGTTCGCGCTAGGCAGTGCATTCGGCTATGCCGTCACTCGTGCCGGCACCGCGATGCCCTACCAGCCGATGCTTGAAAGCAGCTACTGCATGGACGTACCCGGTTCACCGTTCTACAACCGCATCGTTGATGAAAAGAAGGTCGGCAGTGCAGCGGTCAAGGGCTCCACCGAGCCGATGCGGCTGGACCTGCACAACAAGGGCGATGTGCGTTACCAGGAAGGCTTCGTCATCGCCCACAACCCGGACAACCAGCCCGGCAAGGGCAGCTGCATATTCGCCCACCTGTGGCGCCAGCCGGGTGAGGCCACCGCCGGCTGCACCGCCATGCCGCAGGCGCGCATGCAGGCCCTGCTGAACTGGTTGCGGCCGCAGGATGCGCCGCGCTTCGTGCTGCTGCCGCGTGCCGAGTACACGCGCCTGCAGGCCCAGTGGCAACTGCCCGCACTGAGCGGAGACGCCCGTTGAGCGCGCAGGACGAACCGCAGCTGCAGCGCGCGGTCAGCCGCTGGCAGATCGTCGGCCTGTCGATCAACGATGTGATCGGCAGCGGCATCTACCTGCTGCCGGCCGCCACCGTCGCCCTGCTCGGTCCCTTCAGCCTGTGGGGCGTGGTCGCCGCCGGCATCGTGGTCGCGCTGCTGGTGCTGTGCTACGCGCAGGCCGCCAGCTACTTCGATGAACCCGGTGGCAGCTACCTGTATGCACGCGAGGCGTTCGGGCGATTCGCCGGGTTCGAGATCGGCTGGATGATCTGGTTGACCCGCATCAGTTCGGCGGCCGCACTGAGTAATGCACTGGCCGATGCGGTCGCGCGCTTCTGGCCGTGGGCGGGCGCCGGCATGGGTCGCATCGCGGTGATCGTGGTGTCGCTGGGCTTCCTCACCGGCGTCAACATCATCGGCGTGCGCTCGGCCGCGCGTACCGGCGTGGTGCTGGTGATCGGCAAGATGCTGCCGCTGCTGTTGTTCGTGGCCATCGGCGCGTTCTACATCGATCCGCAACTTGCGTTCTCCGGCCAGCGCCCGGACCCGCATGACCTGCAGCGTATGGGTGAAGCCGCATTGCTGCTGCTGTACGCCTACGCCGGCTTCGAGAACATCCCGGCTGCTGCGGGCGAGTACCGCAATCCGCGCCGCGATATTCCGTTCGCGCTGATCACCATGATCATCACCGTCACCGTCATCTACGGCGCGGTGCAGGTGGTGGCGCAGGGCACGCTGGCCGGCCTGTCCAGCTCCGCCACGCCACTGGCCGATGCCGCCGCCGGCTTCGGCGGCGAGGCGCTGGCGCTGATCCTCACCATCGGCGCCACCATCTCCATCCTCGGCACCAACAGCAACACGATGATGATGGGCCCGCGCTTCCTGTTCGCGCTGGCCCGCGATGGCTACGGGCCGAAGATCCTGGCGCAGGTGCACCCGCGCTTCCACACCCCGGCCGCCTCGATCCTGTGCCAGGGTCTGATCGCGCTGGGCCTGGCCCTGTCCGGTTCGTTCGTGCAGCTGGCCCTGCTGTCGATGACCACGCGCCTGTTCGCCTATATCGGTACCGCTGCTGCGGTACTGGTGCTGGCCAAGCGCTATGCCGACCGCCCGGGCGCATTGAAGCTGCCCGGAGGGCCATTGATTCCGGTGCTGGCACTGCTGCTGTGCGTGGCGCTGTTCGCCAGTGCCAGCTGGCAGAACATCGCGGCTGCGTTGGTCGCGTTTGCCATCGGTGCGGTGATCTACAAGCTGCCGCGCAAGGATGCCGACGCCGGGTGACCGGTAGCGCCGGGCCATGCCCGGCGGATTGATCTGGCGATCACGCTGCCGGACCGGGCCGTTAACCGCCACGCAGGCACGATCAGGCTTCGTCCACAACGGAGCCTTCCATGACCGAGTACCAGATCCCCGGCCGCGTACCGGACGACAGCACGCCGCGTGATGCGGTCAGCAACTACTGGCGCGAACGCTACACGGCCGAGCCCTACTATGACGACCAGTTGTTCTTCGAGGACTACGAGCCTGCCTACCGCATCGGCCACGCCGCGCGTGCACGGGACATGATCCGCGCCTACGAACAGGTCGAAGCCGAGCTGGAATCGCGCTGGGCCAATGAACGTGGCCGCAGCCGGCTGGAATGGGCGCAGGCGCGCGGTGCCGTTCGCCGTGGCTGGGAGGATGCACAGCTGGCGGATCCGCGGTTGAAGCGATAACGCCATGCTCCTGTAGAGCCGAGCCCATGCTCGGCTGAGAGTCGAGCATGGCTCGACTCTACAGAAATCCTGCGAGAGCCGAGCGTGGGCTCGGCTCTACAGAATCACTCCTGTTCCGGCAGCGGCGGCACGCCTGCGCTGCGCTTGCTTTCACCGCCACCGGCGGCGATCAGGTCGCGGGTGTTCTTCTGCACCGCCACCGCACCGAACAGCGACAGCGCGTAGGCCATGCCGTAGAAGCCCTTCTCGCTCGATGCCAGGGTGGCATTCCACAGGCCGACCAGCAGCAGCATCAGCGCCGACAGCAGCGCGAACCAGCACAACGCGTAGTACAAGCCACTCACCGGAATACCCTCGACGCGGTCACGCACGCTCTTCTGCAGCGACACCGCCGCGAAAAGGCCGAACAGCAGCAGGGTCAGGTAGTAGCCCTTCTCGTTGAGCGCCATCGTTGCGGCGTTGAACAGGCCGATCAGGTAGGCCGCCGCGCCCAGCAACAGGGCCACCCACGAGGCGGCGATGAAGGCGGTGGACGGCTTGTGGGGCATGGCAGTGTTCATTGCAGATCCTTGGCAGGCAGACGGGCACGCTTTGCCCGGGCGTGCCCACCCTAGACGATCCCGCCGCCCTCGCACAGGGGTTGCAGGACCTTCGGGCCACGACGGTCACCGCTCCAGTGGTATACAAGGTACAGCCCGGCCATCCGCATCCCCGCCTGGAGATACCCATGACCCGCATGCCCCTGCTGCTCGCCCTCGGCCTGGTGCCGATCCTCGCCACCTCCGCCTGCAATGCCGCCGACCCGGCCGCCAACGGCGCCCAGGCCACGGCCACGGCGTCCGCCGCCGCCGATCAACGCCCGTTCACCGCCACCGAGGTCAGCCGTTTCGACCAACCGTGGGCGATGACCTTCCTGCCCGACGGCAGCCTGCTGGTCACCGAGAAGCGCGGCAAGCTGCAGCACCTGGACCTGGCCAGCGGCCAGAAGCATGAGATCACCGGCGTTCCCAAGGTCGCCTATGGCGGCCAGGGCGGTTTCGGTGACGTGATCCTGCACCCGCAGTTCGCAAGCAACCACGTGATCTATCTCAGCTACGCCGAGGAAGGCACGCTGGACACCCGCGGTGCTGCCGTGGCCCGTGCCACGCTGGCGCTGGACGCCAACGGCGCCGGTCAGCTCAAGGACCTGAAGGTGATCTGGCGGCAGAGCCCCAAGGTCAGCGGTGAGGGCCACTACGGCCACCGCCTCGCTTTCGGCCCGGACGGCAAGCTGTGGATCAGCTCCAGCGAGCGGCAGAAGTTCGATCCGGCGCAGGACATGGGCGGCAACCTCGGCAAGATCATCCGCCTCAACGATGATGGCAGCCTGCCCGCCGACAACCCGTTCGCCTCGCAGGGTGGCGTGGCCGCGCAGGTGTGGTCGCTGGGCCACCGCAACATCCTCGGCATGGCCTTCGACGCCAACGGCAAGCTGTGGGCACACGAGATGGGCCCGGCCGGCGGCGACGAACTGAACCTGATCGTGCGCGGCGCCAACTACGGTTACCCGATTGTTTCCAATGGTGACCACTACGACGGCCGACCGATTCCAGACCACGACACGCGCCCGGAATTCGCCGCCCCGAAGGTGACCTGGACGCCGGTGATCTCGCCGGCCGGCTTCGTGATCTACAGCGGCAAGCTATTCCCGCAGTGGAAGGGCAGCGGCTTCATCGGTGGGCTGTCGTCGACCTCGCTGGTGCGTGTGGCGTTCGACGGCGACAGCGCGCGCGAGGCCGAACGCTTCAACATGGGCGAGCGCATCCGCGAAGTGGAACAGGGCCCGGATGGTGCGCTGTGGCTGCTGGAAGACGGCAGCAAGGCGCGCCTGCTGAAGCTGACGCCGAAGGCCTGATCGGCACCTTTTTCCCGGAACGGCCCCGCATGCGGGGCCGTTTCCGTTTACTGGATGGTGATGACCTTCACCTCGGTCTTCGTGCAGGCCTGGTCCAGGCACTGCCCGCTCAACCACACCTGTCCATCGCCGATCATCACGCCCTGCTGGTTGACGAAGACCTTGCCGAAGTCCTGTTCGGACACCGCCTTGACCACCGCCGGTGTGATGATCTTCTCGTAGTTGCGCTGGAACTCACCGGGGCCGGTGATCTTCTTTCCGCCGCTGATATTCAACGGGAAACGCACTTCCTCGACCACGGCAGCGCGATCTCCACCGACCACCGCGGTCTTGAACGCATTGAACACCTTTTCGTACTGCGCCGCATCGCCAAGCAGCGACTCGATGCGCGCGCGTGCGTCTTCCGCGGGCGCATCCGCTTCGGACGCGGCCGGTGCGGCGGCGGTGGGCTCAGCGGGGGGTGCCGCAGGCGCTGCCGGGGCGCTGGCCTCCATCGGCGGCGGCGCATCCGCTGCAGGCTCGGCCGGCGGCGCCGGCTGCGAACAGGCCGCCAGCAGCAGGGCGGGAATCAGACAAGCCATCCGGCGCATGCGCGCACTCCATCGAAACAGGAAGCCCGATGGTAGCGCCGCCGCAGTGAGGACAACAAAAAGGGGACGGAGGGGATTAAGTCGTTAGTGCCACAAACGACTTAATCCCCTCCGTCCCCTTTTTTTCGATCAGGCCTTCAGCAGCTCGAACTGCACCGCTTCACCGGCCGCCGACGAGGCGCAGACCCACAGGTCGAACACACCCGGCTCGGCGCGCAGCACGCCGTCGCGGCCGGTGAACGCCAGCTGCTCACGGCTGAGGGTGAACACCACTTCGGTGGACTCGCCCGGCTGCAATGCCACCTTGCGGAAGTCCTTCAGTTCGCGCACCGGACGCACACGACTGGCCACGCGGTCGTGGATGTACAGCTGCACCACTTCCTCGCCAGCCACATCGCCGCTGTTGGTCAGCGTGGTGGTGATGGTCAGGGTCTCTTCCCAGCCCAGCACGGCCGTGCTCAGCTGCGGCACGCCGTAGGCGAAGCTGGTGTAGCCGATGCCATGGCCGAACGGGTACAGCGGCTCGTTCGGAATCTCGCGCCAACGGGCCTTGAACTCCGACATCGTCGGCAGTTCCGGGCGGCCGGTGCGCGGGTGGTTGTAGAAGTACGGCTGCTGGCCGGATACCTGCGGGAAGCTGACCGGCAGGCGACCAGACGGGCTGTAGTCGCCGAACAGCACATCGGCCACGGCATGGCCGGTCTGCGTACCCAGGTACCAGGTCACCGCCACCGCCTGTGCATTGCGCACCGCGCCCTGCAGCGCCAGCGCGCGGCCATTGCGCAGCAGCACCACCAGCGGCTTGCCGGTCATCGCCACGGCCTCGGCCAGCGCCTGCTGTGCCGGCGGCAGGGTGATCTCCACGCGCGACTGCGCTTCACCGCTGTAGCGCTGCGGTTCGCCCAGCGCCAGTACCACCACGTCGGCACGCAGCGCGGCAGCCACGGCCGCTTCGGTGCCGCCTGGAATCGCGGTTTCCAGTTCGCAGCCCGGCACGATTTCCAGCAGCGCTTCGTCGCCGATGGCGGCGCGCACGCCGGTTTCCAGGTCCACGTAGCGCTGCTTGTCACCGAACAGCGTCCAGCAGCCCTCGATGTTCTCGCGGTCCTGCACGAACGGGCCGATCAGTGCGATCTTCTGCCCGGTCTTCTGCAGCGGCAGCACATTGTCGCGGTTGTTCAGCAGCACGATCGAACGGCGCGCGGCGTCGCGCGACAGTTCGTCATGCGCGGCGAGGTGCGAGGTATCCGCTTCGCGCGCCGGGTCCAGCGAACGGTACGGGTCGTCGAACAGGCCGATGGTTTCCTTCAGCCACAGGATGCGGCGCACGCCTTCATCCAGCACGCTCATCGGCACGTCGCCGCTCTCGACCAGGCCCGGCAGGTGCTCGGCGTAGAAGCCGCTCTGCATGCTCAGGTCCAGGCCGGCGGTGAATGCCTTGGCGGTGGCATCGCGATCGTCGGCGGCATAGCCGTGCGCGACCAGTTCCATGTCGGCGGTGTAATCGGAGATCACCACGCCCGGGAACTTCCATTCGCCGCGCAGGATGTCGGTCAGCAGTTCGGCATTGGCGCTGGCCGGCACGCCGTTGATGTCGTTGAACGAGGACATCACGGTGATCGCGCCGGCGTCGAAGGCGGCCTTGAACGGCGGCAGGTGCACGTCGCGCAGGGTCTGCGGCGAGATGTCCACCATGTTGTATTCCATGCCGGCCATCACCGCGCCATAGGCGGCGAAGTGCTTCGGCGTGGCCAGCAGCGAATCGGCGGCGCGCAGGTCGCTGCCCTGGAAGCCGCGCACGCGGGCGGCGGCGAACGCACAGCCCAGCACCACGTCCTCACCGGCACCTTCGGCGCCACGGCCCCAGCGCTGGTCGCGGGCGATGTCCACGGCCGGGGCATAGGTCCAGTGCAGGCCGGCAGCGGTGGCTTCGATGGCGGTGGCGCGCGCGGTGCGCTCGGCCAGGTCCGGTTCGAAGCTGGCGGCCTCGCCCAGCGGGATCGGGAACACGGTACGCATGCCGTGGATGACGTCGGCAGCCAGGATCACCGGGATGCCCAGGCGGCTTTCCTCGGTGGCGACCTGCTGGATGCGGCGGCCCAGTTCGGCGCCCACACCATTGAACAGCGAGCCGACCTTGCCCTCGCGCACCTGCTGCAGCACCTGGTCGGCATTGCGCACGTTAGCTTCCGGGTTCACGTCCGGGGCGAACGGGCGGACCATGTCCGCGAAGACACCCAGCTGGCCGACCTTTTCCTCGACGGTCATCTGGGCAATGAGGGATTCGATGCGATCGGAGGCCACCGGCAGTCCTTGATGAAAACGTTTACAAGCCCGGCATTCTAGCGATCCCGAGCCGTTTGGCGAGAGGTTTCTTCATTCAGTTTCAGCCACCAGCGGGGACCGTATGGCCCCGCCGGGGGCACCGCAGCTTACTCCGAGCCGGCCAACTGGCGCTGCCCGGCCATCAACATGGCGTCGCTGGAGGCCTGGAACACCCGCAGGCCAAACGCCGGCAGGATCGCCAACAGGTGGTCGAAGATGTCCGACTGCACCGCCTCGTACTCGCCCCAGGCAGTGCTGCGGGTGAAGCAGTACAGCTCCAGCGGCAGGCCTTCGGTGGTCGGCTGCAGCTGACGTACCAGCAGGGTCATATCGGTATGGATGCCCGGGTGGCTGCGCAGGTAGCGCTCCACATAGGCCCGGAAGGTACCCAGGTTGGTCACGCGGCGGCTGTTGACCTCGGCCACGCCCTGCTCGCGCAGGCGCCCGTTCCACTGGCCCAGCTCCTGCTCCTTGGCCTGCAGGTAGTCGCGCAGCAGCGCGAACTGGCCGAGGAAGGCCAGGTCGCCCTCGTCCAGGAAACCGACGCTGTGCTGGTCCAGGTACAGCGCGCGCTTGATGCGGCGGCCACCGGCCTCCTGCATGCCGCGCCAGTTCTTGAACGACTCGGTCACCAGCTTCTTGGTCGGGATGGTGGTGATGGTCTTGTCGAAGTTCTGCACGATGATGGTGTGCAGGGCGATGTCGATCACATCACCATCGGCGTTCTGGCTGGGCATCTCGATCCAGTCACCGATGCGCACGCGGCCGTCGCCACTGATCTGCACGCTGGCCACCAGCGACAGGATGGTGTCCTGGAAGATCAGCATCAGCACTGCGGTGGCCGCGCCCAGGCCGGTGACCAGCGGCCCCAGCGCTACGCCCAGCAGGGTGGCGATGATCGACAGGCCGGCGGCCACGAACACCACGATCTTGACCACCTGCAGGTAGCCCTTGATCGGCTTGTTGCGCGCATCGGGCTTGCGCTCGTACAGGCTGTTGGCCGCGTCCAGCGCATGCGAAAACGCCATCGACACCGTCAGTACGGCCCACACGATGCACAGCTTGATGATGACGTTGACCAGGCCGGGCGGCAGATCGGGGATGAGGGTGATGCCCGAGGCGATCACCTGGCTGGGCACCACGTTGGACAGGCGCGAAATGACCCGCATCAAATGGCTGCCACGCCCGGACTCGGCACCCGGAAGGCGCTGCAGCAGGCGTCGCAGGCCACGCACCAGGATGCGCTTGGTCACCCAGTTGGCCAGGCCGGCTGCGATCAGCAGCGCCGAGATCATCAACGCCAGGTAGGCGCCGGGATAGGGTTCCAGTGTGTTCTGCAGCTTTTCCAGCCACTGTACCGCCACCACCGCGTCCACCATCAGTTGTCTCCTTTCTTCATTGCTGTTGAGGTTGCCGGCCAGCGGCCGGCATGACCGGGTCAGTCCCGCGTGCGCTCGATGATCACGCCCACCGCGCGCGCACCGCGCACCGCGCCCGGCTTGCTCAGCTTCAGGCGCAGCCACTTCACGTCGAATTCGTCCAGTACGATCTGCGCGCAGCGCTCGGCCAGGGTCTCGACCAGGCCGAATTCCGACTCGCGCACGAACTGCTCCAGGCGCTTGCTCACCGCCTTGTAGTTCAGGGTGTGGGCGATGTCATCGGTAGCCGCAGGGCGACGGTTGTCGAAGCCCATTTCCAGGTCGAACACCAGGTCCTGGCGGATCCGTCGCTCCCAATCGTAGATACCGATCAGGGCGTCGATCGTCAGCCCCTCGATGAAAACCTTGTCCATTGCGCTTACCCGCCCGAATACAGGGGGCCATGGTAACGGCACGGCGGTGACCCTGCCCGGAACGGGCGATGGGTGGCCGGCACGGGGCGGGCCCGGAAAAGACAAAGGGCCCCGCTAGCAGGGCCCTTTGGTACTACCGTTTGTCCCCAGGGGGAGCTGGAATCCAGCCGCGAGTCCCGGTGGCGCAGGCACGCAGATTAGGCAAGGACTAGATCGCCGGTCAAGGCCAATTCCGACAGGGCAGGTCAGGTATTCGCCCGAGGCGAAACGCAGGAAATCAGCCGCGCGGACAACTACGTTCCCTGATGGTGGTCGCCGCCCACTCTCGCGAACATTGAGCCCTCCTTCACCACCGCACATGACGATGGCTCCATACGATGTACTGCGGCGCGCGTTGTCAGCGGAGCGCCTGTCGACTTACGAGAGAATCGCATCGACCTGCAGCCCTGACGTCACTGCCGATTCCCTGTATCTCTGGAACATGCGGATGTGCGGTGCGCTGATGATGCCGGTCCATCTGTGCGAGGTGGTCATTCGCAACGCCGCTGCAGCTGTGCTTACCCGACAGCACGGCCCGCGTTGGCCGTGGAATGATGCCTTCCGCCGCAGACTGCCAACTTCATCCAGTACTTCTCCACGCACGGCACTGGAACAACTTGCCAGCCGCGTAACCGATACACCTGAGATCGTCGCCAACCTGCCAATGGTGTTCTGGCAACAGCTCTTTACATGTCGCTTCGACTCTACCCTGTGGATACCCGCACTTGGTGGGGTTCTACGTCATGCACCTTCGGCACATCCCAGTGTCATCAGGAAAGCCATCCACGCAGACATTGGACGCATCCGCCACCTGCGCAACCGGATCGCGCACCACGAACCCATCCTGGAACGCGACCTCGGCGCCGACCTGGCCGCGATCGGGCGGCTGATCCACGCCCGCTGCCCGCACACCCTGGGGTGGCTGCAGCGCCATGAGCGGGCGACGACGGTATTGGCAGCGTCGCCATTGGGTGCACGTGCGTAGCGATCACGCGCAGTCGAGCATGGCTCGACGCTACAAAGAGCGGCCGTTGGGACTCACACCGCCGGCAGGGTCGCCATGTCCCAGCGCGGGGTCACATCCACCTTCGGCGGGCTGTGCTGGCCGGCCTGCAGGCGCAGCGCGCCAGCGAAGGCGATCATCGCGCCGTTGTCGGTACACAGCGCAGGCCGCGGGAAACAGGCGCGGCCGCCCAGGCGCTCGGCCATCTGCTGCAGGCGCGCGCGCAGGCGCTTGTTGGCGCCGACGCCGCCGGCCACCACGATCACGTTAGTCCCGGCCGCTTCCAGCGCGCGCTCGCACTTGATCGACAGGGTCTCGACCACCGCGTCTTCAAAGCCACGGGCGATGTCGGCGCGGGTCTGCTCGCTCTGGTCGCTGTCGCGCCAGGCCATCAGCACCTGGGTCTTCAGGCCGGAGAAACTGAAATCCAGCCCGGGGCGGTCGGTCATCGGCCGCGCGAAGCGGTACGCGCCCGGCGTCCCCTGCTCGGCCAGCCTGGCCAGCTGGGGACCACCCGGGTACGGCAGGCCCATCAGCTTGGCGGTCTTGTCGAAGGCCTCGCCGGCCGCATCGTCCAGGGTCTCGCCCAGCAGCCGGTACTGGCCGATGGCGTCCACCGCCACCAGCTGGGTATGGCCACCGGACACCAGCAGTGCCACGAACGGCGCTTCCGGCGGGTCGTCTTCCATCAGCGGGGCCAGCAGGTGGCCTTCCATATGGTGTACGCCCACCGCCGGCACCTCCAGCGCCCAGGCCAGCGAGCGGGCCACGCCGGCGCCCACCAGCAGCGCGCCAACCAGGCCGGGACCGGCCGTGTAGGCCACCCCGTCGATGTCGCCTACGCCGAGACCGGCTTCGGCCAGGGTCTGGCGCACCAGCGGCAGGAGCTTGCGGACGTGGTCGCGGCTGGCCAGCTCGGGCACTACACCGCCGTACTCGGCATGCAGGGCGATCTGGCTGTAGACCGCATGGGCGCGCAGGGCCGCGCTGCCGGCCAGGTCGGTGTCATACACCGCCACGCCGGTCTCATCACAGGAAGATTCGATGCCAAGGACTCGCATGCCTGCTATTATGACGCCCCTGCCGCCCCCTCGGGGGATGTGCAGATCTCACTGCTTTCGAACTTCCGGCCCGTATTCAGGGTTGGCCGCTTGCAGTTTGTCTATTCGCCGCTATAATGTGCGGCTCGCCGGGCGTGACCCGGTTCTACTGTGTCCCGGAGATTCCATGCCCAGCGTCAAAGTCCGCGAGAACGAGCCCTTCGAGTTTGCTCTTCGCCGCTTCAAGCGCACTTGCGAAAAGGCCGGTGTGCTGGCCGAAACCCGCAAGCGCGAGTTCTACGAAAAGCCGACCCAGGAGCGCAAGCGCAAGGCCGCCGCTGCTGTGAAGCGTCAGCTGCGCCGCTCGTCGCGCGACGTTACCAAGCGTCAGCGCCTGTACTGATCGGACGCATCTTCATTGCGGCGGGCTTGCCTGTCGCGATGGAGCCGAAGCCGGCACGCGCGAGCGTCGCCGGCTTTTTGCGTTTCCGGGTTCGGGCATCCGCCCCGCCCCACCTACCACCACGAGGTTCCTCATGAGCATGAAGCAGCAGCTCACCGAAGACATGAAGGCCGCCATGAAGGCGGGCGAGAAGCACAAGCTGGGCGTGATCCGCCTGATCAACGCCGCCATCAAGCAGCGCGAAGTGGACGAGCGCATCGAACTGGACGACACCGCCGTGATCGCCGTGCTCGACAAGATGGTCAAGCAGCGCAAGGACTCGGTCAGCCAGTTCGAAGCCGCCAACCGCGAGGACCTGGCCGAGATCGAGCGCGCCGAGATCGTGGTCATCGAAGCCTACCTGCCAGCGAAGATGGGCGAAGCCGAGATCGTGGCCGCCATCCAGGCCGCCATCGCCGAAACCGGTGCTTCCGGCCCGGCCGACATGGGCAAGCTGATGGGCGCGCTGAAGCCCAAGCTCGCCGGCCAGGCCGACATGGGCCTGGTGTCCAAGCTGGTCAAGCAGCTGCTGGCATAAGCCATTGCCGGGGTCGGATCCCTTTCGCATCGCGGAAGGGCTCTGACCCCATTGATGCATCCGCTTCACCGCACCTTCGACCCCCGGCTGCTACAACACCCCCATGGTCGAGCAATCGCATTCCCCCGCCGACACGCGTCCCCACGGCATCCCCGCACGGCTTCGCCACTACGCTGACCGCCTGCAGGACAGCTTCCCGATGGCGGTCGCCAAGCGCTTCGTCGAAATCGACGTGCTGACCCAGGCCGCTTCGGTCTCCTTCTACGCCCTGCTGTCGATGGCACCGCTGCTGGTGCTGCTGTTGTGGCTGACTGCCTCGCTGTACCCGCCTGCACAACAGACGTTGATCAGCCAGATCGGCTCGGTGGCCGGCAGCAGCGTGGCCAGCGTCGCCGACACCGTGCTGCACAACGCCAACAGCCAGCCCAGCGTCGGTTCGCTGGCCGGGCTGTGGAGCACGCTGCTGCTGTTCGTGGGTGCCACCGCCGTGTTCGCCCAGCTGCAGAACGCGCTGAACCGGATCTTCCACACCAGCGGCCAGCGCCTGGAAGGCGTCAAGGCCTGGCTGCGCAAGCGCGTGTTCTCGTTCGGCGTGGTGCTGGCACTGGGCTTCCTGCTGATCCTCTCGATGACCGCCACCACTGCACTGCAGGTGGTGTTCGCGCAGCTGCCCTCGGTGCTGCCGGCGATCGGCTACCTGACCTCGCTGCTGCTCTACACGCTGGCCTTTGCCTTCCTCTACCACTACCTGCCGGACCGCCGCGTGGCCTGGCGCCAGGCCTTCATCGGCGGCGCCATCACCTCGGTGCTGTTCACCCTTGGCCGCTACGGTATTGGCGTCTACATCGCTACCGTGGCCCCGGGCAGCGCCTACGGCTCGATGGGCGCGTTGGTGATCGCACTGGTGTGGATCTACTACGCCACCGCCGTGTTCTTCGTCGGTGCGTTGATGACCGCGGTGATCGACGAGCGCCTGCATGCACGGGCTCAGCTGGCCAAGGCCGGGGTCGAGGCCGAACAGGCCAGTCCCGGCGTCGCCAGCGAGTAAACTAGGGGAACCTGCCGCCCCTGCTGCGCGCCCTGGCGGCCGCGCCCCGTTCTGTTGCCCATGGCCCGTATCCCCGACGCTTTCATCGACGATCTGCTCGCCCGCTCCGACATCGTCGAGGTGGTGGGCAGCCGCGTGCCGTTGAAGCGACAGGGCAAGGAATATGCAGCGCGCTGCCCGTTCCATGACGAGCGCTCGGCGTCGTTCACGGTCTCGCCCACCAAGCAGTTCTATCACTGCTTCGGTTGCGGCGCGCACGGCACCGCGATCAGCTTCCTGATGAACTACGACCGCCTCGAGTTCCTCGACGCGGTGGATGAGCTGGCCAAGCGCGCGGGCATGGAAGTGCCGCGCAACGAGAACCCGCGCAGCCCCCAGCAGCAGGACGACAGCCGCGAGCTGTATTCGGCGCTTGAGGCGGCCACGAAGTTCTTCCAGAACAACCTGGAAGGCAGCGACAAGGCACGCAGCTATCTCGATGGGCGTGGCGTGGACGAAGAGAACCGCGCACGCTTCCAGATCGGCTACGCGCCGGATGGCTACAGCGGCCTGCGCGATGCGCTGGGCAAGGACGAGCGGCGCATGAAGCTGCTCGACCGCGCCGGCCTGTTCTCCAAGAACGACCGCGGCCACGTCTACGACAAGTTCCGCGACCGGGTGATGTTCCCGATCTTTGACCGCCGTGGCCGGGTGATCGCCTTCGGCGGCCGCGTGTTCGAGAAGGACGACGGCCCCAAGTACCTCAACTCGCCCGAAACCGCGCTGTTCCACAAGGGCCGCGAGCTGTACGGCCTGTGGCAGGTGCGCCAGGCCAACCAGAAGATCGAGCGGCTGATCGTGGTCGAGGGCTACATGGACGTGGTCTCGCTGTTCCAGTTCGGCGTCACCCAGGCGGTGGCGACGCTGGGCACGGCGACCACGCCGGACCATGCCGAGCTGTTGTTCCGCAACGCGCCGGACGTGTTCTTCTGCTTCGACGGCGACGCCGCCGGCCGCCGCGCCGGCTGGAAGGCACTGGAGTCGGTGCTGCCGCGCATGAAGGATGGCCGCCAGGCGTTCTTCCTGTTCCTGCCCGATGGCGAGGACCCCGACACCATCGTGCGCAAGGAAGGCGCCGAGGCCTTCAACGAACGGCTGAAGCAGGCCACGCCGCTGTCGCAGTTCTTCTTCGACGAACTGACCCGCGAGATCAACCTGGGTACGCTGGACGGCAAGGCACGCCTGGCCGAGCGGGCCAAGCCGATGCTGGCGCAGATTCCCGACGGTGCCTTCGGCGACCTGATGAAGCAGCAGCTGGCGCAGCTGACCGGCCTCGGCGGCAACGCCCCGTCTGCGCGCGCGCCGATGCCTCAGCGCCAGCCGGCACGCACTATTCAACCGGTGGCCAAGCGCAGCCTGGTGCGCGGCGCGATCGCCGTGCTGCTGCAGCAGCCGTCGCTGGCACTGACGCTGGGTGGAAAGCACCATTTCCAGGGCCTGCGCCTGCCGGGCGTGGAGCTGCTGCTGGAACTGCTGGGGCTGGTCGAACAACGCCCGGACATCAGTACCGGCGCCTTGCTGGAGCATTTCGACGGCCGCGACGAACAGGCCTCGCTGCACACCCTGGCCGCGCAGACGCTGGCGGGCGATGAAGCGATGTGGACGGTGGAACTGCATGACGCGGTCGGGCAGCTGGAGAAGCAGCTGCTGTTCCAGCGGATCGACGACCTTAACGCCAAGCAGCGACAACAGGGTCTGGACGATACTGACAAGTACGAGATGCGCGAGCTGCTCAAGGCCCGCGCCAATCTGCGCCTGTAGCGGCAGAACACAGCCCCGGAGAGACCATGCTGCTGCGCCTGACCTGCCTGCTGTTGTTGTCGCTCTGCCTGCCGCTGGCCGCCCTGGCCGCGGATACCCCGCTCAATGAAGTCCGCCCCGGCCTGTATGCCGGTGGCCAACCCAGCGCCGCACAGCTGCGCGAACTGGCCGCACAAGGCGTACGCACCGTGATCGACCTGCGCCAGCCTGGCGAGGACCGGGGTTTCGATGAAACCCGCGTGGCCGAATCGCTGGGCCTGCGCTATGTGCGCATTCCGGTGGCCGGTGCCGAGGGCCTGGATGCAGCCAATGTGCGCGCCGTGCACCAGGCCCTGCAGCAGAGCCAGGGGCGGGTGCTGCTGCACTGCGCGTCCGGCAACCGCGCTGGTGCCGTGCTCGGCCTGGTCAATGCACGTTACGAACACGCCAGCCCGGAACAGGCCCTGCAGCTCGGCCAGCGTGCCGGCCTGAAGTCGCTGGAAGCTGCCACCCGCCAGCGTCTGGCCACACCGGTCACCTCGCCCTGAACCCTCCGCACCAAGGACTCTGCCCACCATGACCCGCTGGTGGTCGCGCCTGCGACCGGACAACTTCACCCTCGCCCTGCTGTGCACCGTCGGCCTGGCTTCGATGCTGCCGATGAAGGGCGCCGCCGCCATCGTCCTCGACGATGTCACCACGGTCGCCATCGCCGCGTTGTTCTTCCTGCATGGCGCACGCCTGCCGCGCGAGTCGATCATCGGCGGCATGCTGCACTGGCGGCTGCACCTGACCATCCTCGCCTGCACCTTCATCCTGTTCCCACTGCTGGGGCTGATGTTCAAGCCACTGTCGGGCTGGCTGCTGACCCCGGAGCTGTACCTGGGCGTGCTGTTCCTGTGCACCCTGCCGTCCACCGTGCAGTCGTCCATCGCGTTCACCTCGATGGCGCATGGCAACGTGCCCGCAGCGGTGTGCAGCGCTTCGTTGTCGAGCATCCTCGGCGTATTCCTGACCCCACTGCTGCTGACCGCGCTGGCCGGCACCTCCGGCGGCGTGCACGATCCGCTGCATGCGATCGGCGGCATCATGCTGCAGTTGCTGGTGCCGTTCGTGGCCGGCCATCTGCTGCGGCCGTGGATTGCCGGCTGGGTGGAGAAGCAGCGTGCGCTGCTGCGCTACACCGACCAGGCCACCATCCTGCTGGTGGTGTACTCGGCCTTCGGCGAAGCGGTTACCGAGGGCCTGTGGAGCAAGACGCCGCTGCTGTCGCTGCTGGCCGTGGCCGTCGTGGCCGCCGTGCTGCTGGGCATCGCCATGCCGCTGATCACCTTCATCGCCCGCCGCCTGCGCTTCAACCGCGAGGACGAGATCGCCATCGTGTTCTGCGGCTCGAAGAAGAGCCTGGCCACAGGCGTGCCGATCGCCAAGGTGTTGTTCGCTGGTGGCAGCCTGGGCGCGATCGTGCTGCCGGTGATGATCTATCACCAGATCCAGCTGATCGTCTGCGGCGTGATCGCGCAGCGGTATGCGCGGCGCAAGCCCTGACCCGACCGGGAGACATCCACGCATGGCGTGGATCTACTGTAGAGCCGAGCCCATGCTCGGCTGATGCCTGTGATCCGGAGTGGATCCACGCCATGCGTGGATGCTCCTGCCATCAGACCGGGTCAGAGCCCCGCTGGGGATCTGACCCTGAGTCGAGCATGGCTCGACTCTACAAAGGGCAGCCGGTCACAACCAGGGCAGGATCCAGTGGTCCACCAGCAGGAAGGCGAACAGCGCCATCAGGTACACGATGGAGTAATAGAACATCTTCATCGAGAACAGCTCGTCCGGCGGGTTCAGCATGCGCCAGGCGTACCAGAGGAATACGGCGTTGAGCACGATCGCGCCGCCCAGGTAGAACGCGCCGCTCATGCCCACCAGGTACGGCAGCAGGCAGACCAGTGCCAGCACCACCGAATAGACCATGATCTGCTTGCGGGTGTGCACCACGCCATGGGTCACCGGCAGCATCGGGATTTCGGCCTTGGCGTAGTCCTCGCGGCGGAAGATCGCCAGCGCCCAGAAGTGCGGCGGCGTCCAGATGAAGATGATCAGCACCAGCAGCGACGAATACGCCCAGTCCGACGAACCCTGCATGCCGGTCACCGCGGCCCAGCCCAGCATCGGCGGCATCGCGCCGGCCAGACCACCGATGACGATGTTCTGCGAGGTCGCACGCTTGAGGTACACGGTGTAGATCACCGCATAACCGATCAGCGAGGCGAAGGTCAGCACCGCAGTGATCAGATTCACCCACAGCACCAGGATGGTCATCGACAGCACGATCAGCACGCCGGCGAACACCAGCACCTGCCACGGCTTGACCTTGCCCACCACCAGCGGACGCCACGAGGTGCGCGCCATCTGCGCATCGATGTGGGCATCCAGCAGCTGGTTGATGGCGGCGGCGGCCGAAGCGGCCAGCCAGATGCCGAGGAAACCGAGCACGCCGGCGCGCACCTGCTCCCAGCTGGGCACGCCGGGGATGGCCAGGACCATGCCGACCAGGGCAGTGAAGACAATGAGGGCGACGACCTTGGGTTTGGTCAGGTCCCAGTACTGGCGGTAATTGGAAAACATGGAATCAGTCCGGGGCACGCAGGCGGGCCAGCAGGCTGACCAGCACGAACAACAGGGCAACGGCCACGCCGTTGTGGGCCACCGCCACTTCCAGCGGCAGCGCCAGCTTCACATTGAGGATGCCGAGGGTGACCTGCAGCACCAGCAGCGCCATCAGCGCGCTGGCCCAGCCACGCATGCTCGGCAACCGGAACAGGCGTACGCCCAGCCACAGCAGGTAGACAGCCACCACCACCGCGAACAGGCGGTGCGCCATCTGGATGGCGATACGCGAAGCGCCATCCAGCACGCCGCCTTCGTAGTCCACGCCGATGCCACGCCACAGGGTGAAGCCTTCGACGAAGTTGTGCTGCGGCCACCACTGGTTGGCGCAGCGCGGGAAGTTGTCCAGCGAGGCGCTTCCGCCGCCGCAGGCCAGCGCCGCGTAGTTGGCACTGACCCAGCCCCCCAGTGCGATCTGGGTGACCAGCACCGCCACACCGATGCGCAGCAGCCACTTCAGCTTCGGCGCTTCGGCCAGGGTGATCGGCATGTGCGTTGCGCGCCAGGCCATCCACACCAGCAGCGCGAACATCAGCATGCCGCCCAGCAGGTGGCCCATCACCACGATGGGTTTCAGCAGCAGGGTTACCGTCCACATGCCCAGCAGCGCCTGGAAGATCACCACCGCCAGGGTCAGCAGGGCAGCGCGCGCCAGGTCGATGTTGCTCCAGCGCAGCGCGGCGATCAGCAGGATCGCTTCGCCTATGAGGGCCAAAGCGCTGGCCGTGCCATGCCAGCCCATCATGTACAGCGGTATGCCGGCGGCCACCAGCACACACGCGGTCACCACCGCCGTGCTTCCGAATCGCCGCTTGCGCGTGGCCAGCAGGGCCAGGGTCAGGATCTCGATGCCCAGTGCGCCGGCCAGGAAGCGATGCACCTGCTCACGCCAGGCCTTGTGGGTTTCCAGCGGGCGGATCTCCGCCGCCGGGTGGCCAATGGTCTCTTCCACGTGCTGCGGCCAGGTGGCCTGGCCATAGCAGGTGGGCCAGTCCGGGCAGCTCAGGCCGGCATCGGACAGGCGCACGAAGGCACCGAACATGATCGTGCTCGCGGTCATGATCATGGCGAACCACGCCAGGCGGTGGAAATTGCGGTGCAGCGCCGGACGCGCGGAAAGGCTCATCAAACGGGACTCACTTCAGTTTCAGCAACGTGGCCATGTCCTTGCGCAGGCCACCCAGGTCGGTGCCCGGGGCATGACGCATGATCACGAAGCCGTTCGGATCGATCACGTAGACCGGCAATCCCGCCGGATCATCGACGCCAGGCAGCGCCGCGCGCAGTGCTGGCGACGGAGCCAGCGGCCGCAGCGCGGGCAGCGAGGCGATCGACGCCGGTGGCGTTCCCAGCCACAGGATTTCGACATTATCGGCGTTATGGCCGAACAGCTGCCACACCTTGCCCAGTCCCTGCGACAAAGTGACGCACTGCGCGTCGCAGACTCCGGCCGGCGCCACCAGCAGGCGCCAGGTCCGGGCCTCCGGGTTCCACGGGTAGGCTTGGCCAGTGGCCAGGGTCGGGCTCCGCTGGCGCAGGTCCACCGGCGGCTTCAGCAGTTGGCCGGCATTACGGTGCCCGGTGGGCTGCCAGCCGGAGAAGCGCAGTACGGCAGCCAGTGCCATCGCCCCGAAGAACACGGCAAACAGCAGCACCAGGGTCCGGCGGCCGGAGCCGCGCGCCTGCGGGGACGTAGCAGTGTTCATGCGGGGCATTTTCTCATGGTTGGGTACGGGATGCCGGTCGGGCCACGGCGCGCCTCCTGCGCCATTCCAGCACCAGCGCCACCACCAGCACGGTCAGGGCCAGGCCGAACCACTGCACGGCGTAGCCCAGGTGACGCTGCGGTGGCAGCGTGTTCGGCAACAGGTCCAGATCACGTTCGTCGCCGAAGGGCAGCGCCGGGTCCAGGCGCAGTACACGATCGGGAAGTGACTGCACCCCCAGCGCGCGGGCCAGGCCTTCGGCCGGCAATCGGCTGGCCAGCCAGCGGCCCGCTTCCCCCGTGGCGGAGAATGCGGGACCGAGTGCCAATCCGGCCGACGGCGGCGGCGCCAGCAACCCACGTACGGCCACCGGCGAAGGGGGTGCCGGCACATCCGGCAGGGTGCGATCCGGCGGCAGCGCGCGCCATCCCAGATCGACCAGCAGCACGCTGCCCTCGTCACTGCGGAACGGGCGGTAGATCTTCACGCCCGCGCGGCCGTGCCGGGTCTGATTGTCCAGCAGCACCACGCCGGGAAGGAAGCGGCCGTGGTCGGCCACGCCATGCAACGCACCGGGCGCTGCGAGCGCCTGCGCCAACGACAGTACCTGCGCTGCGGCTGGACCTTGTGCATCCAACATTGCCTGTTTGGCATGCATGCGCTGCAGCTGCCACAGCCCCAATGCGGTGAAACCGGCCATTGCCAGCACGGCCAGCAGCCATCCGAAAACGCGCGTGTGCTGGCGCATCATGACAAGTCCGCGCAAACGCGGTCAGATAGGCCCATCCACCCTGCCCTCGAGCCGCGCATGAGTGATTCGCTGAAGACCCTGCTGGTAATCGCGTTTCTGATCGTCATTGTCTGGAATCTGGGCGCCGGCCTGTATTACCTGCTGGTCGACCGCGGCCAGACCAAGCGCACGGTCAACGCACTGACACGCCGCATCGGGGTGTCGGTGGCCTTGATCGTACTGGTGATCGTGAGCATCTACATGGGCTGGATCAAACCGCACGGCATCGGCGGCTGAGGCCACCGATGCGTGCGCGGTCAAAGCACGTAGACGAACATGAAGAGCATCAGCCACACCACGTCGACGAAGTGCCAGTACCACGCGGCGGCTTCGAAACCGAAATGGTTGTCGCGGGTGAAGTGGCCCTTGGCCGAACGCAGCCACATCACGATCAGCATGATCGTGCCCAGCAGCACGTGCGCGCCGTGGAAGCCGGTCAGCATGAAGAACGTCGAACCATAGATTCCCGAGCCGAGCGTCAGGTTCAGTTCCTTGTAGGCGTGGATGTACTCCTCCGCCTGCAGGGTCAGGAAGCCGAGGCCGAGCACCACGGTCAGGCCCAGCCAGATCAGCAGCTGGCGGCGGTTGCCGGCCTTCAGTGCATGGTGGGCGATGGTCAGGGTCACGCCGGAGGTGAGCAGGATCAGCGTGTTGATCAGCGGCAGGCCCCAGGCCGGGATGGTCTGGAACGCGCCGCCGATCGCCGCCGGGCCATTGGTCGGCCATCCTGCCGAATAGCCCTGCCAGAGCAGTTCGTTGGTCATCACCCCGCGACCTTCGCCACTGAGCCACGACAGGCCCAGGTTGCGGGTATAGAACAGTGCGCCGAAGAAGGCGCCGAAGAACATCACCTCGGAGAAGATGAACCAGATCATCCCCATCCGGAACGAACCATCGACCTGGTGGTTGTAGTTGCCGGCCTGCGATTCACGCACCACGTCGCTGAACCACCAGAACAGGGTCAGCACCAGCATCGCGATGCCGATGTAGAACGTCCAGCGTCCCCAGCTGGCATCGTTGAGCCAGCTGGCCACGCCGACCATGGTCACCATCATCGCGATGGAACCCACGAACGGCCATTTGCTCTGGGCCGGGACGAAGTACACGTTGGCGTCGGTCGGTGTCTGGGCCATGTCGGTATCCGGGTCAGGGTGCGGCGTGCGCGCCTTCGGAGGTGGCCGCAGGGGCCAACCGGTCCGAGAGTGCGTCGTTGCGGTAGAAGGTGTAGGACAAGGTGATCGTCCTGATTTCCGGCGGCAGATCCGGATCGACGATGAAGCGCACCGGCATGTCGCGCTTCTCGCCGGCCTGCAGCGTCTGCGCGGTGAAACAGAAACATTCGGTCTTGCTGAAGAAACCCGACGCACGCGCCGGTGCCACCGAGGGCACCGCACTGCCCACCACCGCCTGCTGGCTGTCGTTGCGGGCGAAGTACAACGCTTCGTTGAGCTCGCCGGGCACCACGTCCATGGTCAGCTGCTCGGGGTGGAACGACCACGGCAGGCGCGAGTTGACGCCGCCATCGAATTCCACGCGTACGGTGCGCTTGCCGGACGCCGCACCCGCACTGGCTTCGCTGCCGGGGCCGCGCTCCAGGCGCACACCGAACACCTTCTCGCAGGCGATGCGGTACAGCGGCACCAGCGAGAACGTCAGCAGGAACACCGCCACCGCCACGCCGATCAGGCGCGGCAGCCCGGCACTGCGTGAGGTCCCGGTGGCCGGTGCGTCGCTCATCGGCCGATCACCCCACTGAGGATGAAGCCGACGTAGACCAGCACCGCGATGGCGCCGACCCACATCGCCGTGCGTTTGGCGCGCTGGCGTTGCTGTTCGATGCCGTTTTCCGGGGCCTCGCCCGGGCTGTTGTAGAGCCGAGCCATGCTCGGCTGCTTTTCGTCAGCCGAGCATGGCTCGGCTCTACAGGTCTGCAGTGGGCTCTCGTTATGCATGCCCCACCTCAGTGCGTGATGTCGTCATGCGCCAGGTCCCCCGGGCGGATGGTCGGCGGCGTGGTGAAGGTGTGCGCCGGTGCCGGCGACGGCAACGTCCACTCCAGCCCACGTGCGCCTTCCCAGGAACGGGCCTCGGCCTTCTCGCCGTTGCGCAGCGAGGACAGCAGGATCGCGGCCATCATGAACGGCGTGACGAACATGCCGAACGCACCGATCGAGCTGATCAGGTTCCAGTCGGCGAAGGCCACGCTGTAATCGGGAATGCGGCGCGGCATGCCGGCCAGGCCGAGGAAGTGCTGCGGGAAGAACAGCAGGTTGACGAACACGATCGACCACCAGAAGTGCACCTTGGCCCACTTCTCGCTGTACATGCGCCCGGTCCACTTCGGCCACCAGTAGTACACCGCGGCAATCAGCGCGAACACCGCGCCGGTCACCAGCACGTAGTGGAAGTGGGCGACCACGAAGTAGGTGTCGTGGTACTGGAAGTCGGCCGCCACGATCGCCAGCATCAGGCCGGAGAAGCCACCGATGGTGAACAGGATGACGAAGGCCACCGACCACAGCATCGGCGCCTCGAACGTCAGCGAGCCGCGCCACATGGTGCTGACCCAGTTGAACACCTTCACGCCGGTCGGGATCGAGATCAGCATGGTGGCGAACATGAAGTAGATCTCGCCACCCAGCGGCATGCCCACGGTGAACATGTGGTGGGCCCAGACGATGAACGACAGGAATGCGATGGCGGCGGTGGCGTACACCATCGCCTGGTAGCCGAACAGCGGCTTGCGGCTGAAGGTCGGGATGATCTCGCTGACCACGCCGAAGGCGGGCAGGATCATGATGTAGACCTCGGGGTGCCCGAAGAACCAGAAGATGTGCTGGTACATCACCGGGTCACCGCCACCGGCGGCATTGAAGAAGCTGGTGCCGAAGAACTTGTCGGTCAGCAGCATGGTCACCGCGCCGGCCAGCACCGGCATCACCGCAATCAGCAGGAAGGCGGTGATCAGCCAGGCCCAGCAGAAGATCGGCATTTTCAGCAGGTCGATGCCCGGCGCACGCATGTTCAGCACGGTGGCGATGATGTTGATCGCACCCATGATCGAACTGATGCCGGCCACGTGGATCGCGAACACGCTGAAGGCCACGTTGTAGCCGCCCTGCAGCGACAGCGGCGGATACAGCGTCCAGCCACCAGCCGGCGCACCACCGGGCAGGAACAGGGTCAGCAGCAGCAGGCTGAAGGCCACCGGCAGCAACCAGAACGACCAGTTGTTCATGCGCGGCAGCGCCATGTCCGGCGCGCCGATCTGCAGCGGGATCATCCAGTTGGCGAGGCCGACGAAGGCCGGCATCACGCCACCGAAGATCATCACCAGCGCATGCACGGTGGTCATCTGGTTGAAGAACTCGGGCTTGACGAACTGCAGGCCCGGCTGCGCCAACTCGGCGCGGATCACCACGCTCATCGCCGCACCGATGATGAACATGATGAAGCTGAAACCCAGGTACAGCGTGCCGATGTCCTTGTGGTTGGTCGAGAAGAACCAACGCTCGAAGAAGCTCTGGTGGTGATGGTGATCGTCGTGCCCAACTGCCGAGTGCGCCATTGCAAAACACCTCTCAGAATCGGTTGTCACCGCGGCCGCAGCAGGCGGCCGCGGGCTTTACATCACGCGCCGCTGGCCGCGGTGGCAGGTGCGCTGCCGGATTCGGCAGCCGCAGGTGCTGCCGGTGCTTCGCTCGCAGGTGCAGCCGGTTCTGCAGGTGCCGCGGGCGTTGTCGGCGCGGCCGGCGGCGCCGGCTTGCGCTGCGCCAGCCACTGCTTGAATTCCTCCTTGGACACCGCCTCGACCACGATCGGCATGAAACCGTGGTCCTTGCCGCACAGCTCGGCGCACTGGCCGCGGTAGACACCCGGCTGCTCGATGCTGGTCCAGGCTTCATTGATGAAGCCGGGGATGGCGTCCTGTTTCCAGCCCAGCGCCGGCACCCACCAGGCGTGGATCACGTCGTCGGAGGTGATGACGAAGCGCACCTTGGTATCGACCGGCAGCACCAGGCGGTTGTCGACATCCAGCAGGTAGTGCGGATGGCTCTCGCGGGTCGGCACGACGCCGCTCTGCCGCACACGGTCGGACTCGCGGTCCAGACGGCTGGTGAAGGTGACGTTCTCGCCGAGATATTCGTACTTCCACATCCACTGGTAGCCGGTGACCTTCACCGTCATCTCGGCATCGCGGGTGTCGTACATCTTGATCAGGTTGGCCGTGGCCGGCCAGGCCATCACGATCAGGATGATCACCGGGATCACCGTCCAGATCACCTCGGCCTTGGTGTTGTGGCTGAAGGTGGCGGCGACCGCGCCCTTGGATTTGCGGAACTTGAACATGGCGTAGGCCATCGCCCCGAACACGATGACGCCGATCACCGTGCAGATGATCAACGACAGGTTGTTCGATTCCCAGGCCAGGCGCGAGGTCTGGGTCACCCCCTTGCCCATGTTCAGCTGCCACGGCTTGGGATCGGCCGCCTGGGCCCAGGCCAACGACGGCATCAGTCCCCCGGTCACCAGCACTGCGGCAACCGCGTTCACGCACTTCGTGCCCCACCTGCTGCTTTGCTTCATTGCCTAGACCCTTAGCGTCGTCGGTTGCCGCCATCGCTGGCGGCGAGCAAGCTTTCAAGTGTCTCTGCAAGCGTCTGACGTTCGGCCGGCGCGAGGAAACTCCCCACCTCCACCTGCCGGCCGCTGGATGCCAGCCGGACCCTCTCATCGTCGGTGAGCAGGCGCACCCAGTGGGGGTGGGCCCGGAACACCGGCGATCCACCGGGTACGGGAATGACCTCCACGTACGCCGGCACTACCCGGATCTCCTCCTGCCGTTCACCGCTGCGCCACAAGGCACGCAGCGCCGCCGCCAGCACCAGGCTGTACAGCAGCGCGAACAGGGGGGCGAATGCATTGCCGGCCAACCACCCGAGGGCGGACACCAGCCACATCGCACCCGACAACACGGTGAACAACAGGACGAACTGCCGGGCATCGAGCGCCCGTGGGGGACGCAGCCGCAGCTGCGTACCTGACCCATCCGGAGCTGGAAGCACCTCGATCATGTCGCAACCGCGTTCCTGCCGCGGGAAACGTCTCGATGGTAGCCCCGCCCTCTCGCCGGTAGCAAGGGTGCATTCACACTTTTTCCCATGCTGCAACACAGCATGAGGTCGGCGACACAAATGACGAATTCAGCACAAATTATTCTGAGCTTGCTGAACACGCTGAATCCACCGCAGCTCGGGGCTATCAGCACTTAACGAAGGCGGCTGCGGGGCACTTCCGGAACCCGCAAAAATGATTAAAATCGCCAAGTTTTCCACTGGCCGGACCGGCATGAACGCACCTTCCTCCTCCCCTGCCGCCCACGACGCTCCGCGTCCCGGCGCGCTGCTGTCGCCGGAACTGCCGGCGCCCCCCAACCCGTTCCGCCAGGCCATCACCGATGGCTGGTTGAAGGACGAGGCCAGCCACGTGCGCGAGCTGCTGGCACAGGCGCGCCTGCCCGCCGAGGAGCAGGCCAGGGTGCAGGCGCTGGCCGCCGACCTGGTCGGCCGCGTGCGCGTGCGTGCCAAGGACCAGGGCGCGATCGAAGCCTTCATGCGCCAGTACGACCTGGGCAGCGAGGAAGGCGTGCTGCTGATGTGCGTGGCCGAAGCGCTGCTGCGCATTCCGGACCAGGACACCGCCGACAAGCTGATCCGCGACAAGCTGGCCGATGCCGACTGGGAAAAGCACCTGGGCGGCAGCGACTCGGTGCTGGTCAACGCCTCCACCTGGGGCCTGATGCTGACCGGCAAGCTGGTGCAGATGAATGATGCCACCCGCGCCGATGCGCCCAGCGCGTTCAAGCGCCTGGTCGGCCGCGTGGGTGAGCCGGTGGTGCGCCTGGCCGTGCGCCAGGCGATGAAGATCATGGGCCACCAGTTCGTCATGGGCCGCACCATCAGCGAAGCACTGGCGCGCTCGCACAAGGGCGACAACGCCAGCTATCGCTACTCGTTCGACATGCTGGGCGAAGGCGCGCTGACCATGAAGGACGCGCTGCGCTACCTGGAAGACTACCGTCGTGCGATCCACGCCATCGGTGGCGATCACAAGGCACGCGGCGGCCGTCCGGACGGCGACGTCAACAATGCCCCTGGCATCTCGATCAAGCTGTCGGCGCTGTACCCGCGCTACGAGCACGCCAAGCGCGAGCGCGTGCTGAAGGACCTGGTGCCGGGCGTGCTGGAACTGGCACAGCTGGCCAAGAGCTACGGCATCGGCTGCACCGTCGACGCCGAAGAGTCCGACCGCCTGGAACTGTCGCTGGACATCATCGAGCAGGTGTTCTCCGACGCCTCGCTGGCCGGCTGGGATGGCTTCGGCGTGGTCGTGCAGGCCTACCAGAAGCGCACCCCGTACACGATCGACCATCTGGCCGACATGGCACGCCGCGCCGGTCGCCGCCTGCAGGTGCGCCTGGTCAAGGGCGCCTACTGGGACGCCGAGATCAAGCGCGCGCAGATCGAAGGCTATCCGGGCTACCCGGTGTTCACCCGCAAGCAGAACACCGACGTGTCCTACCTGGCGTGCGCCAAGCGTCTGTTCACCCATGCCGACGCGATCTACCCGATGTTCGCCACGCACAACGCGCACACCATCGCCGCAGTGCGCAGCATCGCCAACGGTGGCGTGTACGAGCACCAGAAACTGCACGGCATGGGCGATGACCTGTACGCCGAAGTGGTGCCGGCCGATCGCTTGAACCTGCCCTGCCGCGTGTACGCACCGGTCGGTTCGCATGAAGACCTGCTGCCGTACCTGGTGCGCCGCCTGCTGGAAAACGGCGCCAACTCCAGCTTCGTCAACCGCATCACCGACGAGCGCGTGCCGATCGCCGACCTGATCCGCGATCCGGTCGAGATGGTGTCCTCGTTCGAATCGATTCCGCATCCCAAGATCCCGCTGCCGGTTGACCTGCTGCGCAGCCAGAACCACGACAGGAAGAACTCCATGGGCGCCAACCTCGCCAACGACAACGAACTGCGCGCCCTGGCCGAGCAGATCAACGCCGCCGTGAAACCCTGGCAGGCCGCTCCGCTGGTACCGGGTGCGAACCCGGCCGGCGCCGCGCTGCCGGTGACCAACCCGGCCGACACCCGTGAAGTGGTCGGCCAGTGGCTGGCCGCCGACGCTGCCACCGTGCAGAAGGCCCTGGCCAATGCCGTGGCCGCGCAGCCGGCCTGGAACCGCACACCGGCCGCCAGCCGCGCCGCCATCCTCGAGCACGCCGCCGACCAGCTGGAAGCGCGCATGCCGGAGTTCATGGCGCTGTGCGTGAAGGAAGCCGGCAAGAGCCTGCCCGACAGCATCGCCGAAGTGCGCGAAGCGGTGGACTTCCTGCGCTACTACGCCAAGCAGGCACGCGAGCAGTTCAGCCACGCCGAGAAGCTGCCGAGCCCGACCGGTGAATCCAACGAGCTGCAGCTGCACGGCCGCGGCGTGTTCGTCTGCATCAGCCCGTGGAACTTCCCGCTGGCGATCTTCCTGGGCCAGGTGGCCGCTGCACTCGCCGCTGGCAACAGCGTGATCGCCAAGCCGGCCGAGCAGACCAACCTGATCGGCTACTACGCGGTGAAACTGCTGCATGACGCCGGCGTGCCGGCCGAGGTGGTGCAGTTCCTGCCCGGCGACGGTGCCACCGTAGGTGCGGCGCTGACCGCCGACCCGCGCGTCGCTGGCGTGGCCTTCACCGGTTCCACCGACACCGCCCGAGCGATCAACCGCGCGATGGCCGCGCGTGATGCCGCCATTGGTGTGCTGATCGCCGAGACCGGCGGCCAGAACGCCTTCATCGCTGATTCCTCGGCGCTGCCGGAACAGCTGGTCAAGGACGCGATCGGTTCGGCCTTCACCTCCGCCGGCCAGCGCTGCTCGGCCGCACGCGTGCTGTTCGTGCAGGACGACATCGCCGACAAGGTGATGACCATGCTGGCCGGTGCGATGAAGGAACTGAAGGTCGGCAACCCCGGCCTGCTGTCCACCGACGTCGGCCCGGTGATCGACGCCGATGCGCTGAAGATCCTGCAGGATCACGCCGCGCGCATGGACCGCGAAGCGCGCCTGATCGCCGCTGCCGAGCTATCCACCGAAGCCGCCAATGGCACCTTCTTCGCACCGCGCGCGTACGAACTGAAGGACCTGGGCCAGCTGCAGAAGGAAGTGTTCGGTCCGGTGCTGCACGTCATCCGCTGGAAGGGCGACCAGCTCGACGCGGTGATCGACCAGATCAACGCCACCGGCTACGGCCTGACCCTGGGCGTGCATTCGCGCATCGACGAGACCGTCGACCGCATCAGCAACGGCGTCCACGTCGGCAACGTCTACGTCAACCGCAACCAGATCGGTGCGGTGGTCGGCGTGCAGCCGTTCGGCGGCCAGGGCCTGTCCGGCACCGGTCCGAAGGCCGGCGGCCCGCACTACCTGCTGCGTTTCGCCACCGAGAAGACGGTGACGGTGAACACCACCGCCGCCGGCGGCAACGCCTCGCTGCTGACCCTGGGCGACTGATCGCCCGGCGTCATGCAGTGAGCGGAAAACCCCGCGAAAGCGGGGTTTTTTGTGCCTCTTTTTCCCTGTAGAGCCGAGCCCATGCTCGGCTTGAACGTTACAGCCGAGCCCGTTCTCGGCTCTACACCCGCATCAGATTGCGCCAGTGGCGCAACGCCACCAGTGCATTGATCCAGAAGCCCACGTACAGGATCGAGGTCAGATGCAGGCCACGGCTGTAGTACAGCGGCACCGCAACGGTGTTCACCAGCAGCCACACCCACCACGATTCCAGCTTGCGCCGCATCATCAGGATCTGTGCGATCACGCTCAGCACCAGCACCGCCGAATCGATGTAGGGCGCGTAGGCGTTGGTCAGGCGGGTCAGCATCCAGCCGTAGCCGAAGGTGGCCACCACCGCCAGTGGTGCCAGCCACGCCCAGGCACGCGGTCGCAATGAGGTGATCGGCAGGGGTGCACCGTGGTCGCCGCGCAGCCACTGCCACCAGCCCAGCACGCTGATGGCGATGAAGAAGAACTGCAGCACCATGTCTGCATACAGGTGAGAGCGCTCGAACACCGCCGCGAACAGCGCGCAGCCGACGATGCCCAGCCACCAGGTGTGCACGTTGTTGCGGCCGGCCAGCAGGATCGAGCCGGCGACGGCGATGTTGGCGGCCAGCTCCAGCTGGAAGTTCGGGTCGGACAGGTTCATCGCGCTATTGTCGTGGATCCACGCGCTGCGTAGGCAATCGGCTGCATCCACACCCTGCGTGGATGCCCCAAGGCGTTCCACAAAAAAAGAAGGCCCCGCTTGCGCGGGGCCTTCCGTGTACTGCGTCAGGCCGAGGCCTGGATCAGAACTTGTACTGGAACGAAGCAGCCAGCACGTCGCCACGGACCTTGTACTTGCCCGACAGCGAGTTGCCCTGGTTGGCAGTGGTCGCACGCACGTTCACGTTCGGATCGCTGGTGAACAGGTGGGTGTAGCCAAAGTTCCACTCGGTGTTCTGCGACGGGGTCCAGCCCACGCCCAGCGACAGCCACTTGCGGCTGGTATCCGGCACGCGGACGTCGCGGTGGGCGTCGGTGGTCGGGGTCTGGTCCAGCGCAACACCACCGCGCAGGGTGACGGTGTCGCTCAGCTTGTAGTCGGCGCCCAGCGACACGAAGGTGGTGTCACGGTAGCCGAACTCCAGGACCGAATCCGCCTGCGGCGAAGCGTAGTCGACGGTGACGCTGTCAAAGGCGGTCGACCAGGCGGTGCGGGTCACGTCGCCCATCACGGTCCAGCGGTCGTTGACCTTGTGGGTCACGCTCAGGGTGGCCGAGGCCGGCATGGTCACCGTGGCCTTGCCGCTGGTGTCCATGAACCAACCGCGGGTACGCGGCGAGTTGGTCAGCAGGGAACGGGCGCGGTCGGCGCCGCTGAAGGTCGCATCACCACCGGTGATCTTGTGCTCGACCTTCGAACGGTAGCTCAGGCCGATGTGGGTGTTCTCGTCGATCGAGAACAGGCCACCGACGGTCCAGCCCACGGCATTGTTGTCACCCTCGATCTTCAGGGTGCCATCGGCGCTGCCCGGGGCGAAGCCCGGAGCGCCGGCACCGGCCAGGATGCTGCCGTAGTCGACGGCGTTGCTCAGCTCGATGGTCAGGTGCTCGACGAACACCGACGCGCCGAAGGACACGTACGGGTTGACGTCATACGACGCGGCGAAGCCGAGGTCGATGGCCTTCAGATCGGTCTTCAGGCCGCTGTAACGACCGACCCAACCGTTGTCGTATTCGGTCTTGAAGCCGAACGGTGCGGTCAGCGACACACCGAAGTGGGCCTTCTCGCCGATCGGCATGTGGAAGTACGCGGCCGGAACCGGAGCGATCATGCCGGCGTCGCCGCCGTCACCACCGGTCTGCGGACGGCCTGCTGCATTGCGGCCCTGGCCCTTGAACTCGGCCTTGAAGCTGATGGCGCTCAGGTCGCCCTGGACCATGGTGCCATCGAGCTGGCGCATGCCGGCCGGGTTGACGGCGATGATGGAGGCGTCGCCTTCGGCGCTGCCGGAGCCGGCGAACGCGCGGCCCAGGCCCTTGGCGCTGTTTTCCTTCAGCTGGAAGGCAGCGGCATTGGCGTCGGCAGCAGCCAGCGCACCGGCAACGCCGACGGCCAGCAGGGTCAATCGGGCAATGGTGGAAGCGGTTTGCATCGTAGTTCTCTCTCTCCGGTAAGCGGTGATGGTGCTCTGAGTGCGCCTGCGCCCGGCGGGCCTTGGGGCCCTTCGGAGCGCGCCGGATTCCCCTCCCGACATACGACGCCGTATGCGAGTATTACCCAGAGCTGTTAATGAAACAATAACAGCGCAGGCGCTTTTTTCGTCTCAAAAGCTGAACAGGACAATCCCCGCCGTAAGCGCCCTCACGCTAGGCTAGTGCCCATGTTCGTCTCCCTCCCGTCGCGCAAGAAGGCAGCCCTGCGCTGGGCCACGCCCGTGCTGTTTGCGGCACTGTGGCTGGCGTTCCTGTGGTCGATCTCGCGTCCGGACGACGCGCGGGGCAGCCTCTGGCTGGACTGGGGCGCCCTGTCCACCGGCCTGACCCACCCGCTGGACTGGTGGGCGACCCTGCAGGACGGCAGCGTGCTGCGCCTGTTCACCGCCCTGTTCCTGCACGCGGACTGGTCACACCTGCTGGGCAATCTGGTGTTCCTGCTGATCTTCGGCCTGCCCGCCGAGCGGGTGCTGGGGCCGTGGCGGTTGCTGCTGCTGTTCCTGGTGGGCGGCGCGGTATCGAACCTGGTGGCGATCTACACCATGGGCAGCCCGGACCAGATCATCATCGGTGCCAGCGGTGCGGTGTCAGCGCTGATCGGCGCCTATCTGGCCCTGTTCCCGGGCGCCCGGCTGGGCGTGGTGATCCCGCTGGGCCTGTTCCTGGAGTTCGTGCGCGCCCCGGCCTACCTGCTGATCGGCGTCTGGGCCGCCCTGCAGGTGGTGTTCGCCCACATCGGCCCAAGCTTCGGCATGGTGGCCTGGTGGGCGCACATCGGTGGCTTCCTGTTCGGCCTGCTGTACGGCGTGTACGTGCGCGCGGCGATCGCACGCCGCCTGCGCAAGCGGCACGGCTTCTGAACCCCTGGTGGTGCCGGCCGCTGGCCGGCTCCACGCTCACCCGCTCGTTCGTAGATTAGTCGAGCACGGCTCGACTCTACAGAATCAGGGCTTGGCCGGAGCCGGTGCGGGCTTTGCTTCCGGCTTCGCTTCCGGCTTTGCTTCCGACTTCGGTTCGGCCTTCGCTTCCGGCTTCGCAGCTGCGGCCTTCACGGCCTTCGCCGCTTCGGCCTTCAAGCGTGCAGCCACCGAACCCGGATTCTTCAGCTCGGCCAGCGCGTCGTTGATCGGGCCATCGCCCGGCAGCACCGCACCGGCGTGGTAGCCCTCGGTGCCTTCGTCATCGCCGCGCAGATGGCCCGGCAGGGTCGCTTCGCTGTAGTCGCTCAGGCTGGCCGGCAGTGCGTCTTCCGCCGGGGTGGCGGCCGGCTTCAGTTCAACGTCCGGCACGATGCCGGTGGCCTGGATCGACTTGCCGCTGGGCGTGTAATAGCGCGCGGTGGTCAGCTTCACCGAATCACCGTTGTCCAGCGGCAGCACGGTCTGCACCGAGCCCTTGCCGAAGGTGCGGCTGCCGACCACGCGCGCGCGCTTGTTGGCGCGCAGGGCGCCGGCCAGCACTTCCGAGGCACTGGCCGAACCGGCATCGGCCAGCACCACCACCGGTGCGCCCTTCAGCAGGTCGCCCGGGGTCGCGTCAAACCGTGCATCGCTGATGCTGATGCGGCCACGGGTGCTGACGATGTTGCCCTTGTCGAGCAGATCATCGGCCACCTGCACCGCAGCGGTCAGCAGGCCACCCGGGTTGCTGCGCAGATCCAGCACCAGGCCCTTGAGCTGACCACCGGCCTGCTTCTGCAACTGCTGCACCTGCTTCTGGAAGTCCGAACCGGTATCGGCCTGGAAGGTGCTCAGACGGATGTAGCCGTAGCCCGGTTCCAGCATGCGGCTCTTCACGCTGGTCACGCGAATGGTCTGGCGGGTCAGGCTCACGTCGAATGGCTTGGGCTTGCCGTCGCGCACGATGGTCAGCACCACCTTGCTGCCGGCCGGGCCACGCAGCGGTTCACTCGCATCAATGGCGCTGATCGGCTTGCCGTCGATGGCGATGATCAGGTCACCGGCGAGGATGCCGGCCTTGGCCGCCGGCGTGTCGTCGATCGGCGAAATGACCTTCATGCTGGCGTTGTCCGGCTGCTGCTGCAGCTCCACGCCGATGCCCTCGTAGGCACCGTTGGCCTGCTCGTCGAAGGCCTGCGCGTCTTCCTTGTTGAAGTAGGTGCTGTGCGGATCGAGGTCGAGCAGCAGGCCGCGCACGGCCGACTGCATCAGCTTCTTGTCATCGACCGGGTCGACATAGGCGGCGCGCACCGCGTTGTATACGGCCACGAAACGGCGGATGTCCTCCAGCGGCACCTTCGAGGTCACCGCCTCCTCGCTGTTCGCTGCCTGCCCGCTGGTTTCCTGACTCGGGGCGGGCGCGGTCTGCTGCGCCCAGGACAGCGCTGGCAACAGGGCCAGCAAGAGGGTGGCGGTACGGGCTGCGCGCATGGATCACTCCTGTCGACGGTGGCATGGTGCCCAAGGCACATGCACCGATTATGCGCGAAGCACAGCTAAATTCCCGTTGAATCCAGCCCGCACGTGGCGGGCCGGGATTCAGCGCCGCTGCAGCCAGCTGTCCGGATTGACCGGCTGCCCGCCACGGCGCAGCTCGAAGTACAGCGCGGTCACGCCCTGGCCCCCGGAATTGCCGACCTTGGCCACCGCATCGCCGCGGCTGACCCGCGCGCCGGCATCCTTCAGCAGGGTGTCGTTGTGGGCATACAGGCTCATGTAGCCATTGCCGTGGTCGACGATCAGGATCATGCCGTAGCCGGTCATCCAGTCGGAGAACACCACGGTGCCGTCGGCCACCGCGGTGACGGTGCTTCCGGCCGGGGCGCCGATCAGCACGCCGCTGCTGGTGCGGCCATCGGGCAGCTTGCCGCCGTAGCGGGCCAGCAGGTTGCCGGACAACGGCCAGCCCAGGCCACCGACCTTCGGGGCCGGTGCGGACGCCACCGCCGGCGGAACCTTGGTGGGCGGCGGCGGCCGTCCCTGTGCCGCGGCCTGGCGTGCCGCACGTTCGGCGGCAGCCTTCTCCGCTGCCGCACGACGTGCAGCCGCGCGACGCTCGGCCTCGGCGCGGGCCGCAGCAGCACGCAGATTGGCCAGCAGTGTTTCCAGCGCCTTGGCATCCTGGCCCAGCGCCTGTTCCTTCTCGCGCTGGTCCTTGAAGCGCTCGTCCAGCGAGGCCACGGTCTTTGCGCGATCGCGACGGTCGGCTTCCAGCGCCGCGGCCTGCTGCTTCTGGTCCTGCTGTGCACCCTGCAGCTTCTGCTTGCGCTCGGCGATCTGCGCCTGCAGCGCTTCCAGTTCCTTCAGGTCAGCGGTCAGCGTGGTGATGCGCTGCGCACGTTCGCGCTGCAGGTAACGATGGTAGGCCAGGGCGCGATTGGCATCGGCCACCGTGTCCTGCGACAGCAGCAGCTTCAGTGGTGCGTGGTTGCCCAGCTGGTAGGCCGCACGCAGCAGGCCGGCCAACTCGCGATGCTGCTGGGCGAGGTTGGTCTGCAGCGTGCTGCGGCGTTGTTCGGCCTCGGCCAGGGCCCGTCCCTGCTCGCGCAGCGCGGTTTCCGTCTGCGCAAGCGCACGGCCGGTGCGGGCCACCTTCTCATCTGCCTCGCGCAGCTGCTGCGAGGCCTGGCCACGCTGGCCTTCGATCTGCCGGCGCTCCTGCGCCACGCCCTTCAGTTCACTGCGCAGTTTCTGCAGCTTGCGCTCGGTCTCGCGCGTGGTCTGCGCGGCACCCGGCAACGGCAACGCCAGTGCCAAGGCCAGCCCCAACAGCAGGCAGCGCCCGCCGCGGGCAGCGGCGATGTGATGTCGGCGTGATGGGAAGGCGTTGTTGCGCAAGGGCTTTCCAGTGACTTCAGGCAGTTGCAGGGGGTACCGGGGAATGGTGACATCTCCGCACGCGGCCTGCCAGCCGCACATCCATCGAGGTCCCCATGAAAGCTCTCTCCATTCCGCTGCTGTTGGGCGTACTGCTGGCCACCGGGCCGGTCTGTGCCCAGCAGAACATCAGCAAGGTCAACGGCAGCATCAGCGCCGAACCCGGCCAGCGCTACGGCAAGCTGGACACCGTCAACGGCGGCATCCGCGTCGGCGAAGGCGTCGAGACCGGCAGCATCGACACCGTCAACGGCGGGGTGAAGGTCGCCGATCGCGCGCGCACCGGCAAGATCGAAACGGTCAACGGCGGTGTACGCCTGGGCCGCGAAGTGATCGCCCATGGCAACGTCAGCACCGTCAACGGCAGCATCTTCAGCGATCGCGGCAGCCAGATCGAAGGCGGCGTTGAAACCGTGAACGGTGGCATCGGGCTGGTCGAAAGCCGCGTCGGCAACGACGTGGAAACCGTCAACGGTGACATCACCGTGGGCATCGGTTCGCAGGTCAAGGGCGGTGTGCACGTGCGCAAGCCGAACTTCAGCGTCTCGCTGACCGCCAGCCGCAAGCCACGCGTGATCATCGGCCCGAATGCCGTGGTCGACGGCCCGTTGCAGTTCGAGCGCGAGGTGGTGCTGTACGTGCACCGCACGGCCCGCATCGGCCCGGTCACCGGCGCCGAGCCGATCCCGTTCGACACCGAAACCGCTCCGGCGGACTGAGCACACCGCGCCCATCGGTTCGGTGATACTCGCTGTTACCGGTCGTACACGAGGTGCGGCCGCCCTTTGTTTTCCAGGAATCGACGATGCCCCGCAAACTCCTCCTGTGCCTGGCCGCTGCGGCCGCACTCAGTGCCTGCAAAGGCGAAGACACTCCGGCGCCCGCGCCGGCCACCGACACCGCCGCTGCCAAGCCGGCGGCCCATGCGTTCTCGCCGGAGATCAACGCCGGCGACTTCGCCGAGATGGTCAAGACGCTGGCTTCGGATGAATTCGAAGGCCGCGCCCCGGGCAGCAAGGGCGAGGAACTGACGGTCAACTACATCCGCGACCAGATGCAGCGCATCGGCCTGCAGCCCGGCAACGGCGACAGCTGGTTCCAGGATGTGCCGATGACCGAGACCACGGCCGACACGTCGACCGTGCTGAAGATCACCCAGGGCGGCAAGACCACCGAGCTGAAGTTCGGCACCGATATGGTGGTCGGCACCCGTACCGGCCAGGCCGAGGTGAAGGTCGATGCCAGCGACCTGGTGTTCGTCGGCTACGGCGTCGATGCGCCGGAGCAGAAGTGGAACGACTATGCCGGCCAGGACTGGAAGGGCAAGACGGTCGTGATGTTCGTCAACGACCCGGGCTTCCATGTCGATGATGCGAAGCTGTTCGACGGCAAGCGCATGACCTACTACGGCCGCTGGACCTACAAGTTCGAGGAGGCTGCGCGCAAGGGCGCCGCTGCCGCCCTGATCGTGCACGACACTGCCGGCGCTTCCTACGGCTGGGATGTGGTGAAGAATTCCTGGGCCGGCCCGCAGTACGACCTGCCGGCCAAGGATGACCCGGAAGCCCGCATTCCGGTGCAGGGCTGGCTGAGTGCCGACGCCGCCAAGGCGCTGTTCGCCGGTGCCGGCCTGGACCTGGCGCAGGCCTACAAGGACGCCAGCAAGCGCGGCTTCAAACCGGTACCGCTGAAGGCCACCGCTGCGGTCGACCTGAAGAGCCAGATCGCGCAGAAGCAGTCGCGCAACGTGGTGGGCGTGCTGCCCGGCAGCAAGCGTGCCGACGAAGCCGTGCTGTACATGGCGCACTGGGATCACCTGGGCAAGCATGAGGGTGAGACCGGCGACAACATCTACAACGGCGCAGTCGACAACGCGACCGGCGTGGCCGGCATCCTCGAGGTGGCTGAAGCAATGGCCCACCAGGATCCGAAGCCGGAACGTTCGGTGGTGTTCCTGGCCGTGACTCTGGAAGAGTCCGGCCTGCTGGGTTCGAAGTACTACGTCTCCCACCCGACGTTCCCGCTGGACAAGATCGCAGGTGTGATCAACATCGACGCGATGTCGGTGGCCGGCCGTGCCAAGGACGTGACCGTCACCGGCTTCGGCAGCTCGGAACTGGAAGACATCCTCAAGCCGCTGGCTGCGGCCCAGGACCGCACGCTGCATGGTGAGACCTCGGTGCAGAGCGGCTTCTACTTCCGCTCGGATCACTTCAACTTCGCCAAGGCCGGCGTGCCGGCCCTGTACGCCGATGGCGGCGAAGATCTGCGCGACGGTGGCGTGGACGCTGGCCGCAAGGCCGCGGCGGACTACGGTGCCAACCGTTACCACGGCCCGAAGGACGAGTTCGATGCGTCCACCTGGAAGCTGGACGGTACGGTCGAAGACCTGCAGCTGATGTATGGCGTCGGCAAGGAGCTGGCCGGCGGCGATCGTTGGCCGAACTGGTACGAGGGCAACCCGTTCAAGGCGGCCCGCGACGCGATGATGAAGGACAAGGCCCCGGCCAAGTAAGTCGGGCCATGCTCGACTGAACATCGTTGAGAGCAGAGCGGCGCCCCACGGGGCGCCGCTTTTTTTTGTGCGCTCCGCCCTTGGTGGGTGCCAACCTTGGCCTGCTGTGTGTAGCGGCCAACCTTGGTTGGCGCCTTGGTTCCTTGCGGGGAGCATCCACGCATGGCGTGGATCTACCGCTGATCCCTCTGCCATCGGTAGTCGCCAACTTTGGTTGGCGCCGCCGCTCGCGGCGGTTCCATCAACGCGTCTGCCGGCCAGTGGCCGGCATTACCCGGTATTTCCTGCACACAAAGAAAAACCCCGCTGCGTGAGCAGCGGGGTTTTGGGTGTAAACCCTGGCGATGACCTACTCTCGCATGGCTTGAGCCACACTACCATCGGCGCAGCTGCGTTTCACTTCCGAGTTCGGGATGGGATCGGGTGGTTCCACAGCGCTAATTTCACCAGGGAGACGGTTGCAGCAGCGCTTGCAGCGCCAGCTTCGCGATCTTGCCCTTGGGGCGGAAGCCACCCGGAAAATGCAGTGCCTTCACTTAATAAGAAAAACCCCGCTGCGTGAGCAGCGGGGTTTTGGGTGTAAACCCTGGCGATGACCTACTCTCGCATGGCTTGAGCCACACTACCATCGGCGCAGCTGCGTTTCACTTCCGAGTTCGGGATGGGATCGGGTGGTTCCACAGCGCTAATTTCACCAGGGAGGCGGTTGGAGCGTCGCCATCCGATACAGCTGGATAAGGCGCCTGCCTCTCGTAGTTCTTGTGACGTAGCGTGCACTTGGATGCTCTTACGACGTTGTCGTAAAGCCAAGGCAACTTGAGGTTATATGGTCAAGCCTCTCGGATCATTAGTATCAGTTAGCTCAATACATTGCTGTACTTACACACCTGACCTATCAACCACGTAGTCTACATGGTTCCTTCAGGGGGCTTGTGCCCCGGGAGATCTCATCTTGAGGCGCGCTTCCCGCTTAGATGCTTTCAGCGGTTATCGCTTCCGAACATAGCTACCCGGCAATGCCACTGGCGTGACAACCGGAACACCAGAGGTTCGTCCACTCCGGTCCTCTCGTACTAGGAGCAGCCCCTCTCAAATCTCCAACGCCCATGGCAGATAGGGACCGAACTGTCTCACGACGTTCTGAACCCAGCTCGCGTACCACTTTAAATGGCGAACAGCCATACCCTTGGGACCGACTACAGCCCCAGGATGTGATGAGCCGACATCGAGGTGCCAAACACCGCCGTCGATATGAACTCTTGGGCGGTATCAGCCTGTTATCCCCGGAGTACCTTTTATCCGTTGAGCGATGGCCCTTCCATACAGAACCACCGGATCACTAAGTCCTAGTTTCCTACCTGCTTGATCCGTCGATCTTGCAGTCAAGCACGCTTATGCCTTTGCACACAGTGCGCGATGTCCGACCGCGCTGAGCGTACCTTCGAGCTCCTCCGTTACTCTTTAGGAGGAGACCGCCCCAGTCAAACTACCCACCATACACGGTCCCCGACCCAGATAATGGGCCCAGGTTAGAACGTCAAGCACGACAGGGTGGTATTTCAAGGATGGCTCCACTGCAGCTAGCGCCACAGTTTCATAGCCTCCCACCTATCCTACACAGACGAACTCAACGTTCAGTGTAAAGCTATAGTAAAGGTTCACGGGGTCTTTCCGTCTTGCCACGGGAACGCTGCATCTTCACAGCGATTTCAATTTCACTGAGTCTCGGGTGGAGACAGCGCCGCTGTCGTTACGCCATTCGTGCAGGTCGGAACTTACCCGACAAGGAATTTCGCTACCTTAGGACCGTTATAGTTACGGCCGCCGTTTACTGGGGCTTCGATCAAGAGCTTCGCCTTGCGGCTGACCCCATCAATTAACCTTCCAGCACCGGGCAGGCGTCACACCCTATACGTCCACTTTCGTGTTTGCAGAGTGCTGTGTTTTTGATAAACAGTCGCAGCGGCCTGGTTACTGCGACCCTCTTCAGCTATAGCTCGCACGAGCCACCAAAAAGGGTGCACCTTCTCCCGAAGTTACGGTGCCATGTTGCCTAGTTCCTTCACCCGAGTTCTCTCAAGCGCCTGAGAATTCTCATCCTACCCACCTGTGTCGGTTTACGGTACGGTCTGCGTAAGCTGAAGCTTAGGAGCTTTTCCTGGAAGCGTGGTATCAGTGACTTCGCCATAAAGGCTCGTCTCGGTGCTCGGTCTTAAAGGATCCCGGATTTGCCAAAGATCCAAACCTACCGCCTTTCCCCAGGACAACCAACGCCTGGTACACCTAACCTTCTCCGTCCCTCCATCGCACTTACGCGAGGTGCAGGAATATTAACCTGCTTCCCATCGACTACGACTTTCGTCCTCGCCTTAGGGGCCGACTCACCCTGCGCCGATTAACGTTGCGCAAGGAAACCTTGGGCTTTCGGCGTGCGGGTTTTTCACCCGCATTATCGTTACTCATGTCAGCATTCGCACTTCCGATACCTCCAGCAGACTTCTCAATCCACCTTCAACGGCTTACGGAACGCTCCTCTACCGCGCATACAAAGTATGCACCCCAAGCTTCGGTTCACTGCTTAGCCCCGTTAAATCTTCCCCGCAGACCGACTCGACCAGTGAGCTATTACGCTTTCTTTAAAGGGTGGCTGCTTCTAAGCCAACCTCCTGGCTGTCTGTGCCTTTCCACATGGTTTTCCACTTAGCAGTGAATTTGGGACCTTAGCTGTGGGTCTGGGTTGTTTCCCTTTTCACGACGGACGTTAGCACCCGCCGTGTGTCTCCCATACAGTCCGTCTCGGTATTCGGAGTTTGCAATGGTTTGGTAAGTCGCGATGACCCCCTAGCCATAACAGTGCTCTACCCCCGAGAGGATACATATGAGGCGCTACCTAAATAGCTTTCGAGGAGAACCAGCTATCTCCGGGTTCGATTAGCTTTTCACTCCTAATCACACCTCATCCCCTACCTTTGCAACGGGAGTGGGTTCGGGCCTCCAGTGCGTGTTACCGCACCTTCACCCTGGGCATGACTAGATCACCCGGTTTCGGGTCTACTGCCCGCGACTATGCGCCCTTATCAGACTCGGTTTCCCTTCGCCTCCCCTATACGGTTAAGCTTGCCACGAACAGTAAGTCGCTGACCCATTATACAAAAGGTACGCAGTCACTCCTTGCGGAGCTCCTACTGCTTGTACGCACACGGTTTCAGGTTCTATTTCACTCCCCTCTCCGGGGTTCTTTTCGCCTTTCCCTCACGGTACTGGTTCACTATCGGTCGGTCAGTAGTATTTAGCCTTGGAGGATGGTCCCCCCATGTTCAGACAGGGTTTCACGTGCCCCGCCCTACTCGTCTTCACTGAAATGGCCCTTTCAGATACAGGGCTATCACCTTCTATGGCCGCTCTTTCCAGAGCGTTTTCCTAGAACCAAATCAGCTTAAGGGCTAGTCCGCGTTCGCTCGTCGCTACTTACGGAATCTCGGTTGATTTCTTTTCCTCTGGTTAC